>UBPA01000044.1 GCA_900467185.1 Hyphomicrobiales bacterium | reverse complement strand
GATTACTCGACGATCGAAGCCACGATGCCGGCGCCGACGGTGCGGCCGCCTTCGCGGATTGCGAAGCGCAGCTTTTCTTCCATCGCGATCGGAACGATCAGCTCGACGGCAACGGTGACGTTGTCGCCCGGCATGACCATTTCCGTGCCTTCCGGCAGCGTCACGATGCCCGTCACGTCCGTCGTACGGAAGTAGAACTGCGGACGGTAGTTCGTGAAGAACGGCGTATGACGGCCGCCTTCTTCCTTCGTCAGGATGTAGGCTTCGGCCATGAACTTCTTGTGCGGCTTCACCGAACCCGGCTTGCACAGGATCTGGCCACGCTCGACGCCGTCACGGGTGACGCCGCGAACGAGAGCACCGATGTTGTCGCCGGCCTGGCCCTGATCGAGCAGCTTGCGGAACATTTCGACGCCCGTCACCGTCGTCTTCGACGTTGCGCGGATGCCGACGATCTCGACTTCTTCACCGACCTTGACGATGCCGCGCTCGACGCGACCGGTCACGACCGTACCACGACCCGAGATCGAGAACACGTCTTCGATCGGCATCAGGAACGGCAGGTTGATCGGACGCTCCGGCGTCGGGATGTACGCATCGACGGCGGCCATCAGTTCGCGGATCGCGTCTTCGCCGATCTTCTTGTCGCTGTCTTCGAGAGCTGCCAGAGCCGAGCCCTTGACGATCGGAATGTCGTCGCCGGGGAAGTCGTAGGACGACAGGAGTTCGCGAACTTCCAGCTCGACGAGCTCGAGAAGCTCGGCGTCATCGACCTGGTCGACCTTGTTGAGGAACACGACGATCGCGGGAACGCCGACCTGACGGGCCAGCAGGATGTGCTCGCGGGTCTGGGGCATCGGGCCATCGGCGGCCGAGCAGACGAGGATCGCGCCGTCCATCTGGGCAGCACCGGTGATCATGTTCTTGACGTAGTCGGCGTGACCGGGGCAGTCGACGTGGGCGTAGTGGCGGGCCGGCGTCTCGTATTCGACGTGTGCCGTCGAGATGGTGATGCCGCGCGCCTTTTCTTCCGGAGCGGCGTCGATCTGGTCGTACGCCTTGAACTCGCCGAAGTACTTCGTGATCGCTGCCGTCAGCGACGTCTTGCCATGGTCGACGTGACCGATCGTTCCGATGTTCACGTGCGGCTTGTTGCGTTCAAACTTGCTCTTTGCCAT
>UBPA01000040.1 GCA_900467185.1 Hyphomicrobiales bacterium | reverse complement strand
TATCACGCCGTCATTGCCGCCGTCAGATCTGGCAAGTTTGTTATAGGCACCATGGCCGTCCACCTGAAGGATACCGCGATAGCCACTCAGATACCGGGCGACACGATCGCCCGCGCGGCTATCCTCGAAGCGATAGGCGACCATCGGCGGGCCACTGCCACCGAAGGGTCTGTCATCCCGTGCATAAGCCCATAGCCAGGCCGTCTTGGCCGATCCGGATCCGGGCGCGAGTGTGGGCAACGTCGTCTCCAGCCGCTTCGAGTAAAGGCAGACCCCGGATCCATCCCACCAGACGATCTTGATCCGGTCGGCCCGTTTGGCCGGAAGACATAGAGCGAGCCGTTGAACGGATCACTGCCGGCATCACGCACCAGCGACAGCAAGCTGTCCGGCCCTTTGAGAAAGTCAATGGGATGACTGGCGAGGAAGACCTTTACACCTGCGGGGATCATGCCTAGCGAACCGCTCGGATGACAAACTGCAGATGCGCTTCTTCGACATGGCGGCCGGCTCGCACAACGATACCGCCAATGACGATTTCGACGACGGGATCGGGGTCAGGTGCGACGCTCTGCGGATCAAATGCCGCTGCTGCCTGTTTAGGCTCATCGCTGCCCTACAGTTCTCTGCGCCAGCGGTAGAGTTGAGACGGCAGGACGCGGCGACCCGTCAAGGCGATCGGGCACCGCTTATTTCATTCGCATCAACCCAACGCTAGCCGCAGGTCTAGACATAGATCCTCACATTCAGAGAACTCGTATGCCCGAAATACCCTGCTCAGCATCAGCCGCGCCAGATGGGGTCTCCTTGCCGCTTACGGACTTCCAATGTTCGCATCAACCTCGCAAGACGGCCCTCACCGGGGGCTTACCATCTTTGAAACATGGATCGAGACACAGCTTNNCCCCGACACTGTCGCCCGGCGATGTTGTCATCCTCGACAATGTCGGCTTCCACAAAAGCGAGAAACCCGAACAAATGGTCAAGGCAAAGGGGGCTGGCTTCTCTTCCTACCGCCCTATTCGCCTGACCTGAACCCCATCGAAATGGCGTTCTCAAAGCTCAAGGCGCTTGCGAAAGCGAGTCGCCAGAAGCTTCGACACCATTGCCCAAGCCCTCGGCGACATCGCCACCTTCTTCTCTGTCACTGAATGTCGAAACTTCTTCAAAGCCGCAGGATATGAGGTTGAATAAATGCGACACGCTTTAGCTGCTGCATGAACTCGTCAGCGGTCGTATGGATCCAGGTGCGATTGTAGT
>UBPA01000050.1 GCA_900467185.1 Hyphomicrobiales bacterium | reverse complement strand
CGACTTCGACATGGCGCGCTTCCTGCTCGGCGAAGAGCCGACCATCGTCACGGCCCATGCCGCCGTTCTGGTCGATCCCGATATCGGCACCGCCGGGGATTACGACAGCGTTTCGGTCATCCTCGAAACCGCCGGCGGCAAGCAGGCGATCATCTCCAACTCGCGCCGCGCCACCTATGGCTACGACCAGCGCATCGAGGTGCACGGCTCCAAGGGCGTCGTCTCGGCGGAAAACCAGCGCGCCGTCTCCATCGAGATTGCCAATGGCGACGGCTACACCCGCCCGCCCCTGCACGATTTCTTCATGACCCGCTACACCCAGGCCTATGCCAACGAGATCGCGAGCTTCATCTCCGCCATCGAGACCGGCACGCCGATCACACCCTCCGGCGCGGACGGCCTTGCCGCACTCGCACTCGCGGAAGCCGCGCTCCGGTCCGTCAAGGAAAAGCGCCAGATCGCCGTCGAACTCTGAGCGCTCGCCCGGACAGACGCGATCAATAGGTCTTCGGCAGGGCGTCCAGTTCCGCAAGGAATGCCTGGGCGCTCTGCCGCGTTTCCCGCTTCTTCTCCGGGCTCATCCGGCCCCAGGCGGCATAGACCGGCCCCAGCCGGTGGTTGCCCTTCAGCTTGTCCGCGTTGCGGTCGAGAAAATCCCAGTAGAGCGCGTTGAACGGACAGGCATCCTTCCCCGTCTTCTTGCGCACGTCGTAAGCGCAGCCTTCGCAGTAGTCCGACATGCGGTTGATATAGTTGCCGCCGGCGGCATAGGGCTTCGAGCCGAGAAAGCCGCCATCGGCAAACTGGCTCATGCCGATCACATTGGGCAGCTCCACCCACTCATAGGCGTCTGCATAGACTTCGAGATACCACTGGTGGATCTCGAGCGGCCGAACGCCGGCCAGCATGGCGAAATTTCCCGTGATCATCAGCCGCTGGATATGGTGGGCATAGGCATTGTCGCGCGTCTCCGTGATCACCTGCCGCAGGCAGGCCATGCGGGTGTCGGCCGTCCAGTAGAAATCCGGCAGCGCGCGATCGGCCTCCAGAAAATTCATCTCCCGATAGTCCGGCATCTTCAGCCAGTAGACGCCACGAATATACTCCCGCCAGCCGATGATCTGGCGGATGAAGCCCTCGACCGCATTCAGCGGCGCATCGCCGGCAAGATAGACGGTCTCCGCCCGCCGACAGAGATCCAGCGGATCGAGCAGCCCGGCATTCAGGTAGAACGAGAGCAGCGAGTGGCTGAGCACGGGATCGCCCGAGAGCATGGCATCCTGCCGCTCGCCGAACCGCGGCAGGTGATCGACCATGAACCGGTCCCGCAAGGTCTCCGCCTGCGTGCGCGTGACGGCAAAGTCGAAGCCTTCGAGCCGTCCGAAATGCGCGCCGAACCGCCGCCCGACGAGCTCCAGCACCTCCGTCGTGATCGCATCCGGCGCGAACCCCTTGCGCGGCTGCGAGAACAGATCGAGCGTCGCCGGCTTGCGGTTTTCGGCGTCGAAGTTCCAGCGCCCGCCGGCCGGCGCGTCGCCTTCCATCAAAAGCCGGGTCTTCTGCCGCATCTCCCGATAGAAGGTTTCCATGCGCAACTGCCGCCGCCCGCCGGCAAAGGCTGCGAATTCGGACCGCGAACAGAGAAACCGCGTATCGTCGCGGATCTCGACCGGAACATTGAACGCCCGCTGCCAGCCGTCCATCATCTCGAGCACGCGGAACTCGCCGGGCTCCGTGACGATGACGCGGTCCGGCCGCAGCTCAGCGACGGCGCGACCGACCTCGCCTCCGAACGCGCCGCTATTGCCCTCGTCCTCGAGCCGCACATAGCGCACCGTCAGCCCGCGCGCGCGCAGATCCTCGGCGAAATGGCGCATGGCGGAAAAGAGAAACGCGATCTTCTTCGGATGGTGCCGCACATATTGCGCTTCCTCCATCACCTCGCACATCAGCACCACATCGTCCGCCGAGGC
>UBPA01000039.1 GCA_900467185.1 Hyphomicrobiales bacterium | reverse complement strand
TTGCCGCTCATCAGTTCGCGCACACGCTCCGGATCGTCGCCGGCATGGCCTTCGGACAGGAGACCGACGGCACTCATGATCTGGCCCGGCGTGCAGTAGCCGCATTGCAGGCCGTCGCAGGCGATGAAGGCCGCCTGTAGGGGATGGAGCTCGGGGCCGTCGGCAAGGCCTTCGATGGTGGTGACGGTGCTGCCGTCGAGGCTTGCGGCCAGCGTCAGGCAGGCATTGATACGCCGTCCGTCGAGAAGAACCGTGCAGGCGCCGCATTGGCCGCGGTCGCAGCCCTTCTTAGTGCCGGTGAGGTGAAGCCGCTCGCGCAGGAGGTCGAGCAGCGTCACGCGCGGATCATCGAGCGCAATGCTGTTCGGCTGACCATTGACGGTGAGGCTGATGGAGAAAGGCATGGGGTGCTCCAGTCAGGATTGTGGTGTATGGGATAGGAACCGCAGGCGCGGTGGACGCTGTGACGAGACGGGACAAACGCTGGTGAGCCGTCGCATGAGAGGCGGGCGTTCCGATCGACGCTGCCGCGCTGTGAGACGCAATATACGGAGGGTGCCTCCGTTTAGCAAGGCCCCCGCGAACGTGGCAGGCGACGAGTAAGCAGATGGACCAGGAGACCGCAAAGGCAAGGCGCAAGCCGCGGGCAGATTCGCTTCGCAACCGGGAGCGTCTGCTGGAGGCGGCGACCGCCATCTTCCGCCTTGGCGGGGCGCAGGCGAGCCTCGAGGCCGTGGCGCGGGAGGCCGGCGTCGGCATCGGGACTCTTTACCGACATTTTCCGACACGCGAGGCGCTGTTCGATGCCGTCTACCGGCACGAAGTGGACCTTCTCGCCGATCTCGCCCAGACGCTCTCGACGGAGAACGATCCGGTCGCGGCGTTGAAATCCTGGCTTCAGGCCAATGTCCGCCTCGTCGCGACCAAGAAGGGGATGATCGAGGGGCTGCAACTGGCCGTGGTCGGCTCGTCCGAACTCAAGGCCTATTCCTACGAGCGCATGGTCGGTGCCATCGGCCTGCTGCTCGAACGGGCGGCCGGAGCCGGCATGATCCGGGACGACGTGTCCCCGGACGAACTCTTACGGACGCTGCTCGGCATCTTCTACAGCCACGGACCGGCGGACTGGCAGCCGACGGCATTGCGGATGGTCGATGTCTTCGTCGATGGATTGCGCAAACGCTGATCGTCCTTCGATCCGCATCTGTGCGGCGCTAAACTTTCCGGCTATGGCAGGCCAGCCCTCCTCCTTTGCGATTCGAGATCATGCCCGTCTCCCAGTCTTCCCTTCGCGGTGTCGTCATCGCGTTCATCGCCTATGCCGTGTTCGCGTTCAGCGATGCCTCGGTCAAACTCATCGACGGCGCCATTCCCGCCTATCAGGTCGCCTTTGCCGGCGCCGTCTTCGGGCTGGTCATCCTGCCTCTGATCAAGGCGCGGGAGGACTCCTGGCTCGATATCGTTCGAACCTCCAATCGCATGCTCTGGCTCTTGCGCTTTGCCTGCGGAGCCATCGGCTCCATCGCGTCGATCATCACCTTCACCAAGCTGCCGATGGCGGAGGCCTTTTGTCTCCTCTTCCTGTTGCCGTCCTTCGTTACGATCCTCTCCGTCATCTTTCTGAAGGAAGATGTGCGCTGGCAGCGCTGGACGGCCGTCATCGTCGGCTTCGTCGGCGTGCTCATCGTGCTGCGTCCGGGGTTTCGCGAGCTCTCGGTGGGGCATCTTGCCGGCGCCATNNTGTCGCTCTATGGCGCCGGCCTTCTCGGCGTCCTCGTCGTCAGCGGCCTTCTGATGCTGTCGGATATCGCGATACCGACACCGATGCAGTGGATTTTCATCGCCAGCTACGGCATTCTCGGTTCCGCCGGCAACGCGCTGCTGATGACGGCGGCGCGCATGGCGCCGGCCAATCTCGTGGCGCCGCCGCAATACAGCCAGATGCTCTGGGCGATCCTTTTCGGCTATTTCATCTTCGACGACACGATCGACCTGCCGATGGCGGGCGGCATCGCGCTCATCGTCTTTTCCGGCCTGCTGACACTGATGCGCGAGCGCAAACGCGGCACGCCGCTGCCCTCCGCCGTCGTCTCGCCGGACGCGCAGGCCTCGCTCGCCACGGCGGATGCGGAGCCGGACGCACAAGGCTGATGACATCCGACAATGTCGGCTTTGTGATCGCTGTCCGGCCCGGGGAGGCACCATAGGACTGGTCTGCCTCCCGCTCCGCCCTAGCTCCGGCTTATGGATCCGCGCCATGCCATGTCGCGGAAATCTCATAAGAACATGGAGCAGAAAATGCTAAATCAGGGCGACCTTGATCTATCCCGGAGGGATCTTCTGATGGCCTCCGCAGCGACCGTCGCCGTCACCGGCGTCGCGTCCAAGGCTCGGGCCCAGGCACACGTGCCTGCCGGCGCAAAGGTGACCGGCATGCCGGCGGGGGAGACCTCCAGCGTCTCCTTCAAGGTCAACGGCCAGGAGCAGACCCTCTCGGTCGACAACCGCACGACGCTTCTCGATGCGCTGCGGGAGCATCTGCACCTGACGGGTACGAAGAAGGGCTGCGATCACGGCCAATGCGGCGCCTGCA
>UBPA01000038.1 GCA_900467185.1 Hyphomicrobiales bacterium | reverse complement strand
AAATCCTGCCCCCGCAACCAGTTCAGTCACAAATTAATAACCGCCTCGGTATGACCGGGGCGGTTTTGCGTTTGGGGTCGGCAGAAGAGCAGGCATTCCCGAAGCCGGCAAGCGTCGCTGAAAGTCTGGATATTCTGAAGTGGTTTGGCGTACGAAAGAGAGTTGCTTCGTGCCGCAGGCAGGGCGAACACATCAAGCATAGTGGATCCTGACCTGAGACCCTGAACTTCCTCCAGAATTTGGTAGAGTCCGTCACATCACTGCTCTGGGACCAAACTTTGGACCGCCGGGAACTAGAGTTTTCCGGTTCTGATCACGATGGCTGGCTGGTTGCGCCACCGGGATTATGCAGGTCAATCGGGACGTTATATCCGATCGCCGAGTGAGGGCGTTCCTCATTGTCGTATTTGCGCCAAGTCTCCAACTTTTCGCGCGAATCCGCAAGGGTCAGGAACCAATGGGCGTTCAGGCACTCCGCCCGGAGCTTGCTGTTGAACGCCTCGATGAAGCCGTTATCTGTCGGCTTGCCAGGCCGTGAGAAGTCCAGGGTGACGTTGTTGGCATAGGCCCACAGGTCGAGATCGCGGGAGATGAACTCGCTACCGTTGTCCACCCTGATCGTCTTGGGATAGCCAGTCTTCCGGCAGATGCCTTCCAGTGTCTGGACGACATCCTCGCCCCGGTAAGTGAAGCGGGCGTCGGCGGCCGGGCAGTAGCGCGAGTGCGTGTCGACCACGGTCAGGATACGCAGCTTCTTGCCGGTCGCGAGCTGATCGTGAACGAAGTCCATGGCCCAGACGTCGTTTGGCCCGACAGCCTCCTTGCGATCGTCTCTGAGCTTTGCCTTCACCCGGCGCTTCGGATGCTTGTTGCGCAGCTGAAGCCCTAACTCGCTGTAAATCCTGCGTGTCTTCTTCATGTTGATCTTCCATCCATCGCGGCGCAAGTGAACATGGACACGCCGGTAGCCATACCGCACGCGTGTCTCACAAATCTCCTTGATGCGTTGTTCGAGTGGGGCCTGTCCGGTGCGGCGGGGCTTGTAGTGGTATGTCGAGGTGTCGAACCTCAGGACCTTGCAGGCCCGTCGGATTGATATGCCCCAGTCCACCAGCATGCCGTCGATCAGCTTGCGCTGCCGGGCAGGCCTCAAAGCTTTCGGCGGATGACGTCTTGCAGCATCTCGCGGTCCAGTGTCAGATCGGCGACGATCTTCTTCAGTCTGGAATTCTCATCCTCCAGAGCCTTCAATCGACGCATCTCGTCGGGCAACAGACCTGCATACTTCTTGCGCCAATTGAAATACGTCGCCTGGCTGATCCCCGCCTTCCGGCAGATCTCGGCCACCGGCACGCCGTCGTCGCCCTGCTTCAAGATAAACGCCTTCTGGGCGTCCGAAAACTTCGATGCTTTCATGCTTCCGCTCCTTTTCCCAGCCGGGAAATTACCGCGGAAAACTCCAATTATGAACGGTCCAGTTTATGGGGATCAGAGCATCACGGAGACGGACGAATGAAGTATAAACGGTTTACGAAACCACAGATTATCAGGATATTGAAGGAGCAGGAGGCGTGCGCGAAGACTGTAGATGTCTGCCGCAAGCACGGCATCTCGGACGCAAACCTTCTACAAATATAAGGCTAAGTATGGCGTGTTGGTTTCCATGCGAAAGTGAGCCGGCGCGGAAGGATGACTTCAGACACTATGGACTAACATGCTGATGCGGTTTCGTTCTTTACTGTCCAACTGGAGGGTCAGCTATCGACGGCTACATCGGGTTAAACGCTTCGCCGGAACAAAAACTAAGAACATTACAGTCCATGTATCATGACTGTCGCCGAGAAAAGTGCAAGGCGAAAGGGGGCAACCGCAAAACCTAAGCGTCATCTAAGCGGTTTTCAAAGACCCGCCGCTTTGCGCAGCACCTCGCTCATTGTGCGCGCCAATCCTCACCTCTGCCCCTGAACACCTCGATAACGTCTGCGTCGAGGCGCAATGTCAGAGGCTCTTTTGGCGCGTCACTCTTTGGACGTCCAGGGCCGCGTCGTGCAGCTTTGACGCCTTGAAAAAAAGATGACGGCAAGACCTCTTTCGCTGGGCGGATGTTCGAAAGCTCCTGATCCGTAAGTTCAGAAATATCGATGGCCTTCCAGTCTTCCTCGGTATACATTCTGTTCGGTTCGAATTGTGCCTTCGTGCGGTAATCAGTGCCCATCCAAAAATTCCTATTCCTTGCGTCCTGCCGGACGAAAGCTGATAATCGACGTGGCTTCGGCACCAAGCGTGGCGAAAATAACGACGGCCGTTCCATCCCGGAAGTAGCCTATGGCTTTCAGGCGATTGGTGTGACTGGCTTCGATACAGGCTGGTTTCCACTCAAAATCCGCCACGTCTGCAAAGTCCAGGCCGTGGTTCTGGAAGTTAGTTATGCGTTCTGGCTCCTCCCACACGAAGATCATATATTTACGTACGACAATTAAGCTTCTGCAATCATAAACGTACACGGAAATCTCTGGGATTTGATTCACTGAACTGCGAAACAGCACCATCTGGCACAAAGGCGTGTTGCGCGACCGAACGCATGAGTCACTAGCTAAATGATCAAGTCAGCAAAGGGCATGAGTCGACATCGACATAAACGTCAAGTACAGAGTGTTCTGATAATCGTGATGCTCTCGTTTCACAGTTGAACTCCACTCCCGTGAAGAAACACACCGCCAGGATCAATGCGGCTTACCGCGGTGACGGCAGAGATCACTTTCTCGAAATCTATCCCTTGAAATTATAGTTGTGAGCCTTTCCCAAATACTCCGGCAATGGTTGTGATGAACCTCAGGGTATTATCGAATTGACCTTCTGCCGGTATCGAGTTGCGCCAGCATCTCCAGGAAAAGGCCATACCGAAATTTTTCGGCGTTCATGTCGCCGGCTGAAGGATGCACCAATATGCTGAAGACCGACACCCGTCAGGCAAACTGGCG
>UBPA01000036.1 GCA_900467185.1 Hyphomicrobiales bacterium | reverse complement strand
CTTCTCCTTGTCCATGTCGAGCGCGGTCGCCAGGTCGGACCGCCACCAGTCGATCATCTGGCTCGATGTCCACACCGTCAGAGCGTCCCCGTCCCAGGCGGCGATGGAGGCATGCGGCTCCATCATCGCATGCGACTGGTCGGGCGTCGTATAGGTCTGGTCGAACTGGACGGTGGCCGCCTCGAAGGCCGGCGCAAAATCGCCAGCCGCCGAATCCGGCTCTCCATCCTCGGGCTTCTTGGCGCCTTCCATCGACGCCTCGAGGTCGAACGCACCCTTCGTTTCTTCGTAGTCCACCTTGATGAGGTGCGCGGCGGCACGTGCCTGCTCGAAGGTCTCCGCAACCACCACCGCGACCGCCTGATGATAGTGGTGGATCTCACGTCCGCCGAAGAGCTTGGCGGTATTGCGCTTGGCGGTCTTCAGGTCCGGCATGCTGTCGCTGGTCACGATCGACAGGACGCCCGGTGCGCGGGCGGCCGCCGACACATCCATCGCACGGATGCGACCCTTGGCGATCGCGGCGCCGAGCGGGTAGCCATAGGCATAGGGCAAGGCGTCGTCGTGCCACTCATAGGCATATTTCGCGCGACCGGTCGTCTTCAGCTGTCCATCGATGCGCTCGATCGGCTTGCCGACCACAGACAGACGGTCGATCGGATTTTGTGTTGCAGGTGTCTCGAACTTCATGGTCTCAACCCTTCGCTTCGGCAAGAACAGCGCCAAGCGTCCGCTCGACCAGCTTCACCTTGTAGGCATTGTGTTCCGTCGGCTCAGCGTCGAGCAGCAGGCGGCGCGTCACCCGGCCGGCACCGCTCGGCAGATCCTCGTCCGCCGCATCGAGACGCCATGGCTTGTGCGCGACCCCGCCGACCGCAACGCGACCGGTCCCGTCCGGCTGGATCACCGCACCGACCGAAATCAGCGCGAAGGCATAGGACGCACGGTCGCGAACCTTCCGGTAGATCTGCTTGCCGCCGAGCGGCTTCGGCNNTCGATATGCGGCGTGTCGCCCGGCAGCCGGTGGAAGTCGGCGATCGGGATGCTGCGCTTCGCGCCGTCGGCGCCGACCGTCTCCACCACGGCATCGAGCGCCCGCATGGCGATCGCCATATCGCTCGGATGCGTGGCAATGCACGACGAGCTGATGCCGACGATGCCGAGCTGGCGGCTGAAGCCGTCGATGGCGGAACAGCCGCTGCCCGGCTGGCGCTTGTTGCAGGGCTGGTTGGTATCGTAGAAATAGGGACAGCGCGTTCGCTGGAGAAGATTGCCCGCCGTCGTCGCCTTGTTGCGCAGCTGCCCGGAGGCACCGGCCAGAAGCGCGCGCGACAGGAGACCGTAGTCGCGCCGCACGCGCTCGTCGGCCGCCAGATCGGTGTTGCGCACGAGCGCCCCGATCCGCAAGCCGCCCTCGGGCGTTGCCTCGATCGTGTCGAGCCCCAGCGTGTTGACGTCGATCAGATGGGTCGGCGTCTCGATTTCGAGCTTCATCAGGTCGAGCAGGTTCGTACCGCCGGCGATGAACCGCGCCGCATCATGGGCAGCCGCCGCCTTGGCTGCGGCTTCGACGGAGGTTGCGCGCTCATAGGTAAAGGACTTCATGCCGGCCTCCCCGCGACGTCCGCAATGGCGTCGACGATGTTGGAGTAGGCCCCGCATCGACAGA
>UBPA01000035.1 GCA_900467185.1 Hyphomicrobiales bacterium | reverse complement strand
CCGTCAGCGCTCGAGAGCACCTGTACTTCCATTCCAAAAACGTGACCGTCGAAGTCTATTCCATGAACCGATCAAAGCCCGAAAGCCCCAATCAATCCGCGCAACGTCCGCCGCCCACGTTTCTCTTTCTCATCTTCAATTGTCAAAAAACCGACGATAACCTTCCGGTCCGTCACATCGCAGAATGATCAAAGCATTCCGCCTCAATCACCGCAAAATCACCCAAACAAGAGCACAAAGCCTTCAGCCCGTGACCCCCAATCTCACCCGCAAAGTCAAGAAACTTCAGAGCGAGTTCGTCGGTCGCCAGCAGCGCCGCCGCCCTCGTTGGTGTGCGGTTTATAGATCCCAGCATGAGCATTCGTCAACAGCCCCCGTTCGAAAAACTTCATAAAAGTGACAAGTCACTGTAATGTTTCGCGAATTCCAACCGGAGGCCATTCCGACCCGATTCCACCAACGAAAACGACGCCCGGAGCGGGGCTCGGGCGTCGTTTCTTAAAGCGCTTGGCGGATTGTGGGCCGAAACCGGTCCCTGCCTATTCGGCAGCCTCTGCGGGCTTCGGAACGTAGTTCAGGATCGGCCCGAGCCAGCGCTCGACCTCCAGCACCGACATGCCCTTGCGACGGGCGTAATCTTCCACCTGATCCCGTTCCACCTTGGCCACACCGAAGTAATAGGCCTCGGGATGGCCGATGTAGAGACCGGAGACGGAGGAGCCCGGCCACATGGCAAAGCTTTCCGTCAGGCGGACGCCGATGGCGGCTTCGGCATCGAGCAGATCGAACAACGTGGTCTTTTCGGTATGATCCGGCTGGGCCGGATAGCCCGGCGCCGGGCGGATGCCCGCGTAAGGCTCAGCGATCAGCGCTTCCGGCTCGAAGGCCTCCTCGGCGGCATAACCCCAGAGTTCCTTGCGGACGCGTTCGTGCATGCGTTCGGCAAAGGCTTCGGCGAAACGGTCGGCCAGCGCCTTGACGAGGATCGCGGCATAATCGTCGTTCGCACGCTCGAACCGTTCCGCGATCGCCACCTCCTCGATCCCGGCGGTGACCACGAAGCCGCCGACATAGTCGCCGATGCCGCTTTCGGTCGGCGCGACGAAATCGGCGAGCGCCATATTGGCACGACCGTCGCGCTTGGCCATCTGCTGGCGCAAGGTGTGCAGGGTCGCAAGCGGCGTCTCCCGCGATTCGTCCGTGAAGAGCTGGATGTCGTCACCCGTGGCACCGGCCGGCCAGAAGCCGATCACCGCCTTCGGCACGAACCATTTTTCCGCGATGATCTGCGCCAGCATGGCCTGCGCATCGGCGAAGAGCTGACGCGCGGCCGCCCCCTGGCGCTCGTCGTCGAAAATCTTCGGGTAGACGCCCTTCATCTCCCAGGTCTGGAAGAACGGCGTCCAGTCGATGTAGCGCGCAAGGTCTCCGAGATCCCAGCCATCGAACACCCGCGTTCCCAGGAAGGTCGGCGTCGTGGGGCGATAGGCGGACCAGTCGGCGCGATGCCGGTTAGCCCGGGCACGCTCCAGCGGCAGCCGCTGTTTTTCCCGCTCCGAGCGCGCATGCGCTTCCGCCACCTTGCGGTAATCGGCCCGGATCGTCTCGATATAGGGATCGCGCGCCTCCGGCGACAACAGGTTCGACACGACGCCGACGGCGCGGCTGGCATCGGTGACATAGACCGTCTGCCCCAGATCATAGCGCGGGTGGATCTTCACGGCCGTATGGACCCGGCTGGTGGTCGCGCCGCCGATCAGCAGCGGCAGGTTCATCCCCTCGCGCTGCATCTCCGATGCGACATGCACCATCTCGTCCAGCGACGGCGTGATCAGGCCGGAGAGGCCGATGATATCGACCTTCTCGGCCCTTGCGACCTCCAGAATTTTTGCTGCGGGAACCATGACGCCGAGATCGATGATCTCGTAATTGTTGCAGGCGAGAACCACGCCGACGATGTTCTTGCCGATGTCGTGCACGTCGCCCTTGACGGTCGCCATCAGCACCTTGCCGGCGGATTGGCGCGCCTCGCCGCCTTCCGCGAGCTTCTCCGCTTCCATGTAGGGCAGGAGCACGGCAACCGCCTGCTTCATGACGCGGGCGGATTTGACCACCTGCGGCAGGAACATCTTGCCGGCGCCGAACAGGTCGCCGACGACGTTCATGCCGGCCATCAGCGGCCCCTCGATGACGTGCAGCGGGCGGGCGGCGACAAGCCGCGCCTCTTCCGTGTCGTCGACGATGAACTCGGTGATGCCGTTGACCAGCGCGTGTTCGAGCCGTTTGTCGACCGTCCATTCGCGCCAGCGCAGGTCGCGCTCCTTCGCCTCGCGTCCGGCGGCCCCCTTGAACCGCTCGGCCAGCGCGAGCAGCCGGTCGGTCGCATCCGGCCGACGGTTGAGAACAACGTCCTCGCAGGCCTCGCGCAGTTCCGGCTCGATCGCGTCATAGACGATCAGCTGCCCGGCATTGACGATGCCCATGTCCATGCCCGCCTGGATGGCGTGGTAGAGGAACACGGCATGCATCGCCTCGCGCACCGGCTCGTTGCCGCGGAACGAGAAGGACAGGTTGGAAACGCCGCCGGAGATGTGCACATGCGGCAGCGTCGCCACGATCTCGCGCGTCGCCTCGATGAAATCGACGCCGTAATTGTTGTGCTCCTCGATGCCCGTCGCCACCGCGAAGATATTCGGGTCGAAGATGATGTCCTCGGGCGGAAAGCCGACCTCTTCGGTGAGGATGCGATAGGCGCGGGTGCAGATCTCGACCTTGCGCTGCCGGCTGTCGGCCTGGCCCTGCTCGTCGAAGGCCATGACGACGACCGAGGCGCCATAGGCCCGACACAGCCGCGCCTGATGCAGAAAACTCGCCTCGCCTTCCTTCAGCGAGATGGAATTGACGATGGACTTGCCCTGCACGCATTTCAGGCCGGCCTCGATCACCTCCCACTTGGAGCTGTCGATCATCACGGGAACGCGGGCGATATCGGGCTCGGCGGCGATCAGGTTCAGGAACTCGATCATCGCCTGCTTCGAATCGATCAGGCCCTCGTCCATGTTGATGTCGATGACCTGGGCGCCGTTCGCCACCTGGTCGCGCGCGACGTCCAGCGCCGCGGCATAGTCGCCCGCCGTGATCAGCTTGCGGAATTTAGCCGAACCCGTGACGTTGGTGCGCTCGCCCACATTGATGAAGGGAATGTCCTTCGTCAGCGTGAAGGGCTCCAGCCCGGAGAGCCGCATCTGCGGTGCGATGCCCGGGATCGGCCGTGGTGCGAAAGGAGCCATGTCTTAGAGCCTTGCCTGTACGTTCGTGTCGAGACCGGAGCGGGGTACATGCCCGACGACGGCCTCGGCGATGGCCTTGATGTGCGCCGGCGTCGAGCCGCAGCAGCCGCCGACGATGTTGACGAGGCCGTCCCGCGCAAAGCCGGCGATCTGCGCGGCCATCTCCTCCGGGCTCTCGTCATAGGCGCCGAATTCGTTGGGCAGGCCGGCATTCGGATAGGCGCAGATGAGCGTATCGGCGACGCCCGACAGCTCGGCCAGGTGCGGCCGCATGGCGTTGGCACCGAGCGCGCAATTGAGGCCGATCGAGAACGGCCGGGCGTGGCGCAGCGAATACCAGAAGGCGGTCGGCGTCTGGCCGGACAGCGTGCGGCCGGAGAGATCGGTGATCGTGCCCGAGATCATCACCGGCAGGGTGATGCCGCGCTCGGCGAACACTTCGAGCGTCGCGAAGACGGCGGCCTTGGCGTTCAGCGTGTCGAAGATCGTCTCGATCAGCACGATATCCGTGCCGCCGTCGATCAGCCCGCGCAGCTGCTGCCCATAGGCGAGCCGCAGATCGTCGAAGCTGACGGCGCGATAGCCGGGATTGTTGACGTCCGGCGAGATCGATGCCGTGCGGTTGGTCGGGCCGAGCGCGCCGGCCACGAACCGGCGGCGGCCGTCCTTGTCCTGCGCGCGCAGGCCGGCACGCCGGGCGAGCCGGGCACCGTCGCGGTTCAGCTCGTAGACAGCGTCTTCCATGCCATAATCGGCCTGGGCGATGGTGGTGGAGGAGAACGTGTTGGTCTCCAGAATATCGGCGCCCGCCAGCGCATAGCGATAGTGGATGTCCTCGATCGCCGCCGGTTGCGTCAGCGTCAGCAGGTCGTTATTGCCCTGCAGATGGCATTCGCAGCCCTGAAAACGCTCGCCGCGAAAGTGTTCTTCCGTCAGGCCGAGCGTCTGGATCTCCGTGCCCATCGCGCCGTCCATGATGAGGATGCGCTCGGACGCGGCCTGGCGGAGCGCGCGGGCGACCTCGGAGCCGTCGGGCGCCGGGGTCGGTTCACCGAAAAGGGCCGTGATGGCGGACATGGGACAACCTTTCGCCTGCTGGACAGGCTTCGGAGTGACATAAAGATATATTTATGTCAATATATGTTACGTTTCGATGCGCGCAAGGCAGTCCTTCAGCTCGTAGATCGCGCAGAGGATGTGGTAGAAGGTGCTGGCGGGCGCCGCCTCCTCGATGAAGACACCGCTTTCCGGCAGCTTGTCGCGCCACAGCCCTTTCACCGGTACATCCAGAAACAGGTTCAACGCCGCGATTGCCCGTTCGGCCGAGCCGAGATAGCGGGCCCGGGCCGCGCCTTCGCTCAGCGCCGCGAGCCGGATCGCCGCCTTCAGCCATTCGGTCTGCGGCCAGAGCCGCGCCAGCGGATCGCGCACCGAGAAATCGTCGTTGAGCTGCATGATGGCGACCTTGCGCTTGGCGCAGATGCCGTGCGCCTCGCCGATCTCGAACAGGCGCCGCGCCTTGACGATCGCGCCCGCATCGCCCCGGCGCTCGCCCCAGCGCAAAAGCAGCCAGGCCCATTCGAACTGGTGCCCCGGCTCCACCACGCGGCCGAGATCGCCGGGCATCGGCGCCCAGTCATGGTCGAAGAACTCGCGCAGCGCGCCGGTCTGCGGATCGATGAAACGGTCCATGCAGAGCGAGGCGATCTCGTCGGCGAGATTGGTCCAGCCGACCTGATCGAAACCCTCGACCTCTTCGCTGGCAAGGCAGGCCTCGAACAGGTGCATATGCGGATTGGAGCAGAGCGGCAGACGCGGCGGGTTGTCCTCCTCGAAGCCGGCGACCGGGTGCTTGCACCAGTCGTCCAGCCGGGCTTTCAGGGCCGTGCTGCGCGCCGCCATCTCGTCGCGGCGCTCGGGAAAGGCGCGCGCCAGATAGGCGAAGGCCAGCAGGGCGAAGGCCTGATTGTAGATATCGAAGGACGGGTCGAGCAACGTGCCGTCCGCATCGGCCAGCGCACCGTAAAAGCCGCTCGGCTGCAGGAAGACCCGGTCGAAGAAGACAAGACCGCCGGCGCTTGCCCCCTGCCAGTCGCCGGCCCAGCCGCGCAGGCCCGCCTCGGCGAAGCAATAGGTCTGGCGCGGCTGCACGCGGGCGCGCAGATTGTCGCGCGTCGGCCGGCCGGAAAGGTCGATCGTCTCGACGAAGCCGCCGTCTGGATCGTTGAAGCCCGTGTCCCGCCAGAGCGGCAGGGCCTGTTCGGTCAGCCAGTGGTCGAGCGTGGCGGAAAGCGCGGAAACGGCCATGGATGGCACCTTTGCGAAGAAGACGTCGGAGAAACGAATCAGATGTCGAGACGGAGGCCGGCGAGATCATGGCCAAGATGGCCTGCCAGCGCTTCGACCACCATCGCATGATCCTGCCGCTGTGGCAGGCCGGAGACGGTGACGGCGCCGATGCAGCCGGCCCCGGCGACCGTGATGGGAAAGCTGCCGCCATGGGCCGCGAAATCCGCATCCGACAGGCCGAACTTGTCCTGCAGGCTGCGCCCGTCGCGGGTGAGCGAAAGCCCGGTCGCATAGCTGCTGCGGAAGAAGCGGGCGACGCAGTTGCGCTTGCGGCGCACCCAGTTGGCATTGTCGGGCGAGGTGCCCTCCAGCGCCGCATAGAACAGCGGCATGGAGAACAGGCTGACATCGATAACGACGCCGAGAGACGCGGCGGCCGCCATGTCGCGCAGCCGCAGGCCGAGCGCCCAGGCGACATCGGCGTCGAAGTGCGCAAAGGTCAGCGTCTTTTCCTGATGGGCGACGCGGGCGATATCGGTTTCGAGAGAAGCGGTCATGCGTCTAGTCCTTCCAGAGCCATGCGGCGCCGCGCACGCCCGAACTGTCGCCGTGAACGGCCTTGCGGATCGGCGTTTCGAACGAATCACCAAAGATATACGACGCGACGAGGCCCGGCAGATCGTCATAGATCTCGTCGACATTGGACATGCCGCCGCCGAGCACGAAGACGTCGGGATCGACCACATTGGTCAGGAGCGCGAGGCTGCGGGCGAGACGATCGGCAAAGCGCGCATAGACGCCGCGGGCGACCGCATCGCCGCCGCGCATGTCGGCGACGATGTCGCGGGCCAGACGCTCGCGTCCGGTGGCCAGGCGGTAATCGAGTTCGACGCCCGTGCCGCAGGCGTATTTTTCGAGGCACCCCGTCTTGCCGCACCAGCAGGTGTGGCCGGGATATTCCTCCGGGCGCATCCAGGGCAGCGGATAATGGCCGACTTCGGCGGCGACGCCCTGAAAGCCGGCATGCACCTTGCGCCCGATGGCCAGACCGCCGCCATGTCCCGTGCCGATAATGATGCCGAACACCGTCTCGGCCCCCGCCCCCGCCCCGTCGACCGCCTCGGAGACGGCCAGGCAGTTGGCATCGTTGGCGATCCGCACCGGGCGACCGAGCAAGGCTTCGAGATCGCGGCCCAGCGGACGACCGTTGAGAATGACGGCATTGGAATTGCGCACGAGGCCCGTGCGCGGATTGGGACTGCCGGGAATGCCGATGCCGACGCTGCCCGAAGCGCCCGCCGCGTTTTCCGCCGACAGAACCAGCGAGCGCACCGCATCAAGACAGGCATCGTAGGCGGCCGGCGTCGGCACGCGCTCGCGCGCCCGCAGCGCACCCGCCTCATCCAGCGCCACCACCTCCATCTTGGTGCCGCCCCAGTCGATTCCGATATACATCCATCCCCCTCGCGCAGGCCTGCAGAGAGGCGCAGGCGGGTCTGCATATCACCCCGGCAATCCCGTTTGAAGCCCTGCCGGACAAGCCCCACGAACACGCAGGCCCCGCCCCTCCCGAACCACCAATCC
>UBPA01000005.1 GCA_900467185.1 Hyphomicrobiales bacterium | reverse complement strand
GCGGCGGCGGGGGCGAGGTGGAACCAGTTGTCGGACGGCAGGAAGCCGGGGCAATCGATGTGCACCGACTGGGCGAGGCGATCGGTCGCGATGTCGAGCGCGAAGCCCGCATCGGTCTCGACGAGCCCTGCCGTCAGCGTCGCATCGTGGATCGCCGGGCGGCGGCCGAGGGGGAAGTGGAAGGCTTCGGCGAGGGGAGTGTTCGTGTCCGCCGAGACGAGGCGGGCGACCGTCACGTCGTGCTGCGGCCCGGCGAAGCGGTAGGCATAGGTCGTGTCGAAGAAGGCACCGAAGATGTCGGTCGCCGGCAGCCGCAACCGTGATCGCGCCGGCAGCACGGCGTCGTGGCGGCCGGACACGACGGGCTGGCGACCCGCCCGCAGGCAGGTGAGTTCGAGCCGCACCGCTTCGTCGCGCGCCGTGTCGTTGACAAGGTGGATGTCGAGGCCGTTCGTTCCCTCGTCGAGGAGCAGCACCTGAACCGGACGGAAGGTGCGGCGGACGGCGTGCCAGACGGGCTTCGGCAGGCCGGTGGCATCGACGAGACCCCACCCGGCCCCGGCCAGGAGGTCCTGAAACGTCCAGACGAGCGCGCCGCCGCATCTCGACCCCGCCCGGCGCCATTCCGAGAACGTCGCCTCGATCACCTCCCCGGTCACGGCGCGGGAGAGGTCCAGATAGCGCACAGGGTCTTCCCGCCGCAGCCTGGCCGGATCGAGGTCGTAGAGACGGCCGAGATAGTGGTCGCGCGTATCCTCGAAATCCCAGGAGGCATCCCGGTCGCGGGGAACGCGAGCCTTCCAGCGGGGATCGTGGACGGCGGCGACGGGCAGGTGCGCATCGAGCGTCACTTGCTCCGGCACATTGGCAAAGGCGAGGCATTCGGCGGCGAAGCTGACATCGGCGCGCCGCGCATCCTCGAGCGGACGTTCATAGGCGCCCACACCGTAGTAGTGGCCGACACCGGCATTGGGTGAGAAGGGCTGCGCGCCGCCGAAGGGGGAATTGGGAACATAGGCGATATCGGGCCGCTCGGCTGTGACAATGCCCGGCAGGATCGTTTCGGTCAGAGGGCCGGCCCAGACCCGCTCGGCCAGGCCCATCATCGCTGCCTGCTGGTACATCTCGCTGCCGCCGCAGAAGACGGCCAGCGACGGCGAGGCGCGCGTGACCCGCAGCAACGTCTCGACCTCTTCGCGCAGCAGCGCGGCGAAGGCCTCGTCCTCGGCCGGATAGTCGAAATTGGCCAGCATGGCCTCCTGCCAGACCATCAGCCCAAGTTCGTCGCAGAGCGCGAAGAAGGCCTGCGTCTCGTAGGTCATCGTTCCGCCGATGCGGATCATGTTCATGTTGGCGTCTGCCGCGAGCTGCAGCCAAGGCGAGTAGGCTTCCCGCGTTCCCGGCAGGGTCGCGATGTCGGCATTGGTCCAGACGGCGCCGCGGCAGAACACCTCGACGCCGTTGACCTTCAGGGCAAACCGCGTGCCATCGGCACCCCGGTCGATCTCGATCCGGCGGAAGCCCGTGCGACCGAGGGTGAGCCGGTCATTCCCGACGAGGATCTCGACGTCGTGGAGCGCCGGTTCGCCATGGCTGCGCGGCCACCAGGGCGCGATGCCGGGCAAAGCGAGGGTTGCCTCCGCGCGGCCGTTTTCAATTGTGACAGCGGCCTCCTCGCCGGCGCAGCACAGCCGGATCGGCCCTGTGGCCGTCGTCTCGAAGCGGACATTCAGGTGGCCGGTGCCGTCGGCATCGAGCGAGGCGGCGATATCGACGTCGCCGACGGAAGCCGGATCCGTGCGGCGGAGCGTGATCGGGCGATAGGGCCCGGTCGCATGGATCTCCGGGCACCAGCCGGGCATGTAGCCGAGCGCCGTGGTGCGCACGCCGCGCAGGCCCGCCGGCACGATCATCTTGGTGCGCCAGCGGGCGCGCTTCAGCTTGCGCGACAGATGCGGCAGGAGCGCGCGGCAGCAGATGGCGAGGCGGTCGTTGCCGGTCAGGCGCACGGGAACGTCGTGGCGCGTGAACATGCTGTGCGAGGACAGGATCTTCTCGCCGTTGAGGAAGACGTCGGCGAAGGTCGCGAGGCCTTCGAAACGAAGGACGGCCGCACCCGGCGGCTCATCCGCAATGACGGTCATAAACCAGGCATCCTCCCCGTTCAGCGGGCGGGGGGCCGCGCGGTCGAACAGGCCTGCCGCCTCCAAGGCACCGGCAACGGTTCCAGGAACGAGCGCGGGGATCGCGTCCCTGTCCGGCAGCGCCGATGGGTCGGCGTGGAGACCCGGGGGCGTCAGGACGAGGCGCCATCCTTGCGTCAGGGGGCGTTCATCCACGAGACGAAGGCGGGCGGGCAGCGTTGTCATGATGTCCTGTGGCTTCCTGTCTGTCGGCCGCTGCTGTCGATGTCAGGCGAGCTTGCCCGCCAGACCCTGCATCAGAGCGTCCCAGGCCTCTGCGGCCGGCGTCAGCGTGTTGGCGAGCGCGTCGAACCTCTTGCGGTTGACGGCGCGGGCCACTTGGAACTGCACGGTCTTGCCGACCTCGGAGATCTTCAGGGCGGCGAGCCGCTCCGCCTCGAAACGGCCGTCCGGGGAGAGCCAGCCGAGATGGGTGGCGAGCAGTTCGTAATTCGCACCGAACTGGCGCAGTGTGTTGAAGGCGTATTTGTGGAAGAAATCGAACTCGCGGCTTGCCAGCGCCTCGACCTGCGTCGGGAAGACGGCGGCAAAGGCGCCGAACGGATTCTCTTCCGGCCGGCGGGCGAAGTGGAAGGCGAGCAGTGCGCGCGCCTTTTCCCGGATCGCCGCGTCGTCCGGCAGCACGGTCGGCAGCTTGGCGAACTCGGTATAGGGCAGCAACGGCAGAGCGCCCGCAGGGCTCAGCGTCTGGAACAGCCCGTCGAAATCGTCGCCTTCGAGATGAAAGAAGCCGCCATTGTGGAAATAGTCGAGGCTGCGGGAGGCCACGTCCAGCCGGTTGATGCCGATCGTCGTCTTGCCGTGCTCGCGGCCGTAGGCAACGCCGGCGGTGTCGGGCATGAAGAAGCTGTCCATCTCGACGAGGCAGAGACGGCCGCGGGCGATCTGGGTCTCCAGATGCCGCTCGACCCTGTCGAAGATGGCGAGTTCCGTGCAGGTGATGCCGTAGAGCGCTTCGAGGTCTTCCAGCGGCACCTTGAAGAAGGTGAACTGGTCGCCCTCGAAGTCCTGCGTCAGCGTGAAGCCGAGCATGGCTTCCGGCGGCAGGCCCAGCGTGTTCAAGACCTCGATCCAGAGATCGATGTAGCAGTTGGTCTCCGGCCACATGCGCGCCGTGTCGTGGAGCGCATGCGGGCGATAGGTCTCGGGCGCGATGCCGGGGAAGACGGCTTGCATGGTTTCGTCAGCCCCAGAGCGTCTGGCGGACATGCGCCGGCCACTCGTTGACGTCGAGGCCGTGATGCTTGAAGAGCGCCAGCGCGATGCGCTCCAGGCCGAAGCCGACGCAGGCGGTGTGCGCGGTTTCGCCGTCCTCCGTCGTCAGGCCCCAGGTCTTGCCGAAATGGTCCTGATGGTAGTTGAAGCTCATGCAGGCGGTCGGGCCGGCATTGGCATTGACGGGGATCAGCAGCTCGAACTTGAGGTTCTGGTTGCGCTGGTTATTCTTGTACATCTTGCCGGCGCGGCCGAAGAAGGGGTCGTTGGCGACGTCGATCTCGACGGGCAGGCCGACCGATTCCATCAGCTTGGTGCCGCGCTCCATCCAATCCTGGCGGAAGGCGACGACGTCCGTCGGCTTGCCCATGCGGACATATTCGCGCATGCGGAAGAGCTGCATGCGGGTCGGCTCTTTCGACGGCTCGTGACGGAAGCAGTAGGACTGCAGGTCGAAGAGACCGCCGCCGGCCGGCAGGGCGCCGCGCTTGGCGATCGTCGGGTAGAGGGGGTAGCAGGCCGCGGGCGTCAGAACGATGTCGGTCGCCTGCTGCTGGCCGGTCCAGTCCTTGCCTTCCTCCATACAGGTGAGCAGGCTGACATGGTCGAGCTCGCAGCCGCAGAAGGAGTGGATGGTGCCGGCGAGCTGCGGGAAGCTCTTCATGTAGCCCGAGCCTTCGAAATGGGCGCGGTTCATGCCGGGCGGAAAGCGGATAGCCTCCGGCTTGTCGACGCCGCCGAGGCTGTCGATGACGGCTTCGAAGCGGGTGATGACATCTTCGAACGCGCCGCTGCGGCCATAGAGGCCATCGACGCCGGTATCGATGAGGAGGCCGGCCGCAAACAGCCGGTCGAGCAAGGGAAGCTGCATATCCATGGTCGGTTACCCCAGAAGGTTGGTTTCAATCTTGTTGACGAGAAGCATGTTCGACGTATTGGCGAGAATGCGGTCGTTGGAAATCATCAGCTGCGCGGACTGGGCGTCGCGCAGGTGGCGTCCGAGCGAGAACGGGGTGCCGTTCTTGTAGCCCATGATGCCGGTGATCTGCATGGCGTGGTCGATGATCTCGGGCACGGTCCGGGAGACCGCAAGCTTGACGTTGTTCATCGCAACCGAGAAGCCCATGGAGGAGAGCAGTTCCGGCTCGGCAAGGGCTGCCTCGTAGCGGGCGAGGCCGGCCGTGACATTGGCGCGGACCTGTTGCAGGAGGCTCGAAGCTTCCGCGAGGTGCAGCGCGCCGGGCGGTGTCTGGCCGGGGCTCTTGCGGGCTGCGGCGCGCACGAAAGCCTGCGCACGGGTCATCGCATTGACCGCGATGCCGTACCAGACGCCGCCCCACAGCAGGTGCGAGCTTGCCAGCATGGATTGCGCCGCGATCTCGGCGAAGGGTTTCGGCAGGATCTGCTCCTTCGGCGCTTCGCCCTTGAAGAGATAGCCTTCCGAACAGGTGCCGCGCATGCCGAGCGTATCCCATTCATTGGTTCGCTCCAGCGTGTACTGGTCCTTCGTGAAAACGGTCATGACCTGATCGGTCGTCACGGCGTCCGGATGGGCGCGGGAGGTGATGAGGATCGCGTCGGCGTGGCGGCCGTAGGAGATGACGGTCGCATCCTTCTGGAGCCGACAGGTGTCTCCGTCGACCTCGATGGCGCAGATCGAGTTGCGCATGTTGCCGCCGATGCCGCCTTCCGTCGTCGCCGAGGCGATGAGGAGCTGTTCGTCGACGATGCGGCGCATGAAGCTCTGGTGCCAGGGGCTGTCGCTGCCGTGGGTCACCAGGCTCGACAGCTTGATGTGGTGCATGGCGAAGACCATGGCGGAGGCGGAGCAGGCCTGGCCGAGAACGGTGCAGGCTTCCGCGATCTGCGCGGTCGTCGCGCCCTCGCCGCCCAGGGTGACGGGGATCTGGATCGACAGCAGCCGTTCCGAGATCAGGGCATCCACCGCTTCGCGCGGGAAGCGGGCATTGCGGTCCACGTCGTCGGCGTGCTGGCCGGCGATGCCGGCCACGCGGCGCGCGCGCTCCAGCAGCGTCGACCCTTGAGCGTTGAGGGCGACGTCCATCAGGCGGCTTCTTTCCCGGCGACCAGCTGGTTGACCGTCTGCTCGATGATGGCAATCGTGGAGAAGGACTTGCGGTTGAGCAGGTTGTCGGGGAACTCGACGTCGAACGTGTCTTCGAGCGCCAGCATCAGCTGCACCGAGCCATGCGACGACATGCCGGCGGCATAGAGGTCCGCATCGTCGTCCAGACCGGCTGCCGAGGGCAGGGAGGCATATTGGGCAAGCATCTCACGGATCTGGGTCTTCACGGCGTCACTCCTTTGCAGTGCGGCTTGCGGGCCTGTGGATTCGATGACGCAGGGATACCGGTTGCGGGCTAAAAACGGGCTAAGGAACATAGCTAAAGTTTCCTCAAGCCACGCCTGATATGGCCCGACGCCCGGGACACTCGGTATAAGTCCCTGCAAATGCTCAGCTTCGCATCAGCGTAAGCTGCGACGTTCAGCGGTTGTTAACCATAAGCTGTCAATCCTGCGGATCGAGACCCTCGTGCGGGCCTGCGAGTCGTTGTCTGAAACCCGCCGAGCCGAGACGCAAGCGCTGAAAAACAACCTGGCGTGGATATGGAAGCCCTATGGACATCGACGTCTTTCAACTTCCGTCGATCGTGATGCGCCGCATCGGCATCGTTATCGTGACGGCGCTGATCTTCGGCGGTCTGGGGTTTGCCTTCGTCCTCTCCCAGCCGGCCGTCTTCCGTGCCTCCACCCAGATCCTGCTCGACCCCGAGCGGCTTGCCGCCGTCGGCCAGGCCGCCGGCGACACGGCCGCACCGGCGCAGGCGCAGCAGGCGATCGACAGCCAGATCTATGTCATGCAATCCTTCAGCGTCCTCTCCGAGGCCGCGCGCACGCTCGCCTTGCAGGAGGATCCCTTCTTCCAGGCGAAGGCGGGCCTGATCGGCCGGCTTCTCGGACGGTCGCCGTCGGCCCCCGTTTCGCCGGAGGCGGCCGCGGCCGGTGCCGCGGCGGCGCTCGCGCAGAACCTCATCATCACCCGCGCCGACCAGTCGCTGGTCTTCACCATCACGGCCCAGCATCCGAACGCGGCACGCGCCGCCGAGATCGCCAATACCGTCTCGGCGATCTATCTGGAAAAGGCCAACAAGATCGGGTCCGACAAGAGCCTCAAGGCCAGCATGAGCCTGCAGGTCGAGGCAGAGGAGCTGCGCAAGCGCCTGCTCGAAGCCGAAGACAAGGTCGTCAAGTTCCGCACGCAGAACGGCCTGATCAGCACCGGCGAGAAAGGCCTCGTGACCGATCAGCAACTCGAGGATGTGACGCAGCAGCTTGGGAGCGCGCGCGCGGCACTCGAGCAGCAGGAGATCAACTACAACCAGGTCCGCACGCTGACGACAGGCGATCTCGCCTCGGGCGCGATCCCCGAAGCGCTGCAGCAGACGTCGGTCACGACGTTGCGCACGCGCTATGCGCAGACGCTCGACCGGCTGGCGGAGCTTCAGACCAGCCTCGGCAGCCGCCATCCGCAGCTCCAGACCGCGCAGGCGCAGGCCGAAAGCATGCGCCGGGCGCTGGAGTCGGAGCTGAAGCGGGTGCAGGATTCGGTCCGCAACACGTACGAGCGCAGCAAGGCCAATGTCGCCGCACTGGAAACGCGCTTCGCCGCGTTGCGCAACGCCAATGGCGCGAGCGGCGATGCGCGCACGACGCTGGCGCAACTGCAGAGCGAGGCCGATGCGATCCGCGGCGTCTACACCTCGTTCGTCACGCGCTCGGAAGAGTTGAGCCGTCAGTACGATATCGGCTCGGGCAATTCCCGCATCATCTCGGAGGCCCTGCCGCCGGCAAAGACGACGCGGGCTTCCGCCCTGCTGGTGGCCATCGCCGGCTTCCTGTTCGGGGCCGCAGCCGGTTCGGCCATCGCCGTCGGGCTCGACCTCATCGACGGGCGCGTGACCTCCGACCGGCAGATCGTCGATACGCTCGGTGTTCCCGTCATCGCGCGCATCGCGGCTCGGGAGACGCGGGGAACATCGGATGTGCCGGACGACAGGTGGGCTTCCGGGCGTTCACGGCGCACCGGCGGTCTCGTCGCGCGGATGAAGCGCCGCCTGCCGTTGTCCGGCAAGGCGGCTGCGCGGTCGCATGCCGCCGAACGGCAACGCGAGGCGGGCATCACGCGCGCGGCCTATGTGCTGACGGATGCCGTTGCATCCCTGCCGGCCCGCATCGTGTTTCTTTCGCCCGGCATGGACAAGCCGGATGGGGCGCTGGTGGGCGACATCGCGCTCGCGCTGGCCGATACGGGCGCTGCCGTCGATATCGCCGCTGCCTCCGTCTCCGCATCGTCGCCGCTTGCCGGGACGCTCAGGCGCATGCAGATGGGCGGCGTTCCGGCTTTCGAAAGCGTCACCTATCGCCGGCTCGATCGTCATGCCATGCCGCGCCAGCGCAGCCGCGCCTCGGGCTCGCTCCTCTCGGCGGCAATCAAGCCGGCACCGGCCGATTTTTCCGTCGTCGATGCGACGGGGGAGGAGAATTGCGCGGGGCTCATGGCCTTCGTGAAGGACAGCGACGCCATCGCCATCGTCATCCGGCCCGGCCGCGCCGGTCGCGCCGACCTCAAGGATCTCGCGCAGACACTCGGCCCGTGGCAAAACAAACTCGTCGGCGTCGTGATCGTTGAGGCGGTCGCCTGATGAGCGTTCTTCAGGACGTATCCGCGCGATATGCCCTGCCGGTCGGCGGTCTCGCGGCCAAGAATGACGACGCCTGGCGGGGGCTCTACACGCGGCTTGCGGCCTTCAGCGTCATCGGCGGCCTCGTCTTCAACGCGCTTCTCTGCCTCGTCAACACGCGGGTCATGCGCGTGTCCGACGGGCATGTGATGATGTCGGAAATGGTGCTGGTCGGCTGCGTCTTCATCGTGGCACTCGGGCGGCGGACGGCACCCTACATGCTGCTGGCCGTCTACATCTCCTACATGATCTTCCTCTTCACCATGCGTGGCGCGCCGGACCTCAAGGCCGTGCGCGACATCCTCATCCCCATCGGCTTTTATTTCGCCGGTCGGACGCTGCAGGACCTGAAGCTCGCCGACCGGCTGGTCTTCATCTCGTCGGCTATCGTGGTGGCCGTCGGCCTGTTCGAATACATGGCGCTCGACGTCTACATCTCCTTCTTCAACGTCATCGGCTATTATCTCGCCCGCGGCAGCGTCACCGTCGATCAGCTCTACGGGCAGACGACCGGCCTTTTCATCAGCGGTATGCGGCCCAGCGCACGCACCATCCTGCCGTTTCTCGGCATGCACCGCGTGTCCTCGGTGTTTCTGGAGCCGGTTTCCGTCGGCAATTTCGGAGCGATCGTCTATGGCTGGTGCCTCTTCCGGCCGACGATGCGCCTGCGCTTCGTGACGCTCTTTCTCGCCCTTACGGTCATCGCGCTCGGCGATGCGCGGTTCGGGCTCTACACCTGTATCCTGATGACGCTGCTTCTGCCGGTCTACCGCTTCATGCCGCGCCTTGCGTGGTACGTGCTGCCGTTCATCATGTTGTCGGTGCTCGCCTATTACGGCATCCAGTCGGGAACGCAGGGCGGGCCGAACGATATCGGCGGGCGGTTTCAGGTGACGGCGCACCTTCTCACCTCGCTCGACCTGCGCGTGGTGTTCGGGGCCCAGACGACGACGCAGTTCACGGCGGATTCGGGGCTTGCCTATACGCTGACGAAGTTCGGCCTGTTCGGCTTCATGGGGCTGTGGGGCCTGCTCGTCTTCGCGCCGCTCAGGAGCGTCAAGGCCCGGACCTTTCACGGCATGGTCGTCGTCTACCTGCTGCTGCTGATGATCATCAGCGACAGCGGCTACTCCATCAAGACCGCGGGACTGCTATGGTTCCTGTTCGGCACCATCTCGGTGCTCGACGACGCGGCGCTCGGTCGCAAGCCGCGTGACCCGAGCCCCGCAGCGGCCGCCGGCCGGAACCTCAGCGTGGCCTGACCGCGTCCAAGGCCGGGCAGGCATCGTCCTCGCGGGCCAGCTTGCGCGTCGTCAGGGCTTTCAGCTGCAGCCTGTCGCCGGTCTCGGTCGGCTGGACGTTGAGGGGTTCGTCCGGCGACCACCAGTCGCCGGCCGCCCAGTAGGTCCAGCCGATCCAGACATCGTTTGCCTCTGCCATCACATCGACCATGCGGGCGAGCCCGATCATGCAGTCCGATGTCGCCGATCCGCCGAACTCGCCGAGAAAGCCGCGTGTCTTGTTGGCCCGGAACCAGTCGGTCATGGCGCGAAGCGCGGCGGCCGCATCGTCGCCACGCGGGCAATCGTCGTTCGTGCCGGAGAAATCGCTGTCGAGATACTGGTGCACCTCGAAGGCCAGGTTGTTGGCGGCATCCTTGACGTGGATCATGGTCGAGGCATTGGAGGAGCCCTCGATGTCGGCCTGCCAGCTGTGCGCGCCCGTCCAGGAGACGCCGGGCACCAGCACGAGGTTCTTGGCACCCGTCTTGCGGATGGCAGCGATCGCGGCATTGGCCGGCGGCAGCCAGGCGGTGGGGGCCATGTCGAACGGCTCGTTCATCAGCCCGAAGACGACGCCCTTCTGGTTGGCGAAAACCTTGGCCAAACGCGCCCAGACATCGGCAAGGGCTGCATCCGGCACATCCTTCGTGCCGACGATCTTCTCGTTGTAGCGGGCGAAATTGTGGAGGTCGAGAATGACGGTCTGGCCGTGCGCGCGCATGGCCGCCACGCTCTCCTTCAGGCGGGCGAGCTCCTCCCGGTCGAGCGGGCCGTTCAGCTGGCGCTGGATGCGCTCCCAGCGAAAGGGGAGGCGGATGGTGTTGAAGCCCTTGCCGGCAAAGTAGTCGATGGTTTCCTTCGAGGGGTAGGTATATTCCTTGCCGAAGACGCCGGGCATGGTGCCGAACTCCGCACCGGCAAGATTGACGCCGTTGAAGCAGCCAGCGAGCGCCGGCTGGACGCCGGTGGACAGGCAAGCCGCAAGCGCGACGAGACGGGCAGCGCGTCCGGCAAGAGAACGTGTCGGTTGCATGGTGTCGGTCCTCATCGGGCAGGGGCAGTCGTGTCGAACGACATAGCGGGACGCGACACGGAGGCAAGGCCGAGCACCGAGCGGTAGACGTCGCAGTAGCGGTCTGCCACGGCACTCCAGCCATAGGCCTGGGCTGCGGATATCAGGTCGGCCCGGAGTGCCGGCCCTTGCGTCTCGAGACGCGCATAGGCGGCATCCACCCGATCGGCCGTTGCGGCGATGTCGGAGGCATCGCAGAGGGACAGTTCCGGGTGGCGGCCCGCGAGATCGGCAAAGGCCGCGTTGGCGTTGAGCACCGGAAGAAGCCCTGCGCTCATCGCCTCGACGGCCACGAGGCCGAAGCCTTCGTAGTCGGAGGCGGAAACGAACAGGGATGCCTCGGCGAGACGATCGCGGATCTCCGGATTGGTCAGGCCCTTGTGGACGGTGACGGCCGTCTCCACCCCCTGCTTGCGGGCCTCGGCCTGCAGCATGTCCACGGTGAGATCGGAGGGAACGCCGATGATGTCGAGGCTCCAGTCGGGATGGCGTGCCTTCAGGGCGGCGGTCAGCGCGATCAGCAGAGGCAGGCGCTTGTTGGAGGAGAAGCGACCGATGGTCACGAGCCGGCGGGCCGGCGTTTGGCTGGCGGCGTCCTCGAATTTGCGGATATCGACGCCGTTCTCGATCAGGCGGACGCGGTCGCCGGCAATGGGCTGGAAGGTGCGCACATCCGCCTCGCTGCACCCGATGATGCTGGCATATCCCTGTGCCGACACACGCGTGACGCTGTTGAACCACGTCGTCTTCAGGGCCGAAAAGGCCTTGGTGTGGAAGAAGCCGCCATGGGTCGTCGCGACCATCGGGCGACGATGGAGAAGGCGACCCCAGGACAGGGCATCGAAGAAGAAGTCGATCGCGTGGACATGCACGAGATCGGCGTCGCGAAGATGCCGGAAGACGGCGGGGGCGACGGGATAGCGGGTGGAGCCGCGCCAGGGGATGCGGACGATCTCGATGCCGTCGATCACCTCTTCGGCCGGCAGGTGTCCCCGTTCCGGCTCGGAGAACAGGCTGTCGCAGGTGACGACGCGCACGCGAAAGCCGCGCTCGGGGAGCGATCGGCAGAGATTGGCGACCACGTCCTCCAATCCGCCGCGATTGGGCAGAAACTGGCGCACGACCTGGACGATCAGCGGCTTTCGCGTCTGTAACGGCATTTCGGTCCGCTCCTGCTGGCCCACCACTGTCAGGCTCCCTGGTTCTCGACCGTCGTCGGTGCGGCGACCGCGGGCGGAAAGGTGCGCCCCACGGTCGATGGATTCGTGACGGGTGCTGCCCCCTCTCGCGATCTCCGGCGGCTCCATGCGCCCGTTGCGACCGACAGGGTTTCATCGAAGATCGCGCGCTCCTGAAACCGCAGGAGCGCGATGGCGATGAGCATGCTGATGCAGGCGGCCACGAACAGGATGACGGGCGAGCCCGCCAGCGGAAACTGAAGCACACCGGCCACCACGACCAGAACGGCAGAGGGGAAAAGTGCGCGGAAGATGCGCCGGGGCATCTGGGAAAAGAGAATGAGCAGGCTGCAATCGAGATAGCCGCGGCAGAGAAAGGCGATGGCGGCGCCGAGAATGCCGAACTGGTGCGTCAGAGCCAGCAGCAGCAGGACATAGGGTACCATCTGCGCCACATGAATCTTCGCCGTCATGTCGGGACGGCCTTGTCCCTGCAACAGGGTGAACGGCGCGAAGGTCAAGGCGTTCGGCCAGCTGCCCATGAGCAGAACGACCGCGACGGTGCCGGCGATCGCCGTGAAGGACGGGCCCATCCAGAGGTCGAGGAACGGCCGCATGAGGAAGATGCCGGCCGCGCAGAGCCCGGCATAAAGAATGCCGCTGACCATCATCGCGCGCTCGGAAATGGCGATGGCCTCCTCGCGCGGAAGGCTCGACAGGCGGGGAAACAGCGTGCGGGCGAGCGAGCTGGTGAAAACCTGGCTGCGCATCACGAGATTCATCGGCACGGAGTAATAGGTAACGGCGCTGACGCCGAGTGTCTTGCCGATGACGATCTGGTCGAGCGTGTTGAGGACCGGCAGAATGATCGAGGACAGCGTGATCCAGCCGCCATAGTTCATGAGAGAGCGGACCTTGGCAAAGCGGAACCGGTCGAAGCGGAAGCCCTGCTCGGTGTAGAGCGCGATCAGCGTCGCCACGATGACGGAGGCCGCGCGCGAGAGGGCGGCGGCGGGAATGATGACCGAGAGATCGGGCGAGATGAAGATGGCGCAGAGGACAGGCACGATCTGTCCGACGATCATGCCGCCGATCTGCAGCGCATTGGCGAGCAGGAAGCGCTCGCGCGATTCCAGGATGCCGATGGAAAAACCGGAAATGAGCGCGAGCGGCAAAAGACAGGCGATGAAGGGCAGGGCGGTCGCGATTTCCGCCTCGAGCTCCGGCGGTACGGTGAAGACGGTGAGCAGCAGGAAGTTGCCGGCGAAGTAGAGCAAGACGGCGCCAAAGCTTGCCAGCGCGATGTTCAGAATAAAGGATGTCGCGACGATCTCGGAGCGCTCCTGCTTTGCCGAAAGCGGCAGGCGCGACAGGGCATTGGTCGAGGCGCGCGACAGGCCGAGATCGAGGAAGCCGAGATAGCCGAGCAGGACCCAGACGATCGACATGACGCCGTAGCGGGCGTCGCCGATATGGCGCACGAGGATCGGCACCGTCACGAGCGCGATGACGATCGGCGCGATCGCTCCCGCGACATTGATGGCGAAGTTCACCGATAATTGCCGTTTGGGCTTTTCCGTGGACATTGGGTCTTCCCGGGTCATTGCCGTCGCCGAACAGGACGCAGCGCCGCGTGTGGACGCAGATGGTCGTTCGAGGGGCAGATGTAGAGGGCAAAGACTAATGGATGCTGCAGAGATCGGGGCATGTGTTCGGCAGGGTAACCGCGGCGTTAACAGCGGCGCACGCCGGCAACCGGGCCGACGACATGCGGGCCGCCGGCCGGCCGGAAACGTCATGGCGGTCGCGCCGGCGTGACGGGATGGCCGGTTCCTGCTAGCGGATGTCGCGAAGCGGATGGACGGGAGGTTCGCAAGCACGCTAGCTTGCAGCCTGCCGGACGATTGCGTCCGCGGCGATCTGCGAAGGCGAGAGACAAATCCATGAAGAGCTATGTGCTGACCGTCAGCTGCAAATCCACCCGCGGCATCGTGGCTGCCATCTCCGGTTATCTGACCACGCAAGGCTGCAATATCGTTGACAGTTCGCAGTTCGACGATCTCCAGACCGGCCTGTTTTTCATGCGGGTCAGCTTCATCTCCGAGGAAGGCGTCGCCGAGGCGGACATCCAGGCGGGGTTCGTGCCGGTTGCCGAAACCTTCGCCATGACGTGGCAGATCCACGACAGCGCCAAGCGCATGAAGGTGCTGCTGATGGTGTCGCGTTTCGGACATTGTCTGAACGATCTTCTCTATCGCTGGAAGATCGGCGCGCTGCCGGTTGAGATCGTCGGCGTGGTGTCCAACCACTTCGAGTACCAGAAGGTGATCGTCAATCACGACATTCCCTTCCATCACATCAAAGTGACGAAGGAGAACAAGATCGAGGCCGAGGCGCGGCTGATGGAGATCGTCGAACAGTCGAGTGCCGAGCTGATCGTGCTGGCCCGCTACATGCAGGTGCTCTCGGATGCCGTCTGCAAGAAGATGTCGGGCCGCATCATCAACATCCACCACTCCTTCCTGCCGAGCTTCAAGGGTGCAAACCCCTACAAGCAGGCCTATGAGCGCGGCGTGAAGCTCATCGGCGCGACGGCGCACTACGTCACCGAGGATCTCGACGAGGGCCCGATCATCGAGCAGGACATCGCCCGCATCACCCATGCGCAGTCGCCCGACGATTATGTCTCCATCGGCCGCGACGTGGAAAGCCAGGTTCTCGCCCGCGCCGTGCATGCCCATATCCACCACCGCGTCTTCATGAACGGCAACCGCACCATCGTCTTTCCGGCAAGCCCGGGCTCCTACGCCTCCGAGCGGATGGGCTGAGGCTTTTTCGCGCGCGATGGCGGGGTTGACAGGCGCGGTCGCTTCACGCTCCCATGCGGGCCGATTGCCCATCCGGATGACGCCATGGTCCAGACATCGCCGCCACGGCCGGTCATCCGGCTCGATCTGCCCGGCCCTTCAGGGCCGGTGCGCCTCGGGCGTGGCAAGATCGCGCTGCTCGAACATATTCGCGAGACGGGGTCCATTTCGGCCGCGGGTCGTGCCATGGATATGAGCTATCGCCGCGCCTGGCTGCTGGTCAGTGCCTTGAACGCGATGTTCGAGGAAGATTCGGTCATCTCGCAGCGCGGCGGAAAACAGGGCGGCGGCGCGGCGGTGACGCCCTTCGGCGAAGCGCTGATCGCCCGGTTCCGGGCCATGGAGGACAAAGCGCTGGCAGCTATGTCCGACGATATCGCCTGGCTGGAGGCGCGTCGCGCCTCGCCGTGAAGCCTGTCGCTTTCCCGAAACCGCTCGACACTTTCGGGCGAAGGCCTTCAAGGATCCAGCGCCACCGTCTTGATGACGGCGTGGACCGGCATTCCGGACGTCAGCGCCAGCATATCGGCGGAGACGGTGGTGATGCGCGCCGTCAGCCGTGTGCCCGCACAATCGAGCGTCACGTCGATCTGATCCTGACCGGACGGCGCCATGCCGGTGATGACCCCTTCGATGATATTCAGCGCGCTCAGGCCTTCGGGCCGGCGCGTGGCGAGCAGGATGTCGCGGGCGGCGATGCGCAGGCGCAGACGCTGTCCGGGCTGCCGCGCGGTGCCGGCTAGAAACAGCGTCAGGCCGCCGGCTGCAACCTTGACGATGCGGGGATCGGGCTGGTGTGGCAGGACCGTCGCCTCGATCACGGTTCCCGCCTCGCGCCGGCTGATCGCCGCGCTCGATCCGGGCAGGCTGAGCATGTCCGACGCGGTGCCGCTGGCCGTCAGCCGGCCGTTTTCGATCATCAGCACGCGGTCCGCGAGTTGGGTGACCTCCGTGACGGAATGGCTGACATAGAGGATGGGAATGGCCGTTTCGTCGCGCAGGCGCTCGAGATAGGGCAGGATCTCGGCCTTGCGCGCGTTGTCGAGAGCGGCGAGCGGTTCGTCCATCAGGAGAAGGCGCGGGCGTGCCAGAAGCGCCCGGCCGATCGCCACGCGCTGTTTCTCGCCGCCGGAGAGATGGGCCGTCGGGCGGGCGAGCAGGGGCGCGATGCCAAGAAGCCCGACGACACGTTCGATCTCGCCGGTCTCGGCGGGGTCCCTGGAAAACCAGCGGCCGTAGAGGAGGTTCTGCCGCACGCTCAGATGCGGAAACAGGCGGCCTTCTTGAAAGACCGTCCCGAAGCGCCGGCGGTGCGGCGGCGTGATGGCTTTGCTTGCCGTGTCGAGAATCGTCTCGCCATTGAGCCGCACATGGCCTTCGTCGGGGCGGATCAGGCCGGCCAGAACACGAATGAGCGAGGTCTTGCCGGAGCCCGAGCGGCCGAACAGAGCGGTGATGCCGCCATCCGTCGAGAAAGCGATATCGAGCGAGAAGGCGTCGAGGCGGTGGCGCACGGAGACATCGAGCGTCATGTGCCGGAGACCCGGCGCGCGGCGGCCGTCGCCAGCCATTCCGACAGCAGAAGTGCCGCCATGGAGAGGACCACGGAGACGAGCGTGAGGCGGAGCGCACCGCTATCGCCGCCCGGCACCTGCGTGAAGGTATAGATGGCGGCCGACAATGTCTGCGTTTCGCCTGGAATGTTGGAGACGAAGGTGATGGTGGCGCCGAACTCGCCCATGGCCTTGGCGAAGGAGAGGATCATGCCGGCGATGATGCCGGGCAGAATCAGCGGCAGGGTGATGGTGGCAAAGACCCAGGCCGGCGCGGCGCCGAGCGTGGCGGCGGCCTGTTCCAGTCGCCCGTCCACGGCCTCGATCGACAGGCGGATGCTGCGCACCATCAGGGGAAAGCCCATGACGGCGCAGGCGAGCGCCGCCCCGGTCCAGCGGAAGGAGAAGACGAGGCCTGTATAGGTTTCGAGAAACGCACCGACCGGCCCGCGCCGGCCGAACAGGATCAGCAGCAGGAAACCGGTAACGACCGGCGGCAGGATCAGCGGCAGGTGGACGAGCCCGTTCAGAAGCGAGCGCCCCCAGAACCGTCCGCGTGCCAACGCCATGGCCGCCAGAAGCGCCAGAGGCAGGCTCGCCAGCATAGCGACGGCCGAAACCTTGAGGCTCAGCCGGATCGCCGTCCATTCCGCATCGCTGAGAGCAAGCCAGTCCAAAGTCGCCATGTCCTTCACGCCGCCGGGGTCCGGTTTCGAGGCCGGAGGCAAGCCTTCCCCTATTTGGCGAGAACGGTAAAGCCCTGTGCCTCGAAGAGCGGTTTTGCGGCCGGCGAGCGGACGAAATCAAGATAGGCGGCGGCTTCGGGATGGGTGCTCTCCGACAGGATCGCGATCGGATAGACGATGGGCGGGTGAGAGCTCTCCGGGAAGGTGCCGACGATCTTGACCGAGGGGTCGGCTGCGGCATCGGTTTCGTAGACGATGCCGAGCGGCGCCTCGCCCTTGGAGACGAGAAGGAGGGCGGCGCGGACGTTCTCGGCACCCGCGACATCCTGTTCGACCGACGACCAGACGCCGAGCTTCTCGAGCGCCGCCTTGCCGTACTTGCCGGCCGGCACGGAGTCCACCGCACCCATGGCGAGCTTGCCGCCGGCGAGCCGCGCTTTCAGGTCGAACCCCTCGCCGATCTCGACCGGTCTGGCATCGGCTGCCGGTGCAACGAGGACAAGACGGTTGCCGAGGAGCGTCGAGCGGCTGTCCTCCCGGATCAGCGTCTTGCCCGCGACGTAATCCATCCAGGCGAGATCGGCGGAGATGAAAATATCGGCCGGCGCGCCCGCCTCGATCTGCTTGGCCAGCGCCGAGCTTGCGGCATAGGAGGCGGTGACGGCATGGCCGCTCTGCTGCTGCCAGGCGTCGTTCACGGCATCCAGCGCATTCTTGAGGCTTGCGGCGGCAAACACCGTCACCTTTTCCGCCGCCAGCGCGGGGCTTGCCAGCGACGCGAGCGCCAGGAGGAGAACCGCGAGTGCGGCCCCGATGTTCGTCTTCAGTCCTTGCATCGTCGGCATTCTTGCCCCTCCGGAGATCGAAATATTTCGAGGAATATAACGCATGTCGGGCGGTTGGCCAGCGATATGTTTGCGGAAATACATTGCTGCGTCGCTCTTGCGATGCCGGCGCGATGATCTATCGTTTGCCGTGCAAGGCATCACGGAAAACAGGCGGGGACGGGCAGGATGGACGGGACGGTCAGGCTGGAGGAGAGCTGGAAACAGGCGCTCTCGAACGAGTTCGACAGCGCCTATATGAGCACGCTCAAGAGCTTCCTCCAGGCGGAGAAGCAGTCGGGAAAACAGATCTTCCCGAAAGGCTCGGAGTATTTCCGGGCCCTGGATCTGACGCCGCTCGAAAAAGTCAGTGTCGTCATTCTCGGGCAGGACCCCTATCACGGGGAGGGGCAGGCGCATGGGCTGTCCTTCAGCGTGCGGCCCGGCGTGCGCATTCCCCCGTCGCTCGTCAATATCTACAAGGAACTGCAGACCGATCTCGGCATTGCGCCGGCGCGCCACGGCTTTCTCGAACATTGGGCCGAACAGGGTGTCCTGCTGCTCAACAGCGTGCTGACGGTGGAGCGGGCGCTTGCCGCATCCCACCAGAAGCGCGGATGGGAGACGTTCACCGACGCCATCATCCGCGCCGTCAACGACCAGCCGAGGCCGGTGGTCTTCATCCTCTGGGGGTCCTATGCGCAGAAGAAGGCCGCGTTCGTCGACCAGAGCCGGCATCTGGTGCTCCGCTCGGCGCATCCGTCCCCGCTGTCGGCGCATAACGGCTTCTTCGGCACGGCGCCGTTCTCCAGGGCAAACGCGTTTCTCGAGGCCCACGGCCGCACGCCGATCGACTGGGCGCTGCCGCCGCTCTGATTGTCGGTTCTATGCGCGCGGCGGCTGTGTGCCCGCGGCGCCGGCCCGGCGTGCGACGACGCTTTCGCGCCAGACGGTGAAGATGCCGGCGGCAACGACGATGACGGCACCGACGATCATGTTGACGCTGAGGACCTCGCCGAAGACGGAAACGCCGATGATGCTGGCAAAAACCAGCTGGAGATAGGTCAGCGGCTGCACTTCCGACGCGTCGAGATATTCATAGGCCTTGATCAGGAAGAAATGGCTCGATGTGCCGGTGACGCAGAGAAGCCCCATCCACAGCCAATCGACCGGGGCGAACCATGTCCAGTAGAACGGCCCGATCAGCGTGATCGCCACCGCGCCGGCGGCGCCCGTGTAGAAAAAGCTGGTCATCGCCGAATCCTCGCGGCTGACGAGCCGCGTGGTAACGACGTAGAAGGCGAAGATGAGCGCGGAGGAGACGGGAACGACGAGCAGGGAGGCCTGTTCGTCGCCCGTCGGGTCGAGGATGACGATAACGCCGATGAGGCCGACGAAGATGGCCGTCCATCGCCGCCAGCCGACGCGCTCGCCCAGAATGACGATCGAGAGAAGCGCCACGAAAATCGGCCCGACGGAAAAGATCGCCTGGGAGTGGGCAAGGCCGACACTGGCGAAGGAGGCGATGACCAGCACGATCTGGCTCACCAGCAAGAGCCCGCGCAGGATCTGCAGGACGGGATGCCTGGTGGTCACCGCCGCCCTCAGCCCGCCGCTCGACCGGGCCGCCAGGATGAGAACGAAGGCCGCGAACGCCCAGTAGCGGATCATCGTGATGAAGACCGGCGGATAGAGCCCGCCCATGTGCTTGGACGTCGCATCCTGCAATGTGAAGATCAGGATTGCGATGAAGACGAAGAGATAGCCTTTGCGCTTGGATGTCATCAGTCGTCTTGCCGTGCTCGCCTCGACGACCGTATGGACGCACTCAGGTCTTTTGGGACATGCCTCGGTCGGGCATGCCTGTCTCTACTGCATTATTCAAAGGACCGGTACCGGTTTCCCGCGGAATTGTTCAACCGATTGAACGGGCTGGGGTGCGGCAGCCTGCTGCGGAACGAGGCGCCTGCGGGACCGTGTGCCCGCTCGTCCCGTCAGTCCTCCCGGAAGGTGCGCTGCATCTGTTCGGTCAGCGGCTTGGCGAGATAGGAGATGACGGTTCGGTCGGCGATCTTGATATAGGTCTCCGCCGGCATGCCCGGATAGAGCGTGAGGCCCTTGAGAGCGGTGAGGCTCTCCGGCTTCGGGCGAATGCGCAAGGGGTAGTAGCTGGCGCCCGTGCGCTGGTCGGTCACCTGGTCCGGCGCGATGTTGGCGACCTCGCCCTCGACCACGGGCGTCGTGCGCTGGTTGAAGGCGCTGAAGCGGATCTCGACCGGCTGGCCGAGGGTGATCTGGTCGATGTCGCTGGTGGCGATGCGGGCTTCGACGGTCAGCGTATCGGTGGCGGGAACGACGAGCATCAGCACCTCGCCGGGATTGACGACGCCATCGACCGTGTGGATGGCAAGCTGGGAGACGCGGCCCGAGATCGGCGAGCGGATGTCCAGCCGTTTCAGCTGGTCGAGGGCGGCGACGCCACGATCCTCGTATTCCGCGATGCGCGCCTCGACATCGGTCAGGTCCTTGGCGTTCTCGGTGCGGCGGTCCTCGTCCAGCTGCAGGATCTGCAGGTCGATCTCGCTCGATTTCCCGGCGGCTTGCGCGCGGGCGGCGATGCGGGCGCCGCGATCGCCTTCGAGCTGGGCGCGGTCGCGCTTGAGGGCGGTCACGCGCTGCATGGAGACGAGGCCCTGGGCGTAGAGCTTGTCGACGCCTTCGAGTTCCTGACTGATCAGCGTCAGGCTGTCGGCGATGGCGTTGAGCTGAACCGTCTGGCCCTCGATCTCGTCCTTGAGCTGCGCCTTGCGGGAAGCAAGCTGGTTCTTCATGCCGACCAGCGCGCTCCGGCGGCTGTCGAAGAGGCGTCGCTCGCTCTCCTCGAAGCCGGTGGACACCATGTCCGTCGGCACGACCTGCGCGAGCGGCGGCACCGTGAAGGTCTTTTCTCCCGCCTGTTCGGCGAGGATCCGGGCGCGGCGGGCATAGAGCTGGGCCAGCGTGTTCTGGACGATCGACAGATTGGCGCGCACGGTGGTGCCATCCAGCCGCACGAGCACCTGTCCGGCCTCGACGGTTTCACCCTCGCGCACGTCCAGTTCGCCGACGATGCCGCCGGTCAGGTGCTGAATCTTCTTGACGTTGTTCTCGACGACGACGGTGCCGGACGCGACGATGGCGCTCGAAAGCTCCGTCGTGCCGGCCCATCCGCCGATGCCGCCGACGAGCACCACCGCCATGGCCCCGACCGCCACGATGTGGCGGGACAGGGAGCGGCGCGATTGTGCCGGGCGTAGTGGGGCCGGGTGTAACGGGGCGGGGCGCGTTGCGGCGGACGGTTCGCTGGTGCTCATGATGCGGTTTCCTGTCCATTGCCCACGGCTTTCAGCACGGGCGGCTGCGCCTGCAGCTGTGTCTGGAAATTCGGCTGGAACGCTTGTCCGGCTGCGGGGCGCGGTGGCTCCCGGCGCAGGATCTGCGCGAGAACCTCATCCTTCGGCCCGAACGCTTGCATGCGGCCCTCGTTCATCATCAGCACCAGATCGACGCTGGCGAGCGCAGAGGGGCGGTGGGCGACGACGATGACGATGCCGCCGCGGGCGCGCACGCCGAGGATCGCTTCGCTCAGCGCCTGCTCGCCTTCGGCATCGAGATTGGAGTTGGGTTCGTCGAGAACGACGAGGAAGGGCTCGCCGTACAGCGCGCGGGCAAGGGCGACGCGCTGGCGCTGGCCGGCCGACAGAGACGAGCCGCCGTCGCCGATCTCGGTTTCATAGCCGTTCGGCAGTTTGAGGATGAGGTCGTTGACGCGGGCGGCCTTGGCGGCTTCCACGATCGCGCCGGGTGCGGCGTCTTCCTCGAAGCGCGCGATGTTCTGCGCCACGGTGCCGGAGAACAGTTCGACGTCCTGGGGCAAATAGCCGATATGCTTGCCCAGGCGGTCGCTGTCCCACTGGTCGAGTGCTGCCCCGTCGAGACGCACCGCGCCGCGCAGGGTCGGCCAGATGCCGATCAATGCGCGGGCGAGCGAGGACTTGCCGGAGGCGCTCGGCCCGATGATGCCGAGCGCGCTGCCGCTCTTCAGGGTGAAGGTGACGTCGGCAAAGGTGAGACGCTGCACGCCGGGCGGTCCGCCGGCAATGCCTTCGGCGGTCAGCTTTTCGCGCGGCACCGGCAGTTCCAGCGGCGCGTCGCGTTCGGGAAGGGCGGTGAGGAGTTCGCCGAGACGCTTCCAGCTCTGGCGTGCCGCCACGAAGGAGCGCCAGTTGCCGATCGCCAGTTCCACCGGTGCCAGTGCCCGGGCGGTGAGGATGGAGCCCGCAATGATGATGCCGGGCGAGGCGAGGCCCTCGATGACGAGCACCGCGCCGGTGGCCAGAACCGCCGACTGGAGGATCATGCGGGACACCTTCGACAGGGCGCCGTAGCCGTTCGAGACGTCGGAATTGACGAGGTTGTGGTGGCGGTAGGCGTCGTTGCGCTCGCCCCAGAGGGTGGACATGCGGCCAAGCATGCCCATGGACTGCATGACCTCGGCATTGCGCTGGGATGCCTGGGCAAAGGCGTTGCGCAGGTTTCCGGTTTCCGACGCCTTCTTGGACGGTCCTTGTGTTCCCCGGTTGGTGAGTAAGGTGAGGGCGATGAGGATCAAGGAGCCAACGACCGAGACCATGCCGATGACCGGATGGAACAGGAAGCAGATACCGATGTAGAAGGGCAGCCAGGGCAGGTCGAAGAAGGCGGCGGGTCCTGCGCCCGACAGGAAGGCGCGCACCTGATCGAAATCGCGCAGCGGCTGCAGGCCATCGCCGGCTGTGCGCATCTTCAGCGGCTGGCGCACGACGGTGCGATAGATCCGCCCGGTCATCGCCTCGTCCAGCGCGCCGGCGATACGCACAAGCATGCGGCCGCGGATCCACTCGAATGCGCCCTGGAAGGCGTAGAGCATGAGCGCGAGAATGCAGAGCGCGACGAGCGTCGGGATGCTGCGGCTCGGCAGGACGCGGTCGTAGACCTCGAGCATGAAGAACGAACCGGTAAGGTACAGCACGTTGACGAGCGCGCTGGCGACGCCGACGCCGATGAAGGCGCCCTTGCAATCCCGCAAAGCCTGCGCCGGCTCGGCGCCCGAATGTCTGGTCTGTGTCATCGTTACCCCGAGTGCCCGGCAGCCGCCTGCCATCCCGAACGTCAAGCCACCGTCCGCGGTCGCTTGCCCTTGTAGATGCAGGCACATTAGAGAGGATGATGTCAATTTTTCATCACCGAACGCGCATTTTCGATTTTATTTTAGCATTACCCGTTTTTCGGCTCTGCGGGCTATAGGGACGGGCAGAAGGCCGCAGGTGCTGCGGCGGGGCGAACGCGCCCAGCAAGACCGTGCCGTGAAGGAGAGGCCATGCGACGGATTCTGGTGATCGGCATCGGAACGGGACATCCCGACCACCTGACGCTCGAGGCCATTCGGGCGATCGGCGAGGCGAACGTGATCTTCGTGCCGACCAAGGGCGAAGACAAGGCCGAGCTTGCCGATGTCCGTCGCGGCATGATCGCCCGGCACGGAGGGGCGGGCGCAAGGCTGATCGATTTTGCCGTGCCACGGCGGCAGACAGATGGCGTCGGCTATCGGCAGGGCGTCGATGTCTGGCATGCCGCGATCGCCGATATCTACGAGCGGCTGTTTCTCGACCATCTGGCGGAGGGAGAGACGGGGGCCTTCCTCGTCTGGGGCGATCCCATGCTCTACGATAGCACGATCCGTATTCTGGAGCGCGTGCGCGACGGCGGGCGCGTTGCGTTCGAGGTTTCCGTGCTGCCGGGCATCACCAGCATGCAGCTGCTGGCGGCCCGCCACCGTATTCCCATCAACGGCATCGGGCAGCCGGTGACCATCACCCCCGGCCGCCGGCTCTCGGAGGTTTTCCCGCAGACGGCAGAGGCGGTCGTGGTGATGCTCGACGGCGAAGAGGCGTTTATGGCGGTCGAGGACCTCGGGACCGAGATCTTCTGGGGCGCCTATCTGGGTCTGCCGCAGGAGATCACGATTGCCGGACGGCTTGGTGCGGTGCGTGATGCGATCGTCGCGGCGCGCGCTACGGCACGGGCGCGGCATGGCTGGATCATGGACATCTATCTCCTGCGCAGGCCCGCGACGCCCCCGGCGGCAGGGATGACAGGCCTGTGAGCCGGGATTTGCGCGGCCCTTGCCGCATGCTGTATGACGGCTGATCGAAGGGCACCGAGATGATGACGGCCGGGACGGCACTGCACAGGGATAGGACGACGACGGGATCACCATCGGCGCTGCGCCGCGGTGTCTGCCCGACGCTGGCCGCCCCGATGCAGACCGGCGACGGCCTGCTTGCGCGGCTGCGGCCGGCCTCCGGCTTCTTCACGGCCGAGGCCTTTCTGGCGCTTCTGGATGCGGCGGAGGCGTTCGGCTCGGGGCGGCTCGACATTACCGCGCGGGGCAACCTGCAGATCCGGGGGCTGCGCCCCGAAGGCGTTGCGCCCCTGTCGGCGGCCGTTGCCCGTGCCGGCATCGTGCCGTGCGACGGCATTGCCGTGGAAATGCCGCCGCTTGCGGGGCTCGACCCGTCCGAAGGGGCCGATCCGCGCCCGCTTGCCCGAACGCTTGCCGACCGGATCGGCGACAGCGGCCTTCAGCTTGCGCCGAAGCTGGCGGTCGTCGTCGATGGCGGGGGGAGGCTGCATCTCGATGGCGTCGCGGCCGATATCAAGCTCGTGGCGGAAGCGCCCGGCGGCTCGCCGCTCTGGCATCTGCTCGTGGCGGGGAGACCGACAGGCCTTTCCGGCTCCGAGGATGCCATGCTCGACGCCGCGATGTCGGTGGTCGCCGATATCGCGGCCTGCGGGCCAGCCGCGCGCGCCCGCGACCTTCCGGCGAAGCGTGTGCCGTCCGGATCGTCATCGCTCGCCAAACGGGATGTCGCCATGTCGCCGGTGGGCCGGTTCGATCTCGGCGCGCATGTCGTGCTGGGGGTGGCGCCCGCATTCGGGCAAATGGAGGCGCGGGTCGCTCGACAGCTGGTCGCTGCCGCCAAAGCGGGTGGCCTTTCCGAGGTGCGGCTGGCACCCGGGCGGGCGCTTCTCCTCGTCGGTCCTGCCGGCTGCGATCTGTCGGCGCTGGCGCGCCTCGCCATGTCGCTCGGCTTTGTCGTGGACGCCGGCGATCCCGCCTTGCGAATCGATGTCTGCGCCGGTGCGCGTGGCTGTGCCTCCGGGCGCATCGATACGCATGCCCTTGCCCGGCGCCTGATCGCGCAGGCGCCGGTGCTGATGGACGGTTCGCTCGACCTGCATGTGTCCGGTTGCGCCAAGGGCTGCGCCCGGCCGCGCGCTGCGGATCTGACCCTGGTCGCGGCACCCTGTGACGGCCGGCCGGGGATTGGTCTCGTCGTCGACGGGCGCGCCGGCGATGCTCCGGTTGCGACAATGCGGCCCGAAGACGGCGCTTGCGCCATCACGGCGCTTGGCCGATGGGTTGCCCAGACGATAGAGAAGGGCGAATCGGCTGCCGCCTGCCTGACGCGGCTGGGGCCGGCGGGGATCGCCGCCGCCTTTTCAGGGGCTCGCTTCAACGGGATTGACCATGCCGGCTTATGACTACATCCGCGATGGCGACGCCATCTACGAACGCTCCTTCGCCATCATCCGGGCGGAAACCGACCTGTCGCGGTTCTCGCCGGAGGAGGCCGACGTCGCCGTGCGCATGGTTCACGCCTGCGGTCTCGTGGAAGCGGCCCGCGATTTCGTTTTCTCCCCCGGCTTCGTGACGGCGGCGCGCACGGCGCTGGCGGGCGGCGCCCCGATACTCTGCGATGCCTTCATGGTGGTGAACGGGGTGACGCGCGCGCGGCTGACGGCCGGAAACGACGTGATCTGCACCCTGCGCGAACCGGAAACGCCGGGGCTTGCCCGCGAGATCGGCAATACCCGGTCCGCTGCCGCGCTGCGGCTCTGGGGCGAGCGCATGGGCGGCGCGGTCGTTGCCATCGGCAATGCGCCGACCGCGCTCTTCCATCTTCTGGAAATGCTGCGCGACGGCGCGCCGAAGCCCGCGGCGATCCTCGGCATGCCGGTCGGCTTCGTCGGCGCGGCGGAATCCAAGGATGCGCTTGCCGAACAGTCCTATGGCGTGCCCTTTGCCATCGTCCGCGGCCGGCTCGGTGGCAGCGCCATCACCGCGGCGGCCATCAACGCGCTGGCGAGGCCGGGCCTGTGAGAGCATCGATGACCGGAGATCTGGAAACGGTGGAGCTGAGCGCCGGCGGCGCAGCCCTTGCGGGCGTAACGGCCGGGCGCCTGATCGGTGTCGGCACCGGGCCGGGCGATCCGGAGCTGCTGACGCTGAAGGCCGTGCGGGCGCTCGCCGAGGCCGACGTGCTCGCCTATTTCGCAAAGGCCGGCCGGCGCGGCAACGGGCGCACGATTCTCGACGGCCTCGGCGAGGCGTCCGGCCTTGCCGGCCTGTTTGCGCCGGGGCAGATGGAGGGCATCCTGAAGCCCGGGCGCATCGAGCTGCCGCTCTATTATCCCGTCACCGTCGAGATCGACAAGGAACACGACGACTACAAGGGTCAGATCACCGGCTTCTATGATGCTTCCGCCGCCAGCGTCGCCGCACATCTGGATGCCGGGCGGACGGTGGCGATCCTCAGCGAAGGCGATCCGATGTTTTACGGGTCCTACATGCATCTGCATGTGCGGCTTGCCGGTCGTTACGCCGCCGAGGTCGTGCCGGGGGTGACGGCGATGTCGGGCTGCTGGTCGCTCGCCGGTCTGCCGATCGTGCAGGGCGACGACGTGCTGTCCGTGCTGCCGGGCACCATGCACGAGGCCGAACTCTGCCGCCGGCTCGGCGATACCCAGGCGGCCGTGATCATGAAGGTCGGGCGCAACCTGCCGAAAATCCGCCGTGCGCTTGCCGCCGCCGGCAAGCTCGAAAATGCCATCTATGTCGAGCGCGGGACGATGGCGAATGCGGCGATGACGCCGCTTGCCGACAAGCCGACCGACGAGGCGCCCTATTTCTCGCTCGTGCTCGTGCCTGGCTGGAGCGGTCGCATCGTGGACGGTTCCGCATGAGCGGCCGTCTGACCATCGTCGGCACCGGGCCCGGCGATCCGCGCCAGACGACGCCGGAGGCGCTGGAGGCGATCGCCGCGGCCAGCCATTTCTTCGGCTACGGACCCTATCTCGACCGCCTCTCGCTGCGCCCCGATCAGGTGCGCGTCGCCTCGGACAATCGCGAGGAACTCGACCGTGCCAAGGCCGCACTTCAGCAGGCTGCAGAGGGGGCCGACGTCTGCGTCGTCTCCGGCGGAGATCCCGGCGTGTTCGCGATGGCCGCCGCGGTCTGCGAGGCGATCGACCACGGGCCGGCCATCTGGCGCGAGATCGACTTTCGCGTGACGCCCGGCGTGACGGCCATGTTGGCGGTCGCGGCCCGGATCGGGGCGCCGCTCGGGCACGATTTCTGCGCCATCTCGCTCTCCGACAATCTGAAGCCGTGGGAGATCATCACCCGGCGGCTGGCGCTGGTGGCGGAGGCGGGGCTCGTGATCGCGCTCTACAATCCGATCAGCAAGACGCGGCCGTGGCAGCTTGGCGCTGCCTTCGACGTGTTGCGGCCGATCCTGCCGGCGCAGACGCCGGTGATCTTCGGCCGCGCCGCCGGCCGGCCGGACGAGCGGATGCGCGTCATGCCGCTGGCCGAGGCCGATGCGACGGTTGCCGATATGGCGACCTGCGTCATCATCGGCTCGCCGGAAACACGCGTCATTGCCCGGCCAGGCCTTGGCGATCTGGTCTATACGCCGCGTTTCCTGCCCGGAGCGAGCTCGTGATCGATGCGGGCGAGCGCCGCCTCCACCGTGCCGACCGCGGGCAGCGCCGCCTCGTCCGATCGTTCGACGAGAATGACGGGGATCTGCAGCGCTCTGGCTGCGGCGATCTTGCCATAGGTGGCGCTGCCGCCGCTGTTCTTGGCGACGATTCGCTCGATGCGGTGCTCCACGAGCAAGGCATGCTCTTCGGCTTCACCGAACGGCCCCGTTGCGAGGATGTAACGGACATCCGGCAGGGTGAGCGGCGGTGTGACGGGATCGACGCTGCGCACGAGATAGGCATGCTGCGGTGCCGCCTCGAAGCGCGCCGCCTCCTGCCGGCCGATGGCCAGAAGAATTCGCTGCGGCCTTTCGCCCAGCGCCGCGACGGCCGCGCCGATGCTGGGAACGCAGGTCCAGAGATCGCCCGCCCGGCGCTCCCAGGGCGGACGACGGAGGGCGAAGGCGGGAATGCCGGTGTCGCGGGCGGCCTTCGCTGCATTGTCCGAGATACGGGTTGCAAAGGGATGCGTCGCGTCGATGAGAAGATCGAAGCCTTCGGCTCTCAGCGTCCGCGCAAGGCCCTCGGCGCCGCCGAAACCACCGATACGGGTGGGAACGGGCTGTGCCATCGGCGCGCGGGTGCGGCCGGCGAGCGACAGCACCACGCGGTGCGTGGTTTGCGCCAGCGCTGCGGCCAGCGCGCGGGCATCCGTGGTGCCGCCGAGAAGAAGGATATGATGGCCCATGTGTGACGGCGAGAACGCTTCCCTGACAACGCAGCCCTGGCTGACGATCGTCGGCCTTGGAGAAGACGGTCTAGCGGGTCTCGGCGAGGAGGCCAAGCAGGCGATCGCCGCGGCGCGCCTCGTCTTCGGCGGCACGCGGCATCTGGCTCTGGCCGCACCGCTCATCACAGGGGAAAGCTGCCCCTGGTCGAGCCCGTTCGAGACCGCCATCGATGTCGTAGTGGCGATGGCCGGCATGCCGGTCGTCGTTTTCGCCTCGGGCGATCCCTTCTTCTTCGGCGTCGGCGTCACCCTGTCGCGCCGCATCGATCCGGCGCAGATGCGCGTCCTGCCTGCGCCCTCGGCCTTCAGTCTCGCAGCGGCGCGGCTCGGCTGGGCGCTGCAGGACACCGTCTGCCTGTCGCTGCACGGCCGGCCGCTCGACCTCATCCGGCCGCATCTACACGGGGGAACGCGGATCCTCGCCCTGACCTCCGATGGTGACGGGCCGGCGGCCGTCGCCGAACGTCTGCGCGATGCCGGCTTCGGGGCCTCCGCCCTGGCCGTGCTCGAAGCGATGGGGGGCCCGCAGGAGCGGGTGAGCCTTCATACGGCGGACGGGTTCGATCTCGTGGATTGCCATTCGCTCAATGTCTGCGCCATCACGGTGGTCGCGGGTCACCAAGCCAGGGTTCTTGCGCTTTCGCCAGGCCTTGCCGACGATCTGTTCGAGCATGACGGGCAGATCACCAAGCGGGAGGTGCGCGCACTGACGCTTTCGGCGCTCTCGCCGCGACGGGGGGAGTGGCTTTGGGATATCGGCGCGGGCGCCGGGTCGGTCGCGATCGAGTGGATGCTCGCCGATCCGTCGCTGCGCGCCGTCGCGATCGAGGCGCATCCGGAACGGGTCGAACGAATCGGCCGCAATGCGCGCGCCTTCGGCGTGCCGGATCTGCGCGTTGTCGCGGGATCGGTGCCGCAGGCGCTGGCCGATCTCTCCGAGGCGCCCCGGCCCCATGCGATCTTCGTCGGCGGCGGTGGCAGCGAACCGGGTGTGATGGACGCGGCACTTGCGGCCCTGCGGCCCGGCGGACGGCTGGTCGCCAATGCGGTGACGACGGAAATGGAGGCGGTGCTGCTCGCCGCCCATGCGGCTCATGGCGGCAGCCTGACGCGCATCGACGTTGCGCGCGCCTCGCCGGTGGGCACGATGACGGGCTGGCGCCCGGCCATGCCGGTGACGCAGTGGTCCTGGACCAAGCCGCTGCCGGACGACACGGGCGACGACGCGCAGGAAAACAAGCAGGGAGAGCCGGCATGACCGTCCATTTCATCGGCGCCGGTCCGGGTGCGGCCGATCTCATCACCGTGCGCGGGCGGGATCTGATCGCAGCCTCACCGGTCTGCCTGTTTGCCGGCTCCATCGTGTCGCGCGACCTGCTCGCCTACTGCCCGCCGGGCGCGCGCATCGTGGATACCGCACCCCTGTCTCTGGACGAGATCGAGGCGGAATATGTGCGGGCGGAGGCTGCCGGCGAGGATGTGGCGCGGCTGCATTCCGGCGATCTCTCCGTGTGGAGTGCTGTGGCCGAGCAGGTGCGGCGGCTGGAGGCGCTGGGCATCGCCTATACGATGACGCCCGGCGTGCCGGCCTTTGCCGCAGCCGCCGCCGCCCTCGGGCGCGAGCTGACCCTGCCGGCACTGGCGCAGAGCCTCGTGCTGACACGGGTTTCCGGCCGTGCCTCGCCCATGCCGAATGCGGAGACGCTGGCCAATTTCGGCGCGACCGGGGCGACGCTCGCCATCCACCTTGCCATCCACGCACTGCCGCAGATCGTCGCCGAACTGTCCCCGCTCTATGGCGGAGACTGCCCGGTCGCCATCGTCGTCAAGGCGTCGTGGCCGGATGAGCGGGTGGTGCGCGGTACGCTGGAGACGATCGAGGTGCTTGTTGCGGAAAGTCCGATCGAGCGGACGGCGCTGATCTTCGTCGGACGGACGCTCACGGCCGAGGGATTCCGCGAGAGTGCACTCTACGATACCGGGTATCAGCGGCGCTTTCGCGGGCGCGACGGGCTGTAGAGCCGTTCCGGTGAACGCTGGCCACCGGACGTGCTTTAGATATCGATACCCGGATCGGCCTTTGCCGTTTCCGTCTTGCGCGGGACGTCCGCGCTCTTTTCCGCGCGGTCGCGATAGAGCGCGGACTGGCCCAGGAGCATGAGGGTGACCGGCGTCGTGACGATCATGAAGATCACGATGAGGACCTCGTGCACGATCCAGCGGTTCTGGAGCACGGCGAAGACAAGCATCGAGGACATGGCGATCAGCAGCACGCCGCCGCTGGTGCAGAGCGTCGGCGCGTGCAGGCGCTCGTAGAAGCTCGGAAAGCGGACGAGGCCGATGGCGCCGGCCAGCGTGATGGCGGCGCCCGACAGCAGGAGCAGGCAGGCGGGAATGGCCGCCCAGACGGGCAGATCGACCAGAAACGTCATTCGATCACCTCGCCGCGCATCAGGAACTTGGCGAAGGCGATGGTTGAGACGAAGCCGAGCAGGGCGATCGTCAGCGCCGCTTCGAAATAGAGCACGTTGGCCGTGCGGATGCCGAAGGTCAGAAGCAGCAGCATGCCGGTGATATACACCGTATCGAGTCCGAGAATGCGATCCTGCGCCCGCGGCCCCTTGGCGACGCGATAGAGCGCGCAGATCATGGCAAGGCCGATCATGATCTGCGAGATCAGCACCGACCAGATGATGAGAAGTTCGGTCATTCGAAGATCTCCTTGAGAAGCCGCTCGTAACGATGGGCGACGATCGACTGCCAGTCCTTGCCGTCGGCCGTGTCGAGCACATGAATGAGGAGCATGCGGGTCTGGCGGTCGTATTCGAGCCAGGCGGTGCCCGGCGTGGTCGTGAGGATGCAGGCGAGCAGCGCCAGTGCGTTGTCGTCCTTCAGCGTCAGTTCCAGCATGACGAAGGCCGACTGCACGGGCGGCTTGCGCCGCGACAGCACGGCGCCCAGCACCGCGACGTTGGATTGCGCGATATCCTTGATCACGGAACCCGCCAGGCGCAGTGCTGCGTCCGGCCGGCGCAGGCGGGACTTGCTCGGCTCCAGATTGACCATCGCCCAGGAGAGGGACACGGACAGGATGGTGCCGAGCAGGATCTGCCCTGGTGACACGGACTGGTTGACGAGCAGCCAGAAGCCGAGAAGCAGGAGCGACAGAAGGGGGTAGGGGAACCAGTAACGCATCAGGACCCCCCATGAGAAACGACCGGCACGGCATCGCGCACGCTGCCGATATAGATCTGCGGCTGCGACAGGGCCGTTGCCGTATCCTGAAGATAGCGCAGCGCATGGCCCGACTGCAGGGTCAGGAAGCCGCAGGCGGCGAGGAGCACGAGCACGGGCGTGATCTCGATCAGCCGAACGCGGGGCACGGTGCCCTCGATCGAATTCCAGAAGGTGCGGATGCCGACCCGGTTGAGCGCGATCAGCGCCGCGAGACCGGAGAGGATGAGCAGCGTCACGAAGGTCCACTGTGCCGCCGTGACGGGCGCGGTTTCGCCGAGGCTCGCAAACAGCCCGTGCAGGATCGCGAACTTGGCGACGAAGCCCGACAGAGGCGGAAGGCCCGCCATCAGCATGGTGCAGGCGACGAAGCAGATGCCGAGCACGGCCATGGTGCCGGGCACGGCCGCGCCGACTTCCTTCTCGGCCTCGTCGTCGTCGCCGTCGCCATAGGCTTCCATCGTCACCGCGAGAACGTCGGCGCCCGCGTCTCGCGCGCGCTCCACGAGGTCGATGAGCAGGAAGAAGGCGCAGATGCCGAGCGTGGACGAGATCAGGTATAACAGCGTGCCGGGAATGACGCCGGTGATGCCGAGGCCGATGGCGGCCATCAGCGAGCCGGACGAAATCAGCACGTAGTAGCTCGCAAGGCGTCCCATCGCCTGCGACGCCATGACGCCGATCGTGCCGAAGGTGACGGTGAGGAGGCCGCCATAGAGGAGGACGCCCTGTCCGAAGCCCTGGGACGTGCCGGCCTCGCTGCCGAACAGAAGGAGCGAAAGCCGGAGCAGGATGTAGACGCCGACCTTGGTGAGAATGGCGAACATCGCGGCCACCGGCGGCGTTGCCGCGGAATAGGCCTGCGGCAGCCAGAAGCCGAGCGGCCACATGCCGGCCTTGACGAGAAAGGCGATACCGAGAACGGCAGCGCCCGCCTCCATCAGCATGCGGTTCTCGGCGCTCAGATCCGGAATGCGCAGCGCCAGATCGGCCATATTGAGCGTGCCCGACGCGCCGTAGATCAGGCTGACGCCGATGAGGAACAGCGAGGAGGCGGCGAGATTGATGGCGATGTAATGCAGGCCCGCCTTGACGCGCATCGGGCCGGACCCGTGCAGCATGAGGCCGTAGGAGGCGGCCAGCATGATCTCGAAGAAGACGAACAGGTTGAACAGGTCGCCCGTGAGAAATGCGCCGTTGACTCCGACCAGAATGAACTGGAACAGCGTGTGGAAATGCGGGCCGGCCTTGTGCCAGCGTGCCATGGAGAACATCTGGGCGCAGAGCGCCATCAGCGTCGTCAGGGTGATCATCATCGCCGACAGGCGATCGACGACGAGAACGATGCCGTAGGGGGCCGCCCAGTTGCCGAGCTGGTAGACGAGCGAGCCATTGTCCTGCGCCGTGGCGGCGGCGATCATCAGGGCCGTGCTCGTGAGCAGCAGCACGAGCGTCGCGCCGAAGCTCAGCGCCCCTTTCAGCGTCCGTCGGCGCTCGTCGATCGGGATGAGAGCGGCCGCGGTGACGAAGGGCAGAAGGATCGGCAGGATGATCAGGTGACCGAGCCAGCTCATCGTTCTTCCCTCCCGTCCACGTGGTCGTTGCCGGTAAAGCCGCGCGAGGCGAGCAGCACGACGAGGAAAAGGGCGGTCATAGCAAAGCCGATGACGATGGCGGTGAGCACCAGCGCCTGGGGCAGTGGATCGGTGTGCGTGAGGAAACCGCCCGCGACGCCCTTTTCGAGCACCGGCGGCGCGTTGAGACGCAGGCGTCCCATGCCGAAGATGAAGAGGTTGACCGCATAGGAGAGCAGCGCCAGGCCGACGACGACCTGATAGGTCCGCGGCCGGAAGAGGAGCCAGATGCCCGAGCCCGCGAAGACGCCGATGCCGGCGGACAGAACGAGTTCCATCAGATCTTCTCCTTTCCGGACAGTTTGACGCTGCGCATATGGGCACGCGGCGAGCGTACGGACTGGTGGGCGAGCGCGATGAGGATCAGCACGGTGGCGCCGGTCACGAGCGAGAAGACGCCGAGATCGAACAGGATGGCGCTCGCAAGCGGCATCTCGCCGATCAGCGGCAGGTCCGCATAGCGCGAATGCGTGGTGAGGAAGGGATAGCCGAACATCCAGGAGCCGAGCCCCGTGGCGGTGGAGACGAGAAGGCCGACGCTGATCCAGCGCAGCGGATGGATGCGCAGCCGCTCCTCCACCCAGCGGGTGCCGCTGCTCATATATTGCAGGATGAAGGCGATGGAGAGCGCGATGCCCGCCGCAAAGCCGCCGCCCGGCAGATCGTGACCGCGGAAGAACAGGAAGGCCGCGAACATGCCGATGACCGGGAAGAGCCAACGCATGATGACCGAGGGGATGTGCAGATATTCCGCCACGCTCTCGCCGGTCTCCCGCTCGGGATGGCGCGCATCGAACGCATTCTGGACGCGCTGCTGTTCCGGGCGCTCGAGACTTTCGGCCGCCGGACGGAAGCGCAGGAGCAGAGAGAAGACGGTGAGCGCGACGATGGCGAGAACCGCGATCTCACCGAACGTGTCGAATCCGCGGAAGTCGACCAGGATCACGTTGACCACATTGGTGCCGCCGCCTTCGGAATAGGCGCGCTCGAGGAAGTAGCTGGAGATCGTCTCCGGCATCGGTCGCGTCATGACCGTGTAGGAGATCAGCATCAGGCCGACCCCGGCCGTGACCGCGACCACGAGATCGCGCAGGCGGCGCATGCGCACGCCGACGGACATGGCGGCGGCATCCGTTTTCTCGAAGCGCTTGGGCAGCCAGCGCAGGCCGAGGAGAATAAGAACCGTCGTGACGATTTCGACCAGAAGCTGGGTCACGGCGAGATCCGGCGCCGACAGCCAGACGAAGGTGATGCAGGTGACGAGGCCGGCGCCGCCCAGAAGAACGAGGGATGCCAACCGGTGGAACTTCGCCTGGTAGGCCGCGCCGACGGCGCAGGCCATGCCGATCAGCCAGAGGATGGCGAAGACCGGGTCTATGTTGCGGAAAGCGAAATCGGCGGGCTGGAAGCGTCCCCAGAGAAGGGGTGTCGCGGCCGCCACGATGGCGACGAAGACGAGGATGCGCATCTGCGGCTGAAGACGCCGCGTGCCGGCCTTCATCTCCACCATGCGCGCCCATTTCCAGGAGATGGTGACGAGGATGCGCTCGAAGACGCGCTGGCCCTGCAGCCTGCGGAAATAAGGCGGCCCCTCGACGCTGGTGGCGAGATAAGGCCGCATGACGACGTAGAGCAGGATACCGGCAACGAGCGCGAAGAGGCTCATGAAGAAGGGCAGGTTCCACCCGTGCCAGACGGCAAGGCTGTAGACCGGCGTCTCCTCGCGCAGCACGGAGACCACGGCCGTGTGCAGCAGCGGCCCGATGGTGAGGCTCGGGACGATGCCGATCACGAGGCAGGCAAGCACCAGGAAGCCGATCGGCGCGATCATCCAGGGCGGCGGCTCATGCGGTTCGTTCGGCAGGTCATGCGGTTTCGGGCCGAAGAAGACGGTGTAGATGAAGCGCAGCGAATAGGTGACGGCAAAGAGGCTCGCCAGCGTGGCCACATAAGGCGTCAGCGTGTCGAGCAGGTTCACCCGGTGCGTCTCGATCGCCTCCGCAAAGAACATTTCCTTGGAGAGGAAGCCGTTGAGCAGCGGTACGCCCGCCATGGAGGCGCTCGCGACCATGGCGAGCGTGGCGGTGATCGGCATGTATTTGAAGAGCCCGCTCAGGCGTCGCATGTCGCGGGTTCCGGTCTCGTGATCGATGATGCCGGCCGCCATGAACAGCGACGCCTTGAACGTCGCGTGGTTCATGGTGTGGAAGATCGCGGCGACGGCCGCCAGCGGGCTGCCGAGGCTCAGGAGAACGGTGATGAGGCCGAGATGGCTGATGGTGGAATAGGCGAGCAGGCCTTTGAGGTCCTGCTGGAAGATGGCGAAATAGGCGCTGAGCAGCAGGGTCGAAAGCCCTGCAAGGCCGACCAGCCAGAACCAGGCATCCGTGCCCGCCATCACCGGCCAGAACCGGGTGAGCAGGAAGACGCCGGCCTTGACCAGCGTGGCCGAGTGGAGAAAGGCCGAGACGGGCGTGGGCGCCGCCATGGCTTGGGGCAACCAGAAGTGGAACGGAAACTGCGCGCTCTTGGTCAGCGCGCCCATGAGCACGAGCACGAGAATCGGCACGTAGAGCGGATGGTTGCGGATCGTATCGCCGGAGGCGAGCACCACGTCGAGATCGTAGCTGCCCACGACATGGCCGACGAGCAGCAGGCCGACGAACAGGCAGAGCCCGCCGGTGCCCGTCACGGTCAGTGCCATGCGGGCGCCGTCGCGCGCATTGGCATTGTGATACCAGTAGCCGATCAGCAGGAAGGAGATGATGCTCGTCAGTTCCCAGAAGATCGACAGGAGGATGAGATTGCCCGAGAGCACGAGGCCGAGCATGGCGCCCATGAAGGCGAGGAACATCGAGAAGAACCTGGGAACCGGATCTTCCGCCGACATGTAGTAGCGCGCATAGACGACGACCAGCAGCGCGATCGCGCTGATCAGGGCCGAAAACAGCCAGGAAAAGCCATCCATGCGCAGCGTGAAATTCAGTCCGAACTGCGGGATCCAGGCGATATCGGTGCGCAGCACGCGGCCTTCGATCACGAAGACATAGAGCGACGTCGTGATTGCCAGACACAGGAAGGCGATGGAGCCCGAAAGCCAGGCGGCCATCGTGCTGCGGTCGCTCGGCAGGCTGATGGCGATGAGGCTTCCCACGAACGGCGTGAGCACGAGCAACAGCAGCAGGGTTTGCGCGATCTCTATGGTCATGTCCCCAGTTTGATCGTTACGATGTCGGCGTCCTCGTGCCGGCCACGGCGCGATGCAGCGGCGGACGAAGCCTTCGGGGCCGGGTGGCGTGAAGGGTCGGCGCGGGCGAACGCCGCGCGACATGCCGGGAATTTATGCCGGTATTCCGCCGCGATGCCAACCCGCGAACGTTGCAAATAGATGCCTCGCGTCGTTTTTCCAGTTTGTCTTATAAACATCCTGCGATGTTTTTGTCGGATGTCGCCTTGCGTAACGTTCCGTGCGCCGGAGCGCCAAGGAAACATTGCGTGACTGCGTCGTGATCCGGGTCGCCCCGGTGCGAGGATGGCGCGGGGTGCCCAAAGGCCGCATCCCTGCAAACGCAAAACGCACCGGAGAGGGTATCTCCGGTGCGTTTGGCTGTCGATCTTGTTGCCGTCGCTTACTTCGTCGCGACTTCGATGCCCGAGCCGCCGCCGAGGGCCACGTTGAGGGCGACGTAGTTGGCGGCGAGGCTGCGGATGGCCGCCGCGAGCTGGATGCGGCTGTCGGACAGCGTGCGTTCCGCGTCGAGAACGTCGAGCAGCGAGGTCGCGCCGCCGCGGTAGCTTTCGCGAGCCAGGCCAAGGGCCTGCTCCGAGGAGGCGACGACCCGGCGCAGGGCCGACACCGTCTCGTAGTTCTTGCGCAGCGCGATCATCGCGTTCTCGACTTCCTCAATGCCGTTGAGGACGGTCTGCTTCCAGGCGAGATACTGTTCCTGTGCGATCGAGCGTTGGGCCTCGACATTGGCGCGCAGGCGGCCGCCGTTGAAGATCGGCACATCGAGCGTCGGGCCGAAGGACCAGCTCGTCAGGTTGCCGGTGACGGCATTGCCGAAGGTGCGGCCGGCATTGATCGAACCGCTGAGCGAGAGGCTCGGATAGAGCTGCGCCTCGGCTACGCCGATATTGGCGGTTGCGGCGGCCAGCTGCCGCTCGGCGACGCGGATGTCGGGACGGTTGCGCACGAGATCGGCGGGAACGCCGACCTTGGTGTTGAACTTCGGCCAGGGCTGCGCCTTGCCGCGGGTCAGTTCGGCGGTGACCGACGTGGCGGGCAGGCCGAGCAGCGTGGCGATATGGTTGGCCGCCTGGTGGAAACCGGTCTCGTAAGCCGGAAGTTCGGCGAGCGTCGAGTTCACGAGACCCTCGGCCTGTACGACGTCGAGGCTGGATGCCGCGCCGGCGCTGCGGATGTCGTTGGTCAGCTTCAGTGTTTCGCGCCGCGACGACAGGCTCAGACGGGCCAGGGCCAGAGCTTCCTGGTTGTAGCGGGCGTCGATGTAGGACGTCACGAGATCCGAGAGATAGGCGAGGCGGGCGACGTTGATATTGTTGTAGGCGGCATCGAGCGACGCATTGGCGCTTTCGCGCGCACGGCGGTACTGGCCGAAGAGATCGAGCAGCCAGGAGGCGCCGAGGCCGCCATCGAGCGACTTGGTCTCGGTGTGGCTGATGCCCGAGGTCTTCTGCAGGTAGGAGCCGTCGGAGCCCTGCACGTTGCCAGATCCGCTGCCGTTCAGCGCGGGAAGGGCATCCGCACCGGCGATCACAACGTTGGCGCGAGCCTGGACGATGCGTTCGATCGACTGCTGGACGCTCAGGTTCTGGTTCATGCCCTGCGTGACGAGAGCGTCAAGCTTCTTGTCGTGGAAACTCTGCCACCAGGGGTTCAGGGTGACGTTGGCCGCAGGGGTGTCGGCCTTGGAGAATTTTGCCGGCAGGTTGTCGGCCGGCGTCTGGTAATCCGGACCCACCACGCAGCCGGACAGCAGGAGCATGCTCATGGGAAGGAGCGCTTGAGCAATCTTCATAAGGGTCCCCATCCGGCAGATGATGCGCCGGTAACGAATGATTCACATCTGGTCTTTACCATGTTCACCATCCGAAGCGAGGAAACAATCCGAAAGCTGAGGGCCTTCCGCATTATTGTCTGAAAGTGTTCCCCGCATGCCACGCTTCGCGCGTACGATGTGGCGCGAACTGCATGGCAGCGGACAGCCGGAGCCGTTCTAATTATCTGTTGCAATTGATTATTTTCGGATGTGTCTCAATCCGTGCCATGCATGCGGGTTGTGTTTTCCTTATTCGCTTTTCAGCTGGCTGCCGCAGGATCGGAGCGCCGCATTCCTTGTTCTCGGGCCTCGAAACCGGCTCCCGGCGCGATTTCGGCGTCGGTCCCGCCGCATCGGGAGGGCGCTGGTCGCCGTGGCGGTCGTGTTACCGACGACGAACGGTCGAGATGCACGCCCGAGGGAGAATCACCGTCCTTCGGACGGTCGTACCTTGTCGCGACATGACATCGGGAACAAACAGACGTGATGGTCCGCGCTATCCGGCCGGTTGCAAAAAGCCGTCGGGCCGAGCCGTCCGGCTCACGCGTCGTCGTTTACCGGAGCGCCCGCGTCGATCATCGACACCAGCGTCTCCAGCCTGTCGGCGTCGCGCGGCAGCTTGTCGGTGCGCAGGCGGGAGATGCGGGGAAACCGCATGGCGACGCCCGACTTGTGGCGGGAGGAGAAGGCGATGCCTTCGAACGCGACCTCGACCACGAAGCCCTGGTCCGGCTCCGCCCGGACCGAGCGAACCGGGCCGAAGCGTTCGACCGTGTTGTTTCGGACATAGCGGTCGAGCACTTCGAGCTCTGCATCGGTGAAGCCGAAATAGGCCTTTCCGACGGGCACGAGAACGTCGCCCTGACCCGCGTCGCCTTCCGTCCAGACGCCGAAGGTGAAGTCGGAATAGTAGCTCGAACGTTTGCCATGGCCGCGCTGCGCATACATGAGCACGGCATCGACATTGTAAGGCTCGCGCTTCCACTTGAACCACGGCCCTTTCATCCGCCCAGGTGTGTAGGGCGAATCGCGGCGTTTCAGCATGATCCCCTCGATGACGGGATCGGGCGGCGCGGTGCGCAGCCGGTCGAGCTCCTCCCAGGAGGCGAACGAAACGAGCGGCGAGAGGTCGAAATGCAGCGGCGGCGTGGTGGCGATCAGCCTTTCCAGGGCGTCGCGCCTGACGTCGAAGGGCTCCGGGCGCATGTCGCGCGGGCCGTCGAACAGGAGATCGTAGCCGCGCAGGAAGGCCGGGTATTCCTCGATGGTCTTGCGGGTTACCGCCTTGCGGTTCAACCGCTGCTGCAGGTCGGAGAAGCTTCGCGTCGCCTGGTTGGAGCGCAGCGTTCCCCCGACCAGAAGCTCGCCATCGATCACCCCTTCGAAATCGACCGCTTCGAGAATGTCGGGGAAGGCTCCGGAGATATCGTCGCCGCTGCGGGAATAGAGCCGGCGGGTGCCCGAGAGATTGGCAAGCTGCACGCGGATGCCGTCCCACTTCCACTCGGCGACGAAATCGGCCGGGTCGAGCCCGTCGAGATCCCTGTCGCCCACGGGTGTTGCCAGCATGACCGAGTGGAAGACGGCAGGCATGGTGAGTTCCGGGCGACCGGAATGGCCGTCGAGCCAGGCGAACAGCTCGACATAGGGCGGCAGCAGGCCATGCCACAGCGTCTCGATCTCGCCGACATCGACCGTGCCCATCTCGCCCAGAGCCTGCTTCACGAGGCGGGACGAGACGCCGATGCGCATGGAGCCGGTGATGAGCTTGAGGAAGGCGAAGCGGCTGGAGCCGTCGAGGCGGTCGAGCAGGGTGCGCACGAGATTGCGCACATCCGCGCGGCCGACCGTCTGAAGTTGCGCGACGATCGCCCCGAGTGAGAGATCGCCAAGGTCGGCCTCGTCAGGTTCGGTGCCTTCCCAGACGAGCGAAATGGTCTCGGCGAGATCGCCGACATAGTCGTAGGAATACTGGAAGAGAACCGGATCCATGCGCTCCAGCATCAGCTGGCGCAGCACGTTCGGCTTGACGGTCGAAAGCGTCAGCGTGCCGGCGAGGGCGGCCAGCGCATAACCGCGATCCGGGTCGGGTGCCGTGCGGAAGTAGTCGGTCAGCAGCCGGATCTTCGCATTGCGCGAGGGTGTGAGGACGAGACGGTCCAGAAGTTCGGCAAAATCCCGCATCATTCGCCCTCGTCGTCATAGCCGACCAGATGCAGCGGGCGGGCCTTGATGCCCTCCAGCTCGCACCAGCGGACGAGCGCTTCCTCGCGCCCATGGGTCACCCAGACCTGTCCCGGCCGGATCTCGCGGATGGTATCGGTCAGCTCCGCCCAGTCGCAATGGTCGGAGATGATGATCGGCAGTTCCACGCCGCGCTGCTTTGCCCTCTGGCGCACGAGCATCCAGCCGGAGGCGAAGATCGGGATCGGATCGGGAAAGCGGCGGGCCCATTTGTCGGCAAAGGCCGAGGGCGGGCCGATGACGACGGCCCCGGCAAAGGCCGGCTTCTCCTTCGCCGTCACCGTCGCCGGGCGCAGCTCGCCGAGGGGAATGCCCTTGGAAAGGTAGTAATCGCAGAGCTTGACCAGCGCGCCGTGGATGTAGATCGGTTCGTGATAGCCCGCCTCCCGCAAAAGCATGATGACGCGCTGGGCCTTGCCGAGCGCATAGGCGCCGACGAGATGGGCGCGCTCGGGAAACTGGCGCAGCGAGGTCAGGAGCTTGCCGACTTCGTCCGCATCCGGCGGATGATGGAAGACCGGCAGGCCGAAGGTCGCTTCCGTGATGAAGACATCGCAGGGCACGGGCTCGAAAGGCAGGCATGTCGGATCGCGGCGGCGCTTGTAATCGCCGGAGACGACGATCTTCGTGCCCCCGCGGCTGACGGCGATCTGGGCGGAGCCGAGAACGTGACCGGCCGGGTGGAAGCTGACCGTGACATCGCCGATCGTCATCGTTTCGCCGAGCACCGCCTCCTGCGACTGGCGGCAGAAATCCGCGCCGTAGCGGATCGCCATGATTTCCAGCGTCTCCCGCGTCGCCAGCACCTCGCCGTGGCCGGAGCGGGCGTGGTCTGCATGGCCGTGCGTGATCAGCGCCTTGTCGACCGGATGCACCGGATCGATGTAAAAGCCGCCCGCTTCGCAGAACAGGCCCTTGGGCGTGGGATAAAGCAGCGTTTCCGGTCTCATGAGGATCTAGATAGCCGGACCGGGGCCGGCCGCCAGAGAGGCGGCCGGGATTCTTTGCAGCAGACGCTTACGCGCGCGACAGCGTTTCTGTGATCAGCGCCATCACGGCATCCGCGTCGATATCGGTGCAGACGGTCTGGCTCGGCAGGCCGTCCCAGGGGCTCGGCGGAAAGGCGCGACCGTCGGCCTTCTGGATGGTCTGGCCATCGGCGATGCCGCCGCAGACGACGCGAATGGCGCCGGTCCGCGTGGTGAAAAGCTCGGGCGCCACGACATAGACGCAGGCGCAGCTGTCATGCACGACCATGCCGTCGGCGACGATATGGGCGTAGAAGTCGATGTAGAAGTCGGAGATATCGGCCAGCAGCTTTGCGCGCGGTCCCGAGGCAGCGGCGATGGCAGCCAGGGCCGGACGGGTCATGACCGTCTTCATCGTCACGTCGAGGCCGACGACGGTGACGGGCCAGGCGGCCCCCATCACGATGTCGGCGGCTTCCGGATCGCCGTGAATGTTGGCCTCCGCGGCGGGCGTGATGTTGCCGGCAACGTCGAAGGCGCCGCCCATGATAACCACGGCCTTGACCAATGAGACGATCTCCGGATCGTCTGCCAGCGCCCGGGCGAGATTGGTCATGCGTCCCACGGCGACCAGCGTGACCTCGCCCGGATGGGCGCGCACCGTGTCGATGATGAAGCGATGGGCGGGGCGCGCATCGGGCGCCTCTTCGACCGTGTCGGGAACCCCGATATTGCCGAGGCCGTCATGGCCATGGATCATCACCGGCCAGCCGACATGCGCGCGGGCGGGGTCGATCGTCTCGGCCACGCCCTTTGCGACCGGTGCCGGAATGTCCCAGGCGCTCTTGAGGAACAGCGCGTTGCGGGTCGTCGTCTCGATGGAGGCGTTGCCGAAGATGGTGGTGATGCCGACAAGGTCGATGTCAGGGTGCTGGTGCAGGAAGAGCAGCGCCATGGCGTCGTCCACGCCGGGATCGGTATCGAAAATGACTTTGTGCATGGTGCCCCTCAGGTCTTGGTGCCGCGCTGGAAGCGGCGGATGCTGAATGGCGCGAGCGCCGGTTGTTCGCCCGTGTCGAACAGCTCCGCGACGAGCCGGCCGGTGGTGGCCGAAAGCGTGAGGCCGAGATGGCCATGGCCGAAGGCGAGCGCGATGCGCGGATCGTCCGGGCTCAGGCCGATGACCGGCAGGCTGTCGGGCGTCGAGGGACGCCGGCCCATCCACTCCTTGCCGCCCGTCTCGGGCAGGGCGGGCACGTAGCGGCGCATCTTGGTGCGCATCGCTTTCGCACGGGCGAAGTTGGCAGGGGCATCGGGGCGCGCCAGTTCCACGGCGCCGCCGACCCGCAGCGCGTTGTCGAAGGGCGTGGCGCAGAAGCCGTGCTCGGAGAAGAAGATCGGCATGGGCAGCGTCAGATGCGGATCGGTAAAGGTCGTGTTGTAGCCGCGCTCGGTCTCCAGCGAGACGCGCAGCCCGAGGCCGCGCACGAGGTCGCGCGACCAGACGCCGGCGGCAATCACGGCCTTGTCGAAGCTGTGGCCGACGCCGGCGGAGGTCGTGAGCGTGATGCCGTCCGCGCTCGGACGCACCGCGGCAATGCCCGCATCGACCAGGGTCGCCCGGGCTCGGACATGCGCCTGCAGCGCGCGCAGAAACGTCTCGGGGTGGCGGAAGGTGTGGTAGCCGGCCGAAAAGATGCCGCCGGCAAGCGCGCCCTCAAGCGCGGGAATGCGCGCGCGCACCTCGGCGGGGCTCAGGCGCTCCACGGCAAAGCCGAGCAGCCTTGCCGTTTCGCTCTCATGGCGAAAGGCCGCATCGAGCGCGGTCTGCGCGTCGAAGATCGTCATGGCGCCTGTGTGCTGCACGGGATCGACGAGGGATGCCATCTCGGCGAGGTGCCTGTGGTCGTCGAGGACGGTTCGCATGAGGCCGAGCAGCGCGGTGCGGGTGCGGGCGGCCTGCGCCGGGCGGGCCGAGCGCAGGAAGGCCAGCAGCCAGGGGGTGAGGGCTGGCAGGTCGGTCCAGCGCAGCGTCAGCGGTCCGAGCGGATCGGCAAGCCAGCGCGGGGCGGAGAGAAGCATGTCCGGCCGGGCGATGGGGTCGATCTCGGGGATCGCCATGATGCCGGCATTGCCGACCGAGGCGGGAAGACCGCTCGCGTCCTGCTCGAACAGGGTGACGTCATGGCCGCGCGCGATCAGCTGGATCGCCGTCGCACAACCGATGATGCCGCCGCCCACTATGCCGATCCGTGCCATGCCGTTCCGTCCGATGCTCGAGAAGCCTGTTGCCCAAGCTCATGCGCCATCCGGCTATCGGCAATCAAGGGCAAACGGAAGCTGCGCGCGGTTTTTCGCCAGGTGCGGCATGCCTGCGGACCGGGCGGATTAAAGCTTCCTCAACCCTGTTCGTTTACGGTCCCGCCGTGATGTCTGCCGCCGGCAGGCCTTTTGGAGCGCGTGATTGGGCATGGAGCGGCCGAGGTGAAAGGTTTGTCCCTGAAAGTCCGGCTGTCGAAGAAGCGTCTTCTCGGTGCGGCGGCCGTTCTCGTCCTCCTGGGCGGCGCCGGCGTCTACGTTCTGCAGAGCGGGCTTCTTTCACATGCCGAGGCCGAGATGACGGCTGCGCAGCCGTCGGGCGTCGCCTGCACCACGTCGGATTTCATCAAGCTCAACCGCGGCGGCCAGCGCTGGCTGCGCAAATATGTCCGCACCGACAATGTCGATGGCATCGAGCGGGTGCGCACCGCGCTGCGCGTCGCCGGCGTGCTCGCAAAGGCGGAGAAGGCGGATCTCTACCAGATCGTCGTGCTCGACCGGGCGGGGCCGGAGGGCAGGGCGAACCTGCGCGGTGCTGCGATCGGCGCCGAGGTTCTGTTTGCGCCCGACCCGACGAAGCTGCCGGACATGGACCAGCCCTTCATCGCCCGCTACGCCGACGGCAAGGCCAACGCGGTCGGTCTGTTCTATGGGGAGCGCAAGGCGCTCTCTCCCGACGACATCCGCGCAACGCTGACGGCGATGACCGATCGCGCCGATTGCGAGACAGTGGTCGCCGATGCGTCCGTTGCGGTCGAGGGCGATGGGGTCGGCGGACACGGCAAACCCGCCGGCCATGGCGAAGCTGCCTCCGAGGGACATGATGCGCCGTCGGACGGGCATGGCGAAGCCGCGAGGGAACATGGTGCGCCTGCGGAAGGCCATGGCGAGGCTGCGGCAGAGCATGGCGCGCCGGCCGAAGGGCACGATGCGCCGGCCGCCGATGGCGAAGCCGGTCACGCAACACCGGCGAGCGAACACGCGGACGGCAAGGCCGGTGACGAACAGGCCGCAACGGCAGAGGGCGGATGGGTCTCCACGATCACCGCCTGGATCCCCGGAATGGGCGGCAAGACCGCGCATGCGGATGGGGAAACGGCGAAGGCTGCGGAACCGGCTCGGGACGGCATGTTGTCCACGGTCATGCGCCTGATCCCGGGACTGGGCGGGGACACGGCGGAGGCGCCGGTGGCGAATGCCGACCCTGCACCGAAGACGCCGGAGCACGAGACGCCGGAGCATGGCGCGCCTGGACATGGGGCGCCCGAACATGGAGCACCCGAACAGGCGGTGACGGCGCCCGAAGGCGGTCACGGAAAAGATGCGGCCGAGGCCGAGGGACATGCGGTGGCTGCGGACGACGCGGCCCATGCCCCTGCCGCGACTGAGGTGGAGCACGAGGCGGCGGTACCGCATGGCGTGACGCCGGAGGAGACCGGCGCCACCCATTGATGGCGCCGATCCTGAAAGACTCTTACCTCAGTCTGCCTTGCGGCGGGCGGGGAAGAGGATGACGTCGCGGATCGACGGGGCGTTCGTCAACAGCATCACCAGGCGATCGACGCCGATGCCGAGACCGCCTGCGGGCGGCATGCCCTGGTCGATCGCATCGAGAAAGTCGTCGTCCAGCTGCTTTTCCTTCTCGCCGCGGGCATGGGCCTGCTCCAGCTGCTCGACCATGCGGCGGCGCTGTTCTTCCGGATCGTTCAACTCGGAGAACGCATTGCCGACTTCCCAGGCATTGCAATAGGTTTCGAAGCGTTCGACCAGGCGCGGCTCGCCCGGCACTTCCTTGGCAAACGGCGAGATGTCCTTGGGGAAATGCGTGACGTGGCTCGGCTGGATCAGCGTGCCCTCGACCTTCTCCTCGAAGATGAAGGCGAGGCATTCGCCCCAGGTCCAGTCCTTCTCGATCTCGAAGCCGGCCGCCTTGGACGCCGCGCGGGCTTCCTCGTCGGTCTTGATGGCGAGGAAATCGATGCCGGTGACGTCCTTGACCGCATCCGGCATGGGGACGCGCTTGAACGGGCCGGCGAAGGAGATCGTCTTGTCGCCGAAGGTCACGTCCGTCGAGCCGTGGATGCTCATCGCGAGCGACGAGAACAGGCGCTCCACGAGGTCCATGATGTCCTCGTAGTCGGCATAGGCCCAGTAGCACTCCATCATCGTGAATTCGGGATTGTGCCGGGTGGAAACGCCTTCGTTGCGGAAGTTGCGGTTGACCTCGAACACCTTGTCGGCCAGGCCCGAGACCAGCGTGCGCTTCAGGAACAGTTCCGGCGCGATGCGCAGATACATGTCAAGCTTCAGCGTGTTGTGGTGCGTCTTGAAGGGCTCGGCGGTCGCGCCGCCATAGACGGAATGCAGCATGGGCGTCTCGACCTCCATGAAGCCGTCCTCTTCCATGAAGCGGCGGATGCCGGAGATGATGCGGGCGCGCTGCTGGAAGCGCAGCTTCGAATCCTCGTTGGTGAGGATGTCGAGGTGCCGCTTGCGATACCGCAGCTCGACGTCGGAGAGGCCGTGCCACTTCTCCGGCATGGGCAGCAGCGCCTTGGTCAGCATGGTGATCTCTTGCGCGTTGATCGTCAGTTCGCCGCGCTTGGTGCGGCGCACGACGCCGGTAACGCCGATGATGTCGCCGATATCGACCATCGGCAGCAGGGCGCGGGCCTCCTCGGGCGTCGTGTCCTTGTGCGAGAAGATCTGGATCTTAGCCCCGGCATCGCGGATGTCCATGAACATGCCGGAATTGCGCGACGAGAAGACGCGGCCGGCAACGGTGACCACATCCTCGGTCACCGCATCCGGCTCCAGCCCCTCATATCTCTCCGCAAGCTCGGCGTTGGTGATCGTCCGGTGAAAATGCGCGGGGTAGACATCGCCGATCTGCGCGCGCAGCAGCTTCAGCTTCTGGGCGCGGACTTCGGTGACGTCGGAGGAGAGAGTGGTGTCAAGCTTTTCGGTCATGGTTGCCTGTCCTGTGGCGGCAAGGCCGCGATGTATTCTTATATGTCGGCGGGTGCCTCTGCCCCTCACCCTAGCCCTCTCCCCGCAGGCGGGGCGAGGGGACGTGCCCTGAGAGAGGTAGGCGGATGCCGCGTGTCCCTTCGCCCCGCATGCGGGGAGAAGGTGGCGGCAGCCGGATGAGGGGCAGCCAAGCCCGCGACTTTACTTTGCCGCAGCCGCCATCGCCGCAACCACCTGACCCGCGACCTTCAGGCGCTGGCGCACGACGGAGCGGCCGAGGATGGCCATGCTGTCGAACAAAGGCAGCGAGCGCGACGAGCCGGAGATGGCGATGAAGAGCGGTGCGAGAACCACCTTCAGCTTCTTGCCCATGCGGTCCGCGCTGGCGCGCAGTTCGGCTTCCACCGATTCCGCGTTCCATTCGACGATGGTTTCGAGATCGGGCTGCACCGTCTTGAAGATCTCGACCAGCTCTTCCGGCGCGGTCTTCACCTTGGCAAAGGACGACGCGTCGAGACCGAGATCGGCCTTCAGCAGGAAGCCGGCGAGATCCGGCAGGTCGCCCAGCTTGGAGATGCGGGACTGGGAAAGGCGCAGGCCTTCCTTGATCCGGTCGTTCTCCATGGCCCAGGCCAGCACGCGGCCGACGAAGGCGTCTTCCGAAAGACCTTCGCGTAGCCAGCGGCCGTTCAGCCAGTCGAGCTTCTGGACGTCGAAGATCGCGCCCGCCTTCGACAGGTTTTCCGGATCGAAGTGCTCGGTCAGCTGCGCCATGGTCAGCATCTCCTCGCCTTCGGCGATCTGGATAAAGAACAGGCCGAGGAAGTTCATCAGCGCTTCCGGCAGATAGCCGAGCGCGGAGTAGTAGGAAATCGAGGTCGGGTTCTTTCGCTTGGAGAGCTTCGACTTGTCGGCATTGCGCATCAGCGAGAGATGCATGAACACCGGTGGCTCGAGGCCGAGATAGCGATAGAGCAGGATATGCTTGGGCACCGAGGACAGCCACTCCTCGCCGCGCGCCACATGGGTGATGCGCATCAGGTGGTCGTCCACGACGTTTGCCATGTGATAGGTCGGCATGCCGTCGGCCTTCAGCAGGACCTGCATGTCGACCGCATCCCACGGAATCTCGACCGGGCCGTAGACGCCGTCCACGAAGGAACAGACGCCCTCCGTCGGGATCTTCATGCGCACGACATGGGGCTCGCCGCCGTCCACCCGCCGCGTGACCTCCTCGGCGCTCAGATGCAGGCAGAGGCCATCATATTTCGGCGGCTTGCCGGTGGCGCGCTGGGCTTCGCGCATCTCGGCAAGGCGCTCGGACGTGCAGAAGCAGCGGAAGCCGTGGCCGGCATCGACGATCTTCTCGACATAGGGCTTGTAGATGTCCTTGCGGTCGGACTGGCGATAGGGACCGTAGGGACCGCCGATATCGGGGCCTTCCGACCATTCGAGCCCGCACCATTTCAGCGCGTCGAGCACCTTGGTCTCGAATTCCGGCGTCGAACGCGTGGCATCCGTGTCCTCGATGCGCAGGATGAAGGTGCCGTTGTTCTTCTTCGCAAAGAGATAGTTGAACAGCGCGATATAGGCCGTGCCGACATGCGGCTCGCCGGTGGGGGAGGGGGCGATGCGCACCCGGACTGGTGTGTCTGTCATGATCTCGGCCTGTTGGCGTGCTGCTGGCGTTTTCGGGCAAGCGCCGCCGCACCGGCCCGAGCCCTCAAAGGCGGAGACGCGCGGCCACGCGGCGTGCCGGCGGCCGGGCATCTTCAATCGCGGGCGTGAGACCATATTCCCCGGCGCGCGTCAAGGCGGAGGCGGTGTGCGGCGGGTCCTGGCATAAAGGATAAGGGCCCGGCCTTGCGGCCGGACCCATTCGTTCAGGCGATCAATGCTGCGTCGGCGTCACGCCGCCGTTTGCAGCGCGCTCCCGCTCGCGCTTGCGGCGCGAGAACATGTTGAGCGCCTCGACGCCGGCCGAAAAGGCCATGGCGGCGTAGATGTAGCCCTTGGGAACGTGGACGCCGAAGCCTTCGACGATCAGTGTGCCGCCGATCATCAGCAGGAAGGCGAGGGCCAGCATGACGATGGTCGGGTTCTTCTCGATGAAGTTGGCGAGCGGCGTCGCGGCCACCAGCATGACGGTGACGGCAGTGATGACGGCGATGAACATGATCGGCACGTGCGGCGTCATGCCGACTGCGGTGATGATGCTGTCGATCGAGAAGACGAGGTCAAGCACGAGGATCTGGCCGATCGCCGCGCCGAAGGTCATCTTCACGACGTTCTTGCCGGCGCCGACGAGGTCTTCCTTGTGGTCCTGGACGTCGACCGAATGGTGGATTTCCTTCGTGGCCTTCCAGACGAGGAAGATACCACCGGCGATCAGGATCAGGTCCTTGCCGGAGAAGCCCATGCCGGCGATCGTGAACAGGTCGGAATCGAGCTTGACGATCCATGCGATGGCGAAGAGCAGGCCGAGGCGCATGATGAGAGCCAGGCCGATACCGATCTTGCGGGCCCTGTCGCGATGCTCCGGGGGCAGCTTGTTCGTCAGAATGGAGATGAAGATCAGGTTGTCGATGCCGAGCACGACTTCCATGACGACAAGCGTGATGAGCGCGATCCAGGCGGCTGGGTCTTGCATGAGCAGCAGGATATCCTGCATCGGGGCGGGTCCTTCCTCGATAGGGGTGGCCTCAGTGAGAGGCTGGTGCGGGGTGCCTGCAGCTGCAGGCGTTCAACGCTCTCCATGTAAAGGCAAATCGTGACGCGACAAGTCGCCCGCCGTGCGCCGAACCCCTCCCGGCGTCACGTTCTTTCACTTTTTCGCGATGTAGAACGTCAGGAACATCGCAATGGCGGATCGCACCGTCCGGTCGATCTCGTCCGCGTCCGGCGGAACGGGCAGCCAGCCGAACAGACGGCGCTTGAAAAGGCCGGGCATGCAGAGCTCGATGAACTGCCGCGCGGCGAGATCCGTATCCTCGATCTCCAGCTGTCCCTCTTCGATCTTGGTTTCAAGATAGGTCTTCAGGATCGAATAGCCGTTTTCCGGCGAGGCCGAGAAGAAGCGCTGGCAGAGGGCCGGCATGCGCTCGCTGACGCTCAGCGCCATCTTCATGCCGCGCACGGTCTTGTCCGAGCATATATGGGTGACGAACGTTACGCCGAAATCATGCAGGACGGCATCGACAGGCCCGTGATTGCTCTGCAGCACGTGCTTCATGCTGGCCACCACTTTCGCGCGCTCGCGCTCGATCATAGCCGCAAACAGGTCCTCCTTGCCGCCGAAGTAAACGTAGATCGTGCCCTTGGAGACCCCGGCCTCGCGGGTAATGTCGTTCATGCTGGCGGCATCGAAGCCCACGGCCATGAAGACGCGCTTGGCGCCGTCGATGATCTGGTCACGTTTGACTGGATCCTCGCCCGCCACCCGTCGGCCACCCGTCCCGGCATCCGCCATGGACGCGCCGGGCTGCAACGCGTCGGCGACGGGAGCATCGGCCTTGACGGTTATCGTTGGGGCATCGGCTCGCTGCAGCGCAGGCATCGCATTCTCCCATCATGAACTTTTCGAACCGAGCGGTTCGATTTCGCTTGATATGCGGGATGGACTTGCCTATGTCAAATCGAACTGAGCGGTTCAGTTTGCTTTTCTTACTATTTTCTCGGGCCAATTTTCGGGGACGTCGACCATGGCAGGTTCCAGCAAGACATCGGCAGCGCATGTGCGGCCGGTGGGTGAGGATTTCGACACGGCGGATGGTGCGCCCACGGCCCGTGCCGAGGATGCGCCTGCCACCGTTGCACCCGCTCCCGATGCACAGGCAAAACAGCCAAAGCGCCGTCGTCTGGTCGTGCCCATCATAGGTCTTGCCGTTCTCGGGGCTGCGGGCTGGTTCGGCTATGAGTGGTGGACCAATGGCCGCTTCATGATCTCGACCGACGACGCCTATATCGAAGGTGACCTAACGTCGATCGCCCCGAAGGTCTCCGGCTATGTCGAGACGGTGAACGTCGTCGCCAACCAGCGGGTGAAGGCGGGCGATCCGCTCGTCACGCTCGACAATGGCGACTACCGGATCGCCGCCGATCAGGCGCAGGCCCAGATCGAAACCGAAAAACTGTCTCTGGCGCGGTTCGATGCGCAGATCGCCGGTTCCCAGGCGAGCCTGCTGCAGGCCCGGGCACAGAAGACCGCGTTGGAAGCGACCGTGCGCGGGGCCGAGATCACGCAGAAGCGTGCGAGCGACCTCCAGTCGAAGGCCGTGGGTTCGGTCGCTTCCCTCGATAGCGCCAACGTGGCGCTCGACCAGGCACGCGCCAACGTGCTCGCAGCCGATGCGACGATCGCGGCCGCTGCCGCCAACGTCTCGGTGCTGCAAGCCCAGCGCGCCGAGGCCGAAAGTACGATCCGCTCGCTGGAGCTGTCGCGCGACAAGGCCGAGCGCGATCTTGCCTTCACGGTGCTGAAGGCCCCGTATGATGGCGTCGTCGGCAATCTCGCGGTTCAGGATGGCGACCTCGTCTCGGCCGGCCAGCGACTTGCCGCACTCGTACCCGTGAACAAGCTCTATATCGATGCGAACTTCAAGGAGACGCAGATTGCCGGTCTCGTGCCGGGGTCCAAGGTCATGGTGCATGTGGACGCCTATGACGACAAGCCGATCGAGGCGACCGTCGAGTCCATCGCGCCGGCATCAGGCTCCGTCTTCTCGCTGCTGCCGCCGGAGAATGCCACCGGCAACTTCACCAAGGTCATCCAGCGCGTGCCTGTGCGCATCGCCCTGCCGCAGGACGTGCTCGACAGCGGACGCCTGCAGGCGGGCCTGAGCGTCGTCGTGGACGTTGACACGCGCACCGCGCCGCAGACGACCGACACGGCTGCCGCGCGGTAACATCGCGTTTTCTCTGCCTCCCGGGCGACAGCGGCTCCGCCCCGCCGCCCGGGACGATCCTTTTCTGACGATATCGAGCGTTCCGCAGGCCTTTCGACAGGCGGCGGCGTTCGCACGGGAGCAAGCCCATGGCTGCGAGTGCAACTGCGACCGCCGGCGGGCGGCCTGGCGCGATGGCGGCGGGCTCCGGCGCGGGTTCCAAGGCCGGCGCGGAAGAGAAGATGGACCCGCGCAGACTGATCGCCTTCTTCGCGATGGTGGTCGGCATGTTCATGTCGATCCTCGACATCCAGATCGTCTCCGCATCGCTCGCCGAGATCCAGGCCGGCATCTCGGCCGGTTCCGACGAGATCGGCTGGGTGCAGACGGCCTATCTCATCGCCGAAGTCATCATGATTCCCCTCTCGGGCACGCTGGCACGCATCGTCTCCACCCGCGTTCTCTTTGCCTGCTCGGCAGCCGGCTTCACGGTTGCCAGCGCTCTCGCGGCCACCGCCACGAACATCGACCAGATGATCATCTATCGCGCGCTGCAAGGCTTCATCGGCGGCGGCATGATCCCGTCGGTCTTCGCCGCAGCCTTCACCATCTTCCCGCCGTCCAAGCGCAATATCGTCTCGCCGATCATCGGCCTCATCGCGACGCTGGCGCCCACCATCGGGCCGACCGTCGGCGGCTATCTCAGCCATGCCTTTTCCTGGCACTGGCTCTTCCTCGTCAATATTCCCCCGGGCATCGTGGTGGCGATCGTCACCTGGAACTACATCGACTTCGACAAGCCGGAGCTCAGCCTCGTCAAGAAATTCGACTGGTGGGGCCTTCTCTCCATGGGCGTGTTTCTCGGCTGCCTCGAATATGTGCTGGAAGAGGGCAACACGAACGACTGGTTCAGCGACGGGCATATCGTGATGGGCGCCGTCGCCTGCGTCGTTGCGGCCGTCGTCTTCTTCTACCGGGTGTTCACGGTCGATTTCCCGGTGGTGGACCTGCGTGCCTTCTCCAACCGGAACTTCGCCTTCGGCTCGCTCTTCTCCTTCATCATGGGTATCGGGCTTTACGGGCTCACCTATCTCTATCCGCTCTATCTCGGCCAGATCCGACATTACGATTCGCTGATGATCGGCGAGACCATGTTCGTCTCGGGCGTCGCCATGTTCTGTACCGCGCCGATCGCCGGCATTCTCTCGGGCAAATTCGATCCGCGCGTGCTGATGGTCATCGGCTTCGCCTCGTTTTCCAGCGGCACCTACATCATGACCAACATCACCACGGACTGGGATTTTTATGAACTCCTCGTCCCGCAGATCCTGCGCGGATTCGGCATGATGATGTGCATGGTGCCGATCAACAACGTGGCGCTGGGCACGCTATCGCCCGACAGAATCCGCGGCGCGTCCGGCGTGTTCAACCTCACGCGAAATCTCGGCGGCGCGGTGGGCCTTGCGGCGATCAACACGATTCTCACGCGGCGGCAGGACGTGCATTACGCCCAGCTCTCCGAGCATGTGACCTGGAGCAACCCGGAGGCGATGGAACAGCTGAACCAGATTGCCGGGAACTACAATGCCCATGGCATGGACGGCGCGACGATCGCCATGAAGCAGCTCGCCGGCATCGTCCAGCGTCAGGCGTCCATCCTGTCGTTCGCCGATATCTTCGTGCTGCTGACGGGCCTTTTCGGTGCCCTGATCTTCTGCGTCCTCGTGATCCAGAAGCCGAAGCCGGTGGCGCCCAGTGCCGGCGGCGGCCACTGACAGAAAGCTCGTCCTTGGGATCGACGCCGGCATTCGTGCCGGCGTTTTTCGTTCCGATGATGCTTCCTGAAAATTTCTGATTTACGTACATCAAGAATTCCTCTAGACCTCGTTTCCGGAGGAGCCATGCGACCGACCGTTCACGATATCGCTGCAGAGGCGGGCGTCAGCCTGGCCACGGTCGACCGGGTTCTGAACCGGCGGCCGGGCGTGAAAGCGGCAACCCGCATGCGGGTCGAGGCCGCCATCGCGGCCATCGGGTTCGTCCGCGACATGGCCGCCGCAAACCTTGCCAAGAGCCGGGTCTATCCCTTCACCTTCATACTTCCCGCCGGCGACAACTCGTTCATGCGCGGGCTGGAGCGGCATGTGCGCGAGGCCATGGCACGACCGTCCGCCGACCGCGTGGCGATCTCGATCGTCATCGTTCCCCCGTTCGACGGGGCGGCGGTCGCCCGTGCGCTCGACGCGGCGATCGCGGCCGAGCCGGCCGGCATCGCCGTCGTGGCCGTGGATGCGCCCGACGTGGTGGAGGCCGCGCTGCGCGTGCAGGCCTCCGGCATCCCCCTGGTGACGCTGGTGTCCGACCTCGGACCCTCCTGCCGCGACCATTTCGCCGGTATCGACAACCACGCGGCCGGGCGCACGGCCGGCAGCCTGATGCGCCGCTTCGTCGGGCAGGACAGTGCCACGATTGCCGTGCTCGCCGGGTCCATGCTGGTGCGCGACCATCGCGACAGGCTCGACGGGTTCCGCGCCGCGCTGTCCGGCACCTGCCGGTTGCTGCCGGTGCTCGAGGGGCAGGACGACCCGGCGGCGACGGAGCGGCTGATCGTCGATCTTCTGGCGCGTCACCCGGATGTCGCGGGCATCTATAGTCTCGGCGCGGGCAATCGCGGCCTGATCGCGGCCCTGCAGCGGCATGACCGGCCGCGCCCCCGCGCCGTCATCGCGCATGAGCTGACGCCCCATACCCGCGCCGCGCTCGAAGGCGACCTGATCGATGCCGTGCTCAACCAGGATGCCGGCCACGAAGTGCGCAGCGCCATCCGCGTTCTCAAGGCCAAGGCGGACGGCATTCCCGCGGTGGAGGCGCAGGAGCGCATCCGCATCGATATCTTTCTCAAGGACAACCTGCCCTTCGCAGACGACGCGGACGGTCTGTCCCTTCGCCCATCCGGCGCCGCCAGTGGCGCAAACTAGGAGCATTCCATGTATCTCGGCATCGATCTCGGCACGTCCGGCGTCAAGGCGCTGCTTATCGACGGCGCGCAGCGCATCATCGGTTCGGCGACCGGCGCCTGCGACGTCCTGCGCCCGCATCCCGGCTGGTCCGAGCAGGATCCGGCGGACTGGGTCCGCGCCACGCAGGAGGCGATCGCCGGCCTGAAGGCATCCCATCCCGCCGAGCTTGCCGCCGTGCGCGGCATCGGCCTGTCCGGCCACATGCACGGCGCGACGTTGCTCGACGAGAGCGACGCCGTGCTGCGCCCCTGCATTCTCTGGAACGACACGCGCTCTCATGCCGAGGCTGCGGCGCTGGATGCCGATCCGCAGTTTCGCGCCATCACCGGCAACATCGTGTTCCCCGGCTTCACCGCGCCGAAGCTCGCCTGGGTGGCGAAGAACGAGCCGGACGTGTTTGCCAAGGTGCGCTGGGTGCTGCTGCCGAAGGACTATCTGCGTCTCTGGCTGACGGGCGAGCACATCTCGGAAATGTCGGATTCCGCCGGCACGTCCTGGCTCGATACGGGCAAGCGCGCCTGGTCGGAAAGCCTGCTTGCAGCAACGGGGCTCAGCAAACGGCAGATGCCGTCGCTGGTCGAGGGAACAGCGCCTGGAGGCATGCTGAAATCCGATCTCGCCGCCGGCTGGGGCATGGGCGCGGGGGTCGTGGTGGCGGGCGGTGCCGGCGACAATGCGGCATCTGCCTGCGGCATGGGCACCATCGGCGAGGGCCATGCTTTCGTCTCGCTCGGCACCTCCGGCGTGCTCTTTGCGGCGAACGCCCGCTACCTGCCCAATCCGGAGAGTGCGGTCCACGCCTTCTGCCATGCGCTGCCCGAAACATGGCACCAGATGGGCGTCATCCTGTCGGCGACCGATGCGCTGAACTGGCATGCCGGCGTCACCGGCCGCAGCGCCTCCGAGCTGACGCAGGAGCTGGGGAGCACGCTGCAGGCGCCCACCGGCGTCACCTTCCTTCCCTATCTCTCCGGCGAGCGCACGCCGCACAACGACGCGACCATCCGCGCCGCCTTCCTCGGCCTTGGTCATGAAAGCGGCCGGGCCGTGCTGACGCAGGCCGTGCTGGAAGGCGTGTCCTTCGCGATCCGCGACAGCCTCGAGGCCCTGAAACATGCGGGAACGCAGCTGCACCGGGTGACCGCGATCGGTGGCGGATCGCGCTCGGCCTATTGGCTGTCGTCGATCGCGACCGCGCTCGACCTGCCGGTCGACGTGCCGGCCGATGGCGACTTCGGCGCGGCCTTCGGGGCTGCCCGTCTCGGCCTCGTCGCGGCCACCGGTGCCGACCCGCTGTCCGTCTTCACGCCGCCCGAGACCGCTCACACGGTCGAGCCGGTCGCTTCGCTGCGCGAGGCCTATGAGGATGCCTATCAGCGCTATGGCCGGCTCTACCCGGCCATCCGCGCCGCCTACTGATCCAAAACACAGACACCACTGGAGGAGACATCATGAGCACCGGTTATTTCAAGGATATCCAGAAGATCCGCTTCGAAGGGCCTGACAGCACCAACCCGCTGGCTTTTCGCCACTACGACCCAAACGAGGTGGTTATGGGCAAGCGGATGGAAGACCATCTGCGCTTTGCCGTTGCCTACTGGCACACCTTCGTCTGGCCGGGCGGCGATCCCTTCGGCGGGCAGACCTTCGAGCGACCCTGGTTCGAGGACAGCATGGCGGCGGCGAAGCTGAAGGCCGACGTCGCGTTCGAATTCTTCGACCTGCTGGGCGTGCCCTATTACTGCTTCCACGATGCGGACGTGCGGCCGGAGGGCAAGAGCTTTGCCGAGAACACGAAGAATCTGAACGAGATCGTCGATTACTTCGCCGGCAAACAGCAGCAGACCGGCGTCAAGCTGCTTTGGGGCACGGCGAACCTCTTCTCGCATCGCCGCTATATGTCGGGTGCGGCCACCAATCCGGATCCGGATGTGTTCGCTTTCGCGGCCGCGACGGTCAAGACCTGCATGGACGCGACCGTCAAGCTCGGCGGCGAGAACTATGTGCTCTGGGGCGGGCGCGAAGGCTATGAGACGCTGCTCAACACCAACCTGAAGCAGGAGCTCGACCAGCTCGGCCGCTTCGTCAACATGGTGGTGGAGTACAAGCACAAGATCGGCTTCAAGGGCGCGATCCTGATCGAGCCGAAGCCGCAGGAGCCGACCAAACACCAGTACGACTACGACGTCGCGACCGTCTACGGCTTCCTCAAGTCCTACGGGCTCGAGAACGAGGTGAAGCTTAACATCGAGCAGGGCCATGCCATCCTGGCTGGCCATTCGTTCGAGCACGAGCTGGCACTCGCCAATGCGCTCGGCCTGTTCGGCTCGATCGACATGAACCGCAACGACTACCAGTCCGGCTGGGATACCGACCAGTTCCCGAACAATGTCCCGGAAATGGCGCTTGCCTATTATCAGGTTCTGGCCGGCGGTGGCTTTACCACGGGCGGCACCAATTTCGACGCAAAGCTGCGCCGGCAGTCGCTGGATGCCGAAGACCTTCTCATCGGCCATATCGGCGGCATGGATTGCTGTGCACGCGGCCTGAAGGCGGCGGCGAAGATGATTGAGGACAAGGCCCTGTCCGGACCGCTGGACGCACGTTATGCGGGCTGGAGCACGGAGGACGGTCGCAAGCGGCTGACATCCATGTCGCTCGAGGACCTTGCAGCCCATGTGGAGGCAACCGACCTCAACCCGCAGCCGCGTTCCGGCCGGCAGGAATATCTGGAGAACGTGGTCAACCGCTACGTCTAGGTCATCAAGACATGACCCACATCCGGCACGTTCGTGGAAGCAAACGCGCCGGATGTGTTTTCCATGCGCTGCAAACCCCATTTTTCAGGTTCATCGTACTTTAACAATGTCTTAGGGAGAGGCGAACACCTCTCCGTGATCAGGCGGACAAAGCTGCTTTACGTACCTCATCAATTGCGCTAGCTTCGATTTCGGAGGAGATTCAGCGTGATTTCGACAGCACCTTTTGGCGCTTGCGGCGGACACCCGTCAGCACGCCGATCTGTATTCTTGCGTTTCCATTTCGGATGTCGGATGTCGCATCGGGCGTTCGCGATGCGGAGCGCTGCATGAGCGGCGCCGCTGTTTCCCTCTCGCCCCCGCTGCAGACCTCGCCCCTGCTGCAGACAAGGGGACTGTCGAAGACATTCGGTATCGTCGAGGTGCTGAAGGGCATCGATCTCACGATCGAGGCTGGCAGGGTGCATGCGATCATCGGCGAGAACGGTGCCGGAAAGTCGACGCTGATGAAGCTCATCGCCGGCAATCTTCCGCCGACGCGCGGAGAGATCCTGATCGACGGCCAGACGGTGACGCTGTCCGGGCCCGTCGATGCGGAGGCGCGCGGCATCGTGCTGGTGCACCAGGAAATCCTGCTTGCCCCCGATCTCACCGTCGCGCAGAACATCTATCTCGGCCGTGAGAAAATCCGTGGACTGACGCTCGACGACAAGGCGATGAACGAGGGCGCGCGCGACGCGGTCCGTGCGCTGGGTGCCGATATCGATCCGCGCACGATCGTTGCCCGGCTGTCGATCGCGCAGCGTCAGCTCGTGCAGATCGCCCGCGTGTTGCTGGTGCCCCATCGCGTCGTCATTTTCGACGAGCCCACCGCGTCCCTCACGCCGCACGAGACCGCAGCACTTCTGCAGGTCATCCGGCACATCCGCGACCGCGGGGTCGCCGTGCTCTACATTTCCCACCGCCTACCGGAGGTGAAGGACATCGCCGATACGGTGACCGTGCTGCGCGACGGCCGCACCGTCGCCACGCATCCGGCCGACACCTTGCAGCCTGCCGACATGGCGCGGCTCATGGTCGGACGCGACGTCGCCAAGCTGTATCCGGATCGCGTATCCGTCGCCTCGCGCGAGGCGGTGCTGGAGGTTTCCGGCCTGTCCGTGCCCGGCTATGCGACGAATGCCACGTTCCAGCTCGGCAAAGGGGAGATTCTAGGCTTTGCCGGTCTCGTCGGCGCGGGGCGGACGGAGCTGATGGAGGGTATGGTCGGTCTGCGCCCGGCGCATGGCACCGTTATGCTGAGCGGCCGCCCGGTCCAGTTTCGCGACGTTCATGCCAGCCTCAAGGCCGGCATCGTCTATCTCTCGGAGGACCGCAAGGGCAAGGGGCTGCTGCTGACCAAGGATCTGCGCGTCAATCTGACGCTCGCATCGCTCGGCCGCTTCGTGCGCGGCTTTCAGGTGGATCGCAAGAAGGAGCATGCGGCGCTCGATACGGCGATCAAGGATTTCGATATCCGGACCGGTCGCAAGGACCTCCTGGCAGGCCAGCTTTCCGGCGGCAACCAGCAGAAGCTGCTGATCGCCAAGATGATGATGCTCGATCCGCAGATCGTCATCATCGATGAGCCGACGCGCGGCATCGATATCGGCACCAAGGAACAGATCTACGCGTTCATCGTCCGTCTGGCCGAGGAGGGTCGGTCCATCATCGTCGTCTCCTCGGAGATGCCGGAACTGATCGGCATCTGCGACCGGATCGTCGTCATGCGGTCGGGCCGCATCGTCGGCGAGGTTTCGGGCGAGCGGATGACGGAAGACGATATCGTCGTGCTTGCCACGGGGGTGTCCGGGGGCGTTTCTGGGGAGGCCGCGTGACGCGGGAGACAATGACCAATATCACGGCAGACGGCGCGAAGCCGGCACGATCCATTCGCAATATCGACTTCGGGGCCGTCGCGCCCTTCATCGCGCTGGCGCTGCTGTTGGTGCTCGGCGCCTTCGCGCATCCGAATTTTCTGAGCATCGACAACCTAACCAACGTGCTGGCGCGCAGCGCCTTCATTGCGGTCATCGCCGTCGGCGCGACCTTCGTCATTTCGTCCGGCGGGCTCGACCTCTCGGTCGGCGCCATGGTCGCCTTCGTCGCGAGCGTCATGATCCTGTTTCTCAACAGTGGTGCGGCGGGTGACCCGAGCCTGACGCTGATGGCGGGCGTCGGCATTGCTCTTCTGGTGGGGGCGGCCTGCGGGCTGGCCAACGGGCTGGTGACCACCGTCGGGCGGATCGAGCCGTTCATCGCGACGCTCGGCGCCATGGGCATCTATCGCGGGCTGACGACCTGGCTCTCGCAGGGCGGGGCCATCACGCTGCGCGATCCCGCCGTCCAGTCGCTCTATCGCCCGGCCTATTTCGGCACCATCGTCGGTGTTCCCGTGCCGATCGTCGTGATCTTCGTCACGGCCGCCATCGGCGCCTTCGTGCTCTACCGCACGCGCTACGGTCGCCATGTCGTGGCCGTCGGCTCGAACGAGGATGTCGCGCGCTATTCCGGCATCAAGGTCAACCGCGTCCGCACCATCGCCTATGTCATCCAAGGGGTCTGCGTCGCCATCGCGGTTCTCATCTACGTGCCCCGGCTCGGATCCACATCGGCGACCACGGGCATCCTCTGGGAGCTGCAGGCGATCACCGCCGTGGTGGTCGGCGGCACGGCGTTGCGCGGCGGCGTCGGGCGCATCTGGGGAACGATCTGCGGCGCGTTCATTCTGGAGATCGTCGGCAATATCATGCTCCTGTCGAACGTGGTCAGCGAGTATCTGCTGAGCGCGATCCAGGGCGCCATCATCATCATCGCCATGCTGGTCCAGAGGTTCCTGATCCGGCGGCCATGAACGGGATAAGGGTTTGCGGGCGCCCGGGCCAATGCCCAGAAGCCCGCATCATCGGGAGGAGAGAAACATGAAAAAACGTATTCTGGGACTGGCATTCGTTATGGCGCTGGCAGGCACGGCCCTGTCATCGGGCGCCTTCGCGCAGGAGACGAAGACGATCGGCGTGTCGATTCCGGCCGCCGACCACGGCTGGACATCCGGCGTGGTGTTCCATGCCGAGCGCGTGGCCAAGCTGCTGATGGCCGAGCATCCCGGCCTCAACGTCATCGTCAAGACGTCACCGGACGCGGCCAATCAGGCCAATGCCGTGCAGGACCTGAACACGCAGGGCATCGACGCCCTCGTCATCCTGCCGTCCGATCCGGATCCGCTGGTCAACGCCATCCGGGAGGTGAAGGACAAGGGCAAGTTCGTGACCATCGTCGACCGTGCACCGAGCGTGAACGACGACACGATCCGCGATCTGTACGTGGCCGGCAACAACCCCGCGCTCGGCGAAGTCGCCGGCAAATACATCGCGGGCAAGACGCCGGACGCCGAAGTCGTCGTCATCCGCGGCCTGCCGATCCCGATCGACCAGCAGCGTCAGGACGGCTTCGACAAGGGCATTGCCGGCTCCAACGTCAAGGTGCTCGACCGCCAGTTCGGCAACTGGAACCGCGACGACGCCTTCAAGGTCATGCAGGACTTCCTGACCAAGTACCAGAAGATCGATGTTGTCTGGTGCCAGGACGACGACATGGCCGTGGGCGTGCTGCAGGCGATCGAGCAATCCGGTCGCAAGGACATCCAGTATGTCGTCGCCGGTGCCGGTTCCAAGGACATGATCAAAAAGGTCATGGATGGCGACACGATGATTCCGGTCGATGTGCTCTATCCGCCGGCCATGGTCGGCACGGCGATGGAGCTGACGGCCTCCGCGCTCTACGATCAGGTCCCCGTCAGCGGCACCTACACGCTGGATGCGACGCTGGTAACCAAGGAGAATGCCGAGAAGTTCTATTTCCCGGATTCGCCGTTCTGATCAGCGATCAAGGGCCGCCTGCGGACACCCGCAGGCGGCTTTTTCATGCCCAGCGCGGACGGAATGTCGCGCGGCCAATGGCTGGAACGGGTTGCGCGCGGATGTCAGAGTGATACCGTGCCGCCGGCTGCAACGTTGCAGCCCGGCGGGATGATGAAGAGGATGGCGGGCCGGGAGGCCGGCCTGAGGACGATCGCCGTGCTGCGGCAGATCGACAGGATGGAGGAGTTGCAAGATGAAGACGATCAAGGGGCCGGGCTTGTTTCTGGCGCAGTTTGCGGGCGATGAGGCCCCGTTCAATTCCTTCGATGCCATTACGAAATGGGCTGGAGACATCGGCTATAAGGGCGTGCAGGTGCCCACATGGGATGCGCGTCTCATCGACCTGAAGAAGGCGGCGGAGTCGAAGGGCTATTGCGACGATCTGGCGGGCCAGGCGCGCGACAACGGCGTCGTCATCACAGAGCTTTCGACGCATCTTCAGGGCCAGCTGGTCGCCGTTCACCCGGCCTATGACGAGGGTTTCGACGGGTTTGCGGCACCGGAGGTGCGCGGCAATCCGAAGGCGCGGCAGGCTTGGGCCGTCGATCAGGTGAAGCTCGCGCTGACCGCGTCGAAGCATCTGGGTCTCAACGCGATGGCGAGCTTCTCCGGCGCGCTCGCCTGGCCCTATCTCTATCCGTGGCCGCAGCGTCCGGCGGGGCTCGTGGAAACCGCCTTTGACGAACTGGCGAAACGCTGGAAGCCGATCCTCGACCATGCCGAGGAGTGCGGCGTCGATATCTGCTACGAGATCCACCCCGGCGAAGATCTGCATGACGGCATCACCTACGAGATGTTTCTGGAGCGCACCGGCAACCATGCCCGCGCCTGCATGCTCTACGATCCCTCGCACTACATCCTGCAGTGCCTCGACTATCTCGACAATATCGACATCTACAAGGACCGCATCCGGATGTTCCACGTCAAGGATGCCGAGTTCAACCCGACCGGCCGGCAGGGCGTCTATGGCGGGTTCCAGAGCTGGGTTAACCGGGCCGGCCGCTTCCGCTCGCTGGGCGACGGGCAGGTGGATTTCGGCGCGGTGTTCTCGAAGATGACGGCGAATGATTTCGACGGCTGGGCCGTGGTCGAGTGGGAATGCGCGCTGAAGCATCCGGAGGATGGTGCCCGCGAAGGCGCCGAGTTCGTCAAGCACCATATCATCCGCGTGACGGAAAAGGCGTTCGACGATTTCGCCACCGGCGGCACGGACGAGGCCGCCAACCGGCGCATGCTCGGTATCTGACGACAGCAGATCAAAGCGACACGAAAACGGAGAACTTGAATGGCCATCGAAGGTAAGGCAGCGGAGGCGCGCCAGCCGCGCATCCGGCTCGGAATGGTGGGCGGCGGGCAGGGTGCCTTCATTGGTGCCGTGCATCGCATGGCAGCGCGTCTCGACGACCAGTTCACGCTGGTGGCCGGCGCTTTGTCCTCGACGCCGGAAAAGGCACAGGCCTCGGGCCTCGATCTCGGGCTCGATCCGGCGCGCACCTATGCCGACTATCGGCAGATGGCGATCCGCGAGGCGAAGCTGAAGGACGGCATCGAGGCCGTGGCGATCGTTACGCCGAACCATGTGCATTACGAGGCGGCGCGGGAGTTTCTGAAACGTGGCATCCACGTCATCTGCGACAAGCCACTGACCTCGACACTCGGCGACGCCCGCAAGCTGAAGGCGCTTGCCGACGAGAGCGAGGCGCTGTTCATCCTCACCCACAATTACACCGGCTATCCCATGGTGCGGCAGGCTCGCGCCATGGTCGCAAATGGCGATATCGGCGCGGTGCGTCTCGTTCAGGTCGAATATCCGCAGGACTGGCTGACGGATGCAGTGGAGAAGTCGGGCTCCAAGCAGGCGGAGTGGCGCACGGACCCGGCGCGGTCCGGGGCGGGTGGCTCGACCGGCGATATCGGCACGCATGCCTATAATCTCGGTGCCTTCGTTTCCGGACTGGAGCTCGGTGAACTCGCAGCCGATCTCGACAGCTTCGTCGAGGGTCGGGCGCTCGACGACAATGCCCACGTGATGCTGCGCTTCAAGGAGAAAGATGGCGTACGCGCCAAGGGCCTTCTCTGGTGCAGCCAGGTCGCGCCGGGCCACGAGAACGGGCTGCAGGTGCGCGTCTACGGCACCAAGGGCGGGCTCGAATGGACGCAGAAAGACCCGAACTATCTCTGGTACACCCCCTTCGGCCAGCCGAAGCAGCTCCTGACCCGCATGGGTGCGGGCGCGCGCGAGGAGGCCAACCGGGTTTCCCGCATCCCGTCCGGCCACCCCGAAGGGTACCTCGAAGGCTTCGCGACAATCTATGCGGAGGCCGCCCGCGCCATCCAGGCGAAGCGCTCCGGCGGCAAGGTCAATCCGGCCGTCACCTATCCCACGATCGATGATGGGATGAAGGGCATGCTGTTCGTGGATGCCTGCGTGCGCTCCTCCAAGCGAAACGGCGCCTGGGTCTCGGTCTAATCCTCCCACACGTTTGCGGATGATCGCCACCGGATGTTCGACGTCCGGTGGCGTTTTCGTGTTGTCTTTGCGTCTGCGGTCATCCGCCGTTCATGTTGGCGTGGATAGTCTCCCCAGCTTGCCGCGCTTGGCCGCTCTGGCTTTCCCGGCGCCGCGGCGGTATGGGCGTCGCCCGAGACGACGATTGAAGAGGACACGAGTGATGACCGATCCCAAGACGCTGGCTGCGCGCTTTCCCGGCGATTTCCTGTTCGGGGTGGCCACGGCCTCCTTTCAGATCGAAGGCGCGTCGAAGGCGGACGGGCGTAAGCCATCGATCTGGGATGCGTTTTCCAACATTCCGGGCCGCGTCTTCGGCCGGCACAATGGCGATGTCGCCTGCGATCATTACAATCGCCTGGAGGACGATCTCGATCTGATCGCGAGCCTCGGCGTGCAGGCCTATCGCTTCTCCATCGCCTGGCCGCGCATCATTCCCGATGGCACGGGACCCGTGAACGAAGCGGGCCTCGATTTCTACGACCGGCTGGTGGACGGACTGAAGGCCCGCAATATCAAGGCCTTCGCGACGCTCTATCACTGGGATCTGCCGCTGACGCTGGCCGGGGACGGCGGCTGGACCGCGCGCTCCACGGCGTTCGCGTTCCAGCGCTATGCGCGCACCGTCATCGCCCGTCTCGGCGACCGGCTGGATGCGGTCGCGACCTTCAACGAGCCCTGGTGCTCGGTCTGGCTCAGCCATCTCTACGGCATCCACGCGCCGGGCGAAAAGAACATGGAGGCGGCGCTGCACGCGATGCACGTGACCAATCTCGCCCATGGTCTCGGCGTTGCCGCGGTGCGCGAAGAGCGGGCGAACCTGCCGGTCGGCATCGTCATCAATCCCATGCATGTTTATCCCGGCACCGATAGCGAGGCTGACAAGGCTGCTGCCGAGCGGGCATTCGATTTCCACAATGGCGTGTTCTTCGGCCCGATCTTCAAGGGCGCCTATCCCGACAGCGTGCTCGAGGCTCTGGGTGCGCGCATGCCGGAGGTCGAGGCCGGCGATATGGCTGTGATCAGCCAGAAGCTGGATTGGTGGGGCGTGAACTACTATACGCCGATGCGCGTCAGCGACGATGCGACCGACTGTGCAGAGTTTCCGGCCACCAAGCCGGCACCCTTCGTCAACGAGGCCAAGACCGATATCGGCTGGGAGATCTTCCCGCAGGCGCTCGGCGATCTCATCCGCACTGTCAACGAACGCTACGACCTGCCGGATTGCTACATCACCGAGAACGGCGCCTGCTACAATATGGGCGTCGAAAACGGCGAGGTGAACGACCAGCCGCGGCTCGACTACATCGCCGAGCATCTCGCTGTCACGGCCGACCTGATTGCCGAGGCCTATCCGATGAAGGGCTATTTCGCCTGGAGCCTGATGGACAATTTCGAATGGGCGGAAGGCTACCGCATGCGCTTCGGCATCGTCCATGTCGATTACGAGACCCAGCTGCGTACGATCAAGAAGAGCGGTCTCTGGTACAGGGATCTCGCCAGCGCGTTTCCGAAGGGCAATCATGCGGAGATGCCTTCGGACTGAGCCCTGCTGTTGCTGTGAGGATTAGACGACTGGGCGGCGGTGGAGGATGTTGACGCCATCGACGTCGGTTTCCAGCCGGTTCCAGCCTCGACGCTCGTAAAACGGCGTGTTCTCCGGCGTGCAGTAGAGATGGATCTCCGGCGCAAGACCGGACACGATCTCGAGAGCCGTGTCGATCAATCTCTCACCGACGCCCTGTCGGCGGGCATGCTCCTCGACCCAGAGAGCCGCAAGCCAAGGACGATATTGTGGCCGTGCGGGCATGTCATCTTCGATGACGGAGACGGTGCCGCAAAACACATCACCGCGATGGGCGATCAGGCTGAAGGGAATGCTGGTCGATGTGAAATTCTCGCCGACCTTCAAAACGAGTTGTTCCCGTGTAACCAGACCCTCGTCGCGCCACCAGGCGGTCCAGAGGCGATCGGTCATGATGTCGCGAAACTGAGGGACATCCCGGAGATCCGAAACGGTAACGCCGCCCGGCATCGCTCAGCTTCCCAAATGCTTGGAGCCGCGCTTCTTCGCAAGCTCGATCTGGCGCTGGCGCTGCCGGTAGCGCTCCCGGTCCTCGTCCGTTCGCGTGTCGTGGCAGTGGACGCAGGCGACCCCTTCCTCATGCACGGGCGCGGCGCGCTCTTCCGCCGTCAGCGGCTGGCGGCAGGCGTGGCAGAGCGTATGCTCGCCCTCGCCCAGCCCATGCGTTACCGACACGCGATCGTCGAACACGAAGCAGGCGCCTTCCCACAGGCTTTCCTGCGGCGGCGTTTCCTCGAGATATTTCAGGATGCCGCCCTTGAGATGGTAGACCTCGTCGAAGCCCTGGCTCTTCATGAAGGCCGTCGCCTTCTCGCAGCGGATGCCGCCGGTGCAGTACATGGCGATCTTCGGCTTGTTGTGCAGGCCGGTATTGTTCTTCACCCAGTCCGGAAATTCGCGAAAGGTTTTCGTCTGCGGATCGAGCGCACCGCGGAAGGTGCCGATCGCGGTCTCGTAATCGTTGCGGGTGTCGATCACAAGCGTTTCGGGGTCCGAGATCAGGGCGTTCCAGTCCTTCGGCTCCACATAGGTGCCGACGATCGTCAGGGGGTCGATATCCTCGACGCCCATGGTGACGATCTCCTTCTTGATCCGCACCTTCATGCGCAGGAAGGGCATGGCGGCCGCCCGGCTCTCCTTGTGCTCCAGATCCTTGAATTCCGGCTGGGCGCGCAGGAAGGCGAGCACGGCGGCGATGCCGGCCTCCGTGCCCGCAATCGTTCCGTTGACGCCCTCCTGCGCCAGCAGAAGCGTGCCCTTTACCCCGTTCTCGTCGCAGACGGCCTGCAACGGATCGCGCAGATCCGCAAACCGGTGGAGCCGGGCGAAGTTGTAAAGGGCCGCGACCAGAAACGCGCCTTTGGCTTCCGGGAGCAGTGTCGTTGCGCTGTTCGTCATGGGCGGTGAAATACCGCGTTCGGCGCGCGCGCGCAATCACCCGGCTGCGCCCGACGAATGCCTTACCCCTGATGCGACGGGTGGAATGCGCGCAGGCGATGACCATCGGGGTCGGCGGCGGTGAAGGTGTAGCCGAAATCGGCCTCGACCGGCGTCTGCAGGATGGGCAGGCCTTGTGCTTTCCACTTTTCGTGGCACTCGTTCACGGCCTCGGCGTTCTCCAGCACGAAGCAGAGTTCGGTGCTGCCGGGGGAGGCCGTGACCGGCGGCTCGATCGTATGTTTCGACCAGAGGCCGAGCATGGTCGACGCGTTCATGCGGAAGAGGGCGAAGGTCTTCTGTGCTTCCAAGGCGGCGGTGCCGAGAATGCTCTCATAGAAGGCGGCGCTTGCCAGTGGATCGTTGACGACGAGAAGGATGTAGGTCGGTTGCATGGCTGTCTCCTGATGGGCCGGACTGTCCGGCAGATCGGGTTTAGGCCGTGCTCCTGTCAGTTTCCGTCAGCATGGGAGGCGTCGTCAGAGATCGTGGACGATGCCGTTCGCGCGGCGCCATTCCGCCAGAAGCACCTCGCCGCGACGGGGGAAGATCTCCTGCGTCGGCGTGACGTCGATCATGCGGTCGATGCGGAAATGGCGAAACCCTTCCCGCAATTCACACCAGGCGACGAGGATGCGCAGCCCTTCGAAATAGCCGAGAGCAACGGGCCAGATACGGCGTTGCGTTTCCTGCGCCCGCTCGTCGCGATAGGCGATGTCAAGTTTTACGCCCGCCTTGATAGCATCGCGCAAAGCTGCGACATCCCGCTCGGGGCTTTCCTTACGGCGGGTGGGGACGAGGAGGGCGGATGTCTCCAGTTCCCGCCGGAGGTCACCTGGCAGAGCGGCCGCGATCTTGGCGAGCGCGTGCGCCGCGGATTGCTTCAGGCGGTCGTCGGTATTGGCGCGGACCCAGCGCGCGCCGAGCACCAGCGCCTCGATCTCCTCGCTCGACAGCATGATCGGCGGCAGGAGAAAGCCGGGATGGAGGATGTAGCCGAGACCCGGCTCACCGGTGATGTCGGCACCTTGCGCCTGCAGCGTGGCGATATCGCGATAGAGCGTGCGCAGGCTGACGCCGGTCGCCTCCGCCAAGGCCGCACCGCTCACCGGCCGGCGGTGGGTGCGCAGGATCTGCAGAAGATCGAGAAGGCGGGCGGAGCGGGACATGCCGCAGGGATAGCCGGTGGCCGTGCGCTTCTCAACAGGCATGAACCTGTGAAACGCTAGGCGGCGGCAAGCCAGAGGATGGCGATGCGTTCGGCCTCCCTGCCGGCGACGTCGCCGAAAAGCGCATCGCCTTCGCGGAGCGCGTGACGCTCCTGCACGCGCATTTCCAGGCCGATCGCGTGGCGCAGGATGGCGATGTCCTGCGGCGGGAGGAGTTCAGGCTCACGGGCGAGTGTTTCACCCAGGACGGCAAGATCGTGGATGAAGCCGAGGCGGTCGATCAGCGCCTTGACCTGCCGCTCGCGCGCCAGAATGACGCCGGGCCAGGCTGCCTGCAGAAGAAGGTGATAGAAGCGGTAGTCCTGCGTGCGCTTGCGCAGCGAGTGGAAATGTTCCGGCGTCGGCTGTTCGCGGCTGGCGGCCAGCGCAAGCTGGGCGCGTTCCACCGCCTTGCGCCAGGACGCGGCCAGCATATAGGCCGTCGGCCGGACGCCGTTGGCAAAGCGACGCGTCCTCACCGCCGCCTTGGCATCGCGCAGTTCGGCGATCATCGCATCGATCGTCGCGTCGAGATCGCCCTCGGCCGTCACCACCCAGCCCTTACGAACGCGCAGCGCCTCGACCGCGCGCTCGGCTGCGGCCCGGTCTTCGCCCGCGCCTTCTTCGTTCGAGAGGCGCTCGGCCAGGATCGTCGCGGTGTCGATCAGCGCGGTTGCGTCCCGGAGATCGGCAACGGTGCGCGACGCGTCCCGCAGGCGGGCGTTTTCGCTCTTGTAGAATTTGCGCGCTTCGGGTGCGGCAAGCCGATAGAGCGCGCGGGTGCGTTTCAGGCAGCGGCGCGCGACATGGATCGCGCGTGAGGTTCCCTCCGGACGAAGTTCCAGTGCCGCGATGGCCTTGTCGAGTTCCCGCCCGGCGATGCGCTGGAATTCGCCGGTGAAGCGTTTTGCAGGTTTCAGTCGGTAGGCCATGATCGTTCCTGTCTGTCTGTCGCGATGCCGCCGGCGGCGGCTCCGTGTCTCAGCGTCCGTCCGCTGTCAGGTCCGGGCGCTGCTTGTGCGTCTGTGTCGCCAGCGCGAAGTTGGAATAGCGCCGGTCGTCGGTCACCTCCTCGCCGATCCAGTCCGGCAAGACGGGGTCGTCGGTTTCGGTGCGCATCTCGACTTCGGCAACGATCAGTCCGGCATAGGGTTCCTCGAACACGTCGACTTCCCAGACATGCGTCTCGCCCTGCACACGGTAGCGCGTCTTTGCGATCACCGTGCCGATGGCGGACGCGATCAGCTCCTCGCCGTCGTCCAGCGGTACTGCGTATTCGAACTCGTCGCGCGTCAGCATGCCTGTGCCGATCTTGATGGTCAGGCGGGCGCTCTCTCCGTCGATCAGGCGGATGCGAACCGTGCGGTCGTCCATGGCGGCGAGATAGCCCTGGCGCATGGCGGCCCCCGGTCCGGCCTCAGTCCGCCAGCCCTCGTGCTTCACAAGGAACTTTCGTTCGATTTCCTTGGCCATCCCAGTTCCTCGCACCGCATCCTCGTTGCCCGATACCAACGTAATTCAGAAAATGCGAAAGTCTACCATGGCACTCTCGTGATACCGCCGCATAAGCGCATGGAGGCATCTCGACATTGGCGGATGCGGGCGGTATTGCGGAGAAAGATTCAATCGATTGAGGAGTGAAGCCGCATGATCGAGAAAACCGAACGCCTTCTGTCCGTCCTCAAGCTGCAGCCGGTCGTACCGGTGCTCATCATCGAAGACCTCGCGACGGCCGTGCCGCTCGCTCGGGCATTGGTGGCCGGCGGCCTGAAGGCGATCGAGATCACGCTGCGGACGCCCGCAGCCCTTGCCGCCATCGAGGCGGTCGCCAAGGAGGTCGAAGGTGCCGTAACCGGTGCCGGCACCATCCTCAACCCCGAGCACTATGCCGCTGCCGTCGAGGCCGGCGCGCAGTTCATCGTCAGCCCGGGCACGACGCCCGACCTGCTGGATGCCGCCGACGATCACGAAGCGTCGTTCCTGCCGGGCGCTTCCACCGCCAGCGAGGCGATGATCCTGCGGGCCGAAGGCTACGAGGTCATGAAGTTCTTCCCGGCCGAACAGGCCGGCGGCGCGGCTTTCCTCAAAGCCCTGTCTTCGCCGCTCGCCGGCACGCTGTTCTGCCCGACCGGCGGTATCTCGCTGAAGAACGCCATGGACTATCTCTCGCTGTCCAACGTCATCTGCGTCGGCGGTTCCTGGGTCGCGCCCAAGGAACTGGTGGCGGCCGGCGACTGGGCCGGCATCACAAAGCTGGCATCGGAAGCCTGCGCGCTGACCGCCTGAGCCGTTCGCTCGAGACGACACCTGCCGGAAACACCCATGTAATCAGTGCTTTGTCGGCCTGGTCTGCGTGCTGTCTTCCGGCGGGGCATCGTTCGATCCGTCCGGAGGCCGCATTTGTTTTCCGCATGCGGCTTCCTATGTCTCCTCCACAGATGAACCAATCAGGAGGTTGACGACAGGATGTTCGACGCGAAAAAACTGCTGGACCAGTTTCTCGGCTCTCAGGGACTTGGCGGACAGGGGACGCAGGATCGTTCGGGATCGCAGCCTTCGTCCCAGGGGTCGTCGCAAGGCGGTTTTCTCGGCGGTGCCGGCGGAAGTTCCGTCGGAGGTGCGCTTGGCGGCCTGCTTGGTGGCGGCTCGATGAAGGACAAGGCCGGGCAGATCGTCCAGATGGCCCGGAACAATCCCCTGAAGACCGGCGGTCTTGCCGCCGTCCTTCTCGGCACGGGCGCTGGGCGCGACATCGCTGGCACGGCGCTGAAGCTGGGCGGCCTCGCGGCCATCGCCGGTCTTGGCTACACCGCCTACAAGAATTATCAGGCTGGACAGGCGCCGCAGCGGGTCGATCCGCAGACCGCACCCGAGATCCTGCCGCCGCCGGACAATTCCGGCTTCTCCATCTCGCCCTCCGTCGTCCGCAACGATTTCGTGCTCGTTCTCGTGCGTGCCATGATCGCGGCGGCCCGCGCCGACGGGCATATCGACGAGAGCGAGCGTGCCCGTATCATGGAGCGTGTCGGGGCCAGCGGGCTCGACAGCGAGGCTGAAGCTTTCCTGCGCGATGAGTTGGCGAGCCCCGTCGATATCGACGGTCTTGTGGCCGCCGCCCGCACCGAGGAGGAGAAGGTCGAGCTTTACACCGCCTCGCGCCTGACCATCGAGCCGGACAGCCGCACCGAGCGCGGCTATCTCGACATGCTCGCCGGCCGCCTTGGACTGCCGGATGCGCTGGTCGATCACATCGAGGCGACGGTTGCCTCTGCCAAGGTGCCGGCGGGTAGCAGCCCTGCCGTGGTCGATCCCTCGATCATCTGACGTTCCTGTTTTTGTTGCTCATGCGCGGCGGTGATGATCGCATCACCGGATTGCATTTGCGCCGCCGCGCACCTTCGCCTATGCCGGAAGGCAAGGTCTGTCGGCTTGATGCCGGGGCAGGCCCTGTCTTGATCTTGGCGAGGATGACATGACGAACCGCGATCTTACCAAATGGGCAGGATGCCCGGCGCCAAAGCTCGTGACGCTAGAGGGCGCCTATGTCGTGCTCGAACCGTACGACCGGGCGCAACACCTTCAGGCGCTCTGGAATGCCTTCGGCGGTCTCGCGATTAACGAGCGCCTGCGCTATTTTCCGCAAGCTGCCTTTGCCGAAGCGGACGCTTTCGGAGCATGGCTCGATGCCGCTCAAGTCAACTGGGTGACGCTGATCTTCCGGGACAAGGCCAGCGGCGATGTCGTGGGCATGGCGAGCTACATGCGGCCGGACCCCGCCTACGGCGTCGTTGAGGTCGGCTCCGTCGCACATAGCGATGCCATGGCGCGCTCGCCGCTTGCCACCGAGGCGCATTACCTCATGGCCCGGCATGTCTTCGAGGATCTCGGATATCGCCGTTACGAGTGGAAGTGCCACAACGACAACACGCCGAGCAAGGTCGCAGCAGTGCGGCTCGGCTTCACCTTCGAAGGCATCTTTCGCCAGCACATGGTGGCCAAGGGTGCCAACCGCGATACGGCATGGTTCTCGATGATCGATGGCGAATGGCCGGTGCTGGATGCCGCGTTCAAGACATGGCTCGCGCCGGAGAATTTCGACGCCGAAGGGCGGCAGCGTCGGCGTCTCGAAGACCTGCGCGCAGACATTGCCACCACCACCGGTGCGGCATGAAGACGCTCGATCCGCGGGACCGTTCGGCGGCCATTGCCGCTGCGATCTTTCTTCTGGTCTTCGGCGCCGGCTTTCTGTTCCTGCCCAGAGCCATGCTCTATCTCGGCACGATTTCGCCCTATCTCGCGGCCGTCGTCGGCACGATCTTCGTGCTCGCCTTCTTCTTCGTGTTCTGGCTGAGGGCCCGCTACCAGCGCCGCCGCTGACCTAGAGTCTGTCAGGTTCATTCTGAACCAGCCAGACTCTGGATTCCCTTGCTGTCGTTTGTCTCTTCGGGATAACCGGATTCCACTTATCCCTGACAAGCTCTAGCTTCAGCTCTGCAGCGATGCACCGAGCAGGGCAAGGCCGAGGCCGAGCACCAGGACGGCGCCGAAGATTTCGATGCCGTTCGTCACCCGCATGGCCGTGCCGGCGCTCGATGCGTAGCGCACGGCGAGATCCTTGGCGGTAACGGCAAGCGTGGCCAGCACCGAGACCGTGATCGCCGTTCCCATGGACATGGCCAGCACGGACAGCACGCCCCCGAGATAAAGTCCGTTCAGCAGGGCGAAGGACAGCACGATCAACGCGCCCGAGCAGGGACGCAGGCCGACCGCAAGCACCGCCGACCAGGCTTCGCGCAGCTCGAACCGGTCGCCCTTCAGCATGGACGGATCGGGCGCATGGGCGTGGCCACAGCTGGAGCAAACCTCTCCCGGACCATGTGCATGTCCCGCGTGATCATGATGGTCATGGTCGTGCATGTGGCGGTGATGATGGTCATGAGCCTCTGGCATCGCAGGAGCGAAATCGAGACCGCCGGCCAGCGCCAGAGCGGGCCCCCGGGACGGGCGGGCAAGCGCCCGCATTTTGCGGAACAGGAGCCAGGCGCCGAAGGCCGCGACGAGGGCATAGCTCACGCGCTCGAGGAAGGTCGTCGCCTGCGTCATCGAGATCGAGCTTCCGCGCAGCACCAGATAGGCCGCCCCGACGAGCAGGATGGCGACGCCCCCCTGCAGGAAGGACGACATGAAGGACAGGGTGACGCCGCGCTTCAGCTCGGTCTCGTTGGCGATCATGTAGGACGAGATGACTGCCTTGCCGTGGCCGGGACCGGCGGCATGAAAGACGCCATAGGCAAAGGAAAGCCCGACCAGCGACCAGAGGTGCCAGGGATTGTCGCGCATGCCCTTCAGCGCATCGGTGAGCGTGCGGTAGAACCCCTGCTGCTCCATGTTTACCCAGGAGAGGAAGCCGCCGAGAAAGCCGGACGTGTTGAAGGCCGGTTCGGCGGTGCCGATGCCGAGCGGGGACTGCGCATGGGCCGCCGCGGCAAACAGCACCATGGAGGCGGCGACGGTCAGGGAGAGGCGAAACGTGCGGGTCAGCATGTGAATTCGATCCTCGTCGCAAAAAGCTTCGACATGTCGGTGCCGGTCGGGTCCGTGAAGAAGGCATCGGTCAGCGACGACTGGTTCTGCGAGATCACCTCGTCGGGGTCCGGTCGTACCACCTTGTGCTTGCAGGCTTCCAGCTTGTTGCCGACGACGGCGAGATCGCCATCGCTCGGGAAGTCGATGGCGGTGTAGAGCGTCGGGTCGTAGATGCCGAAGGACATGGTGCCTTTCAGCGGCATGGCCTCGGCCGGCTTGACCGCGAAGATCAGCAGAAGCTGGTTGTCCTTGAAGTCGGCATGGATTGCATCCGGCTTGGAAACCTTCATCAGTTTCCCGTTGTCGTAGATCGTCGTGTAGTAATTGTATTCGCTGAGCGAATCCAGAACGGTCTGCCCGACCTCCGCCAGTTCGTCGGGATCGAGCGTGGCGTTGGAATTCTTGTCGAAATCGAGAAGAACGCTTGCCGAGAACAGTTCGTCGAAGCGCCAGACATTGCGCAACTGGCTGATATGGCCGGTGTCGTCCGAGACGACCTCCAGACGCGCCTCCGCGAAGATGTGCGGATGGGCCAAAGCCTGCGCCGGGAGAATGAGCGCTGCGGCAAGCCCGGTGAGCAGGCCTCGCGACGAAAGGGTACGTCTCATCAAAAACAGGGTCCTTGCCTATAGCGCTTCCGGCGCGAAAGATCTCGTGTCCGACGCAGACGCGGAGCAGGTCGCCCTGTCATCCGGCCGAAAGTAGACGGAATTGGGACAGCCATGGCGTGGCCCGTCCGGTCCTGTTTAGGCATCCGCCCTTTTGCGAAACCATCCATGCAGAAAATCGACCAGCGTGCGCACCTTTGTCGGCAGATACCGGCGGTGCGGATAGATGGCATAGATGCCGCGATCGTGCGGCAGGAAGTCGTCCAGCACGGCCACGAGACTGCCGGTTTCCAGCTTCTGCCGGGCGATGAAGTCAGGCACGCCGGCGACGCCGAGGCCCGATTCGGCCGCACGCAGACTTGCCAGCGGACTGTTGACCTCCATCGGGCCGCTGACGGGCACCGAGAAGTTCGTCCCGTCCCGGTCCACGAACCGCCAGTTGCTGTAGGAGCGCCCATTGGTGTCGATCACGCAGGGCATGTGGGCGAGATCCGAGGGATGGGCGATCGGCCCGTGCTTTTCGAGAAAGGCGGGCGAGGCGCACATCCTGACGTGGAAGTCGTCCAGCTTGCGGGCGATCAGGGTGCTGTCCTCCAGCCGGGTAATGCGGATGGCGACGTCGAAGCCTTCCTCGACCAGATCGACGAAGCGATCGTCCGAAATGATTTCCAGCGACAGTTCGGGGTGGGCGAGGCCGAAATCGATCAGCGATTGGCCGATATCGGCATCGATGAAGGTGCGCGGCGCGGAGATGCGCAGGCGGCCCTTGAGGTCGCTGTTTCCGGCGCGCACGAGATCGGCGAGATTGTCGATCTCCTTCAGGATCTCGGCGGCGGTGCGATAATAGATGTGGCCGGCTTCCGTCAGCGAGAACTGCCGGGTGGTGCGGTTGAGGAGGAGGGCGCCAAGCTCGTCCTCCAGTTCCCGCACATATTTTGAGAGCAGCGCCTTGGAGCGGCCGACGCGGCGGCCGGCCGCGGAGAAGCCTTCGGCATCGACGACGTCGATGAAGGCTCGGATGCGTGTCAGTGTGTCCATCTCGGCTCCCTTGCGCGGCTCCCGTGCCTCCGGGCCGGGCATTCTCCGGGAACCATTAGCGCGCGCCGCCATTCAAAACATAGGGTTGGCGATGTCCGCAACCCTGTTGATGATCCGGCGCGCGCCGGACGACCATCCGTTCGTTGTTTGAAGCTGGTGCGAGGCTTGCGGCAGGGCGAAAAAAGATCGGGCGTGGATCAAAAACCGCTTGATTACGACAGGGATATTTCTTATCTCCGCTCTGCCCAAAGTCGCACGTGCCTGTGGGTGTCCGCCGATCCCTCGTTTGGTGAGGAAATCGGTAAGGTACCTGGATCTAACCGCTCCAGTCGTTTTTCCGGCCAACCGGAATTGCGAGGACATCTTGAAGCAACGACGGTGCGGGCCTTTTTGTTCTCTGCCGGCTTTCCATCAGCCGGGGTTACTGAAGAGGCACACCTTCATTGCCGGACGTGCGGTAGGTTCCAACCTCCAATCCATGGCAGACAAAGCCGGATGAACGCCTCGGCGGGCTTCATCCACAATTCGCGCTGTACGAGCGCCGTCTAGGATTCCGGGGTCTCCACCGGCTGGTATCCGAACGCGCACCCGTACGCCCTTTGTCCTTCACACCTCGGCGAGGTTTCCTCGCGGATCGTGAAGCCTAACGTATTGGGATTGAAACCATGACGACTGCTCGCATCATCGACTTCCTGAACACCCGTCGCCCGGAAGGCCCGTGCCTTGTCGTGGATCTCGATGTCGTCCGGGACAATTTCAAGGCTTTCCGCCACGCGATGCCGGACAGCTCGATCTATTACGCCGTCAAGGCCAATCCCTCGCCGGAAATCCTGCGCCTGCTCGCCGGTCTCGGCTCCAATTTCGATTGCGCCGGCGTGGCTGAAATCGAAATGGCGCTGGACGCCGGTGCGACCCCCTCGCGCGTCTCCTACGGCAACACGATCAAGAAGGAACGCGACATCGCCCGTGCGCATGCGCTCGGCGTTTCGCTCTTCGCGGTCGACAGCCATGAAGAAGTCGAGAAGGTTTCGCGCGCCGCTCCGGGTGCCCGCGTATTCTGCCGCGTTCTGACGGATGGCGAAGGTGCCGAATGGCCGCTGTCGCGCAAGTTCGGCTGCGTGCCCCAGATGGCCGTCGACGTTCTCGTCTACGCCCACCAGCTCGGTCTCGTCTCGCATGGCGTGTCGTTCCATGTCGGCTCGCAGATGACCAAGGTCGATGCCTGGGACGTGGCCCTTGCCGATGCCAAGCGCGTTTTCGTGCAACTGGCCAAGCAGGGCATCGAGCTGAAGATGGTCAACATGGGCGGTGGTTTTCCGACCAAGTACCTGCGCGACGTTCCCTCGGCCGAAGCCTACGGCAAAGCCATCTATGCGGCGCTGCGCAAGCACTTCGGCAACCAGCTTCCGGAAACGATCATCGAGCCGGGTCGCGGCATGGTCGGCAATGCCGGCGTGATCAAGGCGGAAGTCATCCTGATTTCGAAGAAGTCGGACAATGACAACCACCGCTGGGTCTTCCTCGACATCGGCAAATTCGGCGGTCTCGCCGAGACGATGGACGAAGCGATCCGCTACCCCATCCGCACCGCACATGACGCGGACGAGATGGAGCCCTGCGTGCTCGCCGGCCCGACCTGCGATTCGGCCGACGTGCTGTACGAGAAGAACATGTACCCGCTGCCCGTGTCTCTGACGATCGGCGACGAGGTTCTGATCGAAGGCACCGGCGCCTACACGACGACCTACTCGGCCGTCGCCTTCAACGGCTTCGACCCGCTGAAGTCCTACGTCATCTGACGTTTTCCGGCTCCCGCCACGGGAGCCCGCGGTTCCCGGACACGGGAGCCGCACCTTCACAATGATCCTTCGATACCGTTTGAATCGGTTTTGAGTACGGGAGGCCTTGTCATGGCCGCTGTTCTTGATTCTGTCCGCGCTTTCTTCGCGCAGAATGCCTTCACCATCGACGCCGAGAACCCCGGCGATATCGTTGCGCGCGAGCGGCTGCTCGATCGTGCCATGGGCCCGAACCGTCGCCGCAAGTCCTCGGAGCAGCTGCGCCGCGGCCGTGTTCCGGCCGAAGGCCTGGCGCTCGTCGCACGCGATTCCGATGGCCATGTGATCGGTACCGTGCGCCTGTGGAACGTCGATGCCGGCGTCGATGCCGAAGGCCGCGCCATTGCGGCGCTCCTTCTCGGTCCGCTGGCGGTCGATGCCGCGCAGGAGGGCAAGGGTGTCGGCGGCGCGCTGATGCGGGCGGCGATTGGCGAAGCCACGTTGCGCGGACACGGCGCCATCCTGCTCGTCGGCGATGCGCCCTATTACGAGCGCTTCGGCTTCCAAGCGCAGCATGCCCAGCACCTCGTGATGCCCGGCCCGTTCGAGCGTCATCGTTTCCTCGGCCTCGAGCTGAAGGACGGATGGCTGAAGGGTGCCGCCGGCATGCTGAGCGCCAGCGGGCGCAAGCTTTCGCAGGCGATGCCGATGCGGAAGGTGGCCTGATCCCACTTGCGCATCGAGCGGCCGCCGGCGCGGTCGTTTGACTTGGTGACAGGCTTGACATAGTCTCGGGCGGTACGGGTCGAGAGCCCCGGCCGTCCGCAAGCCTTTCCGGCTTTGGTGAAGTCTCTCTTTAACTCTCGTCTTTCGGTCATCCCTCCCGGCATGTTCCCGATGGCAATGCGGACCCCACGGATATCACGGCATGCCACTGCTGGAGAGATCCCGATGCGATCATCATTATCACCACCCCCATTGCCCTGCCTCGACGCGCTCAAGGAGCAGGCGAAGCGGCTGCGGTCGTCCGTTGCCGCGCGCGGTATCGATATGTCCCATTCCCGCGCTCTGGAAACGATCGCGGAGCAGTATGGCTTCCGGGACTGGAATACCCTTCATGCGGCCGTCGGCAACCGGCCGCCGCTCGACCCCTATCAGCTGGGTTCGCGCGTGCGCGGCTTCTATCTCGGCCAGCCGTTCGAGGCGCAGGTTCTCGGCGTTCAGGCGCTGACGGCGCAGGCGGGGCGATATCGCTTGACGCTCGATCTCGACGAGCCTGTCGATGTCGTCACCTTCGAAAGCTTCTCGTCATTCCGCAAGCGGTTTCACTGCACGATCGACGCGTCCGGGCGCACGGCCGCGAAGACGTCGGACGGCAGGCCGCATGTCGAATTGCTGTGGTGAGGCGTCACGTTGACGTGAGGGCGGCGCGAGAGGCGCGCCGCCACCTTGCGGCCCGGCCCGGAATGCCTACCTCGGCATCATGAAATCATTCGTCTCCCCATCCGTCTTCGCGCTCGCTTTGTCGGGCATTCTCGCCTGCTCGCCGGCCTTGGCTCAGACACCGCCCGCTCCGGGCACAGTCGCGACCTCTCTGGACACGACGCGCCTGTCGAGTGTTCTCAACGACGCAGCCCGCCTCTCGCCGTTGGAGACGGTCGTTGTCGCCCGCAACGGAGAGATTGTCGCCGAGCGGGGCTATCGCTCGAACAAGACGACGGACAGCACCAATATCAAATCCGCCTCCAAGACCATCATTTCCGCCATGGTCGGGATCGCGATCGAGAAGGGTCTCCTGACCGGCGTGGACCAGCCGATCGCGCCGATTCTGTCGCGGGACCTGCCGGCCCATCCGGATCCGCGGCTGGCGAAAATCACCATCGGCAACCTCCTCTCCATGCAGGCGGGGCTTGATCGGATGTCGGGGCCGAATTACGGGCGATGGGTTTCCAGCGGCAACTGGGTCCGGTTCGCGCTGGCGGCGGATTTCGTGGACGAGCCCGGCGGGCAGATGCTCTATTCCACGGGATCGACGCATCTTCTGTCGGCGATCCTGACCAAGGTCGGGGGCAAATCGACGCTGGCGCTGGCCCGCGAATGGTTCGCGCCGGTCGAGGGCTTCCGCATCGGGGCTTGGGAGCGCGATCCGCAAGGGATCTATCTCGGCGGCAACCAGATGGCGATGAGCGCCCGCTCGCTTCTGGCCTTCGGCGAACTCTATCGCAATGACGGTCGAACGGCTGACGGCCGTCAGGTGGTGCCGGAAAACTGGGTTGCGCAATCCTGGACCGAGCGGACGCAGTCCCGTTTTTCGGGCGATGGCTACGGCTATGGCTGGTTCACCCGGGAGATCGGCGGCCACAGGGTGCATTTCGCCTGGGGCTTTGGCGGGCAGATGCTCTATATCGTGCCCGACCTTAAGATGACCGTCGCCATGACCTCCAATGAGGGCGCGCCGTCTGCGCGAACAGGCTATCGCGACGACCTGCACGATCTTCTCGCTCGGATCATCTCGACCGCGGGCGCGTGAGGCAGACAGACCCTTGCGGTATTGCACCGCAAGGGTTTAGCGACCGGTTGATGGCCTCACGCGCGGCGGATGGAGAGAAGCTTGTAATCGAAGGGACCCTTCTTCCCATCCTTCGGATAGGTGGAGATGCTGACGCGATCGCCCTGATTGCCGCCGAGGCAGGTCACGGTGGTTTCCGTCATGGAGTGGAGGAAGGCGACGTGTCCTCCGTTGGTCTTCTCACCCTTCCGGCTGAAGACGACTATATCGCCGGGCTGGGGCGCCGCGGTTACGTCATTTCCCCATTTTTCATCATGCCACGACCGCGCCCATTTGCTGTCCGTACCCTTGATGCCGGCCTGTTCGACACAATAGTTGACGAAAGAAGAGCACCAGGCGGTTTCGTCGGGCGCTTTCCCGCCTTCTGTGGTGACATGGTACATGACGATCCGCGGGTTGTTGCCGGGTCCGGGAACCTCCGCGACACCCAAGGCCAGTTCTGCATTGGCGATATCGATCGGTTTCCGGGACACACTGCCGGTGAGGGCGAGCGGTAGGCCGCCGATTTCCGCCTTGAGATAGGAGCTGTGCATGTAGCCGTCCGACGCGCCATCGCCCTGGATATCGACCTGCGTCCAGTCGCCAATCTGCGTCACGCCGCGCACGAGCGTGTCGAGCGGATACTTCTGAATGACGCCGAAAGTCTCGCCGGGTCCGGCCCGCAGGTTGAGACCGCCGCGGGCGGTGACCGAGAAGGTGACGGATGCACCGACGGCACGTGGGGTATCGACGGGTCCGTCGGCCGAGAACTGGCCGAAATTCGCCTCCGCCGCATTGAAGACATTGCCGTCGTAGTCGATGCCGCCGAAGGGCAGATGGTGCTCCATGTCCTTCTGGAACAGTGTCCAGAGGCCGTCCTTCAAAGCGCTTCGCGTGCCGGACCATCCGAGCGATCCGGAAAGCCAGATGAGATCCACGAGACCCTTTTCATGGAGTTTGCGCGCGACGAGACCCGACCCGTAGACGCCGAGGATGTAACGTCCGTCGAGTTCGGATTTGACCTTGGCGAAATAGTTTGCGATCTGGGCGAGATCGCCCGGGGCGACATAATCGTGATCGACAGCGAAGTAGAGACCGGAACCGGCCGGCTGACCGAGGTCGGCAGCAAGCTTCAAGGCGCGTTTTGCGTCGCGGGTGCCATTGGCGTCGGAAAGATCGCTGAGCTTGCCGTTCGCGCCACCGCCGGCCTGAAACACGACCGCCACGGTGAGGCCGGCTGCGTGAAGCGCTGTCAGTTCGGCCTTCGTCAGGCACTTCGACGGCAGGTTGCTGCTGTTGCTGATGTTGTAGTACCGGATCACGGAGACCACTCCGAGATCGGCAAGCTTTTGTGCATAAGGCCCGACATTATGGGCGACGTCGATGATCTGCTGCATATCCACTCTCCGGTTCAACCGAAAATTAGGCATGCAAAATTTTTAATTCAACCAAAAATACTAGTGAATTATAAATACTCCTTATGCGTGCTTCTGGTTGTGCGCCTAAGAGGTGAGGTCGATGACGCCGGCTTCACCGGCTTCCGTTCCGAACGCCAGTTGCTGACCGGATCTTGACCACGCAAAAGCGCTGACCGCGCCCTTGCCGGGACGGCGGAGGAGAACTTCTTTGCTGTCGGCAAAGCGGACCGCGAGCACCATGCCGTCGGAATAGCCGATGGCGGCGACGTCCTCGGACGGGTGGCAGGCGACCTGCGAGACCATGACATCGGCGCGGGTGCCCAGTTCCAGCGGTGGCTTGCCCATGGGACCATCCTTGGCCTGGAAGGGCCAGACGATGGCGGCCGGAGCACCGGAGGATGCGAGCCACTTGCCGCGCGCCGACCACGACCAGGACTTTACCTTAGCCGGGTAGCCACTCATGCGCATGTGCCGTGCTTCCGCACCAGGCTTTGTGTCCAGCTTCCAGCCATGCAGGGCATTTTCCTGCATCATGGTGACGACGAAGCGCCCGTCCGGCGAGAACGTCACACCGGTGTGTGCGCCCTTCCAGTCGAGGTCGATAGCCGGGCTCGATGTCGCCACCCAGTGCAGAGACACGCCGTTGTAACGCGCAAGGGCGATGCGCAGACCCTTCGGTGCGAAGGCGATGCCCTCCACCGTGCGCTCTTCGGTAAAGTCGCGCGTCGTGCCGTCGGAAAGCCGAACGGTCGCCGTCTTGCCCGTCGTGAAGGCGACAGCGCCCTGCGGGCCAGCGGCGATGTTGGAGATCCACTTGCGCGGCGCGTGGGCCAGTTCCGTCACGCCGCCATCGCGCGTGATGCGCAGCACCCGGCCGTCCTCGCCGCCGGTCAGCAGCGTGTCGGTCGCATCGTCGCGCAGCGCGACGAGCAGGCCTTCATGGGCCGGCGTGACCGCATGGCCGCCATCCAGACGATGGACGAGACCGGCGGCATCGGCAAAGACGGGAACGTCGCCCAGATAGGCGACGCCGACGATATGGGCTTCGAGATCGAGCGGGGCGACGGTTGGCATCAGTTGGGCTTTGCCGCACAGGCCTGGAAGGTGCGTTCCAGCTTTTCGCGATCGAGATCGCGGCCGATGAAGACGAGGCGGCTTTCGCGGGGCTCGCCATCCTTCCACGGGCGCTGGTGATCGCCCTCGATGATCATGTGCACGCCCTGCACCACGTAACGATCCGCATCGCCAGCAAAGGCGATGATGCCCTTGAGGCGGAGAATGTTCGGGCCGTCCGTCTGGGTGATCTTCTGGATCCAAGGGAAGAACCGGTCGGGGTTCATCTCGCCGCCACGCAGCGATACGGACTGCACGGTCACGTCGTGGATGTCGGATGGGGCATGCGCGTGCCCGTGGTCATGACCGTGATCGTGGCCATGATGATGGTCGTGGCCGTGATGATGGTGATCGTGGCCGCAATCGGGACCGCAGGCGTGATCATGGTCATGGTCGTGATGATGATCGTCCGGCTTGAGGAAGTCCGGCTCGTTCTCGAGCGCGCGCTCCAGGTTAAAGGCACCCTGATCGAGGACCTTGGCGAGATCGATGTCCGAGCGCTGGGTGCGATGGATGCGGGCGGACGGGTTGATGACGCGGATCGTCGCCTCGACCTTGGCCAGCTCTTCGGGCGTCACGAGGTCGGTCTTGTTAAGGAGTACGACATCGGCAAAGGCGATCTGGTCTTCGGCCTCGCGGCTGTCCTTCAGGCGAAGCGGCAGGTGCTTGGCATCGACCAGCGTGATGACGGCGTCGAGTTCCGTCTTGGCGCGAACGTCGTCGTCCATGAAGAAGGTCTGGGCGACCGGAACGGGATCGGCAAGGCCGGTCGTTTCCACGATGATCGCATCGAAGCGGCCGGGCCGCTTCATCAGGCCCTCGACCACGCGGATCAGGTCGCCGCGCACCGTGCAGCAGACGCAGCCATTGTTCATCTCGTAGATCTCTTCGTCGGATTCCACGATCAGGTCGTTGTCGATGCCGATCTCGCCGAATTCGTTGACGATAACCGCATATTTGCGACCATGATTTTCCGAAAGAATGCGGTTGAGCAGCGTCGTCTTGCCGGCGCCGAGATAGCCGGTGAGGACGGTGACGGGGATGGGCTTCTGGACGGGTGCGACGGACACAGGTGCTTCGGACATGGAAACCTCGAGGGCTGAGGATGGGGCCCATCGGCGCCGGAGGGCGGCCGATGCGCGGGATCGTCGGGGTGATATAGGAGATGGCGCACGGCAGTGCAAATGCTCAGCCGCAGATAATCCAGCCTTTATAACATTACATCGCTCGGGTCGCTCAGCCGTCGAACTGCGCGGGGTCGAAAGCGTCCACATCCGAGAGGAGGGCGAGCAGGCCTGAGACCGCATGGTCCAGCAATTGCTCCCCCCGCTCGGCCGTGGCGGCCGCGGCATTGCCGGCCGCGCCCTTGGGGTTGAGGTCGCGCATGCGCCAGCCGAAGGCATGGGGGCCATAGGCGCGCAGATGCGTGAATTGCGTCTGCCAGTCGCTCTGGCGCGAGGAGAAGGCCTCAACCTGCGTCCGATCCACCGTGTTGGGGTGGAGGGCGAGCATGACCGAGGTCTCGATGTCGCCGGCGTGGATGTCGATGGATCTGGCGATCGGATCGATCCAGCCTTCCGGCTGGCCGAACCGGGTCCAGCTGGTGGCCACCGCCAGCATGGCGTAGCGCACCCGCGCTTCCGTCGCGACGATGGTCATCAGGGGGGCATTGCCGCCATGCGCGTTGAGCATCACGAATTTGCGGACGCCCTGCGCGTGCAGCCGGCCGGCGATGCCGAGCCAGCGTTCGACGGCCTCGGCATAGGTCAGCGTCTTCGTTCCCGCGACGTCCATATGCTCGATCGAATAGCCGACGGGCTCGGTCGGCAGGAAGGTCACGGGCAGATCGCCGCGGGCGGCGATCAGGCGCGCCGCCACCCCGTCCGCGATCAGCGTGTCGGTGTCGAAGGGCAGATGGGGCCCGTGCTGCTCATGCGCGCCCAGCGGCAGAACGGCAATCCAGCCGGCGCGCGCGGAGGGGGCCAGCGCCGGATCGTTGTCCGCCCAGCGGGCTGCAGGTCTCGTCATCGCATGTCTTTCCTGGCGGTGTCGCGACATTCAGGATTTCGCAAGGTCTTGCGGCCCTATTGTCATATGAGTCATACAAGCTCGACAAGGCTGTGCAAGCCTTCGGCAGGCAGGGGAGCGAGCATGGGCAAGAAAGACAAGTCCGAGAAGAAAGCCAAGCAGAAAAAGATCAAGATCGACAAGATCGCCGATCACGCCGGCCTCGACGGGGAGGATGCTCCGGAGGCTGCGTCCGCGCCGCTTCTCGCACCTCTGCTGGCGCAGGCGGCCCGCTCCATGCGGACGGTGCTGTCGCGCAATCTTCTGGAAAGCGGGCTCTATGCCGGCCAGGACGGCGTGATGCTGGCGCTGGCGGAGACCGACGGCATGACCGCCGGTGCGCTGGCCGGCCATCTCGGCGTCAAGGCGCCCACGATGACCCGAACCATCGGCCGCATGGAGGCCCAGGGGTTCCTTGAGCGCAAGGCCGATGCGGGCGATGCCCGGCTGACCAAGGTCTACCTGACGGCGAACGGGCGCGAGCGGCTGCAGGCCATCGAGGCGGCGGCCGACCTGTCGGAAGCCACCGCGCTGAAGGGCATGACGGACAAGCAGATCCGCACCCTCGCCAAGCTCCTGAAGGTTGTCGATGCCAATCTGCAGGGTGTCGAGTAGGCCTCGCAAGGCCCTCTCGCGCAGGGATTGCAGTCTCGATTTAAACAGTTTAAAGAGGGTTTAAGGGCGCTTTCAGGCACTGCCGAAGGCGTAGGGGAGATGTCCGTGCAAGCCGGGAGGACACGTGGCGCAGAAGATCAAGCTGTCGACGATCGCGGAAACGCTGGGTGTTTCCACCGCGACCGTTTCTCTCGCCCTGCGTGACAGTCCCCTCGTCGCATCGGTGACGCGGGACAAGATCAAGGATCAGGCACGGGCACTGGGCTACATCTACAACCGCCGCGCCGCCAGCCTGCGCACCTCCCGCTCCGGAATCATCGGCGTCGTCGTGCACGACATCATGAATCCGTTCTACGGCGAGATCCTCAAGGCCATCGAGGCCGAGCTCGACCGCGACCGCCAGACCTTCATTCTCTCCAATCATTACGACTCGGTCGAAAAGCAGCGCGTCTTCATCGAAACCCTGCTGCAACTCGGCGGCGACGGGGTGATCATGTCGCCCGCCATCGGCACGCCGCCGGAGGATATCAAGCTCGCCGAAGACAACGGCATGCCGGCGATTCTCGTGGCGCGATCGATCGAGGGCGTCGATGTCCCGATCTTCCGCGGCGACGACGCCTACGGCATTTCGCTCGCCACCAACCATCTGATCAGCCTTGGTCATCGCTGTATCGCCATGGTCGGGGGAACCGACCTGACGTCCACCGGCCGCGACCGCTACCTCGGCTACGTGCAGGCGCTGCGCAAGGCCAATATTGACGTCGATCCCGATCTGCGCATTCCCGGCCCCCGCTCGATGCAGGGCGGCTTCGAGGCGGCGGTGCATCTCTTGTCGCTGCCGCAGAAGCCCACGGCCGTCGTCTGCTGGAACGATCTCGTCGCCATCGGCATGATGAACGGCATTGCGCGTGCCGGCCTCGTGCCCGGCCGCGACGTATCCGTCACCGGCTATGACGATCTCGAGGAAGCCGCCATCGCCACGCCGGCCCTGACGACCGTCTGGAACGGCCAGTCGGATGTCGGCCGGAGTGCCGCGCGCGCGCTCCTCGACAGGCTGAACGGCAGCCACGAGCCGGACGGCATCCACCTGATCAAGCCGGAAATGCGGATCCGCCAGTCGACCGGGCCGTTGCGCCTGCAGCAGGGCGACTGAGCGCTCCCCGCGGCTTGTACGATCCGCCCGTTCGGTTGACGCGGGAGATCCGTGCGGTAGTTTCCGCTGCGCTGACCCCGCTGCAGCGAACCGTCTGCGGCCTTCTCCTCCCTTCGCCGACATCTGAAAGGACCCCCATGTCACAGGATCGCCCGGTCATTCTCATTCCCGGCAAGATGCACCCGCGCGCGCTCGAACGCATGAGCGAACTCTTCGACGTCCGGCAGATCGACGGTGCGGAGGCAAGCCTGATCACGCCGGACCTTGCCACGGGCGTTGCCGGTATCGCCACGTTCAACAAGGTCCCGGCATCGCTGATGGACGCGCTGGAAAACCTGGAGATCGTTTCCAATTTCGGCGTCGGCTATGATGGCGTCGATGCCGGGCATGCGGCCGGCCGCGGTATCGTGGTCACGCATACGCCGGATGTTCTGAACGACGAGGTCGCCGATACGGCCATCGGCCTTCTGATCAACACGCTGCGCCGCCTGCCGGCCGCAGAGCAGTGGCTGCGCGACGGGCGTTGGGTGGAGGAGGGGCCGTTTCCGCTCAGCCCGCTGTCGCTCGGTGGCCGCAAGATCGGCTTCTACGGCCTCGGCCGCATCGGGCAGGCCATCGCCCGGCGGCTCGAAGGCTTCGGCCTCGAGATCGCCTATCACACGCGCTCGAAACGCGACGACGTGTCCTATGCCTATCACGCGACACTGCTCGGGCTCGCACAGGCCGTGGATACGCTGATCGTCATCGTGCCCGGCAGCGCGGAGACGCGGCATACCGTGAACGCGGAGATCCTGCAGGCGCTGGGCACCGAGGGCGTCATCATCAATGTCGGGCGTGGCATCACGGTCGACGAGACCGCGCTGATCGCGGCGCTGGAGCAGGGCGTGATCGCCGGCGCGGGGCTCGATGTGTTCGAGCGCGAGCCGCATGTTCCACAAGCGCTGATGGCGCTGCCGCAGGTGTCCCTGCTGCCCCATGTCGCATCGGCATCGGTCGCCACCCGCAACAAGATGGCCGACCTCGTGGTCGACAATCTCGTTTCCTGGTTTCAGACCGGCAAGGCGCTGACGCCCGTCTCCGAAACGCCGTTCACGCGTTCGGCTGGCTAACCGGCTCCCTGGTTTCGCTATAGGCGCGCACGGCCTGGCCAAAGGCCGCGAACAGGTCGTTGGAGGTCTTGTCGCGGCCGACCCAGTATTCCGGGTGCCACTGCACGCCGACCGCGAACGCTTTTGCGCCGATGACGGATACGGCTTCCACGGTGCCGTCGTCGGCCACCGCCTCCACGGCGAGGTTCGGCGCAAGGTCGGAGATCGCCTGCCGGTGCAGGGAGTTGACCTGCACCGCGCCGGCGCCGACCACGCCCGCAAGGCAGCTTCCCGGCTCCACCATCACAGTCTGGCGGATGCCATAGGCGATGTCGAGATCCTTGACGTCGGGCTTGCGATGGTCCTGCCGCCCGGGAAGATCCTGGATCTCCGAGGCAAGCGTGCCGCCAAGTGCGACGTTCAGCTCCTGGATGCCGCGGCAGATGGCCAGCACCGGAATGCCGCGGGCGATCGCCCGGCGGATCAGCGGCAGGCTGGTGGCATCGCGGCCGGGATCGAACGGCCCGTCGGCCTCCACGGCCTCCCGCCCGTAAAGCGTGGGGTGGACGTTGGAGCGCGAACCGCTGACCAGAAGCCCGTCCACACGATCGAGAATGGCATCCGGCTCGTTGCCGGCCTCGAGCGCTGGCACGAGAAGCGACATGACACCCGAGCCATTGAGGGCAGCGCGGACATATTGATGCGGTGCGGCATGCCAGACATTGCCCTCGATCTCACGGAAATCGGCGGGTATGGCGATGATCGGCTTCGGCATGGGGTTCTCCGGTGCGTGGGGTCTGTTCCCGACTTGCCGGGAACCCGTCGCGCCGTCAATGCCCCGCTTTACGGGGGAAACGCGATCCTGCCCGCCGGACGTATCCCTGTGTAAGATGCAGCTATCGCTCTTGCCTCCTTTGCTCTACGGGCCCGGACTGTCTATGGGCCTTGACGTCGCGGGGCAGTGCGGGCATGTCTTGGTGCCAAGAGGTGCCGCGTTTTGCGGCGTGGACACTTGCGGGGAGAGAGACGATGGCCGAACATCACACGGGACCTTCCGAAACCGGTGCGCCGATGGATTATCCCGAACACGAGAAGACTTATCTTCACTTCCTCAGCGCGGCGAAGTTCCTGACCATCTTCTGCGTGGCGCTGCTGATCGCCATGGCGGCGGCCTTCTTCACGAGCGCCGGCTGGTTTACGGGCTTCGTGCTGTTCGTACTCCTCAACATCGCCGGCGTGGTGCTTCTGCGCTGATGTGTCGGCGGACCCTCGTCGAAGGCCCGCGCACGAAAATCCGTTGTATCTCTCCGTGATTTGCTCTTAGCTGCCGGGTATCGCCCAAGCAGCGAGAGGGATCAGGATGACGGAAACGACACGGCCGCTCGGCGCCACGGTCAACGGGCGGTGGACGCGGTTTGCCGTGCGCTCGCAGACGGCCGAGCGCATCGACCTCTGCCTGTTTCATGCCGATGGCGAGACCGAGCTGCGCCGCCTGCCGATGGGCCGCGAGGAAGGCGATGTCTTCGCGATGACCCTGCCGGACGCGCCGGTCGGAACCCGCTACGGCCTGCGCGCCCATGGTGCCTATGATCCCGATCGCGGCCTGTGGTTCGATCCGGCAAAGCTTCTCGTCGACCCTTATGCGCTCGAACTCGACCGCCCGTTCCGCCACGATGCCCGCCTGACGCAGTTCGGCGCGGAGACGGCGGATCTCGTACCGAAGGCGCTGGTGACAAAAGTGCCGAAAGCCCGCGTCGCCCCGTCACGCTTTTCAACGGATGGGCTGATCTACGAGGTGGCCGTGCGGCCGTTCACCATGCTGCATCCGGATGTGCCGGACGAGCAGCGCGGGACCGTGGCGGCGCTGGCGCATCCGGCCGTGATCGCCCATCTCAAGCGCATCGGCGTGTCCGCCGTCGAACTGATGCCCATCACCGCCTGGATCGACGAGCGTCACCTGCCGCCGCTCGGGCTGACCAATGGCTGGGGCTACAACCCCGTGGCCTTCATGGCGATCGACCCGCGCTTGGTGCCCGGGGGGCTGACCGAACTCAGGGACACCGTCGCCACGCTGCATCGCGAAGGCTTCGGCGTCATTCTCGATCTCGTCTTCAACCATTCGGGCGAAAGCGACCGGCAAGGTGCCACGGTTTCCATGCGCGGCCTCGACAACGCCGTCTACTACCGCCATGCCGAAGGTCAACCTGGGCAACTCGTGAACGACACCGGTTGCGGCAACACGATTGCCTGCGACCATCCGACGGTCCGCTCGCTGATCCTCGATACGCTGCGCCACTTCGTCAGCGCGGCCGGCATCGACGGGTTCCGCTTCGATCTCGGCTCCATTCTCGGCCGCGATGCGGGCGGCTTCCGGCGGGATGCGACGCTTTTTTCCGAGATGCTTACCGATCCGCTGCTGAAGGATCGCGTGCTGATCGCCGAGCCGTGGGATATCGGGCCCGGCGGCTACCAGCTCGGCCATTTCCCGCCGCCCTTCCTTGAGTGGAACGACCGCGCGCGCGACGATATCCGGCGTCTGTGGCGCGGTGACGGCCGGACGATCGGCGCGCTGGCCGGCGCGCTTTCCGGCTCCTCGGATATCTTCGCGCAGCATGGTGGCACGAAGAGCCGCAGCGTCACCTTCATCGCCGCCCATGACGGCTTCACGCTGAAGGATCTCGTCTCCCACAGCCACAAGCACAATGCGGCGAATGGCGAAGACAATCGCGATGGCCATAACGAGAACCATTCCTGGAACAACGGTGGCGAAGGGGCGACCGACGATCCCGGCATCCTCGCCGCCCGCACGCGCGACGTGAAGGCGCTGCTCGCGACGCTGTTTGCCACCCGCGGCGCGATCATGATCACGGCGGGCGACGAGTTCGGGCGCTCGCAGCAGGGCAACAACAACGCCTATTGCCAGGACAATCCGATCACCTGGCTCGACTGGGCCTCGGCGGACGAGACGCTGATCGCGCAATGCGCGGCGCTCGGCGAACTTCGCCATCGTTTCGATGTGTTTGAGGGTGACAGCTTCTTCACGGGCCGGGGCGACGTTACCTGGGTCCGCCTGGACGGCAAGCCGATGGAGGTTGCGGACTGGGAGGGGGAGCGCACCGACGGGCTCGCCATGATCCTCTCGACCCGCGACACGACGACCCGCAAGGCCTGCCGTCTGGCCGTGGTCTTCAATCGCGCCCATGCGGCGGCGGCGCTAACGCTTCCCGGCAAGGGGTGGCAGTCTCTATTGCCGGATGCGGGAACACTTGACGCGGTCTCCGCCCGTTCGGTCGGCTGGTATGTGGCGCCCGGACGTTCTTAAACGGTTGCAAGCGATACGACAGGAATGATCGATATGGATGCGAACGGGACGAAGAAGACCAGCGTCAGGGAGATCGCGCTCGGCGAGGTCAAGAACCTCGTCGGTCAGGAGGTCGGGATCTCCGACTGGATCACGGTTTCTCAGGATATGATCGACCGCTTCGCCGATGCGACGCAGGATCACCAGTTCATCCACACCGATCCGGTGCGCGCGGCAGCCGAGACGCCCTATGGCGGCACGATCGCGCACGGGTTCCTGTCGCTCTCGCTTCTCTCGGCCATGAACTACAATTGCCTGCCGGCCGTGCGCGAGCAGACGATGGCGATCAATTACGGCTTCGACAAGGTCCGCTTTCTGGCGCCCGTCCACGCCGGTGCGCGGGTTCGTGGCCACTTCACCCTCACAGAAGCCCGGTTCCGAGGCGCCGGCATGCTCGTCGTCACCTATGAGGTCTCCGTCGAGGTGGAGCATGAAGCCAAGCCGGCGCTGACGGCGACCTGGCTGACGATCATCCAGTTCGACCCGAAGGACCGGCCCGACGATGCCTGAGGCCGCAACCCGCGATGCGGCCGTCCGCGCGGCGTTCCGTTCGCAGGCAAAAAGCTGCGCTGCTCTGGGCTCGCCCTTCGTTGCGATGCTGTGCGATCTCGCTGCCGAACGCCTGACGGCCGCGCAGCCTGTCGGGCGGCATCTTCTCGGCTGGACCGGTGATCCATCCTCGTCCGCCGACTCCGTGCCGCTGCGGTTTGCCGGGTCCCTGCACGCGCTCGTTCTCCGCGGTGCCGATCCTGCTCTTTCGCAGGTCTATCCGCCGCACGCGGCGGATCCAGACGGCCTTTGGAATGCGGTCGAGCGCGCCTGTCGCGACCATGCCGAGGCCATCCTCGAACGCCTGGCGTCCCCGCCGCAAACGAACGAGGTGCGACGATCGGCAGCGCTGCTGCCGGGATTCCTCACCATTGCCAAACGGTTCGCCCTGCCGCTCTGCGTTTCGGAAGTCGGGGCGAGTGCGGGGCTCAATCTGCTCTGGGATCGTTATGCCTATCGTCTCGGAGACTTTGCCTGGGGTGATCCGCAATCGCCGGTAATGCTCGCGCCGGAATGGACAGGCGGGCGCCCGCCCGATGCGTCCCTGACCCTTCGGGAGCGGGCTGGCTGCGATCTCCGGCCCGTCGATCCCGCACATCCCGATGATGCGCAGAGGCTTTTTTCCTATCTCTGGGCGGATCAGGCCGACCGGATCGAGCGCACCCGTGCCGCGCTGCATCTTGCGGCTCTGTCCGGGCTGAAGGTCGAGGCGGCGGATGCCGTGGATTGGCTGGAGCGGCGGCTCGCCGTCATCCGCCCGGGCTGCGTCCATGTGATCGTCCACACGATTGCCTGGCAGTATCTGCCGTCAGCCGCCCGCGAGCGAGGCGATGCGCTGATCGAGGAGGCCGGTCGCGCGGCGACCGAGGCGGCACCGCTTGCGCGGCTGTCGCTCGAAGGCGACGGACAGGCGCCGGGCGCCGCTCTGACCCTCCAGATGTGGCCGACCGGGGAGCGGCATGAGATCGGCCGCGCAGACTTTCACGGACGCTGGATCGATTGGCGCGGCTGGCCCGGCGTTTCCTGACGGCGGCTTGCTTTTGCCGCCGTTTGTCTCAGTGACCGGCGTCCTGCGCGCCGGCCGCCAGCAATCCCGAGACGTAAGGGGCGAACGAGCGCCAGCACTCGACGCGGAACGTGGTTTCGCCGGTGCGGTAGAGCACGATCTCCGCCTTGCCGAAGACGGTGCGCGAGCCGGCGCCGACGGGGAAGGTTTTCAGCGACAGGTCCTGCGGGCAGCCGGCATTGATGGCGGCTGCGGCACCCGGTCCCTCCACGAGGACGGCGGTGTTGCGGTGGGAGATGTCGGTTGCCGAATGCAGGACGCCGGCTGCGGCTGCGAGGCTTCCGAGATCCGTGTCCGTCTCGTCGATCACCAGCCATTCGTCCGGCCCGAGCCAGAGGGCGTGACGGGTGCCGATCGTGACGGAAGCCTTCGGGCGCGTCGGCAGGGACAGGCCCAGCGCCGTGGAAAGGGCCTCGACGGCATCCGGCTTGGCCCGCAGCGACAGGCGGCTCGCGGGTGCCGCAGGTGTCAGGCGGACGGCGGCGGAACCGCCATGGAAGCCGCGAAGCGGCAGGGTGCGTGTCGCGAGATCAGCCATGGATGCGGCCACCTTCCTTGTCAAAGAACACCATGTCGCTCACCTCGACAGCGATCGTCCGGTCGGCCATCGGCACGTAAAGGGTCTGGCCGAGCCGCGCCTTGCCGCCCGCCACCACTGCCATGGCGATGGAGCGCCCGCAGTTTTCCGACCAGTAGGACGAGGTGACATGGCCGAGCATGGTCATGGGCTTCGGCTGATTGGGGTCGGCGACGATCTGCGCGCCTTCCTCCAGCACAACGCTCGGATCTTTCGTCAGCAGGCCGACGAGCTGCTTGCGGCCTTCGCGCACGAGGTCGGGGCGCTTCATGCCGCGAATGCCGACGAAGTCGGTCTTCTTCTTGCCGACCGCCCAGGAGAGGCTCGCATCGTCCGGCGTCAGCGTGCCGTCCGTATCCTGCCCGACGATGATGTAGCCCTTTTCGGCGCGCAGGACATGCATGGTCTCCGTGCCATAGGCACAGCCGTCGACGGCTTCGACCCGTTCGCGGATCGCATTCCAGACAGCAGGGCCGAAGTCGGCGGGGACGTTGACCTCGAAACCGAGTTCGCCGGTGAACGACATGCGGAAGAGCCGCGTCGGCACGCCGCAGATCTGGCCCTCAGTTACGCTCATATGCGGGAAGGCTTCGTTGGAGAGGTCGATGCCCTCGACCAGCGGCGCGATGATCTCGCGCGCTTTCGGGCCCTGCAGGGCGATGACGGCCCACTGCTCGGTGGCCGAGGTCAGCCAGACGTTCAGATGCGGGAACTCTGTCTGGAGATAGTCTTCCATGTGGTGCATCACGCGGGCGGCACCGCCGGTCGTGGTGGTCACATGGAAGCGATCGTCCGACATGCGGCCGACGACGCCGTCGTCATAGATGAAGCCGTCTTCGCGCAGCATGATGCCGTAGCGGCAGCGGCCCGGCTTCAGCGTGTCCCAGCTGTTGGTGTAGATGAGGTTGAGGAAGGCGGCCGCGTCGGGGCCGACGACCTCGATCTTGCCGAGCGTTGACGCATCGAACATGCCGACCGTCTCGCGCACCGTGCGGCACTCGCGGTTGACGGCGGCGTGCATGTCCTCGCCGGGGCGGGGATAGTACCAGGCGCGCTTCCACTGGCCCACATCCTCGAAGGCCGCGCCCATGGCCTCTTCGGCCTCGTGCATCGCGGTCTTGCGGGTCGGGTCGAACAGATCGCCGCGGGAATGGCCGATCAGCGTGCCGAAGGTGACGGGCGTGTAGGGCGCGCGGAAGGTGGTGAGGCCGACTTCGGGAATGCCGCGGCCGAGTGTCTCCGCTGCGATGGCGAGACCGTGGATGTTGGAAAGCTTGCCCTGGTCGGTCGCCATGCCGTTGGTGGTGAAGCGCTTGATGTGCTCGATCGAGTGCATGCCTTCGCGCACCGCCAGCCGGATATCCTTGGCGCAGACGTCGTTCTGGAAGTCGATGAAGGCCTTCACGTCGTCCTCGGGTCCGGCGCCATAGGCCGCACCCGCCATGCCGCCCGTCCAGGCGAAGGCCTGCGTGCCGGAGAGTTCGAGGCGTGCGCTGCCGGAGAAGCCGGCCGCCTGCGCGGCAAGTTCGCCGCCGGCGACAGCTTCTGCAAGGGTCGCGGCAATGTCGGTGGTGCCGTTGCAGGCGCCGACCGAAACGCAGTCCTGCGCGTAGATGCCGGGCAGGAACCGCTGCGTTTCCGCGTCGAAGGCCACCTTGCCGCGTGACTGCGAGAACATGTGCACCGACGGCGTCCAGCCGGAGGAGGTGATGAGCGCGTCCACCACGATCGAGCGGGCGCTGCTGCCGCCGCTGACGCGACGAACTGTTATGGAGGAGACACGCAGCTTGCCCTTGGTGTCGGTCACGGCATGGCCGGTGAGCACCTCGATGCCGAGGGCCTGCGCCTCTGCCAACACCTCTGCGCCCGGCTGCTCGCGGCTATCGACGATGGCCGGGATGGCGATGCCGGCGCGGTGGAGGTCGAAGGCGGCCTCGTAGGCGCTGTCATGCGTGGTGTAGACGCCGACCTTGCGGCCGACGGCGACGCCGAAATGGTTGAGATAGGTGCGCGCGGCCGAGGCCAGCATGATGCCGGGGCGGTCGTTGTTGGCAAACACCATGTGCCGCTCGATGGCGCCGGTGGCGATGACGACGCGCTTGGCACGCACCTGCCAGAGCCGTTCGCGCGGGGCGGAGCGGGCCGGGCGGGAGACGTGATCGGTGACGCGCTCCGTCAGTGCCACGAAGTTCTGCGCGTAATAGCCGAAGGCGGTGGTGCGGGTGAGCACGGTGACATTATCCATGGCGGCGAGCCGGCGGGCGGCATCCTGCGCCCAGGCATAGCCATCCTGACCGTCGATCGTGACGCCCGCATCATAATGCAGCGCGCCGCCGACCTCCGGCTGCTCGTCGCACAGGATGACACGCGCGCCGGTGGCGGCGGCGGCGAGTGCCGCGGTGAGGCCGGCAACGCCGGCGCCCATGACCAGCACGTCGCAATGGGCGTAGCGGCTGGCATATTCGTCCGTGTCGTCTTCCGTCGGCGATACGCCGAGGCCGGCTGCGGCACGGATGCGGGGCTCGTACACGCTCTTCCAGGCCTGTTTCGGCCACATGAAGGTCTTGTAGTAGAAGCCGGCGGCAAAGAACGGCGCGAGGATGTTGTTGATGCCGCCGACGTCGAAGGTGAGCGACGGGTAGCGGTTCTGCGATGCGACGGTCATGCCGTCGAAGACTTCCTGCACGGTCGCGCGCACGTTCGGCTGGCGGCGGGCATTGTCGCGCATCACGTCGATCAGCGCGTTCGGCTCTTCCGGGCCGGCCGAGACGATGCCGCGCGGGCGGTGATACTTGAACGAGCGGCCGACGAGGTGGACGCCGTTGGCGATCAGCGCCGAGGCGACGGTGTCGCCCTGCAGGCCCTGATAGGTGCGGCCGTCGAAGGTGAAGCGCGCGGTTTTCGCCGGCGTCAGGCGACCCTTGCCGGGAATGCGGTTCGCCCCGCCCTTGCTGTCGGCGTTTACAGTCCGCTTGGCGCCGCTCATTCCGCACGTCCTTCCGTGGCTTCGTAGGTTTCGACGACGGTTTCGTCGGTCATGGCGGCGATCGGCAGGGCCGGTTTCGGTTCGCCCGCCTTGTAGGTCCTCAGGAACCGGTCGCTGACCGTGTCACGTGCCGCATTGAAGAACCGGCCGCAGCCGGCGATATGGCGCCAGCGCTCGAAGATCAGGCCCTTGGGGTTGTCCCGCAGGAAGAAATATTCCTCGAATTCTTCGTCCGAAATGGCCGCGATGTTCTCCGGCCGGGCGATGTGGGCGTCGCCGGCGGCGCGGAACTCGAGTTCGGAGCGCTCTTCCTCGCAATAGGGGCAGTGGATCAAAAGCATGGGCGTGTTCCTGATGCGGGAAAGGACAGTCGAAAGCGGCGGGCCGGGGCCGTCATCGTCAGTGCGCCACGGCCGCGGCTGCCGCCTCGTCGATCAGCCGTCCGGTGCGGAAGCGGTCGAGCGTCAGGCCGGCTGCCAGCCGGTGCGGCTCGCCCTTGGCGATCAGGTGGGCGAACAGGTTCGCCGATCCCGGCGTCGCCTTGAAGCCACCCGTGCCCCAGCCGCAATTGACGAAGAGGTTCGGCACGGGCGTGACGCCCTGAATGGCCGAGCGATCCGGCGTATTGTCGGTGATCCCGCCCCACTGGCGCATCATCTTGACGCGGCGGAAGATCGGGAACAACTCGCAGATCGCATCCAGCGTGTGGGTGATGATCTGCAGGCCGCCGGTCTGGGAGTAGGAGTTGTACTGGTCGGTGCCGGCGCCGATGACAAGCTCGCCCTTGTCGGACTGCGAGATATAGGCATGCACCGTGTTCGACATGACGACGCAGGGGAAGATCGGCTTCAGCGGCTCGGACACCAGCGCCTGCAGCGGCACGGAATGCAGCGGCACGCGGACACCGGCCATGGCCATGATCACCGAGTTGTGGCCCGAGGCGGAGACGCCGATCTTGCCTGCCCCGATGAAGCCGCGATTGGTATCGACACCGGTCACGGCCCCATCCGGGCCTCGGCGGATGCCGGTGACTTCGCAGTTCTGGATGATATGGACGCCGCGGTCGGAGGCGGCGCGGGCATAGCCCCAGGCCACCGCATCGTGGCGGGCCGTGCCACCGCGGCGCTGCAGGGCGGCGCCGTTGATGGGAAAGCGGGCGGAGGCGGAGATGTCGAGCGGCGGACAGAAATCCTTCGCCTGCTCGGGCGACAGCCACTCGTTGTCGATGCCGTAGAGACGGTTGGCATGGATATGCCGCTTGAACACCTGCTGGTCGTGGATGCCGTGCGACAGCATCATCACGCCGCGCGGGGAGTACATGACGTTATAGTTCAGGTCCTGCGACAGGTTTTCCCAGAGCTTCAGCGAGTGCTCGTAGATGTCCATGCTCTCGTCGTAGAGATAGTTGGACCGGATGATGGTGGTGTTGCGGCCGGTATTGCCGCCGCCGAGCCAGCCTTTTTCGAGAACCGCGACATTGGTGATGCCGTGCTCTTTCGCGAGGTAGTAGGCCGCCCCCAGCCCGTGGCCGCCGCCGCCGATGATGATCGCGTCATAGGACGCGCGCGGCTCGGGAGAGACCCACTGCGCTTCCCAGCCCTTGTGCGCCCGCATGGCTTCGCGTGCCACGGCAAAAACCGAATATTTGCGCATTCGCCTCATCTCCTGTCCGGGATGCCCCGATCCGTCTGTCCAACACATCGCAAATCGGGACGCGTCGCAACGTCCATTTTGCGACGTGGCGGGCCTTCACTTTCGACACTGCGAAAATGACAGGACCGCCGGGTTCGATCGACACGGTCCGCGACAGCGGCGAATGCATGCCCATGGACAGGCGCGTATGCGGCCGGCGTGGCACGACTGAGGCAGCGCAGCCTCTTGAGACGTGATTTTCCAGCGCCAGATAGCTTGAAACCGCGTCATTGTCGGCCGCGGGTGGACTTTGTGGCATTCATCTGCTACTTGCCGCCCATCCTCGCAGGGCTCGAGCCCTTGCGATCAACGAACCATGCCGTCCGGCGGTGCCTCATACGCAGCCTCGGGTTCGGCCCATACACAGAAGCCTGAGCATGTCTCGGCTCGATATCAAGGAATGGTAAACACGTGCAGGTACTCGTTCGCGACAACAATGTTGACCAGGCGCTTCGCGCGCTGAAGAAGAAGCTGCAGCGCGAAGGCGTCTTCCGTGAAATGCGCGCCCGCGAGGCTTACGAGAAGCCGTCGCAGCGCCGCGCGCGCGAAAAGGCCGAGGGCATCAGCCGCGTTCGCAAGCTGGCCCGCAAGCAGGCCCAGCGCGAAGGCCTGCTGCCCATGCCGAAGTCTGCCGCCAAGTTTGCGGCCAAGGCACGCTGATCGGCGCTTGCTCCGAGAATGGTGACGGCGGAGGCGATGCATGCGCCGCCGCCTTTTTTGCGTTAGACGTATCCGGTGGCCGTCGCGTCTCTGCCGTGGATGCGGAACGTGCGTGAACGAACCGCCTGCTCCGGCGTTACCGTTGCAGCCGGGGCGAGACCGCGGATTTGCGACGTGCCTGAGGCATTCTTGATTTGAGGGATCGATCTTGACATCGACTGTGACGACAGAGGGTTTTGCCGGCCGGGACGCATCCCGCAAAGGCACGCAGCGCTCCAGCCGGTTGGGCATCCTTTCCGCCCTCGGCGCGGCTCTGCTTTTGACGGCCTGCCAGACCGATCCCTCCAACGACAGCACGCTGCAGGTCGAGCGGGCGCAGGGCTCGGAGCAGAACATCGCTTCGCTGTCGGGCGTCATCAACAGCAATCCGAGCGATCCCGAAGGTTATAACGTACGTGGCTCGGCCTATGGCCGCGCTGGCGAGTTCCGCCGTGCGGTCGCCGATTTCAACAAGGCGATCGAGCTCAATCCGCGGTTCTATCAGGCCTATGCCAACCGGGCCCTGGTCGAGCGCAACATGGGCGATCTCGCAGAGGCGCTTGCCGACTACAATTCGGCGCTGCAGCTCAATCCGCGCTACGACGTCGCCTATATCGGCCGCGGCAATCTGTATCGCCAGAGCGGCCGGCTGGATCAGGCCTTTGCCGACTTTAACAAGGCGATCGAAAACGACACGACCGATCCGCGTGCCTATCACAATCGCGGCCTGATCTATCAGGCGCGCAACCAGCATGGGCAGGCGATCGAGGATTTCTCGACGGCCATCTCGCTGTCGCCGAGCTCGCCCGAGCCGTATAACGGCCGCGGCATCTCCTATGTCGCCCAGAACGACGACGACAACGCATTCGCCGACTTCAACACGGCCATCAACCTCAACGGCAAGATCGCGGAATCCTGGGCGAACCAGGCGCTGGTCTATGAGCGGCGCGGCGAAAAGGCGAAGGCGCAGCGCTCTTACGGCCATGCCCTGCAGCTCGATCCGAAATACGAGCCCGCCCGGGCCGGCCTCGCCCGCGTCAAAGCCGCATCCTGAGGCCTTCCGATCGCATCCCATAAAAAACGCCGCTTCGAAGCGGCGTTTTTCGTTTCTGGATTTATTAACGGGCGAGGGGTCAGGTGATGACCGTCGGTTCGGTGCGGCCGGTCCGCTCCTTGATGCCGGCCAGCGTATCGGCGGCCTCGATCAGGTCGGCAAGGGCGACCTGGGTATCGACGTCGTGCTTTGCCGCATCGGGCTCGAAGCGCTCGATGTAGACGCGCAGCGTCGCGCCGGACGTGCCGGTGCCCGACAGGCGGAAGACCACGCGGGAGCCGCCTTCGAAAAGGATGCGGATACCCTGATTGTTGCTGACGGAGTGGTCGACCGGATCGTGATAGGAGAAATCGTCCGCCGTCTCGATCGTGAGATCGCCGAGCTTCCGGCCGGGCAGAGTGGCGAGCTGGCTGCGAAGCGCATCCATCAGGCCGTTGGCGGCAGCGGAATCCACCTCTTCGTAATCATGGCGCGAATAGTAGTTGCGGCCATAGGTCGTCCAGTGCTCGCGGGCGATATCGACGACGCTTTCCTTGCGGACGGCAAGGATGTTCAGCCAGAGCAGCACGGCCCAGAGACCGTCCTTCTCGCGGACGTGGCTGGAGCCGGTGCCGGCACTTTCCTCGCCGCAGATCGTCGCAAGACCCGCATCGAGCAGGTTGCCGAAGAACTTCCAGCCGGTCGGCGTCTCGTAGATGCCGATGCCGAGCTTTTCGGCGACGCGGTCGGCCGCACCCGAGGTGGGCATGGAGCGTGCGATGCCGGCGAGGCCCTTGGCATAGCCGGGCGCGAGCGTCGCGTTTGCGGCGAGCATGGCCAGGCTGTCGGAGGGAGTCACGAAGATGCCCTTGCCGATGATCAGGTTCCGGTCGCCGTCGCCATCGGAGGCCGCGCCGAAATCGGGCGCGTCGTCACCCATCATCTCCTCATAGAGGGCGCGGGCATGGACAAGGTTCGGGTCCGGGTGGTGGCCGCCGAAGTCGGGCAGGGGCACGAAGTTCAGCACGGAACCCTTGGCGGCACCGAGACGGTTTTCAAGGATCTCCTTGGCATAGGGACCGGTGACCGCGCTCATGGCGTCGAAGACGATGCGGAAGCCGCCGGCCAGGTGGCTGCGGATCGCCGGGAAATCGAACAGCGTTTCCATCAGTTCGGCATAGTCGGAGACGGGGTTGATGACCTGTACGGTCATGCCCGCGACCTCCTGCTCGCCTTCGGCGTCGAGATTGACGTCGGCGACATCGGCGATCTTGTAGGTCTCGATGGTCTTGGTGTGGGCATAGATCGCGTCGGTCACCTTTTCGGGTGCCGGGCCGCCATTGCCGATATTGTATTTGATGCCGAAGTCTTCCGTCGGGCCGCCGGGATTGTGGCTGGCCGAAAGGACGATGCCGCCGAAGGCTTCGTACTTGCGGATGACGTGGGAGGCGGCCGGCGTCGACAGGATGCCGCCGCGGCCGACGAGGACGCGGCCGAAGCCGTTCGCCGCCGCCATCTTGATGGCGATCTGGATGACCTCGCGGTTGTAGAACCGGCCGTCACCGCCGATGACCAGCGTCTTGCCCGCGAAGCCTTCGAGGCTGTCGAAGATCGACTGGATGAAGTTCTCGGCATAGTTCGGCTGCTGGAACACCGGCACCTTCTTGCGAAGTCCCGACGTTCCGGGTTTCTGGTCGGTATAGGGGGTCGTATTTACGGTTTTCGTCATCATTCAACCTTTCGCAAGAAGACCGGCATAAAGCGCGGCATAGCGCGTGGCACTCATATCCCAGGAGACATCGGATTTCATACCGCGCGCCTGCAGGCGCGCCCAGATTTTCGGCTGGCGCCACAGGGAAAAGACGCGGCGGAGTGCGAGCCGCAGGCTTTCCTCGGAAACGGGGGAGAACAGGAAGCCCGTGGCGACATTCGCCGCCACCGCCGCCTCGTTGGCGTCGATGATCGTATCGGCGAGGCCACCGGTGCGGGCGACGACCGGCACGCAGCCATAGCGCAGGCCGTAAAGCTGGGTCAGGCCGCAGGGCTCGAAGCGCGACGGCACGAGGATGGCGTCGGCCCCGGCCTGCATGAGATGCGACAGCGGCTCGTCATAGCCGACGACGAGGCCGACGCGACCGGGATGCACGGCGGCTGCGGTCCGGAACGCGGCCTCGAGCGCCGGATCGCCGGAGCCCAGCACGGCGAGCGTGCCGCCGTTCTCGACGATCATATCGATGACGCCGGCCAGCACGTCCATGCCTTTCTGGTCCGTGAGGCGGCTGACGACGCAGAAGAGCGGTCCGTCGGTCGCGACGAGGCCGAAGCGCTCGCGCAGAGCGTCGCGGTTGGCCCCTCGCTTCTTCAGGCTGGCGGCAGCATAGGGCGCGGCGATATGCGGATCGGCTTCGGGGTTCCAGACATCGGTGTCGATGCCGTTGACGATGCCGTGGAGGTCGGCGATGCGGGCGGCCAGAACGCCCTGCAGGCCCATTCCGAATTCGGGCGTCAGGATTTCCTGCGCATAGGAGGGGCTGACGGTGGTAATCGCCGTTGCCGCCATCAGGCCGCCCTTGAGGAAGGAGACGTCGCCATAATACTCGACGCCCTGCACCGAGAACGCGCCCCAGGGGAGCGCAAGTTCCGGAAAGGTGCTGGCCGAAAACTGGCCGCGGAAGGCGATATTGTGGATGGTCAGCACGGTCGGCACGTGGGCGGCACCGCCATGCTGCATGTAGACGGGGGCGAGTGCGGCCTGCCAGTCATGGCAATGGACGAGGTCCGGCGTCCATTCGGGCAGGATCCCCCGCGCGATCTCGGCCGCCGCCAGCGACAGGGCCGCGAAACGGCGGAAATTGTCCGGGTGGTCAAGGCCCTGGGGGTCGAGATAGGGGCCGCCCGGCCGGTCGAACAGCGCGGGGGCGTCGAGCACCAGGAGGTCGAGACCGTCATGCTCGGCAGCCAGGATCGCAGCGGGATGGCCGAACAGCGTGTCGAAACCACCGAGCCGCGTCGTCGCCCCGATCTTTTCCATGACGGCGGGATAGCCGGGCAGCAGCGTGCGCATGCGGATGCCATGGGGTTTCAGCGCCGCGGGCAGGGCGCCCGCGACGTCGGCCAGGCCGCCGGTCTTGATCAGCGGAAAGACTTCGGAGGCGACCGAAAGGACGTTCATCGTCCTCACAGTCCCAGCTTGTCGATCATGGCTTGCGTGATCAGGCAGATGCCGTTTTCCGAACGGCGGAACCGCTTGGCGTCGAGGTCCGGATCCTCGCCGACGACCAGACCTTCCGGGATGACGACGCGGCTGTCGATGACGACGTTCTTCAGCTGCGCGTGACGGCCGATCTTCACGCTCGGCAGGATGACGGCACCATCGAGGCGGGAGAAGGAGTTCACGCGGACGCCGGTGAACAGCATGCTGCGATTGAGCGAGGCGCCGGAGATGATGCAGTCGCCCGAGACGAGAGACGAGGTGGCCGAACCGCGGCGGTTCTCGTCGTCATGCACGAACTTCGCCGGCGGCTTGATTTCGGCAAAGGTCCAGATCGGCCAGGTGCTATCGTAGATGTCGAGTTCGGGCGTCACATGCGTCAGGTCGATATTGGCCTGCCAGTAGGCATCGATCGTGCCGACGTCGCGCCAGTAGGCCTCGCGCTCGAAGTCCGAGCGCACGCAGGACTGGTTGAAGCGATGGGCGATCGCCTTGCCGTGCTGGACGATGTAGGGAATGATGTCCTTGCCGAAGTCGCGGCTGGAGGTCGGATCGGCCGCATCGCGGCGCAGGATATCCATCAGGAACTTCGTGTGGAACACGTAGATGCCCATGGAGGCCAGCGCCATGTCGGGATTGCCGGGAATGCCCGGCGGGTCGGCCGGCTTCTCGACGAAGGCGATGATGCGATCCTTCTCGTCCACATGCATGACGCCGAAGCCCGTCGCTTCCATGCGCGGGACCTCGAGGCAGCCGATCGTGACGTCGGCGCCGCTGTCCACATGCTGCTGGAGCATCAGCTCGTAGTCCATCTTGTAGATGTGGTCGCCGGCCAGAATGACCATGTATTCGACGCCATGATCCTCGATGATGTCGATGTTCTGGTAGACGGCGTCGGCCGTGCCTTCGTACCACTGCGTTTCCGACACGCGCTGGGAGGCGGGCAGGATGTCGAAGCTCTCGTTTCGCTCGGGCCTGAAGAAGTTCCAGCCGTTCTGCAGGTGGCGGATCAGGGAGTGTGCCTTGTACTGCGTGGCGACGCCGATGCGGCGGATACCCGAATTCATCGCGTTCGACAGCGCGAAATCGATGATGCGGGCCTTGCCGCCGAAGTAGACGGCGGGCTTGGCGCGACGGTCCGTCAGTTCCTTCAGACGGCTTCCACGGCCACCGGCCAGAACGTAGGCCATGGCGTCGCGGGCGAGCGGCTGTATGCGTTTTTCCATTGTATCCTCCCGATTTTGCGGTCTCTTGGCCGGTCTGCCCGCCCTCTCAAACGGGCCGACCGGCATAATGCTTTTGTCCCGGCCGGAGACCCGGCCGTGTTCGTTTTCAGTCCTGCTCCAGCATCAACGTGGCGAGCGGCGGCAAGGTCAGGTTCGCCCGGATCTCGCCGGATGCAGTACGCACGGCATGCACCACGCCGCCATTGCCCTTGCCGCTACCGCCGTAGATCTCGGCATCGGTGTTGACGATCTCGCGCCAGCGCCCCTCGCTCGGCAGAGGGATCGAGTAGACCTCGCGGTAGACGGGGGTGAAGTTGGAGATGACGGCGACGGCCTTCTGGCCGGGCGCCTTGCGCAGCCAGGCAAAGACCGAATTGTCGCTGTCGTCGGCGATCAGCCACTCGAAGCCCTCGCCCTCGCAATCGCGTGCATGCAGCGCCTGCTTGTTGCGGTAGGTGCCGTTGAGGTCGCGGATCAGGCGGCGCATGCCCTGATGCAGGGGATATTCGAGCAGGTTCCAGTCAAGTCCGCGCTCTTCCGACCATTCCGCCCACTGGGCAAACTCCTGGCCCATGAACAGCAGCTTCTTGCCGGGATACCCCCACATGAAGCCGTAATAGGCGCGAAGATTGGCGAATTTCTGCCAGTCGTCGCCCGGCATCTTCGCCACGAGCGACCCCTTGCCGTGCACCACTTCGTCATGGGAGAGCGGCAGCACGAAATTCTCGCTGAAGGCGTAGACGAGGCCGAAGGTCAGGTCGTTGTGGTGATGCTTGCGGTGGATCGCGTCACGCGCGAGATATTGCAGCGTGTCGTGCATGAAGCCCATGTTCCACTTGAACCCGAAGCCCAGGCCTCCGGTGTGGACCGGTGCCGAGACGCCCGGCCAGGAGGTGCTCTCCTCCGCAATGGTCAGGATGCCGGGATGGCTGCCGTAGACCTCCTTGTTCATCGTCTGAAGGAAACGCACGGCATCGAGGTTTTCATTGCCGCCATACTCGTTCGGAACCCATTCGCCGTGTTTGCGGGAATAGTCGAGGTAGAGCATGGACGCGACCGCATCGACGCGCAGGCCGTCGAGATGGAATTTCTCGGCCCAGTAGAGCGCATTGTTGACGAGATAGGCAAAGACCTCGGCGCGGCCGAAATTGTAGATCGCCGTGTTCCAGTCGGGGTGGAAGCCCTGGCGCGGGTCCTCGTGTTCGTAGAGGGCGGTGCCGTCGAAGTTGCGCAGGCCGTGGGCGTCGATGGGGAAGTGCGCGGGGACCCAGTCGAGGATGACACCGAGACCGACCTTGTGGGCGCCGTTGACGAAGCGGGCAAAGCCTTCCGGTTCGCCGAAGCGGGCGGTCGGCGCATAAAGGCCGGTCGTCTGGTAGCCCCAGGAGGGATCGTAGGGGAACTCGCTGACGGGCAGGAACTCGATATGGGTGAAGCCCATGTCGACGCAATAGGGGATGAGCCGCGCGGCCATCTCGTCCCAGGAGAGAAACGCGCCATTGTCGCCGCGCTGCCAGGAACCGGCATGCACCTCGTAGATCGAGATCGGCTGGCGGCGCGCGTCGGCGGAGGCCCAGTGCGCGCGGTGCGCCTCGTCTTCCCAGACCTGCGCGATCTCCGGCGTGGTGACCGAGGCCGTCTGGGGACGAAGTTCCGAGCGGCGGGCGAAGGGGTCTGCCTTCAGCGGCTGAAGCTGGCCGTCCTGTCCGATGATCTCGTATTTGTAGGGCGTTCCCGCGGGGACATCCGGGATGAAGATTTCCCAGATGCCGGTGTCGAGCCGCAGCCGCATGACATGGCGGCGCCCGTCCCAGGCATTGAAGGCGCCGACCACCGACACGCGGCGCGCATTCGGCGCCCAGACGGCGAAGTGAAAGCCATCGACGCCCTCATGGCGCACCGGATGGGCGCCGAGCTTGTCGAACAGGCGAAGGTGGGAGCCCTCGCGGATGAAGTAGTCGTCCATGGGCCCGAGAACGGGGCCGAAGCTGTAGGGATCGGTGACCGTCCAGCGCCCGCCGGCATTCTCGGCCTTGTAGCGGACCGGCTGCACCTTGCGCAGGCTGACCGTGCCTTCGAAGAAACCCGCCTCGTGGCGGAGCGCCAAGGTGCCGATATCCTTGCCGGAGAGCGTTTCGACGGAAACGCTGGTGGCACCCGGCAGAAAACAGCGGACGACGATATCCTTGCCGACCGCATGGGGTCCGAGGCTTGCAAACGGATTGCTATGCGTCCCTTCGATGAATGCTGCTACCTCGTCCTCCGGCAGACGCGCCGGCGACGAAGCCTCTTTCAGCTCGGATGTCATCCGGCTCTCCAAATCTCGTCGGCATACTGCCGAATCGTCCGATCGGATGAGAACCAGCCCATCCGTGCGGTGTTGCGGATGGTCTTGCCGTACCATTGGCTGGTATCGGTCCAGATGGCATCGACTTCGCGCTGCGCCTTGGCATAGGCGTCAAAGTCGGCCGCGACCATGAACCAGTCGTGAGAGTAGATACCGTCGATCAGGCCCGAGAAGCGGTTGCGGTCGTCGGGGGAGAAGACGCCGGACGCGATCGCCTGCAGTGCCTGCGACAGCTCGCGCGACGCCTCGATGACGGCCCGCGGTTCGTGGCCCTCCTGGCGCAGGTTGGAGACTTCTTCCGCCGTCATACCGAAAATCTTGATGTTCTCCTCGCCGACGCAATCGCGCATTTCGACATTGGCGCCGTCCAGCGTGCCGATGGTCAGCGCACCATTCAACGCGAACTTCATGTTGCCGGTTCCCGACGCTTCCATGCCGGCGGTCGAAATCTGCTCCGAGAGATCGGCGGCGGGCACCATGATTTCCGCCAGCGAAACGTTGTAGTTCGGAATGAACACCACCTTCAGCAGCCCGCGCACCGCAGGGTCGTTGTTGATGACGCGGGCGACGTCGTTCGCCAGCTTGATGATGAGCTTGGCATTGTGATAGCTCGGCGCCGCCTTGCCGGCGAAAAGCTTGACGCGCGGAACCCAGTCGAGCTCCGGATGCGAGCGGATCTGGTCATAGAGCGAGATCGCCTCGATGATGTTCAGCAGCTGGCGCTTGTATTCGTGAATGCGCTTGATCTGGATGTCGAACATGGCCGAGGGGTCGATGCGGATGCCCATCCGGCTCTGGACGAGCTGGGCGAGCCGAACCTTGTTGTCGCGCTTGATGGCCGCGAAGCGATCCTGGAAAACGGCGTTGTCGGCATGCGCGTCGAGTGCCTTCAGGGCCTCGGCATCGTCCATGAAGTCGTCGCCGATCGTCTCGCGGATCAGCGCGAACAGCTCGGGATTACACTGCATCAGCCAGCGGCGCGGGGTGATGCCGTTGGTCTTGTTGTTGATGCGCTTGGGGTAGAGCTTGTGCAGGTCGGCAAACACCGTGATCTTCATGAGATCCGTGTGAAGTGCCGAGACGCCGTTGATCGAGTGCGAGCCGACGAAGGCCAGGTTGCCCATGCGCACGCGGCGGTCGCCGCTTTCGTCGATCAGAGAGATGTTGCGTACCTGCTGGTCGCTGTAATCCGGCAGCTTGCGAGCCTCAAGCAGGATCTTCGCGTTGATCGCATAGATGATCTGCATATGCCGGGGCAGCAGACGCTCGAACAGCGGCACGGGCCAGGTTTCCAGTGCTTCGGGCAGCAGCGTGTGGTTGGTGTAGGAGAAGGTGCGGCGGGCGAGATCCCAGGCGGTGTCGAAATCGACGCCGTGGACGTCGGTCAGCAGGCGCACCAGCTCGGCGACGGAGACGGCCGGATGCGTGTCGTTCAGCTGGATGGCGACCTTGTCCGGCAGGGAGGTGAAATCCGGATATTGCTGGAGGTGGCGGCGCAGGATGTCCTGCAGCGAGGCGGAGGAGAAGAAGAACTCCTGGCGCAGGCGCAGCTCCTGGCCGGCCGGCGTCGCGTCGGCCGGGTAGAGGACGCGGGCGAGCGCTTCGGCCTTGTTGCTTTCCCGCAGCGCGCCGATGTGGTCGCCGGCATTGAAGGCGTCGAGCAGGATGGGGTCGATCGGATGCGCGCTCCAGAGCCGCAGCGTGTTGGTGCGCTTGCCGCGCCAGCCGACGACCGGCGTGTCGCAGGCCGTGGCGATGACGCGCTCGGCCGGCTTCCAGACGTAGCGGGTCAGCTCCTCGTCGATATTGACGGTCTCGACCGAGCCGCCGAAGCCGATCTCGTAGGAGCTTTCGCGGCGCTCGAACTCCCAGGGATTGCCGTGTGCAAGCCAGGTTTCCGGCAGTTCCACCTGCCAGCCGTCCGCCATCTGCTGGCGGAAGAGGCCGTGCACATAGCGGATGCCGTAGCCATAGGCCGGGATATCGACGCTCGCCATGCTTTCCATGAAACAGGCGGCGAGCCGCCCGAGGCCACCATTGCCGAGAGCGGCGTCGGGCTCCAGTTCGGCAATCACGTCGATATCGACGCCGAAGGATGCCAGCGCCTCCTTCAGCTCGTCCATCAGGCCGATATTGGTGACGGCATCGCGCATCAGGCGGCCGATCAGGAACTCCAGCGACAGGTAGTAGACGCGCTTGGAACTGTCCGTATAGGCCTTGCGGGTGGACTCCATCCAGTTGTCGGTGATGCGGTCGCGCACGACCAGAATCGCGGCCGTCAGCCAGTCATGCGGCTTGGCGACCTTCGGGTCCTTGCCGATGCGGTAGGTCAGGCGTTCGATGATCTCCTGCGCCAGAATTTCGGCGCTCGACTCGCGGCGCGCGGCGTTCGGAATTTTCTCATTGGAGATACGGCTGACCATGGATCCGGGCTACCCTCTTGAACGTTGTTCCGACACCACCGCAGGCGCACGCTTGCGGAGAATTCCAGCAATGTATGCACCGATACGAAGCGCTTGCAATAAGTGTTTTCAAGAGGATGTAAAATGAAGCCGGCGGGCGGCGGCGCGTGGTCGATGGTGACGGACTTCCTCGTTGCGGCGTTCGATCCGCTTGCTGCCGCCGCCGTTTCCCCGGTCCTTCGCGCTGCCGGCCGCGGGCTGCGGCCGAAGGGTCCGCACATGCGAAAAACCCGCGCGAACGGGTCGCGCGGGTTCTGGATGTAGGAAGGCCGACGTCTGTTTTACTGCGTCAGCCGGACCATGAGGTTGCTGGCCTTGTTGCCGATCGCCTTGAAGGCTGAAACGAGGTCTTCGCTCTTCTCGGCCTGGAAATAGTAGGTCGGGTCCGTGGCGCAGCCCAGCAGGAGATCCTGGCCGCGCTTGGGTGCCTTGAAGGCGACGGTAAAGACCTTGATGCCGTCGTCGCGGGCCTTGTCGCAATAGAACTTCGTGGCCGCGTCCGATCGCGTCGCTTCGCTGTCGCCCGTTCTGTTCTGGTAATAGTTGTTCTCGCCATCCGTCATGAACACGATGTATTTGGTCGGAACTGCGCCCGTCTTCTGTGCGTGAGCCTTCGTTTCCGTGTTGCCCGACAGGTCCCGGTAGGCGGAGGTGAAGGCGTCGCTCGAGTCCGTTCCGCCGGTTGCCGCAAGCGCGTTGACATAGGTTCCCGTGCCGGCCGTTCCCCAGGCGAGCACGCCGGGCGCGTCCTGGGCGTTGTTGTAGGATATCGCGGAGGTTCTAACATAGATCGAGGTGGGATCGGCCGTTTTCAGCTGGGTGAGAAGGCTGTTCACGGCCTTCTTCAGCGTTGCGATCTTCGAAACGTAGCAGGGCGTGCTCCATTTCGCGTAGGGCCAGTAGGCTTCCTCGTAGATGTAGCAGCCATTGGTCGATGTGTCCTTGGTGTCGGTCTTCCAGGCCATCGAGCCGGATCGGTCGAGCACGAGCACCATCGACAGGGCGTTCTTCGTGTCCGACACGCCTTCCGACTTGCCGGTCGCGGTCAGGTTGATGCCGTCGCCGCTCACCAGCCGCGTCATGGCATTGAGATCGACGGGGAGGGTGGATTTGACGCTGATGTCGTAGCCCTTCGCACCCGTCTGGAGGGTCTTGGGCTCGATCGTGACGGATATGTTGTCGATCAGCAGCTTGTCGGCCGCCGCCTGTTTCACGCTGGCTTCCGACGCGGCGGGCGAGCCGATCGGTACTGGGCTGGCCGTGGCGTTCCGCATAGCGATGACGACGTAGTCGCGCGCGGCTTCCCGGGCCTCGTCCACGGTCATGTGCTTGTTGGCAAGGCCCGAGGCGGCAGCCAGCGCGCCGCTGTCCACCGCGGCCTGCAGCCGGTTTTTCTGGAAGACGATGTTGGTGGTGTCGATCGCCACGCCGGCACCGAAGAGAACCACGGGAAGCACGACGGCCGCCATCAGCGCGATGTTGCCACCCCGATCTTCGAGGCTCCGCCCGATCATGCCGAAAAATCGCCTCATGTCCCTCTCCTGCGCCCACGGTCCGCTTCGCGATATCGCCGAAGCTCATCTTGCCGCATCGTTAGCAGGGGTTCGTTGGTGGTGGCTTACAGGAGAAGTTAAACTTTTACGGACACGGCAGGATTTGCGGCAGGATCCTGTGCCGCATGGCGGACAGGTGACGCAGAACAGCACAGGTCACGGAGAAACGGGGCCGTCAGGCGACCGGAACGACATCGACGGCCTGATCCGTCTTGTGGCTGCCATAGCTCTTGAGGACGCCGATGACCGGCGCGACGTCGGAATAGTCGCGGCCGTGGCCGACGACGATGTGGTCCGTGCCGGCCGGCACGTTGTTGGTCGGGTCGAGCTCCACCCAGCCGAGCATCTTGCCGCACCACACGCGCACCCAGGCATGCATGGCGTCCGCCCCCTCCAGCCGCTCCTTGCCGGGTGGCGGCAGCGTGCGCAGGAAGCCGCTGACATAGCCGGCGGGAATGCCGAGCGCGCGCAGCGCGACGATCATGATATGGGCGAAGTCCTGGCAGACGCCCTTCTTCAGCCGGAAGGCCTCGATCGGCGTGCTGTCCACGGACGTCGCCTTCGGGTCGTAGGTGAAGTCCTTGTAGATCCGCTCGCACATCAGGCCGGCGATCTCGCGGACGGTCATTCCGGGCTTGGCGATACCGCGGGCATAGGCCGCGATCGTCGGGTCCTCGGACAGCCGCGGGCTCGGTGCCAGGAAATGATGGGGCGAGCCGGGGTCGAGCGACCAGACGGCGCCGATCTCGGCGGGAAAGGCGGCGAGATCCGGCGAGAAGTCCGCCGTGGGCATCGCGGTCTCCAGCTGCACCCGCGCCTTCATGTGGATGATCAGCTCGTCGTGAAGCTTGCGAAAGAGGATCGACGTTGCCGGATTGCGGAAGAAGTCCAGCATGTCGGTGCGCTCCTCGGGCACCGGGGAGCAGGTGACGGTGCCCGCCACCAGCCGCTGGCGCGACGGCAGCGACAGCGGCAGCACGCGCACCATGTGGCGTCCGCCGGATACCGGGATCTCGTAGCTATAGGTGATCTTGAGACTGATATCGTAGAGCATGGATCCGCCGCATCTGGTCCGTCCCCGACCCTCGCCCCGCGGGCGCCGTCGTTCGTCCCGACTCTATGCCCTGTTTGACGCTCCGACGCATCAGAAAAGCGGCCGCGTTCCAAAAGGATAAGGCGGCCGTACGCCTGCGCCGGGTCAGCTCAGATAGGTCTGGGCGAGGATATCGGAGAAGCGCTCCATCTCCTTTTCGAGGTGATCGTAGACCTCGCTCGTCATGCCCTCGGGCGTCATCACCGCAAGACCCGAATGCAGCCGCAGCGCCTCGCGATAGAAAGGCGACATCTGGCCGTTCTGAAAGGCGTTCGGCAGCTGCTCGACTTCGGCGCGGATTTCGTTCAGCTGGTAGAGGATGGAGCGCGGGTTGAGCGGGTCGAGCGCCAGCAGGTCCGTGACCGTCAGAGGCGCGGTGTTGACGTTGTAGCGGCGGCGGTGGGTCATGACGCTGTCGCCGATCTCCAGCAGCATGTCGAGCGCCCCGTCCGGCGCGTCCCCGCCGGACATATGACCGAGCAGGCGGGTCATGTGCATGCCGCGCTCCAGATAACGGCCGATCGACAGGAAGCGCCAGCCGGTGAAGCGGTACATGTTTTCGTGCACGAGACCGGCAAAGCCCGCGAGCTTACGCAACAGGATGGTCATGGCGTGCGTCGCGTCGTCGCCGGCTTCCACCGTCGCGCGGAACTTGCGCACCGTCTTCGACAGGTCGTTGAGCGCCAGCCAGCCATCGGCCGAGAAGCGGTCGCGGATATTGCTCGCCGAATAAAGTGCGCTGTCGATATTGGCGACGAGACTGTCGGGCACCGGCTGCGCGCTGTCGATGTCGAGCACCTTCAGGTAGGCCGAAATGTCCTTCAACAGCGGCATTTCGCTGTTGGCATTTTCGGCGAACCGCCCGTGCCAGGCGCGCAGGATGCGCAGGGCGCCTTCCGAGCGCTCGATATAGCGGCCGAGCCAGAAGAGGTTGTCCGCCGCCCGGCTCGGCAGGCTGCCGGGCATGGTGCGGATGAAGGTTTCGTCGGAGGTAAGAAGCGTCGTGCGCTCGACCGGGCGATCGCTGACGATCCACACGTCGGCTGCGGAGCCGCCGGCCTGCATGGCGATGGCGGCGGCATCCGCCCCGCTCGAGATCCGGGCAAAACCGCCGGGCATGACCTGCCAGCCGTTGCGCGTGCGGGCGAGATAGACGCGCAGGCTCATCGGTCGCGGCGTCAGCTTGCCATCCACCCAGGCGGGCGTGGTGGAGAGCGTGACGACCTCCTGGCCGACCAGCTTCTGCCCGTCATTGGCCAGCCAGTCGCGGATCGACAGCTTGGCGTTCTCGCGCATGGACGAGCCGAGCACCGACCGGCCGTTGTCGTCGAAGAAGGGGCGCGTCGAGTAGGCGGGGCCGATGACCATCTTCTCGATGTTGCGGGCCACCTGCTCGCGCTCGGGCTTCTGCCCGCACCACCAGGTGGCGATGCTCGGCAGCAGCAGGTCCTCGCCGAGCAGATGGTGACAGATGGTCGGCATGAAGGCGAGGAAGGCGCGCGTTTCCAGAATGCCGGAGCCGAGCGCGTTGACGATGGACACGGTGCCGGAACGCAGCGCGGCCAGCAGGCCGGGGGTGCCGATATGGGAGCGCTGGTTGAGCTCCAGAGGATCGGCGAAGGAGGAATCGAGGCGACGCCAGAGAATGCCGATCGGCTTCAGGCCGGCGACGGTGCGCACCATCACGCGTCCATCCACCACCGTCAGATCCTCGCCTTCCAGCAGCATGAAACCGAGATAGCGGGCGATATAGGCGTGTTCGAAATAGGTCTCGTTGGCGAGACCCGGCGTCAGCACGGCGATGCGATCGTCCGGCGAGCGCTTGCGCATCTGCAGGGCATCGCGGAAGGCGACGAAGAAGCGGGCAAGCCGGTGAACATGGGTCTCGGCATAGATGTCGGAGAAGGCGCGCGTGGTTGCCACCCGGTTTTCCAGCGCGAAGCCGGCGCCGGAGGGGGCCTCGGTGCGGTCGGCCAGCACCCACCAGTTGCCGTCCGGACCACGGCCGATCTCGAAGGACACGAAATGCAGGAAGTTGCCATCGGCCGGCTGCACGCCGACCATGGGGCGCAGGAATTCGGTATTGCCCGCGACCAGCGCCGGCGGCAGGAAACCTTCGTTGACGAGCGTGTTCGGCCCGTAGATGTCGGCGGCGATCCGCTCGAGAAGCTCGGCGCGCTGGATGAGGCCGAGCGACAGCTCTTCCCATTCGCGCTCGGCGATCAGCACCGGAATGTGCGACAGCGGCCAGCTGCGCTCGGAATTCTCCTTGGTGCCGTAGGCGCGATAGAAGACGCCGGCATCGCGCAGATAGCGGTCGGCCCGGGCAAAGCGGTTGGCAAGCTCGGCCTCGTCCATGCGGCCGATGGCCGAGACGAGATGCTGCCAGACCGGGCGCACCTTGCCCTGCGCATCCACCATCTCGTCGGCGATGCCGGGCAGGGCGCGATAGTCCGCCACCGGGTCGCGTGCCCGCTTGGGGGCCTCTGCAGCGGCCGCTCCGGCCGCTGCCCCCTTGGTGGTTCCGCCCTTGATGGCCTCCGCCGTCGGCTTCTGTGTCATGTCGTCCTACAGTCCCGCCGGCCGACGCAGGTCGAGGGTGAAAGGGAACTCCGGCGACGGGGTTTCCGGCGTCAGCGCATAGCCGCCGGCCGTGTGGCCCCAGGGCTCGAACCGCGCCAGCCGCCGTGCCTCCGCCTCGTTGCCGTTGACCGGGAACGTATCGTAGTTGCGGCCACCGGGATGGGCGACATGGTAGATGCAGCCGCCGATCGAGCGACGCGACCAGGTGTCGTAGATGTCGAAGGTCAGCGGCGTGTTGACCGGCAGGACCGGATGCAGGCCGGCCGCGGGCTGCCAGGCCTTGTAGCGCACACCGGCAACCGAGACGCCGTTGACGCCGGTTGGGGTGAGCGGCACCGGGCGGCCGTTGCAGGCAACCGTGTAGCGGCCGGGATTGGCGGTTTCGAAGCGGACCTGCAGGCGCTCCACGGAGCTGTCGACATAGCGCACGGTGCCGCCGATCGCGCCCTGTTCGCCCATGACGTTCCAGGGCTCCAGCGCCTGCCGAAGTTCCAGCTTCGCGCCCTCATAGGTGACCTCGCCGCAGAAGGGGAAGCGGAATTCGAGCTGGGCCTCGAACCATTCCGGGCGGAAATCGAAGCCGTTGGCGCGCAGGTCGGCCAGCACGTCCAGGAAATCGGTCCAGACATGATGCGGCAGCATGAAGCGGTCGTGCAGCGTCGTGCCCCAGCGCACCAGCCTGCCATCGGCCGGATTCTGCCAGAAGCGGGCGATGAGGGCGCGCACCAGAAGCTGCTGGGCCAGCGACATGCGCGCATTCGGCGGCATCTCGAAGCCGCGGAATTCGACGAGGCCGAGACGGCCGGTCGGGCCGTCCGGGGAAAACAGCTTGTCGATGCAGATTTCCGAACGGTGCGTATTGCCGGTGACATCCGTCAGGAGGTTGCGGAACAGGCGGTCGGTCAGCCACGGAAGGGGCGGGACGCCCTGGCCGGGCAGCGGCACCTGCGCCATGGCGGTCTCAAGTTCGTAGAGGCTGTCGTGGCGGGCCTCGTCGATGCGCGGCGCCTGGCTGGTCGGGCCGATGAACATGCCGGAGAAGAGGTAGGAGAGCGATGGATGGCGCTGCCAGTGCAGCACGAGGCTCTTCAGCAGGTCGGGACGGCGCAGGAAGGGGCTGTCGTTCGGGTTGCGCCCGCCGACCACCACATGGTTGCCGCCGCCGGTGCCGGTGTGGCGGCCGTCGATCATGAACTTGTCGGCGCCGAGGCGCGACTGGCGTGCTTCCTCGTAGATGACCGAGGTGATGTCGACGCATTCCTGCCAGCTGGCCGCGGGATGCACGTTGACCTCGATGACGCCGGGGTCCGGGGCGACGCGCATGACGTTGACGCGTTCGTCGTGCGGCGGTGCATAGCCTTCGATGTGGACGGCGAGGCCGAGGTCGCTTGCGGCGGTTTCGGCCGCGGCGATCAGGTCGAGATAGTCCTCGATCCGCTCGACCGGCGGCATGAAGATGCAGAGGCGGCCGTTCTGGGGCTCGACCGTCATGGCGGTGCGCACGGCGCCGCCGATTTCAGCGAGCACCTGCTCGTTGCGGTCCTGCTGAGCTTCTGCCGCCTGGAAGGAGGCCTCCGCCATCGCCCGGTCCGGCTTCAGGGCACCGGCGGCGCGGCCCGGGCCGACCGGGAAGTCCGGCAGAGGCGCGCGGGGGATCGAGGGATCCGCCTCGTGGATATAGGGAAACTGGGACGGCGGGATGTAGGGCAGGGCGCCGAGCGGGATGCGGTAGCCGACGGGGCTGTCGCCGGGCACGAGGAAGATCTTGCCGCGGCGCGTGCGCCAGCGCTCGCTCATCCATTTACGCCCGCCCAACTGTCCGCCGGCGGCCTGTGCGTTCCAGGCCTGCACGGGCAGGACGAAGCCGGTGGGAACCGTCAGGCCGCGCTCGAAGACGCGGGCGATACGGCTGCGTTCCTCGGCGTCCTTCAGCTTGGAATTCGAGGGATCGACGTTCTCGGGCAGGCTGCCTTCCTTGATGATCCATTCGGCCGGGTCCTCATAGGCCGGCAGGACCATGTCGGGCTCGATGCCCAGGGCAACGGCAATGCCCGTCAGAAGCTTTTCGGCCTCTTCCGGTCCCGCCTTGGTGTCCACGTCCTCGCGGGCGACGAGTTCGGGATTGCGCCAGATCGGCACGCCGTCGCGGCGCCAGTAGAGCGAGAAGGTCCAGCGCGGAAGGCTTTCGCCGGGATACCACTTGCCTTGGCCGTAATGGAGGAAGCCGCCGGGTGCGAAGCGCTCGCGCAGGCGGCGGATCAGGTCGTCGGCCTTGGCGCGCTTGGTCGGGCCGACGGCGTCCGTATTCCATTCGCCGGATTCGAAGTCGTCGATCGATACGAAAGTCGGCTCGCCCCCCATGGTCAGGCGGACGTCGTTGGCGGTCAGCGTGGCATCGACCTCGTGGCCGAGCGCGTTCAGCGCGTCCCAGCTTTCGTCGGAGAACGGCTTGGTGATGCGCGGATGTTCGGCGACGCGGTCCACCCGCATCTCGAAGGCGAATTCGGTCCGCGTGTCGGGATCGCCGGCAAAGCCGCCCGAGATCGGCGCGGCGTTGCGGTAGTGCGGCGTGGCCGAGAGCGGGATATGGCTTTCGCCGGTCAGGAGCCCGGAGGTCGGATCGAGCCCGACCCAGCCGGCACCGGGCAGGTAGACCTCGCACCAGGCGTGCAGGTCGGTGAAGTCGACCTCGGTGCCGGAGGGGCCATCGAGCGCTTTCAGGTCAGGTGCAAGCTGAATGAGATAGCCGGAGACGAAGCGGGCTGCGAGGCCGAGATGGCGCAGGATCTGGACGAGAAGCCAGCTGGAGTCGCGACAGGAGCCGAGCGCCTTCGTCAGCGTTTCCTCGGGCGTCTGCACGCCGGGCTCCATGCGGATGACGTAGTTGACGGCCTGCTGCAGCCGCATGTTGATGCCGACGACGAAATCGACGGTGTTCATCGGCGTCCGGTCGAGGCCGTCGAGATAGGCCTGCAAGGCCGGGCCGGCCGGCTCGGGCTGGCTGTAGATTTTCAGGTCTTCGCGAATGTCTTCGGGGTAGTCGAACGGCCAGGTCTCCGCGCTCTCTTCCACGAAGAAGTCGAACGGATTGTAGACCGTCATGTCGGCGACGAGATCGACCTCGATCTTGAACTCGGTCACCGGGTCAGGAAAGACGTAACGCGCGAGATAGCTGCCATACGGGTCCTGCTGCAGCGTCACGAAATGATTGGCAGGCGTCACTTTCAGCGAGTGGCTCAGCACCTTCGTCTTGGAATGTGCGGCCGGCTTCAGGCGGATCACCTGCGGGCCGAGGCGGACGGGGCGGTCGTAGGTGTAATGGGTCAGATGGTAGATACTGGCTTTGATCGACATGCGGTCCCCTCGATGACGGATGGACTGTGTGCAATGCAACGAAATAAAGCAAGGCTGAAAAATCGGCAGGTCGGCTGCGGCCCTGCCATCGCACGGGACGCGACGCCGCCCGCCCGGATGCCGTCCCGACAGAGGTGAGCGGTGGATTCTCCCGATGATCCGTCGGCCTCCGCCGACCGTTGCGCGGTCGGGGCGGCAAGCGGGCCTGCGCGCGGTGGCAGCAGGCCCGGATGTTCCTGTTTATTCGGGCAGGATGCGCACGGCGCCCTTGTCGGCGGAGGTTGCGAAGGCGGCATAGGCATTCAGGGCCGTCGTCACCTTGCGCTTGCGCAGCTCTGTCGGCTTCCAGCCGCTGGCGTCCTGCTGCGTGCGGCGCTGCGCCAGCTCGTCCTCGGACACGCGCAGCGAGATCGTGCGGTTGGGAATGTCGATGTCGATCATGTCGCCCTCGCGCACCAGCCCGATCATGCCGCCGTTCGCCGCTTCCGGCGAAACGTGGCCGATGGAGAGGCCGGAGGTGCCGCCCGAGAAGCGGCCGTCGGTGATGAGCGCGCAGGCCTTGCCGAGGCCCTTCGACTTCAGGTAGCTCGTGGGATAGAGCATTTCCTGCATGCCCGGTCCGCCCTTCGGGCCTTCGTAGCGGATGACGACGACGTCGCCGGCCACGATCTGGTTGGAGAGGATCGCCTTGACGGAGGCATCCTGGCTTTCGAAGACGCGGGCGGGGCCGGAGAATTTCAGGATCGACTCGTCCACGCCGGCCGTCTTCACGATGCAGCCGTCGAGCGCGATATTGCCCTTGAGCACGGCAAGGCCGCCATCCTTGGAGAAGGGGTGCTGCGCATCGCGGATGACGCCCTTTTCGCGGTCGAAGTCGAGCTCCTTCCAGCGGGCGCTCTGGCTGAAGGCGACCTGCGTCGGCACGCCGCCGGGCGCGGCGGAGAAGAGTTCGAGAGCCGCCGGATTGTCGGTGACGGCGATATCCCACTGCGACAGCGCGTCGCCCAGCGTCTTGGCATGCACGGTCGGCAGGTCGGCATTGATAAGGCCGGCGCGGTTGAGCTCGCCGAGGATCGCCATGATGCCGCCGGCGCGGTGCACGTCTTCCATGTGCACGTCGGCCTTGGCCGGCGCCACCTTGGAGAGGCAGGGAACCTTGCGCGACAGACGGTCGATATCGTCGAGGTTGAAGTCGATCTCGCCCTCGTGGGCAGCGGCCAGAATGTGCAGGACGGTGTTGGTCGAACCGCCCATGGCGATGTCGAGCGCCATGGCGTTCTCGAAGGCGCCCTTGGAGGCGATCGTCCGCGGCAGCGCGGTTTCGTCGTCGCCTTCGTAATAGCGCTTGGTCAGGCCGACGATGGTGCGGCCGGCCTCGAGGAACAGCTTTTCGCGATCGGAATGCGTGGCGAGCGTCGAGCCGTTGCCGGGCAGGGAGAGGCCGAGGGCTTCCGTCAGACAGTTCATGGAATTGGCCGTGAACATGCCGGAGCAGGAACCGCAGGTCGGGCAGGCCGAGCGCTCGATGGTCTGCACGTCGGCATCCGACATCTTGTCGTCGGCCGCGGCCACCATGGCATCCACGAGGTCGAGCGCATGGATCTTGCCGTCGGACAGGAGAACCTTGCCGGCCTCCATCGGGCCGCCGGACACGAAGATCGTGGGGATGTTGAGGCGCAGCGACGCCATCAGCATGCCGGGGGTGATCTTGTCGCAGTTGGAAATGCAGACCATGGCGTCGGCGCAATGCGCGTTGACCATGTACTCGACGCTGTCGGCGATGATCTCGCGCGAGGGCAGCGAGTAGAGCATGCCGTCATGGCCCATGGCGATGCCGTCATCGACCGCGATGGTGTTGAATTCCTTGGCGACGCCGCCGGAGGCCTCGATCTCGCGGGCGACCAGCTGGCCGAGGTCCTTCAGGTGCACGTGGCCCGGCACGAACTGGGTGAAGGAATTGACCACGGCAATGATCGGCTTGCCGAAGTCGCCGTCCTTCATGCCGGTGGCGCGCCACAGGCCGCGGGCGCCGGCCATGTTGCGGCCGTGGGTGGTGGTTCTGGAGCGATAGGCTGGCATGGCGTTTCCTCGAAGCGTTTATGAGGCTCGGGCGGGGCCTGGTTTTGGCTTGGGCGCGACGTCCGACGACAGTTTCGGCGGTTCCTAGCGCAAAACCGCCTGCGCGTCACGGTCTTCATGCGGCAATCCGGTACGGTGCGATCAGGTTTTTCACCCCCGGGTTCTTCGCAAGTGCAAAAGAGTTTGCTCATGCAGCACGGCGGGCGGGAACCAACAGGCGGGCCCGCCTGTTGATGCAGCGCCCGCGCGACGGTCCTCCCCGTTGCACCGGGTCCCCGCTCCGCTTCGTCCGCTCCTCCCAGAAGGCAGGTCTTCCACGATGACAGTTCCGATCGCCACCTATCGGCTCCAGTTCCGCAACGGCATGACCTTCGACAAGGCCATCACGCTGATCGACCACTGGAAGGCGCTCGGCATCAGCCATCTCTATGCCTCCCCGATCTTCGCCGCGACGGACGGATCGACGCACGGATACGACGTCACGGATCCCAACGCCTTTGACGCGGCGCTTGGCGGACGCGAGGGCTTCGACCGGCTGTCGGCAGCGCTGAAGGCGGCCGATATCGGCCTGATCCTCGATATCGTGCCGAACCACATGGCCGCATCGCTCGAGAACCGCTGGTGGCGGAGCGTCGTGGAATGGGGGGAGCAGAGCCCCTATGCGCATTACTACGATATCGACTGGTCCCGCCCGCTGACCATTGCCGAACTGGGCAAGAGTTTCGACGAAGCGCTGGATGACGCGGAAATCGAGATCCGCCTGGACGAGGCTGCCGGCAATCTGGCGCTCGGCTATTACGACAGCAACATTCCGCTGCATCCGTCGAGCTACGGCGCGGTACTGGAGGGCGCGCCGGGCACGCTCGGCGCAAAGATCGCCGCACTTGCCGCGTCGGCGTCCGCGCAGGAAGACGAGGCGTTTCACCACACGATGCAGACGTTGATCACGGGAAGTTCGCAAGGAGACCGGAAGGCGCTCTCCGCCTTCCTCGCCGGGCTGCCGGTGGAGCGTGTGAAGGCAGCGCATGACGCGCAGGCCTTCCGGCTCGTGCACTGGAAGACGGCAGCGAGCGATCTCAGCTATCGCCGCTTCTTCGAGGTTGCGGGACTCGCGGGTCTTCGCGTCGAGGCGCCCGACGTCTTCGATGCGGCGCACAGGCTCGTTCTGGAACTGGTGAAGGACGGCACCGTCGACGGTCTGCGCATCGACCATGTCGACGGCCTCGCCGATCCCGAGGGCTATCTGAAGACGTTGCGCGCGGCTGTCGGCCCCGACGTCTATCTCGTGGTCGAGAAGATCATCGAGGAGGACGAGCGCGTTCCCGCGAGCTGGCCGATTGCCGGGACGACCGGCTACGAGTTCATCGCGGCGCTCGCACACCTGTTCACGGATTCGTCGCAGGCAAAGGCGCTCGATGACGCCTATGCTGCTTTTGCCGGCGACACGGATTATGCGTCGATCTTGACCGAGGCGAAGCGGCTGATGCTGGATCGCAACTTCGAAGGCGAGATCAAGCGGCTCGTGGCGCTGGCTGGTTTGTCCGTGGGTGAGGCGTGTGATGCCGAGGCGCTGGAGCAGGCGCTGAAGGCCCTGATCACGGCATTTCCGGTCTACAGGACCTATGGCACGCGCGATGCCTTGGGCGCGGACGACCGCAAGATTCTCGACGGTGCGGCGGAAGAGGCGGCCGCCACACTGTCCGGCGACAGCCGCAAGGCACTTGATGCCATCGTCGCGGTGCTTTCGGGCGCGACCGAGGGCGATGCCTTCGAATTCCGCAGCCGGTTCCAGCAGGTGACCGGCCCGATCATGGCGAAGGCCATGGAGGATACCGCCTTCTATCGCTATCACCGTCTTCTCGCCCTCAACGAAGTGGGCGGCAACCCGGCGGAAGAGGCGATGTCGATCGCGCATTTCCACGCCGCCATGCAGCGTCGGGCGGCCGAACAGCCGCACGCGATCACCACCACCTCGACTCACGACACCAAACGCGGCGAGGATGCGCGTGCCCGGCTTTATGCCATCAGCGAGGCGCCCGACGTCTGGGCGAAGGCCGTTGCCCGGTGGCACGTGATGAATGCGGGTCTGATCCAGACCCTCGCAGACGGCCCGGCGCCGGAACCTGCGGTCGAATGGGCGCTTTATCAGGCGCTGGCCGGCGCCTGGGAAGGGACATCCGCGACACCGGACGCCGCGACGCTCGAGGCCTTCAAGGAGCGTTTCTCCGCTTATGTGGAAAAGATGCTGCGCGAGGCAAAGGAGCGCAGCGACTGGTCCGAGGTGGACGAAACCTATGAAGGCGCCGTGCAGGCTTTTGCCGCCGGCCTTCTTTCGCCGGATAACAAGGCGTTCCTGGATGATTTTCTCAAAACCGTGCAACCCTTCGCCGAGGCTGGCCTCGTCAATGGGCTGACCCAGACGCTGGTGAAGATGACGGTGCCGGGCGTGCCGGATGTCTATCAGGGATCGGAGCGCGCCGATTTCAGTCTGGTCGATCCCGACAATCGCCGCATGCCGGACTATGAGGGCATGGCGACGCTTCTGGAAAAGGCCGAAGGATTTCCATTCGATGCGGCGGCACGGTCCTCGGGACAGGCGAAGATCGCTCTCACAGCGCGCCTCATCGCGGCGCGGCGTGCCTATCCGGCCCTGTTCGAGGATGGCGACTATCGTGCCCTCGACGTGTCCGGGCCGGGTTCCGGCAGCGTGGTCGCCTATGCCCGCCGGTTGGGTGAAGCCGCCGCAATCGTCATCGCGCCCTGCAAGGTGCTGACGCTTCTGGAGAAGGGCGATCTGGAGCATGCCTTCGAAGCGGCGCAGCTTTCGCTGCCGAAGGATCTGGCGGGCCGTTCCTACCGCAATATCCTGCAGGGCGGATCCGTGGCGGTGGGCCAGACGCTCGACCTACGCGATCTCCCGGGCACGCCTTATATTCTGCTGATCACGGAATAGTTGCCGCCATCGATCGGGGCACACGGAACTTTCCGACCGTCGTGGCGTTAAGTCGCGCCACGAGGTTTGGCCATGGCGTAACGGTCGGGGGAAGTGCACGTGTATCATGTCGGCCAGGAGCGTGACGGCGAGGATTCTTCAGGCCGTGAGGCCCCCATCATCCGGATCGGCGAAAATGCCTGGCGTCGGGAAATGGCGGACAAGATCGCCTTCATGATCGACGGCAAAGCCTATTTCCAGACGCTGGATCAGGCTTTGCGGCTAGCCTCCCGGCGCATCTGGATCATCGGCTGGGATTTCAGCCCCGACATCCGCCTGACGCCCGAACATCCGGAGAGCCCGACGCTCGGAAACCTTCTCCTCTCGTTGGTCGAGGCGCAGCCTGCGCTTGAGATTCACATTCTCGTCTGGGCCATGGGGCCGATCTATTCCGGCAAGTCGCTGAAGCTCTTCCGCAAGAAGGGCTGGGCGAGCCATCCCCGCATCCACCTGAATTTCGACACGCATCATCCGCTGCGCGGTTCGCATCATCAGAAAATCGTCTGCATAGACGACACCACCGGCTTCATCGGCGGGATCGACCTGACCGCCCGCCGCTGGGACGACAGCGACCACAGGCCGGGCAATCCTTTGCGCGTGACGCCGGATGGCGAGGCCTACGAGCCGGTCCACGACATGCAAGCTGCCGTTTCCGGCCCTGCTGCGCGCATGCTCGGCGATATCTGCCGCGAACGCTGGCTGTCCGCCATGGAGGAGACGATCGCGCCCGTTGAAGGGGCGGCCACCGCTTGGCCCGAAGGCCTCGTTCCCGCCCTGACCGGCTGCCCCGTCGCGATCGCCCGTACCACGCCGGCGACGATCGGCAACGAGGGCATTCACGAATCCATTCATATGCTCACGGATGCGCTGAAATCGGCGCAGCGGATCGTCTATATCGAGGCGCAGTATCTCGCCGCCTTCGGCATCGCCGATATCCTGATCGAGCGGCTGTCGCGACCCGATGGCCCCGAAGTGCTGATCGTCGTCACGCGTATCTCGCATGGTTTCATCGAAAAGGTGATGATGGGCACCAACCGCGACCGCCTGATCCGCCGGCTGAAACGCAACGACCCGCATGACCGCCTGCGCGTGATGTATGCCGTCGTGCCCTGCGACGACGAGGATGGAGAGCAGGAAGTGCTGGTGCACTCCAAGCTGGTCATCATCGACGATCGCTTCCTGCGCCTCGGCTCCTCGAACCTCAACAACCGGTCTGAAGGCATGGACACGGAGGCCGATATGGCGATCGAGGCCGTCGATGAGGAGCAGCGCGCCGCGATCGCCGACGTGCGTTTCCGGATGCTCGCCGAGCATCTCGATTCGACGCCGGACGCGGTCCGCGACGCGATCCTCCGGCGGAACTCACTGCATGACGGCGTGGAGTCGCTCAACACCGGCCGCCGTGGCCTGCGCCACTTCGATATCGATCTGGCGGAAGGCGAGGAAGATCCGCTGCCAGGCACCGATATCGTCGATCCCGCCGGGCCGATCCATCCGATCGATACGCTGCGCCGCCGCGCTGGCGTGATCGCCAGCCGCATTCTCGGCCGCGCCTCTTAAGGGAGGCCGGCGCTCGCGCGCATCTCACTCCGTTCAGACTGTCCCTCAGGCCGGCGATCCCGCATGCCGGGCCTGCGTGTTCTCGCCGGTGCTTGCCGCAGCTTTGCCCGTCTTGTCCTTCATCACGATCTCGCTGAGCAACAGCGTCGGCAGGCCGATGGCAAGCGGGATGAAGTAATAAATCACGCGGAAGGCGATCACGGCGGCAACCGATTCCGCGCCGGGGAGAATATGCGCGACTGTCGCCTCGAGCACGCCGATGCCGCCGGGGACGTGGCTGATGATCGCCGCGACATTGGCGATGATGGAGACGGAGGCGACCTTGAGGTAACCGGCCTCGGCGAAGGCCGAGAGCATCTGGTGCAGACTTGCCGCCACGAAGGCGAAATTGAGCGTGCCAACCGCGATCTGGGCGGCGGCAATCGGCAGCTTCGGCAGGTCGAAGCTCCAGCTCCGGATCGTCAAGGGCTTGCGCACGAAGGCCGATAAAAAGAGATAGATGACGGGGGCGATCAGCGACGCGATGCCGATGGCAAAAACGGCGCCGCGGCTAAGCCCGGTCATGTCGGCCGCATCCTGCGGGCGCAGCAGCAGGCTGGCGCCGCCGAGGGTCATAAGGCCCAGTGCGACGGTGACGCCGCAGAACAGCACGATTTTCGCCACATCCTCCGCCGTCAGGCCCCAGCGCGCATAATAGCGATATCGGACGGCACCGCTGCTGAGCGCGGCAACACCGACATTGTGCCCGATGGACAGGCTGACGAAGGAGGCGAGCGCCGTCTTGTAGAAGGGCAGGCGCTTGCCGGTATAGCGTACGCCCAGCGCGTCGAAGCAGGAGAGGCAGGCATAGGAGGCGGCGGCGAAGGCGAGGCCGAGGAGTAGGTGCGAGACGGGAATGGCCCGCATCGCGGTCAGGATCTCGTCAAGCGTGTACTGCCGCAGGGTCTGGAACAGCAGATAGAGGGCGAAGAGAACGGCCGCGACGGCGACCACGCGGAAGACAAGGCGAAGGCTCATTCTGTGGTCGCTCTCTCAAAGGTCCGGCGGATGACGCAGGGCGTGGGCCGTCACGATCGTTCCCACGCCGCAATGCAGCACACTCGCGCGACGGCATTGTCGCAGGGAACGAACTGGCCCCCCTCCGGGTTCCCTCGCCATGCCTGAACACAATATCCCGCCTTCGCTCGACCCATTCATGGCCATACTGACCCGGGCCGCCGGCGTCCTCTCCATCCTCTCCTACAACATCCACAGCTGTATCGGCACCGACCGGAGGATGGACCCGGAGCGCATTGCCGAGGTCATCGCCTCGGCGCGACCGGATGTCGTCGCGCTGCAGGAGGTCGATGTCGGCCGTGCCCGCACCGGCGGCATCGATCAGGCGGCGCGGATCGCCGATCTCCTTGCGATGACGTCGCATTTCCATCCGGCGCTGCATGTGCGCGAGGAGAAATACGGCGATGCCATCCTGACCGCCTTGCCGTCCCGCCTGATCAAGGCTGGCTCTCTCCCGTCCGTCGGCGAGACGCGCGGGGCGCTTTGGGTGGAAGTGACGATCGACGGTCGCCCTGTGCAGATCTTCAACACGCATTTCGGCCTGCGCCGTGGCGAGCGACGGCAGCAGGCGGAAACGCTTCTGGGCGATGCGTGGATCGGCAACGAGGCCTGCCGGGATCGGCCTGTCGTTCTGGCCGGAGATTTCAACGCGATTCCCTCATCGGTCGCCTACGGTCTTCTCAAGCGCCGGCTGCCGCCCGTCCGCCCCGCAGACGAGCAGGCACGCGTGGGGCGGCAGCCGGCACGGATGGCCCCGACCTTTCCCTCGCGGTTTCCGCTCCTGCGGCTCGACCATATCTTCGTCTCGGACGGTATCGAGACGGTGGCGGCGGGCCCTGTGCGCACGCCGCTGTCGCGTCTCGCGTCCGATCATCTGCCGCTTCTCGCCCGTCTCAAGATCGGCGGTGTGTGAAACTTCGGAACCAACGCCACACCGGACCGTTTCTCTTTCGACCTTAGAGGAAAGGATGAGATCATGCCAAATCGTGACCCACTTCCGACACCCGGAACCGAGACGCCGCGAGGCCCGACCTCAACGCCGGGCATTCCCAATCGCGGGCAGGATTCGTCGCCGGTGCCACCCGTGATCGCGCCGGGCGATACCAAGAACCCGAACGATCCGGCATTGCTGCCGATCGGCGATCCCGCCGGGATCGCCTGATCTCAAGGCGATTGAGAACAACGAAAAGGGCCTTGCACAGCGATGTGCAGGCCCTTTTTCTTGGCGTCTTTCAGAGACTGCCCTCACCTTTGAAGTAGCCGGGATATTGTACGTATTCGGGGTCCGGCTTTGCCGGTACCGGCGTGGGCGGCGTTTCGCCGTCCTCATCTTCTGCCAGGAAGCCATGCGTGCGCATCCATTCGCGAAGGATGCGCCGGACGGCTTCGTCCGGCGAGATATTCTGCTGCCGGGCGTGGGCGGCAAGGGCTGTCTCGAGATCGTCGGGGAGGGTCGTCATGCGGCAAGCCTCTCAGGTCTGGTGATGATGCCGGTCAACGTTCGCATGTCCGGATCGTTCCAGAAGAGCTCCACTCCTCGGGACGACCGGTGCGCGGCGGAGGTCTATATCTGCCGCACCGGGCCGCCCGACGATCAGGGACCGCAAAGAGGAAGGTCACCGCGTCTTACGGTGTGACTGTCAGCTTGGCCTGCATGCCGGCTTCGTAGTGGCCCTTGATGTTGCAAAACACCAGATAGGTCCCGGCCTTCAGGCGCGTCTTCAGCTGGCCATCGGCACCCGGCTTCAGGTCTTCCACCTCGCCGAGGCTTTTCAGCTTGCCTTCCTCAACGCGATGCTTGGTCGTGTTCAGCGGAATTTTCTGGTCGGCGGATTTCAGCCGCACGACGATCATCTCGTGCTCCTCGCCGGCGGCGGCATTGTGGACGCTGAAAACGGCGGGGCCGGCCTTGACGGTCGCGGGCTCCAGGCTCAACCCCATGGCGCCGCCACCTTCGCCGGTTTCCACGACCTTGATCGTGCTGTCGGCAAAAGCCGCCGTGCTGAGAAGCGCGCATCCGGCCGCCGTGAAAAGGGAAAGCGCCGTTCGGGACAGGGAGATCATGAGACAATCCTTCAGATAAAACCTCGCGCCGCGCAGGCTGCCTCCGCAGCCCGCCACGCGAGGACGGACTGTCGCCGATGTCGCCTGTCGATCACCCGTCGAAGCCGGGGCTCGGACCTTGATGTGAAAGGTGTCCCATTGTCAACGCCTGCCGGAAGATCGGGTTCACGACGCCAAAGCCGCGCTTTGGGTGTCCGAAAGACGCTTGCGTGCACAAGAAAGGCAACACTGAAGACGGAGCCGATGCTTTCGGCCGTGCTGAAACGCAGCCTCCTCGGGAGTGCGTCTCAGTCCCCAGAAACGGAAAAATCCGCCGAAGCGGATTTCTCAACGATGTCAGGAATGAGGATGGTGGGCGTGACAGGGATTGAACCTGTGACCCCTACGATGTCAACGTAGTGCTCTCCCGCTGAGCTACACGCCCATCCGTGCCGCGCATAGACCACAAACCCTTTTGAGCGTCAACAGGCATCGTGATGCTTTTTTGACAAAAGAGGCGGGCCGGTGCGAGGCTGGTGCCGGCGCCGTGTCAGGCGGCCAGCATCTTGTTCACTTCGTCGACGAGGTCGCGCAGGTGGAAGGGCTTGGAGAGGACCTTGGCGTCCTTCGGGGCCTTGCTGTCGGGGTTCAGCGCCACGGCGGCAAAGCCGGTGATGAACATGACTTTCAGGTCGGGGTCGAGTTCGGTCGCGCGGCGCGCGAGTTCGATCCCGTCCATTTCCGGCATGACGATGTCGGTGAGGAGAAGCGAGAAGGGCTCTTCGCGCAGCCGATCGTAGGCACTGGCGCCGTTGTCGAAGGAAAGGACCTTGTAACCGGCTTTTTCCAGCGCCTTCACCAGGAAACGGCGCATGTCGTTGTCGTCTTCTGCGAGGAGAATTTTGGGACTCATGGATTTCCAGCCGTTGCTGTCTAGGTCTTATGATACTGACGGGAAGGTGCGGTCGCCTCATGAAACCGCCATGGGGTAAATATCCCGTGAAGACCGGACGTCAAGGCCGGGCGACACGCGAGCCCGCAACCCTCGTGAGGGGCGACTATGGACACAGATGCGGCCAACTGGCAACATGAACGAAGCGGCAAGATGACGACATGGTAAAAAGGATCGTGATGGAGGAGACGGTTCGGGAGCACGACCTGTTTTGCGTTCGCGAGCCGGACCATCAGCGAATTCCCTTTGTTTTCAACTCTCCGCACAGCGGCAGGCTCTATAGCGACGCGTTCCTGGCGCAGTCGCGGCTTGATGCGCGCGCCATCCGCCGCTCCGAGGATCATTATGTGGACGAGCTTTTCGGCCGCGCGGTCGATCTCGGTGCGCCGATGCTGCTGGCGCATTTCCCCAGGGCTTTCCTCGACGTCAATCGCGAACCTTACGAGCTCGATCCGCGCATGTTCGACGGGGCGCTGCCGCCGCATGCCAATATCAGCTCCATGCGGGTCGCCGGCGGCCTCGGTACCGTGCCGCGGCTGGTCGCCGAGAACATGGAGATCTATCGCACCCGCATGCCCGTCGCGGATGCGCTGGAGCGGATCGAGACGATCTACAAACCCTATCATGCGACGCTTCGGCGGCTGATCGCTCGCACGCATGTGCTGTTCGGGCGTGCGATCCTGATCGATTGCCACTCCATGCCCGGCAATGTGCGCGTTGCGGGCAGTGCCATGCGGCCGGATATCATCATCGGCGATCGCTACGGCACCAGCGCCTCCGCCGATCTGTCCCGCATGGCCGTAACGCTGCTGGAGGATCTCGGCTTCACGGTGACGCGCAACAAGCCCTATGCCGGCGGGTTCATCACCGAGCATTACGGGCGTCCGGCGCGGGGCCTGCATGCGCTGCAGATCGAGGTCAATCGCGGGCTCTACGTGGACGAGACGACGCTTGTGAAGAAGCCGGAATTCGACTGGCTGGCGCATCTTCTGGGCACGTTCTTCGCGGAATTCGCAGCCCATGTGGAAAGCTCGACCGAGAGCCTGCCGCTCGCCGCGGAATAGGCGTCTCCCGACATGCGCGACCGGTTCTGCCGTGGAGGCGACCGGCCAAAAAAAACCGCGCTTGTCGCGCGGCTAAGTCTAGGGAGGAAACACCCAAGGAGGGTATTTACAGCCACGAGTGACTGTAGGGCGAGTGTGATATTGCGGCGCACCATTGTCAAGACCACGTTGGCATGGCGTGACGAATCGGTGACGGTCTAACCCCCGGCTTTTACGAGGAAATTTCCAGATTTGCGCAATATTTAAGCGAAAAACTCGGAACGGCGCGCGAATGTGCATATGTCTTGTGCGGACGGCTTGAGATTTGCTGAAAACTTGTTCTGCATTTTTCTTTTGAAAAAATTCGTCTAAGCATTCTTCCAAGCCATTTTGAGGAGAGTGCCATGCTGCCCGACCGCCCGTTCTTCGATCGTCTCGCGGATGCAGCCAAGGCGGAGACGTTGCCACGGTTTCGCACGGGCATCGGCGTTTCCAACAAGCTCGACGGCGGGTTCGATCCGGTAACGGAGGGCGACCAGGCGGCGGAGCGGGCGATCCGGGCGTTGATCGAGGAAACCTTTCCCGAGCACGGCATCCTCGGCGAGGAATATGGCACCGTGGGTGCCGATCGCGATTACGTCTGGGTCATCGATCCGATCGACGGGACGCGCGCCTTCATCTCCGGCCTGCCTGTCTGGGGCACGCTGATCGGCCTCTACCACAAGGGCCGGGCCGTGATGGGGCTGATGGACCAGCCTTTCACCGGCGAGCGCTTCTTCGCCGCAGACGGCGTCACGCACTACCGCGGCCCCGAAGGCGAGCGGACGCTCGCAACGCGCGCCTGTGCGTCGCTGTCGGATGCCACGATGTTCACGACCTCGCCGGCGCTTTACCATGGCGAGATCAAGACGAAGTTCCAGGCGGTAGAGGACAAGGTGCGTCTCGCCCGCTACGGCTGCGATTGCTATGCCTTTGCCCTGCTGGCGGCCGGGCATATCGATCTCGTCATCGAAGCCGGGCTGAAGCCGTATGATGTCGGCGGCCTCATTCCGTTGATCGAGCAGGCCGGCGGCATCGTGACCGACTGGAACGGCGGACGTGCGGAGATGGGCGGCGAGGTGATTGCGGCGGGAAGTGCCGCGCTCCACGCCGAGGCTCTGGCGATCCTGCGGGGCTGAGGCTCAGAGCACCAGCATGTCGTCGCCGCTGAGGCTCTCCGTCACGTCGGGGCCCGTGCTGCCGGGAATGAAGGCGTCGATCGCCGCGATCGCCTGCGCTCGGTATCGGTCGTCCTCCTGGAAGATCTCGTGGCGGGCGCCGTCGATGGGAATGAGCGTGGCGGCGCGGAAGTTGCGGGCCAGCGCCTCGATGGCGGCGTAAGGCACCAGACGGTCGCGCGTGGGGGCGAGCAGCAGCGTCGGCACGGTGATGCGCGTCAGGTGCTCGCGGCGCGTGACGCGACGAATGGCGCGAAAGGTTTCGTGCAGCCAGCGCGCGCTCGGGGGGCCCAGTGCCAGTTCGGGATGGGCCTGTGCAATCTCGGCATTACGGGCGTAGCGCACCGGGTCCGAGGAAACGAGGTTCTGCGGAAAGAGCATGGGCTGCTCCTTCGACAAGGCGAGCGCACCGAGGCCGAACAGGCTGAAAGCAGCCGAGAGCAAGCCGATCTTGCCATGGCTCATGCGCTGGTTGCCGAGCGCCACGAACGGCGCATTCAGCACCATGCGGTCGATCCGCGTTGCCAGCCGCGGCGCCTGTGCCAGCGCCACCAGCGCACCCATGGAGTGGGCGACGAGGAAGAAGGGCAGGCGCGTATCCGGCAGCACGATCTTTTCGAGGAAGATCGACAGGTCCTCCTCGTAGTCGGAAAAGCGGCGGACATGGCCGCGGCGCAGCTGTTTCAGGAGGCGTTCCGAGCCGGCCTGTCCCCGCCAGTCGAAGGTCGCGACCCAGAGGCCGCGGGCGACGAGGTCGCCGACCATCTCGAAATATTTCTCGATCGATTCATTGCGTCCATGGAGGAGAACGACGGTGCCCTTGGCCGCCGTGTCGCCGCTGCGGAAGACGGCGTATCGCAGGCGCCGGCCGCCCGCGCCGGTAAAGAAACCGACGGTGTGCCGACGGGGATCGGCGACGGCAGGCGGTATCGGGTTGTCCAGCGTCGGAAACAGGCGCGGCGTCAGGAGCGTCTCATCCCCGGCGCGCGGCACGTCGCGGGGCGCGGGCCCTGCGGCGGAGCGGGTGCTTGCGGGTGTATCGCTGTCCTGTCTTTGCGGAGCGGATTGTGTCTGCATCTGAGGTTCCGATCGGCGGTCTTGGCGTCGTGCGGGGCCGACGTCACAGCGCCATTCTAGCCCGGCAGCCTTTCGAGCGGATGAACGGCAACGCGGCTGCGGGAGCGTCCATGGATAATCCCGGGCCCGGTGTCCGTCAAAGCATTCCGTGCGGGGACCATGCGCCCGCGGCGAGCCGGCCATGAATAAAAAGGGGCCGGAGCGGCGGGGAACCGCGTCCGGCCCGGAAGGGCGAAACAGGAGCGCAACGGGGAGTGCAGCCTTTCAGGGACGATCCGGCTGCTGTCTTGCTCCTGTCTCGATGACCCTGTTCTAGCGCAGCTCAGGTGAACCGAAACGGAACCGGCCGTTCATCTGCGGTTTATGTCCGCTTCCGCGCGTTCGCATGGTGACGCCATCCTGCGAAATCAAGGGCTTGGCTTGACGGTGGAGGACGCGGAAAAAAATTCGGTGCCTGCGGTTTTGTCGTTGGAACGCCTCTTGACGGTCGAAATGGCCGTTCCCATCTCAGGGTCACGGGCGCCGAAGAGGGCCCGGCCACCGGCCCTGCCATCGCCGCTTACGGGATGACGGGCCAGAGAACCGCAACACGTTGCTCGAATAGTGAGGACACCATGCGTCACGTTGATTTTTCTCCCCTTTACCGCTCCACCGTCGGCTTCGACCGGCTGTTCACCATGCTCGACAGCCTCGGCCAGCCCGACCAGTCGCAGAGCTATCCGCCCTATAATATCGAGCGGACCGGCGACAACACCTACCGGATCACCATGGCGGTTGCCGGCTTCGACGAAAGCGAGCTTTCGATCGAGGCACGGGAACATACGCTGACGGTCAAGGGTGAAAAAAGCGAGGAACAGACGGCCGAAAACCAGTTCCTGTATCGCGGCATCGCCAAGCGCGCCTTCGAGCGCCGCTTCCAGCTGGCCGAATATGTGGAAATCCGCTCCGCGTCCCTGAAGAACGGCCTGTTGCACATCGATCTCCTGCGCGAGATCCCGGAAGCCGCCAAGCCGCGCCGCATCGAGATCTCGGCCGCGCAGAGCGCGCCGAAGCAGATCGAGGCGAACCATGTGGACGCCAGCGTCAACTGATCGACGGCCTATCGCCTGATGAAGGAGACGGCGTCCCGCAAGGGGCGCCGTTTTTCGTTGTCGGCCTCACGCGCTGCGGCAGCCTTCGAGGAAGGCGTCGACGTCGGCCGGCTCGGTGGCGAAGCTCGTGACGAGCCGATAGAGGCCCTCGTCGGTAGCAAGCGAGCCGGCCAGCGCATGCGGTACGGGCCAGTCGTAGAAGAGCGCGCCCTTTTCCTTCAGCGCATCGGCATTGGCGGTCTTCAGGATCACGAAGAGCTCGTTGGCATTCGAGGGCCAGGCAAGGCGGGCGCTGTTGCTGTCGGCGATCCCGTCGGCCAGACGCTTGGCCATGGCATTGGCGTGTCGCGCGAGGTCGAGCCAGAGGTTGTTGTCGAGATAGGCCTCGAGCTGGGCCGAAACGAAGCGGGTCTTGGAAAACAGCTGGGCCGAGCGCTTGCGCAGGTAAGGCATGTCGCCGGTCTTTGCGGGGTCGAACAGGATCAGCGCTTCGGCGCACCAGCAGCCGTTCTTGGTGCCGCCGAAGGAGAGGATATCGACGCCGCGCTTCCAGGTCATTTCCGCCGGCGTCGCGTCCAGCGCGACCAGCGCATTGGCAAAGCGCGCGCCGTCCATGTGCAGCGGCAGGTTATAGCGTTTGGCGATGTCGGAAATCGCGGAAATCTCGTCGAGCGTGTAGACCGTGCCGGCCTCCGTCGCCTGTGTCAGCGTCACCGCCATCGGCTGGCCTGCATGAACGAAGCCCGGCGGAAAGCGCTTGATCTCGGCCTCCAGCCGCTCCGGCTCCATCTTGCCGAAGGCGCCATCGACGGGCGCCATGCGTGCGCCGAGCGAGAAGAATTCGGGCGCGCCGCATTCGTCGGAATTCACATGCGCCTCGCGGTGGCAGAACACGTGGCCGCCGGGGCGGGTGAAGCTGGCAAAGGCCAGCGAATTCGCCGCCGTGCCGGTGCCGACGAAGAATACGGCGACCTCCCGCTCGAACACCTCCGCCAGCATCGCTTCCACCCGGCGGTCGAGCGGGCTCGTGCCATAGGCGGGGGCAAAGCCGGGGGCTGCCTTGACCAGGCTTTCCGCAATGAGAGGATGGGCACCGGCCCAGTTGTCGGAGGAGAAGATCATGGGGGCTTCCGATGGTCGAGAGACGAGGGCGGTCCGTGTCGCGACCGCGCGCCGAACCAGAACACGACCATACTGAGCCGGTGTCGGCAATCCAATGCCGATGAGCGATGATCAGGACAATTGCAGACCAGTTTGAAACCAAAGGAAAGCTGCGGGTTCATTCGCGCAATATTCTTTCGTCCATCTTGAAAAACTCGACATTTTCGGATCGGCGACGCCGATTATTTAAGCGCTCTCCCTTGCAGTCACCGGAGCTTTCTGGCATAGAGCCTGTGAAATAGGACAGGCTTGCTGTCCTATTTCGGTCTTCAGACCGAATGGCCCGAAGCGCACATCCAAGCGGCGCGGGGCCTGAACAGGGAAACACCTTTTCATGCGGCGAGCCTTGCGGCTCTTTCGCGTGTCCGGCTTGACGCCGGTGTTCCCTGTCACATGGTCGCGGATCATCTGACCCGACACCGCCAAGCTTCGTTTGCGAGCGGCACAGGATCATGCAACGATAGACCGGGCGTCACAACGCGGTTGAAGCCGCGAGTGCGCCCCGACGACGGCAGGCCCGAGAGAGAAGGGCCGCAACTGGAGGGAAGACGATGACGCAGATCACGCCATCACATGACGCCGCATCCCATCGCGCAGAGGCCCCGGCCGCCGCGACGACGACGGCCGTGTTCCCGAAAGCCTTCCCGGACAATACGTACAAGAGCGGCCTTCCGGCAAAGCAGGGTCTCTACGATCCGCGCAACGAGCACGATGCCTGCGGCGTCGGCTTCGTCGCGCATATGAAGGGCGTCAAGTCGCACCAGATCGTGCGCGACGGCCTGTTCATCCTGGAAAACCTGACGCATCGCGGCGCCGTGGGCGCCGATCCGCTGATGGGCGACGGCGCCGGTATTCTGGTGCAGATCCCGGACCGTTTCTTCCGCGAGGAAATGGCGGCCCAGGGCGTCACCCTGCCGAAGGCCGGCGATTATGCCGTCGGCTACCTTTTCATGCCGCAGGACGAGGCGCAGGTCGCGCATTTCAAGCAGGTCATCGCCGATGTCGTTGCCGAAGAGGGCCAGTCCCTGCTCGGTTTCCGCGATGTCCCGGTCGACAATACCTCGCTGTCGAAGGCGCCGCACATCGCCGCCACAGAGCCGCGCCACGTGCAGGTGTTCATTGGCGCCGGCCGCGATGCCGCGACGAATGCCGAGTTCGAGCGTCGTCTCTTCACGCTGCGCAAGGTCATCTCCAACCGGATCTACGACGCCTACAAGGGCGCGGAAACCGGCTTCTATCCCGTATCGCTGTCGACGAAGACGATCATCTACAAGGGCATGTTCCTCGCCTATCAGGTCGCCGCCTACTTCAAGGATCTGGAAGATCCGCGGTTCGAGAGCGCGGTCGCGCTCGTGCACCAGCGTTTCTCCACCAACACCTTCCCGTCCTGGAAGCTCGCGCATCCCTATCGCATGGTCGCCCATAACGGCGAAATCAACACGTTGCGCTCCAACGTCAACTGGATGGCGGCGCGCCAGGCCTCCGTGTCCTCGCCGCTGTTCGGCGACGACATTTCCAAGCTGTGGCCGATCTCCTACGAAGGCCAGTCGGACACGGCCTGCTTCGACAACGCGCTCGAATTCCTCGTGCAGGGCGGCTATTCGCTCTCGCATGCGGTGATGATGCTGATCCCGGAAGCCTGGGCCGGAAACCAGCTGATGGGGGCCGAGCGCAAGGCATTCTACGAGTACCATGCCGCCCTGATGGAGCCGTGGGACGGACCGGCAGCGGTCTGTTTCACCGACGGCCGCCAGATCGGTGCGACGCTCGACCGCAACGGTCTGCGTCCGGCCCGCTACCTCGTCACCGATGACGACCGCGTCATCCTCGCCTCCGAAGCCGGCACGCTGCCGGTGCCGGAAGAGAGCATCGTCAAGAAGTGGCGCCTCCAGCCGGGCAAGATGCTGCTCATCGACATGGAAGAAGGCCGCATCATCTCCGACGAGGAGGTGAAGTCCTCGCTCGCCGGCCAGCACCCCTATCGCAAGTGGCTCGACAACACGCAGCTGATCCTCGAGGAGCTGAAGCCCGTGGAGCCGCGGGCGCTGCGCCGCGACGTGTCGCTGCTCGATCGCCAGCAGGCTTTCGGCTACACGCTCGAAGACACCAAGATCCTGATGTCGCCGATGGCCACGACCGGCCAGGAAGCGATCGGCTCGATGGGGACGGATACGCCGATTTCGGCCATGTCGTCGAAGTCGAAGCTGCTCTACACCTATTTCAAGCAGAACTTCGCGCAGGTCACCAACCCGCCGATCGACCCGATCCGCGAAGAGCTGGTGATGAGCCTCGTCTCCTTCATCGGGCCGCGGCCGAACATTCTCGACCATGTCGGGGCATCCCACGCCAAGCGGCTGGAAGTGCGCCAGCCGATCCTGACCAATGGCGATCTCGAAAAGATCCGCTCCATCGGCCATACGGAAGACCGGTTCGACACCAAGACGCTCGACTTCACCTATGATGTCGCGCGCGGCGCCGAAGGCATGCCGGAAATCCTCGACCGGCTCTGCGAGCGTGCGGAGGCCGCCGTCAAGGGCGGCTACAACATCATCGTGCTTTCCGATCGCCAGGTCGGTCCTGACCGCATCGCCATTCCCGCGCTGCTCGCGACCGCCGCCGTGCACCACCACCTCATCCGCAAGGGTCTTCGCACCTCGGTCGGCCTCGTGGTGGAATCGGGCGAGCCGCGCGAAATTCACCATTTCGCGCTTCTCGCCGGCTACGGTGCCGAGGCGATCAACCCCTATCTCGCCTTCGACACGCTGACCGACATGCACAAGCGCGGCGAGTTCCCCAAGGAAGTCGACAGCAGCGAAATCGTCTACCGCTACATCAAGGCCGTGGGGAAGGGCATCCTCAAGGTCATGTCCAAGATGGGCATCTCGACCTACCAGTCCTATTGCGGCGGGCAGATCTTCGATGCCGTGGGTTTGTCGAGCCAGCTGATCGAACGCTACTTCTTCGGCACGGCCACGCAGATCGAAGGCATCGGCCTCAAGGAAATCGCCGAGGAGACTTTCAACCGTCACCAGGCGGCCTTCGGTCCCGATCCGGTGCTGACCAACACGCTCGACGTCGGCGGCGAATATGCCTACCGCATGCGCGGCGAGGGCCATGCCTGGTCGCCGGATTCGATCGCCTCGCTCCAGCATGCCGTGCGCGGCAATGCGCAGGACCGCTACCGCGAGTTCGCCGACATGGTGAATGGCGACGCGCTGCGCATGAACACCATTCGCGGTCTCTTCACCATCAAGGGTGCGGAAGGTCTCGGCCGCACGCCGATCTCGATCGACGAGGTCGAGCCGGCTTCCGAGATCGTCAAGCGCTTCTCGACCGGTGCCATGTCGTTCGGCTCCATCTCGCGCGAGGCGCACACGACGCTCGCCATCGCCATGAACCGGATCGGCGGCAAGTCGAACACCGGCGAGGGCGGCGAGGAGAGCGATCGCTACTTCCCGCTCCATGATGGCTCCGCCAACCCGGAACGCTCCGCCATCAAGCAGGTGGCCTCGGGTCGCTTCGGCGTGACGACGGAATATCTGGTCAATGCCGACATGCTGCAGATCAAGGTGGCGCAGGGTGCCAAGCCCGGGGAGGGCGGGCAGCTGCCCGGCCACAAGGTGGACGCGACCGTCGCCAAGACCCGGCATTCGACGCCCGGCGTCGGTCTCATCTCGCCGCCGCCGCACCACGACATCTACTCGATCGAAGATCTGGCGCAGCTGATCTACGACCTGAAGAACGTCAATCCGGAGGCAAACGTCTCCGTCAAGCTCGTCTCGGAAGTCGGCGTCGGCACGGTTGCTGCCGGCGTTGCCAAGGCGCGCGCCGACCACATCACGGTCTCCGGCTATGACGGCGGCACCGGTGCTTCGCCGCTGACCTCGCTCAAGCATGCCGGCAGCCCTTGGGAAATCGGCCTTGCCGAGACGCACCAGACGCTGGTGCTGAACGGCCTGCGCTCGCGCATCGCCCTGCAGGTCGATGGCGGCCTGAAGACCGGCCGCGACGTCATCATCGGTGCGCTTCTGGGGGCCGACGAGTTCGGCTTCTCCACCGCGCCGCTGATTGCGGCCGGCTGCATCATGATGCGCAAGTGCCACCTGAACACCTGTCCGGTGGGCGTGGCGACGCAGGACCCCGTCCTGCGCAAGCGCTTCAAGGGTGCGCCCGAGCACGTCGTCAACTACTTCTTCTTCGTCGCCGAAGAGGTGCGGGAGATCCTCGCCTCGCTCGGCGTGTCGAAGTTCGACGACATCATCGGCGCGTCGGAACTGCTGGAGAAGGACACGCTGATCTCGCACTGGAAGGCGAACGGGCTCGATTTCTCCAACATCTTCTACAAGGTCGATGCGCCGAAGGCCGCGACCTACTGGACGGAGAAGCAGAACCACCCGATCCACGACATTCTTGATCGCAAGCTGATCGCGGAAGCGATGCCGGCGCTGGAATCCAAGACCCCCGTGAAGATCGAGGCGACGATCAAGAACGTCGACCGGTCGGCCGGCGCGATGCTGTCGGGCGAGCTGGCCAAGCGCTGGCGCCACAAGGGGCTGAAGGACGACACGATCTTCGTGACGCTGCGCGGCACGGCGGGCCAGTCGTTCGGCGCGTTCCTCGCGCGCGGCATCACGTTTGACCTGATCGGCGACGGCAACGACTATGTCGGCAAGGGCCTCTCCGGCGGCCGCATCGTCGTGCGTCCCTCCGAGGCGTCGAAGATCAAGGCGGCTGAGTCGATCATCGTCGGCAACACGGTGCTTTACGGCGCGATCTCGGGCGAATGCTACTTCAACGGTGTGGCCGGCGAACGTTTTGCCGTGCGCAACTCCGGCGCCATCGCGGTGGTCGAGGGCGTGGGCGACCATGGCTGCGAATACATGACGGGTGGCGTGGTGGTCGTGCTCGGCGAAACGGGCCGCAACTTCGCGGCCGGCATGTCGGGCGGCGTCGCCTATGTGCTGGACGAGAGCGCCGACTTCCCGCAGCGTTGCAACATGGCCATGGTCGAGCTGCAGCCGGTGCCGGAGGAAGACGACATGCTGGAGAAGCTGCATCATCACGGTGGCGACCTCATGCACAAGGGCATGGTGGACGTGTCCGGCGACATGACACGTCATGATGAGGAGCGGCTGGTGCAGCTCATCTCCAACCATCTCCACTACACGGGTTCGCCCCGTGCCAAGGAGATCCTCGACAACTGGGCGGACTTCCGGCCGAAATTCCGCAAGGTCATGCCGGTCGAGTACCGTCGTGCGCTCGAGGACATGGAGCGGATGAAAATGGCGGAGGCTGCCGAGTAATCGATAGCCCCGTCCGGGGCGGCGCCGGTCGCGGCCCCGGTTCGACCCTCCGGCCACGCGTCTCGCCTGTCCCTTCGGCGGGTCGGCTGCGCGCCGATCCGGCCTCTCATGCGGGTCTTGCCAGGAGCCGATGGGGCTACGCCCGATCCGGCTCTGGCGTTCTCGCGAAACCTCGAAATATGCGCAGCCCGACCCGCGCAAGAATGAACATGGTGTAACGTGTCCAGTGACCTTCTCGACATCGTCGCGTCGAAGGCTGCCATCCCGGTCTCCTGGGTGACGCCGCCGGTGGGCGAGAACTATCTCAATCTCGGTGACGCGCTGTCTCCGGTGATCGTCTCGATGATGTCCGGGTTGCCGGTGACGCATGCGCCGAGCAAGAGCCGCCAGACCCGTCTGGCCGCCGTCGGCACCATCGGTCACATGATGGCGGGCGGGCATGTGCATGTCTGGGGAACGGGCACGTCGCCCAACCTCAATCCCGGCCAGCATGGCGAGGAGAAGATTCCCTACACCCGTCCGGCCGGCACGCGCTTCACCTTCCATGCGACGCGCGGGCCGTTCAGCCGCCGCGTGCTCGGCAGCGACGGGCCTGCCGTCTATGGCGATCCGCTCTGGCTGCTGCCGCATTTTCACGATGCGCCCGTCAAGAAGACTCATGAACTCGGCGTCATCCTGCATCTGGCGGAACTGTCCGAGCGCACCTTCGACGCCCGGCCGAAGGACACCGAGGGCCGCCATCACGTGGCGCCGTCGGAGATGGGCTCGGTGAAGCTGATCAACACGGTCACGCCGACGACGATTGCCGCGCTGCGCGAACGACTGGACGAGATCCTGTCGTGCAAGCGGATCGTCTCGACCAGCCTGCACGGCATGGTCTTTGCCGAATCCTACGGCATTCCCTGCCTCTATTTCTCGCCACGGTCGCGCAGCACCGGGCTCGGACGCATCGATCTCTCCGACGAGAGCGGCGTCATCGACCTGCGCTTCGTCGATCTCTATCGTGGTCTCGGTCTGTCGGACCTCGACATCTGGTACCAGCCGCGGCAGGTGAAGACGAACTGGCAGGCCGTGATCGACGCCATCGACCGGGTCTGGGCGCCGAAGGCGTTCGACGACAAGCCGCTGATCGAGTCTTTCCCGCTGCCGCTCGCCATGATGGGCAAGGGCGCCGGCGGAAGCGCCTTCGATGCGCCGCTGATCGCCGCGCTGCCGACGCAGCGAAAACGGCTTCCGGGCCAGGCCTTCATCGAGGGGCTGGCGGACCGGTTCTTCAGGGAACGGTCATGAAACGTCTCATGGCCTTGAAATTCGATTGAGTGTTCGCCCGATCTGGCGACAATGCGACGAAAAGCCTGCCGGACCTCCGGCAGTCAGGAACAGAAACGGGTGGACGCGGAGCGGGTGGCATCAGCGCTTCCACGGCGACGATTGAGGGTTACGTCATGGGCAAGGTTACAGGTTTCATGGAAATCGACCGGCAGCTGGCAAAGTATCAGCCGGCCTCCGATCGTATCCGCCATTTCCGGGAATTCACGATCCCGATGTCGGAGCCGGAGGTGCAGAAGCAGGCGGCGCGCTGCATGGATTGCGGCATCCCCTTCTGCCATGGCCCGACCGGCTGCCCGGTGCACAACCAGATCCCCGACTGGAACGATCTCGTCTACAGCGGCAACTGGGAAGAGGCGATCCGCAACCTGCATTCGACCAATAATTTCCCGGAGTTCACCGGCCGCATCTGCCCCGCGCCCTGCGAGGAAGCCTGCACGCTCAACCTCGAAGACGCGCCGGTCACCATCAAGACCATCGAGCAGGCGATCGCCGACAAGGCCTATGAGATGGGCTATATCGTGCCGAAGCCGGCGGTGACGAAGACCGGGAAGTCGATCGGCATCATCGGTTCGGGTCCTGCCGGCATGGCGGCGGCCCAGCAGCTGGCCCGCGCCGGCCATGCCGTGCATGTCTACGAGCGCGAGACCAAGGCCGGTGGCCTGCTGCGCTACGGCATTCCCGACTTCAAGATGGAGAAGAACTTCATCGACCGCCGCGTCGAGCAGATGACCGGCGAAGGCGTCACCTTCCATTACGGCGTCAATATCGGCGTGGACCGCACGGTGGAGAGCCTGCGCGAGGAGCATGATGCCGTGCTCTATTGCGGCGGCTCCGAGACGCCCCGCGATGCGGGCCTTCCCGGCGGCGAGTTCGCCGGTGTGCACGATGCCATGCCCTATCTCGTCCAGCAGAACCGCCGCGTCGGCCGCGAAAATATCGACAGCGTCGGCTGGCCCTCGGATCCGATCCTTGCCGGCGGCAAGCACATCGTCGTCGTCGGCGGCGGCGATACGGCGTCCGACTGCGTTGGTACGGCCTTCCGTCAGGGAGCCGTCAAGGTGACGCAGCTCGACATCCGCCCGCAGCCGCCGGAAAAGGAAGACAAGCTTGCCGTCTGGCCGTTCTGGGCAACGAAGATGCGGACCTCCTCCTCGCAGGCGGAGGGCGCGGTGCGCGAGTTCCAGGTCGCGACGCTCGAATTCGTCGGTGAAGACGGCGTTCTGACCGGCGTGAAGTGCTGTCAGGTCGACGATCGCCGCAAGCCGGTTCCCGGCACGGAGTTCGTCATCAAGGCCGACCTCGCCTTCATCGCCATCGGCTTCAGCGGCCCGTTGAAGACCGGCGTTCTGGAAGAGCTCGGCGATGCGCTCGCCATCAACACCGACCGTCGCGGCTCCAGCAACGTCATCGCCGACGACAAGGATTACCGGACATCGGTCGACAAGGTCTGGGCGGCCGGCGACGTGCGCCGCGGCCAGTCGCTCGTCGTCTGGGCGATCCGCGAAGGCCGTCAGGCAGCGCGGGCGATCGACGAGGCCCTGATGGGCGCGAGCGTCCTGCCGCGCTGATCCCGACACACGCTCTCGACAGACGGACGTCCGGCGAAAGCCGGGCGTCCTCGACGGCGAGCCTATCTCTCAGGCATTCCGCTGGTCGTAGGCCAGGCGCGCCTTGTCGATCGTCTCCTGATGCTCGAACGCCCAATTGCCGAGCGCCTGAACGGGCTCGCGCAGCGACTGTCCGAGATCGGTCAGCGCGTATTCCACCTTCGGCGGAATGGTCGGATAGATCGTCCGCGTCACCAGCCCGTCACGCTCCAGGTTGCGCAACGTCAGTGTCAGCATGCGCTGGGAAATGCTGCCGAGGGCGCGCTTGAGCGCGTTGAACCGCTTCGGCCCCGGCGTCAGCAACATCACCACCAGCACCGACCATTTGTCGCCGATCCGGGAGAGGAGGGCGCTCGCCAGACGGCAGTCATGCGTCTCGTGCAGCGTTTCCAGCGTCATGTCCGTATTTGCAGGTGTCAAGAATGTGCCTCCTTGCGCATGCTCATTCACGTCATTCATAGTGCCTCGGTATGGAAAAGTAACTCCCAGACGTCACACAATCGGTGACGACGCGGGGCTCCGGCTTTTCCTGCGGACCTTCTTCGAACGACCGGCACATGGTGCACCAAAGGATAGACATATGAAACTCCTCCACCTCGACTCCAGCATTCTCGGCGACCACTCCGTCAGCCGCGCGCTGTCCATGGCTGCCGTGGAACGGATCACGGCAGGCAATCCCGACATCGAGGTCACCTATCACGATCTCGTCGCCGAACCGATCGCCCATCTCACCGGTCGCTACCTCGCCGGCCAGAGCGACGATGTGCAACACGATCAGGCGCTCCAGGACGATCTGGCGCTCGGCGGCAAGGTGCTGGACGCGTTTCTCGCAGCCGATGTCGTCGTGATCGGCGTGGCCCTCTACAATTTCACGATCTCGAGCCAGCTGAAAAGCTGGGTGGACCGCATCTGCGTGGCCGGCAAGACGTTTCGCTACACCGAAGCCGGTCCAGAAGGTCTGGCGGGCGACAAGCGCGTCATCCTGACGATTGCGCGGGGCGGTCTGTACGGTCCGGGCACGCCGTCGCAGTCCTTCGAGCATGCCGAGACCTATTTGCGTTCGGTCTTCGCCTTCATCGGCGTCGCCAATCCCGAGGTCATCGTGGCCGAAGGCCTGGCGCTCGGGGCCGAGCCGCGGGAAGCCGCAACCAAGGCGGCACTTGAGACGGTCGCCACGCTGAAGGCCGCATAGAGCAATTCCTGCAAATGTGCGCAGCGGTTTTGCGTCCGGAATTGCGTTGAAAAGGTGAGATGGAGTGTTTTTGCGTTTCGGAGAAATGCGGAAACATTCCAACCCAATGCCGCGCTGCTCGGAGCCTATCGGAGCGGAACGGCCTGCCACGGCGGCGCGGCGCCGAGCCGGGGGCCGGTTCCGGTCTTCGCCGGCGGCACCGTTGCCGACTGTGCTGCCGTCGGTGGTGAAGGTGCGGCATCTGCGGGCAACGGTTCCGATGTTGGTGCGGTGGCCTGCGCTGCCGCCGCTGGCGGCGGCGCCAGCGCGGTCTTCACCAGCCGGAAATCGTCGATCCGCCCGAACGGGGCGGGCGGGGCCTCGCCTTTCTCGATCAGCAGATCCCGCGCGCTGCGCCCCGTGCTCGCCGGCAGGCTGGCGTCGTCCAGCAGCGCGGACGCGCCGTCGAGGTCTGGATCGACAAGGCTGATCGGCTGGGTCTTGATGATGGTGTCGCTGGTCGGGGCCGTGACCACGAGGTCCTTCATGTCGCTCGGATCGGGAATGTCGCTACCGGGCGCAGCTGTCTCGCCCAGAAGGCGGCGAATGTCCTTTTCCACGTAGAAGGCAAGCTTGCGCTTGCCGGCCGGCGTCAGGTTGATGCCGTCGGCACCGCGCAGGCGAACCTGCTGGCCGTTGATGTCGGAGCCGGTCGTCACGAACTTGCCCTGCTCGTCGACGAAGCCATCCCAGATATCGATGAACTGCCCGCCGACCTTCTCTGCCTCGGTGCGGAAGATGCCGTTGAACGTCACCATGTCCGCCGTCATGGCGGGAGACTGGAATGACGGCATGCCGACCCAGAGAAGCGGCACGTTGCGGCTGCGGGCGAGGGCTGCGAAGCGCGCGACGCGCCGTGTATATTCCGCCATCCAGGCATCCGTGCGGTATTTCTCCCGCACCGCGCCGATCTTCATCTGCTGGCGGTCGTTGGCGCCGAAGCTGACGATGATCAGGGCCGGCTTCACATCGTCGGCATAGACGGGAAGCATGTTGGGCCAGTCGAAGTAGTCGTCGCGCACCATGCCGGACGAGCCCTCGCTCCGATTCTCGACCACGATGCCCGGGCTGTCGGCGAAGGCGGTCTGCAGGCCATCGCTGAGGCTGCCGGCGATGAAGTCGCCGACGACGAGCACGGTCTTGGCATTCGCCTGCTTTGCGACGATCTCGGGTGCCGGGGTCTCGACGGGTGCGGGACGGGCTTTCGCCCGCTGCGGCTTCGGCTGGCGCCGCACCGGCGGCGGGGCCTCGCGGTAGATGTTCCTGCCGTCGCCATAATCCTCGTAGACGCGCTGTTGCTGGCGCGGCCGGCCGAAGAACATGTCGAGGATCGTGCGCCGTTCCTGCGCTTCGGCGCGGCCGACAGGGGGAAGAAATGCGACAGTCGGCAGGGCGATGACGAGGGCGAGCAGGAAGACCGCAAGCCGGCGCAGAGGAGCGTGCCGGGTCCGGTGCGGCAGAACGTTGCTCGGGTCAGCGCGTGGTGTCACGGCTCGTGGTCTCGACATCTGCATTCCGGCCGGGCGTCCTGCCCGGTCCTCTTCATTTCCGCCAGATCGACACGAGGACCTGCCCCGCGCGCCGCAGCTGTTCAATCCCGCAGGGCGCGAAGAAGGTTCTGCGTCGGCTGGCCGTCGGGGGTCATGCCGTTGCGGTTCTGGAACGCCTGGATGGCGGCCTTGGAGCCGGAGCCGAAATTGCCGTCCACCTCGCCGTCGTAGTAGCCGAGTTCCTTCAGGCGCGACTGCAGCTCGAACTTCTGCTTGACGTCGAGCGTGCCGTCCGGCCGGCTCCAGGCCTGCTGCATGCCGCCATAGCCGGCAATTTCGTCGGCAAGAAGACCGACGCCGAGGGCGTAGGAATCCGAGGCGTTATACCGCTTGATGACGGAAAAGTTCTTGGTCATCAGGAAGCCCGGGCTGCCGCTGCCGCCCGGCATCTTCAGCGTGGCGCGAATGCTGCCGTCGCGGAAGCCCTTGCCGTTCGGGCGGGTGAAGCCGAGGGCTGCCCACTGCTTGAGCGTCTTCGTCTGGCCCTGAAGGTCGGAGCCGCCGGCCGGAACGGCCGTCTCGTAGCCCCAGGTCATGCCAGGCTGCCAGCCGTTCTTCTTCAGGAGATTGGCCGCCGTCGCCAGCGCATCGGGGATCGAGTTCCAGATATCGCGGTGCCCGTTGCCGTCGGCATCGACCGCATAGAGCAGGTAGCTCGTGGGAATGAACTGCGTGTGGCCCATGGCGCCGGCCCAGGATCCGTTGAGTTCGCGTGGGCTCACATCGCCCGACTGCAGGATCTTCAGCGCGGCGATCAGCTGGGTCTTGGCGAACTTCGCCCGTTTCGGATCGGCATAGGCAAGGGTCGCTAGCGCCCGCGGCACGTAATGCAGCCGGTCGTCCTTCTCCAGGACCGCGCCGTAATTGGATTCCATCGACCAGATGGCGAGCAGCACGTTGCGATCGACGCCGAAATGCTTTTCGATCGCATCCAGCGTGCGGCGATGCTTCACCGACATTTCCTGGCCGACCTTCTGCGTGTAGGGGTTCACGCGGCTGTCGATATATTCCCAGATCTTGTGCTTGAATTCCGGCTGGTAATTGGCCTTCTCGATCACGGTCGCATCGGGCGTCTTCACGCCGGCAAAGGCCTTGCGATAGGTGCTCTCGGAGATGCCGGCCTTGGCGGCCGTCGGATAAAAGCCGTTGATCCACGTCTGGAAGCCGGCATCGGCGAAAGCGGGCGTGGTGGCGAGGAACGCGGCGGCGGCAACAAGGGCGGCGCGGAGGCGGCGGCGAAGGGGCAGACTGTTGCTGTTCATCGGTCTGTCGTTTCCGTAATCTCGGTCGCGCGCGTCGGGGGCGACGGGCGCGACATCACTGTACCATTCCAGAACCGTCCCATCTTGCGCTGCCGGTGACGGATCCGACGAGTGCCGGCTCTGGTGCAAGAGCCGGTTTGAAGAAATGTATCGGAATGAGGTCAACAAGTTCTTTACCATGCCGAAGGACTTGCGTCTTGCTTAGGGAAAAAATAGCCTTTCACCCCTAGAAACGTTCACGTTCTTGTGACGGGCGTGCTGCATGTTCACCGGGCATTCACCGGGGATCGTGCATCTAGGCGATGCAGGCAGAGCGCCCGTCCGGCCCCGCATCCGGGGATGGAGGTTCGCGCTCTGGACATGGCGAGGAAGTCCGATAGATCCGTGTCCACTTGTCATCGAGCTTACGGAAAAGATGCGCGGCCATCCCGTGGAAACGGGAACCGCCAAGAACGGGAACATCGGGATCGACGTTCATTTTAAGCCGGTTTCCGGTATGACAACATCACGCCACGGTGGATCGGCGATCGCCGATCCGAACCGTTCATTTTAAGAATGACTGAGAACTGGAGATTTTTGATGAGTGAGAAGCGTAAGGTCAGAAAGGCCGTCTTTCCTGTTGCCGGCCTCGGCACGCGTTTTCTGCCCGCCACCAAGGCTGTCCCGAAGGAAATGCTGACGGTGGTCGACAAGCCGGTCATCCAGTACGTCGTCGATGAGGCTCTGGAAGCCGGCATCGAGCATCTGATCTTCGTGACGGGCCGCGGCAAAGGCGTCATCGAGGACTATTTCGACATCCAGACCGAGCTCGAGCAGACGCTGCGCGAGCGCAGCAAGACCGCCGAGCTGACGCTTCTGGCCGATATTTTGCCCAAGGCCGGCATGGCCAGCTTCACCCGCCAGCAGGCGCCGCTCGGCCTTGGCCATGCTGTCTGGTGCGCCCGCGATATCGTCGGCAACGAGCCCTTCGCGGTTCTCCTGCCCGACATGATCATGCGTGGCGAAAAGGGCTGCCTCAAGGGCATGGTCGAGCTGTACGAGCAGAGCGGCGGCAACGTGCTCGCCGTCGAGGAATGTGCGCCGGAAGTGGCCCACAAATACGGCATCGTCGGCGTTGGCGAGACGATCGGCGAAGGCTTTGCCATCAATGCCATGGTCGAGAAGCCGGCCGCCGGCACCGCTCCGTCCAACTACTTCATCAACGGCCGCTACATTCTGCAGCCGGAGATCTTCGAGATCCTGGAAACCCAGGAGCGCGGCGCCGGCAACGAGATTCAGCTGACCGACGGCATGCTGAAGCTCCTGAAGAGCCAGGATTTCGCCGGCTACGTCTTCCGCGGCGAAACCTACGACTGCGGCGCCAAGGACGGCTTCATCCTCGCCAACGTCGCCTTCGCGCTGTCGCGCGACGACATTCGCGGGTCGGTCGAAGGTCCCCTCAAGGCCCTTCTCGCCCGCTGATCGATCGATACCGAACGAAAAGAGCCGCGTTGCATCAGCAGCGCGGCTCTTTTCGTTTCCGGATGGGTCTCGTCTGTTTTTTGTTGCATTGTCCGAAGCCGAGGCAATTCCGCTTCGGCCGGAAATGCTCAGCGCCGCAGCGTCAGCCCGACGCCGATCCGGGCAACCGAGGTGGCCTGCCCGCGGTCCGGCGTCGTCCGCTCGTAGCTGACGTCGCCGGTGAGCGCGAGATAGCGGTTGATGTCGTAGGTCAGGCCGGCGCCGGTCAGCCAGACCTTGGTGTCCGACGAGACGCTGCCGGAGGGGTAGTTGCGGAAGGTCAGGCTGTTGGAGAGCCGCGCCACGAGGGCCGAGCGCAGCTCGTGCGTGACCCGGCTCGACAGCGTATAGGCAAGCGCGCCGCTTTCGCCCGAGGTGGTGGAAGGCTCCAGCGTCGTAGAGAGACCGGTCGAGACATCCGTGCCGCGCTGCGGCGACCAGTTGACGAGGCCGTCGATGGTGGCGCCGTTCAGGGTCTTCAGCCGCGCGTCGTTGAAGCGATAGGTGTTGTAGCCGAGCGCCAGCTCGCCCTTCAGCTTCTCGCCGAGATCGGCTTCCACCCCGGCGCGGCCGGAATAGGTCTTGTAGGATCGGCTATACCCGAGACTGTCCGTGCGCAGCTCGTAGATGCCGCGGCCGATGGAGGCCTCGATGAACGGGATGAGGGCTGGCGACAGCTCGTAGCCGATGCGCGTCGTCAGCGTGCCGACATCGCGGTTGCGGTCCTTCTGCGACAGCGCGGTGCCGGAGGAGAGATCGACATCGGAATAGGTGAGGCGGTTGACATCGACCTTGGCCGAGCCGCGCAGAATGCCGAAATCGTGCTCGATGCCGGCGCCGAGCGAATACTGGTTCACGCCGGCCTGCGTTTCCGCGCCGTCGATCGCGTTCGGGTCCGTCGCATCCTCGCGGTCGAAGCTGTAGCCGGCGCGCAGCGTGGCGATGGTGTCGCGGCTGATATCGAGGCGAAGGGCGGCGTCGATATCGGCGCGCGGCTTGGTCTCGCCCGTGCCGGAGAGGTTGCGCTGCCAGTAGCCCTCGCCGGTGATGCTCAGCTGGTGGCGGGACCAGTCGGAGGTCAGCGTGCCCTTGAGGCCGGTTTCGGTATAGGTGCGCCGCTCGCGGCTGTCGCCGCTGCGCGTCGTCTCCGAGTTCACCGTCTGGCCGATCGAGGGCTTGAGGGTGAAGGTGCCGAGCGGAGTGCCGGGCACGTCGTCATCGTCGGCGAGCGCCGATCTCAGGCCATCGACGCTGGTTTCCCGGAGGTTGGACCGTATCAGGTCCTGATCGCGCAGCAGCCCGCCGCCGACCACGGCATCATCGCCGATGGCACCGGTAATATCGGCGTCGTCGGTTGCCGGCGCGACGCCGCCCGTCGCAGGCACGGCCGCTGCGGCGGCGCCGGCGGCCTGCGGGCTCATGGGTCCCGCGGTCGGATCCTGCGGTCCTGCAAGGTCGGCATCGCCTGCGTCCTCTTCGACCGCCTGCGCCCGGGCCGCGCCCGGCAGGGCAAGCACGGTCAGGCAGACGGAGGACAGCAGCAGAATGGCCATGGCGGCACGAGCGGGCCGAAGGGCACACGCATCGGTGTCCAGGAAATGAAAAGGCGCCATATGCCGGGTCCGCAAGCTCGAAGCAATTGTTTCGCAATCGTAAACGCTTGTGGTTAACCAATCCTTATCCGGAAGCCTTCGGCGGCCAGGCTTCTGTCTCAGTCGGCCGGAGCCTCCTCGACGCGAAGCCACTGGCCGTCTGCCGCGACGACGCGGACCCGGGCGCCGGTCGGCAGGTCCGGGCCGCTGACGGGCCATGTCGTATCGCCGAGGCGAACGCGGCCGCGCCCTTCGGCGATCGGCTCCTCGAGGATGGCGGTGCGCCCGATGAGGCTGCGCCCGCGCTGGTTCAAGAGCGGGGCATCGGAGGCGTGATCGAAGCGGGCCAGCAGGCGGCGGCCGACGATCACGCAGACGACGGAGAGGACGGCGAACAGCGGCAGCTGCACGTGCCAGCCGAAGAGCTCCGCATTCCAGAAGATCAGCGCCAGCGCGCCGGTGAGGATCGCCGCCATGCCGATCCAGACGAGGAAGACGCCGGGAACAAAAATTTCGGCCGCAAGCAGCACGAGGCCGAGCACCCACCAGGCCCAGGGGCCGAGCTCCTCTATGACGCGCGCGACCATCAGACGCCGGTCCGCGGCGGGGCGAAGGGCGAGGGCGTGCCCGGCGTGGTCGGGGGCACGGACCGCGTCGGGCCGCGCGGCCGTTCCGGCGGGGTCTGGGCATCGCCGAAGACCTCGCGGGCGATGGCGCCGATGCCGCCGAGCGAGCCGATCAGCGCGGAGGCTTCCATCGGCATCAGCACGATCTTGGAGTTGGGGGCGGTGCCGATCGCGGCGACGGCCTCGGTGTATTTCTGGGCGACGAAGTAGTTGATGGCCTGCACATCGCCGGCCGCGATCGCCTCGGAGACCATGCGGGTCGCCTTGGCCTCGGCCTCGGCCAGTCGTTCGCGCGCCTCGGCATCCCGGAAGGCCGCCTCGCGCTGGCCTTCGGCCTGGAGGATCGCCGATTGCTTGGCGCCCTCGGCGCGCAGGATCTGCGCATTGCGCGAGCCCTCGGCTTCCAGCACCTGCGCGCGCTTCTCGCGCTCGGCCTTCATCTGGCGCGCCATGGCGTCCACCAGGTCCTTCGGCGGCTGGATGTCCTTGATCTCCACACGGGTGACCTTGATGCCCCAAGGGCCGACCGCTTCGTCCACGACGCGCAGCAGGCGGTCGTTGATCGTGTCACGGTTGGAAAGGAGTTCGTCCAGATCCATCGAGCCCATGACCGAGCGGATATTGGTCATGGTGAGGTTGAGGATTGCGCTCTGGAGGTTGGCGACCTGATAGGCCGCCTCGGCGGCGTTCAGCACCTGGTAGAAGGCGACCGCATCGGCCGACACGCTGGCATTGTCCTTGGTGATGACCTCCTGGGTCGGCACATCCAGCACCTGCTCCATGACGTTCATGCGCGCGCCGACACGGTCGATGAAGGGAATGATCAGGTTCAGACCCGGCTCCAGCGTGCGCGTGTAGCGGCCGAAGCGCTCGATCGTATGGCGATAGCCTTGCGGGACCGTCTTGATGCCCGCGATGAGCACGAGGATGACCAGGACCGCAAAGGCCACCACAACGATATCGAATCCGCCCAAAATCATCTTCTCCGTGTATCGATTGGCCCCGGCTTAGCATGTCGGGGCGCAATGCGGAACCGTGCCGTTCCCGCGACGTGGGAACGGCGGGGATCAGATGCTCGGTGCGCCCAGCACCCTGTCCAGTGAAACGGCCTGCGGTGCTGCCACATCCACCCAGCCACCCAGCTCGCGGCGCACGATGTGTTCGAGGACGCGCATGCCGTCGTCGCTGTCGTTGAGGCAGGGGATGTGGGTGAACTTTTCGCCGCCTGCATGGTGGAAGGTCTCGGCCGCCTCCACGGCGATTTCCTCCAGCGTTTCCAGACAGTCAGACACGAAGCCGGGATTCATCACCGCGATCCGCTTGATGCCCTTCTGTCCGAGCGCCTCCACGGTCTTGTCCGTATAGGGCTGCAGCCACTCTTCCGGGCCGAAGCGCGACTGGAAGGTCACCTGCAGCTTGTCCTTCGACCAGCCGAGCCTTTCGCGCAGCAGCCGCGCCGTCTTGTAGCACTGGCAGTGATAGGGGTCGCCCTTCTTGAAGTAGGACTGGGGAATGCCGTGGAAGGAGGTGAGCACCACCTCCGGCTCCCAGTCGAGCGTCGCCAGATGCTTCTGGATCGAGTTGGCGAGGCTTTCGATATAGACCGGATCGTCGTGATAGGGCGGAACGGTGCGCAGCGCCGGCTGCCAGCGGGATTTGAGCAGCAGGCGGAAGGCCTCGTCGTTGACGGTCGCCGTGGTGGCTGCGGCATATTGGGGATAGAGCGGGAAGAGCAGGATCTTCTCGCAGCCGGCCTGCTTCAGCGCCTCCATGCGCTCGGGAATCGACGGCTGGCCGTAGCGCATCGCCCAGTCCACCACGAGATTGTCGTGACCGGCAAGGCTCGCCGCCATCTTCTCGGCCTGGCTGCGCGTGTAGGTGCGCAGATAGCTTTCGTCGAGATCCTTGTTCCAGATCGTCTCATAGGCCTTGCCCACCTTGGCCGGGCGCGTGTTGAGCACGATGCCGTAAAGGATCGGATACCAGAAGACGCGCGACCATTCGATGACGCGCTTGTCGCTCAGGAACTGCTTGAGATAGCGCCGCATCGACACCTTGTCGGTGCCATCCGGCGTGCCGAGATTGACCAGGAGGACGCCGACTTTTCCAAAGGCCACCTTCGGGTGGTCGGCGGGGAGGGGCGTGACGGTCATGTTCATGGCGGTTCCCTGGGCAAGAGATGGAGACGGCATCCGGTACGAATGCTGCCTGCATCGGTTCATATCGCCTTATGTAAAACAAAAACCGGCCCGGGGAAGCCCGGGCCGGTGCGATAGGATGAGGCCGATTGTCTCATTGGCTGGCCGGATGGCGTTTGCCACGAGGTGACGTTTGCTGAAAGCGCGGGGTCTCCGGGCTGTTTTCCCGCTGTCGTGGGTCGGCTACGAAGCCTTCGTGTTCCACCGGGACCATGCGGCCATCGAGAGATGACCGCGTGGAGATCTCGTCAGCGCGGCGGCAGGGTCAGTTCCGTGCCGACATGCAGCCTTTCGGGAACCGGATTGCCGTTTGCCCCGGCAATCGTCTTCCACTTTTCGCCATCGCCGTAGACGGACTTGGCGATGTCCCACAGCGTATCGCCCTTGACAACGACGTGGCGGGTTTCGGCCGGTGCCGTGGCTGCTGGTTCCGGCGTGGCTGGTGCGGCTGCTGCGGGCTCTGTCGGTGCCGGTGTCGTTTCAGGCGCAGGCGTTGCAGGAGCGGGCGCTACTGGGGCGGAAGGTGTTGCCGGTTCAGGGGCTGCGGGTGCGGGGGCCGGTGCTGCCGGAGCCGTTACAGGCGGTGTTGCGGGTACTGCGGGTGCCGCCGGAGCCGTTGCGGGGTCTTGAGCGGTCGTCGTCGGCGTTGCGGCCGGCGGGGCGGCGGGGGCCTGCTTTGCCGGGGGCACGTAGCTTGCCGGCGTCAGGTCGGTGATGCGGCCGTCGGTATAGGGCGTGTAGGGATTGTGGGCGCCGAGATAGGCGGCCACGGCCTCTTCCAGATTGGGACCGAAGTCGTAGGCGTTCTTCGCGTTGGTTGCGAAGATCTTGAAGCCGTCGCCGCCGCCGCGCACGTAGTTGTTGGAGACGACGCCATAGGTCTTGGCGGGATCGATCGCCGTGAAAGCATCGCCCTCCTTCACCTCGACGGCGCTGATGCGGCTGCCGACCGGCTTCGACCGGTCGAAGGCATATTTCAGGCCGGCGACCTGCAGGAAGCGACCGCCGCCGTCATCCACCTGGCTCACCGCATTTTCGAGCGCCGTCAGCAGATCGGCGCCGGTCAGCTGGAAGGTGGCGATGGTGTTCTGGAAGGGCAGCACGGTCAGCACTTCGCCCATGGTTACCGGGCCGGCATCGATCGGCGCGCGCAGCCCGCCGCCGTTCTGCAGGGAGATGGTGATGCCCTGGTCCTTCACGCGGTCGAGCTGGGCGTCGGCCAGGAGATTGCCCATGCTGCATTCCCTGGCGCGGCAGACCTTCCGGTCGCCCTCGATGGGGCCGGAGGTCTCGCCGACCACCTTCTGCTTCAGTTCCTCGATGGGCGCCTTCAACTCGTTGATGCGTGCCGTCATCGCGGCGTCGGGCTGGAATTTGCTGTCGATCAGGATCGGCTCGCCGGTCGCTTCCTTCACCACGCCCGCATCGTCGAAGACGATCTTGAGGTCGCCCAGATATCGGCTGTACTGGAAGGCCTGCACGACCGGCACCTTGTGGCCGTCGGGATTGTCCACCCAGGTTGGATAGGGGCCTTCGGCGCCCTCGACGGTGTTCGACAACAGCGTGTGGGAATGCCCGCCGACGACGACGTCGACATCGGGGATCTTGGCGATGGCCGAGAGGTCGCGCGGGTAGCCGACATGGGTGAGCGCGATGATCTTGTTGACGCCTTGCGCTTTCAGGGCCGCGACCGCCTCGGTGATCTTGGCGACATCGTCGGCGATGGTGATGTTCGGGCCGGGATTGGCGATATCCGGCGTATCGTTGGTGACGGCACCGACGATGCCGATCTTCTGCCCGCCCTTCTCGATGACGATGGAAGGCTTGATGCGGTCGCCGATCTTGGCGGCGGCAGCGGGAACGACATTGGCGGTGACGACGGGGAACTGCACCTTGTCGAGGAAGGTTGCGAGCACGTCGTCGCTGTCGTCGAACTCATGATTGCCGACGGTCATGGCGTCGAACTTCATGGCGTTCAGCACCTCGGCTTCCGTCGCGCCCTTGTAGGTCGTGTAGAAGAGCGAGCCCTGGAAATTGTCGCCGGCATTCAGCAACAGCGTGTTCTTGCCCGCGCCATCCAGCGCGCCGCGCGTGGTGTTGATGGCGGTCAGCAGGCGGGCGGCGCCGCCGAAGCAGGCGTTCTTGGCTTCCTCCTCTGCGGAGCAGGTCGCATCGGACTTGTTGATCGCCTCGATGCGGGAGTGGAAGTCGTTGATATGAAGGATGTTCAGTTCGTAATCGGCAAAAGCGGCACCTGTGGACAGGGCCAGCAGGGACGCAGCCATCAGGCCGGTCTGCAGGGTGCGGATCATCACGATCTCCTCTTTGTCGAACGCAGGCCCGCTGCCGGAGATCCGGCACCGGACAACGGGATCGTTTCATCCCGCCGTCCCGACATCAAGGAGAAAGAGCGCGCGCCCCGCGATTTTTGCTGCAGGCGCGTCGTCTGGTTTACGCGCGGCGCGAGAGCGAGAACTGGGCGCCGGTGTCGGTCGTGCAGTTGAGCTGGGAGGTCGTGACCATGGCGCAGTTGACCTTCTGCTGCGTCTTGCGGACCATCGAGGTCATGTTGATCTCGACCAGCTTCGGCGTGATGCTGACATAGCTGCCGGAGGCGAGAAGCTGGTTCGTGTCGGTCGTGCGGGTGGAGAAGGTGCCGCTCGCGAAGGTCGAGACGATGCCGTTCGGATCGGCCCAGGTTCCCTCGACGCCCACCGGCATGGCCTGGCTTTGCGGCATCTGGCTGACCTCGCGCGGGGCCGACTGGCACGAAGCGAGTGACGCGGCGACGGCAAGGGCGGTCATGACGGCTTTGGGGTTCATAGCAGGGTCTCCGTGGTGCTCGGAACAGTCTGAAAGTCGAAAAACCATGACGTGATCGACACTTGTTTGCAAGCGGTGCGGGCATCGCGGTCGTGGCGGCGATCGCTGCAAACCATCAAGCGCGGCTTTCGGGAGACAGTTAGGGGCGATCTGCGCAGAGAAAAGCCCGGAGTGTTGTGCTCCGGGCCTTGCATCTTCTTAAAGGTCGTGACTTAGCGAACCAGAATGTTCTTGAACTGCCAGGCGTCGCTCTCGTCGATCTCTTCCGGGAAGAGGCCCGGGCGGCCGTCGAGCGGGGTCCAGTCGGTGTAGTGGCCTTCGACGGGGCCGAGATACGGCGTCTGCACTTCCAGGCAGCGCTTGTAGTCGATCTCGTCGGCTTCCACGATGCCGGCCTTCGGGTTTTCCAGTGCCCAGACCATGCCGGCGAGGACGGCCGAGGTGACCTGCAGGCCGGTCGCGTTCTGGTAAGGCGCGATGCGGCGGGTTTCTTCCAGCGACAGGCGCGAACCGTACCAGTAGGCATTCTTGTCATGGCCGTAGAGCAGGACGCCGAGTTCGTCGACGCCGTCCACCAGCTCGTTCTCGTCGAGGACGTGGAGAACCGGCTGCGGCGTGCCGCCATTGCCGAACATCTCGTGCAGCGACAGAACGGCATCGTTGGCCGGATGGTAGGCGTAGTGGCAGGTCGGGCGGAAGGTGACGTCGTCGTCCTTGTCGCGAACCGTGAAGTAGTCGGCGATCGAGATCGACTCGTTATGCGTCACGAGGAAGCCGTACTGGGGGCCAGGCGTCGGGCACCAGGTGCGCACGCGCGTGTTGGCGCCGGGCTGTTCCAGATAAATGGCGGCCTGGCAGCCCTTCTTGTGCTTCTTGGCGTTCTTCGGCATCCAGTTTTCATGGGTGCCCCAGCCGAGTTCGGCCGGCTGCAGGCCTTCCGAGATGAAGCCTTCGACCGACCAGGTGTTCCAGAAGACGTTGAGCGGCTTCGGGTTCTTCGCGCGCTGCGTGTCGCGCTCGGCGATGTGGATGCCCTTGACGCCGACCTTCTTCATCAGCTTCGCCCAGCCTTCGCGGTCGTGCTGGTCCGGCTCGTCGAACTTAATGTCGAGATCGTTGGCAAGGTTGACAAGCGCCTGCTTGACGAACCAGGAGACCATGCCCGGGTTCGCGCCGCAGGTGGAAACGGCCGTCGTGCCGCCCGGGTTCTTTTTCTTCTCGTGGCGCATGGTCTCGCGCAGCGCGTAGTTGGTGCGCTCGGAGTTCTTCATGCTCTTGTCGAAATAGAAGCCGAGCCAGGGCTCGACGACCGTGTCGATGTAGAGAACGTCGAGCTTGCGGCAGAGCTTTACGAGATCGACCGAGCCGGTATCCACCGACAGGTTGACGCAGAAGCCCTGGCCGCCGCCGGCCGTGAGAAGCGGCTTCAGCAGTTCCTTGTAGTTTTCCTTGGTGACGGCGGCCTTGATGTGCTTGATGCCGTGCTTCTTGAGGATCTTCAGGTCGGCCGCGTCGTCACGCGGGTCGATGACGACCATCCGGCTCTTGTCATAGGTGAAATGCCGCTCAATCAGCGGCAGGGTGCCGCGGCCGATGGAACCGAAACCGATCATGACGATCGGGCCGGTGATTTCGCCGTAAACCGGATGAGAGGCTTCCGCCATAGGGTCTTCTCCTGAATGTCTTCTTTTCGTGGCAAGCCGATCCGGGTTCGGTCGGCTCCGGGCAATATGCCGGCCCCTAGATCATAAATCGATGTCACAATAAAGGGCCGGCATCTTTCGCCGATCCCTTAAATGACAGGTTTCGCGGTGCCGAGGGGCTCAGGGGTCGATCAGCCGGGCCGGAATGAGGCCGCGCAGCGCATTTCCCATGAAGAGTGGCCCCGCCCGCACGGCATCGAGCGTCAGGCGTTCGACGCGGGCGCGGCGGGCGCAGATCAGCTCGGTGCGCAACACGCCGGCCAGCAGGCCGCAGGCGATCGGCGGGGTTTTCAGGATGCCCGATCCGTCGTCCAGAAACAGCGAGGTGATGGTCCCCTCGCAGGGGTCCCCGCGCTCGTTGAGCAGCAGCACCTCTTCGGCCTCGTCGGCCGGCCATTCGCGCCGCGCCGCGTCATAGGCGTGCCTCCGGCTCGTCTTGTAGCGCAGCAGCGGATCGGTCGAGGCGAGGCGGGTTTCGGCGATGCGGACGCGCCAGACCGTGCCCGGCGGCTGGGCCGCGAAGGGCACGACGGCGATGTCGAGGCGGCCGTCGCGCGTCAGTTCCAGGCGGACCCGCGAGAGGGCGGTCGCCTGTGCGACGGCGTGCTTGAGCCGGGCGGTCACGTCGTCCGGCAGAGTGAAGCCGAGACGCCGGGCGGAGCGGGAGAGGCGCGCCATGTGCAGGCGCAGACGGACGAAGCCCGTGTCGAGCCCTGTCTCAAGACGTTCAGGCGGTTCGTATCGCAGCGTCTCGATCAGGGTGAAGTCGTTCATGGCGCAGTGCCCAGCGCCGGGGCCTCGTCACCCAGCGCGAAGCGGGCCTTCAGCAGGCATTCGGCATATTCGGCTTCGGCGGTGGAATCATAGACGATGCCGCCGCCGACGTTGAAGATCGCCTCGCCGGTAGCGAACAGCGACAGGGTGCGGATGGCCACGCTGAAACGCATGTCGCCGTTCGGCGCGATGTGGCCGATGGCGCCGCAATAGGCGTCGCGCGGTCCCGTTTCCAGCGTGCTCAGGATCTCCATCGCCCGGATCTTCGGCGCGCCCGTCACCGAGCCGCAGGGAAAAAGCGCCCGGAAGATGTCGGCGATGGAAAGGCCGGGGGAGAGCCTCGCCCGGACATGGCTCACCATCTGGTGGACGGTCGGGTAGGTCTCGATGTCGAACAGGCGGGGCACGTCGAGGCTGCCGACCTCGGTGATGCGCGAGATGTCGTTGCGCAGCAGATCGACGATCATGCGGTTTTCCGCCTGGGTCTTGCCGTCCGCCAGCATGGCCGCAACGATCGCCTCGTCTTCCAGAAGGGATGCGCCGCGCGGCGCGGTGCCCTTCATCGGATGCGTTTCGATCATCCCGTCCGCGATTCTGAAGAACAACTCCGGCGAGCGCGACAGCAGTGTCGGGCCATCGAGATGGACGAGGGCTCCGTAGCGCACCGGCTGGCGCTCGATCAGCGACCAGAAGGCGTCGAGCGGATCGCCGTTCCAGCGGGCCGTGATCGGCATGGTGAGGTTCGCCTGATAGCAGTCGCCCTGCCGCAGGTGCCGGTGCAGCCTGTCGAAGCGGTCGCGATAGGCGGCAAAATCCCAGGCGGCGCGCGGCGCGGTGAGAAAGGGCGTGTTGTCCCGCCGCCGGCGCGGGGCCGCCAGGGGATGGGCGGCGTCGGCCGGACGCTCGAAGACGCCGAAGCAGAGGAGCGGCGTTTCCCGGTGTTCGGGCGCGAGCGGCGCCAGCCGCTCCTCGAACAGATAGCCCACCTCATAGGCCAGGAACCCCGCCAGCCACCTGCCCTGCGCCTTCGCCGCTTCCATGCGGGCAAAGGCGGTGGCGACCTCGGCGCGGGTGCGGGCGGTGATGATCTCCAGCGGCTCGGCAAAGAGCGTCACGGTCTGCGTCGTGTCGTCGCTGAAGAGGATGAACGGGTCGGTGGGCATCGGGGTTTCCGGGTTGTGGCCTGCCCCTCATCCGGTTGCCGCCACCGTCTCCCGTCTTGATGGGGGGAAGGCTTGACGGGGAGAAGGAACGTGAGGTTGGCCGCTCGCTCAGACTGTGAGCATGCCACGTCCCCTCGCCCGCAAGCGGGGAGAGCGTCAGGGCGAGGGGTGGAGGTAGGCGAAGAGTGTCATTTCAATCCAAAGTTCACGCCGCGTCCAGGGCCTCCAGCTCGTCGATCAGGCCCTCGATCATCGAAAGGCCCTTTTCCCAGAAGGCGGGATCGGTGGCGTCGAGGCCGAAGGGGGCGAGGAGTTCCCTATGGTGCTTGCTGCCGCCGGCCTTCAGCATCTCGAAATACTTCTGCTGGAACCCGCCTTCGGCCTTCTCGTAGACGGCATAAAGCGAGTTCACCAGGCAGTCGCCGAAGGCGTAGGCGTAGACGTAAAAGGGCGAGTGGATGAAGTGGGGGATATAGGCCCAATAGGTCTCATAGCCTTCCGAAATCGCGATGGCCGGGCCGAGGCTTTCCGCCTGCACCGACAGCCAGAGCTGGCCGATGGCCTCGGGCGTCAGCTCGCCGTCTTTGCGCGCCGTGTGCAGCTTGCGCTCGAATTCGTAGAAGGCGATCTGGCGCACGACCGTGTTGATCATGTCCTCGACCTTCTGGGCGAGCATCGCCTTGCGTTCGCGCTTGTCCGTCGTGCGCGCCAGCAGTGCGCGGAAGGTCAGCATCTCGCCGAAGACGGAGGCGGTTTCCGCCAGCGTCAGCGGCGTCGAGGCCATGAGGGCGCCCTGTTCGCCAGCCAGCACCTGGTGCACGCCATGGCCGAGTTCGTGGGCGAGCGTCATCACGTCGCGCGGCTTGCCCATGTAGTTGACGAGCACATAGGGGTGGGCAGACGGCACGGTCGGATGCGCGAAGGCCCCCGGCGCCTTGCCGGGGCGCACCGGCGCGTCGATCCAGCCGCCATCGAAGAAGCGGCGGGCGATCGCGGCCATTTCGGGGTCGAAGGCGCCATAGGCCGAGAGCACCGTCTCGCGCGCCTCGCTCCAGGGGATCAGATGGTTCGGCGTTTCCGGCAAGGGGGCGTTGCGGTCCCAGAAGTTCATCCGCTCCATGCCCAGCCACTTCGCCTTCATGGCGTAGTAGCGGTGCGAGAGGCGCGGATAGGCCTCGCGCACGGCCTGCGCCAGTGCGTCCACCACGTCGCGCTCCACCCGGTTGGCAAGGTGCCGGCTGTCGGCGATGTCGGTGAAACCGCGCCAGCGGTCGGAGATTTCCTTGTCCTTGGCCAGCGTGTTGGTGATGAGCGCGAAGGTGCGGATGTTCGCCTTGAACGTCGCGGCCAGCGCCTGCGCGGCCTTGCGGCGCGTGTCCGGATCCGGCTCCTGCAGCAGGCTCAGCGTGCGCTCCAGCGGCAGCACCGCGCCGTCCACGGTGAAGGTCAGCGCGGCCATGGTCTCGTCGAACAGGCGGTTGAAGGCGCCGGCACCGGTCATCGACTTTTCGAGGAACAGCTGCTCCAGCCGGTCGTCCAGCTGATAGGGCTTGTCCATCCTCAGGTCGAGAATCCAAGGGCGGTAATGGGCGGCCAGCGCGTCCGCGGCGAGCGCCGCCTCGATCACGGCATCGTCGATCCGGTTCAGCTCCAGCGCGAAGAACAGGAGGTGGCTCGCATCGTCCGTGAGCTTGGCCTGCACATCGCCGAAGAACTTGCCGATCTCGGGGTCCGAGGTGTCCGTATAATAGGTGAGCCCGGCATAGGAGCCGATGCGGCCCATGCGGTCTTCCAGCGTCTCGAATTCCTGCACGGCCTTCCCCAGGCCGTCGTCACCGGTCTTTCCGGCCGCGTCCGTGAGGCGGCCCTTCCACCTTGCCTCGAAGGCCCGGCATTCGGCGCCGGCTTTTTCCATGTCGTCACGGAAGGCCTGCGACGTCGGTGCGGGATAGAGATCCTCCAGCTTCCAGCGCGGCAGATCGCCCAAGGCCGCGTCGATCGTCGCGGCATCGACCATTGCCGCATCCGCGGGGCTCAGGAGGCGCTCGGGAAAAGACGACGTCCGGGGAGAAAGGGTCATTGCGGTCACTCGCTTGCTTCGGCGCCGGGGCGGCGGCCGGACATTTCGTGAGGTCGGCCACAGGCCGTCGAGGGCACGGTGCGGGGCGCTCGGCCGGGCATTGCGCGGGGCCGGAACCTAACGTCCCCGTTGGTTAAAATGCAAGTCTTTCGCCAAACACCGTGTTCAACCCTTTGTGCCAGGAATGGACGCTGAAGGTGGCGCGCATGACGGTGCGCCGATGACGTTGAGGCAGGAGGTCCCATGGCAGCGCAGATTCTCGTGATCGAGGACGATCCGGTCCAGCGGCGGATCCTGACGGGCATGATCGAGCGGCTCGGCCATGTCGCGCATGTCGCGGAAAACGGTCGCGCCGGGCTCGATGTGCTTCTGCGCCGCGGCGCACGGATCGACGTCATTCTCCTCGACCTGATGATGCCGGAAATGGACGGCCATGCGGTGCTCGCGGCGCTCGCCGAGCGCAACATCACCACGCCCGCCATCGTCCAGACCGGGCAGGGCGGCATCGAGACGGTGGTGCTCGCCATGCAGGCCGGAGCGTTCGATTTCGTGGTGAAGCCGGTTTCGCCGGAGCGGCTGGCCGTGGCCATCGGCAATGCCCTGAAGCAATCCGGCCGGCCAGCGCGCGGCTCGACCAGCCGGCGCAGCCGCGGCGATGTCGTGCGTTTCGAGGATGTGGTGTCCGCCAGCGAAGCGATGATCCGCGTGCTTGATCTTGCAAAGCGCGCCGCCCAGTCGAGCATTCCCGTGGTGCTCGAAGGCGAATCGGGCGTCGGCAAGGAGATGGTGGCGCGTGCCATCCAGTCCGGTAGCGACCGGGCGGGCAAGCCCTTCATCACCGTCAATTGCGGCGCGATCCCCGCCAATCTCGTGGAGAGCATCCTCTTCGGCCACGAGAAGGGCGCCTTCACGGGCGCGACCGAAAAGCATGCCGGCAAGTTCGTCGAGGCGGATGGCGGCACGCTGTTTCTCGACGAGATCGGCGATCTGCCGCTCGCCGTGCAGGTAAAGCTGTTGCGCGCCGTGCAGCAGGGCGAAATCGAGACCGTCGGTGCGCGCCTGCCGCAGAAGGTGGATGTGCGGCTGATCTCGGCCACCAACAAGGACCTGATCACCGAAGTCCGCGAGGGCCGGTTCCGGGAAGATCTCTATTACCGGCTGAACGTCTTCCCCATCGCCATTCCCGCACTGCGCCGCCGCAAGGAGGATATTCCGCTGCTGGTGCGCAATTTCGTGGAGATCTTCTCCAGCGAGCAGCGGCTGGCCAAGACACGCACCGTCAGTCACGGCGCGATGGCGCTTCTGACGGCCTATGACTGGCCGGGCAATATTCGCGAGCTGGAAAGCGCCATCTACCGCGCCGTCGTCATGGCGGAACATTCCGAACTCGACGTCACGGATTTTCCGCAGTTGGCCGTCACGCTGCCGGACGGGCACGCGCATGGCGTGGTGCCGCATCTTTCGCCCGAGCCGATGCGTGGCGAAGCGACGGCGGGCGTGCATGCGCCGTTCGGCGCGATGCCGCATCCCGGCCCGGCGCAGGGCGCAGCATCGCTCTCGCCTGCCGAGCGGCGGGCCATGCGGTCTGCGGACACGGTGACCGATTCGGCCATTCCGAGCGTCGATGCCGGTGGCAATGTGCGCAAGCTGGCCGAGGTAGAGGAGGAGCTGATCCGGTTCGCGCTGAAATTCTATCGCGGGCAGATGAGCCAAGTGGCGCGCAAGCTCGGCATCGGGCGCTCGACGCTCTATCGGAAGCTCAAGGATTACGGGATCGATCCGGACGATCCGTTCTCGGAAGCCGCGTGAGTCACGCCCTGTTGAGACAAGCTTGCCTTACGCTTTCGTCAAAAACGTGCGGTGTCGTTTAGACCTTGTTAGTGATCCGTTCACTATATTATAAGGATAAGGGACGACTGTGGCATAAATGCCATGCTGTCACCGTATTTGACAGTCAACTGGACAGCCACAGGGAGCGGCGTGTCCGTCGACGGGGAAGAAGGTTTGCAGGATTTGTCGGGAATGATAACGCCTTTCGGCGCCAAAGTGCGCGACCTTTGCCGCCGTTGGGCCGGCCGCATGCCGCGTCTTCTCGGGTCGCTGGTCATTGCCGCATCCATGGTGACGCCTGGCATCGTGCCCGCCGTCGAGGCCGCCGGACAGACCCGGACGCTCAAGATCTATTTCATCCACACCCGCGAGAAGGCCGAAATCACCTTCAAGCGCAATGGCCGCTACGACCCCAAGGGTCTGCAGCAGGTCAACAACATGCTGCGCGACTGGCGCCGCAACGAGCCGACGAAGATGGATCCGCGTCTTCTCGACCTGATCTGGGAAGTCTACCAGAAGAGCGGCTCGCGCGATTACATCCACGTCGTCTCCGCCTACCGCTCGCCGGCCACCAACGGCATGCTGCGCTCGCGCACCAAGGGTGTCGCCAAGAAGAGCCAGCACATGCTCGGCAAGGCGATGGACTTCTACCTGCCCGACGTGAAGCTGAAGACGCTGCGCGAAATCGGCATGAAATTCCAGGTCGGCGGCGTCGGATACTATCCGACATCCGGTTCGCCCTTCGTCCATATGGACGTCGGCGGCGTTCGGGCCTGGCCGCGCATGAGCCGCGGCGAACTCGTTCGCCTGTTCCCGGACGGCAAAACTATGCACCTTCCCTCCGACGGCTCGCCGCTTCCCGGCTATGAGCAGGCGGTGGCGGACTACAAGCGTCGCGTCGGTTCCAGCGCCATCGAAGTGGCCGGCGGCGGGGCCAGAGGCGCCGGCGACCGCGACACCAAGCGCGGCGGCAAGAACCTCTTTGCCATGCTGTTTGGCGGCGGTGACGAGGACGAGGATGCAACGGCGATTGCCAGCGGCGCCCCCGGCGGTTCCGAGAGCGACGATTCGGAAGCACCTGCCCAGGGACCCGCCCGCACCACCAAGCCCGCGACCGCCCCGGTCCAGCAGCCGGTTCTTGCCGGCGTAGAGGGAGCCGACGAAGGCCCCGTGGTCGCCGAACAGACCGTCAAGGCGCCGGTTCCGCTCGTTCGTCCTGCCTTCCAGGAAGCCGACACGGCCGTTCAGACGGCGCTCGTGGCGCCGACCAGGAATGCCGCGCAGGATGCCCTTGCCGCAGCGCTTCCCGATCCCGCGGCTGGCCCGGCGACGACCGGCGAGCAGTTTGCCGATCTGCGGAGCTACAAGGTTCCCGTGCCGATGGCGCGCCAGACGGATCCGCAGGGAAGCGAGGCATTGCTCGCCAGTGCCGATCCGAATGCGATGACCGAGGATTCCGAAGCTCTCGGCTTCGTGCCCGTGCCCGCCCTTCGTCCGGCCGGCGAGGCCGCCCTGATGGCCGTGGCCCAGGCCGATGTCGCCGGCGCGACCGCCGGCATGGCGGCCGAGCCGCTGCCCACCCCGACGACGACGGCCCCGGCCGTGATCGCGACCGCTCAGGCCCCCGTCGAGACAGCGGCGGAAGCCGGCGCCAAGGTTGCGCTTGCGGCCCCGACCGTCGCCACCCCTGCAGCAAGGCCCGGCGCCGTGGCCATGGCGCAGACGCCGCCGGCCGTGCCCGCCCCTGATCCGACCCGCATCGCCACGGCACCGGTTCGCCCGGCCACGCCGCCGGTCGAGCTTGCGTCCTATGCTCCCGCGCCGTCGTCGGCGCCGCGCGACCCGTTCGGCAGCGCCTTCGATGTGCCCGCCGAGGTTCCGGTCAAGGCCGCCCGTCCGAAGAAGGTCCAGGCCGATGCCGCGCACCGCTCGTCCGTGCGCACCGAGCCGAAGCTGACGCAGAAAATCATTGCGGAATGGGCGTTGTCCACCAGCCGCATGGCGACATTGTCCAAGCCGGTCAAGGCGCCGCGCTTCGTGTCCAGCTCGTTGCGTGCCTCGCCGACGACGGTCTACTCCGCCGGGTTCACCAACCGTCCGGCCGTGGCCGATACGGCGAAGTTCAGCGGCACGGCCGTGAATTTCATGGAAGTCCAGCGTTTCAACTGATAGTCGCAGCGCATGCGGCGAAACTGCCGTCTTTCCCGCGCCCTGATACGAAAATGCCCCGGAAATCCGGGGCATTTCTGTCTCGATACGGTAAATCCCCTAAAAATAGATCTTTTGGTTGTAAACTTGGGCGAAATTTGACACCGTCTGCCTGACGTACCGTCAGTCTGCATTCGGAGTTCGGTCATGGCCAGTAAGGCGTTTTCGTCGCTCTCCCCATCGCATATCGAGTGGCGCGATCTGACCGCCGTCCCCCAGCATCGTTTTTTCGCGTCGGATCCCGTCGTCGATCGCCTCAGGCGTGCCGTGCCCTTCGACCACATCGCTGTCAGCGGGCTCGATCTCGAAGGCTATAATTTCGGACGCGGCGTCTCCGTGGACACCGACCTGCCGCCGGCCTATGTCGAGACCTATGCGCGCGAACGGCTCTACGAGATCGATCCCTTCGTCCAGGCTGCGCTTTCCGGCAAGCTCGTCATCGAGTCCGAGGTTTTCGCGCAGACGCCGAGGCCGGCGCTGCTCGAGCGCGTGACATCGACGTTCAACGTGCACAATCGAACGCTCGTGCCGGTCATGCGAACATCCGTGATCTACGGCGCCGTCACCTTCATGCGGGAGACGCCCTTCGACAGCGAGGAGCTTGCGTTTCTCACGCTGATCGCGCCCTTCCTGCACACGGCCGTCACACGGCCGCTGATGGAGCGCTTCGCCGTCTCGCACCTGCGGCTGTCGCGCGGCGAGGTCGCCTGTCTGATGCAGGCGAGCCGTGGCCTGACCAGCGAGGGCATCGCGCGGGCGACGGGCTACCAGAACGATACGGTCAACAGCTATATCAAATCGGCGATCAAGAAGCTGGGCGCCGCAAACCGCACCCACGCCATCGCCGATGCCATCCGGCGCAATCTCATCCACTGAAACCCGGCTCCGCTGTCTGCGCTGGCCGCAGCGCCGGACGTCAAACGCAAAACGCCGCCCGTCGGTCCCGACGGGCGGCGTTCGTCCTGCCGGCGGTTGACCGCGGCAGGCTATTCCATGCCGAGGGCGGCCATGTAGGTCTGGAGGATGGTTTCTTCCTCGATGCGCTCGTTGGCATCCTTCTTGCGCAGCCGGATGATCGTGCGGATCGCCTTGGTGTCGTAGCCGCGGCCCTTGGCCTCGCCCATGACGTCCTTGATGTCGTCGGCAATCGCAGCCTTCTCTTCTTCCAGGCGCTCGATACGCTCGATGAACTGGCGAAGCTCGGCAGCGGCGACGTTCTCCACGCCCGTTTCCGGGATTGTTCTCTCGTCCATTCCTGTTGTCCTTTTCGTTCAGGCTGTTTGATTGACCATACGCCTCGCCGTCGGGCCGGGGAGGGCGAAGACGGGATGCGGGAATTTCGGGAGCTTTCCGGCCTTGTGGGCCTCATGCCCGGCTGGGCCGTCACCTGCCGCGAAGCGGCGTCGAGGTCAAGTCACTTTGCGCAAAGATTGCCGTGCGCCGTGGCCGCCGGCAGGGTGCTCACGCTTTCGGGCGGTTGATCTCGAAGGCCGCCTGCTGGTCGGCGCTTGCCGCGCGCTGGTGCTTCTCGCGCCATTCGTCATACGGCATGCCGTAGACGATTTCGCGCGATTGCTCCTTGGTCAGGGGCTGCCCGCTCGCCTCTGCCGCATCGCGATACCAGTTGGAGAGGCAGTTCCGGCAGAAGCCGGCAAGGTTCATGAGATCGATGTTCTGCACGTCGCCCCGCGCGTCGAGATGGGCCAGCAGGCGGCGGAAGGCGGCGGCTTCGAAGGCGGTTCGCTGCTCCGGCGTCAGGTCGGGCATCGGGCTGGGGTTCGTGTCGGCCATGGGTCGTGTCCTCTTGGTCATGGGAGCGGGCAAGGCGCGCCGATCCTGATGCGTTACGCGGCGTAGGGACCCGTGCGGGACGGATGCATCTCCGTGCGATGCAGGTCGGCGCGGGCGTTCAGTCCTTCGAAGATCGGGGCCAGATGATCGATCCAGGCGGCCACCCCCTCCGGCGTGCCGATCTGGTCCTGGCGCACCTCGATCAGCGCATGCGGCATGCCGGTTTCCATGCAGTGGCGGTAGAGCGTGTCGCCGCGCAGGGCGCCGTCATAGGGCTCGTTGTCGCCGACGACGACGTCGCCCGGTTCGCGCAGCGCCGCGAGAAGCGGCAGCACGGCGCGGGCGTCGCTGTCCCAGAGCACGGTGACGTGCCAGGGGCGGGGCACGCCCTTCCAGGCCGGGGTGAAGGAGTGGAGCGACAGGACGAGCGGCGTGCGCCCGCCTGTCCGCGCAACCTCCGCGAGGGTCTCGGCCACGGCCCGGTGATAGGGGCGATGAAACTGCTCGAGGCGCGCCTCGGCTTCGTCCGGCGATAAAGGATGATTGCCGGAAATGATCGCGCCGTCGGAAATCTTCATGATCAGGGTCGGATCGTCCTCGCCGCGGTTCGGGTCGATCAGCAGTCGGGAATAGCGGCTCATCACGGCCGGCACATTCAGGCGCGCGGCCAATCCGCGGATCAGCGGCTCCACGCCGATGTCGTAGGCGATGTGCCGGGCAAAGGCGCTTTCGGGCAGGCCGAGCGTGCCGTAGCGGGGCGGCAGCCGGTTGGTCGCGTGGTCGCCGAGCAGCACGAGCCCGCTGCGCATGTCGCCTCTGATGATCTCGAACGGCGCCTCGTCGGCCATGGGGTTCAACCTCTTTGCATGCCTTTACAATTTTGATGACATGCCGAAAAGGCGATCGCAAGGCAGGCGCATCGGCACCGCTCCGTGCCTGCCTGGAAAAAGCCGGAAATGAGGGCTTACACGTCCGTTGACTTTCGCCCCGCACCGTCGCAAGAAAGTGCCTCGACAAAATGCAATGGAGCACCATTGGAAACCGTGTCTCGACATCTTCTCTCCTCGTCGAACATGCGTCGCTTGTCTCTCGGTGGATTGACTGTCTTCGCGCTCGCGCTCGCCTCGCCCCTCGTGGCAACGGAGGCCCGCGCCGAATTTCGCGTCTGCAACGGTACGCAGAACCTTGTCGGGGTCGCCATCGGCTACCGTGCCAAGGAAGGCTGGATCACCGAGGGTTGGTGGCAGGTACCTGCCACCACCTGCGCGACGCTGATCGAGGGCGAACTGCAGTCCCGCTACTATTATCTCTACGCCGAGGATGCGGCGCGTGGTGGCCGGTGGACAGGCAACGTCAACATGTGCGTCGCTGAAAACGAGTTCAAGATCACCGGCGTTCAGGACTGTTTCGCGCGCGGTTTCCAGCGCATGGGCTTCAAGGAATATGACACGGGCCGCCAAGGCAGCTGGATGGTTCAGCTTTCCGATACGCCCGGGACTCAAGAAGGCCAGAATTGATGAGACGGAATAGAAAAGCCAAGATCCTCGCGACGCTGGGACCGGCGTCGAACGAAGAGGCGATGATCCAGAAGCTGCACGAGGCGGGTGCGGATCTCTTCCGCATCAATATGAGCCATGCCAGCCACGACATGATGCGCACGCTCATCGCGCGCATCCGCTCCGTCGAGGCCCGTTGCGGCCGCCCCATCGGCATTCTCGCGGACCTTCAGGGCCCGAAGCTGCGCGTCGGCAAGTTCATTGACGGCAAGGTCGATCTCGTTCCCGGCCAGACCTTCACGCTCGACGACAACGAGGCGCTCGGCGACAAGACGCGCGTCTTCCTGCCGCATCCCGAAATTCTCGAAGCGGTCAAGGCCGGCGACCGTTTGCTGATCGATGACGGCAAGCTGCACCTGAAGGCCGAAAGCGCCGACGGCAAGAGCATCGTCTGCACCGTCGTGTCCGGCACGAAGATTTCCGACCGCAAAGGCGTGAGCCTGCCCGATACGCTGCTCGGCGTCGGCGTGCTGACCGACAAGGACCGCGCCGATCTCGACGCCGTGCTCGCCACCAACGAAGTCGATTGGGTAGCGCTCTCCTTCGTCCAGCGTCCCGAGGATCTGGTGGAGGTCCGCAAGATCTCCGGCGGTCGCGTCGGCCTGATGTCGAAGATCGAGAAGCCGCAGGCGATCGAGCGGATCGACGAGATCATCGAACTTTCGGATGCGCTGATGGTCGCCCGCGGCGATCTCGGCGTGGAAATGCCGCTCGAGGCCGTGCCCGGCCTGCAGAAGCAGCTCATCCGCGCCTGCCGCCGCGCCGGCAAGCCGGTCGTCGTCGCCACGCAGATGCTGGAATCGATGATCTCGGCGCCGGTTCCGACCCGCGCCGAAGTGTCCGACGTCGCCACCGCCGTGTTCGAAGGTGCCGATGCCGTCATGCTGTCGGCCGAGTCCGCCTCCGGGGATTACCCGGTCGAGGCCGTCGCGACCATGTCGTCGATCGCCAGCAAGGTCGAAACCGACCCGCATTATTCCGGCATCATCTACGCCCAGCGCACGCCGCCGGAAGCCACCGGTGCGGACGCCATCTCGCTTGCCGCCCACCAGATCGCCGAAACGCTGAAGCTGTCGGCCATCGTGTGCTACACGTCGTCGGGAAATACCGGCCTGCGCACGGCGCGCGAGCGCCCGCAGGTGCCGATCCTCGCCCTCTCGCCCGTCATCCAGACGGCGCGCCGGCTTTCGGTGGTCTGGGGCATGCACTGCGTCGTCACCAGCGATGCGACCGACCTTGACGACATGGTCAATCGCGCCTGCCGCATCGTCGCCTCGGAAGGTCTTGCCGATCCGGGCGATCGCATCATCATCTCGGCCGGCGTCCCGCTCGGCACGCCCGGCGCCACCAATATGCTGCGCATCGCCTATATCAGCGAAGACGGCGCCGGCGGCGTCTAGGCGAAACACATCTGTCAAACAACGAAACGCCGCGTTCCCTCACAGGGACGCGGCGTTTTCGCGTTCAGTCCTCGCTGTCGCCGGCGATTCGCTTCTCCGCCGTGCGGGCGATCCCGTCGAGATCGGGCGTCTGGCCGGCAACGGTCTCGATCGCCGCGATGGCGACGTCGGTAACGATGTAGTCGGGCTTGTGGCCGAGATTGTGGATGGTGACGAGGCGTGAGCCTGCAATCGCCTCGTGCAGCTGGCGCGAATGAATGTCCGGCAGGACGACTTTGTCCCGGTCGCCGGTGATGATGACGGTGGGCGCCGTGATCTCGGCATAGCGCGGCGCGACTTTCGTCACATAGGCGAGCAGGTTGGCGATATCGATCGCATTGTTGCGGAAGGTTGCCGGACGAAGCGCCAGATAGGTTTTGCTCTCGGCGATGTAGTCGTCCGGCCGGTGGTTGGGCGCAAAGACACTGCGGGTCGCCTTATCCACCAGCAGGCGGCCGACGGTGGGTGCGACGAGGGTCGCGAAGAGATCTCCGAGAAGGTGCGTCTTGGTGACGTCATAATACCATTCGATGCCGCCCGGCCAGGGATGGGTGGCGGGGGAGAGGAAGACGAGGCCGGCCACCATGTCCCTGTGGTTCAGTGCGAAGGTGGCGGCAATCGCGCCGCCGAAGGAATGGGCGACGATGATCGCTTTCCGGATCCCTTGCTTCTTCATCAAGGCGGCGACCGCATCCGCCTGTCCGTCCGGATAGGCGTTGCGCGGCCCGCCGCGCTCGGAATAGCCGAAGCCGGGACGATCGAGAAACAGCATCTCGGCCCGACCTTCCAGCTTGGCGCGAAAGGCTGACATCGGATCGTTGAGGTTGGCGCTGGCGCCGTGGATGAAGACGATAGGCGGGAGGTCTGCGCCGGGCGGTCGGGGCACGTGAACGCTGTTCATGCGGTAGCCGCCGACATCGGTCAGTTCGCCGTCATGGCCGCTGGTCCGCTCGAAGGCGGATGCCTGATAGGTTCCGGCGCCGAGCCCCACGGCCATCAGGATGAGAAAGGCGGCGAGCGTCGAAAGCATAATGGTCCTGAAACGCGGGAAGGGAGGCATGGGTCCGTCGTCGTCACATCGTTTGCGATCCCGGCGCCGACGGCCGCAGCGCTGGCACGGCTTCGGGTCGGGTATCGGATTGCCGAAGTCATACGGAGAGACCGGCTGAACGGTTCACCGGCGGAGATCGCAGGGGCGGCTTTCGTGGGCCACGCTGTCAGGTCCGGTTGCCAGCCAGCTTCTCTTCCAGCTCGCCCACCTGCTCCTGCGCCTTGCGCTCGGCGGGGTAGACGGCAAGGAACTGTTCCCAGGCGCGCAGGGCCAGTTCGTCCTTGCCGGAGGCGGTCAGGATCGCCGCCATTCCCGCAAGCGCACCGAAGTGCCGCGGCTCCAGCGCCAGCACGCGGTTGATGTCGGACATGGATTTCCGGTAGTTGCTCATCTGGTAGTGCAGTGTCGCGCGCTGGTTCCAGCCTTCGACATAGTCGGGCGCCAGCGCGATGACCTGGTCGTAGAGGTCGAGCGCGCTCGGTTGCTTGCTGTCGGCCACGGCCTTGGCCGCCCACTGCATCAGCAGGTTCACGGTGGCGCTACCCGAATCCTGCCATTCCAGACGAATCTGCTCGGCGATGCCGCGCGCCTTCTCGGCATCCCGCTCGCGCTTCAGCGCGGCGAACAGGGTGTCGAGCCTCTCGGCCCGCGTCGGAAGCTTTTCCGGCTCGGCAGGTTTTGCGGCAGGCGTTTCCACCGTCGGCACCGGCGCGGTGTCCGCCGCCCGGACAGGGGCAAGGGACGACAGGACCAGGCATGCCGCAACCAGAGGCACGAGGCGAGACGGTGCGGGAATCAGGAGACGGGACATGAAAAAGGCCATGGTGAGAAGGTATCCCGCCATGGCCTCAGATCAAATCAATTTTATGACATGCCTCTCGATCGGAGATCGAGGCGACGGTCACAGCAGTCCCGCTTCGGCAGATTGCCTCAGCCCTGACGGGCCTTGAAACGCGGGTTCAGCTTGTTGATGATGTAGACGCGGCCCTTGCGGCGAACCAGACGGTTTTCGCGATGACGGGCCTTCAGCGACTTAAGCGAATTTTTGATCTTCATCTTTCTGATCCGCAGGTTGCGGCGAATGCACATTCGCACAGGGTCTAAACAATCAAAAAGCGCGCCTGCGAGCCTGTCAGGGCTGAGCGCGCTCTTTACGGTGGCTGGCAAATACCCCGAGCCCGGGCCGCTGTCAACCATAAGGGCAGTGATTTTGGCCGGAAAGCCCGGTTTTCGGCAGGCTGGCGACATCCGGCGAAAGCCTCAGGTCAGCACCGTCACATGGCCCATCTTGCGACCCGGCCGGGCCTCCTCCTTGCCGTAGAGATGAACGAGCGTGCGGGCTTCCTGCAGCCAGCGCGGCAGGTCGTGGATGTCGTCGCCGATGAGGTTCTGCGTCACCGCGTCCGAATGGCGGGCGGTATGCCCAAGCGGCAGGCCGCAAACGGCGCGAATATGCTGCTCGAACTGCGAGACCACGCAGGCGGCTTCCGTCCAGTGGCCGGAATTGTGCACGCGGGGCGCGATCTCGTTGACGACGAGCCCGCCATCCGGCCGCACGAAGAACTCGACGCCGATGACGCCGATGTAATCCAGCGTTTCGAGTATAGCCTTTGCGGCAGCGGTCGCGGCCTGCGTCGCCGCGGCATCGATCGTGGCGGGAACGGTGGAGGTGTGCAGAATACCGTTGCGGTGAACGTTCTCCGCCGGATCGAAGGCCGCGAACGCGCCGTCGGTGCCACGTGCGGCGATGATGGAGATTTCCCGGTCGAAGGTGATGAAGCTTTCCAGAATCAGCGGCACCGCGCCCAGGCGCGCGTAGACACCCGCTGCATCCTCCCCGCCATCGCGAAAGACATGCTGGCCCTTGCCGTCATAGCCGAGGCGACGGGTCTTCAGCACGCCCTTGCCGCCGAAATCCGCGAGCGCTGCGGCCAGCTCCGCGGCGCTGTCCACCGCGTGGAACCGGGCCGTCTCGAGTCCGCAGGCATTGAGGAACCGTTTTTCTGTCACGCGGTCCTGCGCGACCTCCAGCGCCTTCGGCGGCGGGTAGACCGGCAGAGTGCGCGCAAGGCGCGCGGCGGCGGCGACGGGCACGTTCTCGAATTCGTAGGTGACGATATCGCAGGCGTCCGCCAGGGCGTCGAGCGCGGCCTCGTCGTCATACGGTGCCCTGATCTGCCGGTTGGCGGCCTGCGCTGCCGGACAGTCCGCCTGCGGCTCGAGGATGACGGTGCGGACGTTGAGGCGTGCGGCGGCCATGGCGAGCATGCGGCCGAGCTGGCCGCCACCGATGATGCCGAGCGTCATCATGCCGGATCGACCGGATATTCGGCGACCGCGGTGCTCTGCTCGGCGCGGAAGATATCCAGCCGGTCGGCGAGATCCGGATCGGACAGCGCAAGCACGGCCGCGGCCAGGAGCGCTGCGTTGATGGCGCCGGCCCGGCCGATGGCGAGCGTGCCCACGGGAATGCCGGCCGGCATCTGGACGATGGAGAGCAGGCTGTCCTGACCGGACATGGTCTTCGACTGCACCGGCACGCCGAAGACGGGCAGGGGGGTCATGGCGGCGGTCATGCCGGGAAGATGGGCGGCGCCCCCGGCCCCGGCGATGATCACCTTGAAGCCCTCCTCGCGGGCGGAGGTGGCGAAGGTCACCAGCCGGTCGGGTGTGCGGTGGGCGGAAATGATGCGCGCTTCATAGGGAATGTCGAGCGAATCGAGCGTGTCGGCGGCATTCTTCATGGTTTCCCAGTCGGACTGGCTTCCCATGATGATGGCGACGGGGGGCGGACCGGGGTTCGTCACGTCTGGCACTCCTTGGAGAGAGATTCGCGCCGGCCGTCACGCATGCCCGCGCTGGAAATAAGGGGTTCAGGCTCGTCGTGTCTCGGATCCGCATCACGCCCGGATCAGGCGATGATGTCGGGAATGATGACATCCTCGATCTTGGTGATCTTGTCCTTGATGGCCAGCTTTTTCTTCTTCATCCGCTGAATGCGCAGCGCGTCGCAGCCGGTCTGGATCATCGCGTTGATGGCGACATCGTAATCCTCGTGCTCCTGCCGCAGACGCGCAACGCTCAGTCTGAGTTCGGCCTGGTCCTGATCGGGCATGAGGATTTCCCTGTCGGCATCCGGCGGCAGAACTGTCGTCGGGTAAGAAAATGGGTGCGTGGCCGCACGGTCTCACGCGGCCGCTTCGGATCATCGCGACACGGCGGGAACCTTCCGGCCCCGTGCGTGATTCATCCAAGGCGCGATCCTCTAGCATAGAACGATCGTTCACGGGAAGTTATCCGTTTCTGCGATTTCGCCTTCGACAAATCGGCAAACGCATGGCACACTTCCCCGGTTAGAACCTGAACATCCGGCGCCTGGCGACCGGATGCAAGCAAAAGGAAGGGACTGCCACATGAACATTGAGGCTCATCTTGCAACGCTTGAGAAAAAACACGGTGCTCTCGAAGAAGAACTGCATTCGGCTCTCACGAGACCGTCTGTGGAAGACGAGTATATTGCCACGATCAAGCGTCGGAAGCTGCGTTTGAAGGACGAGATCACGAAGATCCGTTCGACGACTCATTGATTACGTAAAGCATTCTCTCCAGAGAAATTCACGGGATAGCCGGACCCAGCCGATCATGACGGCGCCAGGTCCGCGCTTTTGAAGCAAGACGCCTCGCAGATCGGTCAACGCCGTCTGCGAGGCGTCGGCTTTTCCGGCGCGCGAAAAACGGTGCGTCCGGCATCGGAGCGCCGATCCCGGCGATCGGCCGACCGACGTTCTTCGCGTCCACCATCTTTCAAGCTCGGACTATGTCGGGTGATTCTGCTGCCCCTGCAGGAACGGGAGTGGTCGGGATGAGGGATTGGGGCGGACTTCGCCTCGCCCCGCCCTTCGACCTGCCGCCGGCGAGGCGGGAGTCGGACGACCGTGCACGACACCTCGTCCCGGAACAGGCGTCGTCCGAATGCATGACGATGGCGGGTGCAGGGTAAGCCGAGGCGTGAATTATGACGGGATATCGCGCAGGCAGAGGCGGTCATCGTCGCCGCGCAGCAGCAGCGAACATTGCGGCAGGCCGGCTGTCCTGAAATCTGCGAATGCCACACCTGCACGACGTCGGCGAGCTCTCGAACATCGCAGGCAGTCCACGCTTGACGCCGGCAATTCCCCCGAAAATCGGGTTCGCCGTGCGACGCCGAGGTGCGCGTGTCGCAGCCTTGTCCGACGCACGTCGCGCAGACCGTGCACGACAGCGGGAACGGCTCAGGCTTTTGCGGCAAGCGCCCGAAGGCGGGTTCCGGTGGCGGGTTCAGGCTTTGCCCTCGCTGCGGCGGCTATCTCCAGGCGCGAGCCGACACGTCGCGGTCGGCGCGCGGCCGATAGCCGTATGCGCAGGGACAACTAGGCCCAGAACTGATCCAGCCAGAGATTGACGACGTCGAACCCCGGCTTGTTGATCTGGTAGATGCGCTTGGTCCCGTTGGGCGAGACGGAAACGAGGTTGGAATCGAGCAGAGCCTTGAGATGCTGCGAAACCGCCGGACGACTGATCGGTAAGCCTTCGGCGAGCTCGTTGACGGTTTTCGGCGCACGCCGAAGCTCCTCGAGCAGGTAGCGGCGATTTGGGTCTGCGATGGCATTGAAGGGTGACAGATTTGACATATTAGAACGTTATTAGAAATGCACATTGTCATCAAGTAAATTGTGCGTTGCTGCAACCTATTTTTCGCAACTTGCTAATGCTCGCCGTTCGCGAGCATGTTTTTTCGCGATTTTCTCTCACAGGTAGAGTTGCCCCGTCGGGAGGGTTGTCCTGGCATGGTTGATCCCCGACCCGCGAGCGGGTATCGCTGGGCGCACAGACAACACGCAGACGCACGTCCCCGTCGCCTGCCGGAGCACCTTCATGAGCCTGACCGACAATCGCTGCCGCCTCGTCCTCATCGTTCCCGATATCGCGGATGCCGCGGAGCGCGCCCGCATCGTCGGCGATGCCCTGAAGGGAGGCGATGTCGCCTCCGTCATCGTGCCGCAATACGGGCTGGACGACCAGGCCTTCCAGAAACACGCCGAAGCGCTCGTCCCGATCATTCAGGAGGCCGGCGCCGCGGCGCTCGTCGCGGGCGATACCCGCGTTGCCGGGCGGGCCCGCGCCGACGGCCTGCATGTCGAGGGCAATCACGAGGCCATGAGCGAGGCAATGGAGAAATTCTCGCCGAAGCTCATCGTCGGCGGCGGCAATGCGGCCGACCGGCATCATGCGCTGGAGATCGGCGAGGCGAAGCCCGATTATATCTTCTTCGGCAAGCTGAACGGCGACATCAAGCCGGAGGCGCATGCGAAGAACGTGGCGCTCGGCGAATGGTGGTCGTCGATGATCGAGATCCCCTGCATCGTCATGGGCGGTGCCGACCCGGCCTCTGCCCTCGTGGTCGCCGAAAGCGGTGCCGAATTCGTCGCGCTGCACCGGGCCGTTTTCGAGGTGCCGGAGCGGGCTGCCGCCGTCATTGCCGAGGTCAATGCGTTGCTTGACGAAAAAGCGCCACGGTTTGGCGCTTAAGACCGGGCATGCTGGATCGTTTGCCCCGTCTCCGCCTTTTTTCCGCTGCCCTGTTCTCTCTGAGCGTGGCGGGCCTGCCTGCCGGTGCGCAGGATGCGCTTCCGGGCGTCGAGCCCGACACGGCCATCATCGCCCCGGCCGAAACACCGGCGGCGGCTGAGACGGATGCCGCGACCGCGCCGGAGACGGAGGCGACGGGCGACACCGGCGTGACGGCCAAGCGCGGCCGCATCACCCCCTTCAACGGCGCAGCCCTTCCGGAAAACGAAATCCCGGCGCTGCAGCGGCCGGGCGGCGAGGCGAGGCCTGCCGACGGCAAGATCGCGCCGTCCGGCGGCGTCAACGTGCTGGAGCGCATGGGCGTCGCCCTTCCGGCACTTCCGGCGGAAAAGCCCTTCGAGGGCAAGGCGGACGACGCCTATGGCGCGTTCCAGCGCGGCTACTACCTCACGGCCATGGAGCTCGCCCTGCCGCGCGCGCAGCTGGGCGATGCCTCGGCGCAGACGCTGGTGGCGGAAATTTTCGCCCAAGGGCTCGGCGTGCCGCGCAAACCGAAGGATGCCGCCTTCTGGTACGGGCAGGCCGCGGCCTCCGGCGACCCCTCCGCCATGTTCAAATATGCAATCCTCCTGATGGAGGGGCGGGACGTGCCGCGCGACAAGGCCCGCTCCGAGGAGCTGATGAAGAAGGCGGCCGACCGGGGCAATGCGTCCGCGCAGTTCAATTACGGCCAGCTGCTGGTCGCCGACCAGCCGGGTCAGGCCGGGCTGAAGGCGGCCTTGCCCTATTACGAGAAATCCGCCGTTCAGGGCATTGCCGATGCGCAATATGCGCTGTCGCAGATCTATCTGAATGTCGACGGCATTCCCGACGAGAAGCGGGCGCGGGCGCGGGAGTGGCTGTTGCGGGCCGCCGCCGCCGGGGTGGATACGGCCCAGCTCGATGCCGGCATCTGGCTCGTGGACGGAGTCGGCGGCAGCCGCAACCTCGAGCAGGGGTTCGGCTGGATGCTGCGCGCGGCGAACTCCGGCAATGTCGTCGCGCAGAACAAGCTGTCGCACCTCTATATCAACGCCATCGGCACGCGGCCCAATCCCGTGGAGGCGGCCAAGTGGTACGTGCTGTCGCGCCGCGCGGGCCTTAAGGACGACGATCTCGAGGACTTCTATCTCGGCATCGGCGAAGAGCAGCAGAAGGCGGCCCGCGAGGCGGCGAACCGCTTTCGGGCCGTTCGGGGCTGAGCCTGCCGCGCCCTCGGGCCGCACCGGCTGCGTCCAGGGACTTGAAATGCGCCGGGATCTGTGGTCTTGAAGCGCCGCCCGGTGGATCGTCAGGACGATCCGCCGCGTTGTCGGCTTGATCCCCGGTCTCCTTGAAGGACGCCGTCGTCGCCGACCGTTCTGTGACAGCCCCGCGATCTGCCGGTCCTCTCTCCGGCGCTTTTTTCAGAGGAAGCCCGAAATGGCCCGTTCCGCCCTTCTCAACGTCATGGTCCAGGCCGCCTTCAAGGCGGGCAAGTCGTTGTCCCGCGATTTCGGCGAGGTGCAGAACCTGCAGGTCTCCATGAAGGGGCCGGGCGACTACGTGTCGCAGGCCGATCGCAAGGCCGAGAAGATCCTGCGCGAGGAGCTGATGAAGGCCCGCCCGACCTATGGCTATCTCGGCGAGGACGGCGACGAGGTCGTGGGCACGGATGGCGCGCATCGCTGGATCGTCGATACGCTCGACGGCGCCGCCAACTTCCTGCACGGCATTCCCCATTTCGCCATCACGGTCGCGCTGGAGCGTCAGGGCGAAATCGTCACGGCCGTCATCCTCAACCCGGCGACCGACGAACTCTACACGGCCGAGCGCGGCGGCGGGGCCTTCCTCAACGATCGCCGTCTGCGTGTGGCCGCTCGCCGCAGCCTGTCGGATGCCGTCATTTCCTCGGGCACGCCGTTCCTCGGCCGCGGCCACCACGGCAACCACCTCATCGAACTGCGGCATGTGATGGGCGAAGTCGCCGGCGTGCGCAGCCTCGGCTCGCCGTCGCTGGCACTCGCCTATGTCGCGGCCGGCCGGTTCGACGGCCACTGGGAACGCGACCTGATGCCGTGGGATCTGGCCGCCGGCATCCTGATGGTGCGCGAGGCGGGCGGCTGGATCGCCGATATCGACGGCGGCAACAAGCCGATCGAGGACGGCTCGATCATCGCCGGCAACGAATATATCCGCAAGGCGCTGCACGAGGTCCTGCACCGCCCGATGCCGGGCAAGTAATTCGGGCACGTAATCCGGGAACGTCACCACGCTCGGACCTGCCGGAGCTCGCGCCGGCACGTCCCATTTCCGCCGTTTTCCCGCGTCGATATCCCCCCGGCGCCGCGGTTACCCGGGGCCTGCCTAGGTCGTTGATCTCCTGCAGAATATGCGCGCGAACCGTTCCGGTTTGGTCAATTATGCAGTAGGGTCTGCGCCATATGGCCGGGCCCGGCCGAGAGATGACCGGGCGGCCGGCTGGGAATCGAGAGAAGCGGCATGGCGAAACTGACATTGTCTGGCTGGGATGCGGAGCAGGGCGGGGACTATAATCCGAACAAGCTGACGAGCCCCATGGTGTTCTTCTGGACCATGGTCATCTTCCTCATCATCGTCGGTTTCGTCGGGGCCATCCTGTTCCGGCAGGCGCAGGCCGCCTTCCTGAGCAATCCCGGCCTCAACGGGCTGATCCTCGGCGTGCTGCTGATCGGCATCCTCCTCGTCTTCACCCATGTTCTGGCGCTCAGGCCCGAAGTGCGCTGGTTCAACAGCTTCCGCGCCGCCGGCAGCGCCGACAAGGTCGGGCGCGATCCGGTTCTCCTCGCCCCCATGCGCGCGTTGATCGGCAAGCGGCATTCGATGGCGATCTCCACCGCCGCGCTCCGCTCCATTCTCGACAGCATCGCCACCCGGCTCGATGAATCGCGCGACACGTCGCGCTATCTCATCGGCCTTCTCGTCTTTCTCGGTCTGCTCGGCACCTTCTGGGGCCTGCTCGGCACCATCGGCTCCATCAACACCGTCATCCAGTCGCTGGATGCCGGCAGCGGCAGCACGGAAGACGTGCTCTCGGCGCTGAAGACCGGCCTCTCCGCACCCTTGACCGGCATGGGCACGGCCTTTTCCACCTCGCTCTTCGGTCTGGCGAGCTCGCTGGTCCTCGGCTTCCTCGACCTGCAGGCCGGCCGGGCGCAGAGCCGCTTCTATACCGAACTCGAAAACTGGCTGTCTTCCGTCACCGATGTCAGCTCGGACGTGAACGTGCGCTCGGATGCGGGAACGGGCGATCGCTCCGAAGACCTGCGGCTTATCGCCGAGGAGCTGAGCCGCATGACGCAGGAGGGCGGCACCAGCCAGCGCACGACGGCTGCCATGGCCAGCCTTGCCGAGGGCATTCAGGGCTTGGTGAAGAACATGCGCGGCGAGCAGCAGATGCTGCGCGACTGGATCGAGGCGCAGCAGGAAGAGGCGCGCTCCATGCGCCGCACGCTCGACAAGCTGGCCGCCCGACTTTCGGACAACGATCGGAAGACATTGCCGACGCCGCGGCGGGCGAACGAAGAGACGGGACAGGACTGAGATGGCGCTTCGCAGGGGTCGCCACCAGCGCACCGTGGATTACTGGCCCGGCTTCGTCGATGCCCTGTCGACGCTGCTGCTCGCCATCATGTTTCTGCTCTCCGTCTTTGTGATGGCGCAGTTCCTGCTCAGCCGCGAGATCAGCGGCAAGGACGAGGTGCTGACGCGGCTGAACAGCCAGATCAACGAGTTGACCCAGCTTCTGGCGCTGGAAAAGAGCGGCAAGCAGGATCTGGAGGATTCGCTCGCCAATCTGCAGGCGTCGCTGGCGACGTCGGAGGGCGAGCGCTCGCGGCTGCAATCCCTGCTCGATCAGGGCAGCGGCAGCACGGCTGCGGCCGACCAGCGCATCGGCGACCTTACGGGCCGGCTGGAAGCCGAACAGCAGGCAAGCGGCCGGGCGATGAGCCAGATCGATCTCCTCAACCAGCAGATCGCGGCCCTGCGCAACCAGATCGCCGCCATCGAGAGCGCCCTCCAGGCCTCCGAAGCGCGCGACACGACCTCCCAGACCAAGATCGCCGATCTCGGCCGCCGTCTGAACGTGGCTCTGGCCCAGCGCGTGCAGGAGCTCAACCGCTACCGCTCCGACTTCTTCGGCCGCCTGCGCGAAATCCTGTCGGACCGCGAAAACATCCGCATCGTCGGCGATCGTTTCGTCTTCCAGTCCGAAGTTCTCTTTCCCTCCGGCGGCAACGAGCTGAACCCGGCGGGGCAGGAGGAGATGGCCAAGCTCGCGATGGCGCTGCTCGATCTCGCCAAGGAAATTCCGGCCGAGATCAACTGGGTGCTGCGGGTCGATGGCCACACGGACAATGTGCCGCTGTCGGGCGCCGGCCGCTATGTCGACAACTGGGAACTCTCGTCGGCTCGCGCCACGTCGGTCGTCAAATACCTCATCTCCAAGGGCGTCCCCCCCGGCCGCCTGGTCGCCGCCGGCTTCGGCGAGTTCCAGCCGATCGCCGAAGGCGACACCAAGGAAGCCCGCGACCAAAACCGCCGGATCGAGCTGAAGCTGACGGAGAAGTAGAGGGAGCGGGGCACGGCAAACATTTCGCGCTGGCGATAGCCCCTCACCCTAACCCTCTCCCCGCCTGCGTGGCGAGGGGACGTGCCCTGCTCGGTGTTTCATGTGAGGTGAGGCGCTGCGACGAGTCCCTTCGCCCCGCATGCGGGGCGAAGGTGGCGGCAGCCGGGATGAGGGGCTGGTCGGGTAAAGACGACCTCTCAATCCAGCGTCACATTCGCGTCCTTCACCACCGGCGTCCACTTGTCGATCTCCGCCTTCACATGCGTCTTCAGTTCCTCCGGCGTCGAGGCGACGATGGTGGCGCTGAAGTCTTTCATGCGGGCGACGACATCGGGATCGGCCATGGCCTTCTTCGCCGCCGCGTTCAGGCGGGCGATGACGGGTTCGGGCGTGCCGGCCGGGGCGAAGAGGGCGTTCCAGGTATAGGTCTCGTAGCCCGGAACGGTCTCGGCGATCGTCGGCACGTCGGGGAAGGAGGCCGCGCGTTCGGCCGTGGTGACGCCGAGGGCCCGCAGCGTGCCGGCCTTGATGTGGCCGGAGGACGAGGGCAGGTTGTCGAACATGATCGGCACCTGATTGCCGATCACGTCGTTCAGCGCCGGGCCTGACCCTTTGTAGGGAATGTGCTGCATGCTGACGCCGGCCATCTTCTTGAAGAGTTCGCCGGAGAGATGCAGCGGCGTGCCGTTGCCGGAAGAGGCATAGGAGTATTTTTCAGGATCGGCCTTCAGAAGAGCGATCAGCTCAGCCACCGTCTTTGCCGGCAGCTCCGGATTGACGACGAGGACGTTGGGCACCAGCACGAGAAGCGAGACCGGCGCAAAGTCCGTCTCTGGGTCATAAGGCTTGGTCTTCAGGATCAGCGGGTTCAGCGCGTGCGTGGCGACCGTGCCCATGAGGATCGTGTAGCCATCCGCATCGGCGCGGGCGACGTTGGTCGCGCCGAGATTGCCCCCGGCACCCGCGACGTTCTGGACGATGACCTGCTGCCCAATATCGTCCGACATTTTCTGCGCGACGATGCGCGCCACCACGTCCGTCGAGCCGCCCGCCGCAAAGGGCACGACCATGGTCACGGTGCGCTCCGGAAAGTCCTGCGCCCGCGCATGGCCCGTGGCCATAGCCAGCGGCAAGGCCAGAGCAAGCGCCGGCAGCGTTCCGGTCAAAAAGGATTTGAAGACAGACATCGCGTTCCTCCCGTCACTGTCTGAGATCCGGCTCGGCGCATTCTCCGAAGCGCCGAGCCGGACTGCAGAGTGACATCGGGGGGAGGGCGCCGACAACCGTCTTCCGGCGTGAAAGCCGCCGCGTGCCGGCGCCGGCTGTCCGGCATGGGTGGCCTTTCACCCACGCGGGCTCGATATGGGTGGAAAGCTACCCAGAGGGGTCAGAGATTGGCGACGTTCAGCGCCTGTGCGCCTTGGTCGAACTGCAGACGCGCAAGGCGCGCATAGAGCCCGCCCTGGCGCACCAGCGCGGCATGGGTGCCGTCCTCGACGATGCGCCCCTGATCCATCACCAGAATGCGGTCGGCCTTCAGCACGGTCGCCAGCCGGTGGGCGATGACCAGCGTCGTGCGCGTGCGCATCAACCCGTCGAGCGCGGTCTGCACCAGCGTCTCACTTTCGGCATCCAGCGCGGAGGTCGCCTCGTCGAGCAGCAGCACGGGCGCATCCTTCAGGATGGCGCGGGCAATGGCGATGCGCTGGCGCTGGCCGCCCGACAGGGTGATGCCGCGCTCGCCGACCGGCGTGTCGTAGGCCTCGGGCATGGCCCGGATGAAGGGATCGGCCTGCGCGGCGATCGCCGCCGCCTCCACCGCCGCCCGCGTGGCGCCCGGGGTGCCGAAGGCGATGTTCTCGTGAATGGCGGCCGCAAAGATCGTCACGTCCTGCGGCACGATCGCCACCCGTCCGCGCAAGGCCTGCGGCGCGAGATCGCGGATGTCGATCCCGTCGAGCCGGATCGTCCCGCTGTCGGGATCGTAGAACCGCAGGAGCAGCGAGAAGAGCGTGCTCTTGCCCGCGCCGGAGGGCCCGACGATCGCCACGGTCTGGCCCCGCTCCACCGCGAAGCTCAAGCCCTTCAGACTTTTCTGGAGCGGCCGCGTCGGGTAGGCGAAGTGGACCGTTTCGAATGCGACCCGGCCGATGGCGGGCTGCGGCAGGGCCGTCGCGTGGTCCGGCTTCGTGATTGCGGGCCGTTCCTGCAGCAGCTCGCGCAGCCGCTCGGCCGCACCGGCCGCCTGCGAAAGCTCGCCCCAGACCTCCGACAGCGCGCCAAGGCTGCCGGCCGCAAAGACGGAATAGAGCAAAAACTGGCCGAGCGTGCCGGGCGAGATCGTGCCGGCCAGCACGTCCTGCGCGCCGAACCAGAGCACGGCGACGATGCTGCCGAAGATCATGGTGATGGCAAAGGCGGTCAGCGCCGAGCGCGCGGTGATCGCGCCGCGCGCGGCTCGGTAGGCGTCCTCCACCGTGGCTCCGTAGCGCGCCATGGCGGTTGCCTCGCCGTTGAAAGCCTGAACGGTGCGGATCGCGCCGATCGCCTCGCTGGCATAGGCGGACGCGCCGGCCAGCCTGTCCTGGGCTTGCCGCGAGCGGCGGCGGACGTTGCGGCCGAAGGCAACCAGTGGAAAGACGATGACGGGGATCGCGATCAGCACCAGGCTCGACAGTTTCGGGCTGGTATAGACCATCATGGCGATGGCCCCGAGGCAGAGGATGATGTTGCGCAGCGCGACGGAGGCGGTTGCGCCCACCGCCGATTTGATCTGCGTCGTGTCCGCCGTCAGCCGCGAGACGATCTCGCCGGACTGGTTGACGTCGAAGAAGGCCGGGGAAAGCCGCGTGATGTGATCGAACACCTCGCGCCGGATATCGGCCACCACCCGCTCGCCAAGTGTGATGACGAAGAAGTACCGGCCGGCGCTCGCCAGGGCCAGCACGATGGCGAGCACCATCAGCATGGCGAAATAGGTATTGATGAAGGCGCTGTCGGAATTGGAGAAGCCGTGGTCGATCATGCGGCGCACGGCCAGCGGCAGCGTCAGCGTGGTCAGCGCCGCCGCCACGAGACAGATGGCGGCCCCGGTCATCAGGCCGCGATAGCGTTTCACATAGGGAAGCAGCCCGGCCAGCGGGCGGACGTTTCGCGTGGCCCCTGTCGCCTTGTCGTTGTCGATCGCCACACTGTCCTCCCGTCGCCCAGCATCCGGGCGAAACATTTCACGCGTCTCGCAGCGGGATCGTCGAAATCCCGCTTTGCTCTCGGGCCCTGCGATGGCCCTTGTTATCTCTTGGGCCTTCATGTATAGGCACCGCATCCAATTGAAAAGACGTTGGCCGAAATGCGGTCTGCGGCTTCATTATCGTGTTCGGTCCCGCAGCCGCAAGTGGTTGCGACAAATGGACCCGGGAACTGCAGGAAGAGTGTTATGAAGGCTGATATCCATCCCGCTTACCACATGATCAAGGTGGTCATGACCGACGGCACCGAGTACGAGACCCGCTCGACCTGGGGCTCCGAAGGCCAGACCATGAACCTTGAAATCGACCCCAAGTCGCACCCGGCCTGGACCGGCGGCAACCAGCAGCTCATGGACCGCGGCGGCCGCGTCTCCAAGTTCAAGAAGCGCTTCGAAGGCCTCGGCCTCTAAGATCCGCTTTGGACAGTGCGTCGCATCGGCGCGCTGGATGCAGTGATTTATTGGAAAAGCCCGGTTCGCCGGGCTTTTTTGCGTTTGCCGGGGTCATTTTGAGAGAGGCCTCTGGGTGCGCCAGCCCCTCATCCGCCTGCCGGCACCTTCTCCCCGCGCGCGGGGCGAAGGGACGTGGGGCGCCGGTGCGACGTTACACAGACACCTCCTCCTCGCAAACTCTGCCGATTATGAGACCGAGACGCCCACGGCACAGTCCCTTCTCCCCGCCTGCGGGGAGAAGGTGGCGGCAGCCGGATGAGGGGCTGCCCCAACCATTATCGTTGCGGGCATCCCGCAGAATGCGACATCACCCGATCACCCAGACACGAAAAAGCCCGGCATGCCGGGCTCAATCCATCCGATCTGACCGTCTGAAACTTCAGCTCGCGCCGAATGCCGTCTGCAGCAGGTTCAGCTGGGCCTTCACGCCGTTCTGGTTGTCGGGCACGAAATTGCCGGCTTCCTGGGGGCGGTAGATTTCACGGTCGAGCAGGGCGACCCGGTTCTGGAGGCGGAGCGAGCGGTCAATGAGGTCGCGGAAGCCTTCGGGAAGGTCGGACCAGCCGGGTGCCGTGCGATCGACGTTGAAGCTGTCGAGACGGACCTTGTTCTTTTCCGACAGCACCTGATCGCGGGTCATCTCGCCATTGTTGACGGCGCGCTGAAGAAGCAGCCAGGAGGCCATCTGCATCAGGCGCGTGGTGAGACGCATCGATTCCGCGGCGTAGAGAACCGATGCCATGCGCGGCAGAACCTTGGAGGCCGCACGACCGTGACCGTCGAGGTAGCTTGCGGTTTCCTCGACCAGACCCATGCCCTCAGCGTAGAGCGCCTTGAACTGTGCCGATGCTGCGGCGTGGCCTGCAAAACTGACGGTGTTCAATCCGCGTTCGGACATGGTTCATTCCCTGGTTAGACGCATTCACTCAGTCAGGTAACGGGCGGGTCGATAAAAAGTTTCTAACGCCGCTCTTCTCAAGGTGAAGAATGGTCTCATAGCGCATTTCACGCAAGTCTATTCTTAAGAAAGGGTTAACATCCACACTTCTGTGATTACGCCCCGCTCGCGGCCGCATTAAGGCAAAAAAAGAGCCGCAAAAGCGGCTCTCAAGGTAAAACAGGGAGAAAATCAGAGCATTCGCCGATGGTGAAATGTCTGAGTCCAGAGCGAACTGGATGGGATGATGTATAAACCGGAATGCTTAACATCCGGTTAAAAACATAGTGTTCCCATCGTGATTTGAAACATTTTCCGGAAGCTTAGTGTTTCGTTCATCTTTCAACGGCGCGACGCTCGGGTGCGATTCGGGCGGCCTGTTGCGCGCTCACAGCGTGCGTGCCGGGTCCTCCCGGTCGCCGGTGTCCTCCCGGACCACGGTTTCCGCCGCGACATCCGGTTCGCCGGCCTCTGCCGGTGACGGGTCGGCCGGCGTCGCCTGTGCTGCGCGCGGCGACATCTGCAGACTTTCGGGCGTCGCCATCAGCGGCCCGTTCGACATGGTGGCCGGGAAGGGGTCGCGTTGCGAGACGGGAACGGCGGCGCGGCGGCGGCTGCGGAAGAGGGCATAGGCGGCGACGATGATGTGGGCACAGGCGGTGATCATGAAGAGCGCATAGGGGCCCATCATCGTCATGACCGGGCCGCCCACGGTCGGGCCGATGATCGTGCCGATGCCGTAGAGCAGCAGCAGGCCGCCGGAGACTTTTACGAAATCCTCGGGCGCCGCGAAGTCGTTGGCATGGGATACGGCGATCGGGTAGAGCGCGTTCGACATGGCGCCGTAAAGGCCGACCATGATCAGCAGCGACACCTTGCCCGCCGGCTCGAACAGGAAGATCAGCAGCCCCGCCAGCGCGGCGACGGCCGAGATGCCGGCGAGCACGTAGCGGCGGTCCATCCGGTCGGAGAGGCGGCCGGCCGGAAACTGCATGATCGCGCCCAGAAAGATCACGGTGCTGACCATGACGGCGACATCCGCATCCGGCAGGCCGGCCTGGCGCCCGAAGACGGCGGCGAGCGTGCCATAGGCGCCGTTGGCGATGCCGACCATGAGGATGCCGAGGAACGAGACGGGGGAGTTGCGGTAGAGGCCGGCGAGATCTAGGCGAACCTGCTTCAGCGGCTGGGGCGAGACCGCGGTCGACATCAGGGTCGGCAGCATGGCCACGCAATAGACGATGCCGCAGACCATGAAGAGCACGGCCGTGTTGGTGTCGCCGAAGGGCACGATCATCTGGCCGGCCACCACGCCGAAGAGGGTGATGGCGATGTAGAGCGAGAAGATCGCCCCCCGGCTCTCATTCGTGGCGCGCTCGTTCAGCCAGCTCTCGATGATCATCGATGTACCGGCGGTGCAGAAGCCGGTGAAGGCGCGCAGGACCACCCACCAGACGGGATCGACATGGATGCCGGTCATCAGCGCGACGATGGCGAGGATGGCCGCAAAGATGCTGAAGGCGCGGATATGGCCCGCGCGCCGCACGATCGCCGGCGCCGTCAGGCAGCCGAGCACGAAGCCGCTCGCCCAGGACGTACCGAGCAGGCCGAGCAGCGTGGCCGAATAGCCTTCCGTGGTGCCGCGCATCGGCAGGAGCAGGCTGTGAAGGCCGTTTCCGAGAAACAGGAACAGCGTTCCAAGGAGAAGGGCCGCGACGGGGAGGAGGTTTCTGGTCATGAGACTCCGCTTGTTCCGGACGTGCCCGCGAACCTACTGCAAATTTCCCGAAACCGGAATCGGTTTGAGCATTCCTTTTCCTACGATGTCGACACGGCTGCTGCGGCACCAGCCGCGACGCCGCGCGGCGGAGACCGAACGGTCCTGTCGTCTCGTCACGAGGCCTGCCGCTTGGCGGAAAGCGCGTCGCATGCCGTCCCTGTTTGGTCTATGGTCGCGGCGATGTCCAAAGCGCTCGCCCTCCTGCTTCTCGCCCTGATGACGGTCCAGCTCGTGAAGCCTCTGGGCTGGCCGGGGCTTCGTTATCGCCGGGATTTCTGGAAGATCGCGGTGGCCGCCATTGCCGTGATGATGCTGACGGTGCTGATCCGCCCGTAACGGCCCCCGACCGCGCGTCAGACCGCGAGGGTGCCGCGCATGACCTCCACGCAGTCGCCGATGACGCGCACGCTTGCGGGCTTGCCGTCCGACATCGCCACCCGCAGGCGGATGTGGCTGGCCCGGCCCATTTCCACGCCCTGGTCGATCGTCAGGTGCACCGTGTCCGGTGCGGCGGGCAGGCTGGTGGCGAGATAGGCAGCGAGGGCTGCCGAGGCGCTGCCGGTCGCGGGGTCTTCGGGGATGTTGTCGAGCGGCGCGAACATGCGGGCGCGCAGCGCAAGCGGATTGTTGCCGGAGCGGACATACAGAAAGACCGACAGGCGGCCATCGGCCGGATCGAGGCCGTGCGCGTGCTTGGCTGCGGCAAACAGGCTCGTGTCCGGCGCTGCCGCCGCGAGTGTCTCCAGGTCGGGCAGTTCGGCGATGAGGAAGGGCAGGGCCACCGAGAGGACAAGCGGCGCATGATTGCCGGTGGCGATCCTCGACGGGGCAAGGCCGACCATCGGGCCGAGCGTCTCGACCGGCAGGCCGTCCGCGACGGTGAGCCTCTGCGGCGCCTGTATGCTGGCCCCGGTCGCCCGCCCGCCGGCGTCGCGCTCCACGCTCACCTCGACGATGCCGGCCTTCTCCTCGAAGCGCAGCCGGTCGCCGACCGGCTTGCCGAAGACATGGCCGGCGCGGGCAAGCGCGAAGGCCGTGCCGACATTGGGGTGGCCGGCGAAGGGCAGTTCCATGGTCGGCGTGAAGATCCGCACCTCGGCCGTATTGTCGGGGTTTGCCGGCGGCAGCACGAAGGTGATCTCGAAATAGTTGAACTCGCGCACGATCGCCTGCATCGTCTCGCCGTCGAGCCCTCGCGCATCGGCGATCACGGCGAGCGGATTGCCGCGGAAGCGCTCTTTGGTGAAGACATCGAGGGTGACGTAGTCGAACGTGGTCATGGCGCGGGCTCCGGTGATGCGGTGTAGGACCAAGTGCCGATGACAGACACCGAGGGGGTCTATCGTCGACACTTCGTACAACAGCTATCCCGGATGTCGGCCGGTGCGAAACGGCAGACTTGTGACCGTGACAATGTCGGACAGGCCGCTGCGCGCCGTTGTCGCTAGCCTGCAACCGGCACAAAAAAACCCGGCCGCACGGTGGCGGCCAGGTCTCCCTCCCTCCCAGAAGGGGCTTGCGGGTCTCGTCAGCGGACAGCCCGAAACTGTGTCGGATCGGCGGCGATCAGGCCGCCTTTTCCAGGTCTTTCTTCCAGCCGCCCTGTGCCGCGAGGCCGCACATGCGGGCGCGGTGGGTGAAGGCGCGCTGGCCGGCGGCGACGTTTTCGGCCTTGCCCTGCCAGGCGTTCAGCGCTTCGGTCTGCAGCGCGCGGCCATAGGAGAAGGTCATGGCCCAAGGCAGGTCGTAGCCGGCGATCATGGCGGAGAGGTGGGCGGTCGCTTCTTCCGTGGACTGGCCGCCGGACAGGAAGGCGATGCCGGGAACGGCGGAGGGGACAGTGCGCTTGAGAACCGCGACGGTGCGCTCGGCGACCTGCTCGACGCTCGCCTTGCGCGCCTTCTTGCCGTCGATCACCATGCTCGGCTTCAGGATCATGCCTTCGAGCGAGACGCGGGCGTCGGCGAGTTCGGCAAAGACGATGCGCAGCGTTTCCTCGGTCACCTCGGCGGAGCGTTCGATGGAGTGGTCGCCAGGCGTGCCGTCCATCAGCACTTCGGGCTCGACGATCGGCACGATGCCGGCCTCCTGGCAGAGCGCGGCGTAGCGGGCCAGCGCCTGGGCATTGGCCTTCACCGAGCCGAAGCTCGGCAGCGTGTCGGAGACGGCGATGACGCCGCGCCATTTGGCGAAGCGGGCGCCGGCCTCGTAGTAGTTCTTCAGGCGGTCGGCGAGGCCATCGAGGCCTTCGGTGATCGTCTCGCCCGGAAACTTCGCCATCGGCTTTGCGCCCGTGTCGACCTTGATGCCGGGAACGGCGCCGGCGGCGCGGATGATCTCGACGAAAGGCGTGCCGTCGGCCGCCGCCTGGAACAGGGTTTCCTCATAGAGGATGACGCCGGAAATATGCGATTTCATCGCCTCGTCGGCGCGGAACAGCATCTCGCGATAATCGCGGCGCGAGGTCTCGCTAGAGGCAAGGCCGATTGTGTCGAAGCGCTTGCCGATCGTCGCGGTGGATTCGTCGGCGGCCAGAAGACCCTGTCCCTTTGCCATCATCGCTGCGGCAATATCTTCCAGTCTCTCGGTCATGATCGTTCTCTCTGGCTCTGCATCTCTCCTCTTTGGATAGCAGACGGCGACGCGGATGCAAAATATTTTAAAATATTTAAACCGATTGAATATAATTTAATCGTTTGAAATACTTGTTGTTTCCGTGAGCGCCTGCAGCAAATGTTCTGCAAGCGCTTTGGATATTCTACACGCGGGAGGCGCATGGCGGACCATCCGCCTCCCTGCGGGCGATGGGTCCGACTACTTCTGCTGATGGAGGATATCGACGCCCGGGAGCGGCTTGCCTTCCATCCATTCCAGGAAGGCACCGCCAGCCGTGGAGACGTAGGTCAGGTCGTCGGCGACGCCGGCATGGTTCATGGCCGAGACCGTGTCGCCGCCGCCGGCGACCGAGACGAGCGCGCCGCTCTTGGTGCGCGAGGCCGCATGGCGGGCGACGGCCACCGTCGCCTTGTCGAAGGGGGCGATCTCGAAGGCGCCGAGCGGGCCGTTCCAGACCAGCGTTTCCGCCTTGCTCACCCAGTCGTTGACGGCTGCGATCGACTTCGCCCCGACGTCGAGAACCATGGCGTCGGCTGGGATCGCCTTGATGTCGACCACCTCGTTGGCGGCGCCCGCCTTGAATTCGCGCGCGATGACACCGTCCACCGGCAGCACGATGGCGCAGCCCGATGTTTCCGCTTCAGCGAGAATGCTGCGCGCGGTCTCCGCGAGGTCGTGCTCGCAGAGCGACTTGCCGACGTCGATGCCCTGGGCGGCGAGGAAGGTGTTGGCCATGCCGCCGCCGATGACGAGGGCATCGACCTTCTTCACGAGGTTGGTCAGAAGGTCGATCTTGGTCGAGACCTTGGCGCCGCCGACGATGGCGACGACCGGACGCTTCGGGTTGCCGAGACCGGCTTCCAGCGCTTCCAGTTCGGCCTGCATGGTGCGCCCGGCATAGGCCGGAAGCAGATGCGCAAGGCCTTCGGTCGAGGCATGGGCGCGGTGCGCGGCAGAAAACGCGTCGTTGACGTAGACGTCGCCGTTTGCGGTCAGCGCCTTGGTGAAGTCGGCGTCGTTCTTTTCCTCGCCCTTGTGAAAGCGGGTGTTTTCGAGCAGCAGGATATCGCCGTTCGCAAGGCCGGCCACGGCCGTTGCCGCGGCTTCGCCGATGCAGTCGGCGGCGAAGTGAACGCGCTGGTCGATGATATCCTCGACCGCGGCTGCGATCGGCTTCAGCGACATCTCCTCGACCGGCTCGCCCTTGGGGCGGCCGAAATGGGCAAGCAGGATGACCTTGGCGCCCTTTTCCGACAGTTCGCGGATCGTCGGTACGACGCGTTCGATGCGGGTCGCGTCGGTCACCTTTCCGTCCTTGGTCGGCACGTTCAGGTCGACGCGCACGAGCACGCGCTTGCCGGCGATGTCGGTCAGGTCGTCAAGGGTCTTGAAGGTCATGTGTCGTCTCCGGTTGCGTCTGATCGGGTCAGGTTCGAATGAAAAGCGTGGGGTAGTCGAGCACGAGCCCGTCCGCGTCCAGCGGAAGCTCCGCCGTAAAACTGCGGTCGGCGGCCTCGTAGCGATAGAGCCGATCCTCGGCAAGGCAGGTATAGCGCTGGCCGTCGCGCAGCGGCTCGAAGGTGTCGAACGGGATGTAGAGCATGTCGAGGCTGCGGGTGCCGTCCTCGGGGCGCAGGGCGAGCCGCCGGATCGGCAGCGTGTTGGTGAAGGGCGTGCCGGCGAGATCGACGTCGATGCAGCCGTCGAAGGCGGGCAGCGCCTGTCCCTCGCCATCCTGCCAGTGGCCGAGCCCGTCCGAGACGAGCGAGAGGCGGATGCCGGTCGTGGTCTCGAGCGTCAGGGATGTCGTCGTCCAGTGCGGGTCGCAGTCGATCGTGTAGCGCACGCCATAGGTCGTGCCACCGCGCGCGCCGATGACGACCGACGCGATGCGGATGCCGGGCCACGGCCCGGACAGCGGCATCAGCGTCAGATGCTCCAGGCCCTCGTCCTCGAACGGGCGCCAGCGCACGGTCCTTTGCTGCAGCGGGCGAAACATCGGGGATCCTTGCCTCGTCTTGCCTTGGATTTGCCGGGACATCGCAGGCTGCAGGTGCGCCGCGCGGGCCGCAGATGAAAAAAAGCCCCGGAACGCCTGTGGCGCCCGGGGCTCGTCATGGTCTCAGAGCAGCTTGCCCATGGCGACGGCCGTGTCGCACATGCGGTTGGAGAAGCCCCATTCATTGTCGTACCAGGACAGGATGCGCACGAAATTGCCTTCGAGAACCTTGGTCTGGTCGATGGCGAAGATCGAGGAATGGCTGTCGTGGTTGAAGTCGCGCGAGACCAGCGGCTCGTCGGTGTAGCCGAGAATGCCCTTCAGCTTCCCGTCAGCGGCAGCCTTGATGGCATCGTTGATTTCGGCGACGCTCGTGTCGCGCTTGGCGACGAACTTGAAGTCGACGACGGAGACGTTCGGCGTGGGAACGCGGATCGACGTGCCGTCCAGCTTGCCCTTCAGTTCCGGCAGCACGAGGCCCACGGCCTTGGCGGCACCGGTGGAGGTCGGGATCATGGACAGGGCTGCGGCGCGGGCGCGATACAGGTCCTTGTGCATGGTGTCGAGCGTCGGCTGGTCGCCCGTGTAGGAGTGGATCGTCGTCATGAAGCCGTGGTCGATACCGATCACGTCGTTCAGAACCTTGACCACCGGTACCAGGCAGTTCGTGGTGCACGACGCGTTGGAGATGACCGTGTGTTCCTTGGTCAGCTGGTCGTGGTTGACGCCGTAGACGACGGTCAGGTCGGCACCGTCGGCAGGGGCCGAGATGATGACGCTCTTCGCGCCGGCCTGCAGGTGGGCTGCGGCCTTGTCGCGGGCGGTGAAGATGCCGGTGCACTCGAGCGCGATATCGACGCCGAGATCCTTGTGCGGCAGTTCGGCCGGGTTGCGCACGGCCGTCACCTTGATCGGCTTGCCGCCGTTGATGACGATCGCGTCGCCCTGGACTTCGACGGTCGCGGGGAACTTGCCGTGGATGCTGTCGTAGCGCAGCAGGTGCGCATTGGTTTCGACCGGGCCGAGGTCGTTGATCGCGACGACTTCGATGTCGGTGCGGCCGGACTCGACGATGGCGCGGAGCACGTTGCGGCCGATGCGGCCGAAGCCGTTGATGGCGACTTTCACTGTCATGAGGGCTCTCTCCCTTTGAGAAGGCGGAATGGGTTCAGGTCGTGGTCATCGGGCATGCGCGGATGCGCATGCCCTTCCGGGATGTGTTTACGAGAGTTTGGCTTCCGCGGCCGCGACGATCGCGTCCGAGGTGATGCCGAAGTGCTTGAACAGGTCCTTGGCAGGGCCGGACGCACCGAAGGAGTGCATGCCGACGAAGGCACCGTCGGAGCCGATGAAGCGATCCCAGCCCTGGCGGACGGCGGCTTCCGCCGCGATCTTGACGGGGGCGGTGCCGATCACGGCCGTCTTGTAGTCGTCCGGCTGGTCTTCGAAGAGCTCGAAGCACGGCACGGAAACCACGCGGACGGCGATGCCCTTGGCCTTGAGGTCGGCGGCCGCCTTGACGGCGATCTCGACTTCGGAGCCGGAGGCAAAGATCGAGACCTTGGCGTCGTCGGCCGCGATCAGCTCGTAGGCTCCCTTGGCGCAGAGATTTTCCGCGCTGTAGGTGGTGCGGGCCGGGGCCAGGTTCTGGCGGGTCAGCGCCAGGCCCGAGGGCCGCTTGCCGTCTTCCAGCGCCAGCTGCCAGCACTCGGCCGTTTCCACGGCGTCGGCCGGGCGGAACATCAGAAGGTTCGGGATCGCCCGCAGCGCCGCCATGTGCTCGACCGGCTCGTGCGTCGGGCCGTCTTCGCCCACGCCGATTGAGTCATGCGTCAGCACGTGGATGACGCGGATGCCCATCAGCGCGGCCAGGCGGATCGACGGACGGCAATAGTCCGAGAAGATCATGAAGCCGCCGGAATAGGGGATCAGGCCGCCATGGAGCGCGACGCCGTTCATGGCCGCGGCCATGCCGTGTTCGCGGATGCCCCAGTGCATGTAGCGGCCGCCGAAATCCGTCGGGGTGATCGACGTCATCTGGCTGGTCTTGGTGTTGTTGGACGGCGTCAGGTCGGCAGAGCCGCCCAGCGTTTCCGGCAGGAAGCCGTTGATGACTTCCAGCGCATCCTCGGACGCCTTGCGGGTCGCGATGGTCGGCGGCTTTTCGGCGAGCGTCTTCTTGTAGTCGTCGATCGCCTTGTCGAAGCCGGCCGGCAGCTGGCCGGCGAAGCGGCGGGTGAACTCGGCTTTCTTCGCTTCGTCGGTGGACGCCAGGCGCGCTTCCCAAGCCTTGCGGGCCTGGACCGAACGCTCGCCGGCACTGTGCCAGGCGTCGAGAACGTCGGCGGGCGTGTCGAAGGCTTCCGCTTCCCAGTTCAGCGCCTTGCGCGTTGCGGCGATTTCTTCCGCGCCGAGCGGCGAGCCGTGGACCTTGTGGGTGCCGGCCTTGTTCGGAGCGCCGAAGCCGATGACGGTCTTGCAGGCGATGAAGGTCGGGCGGTCGGATTTATGGGCGGCTTCGATCGCGTCGGAGATCGCCTTCTGGTCGTGGCCGTCGACCTCGATCGTGTTCCAGTGCACGGCCTTGAAGCGGGCAATCTGGTCGGTCGAGTCCGACAGCGATACGGCGCCGTCGATGGTGATCGAGTTGTTGTCCCAGAAGAGCACGAGCTTGTTCAGCTTCAGGTGGCCGGCCAGCGCGATCGCTTCATGGCTGATGCCTTCCATGAGGCAGCCATCGCCGCAGAGCGCGTAGGTGTAGTGGTCCTGCAGGTCCGAGCCGAACTCCTGTTCGAGCTTGCGCTCGGCGATCGCCATGCCCACGGCATTGGCAATGCCCTGGCCGAGCGGGCCGGTGGTCGTCTCGATGCCCGTGGCATGGCCGAATTCCGGGTGGCCGGCGGTCTTGGAGCCGAGCTGGCGGAACTGCTTGATGTCCTCGATGGTCATGTCCGGATAGCCCGTGAGGTAGAGCAGGGCATAGAGCAGCATCGAGCCGTGGCCGGCCGACAGGACGAAACGGTCGCGGTCGGGCCAGTTGGGGTTCTTCGGGTCGAATTTCAGGTACTTGGTGAAAAGGACGGTCGCGATATCGGCCGCGCCCATGGGCAGGCCGGGGTGGCCGGAATTGGCCTTCTCCACCGCATCCATGGCCAGAAAACGGATCGCATTCGCCATCCGGTCGTGTTGTTCATTCGAGATCATGACTGTTCCGCTTAAGCTTGATGATCAGGGAACGGTCTCTATCCTCCAAAGACCGCATCGGAAGCGGGTGAGACATAGCACCTCGCCCGGTGGAGTCAACAAAGACGGCAGGCGCCGGGGCCGTGTCGAAGCACGAAAAATCGTGCTTGATCCACAGCTTCCAGCCTGATGCTGACAGGCTGGCGTTGTGTCGCCCGATGGATTGAGTCTAATAGTGCGATTGGCTTTGACAAGGGCGCAGCGTGCCGATTCGGTGCCCCGGCCATGGATTGGAAGCAGACACGATGGCGGCAGGGAAGACAGTCAGGGCGGCAATCGACGAGCTGAAGGGGGCGGTGGCCGGTCTGGAGAGCGTGATCGACGGCCGCTTGGACCGCGAACGCGACCGGGTGGAGATCGAGGGCGAGGTCCGCCGGGTCAATACGGACAGGGCGCGGCTCGCGCAGGAACTCGACCAGTCGCAGTTCCGCGCCAATCGTCTCGAAGAGGTCAACCGCGAGGTATCGCGCCGTCTCGTGACCGCCATGGAAACCATTCGAGCGGTTCTCGACCGGTGATCCCGCCGATGATCCAGATGTCGTCCGTCAACGGGCCTCGGGCCGGGAGTTAGCCAATGGCGCAAGTCACCGTGACGATCGACGGCAAGGCCTACCGCATGGCCTGCGAGGAGGGGCAGGAGGGGCATCTCACCGACCTCGCTCTGCGCTTCGACCAGTATGTCAGCCACCTCAAGGGCCAGTTCGGCGAGATCGGCGATCTCCGGCTGACGGTGATGGCGGCCATCATGGTGACGGACGAACTTTCCGAGGTGGATCGCCGGCTGAAGGCGCTGGAGGCGGAAGTGGACGGGCTGAAGCGCGCCCGCGACGCCGCCGTCGC
>UBPA01000031.1 GCA_900467185.1 Hyphomicrobiales bacterium | reverse complement strand
CCGCCGCCGCCCGCCGCATCAGCCTCGTTCCGCGACAGGATCGAGGAGACATTGGGGTGACGCCGGCACGCCCCTCCGGCGAGGTCGCCGCCATCGGCAGCGCCCTTCCCGTGCACTTCTGATCTGCGACGAAAGCGTCCCTGAAAAAAAGCCGGAAGGCCCCGATCAGGATGCCTTGCGCGTGCCCGAGGCGATCGCCAGGATCGTGTCGCGAATATGCTCGCGCAGTTCGCGGCGCGCCTTGGGCGGCGTGACGTTGTGGTCGGCATCGGCAAGCAGGATGCGCGAGACGTTCGGATATCGCGTCAGACGCTGGCCGTCCCGGCCGAAATGCTGGGACAGCCGCGCAAGGCCGATATCGCCTTCGCTATAGACGAGCGACACCGGCACCTGCCGCTCGCGCAACTGGCGGAACGCGCGGTGGACGCCGTTGCGCAGCCTTGCCTCGACCGACAGGGAACCGAGCACCGGGGCTGCCGTCCGCGAGACACGGCGGACGACGATCTTCAGGATGTTGCCGGCCGCGCGCGGCACGTCGATCTTGCCGGAGATCAACCGGTAGGCCGTCTCCATGCGCAGCGCGCGTCGCTTGTAGTCGTCGAGCGAGCGGGGATTGTAGCGGATCATCTGATCCACATCGTCGCGCGGGTCCCAGGCGAAGGTGAGGATATTGATGGCAATGACGCCGCGGCAGCGCGGATCGGCCAGCGCCGCGTTGAACGCAAGATAGGCGCCGCTGCAGCGTCCCACGAAGACGGGATCGGGCAGGCCGATGGCTTCGATGCGATCGAGCGCGGCGCGCACGTCGGAAATCTGTCCGGGCGAATAGAGGACCTGTCGGTCACCCTCCGGCACCGGTGGGCTGTCGGCGATGCCGGCGGCGTCGAACCGGAACGAGGCGATGCCGGATGCGGCCAGCATGCGCGCCGTCTCGACCGTCGAGCGGGCCCAGCCGGACTGCCGGTCGTAGCCGGTGCCCAGCAGCAGGGCGGTCCCCGCGGGAACGGAATCGGCCGGCGTGCAGAGGATGCCGAACAGCCGGTCGCCGACGCCGAACCGCATGGGACATTCGATGAAACCGCCGCCATCGACGACACCGGAGGACAGCGCGCCCTGCCCGGCACCCGTCTCGATCTTGGAAGAATCGAGGTCTAGGATCCACGCCGTCAGGGCCTTGAACACCACGACGGGCGTCTCGGCGATGGTCGGGTTCGACACGAGGTCGGAATACCCCTCGAAGACGACCCGGGTGACGTCGGCACCCTCCGTCTGCAGCTGAAGAGCCAGCGCGCCATCGGCATCCGACTGCGGCCGTTCCGCGAGAAAGAAGCGGGTGGCNNCCCGCCGGTTTGAACGCCTTGGCATCCGCGCTGCGCACGGCGGCGGCAACGCTGTCTTCCATCACCAGACCGGCGATCGACGTGCCCGGACCGGCGCTGCCGGGCGTCAGGCCGAGCCCCTCGTCCACCACTTTCGCCCAGAGCGAAAGCTCGCGCAGATACCGCCGTCCGCTGGTGACAGGTGCCAGGAGCGCGACACCCGCAAACCGGAACGAGGGATCATTGGCCTGCAGCAGAGCCGGAACCGGCAGCGATCCGAAGCCCTGCGCCACCACCACCAGACGGTCAAGCCCGGAGAGATCGCGGAGGCATCGCGCAGCGGCAAGCGCGGTCGTGACGAAGGGGTCGAGACCCGAAGGTTCGGAGAGGTCGAGCGCATCGCCGGTGCCCGGATGGTCGTAGCGCAGGCTGGCGATGCCGGCATCGGCAAGGCTGTCGGCAAGCTCGCGCCACGCCTTGTGCACACAGAGCTCTTCCAGACCCCAGGGGCTGACGAAGAGAACGGCCGCGCGCGTCTGCACCGTTTGGGATGGCGTGAAGAGGCCGACGGTCTTTTCGAACGTGACCGGTCGGCCGGCCGGACGAGGCATAGGGATGGCATCCATGCTGACGGCAGTCATTGCGCATTCGGTTCCGTTGGTGGGATGCACATGCGTGCGGGACTGTTCAATCTAAGGCGGTACCCGTTAATATTCGATCATGCTGATCGACATCGATGCTCAGACCTTCGACCGGGCAGGCGCGGTGCGCCACCCTTGCAGGCGGCCGAGAAGCAAATGCCGCGAGCGTCTGGCCATCGCCCCGTCGCCCTTGAGGCCGTAGACGACCATGCCCGCGAGCGGTCGCAGGATCTCCGGAAGACAGCGCCGCATCGAAAAGCGGTGTCGCCGCAGCACATAGCCGAGCCCGGCGCCGTAGCGGTACATCTTCTGTGCATTCTCGCGCGTCCGCCGGTCGCCATGGTCTTCGGGGTGGTGGGCCGTCAGCGTCGGGGAATACCATCCGGTCGCGCCCGTCTCCAGGCACGCGAGCACCAGGTCCTGGATCTCGTGCGCGCCCCAGATCGTGCCCGACCCCGGCCCCAGAGCCACATCGAAGCCGCCTGCAGCCTCGAACACCGGCCGCCGCACGACCACGATCCACTCCATCAGCGTGTTCCAGACCGTGTCCCGCGTGAGCATCGTCGGCTCTGCGGCAAAGCTGCCCATGATCGTCCGTCCATCGGGCGCCGTCGGGCGCCCGCTATAGATGTCGGCCGGCTTCGCCGCCATCAGCGCGTCCAGCGTCCGGAAAAAGGCGTCGGGGTACCAGCAGTCGTCGTCCGGAAACATCAGCCAGCTGCCGCGTGCCTCTGCCGCACCGCGGTTGCGCGCGCGACAGACGCCCTTTTCGGCCGACCGGATATGGACGATGTCGATCTGTCCGGAAAACCGCGCGAGAAGCGGCACGAGCCGGTCGTCGTCGTTCTGATCGACGAAGAGAACCTCGAGATCCCGGCGCTGCTGCGCGACGAGCGACGTCAGAAGGCGCTCGATCTCCTCGACGCGCCCGAGGGTCGCCACGACGAGGGAAAAGCGATGCTGCAGTGGTCCTTCCACGTCGAACCTCCCGATCCGCCGGAGCTGCGGATACCGTGACGTTCGCCCCTGAGGGCGGCTGCTTCCGGGATAGGCCAAATTCTCCAATAGCCGATTAATGGCGGCGCGAAAAAGCCGCCTAACCGTCGCGACGCGTCCTCAGGCTTCGCGGCTGCAGGCGCTTCAGCGTCTTGCCGCCGGGGTCGTTTTCCAGATGCAGCACGCGCTTGAAGAACGTGTCGTTCGGCTGCATCCGCCCGATATTGACGATGGCCGCCTTGGCCGTCTCCACCGTGAAGAAGGTGACGACGCGCTGGTATGTCTCCGGATCGAGCGTATCGAGCACCTCCTCGACCACGATCCAGCGCGGCTTGTGAAGGCCGAGCCGGGCGATGGCGAGCAGGCGCAGCTCCGCCTCCGTCGGCTTCACCTGCGACTGCAGCGACTGATCGAGCGCGGCCACGAAACGATCGAGCCCGAGGCGCGTCAGCACCGAGGCGAGCTGTTCGCGCGGGAAGCGGTCGGGTGCTGCGGGATGAATCAGGGTTTCCGCCACGCTGCCCGGCGGAAAATAGGGTGCGCGCGGAATGAACGCCATGTTCTCGGACGGCGGCAGCGCAAGCCGTCCGCGCCCCCAGGGCCAGAGGCCCGTCACCGCGCGGAAGAACGAGCTCTTGTCGACGTCGGTGCGCGCCGTGATCAACACCCGGTCTCCCGGCAGGATCTCGACATGCGCATCGGCAAGTTTGACGCTGCCGGACGGCGACGCCACCGCAAGGTCGTCCATGACGATGCTGCCGGCACTCGGCTCGGTGTAGACGATCCGCTTGTCGTTCTCGTAGCGCTCGTCCGTCATCAGCATGGCCGAACGAAAGGCGGAAACCCGCAGCAACGTCGCGCGCCAGTCGGCCACCGCCTCGATATTGTCGACGAACCAGCGCAGCGACGCATGCACCTGGTTAAAGGCGCCGACAGCCATCATCAGCCCGCCGAAGGAGAGGTTTCCGGCAAAGAACACCGGCGCCGCGATGACGATCGGCGCGATGACCGTGACCCAGCCATAGCCGGCCGTGACCCAGGTCAGCCGGGTCATCGCAAACATCAGGCCGCGGCTGATCTCCAGCACCGAGGCGAGGTCGCGCTCGATCCGGCGTTTCTCGTTCGCCTCGCCACCCGAAAGCGACACCGCCTCGATATGTTCGTTGACGCGCATGAGCGAGAACCGGAGGGCTGCCTCGCGCTGGTAGTGCTCGCCGTTCAGCTTCACGAGCGGTCGGCCGACCAACCAGCTGAGCCACGAGGCGATGCCGGCATAGAGGATGGCGGCCCAGACCATGTAGCCGGGAATGGCCACGGCATAGCCCTGGAAATGGAAGACGAAGCCGGCCGAGAGCGACCAGAGCACGCCGATGAAGCTGACGAGCAGGATGCCGGACTGGACGAGCCCGATGCCGAGGCCGGCCGTCAGATCCGTCAGATGGCGGGCGTCCTCGTGGATGCGCTGGTCCGGATTGATGCCGAGCGAGCCGGCATTGGCCAGCCGGAAGGCCCGGGTCGGCTTCATCCATTCGGTGATCAGGTCACGCGTCAGCCCTTCCCGCAGCTTGATCTTGATCCATTGCCCGAGCCAGGTCTGGATGACGTTGAGGACGAGGATGACGCCGGCGATCTGCCCGAAGACGACGAATTGCCCGAGAAAGGCCGGCAGGTCGCGCCGCTCCAGCGTGTCGTAGAACGGCTTGTACCAGCGATTGAGAAAGATCTGCCCGACGGCAATGGCGATGATGACCGCGAGAAGCCCGGCCGCCAGCAACAGGATGATGCGCCGCGACGGCGAGGCGACGAAGGCCTGCTGCATCATGCGCAGTTGCTGACCGAGCGTCTGCTCTTCCTCCAGATCCCCTGCTGCCACGCTGGTAGCGCTCCCTGTCGGCCTGTTGCGAGCGTCCCTGCGATGCGGCATGTCGGCGGCTTTCTTCCAATCCTGTTACGCTAAACTATAGCGCACCCCGCAATCTCTCCCACGGGAAAACGACCATGAAGCCGCGAGCTTGCCGCTTGCTGACCACATGGCTGAAAAGAACGCCGCAAGCGCAGGCCGCAAGGGACCGCCGACCCGGGCCGCCCGCGCGCGGACGTCGGCGTTTCCCTTCGCGCAGAGATCGTTTAAAGCGTTCGGCATCGCACGCTTTCGGAGAAGCCATTCGTGTCCGCCGAGATCTCCCTGGACGACCAACGCCGTCTCGCAGCCATCAGCGCCATGACGGCCGAGCTTCGGCACGAGATCACATCCGGGCCGCGCTGGGTGCAGCTCGCGCATCTCCTGAAGGAAGCGGGCGCGCTGGAAGAGGCCGAAAAGGCCTATCGAACGGCGATCCGGTGCGACGGTACGGAATGGGATCCGAGACTGCATCTCGCCCACCTTCTGAAGCGCCTCGACCGGCTGCCGGAGGCGCTGGCGGTGTTCGAGGCCATTCGCGCGCTTCCGGACGGACCGAATGTCGATCACGAGATGGCTGGCTTGCGCGTCGCGCTCCTGCCCGAAAACAGCGTGATCCAGCGCCCCGTTGCGCCGCCGCCCGCCGCGTCGCTTGCACCGCACCTCCGGGCCCTTCTCGACGACCTCTGGAGCGAACGGACGCGTGCCGGCCTTGATCGGACCGAGGCCACACCGGCGGTGGACACGACGACGCGCCCGCGTCTCCCCTCCCTCACCTGCTCGACCGATCTCAAGGCCGAGTTGGTCCCCAAGGCCCATCTGGTTCTTCGCGACGGCGTTCTCACGGGAACAACCGACAATCCGCAATTCGAGATCCGCTGCGCCATCGCCTGCGCCCCAGGCTGGATCGAGATCGAATTCGGCATCGACATGAAAGCGCCGATCGTCGAACCGATCCTCTATGTCGAGCATGCGCCGCAGTGGCAGGCCTTCTCGACCTTCCGCCTCGCCCCGCGCAATGGCCGGTTCCACGCCGTCTGCCGGCTGGACGCGCCCGTGCTCAGCCTTCGGCTCGACCCATCCGATACCGCCGGCCCCTTCACCGTCACGCAGTTCGGCCTGCGTCAGATCGGGCTGAGCCGCGTCGTACGCCATGCGTGGAAACGTGACCGCGCAGCGACGCGCGAAGCCCTGGCCAGGCGCCGGGACGAGGGCGCCGCGGCCATGGAAGCGGCATTGGCGCAATGCCTCGCAAATCCCGCCCTCGACGCCTACCGGCGCTGGATCCGCCGCTACGAGACGCCGTCGCGGCTTGCTCCGGATCAGGCCCGCGCGAACGTCGCCCGCTGGCCGAAGAAGCCGGCTCTGGCCGTTCTCGTCGAATGGGATCCCGCGGGTGCCGCACCCCTCGTGCCGACGCTGGCATCGCTGGGCGAGCAGGTCTATCCACACTGGACGCTCGACATCCTTTCACCCCGCCCGTTGACGGCGGAGGAACGACAACAGATCGAGACCGTCGCTCCCGGCGCCGTCTTTCCCGACAACCTGTCTGTGGCCATCGACAGTCGTCAGGGCGGCCACATCGTCCATGTCGAGGCTGGAGACCGCCTTTCTCCCGCGGCGCTGTTCCGGCTTGCGGAGGAAATCTTCGCCAGACGCGGCAAGGGCACGGACATCCTCTACACGGACGAGGATCACTGGGTTGCAGGCGAGCGCCGCGACCCGCTCTTCAAGCCCGATTGGGATCCGGACTTCCAGTCCTCGACCGGCTATGTCGGCAACTTCGTCGCAATCCGCCAGGACCGGCTGAGCCTAGCATGTGCCGGCTCGTCCGGACGATGGCAGGAGGTTTTGACGACCGTGCTGTCCGGCGCCGCGGAAACGGACATCCTCCATATCCCCGACGTGCTGAACCATCGTCACGTCACGACGAAACCCGCCACCTTCCTGCCGCAGCTTCCAACGGAGCCGGCCGGCGGCTGGCCGCATGTCACGCTGATGATCCCGACCCGCGACAGCGTCGATATCCTGCGCAACGGCGTCGCCTCGCTGCTGCGCGAGACCGACTATCCGGACTTCGATATCCTCATCATCGACAATGACAGCACGCAGCCGGAGACGCTCGCCTATTTCGACGAGATCGCAGCCGGTGGGCAGGTTGGCATCGTCACGGTGCCGGGCTCGTTCAACTTCGCACGTCTGAACAATCAGGCCGCGGCTGTCGCCAAAGGCACGGTGCTCGGCCTCGTCAACAACGACACCCTCGCCATCGAACCCTCCTGGCTGAAGGCCATGGTGGCAGAAGCGGTGCGGCCGGAGATCGGCGCAGTCGGCGCAAAGCTCGTCTACCCCTCCGGCCACGTGCAGCATGCCGGCATGGCCTGCGGCGTGGGCTACGTCACCGCGCACCCGCAGAAGTTCAAGGCCGGGGATGACCGCGGCTCCATGGACAGCCTCGTCGCCACGCACCGGGTCTCCACCGTCACGGCCGCATGCCTCGTCGTGGAGCGCCGCAAATATGACGAAGTCGGCGGCATGGATGAAGCCGCGCTGCAGGTCGCCTTCAACGATGTCGATCTCTGCCTCAAGCTCGATGCCGCCGGCTACCGCAATCTGATGGTGCCCGCCGCGCGTCTCGTCCACCTGGAAAGCGCTACCCGTGGCCTCGACACGACGGGGGAGAAGGCGGACCGGTTCCGCCGCGAAGCCGAAACGGTCCTTGCCCGTTGGAAGCCACGGATTACCCATGATCCCTTCTACAACGTGAACCTGACGCGCGATCGAGAGGACGGCTCCATTAAGGATTAGACGGGAATCCCGCCTCTGCGGCGCCTGCGCCTTATAGATGTCTTGAAAGCTGCACAGACAAGTTGATACAAGCATTGTCGGCAAACAGATATTTTCAGCAACGATAGATGGACTTTTGGATGAATTTTGAGCGCCTTTCGATTTCCGACGTGGTCCTGGTCAAGCCGAACAAGATCGGTGACGATCGGGGTTACTTCATGGAAACGTTCCGCCAGTCCCTGTTCGAGGAACAGGCTGCCAAGGTCGAGTTCCGTCAGGACAATCAGTCGCTTTCGGCGGATGCCGGCACGGTGCGCGGATTGCATTTCCAGCTGGAGCCGCGCGCACAGGGCAAGCTCGTGCGTTGCATCGCGGGCGCCATCTACGACGTCGCCGTCGATATTCGCGTCGGTTCGCCCACCTATGGCCAGTATGTCGGCGCGGAACTGACCGCGCAGAACGGCCATCAGCTGTGGGTTCCCGCGGGTTTTGCCCATGGTTTCTGCACGCTGGTCCCTTCCACGGAGGTCAGCTACAAGGTGACGGACTACTACAGCGCCGAACACGACCGCGGGCTGCGCTGGGACGACCCGGCCATCGGCATCGTCTGGCCGGATGTCGCCCGGACGCCCGTCCTGTCGAAGAAGGACACGCTTCAGCCGCTGCTGGCCGACCTGAAGGAAAGCTTCACCTATACCGGCCCCAACGCCAACTCGTAACCATCAGGAATCCCGACTATGCGCGTTATTGTTACCGGCGGCGCCGGCTTCATCGGTTCGGCCGTGGTTCGTTATCTCGTCCTTGAGAAGGGCTACGAGGTTCTCACCATCGACAAGCTGACCTATGCCGGCACGCTGACCTCCCTCGACAGCATCAGCAACCAGGCGAACCACAGGTTCCTGCAGGCAGACATCTGCGATCGCAGCGCCATCCAGGAAGCCTTCGACACGTTCCGTCCGGACCGCGTCATGCACCTGGCCGCCGAAAGCCATGTCGACCGGTCGATCACCGGTGCTGCCGATTTCGTGCAGACCAACGTCATCGGCACGTTCACCATGCTGGAAGCCGCGCGCGCCTACTGGAACACGCTGGAAGCCGACGCCAAGGACGCCTTCCGCTTCCTGCATGTCTCGACCGACGAGGTCTATGGTTCGCTCGGCGACGACGGCCTCTTCACCGAAACGACGCCCTACGACCCGAGCTCGCCCTACTCGGCCTCCAAGGCGTCTTCGGACCATCTGGCCAAGGCCTGGCAGCGGACCTACGGCCTGCCGATCGTGGTGTCGAACTGCTCGAACAATTACGGCCCCTACCACTTCCCGGAAAAGCTCATCCCGCTGATCATCCTCAATGCGATGCACGGCAAGAAGCTGCCGGTCTACGGCAGCGGCGCCAACATCCGCGACTGGCTCTATGTCGAGGATCACGCCCGCGCGCTGGACCTGATCGCCGAGCGCGGCCAGGTCGGCGAGACCTACAATGTCGGCGGCCGCAACGAGCGTCGCAACATCGACGTCGTCCACCGCGTCTGCGAGCTCATGGACACGCTGCGCCCGCAGGGCGCGCCGCATGCCAAGCTGATCGAGCACGTCACCGACCGCCCGGGCCACGACGCCCGCTACGCCATCGACGCGACGCGTCTGGAAACCGAACTCGGCTGGAAGGCGCTCGAGAACTTCGACACCGGCATCGAGAAGACGGTGCGCTGGTATCTGGAGAACGAATGGTGGTGGAAGCCGCTGCGCGACGGCTATGACGGCGGCCGCCTCGGCCTCCTCCAGACCCGGACGAAGGCGTCCTGATGGCCCTGAAATATCTCGTCACCGGCAAGGAAGGACAGGTCGTCCGCTCGATCATCGAGCGGGCCGCCGACCATCCCGATATCGCCATCGTCACCTTCGGCCGCCCGGAAGTGGATTTCGGGGCGCCGGAAACGCTCGGACCGGCCCTCGCGGCCGTCCGGCCGGATATCATCATCTCGGCTGCCGCCTACACGGCGGTGGACCAGGCCGAAAG
>UBPA01000033.1 GCA_900467185.1 Hyphomicrobiales bacterium | reverse complement strand
GCACGTCCCCTCTCCCCGCAAGCGGGGAGAGGGTTAGGGTGAGGGGCCGCCGCACGTGCGACCCGCACCGCATCAGGCAGCGATGAACTCGTTCCAGCGGCGAACCATGTAGCGGTCCTCGTCCATCACGGAGTTCCAGCAGGCGACCTTGCCCATGCGCTCCTCGAAGGAGCCGCCATCGCGAACGGCACCGGCCTTTTCCATGACCTTGCCTTCCGGGGACATGATATCGCCCTGAGCGGCCTTGCCTTCGATCCAGTAGCCCCACTCGTCCTCGGTCATGAACTTCTTTGCCGTGTCCATGGCGGCGGAGTAGTAGCCCTGGCGGTTGAGATAGCCGCCGACCCAGCCGGACGTGTACCAGTTGATATATTCATAGGCTGCATCCAGCTGCGCGCCCTGAAGATGCGCGGCAAGGCCGAGACCGCCGCCCCACGAGCGGTAGCCTTCCTTGAGCGGCTGGTACTTGCAGGCGATGCCCTTGGAGCGGACGGCGGCGACGGCCGGCGACCACATGGACTGGATGACCACCTCGCCCGATGCCATCAGGTTGACCGACTCGTCGAACGACTTCCAGAAGGCGCGGAACTGGCCGTCCTGCTTCGCCTTGATCAGGAAGTCGATCGTCGCGTCGATCTCCGCCTTGGTCATGTTGCCCTTGTCGGCATATTTGATGTTGCCGAGCGCTTCCATGATCATCGCGGCATCCATGATGCCGATCGACGGGATGTTGAGGATCGAGGTCTTTCCCTTGAAGGCCGGGTCCATGATGTCGGCCCAGGAGGTGATATCGCGTCCGACGAGATCCGGGCGGATACCGAGCGTGTCGGCATTGTAGATGGTCGGGACCATCGTGAAGAGACCGGTCTCGGACTTGGCGAACGTCTTGTCACCGGCTTTTTCCACGAAGCCGACGGTGTGCGGCGCCGTACCCTGCGCGATCACGCTGTCCGGCGTCAGCTTGCCCGTCTTGAACAGCGGCACGATCTGGTCGTAATATTTCAGCTTGGAGATTTCCATCGGCTGGATGACGCCGGCCGGGAAGACCTTCTTCAGGATCCAGTATTCGATGTCCGCGATGTCGTAACTGTCGGGCTGCGTCACGGCGCGCTGGGCGGCGGCATCCGAGTCGGTCGCCGTCATCTCGAGCGTGATGCCGAGGTCGGCTTTGCACTTCTCGGCGATGGCATTGATGTTGGAAACGCCGGTGCCGAACTGGCGCAGCGTGATCGGGTTCTGCGCCCAGATGGTGGGGAAACCGGTGATCGCGCCGGAGCCGGCAATGGCGCCGACGGCCGCAGCCCCTGTCTTCATCAGCGTGCGGCGGCTGATGCCGGTCGCCGTCTTCGTGGTCTTGGTCTCGGTCATACTCTGTTCCCTTTTATTCTGGTTAGACAGGTCGGTATTCTGGCAGGTCAGGCAGCCATGGCACCCAGGAGGACAGCGTCCTCCAGGTCCCAACTCAGGGAAACCGCATCGCCCACGGCGACGGGTTTTTCGAAGTAATCCGCATCGGTGGCGATGACGGTGAAATCCTCGGAACCGGCACCCATGACGGTGATCTTCACCGAGGCGCCGCGATATTCGACGTTGGAAACGACGCCGTTGAAACCGAGCGTCTTCTCGCTCGGTTCGCACAGGCGGACACGGTCCGTGCGGATGCCGATGTCGATCGGAGACCCCGCTTCCCGCCCCTCGCCCGCAACGGTAAAGGTCTGCCCCTCCGGCACCTGCAGCGTCAGCACGCCCCCGGCGCTGGAGATGACGCGGCCGGTCAGCACGTTGTGATCGCCCATGAAGCGCGCGACGAAGGCTGTCGCCGGCCGCTCGAAGACCTCGCGCGGGCTGGCTGCCTGCTCGATGCGCCCGTCGCTCATGATGACGATGATGTCGGCGAGCGCCATCGCCTCTTCCTGGCTGTGCGTGACATGCACGAAGGTGATGCCCAGATTCTTCTGCAGCTTCTTCAGCTCCGCCCGCATACGGATTTTCAGGAACGGGTCGAGCGCAGACAGCGGCTCGTCCAGTAGCAGCGCTTCCGGATCGGTGATGAGCGCGCGGGCGAGCGCGACGCGCTGCTGCTGCCCGCCGGAAAGCTGGGCCGGGCGCCGGTTGGCATAGGGCTCCATTTGCATCAGCCGAAGCATCTCCAGCGCCTTCGCGCGACGCTCCTCCTTCTCCACACCCTTCATCTTCAGGCTGAAAGCCACGTTGTCGATGAGGTCGAGATGTGGGAACAGGGCATAGGACTGGAACATCATCGCCGTGCCGCGCTTGGCCGGCGGCAGGTCGGTCACCACCGTGTTGCCGAGCCGGATGTCACCCGAGGAAATCGTCTCGTGCCCGGCGATCATCCGCAGCGTCGACGTCTTGCCGCAACCGGACGGCCCAAGAAAGCAGCAGTAGCTGCCGGACGGGATCTTGAGGCTGATGGAATGGACGGCCGTGGTGCTTCCATAGATCTTGGAAACGGATACGATGTCGATCTCTGCCGCTTTGGTCATGATGGCTCCCCTGTCGTTTCCAAGAGAATGCATCAACTGTGCCAGTTAGCCGAGCAGTCGTTAGCGGACTGTTTCTAAACGAAAACCAGCGGAACCATCGGAGCCCTCTCCATTAGCGCAATCAGAAACGCCTATTTTTTAACCTATTGTGCAAAATAATCCGCCAGATCGTATACAATTCGGATCTCTTCTGGATACGAAAAGGCCTTCTGTCACACGATCTTTTGCATTAGATTACGCGACTATGGACAATCGCCAGACGAAACCGGAAACTCTGATCGCCCGACCCGACGCCGATGGCACCGGGATCGACGGCAGCCAGCGTGCCATTCGCGACGCCATCCGCGACGCGATCGTCGATCGGCGGCTGATGCCGGGGACGAAGCTGACGGAGACGGATGTCGGCGCATTGTTCAACGTCAGCCGAACGCTGGTGCGCGGCGCCCTGCAGGCCCTGGCGCATGAAGGGCTCGTGACCGTCGAGCGCAATCGCGGCGCTTTCGTCGCCAACCCGTCGCCGGAAGAAGCGCGCCAGATTTTCGCGACCCGCCGCATCATCGAGCCCGGCATTCTGGCAGAGGCGGCGCGCCACATGACGCCCGCCCATTTCCGGCAGCTCCGCGAGCAACTGGTCGACGAGGGTCGCCTGATGACCGAGCGCGGACAGAGCGCCCGCCGGGCGGAGATCAAGGCCTCCGGGGACTTCCACCTGATGATCGCCGCGATCACGGGAAACGCCGTGATGCAGCGCTTCATGGACGAACTCATCGCCCGCTCGTCCCTTGTCATCGCGCTCTATGGACAATCCACAGCATCGAGCTGCGGCCACAACGAGCATACGCAGATCGTCGACGCCATCGAAGCCGGTCAGCTCGATCGCGCCGGCCGCCTGATGGTGCACCATATTCATCATATCGAGGCCGACCTCGACCTGCGCATCCGCCGCGCAAACGAGCTACGCGACGTTCTTCTCCCTTAAGACGGGAAAGAGAGATGACAGGACAACGCACTGTTTCTCTTCAAGAATTTTTTGTTAACCGAGAACGGAACCAAAATCCCCGCAACGAGTTTTGCACGCGCACGACAGACAGCATGCGAGGCGCGTATGAGTTACAAGCATTTTCCGACCCCGGTCCGGATCATTCTCCAGCAGAGTCAGGAGTTCATCATCGCATCCGCATGGGACGCGCTGGAATTCCTGCGTGGCTGGCCCGCCGGACACGTCGGCAGAGCCTATCGCATCGCGCTCCAGCATTGCATGGATGCTCTCGACGGCATTTTGAGCCCGCGCAAGGCGCAGGCGTCCTTCATGGCCGCGGCTCGGGAGGCCGGCATATTGGCGACATCCAAGGCGCCCGCGTGACCGGCGCCATCGGCTCCTTGAGCTCCTTGACGAAAGCATAGGGAACGGACGACCATAGACCCCTCAGATGCGCGGTCAGGAGAATGACATGCCGGATATCGATCCCCCGGAAAACCCTTCCGACGACACCAAACTGACCCGCTCGAAACGTCGGTGGGCGGAAGAAGGAAAATTCCTGACCGGACAGGTTTCGCGCTCGGAAACCGACCGGCTGCCGCCCGGCCAGCATCTCGTCAAAAACTGGCCCGTCCTCGACCTCGGCCAGCATCCCATCATCGAGACGGCGAGCTGGTCGCTGACGTTGAAAGGCGCCGTCGAAAATCCGGTGACGCTCGACTGGGCGCAGCTAAAGGCCCTGCCCCAGAGCAAATTCCTATCGGACATCCACTGCGTCACGACATGGTCGCGCTACGACAACAGCTGGAAGGGCGTCTCGACGCATGACCTGCTGGACCTGGTCATGCCGAAGCCGGAGGCCACCTATGTCATGCTGACGAGCTATGACGGCTATACGACCAACCTGCCGCTTGACGATTTCGCGAGCGAACATGCCCTGCTCGCCACCGACTGGGAGGGCCAGCCGCTGACGCGCGAGCACGGCGCACCCGCCCGCCTCATCGTGCCGCACCTCTACCTCTGGAAGAGCGCGAAATGGCTGACGAAGATCGAATTCATGACCGGTGACCGCGCCGGCTTCTGGGAGAAGAACGGCTATCACATGCTGGGCGACCCGTGGCGGGAGCAGCGTTATTCCGACGATTGAGAAACCCTCGATCGACCGAACGAGAAAAGGGCTCCGGCGATGTTTGCCGGAGCCCTTTTCATGATCAGTAGGCCTTCTTCTTGAAAGGCTTCTTGGCGGGCTTGCCGCCATCGTCCGTCGGCTTCGGGCCGGACTTCGAGAAGCCGGGCTTGGCCGCCTTCTTCGCCCAGGGCTTGCTGTCCGGACGGTCGGCGCTTTCGCCATCCTTCCAGCGGGGTTTGCTGTCGGACGGCGCGGCGTTATCCTTGCGGACGAAGGGCTTGCGCGGTGCGGCGGACAGATCCGGCGCGCCGTCGAGCTGGGTCACGGAAATGCCCTTCTCGAGCATGCGCTTCGGCCCCAGCGCCTCGACGAAGCTGTCGGAAAACTCGCGCGCGATCTCCACGAACGTGTTCTCCGGCATCATCTTGATGGCGCCGATTTCCTGCTTGGTGATGCGGCCGATGCGGCAGAGCATCGGGATCAGCCAGCGTGGCTCGACATTCTGCTTGCGGCCGGCAGAGATGGAGAACCAGACGGCATCGCCGAAATCGCCGCGCGGGGCACGCGGTTCGGACCGTTCCGGCCGCGGACCGCGATCGCCCGCGGCCTGGCCGGACGGCTGGAACGCAGGCGTGTCGATGATGTCTTCCGGGGCGGAACGCCCGGCACGCGCGAGACGCACGAAGGCGGCGGCGACCTGTTCGGCGCTGAAGCCGGAAAGGACCTGCTGGACGAAAGCGGCTTCGTCCTCGCGGATCGGATCGTTGAGCGCGGCGTCGGAAAGAATGCGTTCGTCATCCTTCTGCGAGACCTCGTCGGCCGACGGGGGCTTGGCCCAGACGGCCTCGATGCGCGCGTCGCGCAGCAGGCGCTCGGCCTTGCGGCGGGCATTCGATGTGACGATGATCGCGCTGACGCCCTTGCGCCCTGCCCGGCCGGTACGGCCACTGCGGTGCAGCAGGGTTTCCGGGTTGGTCGGCAGGTCGGCATGGATGACGAGTTCGAGATTGGGAAGGTCGATGCCGCGGGCAGCGACGTCGGTCGCGATGCAGACGCGGGCACGACCGTCGCGCATGGCCTGCAGCGCATGCGTCCGCTCGCTCTGGCTGAGCTCGCCCGACAGGGCCACGACCGAGAAGCCGCGATTGTTGAACCGCGCCGTCAGATGATTGACGGCGGCACGGGTGGAGCAGAACACCAGGGCGTTCTTCGCCTCGTAATAGCGCAGCACGTTGATGATCGCGTTTTCCCGATCGGAGGGAACGACGACGAGCGCGCGATAGTCGATATCGAGATGCTGTTTCGCCTCGGCCTGCGTCGAGATCCGCAGCGCGTCGCGCTGGTAGTTCTTGGCGAGCGTCGCGATGGATTTCGGCACGGTGGCCGAGAACATCAGCGTCCGGCGATCGGCGGGTGCCGTCTCCAGCAGGAATTCGAGGTCTTCGCGGAAGCCGAGATCAAGCATCTCATCGGCTTCGTCAAGCACGATGGCCCGGCAGGCCGAAAGATCGAGCGCACCCCGGCGAACGTGGTCGCACAGACGACCGGGCGTGCCCACGACGATGTGCGCGCCACGATCGAGCGCGCGGCGCTCCGTGCGGATGTCCATGCCGCCGACCGAAGCGGCGATCACGGCGCCCGTCATCTCGTAAAGCCATTCGAGCTCGCGCTGAACCTGCAGCGCCAGCTCGCGGGTGGGCGCGACGGCCACGGCCAGCGGCTTGCTCGCCGGGCCGAAGCGATCCGCGCCGTCCAGCAGCGTCGAGGCGAGCGCAAGCCCGAAGGCGACGGTCTTGCCGGAGCCGGTCTGGGCGGAGACGAGCGCGTCGCGACCCGACATTTCCGCTTCGATGACGGCGGTCTGGACCGGCGTCAGGGTGGAATAGCCGCGTTTTGTCAACGCCTCGGCGATCGCCGGAACGACCCCTGCGAATTCTGTCATATGTCTGTCTCTCGGAAGTTCGAACCGTGCAGCGTGCACGAAGTGATGCGCACATGCCTTGAGGACCGCACGCTGCGGCCCATACCATGGCGACCTCTTAATCCCTCTGACAGCAAATGTACAGGGGAGCCCCGCGAGACGGGTCGGCTGGCTGTTCGTGCAGGAGAACCGGCTCAGCTCGTCAGACGCGGACTGCGGATGATCTTGACGAAAAGCGCCTTCATCGCCGACTCGATACCCTGCGAAGGACTGACCTCGAAATAGAGCCCCGGCGAAGCGCAGGCCTGCATCTTGGTGCCGATTTCCGGCTGGAACGGTTTGATCCACGTATTGTACCAGCCGTTCGTGGGCAGCGGCAGATAGGTCGTATACAGCACGGCGATCTTGATGCCGCGATCCTTGATCGTCTTGCAATAGCTGACGTCGATCGGCTCCTGGCAGCGACCGCCCGTGACCTTCTTCGTGCAACCGGTCGGCTTGTAGCTGTCACCGACGCCATCCGCGACGAAATAGACGACCTTCTCCGCCTTGGCGGGGCTCGACCCGTCACCCGGGGGCGTGATCTCGCTGTTCATCCGCGTCAGCGCCTTGTCGAAGCTGGTGATCTGGTCGTTGTTGTACCCCTGAAACGGGATGCTCATCAGCGAGATGGTGTCCACCTTCGTCTGGATGTCCTTCAGGTCGTCGGTGAGCTTGGAGACCTCGTAGAGGTTGGCGTCCTCCGCCTTCTGCCCGAACGTATAGGCCGCCATGCGGTACTGGTTCGGATAGGTCTCCGTTTTCTCCGCTTCCTTCATCAGCGCCGCCACGGCCTGCGCGACGACATCGATGCGGATGGTGGCGCCGACCTTGCGTGCCACGAAGTAATTGCTTTTCTTGTCGGCGACGCCGTTTTCCGAGACGATATGGCAGGCGAAGGCGCAATCGCGCGAACCGGAATCCGCCTGGTTCTTGGTCGCGGCGATCAGCTTGTCCACATCCGCAGGCGTGGCGCCGACGCCCATCGACGGCGTGTTGTCGAGCAGCATGTAGAAATCCATAAAGGAATTCGATTGGAAGGTCGCCTTCGCGATGCCGTCCACCTTGATGCTGTCCTTGCCGAAGATTTTCAGGAACGTGGTCGGCACGAGCGTGGAAAACGTCGCCGACACGTTGATGTCGCGGCCGGTCTTCACGACGCTGACCTTGAAGGTTCGCGCCGTCTCCTCGAGGTCGTTCGGATCGGACTGCGCTGCCTTGCCCGGCTGAGCGATTGTCGTGCCGTTCGCCATCTGCGCGGCGAAGATACTGCGCGCCTCGCTCTCGCTGACGCTGACGGAACCGTCCCCCGTCATGGTCATGGCCTGTGCCACGCCGGCCGACTTGTCGGTGATGGAGCCGACCACCGCGGCATCCGCTGCCCATTGCAGCCTTGTCCGGACCTTGATCGCATGCGTGACGTCGAGCGCCAGTCCGGCCGTGCCCAGAAGCGGCATGAGGGCCAGAGCCCCGATAATGGCGAGATTGCCGGAACGATCGACGAGAAAACGCTGCAACATGATGACGGTCCTACCCGCGCCACCTCTCGCGGCGCACCGGCACACGCTACGCTTCGACCTTAAATTTCGGGTGAAGCAGGGCAGTAAACGAAATCCGAAAGCGTACACTTATACAGCGACGGCGTTGCGGATCATGAAACCGTGAAGGGTTTTACGGTTAAGTTTGCTTGCGCCTACGGCCCCTTGCCTTACATCTATAGATGCGATGAGGAGTCGCCGAAGCCTAGGGAGGAATGATGATGGAATCGTCTGATCATCTGAGAGTGCAATACGACTTCAGAAGCGGAACATGCCTGCTCCAGTGCCGCAACAGAAGCCATGTGCTTGCGGAGCGCTTCAACACCAAGGAAAGCGCAGAGGCTGCAGCCGTCCAGTTCGCCCGCAAGAACTGGGACTATTCCGATCCGCAGTCCGATACCCAGCACTGAGACAGATCATTTTGCCCGGCTTCGACCGGGCTGAGCGTCGAACGACAAAGGCCGGGGATCGCACCCGGCCTTTTTGACATCAAGAGCCGAACGAACGTCCTGCCCTGATTGGTCGAAGCAAAAGCCCCTCAATGGCGGGAGGGGGCCACGTCCTGCCGGCGGAGATCGTCGATCGCTGCGACAGCTTCCTCGGCCGTCCAGCCTGCACGAACGGCAGCATGGATCAGGCGCGCATCGGCCTCCACTTCCAGCTTGACGAACAGCGGCTCCAGCGCTTCCCGGGCCGTCACGACGCTCGGTTCGGCGACCGCAGTTGCCGGCTTTTGCATGGACATGATCTCTTCTCCTATTTTTTCGGACTCCTCGGAATGGAACCAGATGGAAACTGGTTCCATTTTTTGTTCGCAATGTGTCTGCGGGTGCCGGTCGCCCGAAATATCCCGATCCGTCAGAGATCGTTTTCGGTCAGCGCGAAATGATCCAGTATCACGCGGATGTTTCTCTTGTGCGCCTTGAAGTAGACGTCGAATGCATCGCCCACCAGGGGCACCGCGCCGATCGTCGCATCCACGCCGAGATTGTAGAGCATGCGGGCGATCTTGCGCTTGGGAAGGCCGAGCCTTCGGCCCTCGTTGACGATGACGAGACCGATGATCGCACCGGTCGCGTCACCGAACACCGGCACGAGGCCGAGCAGGGCGTCGGCGCCGAAGCGAAACCGCGTTCCCGGAATCCCGACGGCCGTATCCATGATGCGGGCGAGCTTGGCGAGCCGGCGCAACCGCCGCAATTGCTCGATACGGCCAAGGTCGCCGGCCGCCTCGGCAAAATCGGCTGCATATGCTGTCGCCATCAAACGCCACTCCTATGTTAGTGTTACTTTACAAGTGGAGTGCATGTTCCTCTGAAACAAGACGCGGGAAGAACACTTTTGCAGGACGCACGCCGCAGCATCGGAACCAAGGACGGAACAACCCCGGCCGCAACTTAGGATGCCCGCCGAACACATTCGCAAATACCTGACGATGCAAAGAAAAACCAAAGTCTCGCAACTGTGGAATTCTTTTTCCAGACCATCCGGAACCGGCAGTACTTTAACAATAATTTACATATGGCACCCTATTTTGGGGATAATATGATATTCATCTAAAAAAACGATCCGGCCGCATGTCTTTTCTTTCTTCATCCGACGGTGCCATCCTGCAGGCGCTCGATCAATCGCAAGCGATCATCGAATTCGACCTTACGGGGAAGATCCTTCGCGCGAATGCCAATTTCTGCCAGGCGGTCGGCTACGACGCCAGCGAGATCGTGGGGCGTCATCACAGCATGTTCGTCGTGCCCGAAGAGGCGCGCTCACCGGCCTATGCGGCCTTCTGGCAGGAGCTGGCCAAAGGCAGGTTCCAGCAGGCGCAGTACAAGCGCCTGGGCAAGGGCGGACGCGAAGTCTGGATCGAAGCGTCCTACAATCCCGTCTTCAAGGGCAAGCGTCCCGTCAAGGTCGTGAAGTTCGCAACCGATATCACCGCGTCGAAGATCAAGAGCCTGAGCGACAATGGCAAGCTCGAGGCCCTGTCCCGTGCGCAGGCCGTGATCGAATTCACGCCGGATGGTCGCATCGTTTCGGCGAACGAGAATTTCCTGTCCGTTCTCGGCTACCGGCTGGAGGAGATCGTCGGGCAGCACCACGCGATGTTCTGCGAGCCCGCCTACGTCCAGTCCGCCGCCTACAGAACGTTCTGGGAGCAGCTCGCCGGCGGCGCATTCGTCACCGACCAGTTTCTTCGCCTCGGCAAAGGCGGACGACGGGTCCATATCCAGGCGACGTACAACCCGATCCTGGATGAAAGCGGCCGGGTGATGAAGGTCGTGAAATTCGCGACCGACATGACCGAACGGGTGCGCGCCATCGAGGCGTTGGGGGCCGGTCTCGGGCGCCTCGCACAGGCCAATCTCAGCCAGACGCTCGACCGCCCGTTCACGCACGAGTTCGAGCAGTTGCGCCACGACTTCAACCTGTCGATCGGCGGCTTCCAGCAAACGCTGGTCAATGTCCTCGGCCAGACCGAAAACCTCAACGATCACAGCCACACGATGCGCGAAGCGTCCGACGTTCTCGCCCAGCAAACGCGCGAGCAGGCCGCCGCTCTCGAAGAGACATCGGCCGCCCTGGAGCAGATCACCATCACGGTGCGCCAGTCGAACGAGCGCGTGCAGGATACGCGCAATCTCGTCAAGCAGGCCAAGGAGCAGGCGGGCCACTCCGTGACCGTCGTCGGCGACACCGTCGCCGCCATGCAGCGCATCGAAACCGCGTCGTCCTCCATCGGTCACATCATCGGCGTCATCGACGAAATCGCTTTCCAGACCAATCTTCTGGCATTGAACGCCGGCGTCGAGGCGGCCCGCGCCGGAGACGCCGGCCGCGGCTTCGCCGTGGTCGCCCAGGAAGTGCGCGAACTGGCCCAGCGCTCGGCGCGTGCGGCAAAGGAAATCAAGGATCTGATCTCGAACGCATCGCGGGAAGTCGTGGAAGGCGTCCGCCTCGTCGGCGATACCGGACGGGCCCTGACGGAGATCGAGGTCTTCGTTGCCTCCATCAACGAGAACATCGACGCCATCGCCGCCGCCGCATCCGAGCAGACAACCGGGCTTGGCGATATCAGTGCCTCGGTCGCCAGCCTCGACAACATGACCCAGCAGAACGCGACCATGGTCGCCCGCACCACGGACCTCAGCCACACGCTGGCGCAGGGCGCAGCCACGCTCGCCGATCTCGTCTGCCGCTTCCAGCTGAACCGCAGCACCATCCGCGAGCCCGCCATCAACAAACCTGCACGCCACATCGAGATGCCGGCCCTCCGTAGGACCGCCTGAGCGTCGAGGCCAAAAGCCTCCCCAATGGTTCGACAAGAAAGGCCCGGTCGCAGTACCGGGCCTCAGGCGTATCGATCGCATGCCGTTGACGACGCGCCGCGCCGGAGCATCGGGCGCGCGCCGTCTCCCTTGCTCCCCCACCCGTTCGACACCTCGCCATCCCCCGCGATGAGACGAAGAGATCCTCGACGCGACCGGTATCAGGCCGTCAGCGCCGGGAGGTCGAGTGCGAGATCCTGAAGCTCATCGATCGGGCATGGACGGCCGAACAGGAAGCCCTGCACCTCGTCGCAGCCCTCCGCAACCAGCACCTGAAGCTGATCGTCCGTCTCCGCGCCTTCAGCCAGGATCGTCACATCGAGACTCTTGCCGAGCGCGACGATCGCTCGGATGAAAGCCTTCGACTGTCGACCGTCGAGCTCGTTGACGAAGCTTCGGTCGAGCTTGATCTTGTCGAACGGAAACGCCCGAAGCGTCTCCAGCGAGGAATATCCCGTTCCGAAATCGTCGATCGCGATCATCACGCCCATCGCGCGGATCTGGCGCAGGATATGGAGCGCCCTGCCCTTGTCGCCGATAATGGCGCTTTCCGTGACCTCCAGCTCCAGCCGCGACGGCGGAAGTCCCGTCCGCAGCAGGACGGAGCGGACCTTGTCCACGAGCGAGACATCCCCGAGCTGCAGCGGCGACAGATTGACCGCGATCTTGTGACCGAGATCCCAGGCGACGGCTTCGCGGCAGGCTTCTTCGAGCACCCAGTCGCCGATGGTGGAGATGAGACCGCACTCTTCCGCGATCGGAATGAAGGTTCCCGGCGAGATCAGCCCGCGCTGCGGATGGCGCCAGCGCAGCAGCACTTCGTATCCGGTCGTCTCCCGCGTCCGTGCCGACTTCTGCACCTGATAGACGAGGAAGAACTGCTTCTCCTCAAGCGCGACACCGAGGTCGCGGCCCATGGCGCGCCGTTCCCGCGCCGCTTCGTCCATGGCGGCTTCGTAGAAGCTGATGCGCTGTTCCGGCTGCGCCTTCGAGCGATACATCGCCATATCGGCATTGTTGAGCAGCTTCTCGCTGTCCGTGGCGTCGGAGGGGTAGACCGACACGCCGATGCTGGCGCCGGGCAGGATCTCCGTCTCGTCAATGGCGATGCGTTCCGTCAGCGCCCGGAAGAGGCGGCTGATGAACTCCTCGAGATCCCTCTCGTGCACGAACCGCTTGAAGGCGACGAACTCGTCCCCGCCGAAGCGTCCGACGGCCTCGTTCTCGCCCATCAGCTTCTGCATGCGGGTCGCAAGCGCGTAGAGCACCTTGTCGCCCATCGCATGGCCGTAGCGGTCGTTGATTTCCTTGAAGTCGTCGAGGTCGATGCAGATGGCGGCAACCTTTTCGCCGCCGCTGACATTCTCGATCGCCGCGTCGAGCCGCTCGCCGAACTGGTGGCGGTTGGCAAGACCGGTCAGGGCATCGTGCCGGGCAAGATGCCGGATCTTCTCCTCGGCATCCACACGCGCGGTGATATCTTCGAGCGTCATGACGAAGGACCCGTCACCCGTCGGCCGGTGCATCGTGCGGATCGTCCGCCCGTTCGCCACCTCCCGCGAGATCTCGCCGCCGCCCGGCGCCGTAAAGAGCGCGCGATGCACTGCGTACAGCCCATCCGCGTCATGCGATCCGGTCTGGTCGGTCTTGAAGCGCTCGTAGCAGAGAGAATGAAAGCTTCTCCCGACGATGTCGAGCGAGGGAGGGAACTCGATGATCTCTCGGAAAAGTTCGTTGTGCAGGATCAGCAGCTCGTTCGCATCGAAGAGCGCGATCCCGTGTCCCATCGTATTGAGAGCGATGGAGAGGTTGTTGGTGACATCCATGAGGCGGGCCGCGCTGTCCTTGGCCTCGGTGCAGTCGCGCGTGATCTTGGCAAAGCCGATATGGTCATTGTGCTCGTCATAGATCGGGTCGATCACGACGGAGGCCCAGAATGCCGTCCCGTTCTTGCGATACCGCCATCCCTCCGTCTCGAACTTGCCGCTGGCAAGCGCCGTGTGCAGAGCCTGTTCCGGCGCGCCGGTCAGACGCTCGTCCTCGGAATAGAAGACCGCAAAATTCTTGCCGACGATCTCGCCATCGGCATAGCCCTTCATGCGCTGCGCGCCGACGTTCCAGTTCGTCACCCGGCCGGAGGGATCGAGCAGGTAGATCGCATAATCGCTGACACCCTGGACGAGATGCCGGAACCGCGTGTTCATGGCCACGGTCGCGGTCTCGGACCGGCTGGCGAAAAGAGCGGCCGCGAGCACGGAAAAGAGCAGCGATAAGGCGGTCGTGGCGATGACGATGACCATGAGCGCCGGCGACAGCAGGTTCGACGGGAGCGGAGAATCGGCCACCGGCGTCATGGTCACGCCACCCATCGAGGTGAAATGCATGGACACGATGCCGAGCGTCAGAAGCGTGGCCGCCGAGGCCAGACGCTTCGGACTGCGCCGTCCGGGGCTCACGGACGAGAATCCCGGAACCGAAAACGCCACGGCGAGAAGGATGGCGCTCCACACGAGGGTCGCATCCCAATGGATTTCGCCGGGAAACTCGATGGCCGTCATGCCGACGAAGTGCATCGTGGAAACGCCGAGACCGAAGAGAAGACCGGCCATGATGAAAGCCAGACGACCGGTCAGGGACGAGGCAACCGCGACGGCAAGGAAGGTCGTCGTCACCGAGATCGCCAGCGACAGCAAGGTCCGCGACGGCTCGTAACCGAGAACCAGCGACGCCTCGTAGGCAAGCATCGCGACGAAATGCGTCGCCCAGATTCCGAAGCCGCCGGAGGTCCCCGCGCTGACGAGCCAGATCCACCGCACATAGCCACGCGCACGATGGGCGCGCTGCAGAAGCATCATGGCCGCAGCGCAGGAAACGAGACACAGAAAGCCGGCAAACACAACGAGACGCAGATCATGCTCTGTGGTGATGCACGAAAGAACTCTGAGCATGGGCACGCCTCATGGCGAACCGCCGCAACCGACGAAGGTGCGTGGGTCGGAATTGTAGATCGACAGGCATCCGAACGGCTGACTGGGTGGAAAAGCTGCGGGACGCCGATCAGGACCGTGGGAACGGCGATCCGGCAGGCATCCCGGCGCATCCTATCTCCGGAATCCTTCAAGCCGCATTAATGCGTCCCATTTCTGGGGTGAAAGAGTCACCGCTCCTTGCGGGCGAAGTCGCTCCGTACGATCCCGTACCGCTGAAGCTTGTCGTAGAAGGTCTTGCGCGGAATGCCGAGCGCATCGATCGTCCGCTGCACGTCCCCCTCGGCCTCGCGCAGAGCCGTCCTCAGGATCTCCGCCTCGATCCGGTCCATTCGCTGCGGCAGCGTCCCCGCGCCCGCGTCCCGCACGTCCGCCACGCCGGCGGACGCCCCCTCCGGCGAAAAGCCCAGCACGGTCCGCTCGGCGAAATGGGTCAGCTCGCGCACATTGCCGGGCCAGTCGTGCTCGGCGAGGTATCGACGCACGGCGTCGGTCATATCCGGCACGTCCCGCTTGAAACGCGATGCCGCGCGGGCGGCAAAGGTGGAGAACAATAGCGGAATATCGTCGCGGCGCTCCCGCAGAGGCGGGATCGAGAGCGTGACCACGTTCAGACGGTAATAGAGATCTTCGCGAAAATCGGCGCGAGAGCGGGGATCGCTAAGGTCCACCTTGGTCGCCGCCACCACGCGCAGATCGACCGGGCGCACCTCGTTGGTGCCGAGCGGCGTCACCTCGCGCATTTCCAGCACGCGCAGCATCTGCACCTGCGTCGCCGGCGCCATGCTTTCGATCTCGTCGAGAAACAGCGTGCCCCCGCTCGAATGCTCGATCCGACCCACGCGCTTCTTCTGCGCGCCGGTGAAGGCACCCGGCTCGTGCCCGAAAAGCTCGCTCTCGATGACCTGCTCCGGCAGCGCACCACAGTTCAGTGCCACGAAATGCCCCTTGGCGCGTCGGCTCCAGCGGTGCAGCAGGGTCGCGACGACCTCCTTGCCGCTGCCGGTCTCGCCCGTCATCAGCACGTCCACATCCGTGTCCGCGATCTGCCGGATCGTCTCGCGCAGCCGTTCCATGGCCGGCGTTCGACCGATCAGCAGTCCGCCGTCCCGCGCCTCCTCGGCCGCATCGCGCAGTGCTCGGTTCTCCAGCACCAGCCGGCGCTTTTCGCCCGCATGCATCACACCCTGCACCAGCCGGTCGGTCGGAAACGGCTTCGGCAGGAAATCATAGGCGCCGTCCCGGATCGCCTTCACCGCCATCGGAATGTCGCCATGCCCCGTCATCAGAATGACGGGGATATCCGCATCGATGCGACGGATGCGGTCGAACAATTCCAGGCCGTCGATCAGCGGCATGCGGATATCGGTGACGACGACGCCGGGAAAGCGCGGGTCGATGAGGGCGAGCGCCTCCAGCGCGGAGGAAACGGCGGTGACGGTGAAACCGCCGAGCTCCAGCGTCTGCCGCGTCGCCTTCAGGAGATCGCGGTCGTCATCGACCAGGAGAACGTCGCCCTCGCTCATACCGGCGCCCTTTTCAGGTGAATGGTGAAATGCGCGCCCAGATCCGAGCTCTCGACGGCGATGCGCCCGCCGTAATCGGCGAGAATATCCCGCGAGATGACGAGCCCGAGTCCGAGGCCGCGCTCCTTGGAAGTATTGAACGGGGTGAAGAGCGCGCTCATGATCTCCGGCGCGATGCCCGGACCATTGTCCCGCACATGCAGGAGGACATCGTCGCCGTCCGCCTCGACCTCGACATCCACCCGCGCATCGGCCCGGCCGGACAAAGCCTCCAGTGCGTTCTGCAGCAGATTGATCAACACCTGCTCCAGCCGCACGCGATCCCCCAGCACCAGGAGATCCGCGTCCGGGAGATCGATCTGCAGCGCATCGAGCCGCCCGGCGAACCGGCTTTTCAGGAGCATGACGGCGCTCTCCACCATGGCGCGGACGGACACCGGCCCGGCCGGTGCCCGGCCTTTGCGGGAAAACGTCTTCAGTTCATCGGTGATGCTGCCGATCCGGTCGGTCAGGGCGGCGATGCTTTCCAGATTCTCGTCGGCCGACCCCGGCTGGGCGCGCGTGAGAAACACGCGGGCATTGTCGGCATAGGCGCGGATGGTGGCGAGTGGCTGATTGATCTCGTGCGCAACGCCGGCGGCCACCTGACCGAGAATGGCAAGCCGGTTGGCATGGACGAGCTCTTGCTGCACGCCCTGGAGCTTGGTTTCCGTTGCCCGGTGCCCGGCGATCTCGTCTTCCAGCCGGTCGCGCGCCGATGTCAGGGCTTCCGTGCGCTCGCGCACCCGCCGCTCCAGCTCCTCGCGCGCGGCCAGTTCCCGCGTCAGCCGGCCGATCGCCTGCTGGCGACGGGCGAGCAGAAAGGCCGCCAGCGCGGCCAGCGGCAGGACGATCGCAAGGCCCTGCAGGCGCTTGCTCTGGACCGACGCCGCGACGGCGGCATCGGTCTCCACGAGATAATCGAGGCTCCAGCCCGTCGAGGGCACGGCAACGGCGAGACGCAGGAAATCTCGCTGGCTCTCCCCCGGCATGACGGCGCCGACCCGCTCGACACCCGGCGATATCGGTTCGACGACCGTGATCGGCACCGGTGTCAGCGGCGCATCGCCAAACTGCAGGCTGGTGCGGATCGCGTCGAGACTGTCAGGGGCGAGCGGCGTCATCGCCATGAACCGCCAGGAGGGGATACTGGTGATCAGCACGACGCCATTCTGGTCGGTCACGAAGGTGGGGCGCCCCGCCATGCGCCAGTCGGTCTCGATCTGGTCAAATTCCATCTTGGCCACGACGACGCCGAGAGGGCCGGACGCACCCTCGATCCGCTGCGAGATATAGAGACCCGGCCGTTTGCTGACCGATCCGAGCGCGAAATGCTCGGCCGTTCCGGCCGCCATCGCCTTGGTGAAATATTCGCGGAACGTATAGTCGTTGCCGACGAAACTCGTCGGCTCCTGCCAGTTGCTCGACGCGATCGCGATCCCGTCCCGCCCGATGACATAGATGACGGCCGCATTCGTGTCGGTGACGATCTCCTCCAGCTTGCGGTCGAGGCTGAGACTGCGGTCCGGATCGGGCCGCTCGAGCGTGTCGGCAAGCTGACGATCCCGGGCCAGCAGCATCGGCAGGGCGCGCGGTCGCTCCAGGACGGCTCTGAGATGCGCGACCTTCAGGCTGGTGTCCGTGCGGGCCTGCGCTTCCAGCGTCCGGAGCGCATCCTCCCGTCCGAGATAGGACCCCGCCGCCATCGCCACCGCAAGGCCGGCCAGGACAAAGGCCCCCAGGACGACCCAGGGCAGAACGCGGTCGCGCGGCGGGGATGCCGGATGGATCGAGAGCGGTTGGTGCATATCCCATTGTGCATAAATTCGGACAAATCGCAAACAACGCCGTGCGGATATCCGCATGAATCCCCTCGGCAGGCCATCACGCACGGGATCCTCGTGAGAAAAATCAATAGCCTAACAGGCGACTGAAAACTGGCACGCTCTTTGCAAACCACCTGCTTGCGTAAGAACAGTCCCGGGAGAGCCAGTTGGCGGGGGACGCAAGGAGGAACGACATGCACGCGATACCCGAACCGATGGCACCCCAGTCGAAGCTGCCCTTCTACCGGCATCTCTATTTCCAGGTCCTGACCGCGATCATCGCGGGTATCCTGCTGGGTCACTTCTACCCGCAGCTCGGAACCCAGCTGAAGCCGCTCGGCGATGCCTTCATCAAGCTGGTCAAGATGATCATCGCGCCGGTGATCTTCCTCACGGTCACCACCGGCATTGCCGGCATGTCGGACCTGAAGAAGGTCGGTCGCGTCGCCGGCAAGGCCATGTTGTATTTCCTGACGTTCTCGACGCTGGCGCTGGCCGTCGGCCTCGTCGTCGCCAACATCGTCCAGCCGGGCGCGGGCATGCACATCAGCCCCGCGTCACTGGATGCGACGGCCGTCGAGACCTATACGACGAAGGCGCATGAGGCGAGCATCGTCGGCTTCCTGATGAACATCATCCCGCAGACGATCGTCGGTGCCTTTGCCGATGGCGACATCCTGCAGGTTCTGTTCTTCTCCGTGCTGTTCGGTATCGCGCTCGGCATGGTCGGCGACAAGGGTCGTCCCGTGACGGACTTCCTGAATGCCGTGACAGCGCCCATGTTCCGCCTCGTCGCCATCCTCATGAAGGCGGCCCCGATCGGTGCCTTCGGCGCCATGGCCTTCACCATCGGCAAGTACGGCATCGGCTCGATCGCCAACCTCGCCTTCCTCATCGGCACCTTCTACCTGACGGCCGCGATCTTCGTCTTCGTCGTGCTTGGCGCCGTCGCCCGCTACAACGGCTTCTCGATTGTGGCGCTGATCCGCTACCTCAAGGAAGAGCTGCTGCTCGTCCTCGGCACCTCGTCTTCGGAAGCAGCTCTTCCCGGCCTGATGGCGAAGATGGAGCGTGCGGGCTGCAAGCGCTCGGTCGTCGGTCTCGTCATTCCCACGGGCTACTCGTTCAACCTCGACGGCACCAACATCTACATGACGCTGGCCGCGCTGTTCATCGCCCAGGCGACCGATACGCCGCTCGGCTATGGTGACCAGATCCTCCTGCTGCTCGTGGCCATGCTCTCGTCCAAGGGTGCGGCCGGCATCACCGGCGCCGGCTTCATCACGCTGGCCGCCACGCTCTCTGTCGTTCCCTCGGTTCCCGTCGCCGGCATGGCGCTGATCCTCGGCATCGACCGCTTCATGTCGGAATGCCGCGCGCTCACCAACTTCATCGGCAATGCGGTCGCGACCGTCGTCGTCGCCCGTTGGGAAAACGAACTCGACAAGGACCAGCTTGCCGCGGCTCTCGCCGGCAATGCCCCGCCGCTGGTCGAGCCGGTTCCCGCCCTCCAGGCCGCGGAATAACCGTCGCATTGCACCGGATGCCTCTCGGCTTCCGGTGCCACCCTCCCCCCGGCATCGCCCGCGGGGTGCCTCCCAAGGCCGACAGCCCCCGCCACGCGCGGGGGTTTTCGTTGGTGCGGCCGAGATGTCCACGATTGTTCGTCTCGACGCGACCGGCACTCACGCTCAGCCGCCCCCTCGAAACGCGAAACGCCCGCGACACAGCGCGGGCGTTTGGTGGGGCCGTCCGGCAGAGGCCGTCGGCGGTCAGTCGATGTCGGATCAGAGAGCGGCGGCCGAACGGGCGACGGTGCGGATGTCGCTGCGGGCAATGCCGAGGTCGTTGAGTTCGCGGGTCGTCATGCGGCCGAGTTCGTTGACCGTCTGACGGTACTTGCGCCACGTGCTGAAAGAGCGTGCTACGTTCATGATGTTCCCTTTCCAAGGTCTTCGAGGGGTCTTTCGAAACACCGTCTGGATGTTTCCGAGTGCCAGACCCCGTTGCTGTTCGATGACCGTTTTATACGCCGCCACACCGCAACCAACCAGCGCAAAGCCCTCAGGCCACCCATGCGTCAGCCACACGGCTCTCCCCTCTTCAATCGGTTCGCTCCGTCAGGAACACATGGCAGCGACCATAGGAAAAGCCGGCCACCCCTTTCGGAACGACCGGCTCATCACCTCACGACAGGCTGAGGCTTACATCTTCGGCAGGAGAACCTTGTCGATGACGTGAATGACGCCGTTCGACTGCTTCACGTCGGCGATGGTGACGTGCGCCACGCCGCCGGTCTCGTCGGTGAGCGTGATCTTGCCGCCCATTTCCTTGGCCTTCAGCACACAGCCGCCGACGGTCTTCACATCATGTTCGCCGCCGTCATCCTTGATCATCTTGGCGATGGCGGTGGACATCGCATCGGCAGCGACGACGTGGCAGGTCAGGACCTTGGTCAGCTGGGCCTTGTTCTCGGGCTTCAGCAGCGTTTCCACGGTGCCCTTCGGCAGCGCTTCGAAGGCTTCGTTGGTGGGTGCAAAGACCGTGAACGGGCCCTTGCCCTGAAGGGTCTCGACCAGACCGGCCGCCTTGACGGCAGCAACCAGCGTCGTGTGATCCTTGGAGTTGACGGCGTTTTCGACGATGTTCTTGTCTTCGAACATGGCGGCGCCGCCGACCTTCGGATTGGCGGCATAGGCGGATACGGCGGTGGCGGAAACGAGTGTCGCAAGGGCGATGGTACGGAGTGCGGACGTCAACATGGGTGGTTCCTCTTCCTGTTCGGTTCTCGGCCCGGCGCGGTCGCGCCTTTCGGGGCGTCACGTCTCGGGTGACGGACAGGAGACGAGCCCATCGCGGAAAGAGTTTCGGCCGGAGAGAGCCCCGGCCGAGAAAACATTAGACCTATCGGCAGATCCCGCTCAGGGATGGCGCGCCTGGCCGGCCGCGATGACGGGCCCGGTCGGCAGGCCGATCGGCGATCCGCCGGGCGGCTCGACGCTGACGGCGAGCGTCATGCCGTCGCCGAGCGTCGCCCGCAGCGCTGCGGGAACCTCGATCATACCGCGACCGTCCTGCGGCAACACGCCGAGCGGTACCGGCGCCGCATCGCCGCCCGGAACCATCCACAGCTGCAGCGCGCGCGGCTGCCCGGCATCGGCGGCAACCGGCGTCACGGCGATCCGTCCGCTCGCGGCATCGTAGGAAGCAAGCAGCGCCAGCGGCGATCCCTCGCCCGTCATCGACGCGACAAGCGGTTCAGGCCGGGTCGCGGGGCCGAACAATCCCTGCTGCACGGCAGCCATGGCGACGAGCGCAGCCAGCGAGGCGAAGGCAACGCCGCGCCACAGCGCCACGGAATGCCACCAGCCGCCATGCGCGGCAGCGGCGGTCATAGGCGGGCCGAACAGACGCGCCTCGATCTTCGGATAGACGGTGCGAGGCGGCATCTCCTCGCCGTCCGGCTCCAGAGGGCTGAGGCGATCCTCCCACCGGGCAACGAGCAGGGCGAAAGCCGGTTCACGCTCGATCCGGGCTTGCAGCCGCTTCCGGTCGGCAAGGGACAGCACGCCCACGGCATACTCGGCGGCAAGCACCTCGTCGCGGGAGCGGTCTCCGTCGCTGTCATCCACCTCGGTCATCGCTCCAGGCACTCTTTCAGTTTCAGGAGGCTGCGGCGCAGCCAGGTTCGCATCGTGTTCAGCGGTACGCTGTAGCGCTCCGCCAGTTCCTGGTAACTCAGTCCCTCCACATAGGCGTTCCGGACAGCGTCGGCTCGCTCCGGGGCCAGTTCCCCCATGCAGCGGTCGATCCGCCGTCCCTCGCCGAGGCCGATCGACACCGCCTCGGGATCGGGGCTGCCGTCGGCAATATCGAGCCCCTCGTCGCCGATCGTGTCGGCTGCCGGCCGGCGCGCCCGGATCATGTCGATTGCCTGGTTGCGCGCAATCGCCGCAAGCCAGCCATTGGGGTTCACGCCCGTTGCTGCATACCGGTCGGCACGCTGCCAGATCTTGACGAAGACATCCTGAAGAGCATCCTCGGCATCCGCCCGATCCTTGAGGATACGCAGGCAGATGGCAAAGAGTTTCGGAGAAACGGCGGAATAAAGCGAGGCCAGCGCTGCCCGATCGCCCAGGGCGACCTTCGTAATCAATCCGGCGATATCAAGACTGGGCACGAAGCCGCCTTTCTCACGGGAGACGGCGCCGCGATGGACGGAACGCCTTCGAACGAGAAGCCGCCGTCGGGCCGCTCCTCCACACTGAAGCGCAAGATATAGCGCTGTATTTCACTGTCCAGTGACATAGGAGAGCATTTCCGGCCGAGGATCGATCACATCGCCACAGGCCGAAAACGGTAGTTAGGCATCGCTCGGTTGCGGCTTGAAGGTCGCGACACGGTAGCCGTAAAACAGAACGATCAGGACAAAGATGCCGGTGGAGACCGGATCGACATAGGTCGAGACGACATCATAGGCCTGACCGAGAAGATAGCCGGCGAGCGCCAGCCCGGAGGTCCACGCCACGGTTCCGATGAGCGAAAAAACGGTGAAGGTGGAGAGCGGCATGCGGGCGATGCCGGCCGGCACCGAGATCAGCGTGCGGATCGTCGGAATGAGCCGGCCGACGAGGATGGCGGTCGCTCCCTTCTCGCGAAACCGCCGGCTTGCGGCGTCCACGTCCGCTTCCGTCAGCGTCAGCCAGCGCCCATGCTTGGCCGCCAGCCGCTTCATCCGCGCTTCGCCGAGCTTTCGCCCGGCATAATACCACGGCATGACCCCGAGCAGCGAGCCGATGCTGCCCGCGACGATGACGGTCACGATCGACATGTCGCCCTGCGAGGCGCGATAGCCGGCGAGCGGCATGATGAGTTCCGAGGGGATCGGCGGAAAAATATGTTCCAGGAACATCAGAAGCGCGATGCCCCACGGACCGAACATCTGCATCAGGCTTTCGACGATATTTTCCATGGGTCCTCGAACGGGGTGTCACGCAAGCCCCGAACTTAAGTTGCTGCGGCGCGAAAGGAAGAGGCTTACGGCACGAGCGTCATCACGTAATCGGCAATAAGCTTGATCGACAGTATCATCAACGTGAACTGCACGATCTTGAAGAACAGGCCATCGGGAATGATTAGCGTCAGCCGCCGTCCGGCGACCGTGCCGATGATCGCGGCCGGCGCCAGCCAGAGGACCAGAGACGTATCGTAATTGGAGAATTGCTGCAGCTGCCAGTAGGGCAGGATCTTCGCGACGTTAACGATGGCGAAGAGGATGGTGGAGGTCCCTGCGAATGTCATCTTCTCCAGCCGCTGCGGCAGCACATACATCTGGTAGGGCGGCGCGCCGGAATGGGAGACGAAGCTCGTCAGTCCCGTCAGCGTTCCCCAGAAGAGACCGCCCGGCACGTCGGCTTCGCGAGCAGCCTTCCGGTAGCGCGCGCCGAACCAGATGTTGAAGCAGAAGAGCACGCCGACGAGCCCCACCAGCGCGCCGATGACCACGGACGACAGATGCGCACTGAATAGCCAGCCGAGAAAGACACCGAAGAGGGCCGCCGGCGTCAGGATGGCGAGGTTCCGGCGCGAGAAATCCCTGCGGTAGAGATAGAGCCCGACCATGTCGCTCGCGACATAAATCGGCAGCAGCAGCGCCGCGGCCGTCACCGGCGAGATGACGAGCGCCAGCAGCGGCACGGATATGGTGCCGACCATCGGCAGCCCGCCCTTGGACAGGCCGACCAGAAAGGCGGCGACGACGGCGATGGCGATCACCAGCGGCGTATGTTCGATCATGGAATTGCCGGCGCGGACGCCGCCTTGACGCGAGAGGATGCCGCAATCGAGGCTCCTCCGGAGACTGCGGCGCATCCACCGATCTGTTCAGGATCGGCGGCATGTCGTCAAGTCCAAAGCTGCCCACGCGGGCAGCCCTAGGAACAGGCGAACTTAGCGGACCAGGGCTTCCGGCAGGAGCGCCTGCGGCATGTCCTGATAGCTGACCGGACGCAGGAAGCGATAGATCGCCAGCGTGCCGACAGATGTCGTGCGGCCGTCCGACGTCGCCGGATAGGGTCCGCCATGGACCATGGCCGGGGACACTTCGACGCCGGTGCCGAACCCGTTGACGAGCAGGCGCCCGGCCAGGAGTTCGAGCTTCGGCAGGAGCGTGCGGGCAGCTTCGTGATCCGCCGCGTCGATATGGAGCGCCGCCGTCAGCTGGCCTTCCATCACGTCGATTACCGCCTCGCGTTCCGCAGCATCCGCGCAGCGGATGATCAGACCGGCCGCACCGAAGACTTCGTCCTGCAGGTCGTGATGCGCGAGGAAGGCCTTGGCGCTCGTCTCGAACAAGGCGGCTCGGCCCTGCGTCGCAGCGCCTTCCAGCCCTTGCGCCAGCGTCTTCACTTCGGCGTGGCCCGACAGACGGGCGACGCCTGAGAGATAAGCCTTGCAGATGCCGCTGGTGAGCATGGTCTGCGCGGGCATGGCGCTCAGCGCCTCGCCCGCCGCCGCGATGAAGGCATCGAGCCCGGGCCCGTCGATGGCGAGGATCAGGCCGGGATTGGTGCAGAACTGCCCGGCACCGAGCGTCAGCGAGCCGGCAAAGGCCTTGCCGATTGCGGCACCGCGGTTGGCCAGCGCATGGTCGAAGAGGATGACCGGGTTGATCGAGCTCATTTCGGCATAGACGGGGATCGGCACCTTGCGTTCCGCCGCGATCTTCATCAGCGCCGTGCCACCGGCGCGCGAGCCGGTGAAGCCGACGGCGCGAATGCGATGATCGGCCACCAGCGCCTGACCGATGGCCCGGTCCTCATCGAACAGCATCGAGAACGTGCCTGCCGGCAGGCCGCAATCGGCAACCGCCTTCTGCACGGCGCGGCCAACGAGCTCAGACGTGCCGGGATGGGCGGAATGCGCCTTGACGATCACCGGGCAGCCGGCGGCAAGCGCCGAGGCCGTATCGCCGCCGGCAACCGAGAAGGCCAGCGGAAAGTTGGATGCACCGAACACCGCGACGGGGCCGAGCGCGATGTTGCGCAGGCGCAGGTCCGGCTTCGGCGCAGGCTTGCGCTCCGGGTCCGGCGCATCGAAACGCAGGCTCTGGAAATCGCCGGCCCGCACCTCGGCGGCAAACAGCTTCAGCTGACCGACCGTCCGGCCCCGCTCGCCTTCCAGTCGACCGCGCGGCAGGCCGGATTCGGCCATGGCGCGCTCGATCAGGCTGTCGCCGATGTCGAGAATGTTCTGGGCGATGGTTTCGAGAAACGCCGCACGGGCTTCGAGTACCGTCTCGCGATAGACGCCGAACGCCGCCCAGGCGAGCGCTGCAGCTTCTTCGACATCGGCAGCCGTCGCGCCCGAAAAGACCGTGGGCAGCGCCTCACCCGTTGCGGCGTCGTACCCGGTGATCGCTCCGCCCTGCCCGCGCCGCGCCGTTGCACCGATCAGAAGTTCGCCTGTGAGGGTCATGCTCGTCTCCTTGGTCCTGTCATGAGGCGGCATCCGATGCCACCGTTCGCCTCGGCGCCTGTCGCCCCGCAGCGTGTGAAGCTGTGTATAGGGCCTGGTGCCGGCGATTTAAACCACAAGGGTCGGATTACCGCACGGACGCATGCGAATTCGACCTCTCCGGCAGATTTAGCCAGTACACGCAAAAAGAGCATAAAGTTGAAATGCGATTCAGGCTTGCATAAGGACTGAAACTCTCCGACAACTGGGGCCTTCAAGAGGGCCAAGCGTGCAGTCCGCAGTTGAAACGTTCATTCGCAGGTGGCAGGGTCAGGAAGGTGGGCAGGAGCGCGCCAATTACGCGCTGTTTCTCACAGAGCTCTGCGATCTTCTAGGGCTGTCCCACGCCCAGCCAGCCGCCGCCAGCACGGAAGCCAACGATTACGTCTTCGAGCGCGTCGTGCGCGAGCCCAACCGCGAGGGCCCACCGACCCGCCGTCGAATCGACCTCTACAAGCGCAATTGCTTCGTTCTCGAAGCCAAGCAGAGCCGGATCTTCGGCGACAAGAGCCTGCGCGGAACAGCGGTCTCCGGGGAAAACATGCTGGCCTTTCCCGGCATGGAGCCGCAGACCCGCGGTCGGCGCGGAGCCGGTCGCGCCTGGGACGTGCTGATGCGCAATGCGCGCGCGCAGGCCGAGGATTATGTGCGTCTTCTCCCGCCCGACCACGAGCCCCCGCCCTTCCTCCTCGTTTGCGACGTCGGCCACTGCATCGAGGTCTATGCCAACTTCCGGCGTGACGGGAAGGCCTACGACATCTTCCCGGATCGCCGGACGTACCGCATCTATCTCGAAGACCTGCGGGACGAGGCCGTCCGCAAACGCCTGGTTGCCATCTGGTCCGATCCGCTGTCTCTCGATCCGGCGCGCCACGCCGCCAAGGTGACCCGCGAGATCGCCACCCGGATCGCCAAGGTCTCCCAAGCGCTGGAGGGCGCGGGGCATCCGACGGAAGACGTGGCGATGTTCCTGATGCGCGTGCTTTTCACCATGTTCGCCGAAGACGTTGATCTCCTGCCGCGCAACAGCTTCAAGCTGCTGCTGAAGGACTGTGCCGATCGGCCGGAGATCTTTCCCGGCACGATGGAGGATCTGTGGCGCGCGATGGACGAAGGCGGTTTCTCCGCCACCATTCGGCATCCGGTCAGACGGTTCAACGGCGAGTTCTTCCGCAACCGCCGTGCCCTGCCCCTTCGGCGCGAGGAGATCGGCGAACTCGCCGCCGCGGCCAGCCACGACTGGAAGGATGTCGAGCCCGCCATTTTCGGCACCTTCCTGGAGCAGGCGCTCGACCCGACCGACCGTCGCCGCCTCGGTGCGCATTACACACCGCGCGCCTATGTGGAGCGGCTGGTCATCGCGACGGTCATCGATCCCCTGCGGCTGGAATGGGCCGGCATCCGAGCGACGGCCGACCGGCAGAAGACCGAAGGCCGCGAAAAGCAGGCGATCACCAGTGTCCAGGCCTTCCACGACCGGCTCTGCAGCCTGCGCATCCTCGATCCCGCCTGTGGCACCGCCAACTTTCTCTACGTCTCGCTGGAGCTGATGAAGACGCTGGAAAGCGACGTGCTGGAAGCCCTGAACGATCTGGGCGGACAGGAAGCCCTGCACGGGCTGGAGAGCCACACCGTCGATCCCCACCAGTTCCTCGGACTGGAGGTCAATCCCCGCGCCGCGGCCATTGCCGAACTCGTGCTCTGGATCGGCCATCTGCAACTGCACTTTCGCAACAATGGCGGTGTTCCCTCCGAACCGATCCTCAAGGCGTTTCACAATATCCGCTGCATGGATGCGGTTCTCGTATCGCCGGAGGATCCACGCCCACCAGACTGGCCGGAAGCCGATTACATCGTCGGCAACCCGCCCTTTATTGGCGGCAAGGATCTGCGCAACCGCATGGGCGACATCTATGCACAGGCCCTGTGGGCCGCACATCCGCACATGAACGAGAGCGCCGATTTCGTCATGTACTGGTGGGATAGGTCCGCCGCGCTTCTGGCCCGCAAAGGCAGCTGCCTCAAGCGCTTCGGCTTCGTCACGACCAATTCGATCAGCCAGGTCTTCCAGCGCCGCGTCATGGAGCGCTACCTCACGGCCAAATCGCCGGTCTCGCTGGTCATGGCGATCCCCGACCATCCCTGGACGAAAGTGACGCGCGACAGCGCCGCGGTGCGGATCGCCATGACCGTCGCGGAAGCCGGCAAGCTGGACGGGCGGCTGATGGAGGTCGTGTCGGAAGACCGCGTGGCGACCGATACGCCGATGATCCTGTTCCACGAAACATCCGGCCGGTTGAATTCGGACCTGACCATCGGCGTCGATGTCACGGCCACCGAAGGCCTCAAGGCGAGTATCGGGATCTGCTCGCCCGGCGTCAAACTGCATGGCAGAGGCTTTCTCGTCAGCCCCAGAGAGGCGGAGCACCTCGGACGTGGCAGGCACGCGGGCCTCGACATGCACATCCGGGCCTATCGCAACGGCCGCGATCTGACGAACCGGCCTCGGGAGGTCATGGCCATCGATCTTCTCGGGCGGACGCAGGATGAGGTGCGCATGTTCTATCCCGAACTCTACCAGCATCTCATGCTGACCGTGAAGCCGGAGCGGGATCGCAACAACAGGGCCACCTACCGGGACAATTGGTGGATCTTCGGCGAACCACGCCGGGAACTTCGCCCCGCTCTCGCGGGTCTCTCCCGCTACATCGCCACGGTCGAGACGGCAAAGCATCGCGTCTTCCAGTTTCTCGATGCGGATATCCTGCCCGATAACATGCTGGTCGTCATCGCCACGGACGACGCTGCGTTCCTCGGCATCCTCTCGTCCCGCTGGCACGCGATTTGGGCGGCGGCACAGGGTGGCACGCTCGAAGACAGGCCCCGATATTCGAAATCCCGCTGCTTCGATCCCTTCCCGTTTCCAACACTGTCGAACACGCACCGGCACGCGATCGGCCTTATCGCCGAAGCGCTCGACGCGCACCGCAAGCGCGTGCTCGCGGACCACTCGCACCTGACTTTGACCGGCCTTTACAACGTGCTCGACCTCATCGTGTCCGGCACCCACCCGGACCGGTTGGCGCCGAGAGAACGCCGGATCTTCGAGGACGGTCTCGTTCTGATCCTGCGGGAGCTGCACGACGAGCTGGATGTGGCCGTGGCCGCCGCCTATGGCTGGCCGGCAGACCTGTCTCAAGCCGACATGCTGGCCCACCTCGTCTCGCTGAACAGCGAGCGGGCCCGCGAAGAGGCCCGCGGCCTCGTTCGCTGGGTGCGCCCGGACTACCAGATCGAACGCTTCGGCTCCGAGACCGAAAAGGCGCAGCAGATCGAGGCCGATCTCGGCCTTCCCAAGGGTATCGCAGCCGCCGCCGGCCTTCCCCCGTTCCCCAGTCGAAACGACGCGGCCCAGACGGCGCTCGTCATCGACGCCCTGATTGCCAGCGGCGGTGCTGTCGATGCGGCAGACATCGCCAGGCGGTTCCGCCAGGGACAGCGGATTCGGCCGGCCATCGCCAGCGTGCTCGCATCCCTCTACCGGATGGGGCTGGTCTCGACCTCGGACATGGGAAGGACATTCGCCTTCCGCCGCGCTGCCTGAGTTTTGGCGAGCGCTGTATCGGCGACGATGGCGCCGGCGACCGTCTGTGCCTGGACGCGGATATCCGGCACGGCCGTTATCTCCCAGAACTGTCCCGCCGTCAGCGCACCCACGGCAAAGAGGCCCGGGCGAGCCCCGTCGCCTGCACCCATGGCGCGCGACATCTCATCGACCCGCAAGCCGAGCCCCAGCCGGTCGGGAACGATAATTCCCTGATCCGCCATTTCGACCAGCAGGGGCGAATGCCCGATGCCGGCGCGCTCCATGCCGGTGCAGTTGACCACCCAGTCGACCGGCAGGGACACGACATCCTGCAAACCGCGTGGGCGATAGGCAAGGCACGGCCGGTTTCCGTCGATGCCGATGTCGCGCAAAAACCCGGCATGAATCGTCACGAACCCATCGCGACGCAGCGCATCGAACTGCTCGAACACAGGCGGCGCAACACGGTGGCGATGGATGTTCCACCAGGCCAGAGCATGCCGCAGGAAGCGGGACCGCTCGGGCGGGGAAAGCCGCTGCCACAGCGCCTGCGTTCGCGGCCGCAGCCCATCCATCACCGAGCGCCATTCCGCGCCGGCGCGGACCTGGGCGCGCAGCGCCTTCAGAATGCCGCTGATCGTCAAAGGGTCTTCGGGAAGGTCCGGCAGCACGGCCGTGCCATGGTGATGGGCGTGTGCATGCGGCACCAGCCCGCGCCGCGAGAGAACGTGGATCACGCCACGATGCCCCCGCGCCCGCAGCGTCAGCACCTGATCGATCATCGTCAGGCCGGAGCCGAGGATACAGATCGTATCATCCGGCTTCACCTTCGAAAGCCACTTCAGCCGCCACGGATTGCGCACCAGCCGCCGCCGCGCAGCCTCGGCGATCCGCTCCTCCCGAAGCGGCAGGTCCGCCGTGCCGACACCCAGACACAGGGCTACGGCCCGCGCATGCAGGCTCTCGCCATCCGCCAGTTGAAACAGCAGCCCGTCCTCCTGCGAGCGGACGCATCCGGTCGCTTTTGCCCGGATGAAATCGAGTTTTGGGCGCGCATGCCGGCCCCTCAGCAGCGAAGCGAGCGTATCGCGAAGATAGAGCCCGTAATCGCCGCGCGATGCGAACTCGTCGCGCGAGATACCGCGCCCCTGCCGCTCCAGCCAGTTGAGGAAATGATCCGGCTCGTCCGGGAAGAGGCTCATGCGCCCCGCGGGTACGTTCAACCGGTGAAGATGGAACTCGGTGCGATAGGCCGTGCCCCGGCCAAAGGCCGGATCGTCGCCGACGACCGCGATGGTGGCCGACGGCGGCAGCGACCGCAACAGGTGAACGCTGACCGCGATAGCCGAAAACCCCGAGCCGACAACCGCAACATCATAATCCAAGAGCAACCCTCCGTCTGTCTTCGGCGCGGCATCATGGAGCACCCCGGCAGCAAACCGAGACGCCCGATGACCGCAGCACGTCCAAGGTAGTGACGTCACGGAGTTTGTCGAGTGATTTTATAGACGACGGCGCGCGCCGTCGCCGACACCGGTGTCGAGAGCGGCAGCGGTATCGGCGAGGATGTCAGGACGCGATCAGGACTGGCTGACCTTCAGCGTCGGCCGGTGGTCGCCGGCGATCGTCTCGCCGAACGGGCCGGTGTTGATCGACTTTTCGCGCGCCTTGACGGGATGGGCCAGCGGCAGGTTCGGCAGGACCAGTTCGCCGAAGCGGTAGGCTTCCTCAAGATGCGGATAGCCCGACATGATGAACGTATCGATGCCAATCTCGCGGTATTCCTCGATCCGCGCCTTGACCTGATCCGGATCGCCCACCAGTGCCGTGCCGGCGCCGCCGCGCACGAGGCCGACGCCCGCCCAGAGATTGGGGCTCACCTCCAGCTTGTCGCGACGACCGCCATGCAGGCGGCTCATGCGGCTCTGGCCCACCGAGTCCATCCGCTCGAACACCTTCTGCGCGGCCGCGATCGTGTCGTCATCGAGATACTGGATGAGTTCGTCCGCCGCCCGCCAGGCCGCTTCCGCCGTCTCGCGCACGATGACGTGCAGGCGGATGCCGAAGGTGACCTCGCGACCTTCGCGGTCAGCCAGCGCCCGAACCTCGGCGATCTTCTTGGCAACGTCCTCCGGCGGCTCGCCCCAGGTCAGGTACTTGTCGATGGTGCGGGCCGCAACCTCCTGCCCGATGCCGGAGGAGCCGCCGAAATAGAGCGGCGGATGCGGCGTCTGGTAGGAGGGAAACAGCACGCGCCCATCCTGAATGTCAAAGTGCTTGCCCTTGTGGTTGACCGTCTCGCCCTGCAGCAGTGCCTTGTAGATGTGGAGAAACTCCTCCGTTACCTCGTAGCGCTCGCCATGGGCGTAGTGGATGCCGTCGCCCTTGTTCTCGATCGGATCGCCGCCCGTGACGACGTTGATCAGCACGCGGCCTTCCGAAATCCGGTCGAGCGTCGCCGTCATGCGCGCCGCCAGCGTCGGCGACAGCAGGCCGGGACGCACGGCGATCAGATATTTCAGCTTTTCCGTCAGCGGTGCCAGCGCCGAGGCGACCACCCAGCTGTCCTCGCAGCTCTTGCCGGTGGGGATGAGCACGCCGTAGTAGCCGAGCGAATCGGCTGCCTGCGCCACCTGTTTCAGGTAGGCGAGATCGACATTCCGGCCGCCGATGGTGGTGCCGAGATAGCGGCTGTCGCCATGGGTCGGCAGGAACCACAGGACGTTGATTTTTTCAGGGGCGGAAGTCATGGCGATGTCTCCAGAACGGATGAAGGCTGTGCCCGGACCTTGCGGATATCCGCAGGGGTCGGGGCGGAAAGGGATTGATCGAGCGCGGCGCGGACCTTCGCTCGTGCGCGATCGAAATCGGCGCCGCCACGCTGGTGCGGGCGTGCGATGACGATCTCGTCGAGGATGCGGCCGGGCCACGGCTTCATGACGATGACGCGATGGGCGAGCGAAACGGCCTCGTCGATATCGTGCGTCACCAGGATCATCGTCGCCTGCGTCTCCGACCAGATATCGAGGAGATGTTGCTGCAGGGTCTCGCGCGTCAAGGCATCGAGCGCGGAAAAGGGCTCGTCGAGCAGCAGAACCTCCGGCCGGGTCACCAGCGCGCGGGCAATGGCGACGCGCTGCGCCTGCCCGCCGGAGAGCGCCTTCGGCAGCCGGTCGCCATAGGCCTCCAGGTTCACGCGACAGAGCGCCTCGTGGATCCGCAGCACCTGCTCGGCCCGTGGCAGATGTGCGAGCCCGAAGCCGACATTGTCACGCACGCTCAGCCAGGGCAGAAGGCGCGGCTCCTGAAAGATGAGGTTGATCAGCGGATGCGGCTGCTCGACCGTTTCGCCATTGATGCGGACGGTGCCCGTGGTCGGCGTGTCGAGCCCGCTGATCAACCGAAGAAGCGTGCTCTTGCCGCAGCCCGAACCGCCGATAACGGCCACGATCTCGCCCGGCCGTGCGTCCAGCGTAAAGCCGGCAAGCGCCTGCACGCCGCCAGCATAGGTTTTGCCCAGTCCGGTCAGCGACAGCATCAGAGACCTCCCCGGCTAAAATTATCCTGCCATGCGACCAGCGGCGCGGTCGCGCGCATCAGAAGCGCATCCGACAGCTTGCCAATCACTGCGAAGATGAGGATCGCCGCCATGATCTGGTCCGGCTTGCCCAGTTGCTGACCATCCACGAGAAGATAGCCGAGCCCTTCCGATGCGCCCATGAACTCCGCCGCGACGACGAACATCCAGCCAAGCCCGAGCCCGGCCCGCAGCGACACGATGAAAGCCGGCAACACGGCGGGAAAGAGAATGCGGCGCACCAGATCAAACCCGCTCAGCCGGAAGATCCGCCCGACCTCGACGATCTTGCGATCGACCGAGAGCAGCGCCGTGGACACGCCGAGATAGACGGGGAAGAAGACACCCGTCGCGATCAGCACCACCTTGGACGTCTCGAAGATGCCGAACCAGAGGATGAACAGCGGCACCCAGGCGATCGACGGAATGGCGCGCAGCGCCTGCAACGTCGGATCGACCGCGGCATGCACGAACCGGAAATAGCCGGTGAGGCTGCCCGCAAGAGCACCGGCCACAGCACCTGCGAGAAAGCCGAGCAGCACCCGCAGACAGGTCGAAGCGATATGGTCGGCAAGCTGCCCTGCCGTCCAGAGGTCGGCGAGCGTCGCCAGAATGCGCGACGGCGGCGGCACCAGCCGACCGCTGGCAAGCCCGCTATCGACCGCGACTTCCCAAAGAAGAAACGCGCCGACCGGCAATGCTACGGCAAGGACGAACCGAATGAGGGCACCGCCCCAGCCGCCTGCCGAAGGGCGCAGCCAGAATGCGCGTGGCGAAACGGCAGCCGTGTCCGCCCGCCCGTCGCCGACGCCCGCTGCCACCCCTGCCTCTGCCGCGCCGATGGCCATTACTGAATCAGATCCTGACTGAAGCTCGGGTCGATCAGGTCTGCGACCGTCTTGCCGATATCCGCATCGGCCGGCAGCACGCCGGCCTCCTGAAGGGCGAGGCCCGCTTTGGTGATGGTCTCGGCCTGCACGTCGCCGATGCGCGACGTGGAGAGATCGGTGCGCTCCAGCTGACGATCGATGACCGCCTCGGGCAGCTTTGCGGCTTCGATCAGCGCCGCCTTCAGCGCGGCGGGATCGGCCAGCGCCTGCTTGCGCGCTTCCTCATAGGCGGCCAGAACGCGCTTCACGATGTCGGGGTGCTCGGCGGCGAAGCTTTCCGGCGTGTTCAGAACGCCCCAGCTGTTGTTTTCCGGCTTGCGGTAGAAAAGCTTTGCGCCCTCCTCCACTTCGGCGGCTGCCATCAGCGGGTCGAGACCGGCCCAGGCATCGACATCGCCGCGGCTCAGCGCCAGGCGGCCATCGGCATGTTGCAGCAGCACGAACTTCACGTCCTTCGAGGTCAGCCCGGCATCCGCCAGCGCCCGCACCAGAAACACATGCGGATCCGTTCCGCGCGTTACGGCAACCGTCTTGCCCTTGAGATCGGCGACGCTCGCAATCGTCGAATCCTTGCCCGTCACCAGCGCCGTCCACTCCGGACGCGAGTAGACATAGATCGACTTGATGGGATTACCGTTGACGCGGGCAATCAGCGCCGCAGCGCCGGCCGTGGACCCGAAATCGATCGACCCGGCATTCAGATATTCGAGCGCCTTGTTGGACCCGGCGGACTGGACCCAGCGAATGCTGATCCCGTCCTTCTCAAACGCCTTTTCCAGCAGGCCTTCCTTTTTCAGAAGCAGGCTGACCGGATTGTAGGTGGCCCAATCGATCCGGATCTCCTTGACATCGGCCGCAAGCGCGCCGCTGACGGCCCCGGCAAGCACCACGCCGGTGGCAATGCCGAGTGCCAGGAATTTGCCCAAAATCGTCGCCATGTCGCCCACCATCCTCTCGCCGCCGGCCGCTGCCGGGAAAGATCAGGAAGGTAGAAAGGAGACCTGCCGGGAAGAAGGAATGGCTTTCTATTATCTATCAAATCCTTAGAATTTCTACGTTTGCAGCGCGCCGGCATTCGGTGGAAAGTGCGCCAATGCAAAGCGAATGGATTTGATACCCCTATGACGATCACCGACATGCGCCTCTCGGCCGCCGTTCCGGCAGATCAGCCCGAGAGCGGTGCCCGCAGGACCATCGCCATTATCGGCGGCGGATTTTCGGGTGCGGCGGTCGCCTATCATCTCGCCGGAAACCCCGACATTGCCTTTCGTACGGACATCGTCGTCTTCGAGCCCCGCGCCGAGATCGGCCGAGGACTGGCCTACGATACCGCCGATCCTGCCCATCGCATCAATGTGCCCGCGGCGCGCATGAGCCTGCGCCCGGACGAGCCGGAGCACTTCGCCGCCTGGCTCGAGCGGACGGACGCGACCGCCGAGGACAGCGAGGCAAGACGCCCGGACGGATCGGTCTATCCGCGACGCGGCATTTTCGGCGCCTATGTCGTCGACAGCCTGAAACCGCACCTCGAAAGCGGCGCCGTGCGTCACGTCCGCGCGGCCGTGACGGCGGTGCGCCGCGCTGCCGGCGGATGGGAGATCGAGGATGGCACCGGCGCGCGCCGCGCCGCCGCCCTCGTCGTCATCGCCACGACGCACCCGCCACCGGCCCCGCCCCGCGCCCTGGCCGCGGCCCTTGAAAGCCACCCCCGCTTCGTCCCCGATCCGACGGAACCCCGATCGCTCGCCGCGATCCGCCCGGACGACGACGTCCTCATCGTCGGAAACGGCCTGACATCCGCCGACGTCGTCGCCTCGTTGACCGCCGCCGGCCATCGCGGCCGCATCCTCTCCGTCTCGCGCCGCGGCCTGCGCTCGCGGGGCCATGCGCCCTTCCCGCAGGAACCCTTCGGCGACTTTCTCGCCCCGCCACCCGCCTCTGCCCGCGAGCTCGTCAACCGCGTCCGCAGCGCCATCCGCACGGCGGAAGCCGCCGGCCTCACCTGGCATGCCGTGATCGATCAGGTCCGAACCCAGGCCGCAAGCTTCTGGCCCCAGCTGTCGATCGCCGAGCGCCGCCGGATCGTTCGACATCTCCGGGTCTTCTGGGACGTTCATCGCTTCCGCATCGCCCCGCAGGTCGAACAGTCCCTCGATACGGCGATCGAAACGGGCCGTCTCGACATCGTCGCAGGCTCCGTCCGGCAGACCCTGATCGAGGGAGACCGCATCCGCGTCACGCTGAAACCGAAAACGTCGGCCGGCACCATCGAACGCCTCTTCGACGCCGTGGTCGTTACCACCGGCCCGGCCCATGGTGGCATTCTCGACAGCCAGGCCTGGCTGCGCGATCTCCGCGACACCGGCCATCTTCGCCTCGATCCGACCGGCCTCGGCATCGATTGCGACGCGCAATCCCGTGCGCTCGACGTGGAGGGGAAACCGGATGACAGCCTGCTGATCTCCGGCCCGCTCGCCCGCGGGCGCTTCGGCGAATTGATGGGCCTGCCGCAGGTGAGTGAGCACGCCCGCCTTGTCGCCGCGCGCATCGCCCACGTATTCGACGGGCATCGGCACGCCACCGGGATCGCCGCACCGTAAGAGCCGGTGAAAACGGAAATCCATTCCCGGTGCGATGCCCGCCATGGCATTCTCTTCTTTGTCTAGCGCTCAAGTAGACATTATCGTGCCGGCCTATTGGCGATGGGCAGGACAGGCGTCTCAGTCCCATCGCCCGCGCCGAACACCTGCCGTCGGCTTTCAGCCCGGCCATTCCGGAAGGAACATGCGATGAGCCTCGCCAAGACCTCTTCAGCCGCAAACGGCGCCCATGCTGCAGCAACGGCACCTCTGTCCATCGTCCAGTTCGATGGGACCGAGCAGCTGAAGCGGGCCATGCGCCACGTCGCCGCCACGGTCTCTGTCATCACCGCCGGCACGGACGACCGAACCGGCGCCACGGTCACCTCCGCAACGGCGCTGAGCGTCGATCCCCCGACGATGATCGTCAACATCAACCGCACGTCCTCCAGCTGGCCGGTGATCGCCCGCCACGGCCATTTCTGCGTCAACATCCTGTCGGACGACCAGCAGGACATCGCCGATCGCTTCGCCGGAAAAGGCGGCCTCAGGGGTCCCGCCCGCTATGACGGCGCCGAGTGGACCACCCTCGCCAGCGGCGCCCCCGTCCTCAGCGACGCCCTCTCCGCCATTGATTGCGAAGTCGAACACATCATCGAACACCACACCCACGCCATCATCATCGGCCGCGTCCTCGCCATCACGCAAAAAGACGGCGCACCCCTTCTCTACCACAATGGCGGATACGGCACGTTCCGCGGGTGAGAGCAGCGGATCCAGGGTGGGTGCGAACCGGCTCGCTTGAGAGTCGATTGCGAGGTCCGGGCTTTTCCGGATCTGATGACCGTCGGAGATCTATCTCCTGACGATGAGCGCTTGGCGTCAACTCGCGCAGGCGCGCTTGCCCCCAAAGTCAAACTTGTGAGGCGAAAACTCACAATACAATAATTAATTCAATAACTTATAATTAATGGTAGGCCCGGAGGGACTCGAACCCCCAACCAAGCGGTTATGAGCCGCCGGCTCTAACCATTGAGCTACAGGCCCTGACGGCGGTGCCGTTTGCGGGAGGTCAATGGTGGCCTCCGCGAGATGGCTTTAGCGGAATTTCGGGACTGTCACAAGGCATCGCCGTATTCCCTTCACATTCGGTCCGCAACAAGGTTGCAGGGACGAAATAGATGAAGAGAAAGAACCCGATATGACGTCAACGCTCCGCCTGCGCCGTGCCTTTCCGGCTGGTCTCGCACCCGCTTTCGCGCTCGCTCTTGCGACCACGGCGGCCCTTCCCGCTTTCGCCCAGACACCGCCGCCCCCGCATCGCGAGGCCGTGATCGAGGTCAACGGCGAAGGGCGCGCGGCCGTTGCACCCGATATGGCGATCCTCTCCTTCAGCGTGGTGACGGACGGCAAGACGGCGCGCGAAGCGCTCGACGGCAATTCGAAGGCGATGACCGACGTGCTCGCGGCTCTGCGCACCGGCGGCATTGCCGATCGCGATCTCCAGACCTCCGGCTTTGCCGTCAATCCGCAATATCGCTACCCGGAAAATAACAACGGCACCGAGCCGCCGACGCTCATCGGCTATCAGGTGGCCAACACGCTGACCGTGCGCCTGCGCGACGTCGCCAAGCTCGGCGCGATCATCGATCAGGCCGTGACGCTCGGCGTCAATCAGGGCGGCAGCATCCAGTTCACGAACGACAAGCCGGATGCAACGCTCAACGAGGCCCGCAAGGCCGCCGTCACCGACGCGATCGCCAAAGCGCGCACGCTTGCCGAAGCGGCCGGCGTCAAACTCGGACGGGTGATTGAGATCAACGAGAATGCCGCTCGTCCCGAACCCATGCCCATGGCCCGCGCCATGGCCAAGGACATGGCCGAAAGTGCCGTGCCCATCGCAAACGGCGAAAACAACTACAACGTCACCGTCAACGTGACCTTCGCGATCGATCCCTGACCGCAACGATCCGGCGGCGAGCCCGGCCCGGCTCGCTGCGCGCTCGTCGGGTGGATGGCAACGCCCATCACCGCTCGGAGACGCGAGAGCCTGTCAGGTTCATTCCGAACCACCCAAACTCTCGATTCCTTCGTTATCGTTTGTCTCTTCGAAACAACCGGTTTCCACGTATCCCTGAACTGTAGCGGCGAAAGTGGCAGCCGACGAACTCAAGCCTTACGCAGGCAAGGCCTTCGGCGAGGCGATCCCCTCTCGTCCCCCCCAGAGTCTCGGCAAGAGCACGCGAACATGGAAAAGCCTGCCTGCTCCCTTCGGAGCGGACAGGCTTTTCATTCCTGCGGTTGCCTCTGGCTCTGCGCACCGCAAGGGGCGGAGCGCAGAGCCAGTGGCGCGATTACCGGCCGAGAACGGGGCATCCCCGCATGTTGGCGAAGGTCACGGTGCGGAAGCCGCCACGGAACCGGCCTTCGACGACGACCCGGCGGGGTGTCACATCGACGACGCGGGCACGGCGCAGACCGTAGGCGCTGGCCTTGTCGGCCGCGAGCCAGGGCGCGCAACGGCCACGGCGGTCACGACCCCAGTCGCGGCGGTCGCGATCATGCCGGCCGCGCGACCAGTCGCGCTCGTCGCGATACTGAACATCGACCACGGAGCCGGACGTGAGGCCAAGACGGATCTGGTCGGCGGATGCGGTGCCGGCGAAGGCGGAAAGGCCGGACACGCCGATCAGCGCGGCCAGGGCAAGTCGGGTGAACATGGTTTTCATGGAGCGTTTCCTCGATCTTCTGGAGCTCACCGGCGTTGCCGCGGGGTGCTCGTCTGTTGCTCGCCATCTCCCGGCGAAGGCTTCCTTTCTAGCGCGAGGAAGCTGAATGTAGGTAAAATCGCACATTCACCTGCCGTTCATTTTGAATGGGAACTGGTGACGATCTCCACGGGAGGATATGGGCTCTAACGCAGCAACTGTTGCTCGAAGATGCGAATGTTGCGGTAATGGGTAAGGCGCGTCACGCTCGGCCCGTCGAACTCGAAGATGAAGACGCTCGGGATCGAATAGGATTGCCCGTTTGCCGGGGGAAAACCGGCCATGCTCTCGCGATAATGTCCGCGCGCGGTGACATCCACGGCCACGCGCTGGCCAAGCTGGTCGCGCATCGGCACCATATCGAAAAACGCCTCGTCGAAATGGCGGAAATAGCTCGTGATCGCCAGGCGCAGCGGATGCGCGCCGATGGTGCGCTGTCCCGTCAGGGTGTCCAGTGCCGCATCTTCGTCGAGAAACCCGGCGATCGTCTCGTAATCGCGGTGGTTCAGCGCCTCCATGAAGCGCTCGGCAATCGTCTGCACGTCCGTCATCGGTCCTCCCCGCGCATGGCCCTCGCGCGTTTATGAAAGCAAGGGCTCATGCGAAAAGATGATGCGGGCGCGGCCGATGTCAAGCAACGCCCCTTCGGGATCGCCCGACATCGGCGGACGCGACCGCTGGCCTATGGCCCGAGATGCATCACGACGTCGCGGCGATGCGGGCGCTGGCGATGTTCGAACAGGTAAAGGCCTTGCCATGTGCCGAGCACGAGGCGCCCCGCCGAGACGGGAATGCCGATCGACACGGCGGTGAGCGCCGCCTTGATATGTGCCGGCATGTCGTCCGGGCCCTCGTCGGTGTGGATCACCCACCGCATGGAGGGATCGTCGGATGGCGGCACGAGGCGCGAGAAGAAGCTATCGAGGTCGCGCCGCACGTCGGGATCCGCATTTTCCTGGATCAGAAGCGAGCAGGATGTGTGGCGGACGAATACGGTGAGCAATCCCGTCTCGACCCCCGATTGCCGCACGAAGGCCTGCACTTCTCCAGTGAATTCATAGAGCCCCGCGCCACGGGTGGACACGGTCAGCATGGTCTGTGGCATGACATCTCCGGCTGTTGTGGATGGATCGCCAAAGCCTGTTCTACACCTGAACCAGCGTGTGGAAGCCACCATAGATCATTCTCTGCCCGTCAAAGGGCATGGCGTCCGGATCGATCTTCAGCCGCGGATCCGCCATGACCTTCGGCACGATCAGGTCGCGCTCGGCCTTCGAGGCGTAGACGATCCAGGCGAAGATCACCACCTCGTCTTCGCTCGCCTGCACGGCGCGCGGGAACGAGGTCACCTGCCCATAGGGCAGGTCGTCTCCGACGCATTCCACATAATCGAGCGCCCCGTGCGCCTTCCAGACGGCGCCGGCCGTCCGGGCAAGATCCGCATAGGCGTCCAGCCGATCCCGGCGGACCGCAACGATGAAGCCATCGACATAAGCCATAAATCCTCCTTCTCTGCGCAGGAACATGCGGTCGTGATGGCGAAGGAAGGCGGAGGCCGGCCAGATGTTCCCGTGCGAGGCTCCAAGCGGACCCGAATCGTCAATCCGCCGGGAGACGGCGGCTGGCCCAGGCACTGCGCGGTATCGTCTCGCCAAGCGCAAAGCGGAAGGCCGTGATCGTATCGAACGTGGCGTTGGCGGTGCAGTCGAACGTGATCTCGCGCCACACGCCACGGGAGCGGATGGCACCACCCCGGGCGCTGAGATGCTGCCCCGTGATCACGCCGCCGTTTTTCCCGAACACCTTGATAATCTCCGGCACGAACGCCGTGCTGGCGTATCGTGCCTGCTCGAGGGCCTCGATGGTGCAAATCTGCACGAGACGCGCCTGCGGCGGCTGCTTGTCCAAGGCGCCGCGCACACGCGGATCCGCGAGAATATTTTTGGAGTAGAATGTCTTTGCCGGTTTGGGCGCCGGCGCCGGTGCGGGCTTTGCCTGGGGGATGGCGGGCGTGGCGGGCACATAGGCCGCCTCCTCGCCCGGCGTCATCGGACGATCGTCGGCGCTCTCCGGCCTCGGAGCCGCTGGCATTTGCGCGGCGCCTGTCGCACCCGGCTCCACAAGCGCCGTCTCGCGCGGAGGCTGCGGCTGTTCATCGGCGGGCTTCGGCTCGACATCGGGCGTCGGTGAGACGGAAGGAACGGCCTCGCCCGCGCCTTCGCCCGATGTCGCGGCGCCGGCGAGGATCTCCGGTGCGGCCGGCGGCGTCTCTGTCTGTTTGGCAACAGGCGCAGGTATCGATGACGCAGCCCCGCCCGGCGCCGGTTCCGTGACGGGCGCATCTGCCGGGAGGGAGGCTGCCGTCTCCGCTGCCTGCGCGACGGGCGCGGGGGTTGCCGGTGGCGCCGCGACAGGTTCGGTCGGAGCTGTATCCGCTTGTTTCGCCTCACCCTCCGGTGCCGGCAGATCGACGGGATCCGGTGGAGCGTCCGGCTCCTGCGCGGATGACGCCTCGAAAGGCCGTGAAGGCGCGGCAGGCGGCGTCGGGGTGGGCGGTGGCGGGGTGGACGCAGGCTCAGGCCTGCCTGTGGCAGGCGGCGAGCGCGCGGCCTTCTCCGCTTTGGCGGCCTCGGGCGCTGGCTCCGGCGGCTTCGGCATCGTCTGCGGCTCGGGCACGATCTCGACCGTAACGCTCGGCTCGGCGGGCACCTCCGGCGTCGTCTCGGGCAGCCGCAGGAGAAACGGCGCAACGACGGCGACATGCAGCGCGAGCGAGGCAAGGATCGCCAGGAGAGGTCTTTCGAACCGGCGCTGAGGAGAATCGGAGGTCACGGGTACGGACATAGGCATTTTTCACCGCAAGACCAAGCGGACGCCGGTCTCGCCGGCATGATCTCACCGCGTATCACGCTCAAATCTCGGCCTGCACCGGTTCGCAGCCGAGGTCCGGCGATATCAGCGCCATTGCGAGGACATCGGCATAGGCCCCGTCGCGAAACGCATAGGCGCGCAACAGGCCCTCGCGCCGAAAGCCGGCCCGCTGGTAGAGTTCGATCGCGCCCGCATTGTCGGAAAATACCGTGAGTTCCACGCGCCGGATCTGCAGCCAGTTGAAGGCCGCATCCATTAGCGCCTCGAGCAGTGCGACACCGATGCCCTGCCGTTGATAGTCGTCGTGAACGCCGAGGCCGAGAATGGCGACATGCTGGCGCCGGCCGGTCTGGCGGTGCAGGCCACCCAGCCCGACGATCCGCCCGTCGAGCTCCGCCACGACGCTCAGCGATGCCGCCTCCCCGTTGGATCCGAGCCAGCGCGCCGTGGCCTCCTCGCTTTGAAACGGCAGTCTCTGCGTCCCCGCCCGATAGAGCGGGCCATTGGACAGCTCCGTGATTCCGGCGACATCGCGCTGTTCGGCCGCGCGAAGGTTCAACCCTTCGGGAAGACGACGATTGGCACGCGGACGGGAGAGGAAGGATGGATCGGACATGGGTCGCTCCTTGGAGGATCAAGGGCGCGCCTCAACCGGGCCACCCTTTGGACGGGGGGCACGGACGGCGGAACGGACGATCAGTCCCGACAACGCTCCGCACACCCCATGCGGGATGTCACGATGCAGGTCATCATGAGGCAGATGCGGTTCATGAGGCAAAGCGTATGCAGCTTGCCGCCGACAGTCAAGGCGGCCGCCCGGCGCCTGAAGCCGTCGCCTCCAGCGCACCTCAGCCCATAAACGAAAACGGCGCCCGCTTGTCGCGGACGCCGCTTGGTTATCATGCTTGAGCGCCCAGCTCAGCTGTCGAGGAACGACCGCAGCTTGCGCGACCGGCTCGGGTGCTTGAGCTTGCGCAGCGCCTTCGCCTCGATCTGGCGAATACGTTCGCGGGTGACCGAGAACTGCTGGCCGACTTCTTCCAGCGTGTGGTCCGTGTTCATGCCGATGCCGAAGCGCATGCGCAGGACACGCTCCTCGCGCGGCGTCAGCGAGGCCAGAACGCGTGTCGTCGTCTCGCGCAGGTTCGCCTGGATGGCGGCGTCGATCGGCAGCAGCGCATTCTTGTCCTCGATGAAGTCGCCCAGATGGCTGTCTTCCTCGTCGCCCACGGGGGTTTCGAGCGAGATCGGCTCCTTGGCGATCTTCAGGACCTTGCGGACCTTCTCGAGCGGCATGGCCAGCTTCTCGGCCAGCTCTTCCGGCGTCGGCTCGCGGCCGATCTCGTGCAGCATCTGGCGCGACGTGCGGACGATCTTGTTGATCGTCTCGATCATGTGCACCGGAATGCGGATCGTGCGCGCCTGGTCGGCGATCGAACGCGTGATCGCCTGCCGGATCCACCATGTGGCATAGGTCGAGAACTTGTAGCCACGACGATACTCGAACTTGTCGACCGCCTTCATCAGGCCGATATTGCCTTCCTGGATAAGGTCCAGGAACTGAAGGCCGCGGTTCGTGTACTTCTTGGCAATCGAGATCACGAGGCGAAGATTGGCTTCCACCATCTCCTTCTTGGCGATCCGCGCTTCGCGCTCGCCCTTCTGGACCATGTGAACGATCCGGCGGAATTCGGAGATCGAGATGCCAGTTTCCGTTGCCAGATTGTGGATCTCGCCGCGGATCGTGCTGATCATGCGCTCTTCGTTCTTCACGAAGGGCGCCCAGCCGCGCGCCGTCAGGTTGCTGACCGTTTCCATCCAGTTCGTCACGAGTTCGCTGCCGGAATACTGCTCCAGGAACGAGTCGCGCTTCACGCCATAGCTTTCGGCCAGCCGCAGCAGCTTGCCTTCGTTCTGCACGAGCCGCTTGTTGATGTCGTAGAGCTGCTCGACCAGATTATCGACGCGGTTCTGGTTGAGCGACAGCGACTTTACGGCGGTGATGAGCTCGTCCTTGAGCTCCTTGTACTTCTTCTCCTGCGCGGATGTCAGCGATCCCGTCGCGGCATTCATCCGCAGCTCGACCTGCTGGTCCTGCAGCTTGCGCAGCTTCTTGTAGGTCTCGGCAATGATGTCGAGCGTTTCCATGACCTGCGGGCGCAGTTCCGCTTCCATCGCGGCGAGAGAGAGGTTCGACTCGTCGTCGTCCTCTTCCTCCTCCTCGGGCGGCAGGCCCTCGCCGCCGACATTGGTGATGTCGTCTTCGCTGGTGCGCGAACGGCGGGTCTTTTCCTTTTCCTCGGCAGCCTTTCGGTCCGCCTCGATCTTCTCGGGCGACTGGAACTGCGGCGCAGCCTTGGCTTCCGGACCGGAATAGGTCGTCTCGAGATCGATGATCTCGCGCAGCAGCGTCTGGCCTTCGTTCAGTTCGTCGCGCCAGATGATGATGGCCTGGAACGTCAGCGGGCTCTCGCAGAGACCCGCGATCATCGTCTCGCGACCGGCCTCGATGCGCTTGGCGATCGCGATTTCGCCTTCACGCGACAGAAGCTCGACCGAGCCCATCTCGCGCAGGTACATCCGTACCGGATCGTCCGTGCGGTCCGTCGGTTCCTTCTTCTTGGCGGTCGCAAGCGCGGTGCCGCTGGAGGTGGCGATCTCGCCGCCCTCGCTATCGGGCTCGTCGTCGCTCGCCTCTTCCTCGCCACCGGATGCGTTCTCGTCGACCTCTTCGTCCTCGACGACATTGATGCCCATGTCGGACAACATGGCCATCGTGTCCTCGATCTGCTCGGAGGTCACCTCTTCGGACGGAAGCACGGAATTCAGCTCGTCCATCGTGACGTAGCCGCGCTTCTTGGCGGCCTTGATCATTTTCTTGACCGCGTCGTCCGAGAGATCGAGAAGCGGGCCGTCCGTTGCGCCGTCGCGTTCAGATTCGGCTTCTTCGTTCTCTTTGACTTTGGTTGCCATTCTTCGTCGCTTTCTTTGGACCAGCATTCCACGTTGGAGCGGTGACGAGCCGTGTGGCCCGGGCGCCTTCCGGCGCAACACCGCGAACATTACCCCTGACCTAACGGGCTGATATTAATTCCCGATTAACCACGGCACCTGCCGCGATCATCCCGGTCGGCTGCGGCAGCAGCACGCTCCAAACATCACTTGCATGATGATCGTTTCCGCCGTATCCAATAAACCTTCCAAGCCAAAGACGGTTGATTCCCAGATTCTTCGGCTACGTCAAGCTCTTCCGGCATAAAACAGCGCAATTAGGCGAAAAACGCCGGAATTAAGGCTCGGCATTGCCGCTGTCTCGATCTGCTAGGCAGATGTAGGACGTTTCCTGCACAAGACAAGAGCAAGACGAAAGGTTGCACCAGCAAGCAACGGCACTCGTCTTTTCCTGCCCGAGACGCCCGTAAGCGTAAGGCATATCTCACAAGACTTTCCGGCACTTGGCGTGATCCGAAACCGGCAACGTGGCGCCGGCCGCGACCACACGGGATGCTCCGGCCACGGAAGACGTGTGGTCGAAAGACAGGCATCCATCGCGTGGACCCTACCCCCGGAACGTGCGGATGGCCTTGAGGAATTGCTCGCCGAACCGCTCCTTCTTGCTCTGCCCGATGCCGGGGATATCGAGCAGATCGTCGGCATCATCCGGCCGCAACTTGGCGAGCGCGATCAGCGTCGTATCCGGAAAGACGACATAGGGCGGCACGTTCATGCCGCGGGCAATCTCAGCGCGCGTCGCGCGCAGTGCCTCGAAAAGCTCCAGATCCGATCCGTCCAGCGCCGCCTTTTCCCTTGCTGCCGGCGAGCGCGCATTTTTGGCAGCCTTGGCGGAGGTCGGGCGGTCCTTGCGAAACCGAACCTCGGTCTCCTTCTTGAAGACTGCGCGCGCCGTCGGCTCCAGCTTCAAGGCGCCGAACGCGGCATGATCGACGCTGAGAAAGCCGGCCGCCAGCAACTGCCGCAGGATCGACTGCCAGGTCTTCGCCGCAATCTCCTTGCCCGCCCCGAACACCGGCATGTCGGCGTGACCGAACCGCGTCGTCTTCTCGTTCACCGTGCCGGTCAGCACATCGATGACGTGCCCCGCGCCGAAACGTTCGCCCGTGCGATAGACGGCCGCCAGCGCCTTGATCGCAGCCTCCGTGCCATCCCATGTCTCCACCGGATTGAGGCAGGTATCGCAATTTCCGCAGCCGCCGGCATGGCGCTCGCCGAAATGCGCGAGGATCGCCTGCCGCCGGCAGGAGGCCGTCTCGCAGATGCCGAGCAGCGACCCGAGCTTGCCGCGCTCGATGCGCTTGATGTCCTCGGCAGCGCCGCCTTCGTCGATCATCTTGCGTCGCTGGATCACGTCGGCCATGCCATAGGCCATCCAGGCCTGGGACGGCATGCCGTCGCGCCCGGCGCGTCCCGTCTCCTGATAATAGGCCTCGACCGAGCCCGGCAGATCGAGATGCGCGACGTAGCGCACATCCGGCTTATCGATCCCCATCCCGAAGGCGACCGTCGCCACGAGGCAGAGGTTTTCCTCCTTCAGGAAGGCATCCTGATTCGCATCGCGCACGGCGCGGTCCATGCCGGCGTGGTAGGCGCGCGCCCGGATGCCCTGCCCGTTCAGCCATTCCGCCGTATCCTCGACCTTTGCCCGCGACAGGCAATAGACGATACCGCTCGCACCCTTGTGCCGCGACAGGAAGCGCAGCAATTGCTGGCGCGGCTGGTCGCGTTCGACGATCTCGTAGGCGATGTTCGGCCGGTCGAAACTCGAGCTGAAAACACGCGCCTCGGAGAGCGCCAGCCGTTCGATGATATCGCCGCGCGTCTGCGGATCGGCCGTCGCCGTCAGCGCCATGCGCGGCACGCCCGGATAGAGCGTCGCCAGCTGCCCGAGCGTCCGATACTCCGGCCGGAAGTCGTGTCCCCACTGCGACACGCAGTGGGCCTCGTCGATCGCAAACAGCGCGATCTCCACCCCCGCCACCATCTCGCGGAAACCGTCGGTCACGATTCGCTCCGGCGTGACGTAAAGCAGGTCCAGCGTTCCGTCGCGCACCGACCGCCGCACATCGATGAAATCCTCCCGCGACAGCGACGAATTCAGCGCCGCCGCCCGAACGCCGAGCGCTTTGAGCGCCTCCACCTGGTCGCGCATCAACGCGATCAGCGGGGAAACGACGATCCCGAGCCCGGACCGGCAGAGCGCCGGTACCTGGAAGCACAGCGACTTGCCGGCCCCCGTGGGAAACAGCACCACCGCATCTCCGCCCGAGACCACATGCTCGACCACATCGCCCTGCTGCCCGCGGAAAACGCCGTAGCCGTAGACGGTTTTCAGCACATCCAGCGGCGCCTTGCCGGTTGCGCGAAACGCTGAAGACGCGGGCTCCCGCCCGTTTCCCGGAGGGGCATCGAAAGACGGGTCGTTACGAGTCGAGAAAGACGGCAGGGAGGAAGAGGTCATGAAAGCCATTCTGCACGATTCCACCCGCCGGCGCGAGGGCGCTGGCGGCCGAACGCCGCGAAGACCACAGCAGAGTGCACCTTACTGCCCTTCCGGCGTGACTCGGAGATGACAGAAAGAGAGGCGAAAGAAAAGCGATTTGTTCTCGCTTTGTTCAAAATTCGAATGCGTATTTTCTCATGAACGGACATACCGATCGACGTAGACGCAAGCCTGTAACGCGTCGAGAACCGCGAACCGGAGCAAGCGAAGGTACGGTGAAATGATCTCTACCGCCCATCCATCATTTCGCGCCCGGCCCTTTGACGCGTCCGGAGAGCACGCCGAACCCCTCGATGATCGCCTCCTGATTTTCCAGGCGCTCCACTTCGTGCTGCACCTCTTCCAGATTGCGCAGCACGAGGCTTGCCAGTTCGTCGTCGCCGTCTTCCGTCGCGCGTGCGAGATCGCGCTCCAGCTCGCGACGCTGCCAGAGCAGCGCCTTCGTCCGCTTGTGCAGCGCCAGCGCCTGTCGATAGCCTTCCAGCGCGTCGGCGGGATCGGCGGCCTGCGTGGCGATCCAGAGGCGGGCGAAGCGGACCTGCTGGTCGAGCATGGCGAGAAGGCCAGCAAAGCCCGCGGCCTCGAGGTTTTCGACCAGCATCTCGCGCGTCAGCCGCGGCCCCTTGGCGGCGGCCGCGTTCAGGACCTGCGACCAGAGGCGCTGAAGCTCCTTGCTCTCATAGTCGATAACGGAGATTTCGTCATACTCGGCAAAGAGCACGTCGGGATGATTGACGATCGTCAGCGCCAGCACGCTTTCCTTCAGCGGCGGCAGCGATTGGACGCCGGACACGATCGAGGACCGCGCCAGCCGATCGGAGACGCCGGCGAGACTGCGCATCGGCGCCTCCTTGCCGAAACCGCCCCGGCCGCCGGACCGGCCGCTGCCCTGCCCGCCGCTTCTCTGTCCGCCGCCGGAGGGGAAGCCCCCCGCCCCGCCCCCGCGCGGATAGTTTCCGCCCTGAAAGCCGCCGCCTTGGA
>UBPA01000030.1 GCA_900467185.1 Hyphomicrobiales bacterium | reverse complement strand
CGGTGGCGCAAGGAACTCTGCCAAATCGAGGAACCAAGGCCTGACACGGCGAGTACGTTTCTGCTTATGCCGACTGTCCGGTCTAATAGGGGGGACGGTTCGGCCGCCCACATCAGCGCCCGTCATGATGCGTGGCAAAATACCGATACCATCAAGATCCTTCTGAGCCATACAAAGAGAAATTTGTCTTTTCGTGACTCTCAGATAGAATGACCCGTAACTCCACCGATCTCTTAGGATGAGCAGAAGTAATAGGCCTAATTTAGCTGTAAATAAAACTCATTTGTAGCTATTTTAGTAAACTTGAAGGAAGTCTTCGTGAACATGAAAACAAAAATGCTGTTTCTCGGTGGAAGTAACCTTCTTTTTATAAAAAAGTTGCTCAAAAATGATTGTGACATCGATCAGATCATGCGAAGCACCACCGCTTCTTTGTTTTCTAGGCCTATTCGTCGAAAAAAACTAACGCACTGCACGGACAAGATACAGGAAAAATTTATACAAAACTATATTTTTTCCGACGAGTCGAGTATTAAACTTATGAAATTTGACTACGATGTCATCGTTATCGAATTTTTGCGTGATATTGTTTCATCAACGGTCGTGGTCAACGGTGGCAGCTACACTAACCCGAACGAGATTGCGATTGATGCCAAAGTTGACCTGACCGAGGTTTTCGGGCAGGACTTCGAAGTGGTGGACCGAAACTTACCATCGTCGGACAAACCTGTTTTAGAAAGCGTACGACATTTTTCTGAGGGTTATCTGAAGGAGGCTGTCAGACGAGGTAAACAAGTTGTCGTGATTAGGTTCTTTGCTTCGCGCTACGACTTCAGTCCGAAAAACGGAGCGACACTAAACGCGCAATCTGCGCAGATCGATGTTTACAATCGGAGATTGCAGTCTATCTACGACTTTCTGATTCAGGACAAAGATATAATATTTATAGACATTCCGTCAGAGCTGCAGTTTTCGTGTGCGACGTCCCCGTTTGGTTCTGCCTACACACATCTTCCTCGCGTTGCTTATGATTTGATCATTACGAAGTTGATTGAGCTTTTCGTCCCTGCGACGACAGAGGACAGTAGCCATTCGTCAATTAAGGAGCGGATAAAATTAGATAACATTGAAGACCGTCTGAATTCAATGTCTGCAGACATAAGTCACATTATCCAGGAGATCCATCGACACAACGTTAATTTAGACGAAAGGCGAGGGCAGATCGCCGTCTTGGCCGATATCCTGCGAAAGATGATGTGAATGAAGAGAGTGTTATAAATTGAATCAGTCTTTAAAAGTACTTCTTACCAGTACCTGTCCAGATAGACAGAACTCAAACTGGGTGATTCGGAATTATGCAGATCAAGGATTTAAGGAGCTGCTACCACCAGATGCGGTGCTGGCGGTTCCTTTTGAGTCGGCCATCGCCTCGATCAGACAGTTTAAGCCGGACGTCGTTTTGATCATTGGCGGTCTGGGATTAGATGATATCCAGTATCAGCCCGTGCGCGCCGCTTGCGATCGAGAGAACGCTAGGTTAGCTTTTTGGCTTCATGACGACCCTTACGAATTTGATTACGCATATAAGATAGAAGCTCTCGCGGATGTCATCTTTACCAACGACAGCTGGACGCTGCATCATTATAAAGCAAAGTCCGTTTTCCACGTTCCGCTGGGAGCAGACGCTAAAACCCATTTTCGAGAAATATTGCCAGCGCACCAAAGGAATATAGGTGCCTTTTTTTGCGGCGTTGGTTACCCAAACCGAGTAAAGATTTTGATGCAGGCTAAAACGGTTCTGGCTCGCTCTAACACCTGCGTCCTGGGTGACAACTGGCCCTCAACTCTAACATTCGCCAAAAACCAGCGTTTGACCGGAGCAGAGATGGCGGACTACTCGCAAAGATCGATGATCACGATCAACATTGGCCGCGATATGGATATTGCCAATCGCCGATTTAGGCTACCTGCATCAACACCAGGACCGAGGACGTTCGAAACGGCACTAAGCGGAAGCGCGCAACTATATTTCGCGAATGGACTTGAGATAAGTGATTACCTTGAGCCCGGAAAAGAGATTTTGCTATTCGATGGAGCTGATGCTCTCAACTACCATATGAATCTAATTAACAGCAATCCGGAAATTTTGATTGAAGTTGCGCGTGCAGCACAGCAGCGTGCCTTAAAGGATCATACATATAAAAACAGAGCCGCTTTGATCCTAAACCATCTTCAAGAGAGCGAATAGGCACGCAGTCATGGATAATAAATATAAAGTTTATATAATAAATACAGAATCGATCACTAGTAATCGATATATTACTTTGGCGATTAAGCGCGCATTCGAAAAATCTCCGTACGTCTCGGCCGTTACGTTGGGGGATTTCAGCAACGCCCTGGGAGAATTTGTACATGGAGAGTTTGATATATTTATGTGCATTGGCGGTGCAGCTGATAGTGCCCCCATCTTAGCTAGACTTTGTAAGCTGGCCAGCATTAGTGTCCTATGGATCACGGAAGATCCGTATGAGCTCCGGCGAAATGTTGCATACTCTGACATATTCGACGTAGTTTTTACCAACGACAAGATGTCTGTTCCAGAGTATCTAGGTAAAGCATCTCATCTTCCGCTAGCTGCCGACAAGGTATTCAATTTTATTCCAGCACTGAACCGCGATGAAGACTATATTTATGATCTCCTGTTTATAGGCACTGCATGGCCAAATCGTGTTTCGCTTATCAACGACCTTTTAGGAGCCTTTGGCCCAACTCTGAAGGCGAAACTTGCGCTATCGTACAATCAGTTTCTCCCAGTACCAAAACTTATCTATCCGGAGCTGATTACCGACTGGCGCTGCTCTAATATCGAATTTGCGAGATTGGCCAACAAAAGTCGCGTCGTGCTTAGCATTGATCGAATTTTCTCAGCTTCTCCAGGCAGTCCGCTTACGGGATCGACACCTCCGCCCCGGCTTTTTGAGGCTGCGGCAGCGGGGGGCTTTCAGGTCTATGTCTCAGAAAGTAACGAGGCCAAAAGCTATTTCGATCACGGACAAGAGTTCATTCATTGTGGATACGATAGTGCTGTCGAGGCCGTGAGGACCGCACTCCAGGACCCGATCAAGAGGATTGAAGGTGCTGCTGCCGCTCAGCGGCGAGCGATGCAGGATCATTTATATGAGAACCGCGTCGAAGAAATCGTCCGGACCTTGCGGCAAACTCAACCCCGCAACAAAGCTGTCAGGAAACGAGTCAGTTCACTCAAAACAGTTTTGGTTGTTACTCACAACGTTGCAGGGTCGCGGCCGGGTGGCGGAGTTGAGATATATCAAGAGCAATTGAAGAATTTACCCGTCAACTACCGGGTAATTTATCTTCATCCTGTAGATAGCCGGACGTTCCGTGTCACGTGTTATTCAGAAACCAAAGATTATGAAATTCCGCAAGCGAGCGGTCAATACGACCTGACAAATCGCAGTCTAGAGAATCTTTTCGAAAAGATCCTCTTCGAGTGGCGCGTAGACATAGCCCACTTCCAGCATTTGTTAGGATTTAGTTTGAGCTTGCCGCTTATAGCGCGCAGCTGTGGTGTTCCAACTGTTTGGACGTATCATGATCACTACCTTATCTGCGAGCGATTTACTCTTCTGGATTATGAAGGACGCTTTTGCGACACGGCATCTAAGGATCTTGTTACGTGCGATGTCTGCCTGAGCGCTAGCAATGGACTTCCAGCTGGAAGCCAAGCCCGTCGCCGAAATTTTGTAGAAAAAGTAGCAGGCGGCCTTGATGCAATAATCACGAGCACAGCTTTTTCAAAAGATTACATCCGTAGGATCTATCCAACCATCAGAGATGAATCGGTCTCCGTCATAGAAATGCTTACGCCTAATACGTCATCATTTACAAAGGCTGGAAACAACCCGCGTTCACTTTCCGGCCCCCTCAAAGTAGCGATATCCGGAAATTTCAGCGATGTGAAGGGCGCTGGATATATGTTGCGCATATTTAATATGATGAGGGACGACAATATTGAGTTTACGGTGCTTGGTCGTGTCGATAAGCCATTTGATGACGTTCTTGAAGCTCTTGAATTTAAGAACGTAAAAGTTTTAGGTGGCTATGATCAGGCAAAAATTGCTGACATACTTTCTATATTTCAAATGTCTTTGCATCTTTCTCTTTGGCCCGAGACTTACATGATATCTCTAAGTGAGTCATGGCTAGCCGGTTTAGTGCCCATAGTTACCAATCTAGGCGCGCAAGGCGAGAGAGTGACGGACCAACTCGATGGGTTCATCGTTCAACCGCACGACCCAGCTTCGGTGGTAAATCGGCTCAGAGAGGTGATTTCTGGTGCCTTAGATTTGTCATCCATGAGGAATAGAATCCAGTCAAAGAAATTTAGCACTGCTGAAGAGCACGTGAACGACCTTGAACTCATTTATAGGAAACTGATTGAAAAAAAGCCGTTAGTCCATGTGGACAATCTGCTGCGTTACCGAACTTATTATAGTCTAGATGCTTTCGACTGCGGAATCCGGACCAATTCGCGCACTTGGAATACTCCAGAAACTGTTTGGGATGAAACATTTTCTTCTGTTCTCGAGCCTAATTTGGAGCCGCCGACCTTTGATTTCCCTTCAGAGTTCGCTCACCTATCATTGGTAAAGGCAGGAGCCGGCAACGGGGAGGTGAAGATTGAATTCGAAGAGATGCGTTGCGATGGGCGGAACGCGACGCGCAAAAACGCGTTGGCGAGTAGCTCACTCGGTTTGAAGGGTTGGATAACAGTCTCAACTGATATTCAATTTGTAAAGCGCTTTATCGTCTTGAAAGGCGCTACAGTAAGTCTCTACGTGCCCGCTTCCGTGGTCAGTAGAGCTGACGTAGCCGAAGCCTTTAAAAATTTGGATTCGGCGGAAGCCGGCTTCGACTTGAACATCGACGTCTCTTACCTTCCAAGTGGTGACTACGAAATATGCATTCTTAACGTGTTTAACGGGAAAGTTTACGACACAAATACTTGTCACTCGGTGTTTATCGAACATCCAAATCACACTGATGGTACGCTCGTCTGGGTTCCTGGCGAAGGACTGTTCGATGACGTCCCATTAGGTACTTTGCCGTTCACTGACGTGACCCTGGGCTTCGAAGAACAGGCCGGCGATATACCGCTAACAGTTGCGCCAGTGTTTGAGAACCGGTTCAGAGTCGTTGGGTCAGTGCGTGTTAGTGATTTGCACTCTTACTTTCTTTATGCTCGCATTGTCTTAACTAGCCGGGCGGACTTGTCGATTTATTGGACTAAAGTCGTTAGTGTCGGAGTTAGGGCACGTGCCGGTTCCGCCAGAGATTCCAGTGTTTACGAGTTCGAAGTTGATCTTGCACTAAATCCTCTGCCATCAGATCTATATGATGTCTCATTGGCTGTTTATTCAAGGGAAGGTGCACTGCGTTCTCCGTTGATCGCTTCGTTGGATACAAGGATTGGCGTCCAGCATAAGTTGGTTTTACGGTCTCAATTTGATGAGTATATTGACGCGGCGAAGTTTATTGTTGAACCCGGTACGCAACTCGTTATAGACACTGTTGCGGCCCTTGGCTCAGGCCAAGGACAATCGGGAACCATCGACGTGTCAGGATGGGCTTATCTGAAAGGAGTAGGGGCGCCTCGGGCCACTTTTTCTTACTTTGAGCATGATGGCCTAAGAGTTTTTACCTCTGGTACCGTTGTGAACCGCGATGATGTGGCAGATCATTTAAGTGACACGTCCGCAGCGCAATCCGGTTTCCGGTTTGTGATGCCTTCCGAAATGATTCAGTATAAAGGTCTCAATTTATGTCAGGTATACGATGACGGAGTTGTAGTGTTCCAAGGATTTGGCGCATTAATCGATGCCTATAGGCACAAAATGCAAGCCATGACTGAGTTAGAAATCTCGTGAAAGGCGCGCAGGGGTTATACTAAAGCGGAATCTGATCATATCGCATCGTAGTCAGCTGCAGCGAAACTGTCCTGGCACTCGTTTGGGGTGAAGAGGTTGAGCAACCGGCCTATGGTTGTCCAGAGGCCGCCGAGGGAGCGCTTGGCGGCCTATCGTAACAGAGCTTTAAGTTGTTAGGACGTTTTTCGATGGGGTTGAAATCCGGACAGTATTGCGGGAGGCATTTGAGCGTCGCGTGGACGCTCTCGATCATTTCCCGCACCCTTGGCCCCTTGTGGCTGAACAGGTCTAGACAATGACTTCGCCGGGTCGAAGCTCGGGCGGCGATACCTTCTCGACATTGGAGAATGCGAGTAATATCAACGCCCGATGAGATTGACTCTTGGGATTTTGTTTTCTGGCAAGTTATGATTACATGGCGGAAAAAGATTCCGCCGTGGGAACGGTCATCAATATCTGTCAGGACTACACGGCTGATGATCTGCGTCAGCTTGCCGGAAAGAGCCGGGAGCCGAGATCTGGTAGATTGTCGGCGACCACGATATCGCCCTCCGTGCCGAGTCCAATCACATTGGAGCTGTTCTTGCCAACTTCGATGCCGATTTGCTTCGTTTGAATGTGATGCCACCTTCTTGTTAGACGAAGAAGCTTATCCCCCCGGGGAGGAGGCGAACTATCTCACAAAAAGAGGTTCGGATTAGCCAGAGGAACGAAATCACGCGCCGTTGGGCCAAACGCGGAACGCGGCCTTCAGTGCTGCATGATTAACGCACGAGGTCGGCCTTTATCTTTGGGGAGTTTTTTACGAAGCTCGGCAAAGCAGCGGCTCTTGTTACGTCGTAGTGAGACAACCATGCGATGACACAGTGTCTGGCCGAGATCTGCCGCCATCCCGACGAGGCCGTGCACGACATCCTCCCGATGGATCGGGCGGGCTGGCACATTTCCAAGAACCTCGTTTTGCCCCGCAACATCAGCATTCTGCAGCTGCAGCCGAAATCCCCGGAACTGAACCCGGTTGAAAGTCTTTGGCAGTCTATGCGCCAGAACTGGCTCTCAAGCCGGGTCTGCACATTATACAAAGACATCGTCGACCATCGCTGCGACGCCCAGCGAAAACTCGAAAGTCAGCTATGGCTCATCATGTCCATCGGTCAAAGTAAATGGGCCCATGAGTTCTGATCTTTGCTCGTTGGTATACCAGGTCATGATAGCAAATAAGTTGGCGGACGTTTCGATCTGAAACCTCTATGAATGACATGGTGTCGCAGTCTAGTGTGTCTAGGGCCAACTCACCCGCCGCGCGCGATCGCATGATAACAATGAAGACCCTGGAGAAGATTATGAACAGTTTCGAATGCTATGAAAAATCGCCATATCGAAGCAATAAGCATAACACTTATTTCCCAGTATATGACGAGCTATTCGCTCCATATATCGGAAAAAATATTACATTTGTCGAGATTGGTATTCTGAACGGAGGATCTCTTTTTATGTGGAGAGATTTTTTTGGCCCAGAGGCGAGGATCGTCGGGGTTGATTTAAACCCGCAAGCAAAGAAGTGGGAAGCAGAAGGTTTCGAAATTTTCATTGGTAGCCAAACCGACAGATCGTTCTGGAAAGAGATATTTTCTCAAATTGGTGACGTTGATATCGTTTTGGATGATGGGGGTCACAAGTTCGAACAACAGATCATCACGACCGAATGCGTAGTAAGCCATATACGTGACGGTGGCCTTTTGGTGGTTGAAGATACTCACACATCGTACATGAAGGAGTTTGGCGGCCCTAGTCCATTCTCTTTTGTTAGTTACGCGAAAAACATAGTCGAAGGTGTTAATTTTCGCTTTTCCGAGTTTTGCGTCAATAGAGCCGCGGAGCGCACCATCTGGTCCATTCAGTTTTTTGAGTCAATCGTTTCGTTTTCAATAAATCGCTCGCTCGCGGGAATAATATCTAAGCAGACACATAATGATGGCGAGTCCCTAGATGCTATTGACTTTAGAAATTTAGATGAAGTTGTGATTTCTGCGTCCGATTTGATAACGGCGTTCAAGTATTAAGTTGATGCGGTGGCGATCATATAAATGGTCCCCGCCGCCTCTATAAATATTGTTATGTCAAATAATATCGCTTGTACAACCTTCGCTGAGATAGAGCTCTTGGGTATTGCGTTTATACAGAGCCACATGACCCGCGAGATTTCGTTTTCGGGGAAATCATGATTCAATATGGGGGAAGGAGTTTTCGCCATGGGAACGGCCCTCAATATCCGTTAGGACTATACGGCTGATGATCTGTGTCAGCCTGCCAGAAAGAGCCGGGACGCGGACTGGTCCCGCCGGTTGCTTGTTTTGCCGGTGATCTACGAAGACGGCTCTCGGAGTCACGCCGCATCAATTGGTGGTGTCGGTTTGCAGATCATCCGCGAGTGGGTCGAGCGTTTCAATCAGCACGGTCCAGACGGCCTGAAGACCGGAAAGGTCAAAGGTCGAGAGCCGTCGCTGAATGACAAGCAGCGCAAGGCGCTCGTTGAGGCGGTCGAGAAAGGTCCCGTTTCCTATCTCGACGGCGTAGTGCGCTGGAGGCTCGTCGATCTGGTGCAGTGGCTTTGGCAGGAGCGCCGTATCTTGTTGAGCCGTCAGGTGCTTGGTCGCGAACTGCAAGCGATGGGCTATCGCAAGCTCACGGTCCGGCCGAAGCATCATGCACAAGATAGCCAATCCATCGAGGAATTAGGAAAAAATCCCCCTGCCGCTGTGGCAGATATTGCCGCCGGAGCAGCCCGAGGAAAACGCGTAGAGATTTGGTTCCAGTGTATGGTTCGCCTCCGTTGTGCAAGAAAAAATGTCAGTCCCGATAGGCTCTGCTTCAGCGTATCCGGCTTGCTAATGGGCGAAAATGCCCGAGCCAAAATGGGAGCCGCTGGGGTGCGTTCTTTACAAGACGAGAGGCTGGCGTTCGAGGTGAGTTCTGTGCCGTTGTCCGAAACAATCACTCCCGGATTCCTCCGCCATTGTATCAGTGCCGTCAGTTCACAAGCCACGCGGCGGCCGGAGATCGAGGTGTCAGGGATTGCCGCCAGGCATTCGCGCGTGACGTCGTCGACAATGTTGAGCACGCGGAAACGTCTGCCGCAGGCGAACTGATCGTGGACGAAATCCAGCGACCAGCGGGCATTTGCCTTTGCTTCGACGAGGATCGGCGCACGGTTGCCGACAACGCGCCGCCTGGCTTTCCGCTTGCGAGCGGAAAGACCTTCCTCGCGATATAAGCGATAAATGCGATTGACGCTGGACGGCTCTCCATCACGCCGAAGCAGAATGAACAACCATCGGTATCCGAAACGCCGGCGCTCATTGGCCAGATCGCGCAGCCTCAATCACAGCTCGACTTCCGGCGATCGGCAGGATCGGTAGCGGATCATCTTGCGGTCGGCGGATATAATCGGGCAGGCCCGCCGTTCCGAAAGCCCTATAACGGCCTTCAGATGCGTGACCGCATCCTGCTTCACATCGGGCGTCCCCATTAATGGGATGGTCCGCCTCGTCCTCCTTTAGCATTATGAGGCTGTCAAACCGAAGGAGCTTGCAATGCCCCAACGCAATATGCCGCATTTAGCGGCTGTCTGCGGAATTGATATTGGTAAGAACATATTCCACGTTGTTGGTCTCGAAAGCGACGGCGTGCCAGTTCAGAATGTTCGTTTCCGACGCGACACGCTGCTGCAATTCTTCGAGCGAACAGCGCCGGCAGTTGTAGGGATGGAATCATGGGCTGGCCTTCAATGGATTGCGAGGAAGATTCAGGCGCTCGAACATAAGGTGCGCTTGATCCCGGCGCAGTTTGTGAAGTCCTACGTAAAATCAAATAAGACCGACATCATCGATGCGGAGGCAGCTACGCGACCAACTATGCGGTTTGCAGCACTCACGAGCGAGGGCACCTGCTTATTGTCGTCAGCCACACCGCGCTTAAGAGCTGCGCCCGCGTTTACGCGACGGTGCGCTCCGGCAAGCCGTTCGTGGCAAGGATCTGTCCTCTGTCGCTGATATTGCTGAACAGGCGGGCGAGGTCGATGATGAC
>UBPA01000029.1 GCA_900467185.1 Hyphomicrobiales bacterium | reverse complement strand
ATCGGGAACTTGCGGATGCGGCGTCCCGTCGCGTGCCAGACAGCGTTGGCGATGGCGCCGACGGTGCCCGTGATGCCGATTTCGCCGACGCCCTTGACGCCGATCGGGTTGACGATCGGGTCGTTCTCGGGGACGAGGATGGCTTCGAGCGGGGGAACGTCGGCATTCACCGGCACATGATATTCAGCGAGGTCGGCGTTCATGATCCGCCCCGTCCGCTTGTCTGTTATCGCCTCTTCGCGGAGGGCAAAGGAGATGCCCCAGATCATGCCGCCGAAGTACTGGCTTTGCACCAGCCGGGGGTTGATGATGCGGCCGGCAGCAAAGGCGCCGACGAGACGCGTGGTGCGGATCTGTCCGAGATCGGGGTCGATCTTGACCTCGGCAAAGACCGCGCCATGCGAATACAGCGCGTGGCCGGAGGCGACCGTCGGGTCGCGGTTGGATTTCGCCGTGCCGACGACATCGCTTCTTCCGGAGCGGGCGAGGATTTCCGCATAGCTTTCGCTGCGGCTCTCGTCATCCCGGCGATAAAGCCGACCACCGCGAGCGGTAAGGCCGATATTGCCGGCGCCGAAAAGGGGTGACGCCGGATCGTTGACGGCGAGGTCCGAGAGTTGCGCGATGGCGTCGCCGCCCGCCTGATGGAGGGCAAGGCCGGCGCTGGCGGTGTGGCCCGATCCGCCGGCGACGCCGGCATCGGGAAGCGTCGAGACGCCCGAATGGAATGCCACCTGATCCGGATCGAGACCGAGCGCCTCGGCGGCGATCTGGGCGAGGGCGGTCCAGGCGCCCTGGCCCATGTCGGCCGCGCCGGTTTCCACCAGGGCCGTTCCGTCAGCGCGCAGCGTCGCCCGGGCTTCGGCCGGAAAGTGCGGGCAGCCGAAGACGGCCGTGCCCATGCCCCAACCGATCAGCAGCCCGTTTTCATCGCGCATCTGTCCGGCCGCACGCGGTCGGCGCGACCAGCCGAAACGCGCGGCACCCTCCTCGTAACAGGTTCGCAGTGCCTTGGACGAAAAGGGCTTTCCCGTCGCCGGTTCGGTGTCCGCATAGTTCTTCAGCCGGAAGGCGAGCGGATCCATGCCGCAGGCCTCCGCCGCCGCGTCGATCGCGACCTCGAGGGCCGCGGAGCCGGACGCCTCGCCCGGTGCCCGCATCGGGCCCGGCGTGCCGGTGTCGAGCCGGATCCCCTGATGTTCGACGAGGATCGCGGGGCTCGCATAGAGCGGAAGGGATGCGTTGGCCGCCGGCTCCAGAAAGTCGTCGAAGGCGGAGGTGGCCGAGAGCGCGCGGTGATGCAGAGCGGTGAGCGTGCCGTCGCTCGTCATACCCATGCGCAGGTTCTGCCAGGTCTGGCCGCGATGGCCGACGGGGCCGTACATCTGGGCGCGGGTCAGGGCCAGCTTGACCGGGCGCTTCAGCATGCGCGCTGCGAGGATCGCGAGAATTTGCGGTCCGTTGAGGATCGCCTTGGAACCGAAGCCGCCGCCGAGGAAAGGCGAGCGGATGGTGACGTTTTCTACGGGAATGCCGAAGTAAGCGGCGTAGGAGGCGCAGCTCAGCGCCAGCGCCTGGTTCGGCATGTCGAGAACGACGCGATCGCCGTCCCAGGCCGCAACCACGGCATGCGGTTCCATGGCGTTGTGATATTGCGGCGGCGTCTCGACGTCGGTTTCCACGGTGATGGCGGCGTTCGCAAAACCGGCGTCGATATCGCCATGTGCCGTCTTCGGCGGTCCGCCGATGCCGACGGCCGGCGGATCGAAGCGTGTGCCGGTGTCCAGCCCGACACGGGCCGGCTCGGCGTCGTATTGCGGATCGAGCAGGGCTGCGCTTTGCGTTGCGGCCTCCAGCGTTTCGGCAAGCACCAGTGCGATCGGCTGGTTGGCATAGCGCACGCTGTCATCCTGCAGCACTTCCACGCGAAAGCCGAAGGGTGGCATCTTCTCGTTTGGGTCGTGGAACAGCGGCGGGCGATTGGCCGGCGTCAGCACCTCGACGACGCCGGGATGGGCCTTCGCCGCCGCCACGTTCAGCGAGCGGACACGGCCGCGGGCGATGCGGCTGACGGCCATGACGGCGTAGAGCAGGCCTTCTGGGTTGTTGTCGGCGGCATAGGTTGCCCGGCCGGTGACCTTGAGGAGGCCATCGCGGCGGGTGAGCGGCTGGCCGGCATTGGAGCCGTAGCGGCTGGCGG
>UBPA01000027.1 GCA_900467185.1 Hyphomicrobiales bacterium | reverse complement strand
GGCTGGGCGTCTCAAGGCCGACATTGTATAACTGGAGAGACCAGCTTCCCGGTCATGAGGCTTCTTCATCCATGAAACGCTGCCGAACCATCATCTCGTTTCGTTATCTTTGCTTAGATTGAGTTTCGGACACGATTTGCAGTAGCCGAGTTCGGGTGTGAAATACCTCAGGCAGCAAATCCGTCGCTGGCGAAGGGGCTCCTTACCTTTCACGATGTAACGAATAGGCTGAAATAGCGGGTTGGGCTTTCCATCAGGTGAGAGTCGATTTGCCAGGATAGCGTTCGCCTCGCGCAGCGCAGGATGATCCTTGCCAAGCAGGTCTGCCGCTCGACAAAGAACGTTCTCAAAAACGTTTCCAGCGTTGCTCCACAGGACTTTCCGGGGCAAGGGCAAAACGGAGGCCATGGCATCGATGACAGGGCTTAGGTGTCCATCCACGAGAAGTTCAAAACGGCCTAATGTCTCTCCTGTCGGCCTTCGGAGGCCTCCCGATGATGACAGATCGAAACCACGGACGGCGCCGTCCGGGGAAAGCTGCAGCCCGACAGTCTCGATGGAAAGCGGGAGTTGCCAATCGAGGAGCAGGGAAGGTAGGAGCGTGCCGGGCAGGAGTACCGAGAAATAGGTCTTCGACCATTGCGTCGCGACGGCGCGGGGGTCGGGTTCGGGCCAGCGCTGCGAGAAGCAGTCAAGCGTATCGCGCAGCGTCTGCGAGGCGAAGAACGTTTTCAGCGGCAGTTGCGGCGTGGGATTGACAAAAAACGCTTCGCCCAACGCGGCAAACGGCCCTTTGAACAGGTGCGCGAGCTCGGCGATCATCGGCGGCCTCGCCGGGCCGTCAGGCCATAGAACAGAGCACCCACGACGCTGGCGACCAGCCCTGCGGGGACTTCCCAGGGAAACGCAATGATGCGGCCGATCCAGTCTGAGGCGGTCATCAACGCAGCGCCAGCGAGCACAGACCCGGCGGCCTGTGCCAGAGGGCGGCGAATACCCATCAACCTGACAATGTGTGGAACGACCAAGCCGACAAAGGTAACCGGACCGATGATAACGGTGGCGGTTCCCGTTAGAACAGCGACGAGGACGATCAAAACAAAACGCGAGCGTTTGATCTCGATGCCAAGTGATGTCGCAACGGCTTCTCCGAGTGGCAGCATGCTGAGCCAGCGCCGTGTCAGAGGCAGGACGGCCATGATCGCCAGGAGCACGGCCAACGATGTCAGGGCCTCCTGCGAACTCACGGCATAGGTCGACCCGGATAACCAACCGATCAGGCGAGTCACCCTGACATCGCCGAAGTAGATGGCGGCAGAGAGAAGGGATCCACTAAGCGCGGTGATGGCTAACCCGGTCAGCAGCAGCTTTTCAGGTGCATAGTTCGATCTGCGCGCAAGCCGCAAAGCCAGGACTAGGAACAGCAAGGCGCCGGTAGCGGCGATCACCATGGTCTGCGTCCGGCCAAGCGGCGGCAGCAGGGCGATCACCGGCAGCATGACGAGCGTTGCGCCCGAGGACACGCCGATCAGTTCCGGGCTCGCCAGCGGATTGCCGGTCATGCGTTGCATGAGATACCCCGAGAGCGCGATCATCCCGCCTGCGCTGAGCGCGCCCGCAGCACGCGGCCAGCGCCAAGGAAGCAGTTCGAAAAACGTGCTCGCCGTGGTCCATGTGAACCCGTTCGGTGTGCGCCCCACCGTCAGGCTCAAAATAACGGTTATCATCAGCACCACGAACACACCGAACAACATGCCCGGCGTGGCACGAATACGAGCCGGCACATTCACATTGAGCACGCGCCCCTTCTTCGCTCCCGTACGGCCGGAATGCAGCAGGATCAACAAGACGGGCGCAGCAAAAAGCGCTGTGATCGTGCCTGCCGGAATGGCCATCAGTCCTTCTGCCAATTGAACCGATTGATCCGTCAGTAAAAGCAATGCAGCGGAGAGAAACCCGGAGAGGGCCATGCGGTGCGTAAAGCGGCGTGCACCACAAAGTTTGGCGAGCGCCGCGCCGGCCAGCCCAACGAACGCAAGCAGGCCGATCTGCGCGGTCACCACCGCAGCGGCAACGGCGGCAAGACCGATCGCTGCCAGTCTCGCTGCAATCGGCGAGAGACCGAGGCTCGTAACAGCAGCGTCATCGAGATCCAGCAGCGTCAATGGCTTCTTAAGGAGCAGGATGATGCCCGTGAGCGCAACGAGGTAGACGGTCAAGGTTCGGGCGACCTGCCAATTGTCCTGCACCAGCGATCCAGATTGCCAGAACAGCAGGTCCGCAAGCTCGTCGTAATGGCTGAGGATCAACATCGAGGTGACGGCGTCGCAGAGCATGGCGAAGACGAGGCCGTTGAGGATGAGGAAAAGCGGCGAAAGCCCCCATCGCGTCGAGAGGCCGAGTACGATGAGAAGGGCAAGCAGCGATCCTCCAAGGACCGGCACGGCAAAGCTGCCCGTATAACCAGGAAGAAAAATCAGGGTGCAGGCGACCGCGAGGCGACTGGAGGAAAGGAGACCGATCGTACCAGGCTCCGCCAGCGAATTTCCCAGACCCTGCTGCATAAGCGTGGTCGACAGTCCGAGCATTGCACCGGCTACGAGCGCGACGACGAAGCGAGGCAGCGTTCCATAAAGCAGCTGCACGGTTTTGACCTCTGTGGCGGGCGCCTCGAAAAGACGCAAGGCACCGACCTGTCGCGTCACGCTGATGTAGACAACGAACAAGAGAAGGCTCAGCCCGAACAGGATGCAAGGCAGAAGCATCGAGCGGCGTCCGGTGGGTCCAGAGATCGTTTCAGCCATCGTCAAGCTCTGCCAATTGTACGCCAAGTTGATCTGCGAAGCGTTCGGCCGAGCGCAGGCCACCGCTTGGATAGATGACGGGCATTCGGATCACGTGGCCTCTCCGAACTGCGGGCAGGGCATGCCAGAGAGCGCTTGTCTCAAGGCGCTTGAGCGCCACGTCGGTTTCCTCGCCGCGATCGAAATGGACGATCACCGCATCGGGTTCGTCTGCAAGGCGAGACAGGGGCGCATTGGTCACACCGGCCGCATTCACGCGGCCGGAGAATGCGTTGCGCAGTCCGGTCCGACCCGCGACGTCACCCAACATTCCGTTTCCGCCGAACAGGGCTATGTTGCGCCCGTCGCGGCTCAAGCGGCAGATATAAATTGCCCGCGAAAATGTCCGCAGCCGCGACCGCGCGGTCCGTATCGCTTCATGTGTTGCGGCAATCGCCTCGACGGCCCGAGCTCTCCGACCCGTCAGCTCGCCTAGGTCGGACAGCAGTGTCTCGCAATGTGTCAGGGCCGGCGCTTTGCCGGCAAAGACCTTGATCGGTATCAGCGTGGCGATCCGCGCCAATGATTGGAGATTGGGCGCCTGCCAGTCGGCCACCAGTACACGGCCCGGTGCCAACTGCTGCAGATATTCCAGATTGGGTTCGTTGAGAGGGCCAAGATCCATGACGCCTTGTGGAAGAATGGGGCTTGATACCAGACGGCGGTAAAGCGGGATGTTCGCCACCGCGATCGGTATTTCTCCCAGTGTGAGCAGGAGTTCGGTGATCAGAAGATCCAGGCTAACCATCCGTGCCGGTTTCATTTCTGCGTAAGACGGACGGCGCGACAACATGACGGTGGGAGCGGTGAGGGCCGCTCCCAGAATGTCACGTCGGGTGATCCGCATTCGGACTACCATTTGAAGGAAAGGCTTGCCGAAACGCTCATCGGCTCGCCAAAACGGCAGCCATCGATGGCAGCGCAGCTGACATATTCGCGGTCGAACAGGTTGCGAGCGTTGACCTTCAGGTCGAGGCCATCCAGCTTGCGGTCGAACTTACCCAGATCGACAGTCGCCAGCGCGTCGAACAGGACGTAGCCGCCATTGTCGATGGCGCTGTCGGTCAGGTTTCTCTTTCCGACAATCCGCATGCCGCCGCCGACCCGAACGCCTTCCAGCCCAAGATCATCGAGGCCATAATCCGCCCAGAGCGAGAAGCTATGCTTTGGGACAAGAGCGACCTGTTCGCCCACTTCGGCGGTCTTTGCACTTTGCGTGATCTCCGCATCCGTCAATGTATAGCCGGCAACGAGGCCCCAGTTTCCGACTTCGCCACGGGCTTCCAGTTCGAGGCCGCGCGACTGGACCTCGCCGAGCTGGTATGCGTTGCCCGTTGAGCTGTAGGAAACCACGTTCTTCTGGTTCAGGTCATAGATGGCGGCGCTGAACTGGAGATCGGTACCGACAGGTTGATAACGAACGCCCGCCTCGTATTGCAGGCCTTCGTTTGGCTTAAGCGCGCTACCCGTTAGATAATCCGCGCCGACCTGCGGCAAGAAGGACTGGCTGACGTTGACGTAGGGAGCGACGCCGTTGTCGAACAGATAGAGGAGCCCAGCACGACCGGTGAAAGCATTGTCCCGCTGATCCGTGACGACACCGGTCTGATAGCTTTTCGTGGTGCTGTCGGCCCAGTCGTGGCGTGCGCCGAGAAGCAGAACCCAGTGATCATCGAACTTGATCTGGTCCTGCAGATAGATGCCATACTGCTCACCGAGACTGTCGGATCCGCGATCAACAGCATGATTCACATTGGGGCTGCCGGTGCTGACACCGGTGTTGAGGTCAAGCGTGCTGTAGCTTGCGCCGCGATAGCGATGGCTGTCATAGGAGCGGCGGTAAAAGTCGAGGCCGCCCAGAACCGTATGCTCGGCGCCCAGCGCATCGAATGTGTATTCGAGCGAATTGTCGGATGTAATGCCGTAGGATGTTTCTGCACGTTCGGAGGCCAGCCGTGTCATGATCCCCGATGCACTGATAGGCGTCACGTTCGGCATCATGTAGTTCCACTGTATATCGGCGTCGAAATACCGGGTAGAACTCCGCAGCTTTACTTCATTGTCGAACCTGTGCTCGAAAATGCCGCCAATCGTGAAGGTATCGGACTGGTAGGTGTCAAAATCGTCGATACCGGTAAAGGTGTCGCGGGAGATCTTGCCGGACGTGATGTCCGTCAGGAGGTATGGCGGCGCGAAGCGGGTATCCACATGCTGGTAGCTGAGAAGCAACGTCAGCGCTGTTTCGTCGTCCGGTTTCCACGTCAGGGCAGGAGCGATGTATTTCTTGTCATCGGGCGTATTGTCGACCCAATTGTCGGCATCCCGGGCAAGGCCGGTCAGCCGGTAGGTCAGGACGCCCTCCTCATCGATTGGCCCGCCAAAATCGGCAGAAACCTGTTTCCTATTGTTGGTTCCGTATTCGAGATTGACCTCGTGCAGGGGCTCGGCGGTCGGACGCTTGGAGATGGCGTTGACGACTCCACCAGGTGCAACCTGCCCGTAGAGGACAGAGGACGCGCCCCGCAGTACCTCCACACGCTCGAGCCCGTAAGGCTCCTGACCACCATCATAGACGTTCGACTGGAACTTCATGCCATCTCGCAAAGTGCCGGTATTGCCGCTTGCTGTATTAAAGCCACGGATCATGAAGTCGTCGACCATGCGGCTGAACCCGCCGGATTGGGTCGTGACACCTGGCGTGTAGCTCAAAGTGTCAGACAGGGACGTCGCGCGCTGGTTGGCGATCTGGTCCGCCGTCACCACGCTGATTGACTGGGGTGTTTCGATGATGGGCGTATCGCTCTTCGTGCCTGATGACGAGCTTTCGGCACGGTAACCCTCTACAGGCTCGTAGGCGCTACCCCTGGCAACAACGTGGATCGTCTCGAGCACAGTCGCTTCGGAGTTCTCGACGGAGTCCGTTACAGGCTCTGCACCCAGAATGGTGACCGCACCGCTGCCCGTAAAACTATAGTGTAGGCCGGAGCCTGAAAGCAGCGCCGAGAGGGCATCTTCCGGCGTCAGCGGCCCCCTGACAGCCGGGGCCGAGACACTGGAGGCGATCGCGGTGCTGTAGGCGACTTGAACGCCGGATTGCTGCGAAAACTGGCGCAGGGCACGCGACAGCGATGATGCCTGTATGTCGAACGCCCGGGTCTGGTTGGGTTGCGCCTGTGCCGGACTGCCCAACCCGGCAAAGCCAATCATCACGCCTGCCATCAGCGCGGGCAACAGCCTCGATCGTCCTGCCTGCCGCGGCCTGCCATTTCCAGTGTTCCTCATTCGATCGCCCCTATGCACACGTCATCTATCAAACACCAGCATTCTACCGTGTTCGAAATCTTGACGTTTGATAGAAGGATTTACCTAAATAGGTTTCGAAGAAAGTCTGTTGATTTTACGCGAGAACGATTGCAATGCCGGGAATGCGGCGGACGGACAGGGCTTGGGTCTTTGCGATCGACTGCAGTGCCGCCAGAGGTTTCGTCGTGGAGAATATGCCGCTGACGCGCGCGTCGCGATCGACGCCCGGCCGTAGGATCACTGCTTCCGGGACGTAGCGTCCAATCTCGGCGATAGCCGCCGCAAATGGCTTGCTTTCCAAGATCATCCTTCCATGTCGCCACGCGAGCAGCATTTCGAGATCCGCGACCGTCGGCTGATCCGGTATTTCGCCGAAGCGATATGACGTTTGTTCGGCGGGCGAGATTTTGACGGACGGACGTCCCGAAACATCGATCTCATCCGCCGCGACCGGGCTATAGACGGAGGCATCTCCATCCACGGTGGCGACGGCAGTCAGGTCCTCACGGGCGCTGACGAGAAGGCGCCCGTGCTGAATGTCGGTGTTGCCGCCGCCCGAGGCGACCCTGAAGACACTGCCATCCGCGGCCGGCGGAACAAGGAACTCAGCGTCGCCCTGTAAAAGATGGACAAGCCTCATGCCGGGCCTGAAATCGATCTTGATTGCCCCGCCCGTATTGAGTGCTGCGACAGTGCCATCCGCAAACGCCAGTTCGCGCTGATTACCAGCGGGTACAACCACGTCTGCGTTCCACCACAGACTGAGGCGCGGGGCGGCGACCACACTGGCCAGCGCGCCCACAGCAAGACTTCCGCCGCCGACAAAGGCGCGCCGCGTGAGAGGCGGTCTTTTCGGACTGGCTATGTGGCTGAGTTGTTCGTCCAGCCGATCGAGTCCCATCCAGAACACTCGCTCCTTTTCGAAGGCGGCGCGATGTTCTGGCCGACAGTCTCGCCAGTGCTTGAACTGCTGTAGCTCGGCGGCACTCAGCGAACCCGACGTCAACCGCGTGAGCCAGTCTCGCGCATCGATCGCGGCGCGATGACGGCTGGCCATGTTCTTGTCGGTGTCGCGCATGTCGTATACCGAACGATCTTCCTAAATGTGTCTGAGGAGCTAAGGTCTTACCACAAAAGCGGCAAAGGTCGATCCGCCGGCGTCGATCATGCTTCCATATCCCCGCGCAGGACCGCAAGGTTCTCGAGAACCCGCCTGATATGATAGTATACGGCTTCCTCGCTGATGCCTTCGCGTTCTGCTATCCGTTTATGGGTGAGACCATCCAAACGGCTTAACAGGAATATCCGACGTGAGCGTTCCGGCAAAGCGTCAAGCGTCGCGGCAACAGCAGCGAGTGTCTGACGCGCCATTACGGCGCGTTCTGGCGAGCGCTCCTCGGCCTCACCTCTCAGGATGCCTTGCACCTCCGCGTCGATATCACGACGGCGTTTGTCGCCTCGGAGGTGGTCGACCGCGGTGTTGGAAACCGTCCTGTGGATGTAGCCAGCCAGATTCTCGATGGTGTGCTGCGGAACGGCCGTCTGGAGCTTGATCCATGCATCCTGAAGGAGATCCTCCGCAAGACTGTGATCGGCCCGACGCCGGCGGGCGGTGGCCAGCAACTGAGGCTTCAGGTGAACGAAAGAGTTCAACAGTCTCGCGATGTTCATTGTCATCGGGTAGGTCGCCGGTTATTTTAGCTGCCAGCAAGAGCAACTGGCTGATAAGGGGAATTGCTAAAGCATAAGGATTGCGTGTTCCAGAGACGGCGCGATATTAACTTGAGTAGGATTGTCTTCTTTTTGGGGCGTTGCAATCTTGCATCATCTGGGTGCGATCGATTAGGATTGCTGCGCAGGCAGGACGTCTATTACGCTTCCGGCATCAGGTTCCTTTCAGAGGAGGTCACGTGACCCGGGTTCGGCAGTGGCGACAAACGAGCGAAACAGCGAACGCCTTTTCAGTCAAAGGTGTCAGTCTTGAGATCGACGGTAACGCGATCCTGTCGGACGTCACTCTGGCGTTTCCGGCAGGAGAGGTGGTGGCCCTTGTCGGGCACAATGGATCCGGTAAATCCAGTCTTCTTAAAATTCTGGCTCGACACCAGGCTGCAACAAAGGGAACGGTCAGTTACGGAGATCGGGATCTCGCAGCATACGACACTCGGGGATTTGCAAGGTCGGTTGCTTATCTCCCACAGGATCTGGGTACCGGATCGGGAATGACGGTGCGGGAACTCGTTGGTTGTGGACGGTATCCCTGGCATGGCGCTTTGGGCCGGTTGTCCAATGTCGACAGACAGAAGGTCGAAACATCCATTGCGGCCACGCAGATCGAGAATTTTGCGGAGCGCATCGTGGACACACTTTCTGGCGGTGAGCGGCAGCGTGCATGGATCGCTATGCTGATCGCACAGGATGCTCGGTTTCTATTGCTCGACGAGCCGACAGCTGCCCTTGATATTGCGCACCAGATCGAAGTGCTTTCACTGGTTCGAAGGCTGGCGTGGGAAACTGGGCGAAGCGTCGTCATCGTCCTCCACGACATCAACATGGCTGCACGCTTCTGCGACCGAATTCACGCGCTGAAAGCCGGCCGTGTCGTCGCCACCGGAACGCCTGAGGAGATCATGGTACCACCGACGCTTCACACGATTTACGGGATCAACATGGGCGTCATTTCCGTACCCAACCAGTCATATCCACTCGCTTACGCCAGCTAGGAGTAAGTAGCGAGGTACTAAACCGGGGCGGTCTCAGCTTTCGCGTTTGTTCCAACTGGTAGTGCCAGGGCGCATTCTAGCCTGTTGCTGCAGCAGTCAGGAGGCCTCCATCGTGGCAACCTTGACAAAAGATATCAGCGCCGGCCTGCGTCCCGCCAGGAGATGACCTAAACATGGGGGGAGATGGGTGCCCGTTGCTGCGCAGCCCAGACTTCAGCCAACAACAACGACAAGCCGTTTTCCTTGCGTAAGCGAGTGAGATGGGGGACGGGGTCGTTTCCGCGGGCAACAACGAACTCCTCGCCTGCCTCGACACGATGAGATCGGCGAGGGTCTTTGCTCGCGAGATCGTCACCGTCGTCATGGTAAGGCCTCTACAACTGGCTTTAGGCGGATGGAAAAACATATAAGACTTGGATGACCCCTTGGTCCACTAGCAACCGATAAGTGATACTAGCGGATGTAAATTTCGAGCAACGGACTGTGCGGATTGCATGGTCCTTGATAGCTTTTTCCGCACATCCGAGCTATGCTCTTGCTATGGATTTGCGCAACATACCGGTCGCCTCCACCACTGTTCCCGGCTTCGTCCTACCGTCATGGTCGGGCTCGGCGCGTCCTGTCGAGACGGAAGGCGACGCAGCCTTCTCGGCCGGCATCGCCCTGAAAACGCTGGACGATCTGGTTCGCAGTGAGCCGGTGTGGGTGGGCTGCTGGCGCGCGCGTCTGGCCCTTCGATCCGCTGCTGCTGCCGTGCGCCTGACGGGTCGCACCGAGGGGGAGGCCGAGCTGCGGGATGCCCTGCTGTTGTCGTCGGACGCTGGTGGTTTCGGTCCGGCTGGAAACGTCTATTCCGCCTACCGGAAACTTGGGGCCCGCAAAGGTCCCGTGAACACGGTGTTTCTCCAGGAACTCGCCGCGCTGCTCTCGCTGCGCTGGGACGATCATCTAGCCGGCGTGGTCGATGTGGTCGATGGCGCGCTGCAGTCGCCGCGATCTGCGCCCTTTGCCGCGGCCGATCTCGTCTCCGTCATCCATGCCGTTCGCCCGGATGCCGAACGCCTGGCCTGGGCGCTGGCCGACGCGTTGATGGCGCAGCGGACCGGCGTTCCGCACGCTGGGTGGCCGCGGACGGGTGCGGCCAGGCGAGACGGCTTTTGCGCGTGCGGTGTGTCTGGCGCTGGTAGAGGGCGCGCAGGCCGCATTGCAGTCGGCGAGCGAGATCGATCGGCGCGCCCGGCAGCTCGTGACGGTGGCGCCAAAACTGCGCACGAAAGGCGGGGAGGGCGTGCTCCGGCGATTGCTGGATGAGGATGCGGTATCGGCCTCCGCTCCCGGCGCAAGCCTGTCGCGCTGGGCCAGCCGGCGGATGTTCGAGCGATTGGAGATTTCTGGTGCGGTGCGGGAGCTGTCCGGCAGAAGCACGTTTCGGATCTACGGGCTGTGACAATGGTGGGCGCAAGTACAGGCACCCGCCGACGCGCTGGGAAACGGGATGAAGATCACGCTTTCGACCGGGAGCTCGAGGATCTGCCGGCGGCGCTGCGTTGGCGGGAATGGATGATGCGGGTCGAGGCGGTGATCTTTGCGTCCGCGGAACCTGTCACGCGCGAAACGCTGGCCCGCGTCGTTGGCAAGGACTGCGCCATCGATCTCTTGATCGACGATCTGCGCGAGGATCTGGTCGGGCGGCCCTATGAACTCGTCTCCGTGGCTGGCGGCTGGCAGCATCGCACCCGCAGCGTCTATGCCGATACCATTCGTGCATCGACGGTTGAGACGCGGTCACTGGCGGCGACGCTATCTCGCCAGGAGGCAGCCGTCCTGATGGCGATCGCCACGCTGCAGCCGGTCACCCGCGGCGAACTTTCAAAAACCTTCGGCAAGGAGATCAGCCGGGACACCATTGCGAGCCTCCGGAGCGCCGGTTTGATCGCTTCTGGCCCGCGCAGCCCCACCCCCGGTGCGCCTTACACCTATGTCACCACCCGGCACTTCCTCAGCACCTTCGGCATGGAGACGCTGCAGGATTTGCCCGATATCGAACTGCTGGAGGATGCGGGGCTGATGCAGGGGCGGGGGGCTGATGTGGTTCTGTCGTTCGATGGCGTTGAGGAGGCCGAGGTGGACGAAGCGTCATCGGAATGATCGTTCGAGGCAAGCCAGTAGGTTTTCAGACAAAGATGACAACGAGGCCTTTTGGGACGCTTTGGTATCCTTTAAAACCCCAGCGCGTCAGCCAGTGCTTTTGCGATATCGGCCTCTCTGACGTGAGCCGATACTATCCAACCACGTCCCGTGGGAAATGCGGCTGATGTCGTGACGTATCATTTAAAAGGCATCCATAAAGGCAGGAAGAGGACGGACGGTATTGAGGCAGCTTGATTTCGTCTTCGGTTCTACAGAGCGCTCTTTGGTCAACAGCAAAATCATCGCCGGGTTCGAGTGTGGGCTAGTTCACGGCGGTCGGCACGATCTGTTGCAGACCACGCGCCATAAGCCATCCGGCCGGATGCGCGACCACTTAAGAATTGCCAGAAATCACGGAGTGTTCACCGCGCGTGACGGGCTGGTGCCAGGGCATGATGCCGTCGAGAGGCTGCGCATCGCGCAGGATGAGGGCGTGCAGGCCATATGGGATCTGTCACACTATCATCGCATCGACGATCCCGGAGCCTATGCGAGAGCGATCGTAAGGCAGGCACAGGCAGTCTGTGGCGCAGAGCGCCTGTGGCTGTGTCCCGTCAACGAGCCGTCGCTCTACCCGATGCTGGCAGGCATGACGCGCGACCACGCGATCGATATGACCGTCGTCATGGCCGAGGAAGCTCGACACCTGCATCCTTCCGTCGGCATTCTCGTCAACGATCCTATTACAGGCGTCGGCGATCGCCAGTTTGCAGCGACCGATGCGATCGTATCGCGCACGTTTGTTGACGTGATTGGCGTAAATTACTACCCGCATACGGCCCGCACATCGCTATCGAAGGTGTTGCTCAAGACGTGGCGGCGGTACGGCAAGCCGATCATGGTATCGGAGACCAGCTGGCACGATGGTCACTCAGTTCATCACAGACGATATCCTGGTCTGAACAAGGGGAGTTGGCTGCGGCATTTGCAGAATGAGGTCAAGAT
>UBPA01000028.1:2500-6364 GCA_900467185.1 Hyphomicrobiales bacterium | reverse complement strand
TGGTTGCGGGGGCAGGATTTGAACCTGCGGCCTTCAGGTTATGAGCCTGACGAGCTACCGGGCTGCTCCACCCCGCGGAAGGGAATAGGACTGATGTTTTTGAGAAGATGGACTGTTTGCCTTTAGCAGACCTGGCAGCGACCGACTCTCCCGCGTCTTAAGACGAAGTACCATAGGCGCTGGGGCGTTTCACGGCCGTGTTCGGAATGGGAACGGGTGCGGCCACCCCGCCAGAACCACCAGGTCGGCTAAGGGCAAACGAAACGAGAAGCTGGATTTGGTAGGTGAGCGAAGTGGACGTAGCCAATCGGCAGTCGGGTTTAGCGACGGGATTGGCCTTTGTTTTCGCTGGATTTGAACACGTCTTTGGAGTGCTTGCTCTGTGCCTGTGACCCAGACCCTTCGGTCTGGCAAGCGCAAGGCGCGTCGCCCATCGTTGGGCGCGCCGTCCGTGAGCCGAAGCGGCAAAGCCGCGACAGCGTGAGGACAAAACATGATCATCTCGCTGCGAAGGTTTTGCCTTCGCGGCGTCCGGACGAAGGCAGAAGCCTTCGCCTTGTGATGAGCATGGGCAATGGGAACGATCAAGTTCGATCGAACGATTAGTACCGGTAAGCTTCATGCATTACTGCACGTCCACACCCGGCCTATCAACGTGGTCGTCTTCCACGGTTCTCAAGGGAATACTCGTTTTCAGGGGGGTTTCCCGCTTAGATGCCTTCAGCGGTTATCCCGTCCATATATAGCTACCCTGCTATGCCCTTGGCAGGACAACAGGTCCACCAGAGATATGTCCATCCCGGTCCTCTCGTACTAGGGACAGATCCTGTCAATATTCCAACACCCACGGCAGATAGGGACCGAACTGTCTCACGACGTTCTGAACCCAGCTCACGTACCGCTTTAATTGGCGAACAGCCAAACCCTTGGGACCTGCTCCAGCCCCAGGATGCGATGAGCCGACATCGAGGTGCCAAACAACCCCGTCGATATGGACTCTTGGGGGTCATCAGCCTGTTATCCCCGGCGTACCTTTTATCCGTTGAGCGATGGCCCTTCCACGCGGGACCACCGGATCACTATGACCGACTTTCGTCTCTGCTCGACTTGTCAGTCTCGCAGTCAGGCGGGCTTATGCCATTGCACTCGACGAACGATTTCCGACCGTTCTGAGCCCACCATCGCGCGCCTCCGTTACTCTTTCGGAGGCGACCGCCCCAGTCAAACTACCCACCATACACTGTCCCGGATCCGGATAACGGACCGCGGTTAGACATCCATGACGATAAGGGTGGTATTTCAAGGATGGCTCCACGAGAACTGGCGTCCCCGCTTCAAAGCCTACCACCTATCCTACACATGCCGACACGAATGCCAGTGTAAAGCTATAGTAAAGGTGCACGGGGTCTTTCCGTCTGACCGCAGGAACCCCGCATCTTCACGGGGAATTCAATTTCACTGAGTCTATGCTGGAGACAGCGGGGAAGTCGTTACGCCATTCGTGCAGGTCGGAACTTACCCGACAAGGAATTTCGCTACCTTAGGACCGTTATAGTTACGGCCGCCGTTTACTGGGGCTTCAGTTCAAAGCTTGCACCTCTCCCTTTAACCTTCCAGCACCGGGCAGGCGTCAGGCCCTATACGTCGTCTTAAAGACTTCGCAGAGCCCTGTGTTTTTGATAAACAGTCGCTACCCCCTGGTCTGTGCCACCCCATCATACTTGCGTACAAAAGGGTCACGCTTCTTCCGAAGTTACGCGTGCAATTTGCCGAGTTCCTTCAGCATAGTTCTCTCAAGCGCCTTGGTATGCTCTACCTGACCACCTGTGTCGGTTTCGGGTACGGTCTATACGGTGGGGCTATTTCCTGGAACCGCTTCCCCGCCCTGACAATCCAATAAGTCAGAACAAGTTACGCAATCCGTCACTTCCCACCAGGCCCACGAATATTAACGTGGTTCCCATCGACTACGCGTTTCCGCCTCGCCTTAGGGGCCGGCTAACCCTGCTCAGATTAACTTTAAGCAGGAACCCTTGGTCTTTCGGCGAGAGGGTCTCTCACCCTCTTTATCGTTACTCATGTCAACATTCGCACTTCCGATATCTCCAGAGGCCCTCACGGGTCCTCCTTCACAGACTTACGGAACGCTCCGCTACCACGCATATCCTAAGATACGCATCCTCAGCTTCGGTGCATGGCTTTAGCCCCGTTACATTTTCGGCGCAAAACCCCTTAATTAGACCAGTGAGCTGTTACGCTTTCTTTAAATGATGGCTGCTTCTAAGCCAACATCCTGGTTGTTTTGGGAGTCTCACATCCTTTCCCACTTAGCCATGACTTGGGGACCTTAGATGGAGGTCAGGGTTGTTGCCCTCTTCACGACGGACGTTAGCACCCGCCGTGTGTCTGCCGAGTAGTACTCTCAGGTATTCGGAGTTTGATTAGGATCAGTAAGACGGTGAGTCCCCATAGCCCATTCAGTGCTCTACCCCCTGAGGTATTCGCTCGACGCACTACCTAAATAGTTTTCGCGGAGAACCAGCTATCTCCGAGTTTGATTGGCCTTTCACCCCTAGCCACAAGTCATCCCAATCTATTGCAACAGATGCGGGTTCGGTCCTCCAGTTGGTGTTACCCAACCTTCAACCTGCTCATGGCTAGATCACTCGGTTTCGGGTCTAATGCGACATACTCAAACGCCCTATTCAGACTCGCTTTCGCTGCGCCTACACCTATCGGCTTAAGCTTGCATGTCACACTAAGTCGTTGACCCATTATACAAAAGGTACGCCGTCACCAATAATGGCTCCGACTGTTTGTAGGCAACCGGTTTCAGGTTCTCTTTCACTCCCCTTGTCGGGGTGCTTTTCACCTTTCCCTCACGGTACTTGTTCGCTATCGGTCATGCACGAGTACTTAGGCTTGGAGAGTGGTCTCCCCATGTTCAGACAGGATTTCACGTGTCCCGCCTTACTCTAGGACAATAAAAGCGTCACCGCATACGGGGCTATCACCCACTATGGCCGACCTTTCCAAGTCGTTCTGCTTTATCTTCTATTGCCACTGGCCTGGTCCGCGTTCGCTCGCCACTACTTGCGGAGTCTCGGTTGATGTCCTTTCCTGCAGGTACTTAGATGTTTCAGTTCCCTGCGTTCGCCTCTTACACCCTATGGATTCAGGTGTAGATACCTTATTATCGATACTTGGAAACCTGACGTGCTCTCGAAGCCGTGATCAGTGAGCCGTAAGCCGTAAGTAGAATTTCTTCTGCTCACTGCTCACCACTTACTGCTCACGCCAGACAGCGCGACAGATTTCCCAAGTATCTTAAGGTGGGTTTCCCCATTCGGACATCTAAGGATCAAAGCTTATTCGCAGCTCCCCTTAGCTTATCGCAGCGTATCACGTCCTTCTTCGCCTGTGCATGCCAAGGCATCCACCAATTGCCCTTAATTCACTTGATCGTTCTCATTGCCAATGCTCATCATCTGTTTGATTGGAAGACCCCATCCCCTGTGCTTGACGCGCAGGAGAGAGACCCCAACCTGACCGTCCCCACACCTCTTTCAAGGTGTACCGGACAGACCGGCTCTCGCTAACGATATGCGAGATCCGAACGACAAGGGTTACCTTTTACAACCCCCGCCTTTCAACGATGCCATCGACGTGTTCGATCTGATCCTTATCCGCAGGCACGCCGGTGCACTGCAAGGTCAGATCTTAAGACCAGCTTCTCGAGATAATGTCTGAGAGCGCGCGGTCAGGCAACGCTCACGGGCAAACCATCAGAACCGACCCCCGTCATCAACACCCCCTTTTCAGGAGCCTGTCGATATCGCGGACCGGCAACAATGATCATGCCTT
>UBPA01000047.1 GCA_900467185.1 Hyphomicrobiales bacterium | reverse complement strand
TGCCAGCATGTGCTCGCCCAGCCCGGAAGGGTCACGGCTGTCGGTTGCAAGGACGATGCGCGGGCGTCTTGCGGATTGCTCAGGCATGGGGTGCCGGCTGCTCCGGTGTCCGTGCCGCAAGCGATCCGGTTGCCTCGGCCGGCAGGGGCGCGGGTCCGCCCATGGACTGCTCGATCAGCAGGCGCATCTTTCGTGCCGTATCGTCCCACGAGGAGCCGGCGAGAAGAGCATCGACCGGCTCCAGCCAGAGCCCCGACGCCTGGCGCAGAGCCAGCGCCGCGGCGCAGGCATCGACGAAACTGCCGGCATCCCCCGCGATGAAGACGCCGGGGACCTCGCCATAGCTGCGGACGACGTCGGCGATGGACGTGCTGACGACCGGCCGGCCGGCGGCCAGATACTCCGGTGTCTTGGTCGGGCTGATAAAGCGCGTGGCGTCGTTGAGCGCAAAGGGCATCATGGCGACATCCCAGCCCGAAAGGTAGGCCGGCAGCTCGGCATAATTTTTTTGCCCGAGATAATGGATGTTGGCGGCGCGCGGCAGGTCGTCCTGCGAGATCTTGACCACGGGACCAAGGAAAACGAGCGACCAGTCGGGGCGGGCGGCGGCGATATCGCGGATCAGAGCAAGATCGAGCCGTTCATCGATGACACCGTAGAAACCGAGCCGCGGCCCCTTGATGCCGGCCTGATCGGGCGGCGAGGGCTGGCCGTTGCGGGCGTTGCGGAAGTGATGCGCATCGACGCTCGAGGGAAAGGCGTGGAGATTGTCGTGGCGGTCGCGCTTTGCCTCGTAGAGGCTGTAACCGCCGGTAAACACGACGTCGGCCCGCGCCAGCAGCGCCTGTTCCATGGCTTTCAACTGCGGCGGTGCGAATTTGAAATTGGCAAGTTCGTCCATGCAGTCATAGACGACGGCTGCCGCATCCACATGGCGGGCCAAGGCGAACATCAGCGGCGTATAGAACCAGAGGATCGGTTGCCGGCCGCCTTGAAGCGCGAGAAGATCATCGAGCAGACGTGCCAGCGCGGTTTCGCGCTGCTCCTCGCTCCACCAATGCGGCACGCGCGGGCGGATCGCCTTGACCGTGGTGCCGGCGAAGGGGTGAATTTCGAGATAGGCCAGGTGGTGGTCGGTCGGGATGAATTCCTCGAAGAAGAAGACCTGCCGATCGGCGGAAAACCGCTGCATCAGATGCTGCGGCCGCTGGAGCACGAAGTCCCAGCGAAGATGGGAGAAACAGACAAGCGGTGCGTCGGTGCAAAAAATGCCCTCGGAAACCTTTGAAAACGCACCCAGTAAATTCATCGAGCTCCCTTCCGTCAAGCTTGCAGGGAACTGTATGAACCTCTCTAGGTTCCAGAGGCGGACGGTCTTTTTTTGTAAGTGGTGGACATCAGAGATTCGAGTTTCCGGATCGAGTGCGGCCAGGTCCAGTTTGCCTGGACGACGGCGCGGGGACTGAAGCTCGCAAGGGTCTCCAGCATCTCGGACATCACGAGGTGGAAATCTTCCGCCGAGGCCGTTCGGCCGGTCTGCGGGGTGATGAACTGTCGTCCGCAGGAGAGCGCGCTGTTGGCGAGAACGGGAAGGCCGGCCAGCATGTACTCCGTGAGGATCGCGGGCGCTCCGTCATCGACGCCGCAGACCACGCCGATGCGCGCCGTGTTCATCAGCCGGTTGACCTCTTCGAAGGGCACGCCCGGCGGCTCGATGATATCGACCGAGATGCCGCGTTCGGCGATCTGCTCGCGGAACATGTCGGTCAGCTCGCCGTAACCGCAGACGCAGAGCGCCCGCAGCGTGCGTGGCAGCTTCGCCATGGCATCGAACAGGATGTCGTGGCGCTTGTAGCCTTGAGCGGCAGCGACATAGATGATGTCGTAGGTCTTCGCCACGTCCAGCGGATGGAACGTCGTGTCCGAGGCGAATTCGGGTCCGATCGGCAAGATCGCGGTCGGCATGTCGGGGTGGCGCTCGCGCACGACGTCCGACTGCCACGGGGCGCCGGTCAGGATCAGGTCGAAATGCCGGCTGACCTCCGGCGGAATGCGCAGGGCCGGCGCATCGATCGAATTGTAGATCTTGAAGCTGTTGCGACAGGCGAGAAGGATATCCTCGCTCACGCCGAGGCCCCATATGCAGAGAATGTGCGGCGCGCCGAAGGCGGCGATATGGCCGAGCATGTCGTTGGACGCGAAAGGCGCATCCGGGCCGTTCATGCGGAAGACGCGGCGCTTCAGGTGCGGGCTCGGGCCGGGACGCGT
>UBPA01000025.1 GCA_900467185.1 Hyphomicrobiales bacterium | reverse complement strand
ATGATGAGAAGGGCATGTCGCCCTACATCCTTGAACCCGCCCGGTGGAGAAGCTATCCCAAGTGCATCATGCCTGCTTTGGAGGATATTGGATCAGCTGCCTTCCTGCAAATGCGCTGTAAACACCTCGGTTGGCGTCCTGTATCCAAGACATTTGCGCGGCTGATTGTTGATATGGTGCGTGAGGTGTAGAAGGTCGCGCTGTGAAACAACTGCCAGATCTGTGGTGCCAGGCAGGTAGCGCCGAATGCGCTTGTTGGTGTTTTCGACGGTGCCTTTTTGCCAAGGTGCACTTGGGTCGCAAAACCAACTACACGCTCCGATCCCATCTTCCAAAGCCCTGAACCCGGCAAACTCGGTACCGCGATCAAATGTGAAGCTTTGACGTGCGAATGCCGGTAAAGGCGAAAACGCTCTGATGATCTTGTCCATGATCGGGCGCGAGTGTCGGCTCGGATTCTTGATGAGAACGGCATAGCGGCTCTTTCGCTCCACGAGAGTGGTGACATTGGCATGGCCGAATGGGCGTTGGAAGATGAGCAGGTCGCCCTCCCAATGCCCAAACCGTGATCTATCTCCAACAAAATCAGGCCGTTGGGATATGCGGTGCGTGGCTGGAAACGCACCGTCGCGTGGCTTTCTTGATCGCATAGGACGACGTTTGCGGCGTGCCTCCGGTAGATATTGATAGAGACCAAGCCCATAATCTTCCTTGCTGTAGATGAAGCGATAGATTGTCTCCTTACAAACGCGAACGAGACTGAGGCCGTCTGACAGCAGGCGTCCGGCAATCTGTTCCGGTGACCAGCGAGCCTCCAACTGGTTGACAATCTCTGCGCGCAAAGTCGGGTGGCGCTGCAGCTTTCTCAACCGCCGGCGCCGCTCTTTGGCAATACCCTCGGCAACCGTGCTGTAATAGCCGTCGTAGTCCGGGAGTTCGCGATCGTGAAACGTGTTGCGCTTGATCTCGCGGTATATAGTTGAGCGATGGCGACCAAGCTGACGTGCCATCTCGTTGATGGGAACGTTTGCCGCCACTAGGTGATGCAGGCGCCGGCGATCGGCGAGGGTGATCTGCGTATAGGATCGCGACATGCCAAAATCTCCAAAATGAAACCCCTTGAAATCATTGGCATGTCGCAGTTGGAAATAGAATGTACCCGGCTACA
>UBPA01000014.1 GCA_900467185.1 Hyphomicrobiales bacterium | reverse complement strand
GTGCGGTTTATAGATCCGGCAACGCAGGTTCGTCAACAGCCCCCGTTCGAAAAACTTCATAAAAGTGACAAGTGACTGTAATGTTTCGCGAATTCCAACTGGAGGCCATTCCAGCCCGATTTCCACAAACGAAAACGACGCCCGGAGCGGGGGCTCGGGCGTCGTGAACGATGGATGCGGTAGGGCGATCGGGAGAGGCTCCCGGGAACGCAATCGGCGCGGCTGCGATCATGTCGCGGCCGCGCCTAGGGAGAGAGCCTTACTGGGATCAGGCCGCCTGCTTGGTGGCGTCCAGCGGGATCTCGACGTCGATCTCCAGGATCGACATATGTTCGTCCCGGTCCATCTTCACATGAACCTTGTCGCTGTCGATCTGAACATGCTTGGCGATGACCGCGAGGATTTCCTCGCGCAGGATGCCGACGAGGTCGGAGCCGGCGGCACCGCGTTCATGCGCCAGCAGAACCTGCAGCCGCTCGCGCGCCATCGGCGCGGACCTCTGTTTGGTGAAAAGGCGGAAAATGCTCATGCAGCCCTCCGTGCGAAGATCTTGCCGAACAGGCTGCGCTTTTCACCGGGGATCGTGACCGGCAGGGTTTCGCCGGCAAGGCGACGGGCAGCGTCGAAATAGGCCATTGCGGGCGGGCAACGCACATCCGCGAGCGTAACCGGCGCGCCGATGTTGGAAGCGCGAAGCACATCCATGCTTTCCGGGATAATGCCGAGCAGCGGGATGGACAGGATTTCCAGCACATCCTCCACCTTCAGCATGTCACCACGCTCGGCACGGATCGGGTCGTAACGGGTCAGCAGCAGGTGCTTTTCCATGCGCTCGCCGTTTTCGGCCTTCAGCGTCTTGGAATCGAGCAGGCCGATGATCCGATCGCTGTCACGGACGGAGGACACTTCCGGATTGGTGACGACGACGGCGACGTCGGCATGGCGCATGGCGAGCGTTGCGCCGCGCTCGATGCCGGCGGGGCTGTCGCAGATGATCCAGTCGAAATGCTGCTTCAGCTCGGCGATGACGCGCTCGACGCCCTCTTCCGTGAGGTTGTCCTTGTCGCGGGTTTGTGACGCGGGCAGCAGGAACAGGGTTTCGAGCCGCTTGTCGCGGATCAGCGCCTGCGGCAGCTTGGCGTCGCCCTGGATGACATTGATCAGATCGTAGACGACGCGGCGTTCCGCACCCATCACCAGATCGAGATTGCGCAGCCCGACATCGAAATCGACCACGACAACCTTCTCATTCCTCTGAGCCAGGGCGGCACCGAGGGCGGCCGTGGACGTGGTCTTGCCGACCCCACCCTTGCCTGACGTAACGACGATGACTTTCCCCATCTTGCTCTCCTGTTTTGGCCGTATCCGGCTCACTTGAGTTTCTCTGCCATAATCGCATCGTCCTCCAGCCACAGCTGGACGGGTTGTCCGCGGAGACCAGGGGCCATGTCTTCGGCCATTTTGTAGACGCCATCGATCGCGACCAGTTCGGCCTCGAGCTTCCGGCAGAAGATTCGTGCGGTGGCATTGCCGACGGCGCCCGCCATGGCGCGGCCGCGCAGCGCGCCGTAGATGTGGATCGACCCACCCGCGATGATCTCGGCGCCCGAGGCGACCGAGCCGACCACGGTGACGTCGCCTTCCGTAAAGACGACGGATTGCCCGGACCTGACCGGCTCGCGGATGACGAGCGACTGGAGCGCCGGGCGGGGTTCTTCCGCACGGACCTCACCGGCCTCACTCGCCGTATCGTCCGTCGTCCCGGCTTCCGCCGGATCGCTGGTCGTCACCTCGAAGTCGGAGGCCGGACGCCCACCCTTCAGCGCCGGCGGCATTCCCGGCGCGATCGCGGAGGGACGCGCGCCCTCGATGCCCATGATGCTGACATTGCGGCGGGTCAGTTCGTCGACCAGTTCCTTCAGCTGTGTCCGGTCGAGCTTCAGGTCGGCGACGTCCAGAACGGCCGGGCGGCCGAAGAAGAAGCCGGCCGAGCGTGCGGCGAGATCGTCCAGCCGGATCAGCCACGCATCGAGCGGCAGGTCCGGCGAGAGAACGACCGCGAGAAAGGAGCGGCCCTTGATACGGATCGAGCGGGCGTCTGTTGTCACTTTGTTCATCGAGGTTAAGGATTCGTTTACAATGTCTATCGCGAGGACGGTTAACGAAAGGTTAACAGGAACGGCCTTGCCCAAGGCTTGCGAAACTGTCGAAAGAGGCCGTTCTCCTGCCATTTCCGGGGTTTCCTTGGCAGCGGGCAGCGGGTGGCTGGAACATCCGCGACAGCGATACGTTGCCAACCCACTGGAGATGAAGGGATCGATGATTGATGGCTACGTCAAAGACTGCGACACAGGATCAGGCGGCCGGGCCCCTGACAAATGGAGCCCTCGACTTACCAGCCCTTATCATCGACGATTATAATATCGAGATCCGCGACAAGGACGGCTTCATCGGCGACAAGGCCACGAAGGGGGAATTTCGCGAGAAACTGCACCGCTGGCGCAAGGTAATGCGCGAGGTGGATATCGACCCGATCGGCAAGGTGCCGACCGCCGATATTCCCAAGCGCGACATCGATGCCCTGCTGAAGAGCAAGGATGCACAGGCGGCGGCTCTCGTGTGGAGTGCGATCGAGGATTTCTCCCAGGAATTCGCCGATGTGGTCGCCCGTTTTCTGAAGCAGAAGCACTGGGCCGGCACGGAGCGGATCGCCGTCGGGGGCGGTTTTCGTCAGAGCCGGTCCGGCGAACTCACCATCGCGCGCACGGAGATGTTGCTGGCCGAGCGGGGCGTGCGCGTCCATCTGGCCCCCGTCGTTCACCACCCGGACGATGCCGGGTTGATCGGCTCGGTTCACCTGATGCCGGCATGGATGCTGAAGGGGCACAAGGCGATCTTCGCCGTCGATATCGGCGGCACCAACATTCGCGCCGGCGTCGTGGACCTCGGCAAGGCGAAGAGCGACGACAAGCATTATCTGGAGGAGGCGGCCGTTTGGCAGTCGGAGATCTGGCGGCATTCCGACGATCGACCGAGCCGCGGTGTTGCCGTCGAGCGCTTGATCGCGATGCTGAAAGATCTGATCGCCCGCGCCGAGAAGGAGAAGCTGGCGCCGGCGCCGCTGATCGGTATCGGTTGCCCGGGCATCATCCAGGCGGACGGCTCGATCGAACGCGGCGGGCAGAATCTCCCCGGCGGCAACTGGGAAAGCGACAGCTTCAACCTGCCGGCCGCCATCAAGAAGGCTATTCCCGAGATCGGCGGGCATGAAACCTTCGTGATGATGCACAATGATGCCGTCGTTCAGGGGCTGTCGCAGATCCCCTTCATGGACGACGTCTCGAAATGGGCTGTGCTGACCATCGGCACCGGCCTTGGCAACGCCCATTTCGTCAACAAGGCGAAGACCCAAGCGTAAGTGCCAAGCCCGTCGTTGCCGAACTTGTGAAGCGACGTTCCTCCTGTTCCGCTCTACCTTTGGCGGCAACCGGATGAGAGGGAGACTTTTCGATGACGCGTCTGACGGCCAAGGATTTCGATCCGGAACTGCTGGAACTCTACGATTACTATGCCCACGGAAAGATCTCCAAGCGCGAGTTCCTCGACCGGGCAGGCAAGTTTGCCATCGGTGGACTGACGGCCGCGGCGATCCTCTCCTCTATGAGCCCGGACTACGCACTGGCGCAGCAGGTTGCCTTTACCGATCCCGACATCGTCGCGAACTACATCACGTACCCCTCCCCCAAAGGGCATGGCGAAGTTCGCGGCTATCTCGTGCGGCCGGTCAAGGCAGAGGGCAAGGTTCCCGCCGTGGTGGTCGTGCATGAAAACCGCGGCCTCAATCCCTACATCGAAGACGTCGCACGCCGTGTGGCGAAAGCCGGCTTCATCGCGCTTGCGCCCGATGGGCTGAGCTCCGTCGGCGGCTATCCGGGCAATGACGAGAAAGGGCGCGAACTGCAGAAAAGCGTCGATCCGACGAAGTTGATGAACGACTTCTTTGCCGCCGTCGAGTTCATGATGGCGCATGATGCCGCAACCGGGAAGGTCGGCATGACCGGTTTCTGCTACGGCGGCGGCGTTTCCAATGCGACGGCCGTCGCCTATCCGGAGCTTGCGGCCGCCGTGCCCTTCTACGGCCGCCAGCCGAAAGCCGAGGATGTGCCGCGCATCAAGGCGCCGCTGCTTCTGCATTATGGCGAGCTGGACAAGGGGGTCAACGAGGGCTGGCCAGCTTACGAGGCGGCCCTGAAGGCGGCAGGTAAGACCTATGAAGCCTATATCTACCCCGGCGCCAATCACGGCTTCCACAACGACTCGACGCCGCGCTATGACGAGGCTGCGGCCAAGCTCGCCTGGGACCGGACGATTGCCTGGTTTACCACTTATCTGGCGTAGCGCGCTGACGCCGGCACCACGACGCCGGCGTCCTATTTGCTTCCGCGATCGTCAGGCGCCCTCGGCAGCGGGCGACTGCAGGCGGCGGTAGCGGCTGTCGGGCATCGCGAGCAGGTCGGCATGCGTGCCCTGTTCGGCAATCCGTCCATCCTCCACCACCATGATGCGGTCGGCGTTGGCGATCGTCGCCAGCCGATGCGCGATCACGAGGGTCGTGCGCCCTTCCGCAAGCTCGCTGAGGGACTGCTGGATGGCGCGCTCGGTTTCCGTGTCGAGCGCCGATGTCGCCTCGTCGAGAATGAGGATCGGCGGGTTCTTGAGAAAGATGCGCGCGATCGCGAGCCGCTGCTTCTGCCCGCCGGACAGTTTCACGCCGCGTTCCCCGATGACCGTCTCCAGCCCCTCCGGCAGTGCCGCGATGACCGCGTCGAGCCGGGCTCGCCGGGCGGCCGCGAGGATGTCTATCTCGGAGGCCCCCAGGCGCCCATATGCGATGTTCTCCCGGATCGTTCCGGCAAAGAGGAAGACGTCCTGCTGGACGATGCCGATATTGGAGCGCAGCGATTTCAGCGTCATGTCGCGAATGTCCACGCCGTCGATGGTGATCGTCCCCTCGGTGACGTCGTAGAACCGCGGCAGCAGCGAACAGATGGTGGTCTTGCCGGCGCCGGACGGCCCGACGAAAGCGACGGTCTCGCCAGCGCGCACCGAGAGGTCGAGATCGCGCAGGATCGGACGGCCGCCCTGATAGCCGAAGCCGGCACCGCGATAGACGATATCGCCTCTCAGACGATCGACCGGCACCGCATCGGCGCGATCGGCGATGTCAGGTTCGGTCTGCAGGAACTGCTGGTAGCGCTGGAAGCCGGCGATACCTTTGGGATAGGTCTCGATGACGGAGTTGATCTTGTCGATCGGCCGGAAGAACACGCCGACGAGGAGCAGAAAACCGACGAAGCCGCCGGCCGTGAGCTCCCCGCGCACGACGAACCAGGCGCCTGCCAGCATCACCGCCACCTGCACGAGGCGCATCGAGAGATAGGAGAGCGAGGTCGATGCCGCCATGAACTTGTAGGCTTCGAGCTTGGTGCGCTGGTATCCGGCATTGTTCTGCGCAAACAGTGCGCGCTCGTGATCCTCGTTGGCAAAGGCCTGGACGACGCGGATGCCGCCGACATTCTCCTCGATGCGCGCGTTGAACTCGGCGACCTTGCCGTAGAGCGCATGCGAGTTGACCGTCATCCGCGTGCCATAGCGCGTGGTGACGAAGGCGGCGAGCGGGACGATGAGCGCGGTGATCAGCGCAAGCGGCACATGCACGAACATCATCAGAATGAAGGCGCCGACGAGCGTCATGACGGCGATGAAGACGTCCTCGGGCCCGTGATGGGCCACTTCGCCGATCTCGTCGAGATCCTTCGTCAGCCGCGCGACGAGATGGCCGGTCTTCTGGTTATCAAAATAGCCGAAGGACAGCTTCTGTAGATGGTCGAAGGCTTTGCGTCGCATCTCCGTCTCGATGCGGATGCCCAACATATGTCCCCAGTAGGTGACCACGACCTGAAGGCCGGCATTGACAACGTAGATGACGAGCAGGCCGAGGGCGGCGAGACCGATCAGGCCGAACTGGTTGGTCGGCAGCAGCCGGTCGATGAAGAGCTTGACGGCAAGCGGAAAGACCAGTTCGAGCAGGCCGGCCGAGATGGCGCAGGAGAAATCCAGCAGGAACAGGCGGCGGTGCGGGCGGTAGTAGGCGGCAAACCGCCTGAGAAGATCATTCATGCCGTGGCTCTTGATATGCGGGGCGGCTCGACCGAATGCCGATCCGGCCTTCGGGCGCAGTCGCCCGAACCTGTGCTGCGGATGTTCATGCCCGCCATGCGTCGCCCAAAACCTAGAGCAAAGATGCCACAAGCTGAAAACGATAAGCGGGCAAGCTGGTGGCTTGCCCGCATGTTGGCTCTCCATTGTGACATCGAAGGCACGCCGGAGAGGAGGATGGACGATCCGAACCCTCTGCTCAGAACTTCTGCGTCAGGGAAATCTTGAAGTAGCGTCCGGCTTCCGAATAGAGCTCGGAGGCATTGGCGATATCCTTGACCTCAAGCGCGTCGAAATAGGTCTTGTCGAACAGGTTGTAGACACCGCCCTGGATGCGCAGGCCCTTGGCCTGTTCCGGCTCCCACCAGCCCGTGAGGTTGACGATGCCATAGCCGCCGGGCTTGGTTCCCGCGATGGAATCGTCGTCCACGGCCGCCGCGGTGACGAGGCTGAGATCCGTCCCCCAGAACTCCGTGTTGTAGCCTACGCCGACGATCGCCTTCAGCGGTGCGACGGATGCGAGCAGTTCATCCGTGTCGAGATCGGTGCCGCGGGCATAGGCCAGCGAGCCATGGAGGTCGATACCGGACGAGAACGTCTTCTGCGCACGGGCTTCGATGCCGGAGATCCGGACGCGGTCGCGGTTGAAGTATTCGATGCTCCCGGCGCGATAGCCTGCCTCGGGCGTCGTTTCGCTGTCGATGAAGTTTTTGTAGCGCGTGGTATAGGCCGCAATCCGCCCGCCGAAATCCTCGTCGCCGAAGTTCGCGCCCGCTTCGAAGCCGTAGCTCGTTTCCGGGTCGAGATCCGGATTGCCGATGGACCGGTAGAGCGGCGCGTTGTCATAGTTGGTATAGAGCTGCGTGACGTTCGGCGCCTTGAAGCCGGTGGTGACCTGCGCGAACAGCTCGACATCCGAATGAACCTGCCAGGCGGCGCGGAGCTTCGGAGAGAGCCGGACATCGCTCTGGCCTTCGGGAAGGTCCGGGCTGTTGCCGATGCTGGTATAGGTCGAGGTTTCCTGCGGATCGTGGCGGTACCAGTCGAGGCGTAGGCCGGGGGTCAGGGAGACGCCGCTATTGCCGAGCCCGATCTTGTCTTCCGCAAAGAGGCCGACCATCAGGCTGTCGGTGTCGGGCATGTCGGATCGGTTGTTGTGGTAGTTGGCGCAGGTCGGAACGTAGAATTCGTCGCAGCTGTCGTCACCCTTCTGGTACTGGCTCGTCCGGGTAAAGTCGATATTGCCGCCAAACGTGACCTGATGATTGAGCAGGCCCGTGTCGAAGCTGGAATTGGCATAGCCGCTTGCGCCGTAGGAACGGGCTTCGTTATCGCTGGAACGCATGTAGTAGCCCCGTGGCGGGGTCAGGCGGGTGCCATGCGTGCCTTCGACGCGCTCTGCCCTCTGGAAATAGACGGTCGCAAAGGCGCTGTCGATCCAGCTGTCGCCGCTTGTCGCGTCGAAGAAATAATCGAGCGACAGGCGATCGCGCTTCTTGTCGGAATCCCGGTCGTAGTCATCGGCCTGGTATGTCGAACCCTGCGTCGCGCGCAGGTCCGTGGTCGTGTTCTGGCCATAATGCTCGGCGGTCAGGCCGATCGTGTGGCCGCCCTCCAGCGACTGGCGCACCTTGAAGAGGATGTTGCGACGGTTGAGATCCATCGGCTCGGCTTCCGTGCGCGTTGCACCGTAACCACCGACATCCCCGCCCGTCTCGTCTTCATGTCCGTATTTGTAGGAGCTCTGGAAGAGCACGGAGGTGTTGTCGAAGCGCTTGGCAACAGCCGCGGCACCGGTCAGCGAGCGGTCGGAGCCGTCATAGCCGAGCTTGGCGACGCCCCCCACGGTCGCTCCGTCCGCAATCAGGTCGTCCGGCTCCAGCGTGCGCAGGATGATGGCGCCGCCGAGAGCGCCCGAACCCGCACGGCTGGAATCCGCACCCCGCAGGATATCGACCGTGCCGAGGGACGAGAAATCATAGGTGTCGACGCCGCCCTGGGAGCCGCGCACGCCGTCCGACAGGTACGGGATCGGAATGCCGTCGATCGTCGTCAGCACGCGGTCGGCTTCCAGGCCACGGATGTTGACGCTCTTCGTGGCGGAGACGAAGCTGACGCCCGGCTCCGTGGTGTCGCCTAGGTCGTCAAGATCGTCGATGTCCTTCTCGGCGATCTGTTCGGCGGTGGTGCGTGTGGCGAGCGGCGTATCCTCCGGGGCGCCCTGCCGAACGCGCTTGCCCTTAACGATGATCGCCGGCAGCGCCGTCTGCTCCTGGGTCGAAGCAGTGCCCTGCGCGGGCGGCGTTTCCTGCGCGAAGGCCGGCAACGTCACGGGTGCAAACGCGCCGACGACCATGAGAGATGAGCAGGCAAGGAGTACGGACCGCAAGCCCCGGGATACCATGTTGTTTCCTTTCAGCGGGCACACGAAAGCCTTTCGCCGCAGGGTCCCGCGGAGATGACATGACGTGGCCGACACAATGAACTGACAGACGAATGCCTGCCCCCGACACGACAGCTATAAAACATGAGTATTTGTGTCAATATTAAAAATCGGCGTTTCGGAGGATCGGTCGCGCGGCGGCGCGGCGACGAAAACCGGCGACGACATGGACAAGATTGCGGCCGCTTCTAGTTGGTACGGGATGCGCATCCGCAATCGCCGGAGCGCGCCGGACAGGACGACGAGGAAGGACCGATCGTGGAAAAGACCGTGATCTCGAAAATCACCTGGAGACTGATGCCGTTCCTCGGCATCCTCTACCTGATCGCCTATATCGACCGTCAGAACGTGAGTTATGCCAAGCTCGACATGGTCGGTGCGCTCGGCATGAGCGAATATGCCTATGGCCTCGGCGCCTCGCTGTTCTTCATCGGCTATTTCCTGTTCGAGGTGCCCAGCAACCTCTTCCTGGAACGGTTCGGCGCGCGAAAATGGTTCGCCCGCATCCTCGTGACCTGGGGGATGGTCACGGTCGCGCTCGCCTATACGACCGGCCCGACGATGTTCTACATCTTGCGCTTCCTGCTCGGCGTCTGCGAGGCCGGCTTCTTCCCGGGCGTGCTCTACCTGCTGACGCTCTGGTTCCCGTCGTCCTACCGCGCCCGTATGGTCGGCCTGTTCATGATCTTCAGCGCCATCGCCAATGCCATCGGCGCACCGCTCGGGGGCATCCTGCTCGATCTCGACGGCATGCTCGGCTATGCCGGCTGGGAATGGGTCTTCCTCGCCACCGGCATCCCCGCCATCATCGCCGGCATCGTCACGCTGTTCTATCTGGTCGATCGCCCGGAAAAGGCGACCTTCCTCTCCGCGGAGGAAAAGGCGTGGCTGCGCGATACGCTGGCCGCGGAAAATGCCGGCATGTCCGATCAGGCCGGCAACGGCTTCAAGGCGCTGGTCAATCCGCAGGTTCTGTTGATGGCGCTCTGCTACATCGGCTTTCCGCTCGCCGCCTACGGCCTCAGCTACTGGCTGCCGACCATCGTGCGGGAGTTCGGCGTCAGCAACACGGTCAACGGCTTCATCAACATCATCCCCTGGCTGCTCGTCGCCATCTCGCTCTGGGCGGTGCCGGCCATGGCCGACAAGGCGGCGTCCAAGACGCCCTATATCGTCATTCCCGCCTTCGTCGGGGCGGCCTGCCTCGTCCTCTCCGCCATCGTTCCCAATCACGCCCTCCAGTTCGCCTTCCTCTGCGTCGCCGCGGCTGGCATTTTCTCCGGCCAGCCTGTCTTCTGGAGCCTGCCGTCACGGTTCCTCAAAGGTGCCGGCGCGGCCGCCGGTCTCGCCGCGATCAACTCGGTCGGCAATCTCGGCGGCTTCATCGCCCAGAACGTCGTGCCCTGGATCAAGGATGCGACCGGCAGCACCATCGCGCCGATGTTCTTCCTGGCGGCCTGCCTGACCGCGGCGGGCCTGCTCGTCATCATGACCGCGCGGATCACGGCCCGGCGCATTGCCCGGGACGGAACGAGCCTCGCATGAGCAGGACACGGTCAGAACCGTCGATCGGATCCTCATGCTCCTCACTCTAGACGACGTGTCGAAGAGCTACCGGACGGCGGAAGGGCCGCTCGCCGTGCTGCAAGGGATCGACCTTTCCCTCGGTGCCGGCGAGAGCCTGGCGCTGACCGGCGAATCCGGCAGCGGCAAGAGCACGCTCCTCCATCTGGTCGCGGGTCTCGATCATCCCGATGGCGGAAGGATCACGGTCGATGGGCAGGCGATCGGCGGGCTCGACGACAAAGGGCGCGCCGCCCTCCGCCGCTCGACGGTGGGGCTGGTCTTCCAGCAGTTCAACCTCATTCCCTCGCTGACCGTGGCGGCCAACCTTGCCTTCCACGCACGCCTTGCCGATCGTTTCGATGCTGGCTGGCAGCAGCAGCTGACCGCAAGGCTCGGGCTCGACGCGCTGCTCGCCCGGTATCCCGAGCAATTGTCGGGGGGCCAGCAGCAACGTGTCGCCATCGGGCGGACGCTGGCCGCGCGGCCGAAACTCGTGCTGGCGGACGAGCCGACCGGCAATCTGGACGAGGCCACGGGCGACGCCGTCATGGCGCTGATGCTGTCGCTCGTAGCGGAAACCGGATCCTCGCTGCTGATGGTCACGCACTCCCAGCGCCTCGCCGGGCAACTCGATCGCCGCATCCATCTGCGCTCGGGCCGCATCGACCGGACCGTGGAACGGCCCGCATGATGCGCCGCACGGCGATGACCGCGCTCCTGTCGCACTGGCGGCGCCGACCGCTACAACTGGTGATGCTGCTCCTCGGCCTGTCCCTTGCGACAGCCCTCTGGTCCGGCGTGCAGGCGATCAATGCGGAGGCACGCGCGAGCTATGACCGCGCCGCCGCAACGCTCGGACAGGATCGCCTCGACCGCATCGTCAGCAGCACCGGCGCGCCGATCGCGCCGTCCGACTACGTCGCGCTCCGCCGTGCCGGCTGGCTTGTCTCCCCCGTCATCGAGGGAACGCTGCGCCTCGGCCCGACTCGCCTGCACCTCATCGGCATCGATCCTCTAACCATGCCGGACGAGGGGCGGGCGGGCGATATCAGTGCCACAGGCGACCTCCTCGCCTTTCTCACGCCACCCGGCCTGCTCTACGTTTCCGCGGAGACGGCGGAGAGACTGTCCGGACAATCCCTGCCACCGCTGAAGATCACCTCGTCGCTCCTTGCCGGCATCGGCATGACGGATATCGGCACCGCCGAGCGGCTCCTCGGCAAGCCCGGGGAGATCAGCCAGCTGATCGTGGCGCCCGGGCAGCGGCGGGGCCTTCCCCCCGTCGAGCAAATCGCTCCGGGGCTGGTCGTCAAGGCGCCGGATGCGCAGGGCGATCTGGCGCGCCTCACCGACAGCTTCCATCTCAACCTCACCGCCTTCGGGTTTCTCGCCTTCGCCGTCGGCCTCTTCATCGTCTATTCCGCCATCGGGCTTGCCTTCGAGCAGCGTCGGGCCACCTTTCGCACGCTCCGCTCGCTCGGCCTGCCGGCCACGACGCTGACCGGCCTGCTTCTCGCGGAGCTCGTCGGCTTCGCGATCATCGCCGGCATCGCGGGTGTTCTGCTCGGCTATCTCGTGGGATCGGTGCTCCTGCCCGGCGTCGCCGCAACCCTGCAGGGGCTCTACGGGGCCAGCGTTCCCGGCACTCTCACGCTGCGGCCGCAATGGTGGGCGTCCGGTCTGGCGATCGCACTTTTCGGAACGCTTGCCGCAGCCGCGCAGAGCCTCTGGCGGGTCTGGCGCATGCCGCTTCTGGCACCGGCCCAGCCGCGCGCCTGGGCGCGGGCCTCGGAGTCCGGGCTTCGGCTGCAGGCGGCCTTGGCCCTTGCGCTATTTGCCGCGACGATCGCGCTTGCCGCTTTCGGCTCGGGCCTCGTCGTCGGCTTCTCGGTCTTGGGCGGCCTGCTTCTCGGGGCCGCGCTGCTGCTGCCGGTGCTTCTCGCACTGTTCCTCGCGCTCATGCAGCGCCTGACGAGACGGCCGATCGCCGAATGGTTCTGGGCGGATACCCGCCAGCAACTGCCGGGCCTTTCGCTCGCCCTGATGGCCCTGCTCCTCGCCCTCTCCGCCAATATCGGCGTGGGCACCATGGTCTCCAGCTTCCGCCTGACCTTCACCGGCTGGCTCGACCAGAGGCTCGCCGCCGAACTCTACGTCACCGCCCGCGACGAGGCCCAGGCTGCGGATCTGCGCGCCTGGCTGCCCGGCCGTGTCGATGCGGTCCTGCCGATCTGGAGCGTTTCCGGCGACGTGCGGGGCGCGCCGGCGGAGATCTTCGGCGTTGCCGACGATCCGACCTACCGCGACAACTGGCCTCTTCTCGCAAGGGCATCGGACACCTGGGATCAGGTGGCGGCAGGAACAGGTGCGCTGATCAACGAGCAATTGTCGCGACGCGATCGGTTCGTCATCGGCGACAGCCTCGATCTTCCCGGCGGGTGGACGACGACGGTTGCCGGCGTCTACTCGGATTACGGCAACCCCCTCCCCCAGGTGATGATCGGTATCGACGCGTTGACGACGCACTATCCGGATGTCGCGCGCCTGCGCTACGGTCTGCGCCTGCCGCCCACGCATGTCGCCGCCCTCTCCGAGGCACTGCGCGCGCGCTTCGATCTGCCGCCGGAAAATCTCATCGATCAGGCGAGCCTCAAACGCCGGTCGCTCGATATCTTCGAGCAGACCTTCTCGGTCACCGCCGCGCTCAACGTCCTCACCCTCGGCGTCGCCGGCCTGGCCATGTTCGCCAGCCTCATGACGCTGTCCACCATGCGCCTGCCGCAACTCGCGCCGATCTGGGCCATGGGTCTGACCCGTCGGCAGCTCGTCCTTCTGGAGCTCGCCCGGACCCTCGTGCTGGCCGCCATCACGCTGCTTGCGGCCCTCCCCGTCGGGCTCGGACTTGCCTGGGTGCTGCTCTCCGTCGTCAATGTCGAGGCTTTCGGCTGGCAGCTTCCCATGCATGTTTTCCCCGCCGACTGGGTGCGTCTCGCAGCGCTCGCCCTCGGCGCCAGCCTGCTCTCCGCATTTATCCCCCTGCGCCAGCTTGCAGCGGTCGCGCCGTCGGATCTCCTGAAAGTCTTTGCCAATGAACGGTAGGCCCATGACCGCTCGCCCCCTCCTGTCGCTCCTTCTGTCGCTCCTCGTCGGCCTGTGCCAGCCGCTGGCCGCAGCGGCCCAAGGGTTTGCGGGGCTCGGCACGACCGCGGAAGGGTTCGCCGTGCCGCAGCCCGACAGAGCCTTCGCCTTTCCGCGCGATCACGGCGCACATCCCGACTTTCGCATCGAGTGGTGGTACATCACGGCCAATCTGACCGGCGCCGACGGCAAGGCCTATGGCGTTCAATGGACGCTCTTCCGCTCGGCCCTCCAGCCGGGCGAGCGCGCGGGCTGGAGCAGCCCGCAGATCTGGATGGGGCACGCGGCCGTGACGACGCCGGAGCGGCATTTCGTGGCCGAACGCCTCGCCCGCGGCGGCATCGGGCAGGCCGGCGTGACGGCGGAGCCGTTCGATGCCTGGATCGACGACTGGCGGATGCAGGCGACGGCGCCGACGGCAGGTCGCGACGCGGTGGCCGATGTGCGGCTGACGGCGTCGGGGCAGGACTTCCGCTATGCGCTCGACCTCACGGCCAAGGGCCCGATCGTCCGTCAGGGGCAAGAGGGCTACTCGGTCAAATCGGCGGCCGGGCAGGCAAGCTATTACTACTCGCAGCCCTTCTACGACGTGCGGGGCACGCTCTCGCTTCCCGGCGGCGAGGTCGCCGTCACCGGACAGGCCTGGCTCGATCGCGAATGGTCCTCGCAACCGCTGACGGCCGACCAGACCGGCTGGGACTGGTTTTCCCTGCATTTCGACAACGGCGAAAAGCTGATGGGCTTTCGCCTGCGCGACAGCGGTGCCGGCTACACGTCGGCGACCTGGATCGCGGCCGACGGCACCCCCTCCCCTCTGCCGCCGGGGGCACTGTCGGTGTCACCCCTGATGACGGCGGAGGTCGCCGCGCGAACGGTGCCGGTCGGCTGGCACCTCACCCTCCCCGCCCGCGGTCTCGACATCACCACGACGGCCATCAATCCGCAGGCTTGGATGGCGACCCGCACGCCCTATTGGGAGGGCCCGATCACCTTTCGCGGCAGTCACGCCGGACGCGGCTATCTGGAGATGACGGGGTATTGATGGCGGACGTTTCGGACTTTGATAAAAGAGCGTATCGGGAGCGTCCTTAACGCTGATTTGACCGCCGCCTCCCACGAATAGGATTAGACGTTTCACAACGTAAGAGATAATTTGCAGACAACAACCGCAGCGATTTCCGTCGAAAACAGAGCAGAGCCAAATTTTCGTTCTCAGGATGCCGCAGATAAAATGGACGACGGTGCGTGCGCCGCCGAGGAACGGAAGAGACGATGACCAAAGACTTGGGTTCGATGGCCCTGATCGGCGTGAAAGGCCTCGATGACGTGCTGGCCGGCGGATTGTCCCGCCGCCACGTTTTCCTGCTGGAAGGGTCGCCCGGCACCGGCAAGACGACGATCTCCCTGCAATTTCTGCTGGAAGGTGCGGCGAATGGCGAGCGTTGCCTGTACATCACCCTGTCCGAAACGGAAGACGAACTGCGCAACAGCGCCGCGTCGCACGGCATGGTGATCGGCGACGACATCACCATCTTCGAACTGGTGCCGCCGGAAAGCCTGCTGGATTCCGAGCAGCAGCAGAGCCTGCTCTATTCGTCCGACCTCGAACTGGGCGAAACCACCAAACTGATCTTCGAGGCGTTCGAGCGCGTCCGCCCCAGCCGCGTCGTCATCGACAGCCTGTCGGAGATCCGTCTTCTGGCACAGAGTTCGCTGCGGTATAGGCGCCAGATCCTGGCGATGAAGCACTATTTCTCGAAATCCGGCGCGACCGTCCTCCTTCTCGACGACCTCACGGCCGACGTTCTCGACAAGACCGTCCACAGCGTCGTGCACGGCGTCATCCATCTCGAGGAGCTGGCGCCGAACTACGGTGCCGAGCGCCGTCGCATGCGCGTCATCAAGTATCGCGGCAAGGCCTATCGCGGCGGATATCATGATTACATCATCGAGACCGGCGGCGTGGTGGTGTTCCCGCGTCTGCGCGCCACCGAGCATCGCACGGATTTCGATCGCACGGTGCTGAGCAGCGGCATTCCCGCGCTCGACGGCCTTCTGGGCGGCGGCATCTCGCGCGGATCGAGCACGCTCCTCATCGGCCCGGCCGGCACCGGCAAGAGCCTGTTCGGGCTCCAGTTCGTCGCCGCGGCCGTCAAGCGCGGCGAAACCGCGGCCATCTTCGTCTTCGACGAGGAACTGGGCCTTCTGTTCGCCCGCACGAAGAGCATGGGCATGGACCTCGAGGCCATGCGCGACGCTGGGCGTCTGTATATCGAGCAGCTGGATGCGGCCGAACTCTCCCCCGGCGAATTCGCCCAGCGCGTCCGCGAGAGCGTGACCCGTTCCAACGCGAAGACGGTTCTGATCGACAGCGTCAACGGCTATCAGGCCGCGATGCCGGAGGAGAACGCGCTGATCCTCCACATCCACGAGCTGCTGCAATACCTCAACCGGCAGGGGGCCAATACCTTCCTGACGGTTGCCCAGCACGGCCTGGTGGGCGACATGAAATCGCCGGTCGACGTGACCTATCTCGCCGACACGGTCATTCTGCTGCGCTATTTCGAAGCCATGGGCACCGTGCGGCGGGCCGTCTCCGTCATCAAGAAGCGGACGGGGCGGCATGAGGATACGATTCGCGAATATCGCATCGGCTCCGACGGCCTCAACCTCGGCGAGCCGCTTGCCGGCTTCCAGGGCGTGCTTCGCGGCGTACCGGTGCTCACCTCCAGCGCCCAGACGCTGATGCCGTTTGCCGATGGGAGTGGCGACAATTTCTGATCGCGTTGCGACCGTTCTCGTTCTCGCCCCGGCCGGGCGCGATGCCCAGATTGCCGCCGCCCTGCTTGTCGAAGCCGGGATGGTATCCGTGTCGGCGGAAACCATGGTCCAGTTCGTCGAAAAGCTCGGCGAGGAGGTGGCGTTCGGCGTCATCACCGAAGAGGCGCTTCGCTCCGCCGATCTGAAGGCCCTCTCCGGCTGGATCTCCGCGCAGCCGAGCTGGTCGGACCTGCCCTTCATCGTGCTGACGCAGCGCGGCGGCGGGCCCGAGCGCAATCCTGCGGCCGCGCGTCTCTCGGAAGTGCTCGGAAACGTCAGCTTCATCGAGCGGCCCTTCCATGCCACGACCTTCGTCAGCGTCGCGCGCACAGCCATGCGCGGCAGACGACGCCAGTTCGAGGCCCGGCTGCGCATGCAGGCGCTGGACGATGGCGAACGACGACTGGCGACGGCGCTCGAAGCCGGACGGCTGGGCGCCTGGGAACTCGACCTGGAAACGAAGACGCTGACCACCTCGGTCATGTGCCGCTCCACCTTCGGCCGCAGCGCGTCGGAAACGCTGAGTTATGAAGAGCTGATCGCCAGTATTCACCCCGAAGATCGGGCGCGGATGCTGGACGCCGTCGGCAAGACCGTCGAGACGGGGCAGGACTATTCGATCGAATACAAGGTCGTCTGGCCGGATGGAACGCTGCACTGGGCCGAGATCCGCGCGCAGGTCTATCGGGACCGGACCAGACGCCCGGTGAAGCTGGTTGGCGTCTCCGCCGATATCACCGAGCGCCGCCGGGTGGAGGATCAGCAGCGGCAGATCAACGAAACGCTGGAAGAGCGCGTGACGAAGCGCACGGCCGAGCTGGAGGAAGCCCACGCCGTCGTCATGAGCGAGGTCGCCCAGCGCGAAAAGGCCGAGGAACAGCTGCGCCAGGCTCTGAAAATGGAGGCCATCGGGCAGCTCACCGGCGGTGTGGCGCACGATTTCAACAACCTCCTGATGGCCGTGCTCGGCAATCTCGAACTGCTGCGCAAGCATGTCGATGGCGATGCCAAGGCGGTCCGGCTGATCGATGGCGCCGTTCAGGGCGCGCGGCGCGGCGCCTCGCTGACCCAGCGGTTGCTCGCCTTTGCCCGCCGGCAGGATCTTCAGGTCGGTCCCGTCGATCTGCGCAAGCTGGTGAGCGAGATGGAGGACCTGCTGCGCCGCTCGGTCGGCTCCGCCATCACCCTGCAGAGCGAGATCGCAGACGATCTGCCGCCGGCAGAAGCCGACAGCAACCAGCTCGAACTGGCGCTCCTCAATCTCGTCGTCAACGCGCGCGACGCGATGCCGGACGGTGGAACGATCACCATTCACCTCGACGTGGAAGACCGCCCCACAGCCACGGACGTGCTGTCCGCCGGTCGTTACCTCATGCTTTCGGTCACCGATACCGGCATCGGCATGGAGCCGGAAACGCTGCGGAAGGCGATCGATCCCTTCTTTTCGACCAAGGAGCTGGGCAAGGGCACCGGTCTCGGACTGTCGATGATTCACGGGCTCGCCATTCAGCTCAAAGGCGCATTGCAGCTGTCGAGCCGCCCGGGACAGGGCACGACAGCGGTGCTGCGTCTGCCGGTCGCACGCGCGAGCGATATCGCCGAAAAGGCCCCGCAGCCGGAGGTTCCGACCATCGAAAAATCGGAAAGATCGCAAGCCCTTCGCATTCTCATGGTCGATGACGACGCCCTGATCGCGATGAGCACCGTGGATATGCTGGAGGATCTCGGTCACAGCGTCGTGGAGGCCAATTCCGGACGGCAAGCGCTGGGCGTGCTGGAAGGCGGCGACGCCTTCGATCTCATGATCACCGACTTTTCCATGCCGGGCATGAACGGCGCGGAACTGGCCCGGCAGGCGCTTGCCCTGCGGCCCGATCTGAGGATCCTGATCGCAACCGGATATGCCGAGCTGCCGGCCGGCACCGAGCTGAACATTCCAAGGCTCGGTAAGCCCTATTCGCAGGACCAATTGGCAACCGAGATCGCCAAGATCGTCTGCCAGCCCTGAACCCAGCCTCCCATCATCAGCGCTTGATCCGCAGGATCGTCTCGATCTCGACCGTCATGCCATTGGGAAGCGAGCCCATGCCGATGGCGGAGCGCGCATGGCGGCCGTCTTCGCCCATGACCTCGATCAGGAGGTCCGAGAAGCCATTGATGACGAACGGGTGCTCGGTGAAGTCCGGCACGGCATTGACCATGCCGAAAACCTTGACGACCTCGACCGCATCGAGATCGCCGACCGCATGCTGCACGGTCGACAAGACCTGCAGCGCAACGATGCGGGCATGGGCGCGCGCCTCCTCGATCGAGACATCGCGGCCGACCTTGCCCGTATGCCATCCACCCTCCGCACGCGCCGCCCCCTGCCCCGCCAGATAGAGCATGTCACCGGCTCTCTTAGCCGGCACATAATTTCCGCCGGGTGCCAGTGGCACCGGCAAGACCAGACCCAGTTCCTCAAGCCGCCGATAGACGCTCATCGCTTCCCCTCCCCTCTCCTAAACGCTGCTGAGAAGCAGGCTTGTCTCGCTGTTCGATACGCCTTCGATCGTCCGCACCTCGCGCAGCACTCGGTCGAAATCCGACAAGGTCGCCGAACGCATGTTGGCGACGAGGTCCCAATTGCCGTTGGTGGTATGAAGCGCATAGATCTCGGGAATGCCGCGCAGGCGGCGAATGACCTGCGTCGTCGATTTTCCCACCACCTCGATCATCATGACCGCATGAATGGTCTGCGCATCGAAGTCCTCGCGCACCCGCACCGTAAAGCCGAGCAGTGTTCCCGTTTCCAGAAGACGATCGAGACGGTTCTGTACTGTGCCGCGGGCCACGCCCAGCGCGTCGGAAAGCTTCGACAGCGACGCTCGGCCATCGACCCGGAGATGGGCGATGATGCGCCTGTCGAGGTCATCGGGGACATAGGTCGCGGATGTGGCATTTCGGGTATATTTCACAGTCGAGCATTCCGTTTGTCCCATCGTCTGACGGATTTAACACTGCTTCTTGCAGTTTGTCATCTCGGTGGCGGAACTTGACATGCCAATGCCGCCGAACCCTACGTTCGGCGGCATGTTGTCGCGGACATTTCCGCGATCCGTTACTCCGCCGGCACCAGATGCGTCTCGTGCGCGTCCGCGGAGATTTTCAGCGGCCGGTTTCCGGCCAGCTTGCGCACCAGCACGTAGAAGACCGGCGTCATGAAGATGCCGAAGAAGGTCACCCCGATCATGCCGGAGAAGACCGCGATGCCCATGGCGGCGCGCATCTCGGCCCCTGCCCCGGTCGAGATGACCAGCGGTACGACGCCCATGATGAAGGCCATCGAGGTCATCAGGATCGGGCGCAACCGCAGCCGGCTAGCCTCGACGGCCGCCTGAACCGGCGTGCGCCCTTCGAACTCGAGCTCGCGGGCGAACTCCACGATCAGAATCGCGTTCTTCGCCGACAACCCGACAAGGACCACGAGGCCGATCTGGGTAAAGATGTTGTTGTCTCCCCCCGTCAACCAGACCCCGGTGAGGGCCGCGAGCACGCCCATCGGGACGATCATGATGATGGCGATCGGCAGCGTCAGGCTTTCATACTGTGCCGCAAGCACGAGATAGACGAGCAGCAAGGCGAGCGGAAAGACGAGGAAGCCGGAGCTTCCCGCCAGGATCTGCTGATAGGTCAGATCCGTCCACTCGAAGTCGATACCCGACGGCAGGGTCTCCCGGGCGATCTGCTCGATGGCGGCCTGGGCCTGGCCGGACGAGAAGCCCGGTGCCGGTGCGCCGTTCACATCGGCCGCAAGGAAGCCGTTGTAGCGCGTCGTGCGCTCGGGCCCTGTGGTCGCATCCACCTTCAGGAGCGCCGAAAGCGGGATCATCTGACCCGTCTGCGAGCGAACCTTCAGCTGCCCGATATCCTCGGGCTTTGCCCGATACTTGGCATCCGCCTGCACCCGGACGCTGTATGTGCGGCCGAAGGCATTGAAATCGTTGACATAGAGCGAGCCGAGATAGATCTGCAACGCATCGAAGACATCGGTGACGGATACGCCGAGCTGTTCGGCTTTGGTCCGGTCGAGGTCCGCAAAGAGCTGCGGCACGTTGATCTGGAAGCTCGAAAAGATGCCCGCGAGTTCCGGCGTCTGGTAGGCCTTGGCGATGAACGCCTTCGTCGCTTCATCCAGGGCCTGATAGCCGAAGCCGGCCCGATCCTCGATCTGCAGCTTGAAGCCGCCCGTGGACCCGAGACCGTTGACCGGCGGCGGCGGGAACATAGCGATGAAGGCATCCTGAATGCCGGCATATTTCTGGTTCAGCTGCATGGCGATCGCGCCGCCGGAAAGCTCGGGCGTCGTGCGCTTCTCGAAATCGTCGAGAATGGCGAAGACGATGCCGGCATTCGAGCCGATCGTGAAACCGTTGATCGACAGGCCGGGGAAGGCGATCGCGTTCTTCACGCCCGGCTGCTGCAGGGCGATATCGCTCATCCGCTTGATGACGCTCTCCGTCCGATCGAGCGTCGCGCCATCGGGAAGCTGTGCGAAACCAATGAGATACTGCTTGTCCTGCGCTGGCACGAAGCCGCCCGGCACCGCATTGAACATGCCATAGGTGGCGCCTGCGAGCGCAAGATAGACCACCATCACCACGCTCTTGCGCGACAGGAGCCCGCCAACGCTGCGCCCGTAGCCGTTGGACGCGGCTCCGAAGGCTCGGTTGAACCCACGGAAGAACCAGCCCAAGGCCTTGTCCATGACGATCGTCAGCCTGTCCTTCTTGGCGTGGTGGCCCTTGAGCAGAAGAGCTGCCAGCGCCGGCGACAGCGTGAGCGAGTTGATCGCGGAAATGACCGTGGAAATCGCGATCGTCAGGGCGAACTGCCGATAGAACTGCCCGGAAAGCCCGGTGATGAACGCCAGCGGCACGAACACCGCGACGAGAACCAGCGCGATCGCGATGATCGGCCCGGAGACCTCCTGCATCGCGCGATAGGTCGCCTCGCGAGGCGCGAGCCCGTTCTCGATGTTGCGCTCCACATTCTCCACCACGACGATCGCGTCGTCCACGACGATACCGATGGCAAGGACGAGACCGAACAGCGTCAGCGCGTTCACCGAGAAGCCGAAGACATACATGACGGCGAAGGTGCCGATGATCGAGACAGGAACCGCGATCAGGGGAATGATCGACGCCCGCCAGGTCTGCAGGAACACGATGACCACGATCACGACCAGCGCGATCGCTTCCAGCAGCGTATCGATGACCTTCTCGATGGAGGCGCGAACGAATTCGGTGGTGTCGTAGACGATCTCGAAGGTAACACCTTCCGGCATGGCTTTCGACAGTTCCGCCATGGTGGCGCGCACATCGTCGGAAATCGCTATGGCATTGGAGCCCGGCGCCTGGAAGACTGGCACGGCCACGGCCGGCTCGCCATCGAGAAGGGAACGCAGGGTGTAATCGGCAGCCCCCATTTCGATGCGCGCGACGTCGCGTAGCCGGGTTATCTCGCCGTTCGCACCGCTCTTGACGATGATGTTGCCGAACTCTTCCGGCGTCTGCAGGCGGCCTTGCGCGTTGACCGAGAGCTGCAGATCGACGCCGGGCAGTGTCGGCGACGCGCCGATGATGCCGGCGGCGGCCTGGACGTTTTGCTGGCGAATGGCCGTGGTGATATCGCTCGCGGCAAGCGCATATTCCGCAGCTTTCTGGGGGTCGATCCAGACGCGCATGGAGTAATCCCCGGCGCCGAAGACCTGCACCTGGCCGACGCCTTCAATGCGCGCCAGCCGATCCTTGATGTTCAGAACGGCATAGTTGCGCAGATAGGTCAGATCGTAGCGCCCGCCCGCGGAAACGAGGTTGACGACCATCATCAGGTCGGGCGAGCTTTTGACCGTGGTCACGCCGAGTGCCCGCACCTCTGCCGGCAGGCGCGGTTCGGCCTGCGAAACGCGGTTCTGGACGAGCTGCTGGGCCTTGTCGGGGTCCGTTCCCAGCTTGAACGTCACCGTCAGCGTCAGGACGCCATCAGCCGTTGCCTGGCTCGACATATAGAGCATGTCCTCGACGCCGTTGATGGACTCCTCGAGCGGCGTTGCCACCGTTTCCGCGATGACCTTCGGGTTGGCGCCCGGATAGGTGCCGCGCACGACGATGGATGGCGGCACGACATCGGGATATTCGGAAATGGGCAAGGCGCGCATGCCGATAAGGCCGGCAACGACGATAAGAACCGACAGAACACCGGCAAAGACCGGCCTGTCGATGAAGAATCGGGAAATATTCATGTCATAACCCCTCTCCGGGAATGATCAGAAGACGAAAAGCCACCGCGCGCGGCGGTTCGACCGCGCGTTCGGGCGTATGGATGGATGCACGCGCGGCGCAGGTCCCGGGTCGGACCGGCGCTGTGATGGTTTGGAGCAAAGCGAGGGGTGCCTCGGTCTCGTGAGACACCCACTGATCGTGGCTATTCCGGTCCGACGCCTACTGTTGCGCGACCTTGGCTTCCGTCTGCGGATCGACCAGCGCGCCGGGACGAATGCGCTGCAGTCCGTTGACGACGATGCGATCGCTGGCGTTCAGACCCTTTTCGACGATCCGCAGGCCATCAACGGCACTGCCGAGCTCGATCTGACGATAGGCGACCGTGTTCTGGGGATCGACGACGAAGACGAATTTCTTGTCTTGATCGGTCCCGACGGCCTTTTCGCTGATCATGAGGTGGTTTTCGGCCGTCGGGTCGCCCATGCGAATGCGCACGAACTGGCCCGGAAGCAGATGCCCGCCCGGATTGTCGAAGACGGCGCGAACCCGCACCGTGCCGCTCTGCCCGTTGACCTCGTTATCGATCAACTGCAGCTTTCCGCGAATGGCCGTCCCCTCCCCTGCCCCCGTGGCAAGTTCCACAGGCACGAGAGCCAGATCCGGCGCGTCCGTGCCGCTTCCGACAAGCTGCGCCAGCGTACGGCCGATAAGATCCTCGTTGACGTCGAAGCTGGCATAGATCGGATCGACCGACACCAGGGTCGTCAACACAGGCGAGCCGGACCCTGCGGCGACAAGATTGCCCTCGGTGATCTCACGACGACCGACACGGCCCGAGATGGGTGCGCGAACCTCGGTGTAGCCGAGGTCCAGCCCCGCAACACGCAGGGCAGCTCTGGCCGATTGCACGGCGGCAACAGCTTCCGCCTTGGCGCTGCGCCGCTGGGCGAAATCGCTGTCGGAAAGGACGTTCTTGGAGGTGAGCCGTTCGCCGCGTTCAAGCTCGGTGCTGGCATAATCCAGGCGCGCCTCGGCGGACGCGACCTGCCCTTCCGCCTGTGCCACGGCGGCCTTGAAAGGCTCGGGATCGATCGTGACGAGCAGATCGCCCGCCTTGACCAGCGCACCCTCGCGAAATTCGATCGACTGGATCGCGCCGGCGACCCGCGGACGGATCTGCACCCGGCCGACGGCCTCGAGACGACCGGAAAATTCCTGCCAGGTCGCAACGTTTCGTGTCTCCACGGCTGCGACGGTCACGGGAATAGCCTGTGGCGCGGCCGCCGCGGCCGGTTCGGCCGCCACTGCCCCTTCCGTTCTTTCGAAGTAGAACGCTGCCCCCGCAACGGACGCAGCAATGCTCAGGCCGGCGCCCATCAGGGCCCAGCGGTTGGTCTTTGCTGTCATGGTCAACTCCTTGGCTCTCAGCGAGCCGATTTTTACGCTCTTGCCCGATCTCCCGATCGGAGTTCATCGACAAAGGCCGAGAATCCGGCGCCGATCGCCTCGATCCACGGACCCATGTGGTCCCTGTAGATGCCTGTCCATCCGAAGCTCGCGGGCAGGATCTGTTCGCGGACACGAACGCCGGCCTCCCGGAGGCGCACGGCATAGGACCAGGTTTCGTCCCGCAGAGGATCGTCGTCCGATGTCACCAGAAGCGCCGGTGCGACCCCGGTAAGGCGCGAGCATTCGCAGGGCGCTGCATAGGGATGCTGTCCGCCGCAAACCGCCCGCATATAATGCCGCCAACCATCGGCCCAACGCTCGCGCAGGCGGATATCGGCCTCGCGCATCGAGATCGACGTCATGCGCGGGTCGATCAGCGGTGACAGAAGCATCTGCCCCGACAGACGACCGGGAAACCGATCACGTGCCTTGAGGGCGACGCCGGCCGCGATGTTGCCGCCAGCCTCGTTGCCGACCACGAAAATCGGCGATTTCGCCGTTCCGCCCAGGTGCTTGCGCTGCTCGTCAACGAAACGAAGCGCGCAACAGGCGTGGTCGAGAACCTGCGGGAAGCAGAAATCCGAGAGTTCACCGTATTCGGCTTCCACCACCACAGCACCGGTGTCCGCAATCGCCCTTGGAATGGGACGATCAGCCTCCGGACGCGCCTCACCCAGGAAAGCACCGCCATGGAGATAAAGAACGAGGGGGATGGGCCGTTGCGCGGTCTTGCCTTTGTAGACGCGGACAGCCAAAGTCTGAGCGGGCGCCGCCGATATATCGATTGTCTGCCAAACCGCATTCATGTCGATCGTTCCGTGGGTCGAGCGCCTTGCTCATCGTTGTCGATATCTAGTATTGTTCCTGCCAGCTTCACAAGCGCGCGGAATTCGGGATCAATGTTCCGAAAATCCGAACAATCGACGCAAAGCGTAGGGGATACGGCCGATGGATCAGCTTTCCGCCATGCGTGTTTTCGTCCGTGTCGTGGAGACCGGTAATTTCACGCGCGCGGCCGCGACATTGGGAATGCCCAAGACGACGGTCACCAATCTCGTGCAAAGCCTTGAGGCACGCCTGAAGACCACGCTTTTGAACCGCACGACGCGCCGGGTGATCGTAACGACCGACGGCGCTCTCTACTACGAGCGTGCGATCCAGATTCTTTCCGAACTGGATGAACTCGACAACAGTCTGAGCAATTCCCAGTCCCAACCAAGCGGACGGCTGCGTGTCGAAATGGCCGGGGCTTTCGCAGATATTATTGTCATCCCTGCCCTTTGCGACTTCTACCAGCGTTATCCTCAGATCAGGCTCGATATCGGCGTTGGCGACAGGCTCGTCGATTATGTTGCGGAGAATGTCGATTGCGCCCTTCGTGGCGGCACGCCGACCGACCAGACGCTTATTGCGCGGAAAGTCGGCGAGATGTCCATGAAGGCCTGCGCTGCCCCGTTCTACCTCGAGAAGTTCGGCGTGCCGAGCGAGCCCGAGGATCTTGCGCGCGATCATGTCGCTGTAGGCTATCTGATGGCGCAGTCCGGCCGCGTTCTCGACCTGGCGTTCACGAGTGGCACCCGCAGGGCAGAGGTCATTCCGAACTACATTCTTTCCGTCAATGATGCCCGCTCCTATGTAAACGCTGCAATCGGCGGTCTCGGCATCGCGGTTGCGCCCGGTTTCATGATCAACGGCGCTCTCGAACGTGGTGCGTTGGTCGAGGTCCTGCCCGGCTGGACGGTCGAACCGGTCCCGCTTTACATCGTCTACCCGCAGCGCCGGCACCTGAGCAACAAGGTCCGCGTCTTCGTCGATTGGCTCGCCAAGCTCATGCAAACCTTGCCAGCTGACAGGGTTTGAAATCCCTCCTCGGGTATGACGCTCGAAACACGGCCATCGCATGTCAGTGCCGCATTCGATTGGTTTCGGTCTGGCCCCGCGTCTTCATCAGCCCCATCAGCATTTGCGCTGCCGAGAACGATCCTGCCTGAGACTGTCGGGTGAGATGCCTCAGATAGCCGCCCGGCGACTGGATATGCTCGCTCCGCTCAAGAATGCAGCTGACGGCAACAGCGGTGGGAATGATGCCCATGGTCGCGCAGGCCGCTTGATAGGCCGATGGGCTGATGCCGAACATCTGACCAACGACATTCGCTGCGGTCGCCAAGTCTCGCCAATCGCGGATGTCCTGTGCTGGCGCATAGTCTGCGATCGCCGGGCATGCGGTCAGGACGAGGGAGAGCGGAATAGCTGGATCTCGTGTCGAGACCGCTGCCCTCTCCTCCCCACGAGGATCGGCGATGTTCGATGCGGGTTCCGGTTCAGAATCAAAGGAAGAATGGGATTCTGATTTCTGTATGTGCCGCTCATTCTGGGAGGGATTGCCGCTCGGATTTTCTGAATCTCTCCATTGTTCCAGTATGTTGATGATGAGGCTGCGAAGAGCGCGAAGGTCTTGCAGGGCCGCCGTGACGATCGCGATACCCGCGTTGCGCGGAATGCCGTCGATGATGTCCCGGAAGGCTGCGTAATGTGTCGGCCACGCGCCCGGAGCCTTTTCGGTCTCGGCCATCGCGATGAGCTTGGCGATATCCCGGCGGCAAATGGTCAGGCTTTCGCGGACATTCTGCAAGCGGATGCGCTCGGCGATGACGTCGCGGGCCATCGCTTCGATTTCGCAGGAACGCGCGAGAAGTGGTGCAAGCGAGAAACCGAAGGCTTCGCGAACCTCGCCATCACGGTGACGACGGCTGTAGCGCTTGCCATTGGCGCTGTCCTTGCGCGCAATCAGTCCTGCATTCACGAGCAGTCCTAGGTGTCGGCGAATGGTCTGCTCGGCCATGCCATTCGCCCGCAGGGAGAGCTGCTGGTTGGACGGGAACACGACGAGGCCCGTCTCGGAGGAGAGTTCCGTCTTCGGGTAGAAAGAGAGAAGGGCGTTGAGCAACGCCAATGTGCGGTCAGATACGCCAAGGCGCCCCCGCGCTTCGCACAGCGCGCGGTAGAGCTTCCATTTATCGATCGACTGCGTCGGGGCGACGTCGCGTGCCTTGCTCTGTCCCGTGAGCATGGCACGCGTCATCGGCCGCCGCCCAAAGGGCGTCGTCACAAAATCCGTGTCCATTTTCGTTGCCTCCAAGCGTAGGGCAAACGATTCCGGTCACCAAAGCGGCGTTCTCACGTTGACAAGTGATTCGAAGGGAGCTATTCGTTTCTCTGCTACAAGACAACAAAGGCTCTCAGGTGGTTCGCCGCTTGGGGGCCTTTCGTTTAACCGATACTGCATCCTTTCCGGTTCATCGTTTCATGACCCCCTAAAACGGGGAAACCCTGTCATTTGACAGGGTTTTTAGTCGTCCTCGTCGTCCCGGCGCTCAAATTTCTCCACCAATCGCGGCATTTCAGCCTGCAGGAAAGCGGAGAAGGCAGCGCCTTTCGGTCCGACATGGACAATGCGTAATTCTTTCGACGATACCTTCACCCGGGCGATATCCTGCCCGTTCGGATCCCGGAGAGCCAGAATGTCGGCCTCGGCATCGTCCGGGCTGGATTTCGGAGCCTTCAGCGCAGCAAGAGCCAGTCGAAAACGATCGTCCGATCCCGCCGAAGCCTTGCCGTCGCCCTGGAGTGTCTTTCCCAGGATTGCTGATGCGTCGTGCGTGGCCGAGAAGAGCTTTGCGAAATCGCCCCAACGCGGACGACCGACCTTCGGCGCCCGCCCGATGGCTTCGATGACATCGAGCGGCACGGCCCGATAGACACCCCGCATCCGGGCGAGCTCCGCGTCGTCGATGGCGAGCGCCGCCTTGATGTCGCGCGGCTTGATCTGGGCCTCGTTCATCCGGGCGGCAAAGAGGGCGCGTTCGATCCAGGTGAGGTCCTGACGCGCCGCATTCTCGATACCCTGGGAGACGACGAGGTCCCGATCCGACATTTCCACCACCAGCGCGCGCACAGGCAGACCGAGTTCCTTAGCCGCCTTAAGACGGCGGTGCCCGTAGATGACCTGGTATCGGCCGATATGGTCCGGATGTGGCCGGACCTGTATCGGAATCTTCTGGCCTTCGGCCTCGAAGGTCGCCTTGAAAGCCGCAAAATCCGCATCATTGTCGTCGGCTAGGCGATCGGGAAAAGGGGAGGGGTCGATGAGGCCGGCATCGAGTTCCAGGCTCGCGCCGGAGCCCGACTCGACAAGCGCCTTCAGGCGGTCGCGCTCGTCCCGCAGCTCGCCGATCGAGCGTTGTGCGGCCCCGATGACGCCAGCCCCGACGCGGGGCAGGGCAGGCGTTGCCGGCGGTGACGCACCGGTCGGCTGCTCGATCGGTTGCGGATCGCCATCGACGGCCGCGGAGAGAAGGCCGAAATTGGCGATGATGGATTTTTTCGTCTTGCTCATGTCCTGCCCCAACTGTCGCGGACGAGCTCCAGAATGCTCTCGTTGACGGCATCCATCGCCTCACGCGCGCGTCGATGCGTGTCGCGCCCCACCTGCCCGATTTCGAGCTCGTAGAGACTGCGTTTTGCAAGTCCGGCCGCTTCCACAGCGGTGCTTTCCACGGCGGTGGCAAGCAGAACGTCCGAGCCGAAGAGATGCCGGAGCATCGCGACGACCTGCGATTGCGGCTGGTCGTTCGGATCGTGCCGCGTGATCAGGTAGCGGAAGAAATCCTGGTTCAGTTCGGCACCGTTCTCGTTCAGAACCTGGATCAAATCGCCCATCATCAGGAGAAACTGGCTCATGGACGCGACATCCAGCATGGCCGGATGCACCGTCACGATCATGCCTGTCGCGGCATAGATGGCCCCGAGCGTGAGAAATCCGAGCGACGGCGGCGTGTCGAGGACGACGACGTCGTAATCGGCCTCGACTTCGAGAAGCGCCATTTTCAGCCGCTCGAAGAAGATCCCGCCGGTGCCGCCGCCGCGCTGCGCTAGCACACGCGGCGTATCGTGCTCGTATTCCATGACCTCGAGATTGCCAGGAATCAGGTCGATTCCGTCGAAATAGGTCTTGCGGATGATGTCGCGGATCGGCCGGCGCTGCTCGTCGTAGCGCAGCGCCGCGTAGATCGTTTCGTTGGGGCCGACATCCACTTCGGGCTGTGCGCCGAACATGGCGGACAGCGACGCCTGGGGATCGAGATCGATCGCCAGAACGCGGTAGCCGTGCAGCGCGAGGAAATGGGCGAGATGCACGCTGGTCGTCGTCTTGGCGCTTCCGCCCTTGAAGTTCGAGATCGCGAGAACCTGCAGATGCTCTCTCCCGCGGCGATGCGGCAGGAAGCGCTGTGCCTCCGCGGGCTTCTGTTCCGCGAAGAAATTGCGCAACTCGTTGATCTGGTTCAAGGTATAGGCACGATGGTTGTTTTCGAGACGGCTCGGCACCGGCCCGCGACCTTCGATCGACAGCAGCTTCAACGTCGAATCGGGAATGGATGTGAGCTTGGAGACCTCGTTGGTCAGAAAGAAACGCAGGTTCTTCTCGGCCTTCGGCGGATACATGCGCGCGCGCAACTGCTGCAGCTGGTTGGACAGCATGCCAGCGTGCCGCATGATCTTCGCGGCGGCATCTTCTTGCCCGGCGGTGTCCCGCCGCAGGTCATCTTTTAGCGCCATTTATCCCTCTTGTCGGCCAGCATGCGTTTTAGCGGCCATTCATCGCTAAGCTACGCCACGATTCTCGCGCGGCGTCCAGCAAAATAGCGAGATCGGCTGCACGCCGGCTAAGGAAAACGTCCGAGACCACAGGCGAAAGTCTATCGTTAACAGTGCGTTAACGCGCCGTGAGGCGAAATGCGCCTCTGCCCTCGTTCCGCCTTTATGATGCCGCGAATGCAGGTCGCGGACGGCACGGTTTCGGTGTGTCGCCGGTCGGCGTGAGAATCGCTCCCGGTCGCTGCCCGATTCTGAGCGGTGAGAATCCTGGCGTCCCCCATATCCATTTCATGGTAGCTAACATAGAACGACGCTGTCTTGACCTGAACGCCTTTCTCGCCGAGCTTCCTACGCAATGGACATGATATCGATGAGCCACGCGACCGTCTCTCCCGCCGTCCTCCAGATGAACCGCGAACTCGCTGCTGCCGACCCGGCCCTCGTCGGCAATGCCGATCTCCTCGCCGCCGTGTTCTCAGGCTCCGGAGACTGTATCAAGATCCTCGATCTCGACGGGCATCTTCAGTTCATGAGCGATGGCGGCAAGCGCGTCATGGAGGTGGACGACTTCAGCCGCGTCAAAGGCTGCCCCTGGCCGGATTTCTGGCAAGGGGAGGGGAACGAGGTTGCCAAAGCCGCGATCCTTTCGGCGAAGGCAGGCATTCCCGCGCGGTTTTCCGGCTCCGCGGTCACGCTCAAAGGCAATCCGCGATACTGGGATGTGCAGGTCCTCCCGGTTCCCGGCCTCGACGGCAAGCCGACGCATCTCTTGTCGATCTCCAGGGATATCACGGAGTCGAAGCTTGCCCGCGAAGAGGCGAAGCAGCTGGCGATCGACCTTCAGAATGCGGCCCTGCGGGAGGCCGACACCATGCGCCGTCTGTTCGAGAGCGCACCGAGCTTTCTGTGCACGCTGGAGGGGCCGCATCACGTCGTCACGATCGCCAACACCGCCTTCTCGCACCTCATCGGCCCACGCGCGATGGTTGGTCGTCCGTTTCGATCCGTTCTCCCGGCGCTGGAGCGCCAGCAGATCCTCACGCTTCTCGATCGCGTCTATGCCACAGGCGAGGCGCTGACAGGTCGCGGCGCGCTGATCCGGCTGACGCGCGTCGAGGGGGAAGGGGAGGAGGACGTGTTTCTCAACTTCGTCATCCAGCCTATTCGCGATCGTCAAGGCCGGGTGACCGGCCTCTTCATCGAGGGGCATGATGTGACCGACCTGAAGCGCGCCGAAATCGCGCTTCGCCGCAGAGAATTGCAGCTGCAGCTGGCGCTCGACTCCGCTGAAATGGGCGTCTGGGAGGCCGTTCTGGTGCATGGACGCGTTGTCTCGACGTCGGAGGATGCTCGGGCGTCCTTCCTGCTCGGCCGCCCGGCCGATCAGCAGCCCTCCTTCGAAACCTTCGTCAGCCGCGTGCATCCGGATGATCGACCCGCGATCGGCCGCGCCGTCGAGCAGGCCATGGATCCGCTCGGCGAAGGACATCTCGATGTCGAATATCGCGTGCTGTCCGGCGAGAACAGGCCGGAGCGCTGGATTCATGCGAGGGCACGCCTTGTGGAAGGCGCAGATGACACGCGTCTCGTCGGCACCGTTCGCGATATCACCGCCATCAAGGATGCCGAGAGCCAGTATGCCCTGTTGAATGGCGAGCTGCAGCACCGGATCAAGAACATGCTCGCCATGGTCAGCGCCATCGCCTCCCAGACGTTGAAGGGTGAAGCGATCGTGGAGCAGCGCGACATCTTCAACGCCCGCCTCCACACACTGGCGCACGCGCACGATCTTCTGATGGGCGAAGCACAGGAGAAGGGCAGCATTCGCGAGGTCATCGAAACGGCACTCGCACCGCATCGGGCCGGTGCAGCGCAGTTCGATATTTCCGGTCCCGATCTCCCGCTCTCGCCGAAACAGACGCTGTCGCTCGCCCTTGCCATGCATGAGCTTGCCACCAACGCCGCGAAATACGGTGCGCTCTCGTCTCCGAGCGGAAAAATCGCGATCCGCTGGGATCAGAACGCCAATGGTTCGGCGGCGCAGGCCTTCGCGCTGCGGTGGGAGGAGAAGAACGGTCCGCCTGTCGTCCAGCCGACCCGGTCGGGGTTCGGCTCCCGGCTGATCACGCGCGTTCTGGCGGCCGATTTCAGGGGACAGGTGAAGCTTGACTATGTCCCGGGCGGACTGGTCTGCACGCTCGTGTCGCGTTTTCCGGTCGAGTTCGGCGGGTAGCGGACGCGAAAAAGCCGCCAGACGTTCGTCTGGCGGCCTCCATGTTTCGATATCGTTAGCCGGATTTAGACGGTGCGGACATCGTCCAGATCGCGCTTGGTGCCGGCAACGCCGCCGAACCAGGCAGCGATGGCGCCGAGAACGAGAGCGATGAAGCCGAGAATGGCGCCCGTGGAGACGGCAGCGGTTGCGGTCTGCGCGGCTTCGATGGTCTTCTGCTTGGCGGCTTCCATGTTCTGGCGATAGGTCTGCTCGTACTGCTGAACCTGCGTGCGAGCCTGATCGACCGGAATGTTCTGGGCGCGGGCCAGAGCTTCGGCAGCACGGGTGCGGGCTTCCTCGGCGCTGGCTTCGTCACCGGTCACGACGGCCTGGATGGCGGAGACGGCAGCGTTCTGCAGGGCCTGCGGGTCATTGCCCGTGGTGTTGCGGATCTGCTGCTCGATGCCGGCCATCGGGTTGGTGACGTCGGCGAGAGCCGGCGCTGCCGTGGTGGCTGCCGTTGCCGCCGTGCGGCCGACACCACCGACAACGCTCGAAATGCCGCTGAAGGCACCGCCGACGATCGCGCCTACCGAGGTGGTCAGGAGATAGAGAACAACGAGCGCGGTCACGGCCCAGGCGGTCACGCCATGATAGCCACCGGTGGACTTGCTTGCGCGACCCGAGAGACGGCTTGCGACGTAGCCGCCGACGAAGGAGGCGATGATGCCGGAGACCACGAACCAGGCACCACCGGCCATGGAGAACGTGCTTGCCTCGGGATTATCGTACTGTGCAGGATCGATCACGGCAGCGCCGATGCCGACGCCGAGGAGATTGAGGAGAAACTGGACGGCGAGGGCAAGCGCAACGCCGGCAAAGATAGAACCCCAGGATACTTTGTGCAATGACGCAGTGACTGAAGGCACGCCACCGTAGACGGTTTCGGTCGGACGATAGGAAGAAGCTGGGATTGTCATGATGATCGGGTCCTTTAGATCATATCGCATACGTGCGAGCGGTCTAGGAACGCAAGATTTCGCAACAAGTTCCAGACATTAGAAAAACATGAAGATATGCTGCGTTTTTGACCGCGCCGAAGACGCAGGTCGGCACGATCGGCACCATCCAGCGACCCGGAGTGACGGTATGCGCTCTTTTCGATCCGGCAGGCTTTTTCTGTCCGCACTGTGCCTGATCGCGGCGTCTGCCGCGCATGCCGAGGACATCGATCACGGCCGCCGGATCTTCCAGACCTGCGCCTCCTGTCACGTTCCGGATGCCGAGACGAACAAGTATGGCCCCTATTTGAAGGGCGTCTTCGGGCGAAAGGCGGGTACGGTGCCGGAGTTCCGATATTCGCAGGCGATGACGGACGCCGGCGCCGCAGGTCTCGTCTGGGACGACGAGGCGCTCGCCGCCTTTCTCTATAGCCCAAAAAAGAAGGTGCCGGGCACGACCATGCGCTTCTGGGGCCTGTGGAGCGAGGCGGAGATCCGCGACGTCATCGCCTATCTGAAGACCTTTCCCTGACGAACGCGGCCGCTACAGGCCGCCGCGTTCGTTTCGTCACTCCGCCGCAAGGGCAGGCATGTCCTTGTGATCGTCCGGGCTTTCTTCGGCCGCGTCGCCGGGGGCCGGCCTGGCCTGCTTCGGATCGCGGCCGAAGAACAGGGCGTAGGCTGCCGGCAGCACGAAGATGGTCAGAACCGTCGCGACGAGAATCCCGCCCATCATGGCGTAGGCGAGGGGGCCCCAGAAAACGCCGCGCGAGATCGGGATCAGGGCGAGAACCGCCGTCAGCGCCGTCAGCATGATCGGGCGGAAACGCAGCACGGCACCGCCGATGATCGCATCCGTCCGGTTCATGCCCGCCGCGATGTCCTGATCGATCTGGTCGATCAGGATGATCGAGTTTCGGATGATGATGCCGAGCAGCGCGATGACGCCGAGAATGGCGACGAAGCCGAAGGGCGCGCCGCTGATCAGCAGCGCCGCGCTGGCGCCGATGATGCCGAGCGGCCCCGTTGCGAGCACCAGCATGGCCTTGCCGAAGTGCTGCAGCTGGATCATCAGCAGGATGACGATGATCATCAGCATGATCGGTGCCTTGGCCGCGATCGAGGCCTGGCTTTCCGCCGCATCCTCGGCACCGCCCTGGATCTCCACCGTGTAGCCGGGCGCAAGGCCATCGCGCAGATCCTGCATGCCGGCATACATCTGCATCACCACATCGTTCGGCTGCACGCCGTCGGGCAGGGTGCCGCGCACGGTGATGGTGGGCAGCCGGTCTCGCCGCCAGACGACGCCCTGTTCGAGCACGGGCACGACCTTGGCGATCTGCGAGAGCGGGATGAAGCCGCCGAAATCGGTCGGGATATAGACGGAGTTCACGGCCGACAGCAGTTTCCGGTTCTCGTCCGGTTCGCGCGCGACGATGGAAATGGTTTCCTCGCCGTCGCGGAAGTCGCCGAGCGGTGCGCCATTCGTGGTCGTCTGCAACATCTGGCGGATGCGCTGGGAGGTGACGCCAAGGGCGCGGGCGCGATCCTGATCGACGATCAGGCGCATGGCGGGCACGGGCTCCAGCCAGTCGTCATGGACGGCACCCAGCATCGGATTGTTCTGGAACCGCGCCTTCACCTCGTCCGCGATGCGGCGCACTTCGGCCCGGTCCGAGCCGCTGACGCGCATCTGCACGGGCCATCCGGTCGGCGGGCCGAGGAACAGACGGTCGACCTTGGAGCGGATTGCGGGGAAGTCGCTTGCTAGAATGTCGCGCAGCTTCAGGATCAGGCGTTCGCGCGCCGGCTCATCCTTTGCCATGACGAGGAGCTGGGCGAAGTTCGGATTGCGCAGCTGCTGGTCGAGCGGCAGGAAGAAGCGCGGTGCACCTTCCCCGATATAGCTTGCCACGAACCGCTTGTCCGGATCGTCCATGATGCGGGCTTCCAGCGCCTTGGTCTGGGCCTCGACGTCCTTGATGCTCGTGCCTTCCGGCAGCCAGAGATCGACCATGATTTCCGGACGGGAGGATTGCGGAAAGAAGTTCTGCGGGATGAACTGGAACGCCCACAGGCTTGTCACGAAGGTGCCGAGCGTGAGCGCGATGACGATCAGGCGATGGCGGACGCTCCAGCCGACGGTGGCGCGCAGGCGCCGGTAGAACCGCGTATCGAAGACGTCGTGATGCCCGCCGGCGTGGCTCCGCTGCTTGAGGATCATGTAACCGAGCCAGGGTGTGAAATAGACCGCCACGAACCAGGACACCACCAGCGCGATACCGACGACGTAGAAGAGCGAACGGACGTATTCGCCGGCCGTCGAGGCGGCAAACCCGACAGGAATGAAGCCTGCCGTGGTGATCAGCGTGCCCGTCAGCATGGGAAAGGCGGTCGAGGAGTAGGCGAAGCTTGCCGCCTCGATCTTGACGAGCCCCTCGTCCAGCTTGCGTTCCATCAGCTCGACGACGATCATGGCGTCGTCCACCAGCAGCCCGAGGGCAATGATGAGGGCGCCCAGCGAGATGCGCTGCAGATCGATGCCGATCTCGTACATGATGGCGAAGGTGGCGGCGAGGACGAGCGGAATGGCGATGGCGATGACCAGACCCGAGCGCCAGCCGATGGAGAGGAACGACACGACGAGGACGATGATCAGGGCTTCCGCCAGCGCCTTCATGAACTCTCCGACGGCCTCGTTCACGACCTCCGGCTGGTTGGAAATCTGCTCGATTTCGACACCGTAGGGCAGCGACGCCTCGAAACGCGCATAGGTCGCCTCCACGGCCTTGCCGACGTCGATGACGTTGAAGCCCTTGGCCATGACCACGCCCAGCTGAACGCTGTCATGCCCGTTGACGCGGTACTTGCGGGCAAAGGGGTCCTCCAGACCCGACGTCACCGTGGCGATGTCGCCCAGACGCGTCACCTGATCGCCGGACCGCAGTCGCAGGTTCTGGATATCCTCGACCTTGCGAACGTCGCCCTCGACGGAAATGCGCACGGAGCGGTCGCCGGTATCGACGTTTCCGGCCGGATCGATCGCGTTTTGTCCCGCCAGCGTATCCCGCAGGTCGTTCAGCGTCAGCCCGCGTTCGGCCAGCGCCTTGGACGAGACGTCGATGAAGATCTTCTCCGGCTGGTCGCCGATGATGACGGCCTTCTCGACGCCCGGCGTCGAGAGAAGCATGTCGCGCGCCTTGATGGCGTAGCTCTTCAGCTCGGGAAAGCTGTAGCCATTGCCCATCAGGGCATGAAGCGTGATGAAGGTGTCGCCGAATTCGTCGTTGAAGAAGGGCCCGACGATGCCCGACGGCAGTTCGGAGCGGATGTCGCCGACCTTCTTGCGCACCTGATAGAACGCGTCGGCAACCTGCTGGGCATTCGTATCGCCCTTCACCTGCAGCGTGATGATGGTGCTGCCCGCGCGGCTGTAGGAGCGCACGAAGTCGAGATGCGGGGTTTCCTGCAGCTTGCGCTCGATCTTGTTGACCACCTGGTCCTGCATGTCCTCGATCGAGGCGCCGGGCCACAGCGCCTGAATGACCATGACGCGGAAGGTGAAATCCGGGTCTTCCTTCTGGCCCATGTTCATCAGGCCGAACACGCCGGAGAGAATGATCAGCCCGAACAGGAAGCGGGCGATGCTCGGATGGCCGATGGCCCAGCGCGAGAGATTGAACCGCTGGCGACCGTTCGCACCGGACGAAAGCGGGTCGTCGGAAACGCTCGGGGAGCCGTTCTTCGGGCCGGAGAAGGGACCTTTGGACATCATGACGTCGTTCCGTTGTCGGTTGCCAGCGCGCAGGGGAAGGCGAGGCCAGGCGTTTCGGCTGGGTTGTTAGGCTCGATGCGGTCGTGCGAAGGCGATTAGCGGGTGGCCGGGGCCGATGTCTCGGCACGGGCCTGATGGGGCAAGGCGTCGTCGGGCAGTTTCACCTTCAGATCCTCGCGCATGAACTGCGTGCCGGCCGTCACCACGATATCGCCCGGTTTCAGCCCATCGGCGATGCGAACGGAGACGCCGCTGTAATCGGCGACCGAGACCGGTCGTGCATGCACCGTCTCCTTCTGCGCATCGACCATCCAGACGAGCGTCCGCTCGCCGTCCTTGGCAAGCGCGCTCAACGGAACGGAGACGAGGGCAGGGCCGTTTTCCTGGGCGGCAGTCACGGATGCGGTCATGCCGAGCCGGACGCGCTCGTTTTCCGGCAGGCTGACGCGGACCGCGAAGGTGCGCGAACGGGCATCGGCGCTGCCAGCGACCTCGCGGACCTTGCCCGGCAGCGTCAGGCCGGTGCTCGACCAGAGGGTGACGTCGACCGTCTTGCCCGGCGTGAAGGCGAAGATGTCCGTCTCGGGCACGCCGACCAGAACCTCCTTCTCGCCATCGGCCGCAACGGTCAGGACCGGCGTTCCCGCCGCGACCACCTGTCCGACCTCGGCGCTGACGGCCGTGACGATGCCGTCGCGGTCGGCCGGCAAGGCGCCGTAGGAAACCTGATTCTGCGCCTGCTCAAGCGCCGAGCGCGCGGAATCGCGAGTGGAAACCGCCTGATTGTAGCTCAGCTGTGCCTGTTCCAGCTGCGACTTGGGCGAGACCTGCGCTGCAAACAGCTCCTCCGCGCGCTTCCGCGAGAGCTGCGCCGTCTCGACCTGCCGTTCGGCGGCGGAGAGGTTGGCTTCGGCCGCGCGCACGGAGAGGGCGTAATCCGTCGTGTCGAGGCGGGCGAGGATCTCGCCCTTCCGGACGTGGTCGCCGATATCCACGAGGCGCTCCGTCACCTTGCCGGCCACGCGGAAGCCCAGGGCGGTTTCGGTGCGGGCGCGGACCGAGCCGGAATAGTCCAGCGTCCGGCTGGTCTGGTTCTGTGCGACTGTCATCACCCGCACCGGCCGCACGACCTCCGGCTTAACCTCCGCCTTCTCCTCGGAGCATCCTGCAAGAAGCAGACCCGTCGCTGCGACCAGGGCGATCAAGGCCGCGGGGCGGGCTGCGGGGGCGAATGGTTTCGACATGGCCGTCATCCTGTTGCGTGTGGGGCGCGCGGTCGGGTGTTCCGCGTCGGCGTGGTCCTGAAGGGTGCTCATGGTTTCAGCGCCTGGATGGCGAAGGCGACCAGATCTTCCGGCTGGGCGCGATTTTCCTTAGCGGCGCATTGCGCGACCATCTGCGGATGGCAGAGCGTCACGGTCGCGGCGCTGAAGCATTTCGCGGCGACGAGCGGGTCCTGATCCCGGAATTCGCCGGCTGCGATGCCTTCGGCGATGATCTGCGTGATCAGATCGTTGACGCGGTCGACGTGGCGTTCGATGACATGCCAGTCCCGCTCGATGGCCACGACGACCATCTCATGAACCTTCTCCTCGTCCAGCATCGTGTCCACCGTGAGACTGAACTGCTCGAGCGTGTATCGGCGCAACCGCTCCCCGGCGCTCAGCGGCAGGGCGGCGATGCGCTGGGCCAGATCGTAGCTGGCCCCCAGCATGCGGCTGCAGAGCGCCTGATGAATTTCCACTTTCGACGCGAAGAAGCGGTAGATATTGGCCGTGGACATGCCGAGTTCGCGGGCGATGTCGGCGACGTTGGTTTTGCTATAGCCATAATGCCGGAACAGCTTCTCGGCGGCATCGAGAATGCGCATGACGGTTTCCTGCCGCGCGCTTTCGATCTCGATCGTTTCCGTGCTCATGTTGGTCAAACCTTACGACTGACGAATTTTGTATTTCGTCAGTCGTAAGACATAAGTCCGCAATCGTCAAGCCTCAACGCGATCGCCCGCGGCAAGCGCTGCGGCGGAAACCGACGGCGCGAGACGGCGACATGCGCCGCCACGACGCGGCGCATGGGCCTGGCCGCGCCGCGGTCGCGGCGGCGTTTCCTTCAACACTAGAGGCGTAGATGCTGCCCGTTGATGAATCGTGAAGGCGTGGAGGCACGGCGAAGGCGCGCGTGTCCCACCGCAGTCCGAAGGCCATCAACGGGCGTGGTCAGTCGATCGAGCCGATGGCGGTGCCGGCGTTCAGATACGCACCCTGTTCGACGGTGATCCGCAGGCGGCCCGCGCGATGGGCGGTGACCTGGGTTTCCATCTTCATGGCTTCGAGAACGGCGATCAGCTCGCCCTCCTCGACCTGCGCGCCGTCGGCGGCCTTCCACACCTGCAAGGTTCCGGAGATCGGGGCGGCGACGGTTGCGGGGTCGGTTTCGGCCGGTGCCGTCGCCGGGCTTCCTCCGGTCGCGCCGATGCCCGGGCCGAAGCTTGCCAGCAGCGTCATGGGCAGGCCGACGGCGTGGAGACGGCCGTCGATTTCGATCTGCGTGCGCACGATGCCCGCCGGTGCGGGCGGGAGAGGGCGGGGGGCGGCGTCCGGAAGGGCGGCGAAGTCCGTTTCGATCCAGCGGGTGTGCACCTTGAAACCCTCGTCGCCGCGGAAGTCGGCGGTGTCGATGGCGGCGCGATGGAAGGGGAGGACGGTCGCGATGCCTTCGATGCGGAACTCCGCCAATGCCCGCCGCGCGCGCGCCAGCGCCTGCTCGCGCGTGGCGCCGGTGACGATCAGCTTCGACGTCAGGGAATCGAAGGTGCCGGGCACGGTCGAGCCCGTGACGACGCCGCTGTCGAGACGGATGCCGGGGCCGGACGGCGCGTCGAACAGGGTGATGACACCGGGGGTGGGCAGAAAGCCGCGGCCGGGGTCTTCGGCGTTGATGCGGAACTCGATCGAATGACCCCGCGGCTCCGGCGTTTCCGTGAATGCGAGGGGCAGGCCGTCGGCGATCCGCAGCTGTTCGACCACGAGGTCGATGCCGGTCGTCTCCTCCGTCACCGGGTGCTCGACCTGCAGGCGCGTGTTGACCTCCAGAAACGAGATCGTGCCATCGACACCCAGCAGGAACTCGACGGTGCCCGCACCGGTATAGCCGGCGGCCTTGCAGATCTTGGCCGCAGACTGATGAATCTCGGCGCGTTGCGCCTCGCTGAGGAAGGGGGCCGGGGCCTCTTCGACCAGTTTCTGGTTGCGGCGCTGGAGCGAGCAGTCGCGGGTGCCGAGCACGATGACATGGCCGTGACGGTCGGCGAGCACCTGCGCCTCGATGTGGCGCGGCCGGTCGAGGAAGCGTTCGAGGAAACATTCGCCGCGTCCGAAGGCGGCGGTCGCTTCGCGCACGGCGGAGTCGTAGAGATCGGCGATCTCCTCGCGTTTCCAGGCGACCTTGAGCCCGCGCCCGCCGCCGCCATGGGCTGCCTTGATTGCGACCGGAAGACCGTGCGCATCGGCAAAGGCGATGACCTCGGCCGCGGTTTCCACCGGGCCGTCGCTGCCGGCCACGAGCGGCGCGCCGACGCTGGTCGCGATGCGCCGCGCCTCGACCTTGTCGCCCAGCGCCTCGATGACCGCCGGGTCGGGGCCGATCCAGATGAGGCCGGCCTGCTGTACCGCGCGCGCGAACTCGGCGCGTTCCGAGAGGAAGCCGTAGCCCGGATGCACGGCGTCCGCGCCCGAGCGCCTGGCCACGGTGATCAGCTTGTCGATGTCGAGATAGCTGTCGGCAGGGCGGTCGCCATCGAGGCCATAGGCCTCGTCCGCGAGACGCACATGCAGCGCATCGATATCGCAATCGGCATACACGGCGACGGAGCCGACGCCGTAGTCACGGCAGGCGCGGATGATCCGGACGGCGATTTCGCCACGGTTGGCAATCAGAACTTTTTTCATGACAATCCTCCCTCAGAGGTGGGCCTTGCCCGTTGCACAAACAGGCGCATCAGACCTTGGCCGGCATGATGTCTGCGAACGGCGCGATCGGCCGGAAGCGGATGTGAGCGTTGACCGGGATCTGTCCGGCGAGATCGAGGTGATAGTCTGCGACCGTCGCGATGACGGGGTAGCCGCCCGTCAGCGGGTGGTCGGCCAGGAAAAGCACCGGCTGGCCGCTGTGCGGCACCTGTATCGCACCGGTCGCCGTGCCTTCGCTCGGCAGTTCCGCCGTGTCCCGGCGCTCGAGCGGGATATCGCCGGAGAGGCGGATGCCGACCCTGTTGGATTGCGGCGTCATGCGGAAAAGCTGGGACGACAGCGTGTCGAGGCCCGCCTGCGTGAACCAGTCGCTGCGCGGCCCCATCACGACGTCCAGCGTTACGATGTCGTCGGCACCGGGATGCGCGAAGGCCGGCGTCTCCGCGAGCGATACGGCCGTCAGGCCGCCGGCGTCGGAATGGACCTCGAGCACGGCGCCCTTGGTGACGGGATCGGGCCCGACCACGGCCAGCGTGTCGGTGGAGGTGCTGCCGAGAACGGGCGCGACATCGAAGCCGCCGCGCACGGCGAGATAGCTGCGCATGCCCTTCGGGGCCTGACCCAGCGTGACGACATCGCCGGGCTCGAGCGATATCGGCCGGTAGGTTTCGGCTTTCTCGACGCGGCCTTGGGCATCGCGGATCTCGATGGGGCAGGGGGCGCCGGTGACGCCGATGACCGTGCGGCCGGACGCTGCGACCGAGAAGCCGCCGAGCGTGATCTCGAGACAGGTGGCACCTGCCGGGTTGCCGACGATGCGGTTGGCCGCATGGAAAGCTCCCTGGTCGAGGGCGCCCGCCGAGGAGACGCCCTGGCCGGTCTGGCCGAAGCGGCCTGCATCCTGAAACAGTGCGGGCATGGGTGCGGCCAGGACGGTGAAGGAGACGCCGCTTGATGCCTGCGCTGCTGCAACGCTGTTTACCGAGGAGACCGGTACGGCGGCGGTGTAGGCGCGCTTTGCCAGATCGTAGAAGCGCACCCGGTATCCCGGCTGGAAGAGGGCCGGCGGATCGCGCGCGAGGTCCCACATCTTCTCCGGCGTCACGCCGATGATCTGCCAGCCGCCCGGACTTTCCTGCGGGTAGACGCCGCTGAAGGCGCCGGCGAGCGCCACGGCGCCGGCCGGGATGCGGGTGCGTGGGCTCTGGCGGCGCGGCACCTGCAAGGCGGGGTCTCCGCCGACGAGGTAGCCGAAGCCGGGCGCAAAGCCGCAGAAGGCCACGGTGAACTCGCTTTCCACATGCCGGCGTACCACCTCCTCGACGGACAGGCCGGTGAGGGCCGCGACGTCGGCCAGGTCCTCGCCGTCATAGCGCACGGGAATTTCGACCAGCTTTTCGGAAGGCGCGATCCGCGCGGACAGGTCGCGCGTCGCCACCTCGCGCGCCAGTGCCTCCGGCGTCGTCGCGCCGGCATGAAACCGGATCATCAGCGTGCGCGCAGCCGGCACCATGTCGGCAATGCCAGGCACCGGATCGGCCTCCAGCGAGGCGAACAAAGCCAGCGTTTCCTGGAGATCGGCAAGCTCGACGAGCAGTGTGGTCAGGCTGACGGGAAGAAAGCGCATCGTGAACCTCAGGCGTGGTAGGCCGAATCCGGAATGTCGGTGATGAACATGTGCCCCGGCGCGTGGGTGATGGCAAAGGGGACGCCGGATGCCATGACGGCGGCCTGCGGGGTGACGCCACAGGCCCAGAAGACGGGCACTTCGCCCGGCTCGATCCGCACCGCATCGCCGAAGTTCGGTTTCCCGAGATCGGCGATGCCGATTTCTTCCGGCGCGCCGATATGGACGGGGGCGCCGTGGACGGCCGGAAAACGACCGGAAATGGTCGCTGCGTCCGCCACACGGCCGGACGCGATTGGCCGCATGGACACGACGAGATTGCCGTGCAGGCGCCCGGCCGGGCGGCAGGGCCTGTCGGTCAGGTACATCGGCACGTTGGACCCGTCGGTGATGTGGCGGATCTCGATGCCGGCCTCGGCCATCGGCGTCTCGAAGGTGAAGCTGCAGCCGATGAGGAAGCTCACGAGATCGGGATGTTCGGCCCAGGCGGCCCGGGCATCGGCGGTCTCTTCGGCCAGCTTCCCCTCCCGCCAGATGCGGTAGAGCGGCAGGTCCGTGCGGAGATCGGCGCCGGGTGCGAGCAGCGTCGCGTGGGACCCGGGGTCCGACACGTCGAGAACCGGGCAGGCCTTCGGGTTGCGCTGGGCGTAAAGCAGGAAGTCGAACGCCCAGTCGCGTGGCAGGACGATCATGTTGGCCTGTGTGAAACCGGGTGCGACGCCGGACGTCGGCGCGGCGCTGCCGGCGCGGTACCGCTCGCGTGCCGCTCGCGCAGGCGCGGCGTCGACATGGCGGAGATGCTCGATGGCGATCATGACAGTCCCCTTGCGATTATCGGTTGTCGAGGAAGGACGCGACGCGCAATCCGTCCGCCTCGAACGCACGCCGGATTTCGCGGGCGATCGACACGGCACCCGGGCTGTCGCCGTGGACGCAGATCGACTGGGCCGCAATGCGGATGGTGGAGCCGTCGATGGCCGTCAGCGTGCCGTCGCGTGCGAGCTGGACCATGCGCTGCGCGATGGCTTGCGGATCGTGGAGAACGGCGCCCGCTTCGCGGCGGGAGACAAGCTGGCCGTCCGGCGTATAGGCGCGGTCGGCAAACGCCTCGGCGACGACGGCGAGGCCGGCGCGCCGGGCGAGATCGAGGATCGGGGTGCCGGCGAGGCCCATCAGCACCAGCGATGCATCGACCGCCTTGATGCCGTCGATGACGGCCTGACCCTGTTTCGGATCGTTGGCGATGCGGTTGTAGAGGGCGCCGTGCGGCTTGACATAGCGCACCGTGGTGCCTGCTGCCGCGGCAATGCCCTTCAGCGCGCCGATCTGGTAGATGACATCGGCGATCAGCTCGTCCGCGGTCACGTCCATGTCGCGCCGGCCGAAGCCGACGCGGTCGGGATAGGAGACATGGGCGCCGATCGCGACGTTCTTCTCGGCGGCGGCCCTGACGGTTTTCAGGATGCCGCTGGGGTCGCCGGCATGAAAGCCGCAGGCGACGTTGGCGCTGGAGACGATGGCGAGCATCGCCGTATCGTCGCCCATGCCCCAGGCGCCATAGCTTTCGCCGAGGTCGCTGTTGAGATCGATGGCTTTCATGTCCGTCTCTCCTTTTCCCGGATCAGGCCGTCAGCATCGCGAAGATCGCGCCGACCGACTTGTACGCCATAAACCACGTCAGACCGCAGGTCAGCACGCCGAGGCCGATCAGCCAGCGCGGGTAGTGATAGCCGTGCATCAGGTCGGCGCGCTTCCAGGCGGCATACATGAAGATCGACAGGCCGATGGGCAGAACCAGGCCGTTGAGCCCGCCGACGAAGACCAGCATGGCGGCCGGCGGCGTCGTGATGAGCATGTAGGCGAAGAGCGAGAAGGCGATGAAGCCGACGGTCGCATTGTTGCGCTGCCGCTCTGTCATGTCCGGCTTGAAGGCGGTGAGGAACGAGACCGAGGTATAGGCCGCGCCGATGATGCTGGTCATGGCGGAGGCGAGGAAGACCGCGCCGAACAGGCGGTAGCCGATATCGCCGGCCGCGGCATGAAACGCCTGGCCCGCCGGGTTCGCGCCCTTGCCGGAGAGATCGATGACGACGCCGCTCGCCACGACACCGAGGATGGCGAGGAACAGGATGTAGCGCAGGACGCCGGTGATCGCGATGCCGCTGAGTGCCGCACGGTTGACCGCGCCGATGTTCTCGACGCCGACCGTTCCCTTGTCCAGCAGGCGGTGCGCGCCGGCATAGGTGATGTAGCCGCCGACCGTTCCGCCGACGATGGTGGTGATGGTGAAGAAGTCGATGTTGGATGGCAGCACGGTTTCGTAAAGCGCCTGTGCGACCGGAGGACCGGAGACGAATGCCGCGTAGAGGATCAGCGCCAGCTTGATGAAGGCGGCGACGTACACCACGCGGTCCATGGCGACGCCGGCCCGGCGCGACAGGAAGATGGCGATGGCGGCAATGGCCGCGGCGGCGCCGCCGATCTTCGGATCGAGATCGATCATGGCGTTGAGGCCGAGGCCGGCCCCGCCGATATTGCCGATGTTGAAGAACAGGCCGCCGATGATGACGAGGACGGCGAGCAGATAGCCCGAACCGGGAATGGCGGCATTGGCTATGGCCGGAGCGCGCATGCGCGTCACGGTGACGATCCGCCAGACATTGGCCTGCACGACGAAATCGATGATGACCGAGGCGAGGATGGCGAAAGCGAAGGCTGCGCCATGCTTGACGGTGAAGGTTGCGGTCTGCGTGATGAAGCCGGGACCGACGGCCGACATCGACATCAGGAAGATGGCGGCGATGAGCGCTGCCCGGCGCGATTTCGCCGACATGCGTTCGGGTGGTGGACTGCCTTGGGACGTCGATGCGGGGGATGCCGATGTATCTGCCATGTTGCCCTCTTTGTTGGCCGCACCTGCTGCACATCCGGCAGTGGGCGGTTGTTATGCCGTCAGCGTCTCTCTGTTTCACAATCCTGTCAATATCGTTCAACGATTTTAATGTATCGTTCTACCATACTGGTCAATCGTGCGGCAGCGTGCTGTGAGAACGAGCAGAAAATCGGCGCTTTCGCGCATCTTTTGGGCGATCCGAAACGGCTTTCCGGCGCCGGACGATGGCAGGTTTCCGGCCGCATGCCGGACCCTGGCGCCGGACCCTGGCGCCGGGCGCCGTCGAAAACGAAGGCAAGGCGCCCTGCAAATGCCATGGGGAGGTTTCCCTCTCGCGTGATCCGCGATATCGCTGCGGCCATGGCGCGCCCGAACGGACGGGCGCCCGGGGGGCCGAGTTTTTCGATGGCAGAGCAGGACACGATATCGGCGCTGGCGCCACGTTTGGCGGAGGAGATCCGGGGTCGTGTGATCGCCGGCGAGCTGAAGCCGGGGCAAAGGCTGTCGGAGGCGGCGCTGAGCACGGATTTCGCCGTGTCGCGCAATTCGCTGCGGGAGGCCTTCCGGCTCCTGACGAAGGAAGGCCTGCTGCGCCACGAGCCCAATCGGGGCATGTTCGTCGCCACGCCCAGCATGGCCTCGATCATCGATATCTACCGTGTCCGGCGGATGATCGAATGTCAGGCGCTGGCCAAGGCCTATCCGCACCACCCCGCCGTCGCCCGCATGCGGGCCGCCGTGGAGGCCGCGCGGATCGCACGCGGCGAGACGGCATGGGGCTTGGTCGGCAGCCAGAACATGGTGTTCCATGCCGCCATCGTCGAGCTGGCCGACAGCCAGCGGCTGAACGCCTTCTACGCCCAGATCGCCGCCGAACTGCGGCTGAGCTTCGGCCTGCTGGCCGATCCCGAGCTTCTCCACGCGCCCTATGTGGATCTGAACGCCGGCATTCTGGAACATCTGGAAGCCGGCCGGCCGCAGCAGGCTGCAACCATGCTGGAGGGCTACCTGACGCAGTCGGAGCGAACCGTCCTCGCCGCCTTCTCCCGGATCGGCTGAGACGGGTCAGCCGTCCGTGCGGCGGCCGGCCGCGTCGAACAGATGCAGCGCCTGCCGGCTGGCGGCGACGGGCACGATATCGTCCATGAGGATGCGCGAGCGCCCGGCGACGCGAAAGATGATCGGCTGACCATCCGCGAGATGTCCATGGACATAGCTTTCCGCACCGACCAGTTCGACGGCGGCGACCTTCACGTCCGCCCGGAACGCGGCCGCGGTCTCGTGGCCCTCCGCCGGGTGCAGGTCCTCGGGACGGATGCCGAGCGTGGCGGTTTCCCGCGGCAGGGCTGCATCCGGCGCGAGGCTCCAGGCAGCGCTCGACAGACCGGGCAGGAGGTTCATGGAGGGCGAGCCGATGAAGGTCGCGACGAAAGTGGTCGCGGGCTTTTCGTAGAGCTCGATCGGCGTGCCCACCTGCTCGATGACGCCGCCGTTGAGCACGACGAGCCGGTCCGCGAGCGTCATCGCCTCCATCTGGTCATGCGTGACATAGACGCTCGTCGTCTGCAGCGATTTCTGCAGCCGCTTGATCTCGACGCGCATCTGCACGCGCAGCTTGGCATCGAGGTTGGAGAGCGGCTCGTCGAACAGGAAGGCGGCGGGCTCGCGCACGATGGCCCGGCCCATGGCAACGCGCTGGCGCTGCCCGCCGGACAGCTGGCGGGGCTTGCGCTCCAGAAAGGTCTCGATCTCCAGCGCCGTCGCGGCCTCCGAAATCCGCCGGTCGATCTCGGCCTGCGGCGTGTTGCGGTTCTTCAGGCCGTAGGCAAGGTTCTGGCGCACCGTCATATGCGGATAGAGCGCGTAGTTCTGGAACACCATGGCGATGTCGCGCTCCGACGGCTCCAGCGTGTTGACGACGCGGCCGCCGATGGAGATCTCGCCGCCGGTGATGCTCTCGAGCCCGGCGATCATGCGCAGCAGCGTCGATTTTCCGCAGCCCGAGGGGCCGACGAGGACGAGGAACTCGCCGTCGGCGATATCGAGCGAGATGCCCTTGATGGCATCGACCGTGCCGTATTTCTTGCGGACGTCGTTGAGGACGATATTGGCCATTATTTCTCCGTCTCCACGAGACCTTTGACGAACCAGCGCTGCATGAGCACCACGACGAGAATGGGGGGAATGATCGCGAGGATCGCCGTGACCATCACATAGTTCCACGGCGTCGAGGCATCGGTGAAATCCACCATGCGCCGCAGGCCGATGATGATGGTGTTCATCTTCGCGTCATTGGTCACGAGCAGGGGCCAGAGATATTGCGTCCAGCCGTAAATGAACAGGATGACGAACAGGGCGGCGATGTTGGTGCTCGACAGCGGCAGCAGGATATCCCGCATGAAGCGGAACGGGCCGGCATTGTCGATGCGCGCGGCCTCCACCAGCTCGCCGGGAATGGTCAGGAAGAACTGGCGGAAGAGGAAGGTGGCCGTCGCCGAGGCCATCAGCGGCAGGGTCAGTCCGGCATAGGTATCGATCAGGCCGAGATCGACGATGACCTTGTAGGTCGGCAGGATGCGGACCTCGACCGGCAGCATCAGCGTGACGAAGATCATCCAGAAGAAGGCCATGCGGAACGGAAAGCGGAAGAAGACGATGGCGAAGGCCGACAGGAACGAGATGACGATCTTGCCGACCGCGATCGCCACGGCGACGACGAAGGAGTTGAACAGCAGCCGTTCCAGGCTGACGCCGACCACGCGCTCGACGCCGCCGGTCATGGCCTGCGTGTAGTTCTCGACGAAATGACCGCCCGGCAGCAGCGACATCGGCGGCCGGATGATCGCCTCCGACGTCGCCGTGGAGGCGATGAACGTGTAGTAGATCGGGAAGGCGACGACGATGATCCCGAGGATCAGGATAAAGTGGCCGACGAGATTGGCGATGGGGCGTTTTTCGATCATCTCGGGGCCTCAACCATAATGCACGCGCTTCTCGACGAAGCGGAACTGGAACGCCGTGAGCGCGATCACGATGACCATGAGGATGACGGACTGGGCGGCCGAGGAGCCGAGGTTCAGATTGACGAAGCCGTCATTGTAGACCTTGTAGACCAGTGTTTCCGTGGCCTTCGCCGGCCCGCCGCCGGTAACGGAATGGATGATGCCGAAGGTGTCGAAGAAGGCATAGACGGTGTTGACGACCAGCAGGAAGAAGGTGGTCGGCGCCAGCAGCGGGAAGACGATCGTCCAGAACCGCCGCGCGCCGCGCGCGCCATCGATGGACGCCGCTTCGATCAGCGATTTCGGAATGGCCTGAAGGCCCGCGACGAAGAACAGGAAATTGTAGCTGATCTGCTTCCAGGCGGCCGCGACGACGACGAGCCCCATGGCCTGATCGCCGTTCAACAGCGGATCCCATCCAAAGCCGTTCCGGCGCAGCAGATAGGCAAATGTGCCCATGGCCGGGTTGAACATGAAGAGCCAGAGCATGCCGGCCACCGCCGGCGCCACGGCATAAGGCCAGATCAGCAGGGTGCGATAGAAGGTCTGTCCGCGCACCACCTTGTCGGCCGCTGTCGCCAGCAGCAGGGCCACGCCCATGGAGACGAGCGCCGTGAGAATGCTGAAGACCACGGTGACCTGCAGCGCGTGGATATAGTTCGGGTCCGACAGAACGGCGCGGAAATTGGCAAGGCCGACGAAGCCGCTCTTCAGGCCGAACGGGTCCTCGCGCATGACGGACTGGTAGAGCGCCTGGCTGGCCGGCCAGAAAAAGAAGATGACCGTCAGGACGATCTGCGGGGCAACCAGCAGATAGGGCAGTATCTTGTTGGGAAAGGCGACGTTGTGCACCGGGGGCTCCTCGGGACGGCAGGCAGACGGATCGCCGACCCGTGGATCGGGGTCGGCGATACGGTCAGTTGCGGATCAGTTGCCGATGGCTTCCGCGATCGCCGCATTGCCGCGCTCGACGGCCTTGTCGAGGGCAGCCTTCGCATCCTGCTTGCCGGCGAGCATCGACTCGAACTCCTCGTTCATGATGTCGCGAACCTGTGGCAGGTTGACGAGGCGGACACCCTTGGAGTTCTCGGTCGGTGCCTTGCCCATCATCTGCAGGATCGGGGTCTCCCGGCCCGGATTCTTGTCGTAGAAGCCGGATGCCTTGGTTTCCTCGTAGGCCGCATTGGTCACCGGCATATAGCCGGACACCTGATGCAACCGCGCCTGGATTTTGGTCTGCGACAGGAAGTTGAAGAACTGGGCGATGCCCGCATATTCCGCATCGCTCTTGCCGCCGAACACCCAGAGGCTCGCGCCGCCGGGGATCGTGTTCTGCGGCCCGTGGCCCTCGTAATAGGGCAATTGTCCGATGCCGTATTTCACGCCCGACTTGACGATATCGCCGAGACCGCCGGAGGACTCCGTCAGGATCGCGCATTCGCCCGACATGAAGAGTTGCTTGGCCTCGGAGGTGCGGCCGCCATAGCGGAAGGTGCCGTCCTTGGCGAGATCGGCGATGGCCTGGAAATGCTCGACGAAGAGCGGCGCGTTGAACTCCAGCTTGACATCGCTGCCGCCAAGGCCGTTCTCGTTGGTGCCATAGGCGACGTTGTTCCAGGCAGCCAGATTTTCTGTCTGGATCCAGGTGAGCCAGGTCGATGTGAAACCACAGGATGCGGCACCGCTCGCCTTGATCTTCTTTGCGGCCTCGAACACTTCAGGCCATGTCTTTGGTGGCGCTTCGGCGTCAAGCCCAGCCTTCGCGAAGATATCCTTGTTGTAGTAAAGGATCGGCGAGGACGAGTTGTAGGGGAAGGACAACATCGTGCCGTCCGGCTTGGAATAATAGGCCGCGATGCCGGCGAGATATTGCGACTTGTCGAAAGTGAAGCCACCCTTCTGCAACACCTCCGCCGCAGGCATGATCGCGCCTTCGGCGCCCATCATCACGCCGCTGCCGGCATCGAACACCTGAATGATCGCGGGCGGCTGCTTGGAGCGGAAGGCGGCGATGCCGGCGTTCAGCGTTTCCGGATAGGTGCCCTTGAAGACGGGCGTGATGGTATATTCGCTCTGGCTCTCGTTGAATTCCTTGGCGAGCTGGTTGACGACCTCGTTGTTCGCGCCGGTCATCGCGTGCCACCACTGCAGATCGGTCGCCGCGAAGGCTGCCAGAGGTCCGGTAGCCGACAAAGCAAGCGCGGCGGCCGTCGCCCTCAGGGTCGATGCCTTCAGGATTGTCTTGAACATGAACGTCCTCCCAGTTTGGCGAAGCCGGACGGGCCGCTTCGCGCGATCAGAGCGACGATCCTCCTCGATCGTCACAAGACGGTTACATATGCCGGGCTTTTCTCTGCGCGGCAACCGCCAATCGATCCTCTCTCACAGCCATGTGACAGTGCCGGCGTGTAGTACAGTTTGCGAACCGTAAGTGAATTATTCGATTAATACTTTGTTAACGAATAGGATATTGTTCGATCTTGAATAAAATGCGGAACAAAAATGCGCGTTCGCCATTTCATCTGCAGTCTCAACGTCGAATGGGTATAGCGTCATGACCGAGAACACAGTCCGCCGGTGGCAGAGCCGTCCGATCATCGACTATCCCGTCGTGATCATCGAGGATCACCTCCTTCTCGCGCTCGACCTCGAAGATGCCGTCTCGGCTGCCGGGCTGAATGCCGGCGTCGTCGGTTTCGCCAGCCGCAAGAAGCACGCGCTACGAATCGGCAGCCTTGCCGCCATCGCCTTCGTCGATGTCAACCTTGCCGACGGGCCGAGCGGTCCGGAAATCGGGCGCATCCTGGCCGAAGATCACGACGTCACCGTCATCTTCACCACCTCGGATCCCGAGCTGCTCGGAACCGGCGTGCCCGGCACCATGGGCGTCATCCGCAAGCCCGTCAGCCCGGATGCCGTGCGCGGCGCCCTGACCTACGCGATCGCCCGCAGGCGTGGCGATCTGGCGATCGTGCCGCCTGAACTGACGCTTTTTGCCGGCTGAAGACTTAACGTCTCCGCGCTATCGTTCCGACGACGGTCGAGCTTTTCGAAGCCCGGCCTTTGTCGAATCCGTCTCTCCGTTCCATCGATGTCACCTCAGACAGAGGCGCCCTGCGCCTGTCCAACTTCAAGGCTCCCTCCACGATGACGACCATCGTTTCGCTTTCGCGCCGGCGCTTTCTCGGATGCGCGGGTGTCGCTTCCGCGACCTTTCTCACAGGATGTTCCACGCAGAGCATCGGCACGTTCTTCGAACCCGTCGTCAACGTGATCGCGCCGAAGACCTATGACGGCGAACAGCCCGATCCCGCCGTCATCTACGCGGCCCGGACGGATGAAGGCTTCAGCCTGCCGGCCATCCCCTACAAGAATATCCCGCAGCGCTTCTACCGTCAGCGCGTCATCGATCCCACGGGCGAAACACCCGGCACCGTCGTCGTCGATACCAAGGCGCGATATCTCTATCTGGTGGAGAAAGGCGGGACCGCGATGCGGTACGGCGTCAGCATCGGCAAGGACGGCTTTGCGTGGCAGGGCGAGGGCGTCATCCAGTGGCGCAAGAAATGGCCACGCTGGACGCCGCCCGACGAGATGGTCGCCCGTCAGCCGAAGCTTGCCCGCTACTCCATCGGCAATGGCGGTCAGGCGCCGGGGATCACCAATCCGCTGGGCGCCCGCGCGCTCTACATCTTCCAGAACGGTCAGGATACGCTCTACCGGCTGCACGGAAATCCGGACTGGCGCTCGATCGGCAAGGCGCAATCCTCCGGCTGCGTGCGCTTCATCAATCAGGATATCATCGATCTCTACGAACGCGTGCCGGAAGGCGCCCGGATCGTCGTCCGGCAGTAAGGCACGGACGCCGGCAAGGACCGGCTCGAACGTCTCGATGAAGAAATCGCCGAAGGCCCTGGGACTCTGCCCCGAGGCCTTCGGCGAAACGCGTTATGTTCTGCCGCGTCCCTCAGTCCTTCGTCGCGATGGCCGACGGCGTTGCCGCCCGTGCGTTGGCGAGGCCGCGAATGGCGTCCTGGTTGCCTGTCGCTGCCAGCGTCTCGAAGGTGCGGATCGCCTGACCGTAACGGTTCAGCCCCAGAAGGGCGTAACCGCGCAGCACCATCAGGTCGATGCGTTCGGGCGCCAGCTGGGCGCGGCGGTCGAGGAGGATCAGGGCCTCGGAGAACCGCTGCTGGTCGAAAGCGATCAAAGCGCGGTTGGAGAGAAGGGCGATCTGCAGTTCCGTCGCCTTCTGCGCATCCATCGGTCCACGTGTCGCGGCAACGGAGGCCTTGTCGGTCAGGCCTTGGCGGAGATAGGCAAGGCTCTGACCATAGGCGGCTTCGCTGCGGATGCGCGTGTCGCCGGTGCGGATGGCAGCGTCGAAATGGCGAACGGCCTCGAGCGGACGGTTCAGCTCCATCAGGCACCAGCCGCGCCGCAGCGCCTCGCCGGACGACAGTCCCGACGGGTCGGTGGAGGTGCTGCAGCCGCGGGTGGAGGCCGGCGCGGCGGTGTGACCGGCCGCGGCCACGCGCGGCGCGCGCTGGCGAACGGGGGCTGCGGGCTCCGCGCTCGTCTGCGCCGACACGGTGCGCGAGGGCCGGCGTGCGATCGACGTCGATGGCTCGCGAACCGGTCGGTCGGCGAGCGTTCCGGCTTCTGCCATGCGCTGCGACGGATCGAGGTTTTCCTCCTCGCCGAGCATGGCGATCCGGGCGGAGCGTCCGGCCCATTGTCTCTGGATCCGTGCAACATCGTTCGCCATGCCGAGCTGGTTTGCGGTGATCGCAAGACCGTAGGCCGAGGCTTCGGTGTCGGGCTTCCAGGTCAGCGACGTCGAGAACCATTGCAGGGCGAGCTGCGGCTGCTCGAACGCGCGGGCATACCAGCCGAATTGCTGGGCGACATCGGCATTGCGGGCGCGCATCGCTTCCTGCGCCATGCGTTGCAGCACGTCCGCTGCGATGACGATGGGCGGGTCGAGCGCCAGGAGGTTGGAGGCGGCCGCGAGATAGGTATCGCGCGTGTCGTCGGACGTATCCCGCCAAGGATAGAGAACGGCTTCGGCTTCGCCCGGATTTTTACGTGCGATCAGCGTCAAAGCGAGGCCCTGCGAGGCCGCTGCGGAATCCTCCTCCGTCCGCGCCCGCCGAAACCAGGCCTCGGCCTGTTCGGCACCGTTGCGGCGCACATAGTACCAGCCGAGCAGCAGGGCGTCGGAGGCCTTGCCACCCGCCTCGGCAACGTGCTCGAGCCGGGTGAGATAGGCGGGGGGAACGGTGAGCTTCGGGTCTTCGCCGGCAGCGGCGACGAACTGGCGGGCCAGATCGTCCTTCACGGGCTCGAATTCGCCCTTGCCGGACGGGTCGGTCTTTTCCTGCGTCAGCAGCTGCTCGACCATCGGGCGCGGCAGCAGGGACGCCGCCTTTTGCAACGTCGCCACCCGGTCCGGCCCCTCGGTGCAGCTGGAGAGGATATAGCTATAGGCATCCAGCGCTCGCTGCTGCCGGTCGGTTTTCGCGAAGGCCTCGGCGAGACGCCAGAGAATGTCGATTTCGCTGCAGACGAGCAGCTGCGGCGTTTCCGCGGCGACGTCGACGACGGTCGGAAACTGCTGGAGGTTGGAGGCGTTGACGAGACGCTGGCGGGCTTCACCAAGCGTCAGCATCGACAGAAGGTTCTCCGGCGGCTGCCAGCCGGGTTCGCGCGCCTGCCGGTCGGCGATGGCCTTGCGCACTTCCACATAGCGGGTCTGCCCATACAGCGCCCACATGGCTTCCAGCTGCGTATCGACATTCTGCGGCACGGCGAGCGGATCGGCCGGCGGTTCCCAGTCGGGATAAAGGGTGCGCAGGCGCGAGATCTCAGCCTGCAGGCGCACGGTATCGCCCTGGCGCGCAAAATAGCGGAGCGCGCCCTCGTCGACGGTCGGCTTCGGCGGCGCGGCCGCTGCGGGCGGCGTGGATGGAGTCTGTGCGGGCGCTGGCGACGACGACGCCGGCGGCTGTGCCTGCAACTGCGCCTTGATCACCGGTTCCGCGTCTTGCGGCTCCGGCGCCTCGCCGGATGCCACAGGTGCGGCGGGCTCGGTCCCGCTCGCGGTCTCCGCGGCGGGAAGTTCGGGCGGCAGCGCCTGCGACAGGTCGGCCGGACGCCGGTCGCCTCGGCGCACAGCGGGGCTCGGCGGGATCAGGCTCAGCCGGTTGCCCTTCTCGTCGACGGCGGGCGGGGCGGCGATTGTGCCGGTCGTCAGCTCTCTCTCGGGCAACAGAGCGGGGCCGTAGTAGACCGCCGTTGCGGTTGCTGCGGCCAGCGTCGAGAAAAGCAGGATGCGGGCGGTTGTCATGGGAACTCCCGGTAAACAGTCCGAGGAAGAGAGAACGCCCCGGGGGCGTGCGTCGATGCAAAGCCGCGTGCCGTCCTCATCGGCTGCGCCCCAGAAGGCGCAGCATCAGCGTGGTGATGATGCCGAGAAGGGCGAAGCCGGCGATAAACATCACGGCGAAGAAGAGGATGTTGGTCGACAGCCAGTTCGCCGCGATCAGGCGCCAGTTGGCAATCGAGAAGGGTTGCGTCGGGTTCAGATGCAGGTCGTGCACCGGCACCATCGCCACGTTTCCGGTCGTCTCCTCGAACGTGGTAATCCGGCCCTCGATGCCATTCCAGCGGGCTTCCTGCACCATGGCGCTCATGCCGGTCTGGAGACTTGCCGGCGTCGGGCCGGTCGCGAGCGTCCATGTGCCGGCACCGGACGGGCTGCGCCCCTGGGCAATCATGAAGCTGACGTCGTCCGCCGGGGAGAAGTCCTCCTCCTTGCCGGGCAGGAAGCGCAGCGAGTCCATCGACAGGTCGAGATCGCTCTTCAACCAGGCTTCGAGGCGGGATCCCTGGCCGAGCCAGCTGCCGCCGGACACCTTGTGCCGCCATTCCTCGAACAGCGTGCCGCTGTCGCCGTTCGGCGGGCCGCCGGCATGGTGCGTTCCCCAGTTGGCGGGGGCTGCACCGATCTGCATCTGGGTCAGGAGGGGCGGGGGAAGCTGCGACAGCGTGCCGACGATCAGCGCGTTGCGGTCGCCGAGAGCGGCGGGAGAGGCCACGGTGTCCAGGGCCAGCGGGTTGCCCGCGGCAACCGCAAGACGCCCGACGAGGGTGGCCGCGGCCGAAAGCGTCTCCGGATCGAGGCGGTCGAGATAGATCGCCGTCGGCTGTTCCGCCCGACGATAGGGCTGGCCGGTCGAGGATGTCGCCGCAAGGCTGGGGCTGCTGTCGATCCGCGCGAAATCCGGCATGTGGAATTCGGTGGTGTCGAAGAGCGCGAAGCGCGGCGTGGTCTGCGCCGGCGTGCCCGTCGCGCAGGCCTCGTCGTCGTTCGTCAGCAGCACGGCCTCGATCGAGATGCGGTTCACCCCGGGCACGAAATGGCGCAGCGTCACGGTGATCGGAAGGTGGCTGAGAATGCCGCCGCCGGACGTGGAGAGCGGCGTGGTCGTGGCGATGTTGCCGTTGACATAGACGTCGATGCGGCTGCCCGGCAGGACGGAGGCGGCATAGCCGGCGTCAAGCAGGATCACGGCGTCGCCATAGGCGCTGGCGTAGAAATCCGCGGGAACGCCGAGCATGAACTCCGTGCGGAACCGGCGACCTGCAAATTCGCTGGTGGTGATGCCGAGCTGCGAGAGCGGCATGCGCGTGTCGCCGACGAGGATGGGCGCATCGGGCGTATTCCACGCCTTGGTGGAGAAGGTGGTGCGCGACGTGCCCGGCGCCGCGTCGAGCGGGCCGGCAAGCGTTTCCACCGCCTGCCGAAGCGCTTCCGCCGTGGGGCCGGTGACGACGAGGGTGCTGAGGCCCGGTGTCGCGGCCGGCGCGAACGTTACGGTCGGGCCGACCGCGGTACCGGCCGGCAGGGCCGGGATCAAGCCCTCGATCTCGAGCTGCGTGCCGACCAGCACGGTGAGGGTGCCTGCGGCCGGTGCCGCGGGCATGGTCGCGTGGAAGGCAACCGTCTGGTTCGGCATCTGGACGCGCAGGGCCAGGGCCTGCGCGAGACGCAGCAGCATGTTGGACCGGCTCGGGTTCGTCAGTGCCGGTGCGACGATGTCGATGGTCGTTGCACCCGTGGCGTCGAGGCCGACGGCCGGGATGTCGTCGATGCTGGAGAAGCGGTTGCCGACCGGCGCGTTGAAGCTCAGATAGGTCCGGCTCGGGTCGATATTGGTCCAGAGGTCGTAGGTCGACTGGATGCTGCAATCGGTGCGGTGGCGCTGCTGGGTGGCGAGGCGCACGACATTGGCACCGGCCTGCAGCGCGCCGGCGGGAAGCGGAAGCACGAGATCGCTGACCGCATCCGCCGAGGCGACCGGGACCTGTCCGATGACGCTGCCGTTGAGCTCCACGGAGAAGGTGGAGGCTTCCGGCGCGACGACGATGGAGTTCTGGTAGCCGATGGTGATGGCCGTGGCGGCACTCGCCTGCTCGGGCGTCACGTAGATCGTCCAGGTGCGCCGGTCGGCTTCGCCCGACAGGCTGAGCTTGCCGAAAGGCAGGATATAGCGGCGGCGCGCGTCCGTGTCGGACGGTGCCTGAACGCGCGGCTTCGCCGCGGCCGGCGGTACCGCAGGCTGGGTGGCCGGCGTCGCTTGTGCCGGCGGTGCTGCCGGGCGCGCCGGGGCGCCGGGCGAGACCTCGAAGGGTGCCGGCTGGGTCGCGGGTTGCTGCGCGCGTGGCTCGGGCGCTACGGCCGGTGGCTGTGCCTGCGGCGGCACCGGGGCCGAGGGCTGGGCCGGAACGGGCGACGGAGCCTGCGGGGCAGGGGCTGCCGGACGCTCGCGCGACATGTCGAAGGGGGTGGCCTGGGCGAGGAGCTGCGACGGTGCGAGGAGAGCCAGCGTGCAGACGATGACGAAGGGCTTCATGGTCTCGCTGCCTCCTTCTTGACGGGGGCCGCTGCTTCCTTCGCACCGCCAAGACTGCGGAAGAAGTAGAAGAGGCCGCGATTGGTCTGGTAGAGCGCGATGGCGAAGAAGCTGATCGTGCCACGGATAAGGCCGGGATTGCGGCGCCGGCCCATCTGGAACTCCGTCCACTGCGCGGAATTCGCGAAGATGATATCGGCAAGCAGCCGCCGTTCCTGCGGTTCGCGCGGGGCGAAGGTGCAGCCGACGAGCACGAAGCCATCGCCCCGGCCGCTGCGCACGATCTTGACGGGCATGGAGGACGGCGCGCCCGGGCTGAACGTCTCGACGCGGATCTCCTCCATAGCCCCCACCGTCAGCGGCTGCATGGAGCGATCGTAGACGTGAACGAGCAGGCCGTTGACCGAGACGTTTTCGATGACGCCCGGGAACCACTGGTCGCCCACGCGGAATTCGCACCGTCGCTTGACGTTGACCCGCCGGGACGACGACTTCTCGCGCCGTTCCGACACCACGCCCAGCGCGCAGCCGGCGAAGAGCAGGTTGAGCAGGTTCCAGCCGGCGACGACCAGCGTCACGTCGGATTTGTAGGGCTCGGCGTAGATCTTGTAGAACGACATGGCGGTGGCGATGAGCAGCACGCCGAAGATGACGAAGAACGGCCGGCTGATTTCCGAAAGCCGGTTGTCGCTGATCGACTCGTCCTTCGCCGTCACCTTGAAGGTCGGCTTCGACGGGTTGAAGATGACGGAGATGACGGCGGGCAGCAGGTGCACTGTCTGCACATATTCGTAGAGCTCCGAGATCCACGGCCAGCGGAAACGGCCGTAGAGATAGTTCTGCATGAGCAGGTTCACGAGCATATAGGTGGTCGTGTAGGCGAGGAATTCGCCACCGGAGCCGACGAAGATCTCCAGATCGAAGAAGATGTAGAACAGCGGCGCGAACAGGAAGACCGTGCGCGGAAACGGGAACAGCCAGAAGAGCGTCGAGGACATGTAGCAAAGACGCTGCGGCATGCTCAGGCCGCGCTTGAACAGCGGCATGCGGAACATAAGGATCTGCATCATGCCCTGCGCCCAGCGGCTGCGCTGGCCGATGAAACTGGCGAAGGTGGCGGGCTGAAGCCCGGCGATCAGCGGCTTGTCCACATAGACGCTGTTCCAGCCGCGCGCGTGCAGCGCCAGCGCTGTCTCGCAGTCCTCGGTGATGCTGATGCCGCTGAAGCCGTTGGTGTCCTCGAGCGCGCGCCGGTTCAGCACGGCGGCCGAACCGCAGAAGAACGCGGCGTTCCACTTGTCGAGGCCGCGCTGGATGATGCCGTAGAACATTTCGTTCTCGCTCGGCATCTTGTTGAAGGTCTTCAGATTGCGCTCGATCGGGTCGGGATTGAGGAAGAAGTGCGGCGTCTGCACGAGGAAGAGGCGCGGATCCTCCTCGAAATACCCCACCGTTTCGCGCAGGAAGTCGCGGGCCGGCGCATGGTCGGCGTCGAAGACGGTGATGAGATCGCCCTCAGACTGGCGCATGCCGTTGTTCAGGTTGCCGGCCTTGGCGTGTTCGTTGCGGTCGCGTGTGAGATAATTGGCATCGAGGTTGCGGCAGAGTTCCTTCAGCTCCTCGTGGCGGCGCTGGGCGGCCTGCGCATCGGGAATGCTGGCCGCGTTCCGCTTCTGCAGGGTGCCGCCATCGTCCAGAAGCCACACAGTCAGCTTTTCCGGCGGGTAGTCCATGTTCTTGGCGGCGGCGAGCGTGTTGGCCAGCATATCCGCGTCTTCGTTATAGGTCGGGATGAAGACATCGACCGTCGGCGCGTAATCCGCCGAGCCCGGGCGGGGCCGGTTCGGCGGAAGCGGCATGGAGACGATGAAAAGGCTGAGCGCCAGCATGGCGACGCTGTACATTTCCGCGAGATAGAGCAGGAAGCCGGGAATGAAGTTCTCGAGCTGGTTGACCGGCGGCAGCGTGCTGGTGGTCCGCCAGTAGACATAGCGCAGAACGATGGCCGTGCCGAAGCCGAGACCGATCAGGCGCCAGTTGCCTTCCGCCTTCAGCACCTTCAACACGGCCAGCAGCGCCATGCAGAGGAAGGCGGCAACCAGATGCGTCTGGAGGCTGACCGGCAGCGTCGTAATCGCCACGATGACGATCGACATGCAGATCCATGCAATGACGATGAGCGCCTTGACCATGATCCTAGTTTCCTTGTCCGAAATGCAGCTGGATACGGCTCATGGTCAAAGGTCTCCCGCGCAGGAACTGGTGGGCGAGATCGTGCAGGGGACGGCCGGAATGATGGGGCGGGCCTGAAGCGGGGAAGCGCTGGACACGCGGGTCAGGCCCTGCTGCTGCAGCTGGCTCGTCGGCCTTGGTGCCTGCGGCGTTTCCGATCCGGTTGCCGGCGGCATCGCCGGCGTCGCGGTCGGTCCCGGCAATTGCGGCGCGCGTGGCGGCGTCTGCGGTTCCGGTTCAGCCGCTGCCGGCAGGCCCGTCCTTGCCAGCGGCGAGCGCGTGACCATGTTGGGCGCGGGGATAGCGACGGCGGGGACGATCGGCCTCACTGGCTCGATGCGCCGGGCCGCGGGACGCGTGTTCTGGCTTTCGAGGTTGCGAAGGGCGGGGCGGACCGGTGTTGCGACCGGAGCGGGCATTGGCGGCTGAAGCCGGGCGCCGGCGCCGGCTGCATAGATCGGCCGGCCGAGCTGCCCGACGGCGGGGTCGAGAGGCGGCACGTTGCCATAGGGGTTCCAGCCGACGCTGTCGAAGGCGCCCGTCAGCGTGTAATGATACATCATCGACAGAAGCGCATCGCGAGACGCGCCGGTCTGGCAGAAGCGGACACGGGTCTGGATTCTGCCTAGATAGTGGAAGGTGCGCACGGCGTTATCGGGCGCCTTGATCTGCTGCCAACCATAGAGGCAGGCGTCTCCGGAGCCCGGATTGGTTCCATAGGCATAGGCGAAGGCGCCGTAATTGTTCTGGACGAAGCTTGGCGAGATGCTCATGCGGATGGTCGGAAATTCCGATCGCATCTCGCCGACCGCCTGCGCCGTGGTCATCATTCCCGTCTGGAGGCGCGATGCGCCAGCAAAGGGTGTCGACGCAGGGCCGAAATAGCGCACCTGGATATAATTCTGGCCGCGGCTGCGGGCATCGGTGCTCAGGATGATATCCTGCTGGACCGCATTGGAGAAGTTGCGCTCGATCACGCTGACGATGGCGGGCCCGCCCGGCGGCGGGAAGGCCAGCGCCTTTTCGGCCGCGACTTCCGTCGGCGCCGAGGTCAGTTTCAGACCGCCCGTCTGCGTGCAACCGGAGAGGGCCGAGGCACCCAAAGCCAGAAACGCGCCCTGCATGGCCGTTCGTCCTGCAATTGCGAGAGCTCTATGAAACATGGGCGGCGTGCATCCGGTGATGGAATCAGGGTTCTTCCACCTCATTTCTCGCTCGCATGGTTAACGGACGGTTAATCTTCGCTAACACTTTCCTATTCGTGCGCTGCAGTTGACGATTTACGCCATTTTTCGTGGCTCCGACGACACGCTCGGCGTTCGCTGCCGCTGCCAGAAGCGCGTCCGGACGCGTTCGCCGTTGCGAATCACTTTCGCAGGTCGCCGGCGCGCAGGCGACCGCTCCCGGCTTTCGGGACTGACGCGCGTTGCGCGGGATTGGACAGCGGCGACTGTCCGCATGAGGACGCGTTACGGCGTGCCTGTCGTCGGTCCGGGATTGTTCGGCGTCACCGGCGTCTGCACGGGTGCCGTGCCCGCCGTCCCTCCGGCCGGGTCGTTCTGCGACGGGCTCATCACCAGCCAGCCGATCGCGAACATAATGACGAGAAGGATGGCGATGCTCAGGGCTGTGCGGTTCAACGCCATGTTATCTCACTCTCTTTCAGCTCTTGCCGGGTGCCAGCATGCTCGCCTTCGGATCGACCCGGCCCGATGCATCCTCGACGCGCGTCGATGCCGCATAGACGAACAGGATGCAGAGAAGGGAGACGATAACGACCACGATGACAGATTGGTTTCCGGTGCGAACTTTCATGTCGCGTAAAGACGTCTGCGGGTTGTAAGTTCCGCTCAACTTTCGAGTTTGGCCGGGGCGGGAGCCCTCGTGCGTTAAGCATGTTGCGCATTTATCGCATGACCGGGGACATCCGGGTCCTCACAGATGCATCGCGGGTCGATTTCCGCATCCTTTTCGTGTAAGAGGAGATCAACCCACAGCAGTGATAGCGCGCCGCCCATGGCCATGACGTTTCTGATCAAGAACACGAAGACGAGTGTCGGCTTTACGGATGCCGACACCACGCTGGTGCTCGTCAAGGATGTGACGATCTCCACAACCGAAAGCGGTGTCGTTGCGTCCGGGCTCGCGGCGGGCCGCGCCGTCGTGGTCGATGGAACGATCTCGGCCGGTGCGTCCGGTGTGACGTTCGGAGCGCCCAATGCCGGCGATCTCGACGGGTCCGTCGTCGTTTCCGAAACCGGATCGATCGTCGCGGCTACGTCCGGCATATCGGCGACGGCCGTCGACATGGATATCGTCAATCGCGGTGGTGTTTCCGGCAAGCAGGCCGGTATCACCGTGGTCGGCGCCCGGGCGAATGTCGCCAATGAGGGCACGGTCTCGTCGGCGCTCGGCAGCGCCGTCTCGGTGACGGGTGCGGCGGGCATGGTGGTCAACAATGGCCGGATGGCCGGACAGACCGATGCCGTGAAGCTTTCCGGCGACCGCATGGCCATGACGAACAACAAGGACGTTTCGTCTGCCACGGCCGCCGGCATCGTGATCGATGGCCTTGGCGCGACCGTGACCAACAATGGCTCGATCGGCGCCCGCGGCAATGGCATCGTGGCAACCGGCATCTCCGAGATCATCACCAATAACGGCACGGTCGGCAGCGGCGCCAGCGCCATTGTCGCCAAGGGCAAGGGCGCCATCGTCACGAACTCCGGCGCGCTGCAGGCGAGCGTCGATGGCATCGCGCTCTCCGGCGCCAACGGCACGGTGACGAACAGCAAGACGATCGCGGTCGGCGGCACGGCCATCAACGTCACGGCCAGTGGCGCGATCGTCAACAATCTGGGCACGATGAGCGGTACGATCGGGATCGCGGTCGTCGGCGACGCGGCCCGAGGCGCCAATAGCGGGACGATTTCCGCCTCCAAGGGCGCGGCGGTGGATTTCACCAAGGCGGATCACGCCAGCCTCAACAATAGCGGCCTGCTCTCCTCGGCATCCGGCATTGCCGTCAAGGGCGGCGATGGCCAGCAGTCGCTGACGAACAGCGGCACGATCAAGGGCGACGTGCTGCTGGGCGGGGGCAACGACTATTTCGATGGCCGTGGCGGGACCGTCATGGGCAAGGTCGCGGGTGGCGCCGGCCACGACACCTATGTGATCGACGATGCGCGCAGCTTGCTCGTGGAGGGCAAGAATGCCGGAAACGATCTCGTCATTTCCAGCCTCAGCTATACGCTGGCGGACAATTTCGAGTTCCTGACGCTGGGCGGCACGGCCGCGGCGAATGCGACCGGCAATGCGCTGGCCAACAAGATCCACGGCAATGGCGCCGACAACAGGATCGACGGCAAGGCCGGCAACGACATGCTCTGGGGGCATGGTGGCGCGGATATCCTGACGGGCGGCGCCGGCATCGACCAGTTCGTCTTTGCCACCGGCGACGGCCGCGACGTCATCACGGATTTCGTCGCCAGCGGCAAGGCCCACGATATTCTCGACCTGACCGGCGTGAAGGCGATCACCAGCTTCACCGACCTGATGGCAAACCATGCCCGGCAGATCGGCGGCGACGTCCTGATCGATGCGACGGGCGGCGACAGCATCCTGCTCAAGGGCGTGAAGCTCGCCCATCTCGACAAGGGCGACTTCTTCTTCTGACGTCCGGGCGCCGTGCCGCCCGTTCAGGCTGCGGCGCGCTGGAGCATGCCGAAAAGGTCGCGCGGATCGTCCGGGTCGGCGATGATGTCGATCTGCTGGAAGAAATCCGTCCCCGCCAGCGCCGCGCGCACATAGCGAAGAGCCGAGAAATCCTCCACCGCGAAGCCGACGCTGTCGAACAGTGTGATCTGCCGCGCGTCGCGCCGGCCGGGTGCCTCGCCGCGCACGACCTTCCAGAGTTCCGTGACCGGGTAATCCGGCGCCATCTGCTGGATCTCGCCCTCGATGCGGGTCTGCGGCGGGTACTCGACGAAGGTGTCGGCGCGCAGCAGGATGTCGCGGTGCAGCTCCGTCTTTCCCGGGCAATCCCCGCCGATTGCGTTAATATGGACCCCGCTGCCGATCATGTTGTCGGTCAGGATCGTTGCATATTGCTTGTCCGCCGTGCAGGTGGTGATGATGCCGGCACCCTCGATCGCCTGTTCGGCGCTTTCGCAAGCGTGCAGCACGAGGCCCGAGCCTGTCAGATTGCGGACGGTCTTTTCGGTCGCGCGGCGGTCGATATCGTAGAGCCGGATCTCTGTGATGCCGAGAACGGCCTTCATCGCCAGCGCCTGGAACTCGGCCTGTGCGCCATTGCCGATCATGGCCATCACCCGCGTGCCCTCCGGCGCGAGATGCCGGGCCGCCATGGCGGAGGTCGCAGCGGTGCGCAGCGCGGTCAGCAGCGTCATTTCCGTCAGCAGCACGGGATAGCCCGTCGCGACATCGGCCAATAGCCCGAAGGCGGTCACCGTCTGGAGGCCGGCTGCCATGTTCTTCGGGTGGCCGTTCACATATTTGAAGCCGTAGATCTCGCCGTCCGAGGTCGGCATCAGCTCGATCACCCCGTCGCGCGAATGCGAGGCGATCCGGGACGTCTTGTCGAAGGTCTCCCAGCGCCGGAAGTCGTCCTCGATCGTGTCCGTCAGCTCGGAGAGGACGCGCTCGATGCCCAGATGATGCACGAGCCGCATCATGTTCTCGACGCTGACGAAGGGGATCAGGGCCTTTTCGGATGGCAGGGCGGACATGGGGCGTCTCCTCGTTGCAGAGGACGATGGTAGCAACCGCACATGCTCACCGAAACGGCAGATGATTGCCATATCCCTTGCCGAACCGAGCAGATTGGCAGGCCGATTGCGCAAACTGCGTGGTTAGCGCGAGAGAAGATATTGCCGCGGCGGGCTGCCCATCATGCGGCGGAACATGGTGGTGAAGGCGGCGATGTTCTCGTAGCCCGCATCGAGCGCGACGCTGGTGATCGAATGCCCGGCGGCAAGCCGCGGCAGTGAGGCGAAAAGGCAGGCCTGCTGTCGCCATGTCACGAAGCTCACGCCGGTCTGCGCGCGAAAGAAGCGCGTGAAGCTGCGGCGGCTCATGGCGAGCGTCGCGGCCCAATCGTCGATGCTCGCAACCGCGCGTGGTGCCTCCAGAAAGGCCCGGCAGGCCGCGGCAAGCCGCGGGTCGTTCGGAAACGGCAGGCCAAGCGGGACCTCGGGCAATTGCTGCATCTCGTCCAGCAGCAGATCCATGATCAGCTCCCGCCGCCGCGGATTGGGGAAGGGCGTCGCATCGCGCACCAGCTCGTCCATCAGGTTCGCGGCAAGCGTGGTGACATTGACCACTTTCGGCCGCTCGACCAGGGCCAGCTGCGTATCGACGTAGATCGACAGCATCTCGACCGGGCTCATCGTCTCCGATGCGTGCTCCAGCCCGGCGGGAATGATGAGGCCGTGGCCGGGCGGGATCATCCAGCGACGATCGGTCGTGCCGACCACGACCACACCGCGCCGCGCATGCCAGAGCTGCGTCTTGCGATGCGAATGCAGGGGGCTGCGCATGCCGGCCTTGTAGGTCCGGCCGATCGCATAGAGCGGCTCCTGCGCCGCATCGATCCGGTTCAGGCTCTTGCGATGTTCGTCGAGATCGACATCCTTTGTCGGGAAATCCAGAAAGCGCATTTGGCCCACTCACGAAAGAAGTGGACCAGAGCGCAAAGGCAGGCCAGCGTCAAGGCCTGTAGGAGGAGCAAACGGCGCGGATCGTGCCGAAACGGAGGGGAGGCCGATCATGGCGAGCGTAACCACACCAGGCGGGGTCCGGGCGGACACCATGGCCTTTTCGATCATCGCGGCGGCCAGCTTCTGCCACATGCTCAACGATATCATGCAGTCGCTGCTGACCTCGCTCTATCCCCTGATCAAGGCGAACTATGCGCTGGACTTCGTCCAGATCGGCCTTCTGACCTTCGCATTCCAGGTCACGGCGTCGCTGCTGCAGCCGGTGGTGGGCGTGGTGACGGATCGCTGGCCGATGCCCTTCTCGCTGCCGGCGGCGATGCTCGCCACCTGCGCTGGGCTGTTCACACTGGCATTCGCGCACAGTTTCGAGGTGCTGGTCGTCGGCGCCTGCCTCATCGGCGTCGGTTCCGCCGTCTTCCATCCGGAAGCCTCGCGCGTCGCGCGGCTCGCATCCGGCGGGCGGCACGGGCTTGCGCAATCCTTCTTCCAGGTGGGCGGCAATGCCGGAACGGCCATCGGGCCGCTGCTGGCGGCGTTCGTCGTCATTCCACGCGGACAGCAGACGCTCGGCTGGTTCTCGATCATCGCGATCGTCGGCTTCATCGTGCTGTCCTTCGTCAGCACATGGTATCTGCGCCACCGCCGTGCGACGGCGGGTCGGCCGATGCTCGATCGTGCCCTGCCGCTGCCGCGCAATCAGGTACTGTGGACGCTGGCCGTCCTCACCGTGCTCACGGCGACGAAGAATGCCTATCTCGCGAGCCTCTCGAGCTACTTCACCTTCTTCGCGATCGAGAAGTTCGGTGTCGGCGTGCAGGATGCGCAGGTCATGCTGTTCCTGTTTCTGGGCGCGTCCGCGGCGGGCGTGTTCTTCGGCGGGCCGATCGGCGACCGCTTCGGTGCGCGCGTCGTCATCTGGTTCTCGATCCTCGGCGTCATCCCCTTCGCGCTGATGCTGCCCTATGCCAATCTGTTCTGGACCTCGGCGCTGGTCATCATCATCGGCTTCATCTTCTCCTCTGCGTTCTCCGCCATCGTGGTCTTCGCGCAGGAGCTGGTGCCGGGCCGGGTGGGGCTGATCGCCGGCATGTTCTTCGGCTTCGCCTTCGGGTTCGGCGGCATCGGCGCGGCCGTCCTCGGCCTCTTTGCCGACCGCTACGGCATCGAGTTCGTGTACCGCCTCTGCTCGTATCTGCCGCTGCTCGGCCTGCTCACGGTCCTGCTGCCGAAGCTGCCCGGGCGCAAGCGCGCCTGAGCCTGCCGTCTGCGGCTCAGTCGCAGATGGCGTCCGCCTCGATCTCGACCGCGTAGTCGCCGATCAGATCGCCCGCCTCCACCATCGTGTTGGCGGGCAGGACGGTGCCGAACGCGCGGCCGTGGGCGCGGGAGACCGGCTCCCACTGGCTGGCGTCGCGCAGATAGACCCGCGTCCTCACGACATCCTCCATCGACCCGCCAAGCGCGGTGATCGACGCGGCGATCTTGTCGAGAATGTAGGTGGCCTGCGCCCCGGCATCCCCCGGCGCGACGCAACGGTCGGCCGCATGGGTGGCCGTCGTGCCGGAGACGTGGATGCGGTCGCCCACCCGGACGGCGCGGCTGTAGCCGGCGATCGGCTCCCAGATGCTGCCGGAGGAGACGCGGCTGCGTCCCGGCCGGCCCGGGACCGGCTCGGCGGTATAGACCGAGGGAATGGCGCTCAAATGGTGGCTGAGATCGCCGGACGCCGTGAGGAACGGTGGCTTGCGATATTCATCGCCGCAATCGCCGGGAATGGGCTGCGTCGCGGCGAAAGCCGCATCGAGATCCGCATGGTCCTGCGCGTCGAGCGAGAAACCGAAGACCTTCAGATTGTCGCCCCGGTGCTCGTTTTCGCCGAGCCGGGCGCCGATGATGGTGGCGGCAACGGCCGGATGCTCCAGCACCCAGCGGCTGGCGACGTTCGACAGCGAGACCTGGTGGCGCGTGGCGATCCGCGATGCGGCTCCGAGGATGCCCTGAAACGCGGCCCAGCCGCCGGCCGTGTCGATGAAGCGCTTGTATTTCGAGCGGCTCCAGTCGGGGATCGCGTCCGGTTCCGGTTTGCCGATCCATTTTTCGGACAGAAACCCGCCGCACAGCGTGCCGTAGGCGAGCAGCTTGACGCCGCGCTTGGCGCAGAGATCCGACAATGCGCCGGCGGCGCGCCGGTCAACGAGCGAAAACGACACCTGATTGGTCGCGATCTCGATGCCGTCGGACAGCGCCAGCCCCAGATGGCCTGCGTCGAAATTCGTCAGGCCCAGCGCGCCGATCAGGCCTTCGTCCTTCAGGCGCTGCATCTCGTGCAGCGCGTCCAGCCAGGCCGGGTGCTCGAACGTCCACCAATGGAACTGCAGAAGGTCGATCCGCTCGACGCCGAGACGCGCCAGGCGCTCCTCGATGCCGCGCCGCACGATCTCCCGCGTCATCGGCCCCGGTTCCGGGCACCACTTCGTGAAGGCGACGGGGCGCGGCTCACTGCTGTACCGCGACAGGAGGCGGCCGGTGATCAGCTCGGCCGAGCCGTAGTGATCGGCCATGTCGAACGTGTCGAAGCCGTCACGGGCATAGGCCTGCAGGGCATCGGCGCCTTTGTCCGGGTCGATCGTCGTGCCATTCTTCTCGATATCGGCGACCTGCCAGAGGCCGCAGACAAGCCGGCTGATCTCGAGGTCGGGGGTGAGGCGAATGCGGTCAGGGCGCTCGGTCATCAGGATGTCTCCCGGGCGTGCGCCCGCGTTTTCCGCGTGGGCCAAGCGCGCTGCGCTCGCCCAGAATGCCGCGGGGTCGAAGAAGAAGGATGGCGCACAGGCCGACGCCGATCGCGACGATCTGCAGCGCGGCGGCGCGCGCCTGCTGTTCCGGGGGGACGAAGGCGGACACGGCTGCGGCCGAGAGAGCCCACAGCCCCCAGACGAGGATCGCCCCGAGAATGGCGCCGCGATTGTTGCCCGAGCCGCCGACGATCAGCATGGCCCAGACCTGAAAGGTCAGCACCGGCAGATAGTTGTCGGGCGCGATGAAGCCGATGAAATGGCCCTGGGCCGCGCCGGCGAGTCCCATGATGGCGCCGCCGATGGTGAAGGCCTGCAGCCGGAAGCGGATCGGCCGTTTGCCGAGCGCCTGCGCCGCCGTCTCGTCTTCGCGGATCGCCCGGAGCACGCGGCCCCAGGGGCTTCGCGCCAGATGCTCGAGGGCGAGATAGAGAACCGTCACGAGGCCCGCCATCAAGGCGAGATTGGCAAGGCCGAAGGCGAGCGCATTGCCCGCGAGCTGCGAGAAGGGGCGGGGAATGAAGCCGATGCCAAAGGCGCCGCCGGTCAGACCCTGCAGATTGAGCACGCAGAGCTGAATGCAGACGGCCACGCCGAAGGTCGCGATGGCGAGATAATCGGATCGCAACCGGATGGTGAGCGCGCCGACGAGCCATGCGGCCAGGCCCGCCGCCGCCGCACCCCCCAGCCAGCCGATAAGGATCGGCAGGTCGAAGCCGCCGAACCGGTCCGGCGTGGGCGGCGTGGTCAGGAGCGCCGAGACATAGGCGCCGATGGCGACGAACGCGGCGATGCCGACATTGAACAGTCCCGTCTGCCCCCATTGCAGGTTCAGCCCGAGGCACATGACGGCATAGGTCAGCGCCATCGTCAGGAAGAAGGCGGCGTAGGCGAGGAGATCGAGGCTCATGCCGACCTCCCGAACAGGCCGCGCGGGCGAATGAGGAGCACCGCGACCAGAATGACGAAGGAGACGGCCGCGCGCCATTCGGCGCCGACGAGCTGCACCGCTGCGGCTTCCGACAGGCCGACGATGAGACCGGCGAGCATGGCGCCGGGCACGCTGCCGATGCCGCCAAGGATGGCGGCGGCAAAGAGCGGCAGCAGAAGGTCGTGGCCGAGATAGGGCCGGATCTGCACGAGCAGGCCGGTCATGATGCCGGCGAGGCAGGCAAGGCCCGCGCCGAGCATCCAGACCACGCGAATGACGCGGCGCACATCGACGCCTGCGATCCCGGCGAGCGCCGGATTTTCGCTGACCGCCCGCATGGAGCGGCCGATATCCGTCCGCGTCATGAGAAGATGCACGGCAAGCACGGCGAGAAGGCCGACGCCGAGCGACAGGAGCTGGTCCGGCGTTGCCCGCAGGCCGGCCCCTACGGGCATGGCGATCTGCAGCGCTTTGGTGAAGTAAACAGGTTTTGAGGTGAACAGGAATTCGAGGAGGCTGCGGAGCGCCAGCGATGCGCCGAAACTCGCCATGACCAGAATGATGACCGCACTTGCCCGCGCCCGAAGCCTGCCGAACAGAACGGCATCCACCGCGAGCGCCAGAAGGCCGGTCAGGAGAATGGCGACGATCGCGGCGAGCGGCAGCGACCAGCCGAAGGAGAAGGGGCCGATCGGTCGGGTGAGCGATGCCGAGACGAGACCCAGCCCGCCGCTGACGGCGAGCGCGAGGTAGGCGCCCCAGGACAGGAGTTCGCCATGGCCGAAATTGGCAAAGCGCAGGATGGAATAGGTCAGCGTCACGCCGATGGCGCCGAGGCCGATCATCGCGCCGGCAATGAGGCCGTCCATGAGAAATTGCGGGTTCATGGCGCTCCACTCTCTCCTGCGTGCGATCCGCCGAGATAAAGGCGGGCGAGCAGGGGGTCGCCGAACAGCCCGTCCGCCGGCCCCTCGTGCCGGATCCGTCCCTCGACCAGAACGACCGCACGCCGCGCAATCGCCAGTGCCGCCTTCACATTCTGCTCCACGAGCACGATGGTGACGCCATCGGCATTGATGTCCTGCAGCATGGCGAAGACCTCCCCGACGATCTTCGGCGACAGGCCGGCGGAGGGCTCGTCGAGGATGAGAACGGAAGGATCGACGATCAGCGCGCGGGCGACGGCGAGCATCTGCCGCTGCCCGCCCGAAAGGGCGCCGGCCATCCGCGAGGGTTGGCGGGCGAGGTCGGGAAAGCGCCGGTAGAGCCCGTCGATCCGGCCGGCACGATCGGCCTTCGGCAGGATGGCGGCGGCGAGCTGCAGGTTCTCGTGGATGGACAGCGTCGCGAAGATATTCTCGGTCTGCGGAACGAAGGCGAGGCCGCGCGCGATCTTGCGATGGGAGGGAACGCTGGTGATATCCTGGCCTGCGAGCAAAACCGCACCGGCATGGATCGGCACGACTCCGGCGATCGCCTTGACCAGGGTCGATTTCCCCGCCCCGTTCGGGCCGAGCAGCACGACGAAATCGCCTTCGGGAACGACGAGGTCGATGCCACGGACGATCGGCAGGTCCGGCTCGTAGCCGGCAACGAGTGCGTGAAGATCGAGCGCCGGACGGAGCGGCGAAGCGGGGAGGTGGCTCATGCCATAGCTCCGAGATAGGCCTCGATCACGGCGGGGTCGCGCGCGACCTCGGCCGGCGTGCCCTCGGCGAGCGGCTTGCCCAGCGCCATGGCGACGACGCGCGAGCAGAGGCGCGAGACCATGTCCATGTTGTGCTCGATCAGGAGGATGGAGGTGCCCTCGGCGTTCAGGTGCGTCACGCGCTCGATGATCGTTTCCAGCAGTGCCGGATTGACGCCGGCGGCGGGTTCGTCGAGCAGGATGGCGGTCGGATCCGCCATCAGGATGCGCGCCAGCTCCAGCAGCTTGCGCTGCCCGCCGGAGAGGACCCGTGCCGGCTGGTGCTCGAGATCGGACAGGGTGACGAAGGCAAGCAGCGCGCGCGCCTTCTCGATCGCCGCCTTTTCCTGCCGGCGAACATGGGCGAAGCGGAGAAAATTGGCGAGCAGGCTCTCGCCATCCTGATGCTGCGCGCCCGCGAGCACATTCTCGAGCACGGTCATTTCGAGGAACGGCTTGGGGATCTGGAACGTCCGCCCGATGCCGAGCCCGATCCGTTGTTCGGGCCGGTCCTGCGACGCGTCGCGCCCGCCGATCCGGATCTCGCCCGAGGTTGGCTTCAGCGTTCCCGCTATCAGATTGAACAGTGTCGTCTTGCCGGCCCCGTTCGGCCCGATTAGCCCGACCATCTCGCCCCGGGCCAGCCGCAGCGACATCCCGTCGACCGCCGTCATGCCGTCGAACCGCTTGACGAGATCGCGAGCATCGATAACGGGGTTTTCGGTCGTCTGCGTCGTCGAGGCGATCTGGAATGGCAAGCGAACGGTTCCAAGGCTGCAATGAATTCAGTGGCTTACGCGTGGTAAACGGTTTCCGAACGACCAGAAACGCTTTTCAGAATGCCGAGTTACCCCAACATGCTGATAACACTTAAAAAAAATTGCAGCTAGGTCGCCCGGCACGGGTGCGCCGGAACGTCGGTTTTACACTGTCGGTGTTGCAGACTTTCGACAGTTCGAGCGGTATGCCCGCCGAAGCGCGGGAACGCCGCTGCAGACGCCGGTCCAGCGGGACTATGCCGCGAACAGCAGTTCCGCTTCGCTTCTGTTGAACATCCGATCGAGGTTCAGGAAGCAGATCATGCCGGTCGGCTGGACGATGATGCCGTCGGAGACGGCCGTTGCGCCGGACGACGTGATGTCCGGGACGGGCTGGAGAAGGTCGGCCGGGACCATGAGGATATCCGAGACCTGATCCACGAGAAGGCCCATGACCATGCCGTGCACCTCCGTGACGACGATCGCGCTGCGCTCGGTCGGTTCGGCGCCATACATGCCGAGCTTGAGCGCGAGGTTGATCACCGGAATGACCGTGCCGCGCAGGTTCACGACGCCGAGGACTTCCGGCGGCGCCTTGGGAATGGGCGTCACGGGGGCCCATCCGCGAATTTCGCGGATGGTCACGGTGCGGACGCAAAACTCCTGATCGTGGAGCCGGAAGGCGATGATTTCCAGCATCGCCGAGTTTGCCGCATGGTGCATCAGAATTCCCTCCATCCGTCGTTGACTGCAGTGTTTCCGCCCGATGCCCCGGCGACCTTGCGGGGACGCGCGGCAGGCTGTGCAGGGGCGTATCGGGGCGCGTTCGCGGCCTTCATGGTGGCAGCCGCCTGACGCAGTGCCGAGGATTGCGTGCCGATGTCGCCGAGCACGAACTGTCCGATCAGGTGACGCAGATTGCTGCTTTCACTGGCAAGCGTCACGCCGGCGGCACTGGTTTCCTCGACCATCGCCGCGTTCTGCTGGGTCACCTGGTCCATCTGGTTGACGGCGATGTTGACTTCGCTGAGGCCGACGGACTGCTCCCGGGCGGAGGTGGCGATGGAGTCCATGTGCTGGTTGATGGTGATGATGTAACCCTCGATCGTCTGCAGGGCCACGCCGGTTTCGCTGACCAGCTAAACGCCGTTCTGGACCTCGACGGAGGAGTTGCGAATGAGCTCCTTGATTTCCTTGGCCGCCTTGGCGGAGCGCTGCGCCAGTTCGCGGACTTCCTGGGCAACGACCGCAAAGCCCTTGCCAGCATCGCCCGCACGCGCCGCCTCGACCCCGGCGTTGAGCGCCAGAAGGTTGGTCTGGAACGCGATTTCGTCGATGACGCCGATGATGTTCGTGACCTCGTTCGAGGAGGCCTCGATCTTGCCCATGGCTTCGACCGCCTGGGCGACCACCTTGCCCGACTGGCTGGCGCTCGAATTGGCCTGCACGGCAACCGAGCGCGCTTCGTCGGCCCGCTTGGAGGAGTTCGAGACGTTGGCCGTGATCTGGTCGAGGGCGGCGGCGGTCTCTTCGAGCGATGCGGCCTGCTGTTCCGTGCGCTTGGACAGGTCGTCGGCACCGCGGCTGATTTCCTGCGAGCCGCCATCGATCGAACCGGCGGCCTGCGCCACGGAGCGAAGCGTCTCGCCGAGCTGGCTCACGGCATTGTTGAGATCGTGGCGCAGAGCCTCGAAATCGGGCGAGAACGGCTCGTTCAGCTGGAACGTCAGGTCGCCGGCGGCCAGACGCTTCAGGCCGCTTGCGAGGCCGGACGTCGCCTCGTTCAGGCGCTGCTGGGCGGCCGCTTCGGCTTCCGCCGTCAGGCGAACGCGGTCGGCTTCGGCCTGCCGACGGGCGGCTTCCGCGTCCTGTTCCAGCTGGCGGTTGACGATGGCGGCCTGACGGAACACCTCGACGGCGCCGGACATCTCGCCGACTTCATCGGCGCGCCCGTTGCCCGGGATGGTGATGTCGGTTCGTCCCGCGGCCAGATGGCGCATGGCATCGTTCATGCCGCGCACGGGACGAACGAGAGCGACGTTCAAAACAATCAGAGCAAGAAGGGAGACCAGCAGCATGGCGGCACCGCCGGCGATATTGTCGAAGCGGCCGGATGCGGCTGCGGCTTCGGCCGCCTCGGCACGAACGCCCAGCAGGCCGGCCTCGACCTCGATCATTTCCGCGACGGTCGCGCGGATGCCATCCATCGCGGCCTTGCCGCTCCCGCTGATCTCGATGGCACGTGCCTGATCGCGCGTCGCCGGGTTTGCCATGAAAGCGAGTTCCGGCTTGGAGACCGTCTCGTGCCAGGTTGCGACGAAGGCTTCCAGGGCATCCAGACGCTTCTGTTGCGCCGGGTTGTCGGAGGTCAGGGTTCGAACGTTCTTGAGATCCGCTTCATAGGCGGCGACACCGGCCTTCTGCGGCGCGAGGAAGGCCTCGTCTGCCGATACGAGATAGCCGCGCATGCCGGTTTCCTGATCGACCATGCCGGCGGTGATGCCGTTCAGGGCGTTGATGACTTTGTAGGTATGGTCCGTCATCGCCGCCGTCTGCTCAAGCTTGGAGAGGGACGCATAGCTGGAGTAGCTGACTCCCATGCTGATCAGGATCAGCATGCCGAGGGTCGCGGCGATCTTTGTGAGAATTTGGAGGTTGTTGAAGAAGGACATCATGGGCTCGCTGATTTTTATGTCATGCCGGAGACGGTTATTGAGACAGACGATTGAGCAACTTCGCGGGAGAACACCATCAGGCAGAGGGGAGGAATGGCCATGCTGTTCGCGCCGAATATTCTAAATGACGAAAACAGAATAAGAATGGGTAAAGAATACGATAGGGAAAACGGGGGGCCAGCTGTGCGCACCGGGCAAAGCCAGGCGCCTGACGCAGGAAAGCCTGCCGTCCGCCCCCGGAGAGACGGCGGTCTGGTCGGTCACGATGTCGTGAGACCGTTGTCAACGGCGACCGCACAGGGTCGATGGTCGCTTGGAGACGGGTGAGCGGAACCGGACGGATCGCGTGTCGAGCGTCAATCCTCGGGCAGGTCGCGACTCTTGATTTCCTCGTTATCGCTTGTCTCTCCGGGATAACCGGAGTCCACTTTTCGCTGACAGACTCTAGAACGCCGCCTTCAGTTGCGCGCCGACATTCCATTCCGGGTCGTCATACTGGCGGATGGTGGCGGCGACGGAGGTGTCGAGGCGCCAGACGTCATCGAGACGAACGCCGATACGGCCGCCGGCGGAGGCGAAGGTCTGGTCGCGGGCACGGCCGGAGACATCGCCGACCCAATCGACGGATGCACGGACGGCCTTGTCGTCGGCGAAGATGCGGCCGACGGCGCCGGACAGCGTGTAGTCCAGCCGGCCTTCGGTCTGGTGGCTCCAGGCGACCTCGGCGCTGACGATGTTCTCGCTCGACGTGCCGCCGTGAACGGTCGCCGCAAAGAGATTGCGATCCGTTGCCGTCTCGCTATAGCCGTCGAGGTCGAGCCAGGCCTTGGTGAATCGTGCCGAAAGCACGATCTCGTTGGCCTGGTCGGGCGCAAAGACCGCGCCGATCCGCCCGTAGGAGCTGAGAAGCGAGCCGTCCGCCGTGCCGCCGGCCGAAACGATGTCGTCGACGTTGAGATAGCTGCGCGAGAGATTGGCCGTCACGTTCGGCGAGCCCCAGACGCCCACTTCGCCGAAGGCGCGCCATGTCGCCTGCGGCGTCGTGTAGCGCAGCGCACCGGCCAGCAACGCCAGCGTATCGACCGAAACATTGTCGTCGTCCGGATGAACGATCGCCGCACCGCCGAGAACGGTGATGCCGCTTCCGGCTTCCCAGCGGCCCTTGAAGCCGGCTGCCGCGCTGGACGATCCGAAGAGGCTGATCGCGCTGCCGGCATCGAAGCGTTCGCCTTCGCCCAGAAGCCCTTGCGCCGTGCCGATAAGCTCAGCAGCAATCGCCTGTCGCTGGCGCGCCAGCTGGTCCGCCGAGGCCGTGACCGATGACAGCGTGGTAAATCCGAGGCGGGTGATATCGACCGTGTCGAGGAGCAGGCTGGCGTCGGGCGTGTCGGGATCGACCGGCGCTGTCGCCTCGACAACGACCGTCAGGCCGAGCGTGTCGGAACCGGAAACGCCGACCTTGCCGCCCGTGGCGACATCGTCCTCGAGCGGTCCTGCGACCTCATATTTCAGAACCTGCCGCCCGTCCTGCAGGGTAACGATCCGAGCCGTCTGCCCGTCTTGCGTCGTGACGAAACCGCGATAATCGACGCCATAGACGCTGAAACCGTCGGGTCGGGTCACGGGGATGGCCAGCTGGCAGGTGCTCGTTGCGCGCGCCGTGCCGGCTCCGCCGCCGGCGCCTGCCGAAAAGTCGTCGAAGAGCACGCTGGTCGCGTTGCCGTCCGGCGAGGTGACGCTGGAGAACGTCCCGTCCGCACATCCGTCGGCGGCGTCGGCCCGGCCGGGCGCCGTTGCCGCGATGCTCAGGAGACAGAGGGCGAACGATGTGCTGTGGCGCATGGACGGTTCTCACGGGCAGGGAGGCAGGCGATCAACGGGCGGTCGTCAGAGCGGGCGGCAGTCTCCTGCCACCCGCGCTGGTTTCTGTTAGCGGCAGGTCTTCCACTGCAGCTGATAGACGATCGCGGCCTTCACGTCCTGCGTGTCGACGGTCGCCATGGCTTCCTGGCCGCGCGTCGTGTTCACGCGGATGCTGGAGTTGGTCCGCAGGTTGACGTCTTCGCCGCAGGCCGACCAGATCATCGAGTCCGCAACGATCTTGTTGGAGATCAGATAGTCTTGTTCGCTGGGGCCGGAGAAGGTCTTGACGAAGGTCGGTCCGCGCGTTCCCGCGAAGAAGTATTCGACGTTGAACTGCGAGCGCGCGCCGCGCGGCAGCTGGTTGAAGCCGCGATAGTCGACCGCCAGAACCGAAACGCTGCGGCCCTGGGGCACGTGCACCGGAATGGCCACGTTGCAGGTCTTGCGATCCATGTTCTTGCCGGTATCGCCGCCGGCCTGGACGATATAGTTGTCGAACAGCAGGCTGAGCGCCTTGCCGTCCGGGCTGATCGTGGCGGAGACGCTGTCCGACGGGCAGCCGCTACCGCCATAGCCGGGAACGCCGAGGGAAATGTCGTCGGCATAGGCAGCGGACGAGATGAACAGCGACGCCAGCAGGAGACCAAATCTCTTCATTGAACTTCCTCGTTTAGATGTGAGCATCAAGCCCTGGCAGGAAAATAGGTGTGCCAATATGAACCGCTGCTGACCAATCCGTTCGGCTGCAATTCACATCGGAAGGTGTTAGAACTAGAACGGCGTGATTAAGAGAGTTTTAATCAAACGCGTTCGAAATCGCGCCATTTAGTGGCAGCATCATGTCCGTTGGCGCGCACCGTGCCGAAACGGCCTGCTTACGGGGGCAAAGGCCCGATGCGGACGAGAGTGGGAGAACTGCGGTGAAAACACGAACGTTCCGGGCAAACACGACCATCCTCCTGGCCGTCGGCGCCCTGCTGTGCGGCTGTTCGACGCCGCAGCCGGCAGCGACGGTCTCGGCCGGCCAAACGCGGTCCTCGCAGGCTCTGGAGGATCACCAGCGAAGGCAGGCGATCCGCGCCCGGGAGGGCGGTTACGAACGTCTCTACCGGCCCAGGGTCTGCCGTTCGAATGTCGGTCCCTGCGCGCGCTGACGCGGGACATCGTCGGCTGAAGCCGTGACGGATGATGGCGGCTAACGCAGGTCGTCGATCGCCTTCAGCACGTCTTGCGGAATGTCGATACCCTGTTCGGCCGCCTGACGGCGGAGACCGAGACCGCGGCGGCCGGGCAGGCGGACGCCGTCCTCGCGGCCCATCTCCTGCGCCAGTTGCGCGATCCGGCCGGAGGTGCCGCCGCCGGTCGCGCCGTCGGGGTCGATGGCGATGATCATATGGCCGAGCGCGGGCGGCGGGCCTTTCTCATCGAAGAGCGAGCTTGCCTGGTAGGAGAAGGTGGCGCCGGTGAGGCCGGCGGCGAGCACTTCGACCATCAGTGCGAGGGCGGCGCCTTTCGCGTCGCCAGCGGGCGCCATCGTGCCCTTCATGGCCGCGTCGGCATTGGTCGTCGGCCGGCCTTCGACATCGAAGGCCCAATCGGCGGGAATATCGACATTCTTCTGCGCCGCCGCCATGACCTTGCCGCGCGCGACCTTGGACAGCGCGAGGTCGATGACGAGGGGATCGCCGCCGGCCACGGGCACGGCAAAGGCAATCGGATTGGTGCCGTATAGCGGCTTGCGCCCGCCCCAGGGCGCCATCGCGGCCGGCGCATTGGCAAACATCATCGCGACGAGGCCCTGTTCCGCGAAGCGCTCGACCGTCAGTGCCATGACACCGGCATGATGCGAGCGGTGGATGGCGGCCAGCGCGATGCCTTGCGTCCGAACGATCTCCGGCAGACGCTCCACGGCCAGATCGAGCGCGGGATAGGCGAACCCATGGCAGGCGTCGATCGCCAGGACGCCGGGCTTCGCCAGCGTCGCCAAGGGTTTCGCGCGTCCATCGACCTTGCCGGTCCGCACCTGCTTGACATAGGCCGGAACCCGCCGCAGGCCGTGACCGGATTGCCCGGCGGCCTCCGCCTGCACCAGCGCATGGGCAACGGACGCGGCGACGGCGGCATCGACCGCGTTGTCCGCGAAGGTCGAGGCGACGAGGTGTTCGGCATCCGCCAGAGAAAGGATCATCGGCTCATCCTGTTTCGATGCGCCGAGGGTTAGCAAGTGCGGCGCGCGGGCGCCAGCACCCTGCGGAGATTTCCGGCGATCAGCGTCTCACGTCGGCGCCGCCGAAGACCACCTGGTTGCGCACCGCCGGCTGGAAGAGCTGGTAGAGGAACGGCGCTCCGCCGCTGACCTCCTCCAGCGCGGCCAGATGGTCGGGCGCGATCGCCAGGTCAAGCGCACCGACATTGTCGCGCACCTGCTCCGCACGGCTGACGCCCATCAGCGTGGAGGCGACGCCGGGGCGGCCGACCACCCAGGCAAGGGCGATGCGGGCCGGGGTCTCGCCGGCCTCGTGTGCGACGCGTTTCAGGACGTCGACGATCGTCCAGTTGCGCTCCGTGAAGAGCGTGTCGCCGAACGGGTTGTTGCCGTCGAGGCGCTTGTCCTCGTCCGGCCGCGCCGCCTCGGTGGGTCCGCCCTCGTTCGGCACGCCACCCGTTCGCGCCGGTGCGGCCTCAACCGTCGCGCGATCGTATTTTCCGGTCAGAAGCCCATAGGCAAGCGGGCTCCACGGCACGAGGCCCATGCCGAAGGCCTGCGCGAGCGGAACATGCTCGGCCTCGACGCCGCGTTCGACAAGCGCGTAGAAATATTGAAGGCCGATGGGTGCCGGCAGACCGCGGGCGGATGCGAGTGTCGCCAGTTCCGCAGCATACCAGGCCGGCGTGTTCGACAGTCCCCAGTAGCGGATCTTTCCGGATTGGACGAGCGCGGCCATCGTCTGCAGCAGCTCCGCCGCAGGCGTGATGCCGTCCCAGATATGGATCCAGTAGAGGTCGATGACATCCGTCTGCAGGCGACGCAGCGACGCCTCCACGGACGTCCGGATATGGCGCGCCCCATTGCCGCCGCCGTGAACGCCGCGGCCGTTGGAAAAGCCCGACTTCGTCGCGATGACCATGCGGTCGCGAAGGCCATGATCGCGCACGAAGGCGCCGACCATCTCTTCCGAACGCCCGCCGGAATAGACGTCGGCCGTATCGATGAAATTGCCACCGAGGTCGACATAGCGGTCGAAGACGGCGCGGCTTCCCGCCTCGCCGGAGCCCCAGCGGGGCGTGCCGAAGGTCATGGTGCCGAGCGCCAGCGGACTGACGAGAAGGCCCGAGCGGCCGAGCGGACGATAGGTTTCGAGATTCATGATGCGGCGTTCCTGTTGGATCATGCTCCGTCATATGGACGGCGACGACAGGGCGGACTAGACCTCTGTTTCCGCACGGGTTGCTGAAAGGAATTCATCAATGGATCGCGATCTCTGGTCCGGACTTGCGGTCTTCGCCGACATCGCAGAGGCCGGCAGCTTCACAAAGGCGGCTGCGCGGCTCGGGCAATCCCCGTCGTCGCTCAGCCATGCCATGCGCGTGCTCGAAACCCGTCTCGGAATCCGCCTTCTCGACCGGACGACGCGCTCGGTCGCGCCGACGAGCGCCGGGGAGGCCCTTCTCGAACGGCTCCGCCCGGCCCTGGATTCGGTCGATCTGGCCCTCGGTGCGCTGGATACGGCACGCGACCGGCCGGCGGGACGCATCCGGATCAACGCCCACAGGACGGCCGCGTTGCACGTCGTGCTGCCGAAGCTTGTCGGTTTCGCGCGGGATTGCCCGGAGGTCGCGGTGGAGCTCGTCGTCAATGACGGGCTTGTCGATATCGTCGCGGAGCGCTTCGACTGCGGCGTGCGCCACGAGGGCGAGCTGCAACGCGACATGATCTCGGTGGCGATCAGCCCGCCCGTGCCGCTCGTCTTCGTGGCGACGAAAACCTATGTCGCGGCGCACGGTCTGCCGGAGACGCCGGACGATCTCGGTCGGCACCGGTGCATCTGTTATCGCTACACGTCTTCGGGCACCATCCATGTCTGGGAATTCGAGAGGGATGGCCGGCGCATCGAGCGGGCGATCCCCGGCTCGTTCGTGACCAACGATGTCGATGTCATGCGCGACGCGGCCCTGAACGGCCTGGGTGTGGTCTGCCTGCCGCGCGCGCATGCCGATCCGCATCTCGCATCCGGGACGCTGGTCGAGGTGCTCGGCGGCTGGGCACCGACCCTGCCGCCCAACCATCTCTACTACCCCAGCCGCCGGCAGCCGAGCGCTGCCTTCCGGGCCTTTCTCGATGCGATGCGCGGCGAGAGCATTTCCAGCCGAAGCAGCATTGCTCCGGCGTCGGACAACGCGGCAGAAAACTAACGGAACTTTCTGTCGGTGATCTCACCGAAACAGGGATTTGAGGACATTCCCGCCCTTCAGCAGATCGATGATCTCGTCGCCGCGTCCGTTCAGCACGGCCTGCATGCCCCAGAGGCCGAAACCCTTGACCTCGTCGGCGGTGACGACCGGCGGCATGGAGAGTTCCTGCGGGTTGGTGACGACATCGAGCAGGGCCGGGCCGGGATGGGCCAGCACGCTGGCGACGGCGTCTTCGAGCTGCGCCGGATCCTCCACGCGCATCGCGTGGATGCCCATGGCCTGCGCCATCAGGGCGAAGTTCGGATTCTTCAGATCGGTTCCGAACTCGAGGAAGCCGCCGCCCTTCATCTCCAGCGCCACGAAGCCGAGCGAGCCATTGTTGTAGATCACGACCTTGACCGGCAGGTTCTGCTGCGCGAGCGTCAGGAAATCGCCCATCAGCATCGTGAAACCGCCGTCGCCGGAAAGACTGATGACCTGCCGGCCGGGGAAGGCCGCCTGCGCGCCGATCGCCTGCGGCATCGCGTTGGCCATCGATCCATGGGCAAGGGAACTGAGCAGGCGCCGACGCCCGTTCATCTCGAGGTAGCGCGCCGCCCAGACCGTGACGGTGCCGACATCGAAGGTGAAGACCGCATCGTCCGACGCCTGCTCGCTGATGACCTTGGTGAGGTATTGCGGATGGATCGGCTTCCGCCCCGGCGTCCCGGTCGCCAGTTCATCGAGCCCCTTACGCGCCTTCTTGTAGTTGGCAAGGCTCTTGCTCAGAAAGCTGTCGTCGGTCTTGCGGGTCAGCCGGGGTAGAAGCCCCTCGATCGTCGCGCCGATATCGCCGACGACGCCAAGCGCCAGCGGCGTCCGCCGCCCGATATTTTCCGGGCGAAGATCGACTTGCGCGATCGTCGCAGTCTTGGGGAAGAACTGGCGGTAGGGAAAGTCCGTACCGAGCATCAGCAACGTGTCGCAGTCCATCAGCGCCTGATAGCCGGACTTGAAACCGATCAGACCGGTCATGCCGACGTCGTAGGGGTTGTCCCACTCCACATGTTCCTTGCCGCCCAGCGCATGGACGACCGGCGCCTTCAGGGCTTCGGCAAGCTGCACGACGCGATCATGCGCGCCGGCGCAGCCGCGGCCGCAGAACAGTGTCACCCGCTCGCCCTTGTTCAGAAGGTCGGCAAGTGCCCCGAGCTCGCTGGCGCCGGGCGTGACCACGGGGGCTGCAAGCCGCAGGCCGGCGGCGGCGGAGATCGGTGCCTCATAGGCCGAAAGCGCGATGTCGCCCGGGATGACCACCACCGAGACGCTGCGGTTTCCCAGCGCGCTGCGAATGGCGGTTTCGAGGATGCCGGGCAGCTGCTCGGGATGGGAGACCAGCTCGCAGTAATCCGAGCAGGCGCGAAACAGCTCTTCGGGCTTCGTCTCCTGAAAGTAGTTCCGGCCGATTTCCTGCGAGGGGATCTGCGCGGCGATGGCGAGTACGGGAACGCGGCTGCGATGGCAGTCGAACAGCCCGTTGATCAGATGGGTGTTGCCCGGCCCGCAGGAGCCGGCGCAGACGGCGAGGTCTCCGGTGAGCGCGGCTTCCGCGCCCGCGGCGAAGGCTGCCACCTCTTCGTGGCGAACATGCACCCAGTCGATATCGCCCCGCTTGCGCAGGGATTCCGTCATGGCGTTCAGGCTGTCGCCGACAAGCCCGTAGATGCGGCGAACGCCGGCCTGATGAAGAACCTCTGTCACGAGATCGGCTGCGGTCTTTGCCATGGCGGGGGCTCCTCGAGGCTCTGTAACGGGGGCGATCGCACGGCGGATCGCCGGCGGGTTCCTGCCGGGAGATCTATGGCGGTGCGCTCCACAGTCGAGATGATCGCGGCGGATCGAAGATCGTGCGCCCCAAAAAAAGGGTGTGCGCTGCGCTCGATCTTGCTGCATTGCATCTTATATGCCGAGAAGCTGACGTTCAGCAGGTCTCGAAGGAGCACCCGAATGGTTCTGCCGGAATCGGCTCGTTTCCACCAGATGCTCGGCTATATCGGCTGGCCGCTCGCCTTGCTGTTCGTCTGGGACATCATCGTCACGCTCGCCTATGTCTATCTGCCGCATCCCTGGCTCGATCTTCCGACCTTGCCGATGGCACTGCTCGGCTCGGCGCTGGCGCTGTTTCTCGGGTTCCGCAACAACAACGCCTATCACCGCTGGTGGGAGGCGCGCACGCTCTGGGGCTCGATGGTCAATGCATCCCGATCCTTCGGGCGCGAGGTCTGGCATCTGATCGACAGCCGCGACGGCAGCGAGGCGTTCCGCCGCGAACTCGTGCGCCGCCAGATCGCCTATGTCCACGCCCTGCGATGCCACCTGCGCCGTCAGCCCAATGCCGACGAGATCCGGCCGTATCTGGGCGAGGCCGAGATCCAGTCGCTGCAAAGTGTCGGCAATGCGCCGAACGCCATTCTCAACCGGACGGCGGGCATGGTGGCGGAGGCGCGCCGCAACGGATGGACGGACTCCATTCGCAATGTGCAGATCGAGACGCTGCTGGTGGACATGAGCAATGCGCAGGGCGGTATGGAGCGGATCAAGAACACGCCGTTGCCGCGCGAATATGATTATTATCCGACGCTGTTCGTGCACATCTTCTGCATCCTGCTGCCCGTCGGGCTGGTGGACAGCCTCACGATCTATACCCCGCTCGCCTCGACCATCGTCGGCTTCATGCTGCTCGCCATGGACCGCATCGGCGCCGATCTGCAGGATCCGTTCGAAAACCGCGAACACGACGTGCCGCTCACGTCGATCTGCCGGACGATCCAGATCGATCTCGAACATCTGTCCGGTGCCGGCGGTCGATCGAAGCCCGTCCAGCCGGTCGAGCATGTTCTCTGGTAGGCAGAGGCGCTACAACGTCTTCAACAGGCGCAGAAGCGCGAGGATTTCAAGCGGCGTGCGGCGCTTGAAGCCGATATAGGTGGGGATCTCCTCGCCATGGAAGCGCCGCTTGAAGGCGGCCTGGCCTTGCAGGTTGAAGATCCGTGCGTTGACCCTCTTTGATCGATAGGCGCGCTCGAACAGGTCTCGCCAGATCCGGCTTTCCGCAAAGCCGCTCCCGGCGATCGCCGCGAGCGGCGACAGGCCGAAGGTGACGATGTCGCGGCCTTCGGCCGTGAAGCGGTCCGTTGCGAACTTGGTGAGGCCGATCTCGGCATGGGGCGTCGTTCCCGCCAGCTTGCGCTTGAACGCCACGGTGTAGCCGACGACATCGCCTGCTCGGAAGATCGGGTCGAAATCGAGCACGGCAACCGGATGGCCGGCGGGATCGATGATGAGGAACCGGCGCATATGCGGCGCCAGTTCGACGCTGAAGGGGCGGTTGAGAAACCGCATCTCCCGCCGGCTGACGATGCGGCCGCTGCGCCAGTTCGACGAGATCTCCCGCACCTTCTGCGCGTCGGCAATGCTGCCGTCGCATTCGATCAGCCGGTAGTTCTTCTTCAGGAGCCAGCGCTCGGAATAGCGGACGGTCTCGTTTCGCTTGCCCGCGAAGGAATGGGTGTCGAGCGTCAGCCGGGTATCGACGCCCATATGGTTGATGCGATAGCCGAGCGTTTCGAGGACGGCCGCGGTTTCTCGCGAGGTCTGCACGAAGCAGGGCGCATTCGAGGCTGCGACGAAGCGCCGGATATAGTCGGCCCGACGCGCGGGATCGGCAACGGGATCGCCCAGCACGAAGGTGTGCCCCATCTTGGTCGCATAGGCGATATAGCCGTCCGCATCACCGAAATACTGCAGATCGGGCTGGGCATAGGTCGAATAGGCCAGCGAGAAATCGCCATGTTTCTGCAGGAGGTCGAGACGTGCCCGTGCATCGAGCCCGGCAGCGGGCAGCTTGGGGAGGCGCGCATCCAGAAACGCGTCCATCCTCTTGCGTAGGCTTGGCATTCAGCTTGGCTCCGGAACCGCTATCGGGCAAATGAGAAGACGGTCATGCCAGACGCAAATCTGCGCTTACCTAACCGCTTCGGACATTGCCAGCTTGTCGCCGCCACGCACAGTCCCTAGACTAACGAAAGCGTTGGAAAGAAGCTGATTTTGTCGACAAATGTCCATGATGTGGTGATCATCGGCGCGGGGCTTGCAGGCCTTACGGCCGCCTATGTTCTGCGCCGGCACGGCATCTCGGCCGTTATCCTCGAGCGGGAGCCCGAAATCGGCGCTTCCTGGCAGCGCCGTCACCCGCAATTGACGCTCAACACCCACCGCGATCTCTCCGCGCTTCCCGGCGCCCGCTACCCCAAGGGAACCGGTGCCTTTCCCAAGCGCGATGCCGTCGTGCGGCACCTTCAGGCGTTCGCGCGGGAGCACGCCTTCGACATTCGGCATGGCGTCACGGTGTCTTCCGTCACGCGGAACGATGGCGGTTCCTTCAGGATCACCTCCGAGGACGGCGTGCTGCACGCCGCGCATGTCATCATGGCGGTGGGGCGCGACACGGAGAAGCGGCTTCCCGCCTGGGAGGGGCTGGAAGACTATGAGGGCGACATTCGGCATGCCGCCGATTTCGGGCATGCGCCAGACTATGCCGGGCGATCCGTGCTGGTCGTCGGCGGCGGAAATTCAGGCTTCGACATCCTCAATCACATTAGCCGGATAACGACCGGTCCGGTCTGGTTTTCCGTTCGGCGCGGCCCTTCGGTTCTGCCGAAGCGGCTGTTTCGCTTTGCCGTGCATCGCCTGTCTCCCGTCATGCAGGCGCTCCCGACGCCGCTTGTCGATCGGATGATCGCAGCGACGCAGTATCTGGCCTTCGGCCATCTGTCTCGACTGGGATTTCCCGAAGGCGCGCACGATGCCGCCACGCGGCTCGTCAACGACAAGATCGCCATTCCCGTGGATGACGGCGCGATCGCCGCGATCCGGAGCGGGCAGATCCGCGTCGTTCGCGGCGTGCGCGCCTTCGAACGCAACGCTGTTGTGCTGGAGGATGACAGCCGCCTGACGCCGGACATTGTGATCGTTGCGACCGGCTACGGCACGTCCGCCCTGGCGGATGAGGAGGGGCGTGGCACTCCCGGCCTGTGGCACATGGGCCTGACACCCAGCCTGACCTCGTTCTTTCGCCAAACCGAGCGGGAAGCGACGAACATCGCGCGCGCGATCACGGCCATGCCGGGCGGGGCGCCGATCAACTCAGGCGCGAGCGAGCGCTGATCAGTCAGTTGCAGATTTGTGTCGTTAAACGATACATAATCTAACAAACGGCGTAAATTTGAAATATTTTTTACGAATTTGCCGCTTCACAATATCTTATCAATATACAATATTCATATTCTGCAACTTGAGGCGTCTCATTGCGGTTATTTCGCCGATAAGAAGGCGGTGTCGGACAAGAGTGGTCTCTCTGGAATCGTAGCGTTCGAGACCACGCCGGAATGGCCGTGCACATATGTCATGCAATCCTGCCGTCTCGTCGCGCTCAACGCGGTGGGCTGGGGTTTGCCAGACAGGGCGCCGTTTTGAGGACAGGCGCAATCGAGCAGGCTAAGCCGAACGGCAGCAGCGCTCGACGCCAAAGATTTCGAGATGGAAACGTATTTAGACATATCGGCATATCGAACGATGGGGACCAGGGCACGGGTTTGCCCAGAGACAATTCCCCAAAGCTGCCCTTGCTGGCTTTCTCGGGAGACGCGGTTTCGGTGTCGGGATATCGTCTGGATATCGATGACATCCTGATCGAATGTCGCAGCCTTCAGGGTCATCTCGAGATTACGGCTCATCCGCAATCCGAAAGGAAGATCTTTCTTTTTTGCTACACCGACAGCTTCGTGCGGCTGCTGCCGGAGGGCGCAGGCGAAGCCTACAGCTTCGTCGCTCTGCCGGGGGAGCAGCCGGAAACGCTGCGGATCGACGAACCCTGCGAATACGTCTCGGTCAGCATCCCCACCGCCCTTTTTCAGACGCGTCTTTCCGTCCTTCTGGACAGGCCGGTGGAGCGCAGCCTCGAATTCGTCAGCTTTCCGGACGGCAAACTGGAGATCCTCGATATCCTGCGCGACCAGTTGCAGGTCCTGCCGGCGACGCCGATCCTGCGGACGAAAATGCTCGTCGCCTCACGCAACGAGAGTCTCAGAAACCTGCTGGTCGACTGTTTTCTCCAGCTTTTTCCCAACAATTACCTGGGCGTCCTTAGCGATGACCTGCCGACGATCGCCCCGCGGCACGTCAAGCGGCCCCTTAGCCATATTCACGGCAACCCCCACCGCCACATCGCGCCGCAAGTGCTCGCGGATCCCAGCACCGTCAGCAAACGAACGCTCCAATATGCCTTCCAGTCGGTCACCGGGCAGACCATCACGGACTATCAGCGGCTCCTTCGCCTGAGCGGCGCGCACGAGATGGTGGTTTCCCAGGTCGATATTCCCCTGAAGGCCGTTGCCGAAATATGGGGTTTCGGGTCGTATGCAGCCTTCGACCAGAGCTTCAAGAAAGCATATGGCGTCTCGCCTGCCGAGGCGCGGCGTGGCCGGCAACTCGGGGGGAAGAGTTCTCATCGCGAGCCGCCTGCGTCGGACAGGACGCAGCCTTAAGGCAAGCGGCTGCCTGGCAGCCTGTCGGAGTGCGTCGGCACCGCGCTCGACTGCTGACCGGCAGTGCATTTCGGCCGGTCCGGTCACGTGCCCGTGCGCAACAATACATCGCAAGTGCAGGAAACCAATCCGCAGGCTGCGAATATAAGCAATCATCAATCATTGAAACGCATCACTGGCTATCATTCGCCGGCGGTTGTGCCGGTTGGCACGGGCCCCACCTCCAATCTGCGGATCTGCTGGAGAGCCGTTCCGTGCTCAGAGACGAGATCGACCAGGAGACGACCCGATGAAGCCTATTCTGCTTGTTGACGATTCAACCACGATGCTTGCCAGCCTTTCCAGCATTCTGACGAAAGCGGGTCTTGCGTTCAAAACGGCGGCGCATGGTCAGGAGGCGATCGACAGCATCACGCGCGGGCTGGCGCCTTCGCTGATCATCACCGACTACCATATGCCGGGCATGCACGGTGTCGAACTCATCTCCCGCCTGCGCAAACTCCCCGCGACCCGCTTCACGCCCATGCTCGTTCTGACCACGGACTCCCAGCAGGACAAGCGGGCGGCCGCAAAGGCGGCGGGCGCGACCGGCTGGCTGGTCAAGCCGGTCGATCCGGCGGCCCTGCTGCCGGTCGTTCGTCAGGTCATGGTTGCCTGAGGCCGCGCCTCGCCCGTCGCCGCGTTCACGCCAGCCGGAAGTTTCCCGAATGATGCCCTTTCGATCAAAACGCCGAACAGCGGTTCTCGCAGCGCTTGCCGGAACGCTTGCCGCAAGCGTCTCCCTGTTTGCGCAGACGCCTCTCCCCCTGCTGGCCTTCGCCATCGGCCTCTTTTTCGTGGCAGCCTTCCGCCTCGGACATGTGGCTGGAGGTCGCGCCGCATGGGCGAAGGGCAGCGCGGATGCCGCCGCCTCACGCGCGCGGGACGAGAGTGCCGGGGACGGCGAGCTGCATCTGGTTCGAGCGCTGCAGGCGCGGGATGATGACGCCGGCAATGTGATCGATTTCGAAAAAGCCGTGGCAGAGCGGCGCGGCATCGTGGAGCCGTCGGCGGACGACATCCATCGGCTCGTCGCACAGCTTAGCGAGTACCCCGCTTATGTCGATCTGCTCAAGCGGCATCTTCATTCCGTCACGACCGTCAGCCAGGACGCCGCCGAAAGCCTTCTGAAGAGCCTTCTCGACGTTGACCAGCAGGTCACCACGCTGATGGGATTTCTGCAGAGTGCGGGTTCGAGCGACAGTTCGGAACGCATTCTCGGTCGCATCGAGGATCAGCTGTCCGGCTGTCGGCAGCATCTGGTCAACCTCGGCGAAGAGCAGAAACAGTCCTCGCTGGATGCCGTCGCTTTCCAGGCCAAGCTCGCTGCGGAAACAGACAGCGTTCTGAAAGTCCTCGACGGCGTGCAGCAGATCGCGCGCCAGACGACCATGCTGTCTCTCAACGTCTCGATCGAGGCAGCGCGCGTCGGCGATCTGGGCGAGGGCTTTTCGGTCATCGCCCATGAAATCCGGTCCCTGGCCAGCGAAGTGCAGCATCTCGCCGACAACGTGCATGAACGGGTTTCCGGGCTGATGCTGTCCGTCGGCGCGGATCTGAAGGAACAGTCCCAGAAGCGGCAGGATACCGAGACGCTCGCCATGAGCAAGGTTACGGATGCACTGGGTCTGCTCACCACCAATCTCGTCCTCTTGCTGCAGCACCAGCGCGAGGTGCTCTGCAGGGTGAAGTCCGAGAACGAGGACATCGCCCAGCCGATCCTCTCGATGATGGGAAACATCCAGTTCCAGGATATCGTGCGCCAGCAGATCGAGCAGATCGCGTCGATGGCGCAGGAGGTCGATGCGCATATCGGCGATGTGCGCGACAGTCTGGCGACGCCGGCGACCATCCTGCAGATCGACATGCTGACGGAAAGGCTCGACAGGCTTTCCTCGTCCTATGTCATGCGGGCGCAGCGCGACATTCACAGCACCGTGCTTGGAAACGGTGGCCCGGCGGCAGACCCTGTGGACAGCATCGAACTCTTCTGATCGCAGGCGAACGCTGGTTCGCAGCCGCAGTCACCATTTTTGGAGGGAACCCCCTCCATCCATCCCGGCGGCAGACCGCCTGCGCCCGACCTGCCTGCGGGTTCCTACGTCGTTCTGACGGTCTCCGACACGGGCTGCGGCATGGATGCCGCAACGTTGATGCGATCCTGCGAACCCTTCTTCACGACGAAGGCGATGGGGAAGGGCACCGGGCTCGGCCTTAGCGTCGTCTACGGTTTCATCAAGCAGTCGAACGGCGCGATTTCCATCGACTCGACCGTGGGGGTGGGCACCGACGTTCACCTCTGGCTTCCGCGGGTGTCGCAACCGGCTGTCAGGGCGGACGTCGGCACGATGGTGACGGACGCGGCCAACGGCCAGCGCATCCTGCTTGCGGAGGACGATCCGCTGGTCGCCCGCTCCGTTCGTCAGCAGCTCATCGGCTTCGGCTACGAGGTCGTGAGCGTTTCAAACGGTCACGAGGCGCTTGGCTACCTGGCGCAGGATGCGGCATTCGACCTCGTCTTTACCGACATCGTCATGCCGGGCGGCGTCAGCGGGCTGGAGCTGGTCCGCGATGCCGGGCGCCTCTATCCGCATCTCAAATTCCTGCTGACGTCAGGCTATGCCGATGCGCTCGACGAAGCCTTGCGGGCGCGTCTCGCCGGCAACCTTCTCGCCAAACCCTACAAGCGATCCGCCCTGGCGGAAAAACTCGACGTCGTGCTCCGGCCATGACCGGCAGGGCGCCGCGCCGTCAAAACCGATGCGCATGCAAGACACCCAACCGCAGAGAGAAAGCAGCATGACCTGATATGGATATTCTGATCATCGAAGACGACATCCTCATTGCAAAGACAATGAAAAGCACGTGGCCGGTCGCCGGCGACACGCTGCAGGTCGTCTCGACCTATGCGCAGTCCCTCAGCCTGATCACCGGGCCGGAACTGATGCTGTTCGATGCGGTCGTGCTCGACATCCATCTTCCGGATGGCGACGGCCTCGGCATCCTGCGCACGATCCGCACGCATTCGACGGTCCCGATCGTGATGATCTCGGGCACGGGCACGCCGGATACGCGTGCCGGTGTGTTCGACGTCGGGGCGGACGACTACCTGATGAAGCCCTTTTCCGTGCGCGAACTGCAGGCGCGGGTGGCGCGGCTCGTGACGGTTCGCAGGGCCGCCCGGCCGGAAGCGTCCACGGCGACCTTCCTGGTCGATCGCGTCGCGTGCGATCTCCAGGTCCGGCACCTCAGTCTGGGGACGGCCGTCGCGCCGTTGACGGACGCGGAGGCTCGCATCCTCGGCTACCTCTACGCCAATGCCGGCCGGACCTGCAGCAAATCCGCCATTTACAAGCATGCCTTCTTCCGCGCCTACAATCCGGCGGACAAGACGCTCGACGTCTATGTCGGACGGATCCGGCGGAAACTGTCCACGCTCGATGCCCAGAGCGCGCTGCAATTGCAGACGGCGCGCGGTATCGGCTACCGGCTGGAGGTCTCGCAGCGCTGACGACGGGTGGCGACAGACGGCGTTGTGCGGACTATGCCGCAGCGTATGCCGTGAAAGCCGATGTCGAGCGCATCGACGGAGGAAGGCGTCTGTCGATGCGGATGTCGGCTTCGGCCCGGGGTGCGCCCGACGACCGGCGGACCTGAAGGCGCAGGCCGAGCGCTTCGAGCGCCTTGAGCTGCCCGATCTGATCGGGTGACAGGCCTGCATGGTCGTCTTCCGAATGCGTGACCTGTATGCGCCCGAACAGGTCCGGCGTGTGCTGCGCGATGATGCGCAATTCGCCGCCCAGCGTCGCCAGCGCACCGGCGTTCACCGGGATATCGAACCGCACGCTCGGTCCCTCGGACGACGTGTCCCGCAGCTTTTCCTGAACCAGAGAGAGATTGCAGAGGAACAGCGTCCGCGCCTGTTCGATGTTCAGCGCGGCCATAAGATCGGCCGGGGCGACGGTTCCGAGACTGCGATGCTGCAGAGTGTTGACCAGCCGCAGCGACGCCGGGCTGGCGCTGCTGGCGCCCTGGGGCGCAAAGGACGTGGACAGGGCGCCGCTCCAGACAGCGTCGAAGATATCGATCCGCTGCAGCGTGACCATGGCATCCCGATCGAGGCGTGCGGGAACGCCCCGGTGCGGCATGCCTGCCGTCACGTCGCGACCTCGGAAAAGATCGATCTCTGATGCGATAGCCTGGCCAATCATTGTCATGCTCCATGTGCAACGTGGCGTGATCATGCAGCGGGCGGCTTAACCGACTCTCTTGGAATCGTAAAAAACAGTAAACCGGTGCCGGGCGCGCCGGCCCAAAGACGCGGTTCCTCGGTCGGCAGCGACGGTCACGCAGATCTGAATGGCGTGATCCTGGAGGCTTGGTCTGCGTATAACATATTTGAAAGACGGGCATCTCTCGTCCTTCGAATATTGGCGGTTGCCGATCGAGCGAGGGAATGCAAGATGCGGCGCGAGACTGGAGGTTGCATATGCGCAAGCGATCATGCACCTGCGGACGTTGCGAGACGAAGAGGGTTCGGCGGTGCTGATTCCGTGCGGACAATGAGGAGAGAGAGATGGCTGACGGACGCAAGGCAGGACCGCAACAACCACCGGCCGGCGGGTGGAGCGCACTGAATGCGGTCGAGCAGCATCTGAGCAAGCAGCAGATTCTCCTGAAGGGCAATCGCGCGCTTCTGTCGATGAACAAGCCCGGCGGCTTCGATTGCCCGAGCTGCGCCTGGCCGGATCCGGAAAAGCCGCATTTTGCCGAATATTGCGAGAACGGCGCCAAGGCCGTCGCGTGGGAGGCGACGAAGAAGCGGACGGGGCCTGATTTCTTCGCTGCAAACCGGGTCGAGGACCTGAAGGCCTGGAGCGATCACGAGCTGGAGGCGCATGGCCGCCTGACGCATCCGATGCGCTACGATGCAGCGACGGACACCTATCAACAGGTGGACTGGTCAGTCGCCCTCGCCGAGATCGGGGCCACGTTGCGCAACCTCGATCCGAAGCGCGTCGCGTTCTACACATCCGGGCGGGCCTCCAACGAGGCGGCCTTCCTCTGGCAGCTGCACGGCCGGCTGTTCGGCACGAACAATTTTCCCGATTGCTCGGATATGTGCCATGCGACGACGACGGTCGCGCTGCCGGAGAGCATCGGCATCGGCAAGGGCACGGTGACGCTGGAGGACTGGGAGCACTGCGACGCGCTCTTCATCATCGGCCAGAACCCCGGCACGAACAGCCCGCGGATGATGACCTATCTGCACGCCATGGCCAAGCGCGGCGTGCCGATCGTCACCTTCAATCCGCTGAAAGAGCGGGCGTTGCTGCGGTTCACCGACCCGCAGAGCCCGGTCGAGATGTTGACGGGCAGGGGGCAGACGATCAGCTCCAACTATTTCCAGCTGCGCACCGGCGGCGACATCATGGCCATGCAGGGCATCTGCAAGGCGGTGATCGCGGCCGACGATGCGGCGCTTGCGTCGGGTGCACCGCGCATTCTCGATACCGCGTTTCTGGAAGAGCATACGGCGGGCTTTGCCGCTTTCGCGGCCTTCATCCGGGACCTTGGCTGGGATGAGATCGAGCACTACACCGCTCTGCGGCGCGAGCAGCTCGAGCAAGCCGCAGACATCTACATGAAGGCCGAGCGGGTCATCGCCTGCTGGGGCATGGGCATCACCCAGCACAAGCACGGCGGCGATGCCCTGCAGCAGATCCTCAACCTTTTGTTCCTGCGCGGCAATATCGGCCGGCTCGGCGCCGGCGCGTGCCCGATCCGCGGGCATTCGAACGTTCAGGGCGATCGCACGGTCGGGATCAACAAGACGCCGACGGAGGAATTTCTCTCCCAGCTGGACGCGGCCTTCGGCTTTGTCAGCCCGCGCGAGCATGGTCACGATACGGCCGAGTGCTGCGAGGCGATTCTTGACGGCGAGATCGATGCGTTTCTGGCGCTGGGCGGAAATTTCTTCCGCGCGATCCCGGATATCGAGCGGATCGCGGAGAAGGTGCCGGCGATCGGCCTCACGGTGCAGATCGCGACCAAACTCAACCGCAGCCACCTGATCCACGGCAAGCAGGCCTATATTCTGCCGGCGCTCGGGCGGACGGAGCTCGATCTCCAGCACGGTGTCGCCCAGACGGTGACGGTCGAGGACAGTTTTTCGATGGTGCATGGCTCCACGGGGCGCCTGGCGCCGGCCAGCGAACACTGCCGTTCGGAGCCGTGGATTGTCGCCAACCTTGCCAAGGCCACCGTCGCGGATCGCGCCGCCATCGACTGGGACGGCCTCGTTGCCGATTACGACCGCATCCGCGACAAGATCGAAGAGGTTCTTCCCGAGCAGTTCCGCGATTACAACATCCGCATCGGCAAGCCCGGCGGCTTCCGCCTGCCGAACGGCGCGAGCGAGCGGCGCTGGGCGACGCCGACCGGCAAGGCGAACTTTCTCTTCAATCCCGACCTGAAGGACCAGAAGGACGATGCGCCGCAAAAGCCGCATCTCCAGCTGATGACGCTGCGCAGCCACGACCAGTTCAACACGACGATCTACTCCAACAACGACCGCTACCGCGGCATATCCGGAGACCGCATGGTGGTCTTCATGAACGAGACCGATATGGCGGTGCTCGGTGTGCCGGAAGGAACGTTCGTCGATTTCGCGGCCGTGGCTGCCGATGGGATCGAGCGGCGGGCCGGCGGCTTCAAGGTCGTGGCCTACGACGTGCCGCAGGGCTGCTGCGCCGCCTACTATCCCGAGACGAACGGCCTTCTGTCCCTGGCGCATCGCGACACGCGCAGCAACACGCCGGCGGCCAAATCCGTGCCAGTGGTCATTACCCGCACGCAGCCGGCCATGCCCGCCTGAACCCTGTGGCACTGGTGCCGCCGCTCCCGCGCACAGGCCGCAAAGCCCGTGGGAGCGATGGTTGCCGGGAAGGGCGGGTGGATGATGTTCGAGATACCGTCGAACTTGGTAGGTGCGGTCAACGCCCGCGCCTACCAAGTTTCGATCATTGAAACCTGGTATTAATCTCGTCTCGGTAGTTTCCATCTCAGAAGAGCAACCGCGTCTCTTGCCCGGCCGCATGATGCGTGCCGGCATTCGCCGGAAACGGCATGTTTCATCTTTGCAGCCTTAAGCTCCGTTACGTCCGTCGCCACATCGACAGGTTGCGTCGGCGCCCGAGCTGCCTGAAAATTCTGCCTCGCGATTGCGCCTGACGATCTAGGAAATCCTCCCGTGGCCAAGACATCCAATCTCATGACGCGCATTCTGGTGGCTGCGTCGGTGGTCGTTGCCGCCGCCTTTGCCGGTTTCTCCTTCTACATCGATACGCTGCAGCGGAACACGACCACGCATGCCGTTGAGGAGAACATCGCCTTCTCCGGCAAGCAGGCCGCACAGAGCGTGGCGAACTGGCTGAACGGGCGCGTGACCCTGACGGCGATGGTGGCCGATGCCGCCGCCAATGCCCCCGACAAGGACGCTCTCCTGGCCGTTCTGAAGAACGATGTCCTCGTGAAGGAGTTCATGAGCACCTATATCGGTGACCAAGCCGGCACCTTCACCTCATGGCCGGTCACCAACCTGCCGGCCGGTTACGATCCGCGGCAGCGTCCCTGGTACCAGGATGCGGTGAAGGCGAAGGGCGACGTTCTCACCGACCCCTATATCGACGCCTCCACCGGCGACCTGATCATCAGCGCGGCTGTGCCGGTGATGAAGAACGGGACCCTCATGGGTGTTGCCGGCAGCGACTTTACGCTGAAGACGCTGGTTTCGATGATCCGCTCGATCGATGCCGGGGCCGGCGGCTTTGCCTTCCTCGTCAACAAGTCGGGCCAGATCCTCGTGCATCCCGATGCGAAGCTCGTGACGAAGACGCTGGCCGACGCCTTCCCGGCCGCGACCCCCACGATCGGCAGCGACATCATGGAGACGGAAACGAACGGCAAGCCGATGCTCGTGAGCTTCGTACCCGTCGCCGGCCTGCCCACGGTCGAGTGGTATGTCGGCTTTGCCGTCGATGCCGACCAAGTCTATTCCGCCATCGGGCATTTCCGCATCGCCGCGACCATCGCCACGCTTCTGGCCGTCGGCGCGATGATCGTCTTCCTGGCGAGCCTTCTCAGCCGCCTCGTCATCCGCCCGGTGACCGACATGACCCGCGCCATGGAAAAGCTGGCGTCGGGCGATCTGAAGACCGACATTCCGGGACAGGAACGCCGCGACCAGATCGGCTCCATGGCGGCCGCCGTCGCCGTGTTCCGCACCAATGCCATCGACCGGATTCGCCTGGAAACCGAAGCCGAGAGCGGGCGTTCTCTGTCGGAGCGCGAGCAGCGCGAGCGCGAGGCCGCCAAGGCCCGGGAGACGGCGGACATCCAGCATGCCGTCGAGGCGCTCGCCACCGGTCTCGGCCGTCTTGCGGAGGGCGACCTCGGTTACCGCATCTCCGCACCCTTCGTCCTCGATCTCGACCGGCTGCGCGCCGACTTCAACCATGCGGTTTCCAAGCTGCATGACGCGATGCGGGCCGTGGGCAGCAATGCGCGCGCCATCGATGCCGGTGCGAGCGAAATCCGCCACGCGGCGGACGATCTTGCCCGTCGCACGGAGCAGCAGGCGGCCTCCGTCGAGGAAACCGCAGCAGCGCTGGAAGAGATCACCACCACGGTGCGCGACAGTGCGCGCCGCGCCGAGGAAGTCGGCCAGCTCGTCGCCCGCGCCCGTGCCGGTGCGGAAACCTCCGGCGAGATCGTCGGCAAGGCCGTCAGCGCCATGCAGGGCATCGAGACATCCTCCAACGAGATCGGCAACATCATCGGCGTGATCGACGACATCGCCTTCCAGACGAACCTGCTCGCCCTCAACGCAGGCGTCGAGGCGGCGCGTGCCGGCGAGGCGGGCAAGGGCTTTGCGGTGGTGGCGCAGGAAGTGCGCGAATTGGCGCAACGCTCCGCAAAGGCGGCCAAGGAGATCAAGGCGCTCATCAACACCTCCAGCGGGCAGGTGCGTGCCGGCGTGTCGCTGGTCGGCGAAACCGGCCAGTCGCTTCAGGCGATCGCCGGGCAGGTTCAGGAGATCAACGCGCATATCGCAGCGATCGTCACGGCAAGCCGCGAGCAGTCGACCGGACTTCAGGAGATCAACACCGCCGTCAACACCATGGACCAGGGCACGCAGCAGAACGCCGCCATGGTCGAGGAGCAGACGGCGGCAAGCCACGGCCTTGCCGGCGAAGCGGCCGCGCTGAACGCGCTGCTCGCCCAGTTCGATCTCGGCGAAGGCAGCGGCGCGGCCCGGTACCAGCCGGCCTCGCGCCGGGCTGCCTGATCAGACGCAGACTGTCGCAGCGCGCGCCCGGAGCGGACGCGCGCTGCGAAGATCCCTTCGGTTCTGTCGGCCTATCGCCGGACGATCACGCTGCCCGGGTCGCAGCGCTGCTCCCATCCCGCCCGCTCCAGTGCCGGCGTGTCGTCCTCGGCGGTGGGGTAGCCGAGGCAGAAGTAACCGATGAAGTGCCAGCTCTCGGGCACGGCGAGCACGGCCACGACCTCGGCCGGATCGAGGATCGACAGCCAGCCGAGCCCGAGACCTTCCGCGCGGGCGGCCAGCCACAGCGTGTGCACCGCGAGCACCACCGAATAGTCGAGCGTTTCCGGCATGGTCGCACGCCCGAGCCCATGACCCTGCAGAACCGAGCGATCGCAAAAGACCGCGAACTGGCAGGGGGCCGCGTCGAGGCCCGCGAGCTTCAACCGTGCATAACGCTCGGCCTTTTCACCGGAATAGCCGGCAAGCGCCGCGGCGTTGCAGGCCTCGAACACCTGACGCACCGTCGCCTGCCGCCCGGCATCCTCCACGAAGACGAATCGCCACGGTTGGCTGAGACCGACAGAGGGAGCGCGGCCCGCCGCTTGAACCAGCCGCTCGACCGTCCCCGCCGGGAGCGGATCGGTGCGGAACTGGCGCACGTCGCGGCGCCAGGTCAGAAGCTGCGTCAGCTCCGCGCGGAAAGCGGCGTCGAATGTCTTTCTCGGCGGCATCGGCCACATTCCTTCGGCTTGGCGCGGGCATGGGCACGCGACGGACTGCCGGCTGCATAGCAGGCGACGGGCAGCGAGCGCCAGACGATGAGCTCCGTCTTTCTGAGGAGACGCTTATGGGCGATGCGATGCTTCATCGGACGGCGTCGGAGAGATGCCGCTACCCCGCAGGTGCTTGCCTGTGCGGCGTGCGCGATACGGGATAGAGTGCGGTGAACCGCGTTCCCGGTACGGGCAGGGGATGACAGTCCACGCCATAGACATCCGAGATCGTTGCCGGGTCCATAACCGTCTCCGTCGGGCCCGATATGTGCACGCGGCCGTCTTTCATGAGGAGTACCTCGTCGGCATAGCGTGTGGCGAGGTTGAGGTCGTGCAGCACGGCGAGGGTCACCACCGCGTGGCTGCGCGTATGCTCGGCCACGGCATCGAGGATCTGCAGCTGATTGGAGAGATCGAGCGCGGAGGTTGGCTCGTCGAGGAGAAGCAGGCGCGGCCGGCGCACGAGCGCCAGCGCGAGACCGATCATCTGCCGCTCTCCGCCGGAAAGCTGGCCGGGGCGGCAGCGGGCAAAGCGCGACAGGCCGAGCGTCTCCAGCGTCTCCTCCGCGCGGCGAAACGCTTCGGGCGGCGCCCGCCAGGAGCGTCGTCCCCCGCTCTGGGCGAGAAGCAGCAGTTCGAACACATCCAGGGCGACATCGAGCTGTGCCAGATCCTGAGCGACATAGCCGACCTGTCGCGCCCGGTCGAGCGGGCGCATGGCAAGGAAGTCGGCCTGATCGAGCCGAACGCGGCCGTCGCCGCGTCGCATGCCGCAGAAGCCCTTCAGCAGCGTCGATTTGCCGGCGCCGTTCGGCCCGAGGACGGCGAGCATCCGGCCGGGCCTGGCGTCGAAGGACACGGTCTGCACCACGCGCCGCGCGCCGATGGTGACGCTGTAGTTTTCGACGGAGAAGCTCATGCGCCCGGGCTCCGCGACTGACGCAGCACGAGGAAGATGAAGAAGGGCAGGCCGGTCAGCGATGTCACCATGCTGAGCGGGAGCACCGCGCCCGGCACGATCACCTTGGTCGCGAGCGAGGCGAGAACGGCAAAGACGCCGCCGACGGCCACCGTCGCGGCAATCGTGAAGCGATGATCCTCGCCCACCAGCAGCCTTGCCACATGCGGGCCGACGAGCCCGATGAAGCCGATGATGCCGACGACGGCGGTAACGGCACCGGCAAGCAGCGCCGAAATGGTCAGCATGAGGATCCTCAGCGCCCTGACGCGCACGCCGAAGACGATCGCCTCTTCGCCGAAGGAGCGAATGGTCGTCAGCGCCCAGGCGTTCAGTAGGACGATGGGCAGCGCAACGGCGCAGAGCCCGCCCGCGATCGAGACCTTCAGCCAGGTCGCGCGCTGCAGGGAGCCCATCAGCCAGAAGACGATGCTCTGCAGCTGATCGACGCTCGCCATGTACTGGACGAGCGACAGGAGCGAGGAAAAGACGAAGTGGAGGGCGATGCCGAGCAGCGTGATTGCCTGAATGCTCGTGCCGCCGCGCGTAAGCGCAAGGACGAGCCCGGTTGCCAGAAGCCCGAACAGGAAGGCGTTTGCTGCCGTCAGCAGCTCGGGCGGCATCCACGGCATGGCGGAGGTCAGCGAAACGGAAAAGCCGAGCGACAGCGCCGCGCCGAAACCGGCGGCGGAGGACACGCCGAGCGTGAAGGGCTCTGCCAGCGGATTGTCGAGGATCGTCTGCATGAGGAGACCGGAGAGCGACAGCGCGATTCCCGTCACCAGCGCCATCAGGGTCATCGGCATGCGCAGTTCCCAGACGACGAAGAGATTGCTGGCATCCGCCGTCGAAGGCGACAGCAGCACGGTCGCGACCTCGGCAGGCGAGAGCGTGCCCGAGCCGATGGCGATATCGGCGATGAAAGCGCAGGCGAGCACGACAAGGAGCGCGGCGATGATCAGCACGCGGCGCATCACCGAAGCGTCGTAATGGTTCTCGGCGCTCGCCGGCGCTGTGGTTTCCGTCAGGGGTAAGGCCAAATCGTTCTCTGCCTCTCTCGGCCCGTGCGCCCGTCGACCCATGGACCGTCTCACATGATGACGGGCCGCGTGGGCGGCCCGTCGGCAATGATGGTGTTTCGCAGCCGGTTATTTGGCCGGCGCGGCTTTTGCCCCATAGACCGTCGTCAGGCCCTTGGGAAGACCCGTGAAGCTGCCGATGATGGTCGCGAGATCGGCATCGGGGTCGAGTTCGGCAAAGCGTTCGGGATAGAAGGCCTTGGCGAGATATTCGACGGCATAGATGTTCCAGGCGCTGGCATAGAGCTGATGGTAAAGGCCGACAACGCGGTTCTCTTCGACGGCCTTGATGTAGGAGAAGCCCTTGCGCGCCGACAGCGTGCGAAGTGAGGTCTCGACGGCAGCCTTGTCGGCATTCAGGCCGAAGGCGGGGGAGACCGAGCCTTCGTTCGAGAACGGCGAGCCTGTCATCACGAAGACATCCGGCTTTTCGGCAATCAGCGTTTCCGTCGTCACGTCTCCGGTGCGGCCCTTGACCAGCTGGGTGCCGATGTTGATGCCGCCGGCATCCGCGACCAGCTTGCCCCAGTAGACGTCGCCATGCGTGAAGCAGCAGGAGTCGAGACCCTTCTGCCCGGCCTTGGCTTCCACGAAGACCTTCGGCTTTTCGGCACCGGCAAAGCCGGCCTGCACCTTGGCAAGGCGTTCGGCATAGAAATCGGTGAATGCCTTGGCTTCCGTCTCGCGGTTCAGCACCTTGCCGAGGAGGTTGACGGTCTTGGGAGCGTTGACGGTCGGTTCGAGCTCGGTATCGATGAGGACGATCGGAATGCCGAGCTTTGCCAGCCGGTTGAAGAGATCCGCATCGTCGAGCGCCTGCCGCACGCGCGTCTGGAACACGAGCAGGTCGGGCTTGGTGGCGGCGACCTGTTCGAGATTGACCTGGCCTTCGTCACCGAACTTCATGTCGATCGGCTTGGCCGAGCTTTCCGGCCATTGCTTCTGGAAGACGGCCCAGGATGCCGGGTCCGAGCGGGAGAGAATGTTGTTCCAAGCGACGACGCGTGCGAAGGGATCGGCACGATCGAGCAGCGCCAGTGCGAAGAGATCGCGGCCATCCTGCACGACGATGCGCTTCGGCTCTGCCGGGATCGTAATCTCGCGGCCCGAGAGGTCCTTGATGACGAGGGGGTAATCGGTGGCGCCGGCCGTGCCGGCGGAAAGGAGCGTCCAGGCGGATGCGACAAAGGCCGCCGTCAAAACGGCTGATCTGAGGAGGCGCATGGGTATGAATTCCTTCGAAAAACGGTTGCTCTAGCCGCCTTCCTCCCGCATGCACTCCCTGCCACGCCCCGACCAATTGGCTGTTTATGATCGATGCGCAGTTGCTAAAGGATAAAGATGAGCGCGTCAATCAAGTATCATGACGTTTTTCGTCTTGTCGATGCGCTGATCATGTTCGAGCCGAGGCGCGGGCAGCCGTTTCGCCGGTCCAAAGCGGGATCTTCAGATCGCGCGACACCTGCGGATCGGCGGTGAAAAGCGGCCGACCTTCTGCGAGCAGCTGCTCGATGATCGTCTTGTCCATCTGCACATGCGCGCGGGCGAGACCGGTCTGGTTGTAGGAATGCCCGGTAGAGTTCGGGTTGATGCCCGTGATGATGACCTGCGGCGCGCCGTGATAAAGCGCGAACAGCACGGCATTCAGCCCGTTGGAGCATTTATCCTCGGTTCGCACTTCGGTGTTCCTGCGTCCGGTCATGTGCTCGAGCAGGGACATGCGTTCGTAACGATCGACGATGACGAGGTCGTCATAGCCGTAGCCGAAAGCCTTCAGCCCATCCACCAGACGCTGCCGCGCGTTCTTGCGCCAGAGCAGAACGTAGAGGCTGCGAACCCGCTGCCCGGACAAAACGCGGCGCACCTCCACGGCGTTGGTGTTGGTGCCTTCGACCTGATTGAACATCATGAAGGAGACATCGGGCACATCGACGCCCCAGGCACGAATGGCCGATTGCGACCCGTTGATCGTGATGACGCTGAAATCCGCGCTCCACCCCTCCGGCCTGTGGATGACCGGTGCGGACCCGACGACGACGACCGGACCCTTGAAGACATGGGTGCAGGCCGGCGGCAGGGGGCGGTTCAGCCGGTACTTCAACGATCTGTGCAGCCGCTGGCGCGTCTGGGTCAGCCACTTGCTTACGTTCGTCATCGGAGCGCCTTCCTGCTGCTGGCCACGGACAGATGCGTTATCGCTTCTTCAGGAACCTGGGGCGGAGTTTGCGCAGGAACAGGTCGGCCGACTTCAAAACACCGGTGAGGGAAATGAGCTTGTCCACCTGCGCATCGGTATTCCCGAGGCGTTGGGACAGAACGTCGGCAACCGTGAAGGATATATCGCTGGGCGGGATCTCCGGAAAACGCGCGGCGAGCTTCGCATAGGGGCTGGCGAGGTCCGCCTCATGAAGCGAGAGTTTGCCGGCCTGCGCAAAGACCTTCAGGCAGACCTGCTCGAATGTCCAGTCGTGCACCGCCACGACGCGCCATGTCTCGCTTCTCTTGGCGGAAAAACCCGCAAGCACGACCTCGACCGGCACGCGTTGTTCCAGCAGCCAGTAAGCCAGCGCGAAGCCGGAGGTGGGAAGCTTGTCGGCGGGATAGATATCCCGGCAAAGTTCCGTGAGATCCAGATGACCGGTCGCGGCGCCACCGTAGTCGGCCTGCGTGTTTGGCGTTTCGGTATCGGCAAGGCGAATGTTGGCGATGCCGCAGAACGTCGACGGTGCGAAGAGCCCGAGGACCTGATCGACCTCGCCGCGATAGACGATGTTCGCGCCACGCGGCTGTGCCCGCGACACGAGCATGGAATGACCGGCGAACGGTTGCCGCAGAATTTTGTAAGCCTTGTTGAAGAAGACGAAGAGAGAGTCGTCCGGATAGGCGCGCTTGAGCGCGGGCACATCGACCTGTTCGCTGTTGGCGACCAGGATGATGCGCGGAAACCGCGAGAAGAACGCGCGCCAGTCCTGTTCGGATTTCAGGCCAGATGTCGTGGCGGCGACAGACCCTGCATCATGATCCCCGGGAAAATCCATAAAAACTGCCACTTTCAGGCGATGTTCGGTGAAACATGGTTCATCGGAACGGACGCTGTTGAATTACGGCCCGCGATGATAGTAAGGCCATGTGAACGGGGTCGGCGCAAGTCTCGGCCCGGTCCTGTTGTTGTCGGGTTCTTACAATATGTTCGGATGGAAGAGCAAACGGAGTTTCACACGGGAACTCGTCATCGTGCCGCCGGTGCCGCAAGCCGATCGGCACGGGATCGCCATCATGGCCTGCGTCAAGAACGAGGCACCCTATATCGAGGAGTGGGTCCGTTTCCACAGGGCGATCGGCGTGCGGCATTTCCACATTTACGACGACGGCTCGACGGACGGGACGATGGACATCCTCCGCGCGCTCTTGCCTGCAAAGGTGCTGACGATCGTTCCCTGGATCATGCGCATGCGCGACGAGGGGACGTCGGTGGTGCTCAACGGCCAGGCCATCGCCTTCGCCCATGCCCTGCTCAACTTCGGCGGGCGCTACGACTGGATGGCCTTTATCGATGTTGATGAATTTCTCCTGCCGCGGCGGGACAAGACGCTCGAAGACGCGTTGCGGCATGCCAAGGGTTTTCCGAATATCTCGCTGCCCTGGCATATGTTCGGGCATGGCGGGCACCGGGCGAGGCCCAACAGGCCGGTTTGCCTCAGCTACACGGCGCGGGTTGCGCACCCGGAGCGGCAAGACGCGAATGCCAGCAATTTCAAATGCATCGTCGATCCGACGCGGGTGACGGGTGTCGGCGTCCACCGCTTTCGGACGAAGGAGTTCGGCGACCGGACAGCCAATGATGCCGGATTGGTCTCCTCCGTGCGGGACCGAAAGGCGGAGGCCTTCTATTCGGCGGACTACCTGCAGCTCAACCACTATTATCTGAAGTCGGAGGCGGAGCTTGCCGAGAAGGTGGCGCGCGGCTGGTCGTTCGACGACACCACGGAGAAATATATCCGCAAGGTCGCGCAGACCGCGCGCTACATCGAGGGCGATGTGATCGAGGACCGCAGCATGGTCGCCTTCGTCGAGCAGAACAGGATCGATCTCGGGCCGTCTGCGACCCCGATCGGCGGAGCAGACGCATGAGCGAGCATCCCGATCGCGCCCGAAATGCGCAAGGCGTGCCCAAGGCCTGGGCCGTCACGGAGGAGAAGGCGGGGACGCTGACGCAGTGCCTCGGCATCGCGAAGGAGATCGACCCCGATCCCGTGGTCAAGATCGTGACGCGACCGCGCGGCTGGCGTAAGTGGTTTCGCCCGCGCCTCTTCTCGGTGCGAGAGAGCGAGCCTGCCTTCATAGTATCCTGCGGCTTTCGGGCGGAAGAGCCCGTGCTCGCCATCAAGAGTGCCTTTGGCGGCCGGCCGTTCGCCGTACATCTGCAGCGCCCGCGCGTCGATGGTTACGATCTCGTCTTCGTCTCGCGCCACGACTGGGTCCCGGAACTCGACGGCATCGACCATGTGCACAAGATGGTCGGCGTTCCGCATCAGATCACGCCCGAGAGACTGGCAGAGCATGCCGGGAGCAGGGCGAGGTACGCCGAACCCAACGATCGGGTCGCCGCCGTCTTTCTCGGTGGCTCCAACGGCGCCTATCTCTATGACGACCGATGCCACCTGGCGATCGGAGAGGCCGTGCGGGGTCTGGAGGCTGCGGGTTGGAAGATCGTGATCTCCGTCTCGCGACGATCGAGCGACGAGACGCTGCAGGCGGCTTTGAGGCTCCGCTCCGCGAACGTCACGGTCTGGGACCGGACGGGGGACAATCCTTACCTTGCCTTCATGGCCGCTGCGGACGCGTTCCTGATCGGCAAGGATTCGATCACCATGCCCTGCGAGGCGCTGGTGACGGGAAAGCCCGTCTATACGCTCGATCTCACGCCCGTTCCCGGCGAGCGGCTCTCGAAATTCGAGACCTATCATCGCGACCTTCGCGAGACCCTGATGCTGACCAGGGCCTTTGCAGGCGATCTCGCCCCCTATGCCTACGAGCCGCTGAACGAGACGAAGCGCATTGGCGGCATCGTGGCCGAGGCCCTGTCAGACCGGCAGACCCATGGCGCGCGCCGTCCGGGCGTCAGCGTAAAGCGGACGATCTGAAGGGTCGCGGTTTCAAGCTCTGCGGCGGGATGCCTATTCCCGCCAATGGTCGCCAACCCACAGGGCGGGCTTGATGTAGTGCCGCAAGTCGCTGAAAAGGGAGTGTCGGCGTATCTTGCCCGTCACCACTGCCTTGAAATAGGCGGCCGGCTTCATCTTCGGCTGCTTTTCCCCATATTTGCCTTCGAACGCGTGCTGGGGAAGAAGGCCGCGCGGAAAGATCACGACGCGGGCCGATGTCGGCAGTTTCGGCGGCAGGATATAATTCAGCGGAAATGGTCGCCGGCAATCCTGGCGGAAATGCAGCACCCAGCGTCTCGGGAAAAATTTGACGCCGCCGGGCGCGTTCTTGGTGACGAAGCGCTGTTCGTAACGATATTCGTCGGCCACCTTCTGCGGGTTGGCGCGAAACGTCTCCTGGATCGGCAACAGCTTGCCGACGGGATAGCGAAACAGGGACGTCTGTCCCAGCCGCTCGAAGGGCGTGGTCTGGTTCTTCGCCATCACGATATCGTCGGGTCCTCCGACCGTGAAGAAATCGTCGAGCGACGACACGATGACGAGATCGAGATCGAGGAACAGCACAGCGCCCTTGAGGGTGCCGAGCGTCTTGCTCCACAGCCGCGCCTTCGGCCAGATCCCGCGCGAATTGACAGGCATGACGACGTCGAGCTCGGGAAGATCCTCGCAGGCGACCTCCGGGCGGATGCCGTCACGGCTGTCGGTGAAACAGGTGAAGGTGAAGGGCGGGGTGATGTTGCGCTCCACCATGGCATAGAGCCGGTTGATGAAGGGCGGGCCGTATTTCGTGCCCCAATTGATGCAGATGATCTGCTTCACGCCACCGCTGGCTTCCAGAACTTTCGATGTCATATTTCGACCCCTTGCGGACCCTGCAGCGCTGCGACCTTGCGTCCGTCGAGCGGCTCATGCGCCACTCCCTACAGCAATCGCGGCCTATCTTTAAGGGGGGTGCGGAAATGACCGTCATTGCGGCCGATGGCGGGTCCGGCAGGCCACGCGCGCGGCCTGCCGGATGAAGGGATCAACGCTGCTGGACGTGAAGCATGCGTTCGCGTGTCGCGAACCACTCTTCCGCGTAATCGTCGTTCTTGTATTCCTCGAAGTAGGGGCCACCATCGGTGAAGTGGACGAGGGAGGCATCGTCGCTGTGCTCGTACTCGTTGACCAGCCAGTTCCAGGCCGGCGGCAGTTCGCCGATGAGCTCTTCGGAGTCCAGCCACTTGAACTGGTGCAGCTCCAGCCCCGTCGCCGTGTTGACGTAGTCGAGATCCAGTTTGCGGCACTTGGCGTTGTTGAACAGGATGACGCTCGACCAGTTCTTCTTTTCGTATTTCGTCTGGACCTGACCGAGGAACTTCGTCTCGACCTTAGGCACGTAGTCGTGCTTGACGCACATGGCCGCGTAACGGTCGTCTTTCAGTTCCCACAGCTTGGCGATGTCGGTGCGCATCAGCATGTCGCAATCGGCAAAGAGCGACCAACCTTCGAAATTGCTGAGGTACGGTACGAGGAAGCGCGAAAACGAGAATTCGGTCGATTGCAGCGCGTTGCGCTCACGTGTGAAAATGTTGCCGACATTGCTCAGCACGATCGGCGTGAATGCGACGGGGATCGAGCTCTTCTCCAGAATGCTCTGGCAAAGCACGTGATACGCGGCAACTTCCTTGGTGTCGAAACCGATGAAGACATTGGCAATTTCGGTCATATCTCTCTCATTCCTCAGGTGGGTTTCCCATCACGCTGCAGGACGTGGCGCCCGGACGATGCCGGCGACCCTGCGGCGTATTCCCCTGCACACCGTCGGTCCCCTTCTGGGGTTTCGCCGGGCGGCACGGTTCGTCTTGTCTATCGGGATGGGATAGCAGCGGCTTTGTTAAGTCGCAACCCTGTGACGGTCTTCGACAGCAAAGCCTACCGGTCAGCGACTATGAACTGTCAGCGTCGGGTGGTCCCGAGGATGTCCTCGAGGCGGGACACGTGGCGGATGCCGGTGGATGCCGACAGGCCCTGTTCCGTCGTGAAGACATTGGGACGGTCGCGAAGTTTCGACAGAACATAGGCGTCTTCGGCGATCTGGCGCCGCGTGCTGCCTTTCTCGTTGTAGGAATGCCCCATGACCGTGAGCGAGAAACCGGCGAGCGTCACGGAGGGCGCGCCCACAAAAAGCGCGTAGCAGAGGGCTGCGACGCCGTTCGTCACATGGCCGGTTTCGCCGATATCCGCCGGCAGGCCGCCGCACATATGCTCGACGATCGCCTCGCGCTCCTCCTTGGTCGCCCGCATCAGGCTGCGGTAGCGGACGCTGGGTTTCATCAGCAATTTGAGGCGCATGACCCAGAGCGGGCGCGTGTGCAGCCACAAAAGGCCGCGCGTGCGCACGTCGGGATGCTCCTCCCAGGACTTCTTGCGCTTGCGGAAGGTGACGTCCGCCGCGGGGAGCCCGAGCATGTTTGCCGTCTTGCCCGCATTGTTCACGTCCATGCGGGCACACTGCGCGACGATGTCTTGCGGAAGCGTTGGATTGGGCGCGGATCCGAGAACCAGCCAGGGCTTGTCGAGAATTTTGAGCTTTGCGAGCCAGCGACGATGGGTTTCTTTCAGTGCCTGCAGCTGTTCGGTGTCCATCGTGCCTTACCCGGGAAGCCGTGGTCCGTTCGAGCCGCACCACGATAAAGTCTCATTTTGCCGCTCTTCCCTCTGCGGGAACGTCCGTCGGCATCCGTTATGGCGAGGGAACATAGCACACGGATGCGCCTTGGACAGAGCCGGAGGTCAGGCTGTTTTTTGTAAGCAGGGATCGACAGAAAAGTGCCGGGGCCGCTATGGGGCGGCTCGAAAGATGACGATCGGCTCGGTAAGGGCCGGTTTCTCTCGTCGTTTCGTGCAGGAAGCGCGGACGGCGCGACAAGGGACAAGACCATGACCGCGTCGGTCGGATCGGAACGTGTAATGAGTACCAGGCATCTCGACTATCGTCCCGACCTCGACGGCCTGCGCGCGCTCGCTATCCTGCCCGTTCTGTTCTTCCACGCCGATGTGTCCGTCTTCCGCGGCGGCTTCGTCGGGGTGGACGTGTTCTTCGTCCTCTCCGGTTACTTCATGGCGAGAATCATCCTGTCCGATCTCGTCGCAGGCACCTTCTCCTTCCCCGCCTTCTACATTCGCCGCATCCGGCGGATTCTTCCGGCCCTGTTCACGATGATGGCCGTTACATCCGTCGTCGCCTGGTTCCGGCTGATGCCGGAGGAATTCCGCTATTTCGGCGACAGCGTGCGGGCCGCCGCTCTCTTCACGGCCAATATTCTCTTCCGGCAGGAGAGTGGCTATTTCGATATCTCCGCCGAGATGAAGCCGTTGCTGCACACATGGTCGCTGTCCATGGAGGAGCAGTTCTACATCCTCTTCCCGATCTCGCTGTTTCTCGCCTTCACCTTCGCCCGCCGGTTCATCCTCCACATCACCGGCGGCCTCATCCTGGTCTCGTTCGTGGCCTGCCTGTGGGCGACCGGCCATTCGCCCGAAAAAGCCTTCTTCCTCCTGCATTTCCGCGTCTGGGAATTGCTGATCGGTGCGTTGGTCGCCTTCGCTCCACGGCCGAACTACAGCGCGGGAATGTCCGCCACGCTCGGCACCGTCGGGCTTGCCGCCATTCTCGCCGCGATCTTTCTCTATTCCGATTCCACGCCGTTTCCCGGACCTTTTGCCGCCGTTCCCGTGCTCGGCGCGGCCCTCGTCGTCCATGCAGGTTCGCAAAGCCGGTTTCCCGCCCGTTTGCTGACGAATGGCGTGTCGGTTTTCATCGGCCGCATCTCCTACTCGCTCTATCTCTGGCACTGGCCGGTCATCGTCTTCTACCGGTACGAGACCGGGCATGGTCTGACGCTGGCCGATACCCTCATCGTCATCGCCCTGTCCTTCGTCTGTGCCATCCTGTCATGGCGCTTTATCGAGCAGCCCGCCCGCTACGCCGCCGCCTTCCGGTCACGTCGGCTCGTTCTATCGTTGATGGCGGGCTCGATGGCCGCGGCGGCGGCGTTCGGTTTTGCCGTCACGCGATATGACGGGCTGCCGCAGCGTCTGCCGGACGACGTCTACGCCGTCTATGCCGCAACCTATGACCAAAGCCCGTTCTTCTCGCCGAAGTGCTTCACCGATACCAATGGCGAGGGATTGCAGGCGCAATCCATCCGAGATGGTGCCGTCTGCCCGATGGGCGATCCTGCGGCCGGGGCGCCTCGCTTTATCGTCTGGGGGGATTCCCATGCGGCGGCGATGGCGCCGGCGATCGACGCCGCGGCGCGCGATGCCGGTGTCTCGGGTCTCTTCGTCGCGCGCGCATCCTGCCCGCCGATCCCCGACGCCGTGTTCGGGCCGGAGCATATCGTTACCCGCTGCCGCGAAACGCTGGCGGCAGCCGTTAATCTGATCGAGCGGCAGAAGATCCCCTATGTCTTCATGGTCGGTTACTGGCCGAAATATGTCCACCGCGCCGAGCTGCCGGGAGAGGGCGTGTTCTTCAACACGTCCGAAGCGCTCGTTCTGCCCGACTGGTCCGCACCGGTGCGCGACAGCCTGAAGGCGACCATCGGGGCGTTTGCAAAACAGGGAACCCGCGTCGTTCTCGTGCAGGACGTGCCGGAAATGGGCGTGAAGGTGCCGGAGGCGCTGGCACGGGCGAAGATGACGGGAGAGAATGAGGATCTGGGCCTGCCGCTTGGCTACACGATGCAGCGGCAGAAACTCGCCCGCGACACGCTGTTCACTGTTGCTCGGGAAACCGGCGCCACGACCGTTGATCCGTTAACCGCGCTCTGCGATACGACGCGATGCCATCCGGTCTCTCGTGCCGGCATCCTCTACCGCGACAGCGATCATCTCACGCTCACAGGGGCAAACTATCTTGCGCCGGTTTTCAAAGACGCGATGGCCATGATCGCCAGGTCGCGTAGCGAAACCTCGCAGCCTTCCACCGATCGATGGAGTATGGCGCTGCCGCGCCAATAAACACCGCGCAACGGTGCGCCGTGGATTTCAGGTCGGGAAGACGGAAACAAGAGCTTGAAACGGGACGCGCGCTTCTGCACGAGCGGCACGCTCGATGTCGCGTGCCGTCGCCGGTCGCTCAGGCGACCTTGTTCAGCGCTGCCGTTTCGGGCTGGCTCGGCGTTGCCTGCTGCGCGGTCGCGGTGTCGCCATGGGCGGCATTGAGGCAGCGGGCGACGAGATCGTGGTGGATCCAGCGAACCGGACCCGACGGGGCCGAGGTCGCGCCGAAGATGAGCCGGCCGGTCGCCTCGACCACCAGCGTGCTCAGCAGGTCGCTGATCAGCGCCTTACCGTCGCGATGCATCGCGGTGATGTCGTTGGATGTGCCGATGGTGAGGTCTGCCTGGGCCTGGCTGTTGGGCATCGGCCAGGCGTTGAAGTCGTAGAACGGCACCATGACGTCGCTTGCCTGCAGGGCCGTGATCCGGCGCAGGACATCCGTCACCGTGTGGCCGTCCGCAAGCAGGGCCTCGCACGCCGCCCACTGTTCGTCCGCCCACTGTCCGCCATTCTCTTTCTTGAGCGCGAGCAGAAGCGGGATCAGCGGAAGCTCGATGCCGGTGAAGACGTCGGAGGAATTGGTGCGAATTTCCGGGCAGTTGTAGACGGTCGCCGTGACGCCGGCCTCCCAGGCTTCGGAGGCGATGGCCTCGAGGCGCATCTTGGCGTAGCCCTGCGTGTAATTCGTGTAAGTCTGCCAGCGATACGCGTCGCCGATCAGAATGCCGGTGCCGTGGTATCCATAGGCCGTGTAGCGCACCGCGCTGCCGGATGCCTCGACCCGCGTGCGGATGGCTGCGCTGGCGTCGATGAGATGGCGGAAGGTGTTGGCCGAGACTTCGTCGAAGTTCTGGAGAATCAGTTTGCCCATGTCGCTGTCGAGCAGTGTCTGCGACGACATGTGGCGGGTGCCTGTGCCCTTGTAGATGCGGTTGGCGACGACCAGCAGGACCTTCGCCTTGGGAATGCCACCAGCCATCGTGTGTGCGAAGAACACGTTGCGACCGTCGGGGATCATGCCGTCCAGCGTTGCCATGACCTGCGCCAGCGCGGTCTTGAACCGGTCCGTCGCAATGGTCCTGCAGGTCTCGATGTGGTCCCAGTCGATCTTGGCATCCTGCCAGGTCTGAAGCGTCAGCTCGGCCAGCAGGTCCGTCGGCGTCGAGCCGCCCTCCGGGCCGTCGAGGTCGAAGCCCGCCATCAGAGGCACATTGATGATCCTGCCCCCGAGACGCTCTTCGGCGGCCGAAAGCTCTTCCTGCGTCAGTGGCCGCAGCGCGTTGTTCTCATCGCGCCGGCCGACCGTGATGCCGACGATCTGCATGCCGGCCTTGCGTGCCTGATCCAGAAGACCGGTCGCATAGCCGCGCCCGAACAGCTCTCCGAAGAGAACGAAGATATCGCCCTTCCGAAACAGCGTGTTCTCGGCGATGCTTTCCAGTGCGATCGGCTTTTCCATGGTCATGTCTTCAGGTCGTGGGTCGTCGCGCGCAGGTCGCAACAGTCGTTGATGATCCCATGAACGGAGTTGGCGGTAATGGAAAGTCATTTAACGTGACGGATTATATCGAAACGTGAACCGAAGGCGCCATTGACGATCGATCCGGTCGGGCCGCGCGCGTATCAACGGGCGAAACTCCGCCTCAGACGGGTGATCAGCCTGTCGATTCTGGTGTCCACCGCCGGTGCTATGTGAGCTTGCAGTTCGACAGAATATCGAAGCAGTGACCTCCAGAAATCGGGTATCTCAGAGAAATAAAAAATTGGAACATCTGAATATTCATCATTTCGAATAGAGATGATATCTTATATGCGGGACTTCTTCGGAATATTTCTTTCGATTCTTGCGCGTTATCTGTCCAGTTAGACTTTGGATAACTTGATTTTTCCCATTTGAGGCCGATCTCATTCTTCATGACGACGGAGGTCGATATGGACGACATGACGAAGAAGCGCCGCACACGGGGATCAGGTGCTCTCGGCGATATCACGGCAACGAAACAGGCGGTGATGGAAATGCAGCGCCGACAGGATGAAGCGCGGCGACAGAAGACGGAGCGGCTGCGCGCGCAGCGGCTCGGCGTCGCTGAAATCGAGCGTTTCGACGCTGACGGCTCATGACCTGCTTTTTCGTCTCCGCCCGGCCTCATGTCCGCGCAGATCTGCGTCTGAGATCACGAAGCGAGACACGGTGATGGACACTTTGGAGGAAAACGCGGAGTCCCGCCTTGCCTTGTTCGATTTCGCCTTTCGCCATGCGCCCATCGGCATGGCGCTGGTGGATCGGCAGGGCCGTATCGTGCGGGGCAACAGGGCGTTCTCCCGGATGATCGGGATATCGCCCGAGAATCTGAGCGGCGTTGCCTTCGCGGATTTCACCCATCCCGACGATCTCGACGCCGATATGCGGCTTTTCAACGAGGTCCTCGCCCGGCGCCGCGACGGCTATACCATCGAGAAACGTTATATTCGGCCGGACAGGGCGCCACTCCATGTCCGCATTCACGTCGCTGCCATGCGCGACGGCAAGGGAGAGGTCGTCCGGTTCATCACGCAGGTGGAAGATATCACCGCGGCAAAGGATGCGGAGCGGCAGCTTGCCGAGCGGGCCGCCCAGCTGGAGCTGGCGCTGGAGGCCATCAGGGGCGGGTTCTGGCAGCTCGATATCCCCGCGCGGACCTTCGAAACGTCCGACCGCCTTGCGCAGTATATCGACGGCCCGGATGCCGTGCGGCTCGATCTCGATGCGTATCTCGGCAAGATCAGTCGTGCGGACAGGACTGCCGCCGACCTGACGCCCTTGATTCGCGGTGCGATCGACCAGAACGTTGCCGAGTACCGGCTGGAAACCATCGCCGGTGAACGATGGATGCGCTGCGACCGTCGCCTGCTACGGGACGCGGATGGCCGGCCGCTGAAGATCGTGGGCATGGCGATCGATTTTACCGAGGAACATCGCCAGATCGAACGTCTGCAGCGCAACGCACAGACGGACAGTCTGACGGGGCTGTTGAATCGCCGCGGCCTCGAGGCCCGCTTTCCGCAGATGACCTCCGCGTCCGGCTATGCCGTGCTGGTGATCGACCTCGATGGCTTCAAGCAGGTGAACGACCGGTATCACCATGCGGCTGGCGACGCCATTTTGCAGGAAGCCGCGAACCGGCTGACGTCCTGCGTGCGGGGCGATGATCTCGTCTGCCGGGTCGGCGGGGATGAATTCGTCGTCGTCGTCACCGGCAACAGGGAAACCGGCGTCGCTGTCGCCAACCGCATGGTGGGCATGATGCGGACACCTTTTGCCGTGCGCGACCCCGGCACAGACGCGGATGTCCTGGTCGATGTCCGCGCCAGCGTCGGCGGCGTATGGGCTGTGGCCAACACCGAACTCGACGGCATGATCGCGCATGCGGATACGTTTCTGTACCGCGTCAAAGCATCGGGAAAGGACGGGGTCGGCTTCGACCGCCAAGCCTTCTCTTTGCCGGTGCCCTTCAGCGAAGGCGCCGAGCGTCAGGACTGACGCACGGCGCTTTCGGATCGGCCGGATGTCGGGCCGCCTCGGTCAGGCGAGAACGGGCAACGTCCCCACGATGCGCAGCGCCAGCCCCTCATAGGGCTCCAGACTGATCGTCAGCGCGCCGTCTTCCTGAAGGTCGCCCTCGATCGTCTCGCCGATCATGTCGACCACCGGTCCGGGTGTGACGTTGGGCAGCACGATCACCTCTTCCAATGCCGTGTCGCCGAAATTCAGCGCGGTTACCTGCGTGCCGCGGCCGTCGGGCAGCTCGTGAACCATGACGAGAAGTCCCGGCGTGGTCGTGTCGGGGATCATCACCTGGCGGCTGGCGGCAAAGCCGTAGGCTTCCCGGACGGCGAGGAGCCGCTTCAGCTGGCTGGCAAAGGAGTCCGGTTGGGTCAGCTGCTCCGTCACAGGGCCGTACAGCGCACGGGCGCGCGGAACGCCCTCCGCCGACCGTTGGGCATCCGACTGGCCCGTGAGGTCGTAGGCGCCGCGCTCGATCCACCGTGTGTCGCCATCGCCCATGAGATGCTGCACGGCGTCCGCGCTGACCGGCAGTGCGCCGACCAGATCCCAGCCGGACAGCGCGAAGATGCCGGGCTGGAACGCATTGTACATGACCAACAGCAGATGGATCTTGCGGATGAGCTTCACCGTCTCGTCGTCGATCGCGTCGAGATCGGCGATGCCGAGGGCGGCCGTGATGACGCTGGCCGTGGTGCAGGCGATGCCGTTGGTGACGAAGGGCAGGTTGTAGGGCGCATTGGCGCCGGACAGGCGCTCGCGGATCACATCGCGCAGATGCATGCGCAGCGTCCGGCCCTGCCAGGTCTGGCCGCTGAAACTGTAGATGTCGTCCGCATGCAGCGTCCAGAAATGCACGAGTTCCGTCGTCAGCTCGTCATGGTTCTGGAGCGCGTGGATCAGCGATGCGGGATCGATGCCGAACTCGTGCACGGTGCGCAGCATCATGCGCAGCCACTCGGTGTTTCCGGTCAGAAGCGCATGGTGATAGGCCGGGCGGGTGATGAAGTCGTAGGAAAGATCGGCGCCGCCCTTCGACATCGCGGCGATATCGTCGACCGTCAGGTTCAGCTCCTGGAAGGAGAAGCCGCCGGCCTTGCGCACCATGCCGGCAAGCAGCGCATTGCCGGTCAGCGACAGCGGATGGCTCTCCGACCAGGCCGGGCCCTCCAGCCGGCGCTCGACGCCGAGGAAGCCGTTGGCATCCAGACGGAGACCGCGGGCGCCGAGCTGGTCGATGGAGTGCAGCGCGTCGCCGATGATCATCTGCTGGGCTGCGAAGGTCGGGTCGAGCCAGTTGAGGCTCGGCTGCCCCTCCTTGAAATAATGCAGGTAGACCCAGCGGCGCAGCTTCCCGTCCACGCCCTCGACCGGTGCCGTGGCGCTCCAGTCGGTCTCCTTCACGCCTGGCTCGAAGAAAATGACGCGCTGGAGCTGGCCGACGATGAAGCCCTTTTCCTTCAGATAGTCGACCGCGTCCGTGCCCAGGTTCACGGCGTCGCGGCCCTCCGGCACGTCGGGGAGATGCGGCCACTCCTCCTCGGGGATCTCCACCATGTGGTAAAGTCCGGGATAGGAACCGACCTTCATCTCGGCAAGGCGAAAATCCGCACCCTTGCCGGTATGCGAGGGGATGACGTCGTCGATGACGATGGCGTTGAAGGCGGCGGCCATGCGGCTGATCGCGACGAATTCTTCGGTCGTTCCGAACGCGGGGTCGATGTCGAAGCCGATGCGGTCGAAATTGCCGTCGATGGTGGGGGTGTAGGCGCCGTCCTTCAGGCCGCCGGATCGCTTCGTCGGGCCGACATGGATGCCGCGCACGCCGATCGACGAGAGCGCCGACCAGAGCTGCGGGTCGCCCAGCGTTTTCAGCACCGAGTCGCCGTCCCGCGTGATGACGGAAGGCGGGTAGGCAGTAAACCAGACCGAGGCGATGGCGGAGGCCGAGCGGGGCCGCGGCTCGGCGTAGGGCCGCTGCCAGAAACGTCCCTGCCCACCGTAATTCTCGGCAAACTGTCTCGCCTGGTGCAGCATGGACGAGGACACGAGGTTCTCGATGTCGTCTTTTGTCGGTGATGTCATTTCAGGTTCTGATCCCGCGCCGGTTTCTGGTCGTGCCTCTGGTCCACGCTCTTCGATGTAGGTGCCGCGCGGCGAAAGGGAACGGCAGGGCCGAACTTCCGTCGAGGGTGAGGCGCCGGAAAGGATGACGATGTCATGCGTGCAGAGCGGAGATGGCGCCGCAAAGGCGATGTGCGGGCAGCGCAGAGGCGTCCGGCCCGGAGATGGCGCCACGGGCGGAAACGCCCTGACATGCGGACGCCGGTCTTGCGAGGTTCTGATGCCTCGATCGCAACCGGCGTGGCAAGATGGTAAGCGGCCGCTTGCAAGTGAAGCGGCCGCTCTGGACGATCAGTTTGCCGGCGGCGTTGCAGGTGCCGGAGCCGGCGTGGTGGTGGCCGGCGGTGTCGTGGTCGGGGCGGGAGCCGGGGTCGAGGCAGCCGGCGGCGTGGCGGGCGGTACCGGTGCCGGCTCAGGCGTGCGCAGAACGCTCCAGAGAACGATGACGACGATGACAGCGACGACGGCTGCGATAATGGTGTTGCGGTTCAATTTTGCCTCCTTGGTTAGCCAGACTAACCTATCCGCGAAAGCAGAATTGTCCAAGCTTTTCATAAAAGAAGCTGATCGCCGCAGCCGTCGTGCCCAGACGCCACCCGCTTGCCTATGCCGCGAGGAAGGCCAGTGCGCGTGCAACGAACGCTTCGTGATACTGGAAAATGCCGCCATGCCCGGCATCGTCATAGATCACGAGGTCGGCCTTGGGGATGCGCTTAGCGAGATCGGTGGAGTTGACGGTGGGCACCATCTTGTCCTGATCGCCATTGGCGACGAGCACGGGCTGGTGGATCGCGCCGAGATTCTGCGGTGCCTGCAGGCCCCATGCCTTGATCGCCTTCAGCTGGCGCAGAAACGCACCCATGGCGATCGGCTTGTCGCGATCCGCCTTACGCTCCTTGAGCCGGTCGAGAAACGCGCTTGCCGCGCTGCGGCCGTTCGCGGTCGAGGTGAAGAACAGATAGTATTTCGGATCGCGAAACGTCAGCATGCCCTTCAATATCGGGGTCCGCGAGACGGCGCCGACCTTGCTCATGCCTTCGCCGCGCGCAGGGCCCGTGCCGGTCAGAATGAGCTTGCGGACGAGATGCGGCGCCTTCAGGATCAGGTCCTGCGCGACGAAGCCGCCGAGCGAAAACCCGAGAACATCGACGGTGCCGAGACCCAGAGCGCGGATGAAGGCGATGCCATCGTCCGCCATCTCGCCGACCGTCAGCGGTGCCTTGCCGCCGGAAGCGCCGACGCCACGGTAGTTATAGGCGATCACGGTGCGCGTCGCGGCAAGGCCATCGACGATGCGGGGGTCGAAATTGTCGAGGGTCGCGCCCCAGTGATTGAACATGACCAGAGGGACCTCGCTTCCGCCGCCGAGCTGCCGGTAGACGAAGGTGGTGCCCGCGATATCGACGCTTTTTGTCGGCGCGTCTTTCCAGGAGGTTTTGATCATGCGTAACGGGCGGGCTTCGGTCATGTGCGGTTCTCGATTTCTGATCGGTGGCGTTCGCGACGGCGGAGACATCCCCGTCGATGATGCTGGCATAAACATGATGCTCATCATGATTTATATTTTTATATTACGGTCGTAATCTAAATGTCAATCCGCGGGTGCGAATATTCGGGACGACGGCCGGCAGGCAAGACGCTTGTCTTGCTCGGTTAAATCTGACAAAAATCGTCAGCTTAACGTCTGGTCCGGTGGCGTGGCGCGGTCTACGATCCGCACGCCGACGAACGGGCTCAAGCAAGCGGGCATGTCATCATGAGCTTCTGGCATACGATGTCGTGGAGGACGGACGGGATCACCGTGTCTGCGCCGGTTCAATGGCGGCAGCTGGATGGCATGGTGACGGTGCTCTGGGAGGCGGAAAGCCAGGCTGGAGCCAGCGGCTACTATCTGGCGGACGATCCGCGCATCATGTTCTTCTTCAACGACGTTTCGCCGAATGTGCGCATTTCCAACCGCAGCGACGATTTCACCCGCAATGCACGCGCGATGCCGCGTGCGGTCTATGTGCCCGCCGGCATGCCGATGTGGACCACGAGCCGGAGCGCCCACCGCTTCAGCCATCTCAATCTTCACCTGCACAAGGACCGGATTCTGCGCTACCTCGCGCCCTCGGTCGGCAGTTCCTGCGCGCAGGCGGCGCTTCGCCGTCCGGCAGAATTGCACGACATCGCGGGAATCGACGCGCTCGCACGCTTGCTTGCGACCGAGATCCGGTCACCGACCAAGCACGCTGTGTATGCCGAGAGCCTCGTCGGCAGCATCGTGTCGGGGCTGCTCGATATCCCGCCCGAACCCGACCCGCGGGCCGGGGGCAGGCTGACGCAGGCGCAGATGAACAAGCTGCTCGTGCATATCGACAGGGTTGGCGGTTACCGCATGTCGGTGGCTGACATGGCCGCAGCCGTCGGACTCTCGGAAAGCTGGTTCTCGACCGTCTTCAAGACGACGACCGGCCAGACGCCGCTGCAATGGCAGCTTTGCAAGCGCGTCGAACAGGCCAAGCAGATGCTCGGCCAGGGCGACCTGCCGGTCGCCATTATCGCCGCCCAGCTCGGGTTTTCCGATCAGGCGCATCTGACGAAGGTGTTCCGGCAGGTGGAGGGCGAGACGCCGGCCGCGTGGCGGCGTCTGCAACAGGTTCGGGCCTCGTAACGCCCGCCCCTGCCTCGGGCGGGTAGCGGTGTGCGGGGCGTCAGCTCACCATGTCTGGCGAAGCGTCGCCATCAGCTTTCGGCCGGGATTGTAGTAGACGGCGCCTGAATCCGTGCTCGCGATGTGCTTCTCGTCGAACACATTGTTGACGTTCAGCTGGAATGTCGTGTTCTCCTGGATCTTGTAGGTGTAGGCCACGTCGAACACGACGGCACTTTCCGACGACTTCGTATTGCCGATGTCGGTGTAATAGGAGTCGAGGTAGCGGGCGCCAACGCCGAAGGTCATGTCGCCGCGCGCGCCTTGGCCCGCCAGCGTGTAGGTGCCCCAGATCGAGGCGAGGTGCTTGGGCACGCGCATCAGCCGGTTGCCGTCATTGGCGCCGTCCGGTTCGTCGATCTTGGAGTCGATATAGCTATAGGCCGCGATGATATCGATCTGGTCCGTGACCTCCGCCTTGGCTTCCAGTTCGAAGCCGCGATGCCGCACCTTCTCCACCGACTGCGGCAGGTAGGTCACCTGATCGTAGACGGTGATGTTGCCCTTGGTCAGGTCGTAGACAGATGCGGTGATGAGGGCGGGAAAGGCTTCGGGACGGTATTTGATGCCGAGTTCGTACTGCTTGCCGGTCGTCGGGTCGGCGCCGGAGGCAGGCGGTGCCGCGGATTCCGCGTAGCTGATGTATGGCGCCAGTTCCTCGGTGATCTTGTAGCTTGCACCGATGCGCTTGGTGAATTCACTGTGGTTGCCCGACGCCGTGGAGCCGGCGAGGAGATCCGTTTCGCTGAGATCCAGCCAGTCGTTGCGCAGACCGACGCTGACGGTCAGCTTGTCGAAGAAGGTGAGGTCCTGCTGCAGGTAGACAGCGGCCGTCTTCTGGTCGTTGCTGACGCTGGAATAAGGCGAGAGGCTGCCCGGGCCGCCGGAATAGATCGGGTTCTCCCAGTCGATCGACGGCGCCGATGTGTAGAAATTGTCGGTGTCGGACTCGAATTTGTTATACTCGGTGCCGAACAGCGTCCGGCTTTCGACCGTGTCGGTGCGGGTCTCGTAGACGAGGTTCGCGTCGATGATGAACTGCTCGGACGACTTGTCGCTGCCGAAGAAGTAGCGGCTCGCCGTGGTCGAGCCGTCGGTCGGCGTCCCACCAATATAGGCGCTGCCGAATCCGTCGTTGAGGTTGCTGTAGCGCGCGTTGGAGCCGAAGCTCAGGCCGTTGCCGAAGTCATGGTCGAACATGACGCTGGTGCTGTTGCGGTTCGTTTCGCTGAAATAATAATCCGGCTCGCCGAAGAACGTGTCCCGGTCGAAATTCGTCCCCAGCGGATGGCCGCCGCTGCCGGGAACGCCATCCTTGTCGAGATGGTCGAAAACGACGGTCAGGTTGGTGGCCGCATCCGGGCGCCAGGTCAGGCCGCCCATGATGAAGTTCTCGTCGTCCTGCGAATAGTCGTACTCCGCATCGGCGCGCTGGAACTTGCCCGTGAGGCGGTAGGACAGGGTGTCGTCGCCGGTCAGATTGTCGCCGAAGTCGAAGCCGAGTTCCTTGTGGGCGAACGAGCCGCCCGTGCCGTAAACCTCGCCGAAGCGCTCGCGCTTGGGTGTCTTCGTCACGTAATTGACCGATCCGCCCGGCTCGGCCGCGCCGAAGCCGGAGGAGCTGGCACCCTTCAGCACCTCGATTCGCTCATAGGCGTAAGGTTCCTCCCGCGTGCCGGCAAAGGTCCGGCCGATCGCCAAGCCATCGCGGTAGGTGTAGGGCGTGAAGCCGCGTATGTCGAAATAGTCGTAGCGGTCGTCCGAGCCGTAGAAATCGGTGACCACGCCCGCCGTGTACTGCACCACCTGCTCGACGGTATCGGCGGCGCGCTGCTCGATCTCCTTGGAGGTGATGACGGAGACCGCGGCCGGTGCCTTGAGAATGTCGGTCGGCAGCTTGCCGGTGGCGGTCGTCTCCGTGGCGACGATGGACTGCGAATCATTGTCCGTATCGAGCACGGTTCCGCTCGGTCCGCCCCGGACGACGATGGTTTCGAGCGCCGTCGCGCCCGCTGCCGCATCCTGGGCAGATGCGATCGCCGGTGACAGGGCCGCCAGCGCGGTGCAGCCGAGGAGGATGGCGCTCCGGCGGGAAAGCGGCGCGAACATCCGGTGGGGGCGTGTTCTATCGATGATCATAGGCAGTATCCAGATTGGCGTGACGCGAGTGCGGCCGGCAGGCCCGGTCGGTATGTCCTGAGTGGGTTCGCACCGCGCGTCTGCGTGATGTCCCGGCGTCCATGTCGCCCGACTGCGTGTTCGTCCCCGCTTGCCGTATAACTGGAGCCAATTTATCGAGTATTGTCGAATCCACCGGTTTTGTAGAATCCGATGGCTAACTATCCCCACTTTCCGGAGTGCCGCTCCTTTGCCGTTGACGCCACAAGGTGAAGCTGAGAGGGAAACTCAACTTATGTCCGTTGAAGGGATCGGGAGATGAGATTTTTCCGCTTCGCCACGCAGATCGTCATGGTTGTCTGGATGCTCGCGCAGGGGCCTGCGCTGGCGGCCGAAGGCGATGCCTATCCGATCACGCTCCATCATGCCTTCGGCACGACCGTCATTGCGAAGAAGCCGGAGCGTGTGGCGGCCGTCGCCTGGGCGAACCATGAAGTCCCGCTCGCGCTAGGCATCGTTCCCGTCGGCATGGCGCGCGCCAATTTCGGCGACGACGACGGTGACGGCATCCTTCCCTGGGTAAAGGCACGTCTGGACGAGCTGGGTGGCGAGACGCCGGTGCTCTTCGACGAAGGTGATGGCATCGACTTCGAAGCGGTCGCGGCGACCCGTCCGGATGTGATCCTCGCGGCCTATTCCGGCATCAGCCAGGCGGATTACGACACGCTGAGCCAGATCGCGCCCGTCGTCGCCTATCCCCAGGCGCCCTGGTCCACCGACTGGCGCGAGACGATCCGGCTCGACAGCGCCGGGCTCGGCATGGCGAAGGAGGGCGAGGCGCTGATCGCCGGAATCGAGTCCGACATCGCCGGCACGCTCGCCGGGCATCCGGAGCTGAAGGGCAAATCGGCGATGTTCATCACGCATCTGAGCGCGTCGGACCTCAGCATCATCAATTTCTATACGACCAATGACACGCGCGTGAAGTTCTTCGGCGATCTCGGGCTGGCCTCGCCGAAAAGCGTTCTCAAGGCCTCGCAGCCGGGGAAATATTCCGGATCCATAAGTGCCGAGCAGATCGATGCCTTCGATGATGTCGATATTCTCGTGACCTACGGGGATCAGGCGCTGTTCGATTCGCTGAAGGCCAATCCGCTGACGCGGCACATGCCGGCGGTGGCGAACGGGGCGCTTGTCATGCTCGGCAACGATCCTGTCGGCAACGCCGCCAACCCGACGCCGCTTTCGATCCGCTGGGTGCTGAAGGACTATGTAGCCCGGCTCGGCGCGGCGGCCAAGACACGGAAATGACGGCGGCTTCGATCCAATCTTCCTCGCGCGGCCACAGCGTTGCCGCCCGCTCCAACCGGACGCGCGGCCTCTGGCTTCTCGTGCTCGTCGCCATGCTCGGCCTGCTCGCGGCACTGTCGGTCACCACCGGCACGCGCGATGTCGCCTGGCCCGAGATTATGGCAGCGTTGGGCGGTGCGCAGGAGACGATCGGGCAGGCGGCAGTCGCGCTGCGCATGCCCCGCACGCTGCTCGCCGTGCTTTCGGGTGCAGCACTCGGGCTTGCCGGCGCGATCATGCAGGGCGTCACACGCAATCCGCTTGCCGATCCCGGCATTCTCGGCGTCAATATGGGGGCGTCGCTGGCCGTGGTCATCGGCGTCGCCTGGTTCGGGATCACGTCGGCGCATGCCTATATCTGGACGGCGATCCTCGGTGCGGGCGGGGCTGCAGTCTTCGTCTATACGATCGGGTCGCTCGGCCGGGGCGGGGCGACGCCGCTGAAGCTGGCGCTGGCGGGCGCCGCCACCTCCGTCGCCTTCGCCTCGCTCGTCATCGCGATCGTTCTGCCCCGCGGAGATATCGCGGGTGGCATCCAGGCTTGGCAGATCGGCGGGGTCGGTGGCGCGACCTATGATCGCGTCGTTCCCGTGCTGCCGTTTCTGGGCGTCGGCTTTGCCATCAGCCTTCTTTCCGCACGCAAGCTCAATTCGCTGGCTCTCGGCGACGATGTGGCGGCCGGCCTCGGCGAGCATGTGGCGGCTGCCCGCGGCATGGCCTCGCTCGGCGCGATCCTGCTGTGCGGCGCGACCACGGCCGTGTGCGGACCCATCGGCTTTCTCGGCCTCGTGGTGCCGCATCTCTGCCGCACGCTGATCGGTGTCGATCACCGCTGGCTGCTGCCGTTCTCGGCCGTCGGCGGCGCGGTCTTGCTGCTTGGTGCCGATATTCTCGGGCGCATCGTCGCGCGACCGGGCGAAATCGATGTCGGCATCATCACCGCGCTCATCGGCGCGCCGTTCTTCATCTGGATCGTGCGGCGGCAGCGGGTGCGGGAACTGTGAGCGTGCCGTCGCCGACCATCGATCGCCTCGCCGTCAATCGCCGGCGCCGGGCGCGCCGCCATTCAATTGCGTTCGGGCTCCTGCTCGCGCTGGTCGTCCTCCTCTTCGGCTTCACTCTTTCGGTCGGCCAGAGCATCGTCGCGCCGATGGACGTTCTCCGGGTGCTCTCGGGCGAGCCCATTCCCGGCACGTCGTTCACCGTCGGGCAATTGCGCCTGCCGCGTGCGGTTCTGTCGGTTCTCGCAGGGGTCTGTTTCGGCCTCGGCGGCGTCGCCTTCCAGATCATGCTGCGCAATCCGCTGGCAAGCCCCGACATTATCGGTATCACCTCGGGCGCGGGTGCCGCGGCCGTGTTCGCCATCGTCGTTCTTCAGATGTCCGGGCCGGCGGTGTCGCTTCTGGCGGTCGGCGCCGGGCTTGGGGTCGCGCTGCTGGTCTACGGCTTGTCGTTCCGCAACGGCGTCGGCGGCACGCGCCTGATCCTGGTTGGCATCGGCGTATCGGCCATGCTGCAAAGCGTCATCGCCTACATCCTTTCCGCCGCACCCTCCTGGAGCCTGCAGGAGGCGATGCGCTGGCTGACGGGCAGCGTCAACGGCGCGCAGCTGCAGCAGGCGCTGCCGCTTCTTCTCGCGCTCGCCGTCTTCGGCAGTGTTCTTCTCAGTCGCACCCGGGATCTCGAAGCGCTCAGGCTCGGCGACGACATGGCATCGGCCCTCGGCGTTCGCGTGGCGCAGACGCGCATGCTGGTCATCGCCTCGGCTGTCGGCATGATCGCGGCGGCAACCGCCGTCACCGGGCCCATCGCCTTCGTCGCCTTCCTTGCAGGGCCGATTGCGGCGCGTATCACGCGCTCGAACGGATCGCTGCTTCTCCCCGCGGCGCTCGTCGGGGGCCTCCTCGTGCTTGTCGGCGACTATGTCGGACAGGTGGTGCTGCCCAGCCGTTACCCCGTCGGCGTTATCACCGGCGCGCTCGGCGCGCCCTACCTGATTTTCCTGATCGTCCGCGTCAACCGGACCGGAGGCGCGCTGTGACCGATCATTCTCTCGTCGCGACCGAACTTTCCGCCGGCTATGACGGCAAGGCGATCCTCGAAGGGCTCAACCTGGCGATCCCCTCCGGCCGGATCACCGCCATCGTCGGCGCCAATGCCTGCGGAAAGTCCACGTTCCTGCGCACGCTGTCGCGGCTGCTGACTCCGACGAAAGGCCATGTCCTGCTCGACGGCACATCGATCCATCGTATGCCGGCGCGACAGCTTGCCCGGACGCTCGGCCTCCTGCCGCAGGCGCCGATTGCGCCGGAGGGCATCACCGTTGCCGATCTCGTCAGCCGCGGCCGTCATCCCCACAAGAGCCTGTTCTCCCGCTGGACGCGCACGGACGACGAGGCCGTGGACGGCGCGCTGGCCGCGACGAAGACCTTCGAGCTTGCCGAAAGGCCTGTCGACGAGCTTTCCGGCGGCCAGCGCCAGCGGGTCTGGATCGCCATGGCACTGGCCCAGGAAACCGACATCCTGCTGCTGGACGAACCCACCACCTTTCTCGACATCCATCACCAGATCGAGGTTCTCGATCTTCTGACCGACCTCAACCGCGCGCGCGGCACGACGGTGGTGATGGTGCTGCACGATCTCAACCTCGCGGCCCGCTATGCCGACGATCTCGTGGCGATGGCCGGGGGAACGATCCATGCCTTCGGCGCCCCGGAAGTGGTTCTGACAGACCAGATGGTGCGTGAGGTCTTCGGCCTTGAGAGCCGCATCATCGAAGATCCTGTGTCGGGGCGTCCGATGATGCTGCCGATCGGACGTCACGGATCGGCCGGCGCCGGGGCGAACCGCCGCTGAATGGCCTGATGTCGTCCGCGCTCACGTGTTGATCTATGGCAGGGCTCGGTGCTAGGCCGGATGGCGTTCGCGCATCTTGAAGGAGACGGGCCCATGACCACCACGGATTACACGGCATTCGTATCCGCGCTCGCCGGCGAGGGGCAGCCGATGGCGGCCTATGCGGCGCTGGAAGCGCTGACGCAGGCACTGGTCGGGGTCAAGCTCTTCACCATCATGACGAGCGACACGACGACCCGCGTGGCCGAGCGGGTCTATTCCAACATGCCGGAGCAATATCCGGTCTCCGGCACGAAGCCCTATAATGAGACGCACTGGTCCGACATCACGCTGACGCAGCAGCAGACCTTCGTGGCGAATACGATCGAGGAGATCGCGGAGGTGTTCGGCGACTACGAACTCATCGATTCGCTCGGTTGCCAGTCGGTCATCAACGTACCGATCGTCGTCGGGGGAACCGTGATCGGCACGATCAATTGCCTGCACGAGGCGGGTTTCTACACGCCCGAACGCGTCGCGGCCGCCGAGGCGCTGAAGCTGCCCGGCGCCGTCTGCATGCTGCTCGCCGCAGGCGGCAGGGGCGATAGCGAGAACGTCGCCGTCGTCTGAGCCGGGTGTTGCCTCGATCTTCGCTCAGGCGTCCGGTTGCTGGATCGATTGCAGCAGCGTCTCGCGCGCCGAGCGCAGGTGCTGCCGGCAGGCGTGCGCGACCGTTGCGGGGTCGCGGGTTTTCAGCGCCGCGATGTACTCCAGATGTTCTTCCACCGCCCGCGCATTGCGCTCGCGGTCGTTCGCCTTGTTCCACTGATAGTGATAGTGGAAGACGATGGTGATGATGTCGTAAAAATCGATGATGAAGCGATTGCTCGACGAGCGATGCACCAAGAGGTGGAAGCGTTCGTCGAGTTCGGAGAAATCGCGATAGCGCGTGTCGATGTTCGCCAGCATGTCGCGATGAAGCACCTCCATATCGTCGAGATCCCGCCAGGCCGGATGATCGCCAGGCAAGGCCGCGAAGCCGGCGGCGGAGCGGAGCTCGAACATTTCGCGGATCTCGGTGAGTTCCAGCGCGAAGTCGCGGGTGAAGCCCTTCAGCACCCAATGGCTGTTCGGCCGCTTTTCGATCAGCCCGAAACGGCTGAAGCGGATGAGGAATTCGCGCACGCTTGTCGTGCCCGTGCCGATGTCGCGGGCAAGCTCCAGCTCGTTGATCTGCATGCCGGGCTCGGCACCACCGGCCAGAATCCGGCGCATGAAGCTCCGCTCGATGATCTCCGCGAGCGAACTCGTTTCTTCCGCGGAGAAGAAATCGGCCGGTTGCGGCGCGCGCAGCATGGCCTTGGTGCGTTTGTCCCAGGCGATGATCTCCAGCTCTTTCAGACGCGCGAGGATAGCCCGCACGGTCGTGCGGCTGACGCCCAGCAACGTGCCGAGTTCGAGCTCCGAAGGCAGCGCCTCTGTCTCCGCGATGAGGGTCAGACACCGGTTGAAGGCATCCTTGAAGACGGTATTCTGTTTCGCCATTCGCATCCCCGGGGACGCTGGGCAGGCTTGTCCCTGCCGGCCGTCGCCCTGTCCTCCCGGTCGCATAATACAAGTTGACGGAAAACTGTCTATTGTAGATAAAATAACAAACAGCGGATCCGTTGGACGCACAACCAACGTACCGGAACGGCGCGGTCTCGATCCCGACAGCAGATAGTCAGACGGAAGATGATGCGATGAAGACGCGTAAGATCGGCACGACAGACCTCGCCGTCACGGAATACAGCTTCGGCACCGCGCCGCTTGGCGGAATGTATCGCACCTGCCCGCGCGAGACGGCGATGGAGACGCTGGAAGCGGCCTGGGATTCCGGCATGCGCTTTTTCGATACGGCACCCTGGTACGGCTTTGGCCTTGCCGAGCGGCGGGTCGGCGATTTCCTGCGCGACAAGCCGTCCGGCAGCTATGTTCTGTCCACCAAGGTCGGCCGGCTGCTGCGTCCCGTTGCCGATGACAAGGTCCCCGATTTCGGCTTCGTCGATCCGCTACCCTTCGAGACGGATTATGACTATTCCTATGACGGCATCATGCGCTCGGTGGAGTTCAGCTACGCCCGCACCGGCCTCAACCGGCTCGATATCCTGTTCGTGCACGACATCGGCGTTTATACCCACGGTGCGGAACGCAACGCGGTCTACCTCCGGCAATTGCTCGATAGCGGCCTGAAAGCGCTGGATGCGTTGAAATCGAGCGGCGCCATCTCCGCCTATGGACTCGGGGTCAACGAGGTTCCCGTCTGCCTCGACGTGATGCGCGCGGCAGACCTCGACTGCATCCTTCTGGCCGGGCGCTATACGCTGCTCGACCGGACGGCCGTTTCCGAGCTGCTGCCGCTGTGCGCCGAGAAGAAGACATCGCTGGTCGTGGGCGGCGTCTTCAACTCCGGCATCCTCGCGACGGGCGCCGTCGATGGCGCGCATTTCGATTACGGTCCGGCTTCGCCGGAGGTCCTCGAAAAGGTGGCAGCCATGGAGAAGATCGCGGCGTCACAGGGTGTGCCGATCGCGGCGCCGGCCATGCAGTTTCCGCTGCAGAATCCGCTGGTCGCCTCCGTGCTGCTCGGTACGGCCAAGCCTTCAAGCTTGACGCGCAACATGGCATTGGAAGCCCATCGGTTGCAGCCCGAGGACTTCGCGCCCTACGACGCGCAGACGCTCGTCGCACCGCCGCTGGGCACGGAAGCCGTTCGCGTCTGATGAGCGGTCGACAGGGCTGGGGAGGCTCTGTCTGGCGTGAGGATGCCGGTTGCAACTTGGTCGGTCTTGGGTTAGCGTCCAGACCATAATATGTTTTTTATAGATAAAGATCGTATCGCCGCGTCTTCGGTACGGTTGGAGGAGAACGGAACAAGACGTTGTTGGAGGAGAACAACACCATGACACTGCTGAACCATATTCTGTCGCGTCGCGCCTTTGCGCGCCGGTCGCTGGCAAGCGTTGCCGGCGCGGCCGTCATCGCCACGATGATGCCGATGGGCGCCTTTGCCCAGGACGTCACCATTCCGATCATCGTCAAGGACACGACCTCGTTCTACTGGCAGATCGTTCTCGCCGGCGCGCGTGCGGCCGGCAAGGACCTCGGCGTCAACGTGCCCGAGCTCGGCGCCCAGGCCGAGACCGACGTGAACGGCCAGATCAGCATTCTGGAAAATGCCGTCGCCGGCAGCCCCGCCGCCATCGTCATTTCGCCGACGGAGTTCAAGGCGCTCGGCAAGCCGGTCGACGAGGCTGCCAAGGCGGTTCCGATCATCGGCATCGATTCCGGCGCGGATTCCAAGGCCTTCAGCTCGTTCCTGACCACCGACAACGTTCAGGGCGGGCGGATCGCGGCCGATGGCCTGGCGGCGGCCATCAAGGAAGCGACCGGCAAGGACGAGGGCGAGATCGCCATCATCACCAACACGCCCGGCGCCGGCTCGCTGGAGCAGCGCAAGGAAGGCTTCCTCGACCAGATCAAGTCCAAATATCCGGGCTTGAAGGTCGTTGCCGACAAATATGCCGACGGGCAGGCCTCGACCGGCCTCAACATCATGACCGACCTCATTACCGCCAATCCGAACCTCGTCGGCGTCTTCGCCTCCAACCTGATCATGGCGCAGGGCGTCGGCCAGGCGATTGCCGAAAACAAGCTGGGCGAGAAGGTGAAGGTCATCGGCTTCGACAGCGACGAGAAGACGGTCGGCTTCCTGAAGGAAGGTGTGCTCGCCGGTCTGGTGGTGCAGGACCCCTATCGCATGGGCTATGACGGCATCAAGACCGCGCTTGCCGTCTCCAAGAAGGAGAAGGTCGAGGCGACCGTCGATACCGGCGCGAACCTCGTCACCAAGGCCAACATGGCCGATCCGAAGATCGACGCCCTTCTCAATCCCAAGATCAACTGACGATCAGGGGCGGCAGGGCGCGGCGAAAGCGGAACCCTGCCGTCCATCGACCGACATGGTCGCGGCGCACCTCGTTTGCGCGAGGGCGCCGCGCCCACCGCGCGACCTTTGGAGGAGAGCCGATGACCGGATTGAACGATGTGAGCCACCGGCATGACGCGGAGGTCGAGGCGCTTTCGGGCGGGCCGGTCGCCAAGGGCGCACCCATCCTCGAACTGCGCGGCCTGCACAAGCGCTATGGAACGGTGGAAGCGCTGCGGCCGGCATCCATCACCTTTCTGTCCGGCGAGATCCACGCCATCGTCGGCGAGAACGGCGCCGGCAAATCGACGCTGATCAAGCTCTTGACGGGCGTCATCCGGCGCACGTCCGGCGATATCGTCTGGTGCGGCCAGCCCGTGCCGCTGTCCGACCCGAACGAAGCCATTTCGCGCGGCATCAATGCCGTGCACCAGGAGGTCGTGCTCTGCCCGCATCTGACGGTCGCGGCCAATATGTTCCTCGGCGACGAGATGAACCGGCGCGGTCTGATGCGCAAGCGCGCCATGACGGATGCCGCCCAGGCGGTGCTGAACGATCTCGGCTTCAACCTGCCGGCCGGCGCGCTGCTCTCGGATCTGACGATCGGCCAGCAGCAGCTGGTCGCCACCGCCCGCGCCGCCATGCGCGGTACGCAGTTCCTCATCTTCGACGAGCCGACCGCCTATCTCACGCGCCAGGAATCGGCGCAACTCTTCCGGCTGATCCGCCGCCTGCAGGCGCAGGGCGTCACCATCGTCTATATCAGCCACCGCATGGAGGAAGTGTTCGAGCTGGCCGACCGCGTTTCGGTGCTGCGCGACGGTACCCATGTCGGCACGCGCCTGATCGGCGAGACGAACGATGCCGAGCTGATCTCCATGATGATCAATCGCTCGATCGAGCAGATCTACCATAAGGAAACGCTGCCGATCGGCAAGCCGATCGTGGAAACGCGCGGCCTGTCGGGCCCGGGCTTCCAGGATATCTCGCTCACCGTGCGCGCGGGCGAAATCGTCGGTCTCTACGGGTTGATCGGCGCCGGGCGCAGCGAGTTTGCGCTGGGGCTCTACGGGCGCGAGAAGGTCACGGCCGGCGAGATCCTGTTTGAGGGGAAGACGGTCGATATCCGCAACGAGCGCGTCGCGATGGATCTCGGCATCGCGCTCGCGCCCGAAAGCCGCCGCGACCAGGGCCTGTGCCTCAACCTGCCGATCGGCCTCAACATCAACCTGCCGGTGTTCGACCGGCTGTCGAGCGGCCTGACGATCAATCGCAAACGCGAGATCGCCAATGCCGACAAGCAGATCGGCGACCTGAAGATCAAAACGCCGACGCGGCGTGTTCTGGCATCGGCCATGTCCGGCGGCAACCAGCAGAAGATCGTCATCGGCAAGTGGCTGAGCCATGGCGCCAAGCTGTTCATCTTCGATGAACCCACAGTCGGCGTCGATGTTGGCACGAAGGCCGAGATCTATCGGCTGTTCTCGAAGCTTCTGGAAGAGGGCGCGGGCATCATCCTGATCTCGTCCTACCTGCCGGAGGTCTACGAACTTGCCGACACGCTGCACGTGTTCCGACAGGGCCGGCTGGTGGCGAGCCACGCCTATCGCACGGCGTCCCACGAGGACGTGCTGACGCAGGCGATCGGCGTCTAACCAAGATTAAAGACCGGAAATGACGATGGGTGGAGGACAATCATGAGCGTAGAGACCACGACCGAGGCGGCACCGGTGCCGAAGAAGGGCATGAACATCCTGTTCGGCCTGACGCTTCTCGGGCTCCTCCTGTTCCTCTGGCTTCTTCTCGGCCTGTCGACCAACAGCTTCTGGACGTCCAACAATATCAGCAACCTGCTGCGGCAGGGTGCCATGACGGCCATTCTCGCGGTCGGGCAGACCTTCGTCATCATCACCGCCGGCATCGATCTCTCGGTCGGCGCGGTTGTCGGCTTTTCCAGCGTCACCATTGCGTGGCTGTTGGCGCATGGCGTGCCGCTCTGGCCCGCGATCGGCATCACGCTTCTCGTCGGCGTTTTCATCGGTGCCTTTCACGCCTTCGGCATCGTGCGGATGGGCCTGCCCGCCTTCATTATCACGCTCGCGACCCTGACGTCGCTGCGCGGTATCGGTCTGCTCATCACCAATGGCTCGACCATCTCCATCACGGACGAAAGCTTCGCCAACTTCTCCCGTGCGGATTTCCTCGGCGTGCCGAGCCTCTTCTGGATGGTGATCGTCGTGGCGATCCCGGCCTTGGTCTTCCTGCATCTCAGCCGCTGGGGGCGCTATCTCTTCGCCGTCGGGTCCAACCGTGAGGCCGCGCGCCTCTCGGGCGTCAATGTCGAGCGCACCATCTACCTCGCCTACATCCTCTCCTCCACCTGCGCCGCCTTCGTCGGCATTCTTCTCGCCTCACGCATCGGCATCGGCAATGCCACGCAGGCGGAAGGCTGGGAGCTGCAGGCGATCGCCTCCTCCGTCATCGGCGGCACCAGCCTCTTCGGGGCGGTCGGTTCCGTCCACGGGCCGCTGCTCGGCGCCTTTATTCTGGCGACCATCAACAATGGCGCGAACCTCTTGAACCTCAATTCGTTCTGGCAGCGGATCATCACCGGCGCCCTGATCATCATCATCGTCTATTTCGACCAGTTGCGCCGCCGGGGTTCGCGCTGAGCCACGCCGGCCTGCTCGGGCCGTTATCCCGCCGCCCTCGCATCCGCCTCCGCCATCCGCGCGAGCAGTAAGGCTGCGGCGGACGCGATGGGGGCGATGACGGGCGCCGAGACGTGCCGCTGTAGCTCGGACGCCGCGCGGCCGAGGGGGCCGCCACCGATGATGACGGCCTCCGCGCCGTCCTGGTCCAGCGACTGGCGGACCGCAATCGCCAGCGCCGCGTATAGCCGCTCCGGATCGCCGGTGAGATGCAGCGGATCCCCGCGCGTCAGGCGCGTTCCCGTGAAGCGATCCGCCAGGCCGAGCGCTGCGGCCTTGTCCGCGAAACTCCCGACGAGATCGGGCGTCACTGTGGCGATGCCGAACCTGCGGCCGCCGGCTGCGGCCTCCAGCATGCTCGCCTCGCAGATGCCGACTACGGGAATGTCGATCCGGGAGCGCAGCGCATCGAGACCGGGATCGCCGAAAGCGCAGACGATCAGGCCGTCTGCGGTCTTCGCAGCGGAAAGGCCCATCTCCACGACACCGGCGACCGAGGCTTCGAGCTGCACCGGGTCGACGATCATCGGCACACCCACGCGCGCCGTCATGCCGTCCACGCTCACATGGACGGGCAGGACGGCGCGAACGAGATCCGTCATCATGGCCGTGGTGGCGGCGGATGTGTTGGGATTAATGACGACGATGTGCTGCATGCGCACCGGCGTCTCATCGCAGCCGCGCGCCGGAGTCCTTGCCGTCACTGATAGAGCAGGCAGGCGACCTGCCCGGCACGTTCGGACGTTCCCGCAGCCCCGACCAGCGGCGGCACGACGGCCCGACAGGGCGCCATCACATCCGCGCAGCGCGGCGCAAACGCGCAGCCCGGCGGCATGTCGGCGAGATCCGGCGGTGCGCCGGGGATGGTGATCAGCCGGTCGCGGCCATCGGCAAGCTCCACGCGCGCACCGAGCAGGCCCTTCGTATAGGGATGCTTCGGATTGCGGATGATGTCGCTCGCCGTGCCGTCCTCGACGATCCGACCGGCATACATGACCGCGATCCGGTCCGCGACCTCGGCGGCAACGCCGATGTCGTGGGTGACGAAAATCACCGACAGGCCGTATTCCTTCTGCAACTCGCGGATCAGCAGCAGGATCTGGATCTGTACGGTCGCGTCCAGCGCCGTCGTCGGTTCGTCGGCCAGCAGCACCTTCGGATTGCAGGCGAGCGCCATGGCGATCATCGCGCGCTGCAGCATTCCTCCGGACATTTCATGTGGATAGTTCTGCAGGCGTCGCTGCGGCGAGGGAATGCGGACCTTTTCGAACAGCGCGAGTGCCCGTGCGGCGGCTTGGGCTCTCGAAACCCGCTCGTGGCGCATGATCGTCTCCTCGATCTGGCGGCCGAGCGTGTAGACCGGATCGAGTGCCAGGCGCGGCTCCTGAAACACCATGGACACGATAGCGCCGCGCAGATTGCCGAGATCCCGCGTCGACAGCCCTGTAACGTCGCGACCGGCCACCGACATCGAACCCTCGATGGCGGTGCCCTTGGGGTGCATGCGCAGCAGCGAGCGCATGGTCACGCTCTTGCCGGAACCGGACTCGCCGAGCAGGGCCACCACCTCGCCGGCCCGGACCTTCAGGCTGACGCCGTTCACGGCCTTGACCGGCTTGCGGCCGCGATGAAAGGTGACGGAAAGGTTGTCGATATCGATCATGGTGTCGGGCATCGTATCGGTCATGCCAATGTCTCCCCGAGGCTGGGCGCACGGCTGTGGCCGGAGCCGGGAACGGCCATGAGACAGGCCGCGGATTGCTCGGCGGACAGGCTGGCGAGCGGCGGGATCGTGCGGCTGCAGACGTCTTCCACGAACTGGCAGCGCGTGTGGAACCGACAGCCGCTCGGCGGGTCGATGGGGTTTGGCGGATCGCCGGACAGCGGTGGTTCCATCGTCCGCTCGGAAGGGTCCATCTTCGGCATGGAGGCGAGAAGCGCTGCGGAATAGGGATGGCGCGCCTCACCGAAAATGGCCGCGCGCGTGCCGATCTCCGCCACATTGCCGAGATACATGACCATGACCCGGTCGCACATGAATTTCACGACGTTGAGGTCGTGGGAGATGAAGAGATAGGTCAGCCCGAAATCCCGCTTCAGGTCGAGCAGCAGGTTGAGAACCTGCGCCTCCACCGATTTGTCGAGCGCCGAAACGGCCTCGTCGAGAATGATCAGCCGCGGCTCGAGCGCAAGTGCGCGGGCGATGTTCACGCGCTGGCGCTGGCCGCCGGACAGTTCGTGCGGATAGCGGCCGGCAAAGCGGCCGGGCTCCAGCCCCACACGGAACAGAAGGTCGTGGGCGCGGGCGATGGCCTTGGCCGCGGACACGCCGTGCACCTGCGGGGCGAAGGCGATCGACTCCTCGATCGTCAGGCGCGGATTGAGCGAGGCATAGCTGTCCTGAAACACCATCTGCACCTGTCGGCGATATTGCGCGAGCGGCAGGGTTTCGCCCACCGTCTCGCCGTCGAACAGGAGATCGCCCTTGTCCCGGACGATGAGGTTCATAAGCAGGCGCGCCGTGGTGGACTTGCCGCAGCCGCTTTCGCCGACGACGCCCAGCGTCTCGCCTTTCAGAATGTCGAAATCGACGCCATCGACGGCCCGCACGACCTTCTTCGGCCCGAAGAAGCCGCTGCTTTTCACCGGAAAATGCTTCAGCAGGCCGCGCGCCGAGATCAGCGGCTGGGCCGGCCCGCCGCGCTCGCCGACGCCCGGATCCAGATTGTAGGGGGAGACGACGGCACTCATGATTTCACGTCCATGGCGGTGCGCAGACCGTCCGAGAAGAGGTTAAAGCAGACCGAGGTGATGAAGATCATCAGGCCCGGCAGGGCCGCGACGAGGGGGTTATTGTAGATCGCGGTTCTCAGCGTGTTCAGCATCAGGCCCCATTCCGCATCCGGCGGGCGCACGCCCAGGCCGAGGAAGGAGAGACCGGAGGCAAGGATCATGGAGACCGAGATCAGGCTGGTGGCAAAGACGAAGATGGGGCTGAGCACGTTGCCGAGGATGTGCACCCGGATGATCGTGCGCGCGGGAGCGCCGGAGGCGCGGGCGGCATCGACATAATCGAGCTTGCGTACCTGCGTCGTCACGCTTTCGGCGACGCGCGCGATCTGCGGGATGAAGACGACGGTGAGCGAGACCAGCGCATTGGTGAGCCCGGAACCGAGCGCGCCGGACAGGGCAACCGCGAGGAGGACGGAGGGGAAGGCGTAGAAGACGTCGATCGTGCGCATGATCAGCGTGTTCACGATGCCGCCGGCGTAACCGGCGATGATGCCGATGGCCGAGCCGATGACGAAGGCGATCGGCACCGGGATGACGCCCATGGTCAGCGACAGGCGCGCGCCGTAGATCAGCCGGGAGAGCATGTCCCGTCCGAGTTCGTCCGTGCCGAGGATATAGCCGGGCGTGCCGATCGGCTTCAGGCGGCGGATGACGCTGCCTTTCGAGGGATCGTAAGGCGCGATATAGGGCGCAAAGATCGCGATCAGCACGAGAAGGAGGACGACGGCAAGGGCCGTGAGCGCCACGGGATCACGACAGAGCCGGCGGACGACGCCGCTCCAGAAACCGGGCGATTTGAGAATGAGCGGCGCGGGCGCGACCATGTCTGCGGTGATGACGGCCATGGATCAGCTCCTCTGGATGCGCGGATCGATCGCGCTTTGCAGCACGTCCACGATGAGGTTGAGGAAGACGAAGAACAAGGCGAGCACCAGGATCGTGCCCTGCAGGATGGGCAGGTCGCGGGTGAAAATCGCGCCGTTGAGGAGAAAGCCGGTGCCGGGCCAGGAAAACACCGTCTCGATCAGGATCGAGCCGCCGAGGAGATAGCCGAGTTGCAGGCCCATGACGGAAATGGCGGTTGGCGCGGCATTGCAGATGACGTGGCGCAGGATCTGTCTCGACATCAGGCCCTTGGCGGCCAGTGCCTGGGTGAAATCCTGCGACAGGATGTCGGCCACCAGCGAGCGGATGGTGCGCGCGATGATGCCCATGGGGATGACCGACATGGTGACCGCCGGCAGGATGAGGTACTGCACATATTCCCAGCTGAAGGCCCGCCCGTCGGAGCCGCCGGGGCCGCCGCCCATCGCCGGCAGCCAGCCGAGCGTGACCGAGAAGGCGATGACGAGCACCATGCCGAGCCAGTAATGGGGAACGCTGACGCCGAGCATGGCGATGGCGGAGGCCAGCCGGTCGATCCAGCCGCCGCGGAAGACGCCGGCGACGAAGCCGAGCACCGAGCCGATGGTAAAGCCGATCAGGGTCGCGGCGACCGCAAGGATGATCGAATTGACCGAGGCATCGAGGATCTCGCTGAGGACCGGCCGGCCCGTGGCGATGGAAACGCCGAGGTCGCCATGCAGCGTACGCCATGCCCAGAGCCCGTATTGCACCGGCAGGGGTTGGTCGAGCCCGTAGAAGACGCGCATCTGCATCTGCTGCTCGGCCGAAGCGTCGGAGGGCAGGATGGCGGCGAGCGGATCGCCCGGCGCGATATGGATCAGGAGGAAGCAGACGATGCTCACGCCGATCGCGACGGGAATGACGTGCAGCAGTCTCTTCAGGGCATAGGCCAGCATGCTGTTCTCGATATGCTAAGGTCTCGTGACATCCGGCTGCGCGATCCGATCGGTCGCGCAGCCGTGTTCAGGTGACGGGTGTCAGGGATCGACGCTGATGGTCGAGAAATCCTGGAACCAGTTCTGGGCCTGCACGAAGCCCTTGACCTTTTCCGTCATCGCCCGCGGATTGACGTCGTGCGTGACCATCAGGAACAGGGCTTCGTTGACGTACTTTTCGTGGATCTGCTGCAGCACCTTGTTCTGTTCGGCGGGATCGAAGGTGGTGCGCACCTTGGCGAACAGGTCGTCCATCTCGGGATCGCAATAATAGCCCCAGTTGGTGCCGGCCGGCGGTGCGAGGTTGCACTGCGACTGGCGGATGAGCGCTGTGAAGGGGTCCTGGATGAAGTAGCTGTAGTTGACCGCGGTCGCGCCCTTGGCGCTCGGATCCTTGGCGCCGGCGCGCCAGATGTTGATGACCGTGTTCCAGTCGGCGACTTCGAACTCGATATTGATGCCGATTTCGGCGAGCGTCTGCTGGATGTATTCGTTCATCTGCAGCGGCAGCATCTGCCCGGAGCCGGACGAGGAGATGACGACCTTGGTCGTGATCGGCTTGTCGGGACCGTAGCCCGCTTCCGCCATCAGCTTCTTGGCTTCCTCGACATTGTAGCTCAGCTTGAAGGTCGGATTGCCGAACCAGGGACTGCCGGGCGGAAGGTAGCCCTGCGCCGGGATCGACAGGCCGCCCAGAAGCTCGTTCAGGCCCTCGCGATCGACGGCAAGGTTTGCCGCCTTGCGCACGCGAATGTCATTCCAGGGGGAGCCCTCGACGCGCGAGAGGTGCCAGGTCCAGTTGTGCGGATAGGAGTTCGTGACGATCTTGAAGCCCGCATCCCGCAGGGAGGCGACGGAGTCGGGCGCCGGCGCCTCGATCCAGTCGACCTGGCCGGAGCGCAGCGCTGCCACGCGGGTGTTGGGCTCGGGCAGCGGGATCAGCACGAGCTTGTCGAGCTTGGGGATGCGCGCCTTGTCCCAGTAGGCGGCATTGGGCGTCAGCTCGGCGCGCTCGCGCGGCGTGAAGCCGCTTTCGAGCTTCCAGGGGCCGGTGCCGGATGGCTTCTGCGCCACCGCATCCCAGTTCTTGCCCTGTGCCTCCCAGTTGGCCGGCGAGGACATCAGGATCCAGCTGATCTGGTAGGGCAGCGTCGCATCCGGCGTCTTGGTGACGATCTCGACGGTTAGGGGATCGATGACCTTGTAGGAGGCGACGGCCGGGATGCGCGACTTGCCCTGCGCGGACTGGCGCTTGTCGAACTGCGGCGCATCCGTCTTGAGAAGCTTGTCGAGGTTCCAGACGACGGCGTCGGCATCGAAGCTGCTGCCATCGTGGAATTTCACGCCGTCGCGCAGCTTGAACGTCCACTTGGTCTTGTCGGTCGCATCGACATCCCAGGAGGTCGCAAGGCTCGGAATGAGCGTCGCTGCCTTGTCGGCGCTCGAAAGGTCCCATTCGATCAACGCGTTGTAGAGCGTGTAGCCCATGACGCGCTGGCCTTCGCCGCCCTGGTCCGTCTGCCCCGTCGTCAGCGGAATGTCCGACGCGGTCATGCCGATGCGCAGGGTACCGGCGGCCCAGGCGCTGCTGGCCGATGCGGCTGCCAGCGCCAGTGCGGCGGATCCGGCGATCATCGCGCTCCGTACGCTTCTAAGGATCGGACGGCTGCGGAAGATGGATCTGGAATTCGACGTCATTCTGTTCCCTCATTTGCGATTCCGAGCATGTGCTCAGTCAAGCGAGGTGAAGCAGGTTTCGTGCCAGATCCGGGGACGCGTCCGTCTTCCCGTCATCCATGAGCAGGTTTGGACGAGGAGCGGGTGCCGGCTCTGCCGGGATAAAATCTCCGCGCGCAGTGCGATCCGAAGCACGCCGGCGTGCGGATGGTCCTTCATGATGAATTAAGAGGCAACTGCACGACGAGACAACCCCGCTGCGGCTGCGGCGGGGTTGTCTCGTCTGTGGTCATCCGTGCGATCTCTTCAGGAGGCGGAGCGCAGATAGTCCACCAGTGTCCTCGGCTTGCTCGAGACCGACTTGTCGCGCATCTTGGGCGTGCGCTTGGCGACGTAGCGGGGGCGGTAGACCTTGAAATCCTGCAGGGCGGTGAAGGTCTTGCCGTAGTTGACCTTCAGCGCGCTCAACGCGCGACCGTTCTTCGCGCGGGCAGCGAGAACGGCAAGCCCGACCACGCCGCCTTCCGTCGGCTGCCACTCGACCGAGTCGGCAAACCATGTCTTGGCCGCCGCCTTGTCATTGCTGGCAAGGTACTTCCAGCCAAGGGCCTGCGCACCGAGCGCGGACTTCTGCGACGTCACCGTCTCCTCGAACAGGGCATTCTCGGTTTCGCCGAGCGCAAGGGCTGGCTTGTCGGCGGTCAGGACGCTCGACACGATCTCGATGTACTGGCGCGCGACATCCGGCGACATCTTGATGTAGTGGCGGGCAAGCTTCAGGGCATCCTCGGTCTTGTCCATCTGCCGCAGTGTCAGGATCAGGCCTTCGATGCTCTTCGGGCCGCGCTTGAACTTGGTCGCCTGCAGGAACCAGGCATTCGCCGTCGTCCATTCCTTCTGCGAATAGAAGTACCAGCCGACAAGGTTCGCGTCCTCGACGGAAGCATTGCGCTGGATGAAATCGACGAAGCGGGTAATTTCCTCGTTTGCCGGCATCTCGGAGAAGTCGCCATGCTCGATGAACGCGCCGATCTGGCGGCGGATGCCATCGAAGCCGAGATTCTCAAACTCGGGATGGCCATCCTGCGTGGTGCGCCCGAGGGCCAGAAGCGAGGTGAAGCCGACCGGCGGGATGAGGAGGGATGCCTTCTGCACCGTGGACAGGCGCATGGTCGGATCGTCGCAGCTCGACAGGATGTAGCGGTAGACGTCGAAGGCGTCGGCGTAGTTGCGCAGATGCGCAAAGGCTTCCGCGACGTTCCACTGCACCTGCATCTCGCCGCAGACCATGAGGGAGGGCAGGGCCTGCGCGGTCGAGATCACATCCTTCCACCGGCTCTGCGCCATGGCGCTGTCGATGAGGCTGCGTGCCTCGCCCAGTTGCAGCTTGTTCATCAGGTCTTCGGACGGCTGCCATTTCGGATTGATGCTCTGGGCGCGGGCGATGCCGGCGCGCACCGCGGCATAGTTGCCGGTGGCGTAGATGTTCCACAATGGCTGCTCATCGACCTGGGACACCGGCGTGAACAGGTCCTTCGGCGGCTGCCAGTCGGGATAGAGGTCCTTCAGACGGCGCAGCTCGGCACCGACGCGCTTCAGGTCGCGCGTCGAGGCGTAGTAGCGCAGGGCGGAGATATCCACAGATGTGGCGGAGGCCGGCTGTGCCGGGGCCGCTTCGGCTGTGGGCCCGGTAGCGGCCGTGAAGGGATTGGCGACCGCCGGGGTGGCCACGCCGCGGGGCTCGGCGGCCGGCAGAGCGGCGGGGAGCGCGACGGCGACGCTTGTCGCCACCGGCGCGGTCGCAGTCGCGGCCTGACGCAGGAACGGGTTGTCGCCGGGCTCAGCCTGAGGGTTGACGGCGACACGGTCGGTGGCCGGTGCGACGCTCGCCGCCGGCGGCGCGAAGGCGGCGTTCGCAGCCGATACGGCGGAGGATGATACCGCGCCCGGAACCGGCGCCAGCAGCGGATCGCTCGCATCCCGTCTCGACGCGTCGTTTGCGGGTGCCGTCAGCGCCCACGACATTTCCTGCGCCTGCAGCTCCGAATCGCCGTTCTGGAACGTCTTCGAAACGAGGCCGGGATTCAGCAGGAGCACGGCGGTTGCTGCGAGCAGCGAGAACTTCAGTTTTGACTTGGAAGACATGATGCATACCTCTCGGAGATGGCGATGATGCTCAGGAGATGGAGCGTGGAAGGGTAATATTCGGTCGGCTCGAAGGGCGGCAGGCTGAAAGCCGGGCCCGCTCTGCCGAGACCGCAGGACAGAAGCGCGCTGACGGCGCGGTAACCGGGGTCCGGCATGGCCGTCATGGCGGTGGCCGTTGCCAGATCCATGACATGCATGACGTTCTCGCCGTTCTCGTTCCAGCGCTGCTGCACGCCCGTCAGGAGCGACAGCGGCGCACCGCCGGACCAGGCCGTGTAGAGCGGAACCCGCACCGCCTCGTAGCCGAAAGTGGCGGCGAAGGCCGGCGCCGGCTGCGGGTGGTCCCCCCGGAGCGAGAGCCAGTCGGCGGGCAGATGACTGCTGCCGAAGCGGCCCTTTTCGAGCAGCGCTCTGCCGCTTGCGACGAGGTCTGCCGCCGGGAACGACGGATCAATGCGCCCCAGCTCCTCGATGGCCGGGAAGATCCAGTAGGACAGGTTGACGACGATGCCCGGCTGCTCGGTGCTGCCGCCAAAGCCCTGTGCGGCGGGAAGGAGAAGCATTCCATAGGTCGCATCCGTCACCGTCGCCTTTCTGGTCAGATCCTTCAGGATCCGGCGCGCCTCGACGGCAAAGGCCGGCTCGCGCCACCGCGTGGCGGCCCGCGACAGCGCCCAGGCGATCAGCAGGTCGCCGTCGGAGGCATTGTTCGTATCGGCGACCGGCATTGCCGTATCCGGGCTCCAGCGCCAGGCCGAGAGCGCATCGCCGCGGACCTGCAGATGTTCCTTCGTCCAGACCCAGAGCGCGTCGAAGGCCTCCCTGTCGTCCGCGGCGACGGCGATCAGCATGCCGTAGCCCTGGCCTTCGCTGTGCGAGACGTTGCCGTTCGACCGGTCGATGACGCGCCCGTTTTCCACGAAGACGGATTTGTAGAGCCACCAGGCGCCGACGATGTAGTCGGCGGGGAGAAGGGTTTCGGCCGCCTTCACGCGGTTGGTCTTGCCCGCCGCCAGGCTGCTCGATGGCAGCAGGGCGGAGAGCAGGACGGTCATGGCGGCCGTCAGGCTCCATGTGACCAGAGCGAGCGGCTTAGCCATGATTGCGGCGTCCGGTCGTCAGAACCATGTAGGTGCCGAGGCCGAGAAGGATGGCCGCCGTCAGCAGCGCGAAGATGTAGACGGTGGCATTGTTGGCCAGCCAGCTCGCCGTGACCAGGCGCATGTTGGACAAGCTGAACGGCTGCGTCTGGTAGAGCGTCTGGTTGGTTGCCAGCTGCTGGTCGAGCCTGATGCCCGTTTCGGAAAACGCCTGGACCGATCCGCCGAGCGTATTCCAGACGTTCAGATCCGTCAGCACGTCTGTGCCCGCCACGATGCCGCTCGCACTCTTGGACGCGACCACCGTCCACAGCCCGCCGTTTCCGCCGGCATTCTGCGCGATCACCAGCGTGGTCTGCGCCGTGGGGGCAAAAGCTTCCGGCTTGATCTCGTCGCCCAGAATGGCGCGCAGCGGCGCGAGGTTTAGCTTGGAAAGCTCGGAGGCGGCCTTGCTGCGGATGGCCTGCAGCATCTCCGCCGAGCGTTCGACCGGGGCGGCAAGGAAGCTGCCGGCCGTCTGCGAGAGGTCTACCGCCGTGCCGACGACGCTCGTCGTCATCTGGCGTTGCATGTCGCTCTGCGGCCCGAAATTCTCCAGCGCCGCGACTTCGTAGGGCGAGGCTGCCGCGCCTGCCATGTTGCGGATGTTGACGAAATCGAGATTCATGCGGCTGACGAGTTCGGAAGGCAGCGTGTCGTATCCGCCGAACGCGATGAGGTTGGCCGTGTCCATGGCCGGCAGCAGCGAGGTGTACTGCATCGGCTTCACCTGGCCGGATGCGTAGGCCATCTTCGCGACGAAGGTCGCTGCGGCATCCATGCTCTGGGCATTGTAGTTCGGCACGAGCAGCGTGGTCGCAGCCCCCGTATCGCCTTCCACCGGGGCGGGAAGGCCCGAGGTCAGGGCGGCGATATCCGGATAGCGGCCGACGCGGGCATAGTTCGGAATATCGAGGTAGGAATTGCCGTCGATGGAGAGGCGCGCCGTCGATGTCGCCTTGTCGACGGACTCGCAGGCGGCGTCCAGCTTGGAGGGCAGGCGGGCCTCGATCTGCAGCGTGTTCTGGCCCGGACGCAGCGCCGTGAACGGGATCGGCAGGCGCTGGTCCCGGATGGCGCCGCCGAGCGGCGAGCTCAGCGGGATGTTGGCCACGACCTTGTCGTTCGCCTTGACGGTCAGCACCGCATCCGGCGACAGCCCGCCGACATAGAGGGCATTGAGGTGGAAGCTCATGCTCGAATAGGCGCCGGGATAGAAGTCCGACGGCATGGTGAAATTGACCTTCGACTGCATGAACCGGCCGTCGAACGGCTTGGCCGTCAGGCCGAGATCCGACAGGGTGACTTTTTCACCGGGAACGAGAAGCCGGCCTTTCATATTCGTCAGCGCGGCCAGCCCCTCGGGTGTGCCGACGGGGCGTTCGCGTGTCGCCTGCTGGACGAACTGCTGCGTCTTCGCGTCGAGATCGGCAGTGTCGAGGCCGGAAATGATCAGGCGCTTGCGCTCGGGCGTCGCACCGGCCGCAACGATGGCCGCCTCGCCGGAGGAGAGACCCGGTGCGCCGGCGCCGAGCAGGGCGGCGATATCCTTGCCGACGCCGACATAGATGTCGATACCGGCACCCGTGCCGGGCGTTGCGCCGAATTCGACCTGGGGATGATTGAGGTTGCCGGTGATGGCGAGCGCCTGCACCACGTTCAGGGCGCGGTCATAGTCTGCCATCTGCGCGCCCTTGGGCAGGATGACGCGCAGGTTGGTGCGGCCTTCCCGGGTGCCGGCAAGCGGCATCAGGTCGATCATGGTGAGGTTGCCCGCCTCGGACGAGGGGAAGACGAAGCCGCTCTGCGCGGGATCGATCTTGGTCCAGAGTTCATAGGTCGCCTCGACGCTGCAATCGACGCGATGCCGATGGCTGGCGGCGATGGCGACCGCATTGTAGCCCGGCTGGATGACGCCGGCCGGTATGTCGAAGGAGACCCGGCGCGGGTCTCCGGCGGTGAGGCTGGTGGCACCGATCTCCCGTCCGTTGATCTGGATGGTGAGGTTCGATCGCTCCGGCGCGGCGGAAATGGCGGTCTGGAGCGTCAGCACCAGGCGCGATGCGCTCGACGCCTCGTCGGGTCGAGCGAAGAAGGAGAGCTTGCGGCTCGCAAATTCGCCGTCGAAGAACAGGTCGTAGGGGCTCGCCGCGATCTTGCGCAGCGTGCCGCCGACATCGGCAAGCGGCGCCGGCGCTGTGGCCGTTGGCGGCGTGTTGAATCGGAAGGGCGCAGGTGCCGCCGCCGGCTGGCCCGGTGCCTGCCCGAGCGTCTGGGCAAGGGCCGTGCTGGAGAGGCCGGCCAGGAGAAGGGACGGCAGGAGTGCGAGCGCGAGGGTGGATGACTTGAACATGATGGTTTCCTCTGGCTTTCCGGTCACGCGGCTTCGACGACGGGTTGCGGCTTTTCGGCAGTCGGACGACGGCGGCGGCTTGTCCTCTCGGACGTCGATTTCGACGACAGACCGGCCGTTATGGCGAGGGAGGGGCTGAAGATGGCCCAGCGGATCAGTGTCAGCAGAGCGACGGGGTAGGACCGGCGCTTCTGGCGGCCGTCCCGCAGGGCGCGAGGCAGGTCGAGATCGGCGAGCATGAGGCTGGCAATGGCCGGGAAGTGGCAGGCTTCCGCGTCGAGTTCGACCACGAAGCTGCGGTGATCGCTGCCGGACGGCTTGCCGATGAAGACGGGCACCGAGGGCAGGATGACGTGTGCAGGCGGATCGACCAGAAGCAGGCGACCATAGTCTCCGGCCCGCAGCGGGGTCGTCATGCTCTTCTTCAGTTCGACGATCGCCTTTTCCGAGGAGATCTGGCGGATGGTGACGGGCACGGTCTGGTTGCCCACTTCCAGCTCCGCGATCCGGGCCGAGGGAAGGCTGATGCCGTCCGCCTCGTTCGGCTGTTCGGTGACGATGCCGAGTGCAGCACCGGCAATGATCAGGTTGAGCAGGTTCCAGGCGCCGGTGATGATGATCAGGTCGCCGAGCGCCGGCTCCGTCTGGTAGCGGTAGATCGCATAGGACAGGACCATGCCCAGCCCGGCGAAGATGGCGAAGAACGGCCAGGCGAGGTTGGACAGCTGGCGCTGGTTCAGCGACACGCCCTTGTCGGTCACGTTGAAGGTCGGCTTGCGCGGGTTGAAGATGACGCTGACGATGGCCCGGACCAGGAAGACGGACTGGACATATTCGTAGAGCTCGGAAATCCAGGGCCAACGCATCTGGCCGTAGAGGTAGTTGCGCAGGATTTCGGACGCGATGAGGTAGGTAACCGTATAGGCCAGGAAGTCTTCGGCCGAGGCATTGAAGATCTTCAGGTTGAACAGGATGAAGAGAATGGGCGCGACGAGAAAGGCGGTGCGCACGAAGGGGAAGAGCCAGAAGAAGCAGCTCGACATGTAGCTCAGGCGCTGGGGAAGCGTCAGTCCCTGCTTGAAGAGCGGGTTCTTCAGGATGAGGATCTGGATCATGCCCCGGCACCAGCGCGAGCGCTGTCCGATGAAGCTGGCGAAGGTCTCCGGCTGCAGTCCGGTGATGAGCGGCTTGTCGACATAGAGGCTGTTCCAGCCGCGCGAGTGCAGCTCCAGCGCCGTCTCGCAATCCTCGGTGATCGTGATCCCGGAAAAGCCGCCGACCTCATCCAGCGCTTCGCGGCGGAGGACGGCAGCAGAGCCGCAGAAGAAAGAGGCGTTCCAGCGATCCAGACCCTTCTGGATCATGGTGTAGAACATCTCGTTCTCGGCCGGCATGTGCTTGTAGGTGCCGAGATTGCGCTCGACCGGGTCCGGATTGGCGAAGAAATGCGGTGTCTGGACCAGGAAGAGATCCGGATCGTCGCTGAAATGGCCGACGGTTTCGCGCAGGAAGGCACGTTCGGGTGCGTGGTCGGCATCGAAGACGGCGATCAGATCGCCGGAGGTGCGTTCCATCCCCGCATTCAGGTTACCGGCCTTGGCATGCACGTTCTGGGCCCGCGTCATGTAGTGAACGCCGAGGTCGAGACAGAGCGTCCGCAGCGCCTGACCGCGGTCGATGGCGGCCTGGGCGGTCTCAGGATCGCTGCTGTTGCGCTTCTGGTCGGTGCCGCCGTCGTCGAGCAGGTAGACGGTGAACTTGTCGGACGGGTAATCCATGCCTGCGGCTGCAGCGAGCGTCAGCGAGAGGATCTCGGCGCTTTCATTGTAGGAGGGCACGAACACGTCGACGGTCGGGAGTTCATCGTCTGACAGCTGACGAGCGCGGGGGCGCTCGACCGGATCGGCGACGACGAACACGCTGATGAAGAACATGAAGATGCAAAACATCTCGGCGACGTAAAGCAGCATTCCGGGAATGAACGACATCAGGTCGTCGATCGGCGGAAGCGTGCTGGTCGTGCGCCAGTAGGCGTAACGCAGGACGATGATGCTTGCGGTCGCCAGCGCAATATAGCGCAGCGGTCCTGCTTTATTGAAGCGCGTAATGACGAATAGAAAGCCGATCGTCAGGGCGGAGACAAGCAATTGTACGTCAGCGCCGACCGGCTGCAGCACGAATGCAAATATTGCCGCCGCGGACGTGATCCATATGAAGAGAGATAATATACGCATGACAATAACATCCTCTGGTTTACAAATTAGTAAGTAAGTTATGACTAAAAACGGGTCAATATTTAAAAGTTGATTCAATGTTTCATCTGTGAGAGCTTTAGTAAGTAAACTGAACATTAATTGTCTGTTTACCATCGGTTTTCGTGATGATCGGAGATATTCAGCATTCTATGGTTGTTTTTTTCTAAAATCATCCCGCATAGCGAGAGAATGAATGTTAGAGTTCAGTAAATATGCATGGTTAAAAACCGCGGGATTCCGGCACGATTCCCCGTTTTCAGGCCGCTGAACGGAGCACCGGGAAAGACTTGGGCGATGACGGTGTTTACGGCCGCAGGACAGGGCGCATTGCCGAACGTTTCGCGGGCGCTCTCGCAGGCCGCAGTGCGAGCGGGGAGAGGCGGATCGCTCGCGCGGCATCGCGGCCTCAAGCCGGTCGAGAGGCGGCGTATCCCGGGCTTGAGGCGGTTCTTTTTACGGCCGCAGCATCCGCTGACCGCGTTGGGACAGATGTCGCCTGAGGGCGATGCCCTGCCAGCATCGTGCGACCGCATCGCTCGGTCCGAAAGCCCTTCGCTCGCCCCCCGGCTTCCCTGTCAAAACATGCGACGGCCCACGCATGGCGGGGCGCTCCGGGCCGGTGGCGGCCTGATCGGGTCGAGACCGGCCGGGCGTTGCAGCCCGGCCGGTCGCTCAGCCGTGTGCGATCATGATGTGGCGCACGGCGGTGTAATCTTCGAGCGCATAGACCGAGAGATCCTTGCCATAGCCCGACTGCTTGAGACCGCCATGCGGCATTTCGTTGACGAGGGCGAAGTGGGTATTGATCCAGGTGCAGCCGTATTGCAGCCGGCCGGCGGTCTGCATCGCGCGCGAAATATCCTTCGACCAGACAGAGGAGGCGAGGCCGTAGTCGCTGTCGTTCGCCCAGGTCACCGCCTGTTCGGGCTCCTTGAAGCGGGTGACGGAGACGACCGGGCCGAACACCTCGCGACGAACGATCTCGTCGTCCTGCAGCGCGCCGGCGATGACGGTCGGCTGGAAGAAGAAGCCGTCGCCCGGTCCGCGTTGGCCGCCGGTCGTGACCTCCATGTGCCGTGCCTCGTTGGTGCGCTCGACGAAGCTCGACACGCGGTCGCGCTGGCGGGCGGAAATCAGCGGGCCGATCTCGTTGTCCGCATCGTTTTCCGATCCGAAGGTGATGCTGGAGACGGCGGCGGTGAGGTCGGCGACCAGCTTCTCGTAAATGCCATCCTGCGCGTAGATGCGGCAGGCGGCTGTGCAGTCCTGCCCGGCATTGTAGAAGCCGAAGGTGCGGATGCCGGCGACGACGGCCTCGAGGTCCGCATCGTCATAGACGATCACGGGCGCCTTGCCGCCGAGTTCCAGATGCGTCCGCTTGACGGTCTTGGCCGCCGCGGTCAGCACTTTCTTACCCGTCGCGATATCGCCGGTGATCGAGACCATTGCGATCTTTGGATGGTTGATCAGCGCATTGCCGACGGTGTCGCCGCGGCCGAGGATGATGTTCACGACGCCTTCCGGCAGGATGTCGGCCAGCAGCCGCGCCATCTTCAGCGCGGTCAACGGCGTCTGTTCGGAGGGCTTGAAGACGACGGTGTTACCGCCTGCCAGCGCCGGCGCGAGCTTCCAGGCCATCATCATCAGCGGATAGTTCCAGGGTGCGATGGAGCCGACGACGCCGATCGCATCGCGCCGGATCATCGAGGTGTGCCCGGGCAGATATTCGCCGGCCACGGGGCCGTTCAGCATGCGGATGGCGCCGGCGAAGAAGCGCCAGCAATCCACGATCGCCGGGATCTCGTCGTTGCGCACGGCGTGCAGCGGCTTGCCGCAGTTCAGCGCTTCGAGGCTTGCGAAACCGTCCGCGTCCCGCTCGATCGCATCGGCGATGCGCAGGAGATAGGTCGAGCGCTCGGCCGGCGTCGTGCGCGACCAGGTGGTGAAGGCGCGTTCGGCGGCCTCCACGGCCGCATCGATCTGCCCGTGCGACGCCTCGGCGAGCCCGAGGATCTTCGCCCCGGTCTTCGGGTTGAGGATCTGCTCTTCCGCCTCGGTGCCGGGCTCGAAGCGGGCGCCGATCAAAAGGTCCGTGTCCATGGTCGATCTCCTGTTCAGGTTCGGGTCATTTGCCGGCGCCGGCGATATGGTCGCCGTCGCGGGTGAGGAAGTAGGCGGCAAGGATCGGCAGAAGCGTCACCAGCACGACGACCATGGCGACGACGTTGGTCACCGGCCGCTGCCGCGGGCGGATCAGTTCCTCCAGCATCCAGATCGGCAGGGTGGACTGCTGGCCGGCGGTGAACGTCGTGACGATCACCTCGTCGAAGGACAGGGCGAAGGCGAGCATGCCGCCGGCCAGAAGCGCCGTCGCGATGTTCGGCAGGATAACGTAGCGAAACGTCTGGAAACCATCGGCCCCCAGATCCATCGAGGCCTCCACGAGCGAGCCGGACAGGCGACGGAAGCGGGCGACCGCATTGTTGTAGACGACGACGATGCAGAAGGTGGCATGGCCGAGCACGATGGTGAAAAACGAGAACGGGATATCCGCCATCGAGAAGGCTGACCGCAGCGCGATGCCGGTGATGATGCCGGGGAGCGCGATGGGCAGGATGACGAGCAGCGACACCGCCTCGCGCCCGAAGAAGGCCGAGCGGGAGACCGCGGCGGCACAGAGCGTGCCGAGCACGAGGGCGATTGCGGTCGCAAGGCTCGCGACCTTCACCGACAGCGTCAGCGCCGCCCAGACGTCTGGCCGGTTCCAGGTGACGGCGAACCATTGCAGCGTCAGCCCGGGCGGCGGAAAGCGGTAGCTCTTCTCCTCGGTGGTGAAGGCATAGAGGAAGATGAGCAGGATCGGCAGATGCAGGAACAGCAGGCCGAGACAGGCGGAGATCTTCAGGGGCAGCGGCGCCCGGTCGAGACGGTCAGAGCGCATCGAAAGCTCCCATGCGACGGGCGGCCCAGAGGTAGACGCCCATGATGACGATGGGCACCAGCGTGAAGGCGGCGGCAAGCGGCAGGTTGCCGGCGGTGCCCTGCTGCGCATAGACGGCCTGCCCGATGAACAGGCGCGAGGAGCCGATGATCTGCGGAATGATGTAGTCTCCGAGCGTCAGCGAAAAGGTGAAGATGGAGCCGGCGACGATGCCCGGCAACGCGAGCGGAAGCAGGACATGACGGAAGGTCTGGCGCGGATGGGCGCCAAGGTCGGCCGAGGCTTCCACAAGGCTGCCGGACACGCGTTCGAGCGCTGCCTGGATCGGCAGGATCATGAAGGGCAGCCACACATAGACGAAGACGAGGAAGGTGCCGGTGTAGCTGACCGACAGCGAGTTGCCGCCGATGACGGGGATCGCGAGCCAGGCATCGAGCAGCCACAGGAGATGCAGCTGGGTGAACAGCCAGGTGAGAATGCCCTCCTTCGCGAGGATCAGCTTCCAGGCGTAGATCTTGACGAGGTAGCTCGACCAGAGGGGGAGCATCACCCCGAGATAGAACACCGCCTTCCAGACGCCTTGGGCATAGCGCGCGGCGTAATAGGCGATGGGAAAGGCGATGACGATCGACGCCAGCGTTACGCTTGTCGCCATCAGCACCGTGCGCAGGATGATATCGAAATTCGCATCCGAGAACAGCTGCCGGTAGGTGGCCAGTGTCGGCTCGTAGGTGACGAGACCGGAGAAATCGTCGATGGCGAAGAGGCTCTGAGCGAGGAAGACCGCAAGCGAACCGAGATAGACGACGCCGAGCCAGAGGAGCGGCAGACAGAGAAGCAGCGCCAGAAACAGCTTCGGATTCCGCCAGAAGACGTCCGAGAGCCGGGCCGAGCCCGTCCCGGCCGGGCTTATCGTCGCATTTCCCGGGTGAGCCTGCGCCACGGCCGCCATCAGGCCTCCTCCATCACGTGGAGATCCTGCCGGTTGAAGGCGAAGGTGACGGGCTCGCCGGTGGCGGGCACGGGCGTGCCGGCCGGAAGCGCGGCGACGATGCGTTCGCCGCCGCAGTCGAGCGTCAGCCGGTTGATGGGGCCCAGGAAGCTCGCGGCGATCGGCACGCCGGTGAGCCCGAGTTGGCCGTCGGCGGGTGCGCCCAGCAGGATCGATTCCGGGCGCAGGCTCGCAGCGGGGGCGTTAAGGCCGAGCCGCGCGCATTGTTCGCGGGAGAGGACATTGGAGGAGCCGACGAAATCCGCGACGAAACGCGTCTTCGGACGCCGGTAGATCTCCTCCGGCGTGCCCACCTGCCGCACCTTGCCCTCATGGAACACGGCGACCCGGTCGGCCATGGACAGGGCTTCGCTCTGGTCGTGGGTGACGAAGATAAAGGTCAGGCCAAGCGTCTTCTGCAGGGTCTTCAGCTCCTCCTGCATCTGCTCGCGCAGCTTCAGGTCCAGCGCGCCCAGGGGCTCGTCAAGCAGCAGAACGCGCGGCCGGTTGACGAGCGCGCGGGCAAGGGCGACGCGCTGGCGCTGGCCGCCGGAGAGCTGGCCGGGCTTGCGCGCGCCGTAGCCGGGCAGGGCGACCATCGCCAGCGCGTCTTCCGCCGCCCGCCGCCGCTCCGCCTTTCCGATCCCCTTCACCATCAGCCCGTAGGCGACATTGTCGAGGATCGAGAGATGCGGGAACAGCGCGTAGTCCTGGAACACCGTGTTGACGTTGCGCCGGTAGGGCGGCACGCCTTCCGCGGTCTCGCCGAAGATTTCGATATGGCCGGATGTCGGCTGTTCGAAGCCCGCGACGAGCCGCAGGCAGGTCGTCTTGCCGGAGCCGGAGGGGCCGAGCATGGCGAAGAACTCGCCTTCCGCAACCGCGAGATCGACGCCATCGACGGCGCGCACGCTGCCGAAATGGCGCGAGACGTTTTCGAAGAGGATGGCGGTCATGGTGGCTCCAGTGGGCAAGGACGAATGTCGCGACAATGTGCGTGTCCGTGGTCTGCGGGGTGTCGGGAGGTGCCTCGTCTGAATACCGAGGGTGCCGTTTTCGCGAGCGCTCAACCCCGACGTCATCCTCGGGCTTGTCCCGAGGATCTGAGCTCATTCAACAGGCAATCCACGTCATGTGCGGCTGTTCTCAGCAGATCCTCGGGACGAGCCCGAGGATGACGCAGGAGAGGCACGAGGCGTTCGGCACGCTGCCTCGTGTCAGCGGCCGCCGATGACGCCGATATAGTCCGAGACCCAGCGGTGATAGGGCACGCACTCGCTCTGGCTGGCGCATTTGGCGACCGGCGTCTTCCAGAACTTCACCTTCTCGAAATTCTCGTAGCCATTGGTCTTGCAGCCTTCGTCCGTCAGCAGCGCATTGCCCTTGCAGGCTGCGCCGACAGAGGGGTTGGCGCCGAACCAGGCGGATACGTCGCCCTGCACCTTGGGCGAAAGCGAGTGCTCCATCCACATATAGGCGCAGTTCGGGTGGGCGCTTTCGGACGAGAGCATCGTCGTGTCGGCCCAGCCGGTCGTGCCTTCCTCGGGGAAGACGGCGGCGATCGGCTGTTTTTCCGCGGTGAGCAGGTTCACCTGGAACGGCCAGGAACCCGAGGCGACGACGCCCTCGTTCTTGAAGTCGTCGATCTGGATCATGGCATCGTGCCAGTAGCGGCCGACCAGCGTGCGCTGGACCCTCAGGATGTCGAGGGCCGCCTTGTACTGCTCCTCGTTGAGCTCGTAGGGGTCCTTGATGCCGAGTTCCGGCTTGTGCGCCATCAGATAGTTGGCGGCGTCCGCCACATGGATCGGACCGTCATAGGCCTGAACCCGGCCCTTGTTGGACTTGCCGTCGGGCAGGGTCATCTCCTCGAAGACGACCTTCCAGCTCTTCGGCGCCTCGCCCTTGAAGGCCTCGGTGTTGTACATCAGCACGTTCGGCCCCCAGACATAGGGCGTGCCGTAGTGGACGCCCTTGACCGTGTGCCAGGGGGCATCCTGCATGCGCGCGTCCAGCGTCTTCCAGCTGGGAATGAGGTCGGTGTTGATCGGCTGCACGCGCTTGCCGGCCACGAGCCGGAGCGAGGCGTCGCCCGATGCCGTGACGAGGTCGAAGCCGCCCTCGTTCATCAGCGCAACCATTTCGTCCGATGTCGCGGCAGTTTTTACCGAAACCTTGCAGCCGCTCGACTTTTCGAAGTCGGTGACCCAGTCATAGGCCTTGTCGGTCTCGCCCCGCTCGATATAGCCGGCCCAGGCCACGATCGACAGTTCGCCTTCGCCAGTGCCGAGCGCCTTCAAAGGCTCCTGTGCAATGGCGGAGGTGGCGAAGGCAAGCGAGAGGGCGAGGGTGCTGCAGGACTTCAGAATCTTGATCATCTGTGGTCTCCCGGTTCGGCCGTTGTTCGGCTCGTCTGTTCCCGCTGAGAAAGGTGCCGCGCTTCCGCCGCATTCGCAAATTCATTAAACAGATAGCCGGTATCGGTTTTTCCGAACGTTAGCTCCGCCCGCGGCTGCTGCGCAGTGTTTCGACCACGCCGATGAAATCCCGCGCGGACTGCGGCAGGCTGGAGCCCTTGCGCCAGACCATGCCGACCTGCACCACCGGCAGGGCGCCGGAAACGTCGCGGCTCTCGATCCGGTCGCCTTCCAGCGACCAGGGCCGGTAAACGAGATCGGGCAGGAGGGCGATGCCGGCGCCGGTCGCAACGAGGCTGCGCACGGCTTCCACAGAGCGGGTGCGAAAGGCCACATGCGGGCGCGCGCCAAGGGCTGCGAGCAGCTTGCCCGTGTTTTCCTCGATCTCGTCCACCGTCAGCATGATCAGGGGCTCCTGTGCCACATCCGATATGGAGATGATGTCCGCCGAGACGAGCCGGTGGCCGAGCGGCAGCCAGAGCCGGTAGGGCGACGTCTCGATGATCTCCGCCTGCAGCGCCATGCGATCGCGCAGGTTGGAAATGACCATGACGGCGACATCGAGTTCGCCGCCGACGAGAAGGTGCTCGAGATAGGAGCCGTTATCCTCGATGGCACTGACATCGACCGAGGGGAAGGCACGCCGATACCGCGCCAGAAGATCCGACAGGACATAGCCCGCCACCAGCGACGTGACGCCGAGATTGAGCTTGCCGTTTCCGGTTTCCGGCGCATGGGCGAAGGAGCGGCGGGCATCCTGAACGCCGGCCAGGATCTTCGTCGCATGGCGCAGGAACTGGTGTCCGTTATGGGTGATGTGCAGGCCGCGCGGATGCCGGTCGAAGAGCGCGACGCCGAGATCGCTTTCGAGTTCCTTGATCGCTTCGGTGATCGACGATTGCGAGATCGACAGGTTTTGCGCCGCCCGGGTGACGGATCCCTGTTCGGCAACGGCGACGAAGAACTGAAGCTGGCGGAGCGTGAAGGCCATGCTGTTCTTATCCGGATGTGGCTGCGGGTTGGCAAGTCCCCCAACGACCGGGGCGCCTGCCGCGCACCGGCGTCACCGCGGGCCGCTTGACAGCGCGCATCCGCGCCACAGGTTCCCGCCCATGAAGGAGCCGCGCTACACGAAATCCAACCTTCCGACGAAGATCTGTGCCGCCTGCGGCAGGCCGTTTGCGTGGCGGAAGAAATGGGCGCGGGACTGGGAGAACGTCAGAACATGCTCCGAACGGTGCAAGGGTGACGTGCGGCGAAAGGCATCGACGGGGCCGGACGATCGGTAGAAGCGGCGCTGTAGGGAAAGAAGCAGGCGTGTCGGTTGCGTGACGAGACATGCGGATGGCAAGAGAAAAGCATCATTTCCTCTTGTCTCTGGTGCGGTGCACAAGAAAAATTCGAGGAGCCAAGGGCGCGGATGATGAAAATTTCTGCCGTTCCATTAGCGCCATGTTCAGGATTTTCGGACAGACTGGAAAAGCTCCTGCACAGACAGTAGAGACGATATCCGGATTGCCAGCGTGATTTTCGCAGAAAGTAAAAATTCTGATATCTCCGCGAATATCCATGCATTGGATGAGGCGTGGCAGCTCGGATGCTCGGGACGATCCAGCGGTGCTCTCGAGATATCGCTCTCCGTTCATGAACTGTCTTTGCAGCGGGGCAATTCACCGGAAACGGCACGCAGCGCGCAGGACACCGCCTGGTACTGCTTCCAGCTCGGAAAGCCCGAAATGGGCCTCCGTTATGTCGCGCAGGCGGTGGCGATCTGGCACGATCTCGATCAGCCGGCGTTCGAGGCGCAGGCCCTGAGCATTCAAGCCTGGCTCCATCTGGAGTTGGGCCAGCTGGAGGAGGCGGTCGCGCTGGCGGCGGAGGCGCTCGACATTGCCGATCAGAGCGGCGATCCGCGCACGCGCTCGCTGGCCATCAATGTCACCGGTGTCATCTTCTGGATGTCCCGGCAACCGCCGTTGGCCATCGACTATTGCGGCCGGGCAGTGGCGCTGGCGCGGGAGGCCGGCGATGCGAGTTTCGAGTGCTGGTGGCTGATCAATCTCGGCGGCTCGCATGCGGAGGCCGCCTATCTCGCTCTGGACGCGGGCGACCGCGCATCCTTCGATGCCGCCATGGGGCCGGCGATCGACGTGACCCGAAGCGCCTATGCCCTTGCCCAGTCCCTCGGAGATGGCTGGGCCGAGCGTCTCTGTCTCGGCAATCTCGCCGAATACTTCAACGCGGCCGAGGACTTCATCGGTGCAGAGCAGTTTCTTGCGCGTTTTCGCGCCATCACCAGCGAGGACGATGCACGCGGCGAGGGGCACTATCTCGATATTCTCGGGCGGACGCTCGTTTCGCTGAAGCGCTACGAGGAAGCGCTGGTCCCGCTTCAGCATGCCCATGCGCTGGCGAGCATCAACGGCAATGTCGAGACGCTGATGTTCGCCTGCCTGTACCTCTCCAAGGCGCACGAACACCTTCGCGCTTTCGAGCCGGCGCTCGATTTCCACAAGCGCTATCACAGTCTTCACCAGCAATTCACGGCCGAGCGCGCCCAGCGCAATGCGCGCCTTGCCGATATTCGCTACGAGACCAAGAAGCTGAGGATGTTGCTCGACACAGAAGCCGTGCGGACGGCCGAGATCGCTCGGTCGTTCGAAGCGCTCCAACAGCAGACGACCCTGCTGACGGAGGCGGCGAACACCGATCCGCTCACCGGCCTTGGCAATCGCCGCCGTCTGGAGGCGGTGCTGGACGCGGTGGATGCCGCCGGCGAAGGCTATGCGCTGGCGGTGCTCGACGTCGATCACTTCAAGGCGATCAACGACACCCATTCGCATATCATCGGCGACCGCGTGTTGATCGGGCTCGGCGGGTTGATCAAGGGCTCCTTGCGGGGGGTAGACCTTGCCGTTCGCTTCGGCGGCGAGGAGTTCGTGGTGCTGATGGCTGGCGTCACCTGCTCGCAGGCGAAACGCGCCTGCGAGCGCATGCGCCTGAAGGTCGCCCGACATGACTGGTCGGCGGTCGCAGCCGGGCTCACGGTGACCGTCAGCATCGGCATCGGCGTGTCCGTCGAGGGCCATGACGCACGCGACATCCTCGAGATCGCCGATCGCAATCTCTATCGCGCCAAGCAAGGCGGCCGCAACAGGGTCATCGTCTCTCCGCGGCCCGCGCCCCCGCGCGTTCGCTGATCGATCCAAGGCCGCGGAAATGCGTCTGCAGGCGGCTTCGCCACACTATACTCCCCGGCTGTCTCGTCTATAGAGTCCACAGTGAAGGCGCTTCTGTTCGCGCCGGCACGGGCATGACATGGCGGGGATGGCAACATGACGGCGATGACGATGGACGAGGCTCTGGATCGCGCCGGCACGGGCCGCTTCCAGCGCAGGCTGCTCGGCGTGTTCGGTCTCGTGTGGACGGCCGACGCCATGCAGGTGCTGGCCGTCGGTTTCACCGCCGCCTCCATCGCAGCAAGCTTCGGGCTGACCGTGCCCCAGGCGCTGCAGACGGGGACCCTGTTCTTCCTCGGAATGTTGATCGGCGCCGTCGTCTTCGGGCGGCTCGCGGATCGCTGGGGCCGCCGGCGCGTGCTTCTGCTCACCGTCGCCTGCGATGCCGTCTTCGGCGCGCTGTCGGTTTTCGCGCCGGATTTCACGAGCCTGCTCGCTCTCCGCTTCCTCACCGGCATTGCCGTCGGGGGCACGCTGCCGGTCGATTACGCCATGATGGCGGAGTTCCTGCCGGCGCGAAACCGCGGCCGCTGGCTCGTCATGCTCGAAGGGTTCTGGGCCGTGGGCACGCTGGCGATCGCGCTCGCTGCCTGGGCGGCAAGCGTCGCCGGCGTGGCGGATGCCTGGCGCTACATCTTCGCCGTCACGGCGCTGCCAGCGATCATCGGCGTCGGCCTGCGCGTCTTCGTGCCGGAATCGCCCTACTATCTTCTGCGTGCAGGCCGCGGCGATGAGGCCAAAGCCATCGTCAACCGCATGCTGGTCATGCACGGCAAGCCGGCTCTGACGGCGGGCGAACGTCTGGTCGCGGCGCCGAGGACGGCGGGCGAAGGCGTGTTCTCGCCGCCCCTGCGGCGCCGCAGCCTGCTGATTCTGACCGTCTGGTTTCTGGTGTCCGTCTCCTATTACGGCATCTTCACCTGGATGCCGGCGCGCCTTGCGAGCGAGGGCTTCGGTTTCGTGCGCGGCTATGGCTTTCTGGTGTTCGTGGCGCTGGCGCAGATTCCCGGCTATGCGCTCGCCGCCTTCGGCGTGGAGCGGTGGGGACGGCGCCCGACGCTGATCGGCTTCTGCCTTCTCTCCGCGCTCGGCTGCCTGCTCTTCGTCCTGTCTCCGGACGACCTGCTGATCGGCGCGTCGCTGCTCGTGATGAGCTTCGCGCTCTTGGGAACATGGGGTGCGCTCTATGCCTTCACGCCCGAACTCTATCCCACGGCCTCCCGCGCGACGGGCATGGGGGCCGCAGGCGCGGTCGCACGGCTGGGCGGGCTCATCGCCCCGACGCTGATGACCGTCGTCGTCACCTTCGGGGTCGGCGTGGCGGTCGGGCTGTTTGCAGCCCTTCTCGTCTGCGCCGCGTTTGCCGCCCGCATGATCGACGCGGAAACGCGGCAGGCATCGCTCGCCTGAGGCTAATTCGGCGAAGCCCTGCCGTCAGGACGCCGCGGGTTCGGCGACCCGATCGCTATCCCCCCTTATCCAGGCGCGGGTTTCCCGCAGTACCTCGTCGGATAGGTCGGGATCGACGATGGCGCGGGAGAGGATGATGGCGCCGACCATGGCGGCCCAGCTACCGATGACGGCCCGCCGCATCTCGGGGCTCGTGTCGCCATCCGGCGTCCGGCTCATGCGCGCGATCTGCGTCTGCAGGCCCTGCGTGATGGCGGCCCGAGCGGCTTCGCCCTGATGGCGGCTTTCGGCGCTGAGGCCGGCGATCGGGCAGCCATTGCCCGGATTGTCGCGATGACGCGGGGTGAGATACTGGTCGAGATAGGCAGCGATGTCCTGCGTATCCTCCGCCCGCGCCCGGAACGTGCTGGCCAGGGCCTGTGCCACCAGATCGTCCTTCGACGTGAAGTGGCCATAAAAGCCGCCGTGAGTGAGGCCCGCGGCCTTCATTACCTCGGAGACCGTCACCGCTTCGAACCCTTTTTCGCGAAACAGCCTGCTGGCCGCATCCAGAATACGGAGGCGGTTTTCCGCCATCTGTTCCCGACTGACTTTCATGCGGATCGTCTCCCAAGCCTTCGCGGCACAGGAGAGTGCCGGCAACATTCATGATCATTGTCATCATTGTAGAGGGTGCGACCTGTCAAGGCAATGGCTGGCCTACGATGCGTTCTTCCGCAGGCCCTGCCGGGCTCGCTGTCCCGCCACATTGCCACCGAAAGATTTGCCGAACAAAGCCATTGACAGTTTCATGATGATCATCATAAATAGAACAATGATGATAGTCGTCATCATTAGAATCTGTTCGCAAAGCGAGAGTGCATCGTGTCCAAACTTCCAGCAGTTCTCATCACCGGCGCTTCGACCGGTATCGGCGAAGTCTATGCCGAGCGTTTTGCCCGCCGCGGGCATGACCTCGTTCTCGTGGCCCGCAACAAGGCCCGGCTCGACGCCGTCGCGGCACGGCTGATCCAGGAAACAGGTGTCTCCATCGACATCATCCAGGCCGACCTCACCCGCGTCGCCGACCTCGACATCGTAGAGGCGCGTCTGCGCGAGGATGCGACGATCGGCGTGCTGGTCAACAATGCCGGCGGCAATCTGCGCGGCGGCTTCCTCACCCAGACGCCTGACGATGTGGCCCGGCTCGTCGCCTTGAACACGACCGCCGTCGTGCGTCTTGCCAGCGCCGTCGCACCGCGCTTCGCCGAAGCCGGCACCGGTGCCATCGTCAACATTTCGTCGGTCGTCGGTCTCGCGCCCGAATTCGCCATGTCCGTCTATGGCGCCACCAAGGCTTTCGTTACCTTTCTCTCGCAGAGCCTCAGCGTCGAGCTCGGTCCGAAGGGCGTCTATGTCCAGGCCGTGCTTCCCGCCGCCACCCGAACCGAGATCTGGGAGCACTCCGGCATCGACGTCAACACGATGAGCGGCGTCATGGAGGTTGCCGAACTGGTCGATGCCGCGCTTGTCGGCTATGATCGCCGCGAAGCCGTGACAATCCCGCCGCTGCGCGATGTGGCCCAGTGGGAAACCTATGAGGCGGCACGCCAGGCGATGCTTCCGAACACCCGGCAGGAGCATGCTGCCGAGCGCTACCGCACGGCCGGATGAGACGCGCGCCGCCCTTGTCTTCAACAGGAAAACCAGAATGACGTTCAAAGCCCTGCTCACCGCCAAGGATGGCGATGCGTTGTCCACGAGACTTGTCGACCTCACCGAAGCCGACCTGATGGACGGCAACGTCACGGTGGACGTGGATTACTCCACCGTGAACTACAAGGACGGGATGGCCATCACCGGTCGCGTTCCGGTCATCGAGCGCTTTCCGCTCGTGCCGGGCATCGACCTTGCCGGAACGGTCTCGGCGTCCTCGCATCCCGATTTTAAGGTCGGCGATCGCGTGGTCGCCAATGGCTGGGGCCTGAGCCAGAGCCATCATGGCGGTTTTGCCCAGAAGGCCCGGCTGAGCGGCGACTGGCTGGTCAAGCTTCCCGACCCGCTGTCGACGAAGGACGCCATGGCCATCGGCACGGCGGGCTACACGGCCATGCTCTCCGTGCTTGCGCTCGAACATGGCGGGATCACGCCCGACAAGGGCGATATCCTCGTGACCGGCGCCAATGGCGGCGTCGGATCGGTTGCCATCTCGCTTCTCTCCGGCCTCGGATATCGCGTCGTCGCCTCGACCGGACGTCTCAAGGAGGCGGCCTATCTCCGCGAGCTCGGTGCGGCCGATGTCATCGACCGCAAGACGCTGTCGGAGCCGGGTGCGCCCATCACGACGCCGCGCTGGGCGGGGGCGATCGACAGTGTCGGCAGCCATACGCTGGTGAATGTGCTGGCGCAGACCCGGTACCGTGGCGTCGTCACCGCTTGTGGCCTCGCCCAGGGGCGCGACCTTCCGGCGACGGTGCTGCCGTTTATCCTGCGCAACATCACGCTGGCCGGCATCGACTCGGTCAACGCCCCGCAGGCCGTGCGCCTTCAGGCCTGGGAGCGTCTCGGGCGCGATCTCGATCTGAAGAAGCTTGCGCGGACGACGACGGTCATCGGCCTCGAGCAGGTGCCGGCGGTGGCGGAGAGCATTCTGGGCGGGCATGTTCAGGGCCGCACGGTCGTGGACGTCAATCTCTGAATGCGACCGCCGGCCCTTTGCAGGCCGGCATGCCGAAAGCCGAAGGCCGCGTGTCGATGAGGACGCGCGGCCTTCGTTCGTTCAGGGGCGTTCAGCGATTTCACGGCATCGGGCGCCCGCCTTCTGCGTGGCGGGCGCAGAGCGTACGTTTTGCCGAACATGATGGCGATGACATCCGCCAGATCGACCTTGGGGCTGACATGGCGCCGGAGAGCCGCGCCGCCGCGGGCCAGCCTCGTCTTGCCCGGCTGCAGCGTTCATCCCGCTTTCTTACGATGAGCGCTCCGGATTTCGGCGCCTAGGACTGTTGCATTATCCGAATTCAATGGTATTATGATCGTAATGCAATAGAGAGGGATCACGCGTCATGCGTTACGAAAAAGGCCGGAAGGATGCCTCGCGCCGCCGGATCATGGATGTTGCCGTCGAAAGGTTCCGCACGGACGGGATCGCCGCCTCCGGTCTCGCCACGATCATGAAGGATGCGGGGATGACGAACGGAGCGTTCTATCCGCACTTTCCCTCCAAGGCCGATCTGGTGCGGGAGACCGTTTCGGATGCCCTGAGCCAGCAGGCGACATGGCTGCGGGGTGTGCTGGACGAGGGCGGCCTGCAGCGGATCGTTGATATCTATCTTTCGCCCGACCACCGCGACGAGCCGGGCAAGGGCTGCGCCTCCGCGGCGCTTCTTCCGGAGCTTTCCCGTCAGCCGCCGGAGACGCGCGACATGTATGCCGCGCAGTCCCGCGTGCTGGTGCTGCAGCTTGCGGAGGCGCTTCCGGCCGATGTCGAAAACAGGGAGGACGTGGCGACGGCGATCTTCGCCATGATGATCGGCACCCTGCAACTCTCACGCGCCGTCGATGCCGACGTCTCGGATCGTATCCTGCAGGCTGGAAAGGACGCGATCGACGTTCTGGCCGGCCGTTCCCGCAACCCCGCCGTCAAGGCGGACTGACCCGCAAATCCCTCATCAGAACCAGGCGCAACAGCGCCCCCAGCTATGTCGAATGCCCCCGTTTGAAGGGCGCAGCAGACCGGAGATCCCTCGTGAAAGCCTTTGTCGTCGAGAAATACAAGAAAAATGCCCCGTTGCGCCTCGCGGATCGGCCAAATCCGCAGGTTCAGGAAAAGGATGTGCTCGTTCGCATCGAAGCGACGGCCGTCAACGTGCTGGATGCGAAGATCCGCAACGGCGAGTTCAAGATGTTCCTGCCTTATCGCCCGCCCTTCGTGCTTGGCCATGACGTCGCCGGCACCATCGTGGACGTCGGCCCCGGTGTCAGCCGCTTCCAGATCGGCGACGAGATCTATGCCCGCCCGAGGGATAACCGGGTCGGAACGTTCGCCGAGTTCATCGCCATCGATGAGGCCGATGTCGCCCTGAAGCCCCGCACCCTGACGATGGACGAGGCAGCCTCGCTCCCGCTCGTCGCCCTGACCGCTTGGCAGGCGCTGGTCGATGTCGCCCGGGTCAAGCCGGGCCAGAAGGTCTTCATCCAGGCCGGTTCGGGCGGCGTCGGCACGATCGCGATCCAGCTTGCCAAGCATCTGGGCGCAACCGTGGCGACGACGACCAGCGCGAAGAACGCGCCGCTCGTCAAAAGCCTCGGTGCCGACATCGTCATCGACTACAAAACGGAGGACTTGGAGAAGGTGCTTTCGGGCTACGATGTCGTGCTGAACAGCCAGGACCCGAAGACGCTGGCGAAATCGCTGAAGGTGCTGAAGCCCGGCGGCCATCTCGTTTCGATCTCGGGCCCGCCGGATCCAGGCTTTGCCGACGCGCTGAAGCTGAACGGAGTGCTGAAGCTCGTCATCCGGCTCATCAGCCGCAGCGTGCGCAAGCAGGCAAAGCGCCTTGGCGTGCACTATTCCTTCCTGTTCATGCGCGCCGATGGACGGCAGCTGGAACAGATCGCCGGGCTTGTCGACAAGGGCATCCTCAGCGCCGTCGTGGACAAGGTCTTCCCCTTCGCCCAGACGCCCGAGGCTCTGGCCTATGTCGAGACGGGACGCGCCAAGGGCAAGGTCGTGATCAAGGTCGCCTAAGATCCGCAAAGGTCCGTAGCGGGCGGGCGCGCCTGCCCGCTACGGACGGTATCGACGACGATCAGCTCTTCGGCTTTTCGTGGTGGCCGCCGAAGGCGAAGCGCATGGCGGAGAGCAGCTTGTCGCCGAACTCGGCCTCGCCCTGCGAGGTGAAGCGCTGGTAGAGCGCCGACGACAGAACGGGCACCGGCACGCCGGTGTCGATCGCCGCCTTGACCGTCCACCGGCCTTCGCCGGAATCCGACACCCGGCCGCTGAAGCCGGCGAGATCCGGATCGGTCTTCAGGGCGCCGGCTGTCAGATCGAGCAGCCAGGAACTGACGACGCTGCCATGGCGCCAGACTTCGGCGATGGCGGCGAGATCGAGATCGAACTGATAATATTTCGGCTGCTGCAGCGGGCTCGTTTCCGCATCGGCGGCGCGATCGGCCTTCCCGGCATTGGCGGCCTTCAGGAGGTTCATGCCTTCCGCATAGGCCGCCATCATGCCGTATTCGATGCCGTTATGCACCATCTTGACGAAATGGCCGGAGCCGCTCGGTCCGCAGTGCAGGTAGCCGCGATCTGCGGTCGTCATGTTTTCGCTGACGTCGGCAGGGTCGATATCGCCGCCCGGGGCGAGCGTCGCGAAGATGGGGTCGAGATGGCGGACGGCATCGTCCGGCCCGCCGATCATCAGGCAATAGCCGCGATCGAGACCCCAGACGCCGCCGCTCGTTCCCACGTCCACATAGTTCAGCGACCGGGCCGAGAGGCGTTCGGCGCGATCGACGTCGTCATGGTAGAACGAGTTGCCGCCGTCGATGATGATATCGCCCGGCACCATATGGGCCGCCACGCGCTCGAGGTTCGCATCGGTGATCGCCGCTGGCAGCATCAGCCAGACGGCCGCCGGCTTCGCCAGCTTCGACACCAGCTCCTCCACCGAGGCAGCACCCACGGCACCTTCCTCAACGAGGGCTGCGACGCTTGCCGGGTTGATGTCGTAGACGACGCATTCATGGCCCCCGCGCAGCAGGCGGCGCACCATGTTCGCGCCCATCCTGCCCAGTCCCATCATTCCGATCTGCATTGGATTGAAACCTTCCTGCTTCTGTCGCCGGTTGGTGGCGGCAGCTTTTATGTAGGCCGGTTCGAGCCCGAGGGAACCTCCTGCCGGTGCTGTCGGCGTGTTCCGCTCATGTCGGCGAACTCAGGCGCGCCTCGGTCAGGTCGATTTCGCGCACGATGCGCCGCGCCATCTCGTCGGGCAGTTTGCGCGCACGCGCCATCTTGAGGATCTGGTCGCGCTCGGCGCGGGCGCCGGCAAGCCGCAGGATGCGCTCGATCTCCTCCACCTTGCGGATCTGGTCGTTCTCGTCGCCCGAGCGCGACCGCCCGTCGATGCGCTGGCGATAGACCTCCATCAGGCGCGTACCGACATCGGCATAGAGATCGGCATCGTTCCGGCCGTTGCCGAGGCGATGTTGCGTGGCTTCGATGGCCTTGATCGCGGCTTCCGCAGCGGCGATGCGGGCATCGTCCTCCTCGCGCTGGTGGGAGGGCTCGGGCGGCAGTTCGAGATCCTGCAAAAGGGCCGGGAGCGCGATGCTCGCGGTCACCAGGGACACGATGATGACGCCGGCGGCGAGGAAGATCACGAGATCGCGGGCCGGGAAGGGCGTTCCATCGTTCATGACCAGCGGCAGGGTGAGAATGCCGGCCAGCGTGATCGCCCCGCGCACACCGGCGACCGAGATCGCGACGACGAGACGCCAGCTCGGCTTGTGGATCACCTCTCCACGACGGGCCGCCTTGAACAAGGTGAAGCGCAGGGACACCCAGACCCAGGCCAGTCTGAGACCTGCGAGCGCCAGCGTGATGGCGACGACGTAATAGCCGAGCCAGATCGGATGCAGGTGTCCGGTATCGCTGACGATGCGCGCCGCACCCGAGGCGATGCCGGGAAGCTGTTCGCCGAGCAGCACGAAGATGATGCCGTTCATGGTGAACTGGACCGTATCCCACACGGCGGCGCGGCGCACGCGGGTCACGGCGAGCACCTTGCCACGCTGCTCCTCGTAGCTCATGGCGATGCCGGCTGCGACCGCCGCGAGAATGCCGGAGCAATGCAGGTGTTCGGCCAGGAGATAGGCACCGAACGGAATGAGGATGCTGATGAGGATCTGCGAGCCGGTCTCCTCGCCCAGCTTGCGCGAGACGATGTCCTTGGCGCGCGTCACCAGCCACGTCACCCCGAGCCCCACGGCAATGCCGCCGATCGCAAGCCACAGAAAGGTGAGCACCGCTTCGCCGGCCGAGAACGTGCCGGTGAGCGTGGCAGCCACGGCAAAGCGCATGCAGACGAGGCCGGAGGCGTCGTTCAGCAGCGACTCTCCTTCCAGAATGTGCATCACGCGCTTGGGGATGGGGACCCGGGCCGTGATGGCGGAGACGGCGATCGGGTCCGTCGGCGACAGGATGGCGGCCAGCGCGAAGGCGACGGGCAGCGGGATCGCCGGCACCATCCAGTGGATGAAGAACCCGATGCCGAGAACCGTGAAGATGACGAGCCCGAGCGCGAGTTCCAGAATGGTGCCTTTGTCGTGGAACAAGCCTTCCTTTGGGATGCGCCACCCGTCGAGAAACAGCAGCGGCGGCAGGAAGAGGAGGAAGAACAGCGTCGGCTCCAGCGTGATCGCGGAACCCGTCACGGTCGCGAGAAGCGCGCCGAGCCCGATCTGCACGAGCGGCACCGGCACGGCGATCGGCGACATCCGCGCCAGCATGCCGCTGACCACCACGGCCAAAAGCAGGAACAGGGAAATCGTCACGCCTTCCATGATGGCCCTTTCATCCGTCGCAAGGTTTTCTCATCCGTCACGGTCGGGCGGGGCGTGCCTGTCAGGCCAGCCTTGCCAACGGCCCGCGCGGTGACACCGCTAAAGCATCGAAGCGGCGCGGTCGAGCTTCCCTCGTGTCGCGCGGGCGGGAAAGCCTGCATCCGCCGTCTCCGCTGACATTGCCGTTCACGCGCGATTGCCGTATATGTAGGTACGTTTCTACATCGAGGTCCCATGACGTATCTCCGCCTTTCGAGCCGCGAACTCAATCACGATGTCAGCAGCGCCAAGAAGGCGGCGCTGAAGGGCCCGGTCGTCATCACCGACCGGGGGCGGCCATCGCATGTTCTGATGACCTACGAAGCCTATGAACGGCTGACCGGCAAGCGCCGCAGCCTTGTCGAAGCGCTTTCGATGCCCGGCCTGTCGGACATTGGTTTCGACACGCCACGCGCCACCATCGCCCGTCGCGACGTGGATCTGTCGTGAAATATCTCCTCGATACCAACGTCATTTCGGAACTGCGGAAACTCGGGGATGGCAAGGCGGACGACAACGTGGCGGATTGGGTCCGCGGGCAGGACCCTGACGATCTCTGTCTCTCTGCCATCAGCATTCTGGAGCTCGAACGCGGCGTGCTCGGCGTCCAGCGCCGCGATCCGGCACAGGGCGCGCGGCTGCGCACCTGGCTCGATCATCACGTGCGACCGGCATTCTCCGGAAGGATCCTTGCCGTCGACGATGCGATCGCGACCCGCTGCGCCCATCTGCACATTCCCGACCGGCGCAACGAGGCGGACGCCCTGATCGCGGCCACGGGGCTCGTCCATGGCCTCGCCGTTGTCACGCGCAACGTCCGCGATTTCGACGGCACCGGTGTCGTCGTGATCGATCCCTGGCGGGGCTGAAACACCGCGGAAGCCTCAGTAGTTGCCGCCATCTCCGCCGTCCGGCTGGTGGCCCGGCAAGGCCGGCTCGGGATCGATGGTCGGTTGAAGATCGCGCAGAAGATCCGCCGCATGGCGAAGCGCGCGCTGCCAGTCGTCCGGCGTTAGCTGCGCCGCACCGGAAGACACGCGCTCCAGCGCGGTCGCATCGCCGTCACCGGCAAGGCCCTGCTGCGCCCGAAGATCGCGGATCTGGCGTAGAGCCGCATCGATCAAGCGTGTGACATCCTGGTGCTCCAGCGTCTCCACATCGTTCGACGCCGTGACCAGCGCAACGATCCGTTCGTTCACCGTCTCCATCCCATCGTCCTTTCCGGGGTGCACCCCCGCTCACCGTCTCGCCATCTGCCTGCCCTGCCGAAGCGCCCCGTTTCAGGCCTTCCGGCACCGGCAGGCGTCGTATCCGCCGGCAAAGAGCCGGCCAGCCTGCATGCCGATCATCAGCGGCACATCCCTCACATGGGCAACCTGCAGCGCGCTTGCCATGGCGATCGACGCTTCCGCGCAGATCGCGGCATCTTCCGCCGCGTTGTGGTGCCGGAAGGTCAGGCCGAGATGGCCCGCCAGAATGTTCAGGCGGTGGGAGCCGAGATGCGGCCAGACCCGCTGCGCCATCTTCACCGAACAGAGATAGGAGAGATCGGGATAGCTCTGCCGGTAGAGATCGAGGCAGGCGCGCCAGACGCTGAAGTCGAAGGAAGCGTTGTGCGCGATCATCGTCGCGCCCCTGAACTCGTCGGCGAACTCGTCCATGACCTCGGGAAATTCTCCGGCGTCCTCCACATGCTCCGGCCGGATGCCGTGGATGGCGACGTTGAAAGAGGAGAAGCGCATGTCTCGCGGGCGGATGAGACGTTCCTCGATCCGCACGACCCGGCCATCCTCGATCCACGCAAGCCCGACCGAGCAGGCGCTGCCACGCTGCTCGTTGGCGGTTTCGAAATCGATGGCGATCGTCTTCACGTCCGGTATCCGTTTGCCGTTTCCCGCCCGGCATACGGGCTGGAGACTGATTTGGCAAAGGGAGAGACCATGGTGCGCGGCAGCGCAAGCCCTATCTAAGCGACGAGACATCACCGAAAGGACCGCCGCGCCATGAAACCCCACATCATTTGCCTGATGATCACCTCGCCGGACGGGAGCCTGCATCCGAGCCGCTGGACGAAGAGCCCGGATGGCGAACGGTCGGACTGGACGGCGCTTTACGAGAAGATCCACACCGAACATGCCGGCAATGCCTGGATGGTCGGACGGGTGACCATGGCGGAGATGTCGAAGGCCAAGGCGCATCCGCCGACCGGCACCGTCCAGGTCGCCCGTCCGCACCATTTTGCCCGGCCGGGCGCATCGACCTTCGCGATCGCGCTCGACCCCGGCGGCAAGCTGCATTTCGCAGGCGACGCGCTTTTCGGCGATCATATCGTCGTCCTGCTCGGTCCCGACGTGCCCGACAGCCATCTGGCGGAACTGGCCGGAGACGGCGTTTCCTATGTCGTTTCGGACACGAAGGACCTCGACCTGCGCGCCATGCTGACGCTGCTCGCACAGGAACTCGGCATTACCCGCATCCTGCTCGAAGGCGGGGCGAGCGTGAACGGGTCGATGCTGGCGGCCGGGCTCGTCGACGAGATCAGCCTCGTCATCGCGCCGGCGCTGGAAGGCCGGGTGGACAGCGATCGGGTCATCGCCTTCGGAGACGAGGGGCTCGCGGGCAAGGTCGAGCTGTCCCTGAAGTCCTGCGACGTCCTCGACCATGGCGCCCTCCACGTCCGCTACACCGTCCGTGCGCCGCGCTGAGGCAACAGGAGAGGGCATGGAAACGACGGCCGAAACGTCGCACGGAAACGCGCCGCAGGCGAGCGAAGCGGACGACGAAGCCGCGCCCGGCAGCGTGGTCGCGTTTCCCTATGACCGGATGACGGTCGATCAGTTCCGGCATCGTTTTCCGCGCGCCCGCTGGCGCGACGACATCAAGGCCTGGTGGGTTCCGGGAAAGACCGCGTCGCGCCGGATCGGGCGGTGGCTGGCGGAACAGGAGGCGGAAGCGGATGCGCATGCCGATGCGCGGGGACGCGACGCCTTCGCCTTCGATCCGATCGTCAGCCCCTATCTCGAGATCGGTCGCGCCGGCTTCCAGATCCGCACGCCCTATTCGAAGACGGTCGTCGAGGAATTGCGGGAGATCCGCTTCGCGCGCTGGGATGGGGACCTACGCCTCTGGCATGTCCCCTTCCGTTCGTTCGAAGACCTGCGCAGCCACTGGACCGCCATCGAGGCGGCCGCGCGCCGGAACGAGCCGGCCGAGCGGGCGCGGCGCGTAGAGGCGCGGAAGGGCTCGGAAGACGAGCTGAAAGCGAAGGCCCGCTCCACCGAGCGCCGCAAGCGCCGTTATCCCGTGCTGCCGGACGCGCTGCCGCCGCCCGGCGTGCCGGTGGCCATTTCGTACGGCATCGTTGTTTTTACCGAGATTACCGGCGAACTGGTCGATCCCGCTGCTGTCTCCGATTTCTATCCGGCCGCGACGGAAAACCATGTCTGGGGCCTCTGGCGCGCGCCCTCCCTCGAAGAGCTGCTTTCGACATGGCCGGCGAAGGCGGTTCCCGACCCGCCGGGCGACTGGTGGTTGCCGACGATCGAGGAGCTGAGGCCGGCGCGACGCGCGGCCCGGGTTCGCGAGGGGACCGACACGGTGCGCAGACGATGAGGACGGGTAAGGTGGCCGATGCGGAGGCCGCGTTTGAACAAGCGCTTGCACGACTGCCGGCCGGCTACACCGAAGGCGCGTTCGAAGGCCGACCGTGGGGCGCGACCGTTCAGCGATCCACCGATCGTCGTCGCGTCTGGCTGTTTGCACGGGAGCTTGGAGGCAACGACATCGTCAGCTTCAATCTCTACCGAACGACGTCCGGCGGCCCCGTTCTGAAGCCCTGCGAAATGTCCTCTGACAAGGTTGTCGCGTTCGTCCTCGGCTTCGAACCCGGCGCGGACCAGAGGGCCCCGGTGGAACAAACATTGCAAGCAAGGGGTTACAGTTAGACAACATTAAAGGAGGACCACACAATGGATCATACCAATCACGTTCGCCTGTCGCCCACCGAGCTGACCCCGGCTGTCCTTGAGGGCGCGACGATTTACGGCGCCGATGACCACAAGGTCGGCAAGCTCGATCATGTCCACGGCACGGGTGCCGGCGGGAAGGCTATCATCGATGTCGGCGGTTTCCTCGGAATCGGCGCGAAGCCGGTCGGCGTGCCGCTGAACGACCTCCAGTTCATGCGCGACGAAGACGGTGACGTCCACGCGGTTACGACCTGGACGAAGGATCAGCTCAAGGCGATGCCCGAACATCGCGACTGATCTCCAAGAATATCCGAATGTGAGAGCCCGGCCATCGTGTCGGGCTTTTGCATGTCTGCAAACACCCAGACCGACCTACACGTCGAGGACATCGACGAAAGCCTCGGGAAAATTCTTGCGCGCGAGCGGTTCGTTGAGTTTCAGCAGCGCCTGATAGGATGCAGGATCGAAATCGCGTTCGGCCGGCAGGATCTCGCGACCGAACAGACGGGACAGACGTTCACCATCCAGATTTCCGCGCTCGAAGGGTTCCGTGCCGAAATAATGCCAGAGCGAGTGCACGAAGGCGGTATCGGCAAGCCCGACGGTCTTGTCGAGTGTCGGATGACGACGCCATTGCCCGAGAACGGTCACTTTCGAATTGGCCCTGCGAAGCGTGAACTGCCACTGCGTTCCCGACAGTCCGGCCGGAAAGCCGCGGTGTTTCGTCATTTCCGGAACTTTTGCCATGCGTCCATCTCTTCCGGCGCAAAGCCGGTTTCCCGTCACGTTTGAAGATTTGCAGTCGGCCACCGATCCGGCATCCGGATCCGTCGGCAAACGCGCTTTTGTCGGTCCATAGCACAAGGCATGCCTGCGGGAAAATGCGTTCTTCGAGGCTGATTGCCGGGAAAGCGCGCCCCTTGGAGTCGGGCGTGACGCTTGGCGCAAGCTCCACCTCACCGACGGGCTTTGACGGAGCGTACCCCCTGACGTTTATGGATGGTGACCGCCACAGGACGTCTTGGTAAGAGTTGACCGGTGGCAGGATGTGCCGTCTGCGCGTAGTTTTTCAGGCATGACCGTCGAGGACGATATCCGGTGTGCGATCGAAACAGGGATGAAGGTGGTCAAGACGACGAGGCGGCGCCGTCTCCTGTTCCGACACCGCGCATGCTGTCCTGGGCCCGCAACTCGGCCGCCTATCGACTGGGCAAGCGGATGCATACCGAGAAGCAATTGTCCGACGCGATCGCCCGCAAGGCGCGCGAAAAATTCGACGGCATCAGCGACGAGCAAGTGGCGGCTCTGTCTGCCTTTGCCGTCGCCTTCGGCTACGACAACAAAGCGCTCGACGACGTGGCCTATGCGGATGTTGCGACACGATCGGGCCAGCAGAGCGGGCGCTCCAAACGGGCGATCTCGCAGCGACTGGTGGTCAAGGGCATCGATCGCGAGACGGCCACGGCCGCCGTCGCGGATGTCGATGATCTCAGGGCCGCGATCGTCCTTGCGCGCAAGCGGGCGTTCGGGCCGTTCCGCAAGGAGCCGCCGGACGAGAAACGAAAGATGAAGGAGCTTTCCGCTTTCGCTCGCGGCGGCTTCGGCTTCGAGGTCGGCCGTAGGGTCTACGACATGACGCGCGACGAGGCGGAAGAGATCCTGGCCAGCGAACCGTCCTGAGCGGCGGACCGTGCCGTGATCGCGAGAGCGTGTCTGTCTGTCGAGGGAAAGAAACCATGCGCGGCGCTGATGCAATCGCTATCCGGTCATTCGCCGGGAAAGTCCATGCCAGCGCCGCGCCTATGGTCTGTCGGGAGAATGTCTGGCGGCTTTCTCTGTTCCGTTCGGCAGCGCGCCTTTCAGGCGTCAGGTATCCGACATGGAGGGGAGATGAAGCTCGACCTCGCGGCGCTCCTTGTCGCTCATGGGCTCGACCTTTTCCTTCCAGAAAGCGGCCGCCTCCGGTGCATCGTCTTCCCAGGCGCGCGTGCTGACGATGTTGTCGTCCACCTTCGCCTTGCGGCGGCCGCCGAGTGCTAGATAGTCTTCTGCGATCTTCTTGGACGGTGTCGTGGTGTCGTCTTGCATGATGCGATCCTTTCAACGTTTCGCGCCGGTCGGGTCCGATTGTCGTCTCTCGCGCAAACGACCGGTAGGACCCTGCAGGAGAAGCCGGTAACGGACATGGCTGTGATGATAACAGGCGGCCTGTCGATTCGTTCCGCACCGAGGGGGTGTCTCAGGATGGTGGAAACGCGCGCATGAGGAGAGAATCGTGATCGTCAGGGAGATCAGCAGCGAGGTGGACGGCCGCTATGCCCGCATCGATGGCGACCTCGTGCCGCTCGTTTCCAATGTCTGGGTGACCGGCACGACCTATGCCAACCCGTTCGTGCCGCCGCTTCACAACGTGCGCGACCCGAAAGACCGGGAGTTCCTGGTGGTCGTCCTGCAAAGGCGTCGGGTCGTTCTCACCGATGACCGCGCGGACCGGGATGCGGATGGTCTGGTCGTCTTCCTGACGCGAGACAGATACCTCGGCCTCTATGCCATCGAGAATCCGTCTTACGCGCCAGCGTCGGGGCTTTCCTTCGCGCTCGGGCCCTTGATCGCACATCTCACGCTGTCGTCATGAGCCGACGTCCTTGCCTTCCCGTCGGCAAGATCCATATCCGCGGGCGTTGATCACGGAACGCGTTGTGCAGCGATCGCCTGCGATGCTACAGCGCGTTGCGCGACAGCTCCGTCCGCTACCCGCATCCGCACCGTCGCCGCTCCCACCTTGCCGAGATTCCGATGACAGCTATCCACCAGCCCAGAACATCGAGCCTCAAGCTCGGTCTCGATCCGGTCGTCGCCTTCAGCCTCGCCGGAGCGCTGGTCTTCTTCCTGATCAGCGGCGCCGTTGCCTACCTCAATCTGCACACCTTGCGCGTCAACAATAACAGGATCGTCCATACCCACGAGGTCATCGTGGCACTCGGCAAGCTTCTGTCGAGCGCGCAGGATGCGGAAACCGGGCAGCGCGGCTTTCTGCTGACGGACAATGCCCGCTATCTCGATCCCTACAATGTCGCCGTCCTTGCCGTACCCCGCCATCTCAACGATATCGTCCGTCTCGTGAAGGACAATCCGGCGCAAGGGCGTCGCATCGAGGCGGTTCGCCTCAGCGTCGATGCGAAGTTCGCCGAATTGCGGGAAACCATCGAGCTGCGGCGGACGCAAGGCCTGCCGGCAGCGCTTGCCGTCGTCAATTCGGATCGCGGCAAGGCGGCAATGGACGCCATACGCTCGCAGCTTTCCGAGATGGGGCAGGAGGAGACGCGTCAGCGACAGCAATGGCTGGGCGAGATGGACGACGCCTACGGTACGGCGCTTGTCAGCAGCATCTTCTCCGGCATTCTCGGCCTTCTGCTCACGGTCGCCATCGGCGTGCTCATCCGCCGCGCCACGCTCGCGCGCCGTCGGGAGGACTGGTTGCAGGCGGGCCAGGTCGGTCTCAGCACCGCCGTCATGGGCGACCAGCGCACCGAGCAGCTGGGCGACGGCATCCTCACCTTTCTTGCGGACTATGCCGGAGCGGTGGCCGGCGCGATCTTCGTCGGCGACAAGGGCATCTTCCAGCGGTCCTCGACCTATGGTGTTCCCGATGGCGCGGATATTCCGCGACAGTTCAAGCTGCGCGAAGGCCTGCTCGGGCAGGCGGCGGCCGGCGAGAAGGCCGTGCTGGTCGGCGACATTCCCGATGGGTACCTCTCTTTCGGCTCGGCACTCGGGCGCGACAAGCCGCGGCATCTCGTCATCTCTCCTGCCATCATCGATGGCGAGGTCAACGCGGTGATCGAGCTCGGCTTCCTCCGCCCGATCGACGAAAGCGTTCTCGCGCTGCTGGAGCAGGCGGCCGCCACGATCGCGACGGCCGTCCGGTCTGCGAACTATCGCACCGATCTCCAGAACCTTCTGGCCGAAACCCAGCGCCAGTCCGAGGAGCTGCAGGTCCAGAGCGAGGAGCTTCGGGTTTCCAACGAGGAGCTGGAGGAGCAGGGACGGGCACTGAAGGAGTCCCAGGCGCGGCTCGAGCAGCAACAGGTGGAGCTTGAGCAGACGAATTCGCAGCTGGAGGAGCAGACGCGACAGCTGGAAACGCAGCGCGACGATCTGGAGCGCGTCAACGGGGCGGTGCAGCTGAAGGCCCGCGAGCTGGAACAGGCGAGCCGCTACAAATCCGACTTCCTCGCCAATATGTCGCACGAGCTGCGCACGCCGCTGAACTCGTTGCTCATTCTTGCCAAGCTGCTCGCCGACAATTCCGAGGACAACCTGACCGGCGAACAGGTGAAATATGCCCAGACGATCGAATCCTCGGGCAACGACCTTCTCACCCTGATCAACGATATCCTCGATCTCTCCAAGATCGAGGCGGGGCACATCGATATTCGCCCGGAGGCGGTCTCCGTCGAGCGGCTTGCCAACAATCTGCGGCAGGTGTTTGATCCCGTGGCGAAGAACAAGCAGCTCGATTTCACGGTGGACATCGCACCGGAATGCCCGCCTGTGATCGAGACCGATCTGCAGCGGCTCGAGCAGGTTCTGAAGAACCTGCTGTCCAACGCCTTCAAGTTCACGGCTGCCGGCACGGTTTCGGTCGCCATCCGCCGCTCGGGAACGACGCTTGGCGGCGGCGAGGGACAGATCGCGCTTGCCGTCACCGACAGCGGCATCGGCATCGCTGAGGATCAGCAGCGTAACATCTTCGAGGCCTTCCATCAGGCCGACGGCACGATCAGCCGCCGCTACGGCGGAACCGGCCTCGGCCTGTCGATCTCCCGCGAGCTCGTGCGCCTGCTGGGCGGAGCGATCCATCTGGAGAGCCAGCCGGGGCGGGGCAGCACCTTTACGATCACCATCCCGGAAACCTACGACGCGACGCGGGTCGCCGTCCGGCAGCCGCGCGAAAGCACTGCGGCGGCACCTGCCGCACCCGCACCGCTGCGGCCCCCGGTCGGCGTTCCCGCGGTCGAGCAGCGCGAGACGCCGGCTTTGTCGAGGGCGCGCCTCGTGAACGACGACCGCGCGGCGCCGTCCGACAACAAGCGCGTGCTGCTGATCATCGAGGACGACGTGACCTTCGCCGCGATCCTGCGGGACCTCTCGCGCGAGATGGGCTTCCGCACGCTGGTCGCCGGCACGGCGCAGGAAGCTCTGGAGCTTGCCCGGCAGTTTATGCCGAGTGCCATCGTGCTCGATGTCGGCCTGCCGGATCAGTCCGGGCTCTCGGTTCTCGACCGGCTAAAACGCGACGTGCAGACACGCCACATCCCGATCCACATGGTCTCCGGCGACGACCATGCGGAGACGGCGCTGTCGCTCGGCGCCGTCGGCTACATGCTGAAGCCGGTCAAGCGCGAGCAGCTGGTCGAGGTGCTGCAGAAGCTCGAGGCGAAGCTCTCGCAGCGGGTCCACCGCGTGTTGATCGTCGAGGACAACGACGTGCAGCGCGAGGCGGTGGCGCGCCTTCTCACCTCCCACGACGTCGAGACGGTGACGGCGGGAACGGCGGCCGAATGCCTGAAGCTCCTGCAGGAGCAGACCTTCGACTGCATCGTCCTCGACCTGTCGCTGCCCGACGCTTCGGGCTATTCGCTGCTGGAGACCCTGAGCCAGGACAGCGAGCGGGCCTTCCCGCCCGTCATCGTCTATACCGGCCGCGTTCTGTCGGCCGACGATGAGCTGCAGCTGCGCCGCTACTCCAAGTCGATCATCATCAAGGGTGCGAAATCGCCGGAGCGGCTTCTGGACGAGGTCAGCCTGTTCCTGCATCAGGTCGTGTCCGACCTGCCCGCCGAGCAGCAGAAGATGATCCGCAAGGCCCGCAGCCGCGATGCGCTGCTGGAAGGCCGCCGCATCCTCGTCGTCGAGGACGATGTGCGCAACGTCTATGCGCTGACCAACATTCTCGAGCCGCGCGGCGCCGTGATCGAGATCGCGCGCAACGGGCAGGAAGCCCTCGACGCACTGGCAAAATCGGCAGGCCAGCCGGGTGCCGGCATCGACCTCGTGCTGATGGACGTGATGATGCCGGTCATGGACGGCCTGACGGCGACGCGGGAGATCCGGAAGAACAGCCAGTGGAAGAAGCTGCCGATCATTACGCTGACGGCCAAGGCCATGCCCGACGACCAGCAGCGCTGCATCGAGGCCGGCGCGAACGACTACATGGCAAAACCGCTCGACGTCGAGAAGCTCCTGTCCCTCGTTCGCGTCTGGATGCCGCGATGAGCGATCTCGCCACGGTCGAAAAGGTCGAGGACATCGAGATCCGGTTGCTGCTGGAAGCTCTCTATGCCCGCTATCACTATGATTTCCGTGGCTACGCCATGGCGTCGGTCAAACGGCGCCTGCGCCAGGCGCTGGAGCAGCTCCACATCTCCACCATCTCCGGCCTGCAGGAGCGTTTGCTGCACGACCGCGACATGCTGCCGCAGCTGCTGGGCTACCTGACCGTTCAGGTCAGCGAGATGTTTCGCGATCCCGACTATTTCCGCGCGATTCGCGAACAGGTCATCCCGCATCTGCGAACCTACCCCTCGCTGAAGGTCTGGGTGGCCGGCTGCAGCCATGGCGAGGAACTCTATTCCCTCGTCATCCTCTTTCGCGAGGAGGGGCTCGAAGACCGGACGCTGTTCTATGCGACCGACATCAGTCAGGAAGCGTTGCAGATCGCCGAGGCCGGCGTCTACCCGCTCGACCGCATGCAGCTCTTTACGGAAAATCACCGAAAATCCGGCGGCAAGTCGTCGCTGTCGGATTACTATCAGGCCGCATACGGGCGGGTATCCTTCGACCGGACGCTGCGGCGCAATGTCGTGTTTTCCGACCACAGCCTCGTCACCGACGCCGTCTTCGGCGAGATGAACCTGATCTCCTGCCGCAACGTGCTAATCTATTTCGATCGCTCCCTGCAGGATCGCGCGCTCGGTCTCTTCAAGGATTCGCTGCCGCGGAAGGGCTTTCTCGGCCTGGGCGCAAAGGAAAGCATCCGCTTTTCCGATCATGCCGGCGCGTTTCGCGACTTCGTACGGGAGGAGAAGATCTACCAGAGGATCGGCGAATGAACGACGTCCGACCGCAGGCGGTCGTCATCGGGGCCTCCGCCGGTGCCCTGGAGGCCCTGACGATCATCCTGCCGGCCCTCCCAACGGATTTTCCCGTGCCGATCATGCTCGTCGTCCACATCCCCGGCGACAAGCGCAGCGTGCTGGCCGAGCTGTTTCAGGCGAAATGCCGGATACCGGTGATGGAAGTCGAGGACAAGGAGCCTCTCGCAGGCGGTACGGCCTATTTCGCGCCGCCCAACTATCATCTGCTCGTCGAAGCCCATAAAACCCTCTCTCTCTCCAGCGACGAACCCGTGATGTTCTCCCGACCCTCCATCGACGTTCTCTTCGAAAGTGCTGCCGATGCGTTCGGGGCCGCTCTGGTCGGCATCGTGCTCACGGGCGCCAATCACGACGGCGCTCGGGGCCTGCGTGCCATTTCGGATGCCGGCGGCCATGCCGTCGTTCAGGATCCGGCGACGGCGTTTGCCGCCGCAATGCCCGAAGGTGCAATCGCACGGTGTCCCGATGCCCGGGTGTTGCCGCTTGACGCGATCGCGGCGTACCTTCAGAAGGTCGTATGCGCATGACTCCCGTTACCTTTCTGCTGGTAGACGACCTGGAGGAAAACCTCCTCTCTCTGGAAGCGCTTCTGCGCCGCGATGGCCTGACGCTTCTCAAGGCGCGCTCCGGCGATCAGGCGCTGGAACTCCTGCTGCAGCACGACGTGGCGCTGGCGCTGATCGATGTGCAGATGCCCGGCCTGAACGGCTTCGAACTGGCCGAGCTGATGCGCGGCAACGAGCGCACCCGCCGCGTGCCCATTATCTTCGTCACGGCCGGCAGCACGGATGGCCAGCGTCGCTTTCGGGGCTACGAGGCGGGCGCGGTGGATTTCATCCAGAAGCCGATCGAAACCGATATTCTGCGCAGCAAGGCCGACGTCTTCTTCGAGCTCTACCGCCAGCGCCAGCAGATCGCCGAGCAGCGCGATGAACTGGAGGCGCAGGCGCAGGCGCTGCGCGAAGCCGATCGCCGCAAGGACGAATTTCTAGCGACGCTGGCGCACGAACTGCGCAATCCGCTGGCACCTCTGCGCCATGGGCTCGATGTGCTGCGCCGGAACCCGACGGGGGAGGCCGCCGAGGGCATCCGCGAGATGATGGACCGGCAAATGGTGCATCTCGTGCGGCTGATCGATGACCTGCTCGACGTTTCGCGCGTCAGCCAGGGCAAGATCGGACTGCGCAAGGAACGCATCGCGGTCGAGGCCATCATCCGGTCCGCAATCGAGGCGAGCCGACCGCTGATCGACGCCTCCGATCACACGCTGACCGTGGATCTGCCCGCCGAACCGCTGTGGCTGGATGCCGATCCGACGCGCATGGCGCAGGTCGTCGCCAACCTTCTCAACAATGCCGCGAAATATACGCCGGCCGGCGGGCAGATCGGGATTGCCGTCCGCGCGCTCGGCGGTAGCGCCGTCATCGACGTCTCCGACAACGGCATCGGTATTCCCGAGACGCTGCAGTCCGGCGTGTTCCAGCTTTTCGCGCAGGTCGATGGCCATCTGGAGCGCGCGCAGGGCGGCCTCGGCATCGGGCTTGCGCTCGTCCGCCAGCTCGTCGTTCTCCACGGAGGCACCGTCGAGGTAACGAGCGCGGGCACCGGCAAGGGCAGCCTTTTCACCGTGCGCTTGCCGCTTGGACAAGCGCCGGCGGAGGTTTTAGCACCGGCATCGCCCGTTGTCGCAGCCCCGACGACAGACGAGCAGCCGGTCGCGGCGACACCCACGCCGCGCGCACTGAAGGTGCTGATCGTCGACGACAATGTCATCGTCGCGGATGCACTCGGCTGGATGCTCGAGGAGATCGGGCATCAGTGCGAGGCCATCCATGACGGGCGCGATGCGCTCGACGTCGCCGCGCGCTTCCAGCCGGATGTCATCCTTTTGGATATCGGCCTGCCGGGCATGGATGGCTACGAGGTCTGCCGTGCCTTCCGCAGGCAGGACGCGTTCAAGGCGACGACCATCATCGCCCAGACGGGATGGGGGCAGGACAAGGACAAGGCGAAGGCCCTGGAAGCCGGCTTCACCCATCACCTGACGAAGCCCGTGCTCATCGACGACCTCGAGCGCCTGCTGACCGGCATCCCCGCGGCCTGACAATCCCTCCCTGCAAATTTCTCGATGAGAAAACGTTTTCTCATTTGACGAAGTGTGTGAGAAAAGCTTTTCTCTGTTCCGAGAGCAACAGGGAGGTTGCGGGTTACCATGCGCGGAAAGGGAGGACGGCAGACGATCCGCGATCTTGCGGCCATGGCAGGGGTCAGCATTTCCACGGCGTCGAAGGCGCTCAACGACACGGGCCGCATGGGCGAGGAGACACGCCAGCGGGTCAAGCGCGTCGCACGCGAAATCGGCTTCCGGCCGAACGCGCTGGCGCAGGGACTGTTGTCGAAGCGCAGCTTCACCATCGGCCTTCTGACGAACGATACTTACGGTCGCTTTACACTTCCCGTCATGGCGGGCGTTTCCGAAGCCTTGGTCGATCGCGGCGTCTCCGTCTTTCTCTGCGCCATCGAGGATGATCCGGCGCTCGGCCAGGTGCATGTGGATGCGATGCTCGACAAGCAGGTGGACGGCATTATCGCCACGGGAAAGCGCGTCGATCGCCGCCTGCCGATCGACTTGTCCGATGTGCCTGTGCCCGTGGTCTACGCCTTTACCGAGGGCGGACCGGACAGCGTGTCCTTTCGCTCGGACGATGCACAGGGCGCAAGGCTTGCGGTGGAGTGGCTGAAGGCGAGCGGGCGGCAACGGATCGTGCATGTGACGGGCCCGCAGGACTTCTTCTCGGTTCGCGAGCGGAGCGGTGCGTTCCGCGCTGTGGTCGGGGAGGGTGCCGCCGTTCTTTTCGGGGAGTGGTCGGAGACTTGGGGGCGGGATGCCGTGGACGGTCTCTGGTCTGCGTCCGGCGAAAAGCCGGATGCGCTCTTCTGCGGCAACGACCAGATCGCCCGCGGGGCCGTGGATGCTCTGCGGGAGCGTGGCATTCGCGTGCCTGAGGATGTCGCGATCGTCGGCTTCGACAATTGGGAGATTGTCGCTGCCCAGATGCGTCCGCCACTGACATCGGTGGACATGGATCTGAAGGAACTCGGGCGTCAGGCGGGCCTGACCATCCTCGCGCTGGCGGAAGGCCAGCCCGTGGAGCCGGGCGTGAGAACATTGCCGTGCCGCCTCGTGGTTCGGCAATCATGCGGGGTCGGGAGCCCCGAGACGGAGAAACGGCGCTGAGGAGCGCCACAAGGGAGGAATGACCATGATGACGAAGCTTCTCGCGGCGACGAGCCTGCTCGCGCTGTCCCTGAGCCCGGGCCTCGCCTCGGCCGAAACCATCAATATGTGGGTCCGCACCGGCGTCGGCGACGCCTTCAAGAATGTCGTCGCCGCCTACAATGCCGGCCATGAGGACAAGGTCGCGCTGACCGAAGTTCCCTTCTCGGAACTCGTGCAGAAATATGCGACGTCGATTGCGGGCGGTCAGGCGCCGGATGCGCTGTCGATGGACCTGATCTACACCCCGGCCTTCGCCGCCGCGGGGCAGCTCGAGGATCTGACCGACTGGGCAAAAAGCCTGCCCTACTTCAATGCCCTCTCGCCGTCCCATGTCCGCCTCGGCACCTATGAGGACAAGATCTACGGCCTGCCGTTGTCCGTCGAGACCTCTGTCTTCGCCTGGAACAAGGACCTCTACCGCAAGGCCGGCCTCGACCCGGAAAAGGCGCCCGCCAACTGGGACGAGATCACCGCCAATGCCGAAAAGATCCGCGCGCTCGGCGACGACACCTACGGCTTCTACTTTTCGGGCGGTGGCTGCGGCGGCTGCATGATCTTCACCTACACGCCGCTTGTCTGGGGTGCGGGTGCCGATATCCTTTCGGCCGACGGCAAAACCGCGACCCTCGATACGCCGGAGATGCGCAAGGCGGTCGATATCTACCGCAACATGGTCAAGAAGGACCTCGTGCCGTCGGGCGCGGCCAGCGACAACGGCACGAACTTCCTGTCCTTCACCAATGGCAAGATCGGCCAGCAGAGCCTGGGTGCCTTCGCCATCGGTACGCTCGTCACCGAACATCCGACGATCGACTTCGGCGTCACGCTCATTCCCGGCGTCAACGGGCAACCCTCGTCCTTTGCCGGCGGCGACAATGTGGTTGTGACCAAGGGCACGACCAAGCTTGAGCCGGTCAAGGCCTTCATCCAGTACATCTATTCGGAGGAAGGCCAGAAGATCATGGCGAAGTATGGCAGCCTGCCGACCCGCAGTGATATTGCCGAAGAGGTGCTGAAGGGTCTGGATCCGCGCATGGAGGTGGGCATGAAGGCGATCGCGGTCGCAAAGACACCCTATACCTTGCAGTTCAACGACCTGATCAACAGTGCCAACGGCCCCTGGGCAACCTTCATCAACGCCGCGATTTTCGGCGACGACGTCGATGGCGCGTTCTCTTCGGCCCAGTCCGAGATGCAGTCGATCATCGACAGCGGCCAGTGATCCTCCCCTTGGTCGCCTGCGGGCGGAGGGGGCACCTATCCCCTCCGCCCGATCCCTTCAGCGACCGCGCCCGATGTCGATCGGGTCGTCGGCCGGACCGTGAAGTGCGAGATTGCTCATGACTGTCGTTTCCAACCTGTCGCGCGCCGCGGGACGCCCGAGGCCGAGGTCATCGGCCTGGCGCGGTCTCTTGTATATCGCGCCCGCCATGGCGCTCGTCCTCCTGTTCTTCGTCATTCCGGTGATCATGACCGCCTGGATGAGCCTGCATGCCTGGCCGCTGATGGGCGCCCAGCGCTGGATCGGCATCAACAACTATATCCGCATGGTCAACGACACCCGATTCCTGTCGGCCCTGCGGTTCACGGCGCTCTACACGGTCGTCGCCACCATCGCGATTTTCGCCGTCGCCTTTCCGCTGGCGCTCTTCGTGGAAAAGCAGCGGCGTTTCGTCGGCGCCTATCGCACCATCATCTTCCTGCCCGTCGTCGTCGGACTGGCGACCGCGTCGCTCCTCTGGGTGTGGCTTGCCAATGTGGACAGCGGCTTCATCGGACCTCTTCTCCGGCAGCTCGGCATCGTGGAGCGAAGCCCCAACCTGCTTGCGAGCTTCGACAGCGCCTTCCTCACCATCATCGTCATGGTCGTCTGGAAGATCGCCGGCTTCACCATGATCATCCTGCTCACCGGGCTGCAGGCCATTCCGGCCGATATCGTCGAGGCGGCGCGCATCGACGGAGCGAAACGCTGGCAACGGTTTCGCTACCTCACGCTTCCGCTGATGCGCCGCACGATCGCGCTGGCGCTGATCATCTCCGTGACCGGTTCGATCCTCGCCTTCGACCAGTTCTACATCATGACGGCAGGCGGGCCGCAGAACCGGATGATCTCGGTCGTCTACTACATCTTCAACCAGTCCTTCGTGTCCTTCAACCTCGGCTACGGCGCTTCGCTCTCGATCGTGCTGCTCGCCATCCTCGTTGCCATCAGCATCGTGCAGCTCTGGCTGCTGAAGGTCGGAGACGACAAGGCATGACCATGACGCAGACAGCGCTCTCCCCGGCCATGACAGCGGCCGGACACACCGTAGAGGTAAGACCGAACCCGGCGAACGAGGCGGCGAAGCTCGCCCGCGCCCGCCGCAAGCGCAAGGATGCGATCGCCTACCACACGGCCGGCGTCGCCATCGTCCTCTTCTTCCTCGCACCCTTCGCCATCGCCTTCCTCGCCTCGTTCCGCAGCGGTGCGGAAGGCATGACCCCGCCCTTGCCGCCCTGGCCGACGACGGGTTTCAGCCTCGACTCCTATCGATCTCTCGACACGTTCGGTGCCGGCGTCTGGCAGCATACGCTCAACTCGCTGATCGTCTCGCTCGCCACCGTCGTGCTCACCGTCGCCATCAGCCTGCTCGCGGGCTACGGTTTCTCGCGCTATCGGTTTCCGCTGAAGAACACGCTGTTCGTGCTGATCATCGCGACGCTGATGATCCCGTTCCAGTCGATCCTGACGCCGCTGTTCATTATCCTCGCAAAGCTCGGGCTCAACAATTCGCTCTTCGGGCTGGTGTCGGTCTATGTCACGCTGCAGCTGCCCTTCTCCGTGTTCATGATGCGCAATGCCTTCGACGCCGTGCCGAAGGAGATCGAGGAAGCCGCGCGGATCGATGGCGCGCGGGACCTGAAGTTGCTGGTGCGCGTGCTCCTGCCGCTCGTCCTGCCGGGCGCCGCCACCGTCGCGATCTTCGCTTTCCTCAATGCCTGGAACGAGTTTCTCGCGGCGCTCGTGCTTCTCTCCAGCAACGAGAACTACACCATGCCCGTCCTTATGATGGCCGTGCGCGCCGGTCGGCTCGGCGCGATCAACTGGGGCGCGGTCCAGGCCGGGGTGGTCGTCATGACGATCCCGTGCCTCATCATCTTCCTCCTCCTCCAACGCTACTACATGCGCGGCCTCATGGCCGGCGCCGTCAAGTGATGCCTCCTCCTTCCGAAAGTGAAAACCATGGATAGCAACGTTCACACCGAGACCCAGACCCGCCCCCATTCCCGCAAAGACCGCAAGTTCCGGCCGCTGCCGGTGCCGAGCGTCACGCTTGGTGGCCTGTTCGGCGAGCGACAGGATGCCATCTGCGCGACGACGGCGCAGACGCTGCTCGACCGTTGCGTCGAGGCCGGCATGCTCACCGCGATCGACGTCAGCCTCCCGAGCCCGGGCGTCGTGCTGCCGATCCAGCCCTGGGACGGCTCCACCCAGATGTTCTGGGACAGCGATCTGGGCAAGTCGATCGAGACCGTCGCCTATTCGCTGTTCCGCTCGCCCAACCCCGCGCTCGAAGCCCGCGTCGACCAGATCGCCGATCTCTATGAAAGGCTGCAGGACGAGGATGGCTATCTCAACGCCTGGTTCCAGCGCGTGCAGCCCGGCCGCCGGTGGACGAACCTGCGCGATTTTCACGAACTCTACTGCGCCGGCCATCTGATCGAAGGCGCCGTCGCCTATTACCAGGCAACGGGCAAGCGCAAGCTTCTCGACGTCATGGCCCGCTTCGCGGACTATATGATCACCGTCTTCGGCCATGGCGAAGGCCAGATTCCCGGCTATGACGGGCATGAGGAAATCGAGCTGGCGCTGGTCAAGCTCGCCCGCGCGACCGGCGAGCAGAAGTATCTCGACCTCTCCAAATACTTCATCGACGAACGCGGCACGGAGCCGCACTTCTTCATCGAGGAGGCGAAACGCGACGGTCGCGAGGCAAAGAAGTTCGTCTTTCACAGCTTCGAGTACAACCAGTCGCACCAGCCGGTGCGCGCGCAGACCCGGGTCGTCGGCCATGCCGTGCGTGCTATGTACCTCTATTCCGGCATGGCCGACATCGCGACGGAATATAGCGACGACAGCCTGACGGGCGCGCTCGAAACGCTCTGGAGCGATCTCGTCACGCGGCAGATGTACGTCACCGGCGGCATCGGTCCCTCTGCGGCGAACGAGGGGTTCACCGACCCGTACGACATGCCGAACGAAAGCGCCTATAACGAAACCTGTGCCTCGGTCGGCATCGTCTTCTGGGCCGCGCGCATGCTCGGCCGGGGGCCCGACCGGCGCTATGCCGATATCATGGAGCAGGCGCTCTACAACGGCGCGATGGTGGGTCTCTCGCTCGACGGAACGCGCTTCTTCTACGATAACCCGCTGGAAAGCGCCGGCAAGCACCATCGCTGGACGTGGCATCCGTGCCCGTGCTGCCCGCCGAACATCGCCCGGCTGCTCGCTTCCATCGGCTCCTATATGTATGCCGTCTCGGACGACGAGATCGCGGTCCACCTCTATGGAGAAGGCAAGGCGCAGTTCGAGATATCCGGTGAAGCGGTCTCGCTGTCCCAGGAAACGCGCTATCCCTGGGATGGGGCCATCCGTTTCGATGTCGGTCTCGCCAAGCCTGCCCGCTTCACGCTGTCGCTGCGCATTCCCGCATGGTGCAAGGGAGCGATGCTCTCGATCAACGGCGTACCAGTCGAACTCGACCAGGTGATGGTCGATGGCTATGCGCGGATCGAGCGCGAATGGTCCGACAGGGACGAGATCGCGCTCGACCTGCCGCTCGCACCGCGTCTTCTCAGGGCCAATCCGCTGATCCGGCAGGACGCCGGGCGCGTCGCGCTGGTGCGCGGACCGCTGGTCTACTGCACGGAAGAGACGGATAACGGCAGCGGCCTGCAACGGCTGACGATCACCGGCGAGCCGGCATCCGCGACCGAGCGGCCGGTGCCCGGACTGAACGATGCAGTCGCGCTCGAGATCGCGGCGGAGCGGGACGAGGCCGATTGGGGCGAAACGCTCTATCGCGAGACGCCGCCGCAGGCCACGAAAGTGACGGCGCGTTTCGTCCCCTATCATCTCTGGGACAACCGGGAGCCGGGCGAAATGCTGGTGTGGATGCGCGACGGCAAGGGAGGGGTGAAATGAGCCTCGCTCCGGAGACCGGTTCGCCCGCATGGGCCGGCGGCGCGGCCGCCGCGCCCCTGGGCGACGACGGCGCTGCAACCGGGGGCGTTCGCCTGTCGGGCGTTCGGAAATCCTTCGGCCATCTCGACATCATCCACGGGATCGACCTGTCGATCCCGGAGGGTGCCTTCACCGTCTTCGTCGGGCCGTCCGGCTGCGGCAAATCCACGTTGCTGCGGATGATCGCGGGGCTCGAGGAGGTTTCCGACGGGCTGATCGCCATCAAGGGGCGCGACGTGACCGATCTCGACCCGTCGGATCGCGGCATTGCGATGGTCTTCCAGTCCTATGCGCTCTATCCCCATATGAGCGTTCGCGACAACCTCGCCTTCGGCCTGAAGATGGCGAATACGCCGAAGGCGGAGATCGACCGCCGCGTCACGGCGGCCTCCGCCATCCTCAAGACCGATCATCTTCTCGACCGGCGTCCAGGACAGCTTTCCGGCGGCCAGCGCCAGCGCGTTGCCATCGGCCGCGCCATCGTGCGCAAACCGGACGTCTTCCTGTTCGACGAGCCGTTGTCGAACCTCGACGCCGAGCTTCGCGTCTCCATGCGCATCGAGATCGCCAGGCTTCACCGCGAGCTCGGCAATACGATGATCTACGTGACGCACGACCAGACGGAAGCGATGACGCTGGCGGACATGATCGTGGTTCTGCGCGAAGGGCGGATCGAGCAGGTCGGCAGCCCGCGCGAAATCTACGAAGACCCGGCCAACAGCTTCGTCGCCGGCTTCATCGGTTCGCCGCGGATGAATCTCCTGAAGGCGCGGCGCACGGGTCGCGACAGCCTGACGCTGGCCGATGCGACGCTCGGGGCGCCGTTCCCGACCGCATCGGGAAAAAGCGGGGCGGACGTCACCTTCGGGATCCGGCCCGAACATCTGACGGTCGGCCAGACCGCCGTCGATGGCCGCTCGCTGACGGCAAGCGTCGATTTCTCGGAGTATCTCGGCGGGACGCAATATCTCTATTGCCAGCTTGCCGATGGTCAGACGGTCACGGTCGAGTACCGGTCACCCGTTGCGGTCAGGCCCGGCGAGCGGATCGTGCTGTCCTGGTCGATGGAGACGATCCGTCTGTTCGATGACGCCGGCCTGCGCCTGCGGCAGGGCATGTGAGGGCGCGTCGGCGCTGCGCGGTCATCGCCGCGGCGGCTCGAAGCGCTCCAGACGTTTGGCGACCTGGCTTTCCAGGAGCGAGAATTCTCCTGCGATGACCTTTGCGTCGTCGCTCGGCGCCATCGCCAGATGCACGATGCCGTCGAGCTTGTGGATCAGACGACCGGCGAGGTGTCGTTCCTTGTAGCTGAAGATATCGCCACCATGGACGAGCAGGCACAGGCTGTAGATGTGCCTCAGGGAGTGCCGTTCCGACGCCAGACTGAGCCACTGCGCTCTCGTAATATGCATTTTTCCTCCGGACCAGGTGGAGGAAGACGAGGACGGACCGAAAAGAGTTTCAGGGTAACCCCATCTTTTCGCGTCTGCAATTCTATCGCAAGTTCGGCCGCCTGAGCGGCCGAAGGAGATGCGCCTTGGGGGGCGTTTAGGACGGCTTGCGGATGGTGCCGTAGATGATGTTGCGGTTGGCACCGAAGAAGACGCTCTTCTCCGCCTGCTGCCCGTCGAGGCTCGCCTCGATGATCGCCCACATTTCCGATTGCGACCGCAAGAGAAGCGTCCAGTTCATCATCGTCTCCATGTAGCCGTCGTCGGGAACCTCGGTGGAGAAGTTGGCAAACAGGAACGTTCCCCCCGGCTTCAGCATCGACAGGCACGTCTGCGTCAGCTTCACCGCGACCTTGTCGGCCAGATAGTCGTAGAGGCCGGCCGCATAGATTAGATCGAACTGCCCGAGACGATAGTCGTTCTTCAAAAGCCCGCGAACCGAGCCATCCATCGCGTCGATCGGCGTTCCGTTGAAGTCGCGCATGGTGCGGCCCACGCTCAGAGGGTCCTGATCGAGCGCCACCCATCGCTTGAGTCCGCGCTCCCGCACGGCGCGGGACGTCTCGGCCTCGCGTAGATGCCCCGCCGCGACAGCGAGCACTTCCGTTTCCGGTCCGAGCCTCGCCGCCGTTTCATCCACGGTGCGCGTCAGCAGATCGCGACGTTCCCGCACCGCCACGGCGGACGGGGCGTTGCGCGTGTATTCGTAGAGCGTGCGCCCGAGCGGCGTGGCGCGCTCGACGTCGGCTGCGATATCCGGGTGTCCATAGATGAAGTCGATCAGGCTGGCATCCCCGGAATAGCCGCGCGGCTTTTCGAAGGACCAGCGGGTGAACGGGTCGTTGTGGAAATAGGCGGCCACCGGATGGTCCTGGACCATGGTAATGAGGTCAGGCCATACGGCCCGGTACTTTTCGCGGCTCTCGTGAAGGGAGCGGATCAGGCGATCGATGATCAGATCGGGACTGCGATCGGCCTGAATCTGTTGCGAGGCAACCTGCAAAATCAGCGTCAATTCGTCCCTGGCGATCCGGAGTTGCCGTTCGTCGGCCGGCGCGCCGGCCGGGAAAACCTCCCGCTTCACAGCGGTCGGGGTGATCAGGCTTTGCCCGTCAAAAGCGGCGAGTGGGTTCTTCACGCTACGTCCTTTGGTTACCGTTGGGTTAACAAGACGCGTAAGAGATGACTCAAATTGTCTGGAAATGCATGGACGTTCCGATTTGTTGGTTAATGGCACAGCTGCGCCGTTGCGGCACAGGGGCTCAAGCCTGTGGAAAGGAAGTGTTAAGCCGTTTTCGCTAATGTTTGCCGCGACATTCGTAAGCGTGATAAAACATTGAAACCGTCTGTCGTGACCATCCGTTCAGGGGCTCGATCGCACGGTACCGGTGCATAAATTCGGCACAGCAATGAAAGCGGTGGAGAGTGCATGACGCACAAGTCGACCGACACCATCGAGTTCGGCGCATCGAGAGATCCGCTGCAGCAGCCGAAGGTTACCCTTCGCGAGCTCTACAAGCGGCACGGCGAGAACGCGCACAAGCAGTCTACGCGCCGCGGGCTCTGGGCTGCCGTGCTCGTCTATCTCGTCTTCTCGATCAGCGATATCCTGCTGATCGGCGACGTCGCGCCTTATGTCGTCGGCGCGCGCTTCACGATTTCCATCATCATGCTGATCGCGCTGGAATGGCAGATGCGGCGGGCATCGACGGCCGACGCCGTCGATAGCACGGCCGCACTCGCGCTCATCTTCGCCTATGCCGGCTGGCTCGTGCCGAGCATGATGAGCGAACACTCGGTCGTCATGTCCTACTACATGGTGTTCGGCGCCATCTTCATGATGAGCGTGAACCTCTTCTTCAATTTCCCGTTCCGCATCTCCGTCGTCGCCTCAGGCATCATCGTGCTGATCTTCCTGGCCGGGCTCGTCTGGTTTCCCAATGTCGGATACAGCTACAAGTTCACGTTCGGGCTCTTCTGCCTCTCCTGTTTCATCTTCACCTCGTATGTGAACTGGAAGCTCAATCTGGAGCGCTACAACGTCTTTTTGAACGCATTGGAGGCCAAAGCCCAGCATCGCCAGGCGGCCGAGCGCGGCGAGGCCCTGTTGCGGCTGTCCCATACCGATCCCCTGACGGGCCTTGCCAACCGGCGCGCGATCGACAACCGTCTGCGCGACGTCTGGCGGGACTGGCAGCAGGCCGGGCGCACCTTCGCCGTCATCCTGGTCGATGTGGATTTCTTCAAACGATACAATGACTATTACGGCCATCTCGAAGGCGACAAGTGTCTCGTGCTGGTCGCGCAGGCGCTCCGCGCGCTTGCCGAGGAGCATAAGGCCTCCGTCGGCCGGTTTGGTGGCGAAGAGTTCATCCTTCTGGCCTATGCGGTCTCAGAGCAGCAGACGGCCGCGCTCTGCGAAGCCATTCGCAAAACGGTCGAGGATCTCGGTCTGTTGCACGAACAGCGGCGCGACGGGACATCGAAGGTCACGGTCAGCGTCGGAGCGGCCTTTACCGCGGATCGTACCCTCTCCAAGGTCGAGAAGGTGATCCACCAGGCGGACCGTGCGCTCTACAGTGCCAAGGCGTCGGGTCGCAACTGCGTCAAGCTGTTCCATGCCAACGATCCGAACAACCGTGACGACGGCGAAAACATCGCCGCCCTTCTCAAGATCGCCGTACCGCAGGGCCTCGTGTCGATGGTCTATCAGCCGCTGCAGGATGTGGCGACGGGCAAGACCTATGCCTATGAAGCGCTGATGCGGCTGAAAATGTCGGATGGCGCCTTCATCTCCCCGTCGCTGTTCATTCCGGCGGCCGAGCGGTCCGGTGCGATCGTCAATCTCGGGCAGTGGGCTCTGCGTCGCGTCTGCGAGGAGCTGCTGGTCACCAATCTCGCGCCCGTCGCCAGTGTCAACGTCTCGCCGCTGCAGCTGAAGACGCCCGGTTTCGTGTCCTTCGTGGCGAAGACGCTGGACGAGTTCTGCATCACCGGGGATCGCCTCGCCTTCGAAATTACCGAAGGGCAGGACATGGAGATCCATTCGAGCCTGCTGCGCTGCATCAGCGACCTGCGCGCCCTCGGCATCAAGATCTGGCTCGACGATTTCGGCACGGGCTTTGCCGGTCTCTCCTGGCTTCGCCTCATCGATTTCGACTGCATCAAGATCGATAAGTCCTTCCTGCACGACTGCGACACCCAGCGCGGCTGCGCCATGCTCGACGATATCCTGCGTCTCGCGCGCAATCGCGGTGCGACGATCCTCGTCGAAGGCGTGGAAACGGAGGAGCATTTCTCGCTCATGCACCGCCTGAAGATCGACCTGATGCAGGGTTACTATGTCGGCCGCCCCGCACCCGCCTCGAGCCTGCGCCCTATCCGGCAGCTCCCGAAGCTGGTGGTCGTCTCGCGATAGCCGGAAGGTAGATCCAGGCGCACGAATCTCCGCCATCGGGCAACGACGCGCCGCGCACGCGAGGACGATCCGACCGAGCGCCGGTCCGGCTCATCCCGTTCCATCCATGAAACAAAGCTTGGATGAATAGAAAATGAGCAGAAATGGAATTGACCGAAATCCGTCCTTATCGTAGCGTGGGACCGACACATGGCGTTGGACGCCGATGGCAATCGAGCCCCGAACACCGCTTCACGCGGTTCGGGGCTTTTTTTGTTTTCGGCGACCGCGATGCCGGTGGCGAAGCCTGAACCGGATGATCGACGGCGCATGCCCTCGGGAAAGATGTTGTTCGAAATGACGCTTAAGACGGCGCCCGTCTCCATCCTCTATTCGACCACGGGCCCCTATGCGGCGCTGGGTCGCGAAGCGGTGAGCGGTGCACTGGCAGCCGTCGCGGAGATCAATGCGGATCCCGCCTATGGCTTCGGCATCGCTGCCAAGATCGACGATCCCTGCGGTCGGGCGGAGGCCTATGCGGGGCTTGCGCAGTCCGCGATCCGCGATGTCGGTTGCCGCCATATCATCGGGACACTGACCTCGTGGAGCCGCAAGGACGTGCTGCCGGTCGTAGAGCGCCATGGCGCGCTTCTCTGGTACGCCTTTCCCTACGAGGGCTACGAGGCGAGCGACAGCGCCGTCTATCTCGGTCCCTGTCCGAACCAGCACCTGCTGCCCCTCTTCGATTACGTCCTGCCACGCTACGGTCGCCGGGCCTTCATCGTCGGCTCGAACTACATCTGGGGTTGGGAGATCAGCCGTATCGCGCGGGAGATCACCGAGGCATCCGGAGGCCAGGTGGTCTCGGATCGCTACGTGCCGCTCGGCGCTACGGAGGTCGATCATCTCGTGACCGAGATCCGGCAGAAGAAGCCGGACTTCATTCTCAGCAACCTCGTCGGCCAGTCGGCAACGGCCTTCATCGAGGCCTATGGCACGTTTCGCAAAAGCCATTCCGATGCGCCGCCGATCGTCGCCTGCAACCTGTCGGAAAGCGATCTGGAGGGGCTGAGCCCCGAGGCGCGGCGCGGCCACATTGCGACGGCGATCTATTTCGACCGGCTGGACACGCCCGATAACCACGCCTTCAAGGCGCGGATGGCTGCGCGCCAGGGCGCCGGCCGGCGGATCTCGACACCCTTCACGGCGGCCTACACGGCAATGTCGATCCTTGCCCGGTCGATCGCCGATGCCGGGACGGACGCACCGGAGGCCGTGCGGAAGGTCGCGACATCCAGGCTGTTCGACACGCCTGCGGGCCCCATCGGGATCGATCCGCGTACCCATCATGCTGCATTCCGGCCGCATCTCGGTCTTTCGGACGAGGAGGGCGGGTTCACCCTGCTTCAGAGCGCCGAGGAGACGATCGAGGCCGATCCCTATCTTGTCCGCTCGATGCTGAAGAGAGCGGCAGCCCCGCATCCGGCAGCGCTGAAGGTGGTCAAATGAGGCGTCGCAACAGACCGCTTCTCGCGCAGTGGCATGCCGTGATCCTTCATCGCGACCATCCGTCTGTCGATGCGCTGCGACGACAGCTCGAACTCCTGCAGATCCGCGTCACGCTCTGCTGGCCGCATCTGGATGAACGCCAGGCGCAGGCCGATGTGATCTTCTTCGACGCGGACATGGGGCATGACGGCCAGTTTCCCTGGCCGCGGGGATTTGCGCCGATGCCGATGATCGCCCTGATCGGCTCGGAAGCACCGGGACGGATCGAGTGGGCGCTGGATCAGGGCTCCAACGCCCATCTCCTCAAGCCGATCGGGTCCACCGGTGCCTATAGCGCCCTTCTTATCGCTGCGGATGCCTATGAGAAGGTCCGTGCGCAGGCCGACGATATTCGCGCGCTTGAGAACCGGCTGCGCCAGCGGCCGATCGTCGTGCATGCGGTCTTGCATCTGATGCAGAACGAGGGCGGCGACGAAGCGGCGGCCTGGAAGCGGCTGCGCTCCGTAGCCATGGACTGGGGCATGACCATCGAAGATGCCGCGGAAGCAATCTGCCGCGACGACAAACGCACCCGAAGCGGTGCCTGAACAGGAGGGGATGAACCCATGAAGATCACCGAAGGCTTCGCGCCCTATGGGGAATATCGGACGTGGTATCGCATCACGGGCGATCTCTCGTCGCCCAAGCCGCCGCTGATCGTCGCGCATGGTGGTCCCGGCTGCACCCATGACTATGTCGACAGCTTCAAGGACGTCGCCGCCACCGGCCGGGCGGTCATTCACTACGATCAGGTGGGCAATGGCCAATCGACGCACCTGCCAGAAAAAGGCGGAGACTTCTGGACCGTCGCCTTCTTCAAGGCCGAACTGCACAATCTGATCGACCATCTGGGCATCCGTGAGGCCTATTGCCTGCTGGGCCAGTCCTGGGGCGGGATGCTCGGTGCCGAGTTCGCCGTCGATCGTCCGGCCGGTTTGAAGGCGCTGGTGATCGCCAACTCGCCGGCTACGATGCACACTTGGATTTCCGAGGCGAACCGCCTGCGCCGCGAGCTTCCGCAGGACGTGCAGGAAACGCTTCTCAAGCATGAGCACGCGGAAACGACGGACAGCGCGGAATATGCCGCGGCAACGGACGTCTTCAACCAGCGCCACGTCTGCCGCATCGTGCCGATGCCGCCGGAGGTGCAGCGCACCTTCGATGCGATCGCCGCGGACCCGACGGTCTACCACACGATGAACGGTCCGAACGAATTCCATGTGATCGGCACCATGAAGGACTGGTCGATCGTCGGCCGTCTCTCGACCATCTTGGTGCCGACGCTTCTGATCTCCGGCCGCTTCGACGAGGCGACGGAGGCCTGCGTCCAGCCCTATGCCGACGAGATCCCGGACGTGCGGTGGACGATCTTCGAACAGTCCAGCCACATGCCGCATGTGGAGGAACGGGAGGACTGCATGGCCGTCGTTGGAGCCTTTCTCGAGGAGACGGCCGCCTGACGGGAGCGCGACACGCCTAAGAACGCATGACAAAGCCAAAGCCATAATAACAAGGGAACGACGATCATGACCATTCGCCTGAAACATCTGACACGACATGCGGGCGCACTGCTCGTATCCGGCCTTCTTGCCCAGACGGCGCTCTGCGGCGCCGCGCAGGCCGAGGACCGCGCAGCGCTGATGAGCCAGCATCGCGGCGGCACCATCACGCTTGCCGCCGTCTCGGCCGCGGGCACCGTCGATCCGATGATCAACTACACCGCCCAGTTCTGGCAGATCTTCCAGATGACGTATGACGGTCTGGTCAAGTTCAAACAGGCCGGCGGCACCGAAGGCTTCGACATCGTGCCGTCGATCGCCGAGGCGCTGCCGGAGCCGACCAATGACGGCAAGACCTACGTCTTCAAGATCCGCAAGGGCATCACGTTCTCGAACGGCAAGGAGGTCACGCCCGCCGACGTCGTCGCCTCGTTCCAGCGCATCTTCAAGATCAAGGGTCCGACCACGGGCAGCTTCTACAACGGCATCGTCGGCGCCGACAAATGCATCGCGACGCCGGAAAGCTGCACGCTCGAAGGCGGCGTGACGGGAGACGACGCTGCGGGAACGGTGACGATCAACCTCGTTGCGCCGGACGCCGAAATCTTCTCGAAGCTCGCCGTGCCGCACGCCTCGATCCTGCCGGCCGACGCGCCGCTCTCCGATGCCGGCACCACGCCGATTCCGGGCACCGGCGCCTACATGATCGCGAGCTACGATCCGAACGCCGAGATGGTGCTGAAGCGCAACCCGTCCTTCAAGGAATGGAGCGTCGATGCGCAACCGGACGGCTATGCCGACGAGGTGGTCTACAAGTTCGGCCTGACCGAGGAAGCGGCGATCAACGCCATCATCAACGGCCAGATCGACTGGCTGTTCGACACGCCGCCGGCCGACCGCCTGCCGGAAATCGGCACGAAATATGCCAGCCAGGTGCATATCGATCCTTTGGCGGCCTTCTGGTATGCCCCGATGAACACCAACCTCGCCCCTTTCGACAATGTGAAGGTGCGCCAGGCGCTGAATTATGCGGTCGACCGTGATGCCGTTGTCGGCCTCTTCGGCGGCGAGGTGCTCGGTCAGCCGGTGTGCCAGATCCTGCCGCCGGACTTTCCCGGTCATGTCGATAATTGCATCTACACCAAGGAGCCCGGCGCCACATGGAGCGAGCCGGACATGGAGAAGGCGCAGGCGCTGGTGGACGAAAGCGGCACCAAGGGCCAGAAGGTCACTGTCGTCGCGGAAGACAACGCGGTCGCTCGCGGCATCGGCACCTATATCGCCAGCGTGCTGACGGAACTCGGCTACGATGCCTCGATGAAGGCGCTTTCGCCGAACATCCAGTTCACCTACATCCAGAACACCAACAATAACGTCCAGATCAGCGTCAGCCAGTGGTATCAGGATTATCCTGCCGCCTCGAACTTCCTCAACGTGCTCCTGTCCTGCAGCTCGTTCAACAAGGGCAGCGATGCCTCGGTCAACATTGCCGGCTACTGCAACAAAGAGCTGGATGCCCAGATGAAGCAGGCGATGACCACGGCGCTGACCGACCAGAACGCCGCCAATGCAATCTGGGCCAAGGTCGATCAGGGCTTCATGGAGCAGGCGCCCATGGTGCCGCTGATCACGCCGAAAATCGTCAACTTCACCTCCGCCCGCCTCGGGAACTATGTCTTCAACAAGCAGAACCGCTGGATCATTTCCCACGCCTGGGTGAAGTAATCCGCGCCAAGTGCGACAAGACGGCGACGTGGGACCTTAAGGGCCTCACGCCGCCGGTCCATCCCTCATTCCTGTATGGTCCCTGACCATCAGACGCCTGCAGGAGGTGCCATGAGCATCCCGTCCGATATCGCTTCCCCCGACGCCTTCATCCCCGACGTACCGGACGAGACCGCGGGCAAGCGGACGGGTGCAAGCCCGTGGCGCCGGGCGTGGCTCCTGATGCGACGCGACAAGCCGACGGTGATCGCCGCCATCGTGCTCGTGCTCATCGTCCTTTCCAGCCTGTCGGCGCCGCTCTACGCAGGCTATGTCGCCGCAACCGATCCGTTCCGCTCGAACCTGTCGGCGCGCATCACGGTCGATGGCAAACGGGTCAAGGTCATGCAGGCGTCCACCGAGGGCCTCGGCCTCGGCGTCACCCCCATCGGCCCGACCTACGGGCCGCAATATTTCCTTGGCGCGGACACGCAAGGCCGCGACGTTGCCGCGCGGCTTCTTTATGGCGGGCGGAATTCGCTGCTGATCGCCACGTCCGCGACCGTCATCTGTCTCGTGCTGGCGGCGGTCATCGGCATCACCGCCGGCTTCTTCGGCGGCGTCACCGATCAGATCCTCTCGCGCATCCTCGATATCCTCTGGGCGTTTCCGGTCTATCTCCTCGCCATCTCGCTCTCCATCGTGCTTCTGTCGCACGGCATCGTCATCGGGCCGATCGAGATCACCGGCGACAGTCTGCTGCTGCCCATCGTCATCATCGGCATCATCTATGTGCCTTATGTCGCGCGCCCCGTGCGCGGCCGCGTCATGGCCCTGAAGAAGAGCGAGTTCGTGCTGGCGGCCACCGGCCTCGGAATTCCCGCCTGGCGCATTCTCCTCAACGACATCCTGCCCAACGTCTCCACCATGCTGATCGTCTTTGTGCCGCTGATGATGGCGTTGAACATCATCACGGAGTCCTCGCTGTCCTTCCTGTCGATCGGCGTTCAGGCGCCGGATGCGAGCTGGGGCACGATCATCCAGGATGGCCAGACGCTACTCTACACCCGCCCCGCCGTGGCGCTGGCGCCCGGCATCGCCATCGCGCTCACCGTCCTGTCGCTGAACGTGCTCGGCGACAGCATTCGCGATGCGCTCGATCCGCGCACGAAACTGGTCTGAGGGAACGCCGATGATCTTTGCCGTTCTCCAGCGCCTCGGCCAGATGCTCTTCGTCATGATCGGCATCTCCGCGCTCGTGTTTCTCATCTTCTTCGCCACGCCGGGCTCCGATCCCGCGGCGCGGCTTGCCGGGCGCAACGCGTCTCCCGAAACGGTTGAAGCCATTCGCAAGGACTTCGGCTTCGACCGACCGCTGCCCGTCCAGTACGTCATTATGATGAACCGCCTGTTCGTCACGCAGGATCTGACATCCTTCGTCAATCGCGGCCTGCGCATCGTGCCGGCCGTCGCCCAGGCCGCGCCCGTCACCCTGTCGCTCGTGGCCGGCGCCGCCGTGCTCTGGGTCATCGGTGGCATTTTCGTCGGCGTGGTGGCTGCTCTGTCGCGCGATACGCTGCTCGACCGCGGACTGATGGTGCTGGCGCTGATCGGGGTGTCCATGCCGGTCTACTGGCTGGGCGAGGTCATGAACCTCGTTACCCAGAGCCGCTTTCACGACACGGTGTTCTTCTCCTGGGTTCCCTCGCTCGGCTACAAGCCGCTGCTGACCGATCCCTGGGGCTGGTTCAAGACGCTGATCATTCCCTGGTTCACGCTCGCGGCCCTGTATATCGGCATCTACGGCCGGGTGCTGCGCGCGAACCTTGTCGAGGCCTACCAGGAGGACTTCATCCGCACCGCGCGCGCAAAGGGACTGAGCCCCGCGCGCGTTATGGTCCGGCATGCGCTGCGCACCTCGCTCATTCCTTTCGTCACCATGTTCGGTCTCGATTTCGGCGTGCTCGTCGGCGGCTCGGCGCTCTTGACGGAGGTCGTCTTCGGGCTGAACGGCGTCGGGCGTCTGACCTATCAGGCGCTTCTCAACCTCGACCTGCCCATGGTGCTCGGCACTGTCATGTATGCCTCCTTCTTCGTGGTGGTGGCCAATGCCCTGGTCGATGTCGTCTACGTCCTCATCGATCCGCGCGTGCGGGAGAGCTGAAGCCATGACCCTCGCGGAAAAACCCATCCTTCTCGACGTAAACGGCCTGACCGTCTCGTTCGCCACGGACCGCGGCATGGTCAAGGCCGTCCGCGACGTCTCCTTCTCGGTGCGCGAGGGCGAGATTCTCTCGATCGTCGGCGAATCCGGCTCCGGCAAGTCGGTGACGCTGCTCTCGCTGCTTGGCCTCCACGACCGCAAGACCACCCGCGTTGATGGCATGGTGTCGTTCCGCGGGCGGAGCATGCTCGATCTCAGCCCCGGCGACCTGCGCCGCATCCGCGGCCGGGAGATCGGCCTGATCTCGCAGGACCCGATGACGGCACTGACGCCGGTCTACACGATCGGCTGGCAGATCGTGGAACAGATCCGCGCCCACGAGGCCATCTCCGCCCGCGCCGCACGAAAGCGGGCGGTCGAGCTTCTGGCCGAGGTCGGTCTCTCCAATCCGCAGGAAGCCGTGGACCGCTATCCCCACCAGCTTTCGGGCGGCATGCGCCAGCGTGCCGTCATCGCCATGGCGCTTTCCTGCAATCCCGCACTTCTGGTCGCGGACGAGCCGACCACGGCGCTCGACGTGACGGTGCAGGCGCAGGTGCTCGATCTTCTGCTGCGGCTTCGCAAGGATTTCGGCTCCGCCATTATCCTCATCACGCACGACATGGGCGTCGTCTCCGAGGTCGCCGACCGCGTCGCCGTCATGTATGCCGGACGCATCGTCGAGCGCGGCGAGACGGAGGCGATGTTCGCAAGCCCGCTTCACCCCTATAGCTGGGGGCTGATGGGTTCGATCCCGCCCTTGACCGGTCCGCGTCTCGCCCGGCTGAAATCCATTCCCGGCATGCCGCCGACGCCCGACCGGATCGGCGAGGGCTGCGGGTTCGCACCGCGATGCGCCTTTGCCAGGTCGGCCTGTCTGGAGCGGCCGCCGCTGCGCAAGATCGGCACGCAGGCTGCCCTTTGCGTTCTGGAGGAGCCGGAGAGAAGCGCGCTCCGCCGCACTGTCCTGTCTCCCGAGGAATTCGCATGACGTCGTCCATCCCTTCGAACCACGTGCCGGGACCCCTGAAACCCGACGCCCTGCAGGCACCCGGCGCGCCCCGCATCCCGCTGATGTCGGCACGGTCGCTCGTCAAGACCTTCACCGTCGGGCGAACCTGGAAGCCCGGTTCGGGGCGCACGCTTCACGCCGTCGACGGCATCAGCCTCGACGTCTTTCCCGCCGAGACGCTCGGCCTCGTTGGCGAGTCCGGCAGCGGAAAATCGACGCTCGGGCGCTGTCTCACCCGGCTCTACGACATCGACGGGGGCACGCTCAGCTTCGAGGGGGCCGATATCACCGCGGCGCAGACACGGGCGCTGAAGCCGGTGCGGCGCAAGGTCCAGATGATCTTCCAGGATCCCTCGGCCTCGCTCAATCCGCGCCGCCGTGTGCGCGACGTGCTTGCCGAAGTGCTCAAGGTCCATCGTATCCGCGAGGGTGCCGGCATCGAGGAGCGGCTGGGGGAACTCATGGACCTCGTCGGTCTGCGCCGGGAATATCTCGATCGTTACCCGCACGAGTTTTCGGGCGGTCAGCGCCAGCGGATCGGCATCGCCCGGGCACTTGCGGTGGAGCCGACGCTGATCGTGGCCGACGAGCCGGTCTCCGCGCTCGACGTCTCGGTGCAGGCACAGATCGTCAATCTTTTCAGCGATCTGCGGGAAAAGCTCGACCTGACCTACGTCTTCATCGCCCATGATCTCGCCGTCGTGCGGCAGGTCTCCACCCGCGTTGCCGTCATGTATCTCGGCTCCATCGTCGAAACCGGCGAGACCGACGCGCTCTATGCGCGCCCGAGCCACCCCTATACGCAGGCCCTGTTGTCGGCGATCCCGCAGCCGCACAATCGCGGCCGCCGCGAGCGCATCCTGCTCTCGGGCGAAATCCCCAGTCCACTCAACCCGCCGAGCGGCTGCAAGTTTTCCACCCGCTGCCCGCAGGCGCAGGAGATCTGCCGGCAGGTCCGCCCGGCGCTCGCACCCATCTCGACGGAGCGTCAGGTCGCCTGCCATTTTCCGCTGGCATGATGCGCTTCCGGATGGGCCGGCGGCTTCACACCGCCGGTGGCGTGTCTCCGGGCGGTCTCCCGTCGCCAGACACGCGCGTTCTGTTCTCGCGATTTCGGCACTGCACATAACGCTATTGAGGCGGCCGTTCGTCGGCCGCCGGCAGGTCGACAATGACTTCCAGCCCTGGCGCGGCGTTGCGCAGCACGATGGAGCCGTGGGCGGCCTCGACGATGTTCTGGGCGATGGAAAAACCGAGGCCGGCGCCGGTGCTGCTCGTATCCAGCCGTTCTCCACGGCGTAGCACGTGGGAGAGCTTGTCGTCCGGGATGCCCGGCCCGTCGTCGCGGATGGACAGGCGAATCCGGTCGCCCGTCCGCTCGGCCCGGAGCGTCACGCTCTCCTGCGCATATCGCGCTGCGTTCTCAAGGATGTTCCCCAGCAGTTCGGCGAGGTCGCCGGCGTCCAGGCGGACACAGTCGGCCGCCGTCAGGCCGTTGTGCCAGTCGATGGCCTCGCCGTGCGGCGTGCGGCTGAGAACGGCGATGACGCGGTCGGTGACGTCGGCGAGACTCGCGCGCGCGGTGACGTCGCGGCCGGCCATTCTCGCGCGCACCATTTCCTGGTCCACCAGCCGGCGCATGCCGATGATCACGCCCTCGATGTCGTCGGCGGCTCTCGTCATGCCGGCCTCGCGCAGATGAAGCACGTCGCCTGTCAGCGCCTGAAGCGGCGTCTTGAAGCCATGGGCGAGATCGGCCGCACGCGCGCGGGCCTTTTCCAGTTGCTCTTCCCGCGAGGCAAGCAGCCCGTCGACTTCCGCCGTCAGCGGCAGGACCTCATCGGGAAAGCCGCTGCCGAGGCGCTTTGCGTCGCCGCTGCGGATGGCGGCGATGCGGTCGCGCAACAGCTTCAACGGTCTGAGGCCCACGACGATCTGCGCGAAACTGGCAAGACAGAGAAGACCGGCGAGGATCGCGAGCAGCGGCGCAAGGTCCCGGCGGAAGTCCGCCGTGGCGCGCTCGATCTCCTGCCGGTCGATCGCGACGGCGGCAAGGACCGACCGAGCGCCGAGATTCGGACCGGTGACGATCCGGCGCGCCAGCATCAGAAGCCGGGTATCGGCCGGGCCAGGAACGAGCGATTGCTTCGGCTCTCCCGGCGCCAGTGCGGGAAGGGCCAGCGTCTGGTCCCAAAGGGAGCGGGACTGACGACGCGTGCCGTCCTGTTCGATGGCCCAGTAGAGACCCGACAGCGGTCGCTGGAAACGCGGATCCGCCGGAGGCCGCGTCACGTCGAGCCGACCGGCGGGGTCACGATCGAGCCCGGCGATGACCTGGTCGAGGTGAAGCCTGAGTTCCTCCACGATCCGGCGCTCGACATGCCGCTCGAACAGCAGCGACAGGCCGAGAAAGGCGACGACGAGCGCGAGCGCCACGGAAGCCGCACCCGCGAGCGCAAGGCGCAGGCGCAGCGAATGCCGCGTCATTCCGCATCTCCGCCCATCATGTAGCCGAAGCCGCGCCGGGTCGTGATCGCCTCGCTGCCGAGCTTCTTGCGCAGGCGGGCCACGACAGCCTCCAGCGCGTTGGCATCGCGCGAGAAATCGTCGCCATAGACATGATCCTGAAGCTCGATGATCGGCACCGTCCGACCCTTGTGATGGGCGAGGTAGCTGACGAGACGATACTCCAGCGGCGTCAGCCGCGCGGGCTTGTTGGAGACGAGGACCCGCATGGTGCGGGTGTCGATCGTCAGCGCGCCGATGTCGAGGGTCGCCGCGCCATGACCGACCGAGCGGCGGATCAGCGCGCGAACCCGCGCGAGCAGCTCCTCGAACTGGAAGGGCTTGGGCAGGTAGTCGTCGGCCCCGGCATCGATGCCCTCGACCCGTTCCGCCCAGCTTCCCCGCGCAGTCAGAACGAGGACCGGCATGTGGCGTCCATTGGCGCGCCACCGCTTCAAGACGCTGATGCCGTCGAGCTTGGGCAAGCCGAGGTCGAGCACGACCATGCCGTAGTCCTCGGTGTCGCCCTTGAACCAGGCATCCTCGCCATCATGGGCGAGATCGACGACGAAGCCGGCGCCCGTGAGGACGGCGACCAGATCTTCACAGATCCGCCTGTCATCTTCCACGACAAGCAGCCGCATCAGTGCCGTCGATCCGTACGCATGAGAGGTCTCCGATCGTATTCAGAGGCTTTCGCCCGCTTCCCGGTCATCTAGGGCAGAATTTCCATCGTGCGGGCATCGACGACGATTTCGAGGAGATGGCCCGTTTCCTGCAGAATTTCCAGCTCGTAGACGAAGCGACCATTGTCACGCTCGAATTCGATCTCGATGATGTCGCCTTTGATCGTCTGCCGCACATGCGCAATAATGTCTTCCAGCGGACGGACGCGGCCTTCGGCGAGTGCCTGGCGTGCCGCCTCCTGGTCCAGCAGATCGTCGCCGTCATCCGATATCGCCGGCGCTGCGAGACAGAGGACGGACACAGTGGCGATCGCTGCGAAGCGGGACAGTCGGTGACATCGGAACATCCCGCGCCCTACCATACTCAAGCTGACAGAATGTTGACAAAGCCTGTCAGGGCACGAAAGGCGGCCTCGTGCATTATCGCCCCGTATCAACGACACCGGCAGCCGCCATCGGCTGGATAGACCGTGTCGAACAGAGCCAAGGGAGACGATCATGGTCACGCGCAAAGGCACCGGCAAGGCCGACCTCATCAACGGCACGAATACGAGCGACAAGCTCTACGGCCTCGACGGAAACGATCAGCTGTTCGGCAGGAACGGCAATGACGATCTGTTCGGCGGCAATGGCAATGACAGCCTCTACGGTGGAAACGGCCACGACGAGATCGAAGGCGGCGCGGGCAACGACCGTCTCTTCGGAGAGGCCGGCAATGACGATCTGGAGGGCGGCGCCGGGAACGATGTTCTCGACGGCGGTGCCGGAAACGACGAGATCGAAGGCGGCACCGGCAACGACATCCTCGACGGCGGCGCAGGTTTCAACGAACTCAGCGGCGGGCGCGGCGCGGACACCTTCATCTTCAAGTCGGGCATCACCGAGATTGAGGATTTTCAGTCGGGTGCCGATCGGCTGCAGATCTCCACGTCGCTCGGCGTCTCCAGCTTCGACGATATTCTCGCGCTGACACGCTCCACCGATGGCGGCGACGATCTCGTCATCGATTTCGGCCAGCACGAGCTTCACCTCGAAGACACGCGGCTCGCCGACCTCAAGGCCAGCGATTTTCTCCTGGTCTGAAACGCGCACCCGATTTTCCGCCCGGCTGTCGGCCGGGACCCTGACATGAATGGAATAGAGATATGATCCGATTGACCACGCTGATCGCCACAACCGCCTTCGTCGCTTTGACGGCCACGGCGGCGCTCGCGCAGACACCCGCTTTCGTCAAAGTCGCCGATGCGACGGTGCTGCCCGGACTGAACGTGACCGCCGACGATATCGAGGGCATGCATGTCTACAACGCGGCAGGCCAGAGGATCGGCGAGATCGAAGATGTCGTCGGGGCCGAGGCGACGGTCGCCACGGGCGTCGCGATCGACTTCGACAAAACGTCAGGCCTCGGCCGTGAACATCGCGTCGTGCCGCTTTCCGGCCTCAAGCAGGACGGCCTGCGTCTGGTCGTCGATCTCGATGCGGCGAAGGCTGCCGCGCTGCCCGTCTTCGACGATTGATCCCGGGAGCCGCTTGTCGCGTAATGCGGCAGGTTCGCAATGTTTCGGCACTGTGCGTCAACGATGAGGCACGGTGCCGTCGCCTGATCGGCGCGCGGTCGATCAGCCCGCATTCGCCGGCGTGGGAAGATCTTCGAAGTCGAAATCGAACAGGGCGTTCCCGAGGACGGCGTCGATGATCGCCTGCGCCAGAGGGAATTTGACGGCGTCTCGGCCATTCGCCTGAAGCCCGATGGCCTCCAGCAAGGACGCGACGACGCGGGCGGTATCGATGCCTTCTACCGTCTCGTTGGCGAGGTCCTGCGCCATGGCTTCTTCGACTGTCCGGTCTCGGCCGAGGCTATGGCCAAGCCGGCTGTTGCGGCCGCCGCCAACGGTGACGTGCAGATCGCCGAGGCCGGCAAGGTCGAAGGCGGTGGAGCGGGCTCCGCCGATCCTCTCGCATAGCGTTGCCATCTCGTGGACGGCCTGGGTGAAGACGGCCGCGGTCGGGTTCTTGGACTGCCCGTCGGCGCGAAGTGCGTCGGGATAGCGGGTCTGCATGGCGCTGACGCCGATGGCGAAGAAATTCTTCAGCGCGGCGCAGGCCTCCACGCCGGTCAGGTCGTCGCTGGCGGCGAGACGGTAATAGGGCGTGCGGAAGAGGGCTGCCGCGCGTTCAGCATCGGCTTTGTCCCGCGCGGCATAGACGCTCGCCGTGGGAAGGCGAAGGGCAAGCTCGCGCGCGATGCAGGGGCCGCCGATGCCGATGAAGGTGCCGAGGCGGCTTATGCGCTCCGGCACGGTTTCGGCGAAGGTCACAACGGCGCCATCCTTACGGTCGAGCCCCTTGGTCACGAAGGCCACCGTCGCCTCGTGGCGCAGCAGCCCGTTCAGCCTGTCGACCGCCCAGGCGATGCCTGGGCTGCTGACGCCGACGACGATCAGGTCGGCCCGGTCCGTGTCCTGCGCCGTCACCTCCGCATCCGCGATGACGCGCACGGTGCCGGGCAGGGAAGCATCCAGCTTGGGATGCGTGCCGCCCGATGCCTGCATGCGTGCGACGACGGCGTCATCGAGCGGCGTGCCCGCCAGAACGACCGCGTGGCCGTTGTCGCTGGCGGGCACGGCCAGCGCCGTTGCCATGACGCCGGCCCCCAGAATCAGAATATTGGCCATGGACCTCTCCTCCTGCGACGGGTCGGCTGCGTCAGCGCATCATGGCGGCGACGTTGCCGCCGTCGACCGTGATGACGGCGCCGCTCGATGTTCGCGCCTTGGCAAGGTGCACGAAGGCGGCGGCGACATCGGCGGCGGTGACCTCGCGGCGCACGAGATTGGCCGAGAGATAGGCCTCGGGCGTGACGCCACGCGCCTTGCTGCGGGCTGCCACCATCTCGTCGGTCATCAGCCCGGTGCGGATTCGGTCCGCATTGACCGCATTGGAGGTGATGCCGGACGCGCCGTGCTCCACCGCATATTGCCGCATCAGCGCCATCAGCGCCGCTTTCGACGTGCCGTAGGGGCCGAAATCCGCGCCGGGGTTGACGGCCTGCTTGGAGACGTTGAAGACGAGCGCACCGCCGGTCTTCTGCTGTTCCATCACCCGCACCACGGCCCGCGCCATATAGTGATGTCCCCAGAAATTGAGGTCGAAGGCCTTGCGGAACGTGTCCTCTGGCACGGTGAGAAGGCTGCCCTGGAAGGCGGCGCCGGCATTGGAAATCAGGATATCGACCCCGCCGAAATGCTCCGCGACGGAGGCGACCGCCGCATCCACCCCTTGCGGATCGGTGACGTCGCAGACGACCGGAAACGCGCCGATGCGCTTGGCTTCCCGTGCCACGCCGTCCGGCGAAATGTCGAACAGCGCAATCTCCGCACCCTCCGCCTTGAGCGCTTCGGCCACGGCGAGGCCAAGGCCGCTCGCGCCGCCGGTGACGATGGCGACCTGCCGGGTCAGCGGCTTTTCGACCGATTTGGCGAGTTTCACCTGCTCCAGCGACCAGTATTCGATATCGAAGAGGTCGGCCTCCGAGAGCGCCTCGAATGCGTCGATACCCTCGGCATTCGTAATGACGGCGATGGTCGCCTCGGCGACATCGGCGCCCACCAGCGCGTTCTTGCGGGCGGCGCCGGCGGCAAAGAGGCCGACGCCTGCGACGTAAAACACGCGCGGCATCGGGTCGAGCATGCGCTTGCCGCCGCCGACGTGGGCGTTGTTGCGCTCGAAATAGGCTTTGTACTCTGCCTGATAGGCTTCGACCGCCTGCGCCACGGTCTCAGCCCACGCCTCCAGCTTTCCCGCCTCCGGTGCCGGCAGCGCGACGCCGAAGCGCTTGATGTGGATGACGTGCTCGGGCGTCGCATTTCCGCGCCTGACCAGCGAGGACGCGGTCTCGGCATTGCAGAAATCGAGGATCTTGTCGCTTGCGCGATGTTCGAGCACGAACCGGCGCGGCGCACCCTCCACATCCGTGGGAAGTGCGATCGCGCCGCGCAGGATGGGCGCGATCTCGGCCGCGGTGGCGATCTTTTGCGGCAGCGTCACGCCCCGGAACGGCCTCGGGTTCCCCTTGGCGATGCGCTTTTCGGCAGCATCGATATTGGCGATCATGTCCTCGTAGCTCGTGCGCGGATCTTCCGACCAGGTGAAGATGCCGTGCTTGAGCAGGATCATGCCGTCGCCGCCGGGATTGGCCTTGAAGGCGGCATCGCAGGCTTTGGCCAGATCGAAGCCGGGCATGACATAGGGGACGATGATCGCATCGGGAAACAGCTCCCGCACCAGATCCTCACCATGCGGCTGGTTGGTCAGGGAGACGATGGCGTTGGCATGGGTATGGTCGATATGCTTGAACGGCAGGAGACCGTGCAGGATCGCCTCGACCGAAGGGTTGGGGGCCGAGGGATCGAGCAGCAGGCGGCGCTGCAGCATGACCATGTCGTCGTCCGACAGGGTGTCGAACGCGACCATGGCTTTGAGCGGCTCCAGCCGCACAGCGGGCAGGCCCTGAGGCTCGATCGTGCCCATGTCCCAGCCGCTGCCCTTGACGCAGAGCACATCGACTTGCGTTCCGTCCATCTCCGTGAACACCGTCTTGACCGAGGTGTTTCCACCGCCATGCAGCACCAGTTCCGGGTCCTGCCCAAGAAGACGCGTCGTATAGGTGCGGATGGCGAGGTCGCGGTTGATGCCCTTTGCGACATAGGCATCGACGACGGATGTGAATTCGGTATCCGACCAGCGGGATTTCATGGTGACGGTCCTTTCTGTGCCGGCGCGTTCGGGGAGGCCGGCAGTCGGTAGAGGGAAGAGGAGACTGGATCGCGCGGCCTAGAGGCGCGCTTCCGTTTCGGCGTTGAAGACGTGAACTTTGGATGGCGGGATGGAGAAGCAGACCTCGCTGCCCTCGGCAAAGCGGGCGGTCTTGTCCACCGACACCGTGAAGCGTCCGTCGGCACCGTCGCAGAACAGCTGGGCATCATGACCAAGCCGCTCGACCAGCACGGATTTCGCCGAGAGCGCGCCTTGTGCATCGACCACGACATCGGTCGGGCGCAGGCCGATGACGACCTTTTCGCCGGGCTTCGCGGTCGTCGTCGTTTCCAGGGCCACCCGTCCGGTCGCCGTGTCGACGGCAGGCGTGCCGTCGGACACGACGACCGTTCCAGGGAGGAAGTTGATGGCGGACGCGCCGATGAAGTCGGCGACGTATTTGCTGGCCGGCCGGTCGTAGACTTCGTCCGGAGAGCCGATCTGCTCGATCTTGCCGGCCCGCATCACGACGATCTTGTCGGCCATGGTCATGGCTTCGATCTGGTCGTGCGTCACGTAGACGGTGGTGGTCTTCAGCCGGTTGTGCAGCTGCCGGATCTCGGTGCGCATATGGGCGCGCAGCTTGGCGTCGAGGTTGGAGAGCGGTTCGTCGAACAGGAACACGGCCGCCTCGCGCACCATCGCCCGCCCCATGGCGACGCGCTGGCGCTGCCCGCCGGAGAGTTCCTTGGGGTAGCGGTCGAGATAGGGCGTGAGGTTCAGCGTCTCGGCCGCCCATGCCACCCGGCGCTTGATCTCGGCCGGCGGCACCTTGGCGACCTCGAGGCTGAAGGCGATATTGTCGTAGACCTTCATGGTGGGATAGAGCGCGTAGTTCTGGAACACCATGGCGATGTTGCGGTCGCGCGGGTGCAGCGTGTTGACGCGGTTTCCGTCGATGAGAAGGTCGCCCTCGCTGACGCTTTCCAGCCCCGCCGTCATGCGCAGCAGGGTGGTCTTGCCGCAGCCCGACGGGCCGAGCAGAACGACGAAATCCTGGTCCGCGATCTTGAAGGAGATATCGCGCATGATGGTGAAGGCGCCGAAGGACTTGCCTATGCGCTGATATTCGACGGTCGCCATTGACTGTGCTCCATTGTATCGGGGTGCCGTCTGTGGACGGCGTCGTTTCAGTAGGTCTGCTGCGTCGGCGTGATGACGATTTCCTGCACGATGGCGCGTTGCGGCAGTGCATAGGCGTCGAGGATCAGGCCGGCGACGATATCGGCGGAGATGCCGCCGCCGATGGCGGCCTTGTTCGACTTGTAGTTTTCGAGTGTCCGGGGATCGTTGACGTGGTCGAGGACCTCTGTATCGACGATGCCGGGCGACACGACGACGACGCGGACATTGTGGGGCGCGAGATAGGCGCGCAGACTTTCCGACACCGCGTGGACGAAGAACTTCGTGCCGCAATAGACGGTGTGGTCGGGATAGACCTTCCGCCCGGCGATCGAACTCATCATCACCAGCGTGCCGTGCCGGCGCGCCACCATGCCTGTCAGCACCGCATGGACGCTGTTCATGACGCCCTTGGTGTTGATGTCGATCATCTCGTCCCACTCTTCGGGCGGCTGCGTGGCGATATCGCCGAGCCGGGCGATGCCGGCATTGGCGAACATCAGATCGACCGGACCGTAGTCTGCCTCCGCATCGCGGACCGCGGCGACAAGGCTTGCACGGTCGCGCACATCCACCTTGCGCAACACGGCGCGGGGGAGGTCGAGCGCTTCGAGGCGGTCGAGCCGGCGCGCCATCAGGAGAAGCGGGTGGCCGGCGTCCGAAAAGGCGCGGGCCACGGCCTCGCCGATCCCGGAACTGGCGCCGGTAATGGCGATCAGGGGTTTGTGGTCCATCGTATCCTCCGTTTGTCCTGCGTCGTGCTATCGGGAGGAGGTCGCGGTCTCGCCGCGACCTCCAGGCTTGATAGCAAGCCTCAGCCCTTCAGGACGGCCGCGATTCCGTTGCCGATATCGTCGAGCGCTTCCTTGGACGAGCCGTAGCTGCCCGAGAAATACTTGCCGAGCGCCACGGGGATCGTGTCGGAGGAGATCTGCGCCCATTCCGGCAGGTCCGGCTCGGAGCCCATATATTTGGCAATGGTCTCGCGCACGACCGGCAGATGCCGGGTGGTGCCGGCGCCCACGCGCGCATGGCTCTTGACGCGCGGATCGTCGTAGACGCTTGCCCGTGTCGGGCCGGTGCCGCCGCCCAGCGTCGTCACCAGCGCCTGCGTGTCGGCGCAGGTCGCCCACTGCATGAACAGCCATGCGGCATCCGGGTTCTTGGAGTAGCGCGAGACCGCGAGCGACGAGCCGCCCTGATGGCCGACGCCGGGAATTTCGCCGTAGCCGCACTCTTCGGGCTTGCGGAGCGCGATCGGCTGCGGCGGGATGATGGCTTCGCAGAGGCCGGAGACTTTGGTCTGCGTCGGATCGTCGAAGAAGGGGAAGAACTCGCCCCAGGACAGCATAGATGCCGCGACCCCTTGAGCGACAGCCTGGCCCTGTCCGTCCCATGTCCACTGGTTGACGCCCGGCGGCATGATGTCCTTGAGTTTCGTATAATAGTCGAGCGCGGCAATGCCGCGTTCGTCATTGCCGGTGAACGTCTTGTCGGCATTGAAGATCGACCCGCCATGGCCCCACAGCATCGAGGTCCATTCGCATTCCAGCGCATAATGGCCGGACTTCATCTGTCCGGCATAGCCGAACGTTTTCGGGCCCATCTCTTTCGTGATGGCGGCCGAGTTGGTGTACAGCTCCTCGAAGGTCGCCGGCGCCTTGAGGCCGAGCTTCTCGTAGATGTCCTTCCGATAGATCATGATGAAGATCGGAATGTCGTAGGGCACGCCGACCCAACGGTCCTGATATTTCGAGATGCCGTCGACCAGCGCCGGCAGGAAATCGTCGATATTGTAGTTCGGCATGGCAAGGTCGGCCTTGGCCTTGATCTGCTCGCGCGGATCGAAGACGTCCTGGCTGAAGGATGCGGCCCAGCTCTGGTCGATGTAATAGAGGTCATAGGTGCCGAGCGAGGACGCGACGTCGAGCGTCATCTTCTGCAGAACCTGCTCGAGCGGCAGGACCTCGATCTCGACCTTGATGCCAGTCGCTTCCTCGAAATACTTCTTCAGCTGCGAGTTGATCGCGTTCGACGGCGGCGTGGATTCCGTCGCGAATTTCAGTGTCGTGCCGGCAAAGGGCTTGCCGACGTCCTTCAGCCAGGCCATCACCTCGGCCGAGGGCTGCAGCTCTTCCTGGGCAATGGCCTTGTTGAGCATGAAGGGGCGGCTTCCCATGCCCATTCCGAGCGCCGCGGCCCCCAGTCCCAGCTTGCTGGTTGCGCGCAGGAAGGCGCGCCGGTCCATCTGGCCCCGCACGAAGCGGTCGGTGACGGATGCGAGGTATGATTTTCTATCGCTGTCTTTCACGGTTCTCTCCTCCAGTTTCCGCTGCCGGGATTGACGGCGGAAGATCGTTGATCGAACGGCAGGCCCTCCCGGCCCGCCGCAGTCATTGCTTCAGCGAGCCCATGGTCAGGCCCCGCACCAGATGGCGCTGGACCAGAAGGACGACGAAGAAGGCAGGCACGATCGCAGCAGCGCCGAGGGCAGCCATGTTGCCCCAGGCGGTTCCGATCGAAGTCACGAAGGTGGACGACACGACGGGTACGGTCTTGAGGCCCGTCTGGGTGAGCGTGAGGACGAACAGAAATTCCGTCCACGAGAAGATGAAGCAGAGGACGGCGGTGGCCGCGATCCCGCCCTTGGCCATCGGCAGGACGACGCGCCGGAAGATGGTCCAGCGGGACGCGCCGTCGAGCAGTGCGCTCTCGTCGATCTCGGCGGGGATGTCGTCGAAGAAACTCTTGAGCAGCAGCACCGCCAGCGGCAGGTTCATCAGCCCGTGGATGAGGATCACGCCGATATAGGTGTCGAGCAGGTTGAACTGCTTGAAGATGAAGAACATCGGAATGGCGACGGCCACGGGCGGCATCATGCGCGTCGACAGCACCCAGTTGACGAACTGGTGGCGGCCGCGAAAATTCATCCGGGAAAGCGCATAGGAAGCGAAGGTCGCCACCGTGATGGCAAGCACCGTCGACAGCGATGCGACCACGATCGAATCCCACAGCCGCGGCGCCATGTAGAAGTTGCCGCCGCCGGGGGCCACCGCATCCTGCCGGGCGAAGCCGAAGGAAATGCCGAAGACCTGTTCGAAATTGCGCATGGTCGGCTGGAAATTAAAGATGATCGGCGGCCAGTTGAAGATGTCCTTGGAGTCGCGGAAGGCCACCGAGGTCCAGAAGTAGATCGGGAAGAAGAAGGCGCCGACCACCAGCCAGCCGGCAATGGTGCGAACGGTGCGGGCGAGTTTGCTCTGATGCATGTTACCACCTGACCTTGGCGACGCGGATGAAGAGGTTGGCCATGACCATGACGATCACGAGGCTCGTCAGGCTCAGCGTCGCGCCATAGCCCCATTTCAGGAACGAGAACGTCTGCTGCCAGGCATAGAGGCTGACGGTGTAGGTCGCGGTTCCCGGGCCGCCCGAGGTCATGACGAAGACGTAGTCGAACACCCGGAACAGATCGATGCCGCGCAGCAGGACGGCGACCGCGATGACCCGAGACATCATGGGCAAGGTCAGTCGGCGGAACATCTGGAACGCGGAGGCCCCGTCGATGGATGCCGCCTCGTAGGGCTCGGCCGGCAGCGAGCGCAGGCCGGCCATGAAGATCAGCACCATGAAAGGCGTCCACTGCCAGATTTCCGCCACGAGCACGCCGAGAAGGGCAAGGGACGACGTGCCGAGGATCGGCGTCGATTTGTCGAGCAGGCCGAGCTGGCCGAGGAAATAGGAGAGCACGCCGAACTGGGAGTCTTCCATCAGCAGGAACATCATGCCGGCGATGGCGGGCGGGATGACGAGCGTCATCGACAGGATGGCGCGGAGCGCTGCAAATCCCGGCAGTTCGGCATCCAGCAGCATCGCGACGGACATGCCGAGGATGATCTCGACCGTGAGCGCGATGAAGAAATAGAGAAAGGTGACGCCGAGCGCCCCCCAGAACCGGCCGTCATTGACCAGCTGCACCCAGTTGGCCATGCCGACATATTTCAGCACTCTCTGCTTGGGCACGAATTCGTGGAAGCTGAGCCAGATGTTGTAGATCAGCGGATAGACGGTAAAGACCACCAGCAGTGCGACGAGCGGCAGCAGCCATGGCCACGGCGAATCCGAGATCGCGATGCGTTTCACCTGTGCAATGGACATTGCGCTTCATTCCTCCCAGATTTCCGGACGCAAACTGCGCCGCAGGCTCGTCCCGTGTCCGTCACCGCTCTCTCCCAACGGTGTCCGACGCTGCCTTTCGACCGGCCGAGGGCCGATCGCCGTTCATGCTAGCCGCTGGCCGCAGCCTTCGGAGCCCCTGTCTGCCGGCGCCTTTCCGCCATGAAACTGTCGAGCGCATCGATTTCGCCCGGCGTCATGCGCAGCCCCGATTTCGTGCGCCGCCAGACGATGTCGGCCGCCGCCCGCGCATATTCCCGGTCCATCAGAAACACGACTTCGCGTTCCGTCAGGGAGCCGCCGAAGGCGCGGCCGAGATCCTCGCGGCGGCGTGCCGTGCCGAGAATGTCGCGCGCCTCCAGCCCGTAATGCCGCACGAGACGCTGCGCCTCGCGTTCCGACAGGAAGCCGTATGTCTGCCGCAGATCGCGCGCCACGTCGCCGGCCGTTCCGGCGGGGAAATCGCCGCCCGGCAGCGCCCGCGTCGCCGTCCAGCCGCGCCTGGCCACCGTATCGGGAAACAGGACGGCGAGCTTGTCCAGCGCGTCTTCGGCAAGGCAGCGATAGGTGGTGATCTTGCCGCCGAAAACGGACAGGAGCGGTGCCCGGCCGGGGCCGTGGTCGAGCGACAACACGTAGTCGCGCGTCGTTTCCTGGGCATTTGCCGCCCCGTCGTCATAGAGCGAGCGCACGCCGGAATAGGTCCAGACCACATCGTCCTCGGTCACCGCGCGTTGGAAATAGGACGAGATCGCCTTGACGAGATAGGCGATCTCCGCCTGCGTGGCCTTCACGTCTTTCGGGTCGCCGCGATAGTCCTGGTCGGTCGTGCCGATCAGCGTGAAATCGTCCTCATAGGGAATGGCGAAGATGATGCGGCCGTCCGGGTTCTGGAAGATGTAGCAGCGGTCGTGGTCGTAGAGCTTCGGCACGACGATGTGCGAGCCCTGCACCAGCCGCGCCCGGCCGGCGGCGTTGATGCCGGCGACGCCGGAGAGAAAGCTGTCGACCCAGGGGCCGGCGGCATTGACCACGGCGCGGGCGCGCACCTCGCTGCGATAGCCGGTCCCCTCGTCCTGAAGCGTCAGTTGCCACAGATCGGCCTCCCGCCGCGCTGCGATGCAGGACGTCCGCACGCGGATATCGGCTCCGTTTGCCGCAGCGTCCCGGGCGTTCAGCACGACGAGACGATTGTCCTGCACCCAGCAATCCGAATATTCGAACCCGATGCCGGAGACGTCGCGCAAGGGACGCCCGACCGGATCGCTCCGCAGGCGGCGCGTCACCGTTGCCGGCAGACGTTTGCGGCCGCCCAGATGATCGTAGAGGAAGAGCCCGAGCCGCAGCAGCCACGCCGGCCGCAGCCCCTTGCGGTGCGGCAGCACGAAGCGGAGCGGCCAGATGATGTGCGGCGCGATCGCCCAGAGACGCTCGCGTTCGGCCAGCGCATGGCGCACCAGCTTGAATTCGTAGTGTTCCAGATAGCGCAGGCCGCCATGAATGAGCTTGGTCGAGGCCGACGACGTCGCCGAGCCGAGGTCCGACCGCTCGACCAGAAGGACCTTCAGCCCCCGGCCGGCCGCATCGCGCGCGATCCCGGCACCGTTGATGCCGCCGCCGACGACGACGAGATCGAACAGCGGCGCGCTCATGCCGCATCCCTCCGGGGGCCGGCGTTCAGAAGATGGTTGGCCACTTCCACGAAGCCGTAGCCGCCGCGTGCCGCTGTCACATAGGTCGGGTTGGCCTCCATGCGGCCTTCGAACTGCAGCACGTTGGCGACCCCGCAGGCATGCGGGAAGAAGCCGAACATCGGCGCGTCGTTCGGGCTGTCGCCGACGAAGACGATCGCCTCCTGCTCCCGGTCGATATCGATACCGAGAATGTCGGTCGCGAAACGGCGGGCCATGGTCAGCTTGTCGTAAGCGCCGTACCAGCCATTTACATGGATCGAAGACACCTTGGCTACGGCGCCTTCCTCCTCGAAGATGCTCTTGATCCGGTCCACGTCGGACACCGCAAGGGCGGGAATATCCTCACAGAAATCGATGGCGAGGTCGGCCTCGCGGTAGAGCTGATCGGCGGACAGGGCCGACCCCGGCACCTCGCGCAGGATCCGCTGCTTGATGTGCTGCAGTCTTTCCCGGTCGCTCGCTCGCTGCTGATCCGCGACGGCGAAGACGCGGTGCATCCGGCGCAACGCCTCGTCATAGGCGAAATAGAAAGCCCCGTTTTCGCCGACCACGCCGGCGACGGGCCACATCCGGGCGATCATGTCGCACCATCCAGCCGGACGGCCGGTGATGGGGGCGACCGCGATGCCGGCCGCCGTCAACCGCTCCAGCGCCTCATAGGCGCAGGCGGGCAGCCGGCCCTCGTTCGTCAGCGTGTCGTCGATATCGGCGAACAGCACCTTGATCCGCGCCGCCGCCTCGATGGGCATGTCCAGGATCGGTCGCATCGGCTCATGCCTCCCCGGCCGCGAAGTCCTCGAGAATGCCGGCATCCGCCGCCACGTCGAGGAAGGAGTAGCGGTTGCGCATTTCGCGGCTGTGGATCACGGCCTCGCGATAGCGGGCGACGGGAAGGCCGAGATCCCGAGACGTCATCGGGCCACCGGCATCCGACAGCAGTTTCTCCATGTCCGCGACCGGCAGCGCGAAGGCGTTGAGCTCGGCCCGCAGGGTCGGCCAGATCTCGGCGAACGTCTCGTTGATGCGCGCCGCGCCGCGCTCGTCGAAGATCTTCCCCTTCAACTCCTCGAAACACTGCGCGGCAATGTCCGGCCCCATGCGCCGCGCCATGTCGATGGGGTTGATCTGCGTCGGGTGGATGAACGGTGCCGTCTCGCTGTCGAGGAAATGCCGCTGCAGACGGGCCATCGTCAGGGTGGCGACGCCGACCTGCTGCCCATGCAGCGTGCCGGGATGATCGGCACCGGCAAAGCAGTCGATGTAATGGGAGATCTGGTGCTCGCCCATGGAGCCGTGGTTGGACATGCCGGTGAACGAGACGCCGAGGCCGCAGAGCGTGAGAACGCGGTGGAGATAGCCGTTCGCCGCGATATCTCCGGTGGCGATCCCCGCCGCGCGCGCGTTTAGCTCCACCTCGTCCTCCTCCTGGATGATGTAGGGGACGGCGGAATAGAGCGTGGAGAGCAGCCGGTGCGACATCCACCAGTCGACCTGCGCGACCGAGCGCACCAGGCAATCGGCGAAGCCCGAGGCCGAGAGGTGCCGCGGCGCGCGGGCGCTGACGCCGAGATCGACGAAGAAGCCGGCCGGTCCCTGTGAGGGCAGGGAGACCTTGAGGCCGCTGTCGAGCGTCATCGATGCCGTGGTCGAGGTGTAGCCGTTCATCGAGGCGGCCGTGCCGAACACGGCATAGCGCTTTCCGGCCTTGGCCGTGACGAATTTGCAGAGATCGTTGATGGTGCCCGACCCGACCGCGATGACGGCATCCGCGCCGTGCAGTTTCCGGCCCAGATCCTCCGCATTCGCCATGTCGGCATGAGGATGGTCGAGCACCACGGTCTCCACCGGCCCGAGGGACCGCAGCGCTCCCGCCACGCGGGCACCCATCGCATCCCATGTGTTCGTATCGGCCACCACCGTGAAGCGCTCGCCGAGCCCGAGACCGGCGACGAGATCCGCTTCCTGACCGTCGAGACTCTCCTCGATGACGATGGACTCGTAGGGAACGCGGGCGAGCTTGCCCGTCTCGGGATTCGTCCACTTGCCCTCGACGATATCGTCGATCAGCGCGGTCCAGTTCGGGCGCGTCGTCTGCGCCGTTCGCGTCGCTTCAAGTTCCATGACTGTCGGGGCCTCCTCGCCTTTCGTTCAAATGACAACAGGCTGTGGCATATGTCAATACACAAGACAGAGGAAGTTGACAAATGACAGGAACGGCGTCAGATAACCCCATGGCCAAGGCAAAGACGTCAGAACGGATCGATATGGAAAAGGGGGCGCTTGTCCCCACGGAATTCGACGATTCCATCATGTGGGCGGCCTGGCTCTACTATGCCGACCAGATGACGCAGAGCGAGATCGCCAAGCGGCTGAACGTCTCCCGCGCGACGATCGTCAACTATCTGCAGGAGGCGCGCGAGCGCGGCATCGTCTCCGTCAACATCCACCCGAAGGCGGGCAACCGCACGAGCATTGCCCGCGCCCTGATGGAGACGTTCGATCTCGCCGGGGCTTTCGTCATTCCGGATGGCGACGACCTGGCGCTCACGCGGCGTCTGGGCGATGCCGGGGCGCGCGTTCTGGCCGATCAGGTGGAAGACGGCGACACGATCGGTGTCGCCTGGGGGCGCACGGTGCTGGCCGTGGCCGACCAGATCTCCCTGACCCGGCCGGTGCGCGATCTCACGGTCGTGCAGGTCTCGGGAAGCTCCACCGGCGAGGCCGATTTTTCGCCGGAACTATGTACGTCGCTGCTGTCCAATCGCATCCACGCCCGCTGCGTCAACCTGCTGGCGCCGGCCGTGTTATCGACCAAGGCGCTGAAGGCCATGCTTCTGGCCGAGCCCGTGCTGCGCAAGCAGATGGACCTCGTGCACTCGGCCAACCGGATCCTCTTCGGTGTTGGCGATATCGGGCCGAAGAGCACGGTGCGCCAGGCCGGCATCGCCGAGCCGGAGGAGATCGACGATTACGTGGCGCGCGGGGCGACGGCCGTGATCATCGGCCGCTTCATCGACGCTCATGGCGGGGCCGTCGGCGGCCCGCATGAAGAGCGCATCGTCGGCATCACGCTGGACGAACTGAAGAACGTGCCGAGCCGCATCTGCGTGGCGGGCGGTCCCTCCAAAATTAGGGCGATCACCGCCACGCTGGAGGCGGGATACGTTACCCATTTCATCACCGACATGGCCACCGCCGAGGCGCTGATCGCTTCGGCCGTGCCCGATTGAGCGCCGAGGCCGACCGGATGGCGGGATCGGGACGATTGAAAGTGTAAGTGAGGACTCATAGAAGGGATGTGCGCAGGCCGGTGGAGGAGCTCCGGTATGCGCAGGTGCGCTCGATCCCGTCGAGCCCCGGCATCCCGCTGCACAGGGAGGAGCAGTGCATGCACGACCGCGAGCGTTTCGTCATCGGAATCGATTCGTCCACCCAGTCCGTCAAGGCGATCGCCTGGACGTCCGACGGGCGCTGCCATGCGGAAGGTCGCGCGCCACTGGCGATCAGCACACCGGATTCCCTGCGCGCGGAACAGAATGCCGACGACTGGTGGACGGCGGCCTGCACCGCCCTGCAATCCCTGATGCGGCAGGTGGACTCGGACCTCATCGACGGCATCGCCATCTCCAACCAGCGCGAGACCATGGTTCTGCTCGATGCCGACGACCGACCGCTGGCGCCCGCGACCCTCTGGCTCGACCGGCGCGCCCACGAAATCGTGTCGGTGCTGGCGGACGAACTCGGTACCGGCAGGCTGCATGCGATTTCCGGCAAGCCGGTCGATGTCATTCCCTGCGTCTACCGGCTGCGCTATCTTCGCGAGCACGATCCGGCGCTTCTCGACCGAGCCGCCCGCATTCTCAGCGTCCATGACTTCCTGACGCTGAAGCTGACCGGCACGGCCTCGGCCAGCTGGACGAGCGCCGATCCGTTCGGCATCCTCGATATCGCGCGCAAGACCTGGTCGCGCGAGATCCTCGATCACCTCGAAATTCCGGTCGAGAAGCTGCCGTCCCTCCATGCGCCGGGGTCGGCGATCGGCAAGATCACCGCATCGGCGGCGGCCATCACCGGTCTGCGGCCGGGAACGCCGGTCTTTGCCGGCGGCGGCGATGGCAACTGCGCGGGCCTCGGGGTCAACGCGATCCAGCAGGGCGCGGTCTATCTCAATCTCGGCACGGCCGTCGTCGGCGGTCTGTGGTCGCCCACGCCCGAACTCAGCAATTACTGGCGCACGCTGGTCTCGCCGAGCGGCGAGGGATATCTGCTCGAAAGCTGCCAGCGCGGCGGCGCCTATTTCTTCAACTGGCTGCTGGATGCGTTCGCCGGCGGGCGCGGCGATCCCGGCGTGTTCGAGCGGCTCGAATCCGAGGCGATCCGCCTCCCGGTCGGCTCGAACGGCGTGACCGTCTGCTCCTATCTCGTCGGCTGCATGGACCCGCACTGGGACGACACGGCGCGCGCGACCTTTTCCGGCATGGGGCCGGACACGGGGATCGGCCATCTCTACCGCGCCTCGATGGAGGCGATCACGCTCGAATTCGCGCGCTCCCTCTCCAAAATGCGGGAAAGTGGCGCAAAAGCCGACCGCCTCTTCGTCATCGGTGGCGGCGCGGAAAGCCGGCTCTGGCGCAAGATGGTGGCCGACGCCACCGGCCTGCCCGTCATCCGCAGCCTCTCCAACGAGGCCTCGGCGCTCGGCGCCGGCATGTCGGCGGCTGTCGGCGCCGGCTGGTACGATGGCTTCAAGGCCGCCGCCGACGCCATGACCCGGCTTGCCGAGGAAATCCCGCCCGATCCGACAGCCCGGCCTCTCTGGGACGATCTATCGGAGCGGCAGGGACGGCTCTATCGCGCGACGCGGCAGGAGACGGCACCGGTTCCTGCCTAGCGGGGAAGAGGGAGCGCCGGGGTTTCGCCGGAGGTGACGCGGCGCTGCCGACCACATTTGACGATCCGCGACGAGGATCTCGCCGCCGCCAGCCGCAACGTCATCTCCGTCAGGACAGGCGCCGTTTGCCCACAAGATTGTACAGTGCCAGTGCCGCGACAGTGACGACCGAAACGATGAAGATGGCGCCGGACATGGCGTAGATGACGGGGGAGGCGCCGGAGTTCATCTTGCTGAAGAGCACGACGGGAAGGGTGTTCTGCCGTCCGGCGAGATAGAAGGCACGCGTGAACTCGTTCAGCGAGAGCAGGAACGAGAAGATGAAGGCGCTGACGAGGCCGGGGCGGATGAGCGGCAGCGTGATGTCGACGAACTGCCGCCACCGGCTGGCGCCGAGATCGGCCGCCGCGAGCAGGACGTTCTGCCGCACCGCCGCGAAGCTCGTGAGGATGACGATGAAGGCGAACGGCATGGCCCAGAGCAGATGGCCCGACATGACCGTGATCATCGAGGCCTTCACGCCGAGCCGGGTGAAGACGGCGGAGAGCGCCAGCCCCTGGACCACGCCGGGCACGAACATGGGCAGGAGGACCGCGAGAAACCACGTGGTTCGCCCGAGCCGCAACTCGACATAGCCGAGCGCGGCCAGAAGCGACAGAAACGTTGCGAGGACGGCGGTCACGAACGCGATCAGGAACGATTGCTGGAGCGCGCCGATCAGGGCCTTCTCCCGTGGCAGCGCCATGTACCAGTCCAGGCTGAGCGCCGACAGGCTGGGCAGGCCGGGCTGGAGCGCAGGGTTGAACGAGATCGCGAGCAGATAAAGCGGCGGCGCGTAGATCACCAACAGGCCGAGAACGGCGATGACCCAGAGGACGATGCGGTTGCCGAGACCTTCGTGGACGGTCATCGTTCCTCCTCCCCGAACAGGGATGCGAGCCCGAAGGCGGCGTTGCCGATCAGCACGAGCGCGAAAATGACGACGAGGACGATCGTGGAGATCGCAAAGGCGAGCGGGTAGTTCGCCACCCGCATGACGTCGTTGATCATCACGGAGATGATGGAGGCGCCGGCGCCGCCCAGCATCTGCACCTCGGTGGACGAGCCGGCGGCCATGACGAAGACGAACAGGAAGCCGGCAAAGATGCCGGACATGGTCAGAGGCACGAGAACCGTGACGACGGCACGCCAGAAACCGGCGCCGAGATCCTGCGCGGCGGCCAACAGGTCGGGCGAGACGCGCTTGAAGGCGAGGACGAGCGGGAAGACGGCGAAGGGAAGATAGGAGGCGACCAGGCCGACCACGACGGCGAAGTTGCTGAACAGCAGCCAGTCCACCGGCGCCTGCGTCAGGCCGAGCTGCTGGAGCGTCGTGTTGACGATGCCGGTTCGCCCGAGGACCAGCCGCCAGGAAAAGGCGCGTATGAGGTAGGACGTGAAGAACGGAATCGTGATCAGCGCGAGAAGCACGGTCTGCAGGCGCGGCCCGCTGAGGAAATGAACGGCATAGGCGATGGGAAAGGCGAGCACCACGCACAAGGCGGCCGTTCCCGCGGCCTTGAGCAGGGTCGAGACGATTACCGTCCAGCGACCTGCCTCGAGGATCGCGCCGTATCCGGCAAGGCTCAGATCCGGCTTGATCCAGTAGGTGGCAGGATCCCAGGTCCAGAAACTCCAGACGAGCACCAGCGCCAGCGGCACGGCGCCGAGCAGGAGGATGGCAAGGAGCGGCGACGCGATGAGGGCGAGGGGGCGACGGTTCATGGACAGGATCCGGTTGACGGCGCCGGCGGCAAGGATTGCCGCCGGCCTTCTCTCAAGATCTGGAAGCCCGGCTTGACGCGATCAGGCATTCCGCAGCTTCTGCCACCATTCCTCGTAAAGCTGGAAATTGTCCGGCCGCGCGTTCTGCCAGAAGACCTTGCCGGCAAATTTCGCCTTGACGTGCTCGGCCAGCTTTTCGACCTCTTCGGGTGCATATTCCGTCGGGTGAGCCTTCGCGTAGTCGAGGTTCTTGTCGGTCGGCACGATGTAGCCACGCGCCTTGCCGAGTTCGCAACCGTAGAAACCGCCCAGCAGCCCGTCGACGAACCGATGCGCCGCCTCGGCGGTTCCCCGGTCTTCGGCGCCCTTCAGCAGCACCGTATTGTTGCCCCAGCCCTCATAGCCCTCGACGGGCGCGGCGTATTCCACCTGAAGGCCCCGCTTGCGGCCTTCATAGACGATCGGCTCCCAGCCGGTCATGGCATCGACTTCCTCGTCGGCGACGAGCTGCACGCCCTGCTCCCAGCCGTTCCAGAAGGTGCGGAACTGTCCGTCGGTCTTGTGCTTGATCAGAAATTCCATGACGAGGCCGAGTTCGGACTCCGACAGGTTTCCCGGGTCCTTGATCGGCTGGTTCTCGCTTTCCTTCAGATACATGGCGGTGAAGATGGCGCTGTTGATCCAGGCATCCTCCATGGCCACGCGGCCCTTCAGCTTCGGGTCGAAGATGGCGCCGTAGCTGTCGATCTTGCCGAGCTTGTCGGGCCGGTAGATGATCGAGTCCGCGTTGATGACGGTGGGTATGCCGTACTGCTTGCCGTCCTGCTTGAGATAGGCGATGTCCTTGGCCCAGGACCAGACGCTGTCGTAGTTCGGGATCTTCGAAAGGTCCCACGGAACGATGGCACTCTGACGGGCGAGTTCCTTTTCCGCGCCGCCCTGGAAGCCGCCGACATCGAAGAGATCGTTGGCGTTCCCCGCGGCAAGGCGGGCGATGACGGGGCCGAGATCGTTGCCGTTGTCGGTGAACTCGGGTGCGATGCCGGCCTGGGTCGCGAACTCCGGCCACTTGTCGGCGATATCGAGCGTCGCGGTTGCCCAAAAGGCGACGGTTCCCGCCTCCTGTGCAAGGGCGCGCTGCCCAAGCCCGAGGCCGCCGGCTGCCAGAGCCGTGCCCCCGAGGCCCATGAGTTTCAGGATCTGGCGCCGGCCGATATTGCTGGCGCATGCGGAAGGCACTGGACGTCTCGTCATGGTCTTTCCCCTTTTGTTGACCCCCGACGCGTTACGCGGCCGGCGGCATTCCCGAACCCGATAGAAGCATGGCGGCATCCGGAAGAAGCGAAAGCGGGACGCGCGTGCCCGCCGTCACCCTCGCCGCGGGACTGTCGCTCGAGACGACGGCCACAAGGCTCTGACCGTCTGCGAATGCAAGGCGTACATCCGTCTGCAGCCCGCGAAACGTGGTCTCCGCCACCGTCAGGACGAGATCCGCGGTGTCGATCTTCTCCGCAATACGCAGCCTGTCCGGCCGAATGGCGACGAGGCTGTCGGCGTCCGCGCTTGCCACCGGCAAGCGGAGCCGCAGGGACTGGCCGCCCACGATGGCGTGGGGACCGTCCTCCCGCATCTCGATGCGCTCCGGCCTGAGCAGTGTCTCGATGCCGACAAAGCGGGCCACGAAGCTGTTGGCGGGACGCTCGAAAAATTGTGCCGGCGCGTCCAGCTGCTCGATCCGGCCCTTGTGCATGATGGCCATGCGATCCGACAGGCTCAGCGCCTCGTCCTGATTGTGCGTCACGAGAATGAAGGTGGCGCCGGTTCGCCGGTGGAGGCGGCCGAACTCGTCGCGCATCTGCTGGCGCAGGCGCTCGTCGAGGCCCGTCAGCGGCTCGTCGAGCAGGAGGATGCCCGGTTCCATGACCAGAGCGCGCGCAAGCGCGACCCGCTGGCGCTGACCACCCGACATCATGCCGATCGCGCGCGGGCCGAAACCGGGAAGCTCGACCAAATCCAGCGCATCCTCGACTTTCGCCTTGAGCGCGGCTCCGGAGAGACCGCGCAGTTTCAGGCCGTAGCCGACGTTCTGCGCGACCGTCATGTGCGGGAAGAGTGCGAGACTTTGAAAGACAGTGTTTACGGGCCGCTTGTTGGCGGGCACGTCGATCACGTCGCGGCCGTCGAAGAGGATACGGCCTTGAGTCGGGCGATCGAACCCGCCGAGGAGCTTCAGAAGCGTGCTCTTTCCGCAGCCGGAGGAGCCGAGAAGCGTGAAGAATTCGCCGGCCTTGATGGAGAGATCGATGCCGTCCAGTGCCTTGATGGGGCCATAGGCGCGGGTCACGGACTGTATGTCGATTGCGATCGCCATCTAGCGCGCTCCCCGGCCGGCTTCGCGAATGACCATAATGCCGTTTTCGGTCAGGCTCAGCAGCTGGCCGGGCTGAACGAGGCTGGTGGTCGTCGCCTCCTCGACCAGAAGCGGCCCCAGGATATCCTGCGCGATCGGCAGGGCCAGGCGATCGTAGACGGGGCAGGGCAGCCACCCGGTCTCCTTGCCGAAATAGACCCGGCGTTCGCCCTTTACCGCCGCATCGAGCGTTCGCCCGGCCGGGCTCTGCGCGGGCAGCGTGATGACCGGGCCTTCGAGGACGGCTTCGAGGTGCATCGTCGTGATCTCCACCGGCGTCGTCGTCAGACGGAAGGCATAGGCGCGTTCATGCGCCGCGTGCAGCCGTTCGGAGAAGCTTTCCACCGTGTCCCCGGCGGAGAAGCCCACGAACACGCCGTGTTCCTGACCGCGATAGCGCGCCTCGACCTGATAGAGAAAGCGGATCGGGACGTCCTCGTCCTTGGCGAAGTAGGTCGCAGCTTCCTTTTCGAGGCCGGAGAAGCGCTCTGCGAGGGCGGCAAGAGCCTCGTGCGACAGAGGCGCGAACCAGGTCGACCGGAAGTCCGCCCGCGGCTCGGCGGCCAGCATGCCCCAGGCGGAGAAGATGCCGGAATGCGGCGGTACGATCGTCGCCTTGACGGCGAGGTCCCGGCCGAGGCGGCTGGCCAAGGCCGGCCCGGCGCCGCCGCTGATGATGAAGACGGAATCGCGCGGGTCGTGGCCGCGCTGGACCGTCACCAGCTTCAGGGCATTGATCATGCTGGCATGCGCGATCTCGATGATGGCCAGTGCGGCATCCTCCACCGACATGGCGAGCGGCCCGGCGATGGATGCGATCGCCTCGGACGCCTTGGCGACATCGAGGCGCATCGTCCCGCCGGCAAAACTGTCCGGGTCGAAGATGCCGATGGCAACGAGCGCATCGGTCAGCGTCGGCCGGGTGCCGCCGCGACCGTAACAGGCGGGGCCCGGGGAAGAGCCAGCGCTTTCCGGGCCAACGCGTAGGCGACCCTGCGTGTCGATGCGGGCAATGGAGCCGCCGCCCGACCCGATCTCCACGATATCGACCACCGGAACCTGCACCGGATGTCCGGGGGCGATGCGGGTATGTTCGAGCTTGTAATCGACGTTCAGCGTCGGGCGCCCCTCATGGATCAGCGAGCACTTCGCCGTCGTGCCGCCGACATCGAGATGGAGCACCTCGCTCTCGCCCAGTATGCGCCCGATGCAGGCAGCACCCGCCACGCCGCCGGCCGGTCCGGATTCCACCAGCGTCAGCGGGCGTGCGGTCGCCTGGTCGAATGTGGAGATGCCGCCGTTCGACTGCATGGCGTAGTAGGGACAGGTCAGATCCCGCGCCATCAGGGCGCGCTCCAGCCGCTCGAAATAGCGCTGAATGATCGGCTGGACATAGGCGTTGAGGACGACGGTGTTCGACCGCTCATATTCGCGCCACTGCCGGGACACGGCGTGGCTTGCGCAGACGGTCGCTTCCGGCAGGGCTGCGGCCAGAAGGCGCACACAGATCTCCTCATGGAGAGGGTTCGCATAGCTGTGGAGGAAGAGGATGGCGACGGCCTCGATCCGCTCTGCCCTGCAGGCCGCGATGATCGGCGCCAGGTCGGCTTCCTCGAAGGGCAGAACCACGGTTCCGCCGGCGTCCATCCGTTCGCGCACCTCGAAACGCAGGTGACGCGGGACAAAGGGCTCGGGGCTCTTGAACTGCAGGTTGTAGAGGTCCGGCCGGTTGCCGCGTCCAATCTCCAGCACGTCGCGAAACCCGGCCGTGGTGACCAGCGCGGTTCGCACGCCCTTGCGTTCCGTGATCGCGTTGATCACGGTGGTGCCGCCATGGGCGAAGAACGTGACGTCGCGGGTGGCAAGCCCGTCGGCGGCCTCGGATGCGGAGATCGCGTTAAGGACACCTTCCGACTGATCCTGCGTCGTCGTCAGGCTCTTTGCTGTGAAAAGCCGGCCGTTTCGCTCATCGTAGCCGACCAGGTCGGTGAAGGTTCCGCCGACATCCGTTGCCAGTCTGATCATGATGCCGCTTCCTCGTAGCCGTACACGTCCAGCGCAAGCTCGCGCGCCACCAGTCCGTCGCGCACATCCCGCGCGATCCTCGATGCCTCGCGCCGTTTCGGATCCCCCCAGCCGCCGCCGCCGCCGGTGACGATCCGCACGATGTCGTGGCGCGCGATATCAAGATGCGCAACGCGGCCGTGGACGTCGAGGCCTCCGGCGTGCCGTTCGATCTCGAGCCGGTTTGCGGTTCCCTCCGCCCCGCCATCGACGCCCCAGGGGAGGGTTTTCGTCCGACCGAAACTGGCGTAGGCGGAGGCTTCCGTCGAAAGCACCTCGTACTCCCGGATGATGCCGAAGCCGCCGCGGCGGCGCCCTGCGCCGGTGCCGCCCTCGACATTCAGCGCGTAGCGGCGGACCCGCAGCGGAAACCGGGCCTCGATGACCTCGACCGAATAGTTGTAGGTGTCGCCATCTGTCAGCGCGATCAGCGCGCCGGCGCCGTCCTCGTCCGGCGTCGCACCCCATCCGCCATGTTGCGGCTCGATGTGGATGAAGGGCGCGCCGGTGTCGTCCCGGCCGGAAATGTAGACGACGCAGAGACTGGAATAGGAGCCGGCGGAGAACCGACCGGGCTTGAGCGGCGCCAGCGCCTTCCAGAGCAGCTCCGACGCGTGAACCGAACCCTCGTAGTACCAGCCGGTCGGTGAGGGCTTTTCCGCGGTGAACACTGTGCCCGGCGGACAGAGGACGTCGAGGGGGCGGAACCATCCTTCGTTGGACGGCGCCTGGGGGTCGATGAGAGCCTTGACGATGGTCTTGACGGCGGATTGCAGGGCGCCGCGCGCGCAGTTGATCGGCCCGGCAACGGCAGGCGGGCAGCCGGTGAAATCGGCGATGATGCGATCGGCCGCAATCGTGATCGTGACCGTGACATCGATCGGTGCGTCGGTGACGCCATCGCCGTCGATCACATCCGTTGCCGTGTACACGCCGTCGGGCAGAGCGAGAATCGCCGCGCGCGCACTGGCTTCGCTGCTGGCCAGAAGATGCGCAAAGGCGGCCTTTACCACGTCGGCGTCATACTTGGCCGCAAGCTCCGCCATCCGACGACCCGCGACGCGAACGGTGGCGATCTGCGCGTTGAGATCGCCAAGCGCAATCTGCGGCATGCGGACATTGGCGGCGAGGATGTGGAGGATCTCGTCGCAGAACGCATCGGCGCGCATCACCTTCACGCCGGGAAGTCGCAGGCCCTCCTGAAACACCGAGGTGGCATCGGGCGCAAGGCTGCCGGGAACGGAGCCGCCGACATCGAGATAGTGGGCGACGTTGATCGCATAGGCCAGGATCTCCCCATCGACGAAGAGCGGCTTGACGATCGCGAAGTCGCAGGCATGCGTGCCCCCGGTATAGGGATCGTTCGTCAGAAGCACGTCGCCATCGGCAAGACGCCCGCCGAACTGCGCGATCAGCGCCTTGACCTGCACGCCGAACGTGCCCGTGAAGAGCGTGATGCCGTTCATCTGCGCCACGAGTTCGCCATCGGCGGTCAGGAGACCGCAGGCGAAATCGAGCACTTCGTAGATGACGGGGCTCATGCTCGTGCGGGCCATCACGATGCCCATCTCATCCACGGTGGCAACGAGCTTGCCCTCGATGATTTCCTGCGTCACCGAATCGATGATGGTCTGCCCGGACGGCATGTGGACCCCCTTGGTTCGTCAAAGGCAGCGTAGGAGAGGAGCGCGGCGTGGCATAGCCTGCCAGACGGGTGGGGTGGGGCCGGCGATACCTGCCCGAACGGGTGGGAAGCCCGGACTGTCAGGGCAGCAGGCCGGCCGTCCGCGCCGCTGCCGCTGCCGCCGTGCGGGTCGTCACGCCGAACTTGGCGTAGATGTTTCGCAGGTGAAACTTGACCGTGTTGTCGCTGAGGGACAGTCGCCGGCCAATATCCTTGTTCCCGAGGCCTTCGCTCAGAAGCTGCATCACCGCGTGCTCGCGCTCCGTCAGGCCACCTGTCTTCGGGACGATCGCAGACGGCGAGCCGGCCGTCTGCAACAGGCGCTGCAGCACGACCTGCGGCACGGGTGCCGCGTGGGCGAGCGCAAGGATAGCGTCCATGAAGGCGGGACCCTCCGACAGGAGAACGGCGCGATAGTCCGTCACGGGCAGGCCGAGCACGAGATCCGACAGACGGCTTCCGGCCGTCGCCGTATCGCCGGCGGCCATGGCCAGCCGGATGCCGAGGAGACGCAACTCGATCTGCCGGACAACATGCGGCTTGCGGGCCTGGCTCGTCTCCAGCCTCGACAGCAGATCGCGCGCGACCTCCAGCCGACCCTCTGCGAGATGCATCCGCACCCAGAGAAGCGCGGGCACCGTTCCCCGAAGCCGCAGGGAGAGGTCGTTTACCTGGTCCGCCCGGGCTGCCTTCTCGCCGAACCCGGTTGCCTCGGCATAGCGCGCGGCCTCCGCAAGATCGCCCGAGGCGATGAGCAGCGCGACGCGCTCCCCGTCGATCATCCGGACGAGGCGGTCGAAGCCGCGTCGTCCCGCGGTCGCCCGCGCCCGGTCCATAGCGGCATGCGCACCGATCCTGTCGCCGGACAGGATGAGAACGCGCTGCTGCGCCAGCAGTCCGGCGGCCAGCGGGTCGAGCCAGGTATCATGGCGTTCGACATGCGGCAGCGCCCAGGCAAGCGCTTGACCCGCCTCGGCGATATCGCCCCGCATCGACAGGACCTCGCATTTCAGCACATGGCCGACCGCATCGAAATCGCTGCCGCGGCCGATATGCGCGGCTACCTCGGCGATCAGCCGGTCATAGGCCTCCTCCGCCGAGGTCATGTCGCCGCGGAAGAAGGATGCCTGGCCGATATGGGTGTAGAGGTGCAGGGCTCCGAAATCCGCACCCCCATCCCGAAACGCCTGCATGGCCAGATTGCCGTAATGCAAAGCGCGATCGAGGTCCGTGCGGATCAGGAAATTGTAGGACAGCATGTTGAGCGACAGCGCACGATGCACGAGCTCCCGCCCGGAGGCGCGGCCGAGATCGCGCTCGAGTTCGCCGAGATCCGCGCTGCTGACCCAGCGGTCGGTGTAGAGGGAGACGAGAACCCGGACGACCCGGAGCGCACTCGACAGCGCCTCGTCCGCGGCGTCGGCGCCCCGGGAGGCGATCTCGAGATAATAGTCCGCCGCGTCGAGCTGCGCCGCCTTGGCGCTGACGACGGCCAGACCGAGCGTGGTCAGGGGATAGGCCGCAAGATCGATCTGCGCGGCTTCGTCCGACAGTTTGCGGAACAGGGCGGCACCGCCGCGGCTGGTCGTGTAGACCCGACGCCAGCCTCCGGCCGCCTCGATGATCTCGGCCGCAAGCTCCGGCGCCCGGGCGGCGAAGGCATGCTCGACGGCGGCCTCCAGATCGCCTTCCCCGGCAAACCAGCGCGCGGCACGGGCAAGGATCGCGGCACTGTCGATGCCGAGACGGGCGGCTTCCTCCTTCAGGAAGGCCGTCAGCACCGGATGCAGGCGGAGCCAGCGTCCCTCGTCATCGAGCACCGCGATGGGCAGGGCCTGATCGCGCAGGGACGCAAAAGCGCCGGCGGTCGTCTCGTCGCACAGCGCCGAAACGAGGTCGCGATGGATGGCCGGCAGGGAGGATGTTTCGAGGAGCAGCCGCTGGAGGGGAGCCGAGAGGCCCGAAAAGACCTGCTCCGACAGATAGAGCCCCATATCGCCGCTCCGGTCCTTGAACGCGGACAGGATCGCCGGACTGTCGGCGCCGGTCTCCTCCAGAAGAATCCGCATCATCTGCAGGGCGACCGGCCAGCCTTCCGCCCGCTGGTTGAGGCTTTTCAGCTGCGGGATGCTCAGCGCGGCATCGCTGCCGCCGAAGAAAGCCTGCGCCTCGTCGTCGGAGAATCCAAGCTCGGCAAGCCCGATCTGCCGGACATCCCCGGAAAGGCGCAAGGCGGATGTGGGAAACCGCGGCGCGCTGCGGGACACAAGCACGAACCGGATATGCCCGACATCGTCATGCGACAGCAGCCGCGCGATCAGCGCCTCCGTGCCATCGGTCTGGGACGCATGATAATCGTCGAGAAACAGGGTCGTTTCCGGCGGAACGCGCTGCAGGCGCGTGACGAGCACGGAGAGAAGCGTGGCGACGGACATGGAGCCGGCATCGACCGGCTTTGCCGGATGGTCGAGCGCGTGGTCCAGCGCCTCGATCAGGGCGAGCAGAAACCGGCTCTGGTCGCTATCATCCGGACCGAGCGAAACCCAAGCCGCGTCTATGCCCTGCGCCAGAAGCGCGTGATACCATTGTGCGGCCAGCGATGTCTTGCCATAGCCGGCCGGCGCCAGAAGGATCGTCAACCGTCGCTGGCCGGGCAGGGACAGAAGATCGAGAAGCCGGGGGCGTGCGACCTTCCCCGCGATCGACGGCGGTCGAAAGCGGGCTTGCCGGCGAAGCGACGATGGTGGCAGCACGGCTCTCGGCATTTTTCCCAGGCATGAACGACGGCTTGCAACAGGTGCGAGCCGAACGATCTTATGGCCTTGAAGACCGTTTGGAAACCCGGCCGAATGTGGCCGACCGCGCTCTCATAACCCCGTCATCCGCTCAATGTGCGTCGAACGGAATGTAATCCGTGTCATAGCCGAAATAGCGGGGACCGACGAGGGCGATGCCGGCGTCCGTCTTCCATTGCGGATTGCAGGGGAAGGCAAGGGCGACGAGGCGCAGGCCGTAGCGCAGCGAGTCCGCCGTGACCGGATTGCCGCTTTCGGCTTCTAGCAGCGTGATGAGATCCGGCGTCGTGCAGACGATCTCGCCATTGCGCTCGGCCATCAGAAATTCGTTCTGGAAGTCGAGGCGGAACGTCTGGCCTTTCCAGTCCTCCACGCCATCGAACCGCGCCGTTCCCCGGGCAAAGCCGCCGATCGTGCGGCGGTCGATATCGGTCAGGCGGCCGTGGAAGAGCACGGAAGCACCGAGCTTTTCCGCGATGGCGCCGACCGGATCGCCGTTCGAAAGCCGGCTTTCCCGCAGTTCGAGGCCGAGATTGGCGCAGAGCGACAGCGTACCGCGAACGACGCATGCCTTGGCCTGCTTGCCGCTCATCGGGTAGAACGCGAGCAGTGCCGAGCCTCCCATTTCGACGGTGGCGGCACGCGCTAGCCGTTCCGTCCAGGCATTGCTGACGGTTTCCAGCACCAGTGCGTTGCCCTTGTCGTCGCAGAGAACCATGGGCGTTGCGGAAATGCCGTGCAGGGTGAAGGTTACCATCTGCAACTCCGGATAGGCCCGGCCCATGCCGTCGCCATCGATCAGTGGCAGGCCTGCGGCAGCGGCGACCACGAAGGGCGTGGTGGAGTTGACGCCGCCTGCTTCGCCACACAGCACGGCGTCGATCTTGCGGCCGAGGAGCTGTTCCAGCTTGCGGAAGGCGGTCAGAAGCTCGTCGCCCTGCGGCAGCTTCTCCGTCATCACCGTCGGCGCGCCCATCATGCAGACGGGAACGACGAGGGCGTCGTCGGCAAGCTCGCAGACGTCGATCAGTTCGACCGGACCGTGCTTGCGGATGGCTTCCTTCGCCATGAGCTTGCCGACATAGGGATCGCCGCCGCCGCCGGTGCCGAGAATGGCGCCGCCGATGGCGATATCATCGAGATCTTCGGCATAGATGGTTCTCAGGATGTTCATGCACGCCGCTCCCCGCCTTGCGCGTTGCTGTAGGCCATCGACTCGAAGGTCAATTCAGGGTAACCGAAGGCCTTGGGGCCGACGATTTCCAGCGCGCGCGGCGTCTTCATGAGGTCGTGCACCGGCAGGCCGATGACCGCGATGCGCTGGCCATAGCGCAGGATCTCGGTTGTCAGAGGCTCGCCGGTGTCGAGTTCCAGATTGATGATGAGGTCCGGCACCATGGCGACGGCGACGCCGTCCACCCAGAGCACGAGGTTTTCGTTCTGGATCGCGATCCGCGCCTCAGACCCCGCCCATCCGCCAATGCCCGACAGCAGAGCCTCGCCTCTGGCAAAGCCGCCGGTCAGTTCGCGGCGGATGTCGGTGATCTTGCCGGTGAAGAACAACGTCGCGCCCGTCGCCTCGACCAGGCGTTCCACGACGTTCTGACGCCTGGAGCGGGCATCGAGAATGGTGCGCCCGATCTCCAGCGCCTGCGTGACGGTTCCGGGCACCGAGGTCTTCTTGACGAAATCGCCGCGCATCGGAGCGACCGCGAAGCCGGCGCCGGCCCCCATGGCGACGGATGCGTCGCGCGCGAAGCGCTCCAGCCAGAACATATCGACCATCTGCCTGAAGACCACGACATTGCCCTTGTCGTCGGCGATGGCGGCCGGTGCCGCGGGTGCGCCATAGATCATGTAGGTGGTCATCTGCACTTCGGGAAACGCCCGGCCCATGCCGTCGCCATCGACGACAGGAAGACCGGCCATGGCGGCCGCGATGATCGGCTCGATCGCGTTCGCGCCGCCGATTTCGGCCGATATCATTGCGGAGACGGTAACGCCTGCCGCCTCTTCGACGGCGCGCACCGCACGGTAGCACTCGCCGCCTTCCTCGATCTTCTCGACGCCGACGACCGGCGCGCCGATGCCGCCGCACTCCGCCACCCAGGCATCGTCAGCCAGCGCTTCCAGCGGCAGCACGCGGACCTCGGCGCCCTTGCGCATCAGCTCGCGGGCACGCAGCATGCCGATATAGGGATTGCCCCCGCCGCCGGTGCCAAGCAGGGCGGCCCCCATCGACAGCGGTACGAGGTCCTCTTCCTTGAGGAGATAGCCTTCAACCGGCATGGAGTTCTCCCACGGCCTTGACGCGGATACGGGTGGCGTTGCCCGGCAGGTAGGCGAGCGGAACGTCCTCGACATCGACGATCTCGATGCTGTCGGGTGCAGCACCTGCGGCAATCGCGGCATCGACCGCCCGTTGCTTGGCGTCTTCCAGCGCCTTGTCGCGGCCGATGTCGGCCAGCGCATAGACGCGGTCGATTTCGCCGGAGACCTGCGCGATGGCAGCACCGACGGCGTTGGCGACGCCGAAATGCGCGGGCTTGATGACCTCAAGGCCACTCAGCGGACCATCGACCAGGATGGAACCGCCGCCGACCACGATGACGGGCAGCGGATCGGGCGAGAGGCGGGATTTCTCGACGCAGTCTTCCAGCATCGCGTGGATCTTCGCCTGCACGCGATCGATGAGATCAGGAGAGAGGTGCTGGACCTTGGCGGCATCGCCGAGCGAGGCGCGGCCGGCCGCCACGGCCACATCGGTGGTGGTCAGCGTTTGGCCGCCGAAGATCAGCGCCTCGGTCTTGATGCGGTAACCGACGGAAACCGGGCCGACCTTGATGCCGCTGTCCGTTTCCACGACATGCGACCCGCCGCCGAGTCCGATCGAGAAGACGTCGGGCATGCGGAAATTGGTGCGCACGCCGCCGACCTCGACGGCAATCGTCGCCTGACGCGGGAAGCCCTTGTGCAGCGAGCCGACATCCGAGGTCGTGCCGCCGATATCGACCACGATGGCATCGCTGACGCCGGACAGGAACGCCGCGCCACGCATGGAGTTCGTCGGTCCCGAAGCGAAGGTCAGGACCGGGAATTTTTCGGCGAAGCTCGCATCCATCAGCGTGCCGTCGTTCTGCGTCAGGAAGAACTTTCCGGTGATGCCGGCCTCGCGGATGGCGTTGCGGAAGGCGTCGATGACATGGGTGGAGAGATCGCGCAGGCAGGCATTCATGATGGCCGCGTTTTCGCGTTCCAGAAGCCCGATACGGCCGATATCGCTCGACATCGTGATGTGCACGCCGGGAATCGCCGCTTCGAAGATGGCGCCGGCACGGCGTTCGAAGTCGCTGGAAACCGGCGAGAACACCGAGGTGATCGCGATGCTGCGGATGCCCTTGGCGGCGATGTCGCGGGCGATGCCCTTCAGTTCGTCCTCGTCGAGCGGCGAGATGACGCGGCCGTCGAACTCGTTGCCGCCATGGGCGAGATAGGCGTGGTTGCCGATCGACTGCTTCAGGTCTTCCGGCCAGTCGACCATCGGCGGCAGCGAGGCCGTGGCGGGCAGGCCGAGGCGGACGGCCGCGGTCTGCGCGAGATCGCGGCGCTGGACGACGGCATTGGTGAAATGGGTCGTGCCGATCATCACGAAATCGACGGCGGAAGCCTCCATTTCGGACGCCACGAGCACGTCGCGCAGCGCGTTGACGACGCCGCTCATCACGTCGGCGGTCGTTGCGGATTTGACGCCGGCGATCACCTCCGGTCCGTTCATGACCACGGCGTCCGTATTGGTGCCGCCGACATCGATGCCTATCCTAATCATGGGCTTCAAACCTCATTGCCTGTATTGTCTGCGCTTGTCATGCTTGCCGATCCGCCGCTTGCCGCAGCGCGATCAGTTGTTCGGGTGTGGGAAGTTCGCCGTCGATCAGCGGGATGACGGGCCTGAGCGCCGCTTCCTCCGCCGAGATGACCGGCACGGAGGCGATCAGCAGACGCGTATAGTCGTGGGACGGGTGTCCGAAGACGGTGTCCGACGTGCCGCTTTCGACGATGCCGCCGCGATACAGCACGCTGACCTCGCGCGCGAAATTGCGCATCAGGCTCAGATCGTGGGAAATGAACAGATAGGTCAGGCCCATCTGCCGGCCGAGGTCGGTGAGCAGGTCCATGACTTTTGCCTGCACCGAGACGTCGAGCGCGGATGTGGGTTCGTCCAGCACGAGAAGTTTCGGCTCGACCGCGAGCGCCCGGGCGATGGCGACGCGCTGCTTCTGCCCGCCCGAAAGTTCGTGCGGATATCGCTCGGCGAAGGCTGCGGGCAGTTGCACCATGTCGAGCAGCGTCGCGACACGGGCAGGGCGCTTGCTGCGCGGAAAACCATGGGCGTCCAGCGGGACAGCGACCGACTGGCCGACGGTGCGGCGGGGGTTGAGCGAGGAGCCGGGGTTCTGGAATACCATCTGCACGCGGCGACCATGGGCCACGCCGTCCGATCGGTCGTGAATGCTGCGCCCGTCGATCAGGATCTCGCCGCTGTCGGGCGTTTCCAGCCCCATGATCATGCGGGCGATCGTGGACTTGCCCGATCCGCTCTCGCCGGCAAGGCCATAGATGTCGCCGGGCGCAATCGTCATCGAGACGTTGTCGACCGCCTGCAGCGCGCCGGTCTTGCGGCCGAAGGCGTTGCGGATCGGGAAGGCCTTGCAGAGGTTCTTCAGCTCCAGCATCGGTCCGCTCATGCCGGCACCCCGGCCGTTCCGAAGCGGCGTCCGCCGGTGAGGCGCGGGACGGCATCGATGAGGCTGCGGGTGTAGTCATGCGCCGGGGCTTCGAAGATCGCAGCGGTTTCGCCCTTCTCGACGATGACGCCCTTCTGCATGACGTAGACGCTGTTGCAGGTCTCGCGCACGACGCCCAGATTGTGGGTGATCATCAGAAGCGCGAGGCCACGCGCCTCGACCAGATCCTTGAGAAGCTTCAGGATCTGCGCCTGCGTGGTCACGTCCAGCGCCGTTCCCGGCTCGTCGGCGATCAAAAGGTCGGTTTCGCTGAGCAGCGCCATGGCGATCAGCACGCGCTGGCGCATGCCGCCGGAAAGTTCGATCGGATAGGCGCGCGCCACCCGCTCGGGGTCGCGCATGCGCACCTGTGCCAGCGTATCGTAGACCCTCTGCATCCGGTCCCTGGAAGAGCGGGTGCGGCCGAGGCGCCGGTCGGCATATTTCAGGATCGTCGCCATCTGGTCGGCGATGGTGAAGACAGGATTGAGCGAACTCATCGGGTCCTGAAACACCATCGACATCGCCGTGCCGCGCAGTTTGAGGCGTTCCTTCTCCGGCATGGTCAGGAGGTCCGCGCCGTCATAATAGATCGCGCCGGAGGTGATGCGGGCGGGCGGCTGGCGCAGCAGGCCCATGATGGCCTTCATGGTCACGGTCTTGCCGGACCCGCTTTCTCCGACCAGCGCCACCTGCGAGCGGGCGGGCACATCGAGGCTGACGCCGTGCAGCACGGGCACGGTCCGGCCATAGGTGGTGAAGGACACCGAGAGGTTTTCGACACGCAGAAGGGGGAAGCTCATCGGACCTCCTGCACGTCGAAGAGGTCGCGCAAGCCATCGCCAAGCAGGTTGAAGCCGAGCGCGACGAAGAGGATGGCGAGGCCCGGAAGCACCGATTCCCACCAGAAATCCGGCAGGAAGCCTGCGCCCTGCGCCACCATGGTGCCGAGATCGGGCGTCGGCGGCTGGATGCCGAGGCCGAGGAAGGACAGCGACGCGCCGACCAGAATGACGAAGCCGCAATCGAGCGAGGTTTTGACGGCAATGGCGGAAACGCAGTTCGGCAGGATCTCGCGGAAGAGAATGTGGAATTTGCTGGCGCCGAGCGTTTCCGCCGCCTCGATGAATTCCTGCGTGCGGATCTGTTTGGTGATCGCGTAGATCAGCCGCGTGTGCCAGGTCCACCAGAGAGCTGCGATGGCGAGCAGGGAATTGACGAGATCGGGCGACAGCACGGCGGCAACGGCCAGTGCCATGACCAGCGGCGGCAGGGCGAGCGCTATATCCGTGATGCGCATGATGATTGCCTCCGTCCAGCCGCCGAAATAGCCGGCGAGGAGACCGAGGATCGTACCGATGGGGACGGCGGTGCCGAGCACGACGAAGGCGAGCAGCAGCGAGATGCGCATGCCGTAGATCGTGCGGGTGAAAATGTCGCGCCCGACATTGTCGGTTCCGAACCAGAAGGTCAGCGACGGCGGCTGGTGGCGGGCCCGGAAGTTGACGACGGCGCCGACATGCTCTGGATAGGGCGTGATGAAGGGCGCGAGAAGGGCTGCGAGGATACAGACCACGACGATCGCGGCGCCGATCACGGCCGTCGGATTGCGGGAGAAGCGATACCAGTTCTGGTAGGCATTCGAGAGGCGGCGCGCCTCCGGGGGAGCGAGGGACATCTGCGTCATCAGCGGCGCCCCCGGATGCGGATGCGTGGATCGACGATGCCGGTGAGAACGTCGATGACGAGGTTGGCGAGCACGAAGAACACGCCGGAGACGATCACCACGCCCATGATGGCGTTGAGATCCTTCTGCAGGATGGTGCGCACCCCGTAGGCGGCCATGCCGGGCCAGGAGAAGACCAGTTCCACGACGAAGGCGTTGCCGATCAGCGAGGCGAATTCGAGGCCGAGAATGGTGAGCGGCGGCACGAAGCTCGGGCGCAGCATGTACTTGAAGACGCGCACACGCTCGGGGATGCCGAAGGCGCGACCGGCCTCTGCATAATCCTGGCTGGAGACGTCGATCATCGACGAGCGGGTGATGCGCGCGATCTGCCCCATCGTGGCGGCGGCCAGCGCGATGGACGGCAGGAGCAGATAGCGCAGCGCTTCGAGGAAGACGTCCAGCCGGCCGTTCAACAGCGCATCGAGAGTGATCAGACCCGTGATGTCGGCTGAAAATGTCAGCCCCGGCGGCAGGCGGCCGGTGGTGGGCAGGATATGCAGGACGTAACCGGCGAGAATCTGGAGAAGCAAGGCCAGGAAGAAGCTGGGGGTCACGGCGGAAAAGATGGCGATGATCCGCACCACATTGTCCGGCCATCGGTCCTTGTATCGCGCGGCGGCGACGCCCAGCGGGACGCCGAGCACGAAGGCGATGGTGATGGTCGAAAGGACGAGCTCGAAGGTTGCGGCAAACGTCTGGCGGATGTCGTTGGCCACCGGTTGCTCCGTCAGCAGCGACTGGCCGAGATCGCCACGAACGAGGCCCGCGACATAGATGCCGTATTGCTGGATGAGCGGCTGGTTGAACCCCAGCGTCTCGCGCAGTTGCTCGACCTGTTCGGCGCTCGCCCGCGGTCCGAGCGCAAGCCGCACGGGGTCGCCCGGCATGGCGCGGGCGATGAGGAAGATCACCACCGAGAGCCCGAAAAGGACCAGCAGCGACCATGCAACACGCCTGAGGAGGAACAGCAGGAATTCCAAGAATCCAGCCTTTTCGAAAGATCAAAGCGACAATTCGCGGAGCGGAGAAGATGTCCCGGTCCGCCTTGGGAGGACATCGGACCGGGACGAGGGAAATGGAGACAGAAACCGTCGATCACGACGGTTGCCGGTTTCTCCGATGGGGTATCAGTTGCACGTCCAGCTGTAGCGCGTGAAATCGTAGTCGAAGGACTGCATGGGCACGGCCTTAAAGCCGGTCAGGCATTTGTCCATCGCGTGCTGGACGGTCTGGGTCATCAGGAAGACGTCCGGCTGGATTTCGACAAGCTTGCGCTGGAGATCCTTGTAGATCACGGCCTGCTTCGCGACGTCGGCGGTCGACCGGGCCTCGTCGATCAGGGCGTCGATCGCCGGATCCTGCAGCCATTCGGCGGAGGCCCAGGTGCCTGCGGACTTGGAATGGTACTGCGTAAAGAACATCGAGTCCGGCGAGGGATAGGTCGGTCCGAAGAAGATCTGATTGACGGCAGGCGTCGTCTCGACCTTCGTCGCGATCTCCGTAATCCTGTTCCAGGGGTCGGCCTGCTGCGTCACCTTGAAGCCGAGTTGTTCGAGGTTCGACTGCATCAACAGACTGATCTCTTCCTCGAACTTGGTGCCGGCGACATAGCCAAGCGTTATCGGGATCTCGGATCCAGCATATTTCGACTGGGCGATCTCGGCCTTCGCGGCTTCCAGATCGTATTTCGGCGCCGGTACGTCACCGGCATGAAACTCGGCAAAACCGGATGGCAGCGGGGTCGTCAGTTCGCCGCCTGGAAGGATGACCTCGCGGATGGTCTGGTAGTCGGTGGCCAGCGCCAGCGCGCGGCGGATATGCACGTCGTCGGTCGGCGGCACCTTGGTGTTGAGCTTGAGGTAGAAAGCCGTTGTCGTCGGTTCGCTGACGACGGTGAAGCGACCCATGTCGGCGAGCGCCTTGTAGGTCTCGGGCGACTGGTACTGGCTTGTCATGGTCAGTTCGCCGGAGGCTGCGAGCGACCGCACTGTCGCCTCGTCATTGGTGATGATCCAGCGCACCTCGTCGATCGCGCCCTTGCCGAAACCCTTGTAATAATTGGGATCACGCTCGATCGTCATCCGTGCGCCGCGGTCCCACTCGACCAGCTTGTAGGCGCCGGCGCCGGCCACGGTGCTGCCGAGATAGGCCTGCGCGTCATCGCTGCCCTTATTGGCCTCGACCACGTCCGAGTTGACGATGAAGACGGCGGGAACGGTGGTCAGGAAGGGCGCGAAGGTCTTCGACAGCGTGAACCGGACCGTCTTGTCATCGACGGCGACGATCGAACCGGGCTTCAGCACATCGGTGAAGAGGTTGGCCGGGCCCTGATTGATGCGGAAGAGCCGCTCGAACGAGTAGACCACATCCTTCGCCTCGACCGGCGTACCATCCGAGAACCGGGCGTCGGCCCGGATCTTGTAGGTGACCTCTTTGGCATCGTCCGACACGGTCCAGCTTTCCGCAAGCTCGGGGATGATCCTGCCCGTCGGGTCGACCGTGGTCAGGCTGTCATAGAGGTTCACCGCGGACATATAGTCCGTGTAGTCCGAGATCTTGGCGGGATCGATCGTGCCGAAGATCTGGACGGTGTTCATGGTCACTACGGTCTTGGCCGCGGCCGATCCGGCAAAGCCGGCAACCAGTGCGATGGCGGCAGTGGAGGCGAGGGTGCAAAGCGTGCGCATTGTGTCTCCCGTGTTGTCGAAGGTTCCCGGCGCGGTCTGATCGACCGTCATCTCGTTGTTGGAAGCAAGGATGCATCGTGAGACCAGGGATCTCAAGCGTCAGCACGTCTAGGTTTTCGCCTAAATGGTCTAGGTTTTGCGCGCTCGGATCAGTCGAGGCTAGTCGAGAAGCCCCAGCGCCCGAGCAGAAAGGATCGCTTCCTGGCGGCTGCGGCAGCCCAGTTTCCTGTAGACGTTGCCAAGATGAAACTTCACCGTCGCTTCGCTGAGGCCAAGCGTGTTGGCGACGTCCTTGTTTGCGGCGCCCTCCGAGATCATCAACAGGATCTTGCTCTCGCGCCGCGACAGCGTGTTGCCCATCCGCGTGGACGGGGTGTCGAGGCGGCCGGAATCCCGCAGTTTGCGAAGAATTTGTCGGTTCCCGGTGACGGTGGACAAGAAGCCGCCGATGCGCTGGTTGTCGATCAGTTCCTGCAGGAAGATGCGCTCTTCTGCGAGCGGCGCGATGGTGCCGAGCCTGGCACAGTCGCCGAAGGTCTTCTGCAGCACGGCGCGTGCCTGTGTTGCATTGCGCTGGCGCTTGGCGACGTAGGCGAGCCAGATCTCGGCGCTCATCCGCTGGCGATCCGTCAGGTTCATGTTGCCGATGATGGTCGTCACGAGAAGGTCGAGGCCGGGTCGCTGCGGCGCCTCGTAGACAATCTGGCGCAGCCAGATGAGCGCCAGCGCCAGTTCGTCGCGCTCCTGCACGCGCGCCAGCGGCTCGCCGCCGGAAAGCACGAAGGCGCGATCGACCCTGCCGGGTATCGCCGCCAGCGTGTCGGCCGCCTCCTGCCACCGGTTCGCGTTCTGGAGAACGGCCGCCTCGCGGATCGAGATCATTGCCTGGAATTGCCCGTTCGATGTCTGGTAGACGCGCCACCGATCGAGAAAACTTCGGGCGGCCATAGTGGAAAAATGCTCGCCCAGCGCCTGACTGCCATAATGAAGCGCGAATTCGAGAAGGCTCGGCCAGATTTCGCCATGCGCGAAACCGTCGATCTCCAGATTGAGGAACCGCGCGAGCGGCTCGGCCCTTCCGGCTTCGTACTCGACGCAAGCATCCATCAGCACCTGCAGCCGCGCATCGTTGGGGCTTTCGAAGGGCAGTTCCGCGATGAAGGCCGCCGATTGCGTCGCGTGGCGGCGCGCGGCCAGCGCATCGCCCATCATCAGCCGGATCAGCGTCTGGTGAAGGCTGATATAGAAGGCGAGAAGCGGTGCGCGGGCGGCGCGATAATGAAACATCGCCCTCTGCGCCACCTCTTCGGCCGCAGCAAACTGTCGATTGCGAATGTAGAATTCGAGCACGGAGTTGTAGAAGCTGCCGCGCGACAGATGGTCATCCGCCGGAAACTCCGCAATCAGCGCATAGGCCAGCTCCAGCAGCTCCTCTGAGAAAAAGTAGTCCTCGTAAAGCAGCATCACGAGCCGGAACGCCCGGAACGGACGCGAGAAGACCGAGCGGCTGGAAAACACCTGCGTGTAGTCGTTGGCGATGTCGCCGAAGCGGTCGATGAGCAGGCGGCGGGCGCGCGCGATATCGCCGAGCTTGAGCGATTGCAACGCTTTGGCGAGAACGAGGACCTCTGTCTGGATCGAAAAGGTCAGCGGAAACCCGGCGAGGACGGTGTCGAAAGCCTTTGGCCCAAAATAGTAGAGAAAGAAAGGGCCGCCGGCATCCTGAAAGATGCGCAGCGCATTGTCGAAGAGGCCAGCTTTCTGGAAGGCGCAGATTGCCTCGACCACGAGACCTCTCGCCCGGTAGGCTTCGGCGATGGCTCTGGCGCTCCCGGCATTGCGCAGTCGCCGTTCCATCGCATCGTCGATAGCCTCGCGCAGGACCTCGCGGACGCCTGCCACGGCCAGCGTTGGCCGACCTGCGGCGTCGGGGCGCATCAGGAACGGTGCCATGGGCGGCGCGGGCGATGAAGCGGAGACGTCAGACACGGAAAAGGCGGGGTGCGGTATCGCGACCCCCGCCCGCTCGGGCGTCTCCGCCAGCATCAGCCGCAGGACGACGAGCTCCTTGTCGGGCATCGTCGCCAGCACCTCGGCATCGAGAAAAGCACGCAGGACATCCGGAGGACCATCGAAGAGGCCGGCATTGAACACGGCGAGCGGCCATCCCCCGCTTCTGGCGGCCACGTCGTCGCACGCAGTCCCGAACAGTCTTGCAAGCTCGCTCTGCGATATCATCAGGTCGTTGCTGCCGATCAGCGTCGCCTGTCCGTAAGCAAGAGCCCGTGCCTGTCCCGGAAGAACCGTGTCCGGACGCTTCGCGATGATCAGCCTGCGCGTACCGGAGACGCAGACCTCGGGGATGGGGCGCGGTGTCGTGTAGGGCGGTATGTCCCACAGGTCGGGCACGGTGTCCGCTGCCGCGCTGCTCGCGGGGTGAATGGGCGGCTGGGGCGAATGAACGACGTCGCCTCCCCTCTGCTGCGCAACCAGTGCCAGAACGGAGGACTTGCCCATGCCGGCGGGTGCTTCCAGTATGACGATTGGTGTCCTAGCATCTAGGATGCGGGCTATCAGTTCGGGCCGGTCGATCAGCGCGTCCACCGCAGTCCTCCCGAAGGTATACGTGCCGCCTCGGTAGCAACTGCCGTGGCGTTCCGCCAGACCTTTCCGCGGGTCTTGCCGCTCCCCGATCCCGTCGGAGCGCTCTTGCTAACGCTCGGGATTAGGCGCAGTACGGGTCTTCTGCAGCAAATTTGGCGGGCGCTGCCGCTTAAGGGCTGAATGCCTTGGCCTCAAATTGAGGAGGACATCATGTCTTCCAAGAAACTTTCGATCAAACCGACATCCGTGTTCGCGACCGATGAGTGGGCAGGGAAGGCGGCCTATCGGAGCCTGCCCTTGCGGAGTCATGCCGCGTTCGACCGCGATCTGTCTCCGCTTTCAGGGCAGCGTTCATCCCTCGTGCGCCGGGTGCTGCTCGTCACCGTCGAATGCACGCTGATCCTCGGCCTGGTGATCGCCTTGCTTCTCGTGGTCGTGCCAGGTGCCTCCTCCTGACGTAGACCGTCCTGGGCAGTCGGATTTTATCCGAGGAACTTGGATGCGGCCGTGGATACCTCGGTCCGCATGGCGTCGAGCGAGCCGCGCAGGACGCGGATGTCCGCGCTGAGGGCAGGGGCTGCGTCCTGCTCTTCCCAGTAGAGAAGCGTGTTGTGCCACCCGGTGGTCGTCTCGATCAGGCCGCGGACGCGCTGAAGCGTCCGCTCATCCACATGCGCCGCTGCCCTTTCGGCATTTTGCGCCAGTTCGACAAGGTCGTTGGCCTCGACGCCCCATATCGGCAAAGCCGCTCTGAGCTTGAGGATCTGTTCGTTAATATCGGCGATCTGTGTTTTTTCCATGCAGCGGACACGGGCTATGATAATATTAATCAATATTTCAAACCTGTAATGGATCGGGATTTGCCAGTTAATATTTAAAATTTATTTGTGGAATGGCGAGCAAAACTCTCTCGATATGCAATAAACGGTGAGATTTCATCCGAATTCATTCTGATAATCGTACATTCAACATCCGGAGGGCTTGTTTTCAGCTGAGCGAATGGACAAGTGTCCGGCGAAGGCCTTGCGGCAGCAAGCACCGTAACCGCACCCACCCGGACATCTGCACTGGAAAAGACATGACGAAGCCGATCGACGAACGCCTGAACAAGGTTCTGGTCATGGGAAGCCGCATCGAAGGGGATGCCAGGCGAAAGCAGGAAGAGGCGGACCTGATCAAGTCGCGCAAAGTCGAGCGGAAGCAGTGGGTCGAGACGCATTGGGTCCAGACATTCCGCCCGAAGATCGAAAGCGCGATCGAGGCGCTGAATCAAAAGCTCCAGATGGCCGACATGCCGAAGATGCGGTTGACGGAACCCTCGGCGGGAACGTCATCCAAGGTCGAGATGGAACTCACGAGCGCGGTGTCAGGCCGCTCCATCCGTAGTGCGGTCAGCCTGACGGACGATCATATCCAGTTTCAGCATTACAGCCGCTCATCCGCGCAGAGCGTTGCTGTCGGCCACAGCATCATCGCGCTGAACGATTTTACCGCCGAGGCGGTTCAGGCCGTACTGATCGACGTTCTCGAAGCCTTTACGGCTGATCTGCCCCGGTAAAGGCCGAATGGCGGCTTCTTGGCACTCGCCCGGAAGCCGCCCTGTCGCTCAGCGATGAACGGCTGCGCGGCGCTCGAGATGCTGCTGCCAGGTCGTCGTCGCATCGTCCGCGGTCTGTTTGTCGCGAAAGTCGAAGGTGTGCTGACCGCGGGCTCGCGTTGCCGGATCGAAGGGCACCTCGTGATAGGCGGTTCCCTCGGCGATGCCGACGGCGGCAAGGACGCTGTGTATCTCGTGGACATAGTGTCCGGTGATATCGAAATGAACGTTCATGGACGTCTTCCAGTTCTGGCTGTCGCGGAAGCGGCGTCCCGCGGGATCACGGGACGACGGGGATAGAGAGGCAAAGGCGGCGGGCGTCAGGGTGTCTCGACGGTCTCGTCCGCGCTTTCGCTGCGCTTTTTGCCTGCGGGGGCGGGTGCCTTCACGGCGGCCGCGCGCTGTGCGCTATCGGCGTCGCGTTTGATTTCGGCAGGCGTCTTCGGGCGAAATTCGATCATTTTCTCATCCTTCAAAGCCGCGCGTTCGGCGGCCTCCGGTTACAGATTCAGAGGTGTAATTTGACGCTCGACATCGTATCGTCGGGTGCGCCGGGTCCTATCGGAGGTCCTCAAGGCCGAGCCCGATCATGTTGCCGCGCTTCTTCGTATAGGCGGTCTCGGCGGCCTTCAGGATCGCTCCACGCAGTTCGTCGAAGGATGCGAGGTAATTTTCCTCGCTGGTATTGCGGTGCGACTTTTCCGACTGCAGCGCGTCGAGCGCAACGAAGAACCGGATTTCCGACATGCCGTCATACCCGACGAAGCGAACGCACTGGTTTCTGTCGTCGAAGCTGCGGGATACGTTGGGAAAGCTAAGCGACATCGCGAAATGCCCTCCCGGACTGCGGCCACGCCACCGCGGCGCGTGTCTGCCGACGCGATGACCGGACGGTCCGTGGAGAGGCGATATCGAAAGGAGCGTGAACGTTCTGGCTGGAAGACAAGCTGTCCTCCTCTGTTGGGGCAAGGTTCCTTTGCCTCGATGCCAGCGCCCGTTCCGTGAGCTGTCACTCTCCGTCAAGTGGCGCTGAATCTTTCCGTTACAAGTGGCCCTGTCGAATATTGCGGGACGCCTACCGCGCGATGGGAAACGGCACGACGTTCGATGGCTGCAGGGCCTGCTTCATAAGGTACTGCCCGTACGCCCCCTTGCCGAGTTCGCGTGCCAGCTCAAGCAGTTGCTCGCTCGAAATAAAGCCCTTCTGAAAGGCGATCTCCTCCGGGCAGGAGATCTTGAAGCCCTGCCGGCGCTCGAGGATGGCGACGAATTCTCCGGCGTCGAGCTGGCTGTCCGGCGTGCCCGTGTCGAGCCAGGCATAACCGCGGCCCATCAGTTCGACATTCAGCTGACCGCGTTCCAGATAGACGCGATTGACGTCGGTGATCTCCAGTTCCCCGCGCGGCGAAGGTTCGAGGCTCGCGGCGATGTCCACGACGCTGCTGTCGTAGAAGTAGAGGCCCGTCACGGCCCAGTTCGATCGGGGAACGAGAGGCTTCTCCTCGATCGAAACCGCCTTCATGCGGACATCGAAGTCGACCACGCCGTAGCGTTCGGGATCGTTGACGTAATAGGCGAACACGGTCGCGCCCGCCTTGCGCATTCTCGCGCGTGCGAAGAGGTCCGCGATGCCGTGTCCGTAGAAGATGTTGTCGCCCAGGATGAGGCAGGAAGGGCTGGAGCCGACGAAATCCGCGCCGATGATGTAGGCCTGCGCGAGGCCGCCCGGAGACGGCTGCTCGGCATAGGTCAGCTTCAGGCCCCACTTGCTGCCGTCACCGAGAAGTCGCCGGAAATTCGGGAGGTCGTGCGGCGTGGAGATGATGAGAATGTCGCGAATGCCGGCCAGCATCAGCATGGACAGCGGGTAGTAGATCATCGGCTTGTCGTAGACCGGCATCAGCTGCTTGGATGTGACCAGCGTCATCGGATGCAGGCGCGTACCGCTGCCACCTGCCAGAATAATACCCTTCATGAATGCCTCTCCTTCATCGGCGTTGCCTCTATCATCGTGTCGAAAAGCCGTTCGATCACCCGTTGCGTCGCGGGCCTCCAGTCCGGCATGGCGATGCCGTGCACGGCCTTCAGCTTGCGGCAGTCGAGTTCCGCATTCGCCGGTCGCTCGACGGCGCTCGAATAGGTGTGCGAGGGGATCGGGTTGACGGCGGCGAACGGACCGCCGCGCGCCCGCGACGCCCGGAAGATCTCCTCGGCGAAACCGGCCCAGCTCGTCCGCCCGCTGCCGCTCATGTGAAACGTCCCGCGCAGGCCGGGATCGTCGCTCGCCATCAGGTTCCGCGCGACCGTGACGATGGCGTCGGCGATGTCGAAGGCAGATGTGGGCGTGCCGAACTCGTCGGCGATGACATTGACGCAGTCGCGACCCTCGGCGATCCGCAGCATCGTCTTCAGGAAGTTCGTGCCGAAGGGGCTGAACACCCAGGCGGTGCGCAGGATCACATGATCCGCGGTCGCATCTGCGATGGCCCGCTCGCCGCCGAGCTTCGATCGGCCATAGACGCTGAAAGGGCCCACGGGGTCGGTCTCCGCATAGGCGCCGGAGGTCGCGCCATCGAAGACGCAGGCGGTCGAGAGGTGGATGATCGGGACGCCGAGCGCGGCTGCCACCTGCCCGAGGAGACCGGCAGACGTCTGGTTGACGAGGGTTGCGAGACCCTCGTCGGCCTCCGCCTGTTCGATGGATGTATAGGCCGCCGCAGATACGATGACGTCGGGCCTTGCCGCCGCCAGGGACGGGGCGATCGAGCGGACGTCTGACAGGTCCAGCCCGGGACGACCAAGGGGGATGATGTCGAGATCGGCGTTGACGGCTGCCCGATCGCGGAGCGCGCTGACGACCTGTCCCTGTCGTCCCGTGACGACGATACGACGGCGCGGCGCCGTCATCGCCGCATCTCGCGCAGCTCCGGCCATCCTCGGGCTTTGGCAACGGAAAATGTCATGTCCTCGTCCCCCGTTGAGAAACTGAATGTGAAAGAGCCCCATCATGATGCCGCCCGGCGTAACCCTGCAGGCGCGGCGTCTCGTCCGCGCCGGGCGCCGCCTATGGCTGCCCGGAGGGCGCCGCCCGCGCGGGCGCCTGGTCGCAGCCGGACGTCTGGTTGTTCGCGATCATGTTGCCCGACGGGCGCCCGTTTCCGGCAAGCGTGCGGACATGCGTCCAGGCGATCCGGCCGTCCGTGACGACGCCCTCGCCCGAGGGCGCGAGCGTACCGGAGGTGCCAGCGTTCTCCGCCTGATAGATCTCGCCATCCGCATAGATGAAGCGTCTCGCGGTATAGTCCGTCGCGGCCCTCCATCGACCATAGCCCTGCCCGACCATGACACAGCGCAGCTGCGTCGGTTGCGTCTGGTCGTCGGCGATGATGTTGCCGACGATCACGTTGTTCCGCCCGCCGCCCCCAAATGCGCCGTTGGCAAGGATGCCGGCATAGACGCTCGTGTCCTGCGGGTTGTGCAGCGGAGATCGCGGGTTGAGGTTCTGCCCGTTGCCGATGGCGACATTGCCCATCACCGTGTTTTCGTCGCCATAGATGGCGATGCCGTTCAGCGCGTTGCCGGAGACGTGGTTGCCGAGCACGACATTGCGGTCGCCGGTCACGGAGATCCCGTTGTCACCCGTGCCTTCCGCCCTGTTGTAGGCAATCACGTTGCCGAAAGCGTTGTAGCGAATGCCGACAAGCTCGATGCCGTTCCCCCGCGTCGAATTGTTGGAAATGTCGTTGCCGTTCGCACCATTGTCGATCTGGATGCCGAAGCCGGCATTGCCTTCGAAATCGTTGCCTTGGATGGCAATCCCGGAGGAGGCATTGGTGATGGCGATCGCGTTGGCGGCCACACCGTTCTCGAAGCGCGCGCGTTCGACGCGCCCGTTGCGGGCATTGGAGAAGACCAGGGTTCCCGCATCGACCGCACCGCCGCCCGTCAGGCGAAAATTGTCGGCTCGAACGGCGCCGAGGGTACGGCTCCGGCCGTTCTGGCGAAAGATTATGTTCTCGATCGCGACATGCGACGCGGCGGGCGGCACATCGAAAGCGGCACCATCGCCGTCGAAGATGAGAACCGTTCCGGTCGCACCGCGAAGGCTGGCATTGCGGGCAAATGTCAGTGTCCCGTTGATTCTGTAGGGGCGACCCCGGTTCTCCAGAAACACCGACCGGCCTTCGGAAAGGGGGACCCGGATCTCCGCGAATTCCGTCTCGTTCTCGACTGCGGGACCCTGAAGACTGGTGTCCTGCAAGGCCGAGGCATAGACCGGGATAAGCAGGCAGAGCGCGGCCGTAAAGCCGAGCACGATGCGCCGCACAGACACCGTGTCCTGCCGGCGCGTCTCTGTTCTCGTAAGTATGAAACCCATGTGGCAGCGATCCTGCTCGAAACCCCAGAGCCCGTCCGGGCGAAGCTACCGCGCCGCGCGCCGGACGATGCGATGCAAAGCAGCCTCAGGCGGCCATGATGTCCTGCTCTTCGCGCATTTCCAGACCGTTGCTCTTGAAGAACGCCGTGAAGGTCCTGAGATAGGCGCCGTACCGCGCCTCGAAGCGGCTGAAATCGGCCTGCTCGATAAGCGCCGGCAGGTCGAGGCTTCGCGTCATGTCGACGCTCTCGGCGGGCACGAAGGGAATGTTCAGCGTCTGGGCGAGCTCGACCGTTCGTGCGTCGTGCGTCATCAGGATGCCGGGCGTGCCCGCCAGCAGGGCCGCGACGGTTCCGTGAATGCGCGTTCCCACGAACAGGTCCTGCGTCTGGGCGTAGTCGGTCCACTTCTCGAGGTCGTAGAACACCTTGCCGTGCAGCCTGAGATACCGCCCGACCGCCTCCGCATCGCTGTCGCCGTAGGACTTGCAGACGATGGGATCGACCTTCGCCATGATCTCCTTGTTCACGGTGCGGCCCAGCGCATAGTAGAAATCGGCAAGCTCGGACTGCAGGACGATATCGTAGCGCTGGCGGTAGGCTTCCTTGTAAAAATAGTCCTGCAGGGCGCTCGTATCGTGCATCAGGTGCCGTGTGGAGTGGAACGCCACGCGCTGCGGATTCCTCGGCACCTTCGACAGCGGCCCGCGCGCATAGCTTGCGAGGAGAAGCGACGGGCACCCGGTCACCTCGACGTTCTTCACGCCGAAGCCGTTGAGAACCTCGGCCGAGAACGGACCGCGCACGGAAATCATCTTCGAGCTGTCGGCCGCCAGCCGGACGAGCCGTTCCGTCCCCGGTTTCAGGGTCGGATGCTCCCGGCCCCTGCTTGGCTGTGCGCCGAGGCCGACCAGGATGACCGGGAGTTTCAAGGCCTCCAGCCGCTCGGCCAGCACGCCGAAATCGCTATGCGGATTGAGCCAGTTGGCCGCAGCGACCACCACGGCGTCCCGGCCTTTGGCGACCTCCGGCGTGAAGTGGTAGGAGGAGATGACGCCGTTGCGGATCACCCGGAAGAGCGACTCCGAAAAGATGAGATTGCCCGTATTGTTGCCGGCGACGCTCAGGCATTTTTCGACCGTAAAGCCGTTGTTGAGGACGCCGCGAACGTTGATTCCAAGGACGAGTGGAGATTTGAACAAGAGACATTCCTTTGCTTTATCTGGAGCCTTAGCGGCAACGCTATGGACGATTGTCGCGCCGAGCCGGACGTTTGGGTGACGTCGCGGGTCGGGTTACTTCAGGTATTTCTTGAATATTTCCGTGTATTTCTTCGCGACTGCCTCGATCGTGTAGGACGATCCGACGGACAGCGAGGCATTGGAGAAGCGGTCGCGCACGTCCTTCCGGGTCATTTCGATCATCGCGTTGGAAAATTCGGTGGTGAAGATGTCGTCCGCCGCGTTGTTCGGCACGAGGATGCCCGCCGTCTTCTCTCCGGCTGTCAGCATCTTGCGGATCTCGCCAATATCCGTGGCGATGATGGGCGCGCCCATGTGCATCGCCTGGATGAGGGTGAGGGGGAAGGATTCACCCTCGAAGCGGGACGGCAGGATGGCGACGTCGGAGATGGCGTAGGCGCCGTTGATGCACTCCTGATAACCGACGAAATGGACGCCCTCTTCCTCCGAAAACTCCTCCTGCAGCACCGCAAGTTCCGGACCGGAACCGCAGAGCATCAGATGCAGGGGCACTTCGGAATGCCGTTGGGCGATCCGCTTGGCCTCAATGGCGACGCGCCAGCCCTTTTCCTTGATGGCGCGGGAGGCGAGCGTGAAAAGCACGCCTCCTTCGGGCACGCCGAGCTCCGCCCGCGAGATCGGGAACGGCCGGTCGTCGGAGGGCATGCCGTTGGGAATGAACGTCACCCGGTTCGGATCGAGCGGAACGCCATCGAGATGGGCGAGATTCTTAGCACTCAGATAGGTCCAGTGGTCCACACCACGAATGAGCCGGAACAGCATGTCGTCACCCATCGGCGTGACTTCGTAGGAGCCGTGCAGCGTCACGATGTAGCGCACCTTGCGGTCGCAGCGGTTCCGGGCGCCGAAGAAGAAATACTCGACCGATGCGACATGGGAATGCACGAGATCGATGCCGGCCGTTTCGATGAAGTGATCGATGCCGATTTCGGTGACCCAGTGCGCGTCGTAGACGGCAACGCGCCGGTCGAGCAGGTTGCGCACGGTGGCATTCTGCTTCCACCCGTCGGTGATGAGAAAAGAGACGAGATACCCCATCTCGACCAGCGTATTGGCGAGATGGATGGGGAAGATCTCGCCGCCGCCGAGATGGAAGCCGAGTGTTGCGACGAGAACGTGCTTGGTCGAGCGTTTGGTCCTCAGAACCTTTTCGTTATGATAGTGTATCGTCAGCGCGCCGATGTGCTTCTCGGCCCCGGAATAGACGAACTGGCGGTAGACGTTGAAGTAGAACTCCAAAGCGATATCGTCCGGCGTGCCCCAGCGTTCGCGCAGCGACACCATGATTTTCTGGTGCTCCGCATAATATTTCGGCTGAATGAAGCCTTTGACCGAGGTGTTCTTGCCGTGCTGGCGGAAATAGGCGACGGCGTCCGGCGCATAGGCCATCTGGCCGCCGCCGGCCAGGATCGAGTAGAGATACCAGTCGCCGCAGATCTTGTAGGAGACGAGCTCGTCCCACACCTCTTCCGGAATGCTCTGGTTGCGGAAGACGCAGCCGCCGACATTCGGAATGAGATTGGACTTTCCGAAGCCGCCACGAAAGAACTGGTGGGCCGGACGCTTGAACGATTGGCTCCAGATCCCGGCTGCGGCGCGTTCGCGGTACTCGTCGAGACCGGGGCTCATGTTGCCCACGGCATCGGAGAACTGGATGCGCCCGAAGGCGACCATGACGCTTTCGTCCACCAGCGGCCGCACGCAGTGCTCGAGGAAGTCCAGTTCGCAAAAATCGTCGCTCTCGCAGATCCAGATGACCTCGCCGGCCGCGCTTTCGATTCCCTTGCGCCACTGCTTGAAGACGCCGCCCGAATTCACGGTGTTCAGGATCGTCCGGATCTGCGGATAGCGCGCGGCATAATCCGCAATGACCGTCCGGCTGTCATCCGTGGAGCAGTCGTCGAGGATGAGCACCTCAAGGTTTTCGTAGGTCTGGTTCAGGATGCAGTCGAGGCGCTTCTGAAGGAACCGGGCATGGTTGAAATTGGGAACGATGGCGGTGACGAGGGGGGCGTAGTCCTTGAGCGCCAGATGCGTTTCGTAAGGGATCGCGCGACGGCCCTCGCTGATGCCGTGCAGGATGAAGTGCTTGAACGGGTTGCCACCGCCGTTCTTGATGTCCTCGTTCTTCTCCAGATAGTAGCGCGTATTGAAGGTCGGGCTCGGATCGCGAAGCTCGCGCCAGCCATGATTCATGTAATGCTCGAAGAGATCGAGCCCCGAGCCCTGCAGGTCCGGCGATGATGCGAGATAGTAATCCTCGTCGAAGGCGGCGCGCACGCGCTCGTCCTCCCGCTCGCCGGCAGGAGCGACGTCCGAGAAGCTGCGCCCTTCCGCCCGTCCCCATCTGAGATAATGGACGAAGGGGTTCCAGGCGCTATCGCCGACATCGGGATTGGCCTCGAGATAGGCGCTGAGCGAAAAGGATGCGGACGGATCCCAGCCGTCGGACCAGCCTTTCGACAGGAAGTGCTCGATGAGATCGATATCCTCGCCCGGATGATCGGAAAAATGGCCGAGGTAGAAGGCGTCGTCGAATTCGAGGGCAACGAGTTCGTAATCGCTCAGGTCGAAGGTTCGCAGGTCCTGTTCCCCGGCTTTGACCGGTCTTGCAAGGTCGCGGCCCTCGCGTCGTCCCCATCGGATGTAGTGGACGAAAGGATTGAAGCCGGACGTCCGCACGTCCGCATTGGCATCGAGATAGGCCGAAACGGAGAAGGTGGGTGACGGATCGAAGCCGGCGAGATGACCTTTGGACAGGAAATGCTCGATGAGGTCGATCTCGCTTCCCGGGGGCTCGGGAAAATGCCGCAGGTAGAAGGCGCTATCGAATTCCGGTGCGACCCATTCGTAGTCGCTGAGCTCGATATTGGCGATGTCGCTGTCGCGGCCCGCGGCGGTCGGCGCGAACCGACGTCCTTCCAGTCGTCCGCGCTGCAGATAGTGGACGAAGGGGTTCACCCCCTTGCTGCGCACATCCGGGTTCGCCTCGAGATAGGCGGAGACCGAAAATGCCGGGCTCGGGTCGTAACCGTCGATCCAGCCCTTCGACAGGAAATGCTCGATCAGGTCGATCTCGGGGCCCGGCGGCGTCAGAAAATAGGTCAGGTAGAAGGCAGGATCGAATTCCTCGGCTACGCATTCATAGTCGCTGGGCGCGACGGCCACGATCGTCTCTTCCGGGGTGCCCTCCGCTTCGGCCGGCGGTTCGCCGATATCGGGCATGAGCGGTGCCGGTCGTCCCTCGTCCCGCCCCCAGCGCAGGTAATGCACGAACGGGTTGTGTCCGGCGTCACGGACGTCCGGATTCGCCTGGAGATAGGCCTTGACGGAAAAGGCGGGAGACGGATCGTAGCCCTCTTTCCACCCCGTCGATAGAAAATGTTCGATGAGGTCGATCTCGGGGCCGATCGGGGCGAGAACCTGGCTCTGGTAGAAGCTCTCGTCGAATTCGGCGGCGACCTGTTCATAATCGCTGAGTGCGATCTCGGGATAGGGCTCGCGGAAGATCCGGCGATCGAACGGGACCGGGGCGCCGACCGGCTCGCTTCGCACACGTTCCAAGATATTCACGTAGTGGACCATTTCCCCAAACTCCAAACCGGTTCATGTTCACGTCGGCACGGAAGGCGCCAAACAGACGACAGGCAGGCGGACGAATGCGGGGAACCGGCGGGCTCAGCCGATGAAGGGGCCGTGAACCCAGCGCGCTCCCGCTGACAGCACCTCCGCAAAATCCGTCTCGTTTTCCACATTCGCAGCCACCACCGCCGCCTGGAGATGGCCTGCCTGTCTGATCAATGCGCCCACCTCGGCCCGTCGTGTCGCAGGCTGGGCGTGTGCATCGCGTCCCGCATCGATCTTGATCAGGTCGATGACGCCATCACGCGCGAGCGCCAGTGCCACGCCGGCGCCGTCGAAATCGCCGATCGCCACCCTGCATCCGCGCGCGCGGAGCGCTGCGGCGAAGAGCGCGACAGGCTCCGGATGGGCCAGAAGATGAAGGCGCTCGATTTCGAGGATGAGGCGGGCCGCGATGGACGGTTGCGCGGACAGGGTGACCAGCGTGGAATGCCACCACACGTCGTCGATTGCCGACAGAGCGGAAATGCTGCAACCGAGCGTTTCCTCGGGGCGGTGCCGCAGGCGGTCGATGGCCGCGAGAACGACCATGCGGTCGAACACGCGCGTAAGCCCGACCCGCTCGAGCGCCCTGATGAAGTTCCGGGCGTCGACCTGCTGCGCGGAGACCTCGCAGCCATCTCCATAGACCACGTGCGGCGACAGCGGCCTGTAGAGATCGGGTCCGCCATCGCTCGCCGCGACGCGATCTTCCGAGAAGTAGATGCCGGAACGCGTCAGTGCCCGAAAGACCGATGCTGCGACGCACATATCGCCGCGGAATTCGAAGGCGTTGACCATGCGCGCTCTGGGCCGCGACGTGGCGAGATGGGCAATCTTCGACATTTCGAGGAGGGTCAGGGAGACGAAAACGTCGTGTCCGGCAACGACGATGGCATCGCCGCAGATTTTGACAAGGCTCGTCTCCAGCATGGTCCAGTCGTCGACGCCGTCATCGAAATCATAGCAGACGAGGGTGACGCCCCAGGCTTCGATGACCGCCGGCCATGACCGGTTCGCAAAGGCGAGATCCGCCCGGGCGGCCACCTCCACGAGGACGCGTCCGGCCAGACCATGGCCATAGACGGAGGCGATATCGTCAATATTTTGAACGACATAGTGGAAGGTTCTGGTGTCTCTGGCCGGTGGTGGAGGTCTGTCGCCGGTCATCAGCGCAAGGGGCTGGGTCATCGCGCAGCCCCCGTTGCAGATCGCGTGCGGTGGCATGCGGAAGCGCGGGAGCGGGCATTCGGAAGAGCGGGTGCAGCAAGGGCGGCTGTGCGGGCGCCGGCCGTCTTGACGGCGCGGGATGAAACCCAGATCGGATCGAAGATCGCACAGCTTCGCTGCATAAAGGGGTCCGTTCTGGTATCCCCTCATAACAAGGCGTTTCTGTGATGAAAACGACGATTATTCAATGTTTCAGTCATGAAGCATGACCGAAAAGCGGGCGGACAAAAGGGACCCTTTATTGTCAACTTTAAGTCGGCAATCCTTCGCCGTGCATGCAAAAAAATCGAGCCCGGCGTGTGAAGGGGAGAAAAAAAGACCACGTCGGAGAAAACACGCAGTCATGAGAATTGGTTATGCACGGGTTTCAACAGAGGATCAGAAACTCGATCTTCAAACACAGGTTCTGAACAAATCGGGATGCGACATTATCTTTACGGATCACGGGTTTTCCGGAGGATCCTTCGAGCGGCCAGGGCTCGCGCAGGCCTTGAACCGGCTGAAGGAAGGCGACACCCTCGTCGTCTGGCGGCTGGATCGTCTCGGCCGGTCGCTCGTCAAACTGGTTCAGGTGATGGACGAGTTCCGCCAGAGAGGGGTTCATTTTCACTCGCTAACCGAGAATATCGATACGAGCTCCTCGGGCGGCAAGTTGATGTTCCACATGATCGCCGCCCTTTCGGAGTTCGAGCGGACGCTGATCAGCGAACGGACGCGCGCCGGGATGGCGGCCGCCCGCAACAACGGTCAACGGCTCGGCCGCCCGCCATCCCTGACGGACGAGGAGCTGGATGCCATCGTCAAGGCGATCAACGAACGCGGGGAAAGCCTGCGTGACGCCGCGATCAGAAACAACGTCTCGCTCCGCTCCCTGCGGCGCATGATGGCCAAGGCCCGCGACTTCGGCACGGCCTCGCTACAGGCCAATCGCGGGCCCGATCTCTGTCCGATGTGACGGCTGGACATACCACGGCGAACGTCGCGCTGTGCGATGACCCATTGCAGGTGCGTCCCGCAATGGGTCATCCGGCGACCGACGGGTGTGCCCTTCGGCAGGTGCAAGGCAGGGATGGTAGAATCTGACGTATTGACAGTGCGAAAAACCGGACTGTAAGTTTCGACTTATAAAAAAAGTTACACGCTGTAAAAAGCAACAAAAAAACTAAATTAGGGGAGTATTCTATAAGATAAGGTGTTGCCAGTATCAAGGCATGTTTAGGGGAACTGCAGGTGATCGGATATGCGCGCGTATCGACGGACGATCAAAATCTCGATCTGCAGATCAATGCTCTCCGAAAGGCGGGTTGCAGCAAGATATTCTATGACAGGGGTATCTCCGGCAGGGTTTTCGAGCGGCCTGGACTTGGCGCTGCAATGTCGAGCCTGCGCCCTGGCAAAATGTTCGTCGTCTGGCGTCTGGATAGGCTCGGCCGATCTCTACCCAATCTCATCGACTTTATCGACCAGCTGGGCAAGCAGAACATCGCCTTTCTGTCGCTGACCGAGAACATCGACACAAAATCCTCCGGCGGGCGGCTCATCTTTCACATCATGGGCGCGCTGGCGGAATTCGAGAGAACGCTGATCAGCGAGCGGACGAAAGCCGGCATGGAGGCGGCCCGCCTGAAGGGCACGCATCTCGGACGCCATCCTTCCATGAGCGCAAATGACGTGCAGCAGGCCCTGAAAGCGATGAATGCCGGCGAACCCATCGACGTGGTCGCGCGGCAATACGATATCTCGACGCGCACGCTCCGGCGGCACATCATGAAAATGAATGCGCTTTGAGCAAGGAAACATCGGGTTCCGGTCCATCGTGAATCAATGTTAACAATCCGTAAACGCGCATGCACATCATATGCGCTGTGCATGCCCCTCGATTTCACCCATTGCGAAAGCTAAACGCCGGCGTGGGCCGAATGTATGGCGTCTCGATGCGCGGCATCGCGGCGCACCTGTCCGCCGGCTACATCTCCAGCAGGCGTTCCGCCGTGAACTTGTCGGTGACGAGAATGTCGATGACGCCGACCTTCAGGGCTCCGGCGATGGCGGCGGTTTTCTTTGCACCGCCGGCCAGCGCGATCACGCGATCGACGCCGGCAAGGTCTTCGAGGGGAAGCCCGATCACCCGGTCGTCGAGCGGCGTTTTCACCGGCCGGCCATGTTTGTCGAAGAAGCGCAGCGAGATATCGCCGACGGCGCCGGCATCCGCGAGGTCGGCGAGTTCACGGGCGGAAAAGATGTTGCCCGAGCGCGCCAGAAGCTCCGACGGTTCCACGGCGCCGATCCCGACGATGGCGAGCGTGATGCTTCCGAAAAGATCGACCGTCTCGCGCACGAAAGGGTCGGCCATCATCAGGAGCCTTGCTTCGCGCGAGGAGGTGACGCCCTGCACCGGCAGCAGTTTCGGCTCTGCGCCTGTCAGGCCGGCAAGCCGAGTCGTCAGCTGGGTCGCATGGGTCTGCACCGAGGGGTCGCCCATGCCGCCCAGCGTCTGCACCACGAATTTCGCGCGCGCACTCTTCTGCGGGTGAATGTTCTCGACCATCTTGAAGATCGTCTGGCTCCAGCTGGAGACGCCGATGGTCTCGCCCGGCGCGAGCGTGATTTCGAGGAGATGGGCCGCGGCCTCGCCGATCCGCGCCATGATGGCGCCATCACGGTCCTCCGTGCACTCCACGACGACGGCTTCCGGCAGATCGAAACGTTCGCGGAGCGCGCTTTCGAGATCGCCATAGGTGCCGACCGGGGGAATGACGCTGGTGCGGACGATGCCTTCGGTTTCCGCGCGCTTCAGCATGCGCGAAACGGTCGCCTGGCTCAGCCTCAGGTGATCTGCGATCTCCGCCTGCCGACGCCGCTCGATGTGATACATCTGGGCGACCCGCGAGATCAGGCGGAGTTCGTTGAGGCGTCCCATGGGCGTTCCCGTCGTGAATTTTTATTCACTCTTAGCGGTTGCCGGGTCGAGCGTCGAGCGGGCGAGCGCGTCATTCCACGTTTTGAGCCGTTCGGCGCCGTCATCAGCGAGTGGCGCGATCGGCGTCGTCTGCCGGGGCAGGGCGGAAATGGCGGCAAGATCCGGGAAGATGCCGAGCGAAAGGCCCGCGAGATAGGCGGCCCCGAGCGCCGAGGCCTCTGGCGCCTCGCACTGGATGACGGTGTGGCGAAGCGTATCGGCGACGCACTGCATGAGAAACCGGTTCTGGCTCGGGCCGCCATCGACATAGAGCGCGCCGATGACGCCGCCGCTCTGCGTCTTCATGGCCGAGACCACGTCATGCACCTGGAAGGCGATGGAATCGGTTACGGCGCGGGCCATCTGCGCCCGGCTGGTGTTGAAATTGATCTGCGAGAACAAAGCGCGGGCGTTCGAATCCCAGTAGGGGGCGCCAAGGCCGACGAAGGCCGGCACGAAGCCGGGGACGCCCGGCTCGGCGGTGGCGGCGAGATCGATGAGGGCTGCGACGTCGGCAAGGCCAAGAATGCCGGCCATCCAGGGAAGGCTCGCCGCGGAGACGAGGATATTGCCTTCGAACGCGAAGGTTGGACGGCCGGCGATCCGCCAGGCGACCGTCGTCGTGATGCCGTTGCGCGGTGCGATATAGTCGGCGAGAGTCGTCATGATGGACGATCCCGTGCCGAACGTCACCTTGCCGTCGCCCGGCTGGAACGCGCCATGGCCGAAAAGGGCGGCATGACTGTCGCCGATCGCCGCGCGAATCGGCGTGCCGTCGGCGATGCCGGGCACGCCCGACGTCGTGCCGAAATCGGCGGCGCTGTCGCGCACCTCCGGCAGGACGCCGGGATCGACGCCGAAGATGCTGCAGAGTTCCGCGCTCCAGACCTGGGCATTGAGGTCGAAGAGCTGGCTGCGCGCGGCATTCGATGCGTCGCAGGCATGCGTTCGCCCGTCCGTCATGCAGTGGATAAGCCAGCTGTCGATGGTGCCGGCCCGCACGCGGTGGCCTTGTGGCACGCGGTCGAGCAGCCAGCGGAATTTCGCGCCGGGAAACATCGGGTCGAGCGGCAGGCCGGTGATCGTCTGCACGCGGTCGAGATGCCCTTCGCGCGTCAGCCGCTCGCAGTCGGGCGCCGTGCGCCGGCATTGCCAGCTGAGGACGGGGCCCAGCGGCGCGCCGGTCTCGGCATCCCAGACGGTCACGGATTCGCGCTGGTTGGAAATGGCGATCGCCTCGACGGTCGTGTCGGGCGCGGCGCTCAGGCAGGCGGCGATCGCCTCGCAGACCGAGGCCCAGAGCCGTGCCGGGTCCTGCTCGACCCAGCCGGGCTTCGGATAGGTGATGCCGACCGGGGCGGACCCACGTGCGAGAACCTCGCCCTTCAAGGACACGAGCACCGCCTTCGAATTGGTGGTGCCCTGGTCGATCGCCAGTATCGCCCGCATTCTTCTTCTCCTCAGCCTTAAGAAAATGCCGGGGTGGCGATGAAGACGCACCCCGGCCGGAAGGTCGTCCACGCCTATTTGCGCTTGATCACGGCTTCCGCGGCATCGGCGATCGCCTCCGGCTCCATGCCGAATTCGTTCAGCAGGAATTCTGCCGAGCCTGTCGGCGCGAAGATGCCGGGCACGCCGAGACGCTTCATCGGCACCGGGGCGAGATCGACGACGACCTCGGCCACGGCCGAGCCGAGGCCGCCGAAGGTCGAATGCTCCTCGGCCGTGACGATCGCGCCCGTTTCGCGCGCCGCCGAAACGACCGCGTCTTCGTCCATCGGGCGAACCGTCGCAAAGTTGAGGACGCGGGCGCTGATGCCGCGGGCCGCAAGAATTTCGGCCGCCTTGACCATGCGGTGCGTCAGCGTGCCGTTGGCAATCAGCGTCACGTCGGAGCCTTCCCGCAGCAGATTGGCCTTGCCGACCTCGAAGATGTGATCTTCGGGAAGGAGATCGGGAACGCCGACGCGCGATAGGCGCAGGAAGCATGGCCCCTGATACTGCGCCGCCCATTCGACGGCTGCGGCCGTTTCGATATGGTCGCACGGCGCGATGACGGGGAGGTTGGGGAGGACGCGTGTCCAGGCGAAATCCTCGATCGAGTGATGCGTCGGGCCGAGGTCGCCATAGGCCATGCCGGAAGAGATGCCGACGAGCTTCACATTGGCATTGGAATAGGCGATGTCGGCCTTGATCTGCTCCAGCGCGCGGCCCGTGAGAAAGGGTGCGGCGGCGCAGACATAGGGGATGTGCCCGCCATTGGCGAGGCCGGCGGCCACGCCGATCATGTTCTGCTCGGCGATGCCGACATTGATCAGTCGCTCGGGAAACTTCGCCTTGAAGCCGCCCAGCTTGGAGGAGCCGACGGAGTCGTTGCAGACGACCACGATCGTCTCGTCTTCCGCCGCAAGGCGCTCCAGCGTGGCGGCGAAGGCGTCGCGGCAGTCGTGGAGCTTCTGGGATGGGACGTGCGCGTTCATTAGAGGGCCTCCGACAGTTCTTTTACGGCGATCTCGTACTGTTCCTTGTTCGGAACCTTATGGTGCCAATCGACGGTGTCCTGCATGAACGAGATCCCGTGACCCTTGTTGGTGTGCGCCACGATGCAGTGCGGCCGCGTGCCGCGGTGTTCGAGCGCCGTAACGACTTCGCTCATCGCATTGCCGTTGATCTCGGTGACCTCCCAGCCAAAGGCCTCGACCTTCGGGCGGAGAGGCGCAAGCCCATTGGTGTCGGCAATGGAGGCGCCCTGCTGAAAGCGGTTGTGGTCGATGAGGAGCGTGAGATTGTCGAGACCGAAATGGGCGGCCGCCATGATGGCCTCCCAGTTCGAGCCTTCCTGCATCTCGCCGTCTCCGGTGACGACATAGGTATGGTAGGCGGCGCCCGAAAGCTTAGCGGCCTTCGCCATGCCGACCGCGACCGGGAGGCCATGGCCAAGCGGACCCGTATTGGTCTCGACGCCGGGCACCTTGTTGCAGTTCGGATGGCCGTTCAGGCGGGAATAGGGCTTGAGGAATGTCGAGATCTCGTCTTCCGGGATGAAGCCACGCTTGGCGAGCGTGACATAGAGCGCACAGGCCGTATGCCCCTTGGACAGGACGAAACGATCGCGGTCCGGGTGCTTCGGCTGATCGGGCCAGACCTTCAGCACGCGGAAGTACAGCGCGGTCAGAACGTCGATCACCGACATTTCCCCGCCGATATGTCCGGCACCTGCTTCGAACACCGCTTGCAGGTCCCGCAGCCGGATTTGGCGCGCGACGCGCTCAAGATCTCTAATCTCCATCATTTCCTCGCGTGAATAAATATGCATGTAGTGATATTCTTGCATAGATGGTCGATTAGTCAACCCCTGTTGACGCGGCACTGATGTTGCAGCGCAACGACAAATCCGGTTGACACCTGTTCATCCGCTTGATAGTGAATTTTCCGGCAGGAGTGAATATTTATTCTATTTTGGTTGCGGGCTTTGCCTGTAACCCTCGCGAGGAGGTATGATGGTGGCGCTCGACATCAACGGACAGGCTCGGCCGTCCGGCACGTGGCGGAAAAAACTCAGCGGCGCGACGGGGCCTCTCGTCGGCCTTCTCGCCCTCTGCATCTTCCTCGGCTTCAGCACGGATGCCTTCTTCTCGCTGCGCAACGGCCTCAACATTCTCGACCAGATCACCGTCATCGGCATCATGGCCGTCGGCATGACCTTCGTCATCCTCATCGGCGGCATCGATCTGTCGGTCGGCTCTGTTCTGGCGCTGTCCATGATGGTCATGGGCTGGACCGCCAACATCGCCGGCCTTCCCTTGAGCCTTGCCATCGTCGTCGCCCTCGTTGCCTCCGCCGTCAGCGGGCTCATCGTCGGGCTTCTGGTGACCGTCTTCCGCGTGCCCGCCTTCATCGCCACGCTCGCGATGATGTCGGCCGCCCGTGGCGTCGCCAACATGATCACCGACGGCCAGCAGATCGTCGGCTTCCCCGACTGGTTCATGATGCTCGCGATCGACCGCCATTTCGGCGTTCTCACGGCCACCGTGTTCCTCATGCTCTTCGTGGTGCTGATCGCCTGGCTGTTCCTGCATTACCGCGCCGAAGGCCGCATGCTCTATGCCGTCGGCGGCAATCCGGAAGTCGCGCGCCTTGCCGGCATCAATGTCCAGCTGGTCACGATCGCGGTCTATGTCGTGAGCGCGGTGCTGGCGGGCCTTGCCGGCATCGTTCTGGCCGCCCGTCTCGACTCGGTCCAGCCCTCCAGCGGCTTCGGCTACGAACTCGACACGATCGCCGCGGTCGTCATCGGCGGCACCTCTCTTTCGGGCGGCGCCGGCGGCATCGGCGGCACGCTGATCGGCGTCCTCATCATCGGCGTCCTGCGCAACGGTCTTAACCTGCTCAACGTCTCGCCCTTCCTGCAGCAGGTCATCATCGGCGTCGTCATCGTGCTTGCGGTGGGTGCCGAAACCATGCGCCGGCGGCGCGCCTAGCCGCCTGCCCGGCGCAAAGCTCACAGAATTCCCCTCCGAGAGGTTTGGAGCGGAGCATATGCCCCAGGGGAGGAGGATTGCCCCCCGGGTTCTATCAACAACGGAGGAACGACCATGACATTCGCACGCACCCTTCTGACATCGGCGGCCATTCTCGGCCTGACGCTCGGCTCGGCCAACGCCGCAGAGGTCAAGAAGATCGGCCTCGCCGTCGCCAATCTGCAGGCGAACTTCTTCAATCAGATCAAGCAGTCCGTCGAAGCCGAAGCCAAGAAGCGCGGCATCGAGGTCGTGACGGTGGATGCCAAGGGCGATGGCCCGACCCAGATCAACCAGATCCAGGACCTGCTGACGCAGAACATCGACGCGCTCATCTACATTCCCGCAGGTGCGGCCGCCGCCACCGTTCCGGTCAAGCTTGCCAAGGCTGCCGGCGTGCCGGTCATCAACGTCGACCGCAATGCCGAAGGCGCGCCGGGCGATACCTTCCTGGCAACCGACTCCGTCTCTTCGGCCAAGGGCGTCTGCGACTACATCCTAAAGGAAGCTGGCGGCAAGGGCGACATGGTCATCATCCACGGCCAGAAGGGCACGACGCCGGAAGTCGATCGCTCTAAGGGCTGCGCCGAGGCACTGAAGGCCTATCCGGAGGTCAAGATCGTCGCCGAGCAGTATTCCAACATGTGGGCCCAGGACGAGGGCTTCCAGATCATGCAGAACATGCTGCAGGCCAATCCGAACATCTCGATCGTCTTTGCTCAGGCGGACGGCCTTGCGCTTGGCGCAGCGCAGGCGATCAAGGTTGCCAACCCCTCGCAGAAGGTCGTCGTCGGCGGCTTCGACGGTGACACGGCGGCGCTCGAAGCGCTCGGCAAGGGCGTCTTCAACGTCACCGCGACGCAGCAGACCCAGAAGATGGGCCGCGAAGCCGTCGAGAACGCGGTGAAGATCGTGGCCGGCGAAAAAGTGCCGCCGGTGCAGCTGCTCGATGCGACGCTCACCACCAAGGACAATGTTGCCGAGTTTATCGCCAACCATCCCTGATAGCGTCGCGACGGTAGAGGAAGTGCGCCATGACCCAACCGGTTCTGTCCCTCAGAGGCATCTCGAAACACTACGGACCGCTCCAGGTGCTCAAATCCGTGAGCCTGGACGTTCATCCGGGGGAGGTCGTGGCACTTCTCGGTGAGAACGGAGCCGGAAAGTCGACGCTGTCGGGCATCATCGCCGGATCGCGGGCGCCTTCCGAGGGAACGATGACGTGGCTGGGGCAGCCTTATGCCCCGGCCACGCCACGCGAGGCGATCGACAAGGGCGTCGTCCTCATTCACCAGGAGCTGAAGCTTCTTCCGCAGCTCTCCATCGCGGAAAACGTCTTCATCGGGCGCTGGCCGACACGCAATGGCGTTGTCGATCGTGCGCAGATGGAGCGCCGCGCGCAGGAGCAGCTCTCCCGCCTCAACCTGCATATCCCGGCTTCCCGCAAGGTGGCCGGGCTTTCCACCGCCAACCAGCAGCTGATCGAGATCGCAAAAGCCTTGGCGCTTGATGCCAAGCTCCTGATCCTCGACGAGCCGACGGCGGCCCTCGGCGGCGCCGAGACGGATGCGCTGTTCGAGCAGGTGCGCAAGCTGCGCGCCGAGGGCGTCGGCATCATCTACATTTCCCACCGCATGGAAGAGATCAAGCAGATCACCGACCGCATCGTCGTCCTTCGTGACGGCGAGCGCGTGCAGGAATTCGCCGACAGCGCGACGCCGGTGCGCACGGTGGTGGAGAGCATGGTCGGGCGCTCGCTCGATCGGCTGTTTCCGCCCGTGCCGACGCCGAGCGAGCGGCCCGTGCTGCAGGTCTCGAACCTCACCTCAGCGGTCAACGCCTTCCGCGATGTCAGCTTCGAGGTGCGCGCCGGGGAAATCCTCGGGATTGCCGGCCTCGTCGGCGCTGGCCGGACAGAACTCGTGCGGGCGATTGCCGGCGCGGACCCGGTGAAGGCGGGCACGATCCGGCTGAATGGTGACGTTCTGAAACTGCGCGATCCGGCCGATGCGATCGCCAAGGGCATTGTGCTCGTGCCGGAGGACCGCAAGGATCAGGGTCTGGTCGTCGCCCACAAGATCAGCGAGAACCTGATCTACGCCAATCTCGACAAGCTCGGCGGGCGCTGGATCACGGCCGGGGTCAAGAAAGCCTTTGCCGAGAAGGCGATTGCGAAATTCAACGTCAAGGGGCGCGCCGAGCAGCATGCGTCCGATCTCTCTGGCGGCAACCAGCAGAAGATCGTCATCGCCAAATGGCTGATGCGGGACCCCAAGGTCGTCGTTCTCGACGAGCCGACGCGCGGCATCGACGTCGGCGCGCGCGCCGGCATCTACGATATCATCGTCAACCTCGCCCGCCAGGGCGTTGCGGTCATCGTCGTCAGCTCAGATCTCGAGGAGGTGCTCGGCGTCTCCAACCGCATTCTCGTTCTTGCCCAGGGCAACCAGGCCGGCATTCTCAACCGCGAACAGGCCAATGACGTCTCCGTCATGGAACTCGCAACGATCTGATGAACCATAGAAAGGAAGAGCGGTGTCCGACATCACTCTGAACGCCCCCAAGCTGTTCGATCTCACCGGCCACGTCGCCCTCGTCACGGGTGCGGGAAGCGGCATCGGCCAGCGCATCGCCATCGGTCTTGCCCAGTGCGGCGCCGATGTCGCGCTGCTCGACCGGCGCACCGACGACGGTCTCGCCATGACGGCGCGCCATATCCAGGCGGCGGGCCGCCGCGCGATCGAGATCGCGGCCGACGTCACCAGCAAGACCTCGCTCGCCGACGCGGTGTCGCGAACGGAGGCCGAACTCGGCAACCTGTCGCTCGCCGTGAACGCCGCCGGCATCGCCAATGCGAACCCGGCCGAGGACATGGACGAGGACCAGTACCAGACCTTGATGGACATCAACCTCAAGGGCGTCTTCCTCTCCTCCCAGGCCGAGGCGCGCGCGATGCTGAAGCATGGTCGCGGCTCGATCGTCAACATCGCCTCCATGTCGGGCGTCATCGTCAATCGCGGCCTGAGCCAGGCGCATTACAACGCCTCCAAGGCCGGCGTGATCCATATGTCGAAGTCGATGGCGATGGAGTGGGTCGATCGCGGCATCCGCGTCAACACGATATCGCCGGGCTACACCGCGACGCCGATGAACACGCGGCCGGAAATGGTGCACCAGACGAAGCTGTTCGAAGAGCAGACCCCGATGCAGCGCATGGCCAAGGTCGACGAAATGGTCGGCCCCGCCGTCTTCCTCCTGTCGGATGCGGCAAGCTTCGTCACGGGCGTGGACCTGCTTGTGGATGGCGGCTTCTGCTGCTGGTAGCCGTCAAAACACACACACTGCGGTCTCGGCACCTCCCTGACGCGACCGCGGACGGATCGCGCGGCACAACGCTGCTGCGCGATCCGCTCCCTTGCGATTGCGTCGCAAGGTTCGGGGAGGGGACGCGTGCGGACGGCCGTGCGCCAGCAGACGGAGGAGGATGTCATGAAGCGTTTCGACAACAGGACGGTGGTCATAACCGGCGCGAGCCGCGGCATCGGTGCGGCGATCGCCGCCCGCTTTGCCCGCGAGGGCGCCAATCTCGTCGTTTCGGCGAATGAAGACCGCGTGCACGGCGTCGCCGAGGAGATCGTCAAGGCGGGCGGCAAGGCGATCGCCTTCGTCGGCGACGTGACCAGCAAGGCAAGCGTCATCGCCCTTTACGATGCGGCCGAGGCGGCGTTCGGGTCGGTCGATGTCTCGATACAGAATGCCGGCGTGATCACGATCGCCCGTGTCGAGGACCTTTCGGAAGGCGACTGGGACAAGGTGATGGCCGTCAACACCAAGGGCGTCTTTCTCTGCGCGCAGGAAGCCATCGCCCGCATGCGCCGGCACGGCCGCGGCGGCCGCATCATCAACACGGCGTCTGGCCAGGCGCGGGACGGCTTCATCTACACGCCCCACTATGCCGCCTCCAAGATGGGCGTCGTCGGCATTACCCAGAGCCTTGCCAAGGAGGTCGCAACCGACGGCATCACCGTCAACGCGTTCTGCCCCGGCATCATCGAGACCGATATGTGGGCCTATAACGACGAGGCCTGGGGCAAGCTGCTCGGCACCTACGCGCCCGGAGAGCTGATGAAGGAATGGGTCGCTGGCATTCCGATGAAGCGCGCCGGCTCCGGCGAGGACGTCGCCGGCCTCGTCACCTTCCTGGCGAGCGACGACGCCGCCTACATCACCGGGCAGACCATCAACGTGGACGGCGGCCTCATCATGTCCTGACGCCGCCGGCGCAGAGGCGGATAGGCAGAAGCCGGCGACGACGCCGGCTTCAAGGCACATATGTCGGGTCATACCTGGCGGGGAAAGGCCTCGGCATCCGGGGCGTTGGCCCAGCTCTGCAGGGTCTGCCCTCCGTCGATCAACCAATCGACCCCGGTGACGTGACGCGCATCGTCGGAGGCGAGGAAGGCAACCGTGGCGGCCACGTCTTCCGGCTGTCCGATGCGCCGCAAGGGGATCCGATCGGAAAACCGGCGGATGCCGGCCTCATAGGCGGCGTCGTCGCCGGCGGGGACGCCGAGCCGTGTCTCGATCACACCGGGGCAGACGGCGTTGACACGGATACCATAGGGTGCGGCATCGAGCGCGGCGATGCGGGTGAGACCGACGACGGCGTGCTTGGTCGATGCATAGCCCGCCCCGCCCGCCAGCACGTCCCAGCCAGCCATGGACGACCCCATGTTCACCACCGCGCCTTGGATCTTGCGCTCGATCATGACGGCGAGCGTGGCGCGCAGCACGTAGAAAATCCCGTTGAGATTGATGCCGACGATGCGGTGCCAGTCTTCGATGGCGAGCGCGTGGACGGGCGCGACCTTGCCCGAAATGCCGGCATTGTTGAACAGGACGTCGATGCCGCCGAAATGGGCGGCGACATCGCTTACCATCGCGGCGACCGATGCCGGATCTGCGACGTCAACTACGAAGGCTTTCGCGTTCTCGCCGCATGCCGCGGCAAGCGCTTCGGCCTTGTGGCGATCGATATCGGCGACGGCGACGCGTGCGCCCTCGTCGAGGAACCGGCGCACGGCCGCGCTCCCGATGGCCCCGGCAGCTCCGGTGACCAGAACGACCTTGTCAACAAACCGCATCATCGCACTCCTCTCGCAGGCTCAATGTTCGCAGACCGGATAATCCCGCCATGAATGGCGCGGCGCAAATCCGAGCTGCTGCTGCGCGGCGGATGTGTCGATCAGCGCGGCAGATCCGGCGATCGGCTTATGGACCGGCGTGTCCGGATAGGCTTTGGCGATGAGATCCGCGCTGGCGCAATCCATGTAGCTGTCGGCGGCGCTGAGGAACAACCGCGCGTGCCCGGTCACCGTCCGCTCGACGGCCGCCACGAAGGCCGCGGCCGCATCCCGCGCATCGAGATAGGCCCAGAGGTCGCGCGCGGCATCGGCATGCAAGCGCCGCGGGCCGATGGCCGCGTGAAAGGTGTCCGGCGTCTGGATCCACGGCATGCGCAGGCTGACCGCCGAGAACGCGCCGCGTCGAACCATTGACTCGACCAGCTCTTCGCCCAACCATTTGGTGGTCGCATAGACGTCTTGCGCGCCGATCGGATGCGCTTCGTCGATCGGCAGATAAGCGGGTACGACCGGCGTCTCGAAAAAGGGAAAGCCGAGCACGCTGAAGGACGAGGCGTAGACGAAGCGCGGAACGCCGCAAAGGCGCGCAGCCTCCACGGCGGCATACATCGCCGCCATGTTGATGCGGAACACGTCGGCTGCCGCCCGGCCCGTCGGGCGGGGAATGGCGGCGATATGGACGAGGGCGTCCATATCCTTGGCCAGCGGGGCCACCACGGCAAGATCGCCGGCCTCGCCGGTGACATGAAACCAGCCTGCGCCGTCCGGTGGCGCGCCGATGTCGAGACCGGTGACGGCATGACCGCCGTCGACGAGGCTCGCAGCGACATGACGACCGAGCAAGCCGCTCGAACCGGTCACCAGAACACGGCTCATCGGGCAACCCCTCGCCGATCGACGCCGAAGGCAGAACCGGGCTCCCGAGAATGCGAACAGGATGTCATGGAAATGCCAGCTCCCGATGTCGGACATGGACCCGCCGAACGAAAATTTCGGCAGCCCATATCGTTGATGGTCAAACGATTAGGTCTGATCGTGCGGAGGATGTCAAGACGGGTTTGCAGCGCAGATCTCCAAGGAAATTCAAGGCTAACCTATATCCGAGGTGCCAGCCGTCAAACGAAATATCCAAGCGACCTCCGATAAACCGCTTGACTTCATTCGCCTTCGATTGCTTGTTTGATCATCAATGAGTTTTACCATCGCTGCTCCCTCCCGAACCATGGAGACGCCCATGTCGCTCGATGTCTTTTCCGCACATCTCGAACAGCAGGACATTCACCTTGATGGAACGCGCAGCGCGCTGATCGTCATCGACATGATCAACGAGTTCTGCAAGCCGGGCGGCCGGATGGTGCTGCCGGGCTACGAGTCCCTGGTCGGAACGCAACTGGCGCTCGTGGAGGCTGCACGCGCGGCCGGAGCGCCGGTCATCTGGGTGCACGATGCGCACCGCCCCGGAATGCGCCATGAGCGCGAATGGGCAAAGCGCACGCCGCACGGACTGGAGAACACCTGGGCGACGGAGATCATCGAGGATCTGGGCGCCCGGCCTGACGACATCCACGTCACCAAGCGCCGCTACTCTGCCTTCTTCCAGACGGATCTCGATCTGACGCTGAAGGATATGCAGATCGACCAGCTCGTCATCTGCGGGGTCGTCACCAATATCTGCGTCCGTTCCACCGTGCATGACGCGTTTTTCAACGGATACGAGGTGGTCGTGCCGGCGGATGCCTGTGCGGCGACCGGTCCGCGCGAACAGGAAAGCTCGCTCTACGACATCGCCACGCATTTCGGCATCGTTTCGGATACGCAATCCGTCGTTGCCGCCTTCAGCAAGGGCGCAGCACTCACCAATATGATTGCGGCCTGAGCGCCAGAGCACGCCGGAACGAGACCTTGCTCGCTTGCCGCAGGACCTGCCCATCGAATGGAAGACCTTTTGAAGACGATCGATTCCATCTCTCCTGATCTCTCATCGCCGGACCAGAGCGACCAGCCCGCGGCCATCGAGCTTCCCAAACTGGGCCACGATGAAATCCAGGCCTATTATGCCCGTACGGGATATTCTCTGGAGCATCACGCAGCGCACTTGCTGCGGCGTGCGCACCAGCGGGCGACGGCCTGCTTTCAGGCGGTCATGCCCGGAGACGACCTGACGCCGACGCAGCTCGCCGCTCTGGCGACGCTGCTGAAGCACGGCGAACTCTCCCAGAACCATCTCGGGCGGATGACGCAGATGGATCCGTCCACGATCAGCCTTGTCGTCAAGGCGCTGATGAAGCGCGGACTGATCGCGCGCAAGCGCTCGGATACCGACCAGCGCATGACGATGATCACGCTGACCAATGCCGGCGTGCACTATACCTTGCCGCTGCTCGACCGCTCCATGCAGGTTGCGCGCCGGCTGCTGTCGCCGCTCTCGCCCGGCGAGCAGGCGACGCTGCTCGACCTCCTGAACCGGGTCGGCGAGCCGGAAACGGACTGACGCCAGCCGTGACGGAGGCCGGTCTTGACGATCCGGACCGCGGCCCCGCCGTTCCCCACCCCCTTGCCAAGCCCTGAGGACATCCGACGATGCAGCCATCCTTCGACCGCCTTCTCATCCGGAACCTCGGCCTGGTGCTCACCGGCGATCTTGCCGCCCCGATCGCGGATGCCGACACCATTCTCGTCGAAGGCGGGCGGATCTCTCGGATCGGCCGCGCGTCCTCCATGACGCTCCCGGACGACGTCATGGTGATCGACGCCAAGGGCTCCGCCATCATGCCGGGCATGATCGACAATCATTCGCACCCGGTCATGGGCGACTGGACACCGCGGCAGAACCAGCTCGGCTGGATCGATTCCACCTTGCATGGCGGTGTGACGACGCTGGTCTCGGCCGGCGAGGTGCATGTGCCCGGCCGTCCGAGGGACGTGATCGGGGTCAAGGCACTTGCCATCACCGCCCAGCGCGCCTTCAGCGCGTTCTCCCCGACCGGCATGAAGGTGCTCGCAGGCGCCCTCATTCTCGAACACGGGCTGACCGAAGCGGATTTCGTGGACCTCGCGGCTGCCGGCATCACGCTCGTGGGCGAGGTCGGACTCGGGTCGGTCAAGGACGGCGCCACCGGTCGGCAGATGATCGCCTGGGCACGGCAGAACGGCATGACCTCCATGACGCATGTCGGTGGTCACTCCATTCCCGGCTCGTCGCGCATCGGGGCGGAGACGGTGCTGGAGGTCGATGCCGATGTCGCCGCGCATCTCAACGGCGGCCCGACCTCCCTGCCGGAAGCCGAGCTCCGCCTCATCTGCGAGACCAGCACGCGCGGGCTTGAGATCGTCCACAACGGCAATATGCGCGCCGGCCTCTTCGTGCTCGATACCGTGCGTGCGGTCGGGGCGCTCGATCGTCTGGTGCTCGGCACGGACGGGCCCGCCGGCTCCGGCGTCCAGCCGCTCGGCATGCTGCGGCTCGTCACCATGCTGGCGTCGCTTGGCAATCTCGCGCCGGAAGTCGCGATCTGCCTCGCCACGGGCAATGTCGCGCGCCTGCGCGGTTTGACGGATCGCGGACAGATCGCGGTGGGCCTTGCCGCCGATCTCGTCTTCATCGATCAGGCCATGGGCGGCGCGGGTGACGGGGTTCTCGACAGCATGACGCTCGGCAACATGCCGGGCATCGGCATGATCCTGGTCGACGGCGTGCCCCGCATCGCCCGCAGCCGCAACACGCCACCATCCATTCTCGTGCCGGAGCTTCTGGCCGGCTGACGCCATGCCGACATGCAAAGGCCGCGCTCCTGTCGGGGCGCGGCCTTTGCATGTCGGTGATATCGAACGTTCAGACGACGCCGTCCTTGCCGATGATCCTATCCACCGTCAGGCCGCCGACACGCGGGTGCGGACGGCCGCTGTCGGTGACGGCGATCGCCACTGCGATCTCGTCGGCGCGGGGGGCGTCGGCCACGCGGACCTCCATACCGTCGAAATGGCTGCGCACCCGGGCTGCATCCTTGTGGCCGAGCGGGATGTCGAAGGTCGCACCGGGCGCGCCACGTTTCTTGGAGGAGGGGATGAGGGCAGCGCCGCCGCCCAGAACCGCGCGAAACGGCGCGCCGAGCTCGGGATGGATCAGGGCTGCCGCATGTTCCAGCTCGCCATCCTCGCCGACGAGCACGGCCTTGCCGAAGCTTTCAATCTTCGACCCCTCGATCCCCAGAGCGGCCACGGCCCGCTCCGGCAGAATGTGGCCGAGCACCCGGCCGATGGCTTCGAGGGGTGAAAGATCCTCGACATAGCGAACGGCGAAGGGATTGCGGATGACGGCGATAGAGGCCGCCCGCCGCGTCGGCTTTTCGAGCTTTCGTCCGCCCTCCACCAGCGTTTCCTCGACCACGGTTAGGATGCGGCGCAGTCCGATGGTGTCGTTCGGGCCGATGGTGTCGTTCTCGCTCATCGCAGGCCATCCTCGCCCTTGATCTCGCTGGCCTTCAGGCCGCCCACCCGAGCATGGATGCGCGGACCCGTGGTCATCGCCAGGGCGAGCACCATCTCGTTTGCACGCGGCGCGTCGCCGATACCCACCTCGACCGCATCGAAATGGCTGCGGACGTAGGATGCGTTGATATGGGTGATCGGCACGTCCAGGTGCGTGCCCGGTCCGCCGACCTTCTTGGCCGAGGGAACGATGGCCCGGGCATCGCCCAGCAGTTCGCGCATGGAGTAGCCGCCCGGATTATGCCAGAGGGCGGCATGTTCCAGCTCTCCGGCCGATCCGACGATCGCGCCCTTGCCGTAGCCTTCGACGACGGCGGGATCGCCGCCGAGCGCATCGATCAGCCGGCGCGCCATCTCGAGACCCAGCGGCTTCAGGTCATCCATGAAGAAGGCGATGTCCTCGACATAGGCGCCGGCAAACGGGTTCTCGATGACGGCCAGCACGGCAGCGCGCCGCAGCGGCGTGCCGGTGACCGGGCCGCCCTCATGGAAGATCTCATCCACGGAAACGACGAATTTTCGTACGACCACGTCTGCCATGCACCTCTCCATATTTGTTAGAGTAGTAACAATCCACCGTGCCCGGTCGTTGTCAAGGGAGGTCCGGGAGAAACACGATCGCACATGCCTTTCGAAGTTGCGGAGCGATGCGATTCAATGATTCTGACGTGCAATGCAGCAAGATGAAAAAAGCGTCAGAAAGCGATTGACAAGATTTGGAAGTCGACACAGTATTCGTATGACCATCAACTAATGCGGCGTCAAGACCGGGTGATGGACTGCCGAGAAGGCTACCAGAGGGAAAGAACCACAATGAAGATTTTTGCCCGCTTCTTAGCGGCCGGCATCGTGCTGGCTGCATCCGCCCTTCCGTCCGTCGCTGCCGAGAAGGTGCATATCGCCGCGATCTCCGGCTATTTCGCGCAAGGGTTCGGCATTTCCATCGTCAATGGCCTGAACAAGGCCAAGGACGATTTCGGCATCGACCTCAAGCTTGTCGATACCGGCAATCGCGCCCTCGATTACGAAGAGCAGTTCGCCAACCTCGCAAAGAGCGGCCAGTACGACCTGATCTTCGTCATGGGCTGGGAACTGGTGGATGCGTTGCAGAAAGTCGGCGCCCAGTATCCCAACCAGCGTTTCGTCTTCATCGACGGCGTGCTCGACGCGAAGACGATGGTCTACGCCAACTTCGCCGAAGAGCAGGGCTCGTTCATCGCCGGTGCGCTCGCAGGCCTCGTCGAGGATATGGGGCCGGCATTCGACAAGATCAGCGACGGCAAGGCGATCGGCTTCGTCGGCGGCCGCGACATTCCCGTCATCCGCAACTTCCTCGGCGGCTACGAGCAGGGCGCGAAATATGCAGCCCCCGACGTGAAGGTGAATTCGGTCTTCGCCGGTACCTTCGACGACCCGGCAAAGGGCAGCGAACTGGCCATGGCGCTTTACGGACAAGGCGCCGACATCGTCTACAACGTCGCCGGACCGACGGGCGAGGGTGTGATGCAGGCCAGTGCAGCCGCCGACAAATATTCGCTCGGCGTCGATATCGATATGTGCTCCAGTGCGCCCGGCAACGTGCTGGCCAGCATGCTGAAGCGCGGCGACGTCGCCGTCTACGCGATCATCAAGGACGAGGTCGAAGGTCGCAAGGTCATGCCGGGCACGCGCACCTTCGATCTCGCCTCGGGCGGGGTCGAGGTGAAGGTCTGCGACGATGTCGCCGCAAAACTCCCGGCCGCGATCAAGGACAAGCTGGAAACCATCCGCACGGATGTGATCGCCGGCAAGATCCAGATCGCCCGCGCGAAGTAAGACGGTCCGGCGTGGTCGGCGGATCGTATCTGCCGTCCGCGCCGGCACGGATGCCTTAACCGGCGCTTGGTTGCGACCGGTACAGGCAGAGACGCGTTGACAGCTGTCAACGCAGGTTTCCCGTTCGTCTGTTCCGCGCGAACCTTCGCATCTTCCTCTCCTGCCTCGGTATGCCTCATGGACCTTGCCGTCGATCTTTCCGGTATCACCAAGCGCTTCGGCGCCTTCACCGCCAATGACGGCATCGATCTCGCCGTCCGTCGCGGCGAAATCCATGCAATCATCGGCGAGAACGGCGCCGGCAAGACGACGCTGATGAACATCCTGTTCGGCCTGCTGCAGCCGGATGCGGGCACCATCTCGATCGGCGGCAAGACCATGCTGGTCGACAGCCCGGCCGTCGCGATCGACGAAGGGCTCGGCATGGTGCACCAGCACTTCAAGCTGGTGCCGTCGCTGACGGTGGCGGATAATATCTTTCTCGGCATGGAAATCCGCAGGAACGGTCTCATCGACCGTGCCGCCCAGGTGGAGCGCACCCGCGTCCTCTCGGAGAAGTTCGGCTTGCGGGTCGATCCGCAGGAGCGGGTCGCGGGACTTTCGGTCGGCATCGAGCAGCGCATCGAAATTCTGAAGGTTCTGGCGCGCAACGCCCGCACCATCATTCTCGACGAGCCCACGGCCGTTCTCACCCCGCAGGAAAGCCGCGACCTGTTCCAGACCCTGCGCAGTTTCGTGGACGACGGCATGACGGTGATCTTCATCTCGCATCATCTCGAAGAGGTGATGGCGGTGTCGGACACCGTCACGGTGCTGCGCGACGGCCGCGTCGTCGCCACGAAGCCGAAGAGCGCGCTGACCAAGCGCGAGCTCGTCCGGCTCATGGTCGGCCGCGACGTCAGCTTCGACCGGCGCCCCCGGACCCGAACCGAAGGCGCCGTCGCGCTTGAGGTCGAGGATCTCTGGGCGCGGGACGACCGGCGGCTGACGGCCCTGAAATCCGTGGATCTGACGGTCCGTGCCGGCGAGATCGTCGGCATTGCGGGCGTCGCCGGCAACGGCCAGACGGAACTCGCGGAGGTTCTCTCCGGCCTCCGGCCGGCGAGCCATGGCAGCGCGCAGCTTCACGGACACGACATTCTCGACCGGACGCCGGCCGAAATCCGCAACCGCGGGCTCGCCCATGTTCCGGGTGACCGCATGGTGCGCGGTGTCGATCGCAACGCCTCGCTGTCGGCCAACATGCTGATGGGGCGGCAGACGAAAAAGCCCTTCGCCCGCCTCGGCGTGATCGACTGGACCGCGGTGCATGGCACGATGCGCGCGCTGATAGAGCGTTTCGACATTCGCGCCCGCGGGCCGAAGGATCCGGCGCGCAGCCTGTCCGGCGGCAATATCCAGAAGGTGGTGCTGGCGCGGGAGTTCACGGCCGGCGGAGACGTACTGCTCATCGACCAGCCGACCCGCGGCGTGGATATCGGCGCGCAGGAGGCGATCCACGACGAGATCATGCGCCAGCGTGCCGACGGCCGTGCGATCCTCCTCATCTCGACCCAGCTCGACGAACTGAAAGCCTTGGCCGACCGGATCCTTGTCATGTTCGATGGCCGGATCATGGGCGAGGTCGATGGCGCCGCGATGGATGAAGACGCAATCGGACTGATGATGGCCGGGATCGACCCCGCAGACATGACGGAGGCTTCATGACGAACCGCCTGCTCTTCCGGGGGCTCTTCTCAAAAGGGCTGGGGCGAACGCTGGCGGGCCAGGCGCTCGCCTTCGCCATCGCGCTGGCGCTCGGCGCCGTCATCATTCTCATGATCGACGAAAGCCCGGTCGCCGTCCTCATGACGCTCATGCGCGGTGCCTTCGGCGATGCCGAGAAGATCGCGGGAACCCTTCTGCAGACGACACCCATTCTCATCTGCGGCATTGCCGCCTGCATTGCCCTGCGCGGCGGCATGTTCAATGTCGGCATCGAGGGGCAGCTCTTCCTCGGCGGGTTCGCTGCCGCCTGGGTCGGCTTTGCCTTCGCGCTGCCGCCCGTGCTGCATGTGCTTGCCGCGATGACGCTTGCCGTGGTCGCGGGTGCGCTGTGGATCGCGATCCCCGCCTTCTTCCGCGTCCGCTTCGGAACGAACGAGGTGGTGTCCACTATCCTCGCCAATTATATCGCGACGCTGCTCACCTCCTATTTCACCATCTTCCTGTTCAAGCGTCCGGGCGGATGGTCGGAAACGCCGCCGATCCTGACGAGCGCCTATCTGCCCGAACTCTTCTCCTTCTCGCGGCTCAACATCGGTCTCCTCATCGGCTTGGCGCTGGCCGTCGGCGTCGCCGCCTTCTTCCGCTGGACGTCGGCCGGCTATGCCGTGACCATGGTCGGCTCCGCGCCCAAATTCGCCGAGTATGGCGGCGTCAGCGTGCGCCGCGTCGGCTTCGGTGTGCTTCTCGTTTCCGGCGCCGTCGGCGGCCTTGCGGGCGGTGTCGAGACGCTCGGCGTGCACCATCGGTTCATGGAGGGCTTTGCGCCGGGTTTCGGCTTCGACGGGCTCATCGCGGCCCTGCTCGCCAACGGCTCGCCCATCGGCACCATCTTCACCGCGCTGTTCTTCGGCGCGCTGCGGGCCGGCTCGCTGCTGCTCGAGGTGGATACGACAGCCTCGCGCGAGATCATCACGGTCATTCAGGCGCTGATCATCCTGGCGGTCTCCGCCGATCTCATGATGCGCCGACGCGGCGACCGCACGGGAGAGCGCCGATGGAAATTCTGAGCAACCTGTTCAACGTCGCGCTCCTGGTCGCGACGATCCGCACCACGACGCCGATCCTGCTCGTGGCGCTCGGCGGCTCGTTCACCACCAAGGCCGGCATCTTCAACATCGGCCTGGAAGGCCAGATGCTGATCGCCGCCTTCTTCGCCGTCGTCGGCTCCATCTGGACGGGCTCGTCGGTGGGCGGCATGGTCATCGGCGTTTCCGCTGCCCTCGTGTTTGCGCTCATCTATGCCGTGCTGGTCGTCAGCTTCCGGGCCAACGAGGTCGTGGTGGGGCTGGCACTCAATATTCTGGCCGGCGGCATGACCGTTTCGCTCCTGAAGGCGATCTTCGGCACGCGCGGCTCGGTTGTCGGACGCGGCATCGTCGGTCTGCCCAAGGTGCAGATTCCCGGTGCCCGCGACCTGCTGGGTCCGTCCACCGCGCAGCTGATCTCCGGTTATACGCCGCTGGTCTATGTTGCCTTTCTCGCCGTGCCGCTGATGATCCTCTTCTACAACCGCACTCGGCTCGGGCTTTATATCCGCGTCGTCGGCGAGAAGCCGGAAGCGGCGGAGGCACTCGGTATCTCGATCGCGCGGATCCGCTACACGGCTGCGCTGCTCTGCGGCCTGCTGGCGGGACTGGCTGGCGCGCATATGTCGCTCGGCTACATCACGATGTTCACCGAGAACATGTCTTCCGGTCGCGGGTTCATGGCGGTGGCGATCCTGATCTTCTCCGGCGGCGACCCTCTGAAGGTGCTGGCCGGCTGCCTGCTGTTCGGCTTTGCCGATGCCTTCTCGCTCCGGCTCCAGACCTTCGGCTTCCCCTCCTATCTGGTTCTGGCCGTGCCCTATGCCGTGGCGCTCGTCGCCCTGTTCGCGCTCTCCTGGCGCGCTCGGCCGAAGCGCATCCGCGAGACGGTCGAGACCATCCGCCGCGCCTTATCTGTCCGTCCCTCAGGGGAAGCTGGCCGCGACGCGCCGCTTCCCCGTTCCTGAAAACCCGAGACCTCGAAGGCTTCCCATGCAGCGCATCATCCTCGACGTGGACTCCGCCGGCGACGACATTCTCGCCGTGCTGTTCGCCGCCGCCCATCCGGATATCAAGCTCGAGGGCGTGACGACCGTCACCGGCGCCGCCGGTCCGATCAAACAGGTCACCGACGTCGTGCTGAACACGCTCTCGCTGGCCGGTCGCAACGATATTCCCGTCCATGCCGGTGCCTGGCGGCCGATCGTCGGGCATGCCAAGGCAGCGATGGAGGCGCCCGTTCACTTCGAAAAGCGGCTGACGGCACGCTTCGGCGACCGGCTGAAAACGTTCAACCCGCCCGCACCGGAGCCGAGCCGGCAGGCCAATCCGGGTCATGCGGTGGATTTCATCATCGACACGGTCAGGGCCAATCCCGGCGAGATCACGCTGGTGACGACGGGGCCGACGACCAATGCGGCGCTCGCCATCCTGCAGGAGCCGGCTCTGCCGTCGCTCCTCAAGAACATGCTGGTGCTCGGCGGCAACTTCACGACGCCCGGCAACATGACGCCGCTGTCGGAGTACAATATCTGGGCCGATCCGGAGGCCTCGCGCATCGTGCTCAACGCCGACGTCGACAAGATCCTCGTGCCGCTGGACATCTGCGAGGACAATCGCGTCGCCGACAGCATGCTGACGCGCGACGACATCGCGGACATGGTCTCGCTCGGGGCGGACAATGCCGTCGTCGACATGATCGGCGAGGTCTTTCCGATCTATATCGATATCTGGCGCGAATTCTTCGGCCTCGTGGGTTTCCCCATGGACGACGTGATCACCGTCGCGCTCGCCTTCGCGCCGGACCTCGTGACGACGACCGCGCCGCTCTTTGCCGATGTCGTCATCGAGAAGGGCGTCGCGCGCGGGCAGGTGGTGGCCTATCGCGGCCACCAGATCCTGCCCGGCGGCGACGGCCCGAAAACGACCCGCATCGCCACCGGCCTCGATGGCCGCCGTTTCCTTTCGATCTTCAAGACCACCATGGCGCGCTACGCAAGCGCCGGCGGTCTTGGCACTGCAGCCTGAAGGACCGTTTCCGATGCCGACACCCATCCTCTACGATTGCGACCCCGGCCACGACGACGCGATCGCCCTCGTCATGGCGCACCGCTCGCCCGATATCGAACTTCTGGGCGTGACCACCACCTGCGGCAATGCCGAGCTCGACAAAACCACCTCGAACGCCATCCGCATCCTCGACTTCATCGGCGCGGGCGACGTGCCCGTGGCGGCCGGCTGCATTCGTCCGCTCGCCCGTCCGCTGGTGCTGGGAACGGCGGATGGCCCGAGCGGCCTCGAGGGCTCGCCCTACCTGCCCATGCCGCAACGCGAACCCCTGGCGCAACATGCGGTCGATTTCCTCGCCGAGCGGCTTGCGGCGGCTCCCGAGCCGATCATCGTGGTGGCGACCGGGCCGCTCAGCAATATCGGCCTCCTCGTGCTCAAGCACCCCCAGGTGCTGGGCAAGATCAAGGAGCTGATCTGGATGGGTGGCGTGTTCTATCGCAAGAGCGAGATCATTACCCCCACGGAATTCAACGCCTTCTGCGATCCCGAAGCCGTCCGGCTCGTGCTCGACAGCGGCGTGCCCATCACCATGGTCGGGCTGGACGTGACCATGCAGGTGCTGGTCGAAGCGGAACAATATGCGGAACTCGCGACCATCGATACCGAGCTCGGCAGGCTCGTCATGGACTGGCTGCGCTTTTACGAAAAGCTGCATCGCAACTCCATGGGCGTCGGCGGCGCCATGCACGATCCGCTGGCGCTGGCACTGGTGATCGATCCGACGCTGGTGCGCACCCGGCCGGCGCACATCGCCGTCGATCTCGACGGAACCTTCGCCTTCGGCGCCACGGTCGCCGATTTCTGGAAGGAACGCGGCGAGCCCGACAATGCGCGCATCGCCTACGAGGTGGACAGCGACCGTTTTTTCAAGCTCATGTTCGACCTGCTGCGCGATGCACCCCTGGATCCGTGATCCCTGTCGGTGCATCCTTCCAAGGATGCGATAGTGCGGAGCAGGGACGGCATCAGTGGCTTATGATCTTGCCATCATCGGCGGCGGCATCGTCGGGCTCTCCGCCGCCCTGGAAATCTCGACCCGCTGGCCCGGGCTGTCCATCGTCATGCTGGAGAAGGAGGCCGAGGTCGCCACGCACCAGACCGGACGCAACAGCGGCGTGATCCATGCCGGGGTCTATTATCAGCCGGGAAGCCTGAAGGCGCGTTTCTGCAAGGAAGGCGTCGCAGCGACGATCGGTTTCTGCCGCGAGCACGGCATTCCGTTCGAGCAATGCGGGAAAATGCTCGTGGCCACCGCCGCCGACGAAATGCCGCGTCTTGCCGCATTGGAGGACCGATGCCGAGAGAACGGCCTGCCGGTGGAGCGGCTGGACGCCGCGGAGCTCGTCCGTCGCGAACCGCATATTCGTGGCGTCGGCGCGCTGTTCGTGCCGACCAGCGGCATCGTTGACTATGGGCTGATCGCCCGGACGATGGCGGCAATCCTGGCCGAAAGAGGCGTCGAAATTCGCACCCGCGCCACCGTGGAGACCCTGCGCGAGGAAGCGGACGGCGTTCGCATCCAGCTGCCGCGGGAGGAGATCCGCGCCCGGCACGTCATCGCCTGCGCCGGTATCATGGCCGACAGGCTGGCGCGGCTCTGCGGCCTCGCGCTCGATTTCCGAATCGTGCCCTTCCGCGGCGAATATTTCAGGTTGGGGTCGGACAAGGACCGCATCGTCAATCATCTCATCTACCCGATTCCGGACCCCGCGCTGCCGTTTCTCGGCGTCCATCTTACGAAGATGATCGGCGGCTATGTGACGGTGGGCCCGAATGCGGTTCTCGCCTTTGCACGGGAGGGTTATCGGTTTTCCGATGTCGATCTCGGCGACCTCAAGGACATGATCGCCTATCGCGGCTTTCGCCGCCTGGTGCGCAACAATGTCCGGTCCGGCCTGTCGGAAATGGCGAATTCCCTCAGCAAGCGCCGCTATCTCGCGCTTTGCCGCAGATATTGCCCCGAGCTCCAGCTCGCCGATCTGAAACCCTACCGGCCCGGCATCCGCGCGCAGGCGGTGCTTGCCGATGGCACGCTCGTGCACGATTTCCTGATCCGAGAAACCCATCGGACCATTCACGTCTGCAACGCACCGTCTCCGGCCGCAACATCGGCGATGCCGATCGCGCGCGATCTTGCGGATCGCGCGGCGGTCCTGTTCGGGTGGCCGGCGCCCGGAAAGAGTGCTTAGGCGCGGATCGGCGTCAGCTCAACACGATCCCGCCATCGACATTGAGCGTCTGTCCCGTGATGAAGGCCGCATCGTCGGAGGCGAAGAAGGCGACGGCGCCCACGACGTCTTCGGGATCGCCGATCCGGCGCATGGCGGTCTTGTCCTGCCAGCCTTTCCGCACGGCGGGATCATCGAGATTGACGCGGCCCATGTCGGTCAGAATGATGCCGGGGCAGACGCAATTGGCCGTGATGCCATCGACACCGACTTCCTGCGCCAGAACCCGTGTAAAGCCCATGACCGCCGCTTTCGACGCGGAGTAATGCGCCTGCTCGGGTGCGCCGTGCTTGCCGCCGATAGATGCGATATTGACGATGCGGCCGTATTTGCGGGCCTTCATCATCGGCAAGACCGACTGGATGACGAGAAACGTGCCCTTGGCGTTCACGTCCATGACGCTGTCCCAGTACTCTTCCTTCAGCCCCTCGACATCCCCGGAAATCAGAATGCCGGCATTGTTCACCACCGCGTCGAGATGACCGAAGGCCGCCTGGATCTCGCCTGCCATGCGGCCGACATCCGCCTTGCTGCTGACATCGGCGAACACGACCAGCGCGCGGCGACCGAGCGCTTCGATCTCGCGTGCGACCTCCGACAGCACGTCCTTCTGCCGCGCTATATCGTTGATCGCCACATCATAGCCGCGTCTGGCCAGGCCGACCGCGATCGCCTTGCCGATGCCGCGGCTGGCGCCGGTTACCAGCGCCGTTCTCGTCTGTTCACCCATCTTTCAACCTCCTCAAGATTACAGTGCCGTATAGCCGCCATCGACCGTCAGCACCGTGCCGGTGATATAGCTCGATGCGTCGGCGGCGAGAAAAAGAACCGCATTGGCGATCTCCCGTGGTTCGCCAAGCCGACCCATCGGCGTCATGCGCATCCAGGTGCCGAACCACTCCGCGTTGCTGCGGCCCCGCAGCGTCAGTTCGGTGCCGACATAGCCGGGTGCGACCGCATTGACGCGCACGCCCTGTTTCGCCCATTCCACGGCCAGCGATTTGGTCAGAAGGTTCACTCCGGCCTTCGCCGCATTGTAGGACACCTGCGGCTGCGGATAGACCGCGACCTCGCCGCAGATGGACGAAATGTTGACGATTGCGCCGCCTCCATCCGCTATCATGCGCCGGCCGAACGCCTGCGAACAATGGAACACACCGCCCAGATCGATGTCGATGACGGACTGCCAGTCGTCGAGACTCATCTCGACAGCGGGTGCATTGCGCACGATGCCCGCATTGTTGACGAGAACGTCGATCCGGCCATGCGCGGCGGCAAGATGCTCGACCACCGCGGCAATCTGGTCGCGATCGGTGACATCGAGCGGGAGGGCGCTTGCCTTGTCGCCCGATCGTTCGATGGCCGCGCTGGTCAGAGCGGCTTCCGCATCGTCGCGGTCGGCGATCACCACATGCGCACCGGCCGCCGCCAGACGTTCGGCCACCGCCCGGCCGATGCCGCGGGCCGCACCCGTGACCACCGCCACCTTGCCGTCCAGCCTGAAATCGGCGTCGCCCGTCATGCCGGGGTTCCTCTCATCTCGCGAATGGATTTCAAGGCGGGATAGAGCGCCCGGTATTGCTGGTAGATCTCGTTATAGCGGGCGGCTTCGCGCGGACGCGGCTCGATGCGCTTTCCGGGCCTGACCATGGCCGCGATGCCGTCGTCGATCGTGGCGAAATGGCCGGCGCCATGGGCGGCGAGCACGGCCGACCCGACGGAGGGTGCGTCGCGGGATGCGGGCACGCAGACCGGCAGGTTCGCCGTGTCGGCATGGATCTGCAACCAGAGATCCGATGCTCCCGCCCCGCCGCCGACGGTGATTTCCCGGCCGCTATAGCCGGCGGCCGCCATGGCATCGAGAATGGCGCGGGTGCCGAAACCGATGCCTTCCATGATCGCCCGGAAGATATGATGCGGCTCGTGCGCCAGCGTCAGGCCGACGATGGCGCCGCGCGACAGCGGATCGGTATAGGGGGTGCGATTGCCCTGGAAATGATCCTGCACGATCAGCCCGTCGCAGCCGGGCTCCAGGGCCACGGCCTTGCGGTTCAGTTCGTCGAGATTCATCGTGCCGTTCATCAGTCGGCCGAGCCAGGCGATGATCGAGCCCGTGGACGTCTGCCCGCCTTCGACGATATAGCGCTTGGGATAGACGCAATCGGGATAACTGCCCCAGATGCCCGGCGCGTTGAGCGGCGTCTCCGAGACGCCGAATTGCAGATGCGAAGAGCCGGTGATCAACGCCAGCTGCCCCGGACGCGCCACGCCAAGACCGATCATGCCGATCAGCGCATCCGCGCCGCCCTGCACCAGCTTGACCGTGGCGGGAAGTCCCAGCGCATCGGCGGCTTTGGCGCTCAGTGTTCCCACGACCTCGCCGGGGGCGACCACGCGCTGCGGCCATTTCTGCATCAGTTCGGGAATGCCCAGCGTCTCGACCAGCGATGTCGCCCATCCGCCGCGATCCGTCTGGTAGTGCCAGCGCAGCGCCACGTTGTTGAGGCTCGCGGCCCGCTCGCCCGTCAGCCGCAGCGTCATGAAATCCTGATACTCGCAGATCGTGTGCGCTGCCCTGAAGATCTCCGGCTCGTTGCGGGCGATCCACAAGGCCTTCGGGATCATCCATTCGGCCGAGACGGGCCCCTCGCCGCCGCCATTGGTGATCAGCGCGCCATCGCCGGTCGCCAGCACCGCATCGGCCTCCGCATGGGCGCGGACATCCATCCAGATGATGGCGGGACGCAACGCCCGGCCGTCATTGTCCAGCGCCACCACCGTGCAACTGGTCGTCGCCAGGCAGATGGAGTCGATCGCCGCCGGATCGACCCGGCTTTCGGCGATGGCCTGCCGGGATGCGGCCACGAAGGCACGCCACCAGTCCTCCGGGTTCTGCTCGGCGCGCGCGCCGCTCGAAAACGTCGTCTCGTAGGGAACGGCGACACTGCCGAGGCAGGTGCCGGACAGATCGTAAACGCGGGCGCGCAGGCTTTCCGTGCCGCCGTCCGCCGTCAGAAAATAGGCCATCGATGTTCTCCTCCCTGCCGATCCCTCCAGAGCGGCAGACCTTTTCCGTTACTGCAGCGCCCTGAGGATTTCCAGCGCCTTCGCGCCATACATCACCGCAGGGCCGCCCCCCATTTCCACAGCGACCTCAAGCGCTTCCACCAGCTCCGCCTCGGTGGCCCCATGCCGTATCGCGGCATCGACGTGATAGACGATGCAGTCCTCGCATCCCTTGGAGACGGCGATGGCGACCGCGATCAGCTCGCGCTGCGCCGGCGAGAACGCGCCGGCCGTCGTCGCCACCTTGCTGATGCGGGCAAAGCCGCCGAACAGATCGGGGCTGGCTTTGGCGAAAGTGCCGATCCGCCGCTGGGCGTCCTTCAGAGTGTCCGTTGCAGTGCTCATCGACTGACCTCATGCTTTCTTCGAAAGAAGGATATCGAGCACATCCTTCGGCTGGTCCCATTGCGGCATATGGCCGGATCGGGACAGGAAATGGACGGCGACACGCGGCGAGACGGATGTCACATGCCGCCACGGGATGATGCGATCGTCCAGGCCGACGATCACGCGGGTCTCGACGCTGGCCGCAACCGTCTCGAGCTTGGCAAGGCTGTCCACTTTCTGACCGGATGGACCGGCGATCGCGCTGGCAAGTGCCGCCAGGCGCCCCCGGCCGAGATCCGCTGCCAAGGCGGCAAGCGCGCCGTCCGAGAGCTGGACAGGGTTGACCGACAGCCGCCGCAGGAGATGCGACACTTCGCCTGCCACCGTCGCCCGCGCCATGCCATGGACGAAATCGCCGTCGATCTCGGGTCCGAGACCCGCAGGAGCCAGAAGCGTCAGCGACCCCAGGCGATCCGTTGCCGTCACCGCGAAATCCACGGCGGCCACGCAGCCGAGCGAATGCGCGACGATATCGACCGGACCGGACGGGGCGATGCGCTGGAGAAATGCGGCGAGATCGGCGGACAGATCGGCCGCGCCGGATGCCGCGATCTCTGTCAGTCCGTGACCGGGGAGATCGGGGACGAGCACGCGATGTCCGGCCCGCTTCAGACCGGAGACGATGGCCGCCCATGTGGTGCGGTCGCCCGCAAATCCGTGCAGCAGAAGCAGCGTGCGGCCGGCCGATGCGCCGGTGTCGAGATAGGCCATGCGGCCGCGTGGCAGGTCTGCGAACAGCACACCGTCCGGCGCCTTGCCGCCTGGCCGCGGTGTGTCGGAGAGGGTGGCAAGCACATCGGCTTTTTCCACCCGCGCCCGACGCCCGGTGCCGGCAATGGTCTGGAGATCTACGCCATGCAGGCGCGCCAGACGACGCGCCACCGGTGTCGCGCGGACGGGTTCGCCACTGGCGCGCTGCCGGATATTGGCTTGCACAGGAGCGGCGATGGCAACGGCAACCGGTGCTTCGACCTCGACCGCTTTCGTCTCCGGCGCATCCGATGCCGCAATGGCAATGCGGGCAATGGGCTCGCCAACCGTGACCATCGCGCCGTCCCCCCGCAGGATGGACACGAGGGTTCCGTCCATCAGCGCGGGAAACTCGGCAATGGTCTTGTCGGTCTCGATCTCGATGATGGCCTCGCCGCGTACGAAGCTGTCGCCGGGCGCCTTCAGCCATTTGGCGACGCGACCTTCGTCCATCGTCTCGCCAAGACGCGGCATGTCGAGATCGGTCTCCACCAGACCCGAAGCGGATGCAGGAGCAGCGGGGTCTTCGGCGGGCGTCTCGCCATCCTCGGCGGTCCAGTCCGGGCCGATGCCGATATCGATGCGGGCAAGCGGCTGGCCGACCTCCACCGTCTCGCCGACGACGGCGATGATGTTGTGCAGCGTGCCGTCGCCGAGCGCTGGAAATTCGGCGATGGTCTTGTCGGTCTCGATTTCGATGATCGGATCGCCACGCTTGAAGGCGTCGCCGGGCTGGATCAGCCAGCCGACGACCTTTCCTTCGTCCATGGTCTCGCCGAGGCGCGGCATCTTCAGAATGCGTTCTGTCATCGCACCATTCTCTCGGCAGTGTCGGCGATCAGGGCGGCGGTGGGAACGCTGTTGGTCTCCAGATCCTGCGAGACGGAGATCGGGATGTCCTCGCCCGCCACGCGCACGACCGGCTGTTCGAGGAAATCGAAGCATTCCTCGGTGATGCGGGCGGACAGCTCGGCGGCGACGCCGGATGTCATGACCGCCTCCGTCACCACCATCGCCTTGCCGACGCGTTTCACATGCGTGCGCACCGTATCGAAATCGAGCGGATTGAGCGTGCGAAGATCGATCACGGTCGCCTCGATGCCCTTCTTCGAGAGGGCTTCGGCAGCCTCCATCGCGTAGTGCACCTGACGCGAATAGGTGATGATGACGAGGTCCTTGCCGTCGCGGCGAACGGCCGCCTTACCCCACGGCAGAGGTTTGGCGTCGAGATCCACCTCTTCCTTGCGGGTGTAGAGCGCCTTGTGCTCGATGAACACGACCGGATCGGGCTTGGTCAGGCTCTGGCGCAGCAGATGATAGGCGTCCGCCACGGTTGCCGGCATGGCCAGCCGCAGGCCCGGCGTGTGCATCACCCAGGCTTCGAGGCTCTGCGAATGTTGCGCGCCCGCCGAGCGGCCCGTGCCGCCCTGCGTGCGCAGCACCATCGGCACGCCGATCTGGCCGCCGAACATATAGCGGATCTTCGCCGCCTGATTGGCGAGCTGGTCCATGGTCATGCCGAGAAAGTCGATATACATCAGCTCGGCCACGGGCCGCAGGCCCGTCATGGCCGCGCCGACCGCCGTGCCGATGATGGCCGGCTCCGAGATCGGCGTATCGATCAGCCGGTCCGCGCCATGCGTCTTGATCAGATCCTTGGTGACGCCGTAGGCGCCGCCATAGCGGCCGACTTCCTCGCCGATGACGACGATGGATGCGTCCTCCGTCATGGCGTCGTCCAGCGCCTTGCGCAGCGCGTCTCTGTAGGTCATGGCGGTCATCATGCTTCATCCCTGGCAAGTACGCGGTCGATGCGGGTTCTGACGGGTTCCGGTTCCGGCTCGCCGATCGCATAGACGTCGCGGAACATGGAGCTGAGCGGCGGCGCCGTGGACTCGACGGAGAAATCGATGGTGGCGTCCATTTCGGCGGCGATGGTTTTGTCGAGCTCGTCGAGCGCGCCTTCCTTCTCCAGACCGGTCTCGATCAGGCGGTCGCGGGCAAAGCGCACCGGGTCCTTCTTTCGGCCTTCCAGCTCCTCGTCCTCCAGCCGGTAGGGGCTCTTGTCCATGCGGGCATGGCCGAAGAAGCGGTAGACATCGATGGAGAGAAAGCCGGGCTTGCCCGCGCGCGCGTCGTCCACCAGCCAGCGGGCGGTCGACTGCACAGCCTCGACATCGAGCCCGTCCACCACCGCGCCGTTCAGCCCGAAGGCCCTCGCACGCTCGTCGAACGCCGTGTTGCGGGTGGCCTGATCGACGCGCGTGCCCATGCCGTACTGATTGTTGATACAGACGAACAGCACCGGCAGATCCCAGAGTGCGGCCATGTTCATGCTCTCGTAGAGAATGCCCTGCTGCATCGCGCCGTCACCGAAGAAGGCGATGGAGACGGACCCTTTCTTGAAATATTTGGACGACAGGCCGGCCCCGACCACAGCCGGAATGCCGCCGCCGACGATGGCGTTCGCACCCAGATGTCCGAGCGCCATATCGGCGATGTGCATCGAACCGCCCTTGCCCTTGCAATAGCCGGTTTCCTTGCCGCCGATTTCCGCCATCATCTGTTTCGGATCGGCGCCGCGCGCCAGAAAGATGCCGTGGCCGCGATGATGGGTGGTGAAGGTGTCCTGGGGCTGCATGGCGTCGCAGACGCCGGCGGCGGTGGATTCCTCGCCGATCGACAGATGCAGCATGGAGCCGGCCGACTGGCCGCGAATGAAGAGTTCGCCGACGCGCTCCTCGAAGGTGCGGATGCGCCGCATGGTGCGGTAGAGATCCAGCAGATTGGAGTTTGCGGGCGCGGGCGCAGCACTGCCGCCGCCTTGCCGTTCGGTTTCGATGGTCATGGATATGCCGTCCTCGATCTCAGAGAAGCTTGAGCTTGGTGGTGCGGGAAACGATGGCCACCGCAATCAGGATGATGAGGCCCTTCACGATGCTCTGGATGTAGGTGTCCATGCCGATGAGGTTGAGCCCGTTGTTGATGACGCCGATGAACAGCGCCCCGAAGAAGGTGCCGGTGATGGTCGCCGTGCCCGGCCGGAACATGGTCATGCCGATGAACACGGTGGCGAGGCCGTCGAGCAGGTAGCGCTCCCCGGCATTGGGCTGGCCGGAGCCGAGACGGGCGGCCAGCAGCGCGCCGGCAATGCCCGCAAACACGCTGCAGACGATCATGGCGGCGGCGCGGTAGAAGCGGCCGTTGACGCCCGAAAGTTCGGCAGCCTTGAGATTGCCGCCCACCGCATAGATGTAGCGGCCGAAAATGGTGCGCTCCATCAGGAACCAGGCCAGCACCACGAAGGCCACCATGAAATAGGCGAGCACGGGAATGCCGAGCAACTGGCCCTGACCGAGGAACAGATAGGTATCGGGCAAGCCGCCATAGATGGCGCGGCCGCCGGTCATCAGGAAGTTGATGCCGTAAAGGATCGATCCCGTGGCAAGCGTCGCGATCAGCGATGGCACGCCGACCAGCGTCACCAGCGCCGAATTGACCGCGCCGACCGCAAGGCCCGCGCCGATGCCGGCCAGAAGCGCCAACGGCAGCGACACGCCGGAGATCAACAGCAGCGGCACCAGAATACCGGCAAGGCCAACCATGTAGCCGACGGACAGATCCATCTCGCGGGCGGCGAAGCCGAAGGTGAGGCCCGCGCCGACGATGGTCAGCATCGAGATCTGCTGGATGATGTTGAGCAGATTGGAGGTGGTGAGAAACCGGTCGACCGTCAGCGCGAAGGCGACAAAGAGCAGGATGAGCGCAAACAACGTGCTGTATTTCAGCATCCAGTCGCGGCGCACGGTGCCGGAAGCGGCAGCACCCGGACGCACGGCCTTGGATGAGACGGGGGATTCGGCGATCATGGGGAAACTCCTGCCATGGCGGAAATGAAACGGGCTTCGGAAAAGTCCGGGCGAGGGAGGCCGGGGGACGCCTCGCCATTGACGAAGGGGACGACACGGTCGGCGATATCGGCGATTTCCAGCAGGTCCGACGAGGCGACGACGATCGCCGCCCCCTGGCCCGCAAGCCGGCGCAGATGGGCATGGATCTCGCGTTTGGCGCCGATATCGACGCCTTCGGTCGGTTCGACGAAGATCATCAGGCGATAGCGGTCTCCGGCGCCGTAGAGCCATTTGCCGATGGACACCTTCTGCTTGTTGCCGCCGCTCAGATCCTTGATCATTTGGCTATGCGAATGCGCCTTCACGTTGAGAAGCTTCATGATGGCATTGGCCTCGCGGCCTTCGCGCGCCGGCGAAATCACGCCCGTGGAACGGAAGGCACCGTGGTCGGGATGCACCATGGCGAGGTTTTCGCGCACGTCCCAGTCGCCGATCAGCGCGTTTTCCATGCGCTGGTCGGGAATGAAGGCGACGCCCTTGCGCTGCAGGGTGCGCGCATCCACCGTCTTCAGATCCTCGCCGCAAAGCCGGTAGGTCTCGGCCACGGCGCCCGTTCCGGTATAAAGGGCGCGGGCGAACCCGAAATGTCCGGCGCCGGTGAGGCCGATGAGCCCGACGATTTCGCCGGCGCGGACCGAAAAGTCCTTCACCCGCACATTGCCGGCTCTCCAGTCGCGGATGTCGAGCACCGTCTCGCCCGACATCCGCGGCTTTTCGGGAGCGGCAGCCGTCGACGCTGTCTTGCCGGAGCGCTGCAGCATCATGTCGATCAGTTGGGCCTCGCTGGTTTCGTCGGCCGCAAGGGTGGCAATGTGCCGCCCGTCGCGCAGCACGGTCACGCGGTCGCTGAGCGCCTTGATTTCCGAGAGGAAGTGGCTGATCAGAACGATGCCGACGCCCTTCGAGGGCAGCGTCCGGATGATGCCCCAGAGGCTCTCCTTTTCGCGGGCGGGAAGGGTCGCGGTCGGTTCGTCCAGAATGAGCAGGCGGATATCGCCACGCAGCGCCCGGACGATCTCGATCACCTTCTGGTCGGCCATGGGCAGGCTCTCGACGGACGCGTCGAGGTCGATCTCCAGCTGCGGAAACCAGCGGGTCAGAAGATCCCGGGCGCGCTGGCGCAATTTCGCCTTGCGGATGATCCCGAAACCCAGCTTCGGCTCGTCGCCCAGCAGGATGTTCTGCGCGCTGCTCAGGCCCGGCACGAGGCTACCCTCCTGCGAGACATGGGCGATGCCCTTGCGCAGCGCGTCGCCCGGATTGTGCAGCGTGACGGGCTGGCTGTCGATGGAAATGCCACCGCCCGTCGGCTGCTTGCTGCCGCCCAATATGCTGACGAGCGTCGTCTTGCCCGCACCGTTTTCGCCGATCAGCCCGTGGACTTCCGTAAACCGGAAATCGACGGAGACATTGTCGAGCGCGCGCGTGCCGGGATATTGCATGACAATTCCGGATAGACTGACGGACATGGGCCCTTCTCCTTGGTGTCCTCGTGTGACTGCCGGTCCCGGCCTCATGCCGGGACCGGCCTTGCGGTCACTTCGGGAGGAAGTCCTTGCAGTTCTGCTTGGTCACGAGCGGCGCATCGAGATAGACGGTCTTCGAGGGAATGACCTTTGCCGGGTCTTCCTTCTTTTCGACGATGGCCTCGATCCAGTCGCCGACCTGCGCGCCCATCTTCTCGAAGGGCTGGCTGACGGTGGCGATCATCAGGCTGTCCGGCTTGCACACTTCGGCAACAGCCTGCGGATGTCCATCGATGCCGATGACCTTGACGTTCTTCAGGCCGGCCGCCGTCAGCGCGTTGATGGCCGCTTGTGCCGGCTCGTCCCAGGGCGCCCAGACGGCATTGATCTGATCGCCGAAGCGGGCGGCATAGTCCTGCATCGTCGACGTCGTGTCTTCGAAGAAGGCGGTGTAATCGATGTTGTGTTCGGCCAGAACCTTGATGTCGGGATATTCCTTGAGGATGGTCGCCATCACGTCGCCGCGCTTGCGGGTGCCGTGGTGCTCGGCCATGCGCAGGAAGATGATGTTGCCCTTGCCGCCCAGTTCGTTGAGAAGATACGGCGATACGCTGGAGGACATGGCCCAGTTGTTGGTGGTGATATCGACCATCACGCCGGTGATGTAACCGCTATCGACCGTGAAGACCGGGATCTTGGCGGCAATGGCGGCATCGAGCGCCGCGCGCGATGCGCGCAGATCGGCCATGGTGATGACGATCGCGTCGACGCCGCGCGAGGCCGCGTCCTGCAGGTTGGAGGCCGTGCGCTCGCCCGAGCCGCCGCTGTCGAGCAGGCTGATTTTCCAGTCCTTGCCCTTTTCCTTCAGCCAGCTGTCGAAGCCGGCCTTCACGCGCTGCTCGGACTGGGCCGCCGCATTGGCATGCACCCAGGCGATATCCGTCGCGCCTGCGCTGACGGCGCCCAGCGAAAGTGTCATAACGGTGGCCGCAGCCATCCGCTTCAAGGATTTCATCATTGCGTTCTCCTCCGCATACGGGCCCTCCACTTCGACCCGCTTCTCCATCCGCAGTCTGTAAACAGCGAATGACCGAAATCTAAATTGACGTGAATACAAATGTCAAACAAAATTACATTTGTATTCGAGAGGAGCAGGCATGGCCGATAGCGAGGAAGCCCTGATGGTGCGAGCCGCGTGGTTCTATTACATCGGCGGTCTCAACCAGGAGCAGACCGCCGCACGCCTCGGGATCACCCGGGCCCGCGTGAACAAGATGCTGTCGGAGGCGCGGGACAGTGGACTGGTGAGTATCTCGATCGATCACCAGCGGGTCGGCATGTTGCCCGTCGAGGACAGCCTACGGCTGCGCTTCGGCCTGGATTTCTGCATCTCCACGCCGGCCTTCGGCTTTGCAGACGCCAAGGAGACCGAGATCGAGGTGCGCAAGCAGATCGCATTTCGCGCCGTCGGGGTCGCTGCCGCCAACCACTTGAAATCGCTCCTATCGGAAAGCGAGCCGATCACCATCGGCACGGGCTGGGGGCGCACGATCGAGCAGATGACGCTGCAACTGGCTGGCGTTCGCGCGCCGCATGCGCGCTTCATTTCCATCATGGGATCGCTGACGGCCAACAACGCCTACAACCCGTTCGAGGTTGTGCATGCCCTGGCGCGCAGGACCGGCGGCGAAGGCTTCTTCCTGCCGGTGCCCTTCATCGCGGATTCGATCGACGACCGCAAAGTGCTCCTGTCCCAGCGCTCTGTCGTCAAGGGCATGGAGATCGCCCGGTCGGCGGCGGTGTGTTTCATCAGCGTCGGCGAGCTGACGGAAAGCTCGCTGCTCCGCCGCCAGGGCATGATCTCGCGTGCCGAACTGGAGAGCCTGAGAAAGTGCGGGGCCGTCGGCGATACCAACGGCATCTTCTTCGACAGCGACGGTCGGCAGGTCGATCACGAGCTCAACATGCGGACGATCGCGCTCGGATTTGCGGAGCTGATGAACATTCCCGTCATCCTCCTGATCGCGGGACAGGAGAAGTCGATCGCGGCGAAAGGCCTGCTGAAGAGCGGTGTCGTTAACGGCCTGATCATCGACGGAGACGCCGCCGAGGCACTCGCTGCCCTCGACTGACAAGAGCGAGCGCCCTCCCGGTGGCAGGGCCGCGACCTCGCGCGTCCGGGAAAGCCCTTATCCGGCGTCACGGACGATACGGTGGTATCCGCGCCGGTAGTAGATCAGCGGGATGTCGCTCTCGGTGTCGCGAAGGCCGAGCACCGTACAGAACAGGACCTGATGGGTGCCGATATCGACGCTTTCGCTGACCGAGCAATCGAAGGAGACGATGGCGTCGGCGAGGATCGGAGCGCCTGTTTCGCCCTTCTGCCATGTGGCCGCGGCGAAGCGCTCCTCGACGGGCGTCTTGCCGCCGAAGAGCGCGGACAGAGGCTCGTGATGGCCGGCCAGCGTGTTGACGCAGAGGGTGCGATTGGCGGTGAAGGTCGCAAAGACCGAGCTCGACCGGTTGAGGCAGACGAGAAGCGTCGGCGGCGTATCCGTCACGCTGCAGACGGCCGACGCCGCGAAACCCGCCTTGCCGGCCGGTCCATCCGTGGTGATGATGTTGACGGCTGCTCCGAGCCTCGACATCGCGTTGCGAAAGGCATCGCGATCGACGGGTGCGGGCTCGCTCAGGGGCTCATCGACGAAGGGCCTTGCAGACATGGACATTCCTTTCGCCGGATCTCAGGCAGCCTCGGACCGGGCAAACCCGGCCGTAAACGGTCCGAGGGCCAGTGCGTGCTCGATATGCAGGGCCAGCGCGGCGGCGCGCTGCTCCTGCCAGGGCGGCGCGATGATCTGCAGTCCGACGGGCAAGCCCTCGCGGCTGCGGGCGACCGGCAGCGTCACGACGGGCAGGCCGAGAAACGAGAAAGCGCGCGTGAAGGCCGTGATGGCGCTGACGATGCGGTTCATGGCCGCACCCGCGCCGACGTCCACATCGCTCGCCAGCGGCGGCAGGAACGGCATGGCCGGCACGATCAGGAGGTCGCATGCGGAAAAGACCGTGCGCAGCATTTCTTCCAGCATGACGACGCGGATCTGCAGCGCCCTGAGATAGACGGGTGCCGGAATTGCCAGCGCCTGGGAAAGCCGCATCCGCACCTGCGGACCGAAATCTTCCGGCCGGCTGCGCAGGGCGTCGAAATGGACGGCGCCGGCCTCGCTCATCGCGACGACATTGGCGAGCTCCGCAACGGCCGAGAAATCGGGCGGCTGGACGGGCTTGACGGAGCGGCAGGCGGGACGAAGAAGACGCGCCATATCCTCCATCGCGGTTGCGACCTCTTCGGAGAGAGCCTCCGAAAAGAGGCCGCCGCCGATGCCGACGCGCAGCGTGCCGATCTCGGGTGTCAGCGCCGCAGGTGGAGGGATATCGCAGCAGGTCGGGTCGAGACCGTCGGCGCCGCTGATCACCTGCAGCAGGAGATAGGCATCCTCGACCGTGCGGGCGAGCGGGCCGATGCAATCCTGCGAGAAGGACAGCGGCATGGCGCCATGGCGACTGACGCGCCCCTGCGTCGGCTTGATGCCGACGACGCCGCAGCAGGCGGCGGGCAGGCGGATGGAACCGCCCGTATCGGAGCCGAGTGCGGCGAGAACCACGCCGCCACCGACGGCCGCGCCGCTGCCGCTGGACGAGCCGGCCGTGATACGGGCGGGATCGATGGGATTGATCGCGCGGCCATGATGCGCATTGTGGCCGGTCGGCCCCATGGCGAATTCCGACATGTTGAGACGGCCGATGTGCAGGGCGCCGGCGCGCTCCAGCCGCTGCATGACCGTGGAGGTTTCCCCTGCGACGTGATCGGCGCGGATTTTCGAGCCGCAGCCGGTGATCCTGCCTGCGCGGTCGAACATGTCCTTGTGCGCCAGGGGAACGCCGTGCAGGACGCCGAGCGGCAGGCCGCGGGCACGCGCGGCGTCCGCGGCGGTCGCCGCCTCGAGGGCCGCATCCTGCTCGATGGCGATGAAGGCGTTCAGATGTGGCTGTGCCTGTTTCGCGCGTTCCAGGGCGTCCGTGGTCATTTCGAGAGAGGAGATCCGGCCGGTCGCGATCGCGTCGGCCGCTTCGCGGAGGGTTCCGGGATCAGCGCGGCTCATCATAAGCCTCCTTCAAGGTCCGTTCGAAATGCGCTGGCTCGACGGCAAAGAGCGCGCCGCCATGACCGGCCGGATGGGCGGCGACATGCGCGGCGCCACGCTCCGCCTGTCCGGCCATCGCCGTCAGTTCGGCCTCGTTCGCGTCGCGATCGAGAAACTGGCGGGCAAGGGCTGCGAAGACACCGTAATCCATGGAAAGTTCCTCAGCTGAAATCCTGCGGCTGGCGATTGCGCACCAGCTGCGACAGGGCGACGGCGATGACGAGCGCGCCGCCGTAAAACAGGTTCTGCACATAGGCATCGGCGCCCAGCATGGTGAGACCGGTGATCCCCGTCACCAGGAAATAGACCGCGATGACGGCGCCGAAGGCGTTGAAACGGCCGGGCGAGATGGTGGTCGCGCCCAGGAATGCGGCGGCAAACGCCGGCAGAAGCAGGCTGAGACCCGAGAGCGGATCGGCCGACCCGGTCATGCCGGCATAGAGCACGCCGGCGAAGGCGGAGATCAGACCGGACACGATGAAGGAGACCGCCCGGACGCGATCGACCGCGATACCGTTCAGGCGCGACACCTCGCGGCCGCGGCCGACGAACAGCAGCTTGCGGCCGGGAATGGTAAATTCCAGCACGTACCAGAGGATGCCGGCGAGGAGGAGCGCGTAGAAGAAGGCGAGGGGGATGCCGAGAAAGCGGTTGATGATCACCCAGCCGACGAGATCCATCGAGATGCCCGAGATCGTCTGCGACTGGCTGATCCAGAGGATCAGACCGTTGACGAAGGTGCCGATCCCGAGCGTGACGATGAGCGAATGAATGCGGAAATAGAGGACGAAGACGGCATTGACCGCGCCGATGACCGCGCCGCTGGCAAGGGCGATCAGGATGACCGGCGCGATGGGCCAGCCCTCCCGCACGTTGAGGACGGCAATCAGCATCGAGCTCATGGTGAGAACGGAGGCGCCGGAGAGATCGAAATCGCCGGAGGTGAGGGGAACCAGCAGCGCCAGGGTGAGGACGACGAGGACGGCCTGCGAGCCGAACATGGTGGAGAAATTGCGCCAGCTGAGAAAGGACTCCGGCATCAGCATGCCGAAGATGGCGATAAGCAGCATCCAGGCGCCGAGAAGCGCGAAACGCTCGGTCTCGGCCTTCCAATCGAGCGCGCGGCGCGGCGGACGGGCGGGAACGGTCTTGGCAGGCGTCTCGGACGTCGAGAGGTCGATGGTCGTCATTGCGCGGCCTCCGCTGCGGTTGTCTCGCCGTGGAAGCAGGCTTCGGCGATGGATGTCCGGGTGATGTCTGCGCCGACGAGCTCTGCGACCGGTCGCCCGTGGGCAAAGACGATGATGCGATCGCAGATCTGCTCGAGCTGTTCGGTGTCGGTGGAGGCGCAGAGAATGGCCGTGCCCTGTTCGCTCGCGCGGTGCAGCGCCTCGAAGATCTGCTGGCGCGCGCCGAAGTCCACGCCCTGCGTGGGTTCGTCCAGCATCAGCAGCGTCGGCTTCGTCTGCAGCCATTTGGCGAGCAGAACCTTCTGCTGATTGCCGCCGGAAAGCGACCCGAGATTGAGGTCGGGCCTTGCCGGGCGCACGTCGTAATCCGTCGAAAGCGCAGCTGCCTGCTGGCGCATGCCGCGCCGGTCGAGCCCGAGGCCGAGCGCCGAGAGGTGATCGGCGAGCACCGGCAGGGTGATGTTGTCGGTGACGGGCAGCGATCCGATACCGGCAGCCCCCAGCCGGTCGCCGGGCAGAAAGGCGATGCCGAGGGACTGGGCACGCTGCGGCGTCATGCGCGCGAGATCGACCTCCTGGCCGCCGATCCGGATGCGGCCTGCGCCGCGACGGGCACCATAGAGCATGTAGGGAACGGCGGCGAAGCCCGAGCCGATCAGACCGGTGATGCCCAAGGTCTCGCCCGGGCGGATGTCCACATCGAAGCCGGGGCGACGGCCGTCTGTCAGGTCGCGCACGATGACGGCGGGGGCGCCGACGCTCGTCTTTCGGGTCTTCTCAAAGGCATCGACCCGCAACCCGACGATCGTATCGAGAATGGCCTGCCGGCCGGTCGTCCGCGTGTCGAGGATGGCGACCAGCTTGCCGTCGCGCAGGATGGCGACCCGGTCGGTGATATCCCGGACCTCGTCGATATCATGGGTGACGATGACGACGGAGGCCCCGGTCCGCACGATCGAGCGGATGAGGGAAAAGAGGCGTTCGACATCCTGCGCCGGCAGGAAGGGCGTGGGTTCGTCGAGCACGAGAATGCCTTCGCCGCCATAGCCGGCATCGGAGGCGCGCAGGTCGTCGAAGGCGCGTACGATCGCGACGAAGGCCCGCTCCACCGGCGGCAGGCTGGCGACGGTCGCGAGCGGATCGATGGCGAGGCCGAACTCGGCAAAAAGTGCGCCGACGCGGGCGGCTTCCGTCTTCCAGGACACGCGCCAGGGCGTCTTCTGGCCCAGTGCCGTCACCCGCATGTTCTCGACCACGGTCAGCGACGGCACGAGGCTGAGATGCTGGTGGACGAAGGCGACGCCGCGCTTCTTGATGGCCATCGGATCGAGCGGCAGCGGCATCGTCTCGCCCCACAGCACGATCTCGCTGCCGGCCTCCGGCTGGTGGAAACCGGCCAGCACCTTGATCAGCGTCGACTTGCCGGAGCCGTTCTGCCCGAGCAGGCCGAACACTTCGCCGCGGCGGATCGACAGCGTGACGCCGTCCAGCGCGTAGTGGCTGCCGAAGCGCATGCGGATATCCGACATGCGCAGGACATCCTTTCCCGTCCTTGCGTCAGGTGCGGGCAGATCGGGAGAGGTCACGTCGGTTACGGGCATGGGCGACGTCCTGGCTTTCACGGTCCGGGCGAACGGCTCTTTTTCAGTTCAGCTTCCAGAGCTTGCGGAAGCCTCCGAGATAGGCATCGCCATAGCCGTCGTTGAAGTTGGCGGGGATACCGGCGGTCTTCACGTTCTTTTCGTCGAAAATAAGCAGCGGTACGTTGAGCTTGGCGACGCTCGGCAGCCCGCAGATCATGCGCATGATGTTGTCGATGGCGGCGTAGCCGGCCCAGCCGAGGCTTTCGCCGATGTCCATGTTCACCTGGCCCTCGCGCAGCATGTCGAGCACGAAGGGCGTGCCGTTGAAGCTCGCGATCTTGACCGCGCCTTCCGACCCGGTGATGCGCAGCGCCGGGAAGACGAACTGCGACATGGAGTCGTAGATCGGCAGGACGAAATTGATGCCGGGATCGGAGATCAGCGCCGATTGCACGCCGGGCTGGATCTTCGTCGCCCATTCGGACACCGGCACGTCGAGATGCTTCTGCTTGCACTCCGGGCAGAGCGCCGTCAGCTCGGCCTGGATGGCCTTGACGAAGGGAATCGAGGGCAGCACATCGGACGAGCCGACGATCAGCACATTCGGCTTGCCTTCGGTCTTCACATAGGCCCAGGCGGCCAGCAGCTTGCCGGCGCCGGAGAAATCGACCTTCGCGGAATAGTCCACGCCACCGAACTGCGTCTGCGTGACGTCGTAAAGATGGGTCGTGCTGATCTTGAGGTCGGCCGCGCGCGCTTCGGACAGCTGCGGGCCAAGCACTTCGGGATTGAGGCCGCCGGCAATGTCGAGCGCGTCGTATTTCTGGCTGATCGCCTGGGAAACGCCCTGGATCCACTGGTCCACCTTCAGCTGGTTGTCCCAGGTCGTGTAGGTAAAGCCGATCTCGTCCGCCGCCGAGGCCATTGCCTTCTGCAGCTCGACATTGAACGGAATGGTCATGGAAATCGGGATCGACAGGACCTTCTTGTCCTTCATGCAGGCCTTGGCATCGAAGGCGTCGCCCGGAGCCTCGAACACCGGCATCTTCTCGTGCTCGGCGATGATGGCCTTTGCATCCGCCATCGGGTCGGCCATGGCCGGCGCGGTCATTCCATAGGTGCAAACGGCCAGAAAGGCGCCGGTGAGAAGCTTCTGCATATATCCCCTTTTCCGGCTCTTGCGTCTGAGCCCATCACTTTCGGAACCCCAGTCTGAGAGATAATGTACGTACTTATTCGATCCGACGTCAACTGTATTTGCCTAAAAAAGTTTCCTGCACATAAATGGTGCAAACCTTGATCGCGAACGGGCAAGCCGCACTTTCATTGATCAACGGCGGAGATCACGAGGGATACTGACAGCACGGACGTGCGCGGCCATCGCACGAGGCGAGCGCCGTTTTGTCCGTACATTTCAGATGGTTTCGTCAGGCCGATGCGCGATGCGCCTGCCAGGCGACCAGCATGCCGCCGAAGCCGAACAGCGAGAAGGCAAGGAAGCTTGCGCCGTAGTGGCCGATCAGGGCATAGAGCACGGCAAAGCTCGACGGGCCGACGATGACGCCGATGAAGGTGTAGACGAGAACGCCCCCGGTGATGGCGCCGACGCGCGCATCCGGCGCACTGCGGGCGACTTCCGCCAGAAGCACGCCGTTCCAGCCGATGGTCACGCCTCCCATGGCGACGAACAATGCGACTTGCGCGATGACCGGCAGGTCTTGTAGCCAGAAGAGGCCGGCATAGCCGAGCCCGCCGAGCAGGCCGAGCAGCGCCAGCGTGACAAAGCCGCCACCGATCCGGTCGGCGACGACGCCCCAGAAGATCCGGCCGAACGCGCCGGCAAACTGCATGGCCGCGGCCACCGAGCCGGCCGCAAGCACGGACCATCCGGCATCGTGGACGAGCGTGACCACGGCAAAGGCGGAGACCGAAAGCTGCATGGCGGAATAGGCAAAGCCAAGTGCGCTCAGTGCGCGCAGTTTCGGGCTTCTCCAGATGATCGACTGCTCGTCCAGGAAACCGCGGCGAAACGAGGTCGGTTTTCGGGGTGCAACGGGTTCCGCCGCATGGGTCGCCATCATCAGCAGGGCGACAAGAAACGGAAGCGTCGCACCGACGAGAAGCGCGGCATGCCAGCCGAGCCGGGCCGAGAGATAGGGAAAGAGGAAGCTCGCGAGAATGCCGCCGAGCGGGACGCCGCTCTGTTTCAGCGAGAAGACGATGTTTCGCCGCGCCGGCGGGGTAACGCGGCTCAGCATCTCGGATGCCGCGGGATTGTTGAGCCCGTAGCCGATACCGATCAGCAGTGAGGCAATCACGATCGGTGCGATCATCGCTGTGGCGATGCCGATGCAGCCAAGGATGAAGCAGCCGAGCGCCGCCTGCTCGATCCGCACCGGCCCGAAGCGCTGCACCAGCGTGCCGGCGACGGCCGACGAGATCATGCCGGAGGCATAGATGAGGCTGATCTGGTACCCGATCCAATGAGCGCCGATGCCGAGATCGAGCGCCACGAGCGGCGCGATCGCGGTGAGGGCGAGCACGCTGGCGGTGGCAACGATCTGGACCAGCGTGGCAACGGTGAGGGTTTGGAAGAGAGACGAGGCGCGCGGCGCCTCGGCCGCTTCTGCCAGCATGTCGGACATGGAGGGACTTTCGACAGGACGACGAGAGAGGTAGATTGTATATGTCCGTACTAATTGATTTTCGCCGCGTCGGCAACGCTGTCTCGGCCTTTTTCCTCTCGCAGGATTTCGTTTGCCTCCGATGGTGAAAACGGGTGAAGAAGACGGCGAGCGGGGGCGAGCGAGACGGATGGACAAAGCGCCGATAGCGACACGGGATGCGGGCGAACTGGCGAAGGCTGTGGTCGATGATGTCGTGGACTGGAGGCCCGAACTCGTCACGGCGCCGCTCTACATGCAGGTGGCTCACCATCTCGAGGCGCGCATCCGGCGCGGCGAATTTGCGGTCGGTTCTCTTCTGCCGACGGAAAACGAACTGGCCGCCGCGCTGGGCGTCAGCCGGCAAACGGTCCGCCAGGCGATCGGCACCTTGCGCGCGAGCGGGCAGTTGTCGGCCCGCAAGGGCGTCGGCACGCGCGTCGAGGCGGGATCCAACTTCGACGGGAAGCGCTTCATCGCGCATTCGCGCTCCGAGCTGTTCGAAATCGCCAGCCAGACGGAATTCGTGATCACCCACAAGCAGGAGATTTCGGCGCAGGGCCGTCTCGCCGTCGAGCTCGGTTGCCGGCCCGGCCGCAAGTTCCTGCATATGAGCGGCGTGCGCTACCCGGCAACCCGGCAAAAGCCGTATTCGTGGAACGAGGTCTACATCGATGCGCGGCTGGCGCCTGCCGTGCGCGATCTCGAGGTCGCCAAATCCGCCATCTTCCATCTGATCGAAGATTACACCGGCGAGAAGATCCAGGAAATCCAGCAGGACATCAAGCCGCTCATCCTGACGGCTGAGATCGCGGCGCAGATAGACAGCAAGGCCGGCGATCTCGCACTGCAGGTGACCCGCCGCTATTTCAGCGCCGGCCGGCGCCTGATCGAATACGCCTTCCAGATCCTGCCCGCCGACCGGTTCACCTATTCGACGACGCTGCGCGCCGGAAGCTGATCGGCCGCGGCAGTCCGCCGGCCCTCGCCATTCCCTGAGCAAAATTTCGCCATTCGCCGCGCGGTGCGCTGTGTCGCGCCAGCGAATCCGGCTGCGATGATCAGCGGAAGTGCATCTGCATAAGAAATGATCACGCATAAAGATAAGGCAAAATTGCGCTGGACAGGGTGCGAGAATTTTGCATTAGTTCGTACATACTGCGCGTCTCAAGCCTCTCTTGATCCTGCAAAGGAGTATCCTCATGGACATTGGCGTCTTCATTCCGATCGGAAACAACGGCTGGCTGATTTCGACGGAATCGCCGCAATACATGCCGAGCTTCGAGCTCAACAAGCAGGTGGTGCAGAAGGCGGAAGCCTATGGGCTCGATTTCGCCCTGTCGATGATCAAGCTGCGCGGCTTCGGCGGCAAGGCCGAGTTCTGGGACTACAATCTCGAGTCCTTCACGCTGATGGCAAGCCTTGCCGCCGTCACCAGCAAGATCAAGCTCTTCGCGTCGACGGCCGTCCTGACGCTGCCGCCCGCGCTTGTCGCCCGCATGGCGAGCACCATCGACAGCGTCGCGCCGGGCCGCTTCGGCATCAACATCGTTTCCGGCTGGCAGATGGCCGAATACGACCAGATGGGCATGTGGCCGGGGGACGCCTATTTCGGCTACCGCTACGACTATGCCAGCGAATATGTCCACATCATGAAAGAGCTGTGGGAGACGGGCGCGTGCACCTTCTCCGGGACGCACTTCACCATGAACGACTGCCGGATGAAGCCGTCGCCACAGGGGAAAATCGAGATCGTCGCGGCCGGCCAGAGCCCGCGTGGCATGGCGTTCGCGGCTGAGTATGCCGATTACAACTTCGTCATGGGTTCCGGGATCAATACGCCGAAAGCCTATGCGCCGAACAACACGACATTGGTCGAAGCGGCGGCAAAGACCGGCCGCGACGTAGGCGCCTATGTGCTCTTCATGGTGATCGCCGACGAAACGGACGAGCTCGCCAAGGCGAAGTGGGAAAAATACCGGGCCGGTGCCGATGTGGACGCCCTTGCCTGGATGGCGGACCAGGGCGGTCGGGACCAGACGGCGGACCCGACCTCGACGGCCAAGCACATCAATCTTCCCGAAGGCGCGGTCAACTTCAACATGGGCACCCTCGTCGGTTCCTATGCGAACGTGGCGCGGATGCTGGACGAGGCCGGCGACGTGCCTGGCACCAAGGGTATCATGCTGACCTTCGACGATTTCCTCGTCGGTCTCGACCAGTTCGGCGAGCGTATCCAGCCCCTGATGCAGACCCGCGCGACTGCAACGGCCATCGCCGCGGAATGAGCCGCGTGGCCGTGCCGCAACCGGTATCAACGGCGCCGGAGATGCTCGATCCCGCAGGTCTGCGGGATCCGACGCTTGCCGATGCGCCCTTCCGGCCCGCGGCTGCGGGCTCTCCGTTGCTGCCAGAGACTCACGTCTTTCTCCCGAACGAACCCAAGGGGGGCCTCGAAGGCGAACCGTCGCGCGATCCGGTTTCCGTTCGTCATGCGGGTGTCGGTGACCTGCTGCGCGCATTCGCCGAAGGCACGACGACGCCGTCCGACGTCTTGGCGGCGCTCCGGATCGCGATCGAGGAGGATGCATCCGGACGCGATGCGATTCTCACCTTCGTGCCTGGAGCGGACGAGGCCGCAGCGGAGAGCGCCCGGCGCTGGCAGGCGGGCAAAGCGCGACCGCTCGAAGGCATCCCGTTCGGCATCAAGGACATCATCGACGTCGCGGGCGCCGTGGTGACATCCGGTTCGCTTTTTACCGGCGACAGGATCGCGCAAAACGATGCCGCCGTTGTGGCGTCGATGCGCGCGGCCGGCGCCATTCCCTTCGTCATGACGGCGACGACGGAATTCGCCGCGGGCTCGCCCTTCAATCCGCGCTATGGCGTGGTCGCCAATCCCTGGGATGCCACCCGCTGGACAGGCGGCTCCTCGACCGGCTCCGGTGCCGCCCTTGCCGCACGGCTTCTGCCGCTGGCGCTCGGGACCGATACGGGCGGCTCGATCCGCGTTCCCTCCTGCTGGTGCGGCACGACGGGCCTGAAGCCGAGCCGCGAGCGCGTGTCACGCGCGGGCGTCGCGCCGCTCTCCTGGACGCTCGACCATGTCGGCCCCATGGCGAGGAACGCTGCGGACATCGCGGCGGGCTTTCCCTTCATGACCGCCCTGTCCGACGCCCGCCTTGCCGCGGACTGCGGGGCGTTGCGCCACGGCCGGGCGGATGTCGCCGGCCTGCGGATCGGCGTGCCCGGCGGCTGGTTCACGGATCAGCTCTCGTCGGACGTTCTTACCAACTGGCGGGCGGCGCTGGCCGTCTTCGAGGCGCTTGGTTGCGCACTGGTGACGATGCCGCAGATCGACGTCGCGCCGCTGCACACGGCGGGTTGGACGATCCTTTTGTCGGAACTTGCGACCTATCACGAAGTGCGGATCGACCGTGCCGCGCTATTCGATACAGGCCTCTTGCACCGCTTGCGGCAGGGCATCGACATCCGCGCCTCGGACTACGGGCGCGCGTTGCAGGTGCGGCTTCAGGCGCAGGAGACGGTTTTTACGGCGATGGCCGGCGTCGACCTGATGATCACGCCTGGGCTGGGCGGGGAGGCGGGGCGGCTCGACAGCATGACGGTGGACGTCGATGGCCGGGCCATTCCGTTTCAGGACATCATCTCCCGCAACACCATGCTGTTCGATCTGACCGGGTTTCCGGCGCTGATGCTGCCCTCAGGTCTCGGATCGTCCGGGCTTCCCACGGGCATCCAGATCGTCGGCCGGCCGATGGACGACGCCCTTTGCCTGCGTGCCGGCGTCGCCTTCCAGGCGGCAAGGGGCCACCACACGGCGCTGCCGCCAAGACTGGCCGCGTGCGAAGAAGGCCGGTGAGCAATGAAACGGTGGCCAACATGCCCGCCGGGTAGGGAGACACGATGTCCGCCGACGAACTGCTCGACAACTACCGCAAGGCCTATGACAACCGGATCGGCTTCGGACGAAAGCCCGCACTGGTGCTGGTCGATTTCGTCCAGGCCTATTTCGAGCCGGACAGTCCGCTCTATGCCGGTGTCGATGCGGCACTCGCGAGTGCGCTGCGCATTCGCGCCCGTGCCCGGTCGAAAGGCATTCCCGTCATTCTGACCGGCGTGGTCCTGCATCCGAGCGGTGCAGACGGCGGACGGTTCTTCCAGAAGGCCAAGCCGCTCGCCTGCTTCACCGCCGGCAACCCTCTCGGTCGCTGGCCGGAAGGCCTCGTGCCGGAGAGCGACGAGTTCGTCGTCACCAAGCAGTATCCGAGCGCGTTCTTCGGCACCTCGCTCGCCCCGCTTCTCACATCCATGGGCGTCGATAACGTCGTCCTCACCGGCTTGACGACCAGCGGTTGTGTGCGCGCATCTTGCGTCGATGCGATGTCGCACGGCTTCATCACGACCGTGGTCCGCGACGCCTGCGGCGACCGCCACCCGGCACCTCACGAGGCAAACCTGTTCGACATGAACGCAAAATATGCCGATGTCGTTTCCGAAGCCGACATTCTCGCGCATTTCGACGGTCTCTGACCGTCTGTGTCGGCAAGATCGTCCTGCCGGTGCCAATGCAGTCATCCTGGAGGCCAGAGGCGCGGTCGGCACCATTCTTGCATCGCCTCCTGCGACTTTCGTAACCAGAAGAGGGATCGGTCATGCTGAAGACGGAAACTGTTGGAACGAAAGACGCCGATGGCATCGCTTTGTCCGTTCGGGACCTTTCAGTCGATGCATTTGAACGGGGGGAAGTTCCTCCTTGATGGCCGCGCTCGCTCTGCTCCCCCCTGGATCTGCTTCCCGGAACGCGTCTATGCGGATGCGGGGGGCGGAGCGCAGGAGGTGCCGACGACCAGCCTGGGGATGGCGATGTGGGTGCGTGGCGGGAGGGTGATGCCGCCGCGCAGCGTCATGCGCTCGATGAGGAAGTTGGCGGCGACACGTGCCAGTTCCTCGACCGGTTGCGCGGCGATCGTCAGTCGTGGCTTGAGCACGGTGCTCCAGGGCACGTCATCGACGCCGGTCAAGGAAATCTCCTGCGGGCAACTGAAGCCGAGATCGTTGATCGCCTGAAGCGCGCCCAGCGCCATGAGGTTGCTGGCGGTGACCAGCGCCGTCGGGCGCTGCGGCATCGACAACAGGCGGACGACCTGATCATAAGCCTTCTCCCCGCTGAAATCCGCGACGATCTCCATGGCGGGATCGACCGGCAGGTTCGAGGCCGCCATGGCATCGCGAAAGCCCTTGCGCCGGAGCGCGGCCGTCCACTGGCCGGGATCGCCGCCGATGAAGGCGATCCGTCGATGGCCCATTCGAATGAGATATTCCGTCAGCATGGTCGTTGCCAGCGTATTGTCCGAGCTGACGAAATCGAGGTTCGCCCCGTCCACGTTTTGGTCGATGAGGACGACCGGGATATCGAGCCTCGAGAGAAACGCCGCGAAACCCGGGTCGTTGGTCATCGGCGCCATCAGAATGCCGCCGACCCGGTGGTGGCGGAGCTGATCGAGGGTCCTGCGTTCCCGCTCGGCATGGGATGCGGTTTCCACCACGATCACCATGTGGTCGGTTTCCGAGAGAATGCTGTCGACCACGCGCAGCAGGCGGCTGAAGAACGGGTTGCCGATATCGCCGAGGACGAGACCGATCAGCTTGCTATGTCCGCGCTTCAAGCTCTGGGCCAGGACGTTGGGCCTGTAACCCACGGCTTCGCTCGCTTCCAGCACGCGCTTCAGCGTTTCCGCGCTGACCGGGCCGGTGCCGTTCATGGCAAGCGAGACCGTCGAAATGGCCACGCCCGCCTTTTTTGCCACGTCCCGTATGGTTGCCATGCGTCACCTCCTCCAAAGCGTCCTGCGTTCCAGTGGTCCGACAGGCTCTGGAATCACGGCCCGGCAGTTTTGTCTGTTCGATCCGTTTTGACCGATGTTCGATGCTTGCGCCTTTAATTTAGGCATGCTTAATTCGTAGTCGAAACGGTTCGATCAATCAAGTGAGACCGCGGTCTCGGCCATGGAGCGAGCATGAAGACCTTTTTGCAAAGACCCGTGCACATCATGGCGTTCGCCGTCGGTTTGCTCAGCGTCGTCCCCGCTGCCCTCGCGCAGGACGTCACGCTGAAAATGTGGACGCTCGATAACCCCGGCTATCCGGAATTCATCGCGCAGGCGGCCGAGGCGTTCAAGAAAACGCATCCGGACGTCACCATCGAGCACCAGACCTTTCCGGGTGACGCCTACAAGACGAGTTTGCCCGTGGCCCTGGTCGGGTCGGACGCGCCGGATGTGTTCTTCAACTGGTCGGGCGATGCCGCCAAACGGCTGGTGCGCGACGGTTTGGCGCTCGGCATCACCGATGCCGCGATGGCCAAGGGCGGTTTCGGGACCGAGCTGGGTGCGGGGCTGCTGGATGCCTTCCGGTATGACGGCAAGCTCTATGGCGCGGCGGCGGATGCGGTGAGCAAATACGTGTTCTACAACAAGGACTATTTCGCCACGAACAAGATCGCCCTGCCGAAGACGATGGCCGAGCTTGCCGGCGTCTGCAAGGCGGTGCGGGCGATCGATCCGGATACGGTGCCGATGCCGCTCGGCAATAAGACGCGCTGGAAGGCGATCCACTGGATGACCATGCTGAATGAGCGGGTCATGGGCATCGACGGCACGGCGGCCGACTACGATCTCGCCCGTCCGGCGGATGCGCTGTTCACGGATCCGGGCTATGCGCAGGCCTTTGACGAGCTGCTCAAGCTGCAGGACGCCGGTTGCTTCGAGGAGGCACCGAACGCCACCGAATACACCGTCGCGGACGCGATGTTCGCCACGCAGGCCTCGCCGATGGAATTCTGCGGCACCTGGTGCACGGCGGGGCTCGATGCGGCCGGCTTCACGAATTACGGCTTCTTCCGCCTGCCCCTCGTCGAAGGCGGCAAGGGCGATGCCGGCGCCAACTTCCTGGTGCCCGAAGGTTTTCAGGTGTCGAGCAAGACGCAGCACGCGAAGGAGGCGGTCGAGTGGATCAGCTTCCTCGTCTCGCCCGAACAGGGCGCCAAGTTCGCCGAGCTGACGAAATTCCTGCCGTCCAACCCGAAGATGATCGACAGCGTGCCGAATGCCACGCCGCAATTCCGGGAAATCGTCGCCGACATGGGAACCTTCACCCGTGGCGTCAACGTGCTGGACGTGCTGCTCGAGGCCAGCGTGGCCGATGCCTATCTCAACGCCACGGTCGAGGTTCTCAACCGCACCGTGACGCCGGCGGAGGCCGTGGCGCAGATCCGCCAGGCCGCTCTCGCCGCCCAGGCGAAGCTGCCGGCGAAGTAAGCGTCGGGCGGGGGTGAGCACGCGATGACGGATGTGACGCAACAGGAGCCCCGTTCGCCACGCGGGCGGCGGGATGTGCTGAGCGGGGCCATGCTTCTTCCGGCGCTCGTTCTGGTCGGCCTCTTCATCCTTGCGCCGGCGGCTTATGCGATCGTCGGATCCTTCTTCGAATTCACGATCACCTCGCGCAACTGGGTGTTCGTCGGTTTCGGGAACTATGCCCGGGCGGCCGGCGACCCCGTGTTCTGGACGGCGCTTCGCAATAACGCCTTCCTGATCGTCGGTTCGGCGATCACGCAGGTGGGTCTGGGCACGATCCTCGCCGCCATTCTCGACCGGGGCGTCCGGCGCGGCAATGCGATCTACCGCACGATCATCTTCATGCCGGTGGTGGTGTCCTCCATCGCGGTCGCCTTCGTCTGGATCCTCATCCTCGATCCGAATGTCGGGCCGCTGAATGCCATCGTCAAATCGCTGGGCTTTCGTCCGCCGAAGCTCGGCTGGCTCGGCGATCCGCAGATCTCGCTCTGGATGCTGCTGGTGATCGCCGCCTGGCAGAATGTCGGCTTCCAGATGATCCTCGTTCTCGCCGGTCTTCAAAGCATTCCGAAGGAGCTTTACGAGGCTGCCGCCCTCGACGGCGCCAGGGGGTTTCGCGCCTTTCGCTACATCACCCTGCCGGGCATCCGCAACGTGTTGATCGTCGGCACGCTGATCACCGTGGTCGGAGGACTGAAAGTGTTCGATCTCGTCTTCGTCACCACGGGTGGCGGACCGGCCAACGCCACGCAGGTGCTGGGCACCTACAGCTATCTGCAGGCTTTCCGGCTCGGCAATATGGGTTATGCCAATGCGATGTCGGTGGTGCTTCTGGCCATCGCCGTGCTGTTCGGCTGGCTGCAATTGCGCCTGTCGCGCAAGGCCTGAGGGAGATGCATCCATGACCTCCCGCTACCGTCTCGTGTCCATCGGCCTTCACCTCGTCATGACCGTCTGGACGCTGTTCGTGCTGGCGCCGCTCTGCCTGATGTTCGTCGCCGCCTTCAAGTCGCAGGCGGACATCTTCACCCGGCCGCTCGGCCTGCCGAAAACTTTGACCTTCGCCGCGTTCGAGCGGGCTTGGGGCATCGGCATCGGCGGCTTCCTGTTCAATTCCCTCGTCGTCACCGCGCTGTCCGTCACGCTGATCGTCGTGGTCAGCGCACTCGCGGCCTACGTGCTTGCGCGCGCCTCGTCTCGGCGCATGCAGGCGCTGTACCTCCTGATCGTCGCGGGCTTTGCCGTGCCGGTGCAGAGCGTTCTGGTGCCGCTCTACCAGTTCGTCTCCGCCGCCGGACTGCTCAATTCGCAGATCGCCATCGTCATCCCCTATGCCGCCTACGGCATCCCGTTCACCACCATGCTGTTCTACGCGTTCTTTCTGGAGTTCCCGCGTGAGCTGGAAGAAGCGGCGCGCCTCGACGGATGCAGCCGGTTCCAGGTGTTCTGGCGCATCGTGCTGCCCCTGTCCGGTCCGGTCGTCGCCAGTGCCGCGATCTTCCAGGCGGTGTTCAACTGGAACGAATTCATCCTCGCTTTGATGCTGCTCACCGAAACGCGGGTCCGCACACTGCCCGTCGGCATTTACGGGCTGATCGGCCAGTACAGCGCGGACTGGCCGGCGCTGATGGCCGGTCTTGCCATCGCCACTCTTCCGCTGCTGGTCGTCTTCGTGGCTGCCCAGCGGCATTTCGTCCGCTCCATGTCCGGTCTCGGAAAATAGGATTGCCGCATGCCAAGTCTCCAGATCGACAGCGTCGTGAAGTCCTACGAGAGTTTCACCGCCATCAAGGGCGTGAGCTTCACCGCGGAGCCTGGCGAGTTCGTCGTCATGGTCGGCCCGTCCGGCTGCGGTAAATCCACGTTGCTGCGCTCCATCGCCGGGCTGGAGACGATCACCTCCGGCGCCATCCGCATCGACGGACGCGACATCACCCATGCCGAGCCATCGGATCGTGGCGTCGCCATGGTGTTCCAGAACTATGCGCTCTACCCGCATATGACGGTGGCCGAGAACATCGGGTTCGCTCTGAAGATGGCCGGCCGGCCGAAGACGGAGATCGCCGCCGCCGTGGCGAAAGCCGCGAAAATCCTGCGGATCGAGGAACATCTTCACAAGACGCCCAAGCAACTGTCCGGCGGGCAGAAACAGCGTGTCGCCATCGGCCGCGCCATTACCCGCGCGCCCGACGTGTTCCTGTTCGACGAACCCCTGTCCAATCTCGATGCGGCACTTCGTTCGCAGATGCGCGTCGAGCTTGGCCGGCTGCACGCCGAGCTCAAGGCGACAATGGTCTATGTGACCCACGACCAGACCGAGGCGATGACCATGGCGACACGGATCGTGGTAATGAATGCCGGCCGGATCGAACAGGTCGGCGCGCCGCTCGATCTCTACAATCGACCGCGAAACCGGTTCGTGGCCGGCTTTCTCGGCTCGCCGCGCATGAATTTCATCAAGGGCCGGGTCGTCGCGGCCGGCGGGATGGGCGTGACGGTTCAGGCCGAGGGGCTGCCGATGCCGATCCAGCTCGAGATCGAGCCGGATGCGGATCTGCCGACCATCGGCGACGCGGTCACGCTAGGCCTGCGAGCGGAGATGTTCGGTCAAGGCGCGCCCGGCGAGATCGCCATTCCCGCCCGCGTGGCGGTGGTGGAAGGCCTCGGCCGGGAAACGCTGCTCTATGCGGATGCGGGAGACCTCAAAACCTTCGATTCGGAATCGCAGGACGGCTATCTCGCCGCCCATCGCGCGAGCCAGGTGATGCTGCGGCCGGGCGATCCCCTGACACTGTCGATCGATCCTGCCGCCTTTTACCTGTTCGATGCCAACGACCGCACGCTGCGGTTCCCCGCCGTATCCGCCTGAATACGCGCAACCAGACGCCATCTCCCAGAAACTTACGCTCTCGAGGCCCCATGCGCTTTCGCCAGATCCATCTCGACTTCCACACCTCCCCCCTCATCGAGGGCGTCGGCGCGCGCTTCGATGCGGCGACCTTTGCCGGGATGTACCGCGCGGCGCATGTGGATTCGGTCACGCTGTTTTCCAAGTGCCATCACGGCCTGTCCTATCACCCGACCGATGTCGGCCGCATGCATCCGGGCCTCGGCTTCGACCTCTTGCGCGGGCAGATCGACGCGCTGCATTCCGTCGGCATCAAGGCGCCGGTCTATCTCTCGGCCGCCTGGGACGAGCATGCCGCGCAGACGCATCCCGAATGGCGCATCGTCTCGCCGGACGGCACGCTGCCGCAATCGCGCAACGAGCCGACCGGCTGGGCCTTTCTCGATTTCTCCACCCCCTATCTCGACTATCTCTGCCGTCAGGTGGAGGAGGTCATGCGCGCCTACGGCGACGGCGACGGTATCTTTCTCGACATCTCCTTCCAGATGCCGACCGTCTCCACCGCGGCACGCGCGAAAATGGATGCGCTCGGGCTCGACTGGACCCGTCCTGCCGACCGGGAAACCTTTCTCGATCGCTCGACGGAGGCCTATTACGAGGCCGTCAAAGCGGCCGTGCGCCGGCACGATCCGGCCATGCCACTGTTCTTCAACTCCGGCCATGTCCGGCGCGGCCAGCGCAAGCATTACCGCCGGTACTACAGCCATCTGGAGCTGGAATCCCTGCCGACAGCGGGCTGGGGTTACGATCATTTTCCCTTGAGCGCCCGATATGTCGATCCCATCGGCTTCGACTTTCTCGGCATGACGGGCAAGTTCCATTTCACCTGGGGCGAGGTGGGCGGCTACAAGCGGCCCGAGGCCCTGGTCTATGAATGCGGCGCGATGCTCGCGCATGGCGCGCGGTGCTCGATCGGCGATCATCTCCACCCGACCGGCGCGCTCGATCCATCGACCATGGCGATCATCGCACCGGCCTATCGTTACGTGGAAGAGTGCGAGCCCTGGTGCCTGGGTTCGGTTAACCGCGCGGATATCGGTCTGCTGTCGCTCCAGTCGGTGGAGACACCGGCGGCCGGTGGCGGGTCGGATCGCGACAGCGTCGCGGATGATGGCGCCTCCCGCATCCTGCTGGAGGCGGGGCTGACCTTCGACGTGCTCGATCTCGACAGCGATTTCTCGTCCTACCGGCTGCTGATCCTCCCCGATGCGGTGCCGGTGGACGATGCTCTGCGGGTGCGCATCGAGCATTATGCGGCGAGCGGCGGCAAGGTGCTCCTGACCGGGCGCAGCGGCATCGATCCCGAACGCGGCTTCGTGTTCGATCTCGGCGCCCGCTGGCACGGGACATCGCCGATGACGGGCGGCGACTATCTCCTGCCGATCGCGCCGCTGCAGGCCGACGGTATCGACCAGCCGATGTTCATGTACCAGCCGTCCGAGCGGATTACGGTCACCGACGGCCTGTCGCTCGGCGCGGTCCACGAGCCCTATTTCGACCGCACGCCGCGTCATTTCTCAGGCCACATCCATGCGCCGAGCCGCCCGGAAGCCTCCGCCTGGCAGGCGGGTGTGCAGAAAGGCAATTTCGTCTATCTCGCCCATCCGGTCTTCAGCATCTACCATCAGGTGGGTGCGGTGCGCATGCTGGAGATGGCCGAGCGCGCCATCGTCTTTGCGCTTGGCGGTACCAAGCTGATCTCGACCAGCCTGCCGCGTGCCGGCCGGGTGACCGTGCGCAGACAGCCGGAACAAGGGCGCGACGTCATCCATCTCCTCCACGCGACGCCGGCGCTGCGCGGCCAGCTCTGGGAAGCCAATATCCAGCCGATCCAGGACATCACGCCGCTGTTCGACATCGCCGTCTCGCTGAAGACCGCAGGGCCGGTGACCTCGGTTCGCAGCGTGCCGTCCGGCGACGACCTGCCCTTTACCGAAGGGAACGGCACCATCAGCTTCACATTACCCCGCATGGAGGGACATGCGATGATCGAGGTGTCTTACCGGCGTTGAGAGCGGTCGGGTAAGGCCGCGACCGAAAGCCGCGACGTACGTGCAGACCGGGGCAGTGTTCGCCAGTTGCCTCTTGGAGCCGGATCTTCTGCGCGCGCTGGACGACGGTCACATCTCGGCGTCCTTTCGCAGGAACCGGCCCCGGATGATTGCCCCTTGCTGCGCCACCCCGGCGTGTTGATCACGCCCCACAGCGCGAGTGCCAGCCAGCCGGAAGAGGCCGCGCGGCAGATGATCACGATCGTCCGCCAGTATTGATCAGGCGCACCGATCGACCATCTGGTGGATCGCGGGAAAGGATTCTGACGCTCTCTGATTTCACGAAATCCGCAGGTCAAACTGCATGCCGTTTTTGGCTAGCCTGCTCGTTCGTTCAGCAGCGAAGTCCTTATGCCACCGAGGGTCGGGGTAGGGAAACTGGCTGGGTACGGCACTTCATGCGTCGTCGGCCATGGCATTGTAGCGATAGGATTTGTGCCCATCGCCGAGGCCGGATGCCCGCAATCGCGCTTCGAGATGGGGCATCATCGTCTCCACGGCGGCGCGGGCGGCGGCTTCCGTGGGTGTATCCTCGCGTTCGAGGATGGCGGCGATCTCCGCGAGCACGGCATCGCGATCGATCGTGACGACCTTGCCGCCATCGACGACGAGGCGTCCGCCGACGAAGACTTGGTCAATGGCATGGCGGCCACCGCGGTGGAGGAGCGCTTCGGCGACCGGGGTGCGCGGGTGGATTGCCGGCCGGGCGATCTTTCGGCGGTCCATCAGCACGATATCGGCCTGCCGGCCGGGGACGAGCCGGCCGGTGAATCCGCCGAAGCCGACGGACCGGGCGCCGTGCTCGGTCGCCATCTGCAGCACGGCGGCCGCACCCGGGCGCGCGTTGAAGAGACCGGTCTCGCGGTGCAGCGCCCAGACCAGCTTCATTTCCAGCGTCATGTCGCGATCATCCGCGATGTTCGACTGGTCGATGCCGAGCGAGACGGGAATGCCGCGGCGGCGCATCTCGTTGACAGGTGCGATGCCGCTGCCGAGCCGCAAGCCCGAGGAGGCGTTATGGCACATCGTGCAGCCGCAGCCTGCGATCAGGTCGAGATCGCTGTGGGTCATCCAGTTGCCGTGGCCGAGCGTGAGCTCCGGCCCGAGGCATTCGATGGCCTTGAGGTGATCGACCGCGCTGTGGCCGTAGCGCCGATGCGCGAAATTGCGTTGCCGCTCGGTCTCCAGCAGGTGCATGTGGACACTGCCGCCGGTTGCGCGTGCTGTCTCCACGATCGTTTGCAGACATGCATCGCTGCACCAGTGGAGGTTGGCGGGTGCGAGATTGATACGGACGTGATCGCCATTGGCGGGGAGCCAGCGGTCGCGCAGCGCCCTATAGAACGCCATGAGGTCGGGAACGGGAACGGCGGCTGCAGCGAGCTTCGGGGCGATCCAGTCGCGAACATCCGCGGGAAGTCCGGCCAGCACCTCGGCATCGTCGTCATAGCCGAGGATGTTGCGATCGCGGATCATGAAGCAGAAGCCGGCCCGCATGCCGATCTCGCCATAGGCCGACAACGTGGCGTCGGCCGTCGCCATCCAGCCGTCCGGCGCGCCGGAAAGGCCGCTGTTGATGTGCTGCACGGTCGTCGTGCCGCTTTCCAGCATCTCGATGGCCGAATAGAGCGTGTCGAGCCGGGTCTCCACCGGCCGCATGGCGCGAAACTGCGGCAGCCACAGTTCGAGCGGCGCGAAGGGAATGCCCTGCATCAACGGCGTCACGCCGAAATGGTGGTGGGCGTTGACGAGGCCCGGCATGGCGATCATGTCGCGCGAGCCGAAACGCGGCAGGTGGTCCTGCCCGTAGCCGACGGCCTCCAGCGGCCCGATCTGGGCGATGACGCCGCGATCGACGCGAATGCCGACATCATGGCGCAGCTGCATGTCACCATGCGCGTCGAGCCCGGTCAGGACCGTACCCGCCTCGATGATGCAATCGGAAACGGGCGATCTCGCGGGCATGGTCATCGATAGTCTCCGATCATCCCGAGACGCCGGGCGGCGGCCACCCTGTAGAGCGGGTCGCCATAGACATTCATTTCCGCAAACGCGGAAAAGGCAAGGCTGATATCGTGTTCATCGAAGCTTTCGGCCGCGGCGGCGTGGATGTCGCCCCAGCCGGGGGCGGGCAGGTTGCGCCAGCGGTCGAGGGCGGATGCCTCCGGCAGGGCGGGAAAGCCGAGTTCGCCCATGAGCGCGGCAATGCCCTGCCAGAAGACACGCAGCATGGTCGCCGTCGTCGCGGCATCGCAATGCGCGGAGACGAGACGGATCCAGTGCAGTCCGGTAAGGGCGTGCAGCGCTGCGAAATGCTGGGTTCCGGCAAAGAGCGCCAGCGCCGTTGCGGCCATGCGCCGCATCGTGTCCGGCCCGATCTCCAGCCAGTCGACCACCGGGCGGAAGCCGGGGACGGCGGCGGCATCGCGCATGTTCTGCCAGAGGAGATCGTGCAGCGGCAGCCCGTGCAGCGCGGGGATCTTCGCCGTCAGCGCCAGCACTTCCGCCGGATCGTCGGTGCGCGGTTCCGCTCCGGTCGCCTCGGGAAGAGCCAGATAGGTGGCGGCCCAGTAACCGAGCGCGATGGCGATGGCATCCGGATCCCGTTCCAGGACGCCATAGGCCATGCGCATCAGCGCGTGGAACGCGCTCGCCGCGATGCCGGGCGCAAGGACGGGGAGATAGTGCCGCGAGGCGCGGTCGAACCCCAGGCGCGAGACTTCGCCCGCAAAGAACAGGCGCAGCTCCGGCTCGCTCTGCCGCTGCCCGATCGATGCTCTCCAGGTCTCGGCCGAGAGCGGCGATCGCGCCTGCGCGAAGGGCAGGAGCGTCTTCGCGTCGCGATAATAGGCAAAGAACCGGCGCAGCTGGTGCGGTTTTCCGCCGATGCGGGCGAGCGCCACCAGCACCATCGGCGCGTGGTTGGCGAAGGTGCGTTCGAACTCAGAGCACCAATGCGGCATCTCCGCCATGAGAGCCGCGATATCGTCACCGGCCGCATCCGGCCGGGCCATCCCCTCGTCTTCGCTCGTGGTGCGGTGTTCGTCGGTGAAACGCGGCGGCATCGTCAGGCCTTTCCCGAAAAGCGCGTGTCCGGCGTCAGGCGGGCAAGGTCGAACGTCGCGGTGGCGGACACGAGCCCCGCGAGGGCCTCCGCCGCGCGGCGCAGCACGAGCTCGCCCTTTGCCGCCGTGGCATTGGCCGCATTGCCGCAGACGCCGGCCGCGTGCAGATCCTGCGCCTGCCAGCCGAAGCCGACCGCGCCTTCGGCCGTCAGCAGGCTGCCGGAGCGCTCGATTTCCACCGTCAGCGGCACGAAGTCTTCCGCACGATCCATCGCGAGCCGCCCGGGCGCGATCGCCAGCATCATGCTGGTCTCGATATCGCCGCCATGAATGCCATGCGCGATCTCGGCTGCTGAAAACAGATCGTCGATGGCGGTGATGCGGAACCACGAGCATCCGACGGCCAGCATCCCCATCTCGCGCCGGATGTCGCGGCAGGCGATGTCCATGAGCGCCATCTGTCCGCCGTGGGAATTGAAGAACAGGATACGGCGAACCCCGGCGCGATGCACGCTTGCCGCGATATCCAGCCAGACCCGCCGCAGTGTTTCGCCGGAAATGGCGAGCGTTCCGGGAAAGGCGATGTGCTCGTCCGATTTCCCCACGGTCATGGCCGGCAGGATCAGCACATCGGCGTCGTCATCCAGAAGGTCCGCGAAGCGGGCGAGGATCGCGGCATTGATGGCGGCATCGACATGGACGGGAAGATGCGGCCCATGCTGCTCGATCGCCGCGATCGGCAGGATCGCCACGGTGTCTGTGAAGTCGCGCGTGGCGAACTCCGCCGTCGTGAGGTCCTGCCAGAGGAAAGGACGGGTCATTGTGCCGCCTCCGTGCTGCGCGTGGCCAGACGGGCTTCGAAGTCGTCGGCCACGGGAAGATCGACCGAGGCGTAGCGCTCGAGCGACGGCAGGATCGTCTGTTCCTGATCGAGAAGCAGGCGGCGCAGCACGCCGCGCACCAGCCGGGGAACGGCGTGGCGGTGACCGCTGATCGAGGTGGAATGAGGTCCCTGGCTGACGAAGCTCGCGCTGTTGAAGGCAAAGACGCGGCCGACCCAGGCATCGTCCGCGTGCTGCGGCATGAAGCCGTAGAACGCATCGAGATAGGGGAGGCGCGCCAGTCGTTCGTCCGCATCCTCTTCCGGCGGCTGGTAGCGTTCGCCCCAGAGCGCGATCCGCCCGGCCAGGGTCTTCAGTTCGGGTCGGGCCGGCAGATCGACGGCCATGCCGGTCGCGAGCAGCAGGTGATCGAATTCGAGCACGCCGCCGGGCGTGGTCACGCGGATCGCGCCGGCGCTTTCCGTCACCTCGAGCCACGGCGTGGCCGGGCGCAGGCGGAAGCCGGGCAGGGCCATCGCGGTCTCGAAGCTGCGCACCGGCGGCGGCTGGTCGTTTCTGCGGAAGAACCGGGCGATCTGCCAGCGTGTGGCGTCGGAGAGATCGGGATACTGCGTCATCATCCCCGGCGTTTCGATGGCGCGGTGCGGGTTGGTGCGCGGCAGTCGGGCACGGCGGAAGCAGAGATCGGCGGAAGCGGCGCCGGCCGAAAGCGCCTTGATGGCGTTGTCGAAGGCAGAGGCGCCGTGGCCGAGCAGGCCGACGCGCTTGCCCTTCAGCCGTGCGAAGTCCACCGGCCCGTTGGTATGATCGTAGCGGCTCCTGTCCAGACCGTCGGAGATGAAGGCCGGAACCCGCCAGGCCCCCGCGCCGTCGAATCCGGTCGCCAGCACGACGGCGCGCGCCAGCGTCCGCGTGACCGCTCCCAGGCAGAGGCTGGTCACCACGATCAGGTCGCCGTCCGCCGCCACATCCAGCACGTAGGTGTCATTGGTGATGGCGATGTCGAACACGCCGGCATACCAGTCGAGATAGGCCTTCCAGTCGGTCCTCGGAATGCGCGGCAGCTCGGCCCAGGCGGCAAGGCCATAGCGCGTTTCGAACCAGCGGCGCACCGAGAGGTTGGGCACGTTGAACTCGTTGCCGACCTGGGTTTTCGGTGTGCGCAGCTCCTCCATGCGGGCGAAGGTCAGCCAAGGCCCTTCCGAGCCGGCCGGCGCGCTGTCGAGGACCCGCACATCGGCAAGCCCTTCCCATTTCAGCCCGGCCGCAATCGTGATGCCCGACTGGCCGCCGCCGATGATGACGACGTCGGCGACGGAGCCGGCCGGATGACCTTCGAGAGGCGCCAGCCAGGAAGGTGCGGGATATCCCAGCGCCGCGAGATCCGCGCGCGCGGCCTGCTCGAGGTCGTCAAGGGTCGCAGGCGTGGCGGTGATGGGGGAGATGATCATTCTGGGTCTCGCATGGGAGAGGCACGGCGGCGAAGGCGGCGGCGGTTGAGTTCGCTCAGGGCGACGATGACGGCGGTCAAAACGAGGACGGAGACCTGCATGGCGTTGAGGTCGGGCTTCAGCTCCCGCCGGAATTCGGATGCGACCACCAGCGAAAGCGGTTGCGTCCGGCCGGCGAGAAACATCGCGATCGTGAGGTCGGCGAGCGACAGGATGACGCTGATGGAATAGGCGGCCCCGAGCGCGCCGCTCAATTGCGGCAGGAGCACGCGGCGAAAGCTCTGCCATGGCGTCGCGCCGAGGTCGCGCGCCGCTTCCTCCAGCCGCGGATCGAGGCGGATGAGGACGGCGGCGATGATGGTCGTGGCGAAGGGAACGGCCACCAGCGTCTGCGCCGCGATCAGGGCCGTCGCGCCCCGCCCGAGCCCGACCCAGTTGAGCAGCATCGCCTGCGCGATGGAGAGCACCGTCTTCGGCACCAGAAAGGGAAGGATGACGATGACGACGAAGACCGCGCGAAACCGCAGGCCCGGCGCCGTCAGCGCAAGGGCCGCCATCAGCCCGATGAACGCGCCAAGGATGCCAACGGGCTGCGCGATGAGGAAGCTGGTCAGGAACCCTTCGAGGAAGGCCCGGTTGCCGAAGAGGTCTGCGTACCAGGCAAACGTGAAGCCGCTCAGGGGAAAGGCCATGAGGCTGGAGGCGTTGAACGAGAAGACTGCGAGCACGACGATCGGCAGGTAGAAGAAGCCGACGCCGAGCGTCAGCACGAGGGAGACGGTGCGGTTCATGTCCGGCGTCCCTCAAAGACAGCCCGCGCACCCCGCAGGCGCAGGAGAAGACCCGCCATCAGCGTGGCGCAGCCGAAGAGCACGGCGAGAAGGGCGAGCGCGAGGGCAGAGGCGAGCGGCCAGTCGAAAGCGGTTCCGAAGAGATTGTCGATCATCGCCATGGGGGTTGCGCCGGAGGTGCCGCCGAGCAGGCTCGGCGTCAGCATGTCGCCGGCGGCAAGAGCGAAGACGGCGAAGAGCCCGACGGCAAGCCCCGGCGTCGTCAGCGGCAGGATTACCTTGGTGAAGGCCTCGACCGGACGGGCGCCAAGGTCGCGCGCCGCCTCGATCAGCCTGGTATCCACCAGTTCCACCGAGATCCAGATCGCCAAGACCATGAAGGGCAGATTGTTATAGAGCAGCACGAGATGGGTGGTGAAAGGCGAAAACAGGAGAAATTTCAGCGGCGCGTCGATCAGGCCGAGCCCCTTGAGGACGGCATTCACGAGACCTTCCGAACCGAGCACGATCCGCCAGGCATAGATGCGGACGATCTCGCCCGTGTAGAGGGGCGTGAGAAGGACGATGTTGGCGACGCCTTTCCAGACGAGCGGCAGGCGGGCCATGGCGAGCGCCAGGGGGTAGCCGACGATGGCCGCAAGCCCTGCTGTGACGAGGCCGGAGACGACGGCCTTGCCGATGAGGAAGGCGAAGACGGGATCGGACAGGATCTGGCCCCAGCTATGGCCGGAAAGGTCGGGCACCATGTCGAAGGCATCCATGTCCACCGTGAAGACGCTGAAGACGAGAAGCAGGCCGAGCGGCAGGACGCAGCCGAGCACGAGCGCGAGCGCGACGGGAAAAGCGAGATGAACGCGGGAGAACGGCATGCTCATCCCTCCACCTGCGTGATGAAGGCACGGGCTCGATCGAGGTCAAGCCCGATAGCCGTGCCGGGATCGAGAGCCGTGTCACTCATGACGCGCAGCAGGCAGCCGTGGCTTTCCGCTTCGATCAGGAACCGGTCGCCCCGGAACACCACGTGCTGTACCTGCGCCCGCAGGGCCGAGGGGGCGGTAGACACCTGCAGATGTTCCGGACGGATGACGAGCATGGCCGCCGCTCCGCTCTCCAGCCCTTCGGCGACAGGCGCCTCGACGATGCCGAGCGGCGTATCGAGCGTCGCGGTGGCCGACATTGCCGTCCGGCGCATTGCCACGATCTTTCCGGGGACGAGGCTTGCCGCGCCGATGAAGTCGGCGACGAAGGCGCTCGCCGGCCGTGCGTACAGCGTCAGCGGATCGGCCTTCTGGACGATGCGGCCCTTGTTCATGACCACGACGATATCCGACAGGGCGAAGGCCTCGTCCTGGTCGTGCGTGACGTAGACGAAGGCGATGCCGAGCCGGCGTTGCAGGTCCTTCAGCTCGATCTGCAGATGGCCGCGCATCTTCCGGTCGAGCGCCGACAGCGGCTCGTCGAGCAGGAGCATATGCGGCTCGGCGACGATCGCGCGGGCCACGGCCACGCGCTGTTGCTGCCCGCCGGACAGCTGGTGGGGGTAGCGCGCGCCGAAATCGCCCATGTGAACGGCATCGAGCGCGCGTTTCACCCGCGGAGACGGGTCACCCGCCCCGCGCCGGAGCGTGAGCGAGAAGGCGACGTTCTCAAACACGGTCAGGTGCGGAAACAAGGCATAGCTCTGGAAGACCGTGTTGACGGGCCTGCGCTCCGGCGGCACGCCTTTGAGTGGGCGCCCGTCGAGGACGAGCGATCCCGCGTCCGGCGTCTCGAACCCGGCGATCATCCGCAGGATCGTCGTCTTGCCGCATCCCGATGGGCCGAGCAGCGTGGTGAAGGCCCGCTCGGGTATGTCGAGATCGACCCCATCGACGGCGCGGCCCTTGCCGTAGGATTTGACGAGGCCGCGGGCCGACAGGATCAGGCCGGCATCGGGCGCATGGGCAGCATGCTCCGGCATGGTCAGCTTGCCTTGACCTCGTTCCAGATCTTCAGCCAGTCCGAGTAGTTGTCGGGTGCGACCGGCCACATGAAGGACTTCATCACCTCCATGTCGTCAACGAAGATGGCCGCCTGCTGCTCCTTCGACAGATCGTCGCGGATGATCGAGGAGGTCGTCGCGTAATTGCCGATCCGGGCGATTTCGGTCGCATACTGAGCACCGAGCAGGTAGTCCGCGAACTTCAGGGCAAGCTCGGTCTTCTCGGGCGACAGCGAGGCGGGGATGCCGAAGCAATCGCACCATCCCATGATGCCGGCTTTCGGCTTGGCCGTGCCCATCGGAAGCTTCGCCTTCAGTTCGTCATAGGGCACGCGCCAGGAGAAGGCGCAGGAGACCTCGCCGGTCGCAAAGAGGTTGGTGAGGTCGCCGATCGTCTGCCAGTAGGTCCGCAACAGCGGCTTCTGCGCGACGAGCAGCTTCTTGGCCTCTGCCAGCTCCTTCGCGTCCATGACGAAGACCCTGTCGCGCGGCACGCCGGCCACGAGCCCGGCGATCGCGATGGATTCCAGCGCATAGTCGCGCATGGCAAGCTGGCCGGAATATTTCGGATCGAACAGGGTCGTGTAGTCCGGCTCGTGATCGAACGTGTCGGTGCGGTAGACGAGTGGATTGAGGCCCCAGAGATAGGGAACGGCGAAGAGCTTGCCGCTGTCATCCAGCACCTTCGGCGTCGTCTTGAAGACGTCGTACATGTGGGTGGCATTGGGGAGCTTGGAGATGTCGATCTCTTTGAGGAGACCGGCCTTGATATAGCGCCAGCTTCCGTTCAGCGACGGGTTGATCATGTCCCAGTCGGCGGCCGAGCCCGTCTTCAGGGCGGCGAACTGCGCGTCTTCGCTGGAGAGGAAGGAAAGCTTGATCCGGGTGCCGGTCTCCTTCTCGAAGGCGGCGACATATTCCGGATGTGCGTTGGACTCCCACGTCGCCCAGACGAGCTCGGACACGGCGGCGCGCGCCGCGCTGGCCGAGCCGAGAATGCCGGCCGCGGTTCCCGAAGCAAAGCCTGCCAGTATCTCCCGTCGTGTCAGTCCCTGCTGCATCGTCTCACCTCTTGCCGGTTGCTTTTGCACTGCAGCAAGTGTGCGTTTTTTGAGCACGAACGCCTATAACCGGATCGCAATAGACATTATTGCAGCGCCGGCGGTCAGCCGGGAACGAGGCACGTTTCCGCCGCCCCCGTGCGATCCAGCGCGCGCACGTCGGCCGCCACCGACTTGATCATCTGCCGCAGCCAGGCATGGTCCGGCGAATGGTGCTTGCAGTCGTGCCAGAGCATGTAGAACTTCATCTGCCCGAGCTCCCGCGGGGCATCCAGCACCGCGAAGGGAAAAGCTTGGGCGATCTGCTCGGCGAAATGCCGGCCCGTCGTGAAGACGAGATCGGACTGGGCAACGACATAGGGTGCGATGGCGTATTCCGGCACGGTCACGCCGATCCGCCGCTTCAGCCCCAGCTCGATCAGTCGGCCGTCGATGGGGCTCAGATGCGCGCGCTTGTCGGAGGTCGGCGAAAGATGGTTCTCGCGCAGATAGGCCTCCATCCCGATGCGGTCGCGCCGCCCGGCCAAAGGGTGGCTTGCCCGCACCACGCAGACGATGTCGGTCGTCAGCAGCGTCGACATTCTCAAATGTTCGGGCGGGTGCGGCCAGTTTCCGATCACGGCATCGATGGTGCCGTCGGCGAGTTGTGCCAGGAAATCCTCGTAGCTCGGCATTTGGCACACGTCGATATTCACTTGGGGAGCGATGCGGGCGATGCGGCCGACGAGCGGCGGCAGAAAGACGGTGCCGAGGCAATTGGCGGCCACGATGCGGAAGGTCCGCTTCGACGTTGCGGGGTCGAAGGTGGGATGCGGCGCGAGCTGCGCATCGATATGCGCCAGGATATCGCGAATGGATTCCCGCATCGCAAGGCCCCGCTCGGTAGGCACCAGCGTGCTGCCCGAGCGAACGAGAAGGGGGTCGTCGAGAAGCTCGCGCAGCTTGCGTAATGTCAGGCTGACGGTAGGCTGTGCCTGTCCCAGAAGTTCGGCCGTTCTGGAAACGCTGCATTCTGTCAGAAGCAGCAACAAGGTCCGCATCAGCCGGACATCGAGCGATCCACTTGCCTGTGCCGTCATGGCTGTCGCTTTCCTTGGTGGGACATAGCGTCGAGACGCATTTATCGTGCCACGTCTCACGGCAGACATCCCTTCGGCACCGGTTTTGGTGGCGCGTCGGGGGAGGGTGGCCTATAGGACGTTGCCGCCCCGGATGGCGTTGCTTCGTCTCGCCCTCGTCCACGGTCCGGCGCCCTGCAAACGGCAGGGTGATGTCACGCAACCCGGATTTCCAGCAGGCAAGAGAGTGATGACGACAGACAGCCGACCCTCCCATATCTATGCGATCGCCGATATTCACGGGCGCGCCGATCTTCTCGAGGTCATGCTGGCCCGGATCGCAGACGATGCGACGGCCCATGGTTCGGCGCCGCTCGTGGTCTTTCTCGGTGACCTGATCGATCGCGGGCCCGAGAGCCCCAAGGTCATCGATCTGGTGCGTGCGACATTAGACCTTTATCCAGGCTCCCGGCTGATCCTGGGCAACCATGATTTCTTCCTGCGCGAGCTTCTGCGCGGCACCCTCACGGCCGAGGATGCGGTCAACTGGCTGGACTGGGGCGGCGTCGCGACGCTGAGCGCCTATTCGCATCGACCGGTGCCCGATCTCGACAATATCGCCGCCGACATCCGCCAGAACTTTCCCCACCATGTGGACGTGCTCGAAAATGCCCTGACCTACAAGGAGGTCGGGCGCTTCTGCTTCGTTCATGCGGGAATACGTCCCGGCGTGGAGCTGATCGATCAGGACGAGTACGATCTGCGCTGGATCAGGGCCGGCTTTCTGGACCATCTGGACGTGTTTCGCCATATCGTCCTGCACGGCCACACGATCACGGCGTCGCTGCGACCGGAAATCCATTCCAATCGTATCGCACTGGACACGGGCGCCTACCGGACCGGCCGGCTGAGCGCCGCGGTGATCCGGAACGACGAGCTTTCGCACTTCCTTTGCACCGAACTGAGCGAAACCGGTGGCATCCGCATCGGCCCCTGGCAGCCCGAGGAATGGATGGGCTCCGTTGGGCAGGCATCTGTTCGTCGGACATGACATTCAAGGCCTTCCGATCCTGAGCCCTGCCTCGGCGATGCAGCAAGCGTTCGCATGATGATATCGGCATCAGGGATCTGCCAGAAAGCAGGCCCCCGATGCCGATATCCGTCTTGTGCGGGCGCTAATGCGTCGCGCCCGAGCCGCCGGCCGCCACCACCGCGAAGGGCTGTCCTTCGACCGGGATCGTGCGGACCTCCTTCAGCGTCGTGACGTCGATCATCCGCACGAGGCTGTGGCGCGGGTCGGTGATCGCGATGTGGTCGCCGGCCACTGCGAGCCGCGGCCGTGCGTCGCGCCAGTGACCGTCTTTGCTGTAGGGTTCGGTGACCGGCGCCGACAGGGTGATCGCGCCGTCGACCACATCGAGGAGATGAAGCGTGCCGTCTTCTGTCAAAATATAGGCGTTGCGCGGATGGGCAGGGTCGAGCGCGAAATCGATGCGCCGGAGCGGAAGCTCGATCAGACGATAGGGCGTCTCGGCCTCGGGTTCGATCAGCACCACCTTGTCCTCGCCATAGTTGCCGAGAAAGAACTGCATCGACGTGCCCCCGAGCAAGGTGGACACCTTGCCCTCCGGCAGATCCTTGCCATAGGGCACCATGTCGAGTTTCGGCCCGTCGATGCCGCCCGGCCGGGCGATCAGTACGCCCTCCGCGCAGCCGAAGGCGACGAGGCGTCCTGATGTCGCCTCGCCGTGCAGGCCTGTGCACGGCGCGACGTCGCCGACCTGCCGGCCGGTTTCATCAAGCACGCGCAGGCCGAGGCGCGGCGGCAGTTCGCCCGTCTTGACGGATGCCGTCGTGTCCGGCACCGAGACGAGCATGTGCCGGCCCATGGGCACGGCGACGCCGTGATGCGCGGCCGTCGTGTCGAATGCCTTCAGATCGACCTTGCCCTCCAGCAGTTCGCTTTCGGTAACCAGATCGGCCTTGCCACCCCGATCGTAGAACACCGCGACCAGATCGCCATGCGTCACGACATGGCCGGGTTTCTCGCCGGTGATCGCGGCGCCAAGAAGCTTCGTGTCGCCGACCGCGATGTCGCGATGCTCGCCATGGTCGGAGAGCGCGATGCCGGTATCGATGACGTTGACGATGTTCTGGTCGCCCTGGATGGCAAAGACGGTGCGGCCGGTATCGCTGAGCGACAGTGCGGCATAGCCCTTCAGATCGAAGCGGCCGATTTCCGTGTCGGTGCCCAGATCGATCGCGCGGACGATCGGCTGCGTATGATCGGCGACGAACAGCCGCCAGCTCTCTTTTCTCTCGTCCTCGGCATGAAGCGCAAGCGGCGTGGCCAGAAGGGCGAGAATGCTGGTGGCCGGCAGCACGGATGTGCGGGAGCGGAACATCGGATATCTCCTGTGATGTGAATGGGGTCTCTGCGACGTCTCAGGGCGGGCGAATGCATACGTCGCCTTGCTCACGAGGCCTTGCGTTCCCAAGGCGTGAAGGGATCGGCCAGCGTTCGCCAGACGCCCGGACAGAAGGTCTGCGCATCGACCAGGCAGGCGTCGAGATCGGCGCGGATCGTCGTCTCGTTCATCGGATCCGCGCCGATGAAGACGATCTCCTGCCGCCGGTCGCCCCAGGTCGGGTCGAGATACGGCTCCATCATCTGCAGGAAGCCGGGGTCGCGCGGCCATCGTGCCTTGGGCACGGCGGACCACCACGCACCCATCCGGCTCGTTCGCACGAGTGCGCCGGCCTGGCTGATCTCGCCGACATGATCGGGACGCGTCGCAAGCCAGAAGAAGCCCTTCGTCCGGACCACACCCGGCCACGGGCGATCGATGAAGCGCTGGAAGCGCGTGGGATCGAACGGACGACGCGCGCGGTAGACGAACGAGCGGATGCCGTATTCCTCCGTTTCCGGCACATGGTCCGTGAAGCCGTGCAGTTCCTTGAACCAGAGCGGATGCTGTTCGGCCTTCTCTAGGTCGAAGCGACCCGTGCCCAGGACGTCGTTCAGATCGACCTGGCCGAAATCGGTCTCGACCAGTTTCGCATCCGGATTGAGGGCGGTGATGATCTTGCGGGCCGCGTCGCAGTCTTCGGCGGTGGCGGCACTCACCTTGTTCAGCACCACCACGTCCGCAAATTCGATCTGTTCGACCAGCAGATCGATGACGGTGCGGTTGTCGCCTTCGCCCGCGGTGTCGCCGCGATCGGCTAGGAAATCGGCGGAGCTGTAATCAGCCAGCAGACTTGCGGCACTGACCACCGTCACCATGGTGTCGAGCTGCGCCACATCCGACAGGCTGCGGCCGTCCTCGTCGCGAAAGTCGAAGGTGGTGGCCACGGGCAGGGGCTCGGCAATGCCGGTGGATTCGATCAGCAGATAGTCGAACCGCCCCTGTTCGGCGAGCGCCCGGACTTCTTTCAACAGGTCGTCGCGAAGCGTGCAGCAGATGCAGCCATTGGTCATTTCCACCAGCTGCTCCTCGGTGCGCGACAGGTTGGCACCGCCGTCGCGCACCAGCGCGGCATCGATGTTGACCTCGCTCATGTCGTTGACGACCAGCGCGACGCGCAGCCCCTGACGGTTGGATAGGATGTGGTTCAGCAATGTCGTCTTCCCGGCTCCAAGAAAGCCGGAGAGGACCGTGACGGGAAGTTTCTGGGCCATGATCGCGTTCATCCAGCTTAGTAACGTTATACAGTTACATATGCAGGAAAACGCGTGCGGGGGTCAAGCTGGTCCGCTTGAGTTTTTTCGGTTCGTTATGGTGGATGCAGAGATGCGACTGTTCGTCCTACCGGCACGATGGTCATCGCCGGGCCTCAATGGCGGCAGGCCCTGTGCCTGCGAACTTGATCACGACGACGTCGCAGCGATCGGAACGCTCGACCAGGCCCCGAAGAGCGGGCCTTTTTCAGCAGCGTGGTCGCCAGGGGTCTGTCCCCGGACGACGTTACCTCCCGCACCTTCAAGGCGCTGGAGGAGAATCGTACCTATGTCATCACGCGTCCGGAATACAAGGACGACATCATCGTCCGGCACCGGCAGATCGAGAACGCCATCACCGGAGCGCCGGAGACGGATGTCGACCTGCTTGCCTCGTCAAGTCGATGATAACACTGGAGCCGCTGACCTGAACCGTCGCGTGAAACAAGAGGTGTAAAACGATGGATTCCAATTCGCCAGACCTTCCGCGCGGGCTCGAACTGACCTCGCTGTCTCCGACCTTCCGCGACGATCCCTTCTCCGTCCTCGAGGACGGCCAGCTTCACGATCATGTCGTCTTCCGCGCCGATCTGGTGCAGAAGGTTCTCACCGATCAGACGCTGCTGGTCGATCCCCGCGCCCTCGCGCAGACATCGACGCGCATCATGCGCGGCGAGGATATGTCAGTCGAGACATCCATGCTGCATGCGGACGGCGCGCGGCACAAGCGGCTACGCACCCTGATGCTGAAGGCCTTTAACAACCGTCGTCCCGAAGCCTTCCCGGAGCGGACGCGGGAAATCTGCAACGAACTTCTCGATGCGGCCGGCGGAGAATTCGACTTCGTGCAGCAGATCGCGCGGCCCATGCCGACGAAGGTCATCATCGAGCTTCTCTGGGTCGACCGGTCGCTGGGCGAAGAGTTCAAGATCTGGTCCGATCAGGCCATTGCGTTCGAGCTGAACCCGCTGGCCGACGAGGAAACCCGCGCGATCGGCGCCGAGGGTCTCGCGGCGATCGACAGGACGGTTGCCGACGAGGTGAACCGCCGCCTGTCTTCCGGCGACCGGCCCGATGATCTGATTTCCGGGATGATGGATGCCCAGACGAGCGCGGGCGAGACATTCTCCGTCGCGAAAATTTCCCAGCATGCCTAGCTTCTGCTGATTGCCGGCAACCAGACGACGACCGACCTGATGGGGACCATGGTCAAGAGCCTGATGGAACAGGGAACGAGCTATGCCGATCTGGTGCGGGACCCGGCCCTGATCCCGAGCGCCGTCGAGGAAGCCATCCGCTTCGAGCCGCCGATCTTCGGAACCGAACGCATCACGCAGGAGGAGGTCCTCATCGAGGGCGTTTCCATACCGAAAGGTTACGTGATCACTGCCCTGCTTGACCACGGCCAACCGCGATCCGAAAATGGCCGAGCGCCCCGAGGAATTCGATATCCACCGCAGCCAGATCAAGCATGTCTCTTTCGGCGGCGGGGTCCATCGGTGCATCGGCGCGCCTCTGGCCAAGCTGGAATGCGAGGTTCTGCTGCAGGAGATGGTTCGCCGTTTTCCCGCGATGAAACGGGCCGACCGCGCCTATGCCTACGATCCGAATCCGGGTTTCCGGGGGGCTGGAGTTCTACTGGCTCTGCAAAAGCTGATGCCAGACCCGCAGACCGTCGGGGCAGGGGCTGGAAGAACGACGGAAATGGGAGTCCGTACCTGCAGGATCGCCCGACCGCGCCTGCGCGCAAATGTGTTGGCCATCTTGCGAACCTCGATTAAAACCTCCGTTTTACGCAAGACGGAGGTGCGCGTGACAGGAGAAGAGCAAAAGAAGGGCTCGATGAGACGGGGCGACATCACGCGTCAGAAAATCCTAGATAGCGCGATCGATCTCGTTGCTGAGGCCGGCTTCACGAATACGACGACGCAGGCCGTTCTGGACCGGTCGCACCTCAGCCGCGGTTCGCTGTTGCATCAGTTCGGGACCCGGCACGAACTGATGGTAACGACGGGGCAGGAGGCGATCCGCCGGATGCTCGGATCGATCGAGGTGCGGATGTCGCAGGCAGGGGGCGCGCTCGAGGGCTTGTTCCGCTTTCCGGACATTCTCTGGGAGGTGGTGATCGAGCCTCCGGCGCTGGCGCTTCACGAGATCCAGATGGCATCGCGCTGGGACCGAAACCTGTTCGAAGGGCTCAAGGAACAGATCCTTCGCGGCGAGATCTACGTCGAAAAGAGCATTCGGGCGATCGCCATGCGCTATTCGATGGTGGATGTGGAAGGGTACATGATCGATCTGGCGATCATCAGCGATGCGATGCCCGGGCTCGCCGCGCGCCGGTCGCTCGCCAGCGATCCGGCCCGTATCGCCACCGAACTTCACGTGCTGAAGGCCTGGCACTTCGATGGATTGAACAGGCGGTTGCCGGAGACACATCGCCGGACCGTCGAACAGATGAACGGTGCCTCCCCGGCGACCGTCGCCTGACGGCAGACCGGATGGACCTCCATCCGGCGCCGGCTTGGGCGGAACCGGCCGGCGGCTCGAGCATGTCCGGTAAAGGCCGGATCACCGAGACACTCTCTATTGTTGTCATCGGCGCATAGCCTGACGGCAACCAGAACGCGCTTTGCCTGAAAATGCCTTGGCCCCACCGGTCAGGGCCGGCCCCGCACGTCACCCGATCTACGGCTCAAGGAGGACTTCAGCCATGTTGCGCATCACTGTGTCCTATACCATCGGCACTGCCGGGCGGTTCGATCTCGATTACTACACGACCCAGCATGCTCAACTGGTGCATCGCCTGTGCGACCCTATCGGGCTCCAGCGTTTCGAAGTCGATCATGACAGGACCGCCGGCATCGTCTCCGCACAGCTCACCTTCGGTGCGGGCGACACGGTCATGACCGATCTGGCCGCCGTATCGGCAGAATTGGCCGCCGATGGCTCGAACTTCACCGATATCACGCCGACGATGACGACCGCCGCCATCGTTCACCAGAGCTGATGAAAGGGCATAGGATGACCGCCATGCGCATCGAACGTTCTTTCGCACCGCCACGCCCGTGGGAAGCGATCCACCACGGGCCCGGGGTGAGCGCGCCTGCGCCGAAAACCACGCCGCTCGGCCTGCGCGTCAGCGAGGCGGCGGCCAGGATTCCCGACCATTCGGCGCCCCGCCTCGAAGACCTAGTTGTTGTCGTAGTTGGTGGCGGAGAAACCGCTGTTGCCGCTATTTTGGGCCGGCCTCAGCAACATGGCGGACCATTCGTTCCAGGTGATCGAGCCGAGAAAGAAGGTTGTCGGCCGGATGGGTACGCGGACATCGAGGATCACGCTTTGCGGCAATTGCACATCGATGTCGCCGATAACAGGGTAGAAGCCGCCGCCGGGCGTCACGGCCAGACCGCTTCCCGCAGAATCGAATTTCAGGGGAGACTTATAGGCCAGCCGCGCGAGCGTTCCGGTGTCGGCGATCTCGTAGGCGACGCCGGCCGTGTAACCCCATGCCGTGGAACGATCGAGATTGTATTTGATGCCGAAGGTGTTGACGTCCGCCTCGAAGGTTCCGAGCCGCGGTCCGCCGAAGACGCTCCACCGATCATCGAATTTGTAGCGCAGCAGGGCCGTGAATTCGAGCGTCTTGTAAACCGTCGTCACGGGACCGATCGGAAAGTCGGTGAACTCCAGGTCCGCATAATAGGGCTGGTCGCCGATCACCGCCAGGGACAGGTCGCTGGTCAGATCCGTCTTCACACCCAGCCCACCGATCCAGAAGTTCGGAGCGACATCGCCCGTATCGCCGAAGCCGGGTGCCGCGATATTGCCTTTGATGCTCGGTGCGATGAACGCGGTGTCGCTCTCGATCACCGTCCCCTGTTCGAACAGCAAGCCGTAGTCCTGACGTAATACATCCAGTGCACCCGCTGCAGCCGGTGCCGGCAAAACGCCACAAGCTGCCGTGCCGGCAAGTGCCAGCAGTGTCTTGTGAAACATAGATTCCTCCCAGTTGTCCCGCCTCCCCGAGGCCGTCGCATCGCGACAAGGAATGCTAGCATAAAATAGTCGTAGAATACTAGGATTAATTGACTAGTTCGTGTCGGCCGTGTGATGATTAGGCTGGGTCGCAGGGAGGATATGGCGACGGTGAGGTCCTTGCCCGCGTAATGACATGCCGCTCCCGCGGCCGATCCCCATCGCCTATCGGGACAGATCGTAAGAATCTGCAATATTCCTAAAATTCCATATAGAGAATTTAATTGAACCGCTCATGTCATCGACGTCGTTTGCGGCTCCACGGTCATGGAGGGTGCGCGGCAGAACGATATTCCGGGGATCGACGCCAATTGCGGCGGCGCATGCGCCTGTTCCACCTGCCACGCCTATATCGATCCGGCATGGTTCGGCGCGTTGCCGCCGATGGACGATATGGAAGAGGAGATGCTGAGCTTCGCCTACGAGCAGGAGCCCGGACGTTCCCGTTTGACATGTCAGCTGCGCGTAACGGACGAGATGGACGGCCTCGTCGTCACTCTTCCTCTTCGGCAGGCCTGACGCCACATCGCGTCGATCTTCAAAATAGTACGCCTTGACTATTTCTGCCCAACGGGTATTTTCGATCGGCCGGGTGGTAGGAGACCGCCTGACGCGAGTGCGAGGTTTCGCACGGGGGACGCCAAGCGCGTCGGAGGAAAAATGTTGCGAACACTGATGTTAACGGCGGCAACGGTCCTGGGCCTTGCGGCTCACGGCGTCGCGGCGGATGCGATCGTCGGCGACTGGAAAGCGACACGCGGCGAGACGGTGGCGATTTCGCCCTGCGGCGGCGCGTACTGCTATATCGTCAAGACCGGTAAGCACGCGGGCAAGACGATCGGCAAGGTGCATTCGACCGGCGCCAGCTACGAGGGCGAAATTTCCGATCCCGACAACGGCAATGTCTACGGCGCCTTTGCGTCCGTCAGCGGCCCATCCCTGAAGATGAAGGGATGCTATATGAAAGTTCTCTGCAAGACGCAGACGTGGTCGCGTCTCTAGGGACGGGATTCCGACGGTTGCGTTCGATGTCAGCACCCTCGCACGCGCATGTCGGAATCGTGAGAAACAAGAGCACGTTCATGTTTGCGTAACGATCTTGAATTCGACATTTGACCGCGAAGGGTGCCGCGGCCGGACCTCGGATGTCGAATTCATGTCACGAACCCCCACGACATCCCGATCTCTTGCGACTGGCCAATCTCGTCGATCGCACCGGATCGAGGGCGGCGCTGCCGTGGGCGATGTGATGTCGTGACCGGAAGCGCAGATGCGACCGCGATCGCCATCGAAAGGAACAGCCGATGCTGCTTGACGACCTGCAGGAACAGATCCGCGAGACGGCCCGCGATTTCGCCGTCCATCGCCTGGCTCCCGGTGCCGCCGAGCGGGATCGCGAGAGCACCTTTCCCCACGCCGAACTGACGGAGCTGGGCGCGCTCGGTTTTCTCGGCATGCTTGTGCCGGAAGAATATGGCGGCTCGCAGACGGGAACGGTCGCCTATGCCCTGGCGCTGGAGGAAATCGCGGCTGCGGACGGAGCCTGTTCCACGATCGTGTCGGTCCATTCCTCGGTCGGCTGCGTGCCGATCCTGCGCTTCGGGACGCCGGAGCAGAAGGCCCGCTTTCTTCCCAGAATGGCGTCCGGCGAATGGATCGGCGGTTTCGCCCTGACCGAAGCCCAGGCCGGATCCGACGCCTCCGCGCTGCGCACCCGCGCACGGCGGGAGGGGGATGATTACATCATCGACGGCTCGAAGCAGTTCATCACCTCCGGCAGGAACGGCCAGGTGATCATCGTTTTCGCCGTGACCGATCCGGAGGCCGGCAAGAAGGGCATATCGGCCTTCATCGTTCCCACCGATACGCCGGGCTACAATGTCGTTTCGGTCGAACACAAGCTCGGGCTGCACAGCTCCGACACCTGCGCGCTGGCCTTCGACGGCATGCGCATTCCGGCGGAAAACCGGCTCGGCGGGGAAGGCGACGGCTACCGGATCGCGCTGGCCAATCTCGAGGGCGGACGTATCGGCATCGCGGCGCAGGCCGTGGGCATGGCGCGGGCGGCGTTCGAGGCGGCAACGGCCTATGCCAAGGAGCGCCGCAGCTTCGGCAAGGCGATCATCGAACATCAGGCCGTCGGCTTCAGCCTCGCCGACATGGCGACGCAAATCGAAGCGGCGCGGCAGCTGGTGCTGCATGCGGCAAGCCTGCGCGATGCGGGGAAGCCGTGCCTGACGGAAGCCTCCATGGCCAAGCTGTTCGCATCGGAGATGGCGGAAAAGGTCTGTTCGGCGGCCATTCAGGTACATGGCGGTTACGGCTATCTGGCCGACTATCCGGTCGAGCGGATTTACCGCGACGTGCGGATTTGCCAGATCTACGAAGGCACCAGCGATGTGCAGCGCCTCGTCATCGCGCGTCAGCTTTAGATTTTGTCCGGCAGAGGTTTGAAGCGACTTACATTCGGACATATGGGAATACGCAAGGGGAGAAGAGCATGCCAAACGCGATAGAGGTCAGCAGGGACGGACGGGTGGCGCTGATCAGGCTTAACCGTCCGGCACAGCTCAACGCATTGAATTCCCAGATCGCGGCCGAGATGGTCGCGGCCGTGGACGCACTGGAGCAGGACAGGGACGTCGGCGCGCTCGTCATCACGGGCTCGGACCGCGCCTTTGCGGCCGGTGCCGATATCGCGGAGATGGCGGGCAAGAGCGCCGAAGAGATGATCGAGGAGAATTTCTTCGGAATCTGGGACCGCTTCGCGGACAGTCGCCTGCCCAAGATCGCGGCCGTGAACGGCTATGCGCTGGGCGGCGGCTGCGAACTGATGATGATGTGCGATTTCGCCATTGCCGGCGAAAGCGCAAAATTCGGACAGCCGGAGATCAAGCTCGGCGTGATCGCCGGCATGGGCGGCACCCAACGCATGACGAAGCGGATCGGCCGGGCTCTATCGATGGACCTGCATCTGACGGGGCGAACGATGGCGGCGGACGAGGCGCTGCGCGCCGGTCTGGTGTCGCGCGTCGTGCCCGATGCCGATGTGGTCGCGACCGCGATGGCCGCCGCCGCGCAGATCGCCGCCTATTCGCGCCCGGCGGCCCGTCTTGCCCGGGACGCCGTGATGAAAGCGGAGGAGCTGTCCCTGCGCGAAGGCATTCTCTACGAGCGGGCCCTGTTCCACCGCCTGTTCGGCACCCCCGACCAACGCGAGGGCATGGCGGCTTTCGTCGAGAAGCGACAGCCCGACTTTCGAAGGGAACGATAGGATGTCGGAGGCCATTCCACAGGACATCATTGCCAAGGACACGGTTCTCACGGGGGTGGAGGGGGCATTGGGGCGCCTGCATCTCAACCGGCCGGACGCCCTGAACAGCCTCGATCTCGACATGGTTCGCAAGATCGCCAGGGAAATCGAAGCGCTGGAGAGCAATCCCGCCGTCCGTGCAATCGCGCTGACCGGCGAGGGTCGGGCGCTGTGCGCGGGCGGCGATATCAAGATGATCTGGCAGACGGGGCGAAGCGCACCGGAAAAAGCTCTGGTATTCTGGGCGGAGGAATACCGTCTGAATGCGCGGATCAGCCACATGGGCAAGCCCTGGCTTGCCGTGATGGACGGCATCTGCATGGGCGGCGGCGTCGGCCTGTCGGTCCATGGCAGTCATCGCGTCGTGACGGAACGCACGAAGTTCGCCATGCCGGAAACCGGCATCGGCTATTTCCCCGATGTCGGCGGCACCTGGGCGCTGGCGCGTGCGCCGCGGCGTCTGGGCTTCTGGATCGGCCTCACCGGCGCCAGCATCGGCGCGGCCGACACGATCGCCGCCGGTCTCGCCGATGCCATGGTTCCCTCGCACGCCCTTCCCGCCCTGTTGTCGGATCTTGAATCGGGCCGAAACGTGGATGCCGCCCTCAAGGCTTACGCCGCCGATCCCGGCCCTTCGGTGCTCAAGGAGAATGCCGGACTGATCGAGACCATCTTCGGCTTTCCGGACATGGCGGGCATTCTTGCGGCCCTGCGCGCCGACGGCTCGGAATTTGCCGCTACGACGCTGTCCCAGCTCGAGCGGAAATCGCCCACCAGTCTCGTTCTGACGCTGCATCTCCTGCGTGCGGCAGAGATGTCGACCTCGCTCGAAATGTGCCTCGACCGCGAATACGCCACCGATGCGGCGATCCTCGCCGGTCATGACTTCTACGAAGGCGTCCGCGCTGCCGTCATCGACAAGGATCGCAATCCCGCCTGGTCTCCGGCAAGACTGGAAGAGATTGATCAGCCGGCTCTTCTCGCTACGATCAAACCTCTGCCCTCCCTGTTTCCCGCAGCGGTATCGGAGAGCGCCCGATGGAAGGAAAAGTGACATGATCCGCTCGATCGCCTTCATAGGCCTGGGAAACATGGGTGCGCCGATGGCGGGCAATCTCGTCAAGGCGGGGTTTGCCGTGACCGGTTTCGATGTCGCACCAGCCGCGCGGGACCACGCGAGGGAGCGCGGCGTGCGGATCGCCGACACCATCGAGGCGGCGGTCGATGGCGCCGATGCCGTCATCACCATGCTCCCGAATTCCGCACTCGTGCTGGAGGTCTGGACACGGCTTGCCGCCATCGTGCGGCCGGGAACCCTCGTCATCGACAGCTCGACGATCGATGTCGAAGGCGCCCGCGCCGCGCACGGACTTCTGCCCGGCTGCATCACCGTCGATGCTCCGGTTTCCGGCGGAACCAGCGGTGCGGAGGCGGGAACGCTGAGCTTCATGCTGGGTGGTGATGCCGCCGCGATCGAGGCCGCGCGCCCGGTGCTCGAACCCATGGCCGGCCGCGTTATCCCCTGCGGCGCGGCCGGCGCGGGGCAGGCGGCAAAGCTCTGCAACAACATGCTGCTTGGCATTTCGATGATCGGCGCGGCCGAAGCCTTCGTGCTGGGCGAAAAACTCGGTCTGGACCATCAGGCGTTGTTCGACGTGCTCTCGACCTCGTCGGGCCAGTGCTGGTCGGTCAACACCTATTGCCCGGTTCCGGGTCCTGTTCCCGCCTCTCCGGCAAATCGCGACTATGCGCCGGGCTTTGCAAGCGCGCTGATGCTGAAGGACCTTCGGCTGGCCAGCCAGGCCGCCACGGACTGCACGGCGGCAACGCCGCTGGGCGCGCACGCCCGGAGGCTTTACGAGGTTTTCGTCGCGTCCGGACAGGGCCATAAGGATTTTTCGGCGATCATCGCGTTTTTGAGGGAAGAACATTCCGTGCAGACCGTTTGAGACTCCGCAGTAAGGTGCCAACGCGAACGCGTCGTTTCTGAAACCAGAGAAAGAAAATCCTCCGATGAGGAATACCATTGAAAAGCTGCAACGGAAAAAGGACTCCGCCCGCCTCGGCGGCGGAACGCGCCGGATCGAGGCCCAGCACGCCAAGGGCAAGCTGACCGCGCGCGAACGCATCGAGGTTCTTTTCGATGAAGGCTCGTTCGAGGAATACGACATGTACGTTACCCACCGCGCGGTGGACTTCGGCATGGCGGAGCAGATCGTCGCCGGCGACGGCGTCGTCACCGGATGGGGAACGATCAATGGCCGGCAGGTCTATGCCTTCAGCCAGGATTTCACCGTTCTCGGCGGGTCTCTTTCGGAAACGCACGCGCAAAAAATCTGCAAGATCATGGATATGGCGGCACGGGTCGGCGCGCCGGTCATCGGGCTGAACGACAGCGGCGGCGCGCGCATCCAGGAAGGCGTGGCGTCCCTGGCGGGATATGCCGAAGTCTTCCGTCGCAACGCCGAAGTCTCCGGCGTCATCCCGCAGATTTCCGTCATCATGGGGCCCTGCGCGGGCGGGGCGGTCTATTCGCCGGCCATGACGGACTTCATCTTCATGGTGCGCGACACCTCCTACATGTTCGTCACCGGCCCGGATGTGGTGAAAACCGTTACCAACGAGATCGTGACGGCGGAGGAGCTTGGCGGCGCATCGACCCACACCCGGAAATCCTCCGTTGCGGACGGCGCCTATGAAAACGATATCGACGCGCTGGAGGCCGTGCGGACCCTGTTCGATTTTCTGCCGCTCAACAACCGCGAAAAGGCCCCGACGCGTCCCTTCCACGACGACCCGGCAAGGCTGGAAATGCGTCTCGACACGCTGATCCCCGACAGTTCCAACAAGCCCTACGACATGAAGGAACTCATTCACGCGCTGGCCGACGAGGGCGATTTCTTCGAGCTTCAGGAGGCCTTTGCCAGAAACATCCTTACTGGCTTTCTGCGCCTCGAGGGCCAGACGGTCGGGGTGGTCGCCAACCAGCCGATGGTGCTGGCCGGATGCCTGGACATCGACAGCTCGCGCAAGGCCGCCCGTTTCGTGCGCTTCTGCGATGCTTTCAACATTCCCCTTCTCACGCTGGTCGATGTGCCGGGCTTTCTGCCCGGCGTGGCGCAGGAGTATGGCGGCGTGATCAAGCACGGCGCCAAACTTCTTTTCGCCTATGGTCAGGCAACGGTTCCGATGGTGACGCTGATCACGCGCAAGGCGTATGGCGGCGCCTATGACGTGATGGCCTCCAAGCATATCGGCGCCGATGTCAACTATGCCTGGCCGACGGCGGAGATCGCCGTGATGGGGGCCAAGGGCGCGGCGGAGATCCTGTACCGCTCCGAACTGTCCGATCCCGACAAGATCGCCGCCCGCACCAGGGAGTATGAGGAGCGCTTCGCCAATCCGTTCGTGGCGGCCGAGCGCGGCTTCATCGACGAGGTGATCATGCCGCATTCCTCCCGCCGCCGCATCGCCCGCGCCTTTGCATCGCTCCGCAACAAGCAGGTGGCGACGCATTGGAAAAAACACGATACGATTCCCCTGTGAGGATGCCCCCCATGATCTCGAAAATCCTCATTGCGAACCGCGGCGAAATCGCCTGCCGGGTCATCCGCACGGCCAAGGCCATGGGCATCAAAACGGTCGCGGTCTATTCCGATGCCGATGCCAATGCGCTGCATGTGGCGCTCGCCGACGAGGCCGTGAACATCGGCCCGGCGCCATCGAACCAGTCCTATATCGTCATCGGGAACATTCTCGACGCGATCCGGCAGACCGGGGCCGACGCCGTGCATCCCGGCTACGGCTTTCTGTCGGAAAACGCGGTCTTCGCCGCAGCGCTCGAAAAGGCCGGCGTCATCTTCATCGGTCCGCCGGTCGGCGCGATCGAGGCGATGGGTGACAAGATCACCTCGAAGAAGCTGGCGGCGGAAGCCGGTGTTTCCACGGTTCCCGGCCATATGGGGCTGATCGCCGATGCCGACGAGGCCGTGAAGATCGCCGGCGACATCGGCTATCCCGTCATGATCAAGGCGTCTGCGGGCGGCGGCGGCAAGGGCATGCGTATCGCCTGGAACGATGGCGAGGCCCGCGAAGGCTTCCAGTCCTCCAGGAACGAGGCCAAGGCGTCCTTCGGCGACGACCGCATCTTCATCGAGAAATTCGTCACGCAGCCGCGCCACATCGAGATTCAGGTGCTGGGCGACACGCACGGCACGGTGCTCTATCTCGGCGAACGGGAATGCTCGATCCAGCGCCGCAACCAGAAGGTCATCGAGGAGGCGCCTTCGCCGTTTCTCGACGCCGCGACGCGCAAGGCCATGGGCGAGCAGGCGGTCGCGCTGGCGCAGGCCGTCGGCTATCACTCGGCCGGCACGGTGGAGTTCATCGTGGACGGCGACCGCAATTTCTACTTTCTCGAGATGAACACGCGGCTGCAGGTGGAGCACCCGGTGACGGAGCTGATCACGGGCGTCGATCTCGTCGAACAGATGATCCGCGTCGCCGCCGGGGAAAAGCTGTCCTTCGGTCAGGACGAGATCCGGCTGAACGGCTGGGCCATCGAAAGCCGCCTCTATGCGGAAGATCCCTACCGCAACTTCCTCCCCTCCATCGGCCGGCTGACGCGCTATCGTCCGCCGAGCGAAGGCGTCCAGCCCGACGGCACAATCGTGCGCAACGATACCGGGGTCTTCGAGGGCAGCGAAATCTCGATGTATTACGACCCCATGGTCGCCAAGCTCTGCACCTGGTCGCCGGGCGAGGCGGGGACGGCCCGGCTGGCGGCGATCGATGCCATGGGGAAAGCGCTCGACGCGTTCGAGGTGGAGGGCATCGGCCACAACCTGCCGTTCCTCTCCGCCGTGATGAACCAGGCCCGGTTCCGGTCGGGCCACATCACCACGGCCTATATCGCCGAGGAATTTCCCGACGGATTTACAGGCGTCAGCCCCGATGCGGACTCGTCGCGAACGCTTTCGGCGATTGCCGCCGTGATCAACCAGCGGCTTCAGGAACGCGCCGCCCGGATCTCCGGCACGATCGGCAACCATCTCCGCATCGTCGGCAAGCAATGGGTCGTCATCCTCGCCGAAGTCGAACACGCCGTGACGCTGGAAAGCGACGCGGCGGCGACGTTCGCGCTGTTTGAGGACGGCGGCCGGATGGCGATTGCCAGCGACTGGCTTCCGGGCAGGAGTCTTGCGGCCTTCGATGTCGACGGAGACGTCATCGGCGTCAAGGTCGACCTCGTCGGCTCCGCCATCCGCCTGCGCTGGCGCGGCATGGATGTGACGGCACGGGTCCGCAGCCCCCGCGTTGCGGAACTGGCGCGGCTGATGCCGGTCAAGCCGCGGCCCGATACCTCGAAAATGCTGCTTTGCCCCATGCCGGGCGTGATCACCTCGGTCATGGTGGTCGCGGGCGAGCATGTGGAAGCGGGCCAGACGCTGGCCACCGTCGAGGCGATGAAGATGGAAAACGTGCTGAAGGCGGAGCGGAAGGGCGTCGTCAAGCGCGTCGCCGCCGCCACCGGACAGAGCCTTGCCGTCGATGAACTGATCATGGAATTCGCGTAGACCTGCCGGCAGCCAGCACCTGCCGGACAGACTTCCCAATGGCATGGACGGACGAAAACGGAGTTGAAGCGATGCCCGAGAAAACACTTCCAGACTGGCGGAAGCTTGCGGAAAAAGAGCTGACGTCAGCGCCCGAGGCGCTCGTGTGGCACACGCCCGAAGGCATCGACGTCAAGCCGCTTTACACGGCCGAAGACATCGAGGGCATCGACCATCTCGACAGCCTGCCGGGCTTTGCGCCCTTCGTGCGCGGACCGCGCGCCACCATGTATGCCGGACGGCCCTGGACGATCCGGCAATATGCCGGCTTCTCGACGGCGGAGGAAAGCAACGCCTTCTACCGGCGCAACCTTGCGGCCGGGCAGAAGGGCCTGTCGGTCGCCTTCGATCTCGCCACCCATCGCGGCTATGACAGCGATCACCCCCGCGTCGAGGGCGATGTCGGCAAGGCCGGCGTGGCGATCGACAGCGTCGAGGACATGAAGATCCTGTTCGACAGGATCCCGCTCGACGAGATGTCGGTGTCCATGACCATGAACGGCGCCGTGATCCCGATTCTGGCCAACTTCATCGTCGCCGGCGAAGAGCAGGGGGTCTCGCGCGAGAAGCTGTCGGGCACGATCCAGAACGATATCCTCAAGGAGTTCATGGTCCGCAACACCTATATCTACCCGCCGGAACCCTCGATGCGGATCATCGCCGATATCATCGACTATACGGCGCGCGAGATGCCCAGGTTCAACTCCATCTCGATCTCCGGCTACCATATGCAGGAGGCCGGATCGACGCTGGTGCAGGAGCTGGCCTTCACGCTGGCCGACGGCCGCGAATATGTGCGCGCCGCGCTGGCCAAGGGGCTCAACGTCGATGACTTCGCCGGCCGGCTGTCGTTCTTCTTCGCCATCGGCATGAACTTCTTCATGGAGGCGGCGAAGCTGCGGGCGGCGCGCCTTCTCTGGTCGCGCATCATGGCGCAGTTCGATCCCAAACTGCCGTCGTCGCTGATGCTGCGCACCCATTGCCAGACCTCCGGCGTGTCGTTGCAGGAGCAGGACCCCTACAACAACATCATCCGCACGGCCTATGAGGCGCTGTCGGCGGCGCTCGGCGGCACCCAGTCGCTGCACACCAACGCGCTCGACGAGGCGATCGCCCTGCCGACCGAATTCTCGGCCCGCATCGCCCGCAACACCCAGCTAATCCTGCAGCACGAGACCGGTGTCACCCGCGTGGTCGATCCGCTGGCCGGATCCTATTATGTCGAAAGCCTGACGAAGGATCTGGCGGACAAAGCCTGGGCGCTGATCGAGGAGGTGGAAAGCCTCGGCGGCATGACCAAGGCGGTCGCCACGGGCCTGCCGAAGCGGATGATCGAGGAAGCCGCAACCCGCCGGCAGGCCGCGGTCGATCGCGCCGAAGAGATCATCGTCGGCGTCAACAAGTACCGGCTGGAAAACGAGGAGCCGATCGACATTCTCTCGATCGACAACAGCGCCGTCCGCGCAAGCCAGATCAAGCGGCTGGACGCAGTGCGGCGCCGGCGCGATCCGTCCCGCGTGGCCGAAACGCTCGACGCTCTGACCAGAACGGCGCAGACCGGCACGGGCAATCTGCTCGCGGCAGCCGTGGAGGCCGCGCGCGCCCGCGCCACGGTGGGCGAGATTTCTGACGCCATGCGCGCCGTCTTCGGCGATCATTCGGCCGTGCCGGTGGTCGTGGGCAACATCTACGGCCCGGCCTATGACGGCGATCCGGAGTACGACATGCTGGTACAGCGGCTGTCGGCCTTTTCCGCCGGCACCGGCGGCAAGCCGAAAATTCTGGTCGCCAAACTCGGCCAGGACGGCCACGACCGCGGCGCCAAGGTGGTGGCGTCCGGGTTCGGCGATATCGGCTTTCAGGTGCTGGCGGGGCCACTCTTCCAGACGCCGGAGGAGGCGGCCGATCTGGCGATCGCACAGAAGGTGCAGGTGGTCGGCATGTCGTCTCTGGCCGCCGGCCACAGGACGCTCGCGCCGCAACTGGTGGCGGCGCTGAAGGCGAAGGGCGGCAAGGATGTGATCGTCGTCGTCGGCGGGGTGGTTCCGCGCCAGGATTACGACTTCCTGCTGGAGAATGGTGTCTCCGCCGTCTTCGGGCCGGGCACCAATGTTCTCGACGCCGCGCGCGCCGTCCTCGACCTTCTCGAAGGCAAGCGGCACAACAGGGGTTAACGTCATGATGAATGTGCTGAACCATATCGCGATCGCCGTGCCGGATATGTCAACGGCGATCGCGCACTACCGGGCGCTCGGCGCCGAGGTTTCGCAGCCGCAGGACCTGCCGGAGCACGGCGTGACCGTGGTTTTCATCCAGCTGCAGAACACGAAGATCGAGCTGCTGCATCCCTTGGGAGAGAATTCGCCGATCGCCGGCTTCCTCGAAAAGAACCCGACCGGCGGTCTCCATCACCTCTGCTTCGAGGTCGAAGATCTCGGCGCGGCCATCGAGACGCTGTCGGATGTCGGGGCCCGCGTGCTCGGTAACGGGCAGCCGAAGATCGGCGCACACGGCAAGCCGGTCATCTTTGCGCATCCGAAAGATTTTCATGGTGTGCTCATGGAATTCGAACAGGCATAAACACGGAGAACCATTCGTCTGGGGACGGGCTCAACGGGTCCATCGCGGCGCGCGTCGGCCTTAAGATGATCGTTCTGAAAGGCGAATGCAGGTCTCCGTCTGGCCGGTCGACCGAAGATGCGCCATGCTGCTCTTGCGCTTCTGACCGCATGCCCCACATGCCTCCACAAGTGCCGGTGTTTCGCCGAGCGCTTTCCGCAACGACAGGAGGACGCCCGCATGGGGACAATGATCCAGCTGACCGCCGCCGATGGCGTGACGATCGATGCCTACAAGGCCGAGCCCGAGGGTCCGCCGCGGGGCGGAGTGGTCGTCCTGCAGGAGATCTTCGGGGTCAATGGCCATATCAAGCGGGTCGCGGATCGGTTTGCACGTGAAGGCTACCTTGTGATCGCACCGGCCTTGTTTGATCGCGTCGAGCGCGGTGTCGAACTCGGTTACTCCGCCGAAGAATTCCCTGCCGCCGTCGGTCTCGTCCAGCGGGTCGATCACGCCAAGACCCCGCTCGACGTCGCAGCTGCCATAACCGCTGCCTCCGAAGGCGGCAAGGTGGGGGTGGTCGGCTATTGCTGGGGCGGCTCGCTTGCCTATCAGGCGGCATGCTCCACCGACGGCGTCGCAGCGGCCGTCGGCTATTATGGCGGCAATATCGCAAAATCGCTCGACCGAAGGCCGACAGTCCCGCTGATGCTGCATTTCGGCGAACGCGACGACCATATCCCGATGAGCGATGTCGCGGCGATCAAGGCGGCCCTGCCGGCTGTCCCGATCTTCACCTACGACGCCGGCCACGGCTTCAATTGCGACGCAAGAGCCTCGTTCGACGAGCCGAGCGCTGCCAAGGCACTGGAGCGCACACTGGCCTTCCTGTCCGAGACGGTCGGTTTGGCAAAGCCCACGTCTTCACCGTCCGACGCCTGACACTCACTCTTCGGATGCCGCGATGATCGTCCTGACCGAAATTCGCACACTGGCGATCGTCCCGACAGACGATGGAATACCGTTGCGAGCGCATGTGAGCGCCGCCAGCGGGCTCGTCTGCCTCGGGACGACGTTTTACGTCGTCGCCGACGATGCGCTGCATCTCGGCATCTTTTCCCTCGATTCTCCGGCACCCGGCCGGCTGTTTCGGCTGTTCGATGGCGCGCTGCCGGACGAGAAAGCCGAGCGGAAGCGCCGGAAGCCGGACCTCGAATCGCTCGTCCATATCCCGCCGTTCGATGCCTTTCCGCATGGTGCCCTGCTGGCACTCGGCTCCGGCTCCCGGGCGAACCGGCAACGCGGCGTCCTTCTGGGCCTCGATCCGGCCGGCGGCATCGCCGGCGCGCCGCGCGTCATCGACCTTGCAGGCGTTTTCAGGCCGTTGTCGGGCATATTTCCCGACCTTAATATCGAGGGGGCGGTGGTCGTGGGCGACAGACTGCGGCTAATCCAGCGCGGCAATCAAGGCCGGCGCGACAATGCGGTTCTGTCCTATCCGCTGGCGCAAGTCCTCCCGCTCCTGCTCGGCGGCGGGCAGGAGACCCTGCTGCCCGAAACGATCCATCGGCTCGATCTCGGCGAGATCGATGGCGTGGCGCTCGGTCTGACGGATGCGACGATGCTGCCGGATGGCCGGATGGTCGTCAGCGCCGTTGCCGAAGATACCGACCATGCCTACAGGGACGGTGCTTGCGTCGGCGCGGCCCTCGGCATCGTCGATGCGGATGGGGCGCTTGTCTCTCTCGAGCGAGTGGAGCGGCCCGACAAGGTCGAGGGCATCAGCCTCGGCAACCCGGGCGGGCGGCCCCATCTCCTGTTGGTGACGGATGCCGACGATCCGGCCATCCCGGCCGTGCTCCTGTCTCTGCCGCTAGCGCCATTCGCCGCGGAGAGAACCGGTACCGGCGATGAAGGTGAGATCATGTCACATCCGGTTCTAAGGTCAGCGGAACAGATTTGAGCCGCTTTCTGTCGCGCCGATAGGTGGATGTAGGTAGTCCTATCCCAAAAATAGGGTCGAATAACAGGAGTTTCTAAATATAGTCGCGCGGAAGAGCTGACGAATGTTGGAACGCACTCCGCATCGTTGTTTCGTATGTTCGAATTAAAACGAATTTTTTAAGCATCTTTAGTTAACGTCACCCTTCATCCGGGTCGCACTTGCTTTCCGGTGCACGACAACGGACGGACGGGGGACTTCGACATGTTTGGTATATCCGAGCTTTCTGGCATGCAGCGCGAGGCGATGAAGGCGATCACCGCCAACATCATGATCGCGGATGTCGGTCTCAACATTCGTTATATGAACAATGCCGTGATGGATCTGCTGAAGGAAGCCGGGCCGGATCTGAAGAAGGAGCTGCCACGCTTCGACTTCGACAAGCTGATCGGCAGCAACATCGATATCTTTCACAAGAACCCGTCGCATCAGCGCAATATGCTCGCGGCGCTCAAGACCCAGCACCGGGCAACGATCTGGATCGGCCATCGGGCCTTCGATCTCATTGTGACGCCCCTGACCAAGGGTGCGAAGACGACCGGCTTCGTCGTCGAGTGGAGCGATGCCAAGGAGCGGCTGCAGAATCTGGACTATCAGGCGCAGATGGTTGCCATCAGCCGCTCGCAGGGCGTCATCGAATTTACGACGCAGGGGGAGATCGTTTCGGCGAATGCCAACTTCCTGAAGGCCATCAATTACAGCATGGACGAGATCAAAGGGCGTCCGCACAGCATCCTCGTGGAACCGAGTTACGCGCAGTCGCCGGAGTACAAGGCGTTCTGGGACGCGCTGCGACGCGGCGAGGTGCAGGCTGCCGAGTTCACCCGGTATGCCAAGAATGGCAAGGCGATCGTCATCAACGCGTCCTACAACCCGATCCTCGATGCCAAGGGCAATGTCACCAAGGTCGTCAAGTTCGCGACGGACGTCACCGAGCGCGTGGAAGCCGTCAGTGCCATCGGCGATGCGCTGACGAAGCTTTCGAATGGTGACCTCTCGTTCAGCCTCGATCAGCCGTTCGCTCCCGATTTCGAAAGTCTCCGGAGCACGATGAACGTCGCTCTCAGCCAGATGCGGAACACGCTTGGCGCCGTTGCCCGCTCGACCGCCCAGATCGATACGGGGACCCGCGAAATCAGCCAGAGCGCCGAGGACCTCTCCCGGCGCACGGAGCAGCAGGCCGCGTCCCTCGAGGAGACGGCCGCAGCACTCGATCAGATCACCGTCAACGTCACCAATGCCGCCAAGCGGGCGGAGGAGGCTCGGCGGTCGGCTTCGACGGCCAGTCAGAATGCCGAGCGCTCGGGCAATGTCGTGGCTGATGCGGTCGGGGCCATGTCGCGCATCGAAGCGTCCTCGAACCAGATCTCCAACATCATCGGCGTCATCGACGAAATTGCCTTCCAGACCAACCTGCTGGCGCTCAATGCAGGGGTCGAGGCGGCGCGTGCGGGGGAGGCGGGCAAGGGGTTTGCCGTCGTCGCTCAAGAGGTGCGCGAGCTCGCCCAGCGGTCCGCGCAGGCAGCAAAGGAAATCAAGGAGCTGATCCGCAACTCCTCGAACGAGGTCAGCACCGGCGTCAAGCTCGTCAGCGAGACGGGAGACTCGCTGCAGACGATCCGCAGCAACATCGTCGTCGTCAACGAGCACATGGAAGCCATCACCAGTTCAGCACGCGAACAGGCGACAGGCTTGTCCGAGGTGAATGCCGCCGTCAATCAGATGGACCAGGTGACCCAGCAGAATGCGGCCATGGTCGAGGAAACCAATGCCGCCAGCGCCACGCTCGCGCAGGAGACCGCGACGCTGCGCGATCTGATCCGGCGCTTCGACCTGGGTCAGGATGCAACGCGGACGACGGGCCTCTCGTCCTCCCACCAGCGCACGGAAGCGCCCGCGCGCCGGGCGTCGATGCGATAGGCGAACGCCGGCGACCGGCGCGTCGACGCTGTCAGCTCGGTTCCGCCATGCGCTGGTGCGCTTCGGACGCGGCCTCCCGGATCGTCTGCATGAGGATCGAAAGGGGCAGAGACGCCATGGTATCGGCGCGCATGGTCAGCCCCACGGGACCGCGGGTTTCCCGGGTGTCGATCGGCAATTTTGCTAGGGAGCCATTGTCGATGTCGCTTGCGACGACGCCTTCGGAGATGATCCAGACGGCGTCGCTCATCTGGACAAAGGCGCGTCCGAAGGCGTCCGAGACCGTTTCGATCTGGTCGGGAAGGTGTCCCACCCCGTTGACGATCAGGAGATTGTCGACGAAGGGCCGGATGATCGCGGTGCGCGTCGGCATCAGGATGGTGTAGTCGCTGAGACGCGAAAGAGGAGACCCCTTGCGCGCGAGCAGCGGATGGCCGGCGCGGACGGCGAAGACGACCTGCTCGGAATAGAGATGCTCGAAGGTCAGGCCGGTCATCTTGTCCGCGGCCGCCACGCGCCCAATCACCAGGTCGAGATCGCCGACGCGCAGCTGCTCGAGAAGCACGGCATTCTCGCCCGTGACGATCTTCACGCGGCTCCAGGTCTTCTCGTTCATGAAGAGCTGCATCGCGCGCGGCATGATACGGGTGGATACGGTGGGCAGCGCCCCGATGCGGAGGGTCGGCGCCTCGCCGGAGCGCTCGATCGAGACCGAATCGATGCCTTGCCGCAGCGCCGTCAACGCCGCGCCGGCATGGCGCAGGAACACCTCGCCATGCCGCGTGATCCGGATGCCGCGCCCCTCGCGTTCGATGACGGCGACGCCGAGGATATGCTCCAGTTCGCGGATGGTTTTCGTGACCGCCGGCTGGGTGATGTGCAGGCCGGCCGCCGCTTTCGCGACGCTCTTCTGCCGGGCGACCTCGACGAACATCTGCAGGTGCCGAACCTTGATGCCGGCTTCACGCATGGAAACATAACTCACCGGTTATCGATATCACCTGAATTATCATTTTACAGCACCGGATCAAGGCGCCATTCTGCGCCCGGGAGGTGCGCATGCGATTTATATCCGTCAACGGCATCACGTTACATCATGCGATCATCGGCGATCCGGCGAAAAAGCCCGTTCTGGTCTTCGTCAATTCGCTCGGCACCGATTTTCGTATCTGGCACGATGTAGCCGACCGTCTGAAGGACGCGGCGACCATCCTTCTCTACGACATGCGCGGACACGGTCTCTCGGCGCTGGGCGGCAAGGCTGCGCGCATCGAGGACCATGCCGCCGACCTGTCCGGCCTCCTCGACCATCTCGACGTCGAAGACGCCGTCATCTGCGGCCTGTCGGTCGGCGGGCTGGTTGCCCAGGCCCTTTACCAGAGCCGACCGGATCTGGTGCGGGCCCTCATTCTCTGCGCGACGGCCCACAAGATCGGAACGCCCGAGATGTGGAACGGACGGATACGTGCCGTCGAGCAGGGCGGGATTGAGAGCATTCTCGATGCCGTCATGGAGCGCTGGTTCACGACCACCTTCCGGAACCCCGATAACGCGGCCTATGCCGGCTATCGCACGATGCTCGTCCGGCAGCCGGTCGCGGGATATGTCGCCACCTGCGCCGCGATCCGCGATGCGGACTACACGGCTGCCGCCGCCCATATCGCGGTGCCCACGCTCTGCATCGTCGGCGATCAGGACGGCTCCACGCCGCCGGACCTCGTGCGCTCTACCGCGGCGCTCGTCCCCGGGGCGCGGTTCGAGATGATCGCCGATGCGGGACATATCCCCTGCGTCGAGCAGCCGGACGCGCTTTGCGCGCTCGTGCGCTCTTTCCTCCTCTCTCTCGATCAAGAGGCTTGACGATGTCCGCTTTACCGTCCGAGCGATACCGGCAGGGCATGGCCACGCGGCGTTCCGTGCTGGGCGACAGCCATGTCAACCGCGCCGAGGCCGCAGCCACGGAGATGGACCGACCGTTTCAGACCTTGATCACGGAGGCGGCCTGGGGCCATGTCTGGTCGCGCGATACGTTGACCAAGCGGGAACGTTCGATGATCACTATCGCGCTGCTGGCAGCGCTCGGTCAGGACGAAGAGGTTGCCATGCATGTCAGAGCGACCTTGAACACGGGAGCCTCGCGCGAGGATATCGGCGAGGCCCTGTTGCATGTGGCGATCTATGCCGGCGTCCCCGCCGCCAACCACGCCATCAAGATCGCCAAGCGGACCTATGCCGAGATGGACGCCGAAGCAGCGCAGGCGGAGGGAGAATAGGATGTCGCTACGATCCAATGACGCGCCGGAGACCGGGGCTTTCTTCGGACGGGACCGGACATGGCATTCGCCGGCCCTTACCCCCGGCTACAAGACGTCCATCCTGCGCGCGCCGCAGCGTGCGCTCCTGTCGCTCGATGGCACGTTGTCGGAAACGACGGGCCCGGTCTTCGGCCACGGGATGATCGGCGAGCAGGACAATGACCTGATCCACAATTTCGCCAAGCCGGGCGAAAGCGCGATCGGCGAGCGGATCGTGGTGCATGGCCGGGTGATCGACGAGCGCGGCAGCCCGGTACGCGGCGCCCTGCTCGAATTCTGGCAGGCCAATGCGGGCGGTCGCTACCGGCACAAGAAGGAGACCTACCTTGCGGCCCTCGATCCCAACTTCGGCGGCTGCGGTCGCACGATCTGCGACGACGACGGGCACTACGCCTTTCGCACGGTGCGGCCCGGCGCCTATCCCTGGCCGAACGGCGTCAACGACTGGCGGCCGGCTCATATCCACTTCTCCGTGTTCGGCCACGGTTTCGCCCAGCGCCTGATCACCCAGATGTATTTCGAGGGCGACCCGATGATCTGGAAATGTCCGATCGTCAACACGATCCCCGACAAGGCCGCCATCGAGCAATTGATCGCGCCGCTCGACTGGAACAATACGATCCCGATGGATGCGCGCGCCTATCGCTTCGATATCGTCCTACGGGGCCGCCGCTCGACGCTGTTTGAAAACCGGCTGGAGGGAAACTGATGCTCCGGTCGATCGATGTATTGAAGGAAACACCCTCCCAGACGGCCGGCCCTTATGTCCATATCGGTCTCATGCCGAACAGCTGCGGCATCGAGGGCGTCTATGCGGACGATCTCGGCTCGGTCATGGTCAACGACAAGACGCTCGGGGAGCGGATCGCCATCAGCGGCCGCATTTTCGACGGCGCGCAGACGCCGGTGCGCGATGCCGTTCTCGAGATCTGGCAGGCCGACCATGCGGGGCTCTACAACAGCCCGTCGGAGAGACGGGGAACCGCCGATCCGAACTTCACCGGATGGGGACGCTCGGCAACGGCTGCCGAAGACGGCGTCTTCCGCTTCGAAACGATCAAGCCCGGCCGCGTCCCCTTCAAGGACGGACGGATGATGGCGCCGCACATCACCTTGTGGATCGTCGCCCGGGGCATCAATATCGGCCTGCACACGCGGCTCTATTTCCCTGAGGAGGCGGAGGCCAACGCGGTCGATCCCCTGCTGCTGCGGATCGAACATCGCGCCCGCGTCGAGACGATGATCGCCACCCGGAAAGGCCAGGACTATACGTTCGATATCCATCTGCAGGGACCGTCGGAAACGGTGTTCCTCGATATCTAAGGCGTTTCCGCAGATCCCGGACATGCTTGGGACACGATATCGGAAACCGAGAGAGAGCCGACCCATGAGCATTGCCGCCTTCGATCATCCCTTCCTCTCCGGTCTTCTGGGCGATGACGAGGTGGCCGCTGTGCTCTCGGCGGATGCCGATATCCGGGCCATGCTGGTGTTCGAGGCAGCGCTGGCACGGGCGCAGGCAGGTCGAGGGCTCGTTCCGGTCGCCTCCGCCGACCGGATCGCCGAGGTCTGCGCGACATTCACCCCGGATGTCGCTCGGCTGAAGCAGGCGACGGCCACCGACGGTGTCGTGGTTCCCGAGCTGGTCCGGCAATTGCGGGAGGCGGTCGGCGGTTCGGCGGCGGCCCATGTGCATGTCGGTGCGACGAGCCAGGATGTGATCGACAGCAGCCTCGTGTACCGCCTGAAGACGGTTCTCTCCCTGTTTGCCGACCGCATCGACGCTCTTCTTCACACTCTGGACGTATTGGACGAGAGGTTCGGTTCGCGGCCTTTGATGGGGCGAACCCGTATGCAGGCGGCGATTCCGATCACGGTGGCCGACCGTATCGCGAGCTGGCGCGCGCCCTTTGCACGCGAGCGGGAGAGGCTGACGTGCCAGCCGCTTCCCCTACAATTCGGCGGCGCGGCGGGCACGCTCGATAAGCTCGGTGCGGAGGCCGACGCGGTGCGCAGCCTCGTTGCGCAGGACATGGGGCTTTCGGACGCGCCGCAATGGCAGAGCCAGCGCGGGTTCATCGCCGATATCGGCCATCTCCTCTCGCTGATTACGGGGGCCGCCGGCAAGATGGGGCAGGACATCGCCTTGCTCGCACAGGGCGGCGACGAGATCGCGCTCTCCGGCGGCGGCGCCTCGTCTGCCATGCCGCACAAGCAGAACCCGGTTGTAGCGGAAACGCTCGTGACCCTCGCCCGCTTCAATGCGGTACAGGTCTCCGCTCTCCATCAGTCGCTGGTGCACGAGCAGGAACGTTCCGGCGCCGCCTGGACGCTGGAATGGCTGATCCTCCCGCAGATGATCATCGCGACGGCCGCATCGCTGCGTCTCTCGCGTGCGATGCTCGAGACGATCTCGCGCTTCGGCGCAAAGGCCTGAGAGAAACGGACGCGGGACCATCCCGAAGGACCGGGCCTTCGGGTTTCGCTTCGACGACCTAGGCTGATGCCCTCAGACCGAAATCCAACGCCGCTCGCGATAGGATTGCGCCATCGCATGCACGCTGCGTTCAATTCGCAGTCCGTCCTCGAAGGTGACCGCGGTCGAGGGATTGCCGGCAATGGCGTTGATGAGCTGGTGGCACTCGATGATCTTGAGATCGTTGAAGCCAAGGCCATGGCCGGGGGCGGGGATGAAGCGATCATAAGGCGGGTGGATCGGGGCCGTGAGCACACGGGCGAAGCCGCGCGTCGCTTCCGGACCCGTGGTCGTGTAGAGCTCGAACTCGTTCATCCGCTCCTGATCGTAGAGGATGGACCCCTTCGAGCCGAAGATCTGCAGCGCGATGCGACCCTTGCGGCCCCAGGCGGAGCGGTTGGCCATGAGCACGGCGGAGATATTGCCCTCCAGTTTCAGGAGCACGCTGGCAATGTCGTGGTTCTCGACCGCGCGGCGTGCGCCGTCCTTGACCGGCCGGTCCGCATAGGGCTTGCCGAGGTCGGCGATGACCTCCTGCACATGGCCGAAAAGGTGCCAGAGCAGCGACAGCGGATGCACGGCGAAATCATCGAGCGCGCCATAGCCGGACGCCGCTTCGCTCTTCCAGTAGAACAGCGCCTCCGGATCGGCCATGAAGTCTTCGTCCATCTCGACGCGCACATGATTGACCGTGCCGATGGTGCCGCCCTCGATCAGGCGGCGGATCTGGGCGATGGCCGGATTCTGAATGTAGTTGTAGCCGAGAATGGCGGTTTTGCCCGTCTTGCGGGCAGCCGTCAGCATGGCTTCGGCGTCGGCGAGAGCCGGTGCCATCGGCTTCTCGCACCAGACATGCTTGCCGGCTTCGAGCGCGGCGATCGCCATCTCGGGATGGAAGGCATTCGGCGTGGTGATCGAGATAACATCCACATCGGGATCGGCCAGGAGATCACGCCAGTTGCCGGTCGATTTGCGGAAGCCGAAGGCGCTGGCGCGGCTTGCCGCCATGTCGGCATTGGCCTCTGCGAGGTACACGAGCTGCGGTGCGGGCACGTCTCCGAAAATCTGCCGGACGCCGTTCCAGGCGAGCGCATGGCACTTTCCCATATAGCCGGTTCCGATCAGGCCGACGCCTAGAGCTTTCATGTTTGTCTCCGGTAGGTTGGTCGCAGCGCTGGATATGCCTGCGGAGTCCGATGGGTCTCGATCATCGATACCTGGGTGTTAGCCCTTGGCGCGTTTCTTCTGGCGGTAGACATCGACGACGACGGCCGTGACGATGATGAGGCCCTTGACGATTTCCTGATAGTAGGCGTCCACGCGGAGGAAGGTGAAGCCCGAGGTCATGACGCCAAGGATGACCGTGCCGATGACGGTGCCCGTGATGCGGCCAACGCCGCCATTCAGCGATGTGCCGCCGATGACGGTCGCGGCGATGGCGTCGAGCTCGTACATCACGCCCATGCCGGACTGTGCGGTCTGGGCGCGGGCGGCCGTGACCACGCCGGCGAGACCGGCCAGCATGCCGGCAATGGCGTAGACCTTGATCAGATGGCCTTCGACATTGATGCCGGAGACGCGCGCGGCCTGCATGTTGGCGCCGATCGCATAGGTGAATTTGCCATAGCGGGTGTAGCGCAAGGCGATGTGGAAGATGAGGGCGACGACGAGGAAGACGACGACCGGCCAGATGCCCGTGCCGATGAAGTTGAACTGGTCTGTGAGCCCCGAAACCGGCTGGCCCTTCGTGTACCATTTGGAAATGCCGCGGGCCGAGACCATCATGCCGAGCGTGGCGATGAAGGGCGGGATCTTCGTGCGGGCGATCAGCTGTCCGTTGACGAAGCCGGCAAGCAGGCCGATGCCGATACCGAGCGCGATCGGCACGATGAAGGGCATGTCGGTCAGCGAGGGATAGACCGCGCGGGGCCAGGTGGACGCCTGCGCGACGCTCGCCGAGATCATCGCGGTCATGCCGACGACGGATCCGGAGGAAAGATCGATGCCGCCGGTGATGATGACCTGCGTGACGCCGACGGCGATGATGCCGATGACGGAGACCTGCAGGATCATGATCGTCAGGCGCTGCGTGTTCATCAGGAAGCTCTGGCCGATGAAGATCCAGCCGAGCAGTTCGTAGACGAGCGCGATGGCGATCAGCACGAGGAAGATGTTGAACTCGGACGGCAGTTTTCGCCGCGTCGGCGGCGAGATGGGCGACGTGCCGTGCACGGCTGCATTGTTGGCCATTGAATAGTCCTCCCTGACGCGATGGATAAGCGGCGTGAACGGCGCGCTCAGCGCGCTGCCAGCTCCATCACCTTGATTTGCGTGGCTTCGGCACGATCGAGAAAGCCGGTGACGCGGCCTTCGTGCATCACCATGATGCGATCGCTCATGCCGAGAACTTCGGGCATTTCCGAAGAGATCATGATGATGGCGACGCCGTTGCGCGCCATTTCGCTGACCAGCCGGTGGATCTCGGCCTTCGCGCCGACATCGATGCCGCGGGTCGGCTCGTCGAGAATGAGAATGCGGGGATCGGTGAGCATCCACCGCCCGATGAGCGCCTTCTGCTGGTTGCCGCCGGACAGATTTTCGATGCGTTCGTCCAGATTGGGCGTCTTGACGCGAAGCTTGCGCGCCATGTCCTCGCATTGCTCGGCGAGCGCCGCCTGTTGCACGAAGCCATATTTGACGAACTTGTCCTGCAGGACGGCGATCTGCATGTTCTCCTGGACGTTGAGAATGAGCAGGCAGCCGGTGTCCTTGCGGTCCTCGGTGAGGAACGCCATGCGGTTGGCGATGGCCTTGGTCGGCGTGTCGATAACCACGTCGCGACCGTTGATGGCGATCGTGCCGGAGGTGGCCGGCGTGACGCCGAACAGGGCTTCCGCGACGTTCGAGCGGCCGGAGCCGACGAGGCCGGCAATGCCGAGGATTTCGCCTGCGCGCACCTCGAAGGAAATGTCCGTGAAGACACCGCGCAGCGACAGGTTCTTGACCGCGAGAACGGTCTCGCCGATCGGAACCTCTTCCTTTGGAAACATCTGGGTGATCTCGCGACCGACCATCATGCGGATGATGTCGTCGCGGGTGACGTCCGTGGATGCGTGCGTGCCGATATATTTGCCGTCGCGAAACACCGAAAACTCGTCCGCGATCTCGAAAAGCTCGTTCATCTTGTGGGTGATGTAGACGATGCCGATGCCCTGTTCGCGCAGGCTGCGGATGATGGCGAAAAGGTGCTCCACCTCGCGCTCGGTTAGCGCCGAGGTCGGCTCGTCCATGATCAGAACGTCGGACTCGTAGGAGACGGCCTTGGCGATCTCCACCATCTGCCGGTTCGCCACCGAGAGATCCCCGACCAGCGCCTGCGGATCGAGCGCAATGTTCAGGCGTTTGAAGAGATCGGCGGTTTGCCGGTTCATGGCGCCGTGATCGATCAGCCCGAAACGACCCTTGGGCTCGCGGCGGATCCAGATGTTTTCCGCCACCGTCATGAACGGCATCAGGTTGAGCTCCTGATGGATCATCGCGATGCCGTTTTCCAAAGCGTCCAGCGGCGAGGACAGCTCGATATCGACGCCCTTCAGGCGAACCTGCCCGCGATCCGGCGTGTAGATGCCGGCCAGGATCTTCATCAGCGTCGATTTTCCGGCGCCGTTCTCGCCCATCAGCGCATGCACCGTGCCGCGCTTCAGCCGGAAGGTGACGTCATCGAGCGCGACGACGCCGGGAAACTCCTTGCGCACGCCCTCGGCGGTCAGCAGGAATTCGGCATTGGGAATGGCGCCGCTCTTGCGCACAGCGGCCATCGTCGACGGGCTGACCATCGTTATCCTCCTCGAAAGACCTTCCACCCGACCGGCGAACGAAACCACCGGGCGGGCATTCTCTCTGGGTCGTTGCATCCGCGTCCGGGAGCGGGCTCTCGCCGCCATGACCGGACCTGCGCAGATCGGACTGCGGGTGGTGCCCGCAGTCCGTCGTCAGACCTTAGTTCTTGGCCTGATAGTCCTTGAGGTTGGCGGGCGTGACGAGTTCGAAGGGAATATAGACCTTCTTCTCCACGGCCTCGCCCTTGACCAGCTTCAGCGCGGCATCGACGGCGCCCTTGCCTTGGCCGGCAGCGTTCTGGAAGACGGTGACGTCGAGGTCACCGGCGGCCATGGCGGCCAGCGCGTCCTGCGTCGCATCGACGCCGGCAATCACGACCTTGTCCATCGGCCGACCCGCGGCCTTCAGGGCCTGCATCGCGCCGATGGCCATCTCGTCGTTGTTGGCGATCACGGCGTCGAACTCGGTTCCGGCCGAAAGCCAGTTGGTGATCAGGTCGGCGCCTTCGGTGCGCTGCCAGTTGGCGGTCTGCTCCTCGACGATGGAGATGCCCTTGCAGGCATCCGTCGCCAGAACGTCGTGCACGGCGGCGGTGCGCATGCGTGCGCCCTGGTTGGACAGCTCACCCATCATGACGACGGCCTTGCCCTTGCCGCCGAGAAGGCGGCAGACTTCCTGCGCCTCGAGCGTTCCGGCCACCGTTTCCTCGGAAGCGACGAAGGCCTGCTTCTCCGGCAGAGCGTCGAGGTTTGCCGGCTGGCGGTTGACGTAGACGAGCGGGATCTTGGCGTCGGAAGCGATCTTCGACATGGCGGCGGTCGCATCGGTATCGACCGGGTTGACGATGATCGCATCGACGCCGGCTGCGATGAAGTTCTGAATCTGGCTCTGCTGCTTGGCGACGTCGTTCTGCGCGTCCTCGATCTGCAGCGAAACGCCATTCAGCGTCTGCGCGTAATCGCTCATGCCGTTGCGCAGAACGGTCAGGAAGTTGTCGTCGAACTTGGCGATGGACACGCCGATGGTCTCGGCATGTGCTGCCGTCGAGAGCATCACGGCGAATGCCGCGCTGAAAATGATCTTCTTCATGTTTCCTCCTCAGGCGGGTGTCCGGTCGCACCCCGTTATCCGGATCTCCCTCAACGGGTTCCTCTGGCTCCGTCGGCGCACGGCCAAAACGGTACAAAACTAACAAAATAAATCCTCGTGGAATGTTTATTCCATTGTTTGTGTCCGTCGTCAAATTGAATCTTCCAGATATCTTTTGGACAGCTGCGGACGCGGGATAGAGGGCAGGGGTGTCACGCAGCGCACGCGGGATCCCGGTTTCCATGCAGAAAGGGGCGGGACCTCTCGGCCCCGCCCCTTCATCATTTCTTCGTCATGCGTTCGCTGTTGCTGCGATCAGTTCGCGGCCTGCAGCTGCAGGCGCGAAACGCCAGCGGCGACGTTGAGGCCCGTTCCGGCCTGCGTGCTCAGGGGCTGCAGACCGAAATTCTTGGCATTGCCGCCGACGAGGGCGTTGGCGCCAAGGCCGAGACCGACGGCGGCGCTCGCCGATGCGCCGACATAGGTGCCGGCAAGGCTGCCCTGGCCGATCGTGGTCGGCACCGTGTTGACGACGACCCAGCTGAGATACGACTTGCCGGTCACGCCGACGTCGATGCCGAGTTTGCCGATGGTTCCGGTATAGCGCTCGGTCCGGCCGCCGCGCTGCTTGAACGTGCAATCCACGGTCTTGCTCGATCCGATCAGCAGGCCGACACCGCCGGCAACCTCGCAGGACAGCGTGCCGAGACGCTCCCGGGGCTCGTCCGCTACCTGCCGGCCATGGTGCTTCTTGGACGGCGTCATGTCGGCCGCCGAGGCAGCGGTGCCGATGGCCAGGGTTGCGGCGAGGGCGAGGATGAGGGTCTTGTTCATGAAAATACTCCGATAGGGATTCTGGTCTTCGATTGTGATGTCCGGGCGTGAAACGCGCCGGTTCAGCATGGTGCGGCGGGCGGAACGATCTCGACGTCGCTGATGACGCGGCGTGAGGAGAGGTCGGCGGCGATGCCGATGGCCATGTCGATCGCCTCGCGGGTCGGGGCCGTACCGGAAAGCAAGACGCGCTCCTCGGTGACCTCAACCGCAATCCGGCAGTCCTCCAGCCCGTAGGTGTAGGCTAGAACGCAAGCGATCGTCGCTTGGGTCGATACCAGGTCCGGGGTGAGGGCCGTGTTCGAAAGAACGGGAAACAACATGTTGGCTCTGCCTTTGGGTCGCGCGCTCAAGGGGATCATTCCAGCTCCGCACCGGCTCTTCATTCTTCGAGAGCCGGCCGCCGCATCAGCCTATTTCAGGGCGCCCTTGACGGCATCCTTGGCTTTGCCGAGCGTGCTCTGCGCCTCGCCCGCCGCCTTGTCGATCTTGCCTTCGGCTTCGAGGCGCTCGTTTCCGACGAGCTTGCCGACGGCCTCCTTGACGGTGCCCTTCACTTCCTTGGCTCCGCCTTCGATACGGTTCTTGTCCATCCTGGTTCTCCTTGACAACTGATGTTCAGGCTCAGATGGCAGCGACGATCTCGCTGTCATGAGACGGGAGATAGGCGGGCTGGATGGAGGATTTCAGATTGGGAAATACCAGTCGGCCTAGTAGCAATGGACCTTTTTTCAGGTCGCCGAAGGATTTTTGCTATTTTTGTCGCCCCGGCCGCTTGCTCAGCTTGGCATCCGGCAGTCCCGTGAAACCGCGCTCCCGCGCCCAGATGACCGCGGCGGCGCGGCGGTTGACGCCGATCTTTCCGTAAAGCGATGCGATGTGGTTGCGGATCGTGTTCTTGGAGAGATGCAGGGTGTCGCTCATCTCGGCATCGCTCTGCCCGCTACAGATCAGACCGAGGATTTCGCGTTCCCGGTCGCTCAAGGCGACAAGCTGCGCCGTTGGCGCCGCCGTCGAGGTCTGTTTCAGCGTGGCGAGGCGATCGACGATCGAGCGGCTGAGCCAGGACGTGTCGGCCATCACGCTCTCGATCGCCTCGACCAGCTGCGCCTCGCTCCGCCGACGTTCGGTCACGTCCTGCAGGGCCCAGATGACGCATTGTTCGTCGTTGATCTCGACGCGCTCCGCCGAGACGAGGCATTCGGCAAAGCTGCCATCCTTCTGCTTCATGCGCATCGGCTCGTTGCGCACGAACGTGTTGTCGCGCAGCTTCTGCTCGATGTCCCGACGCGCGGCGACGTCGTCCCACAGACGCAACTCGCCTGCCGTGCGGCCGACGACGTCGGTCAGGCCGTAGCCGGAGATCTGCAGGAAGGCGTCGTTCGCCTCGGTGAAGACGAAATCATCCAGCCGCGAGATGGCCGCGGGCGCCGGCGAAAGGCGGAAGGACTTCGAGAATCGCTCCTCGCTCTGCCGCAGGGCATTCTGCGCTTTGCGGCGCGCATCCAGATCGGCGAAGGTGAAGAGCATGCAGGGCTCCTCCACCACGGCGATCGGCTCTCCCGCGACGATCACCAGTCGGTCGCCGCCGGCCGGCAAAGGAACCAGCGCCTCGCGATGCCGGATGACGCGGCCCTCGACCAGCTTTGCCAGCGCATCCTCGCCGCTCTCGCAATTGGAGAACAGTCCGATCGCCTCCACCGTCCGTCCGATAATGTCTTCCTTCATAAAGCCGGTCATCTCGAGGAAACCCTGATTGACGCGGATGAACCGGTGATCATCCAGCCGGCAAATGAGGCCGGGCGCGGGGTTGGCGTTGAAGGAGCGCTCGAACCGCTCCTCGGCCTCGAAGCGGGGCGTCTCGTCGCGGATGACCAGCGCCAGCACCGCATCGCCCTCGTCATCGCCGGAGATCGCCATGCTCCGGTTCGTGTGTACCCAGACCAGGTCGAGGTCCGTCGCAGGCGAGATCTCGACCGTGACGTCCTCGACCGTCTCGCCCGCCAGGAGACGCTCGATCGGATACTGGCCTTCCTCCAGCGGGTGGTTGTTGCGATAGCGCAACGTGAAGGCCCGTCGATACGCCTTCGCGTCGCCGCCGAGATCGCCGATCGCCTCGACGCGGTGCATCGCAAGGGCCGCCGCATTGGCCCAGGTGATGCGCCCTTTCCTGTCCAGGAAGATCACACCCTCGCTGAGGCCGTCGAAAAGAACCTGCAGGGTGGCGCGGTCGAGGGGCGGCGCTTTGAGGCGTTCGGGCATGATCTGTTTCCGGTCGGCGCGCTTGGGGTTGGTCGGTCGTGGGAAAGCGAGGCAGGAGACGCTATCGGTATCGGGCACGCGCGACCATCGCGGTCGCGGCGATCCCGGCCACGAGCGCCGCAAGCGCGATGAGAAGGTGAATGTGAAGGCGCAGATGGCCGAACAGCATTTCCACGGCATTGCCGAACAGGAAGCCTATGGCCGTGATGACCGTTCCCCAGAGGGCGGCGGCAAGACCGTTCAGCATCAGAAAGCGGAGGGCGGAGATGCTGGTGCGGCTGATCAGCAGCGGGCTGATGATGCGCATGCCGTAGATGAAGCGGAAGGAGAGGATGAAACCGACGGGATAGCGCTCCAGCAGTCCGGTCGCGCGGCGCATCGCCGTCGTCGCCTCCAGCCGCTCCACGAAGCGGAAGCGCGCGGCATGCCGGCCGATGAAGAAGAAGAGCTGGTCGGCCAGGAAGGACCCGAGCGCGGCCGCGACGGCAACCTGCCAATAGACGAGAAGACCGCGATGCGCGAGCACGCCGCCGAGAAAGGCGACCGCTTCACCCTCTGCGCCGGCCCCGATCAGAACGGCCCAGATGCCGTATTCCGAGATCAGCGATTCCAACAGACGTCCGATCCGAACATCGACACGCTGCCTGAACTCCCCGACATCCGTCACTCTCCATCAACGATCGCTTGCGAAGATAGTCCTCGAACGCGCTTTTTGAAGAGCCGATGATACCGGCGAAAACCGGCGACCGATATCGGACGCCGTGAGCAGACCGACCCGCCGGCGCGATCGAGTGGCCTTTGCTCCTACACGCGTTCGAATGCCATCGCGATGCCCTGGCCGACGCCGATGCACATGGCCGCCAGAGCGTGCCGACCCGTGCCCAGCGAGAGCTCGAGCGCCGCCGTTCCGGCAATGCGGGCGCCGGACATTCCGAGCGGGTGGCCGAGCGCGATCGCGCCGCCATTGCGATTCACGTGGCCGGCATCCTCGGGAATGCCCAGTTCCCGCAGAACGGCGATGGCTTGGGAGGCAAAGGCTTCGTTGATCTCCAGAACGTCGAACTGCGACGGAGACAGGCCAAGACGGGCGGCGAGCTTCCGCGTCGCCGGTCCGGGCCCGATGCCCATCACCCGCGGCGGCACGCCGGCGGTGGCACCCCCGAGGATCCGCGCGATGGGGGTCAGGCCATGACGCTTCGCGCCGGCTTCGGATGCGATGATCATGGCGGCGGCGCCGTCGTTCACACCGGACGCATTGCCGGCCGTTACCGTGCCGTTGCCAGTCTTGTTGACCGGCCTGAGGGCGGCGAGCGCCGCGATGCTGGTTGCGCGGGGATGCTCGTCCTTCCCGACGACAAGGGCATCGCCCTTGCGCTGGGGAACGCTGACGGGTGTGATTTCCCGGTCGAGACGGCCATTCGCCTGCGCGGCGGCTGCCTTTTCCTGCGAGCGAACCGCGAAGGCGTCCTGATCCTCGCGGGAGACCTGAAAGTCGGCAGCGACATTGTCGCCCGTTTCCGGCATGGAATCGACGCCGTACAGCGCCTTCATCCGCGGATTGACGAAGCGCCAGCCGATCGTGGTGTCATGGATTTCGGCCTGCCGGGAATAGGCGGTTTCGGCTTTGGGCATGACGAAGGGGGCTCGGCTCATGCTTTCCACGCCGCCGGCGATCATCAGCTCGGCTTCGCCGGAGCGGATCGCCCGTGCCGCGGTCATCACCGCATCCATGCCGGAGCCGCAGAGACGGTTGAGTGTCGTGCCGCTGACGGAGACCGGCAGGCCGGCAAGAAGGAGCGACATGCGGGCGACGTTGCGGTTGTCCTCTCCGGCCTGATTGGCGCATCCGAAAATGACATCGTCGACCGCCTCCCAGTCGACGCCGGTGTTGCGCGCCATCAGCGCCTTCAGCGGTACGGCGCCGAGATCGTCGGGGCGGACGGCGGCGAGCGCGCCGCCGAAGCGGCCGATGGGCGTGCGGATGTAATCGCAGATGAAGGCGTCTGGCATGGCTCAATTTCCTTGAAGTTCGGGCACGACGAGATCGACGACCGGCGCTGCGACATGCAGCGGCGCGCCGGTCATGGCCTGCAGATCGTCCATCGACACGGCCGCGAGCTTTTCGCGCACGACGAAGCGACCGTCGGTAATGTCGATGACGGCATGGCTGGTATAGACGCGCGTGATGCAGGCGACGCCAGTCAAGGGAAAGGTGCAGGCCTCGACCAGTTTCGGCTTGCCGTCCTTGGTCACATGCTCGGTGATCACGAAGACCTGTTTTGCGCCGTGCACCAGATCCATCGCCCCGCCGACGGCGGGAACGCCCTTCGAGCCGACCCGCCAATTGGCAAGATCGCCCGTCTGGGCCACCTGATAGGCCCCGAGAATGGCGACATCGAGATGTCCGCCGCGTACCATGGCGAAGCTGTCGGCATGATGAAAGAACGCGGCACCGGGGTTCAGGGTCACGGCACGCTTGCCGGCATTGATCAGGTCCCAGTCTTCCGCGCCGGGTGCCGGTGGCTCCCCGAAATCGAGAATGCCGTTTTCGGTGTGGAAGATCGCCCGGCGGCCGGGCGGCTGGTAGCGCGCCACCATTTCCGGAAAGCCGATGCCGAGATTGACATAGGCGCCGTCCTCGATGTCCTGCGCCGCCCGCCAGGCGATCTGGGCGTTGGAAAGCTTGATGTCCGTCATCGTGCCGGTGCTCATGCGTAGGATACTCCGGCTCGGATGAGCTCTTCTTCCTGTTGTGGATGGGCGACCTCGACAAGGCGATTGACGAAAATGCCGGGCGTGACGACATGCTCCGGATCGATCTCGCCGGGTTCCACGATCCGGGAAACCTGTGCGATCGTGGTCGTCGCCGCCATGCACATCAGCGGATTGAAGTTGCGGCCGGCCTTGTTGTAGGTGAGGTTGCCGTGGCGATCGCCCAGATGGGCCTTGACGATGGCGAAGTCCGCCTTCAGCCAGCGCTCCTGCACGTAGGAACGGCCGTCGAATTCGGCGATCGGCTTGCCCTCGGCAAGGTTGGTGCCAAAGGCCGTCGGCGTGTAGAAGGCGGGAATGCCGGCCCCTCCGGCGCGAATGCGCTCGGCAAGCGTACCCTGGGGAACCAGCTCCAGTTCGATCTCGCCGGCGAGGTAGCGGTCGGTAAAGGCGCGCGGATCGGACGAGCGGGGAAACGAGCAGACCATCTTGCGCACCATGCCAGCGTCGATCATCGCGGCGATGCCGATGCGGCCATTGCCGGCATTGTTGTTGATGACCGTCAGCCCGGTCGGGCGCTTGTCGATCAGCGCATGAATGAGTTCGATCGGCGCGCCGGAACCGCCGAAGCCGCCGATCATGATGGTGGCACCGTCGCCGATGTCCTTCACGGCGTCGGCCGTGCTGGTGACCGTCTTGTCCACTATATCCTCCGCTGAAAACGCGCCCTGGAGAGGCTGATCTTGCGAAAAACGGTAGCGCGAGCGGTTCTCGACGGCAATGCAAATGTGCGATATGGTGCATTTGTTGCGATATCGCACATTCGAGGGCGAATGATGGACACGAAGCCGGGCGACATGATGGGCGGGCTTGCCAAGGGATTGCGAGTGATCGAGGCCTTCACGGTGGATACGCCGCGCCTGAGCATCTCCGAAGCCGCCGCGATCGCCGGCCTTGACCGGGCGACGACGCGGCGCTGCCTGCTGACGCTCGCGGAACACGGCTATTGCGCCTATGACGGCAAGTTCTTCACGGTGACGCCGCGCGTCCTGCGGCTCGGGACCGGCTGTCTCGCGACCATGCCGCTGCCCCGCATCGTCCAGCCTTGGCTGGACGATCTGTCCGAACGGATCGGCCAGAGCACCTCGGTCGCCATCCTCGATGAGAGCGAGATCGTCTATGTCGCGCGCGCCGCGCAGCGGAAGGTGATGTCGATCGCTCTCATGCCGGGATCACGCCTGCCGGCCTATTGCACCTCCATGGGACGCGTGCTGCTGGCGGCCTTGCCGGAAGAGGCAGCGCGAAGCCTTCTGAGGTCTGCCCCGCTCGTCCAGCGGACTCCGCAGACGATGACCGATATCGAGAGGCTGATGGCCGAACTGGCTACGGTTCGCGGGCAGGGATATGCCGCGGTCAGCGAGGAGGTGGAACGTGGCCTTCGATCGGTCGCCGTACCCATCGTCAACGCCCGCGGGCAGGTGGTCGCGGCGCTGAACACCGGCTTTCCCGCATCGTCGGAAACGATGGATACCGTCGTCCAGACGTTCCTGGAGCCGCTTCTGCAGGTGCGCAGGGAGCTTTCCCGCATCCTCAACTGACGACACCCGGCTCCCGCTTCGTTGTTCAGCGCGCGGTGATCAGATCGCTTACCCGCCGGGCGAAAGCGTCGGCCTCGAAGGGCTTGGTCATGACCTGCATGCCGGGCTCCAGATGGCCATGGTTGAGCACGGCATTTTCGGCATAGCCGGTGATGAAGAGAACGTTGAGGTCCGGGCGCTGGGCGCGAATGGCGTCCGCCAGCTGTCGCCCGTTCATACCGTTGGGCAGGCCCACATCGGTGATCAGCAGCTCGACGTCGGGGCGGCTGGTGAGGATCTTCAGCGCAGACGGACCGTCTTCCGCCTCCAGCACGGCATGACCGAGTTCTTCCAGGATCTCGACGGCGACCATGCGAACCAGCGGCTCGTCATCGACCACGAGGATCGTGTTGCGATCCGTCGCAGACACGGACCGCGTCACTTCGGCCGGTGCCTCGTCGCTTTCGTCGTCGCCGACGTGTCGGGGCAGGTAGATGCAGATCATCGTGCCCTTGCCGAGTTCGGAATAGATGCGCACGGCACCACCCGATTGTCCGGCAAAGCCGTAGACCATCGACAGGCCGAGCCCGGTTCCCTGGCCGATCGGCTTCGTCGTGAAGAACGGATCGAACGCGCGGGCGATGACATCCGGCGACATGCCCGTGCCGGTATCGCTGACGCAGAGCGACACGTATTGACCGGGCGCCAGACCGCGCTCCTTGGCCGCGCGCTCGTCGAGCCAGCGATTGCCGCTCTCGATCGTCAGCTTGCCGCCGTCGGGCATTGCGTCGCGGGCGTTGATGCAGAGGTTCAGGAGCGCGTTTTCCAGCTGCCCGACATCCACGAACGTCTTCCAGAGCCCACCGGCCGCCACCGCCTCGATGGCGATCGCCGGGCCGACGCTGCGGCTGATAAGGTCGTGCATGTCCGCAACGATGCGGTTGATGTCGGACGTCTTCGGATCGAGCGTCTGCCGACGCGAGAAGGCGAGGAGGCGCTGCGTCAGGCCCGCGGCGCGCTTCACCGCCGACTGTGCGCCGGTGACGTAGCGGTCGATATCGCCGACCCGGCCTTGGGCAAGGCGCGTCCGCATCAGGTCGAGGCTGCCGCCGATGCCGGCGAGAATATTGTTGAAATCATGCGCCAGACCGCCGGTCAGCTGGCCGACGGCCTCCATCTTCTGGGCCTGGCGGAGCGCCTCCTCGGCCTGCAGAAGAGCGGCCGTCCGTTGCTCCACGCGCTGTTCCAGCGTTTCCGTCAGGGCGCGGAGGGCCGTGATGGCGCGGTCGCGTTCGGCCTCCACGGCACGCCGGCCCTCGATATCGATGAGAACGCCGGGGAATGTGAGCGGCGTGCCGTCCGGTGCGAGGTCGACCCGCCCGTTCGCCTCCAGCCAGTAGTATTTCCCGTCCGTGCGCCGCGTCCGGTACTGATGTGCATAGGACCCGCCGCGCGACAGGGCTTCCGTGATGGCCGCGGCAAGGCCCGCCTGATCGTCGGGATGCACGGTTTCCACCACCTGCGCGAGGCTGAGGCCCGACCGCCCGAGCGAGGGATCGAAGCCGAAAGCGGTCGCGAAACCTTCATCGACCGTGAAACGGTCCGTCGGCAGGTGCCACGACCATGTTCCGATGATCGCGCCGGCGGCGAGCGCCAGCTGGACGCGCTGGATGTTCTCGCGTGAGATCGCCTCGCTTTCGCGAAGGGCCTGCTCCGCCTGCTTGCGCGCGGTCACATCGCGGAAGAGTACGGAGACCTGACGAAGGCTCTCCGGCTCGACGCGCGAGGCGGACACCTCGATGTGGCGGCCGATCGCCGCGAACTCCTGCTCGAACCGGACCGTTTGCCCGGTGCGAAGCACGCCGCCATAGAGCTTCAGCCACACATCCGCGTTCGCAGGCTCGATCTCCCGCAGACGCTTGCCGACGATATCGGCAATGCCGGTCTGGCGCTCGTAGCCGGAGTTGGCTTCCACATGAAGGTAGTCACTCATCGGTCCGTTCGGACCGTCGATGAACTCGATGATGCAGAAGCCGTCGTCGATGGCCTCGAACAGCGCCCGCCGCCGCGCCGCACTCTGCAGTGCATCGTCTCCGACGGTCTGCGATCTGAGGAGCGCCAGCTCCTTCTCCAGCTCTTCGCGCGTCAGGGACGTCGTCTCTCTGTTCAACATCATGCCCTTCCCTGGCGTTCGTCGTTCCTCGTCCAGCCGCGGACCCGTGCGGTGCTGACAAGGCACAAGACAGATAGGCAAGGTGTCTCCGAATGCCAGCTCGTCTCTGCGCATCGGCGAGCAAATACCGGGCGGCCCGGCTTCGTGCGGGGCTGAGATGCGCGGTATCAGGCTTTCGCAGCCTGCTCGAACGCGTTGCGCGCCTCATGAACTTCCGCGAGGTTCGCTTCTGCCCAGATCCACACGCCACAAAAAGCCGCACCCAGGCTTTTGCCGAGGTCGGTCAGCCGATACTCCACCTTGGGCGGCACGACGGCATGGACGGTGCGTTTGATGAGCCCGTCGCGCTCCATCTGTCGAAGCGTCTGCGTCAGCATCTTCTGGCTGATGGTGCCGATGTCGCGGCTGAGCTGCGTGAACCGAAGTTCGCCCTTCTCTTCCAGGGTTTCCAGGATCAGCATCGTCCATTTGTCCGCTACGCGCCCGATCAGCTCGTGCACCAGCGCTTCGACGCGCGGATCGACAACGTCCGGAATCATACGCTCCGTTTTCTCGAGCGGTGCTTCCGCGGAGCGGGTGTGCAGGCGTTGCATCTGATACTCTCCTTTTGGTGCGTATAAATCTTTCGGGTGCCTTCTGTTCTCTGGAGAGTAACAGCGTTAGCTCTGGTGGACAATCAGCGCAAACTCCATCCATCCTCGTGAGGCAGATCATGAAAACCAGCGGAAACACCATTCTCATCACCGGCGGCGCATCCGGCATCGGGCGCGAACTGGCGGAGCGCTTTCATGCGCAGGGCAACACGGTCATCATCGCCGGCCGGCGGCAGGATCGATTGGACGCGGTCGCCGCAGGCCATGAAGGCATCGTGGGCTATGCGCTCGACATTGCCAGCCCCGAGAGCATCGCGGCCTTCGCCGCCGATGTCACCCGCAACCACCCGGACCTGAACGTCCTCATCAACAATGCCGGTGTCATGATGTTCGAGGACCTCGCCCGGTCGCGGGATCTGACGGATGCGGAATCGACCATCGCGACCAATCTCCTCGGGCCGATCCGATTGACCAACGCCCTGATCGACCACCTGACGACCCGGCCGGATGCCGCCATCGTCAACGTGTCCTCGGGCCTCGCCTTCGTGCCGCTCGTTTCGACGCCCACCTATTCGGCGACGAAGGCGGCCATCCACTCCTATACGGTCAGCCTGCGGGATGTGCTGAAGGGCAAGGTCGAGGTCATCGAACTGGCACCGCCGGCCGTGCAGACGGAGCTGACGCCGGGCCAATCCACACGCTCGGGCTACATGCCGCTGAACGACTTCATGGACGAGGTCATGGCGCTCTTCTCGCAGCAGCCGACACCGGCGGAAATCCTCGTCAAGGCCGTCGGCTTCCTGCGCTTCGCCGAGCAAGAGACGCGGTTCGACGAGACGCTGACCGCACTCAACGACTTCGCGCGCAAGGCGCGGGAGAGCGGGCACTAGAGTTTTCCAAGGAAAGGTGAGGACCCGTTTCTCCCGAAACCATCGCAGCGCAGGACACAGGAACCAACCATCCCCGGGATAATTGTGATGTCGGAACGGTCCGCTCCGGACCGTCCGAGCATCCAGCGTTGTCGCCCTGAAAAGGGCAGGGGAGTGTGTGTTGCGCGTCACCGACTATACAGAAACGTCCATTCCCGTTTCTCCCGATATCGCCTCCACTCTGCCCAGACCGCCGGCCGGTCTGATTGCCGTCAAGCTGATGGAGATAGTGCATTCCACGCAGCGGCCGCTTGCCTACATCGCCCGCAGCGAGACGGCAGCGGCCGGCATAGCTGAGGCCGTTCGGATGCTCGATGCGGATGCGGATGTCGTCCTGCTCCCGCCATGGGACTGTCTGCCCTATGATCGAATTTCGCCCTCCCGCCAATGCATGGGGCGGAGGATGGATGCCTTGCGGGTCTGGTGTCAAACCACGCGCCCGGCGCTGTTCATCACATCGCTGGATGCCGCGCTGCAGAGGATCCCGCCGCTCGCTGTCGTCAAGCGTAGCTTCTTCGAGCTGACGTCCGGCACACGCTTCGATGAGGCTGCGTTCCGCGCCTTCATCGAGATGACCGGTTACATCGAGGACGGGCTGGTCGACGAGCCCGGCGAGGTCGCGTTCCGCGCCGATGTGATCGACATCTTCCCGGCCGGGCAGATGCTGCCCATGCGGATCCAGCTGGACGCCGACCAGGGCATAGCCGCGTTGCGGACCTACGATCCGCTGACGCAGCGCACCGTCGTCACCCGCGACAGCATGGTCTTCGGCCCAGCGAGCGAAGCGATCCCCTCCGGCGCGGTGACCGGCATCGACGGCACATCCTCGTTCGACGTGACCGAACGGGGGCTCTTCCAGCTCTATGGCGAGATGCAGACCGTCTTCGACATGCTGGACGGCGTACCGGTCATTCTCGCGCCCGGCATCGATGCCCGGCTCGAAACCTATTTTGATATCATCCGCGACGCGCAGCAGGCCGAGGAGGATCTGCGCGGACACCGTCGCTCGGCCGACACCTCTCTCTATCTCGATGGCAGGGAATGGGCCGACCGCGTGCAGGGCCTGCCCTCGGCAGATCTTGCGATGTCAGCACGCGATGTGCTGCCGGACTTTCTCGGTGCGGCGAACCCCCGCCAAACATTTCTGGCCTTCCTCAAGGAGAAGCAGGCCTCTGAAACCGTCGTCCTTGCGGGACGCGGCAAGCTGTTCGATGGCCTCTGCCGTCGGGTCGAACGCGCGCTCGATGTGGAGATCGCCCCGGCCACGCGGTGGCGCGAGGTGGCTGCCGCCGAGACGGGCAGCGTGCTGAAACTCGACACGACGCTGGAGCAGGGGTTTCTGGACGCATCCGCACAGCGAATCGTCATCGCCGCGGCCGACGTGCTCGGCCGTTCCGTCGATTCCGCTGTGATGGCAGGCCTAGAAGAGCCCGACCTGACGCTCGGCGATGTTGTCGTTCACGAGGATCACGGCATCGGCATTCTCGAGAGCCTGGAAACGGTGGAGATCGATGGTGAGCGACGGGATGCGGCGCGGCTTGCCTATCGCGACGGCGCCTCTCTTCTTGTGCCGATGGACGAGTTCGGCAAGCTGTGGCGCTATGGCTCGACACCGGAAGCCGTCGCGCTCGATCGGCTGCACACGGATGCCTGGGCGAGAAAGCGCGCGGCGGTCGCACGGGATGTGCGAACGGCGGCCAAGCAGCTGAAAGCACTCGCCCGCGAACATCAGGCAAAAGCCGGTGCCATTCTCGTGCCCCCGCGTGCGGCCTATGCCAAGGTCTGCGCCCGCTTCCCCTATAGCCTGACCGCCGATCAGACAGCGGCCGTCGATGCTGTGCTTGGCGACCTTTCCTCGGGATCGGTCATGAACCGGCTGATCTGCGGCGATGTCGGCTTCGGCAAGACGGAGATCGCGTTGAGGGCGGCGGCAGCGGCGGCCCTCTCGGGCCGCCAGGTGGCACTGGTTGCGCCGACGACCGTGCTCGCCCGCCAGCACTTCGGTGCCTTCGAGCGGCGTTTCGCCGGAACGGGTGTGACCGTCGCCATGCTCTCGCGCGTCGTGACGCCGAAACAGGCGAAAGCCGTGAAGGCCGGCCTTGCCGAGGGTGCGATCCACATCGTCGTCGCGACCAATGCCGTCCTCGCCAAGGATGTGGCCTTTGCGGATCTGGGACTGCTGATCGTCGATGAGGAGCACCGCTTCGGCATGCGCGACAAGCAGGCATTGAAGTCGCTCGCGCCCTTGCTTCACACGCTGACGATGTCGGCGACACCGATCCCCCGCACACTACAGGCCGCTCTCGTCGGGCTTCAGGATGTCAGTCTGCTGACAACCCCACCCATGCGCCGGCGGCCCGTCAGGACCAGTCTCAGCCCGGCCGATCGCGCGACGATGCGGGTCGCCTTGATGCGGGAGCATCGCCGCGGCGGCCAGAGCTTCGTCGTGGCGCCCCGGATCGAGGATCTCCAAGGCATCGAGGCCATGCTCCGCGATATCGTGCCCGAGCTTGGCATCCGCGTTGCCCATGGCAAGCTGCCGGCCGCTGAGATGGATGGAATCATGGTCGGTTTTGCGGACGGTGAGGGCGATATGCTGCTGTCGACCAACATCATCGAAAGCGGGCTCGACGTTCCCCGGGCCAACACGATCTTCATCTGGAACGCCGACCGGTTCGGGCTGGCCCAGTTGCATCAGCTGCGCGGCCGGGTCGGCCGTGGAAAGATTCAGGGAACGGCCTATCTCCTGACGGAGTCGGACCGCGAAGTGGCGGAGGACACCCGGCGACGTCTCGCGACGCTGATCGAAAACGACCGGCTCGGCTCCGGCCTTGCCATCAGCCTCGGCGACCTCGACGAACGCGGCGGCGGCGATATCGCAGGCGACGATCAATGCGGCCACATGCGCGCCATCGGCGTCAGTCTCTACCAGATGCTTCTGGAGCGGGCCCTTGGCGGCGATACGGCAAAGGCGCATCACGACGTCGTGCTTACGCTCGGCCTTTCCGGCTCCATCCCGGAGACCTCTGTCCCCGACGCGACCGTGCGTCTCAACCTCCACGCCAAGCTCGCACGCGTCGGCACCATCGCGGCGATCGAGGATTTTGCCGAAGAATACGAGGATCGCTTCGGAGAGGTACCCGACGAGGTTTCCCTTCTGCTGCGGCTTGCAAGGCTGAAGCGGTTGGCCGCGCGGATCGGGGCTGCAAGGATCGATGCCGGCCCCCGCGCCATCGCGATCACCCTGAAAAAGCCGCCATCGCTGAAGCTCGTCGCCGCGCTGTCCCGACACCAGACGCCAACACTGCGCGACGATCGCCTCATCTACGAATGCCCGACCGTCACCGCCCTCGAAAGGCTCAAGGCCTGCGAGACGTTGCTGAGGCTGAATTTGGTGAGAAAAGGCAGCAAGGCGGCAGCACGAAAGCATTCGCGGCGTTCCGAACTCTCAGGCGCTGATCGCGGATCTTCTGCATAACGTCGAAGCGATGCCGTTCTTCTGCGGCATGGTGATCAAACAGGAAATGACGTCGCCGTTCGCTCCTGGTCTTGGCTACGCTAAAGGTCATCTTTGCCCCCCAACATCGACATTGCCCAGCAGATCGAAAGGCGAGGTGTCGCATCGCTAACTGGCCCAACTGACGCGTGACCAAATAGCCGGATGCGCTCCATTTGTATCTTCCTTGCGATTGACAACCCATTGGTATCATTCTGAAGTCGCACTTCATCCTTGAACCCACCCGGCTACAACGGTCTGTGGCGGTGACTTTGAAATGTCCGCCGGTTTGCAAAGTCGAAATGTCCGACCGGTTACCAAATGGCACACCGGTCAGCGCCGATCGGATCGGCAGATCCGCTTGCAAGATCAGATCGGGGCGGGTGGGACAATGTGCTTCGGCTTTCTTTTTGAGACGGTCCGATCCGTCCTTCACTTCGCAGGCTGCTGCCGCAAACGCGCCTTCTCCCGTCGCGCGAT
>UBPA01000023.1 GCA_900467185.1 Hyphomicrobiales bacterium | reverse complement strand
GCGTAACCTTCTCTCGTACACAGCGCAGGCTTTGCACAACCGCTTTCCCGACATGCCGCCTCGGACGGAAAGAGGGCCTGCACCGGTACGAGAGATCTGGCTACGTTGGTGGAGCCTCCATCAGCAGCATTTGCGGCAAACGAGCAAAGTCCGGAAGCTGAGCCACAGCTTATTGGAAGACCTTGATGGCTATCCGTCTGTCGCAATCGACGGGCTTGAAGGGGAGCCGTACTACGTCGCAACGACCTACTCAGAGATCCGACACCTGTCCTCAAGGATCGGCGCCAGGCAGGTCGACGCCGCACTGTCAACGCTACGGCAAAGGCGGCGAGCTTGGAAAGAAGCCGACGCTCGCATCGGGTACAGCGCTGCTCTCAAGCGGGAAAGGGAGCTCGATCGCTCTGCGAGTATCTCGAGCAACGTATTGCTGCTGATGCCACCGTCCTGCCTCATGGAGGTCGCTGCCAAGCTTCACTGCCTGCTCGCGCTGCACGACCCCAGGCTCGAACATCAGCATGAGCCCTGGCTGCACTTGCGCAGGATGCTGAAGGAAATTGTCGAGCTTCGGCAACGACCGGAATATAGCGCTAAATCCTTGATCGAGCATGCCTCGTCTTAGTACCGTAAGAGCGTTCTAATAACCGTTTTATGTCCGGAACGGGACATTAATGCTGCTATGGCGGCTTCACCGCAACGTAGGAGCTTAGGTGCTGTCTCATGCCTCGGGAAAGTCCGGACACCGTGAAGTCGTCGGAGGTCCGCACTGCTTCGGCGCATAACCCAGAACGCTCGATCTTTAAGGCGCGAGCGGTAAACTGACTGTCGCTGCGGACCGATGTCATGCGAGGTCCCAATACCGATAAGCAGCAGCTGCGATTTCGTGTCTGCCAATACAGCACGAATCGTCGAGCTCGACTGGGATGTAATCGCGCTCGGTCTCGTGCGCCTGCTTTTCCAGCCAGCGCCGGACTCGACATTTTGCGGTGCATCGCAAAATGTCGTTTAGGCTGAGGAGGTGATGATGCAGAGTGTCGATCTTTGACGGCCGGATTTGCCGGTGGATCTGTGGTTTTCTTTCTACATCATTGCGCGGGAGGAGGTAAGCGCCCCGCTCTGAGCGGAGCGCCGTGGAACCGGTCAGCGTGACCAGATGAGCTTGTGCTCGCCTTTGTCGCCCTGGACGAGGGAGGCGTAGACGGGCGCCGTGAAGGACGGATCGTCGAGCTTGAGCGAGAGGTACTCGACGCCCGTTTCGCGGGCTGTCCGGCTCCAGCCTGCTCCGAACTCGACACCCGTCGCTGTAACCCGGAAGTCAGGTGCGCGGTCGTTGTCGCGGTCGCAGGGCTTGATGTATGCCTTTACGTTGAGGGTGAGGGTCTTGATCGTGCCGTTGTAGGCGCCGGTCTCGTCGCGGGTGAAGGTGCCGATCTGAGCCATTGTCGTATCTCCTGAGGTTGTTCGAAGCCGCCCAATGCGGCCTCGATGGCGGTCGAGAGGCGACGGATTGGACGGAATGCATCCGCAGGACCGCAGCGTTAGCGAAGGACGGTGGCAGCCGAGCTTGTTGGCTCGCGAGGAATGACCGCCTGCGGTTAGGGGAAGAAGGTCGGCGAAGCCGTTGCAGAACAAGACCGGTCCGGTGCCAGACCAGCCCAAAAGAGAGGCCGTATGGATGGCTTCGCGCCGTCAGGGGAGAACGACGTGAATGATCGATGTCTCTTCATCAGCATGATCAGCGCCGCCGCCGGTGCGTCACCCCTCCCGGCGTCCCAGCTGCCGTCTCACCAGACCTAAAACACATCGCGCTCGTCATGGTATCGAGACCATGCAGAGAGCACTATGAGATGGAGCGGACAGTCCGCTTGCGGGTGCCAAACTTCACTCAACAGCACGCCGTTCGGAGCGCGTTGCTTATCCCAAGCCCGACAGCAAGGATACTATTTGGGCGTCTGGCGCCTTGCACCAGCCCGCCTAAGTTCAGGAGGGACCAACGCCTCGACCGCTCGCAGCTTTCTAACGGGTCCATGCGCACGACCTCGGTCGTGCGAAAGTCGGCACGGCCCATGCGGCGCATGCCTCTTGCCGCTAACTCCCATCGTCACCATCCTGAAAGGGATCTATCAGAGGAAGCCCTTGGAGTTCTCTCACCTTGTTTGCCGTCGCAAGACACAGTTGGCTCCATAACTGTTCGATGACTTCGGCACTTTCAATGAGCGGGTCGTCGTCATGGAGCGCTGCATACATATCGACAATCACACCATCAAATCGGGTTGCGAGGTGATCGACGTCGTTGTGGAGGATTGTGGCAACCTCAACGCTCAGGTCTTCATGCTCAAGAAGGCGCGCCACATGTAGCGACTTGCTTCGGAAAATCTCACTTTGCTCATGGAGCGTTGCGATCCAGTCTGCGGCCACGACCTTCCCTCAGCACATTCTCTGAAAGCTACAGCTTGGACGAGAAAGATTAGAAGTCAACGCCATCTCTCTGTTTAAGGAACCTAGCTGCATCACTCGAGGGACAAACTATCCAGGCACGCCATCCCGAGCCAAAACGGAGACAGGCATGCGGTACGAACCCGGAATGGCTATTTTCTTCGACGTGTTTTCGTAGTCGGTGAGGTTTCATTCAGTTGTAAAGAATATACCCTTTCGAGACCTTACACCGATCAGAAGATGCCGTTCCGAGCCGCGGAGCAGTTCTGTCGCGATAAAGGATGGCCCGACCCGCTAGAAAATGAGACTGTCTGACAGCGAAGCTACCCCGCGTATCGGGCGAAGGACGAAGAGTAAGGCCGTCGCCGCGGGCGTTTGAAATGAAGCACAGGGTGCCGAAGGCAAGCCCTCGAAGACGGACACGTTTGCAGACAGAACCCATCCGACAGCCTGTTAGGATAGCTATCACACCCTGACCTCTTTCGAGGCGCGTTGCTTTGACATGATTCCGAGAGGTGTTCAACGGGAATCCTAGCTACCACGCGTTGGTCAAGACGAGTTAGCTGTCCTCAAGGCGTCATGTTGCTCAGCAGCACGAATCAGTCGCCGCAATATGTCCGCCCACTCCGGTACGATCGAGTTGTATCGAGACTGTCGGTCTCGCCTCTGAACAACAATGCCGGCAATCAGCAGCTTCGCAAGGTGCTGGGACGTCGCAGCTTGAGCGAGGCCGGCCCGGTCAGCCAATGCGCATACTCGTACTTCTCCTTCAAGCATCGCTTGGAGCATTCGAATTCGTTCCGAGTTCGCGATCAACTTGACCAAAGCCGATGCCTCGTTAGCTTCAACCTCGCCCACGCCGATCTCCATCTCTGACCACTTAGATAAGCCGATAGCAAAACAGTTGGCGCTGGGATAGCCTCGCCCCAGCTTATCGTGCTTGAATACTTTCAGAGGCTGGCTGCACCGTTGCCCGGTTACAGTCTCAGCGGTCCTCCCAAGACCTGAAGCGCACTCCCCCTTGCCCGAGGAGGCGAGGGGGTGTGTTGCGTGTGAATCTCGTTGGGATGGCCGTCGAGAGCCAGGAAACCGATCGCTCAATTATGAACGCCTACGAAAGCCAGTTTCGCGCCATCGTCGGCGAGCAGCACAACCCGCTCCGCGATGTGCTGCCCGTCCCAAAGGCTGAGGCGCTCGCCGCTCTCATCGACGACATGCCTGTCTCGCAGCAAGGCTTCGGAGGCTCCTTGAATATTTTTGAAGGGTGGTGTGATGTGCAGAGCACCTACCTCGCTGTCACGATCGAGGTAGAGAGCGGGCAGGGCTATCGGGCTCGTTGCGCGTCAGAAAACTGGCTCGACAGCAAAAAGTCATTCGCCGACGAGGATTCATGGATGCGTCTCGCCATCCTTTGATGTGAAGGCGATACGACGTGAGCCACCCCGCGCGTTTTGATCTGCGGAGTGAGAGCGGTCAGGCAAAGGGCGCGTAGTCTCATTACCGTTGACATCAGACAGTTATAGTAAACTCCGACGCAGGCGGCAGCATCGCTTAAACTTGTCGTGACCAATGCTTGTTCGTTCGCGCAACATCGAGCCGTATCCTTGGATCGAGGGCCAAGTTTATAGAAACTGGCGCGCCTCAGCGGCGTCTTGTGTAAATTACTGTTAGCGAAGGCCGCGCAGCGATCCGACGATACCGAGGTAGAGATCGAAGAGTGATACGTGGCATTGGTCACAGATGCGACGAAACGGTCGCCTGTTTTCACAAACAGAGCTGCCGCTTCGCTCTCCAGAAATCGCGATTTTAACAACTCCTCGGCGCCGCGGCGCGAAAACGGCGGCGAGGGGATAATCTGCTTCAAGTTGTTGATTCTAAAAAGTGAATAAAAATATCAGGCTGTGGTGGTCAGCTATCAGGGGCTCTATGCGACGAGCAAATCCCGGCAGCCAAGAAGCGCGTTTGGATGATCACTTAATCACCTTCGAGGCAGAAGCCAGATCTTGTGGCCGACGATGTCTTTGAGGATCTGCAGGCCGGCCACGTGATCATTGTGAACGCCGAAAATTGTGACACACCGCTCGTCTTCTAACCAGCGATATCAACTGGACTGCGGTATGTTGCGATCGGCGTCTTCGGCACATAGCCTCGGCTCCCATCCATTAGAACTTTTGTATATGAATGTGTCACGGTACCGTCGATGATCTGCTTCTTTGTCACAGTCTCCACAAAGATGCCGTTTTGCATAACCGCTACACGGTCGCAAAGATGCGCGACGACTGCCATATCGTGGCTCACGAGAATATATGTCAGGTTTTCGCGTTTTCTCAGGTCTTTGAGAAGGTTGAGGATCTCTGCCTGTATGGAGACATCGAGAGCGGAGGTCGGCTCATCGAGCAAGAGAATCCGCGGTTTCAGGATAAGGGCGCGGGCGATAGCGACGCGCTGACGCTGACCGCCGGAGAGCTGATGAGGGAACCGGTATCGGAAATTGACCGGAAGCCCAACGTCCCTGAGGACGGTCTCCACCCTGTTTTGGCGGTCATTGATGCCGTGGATCTCCAGCGGTTCCAAGAGGATGCGACCGATCGTGTGGCGCGGGTGCAACGAACCGAAGGGATCTTGGAAGACCATCTGCTGAAGGGCTAACTGCTCATGACTGCGCTTGGCCCCGATCATCTGACCATCGATGGTGATACGGCCGGTCCACTGTTTGTTGCGTCCGGCAAGCGCCCCGAGGATGGTGGACTTACCGCAGCCGCTCTCCCCGATTAGACCGAAGGTTTCGTTGGCTCCCACGTCGAAGGAGACGTCGTCCACCACGCGGGTTGGCCGGTTTGGATGGCCGTAGGAGACGGCAAGATGGTCTACAGTGATCATGGACATCGTCAGCCCTCCAGCCAGGCAGGATCGCGCGCTAGAACGTCGAGTCTGTCGCGCGGATGGTCGAGGCTCGGCAGGGCGTTGAGAAGCCCTTGCGTATAGGGATGTTTGGCGTGATTAAGATCAGCAGCCGCAATGGTCTCCACGATACGTCCCGCATACATGATGATGACGCGGTCACAGAAGCTGCGCACCAGATTGAGATCGTGCGAGATGAAGATCAGCCCGATGTCGCGCTCGGTCACCAGATCGTCAAGAATACTGAGAACCTGCTGTCGAACGGTCACATCCAGCGCGGATGTGGGCTCGTCGGCGATGATGAGTGAGGGGGACGCGATCAGCATCATCGAGATCATGATGCGCTGGCCCATGCCGCCGGACACTTCATGCGGATAGAGATCGAACACACGGCGGGGATCACGGATCTGGACGCGCTCCAGCATGCCGAGCGTCCGCTCCCGCGCGACCCGGCGGGAAACCTTCTCATGAAGCATCACGGTCTCGCCGATCTGCTCGCCCACCGTCATCACGGGATTGAGGGAGTATTTGGGATCCTGGAGGATCATCGCCATGCGACGCCCCCGGATGGACAGCATATCCTTCTCGCTGACTTTCAGGAGATCGATTTCCTCGAAACGCAACGCGTCCGCCTTTACGATGGCGCCCGGTGGCTGCAGGCGCATGATGGCGCGGCCCGTGGTGCTCTTGCCGGATCCGCTTTCGCCGATGATGCCGATCTTTTCGCGCCCGACGGAGAACGAGACATCGCGGACGGCGGGAATGGTGCCTGAGAGGGACGGAAAGCCCACCGACATGTTGCGCACCGTCAGGATCGGGTCCAGGGGGAGCGGCGATGGATCAGGCATTGCGCGGGTCCAGAATGTCACGGAGACCATCTCCCAGAAGGTTGAAGGCGAGGCTGACGACAAGGATCGCGATGCCTGGAATGGTCGTTAGCCACCAGGCATCGAGCAGATATTGGCGGCCGGATGCAGCCATGGCACCCCATTCCGGCATTGGCGGCTGTGCACCAAGACCAAGGAACCCGAGGCCGGCAGCCGTCAGGATGATGCTCGACATGTTGAGTGTCAGCCGCACGACAATCGATGGCGCACAGAGCGGCACGATATGGCGAAACAGGATACGTGCCATTCCGGCACCCTGCAGTTCGGCCGCCACCACGAAATCAGCCTTGCGAAAGGTGAGTGTTTCCGCACGAGCGAGGCGTGCGATGGGCGGCCAGATTGTCAAGGCAATGGCGATCACGGCATTCTCAATCCCGGGACCGAGTGCCGCAGAAAACGCGAGCGCCAGAACGAGAGAGGGAAACGACAGGAAGATGTCGGTGATCCGCATCAGGACGGTATCGACCCAGCCGCCGATGTAGCCAGCCGTTGCGCCGATGATGAAGCCAATGGGCGCGACGATAAGGGTGACAAGAATACTGATATAGAGCGTGGTGCGGGCACCATAGGCTAAGCGGGCGTAGACATCCCGACCAAACTCGTCAGTTCCGAACCAGTGGAGGGCGGATGGAGCCTTAAGCGCCATGCTGAGATCCTGGGCGATCGGATCGTGAATGGTCAGCACAGGCGCCAGCGTCGCAATCGCCACGAGCAGCACGATGACCATGAAGCCGAGCAGCGCCAGCGGATTGCCAACAAGGTTCAACCAACCGACGTAGGCTTTGTGGAGTCGCGCCTGACGGTTGGAAGTGAAGTCCTCGCGGATCAGCCAATCGTGCAGGTTTTGAAATGTGCCGGAACGAAGTGTCATGATGACCGGGTCCTCGGGTCGATGAAGCGGTAGACGATGTCGGAGAGCAGATTGATCGCAATCGAGATGAGCCCGATGAACAGAACGCTGCCGAGAACGGCATTCATATCGGCAAAGAACAGCGCCGATGTCAGATACTGGCCGAGGCCCGGCCAGGAGAACACCGTCTCGATCAGCACTGTTCCATCCAGCAGACCGCAGTAGGCCAGAGCAACCACGGTCAGAAGCTGGACACGAATGTTCCGGAAGGCGTGACGCCAGACGATGGGGCGCTGGCCCAGGCCCTTGGCACGAGCTGTCAGTATGTATTCCTGACGCAGCTGCTCCAGCATAAAGCTGCGGCTCATGCGGCTGAGATAGGCCATGGCCGCGTAGCCCAGAATGATTGCCGGTGCGGCGACATGGTGAAGGGCGCTCCAGAAAACTTCCCATTCGCCTGCCAGCAGCGCGTCCACGATCAAGGAGTTGGTCGGACCATTGACGAGGCCTTCATTATAGATATCGACCCGCCCGCCGCCGGGTATCCAGCCGAGCGTCGCGTAAAACACGAGGATGACGATGGTGCCGAGCCAGAAGATCGGCGTCGAATAGCCCAGCAGCCCGACCACGCGCGCCACATGGTCCACCCAGGTTCCCTTCCGCACAGCAGCGACGACGCCGAGCGGCACGCCGAAACCCGCGCCGATCAGCGTGGCAAGCGTTGCCAGTTCCAGCGTTGCGGGAAAGACCCGCGCCAGATCGCTTGCAACAGGATTCTTGGTGATATGGGACTGCCCAAAATCAAGCCGGGCGACATCACCAAGATAGGTGCCGAATTGGACGTAGAGCGGTTGATCGAGACCCATTTCCTTATAGACCCGGTCATAGGTCACCTGGTCGGCCTGATCGCCGATGACGGCGATGACCGGGTCAGCCGGCACCATGCGGCCGATGACAAAGGTGATAACGAGGAGCCCAAACAGCGTCGTTGCGATAACGCCAAGCGACGCGGTCAACTTGCCGGCCCCGGTCAGCAGCGCGGATTTGTCCGGCAGTCTGCTTTCAGTGGTCTGAGTTATGCTCACGACATTCCATCCTTCCTGATCAGCCATCGGCGCTCCGTTTTCACTCGGCCTTCGTGACAGTGTCCCAGCGGGTGAGCCATGTGGCATGGCCGATATAGCCCTTCACCACGTTGCGTACCGCCTTGGCGTCCGTTCGCTGGAAGGAGGTGATCAGGGCTGGAGAAGCCTCAAGGTAGGCAGCATTGATCTTCGTGTAGAGGTCTGAGCGTTTGGACGGGTCGGTCTCGTGGGCCGCGGCTGTGACCATGGTCTGAATTTCCTCAGGTACGTCCCAGGCGGAACGCCATGCGAGCAGTCCCGTCAGCTTGGCAGCATCGGCGTTGTCCGCATTCGTCGCGTAGGAGTTCAGCACGGCATGGGGATCGGGCAGGCGTTCGCCGGAGCGTGCCGAGAACAGCTGGAAATCCCGCGCCCGGAACTTGCCAATATGGTCACCCCCCTGAAGATCGAGTTTGATGCCGGCCTTGGCCGCATTGGCGGCGAGCGACTGAGCAACCTCGTATTCTGGCGTGACCGGCGTCGCATAGTAGACTTTCGAGAAGCCATCGGGGTACCCTGCCTCAGCAAGCAGAGCCTTCGCCTTATCGATATTAAGCGTATAGGGGTTCTCGCCCGATGCACCCGGCAGGCCGGCCGGGATGATTGTCTGCTGTTTAACACCGTAAAATTTCATCACCGTACCGGCAAGCCCATCATAATCGATGAGGTAGCGGAAGGCCTCCCGGACCTTGGGCTTGGAAAGGATTTCGTCCTTTTGGTTAAGCGCGAGGTAGTAGAAGCCAAAGCCTGGCGTCTTCTGGATGGTCACCTTGTCACCCGTGTCCAGCGCATTCAGATCGGTCGACGATAGGCGCGTCGCGACATCGATATCGCCGGCCTCGATCTGCAGGCGTTGCGCGGAGGATTCCGGCATGTGCCGGATCAGGACGCGGCGCATAGCCGGCGCTCCTTGCCAGTAATTTTTGAAGGCGTCCGCGATCAGAAGCTCGTTCGACCGCCAGGACCGCAGAGCGTAGGGCCCCGAGCCGGCATCCGCCGTCTGGAGGTAGGCACGCCCCATATCGCCATCCTTCGCCTTGTCCGCGAGAAAAGCGCTGTCGAGAATGGAGGTGGAGAAGCTGGCTAGCGAGAAAAGAATAAGATTCGCATTCCAGACCTCCGGCGTCTCGATCACCAGTGTGGCGTCGTCCGTCGCGCGGATGAGCGTATCGACATTCTCGGCGGAAAAGCCCCACTGACGAAGATCGGTAGAGGGCGCAAGCCCGAGCTTGACGAGCCGGCGCAATGACCATTCGACATCCCTCGCCGTGAGATCATTGCCGGAGTGGAACGTCACACCAGAGCGGATCTTAAACGTGAACGTCTTTCCATCGGGTGAGACGATCCAGCTTTCCGCGAGTCCCGGCTCCGGCTCGGACATCTTATCGGCCGCCAAAACGACGAGCCGCTCATAGAGATTGGCGACGACTTCGGCAGACTCAAGCTGATTGAGTTCGTGCGGGTCCAGTCCGCGCATCGAAGACATGTTGGAGGCAAGGACGAGCTGGTCTGCCGGAGTGGCTGCGCTCGCGAACGGTGCTGCAAAAAGGGACAGCGCGGTTGCGCTGGCCAATGCGAAGATATGGGCGTTGGTCATTCCGTCTCCTCCGAGGCTCCTCAACCTCATGCTTTGCAAACTTTCATATCGACAACGATCTGAAATTTGATATATCAGATTTCATAAAACGCAATCGACGTCAACGGGGTTCTCGAAACCATGGCTCAAAACACGACAGAGGATCTCGGTGATGCAATGTCCAAACTGGACCCCCGCGTCTTCGCGACATTGCGCGATCATGTTCACCGCAGCCTTCGCGCGGCGATCATTGGCGGACGCTTTGCCTTTGGGCAGAAGCTGAACGAGCGACACCTGGCCGAGCAACTCGGAGTGAGCACGACCCCCATCAAGGAAGCTTTGCGCCAGCTTGAATCCGACGGGCTTGTCGAGACACAGCCGCGCCGAGGTGTCATCGTTCGTTTCAATGCCATCTGGGCGGAGGAAATGATCCTTGCGAGGGCGGCACTTGAATCAATGATCGCCCACCTCGCCGCCAAGCGCCGGGAGCCTTTAGAAGGAACCGCGCTGACCGCGACGGTCAACCTGATGCACGAGGCGACGGACAGTGGGGATGTCGACAGCCTGATCCTGCTGAACGAGACCTTTCATGACCAGATACACGTCGCGTCGCGGTGTGCCTATCTCGGCAAGCTGATCGAGCGCCAGCAGTTCTACGACGCGGGCACCCGCCGTATCATTCATTCAGATCCTGCGGAGCGCAAAAAGGCGTTTGGGGAACATGCCGCCATCGCGGCGGCGATAACGCAAGGCAATGCGGATCTCGCCGAACGGCAGATGCGCGACCACGTCGTTCGGTCCGGCGAGACCTACCTCGCCATCGTATTCGGTAATAAGGAGAGTTGATGTGACTGACACGCTTCAGGTCGTTCGGACGGCCTTGACCGGCATTTCCGGCGTTCCGGTGACGCCCTATCATCCTGACGGCAGAATCGACACCGGGAAACTAAAGACCCTCATCCAGCGCCTTGCGGCCGCCCGCGTCCAAAACCTCATGGCTGCCGGCAACACCGGTGAATTTTTCACCCTGACGATGGAGGAAATTCGGGAGGTGCACCGCGTTACGATTCACGCGGCAGACCGGAAGACCCTTGTCAGTGCCGCCGTGGGCCGGTCTCTGACGGAAGCAAAATCCCTTGCACATGACGCGATCGCGGAAGGCGCAGATGCCATCATGGGGCATCATCCCATGGATCCTTTCGCTGGACCGAGCTATCAGGCCCGCTATTTTCTTGATCTGGCCGATGCCGTCACCGTCCCGCTGATCGCCTATGTTCGCAGTGATAGTTTTTCGATCGATGACTTCAGAGCGCTTGCTCTGCATGGCAACATCGCCGGCATCAAGTTTGCCTCCACTAACCTCATGCTGCTTGCGGATGTCATCCGATCCACGCGCGATGCACCGGCTATCTGGGTCTGTGGCCTTGCAGAAGGCTGGGCGCCAGCCTTCTACGCGCTCGGCGCGCGCGGCTTTACGTCGGGGCTCGTCAACGTCTTTCCGGAACGCAGCCACGCGATCCATCGGGCTTTGGAGACCGGGGACTATGCCGCGGCCCGAACCCTGATTGACGGTATTGCCGGCTTCGAAGCGCTGCGCACCAAGTACAACAATGGCGCCAACGTCACCGTCGTGAAAGAGGCCCTGGGAATGCTAGGAACCGATGTCGGCCCCGTGCGCGTTCCCGGCGTGACAGCCTTGACGAAAGACGAGCGCTCCTTGCTACGCTCGATCGTTGATCGCGTCGATACCGAAACCCGCGCCGCCTGACCGGAGACCTAACCGTGCATATTACCAGCCTGAAAACGTACATGCAGCGGGTGGACGAACGTCCTCGGCTGCTTGTGAAGATCGAAACCAGCGAAGGCATCTCCGGCTGGGGCGAGTGCTACAATCATGGACCCGATCTTGCTCTGCCGCCGTTGCTCGACTACCTCTTCCACCAGATCGAGGGAGAGGATCCGCGCCGCGTGGAGTACCTGATCCTGAAGTTGAACCAACAATGCCGCTTTCCGCCCGGCGCCCTTGGCCTTGCTGCGATTTCCGCGATCGATCATGCGCTATGGGATATTGCCGGTAAGGCCGCAGGCCTGCCGGTTTATATGCTCCTCGGCGGAAACGTCAGGGATCGTGTGAAAGTGTATTGCGGTGTCTACACCGCTCCGGATCCCGAGCATGCACGCGACCAGACACTGCAGCTGCATGAGGATTACGGCTACACCGCATTCAAGATCAGCCCTTACCGACGAGATTTGCACAAGGGGCGCTGGGGGGAGCTGGTGCGGGAAACGGGCGACTATTTCGGGCGCATTCGTGAGATAACACCGTCGGAATTCGAATTCGCGTTCGACGCGCATGCCAAGATCTTTGAACCATATCAGGCCATTCAACTTGCAGCCGCTATCGCCTCCCACGATCCTCTGTTCTACGAGGAGCCGATTCGGCCGGAGCACATTCCGGCATGGAGCGAACTGAAATCGAAGATCAACGTGCCGCTTGCAACGGGGGAGTCCCTCTATTCCCGCTTCGAGTTTCTGGCGCTGCTTAATGCGAGAGGTGCTGACATCATCCAGCCAGACATTTGCGTGGTGGGAGGCGTAACGGAAATGCGCCGCATCGCGACACTTGCTGAGGCGCATTATGTTACAGTGGCGCCGCACAATCCCATGGGTCCGCTGGCCACCGCCGTCAACATCCACTTCTGCGCGGCGCAGCCAAACTTCAAGATTCTGGAGTTCAAGCCGCATGTCCACGCCCCTTGGGCTGTGGATCCATATATGCCTGTCGATGGACATATGGAGCTGCGCCCCGACCGCCCAGGCTGGGGTATCGAAATCGATGAGGCATGCCTCCAGAAGGACGACTACGTGCATTGGGAGCGTAAGATCACTCGCAAACCCGATGGGTCGACAGCTTATCCTTAAGTAGGCTCAGTCATAGTTCTTAAAAAAAGCCGGGGAATCAATATTTGAACCACCTGCAGCAGTTGGCGACGTGGCTCGACTACACTTTCGATGATCCACCTCAAGGCAAAAAATCGACGAAAGAGAGTTCTCTTCTTAAGCGTTGGATGTTCTAGATCAAGATTGCTTGCCAATTTCGAGCGAACATGAGGATGAAGCCCTCATGCACTAAGAGCGGCTGCTTGAAAAGGCTCTTCTGCTACTTGCGTTCCCCAAATGGCCCGTAGCGCAATTGTCCTTCGGTCATCCAACACCTTGGCTGACCGGGGAACTTCGCCCTCTAAGAGAAGCGAGCGGGCGCATCCGCAAGGAGGATTCCAAAAGTATATTCGGTCCGTTCGTCGACAGTGTCTGTGCGCTTCTAAAATTAAACAGCCGGACAGGGTTCGGTCGGGCACGATAAGCTCAGGCGTGTCCCTGATCGTGACGATTTCCTCGGTCTTCGGAACATGCTGGGTCAAGGCATTTGACAACGTCGTCTTGCCGACCGGGTCGCCTGCAAGTCAGTCGGGCATGACCCCTATACTCAAAGCGGTCTGCTGCCAGGATCGGATAACCCCAGCAGCAATATTGTGTATGTCCGGCGAGCCGGTATCTCTTCACTGGATCCGTTTTGACACAGGCTCCCAACGCCGGCTTGGCCTGATCTTTCTCGACGATCTCTTACTGATAGCTGATCGGGGTCGCTCGAGTATTCCGCTCAGTTGCACCACTTCTGCACCGCTAGCGCAATAGCTTTCGTGCAGTCAATGAGGTCGCGAACCGCGACGCGTTCGTTTGGCTGGTGCGCCTGGGCCGGATCGCCGGGTCCGAAATTGACTGTCGGCGTGTTGCCAAGTCCCGTTGGCAGGCCAATATCGCTATGTGCACCGAAGCCGGAGAGTTTCGGCGATAGGTCCGCCATCTCCACCGCCTGCTGAAAGATCGTCACGAACGGGCTGTCGGCTGGGATCTCGGCGCAATCGGCATCGAGGATCCACTCAACGCGGGCTGGATGCTCACGCAGATAGGGATCTGCCTGGCAGACGTTGCGGACATGCTCTTCGATCTCGCGCTTTACATGGCCGCCAAGGGCGAATTCGTCCTTTTCGCTCGGCAAGTATTGCGCGTCGATGATGATCTCGGCACGACCGGCCATCGACGACGGGTGCTCGCCGGCAGTCATCTGGGTGACGATGATTTGGTTCGGCAGGTCCATCAGGGGATGGTTCTTCTTGGGGTCGAACATCCAGCGACGGTTGAGGATGTCGATGCCGTCGAGCATCTGGCGGCAGAGTTGTACAGCATCGACCGGGCCGCTCGTGTACCAGGAATTCGGCGTCAGCTCGGCATGGCCACCGATCCCGTCGATGATGATCCTGCCCCAGAGAATGCCGTGGCACAGCGGCGCGATGCGGTTAGCGGTCGGCTCCGTCATGATGCCGGCGTCGGCCTTGAAGCCGCGATCAACCATGGCGAGGGAGCCCATGCCGCCGATTTCCTCGTCGACCACGGTGGTGAAGACGACATCGCCCTTCAGCTCTAAACCCATCTCCTTGAGGATCTCGACCGCCATCAGCATGCAGGCGACACCGCCCTTCATGTCGACGGTCCCACGGCCATGCAGGAAGCCGTCTTTTAGCACCGGCACGAACGGATCGGTCGTCCAATGCTCGGCGGCACCGGGTGGCACGACGTCGATATGGCCGGTCAGCATGATCGAGCGGCCGCCGCCAGCTCCCTTCAGCGTACCCCCGAGATTGGGGCGTCCCTCAAAGGTACGCCCTTTGTTGGCGCCGGGGCGTCCTTCATATTTGGCATAGAGAGCCGGACCGTCCGGATCCCAGAGATCTGTGGTGAAGCCAATCGCTTCAAGCCGCGTCTGCAGGTAGCGCTGGCAGTCCCGCTCGCCCGGACCGGCCTCCTTCGGGTTCGACTTGACAACGGACGGGAAGGCGACGAGGTCGCTCAGCGTCTGGACAATCCGCTCCTGCGCTGCCTCGACACAGTCTGAGATCTGTTGTTCAATGGATGGCATAATTAACTCCAGCGTTTTGAAAGACGTTCGATAAGCAGGACGGCGATCAGAAGCGCGCCAACGATACCGACCTGCCAGACAGAGTTGACGTTGAGCTGCAGGAGCCCGGTCTTCAGTGTGACGAGCAGGATGACGGCGGCGATCACGCCGCCTACGCCGCCGATACCGCCAGTGATGGCGACTCCGCCGAGCATCACCGCGGTCAGCGATTCAAGCTCCAGGTTTTGCCCAATATTGGGCCTCGCGCTTCCGAGCCACGCGATCGAGACAAGCCCCGCCAGGCCGGCAAGCAGACCGCTGAGACCGTAGACCAGAAGCCGGGCGCGATCGACGGGAATGCCGACAAGGCGCGCCGAGCGCTCGTTGAACCCGATGGCGAACAGCCACCGACCCCATGCACTGTAGAGAAGGAGCACTGCGGCAATGACGAAGACGGGCACCACCAACGTCACGAACGGCATAGGCAGCGACAGCATCATCCCCCTGCCCCAGGGGAGCAACCAGGTCGGCACGCCCGATTGGGCTCCACCGCCGGTCAGCGCCAGAGCCATGCCCGAATAGACGAACAGCGTGCCGAGCGTCGCGATCAGCGGCAGGATCTTCAGCCAGGTGACCAATAGCCCGTTGAGCAAGCCGAGCAGTAGCCCGAAGACGACGCAGGCGACCGGCAGCAGTGCCGGCGGCATGCCGGCCTTGATCGCAAGCATAGCCAGCACCACCGACAGCGATACAGTGCCACCGACCGACAGATCGATACCGGCACCGCCGGCCAGAATGACGAGGCATTGGCCGAGCGAGACAAGGGCAAGGATAGTCGAGAATTGCAGGACAGTCGTCACCGTCGATGCGCTGAACATCGACGGCCTGAGCGCCGCGAAAAGGAAGATGACGGCGATCCACAACACGGCGAGAAGCAGGAGGATGCGGCTGGAGCCGGAGCGTTTTAGAAGGTGTTTCATCGCTGCATCCACCTTGCCTTGAATTCACCCATGCGTGAGGCCGGCAGTTCAAGCGCGAGCACGCCGATCAGCAGAGCGCCGGTCACGACAGGCTGCCAGAGCGACGGCACACCCATCAGCAGCAGGCCGTTCTGCAGGATGCGCAGGAGGATGACGCCAAGTGCGGTTCCGAGAAGGCTGCAGCGCCCGCCCATGATGCTGGTGCCGCCGAGCACAACCGCGGCGATCGCATCGAGGGCCAGCGTGCTGCCAATGGCCATTTCGACGTTACGATAGTTTGCGACATAGAAGCTTGCGGCCAGTCCGGTCAGAGCGCCGCTGATGATGAAGGTGGCGATCCGGACTTTGCTGACGGGCACGCCGGAGAGCCGCGCTTTCTCCTCTGAATTTCCGATCGAAAGCAGATGCGGGCCGTAAGGCGTGCGGCGAAGCGCCAGCCACACCGCCAGATAGGCAAGCCCGATCGCAAAGATCGACATGGGAAGGCCGAGCACGGTGGCGGACAGAAGCTGCGTGAGGCCGACGGGCAGGCCAGAAAGCCATTGCCCGCCGAGAAGTGCGAAGACCCCCATGCGATAGACGCCGAGGAGGCCAAGCGTGCCGACGATTGCCGGCACGCGGCCGAGAACGACGACCAGCGCCGTCACGAGGCCCAGTGCTGCACCCGCCGCCGGCCCGACAAGCAGGGCGAGTGCCGGTGCAACCGATGCCAGCAGAGCATGGGCGACGGCGATGGCGGCAAGGCCCATGAGGATGCCAATGGAAACGTCGATACTGCCCATAGCGAGGAGCAGGGTCATGCCGAGACCAGCCAGCATCAACTCGGTGCTGTTGCGGGCGATGGTCGTGGCATTGCCTACCGTCGCGAAATAGGGTGACGCGACAGAAAAGACGATCGAGGCGAGAATGACGGCGCCAAGCAGCGCCCCTTCACGTCCGCCGATGGCAGGAAGACGTGGACTTGACTGTCGCATCACAAATTACATCCAGCCTTAGAAGTCGAACTTGTCGACATTGTCGGCGGTAAAGACGGCCGGAGGGCCAAGCAGCAGGATGCCGCTACCGGCATCGTAAGTGACCGGCGAGGCGAAGCCCTTCACAACGTTTTCAGCCGCGAACGGCTTGCCGTCTATCAGCTGCTTGCCGGCCCAGACTGTCAAATAGCCGAGCTGCGCCGGATCCCAGAGCACCGAGAAGCCGAAGGAACCACTCTTGAGGTAGGATCGCGCAGTATTCGGGCTGCAATAGCCCGTACCAACCACCGCGCCGATCTTGCCGGCTGTTTCGATCGCCTGAGCGACGCCCGGGCATGTGGAGGAGGCGACCGCAATGATGCCCTTGATGTCTGGGTTTGCGGTCATCAGGTCGCCAGCGATCTGTGCCGCACGCTGTGCCGTGCCGCCGGCGAACTGCGGCTCAAGAAGGGTGAGCTTCGGATACTTCTCTTTCGCTCGCTTCTGCATGAAGCCGATCCAGGCGTTGAGGTTGGAGGCCGTGGCCTCACCCGAGACGATGCCGATCTTGGCATCTTCGCCGACGCGCTTGACCATTTCGTCGATGATGGTGGTGCCGAGACCTTCGTCGGTTGCCTGGGCGACATAGACGGCACGGCCGCTGTCAGGAGCGTCGCTGTCGCTGGTGAAGAGCTTGACACCCTTTGCCTTGGCGGCCTCGACGACCGGTGCGATAGCGGATGCGTCGAGCACGCTGACGGACACGGCACTGACACCTTGGTCAATCAGGTTCTGGACAATCTGCAGCTGGTCAACTGGATTGGTATCGACCGGGCCGGAATAGATAAAGTCGACGCCAAGATCTTCAGCAGCGCGCTTGCCGCCGGCTTCCATGGCGTTGAAGTAGGGAATTCCGATCAGCTGAGGAACGAAGGCTACTTTCGGCTTGTCTTGCGCGAAAGCGGACGAGCCAAGCGCAAGCGTCACTGCAGATGCGGCGAGAATTGTCTTGAGTTTGGAAAACATTGGAACCTCTCTGGAACGGTTTGACGCGCTTTATTGGCTGTTTTGTTCAAGCGCTCGCACGTCGGGATGAGCGCCTGTGATGAGAGAGACGATTTCTTCGGGGCTAGTTTCATCTTTCTGCCGCTCCGCGACCTTTCGACCGCGGCGGAAAACGACCATGCGGTCGGCGACCTTAAAGACATCGGCAATGTTGTGGCTGATCAGGACGACAGCGCAGCCTCGTTCGGCAAGCTTGCGCGTCAGCTGCAGCACCTTGCGGGTTTCAGCGACGGCGAGCGCCGCCGTCGGCTCATCCATGATGACGAGCCTCGCGTTTAGGTTGAGCGCGCGGCAGATCGCCACCGCCTGGCGCTGGCCTCCCGAAAGACTGCCGACAGGCGCTTCCGGATCGGAAATATGTGCATCCAATTCGTGCAGCAGGCCATCCACCCGGTCGCGCATCGTCTTCCGCTTCAGAAACGGAACACCAAGCACAGAGCGCTTGAGTTCACGTCCAAGAAAGACATTTTCCGAGATCGACAGGTTCTCCGATAATGCCAGTTCCTGAAAGATCGTCGCGATTCCGGAGCTCGCCGCGTCCTTGGGCGAGGCAAAGCGAACAGGCTCGCCTTCGACCAAAAACGCGCCGTCACTCTGAGGATGCGCACCGGCTAGGATCTTGACGAACGTAGACTTTCCGGCACCATTATCGCCGAGAAGCGCCAGAACCTCGCCGCAGTTGATGTCGAGATCGACACCCTTCAGTGCTGTAAGCGCGCCGAAGCGTTTGGTGATCCCGGTTGCGCGCAGGAATGGAACGGTCATCGTGCTGTCCTTTGCGTTCGCTGCAGGTTCACTTGGCCGTGCCAGCTGTATTGGCCGCCCAGCGAAGAATGTTCTTCCAGATCGTCGCGTATCCAGCCCAGGCGACGAACTCGTTCGGAACCCAATGCGGCCCGATATCAGAGGTCCAGGCGACGGTGCGGCCCCGGCCGTAGCTGCCGGTGACGAGTAGCGGATGACCACCCTCCTCTTCCGGCAGCGTCGCAAGCACCTCGATGCTATCGCCTTCCTTGGCGACAACCTCGTTTGCACCGAGAAGCAGCGGCCATTGTCCTTCGATGCCTTGTAGGATCGGATGGTCCTTTGGCCCGGTCACGACGGCATGAAAGCCATCCGGAACTTCCAGTCGGTCGTCATAGGGAAGGCAGGTGACGGGCAGAGCCTCTTCCACAGGCGTACGCCGCCAGCGGGCCTTGCCGTCGATGCCCTGGAAGGAGAAATAGCCCCCTGCCATGACAAGCCCGCCGCCGGCCTGGGTCCATTCGCGGATGATCTTCAAGCGATTGGGAACCGGCTTGCCGTGCAGCCATACAGCAGGCGGCAGCAGCAGCGAATTCGCCCCTATGTCGGACAGCAGGATGACCTGGTATTCGGAAAGACCTTCAAGCGTGAAGGGGAACTTTTCGACGCAGTCATGCGCCGTCATGTAAGTGATCTCGAACTCTTCGCCCTGAAGGGCTGCGACCAGCGGTTCGGCGCCGAGATGGAAGGTCACGCTCCCGAACTGATCGAAACCCTTGTAATGGGTTGCCGAGCTGACCCAGCTCTCTCCTACCAACAAAACCTTCGTTATCATGTCCGTCTCCTATGCATGCGATTATGTGGTCTAAAAAATCATCCGGCCTTTGCCTCGACGGCAGAAAGGAGTGTTTCGAGTTCCTGCGCTCTGGCTGTGCGGGCCTGCGCGCCTTCGGAGGTGGTGGTCAGGCTGGCGCCGACCGCGGCGTGACGTGCGCAATCGACCAGTGCCTGTCCATTCAGCCAGAGGCTCAGAAAAATTCCGGCGAATGCATCGCCCGCACCGGTCGCATCGACTCGGCTGACCGGCAGCGCCGGCACTTCGATCGGCGGGCCGCCGCTCTTGCGGAAGACGACAGCCCCAAATTCACCAAGCGTCAGCACCACATCACCGCGCCGCTTGACTCGCGCGATCGTCCGCGCCGCCTCCTCAATCATCGAGGCGAGCGGCGTGCGGATCGCGTAGATGTCCCGCAGCGTGTCGTCGTTGATGAAGGTCAGATCAATCTGCTCGATCAGCCGCTCGAAGGCGTCCGGATTGCGCGATCCTTCGGGCAGGCCGGCGGCGTGAAGGCTCACATTCCAACCCGCTGCGTGGAAGCGTGCAATCGACGGCATCATTCGTTCATAATGGAACCCTTCAATGTGCAGGCACGACCGCACTGAACCGGGCGCGATATCCATGTTGGCGGTGAGGTCCACCTCAGTGAGCTCGAAGGTCTCGTGAATGATCGTACGGCCGCCGTTGGCCTCGATGATCACCATCGCTCGCGGCAGTCGGTTCTTGCTCGGCCGCCGGATCGGCAACACGTTGACGCCGTGGGCCAGCAGTTCAGCCATTGCCCACTCGCTATCGGCGTCGTCGCCGACTGACGTGGCGAGATCGACTTGCAACCCGTAAGGCGAACCGACGGCGGCAGCGGCAACCGCAAGATTGGCAGCCGGGCCACCCAGCGCCTTATCGATGTGTCTTGCCGCCACGCGGTCGTCGCGATGGGGCAGGACCTGAACGCGGCAGAGGTAATCGACGCAGATGTGACCAACGACGAGAAGCCGGGGATTACCCTCGGACGCCTTGGCTTTGCGGGCGGACATCATCGGCAGCGACCGCGCGAACACGCTTGGACGATAGGCGAGCTTCTGGATGGTTGCGTGAATTCTATCGGCAGTTTCGGCTTTGACCGGCACTGTCCCATTGAGAAAATTGGACACGGTGCCAACGGAGACACCGGCGGCACGTGCAACATCCGTAATGGTGGGACGGCCCTTTTTCATCATTTCCTCGACCATTGAAGCGGTTCAAGGCTATGGGTAGATTTTCTGTCCGTCAAAGAAACAGTCTTCCAATCAGTGGAGTTATTTTCCTACAGAGAATGGGATTACCATCGGTTTTTGGAAAAAATCTCTCCAGAGCCGCAGAATTGAAAATACTTCAATCGCGATGCGCGGCGTGTTGTGTCGTGCCGGTGTACATTGTTGACGATGCGCGTTGCCTGCCGGACAGCTCTCAGACTGTTCCCACTTAAGCCGATCAAGATGGTTGGTGTCATGGATAGGGCACGAGCCCAGCGAACGACCACTCCCGTCCGTCGCTCAGCACTTTTGTGGGGAGATCGCCATCTCTGTCAAAACCACGTCAAGCGGATCAGGCAGGCACTCAACTCCCAAGGTCATAAGCTGCCGAAGGCTCGCCTAACGTCCGTGCTGGGTGGAAAGGCGCTGCAAGCCAAGACGTCCATCGCCGACTAGCACGATATCGTCGACGCTCGATCACTGACCTGGTCTAGGTGGCGACGAGGTGCCCCTCGGAAACGACGCGGAATTCCCGCTGCACCGGCACGTAATCTGCAGGGCGGATCTGGCTCCTCAGTTCATCGGCTGCGGCCATCGGCGTCTCACGCCGACGGTCGGGATCCGGAACCGGCACGGCGGACATCAGTTTCTTCGTATAGGCATGCTGAGGATTGCCGAAGACCGCGCTCCGCGGCCCGATCTCCACGATTTCTCCCAGATACATGACGGCGACACGGTGGCTGACGCGCTCCACGACGGCCATGTCATGGCTGATGAAGAGAAAGGCAAGGTTGAGGCTTTGCTGCAAGTCGAGCATCAGGTTGATGACCTGCGCCTTGATCGAGACATCGAGTGCCGAAACGCTCTCATCCGCCACGATGATCTTGGGAGAGAGGGCGAGCGCACGCGCGATCGAGATCCGCTGGCGCTGGCCGCCGGAGAACGCGTGCGGATAACGCGACGCCATGTCCGGGGTAAGGCCGACCTTCTCCAGAAGATCGGCGACCATCGCTTTTGCCTCCTTCGAACTGCCCAGCCGGTGCTCGAGATACGGTTCGGCAATCGCGGCTCCCACCGTCATGCGCGGGTTGAGCGAGGCGAACGGATCTTGAAAGATCATCTGCACGGATTTGCGCATCTCGCGCAGGTCGCGCCTCGGAAGGGTCAGAACCTCGCGGCCCTCGACGAGAACCGAACCGCTGCTTGGCTCGATCAGGCGGAGAATGGCACGTCCCGTCGTAGACTTGCCGCATCCGGATTCGCCGACCAGCGACAGGGTTTCACCGGCGCGCAGGTCGAAGGAGACGTTTTCGACCGCATGTACACGCCCGCTCACCTTGCCGAGAAGACCGGTATGGATGTCGAAGCGCTTGGTAAGGTTGCGGACCTGCAGGATCGGCTCGCCTGAGGCAATGACGGTATCGGCGACTTCGACCGGGACGGCGGACAGTCCGGTCGCCGGATCGACCGTTGGAAAACGCAAGGGCCGGCGATAGGCCTGCATGGCACCGAGCACGGGCACGGCGGACAGAAGCGCGCGGGTGTAGGGATGCTGGCCCCGGTGAAAGATGTCGGTTGTGCGTCCCGTTTCCACCTGCTCGCCGCGATACATGACGACGGTCCGGTCGGCAATCTCGGCGACCACGCCCATGTCATGCGTGATGAACAGGACGGAGGTCCCCTCCTCGTCCTGCAACATCCGGATGAGATCGAGGATCTGCCCCTGGATCGTCACGTCGAGCGCCGTCGTCGGCTCGTCGGCGATCAGCAGCTTCGGCTTGGTCGCGAGCGCCATCGCGATCATCACGCGCTGCCGCATGCCGCCGGAGAAGCGATGCGGATAGTCGTCGAAGCGCGAGGCCGCCGAGGGAATACGAACCTTCTCAAGGATGCGCACGGTTTCGGCGCGCGCGTCCGCTTTGCTCATCGCCGTGTGGCAGAGGATCGCCTCCGAGATCTGGTCGCCGATCGTGAACAGCGGATTGAGGCTGGTCATCGGCTCCTGGAAAATCATCGCGACATCGTTGCCGCGCACCTTGCGCATCTCCGGCTCCGGCAAGGATAGGAGATCGCGGCCCCCCAACATGACCCGACCCTCGATGCGGCTCGTATCGGGCTGGAGAAGCCGCATGATCGACAGCGACGTGACGCTCTTGCCGGACCCGGACTCGCCGACGATCGCCACGGTCTCGGCGGGCGCGATGGTGAAGGAGATATCGCGGACGACTGGTTTCCACGCGCCATCGACGCGGAACGACGTTCGCAGCGCCTCGACGGAGAGCACCGGTTGCGCCTCTGGCGGCGTGGTCTGACGGGTGTGGGCCTGTTGCGTCGTCATGATCATTCCCATCGTTTCTCGTCTCCGCTCGTTCTGTTCGGTTGCCGCGGTCAGTCCGGCCAGCGCAGCATCCCGTCGAAGCGGTGACGGCTGAGGTCTTCGATCGGGGTTGCGATCATCGCGTTGGAGGCACGCGCCTTGTCGAGTTCCTCAGCGAGCCGGGTGGCGACGATATGCTCCTGACCCGGATGCAGATTGCACGGATCGAGGTAGAAATAGCGGTGCTCGACCTCGTGATCCCGGACGATGATCGGCTGGTCGCCCGATCGGAGCGCTGCGGCAAGGTCCCAGGCCGTGATATGCGCCTCCTGTGGATCGATGATCACACGCATGCGGTCGAGCGGGTTGTCCGTCGGATCGGGTTCGATCAGCGCGATGACGCCGGGGCGGCCGTCGAGCGCTTCCTTCCAGAGCGCGAGAGCGCCTGCTTCCCGAGCCCGGATACCCGCGTGATCGCGCGTCTCCCATGCCTCCAGCGCCGCCATTGCGCCGTAGATGCTCTCCTTACCGACCTTCATGCCACGCCCGATGCCCATGTTCTGGAGGAAGGCGTTGCGGACCAGATCCTTTCGACCGGCAACGATGCCGGAGGTGGGGCCCCCGAGAAACTTGTGGCCCGAATAGAGTGCGATATCGGCTCCTTGCGCGAGGAAGATTTTCAGATCGTATTCGGATGCCGCATCCACGATCACCGGGACGCCTCTCGCATGGGCGATCTCGACGAATTCCTTTAGGTTCAGCAGACCGTAGTCGACGACATGATGCGACACGACGTAGACGGCCGCTGCGGTCCTCTCGGTGATGGCATTTTCCATGTGATAGCGATGCGTCGATGTCGCCTGGCCGATCATGACGACCTTGCCACCCGCGATGCGGATGGCCTGATCGACCGGAGCGCCGTAGCTGACGACATGCCCCATCTGCAGGAGCACCTCGTTCTTCTCGGTGTTTGTTTCCGGCAGCCGCTCGATCGCAAGGAGATCAGGCCCCGTAATGGTTCCGGCGACGGCAAGGCTCACGCCGGCGGAGCACGACGCCGTAATGAAGCCCGCCTCCCCGCCGGTCATGCGAGCGATCACCGCGCTTGCCTGACGTTGCAGCGCGTTGATCTCCACGAAATGCGGCAGGATCGCCGTCATCGCGGCGATGGCCTCCGGCACGACGATCGACGCGCCAAGGCTCGTCATCGTTCCCGATACGTTGATCACGGGGCGAAGGCCGAGTGTCGTTCGGATATCAGCGGACATGGTCATTCTCCAGGCTGCGCGACGTCGTGACGGCGCGGGCATCTCTTGCTCTTTCAGAGCCTATGCCATAATACTGCAATAGACAGGACGGATGTGCGGGACGATTGTTGTGAACAGGCAAGCCTCGGAACCGGTTTCCGAAACCACGGAAAAGAGCGTGCGCCGCTCGCGCGTCAGCGGGATCGACCGGGCTCTTCAGGTTATCGATCATCTCTACGAGACGGGTGCCCCGGCCGGCGCCTACGCCATTGCCAAGGCTGTCGGCGCGCCGCTCTCCACGGTCTATGTCATCATCGACGACCTTGTGGAAAAAAACATGCTTGCTCGGAATGGCGACGGCACGTTGTGGCTGGGGTCCAGGCTCTACCACTACGGCCTTGCCTATGCCCGTTCGCTGGATTTCATGAGCGTCGCCACGCAGGAAATGCATGACCTCTGCCGGGATGCCGGTGAGACGGTGCAGGTCTGCGGTCGCGATGCAGAGCACATGCTGGTGCTCGCCATGGCTGACGGGCCGAGCCATTTCCAGGTCGCATCGCGGGTCGGCACCCGCGTGCCGCTCAACTGGACGGCCTCCGGCCGGCTGCTCGTCGGGCATATGCCGGAAGCCGAGCGCGTCGAACTCTTCCGGCGTGGTGCCCGCATGTCGCCGACCGGCCGCGCGGCGGTGGATGCCGAGACCCTGTCGGATGCTGCGCGCACGGCGTTCGAAGAGAGGCTCTCCATCCAGGCCGGTGAATCCGACTATGCGGTTGCGTGCATTGCGTCGCCCATCGTCGATCGCAACGGCAACTGCGTTGCGACCATCTCCATCGTCCTTCCCGAACAGAAGGCCTTTGCCGACAAGGCCGGCTATGCCGACCGTGTAAAGGCTTCGGCGGCGCGGATCGAGGCCCTGATGGGCTGGCGGCAGCACGGAACGTCTCCTCACGGCATCAATCCTTGAGCGCCACGATGGCTTCGATTTCCACCGTGATGTTGCCCGGCAGCGAGCCGAAGCCGACGGCCGACCGGGCATGCCGACCGGCCTCCCCGAAGACAGCGTTGATAAGGTCCGAGCAGCCGTTGATGACCTTGGGGTGATCCCGGAACTCCGGTGCGGCGTTGACCATTCCGAGCAGCTTCACCACCTGCTTCACGCGCGACAGGTCACCAAGGGCCTCGTGCATCACGGCAATGAGGTTGATGCCGACCAGACGCGCATCGTCATAGGCCGCCTCGGTGCTGATCTCGGCGCCGACCTTGCCGGTGCGCATGCGCCCGTCCGCCTCGCGGGTCCCCTGCCCCGAGAGATACAGCATGTTTCCCTCGATCACATGGGTCAGAAAATTGGCGATGGGCGGCGGTGCGGGCGGAAGCTCGATGCCGAGGTCGGCCAGGCGCTGATAGGGCGTGGTCGTCTTCGGATCGGCGAAGGTGGAAAGATGTGTCACGAGAACTCCTGTGTCATGCAGTTTGTCGGCCTCAGCGATACGCGTAACCGTGGCTGTGGCGCACGAGCCTGCGGGCTCTCGGAATGTATCGGCTAGCCGTGATCGCCTCGGCACCGATGACGGCGAAACGCGGCTCGAACAGGCGGGTGAGGCGCGAGACGTCGCCATTGCTGTCGGTTGCCTCGAGGTCGGCATCGACGAGGTCGAAGATGGTGAAATCCGCCCGCGCGCCGACGGCAAGCCTGTCGTCCATAGAAAGCTTGATAACGTCGGCCGGCGCATGCGTGACGGCATTCACGACCTTGTCGAAGGGCATGCCGACGGAGAGCAGCTTCGACATGGTGGTCGCGAGATCCCAGACGGGGAAGTTGAGCGAATGGCCGTGAAGGTCGGTCGAGATCGAATGCGGCAGCAACCCGCGCGCGATCGCCGCTTCCGCCACCTTGAAGGAAAAGGACGCCCCACCGTGGCCGATGTCGAGCCGCACGCCTTCGGAAGCGCAGCGCTCAGCGAGATCGAATAGGTCTTCGTCCTCCATGATGCTCGAGCCGGCCTTGCCGTTGAAGCAGTGCGTGACCACGTCGCCCGGGCCGAGGATTTCGAGCACCTCGTCGTAGAGAGCCGGCGGTTCGCCGACATGCACCATCATCGGGATCTTTAGGATCTTGGCGATCTTCTTGCCAAGCTTGACCGGGGTTACGCCCCACGACCCGGTGATGACGTGGCTCGCGCGCACCTTGATGCCGACGATGTGCTCGCTGTTCTCGGCGTAGCACTCGATGATCCGGTCGAGGTCGATATCCCTGATGTCGCGGAGTTCAGCGACACGGTTACAGGCAACGAGCCCGATCGAACCCAGATTGAGAAACGCCTTGATGCGTTCCTTCGAGGGCTCGATGATGTATTCCCGGAAGCCATGGAAGTTCGCTTCACCGGCAGATCCTGCATCCACCAGCGTGGTCACGCCGCGCTCGGCGCCGCATTCGGACGGACGCAGCGAGATGTCGGTGCCCCCGTGCCAGATGTGAACGTGAAGATCGATCCAGCCGGGGGACATCCACGCGCCTTTTCCATCGACGCGCTCCGTGCCGCCGGGCACCGCGAGCCCCTGGCCGATGGCCGCGATACGACCATCTGCACCGATGAGGATGTCGGTCGTTCCATCGGCTCCAAGGTTGCCGGCAGGGCTGGATTCGGACTGGCCGAAGGCCATCGGCCTGACATTGGAAAGGAGGAGCGGCTTCTGGGTTTCGCCGGTCATGTCACAAGTCCTTCTGAAGTCTGGGGTCGAGCATGTCCCGCAATCCGTCGCCCACCATCTGCAGCGACAGGACGGAAAGAATGATGGCAAAGCCGGGGAAGTAGGTCATCCAGCCGGCCTGCCCGATATACTGGCGCCCGGCGGCAATCATCGTGCCCCAGGTCGCGACATCGGGGCTGACGCCGAGCCCGAGGAACGACAGGCCGGCTTCGGCGAGCATGGCGCTGGCGAAGAGGAACGTTCCCTGTACCAGGATGGGCGACAGGAGATTGCGCAGCACGTGCCGCGTCATGATGTGGAAGGTGGAGATGCCGAGCGCTTGCGCCGCCTCGACATACGGCAGTTCGCGGATGACGAGCGTCGAGGCGCGGACGATGCGGGCGAGCCGTGGCGCATAGACAATCGACAGCGCCACGATCACCGTCGTCAACGAGGGTCCGAGCGCCGCGACCAGCGCGATCGCCAGAAGGATATCCGGAAAGGCCATCATCGCGTCGATCAGGCGGGCGATCGGCGTGTCCAGCCGCTGAAAGAACCCGGCGAGCAGCCCGAGCGTGACTCCGATGACCGCCGAGAGAACCAACACGGCCGCGCCGACGAGAAGCGAAAGCCGTGCCGCATAGATCGTGCGGGAGAAGACGTCCCGGCCGAACTCGTCCGTGCCGAACCAGAATATCTCGCTCGGCGGCTTCAGCCGGTTGACGATCGACAGCTTCGAGGGCGAATACGGCGCGATCCATGGTGCGAGCACCGCCAGAAGGACGAAGAGAACGAGGATGCCAAGCCCGACGACGACCGTCTTGCGCCGCAGAAAGCGGCGGATGAACCTCGCAGCGTCGCTGGCAGGTGGCTTTGTCGTGAGAGATACATCTGTCATCAGTAGCGCACCCTCGGATCGATCAGCAGGTAAAGCATGTCGATGGCAAAGTTGATGAGGACGTAGAGTCCGGCGATCACCAGCAGCGCACCCTGGATAACCGGGTAGTCCCGCCGCAGTACGGCGGAGACGACGAGGCTTCCGACGCCGGGCAGGCCGAACACGGTTTCGGTGACGACCGCGCCGGAGATGAGAACCGCGGCGGTCAAGCCGATCACGGTGAGGATCGGGATCAGCGCGTTCTTCAACGCATGCTTCAGCACGACCTTCCGCTCGATCAGGCCCTTTGCGCGCGCCGTGCGGATATAATCGTCGCCAAGCACGTCGAGCATCGAGGCGCGCGTGAAGCGCAGGATCAGCGCAGAGGAGACGAGCCCGAGCGCAAAGGCCGGCAGAGTCAGGTGATACATGCGGTCGAGAAAGGTCGACCCCGGCCCGCCATAGCCGGAAACGGGAAACATGTTCAGATGGACGGCGAAGACCTGCATCAGGATGAGGCCAAGCCAGAAGCTCGGAATACTGGCCGCCAGCATCGCGACGGTCGTTGCCGCCTGATCGACGAGGGACCCTCGCCGATAGGCAGCATAGATGCCGATCGGCAGCGCGATGACGCTGGCGATCGCCAGCGAAAACAGCGTCAGGAAGAATGTGGGCTCGGCGCGGTCGAGGAGGGCCGACGTCACGGGCATGTTGAGGAAGATCGACTGGCCGAGGTCCCCTTTGATCATCTGCCCGAGATAGAAGAGATATTGCACGAGAAGCGACTGGTCGAGGCCGAGCCGTGTGCGCAGATCGGCGATATCCTGTGCCGAGGCATCGGGCCCGAGCATCACCGCGGCCGGGTCTCCCGGCGTTACGCGGACGATGACGAACACGATGGTCACGACCAGGAACATGACGACGATCATGCCGGCCAGTCGCTGGAGGATGTAACGGAGCATGTCTTGGCTCTCCGGTCCCAGGAGGGACACAGGGGTGACGAACGCTGGCTGAGAGAACGCCGCCCCGCCGGCGGCGTCCGGGATGCCGGTTCCGGATTACTTCTTGATCGATGCGTTCCAGAAATACGGCCACGGAGCCGGGACGACGCCTTCGACCTTCGTGCTCTTGGCAGCGAGAGCGTTGAAGTCACCGATCTTCATGTAGGGAATCTCCGCGTACATGGCCTTTTGCACATCGGCCCACAAAGCGAGCCTCTTCGTTTCGTCGGCCTCTGCGGAAAACGCCTCGACCGTCTGCTTGCGCAGCGGCGTGTCCCACCAGCCGGGCGAGCTCGGCGACAGGGATCCGATCAGCGCAGGCTCGGGTAGAAAAGGGCTGTGCGTGATGTAGATGTCCCAGAGGCCCTTGTCGGCCCGCCGCTGGGTGAGCGTCGCCCAGTCCACGACCTGCAGATCGACGGTGAACCCCGCGAGCTTCAGATACTCGGCGGCAACCTGCGCCATCTTGTAGTGGAACTCGTACTGGCGGCTCGTCAGGATGCGGATCGGCTTGCTGTCATAGCCCGCGGCCTTGGCGGCTTCTGCCGATCCTTCGGGATCGGCAAGATTGTAATGGCCCTCGACGCCGGCATCCGTGTTCCAGACGAAGCTCTTGGGATAGATATCGCCGTCGAGCGCGTAGAAATCGGTGCTGCCGAAGGCGGCGGCCAGCATGTCTTCCATGCTCAGAGCCTGGCGGATGGCCTTTCGGATGGCGACGTCCTTGGCAACACCCTCTGCCGTGTTGAAAACGAAGACCGGATAGCCGAACGGCTTCAAGACCAGCGGTTCCGATGCCGTCGAGCCCTTCAGCCTGTCGAAGGATTCGACGGGGAGGCTGTCGATGTAGTCGTATTGGCCGGAGATCGCCGCCTCGACGCGCGTGTTTGCATCGGGAACCGGCACGAAGCGGATTTCATCCAGATACTGGTGACGCGCACCGCCGTAGCCATCGGCCTCGCCGGACCGCGGCGTATAGCCGTCAAAGCGGGCGAGCTGGATGTACTGGTCGGCCTTGCGCTCCTTCAGCATATAGGGGCCCGTCCCGACGAAATCCGTCATGGGCTCGGCCTGTTTCTCGCTCGGAAGGACGATCGCGGCGGAGTTGTTGAAAGCGAGCAGCGAGACGAGCGGCGCGTAAGGTTGCTTCAATGTGATCGTCACCGTCAGCGGATCGGTGGCCGTGATCTTGTCCAGGAATGCAGCTGCCTGCTTGCCGCGCGAGGCAACCTTGAACCAGCGCTCGAGCGACGCGACGACGTCGTCCGATGCCATGTCCGAGCCATCGTGGAACGTAATGCCGCTGCGCAGCCGGATCGTATAGGTTTTGCCATCCGCGCTGATCTCGGGCAGGCTCTCCGCCAGAAGCGGCGTCGGCTTCCAGGCCTTGTCGAACGTGTAGAGGGTCTCGAACATATGCTGGGAAACGATACCCACGAGATCCGCCGTTGAGGCCATGGGGTCGAGTGTCGGCGGCTCGCCGATCGTCGCGACATTGATGACGCCGCCCCTTTCCTGGGCCGCAACAAAGGATGGAATAGCGACGAGCGCGCTTGCAAGGAAGAACGCAGTTTTCAGGTGCATCATGAAGTCCTCCAGTTTTGTTCCATTATTATGTTATTACGACTTTTATAACAGAATAACTGAGAAGGATGTGCTGTCAATGGCCTAGGAGCTCGCCATGCCGTCGCGACCCAACCAGTTCACATCCCTGCGCGCCGCATGCTTGACGCCCGGCGTTTCCGTGGGTCACATAGCGACGGAACCTGCAGCCCGAACTGTACGAGATCGTTATGACCCAGGGACATCAAAACGACAGGTACAGCGGATGACGATCCTTGAGGCGCCGGACACTGTGTCGCTCCTTTCCTGGATCCGTCGTCATGACGATGGTTCGGGCTCTCCCAAACGGTTACAGCAGGACGAGGTCTGACATGGGTGGCACTCTCCTCAAAAACTGCGCGGCCGTCATCACCGACGAGGGCAAGGGCCCGGTCGTTCGCCGCAATGTCGATCTCCTAACCGAGGGGCCGACGATCCGTGCCATCGGCGAACATCTTGAGGCGGAGGCTTTGCCCGAGGGCACGAGCGTGCAGGATGCCACCGGCTGGTTCGTCTATCCCGGCCTCGTCAACACACATCACCATTTTTTCCAGTGCTTCGTGCGCAACCGCGCCGATCTCGACTGGACGAAGCTCTCGGTGATCGAATGGCTCGACCGCATCTACCCGGTCTTCTCGCAGCTGAACGAAGCCTGCTTCTACCATTCCTCTGTCACCGCCATGGCCGAGCTGATCAAGCATGGCTGCACCACGGCCTTCGACCACCAGTATAATTTTCCCCGCCACGCCGGAAAGCGGCTGATCGACCGCCAGTTCGAGGCCGCGGATCTGTTGGGCATGCGGTTTCACGCCGGTCGCGGCGGCAACACCCTGCCGAAGTCGGAGGGGTCGACGATCCCCGACGAAATGCTGGAAACGACGGACGAATTCATTGCCGATTGCGCCCGCCTGATCGACACCTACCACGATGCCGGGCCGTTCAGCATGCGCCAGGTCGTCGTCGCGCCCTGCCAGCCCGTCAACGCCTACCGCGAGACCTTCGTGGAATCGGTGGCGCTGGCGCGCGACCGCGGCGTCATGCTGCACACGCATGTCGGCGAGGGCGAGAGCTCCGTGATACAGGCGCGCCACGGCCTGCGCACCGTCGATTATCTCGAAGCGCTCGGCTTTGCCGGGCCGGATACGTTCTACGCCCATTGCTGGGAACTGACCCATGACGAACTGCGGACGATGGCCGCAAGCGGCACCGGCGTCTCCCACTGCCCCGAACCCGTCTATCTCGTCGGCGCCGAGGTCACCGACATCCCCGCCATGGCGGCCTTCGGCCTGCGCGTCGGGCTCGGCTGCGATGGTGCGGCCTCCAACGACAATTCCAACCTGATGCACAGCCTTCACTCGGCCTACATGCTGCAGTGCCTCGCATCCTCCACCCGCGCGCACCCCGTGCCACCGCCGGTCGACTTCCTGCGCTACGGCACGAGCGGCGGCGCGAGCCTGCTCGGGCGCAGCGATATCGGCCGCCTTGCGCCCGGAATGGCTGCAGACCTCTTCGCCATCGACACCCGCCGCATGGATTATGTCGGCACACGGCACGATCCGCTGAGCCTCATTCCCCGCGTCGGCATCGGCATGGCGACGGATATGACCATGATCAACGGCCGGGTCGTGTGGGCGAACGGCGCATTTCCCGGCCTCGACGAGGCAAAGCTTGCAGCGGACGCCGAGGCGGCCCTTGCAACGATCACGATCTGAAGCGCGACGGCGTTGCCTGGCTCGGCGAGCCGCAGGGGCGCGAAGAGATCAGCCGGTGACGTCGAATTCGGGATCGACGGGAATGCCGAGCGCCGTGACGAGGCGGTTGGTTTCCGACGCCATGCCGATCACGGCAAGGAGATCGCCATATTGCGCGTCCGTCAGGCCTTTGGCGCGCGCCGCCGCCGTGTGGGAATGGATACAATAGCTGCAACCGCTGGCGACGGACACGGCGATATAGATGAGCTCCTTCGTCAGCGGATCGAGCGCCGACGGTGCGACCATAACCTCCTTCAGGCTGTTCCATGTCCGCTCCAGCGTTGCTGGATCGTTGGCCAGGCCGCGCCAGAAATTGTTGATGAAATCCGAGCCGCGCACGGTGCGGATATCCGCAAACACGGCCTGCACCCGCGGCGCCGCTTCGGCCTCGGCATCCGTCCAAAGTCTTACCGTCGCCATGCCAACCTCCTGATGTAACCGGCGGGAGACGAAACCGCCGTCTGCCTCGTTCGAAATTGCATAAAAAAGGGCCGCAGGGTGACCCACGGCCTCAAGTCATGAAGGTTAAACCTCCAGAGGGGAACGGCTGGCTGCGATCGATCCGGGAAGAGGATGAGGGCAGTCAACCAATATCAGAATGACCCGTTATGTCAGCGGGTTCAAAGACGGGAGACGCTGTCGGAACGGGTGGATGTGATATTTTCATCTAACCCGCGCCCCTTCGGCGCTATTTCATTCCAGCCGGGATGCTCAGCGCCCTTGCGCCCGAAACCGCTGGAGATGCGCGACCACGAAATCGTGGTCTTCGACATCGGGAAGGCCGCTGATCGTCGCCGTTCCGATGAGATTGCCGTCCGTCTGAAAGATGGGGACGGCACCGCCGAAGGCCGCAAAGAGATCGGACGACAGGCCGTAGCGGTGGTGGAAGTCGTAGCCCTCCTCCTGCGCGAGACGCCGCATGTAGAGAGAACTGTGGTGGAACCGCTCGACCACGCGCCGCTTGCGCTCCGCCCAGTGCCGGTTGTCCTCGGTAGCGTTCGCAAGGCGCGTGAAGAACACCGGTTCGCGCGCGATCGTGATCTCGATCGCCACGGCCAGGCGGCTGGCCATGGCCGATTGCCGCATCAGGCTGCCAAGCGTCCAGGCATCCTCGGTCGTGAACCGGGTGACGACCCCCTCGCGCTCGGCCAAGAGGAGGTCTGTGCATGTCCTGTTATCCGGCTGAGGCATGAAGGGCGTCCTTGAAGGGTTGAGATTGGGCGACATCCCGAAAAACGGTCGTTGCGCGCCTACAGCAGCAGAAACGCCCTGAAGTCGTTGACATTGGTGCCGGTCGGGCCGGTTTCGAACAGGTCGCCCGCAAGCGCGAAGGCCGACCAGGCGTCGTGTGCCGCGAGGTGGCCGCGCGGTTCTCCGCCGGCCGCCCGGATGCGCGCGGCGGTGCCCCCGTCGCAGAAGGCGCCGGCATTGTCTTCGGAACCGTCGATGCCGTCGGTATCGGCCGCAACGGCGGTGACGCCGGTGGTCCCGTCGAGATCGATGGCGGCGGCCAGCAGAAGTTCGCTGTTGCGCCCGCCCTTGCCGCTACCTCCGGGGCCGATCGTCACCGTGGTCTCCCCGCCCGAGAGCAGAACCATCGGGCCCTTCTCCCGCCGCAGCCCCGCCTGAAACTCCATCGCCAGCGCCGCATGCATGCGCCCGATATCGCGGGCTTCTCCCTCGATCCTGTCGGAGAGGATCAACGGCGTGACGCCGGCCGCACCGCTCTCCCGCGCGGCCGCCTGCAGCGAGACCCGGGCCGACGCAACGACATGGGCTTCGTGCCCGGCAAAGGCCGGATCGTCGGGGCGCGGGGTCTCTCCTGTTGCGATATGGTCGAGAATGCTTGAGGGAAGGGTCATCCGGTAGTCCCGGATCGCCCGCAGTGCCTCCTCGCGGCCGGCAGCGTCGGGAAGGGTCGGGCCGGAGGCGACGAAGGCCGGGTTGTCGCCGGGAACGTCGGAGACGACGAGGCTGACGACACGGGCCGGAGAAGCAAGCGCGGCCAGCCGCCCGCCCTTGATCAACGAAACGTGCTTGCGCACCACGTTCATAGCCGAGATCGGCGCGCCGGAGGCGAGCAGCGCCGCGTTCAGGGCAACCTCGTCGGCAAGCGCAAAGCCCGGCGGCGGCGACGGCAGCAGCGCAGAGCCGCCGCCCGAGATGAGCGCGATCACGAGATCGTCCGGCGTCAACCCGCGCACGGCCGCCATCACGGCCTGCGCCGCATCGATCCCCGCCTGGTCGGGCACCGGGTGGGCGGCCTGCAGCACCCGGATGCGCGAACAGGCGGCGACCGGGCCGTGGCGCGCGACGACCACGCCCTCTAGAGGGCCATCCCACAGGTGTTCGAGCGCCTGTGCCATCTGGCTTGCCGCCTTGCCGGCGCCGACGACGACCGTGCGGCCTTTCGGTCGCGCCGGCAGATGGGCGCGGATCGCCTCCAGCGGATCGGCCGCGCGAACCGCAGCGTGGAAGAGCGACGCCAGAAATGCGCGCGGGGTCTCGATGGGCATCAGGGTCTTACCGTACATGCGCGCGTGCACGGGGGCGCTGGTCGTTGCGCTCGTCGGCAAAGATCGTCGCCGGCAGCGGATCGAGGCCGCGGATGATGTCGGCGCCTTTCTCTCCGACCATGATGGTCGGGGCATTGGTGTTGCAGGAGGGCACGCGCGGCATGACAGAGCTGTCGCAGACGCGAAGCCCCTGCAGCCCTCGCACGCGCAGATCGAGCCCGACGACCGCATCCGCCCCGGTGCCCATACGGCAGGTGCCGACGGGGTGGTGATCGGTCTTCGCGTTCGCACAGCCATAGTCGAAAAGCTCGGCCTCGGTGCGGACCTTCGGACCGGGCAGGCGCTCGGCCAGAATATAGGGCTTCAATGCCGCCTGCTCGAAGATCTCGCGGGCGATCCGCAAGCCCTCCAGCGACATCTTCCGGTCATGCGGGTCCGACCAGTAATTGGGGTCGATCAGCGGGGCTGCGGCCGGATCGGACGCGGAGAGCCGCACCGTGCCGCGCGATCGCGGATGCAGATAAGCCGAATTTAGCGTCACCCCGGCATTTTTCAGCTTTTCCACGCCCGCCTCGATGCCCGAGCCAAGACCGAGATGGAACTGGATATCCGGGGATCGCGCGTCCGGATCCGCATACCAGAAGCCGCCGGTCTCAAAGAGCGAGGAGGCGACGGGGCCTGTGCGGAACAGCACGTATTCGAGGCCGGCCCAGAGCGTGCGATGCAGCTTCGCAACGCCGTCATAGGTGTGGTCGCCGGTGCATTCGGCGATGACGAAGAGGTCCAGATGGTCCTGCAGATTGCCACCGACGCCCGGCAGGTCATGCGCCACGGGAACGCCGACGGACGTCAGATGATCGGCCGGGCCGATGCCCGATTGCAGCAGCAGCTTCGGCGAGCCGATGGCGCCCGACGTGACGAGTACCTCGCGCTCGCACCGCACGATCTCGCTGCCCTGGCTGGTTGCGATCTCGATGCCGACGGCGGTCGTTCCCTCCAGGACGATGCGCGAGACGCGGGCGCCCATGCGGATCGTCAGGTTCTTCCGGTCCTTGATCGGCGAGAGGTAAGCGAGCGAGGCGGAAGAGCGGCGGCGGTTGCGCTGCGTCAGCTGGTAAAAGCCGACACCCGCCTGCTGGCGCCCATTAAAGTCGTGATTGTAGGGAATGCCGAGCTCCTGCCCCGCCCGGATATAGGCGTCGCAGATCGGCAACGCGGACACCGGCATGGACACGCCGAGCGGCCCGCCATAGGCATGATAGTCGTCGGCAAAGCGCTGGTTGTCCTCGGCCCGCTTGAAATAGGGCAGCACGGAACGGTAGTCCCAGCCCTCGCAGCCGTCTTCACTTGCCCAGAGATCGTAATCGGCGGCGTTCCCACGGGTATAGAGCTGCGCGTTGATGGACGAACCGCCGCCGATGACCTTGGCCTGCGTGTAGCGCAGGACGCGGCCGTTCATGTGCTTCTGCGGCACGGTCTCCCAACCCCAGCTGGCGACACCCTTCGTCATCTTGGCAAAGCCGGCCGGCATGTGAAACAGAGGATTCCAGTCCCCACCACCTGCTTCCAGCAGCAGCACGGTGACATCGGGATCTTCGCTCAGCCTGTTGGCGAGAACACAGCCGGCAGGGCCTGCCCCGGTGATGATGTAGTCGAAGCGCATGGTTTCCATTCCTGTCACAGACGCGGGATCGACAGGCCGCCATCGGCGTCGATCACGGTCCCTGTTGCAAAGGCGAAGCTGCCCGAGGCGAGCGCTGCGCAGATGGCGCCGATATCGCCGGCTTCTCCCCAGCGCCGCATGGGCACCAGACCCCCGGCGATCAGGGCATCGTATTTCGGCGTGACGCCGGCGGTCATGTCGGTCCGCACGATGCCAGGCCGTACCTCGAAGACCGCGACGCCATCGGCCGCAAGCCGCAGTGCCAGCCCTTGCGAAAAGGCCGCAAGCCCCGCTTTGCTGATGCAGTAGTCGAGGCGCTCGGGAGAACTCGCCTGCGCAGAGACCGAGGTGATGTTGATGATCGACCGGAAATGGTCGGGCGCGGTCGCCAGCATCGCCCTCACCACGGCCTGGGTGAAGAACACCGTCCCTTTGAGATTTGTGGCCATGATCAGATCATAGTTGTCGGGCGAAAGGTCGAGGAAATCGCCGCGCACGACGGACGCCATGCCCGCATTGTTGACGAGGCAGTCGATGCGCCCGAACCGGGCCATGACGTCGTCGACCGTCGCTGCGTGCCCGGCGACGTCGCAGATATCCGCCTGGATGTAGACGGCGTCCGCCTTACCAGCGGCGCGGAGCTCCGCCAGTGCGTCCTTTGCCGTTTCCGGGCCGCCGATACCTGTTACGACGATGTCGTAGCCGGCAGCGGCAAGGTGCGAGGCGATGCCGAAACCGATCCCCCGCCGTCCGCCCGTTACGACCGCCACCGGTCTCTGCCGCCGTTCGCTCATCGTTGCAGGTCCTTTGAGACGATGTGATCGGCGACCCGCAAGGCCTGGGCCGCAACCGTGAGCGCCGGATTGACGGCGGCCGAGGTCGGCAGGCAGCTCGCATCGACGACGAACAGGTTGTCGTGGTCATAGGCGCGGCAGAAGGGATCGAGCGGCGCCGTTGCGGGATCGTTGCCGATGCGCACCGTGCCGCACTGATGGGACGGCGTGCGTTTGTCGAACGGCCGCGACAACACGAGCGGAAAGCCGACCGAGCGAAGAACGGCCTTGAGTTTCGCCACCAGCGCCAGATGCGCGTTCCAGTTGGTGCGATGCCATTTGAGGACGATCCGCTCGCCATCGACCATGACCCGGCTTTCAGGGTGCGGAATATCCTCGCTCATGGCGTAAAAATCGATCGCATGCGTCGATAGCCGGTCGAGCAGCCGCTCCGGTATGCGCGGCAGGCTGCTTTTGAGGATCGCCCCGGACACGCGGCCGAGAAGCTGGACATTGCCGAGCGGCGGCCCGCCCTCGCCGTCCGACAGGTAGAAGTCGTTGAAGGCGAAGGTCTTCTGATAGACCGACGTATTCCGGTAGCGCGGCGACAGAGCGAGCACGGCGGACGAATTGTGGTTCATGAAGTTGCGCCCGACCTGGTCCGAGCTGTTGGCAAGGCCATCGGGAAAGCGCGCATTGGCCGAGCGCAGCAGCAGGACGGCCGACTGGACCGCGCCGGCGGCGAGCACCACGAGCTTCGGCGAGACGCTGCTTGTGTCCCCGGCCGCGGTATAGACGACGCGCTCGATGCGGCCGCCGGAGGCGCCCGTTTCGAGCCGCCGGACGATCGCGCCCGTTTGCAGCGTGACATTGGGATAGCCCAGCGCGACGGCGAGGGCCGCACTCTCGGCATCCATCTTGCCGTCGTCGGAATTCGGATGGGCATCCCACGGCGTGCGCCCCTTGGCGAGCCACCGGTCGATATCGACGCCGAGCGGCAGGGAGAACGGGTGGAGCCCCTTCTGCTTCAGACGCGCGCGGACGTCTGCAATCGACGGTTCGTCCGGCACCGGAGGAAAGGCGTAAGGGGTGGAATGTTCGGGCTCGGTCGGGTCGTCCCCCAGCGCGCCGCGCACCTGATACATCCGCTCGGCCGCCCCATACCAGGGCTCGAGCTCGGCGTAGGGAAACGGCCAGGCGGGAGAGACGCCCTCCTGATGCTGCAGTTCGTCAAAATCCTCGCGCCGGTAGCGCGAGAGAACGGCGCCATAGAATTTCGAGTTGCCGCCGACATTGTAGTAATTGCCCGGGTTAAACCCCCTGTGCTCCCTTTGCCCTTGGCCCAGCCATTCATACCAGGTCTCCTTCGGACGGAAATGCCCGCGCTGGAAGATCGCGCGCTGGTCGCGGTTCACTGGCGTGTCGGCAATGTGCTCGCCGGCCTCCAGGATCAGGATCTCGCAGCCGGACGCGGCAAGGCCGGCGGCCAGCGTCGCACCGCCGATGCCGGAGCCGATGATGACGATGTCGGGAGTTCTGCTCATCTCGGTCCCCCCGCTCACGCGATGCGCTGCTGGCTTTGCGGATCGAAATAGACAGCCTTATCCAAGTTGAAGGCGAGCCTTGCCGTCTGGCCGGCCTGGATCCGGGCATCGGCCCGCAGGCGTGCGACCACTTCCTTGCCGCCGAGCCGGGTGACGGCGAAGGTGTCGGCACCGGCCGGCTCCACAACCTCGATCAGGCAATCGCCTTCCGCGATCGTGCGCGCATTGCGGTCCGCACCGTCGAGATCGGTCAGCGCCTCGGGCCGGATGCCGAAGACGATCTGGCGGCCGAGATGGCTCTCCAGTCGCTCCTGCCCTGCCGCCACCGGCAGTTTCACCAGCGCGCCATTCGGGCGGGCAAGCGAGACGGAAAGGCCGGCGGCATCCTTCTCCACGGTTGCCGAGAGCAGGTTCATGGCGGGCGAGCCCATGAAGTCGGCGACGAACATGTTGGCCGGATTGTTGTAAATGTCCGCCGGCGAGCCGAACTGCTGCAGCACGCCGTCCTTCAGCACCGCGATCTTGGTCGCCAGCGTCATCGCCTCGATCTGGTCGTGGGTGACGTAGACGATGGTTGTCTTCAGGCGCTGGTGCAGTCGCTTGATCTCGGTGCGCATATCGACGCGCAGCTTTGCGTCGAGGTTGGACAGCGGCTCGTCGAACAGGAAGACCTGCGGATTGCGCACGAGCGCGCGGCCCATGGCGACGCGCTGGCGCTGGCCGCCGGAAAGCTGGCTCGGCTTGCGGTCGAGCAGATGGCCGATCTGAAGGATATCGGAGACCTCCTTGATCGCCTTCTCGCGCACGTCCTTCGGCACCTTGCGGATCTCCATGCCGAAGGCGATGTTGCCGGCCACTGTCATGTTCGGGTAGAGCGCATAGCTCTGGAACACCATGGCGATGTCGCGCTGGGACGGCGGCAGACCTGCAATCGAGCGGCCGTTGATGGCGATCTCGCCGGACGTGATCGGCTCCAGCCCCGCAATCGTATTCAGCAGCGTGGACTTGCCGCAGCCGGACGGGCCGACCAGCACGAGAAAACCGCCTTCCTCGATCTCGATGTTGATGTCTTTCAGGATTTCCAGCGCGCCGTAGGATTTGCGCAGATGCGAGATTTTGAGAAACGACATGAGGATCAGCCTTTCACGGCGCCGGACATCAGGCCGCGCACGAAGTAGCGACCCGAAACGATGTAGACGAGGAGGGTGGGCAGGGCCGCGAGGATCGCGCCGGCAAAATGGACGTTGTATTCCTTCACGCCCGTGGACGACTGCACGAGGTTGTTGAGCGCGACCGTCATCGGCGTCGAATTAGCGCCGGCAAACGAGGCGCCGAACAGAAAGTCGTTCCAGATATTGGTGAACTGCCAGATGACCGAGACGACGATGATCGGACCAGACGAGGGCAGCAGGATGCGGCGGAAGATCTGGAAGAACGTCGCGCCGTCGATCTGCGCCGCCCGCACGAGTTCGGTCGGAAAGGCCTCGTAGTAATTGCGGAAGTAGAGCGTGGTGAAGCCGAGACCGTAGACGACGTGCACCAGAACGAGCCCGGGAATGGAGCCTGCAAGGCCGAGCATGCCGAGGATGCGCGCCGTGGGAATGAGCACGATCTGGAAGGGGATGAAGCAGGACAGGAGCAGCATGCCGAAGACGATGTTCGACCCGCGGAAATGCCATTTGGTCAGCACATAGCCGTTGAGCGCACCGATCACCGTCGAGATGGCGACGGCGGGGATGACCATGAGGATGGAGTTGATGAAGAAGGGCTTGAGGCCCGTCGGCTGGATGCCGATCTGCGCGGTCGACCAGGCCGACAGCCACGGCTCGATGGTCCAGACCTGCGGCAGGTTGACCATCCCGCCCTGGCGGATTTCCTCCAGCGGCTTCAGCGAATTCACCACCATGACGTAGAGCGGCATGAGGTAGAACATCGCAAAGAAGATCAATGCGGTATAGATCAGGGCGCGGGTGAGGAGGCCGTGCGAGATCGCGTTTTGTGGATGGGTGGCGCCGCTCATCAGCGTTTTCCTCCCCGGATTTCGGAATAGAGATAGGGAACGATGATCGAGAAGATCATGACCAGCATGATGATGGCGGAGGATGCGCCGATGCCCATCTGGTTGCGGGTGAAGGTGTAGGAATACATGAAGGTGGCCGGCAGTTCGGTCGCCTGCCCCGGTCCCCCGCCGGTCAGGGCGACGATCAGGTCGTAGGCCTTGATGGCGAGATGGGCGAGCACGACGAAGGCCGACAGGAAGACCGGGCGCATCAGGGGAATGATGATCCGTCGGTAGATCGTCACGGTGCCCGCACCGTCGATCTGCGCGGCCTTGATCATTTCGTTGTCGACGCCGCGCAGGCCGGCGAGGAACATCGCCATGATGAAGCCCGAGGACTGCCAGACGGCGGCCAGCACGACGCAGTAGATCGCCATCTTGCTGTCCTTGATCCAGGTGAAGGCGAAGGTCTCCCAGCCCCAGAGATGCATGGTGTTCTCGATGCCGATGCCGGGATCGAGGATCCACTTCCAGGCGGTGCCTGTGACGATGAAGGAGAGCGCCATGGGATAGAGATAGATCGGGCGCAGAAAGCCTTCACCGCGGATTTTCTGGTCGAGCATGATCGCCAGGAACAGGCCGAGCGCCGAGCAGATGAGGATGTAGAGCGAGGCGAAGATCGCCAGATTGGTGATCGCCCGCCACCAGTGCGGCAAAGCCCAGAGCTTGCTGTAGTTCGACAGGCCCACGACGTTGTAGGACGGCAGCATCTTGCTGTCGGTGATCGACAGGAAGCCGGTATAGGCGATGAAGCCGTAGACGAAAATCACGATGACCAGGAAACTCGGCGCGAGCACGATTTTCGGCAACTGGTCCTGTAGGAAGCTGCGGCTCTGCATGGCTTCGTTCCCCTCCCCTCGCCCGGAATACGGGTGCACGGCCTCAGGCACCGGCCATCATGGCCGGCCTCTCAGCGCACCCGGTCTCCCCGGCAGTCTTGACGTATTGGATGGTGTGATGGCGGGCGCTGCGGGCGAGAAGGCCCGCAGCGCCCGCCGCGCTTACTTGGCGGCTTCGACCGCGCTCACCAGCTCGGCGACCGCGTCGTCGGCCGTCAGGTCGCCGTTGAACTGACGGGTCACGACGTCGTAGATCGCGTTCTTCACGGCTGCCGGATTGGCGTGGCCATGGGCCATGGAGCCGAGAAGCGTGCCGTTCTTGTCGGCTTCGGCCGCATCCTTGATGGCCTTCTTGCCGCAATCGTCGAAGGCGGCGTCCGACACGTCGGTGCGCACCGGTGCCGAACCCTTGACCACGTTGAAAGCCGACTGGAATTCAGGGCTTTCGATGGCCGTGGCCATCTCCATCTGTGCCGGCACCTTGGCGTCGGCGACCTTGAACATGACGAACTGGTCGGTGTTGAAGGTGACGGCACCTTGCGTGCCGGGGAAACGCATGCACACATAGTCCTTGCCCGGCGTCTTGCCGGCCTTGGAGAACTCGCCCTTTGCCCAGTCGCCCATGAACTGTACGCCGGCCTTGCCGTCGATGACCATGGCAGAGGCGAGGTTCCAGTCGCGGCCCGAGAAGTTCGGATCGACATAGGAGCGCAGCGTCGTCATGCGGTTGAAGGCTTCTTTCATCTTGTCGCCGCCGAGCGCCTTCGGGTCGAGATCGATGAAGGCGGACGTGTAGAAATCGACGCCGAGCGACAGGACGACGGCGTCGAAGACGGTCGCGTCCTGCCAGGGCTGTCCGCCGGCAGCAACCGGGATGATGCCCTGCGCCTTGAAGTTGTCGAGGAGGGCGACCAGCTCTTCCCAGCTCTGCGGCTCCTTGCCGCCGGCCTTGTCGAGCGCCGCCTTGTTGATCCACATCCAGTTGGTCGAATGCAGGTTCACGGGCGCCGCGATCCAGTGGCCGTCATATTTCGAGAACTTCTGAAGCGCCTTGGGGATGACCTTGTCCCAGTTTTCCTTGGCCGCGACCGCATCGAGGTTGCCGAGCGAGCCTTCCTTGGCCCAGTCGAGAATGTCGAAGCCGAGCATCTGCACGGCGGTCGGCGCGTTGCCGGCCGTGACGCGGGCGCGCAGCACCGTCATAGCTTCCGTGCCGCCGCCACCGGCGACCGGCATGTCCGTCCAGGAGATGTTCTTGGCTTCGAGGTCCTTCTTGAGAACTTCCAGCGCCGAGGCCTCGCCGCCGGATGTCCACCAGTGAAGCACCTCCACGTTTTCGGCAGCCTGCACGGCGCCGGCCATCAAAGCGAGACCCAATGCAGTCGATGTCAGAAACTTGCGCACGATGTTTTCCTCCCATGAGCACAGTGAAGAGCGAAACCCATTTCCGCTCCCGTGCCGCCGCCCTCCTCGAGCGTCGGCGTCAGCCGGCTTGTTCAGCCGCATCCCGTCTTCCCGACCGCGCGTCGCGCGCCCAGGCGAGATGCTTCAGGCCAGCTTTTCCGTCTGCGGCATCCACCAGTTCGTGCGGCCGCCGATATGCATGTTGAGCGTCTTGGTCTCTGTATAGTCCTCTACAGCGTGGCGCCCGAGTTCGCGGCCGAGGCCCGACTGTTTGTAACCGCCGAAGGGAAGTTCGGAGGCGCCGTCCATGAAGGTGTTCATCCACACGGTCCCTGCCCGCACCTGCCGGCCGATCGTCAGGCAGGTGTCGAAATTCTTGCTCCACACCCCGGCCGAGAGCCCGTAATCGACAGCATTGGCGATCTCGATCGCCTGCGCCGTCGTCTCGAAGGTGAGCACGGAGAGAACCGGGCCGAACACCTCCTCGCGCGCGACCGGCATGTCCGGCGTCACATTGGCGAGGATCGTCGGCGCCATGAACTGGCCGCGGCCGAGATCGAGCGCTTTGCCGCCATGGGCCACATCCGCGCCACCGTTTGCCGCCCCTGAAATGTAGCCGGCGATCTTCTCCAGATGCTGCAGGGTGATGATCGCACCGACCTGCGTCTGCGGATCGAGCGGATCGCCGACCCGAACTTTTTCCGAAAGGGCGGCCACCCGCTTCACCACGTCCTCGGCGATGCTCTTGTGGAGGATCAGCCGCGAGCCGGCATTGCAGCACTCACCGGCGTTAAAATAAGCGCCGAACACGGCGGCATCGATGAAGCCGTCGAGATCGGCATCGGGAAAGACGATTTGCGGGTTCTTGCCGCCAAGCTCCAGCGACACCTTCTTCAGCGTCTGCGCGGCATTCGCCATGGTCAGCTTGCCGACGCCGGTGGAGCCCGTGAACGACACCATGTCCACATCGGGATGCGACGTCATGACCGCCCCCACCTCGGCGCCGGTGCCCGTGACGATGTTAACGACGCCTTTCGGAACGCCGGCCTCCTCGAGGATTTCGCCGAGCACGACGGTCGAGCCGGACGAGAGTTCCGACGGTTTGACGACCGTGGTGCAGCCGGCGGCCAGCGCGAAGGGCAACTTCTGCCCGACGATCAGGAAGGGGAAGTTCCACGGCGTGATGATCGAAACAACGCCGATCGCCTCGCGCAGGACCACGCCCAGCGTGCCGTCGCCCAGCGTATTGTAGCTCTCGCCATGAAGATCGCGGGCAAGGGCCGCGGCATAGCGCCAGATATCGACCGAACCGGCGATTTCGCCGCGCACCTGGGAAATGGGCTTGCCGGCTTCCACCGCATCCAGAAAGGCGAGTTCCTCGGCACGCGCGGCGATAAGATCGGCGGCCTTCAGGAGAATGCCGGAGCGCTCCGACGCCGTCATCCGCGGCCAGGGCCCGGTGTCGAAGGCCTTGCGGGCTGCAGCGATGGCGCGCTCGGCATCCGCCCGCGTTCCCGCCTGGAACCGGCTGACGACGACACCATGGCCGGGCGCGACCCGCTCGATCGGATCGGTCGTTCCCTCGCTCCACCGGCCGTCGATCAGCATCTTGAAGTCGCGCGGGGCATGATCCACGAGCGCCGTCGGGTTTACCAGAACCGTCATTACCATTCTCCCTTGAACTGTGCGGCACGCTTCTCCTTGAAAGCGGAAACGCCCTCCTTCAGGTCGGCCGTCTTGGCAGCAAGGATCGACCCCAGCGCCTCCACGGCCGTCCCGTTGTCCTCCCCGTTGGCGCTTGCGATCATCAGCTTGACGATTTCCAGCGCCGCCGGCCCGCGCGCGGCGATGCCAGTTGCCATGTCTTTTGCAGCGGCAAGCGCCTGTCCGGTCGCGGTCACCCGGTCCACCAGCCCGAGCGACAGGGCCTCCTGCGCCGTGAAGATCTCGCCGCCGAGCGCCATCCGGCGCACGGGCTGAGCGCCGAAGCGCTTGACCAGCCGCTGCGTACCCGACCAGCCCGGCACCATGCCGAGGCCCGTTTCCGGCAACCCGATCCGGATGTGTTCCTCGGCGATGCGGATGTCGGCGATGCCGGCGAGCTCGAGACCGCCGCCGAGCGCGTGCCCGTTCAGCGCCGCGATCAGCGGCATGCGCAGCGTTGCAAGCCGCTCGAACACGCGGTGCCCGTAGCGCACCCAGCCATGGCCGAACGCGTCCGGCCGCATACCGCCCCAGGCGGTGATATCGCCGCCGGCCGAAAATCCCGGCCCCTCGCCGGTGAGGATGGCGACGCGAACGCGCGCGTCCGCTTCCACCGTATCGGCCACGGACACCAGTGCCTTGAGCATGTCGAGATCGAGCGCATTGCGCTTTTCCGGCCGGGAAACGGTGAGGATGGCGATGGGGCCTTCGATGTCGAGGCGTACCTCTCCCTTAGACATGGGCACCCTCCAGAACACGCGGCGCCTGGATGGGCAGCGAAAGGCCGATGCGCGCCTCGCCAAACAGTGCGGCATCCATCAGCTTCAGGTCCGGCGAGACGATCAGCGGGAATTCGGACTGATCGAGCACCTGCGTCTGCAGATCGACGCCGGGTGCGATTTCGGTCAGCACCAGCCCTTGCCGCGTCAGCTTCAGCACGCAACGCTCGGTGACGTAGGTGATGTCCTGCCCCTGCGCGATGGCACGGCTGCCGGAGAAGGTGACGTGCTCGACCGCCTCGACCAGCTTCTTCAGCTTGCCTTCCTTCTCGATCACGAGCTTGCCGTTGACGATCGACAGTCTGGCGCCGGCATTGAACATGCCGGAAAAGACGATCTTGCGGGCGCGGGCGGTGATATCGACGAAGCCGCCGGCGCCGGCCGTCACATGCGGACGGAAGGACAGACGGGAAACATTGACCGAGCCGTCGCGGCCGATTTCGAGGAAGGAGAGCAGCGAGGCATCGAAGCCGCCGCCCTGGAAGTAGGTGAACTGGTAGGGCGAGGGCATGTAGGCATCCGCATTGGACGCGCAGCCGAAGGCAAAATCGAGCAGCGGCACGCCGCCGACGGCCCCCTGCTCGATGACCCAGGTGACCGCGCCGTGCAGGCCCTCCTCCAAGAGGATACGCGGCACGTTGGCGGAGATGCCGAAGCCGAGATTGACGCAGCTACCGGCTTGAAGCTCCTGTGCCACCCGGCGCGCGATGACCTTCTGGATGTTGAAGTCCGGCACGGAGAAGCTTTCGAGCGGCCGGAAGATCTCGCCCGAAATGGCCGGATCGTAATCGGTCAGCGTCGTCTGCTTCTGGTCGGGATCAACGATGACGTAATCGACCAGCATGCCGGGAACCCGCACGTCGTGTGGTTTCAGCGCGCCCTGCTTGGTGATGCGCTTGACCTGCGCGATGACGATGCCGCCGTTGTTGCGCGCGGCCAGCGCCTGATCGAGCCCACCGAGCGTTGCACCCTCGTGCTCATAGGTGAGGTTGCCGTGCTCGTCGGCGGTGGTTGCGCGGATGATGGCAACCTGCGGCACGATGGCGGGGAAATAGAGCCAGTCCTCGTTCTCGAACGACACCCGCTTGACCACCGGCGTCTCCGCCGCCAGCGCGTTCATGGCGCAGCCCTGCCGCTCCGGGTCGACGAAGGTTTCGAGCCCGATCTTGGTGATGACGCCGGGACGCTTGGCCGCGGCCTCGCGGTGCATGTCGAAAAGGATGCCCGAGGGGATGTTGTAGGCGGGAATTTCGTTGGCCGTGATCATCTGCCAGATCAGCGGCGGCTCGGATGTCGAAGGCCCCGACGGATAGGAGCCGGCAAGGATCCGCTTGAGGAGGCCTTTGCGCGCGATATGATCCACACCCTTGATCCCGCTCATGTCGCCGGCGGCGATCGGGTGCAGGGTGGTGATCTCGCTTGGATGACCCGTCGCCGCGAAGCGCTCGCCGATCGCTTTCAGCATCAGATCGGGGCAGCCGAGCCCGCTCGAGGACGAGACGGAGACGACGGCGCCGTCGGGGATCATGGCGGCCGCTTCGGCCGGAGTGATGTGCTTGCCCATGATCTGACTCAAAGCCCCGTCTCAACCGTGACGGCGCGGCCGGACCGTGCCGCCTCGACGACGGCAAGCCCGGTTGCCAGCGACCAGATGCCGTCTTCCGCCGTTGCGGCCGGAGATCCCCTGCCGGCTATTGCCGCATGAAAGGCCGCAAGGCCCGTTTCATAAAGGTTGCGCCCGTCGAGCGGCAGCGTCTGTTCGCCCTGCGCGTCGCGCAGCACCACCGTGCCAACGGGCCGCTGCGTCATGACGTTGCGGGCGATAAGCGATCCCTCGGTCCCGTGAACCTCAAAGCCGGTCTCGGCGTATTTCGTTGTGAACCCGTCATGGAACTGGGCGATCAGCCCGTCCTCAAACCGCATGACGCCCATGACGGCATCTTCGAGCCCTGCCTTGCCGAGCCCGCCGGACTGGCCAAAGGCTGTGACCTCGACCGGGTCCTGCCCCAGCACGAAGCGCAACGTGTCCGTGTCGTGCACTGTGATATCCAGGATGACGCCACCGCCCGCCTTGGGATTGTCGAGCCGCCAGCCCTGCAGATGCGGCGGCAGATAGACAGCGTGGAAGACCCGTGCCGAAAGCGGCTTGCCGATCCGCCCGGCGGCGACCGCATCCCGCATTGCGATGTGGCTGGCGGCATTGCGCAGGTGGTGGTTCGTCGCCAGCACCACGCCGGCCGTCCGTGCCGCGTCCCGCATACGGTGGGCATCCTCCAGCGTCATCGCCAGCGGCTTTTCGCAGAGAATATGCTTGCCGGCCCTGGCAGCGGCGATTGCCTGGTCACGGTGAAGCTCGTTGGTGGTCGAGATATAGACCGCATCGATATCGGGATCGGCAAGCAGGGCATCGAGATCCGAGACAGACCTGCCGATCTCGTTTTCCGATGCATAGGTCGCGGCGCGCTGCGGGCTGGAACTCATGACGGAGACGACCTCTCCGCCCGTCGCGCGGATCGCGCCGATCACCCATTCCCGTGCGATCGTGCTCGCGCCGATCAATCCCCAACGGTTCGTCATGCAGATCGCCTCCCCGGCTTCATTCTGTTCACGCCGCAGCTTTCCCGCACGACCAGCCGTACGGGCGTCACCACGGCCTCCGCCTCCGCCTTGCCGGCATTGATCTGCTTCAGCAGGAGCTGGGCGGCACGCCGGCCTATGCCCTGCGGATCCACCGCAATGGTGGTGAGCGCCGGCACGGATGTGCCCGCCTCGATCACGTCGTCGAAGCCGACAATCGCGAAATCGACGCCCGGCTCCAGCCGCCGCGCCCGCAATCCGTCATAAACGCCGAAGGCGACGGCATCGTTGAAGCAGACCCCGCCCGTCGGCCGGTCGGCCGCCGCCATCGCCCGCGCCACGGCCTTTGCCCCTTCCGCCCGCGAGGGTGCGCAGGCAAAGACAAGGCCTTCGTCATAGCCAAGCCCCGCCGCTGCGATCCCGTCGCGATAGCCGGCAAGCCGCTCCTGGAAGATCGCGGTATCCTCGAACCCGCCGAAGAAGGCGATGCGCGCGTGACCGAGCTTTGCCAGATGCTCGACGGCTGTAAACATTCCGGTGTGATTGTCCGACATGAGCGAGGACACCTTGGCACCCGGCACAGGGCGCACAACGGCGACGACCGGCATGCCGGCCGAGACCAGCGCCTTGAAGTCGATGGCGCGCGAGCCGCGGGCGGGCGACACGACGAGGCCGGAAATGCCGTGTTCACGCATGGAGGCGATGACCTCCGTCTGCCGGTCGAGGCTCTCGCTGGTATTGGCGAGAAACTGCACGAAGCCCGCATCCTGCACGACGAGGTCGATTCCGACGGCAAGTTCGGCAAAGAAGCTGTTGGTCAGATCGTTGACGACGACGCCGATGATCTTCGACTTGGCGCTGGACTGCCGGAGATTGGCCGCGCCGCGATTGTAGACATAGCCGAGATCCCGCATGACGGCATTGACCTTGGTCCGCGTGCCTTCGTTGACGAGCGGCGAACCCTGGAGGACGAGCGAGACCGTGGATTTCGACACCCCCGCCGCCTTCGCAATATCGATGACCGTGACCCGTCCGTTCGCCATGAACTTTCATGCGCCTCCATCTTGGACCTCTCCATATTTGGATCGTTCCAAAATATCAAGAGCCATTTCCGGAGTGTTTTCATATTTTTTGAAGGGCCTGGCTCAGACGCACACAAGCTCCATTCGATGTGCACCGCAGCAATTCCAGTGCGTTTCACTCGCAATGGGCTGCAATGTCGATGATCAGTCACCGGAAAATAGAGTCTTGCAATTTGGATCGATCCAAATTATCCGATTGACATTCCGAGGAGGCATCATGACCCAGGTTCTCAATCTGCCAACATCTGCAGGCGCGGTCGAAGCGTATCGCCTTGTGGGCACGCCGATCGCAAGGCCGGCGACGACGCCTGTCTTCAACCGCATCGCCTATGCCGCCGCGCATGTCGTTTCCGCGCCCGAACGGGACGCCGATCCGTGGAACCGCCCGGCCATCGACTGGGACACGACGCTTGCCTTCCGCCATCATCTCTGGAGCCTCGGCTTCAAGATTGCCGAGGCGATGGACACGTCGCAGCGCGGCATGGGTCTCGACTGGGCCGGTGCGCAGGAGCTCATCGCCCGCTCGCTCGCCGAAGCGCGCACGGTGGAGGGTGCCGATCTCGCCTGCGGCGCCGGCACGGATCATCTCGACCCGACCGACGCCCGCACGCTGGACGACGTGATCGGGGCTTACGAAACGCAGATCGAGCATATCGAAAAGCATGGCGGCCGCGCGATCCTGATGGCGAGCCGGGCGCTCGCCCGCATCGCACGCTCCGCCGACAATTACGCCAAGGTCTATGGCCGCATTCTCTCGCAAACCAAGGACAAGGTGGTGCTGCACTGGCTGGGCGACATGTTCGACCCGCAGCTGCGCGGCTATTGGGGAAGCACTGACTTCGAGCCGGCGCTCGATTGCGCGCTGCGGATCATCTCAGAGAATGCGGACAAGGTCGAGGGCATCAAGATCTCGCTGCTCGAACACGAGAAGGAAATCGCCCTGCGCGACCGGCTGCCGGAGACCGTGCTCTGCTTTACGGGCGACGATTTCAACTATGCCGGCCTCATCGAAGGCGACGGCCGGCGCCACAGCCATGCCCTGCTCGGCATTTTCGACGCCGTCGCACCGGCCGCCTCGAAGGCGCTGGCAGCGCTGGCCGCGGGCAATGGCGAGACGTTCCGCGCGGTGATCGACCCGACGGTTCCCCTCTCCCGCAAGATCTTCGAGGCGCCGACCCAGTATTACAAGGCGGGCATTGTCTTCCTCGCCTGGCTCAACGGCCACCAGTCGCACTTCACCCTTCCGGCCGGCATGCAGTCGGCCCGCGGCATCCATCACTACGCCGACATCTTCCGCCTCGCCGACCAAGCCGACATCCTCGATCGACCCGATCTGGCCGCACACCGCATGCGCCATTTTGTAGGGACGCATGGGATTGACTGAAACTTGGAAAACGGCAGATGCGTGGAGAAGACGTCACCCAGAGAGAGCTGCGGTTTCGTGTCGCTACAAGCTGCCGGCTGCAACGGTTGAACGTCAGGCTGGCCCCGCTTTTGCGCCTTCGAGAGCTCGTAGTTCGACTGCGAGTTCATCCAGAAACATGCCGCGCTCACGCCAGCGCGCTCCAATCGGATCGCCAAATCGGGACTGATGCCCGATTTCCCGTGGATGATACGAGACGGCGTTGTGCGAGCCACTCCAACGCGCTGAGCAGCAACCGTCACTTCGATGCCCAGAGGCGCCAAGAACCGCCGTGCTTCGTCCGCCCTCGTTCGACCACATTCCGGGCACCATCGCGGAAAAAAGGGACGGTCGCTTTCAGTCCCCCCAGGTTCCAAGGATTGACGTTATTCGCCGCATAAGAGCATCCATCCGCTCCAGGAGCCTTAGCGAAACAGATTTGGTTCAGCCAGAAATCACCAAAACGCGTTGAAGCATTCGACGGTCTCGACAATATCCCCTGACAACGGGAGCTTCATGGGCGCACTGACGTTCTGGCGCGCCTGTTGGCTTGCTCTTCACCGACTGAAATTAGTTTTTTCAGCACATCAACGCGCTTAGGCTCGAGTGCGCAGTACCGCCATTGCCTGTCTTTTCTCTGGACAATCAGCCCGGCCCGCTTAAATTTCTGAAGGTGTTGAGATGTAGCGGACTGTGAAAGGCCCACTTTGGCAGCCAAGTCGCCAACTTGTATCTCACCCCCAAGCATTACCTTAATCATGCGGATCCGCATGGCATTTGATATTGCAAGAATACCAGCTGCCGCTTTTTTCGCCTGCATTTCGTTCATCTGTCAGCCCATTGTTCAGACCTGGCATATCCTAAGACGGAGTTAGCCGACGCACCTCACACTTCAGCTCGGTCACCGATTCTTCACAGGTAAGGGTCTCATTGAATAGCAAATAGATAAAGTACTATTTTGGGTGTTAACGACATGAGCGCCATTTGATGTGGCTCTGGTGCGTGTTCACGGCAGCCAATGAAATGGACTCGATAGCCCAAACAGGAGGTGTACGACGGATTGAGCACTATCTGCAGAGTTGGATTTGACAGGATCTATGGTCAGCGTTTGGCTCGACAAACACGCGATGACGATCGAGGACGGCGCTTGTAAAGCTAACATCGATCTAGAATGGCGCCTCACGTGCTGACGCTGCTCAGGCTTAGCAGTGTGACAATCAATCCTGCGGAATAGGGATTATTCTCCTCAAACGTCGCTCCGTTGCCGGAGCAGCGATGAAGATTGTCGTCAGAAAGGTCGCGGTCTGACGCCAATTGCTCTCAAATTATACTGTCATAGATTACCTTGTATTTTCAGTCGGAGCTGCGACGCCGCGCTATGCAGGCGGTTCGAAGAACCAAGCCCAAACTGACCTTGCCGCCCTGACAGCAGTTGCAGCGGCGAAATCGAAATAGGCGCGCGCTATCCTCACGTATTTCATGGCCCATGCAAACCACCTGTAGGTCAGAAGCTTGTTGTGACCAGCGTGATAGATCCTTTCAACGATCAGAAATGTTACAAGGTACGAGAGGATGAGGATGGTCGTTCCCAGCGCCAACCGGCCCTCCGCGATCATCACGACCGCGGCAACCTTCATCGGTTCGGCTATTGCGAATGGCACGGCGAAGAGGATGAGAATTGCGAGCCTCGGAAGGCTTCCTATCCACCGCTCCATCGCGGCAAACATTTGCAATTCCATCATGGCTCTGACGATTGGCCTGTAAGCCGGGCGAAGTGACAGCTCGATGAGCGTGCCAACGAAGATGACCGTTCGAATGGGGTAGGTCACCACTTTTAGTACCGACCGCATGCAAATGACCTGCCTGTATTTTCGGGTGGAGTCCTCTAACCTACCCCATGCAGGAACCCAAGGGGCAAGATCATCCGAGAACCCCGAATGGCAGGCCTGAACCGAGCGCCAATAATGCTGCGGAGGCTGCACAGACCGCCACGACCGTCATGCCGACGGCGACGCCCTGAATGATCTTCAGCTGCCGCGTTCGTTTCCCGTCCCAGTCATAAACCATCGAATCCTCATGATCTTACCGGCGCGGACACCCGCCAGAGGCGGCAGTAGGCCGCGAGGCTTGCGCCAAGCTTGCCGTTTTTAGGAAGGACTGCCAATGACCGCCCCCGACAAACGTGCCAGCAATCCGGTACTGAGCGCGCAACAGGGCTTGCCGCACATATCACCGGTCAGGACCGCCACTGCGAGATTTACCGCAGTGACGGCGGCGTATCAACACCATCGTTTTTTGGCACTTGGCGAGAGGGTCCCGTTTCCTGATCTCACGCCTATGCGATGTCGAAGGCGGCACTCACGTACTTGACGCGTGGCCTTTCCCGCGAACTTGGACCGAGCGGCACAACCGTGGACCTCGTCCAGCCTGAAGCGCCCAGCACCGATTCAACCCGGCAGAGGGCGCCGCTGCAGACTTTCAGCCGAGCCTGACGTCGCTCGGACTCTACAGTGAGCCGAAGGAGATTTCCAACGCCCTAGTATTCTAGCAAGCTCAGCCGCGAGCGTAGTACGGGAGCGACCCTCACTACCGACGGCGGTGCGATCACCTGAAGCAAATCCGGCAGTCGCCATCGCAAGGCAGAAACCGTTCTTCATACCTACGGCTCTTCCGACAATCACAGGCAACAGGTACCGGCTTTCGATTCTCGCCCTGCTGCGACCCAAGAAGCTGCTTCCACTGGTCTACGCGCGGTTTGATCGTGATAGCCATCCTTAGTTCTCCTGCTAGTCCTGAGATTTAGGCGAGAGAAAACGTGGCTTGCTGATAAAGACACCCTTTTAATAATGGAGACTTTGAGCTGCGTTTCGCTTCGGCAGAACTCGGTCCATTGCTAAACGGAAATTCCTTCTATGTCATGTTCCTCACATCGAGGATGCCGCCTATGCCGCAGATGGAATTTTTCGACATTGACCAGGCAAATGAGACCATCCGCAGCCTCTCTGCCCCCATTACCCTTGAGGCAGGCGATACTGGAAAGTTCCACATTCAGGGTCGGTTGGCGCAAACTGGCAGCTTAAAGATTTTCGGAGCGGCTTCCATTACTGGGTACCATGCCCGGTATACGAGCCCGCTAGATGATTTCGTCTTTGTCGTTCAGCGCAGAACCCTTGATCTCGATGAGCCCTCATCGATCAGCCGATTCAATGTGCAGAAAGCCCTTATCGCTGATCGAAAATCCTCAGATGGGACGTCGGGTTTGGCCATGACATCTCGAAAGGGCTTCATCATTGAGGCTGATACCTTGATGAAAGCAGTATCCGACAGGCTGGGTCAAGAGCAGGTTCCTCGTATCGCGTTTGCCCCCGATGGTATGTCGGTGCCCGTGCACATCGCCTGTGAGAACATCTGCAACACGTTGCAGGCAGGACTGTCACAATGGGGCGGATTGGCCGATAATCCACTGGCGACCGCCAGTCTTCACGATGCCCTGCTGAATACGATCCTTTACGGCGCACAGCATTCTTATTCGGCAGCCCTGTCACGCGGCTCCATCGAGATGCCCCGGCAGATCCGTGCAGCCATGCAGTTCATAGACGCCAATGCCCATCTGCCGATCACACCAACTGATGTAGCGGTAGCTTCGGGACTTAGCATACGATCACTCCAGCTCACTTTTCGCGAGAGATTGGAAACGACGCCGCAGCAGTACCTGCGGAGGATACGGCTCAGGCGTGCTCATGCAGATCTGAAAGCAGGCCGGGGATCGGGGGTCGGCGAGATTGCGCGGAAATGGGGATTTCTGTCGTCTGGTGAGTTTGCCCGCCTGTTCTACGCCGAGTTCGGTGAAAGGCCCGGCGACCTGTTCCGACACGGAAACCCGCTTTAAATGATGACACTCAGGGGATGGATGCGAAACGAAGATCTAAAATCCGCATCATTTCGTTAGCGGTTCCAACCGTTTACAGTTTCTCAATTTTTGACCCTATTTTTAGGGGGTGGAGACGTTTTTTCGCGGCGCCTTCAGGTGAGAGTGCTCGCGAGTTTGTCGGTAGAGAGAGGTTCTGAATGTTTGGAGCAAATCCGGGAGCAAGCGCCATACTGAAGGCCCTGCAGGCGTCCCAAGCCATCATCGAGTTCAAGGTCGATGGGACGATCATAACAGCCAACGCAAACTTCTGTGAGACCCTCGGCTACGACATCTCAGAGATTGAGAAAAAGCATCATCGTCTCTTCGTCGATCCGACTGAAGCAGCATCCCCGGATTACCGAGCATTCTGGGCAAAGCTCGGCCGTGGAGAATTCGACCGCGGACAATACAAGAGGTTCGGCAAAGGAGGTAAAGAAGTCTGGATCGAGGCTTCCTATAACCCCGTTTTCCATCGCGGGCGGCTGGCGAAAATCGTCAAGTTTGCGACGGATATCACGCAACAGAAGCTACGCGCCGCTGAGGATGCCGGTAAGCTTGCAGCGATATCGCGCGCTCAGGCCGTCATAGAGTTCACCCCCGACGGTCAGATCCTCACCGCCAACGAGAATTTCCTGACGGCGCTGGGCTATACGGCCAGCGAAATCGTCGGCAGGCATCATTCGCTGTTCTGCGACGCCGCTTACGTTGCGAGTGACGACTACAGGCGCTTCTGGTCGCGCTTGACGGCAGGTGAACTGGTCGCCGACGAGTTCATGCGCATCGGCAAGGGTGGCAGGCAGGTTTATATCCAGGCCTCCTACAACCCCATCTTCGACATGAACGGCAGGGTCTTCAAGGTGGTCAAATTCGCCACCGACGTCACCGCGCGGGTCAACAATGTCGAACAACTGGGCCACGCATTGAAGGCACTGTCGCAGGGTGACTTGATGCAGTCTATCACGACCCCTTTCCTGCCAGCGCTCGAAACGCTGCGGGGCGACTTCAATGAGACCGCCGCCAGCCTCCGTTCCGCCATGCAGACGGTTTCGCGGAACGCCGCTGCCATTGCAGCCGCGTCCAAGGAAATTCAGTCTGCCTCGGATAACCTGGCACGACGCACCGAGCAGCAGGCTGCTTCAGTGGAAGAAACGGCCGCTGCCCTTGAGCAGATCACCACCACCGTTGCCGACTCCAGTCACCGGGCCAAGGAAGCCGGGCAACTGGTGCGGACCACCAAGGGCAGCGCCGAGCAGTCAGGGCTGGTGGTGAGCGAGGCAGTGTCCGCCATGGGGGATATCGAGCGTTCTTCCACGGAGATCGCGACCATTATCAGCGTGATCGATGGTATCGCCTTCCAAACCAACCTGCTGGCCCTGAATGCGGGTGTTGAAGCGGCACGGGCCGGTGAGGCCGGCAAGGGCTTTGCCGTTGTTGCACAGGAAGTACGCGAACTGGCCCAAAGGTCGGCTGTTGCTGCAAAGGAAATCAAGGATCTGATCGCGAAGTCAGGCGGGTTCGTCAAGAACGGCGTGGCTTTGGTCGGGACGACAGGGAACGCCCTGCAGGATATCGTGGAGCAGGTCGTTCAGGTCGACCGCAATGTCAGTGCGATCGTGGTGGCTTCGACGGAGCAGGCAACCGGGCTCAAGGAGATCAGCACGGCCGTCAATACCATGGACCAGGCGACCCAGCAGAATGCGGCCATGGTCGAAGAGACAAGTGCTGCAGCCAGCCAACTGGCAACGGAAGCGGGGCAGCTGTTCGAACTGCTGTCTCGGTTCAAGGTCGGAGAAGTCCGCGAGGACGTCCGGCAGAGCACCGGTGCGATGCGCCATACCTCCATGACGGGCGCGCGCCAGATTGCGAAGCCGGTCAGACTGGTGGCCACGCGTCGAGGGAACACTGTGCTGACCACCGAGGAATGGCATGAGTTCTGATACACGCACGGTAGTGACATCCCGGGAAATTCCCAGCCATTGCTCGCCTGTCATGGATTGCGTTTTCAAGGCCATCTCAGATCCGACCCGTCGTCACCTGCTGGAGCAGCTCAGAGCGTCTGCAATGACCGTAAATCAGATGGCGGATCATCTTCCGATCAGCCGACCCGCCGTTTCACAACATCTCAGAGCGTTGCGCGAAGCACAGTTGGTCACAGTTCAAAACAGCGGCACCCGTCGCGTTTACATGTTCAATGATGCAGGTTTCCGGCACCTGCGGGCATGGATCGAGACGTTCAGTATCCGACAGAATCCGGGAGGTGGGACAGAACCAGTTCGCTAATTCAAGATCGTAAAGTTGCAGATCAGTGCATCGTCAGAAGCTTTCCATGATGCGGTACGCGGACCTCGAACTTTCGGACCGTCCGGAAAGCCAGTACGACGACATTCTGAGCCCGCCCCTCGTTCTGTTAGTAACGCTGCTGTTGTCACAGGGCCTGTCGACAGCTTTTCCGACGATTGACGACCCGTCCGAGCTTCGCGAAGCACTCGGTACAGGGTCAAATCTCCTCATCGCGCGGGGCGTGATCTTCGGCATCTTTCCGCTCTGGCATGCTTAAACCGTCGGTTTCGGTCACGGTACAACGCTATCCCTGTATGATTGGCCTGCCTCGAGGCCGGAGTTGTCGCCAACAATCTTTTTAAATGGGAACGGGGTTGGTTGAGACAGTTGACGCCAGCACAGTGGGCCACGGCCTACCCACGCGTCTATTCCTTTGGCTCGTGTCCCTTTCATCAGCCGCGCGTACTCCTGACACTCTGTGACCTGAGGCTTAGCCGTGTAGAGCTCGGCTGTGCGGTGCATATTCTTGGCCTGGCAGGCATCAGCCGTTGCAGTTCATCCATGTGGGGACGCGTCGCGGCCTGGACGGCATTCTGCGACCGGCCACTGGGGTCGAACGAGGGCCCCACCTGTAGCGGTGCCGCCCTGTTCAGTCGTCCGCCTGCGGCCAGAAACCTCGCGTTTTACCAGCCGTCGACTACTTGGCGTTTGCGTAGTCGGCCGCCGTCAAGCCGCAAACATCATTGGCCGAAGCGCTCCTGCAGGAAGGCCGCCGCGGCCCTTGCCTCCTCCGCGGAAATCGTATGGCCGACGCCTTGGAAGACCTTGACCGTAACATCATAGCCAGCCTTCTTCAGTTGCCTTTCGGCATTAACGGATGCCGATGACGGTATCGTCTGATCGGCCGCCCCGTGCAGCAGTAAAACGGGTGTCTCGGACGACGATCGGCTAGGAGGCAAAGGCATCAGTCCCGCGAAGCTCACTAGAGCGCCGACTTTCCAGCGTCCTGAGGTCACCGCATCCAGGGCAACGATCGCTCCTTGGGAAACGCCAACGAAGGCGACCCGGTCAAGGCGGTCTTCGAAACCCTCACGCATGACGATCTCCTTCACGAGCGTGTCGAAGGCGCGCCGGGCAGCTTGGATGCGGTGCGGATTTAGGACTTGGTCGTCGACAGCGAACCACTGGTAGCCGCCTGACGTATGCGGGAACGGTGCGTTCGGTGCAACGAATGTAGTCCCCGGCAAAGCTGACCGCCACGTATCGACAATTGCGGCCATCACTGATCCACGACCCCGAATTCCGTGGAAAAGGATCACTAAACGATCTTGCCGCTCAGACGTCTCCGACACGGCTTCGCTCACCTGCTGGCCATGGAAGACATTCGTAGGCAACTGACGGGAAGCGTGTAAGGATCTGAACTCTGTGCCGGATGCCACGGCCAAGTTGGGGGTAAGGGCGGATACAGCAAAGAAGGCGACAAGAGCCAATGTGGAAAACAAGACGGCGATGCTGGACGTGGCCATAACTATTCCTGGTTGTTCCGGGCAAACCCTTATGCCTCCGTCTTCGTTCCCCCTTCTGGTCACGTCGCAACTGACAACCTCGTTACCGCCACACGTATGGCGAACGACCAATATCCATGGCTGCCGATGCCTCTCTTCTTGGGCTCTAAAGCCTGTTGTCTGGAAAGCACAGCTCTCCTGTCGAGATCCCACGGTGTCAATCGGCGCAGAAAGTTTGCCTGCTGAAGACACCTCATCAGCTACCCTTTGACCGCGCCCGCCATCATCGAGCCGGAAATTTGGCGGTACATGACCAGTCCGAGGAGAACGGGTGGCAAGGCACCAAGGACCATGACGGCAGAAGCTGTTCCCCATTGAACACCGCCACCGCTGGCGGCGAAGAAGAATGACGCGCCGACGGTTGCAGGAACGGCCCGGCTGGTGGTCAGCATCAAACCAAAGAGAAACTCGTTCCAAGCCGTTATGAACCCGAAAATGAAGGTCGTCACGAGCGCCGGACGCACGACGGGACGAACGATCCGTGTCATGATCTGCCAGGAACTGGCACCGTCCATCCTCGCCGCCTCGTCAAGCTCGAGCGGAACGTCGGAAATCGCATCGACGAGGATCACGAGCGCCAGCGGTATGTTGACGATGGTGAGGATCAGCCCAAGGCCGAGCTGCGTGTCGAGCAGTCCGAGCCACTGATACATCATGTAGAGCGGGATCGCGAAAATGATCAGCGGCACGGCGCGAAGGTTGATGACGATCGGCAGGAGCGTCCGCCGTCCGACATCGCTCTTGGCAATCGCATAGGCGGCGGGAAACGCGAGCAGGATTGCAAGGCCCGTACCGATCAACGCGGCGACGGTGCTGTTCCAAAGATAGGCATAGATATTGAACCGGTCCGTCTGCGTAAGGATCCGCAGATAATTCTCGATTGTCGGCTGGCCGATCCAGAGACCGGGATTGACGGAGAGCTCGCGCGCGCTTTTGAATGACGTGACGAGTGTGACGATGATGGGGAAGTTCATCGCGAGAACGGCGATGACAAAAACGGACCAGCGCAAGGTTTTCATCATGGTCTAGCTCCTGCGCCGCCGGCCGGCCAGCCAGTTCAGGATATAAAGCGCGGCAAGCGAGGCCAGAAACAGCACCACGGATGCAGCCACGGCCTTTCCGATCGCCCCTTGCTTGAAGAAGGCCTGGTAAATGTAGATCGACAGCGACATCGTGGATCCGCCGGCGCCGCTGCCAGTCAGGGCGTAGACATTGTCGAACACGCGAAAGCCGTCGATGAAACGGATGAAGAAGGCGATGACGAGCGTCGGCAGCATCAGCGGCAGTTCGATCAGCCAAAGCACTTTCCAGCCCGAAGCGCCGTCAAGGGCGGCGGCCTCACGGATATCGTTGGGTACGGCGACATAGGCCATGTAGAACAGCAGGAAGGCGAACGGCGTCCATTGCAGGATTTCGACGACACTCAGCGTCCAGAAGGCATTGTTGATGTCGAGAAAGGCCGGGCTGTCGCCGAACCATTCGAAGAGATAGTAGGGCACCGGCCCTGCGAACTCGTGCAGCACCAGTCGGTACATCAGGCCGACCATCGCCGGCGCCACCATCAATGGCAACATCAGCGGCGCCATCAGCACGGGACGCTTCGTCAGAAGCGGGGCCAGGAACACCGCCAGAAACAGGCCAAGCAGGCATTCCGCAATGGCCGTCAGCAGGCCGAAGCGGAGAGAGAAGGACGTTGCCCGCCAGAAATCCCTGTCTGCAAGCACGGCAAGATAGTTGCCAAAGCCGCTGACCGTCGGCGCGCGAAGCGTCTCGAACGTCACGGTCGAGACGGAATAGACGAGGTTGATGATGGCGGGAAAGCCGAGGAACAGGAGGAGAAAGCCGACCAGCGGCGTCAGAAAAACACGTCCTTCGGAGCGTCGTACAATGGTCATGTCGATCCACGGTCGGTCCGGGCGTCGCGATGAATGCGCCGCCCGGGGGATGCCGTCACTTCTTGAGGAGGGTCTGCATTCCGGACCTGGTGTTCGCCAATGCCTCGTCGAGGCTTTGCTGACCGGACCAGTAGCCGGTGAATTCCTTAGCCTGAAGCTCGTATATCGAAAGCGCGTTCGCCGACGTCGCGCCGTTCATGACGTAGCCGTATTTGCTGGCGAACGCGCCTAGCTTGACGAGGTCGGGACGTGCCTCTGCAACCTTGGCGACCACCTCCGGCACGAGAGCAGGAGAACCGCCACTGCGGGCATAGGCGAGCGCCGCCTCCTCCGTCGCCAGCCATTTCAGGAACCGGGTGGCGCCCTCCTTGTTCTTGGCATTCTTGTTCATGCCGAGACCGAGGCCGTGAATATGGTCGGCGCGGCCGTTCGGGCCTGCGGGCGGCGCGACGATGCCGGTAACCCCGGCGATGGCCGGAGAGGTTTCCGGGTTCGTCAGATCGGCCGCGGCAGCGTTCCATTGCAGAGCGGTTGCCGCCTGCCCCGAACTGAAGGCCGCGTTGGTTTCGGGATATTCGTAGCTGAGCGAGTCCTTCGGCGATGCGCCGGCGTCGTAGAGCGTCTTGTAAAGTTCGAGCCCGGTCCGATAGGCATTGCTGTCGACCGTTACATTCCCGTCCTGGTCCGTCCAGTCGCCGCCATAGGCGCGCGGCAGGGATTGGAACACCATCATGTTGAACAGCAGGTTCTTCATCTGAAGCACCGTGCCGTAGCGCACCGGGCTTTCGGAATTGACCTGCTTGGAGAAATAGAGAGAGGTTGCCGCCCAGTCGTCCCAGGTCCAGCTATCGGGGTCTTTCGGTTGCAGCGCCTTGCCGAGAAATTGCTGCGAGATTTCGGCATATTTCGTCTTGCCCGCCTCGTCCTGCATCAGGGCGTCCATCAGGTCTTTGCGGTAGTACATGAAGTGCAGCGACAGATCGGTCGGCACGCCATATTGCTTGCCCGCGAACTGCATCGTCTTCAGCACGGCATCGCCGAAGGTCTTTTCGGCCTCGCTGCCGAGATCGATCGGCTCCATGTAGGGAGCATAGCGCCCAATCGAGTAGGTGGCGACGAGGTTGATGTCGAATGCGGTTGAGCCCGCAGCCATGTCGGCCTGCAGCTTGTCGTAGAACCCCTCGCGGTTGAAGAACAGCAGCTCCACCTTGTCGGCATCCGCCAAGCCGGACGTGCCGTTATAGGTTTCGACTGCAGCGCGCAGGGCTGTTTCCTCCGATCCACCCGGCCAACCGAGCACCGTCACCGTTGCGTTCGAGGTGGTGGGCAGCGAGACGCTCGCGAGAAGCATGGCAAGCGCCGATAGGCATGTCCTGTTCGATGTCATCTAGGTTCCCTTTGTTATCGTTGATGGAAGCTACTATCAGGTCTGTCTCTGAGGCATCTCCGCGGCAAGGCTTGCGGCGCCGACGACGCCTGCCCGGCTGCCGAGCAGCGCCGGCACCAGCCGGGGCGTCACGCGGGCATCCATCCCGTCGAAGGCACGGCGCATGCGCTCGATATAGCCATCGGCAAGCCCGATGCCGCCGCCGATCACGATCAAACCGGGATCCAGCATCATCTGAATATCGCGGCAGAGCGTCGCGGTGCGGAATGCGGATTGCGCGACGATCTCCTTCGCCCAGGGTGCCCCCTCCCCTGCCGACGTGAAGATCTCTGCCGCCGTTGCCTCATGTCCGAGCCTTGCGGCCTCCTTAGCCATCCAGCGGCCCGAGGTCAGGTCCTCCAGCGGCGATTGACCAGCAGACGGGCCGCGCATGAGCCCAAAGTGGCCGGCGAGCCCGTCAAGCGGCCGGCCGTTGATCACGATGCCGCCGCCAATGCCGGTCGAGATCGTGAGAAACACCAGGTTGCCGTGCCCGTCATGCGACGGTGACGCAGCTCCGGCGCCGAACCTGAACTCTCCCCAGGCCGCCGCCTGTGCATCGTTGACGGCAAGAACCGGCACACCGAACAGGGCCGCCGCCCGGCCGAGAAGCGGGTATCGATGGGGAATGTTCAGTGTTGCAGCATTCAAGGCCGACCAGTGTCCATCCTCGACGAAGCCGGTGACGGCGATACCGACGCGCGCGTAACGCCCCGCCCAGGAGCGTGTGGCCTCCGCGATGCCTTCCAGCCATGTGTCCGGGCCGTCCTGCCGTCGCGTGGGAACCGTGATGTCTTCGACCACATCGCCTTCTACGACCAGGGCCGCCATCGTCTTCGTGCCGCCGATGTCGATGGCAAGCACCGCGTTCTCGCCATCGGGCCTGCTCCGGTAGGCGGAAGTGACAGCGTCGCGGAACCAGGCCGTGACATGCTCCGTCCGGGTGATGGCGGAACCGACGACCACGGCGTAGGCCCCTGCCCGTGCCGCTGCCGCCGCCTGTTCGGTCGTGCGGATGCGCCCTTCGGCAATCACGAAGGGGGTCAGTCTCCGCATGGTCGCAATGAGGTCGAGATCGGGATCGACCGGCTCCGGGCCGCCGACATAGCCCGACAGTGTGGTGCCGACGAAATCAGCGCCGGCGGCCAGCGCCCGTCTTGCATCCTCGAGACTCGAGCAGTCCGCCATCGTCAGCTTGCCCCGCGCCTTGACGGCCTGCACGAGTGCCTCCACGGGAGCCGGACGGGGACGGTCGGTTGCGTCGAAAGCGACGATATCGGCACCCGCCGCCATCAGCGCCTCCGCATCTGCGACAAAGGGCGTGATGCGCACGGCGCTCTCGTCCAGGTCGCGCTTGACGATCCCGATGATCGGAGCGGCGACCGCCGCCCGGACGGCCGCGACATAGGCCACGGACTCGATCCGCAAGGCCCGAGCGCCGGCATCGATGGCCGCCTTCGCAAAGCCAACCACAAAGTCGGCCGTGTCCGTCGGGCCATTTGGCACCGGCTGGCAGGAGACGATGAGGCTGTTCTTCAGGTCTTCGGCAAACACACGCGACACTCCGGTTCAGCCTCACGATAATCGGAAAAGACCAGATGGCAACCAGCGACGAACTGGTATTATCTCTGCAATTCGAACACGAAGTCATAGACCTCGCCCTTGTAGCGGGTCTCGCAAAACTCGACGATCTGCCCGTCGGCCAGGAAGCACCGGCGCTCCGTCATCAGCAGCGGCGCCCCCACCTCGCAGTGGAGGTGCATGGCATCCTGCGCGGATGCACCGCGCGAGCGCATGCGTTGAACGGCGCGTTGCGGCAGGAAGCCACGGGCTTCCAGCGTCTCGTAGAGCGAGGCGCCCACCATGTCGCCCGAGGGAATAAACCGGATGGGAACCGTCGAGGTCTCCACCGCGATGGCGACGTCGTCGGCCGTCCTGATGCGCTTCATGCGCAGGATCTGGCTGTTGCCCGCAACGCCCAGCGCCATCATCTCAGCGGGTGACGGCCGGCCTATCTCCTTGGAAAGCCATATGCAACCGGGCACGAGGCCCCGTGCGACAATGTCCTCGGAGAAGCTGGTCAGGGTAGAGAGGGATTTCTCGACGCGCGATCCGATTTCCGTCCGGAACCCGTGACGGCGATTGAGCAACCGTTCCTCCTCCAGAAGCGCGAGCGCCTTGCGGACCGTGACGCGGGACAGCGACAGGGCGTCCGCGAGCGTTCGCTCGCCCGGCAGGAGAGCGCCGGCCTTGACCGTATTTGCGCGGATGACGGCTTCGATCGCCGTCTTCAGTCGTTTGTAGAGCGGCTGTCCTTGAGGCGCTGCCTGCAACTCTCTCCCAATCGACCCGAGCAAATCTTCGCCCATCTTGTTCCCTCATCTTGCGCAAGTGACCGATACCTGGCCTCAAAAAATTTTCTGGAGCTATACTGGTATTAGAATAATGCGACAATGTCGTATCTCGTCGCGAGACCATGTCCGTGTTGCAGGGCATAGTCACGCCAGATTTCGAAGGCTACAGGACCTCGTCAAGCAAACGGCTCGGCAGCGAAACCCGTGCAGAGGGAAACGCCGTGCACCGCAGGCCTTGAGTTCGTTGCCGGCCCCCCGCACGAAACATACCGCCGGGATCACCCGGTCACCTCGAAAGCAAGGTCGATGGAATGCCGAGGGCGGTGATGAGGCGGTTGGTTTGGGATGCCATGCCGATCACGGCAAGGAGATCGCCATAGTGCGCCTCCGTCATGCCCTTGGCGCGCGCTGCTGCCGTATGGGAGTGGATGCAGTCGCTGCCGCCGCTGGCCACCGAAACGGCGATATAGATGAACCCCTTCGTCAGCGGATCGAGCGCCGAGGGGCGACCATCACCGCTTTCAGGCTGTTTCAGGTCCGCTCCAGCGTGGCCGGATCGTTGGCGAGCCCGCGCCAGAAATTGTTGACGACATCCGAGCCGCGCACGGCGCGGATATCCGCAAACACGGCCTGCACCCGCGGGTCCGCTTCGGCCTCGGCATCCGTCCAGAGTTCGCCGTCACCATGCCACCCTCCTGATTGATGTGTTCCTCGACGTCCAGGCCCCTGCCCGGCGCCGGCTCTCGCTGTCCCTTAAAAAAAGGGCCGCAGGGTGACCCGCGGCCTTAAGGCGTGAAGGATGAACCGCCAGAGGGGAACGGCTGGCTGCGATCGATCCGGGAGGGGATGGGAGGGCAACCGGCCGGTGCCTGTTCCTCGCGGGCGTTGTCCTGCTCGATCTCTGCGTGCAGGCCGTTCACGTGACGAACCAGAGCGTCATTCTCGCGCGCCATCCGCAGGCAAGCAGCCGCATCGTCGAGGGCTATATCGTGTTCTAAGCGATCGGCAGTGCGGTCGGCGGCATCATGTCCACGATCGCCTATGCCCAGGGGGGATGGCGCGGAGTGTCGATGCTGGGCGCCGGCTACAGCGCCACCGGCCTCCTCGTCTGGGGGACGGCGACGGCCCTGTCCGCCGGCCAGGCGGGCGCGAAAACACGGGCGCAACCGGCTTGCCGGGCCCGTCCGTGGCGCCGCGTTCCTCGTCGGCGCGACGCCCCTCCCGGAGGAGGCCGCAGGCCGGCTCGTGTGGATCGGCGACGGTGTCATTGACATCGGGCATGGACATCGAACGAAGGGCGCGCAGGCGCCGTGGCGTCACACCACGGCGCACACCGTCTTCGTCTCCAGATAGTTCTCCAGTCCCGGCGCGCCGTTTTCGTAGCCCCAGCCGGATTGCTTGTGGCCGCCCTTGGGCAGTTCGGGCGAGAAATAGGAATGGCAGTTGATCCAGACCGTGCCGGCGCGGATGGCGGCCGACAGGCGGTGGGCAGCGCTGAGCTCAGCGGTCCAGACGCTGGCGGCAAGGCCGTAGGGCGAATCATTTGCGAAGGCGAGCGCCTCGCTCGCCTCGTCGAAGGGCGTGACGGCCACGACAGGGCCAAAGATCTCCTCGCGCATCAGGGCCATGTCCGCGCGCGCGCCGGTGACGACGGTCGGGGTGTAGAAGGTCTGCTGCTCGCCGTCCTGCAACCCGCCCGCGACGATCTCCGCGCCTTCGGACACGCCTGTCCGGACGTACTGCGCCACCCGGTCGGCCTGTTTGCGGTTGACCAGCGGCCCGAGATCGGTCTGCGGATCGAGGCCGTGGCCGAGGCGCAGCCTGCCCGCCTCGCGCGCCAGCCCCTCGACCAGCCGGTCGTAGACGGAGCGGTGCGCATAAACGCGCGAACCGGCGACGCAGACCTGCCCGGCATTGGCGAAAATGCCGCGGGCGATGCCTGGGACGGCCAGGTCCATGTCGGCGTCCGCCAGCACGATGGCCGGCGACTTGCCGCCGAGTTCGAGCGTCAGCTTCTTCAGATTGCCGCGCGCGGCGCCCACGATCAGCTTGCCGACCTCGGTCGAGCCGGTGAAGGCGACCTTGTCGACGTCCGGATGGGCGGCGAGTGCGGCCCCCGCGACCGCCCCGGAGCCGGTGACGATGTTGACGACCCCGGCCGGCAGTCCCGCCTCGATCATCAGTTCGCCGAGGCGAAGGGCGGTGAGCGAGGTTTCCTCGGCCGGCTTCAGCACCACGGTGCAGCCGGCGGCAAGGGCCGGCGCCAGCTTCATCGCCGCCATCAGCAGCGGCGAATTCCACGGCGTAATCGCCGCCACCACGCCGATCGGCTCGCGCGTCGTATAGGCGAAGATCGTTTTGCCCGGCGGCTGGTAGGCAATCGAGGTGGGAATGGTGGTGCCGAGGATCTTGGTGGCGAAGCCCGCGAAATATCGGAACTGTTCGGCCGCGGCCGGGATCTCGCCGAAGCGGCCGGTCTTCAGCGACTTGCCCTGGTCGAGCGTCTCGAGCTCCGCCAGAGCATCCGCCTGCGCCTCGATCCGGTCGGCGATCCGCCAGAGCAGTCTTGCGCGGGCCGACGGCGTCATGCCGCGCCAGACGTCGCTTTTAAAGGCGGCGCGCGCGGCCGCGACGGCCGCATCCACGTCCGCGGCCGTCGCTTCGCCGAGCTCCGCCAGAGGCTCGCCGGTGGCCGGATCGTGGGTCGAGAACGTCGCGCCGCCGGCCGCCTCCACCCAGGCGCCGCCGATCAGCAGGCGTTTGCGCGGCACCGACAGAAAGGCCTGGGCGCCCGCGGTTTCGGGCTTAAAGGGACGAAGGATTAGCGTCATGGGGATCTCCGGTCTCGCCTGCCGCGCCGTCGCGCAGGCGGTTGGCGGCGGCAAGCGCGCCGCGCAGGATGGAATGATAGCCGGTACAGCGACAGAGATTGCCCTCCAGCGCCGACAGAATCTCCGCTTCCCCCGCCTGACGGTGGCTGAGAAACAGCGCGGTCAGCGCCATCACGATGCCGGGGGCGCAATAGCCGCACTGGAAGGCGTTTTCCGCGATGAGCGCCGCCTTGACGATGCGGGCGGTCCCGAAGGCGTCGAGCCCCTCCGGCGAAACGATCTCGGCGCCCTCGATCTGCCAGGCCATGACGAGGCAGGCATTGACGGCCTCGCCGTTCATCATCACCGTGCAGGCGCCGCAACGCCCGATGCCGCAGGCGACCTTGGTCGCCGTGCGCAGACACCGGTCGCGCAGGATCTCCGACAGCCGCGTCTCGGCCGGCACGGCGATGGACAGCGCTTCGCCATCGAGGCGGAAGGCGACGGGGCTCATGGGCGTGCTCCGATCGCATCGAGAAGCGCTTCCGGGCAGAAGGGCAGGCTCAGCGGCGTGTGGCCGATGGCCCTGCCGACGGCGTTGGCGATCGCCGGGGTAATCGCGCCGATCCCGAGTTCGCCGGCGCCGCGCGGGCCAAGGCCGTCGCCGTCGTCCAGCCCTTCCAGCGCGAAGACCGACAGGCGGCGCGCCGTATCGCGGATGCCGGGCAGCATGTAGGTGTCGAGATTGGCCGTCAGATAGGCGCCGTCCGCCATCCGCGCGTGCTCGGTCAGGGTGAAGCCCAGCCCCTGGATCGCCCCGCCCTCCATCTGCCCGAGATAGGCGGCGACGTCGAGAACCGGGCCTGCCGCCGTGTGCTGGTGGATGTCGAGGACGCGGACCATGCCCGTGACCCGGCTCACCGCCACGCGCACGATGCAGGCGCCGAAGGCGAAGATGTAGCGGGCATTGCCGGCCGTGTGGTCTGTCTTCGGAAAGTCGAAGGCGACCGTGACGGAGGGCCGGGCGTCGGGGGCGAGCGCCTCGGCCAGGTCGCAAAAGCGCAGGAGCAGTCGGCCGCTGTTGCTGCGCCGGTCGGCGATGCCGCCGGGAGCGAGTTTCAGCCCGTCGGCGGGCCGGCCGAGCAGGCCTGCGGCGGCATCCGTCAGCCGGGCGGAAAAGTCCGGTCCCGCCAGGCGCGCCGCGCGCCAGACGACATGGCCGCCGCGCGAGGCGCTGGTCGAGCCGGAATCCGGGGCGAGCGCCGTGTCGCCGATGACGGGCAGGATGTCGTCGCGGGCGCAGCCGAGTTCGGCCGACACGGCCGCCTGGATGGAGGCGAGCAGCCCCTGCCCCATCTCGTCCAGCCCGTAGGCCGCTTCGATCCGCCCGTCGGCGCGCAGACGCAGGCGCCCGCCGGCCGGATCGGGCACCAGCGAGCCGAGCCCGTTGCCCTGATAGTTCAGCGCCATGCCCGTGCCGATCATCTCCTCGCCATCGTCGTCGCCGTCGCCGTCGCCGTCGTCGTCCGCGCGCCCGTCCCAGAGCGGGCTCGCGGCGGCGGCCTCCAGCATATCCGTAAGGCGCTCCGACGGGGCGACGGTCTGGCCGAGAAAACCGGGTGAGCCTTTTGCCCGCAGGTTGCGCCGGCGGATCTCCACCGGCGTCAGGCCGCAGAGGTCCGCCAGCGCATCCATCTGGCATTCGATCGCATAGGTCATCTGGTTGGCGCCGAAACCGCGAAAGGCGCCGCAGACGCCGTTATTGGTATAGGCCAGGCGCCCGCGCGTCGAAACATGGGGGATCACATAGGGGCCGGCCACGTGCTCGAGCGCGGTTTCCAGCACGCCGGGGCCGAGCGAGGCATAGGCGCCGGCATCGGCGAGCAGGTCCACCTCCTGCGCGATCAGGCGTCCGGCGGCGTCGCTGGCAGTGCGCATGCGGATGATCATCGGATGGCGCTTGATCCCGGCGGCGACCGACTCGGCCCGCGACAGCTGCAGGCGCACCGGCCGGCCGGATGTGATCGCCAGCAGGGCCAGCGCCGGCTGCACCGTCAGCTCGTCCTTGCCGCCGAAGGCGCCGCCGGTCGGGCTGGTGACGACACGGATCGTGTCTTCCGCACGCCCGAGAATGCGCGCCAGCTGCAGCCGGTCGCGCGCGCCGTGCTGGCCGCCCACGAAGACGGCGAGCGTTCCGTCCGGCTCGACGCGCGCAAAGCCGCCTTCCGTTTCCATGAAGCCGTGCATCTGGCGCGAGGTCTCGTAGCGCCGCTCGACGACATGCGCCGCCGCCGCAAAGCCTGCCGCGACATCCCCGCGCGAAAAATGCAGTATCCGCTGCAGGTTGCCGCCCGCATGGATCGCCGGGGCTGTGTCCGACAGGGCTTCTTCGGGGTCGGTCACGATGGGCAAGTCTTCATAGTCCACCCGGATCAGCGCCAGCGCCGCCTCGGCCGTCGCCGCATCCACGGCCGCGACCGCGGCCACGGGATCGCCGGCATGGCGCACCCTGTCGAAGCAGAAGGCCGGCTGATCCTGCACCACGATGCCGAACGCGTTCTCGCCGCCGATGTCGCGGTGCGTGACCACCACCGCGACGCCCGGCAGCGCCTCGGCCGCGCGCGTATCGATCGACAGGATGCGCGCATGCGGGCGCCCGGCCCTCAGAATCCGCCCGACCAGCATGCCCGCCTCCCGCCGGTCGGTGAGGTAGGACAGCATTCCGGAAACCTTGGGGTCCATATCGGGCCGGACGTGCCAGCGGGACGCCTGCTCCGAGCGCGACAGGCGGATCTCCGGGGGCGTGGCCGGTGTGTCCGCCTGCGCCGATCTCCCGGGCGGCCTCTCGGCCGCGCGGGCCCCTCCGGCATCCTGCAGGCCCCGCACCAGCGCATTGGCCGCGACCATCCGCCGGTAGCGCGCGGACCGGAACGCATCGTCCGGCGCGTCGATCGCGGCGATCAGCGCGGTGCGCAGCGCCGGCCAGTCCACCCCGGCGACCTCCTGCCCCACGAGCTGCCGCTCGATCGCAGACAGCCTGCACGGGACGACGAGACCGCCGCCGACCGCAAGCCGCGCCGAAACGATGGTGCCGTCGCGGCATGCGAGACGGCCGGCAATGCCGATGACGCTGGGGGTGAAGGCGGCGCGCAGGCCGATCTTGCGCTGCGTCCAGCGGCTCTGCGCATCCGGCACCGGCAGATGCACCGCCTTCAGCACCTCCGTCGGGTCGGCCGGGCGGGCGAGCCAGTCGGACAGGGGCTCGCGAAAGTGCCCGTCCCTGCCCGTCATCTCCAGCACCGCGTCCAGCGCCAGCAGCGCCGGCAGGAGGCAGCCGGTGCGGCCGGCGATATTGCCGCCGAGCGTGGCGAGGTTGCGCACCGCAGGCCCTGCCACGCTGCGGGCGGCGGCCTGCAGCAGCGGCAGGTGTTGCGCCACACGCGCGCTGTCGGCGAGACGAGCAAGCGGCGACAGCGCCCCGATCCGCAGGCCCCCCGCGTCTTCCGTGATGCCCTTGAGGCCGGGAATGCGGCCGAGATCGATCAGCCGTGCCGGCCTGGGCAGGCCGCGCGCCCATTCCAGCTGCAGCGCCGTGCCGCCGGCGACGAGACGCGCGTCGCCCTGCAGCATATCGCGCGCCTCCCGGACGCTGGCCGGGTGCAGGACGTCGAACGACAGGGGGGCCATCGTCAGCCTGCCCCTGCAATGGTGCCGAAGCGCAGGCCCTTTTCCTTCAGCCAGCGGCGATAGGCGATGGAGGAGGAATCGGCGCGGGTCGGAATCTCCCGCCGGGGCTCCATCGGCAGGAGCAGCGGGCGCTGGTTCTCCACGATGATGCGGTCCTGCAGGAAGATCACCTGCTCGAAATGCAGGAGCGAGGTCTGGGTGGAGGCGGTGTCCACCAGATACATGACCGGCTGGGCCCGGCAGAGATCCTCCTCGAGCGGCTGGATGAACAGCGCGATGGCGTCGAGCCGGTCGGGCGCCGTTGGACAGACGCGGTAGAGCATGACCACGAAGGGCATCGGCACCCGGTAGGTCAGCTGCACGAAGGCGCCTTGGCTTTCGGTGGCGGCGATGCGCGGCTGGAAGAAGGTGCAGTTGGTCGCCCAGACCTCGTCCACGTCGCGGCGGATCTCGCTGAGATAGCCCGGCACCTCCGTGTGCGGCTCGGACCCCAGAATGTCGGCATGGACGAAGGGGAAATGCGCCATGTCGAGAAAATTCTCCACCACCCGCAGGCCGGAGGCGCGCATGGTCACCCAGCCGCAGGGCACGAACCGGCGATCGGTCTCCAGCGCCTCCGCAATGTCGAAAATGTCCCGGCGCGGGGCGCCGAGCGTCGTCCACACGCAACCGTACTTCTCCCGCACCGGCAGCGGCGGGCCGGCAGGCGCTTCGCGCACGGTGATGCCCGCCGGCCCGCGCGACACGAGGATGTCCTGCCCGAGCAGGCGGGTGGATACGGGCTCAGGGCCGATGTCCGCCGCGGTTTCGACCGCATACCATTCGTCGAGCGCTGCCCTGTCGGTGGTCTTCGTCACGGTCTCGCTCCCTTTTGTTCCTTGCCGGCGGTGGGAGGGCTCAATGCCCCGCCTTCGTCCACTGCGCCGTGCCGTCGCTATTGTCCGCGAGCCACGCCGCCCGGCGGGCGAAATGGGGCGGGGCGAGGCGGTGGATGTCGGCGAGGATGCGGTCGAGATCGGCGGTCTTCAGCACCCCGTCCTCGGCCAGGATCTGCCCGTCCACCATGGTCATCCGCACATCGCCGCCGCGCACGGCGTGGACCAGATTGTGCTGCAGGTTGAAATAGGGACCCTCGGAGAACACCGGCGTCATGCGCGGCGTGTCGGTGCGCACCGCGATCAGGTCGGCCCGCTTGCCGGCCTCCAGCGATCCGATCTCGTGGTCGAGGCCGATGGCCCGCGCGCCCGCGATCGTCGCCATGCGCAGCACGTCCCAGCTGTCCATGGCGGCCGCGTCGAGGTCCTTCAGCTTGCCGAGAAGGGAGGTCACCTTCATCTCCTCGAACATGTCGAAATTGTTGTTCTCCTTCTCGCCGTCCGTGCCGATGCCGACCGGCACGCCGGCGGCGAGCATATCGGCCACCCGCGCAATGCCGCTGGCCAGCTTCATGTTGCTCACCGGATTGTGGGCGACGGAGACGGTATGGTTCGCGATCAGGTCGATTTCCGACGCATCGAGCCAGACGCCGTGGGCGATCATGGTGCGCGGCGCCTCGAAGAAGCCGAGGTCGCGGAGTGCGAACATCGGGCGCTTGCCGTACCGCCGGTCGAATTCGGCCAGCTCGATCTGCGCCTCGCTGCAATGGGTGTGGAAGCCGGTATCGTAGCGTCTGGCAAGGTCGATGGCGCGCCGTTGGCCGGCCTCGTCGGCATAGAACAGATGCTCCAGCCCGACCCAGACATTGACGCGGCCGCCGGCCTTGCGGTGCCACGTCTGCAGCAGGGCCTCGTTCATGTCGAGCGTGTCGAAATAGTCGTAATCGGGGTGTTCGCCGACATAGGGAACCGCCACCAGCCGGTTGCCGACCACCTCCGCCGCGCGCGCGCTGCCCTCCATGAAGCGCCACATGTCGACCACCGTCGTCGTGCCGCCGAGCACGGATTCCGCGTAGCAGAGAAAGGAGGCGGCCTCGGCCTCCTCCGGGCGCAGCATGCGGTGCATGGGGTTGATGTGCAGGGTCAGCCAGTCCCAGACCGGCAGATGCTCGGCCGTGCCGCGCAGGAACCCGGAATGGGCATGCGCATTGACGAGGCCCGGCATCAGCAGGCAGTTCGTCATCCGCTTGACCGGCACCTGCGGGTTGACAGCTGTCAACTCGTCGAGCGGCCCGACATCCAGAATGCGGCCATCGCCGACCAGCACGGCGCCGCCGGCGATCACGCTGTTTGCGGCATCCATGGTCAGGAGCGAATCGCCGGCGATGATCTGCATGTCCGTTGCCATTCTCTGTCCCGTTCCGGTTGAAGCTCTGTCGGTCATGGATCTCACGCCGCCTGCAGGAGAAAGTCGGCCGCGCGCTCGCCGATCATGGTGACCGGCGCATGGGTGTTGCAGGTGGGAATGATGGGGATCACCGAGGCGTCGGCGATGGTCAGGCCCTCGACGCCGCGCACCCGCAGGCGGGCGTCCGTCACCGCCATCTCGCCCGTGCCCATCGCGCAGGTGCCGCAGACATGGAAGAAGGTCGAGCAGGCATTGCGGATATAGGCGACGATCTCGCGGCGCGAGAGCCGGCGGGCGGGGGCGAGATAACCGCCGAACCAGTCGGCATAGGCGCGGGTCTCGACGAGGTCCATCACCGTTTCCACGGAGACGACCAGCGCGTCGAGATCGGCCTGTTCGGCAAGATAATTCGGCTGGATCTCCATCCGTCCGCCGGGTGCGGCGTCGAGCAAGCGCAGATGACCGATGCTTTTCGAGCGCATCAGGCCGCAGCCGATGGAGAAGACGTCGCCGGAGAGATCGTGAAGCTCGCGGATCCGCGTCTCCGCGCCATTGCCCTGGATCGGAAAGGCGTGAAGGTCGGCCTGCGGCAGGGCGGCCGAGGATTTCCAGTTGATCATGGTGCCGCCGCCATTGCCGACGACCGGCCCCAGCGGTCGCCTCGCCCGGAACACGCAGGACTGGACCAGCGGATGATCCTGCAGATTGCGCCCGACGCCGGGCAGCGCGGCGCGCACATCCACGCCGAGCCGGGTGAGCTCCGCGGGATCGCCGATGCCCGATTGCATCAGGAGGCGCGGCGTGTCGATGGCGCCGAGCGCCAGCACGACCTGGCTCGTGGCGCGCGTCTCGCGCAACTGCCCCTCGACCCGATGGTGAACGCCGGTGCAGCGACCGTGCGCGACGGCGAGACGGACGGCGAGCGAGCCGGTCAGCACCGTCAGGCGCGGATGGTCGAGGATCGGCCGGAGATAGCCCGTCGCCGAACTCCAGCGCCGGCCGCCCGAGATGTTGAAATTGGCGATCGCCGCCCCTTCGTTGTCAGGCCCGTTCGGATCGTCGATGACGGGAATGCCGCGCTCCGCCGAAGCCCCCAGCAGGGCGCCGGCAACCGGATGGACGGGCGCACCGCGTTCGATGCGCAGCGGGCCGCCGGCGCCCCGCAGCTCTGTCTCGCCGTCCTCCCAGTCCTCCGCGCGCTTGAAGAAGGGCAACACCTCGGCAAAGGACCAGCCCGCGCATCCCGCCTCTTCCCAGGCGTCGTAGTCCATCGGGTGGCCGCGATACCACATCATGGCATTGATCGCCGACGAGCCGCCCAGCACCTTACCGCGCGGAATGCCGATCGTGCGGCCGTTCACCCGGTCCGTCGGTGTGTAGTCGTAGCCCCAGTCGTAGGCGCCCCGCCCGAGCGGCACCCAGGCGGCGGGATCGTCCAGCGTCGCGACGTCGAGACCGGCCGGGCCGGCCTCGATCAGGAGCACGGTCGCGTCCGACCCCTCGACCAGCCGGCGCGCCACCGCGCAGCCGCCCGACCCCGCGCCGACGACGATATAGTCATAGGCCGGGTCCAGCGGGCGGACGGGCAGGACGGTCGGGGGCGCCATGGTCTAGTTGTGCTCGCTCGGCCCCATGATGACCACGCTCTCGCTGGCCTCCACATGGCGCACGAAGATGTACTTGTCCTCACGACCGTCGCTGTGCTTGCGCCGGATGTCCGGCTGCACGCTGCCCGCCACCTTGGCGACGACCAAATAGGGCACGTCGGCGGACAGGCCGGCCTGGCAATGGGCGTCGAATTCCTCCACCGTCCGGGCGGTGAACGCGTGGTCCACGCCGCAGCCGCGCGCGATGGCGGCGATGTCGACGCGGCCGAAGGCGGTGTGGGTCGGGGGGCCGCCGATCGACTGGTAGCACTCGTTGTCCCAGACGACGACGAAGAGGTTCTTAGGCTGCTCGTTGCCGAGCGTCGCGAGAATGCCGAGATTGAACATCATGCCGCCATCGGTATCGAGCGAGACGACGCGCCGGTGCGGCAGGCCGGCCGCGAGCCCGAAGGCCTGCGGCGTGACGCAGCCGAGCTGCTGCTGGAAGAGGCTCGCCGTGCGCATGTGCGGGGCGGCATTATACCACTCGTCGACGCTCGCGCCGAGGGACAGGATCACCAGCTCGTCTTTCAGCCGGGCGGCAAGCGCCGTCATGCAGTCGAAACGCTTCATCGCACGATCTCCCCGCCCAGCGCGATCGCCGAATGATAGTAGCCGGCATAGGACCAGTTGTAGGCGTCCACGATCGCCCGCTCGATGGCATCCTCCTCGCGCACCACGCGATAGGGAATGCGCAGCGCGTCGAGCACCGGCTCCATGGTGATGCCGTGGGGGATCGCCCACCAGTTGTTCTCGCCCAGCTCGCCGCGATAGCTCATGAGCATCACGACCGGAATGCCGGCGCCGAGACCCATGCGGGCCAGCGGTTCGACGGCGGCGCGAAGGCCGGAATTCTCCATCACCAGCGCGGCGCGCTTGCCTGACAGGAAGACCCCGCCGCAGATGGCCGCGCCCTCGCCCTCGTTGGTGACGCGGATGGTGCGGATGTCGGGATCGGCGTCGAGCGCCGGATAAAGTTCCTTGAACAGAGAGTCCGGCAGGTAGCAGACGATGCTGACGCCCGCTCTCTTCAATCCCCGGATCACCGCGTCGACGGCCGATGGCTTCATGATGCATCCTTTCGAAGCGGACAGGGTGGCAAGAACGCGGTGTTCGGAATAGTCCATGATTTCGTGACAAAGCGGTGCGCCCAGCGCAACACCTCAGGCCGCCTCCCCGGTGGCGTCGCGCAGGCGGTCGAGATGGCCGCCGAGCACGCGGCCGAGCGCGGCGGAGGCCGGCGACATTTCCTTTTCGGTGCGCGACAGCAGCATGAGCTTGCGCAGCGCGAGCTTGGGATCGCGCAGCGGCACGAAGCCCAGCGTCCCCTCGACGATATCCTGCTCGATACCGACGCGGGTCTGGAGCGCGAGCCCGAGATCGCGCTTGGCGAGGTCCGTCATCAGCGCGATGGAATTGGTGCGGGCGCGCTGGTTCAACTCGGCGAAGGTGCGCCCGAAGGCCTCCTCCACCCAGGCGCCGAGCGTCAGGCTCGCATCCGACAGGATGACGCGTTCGCCCGCGAGGTCCGACATGCGCAGGTCGGCCTTGCCGGCCAGCCGGTGGTCGGGCCGGGTGACCACGCCGAGCGGCAGCGACACCATACCGATGCGCCGCACGTTGCGCGGCACGCGGATGTCGAAGACGAGGCCGAGATCGCACTCGCCCTCCCCCACCGCGGTCGCCACCTGCTGGGAGCTCATCACCCGCACATCGACGGCAATGCCGGGATGCGATCGCCAGAAGGCCTCGAGCGCCTCCGGCATCAGCCCGCGCGACACGCTTTCGATGATCGCCACCGACACCGTGCCCCGGTGAAGGCCATGCAGCGCGTTGATCTCGTTGCAGGCGCGGTCGAGCTCGGAAAAGCTCTGGCGGGCGTGATAGAGCATCAGCTCGCCGGCACTCGTCAGCTTCAGCCGCTGGCGCACCCGCTCGAACAGCGGCAGGCCGAGATCGTCCTCCAGCTGTTTGATAATGCGGCTGACCGAGGAGGGCGCGACATTGAGGAGCTGGGCGGCCTGCCGCATCGAGCCCAGCCGCGCCACCAGCTGGAAATAGTGGATGCGGATGGCGACGAGGCCGAGCCGGTAGGGGTCCATCAGGCCGGCTCGAACAGCGGCTGCAGCGCCATCTGCGGCACCAGCACATTGCCCTTGTCGGTGATGCGGATTTCGGGGATGACCGACAGCGGAATGAGGTTGAACCCCATATAGGGAATGGTGCAGCCGGCCTTGTCCCATTCGATCTTCAGCCGTTTCACTGCGTCGGCCACCACATGCACGCGCTTGTCGGAGAGAAGCCCCGCGACCGGCAGCTCCACCATGGCCGTCACCACCCCGTCCATGACGACGCAGACGCCGCCCTGCACCGCGGCGATTGCGTCCAGCGCCACCTGCATGTCGGCCTCGCTGGCACCGGCGACGATGATATTGTGGCTGTCATGGCCGACCGAGGAGGCGACGGCGCCGCGCTTAAGGCTGAAATTGCCGAGCAGACCATGGCCGACATTGCCGTCGGATTTGCCATGCCGCTCGACCACGGCGACGAAGCAGAGGCCGTGACGGTCGAAATGGGTCTGCCAGTCGTCGGCGGGTTCGAGCACGACTGGGACATGGCCGAGCATGATGCCGGGCAGCTCGGTGCGGATCGTGTGGGCGATCACGGTTTCGGTCGGCAGATCGGGCGTGAGCTTCAGGTCCCTGGGCAGCTTCACGGTCCGGTAGGCGGCATCCGGATAGCGGTAGGGGCGCGACAGCGTCTCCTCCAGAACGGGGGTGATCGCCCGCTGGTCGACCACCAGCTCGCCGCCATACCAGGTGCTGATCGGGGCGAGGTCGTCGCTCAGAAGCACGAGATCGGCGCGGCGCCCGCCGCCCAGGCCGCCGATCTCGCCCTCCATGCCGAAGCGGGTGGCGCCGTGCAGCGAGCCCATCGACCAGGCCTGTTCGGGCGTCATGCCGGCCTTCACCGCCTCGCGCACCACCCAGTCGAGACCGAAGAACAGGAGGTCGTCGGCATCGCGGTCGTCGGTGCACACGGCGACGCGCTTGTGCGAGGCGCCAAGCTCTGTGATCGTGCGGATCGCATGCGGCAGGGAATGCCAGGCGGTCGTCGGCGGGCCGCCGCGCAGGAACAGCCAGATTCCCGCCTCCAGCAGGTCGTCGGCGATCTCACGGTCGATGGCCTCATGCGTGTCGGTGACGCCGGAGGCGGCATAGGCGGCGACGAATTCGCGGCCATAGACATGGCCGGAGACCGGCCGGCCGCGCGACAGCGCCGCGGCGAGGATGGCATGGGCGCGCTCGTCGCCCATGGCGACGGGCACGAAGTCCATCTTCTCGCCAAGCGCCACGGCTTCCGGCCACGCATCGAACAGAGCCGCGATCTTGCCCGGCGTGAGATCGCCGCCGGCGGTCTCCAGCGCGGGCGAGGTGGCGGGAACCGTGCTCGGGACGGTGAGGAAGATCGACAGGGGCGCATGGCGCGCATCCTCCAGCATCGCCTCCACCCCCGCCACGTCCATGACATTGCCGATCTCGTGGCTGTCGCAGAAGATCGTCGTTGTGCCGTTGAGAAGCGCGGCCTCGGCATAGGCGCAGGCGGTGACCATGCTGGATTCGATATGGATATGCGGATCGACCAGCCCCGGCGCGAGAATGCCGCCGCGCGCATCGTAGCGCGCCGCGCCGCCCCTGTGGCTTCCGGCGGGTTTGACGGCGGCGATGCGTCCGCCCGAGATCCAGATCTCCCGCTCCGGCAGAATCCGTTCGGAATAGGTGGAGAGCACCCGCGCATCGCCGATGACGAGATCGGGATCGCGTCGCCCGGAGGCGACGTTGGCGAGCCGGCGCGTCATGGCGGAGAGCGGCTGAACGGAAAAGCGGGTGAGCGGCGGCATGGCGATCTCCGGGGACGGGTTGAGGGAGCGTGACGGGTCGGCCGGTCGGTCGGTCGTTTCGAACCTTCTAATGATAATCCGGGATGCCCGGCATCGTGATGAAGCCGTCGAGCGCGCGGACGCGGCGGATCCAGCGACGCAAGGCGGGGAAGGCGTCGTGATCGATGCCGTAGTCGCGGCTGAGCGCGAAGGCGGGGAAGAGGGCGATATCGGCGAGCGTCGCCCCGTCGCCGCAGAACCAGTCCTGCCCGTCGAAATGCCGCATCGTCATATGGTCGTCCATGGTGCGGAACGCCGCCCGGGCCCGGGCGCGCAAGGCGTCCGCATCGCCGGGGGCGGCGAACATCGCGGCGAGCCGCGCCTGGAGCGCCGGTGCGAGCGCGGTTTCGGAAAAGCCGAGCCAGGTGACGACCGGGCCGAAGACGGCCGGCGCCTCCGGCAGAAACCGGCCCGCCGGATCGTAGGCCCGGGCCAGATACATCAGGATCGCCGCCGTGCCATGCAGAACGAGACCGTCCTGCGTGAGAACCGGCAGCGTGCCCTGCGGATTGAGCGCCAGCATGGCGGGCTTCACATGCTCCTGTCCGGGAAACATATCGACGGCGACGGTCTCATAGTCGCATCGCAGCATGGACAGCAGCAGACGCACGCGATAGCTCGCCTCGTCCAGCTCGTACTGATAGAGTGTCGGCTGTGCCATCAGGCCACCTCGCTTGCGGTTTCGAGCCGGAAGCGCAGGGCTTGCGCCCAGCGCGCATGATGCTTCTGCCGCGCGACCGGGCCGGGCGCCGCGTCGAGAAGGACGAGATGCAGGCAGGAGCGCGCGGGCGCCACCGTCTGCACGGCCGCCAGCAGCCTGTCGCCGTCCAGCGTGATCACCGATATGGGGCCTTCCAGCCCCAGTTCCGCGCGGACGGCTGCGGCCGGACAGTCGATCGTGACGCTGCGCACGGGGGCAATGTCGGTCTGCGCCCCGACATCCGGCAGCAGCGCCTGCGCAGAGGCCGTCGCCCAGACGATGCCGTAGCGTTCCGCGACCCGGTAGAGCGGCACCTTGATGGTCTGGGGCACGTCGAGGTTCGGATGCGCCGGAATGTAGCGACACTGGCCGGCGGCATCGTATTGCCAGCCGTGATAGAGGCAGGCGATGTGATCGCCGCGCACGAAGCCGAAGGACAGGCGCATGCCGCGATGCGGGCAGCGATCCTCCCAGACATGCGCCGTGCCGCCGGTGTCGCGCCAGACGACGATCTCGCTGCCGGCAACGACGGCGCCTGCAGAGGTTCCCGCCTCGATCGACGACGACAGGGCGACCGGCACCCACCCCTCTTCCAGTCTCATGTCTTGCTCCCGTTCATGCGCTCAACTCCGTTCCACATCGAGGACGATGCAATCCTCGGGCCCAAGGCTGCAGGCCATTTCAAAGGCATCGACGAGATCGTCCTGACCGCGCACGCGAAAGGTGGCCGCCTCCGCATCGCAGGCACCGACATCGATCTCGATATCCAGCCGCCGGGCGCGGTGCAGCGCGAATTCGGTGAAACTTCCGCACACCATCCGTCCGCGAAACGTGAACCGCGCCGCAGCGCGCCTGTCCGACATCGGCGTCCTCTCTCCTGCAGATCCCAGCTCTTGCAAATTCCAGCTCCTGCCAATCCCAAGCCTGCGCCCCAAAAATCACCAGACTGCATAAAAAACTTGCACGTCTTTCTTTTGGGCATTCTAGGCCTTTTTCACCGCGCACTTCAAGCCACCCGGTTTGATCCGGTGTTGCCTTTTACACATCGCCATGGCGGAGAATTTTTCGAAATACCGAACAACCCCTGCCGCGCGGCGCGCTGTTGCCGGTGCGCAAAGGCTTTGCGGCACGGCGCGACGGCGCGCGGTTGCGTCAGGTCAGCGCCGTCCCCCCCGAAATCGTTCGGGCCGGCCGGCCGACGGCGGGCGCGGGCGCCGCAGGGGGCGCCAACTGGCACGCGAGTTGCTTGAAACCGAGGTCAAGGGCGCGACGTCGCTCGGGAGAACGACCTGAAGGGGATGCCATGATCGACCTGCGTACACTTTCCCGCCGCGGCTTCTTGAACATGAGCGCGGTGGGTGCGGCCTCGCTGATGCTGCCGGCCGGCCTCGCCCGCCAGGCGCTGGCCGCGACCCCGCTTCCGGCGATGGCCGAGGAGGATGCCGTAATCGGCTTCGGTCATGTCGGCCCTATTTCCGACGAGGGCTGGACCTGGTCGCACCATCAGGGCCTGCTGGCCGTCAAGGAGGCCTATCCGAAGCTCAAGAAGATCCTCGAGGTCGAAAACATTCCCTATTCCGCCGATGCGACGCGCACCTATCGGCAGTTCGTCTCGGAAGGCGCCAACCTGATCTTCGACACCTCGTCGAACGGCGACTTCCTGCACGAGGTCGTCAAGCGCGCGACCGACGTCGCCTTCCTCGAGTGCAACGGCCACATCACCATGGACAATCTGGGCTGGTACTACCTGGCCCACTGGTATCCGACCTATGTGCTGGGCGTGGCCGCCGGCCACCTGTCGAAGACCGGCAAGCTCGGCTATGTCGCTTCCTTCCCCGTAGCCTCCGTCTATGCCTCGACGAACGCCTTCCTGATGGGGGCGCGCACCGTCAATCCGCAGGCGACGCTGCAGACCATCGTCATCAATTCCTGGTTCGATCCGCAGGCGGCGACGCAGGCCGGCACGGCGCTGATCGACAATGGCTGCGACTTCCTGTTCGGCATCATGGACGAGGCCGGCTACCTGCAGGTCGCCGAAAAGCGCGGCGTCTGGGCGGCCATGTGGAACACCGACATCCGCCGCTACGGCCCCAATTCCTACGTCTCCTCCGTCATCATCGACTTCAAGAAATTCTATGTCGATCAGGTCGCCAAGCGCCTCGCCGGCACCTGGACGCCGAGCGAAACGCTGCTGGCCATGGGCGCCGGCGTCGATCGCGACGCCTGGGGCGAGAAGGTGCCGGCCGATGTCGGCAAAGCCGCCGATGCCGTGCGCGACAAGATCATCGCCGGCTGGTCGCCGTTCGAGGGCGAGATCAAGGATGCCACCGGCACGGTCCGCGTCGCCGCCGGGCAGAAGATGACCGAACTGGAACTGTACAATTGGGACTGGTCCGTGGAGGGCGTGTCGGGGCTGACCACCTGAGGAGCCATCCCGGGATCTGCCCCCCGGGATCGGCATCGCAGGACGAAGACCCGCCCCCGGGTGTCCCCACACGGGATCCCAGGGCGGGCCGAACCCCGGCCCCGCCTTCTGCGCCCAGCCTAGCCCTCAAGCCCCCCTCTCAGCCGCACCGTTTCCCGCGTCCATCAATCCCGCTCACAAGGTCCCCGGCCCTGTCGACAGTCCCGCCCGCACCCCGTTTCCAGCCCGCTCCCGGCACGCCGCCCCTCGTGCAGCTGCAGGGCATCGCCAAGTATTTTCCGGGCGTCGTCGCCAACGAGAATGTGCATCTGGAGGTCATGCCGGGCGAGATCCATGCGCTGCTCGGCGAGAACGGCGCCGGCAAATCGACGCTGATGAACATCCTTACCGGCATCTACCAGCCAGATGCCGGCGAGATCATCATCGACGGCTATGCCAGGCAGTTTTCGACGCCGGTGCAGGCGATCGCGGCCGGCATCGGCATGGTCCACCAGCATTTCAAGCTGGTGCAGGCCTTCACGGTGGCTGAAAACATCCATCTCGGCTGGTCGGACACGCCGCGCCGCGCCTCCGCCCCCGTGCTGGAAGCGCGCACGCAGGCGCTTGCCGACCGGTTCAACCTGGCGACCCGCCCCGGCGCGCGGGTGAGCGATCTTTCGACCGGCGAGCAGCAGCGCGTGGAAATCCTGCGGGTGCTCGCCCGCGATGCCCGCGTGCTGATCCTCGACGAACCCACGGCGGTGCTGACGCCGGCCGAGGCGCGCGAGCTGTTCAAGGCGCTGCGGGTCTTTGCCGCCGCCGGCAATGCCGTGATCTTCATCAGCCACAAGCTGGACGAGGTTCTGGAGATCTCCGACCGCGTCTCGATCCTGCGCGGCGGCCGCAAGATCGCCACCGAGAACACGGCCGACTGCACGCCCCGCCTGCTGGCGCGGCGCATGGTCGGGCGCGATATCGTGCTGGCCGACATGCGCCAGCGGGCGCCGGGCGCCCGCCCGGTCTCGGCCACCCCGGTGGTCAGCCTCGACAACGTGTCGGCGCTGGACGATGGCGGCCATCTGGCGCTGAGCGGCATCTCGCTCGACATCCACGCCGGCGAGATCGTCGGCATCGCGGGCGTGGCGGGCAACGGCCAGCGCGAGCTCAGCCAGGTGCTGACCGGCATGCGGCCGCCGAGCGTCGGGCGCATCCTGATCGAGGGGCAAGAGGTCGCCGCGAGCGATCCCGCCGCCTTCGCCGCCAGCGGCATCGGCCACATTCCCGAAGACCGGCTGCACAGCGGCCTTGCGCCCGCGCTCAGCGTGACCGTCAACGCGGTGATGCGGGAATACGGGCGGTCGCCGGTGTCGCAGGGCGGCCTCTACCGGCCGGCCGGGGCTGCGGCGCTCGCCCGCGAGATCGCGGCCGCCGCCGAGGTCGCCATTCCCGATTTCGGCATGCCGGTGCGCAATCTCTCGGGCGGCAACCAGCAGCGGCTGGTGGCGCGGCGCGAGATCCGCATCGCGAGCAAAGTGCTGGTCGCCGCCTATCCGAGCCGCGGCCTCGACGTGGGCGCGATCAACACGATGCTGCGCTACATCGTCGAGCTGCGCGATGCCGGCGCCGGCATCGTCCTCATTTCCGAAGAGCTGGAAGAGTTGCTCAACCTGTCGGACCGCATCGCCGTTCTCTACGAGGGAAAGATCATGGGCATCCTCGACAACGACCGGACCGATATCGACGAGATCGGCCTGATGATGGGCGGTCGCATGCGCGTCCCCGGAGCTGCCTGACATGGCCGCCTTCCGCGTCCAGCGCATTCCCTCCGCCTCGTCCGGCGTCGCCTTCGCGGCGCGTGCGGCCGCCATCCTGCTCGCCCTCGCCGTTGCCGGGCTCGTCCTGGCGGCGACCGGGGCCGATCCACTCGACCTCGGCTTTCAGGTGATCTCCGCCAGCTTCAGCTCCAGCTTCGGCCTGGAGGACCTGGCGCTGCTCGTCACGCCGCTGATCCTGACCGGCCTGTCGGTCGCCGTCGCCCAGCAGATCGGTGCCTGGAACATCGGCGCCGAGGGCCAGTTCTATGCCGGCGCCTTCGGGGCGGCGGTGGTCGGCCTGTTCGTGCCCGGACCGCCGGCCGTCATCCTTCCCGCCATGTTCGCCGCGGGGCTGCTCGGCGGTGCGCTGTGGATCCTGATCCCGACGCTGGCCCGCGCCTATGCCAATGTGAACGAGCTGATCACCACGCTGCTCCTCAACTTCGTCGCCATACTCCTCGTCTTCTACGTCTCCACCAGCGTCTGGCGCGACCGCGCCGCCAATTCCGCAACGCCGCGCATGTCCGCCGAAATCCCGGAATTCTGGGGCTCGGTCCATTGGGGCCTGCCGATCGCGGTTCTGGTCGCGGTTCTCGTCGGCCTATGTCTCGCCTTCTCGCGCTGGGGCTACGAGGTCCGCCTTGTCGGCTCCAATCCATCGGCGGCGAAATATGCGGGGATCCCCGTGCGCCGGCACCTGATCGCCGTCATGCTGCTCTCGGGCGCGATCGCCGGCCTTGCCGGCATGCTGGAGGTGGCGGGCACCGTGCACCGGCTGCAGGGCGGCATTTCCAACAATTACGGCTATCTCGGCATCATGGTCGCCGTGCTTGCGCGCTCCTCGGCCATCGGCGTCATCTTCTCCGCCGCGCTGATGGCCTTCATCCTCAATTCCGGCATCATTCTGCAGACGCAGGGGCTGACGACCTCGGCGGTGCTGGCCATCACCGGGCTCATCCTGTTTCTCACCGCCATCGGCGACGAGCTCGCCCATTACCGCATCACGCGCGACGCGGCGTGAAGGAGCAGACGATGGATCTTCTGACCGGTCTCTTCACCACGGCCTTTCTCGCAGGCGGCGTTCTGGCGCTCGCCGCCCTCGGCGAGGTGCTGGCCGAGCGGGTCGGCGTCGTCAATCTGGGGGCCGAGGGCCTGATGGCCATGGGCGCGCTGACCGCGATCGCCACCGTCGCCGCCGTGCCCTCGCCCAGCATCGGCTTTCTCGCGGCGCTGGCCGTTGGCGCGCTGTTCGGCATGGTGTTCGCCTTCGCGACGGTGATCCTGCGGGCCAACCAGGTGCTGTGCGGGCTGGCGCTGACGCTGATGGGCAGCGGTCTCGCCTCCACCATCGGCCGCGCCTATTCCGGCATGCCGGCCCGCGCCGTCTTTCCCGGCGTCGAGGTGCCGATCCTCAGCAGCCTGCCCGTTCTCGGCAAAGCCTTCTTCTCGCAGAACATCCTCGTCTACCTGATCTACATCATCCTGCCGGTCGGGCTGTCGATCCTGATGTTCCGGACCCGCCACGGGCTGAACCTGCGCGCCGTGGGCGAAAACCCGGCGGCGGCCGATGCGGCGGGCATCCCGGTGACGCTGATCCGTTTCGCCTATGTCACCGCCGGCTCGGCGCTGGCGGCGGGCGCCGGCGCCTATCTGACGCTGACCTTCGTGCCCTCCTGGTCGGATGGCGTAGTCGCCGGGCGCGGCTGGATCGCGGTGGCGCTGGTGATCTTCGCGGGCTACCGGCCGATCCCGGCGGTGCTGTCGGGCCTTCTGTTCGGCTTCATCACCGCGCTCGGATTCGTCGGGCAGGCGCGCGGCTGGCCGGTCGCGCCCGCCTTCCTGTCCATGCTGCCCTATCTCGGCACCGTGGCTTTCATCATCGTGCCGGTGCTCGCCTTCCAGCGCATGCGCCGCATCATGGCCGCCCCCGCCGCCCTCGGCCTGCCCTATTATCGCGATGTCCGCTGACCGTGCCCCCGTGTGCGACGCGGGCGGCGCTGTTCTCCGTCCGGCGATTCGCGCTATACCGATCCGCAAACGGACGGACCGCCAGACATCGCACCGTGATGAACCGGAACCACGACCATAGGAGGCGTCGCATGAACACCTGTTACGACAAGGCCGCGCTCGACCAGTGGTATCCGCTGGCAACCGAGGCGGATCTGCCCCGCGGCACGACCGCGACGCGGCTTCTCGGCACGGACCTCGCGGTCACCCGCGCCGACGACGGCACCCTCACCGTGATGGCGGAGGGGCGGGACGATCCGCTGCCGACCATGTGCCGCTTCGGCCTTCTCTGGGCGACGCCCGGCACGCCGGCCGGCGGGCTGTTCTCGCTGCCGGAAGCGGACGAGCCGGACCGGCGCGTGGTCAATTGCGGCACGGTGGCGGTGCACGCCTCCGGCCTGCGCATCGTGGAGAATTTTCTCGACATGGCGCATTTCCCCTTCGTCCACACCGATATTCTCGGCGCCGAACCGCATACCGAGGTTCTGCATTACACGGCCGAGATCCGCCGCGACGTGGACGAGGTTTGGGCGACCAATTGCCAGTTCTTCCAGCCGCAGGCCGCCTTGTCCGCCACATCCGGCATCATGACCGACTATATCTACCGGGTCATGACCCCGTTCGCGACGCTCCTGTACAAGACCTGCCCGAATGCCGCCAACCGCTGGGACGTGATCTGCCTGTTCGTCCAGCCGCTCGATCCCGACCGCTGCATCGCCCATCCCGTGATGTTCCTGATCGACGAGGTCTCGACCACCACCGAGCTCGTGCAGTTCCAGCAACTGATCTTCCTACAGGACCGGATCATTCTGGAGAACCAGCGTCCCCTTCTCCTGCCGATGGAGCCCCGTGCGGAGATTCCGACGCGTGCCGACGCCTCGTCCATCGCCTATCGCCGCTGGCTGAAGGAGAAGGGCATCACCTACGGCACGACAGCGGTGGCCGCGTAACCGGCCCGCAGACCGCAAAGCCCACGGACGCGCACGTGGGAAAACGCACCGGACGGCATTTGCGCAACCGCACGCTGCTCGCCTCCGGCTTCCACGCGCCGCAGCGCGGCTCGATCGACGTGCTGGAGGATGCGCTGATCGCGATCGGCGCGGACGGCGCGATCGAGGCCATCCACCGGCCGGGCGATGCCGTCTACGACGACGTTCGCGCGGCGCGCACGGCGGACGGGACGCTGGAGACCCTGCCGCAGGGCACGTATCTGCTGCCGGGCTTTGTCGATCTGCATGTTCATGCCCCGCAATATCCCCAGCTCGGGCTGGCGCTGGACGTGCCGCTCGAGGTCTGACGTCAGACCTACACCTTCCCGCTCGAAGCCCGCTATGCCGACCTCGCCTTCGCCCGCCGGAGCTACGGCCCGCTCGTCGCGGATCTGCTGGCTGGCGGCACGACGACTGCGCTCTATTTCGCCACGCTGCACCAGGACGCGACCCGCATTCTGGTCGATACCTGTCTGGAGAGGGCTCAGCGGGCACTGATCGGCAAGGTGGCGATGGACCATGCCGAAAACTGCCCGGACGTTTACCGCGATGCCTCGCCGGAGGCGGCGATCGCGGGCACGCGGGCGCTGATCGATTATGTGCGCGCGCATCCGGACGATGGCGAGGCCCGCGTCCTGCCTGTGGTCACCCCGCGGTTCATTCCCGGCTGCACCGATGCGACGCTCGAAGGGCTCGGTCAGCTGGCCGCCGAATGCGGCTGTCATGTGCAGACCCATGGCTCGGAAAGCGACTGGGAGCATGGCTATGTCCTCGCCCGCTTCGCCGCCACCGACACCACCATGCTCGACCGCTTCGGTCTTCTCGGCCGGCGCACGGTGATGGCCCATGCCAATTTCCTGACGGAGGCGGAAAGGGAGACCATGCGGCTGCGGCAGGCGGCCGTCGCCCATCTCCCGCTGTCGAACATCTACTTCGCCAATGCCGTCTTCCCGCCGCGCGCCGCGCTCGAAAAAGGCGTGCATGTCGGGCTAGGCACCGATGTTTCCGGCGGTCCGAGCGCCTTTATGCTCGACACCTGCCCAGCGCCGTGCAGTCGTCCCGCATGCTCGAGAGGGGCGTGGATCCGGCGCGGCCGCCGGCCGAGCGCGCGACGGGCCGGGCCGCCCGGATCGATATCCGCGCGGCCTTCCACCTCGCCACGGCCGGCGGCGGCGACGCGCTCGACCTGCCGGTCGGCCGGTTCGCGGTCGGCTACCAGTTCGATGCGCTCGCGGTCGACACGCAGGCCGAGCGCGGCACCATCCGCCTGTCTGACGAGGCCGATGCCGGGGGCATTCTCGACAAGATCCTCTACACCGCCTCGACCGCCAACATCACCACCGTCTGGGTCGGCGGGCGCGGGGTGTGAGCCCCCGACCCGACCCGACCCGAACCGAACCGAACCGGCCCCCCGCTCAGCTCCAGGCGTGGAGCGGCGGCTTGTCGCCATTGAGGAAATACTTGCCGAGAATGGCGTATTTCCAGCGCACCGGATCGTGCAGCGTGTGGGTGCGGGCGTTGCGCCAGTGGCGGTCGAGGCCGTGTTCGGCGAGCGTCGAGCGCGTGCCGGCCAGCTCGAAGAGCTTGTTGGTGGCGGCGATGGCGATCTCGGTGGAGAGGATCTTCGCCTCCGCCGTCACGATCTGCGCTTCCGCGACGGTCTCGGCATTCGGGTCGAGGATCGCCCGGTCGATGGCGTATCCGGCCTTTTCCAGCAGCGCCTGCGCCGCATGCAGCCGCAGCGTCAGATCGCCCACCGCCTGGATCGTGTAGGGATCGTCCCAGGCATTGTCGACGCCGGAATCCACCCAGGCGCGGCTCTTGGTGCGCACGAAGGAGACGGTCTCGTCGATCGCCGCCTGCGCGATGCCGGTGTCCACGGCCACCTGGATGATCTGGAAGATCGCCCCGTCGGCGGTCGGCACCTCGTAACCCTTGTAGCCGGGTACGAGATGGGTCTTCGGCACCTTCACATTGTCCAGCAGCACGGTGCCCGACAGGGTCGTGCGCTGCCCGAAGGCGGACCAGTCGTCGATCACGGTCAGGCCCGGCGCATCGCGCTCGGCGATCGCGTACCAGGCCCGGCCCTCGGCATCGAGCGCGACGATCGGCACGAGATGGGCAAGCAGCGCGCCGGACGCATAGAACTTCTGACCCGTGACCACCACATGATCGCCGGCATCCACGAAGCGCGTCTCGAAATCAACCGCGCGCTTGGAGCCGAACTCGGAGAAGGCATTGCCGAAGCGGGTGCCGCGCAGCACCTCGGCAAACAGCAGCGGCTGTTGCGCCGGATCGGAGACCGTGCGGATGGCAGCGACGACGCCCAGATGGTTCTGCGCCACCTGCCCGATCGAGGGATCGGCCGCCGAAATGATCTCGATCACCCGGGCGAGCGTCGCATAGGACACCTCCGGCCCGCCGAAGGCCCTGGGCACGTTGATCGACCAGAGGCCGCTCTGCGAGAAGGCGTCGAGTTCCTTCACGGGCCAGATGCGGTCGCGGTCGCGAAGCGCGGCCTCCTTGACGAAATCGGCGGCCAGCCTTTTCGCGATCGCGATCGCCTCGGCATCGCTCGAAACGATATGGGCGGGCTCGGCGGGGCGCGCCACGGGCGGCACGGCTTTGGCGGCATTCTCAGTCTTGATATTGGAAATCGTCATGTCGATTACTCCTGTGACATCGGTTAGCCGGCGAAGGCCGGGGTTGAGGATGCTCTGGATGGGAATGGCACCGGGGCCTTGTGGCCGAGATAGAAGGCCTTGATGTCGTCGCGGGCCTTCAGCTCCGCCGCGGTGCCAGAGAGAACCGTGACGCCGCTTTCGAGCACGATCGCCCGGTGCGCGACGCGCAGCGCCACCGCCGCATTCTGCTCCGCCACGAGAAGGGAGAGCCCCTCCTCGCGGTTCAGCCGCCGCAGCGTGGCGAAGATATCCTGCACGACGATGGGCGCGAGCCCCATGGAGGGCTCGTCGAGGACGAGAAGCCGCGGTCGCGACATCAGCGCCCGGCCGATCGCCGTCATCTGCTGCTCGCCGCCGGAGGTGAGACCGCTTGCCGTCCGGCGCTTCTCCGCCAGCCGCGGAAAATGCGCATAGACCTTGTCGAGATCGGCCGCGATCTCTCTGCGGGTGCTGCCGCGCCCGAGCCCGCCGGAGATGAGGTTCTCCTCCACCGTGAGGCTCGGAAAGCAGTGCCGGCCTTCCAGCACCGGCACGAGGCCGGCCCGCACGAGGTCGGCCGGGCGCGTCGCGGTCACGTCGCGGCCGGCAAAGCGGATGCTGCCGGCCCGGATCTGCCCGCGTGCCGCCGACAGAAGGTTCGACAGCGCCTTCAGCACCGTCGTCTTGCCGGCCCCGTTGGCGCCGAGCAGCGCCACGATCTCGCCCTCGGCCAGCGTGAAGCCCACATCGTGAAGCGCCGTGATCGCATGGACATAGGTCGCCTTCAGGCCATCGACGACAAGGAGGGTGGGGTCGGACATCGCGAGCGTTCCTCTGCCGCAAACGGGCGGGACGGAAGGGGTCCGCGCCGGCAGCCGGCGCGGGGGATGCATGGGGGCGTCAGTTCAGGGCCGCCTCGGCTTCTTCCACCGTGCGCAGCTTGATGCCCTTTCCGGCCGCATAGGCCTGCGAGGATTTTTCGATGATCGGCCGCAGCAGCGCCCAGTCCGGGGCGATCCAGTCGGAGACGACCTTCCACTTCGCGCCGTCCCACTGCTGGAAGGTCACGTAGCCATTGCCCTCGTGATTGTCCCAGGTGACGTTGATCGAGTGGAACAGCCCCTTGGCGCCCAGCGCCTCGACGCGGGCTGGATCGAGCTGCAGGTGCTCGAAGCCCCAGCGCACCTCGTCGCCCGTCAACGTGCGCTGTCCGAACTTCGCCTGTGCGATGCGGATCGCCTCGACATTGAGGATGCCGTTGACGATGCCGAGATTGTGGTAGACCGAGCCGATGCGCGCCGTGTCGGCGAGATTGCCCTTGCCGGCGTCATAGAGCGTCTTCACGATCTCCTCCACCACGGGATACTCCGTGCCGGAGGCCTGGGTGGTGACGGCGGTGTAGCCCTTGGCGGCCGCACCGGCGGGAATGGCGTCCTCTTCCGAGTTCGACCAGACATTGCCGATGATATGATCGACCGGGAAGCCGGTCTTGGCCGCCGTCTTCAGCGCCACCGGGTTCATCACGCCCCAGCCGCGCAGCACGACGTAATCGGGCTTGGCGCGCCGGATCGTCAGCCATTGCGACTGCTGCTCGTTGCCGGGATGGGGAACCTCGATCTGCTGCAGCTCGAAGCCGTATTTCTGCGCCAGCAGCTCGTAGATCGGAATGGTTTCCTTGCCATAGGGCGAGCCGTGATAGAGCACGGCGATCTTCTTGCCCTTCAGCTTTTCCAGCCCGCCCTCCTTGCCGGCGATGTAGTTCACGATGCCGGAGGTCTCGCTGTAGGGGTTGAGCAGCAGCGGGAAGACATAGGGGAAGACGCGCCCGTCGGTGGAGTCCGTGCGGCCGTGATTGATGGTGATCAGCGGAACCTTGTCGGCGGTGATCCGGTCGATCATCGCATAGGCGATGCCGACGGAGAGCGGGTTCCAGGCCGCGACGTTCGGGTTGCTCTTCAGCCGCTCGTAGGCCTCGACGCCGCGCTCCACCTCATACTGGGTCTCGGCCTCCGACCAGGTCAGCTTGACGCCGCCCACGCCGCCGTCGCGGGTGTTGATGAGGTTGAGATAGTCGATGAAGCCGCCGAAGAAGCCCGTGCCGCCGGCCGCATAAGGCCCGACGCGGTAGCTCTGCAGCGGAAAATACTGTTCGTCGGCGTGGGCCGCCGTCAGCCCTGCCGTAACGGCGAGGCCGGCGGCAAGCGCTGCGGTTCTGATTTTGCTGAGGATGGTCATGTCTGGGCACACTCCTGGTGTCGGCCGACGCGATGCCGGTCCTGTTGGCGTTCGAAGGTCTTGGGTGTCGTCGTGACGGCGGGTCAGCCTCGCCTCAGCCCGGTCGCGATGCGGCGCCGGAGGCGATCGGACAGGGCTGCGAGCCCGTCGGGTTCCAGCACCAGAAAGAGGATGATGAGCGCGCCGAGCACGATGCGCTGGCTCATGTCGAGCACGCCGGAATCGAATACGTCGCCGAGCACGAGGGAGCCAAAGCGGGAGAGCACGAGCGGAAAGACGACGATGAGCGCCGCGCCGAAAAAGGCGCCGCGAATGGTGGCCAGCCCGCCGATGATGACGATGAACAGGATCTGGAACGACCGGTCGAGATTGAAGCCGGCCGGCTCCACCGTGCGCAGATAAGCGAATGCCCAGAGCACGCCGGCGATGCCGATGATGAAGGAGGAGACCGCGAAGGCCAGAAGCTTAGTCTTCAGCACGGGAACACCGATGATGCGCGCCGCCGTCTCGTTGTCGCGCACGGCGATGAAGTTGCGGCCGGTCTGGGAGATCACCAGCCGGTGGCTCAAAAAGGTGAGCACGGCGACGACGGTGAGCGCGAAGAGATAGCGCCCGACCGGCCCGTCCACGGCAAAGCCGGCGATCTGCAACGGCGGCGCATCGATGACGCCGGAGGCGCTGTCGTTGGAAAACCAGCTGAATTTCGTCAGCGCCCATTGCACGAAGAACTGGGCGGCGAGCGTGGAAACGGCGAGATAGAAACCCTTCAGCCGCAGGCTCGGAAGCCCGAAAGCGAGCCCTATGGCGGCCGCCGACAGGCCTGCGGCGACGATGCTGCCGATCAGCGGCAGCCCCTCGACGCGCAGATGGACATTGTAGGCCGCATAGGCGCCGACCGCCATGAAGGCGGCGCTGCCGAGCGAGACCTGACCGGCATAGCCCGTGAGAATGTTGAGCCCGACGCCGGCGAGCGACAGCGCCAGAAAGGGCAGCAGGATCGCCTCGAAGAGATAGTTCGTCGCAAGCAGGGGCACGGCGAGATAGGCGACAGCCAGCGTCGCCACGGGCAGCGCCCAGCCGGGCAGCCCGCGCGCAGGCCGTATTTCGGGCACCAGATCGGTCGCGAAGGCGGTCATGGTCACACCCTTTCCACACGCTTCTGGCCGAACAGGCCGGAGGGCCGCACGAGCAGCACCACGAGCGCCAGCACATAGGCAAACCAGCTTTCGATGCCGCCGCCGACATAATCGCCGAGATAGACCTCCGCGAGCTTCTCGGCCGCGCCGATCAGCAGGCCGCCGACGATGGCGCCGGGAATGGAATCGAAGCCGCCGAGCACCAGCACCGGCAGGGCCTTCAGCACCACCAGCGACAGGGAGAACTGGACGCCGACGCGCGCGCCCCAGAGCAGCCCCGCCACCAGCGCCACGAGCCCGGCCGCCGCCCACACGGTCGCCCAGATGAAGGGCAGCCGCAGCCCGACGGCGAGTGCCGCGAAGGGATCGTCGGCCACCGCCCGGAAGCCGAGCCCGATGCGCGTATAGCGGAAGAAGACGGACAGCACGGCCACCAGCGTGGCGGCGACGGCGGCGGCGAACAGGTCGAACTGGCTGATGAAGACGCCGCCGACATCGAAGGGCACATCCTCGATGCCGAGATCGAGCCCGTGCACCTGCGTGCCCCAGATCAGCTGCGCCGCACCCTCGATGACATAGGACAGGCCGAGCGTCGCCATGAACAGGGTGATCGGCGGCCGGTTCGTCAGGGGCCGCAGCACCGTGCGCTCGATGGCGATGCCGAGCGCGACCATGATCGAAAAGGTGATGGCGAAGGCGAGCGGAAACGAGAGGCCCCGCTCCGTCAGGCTGACGAAGGTGAGCGCGGCGAAGAGCAGCATGGCCCCTTGCGCGAAATTGAGCACGCCGGAGGTCTTGTAGATCAGCACGAAACCGATCGCCACCAGCGCATACATGACGCCGGAGAGCAGCCCGCCTGCGAGCACCTCGAGGAAGAACAGACCGTCGAACCCGTCCATCACAGCCCCTCCCCGCGCGCGACATCCTCGTCGTCCTCGACGGCGACGCCCAGATAGGCGTCGATGACGCGCGGATCGCGCTGCACCTCGGCCGGCGTTCCCAGCGCGATGTTGCGGCCATGGTCTAACACAGCGACGCGGTCGGACAGGCTCATGACGACGCCGATATCATGCTCGATCAGCACGACCGTCGTGCCGAACCTGTCGCGCGCGGCGGTCACGAAGCCCGCCATCTCGGCCTTCTCGCTGGCCGTCATCCCGGCCATCGGCTCATCCAGCAGCAGGATCTCGGGCTCGGCCACCAGCGCGCGGGCCAGTTCCACGCGCTTCTGCAACCCATAGGGCAGCGTGCCGGCCGGGCGCTCCGCCAGCGCGGACAGCTGCAGGAAATCGATGACATCGATGGCGCGTGCGCGTGCATCGAGCCTCTCCCGCCGCGCCCGGCCGAAGCCTGCGATCTGCTCGACAAAGCTGGAGCGCGCCCTGTGCGCCCGGCCCGCCACCACATTGTCGAGCACGCTCAGCCCCGGAAACAGCGCCAGATTCTGGAAGGTGCGGGCAATGCCGAGATCTGCGAGCGCCTGCGTCGGGACCTGGGCATAGCGTTGTCCCTTGAGCCGGACATGGCCGCGATCCGCCCGGTAGACGCCGCTGACGATGTTGAGGATCGAGCTCTTGCCGGCGCCGTTCGGCCCGATGATCGCCAGAATCTCGCCCCGCCGCACCGACAGATCGACCTCTGACAATGCCGCGACGCCGCCGAAGGACAGGGAGACGCCGGCAAGTTCGAGCACGATGGCCTGCGCGGCCTCGTTTCCGACCCCTTGCCCGGCAGGACCGTCCCCGGCGACGACCTCCACGGCCGCCGGCGGCTTGGCGGCGGGATGCAGCTGCGCATCGGCATCCGCATCCGGCGCAAGACCGGGCCGCGCGCGCACCACCTTCTGCACGGACTCAGCCGCTGCCGCGCCCTCGCGCGCCGCGCCGTTCGTCACCCCTTCGAGAACCCGTGTCAGCACCTCTGTCATCGCCCCTCTTCCCCGGCCCATCGGCGCGCGGGATCCCCTCCGCGACCGCGCCTTCCGGCGCCGCGGTGTCGACCGTTTCGATTGTCGCAAGCTTGTCGCGGCGACCGTCAGTCGGCCGCCGCCTTCATGACGTCATTCCGCCGCGATCGCGCTCGCCGCCTCGGCATCCTCGATCGCCCGCACCAAGGGAATGACGTGTTTGCCGAAATACTCGACCTCTTCCTGAAAATGCAGGAAGCCGAGCAGGATGAGATCGGCGCCGGCGCGCTTCAGGTCCACCACGCGCTGCGCCACCTGTTCCGGCGTGCCGATGAGGTTGGAGCGGAAGCCGTCATTGTACTGCACGAGATCGTCGAAGGAGGATTTCGCCCAGTTGCCTTCACCCTCGGGCGAGGCCTTGCCGGCATTCTTCACCTCGTGGCCGAAGGCGTTGACGGCCTCCGGATTGGCCTTCTCGATGATTTCGGCCAGCACCGCCTTGGCTTCCGCCTCCGTGTCGCGCACGATGGCGAAGGCATTGACCCCGACGCGCACGCTGTGGCCGTTTTCCTTGGCCTTCGCCTGGATGTCGGCCACCTGCTTGCCGATCTCCGCCGGCGTGTTGCCATTGGTGAAGTACCAGTCGGACACGCGCGCGGCCATGTCGCGGGCGGCGCGGGACGAGCCCCCCTGGAAGATTTCCGGCTGCGGATCGATCGGCTTCGGCTTCAGCGAATAGTCGTTGAAGCGATAGAAATCGCCATGGAAGGTGAAATTGTCCTGTGTCCAGATGCCGCGCAAAGCCCGGATGAACTCTTCGGAGCGGCGGTAGCGCTCGTCATGGTCGAGCCAGTGCTCGCCGATGGCGTGGAACTCGCCGCGGAACCAGCCGCTGACCACATTGACCGCGACGCGGCCATTGGTCAGGTGGTTGATCGTGGCGATCTGCTTGGCCGCCAGCGTCGGGTTCCACGGCCCCGGCAGGATCGCGGCGATCACCTTCAGCGTCGTGGTGGATTCCAGCAGCGCATGGCTGAAGGAGACCGATTCATGCTGGAATTCGGCGCCGTAGCCGGCGGTGAAGCGGATCTGGCTCAGCGCATAGTCGAACCCGTTTGCCTCGGCAATCTGCGCCAGCTTCCGGTTATAGTCGATCGTCCAGCTCGTCCGCTGCTCGATGTCGGAAATGACGAGGCCGCCCGAGACATTGGGCACCCAATAGGCGAATTTGACCGGCGCGCGGCTGGAATAGGACATGATGGTCTCCTCGTTTTCTCTCCGTACTCTATGGATTTTGTAGGTTACTGGTAACAAACGTTTGCTAATGTTCGGGTCGAATGTGGAATAAAGATCTCGTGATGCGCCAGGGAAAGCGGATGATTAAACTCCGCCTGCGGGAACGGCCGGCGCGTGGTGATGCGGAGCGACGGCGGAGCCCCTGCCGTCCGGACGCGACGGAACCAAACGGTCGAGACAGGAAAACCCTCTCGACCCCGCGAAACGCCCGTATCGTGGCGGCCCGCTCCGCCATTCTCTGCCCTGCCCTGCCCCGCCGGGCGCTCATCCCAGCGCCTTCAGCATCGGGCCGATCGAGAAGCGGCCCTGTTCGGCCTTGGCGGTGAGGTCGCGCAGGTAGCCGCCGGGCGAGCGGATGGCGCTGCTGCGTTGCAGGATGGCGGCAAGGACGATGGCAGCGGCGATCGGACCCATCGCGACCCGGGCGGCGGCCCAGGCGCTGGGGCTGATGCCGAGCATGGAGCGGACGACCTCCGCCGCGCCGATCACATCCTGCCAGCCGGAGACGCCGCCGCGGGCATAATCGGCGATATCGGGGCAAAGGCTGAGGAAATCCTTCAGCGCGATGCCTGCCGATTTCCGCTCCGGTGCGATGGGAACGCCGGCTTCGCCTTCTGTATTTGGTCTTTGGCCGTTTTTATCAAGTGAATGGTCTGATTTTGAATTCTGAATATGGTGCTCAGACTGACGGTCATTGGCGCTCATTTCTTCGTCTGTAAGGCTGGCGAGATAGGCGGTTTCCACCTCGGCACGCAGGCGCACGAGCGCATCGCGACGGGCCGAGAGGTCGTCTTCGGTGCCGTTGCGTTGAACGCGGCCGGAGAGGTCGTTCAGACGCTCGATCAAGCCCCGCCAGGGCTCGCCACCCGGTTCGGCGCGACCTTCGGCAAGAGCCGCGGCAATGGTCTTGGCGATATCGCGCAGATGCAGCGTGATTTCGGCGCGCAGCCGCGAGATCTGCCGGGCGGCGTCGCGGGCGGCGGCGGCCGTCGCGAGGATATCCTCGGCGCGGAGTGCCAGCGGCGCGAGATCGAAGCCGAAGGCGGTCTCCACGTCGCCGTGATCGTCGCGGCGGCAGTAGCGCTTGCCGTTGGCGCTGTCGCGGCGCAGGATCAGCCCGGCATCGACGAGGCTGGCCAGATGCCGGCGCAGCGTGGCGGGCGACATGCCGCGCGCGCGCAGCGACAGCTCGGCATTGGAGGGGAAGACGATGATCGGCGCGCGGCCGTCGAGATGGCGGTCCTGATGGAAGCTCGCCAGCGCCTCGAGCACGGCGATCGCCCGGTCGGACAGGTTCCAGGCGGTGCGGGCTTCGCTGAGCGCCCGGATGATCCCGTACTTGTCCGCCTGACCGGTGGCATTGCCGCCCTCGCCGTCGCGCAGGCGCGCCTGTCGCGTCTCGAGGTCGGCCCGAAGCGCGAAATTGCGCGCAGTCAGCCGTGCGCCGCCAAAGGGCGTCGTTGCAAATCTCTCCATCTCTCCATCTCCGTTGGGAGGCAAGCGTCCCCCGGCACGGCACACGTCTTCCTTTGCTGACGCCCTTGATTTCGGGGCATTCAGGCACGGATGTCCTCGATGTCAGAAGGCTTTGCCGAGCGCCCGGAAACCTCCGGTCATGGCTCCGCCCGTCGGCATTTCTGCCGCTGACTCTTGACTTTGATGGCTGGAAGTGATTCTCTCGAACTGCTTAGATTGAAGAGGGCTTCCATGACGGTGACGTTTTGGGGGCCTTTTTTCTTGCTCTCTTGGTCGTCCTTTTCTGGTTCATGTCGTTTTCGGCCGCGCCGATTGTCAGCGCGGCAAGGTGTTTGCGCCGTCAGGCCCGGCTTTCGCCGTCCGCCGCGCGCTCGAAGCTTTCATGCGCCTCGGCCAGAAGGCTGGCTGCGGCATCAATGAAGGCCAGCGGCGTGTCCGCGGCAAATTCGATCCGCGTCGCCCCGTTCTCCACCGTCAGCCGGGCAAAGACCCGGCCACGGCCGTCCGTCAGCGTCCTCGCACCGGTGCCGTCGGCCTCCCCAGCCCGGCGCTGGGTCTTGACCGGCTTGCCCAGGGCATCGAGATGGGAAAACAGGATCTGGAACCGCCGGTCGCTGTCTGCCGCCTTGAACCTGTCGGAATAGACGACGTCGATCGCCTGCACCTGCCGGGCATCGCTCTGCAGGATCTCGCCGAGCTTCATCCAGCGGTCCCGCCCGACCTTCGGCGCCGGGCCGATGAAGCGGATGAACCGGTCGGGCACGCCCTCGGCCACCTGCATCAGTCGCGACAGTTCGCTCTTCTGCACGGCCAGCGCATCGCCGATCGTCTTGCGATCGAAACCGCGTTCCGTGAGGTTGCGGGCAAACAGGGCGCGCTCGATGAAGGAAAGGTTGCGCCGCTCGGCATTCTCCTTGCCCTGCGCCAGCACCAGCTCGTCGTCGGTCAGCGCGCGGATGATCGCCTTGACCGGGCGGCCGAGCCGGGCGGCGGCGCGGATGCGCCGGTGGCCATAGGCCGTCTGGTAGACGCCCTGCTTGTCCGGATGCGGCCGCAGAAGCACCGGCACCTGCTGGCCCGCCTCGCGCACGCTCTCCACCAGCGCCTCGAAATCCTCGTCCGTCGGCCCGTCGATCACGAGCCGGTCCTCGACGAAGGAAGCCTCGATCCGGGCGGGGTCTATGCCGACGACGCGCTCGCCGTCCGACAGCGCCTGGCGCAGCACGCGCGCCTCCTCGGCCTCGCGGGTGATGGCGTTCAGCGACAGTCCCATGGCCTTGACGGCGCCGGAGGCGCTGCGGGCCGGGGGAACCGACGTCGCGCCCTCCCCCGCCGGCCCCGTGCCGGCCGTCTGCGGCCCTTCGGCCGATTTGCGCTCGGGCGCTGCCCCTTCGCTCTCGCCGGACGGGCGCGCGCCAGCCGCGCGCGCGACGTCGGCGGGGCTCAGCCCGCCCCCGAACAACGCCTTCAACTCGCTCTTGCGGTTCCCCGCCATCATCCCGTTCCTTCCCGCGATTCCGGCCCGGAGGCCTCTCGCTTCACCTGCATGCCAATCCGACCAACCCCGGGACCACTCGCCCCATGGCCGGTCGCACGTTTCCGTCAGCGGCTCCAAACCGCATGCACCAGCGCTTCGATCTCGCTGTTGACGGCATTCATCGATTCCACCGCCCGGTCGTAGGTCGCGCGGGTAAAGTTCTCGCGGCCGACTTCGTAGAGTGTCTGCTTGGTGAGACCGGCATCCGACACGGCGGTCGATTTCACCATGGGGGCCGTCAGCACGCGCTCGCCGAACAGAGAGCGCATGAAGCCGACGATCTGCGCCTGCGGTCCATCATTCGGCTCGAACCGGGTGACGAGGTAGCGCAGGAAATCGAAATTCAGCGTGCCCCCGGCATCCCGCACGACCGACAGCAAGTCGGCCGTCATGAACAGGAACTGGTTCATTGAGGCGATGTCCAGCATCTGCGGATGCACGGTGACGATGACGGAGGTGGAGGCGCAGAGCGCCGATAGGGTGAGATAGCCGAGTTGCGGCGGGCAATCGATCACGACCACGTCGTAATCCGCCTCCACCGTGTCGAGCACCGCCTGGATGCGGGCGAAGAACAGGGGCCCTCCCCCCGTTGCCCCTTCCCGGCCGGACTGCCGGTCGGCCAGCGCCTGCGGCGTCACATGCTCGAATTCCTGCAGCTCGATATTGCCGGGCACGAGGTCGAGACCGGGAAAATAGGTCTGGCGGATCACGTCGGACAGCGGCCGCTGCTCGGCATCGTAGCGGATGGCGCCGTAGAGCGTGTCGTTTCCGGTCAGATCGAGCTCCGGCTGGTAGCCGAAGAGCGCCGAAAGAGAAGCCTGCGGATCGAGGTCGATGGCCAGGACCCGGTGGCCGGTCAGCGCCAGATATTGTGCCAGATGCACGGCCGACGTGGTCTTGCCGGAGCCGCCCTTGAAATTGGTGACGGAGATGACCTGCAGCCGTTCGCCGGCCGCCGCATCCCGCCGCGGCAGATAGGCCCGCGCCTTGGCGGCATTGCCCTTGGCAAGCGCTTGTTCCGACAGGTGCAGGCGCAGCGCGTTGATATCGGCAAGCGAGTAGAAGCGCCGCCCGCCGGCGCCGGTTTCCGGCTGCGGCCCCTCGCCGGCGAGCGACAGCTGGCGCAGATAGCCGTCGGAAACACCAATCAGCTTGGCCGCCTCGCCGGAGGAGAACGATCGCAGCGTCTTCGTCGAGGTCGGCGGAAACAGCCGCTCGCGCATCGCCTTCAGCTGTTCCGACAACGCGCTCGCATCCGCCGCGATCGTCAGATCCGCCGATGGTGCCGGCGCCGCGTCTTTCGGGCCGGTGCGTGTCGTGTGGGCCGTTGGGGCCATGTCGTATCTTTCCTCATCGTTTCCGAACTTACGGGCTTTCGCCGCACTGGTGTCCTGTGGGCGAATGGCCGATCATGTCGTCCGGTTGGTGCCGTCGGCGGCGATTCTCATGCGTCAGTGTATACGTCCGGGCGCGTCATCTACAGAGGGGAAGGCCTGTTACGCCGGAGCCGTCGATATCCGTCTCCAGCCGTTAGAGGTTGAGGTCTGTTGCTGAGTCGCGTCAAGCGATTTCTGGGTGCCCAAATCTGAATCCTTCTCCCTGTCCACAGCGCTCCGGCACCGCCTTTTCCGGCCTTGCAGCCCCGACACGATAGGTGATCGGCGAGACGCGGGGAAAAAGACATGCCGGCGACATTGAAGAACAAGGCGGATTCGCCGTTTTTTTTCCCCCGGGAGCGGCCGCCATTAAAGTTGACAGCTGTCAACTTCTGGCACCGGGGCGAATTGCATTGCGCCCTAACGAAAGTTGACAGCTGTCAACTCGGCCGCGCCACCGGCCGCAAACCCCACTGCCCCACCGCATAGCCGCGCGCCCGCTTCTGCCGCAGCAGCGCCATCATTGCCGTTACCGCTGCCCGCTCGTCGGCGAAGACCTCGAGGCGCGACCGCCCGGGCGCGCCGATCCGTCCCCAGCGGCGCACCAGCACGATCTCGCCGAAGAGCGAGGGCTCGAGCGACAGCGCGTAGAAGCGCGCCATGTTGCGCGCGGAGTCGCAGCGTTCCAGATGCAGGCGGTAGGATGCGTGGGTCATGGACAGAGAGTCTCGCGCCGGGACGCCGTGGTCCAACGACACTTATGAATCGATGCGGGCCGATCGATTCACGGCGGTGATCGAACGGGCGCCATCCGCCGCACAACGGCCGATCGCCGTCGGCAAAAGCCGGCTTGACCATGCCACGGCTCCATGCAACCCTCCGCATATTCACCAGGGGGGTCCCGCCAAGGGGCTGAGATACTGCTATGCGCGCAGTGACCCGTTGAACCTGATCCAGTTCATACTGGCGGAGGGACGGTGAGGCACTTGCAGGCTCTCCGGTGGTCCCTCGCCGTGTCGCCGGCATCGCGTTTTCTCGATCTTCTCGCCAGGCGGACTGGGTCTCCAACCCGGAGAGCCTGCCATGACGATTGCCATTCCCACCACGCTGCCGAGCGTGACCACCGGCGCCCTGCCCGCCTCGACCAAGGTGTTCAAACCCGGGATCCTTCATCCCGGCCTGCGCGTGCCGATGCGCGAGATCGCGCTGCACCCGACCGCCGGCGAACCCGCGGTCACGGTCTACGATCCCTCCGGCCCCTATACCGATCCGGCCTATGCCGTCTCCATCGATCGCGGCCTGCCGCGCCTGCGCACGGATTGGCTTGACGCCCGCGCCGACACCGTGGCCTATGAAGGCCGGGCAGTGACCGCGGCCGATAACGGCTTCGTCGCCGGCGACCGCCTGACGCCCGCGTTTCCCGTTCGCGCCCAGCCGCGAAAGGCGGCCGCAGGCAACGCCGTGACGCAGCTCGCCTATGCCCGCGCCGGCATCGTTACCGCGGAAATGGAGTTCGTCGCCATCCGCGAGAACCTCGGGCGGCAGGCGCAGATCGCGGCACTGGCGCGCGACGGCGAAAGTTTCGGCGCCCATGTCCCGGATGTCGTCACGCCCGAATTCGTGCGGCGCGAGGTGGCGGAAGGCCGGGCGATCATTCCCGCCAACATCAACCACACCGAGCTAGAGCCGATGATCATCGGCCGCAACTTCCTCGTGAAGATCAATGCCAATATCGGCAATTCCGCCGTGACCTCCTCGATGGCGGAGGAGGTGGACAAGATGGTCTGGGCGATCCGCTGGGGGGCGGATACGGTGATGGACCTGTCCACCGGCCGCAACATCCACACTATCCGCGACTGGATCCTGCGCAATGCCCCGGTGCCCATCGGCACCGTGCCGCTCTATCAGGCGCTGGAAAAGGTCAACGGCATCGCCGAGGATCTCACCTGGGAGGTCTATCGCGACACGCTGATCGAACAGGCGGAGCAGGGGGTGGACTATTTCACCATCCATGCCGGCGTGCGGCTCTCCTATATCCCGCTGACGGTGAACCGGGTGACCGGCATCGTCTCGCGCGGCGGCTCCATCATGGCCAAGTGGTGCCTGCATCACCACCGGGAGAACTTCCTCTACGAGCATTTCGAGGAGATCTGCGAGATTGCGCGCGCCTATGACGTCTCCTTCTCGCTCGGCGACGGCCTGCGCCCCGGCTCGATTGCGGATGCCAACGACGCGGCGCAGTTTGCCGAGCTGGAAACGCTCGGCGAACTGACGAAGATCGCTTGGAGCCGCGATTGCCAGGCCATGATCGAAGGGCCCGGCCATGTGCCGATGCACAAGATCAAGGCCAATATGGACAAGCAGCTGGCCGTCTGCGGCGAGGCGCCGTTCTACACGCTCGGGCCGCTCACCACCGATATCGCCCCCGGCTACGACCACATTACCTCGGGCATCGGGGCGGCGATGATCGGCTGGTTCGGCACGGCCATGCTCTGCTACGTCACGCCGAAGGAGCATCTGGGCCTGCCCGACCGCAACGACGTGAAGACCGGCGTCATCACCTACAAGATCGCCGCCCATGCCGCCGACCTCGCCAAGGGCCACCCGGCCGCCCGCCTGCGCGACGATGCGCTGTCGCGCGCGCGCTTCGAGTTTCGCTGGGAGGACCAGTTCAACCTCTCGCTCGACCCCGACACGGCCCGCGCCTTCCACGACGAGACCCTGCCGAAGGAGGCGCACAAGGTCGCGCATTTCTGCTCCATGTGCGGCCCGAAATTCTGTTCGATGCGCATCTCCCACGACATCCGCGCCGAAGCCCAGAAGGACGGTCTGGCGGCCATGGCCGCGAAATACCGCGATGGCGCCGATCTCTACATGCCCGTAAGCGCGGGAGAGGGCGCAGGCGCGAAGCGGGAAGGGGAGGCGTGAGAGGGTTCCGGTCGATGGCCTTCCAATACCCGAGAGCTGCTGTCCATAACGACGTGGTCTGAAGGCGGGTTCACACCCTCCGTCGGTCCGGGCTCGACCCGGACCGACGGAGGGTCGTGATGGCCGCGCGCAAAACCTCGTCGCGTCAGGCATGGCGCCGAGGGTATCGGCATGCCGATCCTCCCGGAACCCGGACCGGTCGCCGCGAAACCCTCGCAGTCTTGCCTTTCTCCCGTTGCGAGGGTTCAATGGCGAACGGTCCGAACCTTGCGAAAGGCTGTCATGGGAACCCTCGTCGCCATCCTCTTCCTGCTCCTTCTCCTCCTCGGCTGCCTGCGGTCTCCTGGTGGGGCGACCATCCTTGCGGGTCTCCTGATCTTTGTCGCCAGTCTCGTGCCCCTTGCGCTGATCACCGACATACACCCCTATTTCTTCCTCGCCGCCCTGCAGACGCTCACCACCACGCCCGCCGTGCCCATCGGCATCGCGCTGATGGCGCTTGGCCGGCTGCTCGTTCACGCCGAACGACGCGCGGCGGCGCGGCAGCCCGATCGTCCCTGACCGGCGCTCGCCCACGTGCGGCGCGGACAAGAAGAGGGGAGGGGGCAACAAAGTGTGCCTTCGGTCGCACCGTGTCTTTCCCCGGATGTCCTGCGGGATGTAACAGGCGTTCCCACCCTAAATATCGGGTAGACTTCGCGGCATCACGGTGAACGCCGCCACACGTCTTGACCGCATCACGGTGCGACGGTTGCGTTAAGCCTATTTCAACCAAACCTTTGTAAAACAGCGAGAATGGACAGAGCCGTGCCGTCCCCGCCGAGGGCGTGCCCAAGTCTATCGTTGAACCTTTGAAGCAAAGACCTCGTTTGGAGACGACGGATGTTCCCGAAAACGGCCACGGGCCGCAATATGTTCGCCATTGTCGCCACTGGGGTCACCACGACGGTGGCGACGGCCGGCATTCTTCTTTACCTTGCCTATCACGAGGTGCGGGAGCGCTCGATCGCCGAGATGACCAATGCGGCCGCCACCAGCGCCGCCAATGTCGAGACCCGCTTCGGCGCGCTGAAGACGCTCAGCTTCAACATGCGCTCCTATCTCGTCGCCGCCACGCAGACCGGCGCCCCCTCGCGCGAGGAGACGGATGCGTTTCTCCGCCAGCTGCTGATCGACACTCCCGCGGCCGTCGGCGTCAGCACCGGCTGGGAGCCCGGCGCGTTCGACGGCAAGGATACCGCGTTCAAGGGCAAGCCCGGACATGATGCGACCGGCCGCTACGTTCCCTATTTTGCGCGCTCGGGCGAAACCATCCTGCACGACCCGCTGATCGATTACGACAAGCCCGGCGCCGGCGACTATTACCAGGTGCCCAAGCAGACCGGCCGCGATTTGTTCACCGAGCCCTATCAATATGCCATCGACGGCAAGAACGTGCTCATGACCTCCTTCATGGTGCCGCTCCAGAAGGACGGCCGCTTTGTCGGCGTCACCGGTGTGGATACCGCCCTCGACAGCCTGTCCAGCGATCTCTCCAGCCTCAAACCCCTGGGTGCGGGCTTTGTCGCGCTGATCAGCCAGAGCGGCAGCATCGTCGCCTATCCCGATCCGGCGCTGCTCGGCAAGTCGCTGAAAGAATCCGGGCTCGATGCCGCGGCCTGGGAACAGGTAGTGGCGCGTCCCGGCACGCCAGTGGAAATGGCCAATGCCGACGGGTCGCAGAACCTCGCCGTCGCTGTGCCGGTCCACATCCTTCCGGGAACCACCTGGTACACGGTCGTCTCCGTGCCCGTTCCCGCGCTTTTCGCCGGGCTAAAGAGCCTCGCCATGACCTCGCTCATCATCGTCGGCATTGCCACCGTGCTTCTGATCGCGGTCGCCACCGCGCTCGCCAACCGCTTCCGCAACCGCCTCGGCAAGGTCATCGCCGCGACGAATTCGATTGCGGCGGGCCGCGTGGATGCGGATCTCTCGGACAAGACCGCGAAAGACGAGATCGGCGACATGGCGCGCTCGCTGGAGGTGCTGCGCGACAGCACCGTCGCCCGCATGCGACTGGAACAGGAAGCCGCCGCCAACCGCAGCCTGAGCGAGGAGGAGCGCCAGCGCAAGGCCGAGGCCGACCGCCGGCGCGCCACCGATATGGCGCAGGCGACATTGGGTCTGGGCGAAGGCCTGCGGCATCTGGCGGATGGCGACCTGACCTTCCAGCTGGCCGAGCCCTTCGCCGCCGATTTCGAAACGCTGCGCGCCGATTTCAACGCCGCGGTGACGCAGCTGTCGCAGACGCTCGCGGCTGTGGCGCAGGCGACGGACGCCATCGACACCGGCAGCCGCGAGGTCAGCAGCAGCGCCGACGATCTCTCGAAGCGCACCGAGCAACAAGCCGCATCGCTGGAGGAAACCGCCGCCGCCCTCGACCAGATCACCGTCAACGTCGCCAATTCCTCCAAGCGCGCCGACGAGGCCCGCAAGGTCGCCATTCTCGCCAATGACAGTGCGGCGCAGTCCGGTCGCGTCGTCGCCAATGCGGTGGATGCGATGCAGAAGATCGAGGCCTCGTCCAACGAGGTCTCCAACATCATCGGTGTCATCGACGAAATCGCCTTCCAGACCAATCTTCTGGCACTGAATGCCGGCGTGGAAGCGGCGCGGGCAGGGGAGGCGGGCAAGGGCTTCGCCGTCGTCGCGCAGGAAGTGCGCGAGCTTGCCCAGCGCTCGGCCAAGGCCGCCAAGGACATCAAGGACCTCATCCGCACCTCCTCCAACGAAGTGCAGAACGGCGTCCGGCTGGTCAGCGACACGGGCGAGGCGCTGCGGCTGATCGAGGGCTACATCATCACCGTCAACCAGCACATGGCCTCGATCGCCACATCGGCGGGCGAACAGTCGGTCGGTCTGGCCGAGGTCAACACGGCCGTCAACCAGATGGACCAGGTTACCCAGCAGAACGCGGCCATGGTCGAGGAGACCAGCGCGGCCGGCGCGACGCTCGCTACGGAAAGCGGCCGGCTGCGCGCGCTGATCGGGCAGTTCCAGCTGGGCACAGCTTTGCGCCACACCGCCACGGCGATGGCGGCCAGCCCGGCCCCGACGCGGGCAGCCCCGCGCGCATCAGGGGGCGCGGCCGGCCGTCCAGCCCCGCACACCGCCGCCGCACCCGTCCGGCAGCCCGCCGCACAGGTCACCCGCGCCGTCGCCGGCAACGCCGCGCTGCAGGAAAGCTGGGAAGAGTTCTGAGCCGTCCGGACAGGCGCGCGCAGCGGCCGCACCCTCGGGCCGCCCCGTCTCACCCGGCACGGGCGCTCAGCCCTCGCGCCGGCCGAGGCTGACCGCGATCTCGCCCTGCGAACCGAGGCCGACGCGGACGCCGCCCGTCTGCAGGGCCTCGCGAAGCGCCTCGACATGCGGCAGCCGCGTGCGGTTCCCCGTGCCATGTTCCAGCCGCCGGATGGTGGAGACGGAGACGCCGGCCTTCGCCGACAGATCTTCCACGCTCCAGTCCAGAAGCGCCCGCGCCGCCCGGATATGGGCGCCGTCCAGCGCCTGGATGGCCGCCAGGCGCGACGCCGCAGACGGCAGCGGCGCCGTTTCGATGAGCACGCCGATCCACGCCCGCACGGCACCGTGCGCATTGCAGAGCGGCGCGCCACGCATCAGATAGCGCCGGAAAGCGCCGTCCAGGCACCGGATGCGCAGGCCTTATCCGGCAACGCCGCGATCAAGGAGACGTCGGAGGATTTCTGAACGACAACGATGGGGCCCGCCGTTCTACCAGTTCGCGGGCCGGACTACTGTCGCAAGAGATAATGACGGCGGATGCAGACAAAAGCTTACGCCCGCCGTCGATCGTGAGCGATGTTGCCGCGTTCGAGCTCCCTCATCACACGGTCATACCGCGTACGATCCGAGGCGTTTCCTGCCCGTTCTTGGGCACGTCATGGCCGCTCAGAGCTTGCGCGCCGCGAGGCGCTGCCGGTCGTGTTCGACGTGGCGGTGGCCCCGCTCGGTCAGACGGAACTGGCGTTTCTGGTACTCCCCGCGGATCAGGATAAAGCCCTGCTCCTCGGCTTCGCTCAGCGTCTTCAGGCTTGTTCCCTTCGGCGGCGTCTGCCACTCCAGACCGTCGGCGCTGTGGAGCAAGACCATGATCTTGATCATCTTGTTCGTCCCTGGCTCATGCACGTCGCCACGCATAGCGTTTCATCCGCGCCGCCGCAATGACCGCATGTCGCGCTCCAGATGGGGTTTCAACCCCAGCCGGACAATGGCCTCACAAATCCTTCGCCAGCCGAAGCGCATCGTAGATCGCCGCATGCGTGTTGCGCGCCGCCACGGAGTCGCCGATGCGGAAGAGCTGGTAGGTGCCTGCGGGGTTGCGGGTCACCGTCTGGGGTGTGCCGGCGATAAGGGCGTCGTAGGCGACTTCGCCGAGATTGGTGGAGCCGGGGCGGAGGTCGAAATAGAGGTCGTCGAGCGGGATGGTGCCGTGGTTGACGACGATCTGGTCGACGATGCGCTCCTTGGCCCCGAGGCTCAGATCGCCGCCGTAATCGCTGCCGACGCGGGCGACGAGGGTGTTGCCGCGCCGCTCCGCGGCCTGCAGCCTGTAGGTGACGGTGAAGGTGGCGTCGAGCGCCTGCAGCGAGCGCATATAGGGCACGAGGTTCATGGCCATCACCTCCGGCGCGAAGGCGCGGTCCGGCGTCATGATCTCGACCCTGGCGCCCGAGGCCGCGATGATCTCGGCGGCCTGAAGGCCGGCATGGTCGCCGGCGTCGTCGAAGACGAGCACGTTCGTGCCCGGCTTCACATCGCCGGAAATGATGTCCCAGGAGGAGACCACGAGATCGTTGCCGGCCGTCAGCACCTCCGTGTGCGGCAGGCCGCCGGTGGCGATGATGACGACGTCGGGCTTTTCCGCCGCGATCGTGTCGGCATCCGCCCAGCTGTTGAAATGGAAGGTGACGCCGTGCTTTTCGCACTGGGCCATGCGCCAGTCGATGATGCTCATCATCTCGCGGCGGCGCGCGCTGCGGGCGGTGAGGCGGATCTGGCCGCCGGGCTGGCTGGCCGCCTCGAAGACGACGACCGCATGGCCGCGCTCGGCCGAAACGCGGGCGGCCTCCAGCCCCGCGGGTCCGGCGCCGACGATGACGATCCGGCGCTTCGTTTCCGCTTCGGGGATCGCATGCGGCATGGTCTCCTCGCGGCCCGTCGCCGCATTGTGGATGCAGAAGGCCATGCCGCCCTGGTAGATCCGGTCGAGACAGTAATTGGCACCGACGCAGGGGCGGATATCCTCCTCGCGCTTCTCGATGATCTTGCGCACGATATGCGGGTCGGTCATGTGCGCCCGCGTCATGCCGACCATGTCGACCTTGCCGCTGGCGATCGCGTGGCGGGCGGTGGCGACATCGGGGATCTTGGCGGCGTGGAAGGTGGGGAAATTGGTCGCCGCCCGGATCTGCCCGGCGAAGTCGAGATGCGGGGAATTGGCCATGCCCTGGATGGGGATCACGTCGGTGAGGCCGGGATCGGTGTCGATATGGCCGCGAATGACGTTGAGATAGTCGATGAGGCCGCTGTCGCGCAGGCGGCGCGAGATCTCCAGCCCTTCGGCCTGTCCCGTGCCGCCGGGAAGACACTCGTCCGCCGTATAGCGCACGCCGAGAATGAAATCGTCGCCCACGCGAGCGCGCATGGCCCGGAACACGTCGAGACAGAAGCGCAGGCGCGTGTCGAGCGAGGCGGCGCCATAGGGGCCGTCGAGTTCGTTGGTCACGGGCGAGGTGAACTGGTCGATGAGGTGTCCGTAGGCCTCCAGCTCGACGCCGTCCATGCCGCCGGCCTTCATGCGCTCGGCGGCATCGGCGAAGTCGGCGATCACGCGGGCGATGTCCCAGTCCTCGAGCTTCTTCGGAAAGGCGCGGTGGGCGGCCTCCCGCTGATGCGAGGGGGCGAGGACCGGCAGCCAGTCGCCCTTGTCCCAGCGCGTCCGCCGGCCGAGATGGGTGAGCTGGATCATGATCGCCGCACCCTCCTCGTGCACGGCATCCGTCATCTCGCGGATGTAGGGCACGATCTCGTCCTTGTAGGCGAGCAGGTTGTTGAAGACCGGCGGGCTGTCCTTCGACACGGCGGCCGATCCCGCCGTCATGGTCAGCGCGACGCCGCCCTTGGCCCGCTCCACCGTATAGGCGCGATACCGCTCCTTCGGCATGCCGTCCTCGGGATAGGCCGGCTCGTGCGACGTCACGATGATGCGGTTGCGCAGCGTGAGGTGCTTCAGGGTGTAGGGCTGCAAGAGGGGATCGCTGGACATGCCTTGAGCTCCGATGGGTGGGACAAGGGCGAGGCTAGCGAGGAATGTACAGGAGTGTCAACATTAAAAACAGGGGTGTACATTCCGCTTGTCGGCGGCGGCGGCCTTTGTTAGAAAGGACGGCATGGAGCAGGCGGTGAACGAGAGCGGCTGGCGCGGGTCTTACGAGGGGTGGTTTGATGCCGCTTACGCCTTGCTGCTCGAATCGGGCGTCGATTCAGTGAAGATCCTGCCGCTTGCCAAGCGGCTCGGTCTGTCGCGCACCAGTTTCTACTGGTTCTTCAAGGACCGCGAGGCGCTGCTGGACGCTCTGATCGCCCGCTGGCGCGACACCAACACCGCCAATGTCGTCCGGCAGTCGGAGGCTTATGCGGAAACCCTCGCGGAAGCGATGCTGAACGTGTTCGACTGCTGGATCGACACCGGGCTCTTCGACGCCCGGTTCGAGTTCGCGGTGCGCAGCTGGGCGCTGCAATCGGCGGAGATCGAGGCGGAGGTGCAGCGGGCGGATGCGGCGCGGATGCAGGCGCTTGCCCGCATGTTCGCGCGCTTCGGCCATGACGAGGTCGCCGCCGATGTCCGGGCGCGCACGACCTATCTCGTGCAGATCGGCTATATCTCCATGCAGGCCCGCGAGGACGTGGCGCTGCGGATGCAGCGCATTCCGCATTACGTCTCGATCTTTACCGGGCAAGAGCCGCAGCCGCGGGAGCTCGACCGCTTCCATGCCCGGCACGGCTACGGGCAGGCGTAGAGAGGGGATGGCGGCCGTGGCGACATCGAACACAATTCCGATGACGACCGCGCGGCACCCCCTCGACAGCGGCGCCCCCGCGCCGCGCCTGTCCTCACCCACCCAGACCGCTTCATCGTGTTCGTCGCCCGTCTCGGCGCGTCCTGTCCCGGCACCTCGAGCGCTCGCCCGTCTAATCGCGCCCTGGAATGGCGCGGCAGGGATGCCGGTCGCCCGGCCCATCCGCCACAATCGGCTGACCCTCCGTCCGGCCCGGGCCGTGGGGGAGGGCAAGACGTTCGCATCGCAGGCGTGTCCTGCATCCCTTTTCAAGGATGAGGAGACCGTCCTTCACAGCCCATGAAGCGGGTATCCGCGGCGCCCCGCTTTTCACGCCTTGCCGCTAAAAACAAAGGGGAACGACAATGAAGAAACTTCTGGCTTCGAGCTGCCTGACGATGGGCCTGTTTGCCGGCCTATCGGCCGCCAGTGCCGCCGAGTGCGGCAGCGTCACCATCGCCAGCATGAACTGGCAGAGCGCGGAGGTCATCTCCAATCTCGACAAGCTGATCCTCAACGAAGGCTATGGCTGTCAGGCCGAAATCACCGTCGGCGATACGGTTCCCACCATCACCTCCATGGCGGAAAAGGGCCAGCCGGACATCGCGCCCGAGGCCTGGGTGGACCTGCTTCCCGACGTCGTCGCCAAGGGCACGGAAGAGGGCCGCATCGTCAAGGTCGGCTCGCCCCTGCCGGATGGCGGCAACCAGGGCTGGTGGATCCCCAAATACATCGCCGACAAGCATCCCGACATCAAGACCATTCCCGACCTGCTCAAGCATCCCGACCTGTTTCCGAGCGAGGAAGACCCGAGCAAGGGCGCGGTTCTCAACGGCCCGCAGGGCTGGGGTGGCACGGTGGTGACGACGCAGCTCTTCAAAGCCTATGACGGCGAGAAGGCCAACTTCACGCTGGTCGATACCGGCTCGGCCGCTGGCCTCGACGGTGCCATCGCCAAGGCCTACGAGCGCGAAAAGGGCTTTGCCGCCTATTACTGGGCACCGACGGCCCTCCTCGGCAAGTATCCGATGGTCAAGCTGGAAGCCGGCGTGGATGCGGATGCGGCCGAATGGAAGCGCTGCAACACGGTTGCCGATTGCCCGGACCCCAAGCCCAATGCCTGGCCGGTGGACACGATCGTCACGCTCGTCGCCAAGCCCTTCTCGGAGAAGGCCGGCCCTGAGGTCATGGCCTATCTCGAAAAGCGCTCCTGGAGCAACGAGACGATCGGCAAGCTGATGGCCTGGATGACCGACAACCAGGCGAGCGGCGAAGACGGCGCCAAGCACTTCCTGAAGGAGAACAAGGACATCTGGACCAAGTGGGTTTCGGCCGACGCCGCCGCAAAGATCGAAGCGGCGCTCTAGTCGATTCTTCCAGGGCGGTGCGCACGGCGCGCCGCCCTTCCGCTTGCCGTCAGAAGAAGAAAAAGACGTCGCACGGCTCCTTCCAGAGAAAGGAACCCGCATGGAATGGTTTTACACATTTCCACACATGGATGACGACGCGCTTCGCAACCTCAAGAAAGCCATCGACGAGGGTTTTAGAGGCTTCACCCGCACCTATGGCGACGCGATCGAAAGCCTTTTCTCGCCGCTGCAGAGCTTTCTGCTCGCCACCGATCGCTTCATGACGCAGACCCCCTGGCCGATCATCACCGCCATCATTCTGGTGATCGCCTGGTTTGCCAGCCGCAACGTGAAGATCGTGCTTAGCTGTCTCGTGACGCTGCTGCTCATCGGCTATTTCGACATGTGGACCGACACGATGCGCACGGTGGCGATGATCTTCGTCTGCACGGTGCTGTCCATCGCTGTGGGCTTGCCGATCGGCATTCTCATGGCGCGGTCGAACACCTTCCAGCGGATCGTCAATCCGATCCTCGACGTGATGCAGACCATGCCGAGCTTCGTCTATCTCATCCCGGTCGTCATGCTACTCGGCATCGGCCGCGTCCCCGGCCTCATCGCCGTGGTCATCTACGCCATTCCCCCGATGATCCGGCTGACCGACCTTGGCATCCGGCTGGTGGACAAGGACGTGCTGGAGGCGGCCGACGCGTTCGGCACGTCGGAGGTGCAGAAGCTCTTCAAGGTTCAGCTGCCGCTCGCCCTTCCCACCATCATGGCCGGCATCAACCAGACGATCATGATGGCGCTCGCCATGGTCGTGGTGGCCTCGATGATCGGCGTGCAGGGGCTGGGACAGCCGGTGCTCAAGGCCATCGCCAACCAGTATTTCACGCTCGGCATCTTCAACGGGCTCGCCATCGTCGGCATCGCCATCATCTTCGACCGCGTCAGCCAGGCCTATGGCAAACGGTTGCAGAAGCACCGGGAGATCGTCCATGGCTGATCCGGCTTTCGGCGGCATCGCCGTCCGCAATCTCTACAAGATCTTCGGCCCCAACGCCGCCGCCCATGTGGAGGCGGTGCGCAACGGCATGACGAAGACGGAGCTCAACGCGGTGCACGGCCATGTGCTCGGCCTGCGCGACATCAATATCGAGATCGCCTCCGGCTCGATCCAAGTGATCATGGGCCTGTCGGGATCGGGCAAGTCCACGCTGATCCGCCACATCAACCGGCTGATCGACCCGACGGCCGGCGAGGTGCTGGTCGATGGTGTCGATGTGGTGAAGATGGGCGCCGCCGACCTGCGCACCTTCCGCCGCCACCAAACAGCCATGGTGTTCCAGAAGTTCGCGCTGCTGCCGCATCGCAGCGTGCTCGACAACACCATGTTCGGCCTGGAGATCCAAGGCACGGAGCGGGCACAGGCGCGCGAGATCGCCATGCGCTGGCTGGAGCGGGTGGGGCTGAAGGGCTTCGAGGGAAAGTATCCCAACCAGCTTTCCGGCGGCATGCAGCAGCGGGTGGGGCTTGCCCGGGCGCTCTCCAACGATGCGCCCGTGCTGTTGATGGACGAGGCCTATTCCGCGCTCGACCCGCTGATCCGTATGGACATGCAGTCGGTTCTTCTCGACATCCAGGCAGAGATCCGCAAAACCATCGTCTTCATCACGCACGACTTGGACGAGGCCCTGCGGCTCGGCGACCGGATCGCCATCCTGCGCGATGGCGAGGTGATCCAGCAGGGCACCAGCCAGGACATCGTGCTGCGCCCGGCCGACGACTATGTGGCGAGCTTCGTGCGCGAGGTGAACCGCGGCCGCGTCGTACATGTCGAGGCGGTGATGACGCCGATGCGCGCAGCTTCGGGCGGCGGGCACGCGCATGGCGGCCGGAGCATCGCCGCCGATGTCACGATCGAGGAGGCGCTCCGCCTGCTGGTCGGCGTGCCGGAAGACGAGGCGACCGTGGTGGATGCAACGGGCAAGCCCGTTGGCACCGTCAGCTTCCGCCAGCTTGCCGGCGCCATGGTCAACGCCCACGACATCGGCGGGCAGGCGGGGGAAAGCCGGGCGAACGTCGCCTGAGGCGCCGCATCCGTTGCCAAACTCCATCGCCGGCGCAGGCCGGGGATGGGAAACGCGCGCCGTCACCCCGCCGTGGCGATGGCGTCGAGACGCGCCAGAGCATCGGCCGGCAGCGTGAGGTCGGCGGCGGCGAGGTTTTCGCGCAGATGCGGGCGGGAGGACGTGCCGGGGATGAGCAGGATGTTGGGCGACCGCTGCAAGAGCCAGGCGAGGGCCACCTGCATCGGCGTTGCCGCCTGTTCTTTGGCCACGTCCGTCAGCGCCGCCGACTGCAGCGGCGAGAAGCCGCCGAGCGGGAAGAAAGGCACATAGGCCGTGCCCGCGGCGGCGAGCGCGTCGATCAGCGCGTCGTCGTCGCGATGGGCGAGATTGTACTGGATCTGCACGCAGACGATCTCGGTGATGGCGCGGCCCTCGGCGATCTGCGTCGGGGTGACGTTGGACAGGCCGATATGGCGGATGAGACCCGCCGCCTGCAGCTCGGCCAGCACCGTCAGCGGCGCCTCGATCGACCCCTCGGCCGGGCCGTGCACATCGAACATGGCACGCAGGTTGACGACGGGAAGCGTCTCCAGCCCGAGATTGTCGAGGTTCTCATGCACCGCCTTCGTCAGCGCTTCCTTCGAGAAGGCCGGGTTCCAGGAGGCATCCGCGCCGCGCACGGCGCCGACCTTGGTGACGATGACGAGATCGTGGGAATAGGGGTGAAGCGCCTCGCGGATGATCTGGTTGGTGATGTGCGGGCCGTAGAAATCGCTGGTGTCGATGTGATCGACGCCGCTGTCCACCGCCTCCCGCAGCACGGCGACGGCCTCGGCGCGATCGCGCGGCGGGCCGAAGACGCCCTGACCGGCCAGCTGCATGGCGCCATAGCCGAGGCGTTTGACAGTGAAGCTGCCGAGCTTGAATGTGCCGGCGTTCCGGATATCGGTCATGGGATTCTCCTTGTGACGATGAGACCAAGATAGAGCGCGCTCCACCGCCTGATAATCCATGGTAATGTGCACAGCTTGTCCGGTTCGGCGGACAATGCGGGGAGGGTGATCGTGCAGGACGATGCGTTCGAGATGGGCGATGTCAGGGCGTTTCTGGCGGTGGCATCGGCCGGTGGCTTTCGGGAGGCGGCGCGGGCGTCGGGCAGCAGCGCCTCGGCGCTCAGCGATGCGGTGCGCCGGCTCGAGGCGCAGCTCGGCATCCGCCTTCTCAACCGGACGACGCGCAGCGTCGTGCCGACGGAGGCCGGACGCGCACTGATGGCGCGGGTGAACCCGGCGATGCGGGAGATCGACGCCGCACTCCGCCATGTCGTCGGCCTGGGAGAGAGGCCCGCGGGAAGCCTAAAGCTCAACGTGCCGATCAGCGCGGCGCGGCTGATCCTGCCGCAGATCGTCCCGGCCTTCCTCAAGGCCTATCCGGATATCCGGCTCGAAATCCTGACGGACGAGACCTTCGTCGACATCACTGCCGCCGGCTGCGATGCCGGCATCCGCTATGACGAGCGTCTGGAGCAGGACATGATCGCGGTGCCGATCGGCCCGCGCCTCCAGCGCTTTGCCAGCGCCGCGTCGCCGGCCTATCTCGCGGCCCGGGGACGGCCGGCGCATCCGCGCGAGCTCCTGTCCCATGTCTGCATCCGCAGCCGCTTTGCCGGGCGGGCCATCACCCCCTGGGAGTTCGAGCGCGGGGACGAGACGGTGAGGGTCGATCCGGCGGCGCAGCTGATCGTGCAGGCCGGCGGCGGATCGGATCTCGGTGTCGCCGCCGCCATCGACGGCCTCGGCATCGTCTCGCTCTTTCAGACCTGGCTGCAGCCGCATTTCGACGCGGGCGCGCTGGAGCCCGTGCTGCAGGACTGGTGGCCGAGTTTCCCCGGTCCCTTTCTCTACTATCCCGGCCGCCGCCTCGTCCCCACGCCGCTGCGCACCTTCATCGATTTCCTCAAGGCACGGCGGGAGGGGTAGACCGCTTCGTCGGCGGCGATATCAGCCGTTCTGCCGCGCGCGTCCGGCCTCCTCCGGCAAGACCACGGCGTCGCGTTCGGCAAAGACGCGGGCGACTTCGGCCATGTTCTCGGTCCCCCAGGTGCAGAGGGGCACGAGCGCCTGCGCAAGGCTGTGGCCGAGCGGCGTCAGGCTGTAATCCACGCGCGGCGGGATTTCCTTGTAGTCGGTGCGCTTCACAAGGCCATCGGCCTCCAGTTCCTTCAGGTGCTGGATCAGCATCTTGTCGCTGACATCGCGCACGGCGCGGCGCAGGGCGCCATAGCGGGTCGGGCCGTCCTGGGCGACGAAATAAAGGATCAGCGGTTTCCACTTGCCGGCGATCACGCGCAGCGTGGCATCGAGTCCGCAGGTGAAACCGGGCAGCGTCGGCGTGCAGGTGCCGGGTTCGGGCGCCGGTTGATTTCGCATTTCCGGGGTCATGATAGGTACTTACCAAAAGGTGCATACTTGTCAAGCAGTGTGCAGCTGGCCACCTTGGAGTGGTCTCAACCAAGGAGCACATCATGACCAGACTTTCAGGGAAAACGGCCGTCATCACCGGGGGCGCAACGGGCATCGGGCTGGGAGCGGCCAAGCGCTTCATCGAGGAAGGCGCCTTCGTTTACATCTTCGGCCGACGCCAGGAGATGCTGGATGCGGCGGTGGCGCAGCTCGGGCCTTCGGCACGCGCCGTGCAGGGTTCGGTCACCCATCTACCCGATCTCGACCGTCTCTACGAAACGGTGAAAGCCGAACGGGGCGGGCTCGACATCGTGCTGGCCAATGCCGGCACGGGCGCCTTCGCGGCCCTCGGCAGCATCACCCCGAAGCATGTGGACGAAACCTTCGGCCTTAATGTCAAAGGCCTGATCTTCACCGTCCAGAAGGCGCTGCCGATGATGGGCGCGGGCGGCTCGATCATCCTGACCGGATCCAGCACCGGGGTGATGGGCACGCCGGCCTTCAGCGTCTACAGCGCCACGAAGGCGGCGGTGCGCAATCTGGCGCGCAGCTGGGCGCTCGACCTGCGCGGCACGGGCATCCGCGTGAACGTGATGTCGCCGGGGCCGATTTCCACCGAGCTGGCCCAGGAGGTGCTGGGCGCGGACGGCATGGACGCGATCGGCGCGACGACCGTTCTCGGCCGCTTGGGAGAGGCCTCCGAAACCGGTGCGGTCGCCGCCTTTCTCGCCTCGGCCGACAGCAGCTTCATGACAGGCGCCGAGGTGTTCGTGGACGGTGGACTGGCGCAGGTCTGACGCGCCGAAGGCTTTAAGAGCCGGCGCCCGTTGCGACGGGCGCCGGCTCTTGCGCATTCTGCGGCTCAGGGAATGCGGGCGATCACCTTGATTTCGAAGTCGAAGCCGGAAAGCCAGGTGACGCCGAGGGCGGTCCAGGCGGGGTAGGGTTTCGTGTCGAAATGCCGCGCCTTGATCGGCAGGACGGTGTCGAACTGGCGTTCGGGATCGGTGTGGAACGTCGTCACGTCCAGCACGTCGTCCAGCGTGCAGCCGGCAGCAGCCAGCGTCGCCTTCAGATTGTCGAAGGCGCGTTCGACCTGGGCGGCGAAGTCGGGCTCGGGCGAGCCGTCCGGGCGGCTGCCGACCTGGCCGGAGACGAACAGAAGCTCGCCGGAGCGGATGGCGGCGGAGTAGCCGTGCTTTTCATAGAGCGCATGGCGGTCTGCGGGCATGATGGCCTGGCGTGCGGTCATGGCGGGATCCTTAAGGGTTGCGGCGGCCGGCTTCCGGTCGCGCCGGCTTTCAGATACGGTGCGTATGCAGAGAGATAGTCGCATACGGCGCGTATGTCAATTCAAGATACGCATCGTATGTGAAAAGGAGGGCGAGATGGCGAGACCACGGGCGCAGACAATGGAGGAAAACCGGGTCAAGCTGATCGCGGCCGGCCGGCGGGCCTTTGCCGACAAGGGCTATGCGGCGGCTTCCATGGACGAGCTGACGGCGGAGGTGGGGCTGACGCGGGGCGCGCTCTACCACAATTTCGGCGACAAGAAGGGGCTGCTGGCCGCCGTCGTGGATCAGATCGACGGCGAGATGGCGGCGCGTGCGCAGGCGATCGGTGCCGGCATGGACAATGAATGGGCGGGCCTTCTGGCGGAGGGAACGGCCTATATCGAGATGTCGCTCGACCCCGACGTGCAGCGCATCGTGCTTCTCGACGGGCCGGCGGTGCTGGGCGACCCGTCGAAATGGCCGAGCCAGGACAGCTGCCTGCAGGTGACGCAGCGCGCGATCGAGCGGCTGATCGGCGACGGTATCGTCAAGCCGGTCGATCCGGAGGCGGCCGCCCGGCTCCTCAGCGGCGCGGCCCTGAACGCGGCCCTCTGGGTCGCCGCCAGCGACGATGCGGCGCGCGTGCTGCCCAACGCGATCGAGGCCTTCCGGGCGCTGGCGAGCGGGCTTCTGGCCGCGCCGCGCTAGAGCATGTCCAGCCGATGCGACATCGCTTCGGTGTCGGCAGGCTCTAGATGTCTGCTGCGGGCTCTTGCCGCAGGCCGACCCGGTGCTCGCGCCAGACGGTGAAAAGCCCGGCGCCGACGACGATGAGGGCGCCGATGATCATGTTGACCGTCACCGTTTCGCCGAAGAACAGGACCGCGACACCGCCGCTGAGGACGAGCTGCAGGTAGGTCAGCGGCTGCACCTCGACGGCCGTCAGCAGGCCATAGGCCTTGATGAGAAAATAATGGCTGGTGGCACCGCAGATGCAGAGCGCGATCATGGCCGGCCAGTCGGCCGGGGCGATCGGCGTCCAGTAGAACGGGCCGACGAGGGTTGCCGCCAGCGCGCCGAAGACGCCGGCATACAGAACGCTCGTCATGGCGGAATCGCTCCGGCTGACCGCGCGTGTCGCGATGCTGTAGAAGCCGTACATGAAGGCGGCGACGAGCGGAACGAGCAGGCGAAGATCGAACGCGACCGACAGCGGATCGATAATGACGAGCACGCCGAGGAGGCCCGCGACCACCGCAAGGCCGCGCCGCCAGCCGACCTTCTCGCCGAGCAGCGGCACGGACAGCACCGTCACGATCAGCGGCGTCGCCTGCAGGATGGACTGGCTCATGGCGAGGCCCGCCGTGACGAAGGCAAAGACGACGATGACGACCTCGCCGACCAGCAGCACGCCGCGAAACGCCTGCAGAACCGGCCGCCGCGTGACGAAGGCGCGCCGCAGCCCGCCCGGCGCAAAGGCGGCCATGATCATGACGAACACGGCGAAGGCCCAGAAGCGGACCATGACGACCATGATCGGCGGGTATTTTTCCCCGAGCAGCTTGGAGAAGGCATCCTGCCCTGCAAAAATCGTCACGGCGAGGAGAACGTAAAGGTAGCCGCGTGTCTTCTGTGTCATCATCGACCGGGTATCCGTGCCGGCGCGGTGATGCGGGCGTTCGGGTGGGTGTGTTCCTCTCTACGCCCCGGATAGGGCGAAGGCCAGTGCGGTCACGACATCGGCGCCCACAGGCGCGACGGCCGCCGCGACGGGCTCAGTCCCGCGTACCGAACCGCCGCAGCAGCCCCGCGACGAATGAGAACAGCACGATGAGCCCGCCATAGACGAGGACCGTGGGGGCGAGACCGAAGGCACCGATGGCGACGCCCGCCAGAAGGGTCGGCAGGCCGAAGGCGAGATAGCTGAGCGTGAAGAGGGCGGCGAAGAGCTCGCCGCGCTCCTGCGGGCGCACGACCGGCACGACGGAGCGCAGGACGCCGTAGAAGCAGGTGCCGAAGCCGGCCCCGGCGACGACGAGGGCTAGGAGATAGGCGGGGAGGGACGTCCAGACCATCGCGGCGAGCGTGAGCGTGGTGCCGAGCGCGAGCGCGGAGGTGCCGAACAGCGTGACGCTGCGCGACGAGCGGCCACGCGCGACATAGCAGGCGGCCGCACCCGCACCGCAGAGGATGACGATGACGATCGCCTGCCTCGTATGGTCCTGCGCGCCGAAGACGTGGCGCACCAGCGGCGCGCCCAGCGCCAGATAAAGTCCGCCGGTGGCCCAGCCGGCGATGACGGCCGGTGCGCTGCGCCAGAAGGCCGTGGCCGCGGTTGCCGGCACACCGATGCGCGGGCGCAGCGACGCCCACACGCCCTCATGGCGCGGCGCGGTTTCCGGCACGCACCAGATGAGGCCGGCAAAGAGCGCGGAGCCGGCGACCAGCGCGCCAAAGACGCTTGCCTTGGCCCCCGACGTCGCATCCATCAGCAGCCCGGCGACCAGCGCCCCCACGGCCAGCCCGCTGAGCGGCACGACGGAATTCCAGACCGAGGCGCTGCCGGGCCTGTCTCTCGGCTCGAAATCGACGACGGCGGCCGACAGCGTCGACAGGAGCAGGCCTGCGGCAATGCCCTGCAGGAAGCGCGCGACGACAAGGCTGCCGACGTCCTCAGCGTGCCAGAACAGAAAAAGGCTGAACGCCATCAGGGCGAAGCCCGCCGAAATGACCGGCCGCCGGCCGACGTGATCGGACAGCGACCCCATGACGAGCAGCGCCGCCAGCAGCGTGACGGTGTACACCGCGAAGACCGCGGTGAGCGTCATCGACATAAAACCGATCTCCTGCTGGAGCGTGGGGTAAAACGGCGAGGGGGCGCTGGCGCCGGCCATCATCACCGCCATGCCGGCAAGGGTGATGCGGAATCCGGCGCGCGTCCCTGCCGGCGTCTCGCGCAGCACGTCGGTCATGAGGCCTCTGACGGTTCGAGATTTTTCGAACGCATCTCTACTGGCAAAGCGGCATTGGTTCAACTAAATTCGAACCATGACGTCCGATATCGCGCCCCTCCCGCATCCCGACCGAAGCGACCTCAAACTGACGCAGGTGCTCTTCGCGCTCAGCGATCCCGAGCGGCTGGCGATCGTGCGGCAGCTCGCTGCCGGCCCACTGGACATGGCCCGGTGCCATCTTTCCGACGCCGCGACGCCGAAATCGACCAAGTCGCACCTCATGAAGGTGCTGCGCGAGGCGGGCATCATCCACAACGCGGCCGCCGGCCGGGGACGGCGGCTGACCCTGCGTCGGGACGATCTCGAGGCCCGCTTTCCGGGCCTGCTCGCCTGCGTGCTCGCCGACACATCCGACGGGACGGCATGAGGCGGCATTTTCGGTTCTGGGAAGGACCTTGAAAAGACCCTAGCGCGCTACTGCGCCTGCGCCTTTACGGCGGCGATCATCTGGTCTGCCGCGTCGCCCAGCGGACCCTTCGTGCTCCGGTAATCGAACCCCTGCACCACAGCTACCGTCGTCGCATCGACCGCGATGCACTGCACGACGAAGGCGCCGCTGCCGGAGGTGCCGCCCTGCACGGTGACGAGCTGGCCCGGAAAGCTCTGGAGCGCGGCGCTCAGGCCCGCGCTCTGCGCAATGCCGGAAACGACGCTGCCGCAGGTCTCGATGCTGAGCTTTGCCGCGGGAAGACGCTCGACATGGTAGGTCAGCGTGAAATCCTGGTCGGCCGCTTGGGACGCCGCGGACAGGCCGAGAGATGCGAGGGCGGCAAGCGACAGGGTAACAGCTTTCATGGGGTGATCCTTCTGTTGTTGAGGTCTTGCGGCACGGGTTTCGGGATCGCGCCCGTGCGCATCGTTCCGGTCAGGTTCCGGCTCGCGTTTCGGCGATCAGCGCAGGTCGGGCGCACTCCAGCCCTTGGCCTCGTCGATCCAGGCCTTGCCTGAGGTCTTGTCGAAGATGCAGAGCATCTTGCCATGTGCGCCCTTCAGCGCCTTTTGCGGAAAGACGCCGCTGACCAGCGTCGCCACCTTGCCGAGCGTATCGTCGAAAGCGACGATCTCGGAGACATGCGCATGCTTCAGCCCGCTCGCCGCCGCACAGGTTTGCGCAACGGTGAGGTTCAGTTTCGTCCAGGCGTCGTCGGACGACGCATGGGCGAAGGGTGCCGTCATCAGGAGGGGAAGGGTCAGCAAAGGCAGGCTGAGAAGGGGCAGGTTTAGCATGGGCAGGCGCATCATCGATTCCTCGTTGCGGGGAGATCGCTAGCGCGGGGACGGGTCGGTTTTGTGGCAGCGGCAGGGCGCGGCGGGATCTCCCGGTCCGCGCGGGATTCCACTGTCACCCACGATGGTCATGGGCGAGAGGGCTTGGCCGCGAACGCGACGCTCACGGTCGTCTGGAAGGCGTCGGCCGCTCAGACGGCGACGCGGCGGCCTTCCTTGTCTGCAAGCTTCTTGTTTCCGTCGGCCTGCTTCAGAATGGCGGTGGCGTCTTCCACGGAGATCCGGTGTTTCTTGGCAAAGGCGACGGGTTCGTACGGTTTTTCGATCGTGGTCAAGGCATTATCCTTCGGGAGACATGCGCGCAGGGTCAAGATCTCGCAAAGCGAGCATGAGCCTCGAGCTTTTTGGTGGTGGACATGAGATAGACAGCGAACCCGGCGAACGCAAGGCGTCGCCGCGAGAATCGCGCGCGCCGGTCGGGCCCGGGGCGCTGCCGTGGTAAACAACGCATGGCGAAAGGGCCGGATTGCTCCAGCCCTTTGCCTTGACGAACTATCGCCTGATTACAGAGTGCGACGCGGATAGCGCGCGCGCTCTTCCTCGACCTCGGTCGCGCCATAAGGCGCTGCCGTGTCGTCAAACTTCGTCCAGCCCTGCTCGGAATAGGCGTTGCGGCGCTCGACGGGATCAACCCAGTTCGACTTCTTGAGGATGGCTTCCGCCTCTGCATGGAGCGCGTCATCGACCTTGGCCGTGACGAGCGTGCCACCGCGCCGCACGCCTTCGGCGTAGACATGGGCATGCTCTTCATCGACGCCCGACGAGGTCAGTGCGCCGATCAGGCCGCCTGTTGCGCCGCCAGCTGCGGCACCTGCCACTGCGCCGAGCGCCGTTGCCGCAAGCCAGCCGGCCGCGACCACGGGGCCGACGCCGGGGATGGCCATGATGCCGAGACCTGTGAGCAGGCCGCCGGCGCCGCCGACCACGGCACCGATGCCGGCGCCGGTTCCCGCACCCTCGGCCGCATTGCTGTCATGGTCGCCATCCTTGTAACGGCCATCGGCATTGTTGGAAACGATGCTGATATTGTCGGAATGGATGCCGCGGGCTTCCAGTGCGCTCACGGCGGCACTTGCATCGCTATAGTCGTCGAACAGTCCTGTAACGGTCTTCATGATAGGTACCTTCCAGCGCGAAGCGCCTGTTATTTCGAGACGATGTTGCCCTGATAGTCCATGGAAACCGCTGCCGATTTTCCGTCCTTCATGGCCTTCGCCTGCCAGATGCCCTTGTCGTCAAGCATCAGGCCGTCGAGTTCTGTATAGCCGGCCGCCTCGATGCGTTCCTTGGCCTGGGCTTCGGTGAACGAGTTCGCACCTTCGACCGGTGCCGTGGCATTGCCGCTTTCAGGGGTCGCGACGGCCGGCGTGTCGCCATTTGCCGACGGTGCCGGTGTCGTCTGGGCGCTGACGCCGAACGCGGATGCGGCAAGAATAGCCGTGGCGAGGAAAAGCTTTTTCATGTGTTGGTCCTTTATTCCCAGACCATGTTTCAGGTCTCGGATCGAAAACCCTTTCCCATGCCGAATGTTCCGTCGCTTTCGACTGTTGAATTTACTTAAGAGATTGCGCATCTATCTCGCAGGACATGTCGTCGTGGTGTGATGACCATGCGTGAACATGAGAAGGCAACCGATGTAGTCTATCGGCACCAGCGCGAAGAGCGGCACGCAGGCGGCATTCCCACCGCTGCGCGGGAACCACCGGCGCATCCCGTCGTTCCCCCGGACGCAACAGGAGACGATGCATGTCCAGCGACAATGTCAAAACCCTTACCGCCACCTTCGACACCCGCGAGGCGGCAGATCGCGCCATCGAACATCTCGTGCAGCAATATGGCATCGACCGCAGCGATGTCTTCGTGGAGGCGGCGGGGGCCGACAACACCGCGGGGACGAAGCCATCGGGTGGCGACGTCGAAAACCGGGAAGGGGACGGCGTGCGAACGGATGCGGCACTGGAAGGCCGGCTGCTCGTCTCCGTCGATCTCTCACTCGACGATATCGACAAGGCCCAGGCCGCACTGCGGGACGCCGGCGCCGAGCATGTCACCACCCGATAAGATATCTCTCGCAGCGCGCGAGAAGGCCCCCCCGGCCTGACGCGCGCCGTGAGCGTACCGGGTGATCGACAGTGTCTTGCGCAAACGGCGGGCCGTGTCGCTCGCCAGTTTCCTCCTCTTCCGTTAGGCGCTGAAGCGTTCCGGGCGGAAGGTTTCGAGGAGGGGGTGGCGTCGGCCGGTTGCCATTTCGTAGGCGGTGAGTTCGCCGACGATGAGGCCGAGGGTTGCGCCGCTGTGGCTGAAGGCGACATGGCAGCCGGGGATGCCGGGGAGCCGGCCCAGCACCGGATCGCCATCGGCCGGAATGGGTTTGCGTCCGGCAGCATAGGAAGCGAGCTCCAGCCGGGGATGCCCGGAAAGGATTTTGGACGCCTCGGCCAGAAGGCCCGATAGGGTCGTGTCCTTCACCGCGTAGGTGCCGTCGGCCTGCGTGACGACCTCGTTTGCGGCCCAGTCGGCATCGATGACGAAAGCGCCGCCCGGGGCCGGGCGCACGGCGACGCGCGGAGTGTTGAGCACGGCTTTGAGCGGATGGTCGATCGGCTTCGTCGTCAGAAGAAGGGCGACCGGCGTGCCGTCGGCAATCGTCGCACCGAGCTCGGCAGCCATGGCCGGCACGGCGGGGCCGGTGGCGATCAGCACGGCATCCGCGCTGTGCCGTACGCCCGCCTTCGTCTCGACGCCGGCCGCGCGGCCGCTTTCGACGATCACGCGGGCGCTGCCTTCGCCGGTGACAAGCGTACCGCCGAGGGTGTCGAACTGGGCCAGCAGCAAGCCGATCAGCGCGGGAAGATCGACCCAGCCTTCGCCGGGATTGAAGATCGCCGCATGTCCCGTGATGGCCGCGGCATCGACGCCGGGCGTCGCCGCCTCCACCGCACCGGGTGCCAGATGTTGCGCGTCGTAGGCGAGCGAGACTTCATGGGCATAGGCGGCCGCGATCTCGTTGGTCGCGTCATCCGCATCCCAGGTGAGACCGCCATCGAAGCGGAGCCAGTCGACCGGACCGATCCGGCTCGACAATGTTCTGTAGCGGTCGATGCCCGCCATGCGCAGCAGGTGATAGGGGTTCGAGCGCATGCGGGCGGAGTTCAGCCAGGAGAGCGAACGGCCGGATGCGCCGTTGGCGACCGGGCCGTCATTGACGAGGGTCACGGAAACGCCGCGCCGCAGAAGCTGCACGGCGGTCGAGACGCCGAAGATGCCGGCGCCGATGATGACGGCGGAGGAGATGGTGTTGTCGGACATGGAACGTGTCTTTCACTGCTTGCGGATGGAATGGAAACGGGATCCCGGCAAAGGGAAGCGGCGGCCTTCTGATGGTCGGCGCGTCACAGCACTTCGGCCAGGAAGCGGCGCAGGCGCGGGCTCTGCGGGTCGTCGAAGATCTGTGCCGGCGTGCCGGCCTCCACCACGCGGCCCTCGTCCATGAACACGACCTGATCGGCCACGCGCCGGGCAAAGCCCATTTCATGGGTGACGACGACCATGGTCATTCCGCGCCCGCCGAGATCCGCCATCAGGGTGAGCACGCCCTTGACCAGTTCCGGATCCAGCGCGCTCGTGACCTCGTCGAACAGGATGACTTCGGGCTCCATGGCCAGCGCCCGGGCGATGGCGACGCGCTGCTGCTGGCCGCCGGACAGGCCGCCGGGCCGGTGATGCTGGCGGCTGGCAAGGCCGACATCAGCTAGCCGGGCCTTGGCGATGCGCTCGGCCTCGCCGCGCGGCATATGCTTGATCCGGGTCAGAGACAGCATGACGTTGTCGAGGGCGGTATGATCGGGAAAGAGATTGAAATGCTGGAACACCATGCCGACGCGCCGGCGCAGCGTCTCCGGCTTCATCGCGAGAATGCTGTCGCCGTCGAGAAGGAGCGTTCCGCCTTTCGGCTCGACGAGGCGGTTGAGGCAGCGCAGCAGCGTCGATTTGCCGGAGCCCGACGGGCCGATGATGCAGGTGACGCTGCCCGGCTTTACGGTGAGATCGACGCCCTTCAGCACGTCGAGCTCGCCATAGGCCATGGTCAAATCGCGCACCGCGATGCTGCCGCCCTTGAAGGCGGCGCTGGTGTCCCGGGCCTGTTGCGCGCGGTCGAGTTCGGAGACTTCCTCCAGTCCGCTTGCCACCGTGGTCGTCTTCTGCTTGCCGATCCGCAGGCGGTTATCGATGGTGTTGACCACATGCGTCAGCGGCACGGTAATGACGAGGTAGAAGATGCCGGCCAGCAGCAGCGGCGAGAGGTTGCCGGTGACGACGGCCTGATCCTGGCCGACCCGGAAGATCTCGCGCTCGGAGGCGAGAAGGCCGAGGAAGTAGACGAGGCTCGAATCCTTCACATTGCCGATGAACTGGTTGACCAGCGCCGGCAGCACCCGGCGCACGCCCTGCGGCACGACGATGATGCGCATGCCCTGGGAATAGCTCATGCTGAGCGCCCGCGACGCCTCCATCTGCCCGCGATCGACGCTCTGGATGCCCGAGCGGAAGATCTCGCCGATATAGGCCCCGGCGATGAGGCTGAGCGCGAGAATGCCGAGCGGATAGGGCGAGGGGCCGAAAAGGTCCCGCCCGATCCGCGCGAAACCCTGGCCGATCAGCAGGATCGTGACGATGGCGGGAAGGCCGCGGAAGATATCGGTGTAGAGCCGGGCGGGAATGCGCAGCCAGGCCGAGCGCGATATGCCCATGATGGCAAGGATCATGCCGATGACGACGCCAAAGACCGTGGATGCGGCCGCAAGGATGAGGGTGTTCTTGAGCCCGACCGTGATCATCGTCGGCAGAACTTCGGCCATCGCGTTCCAGTCGAAGAAGCTCCGGCTGATATTGTCGAACCAGGTCATGCAGTCTTCCTTCAAAGTGTCTCCAGCCGCCGCCGGCACACGCAATGCCGGGCAGTGGCAGAGGAATACCCGGCCGCGACATGCGACCGGGTTCAGGCATCACTTCTTGGGGAGGTAGGCATCCGGCATCGGCGAGCCCGGGAACCACTTTTCGTACAGCGTCTTCCAGGTGCCGTCCTGCATGGCGTCGTGGAGCGCGGTGTTGAAGGCCGTGCGCAGCGCGTCGTTGCCCTTGCGGATGACGAAGCCGGCCGGGGCGTCGAAGCTCGGAATGTTGATGGCGACCTTCAGCGCGGGATAGCGCGCCGTGTAATCCTTGGCGGCCTCGTAGTCGAGGAAGTGCGCGTCCACGGTGCCGTTGTTCAAGCCGGAGATCGCGGAATTGTTGTCCGGGAACTTGACGAGATCGGTGCCGGTAAACGTCTTTTCGGCGTAGATTTCCTGCAGCGTGCCCTGCACGACGCCGAGGCGCTTGCCCTTGAGCGAGGCGGCATCCGTGATGGCCGCTTCCGGCGTGACGATGGAAAGGTAGCCGGCGAGATAGCCGTCGGAGAAGTCGACCGTCTGCTTGCGCTTGTCCGTCGTGCCGATGGCGGCGACCGCGACGTCGAAACGGCCGTTCGCCACGGACGGCATCAGGGCGGAGAACTCCTGGCCGGTGAAGATCACCTGCTCCTTCGTGAACCCCATGCGCCGGGCGACGTCGAGGAACAACTCGATGTCGAAGCCCGTGAAGCCGCCGTCGACCGTGGTGAAGGTGTAGGGCTTGGCATCGCCCATCGTGCCGACGCTGATGGTCTGCGGGTCGATCAGGCCATAGGGGTTCTCGGCGGCGAGCGCCGTCGTGGAAAGGGCGCCCGTGAAAGCAAGCGTGGCGGCGAAGGCTGCCTGCCGCAGGCGCGCCGAAAGCGAGGGTTTGGACAAAGCTGAAATCGTCATGATGGTTCTCCGTCTCTGGGGTTGGGGCGGATCGGCTTTGCAGGACATGCAGCGGCGTCGTCAGACAGAGGATCTCCCTCCGCCGTGACCGTGATGTCATGAGCCGATCTCGTTATGATGAGCGTGAGACCGGTTTCTTCCTAAAAGAGACCGGTCTCTTTGCGCTTTCACGATTGATATATACGCGTTGACCCGTCGTCAATATCTCTTGTAAAGCTGGGCGGATGAAAGAAGCTCAGCCGAAAACGACAGCCGCGACCGTGGCCGACGTGGCGCGTCTGTCGGGTGTGTCGAAAGCCACTGCCGCCCGCGTGCTCGGCGGCTATGGCACCGTGAGCGACAAGGCGCGCGACGCGGTGATGCAGGCCGCGCAGGCGCTCGGCTATCGGCCCAACGAACTGGCCCGCAGCATGACCACCGGCCGGTCGGGAACGATCGGCGTCGTCGTCGGGGATATCGAGAACCCGTTCTTCGGCTCGGCCGTTCGCGGCATTTCGGATGTGGCCCGCGCGAGCGGCTTCAATGTGGTGCTTGCCAATTCCGGCGAGGATGTCGCCGCCGAGCGGATGGCGATCGAGACGCTGGTCGCCAAGCGGGTCGACGGCCTGATCGTCTCGCCGGCGCAGGACAGCGCGATCGGCCATCTCGAAGACATCGGGCACGCCGGCCGGCCGCTGGTTCTTCTGGATCGCGCCATCGCCGCCCTGGCCGTCGACAGCGTCACGGCGGACGACAGGCAGGCGGCGGAAGCCGTCACGCGTCTGCTGGTGGAGCACGGCCATCGCCAGATCGCCTATGTCACGGCCTGCGATACACCGACGCATCTCTATCGCGACACGCGCGACATCCTGACGGCGTCGGTGCGCGAGCGGATCGAGGGATTCCTGCAGGTCGGCGCGCAGGCCGGCATCGCGGACATGCCGCGATGGGTGCGGCTTGGTGCGAACACCTCCGATGCGGCGCGCCGCTTGACGATCGACCTGCTGGGCGAGGCCACGCCCCCCAGCGCCATCATTGCGTCGGACAGCCTCATCGCGCTGGAAATCTTCAAGATCGCGCGCGAGCAGGGGATCGCCATGCCCGATGGGCTGTCGCTCGTTACTTTCCACGATGCCGCATGGACGGCGGTGACGACGCCACCGGTGACGGTCGTCCGCCAGCCCGTCTACGACATGGGAGAGGCGGCGGCGCGAATGCTCATCGAGCGGCTGAACGGAGAGACATGCGCCCCGCGCCGCCTGATCCTGCCGACGCAGCTGGTGGAGCGTGCCTCCGTCGCCGTCCCGGGCACGGACGCGGCGGGTCCCCGCATCCGACGTCTGTAGACGACGGGCAGGGATGTGCGGCCGCGCATCGGCACGCCCGCACCGGTCTGCCAAGGCGTTACATCGCCGGCAGGATCGCGATATCGCGCAGATTGCCGTCAAGGCCCGTGATCGTGCCCACTTCGGTCGCCGCACCGGTTTCCAGGTTCACCGTATAGAGCGTCTTGCCGGCGGCGAGATAGGCGGCGTTGCCACCGTTGTCCATGCCCTGGATGTCGAAGGCATAGGTGGCCGGCTTGTTCTTGAGGCCCAGCTTGCCGATGGCCTTCAAGGTGCCGTCGTTCGGCTTCGTCTGCTGGATCAGGGCGCCGATCGTCGCGTCGATGTTGTACATCGCCGTCTTCTCCGGCTTGCCGATCGAATTGGTATAGGCCGCCGCGACGATGTCCGGCGTCTCGCCCTTGTGCATGTCGCCGTCCTCGAAGGCGAGGGTGCCATCGACCGTGACCGCGCCGGTGTCGGGGTGGACGCGGTGATTGGTCGTGCCGGTCATGAAGCGCAGGCGATCGGCCATCGGGTTGAAATCGACCACGACGGGGGCGGCCGTCATCGTCAGCATCTTGTCCATCTTGGCGACCGATGTCGCAGCACCCGTCTCCAGATCGATCGAGACGATCTCATGCTCCGGCGTGACGCCGATGACCGTCTTGGTTCCCGGACGAAGATCGATGCCGACGAGCTTTTCGACGCCGGTGATGTCCATGCTCTTCGTGACGGCGGGTTTCTCCGTGTCGAACAGGACGAGGGTCCTGTCGCCGGTCAGACCGAGGACGGGCGCGGCCAGAAGGCTGCCGGCGCTGGCGATGAGGAGGGTGGAGGTGAGCAGGGCGAAACGAACGGTCTTCATGGAAATCTCCCGTGTGTTGATCCAGTTGGGAAGGCATCTCGGCGTGGATGACGATGCTTCCTGTGGTAAAGACACCGGAGAGGACCCGTTTGGATGCAGGGCATCGAAAAAATTTTGCAAGCCGCATCCATTCCGGCGTTTCGGCGGGTAGAGTATGTCAGGACGCACTGACGGTGCGGGTGACGGGAAAAGGGTTTGCATGGTGACGGGTTCAGCGCCGGACGATCTGACGACGGCCCTTGCCGCCTGCGCGCAGGGGGATCGCACGGCACTGCGCAGCATCTTCGATCGGGAGGCCGGCCGGCTGGTGACGATTGCCGAGCGCATCGTGCGGCGGCGCGATCTGGCCGAAGAGGTGGTTCAGGACAGCTTCATCCGCATCTGGACGCAGGCGCATCAGTATCGGCCGGATCGCGGCTCCGCCCGCGGCTGGATCTACGCTATTGTGCGAAACCGCGCGCTCAATCTGCTGCGCGACGGCAGGCGGGAATATACGGTCGAGGATGTCGAGGGACTGCGCGAGCGCGATCAGGTGGATCACGTCATGGCCGCGTGGCACCGGCTCGATCGGACCTCCCGGCTGCACGATTGCCTGGGCGCCCTCGACGACACCAAGAGGCGGGGCATTCTCATGGCCTATATCGGCGGATATTCCCATGGCGAGATCGCCGGCCGGCTGCGTATCCCGCTCGGCACGACGAAGTCCTGGATCCGGCGCGGCCTCTCCGCATTGCGGGAGTGCATGGCATGAGCAAGGACCGGACCGATATCGCCGGCATGGCCGACGAATATGTGCTCGGACTGCTGGAGGCGGCGGAGGCGCGGCAGGTCGAGGCCGAGTTGGACCGCGATCCCGACCTCAAGGCGGCCATCGCCGCCAGCCGGGACCGGTTTCTGCCGCTGGACGACACGGCCGACCCTGCCGTCGTCGGTGACGATCTCTGGAGCCGCATCGACGCCGCGCTGCCGGTGCAGGGCGCTGCATCGGCCGCGACGCGCCGGCCGACGGCCAACGACAACAGCCCGGGCGGGCAGCGGTGGCGGGCGACGGCGCTTGCGGCGCTGGCCGCGGCGGTTCTTCTGGCCGTGGCGCTGTCGTTCAACCTCATGCGCGCCGTCGAGCCGCTCGTGGTGGCGGTGCTCGTCAACGAGGCCGGCGAGATCCAGGCAACGGTGGAGGATTTCGGCAACGAGAGGGCGGCCGTCCGGCTGCTGGCGGACTTCACGGTTCCCGAGGACAAGACGATCGAGGTCTGGACCCTGCCGTCGCCCGAACGCGGCCCGGTTTCGCTCGGGCTGATCGAGGATGCCCGCTCGGTGCGCCTGGAAGGGCATGCCGCTTCCGGATCCGGCCTGCCGCTGCCACGCGACAGCCAGCTCTACGAGCTGACCCTGGAGCCGGCCGGCGGCTCCCCGACCGGCCGGCCGACGGGCGTCATCCTTGCGAAGGGATTGGCCCGGATCACGCGCTAGAGCCGTTCCCGCGAAAGGGGCAGCGGCCTGCGTCCGGATTGCCGTCGCATGACCGCGAGAGACGGCTCGTCGGCTCTCGGGCGCGCTCGGTGCCGGCGGAACCGCTACTCCCTGACCTCGATGCCGGCCTCATGGGCGGCGGCGATGAACGACAGCCGGGCGGCTTCGGCCGATTTCTTGCCCTTCATCGCCGCCTCCAGGGTCAGGAGCGCCGCGTCCAGCGCTTCGCCGTCCTCGAGAGGCCAGTCCTCGATGAGCGCCCAGGACGCCTGCTGATTGTTGGTGATGGTGGTGAACGTGCCGGGTCCTTCCAGCGCTAGCGAAACACCCTTGTTCCAGTCATTGCTCACGTCATGGCCTCCAAATGCCGGTTGGTCCGTCTCTTACGGCAAAAATCCGCGAACCGGAATCGATTCCAAAGGGATGCCACAGGCCTATGCCGGCGTCACGCGAAAGCGCTGGCGGTACTCGCCGGGGGAGAGGCCGACGATGCGGGTGAAGACCTTTCTGAAAGCGCCGGGATCTCCGTAATGCACCGCCCATGCGATGGCGGCGATCGGGTCGCGCGTCAGCTGCAGCAGGTCGCGCGCCCGCATCACGCGAAGGCGCTGCACATAGTCTCCGCTCGTGTGTCCCGTCGCCTTCTGAAACCGGCGCGTGAAGGTGCGCGCTTCCAACCCGGCATGGCCGGCGAGCACCGAAAGCCGCGTCTCAGCGCCGCCCGTGGCTTGAAGCCAGTGCTGAACCTTGAGCACGGCGCCATCGCCATGATGCAGGCGCGGGAAGAACGGGCTGTAGAAGCTCTGCTCCCGCCCGGGCGGATCGACCAAAAAGGCCCGCGCGGTGTTCATCATGACGGCCGGGCCAAGGAAGCGGGCGACGAGGATCAGGCAGAGGTCGATCCAGGCCATCATGCCGCCGGCCGTGATGATGTCGCCGTCATCGATGATGAGACGGTCGGTGTTCAGCCGTATCGTGGGGAACCGCGCCATCAAGGGCTCCTCGTAGCGCCAGTGCGTGGTGACCGGCCGGCCGTCGAGCAGGCCCGTTTCACCGAGCAGAAAGGCGCCCTTGCAGATCGAGCACAGGATTGCGCCCTGCGTATGCTGCCGGGTCAGCCACGCGGCATGGACCCTCGCCTCCGGCGCCGCCAGGGGTTCGCCGAGCCCCGGTGGCAGGATGATCACGGCGGGATGGCCGACGCCCTCAGGGTCGGTATCGAAGGTTCGGCCGGGTGCGGATCGCCCCGCCTCCAGAGACCAGTGCGTCACGCGAAGCTGCGGCTGTCCGGGCGCACGCGCCCGACCGGCAATGTCGTTCGCGGCGAGCAGAAGATCGGTCATGCCGAGACGAGCGGCGGCCTGCGCGCCCGCATATCCAAGGATACCGATCTCGATCATGCGCGCCTGTTTGTCCATATCGCCCCGATATCTGTCGATCCCGCCACTCTTGTCCATCCTCCGGACGCGCTAGTCTAGCCCCTCCATCGGAAAGGACACAGCATGAGCAAGCGCGCCATCATCATCGTCGATCTGCAGAAGGACTATTTGGCCTCCGGCCGGTTCCCGCTTGTGGGAATCGATGCCGCCATCACCCGAGCCGCGGCGGTGCTCGCCGCCGCCCGGCATGCGAAGGATCTCGTCATCCATGTGCGCCACGAAAGCCCGGAGGGCTCGCCCTTCTTCGTGGCGGGGACGGAGGGCGCCGACATCGTCCCCGCGATGGCGCCGGCAGAGGGCGAGGCTGTCGTCGTGAAAGCGCATCCGAACGCCTTTCGCGAGACGGAGCTCGATGCCCTGCTGAAGGCGGCCGGCATCGTGGCCGTGACGATCGTCGGCGCCATGAGCCACATGTGCATCGACGCGACCGCGCGCGCGGCTTCCGACCTCGGTTACGAGATCACGGTCGTCGAGGACGCGTGCGCCACGCGCGATCTCGTCTTTCGCGGCGAGACCGTGCCGGCCGCCAAGGTCCACGCCGCCTTCATGGCCGCACTCGCCTACGGCTATGCCGACGTGACGACGACGGAGGATTATCTTAAGTCCCGCTAAAGCATGTCCCGCGGAAGCGAAATCGCTTCGGTGCCGGACACGGCGGCAAGACGATAGGCTCTCAGCGCGTGCCGATCGCGGGAACGGGACTATGGCCCCGCACGCAAACGGGCGCCGTTTCGGCGCCCGCGTCGGATCGGTCGTGCGCCGGATTACTCGGCGGCGACGGTCTTGCCGCCTTCCCATTTGTAGACGGAGAAGCTCTGCGAGGTGAGGTCGCCGGTCTCGCCATAGGTAAGGTCGCCGATGGCGGTCTTGATGGGGCTGCCGTCCTTCAGGGCCTGTGCGACGGCTTCGGCGTCGTCCTTGCTGCCGGCCTTGGCGATGCCGGCGGCGATGACTTCGACGGCGGCATAGGCGTTGAGCGTGAAGGCTTCGACCGGGATGTTGCGGGCGGTCAGCGCGTCGGCTGCGGCCTTGCTGTCGGCGCTCTTCAGCGCGTCGGCGGCGTTGGTGTAGATCGTGCCGTTGGCGTCATCGCCGCCGGTGGCGATGAATTCGCTGTTCGACAGGCCATCGCCGGCGATCAGCTGCACGCTCATGCCGGCATCCTTCATCTGGCGCACCAAAAGGCCCGCTTCCGGGTGGTAGCCGCCGAAGTAGAGAACCTCGACGCCTTCAGCCTTCATGCGCGTTACCAGGGCGCTGAAGTCCTTGTCGCCGGCCGTCAGCGCATCGTTGAAGATTTCCGTGATGCCGGCAGCGTTCAGCGAGGTCTTGAAGGCGTCGGCAAGGCCCTTGCCGTACTGGCCCTTGTCGTTGAGGATCGCGATCTTCTTGTCCTTGAACGTCTCGACCACGTATTTTGCGGCGACGTCGGCCTGCTGGTCGTCACGGCCGCAGGTGCGGAAGACGGTGGTGAGGCCACGCGCGGTCAGTTCCGGCGAGGTCGCGGTGGGCGTGACCATCAGCGTGCCGTTCTCGGCGAAGGCGACCGAGGCCGGAATCGAGACGCCGGAGGTGACCGGGCCGACGACGAAGCGGATGTCCTCGGCGATCAGCTGATTGGCAGCCGACACGCCCTGCTTGGGCTCGCCCGCATCGTCGGCGATCTTCAGAACGAGCGTCTCGCCATTGACGCCGCCCTTCTTGTTCAGCTCCGCGACGGCCGTTTCCGCGCCGTTCTTGATCTGCGCGCCGATGGCCGCGACCGGACCGGTCAGCGGTGCGACGAGGCCGATGGTGATGTCGGCATGGGCAAGCGTTGCGGCGAGCGGCGAAAAGGCGAGCGTGGCGGCGAGCGCCGCCGTGATGGTCTTCAATGTCATGTCCGTCTCCTTGGGACGCGGGGGGAGGCGGGCCTCCCGACCCGCGCGTGATGCTGCTTCGGGCTCTCCCGTCGTTCGAGGTCCCGGCTCGGGGTCCGCGGCGCGTGGCGCAGGACGACGAGGGCAGGGGCCCGTCCCGCGACGCGGCCATGTTTGGCTCGCGTCGTCAGCGACGGATCTGTAAAAATATTCGGGCGTTCGCGCAAGAAGATGACCGGGATCCGCACCGCTTCGACAGGGAATTTCGCCGGTTCTCGCGCAGACGTGAAGGGCGCGTCCGCCGCGATCCCTCCCTTCAGGCGGGAAGCGCGGTCAGCCGGGCGGCGACCATTTCCTGCAGGCGCCAGAGGTTGCGATCGACGATATTGCGTTCGCCGAGATCCGAGACCGTGCGGTGAAGATATTGCGCGCAGGAGCCGGCGGGGCCGCAGGCCTGGGCGATGAGCGTGGCGGCCTCCTCGAGGGGCACGTCTTCGGTCAGCGGACACTGGCGGGTGCTCGCCCAGAAGGTCAGAACCTTTCGCGGGCCGGCCGGCGTGCGCACCGCGATCCAGCGCACCATGCCGGACACTTCCGCATAGCGGATCTCGCGTGCGAGAAGCGTGCGCAGGTCCTGATGCTGCGTTTCCGCCGGCAGTTTCAGGATCCGGCCGGCGCAGCTTCCGCCCGGCCGCAGCGCGAGCATCAGCCCGGGTGCCGCAGTGGTCGCCCGCAGGCGCTCGATCCGCAGCGAGAACGCGCGGTGCCAGCCATAGGCGATGGCGGGTTCGCTGGCCGCGACCGCAAAGCCCGGGTTCCACATCAGGGAGCCATAGGCAAACACCCAGATCTCGCCCTCGGCCTGCGCCTCGACACGGCGCACGAGGTCGTCCAACTGCGCGGGCGAGATCGGCGTGCGACCCGGTTCCGGGCCCTGATCCTCGACGACCCGCAACGTCTTGGCGACCAGCTCGGGGGTGAGCTGCAGGGCGGCAGGGGTGCGGGTCATGTCGTCACCGTTTTGTTCGGTCGCCCGGAGGGACGAAGATCGTCGCTGCCGGGCGGAGAGGGAAGGCGGCGACGGATGCGGGGCGTGCACCCGTCGCCGCGTGGCGGCTCAGCTTGCGCGATCAGGCTTGGACGAAGGCCAGGAGATCGGCGTTCAGCACATCGGCATTGACGGTCAGCATGCCGTGCGAAAAGCCGGGATAGGTCTTCAGCGTGCCGTTCTTCAGGAGCTTCACGGACGCGTGGGCCGAGGCGCCGATCGGCACGATCTGGTCGTCCTCGCCGTGCAGCACGAGCGTGGGAACGGTGATCGCCTTCAGGTCTTCGGTCTGGTCGGTTTCCGAGAAGGCCTTGATGCCGTCGTAATGGGCCTTCGCGCTGCCCGTCATGCCCTGACGCCACCAATTCTGGATCACGCCTTCCTGTGCCGTCGCGCCGTCGCGGTTGAAGCCGTAGAACGGGCCGGCCGGGACATCGCGGAAGAACTGGGCCCGGTTGGCGGCGAGCGCCGAACGGAAGCCGTCGAACACGTCCTTCGGCAGCCCGTCCGGGTTGCTTTCGGTCTTCAGCATCAGCGGCGGCACGGCGGAAACGAGCACGGCCTTGGCGACACGGCCGGCCGGCTGGCCATGTTTGGCCACGTAGCGCGCGACTTCGCCGCCGCCGGTCGAGTGACCGATGTGGACTGCATTCTTAAGGTCGAGATGTTCCACGACCGCAAAGGCGTCGGCGGCGTAGTGATCCATGTCGTGACCCTCCGCGACCTGGGCCGAGCGGCCATGGCCGCGCCGGTCATGGGCGACGACGCGGTAGCCCCTGGAGACGAAGAACAGCATCTGCGCGTCCCAGTCGTCGGACGACAGCGGCCAGCCGTGGTGAAAGACGATCGGCTGCGCGTCCTTTGCCCCCCAGTCCTTGAAGAAGATCTCGACGCCGTCCGTGGTGGTGATCATGCTCATGCTCGTGGTTCCTTCTGGAGTTGGGTCGGCTTGGTGTGACCGGTGCGGCATTGGCGACCGCCTGTCCGATGAGGCGATTTTGTCGGAAAGCGAAGGCTAACACAATTGTGTCAATTGTGTCGAATTCATTGCGATTTCCGCAATGATCGGGAGGCGGGCGTTTCGCCTCCCGTCTGGCCTCAGACCGTGCCGGGGCGGTTGATCGTCAGGAAGTGACGGACGACCGGCCGTTCCGGGCCGCGATGATAGGCGAGAACCTGGCCCTGCAGGTCGGCATCGGCCTGGGACACCCGTTTGTGCTGGCGCAGGTGCTCCGCCCAGGATTCCACCATGAACCATTCCACGATCTTCTCCGGATCCGCCGAGTCCTCGGTCACACCCCAGCCATAGGCACCGTCGCGGCGACGCTCGTGGGACAGGCCGTCGAGGGCGCGGAGGAAAGCACGGCGGTTGTGGCTGTCGACGGTGTATTCGATGAGGATCAGAACCGGTCCGCGATCATGGGCGACGGGTTCGGCAACGAGGGGTTCGGGCCAATGGTTGGACGGCACCATGTCGGCATCGCCGGCCGGCAGCTTGACCCGGTGCATGAGGACGCCGGCGAGCAGAAGGCCTGCCGCGCCGATCGCCAGCGTCGAGCGGATGCCCACGGCTTCGCCCACGGCACCCCAGCCGAGGCTGCCCGCCGTCATCGCGCCGTTGAAGACGGTGAGGTAGACGGCAAGGCCACGGCCGCGCACCCAGTTTGGCAGCACCGCCTGTGCGGTGCCGTTCAGCGTGGTCAGAGCCGTGATCCAGGCGGCGCCGAGAAGGAGCAGGGCGACGATCGCGACCGCTTTCGGCGGGGCGAGCGACAGGATGCCCATGACGCCGGCGGTGGTGAGGGCGGAGGACAGGAGGAGGCCGTCGGCGCTGAGGCGCGCGCGCAGCCGCGGCATCAGGAGCGCGCCGCCGATCGCACCGGCGCCGACCGCGCCGAGCAGGATGCCGTAGAAGCTTGCATCGCCGGCGAGCAGCTGGCGGGCGACCAGCGGCAGAAGCGCCCAGACGGCGCTGGCGAAGGCGAAGAAGACGAAGGCCCGGACCAGAACGACATGCAGCGGCCGGCTCGACCGGGTGTAGCGAAGCCCGGCCCTGAAGGCACCGAAGAAGTTCTCCTGCAGCGCGTCGTCCGCCTTTTTGGCGCGCGGCCACCAGACGAGCGCGGCGATGACGACGATATAGCTGGCGACGTCGGCACCATAGGTGATGCCGGCACCGAAGGCAGCAAGAAGAAGGCCGCCCGCGGCCGGGCCGATGGAGCGCGCGATGTTGATGCCGAGCGAATTGAGCGCCACGGCGCTCTTCACATCCTCGCGCTTGACCAGTTCCGGCACGATCGCCTGCCAGGTCGGCCCCATCAGGGCGGCGCCGATGCCGCCGAGGAAGGTCAGGCCGATCAGTGCGCTGACGGAGAGCATGTCGGCCTGCGACAGAACCATCAGCGAGATGCTGACGGAGGCCAGCAACAGCTGGACCGCGATCAGGAACTTGCGCCGGTCGAGAATATCGGTGAGCACGCCGGCGGGAATGGCGAGCAGAAAGATGGGCAGGGTTCCTGCCGCCTGCACCATGGCGACGGCGGCCGGCGAGGCGGAGAGGTCGGTCATCAGCCAGGAGCTGGCGACGTCGCGCATGAAGCTTCCCGTATTGCCGAGGATGGTGGCGATCCAGAGAACGGCGAAGACGGGCTGCGCAAGCGGTGCGAAGCTGCCCCCGGTCGGTTTTGCGGCGGTCATGTGCGTGCTCCCGTGGTGAGGTCCGTCGTGTCGAGGTCACGAGCGGCGACCAGCACGAAGGCGCCGGCTAGGCCGAGATGTTCGAAGAAGGCATTGGTCGCCATCATGCGCTCCATGTCCGGCGCCATCTCCCAGAAACGCAGGGCGATGAGCGTGGCGAGAAGCGTGAAGCCGGCCAGCGCCAGGGAACCGGCCCAGCGCAGGACGCCCGAGACCACCATGGCGGAAGCGGTCAGTTCGAACGCGATGACGGCCACGGCGAAAAAGCCGGCCGGATGGAGGCCGAAATGATCCATCTCTGCCAGCGCGCCGTCGAAGTCGAGGATCTTGGTGAGCGGGCCCTGGATATAGGCCGCGCAGAGCGCCAGAAGCGACAGCGTGCGCGTGACCGGCGATCCGATGAGACGCGCGGCCTGGCTGCGCATCGTGTCGGTTGGTGGTAGGGTCATGTCTGCTCCTTGAGATGGGCCGGGATGATCGGCTGCATTCGATGGAGCGATCATGCTCGGTTGCACCCTGTCATACAATTGAAGGAATACTCACGATTTTATTTCGATAAATGGAATAATGCTGTGGGAGTTCTGGCGCTTCGGGATATCGCTGGAACAGGACGCCGTGAGTGGTACAATCGCCTGCGCCGACGGCGTGGAACGATCGTCGGGTTTGCGCAATGGCGATTGATCGTCCGATGGGACGACGGTCGCGGCGAGGCGTCGGATGTCTACCTCGACGACCACAGCTATCGATGAGGAAATGCCATGTTGATGACCACACGCAGGCCGGCCACGGTCGGCGAAATTCTGACGGAAGAGTTCCTGCAGCCGCTCGGCCTGACGCAGGCCGTGCTGGCTGAGGCAATGGGCGTGCAGCGCAAGCATGTGAACGAACTCTGCAACGACCGGCGCACTGTGACGGCGGCGACGGCGCTCATTCTGGCGCGCGTGTTCGGCAACAGTCCGGACTTCTGGCTGAAGACGCAGCGGCGCTGCGACCTGTGGACGGTCATGAATTCGCCCGACCAGCGGGCGCGGATCGATCGGGCCAGGCCTCTGGCGACCGCGGCATAGCGGGCGACGATCCCGTCCCGATCGCCGGCGCTGGCCTCCAGCGGAAGGCATCTGACGGGCGGCATGGGCCGCCCGCCTTTCGTCGCGGTCAAACCGCCCAGCAGGAGCAGCCGAGCGCCCCGAAGAAGCCCTTGAGGTCCGAGATCGGCAGTTTCGACGTCCAGGCACCGGCATGGTCGTGGCCATGGACGCCGCAATCGCTGGCGCAGCCGCAGGTGGAGATCGCCGTGCGGCGCAGCGAGCGTGCGCCGGCGCCCTCCGGCTCGCCCCAGGCGGCATATCCGCCGAAGCTGCGCACGGGCGACCAGTCGGGCATCGCCGGCGGCACGTCGTTCTCGTCCAGCGCCTTGAAGTCGCCCGCGCCGTAGACGACCTTGCCGCCGACCATCGTCAGTTCCGACACCAGAAACGAGATCTCGTCCTCGGCGCAGGCGAAGAAATCCTTGTCCGGCACGACGAGATCGGCGAACTGGCCCTTTTCGATGCGGCCCTTCTTGCCCTCCTCGTTGGAGAACCAGGTGACCTTCTCGGTCCACATGCGCAATGCCGTCTCGCGGTCGAGGCAATTGGCCCTGGGATAGAGCTGCATGCCGCCGACCGTCTTGCCCGTCACCATCCAGGACAGGGAGACCCAGGGGTTATAGGAGGCGACGCGCGTCGCATCCGTGCCGGCCGAGACGTTGACGCCCTTGTCGAGCATTTTCCGGATGGGCGGCGTCGCTTCGGCAACGCCATGGCCATAGCGCTCGACGAAATATTCGCCCTGATAGGCCATGCGGTGCTGGGTGGCGATGCCACCGCCCAAGGCGGCGATCCGGTCGATGGACCGGTCCGAAATCGTCTCGGCATGGTCGAAGAACCAGTTGAGGCCTTCGAGCGGAATGTCCTTGTTGACCTTTTCGAACACGTCGAGCGAACGGGAGATGGTCTCGTCATAGGTGGCGTGCATGCGCCAGGGCCAGCGGTTTTCGGCCAGCACCCGAACGACCTCCTCCAGCTCGCCTTCCATCTCGGGCGCCATGTCCGGGCGCGGCTGGCGAAAATCCTCGAAATCGGCGGCGGAGAAAACGAGCATCTCGCCCGCCCCGTTGTGCCGGAAATAGTCGTTGCCCTGTTTGTATTTGACGCTCGCCGTCCAGTCGAGAAAGTCCTGCTTCTCCTCTTTCGGCTTCTGGGTGAAGAGGTTGTAGGCAAGCCGCACCGTCATCTGGCCCTCGTCCGACAGTTTCTGGATGACGGCATAGTCGTCCGGATAGTTCTGGAAGCCGCCACCGGCATCGATGACGCCCGTCACGCCCAGCCGGTTCAGCTCGCGCAGAAAGTGCCGCGTCGAATTGACCTGATAGTCGAGCGGCAGCTTCGGCCCCTTGGCTAGTGTCGAATAGAGGATGCCGGCATTCGGCTTGGCTAGCAGCATGCCCGTCGGGTTGCCGTTGGCGTCGCGGGTGATCTCGCCGCCGGGCGGGTTCGGCGTGTCCCTGGTATAGCCGACAGCGCGCAGGGCGGCGCCGTTCAGCAGCGCACGATCATAGAGGTGGAGGAGAAAGACCGGCGTATCCGGGGCGATCGCATTGATCTCCGCGATCGTCGGCAGACGCTTTTCGGCGAACTGATGCTCGCTGAAGCCGCCGACGACGCGCACCCATTGCGGCGCCGGCGTGATCGCCACCTGACGCTTGAGCATGTCCATCGCGTCGGCCAGCGACCGCACGCCATCCCAGCGCAGCTCCATATTGTAGTTGAGGCCGCCGCGGATGACGTGGGTGTGGTTGTCGATGAGACCGGGCAGCACGCGCCGGCCCTTGAGGTCGATGATCTCCGTGTCGGGCCCGGCCAGCGCCATGATCTCGCTGTCGGAACCGACCGCCAGGAACAGCCCGTCCTTGATGGCGATGGCCGTGGCATTAGGGTTGGCGCGATCGAGCGTGGTAACGCGACCGTTCTGGAGAATGCGGTCTGGATGCATGGGGTTCACTCCGGTCTGGTGGGGGTCGGCGGCTTTGGCCGTCGAGAAGAGATTGGAGAGCGCCAAGCTCGACGCACCGCCCAGGAAGGTTCGACGCGTCGCCATCAGTGGACCGCCTTGTCCGACGATCTCGGGCGGCCGGCGACCTCGACGCTTGCTCCGCCCTTCGGCAGATGGCCGAACACATGCGGCTTGATCTGATGGAGCCAGGAGATGGCCGCCGGCTCGCGCGTCCAGAGCGATTTTGCGAGCGGGATGACCTGCTCGCCGACGAGAATGCCGAGGAGGCCGACGAGAGCGATGACGGGCGGCGCCGGCGAGCGGACGTTGAGCAGGCTATAGACGATGCCGACGAGCAGCCCGGCACCGAGAGACAGGAGATAGACTTTCACGGGAGATCCTCCACGATGGCGGAAAGGCCGCCCCGACAGGTGATCGGGGCGGTTGCGGCACGCGTCTACTTCGCCGGGTTCGGGCCGATGCGCTTGCCATGCCCGATACGCTCTTTCGCACCGTGAACCATGGTGTAGGCATAGTCGATGCCCATGCCATAGGCGCCGGAATGCTCCTTCACCAGCGTGGTGACCGCATCATAGGTTTCCTTGCGGGCCCAGTCGCGCTGCCATTCCAGCAGGACCTGCTGCCAGGTGACTGGAACAACGCCGGCCTGGACCATGCGGTCCATGGCGCGATTGTGCGCTTCGAGCGAGGTGCCGCCGGAGGCGTCGGCCACCATGTAGATTTCATAATCCGGCACGTCCCGCAGCGCCGACAGGGCGAAGGTCGTGTTGCAGACTTCGGTCCAGAGGCCGGAGACGACGATCTTCCTGCGGCCGTTCGCGGCGTTCCGCGCCAGCGCATCCCGCACGTTCTGGTCATCCCAGGAATTCATCGAGGTGCGCTCGAGAATGTCGTTGTCCGGGTGTACGGCCAGAAGTTCGGGGTAGGTGTGGCCGGAAAAACTCTCGGTCTCCACCGTGGTGATGGTCGTGGGAATGCCGAAGATCCGGCCGGCCTTGGCGAGACCGACGACGTTGTTCTTCAGCGTCTGGCGGTCGATCGACTGCACGCCGAAAGCCATCTGGGGCTGCTGGTCGATGAAGATGAGCTGGCTGTTCTCAGGCGTCAGGACGTCGAACTTGGACATGGTTTCTTCCTTGTGGTTTCGCCGCGTCTGCGGGTGTCTCGCGTGTCAGCAGCGATCGGTCGTCCGGCGAGCTTGCCTGCACGCCCTTGCAGCGTGTCCGCCGTCGGAAGAAGCGATGCGCCGCCATGTCTGCTGCTGAACGATACCCTACGCCCGAACTTACCTTATCGGAATTGCAATAAATATTGAGAATGAATTCCGAATATCGCAATAATATCGCAGGGCCTCTCACAGGGTTATGCCGTCGGGCCGATGCGGGTGGCCATTGATCGCGACGCCGGATCGCAATAGTGACAGTCTCTTGAACGGCCACGGGTGAAACAATGCCATGAACGACTACAAGGCTCTGCGAACCTTTCTCCTTGCCGCGGAAAAGCGGAATTTCTCTCAGGTGGCGCGCGAGCTCGACATGACGCCCGCCGCGGTCACGCGGGCGATCGCGGCGCTGGAGGCGGAACTGGGCGTGCAGCTGTTCGTGCGCACCACGCGTCAGGTCTCGCTGACCACCGATGGTGCGGTCTTCGCCGCGCAGATCCAGCCGGCGGTCAAGACGCTGGAGGCCGCACGGCGCGACGTCATGAACGCGCACAAGGCCGACCAGGGACGCCTGCGGATCAGCGCCCCCACCTGGTTCGGCAAGGCCGTGCTGCCGCCGATTCTATCCGGCTTCAAGACGAAATTTCCGAAGATGAGCTTCGAGATCTCGCTGTCGGACGGTTTGATCAACATCGTCAACGACGACTACGATCTCGCGATCCGCATCTCCGCGCAGCCTTCGGACAAGTTCACCATCTGGCGCAAAATCCGGGTCGTGCCGCGCATTCTGGTGGCCGCACCGGGCAGCCGCTTCGTCGAGATGGCGCATCCGAACGAACTGAAACCGGACGATTGCCTCGCCTATAGCGGCGAGAGCCGGCGGGAAAGCTGGTCTCTCTCCGATGGCGGCTCGAGTATCGTGATCTCCGCCGGTCGCGGCTTCAGCGCCAACAGCGGCGAGGTCCTCGCCGACATGGCCGCCGACGGGGCAGGGGTGGCCCTGCTTCCGGGCTTCAACATCGCCGAACACATCCGCGCCGGACGCCTGGTCCACGTCTTCAAGGGCTGGGCCCCGCCGGACCTCTGGCTGACCCTGTTCTATCCGCCCTACCAGACGCTCCCCCCGCGGATCGCCTCGTTCTGCAAATATTTCGAGGAGCAACTGCCCGCCCATATGCCATCGCTGGACTGAACGCGTCCGCGGCAGGCGACACGCAGCGGAGCGCGCCGCCGCGCTGGTTGAACGACAAACGAGCAAGTCATCCGCGTTTCGCCTGAAAAGACTAGCACATGCGTGCTAATGGCCGTGCCCGTTGGACTGTGTTTTATCCGCTATCTCGACCTTACCGAATTTACCCGAATTCTGGGAGGTCTGCTTGAGCAGTGGAGATGGAAAGCATGGGACGACAAAAGCAATTGCGAAACCGGAATCGTGGCTTGCGCAGTTCGACGGCATTGACCGTCACCCGCCGCTCCCTCCTGCTGCTGCCGGTCTCCGCCTCGCTTCTGGCCGGCCCGGTGCTGGCGCTGGACGACAAGGATTATATCCAGGACAGCGGCAACGTCGTCTGGAGCACCGACCAGAGCTTCGCCGACGACATGATCATCGGCCTTGAGAACAAGGGCACCACGCTGACCATCAACAATGGTGCGGATGTGGTGATCGCCAATCGCGGCATCATCGCAGGCCTCGGCGGCTCGCAGGCGACCGTGACCGTCTCCGGCCCCGGCTCCGCCCTGAACGTGGTGCGCACGCCCTATGTGCTCGGCAACAGCCTGACCATCGGCGGCGGCTGTAACGGATACTCCGTCATGTGCATTGGCGGCGGCGACGGCACGCTGATCGTCGAAGGCGGCGGCAAAGTGGATGCCAAGAACATCTATGTCAGTGAGGGATCGGGCTCGCAGGGCAAGCTGCTGGTCACCGGCGCGGGATCGGTCGTTTCGGCCGACTACCTCGGCATGCAGGGTCTGCTCGCAACACCGAGCCTCATCAAGGTCGAGCAGGGCGGTGCGATTCTGACGAACAGCGCCTCGATCGGCCAGTTCACGACGACCACGGCCGAGAGCGGCGCGATCGTCACGGGGACGGGCTCGAGTTGGATTAATACGGGTCGGCTCGACCTTACCGGCAATCTGACGATTGCAGACGGTGGCCAGATGAGCACGTCGCGCGCTGTTCTCGACGACAGCGGCAACCTGACCGTTACCGGCGCGGGATCGTCCTTTACCGCAACGAACACGATGAGCGTCATCGCCGACAGTCATATTGTGGTCGCCAATGGCGGTACCCTGAATGTCGCCAATGGCATCAATATCGGCTCGGACGGCTATCTCGTCATCGGCGGGCAGATCGATACGAGTGCGCTGCAGGGCCTTCCCCGCGCACTCGACACGCAGGCCGCCGGCACGGTCAGCACGGGCACCGTGGTGAACTTCGGCACCTCTGGCTCCGGCCGCCTGGTCTTCAACCACACCAATACGGGCTACGACTTCGCCAACAAGATCGTCGGCGACGGATCGATCGTCAGCCTGTCCGGGGAGACGATCCTCTCCGGCGACCTCACGGGCTTCGCCTCGCTCGACAGCTATGCCGGCGGCGTGATCGTGGATGGAAACAGCCGGCTGGTGCTGAAGGGCGACCTCGGCACCGCGCTTGCCGACACAGATACCGTCACCCCGGACCGCACGAATTTCGACGTGAAGAACGGCACGCTGGTCATCGCGGGCCAGACGGGTCAGGTCATCACCAATTTCCTCGGCAGCGAGATCTATACGAGCACCATCGATGTCTGGGGCGATACGCTGAACGGCCAGCGCAACGTGACCGGCGCCTATGGAAAGCTCGCTGGCTTCGGCACCATCGGCAGCACCTTCGTCGATCGCGGCGCAACGATCTCGCCCGGCGACACAGGCAATCCCCTGGGAACGTTCACCGTGCGCGGCGATCTCGATTTCGCCGAAGGCGCGATCTACGATGTCGACGTCGCCGGCAACGGCGCGAGCGACCGCATCTCGGTGGAAACCGTCAAGCAATATGCCGGCACGGACGCTGCCGGCAACAAGATCACGGTCGATGCCCTCGGCCGCGCGACGATCGGCAAGGACAGCTCGGTTCAGGTGACGGCGCTCGACGCGGCGACCAGCTACCAGTCCGGCCAGACCTACAAGATCCTCACGGCGCAGGGCGGCATCACCGGCACCTTCGCCCAGGCCGTGTCGAAATCCGCCTTCCTCGACGTCGCGCTCGACCAGACCGCCAAGGATGTGGATCTGAGGATTTCCGTCAAGGATCCGGGCAACGGGCAACCCAACCCCGAGCCGCCCACCACGCCGCCGACGAACCCGGAACCGCCGACGACACCCCCCACCAATCCGGAACCTCCGACGAACCCGGAGCCGCCCACGACACCGCCCACCAATCCCGAACCGCCGACGACACCGCCGACGAACCCGGAGCCGCCGACAAACCCGAACCCGCCAACGCCGGAACCGCCCACGAATCCCCAGCCTCCGACGAATCCGGAGCCACCCACGAATCCCGAGCCGCCAACGCCGGAGCCGCCGACCAATCCCGAGCCTCCGACAAACCCGGAGCCGCCCACGAATCCTGAACCTCCGGAAACGGGCCTGTTCGACAGCGTTGCCGATACGCGCAACCAGGTCGCCGTGGCGCGGTCGCTCAACACACTCGAGCAGAGCGGCGGATCGCTAGCGCTCTACAACAGCCTGTTGCTGCTGAGTGCCGACGAGGCCCGAAGCGCTTTCGACCGGCTGTCGGGCGAGGCGCATGCCTCGGTCAAATCCGGCCTGATCGCCGGAGACCGCCAGACGCGCGATGCGACCAATGATCGTCTGCGCGCCGCCTCGGGCGACGTTGCGGCCAAGCCCGTGCCCGTCAACAACTATTGGGACAACGGACGCTGGACGGACGATCCCATGTCGGCCGTCACGCCGAAGACCGTGGACCCCGCATGGTCCGTCTGGGGCCAGGCGTTCGGCTCGTGGAGCAATATCGACGCCGGCAACGGCGTGGCGGACGCGGATGTCGCGACCGGCGGCCTCGTCACGGGTATCGACACGCTGGTTGGTCCGGTCTCGCGGCTCGGTGCCTTCCTCGGCTACAGCCGCACCAGCATCGACGTCGACAGCCGGTCGTCCTCGGCCGACAGCGACAACTACACCATCGGTCTCTATGGTGGCACGCAGCTGGGCGCGCTGTCGCTGCGCTCCGGCCTCTCCTACACCAACCACCAGATCTCCACGAAGCGGTCGGTGGATTTCCCCGGCGTCTCGCAGGATCTGAAGGCCGATTACGATGCCGGCTCGTTCCAGGTCTATGGCGAACTCGGCTATGAGATCCAGACGACGTTCGCGGCCTTCGAGCCCTTCGTGAACGTGGCGCATGTCAATCTGGATACCGACGGCTTCCGCGAGAAGGGCGGCTCCGCCGCGCTGCGGGGGGATGGCGACACGACCAACACGACGTTCACGACGCTCGGCCTGCGTGCCTCGTCGGACGTCACGCTGGGTGGCCTTCCCACGGTCGCGAGCGGCACGCTCGGCTGGCGGCATGCCTTCGGCGACATTGATCCCGCCTCGCGCCTCGCCTTTGCCGGCAGCGACAGCTATGCCGTGAAGGGCGCGCCGGTCTCGCAGGATGCCTTCATCGTCCAGGTCGGACTGGACATGACGCTGTCGCCGACGACGACGCTCGGCCTCTCCTACAACGGCGAGTTCAGCGACGATGGCATCGCCAACGGCGTCGATGCGAAGCTGCGCGTGCGCTTCTGATGCGCCGGCTGTTCCTCCTGTCTGTCACGGCGGCGCTTGCATGCGCCGCCGTGACCGGCGTTTCCGCCCAGACGGCCGCGAAGCCTTCCGCCTTGTCGGAAAGCTATGACGACTGGACTGTGCGCTGCGCCACACAGGCTGCTCCGGCGGAGACGGCCGGCGACTCGGCCAAGGGTGCCCGCGGCGGGGGCGCGCGGGAGTGCTCGCTCTCCCAGACCCAGACCAATGCGAACGGCCAGCGCGTTCTGCTGGTCGAGCTGCGCCCGGCCGAGGATGGTCGTCTGCGCGGAAATCTCATCCTGCCCTTCGGTCTCGCCCTGCAGAAGGGCGCGACCTTTGCCGTCGACGACCTGCCGCCGGGAAAACCGGCGCCGTTTCGCACCTGCCTGCCGGTCGGCTGCGTCGTCTCCCTTCTCTTCACGGATGGCATTACGCAGTCGCTCCGGTCCGGCACGAAGCTGACCGTCAAGGCGCAGGCCAGCGATCCCGAGACGGAGGTTCCCTTTTCCATCTCGCTCAAGGGGTTCGATGCCGCCCTCCAGCGCACCGTGGCCCTGTCGAAGCCGGAGTGACACCGTTACCGCGCCGCATGGTGCAAGACGCCTATCTCGTTGTTTCAACACGATCCGAACAGAGCCTCCCCCGCGCCACGGGCGCGAAGACGGAGATGTCTTTTGAGGGTGCGGGCTGCTAGATGTTCGGTCGCAAGACCCGGGAGATCCCGATTTGACGACAGAAACCATCATCGTGGTCGATGACCATCCTGTGTTTCGCGACGGATTGCGCGCCCTGATCGGGCGAAGACTGCCGCTGGCGACGGTGATCGCGAGCGACACGCTGGAGGATGCCCTCGCGATTGCCAGGCGGGGCGGCAAGCCGCCGTCCATGTTCCTGCTCGACCTGTTCTTCTCGCGGCACAGCATTCTGGAGACGCTTCCGGCCCTGCGTCAGGAATTCCGGCAATCGTCCATCGTCATCATCTCCATGACCGACGCGCTGGCGACGGTGGATGCGGCCATGGCGTGCGGCATCAACGGCTTCATCAACAAGGCGGTGTCGCCGGAGGCGATGATCGCGGCGATCGAGGCCGTGCGGAACGGCGATCTGGTGCTGCTGCTTCCCGACACGGCGGGAGGTGAGGGCGCCGCGGGCGAGGCGGAGGCACGGCCCCTGAGCCTGACCGACCGCCAGTCAGCCGTTCTCATGCTGATTGCCGAGGGCAAGAGCAACAAGGAGATCGGCATCGCTCTCGGCATATCCCCCTTCACCGTCCGCATTCACGTGTCGGCCCTGTTCCGCGCGCTCGGGGTCGCCTCACGGGCCGCCGCGGTTGCCAAGGGTGCGGCCGAAGGGCTGCTGGTGACGCGCCAGCCTTAGCGCGCGCCGCCGTGGCGGGATCGCTTCGCTACGAGAGCGCGGCTTTCCCGGTCGTCCGGCCCTCGGCTTCCATGGCTGCGGCCATGATGACGGAGCGCAGTTCGGCAGGGCGCACCGGCTTCGACAGGATGGGGATAGCGTCGTCGCCGAGTTCGTCGCGAACGCGGCCGGGATCGTGGCCGCTCATGACCACGGCGGGGACCAGCCGCCCGAGGATGCGGCGCACGGCCTTAATGCAATCGCTGCCGGTCGTGCCTTCGCCGAGGTCGAAATCGGCGATGACGAGGTCGCAGGGCGCGACCTCTGCGGGAACGCCGGTTTCCGCCTGCACCGCGCAGCCCCATTTCCGCAGCAGGCTCGCCGTCGCGCACAGCACGGCACCGTCATCCTCCACCAGCAGAATGCGCAGGCCGTCTATGCCGGGTGCCGCATGCGCGGTGCGCACCGCACGGCGCGGCACCGGGGCGTCGCGCGCGGAGATCGTCAGCCCGGCCAGCGTCACGCTGGTGCCGCGTCCCGGCGTCGAGCGCAGCCTGACCTTCATGTGCATCAGCTGTGCCAGCCGCTTGACGATCGACAGGCCGAGGCCGACGCCCTCGATATCGCGATCGCCGCGCGCGCGCACCTGATAAAACTCCTCGAAGACCCGTTGCTGGTGCTCCGGCGAGATGCCGGGGCCCTGATCGTAAACCTGCACGGAGAGCATGCCGTTCTCCCGCCGGCAGCCGATCATGATGGCGCGGCCCGGCGCATATTTGATCGCGTTGCTGACGATGTTCTGCAGCATGGTCGTCAGCAGCGCGCGGTCGGTGATGACAACGCTCTTGCAGTTGCTGACGCCGAGCTTGCAATCGTTCGCCTGTGCCATGTCGGTGTTCTGCTGCAGCACGTCGTCGAGAATGTCGGCGATCGCGACGGCCTCATATCGCGGCACCACCTTGCCGCTGTCGAGCGTCGAGACGTCGAGCAGCGACTTGAACAGGCGCGAGATGCTCTGCAGCGAGCGGTCGATATTGTCGACCATGCCCAGTTCGCTCTGCCGCAGATCGGCATCGCGAAGGCAGGCGGTGAAGAGGCTGATGGCATGGACGGGCTGGCGGAGATCGTGGCTGGCCTGCGCCAGAAAGCGGGACTTGGACAGGTTGGCTTCGCGCGCCGCGATATAGGCCTTGTGGACGCGCTTCATGAGCACGAAAATATAGGCCGGCACCAGCACGGCCGTCGCGATCAGCGTCACCGCAATATAGGGGTTCTGCCGCATGTAATCGTTGAACACGGCGGCAGTGGCGATCGAGCCGAGCGCCATCACCGTCGAGGCGATCAGGATGCGCGGCCCGAACCGCAGCCCGTTGCCGACGGTGACCCAGAGGAGAAGCGCAAACAGCGGCAACATGCCCGCGCCGCCATTGGCCAGCGTATAGGTCAGCGCCGGGATGTCGCAGACGATGGCGATCGTTCGCCGCCACGGCTGATCGCCTGGATGCGTCTTCATCCACCACCAGACCGCACAGGAGAACGGCAGGTAGATCACGAAGAGGCAGAGGATCCCGGTCGGCAGATCCCGCCAGTAGCCCGCGAGCGTGCCCGGCACGACGGTGACGAAGGCGATGCCGGAAACGATGATCCGCACCACCGCCTGCTTCAGGTCCTCACCCTCCTCCCGGCCGGTGGACGAGGCCGAAAACCTGTCGAGGAGCCGGCCGAAGCCGGCGTTCACGCGATCCGTCAAAGCCATCCCGCCACCCATTCATTCCGGTTCATCACGGTTTCGTGTGCGTGCAGGGGTACAAGCCATGTAAGCCGGAATCAACCTTTCAGGAACGGGGGCCGCCAACCTCCCTGCCGTCGAGCGGCAGGGAGGAGAGGCTCAGCGGGCCTTGTCCACGGTGATCGTGACCTTTCCGGGCCGGTCGAAGATCGAGACGTCGCCGTCGATCCGCCCTAGAAGGACGATGCCCGGCGGGAGCACGCGTCCCTCCCGATAGTAGATGACGATGTCGCCGGAACTCCACAGGCCGAGGGTGCCGGCGGAGAACGCGCGCTGGCGCGGGGCGGCCGGCAGGGTCTTGGGCAGGGTGCCGGTCTTTTCCTGACGAAGATGGTCATCCATCTCGATTGTCACCGGCAATATGGCGGAAAGCGCCCGTGCGGCAACGTTGTCGGTCAGGTTCGCGGTCACGTCGCCCCAGTCCGACGAAATGCGGATACGACCCTCGGCCATGGCTGGTCCTCCCATGAGAAGCGTGAGCAGGATGCAGATCCGTGCCGGCGCTGCGATATGTTTCATCTTCGGCCTTTCCCCTGCAGAGAGGTGACGTTCGACGGTGCGCACCTTGTGCGGGCGGGTCTCGCCTTGCTTTCGCGTTCAGGCCAGGTGCTGATCGAAGAAACCCCTCAGCGTGTCGAAGGGGATGAGATCCACGCGATCGTAGAGATCGACATGGCCCGCACCCTCGACCCAGACGAGCGCCTTCGGTTCCGAGGCCCTGTTGTAGGCATCCTGGCTGAATTCCTTGGAATGGGCCCGATCGCCCGAGATGAACAGCATGGGGCGCGGGGAGATCGTCTCGATGTCGTTGAACGGATAGAAGTTCATGAACTTGACACTGCTGGCGAGCGTGGGCTTCGTCGTCGTCTGCGGGGCGACGCCGGCCGGGGTGAAAGCGCCGCGCGGCGTGCGGTAGAAATCGTAGAACTCGCGCTGGATCGGATCGGTCTCGGCCGTCAGTTGCAGCGTGGTGCCGCCGATGTAGCGGATGTCGGCGCCATCCGCTTCCGCCCAGCGCTGCTCGGCCGCCGTCGCGATGAAGGCCTTGCGCTGCTCGACCGTCTGCCCCTTGTTCAGCGCGTCGCGGAAGGCGGCACCCATGTCGTACATGCTGACGGTGGCGATGGCCTTGATGCGCGGGTCGATCTTGGCCGCGCTGATGACGAAGCTGCCGCTGCCGCACACGCCGATGGCGCCGATATTGCCGCGATCCACGAAGGCCTGCGACCCGAGGAAATCCACACCGGCGCTGAAGGCTTCGGCGTAAGCCTCGGGCGACACCAGATTGCGCGGCTGGCCCTCGCTCTCGCCCCAGAAGGGCAGGTCGATCGACATGGCGACGAAACCCTGCTCGGCCATCTTCGTGGCGTAGAGATTGGCGCTCTGTTCCTTCACCGCACCCATCGGGTGGCCGACGACGATCGCCGGGTTCCTGGCCGCCCGGTCCATGTCCTTGGGCAGGAAGAGGTTGCCCGCGACCATCGTCCGGTACTGGGTCGGAAACCGCACCTTTTGGAGGGTCAAGCGGTCGCTGGTGTAGAAATTGGAGGCGCCGTTGGTCATGTCTTGAGCCCTTGCTGCGATCATGTCGAAAAAGGATGTCGCCCCGAGCGCGGCGACGCCGGCACTCGTCATCTTGAGAAGGGAACGGCGATCGATGCCGGTCTTCGAGGTGTCGCGGTGGATGTCATCGGTCATGTGCAGGGTGGGGGTGGAGAAGGTTGTAGGGGAGGCTGCCTGGTGCCGGCGGCGCTCGGACGGCCAGGCCGTGGCGGCAAGAAGGGACGAGCCGGCCAGAAGCACGGCTGCGAACAGGAAAGTCGTCCACCAGCCCGTCGCGTCGAACAGCAGGCCGCCCGTGGACGCACCGAGCGTGATGGCGAGCTGGATGGTTGCGACCTGCAACCCGCCCCCGGCCTCGGCATCCTCGGGCATCGTCCGGCTCAGCCAGGTGCCCCAGCCGACGGGTGCCGCCGTGCCGAACAGGCCCCAGCCGACGAGCAGGGCGGCGGTCGCGGTGGCGGACGTGCCGAAAGCGACGAGCCCCAGTGCGATAATGGCCATGACCAGCGGGATCGCGACCAGAACCGGATACAGCCGGGCGCGCAGCAGACGACTGACGAGCACCGTGCCGAGGACGCCGGCCAGGCCCATCAGTAGAAGAAGCAGAGAGAGGGTCGAGATCGACACCGCCGTGACTGTTTCCAGGAAGGGCCGCAGATAGGTGAACAGCGCGAACTGCCCCATGAAGAAGAGCAGGATCGACGCCATGCCGCTCGCGACCTGCCGCCGCAGGAGAAGCCGGAACACGGTGAGCGATCCCTCGTCGCGTCGGGCGCGGCGTGGCGGCAGCGACGGCAGGCTGATCCACTGCCAGACGAGCGCCACCAGTGCCAGCGGAACGACGGCGAAGAAGGCACCGCGCCAGCCGATGGAGCTTCCGAGCAGGCTGCCGAGCGGCGCCGAGATCGTCGCGGCGATGGCATTGCCGGCATTCAGCATGGCCAGACCCCTGGGAACGGCGTCCTCGGGGACGAGCCGCATGACGATCGCGGTCGACATCGACCAGAAGCCGCCGATTGCCACGCCGAGCAGGGCGCGCCCGATCATCAGGACGAGATAGTTCGGGGAGACCGTGACGATCGCGCCCGACATCACGAGCAGGAGCGAGAAGGACGCGAGCACCAGCCGCCGGTCCACCCGGCGCGTCAGGCCCGCCACGAACAGGCTCGTCAGAACGGCGAAGATGCCGGAGACGGAGATCGCCTGTCCGGCTCGGCCTTCCGTCACCCCGAGCTCGGCGGCGATGGGGGAGAGAAGGCTGACCGGCAGGAATTCGGACGCGATGAGAACGGCGACGCAGAGCGCCATGGAGACGACGGCGCCCCAGGCGGCCCTGGGCACGACGGGAACGGAAGCGTCCCTGTGGCCGGTCGTGCCGGGATCGTGGTCTGCGATGTGCTCAGTCGGTGCCGTATGGGTCATGCCGGCACGATAATCCAGGTTCAGTTCCGGAATTAGCCGTTGCAATTCGCATGGACTTATCGATGATGAACATCAATCAAGGGCGTGGAAGACGATGAAGCGCGAAGATCTCAACGATATGCTCTGGTTTCTCGCCGTTGCGGAGGAGCGGAGTTTTACCAAGGCGGCAGCCAAGCTCGGGACGTCGCAATCGACCATCAGCCACACGATCAAGAAGCTGGAGGCTCGCCTCGGCCTGCGGCTCCTCACCCGCACGACGCGAAGCGCCGTTCCGACGGATGCCGGCGAGCGCCTGATCCGCTCGCTTGCGCCGCGCATCGAGGAGCTTGAGACCGAGATCGACCAGCTGATGGAAATCCGCGACACGCCGACCGGCTCCGTGCGCATCACCCTGTCCGACTATGCGCAGGAAAGCGTCGTCTGGCCGAAGCTCCGCCCGCTGCTGCGCGCCTATCCAGACATCAAGGTCGAGCTGAACAGCGACAACGGGTTCCGCAATATCGTGGAGGAAAAGTTCGATGCCGGCGTGCGGCTGGGCGAGAGTGTCGACAAGGACATGATCGCGGTTCGCATCGGCCCGGATTGGCGGCTGGTCGCCGTCGCATCGCCGGACTATCTTGCGACGCGCGCGATACCGAAGACGCCGCAGGAGCTCGTCGGCCACGTCTGCATCAACCATCGGCAAGCCCGCGCCGGCGGCCTCTATGCCTGGGAGTTCGAAAAGGACGGACGGGAGGTTCGGGTGCGCGTGGACGGACAACTGACGTTCAACACGTCCTATGCCATGATCGATGCGGCCGTGGCGGGATACGGTATCGCCTATGTCCCGGAAAGTCTGGTCACGTCCGAGATCGCCGCCGGCAGGCTCGTCCAGATCCTTCATGACTGGTGCCCGCTGTTTCCCGGCTATTACCTTTATTATCCGAGCCGCCGGCAGAACTCCCCGGCCTTCAAGATCGTCGTGGACGCTCTCAAGGCATGAGATGCGTCTCCGCGCGGAGGGCGGACGCGAAAAAGGCTCCCCTTGCGAGGAGCCTTTCCGTTTTCGTGTCGCGCGATGCTTACTGAACGATCTGGACGACCTGGCCCGTCTGCGGATCGACGATCAGGCGCTGCTGGTCGACGATGGCGTAGGAATAGGTCGGATCCTCGGGGATGGGCGTGAGGACGACCGTCTGCGGCACGCGCTTGCCGACCACGATCGGCTCTTCCACCACGACGCGCTGTGTCGGCATGGGTTGCTGGCGCACATAGGTCACGACGCGTTCCGGCGGCGGGTCGATCGCTGCGCCGGCGATGGCGCCGACGGCACCCCCGACGACGGCACCCACCGGACCACCGACGACAGCGCCCGTTGCCGCGCCGCCGGCAAGGCCGGTGACGGTGCCGCTGCCGTCAGCATAAGCGGCCGTGGAGAAACCGAGCGACAGGACGGCGAAGGGAATGAGAAGAGCGGTTTTCATGGTTCTGATCCTTGTGTTGTGGTTCGGCAGGGAAAGGCTTTGCCGGCAGCATTGGTTCCTGCCCGGGACTTCAGTCCATGGATCCCGCCCGGTACGTCGGACTTAAGTCGGACACCGGCGAACCGCCGTCGCGTCAGCTATTACCGAAGTAAAACAGTCAACTTTCATGAACGAGACTGTGACGGGATCAATATCTTTCGGTCCGGGCGAACGCATTAACCACCCTCTGCAACCGCGGCTTTACGAAGACAGTGTAAGCCTGCCCCGAGGGGATCTTTCATGCGTCTTGTAACCAAAATGAACGTTGCGCTTGTCGGCGTCGTCGCCGTTTCCGCCGTTCTCAACTTCGCCACGCTGCGGCTTGCCGTCCTGCCGAGCTTCGCGGCGCTTGAGGAGCAGGCCGCCGAGCGAAACCAGAGCCGCGTTCTGGAAGCCATACTGCTGCAGAAGGACCAGGTCGCCAGCAGTGCGGGCGACTATGCCATCTGGGACGACACCTACGACTTCATGGCGGGCGTGGCGCCCGCTTACGAGGAAAAGAACGTCACGGCCGAGTCCCTGAAGACGCTCGGCGTCAATTATTTCGTCGCGATCGACGTCGCGGGCAGGGTGGTTCTCGACAGCGGCTTTGCGTTCGATGTGGACGAGCCCCGGCCGCTCAAACTCCTGTCCGCCGACAGGCTGCCGGCCGACAGTCCGCTCCTGTCGCGCGCGCGGGATGTCGAGATCCGCTCGTCGCTGATTCAGACGCCGCAGGGACTGGCCGCCATCGGCATCTCGCCCATCCTGCGCTCCGACAGGTCCGGCACGCAGACGGGCACGCTGGTGCTCGGCCGGCTCCTCGACATGGGCGCGATCCGGTCGGCAACCCGCGTCGATTTCGATCTTCTGGCGACCTCCACCTTCCCAACACGACCGCTGGCCGAGAGCGGCAGGACGGTCGACAGGGTCGATCCGCTGCTCGGTCCGGATGGACGGGCGCTCGCCATGATCCGGTCGCACACGACGCGCGACATCACGGCGCTCGGCGAAAAGACGATCCTGACGACGCTGCTCATGCTGCTTGCCGGCGCCACGATCCTGCTTCTCGCGCTTGGGGTCATCCTGCGCCACATCGTCATTCGCCGCATCGAGACGCTGCGCTCCCACCTCCTGTCCGTTGCGGCGACGGGTCACCTCGACGCGATGCCGGAGGACAGGAAGGGCGACGAGTTGAGCGAGACCGTGTTCTCCTTCAACGCGATGGCCGGCCAGCTCGACGAGCTTCGCGACAGATTGCGGCGGCAGGATTACGATCACGGGGCGGCGGACGAGGCGGCCGGCCTTCTCCACAATGTCCGCAACGCGCTCAGCCCCATCTCGGTCGCCGCCTGGGGTCTGGCGAAGGCGAATGCCGCGCCCTGGAAGCAGAACCTGACCAAGGCCCTGGACCAGCTGGCCGAGCCCGACCTTGCGCCCGACCGGGCGGCAAAGCTCCAGCAGTTCGTCGCCCTGTCGTCCGCCCGGCTGATGGACGAGGACAGGGCGCGGCAGGAGGAGGTGGGGTCGCTCGTCGCCATGCTCCGGCATGTCGACGACATCCTGAAGGAGCAGGACCGTTCCGCCCAGCGCGACCGCGTGCTGGACGCGGTGGATATCGCGGCATCGCTGCGCAATGCGCTGCCGCTCATCGCACACCGCCACGGCATTGCGGTGGATGTCAGCGCGCTTCGCAGCCTCACCGCATTCGGTCACCGGGTTCCGCTCGAACAGGTGCTCGGCAATCTGGTCGTCAACGCGGCAGAGGCCATCGAGGCGTCCGGCTCGGGAGCGGGGCAGGTGCGGATCGCGGCGCGACGGATCGCGGACGCCGAAGGCACTGCCAGCATCGAGCTGACCGTGAGCGATGACGGCGTTGGCATCGATGCGGAAAACCGGGTCCGGCTGTTCGAAAAAGGCTTTACGACGAAAAGCGGCGGCAAGCGCGGCGTCGGGCTGCACTGGTGCGCGAATGCCGTGAACGCCATGGGGGGACGCCTGTCCGTCGAGAGCGAAGGACCGCACCGGGGCGCGACCTTCCGAATCATCCTTCCCGCGGCCCTTTCGAGACGAGATGCGGCATGACGATACCGACCCATGAGACGCGCCGGATCCTGATCTGCGACGACGAGGCAGGCATTCTCGACGCCTACGGCCGGATCTTTTCCGACCTCGTCGCCCAGACGGCCGACGACGACGCCAGCGACTACGACGCCCTGTCGGCCGACTTGTTCGGCGACGCGCCGGAACACGCGGCCGCCGTGATCGACGAAATCGTGACCTGCCGCCAGGGCGAGGAGGCCGTGGAGGCGGTGCGCGCCGCGAAAGCGGCCGGGTTGCCGTTCGGCGTCGTGTTCCTCGACGTGCGCATGCCGCCCGGCATCGACGGCGTCGAGGCCGCGCGGCAGATCCGCGCTCTCGAGCCGGTCATCAACATCGTCATCGTCACCGGCTATTCCGACCATCGACCGACCGAGATCGCCTCCAAAGTGGGAACGGTGGACCGGCTCTTCTATCTGGTCAAACCGTTCGATGCGGACGAGGTGCGCCAGATGGCGACCACCCTCGTCAACCGCTGGACGAGCGACAGCCGCATCGCCGGCGAACTCGCCGCGCAGGTCGCGGCGCTGGAGACACTGAACGAGGCCCTGCGTGCCAGCGAAGCCTCCGCGCACGACGCCGCCCGGCGCGATCCCCTGACGCGCCTCCTCAACCGGACCGGCCTGCGGGAGCATTTCGACAGGGTCGACCGGCAGGCGCGTGACGATGGCGCCGGGACCTCGCTCCTCTATCTGGATCTCGACCGCTTCAAGCGGGTCAACGACACCTATGGCCATGGGATCGGCGACCGGCTGATCTGCGAGGTCGCCCAGCGGTTGTCGAACGCCGTCGCACAGGATGGTTTCGCCGCCCGCCTCGGGGGAGACGAGTTCGCCGTCGTCTGCGGCACATCACGGCTCGACGCGGTGCTCGCCCGCATCCTCGCCATGGCGGACGAGCCCTTCTTCACGGATGCGCATGTGCTTCCGGTCAGCTTTTCCATCGGCTATTCGCGGGGCGGGGACGAGGACGGTGCCAATTTGCAGGAGCACATGCGCCGGGCCGATGTCGCGCTCTACGTCGCCAAGGAGGCCGGTCGCGGCGTCGCGCGGCCCTTCGATCCGGATCTCGACCGGATCTTCCTGCGTGACCAGACGCTGGCCCGCGACCTCAAAGCGGCCATCGACGGCAACGGCCTCCGTCTCAGCTACCAGCCGCTGATGTGCATCGACGGAAAGCGGGTGACCGGCGTCGAAGCTTTGCTGCGCTGGGATCACGACGCCCACGGGCTTATCTCGCCCGAGATCTTCGTCACGATCGCGGAGAAGAACGGGCTGATGGGGGAGCTTGGCGAATGGGTCCTCAGACGGGCCTTCGAGGATGCCCGGGCGTGGCCCGAGGTGATCACCTCGATCAACCTGTCGGTGCTGCAGTTCGCAAAGCCGGATTTTGCCGAAACGGTGCTGAGGCTCGCGGGGGATATGCAGGTCGCGGCCGAGAAGGTCGAGTTCGAAATTACCGAAACGGCGATGACGAACGACATCGCCTCGCTTCTCGTGCAGGTGGAGATCCTTCGGAAAGCCGGCTTCCGGTTCGCGCTCGATGATTTCGGTAGCGGCTATGCGAGCATCGGCTATCTCTCGCGCCTGAATTTCCACAAGCTGAAGATCGACCGGTCCTTCGTCAGCGCCCTCTCGACGAAGCCGGACTCCGACCGGATGATCCGCTCGATCGTCAGCCTCGGCGCAGCCATGGGGCTGACCGTCACGGCAGAAGGCGTGGAAGACGTGATCCAGCACGACATCCTCAAAGCCGTCGGCTGTCATCAGCTGCAGGGCTTTCTCTTCCACCGGCCCTGCTCGCGCAGCGAGGTGGAGGCGATCCTTCACCGCGAGAGCCTTGCCCGCGAGAATGCCGCCTGACGCGGATCTATTTGCCGGCAGCGCCCTTGTCGGAGCCGAGCTGGCCGGAAAAGGCGACCAGCGCGTCCGCGACGCCATGGTTCGGCGTACCCTTCATGCTTTCCGATAGGGCCAGCACATTGGCCTTGTAGTGGCCGCCCTTCAGCGTGCCCGCCTGCTCGAAGGTCGCGACCAGCGCCAGAAGCTGGGCCTCGTGAAGCAGGTGGAACTTCTCGATCTCGCGAAACGGGTCCTTTTTCTCATCCCTGGCCATGGTGCATCGACTTTCCGGTTCACTGGTTTCGACCCGGCCGAAGGATTTCCGCCCGGTTGAAGACATTCCGCCCCCTGCATACCCGTCTGCAGCAGGCCGCCACCGGGGCGGCCTGCTGCAGACCACGGCGCTCGCAAGGGGTTCAAGAGCGTCGTGTGATCGAAGCGATCGAGCGTGTCGGAGACGGACAAGAGGGCAATCCCGTCCGTGCATCGTTGCGACGTGCCTCGACCCGCGCCTCTCAACCCGCACCCTGACGACCCGTTCCGGCGCTCAGACCTTTGCTCCCCCTCTCGGACTTAGGTCCGATATCGGCGTTTCCGACCGGTTTGCCCGCGCGCCCGGCTTGCGCTTGCCCTTCCGACGCCGCATTCCATGTAATCGCACAGTGACGATGCTGGTGGAGGCCAGCGCATCTCGAGGACCCATGCGCCTGCACATCCAGACAATGACGGACCGGTGGAACGCGCAGTCGCTCGCGCGGCAGTTCTTCGTCGCAGGCGGCGCGGTGGCGCTTCTGGCCATCGCGCTCGTGGGAGCGTTCGTCACCAATCTGATCGAAGCCACGGTGACGCGCAATTCGGCCGCGGCGACCGCGCTCTATGTGGACAGCATCATCGCGCCCATCCTGCCGGATCTGAAGACCGCGCTGGCATTGGACGAGACCGTGGAGCGGGCTCTCGACGAGACGCTGAGCCAGGGCGCGCTGGGCCAGCGGCTGATCTCGTTCCGGCTCTGGCGACAGGACGGAACGGTCCTCTATTCCAACGACAAGGCGCTCATGGGCCGGCGCTTTGCGCCGAACGGCGATCTGCAGCGGGCCTTTTCCGGCGAGATCGTCGCGCATTTCGACCATGCGGACGACGAGGAGAGCACGACGGAACGGGCGACGGGCAAGCGGCTGCTGGAAATCTACAATCCCGTGCTGCAGCCCTGGTCGGGCGAGATCGTCGCGGTCCTCGAATTCTACGAGGTGTCCAACGAGTTCGAAAACGACATTCGCAGCGCGCGCCTCGCCACCTGGGCGGCGGTCATTCTGGTGACCCTGCTGTTCTTCAGCGTCCTCTCGCTCATCGTCTTTCGCGGCAACCGGACGATCGAGCGGCAGCGTCTGGCGCTGGCCGAGCGGATCGCGGACCTGTCCTCGCTTCTGGCGCAGAACACGGCGCTGAGCGCGCGGGTGCAGCGCGCCGCGCAGCGCACCGCCGCGCTGAACGAGAATTTTCTGCGCCGCGTGGGCGCCGACCTGCATGACGGGCCGGCCCAGTTGGTGGCCTTCGCCGGCCTGCGGATCGACAGCGAGGTGCTGCTCGACCCCGCCGTGTCGCGCGCGCGCCGCGAACAGGAGATCACGGCGATCAAGGACAGCCTCGACGAGGCCATGCACGAGATCCGCAGCATCTGCACCGGCCTCGTTCTGCCCGATATCGAGGCGCTCGGCGTGGGGGAGGTGGTCGAGCGCGCCGTTCGCGCCTACCGCCAGCGCACGGGCGCGCGCGTGGCGCTGGTGCAGGAGGCGCCCGGCGACCTGCCGGCACCGCCCACGGCCATGCGCATCTGCGTCTACCGCTTCGTGCAGGAAACGCTGAACAACGGCTATCGCCACGCGCGGGCGGACGGGCAGAGCGTCCGGCTGAGCGTGACCGGGCACACGCTCACCGTGGAAACGGCGGATACGGGACCCGGCTTCGACGTGGCTGCGGTGCAGCCGAAGAGCCTAGGTCTCGCCGGCCTGCGCGAACGGATTGAAAGCCTCGGTGGACAGTTCAATATAAGCGCCACCCCGCAGGGCACCGTGGTCACGATGCGTCTCGGGCTGGGGGAGGGAGAACAGGCATGACGCAGACGATCAGCATCGCCGTGGTGGACGATCACCCCTTGTTTCGCGAGGGCGTGGCGCGCAGCCTGAACGAGATCGGCGGATTCCGCATCGTCGGCGAGGGGAGCAGCAGTGCCGATGCCGTGCGCCTGTCGCGGGAATGCGCGCCGGATGTCATGCTCCTCGACATCTCGCTGCCCGGCGGCGGCCTGGAGGCGATCGAGCCGATCCTCGAGGACTGTCCCAAGCGCATTCTCATCATGCTGACGGTGTCGGAAAGTGCCGACGACCTGAAGACCGCCATCCAGCGCGGCGCCAAGGGCTATGTGCTGAAGGGCGTAGGGTCGCGCACGCTCGCCGATATCATTCGAACGGTCTTTGCTGGAGAAAGCTACATCGCGCCGGCCCTTTCCTTCAAACTGGTGGCCGACATGACGGAGGCGCATGCGAAGCCCGCCGACGAGACCGCCCTTGCGAGCCTGACGGCACGCGAGCAGGACGTGCTGAAGCTCGTGGCGTCCGGCCTCAGCAACAAGATGGTCGCCCGCGATCTGAACCTGCACGAGAAGACGATCAAGCACCACATGACGCGGATTTTCGTGAAGCTCAACGTCAAGAACCGCACCGAGGCGGCCTTGGCCATGCGCGACGCGAACCCGCCGCGATGACGCGATGAACCGGAAGTCGCCGTGCCGCCTCGACCGCTGGCGTCAGCGGATCGTCAGCCGCTTCAAGCGGTCGCGATCGGCACGCGTGGCGCGGCGATCGACGACGACACGCCCCTGGGCGTCCCGCATCACATAGCGCCCGCCGGTCAGCTGCTCCCGGAAGCCGTTCCGGTGCCGAACGCTCAGGGCCTGGGCATCGGCCGCCCCGTCGTCCGGCTTGGATGCGGCTGGCGCGTCGGAGGTGGCGCCGGCATTCCCGCCGCCCGTCGAACCGCCATTGCCACGACTGCCGCCGTTGCCGTTGTTGCCGCCGCTATTGCCATTGCCGTTCCCACCACCATTCCCGTTCCCGTTCCCGCCGCCATTGCCGTTCTTGGCAAAGGATGTTGCGGTCTCGAGAAGGACGGCGTGATCGAGAACAAGGCGAACGGGCGCCATGGCCAGAAGGCAACCGAGCAGGCCTGCGAGAAACAGCTTTCGGTTCATCATCTCCATCCGGATCCCGGGGGCGTCATCAGCATATGACATGATACGCAAGGCTTGTCCCATCGGACTATGCCGACTTGGCCGAACCCCATAACAGGGGTCTTTGATGAAAGCCCAGAGGCCGTCAAGGTTCCCGTCCGCGGCACGGCATCGAACCAAAGGCCGTCGTCCGCCGACAAAGGTCTGAGGGCAGGGGGACTGAAGTCCTGGCCGGGGAACCGGCGCAAACGACATCCGTTGCCCACTCGAACATCCGGCATGACCGGGCAGGCAGACGTTCGGCGGTCCCGACGGGTTTCGGCGGCTGGTCGAACGGACCTGTCCGGCCACGATCCGAACGACCGGGATGCCGCAGGCCATCGCACCGCACCAGGAGCCCCACCATGAGAGCAACGACCGTCCTTCCCGCCTGTCTTTTCGGGGCATCGATCCTGTTCTGTTCGGGCTTCCTCAGCGCCTTCGCCTTGGTGTCGAAGCCCGCACCCCAGCATCTGTCCAACCTGCGGAGCCCCGACCTGTGGCCGGCCGACGTCCGGCGGGTGCGTGCGGCCGGGCAGGGCGGAAAGTCGGCGATGACGGTCACGACGGAGGCCGCGCGCACGGAGGAAACAGGCGCGACGCCGCCCCGCCTCTCGGTCACGATTGAGGCGGAGCCCATTCCGGCGACCGAGGCGAGGGACAGCGGCAGCATCGCAGGCTCGTCGGCGCACGAGAGCTGGTGCAAGAGCCGGTACCGTTCCTATCGGTCGTCCGACAACACCTACACGTCCTATGGCGGAAGCCGGAAGGACTGCATCTCGCCCATGGCGGACCTCGTTGTGGAGGCCAGTCTGGATGGCGTCGAACCGCAAGGGCTTGCCGAGGCGGTCTCCGACGACGATAGCGGTGTTGCCCGCTGCCGCGCGCGATATGCCTCCTATCGCGCCTCCGACAACACCTATCAACCGTTCAGCGGTCCGCGCCGGCTTTGCACGCTGGGGGGCCTCTGATCCGGCGGATTCAGTTTACGTTCATCTGGCAGGGGTCATATCGGCGTCGGAGAGACCGATATGACACAGACCTTCGACGATCAGAAACAACCACGACAGCGCCGCCGGCCAAGGCTCCGGCTAAAGATTGCGGCCGGAAGCTTCGCGGTGTTCCTCGGCATGGGTTATGCGATGGGAACATTCGCCGCGCATGCGCCGACCGATGTCGGGATCGGCGCCCATTCCTGCGCATCCACGATCGAAATGCTGGGCGACGCCCATTTCGACCGCATCGTCACCGCATGGAGTTCGGGCTTCATCAGCGGCTCCAACGCGGAAGCGCTCGGCGAAACATCCCGCCAGCGCGATATCGCCGCCGTCTCGGAAGCCTCGATCCTGCGCCACGTGCGAACCTACTGCGCCGCCAACCCCACGGACACCCTGTCCTCCGCCGTCGAAGTCCTCTTCACAAGCCTTCCGGCACATCCGTAGCGGCGACGACCTGCCGCAGACCGCGCGCCCGCACCCTTCGCGATCCATCTCATCGGCTCGTCTCCGCATGATCAAACGCGGGAAGTGTGACATTCCATCCTCCTGAAACCATGGCCATTATTGTCCTCGTTGCATTTGAAAATGGAATCTGCCCGGCTACACGTCCGGATTGGATAAGGGATCTTATGGAACCTCGTTCGCGAGAAGAGCGACTTCCGGACGACCGGCGTGAGCCGCGCTTTCGGCAGACCCCGCCCGAGACCAAGCATGTGTCGCAGGCCGAGCGTCCTCATCCCTGCAGAGGATCACGGGCGCAGGGCTCCCGGATCGCTCGTGGAGATATGGCGCCGAATGCGGCAGCGCGCGCGATCGTGTCGGCCATTTCGTTGCCGGCCACGCCGTCGTGGCCTCGGCACCACTCGATCCGAATATGAGGGTTGGAGAGCAGCAGGTGGTCGAGCTCCTGCCACAAGGCTGCATCCGGTATCGGGCGTTTCCGCTTTTTCGGGTTCGGCTCGATGCGGCGCCAGCCATTGTTTCTCCAGATCGTTCGGGAGATCTGGCATCCTCTGACGGTTTCGTGGGAGTCGGTCCAGATCGTGGACGGCGTGACAAGGCCCTCGGTCGCGATCCAGTGCGCGGCTTTGACGACGGCCATCAGCTCGAAGCTGCTGTTCGATCCGCCGGCCGCACAACCATGCTGTCGGTAGACATCCTGCCCATTTTCATAGGCGACGAATGCCCACCCTCCTCGTGAAGACTGCGGCCGGAACGACCCATCGGCGAAAACGTCCCTCAGACTGATCTCCATCGGACTGCAGCCGAAACGCCATATCGGCAGATGTGTCGTCGCGCGCAAGGCACGCGTCCCGCGACGGCAGCCCGTCACCGTGAAACGGCTATCCTCGGCCGTCAAGCGCCTCGACGACAGCCAGGAGATAATCCCGGCGCCGGCAGTCGCCCGCCAAGGTCGCCTCCGCCGCAAGCCCGTCGCGGATCCTGCCAACAAAGCTCGAATGATCGAAGACGTCAGACTGGACGTTCACGTCAACCTCGTCCACATAGTGCGACACCAGCTGGCCGAGATCGAGATTCTTGTCAGCTTCGTACATCAGCGCCAAGTGTCTTGCGAGCTCCGCCATCTGAAGGTGCGGCCCAAGCGCTGTGCTCATCGATGTTTCCTCTTCACGTTTTCGTCTATGCCCCGGCGCGCGCCGGGCGGAACCTCCTTGAGGTAGCAGGAAGATGGTGAGGCCAGACCATCACGCCATCGATGGCGGCGATAAAATTTCCGTTAGAGCGAGGTGACAGAGCGGCGTTGGAACGGCTTGACGTGACACGCTGCTCGAGCAGCGTGTCACGTCGGCGTCATGGATGACCGCAAGACCCGTTCCGCGACGCCATAGGACGCACGGGGATTCAAGATCCGCTTTCGAGATCAGAGATCGGGCGTCAGGGGATCGGCTCGAACTTCAGTTCGCCTAAGGGGACGACCTTGTCGTTGCGGACGATCTTGTATTCCGTATCCGGGCCGAGCCACTTGTTCCAGATGTTGCCGAGTTCGCCCGACGTGTCGAGCTTGCGCAGCACCTCGTTGATCTTGGCCGTCAGGGCCCGCTGGTCCTTCTGCATGCCGATGCCGATCGGCTGGAAGATCATCGGATCCGGGATCATCCGCATCTTCTTGCCCTGCGTCTGGGATTGGTTGACGAACTTCGTCGTCGTCATCGTGTTGGCGACCATGCCGCGGGCCTTGCCCTGCTGGACGGCGAGATAGGCCGATGCCGTATCCTGGAAGGTCAGCGGCGTGGACTTGTTGAGCTTGATCGACATTTCCGAGGTCGAGCCCTTGGTGGACGCGATGCGCTGGCCTTCGAAGTCGGCCTTGGTCTTGCCCGGATCCCCGTCCGGAACGATCAGCATTTCCTTGGCGAGATAGTAGGGATCGCTGAACTGGATCTGCTCGGCGCGGCTGAGCGTATAGGCAAGGTTCGCGACGGTGATGTCGACGCGGCCGAGCTTGACCTCCGGTACGCGCGCCTCAACCGACACGGGCTTCACCTCGGCCTTGACGCCGAGTTCCTTGGCGATGGCATTGCAGAGATCGACGTCGAAGCCGACCATTTCGCGGGTCTTCGGCTCGGGGGATGCGAAAGGCGGAACGTCGGCGAAGGTCGCGCAACGCAGGGTCTTTGCGGACAGGATATCGGCGAGCTGATCGGCCTTTGCCGGTGCGGCAAGCGCGGTCGCCGCCAGAACGAGGCCGAGGGTGATGCGTGTCAGGGTCATGCTGTTCTCCTTTGTTATTATGGGTCGAAGATAGACGTCCGTCAGTGCCGCAGGTCGGCAAGGAAGCGCTGGGCGCGCGGATGGCGGGGATGGGTGAAGAACGCCTCGGGCGTGGCCTTCTCGATGATCTCGCCGGCATCGATGAACCAGATCCGGTCGGCGACATCGCGCGCAAAGCCCATCTCGTGGGTGACGCAGAGCATGGTCATGCCGTCCTTGGCGAGGCCCTTCATGACGGCGAGCACCTCGCCGACCATTTCGGGATCGAGCGCGCTGGTCGGCTCGTCGAAGAGCATCACCGGGGGCTCCATGGCCAGCGCGCGGGCGATGGCGACGCGCTGTTGCTGTCCGCCGGAAAGCTGGCCCGGATAGGCCGTCGCCTTGTCGGCAAGGCCGACGCGGTCGAGCAGCAGCAGGGCCTTGTCATGAGCGACATCGCGGGAGACGCCCTTCACCCGGATCGGCGACATCGAGACATTGTCGACCACGGAGAGGTGCGGAAAGAGGTTGAAGCTCTGGAAGACGAAGCCGATGCGGCTGCGCAAACGGTTGAGGTCCCGCGTTTTCATGGGCGCGTGGATGTTCTGACCGTCGAAGGTGATCGCGCCGCTGTTGATCTCCTCCAATCGGTTGATCGTACGGATCAGCGTCGATTTGCCGGAGCCCGAGGGGCCGCAGATGACGACGACTTCGCCGCGTGCCACTTCGGCGTCGATGCCCTTGAGCACCTCATAGGTGCCGTATGTCTTGGAGACGCCGGCGATCCGGATGGCCGTCGGATCCTGTCCATTTTGCGGGCCTGTTCGATCGAGGCGTGTCATGGCTGCTCCGTTGCGATTTTGACCGGCGGCGCAACCACGGGAGCGGTGCGGCCTGCAGACAGACCGGCACGCCTGCGGGTGATGCGGCGTTCGAGACGATGGGTGGCGTGGGTCAGGCTCCAGCAGATCACGTAGTAGATCACGGCCAGAATGAGGAAGACCTGGAAGGGCTGCGTCAGAAGCTGGTTGTTTACCTGGCTCGCCGCGAAGGTCAGGTCGGGAACGTTGATGACATAGCCGAGGGTCGTATCCTTGATGGTGGACACGAAGGTGGAGAGGATGCTCGGGATCATATTGTAGAGCGCCTGCGGCAGAATGACGAAGCGCATGGCCCCGAGGTAGCTGTGACCGAGTGCCTTCGCCGCATCCATCTGCCCGTGGCTGAGAGCGACGATGCCGCCGCGCACGACCTCGCTGAGGAAGGCGCCCTGATAGATGACGAGCGTCGTCAGCATGGTGACGAAGCTCGGCACGTCGGCACCCGTCAGCAGCGGAACGAGAAAATAGCTCCAGAGGATCAGCATCAGCAGCGGTACGCCGCGCGTGACATAGACCAGCACGGTGACGGGCCAGCGCAGCAGCCGCCATTTCGACAACCGGGCGAGCGCCATGAGAATGCTGACGGGAAAGGCGAGCGCGATGCTGAGCGCCGACAGGATCAGCGTATTTGCAAGACCGCCGAGCGGGCCGTTCGGATATTGTCCGATGAGCAGCAGCAGCCAGTAGTCCTGAAAGATCGTGACGATATCGGTGATCATGCGCGCGCCCTCCGCGAGACGTCGGTGCGCATGGTCACCACGGCGCCGGCCGCCATGATCAGCAGGGTGAAGGCCAGGTAGAGCACGGTTCCGATCACGTAGATCTCGAAGGTGCGGAAACTTAGGTTCTCGACCTCTTTCACCGCATGCGTCAGCTCGGACGCGCCGATGACGATGCCGAGACTGCTGTTCTTGAACAGGGAAACGCTGTGGTTGATCAGCGGCGGCAGGGCGTTGCGAACCCCCTGCGGCATCAGCACGTAGCGCATGGCGGAGAGATAACCGTGGCCGAGCGCACGCGCAGCCTCCATCTGCCCGACGCTAACGGAGCGAAGCCCGGAGCGCAGATCCTCGCTGAAATAGGCCGCTTGGCAGAGGCCAAGCCCCACCACGGCGAAGATCGCCTCGGCATTGTGGTTCGACAGCCAGAAGGTCAGCCCGTCCGGCAGCAGCGTGAAGATGCCGAAATACCAGAGCATCAGCTGCACCAGCGTCGGCACATTGCGGTGATAGGAGACATAGGCCGAAACGAAGGCATTGCCGAAACGGCCGGGCGAGAAGCGCAGCGCCAGCAGCAGCACGGCGAGCGTCATTGCCAATACCCAAGAGCCGATGGCGATCACGAAGGTCATCTTCATGCCTTCGATCAGCATCGCGACATAGTCCGGATTGGACAGAATCGCCGTGATATCGAACCCGCTCACGGCTTCTGGTCCGGCGCAGGCGCCTTGGGACGCACCGTTTCAGGGCGCGCGGTCTGCAGGCCACCCATGACCTGAAGCGTCGGCGTGATTTCCATGTGGCCGATATTGACGGCGATGGGTGCTGCGATGGCGAAGGCGATTGCATCGGCGATGTCGGAGGCTTCCGGCAGTTCGAAGCCGTCGATGAAGCGCTCGCGGATGGACGGATCGTCGCCGTGCACATGGGCGAAGATATCTGTCGCCACCCGTCCGGGGCAGATCTCGGTGACCCTGACCCGCTTGCCGAACGCATCGATGCGCAGCTGGTTGGACAGCATGCTCACCCCGGCCTTCGTTGCGTGATAGGAGGAGTTTCCGCCGAAATTGTAGGCGCCCGCGATGGACGAGATGTTGATCACATGGCCATTGTCCCGCGCGACCATGCCTGGCACGACCATGCGGCAGAGATGCAGGACGGCGCGAAGGTTGACGTCGACCAGAAGATCGATGTCGGCTTCGTCGGCTTCCAGAAACTTCTTCGGCCTGTCGACGCCGGCATTGTTGACGAGAATGTCGAATTCGGTTTCGGCGGTCAGCCGGGCGAGCGCAGCGCGGTCCGTGACGTCGATGACATGCGGGATGCATCCCGTCTTCGCGGCAAGCGCCTTCAGCGGCTCAGCGCTGCGCGCCAGCGCATGCACCTCAATATTCTCGCGGCACAGCCGCTCCACGACGGCGGCGCCGATGCCCGACGAAGCGCCGGTGACAAGGGCTGTCCTGTAGTCGGAAAATGACATGTTTATTCACCTCCACCGTCTGTTTTTTTCACAGTAACGAAACTGTCCGATGCTGAATAAGACCGATTATCTCTGGAGCAATAAGCAAGCCTTATGGTGATCATAAAATGAGCAGAGCGCTCCGGGCTAAGCTTGCAAATGCAGCAGAATGTGCGTTCAATGCACAATGAGACGATCTGCTAAGTAGTGGATTTGGCTTTGAAATATCCAGGACCGGATTGTAGAGTGGCGGCAAGTGGGACGATCTAAAGGCTGAACGTGGATATCAGGCGTTTAAAATCTTTCATCGTCATCGTGGATACCGGCAGCATCACGCGGGCCGCTGATATCCTTCACGTTGCCCAGCCGGCCCTCAGCCAGCAGCTGGCCTCGCTGGAGGAGCATTTTGGCCAGAAGCTCTTGCTGCGCAGCCAGCAGGGCGTGAGCATGACGGATGCGGGCCATGCCGTGTATCGCCATGCGCAGATTATCCTGCGGCAGATGGACCAGGCCCAGGCCGATGCCTCGGCCGCCGGAAATTCGCTTGCAGGGCGCGTCTCCGTCGGCCTCGTGCCCTTCAGCAGCGCGGCGACGCTGTCGGTCGATCTGCTGGCCGAAACCCGCAAGCGGCATCCCGGCATTCTCCTGCATCTGACGGAAAGCGTCGGGCAGACCTATAGCCAGATGATCATGACCGGCCGTCTGGAGATGGCGCTGATCCATGGCGTCGGGCCGCTTAAAGGCGTGAAATTCGAGCCGATCCTCAGCGAGGAATTCTTCCTCGTCGCCCATCCGAATTTCGCCATAGAGGCCGACGAGAAGCCGATCGCCGTCGCGGCGCTGGACGGCCTGCCCCTGCTGATGCCGCCGGCCTACAATTTTGTGCGCCGGGCGGTCGATACGGCGTTTACCCGCAGCCGGGTCACTCTGAAGGTCGTCGGCGAGTTGGAGATCGTGCGCACACTGACCCGCGCCGTCAGTGCCGGTCTCGGCGCGACGATCATGCCGAAGGCGATCGCGGACCGGATCGTGACCGAGTCCGGCGAGCCGCTGGTCTGCCGCATGGTCACACCGCGCATCGAGGAAACGCTGTCGCTCTGCGTGGCGGATGGGATGTCGCTGTCCGAGCCCGCAACGGCAGTGCGAGATATCCTGCTAGAACTCACCGCGCGGCTGAAACTGCCGCGCGGCTGACACCCGATATTACCGTAAATCGGCGCAGAACTGTGCGAGCCGGGCGCAGGCCTCCTCCAGCTTCTCCATGCTGGTGGCGTAGGAGATTCGGAAGAACGGGCTCATGCCGTAGGCCGCACCCTGAACGGTCGCGACGTGATGTTCCTCAACCAGCGCCATGACGAAATCGGTATCCGTCTCGATTCTGCGGCCGCCCTTCGATGTCTTGCCGAGCAGGCCGGCGATGTTGGGGAAGATATAGAACGCGCCTTCCGGCTTGTGGCAGCGGATGCCGTCGATCTCCGCCAGTTTGCCGAGCACGAAATCGCGCCGTTGCGTGTAGATGGCGGCCCGCTCTTTCAGAAGGTCCTGCGGTCCGTCTAGCACGGCAACGGCCGCCGCCTGAACGACGGTCGCGGTGCCGCCGCCGTTCTGGCCGTTGACGTTGCTGATCGCCTTGATCAGATCCTTCGGACCACCGCAGAAGCCGAGCCGCCAGCCGGTCATGGCATAGGCCTTGGATGCGCCGTTCATGGTCAGGACCCGGTCGTAAAGACGGGGCTCGACCTCGGCGATCGTGCAGAATTCGAAACCGTCATAGATCAGATGTTCGTAGATATCGTCGGTCATGATCCAGACGTCGGGGTGGCGCAGCATCACCTCGGCGATTGCCATCATCTCCTCCCGCGAGCAGGCAGCGCCTGTCGGATTGTTGGGGAAGTTGAGAAAGAGCCACTTGGTGCGGGGGGTGATCGCGGCTTCCAGATCCTCCGGCCGAATCTTGAAGCCGGCCTGCTGCGGGCAGGCGACCGGCACCGGCACGGCACCGGCAAAGCGCACGATATCGGCATAGCTGATCCAGGACGGCGTGGGAATGACGACCTCGTCGCCGGGATTGCAGGTGGCGAGAATGGCGTTGAAGATCACCTGCTTGCCGCCGCCGCAGACGACGATCTGGCTGGCATCGTAGTCGAGATTGTTGTCGCGCTTGAATTTTCGCGAGATCGCCGCCTTTAGCGCTGGCGTGCCGTCCATCGATGGGTACTTCGTGTCGCCCGCGAGCGCGGCGGCATGGGCCGCTTCGGTCGCGTGGGCGGGCGTCGGAAAATCCGGCTCTCCGGCCGACAGGCTGATAACGCCGATCCCTTGTGCTGCGAGATCGCGCGCGCGCTGGGTCATGGCGGCGGAAGCGGAGATGGAAACGTGCTTGAGACGGTCGGCAATGGCGGGCATCGAGGTTGCGCTTTCGGTCTGTGTGGTTGGGGTCCGGATCAGGATTCGACGATCTTTGCAGCCGGGGCGACGGTCGCGCCGCTGGCCTCGACCTCGCTGCGGACGATCCGCGCGAGGTCGAGCGACCCCGGCGTGTCGCTGTGGACGAGGATGGAGCGTGCCGGCATGGCGAGCGTCGCGCCGTCGATGGTGGTCACGGTGCCGTGCCGGAGGAACTGGCAGACGCGGGCGCGCAGCGCGTCCTCCTGCTTGATGACGGCACCCGGCAGGCCGCGGGCAACCAGCTTGCCCTCCCCATCATAAGCCCGGTCGGCAAGGAACAGCAGCAGCGTCTTCAGCCCGGCGCGGGCGGCCGCCGTGGCGATGACGCTGTCCGGCATGGCAAAGACGATGAGGTTCGGATCGACGGTGCGCACGGCGTCCATCATCAGGTCGGCAAGCTTGGGCTCGCGGTTGACCATATTGCCCATGGCGGCGTGGAAGCTGATATGCGCGACGGGCACGCCCTCCCCTTTGGCCACCGCCGTCAGCGCGCCGAGCTGGTAGAGCATCTGCTGGCGAAGTTCGTCATGCGAGGCGGGAATCTCGCGGCGGCCGAAACCTTGCCTGTCGGCCAGGCCCGGATGCGCACCGACACCGACGCCGTTCGCCTTGGCGAGCCGCACCATCCGCGCCATCGTTTCGGGATCGCCGGCATGAAAGCCGCAGGCGATATTGGCGGAGGAGACGACCGTCATCAGCGCCTCGTCGTCGCAGAGCCTATAGGGGCCGAAGCCCTCCCCCATGTCGGAATTGATGTCGATCTTCACGGGTTTTCCTCCTGTCATCGACCTGCCATCGCCGTCAGCGCCCGCCCGACCTGCCCCGCCGTGGTCTCCACGTCGTTCACATAAGCGGCAATTGCCCCGTCGAGCATCCGGGCTTCCGCATGCGACGCCCGCACGAAGCGCAGACGGGCGCCGATGCGTACCTGGCCCAGCCGCCAGAGATCGGCCTCGACGATGCCGGCGATCTTCGGATAGCCTCCGGCCGTATTGGCGTCGCTCATCTGCACGATGGGCTCGCCGCCCGGCGGCACCTGAACGACACCGGCGACGATACCGTGGGAGCGCATCTCGACCGGTACCGTCAGACGGAGGGCTTGCCCCGAGAGGCGATAGCCCGTGCGGTCGCTCTGCGGGGAGATCTTCCAATCCTCGTTCCAGAACCGCTCGGCATCCGGTCCGAACAGATCATGTTCGCCGGCCGGCAGTGCCCGGATCAGCAGGGCGCCATTGTCGGCCACAGGGAAAAGCGATGCCAGTTCGCGCAAAGGCGGCACCACGCCGAACCCGCCTGCGGGGCGCAGGCCCGCGGCAGGAGAGCCCAGCCGAAGCACGTCGCCTTTGCGCAGCGCGCGACCGTCATTGCCCCCGAATGCACCGCGCAATGAGGTGCTGCGCGAGCCCATGACCGGCGCGACATCGATGCCGCCGCCAATGGCCAGATAGGCGCGGGCCGATGTTTTCGACGGCCCGACGTCGAGGATCTGACCGGCGTCCGCCGTCTGCATCCACCAGGGCGGAAGCGTTTCCCCGTCGAGCGTCGCGGTGCCGCCGCCCGTGACCGCAAACGCCGTCTTCTCCTGGAAACGGATGCGAACGGGAAAGGTCTGAAGTTCGACCGCCGCGGCCGCCGCATCGTTGCCGACGAGCAGGTTGGCGATCCTGAGGGCCAGCGGGTCCATCGCGCCGCTCACCGTCACCCCAATATCGCGGTAGCCCAGGCGGCCGAGGTCCTGGATCGTGTTCAGCGGTCCGGTATCGACGATCTCGATCACAGCTCGATCCTTTCGGGAAGAAAGCGCACGATATCGCCCGGCGCCATCAGCGCGGGCACCGCGGCTGCGGGGTCGAACATCGGCAGATCGGCAAAGCCGATGGAATTCCAGCCGTTCGGTCCGGTGAGAACCGCGACCCCGGTCTGCATGCCGCCGATGGTGACGCACCCCTTTTCCATGCGCAGCGACGGCACGGTCTTGCGCGGCATATGGATGCGCGGGTCGAGCCCGTGCAGATAGCCGAAGCCCGGCGCGCTGCCGAGCGCGAACACCGTATAGGTGCCCTGGTGGTGCAGCCGTACGACCTCCCTGTCGGAGAGGCCGGAGAGCTTGCAGAGGGCTGCGAGATCGGTTGCATGCGCGCCGCCATAGTGAACGGGAATGTCGATCGTCCGGCCCTTGATGTCGATGCTTTCGGCGCGCTCCCAGGCCTCGAGCAGACGGGAGATCACGCCGTCGGGGTCCTCGGGCACGGCCTTGAAGATGGCCAGCAGATTGGTCATGCCCGGCAGGGTCTCGATCACGTCGGGCCATTGCCGCACGGTCTGCGTCAGGGCCCAGATCCGGCGTTGCGCGGCAAGGTCGAAGGCACCCGGCGCATCGAGCAGGAACGCCCGCGCGCCGATGGCCGAAATCCCGGGACGCGATCGGATCAGCGGCTGGCTGGCAAGAGAGGTGGCGGCGCGGGTCATGGGCGGGCCTCGATGTCGAACAGCCGATCGCCGAAGCCGACCAGCGCATCGGCATCGCACAGGCACCGCGTGACGGTGCAGGCTTTCGAGGCCCTGACGGGCACCAGCACCGGCCCGACGCGCAGGCAGGCAAGGATCTCGCCCGCCCGGACAATTCGCGGCAGGTCGCTCGGGACGGTGCGAAGATCGAGCAGGCCGGCCATCGGTGCCGTTACAATATCGGCTGCGGCTGCAGGACCGGCGTCAAGGTGCACCGTCGCGCGCGGGGGCTTGCCCGCCACGACCAGCCGCAGCGTGCGCGACGACTGTGCGATTTCGATCCCGTCCACGCCCGCAGCCGTCAGGGCGGCGGCAATCGCGTCGAGGACAGCGGGGTCGGTGAAATCCAGCCTGCTCATGCCGCGCTCCGCTGCTTCAGCCATGTCTCGAGGTAATGAATGTCCGTGCCCCCGGCGGCAAAGGCCGCATCGTCGAACAGCGCGCGCAACAGCGGCAGGTTGGTGGCGATGCCGTCGATGCGCGTCTGCGCCAGCGCGCGGCGCATGGCGGCAATGGCTTCGGGCCGGCTCGGCGCATGCACGATCAGCTTGCCGATCAGCGAGTCGTAATAGGGCGGCACCTTGTAGCCGGTATACACGTGCGTATCGACCCGGATGCCCGGGCCGCTCGGCAGGGCGACGCCGGTGATGGTCCCGGCGGCGGCCAGAAACGTCTCGGGGTCTTCCGCATTGATCCGGCATTCGAAGGCATGGCCTTCGGTCGTCACATCCCCCTGCCCCAGCGCCAGCGGTTCGCCCTGCGCCACGCGGATCTGCGCCTGCACGATGTCGATATCCGCCGTCATCTCGGTCACGGGATGCTCGACCTGAAGCCGGGTGTTCATTTCGATGAAGTAGAACTCGCCATCCTCGTAGAGAAACTCGAACGTGCCGACGCCGCGATAGCCGATCAGCCGGCAGGCGGTCAGGCACGCTTCGGCGACGGGGCCGATGCGCTCGGGCGCGATACCCGGCGCCGGTGCTTCCTCCACCACCTTCTGGTGGCGGCGCTGCATGGAGCAATCGCGATGCCCGAGCCAGACGGCGTTGCCGTGCATGTCGCAGAGAACCTGGAGTTCGATATGGCGCGGATGCTGGAGGAATTTCTCCATGTAGAGCGCCGGGCTGCCGAAGGCCTGCCGGGCTTCCTCGCGGGTCAGCGACACCGCCTCCTGCAGATGTTGCGCCTCGAGCACCACGCGCATGCCACGTCCGCCGCCGCCGCCGGCCGCCTTGACGATCACGGGATAGCCGATCTTCGCGGCAATGGCCTGCACTGCGGCCGCATCGTCCGGCAGCGCCGTATCTGGACCGGGAACGCAAGGGACGCCGGCCGCCATCATCGCGGATTTCGCCGCGATCTTGTCGCCCATGGTTGAGATCGAGGCGGCACTCGGCCCGATGAACGCCATCCCCGCCGCTTCGATGGCTGCTGAGAAAGCGGCATTCTCGGACAGGAAGCCATAGCCGGGGTGAATGGCGCCGGCGCCGGTCAGGCGCGCCGCGAGGAGGATCGCTTCCTGATTGAGGTAGCTCTTGCCGGCGCTGCCCGGGCCGATGCAGAGGAAGGTGTCGGCCAACGCACCATATTGCGCGTCGCGGTCGGCCTGCGAGCAGATCATGACCGTCTTCAGGCCAAGCTCCTTGCAGGCCCTGAGGACCCGCAGCGCGATCTCGCCGCGATTGGCGATAAGGACCGTGTCGAAGCTGCGCGCGGCTGGCACGGTCGTGGCGTCGCCGGACATCAGGCGATCTCCGCCAGGAAGTCGCCGGCCTCGATCTCGGCGCCATCCACGCCCGCGAGCCTGACGATGCGGCCGGCGCGCGGCGCGGCAATGGTGTTGAACACCTTCATGGCCTCGATGATGAACAGCGTCTGGCCGGCCTCGACGGAATCGCCGAGGGCGACGAACGGCTTTTCGCCGGGTGCCGATGCCGCATGCAGGATCCCGAAGATCGGCGCCGTCACCGGTGTCGCGCCGGCCTCCTGCGCGGCAGCGGCCGGCCGGGCAACGGGGTCGGCGGTCTCGCCCGTCGTCTTCGTCCGGAAGATCCGGACCGTCGTATCCTTCTCGCTCACCGTCAGTTCAGTGATGTCGGATTGGCCGACGAAGTCAATCAGGGTTTTGATTTTCGAGAGGTCCATTCGCCACCTGTCTGCAAGGTCCCGGCTCGCCGGCCGTCGCGGCGAAGGGTGCCATTCTTGCTACATCAGCGATGGGGCGATGGGGTCAGACGAAGTTTTGATGGAGCGCATTTCCGATTTCCGTCGACGGCGGTTCGTGGTGATTGGCGACTGGGAGACCAGCTCAGGAGGTTTGGCGACGGTGACTCATAATGAATCCCGGAAAAGGCATTCTGCTTAAACTTCTGGCAGTTCTCTGCGCAACCTTGATGGCGGCGAGCGTGAAGGGGCTGAACGGTGAGATTCCGACAGGGGAAGTCGTGTTCTTCCAGTCTGTCGGCGCGCTTCTGCCTCTCGGCATCTGGCTCGGGCTACAGGGAAATCTTGTTGCCCTCACCCGCAAAGCATTTTAGCGGGCACCTCGTCCGCAGCATTTCCGGCACCGGCGGCATGTTCTTCGGCTATCTCGCGCTCGCCTATCTGCCGCTCGCCGACGCGACGGCGCTCAGCTACGCGGCACCGCTCTTCACCGTCATCCTGGCCGCCGTGCTCCTGAGCGAGGTCGTGCGAGTCTATCGCTGGACATCCGTGGCGGTCGGCTTCACCGGCGTGCTGGTGATGCTGGCGCCGCATCTCGATATCGTCAAGGCCGACGCCATCGGCATGGGCCTCCTGCTCGGCAGTGCGGCGGGCCTTGTGGCGGCGTTCTTCTCCGCCGTGTCCTCCGTGCAGATCCGCCATCTCGCCAAGACCGAACAGCCGGGCGCCATCGTGCTCTACTTCTCGCTCGTCACCACCGTCATCGGCCTGGCGACGGCGGTTTTCGGCTGGACGATGCCCAGCATCACGCAGCTCTGCCTACTTCTCGCCGCCGGCATTTTCGGCGGCATGAGGCAGATCCTGATCACGTTGAGCTTCGCCATGCACAGGCCTCGCTGCTGGCGCCGTTCGAATTCCACGCTGATCTGGTCCGTGGTCATCGGCTATCTCGCCTTCGGCCAGCTGCCCGTCGCCACCACGATCGCCGGCGGCATCATCGTGGCCGCCGCCGGCCTGTTTGCCGTGTGGCGGGAAAGCCGGCTGAAGCGGAGCCTGCAGATGGCGGAAGCGGCACTGGCCACTGCCGAGGCCTGACACCCGGCGTGGTATGAGATCAGATCTCCGACCGGAAGCCCTTGGCTTTCAGCACCGGCTCCAGATTACTGACCTCGATCACCGACTTGCCCGCCTTGTAGGCCGCGATATACCCAGCTTCGGCATCTTCCCGCTCACGAGAGAGCTTCGCCACCGCCTGCGCCTCGCCACGGCGGACGACCACGAGCCCGTCGGCATCACCGACGATGATATCGCCGGGATGGATCAGTTCGTCACCGACGATGATGGGGTCGTTGACAGCTGTCAACGTCTCCTTGACCGTCCCCTTGATGCAGACGCTGAGCGAGAAAACGGGGAAGCCGAGATCGCGCAGCTGCATCGTATCCCGCACGCCGGTATCGGTCACCAGCCCGCCGATGCCCTTGGCAAGGCAGGCATTGGCAAGGACATCGCCGAAGGACCCGGCCTCTTCGTACGCACCGCCTGAGACGACGATGATATCGCCCGGGCTGGCATAATTGATCGCCAGCTGCAGCATGACATTGTCGCGCGGGGCACTTTTCACGGTAAAAGCCGGTCCGCACAGCTTCATACGGTAATCGACCGGCTTGATGCGCGACGACAGGGCGCCACGACGTCCCTGTGCCTCATGGATGGTTGCCGGTGAAAAGGGTGAAAGCGCCTTGATGTCTTCCGCGCTCGGACGCTCCGGGATTTGCTTGATATGGATCATGATCGGATCTCTCGACTGTTTCAGTGATTGCGGTGGATAGAGGATAGGAAGCCCCGCACATCGGGATGCGCCTCTTGGGAGAAGAACAGGTCGGGGCTGGCGTCGAACGTCAGTCGCCCGCTTTTAAGGAACCAGATGCGGTCGGCGACCTCGCGGGCAAAGCCCATTTCATGGGTGACGCACATCAGCGTGATGCCGCCGCCGGAAAGCTCGCGCAGCAGCTTCAGCACCTCGCCGACCATCTCCGGGTCGAGCGCACTGGTCGGCTCGTCCAGGATCAGGATCTCGGGCTTGAGGATTAGCGAGCGGGCAATCGCCACGCGCTGCGCTTGCCCGCCCGAAATATCGGCCGGCAGCGATTGCGCCCGGTCGGCAAGACCGACGCGCTCGAGCATGAGCATGGCCGTCGGCAGCGCCTGTCTGCGCGACTGCCCGCGAAGACGGCGCAGTGGCAGCATCACGTTGTCGACGACCGTCAGGTGCGGAAACAGGTTGAACTGCTGGAAGACGAAGCCGATGCCGGAGCGCAACATATTCACATCGACCGACTTTGCGTGGATATCGCGCCCGGCGACCGTGATCCTGCCCGACTGGATCGGCTCCAGCCGGTTGACCGTTCGCACCAGCGTCGACTTGCCCGAACCCGAGGGACCACAGAGCATGATGGTCGTGCCTTTTTCGACCGTGGCCGAGATATCGTGGATGACCTGCAGCGCGCCATAGCGCTTGGAGACGCTGTGAAACTCGATCATGCCACGGCCTCCACGACGACCCGGCCGGTTCGCCGGTTGGAAATACGCCGTTCCAGCACGCCCGTTGCCTGGCTGAGCGCGAAGCAGAGGACGAAATAGGTGGCGGCGAGAATGCCGAAGATCTGCAAGGGCTTGGTGACCTCGTTCGAGTTCACCTGGAGCATGGCATAGGAGAGTTCCGGCACGGCAATGATCGAGCCGAGCGAGGATTCCTTGATGATCGTCGTCAATTGGTTGACGATGCCGGGGATGACGTTGAACAGCGCTTGCGGCAACAGGATGCGGAACGTCGTCGGGATGTACCCAAGACCGAGCGCTTCGGCCGCCTCCGTTTGTCCCTCCGGAAGACCTTCAAGGCCCGAGGCAATGATTTCGCCGAGATAGGCCGTCTGATAGATGACGATAGCGATGATCAGCGTATAGGTCGCATCGATCGGTATGCCGATGACGACGGGAAGCGCAAAATAGGCCCAGAAGATCAGCATCAGCAGCGGAATGGCGCGCACGCAGTGCACGAAACCGCTGGCCAGTCTTTTCAGTGGCTTGTTTTTTCCTGTCCGGGCGAGCGCGATGAGAACGGCGCAGGGAAATGTCGCGATCAAACTGACGAAGGAGATGATGAGCGTCATCGCCAGACCGCCGAGCTTGCCGTGCGGATACTCGCCGATGAGAAGGAGAACGCCGTATTCCTGAAGGATCTCCAGCATCACTTGACCCTCAGCCGGTAGCGTGTGGACAGGAAAGACGAGGCCCACATGATTGCGAACGAGATCAGCATGTATATCGCGGTGACGACGCCATAGGCCTCGAAGATCCGGAAGGATTGTTCCTCGACATAGCGTGCCTGATAGCTGAGCTCGGCCACGCCGATACCGGCGGCAAGGCTGGTACCTTTGAACAGAATCAGGGTCTGGCCAAGCAGGGCCGGCAGCGCCAGCCGCCATGCCTGCGGCAGGATCACCCATTTCATTGCGCCGAGATAGGTCAAACCGATGGCGCGGGCGGCTTCCATCTGCGCCGGGTGGATGGACCGAAGCCCGCTGCGGAAGTCCTCCGACATATAGGCCGCCTTGTTCAGCGCCAGCGCCACGATGGCGTAACCGATCTCGGCACCGATATCGTTGAGGTAGTCGTTGACGACATCCGGAAGAACCACGGCGAAGCCGAAGTACCAGACGAACAGCTGGATGAGGATCGGCACGTTGCGATGATACTCGACGAAGGCTGCGACCAGGAACTGCGTCGGCCGGAATTCGATGGCCCGCACGACTGTCAGAAAGATCGCGAGGATCAGCCCCAGAACCCAGGAAATGACGAAAAGAACCATCGTCGTCTGGAGCCCTTGCAGAATGAGATCGAAATACTCGCCCTGAAGAACCTTACTGAAATCAAGCTGATAGCCCATGGGAATACCATTCCGCCTTTCACGACGCATGTTTCCACGCGCATCACCGTCGCCGTCCTGACCTGTGGGACGGTTCCGCGCCCAAGGGCCGCGGAACCGTCGTTGCCGGTGATGTCTCAGTTGGTGAACCAGGTTTCCTGTGGCTTGCCGAATTCGAATTTCCGGGTCGCTTTCAGGTCGCTGTCCTTGCCCAGCCACTTGTCGTACAGGGCCTGCCCCTCACCGGATGTTTCCAGCGATGCGAGAAAGGCGTTCGTCGCCTTGACGAGTTCCGGCGATCCCTTGCGGAACGCGAAGCCGGACGGCATGGACAGGAGCGGCTCGTCGAGGAAGCGCAGCTTGTTGATATCGGCTCCCGCATTTCGCTCGACCGCCTTGCCTTCGGAGTAGCGGTAGACGGTCGCCTTTACCTTGCCCTGTTGCAGGGCGAGAAACGAGGCCGCGCTTGTCTCGAAGGAAAGAACACGGGCGTCCGGGAGCCGCTTCTCCGTGATCGGGATCAACACCGAGCCCTTGACGAGGCCGATGCGCTGGCCTGCGAGATCGTCCACCGTCTTGATGTCCGATTTGTCGAGCACCACGAAGTTGAAGTCTTCGGCGATATAGGCACCGCTGAAATCGACCTGTTCGGCACGTTGCTTGCTGTAGCTGAGCAGCGATGCCAGGATATCGACGCGCCCCTGCGTCAGCTCCGCCATACGGGTCTGGGGAGAAACCGCGGTGAGCTTTGCGGTCACGCCGAGCGACTTTGCAAGCTTCTGGCAAATCTCGATTTCGTAACCGGCGGGCTCGCGGGTCTTTACATCCTGGAAGCCGAGCGGCGGCGAATTGGTCAGCACACCACAGTTCAGAGTTCCTGCTGCCTTGATATCGTCAAGCAGTTCAGCCTTTGCGGTCACCGATAGAGAGACTGCGCTAACAACGATAACAGCTCCCAAAATTCGATTCATGTTCATATCGATCCTCCCAAACAGCGCATCCTCTCGCTGGTAGGATGAGATTTATCGGTTGCCGTACATTCGAACAAATATATATTGAGGATAATAGATATATTCATTCTGTATGGACGAATGCACGACGATGACGCTCGACCTTTTGAAGTTGCGATACTTCAGCAAGATTGCGGAACTCGGCTCGTTTACGCGCGCAGCAGGCGAACTGGGTGTCGCGCAGCCGGCCCTCAGTTCGCACATGCGGACACTGGAGGAGCAGCTCGGTGTCCTGCTGCTCAACAGGACGCCGCGCGGCGTGACGGCGACGGCGGCCGGCCAGACGCTTCTGGCCCACGCCCAGGCGATCCTGAGGGCCGTCGATCAGGCGGAGGTCGCGACGAAGGAACAGGCAAAATATCCAAGCGGCGACGTGTCGCTGGGCATTCTCGGCTCGATCAGCCCGATCCTCGGCATTCCTGTCATCCAAGCGTGCGCGCAGCGCTTTCCCAAGGTGCGACTAACAATCAGCGAGGGGGACAGCCAGGCGCTGCGCGTCGGGGTGGATACGAAGCTCTACGATCTTGCCGTCACCCTTGAGGGCGTTGCCAAGCCGGCTGCCATCCCCTTGTTCGACGAGGTGCTGTTTGCCATCGGCGCAAACGGTCAGTTTGCCCCCGGTGAAACGCTGACGATCGAGAAGGCGCTCGGCCTGCCTCTGATTCTGCCCACACGCAGACACGGGATTCGTATTCTTCTCGAACGACAGGCGCTGATGCTCGGGCGCGAGATCAATATCATCCGGGAAATTGAAGGCGTGGCGAGCACCAAAGCCGCCATCCGCGCCGGACTGGGCGTCACGATCCTCGGGCGTGGTGCCGTCTACGCCGATCACGAGAACGAACGCCTGTCGACCGCGACATTGGTGAAGCCCGGCCTTCAGCGCCGGCTCGTTCTCGATATGCCGGTCAATCATCCACCCAGCCGGGCCGTCATCGAGGTCCGGAACATCGTTCTCTCGGTCGTTGAGCGGCTGGGGGCCGAGGGTCACTGGAGTTGCATTGGCGTCACATCAGGGAAAGGCCGGTAACGAGGGCCGGCCTTCCCTTGGCCCTATTTGTCAGGAAAACACGATCTGCGCCTTCATCGCCCGGCTACGGTCGGAGGCGATGTCGAATGCGGAGAGAGCATGGTCGAGCGGAACGGTGTGCGTGATCAGCGACTTGACGTCGATCAAGCCCTTGCGCATCAGCGCGACGCCCGTGGCAAACTCCTCGTGGAAGCGGAACGAGCCACGCAGGTCCAACTCCTTGGCGGTGATCACCGTCATCGGCAGGGTCATGTCGCCGCCGAGGCCGAGCTGGACGATGATGCCGCGCGGCCTCAGGGCGGGAATGGCGCCGAGCAACGCTGGTGCAGCCCCCGAGCATTCGTAAAGAACGTCGAATGTGCCCTTGTCCACTGCATAAGGCGCCAGCGCATCGGGTTCGCGTGCCGTATTGATCGTCCGGTCGGCGCCGGCTGACTTTGCCATCGCGAGCGTGAAGTCGGAAAGGTCGATCGCCACGATCTCCGCGGCACCGGCACGCCGTGCAGCCAGGATCGACAACACGCCGATCGGGCCGCAGCCGGTGACGAGCACCCGCTTGCCGAGCAGGTCTCCCGCCCGGCGCGTCGCATGCAAGACCACCGCCAGCGGCTCCGCCATGGCCGCTTCGCCAGGCGACAGATCGCCGGCGGGAATGCATTGGTAAGCGTCCGCAACGAGGGTCTCGCGGAACGCGCCCTGAATATGCGGAAACGGCATGGCGCTGCCGTAAAAACGCATGTTCATGCACTGATTGTGCAGGCCTTGCTGGCAATATGTGCACGTACGGCACGGCCTGGATGGCGACACGGCGACCAGGTCTCCGACCTCCAGCCCGTCAACGCCTCCGCCCAGAGCCTCAACATAGGCGGAAACCTCATGGCCGAGGACCATCGGCTGCTTCAGCCGCACTGCGCCGAAGCCGCCGTGATGATAGTAGTGCAGGTCGCTGCCGCAGATGCCGCCGGTAGCAAGGCGCAGCCGGACCTCGCCGGGACCGGCCTGTTCGTCCGCCATCTCCTCGATGCGGAGATCCTTTGCGGCATGAGCGATGATGGCTTTCATGACGGCAACCTCACAGGACCGGGGTCGGAAGCGGCGCGCCGGCAAAGTGCGCCTGCAGATTGTCGCGAACCAGCTGCCCCATAGCCTTGCGGGTCTCGATGGTTCCCGAAGCGTGATGCGGCTGGAGGAGGACATTGTCGAGCGCCAGAAAGCGCGGATTGAGCGCGGGCTCGCCCTCGAACACGTCGAGTGCCGCCGAGCCAAGCGTTCCCTGCTCCAGGGCGTCCAACAGCGCGTCCTCGTTGATGTTGGACGCACGGGAGATGTTGATCAGCATGCCATCAGCCCCGAGCGCCGCGATGACCTCGCGGCCGACGATGTGGCGTGTTTCGGCGGATGCCGCCAGCGTGACGAACAGGAAATCCACGTCCCGCGCCAGCGCGACAGGATCGGCTACGAATGTCAGGCCATCGGCCTCAGGCTTGGGCCGGGTGCCGCTGTAGGCGACTTGCATATCGAAGCCCTTCAGCCGTTTTGCCACTTCCAGGCCGATGCGGCCGAGGCCCAGGATGCCGGCACGACGGCCCCAGACCCGCCGGCGCAGGGGATAGAGACCTCGCCCGGCCCAGCTTCCATCCCGCACCCAGGTTTCCGCACCGATGACGCCGCGTGACTGGCAGAGCATCATGGCAACGCCGAGATCCGCCACGTCTTTGGTCAGCACGTCCGGCGTGTTGGTCACGTTGATGCCCCTTTCCCGGCAGGTGGCGAGATCGACCGCATCGTAGCCGACGCCATAGACGGCGATGACCTCGAGGTTCGGGCAGGCCTCAATCATGGCGCGGGTGGCGCCCAGTTCGCCACGCGTCGCGATGCCCCTGATGTTCGGCCCGATCTCGGCCAGAAAGGCCTGCTTGTCCGCTGCTTCGAAATAGCGATGGACCGCAAACGCGGCGTTCAGGGGACTCTCGTCCCATTCCGGATAGGGACCGACCTGAAGGATCTGCGGCTTTGTCATCATGGCTCTCGCGTTTGGGGCTTTCGTGCTCAGGGCCCGCATGTTCTGGGAATGGCTTGACAGAGTATGTTATCGATAACATAACCGTAACGAGAAGACTTTGTCGAGAGACATCAGGAGAAGATCATGTCGGTGCGGCTGTTCGACCTGTCCGGGAAACGGGCTCTAATCACCGGATCCTCGCAGGGAATTGGCCTTGCGCTTGCCCATGGCCTGCGGGCTGCCGGTGCGCGCATCGTCCTGAACGGGCGCGATACGGAGAAGCTTTCGGCAGCGGCCGCGCAATTCGAAACACCGGTCGACCATCTCGCCTTCGACGCCACGGATCATCCAGCGGCGCGCCTGGCGGTAGATCGGTACGAGGCCGAAGTCGGCCCGATCGATATCCTCGTCAACAATGCCGGCATGCAGTATCGCGCGCCGCTGGAAGAGTTTCCGGCCGACGCTTTCGAGAGGCTGCTGCGCACCAACGTGTCGAGCGTCTTCAACGTCGGCCAGGCCGTTGCCCGCCACATGATCGCGCGGGGTGCCGGCAAGATCATCAACATCGCAAGCGTCCAGACGGCACTCGCCCGCTCCGGCATCGCGCCCTACACCGCGACCAAAGGTGCCGTCGGCAATCTGACGAAGGGCATGGCGACAGACTGGGCGAAGCACGGCCTGCAATGCAACGCCATCGCACCCGGCTATTTCGACACGCCGCTGAACGCAGCGCTGGTTGCCGACGAGGCGTTTTCGACATGGCTGGAAAAGCGCACACCGGCCGGCCGCTGGGGAAAGGTCGAGGAATTGGTCGGCGCCTGCATCTTTCTTGCGTCCGATGCGTCCTCCTTCGTCAACGGCCATATCCTGTATGTCGATGGCGGCATCACCGCCTCGCTCTGACATGAATCCGATCTTCAAGATCGGGTTCATCGGTGTTTCCGGCTGCGGCAAATCGATGGTCGGCGCTGCGCTTGCCGCAGCGCTGGACGGACGACTCTTCGACGGTGGTCGCCTTGCGACAGGCGCGGGCACGACGGTCATCGACCGTTCGGCGTTGAAGCGATCGCATCGGGACCGCATCCGCAACCGGGCTCACGACGGCGTCGGCGTCGTACCACCTCGCGGGTTCCATGGGGCCGATCTCCTCCCACATGGGGAAAGGTCGCGGACACATCACGCCGGCCTCCCTGCTCAAGAGCCAGTTCGCCACGCTGGAACAACCCGGCGGCGACGAAGCGGCCCTGACCAGCGGCGTTGATCTGCCGTTACCGGAGACGATCGAGGACTGACTGGCGTCTGCAGCCCGTTTCGTTTCGGCCACACCCTTGCGCCTGACACAGAAACGCGATGGAGTGCGCAGGAGAGTCGTAACCCTGACAATAAGTCCCTCTCTATGAAACCCAATCGAAAATCGCCGACGATGAGCGATGTCGCCCGCAAGGCCGGCGTGTCCGCCATGACGGTCTCGCGCGCGCTGAAGGCCGATAGCGTCATCAGCCCGGAAACCCGCAGCGCTATCCTAGAGGCTGCCGAGGAGCTCGGTTACATCTTTCACGCGGCGGCATCGAACCTGCGTTCGCAGAGGACGGACTTCGTCGCGGTGACAATTCCCTCGATCAACAACGCGAACTTCGCCGATACGGTCGCGGGCCTGTCCGAGATCCTCTCTGGCCGAAACATGCAAACCCTGCTCGGCTATACGAATTACGACGTGGACGTCGAAGAGCAGCTGATCGAGCAACTTCTGCGGCGCAATCCCCAGGCGATCGTGGTCACAGGCGGACACCATACGGCGCGCGCGCGCCGCCTGCTGGAGATTGCACGGATCCCGGTGGTCGAGACCTGGGACGTCCCGGACCAGCCGATTGGCCACTATGTCGGGTTTTCGAACGCGGACGCCGTGCGTGCCATGGTCGATCATTTTGTTGCAATCGGCTATAGGCGGATCGCCTTTATCGGGGGCGATGCGGGACGGGATACACGCGGCAGCGACAGGCGGCGCGGCTTCATCACTGCGATGAGATCCCATGGGCACGATGACCCTTGCCTCATCGCAGCTGGCGCACCGCCGATTTCCATGCGTGAGGGTGCAGATGCCATGGCGCGGCTTTTGCACGATCACCCCGACACCGACGCCGTGATCTGCGTTTCGGACCTCTCTGCGTTCGGAGCGCTCACGGAATGCCACCGACGTGGCATCGTCGTCCCGGACCAGATCGCCATCGGAGGTTTTGGCAACTACGAAATTGCCGCCATTTGCGTACCCACGCTGACGACGATCGACGCCCATGCGCGCGAGATCGGTCTGCGCACAGGCAGCCTTATCCTGGATCTCCTCGATGGGGCCACCGGCACAATGGCGATAGACGTTAAGCCGGGGCTGGTTATCCGACGGAGCAGCGTCAGGGAAACGATCCCTGGCGACCCGCAGTAGCTCTTTCCGGACGCTCTTCATGGCGTCGGTGGCGGTCCGAGCCTGTGCCGCACCCAAGGAGAGAGCAAGACGGAGGCAGCGGCGGCGATGATGCGATGTCTCCTCTGGAGGTGCAGGACGCGGGCTGCGTCGATGCTCACGGGACAGTCATTCGGGCGGGAGGCCGATCCGGTTACAACCATCACGCGGACGTGATTGTGCCAGGAATTCGCTCGCTTTTTTCAGGTGCGCTGTAACCGTTTCGATGCCTCCCCGCATGAGCCTCAGAGACATGCCAGATGTAACCCGAGTCCGAGCTGAAGGTACTGATGCTCTTGTCCCTCGACGGGGACGAGGCGGCCTATCGCTGCCTGCTCACCGTGCTCCGGCACTTGCTGGAGCGCTACTACGGATGGCGCCTCGGAGGTTGGATAGAAGCGAGGTGGACGATCTGGTGCAGGAGACGCTGCTTGCGCTGCACCAGCGCCGGATCACCTATGATCGCGACCGGCCATTCACGGCCTGGTTCTTCCCCATCGCTCGCCACAAGCTGGTGGATCATCACCGCAGGTCGGGCGGTCGCGGCCATGTCGGGCCGGAGGTGGTGGACGAGATGGCGGATGGCTGCCGCGAGGATGCTGTATCGGCGCAGATGGACATTCGGCGGCTGCTGGCCGGTTTTCCCGCCTGGCGGGCCGAGGCGATCCGGCAGGTGCGGCTCGACGGCCGATCGATCACCGAGGCCGCGCGGCGTGCGGGACGATCCGAAAGCATGGTCAAGGTCGGCATTCACCGAGGGATCAAGGAGCTGGCGGCAAGATTGAGAGGCGATCATGACAAAGATCATGACCTGATCGAGAAACTCGTGCGGGATCTCCGGCCGGTGCGCCTTCACGCGCTGGCAAGCCTCCTTGCCCGCGCGCTGTTGCCGAAAATGGCTCTCTCCACGTCCTTCATTCTGTTCGGCCACGGGCTGCCGCCGGATCTCGGTGCGCCCCTCTTCGTCCCCGCCTTCTGGGTCAAGTCCGGCTATCCGCTGCTGCTCGCCCTCATCTGCCCCGGGGCGCTGATCGCCGTGGCGCGGCCCGGCGGACGGCCGCTTGGCAGCGCGCTCCAGGTGCGATCGTCCATGCGCTGCTTGTCGCGCTCGCCGTTTTGCAGCTGCGGCAGGCCGCCTCGTCGTGGGCATTTCCGCTCTCTATTGCCCGCTGATCATCCTTGCGACCGGTGCGCCTCTCATGGCGGCGACCTTCTGGTTCCTGCGCAGAAGCGTTCCCACCGGCCCCACCCTTGCCGGCACCATGGCCGGCGTTGCCGCCGGTACGCTCGGCGCCTGGATCTACAGCTGGGGCTGCATCGAAAACGGCCTCCCCTTTTCGTCGCCCTCTGGTACACGCTCGGTATCGAGACCTGCACGGCGCTTGGTGGTCTGATGGGCCGGTTCTGGCTGCGGTGGTGAGTTTGGCTGAAAAAGCTGACCGAGCCGAGGGACAACGGATCATCGACGATCGGTCATAGGCAGGCGCGCTTTCTGCGTCTTCGAGCAGCGTTGTATGATGGCAGATCAGCGTCCAAACGATGCTGCGCGCCGTCCTTTCATGCCGCCAAGACACGTGCCCACAGCCCCAGATCTGCTGCGGGCCCTTCTCGTGGTGGGTTGAGCGCTCTCTCGACGTCTCCCATCGGCTCTCGCTGTGAATGACAACGCCCCAGACGTCATGTCCCGGCAATCGGCTTCCAGGTGCCGTCCCGGTCGGGTGAAAACTGGGGGATATGGGCGAGGCTGTGGACAAGTTGCTCATCGGCGCCTAGCACCGGTTTCCACTCAGTCGCCTCCGTTAGGATGACGCCGATGCCAACCACTTCGCCGCCTGCCTTGCGAACCAGGTCCAGCGAGCCTTTCATGCTGGAACCGGATGCGATGACGTCGTCGACGACAACGACGCGCTTGCCCTTCAACAGCGGAACTGCCGCGCGGTCGAGGAGAAGGCGCTGCTCGCCCTTAGATGTGATCGATGAAATCCGCTGTTCTAGCGCGTTCGCCAGATGGAGTTTCGGCGACTTCTGCAGAATCACATAGGCGTCGAGACCGAGAGCACGGGTGACGTCGATAGCAACCGGAATGCCGAGCGTCGCGGCGCCGACGACGATGTCAGGCTCCAGCGCCTTGAGTTTGGCTGCCAGAGCCTGTCCAACATGCGCACCGAAGTTAACACCCAGATCGATCACCATCATCAGCGAAATGGCAAAGTCCGGCTTGATCGCCACGATCGGCAAATCGATAGACCAGCCGGCTACGTCAACGCGCCAGCTTTGCCCTGTTGCCGGATCGGTTTTTGCGTCTGCGGGGTCATCTGTCATTGGCGTTGTCCTTCATGTTCATGCGAGGTTCGACCATAAGGCCGACAGTGCGCCACGTGGTCCGTTTTTGTTTAAGGTCGAACCCGTAAATCGCGAGCGAAAAGGAAATGGCGTGCGCCATGCGAATGGCCTGAACGAGAAGCGGAATGCCCCGCGCCAGCGCAAAACGCAGTTTCGTCGCCAGGCTCACGTCATCGATCTCCATGCCCCGCGCGCGCTGGGCATCGGCGATGCGCTCGAAGTCGTCGCGCAGCATGGGGATAATGCCGAAGGTCAGCGACAGGACGAGCGTGACGACCGGCGGCAGACGCGCAGCGCTTGACGCCGCAAGGATCGAGCCGGGCGTGCTGGTTTCCATGACAAAAAAGAAGGCGGCCGTGGTCGTCACCAGACGCGCAGCCATGCCGGCGGCGATCGGCAGGGCTGTGGCCGTCGTCGCACCCTGCAGCCACAGGTTCACCAGCCAACTAACGACGACCATACCCGACAACAGCAGCGCGCCCTTGATGTAGCCGCGCAGGCCAGGCACGCCGGCAAGCCACAGGAAGGCGATCGTCAGAAGCGCGAGCGGCACGCCGAAGCGCCAGCCAGGTACCAGCCAAGCCACCAGCATTACAGCAAAGGCAAAGGTAAGCTTGATAAAGAAATTGATCTCGTGCAGCCCGTTCATCTGATCTCTCCTGCCGTCTGGCGATAGGGTGCCGGCCAGCCGAGCCGGAGGAAGCTCGCGCTATCCCAGCCTTCGTCCAGCGCACCGTCAAAGACGATCGCACCGTCGTCAAGAATCATCATGCGGGTCGCCACATCGTCCACCAGTTCAAGGTCGTGCGAGATCAGCATGACGGAGCGGCCGCTTTCCTGCAGGGTGGCGATGAAGAGGTCGAGCATGCGACGGCCCTTGAGGTCGCGGGCCAGAAGAGGTTCGTCGATGATGGCGATCATCGCGCCGGCCGCATCCGCGCAGGCAAGGCCGAGCAGCGCCTGCTGGCGGGCCGACAGGACAAACGGGTTGGCCTCGGCAAAGGCCGACAGGCCGTAGCGATCAAGCGCTGCTGCGGCCCGCGTGAGAATGTCGGGATCGGTCGAGGTGGCGCTTGCAGCTGTAATTGCGAAGATCACCTCGCCGGTCACCGTCATGTTAAACAGAATATGCCGCATGTTCTGAGGAATGTAAGCGATCCTTCGCGCCCGGGTAGCAACCGTCCACGTGTTGGCGTCCGCTCCATCGAGAAGGAGTGTGCCGGCCGCGGTCTTCTCAAGGCCGAGGATCGCCTTGAAGAGGGTGGTTTTGCCCGCGCCGTTGCGCCCGATCAGGGCCAAAACCTCGCCGGCGCGGATCTCGACATTTACCCCCTCGAGAACCGGCTGACCGCCGGGCCGCGCGAGCCGCGTGGTCAGGCCGCGCACCTCCAGCAGAGGCCGCCCGAGAATAGCGGGTGGACGCACGCAGCGTTGCCGCCGCGGCGGCAGGAGGCCAGCATTCCGCCAGGGGCTATCGATTGAAACTATGTCGGCGGCGGGGACGGGGTGCGACAGGCGGCGATCGGACAGGAGCGAAATACGGTCAACCACCGACAGGAGGGCCAGCGCATCCTGCTCGGCGACCATGAGGGACGAGACGGACGTCGCGACCGTTTGCAGAAGTGCTGCAAGCCGCGCCCGCGCTGCCGGGTCGAGGCCGGTGGTCGGTTCGTCCATGACCAGAATCAAGGGGCTTGCGGCAAGGGCCGCGGCGATCGCCACCATGCGCCGCTCCCCGCCGGACAGCGTGAGAACCCGGCGCCCGCACAGAGCCTCGATCCCGAAGGCCGCGATCAGCGTGCGCAACCGTTCGCGAATTACCAGTTTCCCGATGCCCCGGTTCTCCAGTGGGAAGGCGATGACATCCTCCACGCAGAGATCCCAGAGTTGGTCGTCGATGTTCTGCGAGACGAAGGCGATGGTGGAAAAAAGCTCGGTCTTGTCGAAAGACGCAATCGGACGGCCCATCAGCGTGACCTCGCCCGCACAGTCGGGGATCGGAAGCAGGCGCGGGATAAGGCCGGCGGCAGCGGCAAGAAACGTCGTCTTGCCGCTGCCGGCCTCGCCACAGATCAGGAGCCGCTGGCCTTCTTGCAGATGGCAATCCGTCTCGGCGATCACGGGATCGAGACCGCCGAAACCGAGACGAAGGCTGGTAATTTTGAGCACTGGATCTTTCCGATTGGTCTCAGAAGCGCTTGAAGCCCGCCGGGTGGGCGCTCTTGAGTATCTTCATGGCCGGGACGATCAGCAGTGGCGTGCCGATGACCATGGGCACGATGTCGGACAGGCCGATATAACCGAAAGCCCACCAGAACGGAAAGATGCCGAGATAGGCAAGACTCGCGGACACGGCGGCGACCATGACAACGCCGACGGCCAGGCAGGCGAGCGCGATCTTGACGAGAACCGTGCGGTCGAAAGTCGTCTTTGCCGGATCAAACAGGACGCCCGGAACAAGGCCCGTTAGCCCGACCATGATGCCGTCGACAATCAGCGAATGGGCGGGAATAAACGTGCCGGCGAGAAGCGACCAGACGATCGTGCCGAGATAGCCGCAGATGAAGCCACTGCGCCAGCCGAGCAGGATGCCGATCAGCGGCGGAAGAAAGGCGAAGATTCGCCACTGGATGACGCCCGGTACAAGCTGGATCGGATTGGCATAGGCCCATAGCACACCGGTGGCGGCGGCCGCGACGATGGAAAGCACGAGCGGAAAGAGGGTGTTGCCCTCACTGTGGGAGAGAGTTGTCTGTTGCATTTTTATCGTTCCCCTTGCGTTGAATTAAACAGTCTTTGGGCATGGCGCCCGCCCCGGGAGACCTCCCTGATGGTCTGTCAAAGGCGGTTAAGGCCATAGGCCGTCCGCCTGCTCTTCTATTGCCCGACGGTCCGGTCAGGTTCGGTCCGCTCCTGAAGAACCCTCTGTTTTCGTAAGCATTCTCGCTTCAGGAACGCTGTCGTCCCTTTGTACCCTTACAAACTCTAGCCGGAAAACCGACCCGCGGCGTTCCGGTTGTCCCGAACGAACGCGTCGCCGGCGGCTGTTCGCGCCAAATCTTCCACTACGTCATCGGGTATGGCGATGCCGTCGACGATATCGAACTGCGGGATCTGACCGAGCGTGGTCACGAGGTCGGCATCCCGGCCCAGTGCGGCGCGCCAGCTGCGTCCCTCGGCCAGGATCGCGCCGGCACCCACAACCTCGGCGCCGGCGCGTCGCACCAGCCGGATCGCCGCGGCCATACTGGAGCCGGTCGCAACAACATCATCAACGACCAGCACGCGCTTGCCCTGCAGGAGCGCGATGGAGCGCCTGTCGAGCACGAGCCGCTGAGATCCGCCCGTGGTGATGGACCTCACGTCCTCGATCAAAGCTTCTGCGAGGTGAAATTTTGGCGATTTCTGCAAGATGACATACTGGTCCAGCCCGAGACGGCGCGACACCTCAATTGCCACGGGAATCCCGAGCGTCGCGCTGCCCACGACAATATCGGGATTCAGTGCGGCAAACCGAGCCGCCATCGCATCGCCGACGAGATCGCCGAATCGTATGCCCATCTCGATCACCATCAGCAGCGCTATCGCACGCCGATCACTGAGCAAGATGATCGGCAGGTCAAACGTCTCGCCTGCAATGTCGACGCTGAAGGTCTGAGGTATGTTCGGGCTCATGTGGGTCCTTCCCCGGCAAGCCTCTATAGACAATCGCCAGCGTGACTTTTACAAACATCAAGATCCGTCCGGTGCGTTTCCTTTTTCTCAACACAGGTACGTCGATTTCCATGAGCAGACTGCTCTTCTCCCGTTTCGCCCAGTATCTCGAGGCGATCGCGCGTCTCGGATCCATCCGGAAAGCGGCAGCGGAACTGAACGTGTCCGCTTCCGCCATAGACAAGCAATTGATCCGCGCGGAGGAGGAATTGGGCGTAGCCCTTTTTGAACGGCTGCCGCGCGGCATGCGCCTAACTGCGGCTGGCGAGATCCTCATTCATGGCGTCAAGGGATGGCGCAAGGATTTCTCTCGCATCACGTTCGAGATCGAGCAGCTGAAAGGCCTGCGCCGCGGTGAGGTCAAGATCGCCGTTTCGCAGGAAACCGTGTTCGATTTCCTGCCGGGTGCGATGGCCCGGTTCATGCGCGACCATCCGCGTATTCGCAACACTGTGCTCGTTGCAGAGTCCCATCAGGTTCGTAAACTTGTCCTGGATGGGCTTGCCGATTTCGGGCTGACGTTCAGCCCTCGACCGCTGCCGGGCGTGACCGTAACCCGCTCTGCTCCCTTTCACCTGCATGCCGTTGTACCGGCAGGCACGGTCTCCGCAGCGGAGACGACGCTCTCGCTTGAGGCATTCTTTCAGAATCCCATCATCATACCCGATGCCAGCACGCATCTTCGCGATGCCGTCGATATCGCCGCCGCTCGGACCGGAACGCGGCTCCAGCCCGTACTGACGACCAATAGCCTTGACCTCATGCGGTCGATGGTTGGAGAATGTGTTGGGTTTGGCCTGATCGCGCTGTCACAGGGCGCAGAGGCCCGACATGACAACGGTCTTGCCTATCTGCCTCTTAGCGACCGTGGCCTGCCACCGCTTACCCTCTCTCTCATCATCGATCCGCAGCGCAGCCCGTCGATGACGGCGATCCTCATGCGCCAGTATTTCGAGGCCCATTTCGACGACTTGGGAAACAGGGCAGAAGCCACGTCGGAATTTTCCAAGTTGGCCGAGATTGGCGATCAGCAGAGGAACGTCTGACTGGGGTCTTCCGTCAGCGCCATTGAACGATGTCTTCGCTGCAGGGACAATGTGTAGATGATGAGTCTGGACGGTGCCCCCGGCGGCACCGAACTGGCGAACCGTTGATTCTGACCACTATAGCCGAAGACTATGCAGCATCCGCATAAACGGGGTTCATCTTTTTGACGGTGTGTGTTTCCATCTCCTTGAAAGGAGATTGCCATGCGCCGCTATCAATTGAGCGACAAAGAATGGCTATCATCGCACCTGTGTTGCCGAACAATAGCCGTGAAATAGAACGCGTCGACGACCGCCGGGTGATCAACGGCATCCTGTGGCGTTTCAGGACGGGTTCGTCTTTGCAAGATGTGCCGGAGCCTTACGGTCCGCGCACGACGCTTTACAATCGGTTCTCCCGCTGGCGCAAGGCGGGCGTCTGGGATCGCCTTCAGGACGTTGTTTCAAAGCGTTACGATGGCGACCTCTTAATGATCGACATTTCTCGTGCGCGTTCACCAGCATGGTGCCAACGCGAAAAAGGGGGATCTGCCGATCTTTGCATGGGACGTTCGCGCGGTGGCCTGACGACAAAGATCCACGCTCTTGTCGACGCAGATGGCAGACCAGTTCGGTTGGAACTCACCGCCGGCCAATCCGCCGATGCACCGATGGCCGAAAAGCTGTTAAATGACCCACGGCCCGGCGCGACCATCCTCGCCGACAAGGCCTATGACACCGACGCCATTCATAACTTTGCCAAGCAACGCCAGTGCTGGCCAATATTCCTGCAGCGCTATCAATTCAACCGTGTTAGCTTTTGGGAAATGCTGAGAGTCGAAGTCCGTGATGATGGGTCTAACGCGTGGTAGCACGAAAGATCCGGTCCGTCCGGTTCGCTGGCGAACAGTTTGGCGGCAAGGCCGCGGATCATCGGCTGGCTCACAATATTGAGGACATTGTGCAACAGGTTGATGCCAAGCCGGCTGTGGGGGTTCATCATGCGGGGCGCAATCTTCGGGATGCCCTGCCCTTTCTTGACCATTGGCCGCATTGCGTCCTCATAGGCGGAGAAGGCTTGCCCGATATCGCTGCTCCGCTGCAGCTCGCTGGCAAGAACATAGCCGCCTGTCACGGCGAGAGTTGCGCCGATGCCGGCAAGGGGTGTTGCGCACCACGCAGCATCGCCGGTGAGCACGACGCGGCCCTTCGACCATCGCTTCATGCGTACCTGGCGCAAAACGTCGAAGTAGAAGTCGTCCGTGTCGTCCATAGCCTCCAACACTCTTTGCGCCTGCCAGCCGGCATCCATGAAACGCTGGCGCATATAGGCCTTCTGCTCCTCGACGCTCCATTGCTGCTCGCCATTCGGTGGCTGCTGGAGCGACAGCATGGCGCGCGTCGTTCCCCGCCTGTCCGGTCGCAGCGATATGCTTCGTCCATCCGTCGCGTTGTACCAGCGCCACATCCGGTCGTCGTCGGCCTGCCGCGGGATGGTGAAATAGGCGATTGTGAGGTCCATCCATCGCGGATCGTTTTCCTGAGGGAAAACAAGGTCGCGGGTTGATGAGCCTACGCCCTCGGCAATGACGACCGCATCATATTGTTCGATCTGTCCGCTGGAGAAGGTCACCGAAACCGCTTCTGCGCTCTCCTTGATGCCAGCGACGCAATCGCCGAAGTGAAACGTCGCCCGGTTACGCGCGGGCTCGTACAGAAGGCGTGCGAGGTCGCCCCGCAGGATTTCCATCTCCGCCGTCGGGCCATCGCTGCCCAGGTCTTTGGTGATGAACTTGGCGACGTCTGCGCCCCGCTCGTCGATCCAGACGGTGCCCTCTTCCCCTGTGCCGCGATCGAGTGCTGTCTGCTCCAGCCCCATCCAGCGCAGCACCTCCCGGCCAACGCCTCGGATGTCGATATTCTGGCCACCGTCTCGAAACGACGGCGCGCGTTCAACGACGGTTACGTCGAAGCCGTAGTGGCCTAGCCACCATGCGGCCGTGTTGCCGGCGACGCTTGCGCCGGTGATCAGGATGCGAGGGGCCATAAGATGATCTCCTTTTCATAAAGAACATCACTATTGATATATTTGTTCCGCCGTTAACGCTCGAAATTGTCGATTAGCCGTTGAAAGAGCCGAACCATCGACGCTGCCTCTTCGGGCGAAAAGCCTTCCAGACCTTTGGCATTGGCATCCAACAATGCGTCGCGCCCACGCAAGGCCGCCTCTTGACCTTGGCTCGTCAACTCCACCAACGCCGCCCTTCGATCGGTTGAAGACGGGGACCGGGAGATCAGGGTCATCGCTTCCAGCTTGTCGAGGAGCGCGACCATCGCTGGCTGCTTGACGGCCGAGGCACGGACAAGATCACGCTGAAGCATCGGTCCTTTCCAGGACAGAAGCATGATGGGACCGATCAGAGCCAACGAAAGCCCGTATGGTCGCAGCGCCGCATCGACCAACCGATTGAACACGCGGGCAACGTGGTTGGCAAGATAACCGGGGGCAACGGCAGCCTCCGGATGGATAGGTTCGTCCTGTTTTGGCATGGGTATTTTCTAGGCCAAGGACGATCCCGTTGCCAGCGCAAGATGTGCGAGCACGACGCGTGAATCTCAGTGAGCTGGCGAGCACCCTGGGAGGCAGATGCGTTTTGTCGCGTGACGAATGCGACGTGCGAGCTTTGCCCGTAGACGAGCTGAGCAGCTCGATCTCGTATCGCCTCCTCTCAAGCCGATCCTATACTTCGCGTCTCCGCCCAATCTCGCCCTCCGTGAACTCTGGCAGTTCGGGCGCCGGGATCAAAACACCGGAGATCGGAACGCGCTCCTGGAGGGCCGCAACGGGTATCCAGCGCCAAGCTTGCGTTCGCTAGCGGCGACACCGGCCACCAGCTCGTTCACACCCCGTCAATGGGGACGGACCGAGCCTGTCCTGGAGCGCGGTCTCGGACAGGACCCGCCCGAACAAGCCCGCGTATAAAATCCTCGATCAAGCAGGGTCTTGCAAGGCGCACCACAATCCTTATCGCACCGATAACGCGTATACCTGCTTGGAAAATTCTCTACGGACGAAGTACGGTCATCCGTGAAACCGGCTCTTGTAGGCATTCGGGCCTACTCCAAGTCGCTGCAGGAAGACGCGGCGCATGGTCTCAGTGGATCCGAAGCCGCAGCGTGCCGACGTTCGCGTCACGCTCGCGCCATCCTCCAGCAGTTGCCGCGCGCGCTCGAAACGAATGATTTCGACACCCTCGGTCGGGGTGCGTCCCGTGCTTTGGCGGTAGCGTCGGGAGAAGGAGCGAAGGCTCATGCCGGCCTGGTCTGCCAGCGCGCCGAGCGACAGGTCGCGGTCGAGATGGTCAGCGATCCAGCCGTGCAGTCGCTCGAATGTGCCGTCCGACTCTTGCAGGGCCAATGCCGCGCTAAACTGCGCCTGACCGCCCGGCCGCTTGAGGAACACGACGAGCTGGCGCGCGATCGCCAGCGCCAGCGGCCGGCCCTTGTCGACCTCCACCATCGCCAGAGCCAGATCGATGCCGGCCGTCACCCCCGCCGAGGTCCAAACCGGTCCGTCGCGGACGAAGATCGGATCGGGATCGAGGCGAACCACGGGAAAGCGCGCGGCGAACTCGGCGCAGCGGCCCCAGTGCGTCACCACGCGGCGGCCGTCGAGAAGGCCGGCCTCGGCGAGGAGAAAGGCACCGCTGCAAACGGAGGCGGCGCGCGAAGCGATGGCCGCGCGTCTGCGGATCCAGTCGAGGAGTGCGGTATCGCGACAGGCAGTGTTCACGCCATAGCCGCCGGAGACGATCAGAGTTCCCCCGCCCCCCTCTTCGGGAAGCGTCGCGGATCGCAGAACGATGCCGGAACTCGTCACCACGTCCACGTCGGTCGATACGATCGAGATCGCATAGGGCTTGGCCGCGCCGGCCGGCGTGAGATCGTTGGCCGTGGCGAACACCTGCGCAGGCCCTGTCACATCGAGAAGCTGAGCGTTCTCGAAGGCGAGGATCTCGATACGATGGGGTTGATCATTTGGCATAAAACGAGCGATGATTGGCGCAACGGCCAATTCTTGCTGCGGTAAGCTCGCTCCGTCAAGAAGGGAATGAGCTCATGACGCTTCACTTCGGAATTCTCTGCTTTCCCGCCGTCCAGCAGTTGGACCTGACCGGTCCTTACGAAGTCTTCGCCTCTGCGCGAGACACGAAAGTCCATCTCGTGTGGAAGACTCTCGAACCTGTGAGAGCCTCGACCGGTCTCTGGCTACAGCCCGACATGCGCTTCGCCGACGCGCCGAACTTCGACGTCCTCTGTGTGCCCGGTGGCGCAGGCGTCAACGCGCTGCTCTCTGACGACGAGACGTTGACTTTCGTGCGGGACAAAGCCGCCAAAGCGCGCTTCGTGACGTCGGTCTGCACGGGTTCGCTCATCCTCGGCCGCGCAGGTCTTCTCGAAGGTCGTCGTGCCACAACGCACTGGAACGCTCACGACTTTCTCGAAAGCTTCGGGGCGGTGCCCGTCAAGGAGCGGATCGTCCGGGACGGATCGCTCATTACGGCAGGCGGCGTGACCTCGGGGATCGATTTCGGCCTTGCCGTGGTCGCGGAGCTTCTGGGGCACGAGGAAGCCGAGACGATTCAGCTCTCATTGGAGTACGCCCCAGAACCGCCCTTCGGCTCGGGCCTCCCCGAAGCGGCCTCGCCTTCCGTGTTGGCGGCTGCCAAGGCACGCATGGCTGGTTCGCGACAGGAGCGAGAAGCGCTTCTCTCCGCAACATCCGCAAAAGGATGAGCAAGGAGGTTCGGCTGGCGCCCCGTATTACAAGCTGCTTTACAGGAAGCGCCGTCTTGAGATCCAAGGTTCGGCGCGAACGGGTCGATGTCAATGCGATGACGCGCTCTCCGGGGCTGGTACGGCCGACCGCGTCATCGGGCGTGCGAAGATCACCACATTGCCGGCAAGCGTCAGGACGAGGCCCATGATTGCGAACCAGGTCCAGTGATAACCCTCGTAGATCGTCGAGAGCGACAGGGCAACGACCGGGAAGAGCACGGTCGTATACGCCGCCCGCGACGAGCCGACGCGTGAAACCAGCATCAGGTATGTGGTAAAGCCGACGACCGAGCCGACTGCGGCGAGATAAAGCATCGCCATCAGATACCGGGTGTCGGGCGGCGCGATGACCGGCGTGCGGGTGATCGTGATGAGAACCAGAAGAAAGAGGGCGCCGTAGGTCATGCCCCAGGCGTTGGCCGTAGCCGGCGCGATTCCCGCGGCACTGTTGCGGCGTGAAACCATGTTGCCCAGCGAAAAGAACAGCGTCCCGAGCGCCGACAGACCGACGCCCTTCCAGGTATCGGTATCCACGTGCACAAGGATATCCTGGCCGAACAGCATAAGCAGCCCTGAGACGCCGAGCGCTGCCGCCAGCACCGTGCGCGTCGTGATTCGATCGCCGAAGAACAGCCGGGCATTGATGGCGTTGTAGATCGTCGCCAGCGAAAAGATCACTGAAATCAGCCCTGACGGCACATAGCTGGCCGCATTGTAGAAGCAGATAAAGTTGCAGCTGAACAGGCAAAGCGCCTGGGCAAGGATGAATGGCTGGTGCCGGACAGAAGGAACCTTGAGTTTGCCCAGCACTCCGAGCACGACGAGGAAGATGAGGGCGGCCGTGGCGAAACGGTAAAACACCGAGACCAGCACGGGCACCGGCCCGACTTGCATGGCAATCGCGATCCACGTCGTGCCCCATATGATGACGGTCGAACCGAACAGAATGATATTGACCATGACGCCCTCGCTGTGATGATCGACGAATACGAGGGAAACAGTGATCCTTCTTGCAGATTCTTGCGGTGAAATGGATGCCAGCAGCGCCGACGGGCACCTCTATGCTGGCATGCACTGCACTTCGATATAGAATGAGGCTCGTTTCGCAAGAGTTCCCTCATGTCCGCCTGCAACCCATCCGTCTTCAGCTTTCTTTCGGCCTCGCCTTGTGCGCAGGTCACCGATGCGCTGAATCTAGGACTTGGCAGGTCAGCGGTCATCTGGCGCAACGCCCATGACCGCATGCGCTACGAGAGGCCGGATGGTCACACGTTCAGCCTGTATCTCGAAGGTGGATCCGGTACACGTCGTATTGATAGCGTCGATGCAGACGGCTGGCCGGGTGCACTGTGTGTCATGCCGCAAGGCGCCTCTTCGGAATGGGACATCACGGACGTCTTCACGTTCGTCCATCTCTATGTGCCGGACGAGGAGATGCGGCGGGTCTTCACCGAAACCTTCGATCGAGACTGCCGGCTGATGGTGGTGCCGGAGGTGACCTTCGACCACGCACCGGCGCTTGGCAAAGCGTTGCGCCAGGTCGCGCACGCGACGAGGCTCAGCGACACGCTGCTGGCCGACGAGACGATCATCTCCGCCCTCGCCAGTCTCTTCGTCGATCCGCGTTATGGCGGAACTCGGCCCATCTCCGTCAAAAGCGGCCTCACCCCCACTGTACGTCGGCGCGTCACCGACTACATCGAAGCGCATCTTGACACGCAGATAACCTTACCGGACCTCGCCGCCATCGCCGGCCTGAGTGAATTCCACCTGCAGCGCATGTTCCGAGTCAGTTGCGGTATCTCCCCACATAGCTGGGTCCGGCACAGGCGTCTCGCCCACGCCAAGGCGCTTCTAACCGGAGCCGAGCCGATCGCCCGGATCGCTGGGGCCTGCGGCTTCAGTAGCCAGAGCCATCTGACACGCGTATTCAAAACGATGACCGGCACCACGCCATCGGCTTTTCGGCGGAGCGTTTCCAGCCGTGCCTAAGTGTCGCTGCGTCTTTCTGGCTGTCTGCGCCACGCTCATGAAGTCAATGTTGCCCACCAGATGGGAAGCGCGGTGCCTTGACATTCTGATCGTGGTCGCCGCCGTCGGCTCGGTTGACCTCGCCGGAACCGACCTCACCGCCTACTGGGTCTCCCATGCTTTCGACGCGGGAACCATGATGCTGGTGCTAACTTTACTGATCGCCTTCAAGACCATCGTGCCTGCGGCCCGACGTCGCGACATTATCGACAGAGACCAACGCATGCCCGTGAAAAGCAGGGCCTGATCAAGGAGACTGACATGCAGAAACGAAACATCGGCACGCTCGAGGTGTCCGCTCTCGGCCTCGGCTGCATGGGTCTGAACCATGGTTACGGGACGCCCACCGCGACAAAGGATGCGGTTGCCCTCATCCGGGCGGCACACGACCGCGGCGTGACCTTCTTCGACACGGCGCAGGTCTACGGGCCGTTCACCAACGAGGACGTGGTTGGAGAAGCGTTGCAGCCGATCCGCGAGAAGGTCGTCATTGCCACCAAGTTCGGCTTCGAGCTTCCGAACCCCGATGGCGGTCAGCGTTTGAACAGCCGCCCGGACGATGTCCGCCGATCGGTCGAGGCCTCGCTGAAGCGGCTCCGCACCGACGTCATCGATCTCCTATACCAGCATCGCGTCGATCCGGACGTGCCGATCGAGGATGTTGCGGGAACCGTCAGAGACCTGATCGCCGAGGGCAAGGTGAAGCACTTCGGTCTATCCGAGGCCGGTTCGCAGACGATCCGCAAGGCGCACGCCATCCAGCCGGTGACGGCTCTGCAGAGCGAATATTCGCTGTTCTGGCGCGAGCCGGAAAAAGAGATCATCCCGCTCCTGGAAGAACTAGGCATCGGTTTCGTGCCGTTCAGCCCACTTGGCAGGGGTGTCTTGACGGGCAAGATTGACGAGACCGCAACCTTCAGTTCTGGCGACTTCCGCAGTTCCCTTCCACGTTTCCAGGCAGAGAACTTGAAGGCCAACAAGGCTCTGGTCGAAGCTCTCACCCGGATAGCTCAGATCAAGGGCGTTACGCCTGCCCAGATCGCGCTGGCATGGCTGCTCGCGCAAAAGCCCTGGATCGCGCCGATCCCCGGCACGACCAAGCTGCATCGTCTCGAGGAAAATCTCCACGCAATAAACGTCGAGCTGTCGGCAAAGGACGCTTCCGAGATCGCCGATGCGCTCGGGAAGATCGAGATCGTCGGCGACCGTTATCCGGCACACCTCCAGGCGCACGTCGGGAAATGAACGCTGGTCGTGCCCCGAGCTCTTGCCTCAGACAATGGGGCAGACATGACAAAGACCATTCTACCCGTGACGTTGAACTACGCAGTGAAGATGCCGGTCTTTGGCTTCGGCGTCTTCCAGGTGCCTGCTCCCGCCGATGCGAGCGTAACGTGCGTGACGCGATCGATGTCGACTACCGCCTCCTCGACACGGCAACGTCTTATGGCAACGACGAGGCCGTTGGCGTCGCGATCCGCAGCCACAGCATCGATCGGAGGGACCTTTTCATCACGACCAAGCTCTGGGTCGAGGACGCAACTTGCGAGGGCACGAAGGCTGCCTTCGAGCGCTCCCTGAACAAGCTGCAGCTCGACTATCGCGACCTCTGGCTCATCCACCAGCCGTATCGCGATGTCTACGGTGCGTGGCGCTCGATGCGGAAATTGCAAAAAGCGGGCCGCATCCGCTTGATCGGCGCGAGCAACGTCTACCCTTACCGCCTGGTGGACTTCGCGCTCCACAACGCGATCGTGCCTGCGGTCAACCAGATCGAAATCCATCCCTTCGATCACCAGGACGACACGCGGAAGAGCGGATGGCCGAGAATTTCGCGGTCTTCGACTTCCAACTCAGTGAGGAAGACATCCCGGCAATCGGTTCTCTCGACCGAGGAGCCAACACCTTCTTCGATCATCGCGATCCCGAAAAGGGGAAGTGGCTTGGTACGCGCAAGCTCTGAACAGATGCCACGGCACGATCCAGAACACTTTTAGGCGAACGTGGATGGCGGGCCGTGAGCGTTCGCAACCATGTCGCGCTGGATGCGATCTCGTGCAGCACAAATCGACAAGCGGCGTTCAGGCGTTGGGGCGATGCGGACGGAAACTTGGACCAACACAAGGCATTTCATCTATTTCTAAGCATACGGATTCGTGCGGGAGAGCTGTAGGTACAACCCGATCCTACTGGCAATCACTGGTAACAACCCCTTCAGCTCGACCACGCTGCGGGACATGACGGGAACCAACCCCCTTCCAATACCTTAAGCAAGATCTGGGTAAGACAGCATGCATTTTCCCGTGACTTCAGTGCTACGCGCTGATCTAAGAAAGCCTCGTACGCGTGTTTGCGCAAATCTCGGGGTCAGAACCTATTCACAAATGCCAGATCCTAAACCCCTCCAGTTTCCAGGCCATTCATTCGATCGCAGTGATAGAGGATCGAGCATTCGGGGAATGAGGATTGCAGTGCTGAGGGGCTATTCAACGATGAAACTAAAGTTGCCCAAGAGGGTCTAAATCCAGCGGAGTGACTGAGAGCCGAAAGCTGCTCAACGCTCAGCCATTCCGGCAGATGCGCTATCCCGAAAGACCCGTAACTTAAAATCTGAGTGTCACAATAGAGGGCTCGGAAGTAGGTAAAGACGACATTATCGAATGCGTGCCAACTAAGGGCCTCGTAGAAACCCCTCTGGTTGGTGTGGACCTCGCCCATGTAGCTGAAGAAGCGCTGAAGGTCGTCCAGCCTGTAGCACGGAGGATCAAGGAACCATGTATATATTCGGTCCCACCCCAATTCACGCACCTTTTCCTGATCCTCGACCGAAAACATCTGGAGGGATTGTTCATTAATCTTTGGATATGCGAGAGCTGCAAGCTCTGCAGCAAGTGTCGCACCCCACTGTCGTTTTAAATTGTAGGAGCTTGCGACTTTACCAACAAAGCTATCAACGTCAAAATTAGGAAGACACATTATATCGCAGTCTAATACGATAGAATACTCGATTTGCTGCATGCATGCCCAGTGCAACGCTAAATACTTCTTTCGATTGATGATAGCTGGCCCTGCATCCTGCAGCGTTCTTTCGACTTCCTCATGACCAAAGCAGTATCGGGCGTGCTGCTCGACGTTTATTAATTCGGCTAGGCCATCCAGTTTGAGTGAACTCAATGTACGGGCAAAGAAGCCGAGATCCGCGTGGTTAGAGCAAGCAAAGACTATTCGGGCGTTAGCTTTTTGATGAGACAGGCGTAGACTGTTAAGGAACGATATTGCCCAAAACATCTTCGGTGGATGTACAGGAATGATGATGGCGTTCAATTTGGCTCCACGAGCTTTGATGCTTGATGGAGCTAGCTTAGAATGCGAACCTTGCGCGACTATGTTCGACGCGGTTCGTAGACCCAGAGACTGCCTTACGGACTTTAAAGTTGGCTACTAGCGTCGAGCTCGGACTGGCTATATCGTTCACCCTAAGCGGGACATAGAGCCACTGATAACCCTTGTTGATCGACAGTAATGAAATCGACAACGAGACATCTAAGATTATCCGACTGATATATCTACCTCATCCTTTGCGATGAGCCACGTGACCGCTTCCTGTACGGCTTGCAGCGATGTGTGCCGGGGGACGAACCCTAGGAGACGCCGCGCTTTTTCCATCGAACAATTCGGGCTGCGTGCAATATGCTCCCATGTGGCTTTCGCGTCTTCGGCATTCTGGCCAGCCGCCCATTGGTCATAGGGAAGGAATTCCAGCTCCGGTTCGTGACCGAACCAGCGAGACATGCTCTCCGCATATCCGCGCAGCGTCAGAGCCTTATCGGAAACCGCGTGGAAGGCCTCGCCGATTGCCGTTGTACGAGAGGATATCGCTGCCATGAACAGACGTGCGACATCCTCCGCGTGGACGTGATGGACAGTCTCGAAGCCAAAGTTCGGCACGACAAGCTTGCCGCCGCGCGCCAAGATCGAAAATACCTGCGGATTGAAGTTGCCCTGCGGGTTGAGCGGGACCCAGCCAGGGCCAACGATGTGCCCGGGATGAAGAATAGTCACTGGAAACCGTTCGACATGCGCCTTCATCAAAAGGTAAGCTTCGACCTCCGCTTTCTGGACCCCATAGTCGCCGAACGGATGTTTTGGCGCGTCTTCAGCCGTTGGGACAGCAACAGACGCGCCGTGAGTCCAGATCGTGCCCGTGTGAAGGAAATGACCGACATGTCCAGACAGTGCGTCAACCAGCATTTCAGCGCTGTGCTTAGTGAAGCAAATCATGTCGATGACGATGTCGGGCTTCAGAGACCGAATATTCTCGCCAAAAATGCCGGCGCGCTCCAGCGCCTCCCGATCCATTTGAAGACGTTCGACGTGACGCCAAGCCGTGTGCGGCTGGTAGGGTTCGGCGACGCCACGACTGATGGCGACGACCTCATGCCCCGCTTCAACGAGGGCGGGGACGAGGTAGGTCCCGACATGTCCCGTTGCTCCAATCACGATCACACGGGTCATAACGTCACCTGACTTACTGGTTGATGGAAGATCGTGTTCGGGAACGCCGACCGATCGTTTGGGTTCCGCGCCGTCCGTATGCATGAGGTCTTCAATGGGATGCAACTGCATCACGCATAAGAAATAGCAGAGTGCCAGTGGACATAGCCCCCGTCTCCATTCATTTTCTCCTTTCCCATGATCTTTAAGGCATTGCTTGCAGTCGATCACTTTTAGCGCGCCGCTCGGCATCGTTTTTCGCCACCATTCGGTGACAGCCACTATAGTGCGGTCCAAATCGCCTTTCACAGATTTCGTTTGCTTACCAAGCGCAACACGAATTTGCAAAAGCTCAAGCTTTTCAATAACATTTTTGCCGATGCGATGAAGGTCATGGCAGCCGTAACGACAGGCATAGTTATCGATTTCGACCACGATCTCGATGTGTGACAGATTGGCTAGCAGCGAACCTCTGTTGATGCGTCGTTTGACAGCCTGCGCCTGTCGAACAGCAGGCGATGCTTCCCGAAAGCGTTGCAGCTTCTCGGCAGTGTTACCGTCACCATGCTCGAGCGCCTTGGAGCCTCCTGTGGCTTCAAGTTCTTTGGCGCGCACAGGAAAGTTCCGTTGCGCCATGTCAGACGTGAAGACAAGCGAGCCTCAATGGAGCTAAGACGCGGCGATGAGCAGATTTGAAGAGATTGAAGCCGCTACACTGGCGCGCCTACGCACCTTAAAGGTTAAGCCCGAGATGAAGATCAGCCTACTCGACGTTGTGTTGCCTTTAAACGCACAGGGTTACTTGCAGGAGGAAATCTTCGATGTCCTGCATGCCCTCGAGCAAGAGAAACTCGTCGCGTTCGCCAAGGGCAACCGGCTGTTGGTCCTCAAGGACCTGCCGCATTGATTTCAAGCCCGTTCTGTCAAAGATCGTTGTTCTGGCTCAGTGTCACAAATCTAGCCAATATACCGAGGATGACCTCATCATCGAAGCTGTCGCGAGCATTCCTTCATTGAAGTGGTTGCCGCGGATCAATGTGGTCCGGTACGACGTCGTCAGTTGTCGCAGTCTCGATGCCACCTGCCGCCGTATAGAGCCGCATGTAGCGTACGCTTTCGGTTCTGCCCGACCAGTCGATTTCTGGGCTTACGAGTTTCCCGTATTGACGGCGGAAACGACAGTTTCCGCTTTAGGCGGGAGCAGATAATAGGGTCTCTCGGTTATGCCGTCAGCAGTCTTGCCACCGGCACGAGATCCAAACCGAAGATCCGTCGATCTGCACGGTGATGTCGTGCATGTCTACCTCAAAAAAATTGGTTGCGATGGTACCCTCTGCGCGTTCGCAATACTGCCCTCGCATTCGATCAGACGGAAAGTCCTTACTAGAGCGGACATCAACCGTAATCCGAGATTGCCGGCATAGAACGCCACGCTTAACGTTACGCAAACCATGCCGGCGGTATGGGAGGCAACGTAAGGAATCCTTCAAACACCGCCCTGTAGGCTTTGTCGCGAGGCAGGCAGAGCTATGCAGATCGATTTACAAACTCTCTGGTATTTGACGGTCGGAACGCTGCTTGTGTCAGCTTCGCTTCTCCTCTGGGAACGGCAGGCTCATCCAGGTCGCGCGCGCGTGCTCGGCATTCTGGCCGCGGGACTCTTCGCTTTCGTTTTCGGCTGCGTCCTTGCAATGAACCGCAGCCACTTCCCGGTTGCGCTCGGCATGGGGGCGACCAACGTCCTGATGGTGTTGGGCTACGTTCTGGTCCTCAACGCCATCGCCGGCCTCGACGGTCGTCGGTATGTCTGGTCGTCTGCCGGAGCGCTGGTCATCCTGGCCCTCGCCTGGGCGATCGCTGGCACGCACTTCCCGGCCGCCTTCTGGAACCACGTCTCGTCTCTCCCCATCGCGCTGACCTGCGGCCTTACCGCGTGGATTCTTCTGCGCAGCCGCGCGGTTCAAGGATTGCGTTCACGTCCGATCGCGGTAGCGATCCCAGCCGTTCATGCCGTGTTCTACCTCGGCCGTGCGTGCATCGCCCCTATCCTCGTTCAGCGGTTCGGGCCAGAAATTCTTTCCACCATCGGGAAGGCTACGATGTACGAGGCCGTCTTGTACTCGGTCGCGATGCCGATGTCCTTTCTGATGATCGTTCGAGAAGAGGAGAAGCAGCACCTGCTCCGCATGTCGCACACCGATCAGCTAACCGGGCTCGCAAACCGTCACGCCTTCTTTGAGCAGGCAGCTTTGATCCTCAGGGCGCGACAAGATTACCCCGTCTCCCTGCTCGCCTTCGATCTCGACCACTTTAAGGCGATCAACGACCGCCATGGCCATCCAGTCGGAGATAGGATTCTTAAGCTGTTTGCCGAAACCGCCCGCGAAGAGGCGGGACCCGACGCCCTTCTTGTCCGGCTGGGTGGTGAGGAATTCGCCGCGCTCTTGCCAAGGTGCGACCATCATCAAGCTTTCAGTCGGGGCTCGGTCATTGCAAGCCGATTCGCGCAAGCAGCAGCTTGGGCAGAGGGCGTGAAGACCCAGGCCACCGTCAGTATTGGTCTTGCGGCGCCGGACTGCCATGACCTCGCCGGGATGCTCGCAAGCGCCGACAGCGCCCTGTATCGGGCGAAAGCCCTTGGGCGGAATCGCGTCGAAACGGCAGTTCCAAACGAATTGCTGCTGCGGGCCTGAGCCGTTCCTGTGCATCTTGAGACGCCGCTAGCTGTAATGACGCGTTTTGTAGTCGGTGGAACGTTCTTGAACGAAAGCGCTATGGTGCCAGCGCTGTCAGTTCATCTGCGCGAGCAGTTGATCGTGGCAAACGAAGCGGAGTTGCCCGCCGCCAAGCGATGGAGCGCGCTGGATTTGGGAATACCAGTGGGATTCGCTCGCATGCGCCCTTTCCAGACGCGAGTAGGTCGCACAGAAACCCGCAGGTTGCGACCGGCCACCCGCTCCCGAACGAAGGCTAGGCCTAGAAAATACTGAGGAGCTCCCGCCGGCATCCTCAGATCTTCCTGTCGCCGCCGAGGCGAATTTCCTGGTTTTGGCGCAGCCGTTAGCCGTTACGTCTACCAGTTCAGGCAAGTGGATCTGGCCGTTCTCGGCAGATTGGCGAAGATCGATTGCCAACTGATCGCCAGTCGTACGGGGGAAGACCGTGCCTGCTCAACGAATAGCATGGGGCGCCCCTGAAGCTTACCCCGACACAGCGGTCAGAAGCACTACACCGCAGGGCGACGCTGACCGATACGGCCTGTTCCAACAACGTCAGCTACATGACAATTTGCGCCTCAAACTTCCTGATTCAGCTTAGCCTCCTTCCGAAACGGCCAGTCTCCGAAACAAGCATCTTTTGCCAATCCCGAGCGCTTCGCCGAATAGCCGGGTGCGACCATCGGGTAGCCCTTGGGCAGTCCCCATTTTTCGCGGTAGGCGTCAGGGGTCATACCGTATCTGCTCATCAGATGGTGCTTGAGGGATTTGTAGGGCTTGCCATCCTCCAGACTAAGCAAGTAATTCACCTGGATCGATTTGCGAATCGTGACTGCGGGTATTGGCTTTTCTTCGGCGATGAGAGCGGGTGGCACCTGTCCGAGCGATCCCAGAGCGGCCCGCGTTTGGTCAATCATATCGGTTAACTGTGCCACTGGCACGGTATGCTTGACGACATACGCAGCGACAATCCGAGCGGTCAAGGCGATGACCGGATCATTGGCAGTGGTTTCCTCGGTCACAGGTCTCTCCGACTCCGACAGGCTTGTTGGTTTCCATGCGGAACCGAGCCGGTTAGGCGTGAGCGCTCATTTCCATGCGCATTGACAAGACCCGTTTGACTGGGGTGCTTGTTAGCCACTCGTATAGGATCTGAAAACAGCGGGCTTGGCGAAGTTGAATAGTAGCAGGTTGGTGATGTCGGCGTCGGTTGGACGTTGCGGCAGCCGCTAAATGGCCTGCGACATTCGGCGATGTATTTATGAAGCATTTGCTATTAAAAAACATCATATGGCAGCTTGCACTCCGAAACCCTGAGTGCTGCTTGCTTAAATGTCTCCCATATACCTGAATCTGAAATTGCAATCTCTGGGTAGAGTGATTTCCGCGAATACGCTTACCGGTCCCCGATAGTGGATGTGCTAGGTACTGCGTGCTCTTCATCGATCTTGTACGCCCATTCGCTCGGAAAGATTGCTTTCGGCGCTGAACTTCAATTTCCTTGTCGCCGTTCACAACTTGAAGATGGCCCGCTCATTCGAAGCCCGGTATGTTCCTTATACGCTTCCCACCAGAAGGATTGTCATAATTCCTCACAAAATCGATAAGGTTACAGTGACGTCTACTGGTGTGGATTGAATTAAGCTGACCGAAACAGTCATGGCATACGCCTGGATTATGAATCCTCCGATATTCTTGACCGCAGCACCACATGGAAAGTCATTTTCCTGGCATGTCGCGCTTATACGGATTCCCAGAATATTATTTTGAATAGATACTGGACCAAACCCGTTTCTTTCTAAGAAAAAATTGATGTCATCATCATTTTTTATGTGCGTAAGAGTGTGAATCAAACAAATCTCGACTTCTTTATCATTATGAATGTTCTCCCAGTCGATAATTCTACGATTTTTGGCGGAAAAGCAGGTATCCTCATTTGGCCATTTTTTGAGGGAAGCGATCAGTAAAACCGGCATAGCTCCCATTGTTTTGAAGCTACTATAGCTTCCTATTCTCGTTTTAATGCCAATTTTTTCATCTTCTAGTGTAGCAGAGTTGTATGACCTCACGAAAGCGTCTAAGGTTACGAAGGATACTGCCAACATAAAAACAGCAAAACCAGCAATTTTAAAAGTAGTTAGTCGCATTTGAAGGCCCCGAGACAACCAGAGATTATGTATCACTCTCGGAACAAGGGTGTGATGTCAATCAAGTATCTCATACCAATCGGCACTGATCATGACCGATGGGCCAATCACGCAATCCGATTGACATGATCTTCCGTGGTTGCTCGATGAGCCTGTTCCAAGCCGCGCAGCAGTGATCGACGATTTCGTCATAGGATGTGAAAATCCGGCTTGACAACCAGTTGTCGCGCATGAATTGCCAGACGTTTTCTACTGGGTTGAGTTCCGGGGAACGCGGTGGCAGGAAGAGCAAGGTGATGTTTTTCGGCACGATCAACTAGGCGGATGAGTGCCAGCCCGCCTGATCGAGGATCAGCACCGCGTGCGCACCGGGATCCACCTCGCCATTAATTTCCAAAAGATATTCGTTCATAGCCGGCGTGTCGCACCAGGGCATGACAATGCCTGCTTCTTTGCCCTTCTTCGGGCAGATCGCGCCGAATATGTAGGCCGATAGGGTCCGTTGATCGTGCGGCGCAGATGGACGTGTCCCGCGTTGCGCCCACCGTCGGGTGAGCTTGTTCTTTTGTCCGATGCACGCTTCATCCTGCCACCAAAGCTCTATTTCCATGCCGGGAGCGAGACCTTCGCGGATCGTCTCGATCTCTTACGCGAAGCTTTTTTTGAATCCTCACCAGCCAATTCGTTTTGGGCATAGTGGCGGGCGCGCGGACAGCTTGGCAAAGTATATCCCATCGCCTTCAATTCGCGGCCGAAGGTGCTTTCATCAGAGATATCCGGTGCACCCGGAAAACCCAACGCGCCAGATTCTTCAGCCTCCAGCGCACAACGCCATAAATTGCCGGGATCGGCCCCTTCTCAACAAGACGACGAAGTTCCTGGCGCTGATCGTCGTTGAGTTTTGGACGCTTGCCGGGAGTCTCCACATTTAACACCCCCTCGGGACCATAAGCGTTAAAGCGCTCCACCCAATCCCGCACAATCTGCACGGCCACACCGCCGACTCTCGCGGCCTCGCCGCGCGTTGCTCCATCATAAATCTGCGCGAGAGCCAGAAGCGGACGCGTCTGGACCGCATCTTTCGACACCCGCGCCGCTTTGCGCAGGTTGTCGCTCATAAAGTCCGTTCGAAGCTGAAGTGCTGAGCCCATCACAAATCTCCTGTTTGCAACACGGACTCAGATTCATCGCTTTTTGTGAACCATCAAGGGTCAAGGACTGTGCCGGCTATAACATGACAACTGGACTCTTGTTTCTGGCGCTGAAAATCGTTAGACGATCCGTAAACAAACTCGCCTCAAATTAGGCGTCGACATGAATGGTGGCCTCGATGAGGAAATTACTGGTAGTTGCGAGTCTGTGCAACCTGCTGAACGTAGCAATCAACTCCACATCCGAAGCTGCCACTACATATCCGCTGACTGTCGAAAACTGCGGAGTAAAAGTCACGTTCGCAAAAGCTCCAGAGCGCGCTGTCGGCCTGGGTCAGGGCAGCGCCGAGATCATGCTGATGCTCGACCTGGAGGACAAGATGGTGGGAACCGCCTTCTGGCCAAACAAGCCCCTGCCGCAGCTAGCGGAGGCTTATGCCAAGGTCAAACTTCTTTCCATCGAGTTTCCGACGTTCGAGGCCGTCCTCGCCCAGGAGCCCGACTTCGTGGCAGCAGCCCTTCCAAGCCTGATGGGACCATCAAGCAAGGTCGCCAAGCGGGAAGATTTCGAAAAGCTCGACATCCCGGCCTATCTTTCGCCAAGCGCATGTGTCGCCGAAGGCGCGGCGAAAGACAAGTTCGGCTATGGCAACCGCAGCCGGCTCTGGAACATGACGGCGCTTTACCAGGAGATCGAAGAGCTTTCGCAGATTTTCAACGTCAGCGAACGTGGACAAGCTGTGATCGAAGACCTGAAGAAGCGCGAGGCGGCGCTTCGCGCCGACGCACCCAAGGATGGCAAGAAACTCTCCTATGTGTTCTGGTTCTCTAGCCCCTCGCCGGCTGCAGACGCTTATCTTGCCGGCAAAAATACCCCATCCGGCTTTATCGCCGATGTTCTGGGAGGAACAAACGCCATCACATCCGAGGCCGATTCGCCGGCACTTGGCTGGGAGAGCATTATTGCCACGAATCCGGATGTCATCGTCGTCGCCCAAGTCGATCGTAACCGCTGGGAACTCGACAAGGCAGAAGCGAAGATTGAGTTTCTGAAAACAGACCCCGGCACAAGCCAGATGTCGGCGGTCAAGAATAACGCCGTCGTGATCATGGAAGGTCAGGCCATGAACCCGACAATCCAGACGATATTTGGCGCTGAGCGCATATCCGAGCAGCTCACGGCGCTAGGTCTGCGTCAGTGAGTGTGACTACGGTCAAAGCAGGCGGCGTGCGGCATTTCAGCCATTTTGCCGTGCTTGCTGCTGTTCTGCTGGCTTCAGCCGTCGGCATATCGCTGATCGTCGGCTTAAGCGTCGGGATTGGAGATATGCCGATCCCGCTTGCGTCAACTTATGCGGCCATTACCAATCGGCTGGGCTGGACGACGGTGGACCTCAGCCGTATTCACGAAACGATCATCTGGGATTACCGCCTAAGCCGAGCACTAGTCGCCGTCTTCTGCGGAGCAGGCCTCGCACTCTCGGGCGCAATCCTGCAATCGTTGCTTCGCAATCCGCTGGCAGAGCCATACGTTCTCGGCATCTCAGCCGGCGCCTCGACGGGTACGGTTGCAGTGATCATCCTAGGCATAGGGGCCGGATCGATCTCACTTTCAATGGGTGCTTTCATCGGCGCTTTTGCCGCCTTCTTTTTCGTGGCCCTGCTCTCCAATGGTACTCGCGGCGGTGCTGACCAGACCATTCTCGCCGGTGTCGCCGCCTCGCAATTGTTCAACGCTGCCACATCATATATCGTCACGACATCCGGGAATGCACAGCAGGCGCGCGACGTGATGTTCTGGCTGCTGGGCAGCTTCGGCGCCGTTCGCTGGCCAGAGTTCGCCCTCGTCTCCGTCGTCGTGGGCATCGGGCTGATCGTCTGTCTCTTCTACGCACGCGTGCTGGATGCCTTTGCCTTCGGTGACGAGGCTGCCGCATCTCTCGGTGTGAATGTCGGCCGGGCGCGGCTTTTGCTGTTCGGCATCACAGCGGTGATGACAGCCACCATCGTCAGCATGGTTGGTACGATCGGTTTCGTTGGCCTAGTCGTGCCGCATGCGGCGCGCTTTATTGTCGGCCCCCTTCATGTCCGACTGATGCCCGCCTGCGCGATCGTCGGCGCAATTTTTATGGTTGCTGCGGATATCGCCTCGCGCGTTCTCATCCCTCAACAGGTTCTTCCCATCGGCGTCATGACCGCGCTCGTCGGTGTGCCGTTCTTTGCCATCATCCTCTACCGGTTCCGGCGCGCTACATGAGTATCAACGCAGTTAATCTTCTCTGGAAGATCCGCTCGAAGACCATCGTGGATAGCGTGTCTTTTGCCGCTGAGCCGGGAAAAATGCTTGGATTGCTCGGACCGAACGGTTCCGGCAAAACCTCCTTGCTGCGACTGCTGGCCGGACTCAAGAAGCCGACGTCGGGACAGATTACCCTTGACGGAAAGAACATCGCTCAGATCGGCCGCCGGTCGATGGCGCAGCGCGTCGCCTTCATCGAGCAGCACGCCACCACCAATGCCAGTCTGAAGGTCATCGACGTCGTCAAGCTTGGCCGTTTTCCGCACCGCTCGATGTTTTCCGGCTGGACGACGGCGGACGATACAGCTGTCACCTATGCTCTCGAACGCACCGAAATGACGGCGAAGCGAAACGATCGCTGGCAAAGCCTTTCGGGAGGCGAAAAACAACGCACTCACCTTGCGCGCGCGTTGGCGCAATCGCCCCAGGAATTGCTCCTCGACGAGCCGACGAACCATCTCGACATTCATCATCAAATCAATCTCATGCGGCTTGTTTCTGCGTTGCCAGTAACGAGCATCATCGCTCTCCATGACCTCAATCACGCAGCGATGTTCTGCGACGGTCTGATCGTGATGCAAGCGGGGAAGATCGTAGCGTCAGGACCGCCGGAGAAGGTGATTACCAAGGCCCTGCTGCATGACGTTTTTTCAGTCGATGCAAGAGTCGAGAGCTCGCCTTATCATTTGAAACCCCATATTCACTTCGTACGATAGGTAGTGTTGTGCCTACCTTTCAGACCACAGCCGTTTCACAGGGAAGTCATTTTCATAAAGCTTAGAAAGATCAACTCCATGGCGTCGGTTGAGCCTGTGACGCAAAATCCAAGAAGGCATCCTTCCTCGTATTCTGTCAGGCTTTATAGTCGCGAGAATGCCGATCTACATCAAGGCAGCTTCGGGCAATATACTGCTCGGCCAGATTGTCTTGTTCCGTCCGGCGTTCGCGCTTATTCCGCTGGTGATCTTCCTGTGCATGTCTACGGTGCGATCACGATCTCATTGTGACGGTCGCGCTCTACGAAACCTTCTGAAAACTGGGGTTGGGTAAAAGGAATGCCGGCAGCATGAATCGCATTCTTGCCGCTGGCGTTATCGCCGCGGTTACTGCGGTCTGCTCTTTCGATGTCGCCGTGATGGTGGTTGATCGCGAGACGCCCATTTCCTACAGGGACACCGACGCGGTGAAGCCTGCCGTCAAGCACAGAGGCACGATCGAGCTCTAATACAAGGTGGTCCGGACGCGCATCTGCCTAGTTGCCGCCAAGCGCTGCCTTTACGACGCTGCCGGCCAACGGCATTCTTTGCCGCAGTATACCGTCGGGGCCGACCTGACGGCAGCCCGCAAGTCATACCGTCGCTCCATCATCATCCCATCAAGCGTTGCTCTTGGCCCGGCTCATTATGAGGTGGTCTTGGATTACACTTGAATTTCGCTTTAGAAGCTCGTTGGTACGACGACAGTGGTCTCTCCACCGATCGAGTTCGAGATTGTGAGGTAGAGCGGATTCACGTTTAGCAAGCGCCATGCTACGCTTCTCAAGCGGCGCGACCTGATCCACCCCGCGTGTTGTGTTCCGCGGGGTGGGAGCGGCGTTCCAGCTGTCAAACTTCACGTATGGTCCGGTTTGCAGGCGTAAGATATCGCAGATGTATACACTCCTCCGGAGGCAAATAGACAAACAAGCTTAGCTAGACAGATCTGGCGATGCTGCTTTCATAGAAAGTTTACATTCTCTCTCAACCGTTCCGAGACACGTTGTTGTTAGTCTGCCAGTGTAGCAACACTAGCGGCTCTTCATCATGCGCAACTCAATAACAAAAGCCATTCGCCTGCTTCTCAAAACAAACTCCGGCAACATTGGCATTATGGCCGCCATGATTATGCCGCTTGTGCTGGGCGCCGGGGGAGTATCCATTGACGCCTCAAATTTGATGTGGGCCAAAAGCACACTGCAGAATGCGACTGATGCAGCGGCACTTGCCGCAGCATCTGGGCTCGCGAATGAGCAAATGTCAGTAGACGAAGCGAAGAAACAGGCGAAGACGTTTTTGTATGCGCGAATGGGTAGCCCAACTGACACCCTGTCATCGACAGGCAGCGAGGCGGGACTTGCTGCCCACGACGTAACGATCGACAGTTCCCCCACGGGTCTAGGAAGCGGGAAGCAGTTTTCAGTCACCGTTAAATCCGGTTTCACCGTCCCGCTGACTCCGATGACGAGACTTTTAGCTGGAAGCAGCGTGACTGTGCATGCCGAGAGCCAGTCGAAAGGGCAGACGGCGACAGAGAGCTCACTTTCAATGTTCCTCGTTCTGGACAAGTCCGGGTCGATGAGTTCTGCCACCAATAAGAAGGGAGTCAGTAAGATCCAGTCATTGAAGACAGCCGTTGAAGGATTGCTCGACACGCTTTCCAAGGCAGATCCAGACAGCAAATACACTAGAACCGCCGCTGTATCGTATAGTACGAGCCAAGACGTCCCCAGCAGCCTGAGTTGGAGCAAAACCCCTACTCTTGCCTATGTGCAAAATCTTAAAGCAGCAGGCAACACGGATTCGAGTGGCGCGATGAAGACTGCCTACGCGGCATTGACTGACCCGGCAGAAACTGCCGTTCACATAGCCAAGACAGGTCTGACACCCAAGCGCTTTCTGGTTTTGATGACGGATGGCGACAACACCGCGACCAAGAACGACACGGACACTAAAGCAATTTGCGATAAAGCCCGTATAACACAAACGACTGTTTACACGGTCGCTTTCATGGCGCCGGCAAAGGGCAAAGCGCTGCTTGCGTCATGTGCAACAACGTCGGCGAATTTCTTTCAAGCTGAAGACGCTGACGCCCTGATCGCAGCGTTCAAGTCGATCGGGAGAGACGCTTCAATGTTGGGGGTGCGCCTGACGAAATAAGGTTTGTCGCACGAAGCCCTATTGGCGAAAATCCCTGACCATTCTCTGACCGACGGAAACAACACCAATCGTCACGCAGAATCAATTTTGATACACAGGGTGCCGGAAGCAAGCCTTCGAACACGGACACGTTTCCAGACAGAATTGTCGGACGGCCAGTTTGAATGGCTGTCACACCCTAACCTCTTCCAAAGCATGCCGATGTGACTGGATTCTGAAATGCCTTCGGACAGGATTGCTTATGTAGAGCGCCCGTTACCCCGATTGATAAGCCACTCGATGGCCTGATAGGTCGTGACGGTTCCGCGCACGACCCCATTAGCGTCACAGATCTCGATGACACATCCCTCGATCTCACGCCCAGCAGTGAGATGGTCTGCTGCAGCGTCGCGCAACCAGGTTGCTGCGTATTCTCGTGCGTCAGTGAGAGAGTAAAAGTCTCCACCTCTGCTTTCAGTGACGATCTCGCCGAGGCAAAGCAGGCTGAAATAGTAGCGTGGCATGGAGAGGCTTCCTGCACTTTACAATGTGCAACCAGCGCCTTCCAAAAAAGTTCACGTATTTATAGACAGGCACGCCTTCAATCGTATTGAGAGTGCGTAAAAGGTGCAGTCGATAAATCTCTGAAACTATTAAGTTGCAACATAGTCGACGACAACCAGAAGAGAATGATTTGATTGGGGCCGAAGATTTTGGACGCAACTACCGCGTCGAGATGTGGCACCATGGCAACGGACTATTGACGACCGTCATTGAGCTAAGTCAGCTCCGCATGCTTCTCGATTATAGGGGCATTTGCAAGTGTTATCAGTCAAGAACTGGGTGGCGATCATACTCGATAGTGTGGAGCCGTTACAGTTCAGTCTGGACCGCGCTAGCCCTGTAATCTTTCTCGTCACGGCGAGGGAGGAGCTGCCCTGGTTCGGTCATACGGTGCGGCACTGATCCTTTCGGCCGCCTTCAGGGGCGTGGTGGCGAACTCTTTATCGCGTGTAACTGCGCCTCCGCGACCAATATGAGCCTGCCCAGGCGGTGACCCCGCTCTGACTGATGCAGCAATACCTCGTCTGCTCGACGTGCCTATTCGTAAGTATGCCTACCTGTTTTAACATTTAATGCAGGGAGGTGGCAGAGTACGTCAGGCCAATGCGGTGTGCAAGTTCACCGACAGCGCGGCTTGGCCGAACGCCGCCATCATGGCATCGAGCCGTTCCTGGTAAGCGACCCAGCGCTCTCCGCTTTGGCCTTTCCAGCCGGCTACCTGAGAAACATTTTCCCTTGTCATGCCATATCTTTTGTTCTGATCCGTTCTTAACCAGGCTATCCGCCCGCGTCGTCGTTGCCACTGTGCGCGGCGATGAAGATGGCGACGGCCGACCGGCAATAGGATTCGATTTCGTTGTCGTCCTCTGCTCTCGCCTGATCGAAGCGTGCGATAATCAGGAGATCGCATCCTTTGAAAAGCGCAGCAAACAAGCGGGCGGACAGGAGAGGATCGGGCACCTTCAGAACCGCCTTCGCGTGCAACTGACGCAACAGGGCCTCGATTTGGGCGATGATATGGGCGGGGCCTGCTTCGTAATGGAGTTTGCTCAACGACTTTTGGTTCGGCGTATCGGCCATGACCATGGCTTCGACACCGCTGACGTCCGGGCGCAACAGCGTGCGAAGCAGGGATGAACCCACCGCCATGAGCTGATCTTCGGGCGAACCGTCGACGCCCTCAAAAAGGGCCTGTGGTAAAAACTGATGGCAGCGGGCCGTAAAGGCCGCCCCGAACAGCGCCTCCTTGTTCTCGAAGTGCTTGTAGATGCTGAGCTTGGATATCTTCGCTCGCTGGGCGACCTTGTCCAATGTCGTCGCGTGAAAACCCAACTCCGCAAAGAGTTCGCTCGCTGCGTCGACTATCGTTTGGCCAAGTGCCTCGTTGACGGGCCGGCCGCGCCGAGCCTGACTATTTTCGGTCATGGTGAAATCCAGTCCTTGACAGTATCATTATTCTTGAATTACGATACCACCCAGTTTCACAAATATGCAAGCCAAAATACGCCGACCTGCAACACGAGGGTGCCATGCAACGAAGAACACTGCTGAAGCTGGCCGCGCTTTCCACCATCGGCGTCCCTCGTGCCCAGGCCGCGGCCACGCCCAACTCAACGGACTCGATCCGCAACCCGGAGCCCATCACAATGAATGACGTCATCATCATCGGCGGCAGCTTTGCCGGCCTCGCCGCCGCCCTTCAGCTTGGTCGTGCCCGCCGCAAAGTAATCGTTCTCGATACCGGCCTGCCGCGCAATCGCTTCGCCGGCCGCTCGCACGGCGTGCTCGGCCACGATCACAAGCCACCGTCCGAAATCCTGGCCCAAGCGCGGCAGCAGCTGGAGCGCTATCCTGCGATCAGGATGGTCAATGCCCGCGCCGACAGCATCTCCGGTACGATTGACAATTTCTCCGTCCTCACTGGCGATGGCGAGAGCCTTGGCGCGCGCCGCCTGATCATGAGCTACGGCGTTGTTGACCAGATGCCGGCTGTTCCAGGCTTCGCCGAAAGCTGGGGCACATCCGTCATCCCATGCCCCTACTGCGACGGCTTCGAGGTCGCCGGCCAGCATTGGGGCCTCGTCTGGTCCGGTCCACAGTCGATGAATCAGGTCAGGCTGTTTCACGATTGGACCGACAGTTTGACGGTCTTCGGCGATGGTCATGACATCACATCCGACATCCGGGCCGATCTGGCGGGCCGAAAGGTCGCTGTCATTGATGGCCGCATCACTGGGATCGCCCGTCAAGGGGACCACAATGCTACTATTAAGCTCGATACTGGCCCCGATGTCGCAGTCGATATCCTGTTCGCGCATCCGCGCAACAAGCCGTCCGCGAGCCTGCATGAAACACTCGGGCTCGACACGGTCAATACGCCGACCGGCATCGCTATCAAGACGGACGAGCGCCGTGAAACCAGCATACCCGGCATCTATGCCGCCGGTGACCTCGCCAACCCCGGAATCCCCTCGGTCACAACGGCAACATGGCAAGGCGCGATGGCAGGTATTTTCGCGCAGCAGTCGATGCTGGCCTGAGAGCCGACAGCGTCGATCACGTCAGTTTCGTCCTTCTCACCAGACGGGAGTACTCCACATGGAAGTCATCAAGAAGTTCACGCCGCTAGACAAAAGATTCCCACTTGAGCGCCAGCTCGGTATCTCGGCTGCGCCAATCGTACTCATCAACATTTTTACGGTCGATGCCGCTGACGAAGCGGCCTTCCTGGAAAACTTTAAGGCAGCTGGTACTGTGTTCACCAAGCAACCTGGGTATATTTCATCACAACTGCACCGAGCGATCGGAGATAGCCCTACCTATCTAAACTACGTGGTTTGGGAATCCACCGAGACGCTCCGCGATGCCTTCTCCCATCCCGAATTCTTCGAGAGGGTTTCGGCCTATCCGGCATCCGTGGTAGCCACCCCGCACCTGTTTCAGAAGATCGCGGCCCCCGGCCATGGCGCGGCCTGACCCCAGCCAATTTTACAGCATAGATCGGAGGGACGAGCATGGCCGTCAAACCAGATAGCGCGGGCGTGCGCTTCCCTCCGCCACTCATTTATCTGGGAGCGCTGCTGCTGGGACTGTCGGCGGAGCGGTTTGTCAGCCTGCGGTCTTTCGGCATTGACTGGAAGCTGCTGGCCACCGGGGGCTTGCTGCTTTTCGTTGCCGGCGTGGCGTTGATGCTTGCGGCCGCAGGTTTGTTCCGGCGGCTTGGCACCAACGCTCCACCGACGCAGCCGACGACCCTAATCGTAACGACAGGTCCCTATCGCTGGACTCGCAATCCCATGTATCTTGCAATGGCGCTCATCTATGCCGGCCTTGCCATCGGCTTCGACGGGCCGATCGCCCTGACCTTGCTCCCGTTGGTGCTGATCATCATCCAGACGCAGGTGATCGCGCGCGAAGAGCGCTATCTCGAAGCAAAGTTCGGCGAGAAATACCACCGCTACAAGGTAGCGGTTCGCCGCTGGCTCTGACTATTCCGCCGCTCCCTTGGAGGCTTTGGACAAACCAGCTTTAACTTACTTGCCGCGAGATATCAATGACGGAAGGTCGCGGGCGGGTGTCAGAGACCGACTGGTCGCCTGCCCGCCCGACTGCTCCTGAAAAGGCTGACACATATGGATTTTGAACACGTCACCTTCGATCTGCCACACGGCACCTTCCACGCGTTGCAGGGGGGCGACCCCGATGGCCAGCCGACGATTGTCTTGCACGGCTTCCCGGACCATCCGCCGACCGCGAAGCCCTTCCTTGCCGAGCTCGGCCGCCGGGGGCGTCACATCGTTGCACCCTGGCTTCGCGGTTATGCGCCGTCCCCAACGGCGGGGCCGTTCGACTTTGCAGCCCTCACCAGCGACGTGCTCGCGCTGATCGACCGCTGGTCTCCGGAGCGACCCGTGGAGCTGATTGGCCACGATTGGGGCGCCCTGATCACATATGATACCTGCATCACTGCACCGGAGCGAATTGCTCGCGCGGTCGCGCTCTCGATCCCTCACCCGCTCACGTTCATGAGCAGACTGACGCACCCTGCTCAGTTGCGCCGGAGCTGGTACATGGGGCTTTTGCTACTGCCAGGAAGCGGCTGGATCGCCACGGTCCAAGATCTGGCGCTCATCGATCACCTCTGGCGTCAGTGGTCGCCCGGCCTCTCGCTTGATCCTGCTCTCAAGGCGCAGCTACACGAGCAGCTGCGGGCGAGCATGCCCGCGCCTCTAAAATACTACCGGGCGATGATGCGACCCGGCATGCTTGGGGCGACACGCCGCATGTCTCGCCCGATCGCGGTGCCCATGTTGCAGCTTCACGGTGCCAACGACGGCTGCATCCTCCCAGCGGAGGTTGATGACCGACATCGGTTCGCCGCGCAGCGCACGAGGGAGGTCGTCCCCGACGTTGGTCACTTCCTGCACATCGAGGCCCCCGAGGCGATTGCAGAACGGATTGCGGCCTGGGCCAAGTAGGGGCCTTTCAGCCCTGTAAAAACACTCGAACGAAGCTTCTCTACGACGGGAACTGACCGGACTGGCACATGGGGCACAAAAGGAACGTCCATGCCTCTCAAGAGTAAGAAAGGAAGTGATCCTCATGAATACGACTAATCCTGGCGTTGCCTTGGTGACAGGCGCGTCCTCTGGCATCGGTCTCGCCACTGCCAAAGCCTTGCAGATTCCCGGCTTTCAGGTGTTCGGAACCAGCCGCCGCGCAGTGGCTGAGAGATCTGACGGAATTACTATGCTGACCTGTGACGTTACCGACGACGAGTCCGTCGCGAAACTGGTCGAGCGGGTCCTGGCTGAGGCCGGCCGCATCGACCTTCTTATCAACAATGCTGGCATGGGTCTGCTCGGTGCCGCAGAGGAGTCCTCGACAGCCCAGGCGCAGGCGCTGTTCGACGTTAATGTCTTCGGCGTTCTACGCATGACCAAGGCGGTGCTGCCGGCCATGCGCCAGCAGAGAAAAGGCAGAATTATCAATGTGAGTTCGGTGCTGGGCTTGATCCCGGCTCCCTATTCCGCCCTTTATGCGTCGACCAAGCATGCCATTGAAGGCTATTCCGAATCGCTTGACCACGAGCTTCGCACCTTTGGGATCCGGGTTGTGTTGGTTGAGCCCGCGTTTACGAGGACAGCATTTGAAGAAAACCTTGCTAGACCGGACCAATTGCTAGACGTTTATGACGCCGCGCGCGCCAGCATGAATGTAGCCAACAAAAAGGCGATAGAAACCGGTGATGCCCCGGACATTGTCGCCAGGAAGATCGTTGAGGCGGCGGCTGCGGTCGTTCCAAAGAGACGGTACGCGGCGGGAAAAATGGCGGGACGGATCAGTCTCCTGCGCCGTTTCGTTCCCGAATCCGCCTTCGACAGGAGCCTGCGAAAACAGTTTCGATTGCCGATCTGACGACAATGAACATCCTGTACATCGAGACCGCCGAGGCGTTTGCCGGATGGATTGCGGCGTGGGCCGACGGGCGGATCGCTCGTCCGGGCCAAAGTCCCGACCATCGACCACGTCATGCGTTTTTACGAGTAGGGAGTTGGTGTGTTACCGCGCAAAACCAAGCAAACCGACACGTCCCTGTTGGCGCGCGCCTACGTCTGTAGATCTGCGGTGGTGCGAATAGAGACCCGTGATGAGCGCAGAATGTCTGGCTCCGGCACGCCGTTTCCGACCTCACCTTGGACAAGAAGATTCTAGCGGAGGCGGCCAACTGAAACTTCTGAGCCCCGACCGTCGCCGCGCGTGCATAGACCATGTGATTGATGAACTTGCGGTGTCCGAGAGACGGGCGTGCCGAGTCTTGGGTCAGCATTCCACGCAGCGCGAGATCGCAAAGCTCCGGATGATGAAGCGGCGTTGACCGCGGACAACACGGCGCTCGCTCTCCAGTATGACCGCTATGGCTATCGCCACATCACGGCAATGCTGCACTAGGCTTGCTGGATCGTGAACGTCAAGCGGGTCGAGCGTATCTGCCGGCGGGAGGGCCAAAAAGTGACTCACTCACAAGCAACCGAAATGCGGGCGACCGTGGTTGAACGACAGTTCGTACATCCGGCTTCGGCCGGAATAGGCCAACCAGTCTGATCCTCCGACTTCGTTTAGGATCCCACGCACAACAGTAGAAGATCAGAAGATCCGCATGCTCAACGTGATCGACGAGTTCACGGGAGGATGTATCGCCATCCGGGTCGAGAGAAGGCTGAAGGCCGTCGATGTCATCGACGTGCTTTCCGACCTCTTCATCCTACGCGGCGCTCCCACCCATATACGCTCCGACAATGGCCCGGATTTCGTCGCCAAGGAACTACGTGCGTGGATCGCGGCGGTGGGTATCAATCGGCGTGCAACTTTGCGTGCTGAAACACATGGGTCGTCGCCAGCCAGACAGTCACACCAGCAGAAGCCGGGATCATCACCGACCCAGCACACAATCGAGAACACAGCTAAACGCCTCCGTGTCGATGCCGCTGTCCACACAGCCACAACGACCGCGGCCCAGATCAATCATCACATCGCTGCGTTTCCGGCAGGGATGCGATGAGACCGGCGCTTCTGAGGCAGAGGCTGGGTGCCGGCGCCGCCTCCGAAACGATCACGGGCACCAATGTGCTCAATACCAGCGTCGGCGGCTCCTTGATCCGTCAGAGTTCCTTGCGCCACCGATAGAACTGGCTCACGTGGATGCCCGCTGCGCGAGCAATCTCGGAAAGAATCGCACCAGACTTAAGGCAGGCTGCAACCAGCCGTTCTTTGTCTTCGCGAGACCAGCGCCGACGGCGCTCGACAGAGCCTTCATGATGTACTGGGCGAAGATTTCGGCAAAGTCGCTCGGCGGTCTCGCGGTGATCCAGGCTCTGGTTTCCTTCCAATGCGGCAGGACGCTGGTGACGATGTCGCTCATCACCGTTTTCTGGATCACTGCATAAGCTGTCGTGAAGACGACCTTGCTCAAGAGGGTCTGGGGCTGCGGCGGAAGGCCGCCAACCCGCTAAAAATACGGACTGCTGCTCATTCTGCCGTCAACTTTTGAGCCGCCTTCCAGCTTTCCCATTCCTGCGGGGTCAGCGTCTTGATGTCGAACTGATCAGGCATCCTCGTATAGGTGTTCCCGCCCACGCGTCCTACCGCGTCCATGAGTTGCTTATCGATATGCGGGTTCGCGGTGTTGCGCGTCACTGCGCACAAACACGCCGACAACTTGTTCAAGAATGATCTCGCGGGCCGGACCGACCTGGAGGGCCGTTTGGTGGCGGCATTCCAGTGCGGCGGGTGCGGCCAGAGGACGGGGGCTTCGCACCATCTGGCCGGGAACGGTCGCAAGATCCGCCTCATCCACTTCGTCCACCTCGGGACCGATGTGATGGCGCAGACCCGCGCCACTGACGGTCATAGCTGTTCCTCGAGTTCACGAAACCCGTGACGCCCCGCGACCAAGCCTGACGACGCTCGCGGACATGGTCGGGAGGATCAGCAAACCTCCCATCCGGTCTACCAGACAAAATCGCTCGACAGCCCTCGCCGCGTCGAAGCCGCTTAAACCCTATGCGGACTTCCTGACGCACTTCCCTGGGTCACTTTCCGCGTAGGAGAACGAGCTAGGGGCAGGAGGTTCACTTACCGCTTCGGCGTCGGCAGCCATGATCGAGACGATCGCCAGGAGCGCGGCATCGAACGCGCTGACACAGGTCGGATCAAACTGCGACCCGGCACGAGCGCGGATATGGTCGACAGTTCGCTCGAGGCTCCAGGCCTCCTTGTACGGCCTCGCGGTTGTCAGCGCGTCGAAGTTGTCGGCTATCGCGACGATGCGGCCAGCCAGCGGGATGGCGTCGCCCGCAAGCCGGAACGGATAGCCTTGGCCGTCCCACCGCTCGTGATGGCTTCCCGCGATTTCGGCGGCGAGTTGAAGGAGCCCTGACTTGGATTCCCTAAGAATATCATTGCCGACGAGAGTGTGCCGCTGCATCATGGCGAACTCCTGTTCGGTCAACCTCCCGCTCTTCAGCAAAACCGCGTCCGGGATGGCGACCTTTCCGATATCGTGCATTGGGGCCGCCAGCCGTATGTCGTGACAGGAGCGCGCATCCAGGCCGTAGGCTCTGGCGATCGCCTCGGAATACGCGGCTACCCTTCTGGTATGGCGTGCCGTGTCTTCGTCCTTGTAGCTCGCGGCGATGGTGAGGCGGTCTATGATCTCCTCTTCGCGTTCCCGCAGTTCGGCGACCGCTTTTTCGACCTCAACCCGAAGCCATTCCGCCTTGTCCGCGAGCTTGTTCCGCGCGTCGACCAAAGCGACGAGGTTCCGCATCCTCGCCTGGAATTCGAGAGGGTGCACCGGCTTGGTCAGAAAGTCGATCGCTCCTGCATTCAGTGCGGCCATCCTCGTGGACGTGTCGGTATCCGCGGTGACAAATACGACAGGCTTGTCCCGGTAGACGTCGAAGCGGACGATTTCGGTCAGAAGCTCAATCCCGCTATAGACGGGCATCAGGAAGTCTATGATAGCGATGTCGAAATCGAGCGCCGGCATGGCCGCGAGGACGTCTTCCGGCTTGTTGAACGGAACGGCAATACAGCCGGGCAGTTTCGCGACCAGCTTGGAAAGGAGCGCCAGGTTCGTCTCGTTGTCGTCGACTAAAAGAATGCGCATGAAGTGTCGGTCCCTATGCGGCAAGACGATGCCTGTGATTGGAAATTGTGTTTTCGAGTTCGCCGAACATGTCGGAAGAGATGTCCCCGTGACGAAGTTTCTGGGAGAGGTCCGCGACATCCTGAAGTCCGATGCTGCTCGCGGCGCCCTTCAGCGTGTGAAGGCTGCGGTCGGCTGTCTGCATGTCTCGATCAAGACGCGCCTTCGCGAGCTGATCGAGGAGAGCGGTGGCGTCCTGGAAAAAGAGGGCGACGATCTCCTCGAAGCCTTCAGCCCCGATTGCGTCCACGATCTCGGCCTTTCGGACCTCGAAGGACGCGTCCGTTCCGTTCGCGGGGCTTTGCGAGAGCTGAACGGGCAGACGCTTGCCGGCGCCCGCGACGATGCGGCGAAGCTGGGCCGAGGACATGGGCTTGGCTTCGAACCCGGACATTCCCGCCTCGTGACAGAGACGTTCGTCGTCCGCCGACGCATTCGCCGTCATGGCAATGATCGGAAGTTTTGCGAAGGCCGAGCCGAGCGCGCGGATCATGAGCGTCGCTTCGATCCCGTCCATGACGGGCATCTGCATGTCCATGAGTACGAGGTCGAAGCGACCGTTACGGACGGCTTCGACGCCTTCGCGTCCGTTGGCGGCCAAGGTTACCTTCTGACCGAGATGTGCGAGTAGTCCCGCCGCGACCTGCTGGTTGACGAGGTTGTCTTCAACAAGGAGGATGTCGAGGGCAGGAAGCGTGTCTTCAAGCTGCGAGGCCGAGACGTCTGTCGTTGAGGTGATCGCACCGGGTACGCGTGGAATCTCGAACCAGAAGACGCTTCCGACCCCCGGACGGCTCTCGACGCCTACACTACCCCCAAGCGCTTCCACGATCTGCTTGCAGATCGTCAGGCCAAGGCCCGTTCCGCCGTACTCGCGGCTGATTGACAGGTCCACTTGCGAGAACGGCCGGAAAAGCTTCTGTAGGCCTTCCTCGTCGATGCCGATACCCGTATCGACCACGTCGACGCGAAGCCTCTCCTCGCCAGCCGCGTCCGTCTCAGAGACCTTCAGCGTGACCGAGCCCCCGGACGTGAACTTGACCGCATTGCTGAGAAGGTTGAGGAGCACCTGCCGCATGCGCGTGGGATCGGTCACGATGACGGGGGCCGAAAACTCTGTCGGCATCACGAGATGGATGCGGTTGCCCCGTTCCCGCGCCCGGTCGCGCATCATGTCCACCGTGCACCTGAGCAGCTTCTCGACGTCGACGGGGCGGGCATCGACCTCGAGCCTGCCATGTTCGAGTTTGGCGTAGTCGAGGATTTCGTTGATGATCTCCAGCAACGCCTCGCCGGACCGCCTGATCGTCTGGACTCCCGATGCCGCCGCAGTCGGCAACGGGGAAAGCTCCAGAAGTTCCGCGGTTCCGAGGATGGCGTTAAGTGGGGTCCGGATTTCATGTCCAATAGTGGCCATGAACTGCGACTTGGCCCTGTTGCCCGCGTCGGCTGCGAGGAAGGCTTCGTTGAAGCCGTTCGACACCTCCTCCAGCGCCAGGCCAGCGAGCCGCACGGACTTGAGCTGACGGCGGAGGGACGCGACGAGGAATACGGCGCAGACGGCCAGTAATCCGACGAGTATCGCCGACTTCACTTGCAGTCGCATGATGGCGTCGCGTCCGTCGGCGCGGTCGCTGCTGACCATGTTGTTGGTGTAGGTCAGGAGCTCTTCCGTACTGCGCCCGATGGCCTCAAGCCCCATGTCCACCTCCCCCAGCCGCTTCGCGGACAGGCTCCCGCCGGCGGCCAACCTGTCGAAATCATGCTGGCTGCCGAACACGCCGTCGCGTATCGCGGCAATATGTCTGGACACGGTCGCGTCGATGTGGAACCTACCCCCAAAGCTGGCTTCTTCCAGGATCGTCATCCTCGAATAGAGGATATCGTAGCGCGTCGAGAGCTGCTTAATGCTTTCGGCAGAGGTGTCGCCCACCGCAAGCATCACGTGAAGGGTTTCGTGGAGTTTCCGGGTTTCCCGGTCGAGCTGGTAGACGGACCACAGCGCGTTCTCGCGGATGCCGTCCTGAAGCGTGGAATAGCGTGCTGAGATGTCCGCGAGGATATAGATGAGCCCGCACAGCAGGATAATGGCGAATATCTGGAGAACCGCCGTCACCCTGCTGGCCTTCCCGATGACGTCCGCGCGCGGTGCGACCGTTCGGATCATCGAGAAACCTCGATCGTGGTGATCTGCCATACGGAACGCGAGAAGTACTTCTCGTTGAAAAGATCGGAATCGAGATCGAACGGATAGACGAGGAAAAGCGGCCCCTTCTCGCGGACGGACATCAACTGACCGTCCATCCTTGTCGCGAGCATCGTGTCGAGTTTCGTGGCGTCTTCCACGGGGAGCTCGGCCGAATAGTCATTCAACGCAACGATTTTCAGCATGCCCCCCGTGGCTCCCGCCGCCCCGAGGACCGAACGGAGAAGAGGTCCGGAGAACCGTATCCGGCCTTTGGTCCAGGGAGTTTCCATTGACCCTTCCCTGCCCCGTAGCGCTTCTAGCATCGGGATGTCGAACTGCGCTTCGTCTCCAACGTTGGGGTACGCGACGTTGTCTCCCCTAACCGTCAGGACAACCGGACCCGTCGGAAGGTCGAGCGCAAGTGCGCAGACCGGGAGCGCAACCGCGCTGAGAAACGAAGCGATGAACAGTTGCAGGGCGGAGGCTAGACGCATGGAACATACTCTGTGGAATCAGCTGCCGGGAAGGGGGCGACTGGAATTTCTTCCCTGAACCCGATTTCTAGGTTGAAAAAATTAACGGCCGTCAAAGTCGGTACGTTCAATCTTACGGATCGCGCTTTCCGCGGCACTTCCGTCAGCATTCCCGCCTCGACCGTCCGGCTCCCGCCGTGGAAGAGAGACGTTTCTGGCCCACGAAACCCGGAAGTCGAACGTCATCGATGTCGTCGGCTCGGCCGGGACCCCTGCCGCTGAAGTTAAAATGCTCGAAAAGGCTACGAAGGCGCACGCTGTCGGCCGCCAGCGTCGCGATCGCGGCGTTCGTCTCCTCGACCATCGCCGCGTTCCGCTGGGTCACCTGATCCATCTGCTTTATGGCGACGTTGACCTCCTGTAGCCCGATCGACTACTCCCGTGCGGACCTCGCGATAGCCTCCATGTGAAGGTTTATCGATCCCACGAGCTGTCCGATGGCTGTCAGTGCCTGGCCCGTCGCGCTCACGGACCGTACGCCTCTGTCCACCTCGGCGGTCGACCTTCCGATAAGGTCCATGCTTTCCTTCGCGGCCTTCGCCGAACGCTGGGCCAGTTCCTGGACCTTCTACGCGACGACGGCGAACCCTTTCCCCGCCTCTCCCGCCCGCGCCGCCTGCGTTGAGAGCAAGAAGATTTGTCTGGAAAGCGATTTCGTCAATCACCCTGATAACGCTCGATATCTGCCCCGACGACTCCTCGATGCGCTGCATCGCTTCGACTGCCCCGGCGACGACGGCTCTAGATTGGGCTGTACTCGCGTTTGCCTGCTCGGCGACCGAGCGGGCCTCTTCGCTCCGTCGTGACGAATTTGCCATGTTCGTCGTGATTTGGTCGAGCGCGGATGCCGTTTGCTCGAGAGCCGCGGCCTGCTGCTCCGTGCGCCTGGAGAGGTCGTCCGAGCTGGTGCTGATCTCTATCGTTCCCGCCTCGATGGAGGCCGCGGGGTCCGCGACGGTCATCATGGCTTGGGAAAGCGACGCGAGAGAAGCGTTGAAATCGGCTCGCAGGGGTTCGTGCTCTGCGGAAAAGGTTTCCCCGATCCGGATCGATAGATTCCCCGCGGCGAGCTGTCGAAGTCCGAAAGCCAGGCCCGCCGTCGCTTTCTCCGTGGAAGCGAGGGATTGTGCCTCGACCCGGGCGGCCCGCTCGCGTTCCCGCTCGGCTTCCTGTCGATCACGGGCCGATTCGGCCTCGACCCGAAGCTTCTCGTCCGCCTGATGTCGGAAAGCCTCCATTGCGTTCGCCACCGCTCCGGTTTCGTCGCTTCTCCCGGCATACGGGATGTCTATGGACGTCTCGCCGTCCAGCATCCGGCGCATCGACCGCGTCAGGGTCTCCAGCGGACGCGCGCTCGAGTACACCGCGAACAAAGCGGCGGCCCCGATGACGAAGAGGATCAGGCCAACCGCGGCTACGGTTATGGTGACGGTCCGGGAGGAGATGTCCTTGCTGGATGCCGCCGATCGGTCGGCTCCTTCCATGCTTTCGCGCGACAGCTCGCCTTTGGCCTTGGACAGCTCGTTTCCGACTGGCCTCAGTTTCCCGCTCAGGTACGCATAGACGGCTTCCTTACTTCCGGCGGCGAACAGGCGGACGACCTCCCGGCTCGTGTCGAAGTAAGTCTCAGAGAGATCGCGGACCCTGGACGTCCCGGCCTCGATTGCGTCCTCCATGGAAAGACGGTCGAAAATCCCCAGTGCGACGTGGAACTGCTCCGTCTCCTTGGCGATCCGCTTGTCGGCGTCCGCGCGCTCCGCCGTGTCCGTGGCGAAGATGTGGTCGCGGTATCCCACCTTCAGGTCCGCCAGCGCAGAATCCATGCGACCGGCGTGGCTGACGCCCTGCAGCCAGACGGACGACAGGCGGACGGCCTGGCTGTTCGTGCCCGACAGGTTCGTCACCGTCCCGGCGGCGAACATGCCGAACAGGAGGCCCGTCGCCCCGAAGGCGCCAAGCAGGGATGTCTTTATGCCTGGTCGTGACATGCGCATCGCTCCTGTGGTTCGGGAGTTTCCCGGCAAGGTTTCTCCGGACGCGTGGCAGGGCTTCGGGACGGCGCCTCGCGCCGTCCTGTCTGTCCGTTGTCGGGACGGTGGCGTTGTTCAGGGAGCGCATCCGGTACGGCTGCATCGGCGTATCGGGGAGAGTGGCGGGGTTGTGAAGCGCTTCCGCCGCCTCTTTTCCCGCGACTCCATTAATGAGATACGGAAGTTGAGATTAGGTTAACGATGACTTACGTTACGTTCCAGCCCCTGAAGCGCCGTACCGCGCGATGCGACAGCTCCGACACCATCGCCGCGCATTCCCTTCGGCCCATTCAGGGTTGCTATTTCGCAATTCCCCTAAACTTGGCGGCATCAAATTAACCCCGTTTTAATATCCGTGGGCCAAATCTGTGATCGTCAGCACAACCGGAACCTCTCGATGTACGCCGCGACTACGACGTCAATACAGGTCAATACACGGAGCCGCCTCGCGATCCAGCTTCGTCCGCATGTCCGCGCACGTTTCGGAGACGAGGCATACGCGGAAAAGCTTGGAATCGGTTCGTTGCGAAGGGGTTAACGACACTCGATCACGCTGTCGTACGACATTCGGAGAACAGAGACTGCGCAGCAAAAATCGTTTGATCGCAGCACTTTTTTTCTTTTCCTTAGAGCCGAACGTTTTCACGAGATTGCATAGCCAAATCAGAGCTATCGCAAGCCGATGAAGGAACCCGCCATTCAAGCGTCCTCTCCAAAAGAGGAGCACGGCGGGTATTCGACGTTTCGCCTTCACCTTTCGTCAAGAAATGCATCCTATTTCTGGAGTCACCGAAGCGGTCGAGAGATCGCAGGCCGCGTCAAGCGGCTCGGTGACCAGCTGACGGACATCGTCCGCGCTCCTGGCCCCAAGGCCAAGCTATCGAACCTAGCGAAATCCGGCGACCGTGCGCGTTCCGCGCATTGAAAAGCCGTGTCCTCCGGTCCGGTCGCCAATCTGAACCAGACTGTACGATGTGGAGGAACGATTATGAGACTACCTTTCCTAAAAGGCCGCGACGACGCCGCCGTCCTTTCCGCAATGAACCGTTCGCAGGCCGTCATCGAGTTCGATCTCGATGGCACCGTCCTGCACGCCAACGCCAACTTCTGCTCGGCCCTCGGCTATGAACTGTCCGATATCGTCGGCAAGCACCATCGCATGTTCGTCGATCCGGCCGAAGCCGCGACCGCCGGATACCGGGACTTCTGGACCCGGCTTTCGGCCGGTACGTTCGATCAGGGCCAGTACAAGCGTATCGGAAAAGCCGGAAGGGAAGTCTGGATCGAGGCTTCCTACAACCCGGTCTTCCGGGGAGCGAAACCCTACAAGGTCGTCAAGTTTGCAACCGACATCACCGCCGGGAAATTGAAGGCCGCAGAGGACACCGGAAAGATGGACGCGGTGTCCCGCGCGCAGGCCGTCATCGAGTTCACGCCGCAAGGCGACATCCTGACCGCCAACGAGAACTTCCTGTGCACGCTCGGCTATCAGCTCGCCGACATCCAGGGCCGCCACCACTCCATGTTCTGCGACCCCTCCTACTCCCGGACGGACGAATACCGCCAGTTCTGGGAGCGACTCCGGTCGGGACAGTTCGTAGCCGAGGAGTTCATGCGCATAGGCCGCGGCGGACGCAAGGTTTACATACAAGCGTCCTACAATCCGATCTTCGGACTCGACGGAAAAGTGTTCAAGGTCGTCAAGTTCGCGACCGACGTAACTTTGCGGGTCGACAACGTGGAGAAGCTCGCGGAAGGACTCCAGTGTCTCTCCGACGGCGACCTACGTCAAAACATCGCGACGCCCTTCATTCCGTCGCTCGATCGGCTGCGCGTGGACTTCAACGCGGCGGCCGAGAAACTCAAGACGACGGTACGGTCGGTCGGAGAAAACGCCCACGCCATCGCCGCCGGATCGAGCCAGATGCGGGACGCCGCCAGCGACCTCGCCAAGCGCACCGAGCAGCAGGCCGCGTCCGTCGAGGAAACGGCTGCCGCGCTCGAACAGATCACGCAAACGGTCGCCGATTCCAGCCGTCGAGCAGCCGAGGCCGGCAAGCTGGTGTTAGACATGAGGCTGAACGCCGAGCGTTCGGGGGAAGTCGTTAAAACGGCGATCGTCGCCATGGGGCAGATCGAGGTCTCGTCCCGCGAAATCTCCAATATCATCGGCGTGATCGACGACATCGCGTTCCAGACGAACCTTCTCGCCCTGAACGCGGGCGTTGAAGCGGCCCGTGCTGGAGACGCGGGCAAAGGCTTCGCGGTGGTCGCGCAGGAAGTGAGGGAACTTGCCCAGCGCTCGGCTACCGCCGCCAAGGAAATCAAGGCCCTGATCAACACGTCGAGCGAGCAGGTCAAAAGCGGCGTGGCGCTTGTCGGCGAGACGGGCAAGGCGCTCGAGATCATCGTCGGCCAGGTCCAGGAGATCAACGTCAACGTGGCGGCGATCGTAGAGGGGTCAAGGGAACAGGCGACAGGCTTGCGGGAGATCAACATCGCCGTCAACACCATGGATCAGGGGACCCAGCAGAACGCCGCCCTCGTGGAGGAATCGACGGCTGCCAGCCATACGCTCGCGGGCGAAGCCGAGGAGCTTTTCGCGCTTGTCGGGCAGTTCAAGGTCGACGAGGAACAGAAGCCGATCGCGGTCAGAAAGGCGGACAGGACGATCCAGCCCGCGCCGTCGCCTGCCCGGCAGATGGTGCGCAAGGTCGCCCGTGCGTTCGGGGGTAACGCCGCCGTGAAGGAAAGCTGGGAGGAATTATAATGACCCGCGTGGAAACAAAGTCGATCGGCCCCGCCGCCGTGGATATCATAGCCTTCCGCCTGCACGACCAAGAGTTCTGCGTACAGACGACGACCATCCGCGAGATCAGGGGCTGGGCGCCATGCACTCCAATCCCCCACGCCCCGAGGTCCGTTCTCGGCGTCATGAACCTGCGGGGATCGGTCATCCCCATCATCGACCTCGCCAACAAGCTCGGCATGCCGTCGACGGAGGGGAACGAGCGGTGCGCCATCGTGGTGGCCGAAGTCCACGACGCCGTCATCGGTCTCGTCGTCGACCGCGTGTCGGATATTCTGACCGTGCAGGGAGACCAGATACAGCCGGTCCCGGCCATAGCCAGGGTCTATGGTTCCCGTTACGCGGAGGGCGTCATCACGCAGGGTGCCAGCATGATCTGCTTTCTGAACCTGTCCCGGATATTCGACGCCGCGCCGCTCCTTCAAGACGCGGCCTGAAAGGATCGTCAGTGACTCGAGATCACAAGAGAGCGGTGCGACGTCACGTCCGAACTATCGTCGTGCCTATCAAGCGAGAACGTTGTCCTCGTCCGGCACCCTCGTCTACGCCTATCAGCTCTGCGGCGGCTGCCGATGCGGCTGCCTTACGGAATTCACTCGATCAGCCGCCTTCGAATGGCATCCGCGATGGCCTGGGTTCGGTTGGCGGCGCCCAGCTTCTTCACGGCGGATTTGATGTAGCTGTCAACTGTGTCCCTCTGGTATCCGGTCCTCTCCGCGATGGCGTCGCTCGTCTTTCCAAGGCTTGCCTGGGCAAGACAGGCGATCTCGCCCTTCGACAGCCTCAGCTGGTCTGCGGCGAACCGCTCCATCAGCGGCTTGGTTACAGCCGTATGGATGGATTCGGCCACCAGCGCGAGGAAGGTGATTTCCTCTTCGGAAAAAGGGGTTGTTCTGCTGAAGAAGACCGCGCCGTAGACCGATCCTCCTCGCCTGAAGGGGACAAGCGTCCTGTTATGAATGTCGAAGGCACGGGCCAGATAGACAAGGCGCTGTGGAGGCGCTGTTTCCGCGTAGACCTCGTTTTCGATAACGACGCCTTTCGCGAAGCGTGCCGCCTGGACGAAGGGATCGATCGCATAGAGTTTATCAGCGTCATAAGCCTCGAGGAAGGCCGGCGGAAGATCGGTGTCGATCGAATATCCTTGCCCGAAGCGGTAGTGGTCGACATCGAGGCCGCTGATCGCAATGTGGTCGAAGGGCACGGCGCGCCGCAGCCTGTCGATGACAGGGTTGCTCTGGAAGTGGCGATGCCTCGGAACCGACCTCAGGTCCTGGTATTCGTCCAAGGCCTCGGGCGCGATAACGGAGAGAGGGCTAAGAGGCATGGTCGATTCCTTAGTTTGGCTCAGAATTCGGGTATCGATGTCAATTTCGGGTTAACGCCAACCGCATCAGTGGCGAAACTGGAAAGAATTCCTCCTGTTTGGCTTCTCCGACGGTCGCGGGACAGAAGGCAAATGTACTCTGAAGGGCGCGATACGCTGATGTCGAAGGATGTCGTGATCGGAGCACCGCCGAGAAGGGACTGCAAATGAAGTGCACCGCGGAGGACGTGGACCGTATCGTCGCACGAAACATCAGGCGGTTGCGGAAACGAACGGGCGTCACACAGACAGCCCTGGCGGCGGCGCTAAACGTGACGTTCCAGCAGGTCCAGAAGTATGAAAGGGCGAGCAACAGGGTTTCCGCGGGCAGGCTCTACTGCATCGCGGATTTTCTCGGCGTCGATATTGGGGCCATGTTCACGGGGCTCGAGATCGGCAGCGCGATGGACCCGCTGCAACCGCTCGGACGCGACGCTCTGGAAGCCGCTTCGCTCTATCACGCCGTTCCGTCGCGGGCCGTGCGTATCGCCGTCATCGAGATGCTACGGGCGGTCGCCGTTTCGGGACCATCGCACATGAATGCCAACGTCGAATGCGCCGCACCCGCTGGGGACGATACGACGTCCGCCGATTAATCGCCTTTTTCCCGTATCCTCCACGCGTTCGCATGGCAATGACCGCGTTTCTGTCGGTGTGTTTCGGCGTGGAATATTGGCTCCGACCACCAAAGTTGCGTCAGAGCGAACATTCCGCGCCGATTGACAGACGGATATTGAGAGCCGTTCCCATGGCGAAATCTTTTTCCGCCATATTGAATGAGAATTCTGCGCGTATCCGAAGCTTGGTCATCGAATTGCAGGATGAATGGCGAATGCTTGACTAGAAGGTCGCAGCATTGAATGCATAGCCCGCACCTCTCGCCAGGCAGAACAGCGCAATGCGCCGCCCAATGTCGATCCCGGGCATCGGCGTTCTGAATGCTACCGCGCTCGTTGCCGGTTTCGGAGATGCTGGCTATTCCCAACATGCCCGTGACCTTGGAGCATGGCTGGAACTCGTGCCCTGACAGTTTACAACCGGGCGTAAGGCGCGGCTACTCGGTATAAAAAGCGTGGCAATACAAACCCTGGCGATAGCAACCAGATCCAGCATGCACTAACATTGAACCCGGATCACCCGATTGGTGCAGGCCACATCAGCTCACTCAAGGCACCACCTTCTTTCTCTCAGTGGATCGAAGCACAGAGCGCCCCATAGAGGTCTAACGGGTTTTGACCGAGGGCTTCAGCTGAGTGATACCAGCAGGCGCCGTCCTTATTAGACGGACGCGCTGAAACCGTACGGGCTAGCTTCCCGGAAGCCGTCGAAGACGGCGGCGATCAGGCGGACGAAGGGACGCCCTTTCCGCGTCATGGCGATGACATTCGAGCGCATCCTGATCAGGCCGTGCACGGCATAGGGTCGCAGCAGTGCAAGTTCATCTGCGTAATGCACCGCCGAGCGGCCGAGATCAACACGGAAGTCGCACATCAGGGCTTCGATGATGTCGGCACGCGCGCGGTCCTCATCGGCAAAGGCATGGCCGCGTCTGGCCGGCAAGCGTCCGTCGGCAATGGCGCGCTTATAGGTGGAAATGCCCGCCTGCGACTGGACATAGCCTTGCGCGAAGCGACTGATGGACGAGCAGCCGAAGCCGAGCAGCGTTTCCCTGTCGTCGTCGGTATAGCCCTGAAAATTCCGGCGAAGGCGTTTCTCTCCAGCCGCGACCGCGAGGCTGTCGTCGGGATGGGCGAAATGATCGATGCCAATCGGCACATAGCCCCTTTCCAGAAACACCTGCGCGATGGCGGCGGACTGACGAAGCCGGGCGTCCGGCCCCGGAAGGCTCCCGGCATTGATCAGCTTTTGATTGGCCCGCCGCGCTGGCATGTGAGCATAGCCGTAAAAGGCGATGCGGTCGGGCGAGAGGGCCGAGACGGCTTGGCAGGTCGCACGCAAGCTCTCTTCCGTCTGGTGCGGCAGGCCGTAGATCAGGTCGAAATTGATCGAGCCGATACCGGCGTTTCGCAGGTGGCAGATGGTTTCGGTAACCGTTTCGACGGGCTGAACCCGGCCAATGGCTGCCTGCACATTTCCATCGAGATCCTGCACGCCAAGGCTGACGCGGTTTACCCCGAGTCGGGCGACCCCGTGGATAAAGGCCTCGTCGATGACACGGGGATCAAGCTCGATTGCATGTTCATGGCCGGGTTCGAGATCGAAATGCGTCTGCAGAACGTCGAGCACCGAAGAGAGCCCGGCAAGTCCAAGAATCGACGGCGTGCCGCCACCCCAGGCGATGCGGGCAACCTTTCGCCGCGCGGGAATGTGTGAGGCGACGAGCGCGATCTCTTCCTCTAGCGCGCGTCGATAATCCTCGACCGGCTGCTCTTTACGGACCGCCTTTGCGTGACAGCCGCAATAATGGCAGATCTCTCGGCAATACGGCACGTGAAGATAGACCGACACCGCCTCTTCCCCAAGCAACTGCCGCAGCCAAGCCGCATGCTCGGCAGGGCCGACCGCCGACGTGAAATCCGCGGCCGTCGGGTAGGAGGTGTAGCGAGGCACCTGTACGCGGGCGAGACGTTCAAGGAGTTCGGTGCTCATGCGGCCGGATCTCCACGTGTTCCATGATCGGGCGCACGAAGTGCTGCCGGAAGCGCCGACAGGCGCCTGTCTTCCCGCATCTCGAACCACATGGCGTTGAGGATGGCAAAGACGCAGGCGAGGCCGACGCCGAGGACCCAGGAGAAATACCACATGCGACATCGTCCTTTCAGTCAGTGGGTCAGTATGCGTTGGGGTTTCGACCGATGGAGGTCGCATTCACGGGCCCGCGCATGACGCGGTAGACCCAAGTCGTGTAGGCGAGGATCAGCGGCAGGAAGAGAACGGTCGCCAGAAGCATGACGAACAGGGTCAGGTGGCTTGAGGATGCATCCCAGACGGTGAGGCTGACGGCGGGATCGAGTGACGACGGCAGGAGGAACGGGAAGAGCGAGAGTCCCGCCGTAGAGATGATACCAAAGATGGCAAGGCCGGAGCAGATTAGCGCTGTCTTGTCACGACGAAGCGACAGGCAGAGAAGGGTTGAAAGCGGGCCTGCAAGGCCGAGCGCGGGTGCGGCAAGCATCCAGGGATGAGCGCCGTAGTTCGTGAGCCACGCCCCGCTCTGCGTCACCACCGTTTTCGCCAGCGGATTGGACGGGCCGGCCATGTCCTGCAGGCTGGTAACGATATAGCCGTCCATTCCGAACGCAACCCAGAGGCCGGCTAGGGCGAATAGGGCGGTGGTCGCAATGGCGGCGATGCGGCCGTAGAGCCGGGCGCGTGTTGCAACCGGTTCGCTGCAACGCATGGCCGTGACCACGGCGCCGTGCGTGACGAGCATGGACAGGCTGACAAGGCCGGAGAGAAGCGCGAATGGGCGCAGGAGGCTGAAGAAGTTGCCGTCGTAATGCGGGCGCAACTCGCATCGAGGCCAAAGGGAACGCCGAGGAGAACGTTGCCGACCGCCACGCCGAAGATCAGGGCGGGCACGAAGCCGCCGATGAAAAGCGCCCAGTCCCATGTGCTGCGCCAGCGTGGATCCTCGATCTTGCCGCGAAACTTGAAGCCGACCGGCCGCAGGATGAGGGCCAGCAGGATCGTGATCATGGCAAGGTAGAAGCCGGAGAAGGACGCGGCATAGAGCGCTGGCCAGGCGGCGAAAATCGCGCCGCCACCGAGCACGAGCCAGACCTGGTTTCCTTCCCAGGTCGGGCCGATGAGGTTGATCATGACGCGCCGCTCCTCATCGGTGCGGGCGGCGAAGGGCAGGAGCACGCCGACGCCGAGGTCGTAGCCGTCCGTGACGGCAAAGCCGATGAGGAGGATGCCGAGCAGCAGCCACCAGACAAGCCTCAGCGTCTCGTAGTCGAGGGGTATATGGGTCATGTCTTTGACTTTCGCAAAAAGGGGAGATCAGCGATGGGGAGCAGCCGCGGCACCCTGCGGAATGGCCTCGAAGCCGCCGAGGCCGTCGATCAGCACATTACTGGCGCTCGGTCCTGCCTTGATCACCTTCAGCATCAGCGCGACCATGATGATAGCGAGTGCCGTATAAACGGTGAGGAAGAAGCCGAGGCTGATGGCGAGATCAACGAGCGTGAGGCCGGAGGCGGCATAAAAGGTCGGCAGCACGCCTTCAACCACCCAGGGCTGGCGACCATATTCCGCCACAAGCCAGCCAAGTTCGATGGCGATCCAAGGCAGCGGCAGGCTGAAGAGCGCGATCCAGAGCAGCGTGCGGCTGTCCCCGAGCCTATGACACGAGGCAAGGTAGAAGGCGACGCCGAAGAAGATGATGAGATAAAGGCCGATTGCGACCATCACACGAAAGCTCCAGAAGAGAACCGGCACGTCCGGCACGGTGTCCCAAGCCGCCTTTTCGATCTCCTCTGGCGTCGCATTCGGCACGTCGTCGCGGTAGCGCTTGAGGAGCAGCGCATAGCCAAGATCATGCCAGTTGTCGGCGAAGGTCTGGCGGGCCGCCGCGTCCGTCCGGTCGGCGCGGATGCGGTCGAGCGCGGCATAGGCCGTCATGCCGTTGCGGATGCGATCGCCCGCCTTTTCCACAAGCGGCAGGATTCCGGGCACCTGGGTCGAGAGCGAGCGGGTGGTGATGAGGCCGAGCACATAGGGCACCTTCACCTCGTAGGTGTTCTGCCGCGCGCCGGGTATGGCGAAGAGGTTCAGCCCGGCGGGCGCGGCCTCGGTCTCCCACATGCCTTCCATCGCGGCGATCTTCATCTTTTGGTGTTCGGTCGCGACATAGCCGCTCTCGTCTCCCAGCACGACGACAGAGAGAGCGGAGGCAAGCCCGAAGCTCGCGGCAACGGCCATCGACCGCTTGGCAAGATCAACATGGCGTCGGGAAAGGAGAAACCAGGCGCTGATCGCCATGATGAACATGGCGCCGGTAACATAGCCCGCACTCACCGTGTGCACGAACTTCGCCTGCGCCACCGGATTGAAGATAACGGACGCGAAGTCGATGATTTCCATGCGCATCGTGTCGGGATTGAACGTCGAGCCTACGGGGTTCTGCATCCAGCCATTGGCGATGAGGATCCACAGCGCGGAGAAGTTCGCGCCAAGTGCAACCAGCCAGGTGACGGCGAGATGCCCAACCTTCGACAGCCGGTCCCAGCCGAAGAAGAAGATACCGATGAACGTCGCCTCCAGAAAGAAGGCCATCAGCCCCTCGATGGCGAGCGGCGCGCCGAATATGTCGCCGACATAATGGCTGTAATAGCTCCAGTTCATGCCGAACTGGAACTCCATGACGATGCCGGTGGCGACGCCCATGGCGAAATTAATGCCGAACAGCGTGCCCCAGAACAGCGTCATGCGCCGCCAGATCTCGCGTCCCGTCATCACGTACACGCTTTCCATGATGGCCATCAGAAAGGACAGACCCAGGGTCAGGGGAACGAAAAGGAAGTGATACATCGCCGTCGCGGCAAACTGCAGTCGCGACAGGTCGACGACTGTGAAGTCGATCATGGCTCTACCCGCCTGTGTTCAGAAATGCCGGTCGAATGGCCGGCTCGCAACGACCTCTAGCGCCCTGTCCCGGCCACCGCCTTGATTGAAATCAATGCGGCCTCGCATTTCGACGGAATAGAAGAAGAGGAACAGAAAACGGTGAGCGAATATGACGAAGACAGTGGGACATGCACCGGACCGGGCGTCTGCGGCGCCGTCGCCGGCATCGGCACCGGCATCACAGCGGGCGCAGCTTGCCGGCCTGCGTCGCCATGGCGGCCTCGCGCTCGGCATCGCCATCGCCCTGCCGCTGGCCGCCGGGCTCGTGCTCGTCGGACAGGCCTACCTCCTTTCGCGTGTTCTCGGGGACGCGATCTCCGGGGGGCGGCCGCTCGTGGATCTCGCTCCCGACATCGCCGCATTCGCTGCACTGCTTCTCCTGCGCATGACGTTGGTGTTCCTTGGCGATTGCGCCGCCGCCAAGGCCTGCGAGCGCATCAAGCGCCGGCTTCGCGACGCGCTCACCGGCCGCCTGATCGACAAGCAGTCCGAGTGGGTTCACGCCCGAACCTCCGGCGCACTGGCTGGCGCGATTGTCGATCAGGTCGAAGCACTCGACGGCTACTTCTCGCGCTTTCTGCCCGCCACCATTCAGGCCGGCGTGCTACCGCTCATATTTGCCGCCGCCGTCCTGCCGTTCGACGGGGTGGTCTGTCTTCTGTTCCTGCTGACCGTGCCAATGATCCCGCTGTTTATGGCGCTTGTCGGCTGGGGTGCGCAGGCGGCAAGCGATGCGCAGGCGGAGAAACTCTCGCGGCTTTCGGGCCTCTTTGCCGATCGGTTGCGCGGCTTGCAGACGCTAATGCTGTTCGGCTGCATGGACGCGGAAGCCGAAGCGATACGAACGGCCACGGACGAACTGCGCCGGCGGACCCTGCGCGTGCTGCGCATCGCGTTCCTGTCATCCGCCGTGCTAGAATTTTTCGCTGCCCTCGGCGTTGCCGGTGTCGCGCTTTATGTCGGGCTGACGTTTCTCGACATGGTGGACGCGCGGTTCACGAACCTCTCGCTCCAGGCCGGGCTCTTCTGCCTGCTCATGGCGCCGGAGGTGTACCAGCCGCTGCGCCAGCTTGCGGCGCACTACCATGACCGCGCCCAGGCCAAGGGCGCACTGGCGGAGATCGCCCTCCAGTTCGAGGAGATCCCGCCTGCCGTCGTGCGTGGAGCAGCGAGCGTCGCGCTGACATCTTTTGCAAGATGTCCGCAGCCGCTCGGCTTCACCGCCCGCGGCCTCTCGCTCCAGACCCCGGACGGCCAAACCACGCTGCTGCTTCCGACAGATCTGATCATCCCCGCCAGACGGCACGTTGCCCTTCTGGGCGCAAGCGGCGTTGGAAAATCGACGCTGCTGAACGCTCTGGCAAGGCTTCGCCCTTTCGAAGGTTCGCTCCAGCTCGGCGAAGACAGGCTGGAGGAAATTCCAGAGGCGGACCTCAGACGAAAGCTCGCCATCGTCAGCCAGCGGTCGCGCCTGTTCCATGGCACGATTGCCGACAATATCTGCCTTGGTTGCCGCGATGCAGACGATGCGATGGTGCGTCGTGCGGCCGACATCGCCTGCGTCACCGCCTTCAGCGACCGCCTGCTGGCCGGTCTTGAGACCCCGGTCGGCGAGAATGGCCTCGGGCTCTCCGGCGGCGAGGCGCAGCGTGTGGCGCTTGCCCGGCTTTACCTGACCAACCCCTCTGTCATCTTCCTCGACGAGCCGACGGCCCATCTCGACCCGGACACGGAAGCGCGCGTGCTTGACGGCATCCTCGCTTTTGCCGCCGGCCGCACGCTCGTCGTCGCAACGCATGCCCTGGCAATCGCCGACCGCATGGACACGGTCCTTACCTTCCGCGATGCGCGTCTCGTCACTGCCCGCCGCCCTGCCCTTCACGTCCAGGACCACGCCGCATGAAAACTCTCCTTTCGTTTCATCCCCTTTTTGCCCGCCATCGCGGCGGGTTCCTCACAGCCCTGCTGCTGTCGCTTCTGACGCTGACAGCCGGCATCGTCCTTCTCGGCCTTTCCGGCTGGTTCCTGACGGCGGCTTTCCTGACGACGGCTGCCATGAGCTTCAACCTGTTCGGCCCTTCCGCGGCCGTGCGCGGCCTGTCGCTTTTACGCATCCTGTCACGTTATGGCGAAAAACTGTCCGGGCACGATACAACGCTACGGGTGCTCGCCGACATCCGAAACTGGCTCTTCCTCCGCGTCGGTCCCTCTGCAGCGCAGTCCCACCATGCCCTTCGGCGAGGCGATACGGTCTCGCGCCTAACAGCGGATGTCGATACGCTCGACAGCATCTTTATTGTCGCGGCAGGGCCGCTCGCAACCGGCATCGTGGTCGCTTTCGGCATGTCAGCGGTCCTGATGGTTCTGCTACCCGCCGCCGGTTTAGTCTACGCGGTGGCGATGGCATCAGCGCTCCTCAGAGTGCCCGCATTGCTGTCCACCTTCACCCGCCGCACAGGCGCCTCGATTGTCTGCCTCTCGGCCGATCTCAGGATCGCCGCGTTCGACCTTATCGACGGACATGCGGATCTAATCGCGTTCTCTTCGACGGATGCCATGCGCGCGAGGTCCGATGCGATCGCCGCGAAGCTGGCGGCGGCGCGGGAGCGCCTTGCCTGCATCGCGGCAATAGCCACGTCTGCCATCACCTTTCTCGCAGGCGCCACGATCATCACCGTTCTCGCCTTCGGCCTCCAAGCGCTGGAGGCTCAGGCCCTAAGCGGCCCCCTCCTCGTCGGCCTGCTTCTGGCAACGCTCGGAAGCTTCGAGGCGACCGCCGCCGTCGTCCGGCAGGTCGCGAAGTTCGGCAATGCGGTTACGGCAGCCGAACGGCTGAGGGCGCTGGCCGACCTGCCGGCGCCGGTCACAGATCCGCAAAATCCTGTTCCGCTCGGCTTGGGTGCATCGCTCGTGCTGGAAAATATTACCTACGGTCATGACGCCGCCCGTCCGGTGCTGAGATCGTTGAATCTTGCTGTTGAAGCCGGGTCGCGCATCGCAATCCACGGCCCGAGCGGCGGCGGCAAGTCCACGCTTGCCTCCCTTCTCCTGCGCCTGCGCGATCCGGATGCCGGACGCATCTGCGTGGGCGGTGTCGATCTGCGCGATGTCTCGCAAAACGCGCTTCACCGGCGCGTTGCGCTTCTCGAGCAGGACGCGCCCGTCTTCATCGGCACGATCCGCGACAATTTGCGGATTGCGCTGCATGATGCTGACGATGCCGCGTGCTGGGCAGCGCTCGCCAAGGCGCGGCTGGAAAGCACTGTGCGCGCCATGCCGATGGGACTAGCGACACCGCTCAGTGAAGGCGGGCTGACCCTGTCAGCGGGGCAGGCGCGTCGTCTGTGCCTTGCCCGCACGCTTCTCTCGGGCGCCGGCATTCTGGTGCTGGACGAACCGACGAGCGGTCTCGACCGTGCTACCGAGCTTGCCTTCCTCAACGACCTCGGCGAGGCGACGGCCGGCCGCACGGTTATCCTCATCACCCATGCCGCCCTGCCCTCAGGCGTCGTCGATCGCGTGCTTCATCTGCGCGATGGTCGGCTCGACGATCCGTGCAGTTCAATCCCAGCCACAGCCTGAAGTGCCGCCATATCTGCCACCGCAACCCGATGCGGATCGGGAAGATGGATCAGGCCCTGATTACGCAGCTTGGTGAAGGAACGGCTGACCGTCTCAATCGTCAGGCCGAGATAATCCGCGATATCGGTGCGCGACATGGGAAGCACCAGCGGATTGGCTGAAAGCTTCCGCTCGGATGCGCGCTGCGACAGCGTGACGAGAAAGGTCGCGAGCTTCTCCACCGGCGCCAGACGCCCGAGAACCATCTGGTTGTCCCGAGCCTGACGGAGTGCTGAGCGCGTCATGGCATGCAGCCGGTCCTTGAGCAGCGGAAACCGCTCCATCAGGGCATTCATATCACGCACCGGGAACGAGCAGAGGCGAACGTCGCCAATGGCTTCGGCCGTTGCTGAATGAACATCCTCGTCGGCAAGGCCAAGATAATCGCCGGGCATCAGGAAACCCGTGATCTGCCGCCGTCCATCCGGCAGGGCAATGGACAGGCGCAGCATGCCTGCTGTCAGACTGAAAACACGCGTCAGCGCATCGCCCTCACCGACCAACATCTCGTCATTCGAAAGATGACGCGAGGTCATGATCCTCTCAAGCGCCTCCACTTGATCATCCTCCAGCGCCGCACAGACGGCCATAGTGCGAACGTCGCAGGCGATGCACGCACTGCACGCCGACGCCAAACGCATTACCGATGTCACTGTCAGCATGAGGTTAATCCGTGATCCGGCGGAATTGCCGAGCCGGTGTATACCATTAAGGGCGCAGGAGCTCTATCCGGATCATCCGGTTCTCCTGCCACGCACCCTTGCCGTAACGCGCAAGTACCTCATCAACCGCTTCGATACAGAAAGCCGCTGGTACAAGGCCTATTGAGCCAAGACCGGGCAAAGTGGAACGGCAACCTCGCCCCGCGCATTGGACACGCAGAGGTCGTCAAGCTGCCTCCTCAAGGCGCATGTCGCTAGCTTTAAGCAACCTCTGGGTGTACTCATGCTTTGGTGAGCGAAAGAGAGCTTCCGTTGATCCATGCTCGACGATCTGCCCCCTGTACATGACGATGGTGGAGGTTGCGAAGTCGCGGATCAGCGCAAGGTCGTGGGCGATGAAAATGTAGGAAAGACCGAAATCGCGACGAAGCGTCTTCAGAAGATCGATCACCTGCGCCTGTACTGACACGTCGAGCGCCGACACCGCCTCGTCGCAAACGATAACATCCGGCTGGAGAGCCAGCGCCCGAGCGATAGCGATGCGCTGGCGCTGGCCGCCGGAGAACTGGTGCGGATGGCGGTCGATCTGGTCGGCCTTCAGGCCGACGCGCTCCAGAAGATCGATGGCACGGTCGCGCCAGAGCCGCTTTTCCAGCACATCGGCATGGATCGCCCAGGGCTCCGAGACAATCTGGCCAACCGTCATGCGCGGGTTGAGCGAGGCAGTGGGGTCCTGGAAAACGAACTGCATCCGCCGCCGCACCCTGAACGTCTGAGCCGCCGACATGGCGTTGAGATCGTGACCATCGAACCGGATCGTGCCGAGCGTCGGCTTGTCGAGCCCGAGCAGCATCCGGGCAAGCGTCGATTTGCCGGAGCCGGATTCGCCGACGATGCCGAGCGTTTCCCCCTTGTTCAACACGAAGCTCGCATCGTCCACGGCTTTCACAGCATTCGGCCCGATCTCGGAGACCTTGCCGGGAAGAACGCCGTAGACGCGCGAGACGTTGCGCACCTCCAGAAGGAGCTGCGCGCTCGCCGCGACGCTCGGCGGCGTCTCGAAACCATGACGTCCGGGCATCGCGTCGATCAGCTTACGGGTATAGGGGTGCTGCGGTTTGGTCATGATGGCGGTTGCCGTTCCCGCTTCGACGATCCGGCCGTTCTGCATGACGACGACGCGATCTGCCACTTTTTCCACAACGCCGAGATCGTGGGTGATCAGCACGAGACCCATACCGCTTTCCGCCTGCAACTCCTTCAAAAGCTTCAGAACCTGCGCCTGGACCGTTACGTCGAGCGCGCTGGTCGGCTCGTCGGCAATCAGCAGGTCGGGCTCGAGCGCGATGGCCGACGCGATCATGATGCGCTGACGCTGGCCGCCGGAAAACTAGTGCGGATACTGTTTCGCCCGGCGCTCCGGATCGGCGATGCCGACGCGGCCAAGAAGATCGATCACCCGTGCATGGGCTGTCACCTTGTCGATGCCGTGGACCCGCAGCGTCTCCGCGATCTGCCAGCCGACCGGATAGACCGGGTTGAGGGCCGCCAGAGGATCCTGGAAAATCATGGAGATATTCTTGCCGTTGATCTTGCGGCGCTCGTCGCGCGGCGTCTTCAAAAGATCGCGGCCGCGGTAGAGGATTTCGCCGCTGGTGATGAGCGCGGGCGGCGCATCCACCAAGTCCATCACCGCCGATGCGCTGACGCTCTTGCCGGAGCCGCTTTCACCCAGGATTGCCAGTGTTTCGCCCGGATTCACGGACCAGCTGACGTCGGCAACGGCATGGACGACGCCGTGGCGATTGGGGAAGTCGATCGAGAGATGGCGAATGTCGAGAAGCGGCTGCTCAGTCATGTCTGCCTACCGATGTCTGGAGGCGCCAGCGTTCGACCGGATCGGTGACGACGCGGAGCCAGTTGGAAAGAAGGTTGAGGGCCATGGTGACGAGCATGATGGCGACGCCGGGCCAGAAGGCGAGCCACCAGGCGGAACCCAGATAGTTGCGGCCATCGGCCACCATCAGGCCCCAGGTGACCTCGGGCGGCTGGATGCCGATGCCGAGGAAGGAAAGGCCGGACTCCACGAGCATGACGAAGGCAATCTCGAGGGCCGCCAGGTTGATGATGGTCGGCAGGATCATCGGTGCGACATGGCGCAGGAGCACGCGGTCCGTGCGAGCGCCCATAGCGCGTGCGGCAATGACGAACATGCGCTCCTTAATTTCCAGCACCTCGGCCCGCACCGTGCGCAGGAAGATCGGGATGCGGGAGACGGCCAGCACGAGGATGACGTTGGTGACGCCGGGATCGAACACGAAGAGCACGATGACCGCCAGAAGCATGGACGGAAAACTCATGATCGCATCCGCCAGCCGCAAGAGGATGGCACTCGCCCATCCGCCCTTATAGCCGGCGATGAGGCCGAGAATGCCGCCGATGATGACGGAAAGGGCGACCGCGCTGACCGCGATCAGCATCGTGTTCTGGCTGGCGACGACGATACGGGCGAGCAGGCTGCGGCCGAGCGCGTCGGCCCCGAGCACGAACAGCCATCCCTTGTCGATCGAGAACGGTGGGGCGTTGCGCGCCATGAGATTGAGGGCGCGCGCCTGATCGGCGAGCAGCCAGGGTCCGAGAAGGACGCAGGCGAGGACGAGGGTCAGGAGGGTTGCTGAGACGGTGGCCACCTTGTCCTGCCAGAGAAGGCCGAGGATCTCCCGGACGCCGGAGGACGGCGCGGCGGGCCTGACGGTGAGCGAGACGGGGGCGGCCATCTCAGCTGTACCGAATGCGCGGGTCGACGAGGGCATAGGCGATATCCACGATGATGTTGATGACGAAGACGGCGAGGGCCGTGACGAGGACGGCGGCCTGGATGACGGCAAAATCCCGCAGCAGGACCGAGTCGATCATCAGCTTGCCGATGCCGGGAAAGCCGAACACGGTTTCCACGATGACGGCGCCGTTGACGATGCCGGCCGCCTGGTCGCTCGCGACCGTGATGACAGGAAGCAGACCGTTGCGAAGCGCATGCACGAAGACGATGGCACGCGACCCGACGCCCTTGGCGCGTGCGGTCTTGATATAGGTGGAGGACAGGGCCGTCATCATGGACGTCCGTACGACCTGCACGAGCACGCCGGTCGGCCGCAGCATGAGAACCCCGACGGGCAGGATCCAGTGCAGCGCGGTGCCGGTGCCGGACGTTGGCAGCACCCGAAGCGTGACGGCGAAAACGAGGACGCCAACGATGGCCACCCAGAAATTCGGCGTGCTCGCGCCGATCAGCGAAAGAATGCTGGCCAGCCGGTCGAAGACGCCGCCGGGACGGTAGGCGGCAAGCGAGCCGGTGACGATCGACACGAGCAGGACGAGCGGCATGGTGATGGCGGCAAGCGCCAGCGTCGTCGGGAAGGCCTGCAGCACGACATCGACGGCAGGGCGCGAGAACTGCAGTGACTGGCCCATGTCGAAATGCAGGAGCCCCCACAGGAAGCGGCCGAACTGCTCGATCAGCGGATCGTTGAACCCGTACTGCTCGTTGAACTGGAAGCGCGCTTGCGCGGACGCATCCTGCGGCAGATACAGGTCCGCGGGCGAGCCCGTCATGCGCGCCAGAAAGAAGATCAGAATGATCAGCGCCACGAGCGAGAACACGCTCTGCAACGATCGCTTGAAGATGAAAGAACCCATATCAGCCTCCTCCGCCGGATGTGGATCGATGGTCGGACACGACGCGCCCATGCGAGAGGGCGCGCCGCTGGGCGGTCAGTCGGTCGCTTTGTCGGCCAGCTTCAGCCGGGCCAGTTGCAGCTCGACGGCATTGGCGATCGTGGGCGTGAAGTCCAGCCGTTTTCCCACGCGCATGTAGTTGACCATGTGGAACAGCGGCACGTCGGCGACGACGTCCTCATAGATCTTGCGGAAGACCTCGTTGTATTCCCGCACCCGCTCGTCGCCGGACTTGGTTCCGGCACTGACGATCAGGGCGTCCAGCGCCGGGTCGTGCAGTTCGCTCTGCCGGCCATTGGAGTGATACTTGAAGAAGGCCGTGAACGCCGCATCGCCGCTGTTGTTGTCGTGCATGGTCAGGAAGATGTTGGGCGCCCGGTCCGGCGAAAAGGGCTTGTTCGCCATCTTCAGCCATTGCGTCATTTCGAGGTTTTCGAGCTTGATGTTGAAGCCGATGGCGCGCAGCATTTCGGCGGAGGCTTCAACGAACTCGTTCGAGTTGGCAAACATCGCCGGACGGCCGATCATGCGGATCTCGCGATCGACGTCCACGCCATCCGCCCTGGCTTCGGCCAGCAGCTTCTGCGCCTGCTCCGGATCGTAAGCCCAGGGCTTCAGGTTGGGATTGAAGCCGAGCGCGCTCGGGCCGACCTGCTGCATCGCAAGCTCCGCCTTGTCGCTGATGACGCTGCCGAGGAACGCCTTGCGGTCGATGGCCAGGTTGATCGCCTTGCGCACGCGAACGTCGTTGAGCGGGGGAATGTCGACGGACAGCCGGAACAGCGCACTGTCGGAGTTCGGATAGACCTTGTCCGTCTCCGGATTGGTCGCATCCTGCGGCGCGATTGAGAAGGCGAGATCGGCTTCGCCGGTCTCCACCATCGCGGCCGCCACGGAGGACTCCGTGCGCCAGACATAGGTCGCCTTGTCGATCACGGGCTTGTCGCCCCAGTAGGCATCGTTTCGGATCAGGCCGACATTCTCGCCCTGCGTCCAGTGGTCGAAGGTGTACGGGCCCGTGCCGATCGGCTTGGCGGTGTATTCGCCCTTCGGCGTGTTGACGGAGGAGATGGTGAGCTGCGCGAGCAGCGTCGGTAGGATCGGCACCGCCGTCTTTGTCGTGAACTTTACCGTCAACGGATCGACCTCCACGGCCGCGATGTCGATTCCATCGAGATATTTGGTGCGTGTGATGCAGGTCAGCGCCGGATCGTTGGTGCGCTCCAGCGAGTGGACGACAGATTTCGCGTCGAAAGGCGTGCCGTCATGGAAGGTGATACCGGGCCGGAGCTTGAACATCCACTCGGTCGGCGCCGTCTGCTCCCAGCTTGTCGCCAGCCGCGGCAGCGTCTTCTGGTTGGCATAGTCCAGTTCGACCAATGTCTCCACAACGTTCTGCTTGATAATGCGGCCAATAACGGAGCGTGGCGTCTCGCAGGGGTCGAGCCGGTCGGGACCTGCGGGAAGCACGATGGTGACGGCCCTCGCATCCTGCGCATGCGCAAGGCTGGCGGGGGCGATCAGAGCGGTCGACGCGACCAGCGCGATGGATTTCCAGAAATTCAACGACGTTCTCCTCATTGTCGTTCGAATGGATCCGTCCGAAAGGACGGGCTCAGGCTCTCACAAGCTGCAGCCGCGCCTCCTTGAATTTGGCGATCTTCACCCGTTCGCGCTCCTCCTGCGCTCGGATGCCCGGCAGCAGATCCACGGCCACCTGTGGCGACAGCGCAACCACGCCGTCGTCGTCGCCCACGATGAGATCGCCGGGATGGACAACAAGCCCACCGATCGAGACGGGGACATTGAGAGATCCCGGACCGTTCTTGTAAGGACCCTTGTGGGTAACGCCCCGGGCATAGCATGGTAGGTCGGACGCGCGGATCGCCGAGACGTCGCGGATGGCACCATCAATCACGAAGCCGGCGACACCGATCGATTCCGCGTGCGTCAGAATGATTTCGCCGATGAGCGCCTGGCTGACATCGCCGCCGCCATCGACGACGATCACATCGCCGCGGCGGGCCATCTTCAGTGCCGCGTGAATGGCAAGATTGTCGCCGTTGCGCGTCTTCACCGTCAGCGCCGTTCCGATGAGCGGACCGCCGGCATGATAAGGCAGCACGCCGGTCGCACCCGGCAGGCGGGAAAGGTTGTCACTGATAATGGACGTGGCGACGCCGCGATACTCGGTGATCAGGCTAGGATCTACCGGCTGCGGGGCTGCATTTTCTTCGATCGTCATGTCTCCTCCTGAAGGCTCGGTGCCTGGACCTTTATGAAGGCCTCTCCCAAGGCCCTTCGACAGCCGAAAACCTAAACTTGTGCTATCCCGAAAAAAAGCGATAAAATTGCCTCCATCCATATCGCTTTTCTTCATGCGAGGTGCCCATGTTCACGTTGAAGCAGTTGGAAGCTCTCTATTGGGTCTCGACGCTCGGCAGCTTCGAGGCCGCCGGATCCTATTTAAACGTAACCCAATCGACGATCTCCAAACGTATCGGAGAGTTGGAGGGGAAGTTCCCGGTGCCGCTGTTCGATCGGTCCAGCCGCCAGTCGATCCTGACAAGCAAGGGGCAGGACATTCGTGACATTGCCGAACAGATGCTGCGACTGAACGACCGGCTGACGCTCACCGCACGCACCGCCAATGCGCCGCCCTTCCGGTTCCGGCTCGGCGTGACCGACCTTGTGGCGCTCTCGTGGCTGCCGCAGCTTCTGGCAACGATCATGGAACGCTATCCCGACATCTCGCTCGAACCGGAAATCGACCTGACATCGGGTCTGCTGGAGCGGCTGAACGAGCGCCGTATCGACTTCGTCATCTGCCCGCGCCTCATCCAGCATCCGCAATTCGTGAACATGCCGCTGGGGGAAATTGAGCTGGTGTGGATGTGCAGCCCGAAGCTCTACAGTGGCAGCGCGGAGCTCAGCCGCGAGGACATGTTGAAGTTTCCGCTGCTCATCCAGTCTGCCGGCTCCATGCTGCGCCCCATCCTGCAGGACGTCATCGACAATCCGCGGATGCCGTTCACGAAAGCGATTTCGTGCAACAACATGGCGGCCCTTGCCGAGCTTGCAGCCCATGGTCTCGGCATCACGATCCTGCCGAAGGCTTTCTTCAGCCGGTACGTCACGGACGGGCGCCTGCGGATCATCCGCTCGGCGTTCCGCCTGCCGAAGCTCGAGTATTTCATCACCTACCGCAACGATTACAACAGTCTGTTTTTCGAGGAGATCGCTCAGCTGGGGATTGAGCTTTGTGATTTCGAACACAGCCTAGCAACGTAACGGCTTCTATAAAGATTTAAAGGTCGTCCGTGTTGAGTGCGAGGCCGACATCCAGCCTTGCATGCGCCATCCGGTAGGTCCGCTGCAAGGAGTGTATTGGTCGATTTCGGAGTTGGGCAACGGAGGTCTTGATGAGCCTCGAACCAGCGACCCGGAATTCTAACGTCTTAGGCGACCCAAGGATTGATAACTCTCAATCCGGCTGCCTCAAATGGGCTCGTATCTCGCGTTGCGACCGCTAGATGGTCTTCTGCTGCCGTAGCAGCACTGTATTCATCATCCTTCCCGGTCGCTTTTCCTGATATCCAGCCGCTAGCCGTCAGCTTCGAGTAGAACTGCGCGGTGCCTACGTCAAAAGGCAGAACGCGCCCGTTAAATATCGGAACAACTTCACTCCACGCTGACAGCCAGGCGGTGGCCATGCTTTATGGTAGTGAACAGAAGTTGAGAGCTCCTAGCATCATCGGATGCCGATGCCTGATTCGACACGAGAGAAGCAGATCAATACGATGTCCATGAGCAAACGTATCTCGTCCCCGGTGGAGACATCGTGACACTTCTGCTCCTGCCCTCCGGGCGAGTACCCCGATGGGCTAATTCGGACGGTGCAACGACGGGTGAAAGGCTGGCGGCGCGATCGCGCGCATAGAATGATCTTCGGAATTGAACCCGGCGAAGCTGAACAGCTACCAGAGGTCACCGGAGGATAGGGAGCATTCGAGGCAATATGCTATCCGTTCGGGAGCATTCTCCAGTGAGGCAATACGAATGTCATTTTCGTTGTCGCTGCGCACACGGTAGCGTGTCAGGCGCTGACCAGATCGAGGATCAGTTTGCGCAGTGGGTCTTCGTCACCGCCGAAGCTGTCGATCATCGCCGCAATGACGCGGTCGCGGGCCAGTTGATCATCATTGAACGGCAGCCCGGCCTGTTCGGACAGCATTGACAGTAAAGTCAGCTGGGTTCGGCCGTTACCCTCACGGAACGGGTGAATAGCGTTGGGCCACGCAAGCGCTTCAGCAGCTAAAGTCCCGAATTCGGCGGGGCGTTTGTCGGCAAGGAGGGTGTGGCCCTCGAGCGTTGCGAACGCGGCTTTCATCTGCGGGTCGATATGCTCCGGGTAGCGGAACCAGTTGGAACCCTTACCAATCCGGATGGTCCGCGCTGTCCCGGCCCAATCGTAGACGTCCTGGAACAAGTGGTGGTGAAGGGCCATGTAGTGCGGATAGTTAAACCGGCCTGCCGGCGGCGTCTCATCAGCCCTGATGAGGAACAGCGCAAGTTCGGCGCCGTCGAGGTCATTCTGGTTACGGGGATTGAGCTTGTTGATCAGAACGGTCGTGCCGGGATCCTGCTCGGCGGTATAAACCACTGTTAGGTTTTGACCTTGACAAACTGCTGGCGGACAAGCGCGCGGCGTTCGTCACCGCTTTTGTCCTCGGACTGGGTCAACACGGCACGCATCCGGGCACTCAGACTCATACCTTCGACGGCACTTATTTTCTCGCCCCGCGCGCTGGTGAGCTTGCTCGGCTGAGTGATCCGTCCAGTTTGAGAAGGCTGCTTTTTCATAAGCTGAAATTACCTGACCCAACTGGGGACTGCACCTTTTTTTAGGTGTCTAGCAAGATCATTCGAAAATCATCGGTTCTGCCGGGGTCCTGTCGCGCTGTTGTTGCAGCGCTTCGGCATCACCGTCTGACAGTTGGCGTCACGACCGACATGGTCGCCGGGCACTATGGCCGGTTCCTGCTGCAGGACAAGGCGGCACTGGCGGCGAAGATCCTTAATCAAATCTGACAGGCGGCGTGATGGACGTTCTCGCATATCCGACAGACGTGGGGTGCAGCGCCCGCTCGTCTCCACAGCATCTGCCATTGCTCGATGCGTCAGTAGAGCAATCGCGTTCTAATCGTTCCGGGTATCTCGCGTAGCACCTGGAGGATTTCGTCAGCTGCCTGATCCACGCTCTCGACTTCGATGACCACGTAACCTGTATCACCATGGGTCTGCAGGAACTCGGCGAAGATATTTACACCGCGCGACGAGAAGATCTCGTTCAACCGATTGAGCATGCCGGGGCGGTTTTCGTGAACATGGATGAAGCGCGTGCCGTTCGGGCGCTCGGGCAACTGAACCTGCGGAAAGTTGACGGCGCCCATCGTCGAGCCGATGTCGGAATACTCAACCAGCTTTCTGGCGACTTCCCCGCCGATACGCTCTTGTGCCTCTTCGGTCGAGCCGCCGACATGCGGTGTCAGAATGACATTATCCAAGCCCTGCAGCGGACTTTCGAAACGCTCGTTGTTGGATGCTGGCTCTTTGGGAAACACATCGACCGCAGCGCCTGCCAGATGGCCTTCCTTCAAGACTGTCGCGAGAGCGTCCAGATCGACCACTGTGCCGCGGGCGTTGTTGATGAAGATGGCGCCCTTCTTCATGCGGCGCAGCTCGGCTTCCGTGATCATGTTGTGGGTCGATGCCGTCTCCGGGACATGCATCGTGACGTAGTCGGATATGTCGAGAAGCTCGCCGAGCGACGCCATCGACTCGGAATTCCCGCGGCGCAGCCTGTCGGAGAGATCGAAATAGCGGACCACCATCCCCATGCTTTCCGCGAGCGCACTCAGCTGCGAACCGATATTGCCATAGCCGACAATGCCGAGGGTTTTTCCGCGAACCTCGTGGCTGCCGACAGCGGATTTCTCCCATCCGCCCTGATGTGCAGATGCGGAACGGGGAAAGATCTGCCGCGTCAGCATGATGATCTCGCCGATCACAAGTTCGGCCACCGAGCGGGTGTTCGAATAAGGCGCGTTGAAGACCGGAATGCCGCGGTGACGAGCCGCGTCCAGATCAACCTGATTGGTACCGACGGAAAAACAACCAACGGCAATCAGCTTCTTGGCGGACTCGAAGATCTGTTCCGTCAGTTGCGTCCGGGACCGGATGCCGATGATATGAGCATCGGCGATATGAGCTTTGAGATCCTTGTGATCGAGCGCCTTCGGCAGATGCACGAGGTTGGTGTATCCACACGCCTTAAAATAATCCACGGCGCTCTGGCTGATGCCTTCAAGCAGGAGCACAGAGATCCGGTCGCGTGCGAGAGACAGCTGGCGAGGCATCGATGAACCTTCGTTTTCTAGTATCGGAACGGGTGATGTCGTCTGCCGACCACTGTGGTCCGCTTCACCGGTGGTTTGCGACCATCCGACAAAAAGTACAAGTTTTTTTGCACAGATTGCGACAGCTGCTCCGACCAGTGCGATCGCAACGATTGCATTGCTAGATCGGCCTGCTGCTGATCCACTGCCGGGTATGCCTCGTTCGGACTCGAACGTTAATCCTGCACGACCGCAATCTGCTGCAGGAAACAAGCTTCCAGAGTTGAGTACCGGGCAAACCTTGCTGGACTAAGCTTAAGACCAATAGGGATTTAGAATGATCAAGTGCAACTCTTTTGCCCAACAATAGCAGTGGCAGCAACGGCGTTCCAGAGATAGGCCTCACGTTCTCGGCAAAGTTCGCACAGTCAGTTTGTTTCCGTCTGGATCGCGAAGATAGGCAACGAATGAGCCGTTCGGACGCTCAACAGGTGGGCTCTCGATGGCTGTGCCGCCATATTCCGTACCAGCCTTGTACCATGCCAGGACGTGGTCCGGACTCGCTGCAGCAATCCCAATTGTTCCACCGTTAGCCGCTGTTGCGGGCATGCCATCGATCGGCTTTGTGATCATCAGCCGGCTACCCTGGTGGGCATAGATGAGTCGCCCTCTTGCATCCATCTCGCCGTGCGTTCCACCTAAGGCAGCAAAGGTCGCGTCGTAGAAGCGTTTTGCCTGATTGAGGTCGTTGCTGCCAATCATAACGTGGGTGAACATGCTCGATATCCGTGATTTTTGTGCGAGGCCGTCGCCAAACTGAACCCGTCGGTCTCGCCCATCAATAACGGTTTGTAGCCCGGAGCGACAGGTGTCTATCGGACCGTGGCGAACCTTTCACGACAGCCGGATCAGCCTGGTGAGGATATAAGTCCTGATACTGCGTCCATCTCATGTTGTACGGCCTCGATTGGACGTCGTTCAATCTCCGAACGCGTTTCCGCCGCACCCGACCTTGTGTAAGATCGGGTGCGGCGTTTCGGCGGCTCGCTAGATTTGCCGTAGGCCTCCGTCTACGCACAGCTCAGCGCCGGCGATGTAGCTCGCGTCATCGCTCAACAGGAACAAGGCGGCCGCAGCCACTTCCGAAGGCTTGGCCATACGACCCATCGGAATCGGCGCTACAATTGCTGCACGTGTGTCTTCCGCAACCGCAGCCATCATGTCCGTCTCCGTGGGACCGGGTGCAACGACGTTGACCCGGATACCCCTGGAAGCAAGTTCGGCCGTCCAGGTTCTGGCGTAGGAGCGAACGGCTGCTTTGGTCGCGCTGTAAGTTCCGTAGGCAGCGTATCCCGCGTTTCCGGCTATGGATCCGACGAGGACAACCGAGCTGCCCTCCCGCAGTGCAGGCAGGGCGGCCTGAAGCCCGAACACCATCCCGCGCACATTGACGTCGAAGTGCCGGTCGAAGTGCTCCGGCGTTATCTCGGCGATCTGCGAAGGTTCGGAAAGTCCTGCATTCAAGACAAGTGCGTCGATACGACCGTATGCTGTGCGCACAGTTTCCACCGCACCCGCCAAGTCTTCCTGCGAACTAGCGTCGGCGGTCAGGCCGATTACGCCATTGCCAATGCCGTTGGCTGCGCCTTCAGCATCCTTAGCTCTACGACTGGTGACGAAGACATGCGCGCCTTCGGCAGAAAGTCGCTCTGCAATCGCCAGGCCGATCCCCTTCGCGCCACCGACGATCAGCGCCACCTTGTTCATCATTCGAGCCATTGCAATTCCTTTCACTGAATGGTCATACAATGATATACAGTGGATATCTGATATCAATTACGCACCTGGATTAGCCTAGATATGGACGAGTATACTGACCTTGAAGCCCTCTCTCACCGTGCGATCTGCGACATGGCGCAGGTTCGCCCAGTGCTCGACAAGATAGCCGACAAATGGACAATTCTGATACTGACGGTGATCTGTCCGAAGCCCGCGCGCTTCAACGAGATCAAGCGACGTCTAGACAGGATCACGCACAAGGCCTTGGCCGATGCTTTAAAGAGACTCGAGCGCAACGGCCTCGTGACGAGAACCGTCCTCCCGACGCAGCCGATTGGCGTGGAATATGCTATCACACCCCTCGGCCATTCCCTGCGAGAGCCGTTTGAAGCATTATGCTCGTGGGCAGCAGCCAACGGCGACAAGGTCGAGGCCGCAGCCCTGCGCTACGACAACACGGGAAATCGTTAGTGACGCCACGCCCGTTTTGCGTCTGGCGCACCTTACAACGTCATCGAGACGGCAGCGCGACATTGGGCAGATCCTGCAGCGTCTCCAGGCCGGAGGCCGAGTGGAAATGCCGGTTGGTCACCTAAGTGCAGGGAAAGCAAGTCGCTCAATCTCCAACGTAAGCACAACGGGCTCTCACGGAAATCATGACGCCCCAGGGAAGGGAAGAGCATCTACGCAGCTGCCGCATGCGGCATCGTTGCCATCAGTTCAGCCGATAGCGATGGATCGACGCTCAGATCCTGCCGGATCAAGCCATGGCTCCATCGATTGCGGGATCGCGGCGCATGCCACGGGGGGCAGTCGACCATTGGATACCAGCAAATGCCGATGACCTGGACTCCCCGGTCTTTGGCGATCTTGACCTCATTCTGCAA
>UBPA01000046.1 GCA_900467185.1 Hyphomicrobiales bacterium | reverse complement strand
ATCCGCATAGGCATAGGTCTCGACATAGCGACCAACCGGACCACGCGTCACCTCGGTCTCTTCCAGCATGATCCGCTTGCGCTCGAACGAGAATGTCAGTTGCGATCCGACATGGCGCTGCTCGCGCTTGCACAGAATCTCGGCAAGCCGATCCGGCGCCAGGTTCATGGGGCGATGCAAATCGTCTGACCGGGCAGGGACGATCGCAAACCGCGCATTGTAATCATCCATGAAGCCCGGCAGAAACGCATTGCCCGCTTCCATCCCATCAATCCCGGCCAGCCGCAGTTCCTTGACCAACCTGTCCTGCAAGGTCCGGTTCATCCGTTCGACCCGGCCTTTTGCCTGGCTCGAATTTGCGCAAAGAATCTCGATGTTTAACTCGCAAAGCGCGCGGCCGAACTGGGTCATGCCCTGACCACCCCTGGCATCTTGTCTCGCCACCCGGAACACCGAGTGCTTGTCGGAATAAAAGGCAATCGGAGCACCGTGACGCCTGAGATACAGCTCCACCGCCTCGAAATAGGTGAAGGCACTTTCCGAGCGCACGAAACGCAACTGCATCAACCTGCCGGTCGCATCATCGACGAACACCAGCAGCGAGCACGGCGGGCCTCGATCCTCGAACCAGCGGTGCTCGGAGCCGTCGATCTGCACCAGTTCACCATAGGCCTCGCGCCGCAACCGTGGCTGATGAAATGTCCGACGCTGCGTGCGCGACGACCAGAGGCCAGCATCCACCATCCAGCGGCGTACCGTCTCGCGCGACACATGCACGCCATCGCGCTCGCCAAGCTTCTCGGTCGCCAGCGTCGGCCCGAAATCCGCATAACGCTCTCGAACCAGCGCCACGGCATAGTCCCTGATGCCGTCGCCGATCCGATTGTTGGAAGGTCGGCCGATCGCCCTGTGCCGGATCGACGCTGCGCCGCCCGTGCGCATCCGGTCCAACAACCGGCGGACCTGGCGCTCGCTCAGATCCAGGACATGCGCTGCCGATACCGTCGTCATCCGGCCGGCAACCACCTTCGACAAAACCTCGATCCGCTGCAGATCACGCTCGCTCATCGCTATCAATCCCATCTGCAATCTCCCAGAAATCCTTCAGTGCCGGGGAGTGTGACATTCCAACTTTGCGGCGACAGGACATTTTAACTTTGCG
>UBPA01000042.1 GCA_900467185.1 Hyphomicrobiales bacterium | reverse complement strand
AACTTTGCCAAGCAACGCCAATGCTGGCGAATATCCCTGCAAAGGCAAATCGATAGCAGACATTCAGCTTCAGCCGCTAGATCTACCTTCAGCGCAATCTCGTGGAACGGTTCTTCAATCGTCTCAAGGAGATGCGCGGCTTCGCGACGCTACACTACCGGCGTGCTGATAATTACCTTGCCGCCCCTCAAGCTTGGAGCGACGAGGATATGGATGCCTCAGCTAATGAGTCCGGACCCCAGATCCTGTTGACATAGTATGGCAGCCATATCTTTGCGGCGGCCAGGGCGAGAAATGCTGAGAAGGATTTTCGGGTCTTGTCGTATCGCGTCGCAACGCGACGGAACTGTTTGAGGCGGTTGAACATCCGCTCGATGCGGTTTCGATCCTAGTATGCCCGGAAGTCGCAGGCAGGGTGGTTCTTTCGGTTGGCCTTCGGCGGAATGACCGGCCTGATCCCGTGGATCAGGAGTTCATCGCGCTGGAAATCACCGTCGTAGCCCTTGTCGGCAAGGAACAGCCTCGGCTTGCCGACCGGTATCGCCAGCAGGTCCGGAACGGCGTTTTAGTCTGAAGCGTCGCCACCCGTCAGGACGAAGCCAAGAGGGCGTCTCTGACCGTCTGCTCGGGCGTGGATTTTCGTCGTAAAGCCGCCGCGTGATCCACCAAAGCCTCCTGATAAGTCCCCCTTTAGCGCCCGCAGCTTGAGAATGGCCGCGAACCGTGGTGCTGTCGATCATGTGTTGCCAGTCATCCGTTAGTCCCAGTTCAACGAGCGTTTCAAGCAGAGCGTTCCAAACTCCTTGTTCGGTCCAACGGCGGAAACGCACGTAGACTGAATCCCACTTTCCGTAGCGGTCATGCATGTCGCGCCATGGGCGTCCGACCCGAAGAACATGCAGCATGCCGTTCAGCTATCGTCGATTATCGTGCGAGGGCCTAGACTTCCTGCCGCGTTCGGTGGGCAACCGCCCCTCAATGATCCGCCATTCCATATCCGTCAGATCCCCGCGAGCCAAAACTGCCTCCTAAAAAGCAGTCTTGAATCATGCTTCCGACGATTTGGGAATCCGCTTTGTCAACAGGACCTAGTCAAACCAGAGCCCGGCGGCCGAACCATCTTCGCCCTGCTACAGCACAGTAGGCAGCAATCGACCACGAGCGTTATGAAGCAAATTGGTGCTAATATAAGGTAGCAACTGTGGCCCGGCCCTTCACTGCGCCGACCCCATCGCCCAAGGAAAAATGAGCCCTAGGCGATGAGTGGCAGAGCATCCTGGCCGATTGAAGTCGAGGGCTCGACACTCGACCCCAACTGTCTGCGCAACCAAGTAGAGATCGCAGTCGCTGGAGCATGTATTGCGTTTAGGGCATCATCGTCAGCATTGGGCGAACCAACAACTGACAAACCGATTAAGCCCTTAGGATGTAACCCGGATCAAACCCCAGCACCTAGGCTGCCATGCGGGTCCAACACATACTTCGTCGCCGCGCCTTGATCAAAGCTTTCATACCCCTCAGCCGCATCATCGAGCGGAATGATCTTCGCGTTCACGATGTCGGCGATGGGGAGGCGGTCGTGGAGGATGGCTTGCATGAGCTGACGGTTGTATTTCAACACCGGCGTCTGGCCGGTGTGGAAGGATTGGGCCTTGGCCCAGCCGAGGCCGAAGCGGAGCGACAGGCTGCCGCGGCGGGCGGCATCGTCCACGGCGCCGGGGTCTTCCGTCACGTAGAGGCCGGGAATGCCGATCGATCCGGCAGCACGGGTGATCTCCATCATCTGGTTGAGCACGATCGCCGGCTGTTCGCCGCCCGCATGGCCGCGCGCCTCGAAGCCGACCGCGTCGATGGCGCTGTCCACCTCGTCTGTGCCGATCACCTGCGCGATCATATCGCCCAGCCGGTCGCTTTTGAAGAGGTCCACGGGCTCGAAGCCGACCTTTGCGGCGTGCGCCAGGCGCTCCTTGTTGAAATCGCCGATCATGACGACAGCCGCCCCCAGGATGCGGGCGGAGGCGGCGGCCGCAAGCCCCACCGGGCCGGCGCCCGCGACATAGACGGTGGATCCCACGCCGACGCCCGCCTTCACCGCGCCGTGAAAACCCGTCGGCAGAATGTCGGAGAGCATGGTGAGGTCGCGGATCTTCGACATGGCCCGGTCGCGGTCGGGGAATTTCAACAGGTTGAAGTCGGCATAGGGAATGGTGACGTAACGCGCCTGCCCGCCGATCCAGCCGCCCATGTCGACATAGCCATAGGCGCCGCCGGCGCGCGACGGGTTGACCGTCAGGCACACGCCGGTGTCTTGGCTCTTGCAGCAGCGGCAGCGGCCGCAGGCGACGTTGAAGGGCACCGAGACGATGTCGCCGACCGCCAGCATCTCGACGTCGATACCTTTCTCGATGACCTCGCCGGTGATCTCGTGGCCGAGCACGAGGCCCGGCAGNNGCGGTGGTGCGGCCACGCACCATGTGCTGGTCGGAGCCGCAGATATTGGTGGAGATGACCTTGAGGATCACCCCATGCTCGATGCGACGGCCATCCGGCGCCTCGAGCTTCGGATCGTCGATATCGCGCACCTCGACCTTGCCCGGCTTCAGGTACACCACGCCTCTGTTCTTGCTCATGTCCTTCTCCTCCATCTCCGTTGTGCCACAGCCTGCGGCGACGGACGCGCGTCGGGGATCGAGCGCTCCGTCGGCCGCATCCGCGCAAGGCTGGCCCTCCATGGTGGCGGCATGAAGCCGTCTTCATGCCCTGCCGCTCCTCCGCGGCACCTCCATTGGACAGCGTCAGAAGATCACGGGCCGGGCGCCTGCGCGCCCGAGGAAACGACATGCTCCCTTTGCGGGGCGACATCGCCCGTCCCGTCCGCGTGCTGCGTTTGTCTGCGCAAACAGAGCACGTCCTTGCCCGTTACCCAAGTAAATTGGTAGATTATTGCTGTCGCAACCGGCCCCGCTCGCGCATCCTCACGACATCGAACATCAGGCGCGGATCAGGTCTTCCGCGCGAAGGGGGCACATATGACGTTGAAATCCTTTCTCGCGGCCGCGGCGGTCGGTCTTGCCAGTCTCTCGCTCGCGTCCCTCGCGGCGGCAGCCGACAAGAAGGTCGTCGTCGGCTACCAGACGGACGCGCTGCCGTCCTCGGTCGCCATCGCCAATGGCGACTTCGCCAAGGCGACCGGCTACGACATCGATTTCCGCAAGTTCAATTCGGGCGCCGAGATCTTCGCGGCCATCGCCTCGGGCGATGTGCAGGTCGGCTATGTCGGCTCCAGCCCGTTTGCCGCGGCCACGTCGCGCGGCCTCGACGTGAAGGCCTTCTATCTCTCCTCCATCTCCGGCATCGACGAGGCGCTCGTCGTGCGCAACGGCGCGGGCATCGAAAGCCTCGACGACCTCAAGGGCAAGAAGCTGGCCGCAGCCCCCGTCTCCACCGACCATTACCAGCTGCTCGCGCTCATCGCGTCGCTCGGCCTGTCCGAAAAGGATGTCCAGGTCTTCGCCATCCCGCAGCCGGAAATCGTCGCCAGCTTCACGCGCGGCGATATCGACGGCGGCTTCGTCTGGGATCCGGCGCTGACCGAGCTGAAGAAGAACGGCAAGGTGCTGATCACCTCGAAGGATGTGGCGGAGCGTGGCGCGCCCACCTTCTCCGCCTGGGTCGCGGCCTCCGCTTTCGCCAGCGAGAACCCGAAATTCCTGCGCGACTATGCCGGCGTGATCAACAAATATTACGCCTCCTTTGCCGCCGACAAGGCCGCCTGGGGACCCGAGAGCGAGAATGCCAAGGCGCTTGCGAAGATCCTCGGCGGCACGGCGGAGCAGCATACGGCAGCGCTCAAGAACCTCAATCTCCTGACCCCCGACGTGCAGGCCTCGGCCGCCTGGCTCGGCGGCGGCGAGGCCTCGGGTGCTGCCAAGATCCTGAAGGATACGGCCCAGTTCCTCAAGGATCAGGGCAAGGTCTCGCAGGTCCTGCCGAGCTACGCGGCCTTCGTCACGCCGGACGCGCTGGCCAGCGCCAGCAA
>UBPA01000016.1 GCA_900467185.1 Hyphomicrobiales bacterium | reverse complement strand
CGCCCCGCCTGTGGCCCCGTCGAAGAAGGAAAAGCCCCCTGCCGCGGTCGCCAAGGCCGAGGAGAACGCCCTCCCCCCGCTCGTGCGCCCCCGCATGCTCTCGGGCGACGTCACCCGCCTCCTGAAGTCTCTCGGCACCCGCTTCGAAACCACCCCGCCGCTCGCAAGCACCCCTGGCAAAGTCGCCAGCGCCACCCCCGACCCGGCGCTCGACGCCGCCAGCAACTGACGCGACGATGATGCACGTCCTCGCCTCCCTGTCCCACCTACGGCAGCCCCTCACCCTAACCNNCCCCGCCTGCGGGGAGAGGGAACGTGCCCCGCGCGACCTCTTTGGTCACGGCAAACCCGCGCCGCGCGTCTCTTCTCCCCGTCAGAACGGGGAGAAGATGCCGGCAGGCAGATGAGGGGCAGCTTCCGCGCGCGCGTTTCAGCGGGTTGGGAAGAAAGAACCCTCTCTGCCCTGCCGGGCATCTCCCCCACAAGGGGGGAGAAGACCTGGAGCCTGCACACCACTTTTCTCTTGAACGTTTCTTGAAGGATCGAGCGGCCCGCTCCGAGTCCTCTCCCCCCTTGTGGGGGAGATGGCCGGCAGGCCAGAGAGGGTCTTCCCTTTTGGCGCCACCCTCCCCGCACCACCCCGTATCCCCCTCGCCGGAAAGCGGCCAGCCCTGATGTTTCGCGTGCCCTTTCTCGTCGCACTCGCCTTGTGCGTCGCCTTCGGCGGCGGCATTGCCGTGAGCCTGTCCGCGCTCAAGGCCTCCACCGGCTTCGGCTCCATCCGCCTCGGGCCGTGGGTCGCCTATCCCAATGCGCAGACCGCCGATACCGACCCCTATGCCAAGGCCCACCGGGCCCGGGCCGGGCGGCTGCTCTACGGCAAGGCCGAGGGCATGCGGTTTACGGCGGAAACGGACGATGCCGGCCGGGCGCTTTCCGGCGCCTGCCGCTACGACATCGTCGGCAACACGCCGCCGGCGCGCTTCTGGACGCTGTTTGCGACCGACACGGCCGACCGGCCGCTGACGGCGTCGGAAACGCTGCCCGTGGCGCTCAACGCCTGGAGCGTGCTGCGCGCGGCCGATACGTCCTTCGTCATCCACGTGGCGCCGGATGCCCGGGCGGACAACTGGCTGGCGATCACCGAGCCCGGCCGTTTCCGCCTGGTCCTCACCCTCCTCGACGCGCCGACCGCCAATTCCTCCGGCGCGATCGAACTGGTCATGCCGAAGATCATCGCGCGGGGATGCGGCGATGCGTAGCCTTCTCTATGCCGTCCTCGTCGGGCTGATCGGTGCCGCGCTGCTGCACATCGTCATCATCCTCGCGCTGCCCCGCTTCACGGCAGAGGATGCCTATAGCCGGGTGCTCGGGCTCTACGAGATGGACAGCTTCTTCCCGCTGACTTCGGCGCCGGGGCCGACGGGTCTTTCCAACGACGATCCCTATCTCCGGGTCGCGGTCTGCGGTTTCTCGGTGCTGGGCGGGCCGGTCCGGTTCACGGCGTCGGGCGACGTGCCCTTCTGGTCGCTTGCCATCTACGATTCCGGATCGAACGAAATCTTCAGCATGAGCGATGCGACGGCGGTGAACGACCGGGTGGATGTGGTGGCCGCGACGCCGCTGCAGCTGGTGGAGCTGCGCAAGCAGCCGGAGGACACCATCGGACAGACCATCACGGTCGAAATGCCGGAAGACGAAGGCTACGCCGTCCTTCGCGCGCTCGCGCCGCTCGGCAGCTACGAGGCGGCAGCCGGCACCTTCCTCAGTGAAGCGGGTTGCGAGCCCATGTCCCGATAGACGTCATGTCCCGGGTGAAACCGTCGCGCCATGGCAGCGCCGGATCGCGCGGGGAAAAAGAATTTTTGGGCTTCAGTGTTTCTGGGTCGAGCCGTTCAGCGGCTTGATCGCGGAAACCCCGGTGGGAACCTTGGGAAGGGTCACGCCGTCCATGCGCTCGTAGCGAATGCCGGTAAAGAGCAGGATCGTCGCGTCCTGGCGTGTTGCGCCAGCGTTCATCTTGCGACCGCCGCGGTGCTGGCGGTCCTGAAGTCTGATTACATCTGCCATTCTCGTCTCCAATGAACGGGATGAGACGGATGAACTTGAAACAGATTTCATCCTGCCCTCGTCGGGCTGACGCTTCACCGACCCGTCGGGGTCAGCCATGAGCGCCGTTCTCGTTGCTCCTTCTTCCGGATGATTCCGGATGTATTTCGGTTCATACTGCGAGGCATGCGGTTCGTTCGAAGCGTGCTTGCCCGCAAGATGATTGGGCCACAGCTTAGTAAACAAGGTCTTAACTTTGGATACCCCAAACCTAGCGATGGAAAACATCCCGAAAACCTGCCGTCCGCCCGTTGAAACCCGTGATTCGCATGAAAACGCTCGGCATCTCCCGGAGCGCCCTGCACTCCAGTCGCCGACAGCCGCAATCTCCCTCAAGGACATTGCGGCTGAATGGCAGTGCGTCCTGACGACGCGCGTCCGGTCTTAGCGGCGGGCGAGAAGACCCAGCACGAAGGAGACGCCGGCGATCGTCAGCAGCGTGGTGACCGGTTCTTCGCGAACGCGGTCGCGCAGGCGCTCCGTCAGCACTTCGGCTTCGGACTGGACGACGGCCTTCGCGCCGCTGCCGATGGCCGAGACCGAGTCGGTCAGGCGGGCGATTTCGGCACGCAGATCGGAGATCTGGCTGTCGAGGTCGCTCTTGGCAACGCTGGCTTCGACTTCGGCTTCTGTGCTGGAAACGGTGGCGAATTTCTTATCGATCATTGTCCGGGGCTCCTGTTCGAACTGCCGCTGTAACGGCTGATGATCGATTTTGTTCCCCGCCTTGCCGAAACACACCCCGTTTCGGGACACCCTCGCGCGGGCTTCGGATGCCGGATATGCCCGTTTCCCTCGTTCAGGATCCGTTCAGGCCGGGCGGCCTAGGAACAAAAACAGGCAGACGCTGTTTTCTGCTTCGCCACATCTCGTGTGAGGGCGTTTTTCCGTGCCTGCCCGATCCTGTCCGCATGACGACCTACCTTGGGAAAGGACCTTCCCGGCATGGTCGATCGACACGGCTCCGCCCGTGTCGGAGAGCGGACGGAGCGGCGGGACAGGCGGACGATGCCATCATATGGGCGTGTTTTACCGTGCTCACGACCAATCGGCACGGTCTGCCAGCCACCCGCCCGCAGGCCCGAAGCCGGAAAGCTACTGGAGGACCCTAGAGTGTATTCCGTCAAATCCATCCTGTCCGGCATCGCGCTGGCTGCCACGCTGCTGGCGCCGGCCGTGGCCAGCGCTGCGGAGGGCTTCGCCACCGCCAATGTCAACATGCGCTCCGGCCCCAGCACGCGCTACCCGGCCGTCGTCGTCATTCCCGTCGGCGCGCCCGTCGAAATTCATGGCTGCCTTGCGGATGCCAACTGGTGCGACGTGTCCTTCTCGCGCGGTCGCGGCTGGGTCTCCGGCTCCTACGTGCAGGCGGAGTACCAGCGCAGCCGCGTTTATGTCGCGCCGCGCTATTACCGCCCGCTCGGCATCCCCACCGTCACCTTCGAACTCGGCAATTACTGGGATCGCAACTACCGGAACCGCGACTTCTACCGCGACCGCGAATACTGGCGCGGCGGCCCGGACCGTTTCGAGCGGGACCGCGATCGTCCCCGTTTCGATCGCGACCGCGACCGGGATCGGGATCGCGCGCGTTTCGAGCGCGACCGGGATCGCGAACGCTTCGAGCGGGACCGGGACCGGGATCGCTTCGACAATGATGGCCCGCGTTTCGACCGCGACCGCCCGGACCGCGACCGCCCAGACTTCGAACGGGATCGCAACCGGGACCGGGATCGGGATCGCGATGGCAATCGTGACCGTCCCCGCTTCGACCGCGACAATGACGGCAACCGCGATCGCCCGCAATTCGACCGGGATCGTCGGGACAATGATCGGCGGGACAATGACCGTCCCAACGGCGACCGTCGCGACAATGGCGACCGTCGTGACAACGACCGTCGCAACCCCGATCGGCCGACCCTGGAACGCCCCGATCTGGACGGCACCAACGACAACCGCGGGAATCGCGACCGCGACCGCCGCCGCGCCTGCGAGATCGGCGAACCGGGCTGCACGCTCTAAGCAGCACGTCGTCACACCGTGAGACAACAGGCGGCGCCGACCACGGCGCCGCCTGTTGCGTTCAAAGTGAGCACCGCCCTCTCCTCCGTCATCCCAGGCCTTGTGCCGGGGATCTGCTGTCGTCCCCCGCAAACACCATGGTCCTCGAGATCTCAGGCCGTGCAGCTGATGCTCGGCGCAAGGCCGAGCATGACGACAGGAGGGTGCCTCGCTCGACACTCGAACCTGGCATCGATCGATCGGAAACCATTCCTCTGCGGCGAGACCCACCAAGCCCCCCAGCGTGCAACCCCGCCTTGCGGGGCCTCGCCCGCATCCCGTCATCGCCTGCCCCATCGCTGCACGCCCTTAAGCCGATGTTAACCACGTCGGCATAATCTCCGTCTCATGGCGCGCTCGTTGCCATCGCCGGGACACCTGCATCGCGGATTCCAGACACGTCAAGGCCTTGCGCGGCGACGTTCAGGAGACGTGTGAGCGGAAAACGGTGGCACGAGGCCTGCGCCCTGAACGTGGGCAAGGGGTGCCTTGCCGAGGGATGCGTCGGTGTTTTGCGTATGAGGTGGACGTGTGGCGAACCGGTTTCGTGATTTGGAAAGACCGCAGAACGGCCGCGTGAAAGACGCGGTGCTGATGGCAACCGTGTCGAGTTTCGAAGGGCTTCGCCAGCCGCGATCCTCCGATCTCAAACAGTTCTGCGAGCTGTTCGAGCCGCTGTTTGCGGCCTCCAGCGACGAGGCGCGCCGGCAGGCGGCGGCGGCCCTTGCCAGAAGCCCCCATGTGCCCCCGTCCGTCGCGCTCCAGATCGGCAGCGCCCCCATCGCCATCGCCGCCCTGTTCCTCACCCGCGCCGTGTCGATCGAGGAGCGCGTCCTCCTCGACATCATCCGCAACCAGAGCCCCTCCCACGCCAATGCCATCGCCCGTCGCGAAAACCTGAGCGTCCGGGTGGTCGATGCCCTTGTCGAGCGGCGCGACAGCACGCCCCGCCCGGCGGCCTCCGTGCCGGAGCCTGCCAAGCCCGCGACCGCCGCGACCACGGCGGGCGCCTCGCTGGAGCGCGAGGAGCGGCTGCGCGCGGAGCTGAAGGCGCTTGCCCGCACCGCCGGCCAGCCGCTGGCGGCACCTGCGGCCCCACCCCGCCGCCCGCTGGTGGCGCTCGACGCCACGCATGAAGCGCTGCTCGTGCGCTTCTCCCGCTCGGGCGAGGTCAATCTGTTCGCCGCGACCCTGTCGCATGCGCTCGACTGCTCGGCCGTCTTCGGGGAACGCCTCGTCCTCGACGTTTCCGGCTGGCAGCTGGCCGTCACCCTGTCGGCGCTCGGCACCCCGCGCGCGGACATGGTGCGCATGCTCACCACGCTCTATCCCTATCTCGGCGAACGAAGCGGTGCGGCAACGCGCTGCGATGCGCTGCTCGACGGCATCGACCCGGTCGATGCGAAGACCCGCGTGGAAGGCTGGATTGCCGCAGACGATGCGCGCCGTAATGGGACTCAACGCCATGCGCCGATGCTCGGCCCCGAGCGCGCGGAAGACCCGCGCCAGCCGGCCGCCTACCCCGCCCCTGCCAACCAGACGCAGCAGGTCGCCTCCACCTTCTACCGCCGCAACCTGACGCGCGGCGCACGGTGACCAGTCTCATACCGGGTGTCAGCCGTCCGGCGTGATGGTTTCGAAGAGATCGGAAACGTCCTGCGTTTCCAGCTCGACGACCCAGCAATCCGGATCGAACCGGATCTCGCGGGCGAGCGCCGCGTCGATGGCGTCCGCGTCGGCCCCGGGATCGGAGGACGACAGGCGGCACTCGAACAGCCGCCCGCCCTCTTCCTCGGCCGTCACCAGGCTCTGCGGTGCCGGCCCGAACAGCGTTTCCTGCCCGTCCCGCGTCCGCTGGCGGATGAAGATGGCCCCCGCCGCATCGGCCCCCTTGCGCAGCACAGCCGCATAGTCGCCGCGCGAAAAGACGCGCCGGGTGATGGCGGAAACGAAGATGTCGGAACGCAGGCGCATGGCCCTGCATAGCGCGGGCAAAGAGCGGCGTCTATCGCTGCCGGCGCAGGCATTTAGGGCCGGTCCCTTCGAGCGGGAGACGAAGGCCTTGGCAGTTTGATTCCGAAAATACGCGGAATCCCCTGGAGCGGTTGCGTTTTCCACCCTCTCCTCCGTCATGCTCGGGCTTGTCCCGAGCATCTGCTGTCGTCCCCGCAAACACCTTGATTCACCCGATCGCGGGCCGTGCAGCAGATGGTCCGCACGAGGCCGAGCATGACGGCAGGGGGTGGCGTCGCTCGACACCGGAACGATGCTAATCAGGAGACATCAGACGGACGCCACCACCTCAGATCGCGCCGATTTCCTTCATCTTCTTCAGCACGGCCGCGCTCGGCTCGCCGGTTTCCGGCAGGCGGTAGTGCTTTTCGAAATGGCGGATGGCCATGCGGGTCTGGTCGCCCGCCACGCCGTCGATCGACACGTCGGTATAGGCAAGGTTCGACAAGCCCCGCTGGATGGACATGACGAGGCCGGGGCCGCTCGCGGCGGAAGGGCCCGTGTCGGCGGATGCCGTTTCGGCGGCCTTGGCGGGGGCGGGCTTCGGCTTTGCCTCGGCGCCGCCCTCGGCGGCACGGATCGCAGCGGCAATCGGGTCGATCTCGGTTGTCGTCCTTGCGGCCGGCCTGTGCGCCGGCGGGATGTCCGTCGGGCGCGGGGCCGGCATGATCGTGGCGATGCCGGACGATGCGGACGCCCCGCCTTGCAGGGCCGTGAGCAGGCTCTGGCTGACGATGCCCGTCTGCGGCAGGCCGTTCGCCTGCTCGAACCGGCGGATGGCCGCCGTGGTCTTCGGTCCGAGGCGGCCGTCGGCCTCACCGTCGTAGAAGCCGTGCCGCGCGAGCTCGGCCTGAACCGCGCGCACGAGGCGCGCCGGGTCGAGGTCGGGCGTCGCATCCGGCCGGGGTTCCGGCTCGCCCGGCAGCGTCGCCAGCGTGTCGGCTGCGGGAACGCTGGCGGTGCGCTCGCCGGTCGGCAGCGCCTCCGCTGGCACCTGCCCCGGCTCGGCCTCGCCCACCTCGTCCTCGCGGCGGATGACGAAGGTGGTGACCTTGCTCGGATCCGGCACGTCCTGCGGTTCGCTCAGCGACACCCGCGCCGGGTCGGGATGGGTGAAGGGCAGACGGGTGCGCATCAGCGGCGACGGGTGGTGGCCGGGCTGATACCAGAGCGCATTGGCCGCGACGAAGCCGAACACGACGGCAAACGCCGCGGTCCCGCCGAAGATGGCGGGATTGCGCAGCGCCAGACGCAGCATGCCGGAGGCGGCCCGCAGCACGATGTTCGGTCGCGACGTTCCCTTGCGCTTCAGCGCGGTCGCGCCCTTGGCGGTGCCCGTCTTGCCTTTGACTGTAGTGGCGGGTGCTTTGCGTCGGTCAGGCTGTTTTCGCGTAGGCTTCGCCATCTGCCGCACCTCCTTTCTCAACCCCGGACGTGTCGGTCGCGGGGTTCAGGGACGTGGAGCCGGCCTGGCTTTTCAGGCGCGGCGGAAAATCTGCGACGCTGTCGGCGTCGGCAAGGTGATCGGCATCGCGGATGCCGGAGCCGTCGAGCGGCAGGCTGATCCGGATCGCCGTGCCTTCGCGCGGGCGGCTGGAGATCTCGAAACGGCCGCCATGCAGCGCCACCAGCCCCTTGACGAGCGCGAGGCCGAGGCCGGTGCCTTCGTATTTGCGGGTATATTCGTTCTCGACCTGCATGAAGGCCTGGCCGAGAGAGGCGAGCTTTTCCGCAGGGATGCCGATGCCGGTGTCGCTGACCGTCAGGCGCAGGTCGGCGCCGACGATTTCCGCATCGACGGTGACGATGCCGCCGGCGTCGGTGAACTTGATGGCGTTGCCGACGAGGTTGATGAGGATCTGCTGCACGGCGCGGCGGTCGGCATGGACCTCGCCGACGCCGCGCATGACGCGGCTCGCGAGCTTCACACCCTTGGCCTCGGCCTGCAGGCCCAGCATCGCCTCGCAGGCGGAGACGGCATCGGCGACGACGAAGGGTTCGGCGATCAGCTCGTAGCGCCCCGCCTCGATCTTGCTCATGTCCAGCATCGTGTTGACGACGGAGAGGAGATGGGCGCCGGACTGGTTGATCAAGGCGACGTATTCGCGCTGGCGATCGTTTTCCAGCCGGCCGAAATATTCGCCGGAGAGAATGTCGGAGAAACCGAGAATGGCGTTGAGCGGCGTGCGCAGCTCGTGGCTGACGGCGGCGAGGAACCGCGTCTTCGCCTCGTTCGCGCTTTCCGCAGCCTCGGCCTTCGAGGCGGCATCGGCCTTCAGGGCCACCTCGGCGGAGATGTCGCGCGACTGGACGAGGATGGCCGACAGCGCGCCGCCCTCGACGATGGCGGCGAGTTCGCACCGCATATGCAGAAGCTGCGCGCCGCCTTCCGTCATGGAGCCGCGCTCCAGCCGAAGCTCGACGGTCTCGGCGTCGGCCCCGAGCCGGATGGCGTCGATGGCGCGCAGGAAGGCGATGCGGTCGGAGACGTGGATCTGCTCGATGAAGCCGCGGCCGGTCGGGTCGCGCATCCAGGCGAGGAAGCCGGCCGCGTCGCGCCCGTGCACGGATGTCACCGAGCCGCGCAGGTCGTGCAGCGTCACGAGGCCGGAAAAGAGATCATAGGCGTGTGCTGCAGGGGCGACGGGCGTCTCGGCGGACGGCAGCGGCGGCGCCTCGCGGCCGGCGAGGCCGACGGCGGCGAGACCGCCGACCAGCGTCAGCGCGCCGACGAGGCCCGCACCGACCGGCAGGGCCAGCGACAGCGGCAACACGGCGGCGAGCGCCAGCGGAGCGACGGGGAAGGCGATGAGGGCGCAGGCGGCAACGGTTCGGATGGCGGAGAGCTCGCGCTCCGTCGGTGCCGGGCGGGGCAACCAGAGCCTGGCGGCATCGTCCACGCGGGACGCAAACCTTCCAGCGATGTTCCGCACAATTGTCACGCCCGACCCTGCATTTTTCGTTGCCCGGAACGTCCTGCCCCGGTTGTTTATGACGGTCCGTGCCGCTCGTTTCCGGCCATCACAAAGGGCGGGACGATCGTCATCGGACTGAGGGCGAATGTCTCACCGGCGGCTTAATGAAACTCTAAGTGACGACACCCGAAGTGTTGCAAAACGGCGTCACCGGCCTTCCCGAGCCAGATTCGGACCCCCTTCGTTTGTTGTGGTTAACGTGGTGTAACTGTTGAAATAATGGTGTTTTTCGGGTTAATTTAACCACTGTGGCAGGCGCGTCCACTGCCGGAAGCCGCATTTGCAGGGGGCGGACGCGCGGTGGCCGCCTTGACCCTTAACGCGACTGCCTCAAATGCCCTTCAAATGCGGATCAAAGGCAGATCGATCGCATTTTACGAAAAGACGCCTCAAATACAGGTCTCGTTTTCAAGGCCGTGTTGGAAGAGGTGCCCTAGTGTGACCGTCAGCCGACCTGCTTCCGTCATCGGTCACCGGCAGAGACCGGACACCGGCGGGGGACATGGAGCAGAGGTGCTGGACAGTTGCGTGAACGTCAAGAACGGGGTCGACCATGTGGTTTCTGATCAAGGCAGCATTCTGGTTTTCGCTGGTGCTCGTTCTCCTGCCGATTTTCGGCACGGAGGAGGCCGCGCAGCCGCAGGCCGCAGCCGGTGCCCGGATGGATATCGGCCAGACGGTGTCGGCCGCCAGCGAGGCGATCGGCTATATCGGCGCCATCTGCCTGGAGAAGCCCGACGTCTGCACCAAGGGTGCCGAGACCTTCAACGCGCTCGGCCACCGCGCCAAGGACGGCGCCCGCATCGCCTACCAGCTGCTCGAAACCCAGTTCGGCGACGAGAAGACTGCCTCGGCAGGCGACGCCGTAACACCGGGTGATGCCGTGACCACGGGTACCGTGCCGGAGCAGGCCCTGCCCCCGGTCGCCCCTCCGGTCGCGGCGGTCGCAGAACCGGCGCTGTCTGAGCCTGAGAGCCATGAGGATCTGGGTGTCACGCGGATCCCGGTGCCGGAAAAGCGCATCCCGCCGAAACCGCACCGCGCCTCCTGACCGGCCCGGCATCCGCCACCGCACCCCCTGCGAAAGCCGCGCGCGGCAAGCCGATCCGCCTTCTCAACGCTTCCCCGATCCCTTATAGAGACGGCATGACCGATGCCGCCACCTTCACACCGACGCCCCTTTCCGAAATCCTCGAGAATTGCGCCTATCTCGACGACTGGCAGGACAGGATGAGCTATGTCATCGAGCTTGGGCGGACGCTGCCGGACCTGCCGGAGGAGAAGCGCACGGCCGAGAACAAGGTGCAGGGCTGCGCCAGCCAGGTCTGGCTGGTAACCCATGCCGGCGAGGGTGCCGATCCCGTCCTGACCTTCGAGGGCGAATCCGACGCCCATATCGTGCGCGGGCTCGTCGCCATCGTGCTCTCGATCTTTTCCGGGAAGACGGCCTCGGAGATCGCGGCGACGGATGCGCTGGACCTCTTCGGGAAGATGGGCCTCATCGAGTTCCTCACCGCCCAGCGCGCCAACGGCCTGCGTTCCATGGTCAAGCGCATCCAGGACCAGGCGGCGCTGCGGCTGAAGGGCTGAGGCGGAAGACGGTCGATCGATGTCAGGTTCCGGCGTCCAGCAACCGTTCGCCCTCTACACCGTCATGCTCGGCCTTGTCCCAAGCATCTGCCGTCGTCCCCGCAAACACCATGGTCCTCCAGATCGCGGCCAGTGCAGCAGATGTTCCGCACGAAGCCGAGCATGACGGCAGGGGGCGGCGTCGCTCGACACCGGAACCAGGCCATCAGGCATCCGGAAGCCGGAAGCCGTATGATGCGGTTCAAGGTTGATGGGTTCGGGCTTCGGGGGCGAACAGGCGCGAAAATCGCAGACGTCCCTTTTTGCAACGGTGCGATTTTGAAGGGCGAGCCATCCTCCTCCCCGTCATTCCGGCCTTGGGCCGGAATCCAGCCATTTCACGTCCGTGAGACGAGAAGACTCATTTGACCCGACGGACGTCAGGTCGCTGGATTGCGGCTCAGGGCCGACGGCGTGTGGTTGGCGCCGCGAGACTTGCCGCAGCGAAGATCCTGACGGAATGTGCCAGCTGTGTTCCGCTCCGTGTCGACGCGCCCGCCGGAGATGCGCGCCCCGCGATGCCGGACCATCAACCGCCGCGGCCGCGGCCGCCATCCAGGTCGGGGCGATAGCCCTCCGCACCCCAGGCATGGGTGCGGCGTGGCGGCGATGCCGGTGGGGGTGGGGCGTAGTGGCGGGCGAGCGCCATGAGGGCGGCGCGCAGCAGGAGTTTTGCCGAGCGGGCCGGCCATTGGCGTTCGCGCTCCACCGTTTCCAGCCCCTTTTCGAAACCGCAGACGTCGATGGCGACGCCGCAGAGTTCCGGGCCGATCGCCTCCATGGCGCGCGCCACGCGGCTGCGCGCCGTCATGGCGCTGTCGGCGATCTCGTTGCCGCCACCGCCGCCCCGGGTGCGCGTCGACAGCTGCGGCGCGTAGGACATGGTCATGCGCGGCTGCAGCTGCGCGCGGGTGAAATCGCGGTGCAGCCGCTGCCCGGCCTCCAGCGCTTCGGCCGGCAGAAACGGCTTGCCGGATTTCTCCTTCAGCCGGGCGATGTGCGCGAGCGGCGATTCCGCGAGATTGACCTGTACCGTCTGCCGCCCGGCCGCCGTTTCCACCGTGCCGGAGGCGATGTGCCGATGCTGGCCGGCAAAGGCCGCCTCCGGGGCGGACAAGGCGCGCTTGAGAAAGGGCACGGCCGGCGGCAGAAGACGCCAGCGCCCGGTGGCTTCCGGCCCGGTGGCATCCGGCCCGGCGGCATGCGGTCCGGCGGTATGGGGCCCGGCGGCATGGGGCTTGGCGGCGTCAATCCTGGCGGCAAGCCCGAGGGAGACCGCGTCGCGCAGCGCCGCCGGCGGCAGCGTGCGCTGCACGCCGTCCGGGCGCGTGACGATCAGGCCGGCGCCCGCCTCTGTCACCGTGAAGGTGTCCACGACGGCGGCATCCGCGCGATCGGAAGCTTCGCCGGGCCGCGCCCGCCGGCCGCCGACGAGGTGGCGGACCAGCCGGACGAGATCGGCGCGGGCGGCGGCGTCCGCAGACCTCGCGTCACGCATGGGTGGCATCTCCGGCCGGCAGGAAGGCGGCCGTGATCACGCGCTCGATGGCGGTGACGAAGGCATCGAAATCGGCATCGTCGCGACGATCCTCCACCACATGGCAGGAATAGCTGACCGTGGAGCGATCCCGCCCGAAGGCGACGCCGATATCGGTCAGCGAGACCTGCAGCACGACATGGCTGACATACATGGCGATCTGGCGGACATGCGTCATCATCCGCCGGCGATCGCGCCGCAGCTGCTGGCGATCGCCGACCATCAGGGTGAGTTCCTCCACCACATCGGCCACCATGCGGCAGCGGGCCTGCGCCAGCGGATCGGGCGCTGCCGTCTCCGGCTGCTCGCGAAGCCGGGACGGCGCGGGCGTGCGGGCCGCCTGTCCGTCCGGTGCGGGAAGCCCTGCCGCGGCGGGCGGCCATGCGGATTTGCACTCGGGCGCACGGGTGGGTTCATGGGCGGACGCACGGATGGGCGCCGCTGCCGGAGACGCCACCGCCCGGGCCGAAAGCGGCGGTAACGCGATGACGGAAAGAGCGGCTGCGGGACCGCGATCGTCGGGAAAACGGCCGAGAAGGCCCAGGGGGCCCATTGTCGTCAGAGCGCTGGCAGGTGCAGAGGGCATGGTCATCGCAGATCTCCGTTATAGGAATAGTTTCACATATCCTACGCCGAAGGTGAAACGAGCGCTACAACCCGGCTGCAACTTTCTGTTGAATTCCTTGATGTTTCACATAGACCCCTGAATCATATAGGTATTTTTTCCTTATCTTGCTCACGCCTATGCGCGGCCCTTTTTGCGGGCATGAAAAAGCCGGACCGGATCAGGATCCGGTCCGGCGCCATGGTAACGTTTCGCTTGGGAGGCGTTGGCAAAAGAGGTCTCGCGCTGGCGCGATGTCCTTCGCCGGTTCGATGACGTGCCAGTCCGCTGACTTGGCGGCGTGCTGACGGGTCGACGTGCGTCCTTGCCGGCGTGCTTACTTGGCCGCGCGCTTGCGGCGCTGGCCGAGGCCCATTTCGCGGGCCAGGCGCGAGCGCGCTTCGGCATAGGCCGGGGCGACCATCGGGTAGTCTGCCGGCAGTTCCCACTTCTCGCGGTAGTCTTCCGGCGACAGAGCGTGGTGCGTCATCAGGTGGCGCTTCAGCGACTTGAAGTTTCCGCCGCATTCCAGGCAGGTGATCTGCCCGTCCTGAACCGACTTGCGCACCGATACGGCGGGCTTCGGCTTTTCCACGGCGGCGACGACGGGAGCCGGTGCACCCGTGTTGTTCAGCGCGGTGTGCACATCGCCGATGAGGGTCGACAGCTCCGAGACGGGCACGACATGATTGCTGACATAGGCTGCGACAATCTCTGCGGTCAGTTCCACCAGCAACTCGTTGCCATGTCCGGGCATGCTACCATGTCCTGCCATCTGTTCACTCATTTTGTTCTCCTTTCGGGCGGTTGTCTCGTTATTGCCCGCGAATGCGCGGGCTTTTTTCTGAAAGCGCTATTTGTCCCATGGAAATGCGATCGATTCCGGTAAAACCGGCACGATTGCATCAGAATGGGACGACCGAGTTACTTGATAAATGCACCTGCATGGACCGCCGGATATCTTTCCCCTACCCCGAAAAGACAACCGAATTCTGTAGAGATATTTCGGCGACGACAACCTGCAGTAATTTCAGTCTCAGACACTTTGCCTTTACTCGAATAACATTCGCCCCAAAAATGTCAAACCCGTTTTTCAATAGACGCAAGACTTGGCGACGAAATTCATGCGCTTCATCACAGTTGTCACAAGCAATCCCGGTGTAATGGGGCGCGTTGATCTATCGAGAAACGCGGTTCGGGGCAACATCCCTCCGCGCACCGATGGCGGGGCAGGCGATTCTCTGCAACCTCTGATTCCCGCTTCGCCGGATATGTTTCCATGAGTAGACGTTACTATAAAGCGGCGGGGCACGAAGGCCGTGCCTGATACCAAGTGGGATGCTTTGTTTGCGCGCTGCGCCTTCCTATATGAAAGGTCATCTCAAGATGAGGAGACGGACATGAGCGAACATCGCATACAGGCCGCCGAAGACGGCGCAAACCCCGCTTTCAAGGTCGTGAAGAGCGATTCCGAATGGCGCGAGCAGCTGACGCCGGACCAGTATCGCGTGACCCGCCAGCACGGCACCGAACGGGCGTTTTCGAGCCCGGATTTCGCGCTCGGCAAGGCCGGCACCTATCGCTGCATCTGCTGCGGCAATGCGCTTTACGACGCGCGGACGAAGTTCGATTCGGGAACGGGCTGGCCGAGCTTCTTCCAGCCGCTCGCGCCCGAAGCGGTGACGGAGGTCACCGACCGCTCCTACGGCATGACGCGGACGGAAGTGAAGTGCGCCGATTGCGATGCGCATCTCGGCCATGTCTTCCCGGACGGACCGGCCCAGACCGGGCTTCGCTACTGCATGAACGGCGTGGCGCTGAGCTTCGACCCGGCTTAAGCCATCCGGCGAGCCCGCCTGAGGCCTCGCGCCAGACGCGGGGCCTCGGGCGTAGGCCTCAAGCGGTCGTGTTGCCGATGACCGAAAAGACGGCCGAGAAGTGAACGGCGGCGGCGGTGACCACGAAGCCGTGCCAGATGGCGTTCTGGAAGCGCAGCCGCTCCCACACGTGAAATATGACGCCGGCGGAGTAGATGATGCCGCCGGCGAGAATGAGCAGCATGGTGGCGCCGTTCAGCGTCGTCAGCAGCGGCCCGACGGCCAGCACGCCGCTCCAGCCCATGGCGAGATAGAGCACGATGGCCAGCTTGTCGTAGCGCCCGGGAAAAACGCATTTCAGCGCGATGCCGAGTGCTGCGATCAGCCAGATGCCGACGAGCATGACGGCGAGGAACGGATCGTCCCAGCCGCTCTGCAGGAAGGGCGTATAGGTCGCCGCGATCAGGATGAAGATCGAGGAGTGATCGAACCGGCGCAGCAGCCATTTGGTGCGCGAGACCGGCCACATATTGTAGACGAAGGAGATCGACAGCGTGGCGACGAGGCCGGCGCCGTAGATCGCGGCGGCCGCGATCTGCCCCGCGGTGCTGGCCGCACTTGCATGCACCAGCAGGATCGTGACGCCGACGAGCGCGCAGGCGAGACCGATGCCATGGACGATGCCGTCCGCGATCATTTCGGTCCGGTCGTAGTTCCACTTGATGCCCTTGATCTCCACGCGCGCTTTGTCTCCAGATCCGTTTCGAGGTCAGGCTACGCACCCGCCGCCCGTTTGGCGAGCCCCGGGGGACATGCGCCGGTCACTTTCGGTGACGAATCGATCATCGGCGCGGATGCTGGCGGGAGAATGACAGACTGTGCCGCAAAGGGCGGAAAAATGCTGCGGATGCGAAAAAAGTTTCAAGCCGGCGCGAAGGGTTCGCGCAGGGATTGTCAACGCCTCCGAGACGCTGCATCGCCGATCCCGGGGATTTCGCGCCGGGCGCCGGCGGTGCATAGTCGGCATCACTTTCGGGACTCTCGCCACGGACGATCCGCGCCGCTGCCTGTCGTACAGGGCGAGATGGCGCGCGCGCCGTTCGGCGTCATCCCGAACACCCGAGCAGGAGCGACCGAAATGAGCCTTCCCATGACCTACAGCACCCCTTCGACGGAGCGTCCGCTCGCACCCGAGCATCCGCTGGCCATGCCGGCCTTTGTCGATCACGCCCGGCTGGTGGTGCGCGACCTGCCGCTCGTCTCGTCATGGTACCAGTCGGTGATGGGGCTGAGCCCGATGGCGCGGTTGCCAAGCGGCGAGACGCTCGGCGTCGGCGGGCGGCCGCTGCTGACGCTCACGACCTCCGGCACGGCAACCACGGCGCCGCGCAACGCACCGGGCCTTTTCCACACGGCGTTCCTCGTGCCGGACCGGCCGGCGCTTGCCCGGTGGCTGGCCCATGCCGCGGGCCTGCAGGTGCCGCTGCAGGGCGCTTCCGACCATCTGGTCAGCGAGGCGATCTATCTCGCCGATCCGGAGGGCAACGGCATCGAGGTCTATCGCGACCGGCCGCGCGCCACCTGGACCACCCTGCCCGACGGCACGGTGAAGATGGCGACCCTGCCGCTCGATCTGCAGGCGCTCTACGACGAGGGCGTGGCGCTCGCGCGTGCGGAAACCACATGGGGCGGCATGACGGCGGGCACGGCGCTCGGCCATCTGCATCTGCAGGTATCGGACCTGCCGCAGGCCAACGGCTTCTTCCGCGACGTGCTCGGTCTCGATCTGATCTCCACCTATCCCGGCGCCAGCTTCTTCTCGAGCGGCCGCTACCACCACCATCTCGCCGCCAATATCTGGAATGCGCGCAACGCGCCGCGGCGCGTGGCCGACATGACCGGGCTCGGCACCTACGCCCTGCGGTTCAACGATACGGCCGCGCTTCAGACGGCGCTGGCCGCGCTGGATCGGCTGGAAATCCCCACGACCCGCACCGGCGACACCGTCTCCCTTACCGACCCGTTCGGCATCGGGCTGACGCTGTCGGCGTGAGAGGGCCGAGAACCCTCAGCCCGGGCGGCGCACGACGAGGGCGGTGAGCTTCAGCGCGATCGGGCGGACGATGAGCACGCTGACGAAGGCGGCGGGCATGGCGACGAGGTAGGCGCCGGCCACGCGCATGGGCAGGCCGCTGTCGATGCCGCTGTTCACCGAAACGATGATCCAGCACATGACGAAGGCCATGATGCCGGCCATGAAGAAGGCGAAGACATAAGGGGTCATCGCCGGGGGAAGGCCCGTCCTTGCCGAGCGGGCGGCGGGTGATGCGGGGGTTGCGTTGGTGGGCATGGTCTCTCCGGATGTTTGATCTCGATGTCCCTGTCCTAACGGCAAATGCGGCGCGTGATTAGAGGCTTGCAGGCTCCCTCAATCTGAAGCAAAACTTTCGAATGATCGCCATCGGGAGTGCGCGCAGCTATGGACAGCCTTCGCGGGATCGAGAGTTTCGTGCGCAGCGTCGAGATGGGCAGCATCGCGGCGGCGGCGCGCCACCTCGGCATCAGCCCTGCCGCCGCCAGCCAGAACATCGCCCGGCTGGAGCGCGATCTCGGCGTGCGCCTGCTGCAGCGCACGACGCGCCGGCTGGGGCTGACGGATAGCGGGCAGGTCTATTTCGAGCGCGTCCGCGATGTCGTGCACACGCTGGAGGCGGCGGCCACCGCCGTTTCCGCGCTCAACGATGCGCCGCGGGGCCGGCTGACCATTTCCGCCTCGGTCGCGTTCGGCCGTCATGTCATCGCGCCGCTTATTCCGGGCTTCGCCAGCCTCTACCCGCAGCTTTCCGTCGAGCTCGTCGTCACCGACAGGGCGGTCGATCATATCGCCGAGGGCATCGACATCAGCGTCCGCTTCGCCGAGCAGCTGGAGCCCTCGCTGATCGCCCGCCGCCTCGTCACCGTGCCCATGCTGATCTGCGCCGCGCCCGATTACCTCGCCCGCCGCGGCACGCCGCGAACGCCGGAGGATCTCGTGCATCACGATTGCCTGCTCTACCGGCTGGCGACGCATGGCCGCCTGTTCCGCTGGACGTTTCTCAAGGACGGCACGCTCTACGAGCCCGACATCAAGCCGAAGATCATCAGCAACGATATCGACACCCTGACCTCCATGGTCCTGGCCGGGGCCGGCATCGCCCGGCTCGGCGCGTTCATCGCCGATGCGCTGATCGCCAAAGGTCTGGTCGTGCCTCTGTTCAGCGACATCACGGCCGGAAGCAACACGGTTGCCGCGCACACGCCCTTCACCTTCTACGCCTGCACGCTCGACCGCCACAGCGCCACGCCGAAGATCCGCGCCTTCATCGATTACGCGGTCGCAGCGCTCTCCACGCGCTGAGCGAACGCGCTTTGCCGCTTGAATGCGCCGGCTGCGGCATCTATGTGCTGGATATCCCAGCGCATTGTCCTGCGGCTGCAACGAAGAGATGGAGCCTTTCCGGGACATCGGAAAACGCTCCAGCAAACCCCCGGAGATCGCCTTGTCCGACCATGCCCCCGTCTTTTCCAGCCTGCCCCCGGCGCCCGTCGCGCCCAAGAAGCCGGTGAGCGACACCCGCCACGGCATCACGCGCACCGACGATTATGCCTGGTTCCGGGCCGACAACTGGCAGCAGATGTTCAAGGACACCTCGATCCTCGATCCCGAGATCCGGGCGCATCTGGAGGCCGAGAACGCCTATATGAAGGCGGCGATGGCGGATACCGAGGCGCTTCAGAAAACGCTTTTTGCCGAGATGAAGGGCCGCATCAAGGAAGACGACAGCTCCGTGCCGATGAAGGACGGACCCTTCGCCTACGGCACGTCCTTCGTCACCGGCGGCGAGCAGCCGCGCTATTTCCGCGAGCCGCGCGCGGGCGGCGAGCGCGTGGTGCTGCTCGACGGCGACAAGGAGGCCGCGGGCAAGGACTATTTCCGCCTCTCCGGCATCGACCATTGCACCGATCACTCGCTCGGCATCTGGGGCTATGACGACAAGGGCTCGGAATATTACACGCTGCGCATCCGCGATCTGTCGACCGGCGAGGACCTCGCGGACGTGATCGCGAACACCGGCGGCGGCGGCGCCTGGGCGCCCGACGGCCGCAGCTTCTTCTATACGGTGCTGGATGAAAACCACCGCCCGTCGAAAATCTTCCACCACGTCATCGGCACGCCGCAGGCGGACGACCGGCTGGTCTACGAGGAGGAGGATCCGGGCTTCTTCATGGGCGTCGGGGCCTCCATGCTGGACGACGTCATCACCATCGACATCCACGACCACGAGACCAGCGAATATCTGCTGATCCCGACCACCGACCTGCACGCGACCCCCAAGCTGGTGGCCGCGCGCGAAACCGGTCTCGAATATTCCCTGACGGAGGGCGGCGACGTCTTCTACATCCTGACGAATGCCGATGGCGCCAAGGATTTCAAGATCATGGAAACGCCGTTCGACCGGCCGGAGCGGGAAAACTGGCGCGAGGTCGTGCCCCACACCCCCGGCCGTCTGATCCTCAACCATATGGCGTTTGCCCGCCATCTCGTCTGGCTGGAGCGCGAGAACGGCCTGCCGCAGATCAAGATCCGCGACCGGCGCACCGGCGCGGAACACGCAATCGCCTTTGCCGAGGAAGCCTTCTCGCTCGGCCTGTCGGGTGCTGCCGAATACGACACCGACGTCATCCGCTTTTCCTATTCCTCGATGACGACGCCGAGCCAGCTCTACGACTACGACATGACGACGCGCGCGCGGACGCTGCTGAAGACGCAGGAGGTGCCCTCGGGCCATGATCCGGACGACTACGTCACGCGCCGCGTGTTTGCGCCCTCGCATGACGGCGCCGCCGTGCCGGTGACGCTGCTCTACCGCCGCGACACCCCGCTCGACGGCTCCGCGCCCTGCCTGCTCTACGGCTACGGCGCCTACGGCATCTCCATTCCCGCCTCGTTCAACACCAACTGCCTGTCGCTGGTCGACCGCGGCTTCGTCTATGCCATCGCCCATATCCGCGGCGGCAAGGACAAGGGCTTTACCTGGTACGAAGACGGCAAGATGGAAAAGAAGACCAACACCTTCAAGGACTTCATCGCGGCGGCCGACTATCTGAATCAGGAGGGCTTCACGTCCTACGCGAACATCGTCGCCGAAGGCGGCTCGGCCGGCGGCATGCTGATGGGCGCGGTCGCCAACATGGCGCCGGAGAAATTTGGCGGCATCATCGCCGCCGTTCCCTTCGTGGACGTGCTGAACACCATGCTCGACGACACCCTGCCGCTGACCCCGCCGGAATGGCCGGAATGGGGCAACCCGATCGACGACGAAGCGGCCTATCACCACATCGCCAGCTACTCGCCCTATGACAATGTGGCGGAAAAACCCTACCCCGCCCTCCTCGCCCTCTCCGGCCTCACCGACCCGCGCGTGACCTACTGGGAGCCGACCAAATGGGTGGCGAAGCTGCGCGACAACACCACGGCCGACCAGCCGATCCTGCTCAAAACCAACATGGGCGCCGGCCACGGCGGCGCGTCCGGTCGCTTCCAGCGGCTGGAGGAGATCGCGTTCGAATATGCGTTCGCGATCAAGGTGGCGCGGAAGATGTAAGGGGTAAGGAGACAGGCCCTCTCTCTGCCCTGCCGGGCATCTCCCCCACAAGGGGGAGAAGACTCCGGGGGAACGCCCTCCGCGACAATCTTAAACGTTTCTATTGAAGCGCGCGGATGCCGCACGTCTTCTCCCCCTTGTGGGGGAGATGGCCGGCAGGCCAGAGAGGGTCTTTCTTGCTTTCCACCTCCCTCACCCCACTCTCCACACGCACATGCACCATCTCGAAAATACATCACCGCGCCCTATAACCCTGCTGCGGCGGCCATCCGGTCGTCCGGTTCGGGGGATCTCATGCTCAGGTCGAAACGTCTCTGGCAGGTGGTGCGGCTGTCGCGGCGGCTGTGGGTTCGGGCGACGCTCTATTGCCTTGCGGGGGTTGCGACGGCGCTCGTGGCCATTCTGCTCGGACCCTTCATTCCCGAAGACATGACGCGGGCCTTCGGGGCCGATGCGGTCGATCCGATCCTCAGCATCATCGCCTCCAGCATGCTTGCCGTCACCACCTTCTCGCTGTCGACGCTGGTGGCCGCCAGCGCGGCGGCGGCCAGCGGCGCGACGCCGCGGGCGACGAGCCTGCTGCTCGAGGACACCACCGCCCAGCGGGCGCTCTCCACCTTTCTCGGCACCTTTCTGTTTTCGCTGGTCGGGCTGATCGCGCTGCATGCCGGGCTCTACGGCGGCGGCGGGCGGCTCGTGCTGTTCGTCGTCACGCTCGGCGTCATCGCAGTGATCGTGCTGACGCTGTTGCGCTGGATCGACCATCTCTCGACCCTCGGCCGGATCAGCGAGACCATCGACCGGGTGAAGACCGTGGCGATGACGGGTATGCGCGATCATCTGGAAGATCCGCTTCTGAGCGCCGCGCCGCTCGGGGCCCTTCCCGCCGGTGCCGTCCCGGTCTCGCCCGAAAAGGTCGGCTATCTCCAGCATATCGACGTGCCGCAGCTGCAGGCGCTCGGCGAAGCGGGCGATCTGGACCTGTATCTGGCGGTGCGTGCCGGCGCCCTGTGCGCGCCAGGCACGCCGATGCTGTTCGTGCGGATGCGGGCGGGCGGCGGGCTCGACGCGCGGGTGCGGCAGGCCATTCTCGATGCCCTGACCCTCGGCCCGCGCCGCACCTTCGAGCAGGATCCCCGCTTCGGCCTGATCGTGCTCGCCGAAATCGCCTCGCGCTCCCTGTCCTCCGCCATCAACGACCCCGGCACGACGATCGACGTCATGACCGCGATGGTCGAGGTGCTCGCCGTGGAGCCGAGGGACGACCACCGGCGCGATGCGCCGGCGTTCCCGCGCGTCCATGTGCCGCCGGTCAGCCTTCGGGATCTGTTCGAGGACGCCTTCCTGCCGATCGCCCGCGACGGCGCCGGCAATCTCGACATCGGCATCCGCCTGCAGAAGAGCCTGCGGGCGCTGGCGGCCCTGCCCGGCGGACGCCTGCACACGATCGCCCGCGAGATCGCAGTGGCCAGCCTCACGCGCGGACTGGATAGCCTCACCTTCGAGGCGGATCGGGAGCGGCTGGCGCGGGAGGCTTTCGTGGAGGCTTGAGGCGGGTCTCTCCAGACAAAGACTGTCGCGAACCACCGCCGGTGCGGGACGCCTGGTCACCCTTTCATGCCGAGACCGCCCACCCTATCTAACATTGACGACACCGGTCTTCCGACCGGACCGACGAATTACGGACAAGGCACGGAGCGGAGACGATCATGGAGGCGACGAGCAGGACGCAGGCGCAGACGCCGCCCATCCCCTTCGACAACAGCTATGCCCGGCTGCCGGAGAGCTTCTTCTCGCGCGTCGATCCGACGCCGGTGGAGGCGCCGGTGCTGATCCGCTTCAACCGGGAATTGGCGGAAGAACTGGGGCTCGATATCGCGCGGCTGGAGGCCGACGGTGCGGCCATCTTTTCCGGCAACACCATCCTTCCCGGCTCCGAGCCGCTGGCCATGGCCTATTCCGGTCACCAGTTCGGCGGGTTCAACCCGCAGCTTGGCGATGGCCGGGCTATTCTTCTGGGAGAGGTGGTGGACCGCAAAGGCCGCCGCCGCGATATTCAGCTGAAGGGTGCCGGCCCCACGCCCTATTCGCGGCGGGGCGACGGGCGCGCGGCGCTTGGGCCCGTGCTGCGCGAATATATCGTCAGCGAGGCGATGCAGACGCTCGGCCTGCCGACCACGCGGGCGCTCGCCGCCGTCGTCACCGGCGAACCCGTCTACCGCGAGACGGTGCAGCCCGGCGCGGTGCTGACGCGGGTGGCGGCCAGCCATATCAGGGTGGGTACGTTCCAGTTCCACGCCGCGCGCGACGACCGGGCCGGCGTCAAGGCGCTCGCCGACCACGCCATCGCGCGGCACTATCCCGAACTGGCGAACGACCCGCAGCCCTATCTCGCCTTCCTCTCCGCCTTTGCCGACCGGCAGGCGTCGCTGATCGCGCGCTGGCTCTCCATCGGCTTCATCCATGGCGTGATGAACACCGACAATGTCGCGATTTCCGGCGAGACCATCGATTTCGGCCCCTGCGCCTTTCTTGACGCCTATGATCCGGCCAAGGTCTTTTCCTCCATCGACCGCAACGGCCGCTATGCCTATGCCGCCCAGCCCGGCATCGGGCAGTGGAACCTCGCGCGTCTGGCCGAAACGCTGCTGCCGCTGCTCGCCCCGGACGAGGAAGCCGCCGTGACTGCCGCCAACGGCGTGCTGAAGGCCTATGGCGAGCGCTTCCAGCACCACTGGCTGGCCGCCATGTGCGCCAAGCTCGGCCTGTCGACAACGGAGGATGGCGATCTCGATCTCGTGCAGGACCTGTTGACGCATATGCATCAGGAAGAGGCGGATTTCACGCTCACCTTCCGGCGCCTCGCCGATCTCGCCGCCGACCCTTCGACGGAAACCGCATTCACCGCCTTGTTCCGCAACCCCGCCAGCACCAGCCTCTGGCTCGACCGCTGGCGCCGCCGCGTGGAGGCCGAGGGGCGGAGCGCCGAAGACACCGCCGCCGCCATGCGCACTGTGAACCCCGCCTTCATCCCCCGCAACCACCGGATCGAGCAGGCGATCGCCGCAGCCCAGACGAATGCGGATTTCTCGCCGTTCGACGCCCTCATCCGCGTGCTCGCCCGCCCCTATGACGACCAGCCCGAGATGGCCGCCTTCGCCGAGCCTCCGGCGCCGGGCGAGGAGGTGTTGCGGACGTTCTGCGGGACGTGAGGGTTGCGAGACTCTTGCCGTGAAAGCCATGATCTGCTATGCAATCATGCTGATATGAGGTGCTGAAATGGCCGTCAAAACGCTGCCGAAGCCCGCCGAGGCTCAGGAAACACACATCGATCGCCTCACCCGCATCGCCGCCGATGCGAAGAGGGAACAGGGCGACGCGCTTCCGGTGATGACGCGCGACGAAGCACGCGCATTCTTTTTCAAGACATGATCTGACGCGCCGGCCTATCCGGGTTCTTAAAATGACGTTGGGATGCTGAAAGCGAAAACAGATTCGCGAATTGCCGCCAAACCTCTGAAAATCGTCCTATCGCCGTATTTCCGACGAGACCTTTACTTCAAGAGAAAACCGCATCTCGAGGAGCCCTTTCTCGATATTTTCATTGCGATACAGAACGGCACGCCGCTTCCGAAATGGGCTTACCGCCGTGACATCGATACGACAGACGATGCTCTTCTTCGGCGCGAGGGCATCATGCATCTGCATCTCGGTTCGCAAGGTTCGAACGAGCTTCTGTTCCTTTTGCAGTTCGAAGCGCATGTTACACTGCTCGAAATCAGCGATCACCGGCATTTTCAGACCGATCCGCCGGGAACGCTGCTCGTGCGGCTTCATGAAGCAAAGGTCGCAGCCTATCACGCACACCTGGCGGCGGAGGAAGCCGCAGCAACCGGCCGCTTAGAACTCGAAGCGGCAAAAAAGCGGCATGTGCTGATGAAGGCCGTAAAAGCGGGCATCAAGCCACGGAAGCCTTGAACGATGTTTGTCATTACCCGCATCTACCCTGCCAAATGATCGTACACACAACTCCTCCCGCCACCGATTGTGCATTGCGGCATTGACCCGCGACAGGCCTGCCCTAATTTCGCCATAACGGGGCCCGGATCTTCTTCCGGCTCCGGCTGCACCATTCCCCGAACCGGTAGCGGTTGAGGTGCGAATGATGCGGCATCTGCACTGTGTCGGAACGACCTCACCGCGTCAGACGGGACGCGCGGCGCTTCGATGTCGATATTGACGGGGCGCACATCGCGGCGCCAGGAGTCCCTTCCATGATCATCTTTACGTCTGTCCTTTTTGCGCTGATAGGACTGGGGCTTGCCGGCTTCGGGGCCTGGCTCGCCGTTCTCGGCGGCAGCTGGTACTATGTGCTGGCGGGTCTCGCCTTTCTCGCAACGGCCATCCTTCTTTCGCGCCACCGGTCGTCGGCGCTCACCGTCTATGCGGTGTTCATCGTCGCCACGCTCGGCTGGGCGCTCTGGGAGGTCGGCTTCGACTGGTGGCAGCTCGGCCCCCGTGGCGGCGTCGTCATCCTGCTCGGGCTCTGGCTCCTCCTGCCCTCGGTGCGCAAGCCGCTCGGCTTCACGAGCCCGACGGGCCATGTCTATCGCGCCAGCGGCTGGCCGCTCGGCATCGCCGTCGTGCTCTCCATCGCGGTCGCGCTCTATTCGATGACGCAGGACCCGCTCGACATGGCCGGCGCGCTGCCGACCACGGTCGCCAATGCCACGCCCGCGCTTGGCGGCAATGTGCCGGATGGCGAGTGGCACCAGTATGGCCGCACGCAATATGGCCAGCGCTATTCGCCGCTGACGCAGATCACCACGGCCAACGTCTCCGATCTCAAGGAAGTCTGGCGCTACCAGACGGGCGACGTGAAGCTGCCGGAGGATGTGGGCGAGACCACCTATCAGGTGACGCCGCTCAAGATCGGCGACACGCTCTATGTCTGCACGCCGCACAACTGGGCGATCGCCATCGATGCCGCCACCGGCAAGGAAAAGTGGAAGTTCGACAGCAATTCCGGCATGAATGCCGACCGGCAGCACCAGACTTGCCGCGGCGTCACCTACTACGCGGATGCGGCGGCCGCACCGGGAAGCGCCTGCGCCACCCGCGTCTACCTGCCGACCTCGGATGCCCGCCTGATTGCGCTGGATGCGCAGACTGGCCAGGTCTGCACCGGCTTTGCCGAGCAGGGCACGCTGCGCCTGGAACAGGGCATGCGCTACCAGCCGGCCGGTTACTACTACTCCACCTCGCCGCCCGTCATCACCGGCAACAAGATCATCATCGGCGGCGCCGTCAACGACAACTACTCGACGCAGTCGCAGTCGGGCGTCATCCGCGCCTTCGACGTCAACACCGGCGCCCTCGTGTGGAACTGGGACAGCGGCAATCCGGACGTGACCACGCCGCTGCCGGAAGGCCAGACCTATACGACCAATTCGCCCAACAGCTGGTCGGTATTTTCCTATGACGAAGCCCTCGGCCTCGTCTATATCCCGCTCGGCAACCAGGTGCCCGACCAGCTCGGCATGGGCCGCAGCGAGAATGTGGAGCGGTTCTCCTCCTCCATCGTCGCGCTCGACATCAATTCGGGGCAGCTGCGCTGGGTGCGTCAGACCGTGCACCACGACCTCTGGGACATGGACGTTCCCGCCCAGCCCCTACTGCTCGACATCGACGGCCGCCCGGCGCTCGTCGGCCCGACCAAGCAGGGCGATCTCTACGTGCTCGACCGGCGCACCGGCGAGCCGATCATCCCCGTGAAGGAAATCCCGGCGCCGACCGGCGCCATTCCGGAAGACTTCACCTCGCCGACGCAGCCGATCTCCGACCTTACCTTCTCGCCGCCGCCGCTGACGGACAAGAATATGTGGGGCGTCAGCATGTTCGACCAGCTCGCCTGCCGCATCGCCTTCGAGCGGCTGAAATATGACGGCCGCTACACCCCGCCGTCGCTTGAGGGCTCGCTGATCTATCCCGGCAATTTCGGCACCTTCAACTGGGGTTCCGTTGCGGTCGATCCGGAAAAGCAGCTGATGTTCGGCATGCCGACCTATCTCGCTTTCACCTCGCAGCTCGTGCCGCGCGACCAGATCCCGCCGAAGGGTCAGGACCAGAAGGGCAGCGAACAGGGCCTGAACCGCAATGACGGCGCGCCCTATGGCGTGCTGATGGGGCCGTTCCTCGGGCCGCTCGGCATTCCCTGCCAGGCGCCGCCCTGGGGCTATGTCGCCGGCGTGGACCTGAAGACCGGCGCGATCGCCTACAAGCACCGCAACGGCACCGTCTACGACATGACGCCGCTGCCTCTGCCCTTCAAGGTCGGCGTGCCCGGCATCGGCGGCCCGATGATCACCAAGGGCGGCGTCGCCTTCCTCGGTGCCGCCGTCGACAACTATCTGCGCGCCTATGACCTCACGACCGGCCGCGAACTCTGGCGCGGCCGCCTGCCCGCCGGCGGCCAGTCCACCCCCATGACCTACAGCACGGATGACGGCACCCAATACGTCGTCATCGTCGCCGGCGGCCATGGCTCGGTCGGCACCAAGCCGGGCGACTACATCATCGCCTATACGCTGCCGAAGTAAGGGTAGCGGAATGCAAGACGAAAAAGCCCGGCCGCGAAAGCGCGCCGGGCTTTTTCGTGGGGTGAGGCACGATGGCCGACGGCACCGGTCAAGACAGCCACTGCGCGATCTGCTGTTCGGTGAGATTGCCGCCGCAGAGCATCGTTGCGACGCGGCGACCTTCCAGCGCGGAGGCTTGCGTCAGGATCGCCGCCAGCCCCGCCGCGCCGGCCGGCTCGACAAGGCGTCCCCAGGTCCGATGCGCGAACCGCATCGCCTCCACGATCCGATCATCATCGATCAGAACGACCTCGTCGATCGTGTCCTGCAGCCAGTCGACAGCCGCCGGCACGGGGATGCGCACGGCGATCCCGTCCGCGATCGTATCGCTCTCCGACGTCGAGATCGCCCTGCCCGCTTTATGGGACAGGGCCATGCAAGGCGCACCTGTTGCTGCGACGGCGATGACGCGGGTTTTTGGTGATTGCGCCTTGAACCAGCACCCGACGCCAGCCGCCAGCGCGCCGTTCCCCAGGGGAATGAAGACCGCATCGAGCGCTCCGACCTCCTCCGTCAGCTCCGCCGCCATCGTGCCGGCCCCTTCCGCGATCGCCGCGCTCGCGCCGTCCTCGACGAAGGACAGACCGCGTTCCTCCGCATGCTGCCGTGCCTCAGCCTTCGCGGCATCAAAATCGTCTCCTGCCAGAACGACCTCTGCACCCAGCCGGCGCATGGCATCGATCTTCAGGGGATTGGCGTTGACGCTGGCAAACACGGTCAGGGATCGCCCGCGCCGCACGGCATTGTAGGCAAGCCCTGCCCGAAATTCCCGGCAGAGGCCGTGACGAGGGGACCTTCGCCTTGGCTGGCTTGTGAGAGAAAATAGCCCGTGCCGCGGCCCTTGAAGCTGCGGATCGGATTGTCGGTTTCATCCTTGGCGAAAAGCGACAGGCCGAGCGTGCCGCAGCTCAGGACAGGGCTTTGCAGGAAGACCGGATCGATGATCTGCCGGGCCGTGCTGATATTGTGATGGGAGAGTTTTGGTTGTTTTGTCATGGACTCATGATAAAGGCTCGCCGCGCGGCAGATCCGCGATCGTCATATACTACAAGCCGATTTTCCGCTTCTGAAGGAGATTTGACGCCATGGATGATGTGGACAGAACACTGCTGGCGGCGCTTCAGGAAAATGCCGACGTTCCCGGCAAGACGCTTGCGGACAGGGTCCATCTCTCGACCTCCGCCGTCGAACGCCGCATCACCAAGCTCAAGCAGGACGGCATCATCGAAAAACTCGTCGCCGTCGTCAATCCGAAGGCGGTCGGCCGCCCCCTGTCGATCCTGGTGGAACTGGAGATCCAGAACGAGCATCGCCACACGCTGGACCAGTTTCAGCGATGGCTCGACCGCGCACCGGAAATTCAATCCTGCTGGTATGTGACCGGCGACATGGACTACGTCCTCCTCGTCGCCGTGCGCGACCTCGACGAATACAATGCCTTCATCGAGCGGCTGATGACCGAGCAGCAAGCACTGGTGCGCAAGTACAAGAGCATCATCGCTCTGAAGACCATCAAGCACAGTCTGGCACTGCCTGTTCTGGAGTAGATGGATCGGAACGTTGCCGATGGCTGACCGGGCACCGTGTCCTCTGTGCGGAGGGTGGCGCCCAAGGCTGGAAAGCCGGCCTCCGGTCGCTTATCTCTGAGACCAAGCGGCCCTCACCTGCCGCACGGAGAACAGCCCATGTATTCGATCGGCGATCTGTCGCGGCGCACCGGCGTGAAGGTGCCGACCATTCGCTATTACGAGCAGGCGGGGTTGATCGCGCCGGCGGAGCGGACGGAGGGCAACCAGCGGCGCTATGAGAAGCGGGCGCTCGACCGTCTCGCCTTCATCCGCCACGGGCGCGATCTCGGCCTGTCGATCGAGGCGATCCGCGACCTGATCGACCTCAGCGACCACCCGGAAAAGCCGTGCGCCCGTGCGGACGCGATCGCGGTCGAGCACCTGTCCGCCGTGCGGGCGAAGATCGCCCAGCTGCAGCGGCTGGAGCACGAGCTGGAGCGGATCGTCTCCCACTGCGCCGGCCATACGGTGGAGGATTGCTACGTCATCCGCGCGCTCTCCGACCATGGGCTGTGCGACGGCGACCATGCGCAGCCGCTGGAGGACAGGCTGGTGCCGGGGCGGTCATGATCGCCCTGATCGGGCGCGGTATCGCCTGGATCGGGCGCCGGCCGGCCGGTTGACATGCGCCTAAAAAGGGATCATGCATGGCTCATGATCACGACCGCAACCCGTGCCCGCTGGTATTTTACGCTGCATTCATAGATGCGGCTGTCTGATCACGTTCAACAAGCCGCCGCCAGGCGGCTTTTGTTTTGGACGGTGCCTGGGGCGGATCAGCTTCAGGAAACCTCGATGCCGACCTTGTCTTCTCCGCTTGTCTCCCCCTTGGCCAAACCTTCGGCCTCCCCGCTTGCCGGCGGCGCGCTGGACATGCCCGCCGCTGCCCCCAGCCGGGCACCGCTGGTGACGATCCGCTCCGCGCGGGCGAGCGATATCGCCACGCTCTGCGAGATGATCACCGAGCTTGCCGCCCATCACGGCGATGTCGCGCCGCTCGATGCGGACACGCTGGAGTGCGACCTCTTCGGCCCCGTTCCGTGGATCACGGCGCTTGTGGCCGAAGCCGCCGGCGCGCTGATCGGCTACGCCATTCTCGTGCCGCTCTACAGGGCGCAGCTCGGCGTGCGCGGCATGGACCTGCACCATCTCTTCGTACGCGACGCGCATCGCGGCACCGGCATCGGCCGCCATCTCGTGGCCAAAGCCCGCGAGGAAGCGCGCCGCGCCGGCTGCACCTACCTCTCCGTCAGCGCCGCCACCGGCAACCTCAAGGCGCACCGGTTCTACGAGCAGCAGGACTTCACGCCCGGCCCGGTGACGGGGATGCGGTATGTGCAGGCCTTGCGGTAGGGGGTTGATGTCAGCGGATCAGCACGATGTCGCAGGCCAGGTCCAGTCGAGACCAGACCTTGTCGGCCGTAACGGCGCGTGCATTTTCCTTGATCGCCAGTGCGAGACAGGCTCTGTCGGCGAAGGAAAGGCCAAGGGAACGGCTTTGAATACGAAGCCTTGCCGCCGCCGAGGCGCTTTCAGCATCAAAGGGCACGACGGTAAGGCCGAGGCGGTCGAGCAGGAAGAAAGCGCCTTCGGCGCTCAAGCCCCTGTCGATCAGTTTGGCGGCCGCTTCCGAATAGTTAACGGCGGAAACGCGACCGCCTGAGAGGTAGGTCTTCGCGCGCTCCGCACCAACTTCGGCAAACGCCATGGCAAGCAAAGCCGAGGCGTCGAATACCGCGCCGCTCATTCAGATGCTGCTTCGGCCCGCCGTTCGGCGATCAACTCGTCGGAGACCAAGCCACCACCCGTGTTCAGGCCTTTGAGCCTGTTTTGCATGGCCTGAAGTGCTGCCAAGGGGGATATAATCCGAAGCTCACCCTCGACGACGGAGAGGGTCGCCCGGCCATCGGAGTCCAGCATCATCGTCCGCAGAACGTCTTTCGGAATGACCAGGTTCCCCTCAGGGCTGATCGTGATCGGACGGAAGCCGAGCGACCGGAGCCCCTGTTCTGCCGCCTGATCAACGGTAGCCTGCTCGTCTGCCTGGGCAAAATAGGCTTTCTTCCACAGGGAATGTTGCGTCGCCCCCGTGTGCGGATTGCCGCCTTCCGCCACATAGATATCGACCACCTCGCGACTGCGCGGGATACTGCCATGCTTCTTGGTCAGCTCATCGCAAATCTCCCAGATCCGCGCTTTTTGCGACCCTCGTCGGACATCGCGAAACAACATTGTCATCGGTATTTACCTCCATCTGATTTTTGCTGATTTTGTCGTTAATTTCGAAAAAATCAACAAATTTCTGTTTCTGGAGAAATTCTTGTTCAGCGCTCCCCACTACCGCGCCGGCACTGCCTTGAGATAGGCGGCGATCGCGTCGCGGTCGGCGGCGGGGAGTTTGGCGATGTTCTGCACGACCTCGGCCATGGAGCCGCCGGCGCTGTCGAAGTCCGGGGTGAAGCCGGTTTCGAGATAGGTGGCGATGTCGGCTTCCGACCAGGCGCCGATGGCCTTCGAGCCGGGCGTGATGTTGGGGATCTGCCCCTCGCCGTCCGGGTTCGGCGCGCCGGCGAGCCAGAGGTCGGTTCGAAAGCCGCCGAGCGCGTTGCGCGGCGTGTGGCATTCGCCACAATGGCCGGGGCCCTCGACGAGATACTGGCCACGCACCAGCTTCGCATTCGCCGGATCGACCGGTACGCGCGGCTTGTCGCTGTAGAACAGCAGCTTCCAGCCGCCGAGCGACGCCCTGATATCGTAGGGGAACGGCAGGTCGTGCGGTGGCGCGACATTCGGGCTCTTCGGCAGGGTCTTGATGTAGCCGTAGAGGTCGTTGACGTGCGTCGGCGTCAGCCGGGCGTAGGAGCCATACGGGAAAGACGGATAGAGATGCTCGCCATCCGGGCCGACGCCGCGCGTCATGGCATCGCCGAACTGGGCGAGCGTCCAGCGGCCGATGCCGGCGGTGTCGTCGGGGGAGATATTGGGCACGTGGAAGGTGCCGAACGGGCTTTTGAGCGGCAGGCCGCCGCTCAGCACCAGCTTGGCATCGCCCTCAGCGCCCGGTGCCGCGTGACAGCTGGTGCAGCCGCCGGCCCAGAACACCTGTTCGCCATGGCTGAGATCCGGCGCGCCGAACCCATCCCAATGTGCGGCCGGCCAGCGCTCGGGCTTGGTGACGAACCAGGCGCCGCCCGCGACCACGACGCCGAGGAAGAGGACGGTCGAGACGAGTTTGCGCGCGCGACGGGCCATGCGGCGGGTCCTTGTTGTCAGAGGCTGTCAGGTTCGGTCTGTTCGTTCCGTCTGCCGTTTCGGGATCACCGGTTTCGCCGATCCCTGACGAATGCCAAGGCGCCGGGCCAGACCCCGACCACTCGCCCGAGGGGACCGGGCGACCGGTTCTCCGGCGACGCCAAGCCTTGCGGCAGGCCGGCGGCCTCCCGCGCGGGTGCGGACTGCCGTGATCTCACAGGCATGGCGGAGGTTCGTTCCGGTCTACCGCTTACTTCTTGACGCGGTAGACCTGATGACAGTCGCCGCAATGGGGGCCGAGCTTGCCGAGCGCGGCACCGACGCCGGCCGGATCGGCTGGCAGCTGCGCCAGCAGCGTGTCGGCATCCGCACCGAGACTCGCAGCCTTGGCGTCGAAATCGGCCTTGTTCTCCCAGATCTTCGGGCTCGCCTCGGAATTGGCCTCCGACCCCGCCGGGAACTGATCAGGAAACGCCTTGATGCTGGTGCTGATCGCGGTCAGCGACGCCTTCACCACCTCGGCATCATAGGGCTTCTGGCCCTTGGCGATGGCCGAGAGCGCGCCCATGGAGCCGCCGATCTTCTTCATCAGGCCTTCGCGCACCTCTTGCGGCTCGGCCGCCGTCACGGCACCGGCGGCAAGGCCTGCCAGCGCCGCGGCGAGAAACAGGGTTCTCAGTTTCATGGGAGTCCTCTCTGGTGGCGACGCCCCTTGCGGGCGCCCGTTCCGACATGCGTGTCCGACGGACATGGCCGATTCCCGCCCGACCGATGCCAGGCCGGAATCCGGTCATTTCGTCGCAGGCATCTTGGCATCTTCCGGCCGCGGTGAAAGTAAAATTTTCGCGACATTTCAAGCCCGCAACAGGCGACCGACAGGTTGTCAGGGGCGCAGGCTCTTCGAGAGCGCGGGCCATTGCGCAAACAGCGCGTCGCGCGTCAGCACGCCCGGCGAGGTCTGTGTCTTTTCCCGCGTGCGGATCAGCCGGGCAAAGACCACGGCCTTGTCCTTCGCCTCTTGTCGCTCGGCCCAGCCGACATACCAGCCCCAGCCATGGGCATAGTCGAAGCTGCGATCGGCATTGCGCGGAAAGGCGGCGCCGGTCTTGCCGTGGATCGTCCAGTCGCCGACGGCGCGGCTTTCCACGATGCGCTTCGTCTTCTCGATGGCCTCGGGCCCGACCGGCAGCGTGGCATTGACGAGGCCGCGCAGGAACGCGACCTGCTCGCGCGGCGAGACCTGCAGCGACGAGGCGATCCAGGCGCGCTCCAGCCCGTTGTCGAAACCCGGATCGCCGGAGAGGTCGGCATTGCCGTATTTGAAGCTCTTGAGATAGCGCTCCGGCGTCTCGCGGCCGAGATCGCGCGTGATGCGCTGGGAGTACCAGACGACGGAATAGCGCATCCAGTCGGCCGGGTTCGTATCCCGCAGCCAGTTGGCGCCGCCCCAGTCCGGATCGCCCTTCCGGTAGGACAGCACGGGCGTCGCCGCGTCCTTGAGGAAACCGGTGTCGTAGCCGATCAGCGCCAGCGGGATCTTGAAGGTGGAGGCCGGCGTCGTGCGGGTGGCGCAGTCGCCCTCCTCGATCAGCACCTTGCCGGTGGCGGCATCGAGCATGATCGTGCAGGTGACATCGACATCGCTAGCCGCGAAAGCGGCGGTGGCGGCGAAAGAGGCAGTGGAGGAGAGTGCGAGCAGGCCAAAGGCGAGAACGGGACGACGCAAGCCGGTTTTCCTTTCGGGACAGAACGGTGCCTGCACCATCCGGGGAAACAGGGCATCATTGCGGCGGCACCAGCGGTCGTTCCGCAGGTTTTTAAGAATCTCCGCTTACGTTCCGGTCCTTAGAACCCGGCTTTCCTCCCGCCCGAAACCCTCGATCTCCAGCCGGTCCTCGTAGAGGCTGACAATCGCGAAGGCGTTCCGGTCGGGCGTATCGACCATGCCGCGGAAGGTGACGTAGTGCGTGCCGTCGCGCGTGACGGTGTTGCCGGCGTGGTTGTGGCCGCAGAGCCAGGCGCGCACGTTCGGGTAGGTCTTGAGCATGTCGAGCAGGCGCTGCGCGTCCCAGAGGTCATGCGCGTTTTCGGGTGCAACCGGGTAGTGGCAGAGAATGACGACCGGCTCGCCGTCGTCGCGGGCCTGGTCGAGCACCTCGACAAGCCAGGCGAACTGCGCCTCGCCCAATCCGCCGTTCCAGCGCTGGGCATTGATGGCGCCCGCCGCCGTCAGCGCCTGCAGCCGGGCCTTCGCCTGCTCGCGGCGCGGATGGCCTTTCGGCACGGCAAACAGGCTGACTTCGCTGCCATCGAGAATGACGAGGCGATGCCCCGCGACGAGGAGATCGTGATAGGGCGCCGGCATGCCGAGGCGGCGGTGCACGTCGCCCAGATGCTCCGGCGCCACCGCGAAATCATGATTGCCGGGCAGGAACAGGGCCTTGTGCCGCAGACGCCGATAGACCGCCAGCGCCGGATCGAAGCTTTCCCAGTCCCGGTCGATGAGATCGCCGAGCGTGACCACGGCATCGAGCGCACGCCCGTTGAACACGGCGATCGCCTCCTCAAGCTTGCCGAGCGACTGGCGGAAATGGCGGTTAAGCGCGAGGTTCGGCGCGAGATCGGCATATTGCGGATCGGCGATGATGCCGAGGCGGAGGACGGGGTTTTCGGTCATGACGGGCGAGGTAGCGAAGGGGGATGACAGAGGGATGACAGACTGTCGGCCAAACGCTCTGCGACACGATCGGCGTGCCGGAAAGCGGAGCCGGAGGGCCACAGGTCTGCCGAGCGGGATCCCTCTTGACGCGACGTCATCCTCGGCCTTGTGCCGAGGATCTGCTAACGTCAACAAAATCAGACCGTTGCAGATGCTCGGGACAAGCCCGAGCATGACGGAGGAGAGGATTGCGCACTTTGTCAGACAGAAAAAAAGCGGGACCCGAGGGCCCCGCTTTCCGTCGTTTCCGAGCCTGATCAGGCTGCCTTTTCGTAAAGCTCCAGGACGTAGTCCCAGTTGATCAGATTGTCGATGAAGGCTTCGAGGTACTTCGGGCGCGCGTTGCGGTAGTCGATGTAGTAGGAGTGTTCCCACACGTCGACGCCGAGCACCGGGGTCGCGCCGTGGACCAGCGGGTTTTCGCCGTTCGGGGTCTTGGCGATCTGCAGCTTGCCGTCCTTGACGGCGAGCCAGGCCCAGCCGGAGCCGAACTGGCCGACGCCGGCTGCGATGAAGTCGGCCTTGAACTTGTCGTAGCCGCCGAGGTCGGACTTGATGGCTGCGTCGAGCTTGCCCGGCAGCGAGGTTCCGCCGCCGCCCTTCTTCATCCACTTCCAGAAGTGGAGGTGGTTGTAATGCTGGCCGGCATTGTTGAAGAGCGGCTGGTTGGTGCCGTAGGACTTCTTGACGATCTCTTCGAGCGAGAGATCGGCAAGGCCGGCCTCTTCCGCCAGCTTGTTGCCGGCCGTCACATAGGCCTGATGGTGCTTGTCGTGATGATATTCCAGCGTTTCGCGCGACATGAAGGGCGCAAGCGCATCGTAGTCATAGGGCAGCGGGGGAAGTTCGAAAGCCATGGCGGTTCTCCTCTTGGCATCGGAATTCATTCACGAAATCGTCAGGGAGAACATAGGCACCCCGGCCATGCGAGGCAACCGGCGCCATCGCTAAATTCATCGCCTCCGGCGAAATGGTTTTCTCCCGCGCCCGCTTCACGACTGCGTCATCACACGCGCGCCAGCACGACGGAGCCCGTGTGCACCCGCAGGCCGGCCTTCATTTCGCCCGTTTCTTAAGCCCCTGTTAAGACTTTCGAAACCAGGGGAATTCTCCATGGCGCTTGGCGCTTCGCATCGATTGCAGGACGGCATCGAGGCCGTCGAAACCATGACGCGTTTCGCGCTGGCCGTTCTGGCACTCGCCTCGGGCGTCTATACCTATCTGGGCGTGCGCTCGATCCTCGACGGGTCGGCGACGGCCGTGTTCTTCGCCGCGATGATCTATTCCTGCGCCGTCTCCGTCGCGATCTACGCCTTCTGGACCTATATGGCGCGGTTCTACCCGCATGTGACGAGCCGTTCGGGCCGCACCGGCATGCTCGGCATCATGGCGCTCGGCTGCGTCATGATCATCGCCATGGCGAGCTGGCTCAATGCGGCGGCCCTTGCCGGTTCCGCCGCCGTCGAGCAGCATCTGGCCGAGACGATCGAGGACTACACGGCCGATCTCGACAAGGCGCACCAGAACGCGCTCGCCGCCCAGAGCCTGCTGCCGGATATCCAGCGCACCTCCGAGCGGTTCCAGCGCCTGTCGGATCAGGAACAGCGAAGCGGCGCCCTGACCGGCACGACCGGGGCCGGCAGCGTCGTGCAGCTTCTGGCGCAGATGGCCGCGCAGCTGCGCGAGCTGCAGGCCGGCATCGCGGCATCGCGCGACCGCGTGGAAACCCTCTTCACCGAAGGTCAGAGCCGCATCTCCACCATGCGCGGCCTCCTGTCCTCCCCCGGCGCCATCGAGCCGCGGGCCGATTCGTTTTCCACGGAAGCCGTGGCGCTGACGGGCACGATCACCGCGCTCGAGCAGACCTCCATTGCCGGCTCGGTCAAGCGTGCGGCCGACGATCTCTCGCTCGGCTTCATCGCACCGGTGGCAAGCGGGCTGGAGCCCGACCTCATCAACCGGCAGGATCAGGTGATTGCGACGATCCGCACCTCGGTCGCCGCGCAGTCGAAGGTTCTGTCGGATGCCGCAGCCGAGATCCTGAAGCGTCCGCCGGTGGAGGAACGCCGCTTCGTGCCGCTGTCGGCGGCGGCCGCCGTGCTCGTCTATGCCTCTGATTTCATTCCGAGCTGGGCCGGGGCGATCTCGATCGACCTCCTGCCGGCGGTGCTGGTGTTCATGCTGGCGATCGCGCATGCGTCGCTCCGCCGTCAGGAGGAAAGCCTGCCCTTTGCCGCCCGCATCACCGCGGCCGAACTGCTGGCGGCGATGGAGGTGCAGCAGGCCCTCGCCCGCAGCGGCGTCGATCTCGAGGCTCTGGCGCGCCGGGAGGCCGCGCCGGCTGCGGACGACGTGGCCGACGAGCCCTCCAACATCACCAGCCTCGATCTTCCGGCAAAGGGAACGCGCTTAGGCCCGCAGGGCAAGGCACCCCAGGCATGAGGCCGACGGCCGGCGGCGCCATAAACGCCCTGACACGCTTTTCTGCGAAAGTGGACGACGGCCAGATGATGCGCGCCTTCTTCTATATCCTGCTCGCGGCGGCCCTCGTTTTCGTGGTCATCGATTTTCGCGAGATCGCGGGACAGAACGCGGCAGCCGCCCTCAATCCGGCAAACCCGATGAGCGAGCCTGTCCTGCCCCCTGCGCTCACCACCGGCGAGCCGGAGGATGCGCCGGGCGAGGTGACGACCGACGCGGAAACCCTGAAGCAGGCCATCCGCTTCGAGCTGCAGCCCGGCGGCGTGATGCTCGCCAAAGGGGCGATCGACCCCGGCGCCGCCGCACGCTTTGCCGTGGAAATCGAGGCGCGCGGGGAATATGTGAAGGTGGTGCAGCTGGATTCGCCCGGCGGCTCCGTCAGCGATGCGCTGGCCATGTCGAAGCTGATCCGCGATCGGCAGCTGAACACGATCGTCGAAAAAGGCGCGCTCTGCGCCTCCTCCTGCCCCATCGTTCTCTCGGGCGGGGTCGAGCGGACGGTGGCCGAGGGCGCCGTCGTCGGCGTGCACCAGATCTTCAACGGCACGCGCGAAAAGCTCTCGCCGGAAATGGCGATGTCCGAAGCCCAGCGCACCACCGCCACCATCACCCGCCACCTCGACGCCATGGGCATCAAGCCCGGGCTGTGGCAACGGGCGATGGAAACGCCGCCGGATCGGCTGGCGTATCTGAGCGTCAAGGAGATGCGGGAGGTTGGGTTGATCCGTGGGCCTTGAAGGATCTGGGGTCGGAGGGTGTGGGGGTTGCGCCTTAAGGGCTGATGGGGTGCGTCGGTGGGTGTGGCTGCCCCTCATCCGGCTGCCGCCACCTTCTCCCCGCGCGCAGGGAGAAGGGACTTGGGGCGCGGCGTCTGCCCCGATCATCAACCTTCAAGAAACAAGCGAGCGCTCGCCGCGTGTCCCTTCGCCCCGCTTGGCGGGGAGAAGGTGGCGGCAGCCGGATGAGGGGCGGCTCTACGCTAGAGACGACACATCGCCTTAAAAATCCGACCCGTTGCCATGCGCCCAGTCCATGTAGACCTCCAGCGCCTTCTTGGCCACGGGGCCTTCCTGCAGGTGGCGGTCGTCGAGCCTGACGACGGGGACGATCTTGGAGTAGTTGCCGGAGGTGAAGATCTCGTCGGCGGCCAGGAAGTCCTCGACCGTCAGCGTCGTTTCGCGCACGTCGAGGCCGGCGCGGCGCAGGAGGTGGAGGACGCGGGAGCGGGTGATGCCGGCGAGGAAAGTGCCGTTGGCGAGCGGGGTGAAGACGACGCCGTCCTTGACCATGAAGATATTGGACGAGGCGGTTTCCGCGACGTTGCCGTTCATGTCCTTCGCCAGCGCATTGTCGAAGCCGCGGGCGCGGGCCTCCAGGATCATGCGGCCGGAATTGGGGTAGAGGCTGCCGGTCTTGGCCGTGGTCACCGCGACCTCCGGGCTCGGGCGGCGATAGGGCGAGACGGTGAGCGAGGAGGGCTGCGCCGTGTTCATCGGCGCCTTGAACAGGCAGAGCGCGAAGCGCGTGGAGGCGGGATCGGCAGCGACGACGGAGCCCGGCATGCCGTGTTCGGCCCAGTACATCGGCTTGATGTAGATCGCGGTCTGCCCGTCGAACTTCTTCACGCCCTCCCAGGCGAGGCCCTCGATATCCCCGGCCGCCACGACCGGATCGAGGCCGAGCGCCAGGGCCGAGCGGTTGACGCGCTGGCAGTGGAGGTCGAGATCCGGCGCGATGCCGTCGAACCAGCGGGCGCCGTCGAACACGGTGGTGCCGAGCCACATCGCGTGCGAGGTCGGGCCGATCAGCGGCGGATTGCCCGTCACCCATTCGCCATCGACGAAGGTCCAGGTGGTGCTGCGCGGTGACGTATCGACGGCCATGATGCTTTCCTCGTTCTCGTTCTCGGATGGCGCGCCGGATCTGTCGGTCGGCGCGCACAGGATCGATCCGGCTTGTCGCATAGCCTGAAAACGGAGAACAGGGGTGAATGGATCGATCAAAACTTCTGATCGACCGGACGTCGGGGCTTTTCCGGCCTATGCTGTTTGCGCTAGAGCGCGTTGAATCGCACAAACGCTCTACCTCCTCCTTGTTCCAGGCGACGCGGGAGGCAAAACCGCTTCGCTCTGTTGCGGGAATTGTCCCAGGGACGCCGGAACGCCGATCCAAACCACGCGGAGACCACCATGCGCGCCATGTATTTCGACACGTTCGGCAAGACGCCGGAGATCCGCGACGTGCCCGACGCGACACCGACCGATGGTGGCGTGGTGGTGAAGGTGGAGGCGACCGGGCTCTGCCGGAGCGACTGGCACGGCTGGATGGGCCACGACGCCGACATCCGCCTGCCGCACGTGCCCGGCCACGAGCTTGCGGGAACGGTGGTGGCCACGGGCCGCGGCGTGATGCGCTACAAGACGGGCGACCGCGTGACGGTGCCGTTCGTTTCCGGCTGCGGCCGCTGCTCGGAGTGCCATTCAGGCAACCAGCAGGTCTGCCCCAACCAGTTCCAGCCGGGCTTCACCCATTGGGGCTCGTTTGCCGAATATGTCGCGATCGACTTTGCCGACGAGAACCTCGTGCTCCTGCCCGATACGATCGATGCGGCGACGGCGGCGAGCCTCGGCTGCCGCTTTGCCACGGCTTTCCGGGCGATCGTCGATCAGGGCCGGGTGCGCGGCGGCGAGTGGGTGGCCGTGCATGGCGCGGGCGGCGTCGGGCTGTCGGCCGTCATGATCGCCTCCGCCATGGGCGCGAACGTGATCGCGATCGACATTGCCGATACCAAGCTCTCCTTCGCCCGCGAGATCGGCGCGGTCCAGACCATCAACGCCACGCAGACGGGCGACGTCGCCGAGGCCGTGCGCGAGATCACCGGCGGCGGCGCGCATCTCTCGATCGACGCGCTCGGTTCGCCCGTCACCTGCTTCAACTCCATCCGCAACCTGCGCCGGCGCGGCCGCCATGTGCAGGTGGGGCTGATGCTCGGCGACCATGCCGCACCGCAGATCCCCATGGCGCAGGTCATCGGCCACGAACTGGAGATCTATGGCAGCCACGGCATGCAGGCCTGGCGCTACGAGGCGATGCTGGCGCTGGTGGCATCGGGCAAGCTCAGCCCCCAGAAGCTGATCGGCCGGCATCTGTCGCTGGACGAGGCCGTGCCCGCGCTGACCACCATGGACACCGCCACCGACCTCGGCATCAGCGTCATCACGACGTTCTGACGGATATCCCGTTCACCCCGAACGGGGAGCAAGACAGTCCCGTCTCTCCCGCGTCATCCCGGGCCCGACCCGGGATCGGGCCTGCCCAGGCCCTTGGTTTGAAAGGCGTTTTTCGACCTGACGGACGTGAGGCCGCGCGTTGCGCATTACGTGCGGGATACTGGAGAAGGGTGCTACCCCGCCTGTCGTTGCCCTGTTTCCGACGGGAACACTTTGCTCGATCAAGCTTCGGCTGATAAATTCGCGCGCGGGGCAGACAGAGAATCACGAGGTGGAGCATGGCACGCGCAGCGCAGAAGCCGGAGGAGGACGTCCTGTTTTCGCCGGTGCTGCTTCCCAATCCCGGCCATATCCATGGCTGGCCGCTGGCCCTGATGGTCAGCTCGCAGACGGAGGCGCGGCACAATCGCGCGGCCTGGGCACCGACCCATCTCATCTCCATACGCGCGCCGGACACCAAGCTCCTGTCGATGATCGACCTGCCGGACGACAGGCACCTGCAGCTGATCTTCGGCGACACGATGGACCCGGAAGAGCGTGACGCGGCCCGGCCGCAGGCCATCGCGCAGGCCTTCGCCTTCATCGACGGCCTGCCGGGCGATGCGCGGCTGCTCGTTCACTGCCTGCGCGGCATCGGCCGCTCGACGGCGCTGACGCTCGGCATTCTCGCGCGCTACATGGACTCCGAAGCCGCCGCCGCCGCGCTGCATGCCTTGCGGCCGGACGCCAAGCCGAACCGGCATGTCGTCGGCCTTTGCGATTCGGCCCTCGGGCTGAAGGGCAAGCTGGCCAAACAGGCGCTGCGCTTTCCGGCCAAGGTGTGGAAGCCGGCAAAGGGGTGAGCGCGAAGGAATAGATATGGCCTGGTCGGCGGCGCAATATGTCAAATTCGAGGACGAGCGGACGCGGCCGGCGCGCGATCTTCTGGCGCAGGTGCCCGACCTGCCGCAAGGCCCGCTGTTCGACATCGGCTGCGGGCCGGCCAATTCGACCGAGCTGGTGGCCGCACGCTTTGCCGGGGCGCCGCTGACGGGCATCGACAGCGATGCGGACATGCTGGCTGCGGCAAGGCGGCGCCTGCCCGGCATTCCCTTCGTTCAGGGCGATCTTGCCACATGGCGCTCGAGCGAAGCGCCGGCGCTGCTCTTTGCCAATGCCGTTCTGCAATGGATGCCCGACCCGGCGGCCAGCATCGTCCGCCTCGCCGGCATGCTGGCGCCCCGCGGCGTGCTGGCGGTGCAGATGCCGGACAATCTGACCGAGCCGACGCACCGGGCCATGCGCGCGATCGCCGCCGACCCGGCCTTTGCCGAAGCCTATGGCACGGATGGCCTGCCGGACCGCAACAGCCTTCCCGCACCCGGCCGGCTGGTCGATCTCCTGTCGCCGCTCTGCGCCCGGGTCGATGTGTGGCATACGATCTATTATCACCGGCTGGACGGTCCCGAGGCGATCGTCGAATGGGTGAAGGGCACGGGCCTGCGCCCGTATCTCGCGCCGCTGTCCGACGATCTCCGGCAGAGCTTTCTCGCCCGCTATCTCGCACGCATCCGCGCCGACTACCCGCCGCTTGCCGACGGGCGGGTGCTGCTGCGCTTCCCCAGGTTGTTTCTGGTGGCTATACGCAATTGAGAAGCGCCTGTATGATGCAGAAACGCGGACGGCTGATGCCCTCATACAGAGCCGGACGGGAAAAAGACCGAGGGAACATTAAAGCGCTTGCTTGCCCTGCCGGGCCGCTTCACAACAGAACAGCCCATGTCATCCACAACGCATCCTGATCCATGACCGCATGTCTCGCCTTCCCCCTGTCTCCGCACGGCGCCCCGGCACCGGTGGCGGACCTGCGTCGGGGAGGCTGAGGCATGGGCCAGTCCAGGGACCCGTCATCCCCCTCCGTGGTGCTGGTGGTGGAGGATGAGCCGCTGCTGCGGATGATGGCGGTGGACCTGATCGAGGAGGCCGGCTTCACGGTGGTGGAGGCCAGCAGTGCCGACGAGGCCGTGCATCTTCTGGAAACGCGGCTCGACATCCGCATCGTCTTCACCGACATCGACATGCCCGGCAGCATGGACGGGCTGAAGCTCGCCGCCGCCATCCGCGACCGCTGGCCGCCGATCGAGATCATCATCACCTCCGGTGCCGTCACCAATGCCGCGGCCCAACTGCCGGACCGGGCCGTCTTCTTCCCCAAGCCCTACGACCACACCCGGCTGATCACGACGCTGCAGGGTTTTGCAGACCTGCCGTCGCTGCCGGGGCTCTAACGGGCAAGGCCTGCCCGGGCGGCCGGACATCGGTTCCAAATGGGCGAACAATCCCGTATGATCGGACGAACGTCGGATCCGATGCCGCGCGCAAAACGGCGTGAGGCATTTTCGAACGCAATGGAGATGAACATCATGTCCACACGTCAGATATGGCTTTCGATCGCGCTGTGGGCAACATTGGCTATCGCCTTCAGCATCGGCGTGTCGCTGCTGCTGAACGTGCTGTATCCGACGCTGCATCTGGCGTTGCGTGGCCTTGCCGCGTTTCTGTCCGTCAATTTCATATATATGGTCCGCGCTGGTTTGCGCAGACGCGGATGGGCCATCGCCTCCTACGCTCAGCCTCAGCAATAAGGGGCGGGCTCCCTTGCCGGACGGGGCCATATCCTTCCCCAGCTTCACGGCGCCCGGCTGATCACGACGCTGCAGAATTTTGCGGACCTGCCGGGGTTGTCACGGGCAAGCCCTGCCCGGCCGGCCGGCAGACCGCCGACGCCTGTCTGACGATCCAGCTCCTCCCCCACCGTCATCCTCGGGCCTTGTCCCGAGGATCCGGGACGCAAGAGATGGGTTCACGCCAATGGCGTATGCAGCAGATCCCGGGGACACAAGCCCGCCGATGACGGTGGGTGGGGTGGCCGCTGCGGGTGACGGTCAAGATTGCTCATCATCCTGCAGTCCGATGGTGTTGCGACACAGGCAGCGACTGCCGACACGGGTCAGAAAGAGGCTGTATCCCGGCCGTCTTCCCCCTTGCAGGCGTCCACCGACACACCCCGCTCACGCGGAATCGCGCGCCTTTTCGCCACCGATCTTCGCCACGGGCGCCGCCTCCAGCGCGGCCTTCGCTTCCCCGCGCAGGGCCTGCGGCCTGGAATGATCGCCGTGGAGCTTGCGGATCTCGTCGGCGACCAAAGCCTGGAGGCGCCAGAGGTTGCGGTCGCGGATGCCGACGGCTTCGAGGTGGAGGACGGTGTTGTAGAGATATTCGGCGCAGGAGCCGACATGGCCGCAGGCGCGGGCGAGGATGCGGGCGACCTCTTCGAGCGGCAGGCGGGAGACGGCGTCGTGGCCCGTCGATCCGAGCCAGAAACCCAGCACCTTGACCGGGCCTTCCGGCGTGCTGACCGGCATCCAGCGGACGGTGGAGACGGTTTCGCGGGCGGAGAGCTCGCGGCGCAGCAGGCGCTCGATCTGGGCGATGCGGTCGTCGTCGGCCAGACGGTAGATGACGCCGTCGCAGCGGCCGCCGCGCTCCAGCGCCATCATCAGCCCCGGCGCCTCGCGCGAGCCGCGCCAGCGGTCGATCTTCAGCGAGAAGGCGCGGTGCCAGCCATAGGCGGTGGCGCGGCGGCTTTCGACCGAACAGAATTCCGGCTTCCAGATCAGCGAGCCATAGGCAAAGACCCAGAGCGGCGCGCCGCCGGATTGCGCATCGAGCTTAAGGGCGAGCGAACGGTAATCCTCGTCCTCCATCGGCGTCCACCGCGCGTTCAGCCCGGGATCTTCCTCCTCCCGGTAGCAGAGCGCCACCAGCTCCGGCGTCAGCGACATCCGGCGCGGCGCGGCACGCGGCGATGCAGGCGATGTTGCGGAGGGACTCTTGGACATGGAAGCACGTTTCCTTGCGGACATCGAAGGCTCCTCCTGCCCCTATCGGAGGCCGGAGCGGTTCGTCTGTCAAGACGGCGGGGCACCGGCGGTGTCGATGACCCGCCGTTTTTCGCACGCCACCGGTGCGCGGCGGCGACGACGGGCTGACGTAAGGTGGCAGAAGACGGGTCTCAAGGGGTCGGGCCATCTTCGGGCAGGACGCCGCCGACCGGATCGATGCGGGCGACGAGAAAATCGATGAAGGCGCGGATGCGCGCGGCGAGGTGTTCGTGGCTGGCGAAGACGGCGTGGATGGTTTCGCGATCGGCCGGGCGGTGCGCCTGCAGCAGCGGCACGAGGCGGCCGGCATCGACATCCGGCTGGATGTGAAAGGCGCCGATGCGGCCGATGCCGACGCCATCGAGGCAGAGCCGCCGCATGATGAAGCCGGCATTGACGAGAACCGCCGGCTCGAACGGCCGCCGGATCGTCTCGCCGGTCGCCGGGTCGAGAAACGGCCATTCCGCCCGCATGCCCGGAATGTTGAAGCCCATGCAGACGTGGCGGGCGAGATCGGCCGGCACCTGCGGCGTGCCGTGGCGGGCGAGATAATCCGGCGAGGCCACCAGCAGGCGGTGGCTGTCGAGCAGTTTTCGCGTCTTCAGGGAGGAGTCGCGGAGGGCCCCGGAGGAGCGGATGGCAATATCGGTGCGATCGCCGACGAGATCGACCACGTCGTCGCTGAGCGACAGATCGATGAGGACATGCGGATAGAGGCTGTGGAACTCGCCGATCAGCGGCAGGATGAAGCGCTCGGCAAAGGCCATCAGCGCGCTGACCCGCAAGACGCCGCGCGGCACGGCCTGCGTGCCGCTGGCGATCAGGCGCTCCGTCTCGTTGATTTCGGCGAGGATGGCGCGGGCGCGCGACAGATAGAGCGCGCCCTCCGGCGTCGGCTGCAGCGTGCGGGTGGTGCGCACCAGAAGCCGCGTTCCCAGCCGGTCCTCCAGCCTCGCGACGAGCTTGCTGACTGCAGACGGCGACAGGCCGAGCCGGCGGCCGGCCGCCGAAAAGCCGCCGCCCTCCACGGCCGCCACGAAGACCTCCATCTCGCCCGCTCTGTTGTCCATGGGTCACCGCTCATGAATTCAAATCACAGGTGATTATCCGATAGGCCGGATTATCGCACAAGCGGGCAGCGTCTATATCTTCGTCAGATCAGCGGCCGGGCCCGAAACGCCATCGCCGCGCACCCCTTTCCCACCTCATGGAGGCTGCCTGTGCCCCTTGCTCTCTTTGCCCTGACGATTGCGGCCTACGCGATCGGAACCACCGAATTCGTCATCGTCGGCCTGTTGCCGACGGTCGCCCGCGACCTCGGCATCACCCTGCCGATGGCCGGTCTCATCGTCTCGATCTATGCGCTCGGCGTCACCTTCGGCGCGCCGATCCTCACCGCGCTGACCGGGCGCATCGGGCGCAAACCGCTGCTGCTCGGGCTGATGGCGCTGTTCATCGTCGGCAACGGGCTGGCGGCAGTCTCGCCCGGCTACGGTCTCCTCCTCGTCGCCCGTGTCCTCTCGGCCTTTGCGCATGGCGTGTTCTTCTCCGTCGGCGCGACGATTGCGGCGGGGCTGGTGCCGGAGAACCGGCGGGCTTCGGCCATCGCCATGATGTTCATGGGCCTGACGGTCGCGATCGTCACCGGCGTGCCGCTCGGCACGCTGATCGGACAGACCTTCGGCTGGCGCGCCACCTTCGTGGCCGTCGCGGGCCTCGGTGCCATCGCTCTTGCCGCCATCGCGCTGCTGCTGCCGGCCCATCTGCCCTCCAGCCCGCCGGCCCGGATCATGGATCAGGTGAAGGTTCTCGGCAGCGGCCGCCTGCTCCTCGTCTTCGGCATGACGGCGCTCGGCTATGGCGGGACCTTCGTGACCTTCACCTATCTCGCGCCGCTGCTCGAAGAGATCACCGGCCTGTCCGCCTCCGCCGTCAGCCTCGTGCTGGTGCTCTACGGGCTGGCGATCGCGGCCGGCAACCTGGCCGGCGGGCGGCTCGCCAATCGCCATCCGGTGAAGGCGCTCGCCTTTCTCTTTGCGGCCCAGTCGCTGGTTCTGCTGCTCCTCACCTTCACGGCCAGTGCCACCATTCCCGCCCTCGTCACGCTGACCGCGCTCGGCTTCCTCTCCTTTGCCACCGTGCCCGGCCTGCAGCTCTATGTGGTGGAACTGGCGCGCCAGCACCGCCCGGCCGCCGTCGATGTCGCCTCGGCGCTCAACATCGCCGCCTTCAACCTCGGCATCGCCGCCGGCGCCTGGATCGGCGGCCTCACCGTCGCCTCCGCGCTCGGGCTGGGGGACACGCCCTGGGTCGGCGCACTGATGGTGCTGGGCGCGCTGGGACTGACAGTCGTCAGCGCGTCGCTCGACGGACGCGAAAAGACGCTGAAGCCCGCTTGCGCGTGACATCCCCCTTCGACCCGTGACATCCCCCTTCGAAAGGACAGCCTCCATGGACCACCGCACACTCGGCCGATCCGGCCTGAACGTCCCCGTCCTCAGCTTCGGCGCCGGCACCTTCGGCGGCTCCGGCCCGCTGTTCGGCGCCTGGGGCACGGCGGGCGAGACCGAAGCGCGCCGGATGGTCGATATCTGCCTCGACGCCGGCGTCACGCTGTTCGATACGGCCGATGTCTACTCCAACGGAGCCTCCGAGACGGTTCTCGGCGCGGCCATCAAGGGACGGCGCGACAAGGTGCTGATCTCGACCAAGGCCGGCCTGCCGATGGGAGACGGCGCCAACGAGGCGGGGACATCCCGCAGCCGGCTGATCCAAAGCGTGGAATCGGCTCTGCAACGGCTCGGGACCGACGTGATCGATATTTTCCAGCTGCACGCCTTCGATGCGTCGACGCCGGTCGAGGAGGTTCTGGCCACGCTCGACCTGCTCGTGCGGGCGGGCAAGCTGCGCTATGTCGGCATCTCCAACTTTGCCGGCTGGCAGATCATGAAGTCCCTCGCCGTCGCCGAAAAACATGGCTGGCCGCGCTACGTCGCAAACCAGGTCTACTACTCCCTCCTCGGCCGCGACTACGAATGGGATCTCATGCCGCTCGGCAAGGATCAGGGGCTCGGGGCCCTCGTCTGGAGCCCGCTCGGCTGGGGTCGCCTGACGGGCAAGATCGGCCGCGACCGGCCGGTGCCGGAGACGAGCCGCCTGCACGCCACCGCGGAGTTCGGGCCGCCGGTCGAGGACGAGCATCTCTACCGCGTGATCGATGCGCTGGACGCGGTGGCGAAGGAGACGGGCAGGACCGTGCCGCAGGTGGCGATCAACTGGCTGCTGCAAAGCCCGACCGTCGCCTCCGTCATCATCGGCGCCCGCAACGAAGCACAGCTTCTCGACAATCTCGGCGCCATCGGCTGGCAGCTCAGCGCCGAGCAGATCCGCGTTCTGGATGCGGCGAGCACGGTGACGGCACCCTATCCGCATTTCCCCTATCGCAGGCAGGCCGGCTTCGCCCGGCTGGATCCGCCGCTGACCGCCTGATACGGCGTCCGGTCGATCAATTTCAGAGGCCGGCGTCAGGCAACCCTTCGCCCTCTCCTCCATCATGCTCGGGCTTTGTCCCGGGCATGACGACATGCGGGCATCGCTCACCACCAGAGCGCTGCCATCCGGCAGCCGTATGACGTCACAGCGCCCGCTCAGGCCGGGCTTCACGGGAACCTTCCGCAGCCCGGTCCCATTACCCCTCTCCGGACGGCGCGTTTGCCAGCCGACCGGAAAACCAACGCGGAGAATCCCTTGGCGGGATTTCAGCATCTTCTTGTAGAGGATCAGCGCCGCCCCCTTCCCCGCTCGGCCGCAGGACGGCCGTGCCCTTTCGACCCAGGAGATACGCCTATGAACATCGTCAAAGCCAACGGCGCCGAGATCCCCGCGCTCGGTTTCGGAACCTTCCGCATGCCGGGACCGGAGGTTCTGGAGATCGTGCCGAAAGCCATCCGGCTCGGCTTCCGCCATGTGGACACGGCCCAGATCTACGGCAACGAGGCGGAGGTGGGGACGGCGATCCAGCAATCCGGCGTTGACCGCAACGAGATCTTTCTGACGACCAAGGTCTGGCCGGAGAAGTACGCCCGGTCGAGCTTTGCGCAGTCGGTGGACGAGAGCCTGACGAAGCTGAAGACCGACCATGTCGATCTATTGCTGCTGCACTGGCCGCGCGGAAGCTCCGTGCCGCTCGAAGAGCAGATCGAGGGCCTGAACGCCGCCGTGAAGGCCGGCAAGACGCGGCATATCGGCATCAGCAATTTCAACACGGACGACATGCGCGCGGCGAGCCGCCTGTCTGCGGTTCCGCTGGTGACCAACCAGATCGAGTATCACCCCTATATCGACCAGTCGAAAGTGCTGCAAACGGCCCGCGAGCTGGGCCAGTCGATCACCGCCTACTACGCCATGGCCGACGGCCGGGTGCCGAAGGAGGCGCTGCTCAACGACATCGCCAGCCGCCACGGCAAGACCGCCGCACAGGTGGTGCTGCGCTGGCTGGTCCAGCAGGACGGCGTGATCACGCTGTCGAAGACCTCGACGGAAGCGCGGCTGGCGGAGAATTTCGGCATCTTCGATTTCGCGCTGTCGGACGAGGAGATGCAGGCCATCCACGCACTCGCCCGCCCCGACGGCCGCATTGTCAACCCGGGGCACCTCGCGCCGACATGGGATGAGGCGGCGTAAGGTCGGGTTTAACTGATAGGGATGAAGCCGCGGGCGCGATGGCCCGCGGTAATCGGGCCAAAACGCTCTCTTTCGTCATGCTCGGGCTTGTCCCGAGCATCTGCAACCGATTGATTTAGTTATCGTTATCAGATCCTCGGGACAAGCCCTAGGGATGACGGAGGGTGGAGTGGACCGCCACGGGCGACCAGCGAGTCTCTCGACGCATTCTCTGGCGTCCAAGCCGCCAGAATTGCCACTTATGGGATTCAGTGCCGCCATAAGCAGCCACCGACACCCCTCAAACGAACTGGCGAAGACCCGGGACCGAGTTGATCACCGCATCCACCGTTTCGTCGCCGGCATGTTCGCGGGCGTAGGCCAGCGTTTCCTTGGCGAGGCCGGTGATTTCGCCCATGGAGAGGCCCTGGCCCATCAGCTGCTGGCCGAGCGCCATGACACCGCCGCCGACGGCGCCGATGACCTTGCCGAGCAGGCCGGTCTTGGCGCCTTCGCCGTTGAAACGGGCGACCAGATCCGGCGCGCCGGGTACGGCTTCGATCATGCGCGCGACGGGGCCGGCATCGGCTTCGCGCTGCAGGAAGCCCAACATCATGCCGATCGCCTTCTCCGCCTTGTCCGGCTCGATGCCGACATTATCGGATACGCGGGTGACCAGTTCGCTCATGCTTTTCTCCTCGGCAAGCGTTCTAACGTTCACGTCAACGTAAAGGGATGGTGGGAGAAATCAAGCCGTCTCGCGACGCTTTTCGACCGGTCTCGGCGAAACCGTGCCGCATGGTAAAGCGGCCGCCCGCAGACCGCAATGCCGGCACCGGCGGACCCGTTCGTTTGCCCCGACGTGAAGGCGTGCGTGACGGTGTATGTGCCTGGCGGCTTGCCGGCTTGTCTGCCCACGGGCAACGTATAGTATCGCGCACAAACAAGCGAATGGATCCCGATATGGCAATGCTGCAGCCCGGAATGCTCTACCTCGGCACGAGCCGCAAGCCGGACGACACGCTCGACAAGGGCGAATATCTGACGCTCAAATACGGCAACCGCCACGGGCTGGTGACGGGTGCCACGGGCACCGGCAAGACGGTGACGCTGCAGGTGCTGGCCGAGGGCTTTGCGAGCGCCGGCGTGCCGGTGTTCTGCGCCGATATCAAGGGCGACCTCTCCGGCATCGCCGCCCGGGGCGAGCCCAAGGATTTCCTGCTCAAGCGCGCCGCCGAGATCGGGCTCGACCCCTACGACTTCACCCAGTTTCCGGTAATCTTCTGGGATCTCTACGGCGAGAAGGGCCACCGCGTGCGCACCACCATGTCGGAGATGGGGCCCCTCCTCCTCTCGCGGCTGATGAATGCGACGGATGCGCAGGAAGGCGTGCTCAACATCGCCTTCAAGATCGCCGACGAGGGCGGCCTGCCGCTTCTCGACCTGAAGGATCTGCGCGCGCTGCTGACCTATATGAGCGAGAATGCGAGCGCGCTGTCGTCCACCGTCGGGCTGATCTCCAAGGCCTCCGTCGGGTCGATCCAGCGGGAGCTGCTGATTCTCGAGCAGCAGGGCGCCGAACACTTCTTCGGCGAGCCGGCGCTGAAGGTGACCGACATCATGCGCGTGACGCCGGACGGGCGCGGCACGATCTCGGTGCTGGCCGCCGACAAGCTGATGATGAACCCGCGGCTTTACGGCACCTTTCTTCTCTGGCTGCTGTCGGAGCTGTTCGAAGAACTGCCGGAGGTGGGCGACCCGGAAAAGCCGCGGCTCGTCTTCTTCTTCGACGAGGCGCATCTTCTCTTCAAGGACGCGCCGAAGGTGCTGCTGGAGCGCATCGAGCAGGTGGTGCGCCTGATCCGCTCCAAGGGCGTCGGCGTCTATTTCGTCACGCAGAACCCGCTCGACGTGCCGGAAACCGTGCTGGCGCAGCTGGGCAACCGGGTGCAGCATGCGCTGCGCGCCTATACGCCGCGCGAGCAGAAAGCGGTGAAGACCGCCGCCGAAACCTTTCGCCCGAACCCGGATTTCGACTGCGCCGAGGTGATCACCACGCTCTCGACCGGGGAAGCGCTGATCTCGACGCTGGAGGGCAAGGGCTCGCCCTCCATGGTGGAGCGCACGCTGATCCGCCCGCCCTCCGCCCGCGTCGGCCCGCTGACCGAGCCCGAGCGGGCGCAGGTGATGGCGCAGAGCCCGGTCGCCGGCGTCTACGACCGGGATGTCGATCGCGAATCGGCCTACGAGATCCTCGCCGCCCGTGCCGCCAAGGCGAGCCAGCAGGCGGAGGCCGCGCGCGAGGCGGAGGCACCGGATGCGCCCGCCACCGGCGGCAGCCGCTGGACGCTGCCGGGCTTCGGCGATGCGGACGCCCCCGCGCAGAAGCCCGCGCGCGCCGGCACCGCGGCCCGGCCGCGCAGTGGGGGCTATCAGCGGGAAACGGTGGTGGAAGCCGCCATGAAGACCGTGGCACGCACGGTCGCATCCTCGCTCGGCCGGGCCCTGGTGCGCGGCATCCTCGGCAGCCTGAAGCGCTAGCGGTCGTCAGGGATACGGGAAATCCGGTTATCGCTAGAAGACGAACGACGACAGGAGAATCGCGAGTCCGGCGGGTTCGCACTGAACCTGACGGACGTTGCGGGGCTGCCCCGGGCAGATCGACGGCCGGCATTTGCCCGTTTTTCCAAGGCCTTGCCGGCCCGAGGCCGTGAGGGAGACCCGCAAATTTTGACAGGGCGACTTGCAATTGCCGGGGGGATCGTCTATCTCTTGGCTATCGATCTTGCATTTTGAGCTTTGCTCCCGCGCAACGCGCCGTTCAATCTTCTCTTTCAACGTCGATCTATCACCGCCCGCACACTGCGAGCGAAACTTCATCACGATTGAAAAGGAATCACGTCGTGGCAACAGGTACCGTAAAGTTCTTCAACGCAACCAAGGGCTTCGGCTTCATCGCTCCGGACAACGGCGCAAGCGACGTTTTCGTACACATCTCGGCCGTTGAGCGCGCCGGCATGCGTTCGCTGAACGAAGGCCAGAAGGTCAACTTCGAAATCGTTCAGGACCGTCGTAGCGGCAAGAGCGCTGCCGACAACCTGTCCGCAGCCTAATATACAGAATTTCGTTTCCGGCGCCTGACCACGGATGTACTGGCAGAAACCGTCGAGACGATATCGAGAAGGTCGGGAATTTCCCGGCCTTTTTTTGTGACTTTCCTGCGGGCATGTGTGGTCGTTCGGTTCGGCGCGCCCTGCGATATCCGGCTCCCGCAGGACATGATCGAGCCGGACCCGCCGGCTCGGAGACAGTTCTCCTACGGCTTTCGGCTGATGGCAGTGCTCAGCTATGGACCTCCCAGCCGATGCGCGGCCCGCGATCCGGAGGACCATGGCATCTGCGGGGACGACAGCAGATTCTCGGCACAAGGCCGCGAATGACGCAGGAGAGACCGAACGGTGGTTCGACATCCGATCGGGCATCGAGAGACCTCGATCTGTACCGGACATGTCCGTTGGCGCCCTTTGCGGTTCGGCCTGCCCTACTCGCCGAAGGGCCGCAGCCGGCCGGCCGGCATGCTTCGACCGCCGGTTTCGCCCTGTATTTCCTGCCCCTGGCGCTTTCGATTTCCGGTGCAATGCAGTAAGCTGTTCATAACATTGCGTATGTCGGCACGTTACATCCGGAACAGGCCCGCGAACGACGACGCGGCAGGCATCGGAGGCGGGCAGGACCGACAGACATCGACACCAGACTGCGCGATCGTGGCCGACCGGCCTTCGACGCCTCACCGATACTCCCGAAGGAGAACGCCTTGGTTCCCGCCGACCGCCTGTTCAAGACCGAAACCCGCCCTGCGAACGCCAAAGCCACGCAGACCGATTCGGCCTCCCGATCCATCATCGAGGTGGAAGCCGCCCAGCGCCGCGCCAAGACCGAGCGGCTGAAGCAGGCCCGCATCGCCCAGGAAGCCAGCCAGATCGCGCCCGAGGCGCCCGTGAAGAAAGTTGCCAAGCCCCGCAAGAAGGCGTGAGGCGGTTTCCGGTTCCTCAATGCCACGTTCTGGTGTCGGGCAGCCGTTCGCCCCTCACCGCCGTCGTGCTCGGGCCCGTCCCGAGCATCTGATGTCGGCACCGCAAACACCATGGTCCTCCAGATCGCGGATCGTGCAGCACATCCTCGGCACAAGGCCGAGCATGACGGCAGGGGCTGGCATCGCTCGACACCAGAACGCTGCCATCGCGCGGCAATCGACCGGAAGCCGTCTTACGAGATCGGGCCTCTCTCGATCACGTCTTCTGTACGAAGCTGCGTCAGGCTCGTCCGCAGTCGATCGGAATGCGCTTGCGTGGAGAGACGATGCAGCGTTTCCTGCATTCTATCGTCCTCACCCTCGGTCATGAGACCCAGCGCCTCCGATCCCTGCCGGGTGACAAGCAGCAGTGCGCGCGATCCGATGACGGCGTCGACATATGTCGCGATGTTCCGGCTGAACTCCGTCTCATGCACAGGGGCCAGACGCACAGGGGCCAAACGCGCAGGGACCAAACGCACAGGGGCCAACGGAACCTCCCCTTTTCGAACGTCTATGAATCTGTACGGATTTCCTGACATTCGCAAGATCGCACGATGTGGCGGTCTGGCCGTCGGACGATGAGCCGGCCCACGCGGGACATCGACACGCGAGACCTCCCCGCCTCTCCTTGCATCCGCAATATGCGTAACCATCTATGGAGTCTTGCCAGGAGACCCCATTGTCCGACTTCATCAGCTACCTCTTCGCCATCTTCGTCGTCACGCCGCTGCAGGCCGAACTGACCGACCGGCTGCAGGGCATGCCCTCCGCCGCGCTGATCGAGGCCGGACGCGCCTGCATCTCGGCCGAAGGCCCCCGCCTGCTGCAGATGGCGCAGGACAACTGGGGCTGGGCCGCCGCCAACGCGCTTGGCGTCACCGCCGGCCTCGTCGATCCCGTCACCCTGCTCTCGACCCAGAACGGCCAATGCGGCCTCGTGCGCAACGCCCTGATGAACGGAGCGGGCGAGGACGCGTGAGGGGGCGGGCACGCCTCCTTCACCTGATCATCCGCGATCCGGCATAAGATAGCCGCAGCCTGTCGTTCGCGTCGGGCTGGCATTCGGGACGGTCTCTTGGATGATGATCGATGACGTCCGGACGGTGCCGGTGCGGGGCTATCTCGCCCGGTCTGGACGTCATGAACGCCCCTTTCCAGCTTCGTACAAGTTCCGCCTCATAAACTCTCGCGTGTACAGCATCGACACGAAACCTTTCTTGCTGTCGACGAGAAACCTATGAAGATCCTAGCGCATCGCGGCTGGTGGCATGTTCCGGCCGAGAAGAATACGGAAGCAGCCTTTCGTCGTGCCTTCGAGCATGGCTTCGGCGTCGAGACCGACGTTCGCGATCAGAATGGTCTCCTCAAGATCTCGCACGACATGCCGATCGGCAATAGCGCCATGGATCTGGACGGGTTTCTGGACCTGCACAAGGCCCACGCGCATGCCGGCACGATCGCACTCAACATCAAGGCCGACGGCCTCCAGGCGACGATACGGTCGGCCCTCGACCGCTCCGGGGTTTCCGACCTCTTCTGCTTCGACATGGCCGTTCCCGACGCGCTCGGTTATCTGCGTGCAGGCTTTTCGAGCTATACGCGGCATTCCGAGATCGAACCGGTTCCGGCCTTCTACGACCGGGCGGACGGCGTCTGGCTGGACGCGTTCTTCGACGATTGGATCACGCCCGACATCATCGAGCGGCACCGTGCCGCTGGTAAGAACGTCGCGCTCGTCTCGCCGGAACTGCACGGACGCGACCCGGCTGCGGCCTGGGCGATGTGGCGCGGGCTGCGGGGCGACGGTCTTTCGATCTGCACGGACCTGCCCGACAGGGCCGCGGAATTTTGGACATAGCGCCCGGGGGGCCTAACGGTGGGAAGTCATGATCAAGGCGGTTCTTTTCGACATGGACGGCGTTCTCATCGATGCCAAGGAGTGGCATTACGAGACGCTGAACGACGCGCTGGCCGTTTTCGGCCTGAACATCAGCCGTACGGAGCACCTGGCGGTCTATGACGGCCTGCCGACGCGCAAGAAGCTCGAAATGCTTTCGCGCACGCGGGGCCTATCGCCCAAGCTGCACGACTTCCTCAACACGCTGAAGCAGCAGATGACCTACCGCGTCATCGTGGAAAAGTGCCGGCCCGTCTTCCACCACGAATATGCGCTCGGCCGCCTGCAGCGGGAAGGCAAGCGTCTTGTCGTTTGCTCGAATTCCGTGCGCTCGACGGTCGAGGCCATGATGCAGCAGTCCAACCTTCTCAAATATCTCGATTTCCTGCTCTCCAACCAGGACGTGGCCAAGGCGAAGCCGCACCCGGAAATTTACCTCACGGCCATCGAGCGGCTGAAGCTGCAACCCCATGAATGCCTGATCCTCGAGGATAACGAGCACGGCATTCAGGCGGCGCGCGCATCCGGCGCGCATGTCATGGTCGTCGGCTCCGTCAACGACGTCAATTACGACCGCATCGGCAAAGAAATCGCAGCAATAGAGGCCGTCCACTGATGAGATATCTCATTCCGATCGCGTCGAAGGACGATCTGTTCCCCAAGGAAGACTTTCATTTTCCCAAGCCGCTGATCGAAGTGGACGGGATCCCGATGATCGCGCTGGTCGTCGGAAGCATTCGCAAGCGCGACCCCTCGGCACGCTTCATCTTCATCGTTCTGCGGCAGGACGTGCTCGAATACAGCCTCGACTCGATCCTGAAGCTGATCGCCGGAGACGGCTGCATCGTCATCGAGCTCGGCAACCCGACGATGGGCGCCATCTGCTCGGCGCTGATGGCCATCGACCATATCGACGACGACGAACCTCTCGTCATCTGCAACGGCGACCAGATCATCAATGCCGATCTCGGCGCCATCGCGGATTCCTTCTACCATTCGGACGCCGATGCCGGCGTGGTGACATTCCCCTCCGTCCATCCGCGCTGGTCCTATGTGCGCGAGGATGCCGATGGCCGCGTCGTGGAAACAGCGGAAAAGCGCGTGCTCAGCCGCAAGGCCATTGCCGGCTACTACTACTTCCGCAAGGGTCGTCAGTTCGTGGCCCTCGCGCAGGATTGCCTGCTGAAGTCGGACCCGATCGGCGGGAAATACTATCTGTCTCCCGTCCTCAACGAGGTCGTGCTGTCCGGCGGACGCATCGTGCAGTTCGAAGTTTCCGCGGAAAGCTACGTTTCGTTCTATTCCCCGAAGCGCGTCGAACTGTACCAGGCCGAGAACCAGGGCCGTATCGCGCCGCTGCCGCAATCGAGCCCGGCCGTTCAAGTCGTCATTCCCATGGCGGGCCTCGGCAGCCGATTCTCGCAGGCAGGCTACGCCAAGCCGAAGCCCTTCATCGATGTCGATGGCGCGACGATGATCGAGCGGGTCATGGACAATCTGCGCGTCGAGAACGGACGCTTCGTGCTGATTGCCCGTCGCGACCATCTGGTGGCCGAACCGCAGGTGGTCGAGGGTCTCCTGCGCCGCGGCGATCTCGTGTTCTCCCCCATCGATTTCACCACCGAGGGTGCCGCATGCACGGTGCTGACGGCGCGGACGCATCTCGATCCCGACGCGCCGCTGATGATCGCCAACTGCGACCAGATCGTCGATTTCGACTGCAGCGCCTTTCTGGAGGACGCCACGCGGCGCGATCTCGATGGCTCGATCCTCTGCTTCCGCGACGTCCATCGCGATCCGAAATGGTCTTTTGCGCGCACGAACGACGACGGATATGTCGAAGAGGTTCGCGAGAAGGTGGCGATTTCCGATCTGGCGACCGTCGGCATCTACTATTTCCGGCGCGCCCAGGCCTTCATCGACGCGTCGATCGACATGATCACCGCCAACGACCGGTCGAACAACGAGTTCTACGTCTGCCCGGTCTACAACTATCTCCAGCGCCGCGGGGGCAAGATCGGCGTCTATGAAATCGCGGCGACGGCGATGCACGGGATCGGGACTCCAAACGATCTGGACGCCTATCTCGGGCTGCGCAAGATCGCATGAAGTGCATCGTGCCGCTTGCCGGCCCGGATCTGTGGACCGAGAAACACGGCCTGCGGCCGCTTGTGAACCATGAGGGAACGCCCCTGATCGAGGCCGCCTTGCGGCCTCGCGCTTGGGGCCCTAGGCTGTTGCCGAGCGACTATGTCTTCGTCGTCCGGGAGACGACGGCGCACCTCGATCTCGTCGCCTTCCTGAAGGACGCCTGGCCCGGATGCCGAATCGTCACGCTGTCGCATCTGAGCGCCGGCGCCCTGTTTTCCTGTCTTGCCGCAACGGCTCTCGTACCGGCGGATGAACCGCTCATCGTCGATCTCGCCGACGTTCTCTTTCACGAAGGTCCGGCCGATCCCGCCGCGCTGTTTGCCCAGGGCGCATACGGAGCCATCGTTCCCGTCTTTGCCTCAAGCGAGCCGTGCTACAGCTATCTGACGATCAGCGACGGGCTCGTCACCGGAGCGCGCGAAAAGCAGGTGATCTCGGGCCATGCCTCGGCCGGCGTCTATATGTTTCGGAATGTCGAGGTCTTTCTGAGAGCCAGTGCTCACAGCATCGCCCACCGGGACGAACTCGCGCATAAAGGCAGCCTGTTCATCTGCCCGATGATCAACGGCGTCATCGCGGACGGACATGCCGTCATCGCGCCGCACATCCAGGATTGTCGCCCCGCGGGCAAGATCTTCCACGACGCGTGACGGGCGTCTCTGCGACATCCGCCTGCAATGTGCAGGTCGTCAGGCAACCCCGCCGCCGCTACACCATGAGACTGTTGATATAGTCGCGCAGCGCGCAGGCCTCGCGGGGGACGCGCTTGACGCTGAAGACGGTGTCGAGGACCGATGCGCCGATATGCGGCGAGCGCAGCGCGCGGGGGATGCGGCGCGCGAAGACGGCGCCCTTGCCCTTGCGCACCGTATCGACCGTGTCGGCGTTCATCTCGAGATTGTTGCAGTAGTTGCAGAGCGTGATCGGCAGGCCGACCGTGACGCCGGTCATCGCGAAGCGTGCGGCGAAGGTCGGCAGAATGACCTCCTCGATCGGGAAGCCGATCGACTCCATGGGAAAATGATCGGTGAAGGCCCGGGCAAGCTGGGAGAAGATGCGCCGGCTGGCGAACTGGCCCTCCGCCTGCCCGCCGAAGAAGAGCGGCAGGCCGAGGGCCGAGAGAAACCCCTGCATGGCGGGACTGTGGAGGTAGTCCTGGCGAAACACGCCCCAGTCGTTCGACGTATCGAAGACTTCCATCTGGGACCCGATGTCGTAGGCCCCGACATAATCGGCAAGCCCCGGCTTCACGAGCAGCTCGTTGGAGGAGATCAGGACGATCTTGTCGAAGGCGACATCCGCCTCCATCGCATGGAGAAAATTGCTGATATGGGCGTGCATGATCCCGGCCGACCACAGGGTTTCATGCGACTGGGGATTGATCAGAACGTTGTCCGCCGCACACAGCGCCCGAAACGTCTCCTTTTCGCCAAGCGCGATCGCGGACACATGCAGGCAGATGACCGAGCCGGGGCAGAAATAGTCGATGTTCCGGATCTGCTCGCGGACGATGTCCGGCCGCTCGTGCACCGGAAGAGAGAAAAGAAGCCTGCTCATATCACGCCAGTCCCATCGATCATCATCCCATCCCCACCCAAACGGAACCGGATGCCGCGCCCTGTAGACCTGTTCCCTACCCCGGCAATCTGTCGTCAGACTGGAAACGCGCGATGCCAGCGAGCAAAGGACTTCGCCGCGGCATCGCACGAGATGGAGGGCGTGACGCTGGACTGTGCTTTTTGAAGCCTCGCTGGCTGGGGGCTAGGATTCCCAGCCGGGGAACCGGCCTCTTTTCAAGCCTTTGAGAAGGTTAATAAACCCTGATCACCTGAAATTCGTGTCAGACAGTCTTGTAAGACAGTCCGGAGGGTAGGTTTGATTATCAACAGCCTCTTGAACGGCACGTCTCCATTGGTTCCGCGTCGGGAAATAATTCCGCTTAGGTTGTCGACAATCGCGCGACGCCCTCGATATAGCCGCCATGCTCTTCTACAGCACTCGTCAGTTGCCGGGACCCGGCACGCACCTTTGACGGTCTTGCCTTCGCCTCAAGCATTTTCGATCATGTAGATGTCTATCGGCGTCACGAGGGATACGGGGGGATGATCGTTCCTGCCGAAATAGGACGCTAGTGCCTGAACGGCGGTTTGCACTTCGAGTTCGGGTCGCTGGTCGATGATGACATCGATCAGGCCTTGGCGAATGAGCTGGCGACGGTCGTCGGTCAATTCGTGCGTGATAAATACCACCTCGTCGGCGAGTCCGAGTGTCTTGAGCGCCGTCACAACCGTCTGAGCACCGGCGGAAGCGTTGTAGATGCCGCGAATCTGAGGATTTCTGCGCAGGGCGTCGAAGACGAGATCGCCTGCCGTTTCGGCACGCTCCAGACTCTCCAAAACGTCCGTCACCCGGCAGTGCGGATAGCGTTCGCGCAACACGGCGCGAAAGCCCATCTCGCGCTCCTCATGACCGATCATGCTCAACATGCCGGATATGATGACGATTTCGCCGCCTTCCCTGCCCATGAGGCGTGCCATCAAGTCTCCGGCGACCCGTCCTGCTTTCCGGTTGTCGGGGCCGATATACGCGATGCGGTCCGCGTTGCGAATGTCAGTGGCAAGCGTCATGACGGGTTTCCCCTGCCCGCCCCAGGCTCGAAGGGCGCTGGCGACATCCTCATTCTGTGAACTCACGATGATCAGCGCATCGCAATGTCCGGCCAAGGCGCGAATGAGCGCGACGGTGGCGGCGGGTCGAACCGGGTCGATGTGATGAACCTGAAACTGCAGGTTATACTGAGGATAGAGCCGCGTCGCTCCCTCGAAACCATCCTGCACGGCCGCATGGAACGGATTTGCGCGCGACTGAAGGAGAACGGCGACACGCAGCGTCCGCGCAGCGCGTGGGTCGATCACACGGTTGATCTTCAGCCGTCTCGCCTGTTCAAGAACACGCCGCTCCTTGTCCGGGCTCACGCCACCACGCCCGTTGAGGACACGATCGACCGTGGCCAGCGATACCCCGGCTGCGATGGCAAGATCTCGCGATGTCAGCTTGCCCACGGCACACCCCGTTTGAGGAGATCTCATCAAGATCGACGTATCCCCTCATTAGCACCACGCTAGAGTGACGACAACGAACGAGGCCGAGAACGTCTCGCGTGGATCGGGAGGATCGTCATGATACATCTCGCCGTCTTCGGTGCAGGGCGCATCGGGCATGTGCATGCGACGAACGCCGCAAGCCTGCCCTCGGTGCGGGTGCGCTATCTTGTCGATCCCATCGAGAGTGAGGCCCGATCGGAGCTTGCGGCGAAAGTCGGCGCCGATATCGTCGAGGCTGCGCAGGTCTTCGCCGATCCGTCGATTGATGGTGTCATCATCGCGAGTTCGACGGACACGCATGCCGCTCTGCTGATCGAGGCCGCGCGTGTCGGCAAGGCCATCTTCTGCGAAAAGCCTGTGAGCCTCGATTTCGCGACGGTCGAGACGGTCACGGATGCGGTGGAGCGTTCAGCTGTGCCGTGCCTGCTGGCCTTCCAGCGCCGCTACGATCCGGATTTCCGCTTCGTGAGAGACCGGATTTCGGATGGCACTGCGGGACCGCTGGAACATATCGTCATGCACACGCGCGATCCCGCGCCGCCGCCCCGCGCCTATGTCGAGCGTTCCGGCGGCATGTTCAGGGATCAGGCGATCCATGACTTCGACATGGCGCGCTACCTGCTGGGTGAGGAGATCGTGACGGTCTACGCCGTGGGGAATTGCCTCATCGACCCCGAGATCGGCGCAGCCGGCGATATCGATACGGCCATGGTCACGCTAACATCCGCATCCGGGCGCTTCGTCCAGATGATCGACTGCCGCCGTGCACCCTTTGGTTACGACCAGCGCCTCGAAGCGCTCTGTGCCCATGAAGTGCTCTATGTCGAGAACCGCCCGCAGCGCGGGGTCCTCATCGCCGATGCCGATGGATTCAGGGCCTCCCCGCCGATGAACTATTTCATCGAGCGCTTCTCGACGGCTTATCGCGCCGAGATGTCCGCGTTCATCGACCTGATCCGGACCGGCACAAAACCGCTGGCGACGATCCGCGACGGTCTGGAAGCGCAACGGATCGCGGAAGCAGCGGTGAAGTCCGTCGCCACAGGCCTGCCCGTCCGGATTGGCCCCGACTGGAGGCCCTGAACGGCGACACCGCGTGGCAACCCTGACACAGTCCTTCCTACCGGAGATCATGATGAGATCTGAAAACCTTTCAGCGCTTCCGTCCGGAATCCGCCTCGCCGTGAGCCCTTTGTCCTGGGCGAACGATGTCCTGGAGGACCTTGGCGCGGATATCCCGGTCGAGACATGTCTCGATGACGCCGCCCGTGCCGGCTACGAAGGGGTCGAGCTTGGCCGCAAGCTGCCGCGCACAAGACAGGCGCTCACCCCCTTGCTCGGCAGTCGCGGGCTCGCTCTCGCCTCCGGCTGGCATTCCGGTCAACTCGCCGAAGGCAGCGTAGAAGACGAACTAACCGCGGTGGCTGCACATGCGGATCTGTTGCGTTCCATGGGATCGACCGTCATGGTCTATGGCGAAACGGCCATGATGACGCCCGGTGCGCCTCTCGATGTGCCGATGTCCCGGAGGCGGCATCTCGCGAGAGCGGATGTCGCGGCCTATTCGTCCCGATTGACCGATTTCGGCACCAAGCTCGCCGATGCGTACGGCCTGACGCTCGCCTACCACCATCATCTCATGATGGTCGCTGAAACGTTCGATGAGATTTCGATGATCTTCGACGCGGCAGGGCCGTCGGTCGGGCTTCTCCTGGACACAGGTCACGCGGCGGCTGCGGGCTTTGCCTACACCCAGATGATCGAACGCTTCGGCGACCGCATTGTCCATATTCACCTGAAGGATGTCCGCGCGCCGATTCTTGACCGGGTTCGTGCCCGTGACCTGAGCTTTAATGACGGCGTGCGGAGCGGCATGTTCACGGTGCCGGGCGATGGCAGTCTCGATTTTATGCCCCTGGCGCGCTTCGTCCGGGAGAGCGGCTATCGCGGATGGCTTGTGGTCGAGGCGGAGCAGGATCCGGCGATCGTGCCGCCCCTGCCGGCCGTCACTTCGGCCTTTCACCATATCCTTGCGCAATTTTCGGCCTGATGGCCCGCTTGAGGACAACGACGATGCCAAAAAAGACGCTGAATATCGGTCTGATCGGCTCCGGCTTCATGGGTCAGGCTCATGCCGACGCCTATCGTCGCGCAGCCATGCTGTACCGGGATCTGCCGGCGGTTCCGCATCTGAGCATGCTCGCCGATGTCACGAGCGAGCTTGCGGCCGATGCCGCCAACCGTTTCGGGTTTGAGCGGAGCACCGGCGATTGGCGGAGGCTCGTGACCGATCCCGACATCGACGTGGTCGACATCACTTCGCCCAACGCGATGCACCACGAGATGGCGCTCGCCGCCATTGCCGCGGGCAAGCATGTCTATTGCGAAAAACCGCTCTCTGTGACGCTGGCGCAGGCCGAAGAGATGGCGGACGCGGCACGGAGGCAGGGCGTGAAGACCATGGTCGCTTTCAACAACATCAAGACCCCTGCCGCTATGCTCGCCAAAATCATGATCGACCGCGGCGATATCGGCACGCTGATGCGGTTTCGCGGATGGTTCGATCAAGGCTTCTTCAACGATCCGGACCTGCCATTTTCCTGGCGGTGCACACGCAAGGATGCGGGCTCGGGAGCGCTTGGGGATCTGGGAAGCCATGTAATCTCGGTGGCGCAATATCTGGTCGGCGATATCGACCAGGTCATCGCGCAGACGCAGACTTTCTTTCCAACGCGGCCCGTGCCGCAAAGCGGCTCCGGCTATGGAGCGACGTCGGACACGGATGCGCCCCGCGCGACTGTGGAGAATGAAGACCAGATCCAGACGCTGATCCGCTTCAGCAATGGTGCGGGCGGTACGATCGAGGCATCGCGCGTCGCTGCCGGCAAGGTCTTCGGCATCTACTGGGAGGTTTCCGGCACCGAGGGCACGATCATCATGGATGGCGAGCGCTTCAACGAGCTGAAGATTTCGCGCTTCACCGATCCGAAACCGGACCGCGGTTTCAAGACCATCCTTGCCGGAAGCCAGGTGCCGCAGTTCGGCGCCTTCTTCGGGTTCGATTTTGCAGGCGGCGGTCTCGGCTACTTCGACGTCAAGGTCATCGAGGTCCGCGATCTCATCGAGGGCATCTGCAACGACGCGGACTGTTTTCCGAACTTCGAATTCGGGCTTGCCAACGAACGCATCATCGACGCGATGGAACGCTCCGTCGTGACCGGGTCCTGGCAGAAGACCGCCGGCTGACGCGCTATTGACGAGAAGGAGGAGCCCTCATGTCTTTCCCAGAAACACTGCCCCTGCCCCGGACCCGGCCGCCGATGGAGGCACCCCCGCTTCGCTGGGGTATTCTCGGCTCGGGATGGATCGCCGCAAAGTTCGTGGAGTCGGTTCAGGCACATACGCGCCAGACGATCGCGGCGGTCGGCTCCCGATCGCCTGAAGCCGCCGAAAGGTTTGCGGCGACCTGGCAGGTTCCTCGCGCTTACGGCAGTTATGAAGCGCTCGTTGCTGCCGACGATATCGACATCATTTATGTCGCGACACCCCACAACCTGCACCATGAGCACGCGATGTTGGCGATTGCGGCAGGAAAGCATGTCCTCGTCGAGAAGCCGGTGGCTCTCAATCACGCACAGGCAGCGGACATGGTGGCGGCCGCGCGGGAGAAGGGTGTGTTCTTCGCCGAGGCTCTCTGGACCTACTTCCTCCCGAAATTCGACGTGATCAGCCAAGTGCTCGATGCCGGCGTCATCGGCGACATCCTGTCCGTCTACACGGACTATGGCGAGTACCTGCCGCGCGAGCATCGGATCTTCGACGCGACGCTTGCAGGCGGGCCCCTTCTCGATCTCGGGACATATCCCGTCTCGCTTCTCGCCAAGCTTCTGGGCACGCCCGAGCGCATCGTCGGCCTCGCCACGCCAGACCCGACCGGTGTCAACGGACAACTCTCCGTCGTCGTCTCCAATACGCGCGGCGCTCTCGGCACCATGTCGACCTCGCCTTACGGTTTCAGCCCGACGAACGCGGCGACCATAGGCAGCAGAGGCACGATCCGGTTCGAGACGGAGTTTCACCTGCCGGGCAGCTTCGAGGTCTGGTCCCTCGATGGCACCCGCCGCCTCCGCTACGAAGAGCCGAGAGGCGCGCATTTCGAGGGGCTTTTCCATGAGGCCGCAGAGATCGCCTGGGCTCTTGCGGAAGGAAAATTGGAGACCGCGTGCCGACCGGCCGAGGCATCGCTTGCCACCATGCGGCTGCTCGACGGCATACGGCAGGCGCTTGGTATCGACTTCACGAAGGCAGGGCTGGTGGAATAGGCCTCCGTCACCCGCTGGTCGTCTGCAACGACGCACGAATGCCGTTCGCCAGGGCGTTGCCGAGTACGATGCCTGCAGTCACGCGTGACAAGGCGTCTCTGCCGGCACCGGCGAGATCGAAACGAACGCTGGCGAGTGCTGCCGTGGACGATAACGGCATGTCGGTCATGCAGACAATCGGCATCTGCAGCTCTTTGATGGTCACGACATGAGCGGCGAGCGCGCTGCTGACCGGGGCCGTCTCCAGGACGACGGCCGCATCTCCGCGTCTTGCAAGAGCGAGGATATCGGTTGCGGAGGCCATGTCGGTCAGCAGAATCGCTCGGATGCTCATCTCGACAAGACGCAGGTGGAAGAAGCTCGCGAACGGCAGAGCGTCTTTGCCTGCGAGAATGAAGATGCTATCCGCCATCGACAGCATGTCCGACGCAGCCCTCATATCGGCAAGCGGGATGGTCTCACACATCACGTCGATCGACATGCGGCCAGTCTCGACCGTCTCGTGAATGGCATTCCAGTGGCCGCAGGCGGGGCCAACCTTCAATGCGACATCAGATGCGGCTTTGGCAACAATTCTCGTGCGTCCCGCCTGCTGGAACACCGACTGAAGATCGCTGAACCCGCTATATCCGAAGAACTGCCCAAAGCGGACGAGCGCCGACGGCGAAACCTGCGCAGCTTTTGCAATCGATGCGACGGTGCCGAACGCGATGTCATCAGGATGGTCAAGGGCAAAGTGCGCGATCGTTGCGATCCGCTTGGGAAAGTCTGCGTGCCGCGCCAGCATCACGGCTTTCAGCGTATCGAGATCCGGCGGACGGTGGTCCCCGTCACCCAATAGAGATGTCCGAAACGAACGTGCGGAGGCAGACGCCCGACGACCTCGCGGGACGGGGTCCAGGCAACCAGTCATAGATCACCCGTCACGAATTGAGCGACACCCGCGCCGAACGACCAATCCTCGTCACTGTTCTCAACGAAAGACACCATGAGATCGGATGCCGGAATGCCGCACCTTTCAGACAACTGACCACCAAGGCCCTGGTAGAATGCGAGCTTTTCGGATCTCGGCCTCGGCCGCGAGACGACTTCGATCAGGACGAAACGATCCGTCCGCGTGAAGCCGAGGCCTGTGTCCAGCGCGCGAAAATGCGTGTCTTCGTGTTCGAACACGATCTGGTAGCGATCCCGCTCCGGCACATGAAAGGCGCCCAGCATGACCGCATGCACCGTGTCGAGAAGCCGTGTGATGTCGGCCTCCAACCGGCCCTTGCGAATGTGCAGCTTGATCAGCGGCATGATACGTCCTTTCGGCAGCGGTTACGCCTTGGTGTCGCGATCGATAATCCACTGGACGGCCGGGTCAGGCACGAAACGCCAGTTCCGCAACGGACCTGCCATGACGTTGAGATAGTACATTTCGAAGCCATAGGGCGCGCCGCAGGGATGATGGCCGCGCGGCACGAGGACGACATCGTGCGACGTCACGGCGATCGTCTCGTCCAGCGCGCCATCCTCCGTGTAGACCCGCTGGACGCCAAAACCCTGGTCAGGATTGAGCCTGTGGTAATAGGTCTCCTCCAGATAGGTGATCCGCGGAAAATCGTCCTCGTCATGCCGATGACTTGGATAGGACGACCAGTTGCCGGCGGGCGTGAAGACTTCGGTCACCAGCAGGCTGTCGCAGTCATCGTCCGCCTCCATCGCGATGTTGTTGATGAAGCGCTGGTTTGCGCCGACCCCACGCGGGGTGAGCGTGATCCGGTCCGGCCCGATGCGGTGGGCCTTGTGGCCGCCCTTTCCCGGAGCCAGGCAGACGGCGATGGTGCAGTCCGTGGTCGCCTGCGCCTGCCACGTCTCATTGTTCGGCACATAGAGGCAGTGCGGCGGCGTGCGCTCGAAGACGTTCATGCGATCGCCGAGTTCGCCCCAATCCGTGCCCGCCGCCTGAAATCGTGCCTTGCCCTCAACCATCACCAGAATGGCCTCCATCGCACCGGCCGCCTCGCCAATCGTGTCGCCCGCGCGCAGGCGGTAGAGGCTGAAGCCGACATAGCGCCAGCCGGCCGATTGCGGCGTGATCTCGTGGACCTTGCCGTGCCCGCCAAAGGGCCGGCGTCGAAGCATGCTCATCGCTCTTGCCCTCCTTATTCGGCTGCCGTTGCGGCGGATGTGTCGAGCCCCGCGTTGCGAGACATCGCCTTTAGAGCTTTCAGGCCCATGTTCTGGTAGAGGAACGGCTCCCGAACAGCACTGTCCTGCTCGGCTTCGATGACGAGCCAACCGGCATAGCCGTGCTGAGCTGCGATCTTCAGGACAGGCTCGAAGGCGACGCAGCCTTCCGGATCACCCGGCACGGTAAAGACGCCGAGGCGCACGCCATCGAGAAACGACAGGTTTTCGGAGCGAACGCGCGCCATGATCTCGGGCCGGATGTTCTTGGCGTGAATGTGCGTAACGCGGTCCATGTATTTCCGAGCAACTTCCTGCGGATCGGCACCGCCGAAGGTGCAATGGCCCGTGTCGAGGAGAAGCCGCGTGTGGGGCCCGGCCATGCTCATGAAGCGATCGATATCGGCGGCGCTCTCGATGATCGTGCCCATGTGATGGTGGTAGCCCATCTTGACGCCCTGATCGGCGGCATGCCGGGAGAGCGCCTCATACCCTTGCGAAAACCGTGTCCACTCGGCATCGGTCATGATGGGTCGGTCGTTGACCGGCGTGCCCTCGCTGCCATGCACAGTGTTGGAGCATTCGCAGGCATTAATATGGTCGCCGCCCGCGGCCTTGGTCATGTCGATGAAGGTCTGCAGCGCTGCCTTCTCGGTCTCCACGTCGTTGACGAGGAGATTGGTGGAGTGCCACCCGCCGACGAAGCGCAGGCCGAACGCACCGAGCGCGTCCTTCAATGCACCGCCCTCGTTCGGCATCTTGTGGCCCTTCTCAATGCCATCGAAGCCGATCTTGCGGCAGTCCGACAGGCAGTCCTCGAGGGTCAGATGCGCGCCGATCGTCTGATCGTCGTCATTCGACCAGGCAATGGGGTTGGTTCCGTAAAGTATCATGGTCGTTCCTTCCGGCCTGTCGAAATGTTAGTTGATGCGCTGGCGGGCGGTGTTGGCCTCGTAGTGGGCGCGGGCCTGCCTGAGCTTGTACGTATCGCCGACCGCGGGAACGGCGACATCCCACCAAGCGCCGCCGATGCCCGGACCGGTTTCCGCTTCCGTATCGATGACGATCACGGTGGGGATCTGGCGATCCCGCGCCAGCACGATCTCGCTCTCAAGGGCAGCGATGCCATCGACCTTGACCGCATGTGCGCCCATCGAGCCGGCATGCGCCACGAAGTCGATCTCGGGCTGCACCTCGATGTTGCTGTCCTTATACATGTTGTTGAACTCGGCACCGCCGCACTCCTGCTGAAGCCGGTTGATGCAGCCGTAACCGCGGTTGTCGGTGAGCACGATCGTGAAGGGGACGCGCATCATGACGGCGGTTGCCAGTTCGGAATTTGCCATCATGTAGGAGCCGTCGCCGACGAAGCAGACGACCTCCTTTTCCGGCGCTGCCAGCTTGATGCCGAACGCGCCCGCTACCTCGTAGCCCATGCAGGAAAAGCCGTACTCCATATGGTAGCCGCCCGCTGCGGACCGCCACAGGATCTGCAAGGCGCCCGGCATGGTGCCGGCCGCGCACATGGCAACCGTCTGTGGCCCGGCAGCCCGCTGCACCGCCCCGATGACCTGGGCATCCGAGGGCAAGACATTCACGCTCTCAGGCTCCGGTGCCGCCGTCACCTGGTCCGTCGCCTTAAACCAGGCGTCACGCGCTGCGAAATCCGGATCGGCGAAGCGATGGTCGCCGAGGCCCTTCGAAATCCGCTCCAGCGCCACTTTCGCGTCGGAGACCAGCGGGATCGCGCCATGCTTGGCCGCATCGTAGCCGGTGAGGTTGATGGACACGAGCTTGCGGTTTGCCTTGCCGAAGATGGCCCAGCTTCCCGTCGTGAAATCCTGAAAGCGCGTTCCGACACCCAGAATGAGGTCGGCCTTCGCCGCGATCGCGTTGCCGCAGTCCGTGCCTGTTACCCCCGGCGAACCGAAGTTGAGCTTCTCCTGCCAGTCGATCGCCCCTTTGCCCGCCTGCGTCTCGACGACGGGGATGTTGTGCTTTCGGGCAAAGGCCAGAAGGTCTGCGTCGGCACTCGAATAGAGCACGCCGCCACCAGCGACGATCACCGGGGTCTCAGCTCCCTTCAGCGCCGCCACCACCTCCTCGACCTCCCGCAGGTCGGGCTCCGGGCGCCGGATGCGCCATGTCTTCGTGTCGAAGAAGGACAGAGGATAGTCGTAGGCCTCCGCCTGAACATCCTGGCAGAAGGCCAGCGTGACGGGACCGCAGGTGGCGGGGTCCGTCATCACCTGAAGGGCGCGCGGCAGTGCGGTCAGAAGATGCTCGGGCCGGGTGATCCGGTCGAAATAGCGGCTGACCGGACGGAAGCAGTCGGTGACGCTCATCGTGCCGTCGTCGAAATCCTCGATCTGTTGGAGAACCGGATCCGGCCGGCGATTGGCAAAGACGTCTCCGGGAATGAAGAGGACCGGCAAACGGTTTACATGGGCCAAGGCTGCGGCCGTCACGAGATTGGTCGAGCCGGGACCGATGGACGACGTCACCGCCATGGCTTTCCGACGGCGCTTCGTCTTGGCATAGGCGATGGCCGCATGCGCCATCGTCTGCTCGTTCTGTCCGCGCCATGTCGGCAGCTTCGCGCCGATGCCATGCAGGGCCTCGCCGATACCCGCGACGTTGCCGTGTCCGAAGATCGCCCAGACCCCTTCGATAAAGCGGTTCCCGTCCTCGGTCATCTGCACGGAAAGCCAGCGGAACATGGCTTGTGCCGCGGTCAGGCGAATGGTGTCGGTCATGTCAAAGTCCTCCCTGCGACGGATCCGTCGCTTCGTTGTCCTGCGCCACCGCCCGCGCCGTCTCCCAGAGGACGCAGAGGCGGCGGTAGCGGGCCTGCATATCCTGCACGGCGTCCGCATCCGTGATGTCTCCAGCGAGCCACTCTCGGGCAGCGTTGGCGAAGATCGTTCGGCCCACAGCAAAGCCCTTCACCAGCGGGAAGCTGGCGGCGATCTTGAAGCTGGCCGCAAGTTCGTCCTCCGGCGCATCGAGGCCGAGGACGACGATGCCGCGTGTGTTCGGATCGTTGTCGGTGATGGCGGTGCAGGCCTTGTCCCAAGCGACGCGGCTTGCCATCGGCTCGAGCTTCCACCAGTCGGGATAGATGCCGATCTCGTAGAAGCGGCGGATCAGCGTGGCGTTCGTGTCGTCATCGACCGGGCCGACCTTCGACGGAATGATCTCCAGCAGAAACTCCAGCCGATTGCGCCGCGCGGCGGCAAAAAGTCGGCGCACCGTTTCCTCCTGCATATCCCTGAGATCGGGGGCATCGTCCGGATGGCAGAAGCACAGCACCTTGACGACATTGTCGAGCGGCCACTCATCCAGGCCGCCGAAGTCGGGGCCGAGTTCCGGCTCGAGCGTCAGCGGACGCGACCCCGGCCATTCCACCGGGCGGCCGATCCAGAGGCCGGTGCCGGATGCCGCATGCAGAGCGCGCTTGCCGAGGCGGTTATCGCAGAGAATGCCGTATCCCGAACGACCGTCCTGCACGTCGAGCGCCGCCTCAAGGCAGAGCGCCTTGAAGTGGCCGATCTTGTCGGGGGTTGCCCCCGGCATGGCTTCCAGCTGCATACGGTGATCGAAGGCGAAGACACGCATCGTCGACCAGTCCGCGTGGCGGTTGGTCGCCCAGTGGATCTGCTCAAGTTCCTGATCCTGACGCAGAACCTTGGTCTTCACCCCTTGATCGAGGAAGAATGTGAGTTCCTCCAGCGAGGGATAGGCCGGCGTGCAGCCGTGGCGGCTGACGGCAAAGGCGCCGCAGGCATTGGCATATTGAAGGGCACGCGGCCATGCGGCATCTTCAAGCCAGCCCTTGATGAGGCCGGACATGAATCCGTCGCCGGCGCCCAGCACGTTAAAGACGTCGATGGGATAGCCGGGGAAAATCTCTCCGTCGTCGAGATCGCCGGGAATATCGCCCGTGAAGGCGACGGCTCCTGCCGCACCACGTTTGCAGACGAGCGTCGCGCGCGAGACGGCGCGCACCGCACGCAACGCCGCGATGGTGTCCATGGAGCCGCCCGCGATGTGGAATTCCTCTTCCGTCCCCACGATGAGGTCGAAGAGATGCAGTGTCGATTGCAGCTTGGATGTGACGGCCGCACTTTCGACGAACCGGCTTTCGCCGTCGCCATGGCCGGCAAGGCCCCAGAGGTTGGGACGGTAATCGATATCGAGCGCGGTCCGGCCCCCGTGCTTGCGGGCAAGCTCCAGCGCCTTCAGAACGGCCTTTTCCGTATCGGGGTGGCTCAGATGCGTGCCGGTGGCAACGACCGAACGCGCGCGGGCGATCAGGGCTTCGTCGATATCATCTTCGCACAGGGCCATATCGGCGCAGTTCTCGCGATAGAAGATCAGCGGGAATGTCTCCTCGTCGCGGATACCGAGAAGCACGAGCGCCGTCAGCCGCTCGGGATCGGTCTTCACGCCCGTGACATCGACACCTTCGCGCGCCAGTTCCTCGCGAATGAAGCGCCCCATATGCTCGTTGCCGACCCGCGTGATCAGGGCAGACCGGAGGCCGAGCCGCGCCGTTCCCGCAGCCATATTGGTCGGCGAGCCGCCGATATATTTGCGGAAGGACCCCATATCCTCCAGACGTCCCCCGATCTGTGCGCCGTAAAGATCGACAGATGATCGACCGATCGTGATGACATCCAGTGACTTGTTCATTTCATCCTCCGGCATCGGCCGTGGTTCCAGGGATCGACCGTGCCTGCACCTGCGCGCAGACACGGCCGCTCGTTGCGTCAGAGATGGGCCGAGACGTAGGCGATGCTCTCACGGACCGCCGCTTCCGGATCGGTCAACGCGTGGACCTCTTCGGCGAAGGGCTCAAAGCTGAAGGGGCCGTCGAAGCCGGCGGCGGTCAGCGCCTTGATCTGCGCCACGTTCTCCAGACGGTCTGCGCCATCCACCAGCACGCGGTGCGCGTCGAGCATGTCGTCCACCGCAACCGCCGGATCGACCACGCCCGAAATGTGGACGAGGCCCGTACGGCTTGGGAAAAACGCGGTTTCGCCGGCAAGGTGATGATGGAAGGTGTCGTGCACCAGTCTGTAGACATCGCCGCCACCTGCCGCGTCGATGGCGCGCAGGGCTTCCGCCTTGGTTCTGAGCGAAGAAATCGGGAACCCCAGAGGCTCGACGAGGCCTGTCAGACCGCGCTCCTGAAGGATCGGCTTCATGGCTGAGAGGGCCGCCACGAGATCATCGAACGAAACCTTTGTCCCGTCGTTCAGCGGGCACATGACCAGCGCCTTGGCGCCGCTTGCCGCAGCGTAGTCGGCAAGGGCCAGAGCCTTGGCCGGCAGGTCCCCCGACCAGACATTGAACGGATAGAGCGCGTTGATCGAAACGATCTCGACGCCGGTCTTTTCCGCCGCCGCCTTAACATCGGCGGGATCCATCGTGTTGACGACATCCGGAAGGTCGTTGCGGATCTCGACCTCCGTCAGCCCGAGACGGCGGGCGGTGGAGAAGAACGCATCAAGAGACAGGTTCGGGGCGGTGATGTGGTTGATGGCAAAACGCATGGGAGACCTCAGTTATAGAGCGCCGGACGGGCGGGAAGGTTGATGGCGATCGCGGCTCCTTCGGCGTCCTGCGCGCTGACGCAGGCATCCGATGTGATCGCGGCGACATAGCCGTCCCAGGAACTCGGGCCGGAGGCGGTGCCCTTGGCGGCTGCATGGATGAAGTCCTGCAGCTCGACGTCGTAGCTGGCGATGAAGCGGTCCTTCCAGTCGGTCAGGATCTCGCTTTGACGGCGCGCACCGAGCCGCATGGGGATCGCCATGGGATCGGGCAGGTTCGCGATCCCGTCCTCGCCGACGACCTGGCACTGGATGTCGTAGCCGTAGTGGCAGTTCACGAAGATCTCGACGTCGATGATCGTGCCCTTGGCAGTTTCCAGAATGACGATCTGGGGATCGCGCAGCTTGGCATGGCTGCGGGCGGAGGCCCGCGGAAAGAGGACGCGGGCGGAGACGTAGTCGTCGTCGAGCAGCCAGCGCAGCACGTCGATCTCATGGATCATCGTGTCGTGGATCGCCATCGGAGTGACGTATTGCTCGGGCACGGCGGGGTTGCGGTGCGCAGCATGCACCATGATCGGCGCGCCGATCTGGCTGTCGGCGACCGTCTTCAGGGCGACGTAGCCCGCATCGTAGCGGCGCATGAAGCCGACCTGCACGAGGCGTTTGCCATGGGCCACCTCCGCATCGACGATGCGCTTGCCGCCGTCCGCCGTGGTGGCCAGCGGCTTCTCGCAGAAGCACGGCTTGCCGGCAGCGATCGCTGCGAGAACATATTGCTCGTGTGTCGCGCCCCAGGAGGTCACGAGAACGGCATCGACATCGGGCGACGCGATCAGCGCCTCGCCCGTCTCGAAGATGGCGGCATCCGGTGCGATGTCTGCCTTGACCGCTTCGGCCGAGGCGCGGTTGACGTCGCTCAGAGCGACGATCCTTGCGCCGCCGAGGACGTGGTTGATGCGGCGCGCATGATCGCGCCCGATGGCGCCTGTGCCGATAACGCCCATTCTCACCGTCATTTTCAGACCTCATTCCAGTATTTGGCGACATAGCGCCGGGTTTCGTTGAGCATGAAGCGCGCGCTTTCGTCGACGCGGTCTTCCCAGGCGAACACGCAGTTCGAGAGGACACCGTCGAAGTTCATGTCGGCGAGCGTCGCGAAGAACGTATCGAAATCGATCTCGCCCTGACCGAAATCGGTGTGCTGATGGACGCGCACCTTGGAACCGGGAGGGTTGACGATGTAGCGGAGCTCCGACGACTTGTTGTGGTCGTAGGTGTCGGCCAGCCGGACATGCACCAGATGCCCCTCCGTCGCACGGAGATTGGCGACCATGTCGGGTCCGTAGAAGAACGTGTGTGGCGCGATGAACGACGCTTTGACGGACGGCGAGTTGATCGTCTTGATGATGTCGACGGCCGGCGCGATCTGTTCGATCCAGTCTTCCGGGTGCGCTTCCAGCGACAAGACAAGGCCCTCCTTCTCCAGGAGCGGCACGAGAATATCCATGGCGCGGAAGAACTGGGCCTCGCAGGTTTCGGGACGATGAAGACCCGATCGATCGTTCAGGCTGCGCTCCGGCGATCCGCCGCGGCCGAACTCCGAGACGAGCATCGGGCCATCCATCTCGACCGCGATCTCGATCACGCGCTTCCAGTTGTCGATCGCGTTGTCCCATTCATCCGGATAGGGGCTCGCCCAGCGATACATCGGCTGGAGCGTGGCGAGGCCGACGCCATGATCCTTGAGCGCCTTCTTGAAGCTGGCAACGCGCTCCGGATAGACCTTCGGCCGCGTCCACCAGGAGAGAAAATCCGGACGCGGGGACAGTTCGACGTAGTCATAGCCGAGATCGGCCACCTTGCGGCAGGTGTCCTCCAGCGACAGGTGCCGGAACATGTGCGGGTCGAGTGTGTGTTTCATGGGCTTCTTCTCCGGGGCCGCTATCGTTTCACTTGTAGGTCGCCATGTTCTCAGGCGTGACGAGTTCGAAGGGCACCCAGAGGGCCTTCTCGGTCGGCTTGCCAGAGGCCATCGCGACGGCCGTCTCGAGGGCGACTTCCCCCTGCCTGGTCGCATTCTGGAAGACCGTCAGGTCGAGGTCGCCGGAAATCATGGCGGCAAGGCCGTCCGGTGTGGCATCAATGCCGGCGATGACAATGCTCTTCATGTCGACGCCAGCTGACTTCAGAGCCTGGGCGGCACCGATGGCCATCTCGTCATTATTGGCGATCACGGCATCGAACTGCACGCCTGCGGTCAGCCAGGACGCGGTGAGATCCTGTGCCTGGGTCCGGTTCCAGTTGGCCGTCTGCTTCTCGATGATCTCGATCTTGCAGTCGGGCCGCGCGAACACGGCCTCGACATCCTTGGTGCGGGTCAAGGCAGCGTGGTTCTCGAGAGGGCCCATCAGGATGACGGCGCGACCTTTGCCGCCCATCAGCTTGCAGGCTGCGTCTGCTTCCATGGTCCCGGAATCAAGCTCGTTGGAGCCGACGAAAGCGGTGCTATCCGGCAGGCCGCTCTCGAGCTCGGCCGGCGGATGGTTGACGTAGACGAGCGGGATCTTGGCGTTTCGCGCCGCCTGCGTAATCGCGGCCGTCGCGTCTCCATCGACGGCATTGACGATGATGGCGTCGACGCCGTTGGCGATGAAATTCTCGACCTGGCTCAGTTGCTTGGCCGGATCGAGCTGGGCGTCTTCGGTGAGAAGCTCGATGGTCGTATCTTTCGCTGCGCCGGTGCGAATGCCGTTCAGCAGGATCGTCAGAAATGGATTGTCGAAGGACGTCATGGACACCGCAACCTTCGTCTCGGCGAATGCTGGTGATGCAAGAAGGTCAGGTGCTGCAAAAAGGCAAAGTGCGGTCGTGATCAGGAGCTGTCTCATCGGAGGTCTCGCTAATTGAAGGTCGTTTGGTGGTGATGTCGGACGCTGGGAGGCCGGCCCCCTTGGAAGACGTGCCTGGCTTTCAGGCCGTCTTCACGCGCTTTCGCTGTCGGTAGACGTCGGCCACAACGGCGGCGACGATGATGATGCCCTTGAGCATTTCCTGGTAATAGGCATCGAGCCGGAGGAAGGTGAACCCGGAAATGATGACCCCGAAGATGACCATGCCGATCATGGTTCCGAGGATGGAGCCGCGACCGCCCGACAGGGAGACACCGCCGATGACGGCCATGGCAATCGCGTCGAGTTCATAGCTCGTGCCCATCCCGGCCTGAGCGGTCAGGCCGCGCGAGGCGACGACGATTCCGGCGAGTGCCGAGAGAAGGCCCGCGACCGCGTAGACCTTGACCGTGTGGCGCTCGACATCAATGCCCGAGACGCGCGCCGCCTGCTTGTTCGCGCCAATCGCATAGGTGAACTTGCCATAACGGGTGTAGCGCAAGACGACATGCATGATGGCGGCGACGATGAGGAAGATCAGGACCGGTGCGAGCCCCTTGCCGATCGCCGCAAAGCTGTCTGTAGGAAAGCTGATCGGCTGACCTTTGGTGTACCACTTCGCAAAGCCGCGTGCGGTGACCATCATACCGAGCGTCGCGATGAACGGCGGGATGCGCGAGTAAGCGATGAGGAGCCCGTTGATCGCGCCGCAGACGACGCCGACCAGAAGTCCGGCGATAACGGGCACGATGACGGGAAGATCCGTCAGTCCGGGATAGAGCGCACGCTCAAAGGTGCCGACCTGGGCCAAACTCATGGAGATCATCGCCGTTGCCCCGACGATCGAACCGGAGCTGAGGTCGATGCCGTCCGAGATGATGACCTGCGTGACACCGATCGCGATGATGCCGATGACCGAGACCTGCAGGATCATGATCGAGAGCCGCTGCGTATTGCCGAGGAAGCTCTGCCCCTGCAGCATCCAGCCGAGAATTTCAAACGTCAGCGAAATCCCGACAAGGACGAGAAGGATGGTCAGTTCCGGCGGAACGCGCCGTCGCGTCTGCTGCAGCTGGGGAACGGGTTGCGTGATGGTGTTCATGTTCGCTGTCTCCTCCCGCGGTGCACGACTAGCGCGCAGCGAGGTCCATGATCTTGACTTGAGTGGCTTCGGTGCGGTCGAGGACACCGGACACGCGACCTTCATGCATGACGACGATGCGGTCGCTCATCCCCAGCACCTCCGGCAGTTCCGACGAAATCATCAGCACCGCGACCCCCTCCGCCGCGAGACCGGTGATGAGCCGATGGATTTCCGACTTGGCCCCGACGTCGATGCCGCGCGTCGGTTCGTCGAGGATGAGAATGCGCGGCTTGGTCAGGAGCCAGCGGGCGATCAGCAGCTTCTGCTGGTTGCCGCCCGAGAGGTTCTCGACAGTCTCGTAGAGGTTCGGTGTTTTCACCCTCAACTCGTGGGCCATGTCCTCGGCAAGCTTGGTCACGGTGGACTGGTCAACGAAACCGCCCTTGACGTGCGACCGTGTGATGAGCGCCGACTGTATGTTTTCCAGGCAATTGAGGCTCAGGAAGCAGCCCGTCTCCTTACGATCCTCGGTGAGGAAGGCAAAGCCCTGCGCCATGGCAGCGCTCGGGCTCCCGATGGTCACCGCCGTGCCGTTGACCAGGATCTCGCCGGATGTGGCAGGCGTGACCCCGAAGATCGCTTCGGCGACGTTCGACCGTTTCGACCCCACAAGCCCTGCAAGCCCGAGGATTTCCCCGCGCCGGAGCGAGAACGATATGTCGTGGAAGACGCCGGGAATCGTAAGATTGCGAACCTCGAGGATGACCTCGCCAATCGGGCACTCGATCTTCGGAAACATGTCGGTGATATCGCGCCCGACCATCATGCGGATGATGTCGTCGCGATTGACGTCTTTCGACAGATGGGAGCCGACATATTTCCCGTCGCGGAACACCGTGAACTCGTCGGCGATCTCGAAAAGCTCGTTCATCTTGTGAGTGATGTAGACGATGCCGATCCCGCGTTCGCGCAGGTCGCGGATGATCGAGAAAAGGCCCTCGACCTCGCGATCCGTCAAAGCGGATGTCGGCTCGTCCATGATGAGGATCGAGCTGTCGTAGCTTACGGCGCGGGCGATCTCGACCATCTGCTTCTGAGCGACGGTCAACTCCAACACCTGCACGCGCGGATCGAGCTTGATGCGCAGACGGTCGAAAAGTTCGGCCGTCATCTCGGCCATCCGGCCATGATCGATGAGACCGAAACGGTTTTTCGGCTCGCGCCGGATCCAGATGTTTTCGGCGACCGTCATCCAGTTCATCAGGGCCAGCTCCTGATGGATCATCGCGATGCCCTGTTCGAGCGCATCAAGCGGCGACTTCAGCGTGACGAGCTCACCGCGAAGGCGGATTTGGCCTGCATCCGGCTGATAGATCCCGGCGATAATTTTCATCAATGTCGATTTGCCGGCCCCGTTTTCTCCCATGAGGGCGTGAACGGTGCCGCGGCGAACGCGCAGCTGGACGTTGTCGAGCGCGACGACACCCGGAAACTCTTTGCGGATACCCTCGATAGCGAGAAGTCCGTGGCGTTCAGTCTCTTCGATGACGTGCTTGATCGCTTCGGCAGTGCGGGGACTGACCATGTGCAAACCCTCCATATGGGGTTGGGGGGAGGCGTGCGCCGCCTCGCCCCATTGTGGCTAAGAGGATTAGTTCTTCGCCTGATAGTCCTTGAGGTTTGCAGGCGTCACGAGCTCGAAGGGAACGTAGCCCTTCTTCTCGACCGTCTCGCCACGTGCGATCTTCAGCGCGGCATCCACGGCACCACGGCCTTGGCCAGCCGCATTCTGGAACACCGATACGTCGAGCTCGCCAGCGGCCATCGATGCCAAGGCATCCTGGGTGGCATCGATGCCGGCGACGATGACATCGTCCATGGCGCGCCCCGACGACTTCAAAGACTGGATCGCGCCGATGGCCATTTCATCGTTGTTGGCAATCACGGCGTCGAACTGCACACCGGCCGACAGCCAGTTGGTCATCAGGTCGGCGCCCTGCGTGCGCGACCAGTTGGCGGTCTGTTCCTCGGCGATCTTGATGAAGCTGCAATCCGGCGTCGCAAGCACGTCCTTGATGTCCTGCGTGCGCATACGCGCCGCCTGGTTCGACAGTTCGCCCATCATCACGACGGCTTTCGCCTCGGTCTTACCGGCAGCCTTCAGCATGCGGCAGACTTCCTTCGTCTGCAGCGTGCCGGATTCCTTTTCGTCGGAGGCGACGAAGGCTTGCTTTTCGGGAAGGTCATCGACGTTGACGGGCTGGCGATTGACATAGACGAGCGGGATGCCGGCGGCAGCCGCAGCCTGCGACAGCGCGACGGTCGCATCGGTATCAACCGGGTTGACGATGATCGCATCGACGCCGGACGCCACGAAATTCTGCACCTGGCTCAGCTGCTTGCCGACATCGTTCTGCGCGTCCTCGATCTGCAGCGTGACGTCCTTGAGATCCTTCGAGTAGTCCGTCATGCCGTTGCGAAGAACGGTCAGGAAGTTGTCGTCGAAAAGCGCCATCGAGACGCCGATAGTCTCGGCCGAAGCCGTTGTTGCGAGCATCGTTGCGAGTGCTGTCGCCAGCAAATATTTCTTCATCGGGTTCTCCTCCACTTTATTCATGTTGCCGCCGTTGCGCGGCTGTTTATGGGCATGCGTGTCCGATGCCGCTGGCGAACCAGCAGCGGGAAACAAGGATCTTGTTGCGTAAGCGGTGAGCTCCTACCTCGTCACCGCAGGGGGACAATTCCGCAGTCGGCCCGGCGGGTCAACACGTCATGAGAGGGTCTAGCCGTCATTTCTGATAGAAACGTTTTGTTCAGCCTGACATTTTTCTATCATTCGATCATAGACTTTCAGGAACCCAGAGAAGCGCCGGAAAGAAGCGCTGTCCGGGGCTTTCGGCCATGCCGTGCTCGATCGTATGCACCATCGTTGCAATCAGGTCGGTACAAAGTTCGACAAGAGGCGTCTGAAAAACACCCGAGATCCGGCGCTCGAGCAGCGCCTGGCGGGACTCCGGGGTCAGTTCGTTAACGAGGCAGGCGATCTCCTCCGAGCGGCCACTCTCCTTCAGCGCCTGGATAGCCCCCTCCATGCCACCGCCCATGCAGTAGAGGCCGACGAGATCGGGATGGTGCGACAACGTATCCATGAGGAGTTCATAGGTCAGCCGCCGGGTTTCAAGATTGATATGGGAATCGAGAACCTGAAATTGCGGTGCGAACTCGCGCATGTAAGCGCGAAAACCCATTTCACGGAGCGAATGTCCGTGAAACCGGTGACCGCCGAGAAACAGGACCACCTTTCCCGGTGCGGGCGAGAGTTTGGATATCATCCAAGCCGCACTTCGGCCGACCTTCATATTATTGGTCCCGAGATAGGCCTCGCGCACGCCTTGAGCCAGATCAGTCAAGAGGGCAAACGTGGGGATGCCCTTGGCCTTCAGCGTCGAGACTGCAGCCGTCACGTCATAGTGATCCGGCCCCGTCACAGCGATCGCCGAAACCTTGCCGGCCATGCCGTGTATCAGTTCCGACAGTTCGCTCGGCTCGCCCGAAACAGCATAGGTGATCGTCAGGCTGACATGGCGATCCTTCACGGCCGCCGCCGCCGCATTCAACTGTTCGGCGAAAGCCTGATAGAATGGCTGTCGCTCCTTCCGCAGAATAATGCCGAACCGATAAGACGGCAGATCGGCCATCATGCGCTGGCGGATAATTTTAGCGCCGTGAAAGCCCAGCTTCTCTGCCGCTTCGTAGACCTTACGTGCGGTCTCCTCGCGAACAGGAAGACGACCGTTCAAAACCCGATCGACGGTGGCGACACTCAAACCCGCCGCCTGTGCGACATCGGCGATGGTAGGACGTTTCATGGAGATTCCCGTATCTTTAGATATCACCAGCATGACAGCTTTACGGCAGCAATCCAATCATTGTTGATAGGCCGTTACGACCGCAACCTGTTCAGAACGATCGCGACCCGAAGAGAGGCGTCGTTGGGCGTCAGCTTTCCTCGCTTCAGGGACGCCACCGCTTCTCAGCCCTTTGAAACGCCAATAAAATCTCATCATCTCATGTTGACAGTCGCTACGAGCGAACTCGGCGCTGATGGAAATGCAAAGCGGAAATAATGAGCACTATTCATTTCCTACGGGAGATTCTTGAGCTTCGTCTGACCGCTTCGATCCGCGATCGGGTTCCATGGAGCCCGTCTGGAGCGTGCTGAGCGGAGGCGTGTTTCCAATGGGCTGGAGACGTCGCCGGTTGACCGCTCGTCCGTGAATCTCCCTCCCGAAGGCCGGAGACCAGAGGACGGACACTGGAGCAGATAAGACAAGGGTAAACCGGTCGATCCCGATGTAGACGTTCCAGCCCGTTACGCGACCTTACCGCGGGCACCCACCACCTACCTGCCCAACTGCCGTTCGATCCGCTGGCATCTCTTACGGATATGGAAACTGAGGTTTGCGCCGACGTCGCGTTTGAGCAAGGAGGACGCTTCCGATGCAAGATCCAGATTGGAAACGACGGTCGCGCAGAGCGCTCGGACACGCCGTACGACGACGGCAGGGCTCAGGCCGATGCTCGTGGCGAGCTGCCGCCAATCATCCTCATGAAGCTCGCTGGCGCTTCGCTTGGTGCCGATCAGCTGTGGAAGTGACTGGTCGACCTGCTTGTAGACCGCGGCACACATCAGATCGTAGAGCGGTGCGAGTTTCGCCGTCCCGGCGGCACCGACGAGAACCGAGTAGTTCTTGGAATGGGAGTCGGCGTTGCAGATCAGGATGTTGAAGATGACGGCGTCGAGCAGCTTCAGTCGTTCGGCGGGGGAGACGGTTCTCGCCAATGCGTCGAACATCTGGGCGAGGGTTGCGCCACCCCGCTGGCCAAGTCCGGTGCGCTCATATTTCTCGGACGGAAACAGGCCGAGCAACTGGCAGAAATCCTCCTGATGGATACGGCGGATCGTCCCCTGGCCATCTGCAATTCGGTCGTAGCGCTTGACGAGGAGGTAGTCCCGTTTTCCTGCCCGACCGGTCGTCGCCTCCGCCGCGTCCAGGCCGCAGAGCCTGGCGAGCGTCATGCAGAACGCTTCGTTCTGGACGCTCCCCGCCAGCCTCTTGATGTCGGGCTTCAGAATATGGGTAGATGGGGTGCCGTCGACGGGAATGGCGATATTGCCGTCCTCACCGACAAAGACAGGCAGCTTGTCTTGCACGCCCGCCAGCGACATCGACACGCCTTTCTCGCCAACCAGAAACGGGCGTTCCGGCAGCGCGTTCAGAATGCGCTCGAGCGCCGCTTCGTCGGGCACGACGCGGAAATGATTTCCGTCTCGGCGCGGCTCACCGATGGAAAAAGCTCCGGCAGTGTCCCGCCCGAGGCGAAGAAGCAGACCGACAATGTCCTGCGGGGAAATTTTCAGCTGCTGCCCGATCTCGGACAGGTGCTTCTCAGGAAGAAGATTGGCAAGCCAAGGCATGATGAGATCAGGCCCGTAGATGGCTGAGCGCAGCGGCATGGTCAGCGAGACCGGAAAGGCCGACGCGCGTTGCTCCCAACCCGGCTCATAGCGAAGAGAAATCCCATCGCGGTCGATGAGATTGGCGACGGCGATGCTTTCATAGAAGATCGTGGTCATAACGGCACCCGATCAGGAGAAGCGGGGCAGATAGTCGAGATCGTCGTCGGCTGCCGCAGGTGCAATCTGGGCAGCAGCTTTCAGGTCACCAAGATCGATACCGACAGTCCGGGCGGCGATCAGCGCTTTTTCAAGCTGACAGCTGGGCTTGCCGTTCTCCAGATCGACGATGAAGCGTTCGCCCGTGCCGCAGCGCTCCGCAAGCTGGGTCTGAGTCCAGCCCTGCTTCTTGCGGTGTTCGCGAACCAACGCGCCGAAGTCTGCTGCCGAACGGATCATCATGCGCTCCTCTGATCGAACTTACCGTACAGTAAGGATAGCCGCCAATCCAGATGAAACTTACCGATGAGGAAGAATAATGAACGATTCTCAATTTCATCCCGATCGGTAAGCTATGCGAAACGCGGTCAATTACGCCTGACGGCTTTTCCTGGCCTGCCTCGCCTCGTGACCCGCTACGCTTTCCAGCACGCGAACAGGATGCGGCGTCAGATGTGACGTGGGGTGAGGAAGGTGGCTGAGGGCATCCGCCATGAGGCGCAAGCGCGCCATCTCCGCATAGCGTCCCTCGTTCACATCGCCGTTCGTGTACCCCAATATGTCCTTGCGGACCTCGGCTGCCACTCCGGACTGCTTCATCTCGTTGTTGCACCAGTGACGAAGGGAATGAAAGACCTTTCGCTCCTCCTTGGCATTCGGAAGCGCTGCCGCGCGCATTGCCTGCCAGCTGTCGTCGAACACGTCGCCCATGGGTGTGTCCTGCGAGGCCGCGCGCAGTTCAGGAAACAACAGAGTTTGCCCAAGTCGACGTAGCTCCTCGACATAGTCAGCGAAACCAAGCCGCAGCAATTCCGGGTGAAGGGGAATACGTCTCTTCGACTGAGGGTTCTTCACACGTCGAACCGTGCTTGTTTCGATGCGCAGACACGGAATCCCGAAATCACCGATGGCGTCGATCTCAATGTCGTTCAGGAGCAAGCCGCATATTTCCTCGCGCCTCGCGCCCTCGTAGGCCGCAATGATAGGCACCCAATACGCAGCATCGTGAATGACGTCCTGCCCGATGCTGTAACGATCGTCTTCTCCGGCGGAACCGTTCCAGAGGGGCAGCTGAAAAATCGTCTGGAGTTCTCTCGTTGAAAACTTGCCCCGTTCGTCGCGTACGTCGCCCCTCTTTTTCGAGCGAAGTCCGCTCACGCCCTCATAATTTCCGAAGGGGTAACCGGCATGTTTGCAGATGCTGACGATGTTGCCCATCTGGGTCATGTGCCGATTGATAGTGCTGGTCGAAAATCCCCTTTCTGCGGCCGGAAGACCCTCTGCCCGTTTCAAAATGTCAGCGATGCTGATGACAAAGTCTTTGGGTGACTTGCCGTAGTTCTTGGGCATCTTGAAGAAGATGCTCTTGAAGTTCGCAATATGGGCCTGCCGCATCTTAGCGGGTTTGTCGTGACCGACGAACCGGATGAACAGCATGGCGAGTTTGATGTGCTGCCGGCCTGTCTTGATGTCCCACTCCGTTGACGCCACCCGCTCCTCGGAGGCCCGTGTAACGAGAGCGACGAGGCCAGGCTGATCTCTGTCCGGCTCTACATCGTCAACTTCATCTTCTTCATCAAGCTCAGGGTCAACCGCAGGCAATTCTACGACGGTAGGACGCGGCAACGGTGGAACCGGAACCGCTGTGTCCAAGGGTAGGTGGGGACCTTGGTTGGGCATGATGGCACCTGCCGGCGCCACTGCGTCGAACATCCCCCCATTTGCATAGGCTGATTGCAGCAGGGCAAGATCGTCCGTTCGCACCCCCGACCAGCGACGTTCGGTATTGAGCAAGGCCGCCGACTTGCCACGCATGTAGAGCGCCTTAGCTTGGCGGAGATGGATGTCCACAGGCGAGATGTCGTACTGCGCCAGGATGCCCTCAAGCTTTTCCTTGCCTGGACGGCCAAACCCAGTGCTCTTGTAGAAATTCAGTGTCGTCCTGACACGCTGAAGCATCTCTTCATCGAGACCGGTGGCACGCAATTCGCGTTCCTCCGTCGGGCCGAGGTCAGCTTTGTCACCTTGGGCGGCATAAAGCCTCATTGCCCAACCGGTACAGATTTCACCCCGCCGGCCCGCTTCCGGATCACGTTCGGCTCTGTTCTTGTAGGCCATGATCGAATCGAGATGCGCGCTGTGCTCCATCGCAACCTGGACAAGGATTTTCTTGGCGTCCTCGGAAGAAATCATCTCGGTCTTCAGGCCCGGCACGAGGCGATGACTGACGAGCGTTACCTCGGCCGCGATCGTCCTTGCCAGTTTCAGCTCCTTGGTGTGCAGGCTCAGTTCTGTCCGCATAGAAGCACAGGGGCTTGTTCCAGTTGGTAAACGGCGGCGCCACCAGTAGACGGAACCGCGTTTGAAGACGTGCTGAATTGCTGCCATGCTAAACCCTTCGTGAAGGGTGAGCAGGATTTGGTGGCCTTCCTGTAAGACAGCTGTGTACGACAGTCTTGTAAGACAATCCTGTACGACAGTGCCCGAATCTGGATTCCCAGCTAAGCGAAAGCGCCGGAAAACATGGATTCCTGGCTTGAAAAGGAGTTGCTGGCTGGGGCGCCAGGATTCGAACCTGGGAATGCCGGTACCAAAAACCGGTGCCTTACCGCTTGGCGACGCCCCATTGCCGGCCCGGGTGCGGTGATGTCCGGGTGTTGGGCTGATAGCAAAGCGCGAGGGCGGGGACAACGGGTAAGTTTGCTTGGTGGTCAGTTTGTCCGAAAGGCGGGTTTTGGCGGGCTTGCCTTGGTCGCGCGTGCTTTGACCGGGGTCTCTGTTTGTCGGCGCTCTGGTCGTCCGGGCGCTCTGGTTGTCCGGGGCGCTCTCTTTGTGGGGGTGGCGATTTCGGTTCGGGGATTTTTGGGCTAGGGTCGCAGGTGACGCGCGCGTGCCTTGCGGGTGTCGTCTGAAGGAGAGACGGATGGCGGGATATCGGGCTTGGAGGCCGGCGCGGCCGATGGCGATCGGCGACGGTGCTTTCAGGCGCGTGACGCCGCGGGATTTCGCGTGCCGGGTCGAGACTTCGGCCAAGAGGGTAGCCGAGATGGGGGCCGAAACGGGGCATCCGGTGCACGGGCTTGGCTCTCTCGGCGTGCCGACGACGGATTGGCGTCTGCGGATCGCGGATGTGCACAGCGCGCGGGCGGTGGAGGTCGCCGAGAGCGCGGTCTTTCGGCGCAATGCCGGGGTGGGGCACATTGTCGCCCAGGCCGGTACCGCCCCCATGCGCTTCATCGAGATCGAACGGACGTGAGCGGCGCCCCCCTGGAGAGCGAGGAGGAGCCGCAGTTCGAGCGCGCCTTCGAGCCTGCGCACGGGCAGCCCATCGATGTTGCCGCCGGCGTGCGGCGGATCACGGTGAACAACCCGGGGCCGTTCACCTTTCACGGCACGAACAGCTATCTCGTCGGCGAGCGCACGCTCGCGGTGATCGATCCCGGCCCGCTGGACGGCGATCATCTGGACGCGCTGCTGCGGGCCATCGACGGGCGGCCGGTCAGCCATATCCTCGTCAGCCATACGCATCGCGACCATGCGCCGCTCGCCCGGGTTCTGCAGGCCCGGGTGGGCGGGGTGATCGCGGCGGAAGGGCCGCACCGCCCGTCCCGGCCGCTGCATGACGGCGAGGTCAATCCGTTTTCGGAAAGTTCCGACATGGACTTCACGCCCGATCTGGCGCTGGCCGACGGCGCGGCGGTGACCGGCGACGGCTGGGCGCTGACGGCGCTGGCCACGCCGGGGCATACGGCGAACCACCTCTCCTTCGCGCTCGAGGGCACCGGCATCGTCTTTTCCGCCGACCACGTCATGGCCTGGGCGACCAGCATCGTCGCGCCGCCGGATGGCGCGATGCGCGACTACATGGCCTCGCTCGATAAAATGCTGGCGCGTGACGACCGGCTCTATCTGCCGGGCCATGGTGGGCCGGTGACGGAGCCCGCGAAATTCCTGCGCGGCCTGCGCGCCCACCGGCGCATGCGCGAGCGCGGCGTGCTGGAGCGCATCCGCCGCGGCGACCGGGCGATTTCCGAGCTCGTGCAGGCGCTCTATGCCTCCACGGATCCCCGGCTGCACGGGGCGGCCGCCCTGTCGGTGCTCGCGCATCTGGAGGATCTGGTCGAGCGGGGCCTCGTGGTCACGGACGGGCCGCCCGCATTGTCGGGGTGCTACCGGCTGGCGGAGGATGGGCGGTCGGCTTGACCGTCGCCCCGTCATTCGCCCGGCGACGGGGCGCCATGCCGCGCACCGTCTTCAGTTGAACAGATGCTTGCTGATCTGACGAGGGTCAGGTCGCGGAAGGCCGGATGACGGGCGTACGAGGGCACGGGATCGTGTCTCAGTCGCCCGCAATGCCCAGAAGCTCGGCGTCGAGCGCGTGGAGGAAGCGTTCGGCCACGGCGGCGTCGAGGCCGAGGTCGTGGGGGCCGAGGCGGGAGGCGACGCGGATATCGACGAAGGTGGTTTCGGATTCCTCGCGCAGGCGGATGACGAGGTCGAAGCGGAAGCCGGCGATGCGGCTGCGGCTTTCGCCCTGCAGCAGGATGTCGCCGGCCTTGCGGCCGGGCGGCAGGGGCGCGGCATCCGGCTTCGGCCGCGAGAGCGGAATGGGAACCGGCCCCGGATCACGCGCGGCGGGGGTGATGCGGCCGCCTTTTCCCGCCGGTGTCCGGCCTGCACCCTTGCTCGTGGTCTTGCCGGTGGCGGTGCCGGGCGGTTCGGCCGGCGGCTCGGGCCGCAAGGCGAGATCCTCGAAGTCGGGCTCGGCATTTTCGAGCCCCTCTTCCGCGACGATGGCGATGCCCGACTGGTCGGCCACCGTGCGCACGCCGGTCAGCACGCGGTCGAGCGCACCGTCGTAGCGGCGTCCGGTCAGGGCGGGATAGGCGCGTGCCTGCGCCTGCCGGTCGGCGACGACGGCGGCGACCGGCGTCAGCCAGCCGGTTTCGAGCGGCCGGTCGCGAATGAAGGGCGGCGGCGTTGCCAGATCTGTGGAGACATCGGTGATGGCGGGCTTTGCCACCAGCTGCGACAGGACGAGCCCGGCGGCGGCAAGCGGCAGGGACGCATAGAGCAAAGCCATGGTGGAGGCGATGCCGGCGACCGCCGCCACCTGCCAGAGGCGGACGAAGCCGATGGCGGAGAGGATGACGGCCAGCAGCGCCAGCCCGGCACTGACGAGCGCGAGCGTGACGAAGAGCGTGCTGGAGAGCGAGCCGAACCGATGGGCCGCAAGCGACAGGACGAACAGGACGAAGGCGAGCCGCGCCACGTGCCGCGCCCAGCGGGCGGCGTAGGATATCGGGCGCTCATAGGTGATCATTGCCGGCCGAACCTCTGTCTCTGCCTTCGTGCGGCCGATGCGCCGTCACCTCGTCTGGGAACCTGCACGGTTGCTTGCGAACCGGCGGGGCGAACCGGCGGGCGCTGCATGTGCGTGTCGTCGTTCGTCTCTCCGGGATACTCGTTTTCCCTTACCTTTGACTTACGCCGGCCTTTGACTTACGCCAGAGCGCCGCGCCTCCGTCATGATGCGCCAAGGCCGCCCCGACCGGTGATCGACGCCAGACGGTTTCGTCCCTGAGCCGATCCCGATCGACCGCACTCCGCCGGAGAGGCTGTCCGGCCCCGCCGGATCGAGCCTCCACGTCCTGAAACAGTCTCTTACACCAAGTCTCGCCGATGGACACCCGCCGGACAGCGTCGCCGGCGGGTCAACCCCTGCCCGGCCCCTCGGACGGCGCCTGTCGTCCGGGCGGCTCTCCTCACCCTAGCCTGTCGCCGTCCATCCAAGGCTGATTCCCGCGGCGACGCAACAGAGCGGCGGAGGTTTCCGCACCCCTGTCGCCCCCGTCTCCGCCGGATCGGGAACCTTTCGGCACTTGCGGCGTTAGTGGGCGCTTCCCGAATGTCCGCAACCGGGAGACGCGTCTCCACACAATTGCCATTCTTGTTAACGACATCATCGATGACCTTGGGCCTTTCAGACCGCGGCTGGGGCCCGCTTCCACCGGCTCGGACCGGTTGCAAAGGGATGACGACCATGCGCTCTGCCGATATCGAAACCGCCTCCGCACCAGGCACGCCGGATGGCAGCGAGTTCGAATTCACCATGGAAATGCTGGAGCTGGAACTGTCGCTCGACGGCATCGCGCCGGATGGCGACGATTTTTCCGACAGGGTGCGCGCCGCTGCGGCCGACCTCAAGGGCGCGTTCCTGTTCGACCTCCCCGCCTCCGGTCTCGTCGAGAATTGCGTGCGGATCGCCGTCCTGCGGATCCCGCGCGACAGCGGCGCGGGCAGCGAGACGATCTTCGCCTGCCTGGAGGCCGACGGCACCGCCATCCGCATCGAGAAGCCGGACGAACGCACCATGGGCCTTGCCCGTTTCGCCCAGGCCTTCGTGGACGTGTTCCAGCGGATGTAGGCTGCGGCGGCCGCCTCAGCCGGACGCCAGCATGCGCAGCTCGCAGGCGGGCTTTTCCGTCGCGGCGCCGAAGATGCGGTAGGTGTTGCGGCCGCTTCGCTTGGCCTCGTAGAGCGCGATATCGGCATTGCAGCAGAGCTGCGAAAAGGACGCGCCGCCGGCGTCGCGCGCCTTCCCATCCGCCATCAGCGCAAGCCCGATGCTGGCGCCGACCCGCGCCTGTATGCCGCCGATGTCGATCGGCTTGTTGAACTGCAGCAGGATATGGGTGGCGAACGCCTCGAGCCCGGCCATGTCGAGCCCCAGCGTGCAGATGGCGAACTCGTCGCCGCCGAGACGGGCAAGCAGGCTTTCCGGGCCCACGGCATTCGACAGGCGGAAGGCGATTTCGCGCAGGAGCTGGTCGCCGGCAAAGTGCCCGAACGTATCGTTGACAGCCTTGAACCCGTCGAGATCGATATAGAGCACGCCGACAGGCTGCCCCTCTGCACCGCCCTCCGCAGCGGTCGTGTGGCTGACGGCCGCCACTCTGGAATCTCCAAGACCGAGGAAGCGGGCGCGGTTGAGGAGACCGGTCAGCGGATCGGTTTCCGCCTGGAAGCGCAGCCGTTCGGTCAGATCGCGCCGATCGGCAAGCTGGCCTTCCAGCCGCCCGATCGCGTCGAAGAGATCGTTGATCTCGCGCGTATCCGCCATCACGCCATTGCGCTCGGTGGGTTTTTCCTCGGCCAGACCGACGATCATCTCGTGGGCCGTCAGCAGCGGGCGCAGAACCGAGAAGAACAGGCGGCGCATGACCGCGACCAGCAGCGTCAGCAGCAGCACGGTCGCCGCCGCAATGCCGATGAGCCTGACGAAGGCGATATCGCGGCTGCGGACGATATCCGCGAGCATCTGGGCGATGGTGGCCTTGCGCAGCTCTTCCAGCGGCACCAGCGTCGGCACGTAAAGGCCGGTCAGCCCGGCGGGCGCAATGCTGTAGTGGCCACCGGCGCGCCCTTCGAGCGTCAGCTTTTCCATGAGGCGGACGCCCCGCCCGACGAAGAGCCGGCGGACCTCGCCTATCAGGGCGCGCAGATTTCCTCTGGACGTATCGAGCCGCAGGCCGAGCATCTGCATCAGCTTGTCGATATGGCCTTGCGTGCGGTTGACCCTGTCGACGGCGGCCGGCGGCATGGGCAGCGAACGCGAGACGCTGGGCACGATATGGCTTCCCAGACGCCCCGCCTGTTCGCGCAGATCCGTGACGATGAGGGCGGTGAAGACGCTGCCGGCGAGCGCAGGGTTGTCCCTTTCCAGCGTCTCCGCCGCGAGCGCGACGGTCAGCTGGATCTCGTCCACGATCGCGAACATATCGGTGATCGCGTCCGTGAGCATATCGAGCGAGCGCTCCGCCTGCGGCATCCGCGCGATGACGTCGATACGGCGGCGGGCGAGGTCCAGATCGTCGCCCAGGCTGCGCAGCAGCCCCGGCGGGAGCGGCAGGTTTGTCGTCCCGTCCATCGCCGACAGCGCCGTGTCGGTGGCGCGGCGGGCTTCCTGGAGGCGGATGGCCGCCGCGGGGTCGGAGCCGACCTCGACCGACATGAGGACATTGGACGGGCCCCGCTCGGCCGAGAGCGCGCGCGACGCGATCAGCATCGCTTCATATTCCTGAACGGAGATCAGGTTGCTTTCCGACGTAAGCCTTTACCGAGGGCGCGACGATCCACACCGCCATGCCGATCAGGGCGGCCCCGACGACGAGGGAGGCACTGCGCCACTTGCAGTAGAGCGATCGTGCACCTCGCCGTCCCTGGTTCATCCGTCGTGTCCTTGAGCTTTCCCTGCAAAATTCCTTACTGATGAACCTTTAAGCGGACATGAATAGGCTGCGTGCAGCCCCGAAAAATCGGGTTGCATCCCCTTTGTCAGACCCCCGAAATCTTGCTGTTGATGGCGGCCTGCGCGGCGGCGAGCCTTGCGATGGGCACACGAAAGGGCGAGCAGGAGACGTAGTCGAGGCCGGTTTCCTCGCAGAAGCGGATGGAGGCGGGATCGCCGCCATGTTCGCCGCAGATGCCGAGTTTCAGCCCGTTCTTGGTGCGCCGGCCACGCTCGGCGGCGATCTGGATCAGCTCGCCGACGCCGTCGTAGTCGATCGACACGAAGGGATCGCGGTCGATGATGCCCTTCATGCGGTAGGTATTGAGGAACTGCGCCGCATCGTCGCGCGAGATGCCGAAGGTCGTCTGCGTGAGGTCGTTGGTGCCGAAGGAGAAGAAATCGGCGGATTCGGCGATGACATGGGCGCGAAGGGCGGCGCGCGGCAGCTCGATCATGGTGCCCACGAGATATTCGATGCCGACACCGGCTTCATGGAGGATATCGGCGGCCACCGCATCGATGCGGGCCTTGACGTAGTCGAGCTCGGCTTTCAGCCCCACCAGCGGGACCATGATTTCCGGCACGACGGGCGCGCCGGTGTCGCGGGCGGCGAGCACCGCCGCCTCGAAGATCGCGCGGGCCTGCATTTCCACGATCTCGGGGTAGGAGATGGCCAGCCGGCAGCCGCGATGGCCGAGCATGGGGTTGAACTCGTGCAGCGCATCCACGCGCTGGCGCAGCTCCAGCGGCTTCATCCCGAGCGCCGTGGCGACATCGGCGATCTCCTCGTCGGTCTTCGGCAGGAACTCGTGCAGCGGCGGATCGAGCAGGCGGATGGTGACCGGCAGGCCGTGCATGATGGAAAACAGCTCGGTGAAATCGGCCCGCTGCATCGGCAGCAGCTTGGCGAGCGACGCGCGCCGGCCGGCCTCGTCGGCGGCCAGGATCATTTCGCGCATGACGTTGATGCGCTCGCCCTCGAAGAACATGTGCTCGGTGCGGCAGAGGCCGATGCCCTCGGCACCGAAGGAGCGCGCGGCGCGGGCGTCGGCCGGCGTGTCGGCATTGGTGCGCACGGTCATGCGCCGGCTGGCGTCGGCCCATTCCATGATGCGGCCGAAATCGCCGGAGAGCTCCGGCTGGACCATGGAGACGCGGCCCTTGAGCACCTGCCCCGAGGAGCCGTCGATGGTGATGACGTCGCCGCGCGCAAAGGTCGTGCCGGCGGCGATGAGCTTTTCGTTGCGCAGATCGACGCGGATGCTGCCCGCGCCGGAAACGCAGGGGATGCCCATGCCGCGCGCGACGACGGCCGCATGGCTCGTCATGCCGCCGCGCGTCGTGAGGATGCCTTCGGCCGCGTGCATGCCGTGGATGTCTTCCGGGCTCGTCTCGACGCGGACGAGAATGACGGAACGGCCTTCCTTCTTGGCCTGGACGGCCTCTTCCGAGGTGAAGACGATCTCGCCGGTCGCCGCCCCCGGGGACGCGGGCAGGCCGGCGCCGATGATGTCGCGGCGGGCGGAGGGATCGATGGTCGGGTGCAGCAGCTGGTCCAGTGCCGCGGGATCGATGCGGGCCACCGCCTCCTCGCGCGAGATCAGCCGTTCGTCGGCCATATCCACCGCGACCTTCATCGCCGCGCGCGCCGTGCGCTTGCCCGAACGGGTCTGCAGCATCCACAGCTTGCCCTGCTCGATGGTGAACTCGATATCCTGCATGTCGCGATAATGCGCTTCCAGCCGGTCGCAGATGGCGCAGAGGTCCGCGAACGCGTCCGGCATCACCTTTTCGAGCGAGGGCCGGTCGGAGCCGGAGGCGATGCGGGCGATTTCGGTGATGTTCTGCGGCGTGCGGATGCCGGCGACCACGTCCTCGCCCTGCGCATTGACCAGGAACTCGCCGTAGAGCGCCTTTTCGCCGGTCGAGGGATTGCGCGTGAAGGCGACGCCTGTGGCGGAATCATTGCCGAGATTGCCGAACACCATGGTCTGGACGTTGACCGCCGTGCCCCAATCGGCCGGGATATCGTGGAGTTGGCGATAGGTGACGGCACGCGGGTTCATCCAGCTGGCAAAGACCGCGCCGATGGCGCCCCAGAGCTGCACGGCGGGATCCTGCGGGAACCCCTCGCCCGTCTCCTCCCCGATGACCTCCTTGTAGCGATCGACCAGCCGGCGCCATTCGTCGACGGTGAATTCGGTCTCCTGCTCCTTGCCGATCCGGCCCTTCTCGTCTTCCAGCAGTTCGGCGAAGACCTCGTGGTCGAGGCCCATGACGACGTCGCCATACATCTGGATGAAGCGGCGATAGCTGTCCCAGGCAAAGCGCGCATCGCCGCTGTCGCGCGCCAGCGCCTCGACCGTCTCGTCGTTGAGGCCGAGATTGAGCACCGTATCCATCATGCCGGGCATCGAGGCGCGCGCGCCGGAGCGCACGGAGAGGAGCAGCGGCCGTTCCGCATCGCCGAAGCGGCGCCCGGCCATGCCCTCGACAACCGAAATGCCGGCGAGCACCTCGGCCTTGAGGCTATCGGGAATGGCGCGGCCGTTTTCGGAATAGAGCGCGCAGGCGCGCGTGACGATGGTCAGGCCCGGCGGCACCGGCAGGCCGAGGCTGCACATCTCCGCGAGATTGGCGCCCTTGCCACCCAGAAGGTCGTGATCCAGCGCCCGCCCCTCGGCTTTGCCGCCGCCGAAGGTGTAAACCCACTTCTTCATGTCCGTCTCCACCCTAAGGCCCAAGCCGTCCGCACGCCGCATTCCCGCAACTTCCGGTCCGCCCCGCCTCGTCTCCCCCTTCACGCTACAACATCAGCCCCCGATTAGGAATGCTGCGGATGCGGGATTATTGTTGCATTGCAGCAAAATTATTGCGGGGTGGGCGGGTGATGTCCACGCATCCTCAGGCCCCTTGTCTTTTTTGATTTTTCCACTGTTTCCTGATAGGAATGATGCATGGCGCAACGTTGTGGACATCAGATCGTACCCGCGGAATTTCCCGAGCTTCGAACCCTCGTCTGGAACAGGGACCCCTTGCGCCCAATCGATGCCGAGGACGTCTTTGCCCTTTACGAGCGAAATTGGCGCTTCGTCGATCGTGATCGCCTGTCGGACAAGGAAGCGATGCTGATCCGGGAACTGACCGATATCTTCGGTCACGGCCGCATGCTGGTGTGATGAGCTATCTCCGCGCCGAACATCGGGCCATCGCGGACGTGCTGTCTTCGATGAATCATGGTGTTCTCCGTTCTGCTGAATGCTGGTTCGGCGGGCGACTGAATGTTTCGGTTCCCTTGCGCAGTGGGCGGGTGATTGTGATGGAGTGGGAACTTGCTGTCGGTTCTGTAGAGTTCCAACATCTGCCCCTCATCTGCCTGCCGGCATCTTCTCCCCGCCCGCGGGGAGAAGAGCTCGGGGGCGGGCCGCTCGATCTTCCTTGGAACCATTGACGGAATGGCGGCTCAACGAGTCCTCTTCTCCCCGCCCGGCGGGGAGAAGATGCCGGCAGGCAGATGAGGGGCAGGCCGGAGGTGACGAGCATCATCGTCATGCCCCTATTCGGAGCGGTACTCCACCGGGAGGTGCCGATCGAGATCGCCGAAGCCGACCTTGGCAGCGTCGCGCAAGGCCTCGAGCTTGACGGCATCCAGATGTTCGTTGCGTTCGACGAGGCGAAGACCTTCCCGCAGCACGTCGCTCGCACTCTCGTAGCGCCCTGATGTCACGAGGCGATCGATGATGGTCGCGTGGTGTTCGGTCAAGACGACATTGCGCGTTGGCATGGACAATCTCCTTCAGAGAGCGCGTATCGCCAAGAATAACAAGGACGTTCGGGATTGCCAACGGCTTCCCAGCCCCTCACACCGCCTCCCGCAACTGCTCCGCCGTCTGCAGATCCACCGACACCAGCTGGCTCACCCCCTGCTCCGCCATGGTGACGCCGAAGAGGCGGTTCATGCGGGCCATGGTGATGGGATTGTGGGTGATGATGACGAAGCGGGTCTCCGTGGAGGCGGCCATTTCGTCCATCAGGTTGCAGTAGCGCTCGACATTGTGGTCGTCGAGCGGGGCGTCCACTTCGTCCAGCACGCAGATGGGCGCTGGATTGGTGAGGAACACGGCGAAGATCAGGGCCATGGCGGTCAGGGCCTGCTCGCCGCCCGACAGCAGCGTCATGGTCTGCGGCTTCTTGCCCGGCGGGCGGGCAAGGATTTCGAGGCCGGCATCCAGCGGGTCGTCGCTCTCGATCAGCTGCAGCTCGGCCGTGCCGCCGCCGAAGAGGTGGGTGAAGAGGCGCTGGAACTGAGCATTGACGATGTCGAAGGCGGCGAGCAGCCGCTCGCGGCCCTCGCGATTGAGGTTCTGGATGGCGCTGCGCAGCTTGCGGATGGCGTCGATGACATCTTCGCGCTCCTTCAGGATCGCGGCCAGCCGGTCGGACAGCTCGGTCTGCTCCTCTTCCGCGCGCAGGTTGACGGCGCCCAGACGCTCGCGCTCGATCTTCAGGCGTTCGAGATCCCGCTCCACGGTGCGCGGGTCGGACGGCAGGGCATCGACCGCGCGACCGGTGAGGCGCAGCACCTCCTGCGGGTCGATGGACAGAGCCTGCCGGATCGCCGCCTCCACCTCGACGCGCTTTTCCCGCGCCGACATCAGCCGTTCCTCGGCGCGGCCGCGCTTCTCGCGGGTCTCCGCCAGTTCGGAGAGCGCTGTCGCGGCGAGCCGATCGGCATCCCGCTGGCGGGTTTCGGCCTCGACCAGCCGGTCGCTTGCCGCGCGGCGGGCCGCTTCCATGTCCGAGAGAGCGCTCATCAGGGCGCGGCGCTTTTCGTCGAATTCATCGGGCGCGTCGAGAATGGCCTCGATCTCGTCGCGGGCCTCGGCCTCGCGGTCGCGCAGGGTGGCGATATGGTCGTCGGCGCTCGCCGCCCGGCTCGCCCATGTCTGGCGCTCGGCGGCGATCGCCCGCAGACGGCGCTCGCGCGCCTCCGTCTCGCGGTTGAGGCCATCCGAGAGGGCGCGGGCCTCGGCGAGTGCGGCCCGGTCGGCGGCAACGGCTGAGCCTTGCGCGGCGAGGCGCTGGTCGAGACCGGCCATATCGGGCGCATCCTCGAGTGCCGCCGCGGCATCCTCCAGCGTGGCGACCGCCTCCTCGTGGCTCTCCGCGATGCGGGCGGCGGCCTCCGTCAGCACCGCGCGGCGGCGGGCGAGATCGCCCCGGGCGCGCTCGGCCAGAGCCAGCGCATCGCGCGCCTCCGACAGGCGGCGGATCGCCTGCCGTTCCGCCTCGCGCGTCATCCGCAGCGCATCGTCGCCGGCGCGGATCGCCGAGGCCGCCGCGCTCAGGATCCGCTCGCAATGCGCCAGAGCGTCGGCGGCCTCGGCGATTTCGGCGTCCAGCTCGCTCAGACGGTTGCGGTTCTCCAGCCGCAGGGTGGCGGCACTCGGGGCGTCGGCACCGGTGACATGGCCATCCCAGCGCCAGAGCGCGCCCGACCGGGTCACGAGCCGCTGTCCGGACCGGAGCGCCGGGAGCAGCCGCGCCGCCTCGGCATCATCCGCGACGATGCCGACCTGCGACAGGCTGCGCCGCAGCGTCTCCGGCACCGTCATATGGTCGATCAGCGGGGCGGCGCCGGCCGGCAGAGCCGGGTCGTCCCGGCCTGATCCGGGATCGCGCCAGTGCACGGGGGCGGAAGGATCGAGCGGGGATTCGAGGTCGTCGCCCAGCGCGGCGCCCAGCAGCGCCTCGAAGCCGCGCTCGACGGTGATGGCATCGACCACGGGGCTCGCGCCGCCGGCCAGCGTGGCGGCCTCCAGCAGGCGGCGGATGGTGCGCGCTTCGGTTTCCGCCGCACTCAGCCGCGCCCGCGCGGCCTCCAGCGGGCCACGCGCCTCCGCCTCGCGCGCCCTCGCCTCGCCCAGCGCATGCTCGGCGCCGGCAACGGCCTCGGTCCGCGCCTCGATGTCGGCTTCCGCGGCGTCTACGGCCTCGCGGCATATCTCGGGATCTTCGAGCGCCGCGATCTCGCGGTCGAGCGTGTCGATCTCGCCGGCCTGCTCCGACATCTGGCGGGACAGGCGCATGCGGCGGTCGCCGAGATCGCGGATCGTGCGCTCCAGCTGGCCGCGCGCGGCCTGCGCCTCGGCGCGTTCGGCCGTCAGCGTGGAGAGTGTCCGTTCGCTTTCCACCAGCCGGTCCTGCGCATCGATCAGGCGCTCGCGCGCCTCGTCCGCCCGCGCTCCGGCATCTTCGGCGTCTTCCCGCAGGGCCCCGGCTTCCTCCTCCAGCCGCGCCATGGCGCCGGCATTGTCCAGCGCCAGACGCTCCTCGCGGGCGATATCCTCGCCCAGCTGCGCCAGGCGGCGCTGCAGCTCGTCGCGGCGGCGCAGCGTGCGGCTCATATCCTCGTCGAGCTGGGTGCGGGCGATCTGCAACCGCTGAAGGCCGGCGGCCGTGCGGGCCTCCTCCTCGCGCAGCTCCGGCAGCTTCAGGCTCGCGACCGCCTGGTTCCTCGCCGCCTCCATCTGCGCCTGCGCCTTTTCGGCCACCAGCGAGGTCGCCTGGTTGAGGAGACTGTCGGCTTCCGCCTCGGCCGCCTTTGCCTGCACCCAGCGGATGTGGAACAGCATGGCCTCGTGGGCGCGGATCTCGGCCGAAAGCATCTTGAAGCGATTGGCCTGCCGCGACTGGCGCTTGAGGCTTTCGATGCGGCTTTCGAGTTCGGCCGTCACCTCGTCCAGCCGCTCCAGATTGGTTTCGGCACCGCGCAGGCGCAGCTCCGCCTCGTGGCGGCGGGAGTGGAGGCCGGAAATGCCGGCGGCTTCTTCCAGCAATTGCCGGCGGGCCTGCGGCTTTGCGGCGATCAGCTCGCCGATGCGCCCCTGCCCGACCATGGAGGGCGAGCGGGCGCCGGTGGAGGCATCCGCAAAGAGCAGCTGCACATCCTTGGCGCGGGCCTCGCGGCCGTTGATGCGGTAGACCGACCCATTCTCGCGCTCGATGCGGCGCGTGACCTGGATTTCGTCGCTGTCGTTGAAGGCGGCCGGCGCGGTGCGGTCGGTGTTGTCGAGGTAGAGGCCGACCTCGGCGGTGTTGCGCGCCGGGCGTTTGCCGGAACCGGAGAAGATGACGTCGTCCATGCCGGACGCGCGCATGTTCTTGTAGGAATTCTCGCCCATCACCCAGCGAAGCGCTTCGACGAGGTTCGATTTGCCGCAGCCGTTCGGGCCGACCACACCGGTCAGCCCGCGCTCGATGACGAACTCCGACGGCTCCACGAAGGATTTGAAGCCGACCACGCGCAGCTTGGTGAATTTCATGACGGCGTGCCGGTCATGATCGGGAAGGAGGTCCTGAGAGCGGAAAGCGGCACGGTTTCCCGTGCCGCCTGTGTGATGGCGGATATTTTCGTTCGCGAAGCGTCATCCTCGGCCTTGTGCCGAGCATCTCCAGACATCGACGCAACCGGGCCGTTGCCGATGCTCGGGACGAGCCCGAGCAGGACGGAGGAGAGGGCTGCGGACGTTTCGAACGGCGCGGTTTCCCGTGCCGCAACCGGAAGCGACTTAGAGCAGTGGGTCGATAAGGGCCGACATGGTGTCAACCGACATGTCTCCGGAATAGCGCTTGCCGTTGATGAAGAAGGTCGGCGTCGAAGCAACCTGGTACTCCTTCATGCCCTTCTGCATCACGGCGTTCACATCATCCAGAAGCTTCTGGTTCGTCAAGCACGCCTCGAAGCTCTCCTGTGAAAAACCGGCGAGCTTGGACATCTGCAGCAGCGCATCGCGGCCGTTCTGGGCGGCGGCCCACTGTTCCTGCTGCTTGAAGAGCATGGAGACCATGGGGAAATACTGGCCTTCCGGGGCGCAGCGCGCCAGCATGAAGGCGGCGGCGGCACGCGGATCGAACGGGAACTCGCGCAGCACGAAGCGCACCTTGCCGGACTCGACGTATTTCGCCTTGATGGCATCGAAGGTCGTGTTGTGGAAGTGTGCGCAATGCGGGCAGGTCATCGACATATATTCGACGATCGTAACCGGCGCATCCGCCTTGCCGATGGCCATTTCCGGCAGGGCGCCGGGCTCCATCAGCTTGGAAAGCTCGACCTCGCCATCGGCCTGGGGCAGCTCTGCCGTCGCGGGTGCCGCAGCGGGCGCTGCCGCCTGGGCCATCTGCGTCTGGGCCGGCGCCGGCGTCGTTGCCGGGGTGGCGGCGGTGGATGACGTCGTCATCGTATCCGCGGGCTTCATCTCCGTCTTGGTCGCCGTATCGACCGTTTCGACCGGAGCCGCCGCATTCGCCGTCTCCTTCTTCTCGTCGCTGCAGGCGACGAGCGCGAGCGCCAGCGTGGCGATGGCCACACCGNNCGAAAGGCGTTTCAGCAAAGTCATTTCGGAAAGGGACATGGTTCACCTGTTCAAGCGGAGACGGGACCTTTGCGATATCGCGCCCGTCGGGACCGGACAAGGGGGCCCCACGGCCCATCGTTCAAAGAATTGTGAGGCATTTGTGGCGTGAGGGGTGGATGGTGGGAGATGAAAGGGAAAGAAAGGCCCTCTCTGGCTTGCCAGCCATCTCCCCCAAACTCGGCTCCTACCGCTTCTGCCCCAGCACCGCCGTTCCCAGCCGCGTCAGCGCCGCCTTCAGGCCCTCGTCCTCGATCTCGGCGGTCAGGGCTTCCAGATGCCGGGCCGGCTGGCCGGTCAGGGGGCGTGGGGGCGGCGGGTGCGGTTCACCGGGGTGACGGGTTTCTGGACGATGCGGACGCGG
>UBPA01000041.1 GCA_900467185.1 Hyphomicrobiales bacterium | reverse complement strand
GAGGCGCGATAGGAGGCATAGCGCGCCTGACACTGACGAATGTGATCATTCGTCACCTGATCGGCCGACGGCGACATCCGACCGATATCGTCGGTGGAGGCGACATCCATATAGGGGGAGACACAGGCCTTCCGCTCGCCGCTATAGGCACTGTAGCTGTTGTCGTCTGCGCTGTAGGACCGGTAGCGCTGTTCGCACCATGCCTGATGCTGGGGATTGCTAACGGCCGGGTCCTGCGCCATTCCGAGATCGCTTTCCGCAACGGGTGCGCCGGGCTCCGTCTTGTCGATCTCCGCGGAGGCATTCTCGCTTGCGATGGCCGGCTGGGACACGGCAAGGCTGTCGGACGATGCGAGATCCACGGGCGGTGCCGCGGGCGCACGCTCGAGACCGCGGTCGGCGGTCGCGACGCGCTTTGGCTCGGACGACCAGAGATCGGCCACGTTGAGGTTGGCGAGGGTTTCCGTCGCAGGCTTCGCCATGAGGGCGGATGCGCTGAGGAAACCCGCGACGAAGAGCGTCATAGCGACGGTGAGGAAGAAAGCGAGCGCGGCCGTGGCTTTCATGATGATGCTCCTGACATGCAGAGAAACGTGGCGGTTCTTAAAGAACCTGCCCGTCAACGCATCGTGTGGCGCAGAGTTCCGACAGCTTTGGCGTGTCGAAAACATCAAATGTTAGGAGGATACGATGTGCCCTGAGTGCGCTTCGCCGTCGCGCGGTCGAACCGGCGGTCAGACGCTCTTGAGGTAGAGCACGATCGAGGTTGCCATGCTGCTGACCGTGGCGAGCACGACGATGCCGACGAGCGCGGCGAAGATGATTTTCGCCCGGCGGGAAGGCGGGGCGTCGTGGTCGAGATCATGGTTGGGCATGCGCTATCTTGGCCGATCCCGCCACCTGCCGTCAATGGCAGGCGGCGTTATCGTCCAGCGACGGATTGGCGCATGGGTTCGCGGGAGCAGCGTCAGGCCCGCCACTTCAGCAGAATCGTCGACAGCGGCGGCAGCGTCAGCGACAGGGACTGCGGCTTGCCGTGGGCGGGGNNGATGCTCCGTCCACGCCTCGACATTGCCGAGATTGGAGCCGCCATAGACGCCGGCATCGCTGTTGAACACCTCTTGCCACCGGCCTTCCGCGGGCACGCCGATCCGGTAGCCCTGTCGCGGCACCGGCGTCATGTTGGAGACGGCAAGGATCATCGAGGTCCTGTCCTCGCTGACGCGCAGCATGCCGAAGATCGAATGCTCGGCATCGTCGGAGACCGCCCAATCGAAGCCCTGTGGATGCAGGTCGCCATATTGCAAGGCCGGTTCCCCGGCATAGAGGCGGTTCAGGTCGCCCACGAGCCGCTGCATGCCGGCATGTTCCGGCCGGTCGAGCAGATCCCAGACGATCGATCCGTCATGGTTCCACTCCGTTTCCTGCGCGATCTCGCCGCCCATGAACAAAAGCTTCTTGCCGGGATGGGCCCACATGAAGCCGAAATAGGCGCGCAGATTGGCGAGCTTCTGCCAGGCGTCGCCCGGCATCTTGCCCAGCAGCGAGCCCTTGCCGTGCACCACTTCGTCGTGGGACAGCGGCAGCATGAAGCGCTCCGAATAGGCATAGACCATGCCGAAGGTCATCTGTCCGTGATTGTAGCGCCGGTAGACGGGGTCTTCCTCCATGTAATGCAGCGTGTCGTGCATCCAGCCCATATTCCATTTGAAGTCGAAGCCGAGGCCGCCATTCTCGACCGGCTGGGTCACGCCCGGCCAGGCGGTGGATTCCTCGGCGATCATGAGCACGTTCGGGCAGCGTTGATGCACGATGCTGTTGAGGTGCTTGAAGAACTCCACGGCTTCGAGGTTCTCCCGCCCGCCATATTCGTTCGGGATCCACTCGCCGGCATTGCGGCTGTAATCGCGGTAGAGCATGGAGGCGACCGCGTCCACGCGCAGCGCATCGATATGGTATTCCTCCAGCCATTCGAGCGCGCTGGCGATCAGGAACCCCTTCACCTCGTTGCGGCCGAAATTGTAGATGAGCGTGTTCCAGTCCTTGTGGAAGCCTTCGCGCGGGTCCTCATGCTCGTAGAGGGCGGTGCCGTC
>UBPA01000008.1 GCA_900467185.1 Hyphomicrobiales bacterium | reverse complement strand
ACGATGATGGCCGCCGGTGTGCGTGGTGATCTCAGCGAGATCGAGCGGGCGATGAAGTTTTCCGGTCACTCGCTGCGCGCCGGTCTCGCGTCGTCGGCCGAAGTCGATGAGCGCTATGTGCAGAAGCAGCTTGGGCATGCGTCGGCGGAAATGACACGGCGATATCAGCGCAGGCGAGATCGATTCCGGGTGAACCTGACCAAAGCCGCGGGGCTTTGAGCGTAAAATTGTCGCACAACTCGTTCAGTCAAAGGCTCCCGCTTTCGGGCAAAGCGGTCATCGATGGACGGACGTGAAGCAGCGGCTTCGCGCGCCCATGTCGGCCATAGAACTCACACCGGCCAATGCTCACTAGCGGACGTTCAGCCAATCAGAATCCAACCCTGATGTTGGCAGACCTCATTGCATTGGCGTTCCCAAGCCACCTCTTCTCCCTTCATCGACCAGCACTTCAACGACATGCCTAACTCGGGGCAGCAGATGCCGGCTGGCTGGCCATACCGCATAGATGCCGACCTTAACGTCTGTCGCATCTTGCAGCAGCGGAATTAGCCGTCCGTTTAAGATGTGGTCTGCCACAATCGATATCGGCATCTGAGCTACGCCAAGTCCTGCGACGGCTGCATCGACGATCGCCGCCCCGTCTCCGATCTCGTGGGTGACACGCGGGAGCATGCGCTTCATGGTCCCGTCTGGCGCTGTCACCCGCCAGGTCGCAGGAATATCTCGCCGGAATCCTACGATACCATCGTGATACTGCAGATCCTCGATCGTCAGGGGGCGCCCCCTGACAGCCAGATAATCCGGTGAAGCAAATATACAGGTCCGTTGCTCGGTGAGCTTGCGCATAACCAGGTTGCTGGTGTCCATGCTTTCTCCGAAGCGGATCGCGAGATCGACACCCTCCTCGATGGGATCGATGATGCGGTCCGCCAGCGACAAGGACAGTGTGAGACCCGGATGCTTTTTGGCGACCCCGGTCAGGATGGGTAGGAGGAACTGTCGTCCCCAGGCAACTGGTGCATCGATCCGCAATCGGCCTGTAAGCGCCTGACTTGTGGCCGCCAAGGCAGACTCCGCTGCCCCAATCTCCTCAAGGGCCTGTCTGCAGCTCGCATAGTAGGCTTCGCCGTCGGGCGTCAGGGTAAGACGCCGGGTCGTCCGGTGCAGGAGCTTCACGCCGAGACGGGTTTCCAGCCGCGCAACGCTTTTTCCGACTGCGGACTTGGTAATCCCAAGCTTGACCGCCGCCGCCGTGAAACTCGAGAGGTTCACCGCTTCCACGAAAGCGATCACTCCGTCCAGTTGTTCGAGTTGCGCCATTGTATCCTCTATATCTACGCGGAGTATCCTGGCGGGGCGTTTATTCTCCTTGAGAGCTACATTATCTTTCGCTGCATATCAATTCGAACAAAGGTCGTTTCGGCAGGAGCTGGACGGTCGGAAGGAGCTTGAATGCGCTCTCTGTTGAGCATCGCGCTCGCCGTGTCATCGTTGGCGATGTCCACTTCGCTGGTGCTGGCCGCACCGGCAATGGAGGTGCTGGGCAAGGATTTTGACTTCCCCAACAAGATAGAGGGAATGCCCACCAAGCTGTCGGACTTCCAGGATCTGCAGATCAACACCTTCGAGACGAGCGACGGCGTGACGCTCTCCTACTGGGAAGCCGGCGAAGGCGAGCCTCTGATCTTCGTGCCGGGCTGGTCCGCGAACGGCGCAGAATATGTGAACGTCATGTACCTGCTCGCGCGGAAGTACCGGGTGATCGTGTTGGATCCCCGCAATCAGGGTCTATCCGAGAAGGTCGAGTACGGTTCGCGAATTTCCCGATTTGGAGCCGACCTCAAGGAACTGGTCGATCACCTCGGAATCGAGAAGGCGAACTTCAGCGGATGGTCGATGGGCGCTTCCGTGATCTGGAGCTACATTGACCTCTTCGGCACGAAGACAATCCGAAAGGCAGTATTCGTCGACGAGCCGATCTCAATCTACTCCCATTCCGACTGGTCGGAGCAGGAGCGTCTCGATGCTGGCGGCACCACGACGAGCGCCGAGCGTATGGTTGCCGGATACACGACAGGCGCACCGCTTAACAGCCTTGTCACCGATCTGAAAGCGCTCGAACGCTCGATGCTGAAGGACTCGCCGTACTTCGTGAACTCCGGCGCCTTCGCCAGCGAGTTCGTCAAGACGGAGCCGGAAGCTATCATGCGGGTCCTGTTCGACCACGTCACCAACGACTGGCGCGACGTCATCTCCCATAAGATTGACATTCCCGTTGCGATCTTCTCGGGCGAGGAGAGTACCAATCTTCCAAGCCAACGATGGGCCGCATCCGCGATCCCGGAAGCCAACCTCTACAGCTACACATCGGCCGAGCAGGGAGACCATTTTCTGATGTTCAAGAACCCCATCAAGTTCACGAACGACCTCGCGTCGTTCCTGAAACGCTGACCTTAAAGGCCAGCATCGACCCCACAACCACCACAACGAACGTTCCCGGCGCCGTCGGATTAACGAAGGAGAGATTGCATGCCTGTTGTACGCGTAAGCTGGTTTGCCGGTAAGGACGCCAAGGCGAAGAAGGCTGTTGCCGCCGAAATTACCGAGAGCCTCGTCAGGAATACCGGAACCGACCCGAACTACATCTACGTCCTATTCGAAGACATAGCGCCTTCTGACTGGGCGGGTGCCGGCAAGCTGTTTGGCGAGGAAGCCGACAAAGCCTGAACGTTCGACAAGAGGGCCATGGAGCATGGTCCTCTTGTCGCTGGAGGAACGCAAAGTCCATGAAACACGTCACCTGTGTCTTCGATCTTGCAGTGGAGCCCGATCATCTCAGCGAATTTAAATCCCTGATCAACGACATCGTCGATGACGCACGCCGGGAGACCGGCACTGTAATTCGCGAATACTCGAGCAACGCAGCGGACGAGAGGGAAATTCACATCGATGAGCGCTACGAAGCCGATGCAGTGCTGCCTCACATCAACGAGACCTTCGCTCCTCATTCAGAGCGGCTCCTGGCGCTGGCGCAGATCAAGGCGCTGTATGGCTACGGGGAAACATCTCTCGGCATCCGCAACAAGCTCGATGACTTCGGCGCGGTCTATTTCACCCCGCTCGTAGGCATCTCAAAATAGATCCAGCGAATCATAGTTTCGATGCACGCGCTCGGGTAAGGTGCGCTGAAGTCTTGGAGAAACCGCTCCCACTTACGGTGGAAGACGCTGCCGCAGCCCGTCATCCACGTGATGCGGCGTTCCTTCATACATAAGCAGGTTATCCAATCGCGCAAGTCACAAGCATCGTTCATCGCCGTGCCAATCCGGGCCAGGAGCGTCAGTACAAGCACGTTGTCAGGGGCATGCTTGCTGATCGCTCCAGAGCGCCCGGCTACCTGTCCTCGACTGTTATCCCGCCGCGGGTTGACGGTGAAAGATTCCACATCGTTCAGTGCTTCGCTGCGCAGGCCGCTCTGGATACTTGGAGCCATTCGAAGGAATCCGCCGCGTGGCACGGCCGTTTGAGAGAGGTGGCTGACCTTGACCCGGAATACAAGGTTTCCAAAACATCAGACCTGTGGTTCTCGGCGACGGGTCTTGAAGGAGAGAAGCAGCCTCGGGCTTGCGCTTGATCGCAAGGATCGTCATATCGCCACTGTTATGTCGGCATCCGCAACAGCCATCCATTTACGATGCAGGGTGATCAGCTGAGCCGCGGCTCTGCCGTACTGACCGCGGCTCCGGGGGCCATCGACGACTTTAGGCGCATTGCCTGCGTTCGATCACGGCACACGTGTCGTCAGGCCGCTCAAAAGAGAACCCGACGCACCTTACTCAAGAGCGGCAACGGAGGCGCGCTCAATCAGGGCGCAGACCATTCTGTGGAGGGGCGGTTGGGCGTCAGCCACCGGACGGCCAAGGTGGCGGACGGCCCACGCGCCCATGGCGCGGTGTGGGAGATCGATGGTGGTCAACTGCGGCCTGAGATGGCGGGCCAGCTCGTCGTCGTCATAGCCGATGACGGAAATGTCGCCGGGGATGGAAAGCCCGCGATCGCGGATCGCCATGAAGCAGCCCATGGCCATCTTATCGTTCTGGCAAAAGATGGCCGTCGGCCGCTCTTTCAGCGACAGGAGCTTCTGCGTCGCCTCATAGCCGGCGGTCGGCGTCCAGTTTCCCTCGCCGACGAGCTGGTCGTCATAGTCGATGCCCGCCTTGCTCAGCGCCTTGCGATAGCCGATCAGCCGGTCCTGCGAGGCTTCCATGAAGCTTTCGCCGGTGATGATACCGATGCGGCGGTGGCCGTTGTCGATCAGCACGTTGGTTGCGAGCTTGCCGCCATTCACCTCGTCCGGCACGACGGAGGGGTAGCGCTGGTCGCTTGTGTGGCAGTTGAGAAGCACGAGCGGCACCGGCAGGTCGTGAAACCCCGGATCGAGCGCAACGCGACGGGTGAACACCGACATATAGATAATGCCTTGCGCGCCGGCGCGCAGCAGACGATCGAGCGCGCGCCGCTCATATTCGGCGCGCCCCTGAGTCTGCGCCACCAGGATCGTCACATCGGCGTTCCAGGATTCCTGGCGCGCGCCTTCGATGGCGTTGACGGCTTCGGGCGTCGTGGTCAGCTGGTCGACGATGAAGCCGATACAGCCATCGCGCAGCTCCTCAAGCGCCGCACGGCGGATCGGGCTTGCCAGGCCATAGCCGAGCGTGCGCGCCGCCTCCACCACGCGGGCGCGCAGCTCGGCCGAGATCTTAATGTCCATGATGTTGTTGAGCACGACGGAAACGGTGGCCTGCGAGCACCCGGCAGCCTTTGCGACATCCATCATCGTCACGCGTTTGGAGGGCTTGCTGCTGCTCACATCTCTCATCCATCTCGGGGTTCCATTAGGTCCTAGCCGAGCGACGCGGGATTTTCCATTGACTAATAATTATTAGTTGCTGTAGATTCGGGGCTGTCGAGGAGGACACGCCATGAATGCACATGCACAATTTGACTATGACATCTCCGCCCAGCTGAAGACGTTGGAAGAAGACGGCATCATCGGTCTCAAGGGCGCGTTCACGCCGGAATGGGCGGATGCGATGCGCGAGGACATGATGACGGCCTTCTGGTCGGCCATCCAGCGCCCCGGCGGCGCTGTCGGCCGTGGCCCCCGTCGCTGGTATGTCGAGATCCACCCGGAGAATTTCGGCGGTTTCGTCGATCTGGTCACCCATCCATGGGTTGTCGATGTCTGCACCAATCTGCTCGGTCCAGACTACCAGATCGTGGAAATCGGCTTCGACGTGCCGTTCCAGGGCGCCCGCTACCAGCCCTGGCACCGCGACTTCCCGTCGCCGGTCGACACCTATCAGGACCGCAAGATCACCTCGCTCGCCTTCAACCTCACCGGCGTCGATGTGACCGAGGACATGGGCCCGTTCGAGGTGGCACCCGGCACCCAATACGACGACGGCCGCGAATGGAAGCATGAGATGTTTCCGGACAAGGCGCTCTGGGGCCGGTTTGCGGACCGCGCGACGCGCAAGTTTCCCAAGCGCGGCGATATCTCCTGCCGCTCGGCGCTGACCGTCCACCGCGGCACCGAACATCTCTCGCCGATCGCACGTCCTGTCATGGTGCTGGGCGTCGATGCGCCGGGCGCCGGACATGCCGAGTTGCACGACATGATGGTGACAAAGGACTGGTACGAAGCCCTGCCGGAGATCGCCCGCAAGCATCTCGTCTGCCGCGTCGTGGACGAGCTCGTGCCCGTCACGCAGAAGCACGATATCGAAGGCCTCGTCATGGGTGCCGACCCGACCTGAGGCGAAAGGTTCGCGCTTTCTGATACGCGTTCCGCACTGCTCTCTAGCCCCGTCCTTCAGCGATGAAGCGGCGGGGCCGTCGTGTTGCGCACGACGACAGGGCCATCGACCTTGATCGTCATCGGGCGGACGGGCTTGCCGTGCGCCGCCGCGTCGATCAGCAGCTCGGCGGCCTTCAGGCCCATCTCGTAGTTGGGCAGCACGATCGTCGTCAGCGGCGGATGGGTGTAGCGGGCCAGCTCCTGGTCGTCATAGCCCATGATCGAGAGATCCTCGGGCACGCGCAGGCCCCGCTCGGACGCGGCTTCCAGCGCGCCGAGCGCCATGAGGTCGTTGCCGCAGAGAATGGCCGTCGGCGGATCCGGCAGCGCCAGAAGCTCGAGCGCCGCCTCGTAGCCGCGCAAAGGCAGCCAGTCGCCGTTGCGCAGAAGCGCGTCGTCAAAGGCGATATCAGCCGTCGCCAAGGCCTGCTTGTACCCTTTCAGCCGGTCGATCGCCGCATCCATCCACGGCTCGCCATTGATGAAGGCGATGCGGCGGTGCCCGAGGCCGGTCAGATGCGCCGTAGCGGCAAAGCCGCCCGCGACCTCGCCCGGCACCACCGCCACATGCTGGCGCGCCTCTCCCACGCAGTTCAGCAACACGGTCGCAATGCCGTTCAACTGATCGGGCACGGTGATGCGGCGGGTGAAGATGGTGGCGTAAATGACGCCGATCACGGCTGGATCTGCCGCAATCGCGCTCAGGATGGCGTCTTCGAGATCGTGATTGGAGCGGGTTGCGTGAGCGGAGACGAGAAAGCCCTGCTCGAACGCATGGTCGCGTGCGCCATCCAGGGTGATCACGGGGTGCGGGCTGGTCGAGATCTCGTCGACGACGAACGCAATGACGTTCCTGCGGGTGCCGGGACCCGCCTGCGGCAATTGCCGCGGTCCCGGCAGGCGGTAGCCGATCTTGCGGGCGGCGTCGCGCACCTTCGTCCGGGTCTCGGCCGAGATCCGCGCGCCGGTCATCTCGTTGAGCACCAGCGAGACGCTGGATTGCGACACGCCGGCGATCCGCGCCACATCCGTCATCGTCGGCCGCGAAAGGTTCTGCCGCTTGCCCCGCCGGGTGGCCGGCCGGCCTGCGCGAGGCGCGGGGCTTTCCACAGCCGCTGCCGCTACGGCCGTGCGCGCCTGTTCCACCTGCTCGGTCCGTGTGTCCCCGTGCCCGCCGTCCGGCGCGTCCTCCTGCTCCAGCCCCTCCACTGGCCCCTCCCTGTGTTGCGTCGCACTGACAGGTTTCCGCGTGCTAATAATTTTCAGCTTGACTGTTAATATCATTAGCAACAAATTGGCGCCTGTGAAGCGCCTATCGCTCGCAACCGATCTGAGGAGGTCGGGAAAAAATCCGGGAGGAGATTACTGAGATGTCCGCATTCTCACGTCGCACATTCTTGACTGCCGCCACCGCTGTCGGGACCCTTGCGCTGGCCGGATTGGCCCTGGCGCAGGTGCCCGCACTGAAACAGAAGGACACCTACAAGGTCGGCTTCGCCCAGACCGAGTCCAACAATCCCTGGCGCATCGCGCAGACCAACAGCATGAAGGACGAGGCAAAGAAGCTCGGTTATCAGCTGGTCTACACCGATGCCGCCGGTTCGGCCGCCAAGCAGGTCGCCGACGTCAATTCGATGATCGCCCAGGGGGTCGATGTGATTTTTCTCGCCCCGCGCGAAGAAAAGCCGTTGATCCCCGCCGTCATGGCCGCCAAGAAGGCAGGCATCCCGGTCATCCTGCTCGACCGCAGCGTCGATCCGAAGCTTGCCAAGGCCGGCACGGACTATCTCACCTTCATCGGCTCGGATTTCGTGCAGGAAGGCCAGCGCGTCGCCGAGTGGCTCGCCAAGAACGCCGGTGGCAAGACGAAGATCATCGAGCTGGAAGGCACGACCGGATCCTCTCCCGCCAATGACCGCAAGAAGGGCTTCGACGACGCCATCAAGGCGGCCGGCGGCTTCGAGATCGTTGCGTCCCAGTCCGGCGACTTTGCCCGCGACAAGGGCCGTCAGGTGGCCGAGGCGCTGCTCCAGGCCCATCCGGACGCCGACATCATCTACGCCCACAATGACGAAATGGCGATCGGCGCGATTTCGGCGATCGAGGCGGCCGGCAAGGTTGCCGGCAAGGACATCCTCGTCCTGTCGATCGATGGCGGCAAGGAAGCCGTGGGTCTTGTGGCCGATGGCAAGATCGCAGCCGTGGTCGAATGCAATCCGCGCTTCGGCCCCAAGGCCTTCGAGACCATGGCGCGCTTTGCCAAGGGCGAGACGATCGAGCCCCGCGTGATCAACGACGACAAGTTCTACGACAGCTCGAACGCCAAGGCCGAGCTCGCGAACGCCTACTGAGGCACCGCACGCCATGCCCTGATAGGCCGGGGCATGGCGCCGTTCCCTTGCGGCGGACGGCCGATCCGCCGTCGCCGCCTTTCTGCAAGAGGACCATCGATGCTGCTTTCCATGCAGGACATCTCCAAGTCGTTTGCCGGGGTCGCGGCCCTGCGCTCGGCCACGCTTGAGATGGCAGACGGCGAGATCATGGCACTGGTGGGCCAGAACGGCGCGGGCAAATCGACGCTGATCAAGATCCTGACGGGCGCCTATGCGCTGGAAACCGGGCGCGTCGCCTTCAATGGCGGCAATATCACCTTTGCCTCCCCGGCCGAGAGCCAAGCCGCCGGCATCGCCACCATCTACCAGGAAATCAATCTCGCCGCGCAGCGGTCAGTGGCCGAAAACATCTATCTCGCGCGCGAGCCGCGCCGGTTCGGCTTCCTCGATCACAAGCGCATGCGGCAGGGCGCGCGCCGCGTGCTGGAAACCTTTCATCTCGACATCGACGTCGACAGCCCGGTGGCAAGCTTCAACGCCGCGACGCGCCAGATGGTGGCGATCGCACGGTCGGTGGAACAGAACGCCAAGCTTCTGATCATGGACGAGCCGACGTCCTCGCTCGACGAGCGCGAGGTCGGCATCCTCTTTGAGACCATCCGCATGCTGCAGGCGCGCGGCGTCGCCGTCATCTTCATCGGCCACCGGCTGGACGAGCTCTACGCGATCTGCGACCGGGTCACCATCATGCGCGACGGCCAGACGGTTGCCGTCAGCGCCATGCGCGACATGCCGAAAATGGAACTGGTGCGGCACATGCTCGGCCGGGAACTTGCCGCCTTCGAGGCCTTGAGCGAGAGCGTGGAGGCCCATGTCGAGCGACCGGTGCGGCTGGAGCTTGCAGGCGCCGCCTCCGGCGTGCGCGTGCGCAATGTTGACCTGACGGTGCGCGAGGGCGAGATCTCGGGGCTGGCCGGACTGCTCGGCTCCGGCCGCAGCGAAACCGCCCGCATCATTTTCGGCATGGACCGGCTGGAGCGGGGAGCGCTGCGCATCAACGGGCAGGAGCGGCGCTACAGCGAGCCTGCGGATGCCATTGCCGACGGCATCGGCCTCGTCTCCGAGGATCGCAAGGTCGATGGCATCATTCCCGACATGAGCATCCGCGAGAACATGACGCTGGCGCTGCTGCCCAAGCTGCGCAAGGCCGGCATGATCGACCGCGCGCGCCAGGACGAGATCGTCGAGCGCTTCATCAAGGCGCTTGCCATCAAGTGCGCCTCGCCCGATCAGCCGATCAAGGAGCTGTCCGGCGGCAATCAGCAGAAGGTGCTTCTGGCCCGCTGGCTCTGTACGAATCCTAAGGTTCTGATCGTCGACGAGCCGACCCGCGGCATCGATATCGGCGCCAAATCGGAAATCCTCAAGCTGCTGCGCCGTCTGGCCGACGAGGGCCTGAGCGTGCTGATGATCTCCTCCGAGTTCGAGGAACTGCTCGCCGCTGCCGACCGCATCACGGTTCTCAGCGACGGTGTTTCCGTTGCGGTCCTGCCGCGCAAGGACATGTCCGAAAAGGCACTTCTCGCCGCCATGGCGCATCAGGTAGATTGAGATGACGATCACAGACACGTCTCCCACAGGGCCGTCCTCCGCTCGGCCCTCGATGCTACAGCTCGCCAGCCGCTACGGCACGGCTGCCGCCCTGCTTCTTCTTATCGCCTTCAACCTGGTCATGACGCCGAATTTTCTCTCGTGGCAGACGCTGAACGTCAACCTGACGCAGGTCGCCCCCATCGTCATCGTCGCCACCGGCATGACGCTTGTGATTGCGACCGGCGGCATCGATCTGTCCGTGGGCTCGCTGATGGCGATTGCCGGAGCGGTCGCGCCGATGATCTTTCTCGGCACGCTCCTGCCGATCGACAATCCCGCGCTGGGCGTCGGCCTCGCCTTCATCCTGCCGATCCTCGTCACCATGGCGTTCGGTTGGTTCAACGGCATGCTGGTGACGCGCTATGCAATCCAGCCGATCGTCGCGACGCTCGTGCTGTTCATCGCCGGGCGGGGCATTGCGCAGGTCGCCACAAACGGCAATCTCCAGGTCTTCAAGAACCCATCCTTCCAATTCATCGCCATGGGCCATGTCGCGGGCGTGCCGGCGCAGGTGGTGCTGATGCTGGTGGTGGCGGCGCTGGCCTTCGCGCTCATCCGGTTCACTATGTTCGGCCGCCATGTGCTGGCCGTCGGCGGCAACGAGAAGGCGGCGCGTCTTGCCGGCATTCCCGTCAAGCGGATCAAGGTGCTGGTCTATATCATTTCCGGCGCCCTGGCAGGACTTGCGGGCCTCGTCGTGGTCGCGCGCAATTCGGCCAGCGACGCCAACCTCGTCGGTCTCGGCATGGAGCTCGACGCCATTGCCGCGGTTGCCGTCGGCGGGTCGCTGCTGACGGGCGGTCGGGCCAACATCTTCGGGACGATGCTCGGCGCCCTCGTCATTCAGCTGGTGCGCTACACGCTGCTTGCCAACGGCGTGCCGGATGCAGCGGCCCTCGTCGTCAAGGCGGGCCTGATCGTCATCGCCGTCTATGTTCAACAACGCGCAGACCGCAGCTAAGGGATCGCTCGATGTTCTTGACCCGCCTACGGCCCAAATCGTCCGGCGACCTTGCCCGTCTCGGCGTCATGGTGGCCCTCTTCGCGCTCATCCTGTTCGGTGCCCTGCGCTACGAGAACTTCCTCTCGTCGTTCAATATACTGAGCTTCCTGCGCTACAACGCCATGTTCGCGCTGATCGCGCTCGGCATGTGCTTCGTGATCATCACCGGCGGCATCGACCTGTCGGTCGGTGGCGTCGCGGCGCTGGCGAGCGTCGTCTCCGCCTTTGCCTCGCCCTATGGCTGGGCGGCGGGCATGGCGGCCGGCATGGCGGCGGGGCTTGCCTTCGGGGTGCTGAACGGCGTGATGATCACGCAGATGCGCATCCAGCCCTTCATCGCGACCCTGGCGGCGATGCTTGCCTCCTACGGCACGGCGCTGCTTCTGGCCGACAACCAGTCCGTTTCCGTCTCCTATGACACCGCCTTCACGATGATTGGACAGGACGACATTCTCGGCTTTCCCATTCCGGCCTGGATCGCGCTTGTTGCCTACATCCTCGGCTGGATCTTCCTGGAGCGGCTGCCCGCCGGCCGCCATGTTCTGGCCGTCGGCGACGGCGAGGCGACGGCGTCGCTGATGGGGCTGAAGGTGACGCGGACGATCTTTTCGGTCTATGCCTTTTCGGGTCTGCTGGCCGGCCTTGCGGGCACGGTTCTGGCCGCACAGTTCGGGGCGGGGCAGCCCACCGAAGGCGTCGGCTGGGAGCTTTTCGCTATTGCGTCCGTGGTCGTCGGCGGTACGCTGCTCAGCGGTGGCGCGGGCTCCGTCGGGGCGACGCTTGCCGGCGTGCTCCTGCTCGGCATGGTCTTCAACGTGCTCAATTTCGAAAATGGCCTCGGCTGGATCTCCCTCTCGGCCTATTGGCAGTCCGTTATTCGCGGCCTGTTTCTGCTGGTCGTCGTCATCCTGCAGGCAAAGATCGCCACGAAGAGGACGGATAGCATTGAATGACGCCCGTGACTTGTACCGGAGCCTACTGGAGTTGCCCCATAAAAACCGGACAGGATCAGATTTCTGTTGGACGGTTTAAGAACTCGCGCGGTGACCGATATCCCAAAGCCTTGTGCGGGTGAAGCATGTTGTCGTGCTCGAACCACAATGGCAGTTGGGCGATGACGGTTTCGGCGTCCGGAAATGGGGTTGACCGAGACATAGTCGCGCTTGAACGTTTTGACGAATGCTTCGGCCATTCCGTTTGACTGAGGGCTGCGGACCGGCGTCGTGGAAGGCTCCATGCCGATATCCCTCAGCAGCAATTTCGTGTCTGCCGCAACAATGCAGGATCCATTACCGGTCAGCCATTCAATCGGCTTGGGAAGGGGTTAATGCGACCGAAACGGTTCTCGACGGCGGTGATGACAAGGTCCTGAACGTCTTCGCTCTTGATGCCTTGGGTGGTGGCGACATGGGCGATGGCTTCACGATCACAGCAGTCGAGAGCAAAGGCAACGCGGACCTTCTCTTTGTTGTCGCAGCCAATTTCGAAGCCGTCAGAACACCAACGCAGGTTCGAGTGCTCCACGGCAACACGGCCGTCATGGCGACGGCTATCAATGTCACCTGCGTGCCGTTGGAGAAGCAGGCCGAGATGTTTTTTAAGCCGGTGGCGATCTCAGGCGCCTCTTTGAGAATCTCGCCCTCCATCGTCTTCTTACCAAACAGACGCTGCAGCTCTTATACCTGGTTTTGAAGGGCGCGATATTCAGACGCCGGGGACAACATCCCCCCTCCGCAACTCCGTCGCCGTCAGAGCGCCTTGAGTGGCGAGCTTACGCCAGGTGAACAATTGGTTCGGCTGAATGCCGTAACGCCAAGCAACGAGGCTGACAGTCGCGTCCGGCGCATGTCTCTTGGATGCAATTGCCATACAATATCTGAAGGATCGGGATGCGCCGGCCCAAATCGGCAAAAACACGACGATATTTAAGCCATGGCATAAATAAAATTCACACAAGGAACAAAGCCGTCATCATCATGGTTTTCCCTTGGAACGGGACAACCACATGACCAACGGACCAAGTAGCGAGATCATCGAGCCAGACCGGGCGATCGAATGCCAAGAGAAGCTCTACGTTCCAGTCATGCGCGTCATCGATGATGCAGTGCTGGCCGGCTGGAGCACACCCGAGGTGTTCGCTGCCATTGAGGAAGTCATTCGAAATCGACGTATGTCCTACGCCGACGATCCAGACCCGCCCGACGCACCGTCCGAGATCTCTGAGGTATCCAATCTCGATGGTGCGACTGCAAATCTGTAGTGGTCCACGGTTGAGCCAACCCGCAAAACACCCGTTGGCGACGCAAGTGGGCGGTCATCGTGCTTGTTCGACAAACCGGAGGAGCTCATGACCAGCACCAGCGAACTCCGCAACTTCATGGCTCAGTCCGTCTTAAGAAAAGGCCTACTTAACGACGGCCAGGTCGGACAGGCCAGCAGTGGCGATATGTATCTACGCGCCGGTCACCAAGTGCTCAGGATCACCGTGGATATGTCAATGAAAACCGGCACCCGGATGCAGAGACGCAGAGCAAGCATTTTATGGACACCCAGCCTCATCTCTATACCGGCAAGGATGTTCGGAACATGCCCCGCATCTGCTTGTGACCCGAACGAACCGGAGGCTCATCTGACTTGAGCCGCACAAAGCCTTGCACGCCCAAAACCAGGCCGGAAGTTCGAGCTCGACATCATCGGAGATCTCCATGAACTATCCCCTCGCCCCTGCACTTCTCTTCGTCGCCATGGCGCCGGCAGCTCATGCCGTCGCCATCACAGACGACACGCCGGCTCGAGCAATCACCATCACCAAGTTCGAACCAGACATGCCGCGCGTAAGCTAAGCCAACGAGATCATGACCATGGCGCAGTGCCGGGACGGACTGAAGGAGAACGTCGAGGCTCGCAAGGACAGCTCAGACTTCATTCTCTGCGTCCCAGCGGACATGACAGAACCGCGTCGGCCGGACATCGCTCTATCGCTAATCGACCTAAGCCAGTAATCGCCTCGCTCGATGAGATTCACGGCATGCGTTACCTCTTTCGGCTCAGGACGGAAGAGGAACAGCACCATGATCGCGGAACCCAAACAGCTCACCTCTTTCGCCGATCGCGACGCGGACTATCAGGTTGCTTTATAAAGCGTTTTCAACCATGAATTGCACCTCGCCGAGCAGTTCTGCTGGACACGCACAGAGGCTGCGGCAGCCCTCCAGGAACTCTCCTTCGCACACCTCGCCGTAGAGGAAGAGAACCGCCTGATGACGACCTCGCCGGCGTTCACCAGCCACATCAAACCCTGAACCCAGTCAAGGCAGGGAAGCATCCCTTGTCGCTTACCTCTCTCCCGCCTAGGCTCGGCAAAAAAATTCGCGCTCTACCCGATTACAAATGGCCTAGCTCTCCACCAGGCATGACCTGTCGCCGCTCCACTTGCGAGACCGAGCATTGTCAGGGAAAAGCCGTTTTCAGATCCGCTAATCACCACAAGCACCAGTGATATAGCAAACCCCACCAGTCCGCCGGTAAGACTGTATGCCGCATCACTGGCCCTGTGCGTCCGGATCAGCAGCCAGTGAACTGGAAGACCGACGAGGACCATCGCCACCGTGACGATCGGCACGACGACGACTGACGGGAGGAAGACAATGTATATTGCGGGCCAGATGCCCTTTCCATGGTTCAAAGCGTCCAAGATGTACATGCCGGCGATAACGATGGTGAACAGCGTCACCGGTACCACGGACACTGCGGAGCCGATCAAGGCGGCGATCAGGAAACGCCGGTGAAGTCGCATGCTTGTCAGTTCATCTTGACACCGTCGATCGTCAGGGTCGTAAGGCCGACCTGAAGGCTCATAGCGTTGTATGATCCACCTGTTAGGTTCAATCCGAGCACGCGTGCGCCATCCAGTTCGTAGACTTTCGGTGCGCCTGGCTTGTCCGACGTGACTGTTACCTTCCGCGACCTTTGCGAGGCGATCGTAGCCTGGCTAGCCCACTGCAGGAGAACGTCGTCAAGGCCTCCCGCCAGGGACAGGGTTGCAGATACTTCGCCCCGCGGATCGCCACCGCTGTACGACATGCCAGCAGCAATCGATAGAGCGAAATCTGATAGGACATACTCATGCGTCTGCGAGCCGTCCGCGTTCGGTAGCACGAGTTTCGTCACGAAGACCGGCGCGACTGGAGCGGTCGGGGCGGGCTCGGAGACGATGACGACAGGCATCGGTGTTACGGTTGGCTTCTCTTGCGCGACGGCGGTTGAGCATGTGATGGCGAGGACGGAAGCGATGGCGAGACGGATGCGCATGAAATCTCCGGTTTAGAAACTTGAGTTAAGTAGGTTGCCTGTCGTCACGACGATTGCCCTGATGATGGAAAATACTGGATTGTTCAGCTCCGACAATGGTCCCCTATGAAGTTTCGGGGGATGCGTAGGGTTCCCCATTCATCGTGGGCGGGATAACTTCAACGCGGACGACCGCTTTGCGCCCGCCAAGCAGACGGTCGGTCGGTCGCGACCTTCTTGGACTATGGGGAGCATGATCGGGCATTATTCTCATTATATCGAAATGACGCAAACCATCGAGCAAAGCAGCGGATGTCTCGAACAGCAAATCTGAAGGCAGACCAGACCGAAGATGGGCGCGGCTGGATCGAAATCCTCGACAAGAGAATGCTCGTCACCCTGCGCGGCAAAACTGGATGGCGGGAAGTCGAAATTGGCCGCGGTTCTTCAGACTCTACCTTAGACGAAGACCGCACGTTCATCAGCATCGTAACGATTGCTGAAATTCGCCGCGGTGTCGCTCTGATGGATAGCGGACGGAAACGCGACAACCTGGGCGAGTGGCTCGAGCATAATCTGCCTCAACGCTTCGAAAATCGGATTATTCCAGTGGAAGGGCCTGTCGCTTTGGCTTGGGGCGATCTCATGGCGTCGCCAAGCGAAGTGGTCGCGGGCTGGCCTCTATGGACGGCTTGATAGCCGCTACAGCCGTCGCTCACCAATTGATCCTTGCGACGCGCAACACCAAGGATTTCGGAGGCTTCGGAAAAGAGATCATCTACCCCTGGACGACGTGATCCGAAGCCTTCGGAGCCACCATTGTGCAAATAGGCGACATCGACGATCTCGCGACGAACGTTGCTCGGGTTCCAGGGCCAATCCGCGCTTATACAGAGGTCAAGTGCGTCGCCGAAACACATGATGCACATAATTATCATCATTCCGAGGAAAATTCCCTGCTCTGGATCGTCTTTCTGGCACGGCGGCTGATGCAATTGGCGCGACGTTCACAGAACCGAGCGCGAAGCCGTCTGTCAAACGCGTTACAGGGGGCATGGAATGTCAAAAGGTTGTATCGGTCGGGGCCCGCGTTGGTGGACCAGGGCTGCCTTCACGAGTGTGTCGCTCCTCGCCATATCGGCAGGGTCTGCGCAAGGTCAGGAAGCACAGGGTGAGCAGGCGGAAAACCGGCAAGGGGTGGCAAGGTCTTCGGCTGCGGCAGGGGCAACGACGCTCGAGGAGATCGTCGTCTACGGCAATTCGGGAGGAAAGCCCCCGGCGAGGGGCGTCATCGGTCAGCCTCCGGCACCATATGCCGGCGGTCAAGTCTCTTCCGGCGCCCGGATCGGGGTTCTGGGCAATCGCCCTGTTCTGGAAACGCCTTTCAGCGTCACGTCTCTCACGTCCCAGCTCATTCGCGATCAACAGGCACGAACCGTCGCCGATCTTACGCTGAACGATCCCTCGGTGCGTCAGGACGCACCTGCATTCAGCGAACGCGATGCTTTTTTCATCCGCGGTTTCTCGGTCACTAATCTCGACACGCTGTATGACGGGCTTCCCTATATCGCCAATCCCCGGCGCAGTTTCCTCGAAGGCATCGAGCGCGTGGAAATCCTCAAGGGGCCGACCGCCTTTGCCAATGGCGGCCTCGGACGGGTCGGCGGCACGATCAATCTCGTGCCCAAGCGCGCCACCGACGAGCCGCTGACACGGCTGACCACCGGCTATCGCTCCGACTCGCAACTGTGGACACATGCCGATGTCGGCCGTCGTTTCGGTCCGGGCGGGGAGTTCGGCGTTCGCGTGAACGGTTCCTACCGCGACGGTGAGTCACCACTTGATAGCAACGATAATCAGGTCGGCGTCGCGTCCATCGGGCTGGACTATCGCGGCGATCGTCTTCGCGCATCGCTCGATCTCAATCATTCCACGCAGAACATCGATGCGCCGACATCTCTCTTCAACGGTGCCGTGCCCGGCATCAAGATTCCGCGCGCACCGGACGGCAAGATCAACACGGCCAACCCGTTCGAGTATCATGACAGTACGTACAACATGATCGCCGGTCGCGTCGAATACGATATCCTCGATAACACGACGATTTATGCTGCCGGTGGTGCAAGCCGGTACCGCGAAGACTTCCTGACATCCTCCTATACGATCCTCAACGCAGATGGCGACGCGACATCCAGCCTTGCCATCCAGCCGCAGCAGATCCAGGGCTTCTCTGGTGAAATCGGCCTGCGCTCGGAGTTCGATACCGGCCCTGTCGGCCATCAGGTCAACATCGCTGTCGCCCGCAATCTGAATGAAAACTATCGCGGCAGCTTCCTGCCAGGGGCTCTCGGATTGCCGCCGGCATACCCCACGAACATCTACAATCCGGTCTATCTGCCCGATGGCTCGGTTGATACGAGCAACTTTCCCCAGTCGGATGATCTCGTACCCTTTGCCGACCTTCTCTCAACCAGCGTCGCATTGTCCGACACGATGTCGTTCCTCGACGAACGCTTTCTGTTGACCGTGGGCGGGCGCTATCAGGACATCCGCTCGAGAGGTTTCAACACGCGGCCGGGAAACCCGCTGTTCCCCGTGGGAGACAGAAATTACCTGTATGAGGACGCAAAGTTCAGCCCGGCCGTTGCTGCTCTCGTAAACGTCACGAACAGTCTCTCGGTCTATGCCAACTATGTCGAGGCGCTCTCCGAGGGAGCCATCGCACCGGCAACTGTCGCCAATGCGAACGAGATTTTCCCGCCCTTCGTCCACGATCAGAAGGAAATCGGCGTCAAGTACGATTTCGGTTCGCTCCTGCTGACAGCGGCGCTGTTCGAAATCCGTCAGGAAAGTGCTTTCACCGATGCGACGACGAATACCTTCTCGGTCGATGGCCTGCAGATAAACCGTGGTCTCGAGCTTTCGGTCTTCGGAGAGCCGCTTCAGGGTGTCCGCGTCCTCGGTGGCGTGACATTCATGAATGCCAAGCTAGACAGCACGCCTGCCGGCACGTTCGATGGCAAGAAGGTTCCTGGCGTTCCGACAAAGACGATCAGCCTTTATGGCGAATATGACACCCCGTGGATCGAGGACCTGACCCTGACAGGTCGCGTGCTCTATAGCGGCAGCACCTATTACGATCGTGCGAACACGCAGAAGGTCGATGACTGGACACGACTCGATCTTGGCGCGCGCTACGTCTTTGAGCGGGAGAACGGCAAGCCGATCGAGATCCGTGCCAATGTCGAGAACGTTCTCAACGAGAAATACTGGGCGTCCTCAGCACGTGGTTTCCTCTCGGCCGGCACACCGCGTGCCTTCATGGTGTCCACGTCGTTCGACTTCTGACAGCGTCGGTTTCTCGACCGCTGATCGCCGTGCGTCGTTCGTTGCGCACGGCGATCGGGCCTCGCCTCGATCCGCGAAGGGATGGGCCGCCGAGGATGATATCGCCTCCCGGACGTTCCCCTTTCACGCGTCTTAACCGGGGTCTTAGAGGTGATGCAGGACGAGCGGCCTTCCCGCCGCCGCCGTCACCTGCATCCGATACCCGAAAACCGCTGCGAGCGTATCGACGGTCAGGACCTCTCCTGGCGTTCCGTCGGAGGCGATACGACCATCCCGCATCGCGATGATCCGGTCGGCATAGGCGGCGGCCTGGTTGATATCGTGGAGGACGATGATGGCCGTGCGCGCTTCCTCGTCCGCCATTCGTCGCAGACTCTGCATCAGGTGGCGCGCATGGAACATGTCGAGATTGTTGAGCGGCTCGTCGAGCAGCAGGTAGTCCGTACCCTGGCAGAAGGTCATGGCGACGAGAGCGCGCTGGCGTTGACCGCCCGATAAGGTCTCGAGAAAGCGCTCAGCGAGATCCGCCACGCCGAACTGCACCAGTGCCTCCTCGACGCGCGCCCTGTCCTGCGGCGTCGAGCGCCCCTGATTGTGTGGAAAGCGGCCAAGGCTCACGAGTTCGCGCACGGTCAGGCGGCCGGCAAATACCCCGTCCTGACGCAGGATCGCCATCCGGCGAGCAAGCTCCCGCCCCGGGGTCGTCGTCACCGGCAGACCGTCGATGAAGATGCGGCCGGTCTGCAGGGGGCGTAGGCGCGCGATCAGCGACAGGAGGCTCGACTTTCCCGCACCGTTCGGCCCCACGAGCGCGATGATGCCGCCACGATCGATCGTCAGGTTGATGTCCCTCAGCACCGGTGTGCCGCCATGGGCAAGATTTAGGTCTTCGATGCGGATCACGTCCGGCTTCCCAGATACAGCAGCAGAAGAAAGGCGATACCGCCGGCGAATTCGATGACGACGCCGAGCGTTGCGGCGCTGCCCAGCAGATGCTGGAAAATCGCTTGGCCGCCGACAAGAAGGATGATCGCGACGAGAGCGGCAGCGGGCAGTATGACGGCATGTCGGCTTGTGCCGAGGACACGCTCGGCAAGGGCCGCCACGAGCAGACCGAGGAAGGAGACCGGCCCGACGAGGGCTGTGGACACGGCAACCAGAAGCGCAACCATGAGAAGGAGGAGCGTCGCTGTCCGCGACCAGTCGATACCAAGCCCGAGGGCGGCTTCGCGGCCGAGCGCCACGACATCGAGCCTGTGCCGATGGTGCCAGCAAACAACCGCGGTGGCGAAGGTCACGATGCTGCCGATGATGGTGAGGTCGGCGCGCAGAGCATTGAAATTGGCGAAGCTCGCTGTTTGCACCACGGCGAAGGCGTTGGGATCGAGCAGGCGGAACAGAAGTTGCGTTAGGCTGCGGAAGAGAAGACCGATGGTGACGCCTGTCAGAAGTAGGAGGCTCATGTCGAGACGTGCTGTCAGCAGCGGGCGTAACAGGACGGCGGCAAGAACGATCATGATGAGGACTTCGGCCGCAAATTTCCAGCCTCCCCCGATCGCCGCATAGCCGAGCCCACCGAGGAGAAAGACGAGAAGAGCCTGCCCGAAAAGATAGAGCGCATCGAGCCCCATGATGGAGGGCGTGAGGATCCGGTTGGCGGTAACGGTCTGGAACAAGACAGTGGATAGCGCCACTGACACGGACACCTGCACGAGCGCGAGCAGCTTCACCGCACGGATCTGCAGCACGAAGGCAAGGTTTCCCCGCAGGCCGAGGGTCAGGAAGGCGGCGACCGAGACGACCGCAAGCACGGCCAGAAGGACGAGGCGGCGCTTATGCATGGGATGGACGCAGGCGTATCAGCTTCAGGAACAGGAGCGCGCCGACGACGCCCATGACGGTCGCGACCGGGATCTCGTAGGGGTAGCGGATCAGCCGGCCGACGATGTCGCAGCCAAGCACCAGCAGGGCTCCGGCCAGCGCCGTGCAGGGAATCGACGCGCGTAGATTGTCGCCGATGACGCGGGAGACGATATTGGGCACCACGAGCCCGACGAAGGGGATGATGCCGACGACGGACACCGTGAGCGCGGCGATGACCGAGACGACGAGAAGGCCAAGGCGCAGGGTCCAGGCGTAATCGAGCCCAAGGCCGATGCTGGCCTCCCGGCCGAGCGACAGAACGGTGAGCCTGTCGGCAATCCACCAAGAGAGGACGACGATGATGCCGGCGCCCCAGAGAAACTCGTAGCGGCCACGAACGACGCCGGAAAACTCGCCACTCGTCCAGATGTCGATGAACTGCAGAAGATCCGTCTGCCAGCCGACGAAGGTGACGACGGCGCCGATGACGCCGCCGTAGACGAGGCCGAACAGCGGCACGAGATGCGGCTGGGTCACAGGCAGCCGGTCGGCCGTGGCCATGAAGACGGACGTGCCGAGAAGAGCGAGCGCGGTCGCACCGATCATCTTGACGCCGAGGGAGGCCGCGGGAAAGACGAGCGTCATTAAGAGGATGCCGAGTGCGGCGCTCTGCGCCGTCCCGGCCGTGGATGGCTCGACAAAGCGATTTCGCACCAGCGCCTGCATGATCAGCCCGGCAATGGCAAGGGCCGAGCCTGTGAGAAGGGCTGCAAGCGTGCGCGGCAGGCGGCTGGCCAGCAGCAGTTCGAGCGCTTCGGGATCGTTCGCAAGCTGCGTCGGAGACAGGGTGTCGGCACCGATGAGGAGGCTGAGACAAACGAGCACGACGAGGGCGGCGGCGGCGGCCATCCGCGGCAAGGTGATGCGTTTGCGCCATTCCGCCTTCTTAGGTTCTGGCACCGACTGTGTCATGGAGCCTTCGTAAAGCTCTGTGTGATCGCGTCGAAAACCCGGATCATCGATCGCGTGCCGCCGGCTGCGATGTAGAAATCGCCTGGCGGCAGGTAGATGACCTGGCTCTTCGCCCATGCCGTCGTTCTGGCGACAAGCGCATTGTCGAGCGTCGCTCGCGCATTCTGGTCCTGCGAGCCGATGGCCGCTGCCCGGTCGATCACGAGGAGCCAGTCCGGATTGGCGGCGCGGATAAACTCGAAGGAGACGGCTTCCCCGTGAATGGCCGCATCAACGTCGGTTACCGCCGGGGTGAGGTCGAGCGACCTGTGGAGCCAGCCGAACCGCGAGCCCATGCCATAGGCGGTGACCTTGGGGCCGTTGGTCATGATGATCAGCGCCCGGCCCTTGCCCGCAACGGCCGCTTTCGCCCGCGCGACGGCAGCGTCCAGCTCTGCCTCGACCTTGCCGGCTTCCGCCTCCTTGCCGAAAAGCGCGCCATAGGCGGCCAGCCGCCCCTTCGCCTGATCGAGGAGATCGTCGCCATCCATCGTCATGTCGATGGTCGGCGCGACCTGCTCGGTCGCTGCCCGCTTCGGCGACGAGCGGCCGCCGAGAATGATGAGATCCGGTTGCAGCGCACTCAGGGCCTCGAGATCGGGCTCGAAGATCGTGCCAACGGGCTCAGCCTTTCGTGCGAGTGCCTGCAGCTCCGGCAGATAGAGATTGCTCGGAAGTCCGGCGATCTCGACGCCGATGCTGTTGAGCGTATCGACAGCCGCAATGTCGAACACGGCGATTTTGCCGGGACGCTCGGCAACCGGCACGATGCCCGCTGCCGTCTGGATATCGGTCGCCCGGACGAGCCCGGCCGGCAGCAAGGTCAAGGCGACCGCGACAAGCCAGGAGGCTCTGCGATGTCGGTAAGCATTCATGCCGCTCATCCTCTCTGTCCGGTTCTCACGCTGCGGGTGTCCACTGGAGGGGGCCAGACGGCTCGCGAAACGCGAAACGCAGGAGATGGCTCTCGATCACGGCCTTCGTCTCGCCGAGGCTCCGATCATCGGGAGAGCGGACGCGGATGCTGAGCCCTTCGGCGCTCGCCAGCAGAAAACCCGTGCCGCAGGAAAAACGCAGTTCGCCCCGGTCGCCCGCGTGTTCGACCTTTATCTTGTGGGCGAAATGCTTGCACAGCTGCACGAGGTACTTCTGCCCCTCGTTCGTTTCAAACCGGCTTGTCGCTTCGAGCATTGAGAAATCCTGTTCTGGCAAACGCGGCGGCGGGGCATGCCCGCCACCCGTGTCGTCGTGGCGGGCTAGAATGACGCCTTGGCGGTGAGAATGAAGGTCCGGCCCTGTTCGTAGAGTGGGGTTACGGTGCCGAATTCCTGCCCGTAGGTGGCGCGGTCGGAGTAGGTCTCGTTGAAGACGTTCTTGATATCGGCGCGCAAGCTCAGGTTCGGCTTGGAAGGCGGCTTGTATTCGAGGAAGGTGTTCAACACGTGATATCTCCGGTAAGGCCGACTGCCGGGCGCGACATCGTCATAGGCGAGCGCGATTTCCGCATCTGCACCGATCGTTACGCCCCGATCGATAAGGGTGTGGATGGCCGTGATGGTGATGATCTGTCCGGCGGGGGCCGCGAGGTAGCTGCCGAGATCCGAGTCTGCCGGCTTGCCGTCGATCTCGACGGCGATGTTCGCGTATTTGACCTCAAGCGACGTCGCATCTGAACCATAGCCGGCGCCAATCTCGAAACCTGTGGACATGACGTCATGCTGCTCGACGCCGCGCAAAATGGCGTAACGGGGCGCACGGGCGTTGTCGATCACCGTGCGGAAGATGCTGCCCTCGATCGTGAAGCCGTCCAGCCTCGCCTTAAGGCCGGCACTGACGTTGTCTGATCGAACCGGATCGGGGCCGTCGGCATAGTCCCAGTTGGGATTCATGATGAAGTTCTCGGCGAGCGGTATACCGGCCCAGACGCGAGAATAGGCGGCCCCGGCCGTCAGCGTCTCCTCGATCAGATCGTACTCTCCGGAGATATTGTTGCTCAAGCCTGCATGATCCCGCTTCTCGCCGGTGGTGCCGGTAAACCAGTGACGGTCGCCGCGTGCACCGAACGACAGGCGGGTGCGCTCCAGTGGCTCGATGCGCGCCTGCGCGTAGATCCCGACGTTGCGGCCTCGTTCCAGCGCAGGCTCGAAGAGGTCGTCGAGTTCGGCCTTGTCGCTATAAAAATCGATGCCGGCGACGATGTTGCCGCTGTCGAATGAGAAAGTATTCTGGACCTTGCCGTTGAGGCTCCCAGTATCGCCGGCTCCATCATAGGGCGGAATGTCGAGCGCGGGCGCGAGGTAAATCGGCGTCTCCACGCTGGTGCGGCTATAGGCCAGGACGACCTTTGGATCCCACCAGCCTTCCGGGGTGCTGTCGGTGTACGTGAAGACCGTATTCTGCCGCTCCAGCGCGTAGTCGCGAACCCGCGGTTCCCACGGCGGGCGACCTTGTATGAAACCGGCATTGGCGCGGAAGGGTCGTTCGGCGTCGTCGCGCAAACGATCGTGGCTGATCGAGATCCGGTCACCGCTGTCGAATTCATAGGCGAGCTTGGCGATGCCGCTGATCAGGTCCGTGCCTGTGCCGAGCACGTCGTCGCCATTGCCGGCGTGAAACCCGTTTCCCTTGCCGAAGGTGAAGTAGCCCAGCGCCTCCAGCCCATCCTTCAAGGTATAGCCAGAAAGCCCCGTGACGGCTGTGTCGCTGTTGAAATTGTAGCTGGAGGTGACGAAACCGCCATAGCCGTCGCCATCGAGAAGGTCGCGCGCATCCTTCGTCTCATAGGCGATGGCGCCGCCGAGCGCACCCGGCCCGGCATCGGCCGGCGCAATGCCTGCATCGATGCGGACGGCCTGGAGCAGGCCGGGATCGATGAGGTTGGTGGCGGAGTGATGGAAGACCTTGTTGTTCTGCCGGCTGCCGTCGATGGTCACCGCGAGATTGGTCTCCTCGATGCCGTGGACATAGACCTTCTGCGACATGGGTAGCGAGCTGCCGACGGAGACGCTCGGCTCGCCTTTAAAGACGTCGGCAATGCTGGCCGGATTCTTCTTCTCAAGCTCCAGGCTCGACAGGACGATCCCGCCGGGTGCGGTGATGCCCCTTCCAAAGACGACGATGGGCTCGAGAACCGTCTCACCCTCGACAACAACGAGGCCGTCTTCGATGTTTGCACCATCCGGCATGCCCACGGTCGCGGTGCCATCGGCAATGTCATGGGAGAGCCCCGTGCCGGCGAGCAGCAGTGTCAATGCCTTCCGCGCGGTCAGACGACCGCTGACCGGACGCCCCTCCACGCCGCGCGTCGCTTCTGCCGCCAACGTGATCTGGAGGCCCGACTGACGCCCGAACGCCTTCAGAGCCTGAGAGAGCGGCTGCGCGACGATGGAAAAATCACGTTTCGCCTCAGCCTCCTGCGCCATAGCCGGCGCTACGACAGGCGCTGCAAGAGAGGCAAACCCCAGAATAATGGTCGTCGCATACAGGCTGAAAAGCCTGCCCCTGCCGGTTATATGCTCCGCTATCTGGTGTCGGCATGTTGGCAAACGTCATCCACTCCGTGTTCCCCTGAGCGCGTGCCGCAACACGCGCGTCATTTCAAAGACGACGGGCGTTCCGGTTTTTTTCACACAGATCGATATTTTTCCAAGATCCGTCGAAAGTGCCGTTAGTAGCGCGAGATGATACGCGCATAGGGCGTGACAGCCCGTACCTTGCCGCCGAAGGGGCGCACCAGCGCCTCCAGCGCGCGATCAGGATCTCGTAGATCGTAGAGACCGGTCACGCGGAGAGAGCCGAGTGCGCCGTCCGCTATCGTGATCCAGGCCGGGTGAAAGCGCTGGATGCGCTCGATGGCGCTGGCGATGGTGACGTCGTCGATGAAGAGCTTGCCGCTTCGCCAGGCCCCCATTTCCTCGATATCGGCCGTTCCCCGGATCGCTGTTCTGGTCTCCCGGTCAATCGCTGCGGTCTCGCCGGGGGAAAGTTCGAACGTGCTGCGCTGGCTTTCCCCGTCATAGGAAATTGCGACCGATCCCCGCGCAAGCTCCACCGTCGTCTCGTGCTCGCCAGTCTGCACATCAAAGGCGGTGCCGAGAACCGTCACGGTGACGCCATCGGTATCGATGGTGAAGGGACGGTCCGCGTCATGCGTGACGTCGAAGAAGGCCTCGCCCTTCAGTAGCTCGATATGGCGTTTGTGATTGGCGATCGTCACGGCAAAGGCGGTTCCGCCGGTCATGTCGACGGTGGTTCCATCGGCAAGCACGACGCGCCGGCTTTCTCCCGACGCCGTCACTTCGTCCGCACGCAAGTGCAGGAGCAGAGCGGGGCCCGCCAGAAATGACACAGCGCAAGCCGACACGGCTAGCAAGGCGGCACTAGCAAGCCGTTTTCGACGTGGTTCAGGCCGTTTCGCGGTGAAAGGCACGACCGCCGCCATGCCCGTTGCAGCCGTCTCCCAGTCCGCGGCGTAAGCCGGACGGGTGTCGCCGAGCAGAGCCCAAGCCTTCTCCATCTGGCGCCATGCGGCCGCGTTTTCCTCGGAGGCCGACAGCCACCGTTGGAAGGCGGCCCGCGTCTCAAGACAGTCCGGGCGATCCCGCATCGCTAGGAACCAGTCCGTCGCCTCGCCGAGCACGGCGTCCGGAAGAGGTGGATTGCTTGTCACGGTCGCGAAAATCCCATGGCCGCAGCATCGCCAACGACAGAGGTGCGCTCACCGGAGCGTCCTGTCGCTGGCTGCTGTCTCGTGCAGGATGCACGTCGTCTAGCAAAGACGAGCAGGAGGCAACAATTTTTCATGATTTTCGGTTGAATAACACACTCACGAGGGGAGAACCGAGGCAAGACGCACAATCGCGCTTTGCACGTGCCGATGCACCTTCGTGACCGAAATGCCGAGATGTTCTGCGATCTCGCTCAGCGTATAACCGCCGAACCGGTGCATTTCGAGCGCGATCCGGGTTTCCAGAGGCAAGTCCTCCAGCAGCTTTTCCATCAGCCGCAATTCATCCGATGTCGCGACGATGTCCTCCGGCGTCGGACAGGGCGAAGGCACCGACCAGTAGGGTGGATCGATGCTTTCCCGCGCTTCGAGCTTTCGCCGCTTTATCACATCGAACGCAAGATTACGCACGATCCTGAAGAGATAGGCGACGAGTTGTCCCGTCGAGGCCTCGCGCGCGTCTGCCGGCATAAATCTCAAATAGGCATCGTGAACGATGTCTTCAGCGCTTTCACGGGAGCCAAGAATACGCGATGCATACGTAACGAGCGCTGGTCGTTGACTGACATAGACCTGAAGGCGCGCGTCTATGTTCATCATGTGCCTTCGCGACCTCTTTCCCGTATTGCCTAACGATTGCGCCGTTCATTTCAAACCGGCACGAATATATGAGTTGTTTAGTCATGTTCTCGGCCGCTGTCATCCACTTTGTTGGCAGACCAGAATGGCGTCCTCAAATAGAAGCCTGTGGAGACTATCGGACGCGTCTTCCATGATGCGAGAATGGTTCAGATTGCCAAGCTAAACACCGAAAACCACACCGCTGGAACGTCAGCACCACCGCTGTAGGGGTGGCCATTGCGAAGGGTACTGAAGCCGAGTCGTCGAGTGGTCTTCCCCTCCCCTCCCCCAAAGAACAAAACCTATGGTCCACGCATCTCACGGGCCTGTCAAATCGAGCGGGCGCTTATGTCGACACCACCAGCGCGGCCAATACCCGCAAAGCCTATGCCGCTAACTGGAAGCATTTCTCCGCATGGTGCCGCCGATCCGGCCTGTCTCCCCTCTCCCCGCACCCGCAAACCGTCGGCCTCTACATCGCGGCCTGCGCCTCGGGCAGTACCGCTGGCACCCCGACGCGCGCACGAAAGCCAATGCCGTGTCGCGGATCGAGCGGCGTCTGGCCTCCTTATCGTGGAACTATGCCCAGCGCGGTCTTGCCCTCGATCGCGAGGATCGTCATATCGCCATGGCGATGTCCGGCATCCGCAAGAGCCATGCCAAACCTCCAGTTCAGAAAGAAGCGGTGCTGGTTATGGGCCACTCTTCAGGCGGGTGACGGGACAGGGCAAAGCCATCGGGCCGGATCGTCTCAACGACCGGGGGGTGGCACGGCTGGTCAAGGGCACGGCGATGGCTGCCGGTGTGCGTGGTGATCTTAGCGAGAATGAGCGGGCGAAGAAAGCCGGCATAATGCAGTGGCAACGCGGGTCACCGTTGCGCCAACAGCTTGAAGTCGGGTTAATCGCGGGCCATTGGGGCGTGCGGTTAACAGCCCGCAACTCGCCCAGATCTTGATTGGCAGCTTCTTTGTTGCCTTGCTGAGTGTGACTGCGGTTATCTATCTGATCCGCTCAGGTAGCTCTATTTGACGCAGAGCGCGACAGATCAGACTACCCCTGCGGAGGACGGCATATTCTCATGCTGACCGCACTGATTGAACGTCCGTCTGATGGGCGGATAATGGTATTGGGTTGTGAGCGGTCTCATCTGGTCCGTAAGCTTCTTCCCTCGCAACCGAGAAAGTTTTTGATCCAGTTGCGGGCAAGACGTTTGGGACATGGACTTGGGCAGCGCCTATCTTGTATTCTACCGGTACACGTTGCCGAGCGGCGAGCTTGAACGGAGGCCGCGATACGATTTTTGGACCGCCTTTTCCGCCGCACGCAGGTCGCGCTGGCGCCGCTCACGTCCTGGCCCGACGGCCCCGCGCCGGCTGAGGTTCCATTACGTCCCGATGGCATGAACCCGATCCTCCGCCTTGCGGACGACTGGCGCTTACCCCGTCACGAAACGCGCACAGAGGTCTTGGCGCGCTGCGGCGTTCTTCCCGATCCGATCTACAACTGGCCAGCGCTCGTCCTCACCGACGCCGAACCCCTACCAGGCGCACTTGCGCCCTGGACGGCAACCGCCTTCGAGCGCATCCCACCCCAGTTTCCGATCACCCGCTTCACCGCCCTTGCGTGGTTTAAGGACGACGCCCACGCCAACCTTCGGCGCGTCGCTGACCATCTAACGGCATCGCTCGGGCCCGCGCGGGTCGGTCAACGGTGGAACACTGTCGTCGCAGCATGGCGGTCGGGGCTGGCTGAGGTCTCGCTGACAGCCTGGCCGCCGGAGTGGCAGTCGCACGGTCTGCAGAACCCCTCCGAGGATCGCGACCCGCGCCTTAGGAACGCCTGCCACGTGACACTGACGACGGGCTTCCGCCTGGCTCTCAGCGCGAGGGAACTGGAGTGGGTGAGAGACTTTCTGCCGCTCGCGTTCGACGGGGATGTCGGGACAGCGCGCATGGCACAGGCGGGCCGCTTTGCGCCTGGCGAGACGGAGCTCGAATATGCGCGCGACCCAGAAGATCTGGTTAAGGACCGGCAGCGGATGCTTGGGCTGTCAGCAGACGGCGAGGCGCTGATCGTGGTTTCGGATCAGCTCTTCGTCATGCCCCGCAGCGACATTCTGCATCTTGAGGTCATCCGTATGACGCCGGCCAAGGGCGGGGGCGGCTCGTCGCTTCATGCCCATTGCTACACGCACGCACCCGGCGCGGACAGCCAGTCTGTGTTCCTAGCGCAGCACAGCGATCCCGACGGCATGACGGCGCTTGGACAAGAACTGGGCGAGCGGCTCGGTTGTTTGGTCGAGGTCAGCCCGTACTACCCGGATTGCTGACCACGGACGGATGACGGCTGAGACCAGCGTCGATAGGATGCCGGAGCGAAACGAACAGAAGCGGGCTCGCAAATGAAAGGCAGTAGGACGGACGCATACCGGAGCGAGACCGGAACCAGGTGGCGTGAAGGAGCCCTTGACCGTTTACGACGGCTCGGCACCTCCGAGCTTCTCGTCCTCCTTCTCGTCTTGCCGGTCGCAGCGAAGGCGCACGAGCCCGGTTACGCCGACGCAAAGATCGCCTCGCCCGCACGCACGAGCCGCGCGGGCGTCCGTCTCGCCTTTCCTGCCGGTGAACTGCCGCGTCGCGGGATGCTGGTCGCGACCGGTAACGTGCTGTCGCCGCTGGCGCGCTGGATCGTCATCGATCTCGACCTCATGACGATCCGGCAGGCAACGACCCGCCTGGCCGATGCGGGAGGGCTGGTGGAGATCGAAAGCGAACGCACCGATGCCATTTCGGATGACGAGCGGCGCAACGTGATCGCGTCGGGCAACGAGGTCTGGATCACGCCGGCTCCCGATACGCCAGTGCTCGGTGAGCCGACAGACCGCCTGTGCAACGTCGCCCTGTTCGATGGCGACGACGTCCTGCAGGAGGTCGGGTCCGATTGTCCGAGACCACGCCTTGTCGCGGTGCTGGAAGCGTTGGCGGCGTCCGCCAACGGGCGAGCCAGTTCGCAGTGGCATGCGCCGGCTCCCTCTTCCGCAGAGGCGTCGATCGGCTCAGCGCATCGCGAGCCCGATGGCACGCTGGTCCTATGGCTGCGAGCCGAGAGCGAAGCCGGGTCCGTTGTCGGACATGGTGAGGTGCGCTACCCGCCGGGCAACCAGCACTATGACCGTGTCCTGCGCCATTTGGGTCCGATCCCGCCGGGCGGTGAGGTTCTCGTGTGGCCATTTCCACCACACTGGCCGGACGAACCTGCGTTGCCTCAGCGACCAAGGTCGTAGGTCACGGTCGCGATCACCTGGGGGCGGTCGCGTCGTGCACCCGGTGCGTCGGCACGGCTGAAGACCAGCGCAAGCTTCGGCTCCTTGCGCAGTCGGAAAAAGGTCGAGACCATGTCATCTCGGCGCTCCTCGCCGATGCGCTCCCAGCGATCGGAGACGTCCGGTGAGGCGGCCACCGCTTCGGCCGCCGGCTGGAAGTCGACCCCGCCGCCGCCCGTGATGTGGCACATCGGAATGTCGCGCGAGACCACCAGCGCGTAACCCTCGTTGGGTCCGGCATTGATCCGCCAGTAGCGGTTGCCGCGCCGGACGGGCTCGGGAGGGAGGAGCGGCTCGGGCAGGCTCTCGGTCTCGAACACCGCGCCGCCAAGATTGATGGCCGCAAGGAAGCGCGCCGGATCGTTCAACCAGCTTGACGGGTCGAGGACCCAAATCTCACAGCCGCGCAATGCGCCTTCCAGACCACTGCGCAACGAATCCACGACAGGCCCATCCTGCGCCGATGCGGATCCGGATAAGGCAAGCAGCATCGTGGATGCGAGCAGCAGGCGGGGCAAGCGTTTCATGTCAGTCCAACACCGGAATCGCAGCATTATTTATTCTCCAGACCCTGTGAGGCGCGCTCGGCTCTAATCATGCCCGCTTCTCGGCCGATCTGGTCGCGAAGAGCTGTCAGTCCTGCCCGCATTCTTTCGTGTACGGTCGGATCCAGCGAAGGATCGGGATAACGGACGTCCCGAAGGAGCACGGCGTCGATCGTCCGCTGGAGTTTGGGAATGTCGCCGAAGGCCCAACCATTGACGGGCGGCCCGAGTGTCTCGAAGAGCGACGAGAACAGAGCGGGTTCGCCGGTCGCGTCCTGCGTTGGGCTGGCGTTCAGGCGTGAGCGCCAGCGAAGTTGTCCGGCATAGAACCAGAACGTTGCCTCGTCGCGCCTGCCCGCCTGCATCAGGGGTGCTACACGGAGCATGATGTCGCTGGGCAGCGCGTTACCCGCGGTCTCGGCACCTGGTGGCAAGGCCGGCTCCTCTGCGTAGGCAGGTGCCGGATTAAAAAGAGCGAGGGCTAACGCCATTAGGTGCTGGAAGATGGTGCGATAGGGCATGTGGCGCGGCGGCTCCCTGCGACTTCTGCCTACGTTAGGTCGTGAAGATCTTTGCCCAAGGCCGGCCCCAATTGCCACTCACTAAAACTGACCTCCAAGCCTGCACGTTCGGGAGTGCAGCACATTGGCCCAACGAGATAATGGTCCGCTTCCGGGAATGGGCAGAGGCGCACCAGTGGCCAAGTCTTGCCATCGCCTGAAGCTTGTATCCTTAGAACGCCGCTCTGGATGGTCACTCTTATCCAGTGATCTGATGGGTCACCATCATATCGCCCCGTTGCCCAGTCGGAGGCTTCATTGGTTAGGACACTGCCGAGCAAGCCATATCCGTCCGAGAACTCGATCCCGGTCTTGACCCACCGTCTTTCGTCGAGCCTCACCATGAGGCCGGCCTGATCGTAGAGATGCTCGAAATTTGCCTGAACGCGAACCTGGGCAGTGAAATCGCCTTCGGACCGGAATGCATAGAAGTGGCCGTTGTCGCGCACAAAGCCATAGTGCGTCTCCCGCCAAAAATCGGTGTTGGCGTCGGTCGTCACGGAAAGCTCGGTATCCGATGCATTTGCATTCGAGGGTCTATTGAGCCACCGTCCATTCTTAAGACTTTGCAACGGCGTCTCCTACGACAACGAGAGGACTTGCTGAGCCGCATCTCTCGCAAGTTGGTAGCTTCTAGTGAGCCTATTTTCCGTCGACAGGCAAGGTTTGACTGACGCCTTCAGCTTGGCGCTATTTTTTGGCTATTCACTCTGTTGTTTGATTTCTCGGAAGTGCGCCGTTCGCCTTATCAAACACGATATCCGACTTGGGTAAGAGCCAATCTCACGCTGCCAGCATGAGAGCGGCGTGTTCGGCCTGGTGTAACCGACCAAACATGCGTCCACTTGAAAGTCCAATGCTCTGGGTGCGATTTTTTGGCTCACGAGTGAAGTGGTAGTCTGACGCCTTGCCTTACAACTTGCCCTTATGGATAAGGGTGCGGACATCGGCGGACACCTGGTTGGCGGCGCCTAGTGTCTCGATCAACTGTGCCTGCCGACTTCCCCTCAATCCCGCTGTCGTTAACGCCTTGTCTCGGACATAGGTATAGATGCCGCTTACTGCAAAGGCGGTGGCGTAGCTGATATGTGCCTTTTGATCTGCAATCGTGCCTTCAAAGAGGTCGCTGCCATAGAATTGTCTGCGTTCAAGTGGGTTGGCAAACGCTAGTTCTAGCACTGCAATATGCCGGCGCTCCTCTGGCACAGCATGATCGACATTGGGAGCAGGCGGAGCAGGCTGCGCATTGTCGTATACGTCGGGCAGGTGCAGACGCACTTTTAACGCAGCCGAGCCCGCTGCGATTTGTCCCGCGAAATCCGTCATGAACTGTCGAAATGCAACGATGTCGTTTGTCCGAGAGCCTAGGTGGATATGAATGCGATCGAGGCCATCATGTCCGTTCGGAATAGGGTCTGCGCTGCGGTCCACCAGCGTCGTCGAGCCTTTCGGAAGTGCGTATGCAACAGTTGCAGCGAACATGTTTTGCTCGTCGGCAAACAGAATCGAACAAGCCTCGTTAAACTGTTCCTGGTCAGCCCGGGTCTCGAAACCAATCTCAACCCCGCCGTCCAGACTATAGTTTTTGAACGAGCTTATCCCTTCGATTTGTGGCCAAAGATGCGCATCTTGTTCACGGTTGAAATGGTTTTGGACGTACCACCCCAACCCTGGGATTCGGGAACACAGCGGCCCATGCACATCTCGCCAATAATTCGCGAATGTCTCGTGTGGCACTTTCGGACGACGAAGGACGGTCGTGTAGGTGTTAAGTGCGATGGTCGCATCGCGCGACGCGAAATTGTTTTCGTTCGATAAGATGAGCAAATGAAACTCCGATCCGTTGCCCCGGGACAACAGGCGGAGGTTTTAGTTGTTCCGCTTGGCCAAAGGATTGGGGTCGAGGAACCAGCTGTCGCAATGTTTTACGCAGCTGGAAAGGGCCCCGGCCTATTCCCAAGGCTGCAACGGGCAGGGTTCAGTATCACACCTACGCCAAAAACGAAGTAAGCATAGCAAAATTGCCGCATCTGGCGCTGATGTGCGCAGGTCTCGCGGTCAGACTGGAGTGCCACGACGGCTCCTGCCTGCTCATCGCAACGATTTGTAAATTCATCGTATGTGAGCCTCTTGTACTCGATCGCGATCCTAAAAAAGTACTGCGCAATGGCACAATAGAGGCGGCTTGGTAGGGCAGCGTGCCGGAGACGGTATCGGCTCAGGCCTTGCACTTTAGGAAAGTCATTGCCTTGGCAACGAGAGGACTGCGCGACAGTTTTGCCCGCTTTGTTTAACGCCAATCGTGCAGTCTTCGACGAGCGGCTGGCTGTCTTTAAAGCGGTGCTCCAGCCGTGGCTCTGGGCTAAAAAACAAGTCGCACGGTGCAGAATCCAATTGCCGGCAGAACGACAATCTCGCCTACGTCTGAATAAACGACGTCCGGACGTCACGGGCCGAACCGGTGTTCCATCGCTACTGGAGCGAAAACCATCGAAAGTCCGGTCATATGTTGCGAAATCTCCCAAAGCCGCATCCTTGCGGCGCGATCGAGCGCCTTCGGGGGAACACGGGCTGGTCCCGGATGCCCCCGCGTTTCGCCCAGACGATCGGGACCGTAATAGCCGCCCGGCTCTGCATCAGGCGATGTGGCGGCAAATATTTGCGGTAGAGCGCCCTGCGGCACGGGCTGAAACAGAAACCAGAGGAAGGTTCGCGCCAATCCCTGCATGCTCCTGCGGCCGGGCGCGTTGTGCAGCAGTTCGGTCCGGGAGACGCCCGGATGCGCCGCGATGCTGGTGACACGCCACCCTGCCGACCGGCTTTGATCCTGGAGCTCGAGCGCAAACATCAGGCATGCAAGCTTCGACTGGCTGTAGGCCGCCATCGGACGATAGTGCTTCTGCGAATTCAAGTCGTCGAAATCGATTGTTCCTCCGCGGGCGGCAACGCTGGACACGGTGACGACACGGGGGTCAGCCCCCTTTGACAGCAAAGGCATGAGATGGCCGGTCAAGGCGAAATGGCCAAGGTAGTTCGTACCGAACTGCAATTCGAAGCCGTCCCGCGTTTCCTGCCGCTTCGGCGGCACCATAATACCGGCATTGTTCACCAGAAGGTCGAGACTCTCCCTGCTGGTCTTCATCCTCTGTGCAAACGAGGCGACCGACGAGAGGTCTGCGAGATCGAGTTTCTCGAACCGCACCGTTGCACCGGGAACCGTGTGTTGAACGCGCGCGACGGCGTCGGCCCCTTTTTGAGGATGCCGGCCGGCAATGGTCACATCGCATCCTGAGCGGGCCAGCGACAGCGCGGTCTGCAGCCCCAACCCACCCGTTCCAGTAACCACGGCGGACCGTCCGCGCTGATTTGGGATGTCGGCCTCAATCCATTTTGCCATCGCACATCTCTTCCGTATTATTCGCACCTGGTGTAAAATTAATATCGCACTGAGTGTAATTAAACAAGAGGTCGAGGTGAAAAATTCGGAGCATGACAGCAAAGCGAGTGTCGGCCTGCGGGAACGAAAGAGGCGCGAGACGAAGAAGCGCATAACAGAAAAGGGTATCGATCTCTTTCTCCAGAAGGGATTCGACAACACGACGCTCGACGAAATCGCCGTCGCAGCCGGCATTTCCCGCAGAACCTTCTTCTACTACTTCACGTCGAAGGACGAGATTTTGCTGTCCCTGCAAAGCGGAATAGGCGAGATGCTGGCCGATGCGGTGCGAACGTCGCCCGCGTCCTTGTTGCCGATCGAGGTGGTTCGGGATGCGGTGGTCAGCGTCTGCAAGACAATTCCGACGAACGACATGATCGAGATGGATCGGCTGATGCGGACCAGTCCGGGCGTCCAGGCGCGCAAGCAGGTCTCTTATGTCCAGCAGGAAAGTGCGATCCACGAAGCGCTCCGCGCGCGTTGGCCAGAACCCGAGCGCTCAACGGCACTGCGTGTGGTTGCCATGCTCTCCGTCGGCGCGATGCGTATTGCGGCAGAGATCTTCAATCGGGAAAAGGGCGCGCGGCCGATGGTCGAGGTGTTCGAGGAAGCCTTCGACAGCGCCGTCCGCGAGGTCAGGTCAGGCGAGAGGCGAGCGTGATCGCGGCGTTGTTGCAAAGGCGTGGCGATACGCGTTCGCAAAAGCACTCTGCGATGTATAGCCGACACGTCTGGCAACCTCGTCAACCGTGGTTGTGCCCTTGCGCAACAGGGTTCTTGCAAGCGTCAGCCGCCAATAGCGCAGATAGGCGAGAGGCGGTCTGCCGACATGCCGGCTGAACGCTGCAGAAAAAGCCGCGCGCGACATGCCGGCCACCTCCGCCAGCGCGGCAACGGTCCAGGGTGCAGCGAGATCACGGTGGACAGCGCGCAAAGCCCGACCGAGACGCGGGTCGGAAATCGCCCCGAGCCATCCCGTCCGGCTTCGATCACCGTCGTCCGACAGCGCCCGGAGCGCCTCGATCACGAGAACATCTGCGAGACGGGCGGCGACGATGTCGGTGCCCATCGCATCCCGCCGAAATTCGCTGCCAATGAGATCGAGAACAGCGGCAATTGCACCCGATGCGCGGACGCCGCGCTCTACCAGCAGGAACCCTGGAAGCAGGTCGAGCAGAAAATCGCCGTTCTCATCGGGGAACGCGATCGAGCCGCCAATCGCAGCGACGCCATCCCCGGAATTCACTCTGGCAAGGTCTGAGCCGATTTCGGGATATAGGGACGTTCCCTCTTGCGGTTCCCGTTCGGGATCGGAAGCTACCACATAGGGCGTTCGACCGATCAGGCAGACATCGCCCGTCTTCATCAGGCAGCGCGGCTGTCCGGGCACGAGCATCCACTGCTCACCGTCGAGAACCGCAACGAACTTGAGGCGGTTCGCCAGCGGGAATGCAAATGCCCACGATCCCCCTGCCTCCATGCGCGTGAGCCTCGCCACATGAGCGCCGAGCACATCAAGGATATCCGAAAGCGGATCCCGCGCAGCCGTAGACGATCGCGACAAAACCTTAGATGTCCTCGCATAGATGCTCTTGAGATGTTGATCTAGGGTCCGCGCAGTACCGTTCAAGAGGAGACAAATCAGTGCGCATCGAAAGCAAAGTGATCATCGTGACCGGAGCGAGCAGCGGCATCGGCAGAGCGACGGCGACGCTGCTGGCGGAACGGGGAGCGTTCGTCGTGCTCGGCGCGCGGAGACCGGAGCCGCTCCGCATTGTCGCGGACGAGATCTCGGCCTCGGGTGGCAGGGTTGCCGTCAAGGCGATGGACGTTCGCAACCGGGCCGACCTGGAAGCCCTGGTGTCGCTTGCCGTCGAGAAAGGCGGCCGGCTCGACGTCATCATCAACAATGCGGGCGTCGGGCCGATTTCCCGTTTTGATAACCTCAAAGTCGAAGACTGGGACCTGATGATCGATGTAAACCTGAGAGGAACGCTTAACGGGATTGCCGCGGCACTGCCGGTTTTCACGCGGCAAGGGTCCGGACACGTCATCAATGTCATCTCGACGGCAGGGCTGAGAATCATGCCGACAATGGGGGTGTATGCGGCAACGAAGAACGCGGTGCGGACGGTTACGGAGGCCTTGCGCCAGGAGGCAGGACCGACGCTCCGGGTCACCGAGATCTCGCCGGGGATGACCGCGACCAACTTCAGCGACAGCATCACAGATGCGGGAATGAAGAAACAGATCGAGGACAATCTCGGCGCGATGGCCATGCCCGCGGACGCTATCGCCCGCGGTATCCTGTTTGCCATCGACCAGCCGCCCGACATCGAAGTCGGCAGCATCGTTATTCGTCCAACGGCACAGGGATGACGATGCGGTCACGTTTAGCGTGCGACGGCGATGTGGGTGGCAGACCACGTCGCCCCGCCATCAGAGGCCCTTGGAGAGTTTGAGAGGCTGCAGGACAATATCGGCAAGCGCAGACGTTCCGACCTGAAATGCAGCCTGGTATTCCGGATCCTCCACCATCTGCTGGAATGCCGTCCGTCGCGGATATTGCACCAGCAGGACGGCATCCCACCCCTTAAAACCACCTGTTGTCAGCACGTCCAGACCATCGCCGCGGAACAGGATTGCTGCGCCAAAACGCGCCAGGATCGGCTCTGCCATTCGCAGGTATTCCAGATGTCGCTCACGACCACCGTCGGGCACGAAGCGGAGGAGGTTCAACATAACCACAGGGGCATCGTCCTCGGCAGCAAGGAAGTCGGCGAAGACATCGGGTGAAAACGCAACCATTGGATGTTTCCTTTCATCAGGGCGCCGTTGATGCGCCTGCGCGAAAGTCTATCCTGTGGCTCCGTCAGAATTTGTCAGGAGCGAACGCCAGTCTCGGTCCTGCTCGCGCCATCGCTTGATCAGCGCTGCGCGCCGCTCCGGATAACGCTCGGCAAGCACCGTTGCCGCTCGAACGCGATCGACGCGGAAATGGCGAAACGCAGACCGGCTTTCGCACCAAGCGGCCAAGACCCGCACGTCATCGAAGTAGACGATGGTGATCGGCCAGACGATCCGCTCCGACAGCGAGCCGACCGCGTCTTCATAGGCGAGCGCGACTTTCCGCATCCCGCGGATGGCAACTCGCAGCGCAGCAACCTGAGTGGGATCGGAACGTTCGGAAAGCGACGCGGCTGTCACGAGCGCAGGCGTTTCATCCCCCGCAGACATCCGATCGGTTCGGCTCGACCGTATCTTCGCCAGGGCGCTCTCGCTGCTTTGAACCAGTGCGGGATCGGCTCTCTGCTGCACCCACCCCAGACCGAGGATCAGGGCATCCATTTCCTCAGGCGAGAAAGCAAAATTTGGAAGAAAGAACCCGTCTCTCAAAAGAAATCCGACGCCCGCCTGTCCGTCGAGGGGAGCGCCGAGCTGACGAAGCGTATCGACATCGCGATAGACGCTTCGCTCCGAAATTCCAAGCGCCTGCGCAAGTTCGAGGGCCGTCACCGGCCGTCTGCGCGCGCGCAGCACGCCCAGCATTTCAAAAAGACGGCCTACCCTCGACATCTGCGGCTTTCCTGTCCTCGCCCATCCTCATCTAGGGTCACCGACGGCTGCAGCCAATCATGATGTGGCAAATCCGCAAAGTTGGTAGGACATCGCCGGCGAGAAAATACGGCTTGTCAGTCGCGGCAGCATTGCAGAGAGCTGTTGCGTCGCGTTCGCCGGGCGCGGCTTGCAATGTTTGCTGGCGGCGACATGCGAGCCGCCACCGAAACCGGTTCGCACCGACGAGAAGAAGATCAGAAATTGCCCTATCGATGCAACGCGGACATGGAAGAGGGTTTCCTTCTTGAAAAGGCGGATAGCCTGTTGTCGTCCGAGACATGGGTTTCCGGCAAGCCGGTCAAAAGCTACCTGTCCGGTCTAAATCTCAAGGGCAAGGTCGTCTACGACGTGGTGACGTTTCGCTGCAGCGCCTGCGGCTATCTCGACTTCTATGCCTTGAGCCGGCAAACGCCTTGACGCTTCTGGCCTCCCGGAACACGGCCGTCTCAATGGCACCGGCCGAGCCTGTGAGACGAGAGCAAGCTAGAACAAGCGCGTGCCTCTGCCAGCATGACATGCGTCACCGCTTTTCCCGGTAGAAGATCATGCCGCCATGGTGCAGCGTGTCGTCGTCGGCGAAGGTGCCGTCGGCGGTGAAGCCGGTGTCGTCCCAGTAGTCGATATGCGTGCCGGTCACGCGGTAGCGACCCTGATAGGCGCTGCGGCGGGTGCCGCGGGCTTCGTCGTAGCGGCCGGTGGGGAGCAGTTCCTGGCGGATGCGTCCATCGCCGGTGACCCACATGCCGAGATAGGGATGGCTCTGTGGCTCAGCCGCGATGCTGTTGGTGGTGTCTGCTGCGTCGTTGGCGTGGGTCGACATGGTGTGCTCTGCCTTTGCCGGGAGGATGACCGCGCCGAGAGACGCGGCGGTGACGATGACGAGGAGGGGATCACTCAAGGCTGGTTGTCCTCGGGTTTTCCGGGTGTCGGGCGCTGCCCGGCGGGCGCACCGCCGTTCGCCTCACGCCGCTCCCGGAAGAGCTCCGACAGGATCTGGGAGGCTGCGATCGCTTTGGGGAAACCGGCCGGCACGGTCAGCATGTAGATGACCTCCTTGAGCTGTTCTTCCGGCACACCGATGTTCAGCGCATAGCCGGCATGAACTTTCATCAGCGCCGTCTCGCCCATCGCGGCGAAGGCCGCGACCGCGGCAAGCTGACGCGTGCGGTTGTCGAGACCCGGGCGCGACCAGACGTCGCCCAGGGCGTAGGCCTCCGTCGCTTCGGCCAGAAACGGGAACTCTTGCCGCATGGCTTCAAGCGTCGGCTGCGGCGTGCCGTTGTTCAGGCTGCGAACGACCGCAGCGCCGCGTTCCCGTCTTTCCTCCGTCGTCTGAGCGATCGCGGCGTCCGGAAAGAGGCCGAGAAGCGAGACGGCGGCAACCGTTGCGACAGGGGATCCGATCTGCTGAAACATCCTGTTCTCCTCTTGCTGTGTTGTTGCTTCCTGCCGGTCAGGATGCCGCCCGGGTCGGACGAACGACGATCTCGTTGACGTCGACATCCTCGGGCTGTTCGATCGCGAAGCGGACCGCACGGCCGATCGCATCGGGTGTGAGTGCAATCGCGCGGTATGCCTTCATGCCTTCGATCGCGGTGGGATCGGTGATTGTGCTGGCCAGCTCGCTTTCCACGACGCCGGGATGGATGCAGGTGACGCGCAGCTTGTCGTTTTCCTGGCGCAGACCATCGGAGATCGCGCGGACCGCATATTTCGTGGCGCAATAGACGGCCGCGGTCGGTACCACCTGAAGCGCGCCGATCGAGGCGATGTTGATGATCTGGCCGGAGCCGCGCTCGGTCATCTCTTTGAGGACGGCGGCGACGCCGTAAAGCACGCCCTTGATGTTGACGTCGATCATGGTGTCCCACTCGTCGACTTTCACTGAGGCCATCGGCGACAGAGGCATGACGCCGGCATTGTTGACGATCACGTCGATCCGCCCGAATGCCTGCCGCGCGGCCTCGGCGAAGGCCGCAACGTCGGCACGATCGGTCACGTCGACCTTGCGCGTCATGACCTTGCCGCCGGCGGCGCGGATCTCCTCGGCGACGGCATTCAGACGATCGGTGCGGCGGGCGCCGAGAACGACAGTGGCGCCGGCCTGTGCCAGTTCGTGGGCAATCCCGACACCGATACCGCTGGAAGCGCCGGTGATGAGAACGATCTTGTCCATGATTTTTCCTCTCGCACCCGCTTGATTGCGGTAGCGAGAAGAATACGTCTGCGGCACTGTCGCGATAAGACGTCCATTCGTGAACGCGCCCGTAAGGATTACTAACCAATGCTGCATGACCTCAACGCGCTTGCCGTCTTCGCTCTCGTTGCAGAGGAGAAGAGCTTTCGTGCCGCAGCCGACCGAATGGGCGTTACCCGCTCGGCCGTCAGCCAGACGATCCGCCGGCTCGAGGAGACGCTCGGAATCGCGCTCGTCAACCGGACGACCCGCAGCGTGGCGTTGACGGAGGCTGGGGAACGGCTCTACGTCGAGGCGGCGCCTGCGCTGCGGGATATGCAGAGCGCCTTCGAAGCGGCCGCCAACTTACGCGGCCCGCCTCGCGGGCAGCTCACGATCGCGGTCTCGTCCATTGCCGAGAGCTTTCTGTCCGGGCCACTGCTCGCCGCATTTCTGGAGAAGAACCCGGGGGTGACGCTGCATGTTACCGTCACCGACGAGGAGTTCGACATCGTCGCGGAAGGTTACGATGCCGGGGTGCGGCTGGGCGAGGTGATCGCCCAGGACATGATCGCCGTGGCTGTTTCGGGCGAGCAGCGTCAACTGGCCGTGGCGTCGCCGGACTATCTCGAGAGGTTCGGGGCACCCCACCACCCGAACGAGCTTGCCAATCGCCGCTGCATCGGCTGGCGCCGAGCCGCAAACGTCGCGCCCTACCGGTGGGAGTTCGAGGAAGAGGGGCGCGCTTTCGCGGTGGCGGTGGCGGATACGGTCACGACGACGGACATGGCGTTGATGATCAAGCTTGCCGCCGCAGGCGCCGGCATCAGTTTCGGCATGGAGGACAGCTTCCGCCCAGCGATTTCGCGCGGCGAGCTTGTGCCCGTTCTCCAGGACTTCTGCCCCCGCTTCCCCGGCTTCTTCCTTTACTACCCCAGCCGACGCAACATGGCGCCGAAACTGAGAGCGCTGGTCGAGCATCTGAGAGAGCTGCGACCGAGTGGAGGGTGACCCTGCCAAACGCGGCGCGACGTCATGTCGGGCGACATATCGACCGTATCGAGGCGTTGGCTGCAGAATTGAACGCAGAGCTGCAAAGTCGTTGTGGTTTCAACCGACGTGACAAACCGGGAGCAGTTCAAAAACGTTCTCGATACAACGATCGAAGAGCTCGGTTGGACGACGTGATGCTGACCAATTCGAGGTCCACGCATAGACGAGACGCGGAAGCTGATCGAACCGTTCCTTCAGGTTTGCCGTCGCGTGAATGCCGTTGGCCGCCAATATCGCCGATTCTGCCTGGCGCCCCTCCCTTCGCAGCTGCAGAGCGTCTGCCTTTGCACAACGCCTGCGCATGCTGCACGGCTGAACGCTCCCTGAAGCCGAACTCCATGTCGACGATCAAGCAGCGTCTCCCATCCCTATCGTGGACCACCGCTCGCGCGGCCCCATTCTCGACCGGTCAGCTGCGGTCACACCCCGTCGACGTCGATGTCCGTCATTGCGCGCCGGGCGGCTTCGAGGTCCTGGCCGAGGGGGCGGTCGTCGGCGTAAGGGGGGATGGTGCGGCGCAGGTGGCGGTGAAGGGCTTCGGTGCCGGGGGCGCGGGTGAGCAGGGGCGTGTCGCCGTGACCGGGCGGGGCAGCGATGAGGTCGTGGGCCTGTGCGGCGGCGGCATATTCGATGGCGAGGATCTGTTCGGCATTGTCGAGGATGGCGAGCAGCTTGTTGGCGGCAGCGGTCGGGTGCGCCAGAAAGTCCTCCTGATTGCCGGAGGTGAGGCCTCCGTCGAGGCTGGCGGGCGTGGCAAGCCGGCGGTTCTCGGCGGCGAGCGCCGCTGCGGTATATTGCGCGATCATGAAGCCGGAACCGGCGCCGGGGTCCGCGGCGAGGAAGGGCGGCAGGCCGCTCACGAGCGGATTGACGAGGCGGTCGATCCGGCGCTCGGACATGGCGGCGAGCTGGGCGATGGCGACCGAAAGACCATCGAGCGCCTGCGCAAGGGCCGGCGCGACGGCATGGGCCTGCGAGAACACGCGCGGCGCTTCGGGCGTGCCGGCCACGGCCGGGTTGTCGGTGACCGCGGCGAGCTCCCGATCGACCACCGTGGCGGTGACGTCGAACGCGTCGCGGGCGGCCCCGTGGACATGGGCCACGGCGCGCAGGCTGAGCGCATCCTGGGTGCGCCGGCCGCGGGCGGCCGCGATCAGCCCGCTGCCGGCGAGATGCCGGCGAAGGGTCGCACCGACGGCGAGGAGACCCGGTGACGGGCGGAGTGCCAGCACCTCCGCGTCGAAGGCGGTCATCTGCGCGCCCAGCGCTTCCAGCGTCAGCGCCGCGATGGCATCGGCCCAGTTCAGAAGCGTGGCCGCGCGCGAGAGTGCGAGCGCGCCCAGCCCTGTCGAGCAGGCCGTGCCGTTGACGAGGCTGAGGCCTTCCTTGGCCTCCAGCACCAGAGGCGCAAGGCCGAGCGCGGCCAGCGCATCGGCGCCGCACAGGGATACGCCATCCACCTGCGCCCGGCCCTCGCCGATGAGGACGAGCGCGATATGGGCATTGTGCGTGAGGTAGCCGGCCGAGCCGCGGGCGGGAATGTCGGGAATGCATTTCTTCTCGAGAAACGTGCACAGCGTCGCCACGACATCGACGCGGACGCCGGAATGCCCATGCGCCATGTTGGCGACCTGAGCCGCCATGATGGCGCGCACGGAGGTCGCATCGAGCAGCGGGCCGACGCCACAGGCATGGCTGAGGACGATGTTGCGCGACAGCCGGCTCTGCGACGGGCGATCGACCACGGTATCGGCGAGCGCGCCGACGCCGGTGGTGATGCCATAGGCGCGCACGCCGCTTTCCACCAGCGCGCCGACGATGCGGTGCGCCGTCTCGATCCGCGCCACCGCCGCGTCCGACAGGACGAGCGGCGCTCCGTGCGCCACGCGGGCGACCGCGCGCCAGTCGAGCCGCGTTTCCAGCACCACAGCCATGGTCAGCCCCCGAAATTGCCGATGAACTGGCGGAAGGCCGGCGAGGCGCCGTCGGCAAAGACGGTGTCGGGCGGACCGTCGCAATCGATCTCGCCGGCTTTCATGAAGATCACCCGGTTCGACACGGTGCGGGCAAAGCTCATCTCGTGCGTGACGACCAGCATGGTCATGCCTTCCTCGGCCAGCGCGCGCATGACGCGCAGGACCTCGCCGACGAGTTCCGGGTCGAGTGCCGAGGTCGGCTCGTCGAACAGCATGACCTTCGGCTTCATGGCGAGCGAGCGGGCGATGGCCGCGCGCTGCTGCTGCCCGCCGGACAGGTGCGCCGGATAGGCATGGCGCTTGTCGGCGATGCCGACCTTTTCGAGAAGCGCCTCGGCCTCGGCGATGCATTCTGCACGCGGCCGCTTCAGCACATGCACCGGTCCCTCGATGATGTTTTCCAGGATGGTCATATGGGACCAGAGATTGAACGACTGGAAGACCATGCCGAGTTCGGAGCGCATGCGATCCACCTGCCGGCGGTCGGCGGGCACCGTGCGGCCGCCACGCTGCGTCATGGCGATCGTCTCGCCATCCACGACGATCTCGCCGGCATCGGCGATCTCCAGCATGTTGATGCAGCGCAGGAAGGTGGATTTTCCCGATCCGCTGGCGCCCAGCAGCGAGATCACGTCGCCGTCCTGCGCGTCGAGCGAGATGCCGCGCAGCACCTGGTGGGGGCCGAAGCTCTTGGTGATGTTGCGGACGGAAAGGCGGGGGGCGCCGGATAGAGGGGGCGCACTGGCCATGAGCGTTCCGATCGGGCTGGACGGGGATGGTGTCATTGCGGGGCCACCGGAAAGAGCGGCGCTGCGCGGCGGTGCGGGTTCAGGCGGTATTCGAGAAGCGCCATGAGCTGCAGGATGAGGAAATTGAGAATGAGATAGATGGCGGCGGCGCAGAGGAAGACCTCCATGGTGCGATAGGTCTGCGCGATCAGCCGCTGGGCGACGCCCGTCACCTCCCACACCGTGACGAGGCTGGCGAGCGCGGTGGATTTCACCATCATCATCACCTCGGTCGAATAGGCGGGCAAGGCATTGCGAAAGGCGATGGGGGCGAGGATGCGGCGCGTCAGCAGGAAACCCGACATGCCGACCGCGCGGGCCGCCTCGATCTCGCGCGCGGGAATGGAGCGCAGGCCGAAGCGGAAGATCTCGGCGGTATAGCCGGCGGTGCAGAGCGACAGCGACAGCACGGCACAGACAAAGGGCTCGCGCAGAGCGGGCCAGAGGACGCTGTAGCGGATGAAGCCGAACTGGCCGAGACCGTAGAAGACAAGAAACATCTGGATCAGCAGCGGCGAGCCGCGAAAGACGAAGATGTAGCCCTTGGCAAAGCCGCGCGCGACCGGATTGCCCCCGACGCGCATCCACACGACGAGCAGCGCCAGAAGGCCGCCGAAGACGACCGAGAGCGAGAACAGCGCCAGCGTCATCGGCAGTGCCGCCACCAGCGTCAGCATCGTCGAGGCCATGAAAGCGAGATCCATGCGTGTCTCCTCAGGCCTGGCCGATGCCGGCGGGCATGCTGCGGTTGGCGCGGCGTTCCGCGCCGTTGAACACCCGGTCCGAAAGGCTGGTGAGCACGAGATAGAGGCAGCCGCCGACGATGAAGAACAGGAAGTGCTGCCGGGTCGAGCCCGCCGCGATCTGGCTGGTGCGCATCAGGTCGGCAAGCCCGGTGACAGAGACGAGCGCCGAATCCTTCAGGCTCAACTGCCAGACATTGCCGATGCCGGGAATGGCGAAGCGCAGCACCTGCGGTGCGATGATGCGGCGGAACCGCAAGGTCCTGTTCATGCCGATCGCCTGCGCCGCCTCCAGCTCGCCCATGGGGATGGCGAGGAATGCGCCGCGATAGACCTCGGCCTGATAGGCGCCCGAGATGATGCCGACGGCGAGCGCCCCAGCGACGAAGGAGGGCATGCCGAGAAAGCCCTGATAGCCGAAGGCCGCGCCTGCGGCGGTGACGAGGCTGGAGCCGCCGAAATAGACGAGATAGATGATCAGCAGCTCCGGCACGCCGCGAAACACGGTGGTGTAGGCGCTGCCGATGCTGCGCGCGATGCGGCTACCGGAGAGTTTCGCCCAGGCGACGAGCGTGCCGAGAACCATGCCGATGAAGAGGGCGGCCGCGGTAACGCAGAGCGTCATCAGCGTGGCGACGAGGAGAAGCCCGCCCCAGCCCGTGGGGCCGAAGCCGATGGTTTGCAGGATTGTCATGCCCGGAACGCCCTTTATTCCCGCTGCCCGATGCGCCGGCAGTAGCACATCGGGGTGCTGCCTCATCCGTCTTGCGCGCCGGCGCCGGCGCCGGCCCTGGGGCCGACGGCGGCGCGAGATGTCGCGTCAGGGCGTGACGTCGGTCTTGAACCACTTCATGGACAACGTCTTGATGGTGCCGTCATCCAGTGCCGACTGGATCGCCTTGTTGAACATGTCGCGCAGGTCCGTATCTGCCTGGCGCAGGCCGAGGCCCTCGCCGCTGCCGAAGATGGTGCCGCCGATTTCCGGGCCGGTGAAGCCGAGCGTGCCGTTGGCCTTCTCGAAGGCCGAGATCAGGTAGACCGCGTCGTCGAAGACGAGATCAATGCGGCCGCTTTCGAGGTCGAGATCGCGCTCGGCGCCAGTCTTGTACTCGCGCACCGTGGCGATGCTGCCGAAATTGTCATAGATGAACTTGGAATAAACGGTCGCGGCCTGAATGCCGATGGTCTTGCCGGCAAAGGCTTCCTTCAGCGCGTCGATCTCCTTGCCGGTGGCGCCGGGATCGAGCTTGATGACCGTGCCGGTGCCGGCGGCGTTGGCCAGCGGGCTGTCCTTTGCGGTCGCAAAGGCCGCATGGGTGTGGGCATAGGGAATGGTGAAATCGATGATCTTCTTGCGCTCTTCGGTGATCGACAGCGCATCCATGATTACGTCGTACTTGCCGGCCGTCAGCGCCGGGATCATGCCGTCCCAGTCGGACGCGACCAGCGTGCACTCGACCTTCATATGGTCGCAGAGATATTTGGCGAGCTCCGGCTCGAACCCGCCGAGCGTGCCGTCGGGATTGGTCAGGTTCCACGGCGCATAAGCGCCCTCGAGCGTGATAGTGACGGTCTTCCAGTCCTTGGCGGCGGCGACCGTTGCGGTCAGCGCGACGGTGGACAGGGCAGCAAGCGCGACGGCGCCTGCGCTGAGCAGTCTGGCGATGTTCATGATCCGGTTCCTCTCGGAGTTTTTCACATATTCCCTGAGCCGATCTGCGCCGGCTTACCGTGCCCCGGAACAGACCGGAAAACCACGTTGTATATGGTACCATATGCCTTTTGATGTGCTATGCAAGACGGAAGGCTTCATTCGAAGCAAATTTTTCTTTGCCCAGGGATTAAGCAGATGAAACGCAAGGACGGCAAGTCCCCGGCTTTGAGTTGGGACGGGACGGAAAGCGACGGGGCGCCGCTCTATGCCGGGGTCAAGCAGATGATCCTCGGACGCATCCAGAGCGGCGAATGGCCGCCGCGCCACCGTGTGCCGTCGGAAAACGAGCTGGTCGCCGAGCTTGGCGTCAGCAAGATGACCGCCAACCGCGCACTGCGCGAGCTGGCGAGCGAGGGCGAACTGGTGCGCATCCAGGGCGTCGGTTCGTTCGTCGCCGAGCGCAAGGGCTATTCCGAACTGTTCGAAGTGCGCAATATCGCCGACGAGATCACGTCGCGCGGGCATCTCCACACCGCCTGCGTCATCGTTCTCGCGCGAGAGCAGGCCGCGCCGGATGTGGCCGATGGGCTGGATCTGCCGATCGGCGCGGATGTGTTCCACTCGCTCATCGTCCACAGCGAGAACGGCGTTCCCGTGCAGATCGAAGACCGCTTCGTCAATCCGGACATGGCGCCGGATTATCTGGCGCAGGATTTCACGCTGGAAACGCCCAATTCCTACCTCACGGAGACCGCCCCGCTCAGCGGCTCCGAGCATGTGGTGGAAGCGGCCATGCCGCAGCCTTGGGAGTGCAAGCTTCTCGTCATCCTGCCGTCGGAGCCCTGCCTCACCATCCGCCGCCGCACCTGGTCCTTCCAGAACACCGTCTCGCTCGCCCGCCTTGTCTACCCCGCCAGCCGCTATCGACTGGAATCGCGGAGCGGGAAAATCGGGGCGGACAGCAAAGACGTATAGGGAGGTTGACCCTGTTGATGTGCGGAACCATGGTGCTCATCCGCGGATTACGCGGATAGCCAACAGTCGGCAGCGAAATAACATCACGGCATTGATGTCGTGGAAGGGGGCGGCATTTCCGATACGGCACGCGCAAGGGTTCGCGTCATCGACCTGGAAACCGGCGGGAACGGGCCGGACGACGTCTGCGAGATCGGGTGGCAGGATGTGGTGCTCGGGGATGACGAGACCTGGCACGTCACCGAGGAGCGCGGCGCACGGCTGGTCAATCCCGGGCGCCCCATGTCGCCTGATACGATCGCCGTGCACCATATCCTCGATGCCCATGTGACCGATGCACCCTTCTGGAAGGCGGTCGCCCCCGGCGTGCTCCGGCCAGAGGGGCGCATCGATGCCCTGGCGGCGCATCGCGCGTCGTTCGAGCAGCGCTATTGCACGCCGAGGCTGACAGGCGGCCTCCCCTGGATCTGCACCTGGAAATGCGCGTTGCGGATCTGGCCGGACCTTCCGCGCTTTTCCAATCAAATGCTGCGCTATCAGCGGATGCCGGAGGGGCTGGTGCACGAGATCGGCTTGCCGGCGCACCGGGCCATGCCGGATGCCTACGTCACGGCGCATCATCTGCGCGACATGCTGAACACGGTTCCGGTGGAACAACTGCTCGCCTGGAGTGTCCTCCCCGGCCTCCTCCCGCGCGTCCCGGCGGGCCCGGAACGGGGGCGGAGTTGGGATCGGTTGAGCGACGAGGTGCTGGACGATTTTGCCCGCAGCCGCGATGTCGATATTCGCTTTACCGCCAGCACCGAGCTCGAGCGGCGGCGTCGAGGACGGCAGGACTTAAGCCCCGAACCCGCCCCGGAGCCGGCACAAAAGACCCTGCTTTAAGCAGTGCGGTCACATCCCTTCTTCATGCTCACGCCGATCGCGCAGCCATCCCTTTGCGGCGGAAGGCGCCGGGGGATTGCCCGAGCACGGTCTTACACGCGCGGGAGAAGTGGCTGGCGCTGGAAAAGCCGGTGGCAAAGGCGATGGCGGAGATGGAAAGGGGGCTCTGCTCCAGCAGGCGCCGCGCGTGATGCAGGCGGATCCGGCGATAGGTTTCGAGGAAGCCGCGGCCGAGCTCCTGTGCGAACAGGCGATCGAGGTGGCGCGGGCTCACCCCTGCGAGCCGCGCGAGCGTCGCCCGGTCGAGCGGCTGCTCAATGGCGGCCTCCATCTTTTCGAGCACGGTGAGGAGTGCGGCGTGATGCGTGCCGAACCGCTCGGCGGCGGAGCCGCGCTGCGGCGCCGTCGGCTCGGCCACGGCCGTGTGCAGGTACCAGTCGCTGACGCGGCGGGCGAAGTCGGCGCCCATCCGCTCCGAGATCATCCGGTGCATCATGTCGAGCGGCGCAATGCCGCCGCCGCAGGTGATGCGGTCGCCGGTGACGACATAGCGCGCCTGCCGGGGCTGGAGATGCGGAAAGGCCTCGCGAAAGAGGGCCGCATGTTCCCAGTGCAGGGTGAAATCGCGGTTTTCCAGCAGCCCGGCTGCCGCGAGGATGTAGGCGCCGCTGGAAATGCCGCCGATGCGGATGCCCAGGCGCGCGAACCGGCGCAGTGCCGCATGAAGCCCGCCGGTGTCGCCCCAGTCGGCCACCTCGCCGCCGGCGCAGACGAAGATCGTGTGGCAGCCGGCGCCGCCTTCGGCGAGGTCGGCGCAATCGACGGTCAGGCCGGAAGAGCTGCGCACCGGCCCGCCGCCCGGCGACAGCGTCACCGGCGCGTAGAGCGGCAGGCCCGCCAGCATGTTCGCCGCCCGTAGGGGCTCGGTCGCGGACGCATAGGACATCAGCGCGAAGTTCGGCATCAGCACGAAGCCCATGCGCTGCAGCGCGCGCGTATCGGGAGACAGCATGACCCGAATCTATACCGGTCCGTCCCTTTGGTGCAATCGAAGAAGCGCTCGGTCCTCTAGTCTGACGGTACGATTCCCGGCACGACGGCACCGACCATGCGCTACTCCGCCCTCTCCCTTCTGATGAACGGCCTCCGTGGCAACAGGGAATGGATGCCGGCCTGGCGGCAGCCGGAGCCCAAGGCACAGTATGACGTGATCATCGTCGGCGGGGGCGGCCACGGGCTGGCGACGGCCTACTACCTGGCCAAGACCTTCGGCATCACCAATGTCGCGGTGCTGGAGAAGGGCTATATCGGCTCCGGCAATGTCGGCCGCAACACGACGATCATCCGCTCCAACTACCTCCTGCCCGGCAACAATCCGTTCTACGAGCTGTCCATGAAGCTCTGGGAAGGGCTGGAGCAGGACTTCAACTTCAACGCCATGGTGTCGCAGCGCGGCGTGCTCAATCTCTTTCACTCGGATGCCCAGCGCGATGCCTATACGCGGCGCGGCAATGCCATGCTGCTGCACGGCGTCGATGCGCAGCTGCTGGACCGCGCGGCGGTGCGGCAGATGCTGCCCTTCCTCGACTACGACAATGCGCGCTTTCCCATCCAGGGCGGCCTGTTGCAGAAGCGCGGCGGCACGGTGCGCCACGATGCGGTGGCCTGGGGCTATGCGCGCGGCGCCGATCAGCGCGGCGTCGACATCATCCAGAACTGCGAGGTCACCGGCATCCGCCGCGAGAACGGCCTCGTCACGGGCGTCGAGACCAGCCGGGGCTTCATCGGCTGCGGCAAGCTCGCTCTGGCGGCCGCCGGCAACTCCTCACGCGTCGCGGAGATGGCGGGCATGAAACTGCCGATCGAGAGCCATGTGCTTCAGGCCTTCGTGTCCGAAGGCCTGAAACCCTTCATCGACGGCGTCGTGACCTTCGGGGCCGGGCATTTCTACGTGTCGCAATCCGACAAGGGCGGCCTTGTCTTCGGGGGCGACATCGACGGCTACAATTCCTATGCGCAGCGCGGAAACCTCGCGACTGTCGAGCATGTCGCGGAAGCCGGTAAGGCGATGATCCCCGCGCTCTCGCGCATCCGGGTGCTGCGCGCCTGGGGCGGCATCATGGATATGTCGATGGACGGATCGCCGATCATCGACCGCACGCATCTGGAAAATCTCTACCTCAACGCCGGCTGGTGCTATGGCGGCTTCAAGGCGACGCCGGCCTCCGGCTTCTGCTTCGCCCATCTTCTGGCGAAGGGCGTCTCGCACGAGACCACGCGCCAGATGCGGCTCGACCGGTTCGAGCGCGGCTATCTGATCGACGAAAAGGGTCAGGGCGCGCAGCCCAATCTGCACTGATACGGCTGAAGGAAACGCCCGACATGGCCAGTCTCGTCCCCTGCCCGCATTGCGGCGCCCGACCGAAAGAGGAGTTCACCATCCGCGGTGCAGCGCTCGCGCGACCGCGCGCAGATGCCGAGCCGGCGGCGTGGATGGATTACGTCTATCTGCGCGACAATCCGCGCGGCCGTTACGAGGAGCACTGGCACCATACGGCCGGCTGCCGGCGCTGGCTGGTGGTGACGCGCGACACCGCCACGCACGAGATCGCGGCGAGCCGGGACGCATCCCTCGACACCGTCGGGGTGAAGAGGACGGAGGGCGCGCGCTCATGACCCCCTATCGCCTCGCCGCCGGCGGGCTCATCGACCGCCGCGCGCACCTCTCCTTCACCTTCGACGGCAAGCCGCTCACGGGCTATGCCGGCGACAGCCTCGCCTCGGCCCTGCTTGCCAACGGCCGGCTGCTCGTCGGCCGCAGCTTCAAGTATCACCGGCCGCGCGGCATTCTGACGGCCGGTGCCGCAGAGCCGAATGCCCTCATGACGATCGGACGGGACGGCCGCACCGAGGCCAACACCCGCGCGACGATGCAGGAGCTTTATGACGGGCTCGAAGCGCGCAGCCAGAGCCGCTGGCCGTCGCTCGCCTTCGATATCGGTGCTCTGAACGGCCTCCTCTCGCCCTTTCTGGGGGCAGGCTTCTACTACAAGACCTTCATGTGGCCGGCGCCGCTGTGGGAAAAGCTCTACGAGCCCTTCATCCGCAAGGCCGCCGGCCTCGGCACGGCTGCCCACGTGGCGGACCCGGACGCTTACGAGAAATGCTGGGCGCATTGCGACCTGCTCGTGATCGGCGCGGGCCCGGCCGGTCTGGCCGCGGCGTTGACGGCCGGGCGGGCGGGCGCCCGGGTCATTCTGGTGGACGAGCACGCGGCGGCCGGCGGCACGCTGTTGTCAGAGACGGCGCGGATCGGCGGACTGCCGGCGCCGGCATTCGTGGCGCAGACGATGGCCGAGCTGGAGGCGCTCGAAAACGTCACCATCCTGCTGCGCACTACCGCCGTCGGCTGGTATGACGGCCAAGTCTTCGGGGCTGTCGAGCGCGTGCAGAAGCATGTTCGCGTGCCCGCCGCCGCCCGGCCCGTGGAGCGGCTCTGGCGCATCGTCGCGCAGAAAGCGCTGCTCGCAACCGGTGCGGAAGAGCGGCCGCTCGTCTTCGGCGGCAACGACATTCCCGGCGTCATGATGGCGGGCGCCATGCGCACCTATCTCAACCGCTACGGCGTCGCGCCCGGCCGGCAGGTCGCGATCTTCACCAGCAATGACAGCGGCTATGCGCTGGCGGCCGACCTGGAAGCGCAAGGCATCGTACCCGAGATCATCGTCGACAGCCGGGCGGACGCCTCCCCTTCCTACGCCGGCAAGGCGCGCATCGTCACAGGCGCCGTCGTTTCCGATGCGCAGGGCGGGAAGGCGCTCTCCGCCATAACGGTGCTCCGGAACGGTCAGACGGAAACGGTGAAGGTGGATGCGCTGGCCATGGCCGGCGGCTTCAGCCCAATCATCCATCTCGCCTGCCATCGCGGCGGCAAGCCGCAATGGTCGGACGCGCAGTCGGCCTTTCTGGCGCCCGGCGATCTCGTCGGCCTCGATCTCGCCGGTGCCGTCGCCACCACGGCCGGCATCGCCGCCTGCCTTGCGGAGGGCGCACGGACGGCCACGGCGCTCCTCGAACAGATGTCTTTCAACGCGACCCCGGCAACCTTCGGCACCGTCGAGGGCGATATCGTCTCGGCTCCGAACCCTGTCCCGGCAAGACCGCTCTGGACCGTGCCCGGCGTCAGGGGCAAAGCCTTCGTCGATTTCCAGAACGACGTGCACCGGGGCGATCTCGACCTCGCCGTTCAGGAAGGCTACGGCCATGTGGAGCTCGCCAAGCGCTACACGACCAACGGCATGGCGACCGATCAGGGCAAGCTTTCCAACGTCAACGCCATCGGCCTTCTGGCGGAAGCGCGGGGGATATCGCCGGCCGATGTCGGCACCACGACCTTCCGGCCGTTCTATACGCCGGTGTCCTTCGGTGCGCTCGCCGGGCCGCATCACGGTCATGATTTCCAGCCCGTGCGCCGCTCGCCGCTGCACGACTGGGCGCGCCGTCTTGGCGCAACCTTCGTGGAGACCGGTCTCTGGTACCGCTCCTCCTTCTTCCCGCGCGTCGGCGAAACCTCCTGGCGCGAGAGCGTCGATCGCGAAGTGCTGAACGTGCGTGCCCATGCCGGGCTGTGCGACGTCTCCATGCTCGGCAAGATCGAGATCTGTGGCCACGATGCCGCGGAATTTCTCAACCGCGTCTATTCGAACGCCTTCCTGAAGCTGCCGGTCGGCAAGGCGCGCTACGGCCTGATGCTGCGCGAGGATGGAATGATCTACGACGACGGCACGACGAGCCGCCTGTCGGAGAACCACTATGTCATGACCACCACGACGGCCTATGCCGCCGGGGTGATGAACCATCTCGAATACTGCGCGCAGGTCCTGTGGCCGGATCTCGACGTGCGCCTCGCCTCTTCCACCGACCAATGGGCGCAGATGGCGATCGCGGGGCCGAAGGCGCGTCTCATCCTGCAGACGATCGTGAACGAGGATCTGTCCAACGACGCCTTCCCTTTTCTGGCCGCCCGCGAGGTCTCGCTGTTCGGCCGCGCGCTGCACGGACGCCTCTTCCGCATCTCGTTTTCCGGCGAACTCGCCTATGAGCTGGCCGTGCCCGCCGGCTATGGCGAGAGCGTTGCCGAGGCCCTCATGGAGGCCGGCGCGCCGCACGGCATTCAGCCCTATGGCGTGGAGGCGCTGGGCGTGCTGCGCATCGAGAAGGGGCACGTCACCCACAACGAGATCAACGGCACGGCGACGGCCGCCGATCTCGGTTTCGGCAAGATGGTCTCGACCACCAAGCCCGATTTCATCGGCAAGGCCATGGTCGGGCGTCCGGGCCTCGTCGACCCGGAGCGTGCGCAGCTCGTCGGCGTCCTGCCGCTCGACCCGACGACGTCCTTCCGCACGGGATCGCATATTCTGGCACAGGGCGCCGCGGCGACGCTCGAAAACGACCAGGGCTATGTCACATCCAGCGCCTATTCGCCCCATGTCGGATCGACCATCGGGCTTGCGCTTGTCACGCGCGGCGCAGAGCGTCACGGCGAGGCGGTGATGATCTGGAACGGCATCCGCAACGAATTCACACCCGGGCGCCTCTGCGACCCGGTGTTCGTCGATCCGGGAAACGAGAAGCTTCATGTCTGATCTTCGCATCACACGCCCCCTCACACCACAGCCGGCGCTTCGGGGCTGCACGCGCCTTGTCAGCCGGGCGATCCGGCTGGAGGCGCTGCCGGAGGGGCACGTCATCCAGGTGCTGGGCACGCCCCACGCCCCGCTTGCGATGGAACGGCTTGCGCCCCTTTCCGACGGCGCGCCGCAGGCGGTGCGTGCGGCCGGTCCCGGTCAGTGGTTCATCGTCGGCGACCGGGCGAAGACGCATGCCGAGCTTGGCGACATTCTCGCCGCTCTTCAGCCAGAGGCTTTCGGCGTGGACCAGAGTGCGGGCCGTGTCCGTATCCGGGCAAGCGGCCCGATGGTCGAGCGGATGCTGGCCAAGGGCACGGCAGTCGATCTCGCCTTGACGCGCTTTCCGGTGGGAGAGGCCACGACGACGCTCGTCGGCCACATCGCCGCCCATGTCACCCGTATCGGAGACGAGGCCTTCGAGATCATGGTCCTGCGCGGCTTCGCCCAGAGCCTGTGGGACGACCTCGCCCGCATGAGCGCAGAGTTTCTCGAAGACTGATACGGTTCCGGCTGATCAGACCGGAAACCGTAGTCCGTCCATTGAAAATCTGGCCTTCCGGCCAGAGATGCTCGATGGTTCTTGTTTCCGGTTCACAAAGCGATCAGACCGGAAACCGATGAGGGGCGTCAGCCCATCCGCTCGGAGGCGTAGCCGCCGGGGCTTGCCGGAAAGACGACGGTGCGGTTGCCGTTGAGGAAGACGCGGTGATGGATATGCGCGTGGATGGCGCGCGACAGCACCTGCGCCTCGACGTCCCGGCCGATGGAGACGTAGTCGGCAGCACTTTGCGCATGGGTGATGCGAGCCACGTCCTGCTCGATGATCGGGCCTTCGTCGAGTTCCGCCGTCACATAATGCGCCGTCGCGCCGATCAGCTTCACGCCACGGCCATAGGCCTGTTTGTAGGGGTTCGCGCCCTTGAAGCTTGGCAGGAAAGAGTGATGGATATTGATGATCCGGCCCGGCATGCGCGCGCACATGGCATCCGAGAGAACCTGCATATAGCGGGCGAGCACGACGAGATCGGCGCCGGACTGCTCGATGAGGTAGAGAATCCGCGCCTCCGCCTCCGGCTTGTTGGCCTTGGTCACGGGGATATGGTGGAAGGGAATGTCGTGGTTGACGACCACCTTCTGGTAGTCGAAATGGTTGGAAACCACGGCGACGATCTCGATCGGCAGGGCGCCGATCTTCCAGCGGTAGAGAATGTCGTTGAGGCAGTGTCCGAAGCGCGACACCATCAGCACGACCTTCATCGGCGCGGCCGGATCGTGGAAGCGGTAGTCCATGGCGAAAGGTTCGGCAATCGCGGCAAAGCCGGCCGCGATCGCGTCGAGCGGCAGGCCGTCTTCCGAGCGAAACCCGATGCGCATGAAGAAGCGACCGGTCTCAAGGTCGTCGAACTGGGCGCTGTCAACGATGTTGCAGTGCTGGTCGGCGAGATAGGTCGAGATGGCGGCAACGATGCCGCGCCGCGATGTGCAGGTGACGGTGAGGACGAACGGGTTCAAGAGGCGTCCTTTCCTTGGGGGTGCGGGGTTGATGTCGAGGGGACGGCGGATCCGAGACCCTAGATGTCCAGCGTGGTTTCGCGCTCCCAGGCGGTGAAATGGCTGCAATAGCTCGTCCACTCGCCATGCTTCAGCTTGAGATAGGCGGCGGAGAAGTCCCGGCCCATCGCCGCCTGCAGCGCCTCGTCCTTTTCGTAGTCGCGCAGCGCGTCGAGCAGGTTCAGCGGCAGCCGCGGCGCGTTGGTCACCGTATGGCCCTCGCGGTACATGTCGATATCGTGGTGCGGGCCCGGATCGGCCTTGGTGCGCATGCCCGACATGCCGGCGGCAAGGATAATTGCCTGTAACAGGTAGGGGTTGACGGCGCCGTCCGGCAGGCGAAGCTCGAAGCGGCCGGGACCGGGAACGCGCACCATATGCGTGCGGTTGTTGCCGGTCCATGTCACGGTGTTCGGCGCCCATGTGGCCCCGGACACGGTGCGCGGCGCGTTGATGCGCTTGTAGGAATTGACGGTGGGATTGGTGATGGCGGCGAGCGCCGAGGCATGTTTCATAATGCCGCCGAGGAAGGTCTTGCCGGTGGCCGACAAACCGAAAGGCATATCGGCATCGGCAAAGACATTGGTCTTGCCGGCGAGATCCCAGACGGAGATATGGGCGTGGCAGCCATTGCCGGTCAGCCCCTTGAACGGCTTCGGCATGAAGGTGGCGCGCAGCCCGTGCTTCTCGGCGATGGACTTGACCATGAACTTGAAGAAGGAGTGCTTGTCGGCCGTGGCAAGCACATCGTCATATTCCCAGTTCATCTCGAACTGGCCGTTCGCGTCCTCATGGTCGTTCTGATAGGGCTTCCAGCCAAGCTCGAGCATGGCATCGCAGATCTCGGCGATCACGTCGAACCGCCGCATGACCGCCTGCTGGTCGTAGCAGGGCTTTTCCGCCGTGTCGTAAACGTCGGAAATCACGGACCCGTCCGCGGTGGTGAGGAAGAACTCGGGCTCGACGCCGGTCTTGACCCTGAGCCCCATCTCGGCGGCTTCCGCCACCAGCCGCTTCAACAGCACGCGCGGCGCCTGGTCGAGCGGCTTGTCGTCCATCCGGCAATCGGCCGCCACCCAGGCCACGTCCTTCTTCCACGGCAGCTGGATGACGGAGGACGGATCCGGCAGGGCGAAGAGATCGGGATGGGCCGGCGACAGGTCGAGCCAGGTCGCAAAGCCCGCGAAGCCGGCGCCATCGGCCTGCATGTCGGCGATGGCCTGCGCCGGCACGAGCTTGGCGCGCTGGGCGCCGAAAAGATCGGTATAGCTGATCATGAAATAGCGGATGCCGTGTTCGGCGGCATAGGTCGAGAGATCCAGTGTCACGTCGTTCCCCTTATGGATTATCAGACACTCAACGAGGGCGAACCGCATCCTCCCAAACGCGGTCCCGCCGTGCCGTCCGGCCGAAGCATTCCCTGGCGAAGCTTGCTTGCTGCGTCTTTAGGGAATGCCACGGAGAGAGGACGGTCTTTCAAAATCCTCCCTTGCCCGGATACCAGCTGGTGCCGGCGAGCGGGATCTGCGCCATGGCGGCCGCTTCCATCGTCAGCGCGCAGAGGTCCTCGGGCTCCAGATTGTGCAGGTGGTTCTTGCCGCAGGCGCGCGCGATCGTCTGCGCCTCCAGCGTCATGACCTTGAGGTAGTTGGCAAGGCGCCGTCCGGCCGCCACCGGGTCGAGGCGGGCGGCCAGCTCCGGGTCCTGCGTGGTGATGCCGGCCGGGTCCTTGCCCTCGTGCCAGTCGTCATAGGCGCCGGCCGTCGTGCCGAGCTTCTGGTACTCGTCTTCCCATTTCGGGTCGTTGTCGCCGAGCGCCACCAGCGCGGCCGTGCCGATGGCGACCGCATCGGCGCCGAGCGCCAGGGCCTTCGCCACATCCGCGCCCGAGCGGATGCCGCCGGAGACGATGAGCTGCACGCTGCGGTGAAGCCCGAGATCCTGCAGCGCCTGGACGGCCGGGCGGATGCAGGCGAGGATCGGCATGCCGACATTCTCGATGAAGACGTCCTGCGTCGCCGCCGTTCCGCCCTGCATGCCGTCGAGCACCACCACATCGGCACCGGCCTTCACGGCCAGCGCCGTGTCGTAATAGGGGCGGGAGCCGCCGACCTTCACATAGATCGGCTTTTCCCAGTCGGTGATCTCGCGCAGTTCGAGGATCTTGATCTCCAGATCGTCCGGGCCGGTCCAGTCGGGGTGGCGGCAGGCCGAGCGCTGGTCGATGCCCTTCGGCAGGTTGCGCATCTGGGCAACGCGGTCGGAAATCTTCTGGCCGAGCAGCATGCCGCCGCCGCCGGGCTTGGCGCCCTGCCCGATGACGATCTCAATCGCATCGGCCCGGCGCAGGTCGCGCGGGTTCATGCCGTAGCGCGAGGGCAGATACTGGTAGACCAGCATCTCGCTGTGCCCGCGCTCCTCGTCGGTCATGCCCCCGTCGCCCGTGGTGGTCGAGGTGCCGGCGATCGTCGCACCGCGGCCGAGCGCTTCCTTGGCGTTGCCGGAAAGGGCCCCGAACGACATGCCGGCAATGGTGATCGGTGTCTTCAGGCGGATGGGCTTTTTGGCGAACCGCGTGCCGAGCACGACGGAGGTGTCGCATTTCTCCCGGTAGCCTTCGAGCGGATAGCGCGAGATCGAGGCGCCGAGAAACAGGAGGTCGTCGAAATGGGGCAGCTTGCGCTTCGTGCCTGCCCCGCGAATGTCGTAGATGCCGGTGGCGGCGGCGCGGCGGATCTCGGCCAGCGTCGCATCATCGAAGGTCGCCGACTTGCGCGGCGGGGTATAGGGGTTGTGATAGCTCATGGATGATCCCTCGGGCCTTCAATACGCGTCGGCATTGTCGATGTTGAACGTGTAGAGCGTCCGCGCCGAACCGTAGCGCCGGAACTCCTGCGGCGTCGCATCGGTGACGCCCGCCCTGTCGAGCAGCCCGCGCAAGGTCTCCAGATGTTCCGGCCGCATCGGCTTCTCGATGCAGTCGGTACCCAGGCTCTTTACGGTGCCGCGCACGAACAGCTTCGCCTCGTAGAGGCTGTCGCCCAGCGCATCGCCCGCGTCGCCCAGCACCACGAGATGGCCCGACTGGCCCATGAAGGCCGACATATGGCCGATATTGCCATGGACGACGATATCGATGCCCTTCATGGAAATGCCGCAGCGCGAGGCCGCATTGCCCTTGATGACGAGCAGGCCGCCCTGCCCCGTGGCGCCGGCATACTGGCTGGCATCGCCCTCGATGACGACGGTGCCCGACATCATGTTTTCGGCGACCCCCGGCCCTGCCGAACCGTGGACGGTGACGATGCCGCCATCGTTCATGCCGGCGCAGTAGTAGCCGACGGAACCGCGCACCTCGACGGTGACGGGCGCATCGATGCCGACGGCGACCGCATGGGCACCGCGCGGATTGACGACGTCGAAGGCCGTGTCGTTGGCGCCCTTGGACAGCGTGTGGAGGGCACTGTTGAGGTCGCGCAGCGGCGTGGAGGACAGATCGAATGTCGGCATTGTGTTCCTCTATGGCGGGGACGCCCGGGTCCCGTTTTGCTGGCGCCCCTCGGGTCTCAGGCGGCTTTTGCGTGATCCCAGAAATAGACGGTGGCGGGCTCGGGCTCCCACACGCGGGCCGTCTCGATGCCCGGCAGGTTGACCAGCGCGCGGTATTCGGAGCCGAAGGCGACATACTGGTCGGTTTCGGCCATGACGGCCGGCTTGCAGGCGATGGGATCGCGCACCACGCCGAAACCGGATTTCGTGCCGACGACGAAGGTGAAGAAGCCGTCGAGATCGTCGAGCGCGCCGGTCAGCGCTTCGCCTAGGTCCTTGCCCTTGGCCATCTCGGCGGTGAGATAGGCGGCGGCGACCTCGCTGTCGTTCTGCGTCTCGAAGGTCATGCCTTCGCGGATCAGCGTGCGGCGCAGATTGTTGTGGTTGGAGAGCGAGCCGTTGTGAACGAGGCACTGGTCGGCGCCGGTCGAAAACGGATGCGCCCCGAGCGTCGTCACGGCCGATTCCGTTGCCATGCGAGTGTGGCCGATGCCGTGCGTGCCGCTCATCGCGCGGACGTCGAACCGGTCGACCACATCCCGGGGAAGCCCGGTTTCCTTGTAGATCTCGACGCTTTCGCCGGTGCCCATGATGCGGATCTGCGGACGGGCCTCCTGAAGAAACGCGCGGACGTCGGCAACGCCGGCCGTCGTTTCGACCACCGCATGCGTATCCTTGACCGTGACGCGGGCGGGAATGTCGCGGGACGCGAGGGCTTCGGACAGGCCTGCGAAATCGACACCCGGCTCCGCCGACTGCAGCGTCAGCTTCCAGGTGCCGGCTGTCGGAGCGTTATAGATCGCGATGCCGGCGGAGTCCGGGCCCCGGTCCGTCATGATGATCAGCATGTCCGACAGCATTCGGCCGAGTTCCGGCCGCAGCGTCTCATCTTTGAGAAACAATCCCACAATGCCGCACATCGCCACCATCCTGTTATTCGATGGTCAATGGCTAACATGCGCCCTGCGCGATATCAATCACCAAGAAACTTTTTTTCTTTTAAGGCAATCACTGCCCGTCTCCGCCATTGCGCTTGGTGGGGTAGGAAATGATGGACAGGTAGCGCGCGGGCAGCTTCGTCAGCTCGCTCGGACCATGCGGCGCATCGGCGTCGAAGAACAGGCTGTCGCCCGCCTCCATCTCGAACGTCCGGTCGCCGTGCCGGTAGGTCACGGCGCCGTCCAGCATGTAGAGAAACTCCATGCCCTCGTGCTGGAAGGTCGGGAACACGTCGGATTCGGTCGTCAGCGTGATCAGGTAGGGCTCGACCGTCACGCCGCTCGTATTGTTGTCGATATGGCCGAGCAAACTGTACTGGTGGCCGGCACGCGTGCCCCGGCGCTCGATGTTGACGCCCTCCCCTGCCTTGACGAAGATCGCGTTGCGCGGCTCCTCGAAGCTGCGGAAGAATGCCGTCAGCGGCACGCCGAGCGCCTTCGACAGCGATTGCAGCGTGGTCAGCGAGGGTGAGATGTTGCCATTCTCGATCTTCGACAGCATGCCGACCGAAAGCCCGGTCGCGCCCGCAAGATCCGACACGGTGATACCGAGGCGCTTGCGATAGGCGCGCACCTCGTGGCCGATCGCCATTTCGAGATTGTTTTCCTTCGGCTCGCGAACCGCATGCGGGTCCTGGGCGAGGATGACGGGCTTGGATAGGACAGGTTTGGCCGGTTCCGACACATCGTCTCCCGTTGGTTGAAGAGGGTGCCGGCCCGCAAGGCCGGCAGGCTCTGCGGCGACAGGGTCTATGGTCCCGAGCGCGGTACGGCACACCATTATGTCGCGCGGCATGATCGGCGGCAATGTCTAATCGATCCGGAAAAGGCTAGAAAGTGGTCAATCCCTGCCCTCAAAGGCACTTTCTGCCCACAAAATTTGCAAGCCTAAAAATTAAGAAGAAAATTTGTTTCTCTTAAAGAAGAACCTTTGACAAACCGGAAACCCGGCAGCATGATTGCCGCCAAGAACCCGACAGTCGGCACGGACAGACATCCGACGCCGCCAGAACAGGGCAAGCGCGCACGGCGTACCGGATCGCCCGGCTCCCGGACGATTTCCTGCAGCACGGGTTCGGCCGTCGCCAAGGCCCTCTGCACATGCCAGCCGATCTCGATCGGCGCCAATAGCAGTCCGACTTACACAAAACAGAACGTGGCGGGGAACAGCTATGTCGACAACGGTCATAAGCTCCGAGCTTTCGGAGCCGGGAAAACTGCATCGTAGCATCAACTGGACGGGCGCCTTCTGGGTCGCAAGCGGCGTGCCGGCGCTGGTCCTCTTCTCCATCGGCGGCATCGCCGGCACGGTGGGCACGCTCGCCTTCGCGGTCTGGATCGTCTCCATGATCATGGGGTTCATCCAGTCCTTCACCTATGCCGAGATCGCCGGCCTCTTCCCCAACAAATCGGGCGGCGCATCGATCTACGGCGCCTCGGCCTGGGTGCGCTATGCCAAGCCCATCGCGCCGCTGTCGGTCTGGTGTAACTGGTTTGCCTGGTCGCCCGTGCTCTCGCTCGGCTGCTCGATCGCCGCCGCCTATATCCTCAACGCGCTCGCGCCCGTGCCGGCCGTCGACAGCGCCGCCGTTATCGACTGGATCGCCGCCAACGGTGCGACGCTGACGGTGCCCGACGCGGAAAAGGCGGCCGCCGCCGTCTCTGCGCTGACGCCGTCCATCCGCACCTGGACGCTCTTCCAGACGACGCTCGGGCCCGTTTCGCTCTCGCTCAACGCGGCCTTCTTCATCGGCGCCATCCTGATGCTCGTCACCTTCGCCGTGCAGCACCGCGGCATTCTCGGGACCGCCAAGGTGCAGAAATATATCGGCCTCGTCGTCATCATCCCCATGGTCATCGTCGGGGTCGTGCCGCTCGTCACCGGCGGCGTCACATGGTCGAACTTCTCGCCGCTCGTGCCGCTCGCCACCGCCTATGCGCCGGAACCGGGTGCCTGGGACATCGCCGGCTGGACGCTCGTGCTGGGCGGCATGTTCATCGCGGCATGGTCGACCTACGGCTTTGAAACCGCCGTGTGCTACACGAGCGAGTTTCGCGATCCCGGCAAAGATACGTTCAAGGCCATCTTCTTCTCGGGCCTTCTCTGCCTGGCGCTGTTCAGCCTCGTTCCCTTCACCTTCCAGGGGGTCCTCGGGCTGAACGGCATGCTCGCCACGCCGATCGTCGATGGCTCGGGCGTCGCGGCGGCCATGGCGCACATGGTGGGCGGCGGCGCCTTGATCGAAAGCCTGCTGGTCATGCTGATGATCCTCGCCCTGATGCTCTGCCTCATGACGGCGATGGCCGGATCCTCGCGCACGCTCTACCAGGGCTCCGTCGATGGCTGGCTGCCGAAATATCTCTCCCACGTCAACGAACACGGCGCGCCGACGCGGGCCATGTGGACGGATCTGATCGTCAACCTCGTCGTGCTGGCGATCGCCTGCGCCGATGCGACCAGCTTCTTCTTCATCCTCGCGGTGTCGAACTGCGGCTACATCATCTTCAACTTTCTCAACCTGAACGCCGGCTGGCTGCACCGGATCGACTCCGGGCATATCGCGCGACCCTACCGGGCGCCGACCGTTCTCCTGGCGCTCGGCGGCATCTTCGCCTTCCTCAATGCCGTCTTCATGGGGGCCGGCGCCAAGGTCTGGAACCCGATGGCGCTGTGGGCGGGCATCATCACCGCCGCGCTGATCATCCCGGTCTTCTTCTTCCGCCACTACATCCAGGATCGCGGACAGTTCCCGGCGCAAATGCTGGAAGATCTCGGCGTGAAGCCCGGACAAACCATGCACCGCAAGGCCGGCATCCTCCCCTATCTCACGCTCGTTGCCGGCGTGGCCGTGGTGTTCCTGTCCAACTGGTTCTTCAGCGCCTGAGACACCCGCCAGCACAACGGACGGCGCGCATGCGCCGTCCGTCCCCGGATCGCCTGACATCCCTTCGAGACATGACCATGCAGCCTACCCCGATCAGAAGCCGCCCGCTCTACGGCACGCTCGCACCGGTTCGCCAGGCGACGCGGCATATCGTCCTTGCCGAGGGCGAGGGTGCCTCGGCCGTGACCGACGCCTTTCGCGGCCACGACGCCCTCGCTCGCACGAGCATCCTTTTCTCGCCGGCACCGCGCAGCGCCGATCGCCGGCCGGCGACGGATCTGGCGTCCCTTTCCTGCGAGGCCCTGCATGTCGCATCGGGCGTCGAGGACCTGCTGGCTGAACTCGCAACGACGCTGTCTTCGGCGACCATGGGAACGCGGCTCTACATCAGCGGCAGCGAGGATTTCATCGGCCGCGCCAGGAGCGAGGCCCTGCAGAGGGGCATCGATGCCGATGCGATCCAGACGGAGCATCGCGGCGCCCCGACGCGCCGCGTCCAGTGCGTTCATTGCAAGGGCTTCACCGACGGGGTGGCGGCAAGCCCGACTGTGTGTTCCCAGTGCGGTCTCTACCTTCTGGTGCGCGACCATTATTCCCGACGCCTCGGCGCCTTCATGGGCGTGTGCATCGATGCCGAGGCGCCGGGCGAGATCCCGCCGGCAGAGGCCTTCGGCGCATGAGCGGCGGCGTCCAGTATCCCGTGCGGGTGATCGAGACCGAGGCCCTGTCGCCGACCGTCAAGCGGCTGCGGCTGGCCCGGCGCGACGGGCAGGCCCTGCCGCCCTACTCGGCCGGGTCCCATACGGTGCTGACGCTCGATGGCGGCACCCGCCTCATCCGCAATGCCTATTCGCTGCTTGGCTCGACGCTGGCCGGCGGCGCGGCCTACGAAGTTGCCGTGCTGCGCAGCCCGCAGTCGCGCGGCGGCTCGGCCTTCATCCACGATCACCTGACCGTCGGCACGGCACTAAACCTGTCGGCGCCGATCAATCTCTTTCCCGTCAACCGCACGGCCCGTCGCCATATCCTGGTGGCCGGCGGCATCGGCATCACGCCCATTGCGGCCATGGCGGCAGAGCTTGCGGCCCTCGACCTGCCCTTCGAGCTGCATTACGCCATGCGTGATACCGCAAGCGGCGCCTTTGCCGCCGAGCTTACGGCCCGGCATGGCGACCGACTGCATCTTTACGTCAGCGAGAGACAGGAGCGGCTATCGGTTCGCGATATCCTCGACCGCCAGCCGCTCGGAACGCATCTTTACGTGTGCGGGCCCGAGCGCATGATCGAGGGCGTGCTGGCCGACGCACGGACCGCCGGATGGCCGGAGAGCGCGCTGCATGCCGAGCGCTTCCTTGCGCCGGACGGTGGCGAGCCCTTCGCCCTGCGGCTTGCGCGCTCCGGCATTTCCACCGTGGTCGGCGAACACGAGACCCTGCTTGAGGCCATCGAGGCGGCCGGTGTGGATGCGCCCTACCTTTGCCGGGGCGGTGCGTGCGGCCAGTGCGAAACGCGGGTGCTCGTCGCTGATGGTGATCTCCTCCATGCCGACCATTACCTGACGGACAGCCAGAAATCCTGCGGCCAAACCATCATGACCTGCGTCTCGCGGCTGCGTGGCCGCGAACTCGTGCTCGACCTGTGACGGAGTGACACCATGACCCTTTCGTTCAATGCCGAGACCTTCCGCGACGATTACACCTTCGCCAACAGCCCGACGGCGATCCGGGCGTTTCCCTTTCCCTTCGAGCGTGACGACTACACCTATACGGTCAATATCGAGCAGCACGTGCCGGGCCCGGTGCAGTCGGCGACCGAATTTCCGATCCATATCGACGAGCACTACGTGGCCGAGATGCAGGACCGCGCGATCACGCTCGCGCAGGACCCGCTGCGCTGCCAGTCGCTGCCGCACATGATGACGGCGGAATGGGATCTCGTGGAACTGCTGATGACGTCGATGTCGACGCATTATCCCGAGACCTTCACCCTGACCCGCGACGGCAACCGCTGGCACTGGATCAACCGGCCGCTCGGGCTCGACCAGACGTTCACCTTCGGCGATGCCTCAACCCTGCCGCAGGGGCCGATGGAATATATCACCCGCCAGTGCCAGGGGGATTTCTGCCTGCTCGACCAGCGGGACGACAATCTCTGGATGGATGCGGGCATGGTGACGACGCAGGCCGACTGGTCGCTCGATTTCGACCTCGGCATGAACTTCATGGAGTGGCACGCGCCCGTGCCGCTGGCGCATGATCTCGGCGTCTTCGAGCGTGCTCTGAAGTTCCTCCTCAACCTCCAGCAGGGCCGCCCCGTGCGCCGGCTGAACTGGACGATGACCATCAATCCGCGCCTCGACACCAGCCCGGAAAACTACCACCGCTGGGGCATCGACAAGGCGAGCGTGACCCCGGAGAACGTCGGCGACAAGGTGCATCTGCGCGTCGAGTTGCAGGCGCTCTGGCGGCTTCCGCGCTCCAACGCCATCGTGTTCTCGATCCGCTGCTACCTGATCAAGATGGACGAACTGGTGACGCAGAAGAAGTGGGCGCGCCGCTTCCACCGTGTCCTGGCGAGCCTGCCGCAGCCGATTGCCGACTACAAGGGTCTCGCCCGCTTCCGCGACACGACCGTCGCCTGGCTATCGCGCCATGACGACGGCCTGCCGACCTCGCCCGGCTTCGCGCCGGACTGACCCGTTTTCACCCGACGCCAGACGACCGATAGACGATTTGGAGGACGACATGACGGCATCCTGGAGATTTTCGACCCTCGCCGACCGCCACCGGGCACTCGGCTCGAAGCTGGAAGACTGGAGCGGCATGGGCACCGCCTGGTCCTATGACGGCGACGCCAACCGCGAATATCTGGCGATCCGCACGAAAGCCGGCCTGATGGACGTGTCCGGCTTGAAGAAGGTGCACATCACCGGCGCGCATGCCGCCCATGTCATCGATCTCGCCACCACGCGCGACGTCGAGAAGATCTATCCCGGCAAGTCGGCCTATGCCTGCATGCTGAACGACGCCGGCAAGTTCACCGACGACTGCATCATCTACCGCATCTCGCCCAACAGCTGGATGGTGGTGCACGGCTCGGGCACCGGCCACGAGGAGCTGCAGAAGGCCGCGGTCGGCCGCGACGTCTCCATCCGCTTCGACGACGACCTGCATGACCTGTCGCTGCAGGGTCCGCTGGCCGTCGACTATCTGGCCAACCACGTCCCGGGCATCCGCGACCTGCCGTATTTCCATCATCTCCAGACACGCCTGTTCGGTCTGCCCGTCATGATCTCGCGCACCGGCTATACGGGCGAGCGCGGCTACGAGATCTTCTGCCGCGGGCAGGATGCGCCCGCGATCTGGGATCGCATCCTCGCAGAAGGTGCCGACATGGGCATCATCCCCTGCCGCTTCACCACGCTCGATATGCTGCGGGTGGAAAGCTACCTGCTGTTCTACCCTTACGACAATTCGCAGAAATATCCCTTTGCCGACGAGGGGCCGGGCGACACGCTCTGGGAGCTCGGCCTCGACTTCACCGTCAGCCCCGGCAAGACCGGCTTTCGCGGCGCCGAGGAGCATGCGCGCCTCAAGGGGCGCGAGCGCTTCCGGATCTTCGGCCTGCTTCTGGACGGCACGGTGCCGGCCGACGAGGGCGCGCCGGTGATGCAGGACGGCCGGCAGGTCGGCGTTGCCACCTGCGGCATGGTCTCGCCGATCACAGGGGCATCGATGGCGATCGCCCGGCTCGCGGTGGCGTGCGCCGTGCCCGGCACGTCGCTTCAGGTGATGAATGCGAGCGGCCCGATCGCCGCCGCCGCCCACGCCCTGCCCTTCGACGATCCGAAAAAGCTGAAGCGCACTGCCAAGGGCTGAAACAGACCACCGCTGGCGCGCCGCGAGCGCGCGTGCCGCCGGATTCACGACATCATGGAGATCGAACATGAAGAAACGCGTTGCCGTCATCGGTGCCGGTCCGAGCGGACTGGCTGTTCTCAGAGCCTTCGAAACGGCCAGGCGCGCGGGCGTCGACGTGCCGGAGGTCGTCTGCTTCGAAAAGCAGAGCAACTGGGGCGGCCTCTGGAACTATACCTGGCGCACCGGGCTCGATGAGTTCGGCGAACCCGTCCACGGCTCCATGTACCGCTATCTCTGGTCGAACGGTCCCAAGGAATGCCTGGAATTTGCCGATTACTCCTTCAAGGAACATTTCGGCCGGGTCATACCTTCCTACCCGCCGCGCGCCGTGCTGCACCACTACATCGCCGGGCGGGTCGAGAAGAGCGGCGTTCGTGGCTATATCCGGTTCCTGACGCCGGTGCGCAACGTCGTCTGGTCTGAGGTGTCGCAGACCTTTTCGGTCACTGTCAAGGATCTGCAGAAGGACGAGCACTATACGGAAGAGTTCGATGACGTCATCGTCGCCAACGGTCACTTCTCCGTTCCGAACATGCCCTCCTTCCCCGGCATCGAGGGCTTTCTCGGCCGGGTGATGCACGCGCATGACTTCCGCGCCGCCGACGAGTTCGCCGGCAAGAACGTGCTGCTTGTCGGCGCGTCCTATTCGGCCGAGGATATCGGCACCCAGTGCCATAAGTACGGCGCGGCGTCCGTGACCTTCAGCTACCGCACGAAACCGATGGGCTTCGACTGGCCCGACACGTTCGAGGAAAAGCCGCTGATCGCCCGTTTCGTCGGCAAGACCGCCTATTTCATCGACGGCACGAGCAAGACGGTCGATGCCGTCGTGCTGTGCACCGGCTACCAGCATTCCTTCCCCTTCCTGCCCGACGATCTGCGGCTGAAGACCAACAACCGGCTCTACCCTCTGGGCCTCTACAAGGGGATCGTCTGGGAACGGAACCCGCATCTTTTCTACATCGGCATGCAGGACCAGTATTATACATTCAACATGTTCGACGCGCAGGCCTGGTTTGCCCGCGACGTGATCCTCGGCCGGATCGCGCTTCCCGACGCGGCCGCACGAGATGCCGACATCAAGGACTGGCGCGCCCGCGAGGAGGCGCTGACCAACCCGTTCGAGGCCATCGACTACCAAACAGATTACGTCCGCGACCTGCTGTCGGCCACCGACTATCCCGATTTCGACGTGGAAAAGGTCGCCGAGCTTTTCAAGGAATGGGAGCATCACAAGGTCGAGGGCATCCTGACCTACCGCAATAAGTCCTATCCGTCCGTTCTCACCGGCGACATGGCGCCGGTGCATCACACGCCGTGGATGGAGGCGCTGGACGACTCGCTCGAAGCCTTTCTGGGCGTGCAGGAAGCGGCGGAATAAAGCCGGAGGACCGGACGGAAGAGGGAGACGACATGACACGGATCTGGACGAGCGACACGGCGCAAACTGGCACGCCCGTGCCGGCGCTCCGGCCGACTTCCGCCATCCTGCGCGGCGGCGAGGCGCGCCTCCTTGCCCTTCGCCCCGGCGACCGCGTGACGCTGCGCAATCTGGAGGGCGCGCAGCCGGTCGAGATCCACAGCTTCGGCCCGCCGGGCAGCCTGCAGGGCCTTGCCGCCAACCTGTCGCCCGCCCCGGCCCTGTCCCCGACCGCCTACCGGATCCCCCCGGCCGTCGCGCAGATCCTCGATACGCCGCGGCAGGAACCCCCGATATCGGCGACCCTGTTCGACGCGGAGACGCTGGCCGGCGCCGCCGTGACGCTGGAAGCGCGCGCCGACCTCCTCTGCCTCGTCGCCGCGCCCGGCCGGCCCATGGCACCCGATGCGCAGGACACGCCGACGGACATTCTGGTCGAGATCCTGCCGATCGTGGAGCGTGCCGGCGAGATCCCGCCGCCGCTCGCCCCCCAGGTCGTGACGGAGCTGCGCATCGCGGCGGCGACCGCTTCGGCCTTCCGGGTCAAGGCGGGGCAATATATCCAGATCATCGATGTCGACGGCCGCCAGTGCTCGGATTTCCTCGCCTTCGATGCGGGCGATCTGGCGCAGGGCGCCGAATTCGGCATCGACCCCACCACCACGCGCACCCTGATGGGCTCGAGCTTTTCGGGCCCCGGTCTCCATTCGAAATATTTCGATGCGCGCATGCGGCCTCTGGTGGAGGTGGTGCAGGACACGGTCGGCCGGCACGACACGTTCCTGCTCGCCTGCACCGCCAAATATTACGAGGACATGGGCTATCCCGGCCATTCCAACTGCACGGAGAACTTCAACCGGGTTCTCGCCCCTTTCGGCATTGCCGAGCGCAAGGGCTGGCCGGCCATCAATTTCTTCTACAATACGTTCGTGGATGCGCAGGACCGGATCTCCATGGACGAGCCCTGGTCTCGGCCGGGCGACTATGTTCTCCTGCGGGCGCTGACCGACCTCGTCTGCGCCACGTCCTCCTGCGCCGACGATATCGACCCGGCCAATGGCTGGGTGCCGACCGATATCCATGTCCGCGTCTATGATGCCGACAGTCCGTTTGAAAAGGGAAGCGCCCACCGCATGACACCCGATGCCGAACCCCGCATGAGCCGCGAAACGGGCTTCCACCCGCGGACCTCCGCGCTGACGCGCACCTTTGAGGACTATCGCGGCTTCTGGTTGGCCAGTTGCTACACCGAAGCCGGCCCGATCGCGGAGTACTGGGCCTGCCGCGAGCGCGCCGTCATCATCGACCTCTCCGCGCTGCGCAAGTTCGAGATCACCGGCCCGGATGCCGAAGACCTGCTGCAGCGCGCCGTACCGCGCAATGTGAAGAAGCTCGCCGTCGGGCAGATCGTCTATACGCCGCTGACCTACGAGACGGGCGGCATGATCGACGACGGCACGATCTTCCGGCTGGGCCCGCACAATTTCCGCTTCGTCTGCGGCGACGACTTCTCCGGCGCCTGGCTGCGGGACCTCGCCGAGACGCATGGCCTGAAGGCCTTTGTGCGCGATTCCAGCGATCAGCTGCACAATATCGCCGTTCAGGGGCCGCGCGCGCGCGATATCCTCGCGGCGGTCATGGTGACGCCGCCGCATCAGCCGACGCTTGCCGAGCTGAAATGGTTCCGCTTCGCCATCGGCCGGATCGCCGATCGCTCGGTCCTCGTGTCCCGCACCGGCTATACCGGCGAACTCGGCTACGAGGTCTGGTGTCATCCGCAGGATGCGGTGATCGTCTGGGATGCCGTCATGGCGGCGGGCGCACCGCACGGACTGACGCCCATGGGCCTGGCCGCGCTCGACATGGTGCGCATTGAGGCGGGTCTGGTCTTTGCCGGCTATGATTTCTCCGACCAGACGGATCCGTTCGAAGCCGGTATCGGTTTCACCATTCCCAAGGACAAGCCGGACGCCTATGTGGGCGACGCCGCCATTGCGCGCCGCCGCGACCATCCCCATCGCCGCATGGTCGGCCTCGACATCGTCGGCAACGAGCCGATCGGCCATGGCGACGGCGTGCATGTCGGGCGGGCGCAGGTGGGCGTCGTCACCAGCGCCGTCAAATCGCCGATCCTCGGGCGCAGCATCGCACTCGCGCGGCTCGACATCGCCTTTGCGGAGATCGGCACGAAGGTGGAGATCGGCAAACTCGACGGCCACCAGAAACGCATCCGGGCAACCATCGTCCCCTTCCCCCATTTCGACCCGCAGAAGACACGCGTGCGGACCGAAGCGCTCGTGGAGAAACCTGGCGAAGGCGTGGCACCCGACGAAAGCCCGGTATCGACAGTGATCGACGATCCCCGTGGGGCGGCAAACAGGAGTGTGTAGGTAAGTGTCTGCCTCTGCAGACTTGAGCCTGACAAGGCCCTCATGCCTGGGAGGGCCTCACACCGCGGAGAGCGGGCGTTGAGGGCGCGGCGCCGCGAAGAGGCGAGCGCCGTGGGGCTGAAGCGCGCGCGGCTGGCGATGTCGAATCCGGGAGAGCAAAGCCCTCCCAGTCGTCATCAGCCCTTGTAGCCGTGATTGTTGAGGATGCGGCGCGTTTCGTGCGAGCGCGTCAGGACGATAGCGTCCCAGATCTTCTGGCCGAATGCGATGCGGTTCCGGGGAGCTTCCGTCTTCATGGTCTTTGTCCTGCTAAATCCTGACTGCAATGTACGGGACGCGGCGAAGGACCGGTAGGCTGGTTTTCGCATGGCTGCCGTGCACCCGTGCGGTGGCCGTCGACGCCCAAGTCTTCCAGGTTTCGCCTGTGCGCCGCGGGAGAGACGATCACAGGTCGCAATGCGCATGCCGATCCTGGTCTATCCGGTTGTTTTTGCCGCATTGTCCGACGGCGAAGCGATTTCGCTTCGGCTGGAAATACTTTAGGTTCGCGCGTCAACCCGGATTCCGCGATGCAGCTTCCCATCAAAGCCATATTGGTCTTCCACGCCGCCGCACGGGCCGGCAGCATTGCGCGGGCGGCCGAGGAGCTGAGCGTGACGCCCTCGGCCGTCAGCCAGCAGATCCAGGTTCTCGAAGTCCAGCTCGGCGTGGCGCTCCTGACGAAGGCCGGGCGCGGCATCGCGCTGACGGAGGCCGGCGAGCGTTATTTCTCGATGATTTCGGGGCAGATGGAGAGCATCGAGCAGGCGACCGCCACCCTGCGCGGCTTCCGCTCGGTGACCACGCTCACGGTGCGCGCGACGCCGACGCTGTCCAACAAATGGCTGTTGCCGCGGCTCGGGCACTTTCTCGATCGTCATCCGGATCTGGAATTGCGCCTCGACGGCACGAACGAACCGACGGACTTTAATCAGGAGCTGGTCGATATCGAGCTGCGTCACGGCGACGGGCGATGGCCGGGCCTTTATGTCGAGAGCATCGCCGAGGAGCAGTTCTATCCCGTATGTTCGCCCGACTACGCCGCCGCGCACAGCCTGCGGCCGGAGGAGGTTCCGGTGCATCGGCTGATCCACTCGGTGAAGTCGCAGGCCCAGTGGAACAGCTGGTTTCCGCTTGCGGGTGTGGCGACGGAGGAGCGCTGGCGGCGCGTGCTGTTCGACCGCAGCCATATGGCCATCGATGCCGCCGTTCGCGGCATGGGCATCGCGCTGGAAAGTACGCTGATGATGGATGAGGAACTGCGGCGCGGCCGCCTCGTCTGCCCGGTCGTCGCGCCGCCCGAGGTGCGCATCTCCACCCAGTGGATCGTCTGCCCGCGCGACCACCTGCGGCAGAAGAAGGTGCGCCTGTTCCTCGACTGGCTGCGCACCGAACGCGACCTCTGGCAGGCCGCCTACCCCTCAGGCGCGATGCCGCGCTGACACCGCCTCATCGAACAGCCACGCGCAGGAGAGGTCGGTCAGCGTCTCCGGCGACGAGGCGATGTCCAGTCGCAGGGCATCCTCGTCGGGCTGCGGCGTTTCCAGCGTCTCGAGCTGGCTTGCCAGCAGCGACGCGGTGGCGAAATGATCGCGACGGGCCTGCAGACGCTTCAGGATCAGCGCGGCCGTTCCTTCCAGGGAGACGAAGCGGGCGCTGCCGAGCCGCGCCCGCAGAAGGTCGCGGTAGCTCCGCTTCAGCGCCGAGCAGGCGATGACAACCGGCCGGTCGTCCTGCGAGAGCGCCCGGTCGCAGACGGCGTCGAGCCAGGGCCTGCGCTGAGCGTCGGTGAGGGCTATGCCGTCACGCATCTGCGCGACGGCTTCGGGCGCATGCAGCTCGTCGGCCTCCACAAAGCGGCAGCCGATCCGGCCGGCGATGCGCCGTCCGATCTCGGACTTGCCCGTGCCCGCCGTCCCCATGACGACGACGAAGCCGGCGGGATAGGACGATACCGTCATCTCAGTACATTCCCAGCAGTTGGATGGGGCCGAGGGTGAGGACGGGGAAGAGGACGAGCGCGAAGATGGCGAGCGTCAGCACCGCCATCGGCGCCAGAGATCCTCTGATCACATCCTCGACCTTCATGTTGGCGACCTGCGCGGCCGCAAAGAGGCAGACGCCGACCGGGGGCGTGACGAGGCCGAGCGTGAGCGTCATCACGGTGACGATGAGGAAGTGGATCGGGTCGATACCGATCGCCTGCACCGGCGGCATCAGCACGGGAATGAGGATGAACATGGCCGGGATCGCCTCCATGAAGATGCCGATGATCAGGAGGAAGACGAAGATGACCAGCATGCCGGACAGGGGTCCGAGGTTCATCGCCTGCAGCAGTTCGGCCACCTTGTCCGGCAGCCCGTCATAGGTGAAGACCCAGGCGGCGATCTGCGACGTCGCGGCGATGAAGAGGATGGTGCCGGAAATGCGCGCGGTGGAGATGAGGATTTCCGGCAGCTCGCGCACCGGCAGCGTGCGATAGACGAGGACGCCGAGCACGCCCACATAGACGACGGCGATGGCGGCGGCTTCCGTCGGCGTGAACAGGCCGCTGGCGATGCCGATGATGAGAATGAGCGGCGTCAGCATGGGCAGGATCGCGCCGATGCCGGTGACCATGACCATGCGCAGGTTGAACGGCGATGGCGGATTGTAGCCGTAATAGACCGAGTAGAAATGGTTGAACACCATGAAGGCGAAGGCGATGAACAGGCCGGGCACCAGCCCTGCCACCAGAAGCGTGCCGATCGAGACATTGGCGATCGAGCCGGCGATGACGACGAGGATCGAGGGTGGGATGATCGAGGACAGCGTCGCCGTGCAGAGCGTCATGCCGACGGCATAGCCCTTGGGAAAGCCGTGCCGTTCCATCGCCTTGATCTCGATGGCGCCGACGGAGGCGATATCGGCGACCGAGGAGCCGGAGACGCCGGAGAAGATGACCGACGAGATGACGTTGACATGGCCGAGGCCGCCCGGCAGCCAGCCGACCATGGCTTCGGCGAAATCGAAGATGCGCTCGGCCACCCGGCCGCGCTCCATCACGGTGCCCACCAGAATGAACAGGGGCACGGCCACCAGCAGGAACGAGTTCATCGAGGAGAACATCGTCTGCGACAGGAGATCGAGCGGCATGGAGGTGAAGAGCGTCAGCGTGGCGACGCTGGCCAGCGCCAGCGCCACCGCGAGCGGAATGCCGAGCATGCTCAGGCCGAAGAAGGCGACGAGAAGGAAGACCGACATGGCTTCAATATCCTGACGAGATGGACACGTCGGCATGGGCGATTTCGCCGGCCGGAAGTCCGAGTTCGGGAAGGGCGATGAGATCGCGCCGGTTTCGCAGCGAGTCGAAAATGGCGAGGATCGCGATCACGGCCGACACCGGCATCACCATGCCGATCAGCCACATGGGGATCGGCACGGTCGCCGCGGTCTCGTTCATCATGATCTGCTGGCGCATCAGCGTGAAGCCCGTCCAGCCCATGAGGCCGAAGAAGAACACGGAGGAGCCGACATAGATCGGCACGGCCAGCCTCTGGAAGAAGCGCCGGCCCATGACGAGGAAGACGACGACACGGGCGCTTTCCACCGTGCGGAAACCGGCCGCAAGCCCGAGGAACACCATCCAGATGAACAGGAAGCGCGTCGCCTCCTCCGTCCAGGGGAGCGGGTGGCCTGCAAGGCGACCGATGACCTGCAGCAGGACGACGACGAGAATGCCGGCACAGGCGATACCGGCCGCGACATCGGCGACGAGGCGAACGACTGTACCCAACAACGAACTAAGGGGAGCGCGCATGCGAAAGCCCTTCCGGATGGAGTGCGGTGCAACGAAAAGGACGGCACCATGCCATTGCGGCATGGTGCCGTCATGACCTCAGTTCGTGGTGACGAAGGCGCGCGTGCGGTCGAAGAAGGCCTTGTCCTTGACGAGGGCTGCGAACTTGTCCTCGAGACCGGAGGCCACATCGACGAAGGCCTTGCGCTGCGCTTCGGTCAGCTCGTTGACCTGCATGCCGTTGGCCTTCAGCGTCGCGATGGATTTTTCGATGTCGGCCGCGTCGTTCGTGGCCTTCCAGGCTTCCGTCTCCTTGGCGGCGTCCGTCAGCGCCGTCTTGAAGGCGTCGCTCAGGCCCTCGTAGCGGGCCGGGTTCATGCCCAGCACCCAGGCATCGGCGATGTGGTTGCTGATCGTCGCATAGGTCTGCACTTCGTAGAGCTTGGCGCTCACCGGCACGTTGATCGGGTTTTCCTGCCCGTCGACCACCTTCAGCTGCAGCGCGTTGTAGACCTCGGCAAAGGCCATCGGCGTCGGGGCAGCGCCCATCGCGCCGAAGAACTCGACCCAGAGCGGATTGTTCGGCACCCGCAGCTTCAGGCCCTTCAGATCGGCCGGCGTGGTGATCGGCAGCTTCGAATTGGTGATCTGGCGCAGCGGACGCGACCAGAGATCGACGCCCTTGATGCCGATCTTGCCGAGGTCGGCCTCCAGTTCCTGGCCGTTCTCGCTGTCGAGATAGGCGCGCAGCTGCTCGATGTCGCGGAACTGGTAGGGAATGGCGATCGCCGTGAATTTCGGATTGAAGGTCGCATAGAGCGAGGTCGAGTTCAGCAGCATGTCGAGCGAGCCGCCGGCCAGCTGCTTGACGCCCGCCGCGGGATCGCCGCCATAGAGCGTGCCGTTCGCAAAGACCTTGATCGTCAGCTCGCCATTGGTCTTGGCGGAGACGATCTCGGCGAATTTCTTGGCGGCGAGCGTGATCTCGGACGTATCGGGATCGGGCGTCGACAGGGTCAGCGTCTCCGCCTGCGCAATGGTTGCGGTCAGCAGGGTTGCGGCGGCCAAAAGGCTGCGAAGCGTAAAGTGTCTCATTTCATTCCTCCCAGGTAACGTTGGATCGGTTCTACGCGGGATGATCCCCGCGCGCGTTCATGCGTTGAAGTTCGAGGATGACGGCGCTGTGATCAAGATCGCCGTCGCCATGATCCACCATGGCCTGGAACAGACGATCAACCTCCTCGCTGATCGGCAGTCTGAGGCCGTGATGCCGGGCAAAACCGAGGGCCGTCGAGGTATCCTTCACCTGATACTTCGCCGGCCCGCCGGGCTTGAAATTGCGCTCCACCATGCGCAGGCCGTGCTGTTTGAAGACGGTGGAATCCGCAAAGCCCCCGAGGAGCGCCTCGCGGACCTTGGCCGGATCGGCACCGCCGCGCTCGGCAAGCGTCAGCGCTTCCGCTACGGCGCAGATCGTGGAGGCCACGATCAGCTGATTGGCAAGCTTCGTCAGCGCGCCGCTGCCGGCCGGCCCCACATGGGTGACACGGCCGAGCGGGGCGAACACCGGTGCGAGATGCCCGACCACGTCGGCCGGCCCGCCGGCCATGATCGCGAGCGTGCCGTCCTTCGCGCCCTTTTCGCCGCCCGAAACCGGGGCGTCGAGACAATCGAGGCCGCGTCGTGCCGCGGCCTGCGACAAGGCCACCGCCGTCTCCACCGGGATGGAGCTCATGACGAGGAGGACCGCGCCCGGACGCATGGCGGCGATCACGCCGCCATCGCCATCGAGCACTGCCTCGCAGACCGGGCCGGAGCTGAGCATGCAGAGCACCACATCCGCATGACGGACGGCGTCCTGCGCGGTGGCCGCCTGATCGACGCCACGCGCCTTCAGGCCGTGGGCCTTGTCCGGCGTGCGGTTCCACGCGGTGACCGCATAGCCCGCTTCCGCCAGCCGGCCGGCCATGGGACCGCCCATGATGCCGGTGCCGATCACCGCGATAGTCCGGATGGTGGCGCGCATGTCCGTCATGTCCTTGAACTCCTTCCCCTAGGGATACTGCCGCGTCGCGAAGCGGACGGGCCGCTCCTCGACGATAAGCGGGGGAAAGGCCTTGCGGAAGCGCTCCAGATGCGGCGTTTCCAGATGCGCGTCGAAAGCGGCCCTGTCGTTATAGACCTCGTAGAAGACCACGGTGTCGCCGGCAGCCTCCGGGCAGATCACGTCGAACTGCCGGCAGCCGGGCTCGTCCGTCACCGAGTGCTGCGCATCGTCCTGCGCAGCGGTCAGAAACGCGTCGAGCTGGCCGGCCTTCACCTGGAATTCGGCGATGACGACGAAAGCGTTTGCGGACATCTCCGGCCCTCACTCGGCGGCGAGTTTGGAAGGATGGAAGCTCTGTTCCATCTCCTGGCGCAGGCGCACGACATCGAGGTCGTTGACGATCTCGACATCGTCGAAGGACACGATCTGGTCTTTCTTGATCGGGCGCTTGAGCTTGACGTTGTGCGCAAGGCCGATCGGCAGGGCCTTGAGGTCGAGGCTGCGGGCGGCCGGGATCGCATTGGCCCAGACGGCATAGCCGCCCTCGCCGTCCAGCATCTCGCCCGGCTGCATGTCCTTCTTCGCCGTCGCCACCGCATCGCCGCGGAATTCCTTGGAGCAACCGGTCGGCTCGTTGCGCAGCACGGCCGAGAGAACGCTGACCGAGGTTTCCAGGCCGATGATGTGGAACGGACGCCACATCGAGGCGTACCAGCCGGACGGGTCGGTCAGAAGGCCGTATTGCTTGAAGCAGGCACGGGCATATTCATTGTGCGCCTTGAAGGTGACGAACACGCCGTAGCGGATGTTGTTGAACACCTCTCGGCCGTCCGGCTCCTGGCTGGCGGCGATATCGACGAGGCCCGAGCGCGCCATGCGGCCGCCGTCGGAGGTCGGGCGGAAGACGCGCGCGAGGTCGTGCAGGCCGGCCGGCGGAAAGGCCAGGCCGTCATCCGGGCAATCGAGACCGGTGCCGTTGGCGACCGCCGCCATCTCGATCGCCGCCTTGGTGCCGTCGGTAAACGAATTGTAGAGCTTGGGATTGAGATTGTCGGCGGCGACCTGTTCCTCGGTCCAGCCGAAAAGGCCCCAGACCGTATCCGGCGTCGAGTAGCGGTAGCGCGGCTCGAAGTTCATGCCCTTGCCGGCCGAGGTCACCTCGAAACCGGTGGCCCGGGCCCAGTCGACGAGCTCGCAGATCAGCGCCGGCTGGTCGCCATAGGCCATGGAATAGATCAGCCCCTTGGCCCGCGCCTTCTCGGCGAGGATCGGCCCGACCATGACGTCGGCTTCGACATTGACCATGACGACGTGCTTGTTGTGCTCGATGGCGCCGAGCGCATGGCGCGTCCCGGCGATCGGATGGCCGGTCGCCTCGATGATGCATTCGATCTCGCCGCATTCGTAGAGCGCCTTGGCGTCGTCGGTGACGAAGGTCGTGCCGGTCTTGATCGCATCGCCGCAGCTGGTGGCGGCATAGCGCTCCTTCGGCCAGCCGACGCGGGCCATGGAGTCCTTGGCCTTGCCGACGTCGAGATCGACGACGCCGACGAGGTGCAGGCCCTGGATGCGCTGCGCCTGCGCCATGACCATCGACCCGAACTTGCCGGCGCCGATCAGACCGACGCGGACCGGACGGCCCTTGTCGGCACGAAGTTGAAGCAGTGAATAGAGATTCATTTCAAGATCCTCGGCTGGGGACAACGCAGGTGAAGAGAGACCGGCCGGAGACAGGATTGGCAAAGGACATCCATCTCGGGTTCGGGCATGGCCGCCCGCCCGTCAAAACGGTGTCGATTGCGTGTTTCGTCTCCTCCCGAAGAGCGCGGTCCTCTGTCCGCCCCCCTCTCAGCCGCCTCCCGAAGCGGCTTCTGACATGACATTACGAGGGAAGAGAAATTAGCTCCATTTAGAATAATCGGAGGAAGGATTAGAAATTCTACATTGTCAGAGGGTTCGCAACATCGTCCCGGATCGTTGCCGTCCAACCGCCGCATGACGGAAAACGCAGAAGCGCGGGGCGTTCACCCCGCGCTTCTGCGCGCCTCGATCTGTTTTCGCGAACGCCTCGGGGACGCGGTGGCCCGCGCTCCCGAGGTGCCGCCCTCGCTACCGCCTCAGGCCGCGAACTGGTTCATCGTGTTGTGCGAACCGCCAGCCTTCAGGGCCGCCTCGCCGGCGAAATATTCCTTGTGGTCGTCGCCGAGGTCGGAGCCGGCCATGTTCTGGTGCTTGACGCAGGCGATGCCCTCCCGGATCTCCTTGCGCTGGACGCCCTTGACGTAGCCGAGCATGCCGGCATCGCCGAAATATTCCTTCGCCAAATTGTCCGTCGACAGGGCCGCCGTGTGGTAGGTCGGCAGCGTGATCAGGTGGTGGAAGATCCCGGCGCGCTGTGCGGCGTCGCGCTGGAACGTCCGGATCCGCTCATCCGCCTCCTGGCCGAGCGGCGTCGCGTCGTAATCGACGCTCATCAGCCGGGCGCGATCATAGGCCGAAACGTCCTTGCCCTCCTTGACCCAGGCGTCAAAGACCTGCTGGCGGAAGTTCAGCGTCCAGTTGAACGAGGGCGAGTTGTTGTAGACCAGCTTCGCATTCGGAACGACTTCGCGAACGCGATCGACCATGCCGGCGATCTGCTCGATATGCGGCTTTTCCGTTTCGATCCACAACAGGTCGGCGCCGTTCTGAAGCGAGGTGATGCAATCGAGAACGCAGCGATCCGCACCGGTGCCTTCGCGGAACTGGTAGAGGTTGGACGGCAGGCGCTTCGGGCGCATCAGCTTGCCGCCACGGTTGATGATGACATCGCCGTTGAGCGAGCTGATGTCGGCGACTTCCTCGCAATCAAGGTAGGAATTGTAGAGGTCGCCGATATCGCCGGCGGACGCGCTGACGGCGATCTGCTTGGTGAGGCCGGCGCCGAGCGAGTCGGTGCGGGCGACGATGATGCCGTTGTCGATGCCCATTTCGAGGAAGGCATAGCGGCAGGCGCGGATCTTCGCGATGAAGTCCTCGTGGGGAACCGTGACCTTGCCGTCCTGGTGGCCGCACTGCTTCTCGTCGGAAACCTGGTTCTCGATCTGCAGCGCGCAGGCCCCGGCCTCGATCATCTTCTTGGCCAAGAGATAGGTCGCCTCGGCATTGCCGAAGCCGGCATCGATGTCGGCAATAACCGGGACGACATGTGTCTGGTAAGTCTCGATCGCCTGCTGCAGCTGTCGCTCGCGGGCGATGTCGCCAGCCTCGCGGGCCGCATCGATTTCGCGGAACAGCATGCCGAGCTCGCGGGCATCGGCCTGGCGCAGGAAGGTGTAGAGTTCCTCGATCAGCGCGGGAACGCTGGTCTTCTCGTGCATGGACTGGTCGGGCAGAGGCCCGAACTCGGAGCGCAGCGCCGCGACCATCCAGCCGGAGAGGTAGAGATAGCGACCCTTCGTGGTGCCGAAGTGCTTCTTGATCGAGATCATCTTCTGCTGGGCGATGAAGCCGTGCCAGCAGCCGAGCGACTGGGTGTAGTTGGCCGGATCGGCATCGTAGGCGGCCATGTCGCGGCGCATGATGTCGGCGGTGTAGCGCGCGATGTCGAGACCCGTCTTGAAGCGGTTCTGCAGCCGCATGCGGCTGACGGCCTCGGCGGTGACGCCGCTCCAGCTCGTATTGGCGGAAATCAGGTCGTCAATCTTGCGGTAGTCGGTCTTGTAAGCCATCAGAACACTCCTCAGTTTTGATGGAGCTTTGATAATCCGGCTTTTCTCGCCGCGTCAGAGGCTTCGGTGTGCACTTGTCAAACCTTACAAATTTTGCTTGTAATGATGTAAGGGTGGGGAAGTGACATGTCGGACAAACAGGGTGTCTATGTCGGCGCGCGCCTGAGACGGCTGCGGCGCAATCTCGGCTTGACCCAGTCCGATATGGCCGCGGACCTCGAGATCTCGGCCTCCTACATCGCCCTGATGGAGCGCAATCACCGACCGGTGACGGCAGAGGTGCTCCTGAGGCTGGCGCGATCCTACAAGATCGACATGGCGGATCTCGCGGGCGATGGTGGCGCCGACCACGCCGCGCGATTGCAGACGGTGATGAAGGACCCGATCTTCGCCGATATCGACCTCTCCACCACCGAGATCTCCGAGGTGGCGAACGGCTTTCCGGGCTTCAGCGAGGCGCTGCTGCGGCTTTACACCGCCTATCGCGAGGAGCAGCTCGCCCTTGCCGAGCGCCTGCCCGACCAGGGCGCGCAGAGGCTCGAGACGGTCGATCCGGTGGCGGCCACGCGCCGCTTCCTCGCCGCGCGGCGAAACAGCTTTCCAACGCTCGACACCGTGGCCGAGAGACTGGCCGCGACCGTCAAGGACAAGGGCGGCATCGCCCAGTATCTGCTGGAGCGGCACGGGCTTCGCATCCGCCGCTTCCCCTCCTCCATCATGTCGGACTCGTTGCGTCGGCACGACCTGCACCACAAACAGATCCTGCTCGACGAATCCCTGGACATGGCGAGCCAGCAGTTTCAGCTCGCCCAGCAGCTTGCTTATCTCGAATTCGGCAAGGAGATCACGGACGCCGTCGAGGAGGGCCATTTCCAGACGGAAACGAGCGCCCGGCTCGCGCGCCGCTCGCTCGCAAGCTACGGCGCAGCCGCGCTGCTAATGCCCTACAGCGCCTTCGCCAAGGCGGTGGAAACGCGACGCTACGATCTGGCCGCCCTGTCGCGCCAGTTCACCACCAGCTTCGAGCAGACGGCGCACCGGCTGACGACGCTGCAGAAGCCCGGACAGGAGCGCGTGCCCTTCTTCTTCATCCGGCTGGATGCCGCCGGCAACGTCTCCAAGCGGCTGGACGGCGCACATTTCCCCTTTTCCGCCTCGGGCGGCGGCTGTCCGCTGTGGAACGTCCATCAGGTCTTCCGCATGCCGGGCGAGATCATCACGCAATGGCTCGAGTTTCCCGACGGGCAGCGCTTCTTCTCGATCGCCCGCACGGTCAGCGCCGGCGGCGGCGCCTACGGCGTCACGCGCGTCGATCGGGCCGTCGCGCTGGTCTGCGATGCGCAGCACGCCGATCGCCTGATCTATGTCCGTCCCGACAGCGACCGCACCCCGACCCTCGTCGGCATCGCCTGCCGCCTCTGCCAGCGCGCCACCTGCACCTCCCGCGCCGAACCCCCGATCGGCCGCCAGATCCTCATCGACGACTTCCGCCGAACGGCGGCACCGTTCGGCTTTGCGGATACGTGACATTTGCAAGGGTCGTTACAAGCCGGTGGGACTCGGGACATCCGAGAGGCGATGTCCGCGAGGTCATCGTCCGTTTCTTGGCTTACACCGTTCCGGAGGGCTCTCACTGCAGTCGTCGCGCCGCACTGCTAGCCAACCGGCATCGGCAATGGATGCCGGACCCCTGCCGAGCCGGCTCGACGTTTCACCGCCGCTACGGCCGGCGGAGGAATCGGGCGCAGAGCAACCACTTTTGGCATAACCCTGCCGCGGCGTCCCTGACATGTAGTGGGAAACACCGGCAAAAGCCCCATCGACGCAAACGAGGTGAACGGAGGACGAAAGCCCTATCGCGTTCGAGCGTCTAGCGTGCGGTGAAGAGCATCAGCTCTTCGACAGTTCTGCCTGGGCCGCAAGATGCGTCAGTTCGTCCTGTAACAGCGCGACCATTTTTTCGTCCGCGAGAGGTTTACAGCCACCGTATCCTCACACCTGCGATGGAAAAGCGCCGAAGATTGTTGGGAGACGTTTTCTCGCCTTCAATCCACCCAACAAGACCGGACGCAAATCTCTATATCTTTCAAACGGCCCCGCAAGATTTTCGGATGACCAGGCTGCAACCTATGGCATTGATCCCGAACTCTACGGGTTTCCCTTGAGTCAGGTCCAGCATCGCCAAGCCTGCCTTGCGGCCGAGTTCCTTCAAACCCATATCGATGGTGGTCAGAGCAGGACGTGTTTGGGCGGCGACGACGTGCCAGTTATCAAAGCCGACGATTGCAATATCGCTTGGCACGGACAGGCCGTGATCTCTTAACGCGTCTATGACGCCTCGGGCGGTCTCATCGCTCCCGCAGAAGATCGCGCCTGGTCGCGGTTCCGGGCGCGAGAGGATCCGGCGCACCGCTTCATGCCCCCACTCCTCGCCCCAGGCTCCGAACATCACCTCGCTTTTTTCGCCGATGGCATCGAGGCAGCCACGATAGGCTGTCGCACGACGGCGCACAGCAACGAAATCCTCAGGCCCCGTAATATGCAGGATTCGTCGATGTCCCAACGAGATAAGATGCTCAACAGCCAGACGCGCGCCCTGGCAGTCGTCGGGAACGAAAGATACGCTGTTTGCAGGCCCTTCGGCAAACGCGTAGACGACCGGCATCGGCAGGCTTGAAAGATCGACCTGAGGCGTGTGATCCAACCTCGTGGCTGTCAGGATGATACCGTCGACCTGTTTGTCCAGCAGAGCCTCAAGATGGAGCTGGGCAAGCCGTGTATCGTTGTTGGTGGCGCAGAGAAAAACCGATACACCATGGTCGACCAATGCTTCCGACACCCCGGCCGTCATCGGCAGTGTCAATCGACCGTAGGTGTCATTGGTGATAACGCCGATCGAATGGCTGCGCCGGCTAAGCAACCCTCGTGCAAGGGCATTCGGCCTGAATCCGATCTCCTCGGCGATGCGCTTCACCCGATCCCGGGTCTCAGAATTCGTCCGGCCTTGTCCATTCAGCGCATTTGAAGCCGTAGACACGCTAACGCCCGCAGCGAGCGCTACGTCGCGGATTGTGGCTCTAGGCCGATGCCCTGTGATCATTCGTTCCGCCTCGCAGCTCGCTTGATAAAACGTTCTATCAAGAAATATCTCAAGTGATAAAAGGTTTTAGCATCTCAAACCGTCCGCTTTGTGTTCACCCTGTCGACAAGAGAAATATTCTCGATTACCGTCCATGACACGTCAATGTCCCGGTCGGTCGTGGAAAGTTGGCGACAACGAAAAAAGGGAACGCTCCATGCTAAAGATAAAACTGGCGCTTGCTGCGCTGTCGCTTCTTGCCAGCACCACTCTGGCGAATGCAACCGATGTTACCTTGTGGGTTCGCACCTCCTCAGGCGCCGTTCTTCAGGGTCTTGCCGATCATTACAACGCTTCCCATTCCGACAAGATCATCGTGACGCAGATTACCGCCGAGCAGATGGTGCCGAAGCTGGGCGCAGCCATTGCTGGCGGGGCGGCGCCGGATGGCGCGGTGCTGGACCTAATCTACCTGCCGACATTTGCCGCAGCCGATGGCTTGGAAGACATTAGCGAGTTCGTCAAGAGCCGCCCTTATGCGAGCGCCATGAGCCCGTCGCATATCCGCCTTGCGACCTATGAGGACAAGATCTATGGCGTACCGGCCCTGCCTGATGCCTCGATCATCGCCTACAACACCGACCTCTTCGAAAAGGCCGGTCTTGATCCGAACAAGGCGCCGGCATCTCTGGAAGAGATTGCCGCCGACGCCAAGAAGATCGCGGCGCTCGGCAACGAGACCTATGGCTTCTACTTCGTCGCCAATTCCGGCAGCTGGCTGATCTACGACTTCCTGCCGCATCTCTGGGCGGCGGGCGCCGACATCCTTAGCGAGGACGGCCGTACGGCAACCGTGGATACGCCGGCTCTGCGCGAGACCATCGCCGCCTATCGCGACATGTGGAAGGCCGGCGCGATCCATCCCACCTCCCGCTCTGGTAACGGCAACAACGCGGTCGAGGCCTTCGCCTCCGGCAAGGTCGGCGTTCTCATGACCGGCTCCTACATCGTCAACCTGCTGACGAGCAAATATCCTGACGTCAAGTTCGCCGTCGCCCCGATCCCCGGCCCCAAAGGCGGCGCCTCCAGCTTTGCCGGTGGCGATACGCTGGCCGTCATGAAGGGCATCGATGCGGAAAAGAAGAAGGTCCTGCTCGACTTCGTCGATTTCTACATGACGCCGGAGCAGCAGGTCTACATCACCAAGGAATCCGGCATGCCCTCCCGCACCGATCTCGCAGGCGATGCCTATGCAAGCTTCGACAAGCGCAATCTGGTGTCCTACGAGATCCTGTCGAAGGCACGCACGCCTTACACCTTCTCCTCGGACGAACTCTTCGTCAGCCGCACCGGACCCTTCGTCAACCTGATCCAGGGCGCGATCTTCGGGGAAGACGTGGATGGGTCGATCAAGACCGCGCAGGATGCCTTCACCAAGGTTCTCGAGCGAACCAACCCGTAAGCGTCCAGCTGTCGAATGTGACCGGCCGCGATGCCATCGTCAGGTCCTTGGTCTCGGTCGGCCATCACCCTAGCCCTCTCCACGCAAGCGGAGAGGGAAGGTGTCGGCAGGCGGATGAGGGGGCGAGGCGACCTGAAACAATAACGTCGCGCACGTCGCCCGTCTCATCATCAACCCCGTCTCATCATCAAGGAACGCAATCTTGGCATCGACGGCCCAAAGACCGACGCAGACGGTGACGGCTGCGAGCAACGATCCCGAGCCGAAGGGCTGGCTTGGCCTCGCCTTCATGGCACCGAGCCTCGTCTTCATTCTCGGCCTCTTCGTCGTGCCGCTGGTCATGGCGCTCTGGATGAGCCTTCACAACTGGCCGCTGCTCGGGCGCCGAAAGTTCATTGGGCTCGGCAATTATGCAGAACTGCTGGCGGACATGCAGCTCTGGCATTCGCTCGGCTTCACGTTGCTCTATACCGTGCTCGTCACCGCCGCCATCATGGCCGTCGCCTTGCCCCTAGCACTGCTGGTGGACCGGCCGCTCCGGCTTGCCGGCTTCTTCCGCACGGTCTACTTCATGCCCGTCGTCATCGGCTTCGGTGCAGCCTCCACCCTATGGATGTGGCTGCTCAATCCCGACAACGGCGTCTTTGCCCATCTGCTGCGGGGCCTTGGCCTTGTTGACAGCGCGCCGCGGCCCCTCGAAAGCTTCTGGCCGGCGCTCGGCGTCATCATCCTCATGGTGGTCTGGAAGACGGCAGGCTTCACCATGGTCATCCTTCTCACCGGCCTTCAGGCCATTCCCGCCGACGTGACCGAAGCGGCCAAGATCGATGGCGCCGGCGTCTTCAGCCGCTTCCGGCGGATAACGCTGCCGCTGATGCGCAATTCGCTTCTCTTAGCGCTGGTGCTTAACGTGACGTCGTCGATGCTTGCGTTTGATCAGTTCTTCATCATCACGCAAGGCGGGCCGTCGAACAGCACCATCTCCGCCGTGTTCTCGATCTACCTCGCCTCCTTCTCCTCCTATCGCCTCGGCTACGGCTCGGCCATGTCCTTCGTGCTGCTCGTCGTTCTCGTCGCGATCTCCTCGATCCAGCTCGCCTTCCTGCGCCAGCGACCGGAGGAAAGCTGATGAGCCGCACCCTTCCTACATCCGCGCCGATTCCCGCACGCGAACGGCTCGGCTTTGCAGCCTTCATTCTCGTCTCGGTCGTCTTCGCGCTGTTCTTTCTACTGCCGATCGTCTGGTCGTTCGCCAACTCCTTCAAGCCTGCGGCTGAGGCTCTGGCCCATCCCGTCGCACTGTTTTCCAAGGCCTTCTCGCTGGAGAACTATCGGCGGCTGAATACGGTCGGTGCTGGATGGACCGTCTATGCCGGCAACTCGGTCATGATTGCGCTCGGAACTGTGGTGCTGACGGTGCTCGTCGCCGTTCCCGCCGGCTACGGCTTTTCGAAGTTCCGCTTTCCGGGTCAGTCCGCACTCTTCATCGTGGTGATGGCGACGATGATGATCCCGTTCCAGTCGATCCTCACGCCGCTCTTCCTCATTTTGAAGGTGCTGAAGCTTCAGAACAATCTGTTCGGCCTTGTGCTGATCTACGTGACCTTCCAGCTCCCCTTCTCGATCTTCATGATGCGCAATGCCTTCGATGCGGTGCCGCGGGCCCTGATCGAGGCCGCGCGGATCGACGGGGCCTCCCAATGGACGATTCTCAGGCGGATCATGCTGCCGATCGCCCTGCCCGGCGTCGCGACGATTGCCATGTTCGCGTTCCTTAATTCCTGGAACGAGTTCCTTGCCGCGCTGATCTTTCTGTCGGATCAGAACAAGTTCACGCTACCGATCATGCTGGTCAACGTCTCCTCCGGCATCTACGGCATTATCGACTGGGGTGCGCTGCAGGCCGGCGTTACCGTTACTATGGTGCCTTGCATCATCCTCTTCCTCCTTCTGCAACGCTATTACGTGCGCGGTCTCACCGCCGGCGCCGTAAAATGAGCATCGTGCATTCCAAAAAGGCTTCTCCCATGTCGTCCACGCCCGCCTCCCCGCGCGTCCAGCCGTTGAACCCGCCCCGCCGCTTCATCCCCGTCGATCATGCCCGCGTGGATTTCACCGGCGGGTTCTGGGAAAGCTGGTCGAACACCGTGCGCAACGTCACCATCCCTACCCAGCATATGCGGCTGGAGGAGGAAGGATTTCTGGAGGTCCTCGACTTCGACCAGCCGCCGTCGCCGCTGGTGCGCCACATCCAGCCGAGCGGGCTATCGATGCAGCATTTTTTCGACAGCGATTTCGGCAAATGGATCGAGGCCGCAAGCTACACGTTAAAAGCGCATCCGAACGCCGAGATCGAGGGGAAGATCGACGCGATCGTCGAAAAGTTCGAACAGGGGCAGATGGCCGACGGCTACCTCAACAGCTGGTTCATCCGCCGCGAGCCGGAGAAACGCTGGACGAACCTGCGCGATCTCCACGAGATGTATTCCATGGGGCATTTGCTCGAGGGCGCGGTCGCTTATTTCGAAGCAACGGGCAAACGGCGTTTCCTCGACGTGATGATCCGCGCCGTCGATCACATCATCGACACGTTCGGCCCTGAGCCCGGCAAGCTACGCGGCTACGACGCGCATGAGGAAATCGAACTGGCGCTGGTCAAGCTCTACCGCGTCACGCGCGATCCGCGCCATCTTTCCCTTGCGACCTACTTCGTCAACGAGCGCGGCCAGATGCCCTCCTATTATGACGAGGAGGCCCGCCGTCGCGGCGAGAACCCGGAGGATTACGTCTATAAGACCTACGCCTACAGTCAGGCGCACATGCCGGTGCGCGAGCAGACGCAGGTCGTCGGTCATGCCGTGCGCGCCATGTATCTCTTCTCCGCCATGGTCGATCTCGCGCATGAAAACGATGACCCGACCCTGAGGTCCGCCTGCGAGCGGCTGTTCGACAACCTGACCGGCCGCCAGCTCTACGTCACCGGCGGGCTTGGCCCTTCGGCGTCCAACGAAGGGTTTACGCGGGAATACGACCTGCCCAACGAAACGGCCTATGCCGAAACCTGTGCTGCCGTTGCGCTCGGGTTCTGGAGCCACCGCATGGCGCAGCTCGATCTAAATGCAAAATACACCGACAAGCTGGAAACCGTGCTCTTCAACGGCGCGCTTTCCGGTATCTCGCGCGATGGCGAGCATTATTTCTACGAAAACGTGCTGGAGAGCCACGGCCAGAACCGCCGCTGGAAGTGGCATTACTGCCCCTGCTGCCCGACCAATATCGCCCGCCTCATCACCTCGCTCGGCCAGTACGTCTATTCCGCGACCGATGCGGATCTGGCAGTGCATCTCTACGGCGCCAACACGGCGGAAATCGCGCTTGGGCAGACCATCGTCCGGCTGACGCAGGAAACGCGCTATCCCTGGGATGGGGATATCCGGCTCGCGTTCGGGCTTGAGACACTCTCATCTTTCACGCTGCATCTGCGCATTCCTGGCTGGTGCCGGGCAGCGCGGGTAATGGTCAATGGAGAGGCCGTCAATGTAGAGACCGCCGTCACAAGAGGCTATGTGGCGATCCAGCGAACGTGGCGCGATGGCGACGAGGTACGTCTGTCCTTCGATATGCCGGTCGATCGCCTTTATGCGCATCCGGCGGTGGGCGAGGATGCCGGACGGGTGGCACTGAAGCGCGGTCCCGTGGTCTATTGCGTCGAGGAAACCGACATCGGAACCGAACCGCAGCGGTTACGGCTGCCGGCGGAGGCAAGGCTCGACGTCGCCTATGATCCGGACCTGCTAGGCGGCGCTGCTGTGCTGACGGGCGAGGCACTGGAGGCCGAAACGGGCGATTGGGACGGGCTCTACCGCACGACACCACCGGCGCTCACTCCCCGCGCTTTCAAGGCGATCCCCTATCATCTCTGGGCAAATCGCGACCCCGGCGCGATGCTCGTGTGGCTGAACGAGAAGTAGGAGACAGACGATGGCCCGGCTCGAACTGCGAAACGTCGTCAAATCCTATGGCATCTACGAGGCCGTACGCGGCGTCAATCTGAAGATCGAGGACAAGGAGTTCGTCGTCTTCGTCGGCCCGTCCGGTTGCGGCAAATCGACGACGCTCCGGATGATCGCCGGGCTTGAGCACATCACCGGCGGCGACATCGTCATCGGCGATCAGGTGGTCAATCGCCTGGGGCCGGGCAAACGCGACATCGCCATGGTGTTCCAGAACTATGCGCTCTACCCGCATATGTCCGTGCGCGAGAACATCGCCTTCTGCCTCGAACAGCAACGACTGCCGAAGAGCGAGATCGAGACACGGATCCTCGACGCCGCACGCACGCTGCACATCGAGGAGCTTCTCGACCGCCGCCCTGGCCAGCTGTCAGGCGGGCAACGCCAGCGCGTCGCCATGGGCCGGGCGATTGTCCGCAATCCGAAGGTATTCCTGTTCGACGAGCCGCTATCAAACCTGGATGCAAAACTTCGTGTGCAGATGCGGACCGAGATCAAACGTTTGCATCAGGTGCTGCCCACGACCACTGTCTATGTGACACATGACCAGATCGAGGCCATGACGATGGCAGACCGGGTCGTTGTAATGAATGGCGGACTGATCGAGCAATGCGGCCCGCCGCAACATCTCTACCACCACCCCGCCACCCGCTTCGTCGCTGGCTTCATCGGCTCGCCATCGATGAACTTTCTGCAAGCCCGGCTTGTTCAGACCGCAGATCGGCTTGTCGTGCGGCTGGAAGACGGCACAGATTTGCCTGTCCCGCCGGAGCGCGCCGTCTTCTACGCAGGCGATAGTGGCCGGCCGGTAACGTTCGGGATACGCCCTGAATCCTTGAGCGTTGAACAGCAGCGTCCGGCATATGTCCCTCTGCGCGCCCGGATTGACCTCGTTGAGCCGCTTGGGCCTTCGACGATGATCTACTTCGACGTGGGAACCACAACCCTCTGCGCGAGCATCGACCCCGAGGCGGGCGCTAAAGCGGGAGAAGAGATTGTTCTGTCCGTGAATATGAACCAGATGCATCTGTTCGACGGAGAGACAGGCGTTTCGCTCACCCCCGTTCCATGACACATGGCTAGGGGATCACTGACATCTTGCGTGCCTTTGCGCCGGGCCGTAATGTCGGCGTCCCCTCCCGCCTGACTTGGCGAGCGCGGGGGAACCCGGCCCGGCATCTTCATCAAACTGTCATTCTGCGCAAACCAAACGTTTAGCCTCGCCTGCGATGGTCGCCACAGTTGTCGTTCTGGAGACCGCCGGTGAGTGCCCTTCTCGAAACGTTTTCGCCCCTTCATCTCGGCCGTGACCAGATCGTCACCCTGTCCAAGCTCGTGATCGAGACGGCGTTGCAGCCGATCGTCGAGGCGACGACGGGGACGTGCTTCGGTTACGAGTCCCTGATGCGGGGCTTCGACCGGCTCGGCTTTGCCTCACCGCCGGCCCTTCTTGACCGGGCGCACGAGAATGGCGAGCTTCTGGCGCTGGAGCACATGGTCATCAGCCGGGCGCTCGCCGCCTTCGCCGCCCTGCCCGGCTTCGCACAGCGGACGCTATTCATCAATTTCGATACGCGGCTAATCGGCACGCATGACGAGGCGATCCTCAACCGGCTCGACGCGCACCTGAAGCGGGTCGGCATTCCGCCCTCCAGTCTCTGCTTCGAGCTGTCCGAACGGCATGACAACGAGACTTTCGACGCGTTCGACACGCTGCTCGACCGGTTGCGGGAACACGGCTTCAAGCTGGCGATCGACGATTTCGGCACCGGCTTCTCCGGTCTGAAGCTCCTCTCCCGCGCGGCCGTCGATTACGTCAAGATCGACCGCCATTTCGTGTCGAAGATCGAAAGCCTTCCGCGAAACCGGCAGCTGGTGCGCCACGTCGTGACGATGGCGCATAAGCTTGGGGCGCGCGTCATTGCCGAAGGCGTGGAGACCGAGGCAGAGTTTCATGTCTGCCGCGATCTCGGCTGCGATCTCCTGCAAGGCTATTTCCTGGCGATGCCGACCGTCTGCCATGCGGATCTGAAAACAAGCTATCCGCATCTCGCCCAGGCCGACGACACCAAGCGGCGGACGGCGTCGGCCGACAGCGTCCTCATCCGCCGGCAGGTCGAGCACCTGCCGACCGTGCAGGAAAGCGCCAAGCTCGACACGATCTTCGAGCTGTTCCGCACCGCGCCGCAGCAGGCCTTCTTTCCCGTGCTGAACGCAAATGACGAGCCGCGCGGTGTCATCCACGAATATCACCTGAAGGAGATGATCTATCACCCCTTCGGCCGAGATCTCCTGCAGAACCGGGTCTATCAGCGGCGCATCGCCAGCTTCGTCACCCCCGCCCCGATCGCCGACGTCAATATGCCGGCGCATGAAATGCTCGATATCTTCACCGGGGCGAACGGCAGCGACTGCCTGATCCTCACCGAGAACATGCGCTATGCCGGCATCCTCTCCTCTGCCTCGCTGCTGCGCATCATCAGCGAGAAGCAGCTGAAGTTCGCGCGCGACCAGAACCCCTTGAGCGGCCTGCCCGGCAACCGTGCCATCCGCGATCACGTGCACGAGGCCATGCTCGACGGCGACCGCACGCGCTTCTTCTGCTACTGCGATTTCGACAACTTCAAGCCGTTCAACGACAATTACGGTTTCCACCGCGGCGATGCCGCCATCACCCTGTTCTCGGCCCTCCTGCGGCAACACTTCATCGGCGACGGCGATTTCGTCGGGCATGTCGGCGGCGACGATTTCTTCGTCGGCCTGTCGGATCTGCCCCACGCCGAGGTGGAGGACAGGCTGACAAGGCTGCTCTGCGCCTTCAAGACCGGTGTGGAGGAGCTGTACTCCGACGACGACCGCGCCCGGGGCTTCATCATGGGCTATGGTCGCTCGGGCGTCGAGCAGGCCTATTCGCTGATGCGCTGCAGCGTCGGCGTTCTGGCGCTGGAAAAGGGCACGATCCTCACCGACGTCAATGCCGTCACCACCCGCGTGGCGGAGCTGAAAAGCCGCGCCAAGGCCAGCCGCTCCGGGCTGGTCATGGATGGCCTGGCGTAATCCGCCCGTCGTCTCGGCAGGGGTGTTCTGAAATCGTCAGCCCCGCGTCGCGGCGAAGATGGTGCTTGCGTCGCTGACGATCGCGACATGATCATAGGCGGCCGTTCCCGCGGTGGCGGCGTCGGCGCGCAGGATGGCGGTGACGATGCGGTCGTGTTCCGCATAGGATTTCGACAAGCGGCCGGCGAGCCGGAATTGCGCGCGGCGGAACGGGGCGAGCCGCGCGCGCGTCTGCGTCGCGAGTTCGAGAAGATGGTCGTTATGGGCGCCACGGTAGAGCCTGTTGTGAAAATCGGTGTTGTAGGCGGCGTAATCCTCCGCCACGCCCGCGCCGACGAGCTGCATCGACGTGCGGTGCTCGCGCTCGAGCGCGTTCCGCTCGTCTGCCGTCATCCGCATTGCCGACAGCCGGGCACAGATGCCCTCGAGTTCCGCCATCGCCTCGAACATCGCGCGGAGATGAGCCTCCTCGACGTTCTTGACGATCGCGCTGCGGTTTGGCTCCCGGCCGACCAGGCCCATGGCGCCGAGTTCCCGCAGCGCCTCGCGCACCGGCGTGCGCGACACCTCGAAACGCGCCGCCAGCGACAGCTCGTCCAGCCGCTCGCCGGGCACCATCACGCCGGTCACGATCATGTCGGCGATCGCGCGCACCATCTGCTCGACGGTCGTTCCGGCGCGGATGATGGTTCTCTGTTTTGGCTGCGTCACAGTCGTCTCGATACCAGTCCCTGATCCTGCATACAGATGACCGGCAGACGGAAGCATGTCAATCTCCTGTTTAATACATTGAAAATATGACTTTAAACAGAGGATCACGATCAATGACTGCGAGATCATACCGTCCAGGTAGCATATGATCCGGGCAGCGATCTAAAAATAGGCAGAGACTGATAAAACTGCATACAGTTTTATCAGTCCTGTTTGTGCCCCTCCTGGAAGTGCAATCCTTACAACGCCTTCGGCCATGGCACGATCATTGCATACAGTTTCATGTCCAACAGCCACCGGCCCAGTGCCGCTCGGGGAGCATGATGATGACCAACCGCCTTTCCATGAACCGCCGCCGTTTCCTTCAAGCTTCCGCTGTCGGCCTTGCGGCAGGCGCCGTCCCAGGCCTGATGGGCTCTTCCGCCTTCGCGCAGGAAGCGCTGACCGTCGGCTTCATCTATGTCGGCCCCAAGGACGACTACGGCTACAATCAGGCGCATGCGGAAGGTGCGGCCATCATCAAGGCCATGCCGGGCATCACGCTCGTCGAGGAAGAAAACGTGCCCGAGACCGTCGATGTCCAGAAGACGATGGAGTCGATGATCAACCTCGACGGCGCCTCGCTGATCTTTCCGACCTCATTCGGCTATTTCGACCCCCACATGCTGGCCATGGCCGCAAAATATCCCGACACCCAGTTCCGCCATTGCGGCGGGCTCTGGCAGGAGGGCAAGCATCCGGCCAATACCGGATCCTATTTCGGCTATATCCATCAGGGCCAGTATCTGAACGGCATCGCCGCCGGCCACGCGTCGAAAAGCAAGAAGATCGGCTTCGTGGCGGCCAAGCCGATCCCGCAGGTGCTGCAGAACGTCAATGCGTTTCTGCTCGGCGCCCGCTCCGTCGATCCCGCGATCACCTGCCAGGTCATCTTCACCGGCGAATGGTCACTCGCCATTAAGGAGGCGGAGGCCACCAATGCGCTGGTCGATCAGGGTGTCGACGTCATCACCTGCCATGTCGACAGCCCGAAGGTGGTGGTCGAGACCGCGGCCGGTCGCGGCGCCTTCGTCTGCGGCTACCATGCCAATCAGAGCCCGCTCGCACCGGAAAAATACCTGACCGGCGCCGAATGGGCTTGGGGCAACGTCTATACCGACTTCATCAAGAAGGCGCAGGCCGGCGAGAAGCTCGGAAACTTCGTGCGCGGCGGCCTGAAGGACGGCTTCGTCAAGATGAGCCCGCTCGGCCCCGGCGTGTCGGAAGAGGGTCGCAAGGCCTTCGAGGCCGCCCATGCCGAGGCCATGACGGGCAAGCTCTCCGTGTTCAAGGGCCCCCTGAAGGACAACAAGGGCAATGCCGTGATCCCCGCCGACAAGGCCTATGCCGAGGATGCGATCGATCTGGAAAGCATGGCCTATCTCGTCGAGGGCGTGCTCGGCTCCACCTCCTGAGGTCCTGCGAAGCCCGACCATCCGAGGAAGCCCATCACCCCCTGAGGGAGACGCGTCATGTCCGTCGAAGCGAATCATTCCACGCTGTCGCTCGACACCGGCGGAGGTTCGAGCCTCCGCCCGGTTCTCGAATGGCTGGCGCGGCGGGCCGAGCCCGTCGTCATCGGCCTGGCGGCGATCCTTGCCGGTCTTGCGCTGTTTTCGATCTTCATCCTCGCGATCGGCAAGTCGCCGGTCGCCCTCTTCGAGATCATGTATGCCGGCGGCTTCGGCAGCTGGTTCTCCATCCAGAACAGCCTGTCGCGGGCAGCACCCCTCCTCCTCACCGCACTCTGCGTGGCGCTGCCGGCACGCCTCGGCCTCGTCATCATCGGCGGCGAGGGCGCGCTGGTGCTGGGCGGCGTCGCCGCGGCGGCCATCGCCACGCCGCTAACCGGCATCCTGCCGCCCTATCCCACGCTCATCGCCATGGCGCTCGCGGCAATGGCTGTCGGCGCGGTGTGGATCGGCGCCGCCGGCTTCCTGCGCCACTATCGCGGCGTCAACGAGACGATCTCCTCGCTCCTTCTCTCCTATATCGCCATCGCCCTGATGAACCAGCTGGTGGAAGGACCGCTGCGCGATCCCGCCAGCCTCAACAAGCCGTCCACCATGACCTTGCCGGCGGATTATCGGATCGGCGCCATCCCGGGCATGGATGTCCATTGGGGCCTCGTGCTCGCCATCCTCGCCTGCATCCTGTCTTACGTCCTGATCGAGGCGACGCGCTTCGGATTTGCCGCGCGCATGGCCGGCGGCAATGTCCGCGCCGCGCAGATCCAGGGCCTGCCGGTGGGGCGCCTGATCGTCGGCTTCACCGCCATCGCCGGCAGCTTTGCGGGGCTTGCCGGCATGCTCGAGGTCGCCGCCGTACAGGGCAGCGCAAATGCGTCGCTTGCCGCCGGCTACGGCTATACCGGTATCCTCGTCGCCTTTCTCGCCCGGCACAATCCGCTGGCGATCATTCCCATCGCCATCCTGCTCGGCGGTCTGGAGGCCTCCGGCGGGCTGATCCAGCGGCGGATGGGCCTGCCCGATGCCACGGTGGTCGCGCTGCAGGGCACGCTCTTCATCGTCATCCTCTTCTGCGAAACCTTCTACGGCCGCTTCAAGGTCTTCAATCCCGATCTCTGGAAAGGACGCCACATATGAGCGAGACGGATATCGGTCTCTGGGGCGTGCCGCTTGCCATCCTCGCCGGCGCCATCCGCGTTTCCACGCCCTTCATCTTCGTCTCGCTCGGCGAGGCCATCACCGAGCGTTCGGGGCGCATCAATCTCGGGCTGGAGGGCACGCTGGTCTTCGGCGCGATGACCGCCTATGCCGTGGCGGTGCTGACCGGGTCGCCCTGGGCAGGCGTGCTCGCCGCCATGGCCGCGGGCTCGGTCTTCGGGCTCATCCACGGCTTCATCTGCCGTTTTCCCCGGGTCAACGACATCGCCATTGGCATCGCCATGATGCAGTTCGGGCTCGGCTTCGCCTTCTTCCTCGGCAAGCCCTTCATCCAGCCGGCAGCGCCCAAGCTGCCCTCCATCGCGCTCGGCACCTGGTCGTCCTATCCGCAGGTGCAGGCGGCGCTGAACATCAACGTGCTGTTCTTCCTGGGCTTCCTGCTCGCGCTCTTTCTCTACTGGGCCTTCCGCAACACGCGCCCCGGCCTCATCCTGCGCGTCGTCGGCGATTCCACCGATGCAGCCCGCGCGATGGGCATCGACCCCGACCGCGTCCGCCTGCTGGCAACGGCACTCGGCGGCGCGCTCGCGGCCGTCGGCGGGGCCTATCTCTCGCTTTACTATCCCGGCTCGTGGAACGAGGGCATCTCCTCGGGCCAGGGCCTCATGGCGGTCGCTCTCGTCATCTTCGCGCGCTGGAACCCGATCAACTGCTTCCTCGCCGCCCTCCTCTTCGGCGGCACCGGCGCGCTTGGCCCAGCGCTGCAGTCGGTGGGCGTGACGCAGGGCTACTATCTCTTCTATGCGGCACCCTACGTGCTGACGCTCGCCATTCTCATTGCCACATCCTCGCCCCATCGCGCGCTCACCGGCGCGCCGGGCGAGCTTTCCCTGACGAAATAACGCAAGGAGCTTTCCCATGAACGGTTTGGGTGGTCTGAACAAATCCGAACACGGCGTCGGCATCGGTCTCGTGCAGCTTCAGCTGCCGCTGACGGTGACGAAGGCGGATCTGGCCCGGCAGACGCAGCTGGTCGTCGATCTCGTGGCCAAGGCGCGGCGCAACCAGCCCGGCATGGATCTCGTGGTCTTCCCGGAATATGCGCTGCACGGCCTGTCCATGGACATCAATCCCGAGATAATGTGCGATCTCGACGGTCCGGAAGTCGCCGCCTTCAAGACGGCCTGCCGGGAGAACGCCATCTGGGGCTGCTTCTCCATCATGGAGCGGAATCCGGGTGGTATGCCGTACAATTCCGGCATCGTCATCGACGATCAGGGCGAGCTGAAGCTCTATTACCGCAAGATGCACCCCTGGGTGCCCGTCGAGCCGTGGGAGCCGGGCGATCTCGGCATCCCCGTCATCGACGGGCCGAAGGGTGCCAAGCTCGCGCTCATCATCTGCCATGACGGCATGTTCCCGGAGATGGCACGCGAATGCGCCTATAAGGGCGCCGAGATCATGATCCGCACCGCCGGCTATACCGCGCCGATCCGCCAATCCTGGCGCTTCACCAACCAGTCGAATGCCTTCTGCAATCTCATGGTCACGGCCAGCGTCTGCATGTGCGGCTCGGATGGCACGTTCGACAGCATGGGCGAAGGCATGATCTGCGATTTCGAGGGCACGATCATCGCGCATGGCACGGCGGGCCGGGTGAACGAGATCATCACGGCCGAAGTCCGGCCGGATCTGGTGCGTGAGGCGCGACGCGGCTGGGGGGTGGAGAACAACATCTACCAGCTCGGCCATCGCGGCTATGTCGCCGTTGACGGCGGGGCGGGCGACGCGCCCTACAGCTACATGCACGACCTCGTCGCCGGCACCTACCGGCTGCCCTGGGAAGACGAGGTCAAGGTGACCGACGGCACCCCCTGCGGTTTTGAGAAACCCACGCGAAAATACGGCGAGAGCGGCAAGCTGGCGGCGGAATAGGAGAGACGATCATGGATGCGATGACCGAAACCGCAGGACACTACATCACCGCCGACCCCTATCCCTGGCCCTATAACGGCAAGCTGCGGCCCGACAATACCGCTCTCATCATCATCGACATGCAGACCGACTTCTGCGGCAAGGGCGGCTATGTCGATCACATGGGCTACGATCTCTCGCTCGTGCAGGCGCCGATCAAGCCGATCGGCGCGGTGCTCGCCGCCATGCGGGCCAGGGGCTACCACATCATCCACACCCGCGAGGGCCATCGCCCCGATCTCGCCGACCTGCCGGCCAACAAGCGCTGGCGCTCGCAGCGCATCGGTGCCGGCATCGGCGACCCCGGCCCCTGCGGCCGGATCCTGACGCGCGGCGAGCCCGGCTGGGACATCATCCCGGAGCTCTATCCGATCGCGGGCGAAACGATCATCGACAAGCCGGGCAAGGGTTCCTTCTGCGCCACCGATCTGGAGCTGATCCTCAACCAGAAGCGCATCGAAAACCTCATTCTCACCGGCATTACCACCGATGTCTGCGTCTCCACCACCATGCGGGAAGCCAATGACCGCGGCTTCGAATGCCTGCTCCTGGAAGACTGCTGCGGCGCGACCGACTACGGCAACCACCTCGCCGCCATCAAGATGGTCAAGATGCAGGGCGGCGTCTTCGGCGCGGTCGCAAATTCGCAAGCGCTGATCGAGGCCCTGCCCTGATGGCCTCTTCGGAACGCGACGTGCTGCAAGCCTCGGTCTGGCGCGTGCCGGCGAGCGGCCCGGCCGATGTGTCGGGCGTGGAAGCGCTCTTTGCAGCGGGCCTGAGACCGGAAACGGTCGTCGCCATCCTCGGCAAGACAGAGGGCAATGGCTGCGTCAACGACTTCACCCGCGGCTATGCCACGGCGAGCTTCGAGGCGCTCTTCGCAAGGCTCGGCGTCGCCGCTCCCTGCCTCGTCATGTCCGGCGGCACGGAGGGTGCGCTGTCGCCGCACTGGACGGTTTTCGCCCGCGAGAGCGTGGTCGACGCGACGGATACGCAAGATGCGCCGGCGCTTGCCATCGGCGCATCGCGAACGCCGCATCTCCCCTACCACCATCTCGGCCGGCGCGAGCAGGTGCGTCTGGTCGCGCAAGGGGTGAAGGCCGCAATGGCGGATGCCGGGATCGACGACCCGGAGGACGTGCATTTCGTCCAGATCAAATGCCCGCTGCTGACGCTTGCCCGCATCGGTGACGCAGATGCTGCGGGTGAGACGGTGGCCACCCGGGACACGCTAAAATCCATGGGCCTGTCGCGCGGCGCCTCCGCCCTCGGCGTCGCCGTGGCACTCGGCGAGATCGATGCCGGGGAGATCGCCGACGCCGTCGTCGGCGCCCGTCTCGACCTCTTCTCCCGCTGCGCCTCGACATCCGCGGGCGTCGAGCTGACCGATCACGAGATCATCGTGCTCGGCATGAGCAGGGCATGGCGCGGGCCGCTCGCCATCGATCACGCCGTCATGGCGAACGCCATCGACACGGTGTCCGTCCGCGCGGCACAGGCACGACTGCCGGAGACGGCGCGGCTGACCGCCGTTCTCGCCAAGGCGGAGCCCGACCCCTCGGGCATGGTCGGCGGGCGGCGTCACACCATGCTGGACGATTCCGACATTGCCGGCACCCGCCACGCCCGCGCCTTCGTCGGCGGCGTGCTCGCCGGCGTTTTCGGCATGACCGACCTCTATGTTTCTGGCGGCGCCGAGCATCAGGGGCCGCCGGGCGGCGGACCGGTCGCCATCATCGTGGACCGCATCGCAACCGTGGACAAGGAGAGCTGACATGCCTGTCGTTCGCGATACCCCGCTGCCGGAGCCCGGAACGGCGGCCGGCATAGAGACCATCGGCATGACCATGCGCTTCGGTGGCTTCACGGCGTTGGACGATGTGTCGATCCGCGTGCCCGCCGGCTCCTTCCACGCGCTGCTCGGCGAGAACGGCGCCGGCAAATCGACGCTCGTCAAATGTATCATGGGCTTCTACCACGCGACCGCGGGGTCTCTGGTGGTCGATGGCCGCGAGGTGTCCGTCGCCTCGCCGCGGGATGCCGCCACCTTCGGGCTCGGCATGGTCTACCAGCATTTCACCCTTGTGCCCTCGCTGACGGGCGCCGAAAATCTCGTGATCAGCCGCGCGGACGTGCCGGCCGTGATCGACTGGGGACGGGAGCGCAAGGACCTCGCGCGCTTCATGGACCGCATGCCGTTCCGCATCCCGCTCGACCAGCCGGTGCGGGAGCTCGCCGCCGGCGAGAAGCAGAAGCTCGAAATCGTCAAGCAGCTCTATCTCGGCCGTTCCTTCCTGATCCTCGACGAGCCCACCTCGGTGCTGACGCCGGCGGAGGCCGACGAAATTCTGGGTCTCGTGCGCGGCCTGACGGACAGCGGCGGGCTGACCGTGCTGATGATCTCCCACAAGTTCCACGAGATCACCAAGTTCGCGGATGCCGTCTCGATCCTGCGGCGGGGCAAGCTGGTGGGCGCCGGCAGCATCGGCGAACTCTCGACCGCCGACATGGCGGGCCTGATGATCGGCGACGTCAAGCTTGCCGAACTCGACAGCCGCGCGCCGGTGAAGGACACGGCGGAGACGGTGCTCCGTCTCTCCGGGGTCAAGGCGCCGGACCGCTCCGGGCTGAAGACCATCGAGATCGACGACCTGCGCGTGCACGCCGGCGAAATCGTCGGCATCGCCGGCATTTCGGGCAACGGGCAGAAGGAGGTGACGGAGATCCTGGCCGGCCAGCGCCCGCCCCTCTCCGGCAGCATCGAGGTCAATGGCGCGGCCTATGGCGCGACGCGTGCCGAAACGCGGACGAACAACGTCCGCTTCATCCCGGAAGAGCCGCTGCAGAACGCCTGCGCGCCGCGCATGACGGTGAGCGAGAACCTCGCCTTCCGGACCTTCGACCTGAAGCCGGACGGCGGGCAAGCGATCTGGCTTTCCAGAGCGGGCATGAAGACGCGCGCACGCGCGCTCATTTCCGACTTCAAGGTGAAGACGGCATCCGCGTCCTCGCCGATCGCTGCACTTTCCGGCGGCAATGTGCAGCGCGCCGTGCTCGCCCGGGAGCTGACCGGCGACGTCGATCTGCTGATCGTGTCGAACCCCTGTTTCGGGCTCGACTTCTCGGCGGTCGCCGAAATCCGCGCCCGCATCATGAACGCGCGCAATGCCGGCACGGCCGTGCTGCTGCTGTCGGAAGATCTGGACGAGCTTCTCGAACTGTCGGACCGCATCGTCGTCATCTCCGAAGGACGGCTGGTCTACGAGACGGCGGCGCGCGGCGCCGATATCGGCGTGATCGGGGCACATATGGCGGGGCATCACTGATGGCGGAGATCACGGCAGACCCTTTCGCCTTCCCGGCGCGCACGGGCGAGATGGCGCTCATCGTCATCGACATGCAGCGCGATTTCGCAGAACCCGGCGGCTTCGGTGCGAGCCTCGGCAACGACGTCTCTCGCATCGGCCGGATCGTGCCCGACGTGCAGCGGCTGATCGCGGGATTTCGGACCGCAGGCCTGCCCGTCATCCACACGATGGAATGCCACAGGCCCGACCTCTCAGACCTGCCGCCCGCCAAACGCGACCGCGGCAACCCGGCGCTGCGCATCGGCGACGAAGGCCCGATGGGGCGCGTGCTGATCGCGGGCGAACCGGGCACGGACATTCTGGCGGAGGTCGCGCCGATCGACGGCGAGATCGTGATCGAGAAACCCGGCAAGGGCGCCTTCTACGCCACCCCGCTCGGCGCGATTCTGAAGGAGAAAGGCATCACCCAGCTCGTCTTCGCCGGCGTCACCACGGAGGTCTGCGTGCAGACGACCATGCGCGAGGCCAATGATCGCGGCTATGAATGCCTGCTCTGCGAGGAGGCGACCGAAAGCTATTTCCCCGACTTCAAGGCTGCCGCCATCGCCATGATCCGCGCTCAGGGCGCGATCGTCGGCTGGACGGCCCATATCGACGATATTCTGAAAGGACTGTCTGATGCCTGAAACGACCCGAGACTTCTCCACATCGGGCGGCTGGAAGGACCTGCCGTTCGAGGCCTTCCGCACGGGCGTGACGATCCACTGGATCAAGCGCTTCGACGACGATCAGCCGGGCGTGGCGCTGCTGAAATACGCAGCCGGCGCCTCCGTGCCGCGCCACCGGCATGAGGGGCTCGAAACCATCTTCGTTCTCGACGGCGTGCAGTCGGACGAGACGGGCGATTATGCGCAAGGGAGCTATGTGGTGAATGCGGTGGGAACCGAACATTCGGTCTGGAGCAAACCCGGATGCGTGGTGCTGATCCAGTGGGACCGGCCCGTGACGATCATCGAGAAGGACAGGACATGACCGGTATGTCCGCACCCGATCTCCCGGCGTTCGACATCGCCTCGCTGTCGGATTTCTACCGCAATGGCGGCAGTGTCGCCGATATCGTCGAGCGGGTCTTCGCCCGCATCGCGCAGGTGGACGACCCCGGCATCTTCCTGCATATCGCCGACCGGCAGGCAGTGCTGGCAGAGGCAAGCCGGCTCGGCGCCTATGATTCCACAAGGCCGCTCTTCGGCATTCCCTTCGCGGTGAAGGACAATATCGACGTCGCCGGCATGCCCACCACGGCCGCCTGCCCGGATTACGCCTATCTGCCCGAGCACGACGCGGAGGTGGTCCGCCTCCTGCGGGAGGCCGGCGCGCTGGTGATCGGCAAGACCAATCTCGACCAGTTCGCGACCGGTCTCGTCGGCGTTCGCTCGCCCTATCCGATCCCGAAGAACGCCATCGACCCCTCGCTCGTGCCGGGCGGCTCCTCCTCCGGCTCGGCGGTCGCCACGGCGCAGGGCATCGTCTCCTTCGCGCTCGGCACGGACACGGCCGGCTCCGGCCGTATTCCCGCCGGGCTCAACAATATCGTCGGGCTGAAGCCGAGCCTCGGCGCCCTCTCCACCACGGGCGTCATTCCCGCCTGCCGCACGCTCGATTGCGTCTCCATCTTCGCGCTGACGGTCAAGGATGCCTGGACCGTGTTCTCCGTCGCGGCCCGGCCCGATCCGGCGGACGCCTATTCCCGCGCGCTGCCGGCCGGCACACGCATCGCCCCGCCCGTTCTCACCATCGGCGTGCCCGCCCCGGCCGACCGCACCTTCTTCGGCGATACGGCGATGGAGATGGCCTACGGACAGGCGCTCGAAACGCTTAAACGGCTCGGCCACCGGCTGGTGGAGATCCCGTTTGCACCCTTCTACGACGTGGCCAACCTGCTGTACGAAGGCGCCTGGGTGGCGGAGCGCTACGCCGCGGTGAAGACCTTCTTCGACACGCGGGAAAGCGCGTTCCATCCGATCACGCGCAAGATCTATGGCGGTGCGAAGGCGCTGTCGGCAGCCGACGCCTTCAATGGCCTCTATGCGCTGCAGGCGCTGAAGAAGCGGCTCGCGCCGGTCATCGCCTCGGTCGATCTCTTCTGCGTGCCGACCGCCCCGCGCCATTACACGCTGGCCGAGCTCGAAGCCGAGCCGATCCGCGAGAATTCGCGGCTCGGCACCTATACCAACTTCGTCAACCTGCTCGACCTCTGCGGCATCTCGGTGCCGACCGCCACGCGGCAGGACGGCCTGCCCGCCAGCGTCACCCTGCTGGCCCCCGCCGGCAAGGACGGCCTCGTCGCAACGCTCGGGCAGACGCTTCACGCCGCAAGCGGCCTCCCCCTCGGCGCGACGGGCTGGCCGCAGCCCGCACCTGTGGCGCCTGAACCGGACACGTCCGCGGACGATCGCGTCGACCTCGTCGTGGTCGGAGCCCATCTCTCCGGCATGCCGCTCAACCACCAGCTCGTCGCGCTCGACGGGCAATTCTCCCGCGCCGCCCGCACCACCGCCGATTACCGGCTCTATGCCCTTGCCGGCACGGTGCCGCCGAAGCCGGGCATGATCCGCGTTGCCGAGGGCGAGGGCATGCCGATCGAGGTCGAGATCTGGCGACTGACACCGTCGGCCTTCGGCAGCTTCGTCGCCGCCATTCCCGCGCCGCTCGGCATCGGCACGATCACGCTCGCCGACGGCACCGCGGCCAAGGGCTTTCTCTGCGAGCCGGTCGCGATTTCGGCCGGCGCCACGGATATCAGCGCCCATGGCGGATGGCGCGCCTATTGCGCGAGGGCGTGATATTCCCTGCGGAGCCCACCATTTGAGCCCAAGGATGTTGATTTCCGATTGGTCTTCCCTTGATGGGTCCCACCGGAATTCCAGCTCGATAGACGTGGGACGTTACTGCGGGCCACGTAGGTTTTGCGGCGCTCGAAACCCGCATCGATGATGCGCTTGGATTGGGCGGCTTTCGTGGAGTTCTGCGCCATCTTGGAATCAGACCAGCCAAAGATCGCCATCAACTGATATTCGGTAGCATCTGCTTCGGCGAAGATCGTCGCAGACGTCTTTCTGAGGCCGTGCGCCGAGCATTTCGGCAAATCCGTGTGGTTGCGTCACTCGCGTATTTGTTTCACAAACCATTGCCGGCGAACGCCTTGCCCTATTCGTTGATAAGGAGTGTCGGCTGATCATGCGTGACTTGATCCAGGGCCTCGCGGAGCTCGCCTGTAAGCGGCAGGCTGATCGACGGCGCATATTTTCCGATCCCTTCTGCGACATGAGTTCGATGCGGTCTCCGACCAGGTTTCGCCAGCCGAGTTTGACGAGGTCTAAGCGTCTGATGCCCAAATTCCTCTGTTTCACGCCGGATGGTGAGTGCCTTGTAGACTGCAAAATCCACGTCGATCGTAGCCATCATGATCTGCTTTCCTCGCTTGATGTAAAAACAGTCGTTTCGAGAGAAAGATGAACGCTCCTCTTTGCCTCGCTGCTCTGCAGCGATGTCTGGTTTCAACAGGTTTCACCGCGAGCCGGTCGCGCGCGCTGCAAGCGGGGCTACAATTCAGTATTTGGATTATATCAGCGGAAGTGCTTGGCGCTGCTGACTTCTATGCTCAAGGCCACGCGTTTGGCCCGGTCTGCGATCAGAGCCGCTACGTGATTTAACGTCAGAGAATCCGCGGCAAGTGGGGACATGTTTTCTGATAATCGGGGAATCGCGTCCCCTGTGGCATCGGTTAGTTCTCTCACGCGACGGCGTACTAGGAATAAGCCGACACCTGTCTCCTTCGAGAAGGCTTGCCAACCATCAGCGTCCATATCGGCAAGCGTTGCTCGCTGCCCGATCCGCATAGCCATTTTCGGTGAAAGATCTGGATAGGTCACCGTGGAAAGCAGGTCGTACAACGGAGCCATTCTCGGCCCCTGGTCGTCATATAGAATGGAGAAGTTTTTTCCGTGGGCGTCTGCGTTTCCGACAATGAGGTTGAAAATCACAGCATCTAAGAGCTTGGCGATGTCCGTGCTCGGCCGCTCAGAGACCCGACGCAATAGCTCGAAGCAATCCCTGAAGGTCGGCCCGCCCTCGCTGGCATACTTCGTTTCGGGTGGTACACCAAGTGCTTGGCAGAAGTCCTCCTGGTGAATGCGGCGAACCAGACCTTCGGTATCGCGATAACGATCATAACGCTCGACCAAAAGGAATGGACGCCCATTCGCCAATCTGGGTTCGACAGGCGCAACATCCAGGCCGATCGCTGCTGCGAGCCTCATCACGAAGGCTTCATTTTCGGTTGTTCCTGGAAAGCGCGCGATTGGCGGCTTCAGAATATGCGTTGTTGCCTGTCCCGGCACTGGAAGCGCGAGTTGGCCGTCTATCAAAATAAGCGGTACCTTGGATTGCGCGCCAGCGAGCGAAAGCCTCAGGCCTCCTTGGCCGGCCAATAACGGCCGTGTCGGAAGTGCGTCCAGTATCCGAACAATCCCGGCATCGTCCAGCGATGCCGGTTGCTGGCCCGTGATCGACCCTTCTTCTGTCGGCTCCTCATCTTCCGGCAAAAGCTGGAGCGCGCCAGCCACGTCCCCGCCCAAGCGATCGAGAAGTGCGAAGTCGTTCGCAGGTGAGACTCCCAATGCCTGCGCCGCGACCAGACGCTGGCTTTCCTCGGGCAATAGACCACCGAAGAATGGTCGGCATTCACGACGAGAGAAGCGCTCCCGTCGCTTTGGAAGGGAGGCGGAAAGCGGAAGCGCCTTTTCATCCTCGAGCCAAGCTTCGGTGTAAGCAAAGCCAATGTCGCCATGTCTATCTTGGGTGAATTGCCCAACGAAGCGAACATCCCACCACACATTGAGAACCCTTACCGTCACTTTCGACGTTCCCCAGGGGCCAAAATATCAATCGAACAACCGAGTGTTTGAAGAACCTGCAAGACTTTTCCGATCTGTGCTGTCGGCTTGCCTGCTTCGAGATCGACAATGAACCGGAGGCCGACGCCTGAAACGCCGGCAAGCTCGTCTTGCCGCAAGCTTTGCTCCTTGCGTGTGCTGCGGACCAGGGCGCCGATATCGGCTGGATTTTTAACCTGTTGAGCCATATTTATTTCCCGATCGGGAACATAGCAGCTTATCCACGGTCTTGTCGAGTTAAATTTCCCGAGCGGGAATTTTAAGAAAGTCGTATCTCATATTGGCGAAAATTTTCCCGACCGGGAATATTTCCGTGCGCCGAGATCGAGGCCGAGCGAGGAGCGGCAATACGCTCACCCTTAGCAAGTTCACCACGGCTCCTGATGATGACTTTCTAGCTTGGATCTCGGCAGGCTCTGCGGGAACAGGAGACATCAACTAAAATAGCGCATCTTCAACGGCAGGAGCGCCGCCCCGATGGCGGCGGCGTCGCCGAGCGTCTCGCTGAGCACCAGCTGCGCCTCGCGCGGCCCGACGTCGTAGCGGTGGACCCGCTGCGAGGGAAGATGGGCGCGGGCGATCATCATGCGCCCGAGGTCCGGCGGCAGCTGCCCGCCGAAGACGATGGCCTGCGGGTCGAGAACGGCGATGAGGGTGGCCACCAGCCTGTCCACCTGCGGCATGGTCTCGGCCAGCCAGTCCTCGACGCCCGGCCAGGCGGGGTCGAAATCGCGGCGGAGCGCATCGACGCTGTCGATGGGGATGCCGTTCTCCTGCAGCCGCGCCAGAAGATATTGCAGCGCCGGCCGCCGCTCGGATTCGCCCAGCATGAAGATGCCGCTGAACTCGCCGGCATTGCCGTGAAAGCCGTGGAACGGCCGGCCGTCGAGGATCAGGCCGCCGCCGAAGCCGTAATTGAAGGAGAGGAAGGCAAAGGTCCGGCACCAGAGGCCGACGCCGCGCATGCTCTCGCCGATCGCCCCCGTCGTCGCATTGTTCTCCAGCCAGACAGGCAGGCCGAAGACGCGCTCCAGCTCCGGGCGGAGATCGCGGAGCGACCAGTCGGCCAGCGGCTCCGGCGCGTTGAAGGCGCGATCCTCCGACACGAAGAACCCCGACATGGAAAAGCCGAGGCCGGCGATCGTGTCCCTGCGGATATGATGATCCCGGAGCAGCGCATCGAGCGTGACCGCGATGGCGCGCAGCGTCTCCTGCCGGTCGCGCGGCTGAAGCGCCAGCCGTTGCTCCACGATGAGGTCGCAGGCCAGGTCGCCGATGCAGAGGATGACCGAGTCCGTGTTGACGGAGATGCCGATCGCGCAGGCGCCGTCGCGCGCGAGCTCGATGGTCGGGCTCGGCTGACCGCGCATGCCGCCGATGGGCGCTCCGGTGCGCAGCAGCCCCCGCGCCACCAGCCCCTCGACCAGCCGGTGGACCGATTGCTGCGTGAGGTTGGTGTGGCTGGTGATCGTCGCGCGCGCCATCGCGCCATGCCGGCGGATGATGTCGAGGATCATGCGCTCGTTGTCGCTGGCAAGCGGCAGCCGCGCGAAGGCGTCCCGCTCCGCCGCCGTTCCGCGCTCCCCCGTCCGTGTCCGCTCCGATGCCATGGCTCTGGATATCCCGCCGGACCCCGCGCGGCAACGATATCGCGCCGATGCTCCCACATTTTACAGAACCGTCATAAATATTACACTTAAGGTGTAGTATTAAGGTGTCAGCAAAACGCGCATGTCTCTCAGCCACGCATCCACCGGATCCCGAGGAGCCCCCATGTTCAGGACCATTCTTGCCGCCGCCGTTCTCGCCTTGACGGCCACCACCGCGCCGTGCCGCGCGGCCGAGACCAATATGAAGAACCTGACCTTCGACCTTTCGTCGGTCACCCGCGATAATTTCTACGAGATCGTCGTGCCCGCCGCCAAAGCCGAGGGCACGGTGACGATGTACAATTTCGCCGGCAGCTTCGGCGACACCTGGAAGGAGCTGATCCGCCGCTTCGAGGCGAAATACGGCATCAAGGTCAGCTATTCCGACGTCAAGGGCGACCAGGCGAACCAGCAGCTCATCGCCGTGCAGGCCGCGGGCCAGGATTCGCCCGTCGACGTCTATTTCGCCGGCGGCGGCGGCTATCCGCTGCTCTCCTCCAAGGGCGTCGTCGGCAAGATCGCGCTGACCAGGATCCTGCCCAATATGGAACACTACGATCCGGCGTTGAGCGAGACCATTTTCGGCAAGCCCCATGGCGGCAGCTTCCCGCTCGTCCACCTCAACCAGACGGCCATCGGTTACGACAGCGCGGTCGTGACGCCGGCGGAGGTGCCGAAGAGCTTTGCCGACCTGCTTGCCTGGGCGGAGAAGAACCCCAAGCGCCTCGGCGTCACCTCGCCCGCCAAGGGCGGCTCGGGCAGCGGGTTCCTCTATTCGCTGGCGCTCGACCTTCTGACGGGCGACTGCAAGGCGCAGCTGACGGACACGAACCAGACGCGGGATGAGGCCGAGAAATGGGCCATGGGCTCGGAATGCCTCGATCCGGTCTGGGATTATTATCGTCGCCTGCTGGCGGTCGCCGAGCTGACCAACGGCAATGCCGATACGCTCAACCTGATCAACAATCGCCAGCTTGCGATCGGCACCGTCTGGGAAGACCAGGTGATGACCTTCCTCGCCACTAAGCAGGTGCCGGAAACGATGCGCCTGACGCTGCTCGAAAAGGGCCAGGTCGGCTCGGGCGACGCCATGTTCGTGCCGGCCAATGCCAGCCATGTGGCCTCGGCCCTCCTTCTGATCGATATGGCCATGAGCAAGGAGTTCCAGCTCTGGAAGCTCGAGACCAAGGCCTCCCGCTCGCCCCGCACCGACGTGACCAGCGATCAGGTGCCGGCGGCAACGCAGGCTCACATGCTGCCCTCGAGCGTCTATCCGCGCCTCAGCGTCACCGCCTTCTGGGACATGGCGACGGCACTCTCCGAAGCGCTGGACGAGAAGGTTCTCAACCAGTAGCCGGCTTTTTCGGCCCCTTGCGCGGTGGCCCCCCGCGACCGCCGGGGGCCGGTCCAGAGCCTGAAACGTCTCCTCCGATCCATCGGGAAACAGCCATGACCATGCTTGAGATCACCGATATTACCAAGGATTACGGCGCCAGCCGCGCGCTGCATCCGGTCTCGCTCTCCGTCGCAAAGGGCGAGTTCGTGACCATCCTCGGCCCGTCCGGCTGCGGCAAATCCTCGCTCCTGCGGATCGTCATGGGCATCAGCCAGCAGAGCGGCGGCGAGATCCGCCTGGCCGGCCAGCGCATCGACATGCTGCCGCCCGAACGGCGCGACATCGCCATGGTGTTCCAGTCCTACGCCCTGTTTCCGCACATGACGGTGGAGCAGAACCTGCGCTTCGGCCTGCGCATGAAGAAGGTGGTGAAGGCCGAGCAGCAGCGGCGGATCGCCCATGCGCTCGACATCTGCACCCTTGCCGGCCTGACGGGCCGCATGCCGCGCCAGCTGTCCGGCGGGCAACAGCAGCGCGTGGCGCTTGCCCGCGCCATTGTCATGCAGCCGAACCTGCTGCTCTTCGACGAGCCGCTCTCCAACCTCGATGCGAAGCTGCGCGACACGCTGCGCCACGAACTCGTCGCGCTGCACCGGCGCATCGGCGCGACCAGCCTCTATGTCACCCACGACCAGGCCGAGGCGATGGCCATGTCGGACCGGATCGTGGTGATGAATGCCGGCCGCGTGGTCGAGATCGGCACGCCGCTGGAGCTCTACCGCGCGCCGAAACAGGCCTTCACCGCCGGCTTCCTCGGCCAGACCAATCTGCTCGCCATCACCGCCTCGGGCCGGACGGGGCAGCTACCCTGGGGCCAGCCGGTCGATCTCGCCACGGAAACCTCAGGGCCGGCCCAGGTGTCCGTGCGGCCGGAGAGCATCGGCATCCGCGCCTGCGATCAGGCCTCGGGCGCGCCGGCGACGGTGGCCGGCGTCTCCTTCATGGGCGCAAGCGCGCTCTACACGGTCGCCGTCGGCGATACGGTCCTGAAGGTCAGTCAGGCCGGCGGCGATGCGCTGATCGAGCCCGGCCGCACCGTGGCGCTGACCTTCCCCGAACGCCTTCCCGTTCTGGAGGATCGGGGGCGCGAGGACCGGGAGATCGAGGATCAGGGGCGCAAGGATCGCCTGCGCACCCCGGAGGTCGCGTGATGCCCGCACGTCTGCGCGACCGTCGCCTGCTCCTGCCGCTGCTTCTCGCGCCGGGCGTCGGCTATCTCCTCCTGTTCTTCGGCGGCCCGCTCGCCTCCGCCCTCATCGGCAGCCTGCGTGCGGAGGATGGCAGCTTCACGCTCGCCTGGTACGCCCACATCGTCACGCGCCCCTCCATGCTGCGCGGGCTCGGCACCTCCATCTATTACGGCGTCGCGCCGGTGGTCGTGTCGCTGCTGGTGTCCGTGCCGCTGTCGCTCGCCATCCGCCGGCACTTCGTCGGGCGCAAGCTCTTCAGCGGCCTCTATAAATTGCCGCTCGCGGTGCCCGGCATCATCGTCGGCCTGATGATCATCGTCCTCTTCGAGCGTGGCGGCTTCATCGACCGGGCGGTGGCGCCGCTCGGCTTCGCCCTGCCGAAGCTCGTGCGCGACGACTGGGGCGTCGGCGTCATTCTCGCCAGCGTCTGGAAGCAGATCCCCTTCATGACGCTGATCATCACCAGCGCCTTCGCCGCCATCCCCGAGGATATCCGCTTTGCCGGCCGCACGCTCGGGGCGTCGCGCCTTGCCACCTTCTTCCTCGTGGAAGTGCCGCTCGCCATGCCCGGCATCACGGCCGCCGTGCTCCTCACCTTCATCGGCTCCATGGGCTCCTATGCCATTCCCGATATCGTCGGACCGCCGACCGCTCGACCGCTCTCGGTGCTGATGGTCAACGAATTCAACCAGGGCCGGTTTCCCCAGGTCTTCGCCATGGGCATGGTGCTGAGCGCCTTCGCCGTGGCCGTCCTCGTCGCCTATTACGCCCTCACATCGCGCATCGGCGATGCGCACGGACGCGGAGATGCCACATGACCGCCCTTGCCGAAACCACCCCCTCCCAGGCCACCCGCCGCCGCACGTTCACGCGGGAGGATCGCCTTCCCGTCGCGGTCGGCCTCTATGTCTTCCTGTTCCTGGCGATCGCCCTGCCGCTCGGGCTCATGTCCCTCTGGAGCATCGCCGATGGCTGGCCGCCGCCGCATGTGCTGCCGCAGAGCTACACGACCGAGCGCTGGGCCGGCGTGCTCGGCGATAGCGGCCTCTTGCGCGCCGCCATCAACAGCATCGTCATCGCGATCGTCGTCACCGTCGCCACGGCGCTCATCGCGCTGCCGACGGCCTGGGCCATGGCGCGGTTTCCCTTCCGGCTGAAGCGGGCGGTGGAGATCTTCATCCTCGCGCCGATCATCATTCCCGGCATCGTCGTCGCCGTCGGCATCGGCCAGGTGTTCCTGGCGCTCGGGCTGGCCTATTCGGTCGCCGGCGTCATCCTCGTCCAGATCGTCGGCACCCTGCCGCTGATGATCCGGCTGATGACGGCGGCGCTGGAGACCATTCCCGACGATCTCCTCCACGCCGCCCGTTCGCTCGGCGCCGGCACGGCCGACATCATAAGGCATATCGTGCTGCCGCTCGCCGTGCCCGGGCTTCTGGCCGGCGGGCTCATGTCCTTCGTCGGCAGCTTCGAGGAGTTCGACAAGTCGTTCATCGTGGGGGCTCCCGTCGTCGAGACGCTGCCGATCAAGCTCTATATGTATCTCGATCCCTATTCGATGCAGCTGCCCTTGGCCTCCATCGTCTCCTTCCTCCTGCTCCTGCCCGCCCTCGTCGTCTTCGTCATCGCCGGCCGCGTGCTGCGCGACGACCTGATGGCCGCCGGCATGGGCAAGATCTGATGCCCCCACATTCTGAAACCAGCCGAAAGCAAGATCTCATGCCCCTCTCCGAAAACCGCCGCCCCGCCCTTTCGTCGTTTTCCCCCGACGTCCGCGCCATGGCCTCGCGCGACAATCCCGCCATCCTCACCATCGCCCATCGCGGCTTCTGGAAGGCCACGGCGGAAAATTCGATCGCCTCCATCGAGGCCGCCATCGCGGCCGGCGTCGACATGGTCGAGATCGACACGCAGTCGACCGCCGACGGGCGCCTCGTCGTCATCCACGACACGACGCTCGACCGCACGACGACCGCCACCGGCGTCGTCGCCGATCTTCCCTTCGAAACCGTCCGGCAGGCGCGCCTGAAGGCCGGCGCCGGCGGCGCGGACGCGGAAGCGACGCAGGAGCCCGTGCCGACGCTGGAAGAGATCCTCGAGGCTGCCCGCGGCCGCATCGCCGTCAATATCGACACCAAGTTCGAGCACGACCTGCCGGCCGCCATGGAAACGGTGCTCAGGCTCGGCGTCGCGTCCCAGGTTCTCGTCAAGACCGATATCGACATCGACGCCACGACCTTTCCGCTTCTAGAGGCCGACTGGTTCGGCCGCATTCCGCATATGCCGATGTTCCGCGTGCGCAAGGACCGCTTTGCCGAGGACCTGCGCCGCATCGCCCCTCTCCGTGCACCGATGATCGAGGTGAAGTTCGACGCTCTCGAGGACGTCGCCGCAGCGCGCGACGAACTCGCGCGGCAGAACATCCGCGTCTGGATCAACACGCTGGATGTCTCCCATTGCCTCGACTACAACGACAGCCGGGCGCTGATCGATCCGCAGGCGGTCTGGACCCGGCTGCGGCAGGCCGGCGTCGGCGCCATCCAGACCGACGAGATCGAGGCGTTCCGCGCCTGGACCCTGCGCAACGACGGAGATGCGGCATGACGCGGATGCAGGACCGCCTGTGCAAGGCAACGGGCATCGTCGAGGAGGCCATGCACGAGGCCCTCGCCTTCTTTGCCGCACGCGACGCGATCGGCACGCGGGAAAAGGGCTTTCAGGATTTCGTCTCGGAGGCGGATACCAGCATCGAGACCCTGATCCGGGAGCGCCTCGACGCCGCCTTTCCGGGCGAAACGATCGTCGGCGAGGAACTGGGCGGCGTCGGCGGCGCGTCCTACTGGATCATCGATCCGATCGACGGCACATCGAACTTCCTGCGCGGCTCGCCGCTCTGGGGCATCTCGCTCGGCCACGTCACCGATGGCCGGCCGGATCTCGGCGTGGTCGCCCTCCCCGTCTTCGGCGAGGTCTATGGCGCGGCCGATGGCACCGGCCTCACGCGCAACGGCGTGGCCCTCGCCCGCAATGCGCCGCTGGGCGATGTCCGCGTCGTCTCGCTCGGCGACAGCGCGCGTGACGACATCGCCGAGATCGGCGCGCTGCACACCGGTCTCCGGCAGGCCGGCTGGGTGGTCGAGGCGCTGCACAGCACCTCGGTCTCGCTGGTCTTTGCCGCGCGCGGCATCTTCGACGGGCACCTGCAGAAGATCACCACCATGTGGGACATCGCCGGCGGCGCGGTCCTTGCCCGTGAAGCCGGCCTTCATGTGCGCATCGGCACCCGTGCGGACAGCGACATCCCCTGGATCGCCGCCGGCACCGGCCCCCTGTTGGACGCCACGGCGGCTCTCTGGCCGGAGATGAGGGAAGGCTGACATGCGGAAGCCAAGGTGACAGGTGCACGGCGACGGCCGTGCGAGGGGAGGACCAGCCCCATCGTGCTGCCGCACTGTCGGGCGAGAAGATGCCGCCAGAAAGGAGTGCGCTTCCAACCAACCTGATGCATCAACGTCGGACAAGACGCTGAATGGAGTGTCGCCGGATGAACCTGCGTCCGGCGAAAATGATTGAAATCATACGCTTGCGTATTTTCGTTTATTCAACATTAACCGTCCCTGTGCAAACCTCCGCCATAGAGATTGGCCCGGTCGCGCGCCGGACCCTGATCCGAATGATACGGATCTCTGCGGTCGACCAATCATTTTTCTTCAACGAAGCAAACGTCACGTTTCCTCCCCACTGCGGGCGATGCGTGTGTTCGATCGGCACTGCCTAGCCGCTTGATGCGCAAGCATCGTGCGTTTCGAGAGAACTGACGGACTTTAGAGACCAGTCGATGGCGGATCAGGTACTATCAACAACGGCTTCTTCGGCCCGCAGCTGTAAACGACAGGTCGCACGCCGCCGGACGTGCCTGCTGCACTTCAGAAATGGTGTCTCAGGCGCTTGGAACGGGCAGGTCGAGATGCCTGTCGTGACCCTCAATCTCGATGGCGAAACCTTCACGATCGAGGCATTGGCAAATCAGCAGATCATCGACCTCATGCCGGAAACGCGCGTCCTTGGCGCTAAGGCCTTTCGCAGCGTCATCATCAACCCCCGCGGCAGGGTCCTCTCGTGGGCCGACATTCGGCTTGCCTCCGGAATGAGGGGCAGCGGAGCAGCCATCGACCGCCGCATCACCGGCGCCCAGGTGAGCGCGGAGGGCACGCACGGCCTCGTCGGCATCCGCACGATGCGGTCTACGAACGGTCCACGTGGCTTAGCTCGGCCAACCCGTTTCCTCCAAGCATCGTCATGCGTTGGCGCTCCGGCCCTATCAATCGTTGCGTCAGACGAGATGACGCACCTCGTACACTCCTGAACCACCACGCTATTTTTGCTCGGCAGCGAACCCTCAGAGCTGTCAGTTTAAAAATCTTTGAAAAAGGACGTCCATTATGCGTTTTACGATTAAATCGAAACTCGTCGTTGCCTTCACCCTTCTCGTCATTCTCATGGGCGTGTGCATTGGCCTTGGCGTTCGTGGGCTCCAGCAAGTCGCAACCATGCAGGACGCTTTGATCCAGGGTCCTATTCGGCAGGACGATATCGCTAACGATGTGGCGGCAGCGTTCGACGGATTGGGTTTGGCGGAAGGCGATTTGTTGCTGGCATCCAACCCCGAGCGAACCAAGATCGCAATCCAGCACATGGCTGACGAGCGGAAGACGTTCACAGACGCTCTTGAGCTCGGCCACAGTACCAGCCCCCCGGAGTTTAAGGCAAAGTGGGATGAGATTGCCCGGTTCTGGGATGACTACAAGGTCATCAATGATCAACTGCGGGATTTGGTGTTGTCAGGACAGCGCGATGCCGCTTTGGAGATCAACCAGACGCAGGGAACTGTCGCAAGCGACGAGATGGATGGATTGACATCCGACCTATCGGCTTTGACGGAGACAGGCATCCGCGATTCCGACGCTGCCGCCGATGAAGCTTACAACAGCACTTTCGCTTTGCTGATGACTGTGGCTGCCTTGGCGCTTGTTCTCTCTGTTGCGGCGGCTCTGTGGATCGCTGTTTCCATTGGCAGAGGACTCACGCGCGCAAACAGTGCTATTCGTGAAGTCGCCGACGGCGATTTGACGAAGTTCGCAACGATTACCAGCCGCGACGAAATCGGCGAAATGCTCGGCAATGTGAACGTCATGATCGAGCGCCTTCGCGGCGTTGTTGGCGATGCGCTGTCGGCCTCCGACAACGTGTCCTCGGGCAGCCAGGAACTGTCCTTGAGCTCCGAACAGCTGAGCC
>UBPA01000010.1 GCA_900467185.1 Hyphomicrobiales bacterium | reverse complement strand
GTTTATAGATCCGGCCATGCGGGTTCGTCAACAGGGTTTTTGAAAAAAATGACAGTTTTCTGACAAAGCCTTGTGCCACAGGGGCTCGAGCCCCCTCCCCTTCCCCCGCCCTGCAGGAAACCTGCCTCCGGACATCCGCCGCCCTCAGTTTTACACAATCGCGGTGTCTCAGAGAGCACCGCGCACCGTGTCGGATTTGACTCGACCGCGCGAAAGATGCACATCTTCGCACAATATCCGCAGCCTATAAGAAGAACCGGCGCGCGCAACAGGGACCCGATCAGCTGGCATGATCACGGACAAATCCATGATACGGTCGCTGGGCAACGAGCCGCCCATCCTGGCGGATGGCCGCCGGGCGCCCGATCGCCGGGAGATTTCGCTCCGCTGGCTCTCCGGCACATTCCTGACCGGCATCACATCCAGTCTCTTGATGGGTGTCGCCCTCTTTGCCGCGCTCGATGGCCGACAGCAGCTCGCGATCCCCGCGGAAGCCTATGCGGCGGTGGACCCCGCCTTGCGCGCCGGCCAGCCGGCAGCGACCGCCAAGCGCGGTGGTCGCATCGTTTCTCCGGTCATCGTCGCCAAGCCCTCCGACCGGACGATCCTCGAAGTCTCCACGATGATCCACGACGGCGAAAAGGAAGTGGTGCGTCGCCAGCCTTTCGCGCATGTGAAGATGACGCTGGCCGCCAATCATCAGGCCTCGGAATCCTACCCCTCCTTCGATCCCCTCGCGATCTTCTCCAATGACGATGCCGCCTCGGCCCCTCCCCCGGTGCGCACCGGCACCATCTACGGCTCGGACGTCGAGTCCGAGGTCGCGCTGAAGACAATCGACTTCCCCCTTAAGGGATCGACACTGAAATTCGGGCCCTCGATGTCGCTCGACGAGGTGGAAGAGAACGTCCGCTCCAACGGCGCGGCCCTGACGGAAGGCAACACGCAGCTCGCATCGCTCTTCTATGTCGATCCGCGACGCTTCGCCTCCGATGCCTCCGAGCTCGACCTGATCCAGGGCCTCACCGCCCGGGTGGTCGAGGAGAACATGACGGTCACGCCGTTCGAGACGATCAACGACAGCAGCGCGGAATTTGCCGACGACGTCATTCCGGTCCGGCGTGACACGGATATGGCGAGCGTTCTGAGCGGCGCCGGATATTCCAAGGCGCAGTCGGCCGATATCGCCGCCGTCTTCAAGACCGCGCTGAATTCGGATATCTTCCGGGAAGGCGATGTCGTGCGGATCGGCATCATCCAGAGGGGCGAGAACGAAGAAGCGCGGGTGATGCGGGCGAGCGTTTACGCCAAGGGTGGTGCGCATGTGCTGACCATGGCGCTGGACGACCACGGCACCTTCGTGCGTGGCGAGGAACCGCCGCAGCTTTCCGCCGTCTATACCGCCTTCGACGACAACGGCACCCCGACCATCTCGGCCGGGCGCGATCTGCCCCGGGTCTATGACGGGGTCTACCGGGCAGCGCTTTCCTACGGCATGAACCAAGGCATGGTCGCGCAGCTGATCAAGCTGCTCGCCAGCAATGTCGATTTCCAGGCGCAGCTGAAGCCGACCGACAGCCTCGAGGCCTTCTTCTCCGTTGCGGATGAAAGCGGTCGGGCGACGGATACGTCGGAACTGCTTTACGTCAACGCGAAATTCGGCGACGCGCAGACCCGGTTCTATCGTTTTCAGGATCCGGATGACAATTCCGTCGATTACTACAACGAGATGGGCAAGAGCATTCGTCAGTTCCTGCTGCGCAACCCGGTTCCGAACGGCACGTTCCGCTCGGGCTTCGGCATGCGCCGCCACCCGATCCTCGGCTTCTCGCGCATGCATACAGGCGTGGACTGGGCCGCACCGCGCGGCACGCCGATCATTGCGGCGGGCAATGGCGTCGTGGAGAAGGCGGGCTGGGACAGCGGTGGGTATGGCAACCAGACCCTTATCCGTCATGCGAACGGTTACGTCTCGTCTTACAATCACCAGAGCGCGATCGCCAAGAACGTCAAGCCCGGCGCACGCGTCGCGCAGGGTCAGGTCATCGGCTGGATCGGGACGACGGGTCTCTCGACGGGCCCGCACCTGCACTACGAACTGATCGTCAACGGCAACCGCGTCGATCCGCTGCGCATCCGGCTTCCCGGCGGCAAGTCGCTGGACGGGCCGGCGCTCGCCCAGTTCGAGGAAGAGCGGCAGCGCATCGACGAGCTGCTGGCCAAGGACAATGGCAGCGAAGTCGCCGCCACGCAGTAGCAGCGCGGTGGCGATGATGGGGAGCCCTCTGATCCCGCCGGGACGCGTTCAGTGTGGCCGCTTCGCCGCCGTCTCCGCAAGGCTCTCCTGATCCTGCATCTCGCCGTCGCGCGCCGCATCCAGGCGCTCGGCAACGCCGACGTCCGCCGGATCCTGCTCGCGCCGCCACGGTCTACGTCCCTTCAGCACGCCGGATTCATGAACGATTTCGGCCACATATTCTTCCTGCCGATACGCCATCACGTGAATGCCGGAGACACCTTTGATCTCTTTCACCTCATTGATGATGTCGATGCAGATCTGCTTGCCTTCCTTCTTCTGGTCGGTAGCACCCTCCAGCCGGGCGATGATGGCATCGGGAATATGGACGCCCGGCACGTTGGAGCGGATCCAGCGGGCCGTGCGGGCGGATGCCATCGGGCCGACGCCGACGAGAATATGGCAGTGCTCGTGCAGGCCCAGATCGCGCACCTTGTCCATGTAGGCGCGAAACATGGGCACGTCGAAACAATACTGGCTCTGCACGAACTGGGCCCCTGCCTCGATCTTCTTGGCAAGCCGGTACGGACGGAAATCATAGGGCGGCGCGAAGGGATTGATGGCGGCGCCGAGAAAGACGCGCGGCGGTGCGGTCAGCTTGCGGCCGGAGAGAAACTTGGCGTGATCCCGCATGATCCGCACCGTTTCCAGGAGCGACATGCAGTCGAGATCGAAGACGGGCTTTGCCCCCGGCTGGTCGCCGGCCTGCACACCGTCACCGGTGAGGCACAGAATGTTCGCCACGCCCATGGCAGCCGCCCCGAGCACATCGCCCTGAATGGCGATCCGGTTCCGGTCGCGGCAGGAAATCTGCATGATCGGCGCGTAACCCATGCGGGTCAGAAGCGCGCAGATCCCGACAGACGACATATGGCAATTGGCGCCTGACGCATCGACCGCGTTGATGCCATCCACCCAGCCCTCGAAAACAGCGGCCCGGGCATAGACCTCTTCCGGATCGGCACTGTCGGGCGGGTTCAACTCGGCCGTCACCGCGAACTCGCCGCGGCGAAGCACCTGCTCCAGCCGTCCGCGCGAGGAATGTCCGGGCAGGAGATCGCTTGGGAAGCCTATCATGTCGGACGTCCCGAAGCTGCGGTCTCGTTATCCCGCGCCTGCGCCGCAGCCGCCGTTACCCGCAGCCAAGAGGAGGTCTCGCGCAACGACTGGTTTACCGGCGGCTGCACGGCCAGGATCGCGTCGCCGTTTTCCATCTGGCGCGAACCTTCCCAAGCCTTGACCCAGACGCACGGCATATCGGGTTCCACTTCGCAATGTCCGTTGGCGCGCACGCCGCCGCAGGGGCCGTTGCGCAATTGCTTCGGGCAGTTCATCGGGCAGGACATGCCGGTGGATGATAAAATGCATTGGCCGCACATGCGACAGTCGAAGAGCAGACCCTTCACCCCGCGCTCGACCGCGGTCACCGGTGCCTCGGCTCTGGCGTAGCCGATCGCCCGCCACAGCGGATGCAGTGCCAGAAACACCGACGCGAAGCGGTGATAGACCCATTCCAGCAGCCGGGAATGCCGCACCGACCAGAGGCGGATCGCAAAACTGCGTTGCCCGCGCCGGTTTGGCGAGACGCTGGCGGGCGTATAGGCACCGGTCGCGGCCTTGCGGCCGGCCTGAGCATTGCCCTTGTCGGGTTTGGGCGCAGGCGCGAGATCGGAAGGCGAAGGTTTCGTCATCTTTATCCGCCTTGTGTCGGTCCCGCCGTGCCCATTGTCATCTGCATGTCCGCACCCATCATCCGGCAGAAGCTTGCGCGTCTTTTCGACCCGTCGCGCATCCTTGCACGACACGCCGGCAGGGCGAAAGCGACGTGCGCCGATACGGCTTACCAGATGCCGCGCGACAGCCCGTTCCAGATCCATGTCCAGACCGGCGGGTGATACCATTGCCGCGACGGGCCCGCGACCGCCATCGGCAGAAGCGTCCCGGCCAGCGCATCCTCGACGGCCCGAACCGCGATGTCCGTTGCTGCTGCCGTCTGCAGCAGGGGATAGGTGTGCATCGTATCGGCTGTGTCGGGCGTCATGCGCGTCTGATAGAGAATATCGCCCGTATCGACGCCGGCATCGACCAGATGCACCGTCGCACCGAAATTCCCCTCATCCCGGTTCACCCGCGCCCAATAGCCGCCCATCAGGCCGCGATAGCGGGGATTGATGCCCGCGTGGAAATTGATCACGGGGCAGGATATCGCGGACAGCGTCGCGGCCGATAGCATGCGGCACGAGACGAGGAAGACTACACCCGGCGAAAGCTCGGTCAAGGTGTGCAGGGCCTCCGGCGTATTGATCGACGGAATCGGCACCGTTCCGGCATCGGCATTCGGCGCATCCGAAACGCCATAGGCCGCGAGAATCGCCCGCGCACGACTTTCGGTGAAATGCTTGCCGAATTTGGAGGCGATCATGGTCGCGAGCTGCCCGAGCGCCACCGGCCATCCGAGCTTGCGGGCGCGTCGCTTAACGAAGACGGCCTTCGATTCCGCCGGCTCCAAGAGAACAACAACCTCGGAAAAGCGACGGGCAAGCGCATTGATCAGGATCTGCGGATTGCGTCCGCCGGCCGTGACCACGACCACCCGACCCGCTCGCTTCATCTCCGCCATATCACGCCTCTGTTCGCCTGATCGCATTTGTCACCCATCCGGCTTACCGGGCGATTAATACCAATGCCGGCGAGAGGAGCCTATGATCGACACCTGGGAATAAGTCCATGAAACGAAAAAGCCTCCCCGGTTTCCCGGGAAGGCTGATATTTCCGATCGCAAAGGTCGATCAGGCCGCAACACGGTCTTCGCCCGTACCGCGCAGCTTGAAGTTCAGCCGGTCGGACCCTTCCAGCACCGTGATCACGGAGCCGTCCGGAATGTCCCCGGACAGGATCTTTTCGGCGAGCGGATCCTGCACATAGCGCTGGATCGTCCGCTTCAGCGGGCGTGCGCCATAGACCGGATCGTAGCCGCGCTCCGCCAGCCAGTGCCGGGCGTCGCCGTCCAGTTCCAGCGTGATCTTCCGATCGGCCAGCAGCGTTTTCAGCCGTTCGAGCTGGATATCGACGATCGCGCCCATCTCGCCGCGCTTGAGGCGGTGGAACAGGATGATCTCGTCGACGCGGTTGAGGAACTCCGGCCGGAAGGCCGAGCGCACCACGCCCATGACCTGCTCGCGCACGCTGTCGGTATCCTCGCCTTCGGCAAGGCCCGTCAGGTATTCCGCACCGAGGTTCGACGTCATGATGATCATCGTGTTGCGGAAATCCACCGTCCGGCCCTGCCCGTCGGTCAGACGCCCGTCGTCCAGCACCTGCAGCAGCACGTTGAAGACGTCGGGATGCGCTTTCTCGATCTCGTCGAACAGCACGACCTGATAGGGCTTGCGCCGCACGGCTTCCGTCAGCGAACCGCCTTCCTCATAGCCGACATAGCCCGGAGGTGCACCGATCAGCCGGGCAACGGAGTGCTTCTCCATATATTCCGACATATCCATGCGCACGAGCGCCGTGTCGTCATCGAACAGGAAGCGCGCGAGCGCCTTGGTCAGCTCCGTCTTGCCGACGCCGGTCGGCCCGAGGAAGATGAACGAGCCGATCGGCCGGTTCGGATCCTGCAAGCCGGCGCGCGAGCGGCGCACCGCACGCGACACGGCCTGAACCGCGTCCCCCTGCCCCACGACCCACTTGGCCAGCTCGTCTTCCATGCGCAGCAGCTTGTCGCGTTCCCCTTCCAGCATCTTGTCGACCGGTATCCCGGTCCAGCGGGAAACGATGTGCGCGATATTGTCCGGCGTCACCACCTCCTGAACCATGGATGCGGCGGAACCGTCCTGCGCCTCGGACTCCTGCAACTCCTTTTCGAGCTTCGGAATCTCGCCATAGGCAAGCTCGCCCGCCCGCTGGAACTCGCCCTTGCGCTGGGCAATGGCCAGTTCGTTGCGCGCTTCGTCCAGTTGCCGCTTCAAATCGGCGGCGAGGCCGAGCTTCGACTTTTCCGACTGCCAGCGCGCCGTCAGCGCATCGGCCTGCTCTTCGAGCCCGGTCAGGTCCAGTTCCAGCTTCTCCAGCCGGTCCTTGGACGCGCGGTCGGTCTCCTTCTTCAGGGCCTCACGCTCGATCTTCAGCTGCATGATGCGGCGGTCGAGTTCGTCCAGCTCCTCCGGCTTGCTGTCCACCTGCATCCGCAGCCGCGATGCGGCCTCGTCCATCAGGTCGATGGCCTTGTCGGGCAGGAAACGGTCGGTAATGTAGCGGTTCGACAGGGTTGCAGCCGCGACCAGCGCCGCGTCCGAGATCCGCACCTTGTGGTGCTGCTCGTACTTCTCCTTCAGACCGCGCAGGATCGAGATCGTGTCCTCGACATCCGGCTCGTTGACCATGACCGGCTGAAACCGTCGGGCAAGCGCCGCATCCTTTTCGACATGTTTGCGGTACTCGTCCAGCGTGGTCGCGCCGACGCAGTGCAGCTCGCCGCGCGCCAAAGCCGGCTTCAGAAGGTTGGAGGCGTCCATCGCGCCATCGGCCTTGCCGGCACCCACCAGCGTGTGCATCTCGTCGATGAACAGGATGATTTCGCCAGCATCCGCCTGAACTTCCGAAAGAATGGCCTTCAGCCGCTCCTCGAATTCACCGCGGAATTTGGCACCGGCGATCAGCGCGCCCATGTCGAGCGCCATCAGCCGCTTGTCCTTCAGGCTCTCCGGCACGTCGCCATTGACGATACGCAAGGCAAGCCCCTCGGCAATGGCCGTCTTGCCCACGCCGGGTTCGCCGATCAGCACCGGATTGTTCTTCGTGCGGCGCGAAAGCACCTGGATCGTGCGGCGGATCTCGTCGTCGCGACCGATCACCGGATCGAGCTTGCCGTCGCGCGCATCGGCGGTCAGGTCGCGCGCATACTTCTTCAGCGCGTCGAAGCCGGCCTCGGCATTGGCGCCATCGGCGGTGCGGCCCTTGCGGATCTCGTTGATCGCCTGGTTCAGCCGGGCCGCGGTGACGCCAGCCTTCGAAAGGGTTTGCGCGGTCGAGGCGGATGTTTCCACAGCCAGCGCCAGCAACAGGCGCTCGACGGTGACGAAACTGTCGCCCGCCTTTTTGGCCGCCTCTTCGGCGGTCGTGAACACCTTGGCCAGCGGCTGGGACAGCGCGATGCCGCCGTTTCCGCCGGACACCTTCGGCAGCTTGGCAAGGGCCGCATCATTGGCGAGCTTGGCGTCCTTCGCCCGGCCGCCGGCGCGCTCGATCAGCGAGGCTGCCATGCCCTGATCGTCGTCGAGCAGCACTTTCAGCACATGCTCGGGCGTGAACTGGGGATGCCCCGCCGACAGCGCATAGGTCTGCGCCGATTGCAGGAAACCGCGCACGCGTTCGGAATATTTCTCGATATCCATCGTCTACCTCCTTGGAACCGGAACGCCCATGCGGCACGCCCCAGTGGTTGGGATCGGGCTCCCGAAATCGGCAAGCCCGGTATCGCGGAGGGGACGCTGCGCATTGCAGCATCTTCCCGCTTCGATAGGAGATATGGGAGGCGTTTTTGCCGAATTAAAGAGCAGAAATCACGTCATTTCGCTTTGCTGCGAGATTGTTCCCCCCTGATCGAACAGGTGCAAAAGCGCGGGATCGACGATCCAGCCTTCGAGCGGATCGGCGTGCGGCGGAATGCCGAAACCGGCCTCTCTCTGCCCGTAGGCCCAGCCTGCCTGAACCGCACACAGGAGCGCATCCAGCGCGTCGCCGCTCGGATCCTCGGCCAGCGATCGCGGGGCCTCGATCCGCAGGCCGGACAGGGAATGATCGGACTCGGGATCGCAGAGGCGGTCGAACAGGTCGAGGCGCGCCGACAGATGCGCGGCCGTCTGCAGGCTGCGTGTGTCGTTCTTGTAGGATCGCCGCCCGATCAGCCGCCGCGCCATCACGCCGGGATAGGCGTCCACCACCACGCGGCTCGGGTCGCCCGCCCGCAGAAGCGGCAGATGCACGTCCGATTCGAGCAGCCGGCGCGCGCCCTCGTAAAACATCAGACCGACCGGCACCCCATGCAGCTTCTGCGGGCTGATGCCGCCTGTGCTCTTGTCGATGCACCGCTGGTGCTCCTTGTCGCCCGGCGCGCGCGGCAGGCGGTACTGTGTCAGCGTCTCGTAGAACTGCGCACGCGTCAGTTCGGCGACGTGGCCGACATAACCTTCCCACGACAGAGGCCAGCCGACCGTCTCGATGAATCTGCGCGACTGCCCGAAGGGAAAGTCGAGCCCGGCAATCCACGGGCCAGACGAGGCCAGAAATCCGGTGAAGCCATCGAAACTCGTCCAGCGATGCATCTCCACGAACCGCAACGTAGCCCCATCCAGCCGGCATTCGACGCAGGTGATCGGCTTTTGCCGTGAGGGAGCGGAGGTGAAATCCACCCCGAAAACCGTCATCCCATTGCCACCCGCTGCCGGATCGTCCGGACTGACATTGTTCCCAAGCATGCGCGGCCCCCTCCCCTCCCAAAAAAACGGCGTACTCGGCGCCCTGTCGTCACCATATCCCCAACCACGACGCTCTGCCGACGTCGAGACGGGCTGCATCTTATTTGTAAGAATTGACAAACGTTCCGGAGTACCGAAGGTTGAAGGACCTTGGTCCAAAGCAATCTAATCGTTCCGGAACCGCAATCCATGCCATCCGCGTCCCTGCCAGCCTCGTGTCGAACTTTGCTCCCGGCCATTGCCTCGGCCCTTGTGCTCTTCAGCCACGTCGCCAACCAGGCATTCGCAGCCGGAAACACGCCGTGCAGCGGCAGGAAAGGCGGCGTCGATTACTGTCAGGGAGAGCGCTTCGTCTGCCGCGACGGCTCGATCAGCGCCAGCAAAAAATCTTGCTCAGCACTGCATCGACCGCTCGGGCTCCTCGGGACATCACCCCCATCGGCACCGGCAACAAGCACGACGACCTGCGACTGCCGCAGCGGCACAGTCTGCACCGGCCCCCGCGGTGGCCGGTTCTGCCTGTCCGACAGTGGCGAAAAGAGCTATCTGCGGAACTAGAACCGCCCACGAAAAAGGGCGACGTTGCCGCCGCCCTTTCCAGTTATGTTGGTCTTGCGACCGATTATTCGGAGTCGGCCAAAGCTGGCGCTTCCGGCTGTTCGCCGGCGACGCCCTCGTCTGCGGCACCTTCGGTGCGGCGCGGGCGACGGGGACGCGGTGCAGCCCGGCGGCGCGGGGCGCGGCCGGCGGCGGCTTCCTCTTCGATGGCGACCTCGGCGGGCGTGCCTTCGATGTCCGGTTGCGGGCCCGTACCGTCGATGACGGTTTCCGGCTTTGCGGCAACGGGATGTTCGACGGCGACAGGCCGCTCGGCGCGGGGCTGACGCTCGGCGCGGGGTGCACGTTCGGCACGCTCCGGACGTTCGGCGCGCTCGGGCCGCTCAGCCCGCGGCTCCGTCCGCTCGGGCCGGTCCGCCTGCTCGCTGCGGTCCACGCGTTCCGTCCGCTCGGGGCGATCGGCCTGAACCGGACGCTCGTTGCGCTCGGCACGGTCCTGACGGTCCGGCCGTTCGCTGCGTTCCGTCCGCTGCTGGGGCTGTGGCTGTGGCTGGCGGGGCTGTTCGCGGCGCGGCGTCGGCTGCTGCATCATGGGGGGCTGGTCGTCGTAGCCCTGGTCCTGATCGTCGTCCATCATGCCGTCACGGTCGTTGCCGTCCATGTCGTTGCCCTCGTAGGAGGGGCGATCGTCACGCTGGAAGCGCTCCTGCATCTGCGCCTGTGCGGCTGCGATGATGCGGTTGTAATGCTCGGCATGCTGAAGATAGTTTTCGGCGATGACCCGGTCGCCGGAGCTCTGCGCATCCCGCGCGAGCGTCGTGTACTTCTCGGCGATATGCTGCGCGGTGCCGCGGATCTTCACGTCGGGGCCGGAGCTGTCATAGGTCCGGGTGAGCGGGTTCTGCCCCTTCCGGTTATGATTGTTGTTACCGCCGCCGCCATTGTTATTGTTGTTGTTATTATTGTTGTTACGCCCACGGCCGCGCTTGTTCTGCTGTCCTGGCCTCATCCTATCGTCACCCGAAATCTCTTGATCATGATGGTTCATATGGCGTCCGGCCTCATGGCTCCGGCCATCGTGGTAAACACCCTCTCGCAGCTCCCGACATAAGGGGAGTCGGAACGAGAAGGCACGCCGCGACCCAGCAGCCTGAAAAGGCATCTCGCTGGTTGGCGTCAAATTAACAGGTACCCGCACCAGGCACTGTCGACCCAAGCTCTTGTGTCAGAAGAGCATTCCCTGCGGAGAGGTCCGACCGGAACGAATCCTGACATCTTTGGCCGTCTGCTCAGTGCGTGGCGGCAACCTATCCGGCTTCCCCGCCAATTCCAAGCCTTTTCTTTGCATCTGCGAAAAGAACATCGCTTTGCCAAGGCAGTAAACCGCCTGTTTTCAACAGGCTGGAAGGCCTACAGCGTATGGCTTGCCAGCATCGGCACGGCGAAAGACGAGCACCCGGTCGTTTCCCCCAAGATCGCGCAGGAACGCCGTTCTCTCGAAACCTTCTGCGTCGAAGATCTGCGTCACGCTGTCCTTCTGGTCGAAGCCGATTTCCAGCCCGACCATGCCCTCATCTGCAAGGAAGGCGGCCGCGTGCGCGGCGATCATCCGGTAAGCATCCAGCCCGTCCGTCCCGCCATCGAGCGCGAGCATGGGATCGAAGAGCCGCACCTCCGGGTCCAGCCCGTCGATGACATCCGAGCGGATGTAGGGCGGGTTCGAAACGATGACATGATAACGCCCGTCGATCGCTTCGAACCAGTCGCTCCGCACCGTCCGGAAACGCGCGGACAGGCCGTGCGCCTGCGCATTGGCGGCGGCGGTCGCGAGGGCATCCTCGGAAAGATCGACGCCGACACCCGTGGCCTCGGCAACCTCGTTCAGAAGGGCCAGGCAGATCGCCCCGGTGCCTGTTCCAAGGTCGAGGATGCGACACTGACCGACCCGCGCGACCGTCGCCCGCACATGCGGCAGCATGGCTTCGACAAGCGTTTCCGTGTCCGGCCGTGGCTCCAGCGTTTCCGGCGAGAGCGACAGGGTCAGCCCGTAGAAATCCCGCGCTCCGAGAATGCGGTGCAGGGGCTCGTGGGCCAGCCGTCGCGCGATCCCGCCGCGGATGGCAACCGCCCTGTCCGCCACCACGAGGTCCGCGCCGCGGCTCATCAGCCCCGCCGGCGTCAGGCCGAGCAGACCGCCGACGAGAATGCGCGCTTCCTGCGCCGGATCGTCGAAATCCGCCTGCCGGAGCGCTGCGCGCACCTCGGCGAGCAAGCTGTCGATCGTGTCCGTCACCGCCTAGCCCTGCTGCTCGCCGAGACGGGCGAGCTGGTCGGCCTGATAATCGGCCAGCAGCGCATCCACCACCTCGTCGATCTCGCCCATCATCATCCGGTCGATCTTGTAGAGCGTGAGGTTGATACGGTGGTCAGTCACCCGCCCTTGCGGAAAATTATAGGTGCGGATGCGCTCGGACCGGTCGCCGGAACCGACCTGGCTCTTGCGCGAGGCCGATCGCTCGCTATCGGCCTTCTGCCGCTCCATGTCGTAGAGGCGCGAGCGCAGAACCTGCATGGCTTTCGCTTTGTTCTGATGCTGCGATTTCTCCGAGCTCGTGACCACGATGCCGGATGGCATATGCGTGATGCGCACCGCGCTGTCCGTGGTGTTGACGTGCTGGCCGCCGGCGCCCGACGAACGCATCGTGTCGATGCGGATGTCCTCGGCGCGGATCTCGATGTCGATATCCTCAGCCTCCGGCAGCACCGCGACGGTGGCGGCGGAGGTGTGGATCCGCCCCTGCGTCTCCGTATCCGGCACGCGCTGCACGCGATGGACGCCCGACTCGAACTTCAGCTTGGAGAACACGCCGCGCCCGGTGACGGTCGCGATGATTTCCTTGAAGCCGCCGGCATCGCCATCACTGGCGCTGAGCACCTCGACCTTCCAGCCCTTGTCGGCGGCATAGCGCTCGTACATGCGGAAGAGATCGCCGGCAAAAAGGGCTGCTTCCGAACCACCGGTTCCCGCGCGGATTTCGAGGATCGCGCTCTTCTCGTCGGCGGCATCCTTCGGTAGAAGCAGGATCTGCATCTCGCTCGCCAGCGTTTCCAGCCGCGCCGCGATCTCCGGCTTCTCCATCTCGGCCAGATCACGCATCTCGCGGTCGGTCGCCTTGTCGGAGAGCAGCGCCTCGATATCGGCAAGCTCGGCCACGGCCTTCTCATACTGGCGGATCTTGGCGACGACCGGCTGCAGCTCGGAATATTCCGATGCGAGCTTCACATAGACATCGGCCGCCGGCCCGGCCGACATGCGCGCCTCGATTTCTCCGAACCGCCGCTCCAGCTCCCGCATTTTTTCGACAGGTAATGTGGCCAATGCTTACTCCAGGCCGCTGCGCGGCAAATGATCGAATGTCAGAAAGGAAAAAACCCTTTCTGCCCTGCCGGGCATCTCCCCCACAAGGGGGAGAAGACTGGGGGCTGCCCCTCGCCCAGCTTCAGCCGCTTATACTTGAGGTCCGCTTCCCGTGAACAGGCGGGAACACGAGCGGGTGCCACGCGTCTTCTCTCCCCTTTGTGGGGGAGATGCCCGGCAGGGCAGAGAGGGCCTTCCTTAGCCACCCCAAATCCCCACCGCTACAACGGGATCTCATTCTCCGCCGCAAAGGCCTTCAGCAGGTCGCGCGGCGTGCGCGTTCCCTTCGTGTCGTCCAGCAGGGCGTTCAGCTCCGGTGAAAGCCGCGCCAGATCCGTCGACAGCAACATCGCCTTGACGGGCCCGACGGCCGTGGGCGACATCGACAGCGAGCGGAAACCGATGGCAAGCAGCGCCAAGGCCGAAAGCGGCTTCGACGCCATCTCGCCGCAGAGCGTGACGGACGTGGTGTTGCGCTCGCCGGCGCGCACGATGTCGCGCAGCATTCGCAGGAACGGGCGGCTCAGCACGTCGAAGCGATCCGACACGCGCGAATTGCCGCGGTCCACCGCCATGGTGAACTGGAAGAGGTCGTTGGAACCGACGGAGACGAAATCAACCTCGCTCATCAGCTCGTCCAGCTGGTAGAGCAGCGCCGGGACTTCCAGCATCGCGCCGAACTGCAGCTTGCGCGGCAGCTGCTCGCCGACTTTCGATTGCCGCTGGATTTCCTTCTGCAGCAGCTCTCGCACCGCCTTCAGCTCGAAGACCTCCGTCACCATGGGCAGCATGATGCGCAGTTCCTGCCCCGCGGAGGCCCGCAGCATGGCGCGCAGCTGCGTGCGCAAGAGGCCCGGCCGGTCGAGCGACAGGCGGATCGCCCGCCAGCCGAGTGCGGGGTTCTCCTCTTCCGCAGCGCGGAAATAAGGCACCACCTTGTCGCCGCCGATATCGAGCGTGCGGAAGGTCACCGGCTTGCCGGCCGCCTGCTTCAGCACGTTGCGGTAGAAGGCCTCCTGCTCCTCCATGCGCGGCATGGTCGAGGCGATCATGAATTGCAGCTCGGTGCGGAACAGGCCGATGCCCTCGGCACCCGATTCGTCCAACTGCGGCAGGTCGACCATCAGGCCGGCATTCATCTGCAGCCGGATGCGGCTGCCGTCCCGGGTGATCGGCTCGACGCCGCGCAGCGCGCGGAACTGCTCCTGCCGCCGCGCGCGCAGACGCACCTTCTCCTCATAGGCCCGCTGCAGGTCGGCCATGGGGCGCAGATGCACCTTGGCATCGTCGCCGTCGATGATCATCGCGTCGCCGTTCTCGGCCAGCGCCACGGCCCCCGCCGCCTGGCCGACGACCGGGATGCCCATGGCGCGGGCGACGATGACGACATGGCTCGTCACCGCGCCGTCTTCCAGCACCAGCCCCCGCACGTTCTCGCGCGGATAGTCGAGCAGTTCGGCCGCCCCCATCGCCCGAGCAACGACGACGGCATCGACCGGAAAATCCTTGTCCGAGACGCGCGCGCCATAGCCCGTCAGCTGCCGCAGCAGCCGGTTGGCCAGATCGTCGAAATCATGCATGCGTTCGCGCAGATACGGGTCCGTCAGGCGCATCATCCGCGCCTTGGTCTCGCTCTGCACCCGCTCGACGGCCGCTTCCGCCGTCAGGCCGTTGCGAATGGCCTCCTCGAGCTTGCGCACCCAGCCGCGGTCGTGCGCAAACATCCGGTAGGCCTCGAGCACGGCGCGGTGCTCGCCCTCCATGGATACGTCGCGCCGCGACAGCATGTCGTCGATCGAGATCCGCAGCGACCCCAGCGCTTCGCCGAGCCGCGAAAGCTCCTTGTCGGTATCGTCGTTCAGCAGGTTGGTGACGACGATGCGCGGCTCGTGGAGCACGACATAGCCAAGACCTACGCCCTCGTTGAAACCGGAGCCCTCGATGGTCACAGGACGCGACAGGTCGAGTTCGAGACCGGGCCGCGTGATCTTCTTGAGTTCGCCGGTCGCGACCATTTCGGCCAGCACCATGGCGGTGGTCTCAAGCGCTTCCACCTCGTCGTCGCGATAGGTGCGGCTCGCCTTGTTCTGCACGACGAGAACGCCGAGCGACCGCCCGGTGCGCAGGATCGGCACGCCGAGGAAGGAGTGATAGACCTCCTCGCCCGTTTCCGGCAGGTAGGTAAAAGCGGGGTGCGACTGGGCGTCGGAGAGGTTGAGCGGCCGCGCGCTGGCGGCAATGGTCCCGACGAGGCCCTGTCCCATCTGCAGCTGGGCCAGGTGCACCGCGTCTTTGTTCAGGCCTTCGGTGGCGTACAGTTCGAGCACGCCGTCGGAGCGCAGCACATAGACCGAGCAGACTTCCGCGACCATGTTCTGCGCGATCTGGCGCACGATCCGGTCAAGCCGCTCCTGCGGCTCCAGCGGCTCCGCCATCAGTTCGCGCAGCCGCTTGAGAAGAACGCGTGGACCGGACAGGTCTCTCATCGCGCAACGTCTCCCCGATCAAAGAGTGGAGGTGCAGGCACCCCGGGCCGGCAGCACTTCGGCCGCTTCGCTTAAGTCTTATCCAGCCCGTAGACGGAATGCAAAGTCCGAACGGCCAATTCGGCATATGCACCGTCGATCAGGATGGAAATCTTGATTTCCGAGGTCGTGATCGCCTTGATGTTGATGCCCTTTTCGGCCAGCGCCCGAAAAGCCGACGCCGCAACGCCCGCATGGCTGCGCATGCCGATGCCGATGACCGACACCTTGGCGAGGCCCGATTCGTTCTGGATCGCGTCGAAGCCGACCTTGTCCTTCTCCGCGTCGAGCACGCGCAGCGCCTTGTCGACGTCGCCGGAGGGCACGGTGAAGGTCATGTCGGTCTTCGATCCGTCCTCGGAAATGTTCTGGACGATCATGTCGACATTGATATGCGCTTCGGCGAGAGGGCCGAAGATCGCGGCGGAGACACCCGGGCGATCGGCCAGACGCCGCAGCGAAATTTGCGCCTCATCCTTGGCATAGGCGATGCCGGTTACGACTTCCTGTTCCACGATCTCTTCCTCATCACAAATCAGCGTTCCCGGCGGGTTCAAAAGGTCGCCCATGCCGGGCGCGTCCGGGTCTTCGAAACTGGAGCGCACGAAGGTGCGGACCTTGTGCACCATGGCAAGCTCGACCGAGCGCACCTGCAGCACCTTGGCGCCGAGCGAGGCCATTTCGAGCATTTCCTCGAACGCGATCTTCTTCAGGCGGCGCGCCTTCGGCACGATGCGCGGATCGGTAGTGTAGACGCCGTCCACGTCGGTGTAGATGTCGCAGCGATCCGCCTTGACGGCGGCCGCGATGGCGACGGCGCTCGTATCCGAGCCACCCCGACCGAGCGTCGCGATGCGGTTGTCCGGGCCGAGGCCCTGGAAGCCGGCGATGACGGCGACCTGGCCCTCGCCGAACCGGCGGATGAGGTCGGAGCCGTCGATATCCATGATTCGCGCCGCGCCATGGGCATTGTCGGTGCGGATCGGAATCTGCCAGCCCTGCCAGGAACGGGCATTGATGCCGATGTGCTGCAGGGCGATCGCAAGCAGCCCCGACGTCACTTGTTCGCCCGAGGCAACGACGGCGTCATATTCGCGGGCATCGTGCATGGGGGACGCATCCCGCGTCCAGCCGACGAGCTCGTTCGTCTTGCCCGACATGGCGGAAACGACGACGGCCACCTCGTGCCCGGCGTCCACCTCGCGTTTCACATGGCGGGCGACGACCCGGATGCGATCCATGTCCGCGACGGAGGTTCCGCCGAATTTCATCACGATGCGTGCCATCTGCCTCTACCGGTACCAGAGATTGCGCGCGCCGCGCGCCTGCCGAAGTTGGCGGTTCCATAGCGAAGTTGCCGGAAACGCGCAATGGCATAGGGGTGGCTTCGACGCCACGCTGTCCACGCAGGACCGGTCTTCCTGTCGCAGCCCTTGACAATGGGAGGGCCGCGGACGACTTCACGGATGACGCTTGAGTTTCCCGGAGACGACTTCATGACAGACGCGGCCCGCACGACCATCGACCAGTCCGAAGTCGATCGCTTTTCGGCGCTGGCCGCGGAGTGGTGGAACCCGCACGGCAAGTTCAAGCCGCTGCACAAGTTCAATCCGGTTCGCCTCGGCTATATCCGCGATCGTGCCGCGGAAACCTTCGGCCGCGACCCGAAGGCGCCGCGCCCGCTGGAGGGCCTGCGCCTGCTCGATATCGGCTGCGGCGGCGGCCTGCTCTCCGAGCCGATGGCCCGCATGGGCGCGGACGTCGTCGGTGCCGACGCCTCCGAGAAGAACATCCGCATTGCGCAGACGCATGCGGCCGGCAGCGGCGTGTCTGTCGACTATCGCGCCGTCACCGCCGAAGCTCTGGCGGAGGCCGGCGAGACCTTCGATATCGTGCTCAACATGGAGGTCGTGGAGCACGTCTCCGATGTCGAGTTCTTCCTGTCCACCTGCGCCTCCATGGTGCGCCCGGGCGGCCTGATGGTCGTTGCCACGATCAACCGCACGATGAAGGCGGCAGCGCTCGCCATCTTCGCCGCCGAGAACGTCCTGCGCTGGCTGCCGCGCGGCACGCATCAATATGAAAAACTGGTCCGGCCGGAAGAAATCGAAAAGCCGCTCTCGGCTTCGGGATTGACGATCACGGAGCGCACGGGCGTCTTCTTCAGCCCGTTCACGAACCAGTGGAACCTGTCGCGCGACATGGACGTCAACTACATGATGATCGCCAAGCGCCCGCGCGACTAAGCGTCGGACGACAGGCCTATCAGTTGACCTCGTCGGGCAGGATCGGCAGCGGCGCGACCGCGATGCCCTCCTCGATCAGCGCCCGCGCCTCTTCCACCGTCGCACGGCCGATCAGCCCGCGGGCGTCGGCCTCGCCATAGTGGATCTTCCGGGCTTCCTCGGGAAACTTCTCGCCGACATCATCGGCATTGGCGCGGATGGTGGAGACCATCTCGCGGATCTTGGAGATCGCCACCTGCTGCGCCTGATCCATCATCAGGCCACGTTGCTTGTCCTTGCGCCGCCCGGTCGAAAGTGCCGGCGCCATCAGCGCCCGGCCGACCGAGGCCGTGCCGCAGACCGGACAGGTCACCAGCCCGCGTTCGGCTTGCGCCTCGAAGTCCGCACTAGACCCGAACCAGCCCTCGAAGCCGTGGCCCTTGTCGCAGGTCAGCGCATAGCGGATCACGCGGCGACGCCCCCGGTCGTGGGCGCGCTGTCACCCGCGGACGCCACCGAGAAATCGCGTGCGTTCTTCAGGTTCGGGATCTTGCCACGTGCAGCGGCAACGGCGGCGATATCGATATCGGCCGTGATGACGGCTTCGCCGCTCGGCCCCGCTTCGGCGAGAATGCGACCCCAGGGATCGACGATCATCGAATGCCCGAAGGTCTCGCGCCCGTCCTCATGCACACCGCCCTGCGCCGCCGCGACGAGGAAGAAGCCGTTCTCGATGGCACGCGCGCGCAAAAGGATCTCCCAGTGCGCTTCGCCGGTCTGGCGGGTAAAGGCGGCGGGAACGGTCATGATCTGCGCGCCGGCCACCGCCTGCCGGCGGAAAAGCTCGGGGAAGCGCACGTCGTAGCAGATCGAAAAACCGAGCTGACCGAACGGCAGATCGACGACCCGCGCCGTCTCGCCCGGCGTGTAGGCGGCACTTTCGCGCCAACTCTCGCCATTGTCGAGATCGACGTCGAACATATGGATCTTGTCGTAATGGCAGATTTTCTCGCCATTTGGACCGAACAGAAAGCCGCGATTGGCAATCTTCCCATCGGCAAGGCCGATAGCGGTCGAGCCGATATGCAGGTGGATGCCAAGCTCTGCGGCAAGGCCCCGTGCCGTGCGCACGATCACGTCCTCGTCTTCCCCGCGCAGGGCGGCACGCAGAGCGGCACGGTCGCGCTGCAGCGCGCCGGTCATCTCCGGCGTCTGCACATAGGTGGCACCCTGGGCCGCCGCATCGCGAACGAGCGCGGACAGGGCCGACGCGTTCGTCTCGGGCGCGGTGCCGGAGCACATCTGGACGGCGGCGACGCGGAGGGTCATGGGGCCGGTATCCTCAGGCTGCCAGCATGGGGTCGAGCTTGCCGGCCTTGTCGAGCGCATGCAGATCGTCGCAGCCACCCACATGGGTGCCGTTGATGAAGATCTGCGGGAATGTCGAGCCGCCATTCGCCTTGGCGATCATCTCCTGGCGAAGATCCGGCGAGTAGGTCGCGTCATGCTCCACGAAGGAGACGCCCTTGCTGGACAGGAGCTTCTTGGCAGCGGCGCAATAGCCGCAGGCCTGACGGGTATAGAGTACGACGGAAGCCATGTACGACACCTGTTTTCGGAGCGTGTTTCCGCATCGGCACGGCGCCGGTGCGCTGCTAAGTCCGACACGTCCGGCAGGAAACCGTCATGGCCCTGCCGCCTGTCGTCCTCCGGTCATATAAGCACGGTCACGGCTCTTGCAAAGGTCAAAACCGTCACCTCGCGCGCGCCGGCCCGCTTCAGCGCCCGCGTCGCCGCGGCAACTGTGGCGCCCGTGGTATAGACGTCGTCGACGAGCACGATGTGCCGGCCGAAGACCAGCGAGCGGCCGGCCTCCGTCACCGTGAAGGCGCCGCGCACATTGTCCTGCCGCTGTGTCGCGCCCAGCCCCACCTGCCGCGCCGTGCGCCTCTGGCGCACCAGCGCGGTTGCCAGCATCGGCCGGCCGGAGAGGCGGGCGAGCGCCCGCGCCAGTTCGGCCGACTGGTTGAACCGCCGCGACCAGAGCCGGTACTTGTGCAGCGGCACCGGAACGATCGCATCCGCCGCCTCGACCACCCCTTCGCCGGCCCGCAGCATCCAGGCGGCCATCATCGGTGCAAGGTCGGTGCGGTCGGTATATCTCAGCGCATGCACGAGATCGCGCGCGATACCCGTATGGATCGCGACCGAGCGCAGACGCGCGAATGGCGGCGGATTGGCAATGGCGTCCGCCGAAAGAATGCCGCGCCCAAGATCGTGGGAGAAGGGCACGCCAAGCACCTCGCAGAACGGCCGCTCGATCAGCCGGAGGCTCGCCCAGCAGGCCGGGCACACGGCGGCATGCCGCTGGACGAAGCGGCCGCACCCGCGACAGACCGGCGGAAAGAGGAGATCGGCCGCCCCACGAGCCGCCGCGAGAAGCCACGCGGCAAGGGAGGCGCGGAGAGCCCCGCCACGGCCAGGCACCGGATCGACCGCATCGACATCGATGCCGGTCGCCACCCGACGCTCGGCGCCCATCCGGTGCGTCGTCTCGACAGGCTGCCACTCATCATCCATACCCCAATGCGTCCTTCCGCCCTCTCGACCGTTAGAAGATGGCGCTCGCTCTTGCGCAGCCGCGCGCCGGCGATGATATAGGCCGAGAGTTAGGAGACTATCGTGGATATCGTATTTGACCAGCCTCTTGTGGAAGCCCGGCGCCTGCGGGCATTGAAGGCCGGCGATCAGAAGGCGCAATTCCTGCTCGACATCGTGGCGGAGGATCTCGCCGAAAGGCTCGCGGTGGTGGAGCGCCGTTTCGACACGGCGGTCGAGCTTCACGGCTATACGGGCATCACCGCCCGCGCGCTGCTGGCGACCGGCAAGATCGGCAGGCTCACGCGCATCGAGACGGACAGCGCGTTCGGCGGATCGGACGACGTTCTCGTCGCGCCTTTGGAAACCGTGCCGGTGGCGCCGGCCAGTGCCAATCTGGTCGTGTCCCCGCTCTCCCTGCACCTGACGAACGACACGCCCGGCGTGTTCATCCAGGTCCGGCGGGCACTGGCGCCGGACGGCCTGTTCCTCGCGGCCATACCCGGCAACGGCACGCTGCAGGAACTGCGGGAGGTGTTGCTGGCCGCCGAAAGCGAGATCACCGGCGGCGCCAGCCCGCGCGTCATTCCTTTCGCCGACGTCCGCGACATCGGCGCCCTGCTGCAGCGCGCGGGCTTCGCCCTGCCCGTGACGGACACGGAAACCTATACGGTGCGCTATGCCTCGCTGTTTGCGCTGATGAAGGATCTGCGGGCCATGGGCATGACCAACACGCTGATTGCCCGCAGCCGCAAGCCCCTCTCCCGCGCCGTGTTCCTGCGTGCCGCGGAGCTTTACGCCGAGCGATTTGCAGATCCGGACGGCCGCATCCGCGCGACGTTCTCTGTCATCTATCTCTCGGGCTGGGCGCCGCATGAAAGCCAGCAGAAGCCGCTGGCGCCGGGCTCCGCGAAGATGCGCCTGGCGGATGCCTTGAAGGTGGAGGGGACATCTGGCGGCGGCGCAAAGGGTGACGACAAACGTCAGTGATACCTCACGGTTTCGCGAGGGCATCCTTGGCGGTGTTGAAGACATTCGTGAGCTGCTGCGTCATCGCGCCGAAACCGGCGATGATGGCGACGGCGATAATGCCGCCGATCAGACCGTATTCGATCGCGGTCGCACCGCTGCGGTCGGAGAAGAATCGCTGAAACAGAGACATCACAGGCGCACGCTCCAGACCGCTTTCCTCAGCATCCGCTCTTGCCGCCATCGCCATTGACGATGCAGACGGCGCCCGGCATTTCCTGCAGGACGCTGCGGCGCACGGTGTAGCGCTTAGTCGCCTTGTCGTCGGGAATGGAGCCGGTCGAGATGGTGTCGTAGTCGATCGGCGCGTTGGCGAGAACCTTGGTGGTGTTCTTGCTGGCCATCATCGGGGTGAGGATCAGCGTCAGCGCGATGACCGCCGTCCCGAACAGCAGCGCAAGATTGAGCACGCCTGTCCGCCGGTACTCACCCTTCGTCAGGTCCTTGTCCTGAACCGTTCTCCAGAAATCATCGTCCACCATGGCCTGCCTCTTGCCTTTCCGACGCGGCGGAATGCTCCGTTCCATCCTCGATCGCCGCGCGCCGGTCCCGGCCTCCAGAGGGAGGGCGCGACTCGGCATCACGTGCTGGCCATTGTGCCGGTTGGAGATAAACGTTCCATTAACGCACAGGCGGGACTGCCCCGAAAATGCCTTTCCTTCTCCGCATTTAGGCAGACATTGGAAAGGTTTTGCGGATAGGGCGGACGGCCTCGGGAACGGCAGGCAGCTACAGAAGATCCATGAGATAGGGAATGAGCGGTTCGTCGGCCGGCGGCATCGGATAGTCGCGCAGCGCCTTCGCCCGCACCCATTTCAGCGCCTGCCCCTCCCGCCCCTGCGGCACGCCCTCATAGCGGCGGCAGACGTAAAGCGGCATCAGCAGGTGAAAATCCGCATAGGCATGGCTGGCAAACGTCAGGGGTGCCAGACAGGCAACCTTGGTGCGGATGCCGAGCTCCTCCTCCAGTTCCCGGATCAGTGTTTCCTCGGGCGTCTCGCCCGTCTCGACCTTGCCGCCGGGAAACTCCCACAGACCCGCCATGGATTTGCCCTCCGGCCGCTGCGCAAGCAGAATGCGACCGTCACCATCGATGAGGGCGCAGGCGGCAACGAGCAGCAGCCGGCGGGGCTGGGTAAGATCCATGGTCATTCTCCCGCAGGCGTTCGATAGAGATAACGGTAGGCCTCGGTGAAGCCGAGCCCGCGATAGAGCGCCAGCGCCGGCACATTTTCGGCCTCGACGGCAAGCCACGCCTTGCGCGCGCCCTTCAGCCGCGCCCAGCGCAGGCTGGCACCGACGATATCGCGCCCGATGCCCTCGCCGCGACGTTCGGGCCGGACGGCAACGAGCAGCAGCCCCGCAAGATCGTAATCCTGCACCGCCAGCGCGACCGCCGTCGGACCCTCACCCACATCTTCGAACAGAAACAGCCCGCATTCCGCCCGGATCGCCTCGATCACGGCCGTCAGCGCGGCCCTGCTCTCCGGCGGGTCACCGGCGATCGCCATGCGCGCGTCCACAAAGCGGGCGACGTCGCGCAACGGCACATGGCCGAGCTCGTCGCTCGCCGGATTCGGCGGGATGTCCGCCGTCATGACGATGGTTTCAGACAGGCGCGTCCAGCCGGTCGCATCGAGATGGGCGACGAGGCCGGGCGGCGTCAGCGGCGTCTGCCGCACGGTCGGCACGAGGCCGGCGTCGCGAAACCGACGGGCGGCCCGCTCCAGCCGGCCCGCCATGTCGCTGCCGTCATGCGGGTCGAGCGGATTGATCGAGTTCAGCCGGCGCGAGCCGTGTCCGGGCGTCAGCCGTACCAGCCAGCTGCCGTCATACTGGGCGCTCTCGGCCGGCCAGGCCCGAAAGGCGATCGCCTCGAGCCGCCGCACCAGCGGCAGCCTCAATCGTGTGGTCTCATCCAGCATCGGCCTATCCGGTGGGGTCATCGCAGGAGCCCGATCTCGCGATCAGCTCCGGTAGTCGCCATTGATCTCGATATATTCCTTGGTCAGGTCGCAGGTATAGACCGTCGCCGTGCCGGATCCGAGCCCGATCTCGACCTTGATGGCGATGTCCTGCTCCTTCATGACGGCGGACGCGGCGGCTTCGGAATAGGCCGGGTCGCGCTCGCCGTTGACGGCGACGCGGATGTCGCCGAACCAGATGGCGAGCAGGTCGCGGTCGGCCTTCTCGCCGGCCTTGCCGACGGCCATGACCACGCGGCCCCAATTGGCATCCTCGCCCGCCACCGCCGTCTTGACGAGCGGCGAGTTGGCAATCGAGAGGCCGATGCGCTTGGCAGCGGCGTCGCTTTCGGCGCCTTCAACCGTGATGGCCACCATCTTGCGCGCACCCTCGCCGTCCCGCACCACCTGCAGAGCAAGGTCGAACAGCACGGCATTCAGCGCCGCGCGGAACCCATCGAGGGCAACATCCGAGGCATCCTCGATGCGCGCCTGCCCGTCGGCAGCGGCAGCCCCCGTCGCAAACAGCATCAGCGTATCCGACGTCGAGGTATCGCTATCCACCGTCACAGAATTGAACGACGGACCGACACCGTCCGACAGGAGCGCCTGCAACGCCTGCGGCGCGATGTCGGCATCGGTGACGACGAAGGACAGCATCGTCGCCATGTCGGGCGCGATCATGCCGGCACCCTTGGCGATGCCGTTGATGGTCACCGTGACACCGCCGATCTCGGCCGAGCGGGTCGCGACCTTCGGATAGGTGTCCGTGGTCATGATGGCCTTGGCGGCCTCGAACCAGAAGTCTTCCCGGCCCCGGTCCTTCATGTCGCCGAGCACGCCGGCGAACTTTGTGGCGTCCAGCGGCTCGCCGATGACGCCGGTGGAGGCGAGGAACACCTCGCCCGTCGAGCAGCCCACGGCCTCGGCCGCCGATTGCGCGGTCAGCGCCGTCGCGGCGCGGCCTTTGACGCCGGTAAACGCATTGGCGTTGCCCGAGTTGACGACGACCGCGCGGGCGACGCCGCCGGAAAGGTTCTGCCGGCAGAAATCGACGGCGGCCGACGGGCAGAGCGAGCGGGTAAACACCCCGGCCACGGAGGCCGGCGCGTCGAACACCATCATCAGCACGTCCGTTCGGTTCTTGTACTTGATGCCGGCTTCGGCCGTCGCCATGCGCACGCCGCGCACCGGCGGCATCTCGGCGAAGGTTTTCGGGGCGAGCGGGGAAACGGAACCGGACATGGAAGGACCTTCGCGGAGAGGGCTGACGGGAGGGTTAAACGGCGGAGAGGCAGGCGGGGCAAAAGAAAATCCCGAAGGATCGCCTTCGGGATTTTCACTCATGATGGACGGTTGTCACAGCAGCGTGACAGACCGGTGCGCGGGTGCGGAGCAACACCCGATCCTCTCACCCGGAGGACCGGACCGCTTAAACCCACGTCCGGCTCAGTTCGCGCCTTCGACGGCGTCGCCTTCGGTGGCGCCGGCCTCGTCGGCCTTGTTGGCCTCGTCATAGGCCTTCTTGAGCGCGGGATCGCTGATCTCGACGCCAGCATCCTTCTTGGCATCGGCCAGAAGCGCCAGATACTTGTCGCGCATGACGAGCTGCTTGACCTGCGGCTCGACCTGGTCGAGCAGCGGCGGCGGCTGCAGGCGCTTGTCCTCGAGCAGGATCACGTGATAGCCGAACTGCGACTTGACCGGGGTCTTCGTGTACGCGCCCTTCTCCAGCGCGAAGGCGGCTTCGGAGAATTCCGGTACCATACGCTCCTTGGTGAAGTAGCCGAGATCGCCGCCATCGTCCTTGTTCGGATCGGTGGACTTTTCCTTGGCGAGCGTCGCGAAGTCCTTGCCGGCGTCGAGCTCCTTGATGACGGCCTTGGCTTCTTCCTCGGTCTTGACGAGGATATGGCGGGCCTTCACCTCTTCCTGCGGCTTGATCGCGCCGATTTCCTTCTCGTAGCGCGCCTTGACCTCGTCGGCCGTGACGGCATCGACGACGTGCTTCTTGAAGTAGGCATTGTGCAGCTCGCGATCGGTCAGGTATGCGAGACGCTTCTTGAAGTCTTCGCTGTTCTGCACGCCTTCGGCTTCGGCGTCCTTGGCCAGCAGCTTCACGTCCACGAGGCCCGAAAGGGCGGCGGCGCGCTTCTGTTCGTCGGGAAGCTGCGCCAGCTGCGGATCGAGGGAGGCGAGCGCCAGATCCAGCTCGGACTGGTGGATCTCGGCGGTCCCGACCTTGGCGACGACCGGATCGGCGGCATCCTGGGCGAACACCGGCCCATGGATCGCGATCACGGCGCCAAGCGCCACGGCAGCGAGCAATCTGGATTTGAACATTCCGTAAACCTTTCCCGATGGGGTACCGGATCCGCCCTTCGCGGCCGGCTTGCCGACCTCACAAACACCAGAATGTGGCCGTTGTGTAGCCTTGCAAAACCGGCATTTTCAGCGAAACGTCGGTCAGCAACTCCCGTTGACATCATTCGACCCCCCTCTTATCTGTCACGCAACCTCGCGTCCAGAACAAGATCCGGGCGTTTTGGCGCAGTTGATGGGAATTCAGACCCACGCGCGGAACGCCGACGTCACATGAAAGGACCATCTTCAATGGTCAGTCTCGGCGGCCTCGCCCGCAAACTCTTCGGGTCCTCCAACGATCGCCGCGTCAAGGGCTACAACACCCGCGTCGCCGCCATCACCGCGCTCGAGCCCGAAATGAAGGCGCTGAGCGACGAAGCCCTGGCGGCCAAGACCGTCGCGTTCCGGGAGCAGCTTGCCGCCGGCAAGACGCTGGACGACCTCCTGGTACCGGCCTTCGCCGTCGCCCGCGAGGCGGCCCGCCGCGTGCTCGGCCTGCGCCCCTTCGACGTGCAGCTGATCGGCGGCATGATCCTGCATGAGAAATCCATCGCCGAAATGAAGACCGGCGAAGGCAAGACGCTCGTCGCGACGCTGCCGGTCTATCTCAACGCGCTCGCCGGCAAGGGCGTGCACGTCGTCACCGTCAACGATTACCTCGCCAGCCGCGACTCGGCCACCATGGCCCGCATCTACGGCTTCCTCGGCCTGTCCACCGGCGTCATCGTCCACGGGCTGACCGACGACCAGCGCAAGGCGGCCTATGCCTGCGACATCACGTACGCGACCAACAACGAGCTTGGCTTCGACTATCTCCGCGACAACATGAAGTACGAGCGCGGACAGATGGTCCAGCGCGGCCACTTCTTCGCCATCGTCGACGAGGTGGACTCGATCCTGGTCGACGAAGCCCGCACGCCGCTCATCATTTCCGGCCCGCTCGACGACCGCTCCGAACTCTACACCACCATCGACGCGTTCATTCCGATGCTGGACGAGGCCGACTACGAGATCGACGAGAAGCAGCGTTCGGCCAACTTCTCCGAAGACGGCACCGAGAAGCTCGAAAACCTGCTGCGCGAGGCCGGGCTGCTCAAGGGCGAGACGCTCTACGACGTCGAGAACGTCGCGATCGTCCACCACGTCAACAATGCGCTGAAGGCCCACAAGCTGTTCCAGCGCGACAAGGACTACATCGTCCGCGGCGACGAGATCGTCATCATCGATGAGTTCACCGGCCGCATGATGCCGGGCCGCCGCTATTCCGAAGGCCAGCATCAGGCTCTGGAAGCCAAGGAAAAGGTGACGATCCAGCCCGAGAACCAGACCCTCGCCTCGATCACCTTCCAGAACTATTTCCGCATGTACGAAAAGCTCGGCGGCATGACCGGCACGGCTTCGACGGAAGCGGAAGAATTCGGCAACATCTACGGCCTCGAAGTCGTGGAAGTGCCGACCAACCTGCCGATCCAGCGGATCGACGACCATGACGAGGTCTACCGGACGACGGAAGAGAAGTTCAAGGCGATCGTCGAGGAAATCCGCCAGGCGAAGGAACGCAACCAGCCGGTCCTCGTCGGCACGACCTCGATCGAGAAGTCCGAGCTTCTGGCCGCCCTTCTCAAGCGCGAGGGCTTCACCGGGTTTCAGGTGCTGAACGCCCGCTATCACGAGCAGGAAGCCTATATCGTCTCCCAGGCCGGCGTTCCCGGCGCGGTGACGATCGCCACCAACATGGCGGGCCGCGGGACCGACATTCAGCTCGGCGGCAACCTCGACATGCGCATCGAAGCCGAACTGCACGACGTCGAGCCGGGCCCGGAGCGCGACCAGCGCGAGGCCGCCATCAAGGCCGAGGTGCAGGTGCTCAAGCAGAAGGCGCTTGCTGCCGGCGGTCTCTACGTTCTTGCGACCGAACGCCACGAAAGCCGCCGCATCGACAACCAGCTGCGCGGCCGCTCGGGCCGTCAGGGCGACCCCGGCCGCTCGAAGTTCTACCTGTCGCTGCAGGACGACCTGATGCGCATCTTCGGCTCCGAGCGCATGGACAGCATGCTGCAGAAGCTCGGTCTGAAGGAAGGCGAGGCGATCGTCCATCCCTGGATCAACAAGGCTCTGGAACGCGCCCAGAAGAAGGTCGAAGCCCGCAACTTCGACACGCGCAAGAACCTTTTGAAGTATGACGACGTGCTGAACGACCAGCGCAAGGTCATCTTCGAGCAGCGCATCGAGATGATGGACAGCGAGGACGTCTCCGAGACCGTGGCCGACATGCGCCATGAGGTCATCGAAGACATCGTCGCCAAGCGCATCCCGGAAAAAGCCTATGCCGAACAGTGGGATGTCGAGGGCTTGAACAACGACGTCCGCGAAACGCTCAACCTCGACCTGCCCATCACCGCATGGGCCGCCGAGGAAGGCATCGACGAGAACGACATCCGCGAGCGCATTCTGGCGGCCGCCGATCAGGCCAATGCCGAGCGGGCCGAACGCTTCGGCCCGGAGATCATGCGCTATGTCGAACGCTCGGTCGTGCTGCAGACGCTCGACCATCTCTGGCGCGAGCATATCGTCAATCTCGACCACCTGCGCTCCGTCATCGGCTTCCGTGGCTATGCCCAGCGCGATCCGCTGCAGGAATACAAGGGCGAGGCCTTCGAGCTGTTCCAGGCGCTCCTGACCAACCTGCGTCAGGGCGTGACCGCACAGCTGATGCGCGTGGAGCTCGTGCGCGACGCGGCACAGGCCCCGCAGCCCGAGCCGCCGGAAATGTTCGGCCATCACATCGACGCCCAGACGGGCGAGGACGAGTTCGCCGACGACCGCAACGTCGCCCTGGTCGCGCCGGAAAACCGCGACCCGACCAATCCCGCCACTTGGGGCCGTGTCTCCCGCAACGAGGCCTGCCCCTGCGGCTCCGGCAAGAAGTACAAGCACTGCCACGGCGCCTTCGAAGCCACCGAGGCCTGAGACACGACACCGGAGCAGGGGTTCGCGGCATGAAGGACGAAGCCCTGCAGATCGGCCGCTACGAGATCTTCGTCTTCAACGACGGCCTCTTCGAAGCCAAGGCCGAGTATCTCCACCACCTCGACGGCCCCGCCGCCTGCGCGTCGGCCGTCGAAGGGTGGGGCAAGACCTCCACGATGCTGGATGTCAACGCATTCGCGCTTCGCGGCCCGGATGGCGACATGCTGATCGACACCGGCGCCGGCACGGCCTGGGGGTCGGGCTTCGGCCACGCCCGCGCTGCGATGGCGGCCAACGGATTTACGCCCGAGAGCTTTTCACGCATCCTGCTCACGCACATTCACGGCGACCATGCCTACGGTCTCCTGAACGATGACGGCACCGCCTTTTTTCCCAATGCCGAGATCCTCGTGCCGCAGGTCGATCTGGCCTTCTTCGGCGATCCGGCCCTGCGCGAGACCGTGCCGGAGGCGCGCCGCGGCGGCTTCGTCGTCGCGGACAAAATGCGACAGGCCTACGGCTCGAGAATCCGCAGCCTGTCGCCCGGCCCGATCCTCGATGGCGTCGAGGCCATTGCCCTCCCCGGGCATACGCCGGGCCAGATGGGCTACCACCTGCAGGGCGGCGACCGCGATCTCCTGCTTCTCGCCGATGCGCTTCACGTTGCCGAGCTGCAGCTTGCCGATCCGAGGCTCGGCCTCGTCTTCGATCTCGACCCGGCGCAGAGCGCGACCACCCGCCTTGTCGCGCTGGAACAGGCCGCAGACCACGGATGGATCGTCGGCGGCGGCCATCTCCACGGCTTCGGCCGGATCGAGCGTGCGCAGACAGGCTTTCGAATGACGGGCCTCTAGCCCGGCACATGCGGGCCGCCGTTCGGCCAAACGACGCAACCGCCTTGCTGCACGTCTCCGCCTGCGGCATGATCGTCTTTTTCAAGGGGCGCATCATGACATCGCTGGATCTCTTCCTTCCGTTCCTCATCACCGCAGGCCTGTTTGCCTTCCTGCCGGGCCCGGCCATGCTCTATGTCGCGGCCCGCACGGTCGCAGCCAGCCGGCGGGCGGGCCTGATGGCGACGCTCGGGATCCATCTCGGCTGCTATGTCCACGTGATCGCCGCTGCTGCCGGCCTTTCGATGCTCTTCGAGGCCGTGCCGACGGCCTATCTCGCCGTAAAGCTCGCCGGCGCCGCCTATCTCGTCTATCTCGGCATCGCTCTCTTCCGCACCCCGCCACGCCGCGACGGCGACGTGAACGGCATGGCGGGCCCTGCCCCGAAATCCGCCCGCCGCGCCTTTGTGGAGAGCATGATGGTCGAGGTATTGAACCCGAAGACGGCTATCTTCTTCCTCGCCTTCCTGCCGCAGTTTGTCGATCCCGCGGCCACCATCCCGGTCTGGGTTCAGTTCGCCGTGCTCGGCACCATCGTCAACATGATGTTTTCGCTGGCGGATATCGTCTGCGTCCTGCTTGCGGAAGCGGTTCTCGCGCGGCTGCGCACATCGGGTCGGGCCGAGCGGCTGATGCAGAAGATCGGCGGCACGATCCTCGTCGGGCTCGGCCTCAACGTGGCGTTGAGCCGGGCGTAATCCCTGCCATTCGAACGTCCATCCCAACGGAATATTAACGCCGATACCGCATCATCCCGCCTTGTCGTACTGCGTACAGGTCGGGTAGCGTTTCGTGTTCATGGCAGCGTGTCAAACGGCAGAACGAATTCTGCCGCCGGGTCTGAAAGACCGGCTCCTGCCGCACATGCGCCGGCTGGAGCCGCTGCTCACCAGCGATGACCCGAAACACCTTGCCCAGCGCATGGCGCTCGTCGCCTTCGCCATCCGCGTGGTCAGCGCCGGCATCGCCTTCGTGTCGCAGATCATCATGGCCCGCATGATGGGCGAGTTCGAATACGGCATCTTCGTTTTCGTCTGGGTGCTGGTCGTGCTGTTCGGCAACCTCTCCTGCCTCGGCTTCCACACCGCCATCATCCGCTTCGTGCCGCAGTATCACGCCGTCAACGCGCTCGACGAGATCCGCGGCATGACGGCGACGGTGCGCATTTTCGCCCTTCTGTCGGCCACAGTGCTCGCGGTTGCGGGCATCGGCGGGCTGTTCGTCTTCGGAAACCTCGTCAACGGCTACTATCTCGTGCCGCTCTATCTCGGCATCTTCGCCCTGCCGATGATCGCGCTCGGCGACGTCATGGACGGCACTTCGCGGGCACATAGCTGGGCGGTCTCGGCCCTCAGCCCCACCTACATCGTCCGGCCCGTGCTCATCCTCGCCTTCATGATCGGCGCCGTCTGGGCCGGCCAGCCATCCACCGCGCAGACCGCGATGATCGCGGCCATGCTGGCCACCTATGTCACGAGCGTCGGGCAGTTCTTCATTCTCACTTGGCGCCTGCGCAAACGCTATCGCGCCGGCCCTCTGCGGCTCGAGTTCCGCACCTGGCTGCGCGTCGCGCTGCCGATCTTCCTCATCGAAGGCTTCGGCTTCATGCTGACGAACTCCGATGTCGTGCTGGTCGGCATCGCGCTCGATCCGGAAAGCGTCGCGATCTACTTTGCCGCCGCCAAGACGATGGCGCTCGTTCATTTCGTGATGTTCGCCGTCAAGGCCGCCGCCGCGCCGCGTTTCTCCGCGGCCATGGGGAAATCCGGCATGGGCAAGCCCGATCGGCTGCAGCTGTCGGCCATCGCCATCGAAAGCGCCAGATGGTGCTTCTGGCCGTCGCTCGTCGTCGGCGGCTGCGTTCTGGCAGCCGGCGGTTTCCTTCTCTCCCTCTTCGGGCCCGCCTTTCTCTCCGGCTATCCGCTGATGGCAATCCTCTTTGCGGGCATCATGGCCAAGGCGCTGATCGGCCCGGCGGAGGCGCTGCTCACCATGGGCGGCCAGCAGGCGCTCTGCGTCAAGCTCTACGCCGCAGCCCTTGCCGCCAATCTCGCGCTCAACGTCACCCTCATTCCCGTCTACGGGCTGACAGGCGCTGCCATGGCAACGGCCGGCGCCATGATGGTCGAGGCGACATTGCTGCACCTTGCCGTGCGCCACACCTTCGGCATCCGGCTCTTTGCCTTTGCCGCCCCGCAGTCCGACACCGTCGAAGCCACCCTTCCCGCTATGGACCAGACGACGACACGACCGATGGATGCAAAGGCCAGCCGACCATGAGCGTCACGCCCCAGTTCCCGACCGACGCCAACAGTCGCCCCTCGCAGCTGCCCCGCCGCGGGCAGCTCGCCAGCGACCAGATCCCGGCCGACACGCTGGTGCGAACCGGGCGTCCGGGGCGCGAATTCTGCGTTTACCCTGCCCGCGCCGGCTACGACCTGCAGGAAGAACTCGATTTCCTCTCCAACCGCGCCATCGAGCCGAACGTCTTCTTTTCCGGCCGCTTCCTGGCCCCGGCCATGCCCCGGCTCGAGGATCGCGTGGTGCGGCTCGCCGTCATCCGCGACCGCAGCGAGACGCGCAGCCGCCTGCGGTTTCTGATGCCGTTCTCCGTGGAGAGGCCGGGCTTTGCCATCGGCTCGCCGATCATCCGCGCCTGGTCCAATCCCTTCGGTCCGCTCGGCACGCCGCTCCTGGATACGGAAGAGGCCGCGGAAACGCTCGACAACCTGTTCGATGCGCTGGCCAATCCCGATGCGGGCCTGCCGCCGATCCTGGTGCTGCCCGATATCCGCCTGAAGGGGCCGCTGGCCCGTCTCGCCCGCGCCGTCGCCATCAGCCGCAACCTGCCGCTCACCGTCACCGACACGTTCAGCCGGCCCATCCTCGACAGCCGGCTCGATGGCGAAACCTATCTGCGTCGCGCGATCAGCCCCGCCCATCTGCGTGAGCTGCGCCGCCAGTGGACCCTCCTCTCGCGCCTCGGCACCGTCACCCATTCCGTAGCCCGCCAGCCCGAAGAGGTGCGCCTGCGCATGGAGGAATTCCTCGCGCTGGAAGCCTCCGGCTGGAAGGGTCGCCAGCGAACCGCGATCGTCATGGACCGCTACCGCGCGGCGTTCGCCCGCGAAGCGATCACCAATCTTGCCCAAGCCGATGCCGTGCGCATCCACACGATCGATCTCGACGGCGTCGCCATCGCCTCGATGGTGGTCTTCCTGATGGGCGGCGAGGCCTATACGTGGAAGACCGGCTATGACGAGACCTATGCCCGCTACTCCCCCGGCAAGCTGCTGCTGAGCGAACTGACGGAGTGGCATCTCGACGATGCGAACATCCTGAAATCCGACAGCTGCGCCGTGCCCGATCATCCGGTCATGAGCCGGTTCTGGGAAGAGCGCGAGGAGATGGGAACGCTGGTCATCGGCTTGCGCGCCAATCGCGACCGCGACGTGCGCCAGGTCGCGACCCAGCTCCACCTCTACCGCAACACGCGCAACATGGCCCGCCTGCTGCGCGAGAAGATGCGCGCGCTGACACCGAAGAGCTTCCGGTAAGGCGGACGAACGCGACAGTCCGCAGTGCCGTCTAGGCCGCACCCTCCTCCAGGGCCGGCGCCGCCCCGGTCGACACCGCGCGAACCTCGGCGTCCCGAAGCAGCCGCCGAATGATCTTGCCCGACGTCGTCAGCGGCAGCGCATCCACGAACGCCACCTCGCGCGGATATTCGTGCATCGACAGCCGCGTCTTCACCCAGTCGGACAGCGCGGCCGCCAGCACGTCCGACGCCGTATGCCCCTCGGCCAGCACCACATAGGCTTTCACGATTTCCGTGCGAACCGGATCCGGCTTGCCGATGACGGCCGCCATGCGAACGGCGGGATGGCCGACCAGGCAATCCTCGACCTCGCTCGGCCCGATCCGGAATCCCGACGAGGTGATGACATCGTCGTCGCGCCCGAAAAAACGGATATAGCCATCATCGTCCATCACGGCCTGGTCGCCGGTCGTCATCCAGTCGCCGATGAACTTCGCCTGCGTCGCCGCCGCATTTCCCCAATAGCCGAGAAACATCACCGGATCGGGCCGCCGCACGGCGACCTGCCCCACCCGGCCGCGCGGCAGAACATGCCCGTCATCGTCGATGATCTCGACCACATGGCCCGGCGCCGCCTTGCCCATCGACCCCGCCTTGCGAACGCCATAGGCGGAACTGGAGGAAATGACGATGTTGCATTCCGTCTGCCCGTAGAACTCCGCGATCTCGACGCCAAGCGCCTTGGACGCCTGCTCGAAAGTCTCGCTCCCCAGCGCCTCTCCCGCCGCCCCCACGGTTCGCAGGTCGAACGCGTACCGCGCCTTCGGGTTCTCCACCGCCTTCATCAACCGCAGGGCCGTCGGCGGAATGAAGGCGTTGCGCACCTTCATCTCCGACAGGATACGGAACGCCATATGCGGATCGAACTTCTGCGCGGGGGAGGACACGACGGGAACACCGAGCATGAGCGACGGCAGCAGCGCATTCAAGAGCCCGCCCGCCCAGGCCCAGTCGGCCGGCGTCCACATGCGATCGCCGGCTTGGGGCAGGCCGGCATGGTGAAACTGGAAGCCGGGGAGATGGCCGAGCAAGACGCGATGCCCGTGCAGCGCGCCCTTGGGCGGCCCGGTCGTGCCGGAGGTGTAGATCATCAGGGCCGGATCGTCCGGCCCGGTATCCGCCGCAACGAAGCCGCTGGCGTCGGAGGCCGCCAGCACATCGAACCCGATCGTATCGTCTGCCCCCCTGCCCCCGTCCGCGCCCCGATCCGTGCAGACGACCAGCCGCAGATCCGGCAGCCGCGCCCTGATATCGGCGAGCCGCGACGCCCCGGAACGATCCGTGACCACGACGCAGGCGCTCGCATCCCGCAACCGATACTCCAAAGCCTCCACGCCGAAGAGCAGCGCCAGCGGCAGGGCGACACCACCCAGCTTGTAGATCGCCGCATGCGCGATCGCCGCCTCGAAACCCTGCGGCAGCAGGATGGCGATACGCTCTCCCGGGAGAACCCCGCGCGCCAGAAGCCCGGCGGCAACCGAGGAGGATCGCGCGGCAAAGGCACCATAGGTCAGCGCCTCGTGATCGCCGTCGGGGCTGAAGTGCTGCAGGCAGACCCGCTCCGGCGCCCGTGCCGCCCAGGCATCGCTGACCGCCACACCGATGTTGAACCGGTGCGGAATGTTCCAGGCAAAATCCCGGATTAAAGCTTCATAGGTGGAAAACGTCGGACGCATGAACCGCCTTGGAAGAGGATGCCGACAAGGCGGCAGCCTCCGACCCTATCACCGCCCCGGCCGGCAGATCAATCAACCGCCGCCACGCGACAGCAGGCGTCGAGAAGGACGCCCGCGATCCCGGTCACGCCTCATCCGTAATGCGCCGTCTCCGTGCCGCTCAGGCCGTGAAGCGCATGAAAAAGCGCATCGGGCGTGCGATAGCCGCGCTCGAACAGCGCGATGGCAGCGCTTGCGGCACTGACGCCGGCCTGCGTCCGCAAACCGATCCGCCTTTCGGCGCACCACGAAAAGACCGCGCTCGTCACGATATCGACCTCGCGTTCCGGGCCTTTTTCGGAACCCCTTTCCGGGGAAACTGTCATGGATGCCTGCGCCAAGGAAATGTCTCCCGATATGTAAGTGCAAGGTTCAGAATGACACGCCCTGTGCCCTTCCGGCAAACGCCCTGCATGCGGCCGGTTAAGAAGCTGCCGCGGATGTCTCGACATGGCACATGCCGGCCGATATCGCGGGCGACCACTCGGCACCGCCGGCATCTGAGAGAAAAACCCATTGAAGATGAACGGCTTGAGAGAAGCTCCGACGAGAACCGCAGTCGGCGCTGCAATCTTTACCAAGCCTTCAGGATTGCCGTGCGATTGTCTGGCCACGCGCGGTTTGTAGAGCGTCCGCGCGCCTCTTTCCCCCGATTGCGAACCATCGCGGCGATGCACGAGACGTCGCATCACCCGGCTGTCGCGCACCGGCACAGCGAGCAGCACCGGATCATGGCCGGCGGCCCCAGCGACGTGGCATCGCATCATGAGACAATCCGACCGACCAGCCCGAAACCGCGGCCAGTCCGGTTATTCCTCGGCGTCGAGATCCAGAAACTCCGGCGCCTTGACCTGGCGAACGATGACCTCGTAGTCGCCCATATCGACGCCGTCGATCACGACATCCTCGACCGTGATCGTCATGATGCTGAATTCGCCGGTTTCCATATGAACGCCGGCCACGTGCTCCGCGAGCCGGTTGGCGCTCTCCTCCACAGGATCCGGCAACAATTGGCGAGGTATGAAATCCGGCGTCTGCATCATCACTCCAGGGCCCGCGTGCTCGGCATCGTCGGCGCAACCTAGCGCATACCGGCACATCGCGATATCGCGCAGTTGCCGAACGCGCCCCCATCGCCAAAACGTGATCTCGCCTCCACAGGCAACGCCGCAGCGCCTCGAGGTTTCCCGCCTACACCAACGCGCTCCGCCGCCGCGACCGGTCGTCCCGGTTCAGGACATCCGCAATATCGCGCGCATCCTCCCGCTCGAGCCCGCTCAAATCCCGCCCATCCGACGCCGCCGGCAACCCGGTCACCTCATCGACCACCGTCCAGCCCCCACCCCGCTCCTGCCGCACCCCATACCGCACTTCGCTCATCCTGACCTCCTGTTGTGTCGGATAAAGGTGAGACCGCACACGGGAAGTTCAAGGACCGGAAAGAGGCGGGAGGCATCTATGTAAAGCATTGGCCAAGGGCGACGTTCAGGTGGTGTGCTGCACACGCCGTGCTGGTCTGTCGCCGCCGCAGCCCTGCCCACACCCCGTGCCTGAACCGTCAGTTCACACCCCATTCATCCGCCAAGGCGCATGGTAAGTTATAACTTAGGAAGGACGACTATGACGAAGATGACACATATGCTCGGCGCCGCCGCGGTTGCGGTGGTCTTGGGCCTGACGAGCTTCACCACGGCGTCTGCCGCGCCCGTCGTGCCGGCACCTGTTCAACTGACCTCGGATGCGCAGCTGGCGCAGTATCGCGACCGTGATGAGCGTCCGCGCTGGAAGAAGCGTTACGAGCGCAGGCACGATCGTCGCGTCGAGCGCCATGAAAGCCGGCGGGGATACTGGCGGGGACATCGCGGCTATCGCGAGGCCCGCCGCGGCTACCGTCGCCACAGCGATGGCTACTACTACGCACCGGAAGTCTTCCGCTTGATCATCCGATAAGACGATACAATGCCGTCTCTCTCCCGGGAGCGACGGCATTTCCGTGTCCGCAGCCGCTAAATACGCCGGATGGCGGTCGTCCCGCACGCAGCGGACCATAACGACAACGCTGCGGAAGACTGCTCCGTCAGCGCGAATATGGCGGGAGAGTTGGGCGCCAGGCGCACCAGGCAAGCACTCCGCCTGGCGAAATTTACACCAGAAAGGCCGACCGCAAACGTCTGGGAATCAAGGCGTCGAAGCTTGTTGCGGAACACGTCGAGATTGAGATTCCCCGAACGTGAAGTCCTGCGCGAGGAAAATCTCTAAAAATCAATGAATTTCAATGACATAGAAGTTATGTGGTGCCCCATGCCGGAGTCGAACCAGCACTCCTTTCGGAACTCGATTTTGAGTCGAGCGCGTCTACCAATTCCGCCAATGGGGCACGGAGAGGCAGGATCGGGATTTATACGGGTGGGGCGGGCTTGGTCAACCGAGATTCCGCGGGCGGCGCGGCAATTGCGCGAGCGGATGATCCAGGAGGGTCGCCGGGAGGCGGCTGGATGGGAGAGGACGGTGCGCAGCCGCCGTGGCGCGCCGGGGTGATTTACAGGCGCCGTATTCCTGCATAGAAGCTGATGGATGCCACGTCCGGGGCCTCCCCCCGCTTGCCCCCGAAGCCCGTCGCCACACCTGATCGAGGAATTGCCGATGCTCCGCAGCCTTTACGACTGGACCATGTCGCTTGCCGCGCGGAAGTCGGCGGAGGTCTGGCTTGCCGTCATCGCCTTCGTGGAAAGCTCCGTCTTCCTCGTGCCGGCCGACGTCCTGTACCTGCCCATGGCCCTGGCACGGCCGGAGCGCGCCTGGCGCTATGCGGCGATCGCCACCGTCGCCTCCGTGCTGGGCGGCATTGCCGGCTGGTATCTCGGCCACTACGCCTTCGAGACGCTGGCGCGCCCGGTTCTGGAATTCTACGGCAAGCTCGAAGCATTCGAGACGATGCGCGCCTCCTTCAGCAACGAGATGCTGGTGCTGCTGCTGGTCACCTCCGGCCTTGCGCATCTGCCGCCGATCAAGGTCGTGACGATTCTCTCCGGCGTCGCCGGCATCCATCTCGGCCTGTTCATCGTCTGCGCCATCATCGCGCGCGGGGCGCGCTTTTTCCTGCTCGCCTGGCTGCTGCGCCGCTATGGCGAGGAGATCCGCCATTTCATCGAGAAGCGTCTCGGTCTGATCTCGGCGGTTGCCGCCGCCGCGCTGATCGTCCTCTTCGTCGCCTACCGCTTCTTCCTCCACAATCCCGAAATCGTCACGCCCTGACACGCACAGCCGCGGCCGCAAAACAGATTTCGATCCTCGACGATATGCTGTAAGGGCTTCGTGACCCACACAGCGAACCCGCCTTCCGGAGCCCGTAGACCGTGACCGCCATCCAACGCTCGCCTGCCTTGTCCGCCGCCGTCATCGTTACGCTCGGCATGATCGTGACGGTGGGAACCGCGCTCGGCTTCGAACATCTCGGCGGCTACATCCCCTGCGCGCTCTGCCTGATGCAACGCGAGCCCTATTATTACGGCATTCCCGTCGGCGTGCTCGCCATCATCAGCGCCGCCTTCCCCATGCCGGCCTGGCTGCCCCGGCTGCTGCTGGCCGTCGTGGCGATCATGATGCTGGTCGGTGCCGGTATCGGCATCTACCATGCGGGCGTCGAGTGGCATTTCTGGGCGGGGCCCGCCAATTGCTCGACCACCGCGCAGGGCGTCTCGCCCAATGTCGGCGATCTCCTGGGCGATCTCGACAGCAAGCACGGCCCGTCCTGCACGGATGCGGCGCTCCGCGTGCTCGGCCTGTCCTTCGCGGGCTGGAACGTGCTGGTGAGCCTCGTGCTCGCGGCCCTCGCCGTCCGCGGCGCCGTCAAGGCGCGATAACGCGAAACGGGCGCCCCTTCGGCGCCCGCAAAAACCCATCCGCATTGGCGGTTCACTGCCGCCAGGTCTCAGGGCTGCAGTTCGACATCCCAGTAGAGATAGTCCATCCAGCTTTCATGCAGGAAATTCGGCGGGAACAGCCGGCCGTTGTTGTGCAGGTCCTGCACCGTCGGGTGGTAGGGCTTCTGGTGCGGGAACATGCCGGCATTGCGCGGCATCTTGCCGCCCTTGCGCAGATTGCAGGGCGAGCACGCGGCCACCACGTTCTCCCACGTCGTCTGGCCGCCATGGCAGCGCGGAATGACATGGTCGAAGGTCAGGTCGTCGGGCGAGCCGCAATACTGGCATTCGAAACGATCCCGCAGGAAGACGTTGAAGCGGGTGAAGGCCGGATGGCGCGACGGCTGGACATAGCTCTTCAGGCACACGACGCTTGGGAGCTTCATCGAAAAGCTGGGCGAGGACACCTGGTGTTCGTATTCCGCGAGAATAACGACACGGTCAAGGAAGACCGCCTTGATCGCGTCCTGCCAGGACCAGAGCGACAAGGGGTAATAACTAAGAGGCCGGTAGTCCGCGTTCAACACGAGCGCAGGCAAGGCCTGAGGTGAGACTGCAATCGTCAAGTCCAGTGACTCCTGATCGATTCGGCATCTGCACTTCTATATTAGGCTCGTTACGTCAGGATTGTGAAGCCGAAAGGAAATCGGCAACAAAAGATTCATTTCAGATGGTCACGCGCCACGCGGCACGACCCCGCATCAGGCGAGAACGGGTGCGGCATCGCGGCGCTTGCAGCCGGCGTAATAGGCCCAGAACAGACGTGCCGCGACACTGCGCCAGGGGCTCCAGGCGAGGCTGATCGTATCCAGCGTCCGCGCCGAAGGACGCGCCTCCAGGCGGAACGCGTGCGCAACGGCGCTCTGCAGCGCGACGTCGCCGACCGGAAACACATCCGCGTGACCGGCGCAGAAGACCAGATAGACCTCCGCCGTCCAGCGGCCGATGCCCGGCAGCGCACCGAGCGCCGCGATGGCAGCGTCCGGCTCCAGATCGCAGATCCCGTCGAGATCGAGCACCCCGTCCTCCACGGCAAGAGCCGCGGCCCGCAGCGCCCTGATCTTCGCTCCCGACAGGCCGACGGCGCGGCCATCCGCCTCGTCTAGCGCAAGGAAAGCGCCTGCCTCCACCGTACCGAGTCGCAGGGTCATCCGGCTCCAGATCGCCGCCGCGCTCGCCTTGGAGATCATCTGCGAGACGATGATCGCGGCCAGCCCGGAAAAGCCGGGTTCGGACCGCCGCAGCGGCACCGGTCCGGCAGCCGCGATGATGGGCGCAAGGCGGGGATCGCGCGTCCCTAGGGCCGCAAGGCCGCAGGAGACATCGTGGTCGCTCGAAATCCGCATCGTGAGGGTCCTCCTGCCGTCTTGGCCCGGCGGCCCATTGATGGCAGAAGACGTTCATGCCGAACAGCCTGTTCACGCCCCCGGTCTATCGCTTCGCGCCGAGCCCTAACGGCGCACTGCACCTCGGCCATGCCCTCTCGGCCCTGCTGAACGCGCGGTTCGCAGGGGAGACCGGCGGCCGGCTTCTGCTGCGGCTGGAGGATATCGACCGCACGCGCTGCCGGCCGGAGTTCGAACGGGCCATCGTCGAGGATCTCGCCTGGCTTGACCTCACCTTCGAGGAACCTGTACGGCGCCAGTCTGATCATTTCGCCGACTACGAAACGGCACTCGACCATCTGAAGGCCCGCGGCCTCGTCTATCCCGCCTTCCTCACCCGCGGCGAGATCCGCGCTCATGTCGCAGCCATCGAGGCCGGCGGCGGCTCGTGGCCGCGCGATCCGGATGGTGCCCCGCTCTATCCAGGCCCCGAGCGGACATGGGACACACGGCGAAGAGAGGATGCCGTTGCCGCGGCGGAGGCGAGCGGACGGCCCTATGCCTGGCGTCTGGACATGGAGGCGGCACGCCGTGCCATCGACGGGCCGCTCACCTGGCAGGAAACCGGAACCCGCCCGACAAGCGGAACGGACGATCCGGAAGGCAGGGAGGGAAGGATCGTGGCGCGGCCCGAAGCCTGGGGCGATGTCATCCTGTCGCGGCCGGATGCGCCCTCCAGCTACCACCTGTCGGTGACGGTGGACGATGCGGTGCAGGGGGTCACCCATGTCGTGCGGGGGCAGGACCTCTTCCATGCGACCGCGGTGCACCGCCTGCTCCAAACCCTGCTCGACCTGCCGGAGCCGATCTATCACCATCACCGCCTCGTGCTTGGCCCGGACGGACGGAAACTGTCGAAGAGCCAGCGCGATACGGGGCTGGCCGCGCTCCGGGCAAGCGGTCTCTCAGCGGCGCAGGTCCGCGCGCTTGTTCTCTGATTCGGCCGCCGCTCCCTCTTCGGGAAGAGCGATGTCGCGCGTGGCCGCGGCCTCGACCGCCGGCATGCCGCGGAAATGGCGGATGACCATGCGCTTGACCTTGTATTTCATGATCGCGGCATTGATTTCCGCACCGATGATGAAGATGGCACCGACCATGTAGAGGAACACGAGCACGATCATGATCGAGGCCAGACCGGCATAGGTCGAGACGTAGTTGGCGAACGTCGAGAGGTAGGAGGCGAAACCGAAGGCGCCGATTGTCCAGGCGATGAGCGTGATGAGAATGCCGGGCAGGACGTCCATGATCTTGCGCCGGCCATCGGGCAGCCAGAGATGCGAGACGATCAGCCCGCAGGTGAGGATCAGAAGCGCGAGCGCCAGGCCCCAGTTGTCGACCATGGACAGGATCTCGTCCAGCCAGGGCAGCCAGCGGTCGGCATAGCGCAGCGCGAGCGGCACCGCGACAAGCAGCAGGCTGACGAAAGCGAGAATGACGACGCCCGCCAGCACGAAGCCGAGGCTGGCGATGCGCGTCACGTACCAGGGCCGGCTTTCCGCCACGCGATAGGCGCGGTTGAGCGAAATGCGCAGCGCCTCGACGCCGTTGGAGGCGAAATAGGCCGCAGCCAGCACCGAAACGGTGAGCAACCCGCCGCGCGGCGTCGTCAGCACCTGCACGATCTCGTCGGCGATCGGCTTTGCGATCGACGGTGGCCAGGTATCGAAGATCAGATGCACGGCCGTGGTGGCGAACTGGTCGGCTCCCAGGAAGCTGCCGAGCGCGGTGCCGAAGATCAGGAACGGGAAGATCGCAAGCAGCGACGACAGAGCGACGTGGCTGGCCATGGCCCAGCCGTCGTCATCGCTGAAATGCCACAGCGCATCGAATGTGACCTTCCAGGCCATACGCAGGAACAACGGCATCCGGTCTCCGCTCTCAAGGGCACGACGCCCCGTCCTCCGGGATACGCAACGCGCCGCGATTTGGTTTCATGCACGTTCATTGATGTCGTCGCCGGTTTGGCGATCCGCCACGCGGCGCAAGGCCAACTGCCGCAAGATTGTCACCTGCCTGCGAATATGGGAAACCAGCGCTCCAAGTCCACCTGCCCGCACGCAAAGTCCGGAACCGACGGAGCCTCATGACAGATCGCCCTTCCATAATCGTCACGGGATGCTCCTCCGGCATAGGCGCCTACGCCGCAAGGGCGCTCGCCCGCGACGGCTGGCGCGTCTTCGCCACCGTCCGCCGGGAGGAAGACCGTGTCGACCTCGAAGCCGAGGGCATCGAGACCTTCCTCATGGACTACACCCGCACGGAGACGATCGCGGCCATGGTTGAGGCGGTTCTGGCGCTGACCGGCGGGCGGCTGGATGCGCTGTTCAACAACGGTGCCTACGGGCAGGCGGGCGCGGTCGAGGACCTGCCGACGGAGGCGCTGCGCCTGCAGCTCGAAACCAACGTCATCGGCTGGCACGACCTTACGCGCCGTGTCATTCCGGTCATGCGGGCACAGGGCCATGGCCGCATCGTGCAATGCTCCTCCATTCTCGGCATCGTGCCCTACCGGTGGCGCGGCGCCTACAATGCGTCGAAGTTCGCCATCGAGGGCCTGTCGCTCACCCTGCGCATGGAGCTTGCCGGCACCGGCATCACGGTCAGCCTGATCGAGCCCGGCCCGATCGAGTCGCGCTTCACGGCCAATGCCGTCACGCATATCCGCCGCCATATCGATCTCGAAGGCTCGGTGCACCGCGAGGAATATGTCCGGCAGATGCGCCGGCTGAACGGCGAAGGCGGCCCGTCCCGGGGCAAGCTCGGGCCGGAGGCGGTTTATGCCGTTCTTGTGAAAGCCTTGACGGCAAAACGCCCGCGACCGCACTATATTGTGACTCAACCGGCCAAACAGGGCGCACGGTTGAAGAAACTTCTTCCGGCGGGCCTGTTCTATCGCATTATCGGGCGCCTTGGCTGAGCGTCCGGATTCTCTCTGGTGGGACGGCAAGCGGCCGTCAGAAAGACTGCGCATGAGTTCCTTCCTTACCGGCCTCACTCTGCTCGTCATGGGCCTCGTCGTCATCGTGCTGATCCGTGGCCTGATCACCATGGCCAAGGGCGGCAGCGGCAACGCCTCCAACAAGCTGATGCAGGCCCGCGTCCTGCTGCAGGCGGTCGCCATCGGCCTGATCATGCTCACCCTGTGGATCACCGGCGGAGGACGCTGACATGGTCAAGCTCAACAAGATCTACACCCGCACCGGTGACGACGGTACGACAGGCCTTGCCGCCGGCCCGCGCCGCCTGAAGAACGATCTGAGGGTCGAATGCTACGGCACGATCGACGAGGCGAATGCCGCGATCGGCATGGCGCGCCTGACGACATCGAGCGAGCCGGAGGTCGACGCGATGCTGAAGCGCATCCAGAACGATCTCTTCGATCTCGGTGCGGACCTCTCGACGCCGGATACGGGCGAGACGCTGCCCTACGAGCCGCTGCGCATCGTCGCCGGCCAGGTCGCGCGGCTGGAAGGCGAGATTGACCGTCTGAATGCCGATCTCGAGCCGCTGCGGTCCTTCGTGCTGAACGGCGGCACGCCGGCCGCAGCCCACCTGCACCTCGCCCGCACCATCGCGCGCCGTGCCGAGCGTGCCATGGTCGCTCTCTCGCACACCGACGGCGAGACGGTCAGCCCGGCGGCGCTCGAATATGTCAACCGCCTCTCCGACTTCCTCTTCGTGGCAGCCCGCTGGCTGAACGATCGCGGCCGCGGCGACGTGCTCTGGGTGCCCGGCCTCACGCGGTGAGGCAGGGCTCACACGGTGAGACCCGGCCTTACGCGGTAAGGCCCGGCCTAACACGATAACTCCGCCGGCGCGGGAGGAGACAGCATGTTCATACCGCTTCACGACCGCAACAATCTGAAGCACATCCGCCTGCAGGTCGTAACGATCGGGCTGATCCTTGCGAACTTGGTGATCTTCTTCCTCACAGGGCCTCTGTTCGTGGAGGCCTCCACCGTCAACGCCGATCTTCTCGGCTTCGGCTACATCCCCGCGCTGATCTTCGGCGATGCCACGCTGGCACCCGGCATCGCCGTCGTACCGGAGGCCGCGACCCATATCACCTATGCCTTCCTGCATGCCGATCTCTACCACCTCGGCACCAACATGCTGTTCCTCTGGGTGTTCGGCGACAATGTGGAAGATGCGCTGGGGCACGTCCGCTTCCTGATCTTCTACCTTGCCTGCGCGGCGGCCGGCGCCGTCGTTCATGGTTTGGTCGTACCCTATTCGCAGGCACCGCTGATCGGCGCATCCGGCGCCGTTTCCGGCGTGGTCGCGGCCTATTTCCTTCTGCACCCGCGCGTCCGCGTCTGGGTGCTCGTCCTCTTCCGCATCCCCCTGCCCTTGCCCGCCTTCATCCCGCTCGCCCTCTGGATCGCCCAGCAGTTCTACATGCTGGCGGTCGATCCTTCGGCCGACGTCTCTTGGGGTGCCCATGTCGGCGGCATCATCGCCGGCCTGCTGCTGGTCCTCGTCATGCGCCGCAAGGGTGTTCCCCTCTTCGACCGGGTCGTCGTCGTGCCCAAGGCCGTGCGCCTCGTGGACGCGCCGCCGCGCGACCTCCCGCCGCCGCAGGCTGGTGCAGGCCCCTGGGGCACGCGACCGTGAACCGGAACGACGGACATCTCCAAGAGAATTTTCGCACGAACTATTGACGTGCACGTAAAGGTCAGTAATTTACGCATCGGGACCGGGAGCACGTTCAGGCAAGATTGCAATTGTGGTGAAAACGCGTATCGATGTCGCCAATCGACTGACGGGGCGGCGTGGGAATATGCGATCTCACGATGCACGCGCCTGAAAAGCTTGCGGATTTGAGATCGGCGCCGAGAGGCGCCACACGGGAACCAGACGTGCTGACATACGCGACCCGGTATCAGCACGTCAAAGGCTTGCCGGGGCATCCGGCCCGGCCTCACTGCTGAGATGAACTGCCGAGATTCGATGAAGGAAGGCTCCATGAAAATTCTTGTCACCGTGAAGCGCGTCGTTGACTACAACGTCAAGATCCGCGTCAAGCCGGACGGTTCCGGCGTCGAGCTTGCCAATGTGAAGATGTCGATGAACCCCTTCGACGAAATCTCCGTGGAAGAAGCGCTGCGGCTGAAGGAAGCCGGCAAGGCGACGGAAGTGGTCGTCGTCTCGATCGGCCCGGCCAAGGCCGAGGAAACGCTGCGCACGGGCCTTGCCATGGGTGCGGACCGCGCGATCCTGGTCGAGACCGATGCGGCCGTGGAGCCGCTGGCGGTCGCCAAGATCCTCAAGGGCGTCGTCGAAGCCGAACAGCCTTCGCTCGTCATCGTGGGCAAGCAGGCGATCGACGATGACTCGAACCAGACGGGCCAGATGCTGTCCGCGCTGCTCGGCTGGAGCCAGGGCACCTTCGCCTCCAAGGTCGAGCTCGGCGCCGACACGGCAACCGTGACCCGCGAAGTCGATGGCGGCCTGCAGACGATCGACATCAAGCTTCCCGCCGTCGTCACGACGGACCTGCGCCTCAACGAGCCGCGCTACGCTTCCCTGCCCAACATCATGAAGGCGAAGAAGAAGCCGCTCGACAAGAAGACGCCGGCCGATTTCGGCGTCGACACCACGCCGCGCCTGACCGTTCTGAAGACGGAAGAGCCCGCCGGCCGCAAGGCAGGCATCAAGGTGGCCTCGGTTGCCGAACTGGTCGACAAGCTGAAGAACGAAGCCGGCGTGCTGTAAGGCCTGATCGGGAAGGTCCGCCGCCGGCCCGCAGCGGCCCGCGCGGCGCCCTTCCCGTCAAACGCCCTTGCACGCGATGTGCTGCCGGATGCTCCGTCGAGACCCACGGATGGATGCCGCGCAGCGTAGACAGATTGAGACTTTAAGGAGAACACACGACATGGCCATTCTTCTTCTGGCGGATCATGACGGTCAGACCGTTTCCGACGCCACTGCCCGTACCATCAGTGCCGCAACCGCGATCGGCGGTGATATTCACGTTCTGGTCGCCGGCGCCGGCGCGGATGCCGCAGCGGCAAGCGCTGCAGCGCTCTCCGGCGTGGCCAAGGTGCTGCTCGCCAACGATGCGGGCCTGGCCAACAACCTCGCCGAGCCGCTCGCAGCCCTGCTTGTATCGCTCGCCGGCAGCTACGACGTGCTGATCGCGCCGGCCACCTCGGTCGGCAAGAACGTCATGCCGCGCGTCGCCGCCCTGCTCGACGTCGCCCAGATCTCCGAAATCACCGAGGTCGTCTCGGCCGACACGTTCAAGCGGCCGATCTATGCCGGCAACGCCATCCAGACCGTGCAGTCGGGCGATGCCAAGAAGGTCATCACCGTGCGCACCTCGACCTTCTCGCCGGCTGCGGCCGGCGGTTCGGCACCGGTCGAGACCGTTTCCGCCGCAGCCGACCCGGGTCTCTCCACCTTCGTGGGCGATGCCCTGTCCTCGTCCGACCGTCCGGAACTCACCTCGGCGAAGATCATCGTCTCCGGCGGCCGTGCGCTCGGCTCGGCGGAGAAGTTCCAGGAGGTCATCCTGCCGCTCGCCGACAAGCTCGGCGCTGCCGTCGGCGCATCGCGCGCCGCGGTCGATGCCGGATACGCCCCGAACGACTGGCAGGTCGGCCAGACCGGCAAGGTCGTCGCCCCGCAGCTCTACATCGCCTGCGGCATCTCCGGCGCCATCCAGCACCTTGCCGGCATGAAGGACTCGAAGGTCATCGTCGCGATCAACAAGGATGAGGATGCCCCGATCTTCCAGGTCGCCGATTACGGCCTCGTCGGCGACATCTTCACCGTCCTGCCGGAACTCGAAAAGGCTCTGTGAGCCGGACACACCGAGAATTGAACGGCCGCATCGCCACGATGCGGCCGTTTTGCATTCGAAGACGCGCAAAGAGCGACGGAAAGCACTGGCAAAAATAACGGCCAGCCGGTATCACTTTGACGCAGGCCTTCAGCGGTCCTGAACGTCAGCTGCGATTGGGGAACATCGGCTTGATGATCAAGAATGTCGGAATCGTTGGTGCGGGACAAATGGGCTGCGGCATTGCGCAGGTCGCCGCGATGGCAGGGTACAAGGTGCACCTCTACGACATCGCGCCCGACCGCATCGAGGCCGGCCTCGCCACGATCAACGGCAACATGGCCCGCCAGGTCTCTTCCGGAAAACTGACCGAGGACGAGCGCAAGAAGGCGCTGACGCTGATCAAGGGCTCCGCCGACCTGACGGACCTTTCGCCGGCCGATCTCGTGATCGAGGCCGCCACCGAAGACGAAGCCATCAAGCGCAAGATCTACGTCGCCGTCTGTCCGGTGCTCAAGCCGGACGCCATTCTCGCCACCAACACCTCTTCCCTCTCGATCACCCGTCTCGCCTCCGCCACGGACCGCCCCGAGCGCTTCATGGGCATCCACTTCATGAACCCGGTCCCGGTCATGAAGCTCGTGGAACTGGTGCGCGGCATTGCAACCGAGGAGGGCACGTTCGCCTCGGCCCGCCAGTTCGTCACGGCCCTCGACAAGACCATCACGGTTGCAGAGGATTTTCCGGCCTTCATCGTCAACCGCATCCTCCTGCCGATGATCAACGAGGCGATCTACACGCTCTATGAAGGTGTCGGCACCGTCGATGCCATCGACACCGCCATGAAGCTCGGCGCGAACCACCCCATGGGCCCACTGCAACTCGCCGACTTCATCGGCCTCGACACCTGCCTGTCGATCATGCAGGTCCTCCATGACGGCCTTGCTGACAGCAAATACCGCCCCTGCCCGCTCCTGGTGAAATATGTCGAGGCCGGCTGGCTCGGCCGGAAGTCCGGTCGCGGTTTCTACGACTATCGTGGGGAAACTCCGGTTCCGACGCGTTAAAACCACTCCGCGTTGTATTGACCATGACGAATATTGAATGCAATCCTGAGTTCGCCTTCTTCGAAGTGCGGAGCTCTCATGATTGCGCGAACGACAGAACCTGATCGGACTTTCGGACTCCGGTCCTCTCGCCATGCAACGGTGCGGCTGGTCGGCACCCTGGTCGTCCTCCCCAATCTCGTCTTCCTGGCGGCAATGCCGTTTTATGTGGCCATCCGCACGATCTCGCCATTCCTCTACGTGCTGGCCGGAACCGCCGCCTACTTCCTTCCGGGATGGGCGGCCTATCCGGTCTTCGGGCTGGCCGCGCTGCTCGATATAGCCCTCGTCGCCATGATGGCCTTCCATCTGCCGGTGGGCGATGCTCTCGACACGCTCGGCTTTCTCGCCACCATCGATGTCGCGGCATCCGCCGTCTATGTCGCGCTCATCCTGACGATGGTCGGCATGGCGCTTCTCACGGCCGGGCTCTTCAACAGATTTCGCTCCGACGTGCCGCTTGCCTCCCCCACGGCGGTGGCCTTTGCCGCGCTCGCCGTGGTCGGGCTCGATATCGCGGTCAACCAGCCCCTTGCGACGGCAAAACCACCTTTCGACAGCGCCATCCTCCAGAACGACCTGACGGCAGCAAGGATCGCGGCATCCGGCCACAACCTGCTCTTCGTCATGGTCGAGGGCCTCGGCGCCTTTGCCGACCCGCAGGACCGGGCGCTTCTCAGCCAGATCCTGCAGAAGGAAACGCTCGGCGGGCGCTACCAGCTCACCAGCGGCACGACACGCTATTCAGGCTCCACCACGGGCGCCGCCGCGCGGGAGCTTTGCGGACATTGGGGAAGCTGGCTCGATTTTCTTGGCGACCAGCCCTTCGACTGCCTGCCGCGTCGCCTGAGCGAAAAGGGTTTGAGCACGCAGTCCTTCCACGGCTATTCCCGCGACATGTTCCTGCGCCATCACTGGTATCCGCAGATCGGCTTCCAACGCAGCACCTTCATGGAGGACATGGCGTCAGAGGTGCCGAGCCCCACGCCATCGCGCTGCGGCAATGTCTTCAAGGGGCTCTGCGACACCGAAATCGCCGGCGTGCTGGATACGGCGCTGAAGGCCGATCCGGAAAAGCAGAAATTCGTCTATTTCCTGACGCTGAACACGCACATCCCGTATGAGCCCTCCGCGAGCGACAGGCTCGGCTGCGCCACCATGGCGCCGGCCATCAGCAACCGCACGGTGTGCGAGCTGACAAACCTGTGGAGCGACCTTTTTCGCTCGCTGGCGGCCATCGCGCGCGATCCCGATCTGCCGCCGACCGACATCCTCATCGTCGGCGATCACCAGACCCCGCTCTGGGAGCGCGCCGCCCGCCGTCATTTCAAGCCCGGTCTCGTGGATTGGTATCTGCTGCGCAGCACATCGCCGGGCCTGGCCGCGGCAGGAACCGCGACGACCTCAGGAGCCGGCGCCCGCTGACGCGGCAGCGCGCACCAGCGCCCGCCCCTCCTCGCCATCCCAGGCCGCCGGCCCGTTCATGGCCGAGAGCAGGCAGCCCTTGTCGTCGAGCAGCACGGTCACCGGCAGACCGAAGGCGAGCCCCTCCTTCTTCAGAGCGTTGAAGACGCCCATGGAGGCATCGCGATAGGGTTTCAGCGCCGTGACACTGGTCTCCGACAGGAACGCTTTCGGCTTCTCGTCGCTGCCGGTATCGATGTTGACGGCGACGACCTCGAAGCGGTCGTTCCCCTCGGCCCTCTCCAGCCTGTCGAGCGCCGGCATCTCCTCGCGGCAGGGCACGCACCACGTGGCCCAAAGATTGAGCAGCACCGCTCGGCCCTTGAAATCGGCAAGCGTCAGGTCCTTGCCCGCACCGTCTTTGAACGTCAGCCCCTCCAGCAGCCGCGGCCGGTCGGCGGGCGCCATGGCGGCGACCTGACCCTTCATCAGCGGCGTCAGGCCGGCGATCTTGGGCACTGCCGCCGCACATTGCCCGGCGTCATCTTGGGAAGCGACCTCCGGAGCATTGCCAGACCCGCTTTGCCTGACGTATACCGCAGCCGCACCGGCGATCAGGCCCAGAAGGGCCGCAAGCGCCACGAGCCGCAGGGCGGAGCGGGGTTTCCCCGAGTCTGTCATGTCGGTTTTCAAGACTTGTACCTTTTTTCAGGAACGGATATCTGCGATGGCCGACGGCGCTTCCGAGACGAAAACCTCCAACCAGATGTGGGGCGGTCGTTTCGCGTCCGGACCCGATGCCATCATGGAGGAGATAAACGCCTCCATCGGCTTCGACAAGAAGCTCTATGCCCAGGACATCCGCGGCTCCAAGGTCCATGCCGAGATGCTGGCGCATCAGGGCATCATTTCCGTCGCCGACAAGGACGCCATTCTCGGTGGTCTCGACACGATCCTGTCGGAGATCGAAGCCGGCACCTTCGAATTTTCCCGCCGCCTCGAAGACATCCACATGAACGTCGAATCGCGGCTGGCGACGCTGATCGGCCCCGCGGCCGGACGGCTGCACACCGCGCGCTCGCGCAACGACCAGGTCGCGCTCGACTTCCGCCTCTGGGTCAAGGAAGAGCTGCAGAGGGTCGAGACCGCGCTCACGCGCCTGATCGCCGCCTTCCTCGATCGCGCCGAGGAACATGCCGATACGGTCATGCCCGGCTTCACGCATTTGCAGACGGCCCAACCGGTGACCTTCGGCCATCACTGCATGGCCTATGTCGAAATGTTCGGCCGGGACCGCGCCCGCGTGCGGCACGCCATCGAGCATATGGACGAAAGCCCGATCGGCGCCGCGGCGCTGGCCGGCACCGGCTTTCCGATCGACCGCCACATGACGGCGAAGGCGCTTGGCTTCTCCGGCCCGACACGCAATTCCATCGACACCGTCTCCGATCGCGATTTCGCGCTGGAGTTCCTGTCGATCGCGGCCATCTCCGCCACCCACCTGTCGCGCCTTGCCGAAGAGATCGTCATCTGGTCGACGCCGCAGTTCGGCTTCGTGCGCCTGTCGGATGCCTTTTCCACCGGCTCCTCCATCATGCCGCAGAAGAAGAACCCGGATGCCGCCGAACTGGTGCGCGCCAAGACCGGCCGCATCAACGGCTCGCTAATCGCGCTCCTCACCATCATGAAGGGCCTGCCGCTCGCCTATTCCAAAGACATGCAGGAAGACAAGGAACAGGTCTTCGACAGCGCCGAAAGCCTGGAGTTGGGCCTCGCCGCCATGACCGGCATGGTCCGCGACATGACGATCAACACCGAGCGCATGAAAAAGGCGGCCGGCTCCGGCTTTTCCACCGCCACCGACCTTGCCGACTGGCTGGTCCGCGAAGCCAGCCTCCCCTTCCGCGATGCGCACCATGTGACGGGCCGCGCCGTGGCGCTGGCCGAGAGCAAGGGCTGCGACCTCGGCGAACTCAGCCTTTCCGACCTCCAGGCCATCCACGCGGCGATTACCGACAAGGTGTTCGATGTCCTCACCGTCGAGGCCTCCGTCGCCAGCCGCACCTCCTTCGGCGGCACGGCGCCCGCCGAAGTCCGCCGCCAGATCACCTGGTGGCGCGCGCGCAACTGAGGCGACCCGGCCCAAGAGCCCCCAGCTCACAGCCCCGGGGAAACCCATCAGTTTTCCCGGGCGATCCATCAGAATTTCGAACGTGCGCGGTCCTTGAAAAACAGCTAAGAGGAACCGCCTGCCTTCGCAAAGGACCCGCGACGATGACATTCCGGACTGCCGCCCTAACGGCGCTGCTTCTGACGGCAACGGTGCTGACGGCCTCCGGCTGCGGCCGCAAGGGGGATCTCGAACGTCCGAGCGTCGCCCGCGCGCAGGCCGCGAAAGAAGCCGGGAACACGACCCGCGCACCGTCGTCCGCCCCGTCCGCGCTCGTGCGCCCGGCCGGCGGCGCGGCACCGGCCAGCGCCGCGGTGACCGGCAATGCCTCCACCCAGACGACGGCCGTCACGCAGATGAACGTCGTTCCCGGATCGGACAATGCGGCGGCCCGCAGCGGCCGCACCGGCGACCAGACCGACGTCCCCGAGCGTCCCTTCCTCCTCGATCCGCTGCTCTGACAGCCATCTCAAGGCCCATCCCGTGAATCACTTCGAATATCGCGACGGCGTTCTGCACGCGGAAGACGTGCCGGTCACCGACATCGCCCGCGCCGTCGGCACACCCTTCTATTGCTATTCCACCGCAACGCTGGAGCGGCATTACGCTGTCTTCTCGAAGGCCTTCGCGGGCATCGACGCGCTCGTCTGCTATGCGATGAAGGCGAATTCCAACCAGGCCGTCCTGAAGACGCTCGGCCGCCTCGGCGCCGGCATCGACGTCGTCTCCGGCGGCGAACTGGCGCGCGCGCTCGCAGCCGGCATTCCGGCCGAGCGCATCATGTTCTCCGGCGTCGGCAAGACGGCCGGCGAGATGGATCTGGCGCTGGAAGCCGGCATCTACTGCTTCAACGTCGAGTCCGAGCCCGAGCTCGAAGTGCTCAATGCCCGCGCCGTCCGGCTCAACCGTCAGGCGCACGTCTCCTTCCGCATCAATCCGGATGTGGACGCCAAGACCCATGCCAAGATCTCGACCGGCAAGAAGGAAAACAAGTTCGGCATCGGCTTCGAGCGCGCCCGCGCCGTCTACGCCCATGCCGCCACCCTTCCCGGCATCAAGGTCACCGGCATCGACATGCATATCGGCAGCCAGATCACCGATCTGCAGCCGTTCGAGGATGCCTTCACGGTGCTGCGCGACCTCGTGGAGACGCTGCGCGCCGATGGCCACGTGATCGACCATGTCGATGTCGGCGGCGGCCTCGGCGTGCCCTACAAGGAAGACAACAATCCCCCGCCTTTGCCGGATGCCTATGCGGCGATCGTCAAGAACCAGCTCGCCGGCCTGAACTGCCGCATCGTGATGGAGCCCGGCCGCCTGATCGTCGGCAATGCCGGCATTCTGGTGACGGAAACGATCTATGTGAAGGATGGCGGGTCGAAGACCTTCGTCGTCGTCGATGCCGCGATGAACGATCTCATCCGACCGACCCTCTATGAGGCCTATCACGAAATCCGCCCTGTTCGGATTTCCGCCGCCAACGCGCCGCGTATCCGGGCGGACGTGGTCGGCCCGGTCTGCGAGACCGGCGATTATCTGGGTCTCGACCGCGAAATGGCCATGCCCCGCGCCGGCGATTTGTTCGCGGTCAGCACGGCCGGCGCTTACGGCGCCGTTCAGGCAGGCACCTACAATTCGCGGCTGCTGGTGCCGGAGGTCCTCGTCAACGGTAACCGCTTCCACGTGGTACGGCCCCGCACCACCATCGAGGACCTGATCGGCCTCGACAGCCTGCCGGACTGGCTCTCCGACGACTGAGCCCAGCCGGCGCGCAAACGGGGACGTTCACGATTGCGTTCTCGCCCTCGTCTTCGCCACAAACAATGGTATCCTTGCCCGCAAACAGGCGCCGGACGCACGCGGGAATCACGTGACGACAGGCCCTGACCCATGAGCAGGACGGTACGCATGGCAGACTTCCGGCGGCAGACGAGTTCGGGCGGCAAAGACGGCGTTTCCGGCATGGCGCGCACACTGGCGCGCAAGCGCGGCTTCGCGCGGGCCGTCATCGTCGCCGAGCGTCTGGCGCCCCGCGCCCTTGCGCCCATCGCCGTTGCCTTCCTCTTCCTGTCCGCAGCCTGGTTCGGGCTCTTCCGCGCCGTGCCGCCGCTGGTCCATGCCGGCCTGCTGCTCGCCTTCGTCATCGCCTTTATCGCGGCCCTCGTGCCGGTCTTCCGCGTCCGCCTGCCGGAGACGCAGGAGGCCGACCGGCTGCTCGAAGAGCGCAACGCCCTGCCGCATCAGGCCATCGGCGTACAGGACGACAGACCGGCGACCGGCGGCGCCTTCGGCCAGGCGCTCTGGCTCGAACATCAGAGCCGCATGGCTCGGATGATCGGTGCGCTCGAAACCGGCCTGCCACAGCCCGATATCGCCCGCCATGACGGCCTCGGCCTGCGGGCCCTGCCGGTGCTCCTCGTCGCCATCGCCTTCGCCTATTCCTATTCCAACCGCGCCGGGCTCATATCCGATGCCTTCCGCATTCCGGAAAACATCGTCGCGCCGCCCGATGTGCGCATTGATGCCTGGGTCACCCCGCCCGCCTATACTGGCCGCGCGCCCGTCTTTCTCACCGGCCGGCAGGACCAGCCGGCGTCGGGCACGGAGGCGACCGAGGCGAGCCTGTTCCGCATCCCGCAGTTCAGCGACGTCACCGTGCGCGTCACGAGCGCGGGTATGGCCACCGACACCACCGTGACCTTCCTCGACAAGGGTGCGACCGCGGCAACGCCGATCCCGCCGCAGAAGCCGGAAAAGGCACCCGGGCAGGAGGCTGCGGCCGGCAATGCGGCGCAAGCTCCTGAAGCCGCGGCAAACGCGCCGATCGACAACAGCACCCATCTCTACAAGATCACCCGCGACGGCACGCTGACGGTCGGCAAGGAGACATGGCAGTTCGCCGTCATTCCCGATGCCGTCCCGGACATCGCCTTCGACGGCACGCCCCGCGCCACGGTCAACGCCGCGCTGGAGATCCCCTTCCTCGCCAAGGACGATTACGGGTTGAGCGAGGCCTTCGCCGAGATCGTTCCGACCGAAGCAGCGCCGGCCGAAGCGACGCCGCTCTACCCCGCGCCCGACTATCGCCTGGACCTGCCCCGCCGCAACGCTAAGGACGCCAAGGCGACCGCCAGCCGGAACCTGTCGGAACATCCGCTGGCCGGCAAGCGCGTGCGCATCACGCTGGTCGCCCGCGACGCCGCCGGCCAGGAGGGCCGCAGCGCGCCCCAGGAGATGATCTTGCCCGCCCGCCGCTTCACCCAGCCTCTCGCCGGCGCGGTTGCCGAGGAGCGTCAGGTCATGGCGCTGAACAGCAAGGACCTGCCCCGCGCGATCGAGCTCAACGACGCGCTGAACATCCGCCCGGAAGACAACATCCCCAACCTCACCCACTTCCTCCTGCTGCAATCCGCCAAGGGCCGTATGGAGCTTGCGCGCGACGACGAGATGATGCGCGGCACCGCCGAGTATCTCTGGGAGGTCGCGCTCGGCATCGAGGACGGCAACCTGTCGCTGGCCGAACGCAATCTGCGCGAGGCCCAGCAGAAGCTGTCGGACGCGCTGGAGCGCAACGCCTCCGACGAAGAGATCGCCAAGGCGATGCAGGAACTGCGCGAGGCGATGAAGGAATTCATGCAGGCGCTCGCCGAGCAGGCGATGAAGAACCCGCAAATGGCGGCCCGCCCCAACATGGAGAATATGCTGAGCAGCAAGGATCTGGACAAGATGATGGACCAGATCGAGAACCTCGCGAAGTCGGGCTCGAAGGATCAGGCCCGGCAGATGCTGTCGGAAATGCAGCGCATGATGAACAATCTCCAGGCCGGCCGCACGCCGCAGGACATGCAGCAGGGTCAGGACAATAGCGAGATGCGCCAGCAGATGGACAAGCTCGGCCAGCTGATGCAGGAGCAGCAGCGGCTGATGGAGCAGACCTTCAAGCACGACCAGGCCCTGCGCAACCGCATGCAGATGGGCGACCCGTTGACGGACGAGAACCTGTTCGAGCAGCAGCCCGGCGACCAGAACCAGCAGCAGGGCCAACAACAGCAGGATCAGCAACAGCAGGGCGGCGACCCGACCGAGCAGATGACCGAGGAGCAGCTGCGACAGGCGCTGAAGGATCTTCAGGGCCAGCAGCAGGCCCTGGAAAAGCAGCTCGGCGAGCTGCAGAAGGGCCTCGAAGGCATGGGGATCAAGCCCGGCAAGGGCTTTGGCCAGGCCGGTCGCGAGATGAAGGGCGCCACGGGCCAGCTCGGCGAAGGTCAGGGCGAACAGGCCGTCGGCAGCCAGGGCCGCGCGCTACAGGCGCTGCGCGAGGGCGCACAGGACATGATGAACCAGATGAGCCAGGGTCAGGGCCAGGGGCAAGGCCCCGGCCAGGGCGTGCCCCAATACGGCCAGAACGGCCGCGACCCCCTCGGCCGCCGCCAGCAGAATCCCGGCCCCGATTTCGGCGATCAGGTCAAGGTGCCCGACGAGATCGACACCCAGCGCGCCCGCGAAATCCTCGACGAAATCCGCCGGCGACTGGGCAACAACGTCTCGCCGGAGGTGGAGCGACAGTATCTGGAGCGGTTGCTGGATATCCGGTGAGGTGGTCGCGGTTTTGGCGGCCCCTCATGCGGCTGCCGTCACCTTCTCCCCGCACGCGGGGCGAAGGGGGATGTGGCACCCGCTCGCTCTAAAAACGGAACTTAAAGGTGATCAAACGATCGCCACGAGTCCCTTCTCCCCGCCCGCGGGGAGAAGGTGGCGGCAGCCGGATGAGGGGCCACCAAAACCTCAACGTCAAACAATCTCAAGCCGCCAAGGCCACCGCGACCGCCTTGCGGATATCCGGCAGGCTGAAAGGCTTGGCGACGACATCGATGATCTTGTCCGCGAGGTCGTCGGCTCGTTCGCGCTGTTCGGCATAGCCGGTCATCAGCAGGATCTTCAGCTTGGGAAAGGCGGCTGCGGCCTCGTGCGCAAGGGCGATGCCGTCCATGACGGGCATGCGGATATCGGAGAGGAGAAGGTCGAACGGCGCGCCGTGCAGGTGCTCGAGGCCCTCGGCGCCATCGCCCGCCTGCACCACGTCGTGCCCGTCCATCTGCAAGGCACGCGCGACGAAGCGGCGAAGGGAATCCTCGTCCTCGGTGATCAGGATCTTTGCCATCATGGCCTCCTACGGTTCGGAGGCCTACAAAGCGCAGAGTTTCCTTTGAAAACCGTAAAGAGCGGAGAGGCCGGGCGTCAGATCCTGTCGGCGTCCCCGGTGACCACGCCCACGAAGGGCAGCTCGCGGAAGGCGTAGGCGACGTCCATGCCGTAGCCGACGACGAAGTAGTCGGGGCATTCGAAGCCGACGAAATCCGCCTCGAAATCGACCTCGCGCTTCACCTTCTTGTCGAGCAGCACCGCGATCGACACCGATTTCGCGCCGCGCTCCAGCATGAGATCGCGCGCAAAGCGCAGCGTGCGGCCGGATTCCAGAATGTCGTCGATCAGGAGCACGTCGCGGCCGCGCGGGTCGCTGTCGATGTCCTTGATGATCTTCACGCCGCGCGAGACCGTGCCCGTACCGTAGCTCGACAGCGTGATGAACTCGACCTCCGGCGCAAGTCCCGCATGGTGCATGGCGCGGATGAGGTCGGCCGCGAAGATGAAGGAGCCCTTGAGCACCGAGATGACCAGAAGGTCGTCATTGCGGCCCTTCACGATCTCGGCCGCCATCTCCGTGTTGCGCGTCGCAATCACGTCCGGCGAAAACAGCGTCTCGATCATCTTTCCGCGAACGACGGGCATGGCAGCAGCTCCAGGCGACGGGGCGCCGTCCGGCGTCCCCCAAAGCTTGGCGTTAGCACAGTCAGCGCGGCGAAGCACCCGCCTCGGCGAAGGAAATTTGTACGATCGGCGCCGATCCACCGGCATGCGGCATCCGCGCGGAGAAGGCGCGGCGTTCGCCCGGAGCCAGCACGCGGCTGCCGGCCAGCTGACCCTCGGCGGTCATGCGACGACCCGACCCGGCGACATCGACCCGGATTTCCGGGATCTCGCGCGGTGCGGACGTCGGATTGACCACGGTGCCGTAGACGGCAACGACCTTCAGGCCGCTCGCATCCTGAAGCTCCGTGTGCACATCGCCGAAGCCGAGCGCCGGTGCGGCCTGCGGCGCGCTCGGCGCCAGCGTGATCGCCAGCCCGAAGGCGGCCGCGCAGAGCCCGATCGTCAGCGCGGCGAAGACGCGTGGCGGAATGCGATGCAACCGCTGTTCGATGGCACGGAACAGACCGGAACCACCAGGCTTGCCGGACCGGGCCTTGACGGACGCATGCGATGCGGCGCGGGACGCAGGCGCGCGGGACAGCGGCACGACCTCGAAAACGGCATCGACCGCGTCGGTCTGGCGCAGCACGCGCGGGGCGGGACGCGCCGCCGGCCGCGTCCGTTCCGGCGGCAGGAGATCAACCTTGCGCGAAGCGCTCGAAAAGCCGGCCATGCATCGTCCTCCGCGGCGCGCTCGCCCGAAGACGAGAAATTCCTTGCCGAAAGGTAAAGACGAAGGGTTAACAGAACGGAAACGTGACCTCGCAACGCCCTTGCGAGAGGTCATGACGCCGCCATGGCCCTCAAAGCGACGTTTTTGCGTGGGACGTTAAAGGGAAAATTAACCAGTGTTTAACCATGCTGGCCGGATCGCGCCCGCACTTGGCGGTAGAGCGTCCATCTCAGAGGCTGGAAGTTGATTCATTTCGAGAACGTCGGATTGCGCTACGGCATGGGACCGGAAATTCTCCGCGACCTGACCTTCGACATCCCGCGCAAGTCCTTCCAGTTCCTCACCGGCCCCTCGGGCGCCGGCAAGACCACGCTGCTGCGCCTTCTGTTCCTGTCGCTGCAGCCGACGCGCGGCCTCATCCGCATGTTCGACCGCAACATCGCCTCCATCCCGCGCGACGAACTGCCCATGCTCCGTCGTCGCGTCGGCATCGTCTTTCAGGACTTTCGCCTGCTCGACCATCTCACCACCTATGAAAACGTCGCTCTGCCGTTGCGTGTCCGCGGCAAGGACGAATCCTCCTATCGTTCCGACGTGCTGGAGCTTCTCGGCTGGGTCGGCCTCGGCGAGCGGATCAACGTGCTGCCGCCGGTTCTCTCGGGCGGGGAAAAGCAGCGCGCCGCCATCGCCCGCGCGCTCATCGACCGGCCGGAAATCCTGCTCGCCGACGAGCCGACCGGCAATGTCGATCCGCCTATGGCCCGCCGCCTGCTCAACCTGTTCATGGAGCTGAACCGCCTCGGCACCGCCGTCGTCATCGCGACGCACGATCTCTCGCTGATGGATCAGGTGGAAGCGCGCCGCATGATCCTGTCGCAAGGGCGGCTCGACATCTATGACTGACGCCCGCAAGAAGCCGCCCCATGTCATGAAGGCGCCCGCCCGCAGCACGCCTGCGGAAACGGAAGGCCGCAAGGCCCCAATGCGCGTCCGCCCGATGGCGCCCATCGTGCCGCCGGTCAACGTCTCGGGCAATGCGCTCATGCTCGTCATCGCCATCATGTCTTTCCTCGCCTGCCTGACGCTCGGCGCGGTCTCCATGGTGCGCTCGACGGCCGAGAGCTGGCAGAGCGAGATCTCGCGCGAGGTGACGATCCAGATCCGGCCCGAGGAAGGGCTCGACATGGAAAAGGCCCTGCGCGACGCGCGCGATATCGCGCTGACCTTCGACGGCACCGTCAACGGCAATATCGTCGATCGCACCGCGACCGCCCGTCTGCTGGAACCCTGGCTCGGCGAAGGCCTCGATATCGACGAGCTGCCGGTACCCCGCCTCGTCATCATCACCATCGACGAGCGCAACCCGCCCGATTTCGCCGGAATGCGCGCGCGGCTCACGGGCGAAATCCCGCAGGCGACGCTCGACGATCACCGGACATGGGTGGATAGGCTGGTGGCCATGGCGCACACGACAGCGCTCATCGGCACGGGCGTGCTCACCCTCGTCTTCTCCGCCATGGTCCTCACCGTCATCTTCGCCACGCGCGGCACGCTGTCGGGCAACCGCCACATCGTCGAGGTGCTGCACTTCGTGGGTGCGGAGGCAAGCTTCGTCGCCTCCGAATTCCAGAAGCATTTCCTGAAGATCAGCTTCAAGGGCGCGGGTGCCGGCGGGCTGCTGGCCGCGCTCTCCTTTGCCCTGGCCGGCTGGTGGCAGTCGCGCTCGCTCGCCACGCCCCAGAGCGATCAGGCAACGGCCCTCTTCGGCACCTTCACGATCGGTTACACCGGCTATCTCGGCATCGCCGCCATCATGCTCGTCATCGCGCTCCTCACCACGCTCACGGCGCGCTTCACGGTCATGCGCACCATCTACGAAATCGACCGCATCCGCTCCGACCCGGCCCGAGCCGATCTCATTCCGAATTCCTGACATGCCGATCTGCGCGCCCTCACCCTTTCCCGTTTTCCGCGCTTCACCCCGCGAAGCCATCGTTAAGGCGCAAAGCGGGTTCACCGGTCTCACAGCATCGCAACACCCGTCCCGTCGCGCCGCGGACCTCCGGCGCAACGGTGGAAGAACATCATGATGGCGGACGAAACCTCCGAAGCGGAGACTTCCGGCGAAACCGAGCGCAGGCGCCTTGCCCGGCGAACGCGCCGGCATGTCAGCTTCCGGCGGCAGCTCGTCCGCCTGACCTTCTATGTCATGCTGGTGGTTGCCGGCTGCGGCACGGCCAGCCTTCTCTATTTCGCCGATCAGGTGGCCTCGCTCCAGCCGCCGGCCAACCCCAAGGCCGATGCCATCGTGGTCCTCACCGGCGGGTTCCAGCGCATCGACCAGGCGGTCGATCTGCTCAAGGCCGGCGCCGGCCAGCGCCTGCTGATCTCCGGCGTGCACCCCACCACCACCAGCAGCCAGATCCGCCGCAACACCCAGAGCTCCGCCGATCTCTTCCGCTGCTGCGTCGATATCGGCCACGACGCCATCGACACGATCGGCAATGCGCACGAGACCGCGAACTGGATCCGCAACAACGGCTACAAGAGCATCCTCGTCGTCACCAACAATTACCACATGCCCCGCAGCCTGCTGGAGCTTCGCCGCGCCAATCCGGGCATCGCCTTCGTGCCCTACCCGGTCGTCAATTCCGACCTCAAGAGCACGAACTGGATGGCAAACCCCATGGTGCTGAAATCGATCCTCACAGAATATGCCAAGCTGACCGTCGCCTCGCTGCGCGATCTCCTGGGCACGCCGACAGACAGCGGCTTGCGGACGGAGCGCGCGCAGACCGCGCAATAGAGCATTTCCAGCCGGAGCGGAAATGCTCCAGCCGTGAGTGCCGTCGCGCGCGAGATCCCGGTTTTCGTCGCGGCTTTATTCGTGTAGGCAGCGCTGACGGCACGGCCGATCCGTGTTGCCGCTCGCTCTCCGAAAGCCGCCCATGATTCGCCTTCGCTCGGTCCTCTTCAACGTCGCCTTCTACGCCAATCTCATCCTGCGCATGGTCTTGCTGACGCCGATCTATTTTATCGTATCGCGCAAGACGTCCTGGTTCGTGCCGAAGAACTGGGCGCGCAGCAATCATTGGCTGATGCGAGTGATCGTCGGCACGACCTTCGAGATCGAGGGGCTCGACAACATTCCGAAGGACGGCGTCTATATCCTGGCCCCCAAGCACCAGTCCTTCTGGGACGTCTATGCCCTGCTGCCGTGGCTGTCGGACCCGTTCTTCATCCTCAAGCGCGAGCTGATGCGCATTCCTCTCTTCGGCTGGTATGTCGCCAAGCAGCGCATGGTGCCGGTGGACCGCAGCGCCCGCGGCCGGGCGATGGCCGCCGTCATGCAGCGCGCCAAAGCGGAAATCGCCACCGGCCGGCAATTGATCATCTATCCCGAAGGCACCCGGCGGTCGCCCGGCGCGCCGCCGGATTATAAGTACGGCATCGCCCGTCTCTATCGGGATCTGCAGGTTCCCGTGGTGCCGGTGGCGATGCATCCCGGTCTCTTCTGGCCCCGCAGTACGACGCTCCGCTTCCCCGGCCACTTCAAGGTCCGCATTCTGCCGCCCATCGGACCCGGGCTGGACAGTGACACCTTCCTGAAGACGCTGATTTCTGTGACGGAAACGGCGAGCGACGAACTGCTGGTGGAGACCGTCCGCAACAACCCGCATCTCCCCCTGCCGGACACCGCGCGCACACGGCTTGCCGAACTCGGCGTGACCGTGCCGGAGAAGACCTAGCGTTTGGCGAGCAGAACCTGCACGCCGCGGCCGACCTCTTCCAGCCAGTGATCGCGAATGCCCATCGCGCGCAGATGTTCGAGCGTGTTCATCACATAATCGACATTCTCGCCCGAGCGACCGCGCGCATGGGCGACGACCAGCGCCGCCTCGTCGGCCTGCAGGGCGCCCGCATATTGCAGGTGAGCCCGGTCGATGACATAGGCGACCGCCATGACCGTCCGCCCGTCGGCGAGCCGCAGCGGCAGCATGCGCTCCTTGTAGACATGGGTCACCAGTTCGCGCTCGCGCAGATAGGCGATTACAGCCTCGTGGTCCTCCGGTGCGATGCGAAACGCCATGCCGAGGCAGGAGCCGCCAAGGTCGAGGCCGAGCACGAGGCCGGGGCTTTCGGCCGTGCCGCGATGGACATGGGAGCGCACGCACAGCGCCCGGCGGTAGCCGAAAACCCGCGCCCGAGCCTGCTCGACGAAGGCAAAGCCCGGATTCCACATCAACGAGCCATAGCCGAACACCCACACGTCGTCCGAATCCGTTACCACAAGGTCCGTCACAGAAGGTCCATCCCATCGTCACATGCCGGACATGTCTGCCGGTCTTGCCCTCCTACTGCAAAATAGCGGCCAGCGGAACGCGCAGGATGGCCGTGCCTACATTTTGGAGACGATGGCCGCGCCGGTCCAACGGCCCGCCTATTTTTTCGAACGCATTCCGATCCGTGATGTTATGCGCTAGAAGACCCGCAAGACGCAGCCCTTGGAGGGGTGCCGGCGGTGCCGGAGAGCGCCGTCCACCGCGCCGATCCCGCGCCCAAATCCAGACCGCCGACCGGAGACCCGCATGACACAGACAGCACCGCCGGCAGCAGGTCTCCGCATCCGGCGTCTCGGCATCGGCATCGCGATCTTTCTGGCGGTCTATAGCGGCATCTGGTTTCTCGCCGCCCACCAGATCGAGACGCGGCTCGCAAGCTTCCTCACCAGCCGCTCCGGCAGCGCGACGGCCCGCTGCGATGGTCTGACCGTTCGCGGCTTCCCGTTCCGCATCGGGCTGTTCTGCGATGCCGTGAAGGTGGACGATACCCAGCTCGGGGCCTCCGGTTCCGCGGGTGCTCTCCGGTCCGCAGCGCAGGTCTACTGGCCGGGACACGCCGTCATCGAGGTGGACGGCCCGGCCGAACTGCGCTTTTCCCCCGGCATCGCAACATCCATGAACTGGCAGGCGCTGAAGGCGAGCATCCAGGCGACGTTCTCGGGCCTCAGCCGCACGTCCATCGTCTCCGAACGCCTGACCGGCACGCTGGTGCCCACGCCGGGCGAAGACGTGCTCGGCTTCGCCACCAGCCATACGGAGCTGCATCTGCGCCAGAATGCGGCGGATCTCGATGCCGCCGTCTCCATCACAGGCCTCGACCTGAAGCCCGGCAACGGCGCAAGCCTGTTGCCGCTGATGAACGCAGCCATCGACCTCACGGTCAAGGATCGTGCGACGGTGCTCGATCGCGGCGGCCTCTCGCGCCATGCCCTGCGCAACAGTGCGGGCGAGGTCCGCAACCTGACGCTCGACTTGGGAAACGGCATGGTGACCACCGCCAACGGCCCGTTCACCGTCGATGATCAGGGGCTGATCTCCGGCGCCTTCAAGGTGACGATGCAGGACGTTCAGGCGTGGCGCACGGCTCTGGCAACGGCATTCCCCGAGAGCGAGAACATGCTCGACAACGCCGCCAACATGCTGACGGCGCTGGCCGCGGGCGGCAACGACACCACCGTCACGCTCAATGTGCGCGACGGCACCGCCTTCCTCGCCTTTATCCCGATCGGCGTGTTGCCGCAGCTCTGATCGGGATGAGCGTCAGGGCTTCGCGTCCAGCGCATGCCGGCCGAAATCGACCATGTCGGTGTCCTGACCGGCCTGGATGATCGAGCGGCGGATCGCGCGGGTGCGGGTGAAGAGGTCGAACAGCTTATCGCCGTCGCCCCAGCGGATCGCCCGCTGCAGATAGGCGAGATCTTCGGAAAACCGCGACAGCATTTCCAGAATCGCATCCTTGTTGTGCAGGCAGACGTCGCGCCACATGGTCGGGTCGGATGCGGCGAGACGCGTGAAGTCGCGGAAGCCCGAGGCCGAATACTTGATGACCTCGGATTCCGTCACCGTCTCCAGATCGTCCGCCGTCCCCACGATATTGTAGGCGATGATGTGCGGCAGATGGGAAACGATGGCGAGAACCTTGTCGTGGTGCTCCGGGTCCATCTCCTCGACATCCGAGCCGAGCGCCTCCCAGAAGGCACGCAGCTGCCCCTTGGCGGTCTCGTCGGTGCCGGCCGGCGGCGTCAGGATGCACCAGCGGCTCTTGAACAGGCCGACGAAGCCGGCATCCGGGCCGGAATATTCCGTGCCGGCAATCGGGTGCCCGGGAATGAAGTGAACGCCCTGCGGCATATGCGGCGCCATCTGTGCGATGACGGAGCCCTTGGTGGAGCCGACATCCGTGACGATCGCCCCCGCTTTCAGATGCGGCGCGATCGCCTGCGCCACGGCACCGGACGCGCCGACCGGCACGGAGACGATGACGAGATCCGCATCCTCCACCGCCTCACTGGCCGACAGCACATAGCGGTCACCGAGACCGAGCACCTGCGCCCGGTCGAGCGTCTCGCGGCTGCGGGTCGAGATCGTCACAGAGGCCGCAAGCCCCTTGTCGCGGATCTCCCGCGCGATGGAGGAGCCGATGAGGCCGATGCCGATCAGCGCGACCTTTTCGAAGAGCTTGGCCATGTCAGGTCTCAGTTCTTCCCGAGAAATTCGGCAAGGGCGGCGAGAACGCCTTCGTTCGCCTCCTCCGTGCCGATCGACAGGCGCAGCGCATTGGGGAAGCCGTAGCCGCGCACGGCCCGCAGGATGAAGCCGCGGCTGGTCAGGAACGCATCGGCGTCCTCCGCCCGCTTGCCATCGACATCGGGGAAATGGAACAGTACGAAATTCGCGACCGACGGCGTGACCTTGAGACCGAGCGCCGTCAGCCGCTCGCTGACCTTCGCCAGCCATTCCGCGTTGAAATCGACGGCAGCCGCCGTGAACGCCTTGTCGCGAACGGCAGCGGCACCGGCCGCAATCGCCGGCGCATTCAGGTTGAACGGCCCACGGCTGCGGTTCAGCGCGTCGATGACAGCGGCCGGCGCATAGATCCAGCCGACGCGAAGGGCGGCAAGGCCGTAGACCTTGGAAAAGGTGCGCGTCATCACGACGTTCTGGTTGGACGAAACCAGCTCGATTCCCGCCTCGTAGTCGTTGCGCCGCACATATTCCGCATAGGCCGCGTCCAGCACGAGCAGCACATGCTTCGGCAGGCCGGCCTGCAGGCGGCGCACGTCCTCTACGGGTACGAAGGTGCCCGTGGGGTTGCCGGGATTGGCGATGAAGACGAGCTTCGTCTTGCTCGTCACGGCGGCAAGGATCGCATCGACATCGACGCGGCAATCCCGCTCCTTCACCGTCACGGGCACACCGCCGGCAGCCATGATCTGGATCCTGTAGACGAGAAAGCCGTGCTCGGTGATAACAGCCTCGTCGCCCGGCGCGAGATAGGTGTGTGCGAGCAGCCCCAGAAGCTCGTCCGAGCCGTTGCCGCACATCAGGTTTGCCGGGTTCAGCGCGTAAACCTCCGCAATCGCATTGCGAAGCTCGATCGCCTGCCCGTCCGGGTAGCGCTCCAGCTGGCCGGCGGCCTGGCGAAAGGCCTCCAGAGCCTTGGGGCTCGCGCCCAGCGGCGTCTCGTTGGAGGACAGCTTGTGGACCTTGGCCACGCCCGGTGCGTGTTCCTTGCCCGGCACATAGGCGGCGATGTCGAGAATGCCGGGGCGCGGGGTCGGAGCGTTCGGGAGGGAGCTCATGGTCTGGCTTTCGCTGGTGTCTCGGATGGCTTTGCCATTACCGCCCCGCCGTCGCCTTGTCGAGGGCTTAGGCTAGCAGAGAAAGCTTCCCGCTCACCGCGCCGGCGGCTGGCCGTCGCGCGTGGTCGGCACACCCTGCGGCGCGAGCACGGGCACGAACACCCGGCGCGACGCCCGTGCCGCCACCGGCAGCCCCTGATAGAGCCGCTTCTGCGCCTCCACGATGATGACGCCGGAAAAGACTGGCCAGAGCGCACGCCCCATCTTCTCGAAGGCCCGCCCGAGCTTCAGCACGGTCTTCGTGGTCGAGGGCGGGAAGAACAGCGCCTCGCAGGAGGCTCCGGGCGTGAAGTTCGTCTCCCGCAGCAGCGCCGTCAGCTGGCCGCGCGAATAGGGCCGGCCGGAGCCGAAGGGCGTATGGTCCATCCGCGCCCAGACGCCCTGCCGGTTGGGCACCACGATGACGAGCCGCCCACCGGGCGCCAGCACCCGCCAGATCTCCTTCATGGTCTCGCGCGGGTTCTCGGCAAATTCCAGCGAATGCACCATGAGAATACGGTCGATCGAGCTGTCGGGCAGCGGCAGTTCCTCGTCGAACACCAGCGCCGTCGAGGACAGCTCCGCCACCGGCCAGTTCACCGCCCCCTGCCCCGCCGGCATGAAGGCGAAGGTCCGCTCCGTATCGGCCCGGAAGCGCTCGAGATACGGCAGGACGTAGCCGAGCCCCACGAGCCGCTCTTCCGGCAACCGCGCCCAGATGGAGGCGAGCGCCATGGAGATCGCCTGCTCGGTAAAGCGCCCAAGCCGCGAGTGGTAGAACTGACGAAGATCGACGATATCGGCGTGCATGGTCAGAGGGTAGTGCGCGGCCCGGCGAAAGGAAACCGGGGCGGCGCCGATTTTCCCGCCGGGTTTGCGCGCCGGCACGCGATCGCTGGACTTCCCCTCCGCCGCCTTTACATTCCCTCGGGCAACCCCGCGTCCCAGACCTCTCCGAGGACCTCATCATGCCCGCGCTCGATCTCGACCTGTTCCTCTGCCGGACCGACAATTTCGGCGTTCTCCTCCACGATCCCGAAAGCGGCGAGACGGCCTCGATCGATGCGCCGGAGGAACAGCCGATCCTCGACGCGCTGGAGCGGCGCGGCTGGACGCTGACGCACATCTTCACGACCCACCACCACAACGACCATGTGGAAGCGAACCTTGCGCTCAAGACCCGCTATGACGCGACCATCATCGGCCCGGATCGCGAGGCCTCGCGCATTCCCGGCATCGACATGACCATCGGCGACGGCGGCGATTTCACCTTTGCCGGCCACAAGGTCCGCGTCATCGGCACGCCGGGCCACACCGCCGGCCATATCTGCTACCACCTGCCCGACAACCGCCTGCTCTTTGCCGCCGACACGCTCTTTGCGCTCGGCTGCGGCCGCCTGTTCGAAGGCTCGCCGGCCGACATGTGGGCCTCGCTGCAGAAGCTGATGGCGCTGCCGGACGACACGCAGGTCTATTTCGGCCACGAATACACCCTGTCGAACGCCCGCTTCGCCGTGATGATCGACCCCGACAATGCCGAACTGGCAGCCCGTGCGGCCGAGATCGAAGCTTTGCGCGAACGCGGCGGCTTCACCGCACCGACGACGCTGGGCCTCGAAAAACGCACCAATCCCTTCCTGCGCCCGGCCGATCCCGGCATCCGCGCCCATCTCGGCCTGCCGTCCGCCAGCGACGGCGAGGTCTTTGCCGAGATCCGCAAGCGCAAGGACAATTTCTGATGGCGGCACAAGGGGACACGCAGGACGCGCGGTCGATCGTCACGGCACTCGGCATGATCCGGCATCCGGAAGGCGGCTGGTATGCCGAGACCTTTCGCGACGATGCGGGCGGCACGCGCGGCCATTCCACGGCGATCTACTACCTGCTGGAGGCCGGCGAGCGGTCGCACTGGCATCGCGTGCGCGATGCCGCGGAGGTCTGGCACCATTATGCCGGCGCGGCCCTGACCCTCCGGCTTGCCGCACCGGGCGCACCCGCCTCCACCATCGTGCTCGGCACGGATCTCGCAAACGGCGAGCGCCCGCAAGGCGTGGTGCCCGCGGACACCTGGCAGTCGGCCGAATCGCGCGGTGCCTGGACGCTGGTCGGCTGCACCGTCGCGCCTGGCTTCGATTTCAGCGTCTTCGAAATGGCCCCGCCCGGCTGGGAGCCGCCTCAGGCCGCCGGCTGAACCCGGTCCTCGGAAGGCGTCTCGACCTTGCGCGGCGCAAAAATGACGTCGCGTGCGGCCAGCACCGCTCCCCCCGTCACCAGCAGGCAGGCCAGCGCGATGCCGAGCGACGGCTCGGCAAAGCCGAACAGCATCAGCGTCAGCGTGGAGAGCACCGGCGCCGAGTAGCTCGCAACGCCCAGCAGCTGAATATTGCCGTTCTTCACGCCATAATCCCAGGCATAGAAGGCAGCACCCACCGGCAGCAGCCCGAGGCCCGCGACTGCCAGCCACTGCATGCCGGTGTCCGGCCACACCGTCGTCTCCAGCGCGAGATGGCAGAGAAACGACAGGACCGAGGTCGCAAGGCAGAAACCGGTGACGACATCAGTGGACACCGCCTCGAACCGCCGTGTCATCAGGGAGTAGATGGCCCAGGTGAAGGCGCAGCAAAGTGCTGCGCCATAGCCGAGCGTATAGGCGCTGTCGAATGCGACGCCGTTGCGCGCGACGATCATCGCCGTCCCGGCCAGGCCGCACAGCGCGCCGGCCACGTGATACCACCGCAGCCGCTCGCCCGGCAGCAGCGCCGAGCCCACCACGATCAGCAACGGCCAGAGATAGGCGATCAGTCCGGCTTCCACAGCCGGCGCGTTGCGCAGGGCGGTGAAGTAGAGCGCGTGATAGCCGAACAGCCCGACGATGCCGACCACCCAGACCCGTGCCGGTTGCCGCAACAGCGCCAGCCGCTCCGGCCTAAGCGCCAGCACCACGAGACCGGGCAGACTGCCGATGGCAAAGCAGATCGCCGAAAGCTGGAACGGCGGCATGGTGCCGGAGGCGGCCGTGAAGAGCGCCAGCAGCGCCCACATCAGAATGGCGGAAAATCCGATCAACGTCGCTCTGGTCTGCATTCGCCCACTCTCCGATTGCAGCGGGCGGCGATAGGGCGAGACCCGGAACGGATCACCCCTTGAAGCGCGTGGCCCACACGGTCACCGGACCGTACTTCGTCGGGATCCGGACATAGACCGGAGCATATACCTGCACGGTATCCGCCTTTGCAAACCAGATCTCCATGCTGTCGAGCTTGCGCAGATAATCCACGTCCTCGCGGCCCTTGCGGTAGCCCGATTTCGGCACGAACTGGATGCCGCAGACGATGACGTCGCCGCTGAAACCCTCGGTCTTGAAGGGCTTGGTGCCCTTGGCGCTCAGCTTCAGGTCCATGCGCGATTCGCCGTCGAACACCGGCAGCGTCTTCGGGCACACCTTGGCGCTGGCCGGAAAGATCAGCCCCGACAGCGGATCGACCACGCCGCGCATGTCGTCCTTGGTCACCGGCACCCAGTTCTTCGGCGGCCTCTTGCGCTGCGGGGTCAGCGTCGCGGAGGTCACATTGCCCTTGTCGAAGGCGATGTCGATCGCGCGCTTCTTCTTGCCGGTCTGGTAGCGGACGGAATAGTCGGTGGCGACGAGCTTGTCGCTCTCGATCGTGCCGGAGACCTCCGTGCGCCCGCTGGTGCTCGACAGGATATCGGCGAGCCCGGCCGACGTCAGCGTCCCCGAGATCGTGTAGCGCCGATCCTCGAGCTTGGTGTGAAACGAGGCTTTTGCGATCGGCAGGCCGGCGAGCGAGATGGTATAATCCGTGTCGTGCACGACATCCGCCGGTCGCGCCGCATTCGTGGGAACCGTCACCAGGGACATCGCGGCCAGAGCCGCAAGACCGACACGCAGGGCCATGCCGTGAACCTTTCCGAAAAGAGATCGGGAGAAAAACAGAGAGATAGGAAGCGTTTGCGGCATTTCTACGCCCGTGCTACCGAGCCGGCACCCCGGTCGATCCCGGCCGCCACCGCGCCGGCTTTTCCACCGGACCGCCCGGACTTTCCGGGAAAATCCGGTGTTTTGTCTTGACGCGCGGCGCGGCGCTGACTATAGAACCGCAACTTTCCAATCATGACCGGTGGGAATGCTGCTTGGGCTTGTGGCCCGCAAACGCATTGAACGCAGGCGAAAAGAAATAGGTGATTCCATGTCCCGTAGTTGCGAATTGACCGGCAAGGGCGTCCAGTCGGGCAACAATGTGAGCCACGCGAACAACAAGACCAAGCGCAAGTTCCTGCCGAACCTGTGCCAGGTCACGCTGATCTCGGACGCGCTCAACCAGCGTTTCCGTCTGCGCGTTTCGGCTGCAGCCCTCCGCACGGTCGAGCACCGTGGCGGTCTCGACGCTTTCCTGCTCAAGGCAAGCGAACTCGACTTGTCGCAGCGCGCACGCCTGCTGCGCCGCCAGATCGTCAAGAAGACCGCGGAAGCCGTCGCTGCCTGATCGGCACGAAGGTTCAAGCATTCCGGACTCTGGCCTGCCTTCACGGGCGGGCCTTTTCCATGCGCGTCTGACCGATCCTTCATAGGGATATGCTGCCATGCGGGCAGCCCGTCCTCTCCTCCAACTGGTGGCATCACCCAGGATAAAAAAATGCTGAACACACGCCTGTTCGCAACCTACGTTGCCTTCATGACCCTCGTGGTCGTCGCCTCCAATTTCCTGGTGCAGTTCCCCCTGCCCGGCTCGATCGCCGGCATGCAGCTGGGCGATCTTCTCACCTGGGGCGCCTTTACCTATCCCGCCGCCTTTCTGGTGACCGACCTCACCAATCGCCAGTTCGGCCCGAAGATCGCCCGCCGCGTCGTCATCTGCGGCTTTGCGGTCGCCGTCGTGATCTCCGTCATGGTCGCCACGCCGCGCATCGCCATCGCCTCCGGCTCGGCCTTCCTGTTCGGGCAGCTTCTGGATATCTCGGTCTTCAACCGCCTGCGCCGTCAACGCTGGTGGCGTGCGCCGCTCGCCGGCTCGCTGTTCGGCTCGGCACTCGACACGGCCATCTTCTTCTCGCTCGCCTTCGCGCCGGTGTTCGCCTTCATCGGCCCGAACGACCCCTTCGCGCTGGCATCGTCCCCGATCCTCGGCATCCTCACCACGGAGGCCCCACGCTGGATCTCCTGGACGCTGGGCGACCTCGTCGTCAAGATCCTCGTCGGCCTCGTCCTCCTGCTGCCCTATGGCGCCCTGATGACCGTGCTGAAGCCGATGCCGGGGGCGCCGGGCGCGCGCGTCTGAGGTTAGCGGACGTCGCAGCCCCTCATTCGGCTGCCGCCACCTTCTCCCCGCACGCGGGGCGAAGGGACATGCGGGAAGCGCCCACGTCTTCAGTAAAGGTTGTGGTTGGGAACCACGTCTCTCTTCTCCCCGCAAGCGGGGAGAAGATGCCGCCAGGCAGATTAAAGGGCAGCGCGCAGCGCAACACCCACCCCCCCATCACGGCAGAAGCTTGAACTCCAGCATCAGCGATCGCTCGAGGATCGAGTGGTTGTCGTCGGAGACGAGGATGAGGTGGATGTCGCCATCGGGTTGGACGACCACGTCGAGGCCTTCCATATTGTCGATCTGGTAGCCGAGATCGGCGGAGATCAGCACCTCGCCATCGACGACGGCGCCGGGACGGATGTCGTCGCCCTTGATGCGGCGGATCTCCATGCCGAGGCCGGCGGCGAAGCTGAAGCGGCGTTCGAGCAGCAGAAGATCGCCGTTCGGCAGAAACGCACCGTCCGTCACCGCGAACGGATCCTTCTGCACCACGCCGAACACGCCCTTGCGCGGCCCTTCGAGCACGGCGGCGAGGAGATGGTCGTCCTTGTCGAACGACAGCTCCGCGACGATGACGGGCGCGCCGGCAAGCGGGCTGTCTTGCGGCGAGACCGCCACCATCTCGAGGCTGCGATTGCGCTTCAGCCTGTCCCGGGGAAGCAGGATGGGCAAGGTCTTCAGCGGTCGCGACTGCGTGAAGCCGGGGTCGGGATAGACATCCACGCGCGCATCACCTTCGAAGCTGACGAGCACCTGCCCGTTTCGCAACGCGACACCTTCGGAATCCATGCGCGCCTTAGCGCTCTCCGTGCGGCCCTGCCGGTCCTTTATCGAGGTGACGGTGACGTCGGCAAGCCCCGAAAGCCGCCCGCCCGCATCCCGCTCGATGCGGCCCTCCAGCCAGTGCGCCGTATCGAGCACGCCGACGAAATGCGCGCCGTCCGGGCGGAACCGGATCGAGGAAAAGGCGCCGAACAGCGCATTGTTCGAGGTGAGGTCGAGACCACCGATGAACTGCAGTTTGCCGAACACCCGCTGGTCGGATCCGAAGCGGAACGTCTCGATCTTGCTCGAGAAGATCGTCATCGTCTCGATCACCGGCCGATCCGGCTCCGGCTTTGCCGCCTGCGCGGGCAAGGCACAGGCGCAGAGCCCGGCCAGGAGCACGCGCCGAAGGCAGGCAGCAGCCTTCAAGACCGGCTCAGCCCGCACGTCGGGCTGCGCGTCGTCCGCGTCCGTTCTCGTCATCGAACAACGAGGCGAGCTGCTCGGTCATCGCGCCGGCAAGCTCGTCGGCATCCACGATGGTGACGGCGCGGCGATAGTAGCGCGTCACGTCGTGGCCGATGCCGATCGCCAGCAGCTCGACCGGCGACCGCGTCTCGATCTGTTCGATCACGGCGCGCAGATGCCGCTCCAGATAATTGCCCGGATTGACCGACAGCGTCGAATCATCGACCGGCGCGCCGTCCGAGATCATCATCAGGATGCGCCGCTGCTCGGGCCGTGCCAGCAGGCGGTTATGCGCCCAGATCAGCGCCTCCCCGTCGATGTTTTCCTTCAACAGGCCTTCCCGCATCATCAGGCCGAGATTGCGCCGTGCCCGGCGCCAGGGCGCGTCGGCCGACTTGTAGATGATATGGCGCAGATCGTTGAGCCGGCCCGGCGCCTGCGGCTTGCCGCTGGCCAGCCACTTCTCGCGCGCCAGACCGCCCTTCCATGCCTTGGTGGTAAAGCCGAGGATCTCGACCTTGACGCCGCACCGCTCCAGCGTGCGCGCCAGAATATCGGCGCAGGTGGCGGCAACCGTGATCGGCCGGCCGCGCATGGAGCCCGAATTGTCGATCAGCAGCGTTACCACCGTATCGCGGAAGTTGGTGTCCTTCTCCCGCTTGAAGGAGAGCGGCTGCATCGGGTCGATGATGAGGCGCGTGAGGCGCGCCGGATCGAGATAGCCCTCTTCGAGGTCGAACTCCCAGGAGCGGTTCTGCTGCGCCATCAGGCGGCGCTGCAGCCGGTTCGCCAGACGGCCGACGGCGCCCTGCAGGTGCGAGAGCTGCTTGTCGAGAAAGGCGCGCAGCCGGTCGAGTTCGGCCTCGTCGCAGAGCTCTTCCGAGGTGATGGTCTCGTCGAATTCCTCGGTGAAGACGGCGTAGTCGACCTTTTCGTTGAAGTCGTCGAACGGGCTGTTCGGCCGTTTGACCTCGCCGGGCGTCTCGCTGTCCTCGTCGCCGTCATCCGACATTTCCTCGTCGGAGATCTCGGCGCCATCCATTTCGCCGTCGTCCATCTGCTCTTCGGCGGACTCGTTTTCCTCCGACGGCGCGGCATCCGAACCCGCATCCTCCTCGGAGGTGGACTCGTCCTGCTCCTGGCTGCGCGGCTGGTCTTCGTCCGTCTGCGTTTCCTGGTCGTCCGGCTCGGCTTCCTCGTCCGTGTACTTTTCCGCCACGTCCATGGAGGCCAGCATGTTGCGCACGACCCGGGCGAAAGCCTGCTGGTCGTTGACGGCGCCCGAGAGGTTTTCCATCTCCCGGCCCGCCTTCTCCTCGATGAAGGAGCGCCAGAGATCCAGCACCTTGCCGGCCGATTCCGGCGGCTTGCGGCCGGTCAGCCGCTCGCGCACGATCAGCGCCACGGCCTCCTCGATCGGCGCGTCCGCCTGCCTGTCGATCGCCCCGAAATTGGCCCGGGCATATTTCTCGTCCAGCATGGAGGAGATGTTTTCCGCCACGCCGTCCATGCGCATCGAGCCGATCGCCTCGCAGCGCGCCTGCTCCACGGCGTCGAAGATGACGCGCGCATCCGCGCCCTGCGGCGACATGGTCGCGTGGATGCGGTCGTCATGGCACGCCTTTCGCAGCGCCATGCTGTCGCCGATGCCGCGCGTCACCGACAGTTCCTGCCGCGTCGGGCGGCGGGAAATGTCGGGCAGGCGCATGCGGTCGCCGGTCAGGCCGGGCCGCTCGTTGGCGAACACGACCTCGATCTCCGAATCGCCGGCGATCGAGCGGATGCAGCCGGTCAGCGCGCGGCGGAACGGTTCGACATCCACCTGGACGCCGGGTTTCGGTCTCGTATTGTCGCCGCGCCCTGCCATGCGATCAGGCCGTCGCTTCGAGGACGATGTTGGCGGCACTTTCCTTCAGCTCGACGCCGAAGGCCCGCTGGTAATGCTCGGCCACCAGCGCCCGTTCCAGTTCGTCGCACTTGTTGAGGAACGTCACCCGGAAGGCAAAGGCGATATCGCCGAAGATATGCGCGTTCTCGGCCCAGGTGATGACGGTACGCGGGCTCATGACGGTCGACAGATCGCCATTGATGAAGGCGGCGCGGGTCAGATCGGCGACGCGCACCATCTTCGACACGGTGTCGCGACCACGCTTCTCGGTGAAGCCCTTTACCTTCGCCGCGACGATATCGACCTCATTGTCATGCGGCAGATAGTTGAGTGTCGTGACAATCGACCAGCGGTCCATCTGCGCCTGGTTGATCTGCTGCGTGCCGTGATAGAGGCCGGTCGTGTCGCCGAGGCCGACCGTGTTGGCGGTCGCAAACAGCCGGAAGGCGGGGTGCGGCCGGATGACGCGGCTCTGGTCGAGCAGGGTCAGACGACCGGAGGATTCGAGTACCCGCTGGATGACGAACATCACGTCCGGGCGGCCGGCATCGTACTCGTCGAACACCAGCGCGACATTGTGCTGGTAGGCCCAGGGCAGGATGCCGTCCTTGAATTCGGTGATCTGCATGCCGTCCTTGACGACGATCGCATCCTTGCCGACGAGGTCGATACGGCTGACATGGCTGTCGAGGTTGACGCGCACGCAGGGCCAGTTCAGCCGCGCGGCGACCTGCTCGATATGCGTGGATTTGCCGGTGCCGTGATAGCCCGAGACCATGACGCGGCGGTTGTGCGCAAAGCCCGCAAGGATCGCCAGCGTCGTCTCGCGGTCGAAGAGATAATCGGGATCGCTGTCCGGCACATAGGCATCGCCCTTGGAATAGGCCGGCACGCGCAGGTCGCTGTCGATGCCGAAGACCTCACGGACGGATACGGTCGTATCGGGAAGATTGGAAATATCGAGGTCTACCTTGCTCATCATGTCTCCGGCGGCCGCGCTTCGCGCCAGGCCTCATATCGCATTGCAGTGTGACGGGAATCTTCCTAGCAGAAGCCTGCCTGTTTTAACAATTGGTAGGCCTGAATGACCTCGCGAAAACGGTCCTCCGATCCGCGATCGCCGCCATTGGCGTCGGGATGGTGCTTTTTCACGAGGTCCTTGTAGGCGGCCTTGATGTCGGTCGCGGTCGCCGTGGCCGGCAGGCCGAGCGTGTCGAACGCCTTCGTCTCCAGCGTCTTCAGCTTGCGCTGGCGCGGCTCGGGCTGCGCCCGGCGGGCTCGCGCCTCGTGCAGGAAGCCGAACGGGTCGCTCATGCGCGCCTTGGCGCCCGCCGAGCCCGACCGCGTCTGCCCCTGCTCCGGCGCGTTCTTCGCACTGCGGTTCACGCCCAGCGTCCAGGTCGGCCGATGCCCTGTCAGCGCCTCCTTCTGGTAGCGTGCGATCTCGTTGTCCGAGAGGCCGGAGAAGTAGTTGTAGCCCTTGTTGTATTCCTTCACGTGCTCGAAGCAGAACATGAAATACTGGTTCTCGGCATTGCGGCCGACCGGGGCACGATGCCCGCCATTTTCCTCGCAGCCGTCCCACTGGCACGTCGGCGCCATGGGCTCCGGTTTCCGGGTGGTCCCGCGTCGCTTCGTCCGGATGGTATCGAAGTATTTTGAGTCGAGTTTCATGGGACACATTATGGTGCGATGCAGGGGTCACAACAAGAATTGACAAACGCGAATGTTGCAGGCTTTTTGGGGCCGATGTGCCGGTTGCGCAACGCGCTGCGCGGCAGGGGTCCGACCGCCGCGTCGACCGCCCATCGCAAGCCAGAAGAACAGGGCGAAACCATGTCGTTAGAGCAGCGGATCACAACACGGCTCACCGAGGCTTTTGCGCCCTCGCGCCTCGTGGTGATCAACGAGAGCCACCTGCATGCCGGCCATCACGCCGATTTCAACGGCACCGGCGAGACGCATATGCGCGTGCGCATCGTCTCGGGTGCCTTCACCGGCCTGTCGCGCATTGCCCGCCACCGCGCCATCAACGACCTCCTGAAGCCGGAACTCGACGCGGGCCTGCACGCCCTTGCCGTCGAGCCCGCGGCTCCCGGCGAAGAGACGCGCTGGTAGTCGGCCGGAGGATCAGCTGGAGGATCAGCTGGCGGGCGTATCCTCGGCCGGGCGGATGCGCAGCTTGGTGATGCGGTTCTTGACGCGCTTCATGACGATGAAGCGCTTGCCATAGAAGGTGAAAGCCTGCCGCTCGTCGGGAATGGTGCGGGATTCGTGGATCACGAGGCCGGCAATCGTCGTCGCCTCGCCGTCGGGCAGAGACCAGTCGAGCGCCCGGTTCAGGTCGCGGATCGGCACTCCGCCATCCACCACCAGCGACCCGTCCGCCTGCGGATAGACGCCGCGGACATCGGGATCATGCTCGTCGGCGATATCCCCGACGATCTCCTCGAGAATATCCTCCAGCGTCACCAGCCCGCGCACCTCGCCATACTCGTCGACGACGATGGCGAAATGGCTCTTGCGGCGCAGGAAGGCGCTGAGCTGGCTGGCGAGATCGGTGGCATCCGGCACGTACCACGGCTTCTGCGCGATTCGGACGATATCGACCGTGTCGGGCTTCGCGTCGGGCTCGGCCAGCGCCCGCAGGAGATCCTTGGCGTGGAGCACGCCGATGATGTTGTCGGCCGAGCCGCGCCACACCGGCATGCGGGTATAGGGGCTGTCGAGCACCGCCTTGACGTTGACCTCCGGCGGATCGTCCGCATTCAGCGCCCGCATCGCCATCCGGTGCACCATGATGTCGGACACTTCGAGCTCGTCGAGATCGAGCACGCCGCTGACACGGTCGCGGTCCGCCTTGACCACCGCGCCTTCGCGGTGGAGGAAATCCACGGCCCCGCGCAGTTCCTCATGCGCGGTGAGCATCGGCGCCTCGCGCGACAGATTGAAGCCGAAGGTCTGCATGATGGCCCGCACCATCGTGTTGATCAGGCCCGAAAGCGGCCCGACGACCGCGACGACCACGCGCACCGGCCGCGCGACGCCGACGGCGAAACGCTCCGGCGCCGCATGCGCCCAGCTGCGCGGCAGCACGTCGGCAAACACGACGAGCAGGATCGTCATCGCGATCGTCGCATAGGCGACGCCCGGCGCACCGAAGGCGGAGAGGAACAGGCCGGTGGCCACCGAGGTCGCGAGAACGCGCACGAGCGTGCTGCCGAGCAGCAGCGCCCCGATGACCCGGTCACGCCGCTCGATCAGCCGATCGACCACCCCGGCGCGCGCCTCGCCCTGAACGTCGAGCGTGTGCAGACGCGTGCGCGACACGGCCGTCAGCGCCGTCTCCGAGCCCGAGAGGAACGCGGCAAGCACGATCATCAGAAGGATCGCCAGAACGGCCGGCCCCTGCGCGATCAGGAGGGCGATCAGCGCCTCCATGGTCATGCCGCGCGATCGGGATGGTTTTCGACAAGGAACGACAGCACGGCCGAGGTCGGCACGTCGTCGGCGACGAAGGCCTCTCCAAGGCCGCGGGTGAGGATGAAGGTGAGCTTGCCGCCCTTCACCTTCTTGTCCTGGGCAATGGCATCCATCAGCACCTCCGCCGGCGGCAGCCGGCCGGGGATCTCGCTCATCCGCGTCGGCAGGCCGACGGTGCGCAGATGCGCCTCCACCCGCGCCGTCACATCAGGGCTCGCAAGGTTCATCCGGGCCGAGAAGGCATGCGCAAGCACAATGCCGATCGAAACGCCCTCGCCATGCACCAGCCGCGTGCCGTCATAGGCGGTGGCGGCTTCCAGCGCGTGGCCGAAGGTATGCCCGAGGTTGAGCAGCGCACGGCGGCCGTTCTCGCGCTCGTCGGCCACGACCACATCCGCCTTCGCCTGGCAGCTGAGCGCGATTGCCTCGATGCGCGCCGCGCCGCCGGCAAAGACCGCCTGCCAGTTCGCCTCCAGCCAGGCGAAGAAGTCCGGCTTGTCGATCAGCCCGTATTTCGCCACCTCGGCATAGCCGGCGCGAAACTCGCGCGGCGACAGCGTATCGAGCACGTCGGTATCGGCCAGCACCAGATCCGGCTGGTGGAAGACGCCGATGAGATTCTTGCCATGCGGTGAATTGATGCCGGTCTTGCCGCCGACGGAGCTGTCCACCTGCGCGAGAAGCGAGGTCGGAATCTGGATGAAGCGCGAGCCGCGCCGGGCGATGCCCGCGGCAAAGCCGGTGAGATCGCCGATGACGCCGCCGCCGAGCGCGATGACCGCATCGTTGCGCTCGATGCGCGCCCCGAGGATCGTCTCGCAGACGGGAACGAGATGCTCGAAGCTCTTGGTCTTCTCCCCGGCCGGCAGGATGGCGGACACGGCCTCGATGCCCGCCTGCGCCAGGCTCTCCATCAGCGGCTGGAGATAGAGCGGCGCAACATTCTCGTCCGTCACCACGGCCATCCGCCGCCCCGTCAGCCGTGCGGCGATCTCCCGCGCGGCGGAGCCGATCAGGCCGGGGCCGATCAGGATGTCATAGGCACGGTCGCCGAGCGGAACATGGATCTTGCGCACGGTCGGGGTTTCGCTCATCGCTCGGCTCACTCTGTTGCTGGTGTCTGACGACTGTTCTTCGGCGGCCCTGCGTCTTCAAAGGCCCGACTTTTTGGAAGGCCCTATTTTTTCAAAGGCATGCCGGCGATGGCTTGCAGCACCTCTTCCACGATGCGCTCCTTCTTGACGTCGCGCGAGAGCACGCTGACATCGGCCTCGGCATAGATCGGATAGCGCTCGATCATCAGCCTTTCGAGCGTCCCCTTGGGGTTGTCGGTCTTCAGGAGAGGTCGTCCCTCGCGCTTGCTGACCCGTTCCCACAGAACGTCGAGTTCGGCGTTCAGCCACACGGAAACGCCGCTCTTCTGGATGTGCCGGCGCGTCTGCGGGTTGATATAGGCGCCGCCGCCCGTGGAGACGATGCGCGCGCCCGACTGCAGAAGCCGCTTGATCACCCGCGTTTCCAGCGCCCGGAATTCCGTTTCGCCATAGGCTGCGAAGAGTTCGGCAACGGTCATGCGCGAGACGCGCTCGATCTCGTGGTCGGAATCGACGAAGGGCAGCGACAGCGCCTGCGCGGTCAGCCGCCCGATGGCCGACTTGCCGGCCCCCATCAGACCGACGAAGACGAGGTTGCGCCGGCCGAGCACGGCTCTCGCCCGCTTCACCAGCGCTTCCGAAACCGGCTCGACCACGTCGCTCATCACCGCAAGACTTTCCCCATTTCCCTGTTCTATCGACAAAACAGGCGGGAGCGTCAAGTCGCGCAAGGGTCGCCCGCCTCTTTCCTATCCCCCGCGCAAACATGGCCATGCTTGCGATCCGGCGGCGGCGGCGCCATATAGATCGACGCCTCGGAGACGATCATGCCCACCCTTGTCCGGTTTCTCTTCATCTGCCTCGTCATCACCGGCGCCGTCTATGGAACCATGCTGGCCCTCGTCACCTTCGTCGATCCGGCCGAGCGCGACGTGACGATCCGCATCCCGCCCGAGCGGCTCGATCCGGAAAGACTGGCTCCGAAATAATGGATCTGTCGTCCGCCCACCTTGAATCCTTTCTGGAAATGATGAGCGTCGAGCGCGGCGCGGCCGTCAACACGCTGTCCTCCTATCAGCGCGACCTCGAGGACATCCTGTCCTTCCTCAAGGCGCGCGGCGTGACGGCGACCGAGGCCGGGGCGGACGATTTTCGCGCCTATTTCGCCGATTTCGCCGCGCAGGGCTTCAAGGCCTCCTCGCAGGCCCGCCGCCTGTCGGCGCTGCGCCAGTTCTACAAGTTCCTCTATGCCGAGGGCATCCGCACCGACGATCCGACCGGCGTGCTGGATGCACCGAAGAAGGGCCGCCCGCTGCCCAAGACCATGAGCGTCGACGATGTCACCCGCCTCGTGACGCAGGCCGAAGCGGAGGCCGTGGCCGAGCCGCGGCTCGACCGCCTGCGCATGGCCGCCCTCATCGAACTTCTCTACGCGACAGGCATGCGCGTCAGCGAGCTCGTCTCCCTACCCGCCTCGGTGCTTGCCCGCGACGGCCGTTTCCTCATCGTGCGCGGCAAGGGCAACAAGGAGCGGCTGGTGCCGCTGTCGCGCACGGCCATCGCCGCCCTGCAGCGCTACGGTGCCCGGATGCAGGCGGAGACGGCGGCGGTCGGCGGCGAGGACAGCCCCTGGCTCTTCCCCTCCAGCTCGGAATCCGGCTACCTCCCGCGGCAGGTCTTTGCGCGCGACCTCAAGGGGCTGGCCGGCCGGGCGGGCGTGCGCGTCGCCTCCATTTCGCCGCATGTGCTGCGTCATGCCTTTGCCAGCCATCTCTTGGCCAACGGTGCGGATCTTCGCGCCGTGCAGGAACTGCTCGGCCATTCGGACATTTCGACCACGCAAATCTACACGCATGTGCTGGAGGAACGGCTGCACGATCTTGTGCAAAACCATCACCCTCTTGCCAAACAGGCCAAAAAACAGGATTAGGACGCTCGCCTCCCGTTCTGGAATGCCACGGGAGACCCGCGTCGAAACGATCGGAACCGCATCTCATGCATCACTATCTCGATTTCGAAAAGCCGATCTCGGACCTCGAAGGCAAGATTCACGAGCTGAAGAAGATCGCCGGCGAGGACGAGAGCATCGACACGAGCGACGAGGTCGAACGGCTCGAAGTCCGCGCCCGTGAGGCGACCGTCGAGATCTATTCCAAGCTGACGCCCTGGCAGAAGACGCAGGTCGCGCGCCACCCGCAGCGCCCGCACTTCCAGGAATATGCCGCCGGCCTCTTCACCGACTTCACGCCGCTGGCCGGTGACCGGAAGTTCGCCGAGGACGCCGCCATCCAGGCGGGCCTTGCCCGCTTCCGCGGCATTCCCGTGGCCGTCATCGGCCAGGAGAAGGGCAACGACACCAAGTCGCGCATCAAGCACAATTTCGGCAGCGCCCGGCCGGAAGGCTACCGCAAGGCCATCCGCGTCATGGAAATGGCCGACCGCTTCGGCCTGCCGCTGATCACGCTGATCGATACGGCTGGCGCCTATCCCGGCATCGGCGCGGAAGAGCGGGGCCAGGCGGAAGCCATCGCCCGCTCCACCGAAATGTGCCTCAACCTCAAGGTTCCGATCATTTCGGTCGTCCTCGGCGAAGGCGGATCCGGCGGCGCGATCGCGATCGCCACCGGCAACCGCGTCTACATGCTGGAACACGCGATCTATTCCGTCATCTCGCCGGAAGGCGCCGCCTCGATCCTCTGGCGTGATTCGACGCGCGCCAAGGAAGCCGCGACCAACATGAAGATCACGGCCGAAGACCTGAAGACCTTCGGCATCATCGACGGCATCATCGAGGAGCCGGTCGGCGGCGCGCATCGCGATGCCGACCTTGTCATCGACCGCACCGGCAGTGTCATCGCCGACGCTCTGAAGGATCTCTCCGGCCGCAAGGGCGAGGAGCTGCGCAAGGACCGCCGCGAGAAATATCTGAGCATCGGCCGCTCGCTCTAGGAAAGGCCGCGCTTACCTGATTCTACCGGCGGGATACGCGACGATTGCGCCCTGCCCCATCTCGGCCATGTTTGTCGGGCCTTGGTGGTGCCACCTGCGCGCGATCTCAAGAGAGCGGTGCGGTTAACAATTTGTGAAGCATAAAACCGTATTGATTCTGTCAGACTCCGCCGCTAGGGAAGAGTCGCGTCCGACTTTCCTATCGATGGGCTTTTGCCGATGCGTCTGACACATATCCTCGCCGCCGCCGTCATGGGCCTGTTTCTGGCAGGTTGCACCACGGAAGAGGTCGTCGATAGCGTCGATGTCGATCTGAAGAAAGTCACGAGCAAAACCGGTTACGAACTGTCCGGCAAGATCGTGCAGAAGATGCAGGCGATGAGCATGGCGAAGACCTCGCCGATCATGCTGCGCATCTTCAAGGAGGAAGGCGCGCTCGAGGTCTGGAAGGCCAACACCGCCAACCGCTTCGAGAAACTGCGCGAATACAAGATCTGCGCCTGGTCCGGCAAGCTCGGCCCCAAGGTGAAGGAAGGCGACCGTCAGGCGCCCGAGGGGTACTATCCCCTCGCCCCCGGCCAGATGAACCCGAATTCCAGCTACTACCTCGCCATCAACACCGGCTTCCCCAACCAGTTCGACCGCGCCAACGGTCGTTTCGGCACCAATCTGATGATCCACGGCGCCTGCTCGTCCTCGGGTTGCTACTCGATGACCGACGAGCAGATGCAGGAGATCTTTGCGCTCGCCCGCGACGCCTTCAAGGGCGGCCAGTCGACCATCCAGCTGCAGGCGCTGCCCTTCCGCATGACCGCGGAAAACATGGCGCGGCACCGCAACAGCCCGCATTACGAGTTCTGGAAGAACCTGAAGGAAGGCTACGACCAGTTCGAGATCACCAAGCGCCCGCCGGAATTTGCGATCTGCGACCGGAAATACGTCTTCAACAAGAGCGTCGCCGGCAAGATGAACCCGACGGGCCAGTGCCCGGCGCTCTCCACGCCGCCCTCCATGGAAGTGGCGCTGGCGACCTACAACAAGAAATACGACGCCGAATACGACAAGGCCCTGAAGAAGCTCGACGGCCTCGTCTGGTACGAGCCGAGCGAAGCCGAGCGCAAGGCCGTGGTCGCCAAGCAGCGCGCCGGTCGGGAGCTGGCCTATGCTCCGACGGGCACCTCGCTCGATGCCGGCAAGCTGATGAAGGTCGCTGACCTCGAAAAGCAGGAAGCCCATCGCGCCGAACTCGAAGAGGCCAAGAAGGCCATCGAGATCCAGACGGCGGCGCTTGAGCAGAGCACCCGCAACGGCAAGAACGTGCCCATCCCGCAGGAAAATCCGCTGCCGCGCCCGGTCGCCCAGATCGCATCCGCATCGCCGGCGCCCGGCCAGGGCGGTTTCTGGGGCAACCTGTTCAAGAAGCCGGCGCCCATCGCCCCGGCCGATCCCGCCGCCGGCCCGCTCCTTGGCGAACCGCAGACCGCCAGTGCCGATACGACCGGCCAGAGCGAGACCGCAAGCCGCCTTGCCTCCGTGAAGACCGACCGCGACATCACCGCGGGCGTTCCCGTGCATGTGGAAACACGCAAGGTCACCGTCAAGCCGGGCCACAAGGGCGCCCAGCCGACAGCCGTGACGCAGGTTGCACCCGTCGATCGGACGACCGGAGCCGACGCCGCGGGCGCCGACGCGTCCGGGGCGCAGACCTCGGGCGAGATGCCGGTGCCGCAGGCGCTGGCCGAGCAGCAGCCCGAAGGCAAGAAGAAGCCGTTCTGGAAGCTCTGGTAGAGGCCGGACCGCGCCAATGACATCGGATGCGCGCCCGACATCGCCCGATCAGCACCCGGAAGAGCCGGCGCTGTCTCTCGACCTGAAGGGCCTGAAATGCCCCCTTCCCGTCATCCGCACCCGCAAGCGGATGGCCGCGCTCGACCCTGGCACGCTGGTGCTGGTGGAAACCACCGACCCCCTCGCCGTCATCGACATCCCGCACTTCTGCACTGAGGACGGCCACCGCCTCGAACGCCAGACCGTAACGGATCGCGGCCACAGCTTCCTGATCCGCAAGGGTCATGCCGTCTGAAACCGTTTGCGGCTGAAGGCTTTCGGTGACCAAAAGTGAAGCCGGCGAAAGCCTCTTTCTGCGAGGATGCGATTTCGAACGGCGGGCCACCACACCCTCCGTCATCCCGCACTCGATGCGGGATCCAGCCAGCCCAAATCCTTGGGCTAAGAAAAGCTCTTTGACCTGACGGACGTCAGGTCGCTGGATTCCGGGTCAAGCCCGGAATGACGGAGTGGGGAGTCGGCCAGTCTGAGACCGGGGCTCACTTCACATCCGCAAACCGGGCACCGCCAGCGGATTGTCCGACAGCGCCTGCCGGTCCGGCCGGTCGATGGCGGGCGTGCCGGTGAAGGCGTCGAATAGGTCGCGCACAAAGCTTTCCTCCAGCCCCTTGGTGATCAGCACCATGCGCGTGCGCCGGTCGTCCGGGTCCGGCCAGGCGGCCAGCCGCTCCGGCGGGTGAAAGATCTGCTGGACGCCGTGCAGCACCAGCGGCCGCTCCGGCCGCTCCGCGGTGCAGACGATCGCCTTCATGCGCAGAAGCTTTTCGCCATGGGCCGAGCGGATGAGGTCCACGAACAGATCGAGCGCCATCGCGGAAATCGGCCGGTCGTGCACGATGCTGAACGAGCGGATATCGTCGCCATGGCGGTTGGCATCATGGTGATGGTGGTGCCCGTGGTCGTGGTGATGATCATGGTCGTGTTGCCCATGCCCCGTCTCATGCCCCTCATGGCCGTGATGGTCGTGGTCGTGCTGCGCCTCGTCCTGCAGCCAGTGACCGACATCGGCGATCTTGGTCGTGGGGTCGTAGAGCCCGCAGGCAAACAGCGCCGCCCGGCCCGTTTCCTCGAGGTCGCCATCGATGACGGGAGCCCGTGGGTTGAGGTCGGCAAGCCGTGCCATGAGTGCCGCCACGGTCTCGGGAGAGGCGAGCGTCGCTTTGGTCAGCACCAGCCGGTCGGCCACCGCCACCTGCTTCACCGCCTCGACATGATGGTCGAGCGTCGAAATCCCGTTGACGGCATCCACCACGGTCACCAGTCCGTCGAGCCGATAGCTCTGCTGCAGCGTCGGATGCCCCATGACCGACTGCATGACGGGTGCGGGATCGGCAAGGCCGGTCGTTTCGATGACGACGCGCTTCAGCGGCCGGATCTTGCCCGTCTGCATCCGGTCCATCAGGAGGCCGAGCGTATCGACCAGCTCGCCTCGCACCGTGCAGCAGAGGCAGCCGTCCGCAAGCTCGATCACGCCGTCGCCGGAGGCTTCGACCAGCAGATGATCGAGCGACACGTCGCCGAACTCGTTGATGATGACGGCGGTATCCGCGAGGTCCGGGTCCTTGAGCAGGCGGTTGAGCAGCGTCGTCTTGCCGGCACCGAGAAAGCCGGTGAGGATCGAGACCGGCACCGGATCGAAACGGGTGATCATGTCGTTCGCTTTCGAGGGCACGCCCGCGATAAGGGGTGCGTCAGGGAGGAGAATCTTTAGAACACCGGCCGCGGCACGGGCACCGGCACATTGGCGACATCGCCCTGGGCGTCGCTCGTCTGCCCGTCCGCATCCGCCGCCTTCGCGCCCTGCCCGGGGATCAGCTGTGCCGAGACGAAATTGAGCGGCCGGTTGATCTCGTGGATGAAGGGCGACAGCAGCTTCTGGCGTCCCGCCTCGTCGCGGCCTTCGCTGCGCACCTTGGCGGCCTGCGCCGAGCAGATCTGCTTGGAAATATCGGCGGTTACGTCACGCGTGTCGCCATAGGCGGCAATCTGGCCCAGGCCGGGCTTGCCGGCGGGGTTGGCCGTCAGCGCCATCTGCATCAGCCGCGCGGATTCATCCGCCCGTCCCCCGAGGCTGTCGGCGCCGAGCACGACGGAAACGACGCTGCGGCCGTTGCGGGTGGCCGAGGACACCTGGTTGAAGCCCGACGCACAGATGAAACCCGTCTTCATGCCGTCGGCGCCGTCGAAGCGGCCGATCAGCATGTTGTAGTTGGGATAGCTTTTCTTGCCCGTCGTGAAGCCCTCATAGGCGAAATAGGCCGAATATTCGGGAAACTCGCGCTTGATGGTGATGGCGAGCACGGCGAGGTCCCGCGCCGTCGTGTACTGCCCGGGCTCGGGAAGCCCGTTGGGGTTGACGAAGTTCGACGACGTCATGCCGATCCGCCGCGCCTCGGCATTCATCATGGCGACGAAGCCGGGCTCCGTGCCGCCGACCGCTTCGCCGATGGCGACCGCGATGTCGTTTGCCGACTTGATGAGCATCATCTTCAGCGCGCTGTCGAGCGTCATCGACGCCCCGGGCTTCAGGTACATCTTGCTCGGCTGCTCGGAGGCCGCATGCTTGGACATGACGATCGGCGTTTCCAGCGTCATCCGCCCGGCTTTGAGCGCGCGAAACGTCGTATAGGCCGTCATCAGCTTGGTCAGCGATGCGGGATACCAACGCTGGAAGATATCCTCCTGCTCGTAGACCTTCAGCGTCGCCACATCCACCACCAGCTTGGGGTTGGCGAGCGCCGGCGCGGCCGCCGTGAACGCCAGGACGCCGGCGATGGCCCCGGCAAACAGCTGGGAGCCGGACATGCGAATCTTCATAGTCACCACAGTTCAACCTCGAAATTTTCGGGCATTGCCTCGTGTCGAGGCGCTATTTAACCTATATGGCAGGGGCAAGGCAAAGACCTTTGCCATGCGATTGCGTGCCGCCACCACGACCGACAGGATAGATCATGCCGATTCTCAACCGTGCAGCCGAACTCCAGGACGAAGTCACCGCGTGGCGCCGCCATATCCACAGCCGGCCCGAACTTCTGTTCGCCGTAGAAAATACGGCATCCTTCGTGGAAAACAAACTCCGCGACTTCGGCGTTGACGAGATCGTGACCGGCATCGGCCGCACCGGCGTCGTCGGCCTCATCCGCGGACGGCTTGGAGACGACAGAGGGGGCGACGGCACCACCATCGGCCTGCGCGCCGACATGGACGCCCTGCCCATAACGGAATCGACCGGCAAGCCCTATGCGTCCACCACCCCCGGCAAGATGCATGCCTGCGGCCATGACGGCCACACGGCCATGCTGCTCGGTGCTGCCAAGTATCTCGCGGAAACCCGCAACTTCAAGGGCGCGGTCGCCGTCATCTTCCAGCCGGCCGAAGAGGGCGGCGGCGGCGGCAACGAGATGGTCAAGGACGGAATGATGGAGCGCTTCGGCATCTCCGAGGTCTACGGCCTGCACAACATGCCCGGCATGCCCATCGGCCACTTCGCCTCCCGCGTCGGCCCCATCATGGCCTCCACCGACGAGTTCTCGATCACCATCGAAGGCCGCGGCGGTCATGCGGCCCAGCCGCACAAGACCATCGACCCGATCGTGCTCGGCGCCCAGATCGTCACGGCATTGCAGACCATCGCCTCGCGCACCGCCGATCCGCTGTCGGCTGTCGTCGTCTCCGTCACCAAGTTCAATGCGGGCTTCGCCCACAACGTCATTCCCGAACAGGCGTTGCTGGCCGGCACCGTGCGCACGCTGATGGCGGAGAACCGCGATATGGCCGAGCGCCGGATCAACGAGATCTGCACGCATCTGGCGGCCGCCTATGGCGCCACCGCCCGCGTCCGCTACGCCCGCAACTATCCCGTCACCGTCAACCACGCGACGGAAACCGGTCATGTGCTGGAGGCGGCGGCCGATGTCGCGGGCGCGTCGAAGGTGGTCGGCAACGTCGATCCGATGATGGGCGGCGAGGACTTCTCCTACATGCTGCTCGCCCGCCCCGGCGCCTTCGTCTTCATGGGCAATGGCGACAGCGCCGGCCTGCACAATCCCGGCTACGATTTCAACGACGAGGCCATTCCCCACGGCATCTCCTATTGGGTGCGCCTTGCGGAAAGCCGCCTGGGCGCCTGATGAGCGGCATCGACAGGATCGACCGCAAGATCCTCAGCATTCTCCAGGCCGACGGGCGGATCACCAATCTGGAACTGTCCGAGCGCGTCGGCCTGTCGCCGACGGCCACCAGCGAGCGGATGCGCCGGCTGTTGAAGGACGGCTATGTCTCGGGCTTCGGGGCCCGTCTCGATCCGCAGCGCCTCGGTTTCGGCCTTCTCGTCTTCATCGAGGTCATGCTGGACAAGACCACGCCCGAGGTGTTCGACACCTTCGCCGACGCCATCCGCAAGGCCCCGTCCGTGATCGAGTGCCACATGGTGGCCGGCGGCTTCGACTATCTGGTCAAGACCCGCTTCGAGGACATGAGCGCCTACCGCAACTTCCTCGGCCAGTTCCTCTGGACGTTGCAGGGCGTCAAGGAGACCCGAACCTACGCCGTCATGGAAGAAATCAAGAACGACGGCCCCCTGCCGCTGCTTTAGCAGCCTTTGTGCCGCCCCGGCACAGCCGCACAATACCCGCGCAAGTTTCAGATTCATAAATATCAGGATCGCCTAATAGTGAGGAGCCGCGGTCGGCCCCGGGGTGGAGGGTGAACACGATGATGGAAGCCGAAAGGAGAGGTGCGCCGGAGGTCAGAGCCACGCCGCGCGCCATGCGCGCCGTCACCGAGCGTATCGGCAACGACCTGGAAAGCTTCCGACGGGAGAACGACGACATCGTCCGGCATATCCGCTTGCTCGGCATCAATGCCAGCATCGAGGCGGCGCGGGCCGGAGATATCGGCAAGGGCTTTGCCGTCGTTGCCAACGAAGTGCAGCGGCTGGCCGGCGCCTCGGCCTCCATCGCCGCCAAATTCCAGCAGGAAGTGCTGGAGCGGGTCAATCTCGGACGCTCGCTGTCGGACGCGCTGGTACACGAGATGGAAGGCGTGCGCCTCGTCGATCTCGCCCAGACCCTTGTCCAGCTCATCGTGCGAAACCTGTTCGAGCGGACGGCGGACGTGCGCTGGTGGGCGACCGACACGGCGCTGTGGGAGGCTCTCGAAAACCCCGATCGCACCCGCCAGGCGTTCGCCGCCACGCGCCTGGGCGTCATCAACCGGTTCTACACGGTCTATCTCGATCTGGTGATGGTGGACACGGCCGGCCGCGCGGTCGCCTCCGCCAATCCGAATTTCCAGAAGACGATCATGGGCCGGGACCTTTCCGGCGAACCCTGGGTCAAGGCCGCCATGAAAACGGGCTCGGGCGACGATTATATCGTCGACGTCGTCAAGCCGAGCCCTCTGCACGGCAATGCCGACGCGCTCGTCTACGCCACCGGCATCCGCCAGGGCGGCGTCTCCACGGCGCCGCTGGTGGGCGCGCTCGGCGTCTATTTCGACTGGGCGAACCAGGGCCAGTCGATCGTCCACAAAGAAGCCAACATCGCGCCCGCCGACGTGGAGCGCACCACCGTGCTGCTGCTCGACGGACAGGGCATGGTGATCGCCGCCTCGCGCCCGGCGCTCGTCTACACGAGCTTCGCCCTGACGCCGCCCGACGGCATGCGCCGCGGCAGCTACTATATGAGTGACGGAACGCTGGTCGCCTTCGCACCCACGCTCGGCTACGAGGATTACGACGGCCTCGGCTGGTGCGGCGTCGTCATCCAGCGGCCCGAGCGCGAAGCCGACATCCGCCAGCGCCTGTCGCTCTGAAACGCCACCTTCCCTCATGACAAAAGGGGCAGCCGCTGCCGGCCGCCCCCTTTCTGTTTTGCCTTCAGCGGCCCCGATCAATCAGATCGTTGCGGCCCCGCTCGATTAGATCGTTGCGGCATCGATGACGAAGCGGTAGCGCACGTCGCTCTTCAGCACGCGCTCATAGGCTTCGTTGACCTGGTCCATGCGGATCAGCTCGATATCCGAGACGATGTCATGCTTGCCGCAGAAGTCGAGCATTTCCTGCGTTTCCTTGATCGAGCCGATCATGGAACCGGCAAGGCTGCGACGGCCGGGAATGAGTGCGAAGGCATGCACCGGCACCGGATTTTCCGGAACGCCGAGCAGGACCAGCGCGCCATCGGCCTTCAGCAGGCCGAGATAGGCATTCCAGTCGATTTCGGCCGAAACCGTGCAGAGGATGAGGTCGAAGCTGCCCGCAAGGCTCGTGAACGTCTCCGCGTCGCTCGTCGCATAATAGTGCGTCGCGCCGAGCTTCAGCCCGTCTTCCTTCTTCGACAGCGACTGGCTGAGCACGGTGATTTCCGCACCGAGGGCCGCGCCGATCTTTACGCCCATATGGCCGAGACCGCCCATGCCGACGATGGCGACCTTCTTGCCGGGGCCGGCCTTCCAGTGCATCAGCGGCGAATAGAGCGTGATGCCGGCGCAAAGCAGCGGTGCAGTGGCGGCGAAGTCCAGATTGTCGGGAATGGACAGTGCATAGCCTTCCTTGACGACGATGCTGTCGGAATAGCCGCCATAGGTGGGCGTCGTGCCGTCGGCCTCGACATCGTTATAGGTCTGCACGAGACCCGGCATGTAGTGCTCGAGATCGACATCGCGCGTGGCGCAGGTCGTGCAGGAATTGACGAAGCAGCCGACGCCGGCCTTGTCGCCCACCTTGAATTTGGTCACGCCCGAGCCGACGGCGGACACGATGCCGACGATCTCGTGGCCGGGCACCATGGGGTACTTCGCATTGCCCCACTCGTTGCGGACCTGATGGATATCCGAATGGCAGATCCCGGAATATTTGATGTCGATGACGATATCGTCCGCATTGGGCGCACGACGCTCGAAGGTAAAGGGTTCGAGCGGCTTCGACGCGTCGGTCGCCGCATATCCTCTTGCGAAAGCCATGGGTGGTTCCTTCTGTCTGCAAATCTGAACCGGTCGAAACATCGCCGGCCGACCCATTATGAAAGTTACGGACGACATACGCATGCGCCATTCCTGCAAATTTCTTGCACGATCCTGCAAATGCCCTCTGAAGTCTTCGCGGCCGTTCGCATGCGGCTGACATCGAAACCGTAACCGCGCCACAACGTGCGGCAAAATCCGCAACGCATCCGCATGCCGCCGCACGAAGTCTGTCTCCGGCATTCGGCCGTTGTCGGCCTGGCGCTTTTCGCGTTAGAACCGTGTCGTCCTGCGCGCTCGTTTTCCGGAAAGTCCTGCCCCATGTTCGATCCCGCCGCCGCCCGCCGTCAGCCTTTCGCAGAGATCATTGCCCGTTTCGCCAGAGAGGATGGCGATCATGCGACGGCGGTGCCGGGCCTCACGGTGCATCGGCGTTCCGAGCAGGCCGTCCCCTCCTGCGGCGCCTACCGGCCGAGTTTCGCGCTGATCGCGCAGGGCGTGAAGAAGGTCATGCTCGGCCATGAAACCTATATCTATGGCGGCTCGGACTATCTGCTGACCTCGTTCGACCTGCCGGTGACGAGCCAGATCGTTGAGGCCTCGCCGGAAAGCCCCTATCTCGGCATGGTCTTCGAGATCGACGCCGCCAAGATCCCGCCGCTTCTGGCCCTGCTCGACCGCTCCGCCGCCGCGGCCGAAACGCGTGATGCGGCAGGCGCGGCGTCCGAAACGTCGGCCTCCGAGCAGCGCGGCATGTCCGTTGCGGCGCTGACACCCGAACTCGAGGACGCGGCGCTGCGTCTCCTGCGCCTCCTCGACCGCCCCGGCGACATTCCCGCCCTGTTGCCGCTGATCGAGCAGGAGCTGATCTTCCGTCTCTTGACGGGCCCGCATGCGGCGCGCCTGCGCCAGATGAGCATGGCGGAAAGCCAGTCGCACCAGATCGGCCGGGCCTGTGCCTGGCTGAAGGAGCACTACGCCCTGCCGCTGCGGATCGAAGACCTCGCCCGGCGCGTCAGCATGAGCGTGTCGTCTCTGCACCATCACTTCAAGGCGATCACCGCCATGAGCCCCATGCAATACCAGAAGCAGCTTCGCCTGCAGGAGGCCCGCCGGCTGATGGTCGAGGACATGCTGGATGCCGGCAGCGCCGGGCATCAGGTCGGCTACGAAAGCCCCTCGCAGTTCAGCCGGGAATATGCCCGCCAGTTCGGCGCGCCACCCCTGCGCGATGCCGGCCGCACCCGGCGCTCCCTCCGCGGCCAGCTGGCCGGTGCGCCGGAAATGCTCAGCGAAGGATGAGCGGCCTATCGATAGCCGGCGAAGTTTCGATCCTTGCATTTGAAAAGACCCGTCCCCGACACATCAACGGGACATGCCTTCCCGAACCGGAGTTCCCATGACCGACACCGTCCGACTGCCCCTCGACGAAGCCCGCGCCCTGACCGTAAAGGCCCTCTCGCGTGCCGGCCTCTCGCCCGAGCATTGCGCGGCGCTGGCCGATACGGTCATGGCGGGCCAGATCGACGAGTGCCACTCGCACGGGCTTTACCGCGTGCTCGGCTGCGTCCGCTCGATCCGCGAGGGCAAGGTGAACGCGACGGCCGTGCCGGAGGTGGTCGATCAGGCGCCGGGCATCGTCCGGGTCGATGCCAAGCATGGCTTCTCGCCGCTCGCCTTCCGGCTGGGTCTACCACTACTGCAGGAAAAGGCGCGGACGCAGGGCGTCGCCGCCCTTGCCATCAACAACTGCTTCCACTTCTCCGCCCTCTGGCCCGAGGTGGAGCGCATCGCCGCGGCCGGCCTTGCGGCCCTTGCCATGACGCCGAGCCACAGCTGGGTGGCGCCGGCCGGCGGCACCAAGCCCATCTTCGGCACCAACCCGATCGCGTTCTCCTGGCCGCGGCCCGGCCCGTTCCCCTTCGTCTTCGACTTCGCGACCAGTGCCGCGGCGCGCGGCGAGATCGAGCTGCACCGCCGTGCCGGAAAGCCTATTCCCGAAGGCTGGGCGATCGACAGCGACGGTGCGCCGACGACCGATGCGCAAGCCGCGATGGCCGGCGCCATGCTGACATTCGGCGGCCACAAGGGCTCGGCCCTTGCCGCCATGGTCGAGCTGATGGCCGGGCCGCTGATCGGCGACCTGACGAGCCGTGAATCGCAGATCTTCGATGCCGGCCTCGGCGCCGCACCGTGCCACGGCGAACTGCTGCTCGCCTTCGACCCGAACCTCCTCTCCGGCGGACGGGCGGCGGAGAATGCGGAGCGGGCGGAAGCCCTGTTCGACGCCATTCTCGGCCAGGGCGCCCGCCTCCCCTCGCAGCGGCGCTATGCCGCCCGCCAGCGCAGCGAGGCTACGGGCAGCGTCGAGATCCCGAAACCCCTGCACGACGACCTTCTGGCGCTGCTGGCCTGAAGCGGAGCCCGGCGGGCAGGACGGCGATCACGCCTCGGGATCGACCGAGGCGCGCGCCCATTCCCGCCGGCCGATGACCGCGATGGCACCGATCAGCATGGCCGCGAGCGCGAACCAGGTCAGGGCATAGACCAGGTGATTGTTCGCAAAGACGACGCGCGTGAGACCGCCGACCGGCAGGCTACCGGGATTTGCCGTGTCGTCGGCATCGATGAAATAGGGAGCCGCCTGTTGTAGGCCACGCGCCGCGGCGATGGCCGCGACATCCCGCGAATACCAGCGATCGCCCGCGGGATCGTTCTCACGCAGGAAGCCGCCGCCCGGCTCGGAAAGACGGAGAAGGCCGACGACCCGCGTCGGACCGGCAACATTGCCGGCGCCTCGTGTTGCAGGATCCCGCCGGTCGGGGGGCACGAAGCCGCGATTGACGAGGACGGTGGTGCCGTCGTTGCGCACGAGCGGCGTCACGACCCAGACGCCCGGTCCGCGCTCCGTCGTCGCCTGCACCAGCGTTTCCGCCTCGTGCCGGAACGTGCCGGTAACGCTGACATGGCGGTATTCGTCATCGGCGCGCGTGATGGAAGACCAGCGGTCGGCGCGGGGCGCCTCGACGGGTGCGGCGTTCACCCGCGCATCCACCCGCTCGATCAGGTCGAGCTTCCAGAACAGGCGCTGCACCTGCCAGATGCCGAGCGCAAGAAGCACGACCGTCACGAAAGCCGCGACGGCGCCGAGCACGACGAGACCTCTTCGGGAGCCCCGCCGTGGCGACGGTCCGTCGTCCGCAGCGGTGCTGCGGCCGGAGGCAGCGGGCGAAGCCTTCGCGGGGGATCCGGCGGCCGTTTCCGGCCGCCGGGGCGTATCAGGGGACATTGCGCATCATGTCCGGCGTCATCGTCATCATATTGGTGTTCAGATGATGCATGACCCAGAGCGAACCCGACAGCGCGATGACGATCAGCACGAGCGTGAAGATCAGCGCCATCATCGTCCAGCCGCCTTCCGACTTGGTGTTCATGTGCAGGAAGTAGATCATGTGCACGACGATCTGCACGACCGCGAACAGCATGACGAGAGCGGCCGTCACGGCCTTGTTCTCGAAGACTTCGCCCATGACCAGCCAGAACGGGATGGCCGTGAGAATGACCGACAGCACGAAGCCGGTCATGTAGCTCTTGAACGAACCGTGCGACGCCTCGTGACCATGGCTGTGGCCGTGATGGGCTTCGTGCGCGTCCTCGTGTCCGCCGGTGTTGACAGGGGCGTGGGTGCTCATCCGAGAACTCCGATCAGGTAGACAATCGAGAAGACGCCGATCCAGACGACGTCGAGGAAGTGCCAGAACATCGAAAGACACATCAGGCGGCGGCGGTTTTCCGGGATGAGACCCTTCATCGACACCTGCACCATCAGCGTGATCAGCCAGATGATGCCGAAGGTGACGTGCAGACCGTGCGTGCCGACCAGCACGAAGAAGGCCGAGAGAAACGCACTGCGACCGGGGCCGGCGCCTTCATGGATGAGGTGCACGAACTCGTAGATTTCGAGCCCGATGAAGATCGCGCCGAAGATGCCGGTGATGCCCAGCCAGAACAGGGTCTCGGTCTTCGCCTTGCGCTCCATCTGCAGCATCGCGAAGCCGTAGGTGATCGACGACAGGAGCAGCATGGAGGTGTTGATCGCCACCAGCGGCAGGTCGAACAGATCGGCCGGCGACGGGCCGGCTGCATAGGAGCGGCCGAGCACGGCATAGGTGGCGAACAGGATCGCGAAGATCAGGCAGTCGCTCATCAGGTACAGCCAGAAGCCGAGGCCCGTGCTGTTTTCCGGATGATGGTCTTCCGTCATGTAGAAGACCGGCTTTTCGCCGTCGGCGAGAGAGGTGTGTGTCGGTGCGCTCATGATCAGGCCTGCCCGGAGAGCCGCCGAGTGCGCTCCCCTTCCGTTGCGACGACGTCATCCGCCGGAATGTAGAAATCGCGGTTGTAGTTGAAGGTATGTCCGATAGAGACCGCGATGATGCCGATGAAGGACACGATGGCGAGCCACCAGATGTACCAGATGACGGCAAAGGCGAAGGCGACGCTCAAACCGCTGAGGATGACCCCCGTGCCGGTGTTCTTCGGCATGTGGATCGGCCGGAAGCCGCCCAGCGGACGCTCGTAGCCGCGGTTCTTCATGTCGTACCACGAGTCGTGATCGTGGATGACCGGCGTGAAGGCGAAGTTGTAATCCGGCGGCGGCGACGACGTCGACCATTCCAGCGTACGGCCGTTCCAGGGATCGCCCGTGAGGTCGCGCAACTGCTCGCGCTGCAGGAAGCTGACGACCAGCTGGATGATGAACGAGGCGATGCCGAGCGCGATCAGGACGGCGCCGAAGGCCGCGATGATGAACCAGATCTGCAGCGACGGGTCCTCGAACTGGCTGAGGCGGCGGGTGACGCCCATCAGGCCGAGCACGTAGAGCGGCATGAAGGCGAAGTAGAAGCCGACCAGCCAGAACCAGAAGCTCATCTTGCCCCAGAAGTCGTTCAACCGGTAGCCGAAGGCCTTGGGGAACCAGTAGGTGACGCCGGCCATGACGCCGAAGACCACGCCGCCGATGATGACGTTATGGAAGTGGGCGATGAGGAACAGCGAGTTGTGCAGCACGAAGTCGGCCGGGGGAACGGCGAGCAGCACGCCCGTCATGCCGCCGATGACGAAGGTCACCATGAAGCCGATCGTCCACAGCATCGGAACCTCGAACCGGATGCGGCCACGATACATCGTGAACAGCCAGTTGAAGATCTTCGCGCCCGTCGGGATCGAGATGATCATCGTGGTGATGCCGAAGAAGGCGTTGACGCTGGCGCCCGAACCCATGGTGAAGAAGTGGTGCAGCCAGACGAGGTAGGACAGGATCGTGATGACGACCGTCGCATAGACCATCGAGGCATATCCGAACAGGCGCTTGCCGCTGAAGGTGGCGACGATTTCAGAGAAGATGCCGAATGCCGGCAGAATCAGGATGTACACTTCCGGGTGGCCCCAGATCCAGATGAGGTTCACATACATCATCGGGTTGCCGCCGAGATCGTTCGTGAAGAAGTGCGTGCCGACATAACGATCCAGCGAGAGCAGCGCGAGCGTTGCCGTCAGGATCGGGAATGAAGCGACGATCAGCACGTTGGTGCAGAGCGAGGTCCAGGTGAAGATCGGCATCTTCATCATGGTCATGCCGGGGGCGCGCATCTTCACGATGGTCGCGATCAGGTTGATCCCCGACAGCGTCGTGCCGACACCCGCGACCTGCAGGCCCCAGATGTAATAATCGACCCCCACGCCCGGGCTGTAGTCCGCGCCAGACAGCGGCGGATAGGCGAGCCAGCCCGTGCGGGCGAATTCGCCGACGAAGAGCGAGATCATGATGATCGCAGCACCGGCCGCCGTCATCCAGAACGAGAAATTGTTCAGGAACGGGAACGACACGTCGCGCGCGCCGATCTGCAGCGGCACGACGAAGTTCATGAGGCCGGTGACGAAGGGCATGGCCATGAAGAAGATCATGATGACGCCGTGCGCGGTGAACACCTGGTCGTAATGATGCGGCGGCAGGAAGCCCTCATTGCCGTTAAAGGCGATGGCCTGCTGCGTGCGCATCATCAAGGCGTCGGCAAAGCCGCGCAGAAGCATGATCAGCGCAAGGATCACATACATGATCCCGATCTTCTTGTGATCGACGCTGGTCAGCCACTCGCTCCAGAGATAGCCCCAGAGCTTGAAGTAGGTGAGAGCCGCGACGACGGCGATGCCGCCGAGAACGACGCCGATGAAGGTGAGCACGAGGATCGGCTCGTGGTACGGAAAGGCTTCCAAGGTCAATCGTCCGAAGACGAGGCTGGAAATGTCCTGATTAAACATGGTGACCCCAGTTCTTGCAGTCGCAAGCGGTGCGGAAAAGCGCCGCGATCATTTCGAGTTGTTCAGCTGTTCGGGCGCGATCGAGCCATTGTCAGGCGTCGTCGATCCACTGTCGGGAGACGGGGCGGAAGCCGGGGCCTCCGGGTTCTGGCCATCCATCTGGTGCCCGTTCATGTCGTGCCCGTTCATGTTCTGCATGTCGTGCTGCATCGGCTGCGCGCCGTCGGCGGGCTGGCCTTCGGCCGGCGCGGCACCGTGCTGGCCGTGATCGTTGCCGCCTTCCGGCGCACCCTCGGAGCGGGCCGGCTGGCCGGTGGCCGGGAAGGTCGCGGCACTCGTGCCTTCGCCGGTGCCGGCATGGCGGTTGTCGTACTGCAGACGTTCGCGGTTGCCTTCGCTGTCCTCGCCGCCGCCGCCCATCATGTCGACATGCATCATCTCGTTCATGCACATCTTGCCGGGCTGGGCGCACATGTTGAGGACCGCCTCGTAGAGACCGTTCTCGACGCCGCCATAGTAGCGAACCGGCTCCCGCTCGCTCGGCTTCTCAAGCTTCAGATAGGTGTCGCGGTTGAGCATCGTGCCCTGCTGCTTGACCTTGGCGACCCAGCCGTCGAAGCCGGCCTGGTCGAGGCCATGGAACTTGAAGCGCATGTGCGAGAAGCCGGCGCCGCTGTAGTTGGCGGAGAAGCCCTCGAACTCGCCCGGCGCATTGATGACGGCGTGAAGCCGTGTCTGCATGCCCGGCATGGCGTAGATCTGGCCGGCGAGCGCCGGGATGTAGAAGGAGTTCATGACCGAGGAGGCCGTGATCTTGAAGTTGATCGGCACATCGACCGGGGCTGCCAGTTCGTTCACCGTGGCGATGCCGTATTCCGGGTAGAAGAACAGCCATTTCCAGTCGAGCGCCACGACCTCGACGGTCAGCGGCTTCATGTCGGCGGTGACGGGACGCTCCGCGTCCAGCCGGTCGAGCGGCCGGTACGGGTCGAGCTTGTGGGTGCTGATCCAGGTGACGGCGCCGAGCGCGACGATGATGGCGAGCGGTGCCGACCAGATCACGACTTCCAGGCGCGTCGAATGATGCCATTCGGGATCATAGACGGCGTCCGTGTTGGCGCGGCGATAATGCCAGGCGAAGTAGAAGGTCAGCGCGATCACCGGAATGATGATCAGGAGCATGAGGAAGGTGGAGACCAGGATAAGGTCGCGCTGCTGCGTTGCGATGTCGCCCGAGGGAGACATCACCACCATGTTGCAGCCGGCAAGCCCCGCCAGGAGCGGCAGCATGAGGATGCGACAAGCGTGTCGATAAAGGTTCGCCATGGTCCAATGCTCTTTTCGTTATCTTTGCCCTGCGAGTAATACCCTGCGACCACGAACGATATGAGGTGTTTGGTCGCACCGCAGCAAAAATGATGCCCTGCGGCAAAAATTCGCTGTCGCGTCGATAGACAGCTCGGGCTCGGTCCACCATCGCAACTGTGCGTCGTCCACAGACTTCCTGTCGTCAGCCCGCTGAGATGCGAAATATAGGTCTGGATGAGAAAGTCGAGCCTTCCCCTTGAAATGAGCGCTTGCGGACACGGGTCATACGGTCGCAGGGTGGAATTTCTCAAACTGCTACTTGATAAAGGGACCGGTTTGATCAACATCGCTTAAAAGACGGCACGCGTGCAACCGCGCGGCCATGTGACGGCATGGAGGCATCCCGATGACAACGATAGCAGAGACGTCCGGCGGACCCTCTTCCTCGGCCCTGGAGCGCGACGCGCGGCAGATCCACGGCGACGCACCCGTATCCCCGGGCTCGATCGCGCTCGGCGTGATCATCGGCCGCATGTCGGAGTTCTTCGACTTCTTCGTGTTCGGCCTCGCCTCAGTCCTCGTCTTTCCCAAGCTCGTCTTCTCGTTCGAGCCGGACCCGTTGACGGCGACGCTCTACTCCTTCGGCATCTTCTCGCTCGCCTTCGTCGCGCGCCCCATCGGCTCCGTCGTCTTCATGGCGATCGACCGCACCTACGGACGCGGCACCAAGCTGACCATCGCCCTCTTCCTGCTCGGCATTTCCACGGTCTGCATGGGCTTCCTGCCCAGCTACCAGGATGCCGGCGTCTGGTCGATCTACCTGCTCGCCATCTTCCGCATCGGCCAAGGCCTCGCGCTCGGCGGGGCCTGGGACGGCCTTGCCTCGCTGCTCGCGCTCAACGCACCGGAGAAGCATCGCGGCTGGTACGCCATGATCCCGCAGCTCGGCGCGCCGATCGGCTTTGCGCTCGCCAGCATCCTGTTCGGCTTCTTCGTCGCCAACACGACGGAAGCGGACTTCCTCTCCTGGGGCTGGCGCTACCCGTTCTTCGTCGCCTTCGCGATCAATGTCGTCGCCCTGTTCGCCCGCCTGCGTCTCGTCATGACCAAGGATTTCGGCGATCTTCTGGAGCGTCACGAACTCGAAGCCGTGCCCTTTACGGACCTGATCCGCACCCATGGCCGCGACATCCTGATCGGCGCCTTCGCGCCGCTGGCAAGCTTTGCCATGTTCCACGTCGTCACGATCTTCCCGCTCGCCTGGACGAACCTCAACAGCGACCAGTCGATCGGCTCGTTCATGCTGGTTCAGGTTGCGGGTGCCGGCCTCGGCATTCTCACGGTCATCGCGTCGGGCCTGCTTGCCGACCGCATCGGCCGGCGCAGCCAGCTCGTCGTCGGCGCCATCATCATCGCCATCTTCAGCTTCATCGGCCCGATCCTGCTCGGCGCCGGCCAGACCGGCATCTCGTCCTTCGTCATCGCCGGCTTCGGCGTGCTCGGCCTCTCCTTCGGCCAGGCGGCGGGCTCCGTGTCCTCGCGGTTCACGCAGGGCTATCGCTATTCGGGCGCAGCCTTCACGTCGGACCTTGCCTGGTTCCTCGGGGCCGGCTTTGCACCGCTGATCACGCTTGGCCTGTCGAGCAAGTTCGGCCTGCCCTTCGTGGGTTACTACCTGTTGTCGGGCGCGATCTGCACCATGCTGGCGCTCTTCCTCAACAAGCGCCTGCTCGCCCGGGAATAGTTGCCGAAACGACCTGGCCGACACGACGTGGCCAACATTACTTGGACGGATGAAACACCCCGGCGAACTGGTAACGGTCGCCGGGGTGCGTGATTTCGACGAAGGTCACGGTCCGACCGTTCTGCCAGGTCTGGCGGGTCAGGAGCAGGCAGGCGGCGTGTCGCTCGATCGTCAGAAGCTTCGCGGTTGCCGCATCCGCCGCGACCGCGCGAATGATGTGTTTGGCCTCCGACCACGGCACCTGATCCAGAAGCCAGCTGCCCGGCGGGTTCGCCGCGAAGGTCTCGCCCCGCGCCTGCGGCACGGCATCGAGCAGGATCAGCCGCTTCTCCAGCGCATTGGGCCGGCCATCCACGATGTGCAGGCATTCCACCCGCAGCACCTCGTCCCCGGCCGCCTCCTCGATCGCGGCGGCATCCGCGACGGACAGCCGCTCGATCCGCCGCGATAGGATGCGGTGGCTATAGGCGTGGCCCGCCACCTTCGCTTCCGTTCCGATGTCGGAAATGTCCATCACCGTCCGGTCGAGCTGCGGCGAGGCGACGAAGGAGCCGGCCCTGCGGCGGCGCACGATCATGCCGCGGGCCGCCAGCGCCGACAGCGCCTTGCTCACCGTCATGCGCGAGCAGCCATAGGTGCCTTCCAGCTCGTGCTCGGCCGGAATGCGCTGCCCCGGCGGCCAGGTGCCGCTCATGATCTTCTGCTCGATATCTTCGAAAATACGCTGGTGAAGCGAGGTCAAGGCACGGCTCCCCCATGAAGCGGACAGGCGGCGCGGACACGGCACGACGCTTGCATGTCACTTGCATGACAAGGGCAGCGGATGCCGCACACCGCGGGCAGTTTGTCGTTGACACCTTATGCAAGGACCTGTCTATTTGTATAGTCAAAATGCAGGACGCAGAAGCCTGCAGATCCAATTCTGAAGACGGGAACGCCGCGTGAGATGCGGCACGATACTGGAGAGACGACCATGAAATCCCATTTCCTGCTGAAGGGCCTCGTTGCCGCGGCCTTCCTGCTCGGCGCGACCTTCTCGGCCCAGGCCGAAGACGCGCTCGCCCGCATCAAGGCCGCCGGCACCATGAAGGTCGGCACCGAAACCGCCTTCGCACCCTTCGACTTCATCGATGCCGGCGAGCATGCGGGCCTCAACGTGGATGTCTTTGCCGAGCTCGGCAAGGAGCTGGGCGTCGAGATCGAATGGATCGCCCTCCCCTGGGAAGGCGTCCTGCCGGGCCTCGAGGCCGGCAAGTTCGACATGGTCGCCGGCCCCGCCACGATCACCAAGGCCCGCATGGAGCGCTACCGCTTCACGCCGCCGGTGGCCGAAGCCACGGTCGCGATCCTGAAGAAGGCCGGCGACACCAGCATCACCAAGCCGGAAGACATCGCCGGCAAGGCGATCGGCGTCGGCAAGGCGACCGCGCAGCTCGCCCAGCTGCAGGGCTATTCCGAAAAGCTCCCCGCGAAGGTCGATATCCGCGAATATCCCGCCTTCACCGAATCCTACGCCGATCTCGCAGCCGGCCGCATCGCTGGCGTCGCGAACTCCCTGCCGAACATCGCCTTCGTCGCCAGCCAGCGCAAGGATACGTTCGAGGTCGTGATGCCGCCCTTCGGCCAGAAGGCCTATTTCGGCTTCATCGGCACCAAGGATGCGGACCACGCGCCGCTGATGGACGCGATCGACGCGGCCCTCCTGAAGATGAAGGGCGACGGACGCCTCGCCAAGCTGCAGGAAAAGTGGTTCGGCGCCAGCTTCGACACGCCGGATGCCGTCAAGGACCCGGCATTCTGATCAGTCCTCTGATCCGAGGCGGGGCCGAACCGGCATGACGCACATGCCCGCATTCGGTCCCGCTCTTCCGCTCGCCCCGCTGCATCGTCCTGACATCCGATCGATGTCAGGGTGGACTGACGCAGCAGGTGTGACGCGTGACAGCAGACCCGGCTTGCGTCATCTTGCACGCACGGCGCTGTACCGCACCCGACAGCCCATCCGACGAATTGGCCGGCAATGTCCTTCAAGCTGTTCGAACTTCTTCTCAAAGCCTCGCTCTACACGATCGGCATCAGCCTCGTGTCGATCCTGATCGGCTTTACGATCGCCATTCTCCTCTCCGGCATGCTCCTGTCCGGCCGCCGCGCGCTGGCGGTTCCTGCCCGTATTTTCATCAGCTTCTTTCGCGGCGTGCCTCTCCTCGTGCAGCTGCTGCTGATCTACAATCTCCTGCCCGTCATCGGGCTCAACGTGCCCAGCATCGTCGCCGCCATCATCGGCCTTTCGCTCTGCACCGCGGCCTATCAGGCGGAGAACCTGCGCGGCGGCTTTGCCAGCGTGCCCCGCGGCCTGATCGAATCGGCCGAGATGGTCGGCCTCACGCCCTCCCAGGCCTTCCGCCGCATCAAGGTGCCGATCGCGCTGCGCCTGACCTTTCCCGCGCTCGTCAACGAGGCGATCCTGATCCTCAAGGCCTCCTCGCTCGTCTCCGTCGTCGGCATCGTCGAGCTGACGCGCATGGCGCAGGATCTGGCCGGCAGCACCTTCCTGCCGCTGCAGCTCTTCGCCTGCGCCGGCCTCATCTATCTTGTCATAAACTGGGTGGTGGCGCGCACCGGTGGCCTCATCGAGCGCTCCCTGCCCGGAGTGCCGCGATGACCTTCGATATCAACGTCATTCTCGCCCAGCTCCCGGCCATCCTCTCCGGCGCCGGCGTCACGCTGCTTCTCTGGATCGCCGGAACCATCGGCGGCGCCGCGGTCGGCTTTCTCGTCGCCGTCGGGCGCCGCTATGGCGGCCGGCTGATCGACTGGCCGCTCGGGCTCGCGGTCGAGGTGCTGCGCGGCACGCCGTTCCTCATCCAGATCTTCCTCCTCTATTACGGCGGCCCCTTCATCGGCCTCGCGCTCGATCCCATCCCCGCCGGATTGCTGGGCCTGACGATCTACGGCGCCGCCTATTTCAGCGAGATCTTTCGCGCCGGCTTCGTCGCCATTCCCAAGGGCCATATCGAGGCTGCGGAATGCGTCGGCCTCAGCCAGGGCCAGATCGTGCGGCGCATCCTCCTGCCGGAAATGACCATGCTGGTGCTGCCGCCCGCCATCAACATGGCCGTGATCCTGATGAAGGAGACGGCGATCCTCTCCATCATCACCGTGCCGGAGCTGACGCTCACCGTCAGCGCCATCGGCTCCCAGCAATATGCCTTCGTCGAATCGCTCTTCCTGCTCGCCGTGTTCTACTGGGTGCTGGTGGAAGTCACCGACAAGCTCGGCCGCTATGCCGAGCACCGCTTGTCCCGTTACAGGTTTTCCCCGACATGACCCTTCCCGCCATCGCCGTCCGCACCCTCGTCAAGCGCTACGGCGACACCGCCGTGCTGCACGGCATCGATCTGGAGATCCCGCCCGGACAGGTCTCCTGCCTCATCGGCCCGTCGGGCTCCGGCAAGAGCACACTCCTGCGCTGCATGGCCTTTCTGGAGGAGGCGACCAGCGGCACCATCACGGTGGATGGCGAGGTGCTCGGCTTCTCGGAACATTCGAACGGCCTGCGCGAGCGCATTCCCGCCACCACCAACCGCGCCATCCGCTCGAAGATCGGCATGGTCTTCCAGCAGTTCAATCTCTGGCCGCATATGACGGCGCTCGGCAATGTCAGCGAAGCCCTGCGCACCGTGCACAAGATGAGCCGGAAGGACGCGGAAGCCCGCGCTATGGAGCAGCTGGTCAAGGTGGGGCTGGAAGCCCGCGCCGGGCACTATCCCTCCCAGCTTTCGGGCGGGCAGCAGCAGCGCGTGGCGATCGCCAGGGCATTGGCGCTGAAGCCGAAGATCATGCTGTTCGACGAACCGACCTCCTCGCTCGATCCGGAACTGACCGGCGAGGTGCTGAACGTGATGCGGGATCTCGCCGCCGAAGGCATGACCATGGTCGTGGTCAGCCACGAGATCGGCTTTGCCGCCACCGTCGGCAGCCAGATCAGCTTTCTCGATCAGGGCCGCCTGCTCTTCTCCGGCCCGCCGTCCGAGGTGTTCGGCAAGCCCCGCCACCCCCGTCTCGAGCAGTTCCTCGACACCTATCTCGACCGCGGCGCCTCGATGCTGGTGTAATAGGGGCTCGCTTGATGTTCCGCCTCAGAGAACGGGCAGCACCTTGCCCGGATTGAACAAGCCCTTCGGGTCGAGCGCCTGCTTGATCGCCCGCATCGTCGCGAGCTTCACCGGGTCGCCTGTCGCCAGCAGCGCATGAATGCGCTTCGAGCCGACGCCGTGTTCGGCCGAAAACGACCCGCCCATCGCGCCGATCCCGTCATAGAGCACCTGCTCCACCGCATCGCGCCGCGCCTCCGTCATCCAGCTGCCCGGCCGGTCGAGCACGACGTGCAGATTGCCGTCGGCGACATGGCCGAAGATGAAGGGGGACAGGCCGTCGATGGCCTCCAGGCCCGGCGCGATCCGCGCGAGATAGGTCCCGAGCCGGTCGATCGGCACGGAAATGTCGTAGGAGGGTGCTGCCGGAAAGGCCCGGTACATCAGCGCCGTCTCCTCCCGAAGCCGCCAGATCTCGTGCGCCTGCTGCACGGAGCCCGCAACCACCGCCGTCGTGTCCGGATAGGTCTCGCAGATCGCCTCGTAGAGCCCGGCAAGCACGGCGAGAAGCGCCTCGTCCGTCTCGCCGCCGAGCCCGATGGCCAGATGCACCGGTGTCGCCTCGCTCGTCTCTCGCCAGCCGAAGTGCCTGGCCGTGAAGCCGAAATAGCGCGACCACATCGCCTCGCAGGCCCGCAACGTGCCCGTGGCCCGTGCCAGTCCCATCAGCGTCAGGGCCGCCTCCGTCGAGGGCAGGCCGAACAGCGCCGTGGCGCTTGCCGCCGGCACCGGGTCGAGCTTCACCACCAGCCCGGTGATCACGCCCAGCGTGCCCTCGGCACCGATCAGCAGATGCTTCAGGTCGTAGCCGGCCGAATTCTTCACCACACGCACCATGTCACGATAGATGCCGCCATCCGGCAGCACGGCTTCCAGCCCGAGGATGCGATGGCGCATGACGCCGTTGCGGAAGGCCATGACGCCGCCGGCATTGGTGGAGGCCATGCCGCCGAGCGTCGCCGATCCGCGTGCCGCAAGGTCGATGCCGGGCTCCAGCCCGTAAATGGCGGCCGCCTGCTGCAACGCCTCCAGCGTCACTCCGGCCTCGACCACGGCCACGCCGCCGATCGGGTCGATGTCGAGAATGCGGTCGAGGTTCTTCAAAGAGATGACGATCTCGCCGGCCGTCGAGATACCGCCGCCGACGAGCCCCGTCCGTCCGCCATGGGTGACGACCGGAAGGCCCGCACCGGCACAGATGCGAACGATGGCGGAGAGGGAGGCGACATCGCGCGGCGCGACGACGGCGGCGGCGCCGAGATTGTCGGGATGTTCGCCCGGATGAAGGACGGCCAGATCGGCGCCTGTCCTGACCTCCGCGCCGGGAGCGGCCGCGCGGATGGCGGCGAGGAGGGCGTCGATCTCGGGCATGCGGGTCGTCCTATTCGGGAAGCAGCGTACGGAAGCCGCCGTTGAAGTAGAGAAGCGGTGCCACGTCCGGCCGCACCCGCACGCTGCGCACGCGGCCGATCAGGATCGCATGCGTATGGCGATGCAGCGCCTCGTCGAGGCCGCAATCGATGACGGTCAGCGCATCGGCAAGCGCCCATCCGCCACTGTCGAGCCGGGTCCATTCGGCACCGGCATAGCGCTCCGCACCCCGGCGTCCGTCCGCCCCGGCAAAGGCCTTGGCAACGCCGTCCTGACCTTCTGCCAGTACATTGATGCAGAAATGGCCGCTGCGCTCCAACACGGGCCAGGACGACGACGTTCGGTTGACGCTGACGATGACGGAGGGCACTTCGGCCGAGAGCGATGTGACGGACGTTGCCGTAAACCCGGTCCGCCCCTCGCCGTCGCCGACGGTGATGACGCAGACGGCACCGGCGAGATGGCGCATGGACAGCTTGAAGGCCGCGGCATCGGGGCCGGTCGCGTCCACAGGCGACGGGGAAACGGCAGCAGTCATGTCACGATACCTCGCATATGGACCGGCCCGATCGACGTGATGTCCTCGGACGGGGCTCCCTGTCTACCCGAATGCACTGAAGATCTTCCTTCCACCGAAAACGGGACGGCAACGGACGAGTCTCGATCTTCGCCTATGGTTTACCGGGCCTAAACGCCCGAAACAGCCGAACGTTGCCGGGCCGCCGTATGACGATTGACCGGGACGGAGATGCCGAGGTTCTCCCGCAGCGTCGCGCCTTCGTAGTCCTCCCGGAAGAGGCCGCGGCGGCGCAGTTCCGGCAAGACAAGCCGCACGAAATCCTCGAGGCTTGCCGGCAGGGTCGGAAACATCAGGATGAAGCCGTCGGCGGCACGCGTCTCGAACCATTCCTCCATGAAATCCGCGATCTGCACCGGCGTGCCGGTGATGCCGTTGCCGGTGTGCTTTTCGGCATAAAGCCGGATCAGCTCGCCCACCGTATGGCCCTTCTTCACGAAATCGGTCAGCTCCTCGAACAGCGCCTTGGAGCCCTTCGGCTGTTCGGGAAGCCGGTCCATCGGGAAAGGTTCGTCCAGCGGCACGCCGCGCAGGTCCGCCTCCAGGAATTCCGACAGCATCAGCCGCCCGACATCGGGATGCAGCTTATCGATCAGGAACTCGACCTTGGCCCGCGCCTCGGCCTCCGTCTCCCCGACATTCAGCACCACGCCGGGCATGATTTTTAGATCGTCGGGATTGCGCCCGAGCGCCGGCATCCGTCCCTTGACGTTGGCGTAGAACGCCCGGTTCCGATCGATATTGGAGGCGAGGCTGAAGACGATCTCGGCCGTGCGGGCGGCGAGATCCATGCCGGCCTCCGACCCGCCCGCCTGCGCGATCACGGGCCGCCCCTGCGGCGAGGGTGCGATGTTGAGCGGGCCGCGCACCTGATAGTGCTTGCCGACATGGTTCAGCATGTGATGCCGGGTCTTGTCGTAATAGAGGCCACTGTCGCGGTCGAGCAGCAGCGCATCCTTCTCAAAACTGTCCCAGAGCCCGAAGACCACATCCACGAATTCCCGGCACCGCTCGTAGCGCAGTTCGTGCGGATCGAGCCCGGTGCGGTTGAAATTATAGCCGGTCTCGTCGTGATCCGACGTCACGACGTTCCAGCAGGCGCGCCCGTTCGACAGCTGGTCGATGGACGCGAAGATGCGGGCGAGGTTGAAGGGCTCGTAATAGCTGGTCGAGGCCGTCGCGACGAGCCCCAGACGCTCCGTGACCATCGAGAGTGCGGAAAGCAGCGTCAGCGGCTCGAAACGGTTCATCTTGGTGGGGCTGCGGGCCAGCGCATCGGGATCGCCGATGCCGGCCGCCGGCGAATCCGCCATGAACAGGAAGTCGAACTTGGCCGCTTCGGACATCTGCGCGACCTTTTTCAGATGCGCGATATCGTTCGCCCCGTTCACATCGCTGGAAGGGTGCAGCCAGCTCGCCGGGTGGAAGCCGAAGGTGTAGACGAATGTCCCGAGCTTGAGCTTGTCCTGCCGTGCCATGCGAGGTCCCTTCCTATGATCGACTGCCGGAGTATGGCGGGAACCGGCCGGCGGACAAGCCCGGGAAACGACGTTCTATGTGAGTTTTCCTAAACAGTCGCATCAGGTTGCGCCGCCACCGGCGCGGATGCCAGTCCCTGCCGCCGCCCGAGCGCCGTCAGCCAGCCGTGGAACGCCTGCCCATGCGGCTTGTCGAGAGCGGAGCGGTCCCAGGCAAGAAAATAGCTCTCCGGCAAGGGCAGCCGCAGGTCGAACGGCACGACCAGCGTGCCTGCGGCGAGCTCGTCCGTGATCATCGACATTTGCGCCAGAACGAAGCCCCGCTTGTTGACAGCCGCATCGATGGCGCTGGACGACAGCGTGAACGACAGGCCGGACCCGGCTTCGGCAAAGTCCACCCCGGCCGCCTGCGCAAAATCCCGCCAGTGCGGGAAGGTCGAGAAATGCGCCTCCCAGGCGACATGCAGCAGGGGATGGTGCAGGATCTCGGTAGGGCCGACAGGACCGGCGTGGTCCGCAATCAGGGCCGGAGCGCAGGCTGGCACCACCCAGTCCCGAAACAGTGCGGTGCTGTGGGGATGCGGACTGCCGCGCAGGCCATAGGTGATGCGGAAATCGACCTCGTCGATACCGAGCCGGGGCTCGGCATCCTGCCCGAGAATGCGGATCTGCGCATCGGGATGCAGGGCCTGCCAGTCGAAGATGCGGCGGCCGATCCATTTGTTGACGACGGAGGACAGCGCCGACAGGGTCAACCCGCCCGTATTGCGCGCCCGCGCCAGCACGCGCCCCGCCTCCTCGAACTGCAGGAAGCCCTTGGCGATCTCGGCGTGATAGAGATGGCCGAGCGCCGTCATCGCGATGCGCCGGCCGCGCCGCTCGATCAGGCTCACGCCCAGATGCGCCTCCAGCTTGCGCAGATGCTGGCTCACGGCCCCCGGGGAAACGTCAAGTGCGACGGCCGCCGCCGTCACGCTGCCAAGCCGCCCCACCGCTTCGAAGGCCTGCAGGGCCCGCAGCGCAATGACCGTCATCCGCTGCCTTTCAGGTTCGCACCAACTTACGCATCGCCGATCGGAAGGCGCTGCGCGAGGCGCACGAGATAGCCGTCCGGGTCCTGCACCAGCAGCTCGCGCGACGCCCGATCCTCGCCCCCGACATTGTAGACGGCATCCTGAAGGCCCCGGAAGAGCGGCCAGTCCGCCTGCGCCAGCCGTTCGGCGATGGCGGCGATATCGGAGACCGCGATCTGGAAATTGATCCCGCGCCCGAGCGGCGGCTCCAGCGGCGCCGTGACCCAGGCGCCGTTGATCTGCGACAGCATGATCTGCGCACCCTCGCGTTCCAGATAGGCGAAGTTCGCCGCCTTGCGGTCGTAGGCGATGGCAAAACCGAGGAGGTCGCACCAGAAGGTCAGGCTGCGACCAAGGTCCGTCACATCGAGTTCCGGCACGAGCGCGTTGAACCCGCCCGCCGGAAGCCCGCCGGCGCTGTCCGCCGCATTGCGTTCGCTCTGCCCGAGGCGGGGTGGCGGGATGTCGAGGCTCATGATGCGGACGCCTCGACCGGCGCATAGCGCCAGGGCTCCAGCGTCTCCGGCCGTCCGGCGAGCGACAGCGTTGCGGTGCGCGGCGGCGTCCGGGCGATGATCCTGCCGCGGCGCATCACCATCAGCCGGTTCGCCCGCATGCGCACGGCCTCGGCCGCGTCGCGCGCCTCGATCAGCACGAGGTCGGCATGGCAGCCCGGCGCGATGCCGTAGCCCTCAAGCCCGAAGGTGCGCGCCGCATTGTCGGTCACCGCCTTGAACGAGGCCCTGACCGCCGCCGGGCTCGTCATATGCCCGGTGTGGACGGCCATATGCGCGACGTCCAGCATGTCGGCATTGCCGAACGAATACCAGGGGTCCATGCAGCTGTCCTGGCCATAGGCGACGTTGACGCCGAGCGCCATCAGCTCTGGAACGCGCATCATGCCGCGCCGCTTCGGATAGGTGTCGTGCCGGCCCTGCAGCACGATATTGGCCAGCGGATTGGGCACGCAGTGGATCTGCGCCTCCGCGATCAGCGGCAGAAGCTTGGAAACGTAATAATTGTCCATCGAATGCATGGACGTCAGATGCGAACCGGCCACCCGCCCCTGAAGGCCGAGACGCTGCGTTTCGTAAGCCAGCGTTTCGATGTGACGCGACAGCGGGTCGTCGGTCTCGTCGCAGTGCAGATCGACCAGCAGCCCCCGTTCCGCCGCGATCTCGCAAAGTGCTGTCACCGAGCGCCGCCCGTCCTTCATCGTCCGCTCGAAATGCGGGATGCCGCCGACGACATCGACGCCCATGTCGAGCGCGCGTTCGAGATTGCGGGCGGCCGTGGGCGAACGGAAATAGCCGTCCTGCGGAAAGGCCACGAGTTGCAGGTCGAGGTAATCCCGAACGAGATCCTTCACCTCCAGCAGCGCCTCGACGCCGGTCAGCCGCTCGTCGCACACATCGACATGGCTGCGCACGGCAAGCAGCCCTTGGGACACCGCGAGATCGCAATAGCGCAACGCGCGCTCGATCACCGCTTCCCTGGTCAGCAGCGGCTTCAGCTCCCCCCAGAGCTGGATGCCCTCGAGCAGCGTGCCCGACCGGTTGAGCCGGGGCGTGCCGAGCGACAGCGTCGCATCCATGTGAAAGTGAATGTCGATAAACGGCGCACTGACGAGCCGACCACCCGCATCGATGACCTCGCCAGCCTCCGCCGCGATGTCGGGCTCCACCGCGACGATCCGGCCTTTGGAGATCGCGATATCGACGCCCATCCGGTCATCGGCAAGGTTGGCATGGCGAATGATGGTGTCGAACGTCATAGACGGCTCCGTCGGTCGTAAGGCTCGCCGGGCATATTAAACGGTCGCATCCCGGCAGCAAGCGCGCAGAGCCGGACAAACAGCGCTTTCCCTATCGTTCATCACGACTTACGGAACTTTCCGACAAAACGTGAGTTGTGCCGAAAACCGGGAGAGATGGCATGTCGACACGATCCGCAGCCCTGACAGCTTATCTGGCGCTGACCGCGCTGTTCATGACGGCCACCGTCCTGTCGCAGCCGGAGGCGCCGGCCCTCTCCATGAGCTCCATGTCTCTCGAGAAGACCAACCGCGTCCTGCAGGGTTCACCTGACAGTTTCGTTATGGAGCGGTTCGCCGGCTGATATTGCTGCACTGCAAAAAGTTAGCGACAACGCACCATCATGTCTGGTAGATTGTGGCTGTTGGGAACATTCGAGGTCGTCTATGTCGGAACTCGCATTCGCAGCACGTCACACATCGACCACGCCGCACGGTTTGAACACCGTGTTTCACTTCCGTGACGAAAACGGAAAGACGCTGGCGCTTCTTCTCGATGGCGACGTCGGTCGCGATTTCGTGGATCATTGCCGGATTTATTACGAGCCCGAGCCGGAGCCCCTTTCCGCCGTCGAGCGGCAGATCGACCTGGCCGTCATCGAACTCTTCGACATCGACGCCGCGGCAGCGGACGAGTCCGACCCGCGGCAGATCGCGGACGCTCTGGACCGTGAATTGCGCATTCTCGCCGCGACGGACACCGTCCGATAGCGCTCCTGCCTAAAACATGAGGCGAACGAGGGCGTAGCCACCGATCCACAGGCCGACGGACAGGGCGAGAGCACCAGCCAGCGCCAGGATCCTTAGTGTCGGTCGCGCCGTTCGGCTTTTCTGCCGGCGAGCAGACCGGGGCCGGAGTATCGGCACGGCAACGCCCTCCGTTATCTTCTGCATGACCTGCCTCTTTCCAAACACTCTACCCCAAACCCGCACCGCAGGCACGCCCGGCGATGCACGATCGGTCTCTCTTCTAGACCGTCTTCGGAAGGAAAGGACTAAAGGGAAAGGTTGCATTTTCAACAGTTCTTCAAGATGTCGTGAGACGACGACAAAAAGCGCGGCTGCAAGGTGCAGCCGGGCCGGAAATCTCACAGGCGTATGGGATCAGGCGTCTTCGACGACCCGCAAGGCCTGAGCCTTTGCCAGAGCCGCCTTCTGAACGGCGTCCTGCACCTTTTCGAAGGCGCGAACCTCGATCTGGCGGACGCGTTCGCGGCTGATCTCGAATTCGGTCGAAAGTTCTTCGAGCGTCACCGGATCTTCCGTCAGGCGACGTGCCTGGAAGATGCGGCGTTCGCGATCATTGAGCACGTTCATCGCGCCCGACAGCAGCGAGCGGCGGTTTTCCAGCTCGTCCTGTTCGATCAGGATGTCTTCCTGGCTCTCGTGATCGTCCACCAGCCAATCCTGCCACTGGCCGGACTCGCCCTCGCCCGCCTTGATCGGCGCGTTCAGCGATGCGTCACCGGACAAGCGCTGGTTCATCGAAATGACCTCGGCTTCCGACACGTTCAGCGTGGTGGCGATCTGCTTGACCTGATCCGGCTTGAGGTCGCCGTCATCCAGCGCCTGGATCTTGCCCTTCAGGCGGCGCAGGTTGAAAAACAGCCGCTTCTGATTGGCGGTGGTGCCCATCTTCACGAGCGACCAGGACCGCAGGATATATTCCTGGATGGACGCCTTGATCCACCACATGGCGTAGGTCGCCAGACGGAAGCCACGCTCCGGATCGAACTTCTTCACGGCCTGCATGAGGCCAACATTGCCTTCGGAAACGACTTCGCCAATGGGCAGGCCGTAGCCGCGATAGCCCATGGCGATCTTCGCCACGAGGCGCAGATGGCTGGTCACGAGCTGGTGGGCGGCCTTCCGGTCGTCATGTTCCTGGTAGCGCTTGGCGAGCATATACTCGACCTGCGGCTCCAGCATGGGAAACTTGCGGATTTCATCGAGATATCGATTGAGACCACCTTCGCCGGCGGTCAGTGTCGGCATCGTACTACGGGCCATGTTTGCACCCCTTTCGCGTTCCGGCCTCCAGCTGGCAGGCCGGGCATGTGGGTCCTTGGACCCCACAGGTCACCAAGATAAGAACGCGCAGCGCATGATTCAAGGATGCAGCCGCGCGATTGCGACCCCATCCTTGGGCTTCGGGATATCTCGGTAAGATCGGCATCGAGGGGCTGAAATCAACCCCTCACGCCATGTTTCCGCTATCAAAAACCAGGTTATTGGATGGCCGCGCCGTCGTCTTCCTGCTCGGACAGGAACGCTGCGTCGCTCTTCGCGCTCAGGCGGACCCGGTTTTCGTCGACGCTGTCGACGAGCGACAGGGCGATGAAATGATGATGGTCCTGATGGCCGACGAGATTGTCCTTCTTCGTCAGCTTGATGCGGTCGCCCTCGACACCATCGACGGTTCCGACATGGACGCCGTCGGCGCTGATGACTTCGGCATGTTCCCTGATCTGGCTGGCATCGATCATGATCGTTCTCCTTGGCTGTCGATACCGGAAAAACGCCGGCCTCGGCAAAAGGATGCATTCAGGCGCCAAGATTTCGCGTGCCCCCAATTGGCGAACGCCGCCTATGCCTTCAGGGCAGCGGCCAGTTCCCGCATGTCGTCCGGCAGCGGCGACGTGAAGCGCATCGTTTCCCCGGTTGCCGGATGCTCGAAGGCCAGCATGAACGCATGCAGCGCCTGGCGCGGAAAGCGGTCGACCACAGCCTTGGCGGCCTCCGGCAGGAGGTTCGATTTCGTGCGGAAGGCCGCGCCATAATCGACATCGCCCACCAGGGGATGTCCGATATAGGCCATGTGGACGCGGATCTGGTGCGTGCGCCCCGTCTCCAGCCGACATTCGACCATGGCGGCCAGCGCCGTCGCATCGGGCTTTTCGTGGTAGCGCTCGGTCACCTCGTAATGGGTGATGGCCTCGCGCGCATCGTCCGCGTCGTGCTTCTTCACAGCGCGCTTGATCCGGTCTCCGGCGCGCCCGAGCGGCGCGTCGATCGTGCCGCGCAGCCCCCGCGGCCGGCCCCAGACGATGGCGGCATAGGCGCGCTCCAGCGGCCCGGTGCGGCCATGGTCGGCAAACTGGTCGGAGAGGTGCCGGTGGGCGAGATCGTTCTTCGCCACCACCATGACGCCGCTCGTGTCCTTGTCCAGACGGTGGACGATGCCCGGCCGCTTGACGCCGCCGATCCCCGAAAGGCTGTCGCCGCAATGATGGATGAGCGCATTGACCAGCGTCCCCGTCCAGTTGCCGGCACCGGGATGCACGACGAGACCCGGCGGCTTGATCAGCACGATCACGTCGTCGTCCTCGTAGAGCACGTCGAGCGGAATGTCCTCGCCCTTGGGCTCGGGATCTTCCGGCTCCGGCATGCCGATCTCGAACACATCGCCCGGCTGCACCTTGCGCTTGGGCTCCAGCACCGGCTTGCCGTTGACGCGCACGGCGCCCTGCTCGATCAGGGCTTTGATGCGATTGCGCGAGAAGAGGCCGTCCATCTGCTCGGTCAGCCACGCATCCATGCGCCCGGATGCGTCGTCGTCCGCTGTCAGGACTTTCCTTGGGGCTGTCGCTTCGGTAAAGGGGTCGTTCATTCTGACTCGATCCGTGAGGTCAAACCGCCCATGTCGCTCCATGAACCCGACGAACAGGACGAAAAGCCGCTCGATCCGGTGATGGAAAACGTTCGCCGCAAGATGATCCGCCTGCAGCTTGTCTCGGCGGGGGTTATGTTGGTCATGCTTATGGCCGTGCTGGGCGCGATTGTCTACAAGGTCACACGCCCGAGCGCCACGCCGTCGCTGGCAAACACGACAGCCGGCGTGCCGAGCGACGCGCCGCTCACGGCGACCGCCACTCTTCCGCAAGGCTTCGAGATCACCGGCACCTCGCTCTCGGGCGGGCAGATCCTGTTCTTCGGCACGCTCGCCGGTGTCCGCAAGGCGCTCGTCTACGACATCGCCGCCAACCGCATCGTCGCCGACATCTCCGTTCCCGCGAACTGACCGTGCCGGACAGCGCGCGCATCGCCCAGCGCATCCTCGACCCGGCCGATCCGCGCATCGCCGCCTTCGTCTCGATCCGCGAGCGCGACCTCACAGGCCGCCACAACCGCTTCGTCGCGGAAGGCACTGTGGTGCTGCGCATGCTCGCGGCATCGGCGGCCGGCGGCGGCCCCTTCACGGCCGAGGCGATCCTGCTTCTCGAAAACCGCCTCGCCGGCGTCGCCGACATTCTCGCGCAGTTCGAGGATACGGTGCCGGTCTTCGTCGCGGATGCCACTGTCTTCAACGCCATCGCCGGCTTCGACATGCATCGCGGCGTGCTGGCCATCGGCATGCGCCAGAGGCCCCAGACCCTGGAGGACCTGCTTTCGACCCTGCCCGACGAGGCCTTGATCCTCGCCGCCTGCGGCCTTTCCAATCACGACAATGTCGGCGCGATCTTCCGCAACGCCGCGGCCTTCGGCGCGAGCGCCGTGCTTCTGGACGAAACCTGCTGCGATCCGCTCTACCGCAAGGCGATCCGCGTCTCCGTCGGCGCGGTGCTTGCCGTCCCCTTCGTGCGGCAGGGCACGGCGGCCGATCTGCTGGCGGCCATCGAGGGCCGCGGCTTTGCGCTCTGGGGCCTGTCGCCGCGCGGGCGGACCGATCTGGACGACATCCCGCCGGCGCCGCGCACGGCACTGGTGGTGGGCGCCGAAGGCGAAGGCCTGCCGCCCGCCATCCTGGCCGCGATTCGCACGGCACGCATCCGGCAGAAGCCGGGCCTCGACAGCCTCAACGTCGCCACCGCCACCGGCATCGCCCTGCACCGGATCGCCAGCCTCAACGGCCGCGTCTGACGGCTCGGGATCAGGAGGTCGAGGCAAGAAGCGACCGGGTCCGCGCGGCCAATGTTTGTGAGGCCGGCGTTTGCAAGGCTGGCGTTTGTGAGGCCAATGTTTGTAAGGCCGGCGTGGTCGCGCCGGCGTCCGCCTCCCGCGCCAGAAGCGCCGGGATGGGCGATGCCTCTCCCTCGTTTCTCGCCGTGAGCGCCGTCATGGCCGCCGCGATCTGCAGCAGTTCGTTGCGCAGCGCCGCATCGTCGGCCGGATCGGACGCCACGAGGCGGTCGATGAAGGCACCCGCATCCGCCCGCAGGCTCTCCGGCGTCGGCATGCCGGGCGGCGACAAGAGCATGGTCTCCTGCGGTGCAGGAAGGGCGATCGTGTCCTCCTGCCCTGTGGTCGGCAGGCTGTCGTCTCTGGCCGTCAGACGCGGCTCGATCCCCGCGGCGCGCAAGGCCTGCAGGGCAGCGGCCAGCTCCGCCGTCATCTCGCGGACGCGCGTGGTCAGGCGGTCGATTTCCGCGCTGCCGCGCTCCAGATGGGTTTCCCGGTCGGCCAGCAGCCCGTTGGCGGCCGTCAGGCGGGATTCGAGCTGCTTTGCCCGGATCTCCTGCTGCGCCAGCTTCAACTCCAGGGCCTTGGCCTTCTCGCTCTCGCGGCGCCGTTCGTCGCGCAGGGTCTCTCGCTCGTCGCGCAGGCCACCGGCGCGGGCATGGAGCTCATCGACCTGCGACGCCTCAGCGACGGAGACGGCGCGCACCTCGTCGAGTTCGGCCGAAACGCGATCGAGCTGGCGCGCGAGCAAGGCCGCCTGCTCGGTCTTGGAGGCGTAATCCGTCTCCAGCGTGCCCAGCGCATCCTTCAACCGCTCGATATGCTGTTCGAGAAGCCGGATGCCGGAGCGCAGGTCGCCCGCCTCCGCGTTCATCTCGTCCAGCTGCGCACGCAGCTCGTCGTTCTCGGCACGCACCGTCCGCATGCTCTGCTCGGCCGTCTCGCGGGCCAGCATGAGGGAAATCGCCTTGTCGCGTTCGCGTTTGAGCGTCTGGCTGGTGCGCACGTTTTCCGCCGCATAGATCGCGCGCGCCGCATCCTTTTGCGCCCGCACCTCCTGCTGCGACAGCGGCGTCGTCGCCTTCAGCCGGTCTTCCGCAAACCGCACGATCCGCCGGTGGATGACGGGCGCGACCAGCGCGCCGAGAAGGATCGCGGTGAGGAAGCCCAGGGCGAACAGCAGTGCAAATTGGATCACGCGGAGGTCACTTCACAGGCGGTTGGACAAGGGCATCCATCCCTTGCGCATCATTATTCGCGCTCGGCCGCGGATTGGCAAGCCGAGGGGCTGCGAACGGCCAAGCGCGCTCAGAAAGGATTCCAGGTCGGCTGCTGGGTCAGCTTGAGATAGCCGACATTGATGCCGAGGCGGGCGCCGACGCCCGTGCGGATCGGCACGAGCACGATATGCTCGTCGGTCAGCACCGTCATGCCGACGCCGGCCACGACATAGGCCGACCCGGAGACACCGCCGAACCGCTTGTAGAGGCCGGGCACGCTCGGGAGATTGTAGACCAGCATCATGATGCGGCTGCCCTGCCCGCCGGCGTCCAGCCCGAGCGAGGGCCCCTGCCAGTAGACGCTGTGCTGGCCGGCATTCTTGGTGTTCAGGCTGCCCTCGCCATAGGTGAGGCCGGCGACGAAGGCGCCGGAGCCCTCTTGGCCCAGAATATAGCCGTTCGGCAGGCCGTAATTCTGGAACGCCCGCTCGACCACCTTGGCAAGACCGCCGGATGTGGACCCGAAGAAGCCGTGTCCGGCATCGACGATTTCCTGGATGGAATATTGCGACGTGTTGTTGGCGGACTGCGCGGCAGCGGTGGATGCGGCGACGCACAGCGCCAGCGCGCCGAACAGAACGGCCTTTGCGGCAGACAGAAGGCTGCGCCGCGCGACGCGGGCGGCAACGTCCTTCGATGGCGAAAATTTCGGTCTCGGCAGCATCGCATCCTCCGTTATCCCAAGGCCGATAGGGTATCGGCAGGAGCAGGCCGTGCCTGTCTGCGGCCCCGGCCCGGGATTCCGCCACTCTGAACCCATCATCTTAACAATTGGTTTACCAAACATGGTGTCATTATGGCCGGACTGGACACGAGACCGGACACGCCACGTCCGCGCAATCTTCACCCTCTAGACCATAGCCGAAAACAGCCCCGCGCGATGTCGTCGCGCACCGGACGATCGGCAAGGGCGACCTTTAAGGACACGACGATGGAAAAGAACCCGAACCTGACGCTGACCGGCCCCGATCTCGCCGCGCTCCTTTGCAGCCGCGTCTGCCACGACATCATCTCGCCGGTCGGCGCCATCAACAACGGGCTGGAGCTTCTGGACGAGGGCGGCGCCGATGCCGATGCCATGGACCTCATCCGCACCAGCGCGCTGAACGCCGCCGTGCGCCTGAAGTTCGCCCGCCTCGCCTTCGGCGCCTCCGGCTCGGTCGGCGCATCGATCGACACGGGCGAAGCGGAAAAGGCGGCACGCGATTTCGCGGTGGTTGAAAAGAAGACCGAGATCACCTGGACCGGCCCGCGCGTCATCATTCCGAAGAACCGCGTCAAGCTGCTGCTCAACCTGTTCCTTATCGCCTACGGCGCCATTCCGCGCGGCGGCTCGCTGGACGTGACGCTGGAAAATCCGGAATATGACGCGGTCTTCAAGCTCGTCGTGCGCGGCAAGATGATGCGCGTACCACCCAAGCTTGTCGAACTGCTCTCCGGCACGCTGGAGGAAGCCGTCGATGCCCACACGATCCAGCCCTATTACACGGTGCTGCTTGCCGACGAAGCCGGCATGAAGATCGAGATTCTCCCGACCCCGGAAGAGATCGTCTTCATGGCCTCCTCCATCTAGCATCGACCGTCGCCATCACTCTTCGCCGCTCCGGTAACGGTTTGTTTGCCAAAGGCGCCGTATATTCCCAGGAACAGCGTACAGCTTCGGTCTCCCATGCTAGATCGTGAGGGTGCGCAACTGGACGTTGATGCAGTGCCGGGGCGATCATTCGCCTGCGGCCTGTCTCGAGGTCTTCCGTTCACGGGAATGAAAGGGCAAGGAGCTCCCATGCAGCGCTTGATGATCGCCGACGACTCCGACGTGGTGCGCAAGGTCGGAAAGCGCATCCTCTCCGGCATGGGCTTTCTCGTCTCGGAAGCCGCCAACGGCCTCGAGGCGCTGGCGCGATGCGAAGCCGAGCTTCCTAACATCATCATCGTCGATGCGGGCCTGGACGGCGCGCTGGAGCTGATCGGCAACATTCGCATGATGTCCGAGGGCAAGTCCGTGCGCATCTACTACTGCGTCATCGAGGCGGACCTGCGCAAGATGATGGCCGGCAAGCGCGCCGGCGCCGACGATTTCCTGCTGAAGCCGTTCGACCGCAAGATCCTGACCAGCGTCTTCGGCGCCTACGCCGCCGCGGCCTGAGACGCCGTTCGGTCTCCAGCCCCCTCCCCTCACCGAAGACCGGCCGCCCGCAAGGCGGCCTTTTTCGTGTCCGCCACTTGCGGCGCGTGCGCAATCTTCATTATCGCCGAAAACGAAAAACCCGCCACGAAGGGCGGGTCGGTCGGCGCCGGTGACGGCGATCCTGCACTGCGGGATGCATGATCGCCTTCGGCTCTCAAAACATCCGGACGATCAGGCACTCTCGGCGAGATCGCCTTCCGGTTCGCGCAGCACGTAGCCACGGCCCCAGACGGTCTCGATGTAGTTCGCGCCGCCGGCAGCGTTTGCCAGCTTCTTGCGCAGCTTGCAGATGAAGACGTCGATGATCTTCAGTTCCGGCTCGTCCATGCCGCCGTAAAGGTGGTTCAGGAACATTTCCTTGGTGAGCGTCGTACCCTTGCGGAGCGAAAGCAGCTCCAGCATCTGGTATTCCTTGCCCGTCAGGTGAACGCGCTGCCCGCCGACTTCGACGGTCTTTGCATCCAGGTTGACGATCAGCTCGCCGGTCGAGATGACCGACTGGGCATGACCCTTGGAGCGGCGAACGATCGCATGGATGCGCGCCACGAGCTCGTCCTTGTGGAACGGCTTGGTCATGTAGTCGTCCGCTCCGAAGCCGAGGCCGCGAACCTTGTCCTCGATGCCGGCCATGCCGGAGAGGATGAGGATCGGGGTCTTCACCTTGGACAGGCGAAGGGTCCGGAGCACCTCGTAACCCGACATGTCGGGCAGGTTGAGGTCGAGCAGGATGATATCGTAGTCGTAGAGTTTGCCGAGATCGACGCCCTCTTCACCGAGATCGGTGGTGTACACATTAAAACTCTCGGACTTGAGCATCAACTCGATGCTCTGCGCTGTCGCGCTGTCGTCCTCGATAAGCAGAACCCGCATGTTTTTGTCCCCTTTTCCGCCGCCGAAAGGTAGTGCAAGGCTGCCTGACGCTAAACGGATCCAGTCGTTGCCTGATTTGGAGCTTGCCACCAAATGGTTAACAAATTCTGATTCCCTCTGGCAAGGTGCACAGCATTTGTTAAATATATTTCTCAGCCCCTTGATTTTACTCGTTTTTGATAAAACCGCTTTCTCACCCTGAAAGTGAGCGAACCGCCTTATCGGATTCCAGTGACTCGCCAAAACGCCAATGTGTCACATTTCGCCTTGGCCATTTACCGGGCCTTAAATGATCGTCCCTAGGATTAACTATGCCCGTAAACGAAACGTTACCAGCGGTAGGCATTTGTTAAGATCGCTGGGGTTTTTTCGCGGAGCCGCAGGCATGAGCCTTCGGTAAGGGTTGCAAGTGAGATGCCGGGTCTCGCACCGCGGGAGTATTGCGTATGAAGTCACGTGAGAGCCTTGTCCGCCTGAAGGAATTTCAGGTGAAGGACAAACAGCGTCAACTGAAGCAGCTTCAGATGATGATGGCCGAATTCGAAAGGATGACCAAGGATTTGGAGCATCAGATCGCATTCGAGGAGAAAAAGTCTGGCATTTCGGATCCGTCCCATTTTGCCTATCCGACCTTTGCAAAGGCGGCCCGCCAGCGGGCCGACAATCTGCAGGTGTCGGTCCGGGAACTGAAAGTCCAGCAGGACGCGGCCGAACTCGCTCTGGAAGAAGTCCAGGCCGAATTCGCCAAGGCCTCCGCACTCGAAGAACGCGACGGTCTCGTGCGCCTGCGCGCCTGATCCTTCCATCTGCCGGCCGTCGAACCTGACCGGCAGCCCGACCTTGACCAACGACGCCGCGCCTCGCTCCGAAGCGCGGCCGTCGTCGTTGTGCTTTCCGTTCCCGTGTTACGCCGGCGATCGCGCGTCCTCGTGCGCGACCGAACGACACATGCGACGAACGGTAAGCCAAGGAGCTTGCGCGAAACCTTCCCGCAGTCGGGGATGGCAAGGCTTTTCCGGCGCGGTGCCTCCTGCGCTGCCCCTAGCCGGCGATGACACGCGCCCGCGACCGGAGCCCCAAACGCAAACAAGCGGCCGCAACGAAGGTCGCGACCGCTCGAGCCGATAGATGACGCCCTGAAGCTCTCAGTGGCGATATTGCTGGATGCGCGTCGTGCGCAGCCCGGCAAGACCATGATCGTTGATCGAAGCCTGCCAGGACAGGAACTCCTCGACCGTCAGCGTGTACCGCTCGCAGGCCTCTTCAAGGCTCAGCAGGCCACCGCGAACGGCCGCCACCACTTCTGCCTTCCGTCTTATTACCCAGCGCCGCGTGTTCGCCGGAGGAAGATCGGCGATCGTCAGTGGGCTGCCATCCGGGCCGATGACATACTTCACGCGGGGTCGTACCATTTCGGTCATTGGACTCTCTACACATACTCAAGACCATATTCGCTGAGCCTAGCTTGCCACATTTAAGATTTGCCTAAGCTCGACGACACAATTTATCCATCATTCGAATGACTTGCCGCAAAGGGCTCCTGCGATGCGAAAAGACGGGCGCTTTCCGCCCCCAAGGCAGGGCCGCGCGTCCCGATGGCATCCCGCCTTCGCACACCGCAAAGCCGTGGAAAACCGGCATTCGCACGGGCTCGCCGCCGCATAGCTGCCATGCGAAAGCAGCGGGTAGGAAAGGCGGTCGGATTTTCGTAGAGATCGCCGCGATGCGGAAGCATGCGGCCTGTCCGCAGCTGGTGTTACCCCCTTTTTCGTCGTCGCAGGGCTCTTGGATGCCCCGGCGACGGTGCTGCGAGGGGCGATGACGTCGAGAAAACTGCAGGATATCCGCTCTCGGGCCGTCATGGTCCATGAGATTTCACGCATATGCATCCCTGGGTGCCATCACATTGTTTTTCCGCTAGAGTGCAATGCCCGATGCCGCCCGGCAGGCTTGATCCCGAGAGGTCGAGATGCCAGACGCGCCGGGGAACCGTTGCTTTTGCAGGCGGAAGGACGCGCACGAAACAAGGAGCCGGCCGAGCCGGCAGTGGTGAAGACGCAATGTCTGACGTCGACGTAACGGTGAGCACCAGGAAATCGAGCCTGCTCTTTCCGACCCCGGACCCGTCCTCCGTTCAGACGGAATACGAAGTTCTGCGCCTCATGCGGCAATGCGCCGCCGATTTCGGCTTCGGCCATTTCATGATCGTCCGCGTGCCCGCCGGCGACCAGCAGAATTTTTCCGAACGCCTCGTCGTCAGCAGCTGGCCGGCCGAGCTGGTGCGGGGATACGATGCGCTCGACATTTTCCGGCTGAGCCGGCTGGTGGAGGAGCTGCGCCACACCAAACTGCCCGTGTTCAACGAAACGGCCACCCTTCTCGGCTTGCGCGGCAAGCCCGTGACGGCGGTGGAAATTGCGCCCTCCATGGCCTTCACTCTCGCGGTGCTGCTGCACACGACCTATGCCGATCCCTTCATCGTCACGCTGTCGGGCAGCCGCGGCGCGCCGGAGAGCATCGAGGCGGCGGAACTCTATTATATCCTGCTGCAGCTGTTCGAGCGGCTGGAGCGCGCCATGGACGCCGGCGTCTCCACCCGCGAAAAGCTGTCGGCGCGCGAGATCGAATGTCTGCGCTGGGCCGCCGCCGGCAAGAGCAGCGACGAGATCGCCATCATTCTCGGCATTTCCGCCTATACCGTCAGCAGCTATTTCAAGACCGCGGCCCGCAAGCTCGACGCCGTCAACCGCATGCAGGCGATCGCCCGCGCCATGCGGCTGAAGATCATCTGAGGGTTTGCGCCCTGTCGTCGCGGTGCTTGTAGACCCGGCCACGACCTTTTATATTGGCGTCAAGCAAGGTGCAGGCGCGAACGCCGCGCCGGTCATCCGACAGAATCGGACCAAGTCTCGTGAACAGCCTCGATTTCGACCGCAAGCCTGAAGATACCCGCGTCGTCGTCGCCATGTCCGGCGGCGTCGACAGTTCCGTCGTCGCGGGCATCCTGAAGCGGGAGGGCTACGACGTCTTCGGCATCACGCTGCAGCTCTACGACCACGGCGCCGCCGTCCACCGCGCCGGCTCCTGCTGCGCCGGGCAGGATATCGACGACGCCCGCCGCGTCTGCGAGGTGCTCGGCATTCCGCACTACGTGCTCGATTACGAGCAGCGCTTTCGCGAAACCGTCATCAATCCGTTTGCCGAGAGCTATATCGCCGGGGAAACACCGATCCCCTGCGTCGCCTGCAACCAGACCGTCAAGTTCGCCGATCTTCTGGCGACGGCCCGCGACCTCGGTGCCGATGCGCTGGCGACCGGCCACTACATCCGCTCGCGCGCGCATCCGCAGCCGGGCTTTCCCGGCCGCCGCGCGCTCTATCGCCCGACGGATGCCGACCGCGACCAGAGCTACTTCCTGTTTGCCACCACGCAGGAGCAGATCGATTACCTGCGCTTCCCGCTCGGCCACCTGACCAAGGCGGAAACCCGGGCGCTGGCCGAGGAAATGGGCCTCGTCGTCGCCAAGAAGGCCGACAGCCAGGACATCTGTTTCGTGCCGCAGGGCAAATATAGCGACATCGTCTCCAAGCTGAAGCCGAATGCGGCGCTCGCGGGCGACATCGTCCATCTCGACGGCCGCGTTCTCGGCCGGCACGAGGGCATCCTCCACTACACGATCGGCCAGCGCCGCGGCATCGGCGTCGCCACCGGCGAACCGCTCTATGTCGTCCACCTCGACGCCCGCTCCTGCCGCGTCATCGTCGGCCCGCGCGAGGCGCTGGAGACCCGCCGCGTCGCCCTGCGCGACATGAACTGGCTGGGCGACATGCCGCTGGAAGACCTGCCGGCCGAAGGCCTTACCTGCTACGCCAAGGTCCGCTCCACCCGCGTTCCCGCCCCGGCCCTGCTGAAGGTCGATGCGTCGGGCATCACCGTGGATCTCATGGAAGGCGAAGCCGGCATCGCGCCCGGACAGGCCTGCGCGCTCTATTCCGGCCCCGGCGAAAACGCCCGCGTCTACGGCGGCGGCTTCATCCTGCGCTCGGAGCGCGAACCGGCCGCCGAACAGGCCCTGCGCCACCTCTTGGAAACCCCCGCCGCCGCCTGAACCAGGCGACGGCCAACCCCTGCCCCGCAAGCG
>UBPA01000024.1 GCA_900467185.1 Hyphomicrobiales bacterium | reverse complement strand
GTACTCGCGGTACCAACCCCTCAGAGCATTCTTTGTGGGATAACCCAACTGCCGAATGGTTGCCTTGAGCCGCTTGCCAGGCCGGATGTAGAGCTCAACGGCTCGAAGTCTGTCTGCGGAGGAACCATGAACTACTCCTGCTGGTGGTCCAAGTTTCCGTCCGCACCCCACCGGCTCAGTTCCGCATGGAAACAACAACATAGCGTGTGGATCGGGCAGTCATGCTTCGTCGGCGGCGATCAGGCCCGGAACGCCGATGAGGGTGATGGCTCTTTTAATATTGTAAGCCAGCGCCGTCAGGCTGGACTCTCCGCGCACGTTCTCAACCTGCGCATCAAAAACGCGCCCTGATACATCCATTGTTTTATAGTGCTGAACGGGTGCTCGACGCTTTCGCGCCGCCGGTCTAAACTGTTGGTCGGGCGGCAACCTGCGCCGCCATGCGGTCGAGCACCGCCTCGTTCTCAAGACGCGACACGCGACGAAAGCTTCTCGTGCATCGTTCGCGCAGGCTGCACGCCTTGTAAGCGTCACGGTTGACGTAGTCGATCTTCACATTGTCGCGTGACTTGCCAAAGTGACGGGGTGACAGCACCTGGTCTGCTGGGCAACGGTAAATGTCCTCGTCCGGTTCGTAGCGGAATTCCTCCTTGGAGAAGAAACCCTCGGCCACTGCCGGGCCGCGGAACGGCTTGCGCACAAACGCAGTGAGCACGGCCTTCTCGCAGGCCTCGATATCCTCAATCTTGTCGTAGTTGCGATCAGCGACGGCTTCGGCCCTGTCAACGCCGAGCGTGTTCATCGCAGCCTCGACCGTCGGCGCGAGAAGCTCCAGGTCGAGCACCTGGTTGCAGACTTCCTGCTCGGCGATCAGCTTGTGCTTCACGTCAACGGCAAGCTGGATGTTGTAGCCGACGCCGACTTTGGTCATGCGGGCCATGCCTCTGGCATCCGGATTGGTCAGCGAGATCTGGTCTTCGCCGGTCTTGTTCAACTCGTCGAGCAGCGCCTTGTCATGATCCTTCTTACCTTGGATCGCCGCGGTTTTTTCCGCGAGTTTGCCATCGTTGCTACCGAAGCCGCTGCCAGTGCCGCTGGCTTTCTCCTTTTGCGCATCGCCCAGAATCCCGGTCGCAGTTTTGCACAGTCTGTGATGGTAGAAATCATTTACTAAGGAGCCATTGAGTGAACCTAGCTAATCGCCCACGTCGAAATGCCCGCAGCAGATCTCAACAGAGCAATGCGCTTTTACAGTGCCGTGTTCGGGGCGAACTTCGGAGACGTTGTGACAATTCACGACAATAAAATGGCCTATTTCCCCTTCGAGGAAGGGCGAGATGGCGCCAGTGGGGCGCTCGTCCAAGGTGATGTTTACGTTCCTGCCCGAGATGGAGCAATCATCTATCTCAGTGTCCAAGATATTGACGATGTCCAGGCCAAGGTTGTTGCCCAGGGAAGCGCCATTCTATTTCCAAAGACGCCGATCAACGAAATGGCTTTTTCGCCGAAATTGCTGATAGCGAGGGTAATCGCATCGCAATCCAATCTCTCTGATCGTAAGCGCGTATCCGTGTTTCTGGACGGTTCGCCCGACTTTTGCGACGGAAGTTTCAGGTATTTTCGCGAAATTTTATCAACGACGTGGGTGAGCGAGACCTTGGTGTTGATGATCTGCGTGCTCTCGGAACATCCGGTGTCCATCGCTGTCACTCGATACGCTCTCTTGACCGTGCAACTTCAATGGTCTCCCGCATCGCAATCCAGCCCGGCGGTAAATTGGCGATGCCGCGGAGATAAGGATGTCGATCTAGGACGGTCGACATCGCCACGACCATCGCTTGCGTGGGATCGGACGCAGGCCCGTTAAGGAATGCCCACGAACCGTAGTCTTCGTTGTACGGGACAAGAAGGACCGCGTCGCCTGCAATTAAAAAAGGTGTAGTAATGCAGGCAGCGTTCGAAACCTGATCGAAATATCAAGTCATGCAGCCTGCTACCTTATGTCACCCAAGGCCTGACTGTCAGTGCATCGAATCGGAGAGGATCTGCGCCTTCTCTGAAAACCTTCTCGATCAGATGCTGGACATCGCCGATCGCCACGTATCCTTCATAGGAACTTTGCTGTTCTGCCAGCGGAAAATCGACTAAAACGATCCGCAGATGGGAGGCGTCGTCAACGTCACTGGGAATGCCCGCGACGAAATAGAACTGCACCGTCCGGTCCTCTCCGTCTATGAGCCCAAGGAAGTTCCCCTCCACACCCCGCACCTCGTCGGACCAAATCAGTGTCGCTTCCCTGAGATCAACATTGCGAGCCGCCTCGGGCGTCGGCCCGTTACCACAGTCGTTCCAGTACGCCTTCATTTTTAGTTCCTCGATAAGGGGATGCCAGAAACATCCGTGACCCGCGTAGCGGCATGGGATTCGTCGAGAATAGAAGAAAGCTATTTTCGCGAAACTCCCGAGAAGAAAGAAACGTGTGTTTCTAGCTTTTGCGACGGCGTAAAATACGGCAGAACGTGTCAAAACTCGGTTGCGTGGGGGGCACCTGTGTCAAGTTGATGCCCGAGAGGAGGAACTGGAGCTGCCGGGCCGCTCGGTCGGCGACAGGCCGATCAGCCTCAGACGGTCCTGGTCGAGCACGAAGCGCAGGGTCGGCGAGCGGCTGCCCCAGTCGCGGTTGGCTTGGCGCACGTCCAGCGCCAAGCGCATGACCGACAAAGCCTCTTCGAAGATGCGGGCGAGTTCGTCGGCGTTCCTTCTAATGACGCGGAACTCCACCGGGAACGGTGTGTAGGGGCCGAAGACGAGCTGCGTCACGCGGACGTAGGCTTCGGGAACGAGCCCTTCGGCGATCGCTTCCCTCATACGGTTCCGGACGACTTCGCGCGTCCCGGCATCCTTGGTCAGCACCACCATCTTGGCGAAGGCGGGGTCCGGCAGTTCCGGGGCCATGGCGAGGAAGAAGCGCAGCGCGCCCTAGCTGATGTAGCTCGACACGAGTTCGGCCTCCGGCTGTGCCTTCAGCCAGCCCTCGAGCTTCTCCACCGCTTTCGTCGTCGCCTCGATGCTCATGCCCTCGGGCATGCGCACCTCGACCAGCACCTCGGGGCCATCGGAGAACTGGAAGAATTGCTGCGTTACCCCGCCCATGCCAACGAGCGAAGCATCGAACGCCAGTTTGACGGCGTCGCAGACTAGGAACTTGTGGCGTACGGCGGCCTTAATGACGGCGCGGAGGCGCCGGTAGTTCGGGGTGTCGTAGATCGCGTGGGTGCCGCCCGCGATCAGCGATGTCCGGCAAAAGCTTGACACGCCGAGATAGGGCGTGAAGGCCACCGCCATGAACCAGGAGGCGATCAGCGAGAAGCCGACGATCCAGAAGATGTTGCCGGCGTACTCGCCCCGCCGTCGATAGAGCGAAGCCAACGGGCATCAGACAGATCACGGTGACGAGCGTGCCCGACAGCATGGGAGCGGCCGTGTGGCTCCAGGCAAAAGCGGCGGCCTCGATCCGGTCCATGCTCTCCTCCATCTTCACCACCATGACCTCGATGGCAATGATGGCGTCGTCGACGAGAAGGCCGAGCGAGAGGATCAGCGCATTGGTATCGTGGTCGCGGTCGAAGATCCGCATCAGAGGCTGGCCGCCTTCACCTCGTCACCGTCGTCGACATAGCGCTCGATGATCTTGCCGGGCACGCGGAGCCGAGATTGCTTTGCACCCTGGCCGACACCGAACCCGTGAACGCTCGCTCCGCGGCTCCGATGCGCCGAGCCTCAACCGTGGACACGAGCGGCGGCGCCAGACGGGCATCGGCAAGCATTGCGGTGTCAGGCTCTTTCGAGGACACCGAAGCGTAGGCCGCGAGAGCGCTGCCGGCGGCGGTGAGTGCGAGCGTGATGTAGGCGGCGAGGCGGACATGTCTCATGGGATCACTCATAACGGGAGTCTCCCCCGTCGATTTTGGATTGCGTTCGTATTCTTTACATGCCATAGAATGCGAATGTAATCTAAGAAAGGTGTCTTCGATGCGTGTGTCACGAGCCCAGGCCCAGGCGAACCACGAGCGGGTGATCGACGTCGCGGGTAAGCTCTTCCGGAAGCACGGCTTGAACGGGATTGGCCTCAACGACCTGATGAAGGGCGCCGGTCTCACCCAGGGCGGCTTCTACAAGCAGTTCAAATCCAAGGAAGACCTGGCGGCGAGGGCTTGCGCCCGAGCCTACAAGGCGACACAGGAGCGGTGGCGCGAGTTCGCAGGCCGCGATCCCGAGCGGCCGCTGGAGTCCCTCGCTCGATCATATCTCTCTCCCGAGCACCGCGACGAGCATGCCGAAGGCTGCACCATGGCAGCGCTTGGTGCCGACGCGGCCCGGTCCGGACCTGCCGTTCGCGCAGCTATGGAAGACGGAGTGAGGGCCCATGTCGACTTCATCACCAACTTGATGCCAAACGACGGCCCGGACAGCCGGGAGCGCTCGATGGCGATCGCGTCGACGATGATCGGGGCGATCGTGCTGTCGCGCAGCGTCAACAACGATACGCTGTCGAGAGAGATTCTCGACGCCGCGATCCGCGACATCGTCGAGCGTTCGGCAGGAGGCGGAGATGGCGCGGACGTCACGCCGGACCAACTCTCCTGACGGTGTGCTGCCAACCGATCCGTCAAGGCCGATCGCCGTGACAGCGATGCGCACGACACGCTCGCCTACCGCTCTATCGGGGTGCCCACACCAAGGACGAAGCGCTGCGTGCGCAACCAAAAGGTCGAAGCAACCCGAATCCAGATCCAGCCCGCTCTTCCTGCACTGCACGGGAAACACGGCATGAGCCCATGCGGGTCTCATGATCAGCAACACGACAAGGAACCAGACATATGAACCAGGGCTTGGACACGTCCGAGGTGAGCAAGGTCGCCCTCGTGACCGGAGCCTCCGGCGGCATCGGGTTAGCGACGGCGACCGCCCTCGCGGAGAAGGGCTACACGGTCTTCGGGACGAGCCGACGCGCTGTAGTGGGCGACGTCGTCGCCGGCGTGCGCATGATTCCCTGCGACGTGACGTCGGACGCCTCTGTAGCCGCGGCCGTCCTCGACGTCGAGGCCGCGTTCGGTCGGATCGACCTCCTTGTAAACAACGCGGGCGTCGGCCTCTTCGGCGCCGCGGAGGAAACATCGATGGAACAGGTCCACCAGCTCTTCGACACGAACGTCTACGGCACGATGCGCATGACCCACGCGGTGCTGCCGATCATGCGTCTGCAGAGATCGGGCCGTATCGTCAATCTCAGCTCCATCCTCGGTCTCATCCCGGCGCCCTTCAGCGCCCACTACTCGGCGGCCAAGCACGCGGTCGAGGGATACTCCGAATCGCTCGATCACGAGGTGCGCGGCTTCGGCATCCGCGTGGTTCTGGTCGAGCCCGGGATGACGCAATCCGCATTCGACCAGAATTCTAGTCGAGCTGACGGCTCTATCAGGGACTACGACGCCGGATGCGCCAGCGTCCTGGGCTGGATCTCCGACGGAATGAAGGTTGCCGACTCGCCCGACGGCGTGGCGAAGGCCATCCTGATCGCCGCAGAGACCAAGAAGCCAAAACTGCGATATCAGACGGGCAAAGGCATGAGCCGGACCGCCGTCTTACGGCGTCTTGTCCCTGCCGCGGCCTTCGACAAGAGCCTGCGTCAGCAGATGCGCCTGGCTTAAAGCAGGGCTGGCTCCGGCGCGCTGAGGCGTGCCCGGGGCCTTTCGAACTTACAGCGTCAATCTTTTGACGGTTTGGAAACGGGTACGGCAGCTGTCGACCCGTTCAAGGGAGCATACGCGCAATGAGCCTTGAAGAGCACCCCACCGTACGCAGACTGCGGGAAACGGGGCGGCTTTCCGCAGCCAGGCAGACGGTGCGGCTGGACGGGAATGCGCTGCGGGAGTTGGCCCTATCCTGCGGAGCAGACGACGCCGGGTTCGTAGAGATCGGACGTGACGAGCTCGAGCCGCAGCGCGACGAGATCCTGCGGCACTACCCCTGGACACGATCCCTTCTCTGCATCGTGGTGAAGATGGCGCGCGAGCCCATCCGGGGCGCACCGAGGTCCGTCGCCAACCTCGAGTTCCATCGTGCGGGTCACGAAACCAACGACGTGTGTGCCCGCATTGTATCCAAGCTGGAGGAAATCGGCGTGCGAGCAGTGAACCCATCCATGGCGTTCCCGATGGAGATGGGGCAACACCCCGGAGGCGCTGCCTGGATCGTATCGCAGAAGCCCGTGGCGGTGGCCGCCGGCCTCGGCCGTATGGGCATTCATCGCAACGTCATCCATCCGAGGTTTGGAAACTTCATCCTGCTAGGATCGGTCCTCCTCGACCAGGAACTTGGCCCGTTCGACGAGCCGATCAACTTCAATCCCTGCCTCGAATGCAATCTCTGTGTCGCAGCTTGCCCGGTCGGTGCGATCAAGATCGATCAGGACTTCGACTTCTCGGCATGCTTCACCCACAACTACCGTGAGTTCATGGGTGGGTTCACCGACTGGGTCGAGCAGATCGCGGACTCCAACGACGCGCTGGACTACCGTCGCCGGGTCACCGAGCCGGAAACGGCGTCGATGTGGCAGAGCCTGACGTACGGGGCCAATTACAAGTCCGCCTACTGCATCGCCGTCTGTCCGGCGGGCGAGGACGTGATCGGTCCCTATCTCGAAGATAAGGGAGCGCACCGACGAGACGTCCTCAAGCCGCTACAGGACCGGGCGGAGACGATCTACGTCGTAGCGGGGACCGACGCCGAGGACGTCGCCCGGCGCAAGTGGAAGAACAAGACGATCAAGCCTGTCGGCAACGGCATGACACCGCGTACCATAGCCGGGCTCCTAACGTTCATGCCGATCGTCTTCCAGCCGGCACAGAGCCAAGGCCTTGATGCCGTTTACCAATTCCGGTTCACGGGATCAGAAACACGCGACGCGACCATCACGATCCGCGCTGGCAGAATCTCCGTTCTTGACGGCCTCGTCGGCGAGCCGGACCTCGTCGTGACGGCCGACTCCCAAACGTGGCTCGGCTTTCTGGCTAAGGAAAAAAGCATTGTCTGGGCATTTGCCCGGCGACGGATCCGCGTCTCGGGTGACCCCCGGCTCCTGCTGGCGTTTGGCAAGTGCTTCCCGTCTCCCGAGATCCGCCGACCGCATGTCGAAGTCGTCCCAGAGCCGTCGCTGATCAAGCCAACAAGGAGAACCTTCGAGAAGAACGACCCGCTGTCGGGCAGGCTCCGCTGGTCCGGCGACCTCGTGCTCGACGACGTCGTCGAGGTTACCCATGATGTCAAGACGTTCCGGTTCGTCCCTCCTGAGGGAGGCGATGTTCCCTTCACCTACCAACCGGGACAATACCTGACCCTCGAGTTCATCGAGCAAGGCATACCGATCCGGCGGCCCTACACAATCGCCTCGCCGCCGAGCCGACGCAGCCATGTCGAGATCACTGTCAAGCGTGAGGCCCACGGGCTGGCGTCGCGTTGGTTGCACAACGAGGCACGTCCCGGCGCCCGCATGAGGGTCGAGGGTCCGAGCGGCGAGTTCGTCTTCTCGGGGACGGAGTGGCCTACGATCGTGCTGATCGGCGGCGGGGTCGGGATCACGCCGATGATGAGCGTCCTACGCTACCTCGTCGATACGGGCTGGCCCGGCAACATCTACCTGCTTCTCAGCTTCAGGAGCCCACGCGACTTCATCTTCCGGGATGAGATCACCGAATTGAGGCGGGTGAACCTGAAGCTCCGTGTGGCGGTCGTGATGTCGGCTCCTGGCACGGAAGAGTGGGACGGTCCCATCGGGCACATCGACGGCCGCTTCATCGCTGCGAACGTGCCCGAGGTGGCGCTACAGCGAGTCCACGTCTGCGGTCCGACGCCAATGATGCAGGCGGTAAAGGACAGCTTGCTGGAACTCGGCGTACCCGCCGAGCGCATCAGGATCGAGGCGTTCGGTACCCCCAGAAGGGGCCCGGCCACGCCAGCCGCAACGTTGGGCGACGTCGTCGGAACGATCACGTTCCGGAAGTCCGGCATCACCGTGAAGGCGCACGCCGCGCAAACGTTGCTCGGCGCCGCAGAGAACGCCGGGGTGCTCATCGACAGTGGTTGCCGGGCGGGAACCTGCGGGGCCTGTATTGTGAAGCTCCACGGCGGCATCGTCGGGTCGCTTGTGGAGGACGCGCTCGACCAGCAGGAAAGGGAGGCCGGGTACGTTCTTGCCTGCCAAGCCCGAGCCAGAGGGGACGTGGAACTCGAGGCATAAGACGTATGATGGTTGTGGCACTCGTATGGCAGCTTTTCGCAAATGGAACGCAATAAATGGACGGTCGCCTTTCCACCCATCTGAGCCAGCGTCGGGCGTGCGAGGTTTATCAGTGGATCGGTCGAGCGTGCGATATCGCAGCGTGCGGCCGGACGATGCGTCCATCCGCGAGGCCATGAAGACGGTGGCGTCCGAGCGCCACCGTTTTGGTTATCCCTTGGCCGTCAGGTGATTGCGTCGCAATCACTGAAAGGCGCCGTATCCACGTCATGCTCGACCAGCAGGGGATGGTCATGAACCTGAGAAGCTTCGACGTCTCCATCGCGAAGAGAAGCTGACGGTGCGCAAGCGTGGCGGCAGAAAGCGGGCCTTGGGAACGAGGCGTCCTCTGGCTCTGCCCTCACGCCCCAATGAGCGCTTGAGCCTGGACTTCATCAGCGATGCCTTCACCGACGGCCGCCGCTTTCGGGTACTGGCCGTCGTCGACAACTTCACCCGCGAATGCCTGTGCCTGGTCGCCGATACATCCCTGTCGGGCGCTCGGCTTGCCCGCGAGCTGGATAGTCTCATCGCCAGACGCGGAAACCCGAGGACGATCGTCTCGGACATCGGCACGGAGATGACCAGTATGGCCATCCTCAAATGGTGCCAGGAGACAAAGGTCAACTGGCACTACATCGCCCCCGGCAAGCCGACAGATAACGGNNAGCCAGCCATCGTGATCAGAGCCGGAAAACTCTAGTTCCCGGCGGTCCAAAGTTTGGTCCCAGAGCAGAAAACCCAAGACTCTCCCGAAAACTGGAGGGAGATTGGGTCTCAGGTCAAACAGGTTCGCCTGTGCCACGGGTACCGCTGACAAAAGCGCACCTGTATTTTCCGGCTTTAACTCGCGGTCAAGGGCACGGACCCGCCTGACCTGAAATGGCGTGAGGTGGCCAAATACTCAAGCAGTTGACACGGTCCCGCCGTCAATCACGCACTCAGTTCCATTATTCGACGCTGCTCGATCCGATGCAAGGAGCGTGAGCATAGGCATCGGCGAAGCGGCTTGGAGCACGTTCGGGTGAAGGACGAGGACCGGCGTTGTTCCATCATGGTTAGCTACATTTCATTGACGAGCTACCTCAGCGCAAAAAATTCGTTCGTTTCTGGGCGGCTCTTCAGAATGATTAACCAATACAAAATCCATCAAGTTTGTAGACTAATTGGTGATGTCTTGTCGCATCCGTTTGCATCAGGAGAATACCAATGCCAAAAACTCAGTCCAATCCCATCGCCATTGGCGTAGAGGCCTCTGACTTCTCCCTTCCCGACGCACGGGGCCAGGTCCATAAGTTGGCCAATTACAGCGACAAGCCGGCATTGCTCGTTGCGTTCATTTCCAATCGTTGTCCCTTCGTGGTTCTCCTTCGCGAGGCGTTCGCGCAGTTCGGGCGCGACTACGAAGCCAAGGGGCTGCAGATCATCGCGATCAACAGCAACGATGCGACCGCCCATCCGGAGGAAACGCTGGAGGGTGTCGGTCAGGAAGTCGAACAATACGGCTACACGTTCCCCTATCTGAAGGACGCGTCGCAGGATGTCGCTAAGGCCTATGGTGCCGCCTGCACGCCCGATTTCTTCCTGTACGATGCCGAACGCAAGCTCGTCTATCACGGCCAGTTCGACGATGCCCGCCCAGGCAACGGCAAGGATGTCACCGGCGCTGACCTGCGCGCAGCAGTGGACGCCGTGATTTCCGGTGCCCGTCCGGCAAGCAATCAAATCCCCTCGATCGGCTGCAACATCAAGTGGGAACCGGGCAACGAACCGTCCTGGTCGTCGCAGGCCGCCTGAAATCTTGAAGCGGGCGGCAGAGATGCCGCCGCCACCCTCCCCGGAATAGCTTTCGAGATACGGAATGTCGTTGCAACAGAAAGATCCGAAAGGATCCGATCCTCTTCACCTGGAAGCTGACGTCCTGGTCATCGGCGGCGGCCCGTCCGGTGCATGGGCGGCGCTTGCCGCAGCCGAGAACGGCGCCAAGGTGGTGCTGGCCGATAAGGGATATCTCGGCACCAGCGGCGCAACGGCGCCGTCCAACACCGGAACATGGTGCGTTGCCCCCGGCGATGACCGCGCCCAGATCGTCGACCGGCGCTGGCAGCGCACCGCGGGCATTGCCGATCCGCGCTGGATGCTGCGCTGTGTCGACCGGGCCTATGAAAACCTCCTGAAGCTCGTCGAATGGGGCTATCCCTTTCCGAGCGGGGACGACGGCAAGCTCTATATCGCCAACCTGCGCGGGCCGGACTACATGGCCTTCATGCGCCGCCGCGTGCTTCTGGCCGGCGTCACCGTGCTCGATCAGCATCCCGCCCTTGAACTCTTCTCCAACGGCGAGACCGTGACAGGTGCCGCCGGCGTCGATCGACAGCGAAACCGCGACTGGCGCGTCGATGCGCGCGCCGTGGTGCTTGCGAGCGGCGGCTGCGCCTTCCACGAGCGCATTCTCGGCGCCACGGGCCTCACCGGCGACGGCTACCTGATGGCGGCGGAGGCGGGCGCGATCCTGTCCGGCATGGAATTCACCGGTAAGTACACGCTCGCGCCGCACGGATCGTCGCTGAACAAGGGCCTGCCCTTCCGCTGGGCCACTTTCTACCGCGAGGATGGAACGGAGATCATCAACAGCGATGGCGAGCCGCTGCGCAACGGCATCGGCGAGCGCGAAAAGGAAATCGTCAGGGCAATGATCAAGGCTCCGGTGTATGCGCGGCTCGACCAGGCGGAGCCCGCCTTGCAGGAATGGCTGCGGCAAGGCCAGCCCAACTGTTTCGTTCCCTATGACCGCATTGGCATCGATCCGTTCAAGGATCTCTTCCGCGTCACGTTCAGGGCGGAAGGCACGGTGCGCGGCACCGGCGGGATCCGCATTGCCACATCCGATTGCGGTACCGACGTGCCGGGCCTCTACGTAGCGGGCGACGCTGCGAGCCGCGAGGCCCTGACCGGCGCGACATCCGGCGGCGGCGGCCCCAATTCCTCCTGGGCGATCGCCAGCGGCTGGTGGTCCGGCCAGGGCGCATCCCAATTCGCCAAGCGCCACGAGCTACGGGCGGCTTTCCGCTCGGTCTCCAGACCTCTCGGGGAAGCGGGACTGCGGCCGGCCGGCGCGACCAAAGCGAGCCTGACGGCAAAGGACGTCATCGCGGCCGTACAGGCGGAGGTTTTGCCGCTCGAAAAGAACTACTTTCGTGACGGAACTCGCCTCGAGACAAGCCGGCAGACGCTCGACACGCTGTGGAGCGATGTCCGCCATCATCTGGGCGGCACTGGCGCGGATCGCTACCGGAACCGCGAAGCCGCTGCGATCACAGCAGCCGGCCGCTGGTCGCTGAACGCGGCGCTTGCCCGCCAGGAAAGCCGCGGCATGCACCGGCGGGCCGATTTCAAGACCAGCGATCCGGCGTGCACACGCCCGATCCTCGTCAGCGGCATCGATGATGTCCGCGTCGAAGCTGCAGAGCAGGCGCAGCATGGAAAAGAGCTCGCATCATGATCGAGATCATCTCCGAAAGCCGCTGCATCGAATGCGACATCTGCGTCAAGGTTTGTCCGGCCAATGTCTTCGACAAGACCGGCGCCGCGCCTGTGATCGCCCGGCAGGACGACTGCCAGACGTGTTTCCTTTGCGAAATCTACTGCCCGACGGACGCGCTCTACGTGGCCGAATATGCCGACGGGCCTGTCGCCATCACCGAGGCGGAGGTCGAGGAACGCGCGCTGTTCGGCAGCTATTCCCGCGCACTCGGCTGGAAGCGCGGCAAGCCCGGCGGCACCCAACTCGACACGACCCACCGCATTCGCGTCGCTCAAGTCTGAGACCGAAGGAGACCAAAGACATGGACCGCATCACCGTTACCGATGTCCACAAGACGTTCCAGCTGAAGCCGGGCCAGTTCGTCACCATCGACGGCCAGCCGTCCGATAGCGTCACGGTTCTCGACGGGGTCGATCTGACGATCCGCAAGGGGGAGTTCATCACCCTGGTCGGCCCGAGCGGCAGCGGCAAGTCTGTTCTGCTCGACATCATCGGCGGCCTGACGCAGGCGACGAGCGGCCAGGTCGAGATCGACGGCAAGGTCATCACCAAGCCCGATCCGAAGACCGGGTACGTCTTCCAGCAATATGCGCTGTTTCCCTGGCGCACCGCGCTCGCCAATATCGAGTATGCGCTTGAAGTGCGCGGCGTTGGCAAGCGCGAGCGCACAGACAAGGCGCGTTACTTCCTCTCGCTCTTCGGCCTTTCGGGGTTCGAGGACCGGTTTCCCAACCAGCTTTCCGGCGGCATGCAGCAGCGCGTCGCCATTGCCCGAGCACTGGCCGCTGATCCGGAAGTGCTGCTGATGGACGAGCCCTTCGCGGCACTCGACGCCCAGACCCGCGAGATCCTGCAGAGCGAATTGCTGCGCATCTGGGAGAAGATCAACACCACCGTGGTGTTCGTCACCCATTCCATCGATGAGGCGATCTATCTCGCCGACCGGATCGTCATCATGACCGCCCGTCCGGGCCGGGTCAAAAAGATCATCGACATCGATCTGCCGCGCCCGCGCGACGGCGACATCCGCTCAAGCACGGAATTCAATGCCCATCGCGGTCGCGTCTGGGAGGCGCTGCGAGACGAAGTGAATAAGGCGCAGAAAGACTGGGCGCTTTCGCCCGCCTACGCTGCCTGAGGAAAAGGGGAGGCCGAGATGGCTTTTGTAACCGATAAAACCGGCTTTGTGCCGACGATAACGCCACGCTCCCGCGACATCCCGAAGGCAGCACCCGTGCGCCGAAAAAGCCGCAAGCTTCATTTGGGAACGTTCGGGTATGGGCTGCCACTGCTGGTGACCTTCTTCGTGTTCTGGGAAATCGCACCGCGGCTGGGCTGGCTGAGCCCGATCTTCTTTCCACCGCTGAGTGAGGTGCTGACCGCATGGTATGCCATGCTGCTGGATGGCACGCTGTCGACCAATATCGGCATCAGCCTGCAGCGCGCCTTCATCGGATTTGCGCTGGCACTCGTGGTGGCGATCCCGCTCGGCTTCCTGATGGGACGGTATTCGACCTTCGAGAAGGTGTCTGACCTTCTCGTCCAGACGCTGCGCAACACCTCGCAGTTCGCCCTGCTACCGGTCTTCATCCTGCTGCTCGGCATCGGTGAGGCCTCCAAGATCGCCATCACCTTCTATTCGTCGATCTTCTTCCTGCTAATCAACACCATCAGCGGCGTCAAATCCGTTGATCCACTGCTGCTCAAGGCGGCCCGGTCCATGGGCACCTCCGATCTCGATCTGTTCCGCAAGGTCATCCTGCCGGCCAGTATTCCCCACATCGTTGCCGGTGCCCGGCTTGCAGTGAAATCCTCGATCTTCGCGGTGATCGGCGCCGAAATGCTCGCGGCCAAATCGGGCCTTGGCTACCTCATCCAGAACTCGCAGCTGATGATGGAAACGGCGGACATGTATGCCGGCATCCTGACGATGACCTTTATCGGCCTGATCGTGAATTACCTGCTGGTGTGGTTCGAACGCTGGGCAACCAGCTGGAAGAGCCCATCCGAAGCATCCCCCCATTGATCCCCGGATCCAATTAAACGAACTCAGCCGTCAAAGGACGACCATGACCAACGCCCTCACCCCACTGCGCCGGACCCTTCTGAAAGGTCTCGCGCTCTCCCTCCTTGGCGTCTCGATGCCCTCGGGCGCGGCCTTTGCCGAAGACAAGCCGGACATCATCCGCATCGGCACCACGGCACCGGGCCATCTGAAGTTCATCCTCGGCCGGTACAACGGCGCGTTTGAAAAGGAATTCGCCAAGGACGGCATCAAGGTCGAGCTTGTCGCTTTCACCAATGGCGGCTCGGAGGCGCTGACGGCGCTTGCGACCGGCGCAATCGAAGTCACCTATACCGGCAACAATCCGGCCTTGCGTGCCGCAGCTCTCGGCGCCGACGTCAAGGCCATCGGACTGTCCAGCTTCACCAAGAATTCCTCGACCGCGATCATCGTCCGGCCGGACTCGCCGATTAAGACGATCGCCGATCTCAAGGGCAAAAAGGTTGCATTCCTCGCCGGTACCGTCCGTCATTCGGTATTCTCGAAGGCATTGAAGACGGCCGGCCTGACTACAGAAGATGTCGAGCCGCTCAACCTGGATTTCGCCGCCTCCGGTCCGGCGCTGATCCGCGGTGATGTAGATGCCGTTGTCGAATCCGACAACTCAACGTCGAAGCTGGTTGAAAAGGGTGAGGCGCGGGTCATCCTAGACAGCAACAAATACCCAGAATGGTCGGCCCCCTTCATCATTTCTGTAAACGGCGAATTCGCCAAGAAATATCCCGATCTCGTCAAGCGCCTGTTGAAGCTCGATATCCAGCTAGCACGGTGGGCCGATGCGCATTACGAAGAGACGATCAAGATTTTTGTCGATGAGACCAAAACATCGGAAAAATCGGTGCGTAGCACCTATGCCGGCGGCAAGTTCTATCAGGATCCCCGCATCACGCCGGAAGCTATTCAGGCACTGAAGGACGAAGACGCATTTATGGCTGAAGCCAAGCTGCTCAAGGGTTCGGTAGATTACGACACCTGGGTCGATACCAGCTATCTCGATGCCGCCTATAAGGAAGTCGATTCCAACCAGTAATCGGTCTATGCTCCTTCACGGCCACCGGGCCTGCGCTATTGCGCATGCCCGGTGGCCGTTTGATTTTTTTCCGAGTGTTCATGACCTGATGACCGCAATCATACCCGACCAACAGCTGCTGCCCGCACCGAAGAGTCGCAACTTCATCCTGTTTTCCATCGCGCAATGTGTCAGCTTCTCTGGCGACTGGATGCAGAAGGCAGCCGTCGGCTGGCTGGTTTGGGAGCTGACGCATTCGCCTGCCTGGGTCGGCATAGTCGCTTTGTCGGACCTGATCGCCGCCTTCTGGGTCGCGCCGCTTGCCGGCACCGTGACCGACCGCAGCAATCCCTACAGATTGATCTGGCTGACGCAGGTTCTGGCCATGGCAAATTCCTGTGTCATCTGGCTTCTGGTCGTCGCTGGGGCTGCTTCGCCCTGGCTCCTATTGGGCTGGGCGATCATGGATTCGACGCTGCAGGGTTTTAATCAGCCGGCGCGGATGATGGTCACCGGTGCCTTGGCACCTCAGGGACGTGTATCGCAGGCAATTGCGGCCAATTCGATTGCCGCCAATATCGCCCGCAGCATTGGCCCGCTGATCGGTGGTTTCGTCATGCTGCATTCCGGCGTCGGCAACGTATTTCTCCTCAACGCCGTCTCGTTCATCGCCATTATGGTCGTTCTCGTCCATGTCCGCCGCTGGATTGATCGGCCGGGACTTGCCGTGCGGTCCGTGCGCTTCAGCGACGATATCATCTCGGGCTTCCGCTATATCCGGCACGCGCCAAAGATGGCGATGCTGTTTGCGCTCGCCGTGTCTTTTTCGCTTTTGGCACGACCGTTTACTGAACTCTTCCCAGCCTTGGCGGGTGGAACGTTCAAGGGCGGTCCCGATACGCTGGGCCTGTTGATGGCAGCGCAAGGCGTCGGTGCGCTTTTGGGCGCCGGCTGGATGCTACGGAAACGGGCTGCGGGAGCGCTGGTGAGGATCACCTATGCCGCCGCCCTCGGTATCGCCGTTTCGCTCATTGCCTTTTCAACGACAGGAACATTCGCTGTCGCACTGGCACTGATCGGTCTTGCCGGGCTATTTCATGTTGTCTGCAATATCGGCATGCAGACGATGGCGCAGACGATGAGCGATCCTGCGATGCGCGGCCGCGTTCTGGCGCTGTACACGCTGGTTTTCCGCGCTGCTCCGGCGTTGGGCGCATTCCTGATCGGCTTTGCCGCGCACTGGTTTGACCTGCAGGTTCTCATCGGTCTTGCGGCTGCGGCCATGCTGCTCGGCATTCTCGCGTCCATTCCAGCGGTCCGGCAGATCTACTTTGCCGAACGCTGAACCCGGAATATGTAACCAAGCATCGATGACAGGCAGTGACAATGGTCAGCACAGCGGACAATACCGAAATACAGCCCTCCTCAGCCCGCTCGCGGCTCGTGGCCTTTGTCATCGCGGTCTCGTTCTTCATGCAGATGCTGGATTCCACCATCGTCGTCACGTCATTGCCGCAGATGGCGGGTTCCTTCGGCGTCGAGCCGGTGACGATGAGCATTGGGCTGACGGTCTACATGCTGACCATGGCGGCATTCATCCCGCTGTCCGGCTGGCTCGGCAGCCGCTACGGCGCCCGCAACATCTTCCTGGCGGCCATTGCGATCTTCGTTGTGGCATCGTTGTTCTGCGGCCTGTCCTCAACACTTGCGCAGTTTATCGCCGCGCGCGCTGTTCAGGGTTTCGGCGCTGCGCTGATGAACCCGATCGGCCGGATCATCGTTCTGCGCAACGCGGCCAAATGCGACCTTGTCAACGCGGTGGCGTTGATCACCTGGCCGGCCTTGATCGCTCCGGTCATCGGCCCTGTGCTTGGCAGCTTCATCACCACCTACGTCAGCTGGCACTGGAACTTCTTCATCAATATCCCGATCGGCCTCGTCGGCCTTGCCCTCGTCTGGCATTTCGTGCCCCAGCAGAAAGAGCAGGACGCCGGCAGGCTGGACGTCATCGGCTTTGTCCTGTCGGCGCTGGGCCTTACCCTCTTGCTGGCTGGCCTCGAAAGCTTCGTCCATGGTACAGTTTCAACAGGAGCCGTCATCGTCCTGCTCGCTGCCGGACTTATCCTGTCGGCCTGGGCCGTCCGCCACCTCTACAAGGCCGAGAATCCGCTTTTAGACCTCTCGGCTTTTTCCATCCCAACATTTGCGTTTTCGACTTTATCGGCCGGAACGGCGTCACGGCTTGCAATCAATGCCACGCCGTTTCTCATCCCGCTGCTTTTCCAGGTCGGCTTCGGGATCGATGCGATTGCGACGGGAACCTATATCCTGGTTTATTTTGCCGGAAACCTCGCGATGAAGACGGTCACAACGCCGCTTCTTCGCCGGTTCGGATTTCGGACGATTCTAGTGGTCAACGGAGTGATCGCATCGACATCCATAGCAGCCTGCGCCGTCCTGTCTCCGACAACACCACAACCGGCAATCTATGCCCTGCTGTTCCTTGCGGGGCTTTCCCGGTCAATGCAGTTCACGGCGCTGAATACGATCGGCTTTGCCGATATCAGCCCGATGCAACGCAGTTCCGCATCGACGCTGTCAAGCATGCTGCAGCAACTCTCCATGGTGCTGGGCGTTGCCGTCGCCGCGGCAGTCCTGAGTGTATCTCAAACCTCTCGCGGCGGCACATCAGTGTCGCTGGTCGATTTCCAGTGGGCCTTCATCGCGATCGGTGCGATTGGAATGCTGGCATCGCTGAGGTTTCGCGGCTTGGCGAAAGATGCGGGATCAGATGTCTCGAGACATTCGAGGAGGTGATGGCAACATAACACAGATCGCCACGCCTTGAACGGATTCGAACCAGTCGCACGCTCAACAAATGGACTAAGCCTCTGAAAATATGGCATAACGCCGATTTATAGAACTTGAGGGAGTGCGCCCAGGCTGGAAGCCGTGCGGTGGGCTTGAGATAGGTTGCATCAATCATGACGGTCTGGTGTTCTGCAGCTTCAGGCAGCGCCAGGCCGTTCATCATCTGGATAAAAATGCCCTTGTCGCTCCAGCGTTTCCAGCGGATATACAGCGTTTTCGCCGGGCCATATTCCTTCGGCGCATTGCACCACCGGAGCCCGTTGCGATTGACGAAAATGATGCCGATCAGCACACGCCGATCATCTACACGCTCGCGGCAATGGCTCTTGGGAAAACGGGCTGAAGACGAGCCATTTCTCGTTATTCTGCCAGAACAAATTACTCATCAGTCAGGCTTCTATCCCCCAGTCAGAATCATAGCCGTCAATTCAAATCAATGGGTCCTGACCCTAGGCGTCAGGCGCCAACTTTCTTCAGGAGCGTCGATATGAGATCGGAAACCTCACGCTGCCTGAGAATACGGGTGTCGCGATCGGTGTCTTCTCCCAATTCGAATTTCGCCACCGCGACAGCACCATCCTTGGTGAAGCCTTCGGTCCGCTCGTCATCAACGAAGTGCTGAGCCAACAAAGTCAGACTCTCGGCGATAACCTCCTTGTGTTCACCACCAAGCGCTTTCACGAATTCGTCTGCGGCCGCATCGACGCTACCATCATAATGCTCGATGCAGTAGACGAGGTCGTGGGCGTCTTTTCGCTCGGCTCGCTGGTTGAAGGCATAAGCTTTCAGGCAAACGAACGCCACCAGGTCAGCATAGTGGAGGTCGACCGTTGCAACGCCGTCGTCCCCGAGAAGCTCGGCCGAAATCTTTCGCGTTTTATGATGATCGAAGACAATTGCCGAATGCGGGATATTCATGGCCGATACGCTGCCTTCCGTGGGCAACTCAACGACCTTGCCGCCTGACTTGTCAGGATCATCGGCGAGGAGTTCGATTGCAACCTTCGTACCACCCGTGCTGATCTCCCAGCGCCAAGAGACAGACTGCCCCTTCATGTTTGTGCCGCGCATTAGTCCGAGTTTTCTGAAATTGTCTTCAAGGCTATGGTAAGCCTCCGTTTCGTTGAGCATCTGAAGCTGGATGACGACGTCGACATCGCCCGTTCCTGCGTGTGCCGGAATTTCGGGAGGCTTCCTCTCGATAAGATAGCGAGGCGTCAAACCACCCACCAGGAAGATGGAGTCACGCCATGGCCCCAACCCTCGAAGAAGCGTGACCAGGACCCGTTCGCAGTTCTCAGTGACCTGATTGCTGTATCCCTCGGCGGTCGACGGTTTCGTCATCTCAGACTCCTAAAACTTCTCTTCTAAGGTGTTCGGCCATATCCCTTGATCGCCCCTCGCCTCGCAGGAGGTCCAGATAAACCTGCAGGGGGCTCGCAAGCCAAAGTCCTGCCCGCTTCTCTTTGAAAAGAAACTGAGTTCGGGAGGGCGTCTCGATCACGTCGAGATTTGCACCTTCCGTCACAGCTCGGACATCAAGATGCTCCAGAACGATGTCTGTCTTTTCACCAGGCGCCATACGGCAAGCGATGCGATTAATAGATGATAGGTAGGGCGAATATTCTTGTGCAGCCCTGTCTTGGGTAATCACATACTCGGCGCCAAGAGCCTCGCATTCAGCTTCCAGTTTGTTTGCGATAGTGTCGGCACCTTTACCAGGAACGTAGAAGCGCCGGCGTTTGTACCGCGGCCCCTCTTCCACATGGCGAGCCCAGCTGTCGAGTAATGAGGTGGTGTCCGACAGGCACCGTTCTTTATTTGGGCCATGGCCGCGAGCAGACACCCATTCCAGGCGCTCCAGCGCGCTAAGTGTTTCTGAAGCGGTTCCGAACGATACCTTCGCCCGCTCTGCCAGGTCGCTGACGCCGAACCAGTCTCCGTGATCCAGAACCAGGGCATGCAAGATCTGGGAGCGCTTCCCTGTAAACAGGGATCCAATCTTTCGTTCCCCAGACTTTGGGACGGGGCGCTCGATGTCGAGGTAGGCGCCTGGTGCTGGCACAAATAGGCTTCCGCCGTCATCGAAGTATCCAACCCCCTCCTCTCGAAGCAGTTGGCGAGCGCCAACCGATATGGAGCTTGCTGCGAGAACGGGCACGACAGTCTCAACGCGCTTTGCTTCGGCGTCTTTCTTGGCTGCGAGGAGGCGCCATATCGCCTCGCGGACATCGCGAGGATATACGACGGACTTGCACTCGACGATCAAGACGATGCCTTTGCCGGCTACATCGGCCTCCACTGCAGCGTCCAGGTACAGGTGACGGCCGAAACCGGGCTCGGCTTCAACATGGGAAACCGTGACATGCGGCAGCCCTTCAAGCGTTTCAACAAGCGCATTGATCGCCTTTGTCGCACGGTTCCGCTCGCTTAACTCCATGCTTTACCTTTTTCACTGCAGAGTGAAAATCAATTAAACCATCCAATATTCGATGTCACGCCAATTTTCACTGCACAGTGAAAAAACGTTTTATACAAGCGCATTTTGCCATTCCCGCTCTTCGCCTTGAACGGATTTGAACTTTTGACATGTAATTTCGGCAGCTAAAATGCCTACGAAACAGATGCTTATCTCGAAAGTCTTCGGATCAATCATTCTCGACATGCGTGAAGTGCGTGCGTCTCAAACCCGAACCGCGAATCGACAAAATTTGCAATTCTGGCAAGTTCTCCATCCGGCTTGCTTGAACAGGGACCTGTTGGTTTCCACGCAGAACTGAGCCGGTTAGGCGCATAATTTCCATTGAGAATTGAGCCATGTGAACCTTCCCCCCAACGCGGTGAGCGACGGGGGCAACGGAGTGATCCACATGGGACTTTTAAACATCATCCGTCGGATGGCGCTGCGCGAGAAGCAGTCGATCCGGAAGATCAGCCGGCGCACCGGGCTGTCACGCAACACGATCGCGAAGTATTTGAGCGCTGGTACGATCGAGCCGACGTTCACGGTACCGGAACGACCGAGCAAGCTTGATCCTTTTGCCGACAAACTGGCGGCCTGGCTGAAGACCGAGACCGGAAAGTCGCGCAAGCAGCGCCGAACCTTGAAGCAACTTCATAGTGATCTTGTAGCTCTCGGTTTTACGGGCTCGTACAATCGGGTGGCCGCCTTCGCCCGCGAGTGGCGAACCGATCGGCAACGTGAGCAGCAGACGACGGGCCGCGGCGTCTTCGTTCCGCTGTCTTTCCGCCCGGGCGAAGCATTCCAGTTCGATTGGAGTGAGGACTATGCCGTGATAGGCGGCGAGCGCACGAAGCTTCAGGTCGCACATATCAAGCTATCACACAGTCGCGTGTTTCTGGTCAGGGCCTACCTGCTGCAAACGCACGAGATGCTGTTCGACGCCCACTGGCACGGCTTCCGTGTGTTCGGCGGCGTACCTGGCCGCGGCATCTACGATAACATGAAGACCGCGGTCGATCGCGTAGGCCGGGGCAAGGAGCGGCAGGTCAACATCCGCTTCCTGGCGATGACGAACCATTATGTCTTTGCGCCCGAGTTCTGCAATCCAGCGGCAGGTTGGGAGAAAGGTCAGGTCGAGAAGAACGTCCAGGATGCCCGACCACGCTTGTGGCAACAGATGCCGGACTTTCCCGATTTGGCGGCGTTGAATAACTGGCTGGAACAGCATTGCCAAGACCTATGGCGGGAGACGGCGCATGGAACCTTGTCCGGCACGATCGCGGATGTCTGGGCTGATGAGCGGGCAGCATTGATGGCGCTCCCCGCCATGTTCGACGGCTTCGTCGAGCAGAGCAAGCGCGTCTCGCCGACACCCTGCCGGCAGGCGATGCTTGCATCGCCGAGAGGGGCCTGATCACCTTTGAGCGTAATCGTTACAGCGTGCCAGCATCGTTTGCGAACCGGCCCGTCAGCCTGCGGATATATCCCGAGAGACTGGTGGTTGCGGCTGAGGGCAATGTCCTATGCGAGCATGAGCGGATCATTGAGCGCAGCCACGACAAGCCGCCGCGAACGATTTACGACTGGCGACATTACCTTGCCGTCATCCAGCGCAAACCCGGTGCCCTGCGCAATGGTGCACCCTTCCTGGAATTACCGCTGGCCTTCAGACAGTTGCAAGATCAGATGCTTCGCCGCCCCGGCGGTGATCGTGAGATGGCCGATATCCTTGCGCTTGTCCTTCATCACGACGAACAGGTCGTCCTCAGGGCTGTGGAACTGGCCTTGGATGCGGGGGTGGCGACCAAGACGCATGTGCTGAACCTGCTGCATCGGCTGACTGACGGCAAGACAATCGATGGTCCCGACATCGATACGCCACAGGCTCTGATCTTGCTGCGTGAACCCAAAGCAAATGTCGAACGCTATGATGACCTACGCGCCCGGATCGCAGGAGGCCGCCATGCGTCATGACCCCGCAAGTGCTGCCGTCGTCATCATGCTGCGGAGCCTGAAGATGTATGGCATGGCCCAAGCCGTCACGGACCTTATCGAGCAAGGCGCTCCCGCATTTGATGCGGCCGTGCCCATCCTATCTCAGTTGCTGAAGGCCGAGATGGCCGAGCGCGAGGTCCGCTCCATCGCCTATCATATGAAGGCTGCCCGCTTTCCTGCGTACAAAGACATCTCCGGCTTCGACTTCGCCGCCAGCGAGATCAACGAGGCCACCGTGCGCCAACTGCACCGATGCGAGTTCATGGATGGGGCGCAGAACGTTGTCCTTATCGGTGGCCCTGGCACTGGCAAAACGCATGTCGCGACCGCTCTTGGAATCCAGGCCATCGAGCATCATCGCCGAAAGGTCCGCTTCTTCTCGACCATCGAACTGGTCAATGCTCTCGAACAGGAGAAGGCCAAAGGCAAGGCAGGCCAGATCGCCGAGACGCTGGTTCGCCTCGATCTGCTGGTCCTGGACGAACTGGGATATCTTCCCTTCACGCGTCCGGCGGTGCGCTGCTCTTCCACCTGTTGAGCAAGCTCTACGAGCGGACCAGCGTGGTGATCACCACCAATCTCAGCTTCAGCGAATGGGCAACCGTCTTCGGCGACGCCAAGATGACGACCGCCCTGCTCGATCGTTTGACCCATCGTTGCCATATCCTGGAAACCGGAAACGACAGCTTCCGCTTCAAAGCCAGCTCGGCTGCCGCAGCACACAACAGAGGAGAAAAAGCCAATCCCTTGACCAAACCCTGATCAGAAAACCATACTCAGAGGTGGCTCACTTCTCGGTGGAAAAACCGGCTCAGTTCCGCATGGAAACCAACAATGTGTGCAGGGGGACAAAACCTAGAAGACGCCGCGCTTTTTCCATCAAGCAGTGTGGGCTGCGCGCGACGTGCTCCCACGTGGCTTTCGCGTCCTCGGCGTTCTGGCCAACCGCCCATTGGTCATAGGGCAGGAAGTCCAAGTCCGGTTCGTGACCGAACCAGCGCGACATGCTCTCCGCATATCCGCGCAGCGTCAGAGCCTTTTCAGAAACCGCGTGGAAAGCCTCGCCGATTGCCGTTGCACGAGAGGATATCGCTGCCATGAACAGACGTGCGACATCCTCCGCGTGGACGTGATGGACAGTCTCTAAGCCAAAGTTCGGCACGGCAAGCCTTTCGCCGCGCGCCAGCATTGAAAAAACCTGCGGATTGAAGTTGCCCTGCGGGTTAAGCGGGGCCCAGCCCGGTCCGACGATGTGACCGGGATGAAGAATGGTCATGGGAAACCCGTCCTGATGCGCCTTCTTCAACAGGTAGGTCTCGATCTTCGCCTTCTGCACGCCATAGTCGCCGAAGGGATATTTTGCTGCGTCTTCAAAGATCGGCACAGCAACAGACGTGCCGTGGGTCCAGATCGTGCCTGTGTGAAGGAAATGACCGACATGACCAGACAGCGCTTTAACCAGCATTTCAGCGCTGGGTTTTGTTAAGCAGATCATGTCGATGACGATGTCGGGCGTCAAAGACTGGATATCCTTACCAAAAGTGCCGACGCTCTCCAGCGCCTCCCGATCCATTTGCCGACCTTCGACGTGACGCCAGGCTGCGTGCGGCGGGAAGGTCCGGCAATTCCACAAAACATGCTGCGCCAGGTAAGGATGGACCGGTGGCTAACGGGCTCGCCGCGCCGGCCGGTGACGCTCAGGTTAAATTGATCCGGCCGCGATGCAGAAAAGCGACGGCAATAATCTTTGCACGAACCTTACAAGCCCTTGATCATTCCGCCGTCTACCCGGATTGCCGAGCCGGTGATGTAACTGGCCTGGCGGCTGGCAAGGAATGTCGCAACGGCTGCGAACTCCTCTGGCGTTCCGTAGCGACCGGCCGGGATCTCGGTTCTGGAGGAAGACTGGACATCTGCCACGGATATGCCGGTGCGTTCGGCGCGTGAAGCGTCGAGCGACCGGACGCGATCTGTATCGATCCGACCGGGCAGAATCATGTTGACGGTAACGCCATGGCGGGCGACCTCCCCAGCAAGCGTCTTCGACCAACCGGAAACCGCACTGCGCACACCGTTCGATATCGCCAGATTAGGAATGGGCTGAGCGATGCCGGACGATCCGATGGTGATGACCCTGCCCCAGCCGGCCTCGATCATGCCGCCGATCAGACCGTCGGTGATCGTGAACAGTGCCACCGCCATGCTCGAAAAGGCAGTGCTCCAGCCTTGCGCGCTCTGGCCGAGCGCGGAGCCAGGTACCGGACCTCCGCCGTTGTTGACGAGAATATCGACGCCGCCCTCAGCCTTGACGGTCTCGATGAGGGCCGCAACGGAGGCCACGTCGGCCAGATCTACTTTCAAAGGCCCGATACGATCGCCCTGCGCCATTGCGTCGATGCTGCGGGCAGCGGCGAGTACGGTCACGCCTTCCGCTGCCAATCCGGCGGCAATCGCCGCTCCCAACCCACGACTTGCACCTAGCACGAGCGCACGCTTCCCCGAAATCCCGAAGTCCATAATTTACATCTCCAGTTTGCGCGTCTGACGCGCGATCAGCGTTTCGACATCTGCGATGGCGCGCGCATCGAGTACGGCGCCGGGCCGGCGCTGGTCGGCACTTGCGATGGCGCCACGGCGCGCCAGAATATATTTGCGAACGGCAAGGCCAAGCCCCGGTTGCTGCTCGTAGCGCGCCAGTGGCAGGTAAGCGTCGAAGAGATCCTGCGCAGCCTCGAACCGGCCCTGCGCGTTCAAGGCGCAGACGCCAACCATCATTTCGGGATAGGCAAAGCCGGTCATGGCGCCATCGGCTCCCCGGCGCATTTCCTCGGTCAGGAACATGCCGCCATTTCCGCACAGGATCGACGTCCGTCGCCGGCCCCTGCTTTCCGCCTCCCGAAGTTCGGTGATCTTCGAGAGGCCCGGCCAGTCCTCGTGCTTTAGCATGACGATACTTGGCAGCGCCTCGAAGATCGCTCCCAGGGTCCGGGGCGCAATCGAGACGCCGGTCGCCAAAGGGAAGTCCTGTAGGACCAGCGGGACATCGGCACCGACCGCATCCACCACACTGCGGTAATAGCCGATGATCTGGTCGTCGGTTCTCAGGTTGTGGGGCGGCGCGACCATGACGCCGGCGGCGCCAAGATCCATAACGGCCTTCGTCAGCTCGCTGACGGCGGCAAGGCCCGGTGCCGAAACGCCAACGACGACCGGCCGGCCGTCGGCTCGGGCCAGCGTATCGCGCGTGACGAGGATCGATTCGGCTTGGGTCAGCTTAGGCGCCTCGCCCATCATGCCGAGGATCGTCAGGCCGTCAGCGCCCTTGTCGAAGTAGAAATCCACCATGGTGGCAATGCTGTTGCGATCAATGCCGCCCGCCTCGTCGAAGGGCGTTACGGCGATGACGAACACGCCGCTTGTTTTCGGTGAGATAAGGGACATGTGCTTTTCTCCGTTGTCTTCATGCAAACCAGGCGGACGTACCCCGCCCGACATAGCGCCCGTCGCCGGGCTGATTGGTGATATCGGTCCCGTCAAAGGCAAGCGCTCCCCCGACATAGGTGCGCGCTACGCGAACATCGAATGTCCGACCATCGAACGGGCTCCAGTGCAGATCGTCATGGGCATTGGCCGAATTCCAGACCTGCGGCCGACGGGACAGAATGACGATATCCGCATCCGCGCCGACGCGGAGCGATCCCTTTTCCGGCCAGAGGCCGAAGAAGCGGGCGGGCCGCTCGCAGAGCTGCGCAACGGTCAGGGAGGGGGCGTCCAGTCCGCGGCGCGCAGCGCCGGTGAAGAAGGCCGGCAGAAGCGTTTCGAGACCGGGGACACCGGCGCCGGCATCAAAGATCGACGGGGTATTTTTGTTGTCGATCGGCCAGCTCGAATGGTCCGAACTGATGAAGGCGACGCGCCCGGCCGCGACCTCCTGCCAAAGCGCCTCGATCATATGCGGGCGGATCGGCGGATTGACCTTCATCCGCGCGCCAAGCTCGTCACCATCGGCAACGGGATCGAACCAGAGATAATGGACGCACAACTCTCCGGTCGCGCGAAAGCCCTCGCGCGCATAGGATTCAACAAGGCCAAAGCCTCTCGCCGCGCTCAGGTGGACGATATGCGCATGAGCACCGGCGGCAGCGCCTAGTTCCAGGAAATGCGCGGTCGCGGCAAGCTCGGCCGCAAGTGGCCGGCTGTCGGAATGCGCGGCAATGCCCTCCCGCCCTGCCGTCTTCACGGCGCGAATGCGAGCGGCGACGATATCCTGATCCTCGTTGTGTACCCCGAGCGGAATGTTGCTGGAAGCCAGCGCTTCGAACATGTCGAGCATCTGGCTGGCAGCAATGCGCGGAAACCGTGTCGGGCTGCTCTCGAAGGTCGAGATCTTGAATGCGACCACGCCCCCATCGATCAGCGCTTGCAGGTCGCCCGCCGACTGGCCTGGCATGAGGGTTCCATAGAGCGCGACATTGCCGTGTGCATGCGCACGGATGGCGGCGATCTTCTCATCAAGCCGTTCCTTCGTATGGACGGGAGCCGGATTGTCGTAGGGCATGTCGACAATGGTCGTCACGCCGCCCGCGACCGCCGAGCGCGTGGTGGAGCGCAGGCCCGAAAGACCGCCATAGCTTCCGGCATGGGTCTGCCCGTCGATGACACCGGGAAGGACAAGCCCCTCCCTCGCGTCGAACACGCTTGCAGCCGCCGGCGCGTCTCCCGTGCCGATCGCCACGATGCGGGCGTCCGCCATTGCGAGCCAGCCGCCTTCCAGCGGTCCTTCGGGCAGGACGAGCGTCCCGCGAACAAGATGATCGATGGTCATGCAGATACCTTCATGAAGTCAGAAAGCGTTTTACACGCAGGGGCGCTGCCTCGGAGAAGAGATCGTCCGGTGTGCCGTCGGCAAGGATCGATCCGGCCTCCATGAACACGATACGGTCGGCGACCTTGCGGGCAAAACCCATTTCGTGTGTTACAGCGACGATGGTCATGCCGCTTGCGGACAGGTCGGACATGACGTCCAGCACCTCGCGGGCGAACTCCGGATCCAGGGCGGACGTCGCCTCATCGAACAGCATCACCTTGGGCTCCATCGCCAGCGCGCGGGCAATCGCAATCCGTTGCTGCTGGCCACCCGACAACTCCGAGGGATATGATCCGCATTTGTCCGAAAGGCCGACGCGAGCGATCAGTTTGCGCGCGCGCGTCTCTGCCTCCGCGACACGGGCGCGGCCGGTGGCGACCGGGGCGAACATGACATTCTCGAGGGCCGTCATGTTGCGAAACAGGTTGAAATTCTGGAAAACCATGCCGATCCCGGCGCGCTGCGCCCGCAGCCGTGCGGCCTGCGGGTCGATGCGCTCCCCGTCCAGCCGGATCTCACCGGCGCTCGGGCGCGCCAGATGATTGATGGTGCGCAGGAGCGTCGTCTTGCCGGAGCCGCTCGGCCCGATGATGGCGACCGTCTGGCCGGCCCACACGTCGAGATCGACAGCGTTGAGAATGGCCTTGCCATTGATGATCAGACTGACGCCGCGCATCTCCACCATCAGGCGGGGCGACAAGGCCGCCACCGGCTGGCGGGGTTTCGCGCGCGTTACCATGCCGCACCACGCCTTGCCGAAAGGCGGCTTTCGAGCGCGAGCATGGAATAATTGATCGTGGCGTAAATCATCCCGGCGAGAGCGATCATCGTCAGCGGATTGGCGCCCGAATAGATGAAGCCACTGCTGGCGTTCATGATCTCGCCGACCGAAATGGCGGAGGCGAGCGAGGTTTCCTTGAAAAGCACCGTCGTGCGGCCGATGAACGGGCCGGCGGCGATCCGGGCCATCTGCGGAATAACCACCCGAAGCGCGAAACGGTGCGGCGGAATGCCAAGGGCCAGCGCCGCCTCGAACTGGTCGCGCGGCACGCCATTGAAGGCGGCGCGAAAGATCTCGTAGTAGTAGGCGGCGGCAAAGAAGGCGAAGGCGATGATGGCGGCGGTCATCGGGCGGATGAACCAGCCGAGCGCCGATGGGCCATAGAAGGCTAGAAACAGCAGGATCAACGGCGGTGTCGTCTGTGCAAGCCAGCTGTAGATCCCGATAGGGATGAGGACGAGGCGGCCGCCGGCGATGTCGGCAAGCGTCAGGAGCCCGCCGATCAGGGCGGCAATCACGCCGGAGACGAAAAGGAGCAGAAGCGCCTGGCCCACGGCCCCCAGAATGATGAGGAGCGGAGCGTACAGAGAGCCGATATCGATCATTCGAGCACCTCCTGCGAGGCCGGGGCGACGATCAGATGCGCGGCCATCGACAGGGATGCGGTGGCGGCAAGAATAACCGGCACGCCGAGTGCCGAGCACAACGTCTCCGCACTGCCCAAAGCCGCACCATAGGCCCAGACGAGGACGAGATCCGGCGAATGCGGCGCGAGGTCCGCAACGGCCCTCGCCGGGTCGCGGCCGGCTCCGCTGAAGACGAAGGAAAGATGTCGCGCCCATGGCTTTGCCGCCCAGCCGTCGATCTGCTGCTGGCGCTGCCGGTCGCCATAGACCAGGAGACCGATGACGGCATCCGGCTTGGCAAGCGCCACACACTGCGCATGGGCTGCGAGAGCCTGCGCCGGCAGGACGACGGGGCGACGGGCGCGAAAGGCGCCATCGGGAAATTCCTCGGCCGCGCAGACCACGGTCAGTGCAACGTTTTCCGTTGCCTCGAGATCGTCTATGCAGGCCTGGACCGGCGCAGTGAAGCTGTCACGGTCGAACCAGCGCGTCGTCCAGCCTTCCCCCAGCGGACCTGTCGTACCCGGCTGGCGAATATTTGAGGAAATTGCGGGCATGCCATCGACCGCCCGCCTAGGAGCCACAACGGCCTCGGCATGATGATCGAGTGCATGGCGCCAGACGATATCGACGTCGAGACTGAGCGCTGCCAGTATGCGTCGGTGCACGGCGTCGAGATCAGGGCGCGGCCCCTGTCCAAGGCTGACGAAACCGATCCGCGGCCGCTTGACCGAAGCAGTGGGCGTCATCGTGTTCTCCATGTCCGCTCCGCATATCTGGACGCCAGCGACAGAAGACCGCCGAGAGCCACATAGATGGCGGCTGAGCCGAGAAGGATCTCGAAAGGGCGGTAGGTCAGCGACACGATCTCGTTGGCCGTCGCGGTTAGTTCGGGGATCGTGATGATCGAGGCGACGGACGTACCCTTGAGGACCAGCGTCGCATTCGACAGATAGATGGGCAGCAGAACCGGCATTGCCTGGGGATAGACGATGAAGGTCCAGATCCGCCAGTCAGGAATACCAAGGGCCCGGGCGGCCTCGATCTGACCGCGAGGAACGGACATCAGGCCTGACCGGAAGATCGCGAGGTTATAGGCCGTTGCCGACATGGTGAGACCCAGAAGCGCCGTTGCGAAGGCCGGAAGCACGAGCCCGACTTCCGCCAGCCCGAAATAGAGGAAGAACAGGACGACGAGCGCCGGTACGGAGCGCATCAGGAGGGCGTAAACGTTCAGCCAGCGGGAGACGCCGCTTGTTTTCTCGATGCCGATGACCGCAAGCGGGAGAGCAAGAAGCGTGGAGAGAACCAGCGTCGCCACTGTCAGTTCGACGGTGACGCGCGTTGCCCGCAGAAGCGTCGGCAAATGCTCGATGAGAAATGTTATGTCCATGCCGGCAGCCCCTTGCCCGATCCTCGGCCTCAGTCTTTACCGATCCATGTCTTGCTGAGGGCAGCGACGGTGCCGTCGCTTCTCAATGCGGCGAGCTGCGCATTCACCGCCTCCAGAAGCTCGGGCTCGTTGCGCGAGACGATCAGCGCATGGTCGTATGGAGAGACGCCGTCCTTGGCAAAGCCTGGCGTGAGAACCTTGAGGCTGGGATCGAGATGCACGTGATGCGTGGCGGTCACGTAGTTCATGGCCACCGCGTCGATCCGCCCGTTCTTCAGATCGAGGATTTCTTCGGCAATACCGGGATAGGCCTTGACCGTCACCTCGGCACCGAAAAGATCCGCCAGCAGCCTGGTTTCCTGCCCGCCGCGCACCGCGCCGACAGTCTTGCCCTTCACGTCGCTCACACTGGCGATCGTGGTATCTTCCGCCTTTACGAGGACGGTCGAAAAGTTCGGAATGGTCGCGTCTGTCATGAACAGGTCGGTGGAAGCGAGGCGCTGCGGCGTGCGGGCGGTGGCCGAGCAGATCATGTCGAAGCGGCCGCTCTTGAGGCCGGGGATGGTCGCCGCGAAATCGACGCGGACGAATTCCGCCTTGAGGCCGAGGCCCTTGGCAACGGCGCCGCAAAGCTCGACGTCGAAACCGCTCAGGCTTCCATCCGCCGCCATCGTCGTCATGGGCGGCGCGTTGCCCGTCGTGGCAATGGTGATCGTGCCTGGCGAGACGAGCTTGGTCTTGTAGGCCGCGTCCTGCGCAAATGCCGGCCCCGTACCCAGAGCTGCGGTGATGCAAAGGGCATGGAGGCCCGTCATGTAAAGCGTCATGGCGTCGGTTCCCTGTGGTTCTTTTCGGCGCGGGCGCCTGGCGGGCGCCTCCATTGGTTGCGATAGAAGCCGGGCGAGAGGGACGGGTCCAATACTTTCCTTCTATATTTCCATAGGAAAATACCTATGATCTCCTCCAGGTGAGGGAGCGCGCGCAGCTGGGCGGCGTCTGCTCCCTGCCGATAAACCGGAGTGTCCATGAACCCCAATCTGCGTCATCTCGAGGTTTTCCGGCTGTTTTCCCGCGTGATGAGCGTGACGGAGACAGCGCGGCTGCTCCGCATCACGCAGCCCTCGGTGAGCCAGGCGCTCAAGGACCTGGAAAACCAACTCGGACTGGAGCTGATCATTCGCGGTAACGGTCCAATGAAGCTGTCGGCCAATGCCGAACTGCTGCTGAACGACATGGAGGACGTGCTCGATCATATGCGGATCCTGCGCGAGCGGGCGGCAAAGCTCCGGGGCGAGCATGATTCGACGTTGTCGATCGCCACCGTCCATCCATTGACCGGCTGGATCCTCCCGCAGGCCATCAGCAAGGTGCGCACAGTATCGCCCCACACACGCATCAAGCTGGAAGCTTATTCGAGCCGCGAGGTGATCAAGCAGGTCTGCGACCGGTCTGCCGATATCGGGTTCACCTTCCTCCCGGTAGAGCAGCCCGATCTGGTGGTTCGTCCGATGCTGACGACGGAAATGGTGTGCCTGCTGCCAGCCAAGCATCGCCTTGCAGGAACGCGGGTGGTAACACCCGACGATCTCAAAGACGATTTCCTCATTCTCTTCGGGCAGCAGGTGCGCCAGGAATTCGATGTTCGCCTTGCCTTCGACCGGACGGACGATGACGGCCGTTTCCTCACCACCAATCATGCCGTCGTCTCGGCAGATCTCGTCAAGCAGGGGCTGGGCGTCGCCATTACTCTGCCGTTAGTGCTAACTCCGCCCAACCGGCAGGATATAGCGGTCGCCGCCTTCCGGCCGGAAATCCGGCGCAACCTGGTTGCGATCTACCTGCGCAAGCCTGGTCTATCCAGCCTGGCCAAAACCTTCCTGTCCGAGGTCCGCGAACAGATGCGCACCTTCAGCCGCGAGCTTGAGGCTCTGGGTATCCAGTCGAAGGCCGTCTGAAGCGGCATTGGCATTTGCCTATGCCGATATCCGGGTTTCCTATTGGACAATCCTGCTGCCCTCGGACAGCTTGCGAGCGGATACCCAAATTGAAATCGCAAGGATAAGCACGATGGATACCCCTCTCTGGCAACTTTCGGCAACACAGCTCGGCAAGGCCTACCGGGCAGGAACGCTGCGCCCCAGCGATGTTCTGGAGGCCGTTCTCACGCGGAACGAGACGGTCGATCCAATTCTTAATCTCTTCGCGACGCTCGATGCCGACGGTGCGCGGCAGGCGGCGGCCGACAGCAATTCCCGCTTTGAAGCCGGAACGCCGCTGGGCGCTTTCGACGGCATTCCGATCACGATCAAGGACAATATTCCCGTCAAGGGCGTGCGCTGCGCCTGGGGCAGCCATCTCTATATCGACGACATCGCTGACGGGGACGAATTGCCGGTCACGCGGTTGCGCCAGCAGGGCGCCGTCATTCTCGGCAAAACCAACGTTTCCGAATTTACGCTCGGCCGCGGCAATGTCCACACTCTTGCCTTCGGCACCACGCGCAATCCCTGGAACCCCGCGCTGACCAGCGGCGCGTCGAGCGGGGGCGCGGCTGCGGCGACGGCGTCAGGCATCGGGCCGATCGCCTTCGGCACCGATGGCGGCGGTTCGATCCGCCGGCCGGCCGCGCATAACGGACTTGTCGGGCTCAAGCCCTCCACCGGCCGCGTCGGTCGCATCGACGGCCTGCCGCCGATCCTGCACGATTTCGAGATCATCGGCCCGCTCGCCCGCACCGTCGATGATCTAGCCATGGCGTTCTCCGCCATCGAGGGACCGCATCCGCATGACCGCCTGTCCTATGGTTTCGAAAAGGGCGGCATGGGGCCAGCAAAGACCGCGCTAAAGATCCTCTACGTTCCGCAGCTTGCCGACATGCCGGTAGAAGAGCCTGTCAGGATCTCCTGCGCCAAGGTGGCCCGCAATCTCGAAGCCCTCGGCTTTACGGTGGATACCGGCTCGGCACCCTTCGACGTTGCCGTCTTTGAAAAACATTGGCCGGTGGTCGGTGCTGCCGGCCTTGCCTGGCTTCTGAAGGACAAGGACTGGGCGGGCAAAATCGGCCCCGCCTATCCGCCCATGATTGAAAAGGGACAATCATTGAGCGCAATCGACTATGTCGATGCGCTGATGGCGTTCCGCGCGCTCTATGCCGAACTGGCCCGCAATTTCGAGACCTACGATCTGGTGATGACGCCGTCGGCAGGCGCCATGCCCTGGAAGGCCGAGGACTTCGGTCCGCCCTATCATCGCGCCTTTACCGGCTTCGTAAACGCCGCGGGACTGCCCGCGATCAGCATCCCGGGCGACCCGGGCGAAGACGGCCTGCCAATCGGCTTCCAGCTCATCGCCCCCTTCGGCGCCGACTGGGATCTGCTGACGATTGCCCGCCAATACGAGGATGCATACCCGTGGGCTCACCGCTGGCCGCAGGTCTGACGTCCGACGCGAACAGTCAACCGTTGTCAGGCCTGCCGATGCGCGGCAGGCCCATCGTCCAGAGCGGACTGAGCAGCATCAGGGCAATTAGCCGGATGACGTGATGGGCGCTGACGAAACTCGGGTCGAGGTTGAGTATGAAGGCGAGGATCGTCATCGCCTCGACGCCGCCGGGCGCAAACGCTAACCAGACCTCGTTGAAGGGCAGTTCCGTCAGGACGGAGGTCGCGCCGGCAAAGAGCGCGGCGATCCCGATGGCGGTGGCAATGCTGCCAAGCGCCGGGCGCAAGGTTGCGACAATGACCGAGATGCGTGTCCCGCGCAGCCGTGAACCGATGGCGCTACCGACGACGACATAGGAAAAGACGAGCAGCGGCTGTGGCACGACGCCGGCGACACCGCCTGCTGCATGCAGCCCTCCACTGCCGAGAAGCGCACCGACGAGCAGCCCGCCCGGCACCCCGAGCCGCGCGCAGACGAGCCCGCCCGTACTGCCTGCCGCCAGCATCAAGACCAGATCGACGAGATCTGCATCCGGCGGCCTTGCGACCAATACAGCCTCGGGGCCGAAATAAAGAAGAACCGGCACGAGGCAGACGAGAACGATCTGCCGGAGGGTCTGGCTGATGGTTATCCTCGCCGTATCGCCCTTGACGTCGCTGGCAATCGCCAGCACGGCCGACAGGGCGCCCGGAACCGAGCTCAGCCGAGCGGAGGCGACATCCCAGCCATGGCGCCGGATCAGATACTGCGTGCCGACCATCATGGTCGCGGCGACCGAAAGCATGAGCATGGCGATACTGACGTGCCAAGTCTCCATCTTCTCGACAGTTTCCGGCGTCAGGGCAGTGCCCATGGAAGCACCGAGCAGAATAAAGGCACCACCGCGAAGACCGTCGGGGACGATCAGCAAGCGGCCCATGAGCGCTGCAGCCATGACTCCGGCCATGGAACCGCAGAGCCAGCCAGCCGGAAAGCCGGTTGCCTGCAGGGCGCCTCCACCCAAGACACCAAAAAGGAGAGTTTCAGCCACGCGCCGGAGCAGCCGGCGGTCGAGCGGACCGATCGGGGCGTTGTTCATATCTTTCTTCCGGATTTGAAAATACGGGATGTAGAATGTATTCGCGTTTCCTCGCGCAGCCATGCGTTTTGCTTTGCATGCTTGTTCTGGCGGAACCGTACTTCAGCGGGAGCCGTCGGGTGCGTAGAGTGACCGCAGGCCCTCGCCGAGGAACGTGATGCCGGCGACGAGGATGAAGATCGCCAAGCCGGGAACGTTGACGAGCCACGGCTCGAAGAACACGAAGTCCTTGGCCTCCGCAATCATCAGCCCCCAAGAACTGTCCGGCGGGCGTATGCCGAGACCGAGGAAAGAAAGGGCAGCCTCGAGAAGTATGGCATGGGCCATTTCCAGCGTCGCGACGACGACGAGCGGGCTGACGAGATTTGGCAGGATTTCCGAGATCATGATCTTGCGATCCGACAGGCCCGCCGCCCGCGCCGCCTGAACGAATTCGGCATCGCGAAAACGCATGGTCAGGGAGCGCGTGACAACGAGGAACTGATCCCACAGGAAGCAGGCAAGGATCACCATCATGAGGAAGAGCGAGTTTCCAAGAAGCCCGACCAACGAGATCGCCACCAGCATGATCGGCAGGCTGAGGCGAACCGTCAGCAGGAACATCACCACGAGATCGACCCGCCCGCCGAAATATCCAGCGGCAAGGCCAAGACCGATGCCGACGAGCGCGGACATAAGGATCGTTCCGAAGCCGATCATCAGCGACAGCCGCGCGCCGAACATGAGGCGGCTCAGATAATCGCGGCCGAGATGGTCGGTGCCGAGAACGTGGTTCCAACTGCCGCCATCCATGAAGACCGGCTTGATCAATCGGTTCGTCAGGGACTGGTCATAGGGCGAGTGCGGCGCGATCCAGGGGGCAAGCAAAGCCGCAAAAAGAATGGCGGCGATGATCGCGGCGCCGACGATCAGTCCGAAGCGTCCGACGGGCAGCCTTGGACGCTTCCAGAGACGGGCCGTCGCTGTGTCCTCGATAATGGGCATGGTCATGGCTCAATCCAGTCTGATACGGGGGTCGATCATCATATTGACGATATCGGCAAGAAGGGTCAGCACCACATAGGCGGCCGACACGGCAAGAAGGGCTGCCTGGACGACGGGATAGTCGTTCTGGTTGATCGCTTCCCAGGTGAGGTAGCCGATGCCATGGATGGCGAAGATATTCTCCACCACCACCGAACCGCCGAGCAAGAAGCCGAACTGGACGGAGGCGACCGCCACCACCGGTACGAGCGTGTTGCGGAGCGCGTGGCCGAGATAGATCCGGTGCGGCCGCAATCCCTTGGCGCGCGCGGTGCGGATATAGTCGGAGCGCATCACCTCGATCATGCCTGCGCGCGAGATGCGGATGATCGCCGGCATGGAGTAGAAGGCGAGCGCCATGGCCGGCATGATCAGGTGCCGGAACGACCCGCCACCGGAAATCGGCAGGACGGCGAATTGCAGGCCGAGCACGAGGATCAGCAGGAAGCTCAGCCAGAAGATCGGTGTGGAGACGCCGAGAAGTGCAACCAGCAAGGCCACTTTGTCTATCAGCCGGCCAGGATAGCGGCCTGCCGCCATGCCCAGCGGAATGGCGGTGCAGAGCGCCATGACAATCGCCATGGCGCCGAGAGCCAGGGTCGCCGGCATGCGCTCGACGATCAGTGTCATCACCGGGCTGCCGTAGTAGAAAGATGTGCCGATATCGCCCTGAAGCGCCTTCACCAGCCAGTCCCAGTATTGCGTGATCAGCGGCTTGTCCCAGCCATAGGTCTTGCGGAGAAACTCGACATAGTCTGCCCCGCTGCCTTCCCCAGCCATCGAAATGGCAAGATCGCCGGACATTTTCAGCATCAGGAAACTGAGAAACGAAATCGTCAGCATCACAAGAACGGCAAGGCCCAGCCTGCGCGCAATATAAGAAGCCATTGTGGTTCACTCGCTTATCGTCGTTCGGCCGGCCGGAACGTCCTCCGCCCCGTGACCGGCGTAGGAATGGCACCTATTTCCAGGTGGCGCGCCAGAACTCGACGTTCTCGTCGGCCGGCACGGGAACCGTCACATCCTTCGACATCACGTAGTTGACCGGCATGCTGAACATCGGCGTCCAGTACGCCTCGTCGGCGATGCGCTTGAGAGCCTTCGCATAGAGCGCCTTGCGCTGTTCAGGATCCGCGGTGGACCCTGCCTCCCTGATCGCAGCCGTCACCGCCGGATCGCGCGACTGGTCGTCCGGTGATTCCGCGAAGAAGAACGGCAGGATGGCACCGACGTCGTTGATACCAGCCGAACCGAAGTCGTCGATGACGATCGGGGTCTTGTGATCGCGGCGCTGCTGGATGACGGCGGAGTACTGCATCCAGTGCAAATTCGCACGGATCCCTATCGCATTCAGATAGCCGATGATGGCTTCGGCGACCGGACGACTGCGATAGCCGTAGATATCGATATCGAAACCGTCGGCAAAGCCTGCCTGCGCCATCAGCGCCTTGGCCTTCTCGACGTCATATCCGTATTGCGTCACATCCGCGATACAGCCGAACTGGGAGGGCGTGCATGCCGAAGCAATTGGCTTCGACGCGCCGCCGACGAGGGTCTTGGCCAGCGCGTCCCTGTCGATCGCATGTGCGATGGCCTGGCGCACCCGCAGGTCCTTCAAGGGGCTGTCCGGGCTCGAAAGGCCGGCTGCGTCCAGCGTCAGGAAGCCGATCCGGAAGGTTTCGGCATTGATGACATCCACCATAGGCATCATCTTCAGCTTCCCTGCCTGATCGACCGGAATATAGTAGGCCCAGTCGATACCGCCGCCAATGAGCTCGGCGACCTGGGTGTTGACGTCGGGAATGGCCCGGTAGACCAGCGTCTTGATCGCGGGTTTGGACTTGCCGCCACCCTCGAAGTAATCGTCGTTGCGGGTGAAGATCACGTCGTTGCCGCTGCCACCGCTGATCTTGTAGGGGCCGGTGCCGACCGGCTTTTCAGCAAAGCCCTGAATGCCGACGGCTTCGCGATATGCTTTTGGCTCGATCGGAAGCTGAAGCAGATATTCGAGCGCCAGCGGCGTCACCTGCTTGCCGACGACACGGACCTTCAGGGGATCGACCACGTCAACGCGCTCGATCCATCCGCCGGTCATGCGGTTGAACACCTTGTTCACAGGATCGGCCGCATAGGACAGGCTGTAGGCCACGTCCTCGGCCGTCATCGGATCACCATTGTGAAACTTCACGCCGGAGCGCAGATCGAATTCCCAGGTCTTCTCATCGACCTGCCGCCATGCAGTTGCCAGCAGCGGCTTCAGTTCGAAGGTATTCGGATCGCGATAGACCAGTGCGTCGTAGGCAAGGAGGCCCAACAAAAATCCCTCGCGGCCGGGCGCGTGGTAGCGATCGAGACTTGGAAGCTTTGCCTGAAAGGCCGCAACGAGCGTGTCGTCGTCCTTGCCGGCAAGAGCCGTGACAGGCAGCAAGACAAGACCGGCGGCAACGATCGCAAGCACACCTCGCATCAAAGGGTTGACCATGGTGTATTCTCCTGACGTTAGAAAGTCTGCGTGGAAGAAAGAGGCATCAGAGGCACGGTCGGCAGCCGGGCAAGATCGGGATCGACGGGCAGGACAGCCGACAGAAGCTGCCTCGTATAGTCGGCGCGGGGATCGGACAGAACGTCATCGACCCGTCCCTCCTCCACAATCCCGCCGCGATACATGACGGCGACCCGGTCGGCGAGTTCCGTCACGACGCCGATATTGTGCGTGACGATCAGATAGGACAATCCGAACTGTGCCTTCAGATCCTTAAGAAGTTGCAGGATCTGCGCCTGGACGGAGACATCGAGAGCGGAGGTCGGCTCGTCGCAGACGAGGATGCGCGGGCGGTTGATCAGCGCCCTGGCAATCGCCACGCGCTGGCGCTGGCCGCCAGAAAGCTCGTGCGGGAACCGCTCGGCGAAGGCGGCGGGCAGATCCACCTTCTGGAGAAGATCGAGAACCTTGTCACGCACATCCTCCTTTGGCACGGGTCCGGCAGCCAGGAGCGGCATGGCAATGACATCGGCAATCCGCTTGCGCGGATTGAGCGAAGCATAGGGATCCTGAAAAACCGGCTGCACCATGCGTGCCCGCTCGAGCCGGCCATAGGTCGAGATATCCCGGCCGAAGATCTGGACGTCGCCTGTCGTTGGAGGAAGAAGACCGAGCATGATGCGCGACAGCGTCGTCTTGCCGGATCCGGACTCGCCCACAAGGGCCAGCGTTTCGTTGCTGTAGAGCCGGAGGTTCACGGCATCCACGGCGGTGAAGACCTTGTCCGGCCCCTTCACCGGAAACACGCGCGTGACGACAGCCGCTTCCATAGCAATCTCGCGTTTCATCTCAGCCATGGACGTACTCCCCGACTGCAAGGGCTGCGGCCTTCTGCGCCAGCAGCGGCGTTACTTTCGGGACTGCGTCGATGAGAGCTTTCGTGTACGCCTCGCGCGGCGACCTCAGGACCTGGCGAACGTCACCGACTTCGATGATCTGTCCCGCCTTCATCACGGCGACCGTATCGGCGATGGCAGCGACAACGCCGAGATCGTGCGTGATGAACAGGATCGAGATCCCGAACGAGACCTGGATGGAGCGCAGCAGCGTTAGCACCTGCGCCTGCATGGTTACGTCGAGCGCGGTCGTCGGCTCGTCGGCGATCAGCAGATCCGGCTCGCACATTAGCGCCATGGCGATCATTGCGCGCTGGCGCAGGCCACCGGAGAGCTGATGGGGATATTGCCTCATGCGGGTCGCGGGTTGTGTCACGCCTACCCGCTCGAGGAGATCGAGCGCCTTTGCCGTTGCGGCCTTCCGGTCCCGCGCGATATGGCGGAGATACACCTCCTCCAACTGACGCCCGATCGTCATCGTCGGGTTAAAGGCCATCATCGGATCCTGGAAGATGACGCTAATCGACCGACCGCGCAGATCCTGCATGCCGCGCTCGGACAATCCGGCCATATCCTCGCCGCGAAACGTCATGCGCTCGACACGGCGCGTCGCGCCTTGCGGCAACAGACCAAGAATCGAGAGGGCGGTCAGCGATTTCCCCGATCCCGATTCGCCCACGAGGCACAGCGTTTGCGCCTTGCCGATCGAGAAAGATACACCCCGAACCGCGTGTAGAACGCTGGTTTTCATGGAGATGTCTATCTCAAGCCCGCTGATATCGAAGAGCGTTTCCAATGTTCGTCCTATCCTGCCAAATCGGCCTTGCGGCAAGAATTGCAGACTTTCGCCATTAGAACTAATACAAAGCATCTATGTCGCCATAAGGAATTGATTATGAACCTGGGCTTCCGGCAGTTGGAGACCTTTCGGCTCTTCGCCCGCACGCAAAGTGTGACGGAGACGGCACGGCTGCTGCGCATCTCGCAGCCTGCGGTCAGCCAAACGCTCAAAGAACTGGAGGCGCAGTTCGGCTTCAGTCTGTTCGTGCGGTCGAACGGCCGCACGCGCCTGACCGTGGAAGCCAATTCCGTACTGCCGGATGTGGAGCGGCTATTCGCGCAGATGACCTCTTTGAAGGGGAAGGCGGCGGAAATGAAGGATGCTCGTTCCGGATCGCTGGCCATTGCCTCCGTCCCCTCCTTCACGGCCCGAATACTGCCGACGGCGCTGAACGTCTTCCGGGCTGAGCGCACGCAGGTGAGGCTGCGGCTTGAGGTCTACACGGCGGCCGACGTCGTGCGGCAGGTGCGACAGGAATATTGCGACATCGGCTTTGCCTTCCTGCCCTTCGACGAGGCTGGCGTCGCCGTCCAGCCGCTGATGCGCATGTCTATGGTCTGCCTCCTCCCCAGAGGCCACCCTCTCTCGTCTCGCACTGTCATCACCGCCGCCGACCTTGAGAATGAAACCGTGATCGCACACGGTGCCCAAACGACGCCGGGCTTTGTCCTTCGGGAGAGCCTACAGAGTGAGGCATGCGATCTTCAGGTGATCTCGACGAACCAGTCGATTGCCTCGCTGCACATGGTTCAGTGCGGAATGGGCATCGCCTTTGCGCATCCGCTTGTGCTTCCCTTCGATCCGCAGGGCCTTGTCGTGCCGATTGCCTATGAGCGCGCCGTTCCACTGACGTTTGCGATGCTTTACTCCCGAAACCGCCCGGTATCCCGCCTTGTCGTGCAGTTCGAGGCCATCCTGCGCAAGATGATCGCCGCTTTCTGCCGCGAGAACACGGAGAAGGGCCTTAACTGCGAACTCCTGATCTGAATGTCTGGTCCAGGACTGGGATGGCCCGTCCTTTCCGTCTGATAGATGCGCCGTGGGTGAGAATCCTCACACGAGTGCGGCCAATCCATTGAGCAATCCGGCCGACAGACACCGGTGCCACGCTAAAGGCCGGGGCAGCCTATCTCGGAAGGTCGGAAGAACGACGTCGCATGCTCCCCGTGCCGAACAAGCCAAACATATCGAAGGCACCGGGCGCCGGCGATCAACGACCAGACCGTCCTGGATTTCAACGATGGAAGCCCCTCGGGAAGATGGATCGCCTTACGTACGCAAAAGCTGGCAGAGGCGCTCATCGCCTTTGCTGATGCCGCCGGTCCGCTTGCCGCTCGGTAGCGACACGGTCGCCGCGATCGAGAAAAAGCACGCACAAGACGCTGCCATCCTCTCCGAATGGCGCACCGTCTCGGTGTCGACCGACTTCGCCGTTGGCTAATGACGACGCTCGTCTAATTAAACTTCGTCCGATGGGAGGTCGCTTTCGGGGCCTCCCATTCGCCTTAAATGAGATATGAACTGCCGACGCGTAGTTTACCGGACTGAACGCATTGATTTCTAACCAGAATCCTGCCGCTGCAGGGCAATCGTGAGCGCCGGCGGAAAATGTAGCAACCTGCGGCCTACCCTAACGCATTCGACGGACGCTGACACTAAGCTCGCCGGGCTTCGCCACACAACCATGGACGCATTGGTAGGCTACCGGCGAGGACGCATTGGTAGGCTACCGGCGAGGACGAATTCCACGACTGTTGGTTTCCACGCAGAACTGTGCCGGTTAGGCGCATAATTTCCCTTGAGAATTGAGCCATGGGGGGTGCGGACGAAAACTTGGACCACCAGCAGGAGGTAGTTCATGTATTCCTACGCAGACAGACTTCGAGCCGTTGAGCTCTACATCCGGCTTGGCAAGCGGCTCAAGGCAACCATTCGGCAGTTGGGTTATCCCACAAAGAATGCTCTAAGGGGGTTGGTACCGCGAGTAC
>UBPA01000009.1 GCA_900467185.1 Hyphomicrobiales bacterium | reverse complement strand
CGGCATGGGTATCGGTGGGCGTGCAGATGACGACGGCGTCGATATCGTCGGCCGCCTCGATCGCCTCGATGGTGCGGACCTCGCAGCCGTAGCTGTCGGCAATCGCCTGAGCTGCCGCGGGAAACGCATCGGCAACGGCCACGAGACGCGCATGGGCATCGCCGCTGACGGCCTTGGCATGAACCTTGCCGATACGGCCGGCGCCGAGAAGACCAAATCTCACAGTCATGTTACCACTTTCACTAGCGCGGCCCGAAAGCCACTGGACGCGGAATGATGCGCTCACTCCGCTGGAAGCGCTTGGCGATCCGCTGACGGCGGATCCGTCCTGTCGAGGAGGGGACGTGCCGGCGACGCCGTCTCCTCCCGAGGCGTCGCGTCGTCCTGATCGATGTCGCGCCCTCCGGAACGAAACATTGATCTGGATTGATTTTTGGAATTTTTATTCCGTCTTGTTCCTGCCCGTCAAGCCGGTACCCTTGCGCTTGCGATGTTTTTTGCGCATGTCATCTGCGCTGGGCTGCGCGATCCCCGTGATACGGCGCGCTCGGCCGACGTTTGGTCATCCAAGAGGACGCATGCAGAAGTTCATCGACCCGGATCATCCTTTCTACCGTCCTCTCTGGAGGCGTCTGTTGATCGTCGGGAGCTGCGCGCTCTGGACGGCGGTCGAGTTCTGGAACGGCGCCTCGACCTGGGGCATGATCTTTCTGGCCGTCACCGCCTATACCTCGGCCACGCTGATCGTGTTCTTCAAGCCGACGACGACATCGACCGACGTCGTGCCGGAGGCGACGGCCGCCGATGCACAGCCGCTCGCAGATCCCGACGCGCCGTCGAAGGACGAGCCGAAGGTCTGACGGCCAAAGCTCGAAGAGCGCACTATCGGGGGCGCTGTGGCGTCAGGCCGATCGGCAAGCCGCGCTTCAGCCGGCGAAGTGCCTCGTCCACCAGCATATTGGCGATCGTCATGCGCGTCGTCGCTGCCTCTCTATCCCCCGGCGCGTGGCGATCCGGATGGTTGTGGTTGGCGAACGCCCGGCGCTTCTCCGCGAGTGTGGTGGGCGTGTCCGTATTCGAGAGCTGAAGGTCTTCGGCGACCTGCGCGGGTGTCAGCCGGTCGAGATGGGCGGGCCGTTGCCGAAGCGGGGGCCTTGTGGCTCGGAGAAGCGCAGCCGGGCGCTGACGTGGCGGTTCGGGTGCCGCGCTTCCGGCCTCGTCCATATCGGCATAGGCTTGCCGCACGGCATCGCCGCCGGCGGCGCGTTCCGTATCGAAGGCGAGGCTGGCGTTCAAGCCTGCGATGCCGGCACGTGGGGATGGCTCAGCCGGCTCCCGCGGGTCCTCCGCCTCGAGACGCTCGAGCACGGACTGAAAGAGCGATTTGCCGAACATGCCCGTCCCTTCCGGCTGGAGCGGCACCCTGGTGTGGCGCAGCGGCTTATCATCGTCGCAAACCAAGCACGACAGGGTTGCGTAAGCCTGTCCATGCGGAGCGGACGCCGCTCAGCCTTTGCTTTCCTGAAGGATCAGGTCGTAGAGCAGCTTGGCGCTCGGCGGCAGTTCGCGACCGCGGGGCGTGATGAGGCTGTAGGGGCGGATGGTGATGGCGAAATCGATCGGGAGGATGCGGATCTCGCCGATCGACGTTCCGTTGCTGGCCACCAGTTCCGCAACGTCCTTGGCCACGGGCGCAATCGCATTGGTGTTGCGCACGATGGAGAGGGTCAGGATGATGGAGGAGGTGTTGATCGTCGTGGTCGGCAGGGGCACGCCGCTGGTGAGGAAACTGTCCTCCACGGAGCGGCGCAACAGCGTTCCAGCCGGCTGGAAGACCCAGTCATAGCCCGGCAGGTCCTCGTGGACGATGACCTGCTTTTCGAGCAGGGGATGGCCCTCGCGAACGATCAGACAGACGTCTTCCGAGCCGATCTCCACGAGGTCGAACTGGCGGGGGTCGATATCGTCGGGAATGCGGCCGATGACGAAGTCGTGACGGGCTGCCATCAGCTCGCGGATCAGGACATTGCTGTTTTCCACCTGGATGCTGATCTCGATGCCGGGATAGGCCGTCGTCACCTGATTCATGGCGGGCACGGCGAGATGCAGGGCAGGGCCGGTGACGGAACCGAGCGAAACGGAGCCGCCACGGCCCGTCTTCAACTCGCCGATCTCCCGGGCTGTTTCCCGAAGCTCGAGGAAGATGGTACGCGCGCGCCGGGCGAGCGCCTTTCCATAGGGCGTGAGTTCCACGCCGCGCGCCACGCGTTCGCAGAGGGGGGCGCGCAGGATCGATTCGATTTCTCCGAGCATGCGTGACGCTGCCGGTTGCGATATGCCCAGAGCCTCCGCAGCGGCGCTGATCTGACCCCTATCCTCGATCGCGAGGATGAGATGCAGGTGGACAAGCTTCAAACCCGACTTGAATACATTGCGCGCGGAGGCGCCAAAGGGCACAAGCCCTTGATTTTCCGTGTCTTCCATAGGCCATCACCCTCCCAGCTCCCCTGTCCATTAAAAATCACATTCTTTTCGTTTATTATACCAAAAAAAATATGCGCCTACACGAATATTGTATTTGACAGTTATGGAGTTTGATTCCAGTTTGCCGGCATGTGCGCCGGCGCTTGCGGAGGTTAAAGCCGGGGGGATTTCTTCATCCATTTTCCCTCCACCCTGGAACGACGTTCCGGGTGCGTCCAGCGCCGCACATATCGCGACGGCTCCAGGCCGGCGCGGTCAACACTCCAGGGAGAGACCTTATGAAATTGGTTACATCACTTCTGGCCGCTGCCGCCATCGGCGTCGCGTCCTTCGCATTCCCGGCTTTCGCGCAGGACAAGGGCACCGTTGGCATTTCCATGCCGACCAAGACCTCGACCCGCTGGATCTCGGACGGCGAGACCATGGAAAAGCTGTTCAAGGAAGCCGGCTACACGGCAGACCTGCAGTTTGCCGACGACGATATCCCGAACCAGCTCGCCCAGATCGAAAACATGGTCACCAAGGGTGCCAAGGTTCTCGTCATCGGCGCCATCGACGGCACGACGCTCTCCGACATTCTCGCCAAGGCGCATGACGCCGGCGTCAAGGTCATCGCCTACGACCGCCTGATCCGCGACAGCGGCAACGTCGACTACTACGCGACGTTCGACAACTTCCAGGTCGGCGTTCTCCAGGCAACGACGCTCGTCAACGGCCTGAAGCTGGACGGCGCGACCGAGCCGAAGAACGTCGAACTCTTCGGCGGTTCGCCGGACGACAACAACGCCTTCTTCTTCTACGATGGCGCGATGTCCGTTCTCCAGCCGCTGATCGACGCCAAGAAGATCGTCGTCAAGTCCGGCCAGATGGGCATGGAACAGGTCGGCACGCTGCGTTGGGACGGTGCCGTTGCACAGGCCCGCATGGAAAACCTGCTGTCCTCGACCTACACCGACGCGAAGGTCGACGGCGTTCTCTCCCCCTATGACGGTCTCTCGATCGGCATCATCTCGGCCCTGAAGGGCGTTGGCTACGGCTCCGGCGACATGCCGATGCCGATCGTCACCGGCCAGGACGCCGAACTGCCGTCGGTCAAGTCGATCATGGCTGGCGAACAGTACTCCACGATCTTCAAGGACACGCGCGAACTGGCCAAGGTTACCGTTGGCATGGTCGATGCCGTGATCAGCGGCAAGGAGCCCCAGATCAACGACACCAAGACCTACGACAACGGCGTCAAGGTCGTTCCGGCCTACCTGCTGAAGCCGGTTGCCGTCGACAAGACCAATGCCAAGGACGTTCTGGTCGGCGCCGGCTACTACACAGCCGAGCAGATCGACAACTAAGCGATCACGCTATCATGGGGTCCGCGATACCAGTCGCGGACCCTTTTGGCATATGAGGAGCCTGACCCCCGGCCGGTCCCACCTCATCAAACGACGGACGGCCACTGGAACGCCTGACATGGACAAATACATTCTCGAAATGCGGGGCATCACCAAGACGTTTCCCGGCGTGAAAGCGCTCGACAACGTCAATCTCAAGGTTCGCGAGGGCGAGATCCACGCGCTCGTGGGCGAGAACGGTGCCGGCAAATCGACCCTGATGAAGGTGCTGAGCGGCGTCTATCCCGCCGGCAGCTATGACGGGGACATCGTTTTCGACGGCTCGGTGCGGCAGTTCAAGGATATTTCGGACAGCGAGCATCTCGGCATCATCATCATCCACCAGGAACTGGCGCTCGTTCCGCTGCTCTCGATCGGGGAAAACATCTTCCTCGGCAACGAGGTGGCGACCAAGGGCGTCATCGACTGGAAGGAAACATTCGCGCGCACGCGCGAGCTTCTGGCCAAGGTCGGCCTGAAGGAGTCGCCCGCAACGCTGATCACCGATATCGGGGTCGGCAAGCAGCAGCTGGTGGAAATCGCCAAGGCGCTGTCGAAGAAGGTGCGCCTGCTGATCCTCGACGAGCCGACCGCGTCGCTCAACGAGACGGATTCGGCTGCTCTGCTTCACCTGCTGATGGAATTCCGCAAGCAGGGCATGACCTCGATCATCATTTCGCACAAGCTGAACGAGATCAAGACGGTCGCCGACAAGATCACCATCCTGCGCGACGGCGGCACGGTGGAAACGCTCGACTGCCACAACGAGGATATCGGCGAAGACCGGATCATCAAGGGCATGGTCGGGCGCGACATGGACGACCGCTATCCCCCGCGCGAGCCGAAGATCGGCAGCACGCTTCTGGAAGTGAAGAACTGGAACGTCTACCACCAGCATCACCGCGACCGGCAGTTCCTGCATGACGTGAACTTCACGGTTCGCGCCGGCGAAGTCGTCGGCATTGCCGGGCTGATGGGCGCCGGGCGCACCGAGACGGCGATGAGCATCTTCGGCCGTTCCTGGGGCCACAAGATCACCGGCGACGTGCTGATGCACGGCAAGCCGGTCGATGTCAGCACGATCCAGAAGGCGATCGAGGCGGGGCTTGCCTACGTCACCGAGGACCGCAAGCATCTGGGGCTGGTGCTGAACAACAACATCATGCACAACACGACGCTCGCCAACCTGCCGGCCGTCGCAAACAGCGGCGTGATCGATGGGCATCGCGAGCGTGAGGTCGCAACCGACTATCGCAAGCGCCTGCGCATCCGCTCGCACTCGATCTACCAGGAAACGGTCAACCTCTCGGGCGGCAACCAGCAGAAGGTCGTGCTGTCCAAGTGGCTGTTCACCAATCCCGAAATCCTCATCCTCGACGAGCCGACACGCGGCATCGACGTCGGTGCGAAATACGAAATCTATTCCATCATCAACCAGCTGGCCGCCGAGGGCAAAGGCATTCTCATGATCTCATCCGAGATGCCCGAGCTTCTGGGAACCTGCGATCGGATCTACGTCATGAACGAAGGTCGTATCGTCGCGGAACTTCCCAAGGGTGAAGCCAGCCAGGAATCCATCATGCGAGCCATCATGCGCTCCGGGGAGAAGCACTAATGGTCCTTGAAACCAGCGCACCAACCGCCAAGCCGTCTGTCGGCGCCTATCTGAAAGCCAACATCCGCGAATACGGCCTTCTGGTCGCGCTCGTCGTCATCATGTTGTTCTTCCAGTTCGTCACCGGCGGCGTCCTGTTCCGCCCCGTCAACATCACCAACCTGATCCTGCAGAACTCGTTCATCGTCATCATGGCGCTGGGCATGCTGCTGATCATCGTCGCCGGCCATATCGACCTCTCGGTCGGGTCCATCGTCGCCTTTACCGGCGGCCTGTCGGCCGTGATGATGGTGAAATGGGGCATTCACTATTCGCTCGTCGTGCCGCTTTGCCTCGTGCTCGGCGGTCTCGTGGGCGCGGCGCAGGGATATTGGGTCGCCTATCAGAAGATCCCGTCCTTTATCGTGACGCTGGCCGGCATGCTCGTGTTCCGCGGCCTGACCTACCTGATCCTCCAGAACCGCCCGATCGGTCCGTTCCCCAAGGAATTCCAGGTTCTGTCGACCGGCTTCGTGCCCGACGTGCTCTGGTTCGCGAACCCCAACCCGGCCATCGTCACCAACCTGTTCGCGCTGGTCGCCGTCATCGTCCTCGTCGGGCTCGCCGTCTATTTCGGCATGAAGGACCGCAGCAACAACGACAAGCACGGTACGGAGAACGAGCCCTTCGTGTTCTTCGCCATTCAGATGGCCATCATCGGCGTCGTCGCGATCTTCCTCGGCTTCCAGCTGTCGACCTATCGCGGTTTCCCGAACGTGCTGATCGTCATGGCGCTGCTCATCGCGCTCTACACCTTCATCACCACGCGCTCGACCATCGGCCGCCGCATCTATGCCATGGGCGGTAACGAGAAGGCGGCGAAGCTCTCGGGCATCAACACCGAGCGCCTGACCTTCCTGACCTTCGTCAACATGGGCGTGCTGGCAGCGCTCGCCGGCATGATCATCGCGGCCCGCCTGAACTCGGCAACGCCCAAGGCCGGCGTCGGCTTCGAGCTCGACGTCATCGCGGCCTGCTTCATCGGCGGTGCCTCGGCCTCCGGCGGCGTCGGCAAGATCACCGGTGCGGTCATCGGCGCGTTCATCATGGGCGTCATGAACAATGGCATGTCGATCATGGGCCTCGGCATCGACTACCAGCAGCTCGTCAAGGGCCTGGTGCTGCTCGCCGCCGTGTTCTTCGACGTCTACAACAAGAACAAGGGCTGATCGTCGCCCGAAAGGGTTACGCCAGCCGTTCGAGATCACGCCGCCGTCTGACACGCTCAGATGGCGGCGTTCGTATTTTAAAAGGGAGAGAACAGCATGCTGATGTCGCAGATCCGCAACGCGGACGGCTCGATCACGGTTGCGGTCCGGGAGGAGGGCGAACCGGCCCGCGCCGTCCGCGGCGCACGGAGCGTCTATGATCTTGCGCTGGAAGCGGCCAACGCCGGCCGGGTGCTTGCCGACGTCGTGCTGGCGCGGGGCCTTGGCGGCGTGATCGACCTTCAGGCCGCCGATGCGGACGGCCGTTTCCTGCCGCCGATCACCCATCCCGATCCGGCGCATCTTCACCTGACGGGCACGGGTCTGACCCATCTCGGCTCCGCCGCAACCCGCGATGCGATGCATGCCGCCGCGACGGCCGATGAGGGCGTGATGACGGATTCCATGAAGATGTTTCGAATGGGTCTCGACGGCGGCAAGCCGAAACCGGGCGAGACGGGCGTGCAGCCGGAATGGTTCTACAAGGGCAATGGACTGCAGCTCGCGGCACCCGGCGGCGATCTCGTCTCACCCGCGTTCGCGCAGGACGGCGGCGAGGAGCCAGAGATGGCCGGCATCTACGTCATTGCCGACAATGGCCAGCCCTTCCGGCTCGGCTTTGCGGTCGCCAACGAGTTTTCCGACCATGTCACCGAGCGGGTCAACTATCTCTTCCTCGCGCATTCCAAGCTCCGCCCGGCGAGCTTCGGCCCGGAGATCCGCATCGGCCTTGCCCCGCAGGACATCCGTGGGACATCCCGCATCCTGCGCGACGGCACGGTGCTCTGGGAGAAGCCTTTTCTCTCCGGGGAAGCCAACATGTCCCACAGCTTTGCCAATCTCGAATATCATCACTTCAAGTACGGTCTCTTCCGCGCGCCCGGGGATGTCCACGTGCATATGTTCGGCACGGCGACGCTGTCGTTCGGGGATGGCGTGCTGACGCAGGCGGGCGATGTGTTCGAGATGGAGGCGGCGGGGTTCGGACTGCCGTTGCGGAACCGGCTGGTGGTCGGGGCCGAGGAGGCGGTGGCGGTGGGGGTGCTGTGAGGTCTTGTGCCCTCTTGGCGGAGGGCATATCTTTTACGTGTTTTCGGAGGTGTGCCATGAGCGTTCGACATGTTGGGGCTGTGGAATTCGAAGCGACGTGCATGACGATCATCGAACGCATGACGGATGACGGGGAGCCCGTGATCGTCACGAAGGGTGGCGAGCCGGTGGCGATGGTGACACCGCTTGCCCGACCGAAACGACATCGCAGCATGATTGGCGCCCTCAAGGCACCTGATTACGGCTTTGACGATCCATACGGTCAGATTGCTTCGCCCGCAGACTGGAACGCGCAGTCTTGATGGTCCTGGACACGCATGTTCTTGTCTGGGCCGTACAAGATGATCCGAAACTGAAACACCAAGCGAGAACGCTGCTCGATGCTGCGACGGCAGAGGAAGGTGTTCTCATTGCTGCGATCAGCCTGTGGGAGATCGCGATGCTGGTGAAAAAAGTACGCCTTGTTCTCGGCATGGACATTGGCCGCTGGATCGACAAAGTCATTACATTGCCTGGCATTGAGATCGCGCCACTGAACGGTCGGATTGCGATCGAGAGTGTGAGCCTGCCCGGAAGCTTCCATGCAGATCCTGCCGACCGCATGATCGTCGCCACCGCCCGTTGCTATGAACTCCCGCTCATGACGGCAGATGAGGCTATTCTTGCCTATAGCGCAGCCGGGCATCTGAGAACAGTTCCGGCTCAAATCTAAATCCTCGCCGCACATGATCTCCATCGGGGCGACACGATGACCGAGAGGTCATCGACGCTCTCCGCGTCAACTCTGACTCTGGCTCTGCCCCTGCTGCTCCACCGTCAGCGCCACCGTCAGCGTCTCGTTCGCGGCGCCGTGGACCAGTCCGGAGATGGGGGCGGCATCTCGATAATCCAGGCCGGTGGCGATGCGGACGTAGCGTTCGTCGGGGCAGACGTCGTTGGCCGCGTCGAAGCCGACCCAGCCGAGGCCGGGGAGGTGGGCTTCGGCCCAGGCATGCGTGGCCGTCTGCTCGATGCGGTCGTCCATCATCAGGTAGCCGGAGACGTAGCGGGCGGGGAGGCCGACCGAGCGGGCGCAGGCGATGAAGATATGCGCGTGATCCTGACAGACACCGATGCCGCGCGTCAGCGCCTCGTCCGCCGTCGTCTCCGTCCCCGTCGATCCCGGCTCGAAGGCGACAGCCTGGTGGATGGCGCCCATGAGGTTGTGCATCTGCGCCAGCACGCCATCGCCGGACTGGGACTTGGCCAGATCGCGGATCTGCTTCGTCCGCTTGGTCAGCGGCGTGTCACGCTGGAAGAGCCAGAGCGGGATGTAGGACTGGTGGGGGCCGAACACGCCGGCGCGGTCCTGCGTCTCGATCTCGCCGCTGGCGACGATGCGCATGCGGATCTGGTCTCCCATGACGCTGACGAGGGTCACGCGGTTGGCGAAATGATCCTCGTAGCCGACCTCCACCTTGGCGCCTTCCACCGAGGTCTCCCAGTTCAGAACGGTCTGTCCCGGCTCCGTGAAGGGCGTGAGACGGAGTCGCTGCAGCGAGTAGCTGACCGGCTCCGCATAGCTGTATTCGGTCGTATGGGTGATTTTCAGTCGCATGCGCCTGGTCCGTCCTTGGTCAATAGAACCGGTAGCCGTCGGAGATTTCCTGGCTCAGACGATTGTTCTGGGTGATGAACGTCTCGATATATTCGTGCAGGCCCTGGTCCATCACGTCCTTGATCGAGCAGTTCCGCAGCGATTTCAGCGTGTTTACGGATGTTTCATGCGCGCTGTGCCGTTCGCCGTATTCCCGCTCTAGATAGCCGAGATTGCTGTTGATCTTGTCGTAGCAATAGGCAAGCGACCGCGGCATGCGGCCATTGAGGATGAGGAAGTCGGCGATATTGGCCGCCTTGTATTCCGCCTCGTAGACCCAGCCATAGCTGCGATGGGCCGAGACCGAGCGCAGGATCGATTCCCACTGCACGTTGTCGATCGCTGTGCCGACCTGCGACACGGCGGGCAGGAGGACGTAGTATTTCACGTCGAGAATGCGGGCAGTGTTATCGGCGCGCTCGATGAAGGTGCCGATGCGCGAGAAGTTGAAGAGGTCGTTGCGCAGCATCGTGCCGTGAAACGCACCGCGGATGAGGCCCGTCTTGCGCTTGATCGCGTCGATGACCTCCGGCAGATCGGCGGCCTTCACCCGGCGCGCGAGCATGGACTTGAGGTCGAGATAACATTCGTTGACGGCCTCCCATGTCTCGCGCGTCAGGGCGGTGCGCACCATGCGCGCATTGCTGCGGGCCGTCTCGATGCAGGACAGCACGCTCGAGGGATTGGTCGTCTCGCGCAGCAGGAAATCGACGGCGTCGGCGCTGGTCGCGCTTTCGTAGCGCTGCTCGTAGATGTCGATGACACCGGAGCTCTGCAGCACGCTTTCCCAGTTGTCTTCGCCAAGGTGGGAGCGGGTGAGAGACATGCGCAGTCCGGCGTCCACCAGGCGGGCGCTGTTTTCGGCCCGCTCGATATAGCGGAACATCCAGTAAAGGCCGTTTGCGGTTCTTCCAAGCATGCCGATCAGTCCTCCAGTACCCAAGTGTCCTTCGTGCCGCCACCCTGGCTGGAATTCACCACCAGAGAGCCGGCCTTCAGGGCCACGCGGGTCAAGCCGCCGGGAATGATCTGCACCTTGTCGGACACCAGCACGTAGGGCCGCAGATCGACATGGCGCGGCGCGATGCCCTTGTTGACCATGATCGGTACGGTCGAGAGGGAGAGGGTCGGCTGGGCGATGTAATTGCTCGGACGTGCCTTCAGCTTGTCGGCAAACAGCGCACGTTCCTTCTTGGAGGCCGTCGGGCCGACCAGCATGCCGTAGCCGCCGGACCCGTGAACCTCCTTGACGACGAGGTCGGCGAGGTTGTCGAGCACGTATTGCAGGCTCGACGGCTCCGAACAGCGCCATGTGGGCACGTTTTCGAGCAGCGCCTTGCGACCGGTGTAGAACTCCACGATCTCGGGCATGTAGGAGTAGATCGCCTTGTCGTCGCAAATGCCGGTGCCGGGGGCGTTGGCGATCGTGATGTTGCCGGCGCGGTAGACATCCATGATGCCGGGAATGCCGAGCGCGGATTCCGGCTTGAAGGTCAGGGGATCGAGATAGTCGTCATCCACGCGGCGATAGAGCACGTCGATCGCCTCGTAGCCGCGGGTGGTGCGCATCCGCACCTTGCCGTCGATGACGCGCAGGTCCGAGCCCTCGACCAGCTCGACGCCCATCATATCCGCGAGGAAGGCGTGTTCGTAATAGGCGGAATTGTAGATGCCCGGGGTGAGGACGGCGACGCGCGGCTTGCCTTCGCAACCGGGAGGGGCGACCGCCGCCAGCGAATGACGCAGCAGATAGGGGTAGTTCTCCACCGGCTGAACGCGGTTCTGGTAGAACAGCTCGGGGAACATCTGCATCATGGTTTCGCGGTTTTCGAGCATGTAGCTGACGCCCGACGGGGTGCGGGCGTTATCTTCGAGAACGTAGAACTGGTCTTCGCCGGTCCGCACGATATCGGTGCCGACGATGTGGGTGTAGACCCCGCCCGGTGGGCGCATGCCGACCATCTGCGGCAGAAAGGCGTCGTTCTTCTCGATCAGCTCGCGCGGAATGCGGCCCGCCTTGATGATTTCCTGCTTGTGGTAGATGTCGTCCAGAAAGGCGTTGAGCGCGAGCACCCGCTGCTCGATGCCCTGCGCGAGGCGGCGCCATTCCCGCGCGGAGATGATGCGCGGAATGAGATCGAAGGGGATCAGCTTCTCGGCGCTGTCGGCGTGGCCATACACCGCAAAGGTGATGCCGGTCTTGCGAAAGATGTTCTCGGCCTCTTTGGACTTGGCGATCAGGCGGGCTCTGTCCTGGTTGGCATACCACTCGTTGTATGTCGTGTAAGGCGGTCGCGGAGTGTTGTCCGCATTCATCATTTCATCGAATGCCAACGGCCTGGTCCCCTTTTTAAGCCATTTGATTACAAGCGCTTCGGCAATGCAAGAAGCATGCTCGTTTCAGACAGAAAGAAATTTTCTCCCGTTCTGGCTGTCCCCTCAGGGGGTGACATGGTTTTCGGGTGCAGAATGGCAAGACGGGTTTTGGGTGGAGTCGTCCATTTTTCGCACATTATCTTCGCAACTGCTTATCGACTGAGCACCTGCCTTTCGATGCGATCGCCGCCGTACAAACGAAAACGGCGGAACTTTCGTCCCGCCGTTTTCCGATCTCTCCCGTGAGCGAGATTTATGCTTCTTCGCGGCGCGAGCCTTCGCGGCGCTGGGCGGCCTGTGCGCCCGGGCTGCCGGCTGCCGGGCGCGGGCCGCGGCTGGAGGTGCGGGGTGCGCCGCCCGGACGGCCGTTGCGGTTGCCGTTGCGCTTGGCAAGGGCTGCCTGATGAGCCGCCTGTGCGGCCGGGCCCTGGCCCTTGCGGTGCTCGCGGCGCTGTGCGCTGTCGTCGCCGGCCAGCAGATCGTCGCCGGCAAACGGGCTCGGTGCCTGTGCCACGCGGGCCGGGCGGTTGTTCTCGCCGCCGCGGTTCTCGCCACGTCCCTGGCCACCACGGTTGTCGCCGCGGCCCTGGCCGTTGCGGCCTTCATTGTTGCTGCCGCGGCCGCCATTGCCGCGCGCATTGCGGGCGGCCGGTGCGCGGGAGATGTTGGCCGGCGCTTCGCCGCTGGCCACGGTGATGGTCATGCCCATCAGCTTTTCGATGTCGCGCAGCAGGCGGGCTTCGTCCGGTGCGCAGAAGGCGATGGCGATGCCGTCACGGCCGGCACGGGCCGTCCGGCCGATGCGGTGGACATAGGCTTCGGCGACTTCCGGCAGGTCGTAGTTGTAGACATGGGTGATGCCGGGAATATCGATGCCGCGGGCGGCGACGTCGGTGGCGACCAGAACCTTGATCTCGCCGTCACGGAAGGCCTTGAGGGCGCGCTCGCGCTGGCCCTGGCTCTTGTTGCCGTGAATGGAGGCCGCGGAATAGCCGACCGATTCCAGGTGCTTCATCAGCTTTTCGGCGCCATGCTTGGTGCGCGAGAAGACGATGGCGCGGCCGTCCGGGTTGGCGGTCAGCGACTGCTTCAGCAGCGTGACCTTGCCGTCCTTGCCGGTGACGAAATGCACGAACTGCTCGATCTTGTCGGCAGCCTTGCCGGCCGTGGCGACTTCGACGCGCTTGGGGTCCGTCAGGTAGTCGCCGGCGAGGTCGGCGATCGCCTTCGGCATCGTGGCGGAGAACAGCAGGGTCTGGCGGTTCTTCGGCACGAGCTTGGAAATCTTGCGCAGGTCGTGGATGAAGCCGAGGTCCAGCATCTGGTCGGCTTCGTCGAGCACGAGGTAGCGCGCGGTCGTCAGCGTCACGGCCTTGCGGTTGAGAAGGTCGAGCAGGCGGCCGGGCGTGGCGACGAGGATTTCGACGCCGCGTTCCAGCTGCTGGGTCTGCTTGTTGATGGAGGCGCCGCCGACGACGAGGCCGATGCGCAGGGGGCTCTTCTTGACGAAGACCTTCAGGTTGGCGGCGATCTGGTTCACCAGTTCGCGGGTCGGGGCGAGAATGAGGGCGCGGACGTTGCGCGGGTCGGCGCGCTTGCCGTCGGCCAGCATGCGCTCGATCATGGGCAGGCCGAATGCGGCGGTCTTGCCGGTGCCGGTCTGTGCGAGGCCGATGAGGTCATGGCCTGCCATGACGAGCGGAATGGCTTCGGCCTGGATCGGCGTCGGCACGGTGAAACCTTCAAGAGTAAGGTTCGCAACCATCTGCTCGGAGAGGCCAAGGGAAGAAAAATTGGTCAAAGGTATGCCTTTCGGGGCGCCAAACGACAGGGACCGGAACACCGCTTTCTTGCGGTTCCGGGTCATCTGGTTTCAAGAACCCCGCGTGAAATGGGATCTTGGTGGGTTGAAAAAGCTGTCTGCGCTGCGGGTGCCGAATGTGGCACGGTCTCATGGGTGCGCTTGGCCTTCGCGACGGATTGACAAAATCCGCTGGGCACGCTCACGCGGCGGCCGGAAGGTGACGCTGGCCCTCATGTCGTTGTTTCCCGGCTGAAAGTCAAGCTGTCTTTTTCGCAAGTGCGAAGAGACGATCAGCTTTGCGGCTCGCGCGGACCTGCTGCAGCCCTTGCGCCGCACAGCATTTCCCGCTTGCCGGCAAAGCCCTTGCGGCGCTCCACGGCGAAGCCCGCGGCTTGCAGATTGCGGCGTACGAAGCCGGCGGCGGCGTAGGTCGCGAAGGTGCCGCCGGGCAGCGTGTGATCGTGCACCGCGGCCATGAGCTCCGGCGACCACATGGCGGGATTGCGCGAGGGGGCAAAGCCGTCGAGGTACCAGGCATCGAAGTGCCCGGCGTGGCTGGCGACCCCGTCGATGGCCGGACCGCAGACGATGGTGAGCGTGACGTCGCCCGTCAGGTCGAGACGGACATGGCCGGACAGCGTCTGCGGCCATGCGGCGACCAGCGCGTCGCGCTCCTGTGCGATCTCGGGCCAGGCGGAAAGCGCGCGCCCGATGTCTGCCGCCTGCATGGGGAAGCGCTCGAACGAGGTGAAGGCGAGGCGGGCGCCGGCCGGTTTCTCTGTTATCTTCCACTGACGCCATGTCTCGCAGAAATTGAGCCCGGTGCCGAAGCCGAGTTCGCCGATCGCAAACGCCTGCGCGTGGCGCCAGCGCTCCGGCAGTCCGTTGCCGTTCAGAAAGACGTGACCGCATTCCTGCCGGCCGTCGGTGCGGCAATAAAAATGATCGTCAAATTCAACGGAATACGGCATATCGCCGGTGTGCCAGTCGAGTGTCTGCTGGTTTAAGGACGGGTTTTCCACGGCGATGGTCGGGCGGCTTTCGGTCATGGACAAGCGATAATCAGCCCTTGGGGCAAGGTCAATCGATGGCGGATATGAAGACGGATCTGGTCGTCATCGGCGGTGGCATCATGGGCCTCTGGGCAGCGCTTCACGCGGCGCGTGCCGGGGTCAAGGTCGTGCTTGCGGAGCGGGCGGCGATCGGGGCCGGGGCGAGCGGCGGGCTGCTAGGTGCGCTGATGCCGCACACGCCGGATCGCTGGAACGACAAGAAGCAGTTCCAGTTCGACGCGCTGGTATCGCTGGAGGGCGAGATCCGTGGGATGGAGGCCGAAACCGGGCTTTCCGCCGGATACCGGCGAACGGGCCGGCTCATTCCCCTGGCAAAACCGCATCTGCGCGATATTGCGCTCCGGCAGGTGGCGGATGCGGCGGTGAACTGGCGGAGCGGAGAGGGCGGCTTTGCCTGGCGCGTTCTGGACGCCGCACCGGATGGGCTTTTCTCGTCCGATGTCATCGCGCACGGAGCCGTTTTCGATCAGCTGGCGGCCCGCGTCTCGCCGCGCGGCTTTCTGCATCTGCTGACTGCCACACTCGCCGGAATGCCCGGTGTGACCATTCTCAAGGGATGCGCCGCGCGCGAGATCGATCCGCGGCAGGGGCGCGTGGTTCTCGCCGATGGAACCACCGTCGAAGCGGGTCATGTCGTCCTGGCGGCGGGCATCGACAGTTTTCCCATGATCGACGGCCTGGCGGCTTTGGCTGGTGCAGCGGCGCGGCCTGCGAGTGGCACGGGCGTGAAGGGGCAGGCCGCGCGGCTGGCGGTCGATCTCGACCCCACCCTGCCGATCCTCTACTCGGACGGCGTCTACGTCATCGCGCATGATGCGGGCGGCGTGGCGATCGGCAGCACCAGCGAGGTGGACTATGCCGATCCGTTTTCGACCGACCGCAGGCTCGATGATGTGCTCGCCAAGGCCGAGAGGCTGGTTCCGTCGCTGGCGGGCGCGCCGGTTCTCGAGCGCTGGGCGGGCCTGCGTCCGCGGGCGATCGGGCGCGACCCGATGGCCGGCCCGCATCCGGATCATCCGCGCCTGCATCTGCTGACCGGCGGCTTCAAGATCAGCTTCGGCGTTGCCCATCGCCTGGCGCAGGCGGTGGTGGAAGATATCTTCAATTACACCCGCAGTGGCGGCGAGGCGATCGTGTTGCCGCCATCGTTCCGAACCGAAAACCATCTCGCCCTATGAAAAAGGGGCGCAGCCTCGCGGCGCGCCCCTCTTCGTCCATCGTCCGCTGGCTTTACATCCAGTAGGGCGGCACGCCGTAATAGTCATAGACCAAACGGCCGTTTTCCCGATTCCAGTCGTACTCGTCGTCGCTGCGGTATTTCGGGGCCTTCTCGACCTGTTCGCGCGTCAGTTCCGTGCGATAGCCGCCGAGCTCCTCGTCGTAGCTGAGCTTCGTCCACGGGATCGGATAGTGGTCCTCGCCGATGCCGAGAAAGCCACCGAAACCGAGCACCGCGTAGGCTACCTGTCCGCTGCGTTTGCCGATGATCAGGCGCTCGATCGACCCGATACGCTTGCCGTCCGCGCCGTAGACCCGCGTTCCCTCGACCTTGTCGCTGGCGATGAGGTCCTGGGTCTCGACGATGCTCGCATCCTGAAGCTTCTGGCCGTCACCCTGAAGGTCTGGGCGGTCGCCGTGCAGATTGGGGTTGTGATAGGTCACGTTCCTTCTCCTCTTCTGGCTTGATGGCAATAAAACGTGTGAAAGGCGGTCCGGTTCCGAATTTTCGATGCCGAGGGGCGCGGTCTTCGTCAGGCTGTCATGCAAATCACGTAGCGCAGGGGGCAAATCGAGGTTTGCCATGCGCTACGCCATCTGCTTCACGCCGCCGATCCATGATCCGCTCTCCGTTACCGCAGCCGAATGGCTGGGGCGAAACGTCTATTCCGGTGACCTCTGCGAACAACTGTCGGTCGCAGGCTGCAGCGCGCAGGACATGGCCTTCTATACGGCCGTTCCGCGACGCTACGGCTTTCACGGGTCGATCAAGGCGCCGTTTCCTCTCGCTGCGGAGCGGACGGAATCGGCGCTTCTGAAAGCCATGATGCGATTTGCCGGCGATATCGCCCCGTTCGAAATCCCGGATCTCGAGGTTTCCTGGCTCGGCAGCGCCTTTGGGCTCAGCCCGCGCGTCCCGTGCGAGCCGATGACGCATCTGGCGGCGCGGGTCGTCCAGGCCTTCGACGAATTCCGCGCGCCCCTCAGCGAGCGGGATATCGAGCGGCTGGATGCCGACAAGCTGACGGCGACCCAGTTCTCGAACCTGCACCGCTGGGGAGACCCGTTCGTCATGGAGGAATTCCGGTTCCACATGATGCTGACCGGCCCCATGACGGCCGCCATGCGCACGAAGATGGAGGGGCCGCTGCGCACGCAGTTCGAGCCCCTGCTCGCGCAGCCGGTGAAGGTCGCAAGCCTTGCGCTGTTCATCGAGCCGGGGGCAGGGGCGCCGCTGCGCGTGCATTCCCAGCACCCCCTCGGCAAGATCTCGGCGCACAAGCCGACGGCGCGCTTCGCGGCGGCCTCCGATCCCACCGCCTCGGCGGCGACACCGGCACGGGAAGTGCAGATGGCGCAGGCCATGCGGCGGCTGACGACCAGCGCCTGACGACCGGCCCCAGCGATCCGTCGCTCGGAACGCCGCATCCGGCCGGCGCGGGAGCGGTGGAGGCGCCGCCGATTTCGGCTGTCGATATCGATCTTTATGCCTCGACTTTCCCGCTTCGGATGCTACCGTTCGGGCGACACATGAGGGGTGACCATGGATTTTTCGACACCGCGCGATCTCGTCGGCTACGGCCGCCACCTGCCGGAGGTTCACTGGCCCGGCGAAGCCCGGATCGCTGTTCAGTTCGTCGTCAACTATGAAGAAGGCGGCGAGAGCACGATCATGGATGGCGAGAAGGCCTCCGAATCGCTGCTGTCGGAGATCGTCGGTGCCCAGCCCTGGCCGGGACAGCGCAATCTCAACATGGAATCGATCTACGAATACGGTTCGCGCGCCGGCTTCTGGCGGCTGTGGCGCCTCTTCACCAGCCGCAACGTGCCGGTGACGGTCTATGGCGTGACGCTGGCGATGGCGCGCAACCCGGATGCCGTCGCCGCCATGAAGGAGGCCGGTTGGGAGATCGCCAGCCACGGCTATCGCTGGCTCGAATACAAGGACTTCACCGAGGAGGAGGAGCGGCGCCACATCGCCGACGCGGTGCGGCTGCATACCGAACTCACCGGTTCGCACCCGCTCGGGCTCTATCAGGGCAAGCCTTCCGACAACACGCTGAAGCTGGTCATCGAGGAGGGCGGCTTTCTCTATTCCTCCGACAGCTATGCCGACGAACTGCCCTATTGGGTGCCGGGCAGGACGCCGGAGACGCCGCACCTCATCATTCCCTATACGCTCGACGCCAACGACATGCGGTTCGCCACGCCGCAGGGGTTCAATTCCGGCGACCAGTTCTTCACCTATCTCAAGGACACGTTCGACGTGCTCTACGAGGAGGGTGCCGAGGGGAGCCCGAAGATGATGAACATCGGCCTTCATTGCCGTCTCGTCGGGCGGCCGGGCCGTGCTGCGGCGCTGGCCCGGTTCGTCGATTACGTGCTGTCCAAGGACAAGGTGTGGATCGCCAAGCGGATCGACATCGCCCATCACTGGCATGCGCATCACAAGCCGGAGGCCGGCCTATGAATATCGTCAGGGACAGCGCCGAGGGACAGGCCTTTATCGGCCAGTTCGGGGGCATCTTCGAGCATTCGCCATGGGTCGCCGAAGAGGCGCTCGAATGGCTGCCGGACGGGCCGCCGACGGCCGCGACCGTGCATGCGGCGATGGTGCAGGCCTTTCGCGCCGCTTCGACTGAGAAGCGGCTGCAGGTTCTGCGGGCGCATCCAGATCTGGCCGGCCGTCTGGCGATTGCCGGCGGACTGACCGCCGACAGCAAGGCGGAGCAGGCCTCGGCCGGTCTCGATCGCCTGACGCCGGAGGAGCACGCGCTCTTCACCACCTGCAATGCGATCTACACCGACAAGTTCGGCTTTCCCTTCATCATCGCCGTGCGCGGCAAGACGAAGGACGACATTCTCGCGGCATTCCAGGCGCGACTCGACAACACGCCGGACGAGGAATTTGCAACGGCCGCCGCCGAGGTCGAGACGATCGCCCGGCTGCGGCTGGACGCTCTCCTTCCCGGATCGGCGGCATGAGCGGGCTGGTCCTTCCGATCGAACCCCTGACGGCTGCGGCCTTCGCGCCGTTCGGCAGCGTCATCGAGGCCGACCCTGCGACGATGCGGCTGATCAATGGCGGCACGACGGAGCGGTTTCATGCGCTCGGCAAAGCGGACGCCGCCGGCGAGGATGCGCGCGTCGTCATCAGCATCTTTCGCGGGCAGCCGCGGCTCTTTCCCTATACGATCGACATGATGGAGCGGCACCCCTGGGGGTCGCAAAGCTTCGTTCCGCTCGACAACCGGTCGTGGCTGGCCGTCGTCGCGGACGACGAGGATGGGCTGCCCGGCCGTCCGCGGGTGTTTGCCTGCTCGGGTCGTCAGGGCGTGCATTACGGCCGCAACGTCTGGCACCATCCGCTCATCGCCGTCGGTGCCGTCAGCGACTTTCTCGTGGTCGATCGGGAGGGCCGAGAGCCCAATCTGGAGGAGGTTTTCTTCGAGACGCCGTTCACGATCGCAGCGTCATCGCTGTCTTGAGTTTTCCCGCTCGTTCATTCCGAGACGCGTTCCACCCCTCCCGTCGGCATCCGGCCGATCGGGTCTCCTGAAAGAGGTCATCATGATCGCCACCGGCCGCCTGACAACCCATGTTCTCGACGCCGCGCTCGGCCGGCCTGCGGCCGGCCTGCAGGTCGCGCTTTTCCACATCGAGGGAGAGGCGCGCACGCTTCTGAAGATCGTGGCGACGAATAGCGATGGACGGGTCGATGCGCCGCTTCTGGAAGGCGATGCGCTCGTGCGCGGGACCTATGAGCTCGTCTTTCATGCCGGCGATTATCTCAAGGCGAGCGGCACGGCGCTTTCCGATCCGCCCTTCCTCGATATCATCCCCCTGCGCTTCGGCATCGCCGACCCGGCGGCGCATTATCACGTACCGCTGCTGCTCTCGCCCTACAGCTATTCCACCTACCGGGGCAGCTGAGGCCGACCGGCGTCAGATGTCGAGGATGCTCCTGTCGACGTCGAGGATATCGCGCTTGCCGCACAGCGCCATGGTGATGTCGAGCTCCTTGCGCAGAATGTCGAGCGCGAGACGCACGCCGGGCTTGCCGCCTGCGCCGAGGCCATAGAGGAACGGGCGGCCAATATAGGTGCCGCGCGCGCCAAGCGCGACAGCCTTCAGGATGTCCTGGCCGGAGCGGATGCCGCCGTCGATATGGATCTCGATGTCGCTGCCGACCGCATCGACGATGCGGGGTAGCATCGCGATCGAGGAGGCCGCACCATCCAGCTGGCGTCCGCCATGGTTGGAGACGATGATCGCATCCGCGCCGGTTCTCGCCGCCATGCGGGCATCCTCGGGATCGAGAATGCCTTTCAGGATCAGCGGGCCGCCCCAGAGGTCCTTGATCCAGGCGACGTCGTCCCAGGAGAGTTTCGGGTCGAACTGCTCGGCGGTCCAGGCGGACAGGGAGGAGAGATCCGAGACGTTCTTGGCATGGCCGACGATGTTGCCGAAGCCGCGCCGCTGGGTCTTCATCATCTTCAGGCACCAGCCGGGCCGCGTCGCCATCTGCCAGATGTGCTTGGGCGTAAACTTTGGCGGCGCGGAGAGGCCGTTGCGCAGGTCCTTGTGACGCTGCCCGAGGATCTGCAGATCGAGCGTCAGCACCAGCGCCGAGCATTTCGCGGCCTTGGCGCGCTCGATCAGGTTGCGGACGAAATCGCGGTCCTTCATCACATAGAGCTGGAACCAGAACGGCCTGGTCGTGACGGAGGCGACGTCCTCTATCGAGCAGATGCTCATGGTGGACAGCGTGAACGGCACACCGAACTCTTCCGCCGCCTGCGCCGCCAGCATTTCGCCATCGGCATGCTGCATGCCGGTCAGCCCTGTGGGGGAGAGGGCGACGGGCATCGAGACCTTCTGGCCGATCATGGTGGTCGCCAGCGACCGGTTGGTCATGTCCACCAGCACCCGCTGGCGCAGCTTGATCTTGTGATAATCCGCCTCGTTGGCGCGATAGGTGCCCTCCGTCCAGGCGCCGCTATCGGCGTAATCGAAGAACATCTTCGGCACGCGGCGCTTGGCCAGAGCTTTGAGATCGCTGATGTCGAGGGACGGCATGGTCAGGCTCCGCAGTAGGTTTCGTGCTTCTCCTAGCATGCCGGATGCGGGGCGTTAAGCGCTTGCGGCGTAACTGGTCAATAAAATTGACCAGTTACGCCAATGCGGTCTTGGCCGCGCGTCCGGCGACGTAGGTCTCCACCACCGCGCGGTCGTCGCCCATGGTCTGCAGCAGGAAGAGCTCGTCGGAGAGGGAGGTGACGACCTCCGCTTTCAGCGCCATGGCCGGCGTTGCCGCCATGTCGAGCACGATGAGGTCGGCGTCGCTTCCCGGCTCCAGCGTGCCGATGCGCTCCGACAGGGACAAAGCCTCGGCATTGCCGAGCGTCAGGTAGTAATAGCTGTCGAACGGATTGAGCCGCTCGCCCAGCAATTGCTGGATCTTGTAGGCCTCGTCCATGGTGCGCAGCATGGAATAGCTCGATCCGCCGCCGATATCGGAGGCGACGGAGATGCGGACCGGCTTTTCCCGCCGCGCCAATGCCTTCAGCGGAAACAGGCCGGAGCCGAGGAAGAGGTTGGACGTGGGGCAGTGGACGGCGATCGAGCCCGTCTCGCTCATGGCGTCCCGCTCGCGCTCCGACAGATGAATGGCGTGGCCGAACAGGGATTTGCGGCCCATCAGGCCATAATGTGCATAGACGTCGGTATAGTCGGCGGCGTCGGGGTAGAGCGAGAGAGTGTAGTCGATCTCGTCGCGGTTCTCCGAAAGGTGGGTCTGGATGTGCAGGTCTGGGAATTCGGCGGCGAGTGCCTGCGCGGCCGACATCTGTTCCGGCGTCGAGGTGATCGCGAAGCGCGGGGTGATGGCGACGTGGTTGCGGCCCTTGCCATGCCATTGTTCGATCACCGCGCGCGTTTCGTCGTAGCCCATCTCGGGCGTGTCGAGCAGGCCCTGCGGCGCGTTGCGGTCCATCATCACCTTGCCGGCGACCATGCGCATGTCGCGCCTCATGGCTTCCGCGAAAAAGGCATCGGCCGAGGTTTTGTGCACGGAGCAATAGGCGACCGCCGTGGTCGTGCCATGGCGGATCATCTCGTCGAAGAAATGCACGGCGATGCGCTCGGCATGCGCCGTCTCCACGAAGCGGCATTCTTCGGGGAATGTGTAGGTGTTCAGCCATTCCAGCAGATTGGCAGCATAGGAGCCGATAACCTGCATCTGCGGAAAATGCATATGGGTATCGATGAAGCCCGGCAGGATGAGGTGCGGCCGGTGATCGATCTCGACGGCATCTGCCGGTGCCTGCGCGCGGACCGTATCATAGAGCCCGCTGGCGACGATCAGGCCGTCGCGCAGGAGAAGGGCGCCATCGGTCTCATAGGCATAGGCTCCGGCGTCGTCCATCGACAGGGGGCGACGGCGGAAGGTGAGCGTGCGGCCGCGAAGAAGCATCGATGTCATCGTGTGGCGGTTCCCGCGGCGCTTTCGAACCAGGCGGCGATCAGCGCGCGTTCGTCGGCCGTCATGTCGGTGAGGTTGCCGGGCGGCATGGCGTGGCTGCGGCCCGCCTGGAAGTAGATCTCGCGGGCGTGGGCTGCGATCTCGCCGTCATTCTCCAGCATCACGCCTTTCGGTGCCCGCACGAGGCCTTCATAGACCGGCTCGGCCGCGTGGCACATGGAGCAGCGGGTGGAGACCGTATCGCGCACCGCGGGGAAATGCGCGTTTTCGGCAAAGCGGGCGAAGGCCGGGGAGACGGCGGCAGTCTCGGCCGCCATGCCCGGCAGCTTCGGTGCCGTCGAGAGCCACATGATGACGATGAAGAGAAGGACGGTGACGAGCCACGTCCAGGTCGGGCGGCCCTTGCGAGCGTGCGTTGTGTTGAACCAGTGGCGGATCGTCACGCCCATGAGGAACACCAGCGCCGCGATGATCCAGCTATAGGCCGTGGCGAAGGCCAGCGGATAGTGGTTCGACAGCATGAAGAAGATGACGGGCAGTGTCAGGTAGTTGTTGTGCAGAGAGCGCTGCTTGGCGATTGCGCCGTATTTCGGGTCGGGCGTGCGCCCGGCGATCAGGTCCGCCACCACGATGCGCTGGTTGGGCATGATGATGAAGAAGACGTTGGCCGACATGATCGTCGCCGTGAAGGCGCCGAGGTGCAGGAAGGCGGCACGGCCGGTGAAGACCTGCGTGTAGCCCCAGGCCATGGCGACCAGCGCCACATAGAGCAGGCCCATTAGCGTCCAGGTGTTCCTGCCGAGCGGCGATTTGCAGAGCAGGTCGTAGAAGAGCCAACCGATTCCGAGCGATGCGAGCGACAGGAGGATCGCTGTGGTGGAGGAGATGTCGAGCACATGGCGATCGACGAGGAATAGATCGGCGCCGCCGTAATAGACCAGACAGAGGAGGGCAAAGCCGGAGAGCCAGGTGGTATAGGCTTCCCATTTGAACCAGGTCAGGTGCTCCGGCATCATGGCCGGAGCGACCAGGTATTTCTGGATATGGTAGAACCCGCCGCCATGGACCTGCCACTCCTCGCCATAGGCTCCGGCGGGAAGATGCGGGCGCTTGACCAGCCCGAGATCGAGCGCGATGAAATAGAAGGAGGACCCGATCCAGGCGATCGCGGTGATCACGTGCAGCCAGCGCACGGCGAAGGCCAGCCATTCCCACACGATGGCGTATTCGTACATTCCATTCCCCTTTCATGCCCCCCGCCTGGCACATTGCGAGAATTTGCCGGGCGAGGGAAGGGGCGCTTTCTCAAAGATCCGCGTGCTCGACAAGATATTTGGTGGCGAGGGCGATATGGCGGGGGATCGAAGGGGCAAGCTTGAATGTGGCATGGTATCTTATCGATACGGATCAAGAGTCCCGTGGAATGAACGAGATCTTGGTCCTCTTGTTCTCCGCGAGAATCGCCGATCGGATGCGTTCGAAGAACGCTTGGGGGATGAAGCCGTAATCGACACGTTCGGGCACATCCGGTCTGGGGCGCAGATCGTAGCCGGGCCAAATGAAACGGTTGAGCTGCGTGACCCGAACCCAATGGCGATCGGCATCCAGTCCCAGGGTCCGAGCGACGGCTTGCGGCATTTCGAGCGACGTCGATCTTTCGTCAGCAGCGGGAGCAGAATGCGTGATGGGCACGACAACGACTTGAATGTCAGCCGTCTCTCGAACATTCGCAGCGAGAATGATGGCGCATGGCCTGTCCTTGGCCGCTTCGTACCTTCCCTGGTCATGATCTTCTTTCCAGAGGAACGCATATCGAACCACCAGACCCGGTGCAGGTGCCGGGAATTTCACGCCGGCGAAACGCCATAGCGCGCATTTTCCAGATCCGATATCGTTTCATCGTCCAAGTCGCCGACAACGAGCACTTCGCGCTCCCGACGTTTCAGTCTTTTGTAGTGCTCAAGCTCGCCAGCGGATAGATAGCCACCGACAACTCTCCCGTGACTGGTGATCTCGATCATCTTCTCGGTAATGGCTTCGTCCTGATAGCGCGCGAAGCTTCGAGAAAAGACAGTTGCCGGTATTTTCAGAGCCTCAGACATTGATATCTCCTTTTTGCGTAAATTACGTAAAATACAAAAAACGTCAAGGTCGCACCAGAGGTGGGTTGCCGCGGTCGTTACGATGGTGCCGTGTAAAACTCCTCCAGGATCCAGTCGCGAAATGCGCGGATCTTGGGGACGTTGCGGCGGCTCTCGGCGTAGGCGAGCCAGTAATTCCGGCCGTCATTGCACAGGAGATCGAAAGGCACGAGGAGGCGACCGGCGGCGATGTCGTCAGCGTAGTGCGCGGGGTTGACGATGGCGACGCCCTGTCCGGCCATGGCCGCGGCTGCGTCGAAGGTCTGGACGCCGAAATCGTTCGGCGTCAGCACGTCGAGATTCGGATCCGCAACGCCGGCGGCCGTGAACCACTGCTTCCACCACGGGTCGGACGGGCTGATGAGCGGCAGTTTCAGAAGATCGGCGGGCTCGCGGATGCCGCCATGCGCTTCTGCAAGAGCGGGACTGAGGATCGGCGCGAAATCGAGACGCATCAGATGATGGCTGATCAGGCCCGGCCAATCCCCCGTGCCCCAGCGAATGGCGATATCGGCCGTTTCCGTCTGGAAATCGACGATGCGGGCACCGGTGACGAGCCGGACGGCGATTTGCGGGTGGCGGAACTGAAAGGTGCCGAGGCGTCGTGTCAGCCATTGCTGGGCGAAGGTGGGCGTGGAGTGCAGGATAAGGATTTCGCTCGACGCACGCCGCGCCGCCACGACCGCCTCTCCCAGCAGATCGAACCCCTGGCTCACCTTCGGCAGCAGCCGTTCGCCGGTCTCCGTCAGGGTGATCTGGCGTGGGCGGCGCAGGAAGAGGGGTTCGCCGATGTTCTCCTCGAGCAGTTTGATCTGGTAGCTGACGGCGGTCTGGGTGAGGCCGAGTTCCTGGCCGGCCCGGGTGAAGCTCGACAGGCGCGCGACGGCCTCGAAGACGCGCAGGGCGTTCAGCGGGAACTGACGGGACATCTTCATGGATCAGGTCTCTTGATGGCGGCAGGCGGATGTTCGATTGGATTTCGAGCATGCGCGGGCCGATGATGCAAGCCATTCCCTGACCGAATGGTGATGCCATGAGCCTGCAGACGACACGTCCCACCCTGCTTCATACGAGGAAAACGAGCGCGCTCGGCCATGCCGTGCGGCGTCTGCAGCGCGTGTTCGCGCGGTTCCTGCCGGCGCGGTATCCCGGGCTGGATCTCGAGAGCATGCCGCCGCATCTCCAGCGCGACCTCGGTTTTCTCGATGGCCGCGATCCGCGCTACGAGCCGGCGGAGCGGCGATAGGCGTCGAGCGCAACCAGCACCTCGGCCGCCGTCATCGCGGCGATCACGGCGGGGCGCTTGTCGCTTACGGTCTTGCCGCCGATGGGCAGGACGAGGCGGGAGAGGCTGGTGTCGTCAAGCCCTTCGTCGCGCGCCCAGCTGGCGAAGGTCGCGCGTTTGGTCTTGGAGCCGATCATGCCGGTATAGGCGAGGTCGGTGCGGGGAAGTGCTTCGCGCGCGATCAGAAAATCCAATGCATGATCATGCGTGAGGATGATGACGGCGCTGCCGGGTGCGATGTCCCTTACCAGGGATTCCGGCATCGCCGTCAGGCGGTGGCTCGCGCCCGAGGACATCAGGTCGAGTTCGGTGCGGCGCGTTTCCACGGCGATGGTGCGCACCGGCAGCAGCACCAGCGCATCGGCCAGAGCCCGGCCGACATGCCCGCCGCCGAACAGCCAGACCTCGGGAAACCCGTTCACGCGCGCTTCCAGCATCGCGTCGAGATCGCCACGCGCGGGCGTGTCGAGGGTGCGGAAGGAGAGCACGACCCGGCCGCCGCAGCACTGGCCGATCTCGGGCCCAAGGGGGATGTCGAGATGCGTTTCCGTCGCCATGCCCGCCAGCAGGTTGCGGGCGTGATCGGTCGCCATGTGCTCCATCTGCCCGCCGCCGATGGTGCCGTGGCTGTCTGTGGGTGAGACGAGCATGAAGGCGCCGGTCTCCCGCGGGGTCGACCCACGCGTTTCCGCCACCTCGATCCAGACGATCTGTGCCTCGCGGGCCAGAAACGCCTGCAGGCTGCCGACGACGTATTTCATGGGGCGGAACGCATCCGCTCGACGGCCATCAGCACGCGCTCCGGTGTCGCCGGCGCATCGAGGCGCGGGCACTGGCGGTAGTCGCCGACACTGGCCACCGCCATGGAGATGGCTTCGAGCACGGAGATCGGCAGGTTGAACGGCGGTTCGCCCACGGCCTTGGAGCGACCGATCGTCTCCTCGCCGTTCACGCTCCAGTCCGCGAGCCTGACGTTGAAGATCTTCGGGCGGTCGGAGGCGAGCGGGATCTTGTAGGTGGAGGGCGCATGGGTGCGCAGCCGGCCCTTGTCATCCCACCAGAGCTCTTCCGTCGTCAGCCAGCCCATGCCCTGCACGAAGCCGCCTTCGATCTGGCCGATGTCGATCGCCGGGTTGAGCGAGCGGCCGACATCGTGGAGCACGTCCACCCGCTCGACCATGTATTCGCCGGTCAGCGTATCGATCGAGACCTCCGAAACCGCAGCGCCATAGGCGAAATAGTAGAAGGGCGTGCCGCGGCCGGTGGTGCGGTCCCAGTGGATCTTCGGCGTCTTGTAGAAGCCGGCCGCCGACAGCTGGATGCGGGCGAAATAGGCCAGCTTGACGAGGTCGTTGAAGGGCACGCGCTCCTCGCCGATGAGAACATGGTTCGGCACGAAGGAAATCTTGTCCGGCGTCGTCTGCCAGCGCTCGGCGGCAAACGCAATCAGACGGTCCTTGATCTGGCGCGCGGCATCGGCCGCGGCCATGCCGTTCAGGTCCGTGCCGGAGGAAGCTGCGGTGGCCGAGGTGTTCGGCACCTTGCCCGTGGTGGTCGCGGTGATCTTCACACGGTCGATATCGACCTGAAAGCTGTCGGCCAGCACCTGAGCGATCTTGGTGTAAAGCCCCTGGCCCATCTCCGTGCCGCCATGGTTCAGGTGGATCGAGCCGTCCTGATAGACGTGGACGAGGGCGCCCGCCTGGTTGAAGGCCGTCATGGTGAAGGAAATGCCGAACTTGACGGGCGTCAGCGCGATGCCCTTGCGCAGGATGCGGCTGCCGGCGTTGAAGGCGAGAATGTCGGCGCGGCGCTTCTGGTAGTCGGCACTGTGCTCGAGTTCCGCCACCAGCTTGCCGATGACGTTGTCCTCGACCTGCTGGTGATAGGGGGTCAGATCGCGTCCGGAGCCCTTCTCGCCGTAGAAATTCAGCTTGCGGATCTCGAGCGTGTCCTTGCCGAGCGCATAGGCGATCTCCTCGATCATGCGTTCGGCGCCGACGATGCCCTGCGGCCCGCCGAAGCCGCGATAGGCAGTGTTGGAGACGGTGTTGGTCTTCAGCGGTTCGGAGGTGAGGCGCACATGCGGATAGAAATAGGCGCCGTCCGCGTGGAAGAGGGCACGGTCGGTGACGGGGCCGGAGAGATCGGAGGAATAGCCGCAGCGGGCGGCGAACGTCGCCTCCACGGCATGGATGCGGCCGTCATCGTCGAAGCCGACCTCGTATTCGACGAGGAAGTCGTGGCGCTTGCCGGTGCAGGCCATGTCCTCGTCGCGGTCGGGCCGGAATTTGACCGGGCGGTTCAGCTTCTTCGCCGCGACGGCGGCGATGACGGCGAACTGGTTGCCCTGCGTTTCCTTGCCGCCGAAGCCGCCGCCCATGCGGCGCACCTGCACGGTGACGGCATTGGAGGGCACGCCGAGCACATGGGCGACCATGTGCTGGATCTCGCTCGGATGCTGGGTGGAGGACCAGACGGTGATGTCGTCGTCTTCGCCGGGAATGGCAAAGGCGATATGGCTTTCGAGATAGAAGTGTTCCTGCCCGCCGATGCGCATTTCGCCCTTCACGCGACGCGGCGCATGCGGCATTTCGTGCACGGCATCGCCGCGCGACAGGGTCAGCGGCTTGGTCACGAGCGTGCCGCCGGCCGCGCGCGCCTGCACGACGTCGATGGCATGCGGCAGGTCGTTGTAGACGATCCTGGCATGACGGGCCGCACGGCGGGCGGCGTCGCGCGTTTCGGCGATGACGGCGAAGGCAGCCTGACCGTGGAACTCGACGCGGCCGTCCGCCAGCACCGGCTCGTCGTCGAGGTGGCTGGGGCTGATGTCGTTGGAGTGCGGCATGTCGCGTGCGGTGAGAACGCAGACGACGCCGGGAAAGGCTTCCACGGCGCTCAGGTCCATCGAGACGATCTCGGCATGGGCGCGGTCGGTGAGGCCGAGCGCCGCATGCAGCGTGCCCGCCGGCTCGGGCATGTCGTCGATATAGTCGGCACTGCCGGCCACGTGCTTGTGCGCGCTGTCATGGCGAAGGTTCTTGTGCATGCCGCCGCGGATGGTCTGGCGCTCCTGAAAGGTTGAGGTGTCCATGATGCGTCTCCTTGACCTTGAGGCCCGTTTTTGTTCACAGCACGCATGCGCCGCTGCCCCTCATCCGCCTGCCGGCACCTTCCCCCCGTAAGCGGGGCGAAGGGACTTGGAGCGGCCGTCTGGCACGTCCCCGCTCCCCGCGTGCGGGGAGAGGGTTAGGGTGAGGGGCTACGCCAACCCGATGCGTTGCATCATTCCGCGGCCTCGAACCGCACCAGCTCCGCCGGCGTGCCCGATGTTTCCAGATAGAACCGCAATAGCAGGTTCTTCGCCGTCAGAGCGCGATAGGTGCTGGTGGCGCGCCAGTCGCTCAGTGGCTGATAGTCGATGTCGAAGGCCGGGCGGGCGGCGGCGACGGTCTCTTCGCTCCAGGGTTTGCCGATCAGCGCGTCCTCGACGGCCGTGGCGCGCTTCGGCGTGCCCGCCATGCCGCCGAAGGCGATGCGGGCGGATATGACAATGCCTTCCGACGATACGCCAAGGCGGAAGGCGGCGCAGAGGGCGGAGATGTCTTCGTCGCGGCGCTTGGAGATCTTGTAGACGGCGAAATGCTCGTCCGCGGGCAGCGCAGGCACGAACAGGCTTTCGACGAACTCGCCCGGATGCCGGTCCTGCCGGCCATAGGCGATGAAATAGTCCTGCAGCGGCAGGGTACGTGTGCCGGAGACCGAGCGGAGCGTGACCGTGGCGCCGAGCGCGATCAGGGGCGGCGGCGTGTCGCCGATGGGCGAGCCGTTGGCGACGTTGCCGCCGATGGTGCCCATGTTGCGCACCTGATCGCCGCCGAGCCTGTCGAGCAGCTTCCCGAGCGGCGGCAGGCGGCGTGCAAGCGTGGAGAAGGCGAGCGAATAGGTGACGCCGGCGCCGATGGTGATGCCGTCGGACGTCTCGGTGATCGATTGCAGATCCGAAAGGCCGTTGATGAAGATGACGGGGTTGATGGCGCGCATCTGCTTCGTCACCCACAGGCCGACATCGGTGGAGCCGGCAACCACGGTCGCGTCCGGGTGTTCGGCCAGCGCTTCGGCGAGCGCCTGCGCCGAGCCCGGCACGACGAGACGCGTCTCGGGCGGGCCGAGCACAATGGTTCCGCCGGTGGGCAGGCCCGAGAGGAAGGTGACCACGCGATCGCGCATCGTCAGGATCGGATCGAACACGGCATCGGGCCGGGCAGTGGCGACGGCTTCGGCCGCGCGCACGATCGGCTCGTAGCCGGTGCATCGACAGAGATTGCCCTGAAGCGCCTTTTCGATATCGGCGCGGCCGGGATTGTCCTTCGAGAGCCAGAGGCCGTACAGCGACATGACGAAGCCCGGCGTGCAGAAGCCGCATTGCGAGCCGTGATAATCGACCATCGCCTGCTGGACCGGGTGCAGCGTGCCGTCCCGCGCGGCCAGATGCTCGACGGTCACGATATGGGTGGCGTTGAGCGAGCCGACGAAGCGGATGCAGGCGTTGACGCCTTCATAGACGAGGTTTCCCGCGACCATGCGCCCGACCAGAACGGTACAGGCGCCGCAGTCGCCTTCCGCGCAGCCTTCCTTGGTGCCGGTCAGCCGGCGCTCGATCCGCAGGAAATCGAGCAGCGTCGCCGTGGGCGCCACGGTCTTCAGATCGATCTCGCGGTCGTTGAGCAGGAAACGGATGCTGCCCGAGGACGGGTTGGCGGTGTCGGCTGTGATGGTCATTCGGACCCCTTGTCTTGACGGACAAGACTAAGCGCAAAGACAGCCGGCTGACAATGGATTTTGGCACCGCGCTTGCCCTTCCGGGCTGTGCGCCGATGTAAACAGGGTGGCGACGCAGCGTTTACGGCTCTCGCAGTGGGAAAGCGCGCCCGCGATGTTTATGTGTGGGAAAACACCACATCAGGGATACCCGCATCATGGAACTCGGTCTCTACACTTTTGGCGATGTCGACCCCAAAGCCGCCGACAAGGGCCGCGAAGGCGAGCGGCGGCTGAAGAACCTGCTGGACGAAATCGAGCTGGCCGATCAGGTCGGCCTCGACGTTTTCGGGCTCGGGGAGCATCACCGCGCCGATTACGTGGTCTCGTCCCCGGCCGTGGTGCTGGCGGCGGCGGCCGCACGCACCAGCCGCATTCGTCTGAGCAGCGCGGTGACCGTGCTGTCGTCGGACGATCCGGTGCGCGTGTTCCAGCAGTTCGCGACGCTCGATCTTCTCTCCGGCGGGCGGGCGGAGATCATGGCGGGGCGCGGTTCCTTCATCGAATCGTTTCCGCTGTTCGGCTATCCGCTGGAGGATTACGACGACCTGTTTTCCGAGAAGCTGGACCTCTTGATGGCGCTGCGCAGCGGCGAGATCGTGACCTGGGAGGGCGAGAAGCGGGCAGCGCTGCACGATCGCGGCGTCTATCCGCGACCGCTGCAGGCACCGCTGCCACTGTGGGTTGCCGTCGGGGGCACGCCGCAGTCCGTCGCACGGGCGGGTGCGCTCGGCCTGCCGGTGGCGCTCGCCATCATCGGCGGCGAGCCGGCGCGCTATGCGCCGCTGTTCGATCTCTACCGGGAGGCCGCACGGCGCGCCGGGCAGCCGGCAACGGGGCTGAAGACCAGCATCAACGTGCACGGCTTCATCGCCGAGACGACGCAGGCTGCGGCCGACCAGTTCTACGGGCCGCAGGCGGAGGTGATGGACAGGATCGGCCGCGAGCGCGGCTGGGGGCCGACCAACCGGGCGCATTTCAATCAGGCCATCGGCCCGCGCGGCAATCTGTTTCTGGGCGATCCCGAAACGGTCGCCGAAAAGATCGTCCGGCATCACCGCATCTTCCGTAACGACCGGTTTCTGCTGCAGATGGCGATCGGCCCGATGCCGCACGACCAGATCATGCGGGGCATCGAGCTTTACGGCACGAAGGTCGCGCCGCTGGTGCGCGAAGGGATCGCCGAGGACGCGGCGCGGGCGGCCAGCGCCGTCTGAGGCGGCGGGTGTCGCCTTGCCGGTTTCCGCGCGCCGCCCGGCTTCCTTGCGGGCGGGAAGCGGAGTAGATAGGTTTACTTTTCGACCGGTGTGCCGGGGCCTCGTTTCCCGCCGCACCGCACCAGCCTTCGGACACGAACGACCATGACACTAGAAAACGCCGACGATCTCGAACGCCTGAAGGAGATCGGCCGGATCTGCGCCAATGCGCTGCAGATCATGGGCGCCGCCCTGGAGCCGGGCATGACCACCGCAGACCTCGACCTCATCGGCCGCAAGGCGCTGGAGGCGGAGGGCGCGCAGTCGGCGCCGGAGCTTTCCTATCGCTTTCCCGGCGCCACCTGCATCAGCGTCAACGAGGAGGTCGCGCATGGGATTCCCGGGCCAAGGGTGATTGCGGCCGGAGATCTGGTGAACATCGACGTGTCCGCCGAAAAGGCCGGTTTCTTTGCCGATACCGGCGCATCCTTCGCCGTGCCGCCCATTTCGAAGGCGACCGAGCGGCTCTGCCGGGATGGCAAGCGCGCCATGTGGGTGGGGCTGAACGAGGTGAAGGCGGGCAAGCCGCTCGCCGCCATCGGCAATGCCATCGGCGCCTTTGCCCGCAAGAACCGCTATACCCTGATTTCCAACCTCGCGAGCCACGGCGTCGGCCGCTCGCTGCACGAGGAGCCGACGGAAATCTCCACCTGGCCGGACAAGCACGAGAAGCGGCGCATGGAGGACGGGATGGTGTTCACCATCGAGCCTTTCCTGTCGATGGGCGCGCATTACGCCGAAGGCGGCGACGATGCGTGGACGCTCTACAGCGAGCCGCGCGCGCCGACCGTGCAATACGAGCACACCGTCGTCGTGACGCGCAACGGTCCTCTCGTCGTCACGCTGCCCGGCTGATGCCCAACACGCGCACATCCGGTCTCAAGCTTCTGGCGACGGCCATGGCCGGCGCGATCGCGATGGCGGTCGCCATGGGCTTCGGCCGGTTCTCCTACACGCCCATCCTGCCCGGCATGATGCTGGATATTCCGCTGACGCCGGGGCAGGCCGGGGTGATCGCGGCGGCCAACTTCGTGGGATACCTGCTCGGTGCCGTGCTTGCCGGCCTGTCCTTCGCGCAAGGGCGCGAGCGAGTGATCGGGCTCGGCATGCTGGTCGCGACCACCGTGCTGCTCTGCGCCATGGGGCTGACGACCTCGGTGCCGATCTTCGCGCTGATCCGCTTTCTCGCCGGCATGGCCAGCGCCTTCACCATGATCATGATTTCGCAGATCGTGCTGACGCGGGGAGCGGCGGCCGGCAATACCCATGTGCAATCCCTGCATTTCGCAGGCGTCGGCCTCGGCATCGCCGCGTCGTCGCTGATGGTCTGGCTTCTGCCATCGGGCCAAGGCGAAGCCCTGGCGAACTGGCGGGAGGCTTGGTTTGCCGGCGCGTTTCTCGCACTGCTCGGCACCGCCTGCGTGGCGCTGTTGCTGCCGGACGGGCCGACGAGCACGACAGCCACGCCGACGGCCGAGCCGCCGCTCGTCTGGACACGGCCCTTCGCGGCGCTGACGCTGACTTATGGCCTGTTCGGTTTCGGCTACGTGATCACGGCGACCTTCCTCGTCGCCATGGCGCGCGCGGGCGCGGTGGATCACACGATCGAGTTTCTGTGCTGGCTCGTTACGGGCCTCAGCGCCGCGGCCTCCGTCGCGGTCTGGCGGAAGGCGGTGCCGCGCTTCGGCATCGTCGGCATCTATCTCATCGGTCTCGTGGTCGAGGCGCTCGGGCTCATCCTCACCGTGGTTCTGCCGTTTCCAGCAGCCCCCCTTGCCGGCGGCCTGCTGCTCGGCGCCACCTTCATCATGATCACGGCCTTCGGCCTGCAGATCGGCCGGGCCCTGGCGCCCGCCAGCCAGCGGCGCGCGCTCGCGGTCATGACCGCCGCCTTCGGCATCGGACAGATCGTCGGTCCGCTCGTCGCCGGCTGGCTGGCGGGCAGCACCGGCAGCTTCACGCTGCCGACGCTGATCGCCAGCGGCGTCCTCATCCTCTGCGCGGTCATCATCTTTGCAGAGCGCCGGGGTATCCGCATGGCATCGGGGCTTTGAGACGGCCGCCCCAGGATTAAAAAGACGTAACCTTTCAAGGGCGTGATTGTGAAGCCCCTCCAATTGGCCTAGGTTCGCCGCCATGAACGCGGGCGGTTCGCCCGCCAGCCAGAAGGTTCCCGCCTTGTTTCATTCGTTCTTTCCCAAGCCGAAATTGTTCTTCACGTCCATGTTGGTGTGGAGCCTCGTTTGCATTCTTGTCTGGTACGGTTTCGTTGCTGATTGGAGCGCGTCGATCGGCTATGCCCCGCTGCCGGAGGATCAGGTTCCCATCGGACTCGGTTTCTTCCTTACGCCGGACAGTCGATTTTTCTACGCGTACTTCTTCGTTTGTACGGTCCTTTTTGGCGGTGTGTGGAACTACCTCGCGCGGGACCACCCGTGGATCAACTGGTCGATCTGGGGCTCTGCACTTATCTTGTTCTCCACGTATTTTGGCGTGCAGGTCTACGTTGCGATCAATGCGTGGCGCAGGCCGTTCGGAGACTTGCTGCAGAACGCGTTGACTGGAAAACCCGGCATCGTGCCGTGGGATTTCTACAGTCTGCTGTTCATCTTCTGGGGTATTGCCTTCCTCAGCATGTTCGTTTCCATCGCCACGGACTTCTTCGTCAGCCACTATGTTTTCCGCTGGCGAAACGCGATGAACGATTTCTACATGGCCCAGTGGGACCGCGTTCGTCACATCGAAGGTGCGTCGCAGCGTGTGCAGGAAGACACGATGCGATTTGCCAACATCCTCGAAGGGTTGGGTGTCAGCCTTATCAACTCCGTCATGACGCTGATCGCTTTCTTGCCCATTCTGTTCGCATTGTCCCGTTACGTGACCGACCTGCCGATCATCGGACAGATTGCCCATCCGCTGTTCTGGCTTGCGATTTTCTGGTCAGCTTTCGGCACTTTGCTTCTGGCGGTCGTTGGTATCAAGCTTCCCGGCCTGCATTTCCGCAATCAGCGAGTTGAGGCCGCCTATCGAAAAGAGCTTGTATATGGGGAGGATCATGCCGAGCGTGCTCAGCCTCTCGAAGTGAAGGAGCTGTTTGCCAACGTACGACGGAATTATTTCCGCATGTATTTTCATTATGTCTATTTCAATGTAGCTCGTTATTTCTATCTGCAAGCCGACGCGCAGTTCGTTACGTTCATGCTCATTCCGACTATTGTTGCGGGTAAGCTGACATACGGCATCTATCAGCAGATTTTGACCGCCTTCGGTCAAGTGTCGAACTCGTTCCAGTACCTCGTCAATTCCTGGACGACGATCATCGAGCTCTTGTCGATCCACAAGCGCTTGAAGGCATTCGAAGCTGCGATCGATGATCTGCCGCTGCCGGACATCGACCAGCGTTACCTCCGGGGACAGAACGAAGAAGAGATTAATCCAGCTCAGCCCTGACCAAGGTCTGGTGTAAGACCATCAAAAGGCGGAGGGATCCGCCTTTTTTCGTGCCTCGATCAGGGGCAGGGCCTGCGCATAGCTGACGCAGGCGACGTCCGGCTTGCTGCAGGTTTCGGCGAGGAAGGTTTCGAGCGCGCGCCAGTAGGCGCCGCCGTTCATTTCCACGAAGTGAAAACCCAGCTGCAGGGGGATGCGGCTGCCGTCGTACTGGGTGGCGAAGGCGTCGCGATAGGCCTTGAGCGTGCGCGCTTCGAACGTGGCGCTGTCCTTGCGGTTTTCCACGCCCATCGAGTGGCGGACGAAAAGATTGTAATCCATGCCGATGACGCGCCGGCCGGTCGGGCCTTCGGGGATCAGCGGCAGGCCGAAGCGCTGGATGCCGTCTTCCGGCGTCGGCCAGGCCGGGCCCTTGGTCACGAGGCTGGCGTCGTAGGAGAGGCCCGCCTTCCGCTCGGCCGGCACGAGGCCGGCGCTGGTCGACAGGTAGGGCGCGCGAAACCCCTTGATGCCGTCGATCATGCCGCGCCAGCCGTCCGGCTCCTCAGCGCCGATGCCGCCGGCTTTCCAGGCATTGTCGAGCGCGGCATCGAAGGCGGTGAACTCGGCGCTCCAGTCTTTTTCGCTCCAGTCTTTCCCGTCGAAATGGCCGCAGCCATGGCTGCCGATGTCGTGGCCATCCTGATGGGCCTGCCAGATGTGGCGCACGCGCGTCGCGATCTCGTCGCGGCTCTGGGCGTAGCCGACATTCGACGCGCCGACCTTGTGGCCGCTTGGGCGATAGGCGCGGCCACCCTCGGCGCGCGTCATCAGGAAGGTGCAGGAGAGGAAATAGGTGAAATGCGCGCCGACCTTCGGCGCCATGGCAAGGCTCCGCTCCCAGAGGCGATTGTCGTGGGCGCCGTCGAAGGAGATGATGACGAGTTGCTGGAACTTTGGCGCCGCCTTCGTGGCGGGTTCCGGCGAAGCGGTCAGCGCGGGCGACCGCGGCGGGTCCGCACGCACCATCGACGGCGCCAGGGTCAACGACGGCAGGAGGAGAAGGGCGGCCATGGGTGCGGAGGATCTGTGCATGCGAAAACCTGACGTGATGCGCCTGCTGCGGACCTTGACGATCTGGCGCGATGCCGGCCTGCAGCAGAGAAATGTGGAACGCGGCGCGACCGGGAGCGATGGATGGCCGCGCCCGCCCATGCGACAGGATTGCGGCGATCCTTTGAAGCCATGGCAGCCAAAGGCCATAGACTGCGGAAAAACCGGTCGAAAGCGGCATTCCGGGCCCGATGCGTGCCGCATATCAGAAAGGCGTTGCAGATGCCCGGATTTGCTTCATAAATCTTCGTTAACCCTTTCGGGTTCGGCCTTCTGGCGGGCGGAGACGCCCGGCGACGCGTAACAGGGTGATGGGGTGCAGCCATGGGACTTCTGGTTCTCGGTATCGTCGTTCTCTTCGGCGTGCATCTGCTGCGGATCGTGGTGCCCGGCCTGCGCGCCATGCTGATCGCGCGGTTGGGCAAGCCGACCTTCCTGGCGCTTTACGGACTCATCAGCTTTGCCGGCCTCTGTCTCGTCGTGGTGGGCTTCGGGCAGGCCCGGGCATCCACCGGCCTGCTCTATGCGCCGCCGGTGTTCCTCAAGCATGTGGCGCTGCTGCTCATGCTGCCCGCCTTCATCTGTCTTGCCGCCGGGTTTCTCCCGGCCGGGCGGATCGCGGTGAAGACGCGGCACCCGCAGGTGCTTGCCATCAAGATCTGGGCGCTGGCGCATCTGCTGGCCAATGGCGACACGGCCTCCGTGCTGCTGTTCGGTGCAGTCCTTGCCTGGGGCGTCGTCGCAAGGATTTCGCTGAAGCGGCGCGCAAGGGCGGGCGAGGACGTGTTGCCGGTCTTTCGCTCGCCGCGCTTCGACGTGATGGCGATCGCGCTCGGCCTTCTGGCCTACGGCCTCTTCGTGCTGAAGCTGCATGAGGTGCTGATCGGCGTGTCGCCGATCGCGCTGTCGTGAGCGGTTTTCCCGGCAATGCGGGCGTCCGGCATGCTCACAGGCACGCGATTTCGCCGTGCCCCCTTACAATATGCGCGAAATAGGCTAGAAGCGCGGCTTTGACAGAAATGGCAGAGAAGGCCGGTCCGCCGGAACCCGAATGGCGCATCAGAACGACAGTTTCATCCGCGAGGTCAATGACGAGCTTCGCTCCGAGCAGGTCAAGGCGGTCTGGCTCCGCTTCGGCGGCATTCTTGCCATGCTCGCGATTCTCATCGTCATCGGTACGATCGGCAAGGTCGCCTACGACTATTGGCACGAGACCTCGGCCTCGGCCTCGGGCGATGAATTTCTGGCGGCCCTGACGCTCGCCAAGGACAACAAGACCGACGAGGCGCTCGCCGCCTTCGACAAGCTGGAGGCCGACGGTTACGGCGCCTATCCGGTTCTGGCGCAGATGCGTGCCGCAACGCTGAAGGCCCAGAAGGGCGATACGGCTGCGGCCGTCACGGCCTTCACCGAGATTTCGAAGAACGAGGCGATCGTGCAGCCGATGCGGGATGCAGCCCGCATCCGTGCCGCCTATCTGCTGGTCGATACCGGCAGTTACGCGCAGGTGGCGGCGGAAGCCGAGCCGCTGGCGGTGGATGGCAACGGCCTGCGCAGCTCCGCCCGCGAAGCGCTGGGTCTCGCCGCCTACAAGGCCGGCGACAAGGCCAAGGCGAAAGAGTGGTTCCAGCAGATCGTCGACGACACCCAGGCGCCCCGTGGCCTTGCCAACCGGGCGCGCATGCTTCTGGACGTCATGGCGTCCACGCAGTGAAACGAACCCCGTGACGCTGCTCCTTATGGGGCGGCTTGCGGGATGAACCGAGAGGTCGCAACGCCCCTTGCCCGTCATGACGACGGGCGGCGCTGCGGCCGGTACAGCGGCGTGAACGCCGCGACAGGATTTTTGAGATGAACTTCACCGTCGCCATCGTCGGCCGCCCCAATGTCGGCAAGTCCACGCTCTTCAACCGGCTTGTCGGCAAGAAGCTGGCGCTGGTCGATGACACGCCCGGCGTGACGCGCGACCGGCGGCCGGGCGACGCAAAGCTCGTCGATCTCCGCTTCACCATCATCGATACCGCCGGCCTCGAGCAGTCGGGCCCCGAGACCCTGCAGGGTCGCATGTGGGCGCAGACGGAGGCCGCGATCGACGAGGCGGATCTGACGCTGTTCGTGGTCGATGCCAAGGCAGGCCTGACGCCGGCCGACCAGACGCTGGCCGGCCTACTGCGCCGGCGCGGCAAGCCCGTCGTGCTGGTCGCCAACAAGTCGGAAGCCAAGGGCTCTGACGGCGGCTTCTACGATGCCTTCACGCTCGGCCTCGGCGATCCCTGCCCGATTTCGGCCGAGCACGGGCAGGGCATGATCGACCTGCGCGATGCCATCGTCGAGGCGATCGGCGAAGAGCGCGCCTTTCCGCCCGTCGTGGACGAAGCCGAAACGAACATCGACCTGCGCAAGACGGCGGAGGAGGGCGACGATGACGAAGAGCCGGCTTATGACGAGACCAAGCCGCTGCGCGTCGCCATCATCGGCCGGCCGAATGCGGGCAAATCGACGCTGATCAACCGCTTTCTGGGCGAGGATCGCCTGCTGACCGGTCCGGAAGCCGGCATCACGCGCGATTCCATCTCGGTGGAATGGGACTGGCGCGGCCGCACGATCAAGATGTTCGACACGGCCGGCATGCGCAAGAAGGCGCGCGTTCAGGAGAAGCTGGAAAAGCTCTCGGTCGCCGACAGCCTGCGCTCGATCCGCTTCGCTGAATCCGTCGTCATCGTCTTCGACGCCACCATCCCGTTTGAAAAGCAGGACCTGCAGCTGGTCGATCTCGTGATCCGCGAGGGTCGCGCCGCCGTTCTCGCCTTCAACAAATGGGACCTCGTCGAGGATCCGCAGGCGTTGCTGGCCGATCTTCGCGAGAAGACCGAGCGGCTGTTGCCGCAGGCGCGCGGCATTCGCGCGGTGCCGATGTCCGGGCAGACCGGCTACGGGCTCGACAAGCTGATGCAGTCGATCATCGACACGGACAAGGTCTGGAACCGCCGCATTTCCACGGCGCGGCTGAACAAGTGGCTCGATGCGCAGCAGACGCAGCATCCGCCACCGGCCGTCTCCGGCCGTCGCCTGAAGCTGAAATACATGACGCAGGTCAAGGCCCGCCCGCCGGGCTTCATGATCTCCTGCACGCGGCCGGACTCCGTGCCGGAAAGCTATATCCGCTACCTGACCAACGGCCTGCGGACCGACTTCCAGCTGCCGGGCGTACCGATCCGCATTCATCTGAGGGCGTCGGAAAATCCGTTCGAAGGCAAGAAGCGCCGCTAGCGTTCGCTTGCGCTCGTCTTTTCGGGGGTAAGCGGTTTTACCGTATCCCTGACAAAGCACCCGGCCCGATCTGCATCGGGACGCGGCGATGTTTGCGAGTCGATCCCGATATTTAGACGTGCCCGCTCGCGTCATTCTTTACGCGAACGGGCGTCGTGCGAGCGGGATCATGCCTGCGGCAGGTGCTCGGCGGGTACGAGCGCGCCATGATGCGCGATGACGGCCGCGGCGACGCGGGCGGCGAAGGCGGCGGCTTCGGCTGGGGCCACGCCTGCCAGAACTCTCGCCAGAAACGCACCGTTGAAGCTGTCGCCGGCGCTGGTCGTGTCGACGACGACATCGACCTTCGGGGGCGATATGCGCGCGATGTCGTTTCCTCCATCGGAGAGCAGGGCATCCCCGCCACCATTCTTGACGAGGACCGTTTCAGCGCCCCACTGCCGGTAGCGCGCGATCGTCGCCTCGGGATCGGTATCGCCGAAATGCACCTGCTCGTCATCGAAGCTCGGCAGCAGGACGGTCGAGGCGCGGGCGCCGGCCTCCACGACGGCACGCAGGGTCGCTGCGTCTTCCCACAGACAGGGGCGGATATTCGGGTCGAAGACGACGCGCTTGCCCGCAGCCTTCGCGCGGCGCAGTTCCAGGATCAAGGTTTCGCGCGCGTCGGGCGACAGGATGGCCAGCGTGATGCCGGAGAAGACGATGGTGTCGGCCTTGTCGATGGCGCGGCGCAGATGTGCGGCATCGTCTGCGAGCTTTCGGGCGGCCGACGCCGAGCGCCAGTAGGAAAAGCTGCGCTCGCCATCCTTGAGGTGGATCATGTAGAGGCCGGGGGCGGCGCCTTCGATCTGCCGGATGTCCTCGGTAACAATGGCCTTGCCCTCGATGAAGGCGAGAATCTCCTGCGACAGGAGATCGGTGCCGACGGCGCTCAAATAGGCGACGTCCACCTCTGCAGGCAGGTAGGTCCGGGCATAGTAGGCGGCGTTCAACGTGTCGCCGGCAAAGCCCTTGCGCAGCAGCCCGCTGCCGGCGTCGCCGAGTTCCACCATGCATTCGCCGATCGCCAGAAGCCGTGCCATCGCTGTTCTCCTCTTTGCTTTTTGCCGGATAAAGCCTGCAGGCGGGGATGGCAAGGCGGCGCGTCCATTTGCTGTGCCTTAATGAGAGGGTCGTTCGCACGGTCGCAGCCGAAAGGCGGTCTTGCGACATTGCTTCACGGGGTTCCGGACGTTAAAACATCGGCCGTCCCCCTCATTCCAGAAGGAATCGTCCATGGCCTCGTCCTCGAAGACCAACCCGGACTGGTGGCGCGGCGCGGTGATCTATCAGGTCTATCCGCGCTCGTTCCAGGATACGAACGGAGACGGTATCGGGGACCTGCCGGGCATCACGGCGCGGCTGCCGCACATCGCCGATCTCGGCGTCGATGCCATCTGGCTCTCGCCCTTCTTCACCTCGCCCATGGCCGACATGGGCTACGACGTTTCGGATTACTGCGATGTCGATCCGATGTTCGGAACGCTGGCCGATTTCGACACGATGCTGGCGGAGGCGCACCGCCTCGGCCTGAAGATCATCATCGATCAGGTGATCTCGCACACGTCCGACCAGCATCCCTGGTTCAAGGAAAGCCGGGCGAGCCGCAACAATGCGCGCGCCGATTGGTATGTCTGGGCGGATGCGAAGCCCGACGGAACCGCGCCGAACAACTGGCTGTCGATCTTCGGCGGTCCGGCCTGGGAATGGGACGGCGTGCGACGGCAGTACTATCTGCACAACTTCCTCGGCTCGCAGCCCGACCTGAACTTCCACAATCCGGATGTCCAGGAGGCCGTGCTCGACACCGTTCGCTTCTGGCTGGAGCGCGGCGTGGACGGCTTCCGGCTCGATACGGTCAACTACTACTTCCATGACAAGGAGCTGCGCGACAACCCGCCGCTGGGGCTCGGCGACGACGGGCCGGGCCTCGATGCGCCCGACGTCAACCCTTACGGCATGCAGAGCCATCTGTACGACAAGACGCAGCCGGAGAATATCGGCTTCCTCAAGCGGTTCCGGGCACTGCTGGAAGACTATGACGATCGCACGGCCGTCGGCGAGGTCGGCGATGGCGGGCGGTCGCTGAAGACGCTGGCGGCCTATGTCAGCGGCGGCGACAAGCTGCACATGTGCTACACGTTCGATCTCCTGGGGCCCGACTTCACGGCAAGCCATATCAAGCACTGCGTCTCGTCGTTCCAGGAATCGGTGACAGACGGCTGGGTCTGCTGGGCTTTTTCCAACCATGACGTCCAGCGGCACGTGTCGCGTTTCATCCAGAACGAGAGCGAGCAGGAGCGGATCGGCAAGCTGGCGATCTCCGTGCTTGCCAGTGTGCGCGGCTCGATCTGCCTGTATCAGGGCGAGGAGCTGGCGCTTCCGGAGGCGGAGCTCGAACTGCACGAACTGCGCGATCCCTACGGCATCCGCTTCTGGCCGGCCTTCAAGGGCCGCGACGGATGCCGCACGCCGATGCCTTGGGAACATGAGGGCCAGAGCGGTGGCTTCTCTACGGGGCAGCCCTGGCTGCCCGTGCCGGACGTGCACAAGGCCATCGCCGTCGATGTGCAGGATGCGGACCCGGGCTCGGTGCTCGCGCATTACCGCGCGACGCTCGCCTTCCGCAAGGCGCATGCCGAACTCTTCGACGGCGGGATGACCTTCCTCGATACCAATCAGGACATCCTGATCTTCACCCGCGAGAAGGCTGGTGCGAAACTCCTGTTCGTCTTCAACCTCCGCCGGGGTCCACAAAGCGTGAGACTGCCCAAGGGCATGACGATCGCCGAGGCACTCCCTCTGCCGGGCTTCGACACGGTGCGCCTCGAGAACGGCGAGATCGTGCTGGAGGCGCTGGATGCGTTTTGCGGGCGGGTGTCAGGCTAGAAGTTTGTCGTAATCGGCATGCGAGCCGATCCAGAACCAGACGAAGTCTTCGCCGTCCCTGACGGCGAGGGCTCGCCAGGATGATCCGACCCGAACGGACCAGAAGCGTCCCACCTGCTTGACATGAAGGGAAGGGTGGAGAGGATCACGCTTGAGGATACCGAAATTGCGATCCGCGACCTTTCGCACATGCGCAGGAAGTGCGTCGTAGCATTTCCAGAACGCGGCGGTCGCGTGATGCTTCAAAGGCGTCGTGCTCTTCCTGCGGCAAGTTCCGACAGGGCGTCATCAGCCAGCGCATCGAGCTTTCCGGCTGTGGCATCCGCTTCGAAAAGCTCGTCCCAGCGCCTTGCCTGCAGATCTTCGAACCAGCGCGTGAACTCGGCCAGTTCTTCGGCGGATAGTTCGGTTACCGACTTTTCGATATGTTCGAGGCGGCTCATGCTGGTCTCCGATCGTGCACACAGAGTACGACACGCGTTCGTCGCTGCCAAGATCGTCCTTCACCCGATCAGCATGAACCGATCCACATCCACCAGCCCCTTATCTGAGATCTTCAGATGCGGGATCACGGGAAGGGGCAGGAAGGCGAGTTGGAGGAAGGGTTCCTGCAGCGTGGCGCCGAGCGCGAAAGCGGCCTGGCGGAGGTGGTGGAGCGTGTCGCGGACGCTCTCATAAGGCTCGAGGCTCATCAGGCCCGCGACGGGGAGAGCGATCTCGCCGGTGACGACGCCGTCTTCGACCACGACGAAGCCGCCCTTGATCTCGCCCAGCCGATTGGCGGCGAGCGCCATGTCGTCGGAATCGACGCCGACGACGCAGATATTGTGGCTGTCGTGCCCGACTGTGGAGGCGATGGCGCCCGTTCTCAGGCCGAAGCCCTGGACAAAGCCGTTGGCGTGATTGCCGTTGACGCCATGGCGTTCGATGACGGCGACCTTGATGATGTCGCGTCCGAGATCGACGCCTGTCTGGTTGCCGTCCGCCGGCAGCTGAAAGCGGCGATGTTCGGTGATGATCTTGCCGGGAAGCACGCCGATGACGGAGGTCTCGCCCTCCGTATAGGGCACGGCGAAGGCAGCGGCGTGGATGTGGCCCGCCTTGACGCTGTCGAGCCCGACCGGTGCCACGGGGCGACGTGTTGAAAACAGGGCGTCGGTGACGCGGCGGCCACCGGAAAAGACCATCTGCGCCTTGCAGGTCTCGAGACTATCCAGCACCACGAGATCGGCGCGCCAGCCCGGGGCCACCAGTCCCCGATCCCTCAGGCCGAAGGCGCGCGCGGCGGAGATGGAGGCGGCGCGATAGGCGACGAGCGGGTCCACGCCATGGGCGATGGCCTCTCGGATCATGTAGTCGAGGTGCCCTTCCTCGGCGATATCGAGTGGATTGCGATCGTCTGTGCAGAGCGCGAGAAAGGGTGACAGCCGTTCGGTGAGGATCGGCATCAGGGCGTGGAGGTCTTTCGACACCGAGCCCTCACGCACGAGGATGTGCATGCCTTTCCGGATCTTCTCAAGCGCTTCCTCCGCCGTCGTGCATTCGTGATCGGTGCGGATGCCGGCCGAGAGGTAGCCGTTGAGATCAAGGCCGCGGAGCAGCGGCGCATGGCCGTCAATATGGCCGTCCTGAAAGGCCTCGAGTTTGGCGAGGCAGACCGGGTCCTTGTGGATGACGCCCGGAAAGTTCATGAATTCGGCAAGGCCGATGACCTTCTCGTGATCCCGATAGGGCAGCAGGGTCTCGATCGGCAGGTTCGCGCCCGATGTCTCCAGATGGGTCGCCGGCACGCAGCTCGACAGCTGCACGCGGATATCCATGATGGTCTCGCGGGCGCTGTCGAGGAAGAATTCGATGCCTTCGGTGCCCAGCACATTGGCGATCTCGTGCGGGTCGCAGATGGCGGTCGTGACGCCGTAGGGCAGAACGCAACGGTCGAACTCGTGCGGTGTGACCAGCGAGGATTCGATGTGGAGATGCGTGTCGATGAAGCCGGGCACGACGATGCAGCCGGAAATGTCGATCTCTTCCACCCCCCGATAGTGGCCGCAGGTGCCGACGATACGGTCGCCGCAGAGGGCGATGTCGGACTCGATGCATTCGCCGGTGACGAGGTCGAAGAAGCGGCCGTTCTTGAGGACGATGTCGGCAGCGACGCGGCCCGTGCCCTGGTCGATTCGGTCGGAGAGGGAGGCGGACATGAAAGCTCCGATTCTGGCGGTGACAGGCAGCATGAAGGGTTGACGACGTCCGGTGCGGTGCGGTGCACCAGCGCCCATCATAGAGGGTGGAGCGGGCAGGGGAAGGGCGGCACGCGCATTGTTCTGTCGCCGGTGACGCTTTGGATCGGTCGCCGTGGCCGTCAGATGTAGAGCGCGGCCATCTTGCGCCAGGACTGGCCGCGATGGGCGCGACCGTCCCAGACATGGAGCTGGTGGCCGACGCCTTTCTCGCTGAGCAACTGGCTCAGATGGCGGTTGTTGTCGAGGAAGGGGTCGGCATTGCCGATGGTGAGCACGATATCGACGGACCGCAGCCGATCGAGGCGCCAGTCGTGCGACAGGCCCGGCAGGAAATGCGTCGGGGTGTGGAAATAGACCTCGTCGTCGTAATGGCCGTCGAGCAGGTTCGAGAAGCTCTCGATCTCCAGCGTCAGGTCGTAGCGGCCGGAAAAGGCGACGAGCTTGGAGAAGAGGTGCGGGTGGCGGAAGACGAGGCTGGCGGCCTGATAGGCGCCGAGGCTGCAACCCTGCACGATGGTGGCGCCGTTCGGGTTCTTGTGCGCCATGAGCGGCAGCACTTCGTTGAGAACGTATTCCTCCAGCGCCCTGTGGCGGCGGATGCGGTCGGCGGGGTGGCGGCTGCGGTCGTAGAAGGTTTCGCGCGCGAGCCCCTCGATGCAGAAGAGCTGGAGGTGACCGGAGCGGACCTTTTCGGCCAGCGCATCGACGAGGCCGAGCGTCTCGTATTCCCAGAATCGCCCTTCGCGCGTCGGAAACATCAGCACTTTCGCACCGGCATGCCCGAACACCAGCAACTCCATGTCACGATGGAGCCGCGGACTGTACCAGCGCAGATATTCGCGATTCATGGTGTCCCGAAGAGGTTCCCGACTTTTGCCATCAGCGCAGAGGTCTGCGCCGTCTGGCCAGGATAATCGAAATGCCCGGCGTCGAGGATGAAGATTTCGTTACAATCCTTGATCGGCAGCGCGTTGGCGACGGAAAACTGGCAGGGCGGGGCGACCGCGGGATCGAAGCGTGCGACGGCGCAGAGCAGCGGCACGGTCATGCGCGTGGCAGCGGTCGCCGCATCGAAAAGCCGGAGCGTCTGCTGGACCTCCGGATGCGTCCGGCCATAGGCCTGCACGGCGCGGGCACTGCCGATGGTGGGCAGTGTCAGCCAGAGCGGCCGGTGTCCGAAGGTGGGAACGACGAGATGGCCGCGGTCGATCCGCGCGTCATAGGGGAGGGCGAGCGCGCCGATGCCGCCGCCGAGGCTGATGCCGCTATAGCCGACACGGTCCTTCGTGCCGGGAAAAAGCGTGTTCAGCACGGTCACGGCGACCCAGACATCCTCGACGCAGCCGCCGATGATGTAGCGGTCCGGCTTGTCGATGTCGTGCAGCACGTGCCATGCGGGATCGGACGAGATCGGCGCGCGCGAACTGCGGGAAAGGCCGCGGAAGCAGGGAAAGAGGATCGCCGTATCCTCGACCGGCAGGTCGAGATCCGGCTGGTCGCGTCCGCCGTAGCCGTGGCCGACGACGAGGCCGCGGCGCACCGTGCCGTGGTGGGGAACGAGAAGCCAGCCGCCGATGCGGAAGCCGTCCGTCGAGGTGTAGGAAAGATCGTGGATGATCCACTTTCGATGCTGCGTTGCCGAGCGCGTCAGGCTCGGCCTCGGCTCTATGGCAAGAGCCTTGCCGTAGCGCGCCTGCCAGAAGGCGTCGAACCCCTCCACCTCCGGCGGCGGCCGGATCGCGCGCAGATCGGCAAGCCCCAGACCATAGGTGGGGTCGAAATCATAGGGGTGGCGCTTGGGAATGCTCATGGTCGGCAAGGCTCATGCTCACGGGGGAGGGCGGCCTGACGCGGAGCAAGGGGGCGACCTCCAGCGGTTCGGGCATTTCGGGACGCTGCGTGTCGTCGATCCTCTCCCGCCGCTGTTCTGTGCCGCGGGAGAGGATGATGGTCGCTCAGATGCCGGTTTCGAGCACCTGCCGGATGCCGGCAACGAGTTCGTCGATCTGCGCTTCGGTGATGATCAGCGGCGGCGACAAGGCGATCGTGTCGCCGGTGGTGCGGATCAGCAGGCCGTTCTCATAGGCCTTCAGGAAGGCGGAGAAGGCGCGCTTGGTCGGCTCCCCGGCAATCGGCGCGAGTTCGATCGCGCCGATGAGGCCGATGTTGCGGATGTCGATGACGTGCGGGCAATCGCGGAGCCCGTGCAGGGCCTTTTCCCAGTACGGCGCGAGCGTGGCCGCACGGGTGAGAAGGCCCTCGTCGCGATAGGTGTCGAGCGTCGCGATGGCGGCGGCCGAGGCGATCGGGTTGCCGGAATAGGTGTAGCCGTGGAAGAACTCGATCATGTGCTCCGGACCCTGCATGAACGCGTCATGGATCTCGGACGTCACGAACACCGCGCCCATGGGAATGACGCCGTTGGTCAGGCCCTTTGCCGTGACGATCATGTCCGGCATGACGTCGAAATATTGTGCCGCGAACGGCGTGCCGAGACGGCCGTAGCCGGTGATGACCTCGTCGAAGATCAGGAGAATGCCGTGCTTGGTGCAGATCTCCCGCAGCTTCTGCAGGTAGCCCTTCGGCGGGATGAGCACGCCGGTCGAGCCCGCGACCGGCTCCACGATGACGGCGGCAATCGTCGAGGCGTCGTGCAGGGTGACGATGCGTTCCAGTTCCGAGGCGATGTCGCCGCCATGCTCGGGCTCGCCCTTGGTGAAGGCGTTCCGGTCCGGCATGTGCGTGTGCGGCATGTGATCGACGCCGCTGAGCAGCGTGCCGAACATCTTGCGGTTCGAGACGATGCCGCCGACGGAAATGCCGCCGAAATTGACACCGTGATAGCCGCGCTCCCGGCCGATGAGGCGCGAACGGGCGCCGTCGCCCTTCACGCGGTGATAGGCCAGTGCGACCTTGAGAGCCGTGTCCACCGACTCGGAGCCGGAGTTGGTGTAGAGCACGTGATTGAAGCCCTCGGGCGCGATATCCACGAGCCGGTTGGCAAGCTCGAAGGCCTTGGGGTGGCCGAGCTGGAAGGCGGGAGCATAATCCAGTTCGCCAGCCTGTTCGCGGATGGCCTCGGTGATCAGAGGGCGGCAGTGCCCGGCATTGACGCACCAGAGCCCGGCGGTGCCGTCGAGAACGGTGCGGCCGTCATGCGTCTTGTAGTGCATGTCCTTCGCCGAGACGAACATGCGCGGTTCCTTCTTGAACTGCCGGTTCGAGGTGAACGGCATCCAGAAGGCGCGCAGGTCGTTGGGCGTGGCGTTGAGGCGGTTCGACATGACGGTCTCCATGACCAGGACGGCCATTTGGCGTTTGAATGGATCGGCGAATTTTATCCGTTGGTCAAACTATCAGCGGGCCTGAGAGCGTCAAGACATGCCGCACGCGTCGGTCTGCCCGCGGGCCAGCAAGATATGCATCATTTCTTCGAAAATGCACATTTCCTGAAGTAGTCACTATTGACTTATTTAAGACATGAGCGCAGGATGGTTTCCGAGGTTTTCCGGTGACTTGTCTAAGTGAAAGGTGACCTTTCGGAAGGTTGTCAAAGAAAAAGCCAGAAACCACATTGGCCCCTGGCTTTAAACACGCAAAAATGAGCCCATCCCGGATACAACCGAGGTGAGCATTATCCTTCGATGCCCGTCCACGTCACGCCGCTGTCTCTCTCGGTTTTCGCCGATGGCAGAGGACTTCGCGCAAGGTCAGGCAGATCGGCGACGCGGCTGCGCTTCTTCCTTCGCATCTGCTGCGCCGTAGATTTCGGACAGCATCGAAAGGACCTTCAGAACAGACTCGGACGAGGACGAATAGTAGATCGTCTGTGCATCGCGGCGTGTCGTAACGAGGCTCTGGGCTCGAAGCTTCGACAGGTGTTGCGAAAGCGCAGACTGACTAAGGCCGACCTGAGCCGCAAGCGCTCCGACAGCCATTTCACCCTTGACCAGTTCGTTCAGGATCAGCAGCCGCTTCGGGTTGGCCATAGCCGAGAGGAAATCCGCAGCGACCTCGGCTTTTTCATGCTGGTGGGGAGGGATCGTTTCCATGCCATACTCCATGCGACGTCTTGGCCCCACCCATTTTGGTGCGGCTAGAATGAGACAATTAGGCATGACGCATAAAGGGAACAACAGGCCTATGCGAGATTTAGGGGTACTTCTGCCGAGTTAACGGTAAAGTTTGACGAACATTGCACGGAGATCTGCGATGTTTTCAACCTGCCGGGGAAAGGACACCCGACGGACAGCATCTCCCAGTGCAAGATCGACCCCCTCGGCATCGATACCGGTCACTTGCCAGCCCGGAGTAACGGGCTCCGGATCGTCCCCAATCCGATATATGACAGCATCTGCGTTGCTTCCGAGTTCGTCAAGAAGGAGAGGCTCTGCTGTCGCGATTTCTTCCCGTGCCTGCGAAGCGATCAGAAGGTCGTTTCCCTCCAGCGCATAGGCTCGGCCGAAGCCTGCATTGAAGCTTGCGCGGCGCGGCGTCAGGCGGAAGAACAGGAAATCGGGAAAATCGATGTAGAGTTGTGCCTTGGGGTGGCGCCGCAGGAAGCGGGACCGCAGGCGCGCGTGCCGCGCGTCTGTCTGCGTCACGGGCTCCGCCTCGCATTGCACGGTGATTCGCGGATGGGCGAGCGGATCGCCTTTGCCGGTGCGCCCCGCCAGCAGAGAGCACCTGACATCGGCGAGCAGCGCCTGCGTATGCGTTGCCAACCGTGAGGCGAGGATGACGGGCGCGCCGTCAGTATCGAAGCCGAGGAGGATTCGGCTGACGAAGGGGAAACCGTCGCAGCCCGGTTCGAGAACGGCCATGGCTGCACTGCGCTGTTCCCGCAGGATCAGGCGGGCGAGCTTTCGCGCGCCATCGTCCGTCTCGCGCAAGACGTGTGGTTTCTCTGCCATCTCCGGCCTTTCTGTTGTCTCGACGGCCTGTCACTCGCGGCACGGGTTCCGCGAACGACGCACCAGGAGACGACAGGCGATGCTGTCTCATCGGCCGAACACATTTAAACTGTTCGGCGACCGATCGTCAGGGGCGGGTTCGATGCCGCGTCAGGCCCTCGATCACGTCCTGCGCGTCGATGGTTCCGATGACCGCACCGTTCTCGACCACGCCGATCGCGCCCGGCTGGCGGGTCATCGCGTCGAGAATGTCGATCAGCGGCGTGTCGGGCGCGGCCGTGGCACTGACGCCGCCGGGCGCGGCGCGCTGTGCCAGGCCGTGCTGCATGACGTCGGTCGCGGTCAGCATGGTGATCGGGTTCATGTGCTGCACGAAATCGGCGACATACTGGTTGGCGGGGTTCTTCACGATCTCCTGCGGCGTTCCGCACTGGATGATGCGTCCGCCTTCCATGATGGCGATGCGGTTGCCGATGCGGAAGGCCTCGTCCAGATCGTGGCTGACGAAGAGGATGGTCTTCTTCAGCCGGCGCTGGAATTCGAGAAGCTCGTCCTGCAGCCGCGTGCGGATGAGCGGGTCGAGCGCCGAAAAAGGCTCGTCCATCAGGAGAATCGGCGCGCCGGTGGCAAAGGCCCGGGCGAGGCCGACGCGCTGCTGCATGCCGCCCGAGAGTTCCTGCACCTTGCGGCCGGCCCATTGCGTAAGGTTGACCAGTTCCAGCTGCTCGCCGACCCGGCGCCGGCGCTCGGCATCGGGCACGCCGGCCAGTTCCAGTCCGAAGCCGACATTGTCCTCGACCGTGCGCCAGGGCAGGAGCGCGAACTGCTGGAACACCATGGAGACGGTGTGCATGCGGAAGTCGCGCAGGGCCTTGGACGTTGCGCGGTAGGGATCGATCGTGCCGGTGCCCGTCTTCACGCTGACATTGCCGCGCACCACCGGCGCCAGGCCGTTGACCGCTCGCAGCAGCGTCGACTTGCCCGAGCCCGACAGGCCCATCAGCACGAGGATTTCGCCTTCGCGCACGGTCAGCGATGCACCGGCCACACCGAGGACGAGGCCCGTGGCATCGCCGATCTCGTCGCGGGTCTTTCCGGAATCGACCATTTGCAGGGCCCGTTCGGGGCGTTCGCCGAAAACGATATCGACATTTTCGAAGATCACGGCATCGCTCATGCGCCTTCTCCTTCATCCGAAGAGCGGAAGAGGCGATCGAGAATGATCGCCAGGATGACGATACAGAGACCGGCTTCGAAACCCTTGGCGACGTTGACCGTGTTCAGCGCGCGCAGCACGGGAACGCCGAGCCCGTTGGCGCCGACGAGGGCTGAGATGACCACCATGGACAGAGACAGCATGATCGTCTGGGTGAGGCCGGCCATGATCTGCGGCGTGGCGAAGGGCAGCTCGATCTTGCGCAACACCTGCGACGGCGTGGCGCCGAAGGAGACGGCCGCCTCGGTGAGCGAAGGCGGTGTCGAGATGATCCCGAGCCGGGTCAGGCGGATGGGGGCGGGAATGGCGAAGATGACGGTGGCGATTAGCCCGGGCACCATGCCGAGACCGAAGAGGATCAGCGCCGGAATGAGATAGACGAAGGTCGGGATGGTCTGCATCAGGTCGAGCACGGGGCGCATGAAGGCATAGACCCAGGCGCGGCGTGCGGCCGCGATCCCCAGGGGTATGCCGATGGCCATGGAGACGACGCTTGCCGCCAGCACGAGCGCCAGCGTTTCCGTCGTTTCCTTCCAGTAGCCCTGATTGATGATCAGCAGGAGGCCGAGGCCCGTGAAGAGCGTGATGCCGACCGACCGGCGAAGCCAGGCGGCGAGCACGGTGACGAGACCGACGACGACAAGGGGGTGCGGATACTGCAGAACGAAGAGAATGGCCGAGACGACGCCCGACAGGAAGCTGGAGAGCTGGTCGAAGAACAGACTGAAATTGGTCGTCAACCAGTCGACGAAGGCCTTCGCGCCCTGGCCGATAGGAACGCGGTGTCCTGTCAGAAAATCCATGCGGGATCCTCTCCTGAAAGAGTGACGGATGATACGACATCGATCGCAGTGACATCATGGACCGCGCGGGCGCAGATCGCAAAGGTCGGATCGAAAAAAGACGGATCATTGATATAAGGGAAACAGGGCTTGGAAAAGCCCGGATGCCAGTGCGGAAAAGGCGGGGTTGCCCCCGCCTTCCGGTATCTGGATCAGAGGCCGAGCGCCGCCTTGACGGCCGGCAGGCCATCCTTGCCGTCCAGCGTCGTGACGCCGGCAAGCCAGGGTTCGATCGCGGTCGGGTTGGCTTTCAGCCATTCCTTCGCCGCTTTTTCGGGCTCCTCGCCATCGTTGAGGATCTTGCCCATGATATGGTTTTCCATGTCGAGGGTGAACTTCACGTTGGAGATCAGTTTGCCGATGTTCGGGCATTCCGAGACGTAGCCGGCGCGCGTGTTGGTGTAGACGGTCGCGCCACCGAAGTTCGGGCCGAAGGTCGAGTCGCCGCCCGTGAGGTAGGTCATCTCGAAGGTCGAGTTCATCGGGTGCGGGGCCCAGCCGAGCCAGACGACCGGCTTGTCGTCCCGCTGGGCGCGTGCGACCTGGGACAGCATGCCCTGCTCGGAGCTTTCGACGACCTCGAGGCCGCCCATGCCCATCTCGTTCTTCTCGATCAGCGTCATCACGAGGCGATTGCCATCATTGCCCGGCTCGATGCCATAGATCTTGCCGTCGAGTTCGTCCTTGTGCTTGGCGATGTCGGCGAAGTCCTTGATACCGAGAGCGGCACCCTTGGCATTGGTGGCCAGCGTGTACTTCGCGCCTTCGAGATTCGCGCCGAGCGATTCGACCGTCTTGTCGTCCAGGTAGGGTTTGACGTCCTTTTCCTGCGCCGGCATCCAGTTGCCGAGGAAGACGTCGATGTCCTTGTTCTTCAGCGACTGATAGGTGACGGGAACCGAGAGCACCTTGATGTCGGGCGTGTAACCCAGACCTTCGACGACCGCGGCGACTGTTGCGGTCGTGGCCGTGATGTCCGTCCAGCCGACATCTGAGAAGCGGACGGTGGCACAGCTTGCAGGGTCGGCGGCGAAGGCGGTTCCGGCGCTCAGCGCGCTCAGAGAGACGGCGGCGGACAGCGTGAGCAGACGGGCGAAACTTCTGGTCATTGGTTTTTTGTTCCCCTGTGATGACGTCAGAAAGAGCATCGGATCCTCGGCATAACAGGATCCGACGGTTGGGTCAGTGTATTGCGCTCGCGAACGCACGCGGCCCGTAATGCGACAGGAACTGTCGTAATGGCGCATTCCACGATCACGATCGACGTCCGTGGCCGCCGATCCGCAATGCGCTGCCGGACGGCCGTTCGGTCGATCGAGCGTTCGCAATCTTGAACATAAGGCATCGGTTCGCCGAGGCATAGGTGCAATGGCAAGAATGACAGCGTCGATCGGAGACGGCCGTTGGAACGGCGCTCTGGCCAAACGGCCTTGGCTCAGGCATGAAGCCGCCGGCCGGGGCGTCATGCGCCGCCCCATCCCGCGTTGGGCCGGAAAACCCGAAAGGATCGTCGGCATGGCAAAGCTCTATTTCCACTACGCCACGATGAATGCCGGCAAGTCGACCCTGCTGCTGCAATCCTCCTACAATTACGAAGAGCGCGGCATGCGCACCGTGGTGCTGATCGCCGCCTTCGACGACCGGGCGGGCGAGGGGCGCGTTTCCTCGCGCATCGGCCTGTCGTCGGATGCGATCGCCTTCAGCGTGACGGACGACCTCTACACGCTGGTCAAGGAGGCGATTTCGCAGACGGATGCGGCATGCGTGTTCGTGGACGAGGCGCAGTTTCTGAGCGAAGCGCAGGTGTGGCAGCTCGCCCGGGTGGCCGACAGGCTCGGCGTTCCGGTGATGGCCTACGGCCTGCGCACCGATTTCCGCGGGCAGCTGTTTCCGGGGTCGGCAACGCTTCTGGCGATCGCGGACGAACTGCGCGAGGTGCGGACCATCTGCCATTGCGGCCGCAAGGCGACCATGGTGGTGCGCCTCGACGGGCAGGGACGGGTGATGCATGAGGGCGCGCAGGTGGAGATCGGCGGCAACGAGAAATATGTGTCCTACTGCCGCCGGCACTGGGACGACCGGATGCATGAGGCATAGACTGTGTCTCGACCTCGTTCATGGGAGCGCCAGATGCGCATCGGTTTCGCCCATTGTCTTCTGATCGTCTTCGTCGCAGCCACGGGCGTGGCACGCGCCGGAGATGCTGTGTCCGGCGAGCGCGTGTTTCGCAAATGCGGCGCCTGCCACACGGCGACAGGGCCGGAGAATCGTGTCGGCCCCAGCCTCAAGGGCGTCGTCGGCCGGCCGGTCGCGCATGTCGAGAGCTATGGCTATTCGGAGGCGATGACGGCATTCGGGCGTGACGGCAAGGTGTGGGACGAGGCGCGGCTTTCGACCTATCTGCTGGCGCCCCGCGCCATGGTTCCCGGCACGCGCATGAGCTTTGCCGGCCTGAAATCGGACAGGGAAATCGCGGATGTGATCGCCTATCTGAAGAACACGGCTGCGCAATAAAGCGCGAGGGGCTCGGAAGCCGGTTGTGGCGGGTGGCTGCGGCGCCTATGTCAGGCAGGGCGGCAAGCGCCCCGTCATCCAGCCCTCTGTCACCAGCGTCATCTCACAAGGACCACACCCTCATGCTCGAACCGGTCGTCGCGTTTTTCCAGCGCCTCTTTTCCGCCATCGGCCGGGGGCTGGGCCTTGCCATCTCCTGGCTCCTGTTTCCCTTCGTGAAGTTTGCCGGCTGGTTCCGGGCAAGCGGCGGCTGGATCGTCAAGGGGCCGGTGGCCGCTATCGTCCTGCTGTTCGTCGGCCTCTATGGCTATTTCGTCTATACCACGCAGGCCTGGACGAACTTCGATCCCGACTACGTCAACCGCTATAATTTCGGGGAGCGCAAGACGGATGCCGGCCTGCCGGTCAAGCTTGCGCCCGGTGCCGCGGCCCCTGCAACGGCGACCTGCGAGCGCTCGGCGATCGTCGATGTCGCCTCCGATCTGATCGACTTCAATGTCGACGAGAATGCCTGGATTTCCTCCATGCTGCTCTACAAGGCCGGCTTCTTCGGCATGGACTGGGACCATACGCCGTTCCTCGACAACAAGGCTTCTTTCCAGCGCGGCGTCAATCAGGCGGTGCGGCGCACGACGGTCGAGCTGGTGGATTCGCTCGGCCGGGTGCGGGGGACGTCGGGTATCAACGAGAACCTGCAGAAGGCCCGCAGCAACATGCAGTTCGATGAGGGTGCCTGGTATTTCGGGCTCGACCCGTTCGGCCCGAAGACGCCGACACCGAGCTTCTACCGCTCCGCCAAGCGCGATCTGCAGGCGTTCAACGAGAGCCTCGTGAAATGCGAGGCGACCTTCGACGGGCGTTCGGACAATCTGATCGAGTTCATCGACCGCATTTCCAACGATATCGGCAACACTTCCGCGATGATCCGCGAGCGTTCCGAAGACCATAATGGCGGCTGGTTCGATACGCGGGCCGACGACCGGTTCTGGTTCGCCTATGGCCAGCTCTACGGATATTACGGCGTGATGGCGGCGGCCGGTGCCGATTTCGACGGCGTCATCACCCAGCGCGGGCTGGCGCCGATCTGGGCGGAAAGCCTGAAGCAGCTGCGCTCGGCGCTCCGCATCCAGCCTGCCATCATCTCCAACGGGCGTGAGGACGGCTGGATCATGCCGACGCACCTCGCCACCATGGGCTTCTACATCCTGCGCGTTCGCTCCAATCTCGTGGAGATGCGCGATATCCTCGCCCGCTAGGGCGAGGGCCTATCGGCAGTAGCGGTAGTTGCCGCGCCGTTGCAGGACGTCGAAATGCAGGTGGTTCTCATGCGCCTCGTCGCTGCCGGGGTCCAGAACCGTTTCGAAGTAGAGGCATCCGGTGGCCGTCACCGCACGCTGGAAGGCGCCGGAGAGCGTGCCGTCCTCGTCGCGCGGCTGGATCGCGATGGTCTCGCCGTTCTTGAAGGTGAAGGAGGCGATGTCGATGGCATTGCCCCGCGCGTGCTCGGAGATCTTGCCGGTGGAGGCGTTGTTGCGCAGACGGCAGATATAGCTCGAGGCCTGGTTGATGGATTTCAACGCTCCATCCTCCGACATGGCCACGCGCGCAGCCGGCAGCACGGCCTCCTTCGTCCAGCGGGCGAGCTCCAGCGCGGCTTCGCAGCGCAGCGTCGCCTCCGGCGCCAGCTTGATGCCGGGCAGGATTTCGGTCACGGAGATCGGCTTGTCGATGCCGCAACCCTTTCCATCGTCGATGCGCGGCTTCTCCGAAAAGGTCGCGCCGAGCGCCTTGAGATCCGTCAGGCATTGCGCATAGGCGGCGGGTTCTTCCGGTGTGATGACGAGTTCGGCCGCGGGCGTTGTGGTTTTCGGCTCGGCCGGCTTATCGGCGGGAGCGGCCTCGCCGGGCGCCGGCGCCTCGGACGGCGTTTCGGGCTTGGCCGCATCGGGCTCTGCTGGCTTGTCCGCATCGGGCTCTGCCGGAACGGCGTCCGCTGCCGGCGATGGCGGTTTGGTTTCGGGCTTTGGAACATCTTCCGCCGCCGTCGGCTCGACCGGCTGGCCGTCGGTGCTGGTCGCCTCGGGCTCCTTGGCGCCCTCCGGCGTCGGCGCGGTCTGCGTTTCGGCGGCTGCGGGCTTGCTCTCCGGCACCGGGCCGGCCTGCGGCAGGCCAGCACCTGCAAGAACGAGAACGGCCGGGAGGACCATCAGGGGGAAAAGCAGCGGAAGACGTCGGCGCATAGGGACCCATCCAATTTTCGGCGGCGCTTCGGCCGGTCATCCAGACTTAGGTGCGCGATGGCCGACGGCGAGGGGCGGCGTGCGCGGTTTGCACCGGGGTGTCGCGCTTTCGCCACGGTGACGTGATCGCGAGGCCTGATTTTGCAGCGCTTGCCGCTTGCCAGACGGCCCTCTCCGCGCTAACAGTTTTTCATGATCAACGCACGCATCCTCTCTGTCTGGTGGTGGGCTCGCTAAAGCGGCCTCGATCAGTCCTGCGTGATGGATTTTGACGATAAGCCGCCCGGAGTTTCGAGGCGGCTTTTTTGCATTCTGGCCGTGCTCGTTTCCCGAGCCAGAACGGAGCGAACGAATGTCGACGACGAAGCTTGAAGACGGTGCCGAATCCTATGTGACGCAGGGCGGAATTACCGTCACGCGGCGCCGGCGCGAAGCGTCCTATGCCGATGCGATTTCCAGCTACGTCGATCAGCTCGACGAGCGGCGCGGCGCGGTGTTCTCGTCCAACTACGAATATCCCGGCCGCTATACGCGTTGGGACACCGCCATCGTCGATCCGCCGCTCGGCATCTCCTCCTTCGGCCGTTCGCTCTGGATCGAAGCCTATAACGCGCGCGGCGAGGTTCTGCTGTCCGTGATCGCCGGGCACCTGAAAGGTGTGAAGGACATTACGTTGGGCACGCTGACGGCCCGGCGGCTGGACCTGACGATCGACATGCCGGACCATGTCTTCACCGAGGAAGAGCGCTCGAAGACGCCGACCGTCTTTACGGTCCTGCGGGCCATCACGGCGCTGTTCTTCTCGGCGGAAGATGCAAGCCTCGGCCTTTACGGCGCCTTCGGCTACGACCTTGCCTTCCAGTTCGATGCCATCGATTTCAAGCTGAAGCGCCCGGACGACCAGCGCGATATGGTGCTGTTTCTGCCCGACGAGATTCTCGTGGTCGACCACTACGCCGCCAAGGCCTGGATCGACCGCTATGATTTCGCGCTGGGCGATCTCTCGACCTTCGGCAAGGCCGGCGACATCGCGGCCGAGCCCTTCCGCGTCGTGGACAGCATTCCGCCGCATGGCGACCATCGGCCGGGCGAGTATGCCGAGCTGGTGACCAAGGCCAAGGAGAGCTTCCGGCGCGGCGACCTGTTCGAGGTGGTGCCCGGGCAGAAGTTCTACGAGCGCTGCGAGAGCCGCCCGTCGGAAATCTCCAATCGGCTGAAGGCGATCAATCCGTCGCCCTATTCCTTCTTCATCAATCTCGGTCATCAGGAATATCTGGTCGGCGCCTCGCCGGAAATGTTTGTGCGCGTCTCCGGCCGGCGGATCGAAACCTGCCCGATTTCCGGTACGATCAAGCGCGGCGACGATCCGATCGCCGACAGCGAGCAGATCCTCAAGCTTTTGAACTCCAAGAAGGACGAATCCGAGTTGACTATGTGCTCGGACGTCGACCGCAACGACAAGAGCCGCGTCTGCGTGCCCGGGTCGGTGAAGGTGATCGGCCGCCGCCAGATCGAGATGTATTCGCGTCTGATCCATACGGTCGACCATATCGAAGGGCGCCTGCGCGACGATATGGATGCCTTCGACGGCTTCCTCAGCCATGCCTGGGCCGTGACCGTCACCGGTGCGCCGAAGCTCTGGGCCATGCGCTTCATCGAAAGCCATGAGAAGAGCCCGCGCGCCTGGTATGGCGGTGCGATCGGCATGGTCGGGTTCAATGGCGACATGAACACCGGGCTGACGCTGCGCACCATCCGCATCAAGGACGGTATTGCCGAGGTGCGGGCCGGCGCGACGCTGCTGAACGACAGCGATCCGCACGAGGAAGAAGCCGAAACCGAACTGAAGGCCTCCGCCATGATCTCCGCCATCCGCGATGCGAAATCCGCCGCCAAGGGCAAGCAGGCCCGTGACGTCGCGCCCGTGGGCGCCGGCGTCAATATTCTGCTGGTCGATCACGAGGACAGCTTCGTCCATACGCTGGCCAATTATTTCCGTCAGACGGGCGCGACCGTGAACACGGTGCGCTCGCCTGTGGCGGAAGAGCTTCTGGACCGGTTGAAGCCGGAGCTCGTCGTGCTGTCGCCCGGTCCCGGTCGGCCGAAGGATTTCGACTGCAAGGCGACGATCAAGAAGGCGCGGGCGCGCGACCTGCCGATCTTCGGCGTGTGCCTCGGCCTGCAGGCGCTGGCCGAGGCCTATGGCGGCGATCTGCGGCAGCTCGCCGTTCCCATGCACGGCAAGCCGTCGCGTATCCGCGTGCTGGAGCCGGGCCTCGTCTTTTCCGGCCTCGGCAAGGAAGTGACCGTCGGCCGCTACCACTCCATCTTCGCCGACCCCTCGACCCTGCCGCGCGATTTCATGATCACGGCCGAGAGCGAGGACGGGACGATCATGGGGATCGAGCACACGAAGGAGCCGATCGCCGCCGTTCAGTTCCATCCGGAATCCATCATGACGCTCGGCGGCGATGCCGGTATGCGCATGATCGAGAATGTGGTGGCAAACCTTGCCAAGCGCGCGAAGGTGAAGGCCGCCTGACAGGCCGTCGGATAACCGGCCTCCGCCGGCTTTAGGGTCTTGCATGCCCGTGCCTTTTCCGCGAAAGGGTGCGGGCAACATCGTTTCGGGCAGAGACATCGAGGGCCGCGACCGTTCCCATCGGCGGGACGCGCGGCGACTGCGCAAATCAGGCATTCCAGATAATTCCGCACTACGATACGTCGCGCCGTCGCCACCATCGCGGCGTCGGGCGTCCACGGCATGAAAGGCCGGCACGGGTTGCCGGCCGGAGGTTGGTTCCATGACGACGACAAGCACCATTAACCGCGCCCAGCGGCTCGCCTTCTGGACCATTCCCCTGTCGCTTCTCGTGCTGGCCATGAAGATGGCGGCGTGGTGGTTCACGGGATCCGTGGCGCTGCTGTCCGACGGCCTGGAATCGATCGTCAATGTGGTTGCGGCCGTCGTGGCTTTCGTGGTCATCGGCTACGCGGCAAAGCCTGCCGACGACGACCATCCGTTCGGGCATCACAAGGCCGAGTATTTCTCCGCCGTCATCGAGGGCGTGCTGATCGTCGTTGCGGCTCTCCTGATCGTCTACGAGGCGGTGCCGGCGGTTCTGTCGCCGCAGCCGATCGAGGCGCCGGCCATCGGTCTTGCGATCAATTTCGCGGCCGGTGTCGTCAACGCGATCTGGGCGACCATCCTGCTGCGGGCCGGGAAGGCGTTCCGCTCGCCGGCGCTGTCGGCCGACGGGCACCACATCATGTCGGATGTCGTGACCTCGGGCGGCGTGCTGGTCGGCCTGCTGCTGGCGATCGCCACCGGCTATACGATCCTCGATCCGCTTCTTGCCGTCATCGTCGCGGGCAATATCCTGTTCCAGGGCTGGAAGGTCATCGCCGGCTCCATCAGCGGCCTGATGGACCGGGCTGTGGAGACAGCGGAAGATGCGCAGATCCGCGCCGCCATCGCCGGCAATGCGGCGGGCTCGCTCGGCGTGCACGACCTCAAGACCCGGCAGGCGGCCTCGGTCATCTTCGTCGATTTCCACATGGTGGTGCCGGCGGACATGACGGTGGGCGCCGCCCACGATATTTGCGACCGCATCGAGGATGCCATCCGCGCCGTCAACGGCGCTGCCAAGATCGCCATTCACATCGAGCCGGAGAGCGAGAAAGCCCACGGCATTCGCGTGAAGGTGACGCCGAGCCGGGTCGAGCCCGGTTCCGGCGAGGAATTACGAGACCAAGAAGGAAGAGACACATGAGCAAGACCGACGTATCCGGGCTGTCCATGCTGGGACAGGCCGCTGCCGGTGCAGCCAACCCCGACGACGCCGTGCTGGAGCGCGTTCCGAGCAACCATGCCGGCACCGATTTCGTCGTGCGCTTCACGGCGCCCGAGTTCACCTCGCTCTGCCCGATGACGGGGCAGCCGGATTTTGCCCATATCGTCATCGACTACGTGCCGGAGGGCTGGCTGGTCGAATCGAAGTCGCTGAAGCTCTTCCTGCATTCGTTCCGCAATCACGGGGCGTTTCACGAGGATTGCACGCTCGATATCGCCAAGCGTCTCGTCGATCTGCTCTCGCCGAAGTGGCTGCGAATCGGCGCCTACTGGTATCCGCGCGGCGGCATTCCCATCGATGTGTTCTGGCAGACGGGCAACCCGCCCGAAGGCGTCTGGTTGCCCGACCAGGGTGTTCAGCCCTATCGCGGGCGGGGCTGACCGGTCCGCCTACACGTCCATCGTGTCGTCGGAGCCGAAATCCGTGTCGAAATCGTCGTTGGGCGATGTGTCGAGATCGGCCTGTTGCCAGCCATTGTCGCCGGAAGGGGCATCCGGCACATCGTCCGCCGGTGTCGTGTCCGAGGCTTGGGTGACGGCATCGTCGCCGTAATAGTTGTTGATCGTGGTTTCCTCGATCGGTGCCGCGGTCTCGGTCGCGCCGCCGAGGCCGAGCGAGGACATATGGTTGCCGAAGATGCCGCTGAGCGAGTTGGCGAGCAGCATGCCGCCGGCAACGCCCGCTGCCGTGCCCATCGCGCCGCGCAGAAAGCCGCCGCCCGCCGACGCCGGCTGCGGCTGACGATCCCATGGTCCGCTCGCGGGCTGCTGCTGCGGCGGATAGGGCTGTTGGGGCGCCGGGTAGGCCGCGCGGGGCGCTCCGCCCCAGGGGCCGCCGACCGAGGAGCCGTCGGCAGGGTAGGATTGTCCACTCCGAGGGGCATCGGGCCTCTGTTGCGGCTTGTCAGGCGATCCGAAGAGCGAGCCGAGAAAACCGCCGGAATGGCTCTCGCGCGGTTCGGCGTCGCGTTCGGTTTCCAGCGCGTGGATACGGTCCTCGCTGCGGCGAAGCTGCGCTTCGAGGGCTTCGATCCGCTGGGCTGCGGCTTCCAGACCCTTTTCCTGAACGATGACGGCCTGGGCGAGGTAATAGGGTGCGGAGGGCTGGCTGCGGACGGCCTGATCGATCAGGGTTTCCGCCTCGCGGTCGCGCGGTGTCGAGGATGCTGTGCGTACCCGTTCGAAAAGGCCGCTGAGAAGGGATTGTTCTTCCGGTGACATGGTCGTCTCCCAAGCGTGCGATCATCTGGAAATGATGCTGCCGCTTGTCGGTTCCTCATGGACCGGTCTCGCGGCGATGCACCGCCCGGTCCACGCTGGCAGATGTGCCATGTCGCCGATTACACCGAGCAAATCCGGCTTTTCAGGGCCGGACTTGGGCAGGGTGCAAAAGATTTTCGGTCGCTCGGACGCGGGTGATCCGGTCAGCCGGCGACGAAGAGCGCGGCACCGGCGACAGCCGTCGCCGCACCGAGAAAGCGGGAGACGAGGCCGGCATTCGCCACACGGCCGATCAGAAGGCCAAGGCCGATGCCGGCGGCATGCAGGGCCGCCGTGGATACCGCGAAGCCAAGGCCGAAGGGCAGGGCGGTCGCCGCACCCAGTTCGCCGCCATGGGCATAGCCGTGGAAGAGGGCGAAGATGCCGACGACGCCCGCACCGGCGGCGGCAGGCATGCGCACCGCCATGGCGACCAGCATGCCCAGAGCGACGATGGAGGCGAGGATGGCGGGCTCGACAAAGGGCAGGTGCAGGCCGGAGAGCGCCAGCGCGAAGCCGAGCGCCATCGTCACGACGAAGGCGGCGGGCACGGCAAGGAGCGCGCGGCCACCCATCTGTGCTGCCCAGAGACCGACGGCGACCATCACCAGCACATGATCGAGCCCCGACAGCGGATGGGTGATGCCTGCCATCATCGAGCCGTGCTCGGCCGGGTCGAGATGGGCGAAGGCCGGAGCGGCCGAAAGCGCGAGTGCCGCAGCGGCGGCGGCGAGAAAGCGACGTGTCATGATGGTCCCCTCAGTTCATGGCGGCGCATGGGATGTGCTTGGGAGGCTCGCCGCCGTCATCGTTGCCGTGCCCATCCTAATCCGCCTTCGCGCGGTGTCCATACGGCAAATGCCCCAGCAAGGGTCGAAGGCCGGCCCTTAACCATCCCGACCGGTCGGGCTTTCGCCGGGCCAGGGGCTTGTTGCCCCGGCTCTTGTGTTTGTTGCATTGTCATCGCGGTCGAGTCGCCTTATCTGAGCGGGTAGACACCTGAAATTTCGCGGGAGACAGCGGATGAACGAAGACGAGGACGACAAGAAGACGGAACTGCCCCTGGGCAAGGAAACGGAGGCGAACCTTTTCAAGTCGCGCTCGATTTTCATCTATGGCCCGATCAACCAGGAACTGGCGCAGAAGGTCTGCTCGCAGCTCGTGGCGCTGTCGTCCGCCAGCGATGAGGATATCCGCATCTTCGTCAATTCGCCCGGCGGCCATGTCGAATCCGGCGACAGCATTCACGACATGATCAAGTTCGTGAAGCCGAAGGTCTGGATCATCGGCACGGGCTGGGTCGCCTCCGCCGGCGCCCTGATCTATGTGTCCGTGCCCAAGGAGCAGCGTCTGTGCCTGCCCAACACGCGCTTCCTGCTGCACCAACCCTCGGGCGGCACGCGCGGCATGGCATCCGACATCGAGATCCAGGCACGCGAGATCATCAAGATGAACGAGCGCCTGAACCGGATCTTCTCGGAAGCAACCGGCCAGCCGATCGAAAAGATCGCCAAGGACACGGACCGCGATTACTGGCTGTCCGCCGAAGACGCCAAGGCCTATGGCCTGGTCTCGCGGATCGTGACGAACGTCGCCGATATCTGAACCGTTTTGCCGTGACGTATTTCTAGACCCCGCCGCTCGCCGGCGGGGTTTTTCGTTACGGGGCAGCAGTTGCCGACAGGGGATGGTCGGCCAGAGCCCGGTCTATGGTCACGAGCCGCATGTTCTCGACGGCGCATTGGGCGAGCAACAGCCTATCGAACGGATCGCGAGTCGATGGCTCCGGCGTGACGGTGTGGAGGGCATGATGTTCGTTGATCGGGAGAATGGACAGTCCGGCTTGCCTTGCAGCGTCCGGAAGATTGTCCAACGGAGTCTTGAGCGGAAGCTTGCCGATCCTCGATTTGATCGCGATCTCCCAGAGACTTGCCACGCTGAGATAGAGTGCGCCATTCTCGGCCCTGACCTCCTGCCGGACAGCGGGCGGTAGCTGCTCGAAGCGGCCTTCGAGCAGGGCGATGAAGATATGCGTGTCCAGGAGACGGGACATCAACTCTTGGTCGGAAGCGGAAGTGGCGTGATCAGAAAGTCTTCCGGTAGCGGATCATCGAAATCCGCCGGGATGTCGCCAAAGAAATGGGTAATCCCCTTCTCGCGCTTATAGGCTTCCAGCCCTTCCCAATCGATCCCGACAGGCTGTTTTGCAGGCACCAGTTCCATCACCGGCTTGCCGTTGCGGGTCACGGTGAAGCGCTCGCCGTCTTCCACGCGGCGGGCCAGTTCGGTCAGGCGGTTCTTGGCGTCTCGGATCGGGATCGTGGTCATGTGGCCAGTGTAGCTGCAAATTCGGAATATGCAATTTCCAACACCGGTGGGCGACCTTGCGAGCATCGCGTTTCGTCATCAGACGATGCCTTGCACATGAGCAAGTGCCTTTTTCTTCATCCACCCTTGCCCTTTTTCGGTGCTCCGGCTATAGAGCCGGTCATGTCGAAGAACAGCGCCAAGATCATCGAGCAGTTTTCCCGGGGACGCACCGTCGTTCGCGATCGCTCGCGCGCCTTCACCTCGCTTCTTCTTCTCGGCCTTACGCGCGGTTGCCGGGTTCTTTAAGGAGCGCCCGGTGGCCGACAAGCCCACCGGCACAGCTCCTTAGCCTCCGCTAAAATCCGACGTCTCCGCAGCCTTTTCCAGCACTTGGCCAAGCATTTGCCATCGTCAACCGGCCTCCGATCGGTTAAGGCATCCCGCGCGACGTTTCACCGTGACAGCGATCCATGCTCCGAATCGACGCGATGCCGGACGCTGTGAAGTCGAAGAGAACCGAAATGATCCTGAAGTCCCATACCGTCAAACAGGGCATGCCCTCGGCCGCGTCTAAATATCAGCCCTATCCGCAGGTGCCGATCACCGACCGCACATGGCCGTCGAAGACGATTTCCAGCCCGCCGATCTGGTGTTCCGTCGATCTGCGCGATGGCAACCAGTCGCTCGTCGATCCGATGGGCCATGACCGCAAGGCGCGGATGTTCCAGCTGCTGGTCGATATGGGCTTCAAGGAAATCGAGATCGGTTTCCCCTCGGCCTCGCAGACGGACTTCGATTTCGCGCGCTGGTGCATCGAGGAAGGCAATATTCCGGCTGACCTGTCGCTGCAGGTGCTGGTGCAGTGCCGGCCGGAGCTGATCACGCGGACGTTCGAGGCGCTGCAGGGCGCCAACAAGCCGATCGTGCATTTCTATAATTCGACGAGCGAACTGCAGCGCCGGGTGGTGTTTGCCAAGGACGTTCAGGGCATCAAGCAGATCGCCACGGATGCGGCAAAGATGATCGCCGACATGGCGGCAAAGGCCGGCGGCGACTTCCGGTTCGAATATTCGCCGGAGAGCTTTACCGGAACGGAGCTGGAGGTCTCGCTGGAGATCTGCAATGCCGTGGCCGAGATCATCAAGCCGACAGCCGAGAACAAGCTGATTCTGAACCTGCCCTCGACGGTCGAGATGTCCACGCCGAACATCTATGCCGACCAAATCGAGTGGATGTGCCGCAACCTCGACAACCGCGAAAACATCATCATTTCGCTGCACCCGCATAACGACCGGGGCACCGGCATCGCCGCTGCGGAACTCGGCCTGATGGCCGGTGCCGACCGCGTCGAGGGGACGCTGTTCGGCAATGGCGAGCGGACGGGCAACGTCGATATCGTGACGCTGGCGCTGAACATGTTCACGCAGGGTGTGGATCCGCAGATCGATTGCTCCGACATCGAGCGGATCAAGGACGTCTACGAGTATTCCAACCAGATGGCGATCACCGAGCGACACCCCTATGTCGGCGAACTGGTCTACACGGCCTTCTCCGGCTCGCATCAGGATGCCATCAACAAGGGTATGAAGGCGATCAAGACCGCCAACAAGCCGCAATGGGAAGTGCCCTACCTGCCGATCGATCCGCGTGACGTCGGGCGGTCCTACGAGGCAATCATCCGCATCAACTCCCAGTCGGGCAAGGGCGGCATCGCCTATATCCTGCAGGAGGATTACGGCATCAACCTGCCGCGGGCGCTGCAGGTGGAGTTCCGCGAGGATATCCAGCGGATCACCGACGAGCAGGGCAAGGAACTGCCGTCCAAGGCGATCCATGCGCGGTTCCTGGAGCGCTATATCGAGCAGCCGGGCGCCCGCATCCGCTATGTCGATCACACGACTCTGCCGCTCGGCGAGCATCGCGGCGCGCGCATCGTGCAGGCGGAGATCACCGATCGCGGCGAGGCGAGAATGATCGAGGGGCGGGGCACGGGGCCGATCGACGGCTTCATCAATGCGCTGTCGCTCTATCTCGGCGTCGATATCTCGGTTGCCGACTATTCCGAGCATTCGCTGCAGCAGGGCTCCAACGCGGCGGCCATCGCCTATGTCGAGGTCGAGCACAATGGCGGCAAGCTCTTCGGGGCCGGCATCAACACCAACATCGTGACGGCCTCTCTGGAAGCCATCGTGTCGGCTGCCAACCGGGTGATCGAGGAGCCGGTGGCCTGATCGCCTGCTTTCGATCCTGTGACACCATGATCCCTGGACGGAAACGTCCGGGGATTTCTTTTTTCAGGCTACATCACGTCCGCGATCGCGTCGGCGAGATCCTTGAAGTTGGCGGTGGCGGAAGGGCCGACGACGACATAGGTGGCGCCCGGCTTGTTCCAGGAGATGAGCGCGAGGTCGTCGCGCATGCTCTCCGTCATGCGGCCGCTATCGTCCGTGGTGGGCGAGCGCTGGAAACAGATGGCGTAGACCTCGCCATCCTCGTCCTTGAAAAGCAGCTGAGCCGTCGGCTTGCCAGCGGCGACCAGCAGGCGGGCGCCCTGGAAAGTGAGCTTGCTCTGCGCCAGATCCGGAATGGCGAAGGAGACGCCGGTGCTGGCCGTCAGCCAGTTGCGGATTTCCTCGTCGTTCTCGGCCGTGACCTCGACCAGGTGGCGTGGCTGGCGTGAATAGACCCGATGCGCATCCGTCACGTCGTCGAGCCAGGTGCGGGCCTTGACGACCGGCGTCGGCGGCGTGTTGTCGTCGATGGTGCGGCCGATGAGATAGCCGGTGGAGCCGCCGATGAGGAGCATGCCGCAGGAAGCGGCCAGCGCCCCGCGCCAGAGTTTGCGCCGCTGTTTCCGCGGTGCGCCGACCACGCGGTCCAGTTTCGGGTTGATGTCGGTGCCCTGGCGGATGCGGCGGGCGAGCGAAAGGGGAACGGGATCGTGCAGGAAGGCTTCGAAACCGGAGGCACCGAAGGCGCTGCCCTGTTTCAGGTGCTCGAGCAGGCGACGGGCCTCGGCATCCGTTGCCAGAAGCTGGTCGATCGCCCGACGCTCGGTCTCGTCCACTTCGCCATCGAGATAGGCCGACAGCCGCGCCTCGATGGAGGGACTTTTCGTGTTCTGCAAGGTCAGGCCCTTCTTTCCGTCATGTCGGAGGCCATCGACGCCAGCCGCGCCCGGGCGGTCGCAAGCTTGGTCGCGATGACATCCGGCGCCAGGCCCAGGATCCGGCCGGCGTCGCGATAGGTTCTATGTTCGACGGCCACGAGAAGGAAAGCGCTGGCAAGCCCTTCGGGCATCGAAATGATCATTTGCTGCACGGCGCCGGTATAGCCCGTATCCCCGGACGGGTCCTGACCGCCCTGCAGATCGGCGGCCATGCGCTTGCGGCCCAAGGTCTCGTCGCGCAGGGTGCGCGCCAGGGTGTAGAGCGCATCTTCCAGCCGGCCGTGGCCGTTCCAGACCGGCTGGCGTCCGGTCGCGCGCTCGCACACCGTTTGCACGAGGTCGTCGGCCTGCAGCCCGTCGCGCGTCAGGGTCAGCGCAAAGCGTCGCAACCTCGGCAGCAGACTGACAAGATCGCGGCTGATGTCGATCGATTCCTGAGCTGGGCGCATCGCTTTCACCTGCGGCGGTTTAGTCCGGGCTCTTGGCGGTCGGCGCTCCATAGGTGGCGCCAAGCCATCGGCTCCCGTTTGTCGAACCGCGGAGATATGAAACCATCGGCTGCTGCTTCGCAAGCCGAGGCACGGTTCTATCACGGTTTTTTGCCGATCACGATGTGGTAGTGCCGTTCTTATTAGCGCCGTTTCCGCCCGCTCAGGCGAGAAAGCGGGTCGTCTCCGCCAGATGGACGCCCCGGCCGATCTCGTTCAGCTCGAAGCGCTCGCGCAGCAGTTTCCAGTTGCCCGGGCTTCCCGAGATGGAGAAGAGGTTGAAGCCGGCCGGCGGCTTGGAACCACCCGGTCCCTGGGACGCCGAGGCGATGCCGACCACGGGGACCGGCATCTTCTGGCCGCGCAGCGAATAGACGGTGTTGAGATGGGTGTGGCCGTGCAGCACGAGTTCGGCGCCGCCCGCCGAGATGGTGGCACCGAAACGGCGGATGCCGATCATGCGCTTGTGGGTGGGCGTCGCGCCGCGGATCGGCGGGTGGTGGATCATGACGACGCGAAAGAGGCCGGCTTCTCCGGCGGCGCGCAACAGATTGACCGTCTCGCGGGCCTGGCGGCGACCGAAATAGCCGCTGGCGGCGAAGGGCGGTGTGGCGAGGGCCGTCGAGCAGCCGATGATCGCGACATTGCCGCGAACGCGCATGTAGGGGTAGCAGTGGAAATCCTCGTCCCACACGGCCGGCGCGTCTTCGCCGCGCATGTAGGGATACCACGCCTTCGTCGCCTTCTCATAGGCGCCCGGCACATAGGCGTCGTGATTGCCGGGGATGACCGAGATGTTGCGCGGCTCGCCGGCATCCTGCAGCCAGGCCGTTACCGTCTCGATCTCGCGCGAGGAGGCCAGATTGACCATGTCGCCGGTGATGGCGAGGTGGTCCAGGTCGATCCGGTCGATCGCATCCATCAGCGTGTTCAGCGTGTCCCCCGCCATATGGCTGCGGCGGTTGCGATGCCAATTGATGAAACCGGTGATGCGCTTCGAGGCAAGCTCGCGAAGGGACAGGCTGGGAAGGGGGCCGAGATGGATGTCGGAGATATGCGCGAGTTTGAACATGGGTCCTACCTAGCGCATATCCCGGGAAAAGCTAACCGTGGTGGCACGCTTTTGCCACAATGTGGCGAAGCGAGAACGTTACACTGTCAAACGCTCTCGTCCGTGCGGACTGTCGAGGTCGAGCAGTGGACCCTCTGGCACGATGCCGGTCGGGTTGATGGTCTTGTGGCTCTCGTAATAGTGGTGCTTGATGTGGTGCATATCCACCGTGCCGGCCACGCCGGGCGTCTGGTATAGGTCCTTCAGATAGGCCTGCAGGTTGGGATAGTCGGCGATGCGGCGGATGTTGCATTTGAAATGGCCGACATAGACCGGGTCGAACCGCACCAGTGTCGTGAACAGGCGCCAGTCCGCTTCCGTCACACTGTTGCCCGTGAGGTAGCGCCGGGTCGACAGCCGTGTCTCGAGATCGTCGAGGGTTTCGAAGAGCGGCTTGACGCTCTCTGCATAGGCCTCCTGCGTGGTCGCGAAGCCGGCCTTGTAGACGCCGTTGTTGACGGTGTCGTAGATGCGGGCGTTGAGCGCGTCGATCTCCGTGCGTAGATCGGCCGGGTAGAAGTCGAGCGTCGAGCCGGTCAGCCCATCGAAGGCGGTGTTCATCATGCGGATGATATCGGCGGACTCGTTGGAGACCAGTGTGTTCTGCGTCTTGTCCCAGAGGACGGGGACGGTGACGCGCCCGGAATATGTCGGATCGGCGCGGACGTAGATTTCGGACAGCGCCTTGGCGCCGAAGAGATGGTCCTGCGTATCGCCGGGGCCGTCCTTGAACTCCCAGCCCTTGGACAGCATGAGGTAATCGACCACGGACACCGAGATCAGGTCCTCGAGACCCTTTAGCGCGCGGAAGATCAGCGTGCGATGGGCCCAGGGACAGGCGAGCGAAACGTAGAGGTGGTAGCGGCCGGCCTCGGCCTTGAAGCCGGCATTTCCCGTCGGGCCCGCACGTCCATCCTCCGTCACCCAGTTGCGGAACTGCGATTCGGAGCGCTTGAAATGCCCCTTGGTCGCTGCGGTGTCGTACCAGACGTCGTGCCAGATGCCCTCGACCAGCATGCCCATGGATCGGTTTCCTCGTTGTCGTTTCCAGTGTCCTCGATGCCACACAAGATAGGAGACCGGCAACGCCCCGACAGGCATGCCGCGGTGAACGATGCGTTTTCACTTGGTGAAGCGTTTTTTTTCTGCTATCGGCGCACCAGCTTTTTCTCGAAAGACGCGAACATGCATTTTGCAGGAAACCCTCGACGACGCTGATGACCATGCTTTCGGGCATGCGCTGTCGCGCGCTGCCGTTTCCCATGCTTCGTTCGCCAATCGGGTTTCCCCATGTTCATGCACAAGCACGACCTCGTCTATCTGACGGAAGATGCCTCCCACGCCGCCGCTATCGAACTGATCAATGAGGAAGCCTTCGGGCCCGGCCGCTTTGCGCGCGCCGCCGCCCGCATCCGCGAGCAGGGACCGCATGATCGCGCCCTGTCCTTCATCTGCGCCGACGATGGCGAGACGATCGGTTCCGTGCGGATGACGCCGGTCTCGGCCGGTCCTGTCGCCGCCCATCTGCTGGGGCCCCTGGCCGTTCGGCCCTCGCACAAGAACAGGGGTATCGGGCGCGAACTGGTGCGGATCGCCGTGGAGGCCGCGCGGCGGAAGGGTTCCGAGGCCGTAATCCTCGTCGGCGACGCTGCCTATTACCAGCCGCTCGGCTTCGAGCCCGTCTCCCGCGGCGCGCTGGCCTTCCCCGGTCCGGTCGATATGGCGCGGGTTCTGGTGGTTCCGATCGGCGCCGACATCCATGCGCGGCTTGCCGGCGAGATCCGCTGGCGCGGCTGATCGCGCCAATTGTCGGGCCCGGTGTAAGCGTTCCTCAATATCGGCTGCGTAGTGTCGGGGCCTGTCCGGATCCCGCGCCGGACGAAGCGAGGATGCGCGTTCATGTCCGGTCTCAAGGGTCTCTTGCTCGCGCTCATCGTCTTTGCGCTCGGCTGTCTCGGGGTCGTGGGCGACGAGCGGTGGTATCGCTTCAACCCGCCGCCGCCGCTGCCGCGCGCCGATGAAAGCGGCTTTGCGGCCGTCAACGGCATCCGCATGTACTATGCGGTCTACGGCAAGGGGAAGGGGTCTCCGATCCTGCTGATCCATGGCGGCATGGGAAGCGCCGACGTCTGGGGTTTCCAGGTGCCGATCCTTGCAAAGACGCATGAGGTGATCGTCGCCGACAGCCGGGGACATGGCCACTCCACCCGCACGGATGCGCCCTTCACCTATCATCTCATGGCAGAGGATTATATCGCGCTGCTCGATACGCTGAAGGTCGAGCGGACGGCGCTCGTCGGCTGGAGCGATGGCGGCATCATCGGGCTCGATATCGCCCTGCATCATCCGGAACGGCTGACGAAACTCTTTGCGCAAGCGGCCAACGTCTCGCCGGACGGGCTTCTTCCGCAACCGCGCTTTTCGCTGCACCAGTCCGACGGCAATCGTGACGAGACGGACTATCGCCGTCTTTCCTCGACGCCCGACGACTATCCGGCGTTTCGGGACGCCATCGCCAGGCTCTGGGAGACCGAGCCTCATTATTCCGAAGCCGAGCTGAAGAGCATCCGCGTGCCGACCCTCATCGCGCACGGGGATCATGACGAGGCGGTGAGCCGTGCGCATTCCGAATATATTGCCCGAACGATCCCCGGTGCCCAGTTCCTTCTGCTCAAGGATGTCGGTCACAAGGCGATCTATCAGGATCCGGCCGACTATGCCGCCGCGGTGCTCGCCTTCATCGATGGACCGGGTCCGAAGACCTAGCGGCCCTCGCGATACCAGGTGCTGGAGAGCACGAGCAACAGCGCGGCGAGGCCGAGGAAACCGGCGAAGAGCGGCAGCGAGTTGACGCCCTTCAGCACGGTCTCATCCGTCATACGCAGCGACATCCGGTCGGTATCGGCGACGCGGACCGGACCGCGAACGGGCAGGATGGCGGGGATGTCGATGCTACCGGCGGCGTCGGCCACGCGCTGGACGAGCCCCTTCGTCTTCTCCGCCCAGGGCGCCAGCGTCTCCTCGGTCGAGACGGTCGCCTTGAACTCCGGCGCATCGACGCTGCCGACATGGACGAGCGTCGTGAGGTCGCCGTTCGCCACTTCGAACAGGCCTGTCTCGCCGGTGCGGATATCTGCGCGGTAGAGACCGGGTTCGCGTTCGGTGAGGGGCACGTCCTGTGTTCCGCCCGAGGGCAGCGTCAGGCGCGCGGGACCCGGGTCTCCGGCGATGGTCTGGCGGGTGACCTCCAGTGTGCGACCACTCGCACGCGCCGTCAGCGCCTCCTCTTCCAGTGCCGGTTCCTGCATCAGCCAGTGGGCCATGCGGCGATAGAGCGACACGCTGGGGCCGCCGCCTTCGAAGCCGCGCGCCCAGAGCCAGCCCTGATCGGACAGAAGCATGGCGACGCGGCCCTTGCCGACGCGGTTGAGCACCAGCAGGGGCTTGTTGTCGGCGCCCTGCATGATCGTCTGTCCCTCCGGCGGATCGACATCGACGGTGCGGAACCAGCGGCCCCAATGCGGCGGCTCGCTGTTGGCGCCCTCGAGACCGCGCGTGACGGGATGCTTCCGGCCCTCGTCGGTCAGTCTGGGAAAAAAGGCCTTGTCGTTCATCTGCCCGGTCGGACTTGCCGGCAGGACGGCGGAGAGGGGCGTCGTGGCGATCGAGTCTGCGCCCGCATGTTCCGGGCCGGCGGCGATCAGCAGGGCGCCGCCGTTTTCGACATATTGCGCGATGTTGTCGTAATAGATGATCGGCAGTACGCCGCGATGCTGATAGCGGTCGAAGATGATCAGGTCGAACTCGTTGATCTTCTCGATGAACAGTTCGCGGGTGGGGAAGGCGATCAGCGACAGCTCATTGATCGGGGTGCCGTCCTGCTTTTCCGGGGGGCGCAGAATGGTGAAATGCACCAGATCGACGGATACGTCCGACTTCAGGAGGTTGCGCCAGGCCCGCTCGCCGGAATGCGGTTCGCCGGAGACGAGGAGCACGCGGAGGTTCTCGCGGATGCCGTCGAGAACGTGAACGGCGCGGTTGTTCGCCTCGGTCACCTCGCCGGCCAGCGGCGCCACGGCGAACTCCAGAATATTGTTGCCGCCGCGCGGCACGGTAAAGCGGAACGGAATGTCCGTGCCCGGCTCGGCCTGCTGCGTGGCGATCTGCTGCCCGTTGAGGCTGACCGTGACCTCGGCCGTGCCGGCGGGCGTGCGGCCGTCATCGATGACGCGGAAGGTGACGGCCTGTTCCTCGCCGACGATGCCGAAGCGCGGGCCGCTGATAACCTCGATGCGGCGGTCGAACTCGTCCGGCTGACCCGTGATGAGGCCATGGACAGGCGCATCGAAGCCGAGCGGCTGGTTGATGTCCGGCACGTCGTGGATCTGTCCGTCGGTGATGAAGATGGCGCCGCCGACGCGGGCCGGGGGCACGTCCGACAGGGCGTTGGAGAGAGCCGAGAACAGGCGCGTCGATGGCGTTTCGGTGTCGGCATCATCGGCGGCTTCCACGATACGCGGTTCGATCTGCGGGAAGCGCGCAAGGCGCTCCTTCAGCGTCGCGAGTGCCTGATCGGTCATGGCGCGGCGGCTGGCTGCACCCTGTCCCACATCCTGGCTCTGGCTGCGATCGACCACCACGGCGACGATGGTGGAGAGCGGCTCGCGCTCCTCCTGAAAGAACACCGGGTTTGCGAGCGCAAGGCAGAGGGCGGCCAGTGCCAGCGCGCGCAGCACGGCGCCGCGAACGCCGCGCCACAGCGACAGGGCGACCAGAAGGGCAGCGAGGATCGACAGGGCGATCAGCACGGCTTGGGGAACGAGGGGCGAAAAGTCGATGGTCATCGATGGGCCTTTACTGGCCGAGCCGTTCGAGCAGCGCCGGGATATGGACCTGATCGGCCTTGTAGTTGCCGGTGAGCATGTACATCATGATGTTGACGCCCGAGCGGAACGCATATTCGCGCTGCATCTCGTCCGGCGGTACGGTCGGCAGCAGAGGGGCGCCGTTGTCGTCGGTCGCCCATGCCCCCGCCATGTCGTTGCCCGTGATCATGATCGGCGAGACGCCGTCGCCCGAGCGGGCGGGGCGTTCCGATGGCTCGCCTGTGCTCTGCGGCTGCGCCTCGATCCACAGCGGACTGCCGGTATAGCGGCCGGGGAAGGACGAGAGTAGGTAGAAGGATTTGGTCAGCACGTTGTCGGTCGGCACGGGTTCGAGCGGGGGAATGTCGAGATCGGAGAGAATGGCCTGCAGGCGCTCGGTGTTTGGGCTCGTACCGGACACGGCCGACAAGGACGAGAGCTGGTCGCGCGTGTCGAACAGCACGGTACCGCCGGCGCGCATATAGGCATCGATGCGGCTGATGGCGGCGGCACTCGGCATTTCGGCATTGGCGGAAATCGGCCAGTAGATCAGCGAGTAGAACGACAGTTCGTCCTTTGAAATGTCGAGGCCGACGGGCGCACCGGGCTCGAGCGTCGTTCGGTAGGTCAGAAACTCGGTCAGGCCGGCAAGGCCGCGCTCGGAAATCCGGTCGACCTCGCTTTCACCGGTGACGACATAGGCCAGATGCGTGTTGTCGAGGTGGCCGAGAATGTCGTCGTCGCCGGGACGTGTATCGTCGAAGGGGCCTTGTGCGGGCGCTGCTTGTGTCGGCGGAACGGCTTGAGCCTGCGCCGGCTGGGGTGACATGATGCCGACACCCAGCGCCGCGAGACCGATCGCCAGCATGGCGGCGGCGGTCCGCAGGCGGCGGGTGCGCGTGAACGTGCCGGCCATGAAGAGGACGATCAGCGTATCGACCAGCAGGAGGATCAGGGCGGCGGTGAAGAGGGCCGGCTTCATCGACCAGGCCTCGCTGCCGATCAGGGCTTCGCTGGTGTAGGGCATCGGCAGGTCCGTGCTTTCGATCGGGCGAAGGCTTGCATCGCGGGGCAGAAGGTTGAGGGCGACGAAGCCTTCCTCGGACCCGTAGAGGCCCGGCGGATGCTCCCCGTCGGCGACGGGCGTGGCGCCGGCGGCGATCTCCAGCGGACGGGCGCCACCGGTTTCGGTGACGAGCGTGCCATCGGCATTCATCAGGCGATAGGGCGGCAGGGCCTGCGCGGCGGCACCGCCTTCGCTTGTGACGCCGCCGCTGCGCGACAGCTGCACGACACGGCGCAGCATCTCCACGAAGTCGCCCGAAATCGGCAGGTTCGACCATGTCGCTTCGGCGCTGACATGGAAGAGGACGATGCGACCCGCGCCGAGCGTGCGCGTGGTGACGAGCGGCGTGCCGTCGGCAAGGCTTGCCCAGGTGCGCTGCGAGAGGTCGGCGGTCGGTTCGGCCAGCACCTGCCGGTTCACGGTGATGCCTTCCGGGCGCGGCATGCCAGCAAAGGGGCTGGTGGCCGGGTAGGGCGCAAGCGGCTGCGGCTCGGACCAGGAGAGGGTGCCGCCGAGTGCGCGCTCGCCCTGACGCAGGCGCACCGGCACCAGCGGGTCATCGGCCGGGGCGGCGGCAAGGCGCGGGCCGGCGAAGCGTACCAGCGTGCCGCCGTTCTGGATCCAGCGCGTCATGGCCGGCGTCGTATCCTCCGGCAGGCGGCCGATATCGGCCATAATGACCATGGACGGCTTCTGCTCGAGAAGCTGCGGCAGCGCGACGGCAAGGTCGGTTTCCGTCGGCTGAACGAGGTCCGCATAGGGCGCCAGCGCGCGGTTGATGTAGTAGAGCGGCGACAGAAGCGGTTGCGACTGGTCGCGCGCCTCGCCCGACAGAAGCGCCACGCGGCGGCGGCGAAAGCCGTCATCCAGGAGATAGGTGCTGCCCGCCGTCGCGAGGCCGTCGATGCCGATGCGCGCGAAATCGTTGCGCAGTTCGAAAGGTGCCGTCAGCGTGCCCGAAGCCGTGGCCTCGCCGGCCGCAAAGGCAATACTGCCGTTCGAGATGGCCCGGCCGCGCGTGTCGAAGGCGGTGAGCGCTACGGTGCGGGGGGCCGCACTCTCAAGCCGCGTCGCGGTGATCCGCATGGCATCGGCCTCGTTGACGGCGCCCGTCAGCGCGATCGCATCGCCGCCATCGCCCTCGATCAGCCGCAGGCTCTGCGGCGACAGGCCTGCGAGATCGCGCATCACGGTGTCGTCACCCGACGCGATGCCGTCGCTGATGAAGGCGAGTGTGCCGGGGCGCGTGCCGTCGAGCCCGGTGCGAAGGGCCGCGACGGCCTCTGCGCGGTTCGGGCGCAGCGGGCGCGGGGCGGCGGCGGCCAGCCGCGTACGGGCGGCCGTTGCGGTGCCGGGCACGCCATCGTTCTCGCGGTCCGCGGAGAAGACGATCGAGACGGGGACGTCGGCGGATTCCGCCTCGGTGATCAAGGCATCGGCCGTCCGGACCCGGCGCTCCCAGTCATTTGCCGTCGCCCAGCCATTGTCGACGACCAGCGCCAGCGGCCCTGACGACGACAGCGTGCCGACCCTCGGATTGACGACCGGATCGGCGATGGCAAGGATGATCAGCGCGGCCATCAGCATGCGCAGGGCCGTCAGCCACCAGGGGCTCTTCGACGGCGTTTCCTCACGCTTCAGGATGCCGGCGAGAATGCGCAACGGCGGGAAGACTTCCGTGACGGGTTTGGGCGGTGTCAGCCGCAGCAGCCACCAGATCGCAGGCAGCACGACCAGCGCCGCCAGCATCAAAGGGCTGGAAAAGACGACGGGCAGGAAACTCATAGCTGGCCCCCATGCGTGGCGCGCCCGGGCATGCCGGACAGGTGCATGTGGACGGAGACGAGCGCTTCGGAGGCCAGATGGTCGGTGCGGTGGGGGATGAAGGTCCAGCCCATGTGGCGCAGGCCTTCGCCAAGGCTCTCGCGCCGCGCGAAATAGGCGCGGCGATAGTCCTCCGCCAGGATTTCGGCCCGGCCGGCGGTCAGCTTCTCGCCGGTCTCGGGGTCCGTGAATTCGGTCCGGCCGGCATAGGGAAAGGTTTCCTCCGCCGGGTCGGCGACTTCGATGACATGACCGCGCATGCCGCGCCGTCCGAGTGGCCCGAGACGGTCCATGATGGCCGGCGCGGGGTCGAGGAAATCGCCGATGAGCACCAGATCGCTCCAGCCGCGGATCATGCCGGTGGCCGGCAGTCCGGCGGAGAGGTCGCTGTGCATCAGCGCGGTCGCCAGGCGCTCGGCCGCATTGCGCGCGGAGACCGGCTCCATCACGCCGGGGCAGCCGATGCGCTCGCCCGAGCGGGCGAGGATCTCGGCAAGGGCCAGCATCAGCACCAGCGCGCGGCTCTCCTTCGACACCGTGCCGAAGCGGGACTTGTACATCATCGAGGGCGACAGGTCGGCCCAGAGCCAGATCGTGTGGGCGGCCTCCCATTCCCGGTCGCGGACATAGGTGTGGTCGTCGCGGGCGGAGCGGCGCCAGTCGATGCGCGACAAGCTCTCCCCGTCCGAATAGGGCCGGAACTGCCAGAAATTCTCGCCGATGCCGCGACGGCGGCGGCCGTGCCAGCCGGAAATGACGGTGTTGGCGATGCGGCGGGCTTCGACCATGCAGTCCGGCACCAGCGCGGCCCGGCTCTGCGCGCGCGAGAGGACCTCGCCGGAGGGCGTGCGATCGACGATGTGCCCGACGGCGTTCACCATCCGGTCAGGCCTTGAGGGTCTTGACGAGGCCGGCGATGACGTCGCGCACCGACATGCCCTCCGCGCGGGCGGCAAAGGTCAGCGCCATGCGGTGCTGCAGAACGGGTTCGGCCAGTGCCGCGATGTCGTCGATCGAGGGCGCGAGGCGGCCGTCGTAGAGCGCGCGGGCGCGGGCGGTCAGCATCAGCGACTGGCCGGCGCGGGGGCCCGGGCCCCAGGCGACATGGCGGTCCGTATCGGCATTGCCATGGCCCGGGCGGGCCGAGCGCACCAGCGTCAGGATGGCATCGACCACGCTTTCGCTGACCGGCATCTGGCGGATGAGGTTCTGGATGCCCATCAGTTGCGGCGCGTCCAGCACCGCCTTGACGCTGCTTTCGTGCGTGCCCGTCGTCTCCAGAAGGATGCGGCGTTCGGCGGCAAGCTCGGGATAATCGACATCCACCTGCATCAGGAAGCGGTCGAGCTGGGCTTCCGGCAGGGGATAGGTGCCTTCCTGCTCCAGCGGGTTCTGGGTCGCGAGCACATGGAAGGGGCGCGGCAGGTTGTTGCGCTGCCCGGCGACGGTCACATGATATTCCTGCATGGCCTGCAGCAGAGCGGACTGGGTGCGCGGGCTCGCGCGGTTGATCTCGTCGGCCATCAGCAGCTGGGTGAAGATCGGGCCCGGCACGAAGCGGAACGAGCGGCGCCCCGTCTCGTCCTGATCCATGACCTCGGAGCCGAGAATATCGGACGGCATCAGGTCGGGGGTGAACTGCACGCGGTTGCTGTCGAGACCGAGCACGGTGCCGAGTGTGGTCACGAGCTTGGTCTTGGCAAGGCCGGGCACGCCGACCAGCAGCGCGTGGCCACCGGAAAGAACGGCCAGCAAGGTCTGCTCGACCACGCTTTCCTGGCCGAAGATGATCTTGCCGACTTCCGTGCGGACGACCGCGATGTCGGCCAGCGCCTTCTCGGCTGCAGCGACGATTGCCTTGTCGTCGAGCGCGGCGTCCGCCGTGTTCATCAGTCCCATCGCTTAACTCTCCGCTCGTCCGGCGCCCGATACGACCCTGATCCGAACGGGAATTTCGAATCGCATCCGCGCCTGTTCCGTGTTCCGTTTCAAACTAGCTATCACCTTCAGGCTGACAAGCTATGCGAGGCGCACTATCTCGTGAAGCGCATTCTGATAAAACGCACGATCACGGGCAAACGGGACGGAACGATGGCAGCTGCGAAAACGGATGACAAAAGCGACGCTGCCGGTCTTGCGGCGATGATCGCCCGCGCGGCCGGACAGGTCGTGACCATTGAGGGAGCCGCGCCGCGCGGCGTCCCGCCGGTGGAGCGCTGGAACCCGCCTTTCTGCGGCGATCTGGACATGGAGATCCGGGCCGACGGGACTTGGTTCTACATGGGCACGCCCATCGGCCGGCCGGCGCTCGTCCGCCTGTTCTCCACCGTTCTGCGCAAGGACGAGGACGGCAAGACCTATCTGGTCACGCCGGTGGAGAAGGTCGGAATCCGTGTTGTGGATGCGCCTTTCCTTGCCGTGGAGATGACCGTGACGCAGGGCGACGACGGGCCGGTTTTGTCGTTTCGCACCAATGTCGGGGATGTGGTGGAGGCGGGACCGGAGCATCCCTTGCGCTTCGAGATCGCCGGGGACCATGCCGAGATGAAGCCCTACCTGCATGTGCGGGGCCGGCTGGAGGCGCTGGTGTCGCGGGCGGTGATGTACGATCTTGCAGCGCTTGGCGAGGAGATCGATATCGATGGCATGCCGACCTTCGCCGTGCGCTCCGGCGGTGCCGTCTTTCCGATGATGCCGGTGGAGACGCTGGCGGCCCTTGCCGAATGAGTGCGGCCGGGCGATGACGCTATCATGACGGATACCATCGACACCGATTTTTCCGCCGCGGCCTTCCGGAGCCGCGCGGCATCGCAGACCGGCGGCCCGGTCGATCTCGCCTGGCGGGACCATGCCGACATCCTGCTCAACCCGGATGTCGTGCCCTACATCGAGACCATGACGCTGAAGGATGCCGCCGTGCTGGTGCCCGTGGTGGACGACGGTAACGATGCGCGGGTGATCTTCACCGAGCGGACGGCGACGCTGCGCAAGCATTCCGGGCAGATCGCCTTTCCCGGTGGCTCGGTCGATCCCGGGGACCGCTCGGTCGAGGATGCAGCGCTGCGGGAAACCGAGGAGGAGATCGGCCTCGATCGCGCTTTCATCGAGCCGGTGGCCCGGTTGCCGCATTATATGGCGCTTTCCGGTTTCCGGATCACGCCGGTACTGGGCATCGTGCGCCCCGGCTACACGCTGTCCCTGAACCCGGCAGAGGTCGCGGCCTCCTTCGAGGTGCCGCTGTCCTTTCTGATGAACCCCGACAACCACACCGTCGACAGCGGCCTGTGGAAAGGCGCGACGCGCCATTATTACGCCATGCCCTATGAGGGGCATCGGATCTGGGGCATCACGGCCGGCATCGTCCGGATGCTGTATGAAAGGCTTTACGCATGACGACCGCCGCACTCTCCGTCGCCGATCAGCCCTGGTTTCAGGCGCGGCCGCTTCGTCGCGTCTTCGATCTTCTGAATGCGGACGGTGGAGAGGTTCGCGTCGTCGGCGGTGCGGTCCGCAACGCGCTGATGGGTGTAGCGGTGAGCGATGTCGATCTGGCGACGACGCTGACGCCCGATGTGGTGACGTCGCGGGCGACGGCCGCCGGTATCAAGGTGGTGCCCACGGGCCTCGCGCACGGCACCGTCACGCTGGTCGTGGACGGTACACCCTTCGAGGTGACGACACTGCGTCGCGACATTTCCACCGATGGCCGGCACGCCGAAGTGGCGTTCGGAACGGACTGGGCGGCGGATGCGGCGCGGCGGGATCTGACGATGAATGCGCTCTACGCGACGGCGTCCGGCGAGGTCATCGACCTCGTCGATGGTGCCGCCGATATCGAGCGGGGCATGGTCCGTTTCATCGGCCCGGCGGCCGAACGGGTGGCGGAAGACTATCTGCGCATTCTCCGCTTCTTCCGCTTCTTCGCCTGGTACGGCGCCTTCCGGCCGGATGCGGATGGCCTGCGGGCCTCGGCACAGGCCAAGTCGAAGCTGGCGACGCTCTCGGCGGAGCGGGTCTGGGGGGAGCTGAAGAAGCTCCTGTCCGCCAAGGATCCCGGCCGCGCACTGCTGTGGATGCGAACATCCGGCGTTCTCACGGAGATCCTGCCCGAAAGCGAGAAATGGGGCATCGACGCCATTCCCGGTCTCGTGGCAACCGAGCAGGCTCTGGGATGGCCGGTCGATCCCGTGCTGCGGCTGGCCGCCATGGTTCCCCCGGACGCTGAGCGGCTGGAAGCCATGGCCGCGCGGTTGCGGTTCTCGAACGCGGACGGCGCTGCCCTGCAGGCGTTTGCCGGGGCCGGGACGATCAAGGACGGCATGGCGGAGGCGGCGCTGGACCGGATGCTGTATCGGCAGGGGCCCAATGGCATCGTGTTCCGCCTGAAGCTCGCGCTAGCGTCCGCACGTCAGAAGGCAGAGGGCGACGGCGATGCGATGGCGATGGTCGCGCGTCTCGGGCGGTTGCTCGATCGGGCATCGATCTGGCAGAAGCCCGTCTTTCCCGTGAGCGGCACCGATCTGATCACCGCCGGCATTGCACCGGGGCCGGCCATGGGGGGCGTGCTGGCCGACCTCGAAGAGGCCTGGATCGCCTCCGGTTTTCGCGAAAGCTGCGACAGTCTGCTCGCGCGGGTGACGGACATGCCGCAAACGCGCTGATGAGACACACGGACGCTGGCCGCAGGCCGGATGCCTGCGGCTATGCCTGTCCGTTCAGGCCGCCTTCGTCGTCTCGTCTGTTATGCGGGCCTTGATGTTGTCGACCATGGTCTCGCGGATCACGTCTTCGCCATGGGCCTGCCGCAGGTGCTCGACCGTCCGCCTCACGATTTCCGCATCGTTGTCGGCCCGGGTGTGCCAGTCGCATCCCGGTACCAGTGCGCCACATTCAAACAGTCTCATCTCTTCCTCCTTGGTTTCCTCCTGTCGCCTCGCGCTTACAACGGGACGACGGAGGCAAACCCACGAGAGGAACGGATGGTTCCGGAAATCGGCGTCTCGTCACATTCTCGCCGGGTCAACCGGTCAGAAGGAGCGCGGGCTGAGAAACGCAACGGACGCACATTGCATCCCGGAAACACGGAAGGACACTTCATGAACAACCGCCCCACGACGCTCCGGACCAAGGCCGCCTCCACCCCCGTCGCTTCGCTGACGGCCGCGCTCCTTGGTCTCCTCGTCGTCCAGTCGCCGGCCTTCGCGCAGGGTGCGGCCGAGCCGCAGGCGACCCAACCGCGCACGCCACAGGCCGGAGCCTCTCAGGCCGCGCCCCAGGCGCAAATCCCGCAGGCGGCGCTCACCGACGAGAAGCTGAAGGCCTTTGCCGTCGCCTATCTGCAGGTGGACAAGGTGCGGCAGGATTACACCCAGAAGATCGGCACCACCACCGATGCCGCAGCCAAGCAGAAGCTGCAGAACGAGGCCAATCAGCAGATGATCAAGGCCGTGGAGACCTCTCCCGGCATGTCGCTGAACGACTACAAGACGATCATCACGGCGGCGCAATCCGACCCGACCGTGGCGCGCAAGGTGCAGGAAAACCTGCAGAAGAGCCCTGCTGCGGCCGACTGATCCTCATCTTCGAACGGTCCGGCCAGTGGTCGGGCCGTTCCCCTGCGAGACGCGATTTTACCGAAAAATGCAGTAGGGACCGGCCGGATCCGGTGCTAAGACCTGCCGGTAACAGACCCTTTGCGAGGCCTTCCGTTTCCATGACGTCTTCCCTACAGAGCGAACTTGCCGCCGCCATCCGCACCATCGAGAATTACCCGAAGCCCGGCATTCTCTTTCGCGACATCACCACGCTGCTCGGCAATCCCCGGGCATTCCGCCGGTCGATCGACGAACTCGTGCACCCCTACGCCGGCACCAAGATCGATAAGGTCGCCGGCATCGAGGCGCGCGGTTTCATCCTCGGTGGTGCCGTGGCGCACCAGCTGTCGTCGGGGTTCGTGCCCATCCGCAAGAAGGGTAAATTGCCGCATGATACGGTGCGCATCGCCTACAGCCTGGAATATGGCGTGGACGAGATGGAGATGCACCGCGATGCCATCACGCCGGGGGAGAAGGTCATTGTCATCGACGATCTGATCGCCACTGGCGGCACGGCGGAAGGCGCCTGCAAGCTTTTGAAACAGATGGGCGCCGACATCGTCGCCGCCTGCTTCGTCATCGACCTTCCCGATCTCGGCGGACGCAAGAAGCTCGAGGCGCTCGGCGTCGAGGTTCGCACGCTGGTCGAATTTTCCGGTCACTGACGAGAACGGCCTCAGGCATGTCCGAAGAGGAGATGCCTGAGGCCGTTTTGTTTCTGCCGCCGCTTGTCAGCGATTAGGTGTTGAAGCGGAAGTGAATGACGTCGCCGTCCTGCACGACATATTCCTTGCCTTCGTCGCGCGCCTTGCCGGCTTCCTTCGCGCCGCTTTCGCCGCCGAACTGAATGTAGTCGTCGAAGGCGATGGTGTTGGCGCGAATGAAGCCGCGTTCGAAATCGGAATGGATGACGCCGGCGGCAGCCGGTGCCTTGGTGCCGCGCTCGATGGTCCAGGCGCGCGTTTCCTTCGGGCCGACCGTGAAGTAGGTGATCAGGTCGAGCAGCTTGTAGCCGGCGCGAATGAGACGGTCGAGACCGGCTTCGCTCAGCCCGAGCGCTTCGAGGAACTCCCGCGATTCTTCCTCCGGCAGCTGTGCGACTTCCGATTCGATGGCGGCGGAGATGACCACGGTTTCCGCGCCCTGCGCCTTGGCCATCGCCTCGACGGCGCGCGTATGGGCATTGCCTTCGACCGCATCGGCCTCGGCGACGTTGCAGACGTAGAGGACGGGGTGCGAGGTCAAGAGGTTCAGACCCTTCAGGATCAGAAGCTCCTCGGCATTCAACGTGGACAGCAGCGTGCGGACCGGCTTGCCTTCGTTGAGGAGCTTCAGCGAGGCATCCATGATCGGCAGGGCGGCGACCGAGTCCTTATCCTTCGCGCTCGCCCGCTTGCGGGTCTGCTCCGTGCGGCGCTCCAAGCTTTCGAGGTCGGCGAGCATCAGCTCGGTCTCGATCGTATCGGCGTCCGCGACCGGGTCGATCTTGCCCTCGACATGGGTGATGTCGTCGTCCTCGAAGCAGCGCAGCACGTGCACCACGGCATCGACTTCGCGGATATTGGCGAGAAACTGGTTGCCGAGGCCTTCACCCTTCGATGCGCCGCGGACGAGGCCGGCAATATCGACGAAGGCGATGCGCGTCGGGATGAGTTCCTTGGACTTGGCGATATCGGCCAGCTTGCGCATCCGCGGATCCGGCACGGCGACTTCACCCGTGTTCGGCTCGATGGTGCAGAAGGGATAATTGGCCGCCTGCGCCTGCGCCGTCTTCGTCAGCGCGTTGAACAGCGTGGACTTGCCGACATTCGGCAGACCGACGATACCGCATTTGAAACCCATGGCGTAACGACCCGTCTCTTCTCGTTTTGCAATGCGGTGCCTATGGGCGAAAGCGGCAAAGGGGTCAAGGGGTGGAGCCGGGAGTCGCGCGGCCAAGACTTGTGGCGCGGGGGGTCTGTGGTAGCATTCGGAGACAACGAAAGGACGGTGGATCATGCGCCTCAAAGTCTCGGACGACGGAAGGATTGTGCTGAACAGAGACCTACTGGAGCCGCTGGGCCTTGGGCCCGGTGACGAGGTGGATGTCAACGTCATGCCGCGACATCGCACGTCACTGCATGTGGTTCCGAAAACGCGTCCGGTCGAAAGCCTGTTCGGCATGTTTTCTCACAAGGCCGACCGGCCACATACGTCTGAGGAGATCAAGGAGGCCATTGCTGCAGGCTATGCAGGCGAAATCGGTCAAGGCGAGCCGAAACCGTGAAGGCGACCATCGATACGAACATTCTCGTTCGCATGCTGACCCGGGATCACCTTCAGGAGAGCCCCGTCGCCGAGGCATTCTTCCGTCAGAACGAGGTCGTGGTCACGAACCAGACGCTGTGCGAGATGTGCTGGGTTCTCAGGCGTGTCTACCAGTTCACCACGGCGGAGTTGCGGCAGGCGATTACAGCACTCCGGGATACGCAGACGGTAACCGTCGATCGGGATGCGGTCTCGCTCGGTCTTTCGTTTCTGGAGGCAGGCGGTGATTTCCCCGATGCCATTATCCTCCACGAGGGAGCGAAGATGGGTGCAGGAACATATGCAACGTTCGATCGCAAGGCGGTGGCCAGAGCCGAACGACACGGTCTGCCGGCGCAGCTTCTCGTGGCGGGTGGGTGAGGTGGCCCCTGTGCCGGGCTTGAAACAGGCAGCTTCCGATGTGATATAGCGGCATGCCTGCACCCGGGCCTTTCCGTCAGAAGGCACTTGCCCATGAGCGATGATACCACCACCACGCCGAAGACCGTGATCAAGCCGAAGCTCGAGCGGCCGAAGCTCTACAAGGTCATTCTTCTGAATGACGACTACACGCCGCGTGACTTCGTCATCATGGTGCTGAAGATCGTCTTCCGGATGAGCGAGGAGACCGGCTACCGGATGATGCTGACGGCCCACAAGATGGGGTCCTGCGTGCTTCTCGTCTGCGCGCGGGATATCGCGGAGACGAAGGCCAAGGAGGCGACGGACCTTGCCAAGGAAGCCGGGTTTCCGATGATGCTGACGACCGAGCCGGAGGAGTGATCGGCGCGTCGGCGCGGCCTTGACCGTTTCGGGCGGATCATTCGTCCTTGTTGCCGAACATCTTTTTCAGCATGTCCGCCATCGGTCCTGTCGTCGGCAGGATCTTGGGCTGGGCATGGTTGCGCGCCGCGCGGATGTGTGACTGGCCGGCGGGCTTTGCCTTTTGCACCGGCTCGGCCGGTGGCGGGCTGCCTGTTGCGAGCGCGAGCTTGTTCATCAGCTGCGAATCCTCGCCCTTGACCAGCATGTCCGCATTGTCCGCGAGCGCTTCCAGCAATGGGTCCAGCCAGATGCGGTCGGCCTTGGCGAAGTCGCCGAGAACGTGGCGTTCCACCTGCTCCTTGGCGCCGGGATGGCCAATGCCGAGACGCAGACGACGGTAGTCGCGGCCGCAATGGGCGTCCATGGACTTGATGCCGTTGTGGCCGCCATGGCCGCCGCCCGTCTTCAGCCGGGCTTTGCCGGGCACGAGATCCAGTTCGTCATAGATGGCAACGACGCCGCCCACCGGAACCTTGTAGAAGCGCATGGCCTCGCCGACGGATTCGCCCGACAGGTTCATGAAGGTCTGCGGCTTCAACAGCAGCACCCGCTCGCCCGCGAGGTCGCCTTCTGCGATCTCGGCCTTGAACTTCTTCGACCAGGGCGAGAAGGCGTGACGGTGATGGATCGCGTCGAGGGCCATGAAGCCGATATTGTGGCGGTTTCCCGCATATTTCGGGCCCGGATTGCCCAGTCCTGCAAAGATCAGCATGTTTCGTCTCGGGTCGGTCGCCGGTTCGGGTGCATGGCGGCTTTCGCCGGCGCATGCTGTTCAGCCGATGTCTTGCACCCCGCAGGGCCGTCCGTGTCAAGCCGGTTCGCGCGGCGGAGACGTCGGGAGGGACCTATTTCGCCGAATTGGCGTAGCGACGCTCCATCTCGGCCTGCGTGCCGTCCGCGATCAGCCGGTCGAGCACGGCCTGCATGTCGGCGATCAGCCGGTCGGGCACGGCCTTGTTGCACGCGATGCCCGCGCGGTACGTTTCCACGTCGAGGATCCCTTCGAGCGGCTCGCCCTGTTTGCGCAGGTCGTCGAATGTCTTGCGGGTCAACAGCACGAGATCGACGCGGCCGGCTAGAAGTTTCTTCAGGGAGAGATCGACGCTCGGGGCCGTGTCGACATGCCGAAACCCTTGCGCGCGCGCGAAGATCTCGCCCAGGTCGTCCTTGTGGACGGCGACGGTGAAGGCCTTGGCGGCCTCGACGGAGCGGGGGAGGGCTTTGCCGCCGGCGCGGCCGACGAGCATGAGCGTATCGATGTTCAGGGGTGACACCCATTTGAAGCGCCTGATGCGTTCCGGCAGCAGTGTCGTCGTAAAGACGCAGGTTGCGGGGTCGGTTTCCGCCGTGGCGATCGCGCGGGCCCATGGGACGATGTCGAGTGTGTAATCGGGATGGATTTCCGCCATGATGCGGCGAACCTGATCGACCGAGGAGCCTGTGATCTCGCCGTCCTGCGTGAAGGCGAAGGGCGGATATTCCTCCGTCAGCAGCGCGAGGGTCTGGAGAGTTTCCGGCATCTTTGGGGACTGCGCAAGCGCGGGTATGGTCGGGAGAAGGACGCCCAGAAGCGCCATGCCCGATGCCATCACTCCCCGTGTCTGCCAAGATCGCCTGTGCTGCATGCCTGCCGTTGTTCCTTGCTGCCCGCGCGGGGGCGCCTGTCTCTGTTCAGCCCGAGGTCGCCTTGGCTTCCGAATGGCTCTCCAGCATTTTCAGCATCTCGCCGATCGGCATCGGCTTGCTGAAGAAGTAGCCCTGGCCATAGTCGATGCCGAGCTTCTTCAGAAGTTCCCAGTCCTCGAGCGTCTCGATGCCCTCGGCCACCGTGTCGTACCCCATCTGGTTGGAGATGGTGCGGATGCCCTTGATGAGCATGCGGCTCTTGCGGCGGACGTCCACCTCATCGGCCGTCAGCGACCGCGTGAAGGATTGATCGACCTTGACGATATCGACGGGGAAGCGATTGAGGTAGCTGAGCGAGGAATAGCCCGTGCCGAAATCGTCGAGCGCGATGCGGCAGCCGAATTCGCCGAGCTGCTTCAGCACGGCATGCACATCCGGGCTGTCGAGCATGAGAACGGCTTCGGTGATCTCGATCACGATGCGGCTCGGTGCGACGTGGTTTTTCAGAAGCAGCGCCGCCAACTTGTGGGGCAGGGTGGTCTCGAACTGCATCGGGGAGAAGTTGACCGCGAGATAGGTCTCGCCGGTGCCTTCCAGGCGGGAGATGGCCGCCAGATGCCCGATCGCCTTTTCCAGAATGCGCTCGCCGATGCGGCCGATGGTCCCGGTTTCCTCCGCGATGCCGATGATGCGGGCCGGGGCGAGAATGCCTTTTTCCGGATGGTTCAGACGCATCAGCGCCTCGAAGCCGACGATGCGGCCGTCGCTCATGCCGACGATCGGCTGGAGGTAGGCTTCGAACCAGTCCTCGCGCAGACCCGTTTCGATGTACTGGGCGATCTCGTGGCGTTCGCGGGCAGCGTCGAGCATGGATGTGTCGAACATCTGCTTGCCGTTCTTGCCACCGTGCTTGCGCGCATACATCGCGATGTCGGATTTGAGCAGAAGATCCGAGGCGTTCTCGGCATGGATCGGGTAGAGCGCGATCCCGACGCTGCAGCTGACCGACAGCTCGGTGCCGCGCACCGTGATCGGTTCGGCAAGGCCCGCGCAGATGCTGTCGCCGATATCGCTTGCCAGGGTCTCCACATTTTCGCCGTTGATGAGGATGGCGAACTCGTCGCCGCCGATGCGCGACATCGTGTCTTCCGGCCGCAGGTTGGCGCGAACGCGGGAGACGACCTGCCGCAGAACCTCGTCTCCGACGGCATGGCCGAAATTGTCGTTGATCCATTTGAAGCGATCAAGATCGATGAAGACGCAGGCGAGCTCGCCCGATCGCTCGTCGGCCTTGCGGATGCCCGCATCCAGCGCCGCCTCGAAGCCCTGACGGTTCAGAAGGCCGGTCAGGTGGTCCGTCATGGCCTGCACTTGGTTGCGGTTCTCCGCCTGCTTCAGCGCCGTGATATCCGTCATGACGGCAAGGGCTGCGTCCTCCGTCTGGCCGTGCCCGAGCGTCATGGTCTCCTGGATCAACACGGTCATTGTCTCGCCGTTCGCCTTCACGAAGGGAACGGTGACCTCGCAGGTGTTCTGGAGGCCGGCGGCGATGCGGCGTTCGTGATAGGCCTCATGGGCCGAGGGTTCGATGAAGTCCGAGAACAGGCGGTCGATGACGGCTTCCCGCGCATAGCCGGTCTTGCTGAGCCAGAAATTGCTGACCGCGACGATCCGGTCCTCCAGATCGATCGAGAACAGCATGGCCGGGGTCAGGTTGTAGATCTCGGTGGAGCGGGCGTGGGCACGACGAAGGGCGTTCTGCTCGTTCTCCAGACGGCTCTGCATCTCGTTGAACTTGAGCACCAGCGCGCCCATCTCGTCGTCCGATTCCCACTCGACCCGCTGGCGCGACCCGAACAGCCGGCTCATCTCGATGGCGGCGGTCAGGCGCAGGAGCGGCCGGATGACGGTGATGCGGTTGCCGATGATGGCGGCGATGAACACCACCGCGATGGCGACGATGAGGATGGCGAAGATGACGAGCTCGTCGTTGCCGAAACGGCTGAGGAGACCGCCGGTCCGCACATGCAGCTCGACCGTGCCGACGGACTTCCGGCCTGTCGGCGCATAATAGACGATATCGCGCGAGAGGACCGCATGTTGCCCCGCCGTTTCGTTGTCCATGACGGGATAGGCGGCCGAGAGGCCGGCCGACGTGCCGGTGACCTTTACGAAGGCGATGTTGCCGTCGGCGGCGAGCGCACGCGCGATCTGGTTCATGGCCTCCGTGTCGAAGTCCCAGAGCGGTTTTGCCAGAGCTTTCGCCCCGGCATCCAGCATGACCTCGGCATTGGCAAGATGCTCGCGCTCGATGCGGCCGGAGGAGAGATAGAGGAAGAGGACGATCAGCGGGGCGACGAAGACCAGCATGGCGCCGCAGACGATCGCGACGAAGCGATGTTCCACAGAATGCATCATTGTCTCGCCTCGAAAAACACCCGTGCCATCGCCTGTTCCCTGCACAGTGCCGCATGATGGAGCATGCCGCACGACCCGGGGCAACATGATCATAAAAGCATTAAATGTTATTGAAGCGAAAGCGTCTGGGCGGAATGCAGAATGGCCCGCCTGCGGGGTGCAGACGGGCCATTCGATGCGGCATTGGTGCGTGTAAGCTTTAACCGACGTTAAGGCTTACTCGGCGTTACCTTCGCTGTCGGCGTCACCGGCAGCTTCGCCAGCCGGTGTACCTTCTTCTTCTTCGGCCGTCAGGACGTCCGGAGCGGCGATCGTCGCAACCGTGAAGTCACGGTCGGTGATCGTCAGCGTCGCGTTCTCGGGCAGCGTGATGTCCGAGATGTGGATGCCGTCGCCGACCTTGGACAGGCCGCTGAGGTCAACGGTGATGGCTTCCGGGATTGCGTTCGCGGGAACGACCAGTTCGATCGTGTGACGAACGACGTTCAGAACGCCGCCATTCTTGATGGCAGCGGACTTGTCTTCGTTTTCGAAGTGAACCGGCACTTCGACGGTGACGACGCTGTTCTTCGACACGCGCAGGAAGTCGACATGCATGGTGAAATCGCGCACCGGATCGAGCTGGTAGTCCTTCGGGAGGACCTGGATCTTCTCGCCGTTGACGTCGATCGTGGCAACCGTGGTCATGAAACCGCCGGCATGAATGCGCTGCGTGACTTCCTTCGTGGACAGGGCGATGGAAATCGGCGTCTGCTTGTCACCGTAGATGACAGCAGGAATAAGACCGTTGCGGCGAAGTTCACGGGAGGACCCCTTACCAACCCGTTCGCGCGTTTCGGCCTTGAGCTCGTAAGTTGCGTTGCTCATGGCAGTACCTTTCTTGTTGTGAAGCATTCGCAGGGCGCAAGGGCCGTGCGAATTGAGGTTTTGAGGCCTCATCCGCGTTTGCCTCCAAGGGTGTCTGCGCGGACGCGCGTCCATAACGGAGAATGCCCGGAATTGCAATGCTCGGCACGCCGCAGCCATTCAGGGATCGCTAACCGTTTCGGGAGAACGCGCCGCGGCATTAATCGCGCGCAGGAAGGGCCCGTGCCAGAGTGCACCGTCTCTCATAGGTGTTTCATGCTGACATTTCTCTCCTGCATGACGATCGACCATGCATATCCTCTGCTGATTGCAGCGCTTGTGGTCTGCGTCCTCGGCTCCGTCCTGACCATGCGGCTCTACGCCCGCGTGCGGCGGACGCAGGGCGTCCAGAAGCTGAACTGGCTGTTCCTGTCGGGTTGCATCGGCGGTTCGACCATCTGGTCGACGCATTTCATCGCGATGCTCAGCTACCGGATGCCGCTCGATCACGCCTATGATCCGCTGATGACGCTGTGGTCCCTGGCCATCGCGGTCGGCTTCACCCTGTTCGGCTTCGCCGTCACCGCCGGGCGGCAGACCGGTGCCACCATCGAGGTCGGCGGCGGTATCGTCGGATTGGGCATCGTCTGCATGCACTATGTCGGGATGTCGGCACTGCTCGTTGGGGGGATCAAGATCTGGGACACGGTGCCGACGATGATGGCTGTCCTGCTGTCCGTCGGCTTCGGGGCCGTTGCCACCAATCGCATCGCACGGCCGGTCACCCGTTTCTGCAAATATGGCGGTGCCGCCGGCCTTATCCTCGCGATCCTCTCACTGCATTTCACGGCCATGGCCGGTATGACGGTTTTACCGGATCCCACGATCTCGATCCCCCCGATGGGCGTAGCGGAGAGCGTGTTGGCAGCGATGGTTCTCCTGATCATGACCATCATGATGGCGCTCGGCGCCTCCGCCTATGTCATCGACCTGAACTCCAACCAGATGGCCGCGGAACGCTACCGCCATCTCTCGCTGCACGATGCCTTGACGGGTCTGCCGAACCGGGAGGCGCTTCACGAGCATGTCGGCGAAGCGATGCGGCAGCCGCGGGACGACACCGAGCGCCTGGCACTGGTGGCCATCGGCATCAACCGGTTCAAGGACGTGAACGACGCCCATGGACAGGCCGTCGGCGACCGCGTGTTGCGGGCGATCGCCGAGCAGGTGTCCGCCATCCTGCAGCCGGGCGAATTTCTCGCGCGGGTCGGCGGCGACGAATTCGTGGCCGTCCGCGACCGGTTCTTCGTGAAGGCCGATGCGAAGGAGTTCGCCGAGCGGATCCTGAGCGCCGTCAACCTGCCGATGGATCTCGAAGGGCGGGCGTTCCGGGTGACGGCGAGTTCCGGGATATCGCTGTTTCCCGGTTCGGCCCAGACGGCCATCGATCTCGTGGCGCAGGCGGATCTCGCCATGCACCGGGCCAAGGTCAACGGGGCGAGCGCGGTGCGCTTCTACAAGCCGAGCATGGATGCAGCGACGCGCGAGCGCAGTCTCCTGTCGATCGACCTGCACCACTCCATCGATCGCGGCGAGCTTGAGCTGTTCTACCAGCCGCAGAACGATACACTGAGCCGCGATATCATCGGCTACGAGGTGCTCCTGCGCTGGCGTCACCCGACGCGGGGCATGGTGTCGCCGGTCGAGTTCATTCCGCTGGCCGAGCGGACGGGCTTCATCCAAAGGCTCGGCGACTGGGTGCTGGAGACCGCCTGCCGGGAGGCGTCGTCCTGGGCACAGCCGGTGCGCATCGCCGTCAACGTCGCGCCGGCCCAGCTGGCCGATGTCGCCCTGCCGCACCGCGTGCGCGACATCCTGCTCCAGACAGGGCTTCCGGCAGAGCGGCTCGAACTCGAGATCACCGAATCCGGCATCATCGGCGACCAGCAGCACGCCTTGCACATCATCCGCCAGCTGAAGGCCATGGGTGTGAAGATCGCCATGGACGACTACGGCACGGGCTATTCCTCCCTCTCGACGCTTCAGAACTTTCCGTTCGACAAGATCAAGATCGATCGTAGCTTCGTCGATGGCATCGGCCGCAGCCGGCCGGCCGAGGCGATCGTGCGCTCGACCATCATCCTGGCTCGCAGCCTCGATATTCCTGTTCTCGCCGAAGGGGTGGAGACTGAGGAGCACATGACCTTCCTGCGCGGCGAAGGGTGCCTGCAGGTTCAGGGCTATCTCTTCGGCAAGCCGCAGCCGCTGTCCGACATCAAGACCGCCGTGATGACGGCCGTCGAGAACGCGCTGACGTTGGAGGCCGGGATCGGCGCTCCTCCGCAAGCGACGGCGGCCTGAAACTTCAGGAGGGGCGCGAAGACGTGCCGCGTCCGGACCTGACATGGGCGAGGAACAGCATGAGGCCGCCCGCCACGATGCCCCAGAAGGCGCCGGAGATGCCGGCGAAGCTGACGCCGGAGGCCGTGACGAGGAAGGTGATGGCCGCACCGTCGCGGCTTTCCGCGTCCTTGAAGGCGGCCGATGCCGATGCGGCGAAGGCGCCGATCAGCGCAAGGCCCGCCACCGCCTGAATGAGGACCGGCGGCGCGAGGCCGACGAGCAGCGTGACGGTGGCCGCAAGGAGCCCGAAGACGATGTAGAAGATTCCGGCGATGATGGCCGACCAGTAGCGCCGCGCGGGGTCTGCGTGCGAATCCGGTCCGGCGCACATGGCCGCCGTGATGGCTGCGAGGTTGACCGCATGGCCGCCGAAGGGGACGGCGAAAAGCGAGAAGACGCCGGTCGCGGCAAAGAGCGGGCCCGGCTCGGGTGCGTAGCCGTGGACTTTGAGAACCGCGATGCCCGGAATGTTCTGCGACGCCATGGTGACGACGAACAGGGGCAGGGCGATCGACACGAGCCCTGCGAGGGTGAAGACCGGCATGACGAAGACGGGCTGCGGGACGAGCGTTGCGACGACACGGTCCATCGTGCCCGGGGGAATGTCGATGCCGAAGAGGATGACGAGGGTGAAGGCGAGGAGGGCGGCCGGCACCGCCAGAAGCCGGTTGAAGGTTCCGGCGATCGCCCAGGCGAGCACGATGGGCAGGCCGAGTGCGGGATCGGCGCCGACCGCCTTCACCGGCGCGAAGCAGAGCGAGAGGAGGACGCCCGCGAGCATGGCATTGGCGAGCGGCGCGGGAATCCTGGCGACGAGCCGGCCGAGCGGGCGCCAGAGGCCGGCAATCACGATCATGACCCCGCAAAGGGCGAAGCCGCCTGCGGCGGCCGGAAACCCGCCGGCGATCGCGCCGGAACTGGCGATCAGGGCCGCACCCGGCGTCGACCAGGCAATGCTGATGGGCAGACGGGTCCAGACGCTCAACAGGATCGCGAGAATGCCCATCGAGACCGACAGGGCCATCAACCCGGACGCCGCCTCGGCTTCCGTCGCGCCCACGGACGACAAGCCGTGAAGGATGACGGCGAAGGAGCTGGCAAAGCCGACAAAGGCCGTGAGAAGCCCCATGAACAGGCTTTGGAAGGAAATATCGCGCAGCATGATCGTCCGCCGGAAAGGATAGGAGAGAGTGAGCCCCTGCGGGCTGATGTCCTTTCGCTGTAGCAAGTTGGACGTCCCGAGAACACATCCCCGCGCGATTTTCCCCCTGGCTTAGCTAGTCCCGCCGTGGCGAGGGTGGTTGGGACCCCGGCATGGACCTTTCCCGAAATCCCGTTATAGTACCGTTACCGTCAGCTTTCGGGGAGGAGAGCGGATGAACCATTCGGATCACGTTCAGGCCGTGGCGCATCATGCGTCGGCGGCAGCCAGTTCGCCCGTTGCCGCCTCGTGGCGGCGATGCATGACCGTGCACGGGCTTTCGCCGGAGGAAGCGCGGTCGCCGCTGCGCCTCGACGAGCGGGCGTTCCGCGCCGCGCGCGAGGAGAGCGGCGCCTTGCTCGAAGAGGCGCGCGGCGAGATCGACCGGCTGTTTGCCACTGTCGGGAAGGCCGGTTGCTGCCTGCTGCTGACGGACGGAAACGGGGTGGCGCTGGAGCGGCGGGGTGCTGCCGGCGACGACGACGATTTTCGCGGTATCGGTCTCTGGTCCGGCACGCTGTGGAGCGAGGCGAGCGTCGGCACCAACGGCATCGGCACGGCGATCGCCGACGAGCGTCCGATCGTCATCTATCGCGACCAGCACTTTCTCAGCCGCAACACCGGCCTTTCCTGCGCCACCGCGCCGATCCGCGACCATCGCGGCCGCGTGACGGCGGCGATCGATATCTCCACCTGCCGCGAGGATGCCGGGGAGATGGCGATGACCATCCTCTCGCAAGCCGTGCGCGATGCCGCTGCACGGATCGAATCGAACCTCTTCCACCGTGCCTTTCGTGGCCATCGCGTGCTTCTGGTGCCGGCGGAGGGCAAGGCGAGCCCGGCGCTGCTCGCCATCGATCGCGACGATCTCGTGCTCGGCGCGACGCGCGCGGCCCGTCTGACGCTCGGGATCGACGATGTCAGGATCGCCGCCGGCATTCCCGCCTCCGATCTCCTGCACGATCGTCCCGCGGGCGAGCACGACGACCTCGACGATGCGGAACGCGCGGCGCTGCGCCGGGTGCTGTCGCGCGCCGGTGGCAACGTGTCGGCGGCCGCCGAATGCCTCGGCATCAGCCGCGCGACGCTCTATCGCAAGATGAAAAAGCTGTCCGTCGATTGAGAGGTCTCTGTTTGCGCACTGCAGCACGGGTTGCAGCGCACGCGTGTCGCAGATGTGAGACAGTCGCACGCGCGATCGGCCTTGCCCCTCTTTTGCCGCGGGATGTTCCGGCGCAGGGTCTCCCCAGACAGAGGTAGCTGTCCCTTGGAGGAGACCCACATGCTGCACCAGAAGATCGTCGAGAACCCGTTCAAGCAGAAATACGGCAACTTTATCGGGGGCGCATGGCGCGACGCCGCGAGCGGCCGCACATTCGACAACACGACGCCGATCACCGGGGGCGTGCTATGCCAGATCGCCCGGTCGGAAGCGGCCGATGTGGAACTGGCGCTGGATGCCGCGCATGCCGCAAAGGACAAATGGGGTCGGACCTCGACCACCGAGCGCGCCAATATCCTGATGAAAATCGCGCAGCGCATGGAAGACAATATCGAGCTTCTGGCGAAGGCCGAAACCTGGGACAATGGCAAGCCGCTGCGCGAGACCATGGCGGCCGATATGCCGCTCGCCATCGACCATTTCCGCTATTTCGCTTCCTGCGTCCGCGCCCAGGAAGGCACGATCGGCGAAATCGACCATGATACGGTCGCCTATCATTTCCACGAGCCGCTCGGCGTCGTCGCGCAGATCATTCCGTGGAACTTCCCCATTCTGATGGCCGCCTGGAAGCTGGCGCCGGCGCTCGCTGCCGGCAACTGCGTCATTCTCAAGCCAGCCGAGCAGACGCCGGCCTCCATCCTCGTCTGGGCCGAGTTGATCGCCGACCTGCTGCCGCCGGGCGTGCTTAACATCGTCAACGGCTTCGGTCTCGAGGCCGGCAAGCCGCTGGCGACCAATCCGCGCATCAACAAGGTGGCTTTTACCGGGGAGACCTCGACCGGCCGGCTGATCATGCAATATGCCAGCCAGAACCTCATTCCCGTCACGCTGGAGCTGGGCGGAAAGTCGCCGAACATCTTCTTCGAAGACGTGATGCGCGAGGACGACGACTATCTCGACAAGGCGCTCGAAGGCTTCGCCATGTTCGCGCTCAACCAGGGCGAGGTCTGCACCTGCCCGAGCCGTGCGCTGGTCCACGAGAAGATCTACGACCGTTTCATGGAAAAGGCGCTGAAACGTGTGGCCGCCATCAAGCAGGGCAACCCGCTCGATATGTCGACCATGATCGGCGCGCAGGCCTCCAGCGAGCAGCTGGAAAAGATCCTGTCCTACATGGACATTGGCAAGCAGGAAGGCGCCGAGGTGCTGATCGGCGGCGAGCGCAACACGCTGGAGGGCGAACTGGCCGGCGGTTTCTACGTCAAGCCGACCGTGTTCAAGGGCCATAACAAGATGCGGGTGTTCCAGGAGGAAATCTTCGGTCCCGTGGTCTCGGTCACCACCTTCAAGGACGATGCGGAAGCGCTGGAGATCGCCAACGACACGCTTTACGGCCTTGGCTCGGGCGTGTGGAGCCGGGATGCGAACCGTTGCTACAACTTCGGCCGCAATATTCAGGCTGGTCGCGTCTGGACGAATTGCTACCATGCCTATCCGGCGCACGCGGCCTTTGGGGGCTACAAGCAGTCCGGCATCGGGCGCGAGACGCACAAGATGATGCTCGACCACTACCAGCAGACCAAGAACATGCTGGTCAGCTACAGCCCGAAGGCGCTCGGCTTCTTCTGAGCTGCGGATCGCGGGATCGGAAAACGCCATCTCCCGGCTCGCCGGGAGATGGGTACGAGCGGTTTCGCTCAGCCGTGTTGGACGATCAGCGCCAGCGCGCACCAGAGCAGAAGCGACAGGCTCGTGCAGCTGAGATAGCACTCCGTGCGATATGACATGACGTGATCCTCCCAAATCCTGGTCGCAAGTATGACACAATGATGAACGGTCGGTCACTCGCTAAATTTAGGAATTCCTCATAAAGGGCGGCATCCACATGCAGGGCGTTATCGTCGGCGATATGCCGGACGGGCAGAAGCGGGTTCTGGCGACGGAAGCGGCTCTTGCCTTCATCGAGGAGATCCGCCTCGACCATCCCGACATCCTGTTCCATAAGTCCGGCGGCTGCTGCGATGGCTCCTCGCCCATGTGCTACCCGGCGGACGACTATATCGTCGGCGATCATGACGTGTGCCTCGGCGAGATCGGCGGCGTGCCGGTCTATATCAGCGGCAGCCAGTTCGAGGTCTGGAAGCACACGCAGCTGATCATCGACGTCGTACCCGGTCGCGGGGGCATGTTCTCGCTCGACAATGGTCGCGAGAAACGCTTTCTCACGCGCTCGCGTCTGTACTCGGGTGGCGAGGCCTGTGCCGTTCCCGCCCGCACCTGACCGGACGGGTGCTCAGGGGAGGACGCGGAAGATCTTCAGCGCGGCACTTTCCGGCGTCGCGATGGGCTGGAGATAGGCGGGAACGATGTCCTTGCCGAGGGTCGCGTAGAGCCCGTCGGGCGCACGCTCCGCGATCAGGCTCGTCTGGCCGTCCTCGGCGCAGAAGGCGAGCAGCGTCACGCCATCGCGTTTCAGAAGATCCTTTGCTGCCTCCGTTCCGGCAAGGCCGATGTTGAGTTCCGCCAGCATGCCGGCCGGGTTGCGATGGTAGGGTGCGGCGAGCACGCGGTGATGCGTGAAGCGCAGAATGGACGCGCCGAGGTTGGAGGGTGCCGCGACGACGCCGATCGACTCGTCGGCCAGCGGCGCGATCGCATCGCGGGCGACGCAGGCGCTCGGCTCGATTCCCGCCATTACCGTGTCGTCCGTGTTCGCGACCTTGGCCACGGCGGCGGAGGCGATGGCCCAGACGCTTGGGATCGAGATCAGCATCAGCCCGGCAAAGGCGAGCTCCGCGCCGATCGTCCGCGGTTCGCGGTGCGCGCGGGTGCGCAGGTCGGAAACGGCAAGCGACAGGGGGAGGATCGACAGGAAGTTCAGGAAGGTCGTGCCGCGGACCTGCAGCATGCTGATGGCGAGGGTCGGAAGGCAGAGCGCGAGAAAGACGAGGTGCAGTTCCCGCCGGTCGTTTCGCCAGATGCGGACGAGGCAGACGATGATGGCGATGGTGCCGGCTGCAAAGCCGAAGCCGAGATAGGACGGCATGGTCTGCACCATCTGCACGATCGACTGCGCTTCCTGCACGCGCTCCAGCCACAGGGTTTTCAGAAGCGGATCGAGCAAGGCGAGGGGGTTCTGCAGGCATTGCGGCGCGACCGACAGCGTGACGGCGGCAACGGCAGCGCCTGACGCCGCAAGCGCGAGGATTCGCGCGGGTCGTGAACGGTGACGGGCGAAGCGTGCGGAGAGAGCGAGCGCCACGCCACCTGCGGTCGCGATGGCGAAGAAGCCGAGCGAGAGATTGTCGCAGGTGACCATCGCATAAAGGCGTGGCGGCGTGGTGGCGAGAAAGGCGGCCGCGACCGTTGCGGCGAGCGACAGGCCGAAGGCTCTGGCGGCCCCATCCATCGGCGCGCCATGCCAGGCCCAGCGGAGCGCGACGACGATGCCGGAAATGGCCACCAGCGGCGTGGTCTCCACGCCGACCGCGACGGCGAGACCGGCCATGATACCAGCGAGGGCATGCCCTTTCCACCGGCCGAGACGGTCGGTGAGCCCGGCCACGAGCAGGGCGATCAGGGCCAGCTGGACGTTGTGGTGGTCGATATTTCCCGGCTGGAAGCGGATATTGCTGATCAGCGATAGGACGATGAAAACAAGACCGATGATCATGGTCTGGCGTTGGCCGATGTTCCAGCAGGCGCGTGCCACGCCGATGACGACAGGGACGATCAGCAGAATGGGCCAGAGGAAGAGCGCAGCGGCCTCGCTCGGCCCCGGCGGAAGAAACAGGCCGAAGACGGCGATCAGCCCGGCGATCGGCAGATCCACGAGGCGTGACCAGTGCATCAGCGTGCCGCCGTCGAGGCCGAGGCGGTATTGCATCATGTCGAACCAGCCTTGCCCGGCCAGGAAATCCCTGACCTCGACGAGGCGCATGGCATCGTCATTATCCGCGCCGACATAATCCGTGGCCCTTAAGCCGGCGATGACGGAGGCCGTGGCGATGATGAGAATGGCGAGGAGGACCACGACCCAGGGCGCCTGCGTCCATGCCCGTTTCGTCTTGGGCGATGCATCTGCTGCGGGTTCGGCGTTGCGGGAGGCGGGTTGGGAAAGGGTCACGGCAGGAGGCCTCGCAATCGTCGTCCGGGGCGCCCGGCTGTCTGAAACCTTAGAAGGGGAAGGTGAAAAAAGCCTTTGTCGAACACGGTGCCTGCGGCGCGCGACCCTCGATCGGTGCGCGGGCAACATCGTCAACGAGACCTTAAGATTTCCCGGTCATTGTCGTGCGACCGCCACGGATGATTTCGATGCAGATGCTTCCGCCAGATCTCAGGATCGCCGTCCTTCTCCCCTGCTATAACGAAGCGGCGACGATCGTGTCGGTCGTTCATGCCTTCCGCACAGCGCTGCCGCTTGCCCGCATCCATGTCTACGACAACAACTCGACCGATGAGACGGCGCTGCGGGCGACGCTTGCCGGCGCGCTCGTCACGCGGGAGACGCGGCAGGGCAAGGGCCATGTCGTGCGCCGCATGTTCTCCGACGTCGATGCCGATATCTATGTGATGGCGGACGGCGACGGCACCTATTCGGCGGCCGCCGCGCCCGCGCTGATCGCCACGCTGATCGCCGAGCGCGCGGACATGGTGGTGGGCACGCGCCGGGGTGTGAAGGCGGATGCCGGCCGGCAAGGGCACGCCTTCGGCAACCGCTTGTTCAACCGGCTTTACCGGACGCTGTTCGGCAACGATTTCACCGACATTTTTTCGGGATACCGCGTGTTCTCGCGACGCTTTGCCAAGAGCTTTCCGGCCGTGTCCGGCGGGTTCGAGATCGAGACGGAGATGTCCGTGCATGCCTCGCGGCTCAAGCTGCCGGTCTGCGAGATGCCGCTCGACTATGGCCGCCGGCCGGAAGGGTCGCATTCCAAGCTGTCCACCTTCGGGGATGGTGGGCGCATCCTCTGGATGTTCGCGATGCTGATGAAGGAGACGCGGCCCTTCACCTTCTTCGGTGCCATCAGCACGGCCTTCATGGCCGCGAGCCTGATCTTCATGGCACCGGTTCTGGTCGAGTATTTCGAGACCGGTCTCGTGCGGCGCATGCCGACCTGGGTTCTGTCGGTGGCGCTGATGATGATTTCCTTCATGATGTTCACCGCAGGGCTGATCCTCGACTCGCTGGCCCGTGCCCGGGCCGAGCAGTTGCGGCTGCACTACATGGCCCTGCCGTCGAGCCCTTTCCTGTCCGTATCCGTGCCTGTCTCGGTCGAGCCCGTGCAGGGTGAGACCGGCGACGCGCGCAGCGCGGCGGCGTGATCCCGGAGACCGAACGATGAACCGCGAGACCACCAACCGTATCCGCTTTGTGCTGGAGGACCTGCTGCCGCCGGTGCTGCGGGATTCCAGCCTGTTCCGGGCGGCGGCCAAGCTGGTCTGGGGCGAGCACATCGTCCACCTCGCCCGGTTTCGGGCGCGCGCGCCGTTTCTGTCGGAGGCGGAGTATGAGGACCTCTACCGCAAACATCCCCGCGTGCATGAGGGGACCGACAATTCGGCCGCCTGCATCCGCCGTATCGCCGGCGCGATCCTGGGCGAGAGCGTCTGCGATGTCGGCTGTGGGACGGGAGCGCTTCTGAAGCATATCCAGGCGGCACAGCCGGGCCTTAGCCGCGTGACCGGCGTCGATTTCGTGGTCGAGGATGCCGCAAGTCTTCCCGGCGTCGAATATGTCGCCGCGCGGATCGAGGATCTGCCCTTTGCGGATGGCGAATTCGATACGGTCGTCTGCACGCATGTGATCGAGCATGTGCTCGACTACCGCAAAGCCATTGCCGAGCTGCGCCGGATCGCGCGCCGCCGGCTGATCATCGTCGTGCCGCGCGAGCGGGAGTATCGCTACAGCTTCAACCCGCATTTCAACTTCTTCCCCTACACGCACTCCTTCCTGCGCGCCGTCCACCCGGTTCCCGCGATCCATGTCTGCGAGGATATCGGCCGCGATATCTTCTATTGCGAGACAGTGGAACGGGCAGGGAATGGCGCGGGCGGCATCGAGGCTGCAGCGGCATGATGGGGGGCAATTACAGCCCTGCTCTGTGGCTGGGCCTCACCGGCACGCCGCTGATGATCGCGATGGGGCAGGTGCTGTTCAAGCTGTCGAGCCGCACCACGGGCGAGTTCGGCTTGGGCGGCATCGTCGCGCTTCTGCTCAATCCGCTGATGATCGCCGCCCTTGCCGTGTACGGCATCGGGACACTCGTCTGGATCTTCGTGCTGAAAAGCGTGCCGCTGACGATCGCCTATTCGTTCATGGCGCTGACATTCTGCTTCGTGCCGCTGCTGGCCAGCGTCTTCCTCGGGGAAACGCTGACGGTGCGCACCGCGATCGGTGCCGCGCTGCTCATCGGCGGCATGATCGTCATCAACAGCTGAGACACACGCCCGTCGTCGGGCCGCTTCCGATCAGTCGAACAGGCTCGAAACGGATTCTTCCTGGCTGGTGCGGTTGATCGCTTCACCGATCAGGTTTGCCGTCGAGATCACGCGGATGTTGTGCGCGGACTGCACGGCGGTCGTCGGCTGGATGCTGTCGGTGATGACGAGCTCCTTCAGCTTGGACGATGTGACGCGGGCGACGGCGCCGCCGGAGAGGACGCCGTGGGTGATGTAGGCGGTGACGCTGGTCGCGCCGTTCTTGAGCAATGCTTCCGCCGCGTTGCAGAGCGTGCCGCCGCTGTCGACGATATCGTCGATCAGCAGGCAATCCTTGCCGGTAACGTCACCGATGACGTTCATGACCTCGGACTCGCCGGCGCGTTCGCGGCGCTTGTCGACGATGGCCAGCTGACAGTCCAGTCGCTTGGCGAGCGACCGGGCGCGCACCACGCCGCCGACGTCGGGCGAGACGACCATGACGTTGCTCAGTTCGTAATGTTCCTTGATGTCGCGCGTCAGGATCGGCACGGAATAGAGGTTGTCCGTCGGGATATCGAAGAAGCCCTGGATCTGGCCGGCATGCAGGTCGAGCGTCAGAACGCGGTCGGCACCGGCCTCGGTGATCAGGTTGGCGACGAGCTTGGCGGAGATCGGTGTGCGCGGGCCCGGTTTGCGGTCCTGCCGGGCATAGCCGAAATAGGGAAGGACCGCGGTGATGCGCCGTGCCGACGAGCGACGCATGGCGTCGATCATGATCAGCAGTTCCATCAGGTGGTCGTTCGTCGGGAAGGAGGTGGACTGGACGAGGAAGACATCCTCGCCGCGCACGTTCTCCTGAATCTCGACGAAGATTTCCTGATCGGCGAAACGCCGGACCGTCGCCCGCCCGAGCGGAAGATTGAGATAGTTGCAGATCGCTTCGGCGAGGAGCCGGTTCGAATTGCCCGCGAAAACCTTCATCGATGGTCCGCCTGTCGTGCTGTCCGGGATAGGCCCGAACCGGACGGTCCGTTTGCCGTAATCCGCAAGATTCCGTAAACCCGCATCCCAATGCGCGTCGGCCTCGCGGAGCGTGCCCCCGTCGATGCCGATGGGCGCTTCATAGCGGCCTTGTCCCCGAATGCAAGAGGAACGCCGGCGTGGAGAGGGTTTATCCGAAAAAGATTTCGAAGGCGCTGCCGCAAAGGGCGTTTTAGGGGTCGTGAAAACACGGTCATACCCGTTCTCAACCGGCCGAGGCGTCCCGCCAGGTCAGGTACTGTCCGACGCTCTTGGTGGCGATGTCGCGCATGGTCTGCGGCGGAACGCCCGACCAGAGATCGGCGCCCTTGGTATCGACGCTGTCCTGCCCCTGGATGCGGTGCAGGCGGTTGCCGGCTTGGTCGAGCACGTCCCAGACATAGACGATGGTGGTCTTGCGGCCGTCCTTGAACGCCGAGAAATAGCCCTTCAGGATATGCTGGCTTCCGCCATCCGCTGCCGTCTTGATGGTGAGGCCATGGGAGCGGGCGTCCGCGCCGAGCTGCTCGGAGAGGGGGCGGATGGCCTCGACGGGTGCACCCATGATGGGGAGGAAGCGGATGCTGCCGGCAGGGCCGGCCTTGGCGGCGGGCGCGATGGCGGCCTGTTGTTCCGGCGCGCTGCTTGCCTCGGCGGGCGCATCGTTCTGCGCGGCCTCTGCGGGCTCGGCCTGCGGCGGCTCTGCCGTTTGCGTTCGGGCGGCGGCCTCGGTCTCGCTCACCTCGTTGCCGGTCGCGGGAAAGCCGACCGCGCTTTGCGACGACGCGATCTGCGGCGGCGGGTTGTTGGCGAGCGCCTGGGCCTGCGCCTCGAAGGAGCCGGCCGGGTTCCGGTAGCTCTCGTCGCCGCGGGCATAGGCGGTGCCGGTGATATCGGGCTGGTCGGCGCGCGGTGCGGACGGATCGGTATAATTCGGGTCGGAGAGGCTGGCCGATCGCTGCACCCGCATCTCATGGACGGCCATGGCGCCGGCGGGGGCGCTGTTCACCACCGGCTGCTGCGACTGCATGGTATCGAGATCGGCCTGGTTGACCGGGGAGGACTGATAGCTCCCGTCGCCGACATTCTCCGGCGGCGTCAGCGCATCGATGCTGTTGCAGGACGACAGCGCGAAAAGCAGCGGGATGGCCATGAGCGGCGTCGCGACCCGAAGGCGCGCGATGTTCGTCGTCGTTGCGAAGAGGGTGCGCACGGTCGACCTCCGTCCTGGACAGATGCAGCGCATGTCGCCCGTCTCCAGCATCGGTCACGCCCCATGAGGCAGATCGAAACCGCTGGAGTATTACACGCCGATACGCTGGCACACTGCGACGCCATCCGACGGGCCTATCCCGCCGGTCCTGACATCAGACAACCAGTCTACGGCGATAATCCTAAGAAGCCGTATTGATCCGGCTTACCCTTTTTGGGGCTGGCGAGGGCTCGATCCCGCTCTACCAGCCGGCGGGACCTCAGAGGTCGATGACGTCCAGACCGTAGCGCGACAGGGCGCGTGGCGCGCCGTCTGTCGTCAGGTAGGTCTGTCCGAGCGTCATTGCCGTTCCGCTGTCGCTATCCATGATGATCATGTGCACGAAGAGCGACATGTTGGGCAGGATCTCCTGCGGATTGCCGGCATGGAACATCTGCTGCTCCATCCAGGAGGGTGAGAACCGGGCGCCGAGCGAATAGCCGCAGGCATTCAGCCGGTGCTTGGCAAGGCCGCGCTCGTCCATGATCTTCGCATGCACGTCGAACACGGTGCCGAAGGTGTTGCCCGGCCGCAGGACCATCTCGATGGCCTGAATGGTTTCGCGGCAGGCGCTGTAGAGCTCGCGATGACGGTTGGTCACCTCGCCCACCACGATCGTGCGCATCATGGCGGCGTGGTAATGCGCGCTGACGCCGGCCCATTCGAGCGTCAGCTGATCCTGCGCATCGAGCTTGCGGCGGCCGGCCTTGTAGCGGCAGAGGAGGGCGTCCGCGCCGGAGCCGATGATGAACTCGTTGGCCGGATAGTCGCCGCCGCCTGCAAAGACAGCGCCCTGCATGGCCGCGAGGATCGCCGCCTCGCCGCCGCCGGGGCCGATCAGCGGCAGGGCCGCATCCAGCGCGTCGTCGGCAAGGCTTGCGGCTTTCTCGACATGGGCGATCTCCGCCGGGCTCTTGATGAGCCGCAGCCGGCCGACCAGCATGGAGGCGTCGACGATCTGGCCGAAGCTTGCCATCTGGTGATCGAGCAGCCGGGCGATGCGGCCGGTCATGCCGTGCGTGTCGTACTCGATGCCGATGCGGGCGCCGAGGAGGTCGAGTTCGCTGAGCAGGTTCTTCAGGTCCATCGTCGGATCGGCATTGACCCTGTCGACCCAGACCTGGATGCGCTCGATGTTGGAGGTGTGGCGGGCCTGGCGCAGGTCGGCCGACCGCGTGAGCAGAACCATCGAGCCGTCGGATTTCACCACCAGCGTCTGGAAGAAGCAGTAGCCGAACGTGTCGTAGCCGGTCAGCCAGTACATGCTCTCCTGGGCAAAGAGCAGCAGCGCATCGAGCTTGTCCTCGCGCATCTTCGCCGTGAGGCTGGCAAGGCGTGCGGCGTATTCGTCCTGGGTGAAGTGAAGGGCCATGTCATGCCTCCCTGATGCTGATGGCGGAAATCTGCCGGCCGTAATCGGGTTCGCCGCGATGGGTCGTCCGGCGATAGGAAAAGAAGCGCGTCTCGTCCTCGTAGGTGCAGAGGCCGAGCTTTTCGGCCTTCACGCCCGCGGCCACAAGGCGGGCGACGGTCAGGCCGGGAAGGTCGAACATCGCGTGATCCGCGCGTGGCGACGGCGTGAAGAAACGGGCATAGGCCGCATCGTGCGCGAGAAAGCGCGCGACGAATTCCGGTCCGACCTCGTAATTGTCGGGCCCGATGGAGGGGCCGAGGCAGGCGACGATGGTCTCGTGGGTGGCGCCCAGCGCGACCATGGCGGCAATGGTGTTTTCGAGGACGCCCGTCAGCGCGCCTTTCCAGCCGGCATGCGCCGCGCCGACGACGCCGGCTTCTGGATCGGCAAAGAGGATCGGTCCGCAATCGGCCGAGAGGACGCCGAGCACGATGCCGGGGGTCGCCGTGACCAGGGCATCGGCCTCCGACCGCGAGCCATCGTAATCGCCGCCGATAGTGACGACATCCGGAGAGTGGATCTGATGGACAGTGGCAAGCTTCGCGACGGGCTGGCCGAACCATGCGGCGACGCGGCCGCGGTTCTCCTCGACATGGGTGCGCTCGTCGCTCGAGCCGAGACCGACGTTCAGACCTTCGTAGATTCCTTGCGACACGCCGCCCTCGCGGGTGAAGAATCCGTGGGCGATGGCGGGTGATGCGGCGGCGAGCAGCGGGCTCTGGAGCGGGGCGGGCAAGGCGTCGTCCTGCATTGGTCTTTCGCCCCTTTTCATGTCAGCGTTTGTCGGAAAGCGGGCGATGCCGGGAATGGCTCGCCTCTGATGTGCGCGGGATGTTGACCCTTTGCCGCCCGCCCTGTCAATCGCGCAGGCGGCAGACAGTGTCGTCAGCGACGGACCGATGTCCGCTCTCGATGGGGTCGAGACCGGGTGCCGGTTGCGATCTTCTCAGGCCTGGAACGGCACCAGGGCCACGGCCGGGTGGCTGACGGCGAGGACCTTGAAGAGTTCGCCCATCTTGCCTTCGCCGGAGCCGGAAAGCCGCTCGGCATCCTGGCGCACGCCTTCCTGCACGATGAGGTCCTTGCCGCGCGCGAGCGCCTCGGCGCGCTCGCGGATGCCCAGAGCGAGCAGGAAATCACCCTGATAGGTCAGCCCGTTGATCCGAAGACCTTCCGCCACCGCGCGGCGGGCGAGCTGTTCGAAATCGACGTGGCTGGTGATGTCGGCTTCGCCCGGATGGGCGAGCGGCGGATCGAACTGATGGGCGCGCACGGCCTGCAGCGTGTCGCCGTAATTGGTCGCCATATGGCCGTAGTCGATGATGAGGGCGGAGCCGTCCGTCCGCTTCAACCGTGCGGAAATCGCGGCCATGACGGCATCGCGGGCCGGAGCGACTTCGAAGATGGTGCCGAGTGGCAGCCTGTCGCCGGGCGGCAGAAGATCTGGGTCGATGGTCGCGACGCCTGCGGCGAAGCAGAGATTGTCGTCAGCATCGAGGCCAACCATGCGCTCGCGGAACCCCTGTTCGGTCTTCACGAACTGGCGGATCGGAATGGCGTCGAAGAGTTCGTTCGCAACCAGCAACAGAAAGCCGTCGGGGATCTCTTCGAAGCTGTCGTGCCAGGCGATCTTGAACTTGTGGGCGACGAGGGTTTGGCTCTGGACCTTCTGCAGGCGCTCGCTGGTCTCCACCAGATGCACGCTGGCCTTCTCGTAGAGGTCCGGCGACAGGCGCGAGAGGACGCGCAGGATATCCGCCATCATCGTGCCGCGACCGGGACCGATCTCGGCGATGGCCACCGTTTCCGGCTGCCCATGCCGGCGCCAGGCCTCGAACAGGAACATGCCGATCAGTTCGCCGAACAGCTGGCTGATTTCCGGCGCGGTGATGAAATCGCCGCTCTGTCCGAAGGGTTCGCGCGTCCGGTAATACCCGTGTTCGGGATCGGCCAGGCAGAGGGCGAAATAGTCTGTGACGCTGATCGGCCCCGTCGCCAGGATGATCGCCTTGATCTTGTCCGCGAGCGGCGTGGTCATGAGCGGCCCCCCACGAGGGATGCCGCGCGGCGGGCGCGCAGGATCGCCCACAGGCCGAGACCGACCATCGGCAGCGACAGCAGCATGCCCATGGTCAGCCAGCCCCCGGCGAGATAGCCGATCTGCGCGTCGGGCTCGCGGAAGAATTCCACGAAGATGCGGGCGAGGCCGTAGCCTGTGATGAAGACGCCGGCGACGAGGCCCGGCTTGCGCAGGGCATGGCGCCTGTAGATGAGAGAGGCGAGCACGAGGAGCAGCACGATGCCCTCGAGGCCTGCCTCGTACAGCTGGCTCGGATGGCGTGCGAACGGGCCGCCTGTCGGGAAGACGATCGCCCAGGGCATGGAGGAGAGACGGCCCCAGAGCTCGCCATTGATAAAGTTGGCAAGACGGCCGAACAGCAGGCCGATCGGCACCACGGCCGCGACCACGTCGAACAGGCTCCAGATCGGAATGGATCGCTTGCGCGCGAAGATCAGCATGGCAAGGATCGTGCCGATGAGGCCGCCATGGAAGGACATGCCGCCGTTCCAGATCTCGAAGGCCCGCAGCGGATTGGCGATGACCGAGGGCAGATCGTAGAACAGGATGTAGCCGATGCGTCCGCCGCCGACGATGCCGACAGCCACCCAGAGGAGGAAGTCGTCGAGATCGACCTCGGTGATGGGGGCCTTGCCGTCCCAGAGCGTCTCGTTGCGCACGATCCGGCGGGCGTAGAACCAGCCGAGCAGGATTCCCGCAACATAGGCGAGGCCGTACCAGTGGATCTGCAGCGGGCCGATGGCGATCAGGACGGGATCGATCTGCGGGAAGGGCAGGATCGAGAGAAGGCTTGCGATGGGTTCCAAAGGACGTGCTTCAGCCTCGGTTTCACCTGGCCGATCCATTGCCGACCCGGCAACGGATCAGGACCTGCGGCGGGTGGTTTCTCTGCGGACCGGCATTTCGCCGCGCCCGCCTGCCCGGACCATGGCGGGCGGGCGGCATGGGGTCAAGCGAGGCGAGGGCGGCAAGCCCCATGATTCACTGGTTTTTCCTTGCAAGCCGGCCCTGCCTCTCCTACCTCCATGTCACAGGCGCCGTGCGGCGCTCCAACCGCGATCCCGGAGGGACATCATGACGACGACAGGCGCAAACCGCATTCTCGACGATCTTGCCAAGCTGATGACCGATGCGGCCGGTGCGGCGCAGGGCGTGCGGCGCGAGGCGGAAACGATGTTCCGCACCCAGGGCGAGCGCATCCTCAATACGATGGATGTGGTCAAGCGGGAGGAATTCGAGGTCGTGCGCGAAATGGCGCTGCGGGCGCGCGAGGAAAACGACGCCCTTCTGGCGCGCGTCGCCCTCCTTGAAGCACAGCTCGCCGAGAAGGGCTGATCAAGCTTCCGATCGCATCGTTTCGGGACGCGGGGAGGATATCGTCCCCGCGTCTCTTTCGTCTTCCGGCACTTCGGGCGCCGATGCGGGCCGTGCCCTCCCGAAAGCGGACTTCCGACCGTCGAAAACGAGAAAAATTTCGACCCTGTGGACATCCCTAAAAAACGCAATCCGCTGAATCCTTTACTGACTCAGGCTGAATCAGTTTCCAAAGCTCTATCCACAGCTGCGACGCCTTTTTCGGGCGGTTGGGGCTGGTCTGCAGACTCCGGCGTTATACACTGATTTTACAAGATGATTCGAAACGGGTCACACGAGATACGGGCAGAGTCATCGGTTCGACCTCGTCGTGCGTTCGTCGATCATTCCATGTTGTTTCCGGTGTCGTCGGGCGTGTGGGGCTTCGCGTGAGAACGCGATGGCGCATGCCACGCTGGAACTTTGAAGGTGAAGCATGAGCCTCGTAGAACTGGAACTGCAGCGTCAATCCAATCCGGTCGATATGATCGAGTTCGTCGCGGCCAATAATGACTGGACCTTCGAGCGTTCCGGTGAAGACGAGATCGCGATGACGGTGGAGGGCAAGTGGTCCGACTACCACGTCTCCTTCTCCTGGATGGAAGAGTTCGAGGCCCTACATCTCGCCTGCGCCTTCGACATCAAGGTTCCCGAAAGCCGCGTCAACGAGGTCATCCGGCTGCTGTCGCATATCAATGGCCAGGTGCTGATGGGGCATTTCGACCTCTGGCGCCAGGAAGACGTCGTCATCTTCCGCCAGTCGCTGCTGCTGTCCGGCGGTGCGGAGCCGACCGACCGTCAGGTCGAGGTTCTGTTGTCGAGCGCGCTCGATGCCTGCGAAAGCTACTTCCAGGCCTTCCAGTTCGTGGTCTGGTCCGGCGTCGATGCCGAGCGCGCGGTCGAGGCCGTGATGTTCGAAACGGTCGGGGAAGCCTGAGCGTGGCGGCGAGCGGTATGGGCCCGATCGTCCTCGTCGGCGCCGGCAATATGGGCGGCGCCATGCTGGCGGGCTGGCTGAAGAGCGGTAGTTCCGGCGCGGATGTGCTGGTGCTCGATCCCGGTCCGGCCCCTGCCATGGCGGCCCTGATAACCGAACATGGCGCCCGCCACGTGACCGCCGCGCCGGAGGGTGTGGTGGCGTCCGTTCTGTTTCTTGCCGTCAAGCCGCAGGTCATGGGCGCCGTTCTGCCGGATCTCGCCGGGCTTGTCGGCCCGCAGACCGTGGTGGTGTCCGTTGCCGCCGGCAAGACGCTCGGCTTTCTCCAGTCGCATCTCGGTGACGCCGCCATGGTGCGCGCCATGCCGAACACGCCGGCGATGATCGGTCGCGGCATCACCGGCGCTTTCGCCAATGCGAAGGTCGGCGACGACCAGCGCGCACGGGTCAACGATCTCCTGAAAGTGTCGGGTCCCGTCGAATGGGTCGATAGCGAAGCCGACATCGATGCCGTTACGGCGCTATCCGGCAGCGGGCCGGCCTATGTTTTCTATCTCGTCGAATGCATGGCGGAAGCCGGTCGCAAGGCCGGTCTTCGGGCGGACCTCGCCATGCGTCTCGCACGGGAAACCGTCGCGGGGGCTGGCGAATTGCTTCACCAGTCCCCCGATGACGCCTCCAGGCTTCGCCAGAATGTTACGTCGCCCGGCGGCACGACAGCCGCAGCGCTGGCCGTTCTGATGGCCGATGACGGCATGCAGCCGCTCTTCACGGCGGCCGTGGCCGCCGCGCGGCAGCGGGCCAAAGAGCTGGCCAACTAAAGCATTTCCGGTGAACACGGGTTCACCGGAAATGCTTTCGTCTGTTGTTTTTGCCGCATTGTCCGACGCCGAAGCGATTCCGCTTCGGCTGGAAATGCTCTGGATTCCTGAAAGGGCGGGCCCCATGACCGAGACGATCACCTATGCCGATTTCGAACGCGTCGATATCCGGACCGGGACGATCGTCGAGGCGTTTGCCTTTCCGCAAGCGCGCAAACCCGCCATCAAGCTCGTCATCGATTTCGGTCCGGAGATCGGGCTGAAGACATCCTCCGCTCAGATCACCGTTCATTATGACCTGGAAACGCTGATCGGGCGGCAGGTTCTCGGGGTCGTCAACTTTCCGCCCCGGCAGATCGGACCGTTCCGGTCCGAAGTCCTGACGCTGGGTTTCGAGGACGAGGCCGGTGCCATCGTTCTCGCGGCTGCCGACAAGCCTGTTCCGAACGGCCGCAAGCTTCTCTGACACCAATACGCATATCCTGTCTTCGACCGAGCCGATGCTGTTCGCTGCGGCCGGCGGTGGCGTGCGCCTGATCCTTCGGACAGCGGAAGGCCGAACGGTGCCGAAGACGGATCGCACGCCTTTCCGGTGTGAAATCTTAGAAATCGCTAATTTCTATGGCGCCGCTTTAGAAAAGCATTAAGTTCTCCACGGTAGCATTTTTCGCACAACCGGTCGTCGCAGCACGCCGCGTGTGCGGAACGTCAGTCGGTGCAGGCTGCAATGGGAACGCGGTGTTTCCGCTCCCTGTTGCCTCGGGAGAAGGACATGGAAGAACATCGCAGTAGACCCCGTACGAGGACGTTCAAATCCGGGCGTCTGGTCTTCAATGAGGGTCGATCAACCCTTGATTGTGTCGTTCGCAATCTCTCGGAAGGCGGCGCAAAACTGTCTTTCAATCAGGTTGCGGCGATTCCGGACGTCTTCCAGATCTCGCTGTCGGATGGAGCGAGGAAGACCTGCCGGATCGTCTGGCGCAAATCCCTGGATGTCGGCGTGTCGTTCGAGGCGTCGGGCGATGCATCTTCGACCGGAAGCGTGTGATCCTCATGTCCAGCGGCCGCTCTCCTGAGGCCTGCGGAGATGGCGTGGGTCTGCCTCTGCGACGGGCCGCTCTTCTGCGAAGCGACAGGTCCGGCGTGGCAGCCGTCGAGTTCGCCTTGGTGGCGCCGCTGTTCCTGTTGCTCATTGTCGGGCTCGTGGATCTCGGGATCGCCTATCACGCGAAGCTGAGGGTCAATGCCGCGATTTCGGCCGCTTCCTATTACGCGTTCCAGAAGGGGCAGGGGCTGACCGCGGCGACGGCGCCCGCCTACAAGACGAGCGTCGAGGGCGTTGCGAGCAGCCTGCTTGACAAGCTGAGCGACGATCTTTCCGTCGAGGTCCGGATCAACGACGATCCAACGGGTGCGAAGGCGTCGACCACCTTCTGCGTTTCGGGCTATCCGCCCGTCTTTAAGGCTGCCGGTGCGACGAGCAGCCGCTGCGGTGGCAACACGACGTCGGGGAAATTCGTGCGGATCGATGTCAGCGGGCACATCACGCCGATTTTCCTGTCGGCGAACCTGTTCGGCGGCTCTCTCTCCGTCGCGGACTCCGCGCTCGTCAGGATCCAGTGATGCGGGCGTTCCTGACCCGGCGTGACGGGGCAACCGCCGTCGAATTCGCCATCATCGCACCCGTGTTCCTCTCGATGATCTTCGGCGCGATCGTGATGGGCATCGCCATCTGGAGCACGTCGATCCTCAATGCGGTGGCAGCGGAATCCGCTCGGTGTCTGGCCGTAGGCGGGCGGGCCTGCACGTCGCTTCCGACCGGATGCACACGCGATGCCGAGACGTGTTTCGTGATGACGCTTGCAGACCGTCGCGGCCTGCCCGGGCTGAACGCTTCCGACATCAGCATCGAACCCGCCGTATCGGTCGGGGCCGCACTCTCCACGCGCGTCACGCTCACGCGCCCCTTTACCCTTCTCGGCCAAACGATGACGCTTTCGGGCAGCGCGTCCTATCCCAACAGTTGATGCGCGCTGCCCAGGCATCGAGGGCGGCGGTTCAGAAAGTACACCGGCATGAGGGACATTCGCAGGACCGACATTTTCAGGAATGATGAGGGATCGGTGGCGGTCATGTCCGTCTTCGCCATCCTGTTGATCCTGATGGTCTGCGCGCTCGTGCTGGAGACGTCGTCGCTCTATGTCGATAAGCTGCGGGCGCAGCGGACGGCCGATATCGCGAACCTCGCCGCTGCGAACACACGGGTGCCGATCGTCAACGGTGCGCCGAGCAAGACGGCGCTTGCCACCGCGCGGCAGATGGCCGTCGTGAACGGGTTTCCGTCGAGCGACGTGGTGACCACGGTCACGGCCGGGGGATCGGGCGTTTCCGAACTTTCGACAAAGATCCGGCACGAGAGCCCGCTGGCTTTCGGTCAGCTGCTGACGGCAAGCCGCTCGGTGCCCGTCGATGGGTCGTCGTCCGCGCGCATCGTGTCCCCGGACGGCGATTGTATCCGGTCGATGCTCGGGCCGGTCAACATCTACGGCGACGCCGTGATCGACGGTCCGAACTGCCATGTCGCGGCTGCCACCTTTCTTTATGTCTGCGGCAATGCGTCCGTTGCGGCGGGAAAGGCCGAGGTTGCCTACCCTCGTCTTTCCGAGACGGCCTATATCTGCAAGGACGGGCTGATCGATCCGCCCCTGTCGAGTTTTACCTTCGACAAGGCCAGCGTCGATCCGCTGGCGAACGATGCCCGCATCCTCGCGATCAAAGCCCGCCTGAAGGGCATGACGAGCTGGGCCTATGGGACGACCATTCCGGAAAGGCCGCTTCAGCCGACGACGCCAGCGGGCAAGGACGAGACCTTTGCCGGTACCACCGTCTCGCTGCCGGCATCCGGCCTTTACGGCACGTTGACCATCTCCGATTCCACCGTGGCCTTCACCGGAAGCGGGGTCGCCGATCCGCAGTGCCGGGCGCCGACGACGATCAGCGGAAACTTGATCCTTTCCGGGGTGAACCGGCTGACCTTCGGCTCCGGTTGTTATGCCATCGGCGGCTACATCACGAACAACACGGGCGCCGTGACCCGTTTCGATCCGGTGCCGGGCGCGCGCGTGACGCTGGCATTCAAGCAGTATATCGATAATCGGGCGGCAGAGCTCTCCTTCGGAGACATGAACTTCTCGCTGCTGGGCGATGTGCGCAATGCGGACGGCGGCACGCTGACGTTTGGCAAAGGATCGTTCCGATTCGGAGCCGGCATCATCAACGGCAACGGACGCCTGTCGTTCGGCGATGGCGCCTATTACGTGGCCGGCGGCTCCATCATCAACGGGGCGGGGTCCATGACCTTCGGCAACGGGGCCTTCTACCTCTGGGGCGGCTCTCTCTCCAACAGCTCCACCGGCTCCGTCACGTTCGGCAATGGCGGATTCTATTTCTACGGGGGCACGGTGACCAACGTGAAGGGACGCATGACCTTCGGCGACGGGCCTTTCGAGTTCTCCGGCGGCTCGTTGGCGCTCAATCCCGGGTCCGACACCACCTTCGGCTTCGGCGACATGAATTTCTATGGCGGCACGGCCTATTTCCACGGGGCGAGCACGCTGATCGGGCGAAACGTCGCCGGCGACGCCCAGCGCGGATCCAGCTCCCTCTTCTTCTATGGCGGGTCCTTCTCCATGCAGTCGCAACGGTTCGTCGCCGTGGGAACGACGCTCGCCTTTTCCGGCGGCAGTGTCAGCCTCTATGGCGTCGGCACCATGAACGTGACGGCGCCCAGGGTGACTGTGCCGGCCTTCGGCTACAAGGATATCCTCTTCTATATCTCCGGCGGGGCTTTCAGCCTCTACCAGTCGAATGTCACCGATATCCTGTCGGGGATCATCTATGTGCCCGGCACCAATATCTCGATCTATGGCAGCCAGACCGTGACCTTGCCCGACAATGGCTGCCTTCAGGTCATCGGCGGGGTCGTGGATATCTACCAGAAGGCGTCGTTGCAGATGCGGCCTTGCAGCGGCGGCGGGACGGCGGACCGAAAGGTCTTGCTCACCCGGTAACGTCCGGCCTCAGGCGGGAACCCGCGCGACCGCCCGCAATCCCCCGAGCGGGCTGTCGGAGAGGATGACGTTGCCGCCATGGCTTCTGGCGATGTCGCGGGCGATGGACAGGCCGAGGCCCGTGCCGGTGCTGTCGAGGTTGCGGGCCTCGTCCAGCCGGAAGAAGGGCTTGAAGACCTCTTCGCGGGAGCGCTCGGGAATGCCCGGGCCGTTGTCGTCGATGGTGACGGACAGCCAGCGCTGGCCGTGCCGCGCTTCGACATGGATCGTGTCGGCATAGCGATAGGCGTTGGATGCGAGATTGAGGATGAGGCGCGTGAAGGCATTCGGGCGCACCCGCACCTCGTCGCCGCCTTCGATCACGGTGGTCAGCGTCTTGCCGTGCAGTTCGGCTTCGGCTGACAGGCGCGTCATGATATCCGTCAGCTTCAGCGTGCCGACATCTTCCTCCGCCTCGCCGCGCACGAAGGCGAGATAGCCTTCGAGCATGCTCTGCATGTCCTCGACATCCTGATTCAGCGGCTGCAGATCGGGATGATCGCCGGCGATGGCGAGCTGCAGCTTGAAGCGGGTGAGGATGGTGCGCAGGTCGTGACTGACGCCCGACAGCATCGTGGTGCGTTGCTCCATCTGGCGCTCGATGCGCTCGCGCATCTGGATGAAGGCAAGGCCGGCACGGCGAACCTCCTCCGCGCCGCGCGGCGAGAAGTCGTCGATCTTCTGTCCCTTGCCGAAGCTCTCGGCGGCGCGCGCCAGATGCAGGATCGGCCGGATCTGTCCGCGCAGGAACAGGATGGCGATGAGCAGCAGGACCAGCGACGCGCCGACCATCCAGACGATGAAGATATGTGTGTTGGAGGCATAGGCGGAATTGCGGCGCACGGTGACGCGCAGGATGCGGGCGCCGTCGAGCTTGATGCGGATGTAGACGTTGTCCTCGCTGGAGGACGTGTCCAGCCAGAAGGGCAGCTGCGTTTCCTGCCGGATCTCGTCGGAGAGAATGCGGTTGAGGATGTCGAAATAGGGCTGGCGAACCGGCATCGGCAATTCGCCGCCGTTTTCGAGCGAGATGACGAGGCCCAGCTGCCGGCGGGCGATCGTCTCGATATCCGGATAGGAGGCGGGCGGCATGGTGTTGATCAGGTCGATCACCGCCGCGATATCGGAGGTGACCGCCGCCGAGAGGCGCTGCGTGACGAGCTGCCAGTGCCGTTCCATGAAGACGAAGGCGACGATGGACTGGAGAAGCACCATCGGGATGATGACGATCAGCAACGAGCGGGCGTAGAGCCCCATCGGCAGGTGCCGGCGGAGCCAGCGGGCGAACGGGCTGCGCGGCTTTTCCCCGCGCTCCGTCTTCGTCTGGCGAACGGCCTCGATCATCACGGTCCTCCGGCTATCCCGGCCTGCTGGCGCTTCGTCGGAAGCGATCTTTCTCCGCCGGCCGATCCTCGGCCGGCAGGGCACGTCTCAGTCCACCGCCAGCTTGTAGCCGATGCCGCGCACGGTCTGCAGCCAGACGGGATTGGACGGGTCGTCCTCGATCTTGCGGCGCAGGCGGTTGATCTGGACGTCGATGGTGCGCTCGCCGACCTCCGTATCGTCGCTCACCAGCTCGTGTCGCGGGATCGTCTCGCCGGCGCGCTGGGAAAACAGCATCATGATTTCCTGCTCGCGGTCCGTCAGGCGGATATGGTCCGCGCCGCGGCGCAGCTCGCGCCGGACGACGGAGAAGGTGAACGGGCCAAAGATGACCTGCTCCACCTTCGGCGACTGGACCGGCATGTTGCGGCGCAGGATATTGTTGATGCGCAGGACCAGCTCGCGCGGGTCGAAGGGTTTTGGCAGATAGTCGTCGGCGCCAGCTTCCAGGCCCTCCACACGCGCATTGGTCTCGGCAAGGGCCGTGAGCATGATGATCGGCACGGTCTTCAGGCGGCGCAGGCTCTGGGTGAGCGAGATACCCGTTTCGCCCGGCATCATGACATCGACGATCAGGAGGTCGAAGTCGATCCCGGAGAGACGGCGGCGTGCCTCGTCGGCATCGGCCGCCGTCGTGACGCGAAAGCCCTGCTCGACCAGATACCGGTTGAGAAGATCGCGAATGCGGCGGTCGTCATCGACGATCAGGAGATGCGGCGCGTCGTCGGGAAGGGAAAAGGGTTTCGTCATCGTCGTCGCTCTCTGGCGCCTATCCGGTCGATGCCGGCTCACCGGAGCGGCTCCCGCTCCTTGTTTTCAACGGTGCGGCCTGACAGCGAAGCCATCACGCATCGCCGCAACGGCCCTAGACGGGGCCGGTCTTCATGCTGGCGAGAAAGCGGCGCACGACATCGCGACCGCCGGGGCCGACCTTTGCCAGGGCATCGGCTATGCGCTTCGACTGTGGCTCCGCCAAGGCCTTGGCGAGCGCCTTGCCCTCACGCGTCGTGTAGAGCATGCGCTGGCGCCGGTCTTCGGGGCCTGCGACCTGATGGATGTAGCCGCCGTCGATCAACTGCTTGAGCACGCGCGCCAGGCTCTGCTTGGTGATCTTCAGCGTTTCCAGAAGGTCGGCCACCGTCATGCCGGGCTCGCGATCGACGAAGTGCAGAACGCGATGGTGGGCCCGGCCGAAGCCGCGCTTTTCGAGAATGACATCGGGGTCGGAGGTGAAGTCACGATAGGCGAAGAAGAACAGCTCGATCAGCTCGTAGTCGAGGCCGTTGCGCTCGACAGGGGATGGCTCGGCAGGGCGCATCTTCTCCGCGGGGGAAACGTGTTCAGCCAAAGGTGTCTGTTCTGCCAAATGCCTGTGTCCTGCGGATATGTGGCCCCTTTGCAAGGGGATCGCCATCGCCATGCCCCGAAAGCGCGGCTGCGACGTCCTGCTCTTTCTACCGTTTGCACCGGCGCTCTGCCAGCAGGAAAGCGCGTTTGTTGCCGCTTTGCAACAGCGTCTTTCGACCATCTTGAAATAGCCGCACTTGGCCGCCGAAGGCCGGAACCTTTGTCGCGGCAACCGCATTGCGGGGTCAGATACAAGGACCCGCGCCATGCAGACCGAAACCATCGCCCCCGTCTCCTCGACCGCCGAACAGCTTCGTCCGGTCGTCATCACCGTCGTCCTCGCCAAGATCGCCGTCTTCGCTCTGTTGATGACGACGATTAACTATCCGGTGCTGCCGACCGTGAGCGCCGATAACGCGTTGGAAATCGCCGCCGTCCGCTAAAGCGTGTTGCGAGCTTTCGGATCTGCTCCATACGTTTTTCGGTTTGTCGGCTTGGATGTCGCGCGAAATCAAGCGCCGTTTTATGCGACATCCCGCAGCGATTAAGAGTGGCTCACGAACGTTCTGCCCGATTGCCTGTTTCCCCGCCGATGCGTTCCGCCTATATCGGCAGCGCGTCGCAACGGTGCCGGCAAGGCTAGCGTCGCTTGGTTGGACGAACAGCCTTTGCGTGAGGCCTGTTCATAGGCGAGGGCTCTCATGCTTCAGGCAGGCATCATTCCGGTTACGCATTTCCAGCAGAACTGCACCATTCTTTTCGACAGCGAAACAAAGGAAGGCGTCGTCGTCGATCCCGGCGGCGATGTCGATGTGATCCTGCAGACGGTGCGCGAGAATGGCATCGATCTCAAGGCCATCTGGCTGACGCACGGCCACATCGATCATGCGGGTGGCGCGAAGGAGCTGAAAGCGGCGACCGGTCTGGAGATCATCGGGCCGCACGAGGACGACAAGCCGCTTCTGGAGAAGCTGGAAGCACAGGCCGAGCGCTTCGGGCTGACGATGAAGGTCGAGAACGTGCTCCCGGATCGCTGGCTTTCCGATGGAGAGACCGTCTCCTTCGGAACGCATGTCTTCGACGTGCTGCACTGCCCCGGCCACGCGCCCGGTCACGTCGTCTATGTCAACCAGGCCCAGCGTTTCGCCCATGTCGGCGACGTGCTGTTCCACGGCTCCATCGGCCGGACGGACCTGCCGGGTGGGGATCATCAGCAGTTGCTCGACTCGATCCGCACCAAGATCCTGCCGCTCGGCGATGATTTCGGTTTCATCTGCGGTCATGGGCCCGGCGGGCAGATCGGCGAGGAGCGGCGCACCAATCCCTATCTGCGCGGGCTTTAACGCTGCGTGATGGGCGCCGGACGTGAAAAAGGCCACGCTTCCAGGAAGCGTGGCCTTTTTCGTCAGGGTTCTTCGCCCGCCGATCAGCCGGCGTTGCAGAAGTAGGAACGACCGTCATAGCCGACGAAGGTACCGGTGCGGGAGTCGAACGAGCGGTAGCGGTTCGAGCAGTATCGGTACCAGGACGGGGACCAGGGCTCCAGCGAGCCGTAATTGTTGACGACAACAGGGCGCGGGCGGCGATAGACCGGTGCCGGCTCGTAATAGTCGTCGGCCGGCGGGTCGATATAGACGCGCTCTTCGTTGCGGTAGCGCGGTGCGCTGGCAATGGCGCCGCCGACGATCAGGCCGGTGGCTAGGCCGACGGCGCCGAGCGCCAAGCCGTCATTGCCGCGATGATGATGGCGACGATACCGCCAGTCGTCTGCATGCGCCGGCGTCATGCTCGGCAGCACTGCAGAGAGCGAGGCGATGGAAAGAACTGCAGCTTTGACCAAGGTTCTCATAGCGTTGATCCTGTCTCACGGGACGAAACGGCTCGTCCCTTACGATGACCCCACATTAGGTGAGCCAAACTGAATGCAGGGTGAACGGTTCATTTTCGTGGCTGCTCGGGGGAAAACCCGGGTTTTTTTGCGCAAGACCGGCAGACGTCGCTGCGCTCACGCGTGCAGAGAGGTAACATCATCGGGCATGAACCCGGCCGGGCGAGGGCGAAGCCGGGTCGGGCTGCGCATGCCTGCCGGCGCGGCTGAAAAACCCGGCGCTGCAGCCGGGTTTCGTCATCGGTCGTTTGGTGGCTGACGTCTCAGCCGGAAACGTTGAGGTTGACGGCCTTCGGACCCTTGCCGCGGCGGTCCGGCTCGGTGTCGTAGCTGACCTTCTGGTTTTCCGTCAGGCCGTTGAGGCCGGAGGCCTGCACGGCGGAGATGTGGACGAAGATGTCCGCGCCACCATTGTCAGGCTTGATGAAGCCGAAGCCCTTGTCGGTGTTGAAGAATTTTACAATGCCAGTTTCGGCCATACGTCAGGTCCTTTTTCCTCTGCCCGGGTGCGGCGGGCAGCATTGCGAATGTGCCCATGGGGCGAGTGGCAGGCATGTCTCGACTGTGAGGAAAGGTCCCGTCATTCATGTCCCGAATCGGATCTACCGCCCCGACACTGGACACCCGGAGAATTTTTGCGTCTCCGGTGCGCATTTATTCTTAAGGTCTTCCCGTGTTCGCAGATTGCCCGAACGCACTAAACTTGATGCGTTTATTTTCAATTGGCAAGCAAAAGTTTATTGAAACAAGTCAGTCATTTGCGTTTGTCTAAAATCGACGCAGCTGCCGATAAACCTCGCTTTTACCTCCTGTATTGCAAGCTATTGAAAAGATTTTCGTTTGAGGGCGGGCTGGTCAAAAAACAGGTTGAATGCGACGCGAGATGTCGCCGTCGTGCCTCCCCCGACGACCGGCGCCGCGCGCGTGTTCGAGGGCGCCGAAGTTGTAAGATCGAGCTAACCCACTGACGAGACAGGGCTCTCGGCGATTTTGCGGCGGCCGAGCTCGGGCACGATCTCCACCATCAGCATGGCTGCGAAAATGATGATGCCGCCGAGATAGCCGATGGGTGAGATGGTCTCGCCCAGAAGCAACACGCCGAAGAATGCTGCAAACAATGCTTCGCTGGACAGGAAGATCGCCGCCTGCGGCGCCGTCGTGTAGCGCTGCCCGACGACCTGCAGGGTGAAGGCGACGCCGCTCGAGAAAATGCCGGAGTAGAACAATTCGGTCCTGGTCGCCAGGATGGCATCGAGCGACAGGGGCTCGAGACACAGTGCGACGCTGCCGGCGAGAAGCGCGCAGGTGGCGAACTGGAGGAGGGAGAGTGCAAAGGGGCGGCCGCTGGACTGGGCGAAGACCGTAATGAGGATGACCTGCACGGCGCAGAAGAGTGCGGCCAGAATGGTGAGGAGATCGCCGCCCGTCAGCGCCGACAGGGCGCCGCCGGAGAGGAGAAAGATGCCGAGGGTGGCCAGACCGGCCGCGGGCCAGATGACCCAGTGCGGGCGGCGGCGCAGGAGAAGGACCGTGAGGATGGGGACGAACACCACGTAGAGACCGGTGAGAAAGCCGGAATTGGCGACCGTCGTCGTCATGATGCCGATCTGCTGGGTGAGGGCGGCGAGGAAAAGCGAGACGCCGATGGCGATGAAGCCGATGAGGTGCCGTCCCGACAGGGGGACCGCCGCCCGGCGACGCTCCCGCAGCGCGAAGGGAGCGAGCACGATGACGGCGATGAAAAACCGCAGGCTCGTGAACCAGAGCGGGCCGATGGTCTCCATGGCCGTGGATTGCGAAACGAAACCCGCGCCCCAGATGGCGCCGGCAAGAAGGAGAACGAGATTGGCCTGAATGCGCGTCACGAACTGCTCCTCAACCGCTTGCCCGGTTTTCGGCTAGCAGGCTGAGGATGTTATGACAAGGCTGTGCGCCTGCTCGACCTAAAGCGCTGCGACGAAGACCGCGCCCGGGCCGGCGACGATGCGGCTTTGCAGGAAGAGGCCCTTTCCGACGAGCATCATGCCGGCCAGTGCCACGATGACGATGGCGGCGACGACGATGGTCTCCAGCGCGTTGAGGCCGGAGAAGAGGCCGGGGCGGGTCTGTTTGTGATTGGGTTCGGATGCCATGACGGTCATGCTTCCCACGAGAGGCCGCGGACCTGCCAGCGCCAGAGGCCGAAGCTGACCGCGGCCATGGCAGCGCCCGCGAGCAGCATCAGGCCGATGGCGATATGGCGTTCCGCCGGCATGATGCGGCCGGGCAGGGAGAAGGCGCTGATGCTGGCTAGCTGGCGTGCCGAGAGGATCGCACCCGTCGAGATGCGATCCGGCTCCGTCATGGTCGCATCGTCCAGCCAGAGCATCGGGCTGTTTACCGTCGAGCCCGTCGCCTCGATCAGCGCCGGTGGCTTGCCGAGCGGAAACAGCGCGTCATCCGTCTGCTCGCCCGCCTGATCAATCGACAGCTCCGTCTGCCACGAAGTGTCTCCGGTTTCGCCGGCGACGGCACCGCCCGCAAAGACCAGCGTCGCCGCGATCGCCAGCCCATAGACCGCGCGGCGTGGGAGCGACAGGGCAGGTGGTGCGGAAACGGACATGACGGACCTCGGTGGCAGGCGACGGGGGCTGTGGTGGACAGGATGTAAAAGGCGCTCCGAAATCGGCTTCATATCGACCGAATTGCGGCATGCTCCGGCAAATGTCGTGGCAAAAACAAGGCGGCGGGATAGAGCGGAAATAACTGTTTTTATTAAGGAAAAATAAACGGATACGGCAGGCTTCGCGCAAGCTTCCCCGGCCGCGAAAACAAGGCTGCGGTGCGTGATTCGCGGCTGGTTCCGCATTCATCGACGCCGATGATGAAACCCATCAAACCTCGTCATGGCGGGCCGCGTGACGGCCTTTCCGCTTGAATTGACCGGCTACATTCGACATACAGCTAACGCTCCGGGCCAATTCCGTGCCGGGGCATCCTTGTCGAAACCATCAGGACCGTCCCATCATGGCCTTTCTCGCCGACGCTCTTTCCCGTGTGAAGCCCTCCGCCACCATCGCCGTGTCGCAGAAGGCACGCGAACTCAAAGCCAAGGGCCGGGACGTGATCGGACTTGGCGCCGGCGAGCCGGATTTCGATACGCCCGACAACATCAAGCAGGCCGCTATCGAGGCGATCAACCGCGGCGAGACGAAGTATACCCCCGTCTCCGGCATTCCCGAGCTGCGCGAAGCGATCGCCAAGAAGTTCAAGCGCGAAAACAATCTTGATTACACCGCGGCGCAGACGATCGTCGGCACGGGCGGCAAGCAGATTCTGTTCAACGCCTTCATGGCGACGATGAACCCCGGCGACGAGGTCGTGATTCCCGCGCCCTACTGGGTGTCCTACCCGGAGATGGTGTCGATCTGCGGCGGCACGCCCGTGTTCGTCGAGGCGACCCAGGCCAACAATTTCAAGCTGACGGCCGAGGATCTGGACAAGGCGATCACGCCGAAGACCAAGTGGTTCATCTTCAACTCGCCGTCGAACCCCTCGGGCGCCGCCTATTCCCATGACGAGCTGAAGGCCCTGACCGACGTGCTGCTCAAGCATCCCCATGTCTGGGTGCTGACCGACGACATGTACGAGCACCTGACCTATGGCGACTTCAAGTTCGCGACGCCTGTCGAGGTCGAACCGAAGCTCTATGAGCGGACGCTGACGATGAACGGCGTTTCCAAGGCCTATGCCATGACCGGATGGCGCATCGGCTACGCGGCCGGTCCCCTGCCGCTCATCAAGGCCATGGACATGATCCAGGGCCAGCAGACGTCGGGCGCCTGCTCGATCGCCCAGTGGGCGGCCGTCGAGGCCCTGAACGGCACGCAGGACTTCATTCCCGAGAACAAGAAGATCTTCGAAGGTCGTCGCGATCTCGTGGTGTCCATGCTCAATCAGGCAACCGGCATCGAGTGCCCGTCGCCGGAGGGTGCGTTCTACGTCTATCCCTCCTGCAAGGGGCTGATCGGCAAGACGGCGCCCACCGGCAAGGTCATCGAGACGGACGAGGACTTCGTCTCGGAACTGCTGGAATCCGAGGGCGTCGCCGTGGTGCATGGTTCGGCTTTCGGCCTCGGCCCGAACTTCCGCATCTCCTATGCCACGTCGGAGGCGCTTCTGGAGGAAGCCTGCAAGCGGATCCAGCGCTTCTGCGCCGCCTGCAAATAAGCAACGGAAAAGGCGCGCCCCTTTGACACTCGCCGGGCATCACAGGATCTACATCTGCTTCTTCCTGTTTGCCGTGGCGCTGGGGGCGCTGCTTGCGCGCATGCCCGACCTGCAGCTTGCCCTGCAGGTCGACAAGTCCGAACTCGGCCTGACGCTGATCGGCATGGCCATCGGCGCGCTGATCTCGCTCACCGTGTCCTCGCCGCTGATCGAGCGCCTGGGCCCGAAACTGACCGCCTATATCACCGTGATCGGTACGGCGACCTGCTACGCGCTGGTGCCGTGGATGCCCGGCGCCGCCGGCGTCTTTGCCGTTCTGCTCGTGGCGGGCATGCTGGCCGGGGCGCTGGAAATCAACCTCAATGTCGAACTCGGGCGCATCGAGGCGGCCACCGGCCGCAGCGTCATGAACCGGGCGCATGGCTGCTGGAGCCTCGGCTTCTTCGTGACGGCGCTCGTGGCGTCGTTCATCCGCCAGTCCGGCGTGTCCATGCAGGTCCATCTGGGCATGACGCTGCTCGCGGTCGTCGTCTTTGCCTGGGTGGCGATCCGGGGGCTTGAGGCCGCGCCGGTGGATGCGACACATCGGCCGGAGGAAAAGGCGCCGGCTTTCGCCTTTCCGACCGTCGGCCTGCTGCCGCTCTGCCTGATCGGCATCGCCGCCTTTCTCGTGGAAGGGGCGGGCATCGACTGGTCGGCGATCTACATGCGCGACGTCTTCCAGTCGGAACCCTTCGTCGGCGGGCTGGGGCTGACGCTCTTCACCTTCTTCATGGCGCTGGTGCGCATGGTGGCCGATCCGATCGTCGAGCGCTTCGGCAGCCGGGCCGTCGCTGCCTCGCTCCTGGTGCTGTCGGCCGTCGGGATTGCGGCCGTCGGCCTGTCGCCGCATCCCGCCGTGGCGCTGTTCGGCTTCGCGCTGATGGGTGCCGGCTGCAGCGCGGTCTATCCGCTCGCTGTGTCTGCCGCTGCCCAGCGCCGCGACCGCGCGCCGCATGTCAACGTCGCCTCGCTCGGGCAGGTGACGTTCATCATCTTCTTCTTCGCGCCGCCGCTCTTGGGTTTCGTCGCCGAACACGCCGGCATCCGGGCCTCCTACTTCATCTGCCTGCCGCTGGTCATCGGCGCGCTGTTCTGCGTGCCGGCCTTGAAGAGCGTTGCGGCGCGGACCGCCTGACCCCGACGCAGCATCCGACTTTCCGGCACGAAAAAGGCCCGCATCGCTGCGGGCCTCTCTGTACGCGATAGGTCAGGTGATTATTCCGCGGCCTGCTGGGTCAAAGCCGGGTAGTCGGTATAGCCCTTGGCACCACCACCATACAGGGTGTCCGGGTCGAGCGCGTTCAGCGGGGCATCCTGCGTCAGGCGTTCGACAAGGTCCGGGTTCGAGATGAAAGGCTTGCCGAAGGCGACGAGGTCGACGCGGCCGCTCTCGACCGACTCGATCGCCAGCTTGCGATCATATCCGTTGTTCGCCATCCAGGCCGCCTTGCCGCCGGCGGCCTCGTAGGTCGCGCGGAGGGCTGCGAAGTCGAACGCGGTGTCACCCTGCTTGAAGTCGCGATCGCCGCCGGTCGCGCCTTCGATGACGTGGATATAGGCCAGATCGTGCTTGGCGAGGCCCTTCACGACATAGTCGAACAGCGGCTGTGGCTCGGGATCGAAGGCATCGTTTGCCGGCGTCACGGGCGAGAGGCGGATGCCGGTGCGGCCCGCGCCGATTTCGGCGACGATGGCGTCCGTGACTTCGAAGAGGAAGCGGGCACGGTTCTCGATGGAGCCGCCATAGGCGTCCGTCCGTTCATTGGTGCCGGAGCGCAGGAACTGGTCGATCAGATAGCCGTTGGCGGCATGGATCTCGACGCCATCGAAGCCTGCATCGATCGCCGCACGCGCGGCCTTGCGGTAGTCTTCGACGATGCCCGGAAGCTCGGATGCTTCCAGCGCGCGCGGCTCTGACGTCGGAACGAACTCGCCCGTGCCATCGGGGTGGCGGATGTAGGTCTTGGACTTGGCGGTGATGGCCGAGGCGGATACCGGCTGGCCTTCGCCCGGCTGCAGCGAGGTGTGCGAGATGCGGCCGACATGCCACAACTGGGTGACGATCTTGCCGCCGGCCGCGTGAACGGCGCTCGTAACCTTTTTCCAGCCGTCCAGTGCTTCCGGCGTGTAGAGGCCGGGAACATCGGCATAGCCCTGGCCCTGATGGGTGATGGCCGTGGCTTCGGTGATGATGAGGCCGGCGGTGGCGCGCTGCTCGTAATAGGTGACGTTCAGCGTGTTCGGTACGGCGCCGGGCGAGCGATTGCGCGTCAGCGGCGCCATGACGATGCGGTTGGCAAGCGCGATGTCGCCGGCGGTCGTGGGGTCGAAGAGAGACGTCATGGAATGTCCTTTCCAGTCGGGTCGGGGGAGGGAAGCTTCAGAGGGCTGTGCCGATTTCGGCAAGGAACGCCTGAATGGTGTCTTCGTTGCGCTTGTAGAAGATCCACTGGCCGACACGTCGTGTCGTCACCAGGTCTGCGCGCTGAAGGATGGCGAGATGCGCCGATATGGTGGATTGCGACAGGCCGACCGTCTCGAACTGGCTGGCGCAGACTCCCATTTCGACGGGGTGCGCCTGGGACGAAAAATGCGCGTGCGGATCCTTGAGCTTGGTCAGAATCTCGACCCGCTTGGGATGCGCCAGCGCCTTGAGGATTTCGGTCAGGTCCATTTCAATCCATCGCACGATGGCGATCTCTGCATTGTCTTCTCCCGATATGTGGATCGTCGAAATACGATTTACAAGATCGGCTGACAAGAATCCGGAAAGCGGGCAAAAAAAAGGACCTGCGGTCAAACCGAGGTCCTTGAGATGTGAAGGTCATAAAACCTCCAGAGGGGAACAGCTGGTGCGGTGATACTGGGAGGGAATATGATCACCAAGTGCATCAGCTGAATGGGATATGGGAAAGGATTGTGACGAATTCAACATTCGCATTCGCGATTTCGGTGAGAAATTTGCGGGCGGGATGCTGGGGGCTACGCGCAAGGCAGAGCAAAATCCGGACAAAAAAAGAGGGCGCCAAGTGAACTTGGGCCCTTTTAAATTATGAAGGTTATTCAACCTCCAGAGGGGAACAGCTGCTGCGGTGGCACTGGGAGGAAAATCGCCACCAAAGATGCATCAGCTGAGGTCGGTATGATCGTTTCTTAGGCGGCCAGCAATCAATTTCTATGCACATCAGCCATGCGCTGGGTGCATCTCTGCTCAAGTTTCGAGCAAAGTAAACGCATAGCTCCTCTCGACGGCATGTGACCATCAAAGAAGTGTAGCGTTAACAGGATGTTGATCCGAGATTTTCGGGTGGCTGATATTTCGGCACCGCTAAAACGCGAGGCTAGAAATTCCAGTTTCGCGCCTTGGAGACGATGAAGTCCCGGAAGACCTTCAGCTTTGCCGCATTTTTCAGCTCGTCGGGGTAGCAGAAATAGGTGTCGAACGACGGGATGTCGGCACCGATGGGCAGCTGGATCAGGCCGGGATCGCGCCCGACGATATAGTCCGGCATCATGGCGATACCGATACCGAGCAGGCAGGCGCGCTTGATCGAGGTCTGGCTGTTGATCTGCAGATGCGAATTGCGGGGATTGTCGCTATCGCGCCCGGCGATCGCGAGCCAGTTCACGTCGAGAAGGTAGTTCGGTGCCGGTTCGCCGAAGGTGATGATGCGGTGATTGTCGAGATCCTCGATCGACTGCGGCTCGCCATGCTTGTTGATGTAGGAGGGGGCCGCGTAGAGGTGCATGTGCACCGTGAACAACTTGCGCTGGATCAGGTCCGACTGCTGCGGCTGGCGGAGGCGGATGGCGCAGTCGGCGTGACGCATGTTCACGTCCAGCTCCTCGTTGTCGAGGATGAGCTGGACCGACATATCGGGATACAGTGCCAGAAACTCCTGCACCTTGTCCGTCAACCAGCCCTGGCCGAGGCCGACGGTGGTGGTGATGCGCAGCTTGCCGGAGGGCTTGTCGGTCGTTTCCGTCAGGAGGACCTTTACGCTTTCCAGCTTCATCAGCACTTCATGTGCCGTGCGATACAGAATCTCGCCTTGTTCCGTCAGGATCAGGCCGCGGGCGTGGCGATGGAAAAGCTTGATGCCGACGTCCTGCTCCAGCGAGGAGACCTGGCGGCTGATGGCGGACTGGGAGAGATGCAGCTTGTCGGCGGCATGGGTGAAGGAGCCTGCTTCCGCCGCCGCATGGAAGATGCGCAGTTTATCCCAGTCAAGCGGCATTCCGTCCCCCCACCCGACGCCTGCAAGGGAAAGCATCGATGCTTCCCCTCATCCGGCGCGTCTTTCGTTCCCACATGGCACCATCGGTAGTGCCTCGTTCTCTCGCAGCGTCTACTCGGCTGCAATTGCGACGGGCATATGACCCGTCAGAAATTTCTCGGCTTCGAGTGCTGCCATGCAGCCCATTCCGGCCGCCGTGATCGCCTGCCGGTAGATATCGTCGGTCACGTCGCCAGCGGCGTAGACGCCTTCGACATCGGTCGCGGTCGAATCGGGTGCCGTCCACAGATAGCCGTTCGGCTTCAGCCGCAGCTTACCCTTGAAGAGCTCGGTGGCCGGCGCGTGGCCGATCGCCACGAAGACACCGTCGATCGGCATGTCCGACGTCTCGCCCGTGCGCGTGTTGCGCAGGGTGACGCCCGTGACCGAGGCCGGCATGGGCGGCTTCGGCGGCGTGCCGGTGTAGGCGGCGATCTCGTGGTCCCAGACGATCTTCACGTTCGGCTTGGCGAAGAGACGCTCCTGCAGGATGCGTTCGGCGCGGAAATGGTCGCGGCGGTGCACGACGGTCACGGTTTTTGCGAGGTTCGACAGGTACAGCGCTTCCTCGACGGCGGAGTTGCCGCCACCCACGACGATGACATCCTTGTTGCGATAGAAGAAGCCGTCGCACGTGGCGCAGGCGGAGACGCCGAAGCCCTTGAAGGTCTCTTCCGTCTCGATGCCGAGCCACTTGGCCTTGGCGCCGGTGGCGATCACGATCGTATCGGCCGTCCAGGCGGTGCCGCTATCGGTCGTCAGGCGGAAGGGGCGGACCGAGACGTCCACTGAGGTCACGAGGTCGTTGACGATCTCGGTGCCGACATGCACGGCCTGCTTCAGCATCTGCTCCATCAGCCACGGACCCTGGATCGGATCGCCGAAGCCTGGATAGTTTTCCACATCCGTGGTGATCATCAGCTGGCCGCCCTGTTCCATGCCGGCGATGAGAACGGGATTGAGCATGGCACGCGCGGCGTAGATGGCGGCGGTGTAGCCGGCCGGGCCGGAGCCGATGATGAGGAGTTTGGTGTGGCGGGACGTCATGGCGTATCCTTGGGCGCGGTCTCAAGCCCAGATTCTGGGGCATGCGCGCGAAGCGGGCGATTTTGATAACGGCAGAAGTGCTCAGAGTGGGTATGAGGGTCAAGCGGTTTCAAGTGCGCGGGACAGGATTACCACATTTGATTGTCAACGGTACCGGCTTTTCAGCCTCCGGCGCGGATCAGACCGTTGCCGTGCGGAGCGCAGGTGGGGCCCGGGCGGCAGGAGACAGACGGTGCGACGTCCTTCATTCTCCTAAAAATTAAACATTAGTAATTTAGCTTGTTTTCTTCTAGCGTGCGCCATCGGTCCGGGGCGTTGATCATGTGTCTTTATCCCAATGCCGGAAAGCCGTCGATGGTCGAGACATGATGCACAGCAGAATAGAACTTAGCCAGAAGGCCACGCCTCTTCCCGTTTCCGTCTTCATCATCTGCAAGAACGAGGAGGCCTATCTCGAGAACTGCATCGCGAGCCTGGCCGGATGTGCAGAGATCATCATCGTCGATTCCGGCTCGACCGACGGCACCTTGTCGCTCATCCGTCGGTACATCGCCGAAGGCTGGCCCATCCGCCTCTTCGAGGAGGCATGGCGGGGCTATGCCGGGCAGAAGCAGTTCGCGCTCGACCAGTGCACGCAGCCCTGGTGCCTGAATATCGACTCCGACGAGCGGCTGGACGGTCCGCTTCGCGCAGCCTTGCCGAGCCTTCTGAACGCGGAGCCCGAGGTGGTTGCCTGGAGGGTCGCACGGCGGCCGTATCTCATCGGCTACGGGTTCACGCCACCGCATGTCCGCGAGCGCAAGAACCTGCGGCTCGTGCGTCGCGGCAGGGGTGCCTATGATCTCAGTCAGGCGGTGCATGAGGGGATCGTGGCGGATGGCACCGTGCGCAATGCCCAGACCGGCAGCCTGTTGCACTACCGGCCGCTGCCGATGGACGAGCAGATTCTGAAGGAAAACCATTACTCCACGCTGAAGGCCGATCAGGCCTACAATACGGGCCGCCGTCCGAAAGCACTCAGCCTGATTTTCTCGCCTCCGATCTATTTTCTCCGGCTTTACCTGAAGAGCGGCCTCTGGCGCTGCGGCACATCCGGCTTCATCGAGGCCATGACCGGTGCCGTCTATTCCTTCCTTACCCAGGCAAAGCTCCACCAGCGGCACGCGCTGCGCTACCGCGCCAATGTCGACGATTCGCAGAACAGGTGATCCCAGCAGCATGAAAGTCTTTCACTTCCACTTCGGAAAAGATGGTGGAGCCGAGATGTTTTTCGTTCACCTCGTCGGAGCGCTCGGGCGCCGCGGCGTCGAGCAAACGACGGTCATCCGGCGCGATCGCAAATGGCGTGTGGATATCGCACCCCATGCCCGGATCATCGAAAGCAATTTCCGCAATCTGTCGCTCGACAGGCTGACGCTGCCGTTGCGGGTCCAGGCACTGGCGGCGCGGGAGCGACCGGATGCGATCATGTCCTGGGCGACGCGGGGCAGCCGGCTGATGCCGCGTTACCGCCACGGCCTGACGCTATCCCGGCTTGGCGACTACCCGACGCATCTCGGCTATTTCAAGAACACCGACGTGCTCGTCTGCAACACGCCGGGCATCGCAGATCACGTCCGTCGGATCGGCTGGACGCGCGGCGTCGAGGTCATCTCCAACTTCACCAATACCGAGCCGGTGCAGCCGGTGCTGCGCAGCACGGTCGATACGCCGGAGGGCGTGCCGGTGGTGATGACGATGGGCCGTTTCGTGAAGCGCAAGGGCTTCCACACCCTGATCGATGCCGTTGCGAAACTACCGGATGTCTTCCTCTGGATTGCCGGCGATGGGGAGGAACGTGCCGCACTGGAGGCGCTTGCGCTGGAGCGTGGCATGCAGGGGCGAATCCGGTTTCTCGGCTGGCAGAAGGATACGCGGGCCTATGTCGCCGCCGCCGATGTCTTCGTCATGCCGTCGTCGCACGAGCCGCTGGGCAATGTCATCCTGGAGGCCTGGGCGCAGAAGCGGCCTGTGGTGTCCTCGCGCTCGGAAGGTCCGTCCTGGTTCATGCAGGACGGCGAGAACGGGCTGTTTGCCGAAATCGGCAATGCGGACCAGTTTGCCGATGGCATCGCGCGGATCCTGGCCGATCCTGGCCTCGCGCGGGATCTGGGCGAGGGGGGGCGTGCGACGTTGATGCGGCAGTTCTCGGAAGAAGCGACAGCGGGGGCGTATATCGATCTTTTCCGTCGGGGTAAGTGACGCGTCGCCGGTAAACCGAGCGTCGACTGCCTATAAATCTTCTTGCCCCGGGCGGGGCGATGATGCAGAACCCGAAGGGTCTGCCGCGCGACGGTGCCCGGGCCGAACAGGCCGTCGTGTCCCTCGCGTGACAGCGCCATATCCTGCAGCGTTCCAAGCGCGCCAGAAACGGCGCCGCGCCGTGCAGGCGAAGAAGAGGTGGTCACCCCCGTGCTGCGCGCCGATCTCGATCAGATCGACATCAAAATCCTCCGCGAACTTCAAGCCGATGGACGGATGACGAATGTGGAGCTTGCCGCCCGGGTCGGCATTTCCGCGCCGCCCTGTCTGCGCCGCGTCCGGCGGCTGGAGGAAACGGGGATCATCGAGGGCTATCGCACGGTGCTGAACGGCCCGATGCTGGGTCTTGATCTCGTGGCCTTCTGCATGGTGGGGCTCAAGCATCAATCGGACGCCAATCTCAAGGCTTTCTCGGCAGCGACCACGGCCTGGCCTCTGGTGCGGCAGGCCTGGCTTGTGAATGGCGACAGCGATTTTCTTCTCCATTGCGTCGCGGAGAATCTCACGACGTTCCAGAATTTTGTGATCGAGGACCTCACAGCGAACGAGCAGGTGGACACCGTGCGGACCATGCTGACGATCCGCCAGGTGAAGAAGGTCGGGCTGGTGGATATCTGAATGGCGTCCGATCGACCGCTTCGCCGACGGGTCTGGAAACTGGCCGCTACGCTCGCCTACGGCCGCCGTCGCGCCCATGCCTATGACTGGGCGCCGTCGCTGCGGATTGAACCGGCACCCTACGGCCCGGAGCGAACGATCCTTTTCCGCCATCGTCCGTCCGGCACGCTGCTGCCGCCATCGGCGTTGTCGGACCTTGCCGGCAGCGATATCACCATCGTCGGCTCCGGACCCTCCGTTCGCGACGCCGATCTCGGCGCGCTCGCCGACCGCAGCACGCTTCTCCTCAACGGCGCCATCGCGCTCGTTCCGGAGCGCATTCCCCGGCCGCTTGCCGTTGCCGTCGAGGACGAGCGCTTCGTCTACCGCCATTTCCAGACGTTCATCGCCGGTCTCGACAGAAGCATTCTCTGTCTGTTGTCCGTTGCGGTCATCCGGGCCATCCTGGAGCACGACCCGGACTGGCTGATCGAGAGGCCTGTCACACTCATCGACAACCTGCTGAAGCCCTACGGGGAGAACCGGCGCGATCTGTCTGCCGTGTCGCGGATGCCGGCGATGACCGTGGATATGCCAAGCCGGTCCGGCGTTTCGCTCGACCCCGCCTTGGGCGTTTTTCAAGGCGGCAGCGTCGCCGTGTCGGCGCTTCAGTTCGCGCTGTTCTGTCGCCCCCGCATCGTCGGCTTCATCGGCATCGACATTGCCAACGCGGCACAGCCTCGGTTCTACGAGGCGCCCGGCGAGCGGGTCTTTTCGGGCGTATCGGAGGCGGAGGGACGCATCCTTGCCCATATCCGGCTTGCAAAGACCGTCGGCGAGGCGCGGGGATCGACCTTCGTCAACTATGCGCCGACGTCGGCGCTGCAAAAAATCGGTATTCCCTTCAGCGACAGGCTGACGGCTTCTCGCTAAGGCGCGCCGTCACGCGGGCGGAGCGTCCCTGTCCAGCAATCCGTCATACACCTGCGACAGCGCACTCGCCTCGCGTTCGATGCCGAATTCAGCGCGGACGTGGGCAAGGCCGGCCTGTCCGTGGGCGGTGGCGCGGGCCGGGGCCTGGAGGTAGAGGCGGAGTGCCGTCGTGAGCGCCTCTCCGTCGCCGGCGGGCACGACCGCACCGGTTTCGCCAGGGCGAATCATTTCGGCATAGGCGCCGGCATCCGAGGCGACGACGGCGGCGCCGGAGGCCATGGCTTCGAGCGGGGTCAGGCCGAAGCCTTCGTTGCGGGACGGGGCGACCAGCAGCGAGACGCGACGGTACCACGGCTTGATGTCATCGACCTCGCCGAGGAACCGAATGCGGTCGGACAGGCCGGCATCCGCGATGGAGGTTTTCAGGCCGGCGGCGAATGTCTCGTGTTCGGGGGTGACGCGGCCGCAGATGACGGCGGTCCATTCGGGATGATGCGGCAGAAGCGCGATCATCGCTTCCACGAAGAGATCGGTGCCCTTCTGCGGGCGCACGCGCCCGAAACAGCCGACCAGCCTGCGGCCGGCGAGATCATCCGGTGCCGCTTCGCGCCCGCCGGTCGCGGGCGGGTGAAAGCGCGCCAGATCGACGCCATGGCGAATGACGGTGTGGGGGACATCCAGAAAGCTGCCGGAGCGTGCCGATGTGGCCACCACCGCATCCATGCGCCGGATCAGCCCCTTGGTCCAACGGGAGTGCCTGCGCTGGGCGGCGGATGTAAAGAGCAGCTTCAGCGGCATGCGCAGCACATCGCGCAGGAGAATGCCGGGGAGCATTTCCAGATTTCGGCGAGCATGCCAGATGCGAACCGCGCGGCCCTCCGGCGGACGGCGCAGACGCAGCAGATCGCGAAAGCGGATGGCGGGGAGGTCGTCCGGAAGGCCGGGTCCAAGCGTTGCGATACGCTCGCCCATGCGGGCTTGCACCGGCACGAGCTGCACGATGGTCGAGGTGACGCCGGAAAGCCGCTTCTTGAAATTCGGAGCGATGATGTCGACGGTGCGGATGTCCAGAAGCCTGCTCATGATCGTGTAAGGATAGAGGAAGTGCAGCGATCCGTCACGCGCGGGTGCAGGTCATCCACCACGCATTCGTGCCGGCGTCGGTTTCCGGTGTCGGGATGTCCCGCAGGCAAGACGGGGCGAAGAACGGTCGCAATAGCCCGAATCACAACGGCTCCGGACTTGGAGGTCCGGAGCCGTCGCTTCATTCGTTCCGGATCAACCCCAGTTGATCGCGAGGATCTCGTAAGCCTTCGACCCGCCGGGGGCGACGACCTCGATCGAATCGCCGACCTCCTTGCCGATCAGCGCGCGGGCGATGGGCGAGGAGATGGAGATGCGGCCCTGCTTCACGTCGGCTTCCTGGTCGCCGACGATCTGATAGGTCTTGTTCTCTTCGGTGTCCTCGTCGATGAGCTTGACGGTCGCGCCGAACTTGATCTTCGAACCCGACATCTTCGAGAGGTCGATCACCTCGGCCCGGGCCACATAGTCCTCGACCTCGCCGATGCGGCCTTCATTGTGGCTCTGCGCTTCCTTGGCGGCGTGGTATTCAGCATTTTCCGAAAGGTCGCCATGGGCGCGCGCTTCGGCAATCGCCTCGATGATCCGCGGCCGCTCTTCCTGCTGGCGCCAGCGCAGCTCTTCCTGCAGCTTGGCAAAACCGCTCTGCGTCATCGGTACTTTTTCGACCATTTCAACGTCCTTCGTGGTGCGCGCCGGGCCTGCGCGGGCAGGCCCGAAGCAAAATAAAACGGCATCCGGAGCGTCAACTCCGGAACCGTTCAAAACATCAAGGCAATAACTATAGCAGAAACGTCCGGTGGGAAGCCAGATCTTTCGAAGAATGTCAGAGCTCGACGGCCCCGGTTCAGCCTTCGCAGGAACCAAGCGGGGCGCGAGACCGTTCCTTTCGACACGATGGAGATGTCGATGAACCCGGAATTTCCCCAACAATCCACGGACCAGATCGACGGGCGGCTGAACGCCTACCGGCGCCTCCTGATCGGCCTCATGACGCATATCGCACGCGACGCGGAGGGTCGCCAGATACTCGAAGCCATGGCGCGCGACACCGAAATCGTCGCGGACCACGAGGAGGACCCCGGCGTCATCCCGGACGAAGGCTTTGCTGGCCAGAACCTCGCCGACGAGGAAATCCGCGCGATCATCACGGCGGCTTTGACACGGGCGGAGGCGCTTGCTGCTGCCCGATCGGCTGCACCGTGAACCTGAAAGATGAGAGCCGACCGTGACACTGAATGATTTTACCCAGATCGATATCGGCTTCTTGGTTTCACCGATGTCTGACCACGTCGGGCCTTAAACTGCCTTCTGTCTCAGAAATTATGCAGGAGGATGGAGGGATACGCATCATCCCGCTATGACGCGTCGTCAGGCCACATCGAGAAGCGACAAGAATAGATGCAGCCGTGCTTTTAGGACCTCCATCCCGACAATGCTGCCTTGGTCGTTGTAGTCGAGGACAATCCGCTCGGAAACCTCCGCAATGTCCACGACAGTTTCGCCCGAGAGCCCTATAGAGGCCGCTCGGACGACCGATCGTATTCTACAACGGGTTTCATGCCGGCTTCCTCGCATCCCGAGCGATGATCGCTGATACGACACGAAATTCGGCTTCGTCTTCAACGCATGCCACAAGCAGGGGATGACGCCAAAGCGCCGGCGAACGGCCGGATCCGGGGATCAGTTTCCGTTCATTCTGGCGTTCGCACGGTCTCTGCAATCCACTCTTTCGACAATTCTCACTGCAGGATCACCGTGTCCGCGTGCATGGTGTCGCGGACCGGCTTTGCCATCGTCAGAAATAGCTCTGAAGCGGGCGGACTTCGAGGTTGCCGGCTTTCAGGGCCTTGATCGCGGCGGCGGCGGCTTCGGCGCCGGCCATGGTGGTGAAGTAGGGGACTTTTTGCATCAGCGTTGCACGGCGGAGCGATTTGGAGTCCGAGATCGCCTTGTTGCTGTCGGTCGTGTTGATGACGAGCTGGACCTGGCGGTTGCGGATGGCGTCCTCGATGTGCGGCCGGCCTTCCTGAACCTTGTTGATCTTCGTCGTCGTGATGCCGTTGGCTTCCAGGAAGCGGGCGGTGCCGCCGGTTGCCAGCACCTTGAAGCCGATATCGGTCAGGATGCGGATGGCCGGGAGAACGCCGTCCTTGTCGCCGTCGCGGACGGAGACGAAGACCGTGCCTTCGCGCGGCAGATCGACGCCGGCACCGAGCTGCGCCTTGGCGAAAGCGAGCGCGAAATCGGTGTCGAGGCCGATGACTTCACCGGTCGAGCGCATTTCCGGGCCGAGCAGGATATCGACGCCGGGGAAGCGGGCGAAGGGAAAGACGGCTTCCTTGACGGCGATGTGCTTGAGCGCCCGCGGGTCGGGCTTGCCGCCGTAGGCTGCAAAGCACTGGTCGAGCGTTTCGCCGGCCATGACACGGGCGGCGATCTTGGCGATCGGCGCGCCGATGGTCTTGGCGACGAAGGGCACCGTGCGCGAGGCGCGGGGGTTGACCTCGAGAACGTAGACGACGCCATCCTTGATCGCGAACTGGACGTTCATGAGGCCGCCGACGTTCAGCGCCTTCGCCATGGCCTTCGCCTGGCGCTCCAGCTCGTCCAGCATGTCGTTGGAAAGCGTACGGGGGGGCAGGGAGCAGGCGCTGTCGCCGGAGTGAATACCGGCTTCCTCGATATGTTCCATGATGCCGGCGACGTAGACGTCCTTGCCGTCGGAGATGCAGTCGACGTCCACTTCGATGGCGTTTGCGAGGTAGCTATCGAAGAGAAGCGGATTCTTGCCGAGCAGCGTGTTGATCTGTCCGGTCTTGTCGTTGGGGTAGCGCTGCTTGATGTCTTCCGGCACGAGTTCCGGCACCGTGTCGAGCAGATAGGTCTGCAGCATGCTTTCCGAGTGGATGATCTGCATGGCGCGGCCACCCAGAACATAAGAGGGGCGCACCACCAGCGGGAAGCCGATCTCGGAGGCGACCAGGCGGGCCTGCTCGACGGAGTAGGCGATGCCGTTGTTCGGCTGGTTGAGGTCGAGCTTCATCAGGAGCTTCTGGAAGCGGTCGCGGTCTTCGGCAAGGTCGATCATGTCCGGTGCGGTGCCGAGGATCGGGATGCCGTTCTTTTCCAGCGCTTCGGCGAGCTTGAGCGGGGTCTGGCCGCCGAACTGCACGATGACGCCGACGAGTTCGCCGCGCGTCTGCTCCATCTTCAGGATCTCGATCACGTCTTCGGCCGTCAGCGGCTCGAAGTAGAGCCGGTCGGATGTGTCGTAATCGGTGGACACCGTTTCCGGGTTGCAGTTGATCATGATCGCTTCGAAGCCGGCATCCTTCAGCGCGAAGGCGGCGTGGCAGCAGCAATAGTCGAACTCGATGCCCTGGCCGATGCGGTTCGGGCCGCCGCCGAGGATGACGACCTTCTTGCGGTCGGAGATGCCCGCTTCGCTGCGGGCCTGGCCGACGAAGGGGGTCTCGTAGGTCGAGTACATATAGGCGGTGGGCGAGGCGAACTCGGCCGCGCAGGTGTCGATGCGCTTGTAGACCGGGCGCACGTCGAGGGCGTTACGCTTCTCGGCCACTTCCTTCGGGCGCATGCCCGAAAGCGTGGCGAGGCGCGCATCCGAGAAGCCCATGGCCTTCAGCATGCGCAGGTTGCCGGCATCGTCCGGCAGGCCGTGCTCGCGGATGCGGGCTTCCATGTCCACGATGGCCTTGAGCTGGGCGATGAACCACGGGTCGATCTTCGAGCCGTCATGCACGTCGGCTTCCGACATGCCGAGGCGCAGCGCCTGGGCGACCATGCGCAGGCGGTCGGGCGTCGGCGTGCCGATGGCGGCGCGGATCGCATTGCGGCCATCGCTGCCGTCGTCGAGGCCGGGGATCTCGATCTCGTCAAGGCCGGTCAGGCCGGTTTCCATGCCGCGCAGGGCCTTCTGCAGCGATTCGGCGAAGGTGCGGCCGATGGCCATGACCTCGCCGACGGACTTCATGGCGGTGGTCAGCACGGGAGATGCGCCCGGGAACTTCTCGAAGGCGAAGCGCGGGATCTTCACGACGACATAGTCGATCGAGGGCTCGAACGAGGCCGGCGTCGCGCCACCCGTGATGTCGTTTTCCAGCTCGTCCAGCGTGTAGCCGACGGCAAGCTTGGCGGCGATCTTGGCGATCGGGAAGCCGGTGGCCTTGGAGGCCAGCGCCGAGGAGCGGGAGACGCGCGGGTTCATTTCGATGACGACGAGGCGCCCGTCCTTGGGGTTTACCGCGAACTGCACGTTCGAGCCGCCGGTTTCCACGCCGATCTCGCGCAGCACCGCGATCGAGGCGTTGCGCATGATCTGGTATTCCTTGTCCGTCAGGGTCAAGGCAGGGGCAACGGTGATGCTGTCGCCCGTGTGGACGCCCATCGGGTCGATGTTCTCGATCGAGCAGATGATGATGCAGTTGTCGGCCGTGTCGCGCACGACCTCCATCTCGTACTCCTTCCAGCCGAGCACCGATTCCTCGATCAGCACTTCGGTGGTGGGCGAGGCATCGAGACCGGAGGAGACGATCTCGAAGAATTCCGAGCGATTGTAGGCGATGCCGCCGCCGGTGCCGCCGAGGGTGAAAGACGGGCGGATGATGGTGGGCAGGCCGACATGGTCGATCGCCTGCGCGGCGATCGCCATAGCATGGCTCATATAGCGCTGCTTGCGGTCGGTCTCGCCGAGATTCCACTGGTTCTCGAGTGCGTCGAGCGCGGTGTCCAGCTCGGCGCCCGACAGGCTTTCCTTCAGCTTGTTGCGCTCGGCCTCATGCGTCTTGCGGTCGGCATCCTTGATATCGGTGGCGTTCGCCAGCATGGACTTCGGCGTTTCCAGGCCGATGCGGGCCATAGCCTCGCGGAAGAGCGCGCGGTCTTCGGCCATGTCGATGGCGGCGGGCTTCGCGCCGATCATTTCGACATTGTAGCGGTCGAGCACGCCCATTCTTTTCAGGGAAAGGGCCGTGTTCAGCGCGGTCTGCCCGCCCATGGTGGGCAGCAGCGCGTCCGGGCGCTCCTTGGCGATGATCTTGGCCACCACTTCCGGGGTGATCGGCTCGACATAGGTCGCATCGGCAAGGCCCGGATCGGTCATGATGGTCGCCGGATTGGAGTTGACCAGAATGACCCGGAACCCTTCTTCCTTCAGCGCCTTGCAGGCCTGGGTTCCGGAATAGTCGAACTCGCATGCCTGGCCGATGACGATCGGTCCAGCGCCGATGATGAGGATGGACTTGATATCTTGGCGCTTGGGCATGGTCTAGGTTCCGCTTTTCAGGCTGCGCGAAAAGCCGGCTCCGATGGCGGGTGTCCATCGGCCGGTCGTGCAGTCTCACGTCTTTAAGGCTAGAAGGGGCTTATAGGGAAATGGGCGCCGGAGCGAAACCCCGAAATCGCGATCACAACAGGAAAAACGGTCCGAAAAGTGCTGGCAAACGCATTCGGCGCCGGGGATATCTTTTCCATGAGCCTGCGTTATATCGATCGCATCTGTGATGCCGAACCAAGGGAGTGAACCGCCATGGAATGGAAGGGCCGACGCCAGTCGAGCAATGTCGAGGATCAGAGCGGCTCCGGGCCCGTGCGGGGTGGTTTCGGTCGCGGTGGGGGTTTCCGTATTCCCATGGGGGGCGGACGCGGGGGCGGCCTGAGCATCGGCACCATCATCTTCCTCGTGGTGATCTACCTGATCTTCAAGGCGATGGGCATCGACCTTCTGCAGGTTCTCGACGGTGGCCAGACGGGGCAGTCCGGCTACGAGCATAGCCAGGGCAGCACGCAGGGTACCGCGGAGCAGGAGGAAACCAAGGCCTTCATCAAAACCGTTCTCGCCGAAACCGAGGATACGTGGAACGGCATCTTCCAGGCAAACGGGAAGAGCTACAGCGAGCCGACGCTCGTGTTCTTCACGGGCGGCGTCCAGTCGGCCTGCGGCCAAGCTTCGTCGGCTTCGGGCCCGTTCTACTGCCCGGGTGACCAGAAGGTCTATCTCGATACCTCCTTCTTCGACGAGCTTTCCCAGCGCTTCCAGGCCTCGGGCGATTTCGCGCAGGCCTATGTCGTCGCGCATGAGGTCGGGCATCACGTGCAGAACCTGCTCGGCACGCTGCCGCAGGTCAACGAGCAGCGGCAGGGCATGGACGAGGCCTCGTCCAACGAGCTATCCGTGCGCACCGAGCTGCAGGCCGATTGCTATGCCGGTATCTGGGGCAAGTACACCCAGCAGAAGGGCCTGCTGGAGCAGGGCGACCTCGAAGAGGCGCTCAACGCCGCGACCCAGATCGGCGACGACACGCTGCAGAAGCGGACTCAAGGCTATGTCGTGCCGGAAAGCTTCAACCATGGCACGTCGCAGCAGCGGGCGACCTGGTTCAAGCGCGGCTTTGACAGCGGACAGCTGCAGGCCTGCGATACGTTCAACAATCCGGTCTGAGCACCGAGACATGCGGACGGTTTCCTCCGTCCGCATGGCGCCTGTCTCTTCCATGTCATAAGCGGGCGATACTCCAGGCGCAGTCCAACGCACCCGGAGCGCCTCTCATGGCAGACTGTCCCAGCACATCCTCGCCCGTCATCCGTGACGTCATTGCGGCGCGGGCCTCGCGCCGCAGCTTTCTCAAGGGTTTTTCGGCGGTGGGAACCATCGCTGTGACCGGGACCGGCTTCGTCGGTTCGCTGTTCGCCGAGGAAAGCTTCGCCGCCTCGGTCGCGTCCACCCTGCAGTTCACCGAATTGAAGCGCGTCTACGATACGGACATGGCGGTCGCGCCCGGCTACACGGCGGATGTCGTGGCGCGCTGGGGCGATCCGATGACCGGCTCCGCCTCGGCTTTCGATGGCACGGTGCCGTCTGCCGCCGAGCAGCTGGTCCGCTTCGGCTATAATTGCGACTATATCGCCTTCATGCCGTTGCCGAAGGGCTCGGCCAATGCCGACCATGGCCTGCTCTGCGTCAACAACGAATACATCTCGCCCAACGTGATCTTTCCCGGCATGACCGAGGATGGCGCCGGGGCGACGATGACGCGGGAGCAGGTCGATTTCGGCATGGCCGCCATGGGCCACTCCATCGTCGAGGTGAGACTGGAGAACGGCGCCTGGACCATGGTTCAGGAGAGCACCTATAACCGTCGCCTCACCGTGGAGACGCAGATGGCGCTGTCCGGCCCGGTCGCCGGTCATGATCTCGTCAAGACCAAGGATGATCCGGACGGCCGGCTCGTGCGTGGAACCAACTATAACTGCGGCGGCGGCGTCACCCCCTGGGGCACGGTGCTGACCTGCGAGGAGGGGGCCTCCGATACGTTCGGCGGCAAGCCGGAGGGATCGGCGATCGCACCGGTGCTGGAGCGCTACGGCTTCGATGGGTCCGACGTCTACGGCCGCGCTAGGTTTCACGACCGCTTCGACATGACCAAGGAGCCCAACGAGCCGAACCGTTTCGACTGGGTGGTCGAGATCGACCCTTACGATCCGTCTTCCACGCCCATCAAGCGCACGGCTCTCGGCCGCATGAGCCACGAGGCTTCCACGGTGGTGCACAACAAGGACGGCCGGATCGTCGTCTACATGGGCGACGACGATTACTTCGAATACACCTACCGCTTCGTCACCAAGGCGGCCTTCGATCCCGCAAAGCCGGAAACGGCGACGAACATTCTGGACGATGGCATCCTGTCCGTCGCGCGTTTCGATGACGACGGCACCCTGCACTGGCTGCCGCTGGTGCACGGACAGGGGCCGCTAACGGCCGAAAACGGCTTTGCCTCCCAGGCGGATGTGCTGCTGAAGACGCGCCTTGCCGCAGACGCGGTCGGGGCGACGCCGATGGACCGGCCGGAAGACATGGAGACGAACCCGGTCACGGGCCGCGTCTACGCCGTCATGACCAAGAACAAGAAGCGGGAACAGGACAAGCTGAACCCTGCCAACACCCGGCCGGAAAACCTGTGGGGGCACATCGTCGAGCTGATTCCGCCCGGCGGACGCGGGCGCGATGCCGACCACGCGGCCGACATCTATGAATGGGATCTGTTCGTTCTCGCCGGCAATCCTGCCGATGCGGCGACCAAGGCGAGCTTCCACCCGGAGACATCTGAAAACGGCTGGTTCGTCTGTCCCGATAACATCACCTTCGATCCCGCCGGCCGGCTCTGGGTCGCGACGGATGGTGCAAACGATTTCGGTCTGCCGGACGGGATCTATGGCATCGATACGGAAGGCCCGGCCCGCGGTCTGCCGAAGCTGCTCTTTACCTGCCCAGCCGGCGCGGAGGCGACCGGGCCTTGTTTCACGCCGGATGGCAAGACCCTGTTCGTCTCCGTCCAGCATCCGGCCGAGGATGCCGAGACGCTGGACAAGGCCGAAACCCTGTGGCCGGACTTCAAGGGCGCGCTGCCCCGTCCGTCGGTGGTCGCGATCCGCAAGATCGACGACGGCGCCGTCGGCGCCTGAGGCGCGCATCGCTGCTCTCGGGCCTGGTCGTCTCATGCGACCGGGTCGCTTTTGCGCCCGCCGACGGCCCGTGCAGGACGGATCGTCCCAAGAATCGCCGTTGCCTCGCCTCCTGCTTGCCTCTACAGCAGCAGGATGCGACGGAGTCCGCCTGGCGGATCGACGGGTGGCAGAGCCCGCGAGGGTCGGACGGTTTGCGATAGGGCACGCGCGCCAAAAAGGCGCGGTGCGGGGGTGGGGAGGTTTGGTATGATCGATCCGGCTGCTGCGAGGCGGGGGCTTTTCCTCGTTTTCATGATCCTCTTCCTCGACATCATCGGCATCGCAATCATCATGCCGGTTCTGCCGGCCTTTCTTGCGGAACTGACGGGCGATACGGTCAGCGACGCCGCCATCGACGGCGGATGGTTGCTGCTGGTCTATTCCGGCATGCAGTTTCTGTTCGCCCCGCTGATCGGCAATCTTTCCGACCGGTTCGGACGCCGCCCGGTCCTTCTCGCCTCTGTCCTCACATTCGCGATCGACAACCTGATCTGCGCGCTGGCCACAAGTTTCGGCATGCTCTTCGTCGGGCGCATTCTCGCCGGCATTTCCGGGGCGAGTTTTTCCACGGCCTCGGCCTTCATCGCCGACGTGTCCGACGACAGCAACCGCGCCAAGAATTTCGGGCTGATCGGCATCGCCTTCGGCACCGGCTTTGCACTGGGGCCGGTCATCGGCGGCGCGCTCGGCGAGTTCGGCCCGCGCGTGCCATTCTATGGTGCGGCGCTGCTCTCTTTCGTCAACTTCGTCATCGCTTTCTTCCTGCTGCCGGAAACGCTGGAGCGCAAGCATCGCCGGCGCTTCGAGTGGCGGCGCGCCAATCCGCTCGGCGCGCTTCGCCAGATGCGCAACTATCCCGGCATTGGCTGGGTGCTGCTGGTGTTCTTCCTCTACTGGCAGGCGCATGCGGTCTATCCCGCGGTCTGGTCCTTCGTCGCCACCTATCGCTATGGCTGGAGCGAGGGGCAGATCGGCCTGTCGCTCGGCGTCTTCGGGATCTGCGGCGCGTTCGTCATGGCCTTCATCCTGCCGCGCGCCATCCCCGTGCTCGGCGAATGGCGCGCCGGCGCCGTCGGCCTCCTCTTCTGCTGTTTCGGGCTTTTCGGCTATGCCTTCGCGTTTCAGGGCTGGATGGTCTATGCCGTGATCGCCGCCACGTGCCTCGAGGCGCTCGCCGATCCGCCGCTGCGCTCGATCGCCGCGGCGAAAGTGCCGCCGTCTGCGCAGGGGGAGCTTCAAGGCGCGCTCTCCAGCATCTCGTCCTTCACCACCATCCTCGGGCCGCTGGTCTTCGCGCATATCTTCAGCCGGTTCACGGCGCCGGATGCGCCGGTGACCTTTGCCGGCGCACCCTATATCCTGTCCGCCGTCCTGCTTGCCGCTGCCGTCTTCCTCTATGTAACGCGCCTGAAGCCGAAGACCGAGACCGGCGCGGCGCGGCAGGCTTGACCCGAGATCTGCCTCGAAAACGATCAATCTCTGTGATGTTCGGATGAAATTTGCAGCATTGGCTGCCTCTGGCTGGAGGTTTGCAACCATTCGCGCTAAGAGCGAGCCGTCGCGTGTGCCCATTCCGGCCGCGACGGACCAGAGGCTTCTCGATCATGCTGACGTCAACGCATCCCGCTGCGGGGGATATCCGTGGGGACAATTCCTGGGCTGCACACTTTCGTGGAAGCGTCATTCTCGGTGTGCCCTTCGTTGCCGCGCAGATCGCGCAGCTCGCCATCAACACCACCGACGTGGTGATGGTGGGCAAGCTGGGCGCTACGGAACTCGCCTCCATCATTCTCGCGACGCAGATGTTCTTCACGATCTTCGTGTTCGGATCCGGCTTTTCCAATGCGGTCGTGCCGATGGTGGCACAGGCCGTGGGGCGCGGTGACGTCGTCTCGACACGGCGTTCCGTGCGCATGGGCATGTGGGCGGTGCTGATCTATGGCGTCCTCACCGCGCCGATCCTGTGGCTGGCCGAGCCGATCCTGCTTTTTGCCGGTCAGCAGCCCGAGGTGGCGGCGAAGGCGGCCGGCTATCTGCACATCGCGCAGTGGGCGGTCTTCCCGAGCCTTGTCTTTATGGTACTGCGCGCCTTTCTCAGCGGTCTGGAGCGGGCGGGCATCATCCTTTACATCACCCTGATCACGCTCGTCCTCAATGCCGGCTTGTGCTATCTGCTGATCTACGGGCATTTCGGTTTTCCGGCGCTCGGCATGGTCGGGGCAGCCTGGGCGGCACTGGCGGTCGCCATACTCGGCCTCGTGCTCGCCATCATCTATATCCATCGACATGCGGAATTGCGGACCTTCGAACTCTTCGTCCGGTTCTGGAATCCCGACTGGCATGCGCTGAAGGAAGTCGTGCTGCTGGGCCTGCCGATCGCCCTGACGATCCTTGCGGAAGTCAGCCTGTTCACCGTCGCGTCGCTGCTCATGGGCACGATCGGCACGGTGGAACTGGCGGCCCACGGCATCGCCCTGCAATTCGCCTCCATCGCCTTCATGATCCCGCTCGGCCTCGCCCAGGCGGCCACCGTGCGTGTCGGTCTGGCCTTCGGCCGCGGCGATATGGAGGGCGTGCGGAAAGCCGGCATTTCGGCGCTCGCGCTCGGCATGATCTGCGCCGGCCTCGGCTCGACGCTCTTTGCCGTCATTCCCTATGCGCTCGCCGCGCTCTATCTCGACACCACACGCACGGATGCGGCGCTCGTGCTTGCCTATGCCGGCCCCCTGATCGTCATTGCCGGCGCCTTCCAGCTGGTCGATGGCCTGCAGGCCATTGCCGCCGGCATGCTGCGCGGGTTGAAGGACACGACGGTGCCGATGGTGCTGGCGCTGATCTCCTACTGGCCGATCGGCTTCTTTTCCGCCTGGCTCTTCGCTTTTCCGCTCGGCTTCGGCGGTCAGGGCGTCTGGTACGGGTTCTCGCTCGGCCTGCTCGCCGCAGCCGTGCTGCTGAACGTCCGGTTCTTCCGCATCGTTCGCAAGATCAGCTGAGCCGGTCGGGAGATCGCGTGGTCGCCTGACGGAGGTCTGACGGCCGACCATGATGGCTCGTCTTCGTGCGCTCTGGTGGTGGACGAAAGCTCACGCCGTGCGGCGATCTGGCGCGCCCCTTTTGACCATTTCCGACGTCCGAACCGGATGAGACGGACATTCCGCAGCGGGCCCGTGCCGCTGCGCGCGTGGGTATGGTCTGTTTCCGAGCGGTGTTGCAGAGACTTCAGCCGGACAGGCGCGCACGGCAATCGACGCCACAAAACCTGTAAGACGTGGAATGGATCCGCGCGACGCGGCATAGCGCAACGCCGGCCGACGTGAGCGGGCCGGCGTCGATCCGCCGGTCGATCTCGCGACGTCGGCGGTGGTGCGGTAAGCGTCAGGCGATCAGGCGCGTTCCGCCAGAGCGACCTCGCCCTTCTTCTCGCGCAGAAGATTGACGAAGCGGCGGAAGAGGTAGTGGCTGTCCTGCGGGCCGGGGGAGGCTTCCGGGTGGTGCTGGACGGAAAAGACGGGCTTGCCCGACAGGCGCAGACCGCAATTGGTGCCGTCGAACAGGGAGACGTGGGTCTCCTCGACGCCGGCCGGCAGCGAGGCGGAATCGACCGCGAAGCCGTGGTTCATCGAGACGATCTCGACCTTGCCGGTCGTATGATCCTTCACCGGATGGTTGGCGCCGTGATGGCCCTGATGCATCTTCTCGGTCTTGCCGCCGAGCGCAAGGCCCAGCATCTGGTGACCGAGGCAGATGCCGAAGACCGGGATGTCGGTTTCGATCAGCTCGCGGATCACGGGCACGGCATATTCGCCGGTCGCCGCCGGATCCCCCGGGCCGTTCGAGAGGAAGACGCCATCCGGGTCGAGCGCGAGAACGTCGTCCTTGCTGGCCGTCGCCGGCACGACCGTCACCTTGCAGTCGAGACCGGTGAAGAGGCGCAGGATGTTGCGCTTCACGCCGTAATCGATGCAGACCACATGATATTTTGCCGCATCGGACGCCAGCATGGCCGTGCCTTCGTTCCAGACCCAGGGCTTTTCGCTCCAGACAGAGGACTGACCGGAGGTCGCGACCTTGGCGAGGTCGAGGCCTTCGAGGCCGCTCCAGTCCTTCGCCATGGCCTTCAGCGCGTCGATATCGAACTGCCCGTTGGCATCATGGGCGATGACGGCATTCGGAGCGCCGTTTTCGCGGATCCAGGCCGTGAGCGCGCGGGTGTCGATGCCGCACATGCCGATGATCCCGCGGGCCTTCAGCCAGGCGTCGAGATGGCGCACGGCGCGGTAGTTGGAGGGGTCGGTGATATCGGCCTTGAAGATGACGCCGACCGCGCCGTGGCGGGCCGCCGGCGTCAGGTCCTCGATGTCTTCGTCATTGGCGCCGACATTGCCGATATGGGGGAAGGTGAAGGTGACGATCTGGCCGAGATAGGAGGGGTCGGTGAGAATTTCCTGATAGCCCGTGAGGGCCGTGTTGAAGCAGACTTCGGCGGGAACGGCACCCGTCGCCCCGATGCCCTTGCCTTCGATCACGGTGCCGTCCGCCAGGACGAGCATGGCGGTTGCGGGTTCGGTGGTCCATGGAGCGGTCATCGGCGTCATCCCGTTGCGGCGAGGCGGCGGACGAACGGACCACCGGGTCGCCAAGCTTCTCAGCACCCGGTGCCGCCCGGCGCATGCGGGCGCGGGTCGCAATTCGGGTCTCTCTTGGTGCAGGTCCTCGACATAAGCGCGCGGTCGCGCGGGGTCAACCGCTGCCAACGGAAATCCGCGGAATAATGCGGGCGCGTCCTGCGTCGGTCGCAAGAGCGTGGCGGCCACCCCATCTGATGACGAAGCTGTTTGTTGCGGCCGGGCCGATGGTCTATGAGGGCCGCCATAACGACACACCCACGAGAGACAAGGGAGATACCCATGCTGCGCGACACGATCAACGATGCCCTGAAGACGGCGATGAAGGCCAAGGACGCCCGCCGGGTGTCCACGTTGCGGCTGGTCCAGGCCGCGCTGAAGGATCGCGATATCGCCAATCGCGGCGTCGGCAAGCCGGAGACGACCGATGACGAGTTGCTGCAGATCCTTGCCAAGATGGTCAAGCAGCGCGAGGAATCGGCGAAGGTCTACGAGGATGCCGGCCGGCCGGAACTGGCGACCCATGAGCGCGAGGAAATCGCCATCATCGCCGATTTCCAGCCCGAGCAGTTCTCCGAAGCGCGCGTGAAGGAGGTCGTGGTGGCCGCGATCGCGGATGCGCAGGCCGCGGGACCGAAGGACATGGGCAAGGTCATGGCGATCCTGAAGGAGCGGCATGCCGGCCAGATGGATTTTGCCAAGGCCTCAGGCGTGCTGAAGGCGCTTCTCTCGGGCGCCTGACGCCGTTCGCCCGGGCAATGTCCGGCGGTCGATGATGCGGCCGCCGGCTCTGCCGTTTCCGCCTGCGGGCGTGCTGCCTGTGGAAAGCGGTGAGGGATGTCGCGCGCTGTAGCGGTACGGCGCGCAAGCGACTATATCGGGCGCATGCGTTTTTCCCCGACCTTTCTCGAAGAGATCAAGGATCGCGTTCCGATTTCGGACGTGATCGGCAAACGCGTGACCTGGGACCGGAAGAAGACCAACGCGTCCAAGGGCGACTACTGGGCCTGCTGCCCGTTTCACGGCGAGAAATCGCCGAGCTTCCATTGCGAGGACCGGAAGGGCCGCTACCATTGCTTCGGCTGCGGCGTTTCGGGCGATCATTTCCGGTTTCTGAACGAACTCGACGGAATGAGCTTTCCCGAGGCCGTGCAGCAGATCGCCGATCTCGCCGGCGTCGCCATGCCGCAGCCGGATGTGGAAGCCGAGAAGCGCGACAGGCAGCGCTCGACCCTGCAGGACGTCATGGAAATGGCGACGCAGTTCTTTCAGGATCAGCTTCAGACGGCCAACGGCGCCCGCGCCCGTGCCTATCTGCGCGACCGGGGCCTGACGGGGCGGACGATCGAGACCTTCCGGCTCGGCTATGCGCCGGAAAGCCGCAATGCGCTGAAGGAGCACCTTGCCAACAAGGGCATCCCGCGCGAGCAGATCGAGGACTGCGGGCTCGTGGTGCACGGGCCCGACATCGCGGTATCCTATGACCGCTTTCGCGACCGGATCATGTTTCCGATCCTGTCGTCGCGCGAGAAGGTGATCGCGTTCGGGGGGCGGGCCATGTCGCCGGATGCCCCGGCGAAGTACCTCAATTCCAATGAGACCGAGCTCTTTCACAAGGGCAACGTGCTCTATAATTTCGCCCGCGCCCGACGGACGCTGGGCGGTGCCGACGGCAACGACACGATCATCGCCGTCGAAGGCTATATGGACGTCATCGCGCTTCATCAGGCGGGAATCGAGAACGCGGTTGCGCCGCTCGGCACGGCCCTGACCGAAAACCAGCTGGAGCTTCTGTGGAAGTTGACGCAGGAGCCGATCCTTTGTTTCGATGGGGACGGCGCCGGTATCCGGGCCGCCAATCGCGCCGTCGATCTGGCGCTGCCGCATCTGAAGCCCGGTCGCTCGGTGCGGTTCGCGCTGCTGCCGGACGGCAAGGATCCCGACGATCTCGTGCGCGAGGAGGGGCGTGCGCCGTTCGACCGCGTGCTGGCGGCGGCACGGTCCCTCTCCGAAATGGTCTGGACGCGGGAGGTGCAGTCGGGCAGCTTCGATACACCGGAAAAGCGGGCGGAGCTCGAGGCGAAGCTGAAGCAGGTCGTCGGCGTGATCGGCGACGAAAGCGTTCGCCGGCACTATGGACAGGCGATGCGCGACCGGCTGAACACCTATCTGCGCGGGCCGCAGCGTTCCGGCTTCCAAGGCGGCGGCTTTCAGGGCGGAAACTATCCGCGCGGGGGCGGGGCGGGGGGCTTCCCCTCCGGCGGCGG
>UBPA01000018.1 GCA_900467185.1 Hyphomicrobiales bacterium | reverse complement strand
CTGCCTCCCCGCGGTTCTTCGCCTCACCCCCGCCCGCACGCCCCCGGGAACCGCACACCCATGACCCGCTACGACCTCCCCGATTTTGCTCCGGACCTTCTCGCGGCCTTCGCCACACGCCGGGCCGAGCGGGTGCATACGCCCGTCATCCAGCCGGCCGATCCCTTTCTCGACATGGCCGGCGAGGACCTGCGCCGGCGGATCTTTCTCACCGCGAGCGAAACCGGGACGAGCCTCTGCCTGCGGCCGGAATTTACCATTCCCGTCTGCCTGCGCCATATCGAGACCGCCACCGGCACGCCGAAGCGCTATGCCTATCTCGGCGAGGTCTTCCGCCAGCGCCGCGGCGGCGCGGAGGAGTTCTATCAGGCGGGCATCGAGGATCTGGGCGAGCGGGACGTGGCGAGCGCCGATGCGCGCGCCATTGTGGACGCGATGGATATGCTGCGCCTCGTGCTGCCGGGCCAGGGCCTGTCTCTGACGCTGGGCGATCAGGCCGTGTTCGAGGCCGTGGTCGCGGCTCTCGGCCTGCCGGCCGGCTGGCAGAAACGTCTGATCCATGCCTTCGGTGATGTCGGCCATCTCGAAGCGCTGCTCGACCGCCTGGCCCGCCCCCAGCCCGTGACCGGCCTTGCCCCCGAGATCGAGGCCCTGCTGTCGGCAGAGCGGCAGGATGACCTGATCGCCCGTCTGGAACGCCGCATGGAAGAGACCGGCTATTCCACCAATGCCAGCCGCTCGCCGGCCGAAATCGCCCGCCGCCTGACGGAAAAGCGCGCGCTTGCCGAAACCCGCCTCGACGGTTCGGCGCTCCTGCTGCTGCGCGAATTCCTGACGCTGCGCCTGCCGCTGGCGGAAGCCTCCGCAGCCCTCGCCGGTTTCGCCGATGCCGCCGACCTGAAACTCGGCCCCGCCATCGCCGCCTTCGATGCGCGTCTTGCAGCACTTTCCAATGCCGGTACCGATCTCTCCGCCATGACCTATCGCGCCGCCTTCGGTCGTCCGCTCGACTATTACACCGGCATGGTGTTTGAAATCGTCGCCTCCGGCGGCGCCGAGGTGCTGGCCGGCGGCGGCCGCTTCGACCGGCTGATGACGCTGCTGGGTGCGCAAAGCCACATCCCGGCCGTCGGCTTCTCGCTCTGGCTCGACCGCATCGAGGCGTTGCGCGAGGCTGCAAAGGGTAGAACGGGAGAGCCGGCATGACCATCACCATCGCGCTCCCCTCCAAGGGCCGTATGAAGGACGAGGCCTCGGCCATCTTCGAACGCGCCGGCCTGAAGATTTCCACCGTCGGCAACGACCGCTCCTATCGCGGCCGCGTCGAGGGCATCGACGATGTCGAAATCGCCTTCCTGTCGGCCTCCGAGATCTCGCGGGAGATCGGCGCCGGTTCCGTCGATTTCGGCGTCACGGGCGAAGACCTCGTGCGCGAGGGGCTGGCGGATGCCGACGACCGCGTGGAATTCTGCGCACGCCTCGGCTTTGGCCATGCCGATGTCGTCGTCGCCGTGCCGGATATCTGGCTCGACGTCGATACCATGGCCGACCTCGGCGATGTCGCCGCCGATTTCCGCAGCCGCCACGGCCGCCGCCTCGCCATCGCCACCAAATACTGGCGCCTGACGCAGCAGCATTTTTCCGGCAGCCACGGCATCCAGCTCTACCGCATCGTCGAAAGCCTCGGCGCCACCGAAGGCGCACCCGCCTCCGGCTCCGCCGATATCATCGTCGACATCACCTCCACCGGCTCGACACTGACCGCCAACCACCTGAAAATCCTCTCCGACGGCATCATCCTGCGCAGCCAGGCCTGCCTGGTGCGCGCCCGCAAGCCGGAGCATACGGGCGACGCACGCGTGGCGGAGATCGCAGCGCGGGTCCAGGCGGCGCTGCGGGGATAGGTCGCAGTGCATCACACTCCCTACCTGCGCTCACTCGGTGGAAATCCAGACGCGCAGCGGGCCGAGTGACACCACGTCTGCCGAAGAAGCATCTCCTGCAGACCAGAAGACGATGGATCGTTGTGGAAAAAGAGCCGCTGCTGCGCTGACAACTGTTTGGCCGTCTAGCGTCTCTTCATTTGCGCAAAACCAGTTCGATAGACCAACGACGAGCATCGAATCGTGCGTGATAAAGCCTGCATGGATTTTGCCCGGAAAACCTCTTTGCCAAAATGCGACGCCTTTTGCGTTGAGGATTGAACAACGGAATAACCGCTGTTCATCTGCCTGACGATCTTCACCGTTCCAGGCGTCTTCCCAAGCAAGCAGATCATGTGCAGTCGTGACGCATGCCCAGCTGTGGAGCGCCGATGCCGGCGCTGGCTGCGGATGACGAATGTACCAGTTGGCTTCAATGACAGGCTGGAAGCCAAAAGCATCAAGATCAAGATCTGCGTAGCTGTCCTTGATGCCCCATCTAGGCATCGCCCCGCGAGCACGTATCTCATCGATTGCCTTGATAACGGTAGCTTGTGCCCCCCGTCTGCGTGTGATGATGTTTGGATAGAACCGAGGAGATGGACGAAGATTCACCCAGATACTCTCCGATAGGCGTTCGTCGAGGTCATGGGTCGCGCAAACGACTTCGCACCATGCCACATTGTCCTCGATGGCAAGCGTGAGGTGATGATCGAGATCCATCATGGCGTCTCCTTTGTGCGTCTCTGAACCAAAATCGCCACGCTCCCCGCTGACATCCCGCTCCATCGCCCCTATGTGAGATCGCAACGCTTTCCAAGGAACCCGTCCCGCATGGCCGATCTGTCTTCCTTCCCCATCACCACCCGCTGGCCCGCCACCCGGCCGGATGCCATTCAGCTCTATTCGCTGCCGACGCCGAACGGCGTGAAGATTTCGATCGCGCTCGAGGAACTCGGCCTCGATTACGAGCCGCATCTCATCTCCTTCGGCACCAACGACCAGAAGTCGCCGGAATTCGTCTCGCTGAACCCCAACGGCCGCATTCCCGCGATCATCGATCCGAACGGCCCGGACGGCAAGCCGATCGGTCTGTTCGAGTCCGGCGCCATCCTCGTCTACCTCGCCGAGAAGACCGGCAAGCTCCTGCCGGCCTCCGCTGCCGGACGATATGAAACGCTGGCCTGGGTCATGTTCCAGATGGGCGGCGTCGGGCCGATGTTCGGCCAGTTCGGCCACTTCTTCAAGTTCGCCGCCGACAAGGTCGCCAACAATGCCTATCCGATGGAGCGCTATCGCGACGAGTCCAAGCGGCTGCTCTCGGTGCTCGAAGCACGACTGGACGGTCGCCAGTGGCTGATGGGCGACGACTACACCATCGCCGATATCGCCACCTTCCCGTGGATCGAGGGCGCGCGAAAGTTCTACGGCGGCGATCAGGTGCTCGACTATGCGAGCTTCCCCAACGTCATGGCCTGGGTCGCCCGCGCGCTGGAGCGTCCGGCCGTGAAGACCGGCATGGAGATCCCCAAGCGGGATTGATCGCCCGCGCTTTTCTACCGCATTGACGGTTCCGCTCGCGACGGGATAGGTCTCGGACGAATGATGCGAAGGGACGACGGCGTGGCGGACGAGCAGAGCGGAGCAGAGGCGGGGCAGGCGGGACAGGACGGGCGGCTGGTCGTGGTGGGCGGCGGGCAGGCGGCCTTCGCGCTGATCGCGCGGCTTCGCGCCCTGAAGGATATGCGCCCTGTCACGCTCGTCTCCGACGAGCAGAGCCTGCCTTACCAGCGCCCGCCGCTGTCCAAGAAATACCTGCTGCGGGAGATGACGCTCGACCGGCTGCTCTACCGGCCGGAAAGCTGGTACGCGGAACACGCGATCGATGTCCGGCTCGGTCGCCGCGTGACCGCGATCGATCGCGCGGCGAAAGCCGTGACGCTCGATGACGGCGTCACGCTCGCCTATGGCACGCTGGCGCTGGCGACCGGCGCCACCCCTCGGCGTCTGCCGGACAGCATCGGCGGCCGGCTCGACGGCGTCTTCACCCTGCGCGACTTTCGAGACGCGGACCGGCTGGCGGACGAGATGCGCCCGGGCCGGCACGCACTTATTGTCGGTGGCGGCTATATCGGGCTGGAGGCGGCAGCCGTCGCCCGCACGCTGGGCCTTGAGGTCACCCTGATCGAAGCGGCCGACCGCATCGTTCAGCGCGTGGCGGCCTCGGCCACATCGGACATTCTGCGCCGGCTGCACACGTCCCGCGGCTTGGACCTGCGCGAGGGCACAGGCCTTGCGCATCTGCTCGAACGCGACGGCCGGGTGTGCGGTGCGGAACTCTCGGATGGCACGACGATCTCCGTCGATCTCGTCATCGTCGGCATCGGCGTTTCCGCCAACGACCGCATCGCCCACGATTCAGGCATAGAGACGGCAAACGGCATTATCGTGGATATCAACGGCCGCTCCAGCGACTCATCTATCTTCGCCATGGGCGATTGCGCCGTGCTGCCCTTCGCCGACATGCTGATCCGGCTCGAATCCGTGCAGAACGCCGTCGATCAGGCGGAAACCATCGCTGCGAACATCGCAGGCACACCCATGCCCTATCATCCCAAACCCTGGTTCTGGTCCGATCAGTACGACGTCAAGCTACAGATCGCCGGCTTCGGTCTCGGTCACGACGAAACGGTTGTCCGTGCCGGTCAGAGGGAGGGCAGCGCCTCCGTCTGGTACTACCGCCAGGGCACGCTGATCGCAGTCGACGCCATCAACGATGCCAAGGCCTATGTGGTAGGAAAGAAGCTGATCGAGACGGGGTCGACACCGGACAAAGCCGCCATCGAAAACCCCGCCACCGATCTTAAGTCGCTTCTCGCGTCCTGATCACGCGACGCGCCGATCAGGCTATTCGCCGAGATCGAGCTTGCTGCGCAACGCATCGATCCGTTTCGACGCCTCCGCCTTGGTGATATCCTCGGCAAACGCATCCGGCTGATGCGCCTGTTCCGACAGCGTCTGAAGATACGACTTCTGCGCCCCGGTCATCGGCTCGTCGCCGCTGACCCAGTCGTCGGGGTTCTTTTCCGTGTTGGAAGAGGTGTCGGCGGCGGTGGTCTTGTCGGACATGATGTGCTCCTCGGGTGGTTATGTTCGCTAAACGTTCACGCGGGGAGGAGGTTCCGCGATCCAAAGCACAGCGTTCGAAAAGTTGAAACGAACGCCTTTTCCGGTCTTGAAGACGAGGGATGCGCGACGAGAGGCGACCCCGTCACCGTCGCGATGAAAGGCGACGTCCGCAAGCCGGGCCGGCGCCGGTCATCCGGTGGGATCGTTTCGCGGACGCGGGCACGGCCACCATCATGCTCATATCCGGCCCGGCTGACCCGCAAAGCCATCCAGCAGGAAGTCGAGGCCGCGTCGGAAGACGCCGTCCCAATCGTCATCAGAAAGCAGACGCGTCCGGTAAAGCGTTGGGTGGGCGGTGTCGGACAGGGTGGCCTCGTTCCCGGAGGTCTGCGTGTCATCGGTGCGGGTGAAGCTTGCGCGGGTAATCGTGGCACCCATCGTGAAGTTCCACAGCGACCAAATGGCGACGTTCAGCTCGGCGTCTTTCACGCCGCCTCGCGACAAGGCCGCCCCGAGCCGTTCGAGGCGATTCATCAGGTTGGGACCAAGGGCGCGAAGGGGCAGGAGGGATGCCGACCATGAGTGGCGCAGCATGCAACTGCGCCAGTCCTCGAGCATTCGGATGATGTCCTCGCGCCAGTCCTCGACGGAATGATAAGCCCGCTGCGCCAGCACGGCGTCCAGTGCAAGGTCCAGCACCTTCTCCTTGTTGTCGACATGCCAATAAAGGCTCATTGCGCCCGCGCCAAGCCGGTCGGCCAAACGCCGCATTTTCAGTCCGTCCAACCCGTCCGCATCCAGAAGTTCGACCGCCGTCGCGACGATCCTGTCCAGAGACAGCGATGGCTCGGGACCTGGCTTCGCGGCGAGCCCCGCCGTTTCCACCACCCCTCGGCCAGACTTGCCGCTTCCGCCACGCGGTCTCGCTGCCATGAACCTCTCCTGCTTATCGTGAGCGCCAGATAATGCGCACAGACCTCCAACATCAACAGAAAACGCCTTGACTCGTACAACGCACGAAGGCGAGAGTAATCTTATCGTACGATGTACGATAAACCAGTAAACGAATGTTGGATTGGGATCGGGAACGGTGTTCCGCTCCCTGACTCGAGCTCGAAAGACGGCACGAAGCCCATGTTTGCAAAGACGATTTCAAAAGGAATGATGATCATGACCATTGCCATCCCCACCTCAACCGCTGCCAGCGAGACGAGCTCCAGACCGAGCATCATCAACCCGCCGAACCTGTCGGACCCGACACCGCACGGTTACAGCACGGCCGTCCTCGTCCCCGCCGGCGTTCGCATGGCCTTTCTATCCGGTCAGGGTGGACACGACGCGACGGGCGGCCTCTCAGCCGACTTCGCCACGCAGGTCAAACAGGCCTACGCCAATCTCGGCACGGCACTTGAGGGCATCGGAGCGAGACCGGATCAGGTCGCAAAGCTCACCGTCTACGTGGTCGATCACGACATGTCGAAGCTTGCCGTCCTGACGGAATGCGTCAAGGCCATGTTCGGCAAGACCCTGCCGGCGCAGACGCTCGTGCCCGTGCCCAGGTTGGCGATCGATCCCATGCTCTTCGAGGTCGAGGCCGTCGTCGTGCTGCCATAGAAGTTTGTGGCTTCCGATCTGATCAGGTGGAAGCCGTCTTCGGTCGGCGATCGTCACGCGCCCATACGAAAAAGGGCGGCCCTTTCGGACCGCCCCCAGTTCCATCAATCCTTTTCGGATTGATTACATCATGCCGCCCATGCCGCCCATGTCGGGCATGCCGCCGCCCTGCTGTGCGTCCTTCTTGGGGAGCTCGGCAATCATGGCTTCGGTGGTGATCAGGAGCGAGGCGACCGACGCTGCGTTCTGCAGAGCAGTGCGCACGACCTTGACCGGGTCGACGATGCCCATGGCGATCATGTCGCCATATTCGGACGTCTGGGCGTTGTAGCCGTAGTTGTCGTCGTTCTTGTCGAGGATCTTGCCGACCACGATCGAGGCTTCGTCACCGGCATTGTCGGCGATCTGGCGAACGAGCGACTGGAGAGCCTTGCGAACGATGGCGACGCCGGCTTCCTGGTCGGGGTTTTCACCCTTGACGTTGAGAACGGCGGAGCAACGCAGCAGGGCGACGCCGCCGCCGGGGACGATGCCTTCCTGAACGGCTGCACGCGTTGCGTTCAGCGCGTCGTCGATGCGGTCCTTGCGTTCCTTGACTTCGATTTCCGTCGAGCCGCCGACGCGGATGACGGCAACGCCACCGGCGAGCTTGGCCAGACGTTCCTGCAGCTTTTCGCGGTCGTAGTCCGAAGAGGTTTCTTCGATCTGCGCCTTGATCTGGGCAACGCGGCCTTCGATCTCGTTCTTGGCGCCGGCACCGTCGACGATCGTCGTGTTTTCCTTGGAGATCGAGATCTTCTTGGAACGGCCGAGCATTTCGAGCGTGACGTTTTCGAGCTTGATGCCGAGGTCTTCGGAGATGACCGTGCCGCCCGTCAGGATGGCGATGTCTTCCAGCATGGCCTTGCGGCGGTCGCCGAAGCCCGGAGCCTTGACGGCAGCGATCTTGAGGCCGCCACGCAGCTTGTTGACGACGAGCGTTGCGAGGGCTTCGCCTTCGACGTCTTCAGCGATGATGAGGAGCGGCTTGCCGGTCTGGACGACGGCTTCGAGAACCGGAAGCATTGCCTGCAGGTTCGACAGCTTCTTCTCGTGGAGGAGAATGTAAGCGTCGTCGAGGTCTGCGACCATCTTTTCCGGGTTGGTCACGAAGTAGGGGCTGAGGTAGCCGCGGTCGAACTGCATGCCTTCGACGACTTCGAGTTCGGTTTCAGCGGTCTTGGCTTCTTCGACGGTGATGACGCCTTCGTTGCCGACCTTCTGCATGGCTTCGGCGATATCAGCGCCGACCTGCTTGTCGCCGTTTGCCGAGATCGTGCCGACCTGAGCGACTTCTTCCGACGTGGAGATCGGCTTTGCCTTGGCCTGCAGGTCCTTGACGACGGCCGTAACGGCGAGGTCGATGCCGCGCTTCAGGTCCATCGGGTTCATGCCGGCGGCAACGGCCTTGTTGCCTTCGCGAACGATGGCCTGGGCCAGAACGGTCGCGGTCGTGGTGCCGTCGCCGGCGATGTCGTTGGTCTTGGAAGCAACTTCCCGGACCATCTGTGCGCCCATGTTCTCGAACTTGTCTTCCAGTTCGATTTCCTTGGCGACGGAAACGCCGTCCTTGGTGATGCGCGGTGCGCCGAAGGACTTGTCGATGACGACGTTGCGGCCCTTGGGGCCCAGCGTGACCTTGACGGCATCAGCGAGGATATCGACGCCGCGCAGCATCTTTTCGCGCGCGGTGCGGCCGAATTTTACTTCTTTAGCTGCCATTTTGAAAACTCCCGGGCATAAGCCCACATTTTAAGTATCGTCGGATGGTGCGAAGGATCTGCCGGAGGCAGAGCCGATATCAGGCGATGACGCCCATGATGTCGGATTCCTTCATGATCAACAGGTCTTCGCCGTTGAGCTTGACTTCGGTGCCCGACCACTTGCCGAACAGGATGCGGTCGCCGGCCTTGACGTCCAGAGGAACGACCTTGCCGCTATCGTCACGCGCGCCGGAGCCGACGGCGACGATTTCGCCTTCCTGCGGCTTTTCCTTGGCGGTGTCGGGAATGATGATGCCGCCCTTGGTCTTGGCTTCGGACTCGACGCGACGTACGACGACGCGGTCGTGCAGGGGGCGGAAAGTAGTGCTTGTCATTGTCTTTTCCCTCGATCAAATGACGCTGGGATCTCTCGGGATCCATCGGTCTGTTAGCACTCCGGTAGGTCGAGTGCTAGCAAGGCTGAGATAAGGATGGTTTGTGCCGGAGTCAAGATTGGCGCCGTCGTTTATCTCCGGCGGCATGTCCGTCCGCCGTCTGTCACAGGACCATCGTAGAGATGGTCTGCGACACGGGTGAGACGCGCGTCGCGGGCGGTCGATCCACCGGTGCCGGCGGGAATCGGGCGGAAGAGACACGGGGGGCATGATGCGCGATCAACACGGCACGAATGAGACAGGCGCCGTTTCCGGTCCTCCGCGCGGCCGTTCTGCAGGGGCGGGGACGGCACGAAAGCCCTCTTTCGCGGAGGCCGCCCGCGTCTGGGCCCGCATCGGCTTTCTCGGCTTCGGCGGGCCGGCCGGCCAGATCGCGCTGATGCACCGCGAGGTGGTGGAAACGCGGCGCTGGGTGCCGGAAGACCGTTTTCTGCATGCGCTGAACTACTGCATGCTGCTGCCGGGGCCGGAGGCGCAGCAGCTCGCCGTCTATATCGGCTGGCTGCTGCACGGCACGCGCGGCGGGCTCGTGGCCGGCATCCTCTTCGTGCTTCCCGGCCTCTGCATCCTGCTCGGTCTTTCGACGCTCTACGCGCTCTATCATCAGACGGGCACGCTCTCGGCGGTGTTCTTCGGCCTGAAGGCGGCGGTGCTGGCCATCGTGATCGAGGCGCTCCTGCGTCTGGCCCGGCGCGCGCTGACGACGCTCTCCTCCCGCGCCATCGCCGCACTGGCCTTCGCGGCCCTGTTCTTCTTCTCCGTACCCTTTCCGCTGGTCATTCTGGCCGCCGGCCTGTTCGGCCCGCTCACGGCCGGGCGCAATGCGGATCCCGGGCCGGAGGTCGAGCCGGGAGCGGCGGCCGCGGACAGGACGAGACCCTGGCGGCGGACACTGGCGCTCGTCGCCCTCTGGTCGTGTCTCTGGGTCGCGCCGCTCGGCCTCATCGTTCTTCTCTGGGGGGCGGAAAGCGTCTTCGTCGCGCTGCACATCTTCTTCTCCAAGATGGCGGTGGTCACCTTCGGCGGGGCCTATGCGGTGCTTGCCTATGTCGCCCAGCAGGCGGTGGAAACCCATCACTGGCTGCGGCCGGGCGAAATGCTGGACGGACTGGCGCTGGCGGAAACGACGCCGGGGCCGCTCGTTCTCGTGCTGACCTTCGTCGCCTTCATGGCGGCGTTCCGGGTGCCGCCGCCCGGGCTCGATCCCGTGGTGGCAGGCCTCGTCGGCGGCCTTGTCGCCACCTGGGTTACCTTCGTGCCGTGCTTCGCCCTCATCTTTCTCGGCGCGCCCTCCGTCGAGCGGCTGCGGGGAAACCGCATGGCGGTCGCCGCGATGCGCGCGATCTCGGCCGCCGTGGTCGGCGTCATCCTCAATCTCGCCGTCTGGTTCGCCCTGCACGTGCTGTTTGCGAGCGTCCGGCAGAGCCGGTTCGGGCCGCTGGTCCTTTCCATTCCAGATCTGGCGAGCTTCGACGGTGCGGCAGCGCTTCTCGCCCTGCTGGCGGGCGGCCTGCTCTTCGTCGTGCGGCTCGGCGTGGTCGCGACGCTTGCCGCCTGTGCCGGCGGCGGGCTCATCCTCTCCCGGCTGTGAGGTGCGGGAACGCGCCATTTGCACGGAATTACGGCGGATAAGCGGGGCGATATCAGCGTTTAGGCTTGTCTTTTGGCGACGTCCTTGCGATGTGAGCCGGGAGACATCTCAACGGGAAGCCTGCATGGCCGTTCGCATCAACAGCTTTCGCGACATCGCAAGCCGCTATGACGTGGTGCTGTGCGACGTCTGGGGCGTCCTTCACAATGGCGTTGCGGCCTTCCGTTCGGCCTGCGAAGCGCTCACGGAAGCGCGCAGCCGCGGCCTGACCGTCGTTCTCGTCACCAATTCGCCCCGCCCGCATCCCGGCGTCATCGTCCAGATCCGCGGGCTCGGCGTGCCCGATACCGCCTATGACCGCATCGTCACCTCCGGCGACGTCACCCGTGCGCTGATCGCCGCCGGCCCGAAGAAGATCTACTTCATCGGCTCCGACCGCGATTTCCCGCTGCTGGCCGGCCTCGGCGTCGATATCGTCGCCTCCGAAGATGCCGAGATCATCGTCTGCGCCGGTTTCTTCGACGACGAGACCGAGACGCCGGACGATTACCGCGCCACCCTATCGGTTCTGGCAAAGCGCAAGCTGCCCTTCATCTGCGCCAACCCCGACCTCGTGGTCGAGCGGGGAGACCGGCTGATCCCCTGCGCCGGCGCCATCGCCAAGCTCTATGAGGACCTGGGCGGCGAGGCCCGCATCGCCGGCAAGCCGCACAAGCCGATCTATCGTGCGGCGCTAAGCGAAGCCAAGGGTGTCCGCGGCGCGCTGGAAGGCGCCCGCGTCATCGCCATCGGCGATGGCATGCCGACCGACGTGCGCGGCGCGCAGGACAGCGGTATCGACGTTCTCTATATCAGCGCGGGCATCCATGGAGCCGAGTACATGACCGGCGAAAAGACCGATGAGGCGAAACTCGCCGCCTTCCTGAAAAAGGAGGGCGCGACGCCGAAATGGTGGATGCCCCGGCTCGCGTGACATGACAGTCTTTCACCGCAACGAGACGAAAAATCCCCTGCCGGCCGCCCTCCACGGCGGCGTCATCGCCATCGGCAATTTCGATGGCGTGCATCGCGGTCACCAGTCGGTGCTCGACCGGGCGCTGGTCGAGGCCCGCGCGCTGGGCGTGCCCGCGCTCGTGCTGACCTTCGAGCCGCATCCCCGCGCCATTTTCCGGCCCGACGAGCCCGTCTTCCGCCTGACGCCGGCGCCGCTCAAGGCGCGCATCCTCGAAGGCATGGGCTTTGCCGCCGTCATCGAATATCCGTTCGATCGCAGCTTCTCGCAGATGTCGGCGCATGATTTCATCCGCGACGTGCTGATGGACTGGCTGAAGGCCGGCCATGTCGTCACCGGGTTCGACTTCCATTTCGGCAAGGGCCGGGAAGGGGGCCCCGCCTTCCTGATGAAGGCCGGCACCGACAACGGCTTCGGCGTCACGCTGGTCGATGCCTATCGCGACGAGAATGCCGACGTCGTTTCGTCCAGCCGCGTCCGCAGCCTTCTCGTCGAAGGTGACGTGGCGCAGGCGGCCGGCCTGCTCGGCTATCGCTACACGGTGGAGGCGGAGGTCATCGGCGGCAAACGGCTCGGCCGCACGCTCGGCTATCCCACCGCCAACATGCGCCTCGACCCCGGCGTCTGCCTGAAGAACGGCATCTATGCGGTCCGCTTCCGCCGCGCCGACGGCTCTCTGCACGACGCCGTCGCCAGTTTCGGCCGCCGCCCGACCGTGACCAGCGACGGCGAAGCCTTGCTCGAGACCTTCCTGTTCGACTTCTCCGGCGACCTCTACGGCGAAATCGCCTCCGTCTCCTTCTTCGGCCACCTGCGCGACGAGCTGAAATTCGACGGCCTCGACCCGCTGATCGTCCAGATGAAGCAGGACGACGCGGAAGCCCGCGCGCTCCTCTCGGGCGTGACCCCGCTCAGCGGGATCGATACGGGGCTGTGTTTCTAGAGTTTGCCGTCGTAGCCGGCATCTTTGAGAATGGCATTGGCCGTATGACAGCTCTTCAGGTTGTGCGGAACGAGCAGCATCTTGCCCGTTTCCCGTGATCGCCACTTCTCGTGCGAGCCCTTGGCATTCGCCTGGTACTCGAACCCAAGCTTCATCAGAATATCGCGCACATCCTTGTAGAACCCGTCCGGCATCAGGCCGCGACCGGCAGGATGGGCGCCTGCCAGACGATTGCGGGGATCAGGTCCTTCAGAGGTGTTGTTGCCAGCTCCGGCAGCGAGATATGATTGTTGACGATTAACTCGATGGCCGCGTCCGCCATGATGGCCTGAAAGGCGTCGAGATCGTCGGCTTCGATATGCAGGCCCTCGATGTCGCTCTCGGAAAAGAAGACACCGGCCTCTTCATCCCAAACGGCCCTTACGAAGAACGTACGTTTCATCCGATGATCCTCTTTGCGCGCCGATACCTTGTCTACATCCAAACCACTGCTCGTTAAAGGTACAAGCACGATGTCCGCTTCGGGCTTTTCTCTTCACTTTCTGCACGGAAGGCCTTAAACAACCGCCATCATGACCCGGCGCGACATCATACGTCCCTTCCTGCGAATTATCGGCCCGGCCTTCCGCGCGCGCTAAGCGGCCGGAAGGTCCGGGTTCCAGCACTTGCGCCGCCGCAGGGCTTGCACGCCCTGCGCGTCTGTTTCCTGCCCCGACATCGCGCTTCCCGAGCGCCAGAGAATGATGGCCGATATGACCGAGACCACCCAGACGTTCGACTATTCCAAGACGCTGTACCTGCCCGAAACCGAATTCCCCATGCGCGCCGGCCTGCCGCAGAAGGAGCCGGAAATGGTGGCCCGGTGGCAGCAGATGGACCTCTACAGACAACTGCGCGCCTCCGCCGCCGGCCGGCCGAAATTCGTGCTGCATGACGGCCCTCCTTACGCCAACGGCAACATCCATATCGGCCACGCGCTGAACAAGATCCTGAAGGACGTCATCACCCGCTCGTTCCAGATGCGCGGCTTCGACAGCAATTACGTGCCCGGCTGGGACTGCCACGGCCTGCCGATCGAGTGGAAGATCGAGGAGGAGAACTATCGCGCCAAGGGGAAGGGCAAGCCCGACCTCTCCGAACCCGCCGCCATGATCGAGTTCCGCCGCGAATGCCGCGCCTATGCCGAAAAATGGATCAAGGTACAGGCCGACGAGTTCAGGCGCCTCGGCATCACCGGCGATTTCGACAATCCCTACCTCACGATGAATTTTCACGCCGAAGCCCGCATCGCCGGCGAACTCCTGAAGATCGCGAAAAGCGGCCAGCTCTATCGCGGCTCGAAGCCGATCATGTGGTCGGTGGTGGAACGCACGGCGCTGGCCGAGGCGGAAGTCGAATATCACGACGTCGATAGCGACATGATCTGGGTGAAGTTTCCGGTGACCTCCGTGAAGGGCGCTGCCAAAGCCGAATTCATGTCCGATACGAACTGGCAAATGCCGGTTGTGAATAATCTGAATCTTCTCGAAGACGCCTTCGTCGTCATCTGGACAACGACCCCCTGGACGATCCCCGGCAACCGCGCCATCGCCTTCTCCAATCGCGTCGCCTACGGTCTCTACGAGGTTACCGAAGCCGCCAACGATTTCGGTCCGCGTCCCGGTGAAAAGCTGATCTTCGCCGACAAGCTGGCGGCTGAATCCTTTGCCAAGGCCAAGCTGCAGGCAAACCGTCTGCGCGATGTTGCGTCCGACGAACTCGCCGCCATCACCTGCGCCCACCCGCTGGCCGATCTTGGCTACACGTTCCCCGTTCCCATCATCGCCGGCGACCACGTCACCGACGAGGCCGGCACGGGCTTCGTGCACACGGCCCCCAGCCACGGCCGCGAAGACTTCGACGTCTGGATGGACAATGCCCGCGACCTACAGGGGCGCGGCATCGACACCGCCATCCCGTTCCCGGTGGATGACGCCGGTTACTACACCAAGGACGCGCCGGGCTTCGGCCCGGAGGCCGAAGGTGGCCCTGCGCGCGTCATGGACGACAACGGCAAGAAGGGCGATGCCAACGAGCGCGTCATCAAGGCGCTGATCGCCACCAACACGCTCTTTGCCCGCGGCCGGCTGAAGCATTCCTATCCGCATTCCTGGCGTTCCAAGAAGCCGGTCATCTTCCGCAACACGCCGCAATGGTTCGTCTACATGGACAAGGACCTCGCCGACGGCACGACGCTGCGCACCCGCGCGCTCACCGCCATCGACGACACCCGCTTCGTGCCGGCCGCCGGCCAGAACCGCCTGCGCGCCATGATCGAAGGCCGCCCGGACTGGGTGCTGTCCCGCCAGCGCGCCTGGGGCGTTCCCATCTGCGTCTTCGCCCGCGAGGACGGCACCGTGCTGAACGACGAGGCCGTCAATGCCCGCATCCTCGAAGCCTTCGAGGCAGAAGGCGCGGATGCCTGGTTCGCGGCGGGTGCCAAGGAGCGCTTTCTACGCAAAGACCATGATCCGGCCGAATGGCGCCAGGTCACGGACATTCTCGACGTCTGGTTCGACAGCGGCTCCACCCACGTCTTCACGCTGGAGGACCGGCCGGATCTGAAATGGCCGGCCGATGTCTATCTGGAAGGCTCCGACCAGCATCGCGGCTGGTTCCACTCGTCCCTGCTCGAAAGTGCGGCGACGCGCGGCCGTGCGCCGTACGACACCGTCGTCACCCACGGCTTCATCATGGATGAGAAGGGGGAGAAGATGTCGAAGTCGAAGGGCAACGTCACCGCCCCCCAGGAGGTCATGAAGGATGCCGGCGCCGATATCCTGCGTCTCTGGGTCATGACGTCGGACTATGCCGACGACCTGCGCGTCGGCAAAGCGATCATCCAGACCAACATCGATGCCTATCGCAAGCTCCGCAACACCATCCGCTGGATGCTCGGTACGCTGGCGCATGACCCCGGCGAAGACGTCGCCCTTGCCGATATGCCCTCGCTCGAGCGGCTGATGCTGCACCGGCTGGCCGAACTCGACGAGGTCGTGCGCAGCGGCTACGACGCGTTCGACTTCAAGCGCGTGACGCGCGCGCTCATCGATTTCTCGAATGTCGAGCTGTCGGCCTTTTACTTCGATATCCGCAAGGACGCGCTCTATTGCGACGCGCCGTCGAGCCTGCGCCGCCGCGCCAGCCTCTGCGTCATCCGCCGCATCTTCGAGTGCCTCGTCACCTGGCTCGCACCCATGCTGCCCTTCACCACCGAGGAAGCCTGGCTGTCGCTGAAGCCCGATGCCGTCTCGATCCATCTGGAGCAGTTCCCGGATCTGCCGGCCGACTGGCGCAACGAGGCCGTGGCCGAGAAGTGGCGCGTTATCCGCGATATCCGCCGCGTCGTCACCGGCGCGCTGGAGGTCGAGCGGCGTGAAAAGCGCATCGGCGCCTCGCTGGAGGCTGCCCCCGTCGTCTACATCGCCGATGCCCCGACGGCTGAAGCGCTGGACGGCGAGGACTTTGCCGAAATCTGCATCACCTCCGCCATCGACGTCATCGTCGGCAAGGGCCCGGAAAACGCATTCCGTCTGGAAGGCGAGGGCAAGGTCTCCGTCGAGCCGCGTCTCGCCGAAGGCCGCAAATGCGCCCGCTCTTGGAAAGTGACGACCGATGTGGGTGCCGACCCGGCCTATCCCGACGTCACCGCCCGCGATGCGGCGGCCCTGCGGGAGCTCGGCATCGCGCTCTGAAGCGGCGTAAGGCTGTGTGAACCGGGTGAATTGCGCTCGCGCCGTTCATCCGGTAGAACCCTGCCTGAAAATGGGCGGATTTATCCGTCATGGGGCAGGAATTGGCGGGCAGATCGGCCCAGGCGCATCCCGGGGGGTCCGGGCGCCGGGAGGCTGGCGGGGCAGGCCGCACGCGCTGGAAGGGTTTGAATGACAATGACGCGACAGTATGGTGCGGGCGCCGGCGTGCTCTCGATCCTGGCCGCAAGCCTCGTGCTGACCGGCTGCATCGGCGGGCCGACCTACGGGACGGACAAGACCGCCGGCGAGCACCTGATGGACGACCTCGGCAGCACGGTCAGCATGGGCGGCGACAAGTCCGCCAACGTCAAGTACCAGCCGCGCCCGGGTCTCGTCCTGCCGCCGTCGGGCGAGCGCACGGCTCTCGTGCAGCCGCAGGCGTCGCTTGCCAACAAGGACAATCCGGCCTGGGTCGAATCGCCCGAGGAAACGCGCCAGCGCCTGCGCGAGGAAGCCGACGAGAACGCGGACCGGCCGGGCTATGTCTCGCCGCTCGCCAAGGCCTCGGCCAACGGCCGCAAGCTCACCGCCAAGGAACAGCAGGAAGCCTATCGCGAAGCCCGCAAGGTGCAGATGGGGGCCTATTCCGACAAGCGCCGCTTCCTCAGCGATCCGCCGCTTGCCTACCGCAAGGCGCCCGAGGAAGCCCTGACCGATCTCGGCGAGGACGAGAGCATCAAGGAACGTCGCCGCAAGAAGGAAGCGCAGGTGCAGGGCACCGGCAAGAAGTGGTGGCAGGTTTTCTGATCCGGTCATGAGCGTCACGATCCGCGAGGCCACCGTCGAGGACGCCGCCATCATCCTGCGCTTCGTGCGGGAACTGGCGGCCTATGAAAAGCTGGAGCACGAGGTGGAAGCGACGGTGGAGACCACCGCGCAGGCCCTCTTCGGCCCGCAAAGCGTGTCCAGAGCCGTGATCTGCGAGCGAGACGGCGCCCCGATCGGCTTTGCCGTCTGGTTTCTCATCTACTCCACCTGGCAGGCCCGCAACGGGCTCTACCTCGAAGATCTCTACGTCACCCCGGAAGCGCGCGGCACGGGCGCCGGGCGCAGCCTGCTGCGGCATCTGGCAAGGATCGCCGTCGAGACGAACTGCGGCCGCTTCGAGTGGAGCGTGCTCGACTGGAACGAACCCGCCATCCGCGCCTATCGTGCCATCGGCGCGGCGCCGATGGATGGCTGGACCCGCTACCGGCTGACCGGCCAGGCCTTGCAGGATTTTGCCGCCGGCTGAAAGTCTATCGCTTCGCCTCGAAGAAGGCGCGCAACAATCCCGCCGCTTCCGTTTCGCCCAGACCCGAATAGACATCGGGCGCATGGTGGCAGGTCGGCTGGGCGTAGAAGCGTCCGCCATGATCCACCCCGCCGCCCTTCGGGTCGGCAGCACCGTAATAGAGGCGGCGGATGCGGGCAAAGGAGATGGCGGCAGCGCACATGGCGCAGGGTTCGAGCGTGACATAGAGGTCTGCGCCGGTCAGGCGTTCCGCATCGAGCTTGCGCGCGGCATCCCGGATCGCCTCGATCTCGGCATGGGCCGTCACGTCGCGGCGCTCGCGCGTCCGGTTGCCGCCGGTGCCGATCACGGTGCCGTCGAGCACGACCACGGCACCGATCGGCACCTCGCCGCGCGCCTGTGCGGCCCGTGCTTCCGCCAGCGCCAGATCCATGAACCCCGGTGATGCGGCCATTCGCGTCATTATTTCTCTTAACCCATCGGCTCCGACCTGATAGGAGAGCCTGAAAAGGCAGGCAACACAAATGACATCCAATGACAAGCCCCAGCGGCCGCGCGGAAAACCCGCGAGCGGCGGCAAGACGACAGACCGCGCGCCGCGCGCAGCGGCCGCCGACGGCAAGCCGGCCGGCAAGGCCAAATTCGGCAAGCCCGGTTTCGACAAGAAGCCCTTCGACAAGAAGGCGGGCGACAAGAAGGCGGGCGGCAAGCCTGCGTTCGGCAAACCTGCCTTTGGGAAGACCAGCGGACCGCCGCGCGGCAAGCCGGCCTTTACGAGGCGCGACGACGCGGCAGCCGACGAAACGCGCGCAGCGGAACGCCCCGCCTTCGACAGGCCGCGTGCCGAGCAGACCCGCGCCGACAAGCCCTGGGGCGAGCAGAAGCGTTTCGACAAGCCGCGCTCGGACAAGCCGCGCTCGGACAAGCCCCGCTCGGACAAGCCGCGCTTCGAGACGGCCGGCGCCGAAACCGCCCGTTCCGACAAGCCCCGTTCCGATAAGCCCCGGTCCGACAAGCCGAAGTTCGACAAACCCAAATTCGACAAGCCGCGTGGCGAACGCTCGGCCGATCGCGCCCCCGACGAGCGTCCTGCCCGCGCGCGTGCCGCTGCCGCGACGGCCGTGTCCGACGAGGCGCCCCAGCGTATCTCCAAGATCCTCGCCCGCGCCGGTATCGCCTCGCGTCGCGATATCGAGCGGATGATCATGGAAGGCCGCGTCAGCGTCAACGGCACCAAGCTGGACACGCCGGTCGTCAACGTCACCCTGTCCGACAAGATCGAGGTCGATGGCCAGCCGATCCGCGGCATCGAGCGCACGCGCCTCTGGCTCTACCACAAGCCGACCGGGCTGGTGACCACGAACAACGACCCCGAAGGCCGCCCGACCGTGTTCGACCGCCTGCCGGAGGACCTGCCGCGCGTTCTCTCCATCGGTCGTCTCGACATCAACACCGAAGGCCTCCTGCTGCTCACCAATGACGGCGGTCTCGCCCGCGTGCTGGAACTGCCGGCCACCGGCTGGCTGCGCCGTTACCGCGTTCGCGCGCATGGCAAGATCGAGCAGGCCGATCTCGACAAGCTCAAGGACGGCATCGCCGTCGATGGCGTGCTCTATGGCGCGATCGATGCGACGCTCGACAAGGTTCAGGGTGCCAACGTCTGGATCACCATGGGCCTGCGCGAGGGCAAGAACCGCGAGATCAAGAACGTGCTCGGCGCGCTCGGCCTCGACGTCAACCGCCTGATCCGCATTTCTTACGGCCCGTTCCAGCTCGGCGAACTGCCGGAAGGTGCGGCCCAGGAAATCCGTGGCCGCACGCTGCGCGACCAGCTGGGCCCACGCCTGATCGAGGACGCCAAGGCGAATTTCGATGCGCCGCTCTTCAACAACCCGGATGCCGACGACGAGGGACCGCTGGTCTCCACCGAGCGCAGCGCCGAGCGCGGCAACGACCGCACCGGTGACCGCGGGCAGGGCGCTTACGAAAAGCCGGCCTTCCGCGAAAAGACCGCCGACCGCAACGAGCGTCTGCGCGGCCGTCTCGACACGCGTCCGGCAGACAACAAGCGAGGCGGTCGCGATAGCGCACCGGCAGCGCGTGGCGACGGGCCGAAGCGCGAGCCGCTCGGCCGTCCGCGTAAGGCCAATGTCTGGATGGCGCCCGGCGCCCGTCCGCTGGCCGAAAAGAAGACCGGCCCCGAGGCCGCCGCCGCCGAGAAGCCGGTTCGTCGCGAGCGTCCCGAAGGCGCACCCAAGGTCAAGCGCTACGGCCGCACCAAGGATGGCCAGGCGATCGCCGGCAAGCAGCGGTTCGACCCGGATCGCAAGAGCGGCGCGAGCTTTGCCCGTCCCGACACCGGCCCGCGCGTCATCGTCGAGCGGGATTCGCAGGACCGCGACTGGATCAAGGCGAGCGAGCCCCCGGTGCGCGAGGAACGCGGCGGCTTCAAGTCCCGCGACGGCGGCGACCGCGCCCCGCGCGACGGTAAGAGCTTCGGCGACCGCAAGCCGCGGGGCGACCGTCCCGATGGCGAACGCGCCTTCGGCGCGAAGAGCTTTGGCGAGAAGAAGAGCTTCGGCGGCGATCGTCCCGCAGGCAAGTCCTTCGCCAAGCCGGGTGGCAGGTCCGGCGGCAAGCCCTCCTTCGGCGGCAAGCCTTCGGGTGGCAAGCCGGGCGGTTTCAAGCCGCGCGGCGGGAAGTAGTCGCCGGTGCGCATCGTCGGCGGAGACTTTCGCGGCCGGGCTCTCGCGAGCCCGGCAACGGCCGATATCCGGCCGACATCCGACAGGACGCGCGAAAGCCTGTTCAACATTCTCAGCCACGCCTATCCCGACCGGCTGGAGGACACCCGCATTCTCGATCTTTTCGCCGGAACCGGCGCGGTCGGGCTCGAAGCCCTGTCGCGCGGCTGCCGGCAGGCGCTGTTCGTGGAAAACAGCGCGGAGGGCCGGGGCCTGCTGCGCACCAATATCGAGACGCTCGGCCTCACCGGCCGTGCCAAGATCTACCGGCGCGATGCGACCGATCTCGGCACCGTCGGCACCGTCGAGCCCTTCCACCTCGTCTTTGCCGATCCGCCCTATGGCAAGGGTCTCGGCGAGCGGGCACTGGCGGCGGCCTCGGCCGGCGGCTGGATCCTGCCCGATGCGCTCGTGATCCTCGAGGAACGCGCCGATGTGACGCCGATGGTCGGCCCCGATTTCGAGACGCTCGACATCCGCCAGTTCGGCGACACCCGCATGCATTTCTATCGCTTCCGCAAGCGCGGCTGACCTCGGCATGTCGGAGCTGCCGTCCGTCAGCACAGCATCGAGCGGCCCACCGGTCGCCCCGTCGGTCGCTCTGGCGCTTGGCGGTGGCGGCGCCCGGGGTCTCGCCCATATCCACGTCATCGAAGCGCTCGACGAGCTCGGCATCCGCCCGCGCGTGATCGCGGGAACCTCCATCGGCGCCATCATGGGGGCGGGCATGGCGGCGGGCATGCGCGGCGTCGATATCCGCGACTTCACGCTGTCCACCGTCGGCCGGCGCAAGGAGATCGCCAACCGCCTCTGGCGGCTGCGTCCTTCGACCCTGCAGGCCATCGGCGGCAGCCTGCGCTTTGGCCCGTTCAATCTTGAGCGCGTGCTTTCCGCCTTCCTGCCGGAGGCTGTTCCGGACACGTTCGAAGCGCTGTCCATACCTCTGAAAGTCATCGCCACCGACTATTACGCGCAGTGCGAAACGGTGCTGGAGACGGGCGACCTGCGGGCCGCCATCGCCGCCTCCGCCGCGATTCCGGGCATGTTCCAGCCGGTGCGGCTCGGTGGGCGGGTCATGATCGACGGCGGCTTCGTCAATCCGGTTCCCTTCGATCATCTCGAGGGTCTCGCCGATATCGTCCTTGCCGTCGATGTCGTCGGCGGCCCGGAAGGGGACGGCACGACCCTGCCGACGCGGATGGATGCGATGTTCGGCGCAAGCCAGCTGATGATGCAGACGATCACGGCGATGAAGACGAAGGCCCATGCGCCGGATCTTCTGGTGCGCCCGGATGTCGGCCGCTTCCGCGTCATGGATTTCCTGCGCGCCCACGAGGTGCTGACGGTCAGCGCAGGCGTGAAGGACGAGGTCAAGGCCGCGCTCGACAAGCTTCTCTCGCGGTAGCCGAGGCGGAGCTCGCCGCCTCTACTTCGCCACCTGCGTCCGCTCGGCCTCGGCGATTTCCTCGTCCGGCCCCAGCGGCGCCACCGGCTCCCGTTTCGGTTTCATCAGCGGCTCGGGCTTCACGGGCCGGAAGTGCAGCATGTCGCGGCCGGCGGCCAGCCCGTCCACGGCCTGCACCTCCAGCCGCGCCTCGTCGCGCCGGCGGATGTCGGTGGCGATCGCGATCGCCTGCGCGTCATCGACGCCAAGTCCCTCCAGCGTGCGCTGGCCGAAGAGAAGGCCGGATTCCAGCGTTTCCCGCAGCTCGTAGTCCACGCCGCGCGCCCGCAGCTGTAGCGTGTGCTGGCGGTCGTAGGAGCGTGCGAAGATGCGGGCATTGGGAAACTCCGACTGGACGAGATCGACGATCCGGTCGGTGGTCTCCTTCCGGTGCGTGCAGATCGCCACGATCTTCGCCCGCTCGATGCCGGCGGCGCGCAGCACGTCGAGCCGTGTGCCATCGCCGAAATAGATGCGGAAGCCGAAGGTCGCCGCCTGTTCCACGCGCGCGGCGGAGTGGTCGATGATGGTGACGTCGCGCCCGCCCGCCAGCAGAATCTGCGCGGCGATCTGCCCGAAGCGCGAAAAGCCGATCATCAGCACGTCGGCGCCCGCCCCCTCGAAATCCTCCTCCATGTCGTCCTCGGTCTCCTCCGTCTCGTCCCGCGTCAGCCTGCGCGAGAGCGCGGAGGCGGCCGGCGTCAGCGCCATGGAGAGGGTCACGATGACGACGAGCAGCGATCCGGTCGCGTCCGGAAACACGCCGGCCGCCGCCGCCGCGCTGAAGAGCACGAAACCGAACTCGCCGCCCTGCGGCAGCAGAAGCGCGATGCGCACCGCCTCGTTGTGGGCCGAGCCGAACAGCCGGCAGACGGCATAGAGCGTCACCGCTTTGGTCGCGACCAGCAGGGGGACGGCGAAAAGCACCGTCAGCCAGTGGGAAAAGATCACGTCGATCTGCAGCGACAGCCCGACGGCCATGAAGAACAGCGCCAGCAGCAGGCCGCGAAACGGCTCGATGTCGGCTTCCAGCTCATGCCGATAGCTCGATTCCGCCAACAGCACGCCGGCCAGAAACGCGCCCATGGCCATGGACAGCTGCGCCAGCTGCATCAGCGTGGCGGCGCCCAGCACGATCAGCAGCGCGGCGGCGATCATGATCTCGCGCGCACCGGTGCGCGCGAGAATCCGGAACAGCGGATTGATGAGATACCGCCCGGCCAGCACCATCACGAGGATCGCGCCCACGGCGACCGAGAAATCCTCGATCGGCGGCGTCGTGTCCTCCGGCGCCTGCAGCGCGATCAGCGGGATCAACGCCAGCAGCGGCACGATGGCGAGATCCTGCAGCAGGAGGATCGAAAAGGCGCGCTGGCCGTAGCGCGTGTTCGTGTCGCCCTTCTCGTCGAGGATCTGCAGCGCGAAGGCGGTGGAGGACAGGGCAAGGCCGAAGCCGGTGATGAGGCTGCCGGCCGCGTCGAGCAGGCCGAGTTCGTAGACGATGGCCGATAGCAGCCCGCCGGTGACGAGCACCTGCGCGGAGCCCAGCCCGAAGATATCCCGCCGCATGGCCCAGAGCCGCGACAGCTTCAGCTCCAGCCCGATCACGAACAGGAGGAAGACGACGCCGAGCTCGGCAAAACCGAGGATCGCCTCTCCATCCGTGATCTGGTGAAACACCGGGCCGATGATGACGCCGGCAGCGAGATAGCCGAGCACGGTGCCGAGCCCGAGCTTCTTGAAGATGGGGGCCGCCACCACGGCGCCGCCGAGCAGCAGAAGCGCCTGGGAGGTCATGACGGGCGTTGTCGACATCGTGACGTTTCCTGTGGCGTGGCCGTTTGGTGCAAATCCATGTCGCGCAAGAATGCTGAGCGGTTTCGCCATGACGATATGCAGAAAAACAAAAACTTAAAGCGTGCGCAGCGCATCTGGAAGATCGCGGCACGCTTTAAACGCTCCGGGCCCCACCTCTCCTGCGAAAAGGCCTTCTCACCGGGTGGCAAGACGGAAATAAGGCGCGCGTTCCGGGAGAATCGTGCCACGCCCTTGATGCCCGGCCCAGTGCACAATAAATGGGACGGGAAGGAAAGGCTCATTCATGCCCCAGACGATTGATTCCGCCGCACTCGAAACGCGGGCCGCAGAGCTCGTGGACCTTGCGAGAAAGGCGGGAGCCGATCAGGCCGACGCCGTCGTGCTTCGGGGCCGGTCGCGCTCCGTCTCCGTCCGCCTCGGCAAGGTGGAGGCGACCGACAGTTCCGAGAGCGACGACTTCTCGCTCCGCGTCTTCGTCGGCCGCCGCGTTGCCAGCGTTTCCGCCAATCCGGGCTTCGACCTGAAGGTGCTGGCCGAGCGCGCCGTCGCCATGGCCAAGGCCTCACCGGAAGATCCGTATGCGACGCTCGCCGACGACACCCGCATCGCCCGCGATGTTCCCGATCTCGACCTCTTCGACGCCAGCGAGATTTCGACGGAAGAGCTGACCGAACGCGCGCTCGAGGCCGAGGCGGCAGCCCTTGCCGTGCCCGGCGTCACCAAGACCAGCGGCGCCGGCGGTTCCACCGGCATGGGCGGCCTCGTGCTCGTCACCTCCAACGGCTTTTCCGGCGCCTATATGGGCACCCGCTTCAGCCTTTCCGTCAGCGCCATCGCCGGCGAGGGCACGAAGATGGAGCGCGACTATGACTTCGACAGCGCGCTCTTCCTGTCCGACCTGCGCGGCGCCGCCGATATCGGCCGCCATGCCGGCGAGCGCGCCGCCGCCCGCGTCAATCCGCGGCAGGTGGACACGCAGAAGAACGTCACCGTCGTCTTCGATCCGCGCGTCTCCCGCGGCTTTGCCGGCCACATCGCCGGCGCCATCAACGGCGCCTCCGTCGCCCGCAAGACGACGTTCCTCAAGGACAAGATGGGCGAGCGCATCCTCAAGCCCGGCATCAACCTGACGGACGATCCCCTGATCGTGCGCGGCTCCGGCTCGCGGCCCTTCGACGGCGAAGGCGTGACCGGGCGGAAGATGACCATGATCGAGGACGGGATCTTGCGGAACTGGTTCCTGTCCACCGCCACGGCGCGGGAACTGGGGCTTGAGACCAACGGTCGCGGCGCGCGCAGCGGCACGGCGGTCAATCCGTCTTCCACCAACTTCGCGCTGGAGCCGGGCGACATCTCGCGCGAGGATCTGATCCGCAGCGTCGGCACCGGCTTCTACGTCACCGAGCTGATCGGCCATGGCGTCAACATGCTGACGGGCGAATATTCGCGCGGGGCGTCCGGCTACTGGATCGAGAACGGCGAGATCGCGTTTCCCGTTTCCGAGGTCACCATCGCCTCCAACCTCAAGCAGATGTTCATGGCTCTGACGCTCGCGAACGACATCGACCGCAGCTACTCGGTCGCCGCGCCGACGATCGCCGTGGAAGGCATGACGCTCGCCGGAAAATGAGGCCTGCCCGACCGCAGCCGCCGGCGAAAACCGAAAGGCTGGGATGACGGAGCGGCCACCATGTTTTGGCCGCACTTCGCCTGTCTGACGCGGACGTCGCACGACGCGTGCCGGACAGGCTTGCACGACCATACGGAAAGGAAGCCCATGAGCGCCGACCATCACCCGCCGGATCAGTGGACCAGGGATCTGGACCTGATCACCACGGCAGCGATGGCCGCCGGCGAAAAGGCTCTGACCTATTTCCGCAAGAACCCGGATGTCCGCTACAAGAACGAGGACCGCTCGCCGGTCAGCGAGGCGGATTACGCGGCAAACGACATCCTCAAGGAACGCCTGCTTTCGGCCCGTCCCAATTACGGCTGGCTGTCTGAGGAGACGGATGACGACGAGGCGCGGCTCGGCTGCGACACTGTGTTCGTGGTCGATCCGATCGACGGCACGCGCGGTTTCATCGCCGGCAAGGATGTCTGGTGCGTCAGCGTCGCCGTCGTCCACAAGGGCCGCCCGGTCGCCGGCGTGCTCTATGCGCCGGCCCTCATCGAACTCTATCAGGCAAGGGATGGCATGGAAGCCCGGCGCAACGGCGTCGCCATCCATGTCGCCAGGGCGGTGGCGGGCCAGCCGCTGCGGTTCGCCATTGCCGAGGACCTTTTGCCGAAGCTGAAAGCCGGCTACGGCAAGGATGTCGCGCGCGTCTCCCACGTTCCCTCGCTCGCCTATCGCATCGCGATGATCGCCGATGGCACCATCGATGGGACCGTGGTGAAGAAGAACGCCCATGACTGGGATCTCGCCGCCGCCGATCTGATCCTGCAGCAGGCGGGCGGCGTGCTCACCGGTCTCGACGGCCGTCCCCTGACCTACAACCGTCCGAGCGTGCGCCACGAGCTTCTGTGCGCAGCGGCGCTGCCGGCTCTGCCGGCCCTTCTGGACGCGTCAGCCGGCCTGCACGGCCATTGACCTTTCCGGCTGGATGCCGCACATCACCAGTCGAAAACAGCACGATAAGACGACGAAAAGAGGCGAAAATGACGGAAAAGAAGCAGCTGCTGCACATGGTCTTCGGGGGAGAGCTGAAGACGCTCAAGGACGTCGAGTTCCGCGATCTCGACAAGCTGGATGTGGTCGGCATCTTCCCGGACTATGAAAGCGCGCTGCATGCCTGGCGCGGCAAGGCGCAGGCGACGGTCGACAACGCCCATATGCGCTACTTCATCGTCCACATGCACCGCCTGCTCGATCCGGGCCAGCTCTGATGACATTGGGCGGACGCGGCATGCGCGTGTCCGGGCCGTCGCGTCCCGCCCGCAGCGTCCTGCCGGGCAGGGCGTGCACGGAGTGCGCCAGATGACGCGCGTCTTCGCGCGCGCGGCGCTCTCCGGCTATCGCTGGGTCGGAACTGCGGTCTATCCGCTCGTCTGGTCTTACCTCGCCCTGCGCGCCGCGCGCGGCAAGGAAGATCGCGCCCGCCGGCAGGAACGCTACGGCTTTCCGAGTGCGGCCCGCCCGCAGGGGCCGCTGGTCTGGTTTCATGCGGCCAGCGTCGGCGAGACAATGTCCGTCATTCCCCTGATCAAGGAAATCCACCGCCGCGGCATCGCCGTCGTGCTCACCAGCGGCACCACCACCTCGGCGCGCGTCGTCGCCGAGCGGCTGGGCGATATCGCCATCCACCAATATGTGCCGCTCGACTTCAAGCCGGCCGTCTCCCGCTTCCTCGACTATTGGGAACCGGACCTTGCGATCATCGCCGAAAGCGAGATCTGGCCGATGACCATCATGGAACTCGGCAAGCGCCATATCCCGCAGATCCTCGTCAATGGCCGCCTGTCCGACCGCAGCTTCGCCCGCTGGAAGAAACGCCCGAACCTGGCTGACGCTATCTTCGAGAACCTGGCGCTCGTCATCGCGCAGTCGGAGACCGATGCCGAACGGTTCAGCGCGCTCGGTGCGCTGCCGGTCATGGTGTCGGGCAATCTGAAGGTCGATACCGACGCGCCGCCGGTCGATAGCGCTGTGCTCCGGCAATACCGACAGCAGATCGAGACCCGCAAGACCTGGGCGGCGATCTCCACCTTCGAGGGGGAGGAGGCCGCCGCCGGCTCCGTGCACCTGGCCCTGAAAGAGCGCAACGCGCTTCTGACCATCATCGTGCCCCGCCACCCCGAGCGCTGCGATGCGATCGAGGCCATGCTGGTCGCCAAGGGGCTGACCGTCGCCCGCCGCACCCGCAACGATCCGGTGACGCCGGAAACCGACATCCTGCTCGGCGACACCGTCGGCGAAATGGGCCTCTATCTCCGCCTGACCGATGTCGCCTTCGTCGGCCGGTCGCTGTTCGGGGAGGGCGGGCAGAACCCGATCGAGCCGGCCATGCTCGGCTGCGCCATCCTGTCGGGCGGCAACGTCCAGAATTTCCGCGAGACCTATCAGACGCTCGCCAAGAACGGCAGCGCCAAGATCGTGCGCGACACCGAGATGCTGGCCAAGGGCGTGCACTACCTGCTGACCAACGACGAGGTGCGCCGCAAGATGATCGAGGCGGGGCAGGAGGCCGTACACGAGATGCGCGGCGCCCTCTCGGCGACGATCCGCGGGCTCGAGCCCTATATCAACCCGCTGACGGTGAAGGCCCGCCTGTTGCCGCGCGACGATGTCTAGCGCGGTCCGGCCGGCGTCATCCGGCGCGTTTCAAATTCCGGGGAGACCGTCGAGATGAGCAAGGCACCGCTTCCGATACCGATCGCCGGCATCCTCTTCGACAAGGACGGGACGCTGCTCGACTATGCCAAAAGCTGGGTGCCTGTGAATTACGAGGTCGCCCGCATCGCCTCGCGCGACGATACGGACCTCGGCGCCACGCTGCTGCGCGCCGGCGGCATGGATCCGGAGACCGGTTTCGTGGCCGCCGACAGCCTGCTTGCCGCCGGCAACACGGCGGAGATCGCGCAAGGCATGGTGGAGGCCGGCGCGCCCTGGACTCGCGAGGCTTTGACGGAGGCCCTCGACGACCTCTTCTCCCGCTCGGCCGCCTATGCCGTGCCGGTGACGGATCTCTCCGCTCTGTTTACGACATTACGGACACGCGGCTACAAGCTCGGCGTCGCCTCCAGCGACAACGAGGCCTCCATCCGCCGCACGGCCGAGCGCTTCGGCTTTGCCGAATGCCTCGACTATGTCGCGGGCTACGACAGCGGCTACGGCGTGAAGCCTGAGCCCGGCATGGTCCATGGCTTCTGCGCGACGACGGGTCTGATCCCGGATCAGGTCGTCGTTGTCGGCGACAACAATCACGATATGCACATGGGGCGCAATGCCGGCGTCGGCCTCACCGTCGCGGTGCTCACCGGCACAGGCTCGCGCCAGTCGCTCGCTGCCGCCAGCGACCACTGCCTTGCCGACATCACCGAACTTTTGGCGCTCCTCGACCGTCACCCGCCGGCCGCACGGGGCAACGACCACGCGGCGCGGGACGGGACGTCCTGATGGCATCGGAAGCGCCGCCCTTCTGGTGGGAAAAGCCCGGCTGGGCTGCGCGGGCCCTTGCCCCCGTCGCTTGGGTCTACGGTCGGATCGCCGGCCGCCGGATGGATCGCGCCCGCCGCTGGGCCGCGCCCGTTCCGGTCCTCTGCGTCGGCAACTTCACCGTCGGGGGTGCCGGCAAGACCCCGACCGCGATCGCCATCGCCAGGGCCGCCCGCGCCCGCGGCCTGAAGCCCGGCTTTCTCAGCCGCGGCTATGGCGGGTCGCTGGATGTGACCACGCTGGTCGATCCTCACCATCACCGGGCGCTGGAGGTCGGCGACGAGCCGCTGCTGCTGGCCCGCGCCGCCCCGACGGTCATATCGAGAAAGCGCGTCGAGGGCGCGCAGCGGCTGGTGGCGGAAGGGGTCGATCTCATCATCATGGATGACGGCTTCCAGAGCGCGCGTCTCGTCTTCGACTATGCGCTGCTCGTCATCGACAGCCGCCGCGGCATCGGCAATGGCCGCCTCGTGCCGGCCGGCCCCGTGCGCGCGCCGCTCGGCCACCAGTTGCGCCACGCCTCCGCCCTCCTGAAGATCGGCCGGGAGACGGCGGCCGATCCCGTCATCCGCACCGCGGCGCGGGCCGGACGGGCGGTCTTCGTCGCCGATATCGTGCATGAGGACGACGGTTCGCTGCAGGGCCGGCGCGTGCTCGCCTTCGCCGGGATCGCGGACCCTGAAAAATTCTACCGGACGGTGCGCGAAACCGGCGCGGAGATCGTGACGACGCGCAATTTCCCGGATCACCATCATCTGGAGGCCGACGAGATCGCAGCCTTGCTCGACGATGCGGATGCTGCCGGCCTGCTTCTGGTGACGACCGCCAAGGACCGCGTTCGCCTCGATGCCACCCATGGCGCCGGGCACGGTGCTGGCCACGCTGTCGGCCATCAGGCGGATCGCACGGGCGAACTCGCGCGCGAAGTCCGCGTCATCGACGTCGAGATCGCCTTCGACGATCCCTCGGCCCCCGACAAGATGATCGACGCCGCCCTGTCCGCCGCCCGCCATCGGCTGCTGCGTCGTAGCGGGGCATAGAGCGGGTGCTTGCGTCGGCCCCTCATCCCCCTGCCGGGACCTTCTCCCCGCGCGCGGGGCGAAGGAGCCTTGAGGCACCGCTTTCACCTCACCTCAAAACCCCAAGCAGGGCACGTCCCCTCTCCCCGCAAGCGGGGAGAGGGTTAGGGTGAGGGGCGATCGCAAACGCTAAGCCGGCCACAAACGCTGACGCGCAACGAACGCTACGGCGTAACCGAAGAGCCCGCATCTCCCGTCTGCCCCGGCAAGATTCCCGCGCGCTTGTCCGCATCGAAGGCAGCCTGGGCGTCGATATACGGCTCCTGCCGCGCCACGCTCCAGTAGCGCAGCTCCTCCACCGGAATCTCGCGTCCGGTGATGGCGCAAATGACGAAGGAGCCCGGCAGGATGACGTTGAAATCGCCGTCGAGATACCGGATTTTCGCAATCCTGTTGCCGCTGCCTTCGAACCGGTTCATCGTGTCTCATCCCCTGACTGATCGGCTCGCCCGAGCGGCCGAACCCTGTGCTGCCGCTGTAAACCTTCGCCACGGCTTTTGCCAGCGGTCTCGCAAGGCCGGTCGGCCGCCGCGTTCTGCCGTCAGCTGCGCCCGAACAGGCGCTCGATATCGGCAAGCTTGATCTCGATATAGGTCGGCCGCCCGTGATTGCACTGGCCGGAGCCGGGCGTCGCCTCCATCTGGCGCAGGAGGGCGTTCATCTCTTCCGGCCGCAGCCGGCGGCCCGAGCGCACCGAGCCGTGGCAGGCCATGGTGGCCGCGAGCGCTTCCAGCCGGCCGGCAAGGCCGTTGGCCGTGTCCCATTCCGCCAGCTCGTCGGCCAGCTGCCGGATGAGCCCTGCGGCATCGATCTCGCCCAGAATGGCCGGCGTCTCGCGCACGGCGACGGCGCCCGGGCCGAAACGCTCGATGGTCAGCCCCAGCCGCGAAAGCTCTTCGGCATGCACCATCAGCCGGTCGCAGTCGTCCTCCGCGAGATCGACGATATCGGGGATCAGGAGCGCCTGCGCCGGCAGGGCCTTGGTCGAGAGCCCCTTGCGCAGGTTCTCGTAGACGAGGCGTTCGTGGGCGGCGTGCTGATCGACGATCACGAGCCCGTCGCCCGTCTGCGCGACGATGTAGTTTTCGTGCAGCTGTGCCCGTGCGGCACCCAGCGGATGGTCGGACAGTGCCGCCCCGGGCGCCGTCGGCTCCGCGCCTGCCGTCTCCGGCGCCATCCGTGCGGCGGGTGCGAACGCGCCGAAGGCAGCCTGCGCGGCTTCCCCGAAGCCGCGGCCCTCCGTCTCCAGCGGCCGGTAGGGCGAGCGGTCTGCCGACCAGGGGGCCGAAGGCGCCTGCCCGTATGAGGTCTGGCCACCATAACCGCCAGGGGAGCGGGCGGCAGAGGCGAAGCCCGCAGCGGCAGCACCCTGCGGCCGGAAGGCATCCATCAGGCCGCGCGCGCCGAGCGTCGAGGACCGGTCGCCGTCGACCGCCAGCGCCTGGCGGATGGCGCCGACGATCAGGCCGCGCACGAGGCCGGGGTCGCGAAAGCGGACGTCCGATTTTGCCGGATGCACGTTCACATCCACCAGCGCGGGGTCGATCGTGATCGAGAGGACCGCGACGGGATAGCGGCCATGCGGAATGGTTTCGGCATAGGCGCCGCGCAGCGCCGAGAAGATCAGCTTGTCCTGGACCGGCCGGCCGTTGACGAACACATATTGGTGCAGCGAATTGCCCCGGTTGAAGGTGGGAACCCCGGCAAAGCCGGTCAGGCGCACCGCGTCGCGCTCCGCGTCGATCTCGATCGCATTGTCGCGGAAGTCGCGGCCGAGCACCTGCGCGATGCGCGCCAGACGATCGTCGCCGGTCGCAGGAAATTCGAGCGTCGTCCGGTCGGGACCCGACAGCAGGAAGCGCACGCCGGGAAACGCGATCGCCATGCGCCGCACCACTTCGGAAATCGCCGCCGCCTCGGCCCGCTCCGTCTTCATGAATTTCAGCCGGGCCGGCGTGGCGAAGAAAAGGTCGCGCACCTCCACCACCGTGCCGTGGTTCGCCGGTGTCGGCCGTACGGCCTGCACCACCCCGCCATGCACGGCGATTTCGGCGCCATGGTCGCTGCCGGCCGGGCGGCTCGCGATCGTCAGGCGCGCGACGGAGCCGATCGAGGGCAGCGCCTCGCCGCGAAAGCCGAGTGTGCGGATGTCGAACAGGCCGCCGCCGAGCTTGGAGGTGCAGTGCCGCCGCACGGCAAGCGCCAGATCGTCCGGCCCCATGCCGCAGCCATTGTCGACCACGCGCAGCAGCGTCTTGCCGCCGCCGGCCGTCGCGATCTCGATGCGGGTGGCACCGGCGTCGAGCGCGTTCTCGATCAGCTCCTTGGCAGCGCTCGCCGGCCGCTCGATGACTTCGCCGGCGGCGATCTGGTTGATGAGCGTTTCGGAAAGGAGGGTAATGGCCATGGTGCATTCTCTGCCATTCCCGCGTCGTCGCCAAGGACTGGTTGACCGAGGGACCGGGATATCCCCTGCGCGATCCGGACGGGGACGGGAAAGGTCAGGGACAAAGCGCGGGATTTCGGGGCTTAAGGGTGCATTAAGCCCGCTGTGGCATTGTCGGTAACCGGGTTGCTGCACATGTCCTGAGATCGAGGTGGGTGTCAGGAGAACGTGACGCAGCTGGTGCGAAGCGCAACAGCGAAGCCGAGTGCGTCACAGGCGACACTTGACTATGTAAGGCAGACGGAACGGTCGCGAGGACACCGGATGCTGCCGGGGGAGGAGCATGCGGCGTCGGCGTTGCCGGCGATGACGCCCCCGATGCGACGGACGAAAGACTGTCGCAGCCAAGCCCGTTTCCGGGCCGCCGCTGCGCCGGAGCGATCGCGATGCTGACCGCGCGCTCCCGGAAAGAACGCCATGCCCGGTCAAGGGTCGTGACGTCGGCATGTTCCCGTCAATGTAATGTCCGCCAAGGACTGTGAGGCCGTGAATGAGTGATGTCGCGTCATCTGGCGCAGCTGTCCAGCTCTCTCTGCTGGAAGCGGTTTCGGATGCGCTGGGCCTGGCCGTCTTTGTGTGCGATCGCAACGACGAATTGATCTTTGCCAGCAAGCCGATCCAGCAGTTCTACCCCGTCGAGGATCGTTTCCTCGCACGCGGCACCCGGCTGCGCGATTTCCTGGGCGCCGTCTTCGACCTCGGCGTGCGTTCGGGAACGGCGACGGAGCGCAGCCGTCGGCGCGTCAACCGTGAGGAATGGATTTCCGAACGCGTGTCCCTTCACTGGCGCGAACGCTATGACGTGGTCGAACGCATCGCCCGCCAGCGCTGGATCAATGTGCGCAAGCGCCGGCTGGCAAACGGTCTCTGCGTCGTCTCTCTCACCGAAGTTTCCGAGCAGAAGAAGAAGGACGAGCAGATGCAGCTCGACCTCGAGCGCATGGAGATGACGGAAAGCATTCTCGACAGCCTGCCCAACCCGATCTGCGTCAAGGACCGAAGCCTCAATTACATCGGCGTCAACAAGGCCTTCTGCGACCTGCACGGCATGACGCCCGACCAGATTCTCGGGCGCTCCGTCTGGGATCTCATCGAACCGGAACTCGCCGAGAAATTCGAAACGTCCGATCGCATGGTGCTGGAGACCGGGCGCGAACATCGCCTGCCGGAGCAGGCCGTGCGGGCCAACGGCGACGATTGCTGGCTGGTGACGCACAAATTCCGCGTGGGCGACGCGCAACGCGGCCTGCTCGTCACCTGCATGAACGACGTCACGGACATCGTCGTGGGCTATGACGATGGCGCTGTCTCGCCGGAACTGGCCAAAAGCCTCGCCGTCGCGCGATATGAGGCCTTCGAGCCGGCACAGAACTGCCACGACCCCTACCAGGCGCTCGATCTGCACGTTCTTGCCCAGACCGCGCAAACGCCGACGCCGCAGGACATGACAACGCCGCCGGCAACCAAAGCCGCAGCGTCCGGCATCACCGGTCGCATCCTCGTCATGACGCCGGAGAGCGGGACGGAGGCGCGCCTGCTCTCGGCATTGTCGAAGCGTGGCCACGAGGTCTGCGCCCTGCGCTCCGCGCCGGAAATGACGGCGTTTCTCGAGGCCATCCGCGAAGCGAACCTCTCGCTCGACCTCGTTCTCATCGATCCCGCCCTTCGCGACCTCAAGGCGACGCTGGACAGGGGTGCCGGTCCGCCGGGCATCGTCTTCGATCCGGCAGGCCCGGAGGCAGCCCTTGCGGCGGAGATTGAGGCTCTGCTGACGGCAGGCGACACCGCCGCGCGCCTGCCCGAGACCGCGGAGCCCGCCGCCACCCTGCAAGCGCCTGCCGATTGGGATATCGTCCTGCCCGTCACCAAGCGTCCGACCTCCGATATCGATGTGCTCGTCGCCGAGGACAACGAGATCAACCAGTTCGTCTTCTCCCAGATCCTCGAAGGTCTCGGCCTGTCCTACCGCATCGCCGCCAACGGCGAGGAGGCCGTGCGCTTCTGGCAGCAGTTCCGCCCGCAGCTCATCTTCATGGACGTTTCCATGCCGGTCATGAACGGTTTCGACGCGACGCGGGCCATTCGCGCGGCGGAAGAGCGCCTGTCGTTTCGCACGCCGATCGTCGCCGTGACGACGCAGGCCCTGGATATCGACCTGGAACATGCGCGCGCGGCCGGCATGGACGACCATATCGTCAAGCCGATCAGCCCCGACATGATCGAACGCGTTCGCAACCGCTATCTCGAAAGCGGCAGCGATCACCGCCAGCAGCGCTGATACGCGTCTCGCGATAGTGCGAGATTTCGTACATCCCCAGATATGTAATGTGTCGTTTTTCTTCACATTCTTGCAAGTGTCACGAGAATTAGGGATAGAGACTGTTGTGATTTCTTAAGGGTGTGGTTCCATGGTCCATGCGGTCAGCGTGCCGACCGAAATATGCAGGACCTCCGCAATGGATCAGGACGAAACAGCTTCGCGCCAGAAGGGACGGTCACGCCGTGCCGGGTCGAGCCAGCCGGAGCGGCAGACAGGCATGCCGCAGCGTCGCCATGATGTCTCCCCGGACAGCGGTCGGCATGACCTCGGCAGCGTCGTGACCGAACGTTACCCGCGCGATCTCCATGCCCTGGCCTTCGTCGATCCCCTGACGGGCCTCGGCAATGCGAACCGGCTGCGGGAAAAGGTTCTCGAAATCGCGACGGAACGTGCCGCCGATCCCGCGCCGTTCACGATCGGCCTGGCCAATCTCGACGGTTTCAAGCCGCTCAACGACCTCTTCGGACATCCCGCGGGCAACGAGATCCTGTGCCAGGTGGCGCACCGGCTGGAAGCCTGCATGCCCGATGGCTCGACCGTCATCCGCATGGGCAATGACGAGTTCGCCTTCGTGCTGCCGCTCGTCTTCGAGCGCAAGGCTGCCGAGAAGATGGGCCATATGCTCAAGGAGGTGCTGCAGGCACCGTTCGAACTGGCCGAGCGCACCGTGCGTCTCTCCGCCTCCTTCGGTTTCGCGGTCTACCCCTTTGCCGGCGAGGCCTATGACGACCTGCTGAAGAGTGCGGATACCGCGCTTTATCGCTCCAAGCGCCGTGGCCGCGGACAGATCACCGTCTACTCCCAGGAAATCGCGCAGGAGATGCGCCGCGCGACCTTGCTGGAGCAGGCACTGCGCAACGCGATCATCGCCGATGAGATCGACGTGCATTTCCAGCCGATCGTCAGCCTCGACACCGACACGGTTGTGGGGTTCGAAGCGCTGGCGCGCTGGTGCGACAGCGATCTCGGCTATGTCTCGCCCGCCATCTTCGTGCCGCTTGCCGAAGAGCGCGGCTTCATCGATGCGCTGTCGGAAACATTGTTGCGCAAGGCGGCCGAAGCGGCCCTGCTCTGGCCCAAGGAGCTGTTTCTCTCGTTCAACCTGTCCTCGGCCCAGCTCATGGACCTGGCGACCAGCAGCACGGTGCTCGCCATCATCCATCGCGTCGGCCTCGACCCGCGCCGCCTGGAGCTCGAGATCACCGAAACGGCGATGATGCGCGATGCCGATATGGCGCAGAAGATCGTGCAGGAACTGCGCGATGCCGGCGTGCGGATTTCGCTGGACGATTTCGGCACCGGACAGTCCAGCCTCGGCCGTCTGCGCGACTTCACCTTCGACAAGGTGAAGATCGACCGCTCCTTCGTCTGCCGTATCGTCAACGATCGCGCCTCCGAACATATCGTCAAGGCGATCGTCACCATGTGCGACGGCCTCGGCCTCGAGGTCGTGGCGGAAGGCATCGAGGACTTCGCCGAAGCGCTGATGCTCAAAGGACTGGGCTGCGGTATGGGGCAGGGGTATTTCTACGGAAAACCGGCCGATGCCACCGCCACCCTGCGGTACCTGCGCGATCGCTATCGCGACATGGACACGAAGCGCCCCGTCGCCATCTGATCCCCGTCGCCATCTGATCGACGAGAGCGTCCGGACAAACGAAAACGGCGGTGCTTTCGCACCGCCGCTCGGTAAGCCGTTTGGGACGGATTACGGGTTCGTCGTGGCCGGCTGGCCAGCCGGTGCAGCGCCGCCGGCCGGGGCCATCGTGTTGCCGGCCGGAGCCATCGGCGTGGTCGAGGAGGTCGTCGAACCGTCAACCGGCGTTGCCGCGTTGCGTTCCGCGACCTGCGCCGCCTTGGTCTTGAATTCCGGGGCAGCCTTCAGCGTGTCGGCCGTCTCGGTCGTCGTCAGCTTCAGGTCGTCGGAATTCGGAACTTCGGTGACCATCACAGTGTCGAGCGGTACGGCGACGTTCTTTTCGCCGATGCCGAGGAAGCCACCGACGCCGATCACGGCTGCTTCGACGGAGCCGTCCTTGGAGAAGATCACGTCATTGATCTCGCCAATGCTTTCATCGGAGGAATTGTAGACCGACTGGCCGAGATAGGTGCTGGCAGCGATCTGGTCCGGACCCTGTTCGGTGATGTAGGTGCCGGAGGCAGCGGTCGTCGTGGCCATCGGCGCGGCCGGTGCCGGCTGTGCGGCATCCTGTGCGGAAGCGAACGGTGCGAAAGCGGCGATTCCGGCAAAGAGGGCGCCGGCGGCGACGGAAGTAATGAGCTTGTTGGTCATGATGTAACCTTCCTTTTCAGTTTCTTCTCGGATCGTGGCGCGGGGTTCAAACACGCCGCACCGGTGATGCTGAGAGAACGGGCTGTCCCGTAAAGTGGTTCCGAAAAAAAATGGCCTGCCGAAAGCGGAACTTTCGGCAGGCCTCGGGGTCAATATAGACGCTCCGAATACCTCGGCCGTCGGATCGTCATGCCGTCAGTGGCTTTCGCGGAAGACCTCGCTGCCGCTGCCGCCGACGAGGAAATCGAGATCCGCACCCTTGTCGGCCTGCAGAACGGTGTCCTGGTAGAGCTTGTAGTAGCCACGCGTCCACTTCGGCTCCGGCGGCACCCAGGCGGCCATGCGCGCGGCGAATTCGGCCTCGGGGATCATCAGGTTCAGCTCCCCCTTCAGCGTGTCGAGCCGGATGCGGTCGCCCGTCCTGACGATGGCGAGCGGCCCACCGGCATTGGCTTCGGGGCTGACATGCAGCACCACGGTGCCAAAGGCGGTGCCCGACATGCGGGCGTCGGAGATGCGCACCATGTCGCGCACGCCCTTTTCCACCAGCCGCCTTGGGATCGGCATGTTGCCGACCTCTGCCATGCCGGGATAGCCCTTGGGGCCGCAGCCCTTCAGCACGAGGATCGTGTCTTCGGTCACATCGAGGTCGGGATCGTCGATCTGCGCCTTCATGTCCTCGATTGTCTCGAACACATGCGCCGGTCCCTCGTGCACGAGCAGATGCTCGCTGGCGGCCGACGGCTTGATCACGGCGCCGTTGGGCGAGAGATTGCCGCGCAGGATGCGGATGCCGCCGGCCTTGCGGAGCGGGTTGTCGAGCGGCCGGATGACGTCGTCGTTAAAGACTTCGGCATCCTTGTAATAGTCCGAGATGGGACAGCCGTAGACGGTCGGCGCATCGGCATGCAGCAGGTCCTGAATGCGGTTCATCACGGCGGGCAGGCCCCCGGCATAAGCCAGATCCTCGATCAGATACTGGCCGGAGGGCATGCAGTTGACGATGCAGGGAACCTGCGCGCCGACCCGGTCGAAATCGTCGAGCGTCAGATCGACGCCGGCGCGGCCGGCGATGGCAAGCAGGTGCACCACCGCATTGGTCGAGCCGCCGACGGCGGCATTGGCGACGATGCCGTTCTCGAAGTTCTTCTTGGTCAGGATCTTCGACAGGCGCAGGTCCTCATGCACCATATCGACGATCCGCTTGCCGGTCATGTGGCTGAGCGCCATGCGGCGCGCGTCCACGGCGGGCAGGGCGGCGTTCAGCGGCAGCGACAGGCCCATGGCTTCCACCACGGAGGCCATGGTCGTCGCCGTGCCCATCGTCATGCAGACGCCGGGCGAGCGCGACATGCCGCTTTCCGCCGCCATGAACTCTGCCAGGCTCATCTTGCCGGCGCGCACGTCCTCGGAGAACTTCCAGACATCGGTGCCCGAGCCGATGTCCTTGCCGCGCCATTTGCCGTTCAGCATAGGGCCGGAGGACACGACGATGGTCGGCAGATCGACGGAGGCCGCTCCCATCAGCTGGCCGGGGGTGGTCTTGTCGCAGCCGCCGAGCAGCACGACGCCGTCGATGCCATAGGCACGGATGGCCTCCTCGACGTCCATGGCGAGCAGGTTGCGGAACAGCATGGCCGTCGGGCGCATCTGCGTTTCGCCGAGCGAGGACACCGGGAACTCGACCGGAAAGCCGCCGGCCTCCCAGACGCCGCGCTTCACGCCTTCGGCGAGAATCCGCAGATGGCTGTTGCAGGGGGTCAGTTCCGACCAGGTGTTGCAGATGCCGATGATCGGGCGTCCGTCGAACGCATGGTCCGGAAAGCCCTGGTTCTTCATCCACGAGCGGTGAATGAACCCGTCCTTGTCGGTGCCACCGTACCAGTGACGGCTTCTCAGTTCCCGTTTCTTCTCGTCGCTCATGGAAACCTCCCTTTGGCGCGGCGCTTCGGCCGTTCACCAATAATCATACTTTTTACCGTTTCGACTGTAAATCGCCGATGACGCTCTCCTCCCGGGACGCGCGATCGGCAACGGCGATCAGAGCACGTAGACGGGCTCGAACCGGCCTTTCACGTCGATGTCGAGCAGGAAGGTCTTGCCGGCATCCGGGTCTTTCGAGCGGCCTGCCTCGTCCAGTCCCTGCCAGGCCGAGGTGAAGAGCACACGGTCGGCACTGCGTCCGACAAAGGCCGGGCAGCTCGGCTGCGACACCGGCACGGTATGCCGCGCAAGACGCTTGCCCTCGGGCGAGTAGACGTCGATGGCGGAAGCGCCCCAGCGGGCGGCCCAGATCAGCCCTTCGGCATCGCAGACCGCACCGTCGAACCCGCCTTCGCTTTCCGGCTCCTCGACCATCAGCACCGGCTCGCCGGTCGGCAGACCCGTTGCGGGATCGAGCGCCACGCGCATGAAGCGGTTCAGCGCCGTGTCGGAGTAGTAGCCGATGCGGCCATCCGGCGAGAAACAGATGCCGTTCGGAATGGTGATATCGCTGACGATGCGCGTCACCTTGCCCCGGGCGACGTGGTAGATCGCGCCGGCGTTCGTCTCCGCGCTCCGGCCCATCGTGCTGATCCAGAGGGCGCCCGAGGCATGCACGCGCCCGTCATTCGTGCGGTTGCCCGGCTTGTCCTCGATCTCGGCATAGGTCTCGAAGGCGCCGGTCTCGGCATCGCGCAGGAAAAGGCCCTGGTCGCTGGCGATCAGCTGCCGTTCCCCATCCACCAGCGCCATGACGCTGGCGAGGAAGTTCAGCGGCTGGACGCTCTTGGCCTGGCTGTCGAGATGCAGCCCGTGCAGCTCGCGCCCGACGATGTTGAACCACCAGACGGTGCCGGTCGAGGGATCGTAGACCGGGCCTTCGCCGAGCTCCGAGGGATTGTCGCTGACGATTTTCGCGTTGGCACTCATGCGGACGCTCCATAGACGGCGTCATAGGCCTTGGTTGTGATGCGGGCGCGGTCGCCGATCTCGGCGGCGCTCATGCCGACCTTGTAGATGCTGGATCCGAGCCCGAAGCTCTTGACGCCGATCTTGGCATATTCCGCGAAATTGGCTTCCGAGACGCCGCCGACGGCCGCGATCTCCAGATCGGTCGGCAGCACGGCGCGGATGGCCGAAATGCCGGACGCGCCGAGCACGCTCGCCGGAAAGAACTTGAGCCCCGTCGCGCCGGCCGCCGCCGCCGCCAGCGCTTCCGTCGGCGTGAACACGCCCGGCATGGTCACCATGCCCTTGGAAGCCGCATGCGCGATGACGTCCACGTCGACATTCGGGCTGACGAACAGCCGGCCGCCGGCCTGCTCCAGCCGCTCGACCTGGTCCTTGGTCAGCACCGTGCCGGCGCCGATCAGGCAGTTGGCCGGCGCCGTCTTCACAGCGATCTCGATCGAGCGGAACGGATCCGGCGAGTTCAGCGGAATTTCGATGGCCGTGAATTCGGCCTCGACCAGCGCCGAAATCGCCGCCTCCGACTCCTCGGGCTTCAGCCCGCGCAGGATGGCGATCAGCGGATATTTCATGGTGGGGAAGGGAACGCGTGTCATGATCTCGTCTTTCTTGAAACGGCAGAGAGGGGTTAGACGGAGGCCGGCCAGAGCGCCCTGGCAGCCGCCGCCAGCCCGTCGCGAACGGCCTCGTCGGCATCGACGAGCGTGCTGTGAAGCCCGGCAGCCGTGAGTGCCTGCGTGTAGAGCCCGGCAAGCGGGCCGGAGGCGACGAGGCTGACCGGTGTCTGGGCGTCGGCCGTCATGGTCGCAGCCCCCGCGATCTCCAGGCCGATCATCAGCCCGGACAGACGGGCCTTCGCCTCGGTCGCGCCGTGCCCGTGCAGCAGCTGGCCGGAGCGGACGGTAAAGAGCAGATTGGTCGCCATGGCTGGGTTCGCCATCGCCTCGGCGACGGCCGCGACGAAGGCCGGATGGGTCCCGTCGAAGGCACCGGCATCGGCCACCGCATGGCTGAGGATCGAGTGCCGTGACACGACGTCGAACAGCTCGCCGCTCATGAAGGTCGAGAACCGCTCGACCTTGCCGTCGGCAACCCGCACCCATTTGCTGTGCGTGCCCGGCATGCAGACGAGCCGCGTGCCGGACAGCGCGCCGACGCTGCCGAGCAGCTGCGTTTCCTCGCCGCGCATCACGTCAGGGCTGGCCGCATCGCGCTGGGCGAGCCCCGGCAGGATGCGGATGTCGCGCCGGTCATCGGGCACGACGACGGCATGGCGGACGATGTCGGAGAGGGCGGCCGGCGTATCGAGATAGCCTGCTTCCACCCAGCCCTGCCGCGCCCCGGCCATGCCGCAGATCACGACCGGCAGCGTGGCGGCGGCGCCCATGGCCTCCAGATGCTGTTCCAGCACCGGGGAAAACCCGGTCTTTGCCGCCGTCGTCATGCCCTCGGCGCTGCGGCGCTCGCAAAGGGCCTCGCCCGTCTCGCCGATCAGCCAGATCCGGAAACTCGACGTTCCCCAATCCGCCGCCGCATAGCGTGCCGCCGCATGGCCTACCGTTGTCGTCACAAGACACCTCCGTCGATGATCATCGTCTGGGCCGTCATCCGCGCCGAACAGTCGGAGGCGAGGAAGAGGCAGGGGCCGACGAGGTCGTCGGCATAAAGCGTTTCGGGAAGGCATTGCCGCCGGCGCATCGCCTCGATGCTGTCGTCCGTCAGCCACAGCGCCTTTTGCCGCTCGGTCACCACCATGCCCGGCAACAGCGCGTTGACGCGCACGCCGGAGGGGCCGAGCGCACCGGCAAGCGACTTCGTCAGGCCGACGATCCCGGCCTTCGCTGTCGCATAGGCCGGGATGTCGCCCATATTGAGGAGATAGGCGATCGAGGAGAAATTGACGATGGAACCGCCACTATCGGCTGTGAGATAGGGCGCGGCTGCCTGGCTCATGAAGAAGACGGGCTTGAGATTGATGTCGAGGTTTCCGTCCCAGCCGGCTTCGGTGATCGTGCCGAAGACCTGACGGTCGTCGCGGGCCGCATTGTTGACGAGCACCTTCAGGCCACCCAGCGCGTCCGCCGCGCGATCGACGAGCGCGGGGATGCCGGCGACGTCCCGAAGGTCTGCCTCGATGAAGAGCGGCGCATGCCGTCCGACGTCTTTCAGGCGCGATGAAACTTCCGCCGCCATATCTGCGTTGATGTCGATATACGCGACCCGCGCACCCTGGCGAACGAAACCTTCGACCAAGGCTGCGCCGATGCCTGAGGCTCCACCGGTAATGAGAACGCCACGATCTGCGAGATCCGGAAACATTGCAGAAGGGCCCGGCATGCTGTCGACGCCCTCCCTCCAGGCAGACATTTCAGTTTTGTGTTCCAATATTCGGAACAATCGTTTATTATATGGAATATCGGCCACATCGTGGCTGGGTGTCAAGGCGGAAAGGTGCGGGGCACCAAGGCGCCGGGGACGGATCAGGGCACGAAGCAGGGTGCAGAACCACCGGTGGGACCGGGGGGCGAGAGACGGCAGAGTGGCGACATCGACCAGCGACGGCAGCACGACGAACCATGCGGGCAACCGCGTGGCGGCTGAGTCCACGGCGGATACGGGAACGCTGGGAAAGGCGATGGCCGTGCTCGAGCTCGTGGTCAACGCGGACAGGCCGCTGCGCTTCACCGATATTCATGCGCTCACGCGCCAGCCGCGCGGCACGCTGCATCGGCATCTGTCGCATCTGGTCGATGAAGGCCTGCTGTTCCAGCGTGCGGACCTCGCCTACGAGCCGGGCCTGCGGTTGCTGTCCTTTGCGCATCGGGCATGGTCGCGCAACGACCTCAGACGAATCGCCCGGCCGCATCTCGATCGTCTTCATGCGGAAACAGGCGAAACGGTTCATCTGGGCGTCCTGCGCAATACCGAGATCATCTATCTCGACAAGGTGGAAAGCCGCCAGACGGTTCGGATGGAGAGTCAGATCGGCCGGGTTTCGCCGGCCTATTGCACGGGATTGGGTAAGGCTGCACTATCCGTATTGCCGCCTGCGCGGCTGGATGATCGCCTCGCGCGCATCGTCTATTACCCCTTTACGGCCAATACGCATCGGTCGCGCGGCGCCCTGGTTGCCGACCTCGACCGCATCCGCGGACGCGGCTACGCCATCGACGCGGAGGAACATGAAGTGGAAATCCGCTGCGTCGCCGCGCCGGTCGCAACAGGCGACGAAGCAGGCGAAAGCCGTGGAATCGTGGGCGGTATCTCCGTCACCGGGCCGGCCTATCGCGTGACGATCGGTCAGCTGGAGGCATGGTCGGGACTGGTCAGGGACGCGGCGAATGCCATTTCGCACGATGCGGCTGTCGGTCTCTGTCCCGTGTCGATGCCGGACAGGTAGCACATCGGTCTTGTGTATTTATCAGACCAATTGCTAAGTGGTGCTAGACGCCACACGGACTTTATTTATAGTGGAATGACAGCGGATCTGGCAAAAAAGCCCACCGGAATCGTTTCAGATGGTGGAACGTGCTTCAATCACGTTGTTGGACTTCGCCGCGGCAATCGTAATCACTCAAAGGAATGTTCATGGGTTCGAGGAGCGTCTCGCCCGAAATTGTCGTTTCCGGCAACAGCTGGAGGATCGGCAACCTGGATGAGGAAAGCGATGTGCGCAGCTTGTTCGAGAGCATCTGCGAGCTCTATGCGTTCCAGGGCTTCGCCGTCCTGTCCCTGCCATCCCGGTCGGTCTCGTCGCTGGGCAAGCTTGTCATGATGACGAACTGGCCGATGGAGATCGTTCGGCAATACGATGCGCTGGGCCTGTTGAAGACAAGTCCGGTGTTCGAGCAGCTGCGGATCAGCACCGTGCCCTTCACCATCGACAACACCTCGCCTCTGGCCTTCGTCAGAACGGTGAAGATTGCCAAGGGCCTGTTCGCGCGTTCGGGTTTCGGGCGCATGGTTTTCGTCCCCGTTCACGATGCCGATGGCCGGCGCAGCGCCGTGGCCTTCGGCGGCGACCGGCCGGAGCTGAACCGGCAGGAGCTGAACGTGGTGACCTTCGTGGCAGGGCACGCCTTCAATCGCCTGAGCGAGATCTGGTCGGGCTCGCGGCGCGCACCCGGCTCGCTGTCGCGTCGCGAGATCGAATGCCTGCGGCTGGCCGCCAGCGGCAAGACCACCGTCGAGATGGCACGTCTGCTGAACCTGTCGGAATATACCGTCAATCACTACCTCAACCGTGCGACCCGAAAGCTGGACTCGGTCAACCGCGTCCAGACGATCGCCAAGGCTCTGCGGGCTGGGTTGATCACGTGAACCGAGTGCCGTTGCAGCACAGGATGAGGAGGCAGGCAGCGGCGCCCGCGAAGGCGGGCCCGCGCGAGGGTCTGCGGTGGGGGGATGGAGGCACTCCATGCCGGACATGAAGCCCAATGCCGCCATGCCGGAGGGTGGATGGGCGGCAGATTCGTCCGAAAACGACATCGCCGAGATTGCCCGGCTGAAAAGCCGGGACGACGTGCTCGCCCATATGACGCGCATCACGACGGCGCGAGGCTTTCCCTTCTTTCTCCTCTGTACGATGCCGACGGTCGACCAGACGAAATATTCCGAGGTCGCCATCCTCTCCAACGTCCCCGACGACATCATCCGGCGCTATGACGAAAGCGGCTCGGTGCACGAGAACCAGGCCTTCGTCATGCTGCGTACGACGACCACGCCGTTTCGCATGGCCGTAGAGGATTGCCGCAGAGATGTGGGCGGGGCCTTCCAGCCCGAGCGGGAAACGCTCGTGAAGGAAATGGATTTCTGCGAAACCTATTTTTTCCCCGTTCACGATGCCGCCGGGGGGCGGGCGGTGTTCGTCCTTCTCAGCCGGGAGCCCGACCTCGCCATCGAGGTCATGACCGATCTGCACATGATCTGCCTGCACGTCTACAATCGGCTGGTCGATATCGGCGGCATGGGCCAGGAGACGGAAAAGGTCGATCTGTCGGACCGCGAGATCCAGTGTCTGAACTGGACCGCCGCCGGCAAGACCAGCTCGGAAATCGCCGATATCCTCGGCCTCTCCGAGCACACGGTCAATCACTACCTCAACCACGTTGCCAAGAAGCTCGACGCCACGAACCGCGTTCAGGCCGTCGTTAAAGCCATGCGCCTCGGCCTGATCAGCTGACGAGGCGGCCCCGCGTCTGAATAAGATGCATCTCGTGAAATTCTGCCCGCGAAATGGGCAGATGCCATCAACCTTCGGGCGAGCGATGCCCCGCAGACGGGGTTTTCCAACTGGCACGCTTCCTGCTTCTCTTCAGGCAAGGTCCAGAGGGGACCATACGATAAGAACTGCGCCCCAGAAGGTCGCGAACAAGGCCGTCTTTCGCTGACGTGATCCCGGATGAACGGACACGGACGCAAAAGGCGGCCTTTGTCATTCTCGAGCGCCGAGACCTTGGGGTTCGGACATCTTTTCCCATCGTTCCATTGGCGAAGTGGTCCGGCTCGATTATCTAGCTCCCAGGAGATGCGCGGCTCGCGCATCGTCGCGCAGGGAAAAAGACGATGGCCGCTGATCACGCCGAGGTAAGCAAGGAAAGGGTGCTCGACGCCCTGAGGGCCGTACGCGGCCCGGAGCTGGACGGCAATATCGTCGATCTCGGCCTCGTCTCCGATGTCTTCATCTCGGATGCCAAGGTCTATTTCTCCATCACCGTACCGGCCGAGCGCGCCCGCGAACTCGACCCCCTGCGCGCCGCGGCCGAACGCGTCGTCAAGGACATCCCCGGTGTCAAGGGCGCCATGGTCGCGCTGACCGCCGATCGCAAGGCCGGGGCACCGGCTGCCCGGCCGCCGGCTCCGCCCGTCGCCGGTGGTCCGGCCGGTCGGAAACCCGGCCCCGCCGCCGCACACGCCCATCCCGCGCCGCGCGGGCCCGTCAAGGCCGGCATTCCCGGCGTCGGCGCCATCATCGCGGTCGCCTCGGGCAAGGGCGGCGTCGGCAAGTCCACCACCTCGGCCAACCTCGCGCTTGCGCTCCACGCCAATGGCCTGAAGGTCGGTATCCTCGACGCGGATATCTATGGCCCCTCCATGCCGCGGCTCCTGAAGATCTCCGGCCGGCCGGAGCAGATCGGCGGCAAGATGATCAAGCCGATGGAGAATTACGGCCTCAAGGTCATGTCGATGGGTTTCCTTGTCGACGAGGAGGTCGCGATGATCTGGCGCGGCCCGATGATCCAGTCGGCACTGCTGCAGATGCTGCGCGAGGTCGCCTGGGGCGAACTCGACGTGCTCGTGGTCGACATGCCGCCCGGCACCGGCGACGCGCAGCTGACGATGGCGCAGCAGGTGCCGCTCGCCGGTGCCGTCATCGTCTCGACGCCGCAGGATCTCGCGCTGATCGACGCGCGCAAGGGTCTGGCCATGTTCCGCAAGGTCGAGGTCCCCGTGCTCGGCATCGTCGAGAACATGAGCTATTTCATCGCGCCCGACACCGGCGCCCGCTACGACATCTTCGGCCATGGCGGTGCCCGCAGCGAGGCCGAGCGCATCGGCGTACCCTTCCTCGGCGAGGTTCCCCTGACCATTGCCATCCGCGAGACGTCCGACGCGGGGACGCCGCTGGTCGCGCTGGAGCCGGACGGGCCGGTCGCCGCCGTCTACCGCGACATCGCCACCAAGGTCTGGGAACAGGTCGCCGCCGCCAAAGCGGACACCTCGCGCGAGATGCCGTCGATCGTCTTCGAGTAGACCGTCGTCCGCAGACGTGTCTTCGCGCCGCAGATCGGGCGATCCCGCGCCGATCCCGGTTGACATTCCCGCCGCCGCGGCCGTTAAGTCCTGTGGCTGAAGGATGGCGCGGGGACCGGATGACGGTTGATTTTGGAAGGGCCTTGCGTCATATGCCTGTCCGCTCGCCGGTCGGTCGCGACCCCGTTGCGGAAGGCCCGTCCTTGAAACGACGGTTCCGGCCGCAGGAACGGGGTCTCGTATCCGCCCGCTGCAGGTCCGCTCGTCAGGGTTTTACGTTCAGCCGCTCCTTTCGCCGTTCACTCCCAGGGATAAATCCGCACGCTCCCGTGACCTTGCGTCACCAAGGCCCGCGGCACGAGGTTCACACCATGATCACTGTCTATGACGCCCGGGGCGAGGCGATGGTCATCGACGCCGCCTCTCCGGCGGCCGCCATGCCCGAGGATATCGTCTGGATCGACATGCTGCGCCCGGACCGCGCGGAAGATCACCTGATCGAGCGCTATCTGCAGATCGAGATCCCCACCCGCGAAGACCTGAAGGACATCGAGCCGTCGAGCCGCATGTACACGACGCCGGATGCCGTGTTCATGACCGCCTCGCTCGTCTGTCGCGCCGATAGCGGCCATCCGGATATCACCGACGTCGCCTTCGTGCTGGCGCGCGACAAGCTCATCACCGTACGCTACGACGAGCCGAAGGCCTTCGATCTCTTCCGCGCCGGCCTGCCGCGCATCGTCGGCGGCTGCTCCAACGGCGCGATGATGCTCGCCCGCCTGTTCGAGACCATCTCCGACCGCACGGCCGAAATCCTGGAACACGCGGTCGCCAGCCTCGACAAGCTCTCCCAGCAGGTTTTCGGCGATCGCACCCAGAACAAGCGGCGCCCGCCGCACTATCTGGAGGCACGCCTGCTCGATGTTGCCTCGCATCACCGGCTGGTGGCCAAGACCCGCGACAGCCTTGCCTCGCTCTCCCGCGTGCTGACCTTCCTCTACACCGTGCCGGCCCTGCAGGAGACGCGCGAAGCTAAGGAGCTGTGCCGCACCGTCACCCGCGACGTGCAGTCGCTGACGGAGCACGCCTCCTTCATCTTCGGCAATATCACCTTCCTTCTCGATGCCTCGCTCGGCCTCATCAGCGTCGAGCAGAACGCGATCATCAAGATCTTCTCCATCGCCTCGGTCGTCTTTCTGCCGCCGACGCTGGTCGCCTCGCTCTACGGCATGAACTTCGAGATCATGCCGGAACTCCACTGGACCTACGGCTATCCGATGGCGCTCGTCGCCATGGTGGTCTCGGCCATCGTCCCGTTCTATATCTTTCGCTGGAAAGGCTGGCTCTGACGGGCCGGATCATCTCTCATGGCGCACAAGGATATCAAGGCTCCCGAGAGCCGCGAAACGGCGGCCGGCAGCGGCGGGCAGGCATCCGGCCAGTTCCAAGGCCATGGTTACGGGCATGGTCACGGCCATGCCGCGGGCCATGATCAGGCCCATGGCGGCAAGAAGGGCTATCTCGGCCTCGCCATCGGCTCGATCGGCGTCGTCTATGGCGATATCGGCACGAGCCCGCTCTATGCGTTTCGCGAGGCGCTGCGCCCCGTGGCCGTGGATGGCGTGACGCGCGGCGAGATCATCGGCCTCGTGTCGCTGATGATCTGGACGCTGACCATCATCGTCACGCTGAAATACGTCATCTTCCTCCTGCGCGCCGACAACAATGGCGAGGGCGGCACCCTGTCGCTGCTGGCCCTCCTCATGAAGTTCACGCGCGGGCATTCCGCCTATCTCTTCTTCATGGGCATTGCCGGTGCGGCCCTCTTCATGGGCGACGCGATCATCGCCCCGGCGCTCTCCGTCCTCTCGGCCGTCGAAGGCCTGAAACTCGTCGCGCCGTCCTTCAGCGATTACGTCGTGCCGATCTCGGTCGTCATCCTGCTCGCGCTCTTCGCGGTCCAGTCGCGCGGTACGGAAGCCGTGTCGAAGTTCTTCGGGCCGATCATGCTGGTCTGGTTCGTCGTCCTCGCCGTCATCGGCTTCAGCCATATCCACGACGATTACGGCATCCTCGCCGCCTTCAATCCCTACCATGCCGTGCGCTTTCTCATCCATGCGGGCTTCGTCGGTATCGTCGTGCTCGGCGCCGTCTTCCTCACGGTTACCGGCGCCGAGGCGCTTTATGCCGATCTCGGCCATTTCGGACGCCGACCGATACAGGGCGCCTGGATCTGCCTCGTCTTCCCGGCGCTGGCGCTGAACTATCTGGGGCAGGGCGCCATGGTGCTGAAGCACCCCGAAGCGATGTCGGACCCGTTCTACCTGATGTTTCCGGAATGGGCGCTGCTGCCGATCGTCATCCTCGCGACGGCCGCCACCATCATCGCCGCCCAGGCGGTCATCACCGGTGCCTTCTCGCTGACCCGTCAGGCCATCAACCTCGGCTTCCTGCCGCGCATGGCGATCCTGCACACGTCGGAAACCAATACGGGGCAGATCTACGTGCCCAACGTCAACATCATCCTGATGTTCGGCGTCATGGCGCTCGTCTTCATCTTCGGCTCGTCGGAATCGCTCGCCACCGCCTATGGCATCTCCGTCACCGGGGCCATGGTGGTGGATACGCTGCTCGCTTTCCAGTTCGTCCGCATGCGCTGGCGCTGGCCGCTCGCGCTCGCCATCGGTCTTCTGATGCCGCTGCTGGCGCTCGAATCGGTCTTCCTCGGCGCAAACCTGTTGAAGATCCACGATGGCGGCTATGTCCCCGTCATGATCGCCGCCAGCTTCGTGCTGGTCATGTGGACCTGGCGGCGCGGCACCAAGATCCTGCAGGACAAAACGCGCCACACCAACATTCCGCTCGCCGCCTTCATCAAGTCGATCGAGCGCAAGAGCGAGCATGCGCCGGTGGAGGTGCCCGGCACCGCGATCTTCCTGACGAGCGACCCGGAATCCGCCCCCGCCGCCCTCCTGCACAACATCAAGCACAACCACGTCCTGCACGCGCAGAACTTCATCCTCACCATCCGCACGACGAACACCCCGGTCGTTTCCAAGGAGTATCGCGTCAGCGCGACGAAGCTCTCGGACCGGTTCAGCCTGCTCGAAATGCGTTTCGGCTTCATGGAAACCCAGAACGTCTCGCAGACGCTCGGCCTGTTTCGCAAGAGTGGCCTGAAGTTCGACATCATGTCGACTTCCTTCTATCTCGGCCGCCGCAAGCTCGTGCCGGACGCGCAGTCCGGCATGCCGGAATGGCAGGACCGCCTCTTCATCGCCATGGCCAACGCCGCCATCGACCCCTCCGATTACTTCCGCCTGCCGACCAACCGCGTGGTGGAACTGGGCTCGCATGTGATCATCTGAGGGCTGTTCTCTTCTTTGCGAGGCCTCATGGGGTGGCACGCGCCCTGTCGCGCACCAGGGCGCGGACCCGGAGGCCGCGCGCCAGCGTGGCACGCACAACGGCGCTGCCCTGCACACCCTCGGCAAGAAAAACGAGGATCGGTTTCGATCGGTCGATCGGGATCATGAGATCTGCTCCTTCAGAACGGCCTGTCGGGGCGGTATCGTCGTTAACGGCACCGAGCAGACCCGAAAGCACGACATACGTGCGGGAACTGTCGGGGATCGCATCGGTCCGACGCGAAAAGAGCTCTCCCGACACGGGAGAGGGCTCGGGCCTACCCAGACCAAGCCTGCCATTTTGACACCGTGATGAAAGCCGAGGGCGTCGTGAAAGTCAACCGCGCGGCCCGCAGGATGTTCGCCGGCCGTTTCCCATTCGCGCTTCGCAATAGGGTTGCATATTCTCGATTGCTTATGATTGTATGGCCTTGTCGCAATGCAGGCGGGCGAGGGACATGGTTGAGATCACGGTCGATCGGTTTAGCAGTCTTGTGACGAAGGTCTATGACGGGGGCCTGGAGCCGGCCGTTTGGTCAACTGTGGTTCGGGACCTGTCGACGCTTCTGGACGGCACCACCGTCAGCCTTCAGGCGCATGATGTCACAGGCCGAACGGGTCTCGGCATCATCACGTCCGAAACGGATGACAGCTTCCAGAGGGCCTATAGCGACTATTACGCCACGCGAAATGTCTGGCTCGAGCAGTTGAACGACATACCGGTCGGGAGCACGATTCATACGGATGACTTCTACGCACGACGCGACCTCGTCAAAACCGAATTCTACAATGATTTCCTGCGGAGACAGGATTTTGTGGCTGCCGGCGCGCTGGTTCTCAAGCGCGCGGCCGGCAGCGTTCTGGTTCTGTCGGCCACCATGCGGGACGACCAGTCCGAACGGCAGACGGCGAACATGCGCAGGATCTTCGACCTCCTCGGGCCGCACATTCTGCGATCGATCGATACGATGGCGTATGTTCCCCGCCTTTCGCCTGGAGAGGATTATCGCGACACGGTGGAGCACGGTAGCGATGCGTTGTTCTTCCTCGATCGGTCGGGGCGCGTCACGCATGCCAACAAGGCGGGGACGCGCATGCGCCAGATCGGCACCGACCTTTACTGCGACCGGACGGGGCGGCTGAATATGCGCGATCCGCGCGCCGACCTGGCCCTGCGGGATGCTCTCCAACAGATCTCGAACGCCGAGTATCGGCAGCTGAAGGGCGATTTCGCCATTCGCCGGAAGGGCGCGGCGTCCTCAAGCGCCACCATCGTGCCCTTTCGGAACGGCCGCGAGCAGGCCATCTTCAAGGGCATCTTCGAAAGTCGCCCCATTGCCATGCTGCTCGTTCGCGATCCCTCCGCAGCGGCTCTCCCGACGAAGCTTCATGGCTTCGGTCTGACGCCGGCCGAGATATCGCTGGCGCTCGCCATTGCCCAGGGGATGTCGCCACGCGACTACGCCGAGGCCCGCGGCGTCAGCCTTCACACGGTCCGAACGCAGTTGAAATCGGTCTACGCCAAGACCGATACGAACCGCCAGAGCCAGCTGGTCGCTCTCGCCCTGTCGGGTTAGGTGCGGGCATGAACAAGCGCCGATCCACTCCGGCATCTCTTGCCAACCGAGAGCAGGGCGGACCTCTGCCGCTCGCCGATCCGGCCGAGAAAGGACATCGAGGATTAGGCCCGACACGCTCTGCTGCCGAGCCCCGCTGTCGTTGATGCCGCCGCCGAGTGCGTCGACCCGGCAGCGCGCGATGGCGCACGCCCTGATCCCATCAGGAGCAGGCTGCTGCTGCCTGGTCTTGTGCTTGCTGCAGGAGATTTTCGAGTTCGACTTTGTAGGATCTCAGGCTGTCGATGTGCAGGCAGGCGTTCACCAGCCGGATGCTCTTCGTGTAGAGCGCGATGCCCGCCTTGGCCGTCGGGCATATGCCGGTGGCACTCTGGGCTCTTGCAGCCTCCTGCTGGATCGCCGCCGTCATGTAGGCGTCGGAGCAGACATCCTTCGATGCTGCAGGAAAAGAGAGCAGGGAGACGGTCGAGAGGACCGCGAGGAAAGGAAGGGTGGATGCGTGTTTTTTCATGGAGCGATCTCGCGAGGTCTGAAGGCGTTCTGTGACCCGCACACAATGCGACGACCTGGAGCGCCTGCCATCGCCCATATGAGGGACGGGATCTTATCCATGCTGCGTGCGCCGCACGGAAGCCGACCGCGAAAGTGCCGTCAGCGTGTTTTCCGCTGACCGCGGTCCCGTCGGGAGCCGGTCCCCGGGCCGTTGGTCACCCCGCATTTACCGGCCATTAAGGTTAATGCTTCATTGTCATGCTGAGAGCAGGCGCCTGGCGAGGCTTCGAATGGATCGCGCCAAACCTGCATTTTCGTTGGATGTTCGCGGAAAAACGCGTTCCGGCCGGTCGCTCGGCCGGGCAGGCGGTCTTGCGCGTGTGCGTTGCCAGAGTGGGCGTGGAGTTGCCGGTGCGTCAGAAAGTTCGTTCCAAGGGCCGGTCCCCGGTATTTGCCTCCGTGGCAGCCGTTTCGCCCGGCCTCTCCCGGCGCTGGTCCACGCCGCTCCTCCTCGCCCTCGGCCTCTTCGTCGGCTTTCCCTCCGTCTCGGCCCATGCCGATCTCGCGACGTTCATCTCCGGCATCAACCGGGGCGGCGAGCGGTGGCGGATGCATATGACGGCGTCGCCCGCCGGCTCCCTGCACGAGGCGGAAATGGTCTTCAGCGATCCGATCACCACCGCGGCGCTCGGCGACGGCGCCGGCATGACGCTGCCGGATGGCGGCAAGGTCTCGCTCGCCTCCGCCGACAAGCAGTCGGATCCGCGCACCGACGAGGAGCGCGTCAACCGCAAGGACAAGAAAGGCCGCATCGTCACGGTCGCGCCGGTCACGCCGCCCAAGGATTTCTCGGCCGGTTCCATCCTGCAGCGCACCGGCGCGCTGACGCAGCCCTTGTTCGACACGCAGGAGCGCATGGTCTTTGCCAGGCCGAAGATCCGCGGCCAGGAAATCGAGATCGCCACGGCTTTCTATAAGAACGCGCCGCCGAAGCGCGACGAGACCCTGTCGCCGATGATCGCGAGCCTCGTCACCAACAATCGCGCGGATATTCTCGCCACCGCCTATGCACCGGCCGCACCCGATTACGCGCGCGAATCGCCCTTCGATTCGATCCTGAAGGACGACACGGCCAGCGGACGCTTCATCCCCGATATCTCGCCCGAGGACCACGCCTGGGCCGCCAATCCGCTGCCGGCCGACGTGTTCAGCGAGGCCGAGCAGACATGCCTGACATCGGGCATCTATTTCGAATCGCGCGGCGAATCGGTCAAGGGTCAGGCGGCCGTCGCGCAGGTCATCCTCAACCGTGTCCGCAATCCGGCCTATCCCGGCTCCATCTGCGGCGTCGTCTACCAGAACAAGAACCTCTACAACCGCTGCCAGTTCTCGTTCGCCTGCGACCGCATTCCCGACATCGTCTGGTCGCCGGCCCACTGGCAGACCGCCAAGGAGATCGCCCTGGCCGTCACTGCCGGCAAGATCTGGCTGCCCGAAGTGGGGTCCGCCACGCATTACCACGCGACCTATGTGCGTCCCGACTGGGGCCCGACGATGAAGCGGCTGACCCAGATCGGCAAGCACATCTTCTACCGCACCTATGGCGGCGGCTGGAGCTGACCGCGCCCAAGGCCTGCCGAGCACAGAGCCTGCCGAGCACAGGGCCTGCCGCCCATAGGGCCTGAGAATCGCCCACCCCGCCGCATCGTCCGGATGAGCGCTTGAGAACGGCGCGTTTGCCCCGGCGGTCTCCTGACGGCCCGTCGGCAGACGGCCATTCCCCGCAACAGCTGGGGACAGATTCCGCCAAGCGCGGAATTTTCGATCACAACTCGTTGATTTGTCAGTCGAATATTGTCGTCCACCAAGGCGTGTCTTCGCCTTGACTATGCGCGGCGCCAAAACTATGGTGCGGCCGACTTCAAACGGGCCAGAGTGGCTTCAAATCGGGCCTTTGTGTGGCTGCTCCCATGGTTTATCACGGGCGGCGGAGATGCGGGGGAGGGGCCACATGACGGACGACCGGAACGAAGGTCTGGAGGAGCGGCGCAAACGCCTCGATGCTCAACTGTCGGAACGGCGCGGCAATGAAAGCCGCGACGCGGCGGACGAGGCGAGGGCTGCCGGGAACCGCAAGGGCTATCAAGTCGCGATCAAGCTTTCGAGCGAATTCGTGGCGGCCGTCATTGTCGGGGCGCTTCTGGGCTATCTTCTGGATACTTTTGCGGGTACAGCGCCCTGGGGGATGATCGTGCTTCTCCTCCTCGGCTTCTGCGCCGGCGTGCTGAACGTCATGCGATCTGCAGGCATGGTGGCTTCGCCCCATCCGGCCGATCGGAATGCCCGGGGACAGGGCGGCGTTGGCGACGACAACAAGGATGGCAGCGCCTGACGGGTGCGGCAACGGGAAACAACCGCTTCAAGCGGCTGAGAGCGAGAGAGAACGACAGTGGCAGGCGATAAGGTAGATCCGACCCACCAGTTTATGATCAACGAGATCGTCCCGATCCATATCGGCGGCCTGAATCTCTCCTTCACCAACGCATCCCTGTTCATGGTCGCGACGCTGGTCGTGGCGATCGGCTTCCTCTATTTCACCACAACGCCGCGCTCGGTCGTTCCCGGTCGCATGCAGTCGGTGTCGGAACTGTCCTACGAATTCATCGCCTCGATGCTACGCGAAGGCGCCGGTAGCCACGGCATGCACTTCTTCCCGATGGTCTTCTCGCTGTTCATGTTCATCCTGACGGCAAACCTGCTCGGCATGGTGCCTTACTTCTTCACCATCACCAGCCAGATCATCGTTACCTTCGCGCTGGCGCTCTTCGTCATCGGCACGGTGCTGGTTTACGGTTTCTACAAGCACGGCTTCGGCTTCCTGAAGGTCTTCGTGCCCTCCGGCGTTCCCGGCATCCTGCTGCCGCTGGTCGTCGCCATCGAAATCATCTCGTTCCTGTCGCGCCCCATCAGCCTGTCGGTCCGCCTCTTCGCCAACATGCTGGCCGGACACATCACGCTGAAGGTCTTTGCAGGCTTCGTCGCATCGCTCGGCACCATGGGTGCGCTGGGCATCGGCGGCGCCATCCTGCCTCTCATCATGACCGTGGCGCTCACGGGTCTCGAATTCCTCGTCGCCTTCCTTCAGGCCTATGTCTTCGCGGTACTCACCTGCATGTACCTGAACGACGCGGTCCATCCGGGCGGTCACTGAGGAATAAGTCACGCAGGCCGGCAAACCACCGTCGCGCCTGCCAAGAAAAGCCGCAACAACCCTTCTCAAGGAGATCAACATGGAAGCGGAAGCAGCAAAGTACATCGGCGCGGGTCTGGCATGCCTCGGCATGGCCGGCACGGCTCTCGGCCTCGGCAACATCTTCGGCAGCTACCTCTCGGGCGCACTTCGCAACCCGTCGGCAGCCGACAGCCAGTTCGGCCGCCTCGTATTCGGCTTCGCCGTTACGGAAGCTCTGGGCATCTTCTCGCTGCTCGTAGCTCTGCTCCTCCTGTTCGCCGTCTAAGACGGACGAATACGGCGGGCCGCGATCATGTCGCGGCCCATTATGCTGTGACAGTGCCGCGATATCCTCGCGGCCCGTCATCCTTTTACAGTGCCGCCATTCTCTCTTGCCTATCGAGGGAGATATGAGCGTGGCCTTTTGAGTTGCCCCTGGAGATGAGCATGTTCGTGACCGCGGCCTATGCCCAGTCAACCACACCTCCCGAGGGCGAGACACCCCATGCCGCGCCTGGCGACGTGCACACCGAGACCGGTGTCGCATCGGAAGGTGGCCACGGCTCCGGCGTGTTTCCGCCTTTCGACCAATCGACATTCGCATCGCAGCTCGTGTGGCTGGCGATCACGTTTGGCCTGTTCTATCTGCTGATGCAGAAGGTGATCATGCCGCGGATCGCCGCGATCCTTGGCGATCGCCATGACGCCATCGCCCGCGATCTCGACGCCGCTTCGCGCTCCAAGGCCGAGGCCGACGCCGCCATCGCGTCCTACGAGCAGGAGCTGGCTGCCGCCCGCGCCAAGGGCAACGCTATCGCCGCCAGCGCCCGCGAGGCCGCCAAGGTGAAGGCCGCCGCCGACCGCGCCGCCATCGAGGCCGCCCTGAACGACAAGATCGCCGCTGCCGAGAGCCGCATCGCGGACATCAAGGCCAGCGCGCTTGCCGATGTCGGCGCGATCGCCGAGGAAACCGCGTCCGCCGTCGTCGAGCAGCTGCTCGGCCGCGACGTGCCGCGCACCGAAATCGCATCCGCCGTCAAGGCTGCGGCAGAGTAAGGGAGAAGACAGATGGATTTGACCTCTCTGGCGACATTCTGGGCCACCGTCGGCCTCGTTCTCTTCCTCGCGCTCATCGTGTACCTCAAGGTACCCGGCATGATGGGCAAGCAGCTCGACGAGCGCGCGACGCGCATTCGCAACGAACTGGCGGAAGCCAAGCGCCTGCGCGAAGAAGCCCAGGCCCTGCTGGTGGAATACCAGAAGAAGCGCAAGGAAGCCGAAGCGGAAGCCGCCAACATCGTGGCCGCCGCCGAGCGTGAAGCCGAAGCCCTGACCGCCGATGCCAAGCTGAAGACGGAAGAATTCGTCACCCGCCGCACCACGCTGTCGGAGCAGAAGATCCGCCAGGCCGAAACCGACGCCATCAATGCCGTCCGCGCCACGGCCGTCGACATCGCCATCGCCGCCGCCGAACGCGTCATCACCGCCAAGGCCGACGCCTCGACCCAGCAGGCCCTGTTCGCCAGCTCGGTCAACGAGGTCAAGACGCGCCTCAACTGAGGCTTTCCTGCACCGGAGCCGCGTGCTTCGGTACCGGAAGGCTCGGGTGTCCCGGATGTTGGAGACGCCGCGAGGCGTGCGGACGTCCGGCACGTTGGATTGAACGATCAAAAGGCTGGCCATCGTGCCGGCCTTTTTCGTCTGCCCGACCAGCAAGGTCTCGCGTCGAGGCTGCCCCTCACCCTAACCCTCTCCCCGCTTGCGGGGCGAGGGGACGTGCCCTGCTCGACGCTTTCGAGGGATTTAGCCCGGTGCCACGAGTCCCTTCGCCCCGCACGCGGGGAGAAGGTGGCGGCAGCCGGATGAGGGGCGAACCACAGATGCTGATGCCTGACCCGACGCCTTCATCCGTACCCCACACCACCATCCGAAACCCTCACCGTGTGGCGACGATCCCCACGGCAGCGCCGATCATCAGCCCGCCGGCGGCGCGGTTGACGCGGCGGATGACGCGGGTGGTGCGCAGCAGGCGGCGGGCGCGGACGGCCAGCAGCACATGTCCGCCGATGACGACGGCCTCGACCGCGAGAATGATGGCGGCGAGCTCGAGAAGCGTCGTGATCGTGAAGGTCGTCCCCACGACGTTCGGCAGCAGCGCGACGTAGAAGAGCGGCATTTTCGGATTGCCGAGATTGAGCGCGACGCCGGTGGCGAAGACGCCGAGGAGGCTGCCCCGCTCGGAGACCGCCTGCATCTCGGGAAGCACCGGCGGCGCGGTCCAGAGCCGGAAGCCCATCCAGACGAGATAGGCGGCGCCGGCGAAGCGGAGCGCGGTCATCAGCGTGCCCATCTCCGCGGCGAGCAGCGAAAGACCGAAGGCGGCCAGCGATAGGAAGACGAGAATGCCGACGACCGTTCCCGCGCCATAGGCGAGGCCGGAGGCCGGCCCGTGCGAGATCGTGCGCAACACGATCGTCATATTGTCCGGCCCCGGGCTCGCGGCGAAGACGAAGAAGGTCAGGGCGAACGTCAGAAGCGTCACGGCATCCATGTCGGTCTCCCGCGGCAGGGGCGCTGCCGTTCGAGCCGAGCCGAAAGCCTGCCGGCTGAAAGTGTGCCGTGATTTCGGCAGAATGACAAGCGTCAAAACTGCGCGTCATCCTCCCCTGACGACGAAGCCCGTCGGCGCTTGCGCCGCGGCGCCAGTGAGCGGGTCATGCGAGCGTCAGCGCGACGCCGGCCGTTCCGCCGGCAGAGCGTCCACCTCGGCTTCGTCCACCCGCAAGGGCCGAAAGGTCATGCGGTGCAGCCGGCAGGGGCCGTGGAGAATGATGGCGCTGCGGTGATGCGCGGTGGCGTAGCCGGCATGCAGCGCAAAGCCGTAGCCGGGGAAGACACCGTCGGCCCGGGTCATCATCCGGTCGCGGGCGACCTTCGCGACGATGGAGGCGGCGGCGATGGACAGAGAGCGGGCGTCGCCCTTGATGACGGCACGGCCTTCGCAGGCTAGCCCCGGCGGCACGTCGCGCCCGTCCGCAAGCACGAGCGCCGGCCGCCGATGCAGCCCGCACACCGCGCGCCGCATCGCGTCGAGGCTCGCCTTGCGGATATCCGTGCCGTCGATGCGGCCCGCGCCGGAAGAGGCGATCGAGACGGTAGCGGTCGCGAGAATCTTGGTGAACAGGGCCTCGCGCCGCTGGGCGGTCAGCTGCTTGCTGTCGTTCAGGCCATCGGGAATGCGCTGCGGGTCGAGGATGACGGCGGCGGCGACCACGGGGCCAGCCAGCGGGCCGCGCCCGGCTTCGTCCGTCCCGGCGACAGGCCACAGCCCCTCACGTTTCGCCGCCGCCTCCAGAGTGAAATCCGGACGGAGGCGAATGTCGAAGAGAAGCGGGGAATCGGTCGTGGTGCGGCGTGCCATGAGGGCAGACTCGCACGGGAGGCCGATTCCCCGCAAGACCCCAGGCGGATGCGGCGGCGCCGGGGGTGGAGGCCGGTGGCTTTGCGGAAGCCGTCGGCCTCGGGTGATCGCATGCTACGAGGGACATGCGATCCCGTTCGGTGTCCGGATGTCACCGGACGAAGGTCTTCGCTCGCGTCACAGCAGCGAGAGCTGCACGCCCGTCCCGAGCGGGGGAACGAAGAGATCGCAGTTCAGCGCCCGCCGGTTGGTGTTCAGGTCCAGCCGCTTGGCGGCCAGCTCGAAACGGCGGCCGATCTGCCAGGCATAGGGGCCAGCACCCTTCATCCGCTTGGTGAAGTCGGCGTCGTAATCCTTGCCGTCGCGCATCGAGCGCACCAGCGACATGACGTGGCGATAGCGATCCGGGTAGTGTTGCAAGAGCCAGTCGCGGAAGAGGGGGCTGACCTCCAGCGGCAGACGCAGGATGACATAGCTCGCCTCGCTCGCACCGGCCGCCTTGGCGGAGTCCAGAACGCGCTCGATCTCGTGGTCGTTGAGGGCGGGAATGACGGGCGCCATCAGCACGCTCGTGGGAATGCCGGCCTCCGACAGCTTGCGGATCGCATCCAGCCGCTTCTCCGTGGTCGAGGCGCGCGGTTCCATCAGCCGCGCCAGCTTGCGGTCGAGCGTCGTCACCGAGAGGCCGACGCGCGCCAGCCCCTTTTCCGCCATCGGCGCAAGGATGTCGATATCGCGGGTCACCATCGCCGATTTCGTGACGATCATGACCGGGTGATCCGCCGCCTTCAGCACCTCCAGGATCTGGCGCATGATCCGCCACTCCTTTTCGATCGGCTGGTAGGGGTCGGTGTTCGTGCCGATCGCGATCGGCTTCACCTTGTAGCCCGGCTTGGCCAGTTCGCGCTCCAGCAGCTTCGCCGCATCCGGCTTGGCAAACAGCCGCGCCTCGAAGTCGAGCCCGGCGGAGAGGCCCATATAGGCATGCGTCGGCCGGGCGAAGCAGTAGATGCATCCATGCTCGCAGCCACGATAGGGGTTAACCGAGCGGTCGAAGGGAATATCCGGCGAATCGTTGCGGGCGATGATCGTGCGCGGCTTTTCCACCTGCACCTCGGTCTTGAACGGCGGCAGGTCCTCCAGCGAGTTCCAGCCGTCATCCTCGGTGCTGCGCGTCACAGGCTCGAACCTTCCCGAGGTATTGATCCCGGCGCCGCGGCCGCGACGACGGTCCACCTCGATGCGAAGGCCGCTTTCGACCATCAGTGCGTCGGCCACATCGGCCCGATTGCCGGGCGCAAATGCACCCTGCCTCACATGGGACAGATCGTTCATGGGACACTCCGGGGAACATGGACGGTCCGGTTTTCACCCCACCGTCATGCCGTTCTCTCTTCGGTCAGTGATAACCATAATAAGAGAACATTGCAAGAACAAATACGTCTGCGACACCCCGGGGACGATCTTGCGACCGTCCGGTCGCCGGTGGATTCATCATGAATGACGGGATGCTGGCCTGTTTTGTACAGGTTTTATGGCATTCCCCTGTGCAATGCGGTACGACCGGCCATGCTGACGATCCTGATGGAGACCCGCGATAGCGAGACGAGGCTGGCGCAATCGCTGGCCGCGCTGGTGGCCGGCGCGGTGGAAGGCCTGATCAGCGATGTGATCGTCCTTGATCACGGCTCGCAGGATGCCTCCGGCCAGGTGGCTGACGCCGCTGGCGCGCGGTTCCTGACGCGCTGGGATATGGCGGATGTCCTGCGCTCGGCGCGCGGCGAATGGCTGCTCCTGATCGAGCCGGGTGCCCGGCCGCTCGGGCGCTGGGTCGACGAGATCGCCGAGCACATGGCCATCGGCCGCGGCCCCGCCTGCTTCTCCGCCTCCCGCCGGCACCGCCGGCCGCTTCTGGCCCGTCTCGCCTCGCGCCGTCCGCCGCTGGAACAGGGGTTTCTGATCAAGCGCACACAGGCCGCCGGTATGACGCGGACGGGTATGACGCTGGCCGATTTCGTGTCCCGCCGCGGCGTGCACCGCCTGTCGAGCGAGCTGATGCCGGCTTGGGCTTCGGGTCGGTGAGGGTTTGAAGAGGGTCTTTCTTTCCAAATCCACCCACACTCACCGCTTCAGGTGCTCGTCCAGCCGAGGCATGATCTCCACGAAATTGCAGGGCCGGTGGCGCAGGTCGAGTTGCTGGCCGAGAATGCCGTCCCAGGCATCGCGGCAGGCTCCGGGAGAGCCGGGCAGCACGAAGACGAAGGTCGCGTTCAGCACGCCGCCGGTGGCGCGCGACTGGATGGTCGAGGTGCCGATCTTGTCATAGGAGATGCGGTGGAAGATGGCGGAAAAGCCGTCCATCTTCTTCTCGAACAAGGGTTCCAGCGCTTCTGGCGTCACGTCGCGCCCGGTAAAGCCCGTGCCGCCGGTGGTGATGACGACGTCGATCTCGGGGTCGAGGCTCCAGGCCGTCACCTGCGCGGCGATGGCCGTGCGGTCATCGGGCACGATGCCGCGTGCGGCCAGCACATGGCCGGCCTCCGTCAGTCGCGCCACCAGCGTGTCGCCGGATGTGTCCGTCTCCGGCGTGCGGGTGTCGGAAACGGTAAGCACCGCGATGGAAACGGGCACGAAGGTGCGTGTCGTATCGATCGTCATGAGCGTTCGTCCTTTAGCTTCCCTGCGTGGTGCAGGGCAGAAGATACCAGTCGGGATAGGCCGCGCGCAGGTGCGCCGCCGCCCGGTCTCGCGCCGCGACGTCGCGGAAGAGGCCGAAGCAGGTGGCACCGGAGCCGGACATGCGGGCAAGCGCCGCACCGGCGTCTGCGAGTGCTGCGCGGACCGCGCCGATGACGGGCGCAAGCGAGAGCGCCGGCGGCTCAAGATCGTTGCGTGTCGCGGCGATCGCCGCGATCCAGTCGTCCGGCGCGGCAAGCCGTTCGGGAAGCGTCAGCGGCGGATTGGTCTTGTCGCACAGCGCCCGAAAGACGGCAGGCGTGGAGACCGCAGCACCGGGATTGACCAAGAGAGCGGGAAAGGCCGGCAGGCCGAGGACCGGCGTGATCGCCTCGCCGATGCCGCGGGCGATCAGCGGCCGGCCGGTCAGGCACATCGGCAGGTCGGCGCCGAGCGAGAGGCCGAGTGCGGCAAGGTCGATCTCCACAGGCATGTCGTGCGACGCGCCCCAGAGGCGCATGAGCCCGATAAGGGCCGCGGCGGCATCCGCCGAGCCGCCGCCGATGCCGGAGGCGACGGGCAGGGCCTTCGTCAGATGCAGGGCGACCGGGCCGCAGGGCAGGCCGAGCATGGTCAGCCGCGTGCGCAGCAGGTCCCGCGCCTTCAGCACGAGATTGGCATGTCCGCCCTCGGCCCCCACCGGCACATCGCCAGCAAACGGGCCGGAGACGGTGAAGCTGTCGGTTTCCGAGAGAGCCAGCGACAACCGGTCGCCGTCATCCGCAAAGGTCACCAGGCTTTCGAGAAGATGGTGGCCGTCGGCGCGCTGGCCGACGACATGTAGCGCGAGATTGATCTTCGCCGGTGCCATGAGCACCAGCGGCACGTCAGCACCCTGATCCACCGGAGCAGGTGCGCTCAAGACCTCCGGCATGACAAGGGTGTCAGGCACGGGCCGGCATCAGGACTTCTTGCCGGGCACGGCCACTTCCGGCGGCTTCGGCTTGCCCTCCGCGTCGGCGGCCGCGGGAACCTTCGTCTCCAGCGGCGGCAGGCCGTTTTCGATCTTCGCCTTGATCTTGGGGATTTCCTCGGCCTCGGGCTTCAACTCCAGCGTCTGGTTCCACTGGAACACGGCCTCGAGCTTGCGGCCGACGCGCCAGTAGGCATCGCCCAGATGGTCGTTGATCGTGGGATCGCCGGCCATCAGCTCGGCGGCGCGCTCCAGCTCGGCCACGGCCTCGTCGAACTGTCCCAGCCGGAAATAGGCCCAGCCGAGCGAATCGACGATGTAGCCGTCATCCGGCTTCAGCTCGACGGCGCGGCGGATCATGTTCAGCCCCTCGTCGAGGTTCATGTTCTTGTCCACCCAGGAATAGCCGAGATAGTTCAGCACCTGCGGCTGGTCGGGGTTCAGCTCCAGCGCCTTCTTGAAGCTCGGCTCGGCCTTCTCCCATTCCTTCAGCCGCTCGTAGGCGATGCCGCGCTGGAAGTAGATCGACCAGTCGGTGCGCTTGGGCATGGGGCCGAGGACCTCGATGGCCTTGTCGTAGGTGACGGCCATCTCCTTGTAGTCCTTGGCGTCCGAAAGCACGCTGCCAAAGGCGACATAGCTGCGGATGTCCTTCGGATCGAGGTCGATCAGCTCGCGCAGGTGTTTCTTCGCATCGTCTACCTTGCCGACTTCGGCCAGCGCCAGCCCCAGCTGCATCTCCGACAGGCGGCGCATGGGCGAGCCCTGCGGCACCTGGCCGTAGAGCGCGATGGCGCGCTCCGGCTTCTTCAGCGTCTCGGCGATGCCGCCGAGCATGACGAGGATGTCGGCGCTGTCGGGATCGAGCGCGCGGGCCGTCTGCAGGTAGAGCGAAACGATATCTTCCGCGCCCTCGCGGTTGAGCGCGGCCCCCACGGAGAACAGCACGGCGGCAGCGCCCTGGCTCGCATTGCGAACCTGCTGTTCCTGCGGCTTGCCATCCTCGATGCTCTTGCGAAGGGCATCCAGCGGCGCGTAGTTGTTGACGAAGCTCTGGCCGAGCGAAATCGTGTCGAGCGCCTTCTGCTTGTTGCCGTCGGTCGCCTCCAGCCGTGCGAGCGCGATCACCGAGCGGATGAACGTGTCGGGCGCGGCGCTACCGCCGTTGCGGTCCGTCACCGCCTCGTTGAACTTGGTGCGCGCGGTCTGCTTGTCGCCGGCCGCGAGCGCAATGGCGCCCTGCTGGTAGCTCTTGAAGATGGCGAACCACTCCGGTCCCTTCATCTCCTGGATCATGGCGATCGCGTCCTTGGGCTTGCCCTGTCCGGCCTTCGCCCAGGCCAGCAGCAGGCCGTTCATCATCCGGTCCAGATCGTTCGGCCCGGAATATTTCAGGATCTTCTCCGCGTTGCGGAATTCCTTCTTCCGGATCGCGTCGACGCCGCGCGCGACGGTGGTGATCCGCTCGACGGAGGCATCGTCCTTCAGCTGCGTCGCGATCTTCACGCCTTCGGCGAAATCGCCGTTCATCAGCGAGGTGATCATCAGCCGCTGCTTGACCTCGACATTGTCGGGCTCGAACTCCAGCGCCGTGCGGTAGAGCTTGGTCGCGGTGTCGAGATCGTGATCGACATCGGCGGTGCGGGCGGCAAGAAACGAGCCGGAGAAGCTGTTGACGGAGTTCACGTCGAAGGGCTTGGCGGTCTCCGCTTCGGCCTTGGCGGCCGGAGCCGGGGTCTCCTGGGCGGATGCCGGGCCGGAAACGATGCCGGCAAGCGTCAGAAACGCCACGCTGGTGAGCATCCGAAGAATATGTTTTTGCCGCATGACAAGCCTTTCGTTTCGGATGCGCCGCGCAAGCGCCTAACCGGAATCAGTTCTGTAGTGATAACGCACTCCGCGCAGAACCGGAATTGCGTCCAGCCGGGTTCGACCCTTATCGGAAAGCATCACCCTTGGTTGCGGCAGGCTTGGCAAGACAGAATGGCTTTTTTGGCGCAAGGCCTCACAAAACTGTCTGGTCTGTCCGCTCCTCCGGAGCCGGCGTCAGTTCACGCGGTCGATGCAGAAGTCGATGACCTCCAGGAGCGCATCCTTCCACGGCGAGGCGGGCAGGGGCGCCAGCGCATCGCGTGCGATCGTGCCGTAATGCCGGGCGCGGGCGATCGTGTCGGTCAGGCCGCCATAGCGCGTGATGAGCCCCAGGGCGTGTTCCAGGTTCGCGTCGGTGGCATTGCCGCCCTCGATCGCATCTTTCCAGAAGCTGCGCTCCTCGGCCGTTCCCCGTCGATAGGACAGGATGACCGGCAGGGTGATCTTGCCTTCGCGAAAGTCGTCGCCGACATTCTTGCCGAGATCGGCCGATTTGCCGCCATAGTCGAGAACGTCGTCGACCAGCTGGAAGGCGAGGCCGAGATTCATGCCGTAGGACTTGAGTGCATTGCGGGCGGAGCGATCGGTTTTGGCGACGATCGGGCCGACTTCGGCGGCGGCTGCAAAGAGCGCCGCCGTCTTCGCGCGGATGACGGAGAGGTAGTCGTCCTCCGTCGTCTCCATGTTCTTGGCGACGGAAAGCTGCAGCACTTCGCCCTCGGCGATGACGGAGGCGGCGGTCGAGAGCACGTCGAGCGCATCGAGCGAGCCGACCTCGACCATCATCCGGAAAGCCTGGCCGAGCAGGAAGTCGCCGACGAGCACGCTTGCCTGATTGCCCCAGATCATCCGGGCCGTGGACTTGCCGCGCCGCAGATCGCTCTCGTCCACCACGTCGTCATGCAGCAGCGTTGCCGTGTGCATGAATTCCACGCTGGTCGCCAGCTTCACATGCGCATCGCCGCGAAAACCGAACATCGCCGCGGAGGCGAGCGTCAGCATGGGCCGAAGCCGCTTGCCGCCTGACGAGATCAGGTGGTTGGCAACCTCGGGGATCATCTCGACATCCGACCCGGCCTTTGCCAGGATCAGCTGGTTCACCCGCTCCATGTCGGCTTTGGTCAGATCGACCAGCGGCTGCACCGAGGCCTGTTTGTTCTTGCCGTCTTCCAGCGGTATCACGACGCCCAAGGCGAAGCACTCCTGTTCAAGCTACTCCTCTGAGAATAGAAAGGGGTGGCTTTCGCGGCAAGTGGCGATTTGTCCCAAGCCACTGACGAATGGGGAAAAAGCGAGACAGATGAAAGAATTGATCCGTACCAACGACGCCGTCGTGCTCTCTTTCGCCGAAAGTCTGATGCGCGACGCCGGCATTGTCTGCTTCATCGCCGACCAGGGCATGAGCATTCTCGACGGTTCGCTCGGCCTGCTGCCGCGCCGCCTGATGGTGCAGGGCGAGCGCGCCGAGGAGGCGAGAAGCATCCTCTCGGATGCGGGCCTTGCGGCGGAACTGCGCGACCGGTGACGGGACGGGGAGACATGACGCCCGAGACGACCATGGACCGCCGGAAGGCCGGCGAAACCATCGACAGCTTCCACCGTGGACGCTTCCATCTCGTCCAGCCGCTCGGCCGTGGCCATCGCGCCGGCATGGATGCCATGCTGCTCGCCGCACTGGTCCCCGACACGAACCGGGCCGGGACGAGGGTCGCCGATCTCGGTGCCGGCGCGGGTGCGGCCGGCATGGCGGTGGCCGTGCGCATACCCGCCGCGCAGGTCCTGCTCGTGGAACGGGCGTCCGAAATGGCGACGTTTGCGCGTCGCAGCCTTGCTCTTCCGCAAAACGCCGCCTTTGCCGATCGCCTCGCCGTGCTGGAGGCCGATGTCGCGCTGACCGGTCGCGCCCGCGTCGCGGCCGGCCTGCCGAGCGACGTCTTCGACCATGTCGTCATGAACCCGCCCTTCAACAACGGCGCCGACCGGCGGACGCCGGATGCGCTGAAAGCCGAAGCCCATGCCATGAGCGACGGGCTGTTCGACGCCTGGATCCGCACCGCCGGCGCGATCCTGCGGCCCGGCGGCCAGCTGTCGCTGATCGCGCGCCCGGAATCGATCGGCGAGATCATGGCCGCCTGCGGGCGCCGGTTCGGCGGTGTGGAGATCACGCCCGTCCTGCCGCGGGCCGGCGAGAACGCGGTGCGCATCCTCCTGACCGGCATCAAGCAGTCCCGCGCGCGCCTTGCCCTGCGCGCGCCGCTCGTCATGCACGGGGAGGGCTCGCATGCTTTTCTCAAGGAGGTCGATGACCTCAACAACGGGCGCGCCTTCCACGCCCGGCGCTGAATTTACCGTGATGCGCCCCGCACGGCATTGCGTCGGCATTGGCAATCCCTACATCCGGCGGAGAATGTTCACGATAAGGAGACGGACTTGGCCGGTTTCATGAAGAGGTTGCTGCCGAAGCGCTTTCGCAAGCAGGGCGTGACGATCCCCGTCGTTCGCCTGCACGGCGCCATCATGGCGGGCGGCAGCGCGTTCCGGCCGATGCTCAACATTGCAGCCGTTGCGCCGCTGCTCGAGCGTGCCTTTGCCGACAAGGAGGCGCCGGCGGTGGCCATCGCCATCAATTCGCCGGGCGGCTCGCCCGTTCAGTCGCGGCTGATCTACCAGCGCATCCGCGATCTCGCGGTGGAGAAGAACAAGCGCGTCCTCGTCTTCGTCGAGGACGTCGCGGCGTCTGGCGGCTACATGATCGCGCTGGCCGGTGACGAGATCATCGCAGACCCCACCTCCATCGTCGGCTCCATCGGCGTGGTCTCCGGCGGCTTCGGCTTCACCGAGCTTCTGGAAAAGGTCGGTATCGAGCGCCGCATCTACACGGCCGGTGAAAACAAGGTGATGCTCGATCCGTTCCAGCCCGAGAAGGAAAAGGACGTCGCCTATCTGAAAAGCCTGCAGCAGGAAATTCACGGCGTCTTCACCGGCATGGTGAAAGCCCGGCGCGGGCATCTGCTGACGGACGACGGCGAGATCTTCTCCGGCCTGTTCTGGACCGGCGAACGCGCCCGCGCGCTCGGCCTCGTCGATGGCCTCGGCGACATGCGCGGCGAACTCAAGCGCCGCTACGGCGAAAAGACGGAACTGCGGCTGGTCAGCGCGTCGCGCGGCCTGCTCGGCCGCCGCCAGCCCGGGGTGGGCCTTGCGGCCGGCATCGGCAGCAGCCTCGCGCTTTCCGCCATCGCCGGTCTTGCCGAAACGGCAGAAGAAAAGGCATTATGGGGCCGGTTCGGCCTTTGAAAGCAACAAGGTCGCGCCCCGTCTCCCGCTGGAACCCAAGATGCCGCAACTCATCCTCTTCCTGATCGTCGCCGCCATCGCCTGGTTCGGCTACCGCAAGTTCGTGCTCGACGCCGAACGCCTCGCCCGCCAGCGCGAACGCGTCCGCAAGCAGCAGCAGACCGGGTCGCAGGGCACGCTGGTAAAGGACCCGGCGACGGGGGAATATCGGCTCAAGCAGGATTGATGCAATTGAGCGTGATGACGTTTTGAAGGCTATACGCAGGGATGTCGTCTTCGCCCACCAGCTATAAAGCGTCTCCAGCCGGAGCGGAATCACGTCGGCATTGGACAATTCGGCAAACAGTAGCCCGGAGCCTTTCCGGTGAACCTGTGTCTACTCGAAAGGCTCTAACCGGTCTCTGGCCTTCGACATCCAGTCCGATCCCGCATAGCTGATGGCGACGATCTGGACGGTCCGTTCTTCCTCGTCCACAATAAAGCAGATGACGGCTTTCTGTCCGGCGGGAATGGTGCGTAACCCGGAGGGGAAGCCGTCACGGATCGGAGCCTTGTAGGGCATCTCCGCAAGGCTCTTCGTGACCGCCTCGATGTCGGCGAGCTTGTGTCCTGCGATCTGGACCCCGGCATAAGCTGCAATCATGTCATGGATATCGATGAGTTCCCGCACGGCTTCCGGCAGGTAGAGGATGCTATACCGGCCCGTCATCCTCGCGAACGGGCAGCAAGGCGTTCGCGCACGCGATCGAAGAGATCATCTTCATCCATTGCTATCCACTGGTCCCGCGGCAACGCCATCCGGCGGTGCAGTTCGTCGGCCATGCCGGTCAACGGATCGTCCGCGACATTTTCATGGCTCCGCATCATGTCCTCGATGCTCGCGACCAGCACGCTGTCGAGCGAGGGATAGCGGCCTTCCTCCACCAGCCGCTCGGCATAGTGCAGCACATGGTCCGGCAGGCTGACGGTAGTCTTGACATTCATCGGCGTCTCCATCGCAAATCCCGCGGGCCAACATACCTTAAACATTGACCCCTGTCGTCACCCGTGGCACTCGTCCGGTCTCATCTTACCGTCACCAGCGATTGATCTGCCATGACCGACCTGCCCGACCACATGAACCCGAAGCGCTCGTTCCAGGCCCTGATCCTGACCCTGCACGCCTATTGGGCCGACAAGGGTTGCGCCGTGCTGCAGCCCTACGACATGGAAGTGGGCGCGGGCACGTTTCATCCGGCGACGACGCTGCGGGCGCTGGGCCCGAAACCCTGGCGGGCCGCCTATGTGCAGCCCTCGCGCCGGCCGACCGACGGGCGCTATGGCGAGAACCCGAACCGGCTGCAGCATTACTACCAGTATCAGGTCATCCTGAAGCCGAACCCGTCGAACCTGCAGGAACTCTATCTCGGCTCGCTCGCCGCCATCGGCCTCGATCCGCTGCTGCACGACATCCGCTTCGTCGAGGACGACTGGGAAAGCCCGACGCTCGGCGCCTGGGGGCTCGGCTGGGAGTGCTGGTGCGACGGCATGGAGGTGTCGCAGTTCACCTATTTCCAGCAGGTCTGCGGCATCGAATGCTCGCCCGTGTCCGGCGAGCTGACCTACGGCCTTGAGCGGCTGGCCATGTATGTCCAGGGCGTCGACAATGTCTACGACCTCAACTTCAACGGCCGCGAGGGTGCCGAGAAGATCAGCTATGGCGACGTCTTCCTGCAGGCCGAGCAGGAATATTCGCGGCACAATTTCGAATATGCCAACACCGCGATGCTGCATCAGCACTTCATCGACGCGGAAGCCGAATGCCTGGCCTTGCTGAAGGCCGGCGCACCGGGCGACACCGACAACCGCGCTTTGCACAAATGCGTGTTTCCGGCCTACGACCAGTGCATCAAGGCGAGCCACGTCTTCAACCTGCTCGATGCCCGCGGCGTCATTTCGGTAACCGAGCGGCAGAGCTACATTCTGCGGGTGCGCACGCTGGCCAAGGCCTGCGGCGAAGCCTTCCTGATGACCGATGCCGGCGGCATCAACCTTTCGGCCGCCGCCGCCTGAACCCTCAGCCGTGCCAGTGACGCTGGAGGGGGCGGTGAATGTTGAGCGGCGCGCTGTCGAGCATGCGCGGCGTGAAGCGATTGCGCTCGCCCCGCAGCGCGACGAGGTGGCTGATGCCGGTGAGCATCACGGCGGACAGGGCGATGACGGCAAGAAGTGTCATGATCACGGTATCCTTTTTGGGGGAAGCCTGAGCTTCCGAATGAGGTTTGTCAGGCCGTCATTGCCGACAGGTCGGTGCCGATGCATCGCCGGGGCGAGGCATCCATGACACCCGGCAGCACGAACACGCTGCAGCGTCGGACGATGCCGGAAACGCGGGTCTCCTCCCTCAAGGTGTCCCGCCGGCTCCGGCGTTGGAAATCGGACGATGCCGCGCGCCGTGGGATCGGCAGGTGCGTCGTCATCGTGAGATCCATCATGGCAGGGTAAGCCGGATCGAGGCTGACGCCAATCCTGACAAATCGCCCGTCATTTCCGGTGAAACGCGCCTTCGGGAGCCATGTACCGGCCTGCAAGGCAGTGGGCAGCGGGGTAAAAGCACGCTATGGAGATGCGGGCCGGCAGGGCGTAAGGTCCGGCTTGGCCTGCCGCCCGCGCGCAGGCTGGCGTGTTCCGTGTATTTCGTCGCGCGCAGTGAGATGCGCGGCATCTGGGGAGAGAGAAAATGATCGCAGGTCTCGTCATTCTGGCCGTCGTCGCCGGCTATCTCGTCCTTGTCTATAACGGGCTGGTCAAGGCGCGGAACGTCAAGGAAGAGGCGTGGTCCGGCATCGACGTGCAGCTGAAACGCCGCGCCGACCTGATCCCCAACCTGCTCGAAACCGTCAAGGGCTATGCGGCGCACGAGCGTGGCACGCTGGAAGAGATCGTCGATCTGCGCAACCGCGCCCAGGCCGTGCCTGCCGGCGATGTCGCAGGCCGCGCGCAGGCGGAAGGCATGCTCGGCCAGGCGCTCGGCAAGCTGTTCGCCCTGGCGGAAGCCTATCCCGATCTCAAGGCCAACCAGAATTTTTCCGAACTGCAGGCGTCGATCGAAGGTACCGAAGACGAAATCCAGATGTCGCGCCGCTACTACAACGGTGCCGCGCGCGACCTCAACGTCAAGGTCGAGAGTTTTCCGTCGAACCTCGTCGCCGGTCCGCTCGGCTTTTCCAAGGCGCCCTATTTCGAGATCACCAGCGAGGCCGACCGCGCCGTTCCCACGATCAAGTTCTGAGCCGCGCCGCAACGTTCACAAGAGACAGTCGCATGATCCCTGCCCAGAAGACCGCCCTTCAGAAATCCGTGACCATCACGCCGCCGTCGCACCCGCTTGAGGGTGCCGTCAGCCCGCCCGGCTCGAAGTCGATCACCAACCGCGCGCTGCTGCTCGCGGGCCTTGCCAACGGCACCAGCCGGTTGACGGGTGCGCTGCGCAGCGACGATACGCGCTATATGGCCGAGGCTCTGCGCGCCATGGGCGTCGAGGTGCGCGAGCCCGATCCCACCACCTTCGTCGTCACCGGCACGGGCCGGCTGACGGCGCCCTCCGAACCGCTTTTCCTCGGCAATGCCGGCACGGCGACCCGCTTCCTCACGGCGGCCGCCGCCCTCGTCGATGGCACCGTGGTCGTGGATGGCGACCCGCACATGCGCAAGCGGCCGATCGCGCCGCTGGTGGAAGCGCTGCGCTCTCTCGGCGTCGTGCTCTCCGCCGACACCGGCTGCCCGCCCGTCACCGTCACGGGCACGGGCCGCATTCCGGGCCGCCGCGTCGAGATCGATGCCGGCCTCTCCAGCCAGTATGTTTCCGCATTGCTGATGGCCGCGGCCGGTGCTGCGTCCTCCGATGAAACCGTCGAGCCGCTCGAAATCGTGCTGGCCGGCGACGAGATCGGTGCACGCGGCTATATCGACCTGACGCTTGCCGCCATGCGCGCCTTCGGCGCCCGCGTCGAGCAGGCCTCGTCCTCCGTCTGGCGGATCTGGCCGACCGGCTACACCGCGACCGACTTCCGCATCGAGCCCGACGCGTCGGCCGCCACCTATCTCTGGGCGATGGAAAAGCTGACCGGCGGCCGCATCGATCTGGGCGTCCCCACGGCAGACTTCTCGCAGCCGGATGCCCGCGCACACGATGTCATCGCGCAATTTCCGCATCTCCCCGCCGTCATCGACGGATCGCAGATGCAGGATGCCGTGCCGACGCTCGCCGTGCTCGCCGCCTTCAACGAGACGCCGGTGCGCTTCACCGGCATCGCCAATCTGCGCGTCAAGGAATGCGACCGCGTGCGCGCGCTCTCGCTCGGCCTGACGAACATCCGCGCCGGGCTCGCCACGGAGGAGGGCGACGACCTGCTGGTGGCCTCCGATCCCGGCCTTGCCGGCCAGACCCTGCCCGCCGAGATCGATACCTTCGCCGATCACCGCATCGCCATGAGCTTCGCGCTGGCGGGCCTGAAGATCGGCGGCATCGCCATTCTCGATCCGGATTGCGTCGGCAAGACCTATCCGGACTACTGGGATGCGCTTGCTTCGCTCGGCGTCGATATGACCGTCCGGTCGGCGTGACCCCATGAAGCGCGCGCGGCACACGATCCGGCAGGGCTTGCGGACATGGACGGCGCAGAGGAGCGCTGTATCGCGGCTGGTCGCGGTTCTCACCGCTCTTGTCCTCCTTGCCGGCGTCAGCGCTGGTCACGCGCAGGCCGAAGAGCGGATTCTCTCCTATGATTCGCAGATCGAGGTTGCCGCGGACGGCACCCTGACCGTAACCGAGACGATCCGTGCCGTCGCCGAGGGCGACCTCATCAAGCGCGGCATCTATCGTGATTTTCCGCTGACCTTCACCGACGACGATGGCCGCACGCACCGCGTCGGCTTCCAGCTCGTTTCCGTCGAGCGCGATGGCGAAGCAGAGCCGTCGCGCACCGAAAACATCGACGGCGGCATCCGCATCTATACCGGCGACAAGGATGTCTTCCTGTCGAACGGCGTCCACACCTTCGCGCTGACCTACACGACCGACCGCCAGATTCGCTTTTTCGAAGACCACGACGAGCTTTACTGGAACGTCACCGGAACCGGCTGGGCCTTCCCCATCGACGAGGCGAGCGCCACCGTGCTCCTGCCGGGCGGCGCGCGGCCGCAGGCGCTCGACGTCTTCACGGGCGTCTACGGCTCTAAGGCCAAGTTTGCGCGCGGCTCCCCCGCCGGCAACGGCGCGACGTTCCGCACCACGCGACCGCTCGGGGCGCAGGAGGGCCTGACCATCGTCATGAGCCTGAAGAAGGGCGTGATCGCGCCGCCGAGCGAGGCGCAGCTGCGGGCGGCGTGGTGGCAGGAGAACATGGCCGCGATCCTGGCCGGCATCGGCCTCCTCGTCGTCGCCGTCTATTACGGCTGGATCTGGCGGCGTGCCGGGCGCGATCCGGATGGCGGTGTCGTCGTGCCGCGATGGGACCCGCCGGAAAATGCCTCGCCCGCGCTCGTCAATTACATCGACAATCGCGGCTTTGCCGATGGCGGCTGGACGGCGATTTCCGCCGCAGCCCTCAACCTCGCCGTCACCGGCCGCGTCGTGCTGGAAGACCTCGAAAAGGCGCTCGTCATCGCCGCCACCGGCAAGAAGACGTCCACCGAGAAGCTGCCCACCGGCGAAGCCGCGCTGATGCGCGCCGTCGAGAGTGCCGGTGGCCGGCTGGTCATCGACCGCGAGAACGGCCCCGCCGTCCAGAAGGCGGGCGAAGCCTTCCGCAAGGCGATGGAAAGCGAGCATCGCGGCAAATATTACAAGGCGAATATCGGCGCGATCATCGCCGGCATCGCGCTGTCCGTCGCCTTCATTCTGGCGATCCTCGTGCTCGGAACGCTCGACGATGCGGGTGCCGCCATCGTCATCGTGCCCGTGGTCATCGCCGTGTTCGTCGCCATCTTCATTGCCGTCTTCGGCCGCTCCATCCGCCGCAAATCGAGCCTGGCCGGGCGCATTGCCGGCATCGTCGCCGTGTCGGTCCTCGGCTTCATCGGCGTCACCGTCTTCGGCGGCCTCATCGCCTCCATCGCCTTCGAGGCGGTGGAAACGCACCAGCTGCCGCTGCTCGCGGGCATCGGCGGCATCGTGCTCGTCAATCTCGTCTTCCTGTTCCTCATGGGTGCGCCCACCCCGGTCGGCGCGAAGATGTCGGCGCACATCGCCGGCTTGCGGCAGTACCTGACGCTGGCCGAGCAGGAGCGCATGAACATGGCCGGTGCGCCCACCATGTCGCCCAAACATTATGAAACCCTGCTGCCCTATGCCGTGGCGCTGGGTGTGGAAAAGCCGTGGTCGAAGACCTTCGACGCCTGGCTCGCCACGGCTGCGGCGGGCGCGGCGGCCTATACGCCGGTCTGGTATTCCGGCACCGGCGGCTATGGCGGCTTCGGCGATCGCATGGGCGGTTTTGCCGGCTCCATGGCGGGCGCCATGCAGTCGTCGCTTCCGCCACCGCCCAAGAGCTCCAGTTCCGGCTTTTCCTCCGGCGGCGGCTTTTCCGGCGGGGGTGGTGGCGGTGGCGGTGGCGGCGGCTGGTAGACACGCGCCCTCGCCGGGAAACAACGCTGCCAAACCGCGCCTATCATGGTGACTTTTCGCAGCGGGATTGCTAAGGCGACGGGCATCCGTTCGCTTTACCGAAAAGTCTGAGTGCCATGCCCGATCTTCTGCTTGAACTCCGCTCCGAGGAAATCCCTGCCGGCATGCAGCGCAAGGCTGCCGGCGACCTCAAGAAGCTGTTGACGGACGCCATGGTCGAGGCGGGCCTGACCTATGAGGGCGCTCGCGAATACTGGACGCCGCGCCGCCTGACGCTCGACATTCGCGGCGTCACCGCCCGTTCCGCCGATGTGCGCGAGGAAAAGAAGGGCCCGCGCACCGACGCGAACGAAAAGGCCATCGAAGGCTTTCTGCGCGCGGCGGGCCTTGCCTCCATCAGCGAGGCGCATGTGCATTCCGACCCGAAGAAGGGTGATTTTTACGTCGCGCATCTGGTGAAGCCCGGCCGCGCCGCCGAGGAGATCGTCGCCGACGTCATGCCCGGCATCATCCGCAATTTCCCCTGGCCGCGCTCTATGCGCTCGGGCGTCGCCTCCACCCGTCCCGGCGCGCTGCGCTGGGTGCGCCCGCTGCAGTCCATCGTCTGCACCTTCGGCCCGGAAAACGAGGAAACCCAGGTCATCGCCTTCGAGGTCGATGGTCTCGTTGCCGGCAACGTCACCTATGGCCACCGCTTCCACGCGCCGGAGGCGATCACGGTCCGCCGCTTTGCCGACTATATCGAGAAGCTCGAAAAGGCGAAGGTCGTGCTGGACGCCGAACGGCGCAAGGAGATCATCGCCGCCGACGCCGGCAATCTCGCCTTTGCCAGCGGACTGGAACTGGTCGAGGATGCAGGCCTGCTGGAAGAGGTCGCGGGCCTCGTCGAATGGCCGGTCGTGCTCATGGGCACCTTCGATGAGGGCGACCTCTCGATTCCCTCCGAAATCATCCGCCTGACCATCAAGACCAACCAGAAGTGCTTCGTCACCCGCCGCCCGGGCGAGGAGACCCTCTCCAACCACTTCATCCTCGTTTCCAACATCGAGGCGAAGGACGGCGGCAAGGAGATCGTGCACGGCAACGGCAAGGTCGTGCGCGCGCGCCTCTCCGACGCCCGCCATTTCTGGACGCGCGACCAGCGCGACTTGCCGGACTTGGAGACGCTCCGCACCTCCGCCGAAACATTCGGCCTCGACCTCGCCAAGCCGCTCGACCAGCGGATGGCGAAGCTCGACGCGCTGAACGTGACGTTCCATGCCAAGCTCGGCACCGAGGGCGAACGGGTGCAGCGCATCCGCGCCCTCGCCGCCGACCTCTGCGCCGTGACCGGTGCCGATCCCAAGCTGGTCGACCGCGCCGTGGTCCTTTCGAAAGCCGACCTGCGCACCGAAGCCGTCGGCGAGTTCCCCGAACTTCAGGGCATCATGGGCCGCAAATATGCGCTGTTGCAGGGCGAGAACGACGCGGTGGCCACCGCGATTGCCGAACACCGCAAGCCCCAGGGCCCGACCGATACTGTACCGGCTGATGCAATTGCATCGACTCTAGCCCTAGCCGACAAACTCGACACTCTTATCGGCTTCTGGGCTATTGAGGAGAAGCCAACGGGTTCCAAAGACCCCTACCAGCTGCGCCGCCACGCTTTGGGTGTGCTGAGAATCATATTCGAGCGAAAGGTCCGTGTGAGCCTTTTGCAGGTCTTTGCTTCTCATGGGGCCCGCGTGCTGCAAGATTCGCTTGCGACGATTCAGGATCAAAGCAAAGGCGGTATAGAGGTTCGTGGCCCTCTGAGGAAATTAAAGCCATATTGGAAATCTCAGGTGATCGAAAAAGCGAAAGAGGGCGTTGATTTGACGCTTCATTCGTTCAAATTTGGCGCTGAAGAGTCATCCGACCTCCTCTCCTTCTTCCATGACCGCCTGAAGGTCTACCTCCGCGATCTCGGCGCCCGTCACGACCTGATCGATGCCGTGCTTGCGGCCGGCCTCTCATCCGCCCTCCGGGCACCTTCTCCCCGCCTGCGGGGAGAAGGAGAGGAGAGCGCTGAGGGTGCCGCGTCCTTCTCCCCGCAGGCGGGGAGAAGGTGGCCCGAAGGGTCGGATGAGGGGCACGCCACCTCCGCCAACGACGACCTCCTGATGGTCGCCCGGCGCGTCGAGGCGCTGACGGCGTTCGTGACGTCGCAGGAGGGGCTGAACCTGCTCGCCGGCACCAAGCGTGCGACGCAGCTTCTGGCGGCCGAGGAAAAGAAGGGCGCCGTCATCACCGACGCCGTCGATCCCGCCTTGTTTACCCTCCCGGCCGAAGGCGAGCTTTACGCGGCCGTCAGCACCGCCACATCGGACGCCGCCGAAGCGGTTTCACGCGAAGATTTCCGCTCTGCCATGGAGGCGCTCTCGACGCTGCGCGCGCCCATCGACCGGTTCTTCGCCGATGTCCTCGTCAATGACGAGAACCCGGCGATCCGGGCAAACCGGCTCGCGCTGCTCGGCCGCATCCGCGCCGCCACCGGCACGGTCGCCGATTTCTCCCGCATCGCCGGCTGAGCGGGCGGTGGGCGCGGGGGCGAAAATTCTCGTCAGCGCCTGCCTCATGGGCCATGCCGTGCGCTATGACGGCGCGGCGAAACCCCTGCGCCATGCCAGCCTCGATCGCTGGCAGGCCGAAGGCCGGCTGGTGACGATCTGCCCGGAAATGTCGGCCGGCATGCCGGTGCCGCGTCCCCCTGCCGAAATCGAAGGCGGCCGGAGCGGCGGGGACGTGCTGTCAGGCACGGCCCGCGTCGTCGAAGCGACCGGCGGCGATATCACCGAGGGTTTCCGGCAGGCGGCGGAAAACGCGCTGAAGCTTGCGCTCGACACCGGCTGCACCCACGCCCTGCTCATCGACGGCAGCCCGTCCTGCGGGTCGCATATGATCTATGATGGCAGGTTTTCCGGGCGCAAGCACGAGGGCGAGGGCGTCGCCGCCGCGCTTCTGCGCCGCAACGGCATCCGCGTCTTTGCCGATCACGAGATCGAGGCGCTGGTGAAAGAGATCGACGGCCCCTGAGATCAGGGCGGAACAGTCCTCAAAAAAATTGCGCCCCTGCTTCTCTCAGGGACGCAATTTTCCGCCTTGATGTAAGGCGCTTGCCCGTCAGGCCTGGAGGCCGGAGAGGGCAGGGACTGGAAGTCGGGGTCAGTTTAGCCGAAGCTGCAGGCTTTGCCCATCAAAATCGTGTGAAGATGATTCGCCCGCCGCCGGCGCCCGCTCGGCCGGGGCGGAGAGCGGCGCCGGCTGGGCGACCGAAGCCGAGGCGATCGAGACCGCCGTTGCGGGGCTGAGCGAGGCCGTCGTCATCGCTGCATCCACCGCCACGTTCATGCGGGTATGCGCCGAAACGCCGCCGCCGGCATCGCCTGCGGCCATTGCGAGAACGGTGAGGGGCGGCGTGGCCGGCTCCCCGCGCGCGATCCGGATCTCCGCGTCCGACGCCTTGCTCACGAAGGTCACCGGCGAGCCGCCAAGCCAGGCTTCCGCCCGCACGCGCTTCATTTCGCCATGGATATCCTTGATCTCGGTCCGGTCCGTGCCGGGCATCAGATCGGGAACGACATAGGTCACGGCGCGGACATCGGGCTTGAGGGCCGGGCAGTCCGTGCAATGCAGCACCGTCACGCTCGGCGCCGATGCCGGCGGTGTGTGCACATAATCGATCGAAGAGGCGCGCACCGACAAGGGCGTCAGGGCCGGGAGGGCCGAGGCAAAGGCGATGCCTGCCAGCAGAAATCCGCGCATGGTCTTCTCCCACAGGTTTGGGAGCACACTACCGACCGGCCGTTACGGACCCGTCAGGAGAATTGGTAAAGTTTGAATGAACCGCGCGAAAGCCCGTTCAGGCGGTCCGGCCGATCGCGCGCCAGCCGATGTCGCGCCGGCAGAAGCCGTTGTCCCACGAAACCTTGTCGACCGCGGCATAGGCCGCATCGCGCGCGGCCTCCACCGTGTCGCCGATGGCCGTGACGTTGAGCACGCGGCCGCCGGTCGCCACCAGCGCCCCGTCCTTCAGCGCGGTGCCCGCGTGAAACACCTTCATATCGGCCTCTTCCGCCGGCAGCGCGGCGATGGGCGTGCCTTTGTCGTAGGCGGCGGGGTACCCCTTGGACGCCATCACCACGGTCAGCGCCGTCTCGTCGCGCCACTCGGCCTCCAGCTCGGCCAGCCCGCCGGTGGCCGACGCCAGCAGCAGCGGCAGCAGGTCGCTCTTCAGCCGCATCATCAGCACCTGGCATTCCGGATCGCCGAAGCGCACATTGTATTCGATCAGTTCGGGGCCTTTTTCGGTGATCATCAGCCCGGCAAACAGCACGCCTTGGAACGGGTGCCCGCTCTCGGCCATGCCGGCAAGCGTCGGCTCGATGATCTCACGCATCGTGCGCTCGACCATTTCGGCGCTCATCACGGGGGCGGGGGAGTAGGCGCCCATGCCGCCGGTGTTCGGGCCGGTATCGCCGTCGCCGACGCGCTTGTGGTCCTGCGCCGAGCCGAGCGGCAGCGCATGGGTTCCGTCGCAGAGGCAGAAGAAGCTGGCCTCCTCGCCATCGAGAAACGCCTCGACCACGACCTCGGCACCGGCCGCCCCGAACGCGCCGGAGAAGCAGTCCTCGACGGCGGCAACGGCCTCCTCGACGGTCATGGCGACGGTGACACCCTTGCCGGCCGCAAGCCCATCCGCCTTGATGACGATCGGCGCGCCCTGTTCGTGGATATAGGCGATTGCCGGCGCCGCGTCGGTGAACCGGCGATAGGCGCCGGTCGGGATGTTGTAGCGGGCGCAGATATCCTTGGTGAACCCCTTGGAGCCCTCGAGCTGGGCTGCCGCCTGCGAGGGGCCGAAGACGAGGATGTTTTCCGCGCGCAGCATGTCGGCAAGGCCCGCGACCAGCGGGGCCTCGGGGCCGACGACGACGAAGTCTATGCCGGCGCTGAGGCAGAAGGACAGGACCGCCTCGTGGTTTTCGACGTCGATCTCGATCAGCGTCGCCACGTCCGCGATACCGGGATTGCCGGGGGCTGCGAAAAGTTGGGTGAGGCGGGGCGACTGGGCCAGCTTCCAAGCCAGGGCATGTTCGCGCCCGCCCGAACCGATCAGCAATACCTTCATCGTGTCTCGTCCTTGAAACAATGGGGGAAGCAACCGGGGAAGCAACCGTGCTGTTGCGGTTAAGGCGGTGCTCCCCCCGGGTCAAGGAAAAACGCCCGCTATCCCGTGCCGCCACGGCTGCCCCGGGATGTCCTGCGGCGATGTCATGCGGGGATGTCCTGCGGCTTCCGGCTGATCGATGCCAGGTTCTGGTGTCAACAACCGTTCGCCCTCTCCGCCGTCATCCCTCGGCCTTGTGCCGAGCATCTGCTGTTGTCCCTGTAAACACCATGGTCCTTTAGATCTCAGGCAGTGCAGCAGATGCTCGGCGCAGGACCGAGCAGGACGGCAGGGGAATGGCATCGCTCAACAACAGAACAATGCCATCAGGAGGCAATCAGCGTATCGGCCGTCCTTACAGCAGCCGCAGCGTGCCCCGCTTGCGCGGGCCGATCATCGCCCCATGCTCGTCATGCTGTCCCAGTGCCGTCCCGCCCAGCCGCTGCAGCGCCCAGATGCCGAGTTCGTCCAGCGCCAGCGGTTTGGAGATGAGGTAGCCCTGGAAGAAGTCGCAGCCCGCGCGGGTGAGGAATGCCACTTTCCGCTCATTGTCGACGCCCTCGCCGATGACCGCCATGCCGCGCGCGTGGCAGAGCGCGATCAGCGCCGTCAGGGCGGGCGACAGATCCGGCGTCGCCATGGTCTCGACGATCGCCCGGTCGAGCTTGATCGTGTCGGCGGTATATTCGATGATCTGCTGCACGGAGGTATAGCCCGCCCCGAAATCGTCGATGGAGATGCGGAAGCCGCGGCTGCGCAGCGCCTCGATGTTGCGATGCAGCTGGTCGCCGAGCTTCACGGCATAGGTCTCGGTCAGCTCGATCTCGATCCGGTCCGGCGCGATGCCGTAAAGGGCGGCTTCCCGCGTAAAATGGTCGCCGATGCTGCGGGAATGCAGCTCGGCCGAGGAAATGTTGATGGCCAGCACCGCCTGCGGCCCGAACATGGCGCGGATCTTGCCGTAGTCGGCCATGGCGCGGGAGACGACCCACCAGTCGATCTTGGTGAACTGGCCGGAGCTTTCCGCAATCGGCACGAACTCGTCCGGCGTCACCCGGCCGAGCGTCGGCGATGTCCAGCGCAGAAGGGCCTCGCAGCCGGTGACGGCGCCTGCCTGATCGACGATCGGCATGTAGACGAGGTGGAACTGCTCGTCCGGATCGAGCACGCGTAGCTCTTCCTGGATCTGGCGAACCCGGTCGCGCTTGTCCTGCAGGTTGCGCGAGAAGCGCGAGGACTGGTTCTTGCCGCTGGTCTTGGCCTGGTACATCGCCGCATCGGCGTTGGAGATCAGCGCGGCGACGCTTTGCGCATCGCGCGGGCAGAGCGCGACGCCGATGCTGGCGGTCACGGGATAGATCTTGCCCTGAACCTCGAAGCCGTTGGCGAACAGCGCGAGGATCGCATCGCACGCCGCCCGGATCGCGCCGGTGCCCGGCTCCGCCTGGATGAGCACGGCGAACTCGTCGCCCGACAGGCGCGCGAGCATGGGCTCCGGCAGGGCCCGCTGCTGCATGATGGGGGCGACCGCATCGTGCACCCGCGTTGCAAAGACGCGCAGCAGCTCGTCGCCGACCTCGTGCCCGTGCTTGTCGTTGACGAACTTGAAGTGGTCGATGTCGATGAAGAGAAGGGCGGCGCTGCCGCGACCGGCGACCGCATCCTGCACGATCCGCCCCGCCAGCACGTTGAACCGGCTGCGGTTCTGCATGCCGGTCAGCGCGTCCGTCCAGGAGGCCTCCTGCACGCGGCGCAGCGCGCTCGACGAGCGGTCGTGCAGCTTCTTGATATTGCCGGTCAGCCGCCCGATCTCGCCATCGCCGCCGGCCTCGACGATCCCGTCGCTCCGCTCGTCCATGACGGCGGTCACCTGCTGGTCGAGCGCGGCGATGGGATCGGTGATGAAGCGGCGGATGAGGGTGATCATCAGGCCGATGGAAATCAGGCTCATGCCGATGGTGCCGACGCCCAGCACCAGCGTCAGCTGCCAGAGCGCCTCCGACGCATACGCCTGGGGAACGCGCAGCGTCAGGTGCAGCGCCGGGATCAGTTCGACGGAGGCCGAGAGTTCGCCCGGTTCCGCCGTCTTCGGTGCTTCGGGCATGAACAGGGGCTCGGTGGCATATTCGCGCTGCAGCGACTGGAGCATCGCCAGGAACTGGTCCGGCTGGACGGCGACCTGGACGAGCAGCGCGCGGTCCTTGTTGCTCGGCAGCGCGCGGCTGAAGGTGGTGGGGTCGATGAATTCGGAATAGACGATCAGCGGCCGGCTCGTGCCTTCGTTGAGAAAGGTCCAGTTGCGCAGGCTCTCGCCCTTGAAGAGCGTGCGCGCCAGCGTCATCTGCGCCGGGCTAATATCGGCGAAGGGGTCGTCGCTGTTTTCGAAATAGTAGCCGATGGAAAGATCCGGCTGCAGGATCGAGAAGGAGATATAGGCCCGCATATCGTCCGACAGCGTGCGGATGGATTCCTGGATGCGCAGCGACAGCGCATTGTTGCGATAGCTGGCATCCGGCTCGGACATGAAGAGCCGCACCGCATTGCCTTCCAGAAGCGAGTAGAGGAAGCTGCGGCTCTGGTTGGCGTCGGCACGGAACAGCGCCTCGGCATGGTCGAGCTGCTGGAAGATCCGCGCCCGTTCGAGCGACAGCAGGGCCCTGCTTTCCACGACATAGACGAGGCACGCCGCCAGAACATAACCGGCGAGCACGATGGGAAAGATGAGGAAGATCGCGCGCTTGCCGAGAGTCACTGGAAATTCGCCATCGAACTGATGATCCGGCGCCGGGTCTGGATCGAGGACACAGAAAGCTCGGTCTGGTACTGGCTCCGCTCCAGAATGTCGTCGGGCGTATAGATGGCGGGATCGCTCCGCATCGCCTCGGGAATGAGGGCGAGTGCGGCGGTGCTGGCCGTGGGCATGCCGAGCGTCTGCGCATTCAGGGCGGCGCTTTTGGCCGACAGGATATGGTCGAGCAGCTTCATCGCCAGCGCCTTGCGCGGCGAGGCCGCGGTCACCGCCATGCAATCGAGCCAGGACAGCGTGCCCTCATGCGGCACGGCATAGCGCCAGACGCCCGGCGTGCCCGCCTTCTCGTTCAGCACCTTCTGGTCGCCGCTATAGGCCAGCGCCATGTAGATATCGCGCCCGTAATCTGGGTTGTCGATCGAGGTGATGACGTAGGTATAGGTCAGCACCGACGGCGCCTGTCCTTTCATCACCTCGAAGGCCTGCTTCAGTGTCTCGCTGTCATTGGCGTTGATCGATTTGCCGAGCAGGATCAGCGGCGCGATGAAGGCCTCGTTGTGATCGTCATACATGGCGATGTGCTTCTTCAGCGCCGGTGCCGGCTGCATGAGATCCTTCCACGACGTCGGCGTGGCCGCGATCTTGTCGGAGCGATAGACGATCCCCATCGTGCCCCAGAGATAGGGCGCGCCATATCCGCCGCAGCGCGATGTCCAGTGCGCCGCATAGTCCTTCAGCGACGGCACGTCCTGCGTGGTGAGCGGCGCGAGGATGCCGCGCTTGCCGAACAGGGCGCTGCCGTTCTCGCCGACGACGCTGAGGTCGATATTGCTGTTGGGGTCGGCGAGGATCTCGTCGCGGGCATCGCCGCTGTCGAAATAGATCTGCCGCACGTTGACGCCGGTGGCGGCCGTCCAGTCATCGAGAATGGCCTGATCGATATAGGCCTCCCAGATCAGAAGGTTGAGGGTTTCGGCGCGCGCCAGGGTCGTGCAGCCGAAAAGCCCGAGCAAAAGCGCCGTCGCTGCAGGTCCGTATCGCATCCGGCTTCCCCTTCATCGTTGCACTGCACGATAAACCGTAAAACTTGCTGAAACTTTACGGTGCCTTACCGATCGAATGCGCGACGCGAAGCCCGGAAAACGGTCTCGCCGCCCTGACGAAAGACCTTGCGGAACACGTCCATCCTCGGGCACGGTGCGCGCGAAACCAGGTGCCTGCGGCAGGGGCCGACGCACCGTCGCACAGCGCCGTCCGACCGATCCGGGTCGAGCAGGACGGCAGAGGAGACATCGTCTTGAGCTATCTTCTGATCAAATCCCTCCATGTCGCCACCATGGTCGCGTGGATCGGCGGCATGGTTCTGCTGTCGGCGATCCATCTCTGGCTGGCGCGGGCGCAGTGTCCGCGCACCGACCGCGAGACCGCGGTCATCACCGCCGTCCGGCGCTGGGACGGGCGCGTGACCTCGCCGGCCATGGGCCTGACCTGGCTGTTCGGCCTCGTCGCGGCCTGGCAGGGCGCCTGGTTCACGGCGCCGTGGCTCCATGCCAAGCTGCTGCTGGTCGTCTTTCTCTCGGCGCTGCACGGCATGCTCTCCGGCGCGCTGCGCCGCACCGCCGCCGATACGAACCGCCTGCCGCCGGCCTTTGCCCGCCATGCCGGCGCCATCGTGCTCGTGACCATGCTGGTCATCGTGCTCCTCGTCGTCGTCAAGCCCTTCTGATCTCTGAATTGAGCTGGCGTCATCGGCTTGACCGGCCGGAGACGAGACGGCAAACAGAAAGCCATGAACACACTGCCTTCCGAGAGCGGACGCGTCTTTGATGCGCCATCGACCAACTGGGTCTATCGCATCCTGCCGCGGCCGCTCTGGCCCTATGCGCAGCTTGCCCGGTGGGACAGGCCGATCGGCTGGCAGCTTCTGATGTGGCCCTGTTTCTGGTCGGCCGCGCTGGCCGCCAATACGGCCGCTTTGGACGGCACGGCCTCGGTCGGGCGCCTCGTCCTGCATCTCGCGCTGTTTCTCGTGGGCTCCATCGCGATGCGCGGCGCCGGTTGCACCTATAACGATATCGTCGATGAGAGGATCGACATGGCGGTGGCCCGCACGCGCTCGCGGCCCCTGCCGTCCGGCCGGGTATCGCGTCGCAACGCCAAGCTCTTCATGGGCCTGCAGGCGCTGGTGGGCCTCGTGGTCCTGCTGCAGTTCAACGCCTTTGCGGTCGTGCTCGGCATTCTCTCGCTCGGCTTCGTCGCCATCTACCCCTTCGCCAAGCGCTTCACCGACTGGCCGCAGGTCTTTCTCGGCATGGCCTTCTCATGGGGCGCCGTGATGGGCTGGGCGGCGGCGTTCGGCAGCCTGTCGGCCGCACCTGTCGTGCTCTACCTTGCCGCTATCGCCTGGACGGTCGGCTACGACACGATCTATGCCTACCAGGATCGCGAGGACGACGAGCTCGTCGGCGTCCGCTCGACCGCGCGCCGCTTCGGGGAACGACCGAAGCCCTGGCTGATCGCGCTCTACGGTCTCACCGTCGTTCTGCTCGTCATCGCCTTCGCGCTGGCCGGCGCCGGCGCGCTCGCCTATCTCGCGCTCGCCGCCGCCGCCATCATGCTCTTCTACCAAATTCTCGTGCTCGACATCCACGACGCCGGACAATGCCTGACCCTCTTCCGCTTCAACGGCATGGTCGGGTTGATCGTCTTCGCCGGCCTGGCGGCAGCGTTTCTCGTCCGGCTGATTTAGGAGGCTTTTTTCGAAGAAGCGGTACGGGTTTGCTCTTTTAAGAGGGCAGATTGGGCCTTTTTTCTAGCCCAAACCACCGCCGGACCCGCACCCGCAAAAAAAACTTACCGATTCAGGCGGCCGGCCAGTCGTTGGCGGGGTCGGGCACGACCTCGTCCTCACCGTCGTCGCTATCGACCTTGTTCTGGTCCGCGTCTTTCAGCAACCGTTCGCGCTCGGCTTCCGTCTTTGGGGCTGTCGAGGCGGCATCGTCTGTCGTCGTCGGCTTGTCCGCTGTCATGGCATTCTCCTTGATGGTTTCACCAAATTAACAGGAACGGCGCCATGATTGTTCCTCTGCAAACCCCACGAAACAAGCTCCTCCACAAACAAAAAGCCGGCCGCAGGGACGGCCGACTTTCTGCACTGGAGGAGGAGGTCGAAGAGATCAGCGACGCGCGATGATCTCGGAGCCGTCGATCTTCATCGCCACGCCGAGGCTGCCGGTGGTCCGGCGCATCAGAAAGCGCGGGCGGCGCTTGGTGTGAAGCGAATGGCGGCGCCGCGGCACGATCGGATGGGTCTTCACCTCGCCGAGATGGTTGTCGAGCGGCCGGGCAATGCCGTCGGCTTCCACCATCAGCATGGGAATGCGATAGGCTTCCGACCAGGCGCGCCAGTCGGCGGCGATGTCGGAGAGGTCGTGTGCGACGAGGAGGGGCACGCACAGGTCCGGATCGTCGTGATGCAGTTCGAGCGTCACCGTCACCTCGCCGTCGCCATGGTCGATGGCCCGGGCGGCAACGCCCTTGAAGGCCCGCGCCGGCAGCGCGATGGACAGCGGCAGGCCGCTTGACGGCAGAACCTTGCGCATCACCGCGCCGCGTTCATCGAGGCTGATCGTCACATTGCTCCGGGCGCCCGGCAGCGCAAAGCTGGCATGTTGCGGGAAACGCTTCGGATCGAGCCGCAGTTCGGTGTCGACCCAGGCAGGTTGAGAAACGGTTTTCAGCATGTCATTTCGCCCTTGTTTTACCCTTGAGAGCCGGTTTCCGGTCTTTTCTCATCGAGACGTTTTCGTCTTCTATGGAGGTCAACATAGGCGGCGGCTGTTTGAGACCGCTTAAAATTCGCGGTTAAAAAACTTTGCATTCCCCGATGGTTAGCAAAACTCGACGCTTTACGGTTTAAAAGACGTCAATGCACGGTCTCGTATTTTCCGCAAAAAGCCTCGCGCAAGCAGCACCCGTCATGGTGAGGCGACATGGCCGCAACGTGCCGGCGCGTGCCCTTCGGCGCGCGCCGAGCGCGGCGGACGTCAAGGCAACGGGGCGGCAAATGGCATCGACCTATCTCGACTATAATCTCGTCGTTCGGGACATGAAGGAGAGCATCAATCGCGTCTCCCAGCAGAAGATGGTCGAGCGCGATACCCAGTATTACAAGGACAACATCGGCAAGGTCACGACCGTCGATGCCTTCCTCGACGACTATCGGCTCTATTCCTACGCCATGAAGGCCCACGGTCTGGAGGACATGACCTACGCCAAGGCGTTCATGCGCAAGGTGCTGGAAAGCGACCTCAACGACGATGCCAGCTATGCCAACAAGCTGAGCGACGATCGCTATCGCAATTTCGCGATGGCCTTCAGCTTCGACAAATCGACCACGGTGGCACAGACCGGCGCGCAGGAAGATGCGCTGATCGGTCTTTACAATGCCAATATCGCCAATGCCGACAGCGTCATGAACACCGAGGTGAACTATTTTAACGCAATGACGGCGGGGGGCAATATTAAGACCGTCGATCAGTTCCTGCAGAACGAGCGTTTGCGCGACTATGCCTTTCCGCTGTTCGGGCTGAAGCCCGACAATTTCGATTTCACGCAGGTGCGCCAGGCCCTGACGAGCGACATCAGCGACCCCGCAAGCTACGTCAACACCCTGCAGCAGTCCGCCGCCGATGCCCTGTCCGGTCGCGGTGCGGAAATCCAGGCGACGATCTCCAAGTTCGACGAACGCTCCCGCGCCTCCGCGCAGATCAAAGCGCTGACGAACAGCCTGTTCCAGCCCGGCGCCGACCAGGCGGCCATTCAGGCGCAAGTCTCCGAGCAGGAGGCGATCTTCAACGCGCTGGACGCCCAGCTTCCGCCGGAATCCCAAACTGCCGCGGCCGTTTCGGCCCTGCAGTCGGAATATGCGCAGCTCGACTATGCCGGCACCCTCGCCACCAATCTGAAGGCCATGGCGACGGCCTTCAAGTTCAACGCCGACGGCACCGCGCCCGCCACGGGCCCGCTCATCGGAGACTCCGACAAGGCCTCGATGCGGGAACTCTACTTCGCCTCCGCACCGCGGCTGACCGGTACGGGCGCGCTGATCAACAAGGATTACTTCGAGGCGCACGTCAACGATTTCACCACTGCGACCGACCTTCTCGCCGACAGCCGCATGCGTTCCTTCATCATCACGGCCTACGGCATTCCGCGCGGAACGGGTTCCGGCGTGCTCAACGCCATCATCACCAGCGACCTCAACGATCCCACGAGCTACGCCAACACCACCGGTGCGGAGAACAACGCCGCCTACAAGGCGCTGGCCGCCGGCTTCAACTTCAAGCCGGACGGAACGCTGGCGGCCGGCGAGGTGCCCCAGACGGCAGACCAGACGCGTTCGGCCTCGGCAAACTACATGAACCGCTATAACGATGCGGCGGATGCGTCCGACGCAAGCCTGATCTCCGCCTACAAGGCGGTGATCGGCTCGGCGACCACCGTCGATGCCCTGGTGAACAACCCCAAGGGCCTGCAGGTCGCGCTTTCGGCCTTCGGCCTGGAAAACGAAGGCAAGAGCGTGCGCGAGCTGCGCATGATCCTGACCAGCGACGTGAACGACCCGAAGAGCTACGTGAACACGCTGAAGGACGACCGCTACGTCAAGCTCACCAACGCCTTCAACTTCAAGGCCGACGGCAAGATCGGCGCGCCGAAGCTCGCCCAGTCGCAGTCCGAAATCCTGCAGATCTCCAAGGCCTATGTGCTGGCCAAGAGCCAGTTCGGCACGGAGAAGGACAAGACCGACGCGACCGCCGAGGCCAAGTATTATGCGGCGCAGATGGAGAAGGTCGAGACGCTCGACGATCTCCTGAAGGATACGCGCATGACGAACTTCATGCTGGTGGCGACCGGCATCGATCCGAAGACGGTGAAGAAGGACGAGCTGAAGAAGATCTTCACCTCCGACCTCTCCGACCCCAAGAGCGTCGTCAACACGCAGGCCGACCCGCGCTACCGCGAACTGGTCGCCTCCTTCAACTTCGATGCGACCGGCAAGACGGTGCGTCCGCAGGAAAACCAGATCCAGACCCGCCGCGGCCTTCTGGAAACGCAGGACCTCTATTACAACCAGACGCTCGAAGAGCAGACGGGCGAGGACAATGCCGGCGTCCGCCTGGCACTCTACTTCCGCCGCATGGCACCGGAAATCGGTTCGGCCTTCGACATTCTCGCCGACAATGCCCTGATGCAGGTGGTGCGGACGGCCTTCAGCATCCCCGAAGAGATGAGCAGCGCCGACGTCGACGTTCAGTCGGAATATATCAAGCGAGTTCTGGACGTGAAGGATCTGCGCGATCCGGAAAAGCTTGAAAAGCTGATGAAGCGGTTCACCGCGCTTTATGACGTGGAGAACAACACCGTGACGTCGCCGGCCCTGTCGGTCCTGTCCTCCTCCGGCAGCAGCGCCGGCATCAGTGGCGATTCGCTGCTGGCAATTGCGCAGCTGCGTCGGGGCGGCTAAGGGCGGCGGCGCCTGCGCGCAGCCTTAGGTCTTGATCTGCAGCACCTTGTCCGGGTTCATGATCCCGGCCGGGTCGAACGCATGCTTGATGCGCTGCATCAGGTCGATCTCGATGCCGTGGCGCACCTCGGCCAGTTCGTCGCGCTTCAGCTGGCCGATGCCGTGTTCGGCGGAGATCGAGCCGCCATGCGCCAGCACGATGCCGTGCACGATCGCGTTTATCTCCCGCCAGCGCTCCAGAAACGCCTGCTTGTCGGCGCCGACCGGCTGGGAGATGTTGTAGTGGATGTTGCCGTCGCCCATATGGCCGAAGGAGCAGATCCGCGCGCCGGGTATCGCCGCCATCACGGCTGCATCCGCCTGCGCCATGAAGGCGGGAATGCTGGCGATGGGCACCGACACGTCGTGCTTGATCGACCCGCCCTCCGGCCGCTGCGCCAGCGACAGGCTTTCCCGCATGTGCCAGAGCGCCTTTCGCTGCGCCTCGCTGGAGGCGACGATCGCATCGTCCACGAGCCGGTTCTCGATCGCGCCGGAGAGCAGCGCCTCCATCGTGCGGCCGGCACTCTCCGCACTGTCGGCGCTGGAAATGTCAATCAGCACGTACCAGGGATGCACCGTCGTCATCGGGTCGGTGACGCCGGAAATGTTGCGCACCGAGAAGTCGATGCCGATGCGCGGCATCAGCTCGAACCCGGTCAAGGTCTGCCCGCACAGCGTGGAGGCCCGCTCGAACAGCGCCAGCGCATCCTCGACGGTGCGCAGGCCGGCAAGGGCGACCTCATGGCCGAGCGGCTTTGGAAACAGACGCAGCACCGCACTGGTGATGACGCCGAGCGTGCCTTCCGCGCCGATGAAGAGATCGCGCAGATCGTAGCCCGTATTGTCCTTCTTCAGGCGGCGCAGCCCGTCCCAGATCTCCCCGGTCGGCAGCACCACTTCGAGGCCGAGGCACAGCTGGCGCATATTGCCATAGGCCAGAACCGCCGTGCCCCCGGCATTGGTCGAGAGATTGCCGCCGATCCGGCACGACCCCTCCGAGCCGAGCGACAACGGAAACAGCCGGTCCACCCGGTCGGCCGCCGCCTGGATATCGGCAAGAATGCAGCCGGCATCCGCCACGATGACGTTGCCGACCGGATCGACGTCGCGGATGCGGTTCATCCGCTCCAGCGACAGGAGAATGTCGGCAGCCCCCGTGCGGGGGATCTGGCCCGCCACATGGCCGGTATTGCCCGCCTGCGGCACGATGGCGACGCCGGTCTCGCTCGCAAGCTTCAGGATCGCCGCGACCTCCTCGACATCTGCCGGCTTCAGCACCGCGGGCGTCGTGCCGCGATAGAGCCCGCGCGTCTCCACCAGATAGCGATCCTCCACCTCGGCTCCCACCTCGGCATGTCCGCCGACGAGATCGACGAAGCGCTGGACGAGGGCGGGCGAGGGGACGGTGTTGGTCATGACGGTGCTCTCAAGATGGCAGGATCAGCGGGGGGCGGCCGCCCGCTCCAGCCGGTCGCGGATGGCCTCGCCGAGACCCTCGTCCGGAATGGCGGAAAAGGCGATCGTCCGGGCGCCCGTGGCGTCGGCCTGCTTCATATAGGAAAAGAGGTTGGTGGCGGCTTCCTGCAGATTGCCGGTCGGGCTGAGATCGAGCACGATCGCGGCCTTTTCCTCGCCGGGAAGGGCCGCGCCGCCGAAGCGGATCAGCGCCTCGCCCGGCCGCACCTCGGTCGCATCCAGCCGCACGGCGGCACCCGGCGCGTAATGCGAGGCGAGCATGCCCGGCGCCTCCAAAGTGGCACCCGCTGAATCCTGCCGCAAAAGCCGCTGCCCGACGATGGCCTCGATGTCGGCCGCCTCCAGTCCGCCGGGCCGCAGCAGGCGAAGCTGGCCGTTCTCCACCTTCACGATGGTCGATTCGAGCCCGATGCCGGCCGGTCCCGCGTCGAGAATGAGGTCGATGGCCGATCCGAGATCGTCGGCCACATGCGCGGCCGTCGTCGGGCTGATCCGCCCCGACGTGTTGGCGCTGGGGGCCGCCAGCGGCTTGCCGAAGGCGGAAATGACCTCGCGCGCGAAACCGGCCGGCATCCGCAGGCCGAGCGTCTCGAGCCCGGCCGTGGCCAGCGCGTGCACGGCGCTGTCGGGCGCCCGCGCGACCACCAGCGTCAGCGGCCCCGGCCAGAAGGCCTCGGCGAGACGCCGCGAGATCGGATCGAACAGGCCATGGCGCGCGGCCATCTCCATGTCGGACACATGCGAGATCAGCGGATTGAAGCGCGGCCGGCCCTTCACCTCGTAGATCGAGGCGATCGCATCGGCCCGCGTCGCATCGGCCGCAAGCCCGTAGACGGTCTCCGTCGGCAAGGCGATCGGCCGGCCGCGGCCAAGCACGTCCACGGCACGCGCCAGCGCGCCCGCGCGGTCCAAGGTCGTGTCGATGATCTCTGCCATGCCGTTATCGCGCTTCCGTCCGGTGAAGCGGCAGTCTTAAAGGATCGCGCAGGAATGTGCAGCGGTTTTGCGGGCCGACGTGCGAAAAAGCAAAGACGCGAAGTGCAGGGACCTATCGGGAAACGGTACGCAACAGCCCGTGTCGAACGGCGACGGCGTCTCCGCCCTGGGTCGTTCCCGCTTTCGCGTCCAGGGAGAGGCGCCGGCTCAGAGCGCGCGGATGATCGTGCGCAGCGCGTCGTTGCGGGCGCCCAGCATCAGCACGTTCTTCAGCGCCGTCTTCGGGTCCTGCGTGCGGAAGAGGAGGCCGCCGTCGCGGACGGTGCGGTTGATCACGAGCTTGCCCTGCTCGCGGTCGAGGTCCATCGCGACGGCGAAATACATGCGCGAATATCCGCGCCGGACATCGTCGAAGAAATGTTCGTCCTTGCCGATCTCGCAGAAGAAATTGGCCATGTAGAACGACCAGCGGACATCGTCGTAGTCCGCGAACTTGGTCCGCGCCGCCGTCACGTGGCAGTAGCCGAGATGCGGGCTGCCATCGAGCGTGCGGTGGAAGATCATCTTGGGAAAGCGGATCGACGCGTGGAAGCCGTTGATGCGGTCGTAGGCGAGCGTGCCGGCGGCTTCCAGCTTGCGCCCGGTCCGCTCGGCCACTTCCTTATGCGTCAGGTAGTGCCGCGCGGCGCGCGCGTCGGAGGTCGAGCGGTTGATCCGGCCCGTGCGCAGGTAATCCGTGTACACGCCCCCGCGTTGTTCCTTGGGAGCCTTGGCATCATCGTAGTAGCGCAGGTTGGCCATGGTCTGGTCCAGCATGGATGATCTTCCTTTTCGTCAGTTTTACGGGCCCGCCATGGCGCGAGGCTTGCGTCATCAGGCCATTTGTCGTCGGCATGGGGGCGGGGCGCGGTCCGCGATGTCGCAAATGCGCACGCCGTTGCGATGCGCAAGCCCGACCGGAAAAGCGACATCTGCCCAAATTTCGCGCATCCTGTTGTTTCTCTTGAAGGATCGGCACACGCAGCCTGAAAAATGCCCGGCGATCGCGCGTGTCGTCTTTCTCAAATCGCGTGTCGCTTCTTGGCCTCTGAAATCGGCCGGCGCGGCGTTAGATAGAGAGGCTCAAGGCGCCGGTTTCCAAGGGATCCGGACAAATTGGGAAGCCGGTCGAAACCCGGCGCTGCGCCCGCAACGGTGGTGGAGCATGACGCCGGCAGAGCCTTCTCAAGGGGTTGAGCAACCCCGAGGTCGGCCTGGCGGGATGCCCCTGAGCCCGGACACCTGTCTTGCGTCGATGGTACGGTCTTTGATGTGAATGTCTTGGTGCGGCGGTTGCCGGGTGCGAGCGAAAACGGCTTTCCCGGCCATACCGGCCCTGTCTATGGCCCCTCGACGGGGTTTCGGGATGGCGACCCCTCGGAAGGGTCCGTGGTATAAAGGAACGGGAACATGGATTTTCGCAGCGAAGTGCTCCGCACGCTCCGGAACCGGCGCGAGACCCACAGCCTCGAGCAGGCATTCTACACAGATCCCGATCTCTACAAGCTCGACCTTCAGGAGATCTGGTACAAGGACTGGCTCTTCATCGGCCATGACTGCGAGATTCCCAAGGCCGGCAATTATTTCACGGTCCAGATCGGCGACTATCCGGTCGTCATCACCCGCGACCGTCAGGGCGCCATCCATGCCCTGCACAATGCCTGCCGCCACCGCGGCTCGCGCGTCTGCACCCAGGCCAAGGGCGCGTCCGCCAAGCTCGTCTGTCCCTATCACAACTGGACCTACGAGCTGGATGGCAAGCTGATGTTTGCCCGCCAGATGGGCGAGGACTTCGACAAGTCCGCCCATGGCCTGAAGCCCGTCGCCTGCGAGACGATTGCCGGCTACATCTTCATCAGCCTCGCCGCCGAGCCGCTCGATTTCGCGCCCGTGCGCGACATGGTCACGTCCTACCTCGCGCCGCACAATCTCAAGGACACGAAGGTGGCCTTCGAGAGCACCATCGTGGAGAAGGGCAACTGGAAGCTCGTCTGGGAAAACAACCGCGAGTGCTACCACTGCGCCAGCAACCACCCGGAACTCTGCCGCACCTATCCCGAGGCCCCTTCGGCCACCGGCGTGCAGGGCGCCAAGGACGATCCCGTCATCTCCGAGCACTGGAGCCGCTGCGAAGCCTCCGGCCTGCCGAGCGAGTTCCGCATCGATCCGACGGGCCAGTTCCGCGTGGCGCGCATGCCGCTGATCCAGGATGCCGAGAGCTACACCATGTCCGGCGCCCGCGCCGTCAAGCGCCGCCTGTCGGACGCCGTACCCCAGAGCCACATCGGCACGCTGCTGATGTTCCACTACCCGAGCACCTGGAACCACGTGCTGGCCGACCATGCCATCACCTTCCGCGTGCTGCCGCTCGGGCCGGAACTGACGCAGGTCACCACCAAGTGGCTGGTCCACAAGGATGCCGTGGAGGGCGTCGATTACAATATCGAGGAACTGACGCACGTCTGGACGGAGACCAACGACCAGGACCGCCAGATCGTCGAGGAAAACGCCTTCGGCATCCGCTCGCCGGCCTACGAGCCCGGCCCGTACTCGCCCGAGCACGAAGGCGGCGTCATGCAGTTCGTGGAGTGGTACACGAATTTCATGCAGGAGCGCCTGACCGGCGTCCGCGCGCCGCTCGTCCGCGTGGCCTGACATGAGCCAGAGCATCGGCATCGCATCGCCGTTTCGTCACTTCGATGAGCTGCAGCCCTGGAACGATCGCCAGCACCTGCTCGAATGCATCGCGGCGACGATCGAGGCGCCCGACGTCATGACCTTCGTGTTCAAGTCGGATCGCGACGGCTGGTTCCGCTACCTGCCGGGCCAGTTCGTCACGCTGGAAATTCCGGTGACGGCCGACGATCCGGTGATGCGGACCTATACGCTCTCCTCGACGCCTTCGCGTCCCTTCTCCATCGCCGTCACGGTGAAGGCGCAGGCGACCTCTGTCGGCACGCGCTGGATGTTTCAGAACCTGCGCCCGGGCATGACGCTGAAGGCCTTCGGCCCGCTCGGCGACTTCTCCTTCGTGCGCTATCCCGGCGAAAAATACCTGTTCGTCTCCGCCGGCTCCGGTATCACGCCGATGATGTCGATGACGCGCTGGTTTTCCGATTGCGCGCCGCAGACCGATATCGCCTTTATCTCCTGTGCGCGCCGTCCGGACGATCTGCTCTTCCGGTCCGAACTGGAAACGCTCAGCCCCGGCATGCCGAACCTGTCGCTCGGCTTCGTCGTGGAAGGCCACGAGCCCCGGCATGGCTGGCACGGCCTGCGCGGCCGTATCGATGCCGCCAAGGTGGCGCTGCTGTCGCCCGATTTCATGACCCGCACGGTGTTCTGCTGCGGTCCCGAGCCCTTCATGCGCGGCGTGCGCGAGATGCTGCAGGCATCCGGCTTCGACATGGCGCGCTACCACGAGGAAAGCTTCCAGCCGGCCGCCGCCCCCAATGTCGACGAACTTGCCGTCCGCGCCGGTGCTGGCGAGGTCGATGGCGACCAGCCGATCGTCGCCCCCACCGTTACCTTCACCATGGCCGGCAAGGAGGCCAAGTGCATCCCCGGCCAGACGGTGCTCCAGACCGCCCGCGCCGCCGGCGTGCGCATCGGTGCGGCCTGCGAAAGCGGCCTCTGCGGCACCTGCCGCGTCATGAAGATCTCGGGCGAGGTCGACATGAACCACAATGGCGGCATCCTCGACGAGGAAGTCGAGGAAGGCTACATCCTCGCCTGCTGCTCGCGCCCGCTGACGGATGTGCAGATCGAGGCGTGAACGGGCAGCTGTCCGTCGCAAAGACCCCGTGACCTGACGTCCGTCGGGTCGAAGACGGCGTCGCGCTTCCGAGAAGCCTGGGATGATCGACCGCTACCGCGAGGCGATCCGTGCGCCGATGGAGGAGGTCGTCATTACGTCCACGCCGATCGCCTGCGCGCCGATGCAGGCCGGGCGTGTGCCGCTGGCCGAGACGAGCATGAGGACGGGCGGATCGAGGGCCGGGATCGTCGGAGCCGGCTCCGGAGGCAGCGGCTTTGCCGGCAGCAGATCGCCCTTGGCCCATTCCGCCTTCAGCCGCGCGGCATCCATCGGTGCCACGTTGACGTCGATATCGGGCAGGGTTCCACTGATGCGGTAGGGACAGCGACGCTTGTTGCAGTTGGCGCCGGAGGAGAACTGCCAGAGCGCGTAGCTGTCCCAGTTGCCCATGGGGAAGACGTTGCGGATGCCCGGCTTGTAGCGGGCATACCAGAGCGGCAGGCGCGAGAGGATCGGGTAGAGCGCGCGATGGTCGGCGATGTGGCGGGCGGTCGAGTGGTTGGTATAAAGCATCGGATACCGGCCCGTGCGCGTCTTGATGTGCTGCGCGAAGATTTCTCCATCTTCGAGCGACATGAAATTGTCGGGGTCGATGCCCTCGATGTCGAGCACCATCAGCTCGTCGGCGGCGGGTTCGGCGTAGTCGAGGAAGTGGTTCGCCTGCTCGATCGGGTTGCCGGGCCGCGCCAGATGATAGGCACCCCAGAGCAATCCGCTAGCCCGCGCCACCAGACGACGGGTCTGGTAAAGCTCGCGGCTGACCGCATATTTGCGCCACATCGTCTTGCAGTGCGCGAAGGTATCGCCCTTGTGCTCCCCGGTGCAGGAAAAGCTCTCCGGCAGGCCATCGGAGGCTTTCGAGACGAAACCCGCGATCCGCTTGTCCTTCAGCATCTCCTGCCAGTCGACGACGTTCAGCTCGTAGGCATCGATCACCAGCGCCGGTTCCGGTTTCTTCCAAGGCTCCAGATCGACGGCAAGGCCGCGTTGCGGCGCGAGCATGGCACTCAGCGCCATCAGAAGGCCCAACGCCACGGCCCGGCCGCGCCCAAGAGGGGTGTGATGGAACGCGCCGGCAATGGTTCGGGCGATGTTTCGCATGCACACGATGCTGCGCTCACATGGTTAACGCGCCGTTAATGTCTGCCGTCTGCGCTTGTCATGTGTCCGTCACAGAGGGAACCAATGACGATTCCGCCCGTTGTCAAGCCAGGAAACGCCGTGCCCCCGCCGTCGTTCGATAAAAATCCAAGGAGGAAACAATGGGTCTCTTCAACGCCAAGCTCCTTTCGGCCGCCGGCCTGTCGGCAGCTCTCTTCGTCACGTCCTTCGTGCCCGTCCAGGCCATGGTGCCGATCCCGGTCCAGAAGCCGGTGCAGACCGCCAATGCAGCCGAGCCCGTGCAGTACCGGGATCGCGACCGCGACGACTGGCGCCGTCGTGGCATGCATCGTCGCGGCGATGCCTATTACTACAACGGTCATCGCGGCTATCGCGAACGCCGCCGCGGTTACCGCGAACACAACGGGGTCTGGTTCCCGCTCGCAGCGTTTGCGACCGGTGCCATTATCGGCGGCGCCATCAACAACGACCGCCCGGCCCGTGTCGGCGGAAGCCACGTCGCCTGGTGCCAGGATCGCTACCGCTCCTACCGCGCCTACGACAACACCTACCAGCCCAACAACGGCCCTCGCCGCCAGTGCAATTCGCCGTACTGATCGGCGGAGCCTGTCGCGAGATGATAGAAAAGGCATCGGGTTTCCCGGTGCCTTTTTTGCGTTCTGCTCCCGTCGTCAGAGAATTCCGATGCGTTTCAGAATCGTCCAGGCAAACGCCATGGACATGACGATGAAGACGCCGGCGATGAGGGTGCCGTGGATACCGCCGGCGAGCGGCAGGTCGCTGGTGTTCATGCCGAAGAAGCCGGTGACGAGCGTGGGCGGCAGCAGGAAGGCCGTCATCAGCGAGAGGATGTAGAGGTGGCGGTTGGTCTCCGAGGAGAGCTTGCTGTCGATCTCCTCATGCAGCAGCCGTGCGCGTTCCTGCAGGGCGAAGACATCGCGGTCCACCGTTTCCAGCCGGTCGGTCAGGCGTTCGGCGACGTCGATGAAGCCGGTGGGCACCTCGTCCTCGTCGGAGGCTGCGGCGCGTCTGAGAAGGGCCAGCAGCGTGCGCAGGTGCCGATGCAGCCGAACGGCGGTGCGGCGCAGCGGTGCCAGCCGCGGCTGGTCGTTGTGGCCCGCCTCGCCATAGACCTCGTCCTCGATGACGTTGAGTTCCTCCGTCAGTTCCAGCACGAGCCCGATCAGGGTGCGCTGGAACTCGATCACCATCATCTCGAACAGGTCGATCGGCCGCAGACAGCGCGGGTTCTTCTCGATCGCCGCCTTGACCCGGTCGATGCTGCGCAGCGGATGCAGCCGCGTCGTCACGATCACCTTGTCCGTCACCGCGAAATGCAGCCAGCCGATGGTCTTCGTCATCTGGTCGAAGGTCCGCTCGAAATCGACCAGCGTGCCGTGCACCATGGCTTCGTCGGTCGTGATCGCGGCTTGCGTGTCGTGGCTCGACAGGGTGGCCAGCGCGTCGGCCGGCAGATCGCAGATCTTCTGGATCAGCGCCGGCGTGCGCGCGTCGCTCAGCGCCAGATGCAGCCACAACCAGCCGTCGTCCGCCGTCAGCGTCTCCAGCGGCGCATCCGCGGAGATGCGCTCGCCGCGGCCCTGTCCGGGGCGGAAGCGATAGGCCCAGACGAGGCCGGGAATGTCGGGCGAAACGAGGTTCATGACGGAATATCCGGCGGTCGGAAGGGTGCTGTATCCCTGTTCTATGACAGTTTCGTTGCAAGGCAAATGACGCCGGGCAAACGCGCCGATCGATCGAAAACATCCACGACGATGGCGCAGCCCGGTTGACGTTTACGTAAAAATCAATAATTTGGCCGGCGGCGCAGGAGAAGACGGGTGGGCGCCGGCAAAGGCAGGAGAATCGCATGTACACATCGCCTGTGGACGACATTCTGTTCACGCTCAAGCATATCGCCGGCCTTGATGGCGACGCGTCCATCGATGCAGATATCGTGGAGGCCGTCGTGTGGGAGGCGGGTCGCTTCTGCGACGCGACCATCGCGCCGGCCGCGGCGCGCGGGGACAAGGAGGGCTCCAGGCTCGCCAATGGCGAGGTCCGCTCGCCGTCCGGCTGGCCGGAGATCTATCGCGCCTGGGCCGCCGCCGGCTGGAACGGGCTTGCCGCACCGATGGAGGCGGGCGGGCAGGGCCTGCCGCACCGTCTGCAGATCGCCGCCATGGAAATCTGGAACGGCGGTTCGATGGCGTTCGCGCTCGCGCCCATGCTGACGGCCGGTGCCGCCGAAGCGCTCGCCGCGCATGGTTCCGATGCCCTGAAGGCCCGCTTCCTGCCGAAGATGGTCTCCGGCGAATGGACCGGCACGATGAACCTGACCGAACCCCATGCCGGCTCCGACCTCGGCACGCTGCGTACCCGTGCGGAACGCCGCGACGACGGCACCTACCGGATTTTCGGGCAGAAGATCTACATCACCTGGGGCGAACACGACTTCACGGACAATATCGTCCACCTCGTTCTCGCCCGCCTGGCCGATGCGCCCGAGGGCACGCGCGGCATCTCTTTGTTCCTCGTGCCCAAATTCATCGTCAACGAGGACGAGACGCTGGGTGCCCGCAACGATCTCTTCTGTCACTCGATCGAGGAGAAGCTCGGCATTCATGCCTCGCCCACCTGCACCATGATCTATGGCGACGGCCGTTTCGGCGCGGAGGCCGGTGCCGTGGGTTACCTGATCGGCGAGGAAAATCGCGGGCTCGCCTGCATGTTCACGATGATGAACAACGCCCGCCTTGCCGTCGGCGCCCAGGGCGTCGCCATGGCGGAAGCCGCCACGCAGGGGGCGCTCGCCTATGCGCGGGAGCGTCGCCAGGGCAAGGCGCCGGGCGCCACGGCCGCCAGCCCCATCATCGACCATCCCGATATCGCCCGCACGCTTCTGACCATGAAGGCGCTGACGCAGGGGTCGCGCGCCATCACCTATCTCTGTGCGGAGGCGGTCGATCGCGCCCATGAGGCCGAAGGCGACGAGAGGCGTCATTGGCAGGATCGCGCGGCGCTGCTGACCCCGATCGCGAAATCCTTTCCGACGGATGTCGGGGTCGAGGTTGCCTCGCTCGGCATCCAGGTTCATGGCGGCATGGGCTTCGTGGAGGAAACGGGTGCCGCCCGCCTGCTGCGGGATGCGCGCATCGCGCCGATCTACGAAGGCACGAACGGTATCCAGGCCATCGACCTCGTCACCCGCAAGCTGCCGCTTGGCGACGGTGCCCATGTGCGCGGCCTCATCGCGGAACTCTCCACCATCGCGAAGGCCGTTCCCGCAGCCGATGGCGACAAGGGCGCGTGGGGCGAAACCGCCGCACGTCTCGACAAGGCGATCGGTGAACTGGAAACGACGACGCGGTGGCTCCAGTCCGAACTGGCGGGCGGACATCTGGCGCAAGCGCTGGCCGGGGCCACCGCCTATCAGCGCCTCTTCGGCCTCGTCCTCTCAGGCGTGCTGCTGGCCAAGGGGGCGGCGGTCGCGGTGGACGATGGCCGCCAGCCGCAGCGCATCGCGCTTGCCCGCTTCTTTTCCGAAAACCTGCTCGGCGAAACGGCCGCGCTTGCCGACGCCATCCTTCATGGCGCCGACAGCCTCGAGGCTGCGCGCATCGCGCTGAACTGAGATCCCGATATGACCGACGAGACGATCCTCATCGAAAAGCCGGACGCTGCCATCCGCGTCATCCGGCTGAATCGCCCGGAAAAGAAGAACGCCATCACCCGCGCCATGTATGTGGCGATGACGGAGGCGCTCGCAGCGGCCGAGGCGGACGACGACGTCCGCGTCATCGTCTTTCTCGGCACGCCCGGCTGCTTTTCCGCCGGCAACGACATGGCCGACTTCGCCCAGATGGCGATCAGCGAGACGCTGGGAACCGAAGTCCTCGGCTTTCTTCGTGCGCTGGCGACCGCCACCAAGCCGCTGGTCTCCGGCGTCGATGGCCTGGCGATCGGCATCGGCACGACACTGAACCTGCATTGCGACCTCACGGTCATCTCCACCCGCACCCAGTTGCGAACCCCGTTCGTGGATCTCGCACTGGTGCCGGAGGCCGCCTCCAGCCTCATCGTTCCCCGCATCATCGGCCGTCAGCGCGCCTTCGCACTGCTCGCCGCGGGTTTGCCGATCGCTGCCGACGACGCCGTCGCTGTCGGCCTCGTCTGGAAAGCGGTCGCGCCCGACGTGCTGGAGAACGAAACGCTGGCCGCGGCCGCCATGCTCGCCGCCAAGCCGCCCCAGGCCCTGCGCATCGCCCGGCAACTCCTGCGCGGCGACACGACGGACATTCTGGCCCGCATCGATATCGAAGCCAAGCACTTCGCCGCCCGCCTGAAAAGCGCCGAAGCCCAAGCCGCCTTCATGGCCTTCCTCTCCAAGCGCTGACGGAGCCCGGAAGGGCCTGCGGTGTCTTGCAGCAGGAAGCATGAGGATGTATATTAGCGGAGTGGCAGCCGGAGCGCTAACTCCGACTGCCTTTCGCTCAGACTAGGAATATTACCCGCACCTGGACATGCCAGCCGGTGCGGGTTTTCCTTATCTCAAGCGTGATGCTTAAGGGTAGATACCCCATTTGCTTCACTCCTGTTCGACAGCAAAGCCCATGCCGAGGTCGGGGAGGCTCATCATCCCCGACGCGCTGGCTGGCGCAGCGCTTTCTGCTTCAGCTGCGAACAGCCGAAGCGTAGCACGGCTTTTCCGGAACATTAGAGAAAAATAATGTACGATCAGCGCGTCAGTGTCGCCACGGCCTCGACGTGGGACGACCAGAGGAACTGGTCCACCGGCGTGACCTTGGTGACGCGATAGCCGCCCTCGATGAGGATCGAGAGATCGCGGGCAAGCGTTTGCGGGTTGCAGGAGACGGCGACGATGGTTTTGACCGTCGAGCGGGCCAGTTCGCGACACTGCGCCTCGGCGCCGGCGCGAGGCGGGTCGAAGACGACGGCGTCGTAGACCTTCAGCTCCGAGGTCATCATCGGCCGTCGGAAGAGATCGCGCTTTTCGACGCTGACGGGTTTCAGACCTTGCGTGTTGCGGGCGGCGAGATCGAGCGCTTTCAGCGCCTTCTCCTCGCTTTCCACGGCATGCACGCGACCCTTGCGGGCCATGCGCAGCGCGAAGGTGCCGGTGCCCGCGAAAAGATCGGCAACCCGCTTGGCCTTGCCGAGATGCGCCATGACCAGCTCCGCCATCGCGGTTTCCGCAACGGCGCTTGCCTGCGCAAAGCCGCCGGGCGGCGGCGAGACCGCGATTCCGTCGAAGGCGATGAGAGGCTTCAGCGGCTCGACGATCGTCTCGCCGTTGACGGCCAGTCGCGCGATGCCCCGTAGCTTCAGCACGGCTTCGATTGCCTGCTGGCGGTGCCGGTCCGACAGGGCCTTGATGCCCTCGGCGGCCAGATCGAGCCCGGTCGACGTTTCCAGCACGGTGATGCGGAACGGCTCGGCATTGGCGGCGAGCGCCGCTGCGATGATGCGGATGGCTGCGAGCCGCGACACGATGCCGGGGCTCGCGATGGGACATTCCGTTATGGAGACGATGTGGTGGCTTTCCGCCTGATTGTAGCCAAGCAGCAGCTCCTTCTCGGTGCGGCGCGCGGTGAAGACCGTGCGCCGGCGCTCGCCGGGACGGGCGATGACGAGCGGCGCCACCTCCGTCTCGATGCCGCGCGACCGCAGGGCGTCGATCACGATCTGCCGCTTGAACGCATGGTAGAGGTCGTCGCCGGCATGTTGCAGCGTGCAGCCGCCGCAGGTGCCGTTCTCGCCTTCCGGCCCGAAATGACGACAGGCCGGCGCGATGCGGTCGGGGGAGGGCGCAAGCAGAGACATCACCATGCCCTGCTGCTTGTTGACGGCCAGCGTCACCCGCTCGCCGGGAAGCGTGAAGGGTACGAAGACGGGCCCGGACGGGGAGGAGACGACACCGTCCCCCTGCAGGCCGAGCCGTTCGATCGTTGCGGTTTCCGCGCTCATGCCGCGTCCTCGTCCGTGTCGGCATCGAGATCGTCGTCGTCAGCGTCCAGAGGCTTGCGGCCGGCCAGAAGAAACTCCTCGTTGCCGTCGCCGCCGGCAATGGGCGAGGGGATGAGGCCGAGACTTTCCCAGCCCATCTCTTCCACCAGCCAGCGCTCCAGCTCCGCCGCCACCTCGGGCGCTGTCGAGGGGTCTTTCAGCAGTCCCGCCTTGCTGACGAAATCGCGGCCGGCCTCGAACTGCGGCTTCACGAGGAGAATGCAGAGCGCACCGGGCACGGCAAGATCGAGCGCGGGGGGCAGAGCGAGTTTCAGCGAGATGAAGGAAACGTCGGAGACGACCATGCCGATCTCGCGGTCTTCCAGATGCTCTTCGTCGAGCACGCGCGCGTTCAGGCCCTCGATATTGGTGACGCGCGGATCGGCGTCCAGCCGGGGGTGAAACTGCCCGTGGCCGACATCGACGGAAATGACGTGGGCGGCACCCGCATGCAGCAGCACTTCGGTAAAGCCGCCGGTGGAGGCGCCGATATCCAGACAGTCGAGCCCTTCGGGCGACAGCGCGAAATGGTCGAGCCCGGCCTTCAGCTTCAGCGCCGCGCGCGAGACATAGGCCTGGACCGGATCGTCGATCTCGATCGTCACATCCTCGGGAAAGGTGGAGCTCGGCTTGGTGACGACGCGGCCGTTGACCCGCACGGTTCCGCGCTGCACGGCATCGCGTGCGCGCGAGCGGCTGGCGACGAGCCCGAGGTTGAGAACGAGCTGGTCGAGGCGGACGGTGGTTTTCGGTTCGTTTGACATGGCTCATGTCATGGCGTGTCAGGGCCCGGCTGACAAGCCTTTTGCGTCGGAACCGGCCTGTTAGATGCCGCGCCTCCGGTCAGAGGCGGCTCCGATATCAGCTCGCGGCGTCGCGGCCGAGGCGCTTCTGCCCGAGCGCGCGGAAGACGGTGGAGACGATGCCGGCGCGGTCGAGGCCGGCCTGAGCATACATGGCTTCCTGCTTGCTCTGTTCCATCCAGATGTCCGGCAGCACCATCGGCCGCACCTTCAGGCCCGAATCCAGCAGGCCCTCCAGCGCCAGGAACTGCAGCACATGGCTGCCGAAGCCGCCGACCGAGCCTTCTTCGATGGTGATCAGCACCTCGTGTTCGCGCGCAAGGCGGCGGATGAGGTCGTGATCCAGGGGCTTGGCAAAGCGCGCATCGGCGACCGTCGTGGAAAGCCCCGACGCATCGAGGTCTTCCGCCGCCAGCAGACAATCGGCAAGCCGCGTGCCGAAGGAGAGAAGGGCGACCTTCGTGCCTTCCTTGACGATGCGGCCGCGGCCGATCTGAAGGATCTCGCCACGGGCCGGCATGTCGATGCCCACACCCTCGCCGCGCGGGTAGCGGAAGGAAATCGGACCCTCGTCATAGGCAGCGGCCGTCCGCACCATATGCTTCAGCTCGGCCTCGTCGGCCGCGGCCATCACCACGAAGCCGGGCAGGGCGGCAAGATAGGTCGTGTCGAACGAGCCCGCATGCGTCGGGCCATCCGCACCGACAAAACCGGCGCGGTCGATGGGAAAGCGCACGGGCAGGCCCTGGATCGCCACGTCGTGGACGACCTGGTCGTAGCCGCGCTGCAGAAAGGTGGAATAGAGCGCCGCGAAGGGCTTCAGCCCCTCCGAGGCAAGGCCCGCCGCGAAGGTCACGGCGTGCTGCTCGGCGATGCCGACGTCGAAGATGCGCGTCGGATGCGCCAGCGCGAACGTATCGAGCCCGGTGCCGGACGGCATGGCCGCGGTCACCGCAACGATCCGCTCGTCCGCGTTGGCTTCCTGCACCAGCGTCTCGGCGAAAACGGCGGTGTAGGACGGCGCGTTCGGCTTGGCCTTGGCCTGCGCCCCGGTGATGACGTCGAAGGTGTTGACGCCATGATACTTGTCGGCGGCAGCCTCGGCCGGCGCGTAGCCCTTGCCCTTCTGCGTCACGACGTGAATCAGAACGGGGCCATGCGCGTTGTCGCGCACATTGCGCAGCACCGGCAGCAGGTGCTCGAAGGAATGCCCGTCGATCGGCCCGATATGGTAGAACCCCATCTCCTCGAACAGCGTGCCGCCGGTCACATAGCCGCGCGCATGCTCCACGGCGCGGGTGATGGCGCGGTCGACCGACTTGCCGAGATAGGCGGTCAGCTTCTTGCCGAGCTCGCGAAAGCCCATATAGGTCCGCCCGGAGGCAAGCCGCGCCAGATAGGCGCTCATGGCGCCGGTCGGCGGCGCGATCGACATGTCGTTGTCGTTGAGGATCACGATCAGCCGGGCGTCGAGCGCGCCGGCATTGTTCAGCGCCTCGTAGGCCATGCCGGCCGACATCGCCCCGTCGCCGATGACCGAGATGACGTTGCGCTTCACGCCCTGCAGCTCGGACGCCACGGCCATGCCGAGGCCGGCCGAGATCGAGGTGGAGGAGTGCGCGGCGCCGAAGGGATCGTATTCGCTTTCCGCCCGGCGGGTGAAGCCGGAGAGACCGTTTTCCTGGCGCAGGGTGCGAATGCGGTCGCGGCGGCCGGTCAGGATCTTGTGGGGATAGCACTGGTGGCCGACGTCGAAGATCAGCCGGTCGTGCGGCGTGTCGAACACCTTGTGGATGGCGATGGTCAGCTCGACCACGCCGAGGCCGGCGCCCAGGTGCCCGCCGGTGCGCGACACGGCGTCGATCATCTCTGCGCGCAGTTCTCCGGCAAGCTGCGGCAGGTCCTTGTCGTCGATCGCTTTCAGGTCCCGGGGCAGGTTGACCTTGTCCAGAAGCGGCGTCGACGGCGGGGAGTTCGGTTGGGTCACGCTGTCCTCATACCCGCGGTCGTTGATGAGCCGCGATAGAAATCATTCGCAAAATGGCGTCTTAATCGCAATTCGCCCGAATTGCAAAAGCCCGGCGCCGCAACATCCGCATGATGAGGCCCTGTTCGGAGAAAGCGGTGTCCGGCCATGGGACCGATCCGATCGTCACGCCGGTGCGCTCCCGAATCTGCGTCGAGGGGCGCCGGTCAGAATACCGGAACCCCCGTCATCATCCTACAACAAAGTTCGGTCGCGCACGGTTCCGACCGCGCGCATCAGGCGCGCGCGGCATTCGTCCGGCGCATGATGCTGACAGTGGCGAGCCAGAGCACCACGCCGATGGCGAGAAGCACGCCGGCGATGAGGTACTGCACGGGATCGCGCCCGGTCCACGGGCCGGCCAGAAACGTGCAGGTCAGCGCGCCGAGCACCGGGAAGACCGTGGGGATGCGGAAGTGCTTGTGCTCGACCGTGTCCTTGCGCAGCACCAGCACGGCGATGTTGACGATGGCGAAGACGCAGAGCAGCAGCAGCGCCGTCGTGCCCCCGAGTTGCGGAACGCCGCCGGCAAAGATCAGCAGGCCGACGGCCAGCAATGTGGTGAAGCCGATGGCGATATAGGGCGTCTGCCGCCCGGCATGCACGCGCCCGAGAAGGGCGGGAATGACGTCTTCCCGCGCCATGCCGTAGAGCAGCCGGCTTGCCATCATCATGTTGATCAGCGCGGAATTGGCGACCGCGAGCATGGTGATGACGCCGAAGATGCTGATGGGAAAGCCGGGGGCGCCGGCCTGCACGACCTTCAAGAGCGGCGTTTCGCCTTCGCTCAGCTCCCCGGCCGGCACGAGCGTGATGGCGGCGATGGAGACGAGCACGTAGATGACGCCGGTGATGAGCAGGCCGGTCAGAAGCACCTTCGGAAAGATCCGGCTCGGATCCTTGCACTCCTCGGCCATGTTGACGGAATCCTCGAAGCCCACCATGGCGAAGAAGGCGAGCGTGGTGGCGGCGATGACCGACCAGAACACGCCGCTGTCGCCGGCCGGCGTGAAGGTGGTGACGCGCGACACGTCGCCCTGGCCGTGAAAGATGGCCCAGAAGCCGATGCCGATGATGATGAGCAGGCCGGTCAGCTCGATCATCGTCAGCCCGACATTCAGCTTCACACTCTCCCCGACGCCGCGAAAGTTGATGGCGGCGACGAGGCCGAGAAACAGGATCGCGATCGTCACCACCATCGCATTGCCCACATCGAGCCCGAGCGCCGCCGTGAAATTGGCGGAAAACGCCCGTGCCGCCGTGGAGGCCGACGTGATGCCCGACGACATCACCGCAAAGGCGACGATGAAGGTGAGGAAATGCACGCCGAAGGCCTTGTGCGTATAGAGCGCGGCACCCGCGGCCTTTGGATACTTCGTCACCAGTTCGAGGTAGCTGAAGGCGGTGAGCAGCGCGACCGCGAAGGCGATGAGGAACGGCAGCCAGACGATGCCGCCGACCTTGGCTGCGACCTGTCCCGTCAGCGCGTAGATGCCGGTGCCGAGGATGTCGCCGATGATGAAGAGCAGCAGGAGCCCCGGCCCCATCACGCGCTTCAGTTCGGGTTGCGTCGCCTGTTTCTCCTGCACCGTCATCGGAAACCCCTTCTCCCACGGATGTTCTTCGCAGTGACATAGATCTGCCGGCCACGAAGGAAAGATGCATCCGGCAAGACCATGAGAAAATTCGAAATCGCCTAAAGGTTGCATAATCCCGGCTGGCACGCGGGGCGTATGGTGTTGAAAGGGCACGCAACGCGCACGGCATCATTCAACGCTTTAGTAAGTTGAAGCGTCTATATCCAGGTCATGACGCGGCGACAGGCGCGAACGGGTGGTCGGACGTCCGGCATCCGAAGATGGGATCAACGGGATGCTCGCGACACTGACAGGCCTGTGCCAGCAATCGATGCGCACCACCATTGCCGCCGATGACGATCTGGTGGCCAAGGGCTTGAACGCCAACAAGGCGCTCGCGCTCATCAAGCAGTTCTGGATGCGCACCGGGGTCGAGCTCGACGTCAACGTGTTCTATCTCCACCGCACGCCACGCGCGATCGTCGAGGCGATCGGGCAGGGGGGCCTGCAGCCGGCCCACAAGATCTTGCTTCTGCGCGAGGGCGACCGCCCGCGCCCGCTCTTCCTCTTTGCCGGTGGCGTCAACTGCTTCCTGGAGACGCAGGACCTTGTCGATGCCTTGGCCTTCGACGGCGCGATCTACGGCATCACGCTGACGGATTTCGGCCGACCGGCCGGCTCGCCGCCGGCTGTCGCCGACGAGGTCGAACGCGCCTACTGCGCCATGAAGACCGTCCAGCCGCAGGGACCTTACCGCCTCGCGGGCTACTCCTTCGGCGGCGTTCTGGCGCTGGAGCTTGCCCGCCGGGCAAGGGCGCAGGGCGACCTCATCGAGGCGCTGCTCCTGCTCGATCCGCCGCAGAACGATCATAGCTGGCCGCTCCCGATCTGGGCCGGGCTGATGCGAAGGACGATCACGCGGCAGGTGAAGTCGGTGCTCGGGAAACTGGCGGGCCGCGCCATGCGCCGCGGCAAGCCGTCGGCGGAGCGTCAGGCCGATGCTGGTGGCGGCGGCCTGCGTCCGGGTCTCGACGTCTCCGCCGCGCATCACAGCCCGCCCCGCCGGGGCCATCAGCTGTTCTTCCGCTTTCGCAATCCGCGTCACCCGGATTACCCGCTCCACGCGCCGCAATGGGCAGGCGGCTATACCCCTGCTTACGACGCCTGCGCCCGTCAATTGCTGCAGATGAAAGGCCTCTACAGGCCGAGCGTCTATGATGGACCGCTCGTCTTCTTTGCCTCGACGTCCGGCTCGCCGATCGATTGCAACGCCAGGCGCATCTGGAAGGCCTACTTGCCGAAGGCGCGGTGGGTCTCGGCGTCGGGCAGCCATCTCAGCATGATCGTCGCCAGAAACGCCCGCACGCTGGCCGCCATGATGGACATGCATCTGCGGCCCGCACCCCTTTCGGCATCGGACACATCCGCGCCTGCGAAAAGCGCGGCCGCCTGATCAGTTGCCGTCCAGCGGCTCCACGCCCTGCGGCTTGCCGGCGCGGTCGAGGCGGATCTTCTCGATGCGGTTCTCGGCCGCGTTGAGCAGGGCCTCGCAATGCTTCTTCAGCGCTTCCCCGCGCTCGTAGAACTCGATCGAGCGGTCGAGGGCGACATCGCCGCGCTCCAGCGCCGACACGATCGATTCCAGCTCCTCCACGGCCCGCTCGAAGGACAGCGAGGCAACAGCGGCGGGGCCGGACGGTTCGGCCTGGCCGGCGGCCGGCGATTGCGTGCGTGTCTCGTTTGCCATGTCGGTCATCCCCTCATCAGGCGCTGGATATGCAGACCCGCCGATTCGGCGAGCCCCACGAGGTCATAGCCGCCTTCGAGCAGGCTGACGATGCGGTTGCCGGCATGCTTGCCCGCGACATCGAGCAACCGGCCGGTCGCCCAGTCGAAATCGTCGCCGACGAGGTTGATCTGCGCCAGCGGATCGCGGTGATGGGCGTCGAACCCGGCCGAGATGATGACGAGATCCGGCTGGAAGCGCTCGAGCGCCGGCAGCACGCGCGACTTGAACGCCTCGCGAAAATGCTCGCTGCCCGTATCGGGGGAAAGCGGCGCATTGACGATCGTGTTGTGCGCGCCCGTCTCGTCCTTCGCGCCGGTGCCGGGATAGAGCGGCATCTGGTGCGTCGAGCAGAAGAGGACGGAGGCGTCGTCGTAGAAAATATCCTGCGTGCCGTTGCCGTGGTGCACGTCCCAATCGACGATCGCCACCCGCTCGGCCCCGTGCACGCGCTGGGCGTGCCGCGCAGCGATGGCGGCATTGTTAAAGAAGCAGAAGCCCATGGCCTTCGTCTTCTCGGCATGGTGCCCCGGCGGGCGGGAGGCGACGAAGACATTGTCGGCCTTGCCGGTGAAGACCGCGTCCACCGCCGCCACCGCGCCGCCGATGCCGGTCAGCGCCGCCTGCAGGCTGGCGGGGCTCGCATGCGTATCGGCCTCGAAACTGTTGATGCCCTCTTCGGGGATCACCGACATCACGGCGCGCAGGTGCTTTTCCGGATGGGCGAGCAGCACGAGATCCTCGTTGCCCTGCGGAGCCTTGAGCCGGACGAGATCGGAAAACCGCTCGTGCTCCAGCGCCAGATTGAGCGCCCGCAGCCGGTCCGGCCGCTCCGGGTGGCCCTCGGGCACGAGATGCTCGAGGAAGATGGGGTTTTCGTAGAGGATGGTTGTCATGGACGCCAAGCTAGAGCGCGAAAGGGGCAGGGTCCAGCACCTTGCCGGCTTTTCCCCGCCCGTTCCCTCTTCGCCTTTGGTTCCGTTCAGCTCCGCTGCGGCAGCAGGGGATAGCCGACAAGCACGGCGCGGGCGGCAAGGGCGGCGATGCCGGCCTTGATGAGGTCGCCCGGAACGAAGACGGCATTGGCCGAGAGCGCGGCCAGGAAGCCCATGCCCGTGTTGATGGCGAGCCAGATCGTGCCCATGAGGTAGACGACGCCGATGCCGCCGACGATCGAGGCGAGGAAGAAGCCGGCGATCTGGCGCGCGCCGCCCTGGGTTTCGCGAACGATCCGTTCGGCGACGAGGCCGGTGACGAAGGTGCCGACGACCCAGCCCGCGATGTAGCCGCCGGTCGGGCCGGCGAGGACGGCGAGCCCGCCGCGGCCGCCCGAAAGCACCGGCAGGCCAACGGCGACCATGAGGATGAGGAGGAGATAGGCGAGCGCGCCGCGCTTGGCGCCAATGATGCAGCCCGCCAGCATGACGCCCATGGACTGCGCGGTGATCGGCACCGGCACGATGGCGAGCGTGATCGGCGGGATGATGCCGAGGACGATGATGATGGCGGTAAACAGGGCAGTGAGAACCAGGTCGCGCGTCGACATTCGCCTCTCCTTTCACGGGTTGCTGTTAAAGCCCGATTAGTGACGCCGCAGGCCGCGTGCGTCAATGGCCATGGCGATCATGTCGGCATCTTTCAGCGTGAGAATGATCAACGGCGCCAGCATCTTGAGCGGGCGCACGGGCAGGCCGCGCGCCGCATGCGCTTCCCGCAGGCTCTCGTACCGCGTCGAGATCTCCGGCACGAAGCGGAGCACCAGCCCCAGCGCCAGCCCGATATCGGCGGCATTCACAAGCCCCAGCCGCTCGAAGGGCATCATCAGCCGGGTGATCTCCTCCATGAAGTCGCCCACCTCCGTCGAGGCGGTGACGGCGGCGGCCAGCAGAATGAGCGTGGCGAAGCGGAAGAGGACGACGAGGCCGTGAACCGGCGTCTCGAAGACGGCCGTGGCGATAGCGACCAGCCCGATGGAGACGAGCGGCCAGGCAAGGCGCGACACGGCATCGGAAAACGACACGCCCACCGTGGCGAAGACGAGCGCCGCCACCAGCACGGCCCCGCCGAGAACGACCGGATGAGCGGTCAGGAACACCGCGAGGCTGGCAAGGAACAGGCCGGCCAGCTTGGTGCGCACCGACAGGCGGTGAAGCGGCGTCGTGCCCTCGACATGCAGGCTTTTCATGACAGCGCCACCGCCTCATAGGCCGGGATCACTTCGGCCGGCGCCCCGTCGGCGATCAGGCGCCCGTCGTGGAACAGAAGCACACGCGCGAAACTCTCGATCAGCGACAGATCATGGCTGACGACGATGGCTGCCTCGTCAAGGCCCGCCAGCGTGTCGATCACCCGCTTCCGGTTCTTGAGGTCCAGCTGGTTGGTCGGCTCGTCGAGAATGAGGATATCGGGTTCGGTCACCAGAACGCTCGCCATCGCCACCAGCTGCGTCTCGCCGCCCGACAGCGCATGCACCCGCCGCCGCGCCAGATGTTCGATGCCGAACCGGGCGAGAATAGCCTCGACCCGCGCCGCGACCTCCGCTTTCCCGACGCCCCGGCTCTTCAGCCCGAGCGCGATATCGTCGGCGACGATCGGCAGGATCAGCTGGTTCTGCGGGTTCTGGAAGATGAAGCCGACGGTGCCGAGAACAGCCGGGCCATCCTCGCTCGTATCGAGCCCGTTCACCGTCACCCGGCCCTGGCTCGGCTTCACGAGGCCGTTGATGGCGCGCACGAAGGTCGTCTTGCCCGACCCGTTGAGCCCGATCACCCCGATCCGCCGCTCGGTCAGATCAAGGTCGAGCGGCTGCAGCGCGACGGTCTCGCCATAACGAATGCCGCAATCGACAAAGCGGATCTCCATCCCGTCTCCTCGCATGTGTCGGTGGATCGCCGGTTCATAGGCGAACAGGGGCAAAAGGCAAAGCGGGAGTTGATTCTTCGCCAGAACAAAGCATGATCAAAAACATGACGATTCTCGTATCCAACCGCGATGCCCGCCGCATCTTCCTCAACGCCCAGGGGCTGGCCTCGCCGCCCAACAGGGCGCTGACGAAGGCCGGCCTGCTTGAACTGATCACCAAGATCGGCTTCGTGCAGGTCGACAGCATCTCCACGGTGGAGCGCGCCCACCATATGATTCTCCACGCCCGCAACCAGACCTATAGGCCCGAGCACCTGACAGCTCTTCTGGAGAAGGACGGCGCGCTGTTCGAGCACTGGACGCATGACGCCTCGATCATCCCCAGCGCCTTCTTCGTCTACTGGAAGCACCGCTTCGCCCGCGAAAGCGAAACGCTGGTCGAGCGCTGGCGGAAATGGCGGGAGGCGGGGTTCGAGGATGTGTTCGACGACACGCTGACGCAGATCACCGAGACCGGCCGCGTGCTCGCGCGCGATTTCAAATACGAGGACCGCCCCTCCGGCGGCTGGTGGAACTGGCATCCGTCGAAGACCGCGCTCGAATATCTCTGGCGCACCGGCAGACTGGCGATTGCCGGCCGCGACAGCTTCCAGAAGATCTACGACCTGACCGAACGCGTGATCCCCGAGACCTATCGATTAGGCGAGGTGGACCGCGAGGCCTTCATCGACTGGTGCTGCCGGGCGGCGCTCGAACGTCTCGGTTTCGCCACCCACGGCGAACTCGCCGCCTTCTTCGCACTGATCTCGCCGGAGGACGCGCGGCAATGGGTGCTGTCCCACGCGCACGAGCTGCAATCCGTGGTCATCGAGCCCGCCGACAGCAGCCGCCCTCGCGCCGCCCATGCCCTCGCCGGATTTCCCGGCCCTCTGGGGGACCTCGAAGACCCGCCGGCCCGCCTGCGCGTCCTCAGCCCGTTCGATCCGCTGCTGCGGGATCGCGCCCGCACCGAGCGCCTGTTCGGCTTCACCTATCGCATCGAGATCTTTGTGCCGGAGCCGAAGCGCCAGTACGGCTACTACGTCTTCCCGCTTCTGGAAGGCGACCGTCTTGTCGGCCGCATCGACATGAAGGCCAACCGCAAGGCGGGCCTTCTGGAGGTCAAGCGCCTCTGGTGGGAACCCGGCCTGCGCCCCTCGACCGGACGCGCCGCCCGCCTCGACGCCGAACTCGCCCGCATCGCCCGTTTCGCCGGGGTCGAGCAGGTGGTGTGGCTGGAGGGGGCGAGAGGCTAGGGGAGGTTTTATGTCAGCGGTATCTGTTGTACGATACTGCCGTAAGCCTATGATGGGTCCAAGCCGAGGATCGAACATGAAGCCGTCCGCCGCCGTTGAGAAACACCGCGAAGCCATTCATGCGCTTGTGCGCCGCTTTCACCTGTCCAATCCCCGGATCGTCGGTGCTGCCGGAGAGAACGGCGAGGCGGAAGGCGACGACCTCGAATTTCTCGTCGACGATCGCCCCGGCACCACGCTTCTCGATCTCGGCGGACTTCAGGTCGAGCTGGAGGAGCTTTTCGGCACGCAGGTCTATGTGCTGACGCCGGGCGATGTTCCCGAATATCTACGAACGAAAGTGCTGAACGAAGCGCGCCCGGTATGAGGGCATTCAGTGCCCTCAATCATCTTCTGACGATGCAGGAGGCGGGTCGACAGGCTCTGGAATACTGTGTCGGCATCGACCATGCCGAATTTCTTGCCGACAAGAAAACGCATCAGGCCGTGCTGTTCAACCTGATGATCGTCGGCGAATCCTCGGCGCGTATTCTCAGGAACGATCCATCGTTCACCAGTCGTTTCCCCGAGATCCCCTGGCGGAGCATGAAGGGCATGCGCAACCGTATCGCTCACGCGCATGCCACGCTCAACCTGGCCATCATCTGGGCCACGCTCGACCAAAGCATGCCGACGCTGATCGAAGCCCTGCCGACCCTTCTTGAGGCCGCCAAGAGTGAAGAACACACCGTCTGACGATTAGCCGAAGTCGGTTCTCACAAAATCACCGTCTCCGAAATCGCGATGCCGAACCCTTCCAGCCCGACATAGTGCCGCTCGCGGGTCGAAAGAAGCTTGATCGAGGAGATGCCGAGGTCTTTCAGGATCTGGGCGCCGAGGCCGATTTCGAGCCATTCGCTGTCGCGGGCCTGGGCCTCGCTGTGGCCCTCGCGGTCCTGCAGGCTCTTGCGCGCGGTCTGCGAGGCGCCGACGCCGACGGAGCCTTCGCGGAGATAGACGACCACGCCGCGGCCGTAATCGGAGATGCGCTGGAGGATGCGGTCGAGCTGGCCCTGCTTGCCGAAGACGTCGGCGCCGACGTTTTCCAGATGCAGCCGGACGGGAATATCGACGCCGTCGCGGATATCGCCGAAGACGACGGCGAGGTGCTGCATCGGGTCCCAGGGCAGGGAGAAGGCGTGGCCCTTGGCCATGCCGAACGGCGTCTCGATGTCGAAGACGTCGCCGCGGTCGATCAGCGTTTCCTTGCGCTGGCGATAGGCGATGAGGTCGGCGACGGAGAGCTGCTTGAGGCCGTGCGCTTGCGCAAAGGCCGCAACCTCCGGTCCGCGCATGACCGTGCCATTGTCGTTGACGAGCTCCGAAATCACGCCGATCAGCGGCAGGCTCGCGAGCTTGCAGAGATCGACGGCCGCTTCCGTATGGCCGGAGCGCATCAGCACCCCGCCTTCGCGCGACACCAGCGGGAAGATATGGCCCGGCCGGACGAAATCGGTGGCACCGGCATTGGGATTGGCGAGATTGCGCACGGTCAGCGTCCGGTCGTCGGCGGATATGCCGGTCGTCGTGCCGTGCTTGAAGTCGACGCTGACGGTGAAGGCCGTGGTGTGGGCGCTGTCGTTGTCGGCCACCATGGCGTTGAGGTTCAGCCGCTTGGCCTCTTCCTTGGGCATGGGCGCGCAGACGATACCGGAGGTGTGGCGCACGATGAACGCCATCTTCTCGGCCGTGCAGTGAACGGCGGCGACGATCAGGTCGCCCTCGTTCTCCCGGCCGTCATCGTCGGTGACGACGACGATTTCGCCAGCCTCGAAGGCCCGGATGGCATCGACGACGCGCGTCTGGTCGAAGGACATGGATGGGATCCTCTCGTTTGGCACGGCCGCTCGGGCCGAGGGGTCTTGTCGGCTGGCCCGACCGTTTGACTACTGCATAATTCCTTAAACCGGAATCGGTTTAAGGAATTATGCAGCAAGCTTAAAGTGTTAGAGCGACCTTAGCGCGTCATGAATGACGCGCGGCGCTCTAATCGAGGCGACCGGTCTGGCCGCGGTCGCGCAGGTAATGATCGGCGATCGCGCAGGCGACCATGGCTTCGCCGATCGGCACGGCGCGGATGCCGACGCAGGGATCGTGGCGGCCCTTGGTGCGCACGTCCACCTCTTGCCCGTCCGCGTCGATGGAGCGACGCTCGGTCAGGATCGAGGAGGTTGGCTTGATGGCGAACCGCGCGACGACGGGCTCGCCTGTGGCGATGCCGCCCAGAATGCCGCCGGCATGGTTGGAGAGGAACACAGGCTTGCCGTCGGGGCCGATCCGCATCTCGTCGGCATTTTCCTCGCCGGTGATGCCGGCGGCGGCAAAGCCGTTGCCGATTTCAACACCCTTTACCGCATTGATCGACATCAGGTTGGAGGCGATGTCCTGATCGAGCTTGGCATAGATCGGCGCGCCGATGCCGGCCGGCACGCCCTCCGCCACGACTTCGATGATGGCGCCGACCGAGGAGCCGGCCTTGCGGATGCCGTCGAGGTAGTCTTCCCAGACCGGAACGATGGCCGGGTCCGGCGCGAAGAACGGATTGTTGCCCACCTCCGACCAGTCCCAGTTCGCCCGGTCTATTCTGTGCTGGCCGATCTGCACCAGCGCAGCGCGCACGGTCAGCCCCGGCACCACGCGCCGCGCCAGTCCACCGGCGGCCACCCTTGCGGCCGTCTCGCGGGCGGAGGAGCGCCCGCCGCCGCGATAGTCGCGAATGCCGTATTTCAGGTCGTAGGTGTAGTCGGCATGGCCCGGCCGGTAGCGCCGGGCGATGTCGCCATAGTCCTTGGAGCGCTGGTCGGTGTTCTCGATCAGCATGGAGATCGGCGTGCCGGTGGTGATCAGCGTCTCGCCGTCCGCATCCGGCATCACGCCCGAGAGCACGCGCACCAGATCGTCCTCGCGCCGCTGGGTGACGAAGCGCGACTGGCCGGGCTTGCGCTTGTCCATCCAGGCCTGAAGCTCGGGCAGGGTGAAGCGGATGCCCGGAGGGCAGCCGTCCACGACGCAGCCGAGCGCGGTGCCGTGGCTTTCGCCCCAGGTCGTGACGCGAAAAAGATGACCGAACGTATTATGCGACATGCTGCGGCAACCATTGTCTGCTTCGGGCGGCCTTTCCTGGCGGCACCCGTTCTTTGGCGGACACTCTTACTGCATAAGTCGCAAGGCGGAAACGCTTTGCGCAGAAAAACACCGGTCCGCACCCGCAAGGCGGTTCACGAGGCGAGCTGCCACTCCGCCGCCGCGAGATTGGCGAGCTGGTCGGCCGGCAGGGGCTTGGAGAAGGCGTAACCCTGCAGGATGTCGCAGCCCAGCACGGCGAGCATCTCGGCATGCGCCAGCGTCTCCACGCCTTCCGCCACCGTCCCGATGCCGAGCGACCGGCCGATTTCGATGATCGCCCGCACCAGCGCCTGTTCGCGCGGCGCGTGGGTGATGGGGGAGACCAGCTGCCGGTCGATCTTCAGGCGCTTCGGCTTGATCTTCAGGAGACTGACGATCGAGGTGTGGCCGGTGCCGAAATCGTCGAGCTCGATATCGATGCCGAGCGCCACGATGCCGGCGATGTTGGCCGTGATGATCTCGTCGTCGCCATCCAGGAAGATCGCTTCCACGAGTTCGAAGCAGAGCTGTCCGGGCGTGAATGCCAGGCCGGAGAGCGAGTCGAGCAACGTCTCGTCCCGCAGCCGCCGCGCCGAGACGTTGACCGAGATGCGCGGGATGGTGAGGCCGGCGGCCGTCCAGTGCATCAGGTCGATCAGCGCGCGCTCCATGACGATCTGGTCGAGCGTCGCCACGACGTTCAGGTCCTCGGCGATCGACAGGAACCGGTCGGGCGTGAGCACGCCGTCGCGCGGGTGGTTCCAGCGGATCAGCGCCTCGACCCCGCACAGCGCCAGCGTTTCCGCATCGAACTGCGGCTGGTACCAGGCCGTGAATTCGCCGCGCTCGATGCCCTCGAGAATCTCGTCGCCGATGCGCTTGCTGTTGACGATCTCCGACTGCAGCGCCTCGCTGAAGAATTCGTAGCGGTTGCGGCCCTTCTCCTTGGCGCGGTAGAGCGCGATATCGGCATTGACCAGCAGGCGGCGGAGATCGGCGTCGGCGCCGCGACCGACGGCAATGCCGACGCTCACGCCGAAGCGACAGGAATACCCGTGGTAATCGACGGGCTGGCGCATGCGGGTGATGATCCTCTCGGAGAGCGCTTCCAGCTGCCCGGGAACGGGGTTCGGCACGAGAACGACGAATTCGTCGCCGCCGATCCGCGCGACCAGATCGCCCGGTCCGGCCTCCGTCTTCAGCACCTGCGAGGCGTGCACCAGCATGGCGTCGCCCGCGGCATGGCCGAGCGTGTCGTTGATCTGCTTGAAGCGGTCGAGATCGAGATGCAGCACGGCCACGTCGGTGGCGCGCTCGGGATCGCGATCGAGAAGGGCGGCGAGCGCGGCATCGAGCATGCGCCGGTTGCCGAGCTCTGTCAGCGGGTCGTGAAGCGCATTGTGCTCGATCCGGTCCTTGGCTGCGGCAAGTTTCGCCGTCTGCGCCTCGGCAAAGGCCTTGGCCTCCATCATCGCGGTCGTCAGGCGCACGTCCTCGGTGATGTCCCAGCTCAGCCCGGTCACCGTCTTGCGGCGGTCGGAGCCCATGTTGACGGCACCGATGTGGCGGATATGGCGCGTACCGCTCGGCAGGACGACGCGATAGTCCGTCTGGTATGGCTCGAGGAACATCACCGTATTGTTCAGCACCTCTTCGGCGTGCGGCAGGTCGTCGGGATGAATGTTGGCCTTCCAGCAGTTGGGGCCAGGCGCGCCGTGGCGCGAGACGAGGCCGTGGAGGCTGTACATCCGGTCGTCCCACGTCCGCAGCCGCGTCTCCAGGTCGATCTCCCAGACGCCGAAGCTCGAACATTCGAGCGCCAGATTGAGCCGCTGCGACATGGCCAGGAATTCCTGGTTGCGGCGGTCGAGCGCGGTGACGGCGCGCCGGCGTTCGCCCATCAGCCCGAAGGTCAGCACGATCGGAACGATGACAATCATGGCGCTGGCCAGAATCATCAGGCCGATCTGTTCCTGATTGTCGGGCCGCTGGTCGAAGCCGCCGACGGGCACGCCGGCGAGCTGCCAGGTGCCTCCGGGCAGAACGACATCCTGCAGCACCGGACCCGTGTGGAACGTCGCATTGGTGCCGAAAAAGGTGTCGCCGATATTGGCGGGGTCGGAGACATCGCGAATGCCGAGCGTGACCGGCGTGCTCCGGCCGGCCGCCACCGCGCCGCGTCCGGCGACGGTCGTCAGGTTCGCGCCGAGATAGACGGCGCTTTCGTCGATCACCGCTTCGACGAAGCCCCAGAAAACAGGCAGGCCGTGCGGGGTCAGGAAAACGGGAATGTAGACGTCGAAGCCCCGGGAACTGTCGGGCAGCACCAGCAAGCTGCCGATGGCGGCGCGGCCATGGTCCTGCGCGCGCTGCGATGCGGTGCGCTGGGAATAGAAGCGGTCGAGCCGCGTGCCCGCCATCCGCTTGTTTTCCATCGATGGCATGACGCGCGCGATGACCCCGTCGGGCGCGAGGCTGATCCGGCGTATGCCGGGATTGCGCTCCATGATGGCCGTGGCGAGCGCGGCGAAGCGGGGGGCGGTGATGTCGCCGTCGATGGCGATGTCGTTCGCAAGGCCGGAAAGGGCGACGGTGTTGCTGTCGATGTTTGCCTGGATCTGCGCCTCGACGAGACCCAGCGTGCTCTGGACGTCACTTCTCAGCGCTGCCCGGAAGTTCTCGCTATTCTGCGTCTGGTAGACATGCCCGGCGATGAGCAGGATCAGCGTCGCCACGAGAGACGGAATGATGGAAGAACGGGTAAAGCGCACCAAGATCGACGCCCTGGCGCGAACGGCGTTCCCTACTCCCGCCATATGAACCCTTCCCCGCGTGTCCGTCCAGACTGTGAACTCGCCCAAGGGTAGTGACGGAAGATTAAGATCCTCTTATGCTTCCGGCTGACGGGTGGGTTGCACGGCCGGGCGGGGCGGCGTCAAGACTTTGCTAACCATGTTTGCGCTAACCTGCATCGCCGTCACATGCTCATCGGATTGTCACAAGGTTGGTGAATTTTTGCCACAATCGGCGCCCAAAAACTGCATCATATTCGAACAGTGAATCATTCGGCCAAGAGGGAGACACAGATGCGTTTCGTCGTTGCGACATTGATGGCGACCGCCAGTTTCTTCTCTCCGCTCGCGGCTTTTGCCGACAGTGCCGATATCGAGGCGACGATCACCGGCATCGACACCGAGCGGCTCAGCCTCTCGCTGGATGACGGGAAGAGCTACCAGGCGCCGGAAGAGTTCAATTTTGAAGGCCTGAAGGCCGGCGTCAAGGTCGTCGTGTTCTACACGGAAGTCGACGGCAAGCGCGTCATCAACGATCTCGAAGTCGTTCAGTAAGACGGGTCTTTTCAGACCCAGCCGACCGTTCCGGTCTCGATCTTCAATATCCGGTCCTGCGGAATGGCCCCCATCGAGGCCTCCTCGGGCGCCATCGCGCCCAGCAGCTTGAAGACGCTGCGAATGACGCCGCCATGGCTGACGCAGACGGTGGGCACGGTGACGTCCTTCATCCAGGAGGCGATGCGCCAGGAGAGGATCTCGTAGCTTTCCGCGTCGTCGCCGGGGGGAATGAAGTCCCACTTCGAGGCTTCGCGCTCGGCCACCCGCTTCGGCACGCGCGCCTCCAGCTCTTCCAGCGTGAACCCTTCCCAGTCGCCGAAGGACACCTCCCTCAGCCGGTCGTCGGTGCGGTAGGCCTCGGGCGCGAGCCCCATTGCGCCGCGCAGAAGCTCCATCGTCTCGCGCGTGCGCCCGAGCGGGCTTGCCACATAGTCGAACGCGGTGGCCTGCGCGCCGAGGATGCCGGCCAGCGCCCGGCCGTTGCCGCGCGCTTGGTTACGCCCCGTATCGTTGAGCGGAATGTCCTTCTGGCCCTGGAGGCGGATTTCCGCGTTCCAGTCGGTCTGGCCGTGACGGATCATGTAGATCAACATGGGGAAATGCCTGGCTGTTGGGGGAGGGCGCGACGCGCATCCCTTCGGGCCGGATGAAGCCGGCCCCGGGGCGATGCGCGTGCGAAGCGAGGAAATCAGTCCTTGACGACGGCGATATCCGGCGCGTCCACGGCCTTCATGCCGACGACATGGTAGCCGCTGTCGGCATGGTGCACTTCGCCCGTCACCGAGCGCGACAGGTCCGACAGCATGTAGAGGCCGACATCGCCGACCTCTTCGATCGTCACGGTGCGGCGCAGCGGCGCATTGTATTCGTTCCACTTGAGGATGTAGCGGAAGTCGCCGATGCCGGAGGCGGCCAGCGTCTTGATCGGGCCGGCGGAGATGGCGTTGACGCGGATGTTCTTCGGGCCGAGATCGACCGCGAGATACTTCACGCTGGCCTCGAGCGCTGCCTTGGCGACACCCATGACGTTGTAGTTCGGCATGACCTTTTCGGCGCCGTAATAGGTCATGGTCAGCAGCGAACCGCCATCCGTCATCAGCTTTTCCGCGCGGCGCGCGACCGAGGTGAAGGAGTAGACCGAGATCTGCATGGTCTTGGCGAAATTGTCGGGCGAGGTATCGACGTAGCGGCCGGTCAGTTCGTCCTTGTCGGAAAAGCCGATGGCGTGGACGACGAAGTCGATCTTGCCCCAGGTCTTTTCGATATGGTCGAAGACGGCGTCGATGCTGGCTTCGTCGGACACGTCGCAATGGCCGGCCAGAATGCCGCCGAGTTCGGCCGCCAGCGGCTCGACACGCTTCTTCAGGGCGTCGCCCTGATAGGTGAAGGCGATCTCCGCACCCTGCGCATGGATCGCCTTGGCGATGCCCCAGGCGATCGACCTGTTGTTGGCGACGCCCATGATCACGCCGCGCTTTCCACTCATCAAACCGGATGTCTGCGCCATCGTGTCTGCCCCCGAATGCCTTTTGGATCGGACCGGCCAGGCGCCAGCCGAAATCGTCTCTGAAAATGGACTGCCCGGAACGCGTCCGCACCCGCTCGCAAGCGAGGGACGGTCCGGTCTGCGAGGCCTCGCTATGGCATAGGCTCACAAGGCGTTCAAGCGTGGGGAGGATCAGGAACTGTTAGGACCGGTAACAAACGGTCAGTGTCCACTGTGAATGTCGCATCTCCGTCACGAAGGACGCGATTTTCACGCGCACCGTGCGTGGAAAACGACGGAAGGTGGCTTCTTCGTTCGCCTTCTCCTCCGTGATGCTCGGGCTTTTCCCGAGCACTGACGGCAGGGGGTGGCGTCGCTCGACTTCGGAACAATACCATCGGGACGCATCGACGACGCCGTCTCAGAGCACCAGCCCGTCGCGCTGGCTGCGCATGAGGTCCATCAGCTTCTGGTCGGGACGCTCGCCGAGCGTCAGGCTGAGCTCGATGATCAGGGCCCCACGCCGGCCGTCGGCCATCGGCAGGCCCTGGTCCGGGATGCGCAGCGGCCGGTCCGGGCCCGACCACGGGGGCACGACCAGCGACGTCTGTCCGGTCACGGTCGCAACCGTCGTCGTGCAGCCGAGCACGGCGTCGTGCAGCGACAAGGAGAGGGTGGTGCGGACGTCCGTGCCATCGACGCGGAAATGCGCGTCCCGCGCGACACGGATGCTGACGAGCGCATCGCCACGCGCGGCACCCTGCCGGTAACCCTGTTCGCGCAGGCGAATGAGGCTCCCGTCGGTCGTGCCGGCCGGCAGCGCCACCTTCAGCACCTGTCCGTCGGGCAGCGTCGCCGTCACGCGCCGCCGCCGGAGCAGGTCCTCCACCGTCGCGACGGCTTCGCAGACGAGATCCGGAACGCGTTCGGCCGCGGGCTTGTCGCCGGCCTTCTCATGCGCCTTGTCGGCAGGCTTTTCCCCGGCTTCGGGTGCCGCCGGCAGGATGCGGCGGAAGAGGCTGGAGACGATCTCGGCGGCCGGTGCCGCGGCGCGGGCAAGGATGCTCGGGCCGAAGGGCGCATGGCTCGCGGCGGCCTCGGTGGCGGTCTCGTCGGCACCCTCGTCCGCAGCCTTCGCCTCGGCCGGCGCTTCGGGTCTGGGTGGAGGCGGGGCAGGGCGCGCAGCCGCAGGCTTCGGGGCCGCGGCTTTCGTCGCCTCGGGCTTGCCATTGTCCGTTCCGAAGATGCGGGACACGGCCTCTTCCGCAGTCTCCGGACCGACGGGCGGCTCGGGCGCGCGGGACCGGTCGGCGCGGCGCTTCATTTCCTCCATGCGGCGCAGGTCGGCGTCGCGGCGGGCCTGGTCGTAGCGATTGCGCATCTGCGGGTCCTTCAGGACCTCGTAGGCGCGGCCGGCCTCGGCAAAACGGGCGGTGGCGTTGGGATCTTCACGGTTCTGGTCGGGATGCACGGCCTTCGCCACGGCGCGCCATGCGGCCTTGATCTCGTCGGGGCCGGCATTGCGGCGCACGCCGAGGACGGCATAGGGGTCCTGCATCGACATTTTCATCGTTTATCCTCGTCCCAGCGGCACGTGCGACGGCGATGATGAAAAGAACGGCCTTAAGGACAGGTTTATCGCGATGGAAATCCGGCACTTCCGTGCGCAGAGGGTTAAGAGAGTGTTTGCAACGGGCTCAGCTGCGCGGGGCAAAGCTGGTCAGCGTCCAGTCGCCGTCACCCGTCCGGCAGGTATTGCCGTCGAACTTGGCGATGCCCTGGTAGGAGTGGCGCGTCGTCGTGAAGCGGCGACACACCATTCCCCCGACCGTCTGCTCCTGAATGCTGGAGATGACGCCGGCGCTGCCGGATTGCGCATTCGCCCAGGGAATGGGGTTGCTCGCCACCTCGCGCACGTCGGCGGTGGAAACCGCGGTCTGGACGGCGGCCGCATCGACCATCGCCGGACTGGGCGGGGCCGGTATGGAACCCGTGCGGACATTGTCGACGCCGGCGGCGTCGCCGAGGCCGATGCCGTTGCCCATGCAGCCGGAGAGCCCGACGACGCAGAGCCCGAGCGTCATCGCGCCCGCGAGACGCGAGAAGAGCTTGGTGTCGCAGACGCGTTTTGCTATGTCTTTCACGGTCACCCTGTCGGACTGGAAGTGGATACGGGGTCGCTCGAAACGGCATCGCCGCGGCCTATATGAAAGGTCAGCATCGGCAGCCTGCATTGGAAACGAATATGACGGAAACCCGGTTAACAACTGGTGACTTCACCGAGGAAAACGAACCCTTTACGCTGTTCGGCGCCTGGCTGAAGGAGGCGCAGGAGACCGAGATCAACGACCCGAACGCCGTCGCGCTCGCCACCGTCGATCCGGATGGATTGCCCAATGTCCGCATGGTGCTGCTGAAGGACTTCGACGCCGACGGTTTCGTGTTCTACACCAATTTCGAAAGCCAGAAGGGCCGCGAAATTCTCGCGACGCACAAGGCGGCGATGTGCTTCCACTGGAAGAGCCTGCGCCGGCAGGTGCGCCTGCGCGGCACGGTCGAGATCGTCAGCGATGCGGAAGCAGACGCTTACTACCAGTCGCGCGCCCGCGGCAGCCGCATCGGCGCCTGGGCCTCGAAGCAGTCCCGCCCGCTCGAAAGCCGTTTCGCGCTGGAAAAGGCCGTCGCCGAGTTCACCGCGCGTCACCCCATCGGCGAGATCAAGCGCCCCCCATACTGGTCCGGCTTCCGCATCCGCCCGGTGTCGATCGAGTTCTGGAAGGACGGCGCCTTCCGCCTGCACGACCGCATCGAATTCCGCCGGCCCGAAACCGCCGGCGACTGGTCCAAGGTGCGCATGTACCCTTGATGCTCTAACGGCCCCTGATCAGGCGGAAGGGCCCCGCATCAGGCGAAAGGGAATTCCGGAGGCAAGCGCTGCGACATGGTCCGGCGTCTGGAAATGGCCGTTGAGCGAGATCCGGGGCAGGGCGGTCAGGTCGGCATCGCGCGCCAGCGTGCCCGGCCGCGTCGTCACGGCGACAAGCCCGTGGCGGCGGGCAAGCCGCATGTCGCGGGGCGATACGGCCCGCGCATCCCCATAGGGGTAGGCAAACGTCGTCGGACGAACGCCGGTGACGGCGGCCACCGCCTCGACGGACCGCACGATCTCGTCGTCCGCCGCCGCATCCGGCAGCCGTGCCAGCGCCCTGTGGCTCACCGTATGCGCCCCGATCGCCGCCCCCGGCAGGCGGGCCAGCGTGGCAAGCCCCGCCGCATCCAGCGTCAGCCGGTCGGTGAGCGACAGGGGATCGAGCCCTTCCGCGCGGGCCAGCCGGTCGATGTCGGCAACCGCCGTCGCCTCGTCCACGTCATGCACGAAATCGGCAAAGCGCGTGAACGCCGCCTGCATCTGCGGCAGTGTCTGGAGGTGCAGGCGCTCCGGCCCGGCACCGAAGTCGAAGGTCAGCCGGGGCTTGGCCTGCAGCAGCACCGCCAGCGTCTCCCACCAGAGGCTGCGCGTCCGCGTCACGAAGCCCTCCGTCGCAAACACCGTGAACGGCACGCCGTGATGGGCAAAGACCGGCGCGGCATGGTCGAGATTGTCGCGATAGGCATCGTCGAGCGTGAAGACGGCGACCGGGCTCAGGTCGTCGCCGGCAAGATGCGCCGGCAGATCGGCCAGCGCGAGGAAACGGTAGCCGTCGCGTCTCAGCCGGACGATCGCCGCATCCAGCGACTGCGGCGTGATCTCCAGATGCGCATTCGGCGAGAACATAGCGGCCATGAACGGCCGCACGTGATGCAGCGTAAAGATCGCCCCGCGCCCCCGCGCGCCGCGCATCAGCCCCGCCGCCGACAGGCCGCGCGCAACCGCCAGCCCGCCGGCTATGACGCCCCTCTTGATCAACCGCTTCACGACCTGCCAAACCTCCGCTGGATGGATGACGGGACTGTAGGGCGCTCGGGGTAAAGGCTCCCTGAACGACGGAAGACCCTGACCGCGAAACCGCCTCCGCCCGCTCGCCTGGCGCCTTTGTCGCAGATGTTCGATTGGACGAAACCCCGCATTGCCGATACAACGTCCGGCAGGGACGCGAGGAGCATGCTCGTGCCGCCGAATACGGGGAATCGAGAGACCATCATGACCGAAGACAGCGCGCATTATCCGCCGGTCGATCCCATCAAGGCGGGCCTGCGCGGCCGTTGCCCGCGCTGCGGCGAGGGCAAGCTGTTTCAGGGCTATCTCGCGCTGCGCCCCCGCTGCGCCGCCTGCGGGTTGGACTATGATTTCGCCGATGCGGGCGATGGGCCCGTGGTCTTCGTCATCCTCATCATCGGCTTCATCACGGTGGGTGCCGCGCTCTGGGCCGAGGTGAACTACAGCCCGCCGCTCTGGCTGCATTTCCTGCTGTGGATCCCGCTCGCCATCGTCCTGTCGCTGGCGCTCACCCGCATGCTCAAGGGCGTGCTGATCGACCTGCAGTATCGCAACAATGCGCGGCCCGGCGAAATCGACCGTGGCTGAGACGGTCCGACCGGCCGGCAGAGCGCGGCCCCGGGGCGGACCCGTCGCGCGCGTCCTCTCCGGCATCCTCCTCCTCGCGCTTTTCGCGGCGCTCGTGGGGCTCGGCACCTGGCAGATGCAGCGGCTGCACTGGAAGGAGGGGCTGCTCGCGGCCATCGCCGAGCGTCGCAACGCCCCGCCCGTGGATGTCGATGCCATCGCCGCGATGGTGGAGGCGGGCACGGATATCGAATACCGCCCCGTCCGCGTGTCCGGCGTCTTCGTCAACGCCGGCGAGCGCCATTTCTTCGCGACCTATAACGGCCAGTCGGGCTTCTACGTCTATACCCCGCTGGCGCTCACAGATGGCCGCACGGTCCTGATCAATCGCGGCTTCGTGCCCTATGAGCGCAAGGACCCGGCCACCCGGCCGGAGAGCCAGCCTTCGGGTCCCGTCACCGTTACCGGCCTTGCCCGCGCCCGGCTCGATGCCAAGCCGTCCTGGGTGGTGCCGGACAACGACCTGGCCAAAAACATCTTCTACTGGAAGGACTGGACGGCGATGGTCACGGCCTCGGGCCTGTCGCCGGCGCGCACGCTGCCCTTCTTCATCGATGCCGATGCGACCTCCGATCCCGGCCGTCTGCCGGTCGGCGGCGTCACCCAGTTCGATCTGCCGAACAACCATCTCCAGTATGCGCTCACCTGGTACGGCCTCGCTTTGGCCCTCGTGGCCGTCAGCGGCCTGTTCCTGTTCCGCAGGAGAGCCGAGACCCGCGCCGACACCGCGCTGGCACCACAGGAGACGCCGGAATGATGCTGCTTGCCCAGATCTTCACCGCGCTCACGGCCCTTTTCCACCTCGGCTTTCTGGTGCTGGAAATGGTCCTCTGGACCAGGCCGCAGGGCCGCCGCATCTTCCGCATGACGCAGGAGCAGGCAGACGCGACACGGGTGCTCGCGGCCAATCAGGGCCTTTACAACGGCTTCCTCGCCGCCGGTCTCGGCTGGTCGCTTCTGGCGTCACCGCCTGCCTTTGCCGTGCAGCTGCAGCTGTTCTTTCTTGTGTGCGTTGTCATCGCCGCTATATATGGCGCGTGGTCGGTCAATGCGCGCATTCTTCTGGTGCAGGGCGGTCCGGCGATGCTCGCACTCCTGTTCACCGTCTTGGCGTCCTGATCCCATGGAATTTCGTCCCGCTGAAAAGCCCGCTCTCCCGACGCCCGATGTCAGCAAATCGGCGCTCACGATCCGCCTCTGCGGCCCGCGCGGCTTCTGCGCCGGGGTCGATCGCGCGATCCAGATCGTGGTGCTCGCGCTGAAGGAATTCGGCGCCCCCGTCTATGTCCGCCACGAGATCGTGCACAATCGCTATGTCGTGGAAGGGCTCGAGGCCAAGGGCGCGATCTTCGTGGAGGAGCTCGACGAGATCCCGCCGGAGCACCGCAAGCAGCCGGTCGTCTTCTCGGCCCATGGTGTGCCGAAATCCGTGCCTGCGGACGCCGACCAGCGCAATCTCTTCTATCTCGATGCGACCTGCCCGCTGGTCTCCAAGGTGCACAAGCAGGCCATGCGCCACAACCGCATGGGCCGCCACGTTGTGCTCATCGGCCATGCCGGACACCCGGAGGTCATCGGCACCATGGGGCAGCTGCCCGAGGGCAGCGTCTCGCTGGTCGAAACCATCGATGACGTCGATACCTACACGCCGCCCGATCCCGACAATCTCGGCTTCGTCACCCAGACGACCCTGTCGGTGGACGATACCGCCGGTGTCATCAAGCGCCTGCACGAGCGCTTCCCCAATCTCACGGCGCCCGCCGCCGACAGCATCTGCTATGCCACCACCAACCGGCAGGAAGCCGTGAAGCAGGCGGCCCCCGGCTGCGATCTGTTCCTTATCGTCGGCGCGCCCAATTCCTCCAATTCCAAACGCCTCGTCGAAGTCGCGTTCCGCTCCGGCGCCCGCCAGTCCGTCCTCGTCCAGCGCGCCAGCGATATCGAATGGGACACGCTCGGCGAGATCCGCACCGTCGGCCTGTCGGCCGGTGCCTCGGCACCGGAAGTGATCGTCAACGAGATCATCGAGGCGTTTCGCGCGCGCTATGATGCGGTGGTCGAGCTGGCGGATACGGTGGAGGAAACCGAAAACTTCCTCGTCAACCGTGAGCTGCGCCACGTGCCCCTGACCCAGGCCGACATGGCCTTCGTCAACGGCGACTGACCAAGAGCGGCCCCCGACCTCTGCATCTGCCGTCTAAGGGTGGTGCCGTTACCACACGTCCTCTCCCCCCTTGTGGGGGAGATGCCCGGCAGGGCAGAGAGGGTCTTCCTTCAACCAACCACCGCACAGGGCTCACATGGCCGTCTACACCGATATCTCCGAGGACGACCTCAAGACATTCCTGAGCGCCTATGACGTGGGCGAGCTCACCTCCTACAAGGGCATCGCCGAAGGTGTCGAAAACAGCAACTTCCTGCTGCACACCACCACGGGCGCCTTCATCCTCACGCTTTACGAGAAGCGCGTCGATCCCGGCGATCTCCCGTTCTTCCTCGGCCTGATGCAGCATCTGGCCGACCGCGGTCTCAATTGCCCGCTGCCGCTCGCCCGCACGGACGGCGCCCTGCTCGGCACGCTGTCGGGCCGCCCCGCCGCCATGATCACCTTTCTTGAAGGCATGTGGCTGCGCAAGCCCGAGGCGGCCCACTGCCGGGAGGTTGGTCGGGCGCTCGCCGAAATGCATGTCGCGGGCGAGGGGTTTGCCCTGTCGCGGGAAAACGCCCTGTCCGTCTCCGGCTGGCGCCCGCTCTGGGACAAGGCGAAGGACCGCGCCGACGAGGTGCAGCCGGGCGTCGCCGCGGAAATCGCCGCCGAACTCGACCATCTCGAAGCCAACTGGCCGTCCGACCTGCCGGCCGGCGTCATCCATGCCGATCTCTTCCCCGACAACGTCTTCTTTCTCGGTGAAAACCTCTCCGGCCTGATCGACTTCTACTTCGCCTGCAACGATCTCTTGGCCTACGACGTCTCGATCTGCCTCAATGCCTGGTGCTTCGAGAAGGACGGCGCCTTCAATATGACCAAGGGCATGGCGCTGCTTGCCGGCTACCAGTCGGTGCGCCCGCTGACGGCGGGTGAGATCGCCGCCCTGCCGCTTCTCGCCCGCGGCTCGGCGCTGCGCTTCTTCCTCACAAGGCTCTACGACTGGCTGACGACGCCGGCAGGCGCCCTGGTGGTCAAGAAGGACCCGCTCGAATATCTCCGTAAGCTCCAGTTCCACCGCTCGGTGAACACGGCGCTCGAATATGGCCTGACGATTTCGGAACCCGACGCATGAAACACATCGACATCTTCACCGACGGCGCCTGCTCGGGCAATCCCGGCCCCGGCGGCTGGGGCGCGGTGCTGCGCTATGGCGAGACCGAAAAGGACCTTTGCGGCGGCGAGGCCGAAACAACCAACAACCGCATGGAACTGCTCGCCGCCATCACCGCGCTGACCTCGCTGAAGGAGCCCTGCGAGGTGGACCTGCACACCGACAGCAAATACGTCATGGACGGGATCATGAAATGGATCCACGGCTGGAAGAAGAACGGCTGGAAGACGGCCGACCGCAAGCCGGTGAAGAACGGCGAACTCTGGCAGGCACTCGACGCCGCCAACAGCACCCACAAGGTCACCTGGCACTGGGTCAAGGGCCACGCCGGCCACCCGGAAAACGAGCGCGCCGACGAACTGGCCCGCAAGGGCATGGAGCCGTTCAAGACGAAGCGGGCGGTGAAGCTGGGGTGAGGTGACGCGTCACCGCCGAATGTGCGGACCTCGAATACGCGGCCTGCCCCTCATCCGTCTGCCGGCACCTTCTCCCCGTTCTGACGGGGCGAAGGGACCTGAAGCACCGCTTGAGACCGGACCTCTAGCCTTCGAGAGAAGGGCGAGCGCTTGCAGAACGTCCCTTCGCCCCGCTCGCGGGGAGAAGGTGGCGGCAGCCGGATAAGGGGCTGCCGCACATCGCACCCTTCAGATCTGCTCCAGCATCGTCGCTGCCGACGACACCGTTGCCTGGCCTGGGCTTTCCTCGATGTTCACGGTCTTCACCACGCCGTCGTCCACCAGCATCGAATAGCGCTTCGAGCGCACGCCGAGCGTGCCCGCCGAGAGGTCGATGTCGAGGCCGAGCGCCTTGGTGAAGGCGGCGTCCCAGTCGGAGAGGAAGTGGATCTTGTCCATGCCGCCCGAGGCGGTCGCCCAGGCGCCCATGACGTGGATGTCATTGACGGCGACCACGGCGATGTCGTCGATCCCTCTCGCGAGGATCGCGTCGCGGTTCTCAAGATAGCCGGGCAGGTGGTTGAGCGAGCAGGTGGGCGTGAAGGCGCCGGGGACGCCGAAGATCACGACGCGCTTGCCGGAGAACAGGGCATCGGTGGTGACCTCCACCGGGCCGTCGACGGTCTTTTCCTTGAAGGTCGCAGATGGAATCGTGTCGCCGATCGAAATGGTCAAAGGAAGGTCCTCGCTCAGGGAATGGGGCTTCGGGGGATGGGCTCTGATGACGGCGCGAAGCGCAAGCCGCGCGCCCCGTGGAAAATCCGTGCGCCGGACAGGCGCAGAAGAAGGATATAGATTTTCAGCGCTTGAAGACAAGCGGCGTTTCGATGGCCCGGCTCTCCGCGCCGATGCGCACGCTGATCGTCGCATGGATCTCGCCGTCGCTTGGTGTGCCGTCGTTTGGCGCGGCGGAGGCTTTCGCCGGCACTTTCACGCCGATGCGCACGCGCGTCAGGCCGTCCGCACCGACCTCGCTGTCCATCGGATGGAAGACGTAGCCGGAGGGGGCCGCGAGGAACACGTCCGAAAGCGTGCCACCCGCCGGCACCCGCACGGCCAGCGCGATCGCCTGCGCCGGCCCGTCGAACGTGGCCTGCACCACCGCGAAATCCGGCATGGGTGCGGCGGGAAGGGCGGCGAAGGCGGCGCGCACGCGCGCGGTATCCAGCGGATTGTCGGGCGTATCGGCTGGAAGCGGAAGGTCGAGTTCGGCCTGCACGGGAATGCAGATGCTCCGGCAGATGCCGAGGAAGACCGCTGCCTTGAGCGTCACATCCCTGCCGGCATCGCTTTGTAAAAGAAGCGGGAAGGCGACGGGCTGGTCGTAGCCGGTATAGTCGAGATTGCCCTCGGCAAAGCGCCTGGGCGCCGGCAGCCGCAGGCCGGAATAGACGAGGCTGCCTGCGCCTGGGCCGGTTCCGGTGATAGTGACTTCCGGCGGAATGCCGCTCGAACCCGGGTTCGTCCAGTAGGTCCGCCAGCCCGGTTCCAGCCGGATTTCCAGCATGGCCGGCAGCGTGCCGTCGGCAAGGGGCGCGCCCGTGACCAGCCGGATCCCGCCGCCCACGGTCTCCACCCAAGCGCTGCGCGCGGCAAAGGCCGCCCCGCCGCCTGCTGCAGCCGCGAAAAAAAACACGGTGGCGAGGGTTGCCACGCGGGCCGAATGCGTCAAACTCTGCAGTGTCAGGCGTCCGATCATGGGCAGAGCCATAGCGGTTTTGGCAGGGTCGGAGAAGATCGGCAGGATGCGGCGGCTTGGGTTTTCGCGCAATTTTTCTTGAAGGCGCGATGCAGGGATCGATCCGTTTGAAGGGAACGATCGGCGGGGCATCGTCTTGAAGAGACAGGATGGCCGAGCTGTCATCCCGACCGGCACCCGTAGCGTCGACATCCTGAAAATTCGAAACGGCAGGCATCGAAAAAGGCGGGACAGACCTCAACCGGAACAAGGGCAAGGCACCATGATGGCGACATTCCAGAAAAACCGTGAACGGGGCATGTTGGACGGGCAGTTCCTGATTGCCATGCCCGGTATGGTCGATAGCAATTTCGCCCGTACGGTCATTTTCGTCTGTGCGCATTCCGACGATGGCGCAATGGGCTTCATCCTGAACCGCCCGCAGCAGCTCACCTTCCCCGATGTGCTCCTGCATCTGGAGATCGTCGATCGCCTAGAGGCGATCCGGCTGCCGGAGCGGACGCGGGCGTTCCAGATCCAGACCGGCGGTCCCGTCGAGACCGGCCGCGGCTTCGTGCTCCACTCCGACGATTACCTGAGCGAATCGAGCATTCCCGTCAGCGACGATATCTGCCTCACGGCGACACTCGATATCGTGCGCGCCATCTCCCGTGGCACCGGCCCGTCCCGCGCCATGATGATGCTCGGCTATGCCGGGTGGGGCGCCGGGCAGCTGGAGGCCGAGATCGCCAACAATGGCTGGCTGACCTGCGCGGCCAACGAGGACCTGATCTTCGATCGCGACCTCGGCGACAAGTACGATCGCGCGCTGGCCGCGATGGGCGTCGCCCCCGCCATGCTGTCGATGACGGCCGGCCACGCCTGAGCCGCAGCGCGTCATGCCCTCGAGCAAGACGTTGCTTTTTCTCGATTCCTTATGAACAAATCGCGGAACATTTTGTCCGACACCCCGTTTTGAAGGCAAGCGGCACAGCAATAAAGCAGCCGCCTGATAGACAGGGAGTTACGCACATGGGTAGCATTTCCGATAAGGTATCCGGCGCCGCCAACCAGGCAGCAGGCAACGTCAAGCAGGCCGTCGGCAAGATGACCGACAATGATCGTCTGCAGGCCGAAGGCAAGGCGCAGGAAGTCAAGGGCGAAGTCCAGCAGGCATCCGGCAAGGCCAAGGACACCGTCAAGGGCGCCGTCGATCGCCTGTAACAAAGTTTTGCTACGGCTCTGCCCGTAGCGACGAGGTGCGCAACCGTTGCCGTCCTGACGGGTTCAACTGGATGGCGACGTGCGCCGAATGCCCGCTGTGCCTCGTGCCGGCGGGCATTTCCTCGTCTGGCGGTGCGTCCATCCGCCAAGCGGGTGGCCGCCGATTCAGGTGACATACTATGTAGGGCAGTGACAACAGGACGTTCTGAAAGACGCCGGCGCTGCGGAGCCATAACAATCAGATGCCATCCGCGCGGATGGCCCCCAGGGACGAAACGACCATGAAGCTCTTTACGTGCAGCAATTGCGGAAATTCCGTGCATTTCGACAATCGAACCTGCGTGAATTGCGGCTCGCGCCTCGGCTTCGAGACGGAGTCCCTGAGCATGAAGGCGCTGGCACCGGCCGGCGGCGATCAGTGGACCGTCATCGGCCAGACGGATACGGCCGTGCGCTTCTGCGCCAATGCGACCAACGACATCTGCAACTGGCTCGTCCCGGCCGGCAGCGGCCACACCTATTGCGTCGCGTGCAGCTACAATCACATCGTCCCGGTCACCGACAATGTGGAGGGTGTGCAGCGCTGGCAGAAGATCGGCCAGGCGCAGCGCCACCTGTTCTATTCGATTCTGCGCTGGAACCTGCCGCGCCCGGGCCGTAATGCCGATCCGCAGGGCGGTCTCGTGTTCGATTTCCTCGCCGATGAGGTCGATGCCAACGGCAACGTCATCCAGGCCGCGATGACGGGCCACGAGGACGGTCTGATCAGCCTGCGCGCCGCCGAAGCCGACGATGCCACGCGCGAAAGCATCCGCGTGTCCATGGGCGAGCCCTACCGCACGCTGCTCGGCCACTTCCGCCACGAGATCGGCCATTTCTACTTCGCCCAGCTCTGCCGCGACGAGGAAACGCTGGCCGAGGCCCGCGCCCTCTTCGGCGACGAGCGCGAGGACTATGCCGCGGCCCTGCAGCGCAATTACGAGCAGGGCCCGCCGGCCGACTGGCAGAACCGCTTCATCTCGACTTATGCCAGCTGCCACCCGTCGGAAGACTTCGCCGAATGCTGGGCGCACTTCTTTCACATCGTCGATACGCTGGAAACCGCACGCGCTTTCGGCCTCTCCACCGACCCCCGCCGCCACGAGGAAATGGCCGCCGAAGTCGATTTCGACCCTTACAACGTTCGCGACGCCCAGACCCTGGTCGACGCCTGGGTCCCGCTCAGCGTCGCGCTGAACAGCATTCAGCGCTCCATGGGCCAGACCGACAGCTACCCCTTCGTCCTGTCGATCCCTGTGGTGCAGAAGCTGGAGTTCCTCAACCGCCTGATCCACAAGGCCGGCCAGGGCCTGCTGCCCCTGTCCCAGCCCCCGATCGAGACGCCCGCTGCGGCCTGAGGGTTTCGGTTTAGAACGACGAAGCGCCCTTCCTTGTCAAAGGAGGGGCGTTTTTTGTTTTGGGGTGCGGGTTTGCGGGTGGAGTTTTGAAGAAAGACCCTCTCTGCCCGGCAGGCCAGAGAGGGTCTTTCTTCTCTAAATCCAAGCTTTTTCGACTGCCGACTGCCGACTGCCGATTGCCGAGGAACCCTCACGCCCGCTTCATCAACGGAAACCGCTCCTTCAGCAACCGCTGGATCAGATCCGACGAAATCGGCGGGCCGAACAGGAAGCTCTGGCCGTAATGGCAGCCCATCTGGCCGAGCTGGATCGCGTCCTCCTCGGACTCGATGCCCTCGGCCACGACCTGCATGTCGAGTTCGCGGGCCATGCCGATGACGGAGCGGAGCAGGATGGTGCGCTTGTCGCTCTCGTCCTTCACCAGCGCCTTGTCCATCTTGATCGTGTCGAACGGGAAGCGCGTGAGGTAGGCGAGCGAGGAGTGGCCGGTGCCGAAGTCGTCCAGCGCCAGCTTCAGTCCGCTGTCGCGCAGCTTCTGCAGCACCAGACGCGCCTGCTCCGGGTTCTCCATCATCAGCGATTCCGTCAGCTCCACCATCACCTGCGAGGGGTTGCAGCGGTTCTTGTGGAGAATGGCGCGGATGTCGTCGTGGAGATCGTTGTTCAGCAGCTGGCCGCTCGACAGGTTGACGGATACGAAGATCGGCAGCTGACCGGTCTGGATCTGCCATTCCCCGAGATCGCTCGTCGCCCGCTCGAAGGCAAAGAGGCCGAGCTGGTTGATGACCTCGGAACTCTCGGCGATGGGGATGAACTCGGACGGCGGAATGCTGCCGCGCTTCGGGTGGTCCCAGCGCATCAGCGCTTCGAAACCCGCGATTTCCGCATCGTTCAGCCGCACGATCGGCTGGTAGACGAGGGAAAGCTCGTTGCGCTCGATGGCGCGGCGCAGGTCGGTTTCCAGCTGCAGCCGGTCCGTGCCGGAGGTGCGGAAGGCCGGGCGATAGGGCTCGACGCGGTTGCCGCCCGCCTTCTTGGCGCGGAACATGGCAAGCTCGGCATCGTCCAGCAGCCCGGCCGCGCTCTGGCTCTGGTCCACCCAGGAGACGAGGCCGACGGAGGCGGTCAGGCTGATCTCGCGATTGCCGAAGCTGATCGGCACCATGATCGCGCGGCTGACGGCCTCGGCGAAATCCGCCACCTTGGCGGGGTCGCGCTCCGAAATGAGGATCAGGCCGAACTGGTCGCCACCGAGCCGCGCCAGCGTATCCTGCGGCTTCAGGAGCCGCCGCAGCCGCCGCGTCAGCGCGATCAGGATGTTGTCGCCGGCGGCGATCCCCAGCACGTCGTTGACGTTCTGCTTGTAGCGGTCGATGTCGATGGCGATCACGGTCGGGCGCACGCCGTTCGAACCCGGCGCCAGCGCCAGGATGGATTGCAGCCGGTCGAGGAAGATCTGGCGGTTCGGCAGCCCGGTCAGGTTGTCGTGCAGCGCATCGTGCAGCAGCCGGTCGAGCGAATTGCGCTGCTCGGTGATATCCACCAGCGTACCGACGCAGCGGATGATCTCGCCGTTGGCGCCCAGCACCGGCCGCGCGCGGATCGACAGCCAGTGATAATGCCCGTCCTCCGCGCGAATGCGGAAATCGTGGTTCAGCCGGCCGCGGCGGTGCTCGAGCAGGATGTCGAGCGTCGCGCGGAAGCGGTCGCGATCGTCGGGGTGCAGGCGCGGCAGCCAGTTGCGGGCCGGCCCGTGCATGGCACCGGGCGTAAGGCCCAGCTGCTGCGAGACGTCGGGAATGGTGACCACCCGGTCGCGCGCCACGTCCCAGTCCCACACGGTATCGCCCGAGCCGGTCAGCGCCAGCGACTGGCGCTCGAGGTCGGAGAACAGGCCCTGGCTATAGGCGCCGCCGGCAAAGGCGTGCTGCATGACGGTGAAGCCGATGAGCAGCACGATCAGCACGAGCCCGCCGCCCAGCGCCGGCTGGACGATGTCGTTGGACAGGCGCCCCGTCACCGTCAGCCAGGCGCCGAACAGCCAGACGAGGGTCAGCAACCAGGCAGGCACGAGAAGGATGGCGCGGTCGTAGCGGTTGAGCCCGAGATAGGCGATGAGGATGATGCCGGCCGTGCCCGTCAGCGCAAACGAGATGCGCGCAATGCCGGCCGCAATGGCGGGATCGTAGATCGCCACGCCGAAAAGCAGGCCGAGGCCGAGGATCCAGGCGAGCGTCGCATAGGACAGGTGCTGGTGCCATCGGTTGAGGTTCAGGTAGGTGAACAGGAAGATCACGAGGCCGGCCGCGAGGAACACCTCCGTTCCCGCCCGCCATATGCGCTCGTCGCCGGCCGTGATCGCGATCAGTTTCGACAGGAAGCCGAAATCGACGCAGATATAGGCGAGCACCGCCCAGGCGAGTGCCGCTGTCGCCGGCAGCATGGAGGTGCCCTTGACGACGAACAGGATGGTCAGGAACACCGCCAGCAGGCCGGCAATGCCGAGCACGATGCCGCGATAGAGCGTGAAGGCGTTGACCGTGTCCTTGTAGGCGTCCGGCTCCCAGAGATACATCTGCGGCAGGTCGGGCGTGGCCAGTTCCGCGACGAAGGTGATGACCGAGCCGGGATTGAGCGTGATGCGGAAGACGTCGGCCTCCTCGCTCGGCTGCCGGTCGAGCGCAAAACCTTCCGATGGGGTGATGGAGAGGATGCGCTGCGAGCCGAGGTCCGGCCAGAAGATCTTGGAATTTACCAGCCGGAAATGCGGCGCGACGATCACGCGCTCCAGCTGCTCTTCCGACACGTTGGCGAGCGCGAAGACGGCCCAGTCGCCCTGATGGTTGTCGGCACTGGAGCGCACCTCGATGCGCCGCACGATGCCGTCGGTGCCCGGCGCGGTGGAGACCTGAAAGGCCTCGCCCCGGCCGGTATAGATCTCGGTCGTCGCGGTGAGGTCGAGCGCGGTGTCCTCGCGCGAGATCTTCACGGGCTCGATGGCATGGGCCTGGCCCCCGCCGAGCCATATCATCGCAAGCATCAGGGCCAGCACCAGCCCGGGCAGCCTGCGGATCGACGGCAAAAGCGTCGGACGGAAGGGATGGGTCACTCGCTAGCAGTCCTGTTGGGCGCGATGTCACGCGAAAGAAGGGAGAAGATCAGGTGGTCGCGCCACTGCCCATTGATCTTGAGATACTCACGCAGATAGCCTTCGCGGTGAAAGCCGGCCTTTTCAAGGAGCCTGATGCTCCTGTCGTTTTCCGGAATACAGGCTGCCTCGATACGGTGCAACTGAAGGGTCGAAAAGATGTAGGGGATGGAGAGCCGGACCGCCGCCGCCATGTGCCCCTGACCGGCGAAGCGCTCGCCCATCCAGTAGCCGATCATGCAGCATTGCGCCGCCCCGCGCCGGATATAGCCGATGGTGAGGCCCCCCAGCAGCGTCTCGCTGTCGCGCGCGAAGACGAAGAGGGGAATGGCCTGGCCGGAGTGGAATTCCTGCTCGCTGCGGATGGCGCGGGCGCGAAAGGCGCTTTCGGTCATCTCTTCCGCCCGCCAGGTCGGTTCCCACGGCTCGAGGAAAGGCCGGCTTTCCCGGCGCAGCGCGAACCATTGCCGGTAGTCGGAGCCGCGCGGCAGGCGCAGGAGATGCGTGTCGCTCTCGATCCTGACCGGGTCCGGCTGCCGTGACAGAAACCGAAACACCGATCGTGTCATGAAAGCCTCCGCCGGGGTCGCACATCGGGCCTGGATCGCAGTTAGGGCCGGGATCGCAGTTAGGGACGGTGCCGGCGGGAGACGCCGGACCGGTGTTCAGCCGTTCGCCGCCCGCGGCAGGGCCGTGTCGCGGGTCAGTCCGCCGAGAATATCCGCCATCGGCGCCAGCTTGTCGACGGGGCCGATGGCCGAGAGTGTCGGCACGGTTTCGAAGAACAGGCGGCCGGCAAGATCGGTCAGCCGCTCGACGGTGATGCCGGACAGCCGGTCCATCAGCTCCTCGTTGGGGATCGGGCGGCCGTAGAGCATCATCTGCCGGGCGATCTGGCCGGCGCGCGCCGCGGGGCTTTCCTGCCCCATCAAGAGCTGCGCGCGGATCTGCGCGCGGGCGCGGTCGATTTCCTGCTGCTCGATATGCTCGGCCGACTTGCGCAGCTCCTCGATGATGACGGGCATCAGCTCCGGCAGGTTCTCGCCGCCGGTCGCGGCGTGGACGCCGAAGATGCCGGTGTCGGAAAAGCCCCAATGGAACGCATAGACCGAATAGCAGAGGCCGCGATGCTCGCGCACTTCCTGGAAGAGCCGGGAGGACATGCCGCCGCCGAGAATATTGGCGAGGATCTGCGAGCAGTAGAAGTCGCGGCCATGATAGGCCTTGCCCTCGAAACCGAGCAGGACCTGCGCGTCCATCAGGTCGCGGTCCTCGCGGGTGTCGCCGCCGGTGTAGCGGGCCTTTTCGATCAGCGGCGCTTCCGCCGGCTGCTGCGGCAGGCTGGCGAAGCGTTCCTGCACCTGCGCCACGAAGGCATCGTGATCGACCGCACCGGCACCCACGACGAACATGCGGTCGGTGGTGTAGTTGCGCCCGAGATAGGTGCGGATCTGGTCGGCGGAAAACGACATGACCGTTTCCGGCGTGCCGAGAATCGGCCGGCCGACGATCTGGTCGGCAAAGGCGGTTTCGGCGAAGCGGTCGAACACCACGTCGTCGGGCATGTCGTTCGCCGCGCCGATTTCCTGCAGGATGACGTTCTTCTCGCGCTCCAGCTCTTCCTCGTCGAAGGACGATTCCGTCAGGATGTCGGCGAGGATGTCGATGGCCAGCGCCGTGTCGTCCTTCAGCACGCGGGCGTAGTAGGAGGTCGTCTCGGTCGATGTCGCGGCATTGACCTCGCCGCCGACATTCTCGATCTGCTCGGCGATATCGCGCGCGGAGCGCGACGCCGTTCCCTTGAAGGCCATGTGCTCCAGCAGATGCGCGATGCCGTGCTCTTCGATGGTCTCGTCGCGGGAGCCGGACTTGATCCACGTGCCGAGCGCGACGCTTTCCAGGTGCGGCATGGTTTCGGTCACGACCGTCAGCCCGGAGGCGAGCCGGGTGCACTCAACTTTCATCATCGGTCTTTCTGCGCACTAGGTCCGGATACGGGCGTGCTCGCCGATATAGGCCTCGACGGCTTTCAGCTCGGGATCCAGAATGTCGAAGCGCTCCTCCCTGTCCATCAGGTCAGCAAGCCACGTCGGAAGCGCCGGGTCAATACCGCTGGCCGATTTTACTGCGGCGGGGAATTTCGCGGGGTGCGCGGTGGCCAGCGTCACCATAGGTGCGTTGGGTTTCATATGCTTGGCGGCGACGAAGGCGCCGATGGCGCTGTGCGGATCGAAGAGATAGCCGGTCTCGTCCAGCGTGGCGCGGATGGTTTCCGCCACTTGCTTTTCCGTCGCGCGTCCGGCACGGAAAAGGCCGCGGATCATCTTCAGCGCCTTTTCCTCGATCTCGAAAGCGCCCGACTGTTTCAGCCCGCCCATGGCCGCGCGCACCTTGCCCGCATCCCGGTCGAAGGCCTCGAACAGCAGGCGTTCGAAGTTGGAGGAGATCTGGATGTCCATCGACGGCGAGGTCGTCGCGCGCACGTCGCGCATCTCGTAGCGCCCGGTCTTCAGCGTGCGGGCGAGAATGTCGTTCTCGTTGGTGGCGACCACGAGCCGCGCGATCGGCAGCCCCATCTTCATGGCCACATAGCCCGCGAAGATATCGCCGAAATTGCCGGTGGGCACGGTGAACGAGATCTTCCTGTCGGGCCCGCCCAGCGCCACCGCCGTCGTGAAATAATAGACGATCTGGGACATGATGCGCGCCCAGTTGATCGAATTGACGCCCGACAGATGCACGCGGTCGCGGAACGGCCCGTCGTTGAACATGTCTTTGACCAGCGTCTGGCAATCGTCGAAATTGCCGCGGATGGCGATCGCATGCACGTTCGCCGCCTTGGACGTCGTCATCTGGTGCTGCTGCACCGGCGAGACCTTGCCGTGGGGAAACAGGATGAAGATATCGGTGCGGTCGCGCCCGGCAAAGGCATCGATCGCAGCACCCCCCGTGTCGCCCGAGGTCGCGCCGACGATGGTGGCGCGCGCGTCGCGGGTGGCCAGCACATGGTCCATCAGCCGCGCCAGCAGCTGCATCGCCACGTCCTTGAAGGCGAGCGTCGAGCCGTGGAACAGCTCCATGACGAAGGCGTTCGGCCCGGTCTGCACGATCGGCACCACGGCCGGGTGCCGGAAGGTCGCATAGGCCTCGTCGATCATGCCGCGCAGCGTCGCATCCTCGATCTCGCCGTCGACGAAGAGCTTGAGAATGCGGAAGGCGACCTCCTGGTAGGAGAGGCCGCGCAGGTTCCGGATCTCGCGCTTCGACAGGGTCGGCCATGTCTCCGGCACATAGAGCCCGCCATCGCGCGCAAGGCCCGCCATCAGGGCGTCGCTGAAACCGAGCGCAGGGGCCTCGCCCCGGGTCGAAACATACTTCACGTTCGTCATCCTCGTTTCGTGCCGCGCGGCGACGGTGGACACGTCCCGAACGCGCGGCACGTGACGCTCAAGTTCGGGCGGGGCTTACAAAAAAGACCGGAACGCGCGCGAGTCCAATCGATTTTCCGGCGCGCCGCTGCTATAGACCATCGCCGCGGCACTGGAAAGCCTGCCTTTCAGCAGGGTGTCCGGGGCGGCACAACGGCCGTCCGCCTGCGGGCGGTGGCAATGTTCGCCGTCGGCAGACGGCGACGGACAGGCGCCGTGAGAGCGCGGGCAGCGACAGGGGGTCGGATCGAATGGTGGGTCATACAGTCAGCCGCATCGCGGCATTTGCAGGTCTTCTGGCGCTTGCCGGCTGCAATACGCCGGACACGGGCGGCGCGATCGATGCGGGCGCCAGCGCGGCATCCGCCACGCCCGCCGTCATCCAGGCGAAGTGCCCGCAGGTCTTCATGCGCGATGCGAGCTCGGTCTACCGCACCTATGCGAAAGGCGCCAAGGACGACCCGACGCAGATCATCTACCAGGCCTCGCTCGTCGACTCGACGCGCCAGTGCGTGCAGAGCGATACGACCCTGACGGTCAATGTCGTGGTCCAGGGCCGCGTCACCACGGGTCCCGCCGGCGGCCCCGGCACGATCAACCTGCCCATCCGCGTCACCGCGAGCGACGAGAACGACACGCTGTTCTCCGAAGTGACCCAGCTGCCCGTCACCGTCCAGGCCGGCACCGGCGCCCAACAGTTCATCTTCACCAAATCCGCCCCCATCAACGGCGGCGCCGGCGACTTCGCCAAGGTCTATGTCGGCTTCGACACAGCCCCGGCCGCGGCCGCGCCGAAGAAGAAGCGGAAGTAGGCGGAACGAAGAAGAGCGCGGTCCTCTGAAAGACCGCGCTCCCTCGCATTCGCCTGTTTCGCCTGTCCTGCCGCTTTCGGCAGACGACCGATCACTCCCCAAGCTCCTCCGACCATTCCGCCAGCGCTTCGATCGTGGCGGGCAGGGCGGTCATGCGGGAGATGACGGTTTCGGCGCCGGCTTCGGTCAGCGCGTCGGCATGCGAGGGGTAGCTGTGCGAGGCGCCGGTGAAGCCGATGACGCGCATGCCGGCCGAGCGGGCGCCGTGGACGCCGTGCACGGAATCCTCCACCACGATCACCCGCGACGGATCGATGCCCATCTGGGCGGCGCCATGCAGGAAGATATCCGGCTTCGGCTTCACCCTGTCCTCGCCGAGGTCGCGGGCGGAAAAGATGTTGCGGCCGAAGAGGTCCTTCAGGCCGACCTTGCCGAGCATCATCGCCAGCCGCTCGGAGGTCGAGTTCGAGCAGACGCATTTTTTCAGCCGGATCTGCGACAGCGCCGCCTTGACGCCCTCGATGATCTCGACGTCGTCCTTCAGCCGCTGTTCGAGAATCTCGCTGTGGCGCGAGATGAGGCTTGCCGAAAGCGGGATCGTCGCCTCGCGCTCGACGGCCAGCAGCGTGTTCTGCCACGTCATCCCGGCATAACGCTCCGCCATCTCCTCGGTCGAAATCGGATACCCCGCCTCCGTCAGCAGCGCCGCCTCGACTTCGGACGCGATGATCTCTGAATCGACGAGCACGCCGTCGCAATCGAAAATGATGAGGTCGATACCGGACATGGGGGACAATCTCTGATGCATGGGAATGCCCGCGCTTTACACGAGGGGGCGGCGGGGGACAATGCGGCAGCTCAGATTTGTCGCGTTCGGACGTCGAAACGGCCGGTAATGTGAAAGCCTTGGACAGCGCTGACGTTCGCACGGCTCCTCACCGCATCACCCGACGTCATGTCGGTTTTTCGCGCAAGTTTTCCGCCTCTTCAGCCTTTGGTAACCAAACTCGGTAACCATAGCGGCAGAATTTGTGTCCCAGAGTCAGCGTATCAGCGAGTAGTCATGGTGTCCCTGAAGTCTTCCGTCGTTTTGTCTGCTGAAATCTCCCCCGCCGCTGCTGGCGGGTGGCTCGACACCATCATCAAGGGCGATTGCGTGTCCGCCCTTGAAAAGCTGCCCGACAATTCGGTGGATGTCGTCTTCGCCGATCCGCCCTACAACCTGCAGCTCGGCGGTGCGCTGCACCGGCCGGATCAGTCGCTGGTCGATGCCGTCGATGATGCGTGGGACCAGTTCGCTTCCTTCGAGGCGTATGATGCCTTCACCCGCGCCTGGCTGCTCGCCTGCCGCCGCGTGCTGAAGCCCAACGGCACGCTGTGGGTCATCGGCTCCTACCACAACATCTTTCGCGTCGGCGCGATCCTGCAGGACCTGAACTTCTGGATCCTCAACGACATCGTCTGGCGCAAGACCAACCCGATGCCGAACTTCAAGGGACGCCGGTTCCAGAACGCGCATGAGACGCTGATCTGGGCGAGCCCGAGCGCCAAGGGCAAGGGCTACACCTTCAACTACGACGCCCTGAAGGCGGCGAACGACGACGTGCAGATGCGCTCCGACTGGGTGTTTCCGATCTGCTCGGGCGGCGAGCGCCTGAAGGACGAAAACGGCGACAAGGTCCACCCGACCCAGAAGCCGGAAGCGCTGCTCGCCCGCGTCATGATGGCCTCCACCCGGCCGGGCGATGTCGTGCTGGATCCGTTCTTCGGCTCGGGCACCACGGGCGCCGTCGCCAAGCGCCTCGGCCGGCACTATGTCGGCGTCGAGCGCGAGCAGACCTATATCGACGCGGCCCGTGCCCGCATCGAGGCGGTCGAGCCGCTGGGCGGTGCCACATTGTCGGTCATGACCGGCAAGCGCGCCGAGCCCCGGGTCGCCTTCAACGTTCTGGTGGAAAGCGGCCTCATCAAGCCCGGCGCCGTCCTCACCGATGCCCGCCGCCGCCACAGCGCCATCGTGCGCGCCGACGGCACGCTCGCCTCGGGCGGCGAGGCCGGCTCCATCCACCGCCTCGGCGCCAAGGTGCAGGGCCTCGACGCCTGCAACGGCTGGACCTTCTGGCACTACGACGACGGCGGCGTGCTGCGGCCGATCGATGACCTGCGCACCGTTATTCGGGCGGATATGGCGCGGCTGGGGTAATGTTGTAAATCAGAGAGTTAACGCCTGCGTCGGCCCCTCATCCGCCTGCCTGCACCTTCTCCCCGCCAAGCGGGGCGAAGGGACGTGTGGCACCGCTTCTACCCGATTTCGAAACAACGAGCAGGGCAAGTCCCTTCTCCCCGCGCGCGGGGAGAGGGTTAGGGTGAGGGGCAGCGACGGGGTGAAAAGGGGAGGCACTTCCACGCCGAGGGTGGTGGTGACCTGTCGTGTCCAGATGTCACCCACCCGCCAAAATCCGCCCGCAATGTTTAAGAGAATTTAACCTCTCCGCCGCTAGTCTCGTGCCTGCGATACCGCCGCGTGATCAACCACCGGCAGACCGCGATGCGGGCGGGGGTTCCGGGTGTTGCCGGAGCTCGTGCCCCAAGACGAAGCGGGACTGCGATCTGTCGACGGAAAAGCCCGCCGACGGTCGTATTTCCTCCGGTTTCGTACCTTCAGTCCCGGAGGAATCTGAAACGCCCGGCCGCTTGGAAAAGCGGCCGGGCGTTGCTGTCTGGCAGGGACGACGAAAGACCGTCAGAGAATGAAGTCGTCCGCATACATCTTGGTGACGCCCGACACGCTGACCTCGAAATCGGCGCGGCCGTCGCCATTGACATCGCCGGAGAGGATGCCGTTCGAGAAGCGCAGCTCGCCGGCATGGCGGCTGAACCCGTCATTGCCGATGTAGTCGAACGTCTGGTTGCCACTGGCGCGCGTGTTGGCGTCGATGCCGGAGAGGTCGATGAGGTCGCCTTCTCCGGCCGTGAAGTCGGCGATCACGTCGCGGCCGCTGCCGACGCGGCTGTCGGAAATCGTGTCGAAGTAAAAGATGTCCGCACCCGTGCCGCCGTTCAGATAGTCCCGGCCGATGCCGCCGGTCAGGTCGTCGGCACCCGCGCCTCCATAGAGAACATCGTTGCCGGCGCCGCCATAGAGCCCGTCATTGCCTTCCAGGCCGTAGAGATTGTCGGCGCCGCCGAGACCCTTCAGCACGTTGCGGTCCGCAGAGCCGGTGATGTCGTCGGCGGAATTGGTGCCCGTGGCGTTCTCGATGTTGGCGAGATCCTCGATCTGGTCGCTGTCGATGGTGGCGGTGCCCTTGTCGAGGTCGATATCGACGCCCTTGCCGCGCTGCGAGGCGTAGGCATCCTGCAGCTCGTAGCTGATCGTGTCCACACCCGTGCCGCCGTTGAAGCTGTTGTTGTAGCCGACGGAGCGGAAGGTGTCGTTGCCGCTGTCGCCCTTGTAGACGCTGGCCTCCGAATTGACCTGGAAGATGTCGTTGCCGTCGCCGCCGGACACCACGTCATAGGCCTTGCCGTCGTCGGCGCGGATGTCGGCGATGTAGAGGTCGTTGCCGGTGCCGAGGAAGATGTCGTTGCCGCCCTCGTAATAATTGACGACGCGGTCGTTGCCGGACCCCGCATCCACGTAGTTGAAGCCGCCGAGGCTGTCGGTGCGGTTGAGGTTGATCGTGTCGTTGCCGCCGTAACCGTAGATCGACACCTCGGACAGCTTGTTCTGGGTCAGGATGTCGTTCCTGTTGGTGCCGTAGTAATTCGCCATGAAAGCGTCCTCGCAGAATGATCGGTCAAGATGACGGGGCCATCATACCGCCAGGCGGGTGAACGCCGCCTGAACCGAATGTGGCCTTTCCGTGAAATGAAAGCTGTGCCCTACACCGGCAGGCCGAATCGCGCGAGATCCGCCTTGAGCGTCGGGCCGTCGATGAACTGCACCGCCTGCCAGCCGGCCGCCCGCGCGCCCTCCACATTGGGCAGGCTGTCGTCGATGAACAGCGTGGCTGCGGGTTCCAGCCCGAAAGCCGCCTGATGCGTCTCGTAGATCTCCAGATCCGGCTTGATCTGCCGCTTCTCGCCGGACACGGTGACGCCGCGCGGCAGGTTGAGGAAGGCGAAGCGCGCCCGCGCCTCGGCAAAAGTGTCCGAAGCGAAATTGGTCAGCATCGTCACGTCGTAGCCCTTGGCGATCAGGCCTTCGAGGATGGCCACGCTTTCTTCGTAGGCATGCGGCACCATCTCGCCCCAATGGGTGCGGAAGGCGCGGATGTTCGCCTCCTGCTCGGGATGCTGCGCCACCAGCAGGTCCTCGGCGTCCGCCCAGCTGCGACCGCGGTCCTGCTCCAGGTTCCATTCATGGGTGCAGACGGTCGCGAAGAAGGCGTTGCGCTCGGCCTCGTCGGGAATGATCCGGCTGAACGGGATATGCGGATCGTAGTGGATCAGCACCTTGCCGATATCGAAAACGATATGGCGGATGGGTGTCGTCGCGTCGGTCATGGGTGTCTCTCCTCGTCTCATCGGTCCCGGAGCCTCTTCGTCTCCGGACCGTTCCTATGTCGTCACCGCGCAGGATTTATGACGTCTTCACAAAACAGCCGGGCAGGGCCTTCTCGATCACCTTCTTCATCACGGTCGGCAGTGCCTGCGCGGCGAGTGTCTCGCGCGGCTCCCACCAGCCGTTCGCCGTGATGGCATCGCGCGCGACCTCGGCATGGCGCACGGCAAGCCGCAGCTCGAAATGGGTGAACACATGCACGATGCCGCCGCAGTCGCGCCAGAGGGGCACGGCTTCTGCGGCGAAAGGCGGTGTCTGGGTTGCCTGCGCATCGGCCGTCCAGTCGGTGCCCGGCACCTCGGTCATGCCGCCGAGCAGGCCCTTGTCGCCCCGTTTGCAGAGATAGACCGCACCCGCAGCGTCGGTCGCGACATAGGCGGTGCCGTACCGCACCGGCTTTGCCTTCTTCGCCAGCTTCACCGGAAAGCGCTCCGGATCGCCGGCCTTGAAGGCGCGGCAGTCGGCATTGATCGGACAGAGCGCGCAGACCGGCCGGCGCGGCGTGCAGATGGTCGCGCCGAGATCCATCATGGCTTGCGCGAAATCGCCCGGCCGATCGGCAGGCGTGATCGCGGCGACCAGCCGGCGCATCTCGGGTCGCGCCGCCGGCACCGGGGTCTCCACCCGGTAGAGCCGCGAGATCACCCGCTCGACATTGCCGTCGAGCACCGCACTCTGCCGGTTGAAGGCGATGGCGGCGATGGCGGCGGCGGTATAGTCGCCGATGCCCGGCAGCGCCTTCAGGCCCTCTTCCGTATCGGGAAAGCGCCCGCCATGCTGGCTCGCCACCGCTTCGGCGCATTTCTTCAGGTTCCGCGCGCGGGCGTAATAGCCGAGCCCGGCCCAGGCCTTCATCACATCCTCGGTCTCGGCCGCCGCGAGATCGCCGACCGTCGGCCACAGATCGAGAAATTTCGCGAAATAGGCCTTCACCGCCTGCACCGTCGTCTGCTGCAGCATCACTTCCGACAGCCAGATATGGTAGGGGTCGGGCCGCTTGCCGGCCTTCGCCATCGGCGGCGTGATGCGCCACGGCAGCACGCGGTGGCTGCGGTCGTACCAGTCGAGCAGCAGGGCTGCGGGAGAGGCGGCCTCGGGCATCCGCTCCGGCAGAGAGGCTGGCAGGGCGTTCGGCAAGTGCAGGTTCTCTGCCGTGGACGTGGAGCGTTGCATCATGGTCCTTGAGCCCGACTTCCCTTATAGATCGTGGCAAGCAGCCTTGCCAAAGCCGGTATCGTTTCGTGCGTCATAGCCGAAATGGCGCCGGCGGGGTAGAGCCGCAACACCATCGCCACCCCCACTCGCTACCCAAGGGAGCAACCGCATGGCGCCTTCCAAGCCTTATACCCCGAAAGGTGCTTATACCCCGAAAGGCGTCCGGCAGATCAGCGAGGTCGCCAACGGCCTGCTCGATCCGGTTCTGGCCAAGCGCGCCGGCATCAGCACGCTGCTGCTCGGCTCCTGGGACGAGATCGCCGGCGAGGCCTTTGCCGATTGCACGCGGCCCGAAAAGATCGCCTGGCCGCGCCGCGTCTCCGAAATGGCGGGCGAAAGCCGCCACCAGCCGGGCGTCCTCACCATCGCCTGCGACGGCGCCCGCGCGCTGTTCCTCGCCCATACCGAAGGCGAACTCGTCCAGCGCATCAACGGCTTCTTCGGCTTTCCCGCCATCGACCGCGTCCGCATCGTCCAGAAACCCGTCACCCCGGTGAACCGCACCCGCCGCCCCCCCGCCCCCTGACCGGCCAGCCGGCCCGGCAT
>UBPA01000022.1 GCA_900467185.1 Hyphomicrobiales bacterium | reverse complement strand
CCCTGCCCCGCAAGCGTTCGCCCCCCGCCCCGCACATCCTCTGGCTTTTTTTCCACCATCGCTTGACACCCCCCTGACCCACATCTTATAAGCCGCCCACCGCAAGCGACCGACCAAAGGTCGCATCCGGCGGCGGGGTAGCTCAGGTGGTTAGAGCAGCGGAATCATAATCCGCGTGTCGGGGGTTCGAGTCCCTCTCCCGCTACCAAATGATTCTTGCGAACCGCGAGCGACAAGAGATCGCGTAATTTCCGCTTATGGAGCGTCCGGTTTTGGGCCCGAAGCCGCCGCCAATTTTTAAGCAGCTGCCTTTATAGATATCGACCAGTCGGAAGCAATGAAGTCGAGCGTTTCATCGCGGAAGCAAAAAAGGTAGTGCCGGGCATTTGCGGGATCTGCCGATATAATTTCCCAGTCAATCTCGCCACCGAGAGTTTCCTCTCCCAGCACCTCGTAAAATTCGCCCCATTTGGGAGATTGCTTCGCGTAAAGACCCTGCCTGGAACACCACGCATGGTCGTCGCTCGCATCCCAATCCCAACGACTGCAATTGCTGAAGCGGACCGTTGCCTCTTCCCAAACACTGGCCCCGTTTAGCTCCCGACTCAGTAAGAAATCTAGTTCGGCTGCGCCGTCATCGAACCGCAAGTTGAGTGAGGGTGAATTAGGGTGAGCATCCCACTCCTTATTGAGCGGAACGAACTCTATTTTTTGCATGCGAACATCCCCCTTCGACGAAGTGCCTCTGGGATACCCAGACCAGCGTTAAGCAAGACAGTTTTCTATGACTGCTTTCGGCCCTTAGCGGATATTTCAGCCCCGAAATCAACATGCCCGAGAAGGCGTGGCTTGCAGGTTGTCTGCCTAAATATAATCAAAGTAGAGCTGGTTATCGTTTAAGGGTAGTTCTATTAAATATTTATGGGCGTGGTGCCCGTGTATTGTTGGCAATTTGGCTTAGGGATTTGGTGGACTCCTGCAGACTTTCTGCAATTTCCTCAGTGACCGGCTTGCCCAATACCGATAACCACTCGAAAGTTCGCGGCGAAAAAGTCTCGACGAATCGACGATTCCGCCCTCCTCTGTCTTTGTAACGTAAATGAATTTTGAAGGGAGATATCTCCCCCTCCTTCTCAACCAACTCGTAATAAGTACCCATGTTCGTTTTCAACATAGATCGCGTCGGCATTACGTTGGTTAGGTGTCGTGGTTCGACAGGAAGGTGCTGCAATTGATATTTCTCGGCGTCTCCCCGAGAAAATTCAAAGAAAACCTGCACGTCGTAGGCTGGACCCAGGCCGATGTTCTCAATGTGAACAGTCAGAGCACTGATGTGTCGTTCATGAGGTCTCAGGTAGGCGACGACTTCGGGGGCTTCGGTGGAAAGGCGAGCTAAGCGAGTTTCGCGAAACAGCCAATATGTCACTATCGCGTAGAAGACAGTGGTTAGCATCAAAACAGCAGTTAGGAGCGCTGTGACGGCTCCCGCGTTTGTATTCAGAAACTGCATTAACGGCGTCATCTAGGCAAGGTCCCTGTCCACTCTGCTTTCCTCTGTGCCATAGATTAACGATGATCGTCGAGAACTAATGCCCGGCGCTGACTTCATAACGAAAAGTATAATCGCACAGGTCGACGCGTGCGTTTGGGTGCCAAAGCTATCCGATACTGGCAAATTGACACCGAGGGTGCCGTATCTAATATTTCTGTGTACACGATCAAATCCAATCGGGTTGACGCGAACAATTAACGGGGTGCGCGTAAAAGAGTTTGCGCAGCATTGTGGTTAAGGGAAAGCTGATGAACGAAACCGGGGGGGAAAAATAGCTCACGTCTGAAGACAGACCAGTTGAGCTATGTACGACGGCTAAACGACTTATATATCGAAGCGCAACTTTCTGTTCAGGGCCTCAACTCGGTCTTGGGCGAAGTGAAAAATCTTCAAAAAAAAGGCAAAAAAAGGTTTAAAGTTTCAGCGCCATCAACGACGAAATCTCCAAGGAACATTTACAGAGAATTCGCGCTTGTGCATGAGCTGCTCGATCAACGTATACATTCTAAAGAATACGTTCAAACGATTGTATTCGCTGTTGCTTTAACTGAGAGCTACCTTTCATTTTGTCTACAGGCAGTAATCCGGGCGTATCCTCAAAAGCTATTAGTGTCCGGCAAAGGAACAGAGGTCAAAGAAGGGGCAACACTCCCCGTAGACCTTCGTGATATAATCCAGGCCAATTCAATTGACATAATTATTGCTGACCGGGCCTCACAGCGTGTTCGCGAGGCGAGTTACGCGACGCCAGAGTCATATTTCAAGTACTGCAGTGCAATTTTCGGCTTTGAGTACGCTTCTGAATTGCAGAAGCAATACATCGAGATTAAGGCGGGTCGCGATATATTTGTGCATAACGATGGCGTTGTAAATAAAATATACTTGGATAAATCCAAAAAAAGCTCAAGAGCTCAGAACGGGCAATTATTACCTGTGGATTTAATATACCTCGAAGAAACTATCGTATGCCTGAAGAAACTCGTCGGTGAAACTTATAGAGGGTTGAAAAGTAAATACGGTGATAGTGACGAGCTTTATCGCATACTTAGCCAAGACAACTAAAAATGAACTACATCAATTGGCCGTCAGGCCCACTCGCGAACCTGAAGGCAGGGACATCATTGTTCGTATGTGGTTCAATGCGGACCATCAAGTATCGGTAAGAGGTGTCCGCTATTGGCGCGTAGCGGACATATGGCACCTGCAGGGTCTTGCCACCGTCATTCTTATCTAACGTGCCTACCGTCCAAAATCCTGTTCTTGCGAGATAAAGGCTAGAGGTGACGCGGTGACACTCTTAACATTGGTTGAGATCGGCCAATTCGCCGTTCCCGGCCGAATTCCTCAGCGGAGGAGCACAGGCCCACATCGATATAAATCAATGATTTGAAGAGCCGTGAAAGGCATTTCGAGGGATCTTGAAGCCCTCTTCACAGCCACAGGCAAATCGGGCGAGAATTGCCATATCGGACTGATTTCGCCGGCGAGACGCTGTCGAAAACTCTCGCTGATGATCCCGATCGATCATAGGACAAACCGTTATCAATCACGGCTTTCCGGAAAATCCCGCAGATTCCCAGATCATCCCGGTTATTGCAGATAGGTGTGACAGACAACAACCTGCCGGTGTTCTGATCGTGTAGCGCTCACTTATGGAGCGACGCGCAACCCTCGCACGACGGACAGTTGCTCCAATGGACGGCCGCAGCGACGCTGCTGGTCCGAACGTCAGCATATGCTAGGGTTGCGTGACGGATACCACTTTCTGCCCGATGGAATGTCGATGAACGAAACCTGGATTGCGCCTGCGATATTCGGATCTCTGTCGGTGGCGTCTGTCGGTGCCATGCTGTTGTCACCGAGGATGGCGGTCCGGCACCGCGACGATGACACGAACACGGTCGTGAGACTTTTTGCCAACATCTTCGTGGTCATGTCGTCTCTTGTTTTCGGCCTGATGATCAATTCGGCGAAGAACACGTATGAGAGCATCGATACCAGCGTGCACTCGTTCTCGACCAACATCATCTTGCTCGATCGCGCTCTGAGGACATACGGTCTCATGGGTAAGGAGGCGCGCGACACGCTGCACGACTATGTCGTTCATGCTCTTGCCAATCCGGCCGCGGCGGATGTTCGTCGGCCGGATGACGGTGGGCGTGCGCTCGATGCCGTGGGGGAAGCGATCACGGCCATCCAGCCCGCCGATGACTTCCACCAGAATTTGCTGATCGACATACGGCAGCAGTATCATCGCCTGGTGGAGCAGAGATGGAGCATCGTTGGAAACGCCGAAGGCGCGATCCCGATGCCGCTGATCGCCTTGCTCGTCGCCTGGCTCACGCTCATCTTTGCCAGTTTCGGCTATCGCGCCCCGCTGAATGCGGTCGTGACGATTTCCTTCCTCGTTGGCGCCAGCTTGATCGCAACAGCATTTTACCTCGTCCTGGACATGGACGTTCCATTCGAAGGCACCATTCAGATTTCGGACGCTCCGTTGCGCCGCGCTCTCGCGGAGCTGCAGCCATGAGTCTCAAAATGGCTCCGACGCCGCCATCCTCCCGCAAGTAGACCATTCATGGACTGGACTTATATCCAAGCAAACCTCGACTGGCTCGGCCACATCGTCGAAGCCATCGTCATGGCCGCGATCGTGGCCTTGTTGCTCTGCGCCCTCTTCGAGCGGCGTGTGGCTGTGCTCATGGGGTTGGCCTTTGCCATCGGGCATTTCCATGGGCGGGAAAAGCGGGATTTCGAGGTCAGTGTGAATATGAAGCCGCCGCATCTCGAGGGGTATGAGATGTGGAAATGGTCGTTCGACCAGATGACGGATTTCTGGCCGACGGCGCTGGTGATCCTTGCGGTCGCCGTCGTCTTGCACCGGCGGTGGCGCTGAAGCCGCCTTTCCAAAGCGCCCGCCACGACCGGCCTTGGTCCCTTACGGCGCAGGCTCGGCGCGGATGATCGTGGAATAGTCCGGGCCGTTGGTGGGGTTTGCCCGCGCCTTGGCGCTGATGGCGGCTTTGGCGCGCAAGGCCTTCTCCGGCAGTTTCCAGAGCGTCGCATCCTGTTCGAGGAGGTAGCTCGGCAGATAGCCCGACAGCAGGATGCGCCAGTCCATGGGGATGCCGGGGGAGACCAGGCGGGCGAGATCGAAGATGACGGTGGTGCAGTTGCTGGTCAGCGTGTCGTAGAACTGCGGCGTCTCGGCGCGCTCGTTGGCGGCGTTGACATAGGTGAGGAAAAGGGCGGCGGCCGCCTGCCGGGGCAGCGCCAGCGGGTAGAGATAGGTATCCTCCCCGCGCATGTTGGTCCTGAGATAGAGGATGTCGCTCTCGTCGGCGGCGATGAAGGCGAGTTCGTAGCTCTTGAAGAAACCGGCGATAGAGGAGAATTCCTCGGTCTTTTCGCGGCGGATTTCGACCGAGAAGGTCACGCGCTGGCCGTCGGCAAAGCTGAAGCTGACGAGCGTATGGGCGATGGCGTCCATGCCCCAATACGAGAGAACGAGATCCGTGCCGGTGATCGTATCGAGATCGTAGCTGCGGGTTTCCCACAGCGGCTCGGCGTCGCGGTCGCTCGTCCAGCGGAAATTGCGCACGTTGCGCAGCGTGACGACATCCCCGCCGCCGGCGTCGCCATTGCCGATCGTTCCCGTGACCGTGCGGGCGACATCGGGCGCCCAGTCGCGATCGAGCCGCGGGCGGATCGTCTGCCACCAGAGGCCCACGGCGAGGAGCCCCACGAGGAAGATACCGGCGGCGGCAAGCGGGTGGCGCCGGGCAAACAGGATGAGGCCGAGGATGAAGACGACCCAGAGGAACACCGCGACGCCGCGCAGCAGGCCGTCGCCCGGAATGCGGTACCACAGCGCCAGCGCCGTCCACACCGTAGCCAGCAGGGCGAGCAGCAGGAGGAGCGCACGGAAAAGGCCGGTGGCGAGGGTCGTGATCAGGTGCATGCTGGGAACCTCTTCGCGGAGATGACGTCGGGGGTGTTTCCTGCTCGGCGTGGGAGGCTATCGCGGGGCGAGTATGCGTCCGGCGACGGTGAACGGGCTTGCCACCACCTGCCCCGCCGCATCGAGAATGAAGGCACCGACATCCCCGGGCGTCGCCGCGCCGGGCCGGCCGAGGGCGCTGACCTGCGGCGCAAGGGCCGCAAGGCTCGCATATCGATCATGGCCGAGCCCGTCCGGCGCATTCAGCGAGGTGATATCGACCACGAGAACGCCATAGGCCTTTGCCGTCTCCCGCACCTTCGGATCCTCGACATCCAGCCGACCGACACGCGGCCGGGAGCCGCTGAGCAGGCTGGATGCCGCCAGCGCCTCGTCCTTTGGCGAGACGAGCAGCACCAGCGGCGAGCGCAACCGGCCGACCACGTCCATCTGGCGGCGGAAGAGATCCGCATCGATATCGGGCGCCGCGAGGATCACCGTCAGCTTGTCCAGCACATGGCCGCGATCCGTCAGGCGCAGCTGGCGCAGCGATTCCATGATGAGGAAGCCGCCCATGCTGTGGCCGAACACGAGGATCTGTCGCACCTTGCGGGTTTCGCCGAGCGCGGCCATCAGAGACACAAGGTCGTCACGGGAGAAGAGTACGGCATCCCGATCGGCGAGGTAGCCCGAAATCGCGCCTTCGGACGGCCAGGAAAACAACACCGGCGTCGCCTTGCTGCGCGAATCCACCGCCATCTGCGCCAGCCGGAACACGCCCTCCTGATAGCGATAGTTGAACCCATGCACGAACAGCCCGATCGTGCCGTCGAAGCCGGGCTGCGAGACGATGGCGGCCACCATGCTGCGCTGGTCGAGCGCGCGACGCTCGCGCACCGTCATCGCCCGTGTCGGATCGGCCTTTTTCGAGGGGTACTCGATGGCCGCGGGCTTGTGCACCGCGGGTATGGACAGCCGGTAGCGCTCATAGGTCAGAGCACGGGCGCGACCGCTGTCGAAGCCGTCCCCGTCCCGCTCGCGATTGGTGACGGCAAAGAGCGTAAGCGCCTTGCCGCCGGGCGTGCCCCGAGCAAGGGACACGGGATCGAGCACCGAGGCCGCCGGCCGGCTGGCACAGCCGCCCAAGGTCGCCAGCAGGGAAAACAGGAGAATGAGGAAGGCGGGGCGGACACGCGGCATGGCGGCGGCGGCGCGGATCGCGATCATCAGGCTTCCTCACGGGTTCGTGCGCACCGCTGCGCGGACAGTCTCGATACCCGGCATACGCTGCAGGCACCCTGCCGGACAACATAGGGCCGCGTCGGCCCACTGACCATCGCGCGTTTTCGCAAAGAACGACCTGCGTCAAGACACCGGACGAAAGCCTGTCGTGTCGCTTTTTTTCACGCAAACGGCTTTCGGCACTTCCTAACACACGCATGAGACGCATTCGTGACTTTCATGCAACAGCCCCATTTTTCGAGGTCAGCCAGACCGCATTTTGGCGCTGTCTCCTCTACTGCTCGCGTGAAAACCGACTACTTACCCATCATCCGACGCACGCTTGCCGATTGCGCCGCTCACCTTTCGAAGGATAGCTTCATGACCCGCTTTACCAAGATCCTGCTCGCCGGCGTTGCTCTGGCGGCCTCCGGCTCCATCGTCCGCGCGGCGGATCTGACCGAGCCGGTCGGCCCGGTCGTCGTGGAAACCAATGGCGGCTTCTACCTCGGCTCTGTCAGCAGCCTGACCTTCCTCGACGACACCTCGTTTGCCGCCGGCGGCGCCCGCGTCGGCACGGATTACGACGTCGGCTACTACAGCGGCGTTCGCGCCGGTTACAGCTTCGGCGACATGGGCTATGTCTCGCCCCGCGTCGAACTGGAAGTCGGCTACGGCAACGCGTCGGTCGACAACCACCGTGTCAGCGGCGTCGGCGCCATCAGCTCCATCGACAGCTTCGGCGATGCAACCACCATCCAGGGCTATGTCAACGGCTACCTCGACATCCCGCTCGGCGGCCAGCTTTCGGCCATCACGCCCTATGTCGGAGGCGGCGTCGGCGTCATGAATCTCGAGCTGCGTCGTCAGGGCGTTGCCGGCGTTGCCACGCTGATGGACGACGATGACACGCGCTTCGCCTATCACCTCGACGCCGGCGTCGGCATCAACATCCAGGAGCTGGGCCTGTTCACCAACTTCGCCCTGCTGACCAACACGACCTTCGACATCGGCTACCGCTTCACCGCGGCCGACAACTTCTCCTTCACGGCACGTGACGGCTCGCGTTCGGAAACCGATTTCCGCAGCCACGCCGTTATCGTCGGCTTCCGCAAGAGCTTCTAAGAGCTTTTCGGTCCTCGAACGCAAAAAGCCGGCTGGTTCACCAGCCGGCTTTTTCGTATGCGGGAGACAGAGAAAGTCGGTGGACATTACGGGCAGGAGGGTAGGATTCGTGACATACCTCGATAGCGCGCCGCATACGACCGGCCTTCCGCCCGCGGAGGCAACGGCGCGCCGCTGCCGCACCTGCACGCTCTGCTGCCGCCTGCCCGATATCGATGCGCTGGAAAAGCCCGCCAATGCCTGGTGCCGCCATTGCGCGGCCGAGCGCGGCTGCACGATCTATGCGGCGCGGCCGCAGCTCTGTCGGGATTTCCTGTGTGCCTGGATGACGAAACCCGATCTCGGGCCGGAATGGGACCCGCTGGTCGCGCATATGATGGTCTATGAACAGGGACTGCAAACGACCGTGCTGGTCGATCCCGATCACCCCGCCATCTGGCGCCAGGCGCCGTACAAAGCGGGGCTGGAACGCTGGGCCCAAGACGCCGCGGCTCGCGGCGGCTATGTCATCGTGTTCGTGGGCGACGATGTCTTCAAGGTCGAGCCGGCGCAGGCATGATTGCCTGACCTGATCACATGGCCTGATCACTGGGCCTCTTCACCGGGCCTGATCGTGTTCGGCCATGACCTCCGGGACCGCTACGCGACCCCGGAACGTATCATCGGTCAGTTGCCGGCTGGACGCGCCTGGCTCCAGGCGGCCAGCGCCTGCGTGAACGCCTCGTTGCCGGCCGTCCCCTTCTCCAGCGTCAGCAGCGCGCGGCGGCCGTTGCGGTAGGTCAGGGGAATGTCGATCCACGAGCGGGTGCGCAAGAGGTCGAGATTGGTCGTCACGGCTTCCGGGAAGTCGTTAAGCGCAATCATGTGGAAGTCGTCGGTGATCTTGGCGGGCACCGCGATCAGCGGATCGCCGCGATCCTGCTCGTTGCGCTTCATCGCGACACGCTGGACGCTGTCGATGCTGCCGCCCTCGAAGTTTTCCGGCAGCGAGAACACGAACTCGATCGTGTGGCTGGCCGGCAGGGAGGTATCGGTGTTGCGCTTGATGGTCATCAGCGCGGTCAGGCCGCGATCCGGCACGGTGATCTGCGCCTGGATGACGGGCTCGGGACGCTGTCCGGCTTCCGGCGCCTCTTCCTTGAGCGACCACGCCACGCCGCCTTCGATGGCGGTCGGTGCCGTCTGGCCGAGACGCTCCTCGTAGAGGAACATCTTCTGGGCGCCGGCCGGCATCTGGGTCGTGGCCGCGTCCGGTGCGCCGGTCGGGGTGACGGGCGGTGTCGTGGCGGGAGCCGCGTCTGTTCCCGCGGCGGGCGTCGCGGCAGACGGATCGGCCTGAGCCGCAGGCGTGCCGGCAACCGGCGGCGTCGCCGTCGCTCCGGCATCGGCCGTGTCGACCGGGCGGCTCGCCTCGGTCTGGGCGGCGACGGATTTGCCCTCCTGCGCGGCGCTGGCGCCGGCCGGCGGCTGGGCCGCACCTTCGTCGATCTCCGTGCCGTCGGTCTGCAGGCGCTGGGTAAACTTGTTGCTCGGCTCGGCGGACGCCACGTCGGTCGTCGCATTGCCGTTCGCCGCCGTGCCGGAGGCCGCGCCGCCGGTTCCCGTCGCCGCGGTTCCGCCATTGCTGGCCGTCGGCGGCGCCGTGTTCAGGGAGGCGATCGTCTCGGAAACCCAGCCATTCACCGCATCGCGGTTCATCCAGTAGGCATAACCGCCGCCGCCGAAGACGAGCAGCAGGACGAGAACGGTCGCGATCCGCTTGATGCTGAAGGCCGACTTGCGCGGCTCGGCGCGATAGGATGCCGGGCGACGCGGTGCGGCAGGCGCTTCCGACGGATCGAGCGGAGGACGGCTCTGGGCCGCAGCCGCGGCACCGCCGGCTGCCAGCAGGCTGTCGATCTCGTCCCAGTTCTGTGGTGGTGGCGGCTCATCGCTCGGGCTCGCCGGCTCGGCCTCGTTGGTGCGATCGACCGGCCAGGACCAGTCCGACACGGCAGGCTCGGTGCCCTCGGGGCGGACATCGTGCTGGAAAGGGTCTGTCTCGTCGAGCGCCCAGGAATGCGAGGGCTCCCCCTCGGGCGTCAGGCCGCCGGAAACGGCGGGCAGGACGACGGGCGCGACATCGGCGGCGTCATGGTGATCGTCATGCGCGACCGGCATATCGGCCCAGCCGGTGTCGTGATCCGCGACATCTTCGGCCGGATGCGTCCCGACGCTTTCCGTCCAGACAGGCTCGATATGCGCGGCAACCGGCATGGCGGGCTGCTCGGTCGTCGGTGCGTTCCAGTCAGGCAGTTCCCAGTCGGCCGACGGCATCGCGCTGACGTCGCGCGCAGGCTCGACCGGCTGCGCGACGGATGCCGGCTCGAACCGTTCAGGCTCCGCCGGGAGTGCCTCCGGTTCGACATAGTCCGGTTCGATGGATGCGGGTTCGGCCGGTTCCGGCGTGTCATGTTCGACAGGCGCGGGCTCGGCCCAGTCCTGTGCCGGTTCCTCCGCGGGCGCGGGTTCCTCGACGACGGGCTCTTCGAGCGCAACCGCGTCGTTCTCGTCGGCGCTTTCCCAGGTGCGTGCCGCGGGCTCCTGGATCTGGGCATATTCCTCGGCCAGAACGTCGGCTGCGTCCAGCGCCTCCCGGTCGGCGACCGGCAGGGGCTCGACCTCCGGCTCTGGGTCATCCTCCGGCGGGTTCACTGGCTCCGGCGCGGATTCCGGCGCCACGTCGTCGAACACCGCGGTCTCCTCGACAGAGACCGGCTCTTCGTAAACGGGCGCGGGCTCTTCGTAGACGGGCGCGGGCTCGGCCTCCGGAGGCACAACGGCGACAGGTTCCGGCTCAGGCTCGGGCTCGGGTTCCGGAACGACCGGGGCGGCTTCGACGCCGTCCTGCCGATCGACATGCGTCACATCGTAGGGAACAGGCGGCTGTTCGAAGGTGACATCGGCGGGCGCGGCGGCGGATGCATCCTCGGCCGGCAGGACCGCGGGGACGACGACGGCAGGGGCGACAGCCGCAGCGGCTGCGGCCACGGGCACCGCACTGTCGTCAGGCGCAGTATCGGCAGGACCGTGTTCGGCAGGTGCATGCTCGGCAGCGGGGGCCGCATGGCTCGCTTCCACCTCGGTGATGGCCGCTTCGAGCTTGCCCATCTGCCGGTCGATCATCTCGTCGGAGGGACGAGGCTTCATGCTTTCGAGCTGGCGACGGACGGCGCCCCGGGCCTTTTCGTAAACCCTGGACCGCATGTCCGGACTGTTGTCGGACAAGCCGTCCACGGTCCTGCGAATAACTGCTACAAAATCCGCCATCGAAAACTTTCTTTCAACCCTTCGGGGTGATTAAGCCGATACGTGATGAGACGCAAGCGCGGGATATCTTACAAAACCCGCGCTTTACGCCCTTTTCATCACCCCGTCACAGGTCCGTTAACCTAGTCCTCAAACGGATCGGTAACAAGTATGGTATCGTCGCGCTCCGGACTTGTGGACAGGAGCGCGACCGGCGCGCCGATCAGCTCTTCGACTTGGCGGACATATTTGATCGCCTGAGCGGGCAGATCGGCCCAGCTGCGTGCGCCGACCGTCGATTCCTGCCAGCCTTCCAGCGTGATGTAGACCGGCTCGACCCGGGCCTGGCTGGCCTGGCTTGCCGGGAGATGGTCGATCTCGACGCCATCGAGCGTATAGCCGACGCAGATCTTCAGCTCCTTCAGACCATCCAGCACGTCGAGCTTGGTCAGCGCGATGCCGGTGATGCCGTTGGTGGCGACGGACTGGCGCACCAGGGCGGCATCGAACCAGCCGCAGCGGCGCTTGCGCCCGGTGATGGTGCCGAATTCATGACCCTTCTCGCCGAGGAACTGGCCGATCTCGTCGTGCAGCTCGGTCGGGAACGGGCCTTCGCCGACGCGGGTCGTATAGGCCTTGGTGATGCCGAGGATATACCCGAGCGCGCCCGGACCCATGCCCGAACCGGCGGCGGCCTGGCCGGCCACCGTGTTGGACGAGGTGACAAAGGGATAGGTGCCGTGGTCGATATCGAGCAGCGTCCCCTGCGCGCCTTCGAACAGGATGCGCGCGCCCTTGCGGCGCAGGCGGTCGAGCAGCAGCCAGACCGTATCCATGAAGGGCAGCACGCGGGCGGCGATCGAGGACAGCTCGTCCATGATCGCGGCATGGCTGACTTCGGCCTCGTTCAGGCCGCGGCGCAGGGCATTGTGATGGGTGAGAAGACGATCGACCTTGGCCGGCAGCGTCGAGAGATCGGCGAGATCCATGACGCGGATGGCGCGGCGGCCGACCTTGTCCTCGTAAGCCGGGCCGATGCCGCGGCGCGTAGTGCCGATCTTGGTGCCGCTGTTGGAGGCCGCATCCTCGCGGATGCCGTCCAGCTCGCGGTGGAGCGACAGGATCAGCGTCGCGTTGTCGGCGATGCGCAGGTTTTCCGGCGTGATCGTAACGCCCTGCCCGTCCAGCTTCTCGATCTCGGCGATCAGCGCATGCGGGTCGATGACGACGCCGTTGCCGATGACGGCGAGCTTGCCCGGGCGAACGACGCCGGAGGGCAGCAGCGACAGCTTGTAGCTGGTGCCGTCGATGACGAGCGTATGACCGGCATTGTGCCCGCCCTGGAAACGGACGACGACATCGGCGCGTTCGGAGAGCCAGTCGACGATCTTGCCCTTGCCCTCGTCACCCCATTGCGATCCGACAACCACGACATTCGTCATTTCGTTTTCCCTGTCTGCAAGCGCACGTTTTCATCCGCGCTCATCTTCGCCTTGCACGCGATCGCCCTGCCTCGTCCGGCAATGGCATCCCGCACCGACCCATGGTGCTGCAATCCCCTCGATCCGGGGCTGCAAACCCGCGCATCTATACTGTCTTGTTTTTTCAAAAGCTATTCCGTTCGCCTGCAATTCAGGGCTTTTTGCATGGCAGCATGCCGCTTTACGCGATATGCAGCACGAAGATGCGCCGCAAATGTGCACTCCTCTTGACCGAGACGGAATTTCAGCTTGAACATCCAGGCCTATCTGATCCTCGCGCTGACCACCTTTATCTGGGGCGGCAACTCCGTGGCAGGCAAGATCGCCGTGGGCCATGTAAGCCCCATGCTGCTGACGGGCATGCGCTGGGTGATCGCCTGCACCCTGCTTCTGGCCATCGCCATTCCCCAGCTGCGCAAGGACTGGCCGCTCATCCGCCGGCACTGGCTGCTGCTGTTCAGCTACGGCGCCGTCGGCTTCACCGCGTTCAATGCCTCGCTCTATTCCGCCCTGCAATATACCAGCGCCATCAACGCGGTGATCGAGCAGGCCGCGATCCCCATGGTGATCTTCGCCATGAACTTCGTGCTGTTTCGCACCGGCGTCTCGCTCGCCCAGTGGTTCGGCTTTGCGCTGACGCTGTTTGCCGTCGCGCTGACCACATCGCACGGCGATCTCTCGACGCTGCTCTCGCTCGACCTCAACCGCGGCGACGCGCTGATGATGTTCGCCGTGCTCGTCTATGCCGGCTACACCGTATCGCTGCGCTACAAGCCGGGCATCCACTGGAAAAGCCTGATCGCCGTCTCCGCCTTTGCGGCGCTCTTGAGCAGCGTGCCCCTGATGATGTGGGAGAACGCCTCCGGCGCGATGATCTGGCCGGATGCGACCGGCTGGATCATCGTCGCCTATGCCGGCATCTTCCCCTCGCTGATCTCGCAGATCCTCTATGTGCGCGGGGTCGAGCTGATCGGTCCCAACCGCGCCGGGCTGTTCATCAATCTCATCCCCATCTTCGGCACGCTCCTGTCGATCGCCCTGATCGGCGAAACCCTCCACACCTTCCACATCTTCGCGCTTCTGCTGGCGCTCGTGGGCATCGCGGTGGCGGAGAAAGGGCGGCCGAAGGCGGCCGGGTAAGACCGGATCGGACAAGGAAAAACGCGCCGGACCCTGAGGATCCGGCGCGTCTGTCATTCTCTCGAGCTGGCTGTCGCCGGCTTATTCGACGTTGAAGACCAGGGGCTTTGCCTGGCGGATGGCCGGGTTGGCGGTCAGCGTTTCCAGCAGGCTATCCGGCACGGGGCCATCGACATAGAGCAGCGCGATCGCATCCGAGCCCGCATCCTTGCGGCCGAGCTGGAAGTTGGCGATGTTGACGCCGGCGTCGCCGAAGGTCTTGCCGATGAAGCCGATCATGCCGGGAACGTCGGTGTTCGTGATGTAGACCATGTGGCTGCCGACGTCGGCATCCAGATTGATGTCCTTGATCTGGATGAAGCGCGGCTTGCCATCCGAGAACACCGTGCCGGCGACCGAACGCGTCTGGGTTTCCGTCGTCACCGTCAGCTTGATGTAGCCGTCGAACACGCCGGTCTTGTCGCGCTTGATCTCGGAGAGGATGACGCCCTTTTCCTTGATCATGATCGGCGCGGAGACCATGTTGACGTCTGCCACCTGGCTGCGGATGAGGCCGGCAAGGGCTGCGCTCGTCAGGGCCTTGGTGTTCATGGCGGCGGTCGAGCCGTCATAGAGGATCTCGATTTCCTTGATCGCGCTTTCCGTGACCTGACCGACGAAGGCGCCGAGCACTTCGGCCAGACGGATGACCGGCTTCAGGATCGGGGCTTCCTCGGCCGTGATCGAGGGCATGTTGATGGCGTTGGAGACGGCACCCTTGACGAGGTAGTCCGACATCTGTTCGGCGACCTGAAGGGCGACGTTTTCCTGCGCTTCCGTGGTGGCGGCCCCGAGATGCGGGGTGCAGACGACGTTCGGCAGGCCGAACAGCGGGCTTTCCTTGGCGGGCTCCGTCTCGAACACGTCGAAGCCGGCACCGGCGACATGGCCGGACTTGATGGCTTCGGCAAGGGCCGCCTCATCCACGAGGCCGCCACGAGCGCAGTTGATGATGCGCACGCCGGGCTTGGTCTTGGCGAGCGCTTCGGCATTCAGGATGCCGCGCGTCTTGTCGGTCATCGGCACGTGCAGGGTGATGAAATCGGCGTTGGCCAGCAGCTCGTCGAGCTCGACCTTCTTCACGCCCATTTCCTCCGCGCGCTCCTTCGACAGGAAGGGGTCGTAGGCGATGACGTGCATCTTCAGGCCGATGGCGCGGGAGATGACGATGGAGCCGATATTGCCGGCGCCGATGACGCCGAGCGTCTTGCCGGTGATTTCGACGCCCATGAACTTGGACTTTTCCCACTTGCCGGCCTGGGTCGAGGTGTCGGCGGCCGGCAGCTGGCGGGCGACGGCGAACATCAGCGCGATGGCGTGTTCAGCCGTGGTGATGGAGTTGCCGAAGGGCGTGTTCATGACGATGATACCGCGGCGCGAGGCGGCGGGGATATCGACATTGTCGACGCCGATGCCGGCGCGGCCGATGACCTTCAGGTTGGTCGCAGCCGCGATCAGCTTTTCCGTCGCCTTGGTGGCGGAGCGGATGGCAAGACCGTCATAATTGCCGATGATTTCGGCGAGCTTGTCCTTGTCCTTGCCGAGCTGCGGCTGGAAATCGACATCGACGCCGCGATCGCGAAAGATCTGGACGGCGGTTTCCGACAGTTCGTCGGATACGAGAACGCGAGGTGCCATGAGAGGCCTCCACTGGTGAGAACGTCTTGTAGGGAAACGGGACAGGATGCGGCGGACCGTGGCGGAGACCGCGCGACAAGGCGCGGTCCCGACGCTTGCCGGCTTTAAGCTGCGGCCTTGAGCTGCGTGGCCTTCTGGGTCGCGAACGCCCAGTCGAACCAGGGCATCAGCGCTTCGAGGTCGGCCGTGTCGATGGTCGCGCCGGCCCAGATGCGGAAGCCCGAGGGAGCATCGCGGTAGGCACCGATATCATGGGCGACGCCCTGCTTTTCGAGCAGTGCGACCATGCCCTTGGCAAAGGCCTCCTGCTGGTCGGGCGCAAGCGCCGTGACCTCGGGATCGACGATCTTGAGGCAGACCGAGGTGTTCGAGCGGGTCTCTGCAACCTCTGCGAGGTTGGCGATCCAGTCGGTCTTCTCGACGTAATCGAAGATGACCTGCGCATTGGCATCCGCCCGCGCCATCAGCGCGTCGAGACCGCCCAGCGACTTTGCCCACTGCAGCGCATCGATATAGTCCTCGACGCAGAGCATGGAGGGCGTGTTGATCGTTTCGCCCTGGAAGATGCCTTCGATGATCTTGCCGCCCTTGGTCATGCGAAAGATCTTCGGCAGCGGCCAGGCCGGGGTGTAGCTTTCCAGCCGCGCAACGGCGCGGGGGGACAGGATGAGCACGCCATGGCCGCCCTCGCCGCCCAGCACCTTCTGCCAGGAAAAGGTGACGACATCGAGCTTGGCGAAATCGAGGTTCTGCGCGAAGGCGCCGGAAGTCGCATCGCAGATCGTCAGGCCCTGACGGTCGGCGGGAATGAAATCGGCATTGGGAACGCGAACGCCCGAGGTGGTGCCGTTCCAGGTGAAGACGACGTCACGGTTGAAATCGATCGTGGAGAGATCCGGCAGCTTGCCGTAGTCGGCGGTGATCTTGCGGGCGTCGGCGAGCTTCAGCTCCTTCACGACGTCGGAGACCCAGCCGGAGCCGAAGCTTTCCCAGGCGACCATATCGACGCCGCGCTCGCCGAGCAGCGACCACATCGCCATTTCCACGGCGCCGGTGTCGGAGGCCGGCACGATGCCGATGCGGTAATCCGCCGGCACGTTCAGGACCTCGCGGGTCAGATCGATGGCTTGCTTGAGCTTGGCTTTGCCGACCTTGGCGCGATGCGAGCGGCCGAGCGGTGCGTCGGAGAGGGCATCCAGCGACCAACCGGGGCGCTTGGAGCAGGGTCCAGACGAGAAATGGGTATTGGCCGGACGAAGGTCCGGTGTCGCAGTCGTCTTCATGATGGCTATCCTTCCAGATAGAAAGCACCTCGTTAGGGAGGCGTGTCCTGCCGCCGTGATTATAGAAACTGCTCATGGAACGCAACAAAAAAGTCCGCGTTCGAGACGCGGACTGTCGCTGTGAGCAAAGGGCAGGACGTTTTCAGGTGTGGTGGGAGGCCGGGCAAAATGCCCGGCGCGGGCCCTATCGCCAGCTGTATCCGTTGCGGGCCGCGCGGCCGCCGTGGAGGGCGAGAGCGATGCCATAGCCGGCGAGCAGGGCCGCGGCGAGGCTGACGAGCGGGCGGTCGCGCACGGTGGAGCGGACACGTGCCACGGCTTCCGATCGATGCTCGGCGATGCGCGTGCGGAGCGTCTCGATTTCCGCCTTGAGCGCGGCCACCGTATCGGCGGCGTCGCTGGAGGACACATCGTCTTTCGCGGCGAGCGCCTCATCGACAAGAGGAGCGTCGGTATCGATCGTGCCGCGGGGGATGGGGTTTCCGATGTCGGTCATGGCAGGCTCCTTGTGTTGAAGCCTGAACCTGTGGACCGCGACAAGGTTCCTCTGGGCCGGATCGGTAAGGCTAATACAGCGAGAAGCGCAGGCCGGCGCGGATTTCGTGGCGAGAGAGGCCGTCGTCGCGGGCTTTCTCACCGGAGCGGGCGAACATGTCGCCATTGGCGATGTTGGAGTAGCGATAGCCGATGTCGAGCTTCAGCCGTTCCGTGAGGTCGTAGGAGGCGCCGGCCATGAGGGCATAGGTGAAGCGCCAGCTGTCATCGCCCTCGTAAGCGCCACTGGCAACCGGAGCACCACCGGTGCGGGCGGTCACGTCCTGCCAATCGACATAGGTCGCGCCGACGCCGGCACCGAGATAGGGCGTGAAGCCGGCGACGGTGGCGAGATCGACATAGGCATTGGCCATGAGGCCGACGCCGCGCAGGTCTGCCCGGTAGCGGGTCGAGACGCCGGCCGTTTCCTGCGTGCCTTCGAAGCGGCCGTCGAACAGGTCGGCGGTGACGTCGGCGCGCAGGATGTCGGTCAGCCGGTAGCCGAGGCCGAGCGTGCCGGAAACCGGACGGTCGAAACGATCGTCATCGAAGCCGCGGCGGGCGCCGGCGACCGACAGGTCGGGCGCACCGTCATCGCGAAACGCGGTCAGGCCGAGATCGCCGCGCAGATAGAGGCCGGTCGAGACGGTGTCCGTGGCGATGGTGACCTCCGGCGCCGAGAGCGGCGCGTCCTCCGCCTGCGCGGACGACAGGCCGATCCCCGCGCCGAGGATGGCACAGGCCAGGCCGGCGCGGTACGATGCTGCCCGTGCTGACCATGCCGTGGCCAATGGTGAAAGACGCGTCATGGAGCCCTCGATTGCCCGGTGTCGCGGCCGGCCGGCGAATCACGCGGGCGACCGATGTACAGGCGTTAACCTTTGGGCCGGTATGGTTAATGGCGCGTTAACGCAGGCATCCGCTCAGGCGGCAAGGCCGGAGCCGTAGGATGCGCGGAACTGTGGCGGACGTTCGGTCATGACGCTCGCCTCGAAGACGACATCGGCACCCGTGAGCCGGTACTGGAGCGGCGGACCGGGGTCTCTGCGCACGTCCAGCGGGCCCGCCCCTTGGGTGTCGGCCAGTCCGAAACCATCGATCAGCTGGTTGATATCGACCTCGCGGGCGAGCAGGCACTGGAGAAGCAGGCAGACGGCCGCATCCGAGAGGCTGTCGACGGGCACGATGCGCTCGAAGATCTGGTCCATGCCGGCATGGCCGGTGATCCGCCAGAAATGTCTGTCCATCGTCGCGTCCCGTCAAGTTTTCATCGAATCATCCGGTTCGACCCTAACCCGCGCCGCGACGGGAACAAGCAACCCCCGGCTACGCCCGCCAGGCTGGTTAATGCCGCCTGACCAAAGCCGCCGCGCGGCGTCCCGAAAACGCACGAAAGCCGCCCTTGCGGGGCGGCTTTCGGACAGGACGGCCAGAATACGGCTTACTTGTAGACCGGCTGCTCGACCGGATATTCCGGGACATAGGCCTGTTCGCAGCCACCGAAATTGTAGCGCAGGCCGGCGCGGGCCTCGTGGATGTTGATGCCCTTGTCGCGACCGGGGCCGCCGCTTTCCTTGTAGCCGAACATGTCGCCGCCGACGATCTGGCGGAAGCGATAGCCGACGTCGGCCTGCAGGTTGCAGGTGATGTCGATGGCCGTGCCGGCCATGAGGCCGTAGGTGAAGCGCCACTTGCGCTTGCCGCCATGCTCGAACTCGCCGTCGCAATTGTCGGGATTGCCGGTTTCGCAGCTGGTGTTCTTCAGCTTGTCCCAGCGAACCTGCGTGCCGCCGATGCCGGCACCGATATAGGGCGTGAAGATGCCGTATGTGCCGATATCGACATAGGCATTGGCCATCAGGCTCCAGGCGGTCATCGAGGAAATATCGCGCGAGGTGCAGAACGTGGCGACGCCGCAGGAGCCCGTGGTCGAGCCTTCGAAATCGGCCTTGCCGAGATAGTCGAGCGTGACGTCCGTGCGCAGGTGATTGGTGATCTGGTAACCCACGCCGACGCCGCCGGTCCAGGTGTCGTCGAGATCGTAGCTGTCGAAATCGCGCTCGTAGGAATTGGAGCCCTGATAGAACTTGGCGCCGCGCAGCTTGGTGAAGGCATAGCCGACATCGCCGCGCAGGTACCAGCCGCTGGCCTCGCTCACCTCGACGGGGGCGGCTTCGACGACCTGTTCGACCGGGGGCTGGTAGATGTCGGCGGCAAAGGCGGCGCTGCCGGTCAGCATCGCTGCCACAACGCCCATAACGAAAGTTTTCATGGCTCACTCCATAACGATGTTGTGTCAGCCCACCTTCGTCGCAGCCCGACCGTCCTGTTGGAAAACATCATGGAGGAGATTGGTTAAGGCTCGTTTAACCAAGAAAATTCACCGTATTCGGAAAGAAAAAAACCCGGCGCGGGACCGGGTTCTTTTGTTCAACCGTCGATGCAGAGAAAGCTACGCCGCGTGGCGGACGGAGCCGATGACGGAGACGAGTTCGTCGACGATGCGCTCGACCTGGCCGCGATCGTCGCCTTCCGCCATCACGCGGATCAGCGGCTCGGTGCCGGAGGGGCGGATGAGGAGACGGCCGTTCTTCGACAGCGCGGCCTCGGCATCGGCGATTGCCTGCCGCACGGCATTGTCCTCGAGCGGCTTGCCGGTGGAAATGCGCACATTCTTCAGCACCTGCGGCACGGGCGTGAACTTGTGGCAGACCTCGCTGACGGGCTTGCCGAGGCGCTTGACGCTGGAGAGCACCTGAAGCGCGGCGACGAGGCCGTCGCCCGTCGTGCCGAAATCCGACAGCACGATATGGCCCGACTGCTCGCCGCCGATGTTGAAGCCGTTCTCGCGCATATGCTCGACGACATAGCGGTCGCCGACCTTGGTGCGCTGGAGCGACAGCTTGCGGCTCTGCAGGTAGCGCTCGAGCCCGAGATTGGACATGACCGTGGCGACGATGCCGCCGCCGCGCAGCGTGCCTTCCGCCGCCCAGCTGTCGGCGATGACGGCCATCAGCTGGTCGCCGTCGATGATCGTGCCCTTCTCGTCCACAATCAGCACGCGGTCGGCATCGCCATCGAGCGCGATGCCGATATCGGCGCGGACTTCATGCACCTTCTTCGACAGGGCCGCCGGGCTGGTGGAGCCGCAGTCCAGATTGATGTTCGTGCCGTTCGGTTCCGTGCCGATCGACACCACATCGGCACCGAGCTCCCAGAGGGCCGCGGGCGCGACCTTGTAGGCGGCGCCATTGGCGCAATCGATGGCGATGCGCAGGCCCTTCAGCGTCACGTCGCGCGGCAGCGTGCGCTTGGCGTGCTCGATATAGCGGTCATGCACGCCGTCGATGCGCTTGGCGCGGCCGATCTCGTTGCTGCGCGCGAGCTGCATCGACAGGTCCTGATCGAGCAGCTCCTCGATCTGGCTCTCGATATCGTCGGACAGCTTGTAGCCGTCGGGGCCGAAAAGCTTGATGCCGTTGTCCTCGAACGGATTGTGCGAGGCGGAGATCATCACGCCGATATCCGCGCGCAGCGACCGCGTGAGCATGGCGACGGCGGGCGTGGGAATGGGGCCGAGGACGAAGGCATCGACACCGGCCGCGGTGAAGCCGGCGACCATCGCATTTTCCAGCATATAGCCCGAAAGGCGGGTATCCTTGCCGATGACGACCCGGTGACGATGGGCGCCACGGCGGAAGATGGTGCCGACGGCGATGCCGACCCGCATGGCGAGATCCGGCGTCATCGGGAAAATGTTGGATTGCCCGCGAATGCCGTCGGTGCCGAAATATCTGCGCTTCATGATCGCTCCATCGTCCAGAGCCGTTTCCGGGAAGTCGGGTTCACCGGACGGCTGTCTCTCATTGATTGCCGCATCGTCAAAAGGCGAGGCGAAGATGCTCTGCCGGGACCGGACCGCTCCGGTCTCCATGCCGCTTTCGGCACGTTCTGCCACAGACAGCCGGAAAACGGCATCCTCACGGCCATCAGAAATGATTACACGCCGTTACCTTCGTAAAGCTTACCGATGGCGGGACGGAACGCGCCGATAACCACGCGCGCCGGGACGCCGTGGAGAGAGGGCAGTTCGGACGAGGCGCTGGAAGCTGCCGCGTTGGTCGTTGAGTGGAAGATGACATCTTCCAGCGCCTCGTTCGGTGGTTTTTCCCGCAGCCCGGCCGTCTCGAAGAGGATTCCATCGGCTCTTCCCGATGGCGCGTCCGGCAGTCACGGCGCGGCTTGCCGCCGCCTTGCCAGGTTTCACAGGACGACCGCGGTTTCAACGGTCGCCGCCTCTTCTATGACATCGCCACACCGGGACCCTTTCGAGGTCCACGACGGACGGCCCTTTCACGAGCCCGCAGCCAAGGACGTGCGTAGAATCCTTGACGTCGGCACCGGCCCCGCCTCGCCGGAACGCCTTCCGGTGCATCCGATAACGGGACGAGGCAAGTATGGTGGAGGAAATGTGGGCGGGGAAAAGCACACCTAAAAAAATGTCGTAAAACAAAAAACCCTCCGGTGTGAGCCGAAGGGTTTCGATGGTCTGCAAGGCTTAGGAACCGGCTTATTGCGGCTGCGGCTCGAGCCCGCCTTCGGCCTCGCCCTTGGGCGTCGTACCGTCCTTCTTGGCACCGGCCGAGGGGACGGCGGAGCCGCGGTGGGGGGGCGAATCGTCGCCGAGGTCGCGGGCGGGCTTGTCGCCGCGCATCAGCGCCTTGATCTCTTCGCCGGTCAGCGTCTCGTATTCGAGCAGGCCTTCGGCGACGGCCACGAATTCCGAATTCATATCCGTGATGATCCGGCGCGCATCGTCATAGGCTTCGTCGATCAGGCGGCGAACCTCGTTGTCGATCTTCTGCGCGGTGGCTTCCGAGACGTTCTTCGACTGCGAGACGGAGTGACCGAGGAAAACCTCCTGCTGGTTTTCGCCGTAGGACACCTGGCCGAGCTGGTCGGAGAAGCCCCACTGCGTGACCATGGCGCGGGCAAGCTTGGTGGCCTGCTCGATATCCGACGACGCACCCGACGTGATGTTCTCCTTGCCGAAGGTGATTTCCTCGGCAACGCGACCGCCCATCATGATGGCGAGACGCGAGATCATCCACGTGTAGCTCATCGAATAGCGGTCGCCCTCGGGCAGCTGCATGACCATGCCGAGCGCGCGGCCGCGCGGAATGATGGTCGCCTTGTGCAGCGGATCGGCGGCCGGCACCTTCAGCGCGACGATGGCATGGCCGGCTTCGTGGTAGGCCGTCAGCTTCTTCTCGGACTCGGTCATGGCGGAGTTGCGGCGTTCCGCACCCATCATGATCTTGTCCTTGGCGTCTTCGAACTCGGCCATGGTGACGACGCGCTTGTTGCGGCGGGCGGCCATGAGGGCGGATTCGTTGACGAGGTTCATCAGGTCGGCACCGGAGAAACCGGGCGTGCCACGGGCAAGGATCTTCAGATCGACATTTGGTGCCAGCGGCACGTTGCGGACGTGGACCTTGAGGATGCGCTCGCGACCGTTGATGTCGGGGTTGGGCACGACGACCTGGCGATCGAAGCGGCCCGGGCGCAGCAGAGCGGGGTCGAGAACGTCAGGACGGTTGGTCGCGGCGATGAGGATGATGCCCTCGTTCGCCTCGAAGCCGTCCATTTCGACCAGAAGCTGGTTCAGCGTCTGCTCGCGCTCGTCATTGCCGCCGCCGAGACCCGCGCCGCGATGGCGGCCGACGGCATCGATTTCGTCGATGAAGATGATGCAGGGTGCGTTCTTCTTGGCCTGCTCGAACATATCGCGGACGCGGGAGGCGCCGACACCGACGAACATTTCCACGAAGTCCGAACCGGAGATCGTGAAGAAGGGCACGTTGGCCTCGCCGGCGACCGAGCGGGCGAGCAGCGTTTTGCCGGTGCCCGGAGGACCGACCAGCAGCACGCCGCGCGGAATACGGCCGCCGAGACGCTGGAACTTCTGCGGATCGCGCAGGAATTCAACGATTTCCTCAAGATCCTGCTTGGCTTCGTCCACGCCGGCAACGTCATCGAAAGTGATCCGGCCATGCGCTTCGGTCAGAAGCTTGGCCTTGGACTTGCCGAAGCCCATCGCGCCGCGCGAACCGCCCTGCATCTGGCGCATGAAGAACAGCCAGACGCCGAGGATCAGCAGCATGGGGAGCAGCGTGCCGATGAAGCTCAGGAAGCCGTTGGACCCATCCGTCTCCGGACGGACGGTGACCGTCACGTTCTTGGCTTCGAGCCGCTCGGTGAGCGCCGTATCCACGGAGGGCGCATAGGTCTGGAACGTCGCGCCGCTCTCGTTGAACGTGCCGAGCACCTTGTTGCCGGTGATGACGACGTCCTTGACGCGGCTGCCATCGACATCCTTCAGGAACTGCGAAAACGGTACTTCCCGCGAGCCGCTCCGCTCCGACGGCTGCTGAAACATGCTGAACAGCGCAATCAGCAAGAGAGCGATAATGGCCCAGAGGGCAAGATTACGAAAATTAGGGTTCATCGAACTCCCCGGAACCGGTGCTGGCGCCCCGCGACCGGGGCCCATATTTCTTCGCTAACATAGGGTTCGCGACAGGCCTTGCCAAGGCAAACCGCCCTTTGCCCGATCATTTCGTCGAGATATCGTCAACCGGGCATGTCGGAAACGGCGCGCGGTGCAATTGTGCAGCGATGCTTTGCGCGATCATCAGGTCGAAACGCGGCAAAAAGGTGTCGTAGGGCGCGATGACGGGCGTGCGGGAAAATGCCGCGGGATCCGCGGCCGCGCCATCGGGAAACCGCAGGTCGGGCGCCGCCTTGGCGACGCGCCCGGCAACGCCCGGGGGAAGGCCGGCGGCGGTCAGTCTCCGGACGAGCGCGGGATCGCCACCCGCGGCGAGCGTGAGGGCACGCGTGCCGCGATTGCCGATCGCAAAGCGGCCGTCCCAGATCAGCGCCTGCCCCGGTGCAAGGATCATCGGCGGGGGGAGATTGCGACGCTCCCGATAGACGAACAGCCGCCCGCCGCGACGCTCGAAAACGCAGCCGCCAGCGGTGGTCGCGCCGGGATGGCCGGTGCCGAGGGATTGAAAGAGGCGGGCGGCCGTCTCCTGCCCGATCGGGTGCGGCTTTCCCGCAAGGGTAGCGGCGAGAAGGACGAGCAGCCGCTGCCCGGGGAGATCGGTCACCTCGCCGTCGGCACAGGCGATCTCGGCGGCGATCTCGGCGTGAAAGCGGACACGATCCGTAAAAAGCTGCGCGACCGCCCGGTCCGACGTCAGGCGGCGCGAGACGGCGTCGCGCAGGATCGCCTCTGGCGCCTGCCCCGCGCTGTCACGACCCGCCTGGCGGATGCGGACGCGCTCGAAACGGGGATCGTCATTGCTCGGATCGTCGATCCACCCTTCGCCGAGAGATGTGAGGTAATCGCGCACCGCCTGCCGGGGCACGGTGAGGAAGGGGCGGCAGATCCAGAGGGTGCGATCAAAGAGAACGGCATCGGCCATGCCGGCAAGGCCGATCGCGGCGGCTTCGTCGCGAGACGCGTCCGGACGGCGCGCGGCCCGCATGGCGACGGTCTCGCCCTGATCGTCGCGGGAATGGCCGGTGACGACGAGATCGGCGTCGAAGGCGCGCGCCGCTTCGGACAGAAGCCGGTAACGGGCAAGGCGGGCCTCCGCCTGAAGGCCGGAGACGATGCCGGAATGGACCCAGCGGGCGACCGTATGGGCAATGCCGAGCGCGGCGCAGCGCCGGGCGACCGCCTCGGCCTCGGCGGCAGAACCGGGGCGCAGCGCGTGATCGACCGTGCAGGCGACGAGGCGATGGCGCGCGCCGGCGGTCTTCACGGCATGGTGGAGGGCGAGCAGAAGGCCGACCGAATCGCTGCCGCCGGAGACGGCGACGAGCACGGTGGACGGGCGGCGCAGGCGGGAGAGAAAGGCGTGCGCGGCGGCCAGCGGCGAAACGGCCGCCCCTGGGGCGCCTGCCGGGGCCGGAGGCCGCATCGGCACGACGACCGGCGGCATCAGCAGGACAGGCGGCTCTGCTCGGTCGTGACCTTGGCCTTCACCGCCGGGGAGGCCTTGGGGTAGCGTTTGCCGACTTCGCGCAGCGTCGCGCAGGCGGTTTCCTTGTTGTCGAGCGCGGCCAGCGACATGCCGAGCTTCAGAAGCATTTCCGGCGCCTTGGGCGACTTGGAATAGGCCTGATGCGCATTGAGGAACGTCTTGGCGCTGTCGTTGAACTTGCCTTGGGAATACTGGGCCTCGCCCATCCAGAAGCTGGCATCCGCCGCCTTCTCGCCCTTGGGGAAGGCTTCGAGATAGTCGCGGAACTCGTTTTCCGCCTGGCTGTAATCGCCGGAAAGCACGTGGCCATAGGCCGACTGGTAGAGATCGCCGGGATTGTCGAGGCTGGCCGTCTGCTGCTCGGTTTCGGGCGTGGCATTCAGGCCCGGTGCGGCACGCGTGCCGGGATCGGTCGAGGCGACGGCGCCCGGATCGGTGCTCGGATCCGGAAGCCTGTCGGCACTGGCTCCGATCGGGTTGCCGGCATCGTCGAGGATGATCTGGCCGAGCGTCGTCGGCAGGCTGCCCGGAGCGCCGGGGGCCGCGCCGGAGGCCGTTTCCGATCCCGTGCTTGCGCCGGGATCGGTTACGGTTGAAGGCGGCGCCGTGCGACCGGTGGTCGCCATGGCCTCGCCGGAGGTGCGCGGCGTTTCGAGCGCCCCGCTCTTGCGCGGAGCCGCAGGCTTGGCGCCTTCGAGATCCTGGAAGCGCAACTCGTTGTCTTCCTGGAACTTCCGGATCTGTTCCTGCATCTGCAGGAGCTGGAAGCTCATCTCTTCGATACGCCCGTTGAGGGAGCGGATCGTTTCCTCGAGCTGCCCGATGCGCCCGGCCTCGCTGGCCTGCACTTTGAGCAGCGGCGCCCGTTCGACAGGCTGCGTCTCGTTGCGGTGGAACGCCTTGTCCAACCAGCCGGAAAGCGGCATGGCAGTCACGGGCTGGCTCAGCGACCCGAAGGCGCCAAGACCGATCATGGCTGCCACGACAATGTTCTTCATGTCATGTGTCCCGTTCGATACCGATCACGTCGCAGGCCGAGGCGAAGGAGTCCCGCCTCTACCGCACTGCAACCGCCGCACAGTTTTCCAATTGCCTGCAAAAAGCAACGGAGTTCGGTCAAAGTGTGACGAAAAAGAAAGGCGGCCCTTGCAGACCGCCCTCCCCCTTTTCGAAACCTGCGTCAGGATCGAGACTTACATATTGCCGCCGCCGAGAACGGTGACCGAGCGGCGGTTCTGCGACCAGCAGGAAATGTCGTCGCAGACGGCGACCGGCTTTTCCTTGCCGTAGGAGATGGTGCGCATGCGGCCGGCGGGAACGCCCTGGCCTGCCAGGAACTCCTTGGCGGCTGCGGCACGACGGGCGCCGAGCGCCAGGTTGTATTCGCGCGTGCCGCGTTCGTCGGCATGGCCTTCGACCGTGATCTGGTAGTTCGGGTACTTGGCGAGCCACTGTGCCTGGCGCGACAGGGTTGCCTGTGCGTCGGCGCGGATGGACGAGCTATCCGTGTCGAAGAAGATCCGGTCGCCGACATTGACCGTGAAGTCCTGCTGCGAGCCCGGCGTGGCCGAGCCGGCGCCGAGACCGAGGCCGGCGGCATCGTTCGGCATGTTGTTCTTCTTGGAGGCGCAGCCGGCAATCGCCAGCGACATGAACAGGGCGATCGCGACGGGATTGCGCGCGAGGGACTGAAGGCGGCCTGCGGCCGGGACGTGAATGCGGCTCATGAGCCGGTCTCCTTGGGTAAGCGAAGGTCGGGGGTAAGCGAAAGTCGGGGTAAACAAATATCAGGGTTGCCGAACTGTAACCGGAAGCGGTTAATTTTCTTGCACCGGCGATGGTTAAAACTCTCTCAACGCGCGACCATCGAGCGGTCGTAATCAGCATTTTGCGGCGAGAAAGCGGCGTTTTACCACGATTCCCGCCGCAATCGCGAGGTCTGGCTACTCCAGCAGCGGCGACCAGGCCGGGTCGGACGCAAAGCCCTGGGTGGCGACGCGCTGCTCGTTATAGCCCGTGAGGTCGATGGAATAGAGCTGCGGGCCGCCCGCACCGCTGTCCTGACGGAAGAACATCAGCACGCGGCCGTTGGGCGCCCAGGTCGGGCCTTCATTGTGGAAGCCCGAGGTCAGGATGCGCTCGCCCGACCCGTCCGGCTTCATCACGCCGATGGAGAACTTGCCGCCCGACTGCTTGGTGAAGGCGATGAGGTCGCCGCGCGGCGACCAGACCGGCGTCGAATAGGAACCGTCGCCAAACGAGATGCGCGTCTGGCCGGAGCCGTCGGCGCCCATGACGTAGAGCTGCTGGCGACCGCCGCGGTCGCTTTCGAACACGATCCGCGCGCCGTCCGGCGAATAGGACGGCGAGGTATCGATGGCCGGCGTCGAGGTGAGGCGCGTCGTGGTGCGCGAGCGCAGGTCCATCGTGTAGATATTGGCGTTGCCCTCCTGCTGGAGGCTCATGATGACGCGCTGGCCATCCGGCGAGAAGCGCGGTGCGAAGGTCATGCCGGGGAAGTTGCCGACCACCTCGCGCTGTCCGGTTTCCAGCTGCAGCAGGTAGACCCGCGGCTCCTGGCCCTCGAACGACATATAGGTGATTTCCTGGCGGCTCGGCGAGAAGCGCGGCGTCAGCACGATATCGTTGGAATTGGTGATGGCGCGCGCATTGGCGCCGTCCTGGTCCATGATGGCGAGCTGGCGCTTGCGGGCCGTCTTCGGGCCGCTTTCGGCGACATAGACGACGCGGGTATCGAAATAGCCCTCTTCGCCGGTGATTTCCTTGTAGATCGCGTCCGCAATGATGTGGGCGAGACGGCGCCAGTTTTCCGGCTGCGTGAAATACTGCTGGCCGGTGATCTGGTTCTGCGCCGTCGCATCCCACAGGCGGAACTGCGCCTTCAGGCGGCCATCGGCCTCCTGCGTGACACGGCCGGTGACGAGCGCCTGCACGTTCAGCACGCGCCAGTCTTCGAAACGCGGCGGTGCATCGGGATTGGTGACCTTCTCGATGAAGGCCTTTCGGTCGACCGGTGCGAACAGGCCCGACCGCTTGAGGTCGGCCGCCACGACGTCCGAGATCTTCTGCCCCATCTCCCCTTGCAGGAAGTCGGTGATGGCGATCGGCAGCGGCTCGACATTGCCCCGGTTGATGTTGATCTCGACGCGCGCATGCGCAGGCACGGTCGCAGCAGCGACCAGACCCGTCAGCGCGACGAAGAGCCGGAAAAAGGTGCGTCTAAGCATGGTTACGGAGCCTCTCAGCAGTCCATTCGGTATGGTGGCGGCCATCCCACGAGGCGATGGCCGGAGTGATTTCGGTGATGTCGGCGGTCACAGCAGCATGTCCGACGGATCGAAGTGGATGACGACTTCCTGCCAGGAATCATACTTCTCGGCCGGCAGTTTGAAGGGTGCGGAGCGACGCACGGCGCGCGTGGCGCTGCCGATCATCGCGCGCTGCGAGGTCGGCGTGCCCCCGGTCGCTTCGACCTCGGGCTGGCCCACGATCTCGCCCTGCGGATCGAGCTGGATCGTGACCGTGATCACCATGCCCTGAAGATCCGCCATGCCGGGAATGATCGACCAGTTCTTCTGGATCATCCCCTTCAATGCGTCCATCTCGCTCAAGGAGAGCGTGTTGCCGGTCGTCGTCTTCTTGCCGCCCAGCGCCGCCTTGTCCTGCGAGCGCTTGGCGCCGCCACCGGAGGATTCGGTCTTGTTGAGGAGGGCTGCCACCTCGTCGGCATTGAAGTCGCTTTCCTTCTGGGACGACGTCTTCTTCTGCTCCTTGGGCGCCGCATCCGTCTTGCGATCGGGCGTCTTGGCGGTCTGCGCGGCGGCGGTCTCCTCGACCTTCGGGCGCGCGGTCGGGGCCGGCACGTTCTGCGGCAGGGCCGCGGCATCCGGGGCCTCCGCCGGCGTCTGTTCGGGCGGCGTGGGCGTCGGTTCCGGCGTCGGCTCGGCCTTGGCTTCCGGCTGCGGCTTCGGATCGGGCTTGGGGTCCGGCTTCACCTCTTCCTTGGGCGTCGGCAGGGCGGCGACCTCGGTTGCGGGTTCGGCGGGCGGCTTTTCGGACGGCTTGACCTCTTCCTTCACCGGATCGGGCGACGGCGGCGCGTCCTCCGACTTCGGCGGTGCGGCGGAGGCCTGATTCTCGACCGGCTTGGAAACCGGCTTCGGCGGCGTCTTCATATCGACGTCGTTGTCGCCGACATTCTCGGCCTCGGGGTTCGTCTGGGGCTTTTCGGAGGGCTTGGGCGCGGATTTCTCGGCCATGGGCGCCTTGAGGTCGCCCTGCTGGATCTGGCTCATCTCGCTGATGATTTCCACGGGAACGGATTCGACCGCCGCGACCTCGAGAGGCTTCGGACTGCCGAGCGAAACCAGCGCCCAGGTGAGCACCAGTCCGTGAAGCACAGCGGAGGTTGCAATGCTGCCCTTCATGTCAAAGGCTCACTTGTCCGTTTCCTGAAGGGTCACGAGACCCAGGTTCTTGAAACCGGCAGACGAAATGCGCGCCATGACCTTCATGACCGTTCCGTAGTCGGCATTGGTGTCGCCGCGCACGTAGATGCGCTCCTCGTAGCCGGTCTTGGCGATGGCCTCGAGCTTCGGCACGACCTCCTCGATGGTGATCGGGCTTTCCTGCAGGAAGATCTCGCCGGCCGGATTGACCGAGATCGTGATCGGCTGCGTATCGGAATTCAGCGCCTTGGCCTGCGTTTCCGGCAGGTCGATCGGCACGCCGACGGTCATCATCGGTGCGGCCACCATGAAGATGATGAGCAGCACCAGCATGACGTCCACGAAGGGCGTCACGTTGATTTCGCTCATGACGGCCTTGCCGCCGCGTCCGCGACCACGCCCGCCGCGCCTGCCGCCCGAGCCCTTGGATCCGCCCACTGCCATACCCATCGTTCGCGGTCTCCGTCGGTGTTCTTATTGCGCTGCCTGGCGCGGCTGCAGCTTTTCGTCGATCTGGCGCGACAGGATCGCGGAGAACTCGTCGGCAAAGCCTTCCATGCGGGAATTGATCTTGCCCGCATCCGCCGTGAACTTGTTGTAGGCGATGACGGCGGGAATAGCGGCGAGCAGGCCGATGGCGGTGGCGAGCAGCGCTTCCGCGATACCCGGCGCCACGACCGCGAGATTGGTGGACTTCGACCCGGCGATCGCCTGGAACGAGGTCATGATGCCGATAACGGTGCCGAAGAGGCCGACGAACGGACCGGCGGAACCGATGGTGGCAAGCGAGCCGAGCCGGGCTTCGAGCGCCTCGGACTCGCGCGACAGCGTCACGTCCATGGCGCGGTCGATACGCATCTGCAGGCCGATCGGCGACCGTGCGCCGCGCTCGAAGCTCTTCTTCCACTCGCGCATGGCCGAGACGAAGATCGCGCCCATGCCGGAGGTCTGGCGATCGGACAGCGTGCGGTAGAGCTCTTCCAGCGACTGGCCGGACCAGAACACCTGCTCGAAACTGTCGAGCTGGCGACGGACGCGGGCATAGCGAATGGTCTTGTCGACCACGATGGCCCAGGTCCAGACCGACGCGGCCATGAGCCCGAGCATGACCAGCTTCACGACGAAGCCGGCCTCCATGAAAAGAGACCACAACGTCACGTCCGTGGTCACAGCGGCCAATCCAGCCTGTTCCATGCTATCAAATCCCCGAATCCGGACGCCCGGCAAGAGCCATCACATGCTCGACGCCAGGTCGCTCAAACGTCATTGTTATCAAGTTCGCCCCGGCAGCCCGCCGCCGATCGCACACGTGCAATCCAAGCTTCGGGCAAACCTTTCCCGCGTAATCTTGGTCAAAGGATGACGTGCACTGCACAAAATCCCGTGGGTCGATAAGACATCATTATGGTTAAGGGAGTGTTACCGCGCGAGCATCGGCCGCTTGCAACCCGCGTGAAAGCGCGGCTGCGTGTCCGGCGAGACCGTCAGATATCCGCACCCAGCGCGCGGAAGAGCGTGCGGTATCGGTCAGTGGCGTTGTCCCAGGAGAAACCCCGTGCGCGCACGAGGCCGTCTGCCGCAAGCCGCGTCCGCAGGGCCTCGTCGCGCATCAGCGCCACGATGCCGTCCGCGATCGCGGTGTCGGAGGTGGGATCGACCAGCCTGGCCGCGTTGCCGGCGATCTCGCCTGTGGCGGTGGCCGACGCCGTCAGCACCGGCGTGTTGCAGGCCATGGCCTCGATGATCGGCAGGCCGAAGCCCTCGTAGAGCGAGGGAAACAGAAAGGCCTGCGCACCCGCCATCAGCGCCCCCATATGCGCTTCCTCGACATAGCCGATCAGCTTCGTGCGGGGCACGTCGGGAAGGGCCTCGAAGTCGCCGAAGACATGCGCGCGCCCGAGATTGCCGGAGACGACGAGCGCGATATCCGGATCAAGCGCGCGTTGCGCGATCGCCCAGGCGCGCAGCGTCGCTGCCAGGTTCTTGCGCCGGTCGGCGGTCGCCTGCAGCAGCAGGTATCGTTCGGGCAGATCGAGGGCTGCTCGGGTGGCCGCGATTTCGTGCGGCGCATGCGGGCGGAAATGGTTGCTGACGCCGTTCGGGATGACGTCGATCCGGCTCTCATCGATCGGAAGCGTGGCCGCGATGCGCCGGCGCGAGAACTCCGACACGGTGACGACCCGCGCGACGCGGCGGACCAGCACCGGCAGCAGCGCCTTGTAGAACGCCGTGAACGAGCGGGAGAAGAAGTCGGGCACGTCCAGAAAGGCGACGTCGTGGAGGGTGACGACCTGATCTCCCTTGGCGACAGGCCCGGTGGCCGAGGGCGACCAGAGGAGATGGCCGCGGGCGCGAACCGGCAGCACGACCTGCTCCCAGGCATGCGCCTTCATGCCGCCGAGCGGGCGATCCGGTACGATTTCCGTCATCGGGCCCAGCCGCGTGGCGATCTCGGCGGCAACCCGCTGCTGGCCACCCATCGCGAACTTCGTGACCCGCGCGTTGACGGCTATCTTCATGGACACCCCTCCGACCCTTCCGTAGCAGAAAGGCCTGTAGCATGCGGGGGGTGAACCTTCGGTTAGCAGCCTGCGCGATCGCGAAACGCGTTGTCTCAGGCGAGGAATTTCGCGGCCAGCGTTTCCGGCAGCCGCCGTGGACGGCCGGCACCGTTGATGACGGCGATGATGACCTTGGCGGCGATCAGCAGGCGATCACTGCTGAGGATCTGCTGTTGCAGCACCATCTTCGCGCCGCCGGCCTTTTCCGTCACGGTGCGGATCTCGAGGATATCGTCCATGCGGGCCGGCAGGCGAAAGTCGATCTCCATGCGGTGGACGACGAAGACGAGGCCTTCGGCATCCGCCGTCAGCAGCGCCCGCTGCTCGACGCCGAGGCAGCGCAGGTAATCCGTGCGGCCGCGCTCGAGAAAATGCAGATAGCGGGCGTGATAGACGAGGCCGGAGAAATCCGTGTCTTCGTAATAGACCCGCTGGTGGAGCCGATGCCCCTCGTCGCTCAGCGTACCCGCAATCGAGAAATCCACGTTCTGCCGCCTCTTTCGCCGTCATCATACCTGTGGGGGTCGTTGTGGCGCAAAGAACGCATCGCGACAAGCATTGAACAACTGTCATGATTTCTAATTACAGCGGTGAAGGCGCAAAATTCGTTCGGGACGCTGCTACCGCCGACCGACATATCTCCAGGAGGCGACGTCATGAAGATTGCAGTGATGGGCGGAGACGGGTTCATCGGCTGGCCGACGGCCCTGCACCTCTCGGAGGCAGGCCACGACGTCCATATCCTCGACAATCTCTCCCGCCGGTGGATCGACACCGAACTCGGCGTGCAATCGCTCACCCCCATGGACTCGATCCAGGAGCGCACGCGCATCTGGCATGCCGAGACCGGGCGCCGCATTCACTTCAACCTGATCGACCTCGGGCGCGACTACGAGCTCCTGAAGAACTGGCTGGCCGAGCACCGCCCGGATGCCGTCATCCACTTTGCCGAACAGCGCGCTGCGCCCTACTCGATGAAGAGCGACCGGCACAAGAACTACACCGTCAACAACAACGTCTCCGCCACGCACAACCTGCTCAACGCGCTGGTGGAGCTGAACCTGGACGCGCATCTGGTGCATCTGGGCACCATGGGCGTTTACGGCTATTCGACCGTGGGTGCCGCGATCCCCGAGGGCTACCTGCCGGTCGGTATCACCACCGAGAGCGGCGAGACGGTCGCCCAGGAGATTCTTTACCCGGCTAATCCCGGCTCGATCTATCACATGACCAAGTGCCTCGATCAGCTGCTGTTCCAGTTCTACGCCAAGAACGACGCCCTGCGCATCACCGACCTGCACCAGGGCATCGTCTGGGGCACCCACACCGCGCAGACCCGCCGCCACGAGCAGCTGGTCAACCGCTTCGACTATGACGGCGACTACGGCACGGTGCTGAACCGCTTCCTCATCCAGGCGGCCATCGGCTATCCCCTAACCGTGCACGGCACCGGCGGGCAGACCCGCGCCTTCATCCACATTCAGGACTCCGTGCGCTGCATCGAGCTGGCGCTGAAGAGCCCGCCGGCCCGGGGATCGCGCGTCGAGATCTTCAACCAGATGACCGAGACGCACCGGGTGCGCGACCTCGCCCGGATGATCGGCGACATGACGGGCGCCGAGATCGCCTGGCTGCCGAACCCGCGCAAGGAAGCCCCGGAAAACGAGCTGGTGGTGAAGAACGACAAGTTCCTCGATCTCGGTCTTGCCCCGACGAAGCTGAAGGACGGCCTGCTGTCGGAGATCGTCGATGTGGCGAAGAAATACAGCTACCGCGTCGATCGCAGCCGTGTGCCCGCCGTTTCTGCCTGGACGAAGGACATCGCGGCCAAGATCGTCCACGATCCGGAAGGGCGCCGGCTGAAATCGGTGTCATGAGCGGGGGCGGCACCCACGCCTTCGTCACGCTGGTGACCAATGCGGATTATGCGATGGGCGCGAAAGCGCTCTGCCGCTCGATCCGCCGCACGGGCACGGCGGCCGATATCGTCGTTCTCCATACGCCGGCTGTGGCGATGGATGCCCTCGCGCCGCTCTCCGCATTCGACGTGCGGCTGGTCGAGACCGATCTGCTGCCGCTGTCGGACGCGTTCAACGAGCGGCATGCGCGGCGCAACGTGCATGCCGCAGCCCCGTTCACCAAGGGGCGAAAGCCGGCTTTCCACTCCCCGCTCGACAATTTCTGCAAGCTGCGGCTCTGGCAGTTGACGGACTACGAGCGCTGCATCTTCATCGATGCGGATGCGCTGGTGCTGAAGAACATCGACCGGTTCTTCGCCTATCCGGAATTCTCCGCCGCGCCGAACGTCTATGAAAGCCTTGCCGATTTCCACCGGCTGAACTCCGGCGTCTTTGTGGCGAAACCGTCGGACGAGACGTTCCGGGCGATGCTGCAAAGGCTGGACGGGACGGACGCCTTCTGGCCCCGCACCGACCAGAGTTTTCTGCAGGCCTTCTTTCCCGACTGGCACGGCCTGCCGGTGACGATGAACATGCTGCAATATGTCTGGTTCGCGCTGCCGGCGCTCTGGGACTGGCCGTCCATCGGCGTGCTGCACTACCAGTATGAAAAGCCATGGGAGACGGATCACCCGAAGGCGGAGACGCTGAAACCGCTGATCGACCTCTGGCATGCGTTCCACGATGGCGCTGATATTCCCGATATTGCCAGCCTTCCCCATCCTCTCTCTAGCGAACGAGACGGCTGATGCGGGTGCTGGTCTCGGGCGCAACGGGCATCGTCGGGCGCTTCGTGGTGGAACATCTGCTGGCGCAGGGTCACGAGGTGGTGGCGGGCGTCCGGGACATAACCGCCGCCCTGCCCGTCTCGCGTCCTGTCGAGACCGTTTTCCTCTCGCTCGACCGCGACGCGCCTCTGCCCAGCTTCGAGGGATGCGACGCCGTCGTCCACGCCGCGTTCCAGCATGTACCCGGTCGCTATCGCGGTGGCGAAGGGAACGACCCAGAAGGCTTCCGGCGGGCCAATGTCGATGGCTCCCTGCGGCTGTTCACGGCGGCGAAGCGGGCGGGCGTCCGGCGCTGCCTCTTCCTGTCGAGCCGCGCCGTCTACGGTCCACAGCCCTCGGGCGACCTCCTGAGCGAGACGATGGCGCCCGCCCCGGAAAGCCTTTACGGCATCGTCAAATGGGAAGCGGAACAGGCGCTGGCGGCCCTCCGCACATCGGACTTCTTGACGGCAAGCATTCGCTCCACCGGCGTCTACGGCCTGCTCCCCGGCCTGCCGCACAAATGGGAAACGCTGGCGCGCGACTATCTCGCCGGCCGTCCGGTCGAGGATCGCGTGGGGACGGAGGTGCATGGCGACGATCTCGCCGCCGCCGTTCGTCTGCTGCTGACGGCCGATGTAGCCCTTGTCGGGAACACGGCCTTCAACGCCTCCGACCGCCTGACGAGCCACCACGATGTGCTCTCGGAACTCCAGCAGGCCACGGCTTCTATCCATCCCCTTCCCGAGCCGTTCGACAAAAGTCTCTTCAGCCGGATGGACACGACCCGCCTGCGCTCCCTCGGCTGGCACCCCGGCGGGAACGACCGCTTCCGCGCTGACATCGCAGCCCTCGCAGAACGCCTGGTCACCAAGCCTTAAGAGGCCAAATCCCCACTGCCGACTGCCGAAGCCCTCCTCACGGCTCACGGCTCACCACTCACTCTTTCCCTATCTTCCCCTTCTGCTTCTCCGCCCAGTCCCGCCCGGCATCGCCGCCCCAGAGCAGCCAGGCGATGTAGCCGGGGGACGGATCGCTGTCGTCGCCGAAATTCTTCGCGCGCTTGTCGACCTTGTGCCGGGAGAAATAGCTCGACATGCGCTTGATCGTGTCGGGCGAGAGATTGGCGCGGTTCTTGAGATCGCGGGCGCGGGCAACGCCCACCTGCGTGCCGCCGCGCTTGAATGTTTCGCGCAGTTCGAGGCCCTTCTCGGCCGCCTTGGCGACGGCCTCCGGGGGAACGTGATCGCCGGCCATCAGCTCGCGCTCAGTTCCGAATGGCTTTTGAGCACATGCGCGCCGTCGTCCTGGCTGATGAGGTAGGCCGGCTCGTCGGTCGAAGCCTTGCGCTTGATCTTGTGGCCCTTGATCGTGCGCTCGACATCCTCGGTAAAGCTCTCATCCACCTTGCCTTCCGCCGTGCCCTGCCCCCATTTCCACGAAACGGTGGTGCCCTTGGTAAATTTCTTCATCGCTCGCTCCTCTGACGTGGTTTTCGGTCGCCTGAGGAAATGCGCGCGCGGGAAACGGGTTCCCTCAGTCGCGGTCGAGATCGCCATCGTGCCAGACGACGTGCCGGCTGGTCTCCGGCAAGGTCTCGATCTCTTCGGCAATGAAGTAAGGCGGGATGTCGAGCGCCCGAAGTGCGGCGACCGTCGCCGGCACCCATTTGAACTCGAGATCGCTCTTGCCGTCCCGATTGCGATGCACGATCTCGCTCGGGTGGAAGGGAAAGACCATGGGCACGGTCATGAGGTAGTAGAAGCCGATCTCGTGAAAGTCGCGCGCCTCGTAGTGGAAGAAATTCTCGACTGTCCAGAGCAGCCGCCCGACGGTGACATCGACGCCCAGTTCCTCCTGCATCTCGCGACGAAGCGTCGCCTCCGAGGTCTCGCCGATTTCGGCGCGACCGCCGGGAAAGGTCCAGAACGTCTCATGCACCGCCCGATGGACGAGGACGTAGCCATCGCGGAAGCCGAGCCCGGCGATGCGGAAATTGAACCGCTTGCTGCCGGCATCGAGCCGGACCATCTTGCGCTTGCTCATGAGCTCAACTCCACGACGGTGATCTCCGGCGGCGAACCGAGCCGGACAGGAAGAATGGAGGTTCCGAGCCCGCCGGAAACGACGAGATGGCGACCCTCCTCGACAATGTGCCCATAGGCATAGCGGCTGCCATAGCGCGAGGGCACGACGGGCGAAAACCCGAACAGGCGAATCTGCCCGCCATGGGTGTGCCCGGAGAGCGTGACGGCGACGCGCGCGGGCACGGTCGGGAAAACATCCGGCTCGTGCGCCATGAGAATGACCGGCGCATCATCGGTCACACTGGTGAGCGTCCCGGCGAGATCGTCGAGCCCCGTGGCCGGAAACAGTTGATCGGCAAGACCGGCAAGCCAGAAGGCATGACCATCCTTTTCGAGCCGCACCGCCGTGTTGCTGTAGAGCGGCACGCCGAGATCGGCGAGCACGGCCTCGACGATCGCCGGTCGGCCCGTCGCCATGGCGTGGGGATCATCGAGCCAGTCGTGATTGCCAAGAATGGCGTGAACGCCGAGCGGCGCGCGCAAGGGCCGCAATGCCGCGCCCCAGGCCTGCGGCGGCACCGGCGTGCCGAAGCGCATGCCCGAGAGAAAGTCCCCGAGCAGCAGGATCATGTCGCCGCCAAGCCCGTTCGCCTGATGGGCGATCTCGGCGATCCGCGACGCGGGCATGAAGGGGTCGCAGGCGTGGATGTCGCTGACCAGAACGAGCCGCAGCGTCAGACCCTGCGGCCAGCCGGGGGGCGTGATGCGGTGGGTGACGACGCGCGGGCGGCGGCCCGGCTCGATGCCGACGGCATAGGCGCCGGTGGACAAGGCCGCCAGCACGAACGCACCGAACGTCTTCAGGAACCCGCGCCGCGAGAGCACTCAGTCGTCCTCCTGGAACAGGCGGAACTGCGAGGCTTCGAGATCCTTGGGCGGCACGAGGCCGAGATGCTTCCACGCATTGACCGTGAGCACGCGGCCGCGCGGCGTGCGCTGGATGAAGCCCTGCTGGATCATATAGGGCTCGATGATATCCTCGATCGCATCGCGCGGCTCCGACAAGCCGGCCGCGATCGTCTCGATGCCGACGGGACCGCCGGCGAAATTGAGCGCGATCATGGTGAGATAGCGCGTGTCGAGCTGGTCGAAACCCATATTGTCGACCAGCAGACGCGTCAGCGCCTCGTCGGCGATCTGCCGTGTGACCGCCTCGGCCCGGGCCACCTGCGCGAAATCCCGCACCCGGCGCAGCAGCCGCCCGGCGATGCGCGGCGTCCCGCGCGCGCGCCGCGCGATCTCGCGGGCGCCATCGTCGGTAATGGCAAGCCCCATCAGCCGCGCGCCGCGCCGCACGATCAGCTCCAGCTCTTCGACCGTGTAGAAGCTGAGACGCACGGGAATGCCGAACCGGTCGCGCAGCGGCGTGGTGAGCAGCCCGAGCCGCGTGGTGGCGGCAACCAACGTGAACTTCGACAGGTCGATCTTCACCGACCGGGCCGCCGGACCCTCGCCGATGATCAGGTCGAGCTGGAAATCCTCCATGGCGGGGTAGAGGATTTCCTCGACCGCGGGATTCAACCGGTGGATTTCGTCGATGAAGAGCACGTCGCGCTCCTCGAGATTGGTCAGCAGCGCCGCGAGATCGCCGGCCTTGGCGATGACGGGGCCGGAGGTCGAGCGGAAATTGACGCCCAGCTCCTTGGCCATGATCTGCGCGAGCGTCGTCTTGCCGAGGCCGGGCGGGCCGACGAACAGCACGTGATCCAGCGCCTCGCCGCGATGCTTCGCCGCCTCGATGAACACCTTCAGATTGGCGCGCGCCTCCGCCTGGCCGGTAAACTCGTCCAGCGACTGCGGCCGAAGCGCGGTATCGAGATCCTCGCCGCGCTTTTCGGGAGAGATCAGGCGGGTGTCGTCTGTCATGCGAGAAGTTCCATTCCGGGGATGAGGCGCGCCGCTGTCTGGTCAAAGGTCACGGTCTTCTCACATCCAGCTTCGCGACACTTGAGAGCAATGAGGACATCGGCAAAATCCGACTTTCCACGCATCAGCTTCAAGGCGAACACGACGAGATCATGGGACTCGACAGACAAGCCGCGCACGCGAAGCAGCTTGCCGATGGCCTCGGCAACGTCTGCCCGGGAATATCCGTAGCGTGAGCGGAGCGCCCAGTCCAATTCGATCAGCGTAATGAGGGTAAGATGGCCGACGAAGGTATCGCCCATCTGCTCGCTGAAGCGAAGAGCAAGGCGACGCTGTTCGGCGTCGTCATTGACGATCAGGCGCAAAATGACGTTCGTGTCGATACCGCATCGCCTCATGCGGCATCGTCCCTCATGTTCCCAAGGCCGGACACATGCTGACCGGCGGCCTCCATAACAGCCTCATCCAGCTCTTGAAGAGACGCTTTGCCGGCAGGCGGATCACCCAGGAGACCAGCAAGTTCGCGAAAGTCGATATTCTTGGGTGTTATCACGACTTCGTTCCCCAAAACGCTCCATACAAGTTGGTCGCCCGCTCTGAGACCGAGAGCTTCGCGTGTTTCTTTCGGAATCGTAATCTGGCCTTTTGCCGTCATGGTCAGAATTTTCGTCATAAGATGCTCCTTTCCGACAAAGTAGCATTTGTCGGATCAAACGGAAACAGGAGGATTTGGCCAGGCGTGGACGACTACTGCGACAACTCCCGCAGGCCGAGCCGGATCAGCTTGGCGCTGTCGGCACCCTCGCCGCCGTTGCGGAGCGCCGCCGCAATGGCGTTGGCGGCCTGGTCGCGGGAATAGCCGAGATTGGTGAGGGCCGAGACCGCATCCGCGACGGGCGCCGGCACGGCGCCTTCGCCCAGCTCCTGCCTGAAGCCGATGCCCGCCGCGGCATCGCCGGCAAAGGCGGGCGCCTTGTTCTTCAGCTCGGTGACGATGCGCACCGCCACCTTCGGGCCAACGCCGGGTGCGCGCGAGATGGACGTCTTGTCCTGCAGCGCGATGGCATTGGCAAGTTCGCCGGGGGTGAGGACGGAGAGGACGGCGAGCGCGACCTTGGCGCCCACGCCCTGCACGCTCTGGAGCAGGCGGAACCATTCGCGCTCCAGCGCGGAGAGGAAGCCGAAGAGGCGCAGCTGGTCTTCCCGGACATAGGTCTCGATGAAAAGCACGGCGGCCTCGCCGGACGTGCCCAGCTTGCCGAGCGTGCGCGCCGAGCAATAGGCGACATAACCGACGCCATGCACGTCGATCACCACATGGTCGTCGCCGATCTCGTCGATCGTGCCCTTCAATTTGCCAATCATCCGCGCAGGTCCCCGAGAAAAAGAAGAAGGCTTACAGGAAAGTCGTCACGCCGTGGCGGCGGCGATGCGATGGGCGAGGCTGCCGGCAAAGCTCTGGCGGTTGTGCGCGTGGCAGATAGCGATGGCCAGCGCGTCGGCGGCGTCGTTGCCCTTGAAGGTCGCCTTGGGCATCAGAACCTTGATCATCATGTGGATCTGCTGCTTCTCGCCATGCCCGACGCCGATCACCGATTTCTTGACCGCGTTCGGCGCATATTCCGCCACCTTCAGCCCGGCGCGGGCCGGAACCAGCATGGCGATGCCACGGGCCTGACCGAGCTTCAGCGTGGCCACCGCATCCTTGTTGACGAAGGTCTGCTCGACGGCCGCCTCATCCGGCTTGTGGTGGTGGATGATATCCGCCAGCCCGTCATGCAGCTGGCAGAGCCGCGAGGCGAGATCCGCATCGCCATCCGACAGGATGGTGCCGGACTCCACGAAGCGCAGCGTGTTGCCCAGCGTGTCGATCACGCCCCATCCCATGCGGCGGAGCCCGGGATCGATACCGATAATGCGAATCGTGGATTGCATGAGAATATCCTAGCCTTTGCATCCGGACGCTGCCAGCAAAATGTGAACAAAACAAAAACATCCATGTTGAAGGCGTTCGATCGCGCCCTTGGATTTACCCGACGGGCCTCTTACATGACAATGACGTTCACCAATTTGAAGGCCGCTCGCCATGGTCCCCTTTTCCATTCTCGACCTGTCGCCGATCACCAGAGGCAGCACCGTTTCCCACGCGCTCGACAACTCGCGGCGACTGGCGCAGGAGGCCGAGCGCGCGGGCTACGAGCGGTTCTGGCTGGCAGAACACCACGGTATGAGCGGCATTGCCAGTGCGGCGACGGCGCTCCTCATCTCGCATGTGGCGGCGGGCACGAAGACGATCCGCGTCGGCTCCGGCGGCATCATGCTGCCCAACCATTCGCCGCTCGTCATCGCCGAACAATTCGGCACGCTCGCGGCGCTCTATCCGGGCCGCATCGACCTCGGCCTCGGCCGGGCGCCGGGCACGGACATGCGCACCGCGGCGGCGCTGCGGCGGCATATGGAAGGGAGCGCCAATAGCTTCCCCAATGATGTCGTGGAACTGCAGGGCCTGCTCGGCACACCGCGCGAGGGCGAGGTGATCGCCACGCCCGGCGCCGGTACCAACGTGCCGATCTGGCTTCTCGGCTCCAGCCATTACAGTGCGCAGCTTGCCGGCATGCTCGGCCTGCCCTTCGCCTTCGCCTCGCATTTCGCGCCCGACATGCTGTTTTCGGCGCTGGAGATCTATCGCGAACGGTTCGAGCCCTCGGCCATTCTCGACAAGCCCTACGCCATGGTCGGCATCATAGGCGTCGCCGCGGATACCGACGCGGAGGCGCAGTATCTCTTCACCTCGATGCAGCAATCCTTCGTGGCGCTGCGCCGCAACGCACGCGGCCAGTTCCCGCCGCCGGTCGACAGCATGGACGGGCTCTGGAACGCGTCGGAAAAGGGCTTCGTCGATCACGCGATGACCTATGCCATCGTCGGCGGGCCGGAGACGGTGCGCCGGAAGACGCAGGCTTTCCTGGCCGATACGCGCGCCGACGAGCTAATCATCTCCATGCCCGTCTTCGACATGGAGGCTCGGCTTACCTCGGTCCGCCGCTTTGCCGAGGCGCGGCAGGAGCTTGCCGCCGCGGCGTGATGCGGGCTCAGCCGCGCAGGCTGGCGGCGGCGCGGCGAAGGTCGCCGGTTCCCGCTGTCTCGTTGCCGGCATCCACGGTGTCCGCCACGACGACGCGGCCGCGGCCGAGCGATTTCGCCCGGTACAGCGCATCGTCGGCCGACCGGAAGGCGGCATCGCGGCTCGTCTCCGGGCTCGTGACGCGGCAGAGCCCGAACGAGGCGGCGATTTCGATGCGATGGCCCGGCGGATAGGCGCCGGACAGATACATGGGCGCCGACAGCGCCTCCGCCAGCCGCCAGCAGGCGGCCTCCGCATCCGCGATGGTCATCGACGGCATCAGAATGGCAAACTCGTCGCCGCCGAGGCGGAAGAGACGGTCGGTATCGCGCGTATTGGCGCGCAGGCGTGTTGCGACGGCACGCAGCAGGTCGTCGCCGATCGCATGGCCGAACGTATCGTTGACGCCCTTGAACCCGTCGAGATCGAGGCAGGCGACGACGAAGGGTCCCGAGGACACCGTCTGAAAATACGCGGTGTCGAGCAGGGCCCGGTTTGCCAGTCCCGTCAGAACGTCATGCGTCGCCGCATGCGCCATCATGCGCTCGCGGCCGACCAGCATCTGCGCGGTCGTCTGCGAGATCCGCACCAGGAGGAAGCCGCCGACCAGAAGCACGACGAAGACCGTGAGAACGAGCGGCGTCGCCTGATAGAGCATGTCGCGGGCCGGTGTCGGCGGGCGCCATGAGAGAACCTGCGTCTCGCCATCGGGACCGACCGCGATTTCCGCACGGGCACGCTCCGGCGCGACCTCGCTCAAGGGACTGACGCGCGCATCGTCGAGCAGGAACCGCGTTCCGAAGAAATCCTGCAGGCTGCTGCCGATGGGCATGGCGGTGATGAGCACCGGAGCACGCGGGCTGCTGACCTTCACGGTCCCGAAATCGGGCTGGAAGAGGCTCGCCGACAAAAGCACGGCGTCCTGACCGATGACCTCGATGCGGCTGATGGAAATGGGCTTGGGGATGCCCGGTCCCCTCGGTCCGGCTTCGCGCAGGCGCACGTCGGCCACCAGCGCCTGCGCGTCGGCGACGATCTGCTCGGCGCCACGGGCGAAGAAGGGGCGCGATTTGACGGTGTCGTCGGTGCGGGCATAGAGGACCGAGTCATCCGGCCTCAGAACCGCGGTAAAACGCGTGCGTGACGTTCCCGTCAGCGACGCCCCTATGTTGCGATCCGTCCACTCATAGTCGAACGCGTTGTCGAGCTTGGCGATCGCCTCGTCCCAGATGGTCCAGGAGGTCAGCGCGAATTCGATATCGGCGATCCAGAGCGCGAGATTGCGCTCGACCAGCGTTTCCTGCTGAACCCGCGCCTCGCCGTCGATCCGTGCGGCGCCGTAGTAGGGGGCGGTGGCCATGGCGGCGATGAGAAGGGCGACGCCGCCGATGGCGGGCCCGATCAGTTTGAGGTGAACGAAACGCATCGCCCGGCCCGCTTTCCATCCAGCATTCAGGTTGGACCCGCGCGGACACGCGCATCGGAAGCAAGATGGGCTTCCGCAGGTCCGTCGGCCAATGCGGAAAACGCCTCGATAACACCAAGGCGCCGACAGCAGCAGACAGGCTGCATGCTGACCGACAGACATTACGATAAAGTTAGCACTCGCGTACTTTTACACAAAGAACAACCGGTGCGGGAGGCGGTATGCAACTTCAGGATCAGGCGGAAAGCTTCGCCATGACCTCGTCGGACACCTCGAAATTGGCGTAGACGTTCTGCACGTCGTCGTCGTCTTCCAGCGTGTCGATGAGCTTCATGAGCGATTCCGCCCGCTCCTCGTCCACGGGAACGCTGTTCTGCGCCTTCCAGATCGCCTTCACGGTCTCGGCTTCACCGAGCGTCGCTTCCAGCGCCTTGGACACCTCGCCGATATCCTCGAAACCGCAGATGATGGTGTGGCCGTCCTCGTCGCTGGTGACGTCCTCGGCACCGGCCTCGATGGCCGCTTCCATCACGGCATCCGCCGTGCCGACATCGGGCTTGTAGGTGATTTCGCCGACGCGGTCGAAGGAGAAGGAAACCGAGCCGGTTTCGCCCAGCGCGCCGCCGGCCTTGGTGAAGGTCGAGCGGACGTTGGAGGCGGTGCGGTTGCGGTTGTCGGTCAGCGCCTCCACGATGACGGCGACGCCGCCCGGGCCATAGCCCTCGTAACGGATCTCGTCATAGTTCTCGCTGTCGGCACCCGAGGCCTTCTTGACGGCGCGCTCGATGTTGTCGCGCGGCATGGACTGGGCCTTGGCATTCTGGATGGCGAGACGCAGGCGGGCATTCATCGAGGGATCGGGAAGGCCGGCCTTGGCCGCGACGGTGATTTCGCGGGCAAGCTTGGAAAACATCTTGGAGCGCACGGCATCCTGGCGGCCCTTGCGATGCATGATGTTCTTGAACTGTGAATGGCCGGCCATGGCGCCCTCTTGGATAAACTCTGCCGATGATGGGATCGGGCCGCCTTATAATTTCATCCGGCCGGTTCGTCCAGCCTGTTGTCCGGCTCATCGCGGGTGCGTAGCCTCAAAGGCCCTGGAGAACCATAATCAGCGGCTTTTTCGGCAGAGTGCGCAGCGAGACGGTGACGGTGGCGCTGTCAGCCACTGTGCGGTCGAAACCGGGGCCGAAGAGGCCGAGGAAGCTTTCGACCGGCGGGCCGCGCCGGTGCATGGGCAGGATCAGCGCGGAGCGCAGCCGGGTGACCACGCGCACCATGCTCTCCGCACCCATGGTCAGCCCGCCATCCACCGGCACCATCACCACGTCCAGACGGCCGATCTCGGCATAGTCCGTCTCGTCGAGCTCGTGGTGCAGGTGGCCGAGATGGCCGATGCAGAGGCCGGCGACCTCGAAGATGAAGATCGAATTGCCGTCCGGCTCCATCGCGCCGCCATAGCCGGCGCGGATGTCGGTGGGCACGTTGCGGATATAGGCGTCGCCGACGACGAGATCGTGATCGGCGGCATTGCCGTCGTCGCTCCAGCCGTGCAGCACATGGGCGATCTCTGGCCCCGGCGTCAGCGTGTAATGGGTCGAATGCGCCTTGTTCATCGTCGCCACCCGCGGCGGCTGCGGCGGTCGGTGAAAGCCGGAATAGTCGGTCGCGATCGTCACCCCGCCCGGCGTTTCCAGGAGAAAGGTGGAGTGGCCGAGGAAAGTGATGGCGACCGTCTGGTCGCGGGCTGCGGCGGGCTGCGGGTGCGGTGCGAAAGGACCGGCGCTCGCCAGCTGGACGAAACCGGCGTCCGGCACGCCGCGTGCGATCGCCTGGCACTGGCTGACCGCGAGCGGCTGCGCCCGCGCGGGCGTCTGCAGAAAAGCGATGCCGGCGGAGGCAAGGACGACACAGGCGAGAACGGCAGATCGCAGCATGGGACACCCTGACCCCGGTTCGGCCCTTGTTCGGCGGAGGCGTCAGGATAGGCGCAGCGGGAGTGCGGTAAAGAGGCGGCGCGTCACGATTGCGTCATTGGCAGGCGGTCGGGGTCCGGGGTCGCGCGGAGGCGGCGTCAGGGCTTGGCCGAGCGCAGCACCTGATTGATCCGCTCTTCCCAGCCCTCGCCCGTTGCCCGAAACTTCGCGAGCACATCGCCATCGAGATCGAGAGAGACGCGCTCCCGGGAAGCGCCCCGTTCCGCCTCCGTCCGCCGGATGCTGTCGGCGAGATCGGGAAAGACCTCGGCAAAGGGGCGCGCTTGAGCAAGCTCTTCCTCCGTTGCCTCGGGAGCATCCGGATCGGAAGCGATTTTCTTCTGGATCTCGGCTTCGTCAGCCTCTGTTACAGGCCATAGGATTTTTCTAGCTTTGCTCATGAACTGCCCTTTCCTTCTTGCTCGCCAGACGAAAGGAGATGATTGATATTGCTTCCGTGCCAAGACGCGAGAAGACCACGGCCGTGATGACATGCTCATGCTGACCAATGGCCAGCATCCGGGACTTCTTCGCCGGAACAATAATGGCCCGCAAGAAATAGGAAAGTTCTATATCTGCGAAATCCAGCGTGTGCTTCCGGATATTGGTCTGCCGTTTGATCTCGTCGAACACGATCCGCATGGATATCGTAACACACTCCGCCGGCGCGCCAAGTGCTCTTGGTCGACAACAGGAAATGCGCTCCGCCAGCTGATGTCAATATGCGCAACACCTCATATTCCGCATCGAGACGAACCCTCCCGTCACGCCCAGAAGGACGGCACCGTTTCCGCGAGGCGCGGGCCGATGCGCAAGGGGGCGATGGCTTCGGCGAGGCCCGTGCGGTCGGAAATCTCGACACCGACGCCGCAGAGCGTGGCGGGGCCGGATGCGGCCTCGAAGCGGCCCTTGGGCATCTTGGAGATGAAGCGGTTGAGCGGCTCCTCCTTTTCCATGCCGAGCGAAGAGTCGTAGTCCCCGCACATGCCGGCGTCCGAGAGATAGGCGGTGCCGCCGTTAAGGATCTGGTGGTCGGCGGTCGGCACATGCGTGTGGGTGCCGACGACGAAGCTGGCGCGACCATCGACGAAATGGCCAAAACACTGCTTCTCGCTGGTCGCCTCGGCATGGAAGTCGAACACGATCGCATCCGCCTGCTCCTTGAGCGGGCAGGCGGCGAGAATGGCTTCGGCCGACTTGAAGGGATCGTCGAGTTCGGGATGCATGAAGACCCGGCCCATGATGTTGGCGACGAGCACGCGTGCGCCGTTGCGGGCGAAGTAGAGGCCGGAGCCGCGACCGGGCGTGCCGGCGGGATAGTTGGCAGGCCGCAGGAACTGGTCGTGCCGCTGGCAGAAGGTCACGGCCTCCTTCTGGTCCCAGACATGGTTGCCGGTGGTGACGACATCGGCCCCGGCATTGATCGTCTCCAGAAAGATATCCTCGGTGATGCCGAAGCCGCCGGCGGCGTTCTCGCCATTGACGATGACGAAGTCGAGTTTGAGGTCGGAGACGAGGCCCGGAAGCTTTTCCCAGACGGTCGTCCGGCCCGTCTTGCCCACCATGTCGCCGAGGAACAGAAGTCTCATATCAGATCGATCTCGCCTATGGAGCACCGCGCGTCATTCATGACGCGCCAAGGTCGCTCCAACACGTTACATTTGCTGCCGCTGCGTCTCGATCAGGCCTTCTTCCGTCAGAATGGCGTCAAGCGGGATGTCGTGCGGCTCGAAAGGCACTGATGCCACTTCCTGGCAGGCGAAAGCAATCCCGATCCGTCGCGGGCGCCTGCCCAGCGCGTCGAGGCGCGCGATAGCGCGATCGTAGTGACCGGCGCCGTAGCCGATCCGGTGGCCGTGACGATCGAAGGCGGAAAGCGGTACCAGCATGAGATCCGGATCGACCACCGCCGCCGTCTCGTCGGGCCCCGTGGTGCCGAACCCTGTCTTCACGACGGGCGCGCCGGCGAGATACGCGCGGAAGACGATGGTTTCGCGGCCGAGAACGACGGGAAGGCAGAGGCGGGCGCCCATGATGCGCAAGCATTCCATGAGGGGGCGGATGTCGGGCTCCGAGCGGATCGGCCAGAAGCCGGACACCGTCGCGCCGGCGGGATCGAAGGCCCGGCGAAAGGCCGGCGTATCGATGTGGCGAAGCATCGCGGCGGCAGCCTCGGCCCGCACCTCCGCCGACAGGGCGTCCCGCAGCGCCAGACGTTCGGCGCGCAACAAAGCTTTCTGCTCTCTGGATGGTAACGTCATGATCCCCTCATATCCGCCGTCCGGTTTGAACCGTCCGCTGCGCGAGATCAAGATGGCGCATGGCGCAAAGACGGAGCGCGCACGACGCGGTGCGCCGCACCGGACGACCGGCTTCTGGGACTGAAGGGAGGAGGAAAGGTGCGATCCACACGACCGATGGATGTTTACGATCCTGGGTGCCTACAAACGTAGGTGGGCGCCATATGCCCAGGCCCACGAGCCTGGACAGGGACAGCTCCCGTTGGATCGAGTATGGCCCCAGGGATTGTGGTTCCTGTCGTGAAGCGCAGACCGCAATTCGAATATAGAGTGCTTCGGCGCGGCATACCAGAGCCGATTGCGAAATCGGGCCAGAGCCGATTGTCCGGTAACGGATGCTTACCGCGGATGGACCGGCGGCTGGGCGGGTTGGGC
>UBPA01000006.1 GCA_900467185.1 Hyphomicrobiales bacterium | reverse complement strand
CTGGACGCATTGTACGCCTGTCGCGCGATGCCGGCACGATCCACCACGATCTCGCTGCGAATGCCATCCTTCTCCACGATCCCCCGGCGATGGGCGCAGTCTCTGGTGTAGTCGAGCGTCGTTTCCTTGACGCCCGAGCGGCTGAGCCGCTCCTCGAGCTGCCGGAATGCCAGATCCTCCCCGGTGAGCACCCGCCAGCGGTTGCGTGTCACGGTGCTTCCATCGGGAAGCCGAACCGGATCCGAGCCGACGCGCTCAAGCCGTATCGCTGCACCAACCTCTGGCGCTGCGGCTTCCATCGCGCGTTTGAGATCCGTGCCCCAGACCGTCTGCGTCTCGCCTTTGTCCGTCTCGATCGTGACGAAGGTGCTGTCGCGGTTTTTGGGATCATGGGCATAGGGTGCTGTACCGAACGCCACCAGCTTACCCGTCCTGGCGTCTGTGAACGCGTCCTGGCTCGCATAGAGCTGGACGCTGTCACGATGCCGCGTCATGGCGACATAGGTCAGGTGACGGTCCATCGTCTTCGAGGCCAACACAAAGGCACGATCGACGGTGGCGCCTTGCGTCTTGTGGATGGTGGTCGCATAGCCGTGGTCAAAGGACTGATAGTCTTTGGTCGGTATGGTGACGATGCGGTCGTTGTTCTGACCGCGACCAGCACCCCCGTCGAGCTGCACCTGGAGTGCGTCCGGCTCGACGGTCCGCACGGTCCCGAGCATCCCGTTCTTCACGCCGAGATCCCGATCGTTTTCCAGAAACACCAGCCGGTCGCCGATTGCAAAGGCGCGCCGACCGTTGCTCGTCTGGAAGGACAGCTCACCATTCTCCTCACCACGCGTCAGACGGCCCCTCTCCTGAAGCGCTGAACGGATATCGGCGTTGATGGCGGAGACGTCGGCGCGGCGATGCGCCATGGCAACCCGGCTGCCCTGCGGCCGGGCTTCCAGATCCGCAACGGTGTCGCGCACGATGGCGGACCGCGCATCATCCACCGTCTGGCTGAACCGGATGTCGCCATGCCGCCGATACGCCGCCAGTCCCTCTGCCGTCTTGTGCGTGGCAAACGACACGGATGCTGCGCGCTGCCAGTCCACGCGCTGACGACGGATGTCGGAGAGCTCGGTGTGCCCGATCTGCTCGGCGATCGCCCGGAACGGCGCGCCGGCTCCGATCGCCTGCAGCTGTTCGTGGTCGCCAACCAGGACGATCTTTGCACCGCGCTGCTCGATCTTGCGCAGAACCCGAGCAAGCTGGCGACTGCCGACCATACCCGCCTCGTCGATCACGAACACGTCCCGGCGGCCAGGCAGATGACGATCGTTCTGCCACCGCATCTCCCAGGAGGCGAGCGTGCGGGAGGCAATGCCGGACGACTCTTCAAGCCCTTCCGCCGCCTTCCCCGACAGTGCCGCACCATGCACCTGATATCCCTGGCGCTGCCAGGCTTCCCGCGCGGCCGTCAGCATGGTCGACTTGCCCGCGCCGGCATAGCCGACGACAACCGCAATCCGCTCAGGTCCCGTAACATGTTCGATCGCCGCCTGCTGTTCTCCGGACAGTCGCGCCGCGGAAAGGCGCCGGTCGCGCTCCGCGGTGTCCAGCTCACCACGCTCGACCTTTGCTGCCGTATCGCTGGCAACGCCTGCTCGAAGGGCCGCATTCTGGCGGCGGATCGCATGATCGACATGCTGACGATCGACGCCATGCGTGCGCGCGGCCTGCAGCCTTTCGGCGCTCTTCGCCATCCCGCTTTCCATCTCGACCATCTCGCGCGTCGAATAGCGCGCGAGCGCAATCCTGCCGGTCGCACGATCCGTTCGTTCCGGCTGCAACGCGACCAGCGCCGGCGAAGCCATGACGGTTGCGAACGCGTTCTGGAACGCTCGGGCATCGTCGTCGATGTACCGATGCAGGGCACGCGCGACATCGTGGCGATCAAAGACGCTCTTCTCGCCTGTGATGATCGCCAGCACCTCCTCCGGTTTCTTGCGAATGAGATCGGCGTTGCGCCTGGCGGCATCCTCATCCAGTCGCGCGCGCGAGATATCCTGGCCGCGGCGTTGCATCTGTGTCGCGTGAACGCCGGCATGTTCTGTCGGCGTGATCTCCAGTCCCCGTTCGACATGGCTGCGATGATCGACCCGGATGTCGAGACCGGCCCTGGCCAGATGGTGATTGGTCATCTGCTCGAACGATTGTCTGATATCGCGAAGCTGCATCTGCGATGTGGGAAGCCCGTTCGACAACAGCCATTTGTTCTCCCGCTCGATCGCCGTCTTGTCGCCAAGACCGCGCTCTGTCACCTCTCGCGTCGTCATCAAAAGATGCGCATGATGATTGCGCACATCGCTGTCTGGATGTGGACGATGCACGGCAAAATCCACAGCCGCGCCATAACGGTCCGCCAGCGACTGAGCGAACGTCCGCACTAGCTCAATCCGCTGCTGCGCCGATAGCTCGTGTGGAAGGGCCACTTCGAACTCGCGGGCAACGCGGGCATCCTTGCGGTTCTCGGCTGTCTCGGCCGCGTTCCACAAGGCCGACCGGTCCTGCGCCCATGCGGCATTCACGCCCATGGTGCCGGCACCCGGCTCGGGCAGGACGATCTCGGCATGCTCGACGCCCTGCTTGGCGCGGAAGTCGTGGGTCAGGCCATCGCGCGCGTTGGTGAGCCTTTCGGCCGCGCGATAGGCAGCCGAGGCCACCGCGCTGCGGCCGCTGCTGCGCGCGATCGGCTTCATGCTGCAATGGTAGATCGCCATATCCGTGGTCGCCTATCCCGATGCGCCATCGGCCACTTGAGTTGCGCAGCAACTCGTAAGTGCGCCCTTGTGCCTCGTTCGCTTCGCTCTCTTCGTACGGGATCTCACAGGGTGGCGCTATTTGTAGGATTCACCAAATTGCCGATGCGACAGCCGCTCCGTAGCCTCGCCCCTGATGTGGAAGAACCGGATCAGAAAGGATGTCGGCATGGCGCGAAAGAGCATTGGGGAACGGCTGGCCCAGATCGAGGCCCAGCGCAAAACGCTCAAAGCCCGCTTGGGAAAGCAGGAGCGATCGGAAGAGACAAGGCGCAAGATCCTGCTCGGCGCACTGGTGCTCCACCGGCTTCAGACCAGCGGCAACAGCACGTTCACACGGCAGCTCGATGACTGGCTGAGACGTGAGCTGCCAGGCTTCCTGACACGCGAGGCCGATCACGCGCTCTTTGCCGATCTG
>UBPA01000004.1 GCA_900467185.1 Hyphomicrobiales bacterium | reverse complement strand
CTTGTACTTCCATTCCAAAAACGTGACCGTCGAAGTCTATTCCATGAACCGATCAAAGCCCGAAAGCCCCAATCAATCCGCGCAACGTCCGCCGCCCACGTTTCTCTTTCTCATCTTCAATTGTCAAAAAACCGACGATAACCTTCCGGTCCGTCACATCGCAGAATGATCAAAGCATTCCGCCTCAATCACCGCAAAATCACCCAAACAAGAGCACAAAGCCTTCAGCCCGTGACCCCCAATCTCACCCGCAAAGTCAAGAAACTTCAGAGCGAGTTCGTCGGTCGCCAGCAGCGCCGCCGCCCTCGTTGGTGTGCGGTTTATAGATCCGGCCATGCATGTTCGTCAACCGTCATGTTTCAAAAAAATGACATTTCTTTTATGCCATTGGAATATATATGCATATTATCAGGCGCGCGCGCTCATGACGGCGATTTGGCGTCGAACGGGGTCATCTCCCATGGGGAGAATCGGCTTTTCAAGCTGGCAGGGCGCTCCTGCGAGCAGTGCCGGCTGAGAGCGTCTGGATTGCCGTTGCGGTGTCGTGCACTTTGCCGCAGCTCCCTATAGGATGAAGGCATGACATCCCCTGTTTTTGCCTCCCTTCCCGACCTTCCCGTCAAAGCCGTTCTGCATGAGATCGGTGCTGCTCTCTCGACCCAGGGCTTGGCCGTGCTTTCGGCGCCGCCGGGTGCCGGCAAGACGACGCTCGTGCCCCCGTTTCTGCTCGATGCTGACTGGAGAGGCGACGGGCGGATTATTCTTCTCGAGCCCCGGCGTCTTGCGGCCAGGGCGGCGGCCGGGCGGATCGCGTCGCTTCTCGGCGAGGAAATCGGCGAACGGGCCGGCTATCGCATGCGGCTCGACAGCCGAATCTCGGCCGCCACGCGGATCGAGGTGGTGACGGAAGGCGTGTTCGCCCGCATGGTGCTCGACGATCCCGAGCTTCGAGGCGTTGCGGCCGTTCTCTTCGACGAATTTCATGAGCGGTCGCTCGATGCCGATGTGGGGCTAGCGCTGGCGCTCGATGTGCGTGCCGCCTTGCGCGAGGATCTGCGCATTCTCGTGATGTCGGCAACGCTCGACGTGGAGCGAGTGGCCGCGCTGCTCGGTCATCCCCCCGTCATCGAAAGCCATGGTCGGACCTTCCCGATCGACATCCGGCACGGCGACCGGTTGCCGAACGAGCGGATCGAGGATGCCATGGCACGGGCAATCATCGCGGCACATCGCGGCGAGGAAGGCTCGATCCTCGCCTTTCTGCCCGGTCAGGCGGAGATCAAGCGAACCATCGAGCGGCTGGAGGGCCGCCTTCCCCCGACGACCGATCTCATCGGTCTTTATGGGACGCTGAGCCAGGCCGAACAGGATCGCGCGATCCGGCCCGTTGCGAGCGGGCAGCGCAAGGTGGTGCTGGCGACGTCGATCGCGGAGACGTCGATCACCATCGATGGCGTGCGGATCGTCGTCGATAGCGGGCTGCAGCGCCTGCCGGCCTATGAGGCGGCGACCGGGATCACGCGGCTGGAAACGGTGCGCGTTTCCAAGGCCTCGGCCGATCAGCGGGCCGGCCGTGCCGGGCGAACCGAGCCGGGCATCGCCATAAGGCTGTGGCATCCGGGCCAGACGGCGGCACTGCCTGCCTTCACGCCGCCGCAAATTCTGGCGAGCGATCTTTCCGGGCTCGTGCTCGATCTTGCGCACTGGGGGGTGACCGACCCGTCGTCGATGGCGTTTCTCGACACGCCGCCGGCACCGGCCTGGCGCGAGGCGCGGGCCTTGCTGGCCGCTCTCGGAGCCGTGGATGCCGAGGGGCGACTGACGGAGGCGGGCCGGCGGATTCGCGCGCTTGCCTTGTCGCCGCGGCTGGCGGCCATGGCCGTGGGTGCGGCCGCCGAAGGCCAGGGTATGGCGGCCTGCGAGATTGCCGTGCTTCTGACGGAGCAGGGTCTCGGGGGACCGTCGGTCGATCTGGAAGATCGGCTGCGGCAGTTTCGCAGCGACCGGAGCCCGCGGGGCGACGCAGCGCGCGGGCTTGCGCGGCGCATGGCATCCGAGCTCGGCGTCCGGCGCCAGGGCGCGGCAGGGCCGGTGCTAGCCGGCGCCCTGCTGATCCGCGCCTTTCCCGACCGGATTGCCCTGCAGCGGGGCGGACGCGGGCGGTTCGTGATGGCGAACGGGCGCGGCGCGGAGCTTGCCGAGACGGAACGCCTGGCGGGCGCCACCATGCTCGTTATCGCCGATGTGACAGGGTCTGCCGGACGGCACCGGATTCTCTCGTCCGCCGAGATCCGGCTGGAGGATGTCGAGGCGCATTTGCCGTCCGCCATCACGACCGGGACCGAAACTTTCTTCGACCGCCAGAGCCGGCAGGTGCGGGCGCGGCGCGTGACGCGGATCGGTGCGATCGTGCTGGAGGAAACGCCGATGGCGCGCCCGACCGGCGCGGATGCGGCGCGCGCTCTGGCGGACGGGGTGCGAATGCTAGGGCTGGATGTGCTACCGTTCTCCAAGGAAGGGCGCCAGCTTCGCGACCGGATGGGCTTCCTGCACCGGACGCTCGGAGACCCCTGGCCCGATGTTTCCGAGACCGCGCTTCTGGCCAACCTCGGCGACTGGTTCGTGCCCTTTCAGACGGATGTGCGCGGATTGAGCGAGATCGAGCCGGGCAGCCTGACGCAGGGGCTGATGTCCCTCGTTCCCGCCGGGACGCGGGATCTCGCGGCACTCGTGCCGACGCACTTCCAGGCGCCCACCGGCAACCGTCATCCCATCCGCTATGACGGCGACGAGCCGGTGCTGTCGATCCGGGTGCAGGAGCTGTTCGGGCTGACCGTGCATCCGGCGATCGGCGGGGGGCGTATACCCCTGCTGCTGGAACTCGTATCACCGGGCCAGCGACCCATCCAGACGACGCGGGATCTGCCGGGGTTCTGGGCGGGTTCCTGGAAAGAGGTGCGGGCCGACATGCGCGGGCGCTATCCCAGGCACGCCTGGCCGGAAGACCCGGCACAGGCGGCGCCCACGGCCCGCGCGAAACCAAGGGGAACGTGAATGGCACATCAGGACACGGCCCTCGAGACCGCGGCCACCGGATCGCGCGAACCGGACGATCCGACCGCCAGCCGCTCGCTTCGGCTGCAGACCATCGTGCGGCTGCGCTGGCTGGCGGTGGCCGGTCAGTCGATCGCGATCATCATCGTGGCGCTGTGGCTTCGGTTCCCGATGCCGCTGATCGCCTGCTTCCTGCTGATCGCGCTTCTCGCCGTCGTCAACATCTACCTGACGCTGCGCTATCCCCCCGCCCACCGGCTTCATCCGGTCGCCGCCTTCACGCTTCTCGGCATCGATCTCGCGCAGCTGACGGCGCTTCTCTACATGACCGGGGGCATCGCCAATCCGTTTGCGCCGCTGGTGTCGGTTCCCGTCATCATCTCCTCGGCCTCGCAGCCGAAATGGTACAGTGTCGCGCTTGCGCTTCTGGCCGTGGCCGGGGTGACGGCGCTCGCCTTCTCGCCCTATCCCCTGCCCTGGTATGATGGCGCGGTGCTCGTGGTGCCGCCGGCGCTGATGGTCGGCTTCTGGTTTGCCATCGTTTCCACCACGGCCTTTGCCGCCTTCTACATCTATCGCGTATCGCTGGAGGCGAGCGAGCTGGCCGAGGCGCTGGCCGCGACCGAGCTGGTGCTGCAGCGCGAGCAGCATCTGTCGCAGCTCGACGGGCTGGCGGCGGCGGCCGCGCACGAGCTCGGCACGCCGCTCGCGACGATCAGCGTGGTCGCGAAGGAGATGGAGCGCGAACTCGGGAGCGATCCGAAATACGGCGAGGACGTGCAGCTTCTGCGCAGCCAGAGCGAGCGATGCCGCGACATCCTGCGGCGGCTGACGACGCTCTCTTCCAATGACGAGGCGCATATGCGCTATCTACCACTCTCCTCGATGATCGAGGAGGTGCTGGCGCCGCATCGGGAGTTCGATATCGAGATCACGCTCGTAGAGGTGTCCGGCCGCAAGGGCGAACCGGTCGGCACGCGCAATGCCGGCATTCTCTACGGCCTCGGCAATCTGGTCGAGAACGCCGTCGATTATGCCAAGACCGAGGTCGTCGTCACCGTGCGGCATTCGGCGGATCGCGTCTCGGTGACCATTGCGGACGATGGCGACGGTTACGCGCCCGATATTCTGAGCCGGATCGGCGAACCCTATGTGACGCGGCGGCAGCGGGACGATACCGCAGGCGGGCTCGGGCTCGGGCTGTTCATCGCCAAGACGCTGCTCGAGCGGTCCGGTGCGACGCTGACCTTCGAAAACGGGGGCGCGGAGAAGCCCGGCGCGCGCGTCAGCGTCGAATGGCCGCGGCATCTGATGGACACCAAGCCGGCGAAATGAGGGGTTGCGCCTTTCCCGCGGGATCGCCCACCCTTATCTAAGCCGTACAATCCATGGGAAGGATCGCGCCATGAGCGAGAAAGCCGATGCCGGGGCGGCCGGCGAGACTGTCGAGACTGCGTCGAACGATGCGATCGGGCGCGATCCGTCGTTGCTGATCGTCGATGACGACGGTCCGTTCGTGCGCCGGCTGGCGCGGGCGATGGAGCAGCGTGGCTTCACTGTCGAGATCGCCGAATCGGTTGCCGACGGCATCGCCCAGGCAAAACGGCATCCGCCGAAATATGCGGTGGTCGATCTCCGGCTGGGTGACGGCAGCGGGCTCGACGTGATCGAGGCGATCCGCAGCTGCCGGGACGACACACGCATCATCATGCTGACCGGTTACGGCAATATCGCGACGGCGGTAAACGCCGTGAAGCTCGGGGCGGTGGACTATCTGTCGAAACCCGCGGATGCCGACGAGGTCTACAACGCCCTCGTCCAGAGCGACGGCGACAAGGCTGAGCTGCCGGAAAACCCGATGTCGGCCGACCGCGTGCGCTGGGAGCATATCCAGCGGGTGTTCGAGATCTGCGAACGCAACGTTTCGGAGACGGCACGCAGGCTGAACATGCACCGGCGGACGCTGCAGCGGATTCTTGCCAAGCGGGCGCCGAAGTAAGCGTTCAGAGATCACTATCCTGCGCACCGGACATGATGTCCTGCAGCGGGGAGGCCTCGCTGGTGCCGCCGACGCACCATTCCGCAAGCATCAGCCGCTGGGCGGCCGCGCGGGCGAAGTTCAGCGTGACCGATTTGCGCTGCGGGGCCGAGAGACGATGCTCCGGCGCATCGCGAATCATGTCGGCGCCGTAGCCGTCGGAAAGAAACAGGCCGCAATCCTCCGGGAAGATGTCGAGCGGCACCTCCGCATGGGTGGCGAAGAACAGCCGGTCGCAATGCAGCCGGTAATCGGGCCATTTGCGGTCCACCCGGAAATCCTCGATCGACGTCTTGATCTCGACGATCCAGATTTCGCCTTTCGGGGAGATCGAGGCAAGATCGGCCCTGCGGCCACTTGCCAGCGTCAGTTCCGGCATCACGGCATGACGCAGATCGTAGAGATAGCGTTGCAGGCCGCGACGGACGAGCATCGCGCGACGGGACTGGCGTCCGTCGATGAGCGGGGTGGTGGCGTGGAGCGAGACGATCGGCATGGCATCTTCCTGTCTGGCATGCGCTTCAAATGCCTGACATGGCGGTCTTTGTTGCAAAAAAACCATCCATGACGAATTTGAATCAGCAGAGCTTCATGCTGCAGCGCATTCCCTTGCAAGGACCCGGCGAATGGAAAATAAGCGTAGTGGCTGATGGTCGAACCACTCGAGCCGTCCTTCGCTTCCTTTTAAGAGATTCTCATGCGCACCCGCAACGCATTCTTCCTGTGCAGCCTTCTGGCAAGCGTCGCTCTGGCCGGTTGCTCCACGGCGCCCGTCACCGCGTCCAACACGCCGATCCAGCATGTCGCGACCAACCAGATCTTCTCGGATGGCTACGGCCCGGTCGAAGATCATGGCTATGCGCTCCCGGCGATCCCGATCAACCGCGTCGATCAGCGCTTCCATCGCCAGATCGTCGATTACGCGACGAACGAGCCGGTCGGCACGATCGTGGTCAACACGCCGAACCGCTTCCTCTATTACGTGCTGCCCGGCGGCAAGGCGGTTCGCTACGGGATCGGCGTCGGCAAGCAGGGCTTTGCCTGGCAGGGCCGCGCCTATGTCGCGTGGAAGCAGGAATGGCCGACATGGCATCCGCCGAAGGAAATGGCGCAGCGCCGTCCCGACGTCGCGCAATATGTCGAGGCCGGCATGGGCCCGGGCCTGCGCAACCCGCTCGGCGCGCGCGCACTCTATCTCTTCAACGATGAAGGCAAGGACACGCTGTTCCGCCTGCATGGGACCCCGGAGTGGAACTCGATCGGCACGGCCGCGTCTTCGGGCTGCATCCGCCTGATGAACCAGGACATCATCGATCTCTATTCCCGCGTTCGCCCCGGCAAGAGCACGCTGGTCGTCGTCCAGCAGTAACCGGACCGATTACGGCATCATCGCCTTTCACAAAAAACCCGGATCCGCTCCGGGTTTTTTTATGGGCATCTCACACTTGTGTTCCGGCTTGCCGGGCAGGCATCGCTATCGCGATACCGCTTTCAGCTCGATGCGGCGGCGATGGAGGACCGGCTCGGTGTAGCCGTTCGGCTGTTCGCGACCCTTGAAGACGAGGTCGAGCGCCGCCTGGAAGGCGACGGAGCCGTCGAAATCCGTCGCCATCGGGCGGTAGGCTGCATCATCGGCATTCTGCCGATCGACGATGCCCGCCATGCGCTTCAGGGTCTCGGTCACCTGATCGGCCGAGACGACGCCGTGGTGCAGCCAGTTCGCCATATGCTGGGCGGAGATGCGCAGCGTGGCACGGTCTTCCATCAGGCCGATATTGTTGATGTCGGGCACCTTGGAGCAGCCGACGCCCTGGTCGATCCAGCGCACGACATAGCCGAGAATGCCCTGCGCATTGTTGTCGAGTTCGCGCTGGATTTCTTCCGGCGTCCAGTTCGGGCGGGTGGCGACGGGAATGGACAGGATGTCGTCGAGCTTGGCACGCGGGCGCGTCTTCAGGCCCTTCTGAACCTCTGCGACATCGACCGTGTGATAATGCGTCGCGTGAAGCGTCGCCGCGGTCGGCGAGGGAACCCAGGCGGTGTTGGCGCCGGCCTTTGGATGGGCGATCTTCTGCTCCAGCATGGCGGCCATCAGGTCCGGCATGGCCCACATGCCCTTGCCGATCTGGGCGTGGCCGGCCAGACCGCAGGCAAGGCCGATATCCACATTCCAGTTTTCATAGGCTGCGATCCAGGCCGCCTGCTTCATATCGCCCTTGCGGATCATCGGGCCGGCTTCCATGGAGGTATGGATTTCGTCGCCGGTGCGATCAAGGAAGCCGGTATTGATGAACACGACGCGCTCGCGCGCGGCGCGGATGCAGGCCTTCAGGTTGACCGTCGTGCGGCGCTCCTCGTCCATGATGCCCATCTTGATCGTGTTCGGCGCCATGCCCAGCGCCTGCTCGACGCGGGTGAAGATCTCGCAGGCGAAAGCGACTTCATCGGGACCGTGCATCTTCGGCTTGACGACATACATCGAGCCTTCGCGCGAGTTCATGCGGCGGCCGGACGGGCCGATGTCCCGGAGCGCGATCAGCGCCGTGATCACGGCATCCATAATGCCCTCGGGAACCTCGTTACCGTCCCGGTCAAGGATCGCCGGATTGGTCATGAGGTGGCCGACATTGCGCACGAGCATCAGCGCCCGGCCCTTCAGCGTCGCGTCGCTGCCATCCGGCGCGGTCAAGGCGACATCCGGATTGAGGCGGCGCGTGAAGCTGCGGCCGCCCTTGGCGACCTCTTCGGCAAGCGTGCCGTCCATCAGGCCGAGCCAGTTGCGATAGATCAGCGTCTTGTCGTCGGCATCGACGGCGGCCACCGAATCCTCGCAATCCATGATCGCGGTGATGGCGGATTCGAGCACGACGTCGGAGATATGCGCGGGATCGCCGGCACCGATCGCGGTCGTGGCGTCGATGACGATCTCGACATGCAGCGCGTTGCGCTTGAGGAAGATGGACGCAGGCGCTGCGGCGTCGCCCTTGAAGCCTGCGAACTGTGCCGGATCCTTCAGCGACAGCGACCCGTCGTTCAGGACCAGCCGGCCGTCGGCGACCGAAATCGAGCGCAGATCGGTCCAGCTGGCACGCTCCAGCGGCGCGCTTGAATCGAGGAAATTGCGCGCCCAGGCGATGACCTTGCTGCCGCGGGCGGGGTTGTAGCCCTTGCCCTTCTCCGCGCCGCCCTCGTCGGAAATCGCATCCGTGCCGTAGAGCGCGTCATAGAGCGAGCCCCAGCGCGCATTGGCAGCGTTCAGCGCATAACGCGCATTCATCACGGGAACGACGAGCTGCGGCCCGGCGATCGCGGCGATCTCGGGATCGACGTGATCGGTGGAAACGGTGAAATCCGGCCCTTCGGGCAGGAGATAACCGATTTCGGTCAGGAAATCGGTATAGGCCTTGAGATCGACCGGAACGCCGTTTTCCCGGTACCAGGCATCGATTTTTTCCTGCAACGCATCGCGAACCTGCAGCAGGGCCCGGTTCTTCGGGGCAAGATCATGGACGATCGCGGAGAAGCTTTCGAAGAAGCGATCGGCCTCGATTCCCGTTCCCGGCAGCGCCTCGTTGACGATGAAGGCGTAAAGGCCCTGTTCGATCTGCAAACCCTGTGTATCGATGCGGCTCATGAGGTCTCCTCGCTCTTTCCCCGTTGCGTGCCTTGCAATGTCCTCACGAACGCCGTGAAGTCAACGTTTTCTGATGGTGAAGGAAACCGCAGCGTGTCTTTTATCGACGCGTGACCCGCATCGGGATACCGCCCTGGGGCTGCGTCGTCAGCCGTTGCACGGGCCAGGGCCGCGTCTGCGGCGTCACGTCGAAGCGATAGGTTTTCATCAGCACGCCGAGCGCGATCACCGCCTCCTGCAGCGCGAAGGTGGCGCCGATGCAGACGCGCGGGCCGGCGCCGAACGGCAGATATTGAAAGCGGTGCAGGCTCTCGCGATTGCCGGGCATGAAGCGCTGCGGCATGAAGGCGCGCGGCCTTTCCCAGTAGAGCGTATGGCGATGCAGGGTCCAGGGCATGACGAGGACCGAGACGCCCTTGGCGATATCGATGCGCTCGCCGGTCGGCGACGTCCAGCTGTCCGCCTCGATCGCCGCGCGGTTGATCGACGGCGCCGGGGGATAGAGCCGCATGGATTCCTCGAAGGCGGCGCGGACATGCGGCATATTCTCCAGCCAGTCGACCGGATCGGTGCCATTTGCGATGACGCGGTCGATCTCAGCCTCCATCAGCGCGCGGAAGTCCGGCGCATGGGCGATGCAGTAGAACGTCCAGCCGAGCGCCCGGGCCGTGGTCTCGTGGCCGGCGCCGATGAAGGTCAGGATATTGTCGGCGATCTCGTCGGCATGCAGCCCGTCCGGCCCTTCCCGCTCCAGAAGCAGCGTCAGGAAATCCTGCGGCACCGTGTCGGGATGGGCGCGCATCTGCCGGCGGCGCTCGTCCATGGTGGCCGCCACGACCGTGCCGAAGCGGCGCATCAGCTTGCCGCTGCCCCAGCGCGTGATGCGCGGAACCCAGGAGGGTGCGAGCAGCATATCCATCGGATCGACCCGGCCCATGCTGCCGAGCAGCGTCTCGACATCCCGGGTGAAGCTTTCGGTTTCCGCAGCGATCTGCCCGGAAAACAGGGTTTCGGCCAGAATATCGTAAGTCAGTTCGGTCATGTCGGTGGCGATATCGACGGGGGCGCCGGCATCGACGACGGCGTCGTAACGGCTGGCATAGTGCTCGCAGGTCGAGAGCATCTTGTCGGCAAAACCCTTGGCGTGGCGTGGCGTGAACACCGGCGCCACCGCCTTGCGGGTCCGCTTCCAGGTCGGACCTTCGGCCGTCAGCAGGCCATCGCGCAGGATCGGCCGCAGCACGAGCCGGCGAACCTCCGACATCTCGTAATTCGCGACGTTCTCGACGAGGATGTAGCGGATCAGGCCGGGATCGTTGACGATCAGGGTCTCCTGGTTGACGAACCGCGTCTCGATCCAGGGCAGCGTATAGGACTGCTCGCTCCAGAGTTCGAGCGGGTTTCGCAGCACCGTCCGGAGAACCTCGAACTTGGAGAGCTCCTGCGTGCGCGGAACGGGGGCCGGCGGCTCGAAGGGTCTTGAGATCATATCCATGGGCAGTTCTGGCCTTTGACGGTTGGAGCCGGCCGGACGTGGTTCAGAGAAGCGCCTTCAGTTCCGACAGCTTCTCGTTCACCAGCCAGCCGTAATAGTTTTCCTCCGGCCACTCTACGGCGCCGGACCGGTTCTTCGCCGCAAGGGCGGCCGCGCGCTGGTCGGGATTGCCGATATTGTAAAGCGTCGCGGTAATGCCCGGATTGTCGGAGATGTCGATATCGGCCACCGAACGGTAGACGTCGATGGAGTGGCGGATGACGGCCGCCATATAGGCGAGCGACTGGTCGGGATCCATGATCGCCTTGTAGACGTCGGCCGCGCTGTTCTCGTCCAGCGCCTCGTAGCCGGACACGCGCGCAACGGTGTCGGTCATCATCAGGGCCGTCAGCGGATTGATCTGGCCGAGGCCGAAGGTCTGGCCGGCATAGAAGGGCTGGAAGAAGACGGCGGAAAAGCGGTTGTTCGGGAACGACGTGCCCCCGACCGTTTCGCCGCGGAACTCCTTGTCCCAGACGCCTTCGCGGCAGCTCCACAGAGCGTAGGAGCCCTTTTTGCCGGCGCAGACGGAGAATTGCGGGCGATCGACGAAGTCGGCGATCGATTCGCCGTCATAGGCGAAGCGGAAACTGTTGCCGGCATAGGCCGCCGCCTTGACGTAGTAGGACTGAAGCCGGTCGTAGGCATCGACATTATAGGTATGCTCGCCGACGATGGCGCCGACCATGTGGATCGGGTCGATGCCGTAAGCGCGCGCGGTGGACTTGATCTTGCCCATCAGCTTGCTGTCGGTGGCGAGCAGCTGCCGCACCTTCTCGTACTTGGCGTCGAAGCTCGATTTTCCCGCCTTCGTGCGACGAACCGATGCGCCCGGCACCGATGGCTGCTCGGCATTGCGGTTGCCCTCCGGCATGACGCGTATCTCCGCTCTGGCCGGTGCGCCCGAGGCAATCAGGGCGGTGATAAGGGCGAGAGCGGGAACGAGTTTGCGCAAGGCTTCAGTCTCCAGAGGGTGCGGCGGTTCGCACAGGTGATGCGGCGTAAAGGTGTCGGAATCATGCCATCCGTATTCCTCCGCCATTCCGTTCCTTCCCGCAACGGCCTCCCGCGCGCCCTTGAACGTGCGCGAAGGCGGCCGCAAAGCGGTTCGTCAGAGGATGTAGCGCGACAGATCGGTGTTGGCCGCGAGGTCACCGACATGCTTGCGCACATATTCGGCATCGATGTTCAGTTCCTCGCCCGACTTGTCGGGAGCTGCAAACGAGATCTCGTCGAGCACGCGTTCCATGACCGTCTGCAGGCGACGCGCGCCGATGTTTTCGACGCTGGAGTTCAAGTGCACCGCGACATCGGCCAGCGCATCGAGCGCATCGTCGGAAAAGTCGAGCGTCACGCCTTCGGTTTCCAGCAACGCCTTGTACTGGCGGATGAGGCTTGCCTCGGTTTCCGTCAGGATGCGGCGGAAGTCTTCCTTGGTCAGCGCCTTCAGCTCGACCCGAATGGGCAGGCGGCCCTGAAGTTCAGGCAGGAGATCCGACGGCTTCGACACATGAAAGGCGCCGGACGCGATGAAGAGGATATGGTCGGTCTTCACCGGCCCGTATTTCGTCGCGACCGTCGTGCCTTCGACCAGCGGCAGCAGATCCCGCTGCACGCCTTCGCGCGACACGCCGGCCCCCATGCCACCGTCGCGAGCGGCGATCTTGTCGATCTCGTCCAGGAAGACGATGCCGTCATTCTCGGCCGAGCGCACGGCCTCCCGCTGGATCTGCTCGTTGTCGAGCAGCTTGTCGGACTCGTCGTCGATCAGCAGCGCATAGGATTGCTTGACCGTCGTGCGCACTTTCTTGGTGCGCGCACCCATCGCCTTGCCGAACATGTCGGAGAGGTTGAGCACGCCGATATTGGCGCCCGGCATGCCGGGGATTTCAAAGCCGCCGCCGGGGCTCGCCGTATCCGCGACCTCGATGTCGATCTCCTTGTCGTCCAACTCGTTGTCGCGCAGCTTGCGGCGGAAGCTGTCGCGGGTCGCGGGCGACGCGGTGCTGCCGACCAGCGCGTCGAGCACGCGCTCCTCGGCATTCTGGTGCGCCTTCGCCTTCACTTCGCCGCGTTTCTTCTCCCGCACGAGGCCGATGCCGACTTCGACCAGATCGCGGATGATCTGCTCGACATCGCGGCCGACATAGCCGACCTCGGTGAACTTGGTCGCCTCGACCTTGATGAAGGGAGCGCCCGCGAGCTTGGCGAGGCGACGCGAAATTTCCGTCTTGCCGACGCCGGTCGGCCCGATCATCAGGATGTTCTTCGGCATCACCTCGTCGCGCAGCTCGTCGGGCAGCTGCTGGCGGCGCCAGCGGTTGCGCAGCGCAATGGCGACAGCGCGTTTCGCATCGTGCTGGCCGATGATGTAGCGATCAAGTTCGGAAACGATCTCTCGGGGGGAAAAGGTGGTCATGGTGTGTCCGTTTCTTCAATCTGGGCATCCAGCGCCATGAGATGGGCCGGACCGTAAAGGCTGTGTCGCTGGTCGATGAAGCGGAATCCGGCTTTCTCATAGGCCCGGATCGCGCGGGAATTCTCGGGGTGCGGGTCGATGACGATCCGCCTCGTGCCTTTGGCGAACAGCCGGGCTGCAAGGCTTGCGACGATCCTGCCGCCGTGCCCCTTGCCGGTTTCCCCAGGCGGGCCGATGGCCATATCGACGCCGAGCGTTCCCGCCGGCTGGTCGCGATAGGGATGGTTCGCTTCGCCGTGCGGATCGTAGGTCTGGAGATAGGCGATCGGCCGTTCCTCCCATTCCACCATCATCGGCTGCGCTTCCCCCGTCTTCATCGCCTGCGCGATGGCCTCGAGCTCAACCTCCGCCGCATCCCACCATCTTGCGACATGGGGCTCGGCGAGCCATTGCGCCAGACGTGGAAAATCCTCGTGGCGCAGGGCGCGAAAGACGTAAGGGCCGTCCGGCTCAGGCGGCATCCAGCGTCTCGACGACGATGTTGCCGTTGGTATAGACGCAGATATCGCCGGCGATCTCCATGGCGCGGCGGGCGATCTCCTCGGCCGTCCGGTCCGAATCCATCAGCGCCCGGGCCGCGGCATAGGCGTAGTTGCCGCCCGAGCCGATGGCGATGGTGCCGTGTTCCGGCTCCAGCACGTCGCCATTGCCGGTAATCGCCAGGGTGATCGTCTTGTCGGCGACCAGCATCATGGCTTCGAGATTGCGCAGATACTTGTTGGTCCGCCAGTCCTTGGCAAGCTCGACGGCGGCGCGCATCAGCTGGTCGGGATATTGCTCAAGCTTGGCTTCGAGCCGCTCCAGCAGGGTGAACGCGTCGGCCGTGGCGCCGGCAAAGCCCGCGATGACCTGGCCCTTGCCGAGCCGGCGCACCTTGCGGGCATTGCCCTTCATCACCGTCTGGCCGAGGCTTACCTGGCCGTCGCCGGCCATGACGACCTGGCCGCCCTTGCGCACGGTGATGATCGTGGTCGCATGCATGGTTCCGTAGGGGTTATGTTCGCTCATAAACGTCCTGTCACTTTCCGCTCCCGGCTCTGTTCCCGGGGCGTTCGAATGCGTGATGTCGCGATCTATGTAAGAATGGCTGCAGCGATTGCAAAGGGTGCCGCACGGGGTGGGCACGTGCCGCGCGGAGGACGATCGCACCCGGACAATCGAAGCTGGATATTTCCCGGCCGGCCTGTTATCAGGCGACGTTCACAGACCGGAGTTCCCGATGGCAGAGGCAGAAGGCCGCAGCGGCAGCATATCCCGCAAGACCAACGAGACGTCCGTCTCCGTGTCCGTCGCGATCGACGGCACCGGGGCCTCGACCATCTCGACGGGCGTCGGCTTCTTCGACCATATGCTCGACCAGCTGTCGCGCCACTCCCTGATCGACATGACGATCGAGGCGAAGGGCGACCTGCATGTGGACGATCACCACACGGTCGAGGACACCGGCATCGCCATCGGCCAGGCCATCGCCAAGGCGCTCGGCGACCGGCGCGGCATCACGCGCTATGCCTCGATCGACCTTGCCATGGACGAGACGATGACGCGGGCGGCGGTGGATGTGTCCGGGCGTCCGTTCCTCGTCTGGAACGTCGCCTTCTCCTCGCCGAAGATCGGCACGTTCGACACGGAGCTGGTGCGGGAGTTCTTCCACGCGCTGGCGCAGAATGCCGGCATCACGCTGCATATCCAGAACATCTACGGCGCGAACAACCATCATATCGCCGAGACGTGCTTCAAGGCCGTTGCCCGGGTGCTGCGCACGGCAACCGAGATCGACCCCCGCCAGGCCGGCCGCATCCCTTCCACCAAGGGAACGCTGGCCTAAGCCGGACCCTTTCGCAGCGGACGCCGAGCAGGCGTGGTCTCGGCCACGTCGAGATCCTTCTTCCTTAAAGAGAAGACCCTTCTGTTGAGAGCAGGCTGCCAATGACACCGTTTCTCGTCTATCTCCCGCCCGGGGCGCGGCCCGACAGTGCGGATGCGGTCTTCGTTGCCGATCGCTTCGCCTGGCCTGCCTTCGTCTTTCCCGCCTTCTGGCTTCTCTTCAAGCGCCAGTGGGCTGCCGGCATCGCCGTGTTCATTCTCCAGAGCGCGATGACCGCGGCCGGCGGACTGGCCGGTGCCGCGCTTGCCGCCATCCTGATCGAACTGGCTCTGCGGCTTCTCGTAGCGTTGGAAGGACCGACCTACCTCGCGCATCGGCTGGAAAAGCGCGGGTTTACACTCGCCGCCGTCCTGCCGGCGCCGGATCTGAAGACGGCCGAGGCGATGTATGGCTCGACGCTCGACGATCTCGCCACAGAGCCCGCCCCGCCCCTGCCGCGCCTCGGGCCCGGCCGCGACGGCGTGAAGACCATCGACCCTGCCAATCCGGGCTTCGGCCTGTTCGACACCTACGGGAGCCGCTGATGCGCGTTGCGATCATCGATTACGGATCCGGAAACCTTCGCTCCGCCACCAAGGCCTTCGAGCGCGCCGCGCGCGAGGCCGGCATCGATGCGGAGATCGAGCTGACGGACCGGGCGGACCGGGTGGCGAGCGCCGACCGGATCGTGTTGCCCGGCGTCGGCGCCTATGCCGATTGCCGGGCCGGTCTTGCCACCGTTGATGGCATGAACGAAGCCATCATCGAAAGCGTCGAGAAGGCCGGCAAGCCGTTCCTCGGCATCTGCGTCGGCATGCAGCTGATGGCCTCGCGCGGGCTGGAAAAGGCGACGACGCAGGGTTTCGGCTGGATCAAGGGCGACGTTACCGAGATGAAGCCGGCGGATGCCGCGCTGAAGATCCCGCAGATCGGCTGGAATACGCTGACGCTCAACCGGCCGCACGCGCTGTTCGACGGCATTCCGACCGGGCCGGATGGATTGCACGCCTATTTCGTGCATTCCTACCACTTGGCGACGGAGAACCCCGACGATCTCGTTGCGACCACGGCCTATGGCGGGCCCGTAACGGCCTTCGTCGCCCACGAGAACAAGGCGGGCGCTCAGTTCCATCCGGAAAAGAGCCAGACACTCGGCCTTGCCCTTTTGACCAATTTCCTGCGCTGGAAACCCTGACATGATCCTTTTTCCCGCGATCGACCTTAAAGACGGTGCCTGCGTGCGCCTGAAGCTCGGCGATATGGCAGAGGCCACCGTCTACAATCCGGACCCCGGAGCCCAGGCGAAAGCTTTTGAAGTTCAGGGCTTCGAATGGCTGCATGTGGTCGATCTCAACGGCGCCTTCGCCGGCGAGACGGTGAACGGGGCAGCCGTCGAGGCGATCCTGACGGCGACCACCAATCCGGTCCAGCTCGGTGGCGGCATCCGCACACTCGCGCATATCGAAAGCTGGCTCGCCAGGGGCCTCGCCCGCGTCATTCTCGGCACCGTCGCGGTTCGCGATCCCGCGCTCGTCAAGGAAGCCTGCCGGCTGTTTCCGGGCAAGGTCGCCGTCGGCATCGACGCGAAGGGCGGCAAGGTCGCCGTCGAGGGCTGGGCGGAGGCGTCGGAACTCGGTGTGATCGAGCTTGCCCAGCGCTTCGAAGGTGCCGGCGTCGCGGCCATCATCTATACCGACATCGATCGCGACGGCATTCTTGCCGGGATCAACTGGGCCGGCACGCTGGCGCTTGCCGATGCCGTCGCCATTCCCGTCATTGCCTCGGGGGGCCTTGCCTCCATGGAGGATATCCACCGCCTCGCAGCACCCGAAATGGCCAAGCTCGAAGGTGCGATCTCCGGACGGGCGCTTTATGACGGGCGGATCGATCCGGCCGAGGCGCTTGCCGTGCTCAACCGTGCAAGGGGACGTGCAGCATGACCCTCAAGGCCCGCGTGATCCCCTGCCTCGACGTGAAGGACGGCCGTGTCGTCAAGGGCGTCAGCTTCGTCGATCTGATCGATGCTGGCGACCCGGTCGAATCGGCCAAGGCCTATGACGCGGCCGGTGCCGACGAACTCTGCTTCCTCGACATTACCGCCTCATCCGATGGCCGCGACACGATCTTCGACGTGGTCGAGCGCACCGCCGAACATTGCTTCATGCCGCTGACCGTCGGCGGCGGCGTGCGCAGCGTCGGCGATATCCGCCGGCTGCTGCTCGCCGGCGCCGACAAGGTCTCCATCAATTCGGCCGCCGTGCGCGATCCCGATTTCGTGGCGCAGGCGGCCGACAAGTTCGGCAACCAGTGCATCGTCGTCTCGATCGACGCCAAGCGACGGGTGACGCCGGGGGCGGACGGCACCAGCGCCTGGGAGATCTTCACCCATGGCGGCCGCACGGCAACCGGCATCGACGCGGTGGACTTCGCCGCGCGTATGGTCGAGCGCGGCGCGGGCGAACTGCTGGTGACCTCGATGGATCGCGACGGCAGCAAGATCGGCTACGATCTCGCGCTGACCCGTGCGATTGCCGACCGCGTGTCCGTTCCCGTCATCGCCTCGGGCGGCGTCGGTACGCTCGATCACATGGTAGAGGGCATTCGCGACGGACATGCGACGGCCGTTCTCGCGGCCTCGATCTTCCACTTCGGCACCTACAGCATCGGCGAGGCCAAGCGCTACATGGCCGAGCGCGGCATTCCCATGCGGCTCGACGGCTCCGCGCAGGAGGAGAGCACCTCATGACCCGGTTTTCGCTTTCCGATCTCGAAGCCATCGTCGCGGAGCGAGCAAAGGCCTCGCCCGAGAGCTCATGGACGGCGAAACTCGTCGAGAAGGGGCAGGCGCGGGCTGCCAAGAAGCTTGGCGAGGAAGCCGTGGAAACGGTCATCGCCGCTGTTTCCGGCGACCGTCAGGAACTCGTTTCCGAGAGTGCGGATCTGCTTTATCATCTGCTGGTGGTATTGAAAATTGCCGACGTTTCGTTACAGGAGGTTCTGGGGGAGCTTGAGGGACGCACTGTCCGGTCAGGCCTTGAGGAGAAGGCGAGCCGAAAGACGTGACCATCGCGGCGCAGAACAGGGGGGACGCGGATATGCCGGACGATCTCGGCAGACGAGACTATTCCCCGTACCACTTCTTCTCGGCCGAGGCGTGGTCGCAGTTTCGCGCGGACACGCCCCTGACGCTGACCGCCGACGAAGTTCGGCGGCTGCGCTCGCTGAACGACCCGATCGATCTCGACGAGGTGCGGCGGATCTACCTGTCGCTGTCGCGGCTCTTGTCCACCCATGTCGAGGCGTCGCAGATCCTCTACGAGCAGCGCAAACGCTTCCTGACGATCTCGGACGAGACCAAGACGCCGTTCGTGATCGGCATCGCCGGATCGGTGGCGGTCGGCAAATCGACCACCGCCCGTATTCTCGCCGAGCTTCTGTCGCGCTGGCCGTCGAGCCCCAAGGTCGATCTCGTCACGACGGACGGGTTTCTCTACCCGAACGCCGTGCTGATGCGCGAGAACATCATGAACCGGAAGGGTTTTCCGGAGAGCTACGATATCGGCGCGCTCCTGCGCTTTCTCTCCGCCATCAAGGCGGGGCAACCGAACGTGCAGGCGCCGAGCTATTCTCACCTCGTCTATGACGTGCTGCCCGACCAGTTCCAGGTGGTGGACCGGCCGGATATCCTGATCTTCGAGGGTATCAACGTGTTGCAATCGCGCGACCTGCCCGAGGATGGCAAGATCGTGCCGATGGTGTCGGATTTCTTCGACTTCTCGATCTATATCGACGCCGACGAGAATCTGATCCATTCCTGGTATGTCGATCGCTTCATGCGGTTGCGCCAGACCGCGTTCAAGAACCCGGAATCCTTCTTCAAGCGGTATGCGCAGGTGAGCGAGGAGGAGGCTTTGGGCATTGCCGAGGGCCTCTGGCAGAACACCAACCTGAAGAACCTGCGCCGCAATATCCTGCCGACCCGGCCGCGCGCCGATCTCATCCTGCAAAAGGGAACCGATCACCTCGTCCAGACGGTCGCGCTGCGCAAGCTGTAGACGCTTACAGGAGCCCCGCTTCGCGAAGCCACGCCTCCAGTGGCGCCAGCGAGGGATGATCGAGCGCGGCGCGGAGATAGGCGAAGGTGCGCGGCATGTGCTTCATATAGCCGGGCTTGCCATCCCGCTGCATCAGCCGAACCCAGATCCCGACGAGCTTGCAGTTGCGCTGCGCGGCCATCAGATGGAAATGCTCGAGGAAGGACGCGCCGTCGAACAGGCCGAGGCGGTGCCGCTCGGCGATATAGGCGTCGAGAATGGCGCGGCCGAGATCCGGCGCGATGGTGACGCGCGCATCCTGGACGAGCGAGGCGACGTCATAGGCCGTCGGCCCGATCATCGCGTCTTGAAAATCGATGAGCGCGACACGGTCGATGCCGGTCCTTCCCTCCCGCCAGAGAATGTTCGGCGAATGGACGTCGCGCAGGAGAAGATGCTTTTCGCCGCGGTCCGACAGGTCGATCAGCCGGTCCCAGACGGCAGCATAGCTTTCGCGCTCCTCGAGCTTTGCCGGCGTGCCGCGATGATGCGGCAGGAACCAGTCGAGGAGCAGCCGCGTCTCGATCTTGATCGCCGCCCGGTCGAAGGGCGGTACGACATGGATCGCCCCGCCGGGCAGCGGCAGCCGGTCTTGCGAGGCCTCGCCGTGCAGCCGGGCGAGCAGGCGCGCCGTTTCGATATAGCGTTCGGCAAGGGGCGCCCCGTCCGCATCGAGCACGCCGTCGGCGCCGAGATCTTCCAGAAGCAGAATGCCGGCCTCAATATCCTGCGCAAGGATCTCCGGCGCACCGAAGCCGCGCCGGCGCAGATAGAGATCGATCGCGACGAAGGCACCGACGTCTTCGGCGATATGGGCGATCTGCTGATAGTATTTGCCATCTTCGAGGATGGGGCCGGGAATGGTGCGCGGCGCATCCATCAGGATCAGATCCGGCGCGTCTTCCCGGCGGATGCGCTCGTAGCCGCGCACGGAGGCATCGCCATTGAGATGACGACGCGCAGCACCCCGGTAGCCGTGACTGTCGAGAAATGCGCGGATCGCAAGGCTGCGCCGGATGCGCGACAGGACCGGAGCGCTGCCCGAGAAGATGGCCATCCGGCCATCGCCATCCTGTTCGAGCGTCAGGACGACGCTCTGTCGCGGCAGGTAGCCGTCCGCCCGCTCCGGCCACTCGATCAGGCAGATGCCGTTTGCCGCGAGGTCGTCAAGGCCGAGTTCCAGCACCTCGCTTGCGTCTCCCAGCCGATAGAGATCGAAATGGGAGACGGGAATGCGCAGGTCGTAGGACTGGACGAGCGTGAAGGTCGGGCTTGGGACCTCCAGGAAGGGCTCATCGGCGACAGCACGGATCAGCGCGCGGGCGAGCGTCGATTTTCCGGCACCGAGATCCCCCGAGAGGGCGATCGTATCGCCCGCTTTGAGCGCCAGCGCCAGATCTTCGCCCAGCGTCATGGTGGACGCTTCGTCCGGCAGCGGCAGGCGCAGCACGTCGCTCATTCCGCCGCTTCGGCCTTCGGCAGCGCGCCCGAGGGAATGCGGCAGACTACCTCCGTCCCCTCGCCTTCGCGCGTGACGATGCGGACCTTGCCGTGGTGCAGGGTGATGAAGCTATCGACGATGGAGAGGCCGAGGCCGGCCCCGCCACGCTGGCCATGGCTCTCGAAGCGGTGGAAGACGCTTTCGAGCACGTCCTTGGGGATACCGGGACCTTGATCGCTGACGGTGAAGACGAAATCGCTGCCTTCGCGGGCACAGGAAAGACCGACCACGCTGCCTTCAGGCGCGAAATTGGCGGCATTGGTCAGGAGCTTGATGAAGATCTGCTTCAGCCGCTGATGATCGGCAACGAAGGTGCCGAGCATGTCCGGCGTGTCGATGCGCAGGGTGACGGCGCTTTCCTGCAGGCGGTCGGCCATCTGGTGGGAGACTTCATCGAGGAAATCGGTGAGGTTGATCTCGCTGAGATCGAGCTCGACGATGCCCGCATCAACGGTCGCGAGATCGAGAATGTCGTTGACGATGGTCAGCAGCAGCGACGAGGAGGTGGAGATATGATCGACATATTCCGCCTGGCGCGTCGAAAGCTCGCCGAAGGCCGGCGTTTTCAGGAGGTCGGCAAAGCCGATGATGTTGGTGAGCGGCGAGCGCAGCTCGTAGGAGACGTGCTGGACGAAATCGTTCTTCAGCGAATCCGCCATGCGCAGCGCTTCGTTCTTCTCCGTCAGGGCCCGCTCGACGCGGACGCTGTCCGTCATATCGACGAAGGTCAGCATGGTCTGAGCGTTGGGCAGCGGAATGATGGCGAAGTCAAGGATGAGGCCCGTGCGCAGTTCCAGCATGCCGCGGCTCGACGGCCGCTCGTCCTCGAAGCTGGTGATGGCATGAGCGAACTGCTTCCAGCCGTCCGGCTGGTCGTAGGAGACGGCGCAGGCCTGCTCGATGGCGCGGATATGGGTGCCGGGTGCGACCTCCGTCTCGCTCACGCCCCAAAGCGCGCGGAACGCTGGGTTCGACAGCTTGATCCGCCCGTCCGGGCCGAAGACGGCCACGCCTTCGGAGAGATGATCGATCGTTTCGCCCTGGACCTGAACCAGCGTGTTGTAGCGGGTTTCCAAGTCGACCCGCTCGGTGAGGTTCTCGAACACCCATGTGGCGCCGCCCTGCGGACGGGCCGTGGCGAAGACGCGCAACGTCTGGCCGTTCGGCAGGTGCCACATATCGGTCTGGGTTTCGATCGCTTGATAGACCGAAAGCGCCTGTTCCTTCCACTGCTTCCAGCTGAGCTGTTCGGGAAGACGTCCGCTTTCGCGCAGCTGGTCGAAAATCTCGCCATTGCCGGGACGGCGCGCGAGGAAGGCGGTATCGAGGTTCCAAAGGGTCTGGAAGGCCTGGTTGTAGAATTGCAGGCGCTGCGCGCCGTCGAAGGTGGCGACGGCCGTCGCCAGATGATCGAGCGTTTCGGCATGGCTCTTCAGCGTGCGCGAAAGCTCCTCGCGCACGGCTTCGATGGCGCTCACATCCAGCGCGATACCGGCCGTACCATAGGTGGTCTTCGCATCCACGACATCGAAGAAGGTCCGCTGGCCGCGCACGACGGTCGAGATCTTGTCGCGGAAAGGAGAATCGTAGGTGGACAGCGCCTTGGCTTTTTCACGTGAAACGGTCGCCAGCAGCTCGCGGCCTTCCTGAACCACCACATCGGCGCTCGGCGCCTCCACGGCGTCGCGATAGGCTTCGTTGACCCAGGTGATCTGCCCGTCGCGCCCGCGCTGCCAGACCGGCATGTCCACCGCGTTCAACAGCGTCTGCAGGCTGGCGAGATCACCGCGCAGGCGGTCGCGTTCCAGCGTCAGTTCGGCCAGCTCTTCCCGAAGATTGTTGAGCGCCACGAAGCGCACGAAGGCGCGGCCGCCCGAGACCCGGCCCTGGGCTTCCAGGATCTCGTTGCGATTCGTCTGGACGATCAGGTCGAAGCTTTCGGCATAGGTGCGCAGCCGGTCGATGGCGCGCTCAAGTTCGCTGGCGGACGTCGATTTGATCCAGCGGCCGAAGGCGAGAAAATCGCGGTCGTCCTGCGGCGCGCCGGTCTCGGGCGGCAGCTGGCCGAGAAATTCAGGCTTTTCCGCCGGGCCGTCCCAGACGACGATGCTGCGGTTCTTGTCGGAGATCAGCGCCTGGAAGCGCGAAATGCTCTGGCGGGCATCCGCAAGCGCGGTCTTCAGGTCGCGATTGTCGATCTCGACCGTGCTGCGCTGACGAATGACCCAGACGGCGGAGATCATGGCCGCGGCGATGGCGCCGGTGAGAAGCGAGAAGGTGATGATTTCGGAGGAGTGGAAGACGCTGGCAACACCTTCGGCTGCCATGGCCTCGCCGGAGAGGAGGCCGAGGGCCGAGCCTGCCGCCAGGCGACGAACGAGCTGGGAGAGCCGCCCGCGGCGCGGCGTGATGTCGGACTTGCGCGACGAAAGTGCAGGCGAGGAGGATGCGAGGGGCGTTCGGTGTGTCGACGCGTCGGCGGAAACCATACCGGACCGTACCGGCTCGACGTCCGTCCGTCCCGCGTTCCAAGAAGCTTTCGTCATCGCGTGCCTGTCCCCGTTGCACGGCGTCCCGACCGGCGTTGCGCCAAAAGGCATCAACCAGCAGGACACACGTCCGCCGTCCCACACGGTCTCTAGGTAAGGCCGCCTGAACGAATATCGTCTTCTTCGGGATCGTTACGCGCCTATGCTTGCCCGCTGCTTACGGCTCGCTGCGTTCCGTCCTGAAAACCAACGCTTTTTTCTCATCCGGTCCGCGTCAGTGCCGCATCTTCGTCCCGAATCGATACAGGCAGCATACCCACTCCCCCGGCGGGCGGGAAGCGCGGAGACGAAAAAGAGGCCGCACGCTGTCAAGCGTGCGACCTCTTCTCATCTGTGGATGAGCGAAACTTCCGCTTAGTAGCGGTAGTGATCCGCCTTGAACGGGCCCTGCGCGGTAACGCCGATATAGGCGGCCTGCTCGTCGGACAGGGTCGTCAGCTTGACGCCGAGCTTGGCGAGGTGAAGGCGCGCGACCTTTTCGTCGAGATGCTTGGGCAGGATGTGGACACCGGCGTCATACTGCTCACCCTTGGTGAAGAGCTCGATCTGGGCCAGAACCTGGTTGGTGAACGAGGCCGACATGACGAAGGACGGATGGCCGGTGGCGTTGCCGAGGTTCAACAGTCGGCCTTCCGACAGGAGGATCATCCGGTTGCCCTTGGGGAACTCGATCAGATCGACCTGCGGCTTGACGTTGTTCCACTTCAGGTTCCGCAGGGCGGAAACCTGGATCTCGTTATCGAAATGGCCGATATTGCCGACGATCGCCATGTCCTTCATCTCGCGCATGTGCTCGATGCGGATGACGTCCTTGTTGCCGGTCGTGGTGATGAAGATGTCGGCGCTCGCGACGACGTCTTCGAGCTGCACGACTTCGAAGCCATCCATAGCGGCCTGGAGGGCGCAGATCGGATCGACTTCCGTCACCTTGACGCGGGCGCCGGCACCCGACAGCGAGGCCGCCGAACCCTTGCCGACATCGCCGTAACCGCAGACAACGGCGACCTTGCCGGCCATCATCACGTCCGTGCCGCGGCGGATGCCGTCAACCAGCGATTCCTTGCAGCCGTACTTGTTGTCGAACTTCGACTTGGTGACGCTGTCGTTGACGTTGATCGCCGGGAAGGGCAGCAGGCCCTTGGCATGCAGCTGGTACAGGCGATTGACGCCGGTGGTGGTTTCCTCGGTGACGCCCTTAATCGCGTCGCGCTGCTTGGTGAAGAAGCCGGGCGTTTCAGCCAGACGCTTCTTGATCTGCGCGAACAGGATCTCTTCTTCTTCCGAGCCGGGGTTCGACAGCACATCTTCACCGGCTTCGGCACGCGCGCCGAGCAGAATGTACATGGTGGCATCGCCGCCATCGTCAAGGATCATGTTGGAGACGCCGCCATCAGTCCACTGGAAGATCTTGTCGGTGTAGGTCCAGTATTCCGTCAGCGTCTCGCCCTTGACGGCGTAGACCGGAATGCCGGCGGCAGCGATGGCCGCAGCGGCATGGTCCTGCGTCGAGAAGATGTTGCACGACGCCCAGCGAACCTCGGCACCGAGCGCGACCAGCGTCTCGATGAGGACGGCGGTCTGGATCGTCATGTGCAGCGAGCCGGTGATGCGCGCACCCTTCAGCGGCTTCGACGCGCCGAATTCCTCACGCGAGGCCATCAGGCCCGGCATTTCGGTTTCGGCGATGGTGATTTCCTTGCGGCCGAAGTCGGCCAGGCCGATATCGGCTACCAGATAGTCGTTGGTCGTGCTCATGAAGCTCTCCGCTGATGGCGCGCCGGGTCGAAAGCTGCAAGCTTCAGGACCGCTGGCGGGCATGATCTCGTTGCCCCGGCTGAGCCAGGACGCGATCTTCCTCTAGCAGGAAAGCGGATCGCAGGCAACAGACACATAAAGACGTCTTTATATGTTTATATGCCTACATTTCCTCGCCGAAACGGTCCTTGACCAGGGCGTCGAGCGCTTCCAGCGCTTCTTCCGCCTGATTGCCGCTTGCGGTCACGGCAATCGAGCTGCCGGTGCTGGCCGCAAGCATCATCAGGCCCATGATCGAGAGCCCGCCGACGGTCATGCCGTCCTTCGTGACATGGATGTCGGCGTCGTAGGCCTCCACCGTCTGCACGAACTTGGCGGAGGCGCGCGCATGGAGGCCGCGCTTGTTGATGATCTGGAGGTCCCGCGACACTGTCATGAAGGATTGCGTCCGTTATTTGCCGCTGAGAACGCGGCTGGCGACGTTGATGTATTTGCGCCCGGCCTCGGAGGCCTCGACCAACGCCTTGTCCATGTCGCTCTCGCCCCGCACGCCCGCCAGCTTGATCAGCATGGGCAGGTTGACGCCGGCGATGACCTCGACGGTGCCGCTCTGCATGACGGAGATGGCGAGATTGGACGGCGTGCCGCCGAACATGTCGGTGAGAATGATGACGCCGCTGCCCTCGTTGGCGGCGATGACGGCGGTCAGGATGTCCTGACGCCGCTGGTCCATGTCGTCTTCGGGGCCGATACAGACGGTCTCGATGAATTTCTGCGGCCCTACGACGTGTTCGAGCGCATGACGAAACTCTTCAGCCAGCTTGCCGTGCGTGACAAGCACAAGTCCGATCATGTGTCTTTGCTCCAACTGCCTTTTCCCTTCGGCGGACGATAGCCATGCCATGCCGCAATGCAACAATTTCATTCCGCCTTGGGGCGGTCATCTTGGCGAGGAAATGCCGGAGTGCAAGTCAAAAATCCTAAAACACGGATCACATGAGCAAAAACTGTGCAGACTGCGACATTTCAAAGAGCCGAAAAACGGCTGAGTGCATCCAGAGGGTCAAGCCCTGGCAGGAGCGGAAGCCGGAGCAAGGGAAGCACGGCCGGGCCGGCATCCCAGGTCTCGGCCTCCGGTGCGACCCGCATGTCGACCGGCGGGGCAACGGGCAGAACGGCAAAGGAGAGGACGGCAGCTTTGACCGTGCGAACCGGGATGGGCCCGACGCCGCGCAGCTCCGCGAGGCCCGCAATGGTTACCGGCGCGCGGGCGACGAGGCGGCCGCCCCGCAGGCTGACGAGAACCTGATCGTCGGAAACCAGCGCCGCATTCCAGCCGCGGCGGGCAGCGGACGAGAGACAGGCAAGGGCGGCACTGGTCTTGCCCGTGCCGGAGGGGCCGACGAAAAGATAGCCCAATGTGCCGAGGACAATGGCCGTCGCGTGGATGTTGCGGGGCGCGGCCTCGTCATCGGCTGGGGAACCATGGCCCGTTGCATCCGTCGCCGGGCTCACGCCGCCTCGCCGACAGGCAGCGACAGGATGAAGCGTGCGCCGGTGATCGCGCCCTGCGCATCCGTCATATTCTCGGCCCGCAGCGTGCCGCCATGCGCCTCGGCGATCTGGCGCGAGATGGAGAGGCCGAGACCGGAGTTCTGCCCGAAATCCTCGCCATCCGGCCGGTCCGTGTAGAAACGTTCGAAGATGCGGTCGATATCCTCGGCCTGGATGCCCGGGCCGTTGTCCTCGACCGTGACGACGCAGCGCGTGCGGTTGCGCGACAGCCGAACGATGATGTGTCCCCCCTCCTCCGGCACGAAGGACCGCGCATTCTCGATGAGGTTGGTGATGATCTGCCCGATGCGCAGCTCGTAGCCGCTGACGTCGAAGCGCGCCTTCGGATTGTCCTTCCGCTCCACGACGAAGGTGAGAAGCACCGTCTTCTTCTTGTTGCGCACCTGGCGCGAGATATCGACGAGGTCGCCGAGCAGCTTTTCGAGATCGACCCCGCGCGCATCGCTGCGGGCGAGCTCGGCATCCAGCCGCGAGGCGTCGGAAATATCGCTGATCAGGCGGTCGAGCCGGCGCACGTCGTGCTGGATGACATCCATCAGCCGCTTCTTGGAGTCGTCGGTGCGAGCGAGCGGGAGGGTTTCCACCGCGCTGCGCAGCGAGGTCAGCGGGTTCTTCAGCTCATGACTGACATCGGCGGCGAAATTCTCGATCGCCGCGATCCGGTCGTAGAGCGCGCCGGTCATGTCGCGCAGCGCGACCGAGAGATTGCCGATCTCGTCCTGGCGGGAGGAGAAGTCCGGGATCTCCTGCCGCTCCTTGGCGCTGCCCCGGCGCACGCGGATGGCGGCAGCCGACAGGCGGCGCAGCGGATTGGCGATCGTGCTCGACAGGAGCAGCGACAGGATGACGTTGACGAGGGCAGCGACGCCGAACACCCGGATGATCGCCAGACGCTCGGCATGGACGATCTTGTCGATATCGCCGGCCTGGGTGGAAAGAAGCAGCACGCCGAGCACGGCGCGGAAGCGCTGCACGGGGACGGCGACGGACACGATGAGTTCGCCCTGTTCCGTCACGCGCACCACCGCGCCGCGCACGCCTGTCAGCGCATTCATCACTTCGGGGTAGATCGACCCATTGCCGCCCGGTGGCTCCTTGTAGAGCGGCAGGTTGCCCGGCTGGAGCATGCGATTGTACCAGGTGTTGAGCTTGGCCGTCAGCGTCTGGTTTTCCGGCTCGATCGGCGGCAGGTCGAAGCGCAGCACCTGGCCGCCGGTATAGAGGTGGCGGCTGTCGAGCAGGAGGTCGGCATCCGCATCGAAAAGACGGGCGCGGGTACGGGTGGGCGAGATCAGCCGCCGCAGCACGGGGGCGACGCGCTCCTGCGTGATCGGGAATTCGAGGTCCTCGTCGCGCGGCAGCGGCGTGATGCTCTGACCGGCCTGCAACTCAAGCAGCTTTTCCGGGTCGATGGTGATGGAGTTCGTATCGACCGAGGCCGAGGCGGCGATCGCGCCGGCGATGATCTCGCCCTGGGTCAGCAGGCTTTCGACGCGGGCGTCGATCAGCCCCTCGCGGAACTGGTTGAGATACATGATGCCGCCGACGAGAACGACGAGCGCCACCAGGTTGAAGAACAGGATGCGGCGCGTGAGGCTGGAAAAGACAGCATTGCCGAAGATCCGGCGGATCAGCGTGAAGGGATGCGCCCAGCGCCGGCCGGAGCGATAGGCTCCGTCCGCTTCCTCGATCGCCGCATGCCTCGTGATATCAGCCACGTCGGACGCTCAGCCTCTCCCGCTCGTCTTGATGTTCAGGGCCTCAGGCCGATTCGCGGAACCGGTAGCCGACGCCATACAGGGTTTCGATCATATCGAAGTCGTTGTCGACCATCTTGAACTTCTTGCGCAGCCGCTTGATGTGGCTGTCGATGGTGCGGTCGTCCACATAGACCTGCTCGTCATAGGCGGCATCCATCAGCGAGTCGCGGCTTTTCACGACGCCGGGCCGCTGGGCGAGCGAATGCAGGATCAGGAACTCGGTCACCGTCAGCGTCACCGGCTCGTTCTTCCACGTGCAGGTGTGGCGCTCCTGATCCATCGACAGCTGACCGCGTTCCAGAGAGCGGGCCTGGATGTCGTCCTTCATTTTCTGCAGGCCTGCGGGACCGGCGGCGGCGGCGGCTTCCCGGTTGGCGGAGCGGCGCAGGATCGCCTTGACGCGCTCGACCAGCAGGCGCTGGGAGAACGGCTTGGTGATGAAGTCGTCGGCGCCCATCTTTAGGCCGAAGAGCTCGTCGATCTCCTCGTCCTTGGAGGTCAGGAAGATGACAGGGATATCCGATTTCTGCCGCAGGCGGCGCAGCAGTTCCATTCCGTCCATGCGCGGCATCTTGATATCGAAGATGGCCAGCTGCGGCGGCCGGGCCAGAAGCCCGTCGAGGGCGGAGGCGCCATCCGTATAGGTCTCGACCTTGTAGCCTTCGGCCTCCAGCGCGATCGAGACCGATGTCAGGATGTTCCGGTCGTCATCGACAAGTGCAATGGTCTGCATCGTATTCCGCTCCATCATATCTTCGCGCCTTTTCTCCTCGATCCCCTCTCCGGCAGGAAACGGAATAACATCGACAGAGGCCGGCCTGAACGGACGGACCTCCAGAGACGAAGGTCGGCCGGGGCCGGCGCGCGTTCATGAGTATAAAGGTGGAACAAATTGTGGCGAAGCGAAAACGTCGCCGTGAAGCACAATCTGTGATGACAGGTCGAAGGGGCGTCGTCTGAAACATTTCAATTGCCGATTTAAACCGATTGAACATTGAACAATTTCCTTTAAATCGATTAATATATTGAATTTATTGTCTTTTTTATCATGCTGTCTTGCGTTTTTCGTAACTCCGGCTAATGTTGCGCCATCGATACAACGCAGGGGAGCAGCGCTCATGGAAGAATTTGGCATTCGCAATCCGGATCTCGGAATCGCTGCACTCGGTTTCGAAGACCTTGTCGCCGTCCGTTACAACTTTTCCCCCGCAGAGCTTTACGAGGAATCGCTGCGGCTCGGCGAAGCGCAGGTGACGGCAGACGGTGCGCTTCGCGCCCTCACCGGCCAGCACACGGGCCGCTCCGCCAAGGACAAGTTCGTCGTTCGCGATGCGACGACGACCGATCAGATCTGGTGGGACAACAACAAGGAAATGTCACCCGCACATTTCGAAACGCTGTGCAGCGACATGCTCGACCATGCCCGTGGCCGTTCGCTCTACGTTCAGGACCTGATCGGCGGTGCCGACAGCGACAATGCCCTGCCGACCCGTGTCATCACCGAATTCGCCTGGCACTCCCTCTTCATCCGCAACCTCCTGATCCGCCCGGATCGCGAGAGCCTGACGACGTTCGCGCCGAAGCTGACCATCATCGACCTCCCGCATTTCCGCGCCGACCCGGCCCGTCACGGCTGCAGGACGGAAACCGTCATCGCCTGCGATCTCGTCAACGGCCTCGTTTTGATCGGCGGCACGTCCTATGCCGGCGAGATGAAGAAGTCGGTCTTCACCGCCCTCAACTACCTGCTGCCCGAAAAGGGCGTGATGCCGATGCATTGCTCGGCAAACGTCGGCCCGGACGGCGATTCCGCCGTCTTCTTCGGCCTTTCCGGCACCGGCAAGACCACGCTGTCGGCCGACCCGAAGCGCACGCTGATCGGCGACGACGAGCATGGCTGGGGCAAGGACGGTATCTTCAACTTCGAAGGCGGCTGCTATGCCAAGACGATCCGTCTTTCGGCCGAAGCCGAGCCGGAGATCTTCGCCACCACCAAGCGTTTCGGCACCGTGCTCGAAAACGTCATCCTGGATGAAAACCGGGTGCCGGACTTCGACGACGGCTCGCTCACCGAGAACACCCGCTGCGCCTACCCGCTGGACTTCATTCCCAATGCCAGCGCAACGGGCACGGCCGGTCATCCCAAAACGATCATCATGCTGACGGCCGATGCCTTCGGCGTCATGCCGCCGATCGCCAAGCTGACGGCCGATCAGGCCATGTACCACTTCCTCTCCGGCTACACCGCCAAGGTCGCCGGCACGGAAAAGGGCGTGACCGAACCGGAAGCCACCTTCTCGACCTGCTTCGGCGCCCCCTTCATGCCGCGGCACCCGAGCGAATACGGCAACCTGCTGCGCGAACTGATCGCCGAACACGGCGTCACCTGCTGGCTCGTCAACACCGGCTGGACCGGTGGTGCCTACGGCACCGGCCGCCGCATGCCCATCAAGGCGACCCGCGCTCTGCTCGCCGCAGCGCTCGATGGTTCGCTGGCCGAGACCGAATTCCGCACCGATGCCAATTTCGGCTTCGCGGTTCCGGTCGAGGTCGCCGGCATCGAGGGCGGGATTCTCGATCCGCGCTCGACCTGGGCAGACGGTGCCGCCTATGACGCGCAGGCGAGCAAGCTAGCCAATATGTTCGTAGCGAACTTCACCAAGTTTGAGAGCCATGTCGATGGCGGCGTCCGCGATGCGGCACCGGGACTGGCGATCGCCGCCGAATAAGCCCCGAAGCGGAGACGCTTTACCGAACGATTTCACGTGAAACCCGGCGCTGGCGACAGCGCCGGGTTTCGTCGTTCGGCTCGATCTTTCTGTTTTCTCACAATCCCGGACGCAGAGCCGCTGCGCATTTTTGCGGGAGTTGCTCTATTTGCAAAGAGCGCCAAGCTGGAATAAACAGGGAACGAAAGGCGACGGCATGGCAAGCGACCCCCTCTATATCAACGACCGGATCGTGATTGCCGGCTGGGAGCTGAGCGAGCAGTTCGTGCTGGCGGGTGGCCCCGGCGGGCAGAACGTCAACAAGGTCGCGACCGCCGTCCAGCTGTTCTTCAATATCGCGGCGTCCCCTTCCCTGCCCGAGCGCATCCGCGACATTGCCATCGGCCTCGCCGGTCGCAGGGTCTCGAAAGAGGGCGTGCTGATGATCGAAGCGAACAGCTTCCGCAGCCAGGACCGCAATCGCGAGGACGCACGCGAACGGCTGAAGGCGCTGATCCTCAAAGCCGCCGAACCACCCCCGCCGCCTCGCCGCAAGACCAAGCCGACTCGCGGCTCTGTGGAGCGCCGGCTGAAGGCGAAGAGCGGTCGCGGGGAGGTCAAGAAGATGCGTGGCCGCCCGGATGGCGAATAGATGAATGCGATCGCCGGGCAAGATGCCAATGCGACGCGCGAACCGGTAAACGTCGTGGTCGGAATCCGGCAAAGAACCCTGCCATGAGCGGCTGGCAGCAACGCGAACAGGAGGAGGCCATGCTGGTCCTGCCGAAAGGCTTCCGCCATATTCCCGGTTTTCTCGATCGCGATCGGCAGGAAGCCCTTGTCGAGGAGATCCGGGCGGTCGTTGCGGCGGCCCCACTCTATCGCCCCGCCATGCCGAAGACCGGCAAGGAACTGTCGGTGCGGATGACGAATTGCGGCACGCTGGGCTGGGTCACGGACAAGGCTCTCGGCTATCGCTATCAGCCGCTGCATCCGGCAACGCAGGCACCCTGGCCCGCCATCCCGCAAAGCCTGCTCGATCTCTGGCAGACGGTTGCCGGCGCATCCAAGCCGCCGCAGGCCTGTCTCGTCAATTTCTATGCGGAAACCGCGCGGATGGGGCTGCACCAGGACAAGGACGAGCAGGATCTTCAGACGCCGGTCGTTTCGGTGTCGCTCGGCGATGCCTGCCTGTTTCGGGTCGGCGGGCGCGAGCGCACCGACCGGACAGTCTCCTTCAAGCTGTCGAGCGGCGACATCGTGGTTCTCGGCGGCGAAAGCCGGCTCGCCTTCCACGGCGTCGACCGCATCTACCCCGCGACCTCGACGCTTCTGAAGAATGGCGGTCGCATCAACCTGACGCTTCGGCGGGTCACGCCATGAGAAGACTCCGGCAACATGACATCACACGGCATCCGTTCTTGAACTCAGGCGCGTTTCGGAAATGATGCGAGGCGTCGATCGCGAATCGCGGCGCCAATCAAGGAAAGGGCGACATGCTCATCGAGAATGCCATGGTGCTGGCCGCAGGATTAGGCACGCGGCTGCGTCCCATCACCGACACGATGCCGAAGCCGCTGGTGCCGATCGCCGGCAAGCCGATGATCGACCATGTGCTCGATCTCCTGGTGACCGCGGGCATCAAGACGGCGGCCGTGAACGTGCATCATTTCGCCGATCGCATGGAAGCGCATCTGCATGCCCGGCCGGCGCCGGCGATCCGGATTTCCGACGAGCGCGCGGCCCTGATGAATTCGGGCGGAGGTCTTGCCAAGGGGCTGGCGCTTCTCGATCCCGGCCCGGTGCTGGTCATGAATGCCGACCTCTTCTGGATCGGCGAGCCGGAAGGGCGCAGCAATCTCGCCCGCCTTGCCGAGGCCTTCGATCCCGCCCGCATGGACATGCTGCTTCTCTGCGTCGATCTCGACCGGACGACCGGGCATGACGGCAAGAAGGATTTTTCGCTTCAGGCGGACGGGCGGCTCGTCCGCTACGCCGAAGGGCTGCCGCAGCCCGTCGTCTATGCCGGCGCCATCGCCCTGATGAGCACGCTGTTCGACGAAGCGCCGAAGGATGCCTTCAATCTCAACATCTATTTCGACACGGCGATTGCGGCCGGACGCCTGTATGGGCTGATGCTCGAAGGCGAATGGATCACCGTCGGCACGCCGGATGCGATCGGCAAGGCCGAAGCGCAGTTCGCGCGGTTGGCGGATCGCGCCTGAGGGAAGAAACCATGACGCCCGCACGACAGAACGTCTTCACCATCCCCGCCGGCGTGCCCTTCCTGAAGACGCTCGTCCATGCGATCTGCGACGGGACGATCGTGCCCGATTATCGCTACGATCCGGCCGATCCGTTGTCGCTTGCGGGCGTGACGATCTTCGTGCCGACCCGGCGCGCGGCGCGCGTGCTGCGCTCGGAATTCGTGGATTGCCTCGGCGCCCGCTCGGCCATCCTGCCGAGCATCCGGGCGCTGGGGGAGACGGACGACGATAGCGGCTTCTTCGATGCGGAGATGCCGGCCGTTCTCGATCTCGCACCGCCCTTGACCGGCCCGGCGCGGCTGATCGAACTGTCGCGGCTGATTCTGGCCTGGCGCAACACGCTGCCGCGCATCGTCACCGAACTCCACGGCGACAGCCCGCTGATCGCGCCGGCCAGCCCGGCCGACGCCTTGTGGCTTGCGCGCAACCTCGTGCAGATCATCGACGATATCGAGACGGAGGATCTCGACTGGGACAGCCTGGGCGCGCTCGATGCCAGCAACTATGCGCAATGGTGGACGCTGACGCTGGAGTTCCTGCAGATCGCCAGCCAGTTCTGGCCGGCCCGGCTCGCCGAGCTCAGCCGCTCCTCGCCCGCCCGCCACCGCAATGCGGTCCTCGAGGCCGAAAGCCACCGGATCGCTGCCGGCGCGATCGACGGCCCTGTCATCATCGCGGGTTCGACGGGGTCCATTCCCGCCACGGCCCGGCTGATCCTCGCGGTGCAGACGCTGTCGCAAGGCGCGATCGTGCTGCCCGGGCTGGACGAGACGATGACGGATGCGGACTGGAACCTGATCGATCCGCCACCGCCGGACGCTGCCCGCAGCCACGAGTCCGCCAGCCGCAGCCACCCGCAATACGGCTTCGTTCGTCTTCTGCGGCGCATGGGCATCGCGCGCGCGGAGATCGTGTCGATCGGCACCGTGGACGCGGATCTCGCCGTTCGGGCGGAGACGCTGTCGCATGCCTTCCTGCCGGTCGAGGCCACCAGTTCCTGGGACGCCGTGCGACGCTCGCTGGATGCGCGGCGTGTCGAGGCAGCCTTTTCGGATGCAGCCCTGATCGAGGCGGTGAACGAACGCGAGGAGGCAACGGCGATCGCGCTGTCGTTGCGGCTGGCATTGCAGACGGACGAGGAATGCCAGGCCGCGCTGATCACGCCCGACCGCGATCTCGCCCGCCGGGTGGCCGCGGAACTGCAGCGCTTCGGCATCGAGGCGGATGATTCTGCGGGAACGCCGCTCGCATCCACGCCGCAGGGCACGCTTGTCCGGCTGCTGCTCGATGTGGCGCTGCGTCCCGGCGATCCCGTCGCCATCACCACGCTGATGAAGCATCCGCTCGCCCGCTTCGGTGTGTCGCCCGAGCGTTTCCGCTCGGCCGTGACGCTGCTCGAGCTGCTCGCACTGCGCGGGGGCACCGTGCCGGCCGATATGGCGGATCTCAGGCCGCTGCTCGACGAGGCGGCGGCGCGCCGGCGCGCCGATCGCCATGTGCCGGAATGGCTGGTGCAGGTGACGGATGCGGATATCGAGGATGCCCGCACCGTGGCGGGTGCCATCGCCACGGCCATCGAGCCGCTCGTCGCCATGCTGGTGCGGCGGCGAAAGGGTGCCGGCGGGTTCAGCACGTCGCTGACCCTGTCGGACTGGGCCGAGCGGACCGGCCGGGCGCTGGAAGGTGTGGCCATGACGGAGACGGGCGACCTCGGGGCGCTCTGGTCCGGCGAGGCGGGCGCGGCACTCGCCGATCTCTTGCGGGCCGTCATCGAAGCGGACGGGATCGAGGCGGATGGCGGCCAGTGGTGCGAGGCCGTGGACGCGCTGATGGCCGGTTCCGCCGTCAAGCCCCGCGCCATGCGGCACCCGCGCGTCTTCATCTTCGGTGCGCTCGAAGCCCGATTGCAGAGCGTCGATCTCGTCGTCCTCGGCGGCATGAACGAGGGGACATGGCCGGGACAGACCGCCAACGACCCCTTCCTGTCGCGCAGCATGAAAACCGGCATCGGCCTGGAGCCGCCGGAACGGCGCATCGGCCAGCTGGCCCACGATCTTCAGATGGCCTGCGGCACGCGGCGGCTGGTGTTCAGCCGGTCGCTGCGCAAGGGTGCGACACCCACCGTCGCCTCGCGCTGGCTGCAACGGCTGCTCGCCGTTGGCGGCAAGGACCTGGGACAACGCCTGCGCGAAAACGGCCGCGACCGGCTGCGCTATGCCGCGCTTCTCGACGCGCGTCCCGACACGCCGCTGGCCAGGCGTCCGGAACCCAAGCCCGCTTTCGCGCTGCAGCCGCGGCGCTATTCTTTCAGCGAGGTCGGACGTCTGCGTCGCGACCCCTATTCCATCTATGCCAGGCGCATCCTGCGCCTTCAGCCGATCGACGGCTTCAATGCCGACCCCGGCGCGGCCGAGCGCGGCACCATCTACCACGCCATCGTCGAGCGCTTCGCCAAGAGCACGGTCGATCCGGCGGGCCCGGAGGCGCAGGCCGTCATGCAGCAGCTGATCGGTGAAGCCTTCGACGAACAGCGGTTGCCGGTTCATATCGATGTGATCTGGCGGCCCCGGTTTGCGGCCGTCGGCCGGGCCTTCATCGATTGGGAGGTTTCCCGCAAGGACGGTATCCGGCAATCCTTTCTGGAGCGCTATGCCAAGTTTCAGGTCGGCGTGGCCGATATCGAACTGACCGGCCTGGCCGACCGGATCGACATCGGCCCCGATGGCGCGGCGGTCATCGTCGATTACAAGACCGGTGCCAACCCTTCGGTCAAGGAAGCCCGCGCGCTGCTCGACCCGCAGCTGCCGCTCGAAGCCGCGGCCCTGAAGGCCGGTGCCTTCGACACGGTCGGCCGGCGTCATCCCCAGTCGCTTCTCTATGTCCGGCTGAAGCCCGGAGATCGGTTCGAGGTGGACGAGGTCAACAATGAGGGGCGGGCGCGGGGCGATGTCGAGCCGAAGACGGCGGAGATGCTGGCGGACGAATCGCTCGCCCAGTTCACCGGCCTGCTGCGAGCGCTGCAATCGGGCCAGCGCGGTTTCGCCTCGCGCGTGATTGTCCAGAAGGAGAAATCCTATGGCGGGGAATATGATCATCTGGCGCGCGTCGCCGAATGGTCGACCGCGGATGGCGAAGAGGAGACGGGGGATGCCTGACGATCTCGCACCGAAGAGCGGCTCGCCCGCCGACTGGCTGAACTGGACGACGGCGCAACAGGCCATCGCCTCGGATCCGCAACGATCGGCCTGGGTCTCGGCCAATGCCGGCTCGGGCAAGACCCATGTGCTGACCCAGCGCGTCATCCGGCTCTTGCTTTCTGGATGCCGCGCCTCGGCCATCCTTTGCCTGACCTATACCAAGGCGGCGGCCGCCGAAATGTCGAACCGCGTGTTCGAGCGGCTGGCGGAATGGGTGACGCTGGACGACGCGACGCTTTCGGCGCGGATCACGGCGCTCGAAGGGCGGGCGCCGAGCGCCGCCACGATCGCCGAAGCCCGGCGCCTGTTTGCGCGCGCACTGGAAACGCCGGGCGGGCTGAAGATCCAGACGATCCACGCCTTTTGCGAGGCGCTGCTGCATCAGTTTCCGCTGGAAGCCAATGTCGCCGGCCACTTCTCCGTGCTCGACGACCGGACGGCAACGATCCTGCTGGCGGACGCGCGCCGTCTTCTCCTGACGGCGGCGGCGACGGAGGGCGATCCGGTGCTGACCGGCGCCTTCGAGACCGTGCTGGCGCTGGCCGACGACACCGGGCTGGAAAGCCTGCTGTCGATGATCGTCGCCAACCGCACGGCGCTGCAGGCCTTTCTGAACGAGGCCGAACAGACGGGCGGCACGGACCGCGTTCTGCGCGAAGCGCTGGGACTGGATGCGGAGGAAACCGCGGACAGCGTTATCGCACAGTTCTGGCCGCTGGCCGGCCTCAACGGTCCGGATCTCACGCGCTATATCGATATCGCGCGCGCGTCGGGCGGTGCCAAGGTGCGGGATTTCGCCGACGGGCTCGCGGTTACGGCCGAGCTCAAAACCCCGCTGCAGCGCTATCAGGCGGTTCGGGACCTGTTTTTCTCCGCGTCCTCGGGCAAACCGCGGGCGATGTCAGGCTTCTTTTCCGCGCCGCTGCGCAAGGCGGCTCCCGATCTCGAAGACATGGTGCAGGCTGCTTACGACGCCGTCCTGTCGCTCTCCGACCGGCTGGCCCTCGTCCATATGTTCGAAGCGACGCAGGCCGCAATGGTGCTCGCCGAGCGGCTGACGCAGGACTATGAGGACATCAAGAAGAGCCGCAGCCAGCTCGATTTCGACGACCTGATCAACCGGACCGCGCGTCTTCTGACCCGCGCGGATGTCGGCGCCTGGGTGCATTACAAGCTTGACCAAGGCATCGACCATATTCTCGTGGACGAGGCGCAGGATACGAGCCCGGTGCAGTGGTCGATCATCCGGTCGCTGGCCGAGGACTTCTTTACCGGCGACAGCGCCCGCGGTCGCCACCGGACGCTTTTTGCCGTTGGCGACGAGAAGCAATCGATCTACTCGTTCCAGGGCGCGCGACCGGAGCGCTTCTCGGAAGAGGCGCGCGAGGCGAAGCGGCGGATCGATGCGAGCGGACTTGCCTTCAGCCCCGTGCAGCTGCAGCTCTCCTTCCGCTCGACCGAGGACGTGCTGTCCGCCGTCGACACGGTGTTTCGGGAGCCCGCCCATGCGCGCGGCCTCAGCGCCCGCAACGAACCCGTCGTGCATGCCTCCAACCGCGTCGGCCATCCGGGTCTGGTCGAGATCTGGGACGCGATCGCCCCTGCACCGAGCCTCGAGGAGGAGGACTGGACCGCAGCCTTCGATGCGACGCCGGAACATGCGCCGGCCAACATTCTGGCCGAGCGCATCGCGGCGACGCTGGCGCACTGGATCGGCACCGAGACCATCATCGAGAAGACCACGCGCCGCGTCATGCGGCCAGGCGACGTGATCGTGCTGGTGCGCATGCGCGATGCCTTCGTCAACGCGCTGATGCGGGCCTTGAAGACGCGGCACGACATCCCCGTCGCGGGCGCCGACCGGCTGGTGCTGACGGCGCATATCGCCGTTCAGGATCTGATGGCGCTCGGCCGGTTCCTGCTCCTGCCGCAGGACGACCTGTCGCTGGCCGCGGTGCTGAAGAGCCCGCTCTTCGCCGTGACCGAGGAGGTGCTGGCGGACGCTGCAACCCTGCGCCCCCTCGGCCACAGCCTCTGGAGCGCGCTCCAGGCGTCACCCGATCCGGCGCTCGCGCCGGTCGTCGCGCGTCTGGCGACTTACCGGACGCTGGCGGATACGCTCTCGGTCTATGACCTCTATGCGCGCCTGCTGGGCGCCGATGGCGGGCGGGCGGCGTTTCTGTCGCGGCTCGGCAGCGAGGTCAGCGACATCCTCGACGAGTTCCTCACTTTCTGCCTCGATCACGAAGCCAACGGGCTTCCCGGTCTGCAGAGCTTCATTTCCGGTCTCGAACTGGAGGCGCCGACCATCAAGCGGGAGCAGGACAAGGAGCGCAACGAGGTTCGCGTCATGACCGTGCATGCGGCAAAGGGCCTGGAGGCGCCGGTCGTGTTCCTGGTCGATGGCAGCGGCAAGGCGTTCAACAATCAGCATGTTCCGGCACTCCGCATGCTGCCGTCGCCGAACGGGCGCGGGGCCGACGGGGAGGCCTCGACCATTCCCGTCTGGCGGCCGCCGCGGGCACCCTCCAACAGCCTGATCGACAGCGATACGCAGCGGCTGAAGGCAAGTGCCGAAGAGGAGTATCGCCGGCTGCTCTATGTCGGCATGACGCGGGCAGCCGACCGCCTGATCGTCTGCGGCTACCGTGGCAAGCTCGACAATCCGGAAAGCTGGCACGCCATGGTGCGCGCCGGTCTGGCCGCGGATGCGGAAGGCCGGCTGGTGCCCGTCGATTTCTCGGTGGCCGGGCTGCAATGGAGCGGTGCGCGCTGGCATGCGCTGACCAAGCGGACGGATTTCGACATCGAGCCCGCAGAAGTCGACATCGCGGCCGATGACGCCGGCAGCTTGCCGCAAGCGCTGCTTGACCCCCTGCCGCCACAGCGTCACCTTCCCCGGCCTTTAAGCCCTTCGGGCGCTGGTTTCACGGTGGAGGCGGACGCGGCGGACACGATCACCGGTTCGCGCCTCTTTCTCGACGACAAGGCCACGGGACCGTCTCTGTTGCGCGGCGCAATCCTGCATCGGTTGCTGCAGGTCCTGCCTGCGCGGCAGCCGGAGGCGCGCGAAGCCGATGCCGCACTTTATCTGTCGCGCGCCGCCCCCAACTGGAGCGAGGCGCAGCGAGACGGCATCGTACAGTCCGTTCTCGCCGTCATCGACGATCCCGCGCTTTCCGCGCTTTTCTCCGGCACCAGCCGCGCCGAGGTCTCGATCATGGGGACGCTTCGGCTCGGTGCGCGCGAACATGCCGTCTCCGGCCGGATCGACCGGCTGGCGGTTGCCGAGAACTGCGTCGTGATCGCGGACTTCAAAACGAACCGGACCGTGCCCGGCAACGTCGGCGCCGTGCCGAACGTCTATCGGACGCAGCTTGCGATCTACCGGGAGATCCTGCGGCCGCTCTACCCGGCCCATCGGTTCCGCTGCATCCTCGTCTTCACCGAGGGGCCCACGGCAATCGAGTTGCCGGAGGCGCTTCTCGATGCCGCGCTTGTGGACCTCGCCACAAAATGAGATACCGGACATTGAAATGCAGGGTCCGGATCATCACATCCTGGTCATGCCCCGCGGGTCATCCGCACCATAGGAATGAGGAGCGCATCATGGCGACCGTGAAAGTCGATACATCCAATTTTCAGGATGAAGTTCTCAATGCACAGGAGCCGGTTATCGTCGATTTCTGGGCGGAATGGTGCGGTCCGTGCAAGATGATCGCGCCGAGCCTCGAGGAAATCTCCAACGAGATGGCCGGCAAGGTGAAGGTCGCCAAGATCAACATCGACGAGAACCCCGAGATCGCCGCCCAGTACGGTGTCCGGTCGATCCCGACGCTCGCGATCTTCAAGGCCGGCGAAGTGGCCGACATCAAAGTCGGTGCAGCGCCGAAGACCGCACTGACCTCCTGGATCACGAACGCCGCTGCATAAGTGTCCGCTTTAGGATCGTCAGACCCAAGAATTGGAAAACCCGGCCTCGCAGCCGGGTTTTTTCATGCCGTTTTTTCCGTTGTCGTCATTCAGCGCGTCATTCAGCGCGGCGGCGTGCCGTTGTCGGCGAGGACATTGCCGACAAGATAGAGCGAACCGCCGATGAGGATGCGTGGGGCGACCGGCTGGTCTTCGAACAGGCCCGAGATAACGGCCAGCGCTTCCGCGACCGAAGAAACCGGCTCGACCTCGAGGCCCTGGGCCGCGGCATCTTCCGCCAGCGCCACCGGGTCGATACCGGCGTCCGAACCGCGGATCGGCACGGTGAAGACCTGTTCCGCAAGGCCGGAAAAGGACTGGAAGTAGCCGGCGGGATCCTTGGTGTTGAGCATGCCGATAATGAGGAACAGAGGCCGCGGGTCGCGCTCCTCCAGATTGGCCATCGTCTCGGCGATCACCTTGCCGGCACCGGGGTTATGGCCGCCATCCACCCAGATTTCGGCGCGTTTCGGTGCGCGTTCCGCCAGCCGTCCGCTGGTCAGCCGCTGCAGGCGGCCGGGCCATTCGACCGTCGTCAGGCCTTTCTCGATCGCCGCATCCGACGGATCGAAACCGGCGGCGCGGATCGTGCGGATCGCTGCGGCGGCGTTGGCATATTGATGCCGGCCAGGCAGGCGCGGCAGCGGCAGGTCGATCAGTCCGGCATCGTCCTGATAGACCAGGCGGCCGAACTCCTCATGCGCCATGAAGTCCTGTCCGTAGACGGACACGGGGCAGCGCAGCCGCTCGGCGGTGGCGACCAGCACGTCGCGCGCGGCCTCTTCCTCCTGCTGCCCGATGACGACGGGACAGCCGCGCTTCATGATGCCGGCCTTTTCCGCAGCGATCAGTTCGACACGATCGCCGAGATAGGCCTGATGATCGAGCGAGATCGGCATGATCGTGGAGACGGCCGGCGCCGTGATGACGTTCGTCGCATCGAAACGACCGCCGAGGCCGACCTCGACGATCGCGACATCGGCGGGATGCTCGGAGAACAGAACGAAGGTGACGGCGGTCAGGATTTCGAAGACGGTGATGGTCTCGCCGCGATTGGCGGCACCCACGCGGCGCACCGCCTCTGCGAGAACCGCGTCCGTGGCATAGGCACCGCGCCCACCCTCGACGCCGAGGCGATAGCGCTCATGCCAGGTGACGAGGTGCGGCGAGGTGTGGACGTGGACGGAGAGACCCGCCGCCTCCAGGATCGCCCTGGAGAAGGCCGAGACCGATCCCTTGCCATTGGTGCCGGCCACGTGAATGACGGGCGGCAGCCGGTCCTGCGGGTTGCCGAGCCTGTCAAGGAGGCGGGTGACGCGCTCCAGCGACAGATCGAAGCCTTTGGGATGAAGGGCAAGAAGCTTGTCGATCTCCTGCGTGGCTTCGCTCGCCGCAACGGTCATCGCAGACCTTAAACGCTGGCCGCAACCGGCACGGCTGCCGGGGGAACGACGATCTCGGGCTCGACGGTGCGCTTGACGGCATCGACCGGCTTCTTGAGCATAATCTTCAGCACGCGTGCGAGCGTCGAGGGAATGTCGTGACGCTTGATGACCATGTCGATCATGCCATGATCCATCAGATATTCCGACGTCTGGAAGCCCTCGGGGAGCTTTTCGCGGATGGTCTGCTCGATGACGCGCTTGCCGGCAAAGCAGATTTCGGCACCCGGCTCCGCCAGATGCAGATCGCCGAGCATGGCGTAAGACGCGGTAACGCCGCCGGTCGTCGGATTCGTCAGGACGACGATATAGGGAAGGCCTGCTTCCTTCAGCATCTGCACGGCCACGGTGGTGCGCGGCAGCTGCATGAGCGAGAGGATGCCCTCCTGCATGCGGGCGCCGCCCGAGGCCGGGAAGATGACGAGCGGGCACTTCTCAGCGATGGCGCGTTCGAAGGCCTTGATGATCGCCTCGCCGGCGGCAATGCCGAGCGAGCCGCCCATGAAGGCGAATTCATGCACGACGGCCACGAGCTTCAGGCCCTCGACGGTGCCGACACCGGCGAGGATCGTGTCCTCCATCTCGGTCTTGGCACGGCTGTCGCGCAGGCGGTCGGTATATTTCTTCGAGTCGCGGAACTTCAGCGGGTCCTGCGCCACCTTCGGCTGCGGCAGAGCCTCGTAGACGCCGTCATCGAACAGGTCCTTCAGGCGCGCCTTGGCCGGCATCTTCATGTGAAAGCCGGACGCTGGAATGACCCATTTGTTTTCTTCGAGATCGCGGTGAAACACCATCTCGCCCGTTTCCGGGCACTTGATCCAAAGGTTTTCCGGAACCTCGCGGCGGCCGAGCATCGAATTGATCTTCGGGCGAACGTAGTTGGTAATCCAGTTCACATGAAACTCCTGAAATCGTTCAGCCTGTCATTGCCCTGAATGTGGGCGATTATTCGGCTGCGGCAAGACGTGCGGCCCGGACGCCGGCCGAAAGGCCGCGGACGAGGGCCTCCACGCCCGGAACGGTCGCACCCGTTGCCTGACCGTCTTCGGTCAGGCTGGAGGCGACCTGATTGATGATGACGGTACCGACGACCACGCCGTCGGCAGACGCGCCGATGGCGCGGGCATGCTCGGCCGTCTTGACGCCGAAGCCGACGCAGACCGGCAGGTTGGTATGCTCCTTGATGCGCGCCACGGCGCCGCCGACCAGGGCCGGCTCCGGCAGGGCCGAGCCGGTGATGCCGTTCATGGAGACGTAATAGACGAAGCCCGAGGTGTTTTCGAGAACCTTGGGCAGGCGCCGCCCGTCCGTCGTGGGCGTTGCCAGCCGGATGAAGCTGATGCCCTTCTTGAGAGCGGGCAGGCAGAGCTCGTCGTCCATTTCCGGCGGCAGATCGACGACGATCAGGCCGTCGATGCCGGCGGCAAGCGCGTTATCGAGAAAGCGATCGACGCCATAGATGTAGATCGGATTGTAATAGCCCATCATGACGATCGGCGTGTCCGTATCCGTCTTGCGGAACTGGCGGGACAGCTCCAGCGTCTTTTCGAGCGTCTGGCCGCCGCGCAGGGCGCGCTGGCCGGCCAGCTGGATCGCCGGACCATCCGCCATCGGGTCGGAGAAGGGCATGCCGAGCTCGATGATGTCGGCGCCGGCCGAGGGCAGCGCCTTCATGATCGACAGGGATGTGTCGAAATCCGGGTCGCCCCCCATGATGTAGGTGACGAGCACCGGCCGATGCTCGGCGGCCGCCTTGGCGAAGGTCCTGTCGAAACGTGCGCTCATGTTCTTACAGTCCCATTCCGAGCAGCTTGCCGACAGTGAAGATATCCTTGTCGCCACGTCCGCAGAGGTTCATCACGATGATCTGGTCCTTGTCCATCGTCGGCGCCCGCTTGATGACCTCGGCCAGCGCATGGCTCGGCTCAAGCGCGGGAATGATGCCCTCGATGCGGGTCAGGAGCTGGAAGGCTTCGAGCGCCTCATGGTCCATGATCGGCACGTATTCGACGCGGCCGGCATCCTTCAGCCAGGAATGCTCGGGGCCGATGCCAGGATAGTCGAGGCCGGCCGAGATCGAATGGCCTTCCTTGATCTGTCCGTCCTTATCCTGCAGCAGGTAGGTGCGGTTGCCGTGAAGAACGCCCGGCGAGCCCGCCGTCAGCGAGGCACAGTGTTCCTCGCCGTCGAGGCCCTTGCCGCCCGCTTCCACGCCGACGATCTTGACGCTGGCATCGTCGAGGAACGGATGGAAGAGACCAATGGCGTTGGAGCCGCCGCCGACGGCTGCAACCAGCATGTCCGGCAGGCGGCCCTCCATGGCCAGCATCTGCTCGCGCGTTTCCCGGCCGATGACGGCCTGGAAGTCGCGCACCATTTCCGGATAGGGATGCGGGCCTGCGGCGGTACCGATCAGATAGTAGGTGTCGTCCACATTGGTGACCCAGTCGCGCAGGGCCTCGTTCATCGCGTCCTTCAGCGTGCCGTGGCCGGCCGTGACGGGGCGCACTTCGGCACCGAGCAGCTTCATGCGGAAGACGTTCGGCGACTGGCGCTCGACGTCGGTTGCGCCCATGTAGACGACGCAGGGAAGGCCGAAGCGGGCCGCGACGGTCGCCGTCGCCACGCCATGCTGGCCGGCGCCGGTTTCCGCGATGATGCGGGTCTTGCCCATGCGCTTGGCGAGCAGGATCTGGCCGAGGCAATTGTTGATCTTGTGCGAACCGGTGTGGTTCAGCTCGTCGCGCTTGAAATAGACCTTCGCGCCACCCAGTTCCGCCGTCAGCCGCTCGGCAAAATAGAGAGGGCTCGGACGGCCGGTATAATGGGTGTTGAGGTGTTCCAGCTCGGCCTTGAAGGCGGGATCGGTCTTTGCCTTCTCCCATTCGGCTTCAAGCTCGAGGATCAGCGGCATCAGCGTTTCCGCGACGAAGCGGCCGCCGAAAATGCCGAAACGACCATCCTCATCGGGGCCGGAACGGAAGGAATTGGGTAGAGGGGTCTGATTCACGTCGTGCTCCTTGACCGGAAAGGCTCTGCGCAAGCCTGTGCAACGGCATCGAAAAACTCTTCCATCCGCCCGATGTCCTTGACGCCGGGCGCGCGCTCCACTCCGGAGGAGATGTCGATCGCGCGCGTGCCCGTCATCTGAAGGGCCTCGCGGATGTTCCCGGCATTCAGGCCGCCGGAAAGCATGTAATCCACCTCGGCGTCAAGCGCATGGAGGAGCGTCCAGTCGAACGCCACGCCATTGCCGCCCGGCAGGTCGGACCCCTTGGGCGCCTTGGCGTCGAACAGAAACCGGTCGGCAATGCCGATATAGGCATCCACCGCGCGCAGATCATCAGCCTCGCGCACCGAAAATGCCTTCATCACGGGCCGGCCGTAGATGGCGCGGATGTCCAGCGCGCGTGCAGCGGTCTCGTGGCCGTGAAGCTGCAGGATGTCGGGATCGAGCGACGAGACGATCTCGTCCAGCGTGTCGTTATCCGCATCCACCGTCACGGCGACGATCTTCGCCCGGCCGCGAATCCGGTCGGCCAGCCGCGCGGCATCGTCCGGCTCGATATTACGCGGGCTCTTCTCGAAAAATATGAAGCCGACATGGTTCGCGCCCAAGGCAACCGCCTTGTCGACGGCTTCGGCGGTCTTCAATCCGCAGATCTTGACATCGATGGTCATAAGGCACCGCATTTGCATGAATCGGCCTGCGAGTCGAGCCAAAACAAGGGCCCGAGCCGTTGTCGCAGGGCGTGATCAGGTGAAGTCGATGGCGTGCAGCAGCGTGCCGTTGCGCTTCAGCCAGTGACGGGCGTCGGCCGTGCGCGGGCAGAGCCGCTCGCAGAGCGCCCAGAAGTTCGGGCCGTGGTTCATTTCCTTGAGGTGGGCAACCTCATGGGCGGCGAGATAATCGATGACGTAAGGCGGCGCCATGACGATGCGCCAGGAGAAATTCAGCGCTCCATCCACGGCGCAGGAGCCCCAGCGGCTTCGCGTGTCGCGCAGCGTCATCGACTTGATCCGTCGTCCCACGTTCAAAGCATGCGCCGGCGCAAGCTGCTCCAGATCCTTGCGCGCTTCCTTCTTCAGGAAGTCGGCGATGCGGCGGCCGAGATGTTCCGACGCGCCGCTTACCCGCAGCACGGCCTCGTCATCGACCACGACGCTTTCCGTCACGCCGCGAAGCCGCCCCGTGCGCTCGATACGGTGCGCCACGCCGCGCACGAAGATCACGCCGCCCTCCTCCAGCACGCTTTCGCCGGAGAAGCGTGCGAGACGGCTGGCCAGCCACACCTGATGACGGTCGAGAAACAGCGTGATTTCGCGTTCGGGCAGGCCGGTGGGAATGGTCATCTTGAGGGCACGGCCGCCGGGCTCGATCCGCAGCGTCATCCGTGTCGCCCTTGGGTTCTGCCGGATCGTCAGAGGAAGCGCCCGCCCGTCCACGGTCAGCGTCTTCACGACGGTCTTCGTCACCGGTTTGACAGGTGCGACCGGCTTCTTGCGGCGAATAGGCTTGAGCAGCAGAGGAAACATCGGTTCCTGATAGATGATTCGCGGGGTTTCCGCCTCGGGAGCGGCGTGAAAAAGCCGGCCTTCCCGCAAGAGGAAGGCCGGCGCATTTCCATCGGGGGCGCCATCATCCGAGGGCGCGTTCCGGATCAGTTACCGGTGTAACCGGTGACCGGGCCGTTCGACGGCGTGTTGCGCTCGCGCATGAAGCGGTCGAAATCGTCTTGGTCCTTGGCGCGGCGCAGTTCGCGGACATAGGCGTCGAAATCTTCGCGCATGTCGTCCAGACGGCGGCGCTCTTCATCGAGACGCGCCAGTTCGGCTTCGCGCCAGTCGTCGAAAGCGACGTTGCCGGTATGGCCAGCGCGGAACGTGCCGCGCGAGAAGCCCGTCTTGCCGAAGCCGCCGAACCCGCCCTTGACGGTGGAGAAGACGGTATCGACGGAGGCGTTCGCGTCGCGCTTGAAGGATTTCAGGCGTTCGCCGAAGATAATGTAGGCGAGCATGGCGAGGCCAAGCGGCCAGAAGACGACGAAGCCGAGAACCATCAACGCAATGGTCGCGGGCGTCCAGTCAGGACGGATCAAGGCATTCTGATTCATGGGGATTAAGTCCTCGTCAATGGAGGGTTCGATCGTCGAACCCGCTCGTATGGATGTGGGAACAGGCCCATTCCATCGCAAGACGAACCAATCAGAAATCGGGCAAGGGCTTGCCCGATCTCACCATTTTTTGATGTTTCCGTCCACTTTCCAGCCGTTAAGCGGTTTTTCCACCCTTGATGACCTTGACGGCGGCGGCCTTGTGGCCGTGCTCGCGCTGGAAGGCGGTGATGCGCGGCGCGATTTCCCGACGGAACCGCGACCCGTTGAACACGCCGTAATGGCCGACATCCGGCTGCACATAATGCATCCGCATGTGGTCGGGAATGTTGGAACAGATGGTCTGCGCCGCCGCCGTCTGACCCGCACCGGAGATGTCGTCGTTCTCGCCCTCCACCGTCAGCAGGGCCACCTTGCGGATCGCATGCGTATCCACCCGCTCGCCCCGATGCATCATCTCGCCCTTCGGCAAGGCATGCTGCATGAACACGACATCGACGGTCTGCAGGTAGAATTCGGCGGTCAGGTCCATCACCGCGAGATATTCGTCGTAGAACTCGCGGTGCTTCTCCGCCGCGTCGCCGTCATGCTTGACGAGATGGTCGAAGAATTCCTTCTGGGCATTGATATGCCTGTCGAGGTTCATCGACATGAAGCCGGAGAGCTGAAGGAAGCCGGGGTAGACCGGCCGCATGAAGCCCGGCTGCGGAAAGGGAACGGGCATCACGACATTGTCGCGGAACCATTCGATCGGCTTGTCCTTGGCGAGCTGGTTGACGGCGGTCGGGTTGATTCGCGTGTCGATCGGCCCGCCCATCAGGGTCATCGATGCCGGCGACAGCGCATCGCCCCGGCCTTCCATGATGGCGGCCGCCGCGAGAACGGGCACGGCCGGCTGGCAGACCGCGACGACATGCGTATCGGGCCCGAGGAAATGCAGGATCTCGATGACGTATTCGATGTAGTCATCGAGATCGAAGGTCCCCTCGGTCAGAGGCACCATGCGGGCGTCGATCCAGTCGGTAATGTAGATGTCGGAGGTCGGCAGCAGCGCTTCCACCGTGCCGCGCAGAAGGGTCGCGTAATGGCCGGACATCGGGGCGACGATCAGGACGCGCGGATCGGACCGGGCCGGCTTTTCGAGAACGCGCTCGAAGTGAATGAGATTGCAGAAGGGCTGCCGCCAGACGATCTTCTCGTCGATCGAAATCGGCTGGCCGTCGATGATTGTCTCATGCAGGCCGAATTCCGGCTTGCCGTAGCGGCGGGTCGAGCGCTCGAAGACTTCGAGACCGGCTGCTGCGGTGCGGCCAAGATAGGTTTGCGACAGCGGGTTGAGCGGATTGCTATAGGCCAGACGCATGGCGTCGGCTGCGGCACGCCAGGGGGCCATAATCGCATGGTTCAGCTCATAGAACTGGTAAAACATTGGATACAAACTCCTTTTTACCATGAGCGGAGACAGTTCTGGCGTAAAGTCTCCGTTTCATATTCCTCTAATATGATAGGCTACGCTTTATTGTGCAGTGCGGCAAGTGCGTTAGAGTATCACGGTTGGCCGGTGCGAAACTGTCGCAAGACCTTCCTCTGCCATCATTTTGAAATCCTCCATCATTCCTCGACGAAGTGTGCGCCCGAAGGCGTTGACAAGTCGATAAGCCCTATCAATACCCGGACGATCCTGTGGTATGGGACGTTTCATCGCCTTGATATTGCAGACGCAGCCGGGTCGTTGCTTCCACGAGCGTCGTCACATCTGTGCCAATTGCCATGAAGTCCGCGCCGAGTTCACGATAGAGCCTTGCCTGATCGAGGTTCAGCGTCATGATGCCGGACGCCTTGCCGGCCTTGGCGATCCGCGCGAAAGCATCGCGAATGGCTGCCGTCACATTGGCATGGCCCGGCTGCCCGAGAAGGCCCATGTCGGCTGCGAGATCGGACGGGCCGATGAACAATCCATCCACGCCGTCGATCGCGGCGATCCGGTCGAGAGCCGCCAGACCCGCACGGCTCTCGATCTGCACGATCAGGCAGATCTCGCGATCCGCCGATTCCAGATAGTCACCGATGCGGCTGAAACTGGAGGCGCGGCCGAGCGCTGCGCCGACGCCTCGGTCACCGCGCGGCGGATAGCGCACCGCCCGCACCAGACGCTCGGCTTCCTTGACGGTTTCCACCATGGGGATCATGACGGTCTGGGCACCGGCATCGAGGATCTGTTTGATCATCCACGTCTCGCCCACCGGCAAGCGCACGACCGCATGGCTCTGCGAGCCCTTCAGCGCCTGGACCTGCGCCGCCAGCGAGGGAATGTCGTTCGGGGCATGCTCGCCGTCGATCAGCAGCCAGTCATAGCCGCTGCCGGACACGACCTCTGCCGCGTAGGGGCTGGCCAGCGCCACCCAGAATCCGAGCTGGAAGCGCCGCTCGTTCAGCGCCGCCTTGAATGGGTTGACCGGTGCCGGCACGTCGCTCTCCTTCTCGCCCTCACCGGTTTCAGATAGGGCACATGGCAATCGTCTCCATGGCGAAGACACTCTATTCGCCGAAAGCATCTTGTCGGGAATGGCGTAGACTTACTAAATGGTGCAGTGCGCTCTCCGTTGCGCCCCTGCTTTTCCCATCGGCAACCGCTGGCTCAGCGGCCGACCCACGCGAAGGACCAGAACCATGACCACGTCGAGCAATTTCCGACAGGCCGACCATCCGATCGAAGCAAGCTTTCTCGACCGCTGGTCGCCCCGCGCCTTTAAGGACGAGACGATGGGCGAAGCGGAGCTTCTGACGATTCTCGAAGCCGGCCGCTGGGCACCATCCGCCTTCAACTCGCAGCCCTGGCGCTTTTCCTACGCGCTGCGCGGCACGCCAAAATGGGGCACGCTTCTCCCGATCCTCAACGATTTCAACCAGAGCTGGGCAAAATCGGCCTCCGCACTGGTGATCATCATCTCCAAAACGCACTTTACGGCACCGGGCTCTACCGAATCCAAGCCGTCCTACAGCCATAGCTTCGATGCTGGCTCGGCCTGGGGCGCCATCGCCCATCAGGCCATGCTGCTCGGCTACCAGGCGCACGGCATGACCGGCATCCACTTCGACAAGGCTGCGGAGATCCTCGGCATTCCCGACGGCTACCGCGTCGAAGCCGGCGTTGCGATCGGCCGGGTCGGCGACAAGTCGGTCCTGCCGGAAGGCCTGAAGGCGCGGGAAACCCCGAGCCCCCGCCGTCCGCTTTCCGAACTCGCCTTCAACGGCAGCTTCAAGGCCGACTGATCGGCATCCGTCTCAAGGCCTGAGACCGACAGCAAAAGGCCCTCGCAACGATTTGGTTGCGAGGGCCTTTTCATTTCCATTTTCCTGACGAAGGACGTCCGTCAGATATCGAGGTTCGCCACGTTCAGTGCATTCTCCTGGATGAAGTCGCGACGCGGCTCCACTTCGTCGCCCATGAGGCGGGAGAACAGGCTGTCGGCATCCGTCGCATCGTTGACGCGGACCTGCAACAGCGAGCGGACGTTCGGGTCGAGCGTCGTTTCCCAGAGCTGTTCGGCATTCATTTCGCCAAGACCCTTGTAGCGCTGCATGGAAAGCCCCTTGCGGCCGCTGGCGAAGATGGCGTCGAGCAGCGCGCGCGGGCCGCTGATCTCCTGCGTGCCTTCCTTGCGCCGCAGCACGGGCGGAACGGCGTAGATGTCGTGCAGCTTGGCGTTCAACTGGTCGATCAGCCGCGCATCCTGCGAGGCGATCAGCGCCATGTCGAGGAAGGCCAGTTCCTTGACGCCGCGAACCATGCGCTCGAGCCGCAGGCCGCCGTCACCGGCGATCTCGGCGCTCCAGCCGCGTTCGGTTTCCTCGGCGATGAGGTCCAACCGCTCGGCGAGTTCGCGCGCGATGACCGCGGACTTCTCGTCGTCGCGCAGACGTTCCGGATTGAGCGCACCGGCAATCGCCGCCTGCTCGACGACCGAACGGCTGTAGCGGGAATGCAGACCGTCGATGAGCGCGCGCAGGCGCAGCGCATCGGTGATGACTTCGCGCAGATCCTGCCCGGCGCGCACTTCGCCGGAGCCGAGCTCCAGTCGCGCTTCTTCCAGGCCCATCGAGATCAGATACTCCTCGAAAGCCTTCTCGTCCTTCAGATACTGGGCCGACTTGCCGCGCGTGACTTTGTAAAGCGGCGGCTGGGCGATGTAGAGGTGGCCGCGCTCGATCAGTTCCGGCATCTGGCGGAAGAAGAAGGTGAGCAGCAGCGTCCTGATATGCGCGCCGTCCACGTCGGCGTCCGTCATGATGATGATCTTGTGGTAGCGCAGTTTTTCCGGGTTGAACTCGTCCTTGCCGATCGACGTGCCGAGCGCCGTAATCAGCGTGCCGATTTCCTGGCTGGAGAGCATCTTGTCGAAGCGCGCGCGCTCGACGTTGAGGATCTTGCCGCGCAGCGGCAGGATCGCCTGGTTCTCGCGCGAGCGTCCCTGCTTGGCGGAGCCGCCGGCGGAGTCCCCTTCGACGAGGAAGAGTTCGGATTTGGAGGGGTCGCGCTCCGAGCAGTCGGCCAGCTTGCCGGGCAGCGAGGAGATATCGAGCGCGCCCTTGCGGCGGGTCAGCTCGCGTGCCTTGCGGGCGGCCTCACGGGCAGCGGCGGCTTCCACCACCTTGCCGACGAGGATCTTCGCATCGGCCGGATGTTCTTCGAACCAGGTGCTCAGCGCCTCGTTCACGAGGCTTTCAACCACGGGGCGCACTTCCGACGAGACGAGCTTGTCCTTGGTCTGCGAGGAGAACTTCGGATCGGGAACCTTGACGGAGAGGACGGCGGTCAGGCCTTCGCGGCAGTCTTCGCCCTGCAGCGTCACTTTTTCCCTCTTGGTGATGCCCGAATGGTCGGCATAGGACGTCACCTGGCGCGTCAGCGCGCCGCGGAAGCCGGCCATATGCGTGCCGCCATCGCGCTGGGGAATGTTGTTGGTGAAGCAGAGCATGTTCTCGTGGTAGCTGTCGTTCCACCACATCGCGACCTCGACGGTAATGCCGTCCTTCTCGCCGCGGATGGAGACCGGCCGCGTGACCAGCGGTTTCTTGGCGCGGTCGAGATAGACGACGAAGGCCTCGAGGCCGCCGTCATACATCATCTCTTCCTGCTTGATGTCGGAGTGGCGCTTGTCCGTGAGAACGATGCGGACGCCAGAATTGAGGAAGGCGAGCTCGCGCAGGCGATGCTCCAGCGTTCCATAGTCGAATTCGACCTGCGTGAAGGTATCGGTGCTCGGCAGGAAGGTGACTTCCGTGCCCGTCGTGCCGCCGCTGTCGCCGGTCACCTGCAGCGGGCCATCGGCCACGCCATGGGTGAAGCTCATCTCGTGGATCTTGCCGACGCGACGGATCTTCAGCTTGAGCGAAACGGAAAGCGCATTGACCACGGACACGCCGACGCCGTGGAGACCGCCGGAGACCTTGTAGGAGTTCTGGTCGAACTTGCCGCCTGCATGCAGCTGGGTCATGATGACCTCGGCGGCGGACACGCCTTCCTCCTTGTGGATGTCGGTCGGGATGCCGCGGCCGTTGTCGGTCACGGTCACGGAGCCATCCGCATTCAGCGTCACCGTCACGAGGTCGGCATAGCCGCCCAGCGCTTCGTCGATGGCGTTGTCGACGACCTCGTAGACCATGTGGTGCAGGCCCGAGCCGTCGTCGGTGTCGCCGATATACATGCCCGGGCGCTTGCGCACGGCATCGAGACCCTTGAGAACCTTGATCGAATCGGCACCATATTCGGCGTTCGCGCCGGTTGCAGCATCAGGCAGTTCGGTCATAGAGGTCGGGTCTTTCCATTGTTACGGCGTGTTTCGCGCTTGCCCTGCGATCGCCGGGCCATGCGGAATCCGGGAGGACGAATCAGCGTGCCGGCAATCGTCTGAATATAGGCATTTCCGGGTCCGGTTCCATATTTGACAGATGGTTGCGGGCCGGAAACGGGACTTGAAAACGACCCGGCGGCAGCGGGATCGTGGGGTGGGTTCTTCCGTTTTTATCGCAGCTCCCCGGGCAATATCGCCAGGCTCATTTGCCGGAGAGCATTTCAGGCACCATCTTTAGCACCCTTCTGCGCATTGTCCAAAAGTTGCGTGATATCCACAACCGTCTGGTCGGGGAGATGACGGATCCGGGCCGCCAGACGGTTGGCCAGGATGGTGTGCGCGGCGGGAAGACCTGATGTGTCGACGGTGACGCGCGGGTTCGACTGCGCCGCAAGCGCGAAGAGCGCATCCGCCTCGTCCCAGATAATGTGGAAGTAACCGGCGACCCGCTGAAGGAAATCGAAGCTCGGCGTGCCGCGGCGGCCGTGCTCGAGCGCCGAGAGATAGGCGGCGGAGACGTTCAGCGCCTGTGCCATCTGCTTCTGCGTCACTCCGCGCTCGGCGCGCAGGCGAACCATCTCCTCACCGAAGGGCGTCATGCCGTGGGGCCGGTGCCGTGCCGCGAGACGCCGTGCCGCGACAGGCGCACATAGAGCGCGCCTTCGCCGCCATGATTGCGGGCAGCGGGCTCGTAGGAGGAAATCAGCGGGCGGAAATCGGGCAATGAGAACCAGAGCGGTACCGCCCGCTTCAACGCGCCTTCGCTGCCCATCGACGTGCCCTTGCCAGTGATGACGAGAACATGCCGCAGGCCGTGATCATGCGCCCGCGCGATGAATCGGAGCAGAAGGCCATGCGCCTCCGACTGCGCCATGCCGTGAAGGTCGATGCGGGCATCGATCGGCAGGTGGCCCTTGGCGAGTTTGCGCTTGACCGGCTTTTCCAGCGGCTGGTGACGTCGGGGCGTTTCGACTCTTGCGACGGGCACAGGCTCCCGTGCCGCCTTCGCTGCAGGCACGGGTGCAGGTTCGGCGGGCTTTGCCGGCGCGTCCTCTCCCTCGAAGAGCGCGAGCAGTTCCATGCGCCCGGGAAGCGCGCGCGTCGAGCGGGCGACCTTGCCCCAGAGAATGCGGTCCTCGCTCGAAAGCGTCTTCTTCCTCGTCATGCCTCGTATCTTGCCGCCGCCGCCTTCGGAATCAAAATGAAAAAGTCCGCATCGTTGCGCACCGCGCCCGCCCGCTCGCCGGCCTCATCGCCCGACCCGGTGAAGATGTCGCCGCGGGCCGGACCGACGATGGCCGTACCGGTGTCGAGAGCCAGCATCAGCCGGCGGAACGGACGGCCGTCGTCGATGCGGGTGAGGCTGTCGCTCGCGATGAAGAACGGCACACCGAAGGTATGAATCAGCCGATCGACCGCCAGCGAGCGTCCCGGCACCAGGGGCACCTTGGCGGCGGCCACGGGTCCGAGCGCGGGATCCGAGACGGAGGCTTCGCGGAAGAAGATGAAGGAACGATTGTGCCACATCACCGCGTCGGCATCCTCGGGATGGGTATCGAGCCAGGCCTTGATCGACTGCATGGATACGGTCGCCGCATCGATCTCGCCGCGGTTGATCAGCAGGCGGCCGATGGCGGAGAAGGGATGGCCACTTTTGCCGGCATAGGTGATGCGCTCCGAAGAACCGTCCGGAAAAAGGAGACGCGCAGCCCCCTGGACATGGGCGAAGAAAACCTCGCTCTTCGAGCGGGCAAAGGCGATCTCCAGCCCGCGCCCGGCAAGACAACCGGTCTCGATCGCGCGCCGGTCGGGATATTCCTCGATTCGGTCTCCCACGCGTCGGGCAAAGACAAAGCTCTCGTCCAGCCCGGCCGAGCGGTTGGCCGCATCGAGATCGACCAGATCGGCCGGCCGGCGATAGAAAGGATAGGCATATTCGGCCGTGCGCACCCGGCTGACGGCAACGGTCGGCTCGAAGAACGCGGTGACGAAGCCCGGCCGCCCGTCGCGACGCGCGATCGCGAAGGGCTGGAAGTGTTCCTCGAAGAAGGCGCGGGCCTCGGCAGCATCCCGCACGTCCACCTCGTCGGCGGCGTGAAAGGCGGGTAGGAGATCGTGTGAGGATATGCCGAGCGATCCCGTCCGGTGGGGCTTGACCGTCTCGACATGGTGCCGGCACCGGCGCAGGGCCGGCAGGAGATCTGACGGATCGTCGGTTGCCCAGCCGGGCAGATCCGAAAAGGCGACCTTGCGGAGCGCGAAATCCATCGGCGATCCCTATCTCTTTCAACAGGCCCGCGCAGATGCCCGGACGCCCGGGACCTCAGTTTTCGGATTCGGTCGCGATCAGCTTCCAGTTCGGATCGCGCGAGCGGGTGTCGCGGGCAAACGTCCAGAGGTCGTTGACCTCGGAGACGGCTTCCGCATCGCCATCGACGATCGTTCCGGCCTTGTCGAAGGTTGCCGAGATCAGCTGGCTGAAGATCCGCACGGTGACGATCGCTTCGCCATCCTTCAGATCGGCCGACACGATGTCGGATTTCTCGATGCCGACGAAGGTGGATTTGACGATTTCGCCCTTGGCCTCGCGGTCGGCGATCGCCGCCTCGAAGCCGTCATAGACTTCCTTGGACAGGAGCGACTTCAGGGTCTTCCTGTCGCCATCGGCAAAGGCGGTCACGATCATTTCATAGGCCATCCGTGCACCGTTCACGAACTCCTTCGGGTCGAAGGCGTTGTCGGCGTCGGTGATCTTGCGCAGCGAGGCGTTCAGCGGGGTCTCGGGCTTGGCGAAGGCATCGATCGCAGCATAGCGCGCCGCCTCGTCCACGACGGTGTCGCGGCGGGGAAGCTGGACGACCTTGCCGGTCGGGTCGGAACTCTCGACGGGTTCGCGGGCGGAGAAGGGATCGGACGGCGGGCGTTCATTGCCTGTCCGACGGCCCAGCACGCTGCGAAGCTGGATGAAAATGATCACCGCGGCGACAAGAAAGAACAATGTTACGAAGTCGAAAGATCCCATTTCCACCAATGCCGCTTTTATGATGTATCTTAGAGACCCATATAGACCCGATGACCCCATCATTCAAATGGCCAGGAGCAGATTGCCAGACCGCCGAAAGCAGATCGGCCGAGCGAGCAAAGCAGACCAACGGCCAAGGCATGATCCGATGCCGCCTTATAGCTCCGATGCCACGCGGCATCGGGCGGACGACAACCCTTCCAACCGACACGTGGACCGAATGCGCCTTTCCCTGATCCCGCTCTTCTTCCTGCTCCTGCCGATGGCGGAAATCGCCACCTTCATCGTCGTCGGGCGCGAGATCGGCGTGGGTGCCACGCTCGGTCTCATTCTTCTATCCGCCGTCGTCGGCGCGCTTCTCTTGCGGGCGCAAGGCCTTGGTGTGCTGCGGAAACTCCAGTCCGCATCGCGCACCGGCGAGAACCCCGGCCGGCAGATCGTGCATGGTGCGATGATCGTCATTGCCGCGTTTCTCCTGATCCTGCCCGGCTTCCTGACGGACATCTTCGGCATCCTTCTCTTCATTCCCGCCGTGCGCGAAGCAGTCTGGCAGTTCCTGCGCAAGCGGATCACCGTGGTGACGCGGACAAGCAGCGCGCGACCGGATCCGGCCGGCGCCCGGCCCCGCGCCATCCCCGGCGTGATCGATCTCGATGACGCAGAATTTACCAGGGACCCCGACCGCAGCGACCCGAACGACCGGCTGCGGTGACCGAGCGCATGCCGAAGACGCTCCACTCCTGCCCCGCCCGGCCGCTCGGGTTGTAAGGGCATGCCCGAAATGATAGATGCGCTCGACCATTGAACCGCTCCATCCAACGCATCATTCTATCGAACGCCTCCAAGGAACGCGCCTCATGACCGATACAGCAGCACCCACGAACGGTGGCACCGGCGAAAATCCGTCGCTGAACATTCTCGCCCAGTACATCAAGGACCTCTCGTTCGAAAATCCGGGTGCGCCGCGCTCGCTCCAGGCCCGTGACAAGGCTCCGGCGATCAACATCAACGTCAATGTCAACGCCAATCCGATGACGGATACGGAATTCGACGTCGTGCTGACGCTGAATGCCGAAGCCAAGGATGGCGACAAGATTCTGTTTGCCGTCGAGCTGACCTATGGCGGCGTCTTCCGCGTCACCGGCTTCCCGCAGGAGCACATGCTGCCGCTGCTCTTCATCGAGTGCCCGCGCCTGCTCTTCCCCTTCGCGCGCCAGATCGTGGCCGACGCAACACGCAATGGCGGCTTCCCCCCGCTGATGATCGACCCGATCGATTTCGCGCAGATGTTCACGCAGCGGATGGCCGAAGACCGCGTCCGCGCGCAGGTGTCCAGCACCCCGAACTGATCGGCATCCCAGCCGAACGCCTCGAACGCCCGGTCCGAAAAGGCCGGGCGTTTTTTCGTTTCAGACCGCGTAATGCGACCAGATGGCTTTTTCGCCCATCTTCTCGACGAGCGCTGCATGGGCGGCGATGTCGTTTTCGGCCAGGCGCGGGGGCAAAGGCGCCGGACGCGCGCGCGGCACGACGACCAGGTCGTCGGAGGCTTCCGCCTGTGCGCGGCTTTCCTTGGTCGTCAGGCCCAGTGCAGCCTGCCGGCCGCCGATCATCTCGATATAGACTTCGGCGAGAAGCTCGGAGTCGAGCAACGCGCCGTGCTTCGTGCGGTGCGTGTTGTCGATGCCGTAGCGCCGGCAGAGCGCATCGAGCGAATTGGGACCCATGGGATGCTTGCGGCGGGCCATCGACAGCGTGTCGGTGACGAGGTCTTGCGAAACCGCCGGGCGATCGAGACGAGCCAGCTCGGCATTGATGAAGCCCATATCGAAGGTGGCATTGTGCGCGACCCAGCGGGCGCCCTCGAAGAAGGCCATCAGCTCTTCCACGACCTCGGCAAAGACCGGCTTGTCCTTCAGGAAATCGTCGGTGATGCCGTGAACGGCGAGCGCATCGGGATGAACCTTGCGATCGCCGGGATGGATGTAGCGATGAAAGGTCCGGCCGGTCGGAAAGTGATCGTTGAGTTCGATGCCGCCGATTTCGATGACGCGGTCCTGGCGATTGTCGAGGCCGGTGGTTTCCGTATCGAAGATGATTTCCCGCATGGCCTTGTCCTTCCGTCGAATACGATCGTCTGTGCACCTGGGGAGATATTATCCCGCTCGGGCGGTCAGAGCGCTGACAATCTCTTCGACCCTTTGGCGCGCGGCGTCTAGTCCGTGGCCGGTGTCGATCACATAGTTTGCACGGGCGCGTTTCTCTTCGTCCGGCATTTGCCGGGACAGGATCAGCGCGAATTTCTCCGGCGTCATGCCGGGGCGCGAAAGAACACGGGCCCGCTGGATGGCAGCATCGCAGGTGACGACAGCCACCGCATCCACCCGACCCTCGCCGCCCGTCTCGTAGAGCAGGGGAATATCGAGGACCACGAGCGGGGCGCCTGCGCCCCGTTCCCGGTCGAGAAAGGCGCGCTCTTTCTCCCGCACGAGCGGGTGGACGATCGCTTCCAGGGTCTTGAAGCCCTCGGGATGCTTCGCCAGTGCTTCACTGAGGGCGGCCCGATCGACCAGACCGTTGGTCGTGGAGCCGGGAAAAGCTGTCTCGATGGGTGTGACGGCCTCGCCGCGATAGAGTTCGTGCACGACAGCATCGGCGTCGTTGACGGGAACGCCCAGCGCCGTGAACATCCCGGCCGTGGTGGACTTGCCCATGCCGATCGATCCGGTGAGCCCGAGGACGATCATGCGTGCGCCGCCATGTCGGCGATGACGAGCGCCCGCAGCGTCTCGTCCACCTGAGGTTTTCGGCCGAACCATTTTTCAAAGCCGGGCGCCGCCTGATGCAGCAACATGCCAAGCCCGTCGACGATGGTGCGACCCTGCGCCTGCGCCTGCGCGAGAATAGGGGTGACGAGGGGCACGTAGACGATATCCGTCACGACGGCATCGCCGGGCATGCGTGTGAAATCGAAGTCGGGAACCGGCGTGCCGTCCATGCCGAGCGAGGTCGTGTTGATGAAGAGGCTGGCCTCGGGCAGAAGCTCGGGCAGCGCCGCCATGGCATGGGCGACGACGCGCGTCCGGCCGAAACGATCGGAGAGTTCCCGGGCTCGGGGCAGCGTCCGGTTGACGACATGGATAGTGCGCACCCCGCGATCCCGAACGGCCTGGATGACGGCGCGGCTCGCACCTCCCGCACCAAGCACGATAGCGGTCTCGGCCGTGTCCCAGCCCGGTGCCCGCGCGTCGAGATTGGCGGCAAAGCCGAGGCCGTCGGTGTTCGTCGCCTTCAGCCGTCCCTCCTCCAGCCAGACGGTGTTGGCCGCACCCATTTCCCGGCTCAGCGCATCGGCCTCGTCGACATGGGCGATCACTGTCTCCTTATGCGGGATGGTGACGTTGCCGCCGACGAAGCCGGACTGGCCGGATTTGAGGATCGCGATGAAATCGGGGAAGATGGCCGGCGTGACTTCGCGCGTGGTGTAGCTGCCCTCCAGACCCAGGGTCTTCAGCCAGTGGGAATGGATCAGCGGCGAGCGCGAATGCCGGACGGGATAGCCCGCGACGAAGGCATGGTTAACAAATGTTTCACGTGAATCACGCATCGATGACACGCAGCCTCCGCAGTTCGCCGAGCAGCGGCAGGATCGGCAATCCGAGGATCGTGAAGTAGTCGCCGTCGATCGCCTCGAACAGCTGGATCCCCTCGCCTTCCAGCTGGTACGCGCCGACGCTGGTCAGGGCTTTCTCCCCCACGCGATCGAGATGCCGCGCGATGAAGCCGTCATCGAGCCGGCGCATCGTCAGGCGCGCGGTCGAGACATGAGACCAGAGGGTCCGGCCATCCTGATGCAGGGCAATCGCGCTGTTGAGCTGATGGGTCTCCCCCGACAGGGCGCGCAGATGGTCCCGCGCCTCCGCCATCGACGCCGGCTTGTGAAACACCCGGGCCCCGAGCGACAGTGTCTGGTCCGACCCGATGACGACGGGCGCGATACCCTCCCCCGCCCCTTGCGCCTCGCGCAGCGCCGCGGCGACCGATTCGGCCTTGGCCACGGCCAGAACGGTCGCGACTCTTTCCGGCGATGCGCCTTCGGCGGCGAGCGGTTCTTCCAGTGCCCGCTCGTCGATCTCGGCCACCTGCCAGCCAAAGGCGATGCCGGCATTGTCGAGCAGCATGCGCCGGAACGGGCTCGCCGAGGCGAGGACAAGCTGATGCGTCATGGATGATCTCTCCCTATCGCGATGCGGACTAGCGCAGGCGCGGCCTCAGGGCAACGATGGCGGCGGCCGTTTCCTCGATCGAGCGTCGCGTGACGTCGATGATCGGCCAGTTGTTGCGGGCGCAGAGTGCGCGGGCATATTTCAGTTCCTCGGCGATCGCTGCCCGATCCGTATAGTCCTGCCCATGGAACCCGTGCGTCGTGCCGAGCACCCGGTGTTCGCGCACCTGGGAGACGCGATCAGCCGTCGCGATAAGGCACACGACCAGCGGCTTGGTCGCCTCCAGCAGTCGCTCCGGCAGAGGCACGCCCGGCACGATCGGAATGTTCGCGGTGCGGATGCCGCGATTGGCCAGATAGATGCTGGTCGGCGTCTTCGAGGTGCGGCTGATGCCGATCAGGACCACGTCGGCATCGTTGAAATCGGCCGGAAGCTGGCCGTCGTCATGATCCATCGTGAAGTTCAGCGCGTCGATCCGCGCGAAATAATCGGCATCCATCACATGCTGGGCGCCGGACCGGCGGCGGGACGATGTGCCGAGATAGGTCTGGAACAGATCGATGATCGGCTCCAGCACGGACACGCAGGGCACACCGATCTGCTGGCACTGGGCATTGATGATGTCGGAAAGCTCGCGATCGACGATCGTATAGAGAACGATGCCGGGGGCGGTGTCGATGGATTCGAGCACCTGCATCAGCTGCTTGCGATTGCGGATCAGCGGATAGACATGCTCCAGCGCATGATAGGTCTGGAATTGTGCCGCGGCTGCCCGGCCGGCCGCGATCAGGGTTTCCCCCGTCGAGTCGGAGATCAGATGCAGGTGGAAATAGTTTTTGTGATTGTCCACGCTATTCTTGGCCGCCTGTTGATGATGGTGGATAAGCGGAGCCTAGGGGGGAGCCTGCCCGGCAGGCAAGGGGAAAACCTCCGACTTATTCACAAAGAGGCCCGCGCCGGCGATCTTTCCGGAGCGCTTGTGAAAAAGACTCGCGATGCGACCGATCGCCGCCGATCCTCAACAGGTCATCCACAGGCCAAGGAAAGGCTGTTCGTTTGCCAAGTTGCTTGAATGACGGGCTTTTTTCGGGTTGCTCCCTATGTTGTCCCTGATGTGCCCGATCACTGTCCCGTCACATCGGACGAAATGGGGTTCTGGGGACAAAGGACCGACAACCTTTAATCCTTGATAGTCACCGACTCTAAGAAATAGAAACCCTTAGATTCAAGATTCTATTTTAAGAGGGAAGCTGTGTGTGACGTCTGAAAACCGCAAGCTCGTCCGTGTTCTGAACGGGGAGACGCTAACGCCTCCGCCCATCTGGCTGATGCGGCAGGCCGGGAGATATCTGCCGGAATATCGCGAGACGCGGGCAAGGGCCGGGAGCTTTCTCGATCTCTGCTACTCCCCGGACTTCGCCACGGAAGTGACCCTCCAGCCGATCCGGCGCTATGCGTTCGATGCGGCCATCCTGTTTTCCGATATTCTCGTCATTCCCGATGCCCTGAAGCGCAATGTCCGCTTCGAGGAGGGCAGCGGACCCAAGCTCGATCCGATCGATGTCGACGGCATCGAGGCTCTGGACGGAAGACCGGTGGCCGATCATCTTCGTCCCGTCATCGAAACCGTGGCGCGCCTGCGGCGCGAGCTTCCGACGGAAACGGCGCTGCTCGGCTTCTGCGGTGCGCCCTGGACGGTCGCGACCTACATGATCGCCGGGCACGGGACACCAGACCAGGCCCCGGCGCGGCTGTTTGCCTATCAGCATCCCGAAGCCTTCGATGCGCTGCTGGCATTGCTGGCCGAACTGTCCGCCGACTATCTCGTCGCCCAGCTTGACGCCGGCGCGGATGCGGTGCAGATCTTCGACTCCTGGGCCGGCGTTCTCGGGGAGGATACGTTCGAGCGTTTTGCGGTCGCGCCCGTGCGCCGGATCATCGACAGCGTGCGGGCCCGCCGGCCGGATGCGAAGATCATCGCCTTCGCCAAGGGCGCCGGCCTGTTGCTGAGGGACTATCGCCAGAAGACGCAGGCGGACGCGATCGGGCTCGACTGGTCGGTTCCCCTGTCGTTTGCGGCTGACCTGCAGAAGGAAGGCCCGATACAGGGTAATCTCGATCCGATGCGGGTCGTTGCGGGGGGCAAGGCTCTGGACGAGGGTATCGATCAGATTCTGGACCGCCTCGGACAGGGACCGCTGATCTTCAATCTCGGCCATGGCATCACGCCGCAGGCGGATCCCTCCCATGTCGCCGATCTCGTGGCCCGTGTCAGGAGCCGCGTGTGAGTACCCCGGAGCGCGAGGAAGGGGTTCCGCGGCAGACCGATGCCCCGGCGGGCCAGAAATCGCGCGTACGGGCTTTTCTGGCGCTTTCGGTTCTCGTGGCGATCGTCGCCGGACTGATCGTCTGGCAGCCGGCCGATCTCATTCTCTGGATCAAGGCGCTGCATGTCGTGGCCGTCATCTCCTGGATGGCCGGGCTGCTCTACATGCCGCGCCTGTTCATCTATCATACCGATGCCGAGCCGGGCTCGCAGACGTCGGAGACCTTCAAGGTGATGGAGCAGCGGCTCCTGAAGGTGATCATGCGCCCGGCCATGATGATCACCTGGGTACTCGGGCTTTACCTCGCCTGGAGCGTCTACGGCTTTCAGGGCGGCTGGCTTCACGCCAAGATCCTTGCCGTGATCCTGCTGACCGGCGTGCATGTGCACTATGCCGATGCCGTTGGGCGTTTCTCGCGCGATGGCGCGCGACGCACGGCGCGCTATTGGCGGCTGATGAACGAGGTGCCAACCGTTCTGATGATCGTCATCGTCATCCTCGTCATCGTAAAGCCGTTTTGATCTATCACGGACATTTTAGCCTCTTGCACTGCGAGCCCCCTTGCGGTGCGGGCCGGAAGTCGCTAGCGTGTGACATCCCATCTTTCTGGCGCGCGTTAAAGTTCGAGTGGCTATCCCCCTGCCGCTCCCTTGACCCACACAGCGCCAGCCCTTCCATTCCCTCTGCAAGTGTGATTTTCCTTCATGGCTGAAATGAAGCTCCAAGACCTCAAGAACAAATCTGCAACCGACCTTCTGGCGTTCGCCGAGTCGGTGGAGGTCGAAAACGCCAGCGTGATGCGCAAGCAGGAGCTGATGTTCGCCATCCTGAAGATGCTCGCGGCACAAGACGTCGAGATCATCGGTGAAGGCGTCGTCGAGCTTCTCCAGGACGGTTTCGGCTTCCTGCGCTCCGCCAATGCCAACTATCTCCCCGGCCCCGACGATATCTACATCTCGCCCTCCCAGATCCGGCGCTTCTCGCTGAAGACGGGCGATACGGTCGAAGGCCCGATCCGGGGACCGAAGGAAGGCGAACGCTATTTCGCGCTTCTGAAGGTCAACACGATCAATTTCGAGGACCCGGAGAAGATCCGGCACAAGGTGCACTTCGACAACCTGACGCCGCTCTATCCGAACGAACGCTTCAAGATGGAGCTCGAGGTTCCCACCTCCAAGGATCTTTCGCCGCGCGTGATGGATCTCGTTGCACCTCTCGGCAAGGGCCAGCGCGGCCTGATCGTCGCGCCGCCGCGCACCGGCAAGACCGTGCTCCTGCAGAACATCGCCCATTCGATTACCGCCAATCATCCGGAATGTTATCTGATCGTTCTCCTTATCGACGAGCGGCCGGAAGAAGTGACGGACATGCAGCGATCCGTGAAGGGCGAGGTCGTTTCCTCCACCTTCGACGAGCCGGCCACGCGCCACGTTCAGGTCGCCGAAATGGTGATCGAAAAGGCCAAGCGGCTGGTCGAGCACGGCCGTGATGTCGTCATCCTGCTCGATTCCATCACCCGCCTCGGCCGCGCCTACAACACGGTCGTGCCCTCTTCCGGCAAGGTTCTGACCGGCGGTGTGGATGCCAATGCCCTGCAGCGCCCAAAGCGCTTCTTCGGCGCCGCGCGGAACATCGAGGAAGGCGGTTCGCTGACCATCGTCGCAACAGCGCTGATCGATACCGGCAGCCGGATGGACGAAGTCATCTTCGAAGAGTTCAAGGGAACGGGCAACTCCGAAATCGTGCTCGACCGGAAGGTTGCCGACAAGCGTATCTTCCCGGCGATGGACATTCTGAAGTCCGGTACCCGCAAGGAAGACCTGCTCGTGCCGCGTCAGGATCTTCAGAAGATCTTCGTGCTCCGTCGTATCCTCGCGCCCATGGGCACCACGGATGCGATCGAGTTCCTGATCGACAAGTTGAAGCAGACGAAGACGAATGGCGACTTCTTCGACTCCATGAACACCTGAGAACCTCGGCTGCGCGCGATCCCGATCCTGCGCCGCGTTGAACGCCTTCTGAAAATCCCTGGCCACTTCCAGGGATTTTTGCGTTTATCTCACAGGGTCTTTTCAAGGACGGTTCGAATGTCATCGGCCAGCGATACCATCTATTCTCTCTCCTCCGGCGGTCTGCCCTCCGGCGTGGCCGTCCTCCGGATTAGCGGGCCATCGGCATCGACCGTTTGCGATGTTCTTTGCGGTGGCCCCGTCCCGCCGCGTGTGGCCGCGCTCCGAACGATTCGGTCCCGGAACGGAGAGATCATCGATCAAGGTCTGGTTCTGTTGTTTCCCGGTCCAGCCTCGTTTACGGGAGAGGACTGTGTCGAGCTTCAGGTTCACGGTGGACGTGCCGTGGTGGAGCGGCTTCTTGATGAGCTGGGAACGTTCCCGCATTTTCGTCATGCCGAAGCTGGCGAATTCTCGCGCAGAGCGTTCGCGCGGGGGAAACTGGATCTCGTAGAGATCGAAGGTCTCGCCGACCTGATTTCGGCCGAAACCGAGATGCAACGGCGTCTTGCGAGCGAACACGCCCGGGGCGGCGTCTCGCAGCTTTATCAGGGTTGGGCGAAGCGTCTGACCCATGCCCGCGCGATGATCGAGGCGGAACTCGACTTCGCCGATGAGGACGATGTACCCGGGTCCGTCAGCGCGGCGATCTGGCGGGATATGGAACGTCTCAAGATGGAGATCGGCGTCCATCTGGCGGGCGCGAGAACGGGAGCAATCATCCGGGATGGATATCGCGTGGTGATCTCCGGCCCTCCAAATGCCGGAAAATCGAGCCTCTTGAATGCCCTGGCGAAACGGGACGTCGCCATCGTAACCAATATTGCGGGAACCACACGAGACGTGCTGAGCGTCGATATTTCCTTAGCCGGATTCGTCGTGAAACTGTTCGACACCGCCGGTTTGCGGGAGACGGACGATCCCGTCGAGCGTGAGGGCATCCGCCGGGCCACGGCGTTGCAGGACGAGGCGGATCTCATCCTCTGTCTTTCAGATGCGGCAGACGGGTTCATGCTCCCGGACGAGGGAAAGACCGAGATCCTTCGTGTGGCCACCAAGATTGATATTTCGCCCAAACTGTGGGATAGAACCGCTGCCGATGTGCTTGTCTCGGTCGAGACCCCGAGAGGCTTGGAGTCGCTGATCTCGGCAATCACGCAGCGGCTTCCGGACAACGCGACAGCAGATAGCTTTTCTGTTCCATCCCGGCGACGGCATGCGGATCATTTGACGCAGTGCCTCGCCGCGCTGGAGGCGGCGGCAAAGAGCGGTGATCTGGACATCCAATCGGAGCACCTTCGGCGGGCGGGTGATGCTCTGGGACGGATCACCGGCCGGATCGATGTCGAGGATCTGTTGGATGTTATTTTTTCGGAATTTTGCATCGGCAAATAATCTGCAACGCATGCGAGTCGTCCCGCACGTTTCACGTGAAACATTGAATCGGAATCGAAATGACCATGATGTATGATGTCATCATTGTTGGCGGCGGCCATGCCGGATGTGAAGCCGCGGCGGTTGCCGCACGCCTTGGTGCGACGGTCGCCCTCGTCACACATCAGCGTAAAACGATCGGCGTGATGTCCTGCAACCCGGCCATTGGCGGTTTGGGCAAAGGGCACCTCGTCCGCGAGATTGACGCCTTCGATGGGTTGATGGGTCGTGTCGCCGACCGTGCAGGCATCCAATTCCGGTTGCTGAACCGCAAGAAGGGCCCTGCCGTTCGTGGACCCCGGACACAGGCGGATCGGCGGCTCTATCGCGACGCCATGCAGGCCGAACTCGAAAGCCTATCGACGTTGACGGTGATCGAGGGCGATGTGGTCGATCTCGTTCTCAAAGGGTCGACCGTTGGCGGTGTGCTCCTCGCGACCGGAGAAACCCTGACCTGTGGTGCTGTGGTCTTGACCACGGGGACTTTTCTTCGAGGTCTCATTCATATCGGCGACCGGAAGATCCCGGCGGGCCGAGTCGGCGAGGCGCCGTCCATTGGCCTGTCGAAGGTCCTTGAGGATCATCAGGTCGCACTGGGACGGCTGAAGACCGGAACACCGGCGCGATTGGACGGGCGCACGATTGGCTGGGACCGGATCGGACGGCAGGCTGCGGATGCAGAGCCGGTTCCGTTTTCCTTCATGACCGATCGGATTACGACGCGGCAGATCGACTGCGGCGTGACCCGCACGACGGACGCGACGCATCGGATCATCGAAGAAAACCTGCAGCGCTCTGCCATGTATTCGGGACAGATTTCAGGCGTTGGACCACGCTATTGTCCGTCCATCGAAGACAAGATCGTCAAGTTCGGCGAACGCGATGGCCACCAGATCTTCCTGGAGCCGGAGGGCCTTGATGATCACACGGTCTATCCGAACGGCATCTCGACCTCCCTTCCGGAAGAGGTTCAGGCCGCTTTCATCCGGACTATTCCTGGTCTGGAGACGGCAACGATCCTGCAGCCCGGTTACGCCATCGAATATGACCATGTTGATCCACGCGAGCTTTCCGCCAGCCTTGAGGTACGCAAGCTTCCGGGCCTATTCCTTGCCGGCCAGATCAATGGCACGACGGGTTACGAGGAGGCCGGTGCTCAAGGTCTCGTGGCTGGTCTGAATGCGACGCGAAAGGTGGCGGGGCAGAGTCCGCATCTCTTCTCGCGCACGGATTCCTATATCGGCGTCATGATCGATGACCTGATCACGCGGGGCGTTGCCGAACCCTATCGGATGTTCACCTCGCGTGCGGAGTACCGCTTGTCTCTCCGGGCCGATAATGCAGACATGCGGCTGACACCGGCGGCGATCGCATTGGGTTGCGCCTCCAGCGCCCGACGCGCGCGGTTCACGGACTGGGAGACGACATTTGACCGGTGGAAGGAGACGCTCCAGCAGCGCGTGTTGACACCGAACGAAGCAGGCGCGCACGGCCTGAACCTGAACAAGGATGGACAGAGACGCTCAGCTTTCGATCTCCTCTCGCACGCCGATATCACGCTGGATCGCCTCTCGGCGATCTGGAACGACCTTGCGGATGTACCGCCGCGCCTCGCGGAAGCCATCGAGATCGACGCCCATTATGCCGTTTACATGGATCGTCAAGCGGCTGATATCGTGCGGGCGCGCAAGGAAGAAGAGCGAACGATTCCGGACGACTTCGCCTATGCCGATCTGTCGGGCCTTTCGAACGAACTGATGCAAAAGCTGACGCGCATTCAGCCGCGAAACTTCGCACAGCTTCAGCTAATCGATGGTATGACACCTTCAGCCGCCACGTTGATTCTGACCCATCTGCAGCGCTACGAGCGGCGCGATGCAGCACAAGGTGTACACTGATGGCGAGTCAGCTCATGGAATTGATCGGCTTGCGTGTTTCACGTGAAACGACCGAGCGGCTCGAACACTTCACGCAGCTGTTTCTAAAATGGGCAAAGACGATCAATCTCGTTGCGCCGTCTACGCTCGGCGATGTCGGCAATCGGCACATCCGCGACAGCGCTCAGATCTATGCCCTCGCCCCTGGTCCGAAAACCTGGATCGATCTGGGCAGTGGCGGCGGCTTTCCCGGGGTCATCACCGCCATTCTTCTGGCCGAGACGGCCGGAGGATGGGTGCATCTTGTTGAAAGCAACCAGAAGAAAGCGGCCTTCCTCCGTGTCGCTCTTCAGGAAACGGGCGCCCGCGGATCAGTGCATGTTCTGCGCATCGAAGACGCGCCCGCAAAGCTTCCCACTTGCGACGCGATCTCTGCACGGGCCGTTGCCGATCTTTCCTTGCTGTTGCAGTTCATCGAACCCTGGATGGCAAGCGGCGAGACGCGCGCTTTTTTCCACAAAGGCCGGGATTACGAGTCCGAGGTCGCGAAAGCGCGTGGCCGGTATGATGTCGATCTGGTAAAACACCAAAGCATTGTCGAGGCTGACTCCATCATCCTCGAGATCACGCGGATGCAGCAGCTGAGCCAGGGCGCAGGAGCGATCAATGTCGCGCGATAAAAACCGGATCATTACGATCGCGAACCAGAAAGGTGGTGTTGGCAAGACAACGACCGCCATCAATCTTGCGACGGCCTTGGCTGCGATCGGTGAATCGGTCCTGATCATCGACCTGGACCCGCAGGGGAATGCGAGCACCGGACTTGGCATTCAGCGGCGCGATCGTCGCTACTCTTCTTATGACCTGATGATGGGAACGCATACGATCGATACGATCGTTCATCCGACGGTCGTTCCGAACCTCTCGATCATTCCCTCGACCATGGATCTTCTCGGTCTGGAGATGGAAATCTCCCGTCAAAGTGATCGCGTTTTTCGGCTGAAGAAGGCCTTGGGAACGCCAGAGGCTCTGGCTTATTCCTACATTCTGGTCGATTGCCCGCCCTCGTTCAACCTCTTGACCATGAATGCGATGGCCGCAGCGCATTCTGTGCTCGTGCCGCTTCAGTGCGAGTTTTTTGCGCTGGAAGGATTGAGCCAGTTGCTGGAAACCGTCGACCAAATCCGGCAGAGCGTCAATCCGCAGCTCGACATTCAGGGCATCGTGCTGACGATGTTCGATTCCCGCAACAATCTCGCCCAACAGGTTGTCAGCGATGTTCGCACCCATTTGGGCGAAAAGGTTTACCATACCCTCATTCCGCGCAACGTCCGGGTCTCGGAAGCGCCCTCCTATGGAAAGCCTGCTATCCTTTACGATCTGAAATGTGCGGGCAGCCAGGCCTATCTGCAACTCGCCTCGGAAGTGATTCAGCGCGAGCGTCAGCGGAAAGCTGCGGCCTGATCGATTCGGCTCCAGAACCATGAGGAGAACGCCATGAACGAAGATCCCGCACGGCGCCGTCTCGGACGCGGTCTCGCCGCCTTAATCGGCGAAATGGACCAGCCCATTGTCGCCGAATCCACGCCCGCACCAACCATTCCGGCTGACCGCCGCGTTCCCATAGAGCATGTCACGCGCAATCCGCGCAATCCGCGACGGACCTTCGACGAGGCGGAACTGCAGGATCTCGCGAATTCCGTCCGGCAGCACGGCATCGTCCAGCCTGTCGTCGTCCGCACGGTGAATGGCGACCGGTTTGAAATCATCGCCGGCGAGCGCCGCTGGCGGGCAGCCCAGCTCGCCGGGTTCTCGGATATTCCCGTTATCGTTCGTGATGTCGATGATCGCACCGCGCTGGAAATCGCGATCGTCGAGAACGTCCAGCGTTCGGATCTCAATCCGCTGGAAGAGGCGATGGGCTACGAGCTGCTCATTGCCGACCACGGCTACACGCAGAACGACCTCGGCGAGATCATCGGCAAGAGCCGGAGCCACGTGGCCAACAGCCTCCGTCTCCTGAAGCTGCCGGAGCCGGTGCGCGACATGCTCTCGTCCGGGACACTGTCTGCGGGCCATGCGCGGGCGCTCATCCCCACCTCCGACCCGACGACGCTGGCCCGCGCGATCATCGCCAAGGGCCTGTCCGTTCGCGATACCGAGAAGCTTGCCCAGAACGATATTCGCGCCCAGAACGATCCGACCTTCGGTGCGAAGCCTCGTCCCGAGAAGGATGCGGATACCGTCGCGCTCGAACGCTCCCTGACCGACAGCCTCGGCCTCGAGGTCTCTGTCAATCACCGCGCGAGCGGCGGCCATCTGAAGATCAGCTACAAGACGCTGGAACAGCTCGAAGATATCTGCCGGCTGCTCGAGCGCCGCTGATCCGCGCTGAAGCAAAAACCCCTTTTCAGGCCGAGCGCTGTCTGGCGGCCTGAAAGGCGATGGCGATCAGCGCCTGGCTGGCAATGTCGGCCTCCAGCGTCTGACGGCTGCGGCTTTGCAGGATCGCGTTCTGGAGCCGCTGCAGATCGCGCCGGATCGCCGGTAGTCCCCAGGTCTTCAAGGCCGCTTCGATCAACGGCTTTCGGCGGAAGTGGATGCCGCGGCCGAGCGTTGCGGTGACCTGCGAGGGTCCGAGACGCTTGGCGTCCATCTCCGCCCGCAAGATATCGAGCTGCTGAAACTGGCGCAGGCAGCTTTGCAGCACGAGGAACATCGACGTTTTCGAGGCTTCCACCTTGCGGAGCGATGTCATCAAGCGGTCCATGTCGCCCGAGAGAACGGCGTCCACGGCATCGTCCACCGAAGTGGAGCTAGCGTCGCCGATAATGTCCAGGACATGGCTCTCGTCGATTACTGGTTCGTCCCGGCAGTAGAGCGCAAGCTTGGCGATCTCGTTGCGCGACGCCAGCCGGTCGGCGCCCAGAAGATCGCGGAGCGCCTCGCGGGCGGACGGTGTGATGCGCAGGCCTGCGGCACCCAACTCCTTATCGATCAGGCCATTGATGGCCTTCACGTCGTCCGCATAGCAGGCAACCGAAAGGACGCTGCGCGCGGTTTCGCCGATCTTGCGGAGGGCCGTACCCTTCTTCAGATCGCCGGCTTCCACGATGACGAAGGCGTCGCGCGGGGGCTCCTCGGCGAGATAGGCGAGGCCCTCGCTCAGCGCCTTTTCGGTTCCCGATGCCCGCACCCAGACGAGTTTGCCGCCCCCGAAGAGACCGAGGGCATTGGCCTCGTCGGCCAGTCTGCCGGGAGAAAGGTCGCTGCCATCCAGCTTGATCAGGGAAAAGGGATCGTCCAGCGCAATGCCGGTTTTCGCGGCGATCGCCGCGGCGCGTTCGGCCACCAGGCCACGGTCGGGCCCGTAGAAAAGATAAAGCCGCTGGCTGGGCAGCGGCCTTTCCACGAAGCCGTCGAACTCGTGGGATTTGATCTCACTCATGCCGGCGCCGGATCAGTTGCCGAGCGCTGCGGCGAGATCGGCGCGGATGATTTCGGCAAGTTCGCGGGCCGCCCTGTTTTCGGCATCCTTGATCGCGCGAAGCTTGGCGAATTCCTGGACCGGAAAATCGACCAGGGCCACGGCTTTGCGGTGACCGGATTTCACCGTCTTGCCGGTATCGACACGGGTCAGGTTGTAGTCCGCCTCGATGACGAGACGACCAGCTGACGCTGTGTCGTTGTCGTTGCGCTCGTTGAAGAGCACGCCGGTGGTCTGCTGGCTGACGCTCAGCGCCAGCTGGTATTGCGGCGCTGTGGGTTCGCCCTTGCCGCCGGATGTGAGGAAGATCAGGGCGTTGCGCACGCGCTGCTCCACCCGGTCCTTGGCTTCCGAAATCCCGATCGAGGCCAAGGCCGTTGCCGGGGCGCCGCCCGGGCCATCGGAATAAAGCGGGCGAACCTGACAGCCGGCCATCAGCAACAGGGAGAGACCGGCAAAGCCGAGGGCCATGCGGCGACGGGGATCGAACTTAGACGACGACATTCACGATCCTCTGCGGCACGACAATGATCTTCTTCGGCGTCCGGCCTTCCAGCGCGGTCCGCACGGCATCGAGGCCAAGCACGGCGGCCTCCACGGCAGTCTGATCTGCATCGCGGGCGATTGTCAAATCCGCGCGCTTCTTGCCATTGATCTGGACCGGCAGCACGATCTCGGACACCGTTACCAGCGCCTCATCGAAGCGCGGCCATTCCGCCTGGGCGATCAGACCCTCGCCGCCGATGACGCTCCAGCACTGTTCGGCCAGATGCGGCGTGATCGGCGCCATAAGATGGATCAGGATCTCGACCGCATCGCGCATGGCGGCAGTCGTCACAGCGTCCGTTCCGGTGGCGACATCGGTGAGCGGGGCTGCCAGCGCATTCACCATCTCGTAGAGGCGGGCGACGGCCTTGTTGAAGGCGAGCTTGTCGTAATCCGACTCGACCGCCTTCAGCGTCCTGTGCGCCACCTGGGAGATGGCGCGGGCCGGGCCTTCCGTGGCGGGCGCCGCCTTTGCGGTGGCCAGAGCCGGTGCTGCCTCGGAGATCAGGCGCCAAACGCGCTGGACGAAGCGATGCGCACCCTCGACGCCGGCTTCCGACCAGATGACGTCGCGATCCGGTGGTGAGTCCGACAGCACGAAGAAGCGTGCCGTGTCGGCCCCGTAGGATGCGATGATGTCATCAGGGTCGACGACGTTCTTCTTCGACTTCGACATCTTCTCGATGGAGCCGATGGCGATCTCCTCGCCGGTCTCGTTCAACGTCGCCCTGCGGCCGTTGCCAAGGTCCTCGATGGTGATGGCGGAGGGATTGATCCATTCCCGTTGGGCGCCCTCTCCGCGGCTGTAGGTCTCGTGGACGACCATGCCCTGGGTGAAGAGGCCCTTGAACGGCTCGGACAGCCCTGCATGACCGGCCGCCTTCATGGCGCGGGTGAAGAAGCGCGAGTAGAGCAGGTGCAGGATCGCATGCTCGATACCGCCGATATATTGATCGACGGGCATCCAGCGATCGACGATCGCACGGTTGGTCGGCTGTTCCTCCCACGGCGCCGTGAAACGCATGAAGTACCAGGAGGAATCGACGAAGGTGTCCATCGTGTCGGTTTCGCGGCGGGCGGCAGCGCCGCATTGCGGGCAGCCGACATGGCGCCAGGTCGGGTGGCGGTCGAGCGGGTTGCCGGGCTTGTCGAAGGTGACATCGTCGGGCAGGCGAACCGGCAGGTCCTTCTTCGGCACGGGAACGACACCGCAGACTTCGCAGTGGATAACCGGGATCGGGCAGCCCCAGTAGCGCTGACGGGAAATCCCCCAGTCGCGCAATCTGAAGTTGACTTTGCGTTCGGCCTGAGGACGACCGCCAAGCTCCTGGGTTTCGAGCAAGCTCGCTACGCGCTCAAAAGCAGCCTCAATGGTGAGGCCGTCGAGGAAGCGCGAATGGATCATCACGCCGTCGCCGGTATAGGCCTCCGTGCCGACGCTGAAGGTCGCGGCATCGCCGTCGGCCGGCATGACCACGGGGGTCACGGGCAGGTCGTAGCGGCGCGCGAAATCAAGGTCGCGCTGGTCGCCCGAGGGGCAGCCGAAGATGGCGCCCGTGCCGTAATCCATCAGCACGAAGTTGGCGACGTAGACGGGCAGTTCCCAAGCGGGATCGAGCGGATGGCGGACGCGCAGGCCGGTGTCGATGCCGCGCTTCTCTGCCGTTTCGAGGGCTGCGAGCGAGGTTCCCGCGCGACGGCATTCGTCGCAGAAGGCTTCCAGCTCGGCATTACCGGCAGCGACCTTGCGCGCCAGCGGATGATCTGCGGCAATCGCCAGGAAGGAGGCGCCGAACAGCGTGTCCGGACGGGTCGTGTAGACCTCGACCTCGGTTTCGCCGGGTGCGCGTGCGTCTGCGACGAGCTCCCAGCGGATGGAGAGACCTTCTGAGCGACCGATCCAGTTCTTCTGCATCAGCCGGACCTTTTCCGGCCAGTGCTCCAGCGTATCGAGGGAATCCAGCAGGTCCTGGCTGAAGTCGGTGATGCGGAAGAACCACTGCGTCAGTTCGCGCTGTTCCACGAGCGCGTTCGAGCGCCAGCCGCGGCCGTCGATAACCTGCTCGTTGGCAAGCACGGTGTGATCGACCGGATCCCAGTTGACCTTCGACTGCTTGCGATAGACCAGCCCCTTTTCCATGAAATCGAGGAAGAGATGCTGCTGCTGCTGGTAATAGGCGACGTCGCAGGTGGCGAACTCGCGGCTCCAGTCGAGCGAGAGCCCCATGACCTTCAGCTGCGCCCGCATGGACGCAATGTTCTGATAGGTCCATTCGGCAGGGTGAACGCCGCGCTCCATGGCGGCGTTTTCAGCGGGCATGCCGAAGGCATCCCAGCCCATGGGGTGCAGCACATTATAGCCGCGGGCGCGCTTGAAGCGGGCGACGACGTCGCCCATGGCATAATTGCGCACATGGCCCATGTGGATGCGGCCGGAGGGATAGGGAAACATCTCCAGGACGTAGTATTTTTCCCGCGGGTCGTTATTGTCCGTTCTGTAGACGGATTTCTCGTCCCATTCGCGCTGCCAGCGAGGTTCTGCATCGCGCGGGTTATAGCGTTCTGTGGCCATGTGTTTCGTCGTTCCGGAAATTGTGGCGGGGCGCTGCCGCTCGGTCTTATGTGGCGTGACCTTCATCATGAAACAACGGTAGCGTCAAGTTTTGCGGGCCTTTGCCTGGGCTCTGTGGCATTCCCCGCAAGCTTGCTTGGCGACGTGTCGCGGATTGGCTATAGCGGGCCAGCAATCGCACATACCGTGGCGCTTCGAGCCACATGACTGCCAGGGAGACCTTGCCTATGACCCGAGTGGACCAGTGGAACGAGGTGTTGTCGCGCATCCACGCGGCGGAGGATGGCGCTGCGCGTTCCCGCGGCTCCGTTGAGCTGGTCGCGGTGTCGAAGACCTTCGATGCCGACGCCATCCGTCCCGTGATTGTGGCCGGGCAGCGTGTGTTCGGCGAAAACCGGGTGCAGGAATCGCAGGGCAAGTGGCCCGAGCTGAAGGCGGAGACGCCGGGGATCGTGCTGCATCTGATCGGCCCGCTCCAGTCCAACAAAGCCGCCGATGCCGTCGCCTTGTTCGACGTCATCGAGACCATCGACCGAGAGAAGATCGCCCGTGCCGTGGCCGCGGAGATCGAGCGGCAGGGCAAGCCGATCCGGATCTATGTGCAGGTGAACACCGGGCTCGAGCCGCAGAAGGCGGGCATTGCGCCGGAGGAGACGGCGGCCTTCGTGGCGATGTGCCGCGATACGCTCGACCTTCCCGTGGAAGGACTGATGTGCATTCCGCCGGCAGACGAAAATCCGGGCCCGCATTTCGCGCTGCTGGCAAAGCTCGCGCAAGAAAACGGCGTTGAGAAACTGTCGATGGGCATGTCCGGAGATTTCGATGTCGCTATTGCCTTCGGGGCTACCAGCGTTCGCGTGGGGTCGGCGATCTTCGGTCTGCGCGACGTCGCGGTGCTGACCGCCTAAGGATCCTGAAAAGCTGAGGTCACAAAAAACCCGGCGCATGGCCGGGTTTTCGATCAATGCCGCATGGAAGCGTCTGCGGATCAGTATTTCTCTTCTTCCTCGTCCGGCGTCGCGGATTTCAGCGACTTCAGCTTTGCGAAAACGGCGTCGGCGTCCATTTCCTTCTCTTCCTCGCGCTCATAGCCATAGCTGAAGCGTTCGGTTTCCTGCGCCGGCTCCAGCGTGGCGCCGAGATCGGCGGCTGTCGGGAGCGGACGGCCCTTGGAGGCGCGCTCGACTTCAAGGTCGAGATCGATCTGGCTGCAAAGACCGAGCGTGACCGGGTCGCTCGCCGTCAGGTTGGCCGAGTTCCAGTGCGTGCGCTCGCGGATCTGCTCGATCGTCGACTTGGTGGTGCCGACGAGACGCGAGATCTGGGCGTCCTTGAGTTCGGGATGGTTACGAACCAGCCAGAGGATGGCGTTGGGGCGGTCCTGGCGCTTGGAGACCGGCGTGTAGCGCGGGCCCTTGCGCTTGGACTCGGGAACGCGAACCTTCGGATCGGAAATCTTCAGCTTGTGGTTCGGATTGCCTTCGGCGCGGACGATTTCGTCGCGCGACAGCTGCCCGGTGGCGATCGGATCGAGGCCCTTGATACCCTGGGCTGATTCGCCGTCGGCGATCGCCTTGACTTCCAGCGGATGCAGCTTGCAGAACGTGGCGATCTGCTCGAACGACAGGGCGGTATTATCGACAAGCCAGACCGCCGTGGCTTTCGGCATCAGCAATTGTTGAGCCATAGATATAGTCCTTCTGTCCGCCGCGCCGGTGTCGCGGGCCGTGGAATACCACTGATTTCCGGGAATAGGGCGCTTCTATACCCCTCTTGTCGCAGAATTGCAATTCTTCTCGACGTCCTGACTTTCGTCTCATTGCCGCCGGCTCCGCACCTGATATGTATGCCCTGAAAAGCGCCGTGAGGATGCGCGAGCACGACAGCAGGGAGAGAGAAGACCATGTCCGACAAGACCTACCCCGTCTCGAAGGAAACGCAGGCACATGCCCTCGTGGACAGGGCGACCTATGACGCATGGTATCGCGAGAGCGTGGAAAACCCGGACGTCTTCTGGGGTGAACACGGCAAGCGGATCGACTGGTCGACACCCTATACCAAGGTCAAGAACACCTCTTTTACCGGCGACGTTTCGATCAGATGGTTCGAGGACGGGCAGACCAACGTCTCCTTCAACTGCATCGATCGGCATCTGGAGACACGAGGCGATCAGGTCGCGATCATCTTCGAGGGCGACAATCCCTATATCGACAAGAAGATCACCTATCGCGAGCTGCACCAGCATGTCTGCCGGCTGGCGAATGTCATGAAGGCGCAGGGCGTCGGCAAAGGCGATCGCGTGACGATCTACATGCCGATGATCCCGGAAGCCGCCTATGCGATGCTCGCCTGTGCCCGTATCGGCGCCGTTCATTCCGTCGTGTTCGGGGGCTTCTCGCCCGATGCGCTCGCCGGGCGGCTGGTGGACTGTGCCTCCACCTTCGTCGTCACCTGCGACGAGGGCATGCGCGGCGGCAAGCCGATCCCGCTGAAGGACAATACCGACAAGGCGGTGGAGATCGCTGCGAAAAACGGCGTCGAGGTGAAGACGGTGCTCGTCGTGCGCCGCACGGGCGGCAAGATCACCTGGGCGGATGGCCGCGACGTCTGGTATCACACAGCGACGCAGGCGGCCGATACCGCGTGCGAACCCGTGCCGATGAATGCGGAAGACCCGCTGTTCATCCTCTATACCTCCGGTTCGACCGGCAAGCCGAAAGGCGTGCTGCACACAACAGGCGGCTATCTCGTCTATGTCGCGATGAGCCACGAATATGTGTTCGACTACCACCCCGGCGATATCTACTGGTGCACGGCCGATGTCGGCTGGGTGACCGGCCATTCCTACATCGTCTATGGACCGCTTGCGAATGGTGCAACGACGCTGATGTTCGAAGGCGTTCCGAACCATCCCGACCAAGGCCGGTTCTGGGAGATCATCGACAAGCATCAGGTAAACATCTTCTACACGGCGCCGACGGCGATCCGCTCGCTGATGGGCGCAGGCGATGCCTACGTCACCCGGTCATCGCGCAAGAGCCTGCGGGTCCTCGGCACGGTTGGCGAGCCCATCAATCCGGAAGCGTGGCAGTGGTATCACGACGTCGTGGGCGACAGTCGTTGCCCGGTTGTCGACACGTGGTGGCAGACGGAAACGGGCGGCCACATGATCACGCCGCTTCCGGGTGCGACGGCTTTGAAGCCGGGGTCTGCCACCCTGCCCTTCTTCGGCATCCGGCCGGAGCTCGTCGATAATGACGGCAATGTGCTCGAGGGTGCCGCGGACGGCAATCTCTGCATCGCCGACAGCTGGCCGGGACAGATGCGAACCGTCTATGGCGATCACGAGCGCTTTATCCAGACGTACTTCTCAACCTATAAGGGTAAGTATTTCACAGGAGACGGCTGCAAGCGCGATGCGGATGGTTATTACTGGATCACAGGCCGCGTGGACGACGTTCTCAATGTTTCGGGACATCGCATGGGCACGGCCGAGGTCGAATCCGCACTCGTCAGCCACGATGCGGTGTCGGAAGCGGCGGTGGTCGGCTACCCGCATGATATCAAGGGTCAGGGCATCTATTGCTATGTGACACTGATGTCGGGCCGGGAGGGGTCGGACGATCTGCGCAAGGCACTCTTGGCGCATGTGCGCAACGAGATTGGACCGATCGCATCACCCGACAAGATCCAGTTCGCGCCGGGCCTGCCGAAAACCCGCTCGGGCAAGATCATGCGGCGCATTCTCCGCAAGATCGCCGAAGATGATTTCGGCGCGCTCGGCGATATCTCGACGCTGGCAGATCCGGGTGTCGTGGACGATCTCGTCGCCAACCGGCAGAACAAGAAATAGCTTCGAGAGGACCGGCCGACCAAGGCGTCTGCCGGTCTCGTTGCGAAACAGACGATCAGAAATCGATGGCGCGGCCGTTGATTTCCCAGTCACCGAATCGGACGGGTTCCGCGCCGCCGCGGCCGCCGATTTCAGTCGGTAGCTCCAATGCAGCGCTTGCCTCACGGCGAGCAGCCGCTTCTTCCAGTGCGCGACGCGCAGCCGGCGAGAGGACCTTGCCCGGTTTCTCCTGATCGTTGTCGTTGTCATTCAGCATTGTGTGACCTCACTACGCCGTTGAATCCATGGCATCTCCGCCCCATCATATAGGGAGAGATGCGGCAATCCCACGATGATTCACGTGAAACGCCGCCGAAAATGCACCTTTTGCTTTCGGAGACGCGCATGAACTTCATACGCACGGCCATGCTTCTGGCCTTCATGACAGCGCTGTTCATGGGCATCGGCCTTCTGATCGGCGGTCGCGGCGGTATGATGATCGCCCTTCTCGTTGCCATCGCCATGAACCTCTTCTCCTATTGGAATTCGGATCGGCTCGTGCTGCGCATGTATGATGCGCAGGAGGTCGATGCGCATAGCGCACCGGAATATTATGGCATCGTTCGGGATCTCGCGGCCAATGCCGGTCTGCCCATGCCGCGGGTTTACGTGATCAACAATCCCCAGCCGAACGCCTTCGCGACGGGTCGCAATCCGCAGAACGCGGCCGTTGCCGCGTCCACCGGGCTGCTGCAGGCGCTGACCTATGACGAGGTCGCAGGCGTCATGGCGCACGAACTGGCCCATGTGCAGAACCGGGATACGCTGACGATGACCCTGACGGCGACACTGGCCGGCGCCATTTCCATGCTTGCAAACTTCGCCTTCCTGTTCGGCGGCAATCGCGAAAACAACAATCCGCTCGGTTTCATCGGAACGCTGGCGGCGATGATCATCGCGCCGTTCGCCGCCATGATGGTCCAGATGGCCGTGAGCCGGACGCGGGAATATTCGGCCGACCGTCGCGGTGCCGAAATCTGCGGGCAGCCGCTTGCCCTTGCCTCCGCCCTGCGCAAGATCGCCGGCGCCGCGCATCACGTGCCCAACGCAGCGGCCGAGCGCAATCCGGCAACGGCGCATATGTTCATCATCAATCCTCTTTCCGGCGAGCGGATGGACAACCTGTTTTCCACGCATCCCGCCACGGAAAACCGCATTGCGGCGCTCGAAGACATGGCCGGCCGTGTTTCCCGGCCCTCGACGCGCGCCGCTCAGCCTGCTACGGCGACGCGAAAGACGCGTTCCGTGCCGAGCACTGGTTGGGGGCGTGATCGCTCCGAACCTCCAAAGGGCCCGTGGTCTTGATGACGAAGACAAAGAACGATTCGGCAACGCGACGATCTTCGAGGCCAGCGGCCGGGCCACAGAAGCCGGGCCTTCTCGCACGTCAGGCGGCAGCGAAATTGCTGGGTGCTGTGATCGAGAAAAAGATCTCGCTGGATGGCATGCTCGATCCGATCGGTGGGAATCCGGCTTATCGTCAGCTGTCCGATATCGATCGGACGCTCGTCAAAGCCATTCTGCACACGGCGTTGCGGCATCTTCCCCGCATCGAGGCCATGCTCGACCAGCTTCTGAAGACACCGTTGCCGGATGGTGCGCGGGCTCTGCATCACCAGCTTGTCGTCGCGGCAACGCAAATCGTCTTTCTTGATATTCCCGATCACTCGGCCGTCGATCTTGCCGTGGAACAGGCCAATGCCGATCCGCGCAATCGACGCTTCGCCAGCCTGACCAATGCTGTGCTGCGCCGCTTGTCGCGTGAAAAGGATGATCTTCTTCGAATCGCGTCCGAAACGACGCCGTCCCTCCCGGCGTGGTTCAGGGCAAGGCTTGTCTCGACCTATGGGCAGGATCATGCCCAGCGCATTGCCGATGCGCTTCTCGAGCCGGCGGCGATCGACATCACGGTGAAGTCCGATCCGGAAGGCTGGGCGCAGCGCTTGGGAGGTATCGTGCTTCCGACCGGCAGCGTTCGCCTCGCATCGTTCCAAGGTGCGGTCTCGACGCTCGACGGGTTCGACCATGGCGAATGGTGGGTGCAGGATGCTGCGGCCTCGTTGCCGGCGCAGCTGTTCGGCGATCTCCGCGGCCAGCGCGTCGTGGATCTCTGTGCCGCCCCCGGCGGCAAAACCGCACAGCTGATCGGTGCGGGGGCTGCGGTCACGGCGCTCGACCAGTCCTCAAGCCGGCTAAAGCGGCTGAACAGCAACCTCGAACGGCTCGGCCTGACGGCGGAGACGCTGGAATGCAATATGGCGGACTTTCGGCCGGAGACGCTGTTCGATGCGGCCCTCCTCGATGCACCCTGCTCCTCGACCGGCACGATCCGCCGTCATCCGGATGTACCCTATACCAAGGGTCCGGAGGACATCACCAAGCTTGCAGGCTTGCAGGAGCGGCTGTTGCGGCACGCCCTGACGGTCGTCAAGCCGGGTGGCCTCGTGGTGTTCTCCAACTGCTCGCTGGACCCGGCAGAGGGCGAAACGATGGTGGCGCGGGTCGTCGCCAGCGGCGGATGCACACGCGTTCCCGTCGATCCTGCGGCCTTTCCGGGTCTTGAGGAGGCGATCACGCCGCTCGGGGAACTGCGCACCACGCCTGCCATGCTGGCGCCGCAGACGGGTTTTTCCGGCGGGCTGGACGGCTTTTATGCCACAGTCCTTCGTAGATCGTTGTAACGAAACAGTTTCCACGCATTGACCGTAAGTGTTCGCTACGTCATCCACTGGCGCTGGCGGTGGAAACACGTCACTGTGTATTCGATCGTGAACATTCCGGCCTGTCGCCGGAATGGGGTGGGGCTTCATTTCATTCATGCGGATGTCGGACAGTCGACGGCTGATCTCTCTCACCATTCGGGAAGCCTGGTGGCGCCTGTCGCGCCGCCTCGTGCTCGGTCGCATGTCGTTCATCCGCTTCTCCGGCACGACGCCCGACCGGCTGATCGTCGCGCCGACGGACCTCAGGGTCATCGATCCCCATGTCGCCAGCGAGATCGTGGCCGGGCGCTTTCCGTTGGCCGGACGGATCCTCGAAACGGATGGCGAATCGCCGTTCGAAGTCGATCTGCCGTCTCGTGAATTTGCCATCCGGCTGCACACGTTCAGCTGGGCGCGGCACATCAGGGCGCTGACGGAGGAGGACGATCTCTCCCGCGCGCGCCAACTGGTCAGCCGCTGGCTGGCCACGCACGGTCGTGGCATCAAGGGTATCGCCTGGGAGCCGGATGTCGCGGCACAGCGATTGATCGCCTGGCTCTCGCATTCGCCGGTGATCCTGAAGCAGGCGGATCATGTCTTCTATCGCCGGTTCCTCAAGAGCCTTGCCGTGCATGTGCGCTACCTTCGCCATGTCGCCAATGCGGTGCCGGATGGCGAGGGACGGCTGCGCGTGCGGGTCGCCATCGCCTTTGCAACGGTGTCCATGCCCGCCTCCGCGTCGGCCATCCGCCGCGCGGCGCGACATCTGGACGACGAGCTCGATCGCCAGATTCTTCCCGATGGCGGCCATGCCTCGCGCAATCCGCGCGTGGCGCTCGATCTCCTTCTCGACCTGCTGCCGCTGCGCCAGACCTATGTCAATCTCGGTCACGACGTGCCGGTCAAGCTGATCCCCTCGATCGACCGCATGTTTCCGGCCCTGCGTTTCTTTCGCCACCAGGGCGGAGAGCTGGCGCTGTTCAATGGTGCGACCTCCGCGCAGGCAAACGAGCTGATGTCGGTTCTGCGCTATGACGAGACGGCTGGACAGCCGTTCAAGGGCCTGCCGGACAGCCAGTACGAGCGTCTGGCGGCAAAGGACGTGGTGGTTATCATGGACACCGGCTGCCCGATTTCGGCCGCCCTCTCGCGCGAGGCGCATGCCGGCTGCCTGTCGTTCGAGCTGTCTTCCGGCCGTCATCGGTTCATCATCAACTCCGGCGCGCCGCGCTTTGCCGGCGACCGGTTTCGCCAGATGGCGCGGGTCACGGCGGCGCATTCCACTGTCACCATCGAAGACCGCTCGTCGGCCCGACTTTCGACCTCGCGCTTTCTCGGGCCCATCATCACCGGCGGCGTGACGCAGGTCTCGGTGACGCATTCGCCCAGCGAGGGTGGCGACAGCGTTGTCGCGCGCCACAACGGCTATGCTGGTGCCTTCAAGCTGATGCACGAGCGGGACCTGATCCTCAATGCCACGGGCACGACCCTGCGCGGTCGCGACCGGCTGGTGACGGAGGACGGGACGGATCCCGATCCGGCCCATGCGGCGACCGCGGTCGCGCGCTTCCACATCCACCCCGCCATTACGGTGCGTCAGGCGGATGCCTATGAGGTCAAGCTGATCGCACCGGACGGCGACAGCTGGGTGATGACCTGTCGCGATGCCGCGATCGCGGTGGAAGAGGATATCTTCTTCGCCGATCCCTCGGGCCTGCGGAAAACGCAGATGCTGACGATCGGTTTTTCTGCCGGGGTGCAGCCGGAAATCCAGTGGATTCTGTCCCGGCGGACCTGACGCCTTTTTCCGGATTCGGTGAAATGACGGTCGGCTGCGGCTTGGTGCGGTTCCTTCCCGGCGACAGCTGTGCTAACGGCAGCGGCATCCGGCCGGCCGGGCTTTTGCGGGCCCCCCGGCTTTCCTGCCCCCTTTCCTTGCCAGGAGCCCGTCATGGCCGTTGCCTCCAAGAATATCCCCGCCCCCGACCGCGTTGCCCTGCGCACGGCTCTTCTCTCCGTCTCCGACAAGAGCGGCATCGTCGCGCTGGCGCGTGCGCTGCATGAAAAGGGCGTGGCGCTCGTCTCGACCGGCGGTACGCACAAGACGCTGTCGGAAGCCGGCCTGCCGGTGCGCGACGTGTCCGAGCTGACGGGCTTCCCCGAGGTCATGGACGGCCGCGTCAAGACGCTGCACCCGGGCGTCCATGGCGGCTTGCTCGCGATCCGCGACGATGCCGAGCATGTCGCGGCCATGGAGACCCATGGGATCGCCCCGATTGATCTCGCGGTGATCAATCTCTATCCGTTCGAGGACGTGCGCGCCAAGGGCGGCGACTATCCGACGACGGTGGAAAACATCGATATCGGCGGCCCGGCCATGATCCGCGCGGCCGCGAAGAACCATGCCTATGTCACCGTCATCACCGACCCTTCCGACTACGACACGCTGATCGCGCAGCTCGGCGACGATGCCGCCACCACATTCGCCTTCCGGCGCCAGATGGCCGCCAAGGCCTATGCGCGGACAGCCGCCTACGACACGGCGATTTCGGGCTGGTTTGCCGAGGTTCTGGACATGCCGATGCCGCGGCACCGGACCATCGGTGGCGTGCTGAAGGAAGAAATGCGCTACGGCGAGAACCCGCACCAGAAGGCAGCCTTCTACGTGACCGGCGAAAACCGCCCGGGTGTCGCTACGGCGACGCTGCTGCAGGGCAAGCAGCTTTCCTACAACAACATCAACGACACGGATGCGGCCTTCGAGCTGGTGGCCGAGTTCCCGCCGGAAACGGCGCCTGCCTGCGCCATCATCAAGCATGCGAACCCCTGCGGCGTGGCCACGGCGACGACGCTCGTGGATGCCTACCGGCGCGCGCTGGCCTGCGACAGCACCTCGGCCTTCGGCGGCATCATCGCGCTGAACCAGGAACTGGACGGTGCGACGGCGGAAGAGATCGTCAAGCTCTTCACGGAGGTCATCATCGCGCCATCCGCCAGCGACGAGGCGAAGGCGATCATCGCCCGCAAGGCCAATCTCCGGCTGCTCGTCACCGGCGCCCTGCCCGACCCGCGCCTGCCCGGCCTGTCGGCCAAGACGGTGGCCGGCGGTCTTCTGGTGCAGACGCGCGACAACGGCATGGTCGAGGATCTCGATCTCAAGATCGTCACCCGTCGCGCACCGACGGCGCAGGAGCTCATCGACATGAAGTTCGCCTTCAAGGTGGCAAAGCACGTGAAGTCGAATGCCGTCGTCTATGCCAAGGACGGGCAGACGGTGGGCATCGGCGCCGGGCAGATGAGCCGTGTCGACTCGGTTCGTATCGCCGCGATCAAGGCCGAGGAGGCCGCACGGGCTCTGGGGCTCGACAAGCCGCTGACGATCGGCTCGGCGGTGGCGTCCGAAGCCTTCCTGCCGTTTGCCGATGGTCTTCTGTCGGCCGTTGCGGCCGGCGCGACCGCCGTCATCCAGCCGGGCGGCTCGATGCGTGACGAGGAGGTCATTGCCGCGGCCGACGAGGCCGGTGTCGCCATGGTCTTCACCGGCATGCGCCATTTCCGGCATTGAGCCGGAACGGCCCGGAAAACCCCTATCCTGTCCGGTCGCCCTTGTCGGCCGGATAGGGCGTCGTCAGGAGGATCAGGAGCCCGATGACGAGGAACGCGATCAGCGCCATCATGCCGATCCGTGCGGAGCCGGTGGCGAGCGTCAGGGTCGCGACGCTGGCAGGTGCCAGGAACGAGGTTGCCCGACCCGACAGGGCATAGAGGCCGAAATATCGGCCGGCCTCCTCCGGTGCGACACTGCGAGCGAGGTAGGAGCGGGCGGAGGCCTGCACCGGCCCGAAGGCGACGCCGACGAGCAGGCCGAAGAGGATATAGGCCTTTTCCGCCGCTGTCCCGAACAGGCCGCCGGTGTCGGCAGTCGAGAGCTGCACGAGGCCGAAGAGCGTAAAGCCGGGTCCCGTCGAGACGATGCCGATCGTGGCAACGATCAGGCTCAGCAGGCTGAGAGAGACGATGGTCTTCGAGCCCAGGGCCGTGTCGAGCCGGCTCGCGACCAGGCAGCCGCCGATCGCCACCACGTTGAGGATGATGCCGAAAAGGCCGAGTTCGAGCGTCCGCCAGGCGAACATGCCGGCCGCAAACGTTCCGCCGAGAACGATCAGAGCGTTTACGCCATCCTGGAAGATCATCCGGGCGATCAGGAATTTGAGGATGCCGCGCCGTTGGCGCAGGCCGAGAATCGCGCTTTTCAGGTCCCCAAGGCCCTCCGCGATCGCCCGGCTCGCTGATATCGCCGTCTTCGGCGCATCCGGCGTAAAGAGGAACATCGGCAGGATGAAGAGCGCGTACCAGGCGGCGGCCAGCGGCCCGGTGATGCGGGCATCGGCGCCGGTTGAAGGGTCGAGGCCGAAAAGCGGGGCGATGCCGAGCGCCGTCAGGCCCGTCTCGGGACTGCCGGCCAGAAGCGCCACCACCGTCATGAGCACGATCATGCCGCCGAGATAGCCGATGCCCCAGGCGATGTTGGAGATCCGGCCGGTGTCCTCCGGCGGCACCAGCCGCGGCATCATACTGTCGTTGAAGACGATGGAAAACTCGGCCGCGATCGATGCCAGCACGATGCAGACGAAGGGCAGGATCAGCGGGGACCCCGGAACCGCAAACCAGAGCGCCGACAAGGCGGCGATCTTGACGACCGCGAAACCGGCGATCCAAGGCTTTCGCGCGCCCGTTGCGTCCGCCAGCGATCCGAGGATCGGCGACATCACCGCGATGATGATGCCGGAAACGGTGAGCGTATAGCCCCACATCGCCTGGCCCGCTGCCGGATCGTCCGTCAGGCGGGAGACGAAATAAGGGCCGAAGATGAAAGTGATGACGACGGTGAAGAAGGGCTGGGCCGCCAGATCGAACAGCATCCAGCCCCAGAGACCCGCGCGGCCGGCTTTGTCCCCGTGCGCCCCCGCCCCCGTCTCCGCCATTACCGGGCCCTGTCTTCGGCGAGATCGCTCAGCAGGCCTGCCGCCACGGTGATCTTGGCGAGCGTCGTTTCGCCCTTCTCCGTCATCTGCGCCAGCTGCGTCACCACGCGGTTGAAGCGGTCGGCGTCGCCTTCCTGCCAGGCAAGCACCGGCTCCTTCTCGCCCTTGCGCTGGGTGAGCGCGGCGATGGTGATGGCACGGCGGGCATCGGCGATATCGCTGGTGCTGCGGGCAAGCGCCATGGCCTCGTAAGGATCGGTGGTAATGATACGCTCGGCCGCTGCCAGCAGCCGGCCGACCTTGAGGCTCTGCGTGACCGCGAAATAGCTCTGCGCGGTTCGGGCGAGCGACGTGCCCGCGACCGAGGAGATCTGCATGATCTCCGGCACGAGGGTGATGAGGAACAGGCGGGCGATATCCTGTGCCAATGCTTCGGGAACGCCCTTTTCGATCAGGGCAGCCGTGCGTGCCTCGATCTCCGTCACCGCCTCTTCCGGCACCGCGCCATGGGCGGCCGTCGTCAGTTTCTCCAGAGCCTTGCGCAGCGTGTCGATCGCCTGACCGAGAGGCCCGGTGCTGGCGCGGGTTCGCAGCGTGCGCTCGGTGACGATCGCGAAGATGCGGCCGACATCCTGGTAGAGCTCGTTCTGCACCGTGCCGGGCACCGTGTTGTCGAGCGCGTCGATAGCACGGTAAAGGCGCGGCAGGTCGTAGCCGTCGCGCGTCAGCACGGCCGCCTTCACCACATCGGCCGGCAGGAAGCCGGTCTGGTCGATCATGGTGGAGACAAAAGCGGGGCCGCCGCGGTTGATCACATCGTTGCAGAGCAGCGTGGCGATGATTTCGCGCCGCAGGCGGTGGGTCTCGATGTCGCCCTGATGCGCCTTCTGCATCTTGTCCGGGAAGTAGCCGATCAGCGTTTCGTGGAAATAGGGATCGTCCGGCAGATCGCTGTCGACGATCTCGTCGAAGAGCACGATCTTGGCGTAGGAGAGCAGCACGCCGATCTCGGCCCGGGTCAGGGCCTTGCCGGACTGGTAGCGCTCGCTGAGTGCGCTGTCGCTCGGCAGAACCTCGACCTTGCGATTCAAGAGCCCCTCCGCCTCCAGCCGCGTCATCAGTCGGGCGAGCGAGGTGCGGTTGGCAGCGCCTTGCATTTCGGTCAGCGATATCGCGAGGGACTGCTGGTAGTTGTTGTGCAGGACGAGAGACGCGACCTCGTCGGTCATCGATGCCAGCAGCGTATTGCGCTTGGCGCGCGTCAGGCGGCCGTCGCGCATGGCGGAGGCCAGCGCGATCTTGATGTTGACCTCGACGTCGGAGGAATTGACGCCGGCCGAATTGTCGATGGCATCCGAGTTGCAGCGGCCGCCGGCAAGGCCGAAGGCGATGCGCCCGCGCTGCGTGACCCCGAGATTGGCGCCCTCCCCGATGACCCGCGCGCCGACCTCTTCCGCGGTGATGCGGATCGGATCGTTCGCGCGGTCGCCGACATCGGCGTCGTTCTCGCTCGGGCCGCGCACATAGGTGCCGATGCCGCCGAACCAGAGCAGATCGACGCGCGCCTTGAGGATGGCCGTCATGATCTCGAAGGGCGTCGCCTGGGTCTTTTCGAGCCCGATGGCGGTCGCCGCTTCCGGGGTCAGCTTCACGGATTTTTCCGTCCGCGGGATGATCATGCCGCCCTTCGACAGCGCGGAGCGGTCGTAGTCCTGCCAGCTGGAGCGGGGCAGCGCGAACAGCCGCTCGCGCTCGGCAAAGGATGCGGCGATGTCGGGGTCGGGATCGATGATGATGTCGCGATGATCGAAGGCGCCGATGAGGCGGATCTGGTGCGACAGCAGCATGCCATTGCCGAATACGTCGCCGGACATGTCGCCGACGCCGACGACGCTGAACGGCGTCGTCTGGATATCGATGTTCATCTCGCGGAAGTGGCGCTTGACCGTCTCCCAGGCGCCGCGCGCGGTAATCCCCATCTTCTTGTGGTCGTAGCCGGCCGAGCCGCCGGAGGCGAAGGCATCGTCCAGCCAGAAGCCGGCGTCCTGCGCGAGGCCATTGGCAGTGTCGGAGAAGGTGGCCGTGCCCTTATCCGCGGCGACCACGAAATAGGGATCGTCACCATCGAGCCGCAGCGTGTTGTCGGGCGGCACGATCTCCTGATCGACGATGTTGTCGGTGATCGACAGCATGGTGCGGATATAGGTCTTGTAGGCCTCGGTGCCGACGCGGAAGATCTCGTCGCGTGGCCCGCCTGCCGGCAGCAGCTTCGGGAAGAAGCCGCCCTTGGCGCCGACGGGCACGATGACGGCATTCTTGACCTGCTGCGCCTTGACCAGCCCCAGCACTTCGGTGCGATAATCCTGGGCGCGGTCCGACCAGCGCAGGCCGCCGCGGGCGACCTTGCCGAAGCGCAGATGCACACCCTCGACCTCGACGCCATAGACGAAGATCTCGCGGAAGGGCCGCGGCTCCGGCAGGCCGTCGAGCAGCTTGGGATCGAACTTGAAGGCCAGCATGACGCGCGGTTCGCCCGCTTCGTCGCGCTGGAAGTAATTGGTGCGCAGCGTGGAGAGCACGGCGTTCATCATGCGCCGGAGAATACGGTCCTCGTCGAGGCTCGGAACGGCGTTCAGCGCCTCTTCGAGACCAGTCTGCAGCCTTGAGGCGTCGCGCGTTCGCTCCTTGTCCCCGGTCTGCGGGTTCATCCGCGCGATGAAGAGGCGGAAGATATCGGCGGAGATTGCGGGATATTTGTTCAGCGTCTCGGCGATCAGGCCCTGGGAATAGGGGATGCCGGCCTGGCGGAGGTAGCGGGCATAGGCCCGCAGCACGGTGACGTCGCGCGCGTTGAGCCCGGCCAGCAGGATCAGCCGGTTGAAGGCGTCGTCCTCGATCTTGCCCGTCCAGGCGGAGAGGAAGGCCTCCTCCAGCAATGGGCCCATGGACGAGACGTCGAGCGTCTTTCCGTCGCGGTGGATCAGCTCCATGTCGTGGAGAACCACGAGTCGCTCGCCCTTCGCATCGGAGACGGAGAGGTCGTGGGTCTGCTCGCTGATGACCCGGAAGCCGAGATTTTCCAGCAGCGGCACGCGCTGAGAGAGCGAGACGGCGCGATCGGCGTGGAAGATCTTCAGCTCGAGACGATCGGCGTTCGCCGTGTCCTCCCCGGCCGTCTCCGAGGGCGTGCCTTGCAGCCGATGGCGCTCATAGAAGGCGATGCGGATCGGGTCGTCCGTTTGCGCGGCGGCGATGTCGGGCAGGTCGGCATAGGCTTCGGCAGGGGTGAAGGCCGCCTGATAGCCTTCGTTGACACTGAGCGAGACGCCGTCGCGGCGGGCAAGCAGATGGAAACGGTCGGACCAGCGCGTGACGATCTCGCGAACAGCATCTTCCAGCGTGCTCTGGGCGACCCGCGGCGTCGTGCCGCCGGAACGGCCGATGATGAAATGGACGCGGGCGAGCCCGCCGGCCGGAAAGGCCGGATAGTAGGCGGAAACCCGGCCCTCGTAGACATCCTTGAAAACGTCGCCGATGCGCTCGCGCACGCGGGAATCATATTGTTCGCGTGGCACGTAGACGATGATCGAGACGAAGCGATCGAAGCGATCGATGCGCGGCAGGACGCGGACGCGGGGGCGATCGGCAAGCTCGTTGATCTGCTCGCAGAACACCTGCAGTTCTTCGACGTCGATCTGGAACAGGTCGTCGCGTGGGTAGGATTCGAGCGTGTTGATGAGCATCTTGCCGGAGTGGCCGCGCGGATCGAAGCCGAAATGCTCGATGACACGGCGCACCTTCAGCCGCAACAGCGGAATGTCGGCTGCCGAGCGCGTATAGGCCGTGGAGGTGAAGAGGCCGACGACGCGCAATTCGCCGATGACGTTGCCCCTGGCATCGAAGCGCTTGATGCCGATGTAGTCCATATAGGCGCGGCGGTGGACGACGGCCTTGGTGTTCGCCTTGGTGACGATCAGGAAATCGGGGCCCTGCAGGAAGGCGAGGATTTCCGGCGTGGTGACCACAGCGTCGTGTCCCTGGCGTAGCACGCGCACGTTCGGATCGGACAGGATGCCGAGACCATGCCCGGTGCCGCGATCGAGCGTGGCCTTCTGCCCGTCGCCGGAATAGCTGTACTCGCGCATGCCGAGGAAGGTGAAGTTGTCGTCGCGCAGCCAGGTGAGGAAGGCGAGCGCCTCCTTGCGGTCGGCGTCGCGGTCGCCGGCCGCCTGCTCTTCCAGTTCGCCCATGGCTTCGCCGAGAAGCGCCTTCATCGGCTCCCAGTCGCCCACGGCCTGATGCACCTGCGCAAGAACGGTCTCGATCGCGCCCACCAGGGCCTTCGCCTCCTCGGGCACGAGATGGCCGAGGTGAATCTGGATATGGCTGACGCGCTCGGTCGGATCGCTCTCCTCCTCGGGATCGAACAGGACGGGCTCGGCGCCCTTGGACACGACCAGGATCGGGTGGACGGCGAGCGAGAGATCGCGATGCCGGCTCGTGACCTCGCCCATGATGGAATCATAGAGAAAGGGCATGTTGCGGTCGGTGACGCAGAGAACGGAGACCGGCGCGCCGCCGGGCTTGACGCTTTCCAGATCGGTGACGGTGACGCGGGACGTATCCTTCTTGCGGGCGGTCACCTCTTTGTAGGCGTGCGCGGCGGCGGCGGCGAGCATGCTGGCATCATAGGCGGCGATATCGTCGGGGCTCGCGCGTCCGAAGAGGATGGCCGGCAACAGGAAGGGCTGGCCGAGGCGTTCTGCTGCCTGCTCGATCTCGCCGATCAGTCGGGTTTTCTTCGGATGATGTCGCGTGCCCATGGTGTCTCGTCCTCCAGCCGTTGTTTTTCCCCTGAACCTAGCAGAAGAATTCGTGATTGCGACCGCTAAGCTCGCGTCTTTCTGCCAAAGCAGGATGCGCGCATGGCAGGACGCCGGATCGAGCGGATCGGAACGGCCTTCGGCTACCATGCTCCACGCTCCCCTTCCCATGTGCAGTTGACAGCAGCGTGACCGTCGGGCGATCTGGCGGCAGCGCCCCCGAGAGAAAGACCTGCTGCATGTCCGAGACCGCCGCCGGTACCGTCATCGTCATTTCCAGCCACGTCATGCGCGGCTCCGTCGGCAACCGCGCGGCCGTCTTCGCGCTGGAGACGCTGGGTTTTACCGTGTGGGCCGTGCCGACGGTCATCATGCCCTGGCATCCGGGGCATGGCCGCTCGACGCGGATGGCGATCGACCCGGATACGTTCGATGCGATGCTGGGCGAGCTTGCGGCGTCCCCCTGGGTGGGCGAGGTTGGCGCCGTGCTGTCGGGCTATCTCGGCAATGCGCAGCAGGTCGAGGCGGTGGCGCGCCTCGTCGAGACGCTGAAGGCGCGCAATCCGCATCTCCTTTATGCCTGCGATCCGGTGATCGGCGACCGGGGTGATCTCTATGTGCCGGAGGCGGTCGCCTTGGGCATCCGCGACAGGCTGCTGCCTTTGGCGGGGCTTGCCACGCCGAACCGGTTCGAGCTGTCCTGGCTCTCGAATGCGGCGCTCGACAGCAATTCGGCCATTCTGGATGCCGCACTGGCGCTCGGGCCTTCGCGCATGCTGGTAACGTCGGCCATCGCCATGATGAACGGCAGCACAGGCAATCTCTACCTCTCCGGACATCATGCGCTGCTGGCGGAGCACCGGCTGGTGGACAATCCGCCGAACGGGACGGGCGACCTGATGGCCGCGTTGTTTCTGGGGCGGCTCCTGGAGGGGCAGAGCGAGGAGAAGGCGCTGCAGCTTGCCACCGCCAGCGTGTTTGAGATGGTGGCCCGTTCGGCAAGGCGCGGTGCCGACGAGCTGACGCTGCAGCAGGACGCGCATTGCCTGACCGGGCCGATGTCGCTGGTGCAGATGCGCCACCTGATGCATCCGTCGCAGACGCGCAAGCGCTGATACGGAAATTCGCGGCCCGGAGTCGTGCTTGGCACGCCGTAAATTAACCGAGCGGACCGCGTCACTCTTGCCTCTTCGGACAATCGGCGCTTAAACACGGTTCAGCAAAGAGGGCACAGGCACATGTATCAATTTCCCGAGCACCTGCTGGGCGGTTACCAGAAATTCATGAACGGCCGGTTCACCGAGCAGCAGGCCCGCTACAAGACGCTGGCTGAAACCGGACAGCAGCCAAAGACGCTGATCGTCGCCTGTTGCGACTCCCGCGCCGCGCCGGAAACCATCTTCGACAGCGGACCCGGCGAACTCTTCGTGGTGCGCAACGTCGCCAACATGGTTCCGCCCTACGAGCCCGATGGCCAGTATCATTCGACCTCGGCGGCGCTGGAATTCGCGGTGCAGTCGCTGCGCGTCAAGGATATCGTCGTCATGGGCCATGGCCGCTGCGGCGGCATCAAGGCTGTGCTCGACAGCGGCGCCGAGCCTCTGTCGCCCGGCGATTTCATCGGCAAGTGGATGAACATGCTGAAGCCGTCGGCCGAACAGATCGCCGGGAACGACATGATGACGGCGGCGGAGCGCCAGCGCGCGATGGAGCACGTGTCGATCCGCAATTCCATCGTCAACCTGCGGACATTCCCCTGCGTCCAGATCCTCGAGCAGCGCGGCAAGCTGCAGCTGCATGGCGCCTGGTTCGATATTTCGACGGGTGAGCTGTGGGTGATGGATCCGAAGTCGGGCGATTTTTCCCGGCCCGGGACCTGATACGCGCCGGATTATCATTTCCAGAGAGGCTGCACGGGCGACCGGCGCAGCCTTTTTCATATGTCATGGCCAAAAAGCGGACGTGAAAAAGCCCCGGAACGCTTTCGTGCCGGGGCTCTCTGTCGTCAAAATCGAGAAAGATCAGCCGTCGATGTCGGCTGCGATCTGGGCGATCGCCTGCTGGTAGACGCTGGCCGCGTTCCAGCCCTGGATGGCGCCGAAGTTGCTTTGGCCCGGCTGATAGCCGCCGCCTGCCCGCCAGCCATGGCCGCGCAGGAAGTTGGCCGTGGAGGCCAGGGCGTCGGCCTTCGAGCGAACCATATCGACATGGCCGTTGCCGTCGCCATCGACGCCGTATTTCACGACGTTTGCCGGGAGGAACTGCGTCTGGCCGATTTCGCCATGGGCCGCACCGCGGGCATCCGTCGAAAGATCACCGCGCTGGACGAGCGTCAGGGCCGCGTAAAGCTGCTCGGTGAAGTAGTCGGAGCGGCGGCAGTCATAGGCGAGCGTCGAAACGGCCGACAGCGTGTGCTCCTTGCCCATGAAGCTGCCGAAGCCGGTTTCCATGCCCCAGATCGCGATCAGCGGGCCAGCCGGCACGCCGTAGCGCTGCTCGATGGAGGCGAAGAGAGCTGCGTTCTGCGCCTTCATCTTCTTGCCGCGGGAGACGATGGTCGCACCGCCGCGCTTTTTCATGAATTCGTTGAGCGAGAGCTTGAAGCTCTTCTGGCCGCGATCGGCGCGGATCGTGGCCGTGTTGTACTTCACATTGGCAAAGGCGCGATCGAGCACGGCGGGGCTGATGCGGCCGGCGGCTTCCTGCTTGAAGTCCTGAACCCAGGCGTCGAAGCCGGCAGACGTGTTGCCGCAGCTGGCGGCGAAGGCCGCTTGCGGTGCGAGGGCGGCGGCTGCAGCCAGTGCAAGACCTGCCAGTGCGAACGTCTTCTTCAGCATAAAAAACCCCGTAGCCCTGCTTCTGATGGCCGACAACCTTGCCGTCTGGCAGAGGCAGCGCCTTGATGTTTCACGTGAATCCGTCCGTCAGCGTCCGTCTTCAAACTTTGGGCACCCGCCGTCCCTGTCCCGGGCGGCGGGTCCCCTCGTCTCTTCGCCGCCGATCAGGCAGCCTGCTTCTTGGCCGTGATCAGGCCGCGGGCCACCAGCAGCTCGGCGATCTGGATCGCATTGAGTGCAGCACCCTTGCGTAAGTTATCGGACACAACCCAGATGTTGAGGCCGTTTTCGACCGTCGCATCTTCACGAATGCGTGAAATGTAGGTGGCGTCCTCACCGGCGCTTTCGTAAGGCGTCATGTACCCGCCATTTTCGTGCTTGTCGATGACCAGGCAACCGGGCGCCTCGCGCAGAATGTCGCGGGCCTGATCGGCGGTGATCTCGTTCTCGAACTCGATGTTGACCGATTCCGAATGGCCGATGAAGACCGGGACGCGCACGGCCGTGCAGGTCACCTTGATCTTCGGATCGAGCATTTTCTTGGTTTCGGCCAGAACCTTCCATTCTTCCTTCGTGTATCCGTCTTCCATGAAGCTATCGATGTGCGGAATGACGTTGAAGGCGATGCGCTTGGTGAACTTCTTGCTCTCGACCGGATCGGCCACGAAGACGGCGCGGGTCTGGTTGAAGAGCTCGTCCATGCCGTCCTTGCCGGCGCCCGAAACGGACTGGTAGGTCGAGACGACGACGCGCTTGATCTTGGCGAAATCGTGCAGCGGCTTCAGCGCGACGACGAGCTGGGCCGTGGAGCAATTCGGGTTGGCGATGATGTTGCGCTTGGTGAACTGGGTGATCGCATCGGGGTTCACTTCCGGCACGATCAGCGGCACGTCGGCGTCGTAGCGCCATGCCGAGGAGTTGTCGATGACGACGCAACCCTGCGCGGCGATCTTCGGAGAATACTTGAGCGAAACCGCACCGCCGGCCGACATGAGGCAAATGTCGGTGTCGGAAAAGTCGTAGTTTTCGAGGTTCTTCACCTTCAGCGTCTTGTCGCCGAACGACACTTCGGTGCCGTGCGAACGGGCCGAGGCCAGCGCGACGACCTCATCGGCCGGGAAGCCGCGTTCGGAAAGGATATTGAGCATTTCGCGCCCGACATTGCCGGTGGCGCCTGCTACGGCGATCTTGAAACCCATTGTCTTGCTCTCTTTCTCTTCTCTCCGCGGAAGCTGGGGGAGAAACCCGGATCGCCTGTGGCGCGGGCTTCGCGTCCCCGGCCGTGCCGGGGAGAGAGCGGTGGGCCAGAGACGTCAGACGGTTTTCGTCGTCGTTTTGGCCGTGATTGTGAAAAGTGCGGACAGGGGTTCCGGCGCTCCTGCCGAAGCAAGACCGTTTGCGCAGCCGATGATGGACATCCGACGAAGCATGAACCCTTCCCTTTCCGCTGCTGCTCATATTCATTCTGCCGGTAAAGTCAAGGTTCTTCGTGCGACCAAAGCCGTCGTGCCAGGCCGGTCCTTAGACGAAAGTCATAATCCGAAAGGATCGCTGCCCGACGCCGCCCCGATCTGGCATTCTTGCCCATCGGTGTACCCCGTGAACCGATCGAGGAGGATTGGTGGGGTGCACGCCTGGGATTTTGGGAGGACGACTGCAATGGCAAATGTGACATCCGTGGGCCGGACGAAGGCCGCACCGATGACCGGGGAGGAGCGCAAGGTCATCTTCGCCTCCTCGCTCGGCACCGTGTTCGAGTGGTATGATTTCTATCTCTATGGCTCGCTCGCCGTCTATATCGGGGCAACCTTCTTCAGCCAGTATCCGGAGACGACGCGCAACATCTTCGCGCTGCTCGCCTTTGCCGCCGGCTTCCTCGTGCGGCCGTTCGGCGCCCTCGTCTTCGGGCGGCTGGGCGATCTCGTCGGGCGCAAATACACCTTCCTCATCACCATTCTCATCATGGGTCTCTCGACCTTCCTCGTCGGCATCCTGCCGGGTGCCGCGACCATCGGCATCGCCGCGCCGATCATCCTGATCATCCTGCGCATGTTGCAGGGCCTGGCGCTCGGCGGCGAATACGGCGGTGCCGCGACCTACGTGGCCGAACATGCGCCGCACGGCCGGCGCGGCTATTTCACGTCCTGGATCCAGACCACGGCGACGCTCGGGCTGTTCCTGTCGCTTCTGGTCATTCTGGGCGTGCAGTTCGCGCTCGGCAAGGAGGCCTTTGCGGCCTGGGGCTGGCGTATTCCGTTCCTCGTCTCGGTCGTGCTTCTCGGGGTGTCCGTGTGGATCCGCGTGAAGATGAACGAGTCGCCGGCCTTCCAGAAGATGAAGGCGGAGGGCAAGACCTCGAAGGCGCCGCTAAAGGAAGCCTTCGGCACGTGGAAGAACGCCAAGATCGGCATTCTCGCGCTGTTCGGCGCCACGATGGGACAGGCCGTCGTCTGGTATTGCGGTCAGTTCTATGCGCTGTTCTTCCTGCAGAACATCCTCAAGGTGGATGGTCAGTCGGCCAACATCATGGTCGCCATCTCGCTGCTCATCGGCACGAGCTTCTTCGTCATCTTCGGCCTGCTCTCCGACAAGATCGGCCGCAAGCCCATCATCATGGCCGGGCTACTGCTGGCCATGCTGACCTATTTCCCGCTGTTCAAGGCCATGACCTGGACGGCAAACCCGGCACTGGCCGAGGCGCAGGCGACCGTCCGCGCAACGGTGACCGCCGATCCGGCAGACTGCACCTTCCAGTTCAACCCCACGGGCACGGCGAAGTTCACGACGTCCTGCGACGTGGCAACCGCGTTTCTCACCCGCAATTCGGTGCCCTACGACATCGTCCCGGGTCCCGCGGGCCAGGCTGCGGCCGTCAAGATCGGCGATGCCACGGTGCCGAGTTACGATACGGTGGCAGCCGGTGCGGATGCGAAAGCCAAGGCTTCGGCGTTCGAGAAGGGCATCAACATGGCGCTCCACGATGCGGGCTATCCGCTGCAGCGGGGGGCGGCGAAAGTGCCGGACAGCAAGCTCGACGGTTTCGTCGCCGCCAATCCGGAACTGTCGCTCGATCCGGCAACGGTGCGGGCTTCGGCGCCGGCAACGATGACGGCCGACGAGCTGGTGGCGGCCAAGCTGCTGACGGCGGAGGAAGCCGCCGGCGTAACGTCCATGCCGGTCTATACGGTGGCGAATGGCGGCACCTATTCGATGGTCGCCGATCCGCAACGGGTCAACTGGATCGGCACGATCGCCATCCTGACGGTTCTCGTCATCTACGTGACCATGGTCTACGGGCCTATCGCCGCCCTGCTGGTCGAACTGTTCCCGACACGGATCCGCTATTCGGGCATGTCCCTGCCCTATCATATCGGCAATGGCTGGTTCGGCGGCCTGCTTCCGGCCATGGCGTTCGCGATGAGCGCGGCCAAGGGCGATATCTATTACGGCCTCTGGTATCCGATCATCTTTGCCGGCATCACGCTGGTGATCGGCCTGCTCTTCCTGCCGGAAACCAAGGACCGCGATATTCACGCCATGGATTGAGCGAGATTCCGATCCGAAGAAATACGAACCCGGCGGGCTTGCTCGCCGGGTTTTTCGTCAGACGTTTTCATGGGTCGGAAACTGGGTCTTCGGTCGTGGCCAGCCCTTTTCGTCGAGCCGGAAGACCCAGTTCTGCCGGGCAAAGAGGAAGGCGATCATCAGGGCGCTCCAGAGACCGACGAGCAGGCCGGCGGCCACGTCGCTCGGATAATGCGCGCCGACCACCACCCGGGTGACGCCGATGGTGAGGGCGCCGAGCGCAAAGAGGATACGCAGGCGCGGGGCCAGCATGGCGAAGGCCCCGAAGAAGGAGCCGACGGCCGCCGAATGACCGGAGGGGAAGCTCTGGAACAGCCAGTCGGAGGCAAACGGCGTCAGGCTATAGGCCCCGAGATCGGAAAAGGCCTCGGGCCGGGCTCGGCCGATGAAGAATTTGAGGATGTGGACCACGGCGCTCGCCGTGCCGATGGTCACGAGGAAGTAGAGCGACAGGCGCCGCGCCGCCCTCGCCTTCTCGGCAAGACCGTGGCTGCTGACGACGCGCGCGAGGATGTAGGCGATGATGACCAGGGCCGCGGAGCCGTAGATCATCCAGGCGAAGGTGCCGAAATCCGTGATGCGGGCATTGAAGGCGACGAAGGGTTCCGGCAGCGCCTGCGCCGATTGCGACAGGCGCGGATCGAATGGCACGAGCGCCGCGACCAGAAGGATGGCGCTCAGCAGCAGCCAGACGGAGGAGGAGATCGGCCTGTTCATGATGTTCCTTCTTTTCCGTCTGGTCGATCCCGCGAAAACTGTTTTCGCTTTCGCTGAAGTCAACCACCGGACACGAAAATGCCCCGGTCTCCGCCGGGAGCCGGGGCATTCGACGTGTCTGCCGGCAGATATCAGGCCGCCAGCGCCTTGAACTCGGCCAGAATGGCGTCGCCCATCTCGGTGGTGCCGACCTGGCGGGCGCCGGGGGCCATGATGTCGCCCGTGCGGATGCCCTGGTCGAGCACGTTGGCGATCGCCTTTTCCAGACGGTCGGCTTCCGCGATCATGTTGAACGAGTAGCGCAGGCACATGGCGAACGACGCGATCATCGCGATCGGGTTGGCGATGCCGCGGCCGGCAATGTCGGGAGCCGAGCCGTGAACCGGCTCGTACATCGCCTTGCGCTTGCCGGTCGTCGCGTCGGGCGCACCGAGCGAGGCGGAAGGCAGCATGCCGAGCGAGCCGGTGAGCATGGAGGCGACGTCCGACAGCATGTCGCCGAACAGGTTGTCGGTGACGATGACGTCGAACTGCTTTGGCTGGCGCACCAGCTGCATGCCGCCGGCATCGGCCAGCATATGGTCCAGCTGCACGTCGGAATATTTGTCCTTGTGGGTCGCGGTGACGACCTGATTCCACAGCACGCCCGACTTCATGACGTTGCGTTTTTCCATGGAGCAGACGCGGTTGGACCGGGTGCGGGCGAGCTCGAAGGCGACGCCGGCGATGCGCTCGATCTCGTAGGTGTCGTAGACCTGCGTGTCGATGCCGCGCTTCTGGCCGTTGCCGAGGTCGATGATCTCCTTCGGCTCGCCGAAATAGACGCCGCCCGTCAGTTCGCGCACGATGAGGATGTCGAGGCCTTCGACCAGTTCCGGCTTCAGCGAGGATGCGGCCGAGAGCGCGGGATAGCAGATTGCGGGGCGCAGGTTGGCAAACAGCTGCATGTCCTTGCGCAGGCGCAGAAGGCCGGCTTCCGGGCGCGCGTCGTAGGGCACGTCGTCCCATTTCGGGCCGCCGACGGCACCGAACAGCACGGCGTCGGCGGCCATGGCCTTCGCCATGTCGGCATCCGAGATGGCGGCGCCGTGGGCGTCATAGGCCGAACCACCGACGAGACCCGTGTCCGTGACGAAACCGGCGGCGGCGTCCGTGTTCATGTGGTCGATGATCTTGACGACCTCGGCCATGGCTTCCGGACCGATGCCGTCACCCGGCAGAAGGAAAAGTGTGCGCGTGGACAAGAAGGCCTCCCATGGCTTTGATCTGCAGTGCGGGGATAGAACGAATTGCGGGTTCCTTACCGCATGTCGTCCGGCAGGAAAATGCCGTTCCGGCAAGAATAAGACCTCTCATGTCAGGTTTTGAGCGGTGCAGCCGTGGCAAGGCCGCCGAGCCAGTCGAGATAACGCGCATAGGCGAAATGCAGCGCGATGCCGACCACCACGAACAGCGTGCCGATCAGCGGATCCTTGCCCGTCACGAACAGCAGCACCTGGCCGATCATCGCGAGGATCGTCCCGAAGATGAAGACCGGCAGAGAGTGGCGACCGATCATGACCAGGGGGTGATCGAGGCGCAGACGTGACAGCCGGTTGAAGACGGGGGTGACGGCCAGGAGATAACCGAGCGCGAGGACGTGCAGGAGGCGGGTCAGCGACAGGAAGGTCTTGTCGAAGCCGGTGAGAACGGCAGGCAGGCCGTGGGAGAAATCGATCGACCACCAGGAGAACAGCACCCAGGCGAAGGAGACGCCGACATAGAGCGCCGCGACCGAGACGAGGGCCGGGTGGCGCGGCAGGGAGAGGCCCGTGCGGCTGCGCATCATGGCGACGAGGCCGATGGCGAACAGGAATTGCCACGAAAAGGGGTTCAGAAACCAGTAGTTATGATCGAGGAAGTTGATCGGCACGATGTGGAAGATGCCGGCGAGAAGCCAGACCAGCGCTGAGACACCCAGAAGAAGGGTGGGACCGATCTTCTGCAGCAGCAGCATGCCCGGAAGCATGAGGAATACCACCGCATACATGGACAGAATGTTGTTGTAGCCGAACTGGTGGCCGAGCAGCACCATCGCCACCACGCCCTGCTCCGTATTGTCGACCATCGGACGGATATTGATCTCGCCAATGAGATCCTGCCGGTGGAAGTAGAGCGCGCCGCCGGCAAAGATCGCGAGCGTGATGATGCTCGACATGATGTGGGCGATGTAGAGCGTGAAGGCACGCCGCCAGATGCGCAGGCTGAGCGCCAGCCGGTTGCCGGGCAGGAACTTCCGGCCATAGGCAAGGCCGGCCGAGAGACCCGAGATCAGCACGAAGGCTTCCGCCGAATCGGAGAAGCCGAAATTCTTGGTCGTGACATATTCGAGATACTGGCCCGGCACATGGTTGATGAAGATCATCAGCAGGCAGATGGCCCTGTAGGTATCCAGCCGGGTATCACGTTCGCCCGGAACGGGCGTCCGAGAGGGCACGACACCGGGTGTCGATGCGGACACCGGCTGCAGCAAGGGCTGCAGCAGGGCCGGAGGAGCGGTGCGCAGCACCGGAGGCGTGTCTTGAAGCATTCGGGGTCTCATGCGGATCTTGGCGCCCCAGCCCCTCAACCTCGCCGATATCGTTCAGGCTTCGTTGCAGACCGGCCCGGGTTCGACCGGGCCGGTCTGCCATTGGTGGCTAGAGCAAAACGCCATCATGCGCGTTTTTTGTGACAGTCGTATCTACTGTAACTTCAAACGCACCATTATCGTCGCCGCCGCTTCTGGCCACGGCGATCTCGTGCACCTTGCCGTCGATCGTCAGCCGGGCCTTGAAGCCCTGCCATTCCGACGGAAGGGCGGGATCGACGATCAGGCGTTCGCCCTCCTTGCGCAGGCCGAGGATGCCTTCCACGGCAACGCGGTAGAGCCAGGCGGCCGAGCCGGTGTACCAGGTCCAGCCGCCACGGCCGGTCAGGTCGCCATGGCCGTAGACGTCGGCGGCCACGACATAGGGCTCCACCCGGTAGACATTGGCGTCTTCCCGGTTCAGCGCGTGGGTGACCGGGTTCAGCATCTGGAAGGCCTTCCAGGCATCGTCGCCGCGCTTCAGGCGGGCGAGCGCCAGCACGACCCAGGTGGCTGCATGGGTGTACTGCCCGCCGTTTTCACGCACGCCGGGCGGATAGGCCTTGATGTAGCCCGGGTCCTGCTCGGTGCCGGAGAGCGGCGGGGTGAACAGGCGGATCAGGCGGTGTTCGTCATCGGCAAGCTCGGAGAGCACCGCATCCATGGCCTGCGTGGCGCGGGCCGGATCGCCTTCGCCCGAGAGCACGCTCCAGGACTGGGCAATCGAGTCGATGCGGCATTCGTCTGACGTGGCCGAGCCGAGCGGCGTGCCGTCGTCATAATAGCCGCGGCGGTAGTGCGTGCCGTCCCAGCCTGCCGTCTCCAGCGCCTGCTTGAGGCTCTCGAGATGGGCGGTCCAGGCGGTGACGCGGGCACCGTCGCCGCGCGCCTCTGCAATGCCCGTGAAGGCGCGCAGGGTGGAGGCGAGGAACCAGCCGAGCCAGACGCTGGTGCCGCGACCTTCGATGCCGACACGGTTCATGCCGTCGTTCCAGTCGCCGCCGAGGATCAGCGGCAGGCCGTTTTCGCCGGTCCGCTGAATAGCGAGGTCGAGGGCCCGGGCGCAGTGCTCGTAGAGGCTTGCGGTGGTTTCCGAGACCTTCGGCTGGAAGAAGCTGTCGTGCTGGCCGGGCGCGAGCGCCGCCCCTTCGATGAAGGGAATGGTCTCGTCCAGAATGTCCGTCGTGCCGGTGACCTCGCAGTAATGCTGCGTGGCATGGCCGAGCCAGACGACATCGTCGGATATCAGCGTGCGCACGCCGGCGCCGGAGCCCGGCAGCCACCAATGCAGCACGTCGCCTTCCTCAAACTGGCGGGCGGCCGCGTTGAGGATCTGCGTCCGCGCCAGCTCCGGGCGGTGCACGATGAAGGCCAGCGTATCCTGCAGCTGGTCGCGGAAGCCGAAGGCGCCGCTTGCCTGATAGAAAGCCGAGCGGGAGAGAATCCGGCATCCGAGGCTCTGATAGGGAAGCCAGCGGTTGACGAGGTTGTTGAACGCCTTGTCCGGGGTCTCGATTTCCAGCACGCCGGTGAAGTCTTCCCAGAAGGCGGTCGAGGCTGCAAGGACCGCATCGAAGGTATCGGCCTTGGCGGCTTCCAGATGTTCGAGCGCCTGGGCCCGGTTGTCGCTGTCGCCCATGTAGAAGACGAGATCGCGCGTCTCGCCCGGCTTCAGGGTGACGTCGAGCGAGAGTGCCGCGCAGGCATCGCCGTCGATATCGGAGCTGCCGGTGAGAACGGCGCCGTCGACCACGGCCTGCGGCGCCAGAATGCCACCCGTGCGGCCGAGGAATTCCCGTCGGCTTGCCGTGAAGCTTGCGGGGGTCTCGCTGACGGCGAGGTAGGCTGTCCGACCCGCATAGTCGATGCTGTAGGGGTTGGTCGCCGCCATCATGCCCGCGACCTCGTCATAATGGCTGACGACGAAGGGTGCGGTGCGGGCGCGGTTGTTGCCGAGCACCCATTCGACATAGCCGTAGAGACGCAGGCGACGGGCCTCGCCGGCGCCGTTCGTCAGGCGCAGGCGGGTGTATTTGACGGGCAGCGTGCGATGCACGGTTTGCGTGGCTTCCACCGTCAGACCGTCCTGGACGCTCGAGAAGGTGGAGACGCCGAGACCGTGACGCGTTTCGAAGGTCACGTCCTTGCGGCGCGACAGTGCGCCGTACGGCGTCACGACCGAGCCGCTGGTCATGTCCTTGATGAAGATCGCTTCTCCGGGGCGGTTGCCGACCGGATCGTTGGTCCAGGACGTCAGCTGGTAGTCGCGCGAATTGCGGCTCCAGGTGAAGGCCGAGCCTTCGGCCGAGACGTGGAAGCCGAAGATGTCGTTGGAGATGACGTTGATCCACGGATGTGGCGTCGCCTCGCCACCGCGCAGACGCGTGACATATTCGCGGCCGTCGGCGGAGAAGCCGCCATAGCCGTTCCAGAAGTCGAGGCCGTCGCCGGAGATGACCGCGGGCACGGCATCGGTAACGGTTGGGGCGGCCAGCAGCGGCACGGAGCCGGTTGCGGGCTTGTCCTTCTTGATGCTCGGCGTCGAATAGAGGGCTTCGGCACGGGCCATCTGGTCGGAGATCTTGCCGTTGCGGGCATGGAAGACGGCGCGGGAGGCCGACAGCAGCGCCGCCCAGGTCTCGGCTTCCATGATGTCGCGGCGGACGGCGAAGACGTGCTGGCGGGCACCATCGGACTGGCCGCGCAGGCGCAGGTTCTCGCACATGCTGTCGATCGCGTGCTGCATGTCCTGGGCGTAGGAGGCGGCACGCTCGTTGATGATGACCAGATCGGCGGTCACGCCGCGGGCGCGCATGTATTCCTGCGCACGCAGGGCTTCGCGCGCGATGCCCATATCGACATCGTCGTTGATGCGGACGGTGAAGATGGGGAAATCGCCGGAAATCGCCAGAGGCCAGAGCGCCGACTGCGGACCAAGACCGGCGCGGACCGTCGCCGTGTCCGCGCGCAGCTGCATGTCGGGATAGACGAGGTAACGGCCGAGGATCTGGAAGCTTGCGGCCTCCTGCGAGGTCACGCCGACATGGCGCATCTGCACCTGGCTCCGTGTCCAGGCATGGATCATTTCATGGCTGAAGCTGTCGGGATGCCGGTAGCGCTCGACGGCGCGGTCGATATCCGTGCGGTTGGGTGCGGCGATCGTCCAGAAGATGACGCTCACCTTCTTGCCGGCCGGCACGCGCACGGTGCGGCGGAGCGCCATGACCGGATCGAGCGTGAAGCCCGAGGTGCCGGAGAGGCTGACATCGCCGTCGAAGGCGCGGGCTTCCGCCAGCGTGCGGCCTTCGCCGATGAAGCGGCGGCGATCGGTCTCGACCTCCGTCGGACGGTCTGTGCCGGCATTGTCGACGATCAGATGCGCGACCTGCATGTCGGGCTCGCCCGGCGCGCGCTTGTTGCGCGTCACGCGGATGAGGTCGCCCTTGGCATCGATTTCCGTCTTTACGAACATCTTGGCAAAGAGCGGATGGGCGTTGTCCGTGTCGTCCGTCGTCAGCACCGGTTCGGCATAAGAGGTCACTTCGATGAAGCGGTCCTCCGAGCCGGTGTTGACGAGCGTCACGCGCCGGCCTTCGGCATCGTGCTCCGTCGCGACGATGACCTCGACCTCGCTGGTGAGGTCGCCGACGATCTTGATGAACTCGGCCTTGTCGTCGCCGAAGCGGGTCGTTGCCCGCTCGCCTTCCGCACGGCGCGGCTCGGCGGTGGCCGACCACCAGTCGCCGGTCTCGGTGTCGCGCAGGAAGATGAAGGTGCCGGTGCGGTCCTCGACCGGATCCGGCTTCCAGCGCACGACGGTCTGGCCGTTCCAGCGGGAATAGCCCGAGCCGACGGCGGTCAGCATGATCGCGTAATGACCGTTCGAGAGGAACACGGTCTCGCGGTCCTTGGCGAGCGGGTTCTTCACGACGCGGACCTCGGGGCGCAGCAGGTCTTCCTGGCCCTTGCCGAGCGCTTCCGGCTCGCGCTTGGCGTTCATGATCGGGATATCGCGCGGCGCCTTTTCCTGCAGCAGGAGTTCGGCGGCCTCGATGACCGGATCGGCGTGGAACCACTCGCGCAGGCGGCCATTGAAGACCACGTTGGCGACGGCGGCAATCGACATGCCATGGTGGTGCGCATAGTAGTTGCGCACGACCGCGCAGGTCTTGCCTTCGGGAACGCGGGTCGGCGTGAAGTCGACCGAGTCGTAGAAGCCGTATATGCCGAGCGCGCCGAAGCCGCGCAGGCGGTCGAGGTTGGAAAGCGCCGCCTTCGGATCGTACATGCTCGCCAGAATCGAGGCATAGGGTGCGATGACGGCATTCTGGCCGAGACCGCGCTTCAGGCCCAGCGAGGGCACGCCGAAGTTGGTGTACTGGTAGGTCAGTTCATGGTCGCGCGCGTTGAAGGCGGCTTCCGAGATGCCCCACGGCGTGCCGAGGCGACGACCGTGGTTCATCTGCTCGCGCACGATCAGATTGTTCGTCTGGTTGAGAATACCGCCCTGACGTTCCTGCATGACGAGCGGCGGCATCAGATATTCGAACATCGAGCCCGACCAGGAAACCAGCGCGCCGCGCGCGCCGATCGGCACGACCGGACGGCCAAGCTTGTACCAGTGCTCCGTCGGCAGGTCGCCCTTGGCGATCGCAAACAGGCTGGTCAGGCGGCACTCCGAGGCGAGAAGGTCGTAGCAGGCTTCGTCGAGTTCGCCGCTGTTGACGCGATAGCCGATCGAGAGCAGGCGGCGTTCCTTGCGGAAGAGGAACGTGAAGTCCATCGAGAAGGCGATGTCGCGGCTGCGGTCGCGCAGCACGATGAGGCGCTGGCGCAGCGCGTCGATGGCGCCGAGATCGAAGACGCTGTCGGCGATGTGCGCCTCGCAGGTCTGGACCAGAAGGCCCGCCCACTTGACGACTTCGCCGCTGGCACCGCTTTTCACCTCATGGTCGAGGTTCAGCGACAGCTTCTGGATGTCGCGGGCGAGGACCGAGAGGTTGATGACACGGATCGAGGCGAATTCATGCTCGCGCTTGACCGCCTGCAGCGCGCTCTGGAAGCCGATCAGGCGTTCCTCGATGCGGCGGCGCAGCGGACGAACGGTCTTGCGGTCGTCGGGCAGGGCCGCCAGCATTTCAGCAAGGATCGACACCACGTCACCGATGCCGTCGAGGCTGCCCTGCACGTGCGCGGACGGGGCTTCGGCCCATTCGCGGCACATGGAGGAGACGGCGATGAGGTGGCCGGCAAGGTTCCCGCTGTCGACGGCCGAGATGTATTTCGGCTCCATCGTTTCCAGGCGGTTGGTCGTATACCAGTTGAACAGGTGGCCACGATATTTCGGCAGGGCGTCGACAGTCGCGACGGTTTCCTCGAGACGGCGGATGGTTTCCTCGAAACCGATCCAGCCGAAGTCGCGGGCCGACATGACGGAGAGCAGGTAGACGCCGATATTGGTCGGCGACGTCCGCTCCGCGAGGATCGGATGCGGGATCTCCTGGAAATTGTCCGGCGGCAGGAAGTGCTGCTCGGCGGTGACGAAATCCTCGTAGAAGCGCCAGGTCCGGCGCGCGATCTTGCGGAACTCGGCCTTCACCTCGTCGGAAACGTCGAGCTGGTCTTCGGTCTCGGCCGACTGGCTAACGAGCCAGGCGATGGCCGGGGAGAGCGCCCAGAGCACGGCAAAGGGAATGCCGATGAAGGGCAGGCCGGTGGCCGAGACGGCGGCCAGTCCGAGCGACACCACGGCGATCACCGGGGCGATCCACATGGTGCGGTAGTAGTCGAGCACAGAGCCGGTGGCGCTGCTCTGGACCTGGGCGGCCGTGCGCCATTCCAGCATCAGCTTGCCGCTGACGAACGTGCGGTAGACGGCGCGCGCGATCGCATCCACCATCATGCCGGCGGAATGGGCGATGAAGACGATGCGCAGGGCGACCTGTGCGTTCGCGGCGCTGATTTCGGAGAGGACAGCGTGGAAATGCGCGCGGGCGACGATGTCGTTGCGGCGCGGCATCAGGCCGGAGATGAGCGAGAGGGTGGGGGCGACGAAGAGCGAGAATATCAGCACGACCTGCCAGATCAGCGCCTGCGTCGGCTCCATGTAGTACCAGCCGAGCACGGAGGCGATCAGCCAGGCGACGGGAATGAGCGAGCGGCGCAGATTGTCGTACATCTTCCAGCGACCGAGCATGGAGAGGCCGTTGGACGGATTGAAGATGTAGGGCAGGAGCTGCCAGTCGCCACGCGCCCAGCGATGCTGACGCGAGGTCTCGACCTCGTAGCGGATCGGGAAGTCCTCGACGAGTTCGACGTCGGTCACCAGTGCGCAGCGCGCGAACGATCCTTCGAGAAGGTCATGGCTGAGAACGGCGTTCTCGTCGATGCGGCCCTTGATCGCCGCTTCGAAGGCGTCGACATGATAGAGGCCCTTGCCGGTGAAGGTGCCTTCCGAAACGATGTCCTGATAGACGTCGGAGACGGTGAAGACATAGGGGTCGATTCCGCGATTGGCCGAGAAGATGCGCTGGAAGGACGAGGCTTCGCTGCCGGTCGTCAGCGACGGGGTCACGCGCGGCTGCAGGATCGAATAGCCCGACAGGATCTTCTGATTCTTGGCGTCGATCACGGGGCGGTTGATGGGGTGGTACATCTTGCCGACGAGCTTGGTGACCGCATCGCGCATCAGGCGCGTGTCGCTGTCGAGCGTCATGACGTACTGGACGTTCTCGGGCACCTTGTCGGCGCCAGAGATGAAGGTCGTGTCGCGGTCGCCGCGCAGAAGCAGGTTCAGCTCGTGCAGCTTGCCGCGCTTGCGCTCCCAGCCCATCCAGGCGCCCTCGCCCTCGTTGTAGAGGCGGCGGCGGTGCAGCAGGTAGAAGCGGGTGCGTCCGTCATGGGCGTAACGCTTCGACAGCGTCGCGATCTCGCCCTTGGCATAGTCGAGGACGTCGAGGTCTGCGGCGGTTTCCTCGGTCTGGCTGTCGGCCCAGTCGCTGACCAGCGCGAAGTAGATCTCGCCCTTCGGGTTTGCGAGGTAGTGGACCTCGATATTGCGAACGAGTTCGTCCACGTGATCGCGCTTGGAGATCAGGCAGGGAACGACAACCAGCGTGCGCGCGTCCTCGGGAACGCCGGAGAGGAACTCGTATCCGACGAGCCGCGACGGGGTGAGGAAGAAGGTCACGACCGTGTTGAACAGGCCGGCGGCACCTTCGGAAGCCGGCAGGGCGAAGAGAAGCAGGATGATCAGCTTGGCGCCCGTCGGCATGTCCATCGGGCTGATGAAATCGTAGACGAGCACGATCGCGAGGATCGTGAGGATGATGTTGGGCAGAGCGATGGCGAGCCAGCCCATGCGGCGCGCCGTGCGCACCACCGACTGGACGGGCGTCGGGCGGTAGCCGATCGCCTCCTCGAAGGCTTCCGTCCGGTTGCCGACCAGAAAGTCGCCGACATTGTTGGCCGGCGTCGGGATATCGCCGTTCTCGGTCTCGGCACCTGTTTCGATACCGGTTTCCGGCACAGTGTCGTCTGCCGCCGGGCGGATCGGCACGATGTTCTGCCCTTCGGCCGCCATGGCGATGGCGCGTTGGGTGACCTCCAGCTCGGTGAGGCCCGAGCGTTTGGCCAGGCGTTCGATCGTCGTGCGGTACTTGTTGCGGGAGCCGAAATCGAGCGCCGTGTAATCGGAGTGCTCGCGCAGCTCGGCATCGAGCTTGCTGACGCTTTCGAACCAGACGGCCCAGTCATTGTCGTCGATTTCGCGCAGCGAGCGGATGATGTTGCTCATCGTCGCATTGCCGGACGACAGGCGGTTCTGCTCGGCGACCAGTGCCTCCTCGACGTCGCTGCCGCGCTTCTCCAGCTGTTCCTCGAGCCAGCCGATGACGACACGGCCGCTCTGGGAGCCGTCGCGCAGGCGGTAGAGAAGCTGTGCTACGAAGGAATTGTCGGCCGTGAGGCTTTCGTAATCCTTCAGGAGCGTCGCGGACTTTTCCGGATCGCTCAGGCGGACGATCTGGTCGGCCACATCGTTGGCCTTGTGGCGCATGGCGCGCGAGCGCTCGACGCGGATGGCGATGCGGCGCAGATTTTCGATCAGGATGAAGCGCAGGATGGAGGGGAGGGCCCAGAGCTCGCCGATCTTGAAGGTGGCATGCTCATGGAAGCCCTCGACCATGGCGGTCAGGCTTTCGCGCGAGACGGTGGAATGGGTGTGGGCGGTGTAGAGCCAGGCCAGCGCCATGGTGCGCGGAATGGACGTGCCGGCAACGGGAATGGTGGGCAGCTGGCGATAGAACCTGCGGGGGAAGTCGCGTCGGACCTCCTGGATCGCCTCTTCCACGACATAGTGGTTGTCGAGCAGCCATTCCGCCGCCGGCGTAATGGTGGCGCCGGCTTCCACGTCGGCGGCCGTGATCTTGTAGACCCGGAAGATCTCGCCTTCGTTCTCGCGGTGACGCTGGTGAAACTCGAACGGGAAGAAGCTCGGCAGGGTCGTCGCGCCGTCTCGTGCCAGTGCCGCACCTGCGGCCCGAAGTTCCTCGTTCGTGAAATAGGTCGAACGGATCGAGTCGTTGGTGTCGAGAAGGGCGGGCTGGGCTTCGCGCGGCGAGGTCGTGTGTGTGTCTTGCAGGGCCATGGAGCGGTTTCTGGATCCAACCGTTGAGTTAAGAGAAGGCGACTGCACGGGGCGCAGTCGGTCGGCGTGAGGCGTGGCCTCTCAATCGGGCGCTTTCACGGCGCCGGCATCGTTTGCAGTGAACCGCCTTCGGAAGGCACCGTGACGGCGGCCGACGCGTGATCGCCGATCGGATGTGAGGCATCTGAAATACAGGCTTTTTTTCTAGCGGGATGCCGGTGCGCTTGCAAGGCAAAGCGCAGCTTCGGCCCGGCCGGACACAGGGTGGGCAGCAGGGGAAGGCGGGGCGTCGTCACAGCTGTTTTCGGATGACATTCGATGGCCGCCACCTCCCGGGCTTAAAGCGAAAGCATGGCAGTTCTCTCTGCGCGAAAACGCAGCTTGCGCGCTTTTGTTCCGTGAGCGTCGCCTCGGGCTGTCTCATGTCACCTGGCCCATGATCCAGTCGCGGAAAGCAAGGCCTGCCCGGTTCTCCATTTTGCCCTCGGGAACGACGAGGTAATAACTGTTCTCGGTCTTCATCGGCCGGTCGAACACCACGACCAGGCGGCCTATTTCAAGCTCGTGCTCGATGAGATAGCGCGGCAGAAGGGCAAAGCCGAGGCCGGCGATCGCCGCTTCGATCACCATGGCGAACTGGTCGAACCGGCTGCCGCGATAGGCGCTGTCGGCCGCCGTGCCATTTGCCTCGAACCATTCCGCCCACATTTTCGGCCGGGTCGCGAGATGCAGCAGCGGCGCGCCGGCGAGCTTGGCCGGTTCGGGGGCCGCGTGGCGGGCCAGGAGGGCTGCGCTGGCCACGGGCACGATGACCTCGCTGCAGAGATAGTCGCAGGTCGCATGGGCCCAGACCGGCTGACCATAGTGAATGGCGAGATCGAAGTTCTCCTCGCCGAAATCGAACGGCTGGGACCGCGCGGCGATGTTGAGGATCGTGTCGGGGTGAAGGCGGAGAAAATCCGACAGGCGCGGCGTTAGCCACCGGCTGCCGAAGGTCGGCAGCGTCGCGATCGACAGCGCATTGTCAGAGCGGGCCGCGCCCATGGCCCGCACCATCAGCTCCTCCGACTGGCGCAGCAGGCGGCGCACCTCGGGCAGAAACTTCTGCCCCGCATCCGACAGGATGACGCGCTGGCGGATGCGCTCGAAGAGGAGCACGCCGAGCTGGCCCTCGAGGTCCTTGATCTGCCGGCTGACGGCGCTCTGGGTCAGGCTCAGTTCGGCTGCGGCCTGCGTGAAGCTGCCATGGCGTGCGGCGCATTCGAACGCCTGCAGCGTGGCAATGTCGGGCACCAGTCTTCGGCTCAACTTCATTCCACCCCCGCATGATCATAGTCAAAACAGTCGCAATCAAAGCGCATTTCGGGGTAGTATCATACGAAACCAGAATGATCAGCGCGACACATCCTATCGTGACGCCATATCGCGAGGCAAGCTGCCATGACCGAGACGACCTTCGTTCAGAATGACGATATCCGCTCCGCCTTTTCCGCCGCCATGTCGGCCATGTACCGGGCGGAAGTGCCGGCCTATGGCACGCTGATGGATCTCGTGGCCGAGGTGAACGCGCAGGTGCTCGCAGCCGCGCCCGATCTTGCCGAGCGGCTTGCCGAAACCGATGCGCTGGACCGGATTTCGCAGGAGCGGCACGGCGCCATCCGGCTCGGCACGCCTGCGGAATTGTCGATGATGCGCCGCGTCTTTGCGGTCATGGGCATGTTTCCGGTCGGCTATTACGACCTCAGCACGGCGGGCGTGCCGGTCCATTCCACGGCGTTCCGTCCGGTCGGTGCCAGCGCCCTCAGCCGCAATCCCTTCCGCGTCTTCACCTCGCTGCTGCGTCTCGACCTGATCGACGATGCGGACCTGCGGGCGGAGGCCGAGCGCGTGCTGGAGACGCGTGCGATCTTCACCCCTGCCGCCGTTACGCTGACGGAAAAGGCCGAGGCCGAGGGCGGGCTTGATGCCAAAGACGCCGCCGCCTTCGTCGAGGCGGTGCTGGAGACGTTCCGCTGGCATGACAAGGCGATCGTCGATGCCGGCCTCTACAAGCGGCTGCACGACGCCCATCGCCTGATCGCCGACGTCGTTTCCTTCAAGGGGCCGCACATCAACCATCTGACGCCGCGCACGCTCGACATCGATGCGGTGCAGGCGCGCATGCCGGAAAAGGGCATTGCACCCAAGGCCGTCATCGAAGGTCCGCCGACGCGGGCCTGCCCGATCCTGCTTCGCCAGACCTCGTTCAAGGCGCTGGACGAGCCGGTGTCCTTCAAGGACGAGACCGGCGCCTGGGTGGCGGGGTCGCATACCGCCCGCTTCGGCGAGATCGAGCAGCGCGGCATTGCCCTGACCCCGAAGGGCCGGGCGCTTTACGATGCCCTGCTCGACCGGTCGCGCAAACAGGTGCGACCCGCCGCCGACGGTTCCAATGCCGTGGCCTACGAGCAGGCGCTGGCGGATGCGTTCCGGGACTTTCCGGACAGCTGGGACGGTATTCGCGCGCAGGGGCTCGGCTATTTCACTTACAGCCTGACGGAGGCGGGCCGCGGTGCTGCGACCGCAGGCGACATCGAGACGATGCTGCGTGACGGGCGCGTGCGGTTCGACCCGGTCGTCTACGAGGATTTCCTGCCCGTGAGCGCGGCCGGCATCTTCCAGTCGAACCTCGGCGATGCCGCCGCGCAGGATTTCTCCGCGAGCCCCAGCCAGCAGCAGTTCGAGGCCGATCTCGGGCAGGCGGTTCTCAACGAATTCGACCATTATGCCGCAATCGAAGCGGCGTCGATCGCGGCCTGCCTGTCCGGCACATCGGGGCAGGCGACGGTGCGTGCCGAGGCGGCCGAGTGACCCCTCGCGTCGTCATCGGGCAGGAGCACGCGCAGGCGCTGACGGCGCTGGTGGGCGAACGCGGCTTCGTATCTCAAGCCGGCGACATGGCGGCCTACGAGACCGGCGCGCGCTACGATGCGGGCCGGGCGCTTGCCGTCGTGCGGCCGCAGACCACGCAGGAGGTGTCCGCCGTCCTCTCCTATTGCGTGCGCCACGGCCTCGCCGTCGTGCCGCAGTCGGGCAATACCGGCCTCGTCTCCGGCTCCACGCCGGACGCGGCGGGCGGGCAGATTGTGCTCAGCCTCGACCGGATGACCGGGCATTTCGCGCTAGACGAAGACAACCGCTCGCTCGAGGCCGAAGCGGGCCTCTTGCTGTCGGACGTCAACCGGCGGCTGGAGGCGTCCGGCCTGTTCTTTCCGATCGACCTCGGGGCCGATCCGCGCCTGGGTGGCATGATCGCCACCAATACCGGCGGCTCCCGCTTTCTGAAATATGGCGATGTCAGGCGCAACGTGCTGGGGCTGACGGTCGTTCTGGCCGACGACGAGGGCACGATCCTCGAATTCGGACAGGCGCTGCGCAAGAACAATACCGGCGTGGACTGGAAGCAGCTCTTCATCGGCACCTCCGGCACGTTCGGCGTCGTCACCCGCTGCGTGCTCAATCTGGAGCGCCTGCCGCTGCAGACCGCAACGGCCTATCTGGTGCCGGCGGGGCCCGAGGCCGTGATGCCGCTGCTGCGGCTGATGGAAGAGCGGCTCGGCACGACGCTGTCGGCCTTCGAGGGCATGTCCCGCAATGCCATCGCCGCGGCGCTCGACCATGTGCCGTCGCTTCGCAACCCGTTCCAGAACGGCGAGATCCCGGACTATGTGATCCTCGCCGAGGTCAGCCGGACGTGGCAGGCGCGCGAGAGCGAGGAGCCGCTCGGCGACATGCTCGAATCCGTGCTGGCCGAGATCTTCGAGACCGAGGCGGCGCCGCTGGCCGATGCCTTCATCGGTCCGGCGCACGAGATGTGGGCGTTGCGGCACGCTCTGTCGGAAGGTGTCAAGCAGTCCGGCCGCCTCATCGCCTTCGACGTCGCCTTCCGGCGCGGCGATATCATGGCGTTCTGCGAGCGGATGAAGCGCGACATGCCGGAGCGCTTCCCGCAGGGCCGGATCTGCGATTTCGGCCATGTCGGCGATGGCGGCGTCCATCTCAACATCGTCTTCCCGCGCGACGCGGACGGGCTTGCCGACGGTTCGCTGGAAACGGCGCTGCGCGACTGGGTCTATGCCGTTGTCGTCGAGGATTTTGCCGGCAGCTTCAGCGCCGAACATGCCATCGGCCGCAAGAACCAGCAGTATTACGATCTCTATACGCCGCAGACGATCAAGGACATGGCCTGCGGCCTTCTCACCCTCACCTCGCCCGGCGGTCTCGGCACCGTCCGCTTCGGCTGATCCCCTTTCAGGAGTTGAATGCATGAACATCGCCCATAAGTCGCTCGACGTCGTCGCGGAGACGGGCCGTCTGCTCGGCCTTCTCGGCGTCGATCCCGCCCTTCACACCGGCGGCGACATGGCGTCCTTCTCGCCGGTGACCGGCCAGGAGATCGCCCGCCTCAAGACCATCTCGGCCGACGAGACCGCCGCCCGCATCGAGGCCGCGCACGAGGCGTTCAAGGCCTGGCGCCTGATCCCGGCGCCACGTCGTGGCGAACTGGTCCGCCTGCTCGGCGAGGAGCTGCGGGCGCACAAGGCCGATCTCGGCCGTCTCGTTTCGCTGGAAGCCGGCAAGATCCCGTCGGAGGGTCTCGGCGAAGTGCAGGAGATGATCGACATCTGCGATTTCGCCGTCGGCCTCTCCCGCCAGCTCTACGGCCTGACCATAGCGACCGAGCGTCCCGGCCACCGGATGATGGAAACCTGGCATCCGCTCGGCGTCATCGGCGTCATCTCGGCCTTCAACTTCCCGGTCGCCGTCTGGGCCTGGAACGCGGCACTTGCCTTCGTCTGCGGCAATGCCGTGGTCTGGAAGCCTTCGGAAAAGACGCCGCTGACGGCGCTTGCCTGCCAGGCCGTTCTCGAAAAGGCCATCAAGCGCTTCGGCGAGGACGCACCGTCCGGTCTGTCGTCCGTGCTGATCGGCGATCGGGGGATCGGCGAGGTCCTGGTCGATCATCCCAAAGTGCCGCTCGTTTCCGCTACGGGCTCCACCCGCATGGGCCGCGATGTCGGACCGCGGCTTGCCAAGCGCTTCGCGCGCGGCATTCTGGAGCTTGGCGGCAACAATGGCGGCATCGTCTGCCCGTCGGCGGATCTCGACATGGCGCTGCGCGCCATCGCCTTCGGCGCCATGGGCACCGCCGGCCAGCGCTGCACCACGTTGCGCCGCCTGTTCGTGCATGACAGCGTGTATGATGCGCTGCTGCCGCGGCTGAAGAAGGCCTATGGCAGTGTCTCCGTCGGCAATCCGCTCGAAAGCACGGCCCTCGTCGGCCCGCTGGTCGATCGCCCGGCCTATGAGGGCATGCAAAAAGCACTCGAGGAGGCCAAGGCGCATGGTGGCCGTGTGACGGGTGGCGAGCGTGTCGATCTCGGCCATGCCGAGGCCTATTACGTCAAGCCGGCGCTGGTCGAAATGCCGGAGCAGGCAGGGCCGGTGCTGGAGGAAACCTTCGCGCCGATCCTCTACGTCATGAAGTACAGCGACTTCGACGCGGCGATCGCCGCCCACAACGCCGTGGCCGCCGGCCTCTCCTCGTCGATCTTCACCCGCGACCTGCAGGAATCCGAGCGGTTCCTGTCGGCTGACGGTTCGGATTGCGGCATCGCCAACGTCAATATCGGCACGTCCGGTGCGGAGATCGGCGGTGCGTTCGGTGGCGAGAAGGAAACCGGCGGCGGTCGCGAATCCGGCTCGGATGCCTGGAAAGCCTATATGCGCCGGGCGACGAACACGGTGAACTATTCCAAGGCGCTGCCGCTGGCGCAGGGCGTGTCGTTCGACATCGAATAGGACCACCAGGAATGAGGGCGCATCGGCCGCCCTCATTCGTCTGTTAACTGGCTTCGGCTCTTGCCAGCGACAGCACGAAGGCTGCGAAGCGTTCGCCGGCCTCTTCCAGCGGGCCGCTATTGTCGATGGTGGTCAAATGTGGATCGCCATCGATGTCCGGCACCTGGCGGGCAAGCCTCTGACGGATGTCGGCTTCGCTTTCCCGGGCGCGCGCGATCAGCCGGGCCGCGATGACCTCGGGCGACGCCACGATATTGACGACCGCCACGCGCGGAAACGCATTCCGGAAACCGTCGAGCACGGCGCGGCTGCCATTGGCGACCAGCGTGCGCCTTTCCGCGAGCCTCGCGTGGCACGCCACCGGGATGCCATAGCAAAGGCCGTGGGCCTCCCAGTGAACGGCGAAGGCACCCTTTTCGGCACGGGCGCGAAAATCCTCCGGCGAGATCGCTTCGTGATCCTCGCCACCGGCATCCTGCGCGCGCGTGATCACGCGGCGGACGAGCTCGACCTCGGCCGATCGGGCCTTCAGCCGTGTCATGGCGTAGTGGATAACGCTATCCTTGCCGGCGCCGCTCGGGCCGACGACGACGATCATGGCGCCGGTGCCGCCCGTCGGGTGATCCGGGGTCATGCGACACGCCGCCCGTTGCGCCAGACGGAGCGGACGATCGGCACGCCGCTCGGCCGCTCGACGCGCACGAGGTCGGCACGGCGGCCGACCGCGATCCGTCCCCGATCCTCGAGACCGACCGTGCGGGCCGGATTGTCGCTGACGAGCGCGATCGCTTTTTCCAGGCCGAAGCCATCGATGGCGTCGGCGAGCAGGAAGGGCGCGTGGATGAGGCTGAAGGGCACGTAGTCGGACGAGAGCACGTCGAGAACGCCGCGCTCGGCGAGATCGCGGGCGGCGATATTGCCGGAGTGCGAGCCGCCGCGCACGACGTTCGGCGCTCCCATCAGAACGCTGAGGCCGGCCCTGTGGGAGAGATCGGCGGCCTCCAGGCTGGTCGGGAATTCCGCCAGCTTGACGCCGAGATCGATCGATTCCTCGACATGGGCCGCGGTCGCATCGTCATGGCTGGCGATCGGGATGCCGCGGGCAGCGCAGATATCGGCGAGCGCGATGCGATGGCGGGCCGAGTTGCGCTCCGACAGCGCCAGCTGCTTCTCGACATAGAGCGCGAAGGCCTCGTCCGAGAGGCCGCGCTTGATCTTGTAATAAAGGATGTACTGATCCATCGTCTGGAACTGGCGCTGGCCGGGCGCGTGATCCATGAGCGAGACGAGGCCCACCTTCGCATCGTCGCGGAAGGCGTCGAACTGGTCGAGCACGTTGTCGGTCGAGACCTCGCAGCGCAGGTGGATACGGTGGTCGGCGCGCAGGCGATTTTCCCGCTCCGCCTCGGCCAGCGCATCGGCCATGGCGCGCATCTCGCCGGTGGCAAAGCCGTCGTCGCCTTCCGCCGAGCCCATGCGCAGACAATCGAAGACCGTGGTGATGCCGGAGGTGACGATCTGGGCATCATGGGCCTGGATCGCCGCGATCTTCATCCAGCGCAGGCCGGGGCGGGGGGCATAATGCGTTTCCAGGTGATCGGTGTGCAGCTCGACGAGGCCGGGAATGAGATAGTCGCCCTCGAAATCCTCGCCGCTGTGAAGCGAGCCGGTCGAGATATCGGCGATCCGCCCGTCGCGAACGAGCACGGAGCCTTTTACGATTTCATCCGGCAGGACGATGCTGGCATTGGTGAAGATCTGCTCGACGGCCATTCATCTGTCTCCTTCGATCGCGGCATCGCCCAGCGGCATCAGCGAGTGGACGGTAAAGGGGCTGCCGCGCTTCGGCTCGACGAAGAGCGCGAGTGCGGTCACGGACAACGGCTTTCCGAGGAAGCCGGCAAAGGCCTCTTCGAGCGCCGCCCGCACGGCCGGCCGCCGCTCCTGCGAAACGGCATCCGTCAGCGTCATGTGAAAGCGGAATTCGTCGAAAACATACGGGTAGCCCCAGTTTTCAAGATTCTCCCGCTGCGCAGGCGGCAGCGTCTCGGGCTTCCGGCGCGCGATGTCTTCCGCCGACAGGGCCGCACGAAAGGGCTCGAACCGGCGCACGGTCTCCGCGGCAAAGCTCGAAAGCGCCTCGCAGGGGGCACCGGGAACGAGGGCGAAGAAAGGGCCGAGCTGCCCGAGCGTCAGCGACGGGATTTCGAAAGGCGCGCATTCGGCGGAGAACTCGTCAAGCGCCGCCAGCAGCTCGGCTTCCGTGCGGCCGGGCGCAAGCGCAAAGGGTGCCTTCAGCGTGGCGTGGAAGCCGTAGCGCCGCGGCTCCGCCGTCAGCGTGCCGAGCTCCTCCGTCGTGAAACCGGGCACCTCGGGCGTCGGCACCCGGCCATCGAGAAAGGCGTCGCGCGACAGCCAGGCCGCAGCGGCCAGCGTCAGGGCATCGTCTTTCGGTGGGGTGAAGTAAAGGGCGTAGCGCATCGCATCCTCGATCCTGGCCGGCTTCGGGCCCTGCGCGTTCGGCAAGGCCCTGGCGGTCGTTGCAGTTCCGCTTCGCGCGAGCATCGGAGACGCGTGTCGAAGCGGATATGGCTCTTCGCCGTCATGTGCGGCACGCGTGTCATTCTCATGTGACGCGGTCATGACATCGCCCGCGCTTCCCGTTCAGATCGCCATCGGTCGCGTTCCTCGCTCCCGCGCGCGTCGGAGAATCACGGATGCCATCCGATCGAACGTCCTTAAAGCGCTTTCGCCGTCGGTGTCACGGGGTGCATGCGCTTTGCTGCCGGCAGGAGCGGTTTGCGTCGAAAATGGCGCAGATCGGGTGCCAGGACCGGGAGATCCCGTGGGAGGCTCTTACGCAGTCGGCAGATCGGCGAGGCCTTCCAGCGCAGCGGCAATGACGGCGTCGAGCGGGCGATCGATATCGATGGTGACGACGAGGTCTTCGCCCGTCGGCGGCTCCAGCGTCCTGAACTGGCTGTCGAGCAGGGAGGTGGGCATGAAATGGCCGGTGCGGTGTCCCATGCGGGATTCGAGCACAGCCCTTGCGCCCGTGAGGAAGACGAAGGCGAGCCTGCCGCCTGCCGCCTTGCGCAGGTGGTCGCGGTAGGCCTTCTTCAGGGCGGAGCAGGAAACCACGACAGCATGGCCGTCCGCGGATCCCTTCTGCAGGGCCTTGCCGACGGCGTCGAGCCACGGCCAGCGGTCCTCGTCGGTCAGCGGCGTGCCGGCCGACATCTTGGCGATGTTTTCCGGCGGGTGCAGGGCGTCGCCCTCGATGAAATCGGTCGAGAATGCCTCGGCGATGGCCTCGCCGACGGAGCTTTTGCCACAGCCGCTGACGCCCATGACCACGACGGGTGCGGGCAGGTGATCGGCGGGTGCCGCCGGCGAAGCGGTGCGGGGGGCGGAGGGCCCCCCGGTTTTGCGATCGGTGTCCGGCACGTGGATCAGGCCGTCTTCGCGTAGGAGGCCGCCATATCGGCCATGCGCCGGATACGGATCGACGATGCCTTGCCGGCGGTGCGGAAGGCTTCGAAACGCTCCAGGCAAACCTCGGTCATCAAGGCCGTTGCGGGCTTCAGGTAGCTGCGCGGGTCGAAATTCTCGGGCTTCTCCTTGAAGCACTTGCGGATCGTCCCGGTCATCGCCAGACGCAGGTCGGTGTCGATATTGACCTTGCGCACGCCGAAGGGAATGCCGCGCTGGATTTCCGAAACGGGCACGCCCCAGGTCTGGGTCATCTCGCCGCCATAGGCGGTGAAGAGGTCCTGCAGGTCCTGCGGCACCGTGGAGGAACCGTGCATGACGAGGTGGGTGTTGGGCAGGGCCTTGTGGATCCTCTCGATCGTCTCGATCGACAGGATGTCGCCATCCGGCGCGCGGGTGAACTTGTAGGCGCCATGGCTGGTGCCGATGGCGACGGCCAGCGCATCGACGCCGGTCTTGCTGACGAAGTCGAGCGCCTGTTCCGGGTCGGTCAGAAGTTCTTCGCGCGTCAGCTTGCCCTCGAAGCCGTGGCCGTCTTCCTTGTCGCCGGCGCCCGTCTCCAGATTGCCGAGACAACCAAGCTCGCCTTCGACCGAAACGCCGGCCGCATGCGCGATCTTCACGACTTCTGACGTGACCGCGACGTTGTATTCATAGCTGGCCACCGTCTTGCCGTCGGCCAGCAGCGAGCCGTCCATCATGACGGAGGTGAAACCGTTGGTGATGGCGGAGATACAGGTGGAGGGCTGGTCGCCGTGATCGAGATGAAGGCAGATCGGGATGTGCGGATATTCCTCGGCCGCACCGAGGATCAGGTGGCGCAGAAAGCCGTCGCCGGCATAGGCTCGCGCACCGCGGCTGGCCTGAAGGATGACGGGGCTGTCGGTCTTGTCCGCCGCCCGCATCACCGCCTGAACATATTCCAGGTTGTTCACGTTGAAAGCCGGTACCGCATAGTCGTTTTCGGCCGCATGATCCAGCAATTGCCGAAGGCTGATCAGTCCCATTCCCACTCTCCCATTGTGCCGGCCGCACTGTTTGCGGCAGCTTTTTTCCGTGCTCCGGGCGGGTTCCCCAGGTGACGTCGCCGTTCCCTCGGAGCGACTACCGCCGGATCTCTGTCTGGTTGACCAGCATAAGGATCGCAACTGCTTTGGCAACGGAGAACGGCCGATCTCGCCGCTATTCCTCGGACGGCTTGATTTTCTTTAGCTTTTGCTCACGGAAAAAGATGAAGAGCCCGGACGCCACGATGAGGGCGGCGCCGATGACGACGGTCGGGCGGGGCGTATCGTCGAAAAAGATCCAGCCGAAGACCACCGCCCAGAAGAGCAGCGTGTATTGCAGGGGAACGACGGTGGCGGCATCCGCAAGTTTCAGCGAGCGGCTGACGAGAATATGGGCGAGCATGGCGACCACGCCGAGAAGGGCCGGAAACAGGATGGTCGCGGGATCGAGCGGCTTCCAGCTGCCGGGCATGACGGCGACGCCGATGAGCGAGAAGATCAGCGAGCCGGCGAACTGCCAGACGACCAGCGTCGTATCCGGCGTGGTGCGCAGCGTGCGACCGAGCATGATGGCGAAAGCAAAGCAGGCGCTGCCGAAAAGCGCGACCAGGGCGGGCAGGGACAGGCTTTCGCGCGAGGGATCGAGCGCGATGATCACGCCGGCAAAGCCGATGAGGATCGCGGTCCAGCGCCGCCAGCCAACATGCTCGCCAAGCAGGAAGGGCGAGAGCGCCGCGACATAGATCGGGGCCGCAAGCCAGTAGATCATCGCGTCGGCCAGCGGCATGTAGCCGACGGCGAAGTAGAAGGCGGTCGCGTCGATGGCAAAGAGCAGCGCCCGCAGGGCCTGCAGCCCGGGGCGCTCGACGCGCACCACCGTCATGATGCCGCGCCTGAGCACGAGCGGCAGCAGCACGAGAAGGGCTGCAACGCTGCGGATCGCCATCAATTGCAGGACCGGATAGGTCTCGACCAGCCATTTGCCGATCGTGTCGTTCAGCGAGAACATCAGCATGCCCAGGAGCATGAAGGTAATGCCGAGGCTGGCCGAACCTTTTTGAAGCGCGGACGGTTTCGCAGAGACGGTGGACGGCATGGCGGGGGTGCTCGGCGCGATTGGGGGCAAAATCGGGAACGGGGCCGATGCACGCGGCAAGAGGCCCTGTCTGTTGCCATAGAAACCGGATGCGATCCAGTGCAGGCCGGCGATGGGTTCATGACAAAAGAAAATGAGTTCACCCGTTGCGCGCGTGGCATCTTGACGCGGGATCAGGGATGGCTAGATAGTTCAGCAATCCCGCGCATACGACATCGACACTCGCGCGGGACGAACTTGGTGCCGGGCCCCTCTGGCGAGAGTTTTAACGGCGCTCTCGCGATGTCGGTACCGCCAGCACACTGAGCCGGCGGATGTAAATTCCCATGACAAAGAACGTCTTTTCGACGATGCGCACCCCTGTGGGCACGCCATCGCATTCTCCCTTTCCCCATCCGGTTTTCGCCGGAACGCCTGTGGCCACACGCAGGAGGGCAGGCGCATGAGCCCGTCCACCGAGACATCGACGCTCAGCTATTTCACCTGGGCTTTCATCGTCACCGGCCTTGGTCTCGCGCTCGGCGCCTGGCTCGGCTGGAACGAGACCGGCACGATCGGCGGCATGGCCACCGTCTTCTTCATCTGCACGGTGCTCGCCGTGCTCGAAATCTCGCTGTCCTTCGACAACGCCATCGTCAATGCTAACAAGCTCAAGGACATGACGCCGGTCTGGCAGCAGCGGTTCCTGACCTGGGGCATTCTCATCGCCGTCTTCGGTATGCGGATCGTCTTCCCGCTGCTGATCGTGGTGATCGCGGCCGGTATCGGCCCGATCGATGCCATCATCCTCGCAGCCGCTCGGCCGGACGAGTATGCGCGCATCATGAACGACGCCCACCTGCCCATCGCAGCCTTCGGCGGCACCTTCCTGATGATGGTTGGCCTCTCTTACTTCTTCGACCATGACAAGAAGATCCACTGGATCTCCTTCATCGAGAAGCGGTTGTCGGCGGCGGCCAGCATCAAGGGCGTCGAAATCGCCTTCGTCCTCGTCCTGATCCTCGCCTTCTCTGCGCTGATCCCGGACGATGCGGCGACGCCGGATATTGAGAGCACCACCTTCGTCTTCTCGGCCATCTACGGCCTCGTGACCTTCCTCGTCGTCGAAGTGATCGGCGGCCTGCTCGATGCCTCGCAGAAGACCATGAGCGAAGCGGCGAAGGGCGGCCTTGGCGCCTTCATCTATCTCGAAGTGCTCGATGCCAGCTTCTCGTTCGACGGCGTCATCGGCGCTTTCGCGCTAACGCAGAACCTGTTCGTCATCGCCATCGGTCTCGGCATCGGCGCCATGTATGTGCGCTCCATGACGATCATGCTGGTGGAGAAGGGAACGCTTGCGGAATATCGCTATCTGGAACACGGCGCGTTCTACGCGATCCTGATCCTCTCGGTGATCATGTACGTCCAGACGCTGGTGCATATCCCCGAGGTGATCACCGGTCTCGGTGGCGCGACGCTCATCGGCATCGCCCTCTGGTCGTCCATCCGGTACAACAGGAAGCATCACCCGGTCGGCGCCGACGCCGTCGTCCCGCACGGATGATCGATGCCGGCGGCGAAGGTCGCCGGCCATCCTCTGGCAAACACGCCCGCGGTTCGAGAGGATCGCGGGTTTTTTATCGGCTGAGACCGGCACGGCGGGCGCCTCGGGACGAGAGGTCCCGTCGCAGCGCTGTCTCCCCAAAAGCAAAGCCCGCCGGTCCATCATGGACCTGCGGGCTTTTTGCGGCCCGGGGGAAGGCTCCCGGGCGAAGTGCTCTGCGCGACGTCCTGTCGGCAGCAGCGTCGTCTGTCGTATCAGCCGCGGCGATAGGGGGCCGGGAAGCTGGTCGGGTCGATGCCGAGGGTGTTGAGGTCGCGAGCCTGCGGGCGACGGCCGCCTTCGATGGCTGCTGCTGCTGCGGATGCGGCGCCGATCACGGCAAAGGCACGGCCGAAAATGTTACGCTTGCTGGTCATTGTCTTTATCTCCTGCTCTTCTTCTGTGACTTGAAGATGGGCCTCATGAGCCGCTTTCACAATGCACAAGAGTTCATTGCAGCCATGCATGACAAGCAAGACGGATGTCTTAAGGGAACGTTACTTTGCAACGGCGTCGATATGACATTCGCAGGGACAAGTATCGCCAGAATTAAACCGATTATATTATCGTCGTCGGAAGCTGAAAACGGAAATGGCCGGAGGCTCCGCGTGGGAGCATCCGGCCATTCGAGATCGTCCGATGCGGCTTGAAGATCAGTCTTCGCTGGCGGCCAGCTGCGAGAGAACCTGTCCGCGTCCGCGTGCGCGCAAGATCAGCGGCACGATCAGGGCAAGCGCTGCAATGGTCAGGAGGACCGCGGCGATCGGCGAGGTGAAGAGCACGCTTGGGTCGCCCTGGCTGATCGCCAGAGCCCGGCGCAGCTGCTGTTCGGCGAGCGGCCCGAGAATGAGGCCGACGACGACGGGTGCGATGGGATAGCCGAGGATGCGCATGATGTAGCCCAGCAGGCCGAAGGCGAGCAGCATGCCGAGTTCGAAGACCGACGGATTGGCGCCGATGGTGCCGAGCGTCGCGAACAGCAGGATGCCGGCATAAAGCCAGGGCTTCGGGATCGTCAGCAGCTTCACCCAGAGGCCCACCAGCGGCAGGTTGAGGACCAGCAGCATGAAGTTGGCGATCAGCAGCGAGGCGATAAGACCCCAGACGAGCTGAGGATTGGTCGCAAACAACAACGGGCCCGGCTGCAGGCCGTATTGCTGGAAGCCGGCGAGCATGATGGCGGCGGTGGCCGTCGTCGGCAGGCCGAGCGTCAGCAGGGGCACCAGCGTGCCGGCGGCGGACGCGTTGTTGGCGGCCTCGGGTCCGGCGACACCTTCGATCGCACCATGGCCGAATTCCTCCGGGTGCTTCGTCAGGCGCTTTTCGGTGGCGTAGGAGAGGAAGGTGCCGATTTCGGCACCGCCGGCCGGCATGGCGCCGATCGGGAAGCCGATCAACGTGCCGCGCAGCCAGGGCTTCCAGGAACGCGACCAGTCCTGCTTGGTCATCCACACCGAGCCCTTGACGGCTTCGACCTTGTCCGGCCCCGTCGCGCCCTGTGCGGCGATGTAGAGGGTTTCGCCGATGGCGAAGAGGGCGACGGCGAGCGTCGTCACCTCGATGCCGTCGAGCAGATCCGGCACGCCGAAGCTCATGCGGGCCTGGCCGGTCAGCTGGTCGATGCCGACGATGGCGAGCGCAAAGCCGATGAAGAGCGAGGTGAGCCCGCGCAACGTGGAATCGCCGAAGGCCGAGGACACGGTGACGAAGGCGAGCACCATCAGCGCGAAATATTCGCGCGGCCCGAAGACGAGCGCCACCTTGACCACGAAGGGTGCGATGAACGCCAAGCCGATGGTGGCGATGAGGCCGGCGACGAAGGAGCCGATGGCGGCCGTGGCGAGCGCGGGCCCGCCCCGGCCCTTCCGCGCCATCTTGTTGCCCTCCAGCGCCGTGACGATGGAGGCGCTTTCACCGGGAGTGTTGAGCAGGATCGAGGTGGTGGAGCCGCCATACATGCCGCCATAATAGATGCCCGCGAACATGATCAGGGATCCCGCGGGATCGAGCCGGTAGGTTACCGGCAGCAGCAGCGCGACGGTCAGCGCCGGGCCGATGCCCGGGAGAACGCCGACCGCGGTGCCCAGCGTCACGCCGACCAGCGCGTAGAGCAGGTTCATCGGCTGCATGGCAATGCCGATGCCCTGGAGCAGGAATTCGAATGTCGACATGACGGTCTCTTAAAAGAAGAGGTGTTCGAGCGGCCCTGCCGGCAGCGACAGCTGCAGGAGACCGGCGAAGATGAGCCAGACGGCGAGACAGAGCACGATGCCGACCGGAATGGTGATCCACAGCTTGCGCCGGCCGAAGCCCGCAGCCGTGAAGGCGAAGAGCAGGCCCGTGGCGACCGAGAAGCCGACGGTGCGCAGGAAGAGCATCTGCAGGACGAGGCCCGCGACGATCCAGGCGACCGGCGGAATGTCCTGGCGTTCGCGTGCGGGGAATTCGCTGCGGAACGCGGCGACAGCCGTCCAGACGGCGAGGCCGAGGAGACACCAGGCGATGACGAAGGGAACGGTGGCCGGGCCGATCTTGGAGTAATTGGCCATGGCCGACAGGCGGGAGCTATCCCAGAAGATCAGGCCGGCGAGGCCGCCGAGGAAGACCGCAACGGCAAGCGCCGCCCTGTCGGGGCGGCGCGAGGTTGCGCTTTGTGTGCGCGAAAGTTCGCTCATTGAACGAGACCGATTTCTTTAAGGATGGTTTCGGTGGCGGAGACGTCCTTGGCGAGCTGTTCCTTGAAGGCGTCGCCCGACAGATAGGTGTCCTGCCAGCCCTTGGTCTTCAGCGTTTCCTGCCAGGAGGCGGACTTCACCATTTTTTCGACGTCGGCGGTGACGGCGGCCTTCTGTTCCGCGGACAGGCCGGGGGCAGCGGCGACCATGCGCCAGTTCTGCACGACCACGTCGAGGCCGCTTTCCTTCAGCGTCGGGGCTTCGACGCTGGCGATCTTCTCGCCGCTGGAGACGGCGAGGAGGCGCAGCGTCCCGGACTTCACCTGCGATTCGAATTCGCCGTAGCCGGAGATGCCGGCCGTGACCTGGTTGCCGAGGATGGCTGCGAGGGCTTCGCCGCCGCCCGAGAACGCGATATAGTTGATCTTGGTCGGATCGACGCCGGCTGCCTTGGCGATGAGGCCGACCGCGATATGGTCGGTGCCGCCGGCCGAACCGCCGGCCCAGGATACGGAGCCCGGATCCTTCTTCAGCGCCTCGACGAGGTCGCCCATCGTCTTCAGCGGCGATTCGGCGGGAACGACGATCGCTTCGTATTCGCCGGTCAGGCGGGCGATCGGCTCGACTTCGCTCAGCGAAACCGGCGACTTGTTGGTCAGGATGGCGCCGACCATGACGTAGCCGCCGACGAGCAGCGCATTGGGGTTGCCGGCCGACTGGCTGGCGAACTGGGCAAGACCGATGGTGCCGCCGGCGCCGGGTACGTTCTGCACCTGTACGTTGCCGGAAATCTTTTCCTGCTGCAGGGCGGTCTGCATGGAGCGCGCCGTCTGGTCCCAGCCGCCGCCGGGGTTGGCCGGTGCGATGATGGTGTAGTCGGCCGCGGCCACTGGGAGCGCCATGGCACCGGCGATCAGGGATGCGATGAGAAACTGTTTCAAGGTGACGTCCTCCGTCCGCGCGTTTGCGCGCTTTGCTTCAATTCTTGACGCGAGGAGCATTGGCAACAGGCGCGCGGGAGATCCGGAGATCTTCGCTCGGGCCGTTTTGGGTGAGACACTCCTCCGCACCGCTTCGTCACCGCCTCCACGGCTGACGAACACCACTAAGCCACCATAGTAAGCTGACATCAACCTGACATCCATGCATCCCGTGCATAACGCAGGGGAGATCCCGACAGATTTCGCGCGGCTTCGGTGTCTCTCCAGGGATCACGGTTCAGGGAAGGCCGAGCACGTCCCTCCAGCGGGCGATGAGCCGGGCGCGCTTCACCTGGTCGAGATAGACCATCAGGCCGGGGCTGACGGGAACGGGGCGCAGCTGCGCGCCCAGAATGTCCTGCAGCGTGCTGGCCGTGTTGTCGCCGGCCACGTCGGGATTGACGGCGGCGATATGCAGTTCGCGCGCCATGATCGACTGGCCCTCGGCGGACATGAAGAATTCGAGGTAGCGCCGTCCAAGATCCGGTGCGGCGGCCGCCTGCGGCACGAGGCCGATCCGGGAGATGACAACGGTATAGTCGGTCGGCAGGATGATGCCGAGGTCGGGATGATGGGCGGCCCAGTCGGCGGCGTAGGAGCCGACAATGTTGTAGCCGAGCAGGAAGCGGCCGTCGGCGACCCGCTCCAGAATGTCGGAGCTTGTGGCATAGAGCTTGACCCCGGCCTCGCCCATTGCGCGGATCACCGACCAGATATCGCCGAACTGTTCCTGATCGCGCGCCATGAACAGGAAGCCGACGCCGGAGCGTTCGATATCGTAGGTGCCGATGCGGCCCTGGGCTTTGGCGCCCGCGTCGCGCAGGAAGCGCACGAACGCCGCGCGGGTCGAGGGCGGCTTGGTGCCGGCAAAGCTCGGCTTGTGGTAGACGAACACGGCCGGCTCGAAGGTCAGGGCATAGGCGGTGTTGCGCCAGTTGGCCCAGGCCGGCCAGGCGCGGGTGAGGGGCAGGTCGCTCGGCTGGGCATAGCCGTCATTGGCAAGCTTCACCTGCAGGTCCATCGCCGAGGAAAAGGCGAAGTCGGCCGTTTTCTGCCCGGCATCCGTTTCCCGGACGATCCGGTCGTAGATCTCGCCGGTCAGCATGTTTTCATGGCGAACGGCAATGTCGGGATTGGCGGACTGGAAACCGTCGATCAGCGGCTGCGCCAGGGGATCGTCGAGCGAGGAATAGACGTTGAGCACCGGCGCATCCGCCCGGCCGGATCGTGCGGGGAAAAAATCGGGCGCGGCGGCGGCAGCGATCGGACCGGCGAGAGACAGGAAGAGGGCTGCGGCGAGACGAAACATCGCCGGAGTGTGCGCCAGCGGTGTCTTTCGCACAAGCGGCGGGATGCCGGCTTCCCTGCCATTCCCGTTCTCTGCCCTCTCAATGCTTGGCCGAAATCGTTTTGTCCGTGCCGGGAGTTATTCTAGAGTCATCCGGGTCGAGGAGCCGCCGCGTTTTGAGAATTCTTCTGGTCGAAGACAACAGGGTCCTGTCGGAGGGGCTTGCCGCCATCCTGCGCGGCAGCGGCTATGCCGTGGACGTGGTGCGCGACGGTGCTTCGGCCGATGCGGCGGCGGCGACCGAGCGGTTTGATCTCGTGATCCTCGATCTGACCCTGCCCGAGATGGACGGGCTCGACGTTCTGCGCTCCATGCGGGCGCGGCAGAACCGGTCGGCCGTGCTGATCCTCACCGCGCGGGGGAGCGCGGAGGAAAAGGTGCGCGGGCTCGATCTCGGGGCCGACGACTACATGATCAAGCCGTTCGACATCGGCGAGTTCGAGGCGCGCGTGCGCGTTCTCCTGCGGCGACAGGCGGGCCTGCGCTCGTCCATGGTCACCTTCGGTTCGGTTTCGCTGGACCTGACCTCGCGGACCTTTTCGTCGGACGGCGTGCCCATCGATATTCCGCTGCGCGAGACCGGGCTTCTGGAGATCCTGTTCATGCGGGCCGGCAAGGTGGTGGCGAAGGACGCCATCATGCAGTCGCTGACGGCCTTCGACGATGACCTCAGCCCCAATGCCATCGAGCAATATGTCAGCCGCCTGCGCAAGCGTCTCTCGCCTTATGGCTTGACGGTGCGGACGGCGCGCGGCATCGGCTATTATCTCGACAAGGCCGCCGCGCCGGCCGATCCTGCGCCGGACATGGCATGAACGGCGTCCGGGCAGCGCATTCGCTGCGCAGGCGGCTGCTGGCCTGGCTGCTGGCGGCCACCGCCATCATCGGTATCATCGCGCTCGGCGACACCTATCGGGAAGCCGTCAAGACGGCGAACAGCGTGTCCGACCGCGTGCTGGCAGGATCGGCACTCGCGATCGCCGACCGCGTCGTCGTCGCCGAGAATGGGACGCTCGAGGTCGACATGCCCTATGTCGCGCTGGAAATGCTGACTTCGGCCGCACAGGACCGGGTGTTCTACCGGGTCGACGGGCCGCCCGGTCATTTCATCACCGGCTACCGGAGCCTGCCGGGGATTGCGGAAATGCAGGGGCGGCAGGCGGTCTATCTCGATTCCGATTATCGCGGCGAGCCGATCCGCATCGCCGCGCTGGAACGCTCCGCCTCGACGGGGATCAATTCCGTGCCCTTCGTCGTGACGGTGGCGGAAACCACGGTTGCGCGCCAGCAGCTTGCCCGGGCGCTCCTGTTTCGCTCGGCGCTGCGCCTGTTCCTGCTGATCTTCGGGGCCGCGGCGATCGTCTGGATCGCCGTTACGCTGTCGCTCCGTCCGCTCTACCGGCTGGGCGACGCCATTGCCGAACGCAGCCCCGACGATCTTCGTCCGATCCGGCAATCCGTGCCGCGGGAGGTGGAAGGGCTGGTCGAGACGGTCAACTCCTTCATGGTGCGGCTGCAATCGGCGCTCGACGCCATGCGGCATTTTTCCGGCAATGCGGGCCATCAGCTGCGCACGCCGCTCGCCGTGGTGCGGACCCAGCTTGCGCTTGCCGCCCGGTCCGAAAAGCCCGAGGACATCAAGACCTTCATCGCCCGCAGCGACGAGGCCGTCGGTCATGCCGAACGGATCCTGACGCAGTTGCTGCTTCTGGCAAAGATCGATGCGACAGGGTCGGGATCGTCCGTCGCTCCGGTGCCGATGGACCTGACGATGGTCGCACGGGAAATCACGGCGGAATACGTGCCCCGCGCAGCCGATGCCGGGATCGACCTCGGCTTCGAAGGTGCGGGAACCGCGTTCATCGCCGCGGAGCCGCTGCTGATCGGCGAACTGCTGCGCAATCTCGTGGAGAACGCGCTCGCCTATGCCGGGCAGGGGGCCGAGGTGACGGTGAGGGTCGGGCAGGAGCCGGGTCTCGTGCTGCTCGATGTCGAGGACAACGGGCCGGGAATTCCGCCGGAGAGAGTGTCCGCCGTGCGCCAGCGCTTTGCCCGCGGCGAGAGCGAGGCGCCGGGTCTCGGGCTCGGGCTGCCGATCGTCGAGGAGATCGCGGTTCGCTTCGAGGGACGTCTCTCGCTCGGGCCCGCCGTGATGGAGGAGCGCGCGACCGGCCGAGGACTGAGGGCGCGGGTCGCGTTTCCTGCTGTGACCAAAGAGGCCTGACGATCGTCCGCATCGCCATCATTCGCCCCTGTCATTAACCACTACCATTCGCTCGCGTGGTCATCCGATCAGCGGATTTCATTGGTCACGCCCAGCCAATCGCTGCAATGTCCGGGGCCATCGTCCGGGTTTCGGCCGCAAGCCGTGCTTGGGGACGTGCCTTGATCCTGGAGCCTGCCATGCGTGTTACATCCGACCTTACCCGCCATCTCCGGGATCCGCGGCTCCTGCCCGAGACGGAGGTCACGGGTGCGGCGTTCGACGTCCGCAATCCCTCCTCCGGCGTTCTGCTCGCGACCCTGCCGGACATGGGCGTGCCGGAAACGCGTGCGGCGATCGAGCGGGCGGCGCTGGTGCAGCCGGCCTGGGCCGGGCTTCCCGCCAAGGACCGCAGCCAGCTCATGCGCCGCTGGCACGATCTCGTTCTCGCCCATATCGACGACCTCGCCGCCATCCTGACCGCCGAAATGGGCAAGCCGCTCGGCGAAGCACGCTCGGAGGTGCAGCATGCCGCAGCCTATATCGAGTGGTATGCCGAGGAAGCGAAGCGGGTCTATGGCGAGACGTTTCCGGCCCCCTCCACGGATCGGCGGATGTTCGTGATCAAGCAGCCGGTCGGCATCGTCGGCACGATCACGCCGTGGAATTTTCCGGCCTCCATGGTGGCGCGAAAGGTGGCGCCGGCGCTGGCTGTGGGATGTCCCGTCATCCTGAAGCCGGCCGAACAGACGCCGCTGGTGGCCGTCGCGCTGCATCGGCTGGCGCTTGATGCCGGCTTTCCCGACGGCGTCTTCCAGCTCGTCCTTGCCAGCGAGGGGCAGGCGGTGGGCTACGAGCTCTGCACCCATCCGAAGGTGCGCAAGATCAGCTTCACCGGCTCCACCGAGGTCGGGCGTCTTTTGATGCGGCAATGTGCCGACCAGATCAAGAAGGTGAGCCTGGAACTGGGGGGGAGCGCGCCGTTCATCGTCTTCGACGATGCGGATATCGATGCCGCGGTGGATGGCGCCGTGCAGGCGAAGTTCCGCAATGCCGGGCAGACCTGCACCTCGGCCAACCGGATCTACGTGCAGTCCGACGTCTACGACATCTTTGCCGAAAAGCTTGCGGCGCATGTCGCCGGTCTCAAGGTGGGGGATGGTTTCGAGCCCTCGGTTTCGGTCGGTCCGCTGATCGACGAGGCGGCTCTGCGCAAGGTGGGGCATCATGTCGAGGATGCGGTTCTGCGGGGCGCGCAGGTGTTGTGCGGCGGCGGGCGGGTTGGCGAGACCGGCACTTTCTTTGCGCCGACGGTGCTCACCCATGTGGATCACGGCATGCTGGTCGCCTGCGACGAGACCTTCGGTCCTGTCGCGCCGGTCATCCGGTTCGACACCGTCGAGGACGTGATCCATCAGGCGAACGATACGATCTACGGCCTTGCAGCCTATTTCTATGCCACCGAGCTGCGCAAGGTGTGGCGGGTGGCCGAGGCGCTGGAGTACGGCATGATCGGTATCAATACCGGCCGCATGTCGTCCGAGGCGGCGCCCTTCGGCGGGCTCAAACAGTCGGGGATCGGCCGCGAGGGGTCGCGGCACGGCATGGAGGATTACCTCGACATGAAATATCTCTGCATGGGCAATATCTGAAGCGCCTGCGAGGCGCGCAATGTCGGGCAGATGGAGACGAAGATGACATATCTCGACCGAGACCGGGCGGCACGGCTCATGGCTGCGGCCGGCCTGGACGCCCTTCTTCTCTTCACGCCGGAAGGCTTTGCCTATGCGACGGGTGCGAGCCCCGGCGTCGGCACGATGTGGCGGCGGGCCGGCGCCGTCGCGGCGCTCGTTCCCGCAGATCCGGATCTGCCCATCGGTGCCGTCGTCAGCGATCTGTTCGCGGAGAGTTTTCGCGCGGCGAGCGCGGTCGCCGATATCCGCATCCATCCGCTCTGGGTCGAAACCGCGGATATCCGGCCGCATGACGCGTCGCAGCCCGTGCCCGATCTCATCGCGGCCGCGTGGACGGATGCCGGCCGGGCGGCCGGGTTCGCACGGCCGGAGACCTTCGATGCCGCCCTCGGATTTCGTCTGGCCGGTGATCTTCTGGCTGCGCGGAAACTCGGCAGCGCGCGCGTCGGCGTAGAGCTCGACAGCCTTTCGGTTTCGGATTTCCCCGCGGTGTCGGCGGCACTGCCGGGCTGCCAGCTGGTCGATGGCTGCGACGTGCTTCGGCGGCTGAAGATGGTGAAGTCGGCGCTGGAGATCGCGCATCTGCGAACCGCCGTCACGCTGGCCGAGGTCGGGATCGGCGCACTGGCTGCCGCGATTGCGCCCGGGCAGACGCGCGACGGGCTGGCGCAGGTCTGGACGTCAGCGGTGCAGGCGGCGGCGCGGGAGCAGGATATCCGCAACCTTACCGGCCAGTGGGAATATGTCTCCGTCGGCGCCAATCCCTGGTCGCGCGGCGGCGTGGTGGAGCCGGGATCGCTGATCAAGGTCGATGTGGGTTGCCTGATCGGTGGCTATACGTCGGATACCGGGCGGACCTTCGTGTGCGGCTCTCCCACGCCATTGCAGAGCCACCTCTTCGACGCCCTGTCGCAGGCTTACGAGGCCGGCCTCTCGCTGATCCGGCCGGGCATCGAGATGCGGGCGGTGCATGAGGCGGCGACCGCTGCGATGGCGAAAGCGGGCTTTCCGGGTTTCAGCCGCGGCCATTTCGGCCATGGTCTCGGCGCCGGGCTCGGCAGCGAGGAATGGCCGTTCTTCTCGGCGACAAGCAGCGTCGTGCTGGAGCCGGGGATGGTCGTCGCCTTCGAAACGCCCTGGTATATCGATGGCGTCGGCGGGATGATCATCGAGAACCAGCTGCTGATCACGCCGGACGGGCACGAGGCAATGAACAGCCTGCCATCGGGATTGGTCTCGGTCTGACACCGACTCTTCCAGATTCGATATGACGGAGACTTGAGAGTTGCGGCTACCCGGCCGGCGCTGTCAGGGTCGGCTCAAAACGGACAGACCGGATGTGTCCCTGTCGTAGCATCCCCTGTTACACGGCTGTCATGGTTCGCCCGTATCGACTTGGAGTTGCGCGTTTCGGAGAGATCCGCGAGACTCCCAAAGGGCATCTTCATGACTTCGACGACGGACATTCAGTCGCCCACCCTTTATCCCTTCCTGCTCGTGTTGTTCACCGGGACAATTTGCAGTTCGATGGTCGGGTCGTTCATGGCTTACTACATTGTGGAGGGGCTGGGAGGCGCACCTTGGACAATCAGCCTTTATGCGGGTGGCGTTACCGTTCTCGGCATAATCTGCACGCGCACATTTGGTCGCTGGCTGGATGCAGGAGTTACGCCCTTTCCCCTGATCGGGGTCGCTTTGGCCGGTTATCTCCTTGCCGCGACTGCCCTGTCGATTTCTCCGTCCTTCTGGGCCGTTTTTAGCTTTGGCGTGCTGGGATTCGGCCTGAGCAGTAGTGCCGTATCCACAATGTTTAGCCTCGGGTCCGTTGTAACAGAACAGGTTCATATGACGCGTGGGCGGTCCAACGCCTTCCTGCGAGCCACGACATCAACCGCCTGGATGATTGGCGCGGCGGTGGCCTTCCTGTTCTCGGAGCGCTTTGGTGAAGGCGCAGTCTTCAAGCTTGCCTTGGCACTCGCAATCTGCTGGGCGCTGATGTGGTGGAGGATTATCCCGCGCGAAATGACGCTTCGCCCGAAAGCCAGATCAAGGCAGATCGTTTCTGCCCGAAAGCCGATGGGCCTGTGGTTGGCGGCCGCTTTCGTTTTCTGCCTGTCCTCGGCGCACTCCCTGACATTCAGCGCACTGCCGCTGTTCTATGTACGGGAAGTTGGGCTGCCGGGCTACGCGCCAGGCATGGCCTTCAGCATGAAGACCTTCGTGGAAGTTTTCGCGATCTTCACGACGCCAACGATCATTTCCCGCTTTGGTCTGAAAGGGCCGCTGGTCGTGGTGGCTGTATTGGCAACCGTGACAATCCTGCTGTTGTCCTATGTGCAAACCTATCCGCAGATGCTGGCAGGCGCGGCTTTGGAAGGGCTGTATTATGGCCTCTATGCCAGCATCGGCCTCAGTTTCCTGCAATCGTCCTCCGGCGATCGCCCGGCGCAGGCAACCGCCCTTTACTGGAATGTTCTCAGTGTCAGCGGCATTCTTGCTGGCCCTGCGACCGGCCTTATAGCGCAATACTACGATTTTCGAGCTGTTATCCTCGTGGCCTCGGCAGTGGCTGCTTTCGCTGCCCTGCTCCTTTTCGTGTCAACGTTTCGTAAGCGCTTGCGATAAGTTCGAGATGATAGCTGCATAGCCGGCTCTATAGTTTATCGCTGAGGCTTTTGATGGCCTGCAGATCCGTGCGGAAGCGCTCGATCTCCTCGCGTTTGCGGCCCTCGTCGGGAGTGCGCAGGAGATAGGAGGGGTGGACCGTGGTGTAGAGCGCGCGCCCGTCATCGAGATCGACCGTGCGGCTGCGGTAGTCGCCGAGGCGCTCGGCATGGTTCATGACCGAGGTCAGGGCCGTTGCGCCCATCGCCACCACCAGTTTCGGCTGGATCAGGTCGAGCTCCAGCTTGAGCCACCAGCGGCAGGCGTGGATTTCGCCCATATTCGGCTTCTGGTGGATACGGCGCTTGCCGCGCGGCTCGTATTTGAAATGCTTCACCGCATTGGTGACATAGGCTTTGCTGCGATCGAGATCGACCTCACCGGCGATCGTGTCGAACATCTTGCCGGCGGGGCCGATGAAGGGCCGGCCGGCAAGATCCTCCTGATCGCCCGGTTGCTCGCCGACGAACATCAGTTTCGCGTTGTCTGGGCCTTCGCCGAACACGGTCTGCGTCGCTTTGCAGGCGAGCGCGCAGCGGGTGCAGTCGCGCGCTTCCGCCCGTGCGGCCTCCAGCGTGCCGGGACGGGCGGTATTCTCCTCGGTCTTCGGCATGGCGGCCTCGCGCACCTTGGCGTGGAAGGCCGGCGGGTCCCTCATCGCCTGTTCGGCCATGGCCCGCACCTTCTCTTCCGCGCCGGCGATCAGGCCGGGGATGAGGTCGGCTTCCGGCAGGTTCTTCCAGTATTTCTTCGGCATTTCCGACTGCATCGCCTTCACCTTCAGCCGTGCCGGGTTGAAGATGTTGCTATAATAGGTGCGCCACAGCGTGTCCGCGTCATCGGTGAGCTTGGGATCCTCGGCCGGTTCGGACGTCACCGTCAGCGTGGTCCCATCCCAGGCGGCCGAGCCTTTCGGCGTGGCGATGATCCAGTCCATATCGGTGAAGCGCCGCTGGAAGAAAGGGGCCGCGCGCGCGACGATGAAATGATCCGGCTCGAACCAGGCGAAAAAACGCCGGCGGCCGATGGGGATGCCGCTTGCCTCCAGAGGCGCAGGACGGGCGATCACCTCCATGATGTCCATCGTCGATGTGCCTGTGGTCGAGATTTCCGCGCCGATCTCCTTGAAGCGCACGAAGGCCTTCATCTTGTGGCTGTCGCGACGAACGGATTTTTCCATGGCATTGAGCCGGACGACATCGGCGTCGGAAACGATGTCGAGCAGGTTGCGCTCGGCCTGCAGGCGCCAGAGGGTGCGATAGAGAAGACCGAAGCGACCGGGATCGGCGTGGCAGATCACGGTTTCGGCGAGCGTCAGGAAGGCGCGGGGAACGGTGATATCAGGACGTGCGGCCTCCGGCTGTCCGCCTGCGTCCGGCTGCGTCTGGTGCGGATCGGCAAAGAGGTCGGTGGCGCCCTGCTTTTCCCGCCAGTCCACGGCGGCCGGCAGTGTTCCCGCCTTCAGAAGCCGGCGTGCGGCGTCCCGCCACTCGCCGAAATCGCCCTTCCCGTCGAGCGTGACCGTTTGCCTCTCAAGGTCGAGCGGCGGCATCAGAGCAGGACCAGCTGTTCCGGTTTCGGCGCAAACATCGTGCGCAGGTCCGGCCGGTCGATGAGGCGCGACGGCGTCCAACCTTCGGCTACGATGAAGGCCTGCACCTTTTTCAGCGACACCTTGAGGCGGGCGAGATCCTCCAGTCGCAGTGTGCGGTACCGTCGGGCGGTGAGAATGGCGCGGACGATCTTCGTGCCGAAACCGGGCACACGCAGAAGCATCTCGCGGTCGGCCTTGTTGATGTCGACCGGAAAACGCTGCCGGTTGGCAAGCGCCCAGGCGAGCTTCGGATCCAGGTCGAGATCGAGCATGCCATCCGGCTGGTCGCGCGTGATCTCCTCTATGCCGAAGCCGTAGAAGCGGTAGAGCCAGTCAGCCTGGTAGAGACGGTGCTCGCGCATCAAAGGCGGCTTGACGAGGGGCAGGTTGCGCGAGGCATCCGGAATGGGGCTGAAGGCGGAGTAATAGACGCGCCGCAGCCCGTAGCTGCCGTACAGCCGGGCGCTGGTGCCGAGGATGACGCTGTCGTTCGCCTGGTCGGCGCCGACGATCATCTGCGTGCTCTGGCCGGCGGGCGCAAAGCGCCGTATGCGCTTGGTCTGCAACGTCGGATCGCGCATCTCCTCGATCTTCAGGCGAAGATCGCCCATCGACTTGCGAATGCCGGCCGGCCGCTTTTCCGGCGCATAGCGCGTCAGGCCGGCATCGGTCGGCAGCTCGATGTTGATCGACAGGCGGTCCGCATAGAGCCCGGCCTCTTCGATCAGCGCGGGGGACGCCTCGGGGATCGATTTCAGGTGGATGTAGCCGCGGAAATTATGCGTGACGCGCAGCTCGCGCGCGATGCGCACCATCTCTTCCATCGTGTGGTCGGACGAGCGGATGATGCCGGACGACAGAAACAGGCCTTCGATATAGTTGCGCCGATAGAATTCGAGCGTCAGCCAGACGACTTCCTCGACCGAAAAGCGTGCGCGCTCGACATTGCTCGACGATCTGTTGATGCAATAGGCGCAGTCGTAGATGCAGAAATTCGTCATCAGGATCTTGAGCAGCGAAATGCATCGTCCGTCGGGCGCATAGGCATGGCAGATACCCGATCCCTCCGTGGAGCCGAGGCCGCCACTGGCCGACGAATTGCGTTTCGTCGTTCCGCTGGAGGCGCAGGACGCATCGTATTTGGCGGCATCCGAGAGAATGGCCAAACGCTCTTTCAGCGATTTTTTCATGATGTTCTATATATGTTCTTTTGGCCTCCACGTCAATGTTGTGTGCGTGAGCGGTTTCGTTTTTCGACGCCAACCGTCTGCCGAAGCGAAGGGCGGGGTGGGATATGATGCGGATGTTTTTGGGGAACGATCGGTGGAGCGTCTCGTTAACGCAGCGAACCCGTCGCGACATTCGCCTCCGAGATCCCCCGGGATGCTCGGAAGCAAAGATCAAAAGACAGCAAGGAGCAGGCTCATGCCTTCCATCAAGGAATCCAAAATCCTCATTCTCGCAACGGACGGCTACGAGCGGTCCGAACTGCGCGTGCCCTATGACGACTTGCAGAAGCAGGGTGCGACCGTGAAGATCGCGTCGATCGGCAAAACCAGCATCAAGAGCTGGGACGAAAAGGACTGGGGCGACAGCATCGACGTCGATCTCGAGGCCAAGGACGTCAGGATCGAGGATTTCGATGCGCTCGTTCTGCCGGGCGGCCAGATCAATCCCGACAAGCTGCGCGTCGAGGATGAAGCGCTCCGGATCGTCCGCGAATTCGTTTCCTCCGGCAAGGTCGTGGCTGCCATCTGCCATGCGCCGTGGCTGCTGGTCGAAGCCGGTGCGGTGAAGGGCCGGAAGGTGACGTCGTTCAAGTCGATCAAGACGGATGTCGTCAATGCCGGCGGCCTCTGGTCGGACGAGGCCGTGGTGACCGACAAGGGCATCATCACCTCCCGCAACCCCGACGATCTCGATGCTTTCGTGGCGAAGATCGTCGAGGAAGTGGAAGAAGGCCGTCACGACCGCAAGGCGGCCTGAGGCCTATCGTTCTTTCAGACATATCGGCCGGCTCCGTCGAAAGACGGGGCCGGTTTTGCGATGCCTCCCTGAGGACCTGCTGCCGAGGAGCGAAACTCTGGGCGCATGAGACTTGCGAAGACGGGACGGGACAGGCACAACATGGCATGATGTCCCTGTCCGATCGCCATCCCGTCCGCCTTCGTCGCTCGGTCCTTTGCGTGCCCGCCGACAATGCGCGCGCGCTCGCAAAGGTGGCGAGCCTCTCGCCCGACGCGGTGATTTACGATCTGGAGGATGCCGTGCTTCCGGAGCGCAAAGCCGATGCGCGCGAAGCGCTGGTGCGTCATCTGGCGCAGGCCACGCCCGGCATCGAGCGGATCGTGCGGATCAACAGCCTTACCTCCGGTTTCGGGGAGGCAGATCTCCAAGCGCTGTCCGTCTGCCGGTTCGATGCGGTGCTTGTGCCCAAGGTGGAAGGACCGCGCGACATTCTCGACATTGCCGAAGGCATGGACGAGGGCGACGGTCTGGAGGACCTGCGGCTCTGGGCGATGATCGAGACGCCACGGGGCGTTCTCAACGTGGCGGCGATTGCCGAGGCCGGGCGCACGCGCGGCGGGCGGCTCGACTGCCTCATTCCCGGCCTCAACGATCTGCGCAAGGAGACCGGCGTTGCGGCTCTTGCCGGGCGCACCTATCTCGTGCCCTGGCTCATGCAGATCCTCCTTGCCGGGCGCGGTAGCGGGCTCGACATTCTCGACGCCGTCTTTAACGATATCGGCGATGCCGAGGGTTTCGCGCAGGAATGCGCCGCCGGCCGCGAGATGGGATTCGACGGCAAGATGCTGATCCATCCACAGCAGATCGCACCGGCCAATGCCGCCTTCGGCCCCACGGTGCAGGATGAGGCGGAGGCGCTGGAGATCGTTGCGGCCTTCGCGCATCCCGACAATGCGGGCAGGTCGGTCATCGTCCACAAGGGAAAAATGGTCGAGGCGCTGCATCGCGAACAGGCGATCGCCTGCCTTGCAAAGGTCGAGGCCATCCGACACAAAGGAACGCAACCATGAAACTCTACCGCTTTCTCACCGGGCCAGACGATGCGAGCTTCTGCCACAAGGTGACAGCCGCCCTGAACAAGGGCTGGCATCTCCATGGCTCGCCGACCTACACCTTCAATGCCGATGCGCAGGTCATGCAGTGCGGCCAGGCGGTGGTGAAGGACGTCGAGGGCAAGGATTACGTGCCGGATATGAAGCTGTCCGAGCAGTAGCCGGAAGCCACGTCCCGTATCGCATGCGGCGGGCTTCTACCCGCCGACATGCTCCACGCTCGCTTCGATGCGCTCCATGTCGTCATCCGACAGGCCGAAGTGATGGCCGATCTCGTGGATCAGCACATGGGTGATGATGTCGCCCAGCGTTTCGTCGTTCTCGGCCCAGTAATCGAGGATCGGCCGGCGGTAGAGCGTGATCCGGTTCGGCATCGTGCCGGTTTCCATGGTGAACCGCTCGCCGATGCCGCGGCCTTCGAACAGGCCCAAAAGATCGAACGGCGTCTCCAGCGCCATGTCCTCGAACACGTCGTCATCCGGAAAATCCTCGATCTCGATGATGAGATCTGTGGCCAGCAGGCGAAATTCTTCGGGGAGATGCCCATAGGCCTCCAGCGTCAGGGATTCGAACGTGCTGATGGTCGGCGCATGGCGTTCCCGCCAATCGTCGCTCTGGTCAATCCGGGCCATGGACACTCCTTGTTCCCTGTATATAGCCATTTCCCGGGTCATTTCGAGAAGCAATTCGCAATGTAAGGCGATTGTGCAGAAACTGCGGAATCTTTTCCCAACTGCGTTGACTCTTTTTTGAAGCTCTGGAATCTATAAGAACATATCAAGAACGAACAGGAGCTGACTGCCATGGCTGAAAACGCTGTGCCGCGGGAGACGGTGCTCGCCCTGCGCGATGCCATTGCCCGGCTGGAACGAGACAGGCCATCCGGTTCCTGTCGTCCCACCCTGGAGACGGAGGGCGAACGCGCGGGATTTTCGGCGTCCGGCCGTCCTGTGACACGTTCGGCGGATGTGCTGCCGCTCGGCGTTCCCGCGCTCGACCACGCCATGTCCGGCGGCCTGCCACTCAAGGGGTTGAGCGAGATCCGCGTGGCGGAAACGCGCGATGCCGGCGCCGCCACGGGGTTTACGCTGGGGCTTGCCGCGCTCTGCCAGGCGCGGCGCAAGGCGCAGGGCGAGCTTGGGGCCATCCTCTGGATCTCCGAGACGATGGCCGGACAGGAGGCGGGCGAGCCCTATGGGGTCGGCCTGTCGCTTCTCGGCATCGATCTGCGCGCCATGCTGTTCTCCCGGCCCCGCAACCTGCAGCAGGCGCTGTGGATTGCCGAGGCGGCATTGCGCTTCTCCGTGTTTTCCGCCGTCATTCTGGAGATCCGCGGCAATCCGGCGCGTCTCGGGCTTGCCGAAAGCCGGCGGCTGCAATTGCGCTCGGTCGGCAGCGGCGTTCCGATCCTTCTCCTGCGGCAGGCGGGCGAAGAGGAGGCGAGCAGCGCGCATGTGCGCCTTTTCGTGCGTCCTGCACCCGCCGCCCCGTTCATGCTGCCCGACGGCACGATGCTTACGACCGGCATCGGGCATCCCGCCTTTCACGTCGTTGCCGAGAAGACGCGGGCCTTTTCCCCTGTCGATGCCTACCTTGAATGGAGTTCCCATGCGCGCCGGTTCTACCCTCTCGACCCCGTCGCCGTCCCTCTTCCGGCAAACGCAGCGGATCCTGTCCCTGTCCTTCCCGCATCTGTCGGCCGACCGGGTGGCGCGCCGGCGCTGGGGCGCGTCATGGCTTTCAAACGGGCGTCCTGATCACCCGCCGGTCGTGTTTTCCGACAAGGTCGAGAATGCCATGCGGATCGTGGCGCTCGACGGGGTGGCCGATCGCCTGCGGCTGAAGCGGGGGCAGGGCGTAGCCGAAGCCCGCGCCATGCATCCGCAGCTCGACGTGCTGCCGGCCGATGCCGCCGCCGACCAGGCCTTTCTTTCGGCCCTGGCCGACTGGTGCGATCGATATACGCCGCTGGTCGCCTATGCCGGGGCCGACGGTCTGGCGCTCGACATCACCGGCTGCACACATCTGCATGGCGGAGAAAAGGCGCTGCTCGACGACGTCCTGTCGCGCCTTTTCCAGCTCGGCGTCGAGGCACGTGGGGCGATTGCCGCCTCGCCCGGTCTCGCCTGGGCCCTGGCACGGTTTTCCGGTGCCGGCCTTTCCGGGGATTGCGTGATCGAAGCGGGGGAGGAGGTCGCCGCGCTCGGCCCCCTGCCCGTGACGGCGCTGCGGTTGCCCGAGACCTTGGCGGACACGCTGATCCGGCTGGGGCTGACCCATGTCGCCGATCTCATGGAGGCACCCCGGGCCGCACTTGCACGCCGCTTCGGGCCGCTCGTCTTTCTCCGGCTCGACCAGGCGCTCGGGCATGACGATGAGCCGCTGTCGCCGCGCCGGCCGGTGGCCGAGCTTTCGGTGGAGCGCCGGTTGATCTCGCCGGTCTCGGGCGAAGACGATATTCTCGGGCTGGCACTGCAGCTTGCCACCGGCCTCAAGACCACGTTGGAGGCGCGAGGGGAGGGCGGGCGCCAGTTCGAGCTCCTGCTCTTTCGCGTCGATGGCAAGGTGTTCCGTCTGCGCGCCGGCACGTCGTCTCCCTTGCGGGATCCGCAGCGCATCGCGGCGCTCTACCGGGAGCGGCTGGCGGCGGTGCATGACGATCTCGATGCCGGCTATGGTTTCGAGATCCTGCGGCTCTGCGTCCTGAAAGCCGAGTCGATCGCGTCCGTGCAGGACGATTTTTCCGGCCAGCCGGACCAGAGCCGGGCGCTTGCCGACTTCACCGATCGCGTCATCGCCCGTTTCGGGGAGGATGTGCTCTCCATCGCGATTCTCGCCGCAAGCCATATCCCCGAGCGGGCGGCCAGCCTGCAGCCGGCGGGCGACACCGTGTTTCCGGCCGGGAAAAGGCTGCAGCCGGAGGAATGGCCTGTTCAGCCGGTGCGGCCCCTGCGCCTTCTGACCCATCCCGAACGGGTGGAGGTTCCCGCGGCCGATGTTCCCGACGGCGCGCCGGAGCGGTTCTTCTGGCGGCGCACCGCCTATCGGGTCGCCCGGGCGGAAGGGCCGGAGCGGATTGCCGCGGAGTGGTGGATCGACGGCGAGGACGCGCCGACGCGCGACTATTTCCGCATCGAGGACGAGACGGGGCGCCGTTTCTGGATGTTTCGCAACGGCCTCTTCCAGCGCGAGCGGATGCATCCCGACTGGTTCATGCACGGCATTTTCGCATGACCGGCCGCGAACCCGGACAAGGTCCGGCAGAGGCCGGTGGCGAGCCGCCCAAAGCCCCGCTGCCGACCTTCATCGAACTGGGCGCCTGCACCAATTTCTCCTTCCTGCGCGGCGCCTCGGGCGCCAAGGAAATGGTGGTCACCGCCAAGCGGATCGGCCTCAAGGGTCTGGGCATCGCCGATCGCAACACGCTGTCGGGGGTCGTGCGGGTTCATGCCGAGGCGCGCGAGGAAAAGTTTCCTTTCCAGCCGGGCGCTCGCCTCGTCTTTGCCGATGGCACGCCCGACATGCTGGTCTATCCGCGCAACCGGCAGGGATGGGCGCATCTCTGCCGCCTGCTGAGCGCCGGCAATCTGCGTGCCGACCACAAGGGCACCTGCACCCTCTTCCTGTCCGATCTCCTGACCTGGCACGAACACCTGCAGGTGATCGTGATGACGGGCTGCACCCATGAAGGCGGGCATGAAGGCGGGCATGAGCGCGCACAGGCCGACCTGCAGGAGATGGCGGCGGATGGACCTTCTGCAGACCCATCCGACGCCGGCACGGTCGCTGGCCCTGACGGGACGAAGGTCCGGGACTGGAAGAGGCTCGGCGAGACCCTCCGGTCGCTACAGCCTTTCCTGAAGAGCCGGCTCTTTCTCGGCATGACGCCCCGCTATGACGGGTTCGATGAGCCGGATTTCGCAGCTCTCGCAGCGCTGGCCGACAGTACGGGTATCCGTCTCATCGCCACGAACGACGTGCTCTACCATTCCCCCGACAATCGCCCGCTGGCCGATGTCATGACGGCCATTCGCGAGCATGTGACGATCGCGGCGGCAGGCTTCCGGCTGCAGGCCAATGCCGAGCGCTTCCTCAAGTCGCCGGGCGAGATGGTCCGCATCTTCCGCCGCTACCCGCAAGCGGTCGCCCATACCGAACGATTCTTCCGGACGCTCGATTTCACGCTCGACGAGCTGAAGCACAATTATCCCGATGAGGCGGGTCTCGGCGAGACGTCGGCACAGACGCTCGAACGGCTGGTGGGCGAAGGGGCCGCACGGCGATATCCGCACGGCGTGCCGGAGGCCGTGGAGACGAAGATCGCCTACGAGCTCGATCTGATCCATAAGAAGCAGTACGAGCCCTATTTTCTGACCGTCCACCGGCTGGTGGCCTTTGCGCGGTCGAAGGGCATCCTCTGCCAGGGTCGGGGATCCGCGGCCAATTCCTCCGTCTGCTACTGCCTGCACGTGACGGAGGTCGATCCGGTCAAGTTCACCCTTCTCTTCGATCGCTTCCTGTCGATGGACCGCGACGAGCCGCCGGATATCGACATCGATTTCGAGCATGCCCGACGCGAGGAGGTGATCCAGTTCATCTACGAGACCTATAGCAAGGAGCATGCCGGCATCGCGGCGGCGGCCATCAGCTATCGCGCGCGCTCGGCCGGGCGCGAGGTGGCCAAGGTGTTCGGCTTTTCCGAGGATGTGCAGACGGCGCTCGCCGCCTCCATCTGGGGCTGGTGGACGTCGTCGTTTACCGACGAGCAGGCAAAGGCAGCCGGGCTCGATCTCGCCGACCCGACCGTCATGCGCATGTTCACCTATGCCGGGCGGCTGATGGATATGCCGCGGCATCTCTCCCAGCATGTCGGCGGCTTCGTCATCACCAAGGACCGCCTGGACGAGGTGGTGCCGATCATGCCGACGGCCATGCCCGGCCGCTACATGATCGAGTGGAACAAGGACGATCTGGATACGCTGAAGATCCTCAAGGTCGACGTGCTGGCGCTCGGCATGCTCACCTGTCTCGCCAAGGCGTTTCGCATGCTGGAGACGCATTACGGCAAGCAGATGCTGCTCTCGCAGGTCTACGACACCGAGCTCGACTACGGGAACGACGACAATCCGGTCTACGACATGATCTGCCGGGCCGATACGGTGGGCGTGTTCCAGATCGAGAGCCGGGCGCAGATGAGCATGCTGCCGCGGCTGAGACCGCGTGCGTTCTACGATCTCGTCATCGAGGTGGCGATCGTGCGGCCGGGGCCGATCCAGGGCGATATGGTGCATCCCTATCTCAAGCGCCGGGAGGCGAGGTTGCGGGGCGAGGCGATCCCCTATGAGAGCCTGGAGCTGAAGGCGGTGCTGGAGCGGACGCTGGGCGTGCCCCTGTTTCAGGAGCAGGCGATGCAGATCGCGATGACGGCCGCCCGTTTCTCGGCGGCTGAAGCCGACCAGCTGCGACGCGCCATGGCCACCTTCCGGCGGTCCGGGCTGGTCGCGAATTTCGAGACCAAGATGATCGAGGGCATGGTCGCCAACAATTACAGCCGCGATTTCGCCGTCCGCTGCTTCAACCAGATCAAGGGGTTTGGCGAATACGGCTTTCCCGAAAGCCATGCGGCCTCCTTCGCCCTGCTCGTCTATGCCTCCTGCTGGTTCAAGACCTTCTATCCCGATGTGTTCTGCGCGGCGCTGCTCAACGCCCAGCCCATGGGGTTCTACGCGCCGGCGCAGCTGGTGCGCGACGCCCGCGAGCACGGGGTGCAGGTGCGGGCCGTCGATATCAACCGCTCCGACTGGGAGACGATTCTGGAAGGCGGCGAGCGGGACGATGCGGACGGCGCGCGACGAAGCGCCTTCGACCGCCGGGCGATCGATTCCCGGCATCGCGAGATGCGCACCGTCATCCGCACCAGCTATGCCGTCCGTCTCGGCTTCCGGCTGGTGAAGGGCCTGCGGGAGGACGACATGGCGCGGCTCGTGGCCGGCCGGGGTGCGGGCTATGTCTCGATCTACGATCTCTGGCTGCGATCCGGGCTGACGCGCAGCGTGCTGGAGCGGCTGGCGGATGCGGATGCCTTCGGTTCGATCGGGCTCGATCGTCGCCGGGCGCTCTGGGCGATCAAGGCGCTCGACGAGCGGGCACCGGCCGAGCGCCTGCCGCTCTTTGCCGCGGCGGGGGAGGCGGACCTCCGGGCGGATCCGGCCATGAGCCTGCCGACCATGCCGGCCGGCGAGGAGGTGGTCAACGATTACCGGGCGCTGTCCCTGTCGCTGAAGGCGCATCCGGTCTCCTTCATGCGGGAGGCCTTCGCGCGGGACGGCGTGGTGGCGAGCCGCGGGCTGTCGGGCCTGCGTCCCGGGCGACGCGTCACGGTGGCGGGCCTCGTTCTCGTGCGGCAGCGGCCGGGGTCCGCCAAGGGCGTGATCTTCATGACGCTGGAGGACGAGACGGGCGTTGCCAACATCATCGTTTGGAAGGCCGTTTTCGAGACGTTCCGAGCCGTCGTCATGGGGGCAAGGCTGGTCAAGGTCACCGGCCGCCTGCAAAGCCAGAACGGCGTCATCCATGTCGTTGCGGAGCGCCTCGAGGACATGACCGAGGCCCTGGGTCTCCTGAAAGGCGAGGCCCGGCGCTTTGCCGTCAACGAACGGGCGGACGAGGTGCTGCGTCCGACCGTGGACCAGCGGCAGAAGGGCAATGCGGTGGATCAGGCCCAGCGGGAGCGCGCGCGCCGCGAAGCGCGAATCAGGTCCGGCCTCATGGAGACGGCGCAGGTCATGCCGAAGGGCCGGAATTTTCACTGAGGCCGGTTTTCGGCGGTGCGCCGGCCGTCGAAAATGCACGTCCACATCTTTATTTTAGACGGTTCGCACATCATTGTTTGCCTTGTCCGCGGTGGCCGAAGAGCGCGTCCGAAGACGCCCGGGCTTTCGTGAAACTGCTCCCGTTGGGAAGGTGGTACGGATGTCACGCGATCGGCTGGCAGCCTCCGGGCGCGAAGGCATGTGCAAGTGTCTGGAGCCGACTTTTCGCCTTGCCGACCCGCTTGCAAAGGTTAGGGGGCGCCTTGCTCTCATGCCACGCGCATGAGCCGACAGCCGAACATCCAACCTGCGTTTCTCTTCTTCTATCTCTTTGGAATTGTTCTAAACTAGACCCGCTCTTCTCACGGGGTTTTTTCTTGACACCAATTATCTTGTTTGTTTACTGCTGGCCTCAGCGAAGATGCGAAAACAGGCAAGACGTCATGCTGGTTTGCAGTTGCAATTTCATCTCCGAAAAGGAGATCGAGGACACGATCAACGCCCTTCTGGACGAGGACTGTTGGCAGCTGATCGTGCCTGCGAAGGTGTATCATGCCATGGCGAAGCGCGGCCGCTGCTGCGGCTGTTTCCCGAATGTCGTCGATCTGATTATCCGGACCACCGAGCGCTATCACGCCCTGCGGCACTCGACGGATGACCAAATATTTGATTTCATGACCCGTCTCAAAAATTTCCATGAAGAAAACAGGAGAGCGGATCTTGAAAGGCGACACAAGGGTCATAGAGCGGCTTAACGAGGCCCTTTATCTCGAACTCGGAGCTGTCAACCAGTACTGGCTTCACTTCCGGCTGCTCGAGGACTGGGGCTACACGCTCCTGGCCAAGAAGGAACGGGCCGAATCCATCGAGGAAATGCATCACGCCGACAAAATCATCGCGCGCATCATCTTCCTCGACGGCCATCCCAATCTGCAGACGGTCGGTCCGCTGCGCATCGGGCAGAACGTCAAGGAAGTCCTCGAAGCGGATCTTGCCGGCGAATACGACGCCCGCACGTCCTACAAGGAATCGCGCGATATCTGTCATGCGGCCGGCGACTACGTCTCCATGAAGCTGTTCGAACAGCTGCTGATCGATGAGGAAGGCCATATCGACTTCCTCGAAACGCAGCTGCAGCTGTTCAATACGATCGGTCCTGAGAAGTACGGCCAGCTGAACGCCGCCTCTGCCGACAAGGCCGAAGTCGGCAGCGAAGACGCCTGATACCGGCTTTTTAGCGGATGCGGCGGAGATTTTCGCCGCATCCTTTCTCCGACCGGCTCCACCGCACGACCATCGGCGGCCGTTGCGCGGGCAGGTTCAGCCTTTTTCGCCCGTTGCCGTTGTCAGATGTGCGAAGGTGGCGACCACGGTATCGTAGACTTGGCGCTTGAAGGAGACGATGAGGCCGGGAAGGTCGGTCATCGGCTTCCACGCCCATTCCTCGAATTCCGGCTCGTGCCCGCCCGGCGGCGGGTTGATGGCGATCTCGCTGTCATCGCCGTCGAAGCGGAAGGCGAACCAGCGCTGGGTCTGGCCGCGAAACTTGCCCTTCAGGCCGATGCCGATCAGATGGGCTGGCAGGTCGTAATTGATCCAGTCCGGGGCCTCCATCAGCAGCGATATGCTGCGCATGCCCGTTTCCTCGTAAAGTTCGCGTTTTGCCGCCTCCAGCGGGTCCTCGCCCTTGTCGATGCCGCCCTGCGGCATCTGCCAGAGCTGGCCCGATCCGTCATATTCGGAGTTTCCGAGCGGAATGCGACGCCCCGCCCAGACGAGGCCCTGGCTGTTCAGCACCATGATGCCGACGCAGGGCCGGTAGGGGAGGTCCTCGGCGCGGAGGGGAACGTGTCTGCCGGTCTTGCTCATCGTTTATCCTCAAGACGTGTTGCGGCTGTCCTGCAGCGCGCACGGGGGTCTGTTCAGTCTTTCTTCGTCTCCTTCACCAGCGCGGAGACGCCGACGAATTCGATGCCACGCTTTTCCGCCTCTTCCATCCATTGCGCAATGGCCGAGACGCTTTCGTCGAAGGCGGATGCCGTGCCGATCGCCGTGCCGTTGCGCCGGGCGATGCGCTCGAGATCGTCGAGCTTGCGCAGAATGGCGGTCCGGTCGAGCTGGGTATCCACCACGACGTCGCCGAAAGCATAGGGCACGTCGAGCGCGTCGCCGAGCGTCGATGTGAGCGACTGTGCCGAGGTGCCGTCATCGAGGAACAGCAGGCCGCGCCGTCCAAGATCGCGCATCACGGGTTCGAGGGCGCCGGCGTCGGACAGGAAACGGCCACCGAGGAAGTTCATGACGCCGGTATAGTTGGTGATCCTGCCGAGCGCGTCGCGCAGCTGTGCCAGGTTCTGCTTGGCGCCATCCCCGACCAGCAGGGTCTGCGGGCCGGGATTGTTCGCGGGGTAGTCGAACGGTTCGAAGGGGATCTGCAACAGGATCTCGTGGCCCGTGCGCCGTGCTTCCTGCATCCAGCGCTGGAGGCTGTTGCCCGAGGCGGCAAAGGCGAGCGTGGCAGCGGGGGGAAGCGTGCGGATCGCGGTCTGCGTCCCCGTCTGACTCAGCCCCAGTCCACCGACGACGAGCGCGATCCGCGTGCCGCGCGCGCCCGACCAGGGCCGTGCATACTGATCCATCGGCCGCAGCCCATCCGGTCCGACGACCGGCAGGCGGCCCCCGGGCGCGTCCTCCAGCAGGAGGTCGTTCGGCTGTGACGCCATGCGCGGATCCTGTCCCCGCACCGGACCGACCTCGATAATGGCGGGGCCGTCCTTGCCGCGCTGTCCGGGGGAATAGGTCGTCACCACATTGCCGTCGTTGAGAAGCGTTCGGTTGACGGTCGCGCCCGACGACGACGGTTCGCGTGCCGGCCGGGCCGTTGCCGTCGCCGCATCCTGCGTCGGCGCCTCGGGCTTCTGGTCGGCCGGGACGATGGCGACCTCGTCCGGCTTTGCCGGAAGAAGCCCCGTGGGCGACATCAGCGTGAAGACCGTCACGCCGGCAATGGCCGCCGCGAAGAGACCAAGCGCCACCTGCCCCTTGCGAAGCCGTGTCCTTGTCTTTGCCGGTCGCCTGTTCTGGCCAAGCGGTGCGTTGAGATCCGTCCCCAAAGTCGTCCTGCACTGGTAGCTGGCACCTCCCGACCGGATAGCGCAGCGATGTCTTTCGCCCTGCCCTCAAGCGATTCGGGCCGGGCGCGCCCGTGGTAGCACAGTCCCCTGCCACGGGCTCTGCCGACCGTGTTACCGGCTGAAGCTTGCGCGTCACCGACGCCTTACACGCAAAAACGCCGCCCGGGGAAACCGGACGGCGTTCGAATGTCGTCGCAACGATCCCTCGACCCTTACGGTGCGAGTTCGGCCTTCTGCGGGTTGGCCGGGAAGCTCGGGTCGCTCTTCTTGCCGCGCAGCAGGTCCAGCGCATAGTTCAGCTGGATGTCGTCCTTGGGTTCCGGCGGAACATAGGCGACGGAGCCGGAGCCTTCCTGCGTTTCGTTCTGGCCCTGGATATGGCCGCGCAGGCTGGATTCGCTGGTGTTTTCCACCTTGCCGAGAAGTTCCGGGGGCAGAGGCTGTTCGACCTTGATGTCCGGCGAGATGCCCGTGCCCTGGATCGACTTGCCCGACGGCGTGTAATAGAGCGCCGTCGTCAGGCGGAGCGCACCGGCTTCGCCGAGCGGGATGATGGTCTGGACGGAGCCCTTTCCGAAGGACCGCGTGCCGAGAACGGTGGCGCGCTTGAGGTCCTGCAGGGCCCCGGCGACGATTTCGGATGCCGAAGCCGAGCCGCCATTGACGAGCACGATGACCGGCTTGCCGTCCGTCAGGTCGCCCGGCGTGGCGTTGAAGCGGCGGGTCTCGTCGGCATTGCGGCCGCGGGTGGAAACCACTTCGCCGCGCTCCAGGAAGGCGTCGGAGACGTTGATCGCCTGGTCGAGCAGACCGCCCGGGTTGAGGCGCAGGTCGAGGACGTAGCCCTTCAGCTTGTCGGCCGGCACGTCCTTCTTGATCTTCTCGATCGCATTCTTCAGGTCGTCATAGGTCTTCTCCGTGAAGGAGATGACGCGGACATAGCCCACGTCGCCTTCGACGCGCGACTTGACGGCCCGCACCGCGATGACGTCGCGCACGATCGTGAGCTCGATCGGCTTGTCGGCACCCTTGCGCAGGATGGTCAGCTTGATCGGCTTGCCGACGGCACCGCGCATCTTGTCGACGGCTTCCTCGAGCTTCAGGCCGCGAACGTCCTGGCCATCGATCTTGGAAATGAAGTCGCCGGCGAGAACACCGGCCTTGGCGGCAGGCGTGTCGTCGATCGGGCTCGTCACCTTGACCAGCTCGTCTTCCATCGTGACTTCGATGCCGAGACCGCCGAACTCACCCTTGGTCTGGGTGCGCATGTCTTCCGCGTCGGTCGCATTCATGTAGCTCGAATGCGGGTCGAGAGAGGAAAGCATGCCGTTGATGGCATTCTCGATCAGCTTATCGTCCTGCGGCGGCGTGACGTACTGGGCGCGGACGCGCTCGAAGACGTCGCCGAAGATCGACAGTTCGCGATAGGTGGACGGATTGGCCGCAACGGCCGGAACGACTGCGGAGTAGACGACGCTCATCGCCGTCGCGCCCATCAACGCCCCGACCAGAACTAGTGAAGCCCTACGAATCATTTCGTACCTTTCCGGTGTCTGAGGCGGTCCACCATGGTCGAGAATCAACCGGTTTACCGTCTTTTCTGAACTCAATGTAAAGCGTTGGTCGATCTGTTTCCAGCGCCAAAGCCGCAGCACTCGCCACTCTTTTCGCCCCCATCTGGCCGAGAGGCTCGCCGGCGACGACGAACTGGCCCGGCTGGACGGCGACCGTCTCCATCCCCGACAAAACAACGAGATAGCCGTCGCCCGGGTTGAGGATGATCATCTGCCCGTAGCTGCGGAACACGCCTGCGAACATGACCCATCCATCCGCGGGCGCCGTGACCAGCGCGCCGGCGTCGGTGCGTAGCATCATGCCTTGCGAGGAATGCCCGGTGCCGTCGTCTTCGCCGTAGCGGCGCAGGACGGAGCCGGCGACGGGAAAGGCGAGTTTCTTCTGCAACTCGGAAAATTCATATGCCGGGGCAATGCGGTTTTTGTCGGGCACCGCATTGCGTGCCAGCGCGCGCGCGGCCTCGCGTTCGGCTTCCGACAGGCGCGCGCGGGCTTCCTCCTCGGCACGCGCCGCGTTCGCGGCGGCCCTCACGGAGCCGATCTCGGTCTCGAGTGAGCCGATCAGGCCCTGCAGGCTCGTTGCCTGCGAGGCCAGCTGCTCGGCCTTGCGCCGTTCCGCGGCAAGCTCGGTCGTGTTGCGGTCCTTGAGCTTTTCCTTCTCGGCCACCAGCATGTTCATGCGCCGCTCTTCCTCGAGCCGGGCCGTCATGTCGTTGCCGAGCGCCTGCTTCTGGCTGACGATCTCGGTGCGCAGGCCGGCCAGAGCCTGAAGGTCGGCGGCGAGGTTTTCCGTCTCGTGACGAATGCCGGGCACGACCGCGCCAAGCAGAATGGCGCTGCGGACGGAGCCGAGCGCGTCTTCCGGCGTGACGAGCAGGGCCGGCGGCGGGTTGCGGCCCATGCGCTGGAGAGCGGCGAGGACCTCCGCCAGCACGCCGCGGCGCGCCTTCAGCGACTGGTGCACGGTGTCTTCGCGCAGGCGCAGATCGGCAAGCTTTCCCTCGCCATCGGCAATCTGCCGTTCAAGGGCCTGGCGCTTGCCGGCGGACTCCACCAGCGCCTGCCGCAGGGATTCGTTGGTCTTCTCGATGTCGGCGATCTCGGACTGGAGCGCGAGCGCGCGCTCCTGCGAGAGGCCGATCGTCTTCGACAGGGCTTCGAGTTCGATGCGGGTGTTGTTGCGCCGCTGCGAAAGCGCGGCTGCGGGATCTTCGGGCGCTGAGGCTGCCGGGCGATCGCCGCGCTCGGCTTCCTGCGCGTGAGCGGGCAGAGCGACGGGCGCGAAGGCGGTGAGGAGCGTGGAGATCAGAAGACCGCGCGGCAAGCTGTGGCCACGCGGCATCGTCCGGTCGCCTGCCCCGGCTTTCCCGCGTCTCGTCTGCCCCCGTTTGGTCATCCCGCCATCTGCCGTCGTCCGCCTTGCCTGAAGCTTGTGCGCGAAGTAGAGGCACAAGCCTTTTGTCACAATTGCGGCAGGCGCGTGGCCGGGTGGACGGATGACGCAAGGTTGATGGCGCCGTCGGAGCGGTCAGACGCGATGATAGGGATGGCCGGAGAGGATGGTGACGGCACGGTAGAGCTGTTCGGCAATCAGGATCCGCACGAGCTGGTGCGGCCATGTCAGGCGACCGAGGCAGATCACGGCGTCCGCGCGGGCGTGCAGCTCGGGGTCGAGACCATCGGCACCGCCGATTGCGATGGTCATGTCGCGTTTGCCCTGGTCGCGAAAGCCACCGATAAGGTTGGCGAAGTCGGGGGAGTCCAGGTGTTTGCCGCGTTCGTCCAGAAGGATGAGGAGACCCGCGTCGGGGATCGACTTCAGAAGCTGAGCGCCCTCCTCGCGCTTGCGGGTCTCGCCGGAGGAAGCGCGGCTCTCGGCGATTTCCGTCATTCGGCCAGCTTCAAGGCCGATCGCGGGGCCGGCCTTGGCGAAGCGGTCGAGATAACGCGCCGCAAGATCCTTCTCCGGGCCGGCTTTCAGGCGCCCGACAGCAAAAAGTCCGATTTTCAACCCTCTGGCCTCCGGCGCAGCTGTGATTTCGACCGACGTCGTGCGTCGGCATTAGGCCGGACGATCCGCAGCGACGATGCGTCCTGCAAGCCGCGCGAGGTACAGCCTTCGACGAACCCTTGGGGGGTGCCGTCGAACGCCTGATATCAAAGGGTCAGTGGCGCGTGCCGTCATCCATCTCGGGGGCCGCCCACATCCGCTCGATATTGTAGAATTCGCGGATTTCGGGACGGAACACATGGATGATGATATCGCCGGCGTCGATCAACACCCAGTCCGCCGTCTCCAGGCCTTCAACCCGGGGAGAGCCCAGGCCTTCGTCCTTCAGGTCGGACATCAGATGGTCGGAGATCGCTGCAACATGGCGGCTCGATCGCCCGGACACCACGACCATGTAGTCGCCCAGCGCCGATTTTCCGGCAATGTTGATCGTGACAATATCTTCTGCCTTTGAGTCCTCGAGGCTGGCGAGGACCAGTTGAAGCGCCCGGTCGGCGGCATCGTCGCCACGTTCCGTGCTTTTCGGGAAGATGCGGGTGACATTTCCCTTGACGTGTACTGTTGTCAGAGTTTTTCCTTTCCCAATGACCAGAACATGCACGTTCGGCACGTTTCGTGCCGGGCAGCCGCTTGTCGGACGGTCGCCTTTACAAATGTAGTCATCAAAGCCTTAAGGTTTCAAGACGCCGCCAAAAAGATCGTCAGCCTCGCGCAGGCTTGCCCGCCCGAAGTGCCGTCGAGCTTAAGCGCGAGCGCGGGCCGTGGAGGAAGGTCCAGGCCGGTGCGGGCCTGCGCGCGAGAAGAGCGGCATCCTCCTCGTCCACGCGGGCATAGTCGAAGGTCTGGGCCATTTTCGAGGAGAGATAGGCCAGCGTCGCGCCCGGGCGATCGACGATGGCGATGGGCACGCTGCGGGCGATCTCCTGCCAGCGCTGCCAGCGGTCGAAGGTCTTCAGATTGTCGGCACCCATGACCCAGACGAAATGAATGGCCGGGTTCCGCGCACGGATCTTTTCCAGCGTGCGCGCCGTGTAGCTCTGCCCGAGCGACTGCTCAAAGGCGGTCACCTTGATTCGTGGATTTTCCGCGATGGTCTCGCTCAGCGCGATGCGATCGGCAAGCGGCGCCAGTTCGCGCCGGCTCTTCAGCGGATTGCCCGGCGTCACCATCCACCAAAGCTGGTCGAGCCGCAGCCGGCGCAGGGCGATGTCGGCGACCAGAACATGCCCGTCATGCGGCGGGTTGAACGAGCCGCCGAACAGGCCGACCGTCATGCCCGGCTCGACATGCGGCATGCGGAGATAGCGGTCGGCGACGGCTTCGTGTCCCGTCACCTAGGGCCGAACCTGGCCGGTGCCGTGCACGCGATACTGGAACGAGGTCAGCTGCTCGACGCCCACGGGCCCGCGCGCATGCATCTTGCCGGTGGAGATGCCGATCTCGCCGCCCATGCCGAACTCGCCGCCGTCGGCAAACTGGGTCGAGGCATTGTGCAGGAGGATGGCCGAATCGATCTCGGTGAAGAAGCGAGCGACGACGTGCGGATCCTCGGCGATGACGGCTTCGGTGTGGGAGGACGACCAGAGGCCGATGTGCTCGATGGCACCTGAAATGCCGTCCACCATCCGCACGGCGATGATCGCGTCGAGATATTCCGTCGCCCAGTCGTCTTCCGTGGCCGCGATGAGGCCGGGAACGATGGCGCGCACCGTATCGTCGCCGCGCACCTCGCATCCGGCGGCCTGCAGGGCGGTGATCAGCGGTTCGACGAAGCGTGCTGCGCCTGCCGTGTCGATCAGCAGGGTTTCGGCCGAGCCGCAGACGCCGGTGCGGCGCATCTTGGCATTGACGATGATGGCGCGTGCCATGTCGAGATCGGCCGAGGCATCGACATAGACATGGCAGAGACCCTCAAGATGCGCAAACACGGGCACGCGCGCCTCGTTCTGCACCCGGGCGACAAGGCTCTTGCCGCCGCGGGGCACGATGACGTCGATCGTGCCGTTCAGGCCGGTCAGCATGGCGCCCACAGCGGCGCGATCGGCAACCGGGACCATCTGGATCGCGTGCTCGGGGAGGCCGGCCTGGGTCAGGCCGTCGAGCAGGCAGGCATGGATTGCCTGCGAGGAATGGAGACTGTCGGAACCGCCGCGCAGGATCACCGGATTGCCGGCCTTGAGGCACAGCGCACCCGCGTCCGCCGTCACGTTCGGCCGGCTTTCGTAGATGACGCCGATGACGCCGAGCGGCGTGCGGACGCGCTGGATGCGCAGGCCGTTCGGCCGGTCCCATTCGGCGATGACGTCGCCGACCGGATCCGGCAAAGCGGCGATATCGCGGATGGCGCTCGCCATGTCCGCAACCCGCGCCTGGCTGAGCGTCAGCCGGTCGATGAAGGAGGCGGCAACGCCGGTTTCCCGGGCGTTGTCCAGATCCAGCACGTTGGCAGCCAGGATCTCGTCCGTCCGCTTCACGATCGCATCCGCCATGGCCAGGAGGGCGGCGGTCTTCTGCTCCGGCGACGCCATGGCGAGCGGCCGGGCCGATGCCTTCGCCTGCCGGCCGATGGTCGTCATCAGGTCCTGAATTTCGCGCTTGCGGGGATCGTCAAGCATGGATGTCCCTCCTCTGCGTGTCCTGCGTCACGGGCTCTTCCGTTATGGGCTCCTGCGTCGCGCCGGTCATGACCAGGTCGTCGCGATGCACCATGGCGGCGCGCCCGGCATAGCCAAGAATATCGGCGATTTCCCCCGATTTCCGCCCCGCGATCTGCCGCGTCTCGTCGGCATCGTAGCCGGCCAGGCCACGGGCGATCTCGCGCCCGTTCTTACTCAGGATCGCGATTGTGTCGCCGCGGCTGAACGAGCCGGTGACATCGCGCACGCCGGCCGGCAGCAGGCTCTTTCCGGAGCGCAGCGCCGTTTCGGCACCTGCGTCGATGGTGAGGCTGCCGGAGGGCAGCAATTGCCCGGCAATCCAGGTCTTGCGCGCGGTGACCGGGGTGGTGGAGGGCGCAAACCACGAGAAACGGGCGCCTTCGCCCAGCGCGCTCAAGGGGTGATCGACCTTGCCGGAGGCGATGATCATGGCGCAACCGGCGCCGGTCGCCATCTTGCCGGCGTCGATCTTGGTGCGCATGCCGCCGCGCGACAGTTCCGATGCGGCCCCGCCGGCCATCGCCTCGATCTCGGGCGTGATGGAGGCGATGATCTCAAGGAACTGGGCCTGCGGATCGAGATGCGGCGGCGCCGTGTACAGGCCATCGATATCGGAGAGCAGAATGAGGAGATCAGCACCGATCATGGTGGCCACGCGCGCGGCCAGCCGGTCGTTGTCGCCATAGCGGATCTCGCTGGTCGCGACCGTGTCGTTCTCGTTAATGATGGGAATGGCGCCCATCTTCAGAAGCTGCGTCATCGTCGCGCGCGCATTGAGGTAGCGCCGGCGCTCTTCCGTGTCGCCGAGCGTCAGCAGCACCTGTCCGGCGATGATGGCGTCCCGCGACAGGCTTTCCGACCAGGCCCGTGCCAGAGCGATCTGCCCGACGGCGGCTGCCGCCTGGCTCTCCTCCAGCTTCAGGGCGCCGCCCGGCAGCTTCAGCACGGAGCGGCCGAGCGCGATGGCGCCGGAGGAAACCACAAGAACATCGACGCCCTTTGCCTTCAGGGCGGCGATATCGGCGCAGATGGCATCGAGCCATGCCGTCTTCAGCCCGCTTGCGCGATCGACCAAGAGGGCCGATCCGATCTTGATGACGATCCGGCGATAGGTCGAAAGCGGCTTGCGGGCTGAGCGCATCAGTCGTCGCTCCCTGCCGTCTGGGCCGTGACGATGATATCGCGCAGGGCGCGCAGCGTCTCCGTCATGCCGGTGCCGACGATCGCGGAGAGCAGGAAGGGCGTCTTGCCCGAGGCCTTCGCCAGAGCCTTCTGCTTCTTCTTCAGCTCGGTGGGGTCGAGCGTATCGACCTGCGACAGCGCCACGATCTCCACCTTGTCCGTCAGCTCGCCGCCATAGGCCTGCAGCTCGTGCTTCACCGTCTTGTAGGCCTTGGCCACATCCTCTTCCTGCCCGGAGACAAGGTGGAGGAGAACGCGCGTGCGCTCGACATGGCCGAGGAAGCGGTCGCCGAGGCCGACGCCTTCATGCGCGCCTTCGATCAGGCCGGGAATATCCGCCAGAATGAATTCGCGCCCGTCGATGGTGGCGACGCCCAAGTTCGGGTGCAGCGTGGTGAAGGGGTAGTTCGCGATCTTCGGCCGCGCCCGCGTGCAGGTGGCAAGGAAGGTGGACTTGCCGGCGTTCGGCAGGCCGACGAGCCCGGCATCGGCGATCAGCTTCAGCCGCAGCCAGATGGTCTTTTCCTCGCCCTCGAGGCCCGGATTGGCCCAGCTCGGCGCCTGGTTGGTGGCCGATTTGAAATGCGCATTGCCGAAGCCGCCATTGCCGCCGGCCGCGATGCGGAAGCGCTGGCCCTCGGTGATCATGTCGATGATCAGCGTCTCACCGTCCTCCTCGAGGATCTGCGTGCCGACCGGCACCTTCAGCGTGACGTGATCGCCGCCCGCACCCGTGCGGTTGCGTCCCATGCCGTGGATGCCCGTGCCGGCCTTGAAATGCTGCTGGAAGCGGAAGTCGATCAGGGTGTTGAGGCCGTTGACGGCCTCCACCCAGACATCGCCGCCGCGTCCGCCATCGCCGCCGTCGGGCCCGCCGAACTCGATGAACTTCTCGCGCCGGAAGGAGACCGCGCCGGCACCCCCGTCGCCGGAGCGGATATAGACCTTGGCCTCATCAAGAAATTTCATCGTCGTGCCGTTCGTGGTTACTGCCGGAAATGCCGCCATCGATATAGGCGCGGCCCGGACAGGTCAAAGAAATCCTTCATGCGGGCGGCTCCGGCTTCAACGCCGGAGCCGCCCGCAATGTCGTCATAGGGCGGGCGCAAAGCCCTCCCGCGTCAGCCGTGTCTCGATCCGGTTCACCGTCGCGCCGCGCGCCGGGACATAGACATCCGCAATGCCCGAGATCGTAAAACCCAACTTTGCCTGAACCTTCAGCGAGGCCGTGTTGTCGGCAAAGACGCCGGACAGCAGGGTGCTGTCGGGCCTCTGGCGGAAGAACGCCGCCGTGAGGGCCGAGGCGGCTTCGCTCATGATGCCGCGGCCCCAGGCCTGCCGGTTCAGCCAGTAGCCGAGGTGCCAGCCGTTCCGCAGCGTCTCGATCGAGACCATGCCGATATGCCGATCGTCCGTCTCGGTGATGGCCGCGTGCCAGGCGGTGCCGCTCCGGGCCTGCGTTTCCAGCCACTCGCGTGCGTCGCCCGGATGATAGGGCTGTGGCACACGCAGGAGCATGCGGACAACCGCAAAGTCGGTGAGCGACGCGGTGATGGCCGGCGCATCGGAAAGGACGTGCGGCCGCAGGGTGAGCCGCGGCGTGCGGATGACCGGGCAGGGCGGCAGGCTCCCGGAAACCGGGCTCCTGGAAGCCTCACCCCGGGAGCCCGCGTTCTGGGCACCGGATATTCCCGTCTTGCGCCGGGCCGGCATGTCGAGGTCGAGCGTCATCGTCCGCCTCCCCAGCTTCTGAGCGAGATCCAGGTCTTGCGGTCCAGCCGGAACCACTCGACCGGCACCATGCCGCCGAGCGCGAGGCTGCCGACCATGCCGCCGCCCTGATACTGGAAGCCGCACTTCTGGATGACCCGCCGCGAGGCGACGTTCATCACCCGGCAGCGCGCATCCAGCTGCGCGATCTCACGCGTGCGGAAAGCCATGTCGATCAGCGCCTGGGCGGCTTCCGTCGCATAGCCCTTGTTCCAGTGCGGTTCGCCCAGCCAATAGCCGAGTTCGGCCGTGCGCCCATCCTCATGCGGCTCGACACCGCAGCAGCCGAGAAAGGCGCCCGTGTCGGCTTTGGTGATGGCGTAGACGCACTTGCCAATCGTGCCGGCATTCGTACGTCGCACGAAATCCGCGGCATCCGCCACCGTGTAGGGATGCGGCATGCGCGAAACCATGGTGGCGATGTTGGCGTTGTTGGCAAGATGGGCAAGGGCGTCGATATCGTCTTCATGGGGCGCGCGCAGCACGAGCCTGGGTGACAACAATATCGGGCAATCGGTCCTTGACCGTTGCGGCCTTGGCCGCTCTTCGGGAGACCTCGGCCGGTCTTCCCGTAACAATTCGCTCTGCATGTCTCGTCCTCCAGACGTGAAAAAAGGGGAGTTGGGTCTTGCCCCATCTCCCCTTCTGTCGTGGTCTGAACCTGAAACGGCCAGCCGGGTCGATGAGACGCCGGCTGTTTTAGAGCGCTACCGGCTTATTCCGCTGCTTCTGCTTTCGGCATCACCGAGACGTACACGCGGCCATTGGCCTTCGTGCGGAAGTCCACGTTGCCTGTCGTCAGCGAGAAAATCGTGTGGTCCTTGCCGAGGCCGACATTGGCGCCCGGATGCCACTTCGTCCCGCGCTGGCGCAGGATGATGTTGCCTGGAATGACGGCTTCGCCACCGAACTTCTTCACGCCAAGGCGCTTGGATTCCGAATCGCGACCGTTACGCGACGAACCGCCAGCTTTTTTGTGTGCCATGGGTCTTCTCCTTTAAACCTTCGATCGATCTTACTTGGCGCCTGCGATGTCCAGGATACGGACAGTCGTCTGGTGCTGGCGATGGCCGCGCGTGCGCTTGGAGTTCTGGCGACGGCGCTTCTTGAAGGCGATGACCTTCTTGGCACGACCATGGCTGACGACTTCCGCGCTGACGATAGCGCCTTCGACGAAGGGAAGGCCGATCGTGGCGTCGGCGCCGACGCCGACCATCAGGATCTCGGTGAATTCGATCTTGTCGCCCTCGGCGCCATCCAGCTTTTCGATGGTGATGACGTCGTTTGCGGCTACGCGGTACTGCTTACCGCCGGTCTTGATGACTGCGAACATGTCTTGTCCTTGTCTGTTCGGTCCGGCTCTGCCTCCTCAAACGAGAAGAACGGCCGTCTTTTTATCAGTCGGAATGGCCAAGGGAAGGTTCTCCCCGGCCGACGAAACGAACGCCCTTTCGGACATCCGGCCTGACGCGGCACCGCAACCCCATGACGGAGTTCGCACCACCTCAGACGCGCCCGTTACGTGAACTTTAGAAAACTGTCAAGGTAAAACCCCCGAAATCCCCCAAATTCAAGCCTTCCCCCCTCTTGCCATCCCCCCGAACTGCCGCTATGAACCGCCTCGCGCTCACAAAGCGCCGTCTGACCCCGCGGAGAGGTGGCAGAGTGGTCGAATGCACCGCACTCGAAATGCGGCATGCCTGCAAGGGCATCGTGGGTTCAAATCCCACCCTCTCCGCCATTCATCTGATGGTCCCATCAGAAATGATTGCGATCTCAAGCGCGCCCATGCTTTCGCTCTGCGCAGCCCGTTCTCTCGACTCTCATTCCATCTGAAGGTCGTCGCCGTGTCGGCGCGGTTCTCTTACTCTGCCGCGGCTTGGCCTTGGCCGAAGCGCTTTTCGATGTATTCGCCGACCAGGGTTTCGAAATCGCCGGCGATGTTGGTGCCGCGGATCGTGAGGGCTTTTTTGCCGTCGATGTAGACGGGGGCGGCGGGGAGTTCGCCGGTTCCGGGCAGGGAGATGCCGATGTCGGCGTGCTTGCTTTCGCCGGGGCCGTTGACGATGCAGCCCATGACCGCGACCTTCAGGCCTTCGACGCCCGGATATTTCTCGCGCCAGACGGGCATGTTGCGGCGGATGTCGTCCTGGATCTTCTGCGCCAGTTCCTGAAACACCGTGGAGGTGGTGCGCCCGCAGCCCGGACAGGCGGCGACGACGGGGATGAACTGGCGGAAACCCATGACCTGCAGCAGCTCCTGCGCCACCTGCACCTCGCGGGTGCGGTCGCCGCCGGGCTCGGGTGTCAGCGAAATGCGGATGGTGTCGCCGATGCCCTGCTGCATGAGAATGCCCAGCGAAGCGGAAGAGGCGACGATGCCCTTGGAGCCCATGCCGGCCTCCGTCAGGCCGAGATGGAGCGCATGGTTGGTGCGCACCGAGAGCATGGCATAGGTCGGGATCAGGTCCTGGACGTTGGAAACCTTGGCCGACAGGATGATGCGGTTGCGGGGCAGACCGATCTCCTCGGCAAGCTCGGCCGAGATCAGCGCCGACTGGACGATGGTCTCGCGCATGACCTGCTGCGCGGTGAGCGGAAAGCCTTTTTCCTGGTTGTCGTTCATCAGGCGGGTCAGGAGTTCCTGGTCGAGGGAGCCCCAGTTCACGCCGATGCGCACCGGCTTGTCGTACTGGATCGCCCGCTCGATGATCGCGCCGAACTGTCGGTCCTTCTTTTCCTTGAAGCCGACATTGCCGGGGTTGATCCGGTACTTGGCCAGGGCCTCCGCGCAGGCCGGGTGATCGGCCAGCAGCTTGTGGCCGATGTAATGGAAGTCGCCGATCAGGGGCACGTCGAGGCCGAGGCGCTCCAGCCGCTCGCGGATGCGCGGCACGGCGGCCGCGCTCTCGTCGCGATCGACCGTGATGCGCACGAGCTCGGAGCCGGCACGGTGGAGGGCTGCCACCTGCGCCACCGTCGCATCCACGTCGGCCGTGTCGGTGTTGGTCATCGATTGTACGACGACGGGCGCGCCGCCGCCGACGCGCACGCCGCCGACATCCACGGCGACCGTTTGACGGCGCGGCTGGGGTTCGAAGGCAAAGGACATGGACATGGTGGGCCTCGTGCATTCCCGGTCGATCGGCGCCCCTGAGGTGCAGGAGGATCGACGCGCTGTCAACCGACGCCGCGCCCTCCCGGTCGAAAAGGCGCACTCGGCAGCGCCCCTGCTCCAGCAGATTCCGGCGGCGAATTCATGACGCGGGTTCGGCGTTTCTGCTGTCAGACGCTTTCCGGCTGATCGCTTCGCGAGCCGGAAACAAGCCCCATCGAAACTCTCCGTCCGGAAAGACGATCAACCGTAAACCGGATCAGTTCTTCGTCGCATCCGCATGAACCGCATGGCCCGACAGCAGGAGAACGACGAGAAAGAGCAGGGGGATCGACGTGAAGATGATGGAGAAGCCGACATGCTCGGCGATGAAGCCGATCAGGGACGGGGCGAACAGGATGCCGGAATAGCCCATGAAGGTGACGACCGAGAGGCCGATGCCCGGTGCCAGACCCGGCAGGTTGCCGGCCGCCGAAAATGCGATCGGCACCATGTTGGAGATCCCGATGCCGGCGAGCGCAAAGCCGATGATGGCAATGGTCGCGCTGGGGGCCAGCCCTGCCATCACAAGTCCGACGAGCGCGAGCAGCGTGCAGACGCGCAGCGTCTTCACCGCGCCGAAGCGATCGCGGACATGATCCCCGGCAAAGCGCATGATCGCCATGGTGGCGGAGAAGGCGGCAAAGCCGTAGCCGGACAAGGCGACGGACGCACCGAGCTCGTTGCGCATGTAGAGCGCGCTCCAGTCGATCACCGATCCCTCGGGGATCATCGAGAACAGGGCGACGATGCCGATGAGCCAGGGCAGGGGCGAGCGCGGCAGGGCGAGTTTTTCTTTTTCCGCCTCCGGATGCGGGTGATCGGCCATGACCATCGGCCAGGCGACGACGAGGATCACGAGGCCGGCGATGGTGACGAGCACGGCATGGGTGACCTCGCCGAAATGGGCGATCGCCGGGCCGCCGAGGGCGGCGCCGACCAGCGCGCCGAGGCTCCAATAGGCATGGCAGGACGACATGATCGCCCGCCGCATGCGTTTTTCCACGGCCACCGCATTGGCGTTCATCGCCACGTCCATGGCGCCGACGAAGCCGCCGAACAGGAAGAGGGCGGCGAAGGCGAGGGGCAGGCCCGGCACGAGGCTGAGCAGGAGCAGAACGGGAACCAAGAAGGCGGCCATGACCTTGGAGATCCGCCGCGAGCCGAGCCGCGAGATCAGCCCGCCCGCCACCGGCATCATCAGCAGGGAGCCGATGCCGAAGGTGAGGATCAGGAGGCCGAGCATGCCCTCGCTGATGCCGAGCCGATCCTTCAGCACCGGAATCTTCGGCGCCCAGCTGCCCATCATGAAGCCGTTCATGAGGAACAACAGTGATACGGCCAGCCGGATCCTCGGCATATATCCGCGTGGCGCCATGTCCGCCGCTGCGGGTGCCGAGCCGTCCGGGGCGCCTGTGGTCATGGGGTGGTCCATCCTCTGTCTCCTCCCGGCCAGCGCCGGATCGTGTCGTTCTCTGTGTGTCCGTGTGCGCGATCAGCCGGCAGCCGGCTCGGCCCGCAGAATGGTTGCGCCCGTCGCCTCAAGCGCGGTCGAAACGGCGTCCGGCGCATCCGCCTCGAGCGTCAGCGTCATCCGGTCGCCAAGGCCGGCGATGACGAAGGGGTGCACCGCTTCCAGCTTGTCGCTGGTGCAGGCGACCAGCACGGCAGCCGCGCGGGCGGCGGCGATCTTCTTGAAGGCGACGTCGTCATAGACGAGCCCCGTCAGACCGGCGCGCGCATCGAGGCCGCAGGCGCCGAGAATGCAGAGGTCGGGCCGCAGCATTTCCAGATCCCGCTCCGCCTGCGCGCCGATCGCCGCGCCGACGTGACGGTCGATGCGTCCGCCGATGGTGATCACCTCGATCCGCGCATGTTCCAGCGCGGCCATGGCGATGGCCGGCATGTTGGTCGCAAGCGTGAGGGACAGCCCGGGCGGAAGCGCCTGAACGATGGCGAGGTTGGTCGATCCCGCGTCGACGAACACCGTCATCCCGTCCCGGAGGCAGGAGACGGCGGCCGCGGCCAGCGCCTGTTTGCGCCCGCGGGAAATGCCGGTGCGCACGGAAAAGGGCTGCTCGGCGGGCAATGCCAACGCGCCGCCATAGACCCGTTCGCACAGGCCTGCCGCCGCCATGTCGCGCAGGTCGCGCCGGATCGTGTCTTCGGAGACCTTGAACACGCGCGCCAGATCGCCGGCGAGCACCCGGCCGGACTGGCGGAGCTCGGCCCGGATCGCATCCTGTCTCTCGCGCGACAGCAGGTCGCTTGCCATCTCTGTTCTCAATCATGCATGAATCGGTACAATCGTGCATAAACAATTCTGACGAGGCTGGAAAGGGATTTCTAATCCCGGTCTTGACCCTCCGCGAAAGAGGGGTCCACAAGGCATCCTCGACACCAGACGCGGCTTCGACATCGACAGGAGACACCGGCATGATCCAGGGCATCACATGGCTGCTCGGCTTCCAGCTTGTCGGGGAGACCCTGTCCTATGCGACCGGCGGCCAGATCCCGGGACCGGTCATCGGGCTTGCGCTGCTGGCGCTCTTTCTGCTGGCGACCCGACGCTTATCCGCCGCTGCCGCCATGGAGCAATCCACCGGCAAGGTTGCCGACGGTCTGCTCGCCAATCTCGGTATCCTCTTCGTGCCCGCCGGCGTCGGCATCATCCAGCACCTCGATCTCGTCATGTCCCTGGGGCTGCCGATCCTTGCCGCCATTCTCGTCTCCACCGTCGTTACCCTGGTCGTGACGGTATGGGCGTTCACGCTCGCCAAGCATCTGGAGCAGCGGTGGAGGCGCAAGCCATGACCGAGATGCCCCCTATCGGACGGATCGCGCCGCTGGCCGCCGACGGTCCGGCGCACACGGTGACGGCCTTGCCGTCCAGTCTCTGGGTCTATCTCTCCGCGACGCCGCTCTTCTGGTTGACGGCGACGCTCGTCGTCTGGCTGCTCGCCACTGCCGCGGCGCGCAGGGCGAACGGACATCCGCTGGTCAATCCGGTGCTGATCTCCGTCGTCGTCATCGGCACCGGCCTGACGCTCGGCGGCGTCGCATACCCCGCTTATTTCGAGGGCGCGCAGTTCATCCATTTCCTGCTGGGTCCGGCAACGGTGGCGCTGGCGGTGCCGTTGGTGCGACAGATCAAGCTGGTTGCCGCCAATCTGCTGCCGATGCTCGCGGCGCTCGCCGCCGGCAGCGTCACGGCAGTCCTGAGTGTTCTCGCGCTTGGGGCGCTCTTCGGCTTTCCGGAGGCGCTCACCGTTTCCATGGCGCCGAAGTCCTCGACGGCCGGCGTCGCCATGGCGATATCGAAGGGTCTCGGCGGCGATCCCGGCCTGACCGCCGTCTTCGTTATCCTCACGGGCATCACCGGCGCGGTCATCGTCACCGGGCTGATGAACCGCATGCGGATCACCGACTATGCCGCCCGCGGGTTTGCGGCGGGGCTTGCCTCGCACGGCATCGGCACTGCGCGCGCGTTCCAGGTCGATCCGGTCGCCGGCCTCTTCGCCGGCATCGCCATGGCGCTGAACGCGCTGGTGACGGCGCTGATCGTGCCGCTGTTCTTGTAGGGGCGAGGCGGCACGCCGGATACGGGGCGTGCGGGCGCCCGAAACGCACGACATCGGCCGTCGCCGGCCGGTGTCGTGACATCATCGGGTCTCTCTCTTCAGCCGAAGACGACGAGGAGGTCCTTTGTGTCGATCTGGTCGCCGGTCTTCACCAGCACCTCGGCGATCGTCCCATCCTTTTCGGCGTGCAGCGCCGTTTCCATCTTCATGGCTTCGATCGACAGCAGGACGTCGCCCGCTTTGACCGTCTGGCCGGCAGAGACGGCGACCGTGGAGACGACGCCCGGCATGGGCGCGCCGAGATGGGCGACGTTGCCCGCTTCGGCCTTGCGGCGCACGGCGGCGGTCGCTGCGCGGTTCCGGTCGGGCACCTTGATCATGCGGGCCTGGCCGTTCAGCTCGAAGAAGACCTTGACCATGGCCTGCTCGTCCGGCTCGCTCTTGGCCTGATGCTGGATGACCAGCGCCTTGCCGCGCTCGATTTCCGGCAGAAGTTCCTCGCCCGTCGTCAGCCCGTAGAAATAGGCATGCGTCGGCAGCACGGAGACCGGGCCGTAAGTGTCGACGGCCAGCGCGTAATCGGTGAAGACCTTGGGATACATGAGGTAGGAGGCGAACTCGACATCCGAGACCGACCGGCCGATCTTGGTTTCGACCTCCTGCCGCTCGGCATCGAGATCGGCTTCAGGAAGCAGCGAGCCCGGACGGTCGGTATAGGCCTCCTCGCCCTTCAGCGCCTTCTTCTGCAGCGCTTCCGGCCATCCGCCCGGAGGCTGGCCGAGATCGCCCTTCAGCATGGAGACGACGGATTCCGGGAAGGACACGTCCTTGGCCGGGTTTTCGACGTCGGCAACGGAGAGATCCTGGCTCACCATCATCAGCGCCATGTCGCCCACCACCTTGGAGGACGGCGTCACCTTCACGATGTCGCCGAACATCTGGTTGACGTCGGCATAGGTCTGGGCGACCCGGTGCCACTTGGTCTCCAGACCGAGCGAGCGCGCCTGTTCCTTGAGGTTGGTGAACTGGCCGCCCGGCATTTCATGCAGATAGACTTCGGATGCCGGCCCCTTGAGGTCGCTTTCGAAGGCCGCATACTGGTGGCGAACCGCTTCCCAGTAGAAGGAAATCCGGCGGATGGATTCGGGATCGAGACCCGGATCGCGCTCCGAGCCTTTCAGCGCCTCGACGATCGAGCCGAGACAGGGCTGCGAGGTGTTGCCGGAGAGCGAATCCATGGCCGCATCGACCACGTCGACGCCCGCGTCCACGGCGGCCAGCACGGTCGCAGCCGCGATGCCCGATGTGTCGTGCGTGTGGAAGTGGATCGGCAGATCGGTCGCCTCGCGCAGCGCCTTGAACAGCACGGTGGCCGCCGCGGGCTTTAGCAGGCCCGCCATGTCCTTCAGAGCGATCATGTGCGCGCCGGCACGTTCCAGCTCGCCTGCAAGCGCGGTGTAGTATTTCAGGTCGTATTTCGGCCGCGCGGCATTGAGGATGTCGCCGGTGTAGCAGATCGCCGCCTCGCAGATGCGGTTCTCCTCGTTCACGGCATCCATCGACACGCGCATGTTCTCGACCCAGTTCAGGCAGTCGAAGACGCGGAAGACGTCGATCCCCTCGCGGGCCGCCTGGCGCACGAAGTATTTCACGACATTGTCGGGATAGTTCTTGTAGCCGACGCCGTTCGCGCCGCGCAGCAGCATCTGCAGCAAGAGGTTCGGCGCGTCCTCGCGGATGCGGGCGAGACGGTCCCACGGGTCCTCGGTCAGGAAGCGCATGGAGACGTCGAAGGTCGCGCCGCCCCAGCATTCCAGCGAGAACAGCTGCGGCAGCGCCCTGGCATAGGTGCCGGCGATGCGCGCGATGTCATAGGTCCGCATGCGGGTCGCCAGCAGCGACTGGTGGCCATCGCGCATGGTGGTGTCGGTCATCAGCACGCGCTTTTCGGCGCGCACCCATTCGGCGAATTTCTTCGGGCCGAGTTCGTCCAGCTTTTGCTTGGTGCCGGGCAAGATGTCGCCCTTGACGTAGGGCACGACGGGCTTGGCGATATCGGCGGAGGGGCGCGGCCGTCCCTTGGCCTCCGGGTGACCGTTGACGGTCACGTCTGCCAGATAGGTGAGAAGCTTGGAGGCACGATCCTGCCGCTTGACCTGCTGGAAGAGCTCCGGCGTCGTGTCGATGAAGCGGGTCGTGTAGGAATTGTCGCGGAATTTCGGGTGCGTGATGATGGCTTCGAGGAAGGTGAGGTTCGTCGCCACGCCGCGGATACGGAATTCGCGCAGCGCGCGTTCCATGCGGGTGATGGCCTCGGCCGCGCCCGGCGCCCAGACGGTCACCTTCACCAGCAGCGGATCGTAGAAGCGGGTGATGACCGCGCCGGTATAGGCCGTGCCGCCATCGAGGCGAATGCCGAAGCCGGCCGCCGAGCGATAGCCTGTGATGCGGCCGTAATCGGGAATGAAGTTCTGTTCGGGGTCTTCCGTGGTGATGCGGCACTGCAGCGCGTTGCCGTTGAGGCGGATGTCCGCCTGCTGCGGCACGCCGGATTCCGCTGTGCCGATGGCATGGCCGTCGAGAATGTGGATCTGTGCCTTGACGATATCGATGCCGGTGACGACTTCGGTCACGGTGTGCTCGACCTGGATGCGCGGGTTTACCTCGATGAAGTAGAACTTGCCGGTGTCCATATCCATCAGATACTCGACCGTGCCGGCGCCCACGTAATTGGTCGCCTGGGCGATCTTGACCGAATAGGCTGCAAGCTCCTGGCGCTGCGCCTCGGTGAGATAGGGGGCCGGTGCGCGCTCGACGACCTTCTGGTTGCGGCGCTGGACCGAACAGTCGCGCTCGAACAGATGCACGACATTGCCGTGGGTGTCGCCCAGGACCTGGCTTTCGACGTGGCGAGCTCGTTCCACCAGCTTTTCGAGATAGACCTCGTCCTTGCCGAAGGCGGCCTTGGCCTCGCGCTTGGCCTCCGTCACCTCACGGGCGAGGTCCTTCGGGTCGCGAATGGCGCGCATGCCGCGCCCGCCGCCGCCCCAGGAAGCCTTAAGCATGATGGGATAGCCGATCTCCTCGGCCATGCGCGCCACTTGCTCCATGTCGTCCGGCAGCGGCTCGGTCGCGGGCACCACGGGCACGCCGATCTCGATGGCGAGGTTGCGCGCGGCGACCTTGTTGCCGAGACGGCGCATCGTGTCGCCCGTCGGGCCGATGAAGATGATGCCGGCTTCCTTGCAGGCATCCACGAACTCCGGGCTTTCCGAGAGCAGGCCGTAGCCCGGATGGATCGCATCCGCGCCCGACAGCTTGGCCACGCGCAGGATCTCGTCGATCGAGAGATAGCTTTCGATCGGTCCGAGGTCGCGCTCCAGATGGGGCCCCCGCCCGATCTGGTAGCTTTCGTCGGCCTTGAAGCGGTGCAAGGCGAGCTTGTCCTCCTCGGCCCAGATCGCAACGGTTTTCAGGCCCAGCTCGTCGGCGGCTCGAAACACGCGAATCGCGATTTCGGATCGATTGGCAACGAGAATTTTTTTGATGGACAAGCTGGCCTCCTACACCTTGACGTGCGGTTCTGCTGCACCGCGACATGAGTTCTATCCGCTCATTTTAGGAAGTTCAATTTCGGATTTCACAAGAATGTCAGAATCATGGTGCCGGTCCTTCGCCCTCTCCTAAGCAACAAAGCCCTTCTATTCCGCCTGTTCCAGTCGGCTTACGCAAAGCCTGCACACTTTTCCCACACCGTCTTCGACAGACTGTCGCGACGGCGGCGCGCGGAGCCTCCCGCAGCGCTGCAGTGCAACATGAATGTCTCGTTCAGCGACCATTCATGTTGCGATTGCGATAGTGGCCTCATCGAACAGGGAGAGGCACGTCTTCTTACCGGTTCGTCTTCAAGCCGGGCCGGTTGGCCGGTCTGGCGCGACAACGAGATTTCCCACGAGGGATAAGACAGTGTCATTGTTTCAGGTCTATGCGAGAGCGCTCCAGTATCTCGCCGCTCACAAGTTTCGCGTTTCCGCGATCGTGCTCGCCAACATCGTGCTGGCTGCCATCACGATTGCCGAGCCGATCCTGTTCGGCCGCATCATCGACGCGATCTCCTCCAAGACGGAAGTCACGTCGACCCTGATCATGTGGGCGACGCTCGGCATCTTCAACACCATCGCTTTCGTGCTGGTCGCCCGTGAAGCCGACCGCCTGGCGCATCAGCGCCGTGCGACGCTGATCACGGAAGCCTTCGGCCGCATCATCTCCATGCCGCTCTCCTGGCACAGCCAGCGCGGTACGTCGAACGCGCTGCACACGCTGCTGCGGGCTTGCGAAACGCTGTTCGGCCTCTGGCTCGAATTCATGCGCGAGCATCTCTCGACGGCCGTTGCCCTGACGCTGCTGGTTCCCACCGCCTTTGCGATGGACTGGCGCCTGTCGATCGTCCTCGTCGTTCTCGGTACGCTTTACGTCATCATCGGCAAGCTGGTCATGGCGAAGACGAAGGACGGCCAGGCTGCCGTCGAAGGCCACTACCACACCGTGTTCGGCCATGTGTCGGATGCCATCAGCAACGTTTCGGTCGTGCACAGCTACAACCGCATCGAAGCCGAAACACGCGAGCTGAAGGCCTTCACGCAGAAGCTCATGTCCGTGCAGCTGCCGGTTCTCGACTGGTGGGCACTCGCCAGCGGCCTCAACCGCATGGCGTCCACGATCTCCATGATGACGATCCTCGTCATCGGCACCATCCTCGTCCAGCGCGGCGAACTGGGTGTCGGCGAAGTGGTTGCCTTCATCGGCTTTGCCAACCTGCTGATCGGCCGTCTCGACCAGATGAAGAACTTCGTCAACCAGATCTTCGAAGCCCGTGCGAAGCTCGAAGACTTCTTCAACCTCGAGGACTCGGTTCGTGACCGTGAAGAGCCTGCCGATGCCGGTGAACTGAACCATGTTCGTGGCGACGTCGAGTTCCGCGATCTGACCTATCACTTCCCGGGCACCTCGGATGGCCTGCACGACATCAACATCAAGGTGAAGGCCGGCCAGACCATCGCCATCGTCGGCCCCACCGGCTCCGGCAAGACCACGCTGATCAACATGCTGCAGCGTGTGAACGAACCGGCCTCCGGCAAGGTCCTGATCGACGGCGTCGATGTCGCCAAGGTGACCCGCAAGTCGCTGCGCGCCTCGATCGCCACGGTCTTCCAGGATGCCGGCCTCCTCAACCGCTCCATCTCGGACAACATCCGTCTGGGCCGCGAGGATGCCACACCGGAAGAGGTCGTGAAGGCCGCTGAAGCTGCCGCTGCTTCGGACTTCATCGAAAGCCGCGACACGGGTTACGACACACGGGTCGGCGAACGGGGCAACCGCCTCTCCGGCGGCGAGCGCCAGCGGATCGCGATCGCTCGTGCCATCCTGAAGAACGCACCGATCCTGGTGCTGGACGAAGCGACCTCCGCGCTCGACGTGGAAACCGAAAACCGGGTGAAGGACGCGATCGACAACCTGCGCAAGGACCGCACGACCTTCATCATCGCACACCGTCTCTCGACGGTTCGCGAAGCCGACCTGGTGGTCTTCATGGACCGTGGCCGGATCGTCGAAATGGGCGGGTTCAACGAGCTCAGCCAGTCCAACGGCCGCTTTGCAGCCCTGCTGCGGGCCTCGGGCATCCTGACGGACGACGACGTCCGCCGCGCAACGGCTGCCTGATCCGGGAAGGATCACGACACCGAATACGAAAACGCCCCGTCGAAAGCGGGGCGTTTTTGCGTCGGGGCATTGGTGATGCGGTCAGCGGCGAAGGGCCGTGACCTCGATCTCGATCAGCATCTCCGGCCGGATCAGCCCGCAGACCACCATGGTGGCGGCCGGGCGGATCTCGCCGAAGGCTTCTCCGAGGATGGGGAAGACCCGGTCGGCGAAGCTGGCATCGGTGATGTAGTAGTGGCAGCGAACGACGTCGGACAGAGAGAAGCCCGCCTCGCGGATGGCACCGTCGATGGTCTTCAGGCAATTGCGGGCCTGTTCTTCCACCGTGTCGGGCATGGTCATGGTCGCGTAGTCATAGCCGGTGGTACCGGAGACGAAGCACCAATCGCCCTGGACGAGCGCACGCGAATAGCCCGCCGTCCTTTCGAACGGCGAGCCCGACGAGATCAGCCGGCGGGTTTCCGGTGCCTCGGCGTCGGACATCAGGCCCAGGGACGCTCGACGGCGTTCGACTTCTCGAAGCCGTCGATGGCCGAAACCTTCTCCAGCGTCAGGCCGATATCGTCGAGGCCGTTCAGCATGCAGTGACGCTTGAAGGCGTCGAGCTCGAAGCTGATCTTGCCGCCGTCGGGGCCGGTGATTTCGAGGTTCTCGAGATCGACCGTCAGGACGGCGTTCGAGCCGCGGCTCGCATCGTCCATCAGCTTCTCGAGATCCTCGGGGCTGACGACGACCGGCAGGATGCCGTTCTTGAAACAGTTGTTGTAGAAGATGTCGGCGAACGAGGTCGAGATGACGCAGCGGATGCCGAAATCGAGCAGTGCCCAGGGCGCATGTTCGCGCGAGGAGCCGCAGCCGAAATTGTCGCCGGCGACCAGGATCTTGGCGTTCTGGTAGGCTGGCTTGTTCAGCACGAAGCTTTCGTTCGGCGTGCCGTCCTCGTTGTAGCGCGCTTCGGCGAACAGGCCGGTGCCGAGCCCGGTGCGCTTGATCGTCTTCAGGTAATCCTTCGGAATGATCATGTCCGTGTCGATATTGACGACGGGCAGGGGAGCGGCGACGCCGGTGAGCTTGACGAACTTGTCCATGGCCTTGCGACTTTCGTTTTCCAGGGGGAACGGAATTGCCTCGCGCTTTAGAGCAAAACGCCGATGATTTGAAGAAAAATCTCCGGTGGCACCGGGACGCCTCGGCCGGCGTCCTGCCCTCGAGCGCGTGCCATTCCAGGGCGCGCCCTTGGAGAATGAAACCTGCGGCATAGTTAATCCCGCAGGCAGGCGCGCATGCGATGCGCCGCCCCCACCAAAGGAGGACGTTCCCATGGGCATTTTCGACAAGATTAAGGACGCGATCTTCGGCCATCACGACAAGGCTGTCGCCCCGGCTTCGCCGACCGGCACGACCATCAATCCCACCGGCACCGGCCCCGTCGTTGCATCCACGGCACCCTCGGCCACACCGGTTGCCCCGACAGGCACGGCCGGCTCGGCGTCCGCGAGCACGACTTCCGGCACGCCGACGGCCGCCCCGTCGCAGGCACCTCCGGCCACCACGGCGTCGTCCGGTCCGGTCGACGTTGCCGCGATGCTCGACAAGGCCGTCGCCGCCAAGGGCCAGAAGCTCGACTGGCGCCACTCGATCGTCGACCTGATGAAGGCGCTCGGCATGGAAGCGAGCCTTTCGGAGCGCAAGGAACTGGCGCAGGAGCTGCATTATACCGGCGACGCGAACGACTCCGGCAAGATGAACATGTTCCTGCACAAGGCGCTGCTTCAGAAGCTGTCGGAAAACGGCGGCAAGGTGCCGGCCGAACTGCTCGATTGATCGTAACGGTCGGAACAGGAAAAAGGGCTCCGGCAGCAATGCCGGAACCCTTCGTCTTTGATCGTCGCGTTCGACGCCGATCAGATTTCCGGGCAGCCGTCCCGGTTGGCGAAGGTGATGCGCTGCGGCCCGCGGCGGGTCATGCCTTCCACGACGACGCGGCGGTCGGTGACGCGCACGACTTCCGGATCGCGCAGACCCGAGTCGCGAGCGGCAGCGCGGGCTTCGCGTTCGCCGCACCGGTCGCGACCGCGCTCGCGGCGAGGTTCGCGAATGACGGGACGGATGCCGTCCGGTCCGACGCGCAGTTCCACGCCCTGCGCATTGGCAACGCCTGCAAAGCCGGCCGCGCCGCCGGCGGCGATCGCCAGCGCAATGCCGGCAGAGGCTAGAATTTTCTTCATGATGATATCTCCCACGCGCGGTGTCGCGCCCTCAGAACGCGGGACAACTCGCGAGCGCGCATTTGGTTCCAAACCCCTGTCACGAAAGGGTTTGCGGGAGGGGACCGCGGGGGGAGCGCGGCGCCCGGGGCGCGTGTCCCGCCCCGAGCGCCATGCCTGTCCTCAGTCTTCGCTTTCGAGGGCAACGGGCTCGATGGCGACCGGCTCCAGCGTGTCGCGTCCGCCGGCGATGATCGAGCGCTTGCCGACGTGGTTGGCCGCGCCGACGAGACCTTCGCGTTCCATGCGTTCCACCAGCGAGGCGGCACGGTTGTAGCCGATCTGCAGGCGGCGCTGGATGTAGGAGGTCGAGCACTTCTTGTCGCGCAGCACCACCTTGACGGCCTTGTCGTAGAGGTCCTGCCCGTCTTCCTCGGCCATGCCGGACTTGTCGAACACGGCCGTATCCTCTTCGGGCGCCTCCTCCACCTCGTCGGCGTCCTCGGTGACGGTGCCGAGATATTCCGGGCGTCCCTGCGCCTTCAGATGGTTGACGACCTTCTCGACCTCTTCGTCCGAGACGAAGGGCCCGTGGACGCGGGCGATGCGTCCGCCGCCGACCATGTGCAGCATGTCGCCCTGACCGAGTAGGTGTTCGGCACCCTGTTCGCCGAGGATGGTGCGGCTGTCGATCTTCGAGGTCACCTGGAAGGAGATGCGCGTCGGGAAGTTGGCCTTGATCGTGCCCGTGATGACATCGACCGAGGGGCGCTGCGTCGCCATGATCAGGTGGATGCCGGCGGCGCGGGCCATCTGGGCGAGCCGCTGGATCGCGCCTTCGATCTCCTTGCCGGCGACCATCATCAGGTCGGCCATCTCATCGACGATGATGACGATATAGGGCATCGGTGCGAGGTCGAGTTCCTGCTCCTCGAACACCGGCTCGCCGGAGCCCCGGTCGAACCCGGTCTGGACCGTCGTGAACACCGTCTCGCCCTTGGCACGGGCGATCGCCGCGCGGCCGTTATAGCCGTCGATATTGCGCACGCCGAGCCGCGACATCTTGCGATAGCGGTCTTCCATTTCCCGCACCGCCCATTTCAGCGCCATCACGGCCTTCTTCGGGTCGGTGACGACGGGGGTGAGGAGATGCGGGATGCCGTCATAAATCGACAGTTCCAGCATCTTCGGATCGACCATGATCAGGCGGCATTCCTCGGGCTTCAGACGGTAGAGGAGCGACAGGATCATCGTGTTGATCGCCACCGACTTGCCGGAGCCCGTCGTGCCCGCGACGAGCAGATGCGGCATCTTGGCGAGTTCCGCCACGACCGGCTCGCCGCCGATGGTCTTGCCGAGGCAGAGCGGCAGCTTGAACTTCGTTTCCTCGTAGCTGTGCGACTCGATCATCTCGCGGAAATAGACGGTTTCGCGCACCGGGTTCGGCAGTTCGATGCCGATAACGTTGCGGCCGGGAACGACGGCGACGCGGGCGGACAGCGCCGACATGGAGCGGGCGATATCGTCGGAGAGGCCGATGACGCGTGAGGATTTGACACCCGGTGCCGGCTCGAATTCGTAGAGCGTGACGACCGGACCCGGCCGCACGTCGATGATCTCGCCGCGCACGCCGAAATCTTCCAGCACGCTTTCCAGCAGGCCCGCGCTCTGTTCCAGCGCCTCCTGGCTCATGGAGGTTGTCTGCTGGATCACCGGTTCCTGCAGAAGCTCGACTGACGGTAGCTGGTAGCCTTCCATCTCCGGCAGAACCGAGAGGTCGATGGCGCGCGCGGCGGCGCTCAGCTGCAGCGACGGCGTCAGCCGGGCGGCAAGCTGCGTAGCCCGGATGCGCGGCTTGAAGGCGGCCGGGGCTTCCTCGGCAGGCTCGGGCGCGGCCAGCACTTCGGCGACCGGTTCCGACGCGGCCTGCGGTTCCGCCTTGGCGACCGCTTCGACAAGTGCGGTCTCGTCAATGGCGGAGAGGGCCGCGACCTTTGCCGGGCCGACCTCGATCACGCGATAGAGCGCCGTGACCGATTCCGGGCTGGTCCGGAAGGCGATCGTCGGCGGCACGGGGGCCGGCGTTTCGGCCGCAAACGGGATTGCCATCGTTTCGCGCTCGGCTTTCACCGATGCCGTTTCCCGGATGGCGGGCGCCGGGATGAGGGAGAGCGACGGATCGAAATCCGGGTTCGAGAGCAGCGTCTCGAAGAAGATCGCATCGTTGATCGCGAAGCTGAAGGCGCGAGGCGCCAGCGATACCGGCGCAGGCGTCTCTAGTGGAGCGACAACGTCTTCGATTACGGGTGCCGGTTCCGCTTCGGGCTCGGCGGCCACGGCGACACTTTCCGGTTCAGTGTTTGCCGGTGCCTCCAGCTGCGCCATCTGCGGCCAGGCATCGGCCTGGGCGAATTCGCGGCGCAGCTTCAGGGCCAGAGCCAGAGCGCCGCGCGCGGTCGCAAAATCGGGTTCCGGCAGATCGAAGGTCTGTGTCATTTCGGGTCGTTCCATCGAGGCCGTGGCCTCTGTCCTGTCGCAGGTCAAGGCCGCGGGTTGCTCGTCGATCTGCACCATTTCGAGCATGGGCGGCGATTTGGGACTGCGCTTGGGATAGGCGCTGTCCGGCGTGCGGGTGAAGCGGACGTTCGGGCCGATGACGAAGTTGCTCTGCCAGATCGGCGCGCGTCCTTCGATCTCGCCGGCGGCCATCTCGTCGGCATTCTCCGTATCGGTGCCCGACAGGAAAGCGCCGCCGAGCGTCTCCGGCGTACCGTAGATCCGCTTGACCGGCTCGATGCGCGGGGGCGCATCCTCCGCCTTCGCATTGTCGATACCGTGGGGAAGATTCGTTCTGGATAGACGCATGGGAACCTGCAAACTCGGGAACATGAGGGCCGATGGGCACCTCTATTCAATAGAAAATAAAGGTTAATCAGCCCTTTCCACGCAGCGCCGGTAACGAGGACGAAAGACAGGCGTACCGGTGCAAAGCTATTGTAATCCTTGGCTTAAGGATTTGTGTCCACGCGAAATGCGCAAAAAAATTTCTCGAGAGGGTGGAACCCGGCGGCAAAGCGGGTCATTAATGTGTCTGGCGGAAATGTGCAGGCGCGACCCGCCCGCGTCGAAGCAAATGTGAGGAGACGCAGATGAACACTCTACTGCCAGAACTTCACCAGGGGCATGCTCCGATTACGCTGCATCAGCTGTTCCGCGAGGCGATCGACGCCTACGAGGAATGGGACGGGGGCGCGGATGCGCCGACCATCTACTTTCAGGGTGCACTCCTGCCGATCGCGCTGGTCTTCGATCATATGCGCGGATGCACTGATATTCTGCCGACGTCCGTCCGGGAGGTGGTGACGTCGCAGCTGACCAAGCCGTGGTCGAGCGAAAGCCCGCTCGACGACATGACGGTCTCCACGGCGGCCCGGATCATGGGTATCATGATCCGCAAGCGCCAGGTGCGCAGCGGACGGGCCGATATCAACGCCTTCCTTCGCAGGATGGAGCGACAGCAGGCACATCGCCTCGTTCGCACGTAAGTCAAAGGGGCCGCGAAAGTGGCCCCTTTCTCGTGGAGGACCTGCCATGCGCGGGCTACCCGATGATGGCAGACGTTAACGGAACGTGAAAACCGCTTGCTGGCGGACGAAACCCGTGTTGTAATCCACCGCTGATGACATGACCGCATATGTGTGAACGCATGCGCCCGGACGTAACGTCTTTATCGAGGACGACCAGGGCGAGGGCATCCGGTTCAACGATCCGACACCTGCTGGAGGCGGCAGGAAGGGAGGAATGATATGACGGTTCACGACCTTTCCGCGCCCGGCAGACGCGCATCCGGCGACCCGCTCGACATCGCGGTGGTCGGCCGTGGCTTCTCCGGCATCATGATGGCAATCGCGCTTCTGAAGACGGTGACGCAACCCTTCCGGCTGCGCCTGTTCGATCCGGCGCCCACCATCAGCGGTGGCCAGGCGCTGGCCGGCGCCCGCTCGACGGAAATCCTCAACAGCCGCGCCCGCGATCTCTCGGTCGCGACCGGGGAGCCGAAGGATTTCACGCGCTGGCTGCAGGCAAGCAGCGAATTTCGCGATGCCGTGTCCGCCGCTATTCCCGGTTTCGGGCAGATCTTCGTGCCGAAATCGATCTTCAGCGACTATGTCTATCAGCGCTTTTCCGAGGCGCTCGCCCAGCGGCGCGACGTGACGGTGCAGATGTCGCACGATATCGCCGACGACATCCGTCGCCTCGATCATGGCGGCGTCCGCCTCGGCTTTGCCGATGGTGGTGCCATGGTGTTCGACGACGTGATTCTGGCGACGGGCTACGGCCTGAAGGCGGATGCGGGCGACGTCGCGCGGGCGCTGACCCGCGAGATCACCACGCCGCAAAGTGTCGAGAAGCATGTGATCGTGATGGGCAGCGGCCTGCGCGCCGTGGATCAGGTGCTGCAGCTGCGCGACGCAGGCTTCGCTGGCCGGATCTCGATCCTCTCGCGCCGCGGCTTCCTGCCCCAGCCGCACACGCGGCTGGCCGCCGATTCCGTGTTTCCCACCCAGCCCATGCCCTCGCAGCTGCGCCATATCCTGCGCTTCGTGCGCGAAGCCTGTGCGGAGGCGGAGGAGAACGGCTGGAGCTGGCAGGCGGCCATGAACGGGCTGCGCAAGCGCGCCAGTTCGCTCTGGTCGTCCCTTCCGCCCAGCGAGAAGCGGCAGTTCAACCGGCATCTGCGCTCGATCTATGACGCTCACCGCAACAGGCTGCCGGCCGATGTCCATGCCCGGCTGGAGCGCGAGCTCGGGGCAGGGCTGACCGAACTGCGGCGTGGTACGGCGCTGCGCCGCTCCTCCCAGGGCCTCGTCGTCCGCTGGGCCGGCGAGCAGGCGGAAAGCCTGTTCACGGCCGACCGCATCATCGATTGCCGCTGCCTGTCGGCCGATCTCGACGTGCCGGTGATCGCCGCCGCTCTCCGCAACCAGCTCGCCGTCACCGACGAGCTGCACCTCGGCCTCTCGGTCAATCCGGCCGGCGAGCTTCTCGATGCGCGCGGACGCTCCCTCGGCCTCTTCGCCATCGGCCCGCTCGGCCTCGGCTCCCTTCCGGATATCGATCTGGTGCCGGAGATCGTCGCCCAGACCTATGCCGCCGCCGCCCTCATCGACATGCGCGCCCGCCCGCAGCGTCAGGCCGGCTGACGCGCCAGGGCGTCGATCGGGAAGCGGGCCTGCCGGGAGAGGGTTCCGGATATCAGACGCCTGTCCTCCTGGGCTCGCGACCCCCTCTCCGGATGTGCCTCCGCATTGACAATGACAGGGTCCGGACGGAGAGTGGCGCCGGAACCGGCCGCCTTGAGCAGGCCGGACCTTGAGGGGGAAATACGGCATGCGCGCGACACTTCGGTTCTCCTTGGGCTTCTTGATGCTGATCGGCTCGCTGGGCTCGGTCGCCGCCGCCGGCGGGCGGACCGTCGCGACGACGAAAGATCACGACTATTTCGGCTTCGACCTGCGCACGGAGCAGAACCTGTCGCTCGCCGATTGCGAGAAGGTCTGCATCGCCGATCGCAACTGCCGGGCCTTCACCTACAATCCCAAGGTGAAGTGGTGCTTTCTCAAATCCGATTTCCACACGCTGAACGCCTTCCCCGGCGCCGTTGCCGGCCGCATCGTGGACGCTGCCAGCGCCGGCCCGGATATCGGTGCCGCCCTTTCGCTGCCCTTCCTGTCGGAGGAACTGGTCACCCAGGCGCGCGAGGCCAAGCGCGCGCTCGTCGTGCCGGAGGATCGCGCAGACGCCGGTCGCGCGGCGCTCCTTGCGCAGGCCGCCCGCGAACGGCAGGAGGGTGCCAATGAGGCCTCCCTCCAGAGCCTCATGGCCGCGCTCGCGATCGATGCGGAGGATGGCCGCTTGTGGACGCAGGCGTCCCGCACCGCCAACCTCATCACCGCCAATGCGACCGTCGCCAACCAGTCGGCGCTTGCCGCCATCAATGGCTACGAGCTCTCGCGCACCGCCACCGATCGCGCCGATGCGCTCGCCATGCTGGCGCAGGCGCTTGCCGCCACCGAAAGCTTCCGTCCGGCGCTCGAAGCCTACAAGGCGAGCCTCGCGCTCGTGGAAAACCCGGCGATCCGCGCCGCCTTTGCCGATCTGCGCAGCAAGAACGGCTTTCGCGTGATCGGCAATACGGTGGAGGCGGAAGCCGTTTCGCCGCGCGCCTGCGTCCAGTTTTCCGAGCCGCTGCAGCCGGGCGTCGATTACACGCCGTTCCTGACGCTGGACGGCGCCGCGCCGCAGGCGGTCGAGGCGAAGGACAGCCAGATCTGCGTCGAGGGCCTGTCGCACGGCCAGCGCTACAAGCTCGCGCTGCGCCCCGGTCTTCCCTCGTCCGTCGAAGAGCCGCTCGAGGCGGCCGTCGATCTCGATCTCTATATTCCCGACCGCCCGGCCATGGTCCGCTTCACCGGTGACAGCTTCGTGCTGCCGATGACCGTGCGCCGCGGCATTCCCCTCGTCTCGGTCAACACGACCAGCGCCAACCTCAAGCTCTATCGTGTCGGCGATCGCAACATCGCCCAGCTGCTGACGAATTCGCAGTTCCTCACTCAGCTCGACGGCTACAGCGCCGACCGTATCCGCGACGAGAGCGGCGAACTTGTCTGGCAGGGGACGATCGACCTCCAGACGGATCTGAACAAAGAGGTTGTCACCAGCTTTCCGGTGGACGAGGCCCTGCCGCAGCGCAAGCCCGGCGTCTACGTGCTGACGGCCGTGTCGGCGACCGGCGCCTCCAACGAATGGGACAATCGGGCCACGCAATGGTTCGTCGTGTCCGATATCGGGCTCTCGACCTTTGCCGGCACCGACGGCCTCAGCGTGTTCACCCGCTCGCTTTCGTCGGCAAAGCCCCTGTCCGGCGTCGCGCTGGAGCTCGTCGCCAAGAACAACGAGGTGCTGGGCACCGCGACCACCGACGCCGATGGCCGCGCCGTCTTCGCCGCGGGGCTTCTGCGCGGTGGGGATGCCACGCTGCCGGCCGTCATCTCGGCCCGTGCCGGCAGCGACGACTATGTCTTCCTCGACATGACGCGCGCCGGCTTCGACCTGTCCGACCGCGGCGTCACCGGCCGCCCGGCCCCGGGCGCCGTCGATGTGCTCACCTGGACGGAGCGCGGCATCTATCGGGCCGGCGAAACGGTCCATGTGTCGGCGCTCGCCCGCGATCCCGCGGCAAGTGCCGTTTCCGACCTGCCGCTCACCTTCGTCTTCCTGCGCCCGGATGGCGTGGAGGACCGCCGCATCGTGTCGTCCGACAGCAAGCTCGGCGGCTACACGCTCGACATGGCCCTCCAGCCGAATGCCATGCGCGGCACGTGGACGGTGCAGGTCTTCACCGATCCCAAGGCGAAGGCCATCAGCGAAAAGGCGTTTCAGGTCGATGACTTCGTGCCGGACCGCATCGAATTCGACCTTGCGAGCACCGCGCCGGCTATCACGCCCGGTACGCCGGTGCCGGTCACTGTCGATGGACGCTTCCTCTATGGCGCACCGGCAGCGGGTCTCGAACTTGAAGGCGACGTTCTTCTGAAGCCGACGCAGGAAAGCACTGATTATCCCGGCTACGTCTTCGGCCTTGCGGACGAGGAGAATACCGAGGACAGCCGCCAGACGCTCGACATGCTGCCGCCGCTCGATGCGGACGGCAAAGCGAGCTTCGATGTCGATCTCGCCGACATCCCGGCCACGACCCAGCTCGTCAACGCCACCATCGCCGTGCGGCTGCAGGAAGCCGGCGGACGGGCGGTCGAGCGGACGCTGGAGCTTCCCGTGCGTTCGGAGAGCGACCGGATCGGCATCAAGCCGAACTTCAGCGGTGCTCTCACCGAGAATTCCGCCGGCACGTTCCATGTGATCGGCGTCGGGCCGGATGGTGCGCGCAAGGCGATGACGGGGCTGACCTGGAAGCTCCTGAGCGTCGAGCGGCAATACCAGTGGTATCGCGAGGGCACGGCGTGGCGCTACGAGCCCATCCTGTCGACGAAGCTTCTGTCGAACGGCACGGTCGATGCCCCTGTTGGTCCCGGCGTCGATGGCGGCACGGTCAGCGTCCCCGTTACCTGGGGCCGCTACCGGCTGGAGATCGCGGCGCCCGGCGGCGATCCCGTTTCGAGCGTCGAGTTCGATGCCGGCTTCTACGTCGCGGCGACCTCCACCGAGACGCCCGACGGGCTTGAGATCGCCCTCGACAAGAACAGCTACAAGGTCGGGGAAACCGCGACCCTCAACGTCTCGCCGCGGTTTGCCGGCGAACTTCTGGTCACCGTGGGGTCCGAAACGCTGATCGCGACCAAGACCGTCTCCATTCCCGCGACCGGCGACAAGATCGCTCTGCCGATCACCGCCGAGTTCGGCGCCGGCGCCTATGTCACGGCCACGCTCTATCGTCCCGGCGACGCGCAGGAAAGCCGCATGCCGATGCGCGCCATCGGCGTCAAATGGCTGTCGGTCGATCCGGCCGAGCGCAAGCTCGACGTGTCGCTGTCGCTGCCCGACAAGACGCTGCCGCGGCAGACGCTGAATATCCCCGTGACCGTTGCCGGCGCCGGTGTCGGCGAGGACGCCTATGTGACGCTTGCCGCCGTCGATGTGGGCATTCTCAATCTCACGCGCTACCAGGCGCCGGATCCCGATGGCTGGTACTTCGGCCAGCGCCGTCTCGGCCTCGAAATCCGCGATCTCTACGGCCGGCTGATCGATGGCTCGCTGGGGGCGACAGGACGTCTGCGCACCGGCGGCGACGGCGGTGCCATGGCGCTGCAGGGCAACCCGCCCACGGAAAAGCTGGTCGCCTTCTTCTCCGGGGCGGTCAAGCTCGATGCCGAGGGCAAGGCCATCATCGGCTTCGATATTCCGCAGTTCAACGGCACCGCCCGCGTCATGGCCGTGGCCTGGACGAAAGCGGGCGTCGGCCATGCGAGCGCGGACGTCGTCATCCGCGATCCCGTCGTCGTCACAGCCAGCCTGCCGAAGTTCCTGGCGCCCGGCGACAGTGCCGAGCTGCGCCTCGATATCGCCAATACCGACGCCCCGGCCGGCGATCTCGCGATCACGATCGAGGCCGATCCCTCCCTCTCCGTCGATACGACGTCGCTCGCCCAGAGCTTTGCCATTCCGGCCGGCTCGAAGATCGATGTGACCCTGCCGCTGAAGGGCGTGCATCCGGGCGACGGGACCTTCACCGTCAAGATCGCCGGGGCTGATGGGCTGTCGCTCGACCAGACGCTGTCGATTCCCGTCCGGCCCGCCTCGCTTCCCGTCACGACGCGTCTGCCGGTGGAGCTGAAGCCCGGCGCGAGCCTCGTCGTGGACGAGGGCCTGCTTGCGGAAAGTCAGCTGCGCGGCGCGTCGGTCAGCCTCAGCGTCAGCCGGGCTGCCGCCTTCGATATCCCGGCGCTTCTGATGGTGCTCGACCGCTACCCCTATGGCTGCGCGGAGCAGACGACGAGCCGCGCGCTGCCGCTTCTCTATCTGAGCGAACTCTCTGCCCAATCCGGTCTTCCCGAAGATGCCGATGTGCGCACGCGGGTTCAGGATGCGATCCACCGCGTCCTCTCCTACCAGTCGTCGTCGGGCAGTTTCGGTCTCTGGGGTCCGGGTTCCGGCGATCTCTGGCTTGACAGCTACGTGACCGAGTTCCTGACCCGCGCCCGCGAAAAGAACTTCGACGTGCCGGAGCAGGCCATGGTGCAGGCGCTCGACAACCTGCAGAACTCGCTCTCCTACGACGTCAACGTGACCGAGCAGGGCAACGGCATCGCCTATGCGCTTTATGTTCTCGCCCGCAACCGCAAGGCCGCCATCAGCGACCTGCGCTACTACGTCGATACGAAGCTTGGAGAATTCCCGACGGCCCTTTCCAAGGGTCACCTGGCTGCCGCCCTCTCGCTTTATGGCGATGCGAACCGGGCTGAGAGCGTGTTCTCGCAGGCCGCGACGATGTCTGAGGATGCGAAGACCTCGGAGCTTGCCCGATCGGACTACGGCTCCGCCCTTCGCGACGATGCGGCGGTTCTGACGCTTGCGGCTGAAAGCCGTCCGGTCCCGACGATCATTCCGGCCCTCGCCAGGAAGGTCGCGGCCGCCTGGGACCGCACATCGACCACCAGCACCCAGGAGCAGTTGTGGATGCTGCTCGCCGCTCGTGCCGTGTCGGGTGGCGACGAAGGCCTCGCTTTGACGGTGGACGGCGTGGCGTCATCCGGCGCCTTTGCCGCTCGCAAGACCGGCGAAGAGATCCTTGCCCGTCCCGTTACCATCGCAAATACCGGCAAGGACCCGGTGACGGCGACGGTGACGACGGTTGCCGCTCCCGCCTTCCCGCTCCCGGCCGGCGGCAATGGCTATGCCATCGAGCGGAGCACCTACACGCTCGACGGCGAGCCGGCGAATGTCAGCCAAGCGCGCCAGAACGAACGCTATGTCGTGGTGATCAAGGCGACCGATCTCAACCCCGGCCCGGCCCGCATCCTCGTCACCGACCTGCTGCCCGCAGGCTTCGAGATCGACAATCCGACGCTGGTGGACAGCGCCAAGCTGTCGAATTTCGAGTGGCTGGGCGAAATGCAGGCGGCCCATAGCGAGTTCCGCAGCGACCGCTTCGTCGCCGCCTTCGACCATGCCGCCGGCGATGCGAACGAGATGACGGTCGCCTATGTCGTGCGCGCCGTCACCCCCGGCACCTACGATCATCCGGCCGCGACCGTCGAGGATATGTACCGCCCGCAATTCTCCGCGCGCACGGCAACGGGCCGCATGGAGGTTCAGGCGGTCGAGTGATGCGTCCGTCGTTGCGCCCACCCGCCGTCTCTGGCCGTTTCGCCCGGACCCTCGCGGCCGCCCTCGTCGGCGGCAGCATTCTGGTCGGCCTTGGCGTGGCCGCCGGTTTCGGCATCGGTGCGGCCGATCATGCCTATCCGCCGCCGCTCGAGGGACTGACGCTTGCGACCTCGGCCGAAATGGTCGATCGCGATGGCCGGCTGTTGCGGGCCTTCGCGACAGCCGACGGCCGCTGGCGGCTGAGAACGACGGCGCAGGATGTCGATCCGCAATTCGTCCGCATGCTCATTGCTTACGAAGACCGGCGCTTTGCCGAGCACGGGGGCATCGATCTCCGTGCGCTCGCGCGTGCCGCCGTGCAGTTCGTGACCCATGGCCGCATCGTTTCCGGCGCCTCAACCCTCTCCATGCAGGTCGCCCGGCTGATCGAGCCGCGCGAAAGCCGCTCGATCGGTGCGAAGCTTCGGCAGATGGCCCGCGCCTGGCAGCTGGAGCGCCGGCTGACCAAGGCGCAGATTCTCGATCTCTACCTCACCCACGCGCCCTATGGCGGCAATCTGGAAGGCGTGCGCGCGGCAAGTCTGGCCTATTTCGGCAAGGAGCCGCGGCGGCTGACGGTCGCGGAGGCCGCCCTTCTCGTCGCCCTGCCGCAACTGCCCGAGCGCCGCCGTCCCGACCGGCATCCAAAGGCGGCCGAAGTCGCGCGTGCCCGCGTGCTGGAGCGGGCTGCCGTTGCCGCCGTCATCGGCGAAGGCGAGGCGGAGCGGGCGGCCATGACGCGTGTCCCCGAAAGCCGTCGTGCGCTGCCGACGCTCAGCCCGCATCTCGCCGAAACCGCACGCCGCAAGGCGCCGGCTGCGCCGACGCTCCACACGACGCTTGTCGCGCCCGTCCAGGCCGCGCTGGAGGCTGTGGCAAAGACGGCCGCCGAGCGGGCCGGCCCGCGCATTTCGGTCGCCATGGTCATGGCGGATGCGGCGACCGGGGAAATCCTCGCGGAGGTGGGTTCGGCGGATTATCTTGATTCGAGCCGCAAGGGCTGGATCGACATGACCCGCGTGCCGCGCTCGCCGGGATCGACGCTGAAGCCCTTCATCTATGGGCTCGCCTTCGAAGAGGGGCTGGTGTCGCAGGAGACGATGATCGAGGACCGGCCCGCGGACTTCTTCGGCTACCGGCCGCGCAATTTCGACATGACCTATCAGGGCGACGTCACCATCCGGCAGGCGCTGCAACTGTCGCTGAACGTGCCGGCCATCCGGCTTCTGGATGCGGTCGGCCCGTCGCGGCTGATGCTGCGCATGCGGCGGGCGGGCCTTAACCCGGTCCTGCCGCCACAGGAGGCGCCGGGTCTTGCAATCGGGCTTGGCGGTCTCGGTGTGACGCTGCGCGATCTGGTGCAGCTCTATGCCGGGCTTGCCAATGAAGGCCGGCCCGTGCGGCTCGGCGACGGGGTCGATTCGGTGCCCGGGCCGATCGCCGGCGAACCCATGCTGGAGGCGGCGGCGACATGGCAGGTTGCCGATATTCTCTCGGGCATGCTGCCGCCTGCCGGCAGTGCCCGTCGCGGCATCGCCTACAAGACGGGCACGAGCTACGGTTATCGCGATGCCTGGTCGGTCGGATATGACGGCCGGACGGTGCTCGGCGTCTGGGTCGGCCGCGCCGACAATGGCGCCGTGCCCGGCATCACCGGCTATGCGACGGCGGCACCCGTCCTGTTCGAGGCCTTTGCGAAATCCGGCATCGCCGGCGTGCCGCTGCCGCGCGCGCCGGCCGGCGCCGTGCGCATCGCGGCGCAGGATTTGCCCATCAGCCAGCGCCGCTTTTCCATGACGACGAGCGGCCTTCTGCGCGCCAACATCCGCGAAGCCGCACCGCAGATCGTCTATCCGCCGGAAGGCGCACGCGTCGATCTCGGCAAGGATGTCGCCGGCATGCCGCTGCCGCTGATGCTGAAGCTTCAGGGTGGGCGGGCACCGTTCCGCTGGCTGGCAAACGGCCGGCCGCTGGCGGACATCACGCGGCGGCGCATCAACCCGTGGGTGCCCGACGGGGCCGGCTATTCCACGCTGACCGTCATCGATGCCGCAGGCCGGGCGGCCAGCGTTCGGGTGTTTCTGCAATAGACCTTTCACGCCAAGGTCCGCCTGCTTCAGTTCTTCTCGTCGAGGGCCTTGAGAACGCGCCGCAGCAGCTCCTCTTCTTCCAGCACGCCATGGCGGTAGAGCGTGAGGACAAGGGCTGCCACAGGGTTGCTGGCATCGCTGTCGGGCGCGATCTTGCGCTTCTTGCGGGCGGCGTCATAGACGCGCTGACAGAGATCGACATGCTCGGGCAGCATGGGTTGGTTACGCCAAGGCATCGGTTCCGTCTCTTCTCTTTCCAGCTGCCGGCCGAGGGGCGGACAGATTATGCGTTCGGGATATGACCCGGATGAAAGGAGGTGGTTTCGGGCAAAAGTGTAAAACCTCATTTGGTCCGTTTTGCGGAAAAAATAATAGGCCCGACGAAAAAAGGAATGCGTAGAAGGAAAGAATTCTCCAGCGCCGACGGCTTATAAACCGAAAGCCGGCTTGAAGAGGCAAGGATGACGTCTGTGGTTTTACGAAACGTCTTTCCTCCCATACTACAACTTTCACGGCATATTGAAATGGCCGGGCGAAACGTTACGTCCCAAAGAAAGGAACGCGTGGCGGTGAGAACCGCGGCGGATCGACCAACAGGGCTGCCGCAGGGCAGCCGGGAGCATCTCATGCTGGGCTCGTATGTCTTTCAGGAAGGCACCGTCATTACGCCGACGGAAATGGATATGCTCTTTCGCGTTTTCCAGCGCCTCTGCGACCATCGCCAGATTCCCAGCACCGGCCCGCAGGCGGAAATCGAGGCTGCCTATCTCGTCGCCCTGTTCAGCGATGGCCTGAACACGGAAGAGCTTCTGTGGAGCGTGGTCGCTGCAGAGGCGTGAGGCTGTCGCCGCGCACGATCAAGTCGCGGACGCACGCCGGGCCGCTGCCGTGATGGCCGCTCTCAGCCGGTCCGCATCATAGGGTTTGCGCAGCAGCACCGCGTCCGGCGGCGCGCCGTCCGGTGCCCGGTCGTTCCCGGTGGCGAAGACGACACCGAGCGACGGATTGATCGCCAGCGCTTCCGCGGCCAGCTCCGCGCCCGAGGCGTCGGGCAGGCCGAGATCGGTCACGAGCACGTCGACCGATGCGCCGGCAAGCCGCGTTCTCGCCTCCTTCGCCGTGCCCGCTTCGATGACGGCATGGCCGAAATCCTCGATCAGTTCCACCGTGTTGGCCCGGATCAGCGGATCGTCCTCCACGACGAGAACCGTCAGCGGCGCCGGCTCGGGCGCGCGCGTCACGGCAGGCGCGGGGCTGGGGACAACGGGGTCAGGACCAGTGGGGAGGGGATCGATCGGGCCGGTTGCCGGGGTGTCCGGTGCGGAGGTCCGCGAGATCACGGCGGAGCGCTGCTTCTGGTTGGCGATGACATGGCGGATCTTTCGCGCCAGCGCCTCGCGGGTATAGGGCTTGGAGAGAAGCTCGACACCCGCATCCAGCCGTCCGCCATGGACGATGGAGTTTTCGGTGTAGCCCGAGGTGAAGAGCACGGCGATATGCGGCAGGCGCTCCTTGGCCTTGCGCGCCATGTCGACGCTTTTCAGCGGGCCGGGCATGACGACATCGGTGAAGAGCAGGTCGATGGCAATACCGCTTTCGACGACGCTCAGCGCGTTCTGCGCATTGGTCGCCTTCAGCACGCCGTAACCCAGATCGCTCAGCATCTCCACGACCGTGTTGCGCACCTCGTCGTCGTCCTCCACCACGAGGATCATTTCCGTGCCGCCGACGACGGGTCCGGACTGGATCGTCACCTCGCGGTCCTCGCTCGCCGTGGCCCGCGGCAGGTAGAGCTTGACCGTCGTGCCGTGGCCGACCTCGCTGTAGATCTTCACGTGGCCGCCCGATTGCTTGACGAAACCATAGACCATCGACAGGCCGAGCCCGCTGCCCTTGCCCTCGGCCTTCGTGGAGAAGAACGGCTCGAACACCTGCTCCAGCACCTCGGGTGCGATGCCCGATCCCGTGTCGCTGACGGCGAGCACGACATACTGGCCGGCCTCGACGTCGGCATGATGGCGGGCATAGTCGTCGTCGAGATAGGCGTTGCCCACCTCGATCGTCAGCTTGCCATTGCCCTCCATCGCGTCGCGCGCGTTGATCGCAAGGTTCAGCACCGCGTTCTCGACCTGTACCGGATCGACGAAGCTGTTCCACAGTCCGCCCGCGACGATGGTTTCCAGCTCGATCGCCTCGCCGATGGAGCGCCGCAGCAGATCGTCCATGCCCGACATGAAGCGCCCGACATTGATGACCTTCGGCTCCAGCGCCTGCCTTCGGCCGAAGGCCAGAAGCTGGCTTGCGAGCTTGGCGCCGCGGCTGACGCCGGCCAGCGCGTTGGCGACCCGCCGCTCGGCCCGCTCGTTGCCGGCCACGTCCTTGGCGAGAAGCTGCAGATTGCCGGAGACGACCTGCAGCAGGTTGTTGAAGTCATGGGCGACGCCGCCAGTGAGCTTGCCGATCGTCTCCATCTTCTGGGCCTGTTGCAGGGCGCGTTCCGCCTGACGCCGCACGGCGATCTCCTCGCCGACGCGGGCTTCCAGCGTCTCGTTGAGCAGGCGCAGCTGCTCCTCGGCCCGCTGGCGGTGGCGGACCTGACGCTCCAGATGCACGGCATGGCGGCGCAGTTCGTCTTCGGCCTGCCGCTGCTCGCTGATATCCGTGTGAACGCCGACCCACTCGCTGACGTCGCCCTGTTCGTCGAAGATGGGCACGCCGCGAATGGCGAACATCCGCCAGGCGCCATCATGCCGGCGCACGCGATGTTCCCAGATGAAGGTGCGCCGGTCCGCGACGGCGGCATTCCAGGCCTCGACGGTGGCCTGCCGGTCGTCGGGATGCACCGCATCCGCCCAGCCGTAATCCTGATAGGCCTCGTGGGACTGGCCGGTCAGCTCGGCCCAGCCGGGCTGCTGGCCGATCATCCGGCCATCGGCGCTGTTCGTCCAGAGAACGCCATGCACGGCGTGAACAGCGGCCCGAAACCGGTTGTTGCTCGCCAGAAGCTCCTTCTCGGCGCGCTTGCGGTCCTCGATGTCGATCAGCAGGATATAGATGCCGTCCACCGTGCCGGCATCCGTCAGGCGCGGCATGTAGCGCACCTCGGCCGTGCGATGATCGCCGCCCGGCCGGCGGATCACCGTATCGGTAATGATCGGCTCGCCGGCGAAGGAGCGTTCGAGATAGGAGATGCGCTTGCGATAGTATTCCTCGCCGATGATCTCGCGGATGTGCCGGCCGATGACCGCGCTCGCCGGATGGCCGAACCATTCGAGGTAGCCCTTGTTGGCGAAGCGGTAGACGTGATCGACATCGAGAAACCCGACGAGAATGGGCAATGCGTCGCTGATCCGGCTGAGCTCCGCCTGGCTCTCGGCCAGCGCCCGCACGGCCCGCACCCGGTCGGTGTTTTCGAGCACCGTGCAGAGCACGCCATCGACCCCGCCTTCGTCATCGTAGATCGGCGTGTAGAACAGATCGAAGACGATCTCCTCCGGCCGTCCGTTCCGGTGCAGCACCATGGGCTGGTCGCGAAAGCTCTGGACCTCGCCCCTGAATCCGTTCTCCAGAACGCGGCTGTTCCAGTCCCAGATTTCCGGCCAGATCTCCGGCACCTTGCCGCCGAGCGCGCGGGGATGATAGCCGCCGGCGATCTCGCGGTAGCCGTCATTGTAGATCATCACATGATCCGGACCCCACATCAGCACCTGCGGGATCGGCGAATTGATCAGGGAATTGACCTTGATCCGCAGATTGGCGGGCCAGGTGGCGATCGGACCGAGCGACGTCGAGGCCCAGTCGAAATCCCGGATACGCTGCCCGAGCTCGCCGCCGCCGAAAGGCCAGGCTGCCTTGCTGGAACCAATGCTCATGATACTCGTATCTCGCCGGGTGTGCGTAAGGGATCGGGACAGGGGGAGTTCTACTGCATTTTGCCGGAAACCGGAATCATTTCTGGGTAAAAAATCCTGCGACAGCTCAACGCCTTAGAGCGCCGATGCCGTCCAGCGGCCGTCATCTCGGACAGCCTGTCTTGCCCGCCGGAAACAGGCCTTCACGGCCGCTCCAGCGCCCGAAAACCGGCATCGCCGGAATGGCGGGGCAGGCGAACGGGCCGGCCGTCGTGTCGGCCCGGATTTCTTGCCGGATATCGAGCCGGCGAACGGAACCAATATTCGGCATCAGTGTTCTCTAAAGCTCGGTCTTCAGCCGCGCAATCAGCGGGTCTTGGAGAGTCATGTGAGCACGAAAGCGACCGTTACCGCGCCTCTTCGCAAGGCGGATCTCTATCCGCCGCACGACCCCAATACACGCAACAAGCTTTCGGGCCACGTCATCCTCATCCTGCTCGGCGCGACCGTCGTTCTGAAGGTGGGTCAGGAGATCTTCGTTCCGCTCGCGCTGTCGCTGCTTCTCACCTTCACGCTCGCACCGATCGTCTCCTTCCTGCGCCGCCGTTCAGTGCCGAAGATCGCGGCCGTGATGATCGCGGTTGCCTCCGCCTTCTGCGCCATCGCCCTCTTCAGCGTCATCGTCGCCTCGCAGGTGTCGAACCTCGCCCAGAACATTCCGGCCTACCAGCGCAATATCGTCGTCAAGGTGCAGACGCTGGCGCAGGCCGGCTCCGGCGACGGCCTCATGAAACACCTGAGCGGCATCGTCGAGCGGGTGGGCGAGGAGATCCAGACGCGGGCCGTGGAGAGCCAGGAGGATGCTGCGGCGGCCGCGCCTACCCCGCGCGAACCGATGCCAGTCGAGATCGTCACGCGCTCCAATCCCATCCAGACGCTCGGCAACTTCATCCTGCCGCTGATCAGCCCCTTCGCGACGGCGGGCCTCGTCATCGTGCTTGTCATCTTCATGCTGCTGGAGCGCGAGGACCTGCGCGACCGCTTCATCCGGCTGGTCGGCCTCAACGATCTCCATCGAACCACCGAGGCGCTGCAAGATGCCGGCAAGCGGGTCGGCAAGTATCTTCTGATGCAGCTGGTGGTGAACGCGCTCTATGCCTTTCCGATCACCATTGGCCTCTGGATCCTCGGCATTCCCAATGCCATCCTGTGGGGGCTTCTCACGCTGGTCCTGCGTTTCGTCCCCTATATCGGTCCCGTCATCGGCATGATCCTGCCGCTGTTTCTGGCGCTGGCGATCGCGCCCGGCTGGTCGCTCGTACTCTGGGTCGGCGCCTTGTTCCTGACCACCGAGCTGATCAGCAACAATATCGTCGAACCCTGGCTCTACGGGTCGCATACCGGTCTGTCGCCGCTCGCCATCATCATCTCCGCGATCTTCTGGTCGTGGCTCTGGGGGCCGCTCGGGCTGATGCTGTCGACGCCACTGACGGTCTGCCTCGTGGTCCTCGGCCGCTACGTCCCGCAATTCAGCTTTCTCGATGTGCTTCTCGGCAACGAGCCGGTGTTGGAGCCGCACGAAAAGCTCTACCAGCGGCTTCTGGCGGGCGATCCGGACGAAGCGACGGCCAATGCGGAAGACTATCTGGAAGACGAATATCTGCTCGACTATTACGAAAAGGTCGGCATGCCCGCGCTCCTCCTCGGCGAGGTCGATCGGCAGCGCGGCGTGATGACGGATGCGCAGGTCGAGCGCTTCTCGGGCAGCGTTCGCTCGCTGGTCGACAATCTCTCGGAGATCGCCGACGAGGAGGAAAGCGAGGAGGAGGGTTCAAGCGACGAGGATGCCCGTGACGGGGCGGAGAAGGCCGGCGAGGACGCCGATCTGCCGGACGGCACCGGACATTCGCTGCTCTGCATCGGTGGGCGCGGAGAGATCGACGACGCGGCTGCCGCCATGCTCGCCCAGCTTCTCGAGATCCAGGGTGCGGACGCTGCCAGCATTGCGCATTCCACGACCGACATGCGGATGCTCAAGGATAGCGACACGATCGACACCGTGGTCTTCACCTTCCTCAACGGAAACTCCAAGACCCATGCCCGCAATCTCGTCCGCCGCCTCAAGCGCATGAAGCCGGACCTGCGGGTCGGTCTCTTCGTGCCGCTGGCCAATGGCCAAGACCATCCGCGCCTGACGCTGGAGGATACGAATGCCGACTTCATCGCGCTGACGCTGGCGGATACCGTCCGCTCGGCCCTGACCGAGACCGGTCCGGTGCCACTGATGACGATCACGCGCAAGCTCGGCCGCCCGCGTATTCGTCTGGCGAAGACGGCCTGACAAGCGGTCGGCGCTGTGATCAGGGCGAAAGCCCGGCGCAGCGTGCGGTGTTGCGGATGTGCGCTTCCATTTCCTGGCGGGCCGCTGCGGCATCGTTGTTCCGCAGCGCCGCGATGATCCGGCGATGTTCGGCGATCGAGTGGCGCATGCGTTCGGGATCGGTGATCGGAATCGGCTGGCGCTGCGTTTCCGTCACCTGATCGCGCACGGTCTGATAGAGCGCCTTCAGCATGGCGTTGGAACAGGCGGAGACGATCGTGCCGTGAAAGGCGAGGTCCGCCTCGACATTGGACAGGAGGTCCTGCCGCGCCCAGCATTCCTCCATGGTCTGCGTCGCCGTCTCCATCCGGTCGAGCTGCAACTGCGTCAGGCGGCCGGCCGATAGCCGCGCAATCTCGCCTTCCAGCAGGATGCGCGTCTGAAACACGTCGAACACCGAATAGCTGTCGGAATAGCGCCACGGGGCCATGTGGCCGGATGCGCTCGTCGCACCGTTCGCCGCCGCGGTCGCCACGAAGGTGCCACGGCCCGCTTCTGTCTTTAGGAGGCCGAGCGTTTCCAGCGTCAGCAGCGCCTCGCGCAGGGAGGCGCGGCTGACGCCGAGCGTCTGCGAGAATCCGCGCTGGGAGGGGATCTTCTCCCCCGCCTTCAACGTGCCGTTCTGGATCATCGCCTGGATCTCGCGAGCGACCGACTGCGGGACGAGCGTCTTGTTCAACATGAAAACCCCAATTCGAACCCCCAAGACCCATGGCGCTGCCCGCGGCCGAGCCATGGAGCGCTTCGCGCCGTCGCTCGTAACCGACATCTCGACGTTGCCGTGCCCACGGCCAATATCCGTGACGGATGCCCAATCTATTTTCTTCCCAGCCATTGCCAAGCGGAAAGCATCGTGCTTCTTTGGCCTGACTGGTCTGACCAGTCAGGCCACTGTAGATTGAGTCATGTTCAAATAACAAGGGGAACTCTCATGAAACGCACGAACACTCTCAAGACAACACTTCTCGCCGGTGTGCTCGCTGCCTTCGGCACGGCCGGTGCTTTCGCCGCCGATCTCACCGTCGGCGCCAATATCGGCAACGTGCCGTGGGAATTCGAGGATGCGAGCGGCAAGGTCACCGGCTTCGAGGTCGATCTCGTCAATGAGATCGCCAAGCGCCTCGGCAAGACGGTCGAATTTGTCAACACGCCGTTCAACGGCCTCTTCCCGGCCGTGCAGTCCGGCCGCATCAACATGGCGGTCTCCTCGATTACCATCACCGAAAAGCGCCTGGCCTCCGTCAGCTTCGCCCAGCCCTATTACGACAGCGACCAGTCACTGACCGTCACCGCCGCCTCCGGCATCAAAGGCCTGAAGGACATGGGCGAGAAGGTCGTCGGCGTCGATACCGGCTCGACCGGCGACATGTGGGCCGATGCGCACAAGGCCGAATACAAGCTCGGCGACATCCGTCGTTTCGAGGGCCTGCAGCCCGCCATGCTCGACCTCGTCGCCGGCCGCGTCGATGGCTACATCTCCGACATTCCGGCGCTGCTCTACTACGTCAAGGACAAGCCGGAGCTGAAGGTCGTCGAGCGGATCCCGACCGGCGAGAAATACTCGATCATGTTCAACAAGGGCGACCCGCTGGCTGCCGAGGTCAACGACGTGATCACCAAGCTCAAAGGCGAAGGCTTCATCGCCAAGCTTCACGAGACCTGGTTCGGCGCCAAGGCCGAGGAGACGACCTCGACCGTTGCCGTCATGGACATGCCCAAAGCCAAGTAAGCCGCAACCGCACCGGCAGGACCGCAAAGATCCTGCCGGATGCCAGGGAGCCGTCTCGGCCATGAACCTCATCAATACGTTCTTCAACATGCAGGTGCTGGCGGACAGCCTGCCGCAGCTCATGTGGGGGCTTCTGGTCACGCTGCAGATCGGTGTCACCAGCATTCTCTGCGGGCTTGCGGGCGGCCTGTTCCTCGCCATTGCCCGCCTCTACGCGCCGGCTGCCGCCAAAGCTCTGATCCGCATCTATATCGATATCTTCCGCTCCATTCCGCTGCTCGTTCTCCTGATCGTCATCTATTACGCGCTTCCCTTCGTCGGCATCCGCTTGTCGCCCTTCCTCTCCGCGGTCGCGGCCCTGTCGCTGGTGTCGGCCGCCTATACGGCGGAGATCTTCCGCGCGGGCATCGAGGCCATTCCGCATGGCCAGTTCGAGGCGTCGGCCGCGCTCGGCCTCTCCAACAGGCACACGATGATCGACGTCATCCTGCCGCAGGCCGTCCGCATCGTCATTCCGCCGCTCACCAACAATTGCATCAACGTCATGAAGGACACGGCGCTCGCCTCCGTCGTCGCCATGCCGGACCTTCTGAAACAGGCGACGCAGGCGCAGGCCCTCTCGGCCAACCCGACGCCGCTGATCGGTGCCGCCATCATTTACGTCCTGCTGCTCTGGCCGATGGTCGCCGTCGTCGCGCGCCTCGAAAAGCATTTCGCCCGGGGGAAACGTTGATGAGCCCGCCCATCTCCACCGCCGATGCCGCGATCATCTCCATCCGCGGCCTCACCAAGGCCTATGGCACCTTCACCGTTCTCCACGGCATCGATCTCGATATCGCCGAAGGCGAGGTCGTCTGCGTCATCGGCCCGTCCGGCTCCGGCAAGTCGACGCTGATCCGCTGCATCAATCATCTGGAAGCCTTCTCCGCCGAGAGCACGATCACGGTCGATGGCATCCGCGTCGCACCCGGCAAGGCGTTGGCCAAGGTGCGGGCCGAGGTCGGCATGGTGTTCCAGTCGTTCAACCTCTTTCCGCACATGACCGTGCTGAAGAACGTCATGCTCGCGCCCATGCGGGTGCGGGGCACGACGACGCCGGAGGCGGAGCGCAAGGCGCGTGAATTGCTTGCCCGCGTCGGTATCGGCGAACAGGCGGAGAAGTTTCCGGCCCAGCTGTCCGGCGGCCAGCAGCAGCGCGTGGCCATTGCCCGGGCGCTCGCCATGGAGCCGCGGGTGCTGCTCTTCGACGAGCCGACATCCTCGCTCGACCCGGAAATGGTGGGCGAGGTGCTGGACGTGATGCGCAAGCTCGCCGGCACCGGCGTCACCATGATCATCGTCACGCACGAAATGGGTTTCGCCCGCCAGGTCGCCGACCGCGTCATCTTCATGGATGGCGGACGGCTGGTGGAAGCCGGCACGCCCGCGCAGATCTTCGACAGCCCGCGGCAGGAGCGCACCCGCAGCTTCCTGCGCGCTGTCCTCAACCACTAACAAGAAACGGACGGAGGACACCCCGAATGGCCAACACGACGCCGCTCGATCTCGATTATGTGCGCAGCCAGTTTCCAGGCCTGGCGAAAGGCTGGGCCTTCTTCGACAATGCCGGGGGATCGCAGATCCTGAAAGGCGCGATTGAGCGCATCAATACGTTCCTGATCGACAAGAACGTGCAGATCGGCGGCTCGTACGACGTCTCGCAGGAGGCAGCGCGCGCTCTCTACGAGGCACGTACGGCCGCCATGCATCTGGTCAACGCCCATCGCCCGGAAGAAATCGTCTTCGGCAGCTCGACGACCGCGCTTCTCCAGAATCTCGCCCGCGCCATGCAGAGCCAGCTCTCGCCCGGCGACGAGATCGTCATCACGGTCAGCGACCACGAGTCCAATATCGGCCCCTGGGATCGGCTGCAGGCGGCGGGCATCGTGCTGAAGATCTGGCCGCTGAACACGGAAACGATGACGCTCGATCTGGCCGATCTCGCGCCGCTGATGACGGAGCGCACGAAGCTCGTCTGCGTCACCCACGTTTCCAACATCCTCGGCTCGGTCAACCCGATCCGCGAGATCGCCGATTTCGTGCATGCGCGCGGCGCGCTGATCTGCGTCGATGCTGTCGCCTATGCGCCGCACCGCGCCGTGGACGTGCAGGCCTTCGATGCCGACTATTACGTCTTCAGCCTCTACAAGACCTATGGCCCTCACTACGCGCTGATGTACGGCAAGTACGACCTGCTGCTGGAACTCGACACGCTCTACCACTACTTCTACGGCAAGGACAAAGTGCCGGGCAAGCTGGAGCCCGGCAATCCGAACTACGAGCTCGCTTACGCCACCTGCGGCATCGTCGATTATCTCGCCACGCTCGGCGAACAGGCCGGCGAGACCGGCACGACCCGGCGGAAGATCGAGGCCGCCTTTCAGGCGATCACGGTGCAGGAAAATGCACTGGCCGAGCGGCTCCTCGCCTATCTCCGGGCGCGCAACGACTGCCGCATCGTCGGGCAGGCCACCAATCGGAACGACACGCGCGTGCCCACCATCGCCTTCCGCTTCGATGGCCGGGATGCGGGCGCGCTCTGCAAGGCGATGGACGCGGAAAAGATCGCCATGCGCTTCGGCGATTTCCACTCGCGCCGCCTTGCCGAATATCTCGGCCTCACAGACCATGGCGGCATGCTGCGGGTCTCCATGGTCCACTACAACACGCTGGAAGAGGTCGACCGCTTCACGGCAGCCCTCGACCGCATCCTTGCTGGCGATGCCGGGCTGGCCAAGGCGAGCTGAACATACGGAAAAGGAGAGAGCGATGCGTTTCGACACGGTGATCCGCCATGGAACGGTGGTGACGGCCTCCGATACGTTCAAGAGCGATATCGGCATCCGCGACGGCCGCATCGCGGCCCTTGCGGCCGAGCTGACGGACGCCGACGAGATCATCGATGCGACCGGTCTCTTCGTCCTTCCCGGCGGCATCGACAGCCATGTGCATCTCGACCAGCCCTCCGGCGACGGCATCGTCATGGCCGACGATTTCGACAGCGGCACGCGCTCTGCCGCCATCGGCGGCAACACGACGGTCATGGCCTTCTGCATGCAGGAGAAGGGCCAGTCGCTGCGCGAGGCCCTGAAGATCTATCATGCGAAGGCTGAGGACAAATGCCATGTGGACGTGTCGTTCCACATGGTCATCACCGATCCGAAGCCGGAGGTGCTCGGGCAGGAGGTGCCGGCGCTGGTCGAGGACGGCTATACCTCGATGAAGGTCTTCATGACCTATGAGGGCCTGCGCCTGCGCGACGACGAGATCCTCGCCACCCTCGACACGGCGCGGCGCACCGGTGCCCTCGTCATGGTGCACTGCGAGAACGAGGATGCCATCCGCTACCTCATCGGCCGTCACGAGGAGGAGGGGAAGTTCGCCCCGAAATTCCACGCGACCACCCGGCCGGTCGCGGCCGAGCGCGAGGCGACGCACCGCGCTCTGTCGCTTGCCGAAATCGTCGATGTGCCGATCGTGATCGTCCATGTCTCCAATCGCGAGGCGATGGAGGAGATCCGCCGTGCTCGCCAGCGCGGTCAGAAGATCGCGGGCGAAACCTGCCCGCAATATCTCATGCTGACGGCGGACGATCTCGACCAGAATGCGCTCGAAGGCGCGAAATACGTCTGCTCGCCGCCGCCGCGCGACAAGGCGAGCCAGGAGGCCTGCTGGGAGGGCCTCGAACAGGGCGTGTTCGACCTGTTCTCCTCCGACCATTGCCCCTTCCGCTTCTATGACCCCGAGGGCAAGCTGAACGAGAAGGGCAAGCGCCATTTCCGCTGGATTCCGAACGGCATTCCCGGCGTCGCCACGCGCCTTCCCATCCTCTTTTCCGAAGGCGTCATGAAGGGCCGCATCGACCTCAACACCTTCGTCGCGGTCACGGCCACCAACCACGCCAAGCTCTATGGCCTCTATCCGCGCAAGGGCACGATCGCCATCGGCGCGGATGCCGATCTCGCGCTCTGGGACCCGGAAAAGCGCACGACGCTCACCAACGACCTGCTGCAGCACGGCGCCGACTATACGCCTTACGAAGGCCTCGACATCCGGGGCTGGCCGATCCGCGTCATGCTGCGCGGCCGGACGATCGTCGAGGACGGCGAGCCTGCCGGGGGCGACACGCCGACAGGCACCTATCTGCCGAGGGAAAAATCCGCGCTGATCCGGTCGGTGGGGGCCGATGCAGCCGCGATGGATCGTTCGGCTTAGCGTTCGTCAGGGACAGGTGGAATCCGGTTATCCCCGAGAGATAAGCGACAAGAAAATCGAGAGTCCGGCTGGTTCAGAATGAACCTGACAGACTTTAGTGATCGCGATTGGCGACGAAGGCGGCGGCGTCGATCAGCGTTCCCGCCGCGTCGCCATAGGGTGAAAGGAGGGCGCTGGCCTCTGCCACCAGACGCGCGAGTTCGGCCTCGGCCCAGTCGGTGCCCCGGCGGGCAACCAGCGTCGCCTTGCCGCGGGCTTCGTCCTTGCCGGTCGCCTTGCCCATGGTCCGAGCGTCCGCCTTGAGGTCGAGGAGGTCGTCTGCAAGCTGGAAGGCGCGGCCGATGCGTTCGCCGAACTGGCGCAGGCGCGCGCGGTCCTCGGCGCCCGTGCCGGAGACGACCGCGCCGGCTTCGCAGGCAAACCGGATGAGCGCGCCGGTCTTCATGGCCTGGAGGGTGACGATGCCCGGTTCGTCGGGGGCGGCCGTTTCCGCTGCCAGATCGAGCGCCTGCCCGCCGGCCATGCCGCCGAGGCCCGAGGCGCGGGCGAGCGCGAGCACGAGCGCCGTCTTCACGGCATCGGGGAGTGCGGTCTCGGGCCCGGCCAGAATGTCGAAGGCGAGCGTCAGCAGGCTGTCGCCGGCGAGGATGGCATTCGCCTCGCCATAGGCGATGTGGACTGTCGGCTGGCCGCGGCGCAGGTCGTCGTCGTCCATAGCCGGCAGATCGTCATGGACGAGGGAATAGCAATGCACGCATTCGAGGGCGGCGGCGACGCGGATGGCGGCGTGCGCGTCTCCGCCGAACAGCGCCGTGCTTTCCATCACCAGAAAGGGGCGCAGCCGCTTGCCGCCGTTCAGCACGCCATGGCGCATGGCGGCGAGCAGTGCGGGCGGGCGGGCGATCTCGTCGGGCGCGACCGTGTCGCTCAGGAGCGCTTCGAGGCAGGCGGTGACCTGATCGGCACTCCGCCGGAGTTGGGTATCGAAGGTCTTGGCAGCGGCGTTCATGGCGGCTCTTTGGCATGCGCGTGCGGCGTGTTCAATAAATTTCACCCGGAAGCGCCTCTCGACCGGGGACAGCGGTGAAAAGGACGTTCAAATCCGCCCGATCTTAGACTATGACGGAAAGCGCGGATGGGGCGGCGGACGGGTTGATCAGTCGGGACGATCAGAGTTGGGATATCGTACCCGAACCACGTGAGCCAGAATCGCGGGGGCAAGACCTCCGTAAGCGCCCGATCGAGGAAACGTGGGAGCTTGAGACCGCGGACGTCGGTGCTGCGAGCCCCGAGCCTCAGATGAACGAGGTTCGCGCCGAAGACGTGCCCTTGCGCGACGACGTCCGGTCGGATGCCGGCCGATCGGATGCCGCACGACAGGACATGCATGGTCCGCACACAGGTGGAGATGAGGAACTGCCGTCAAGCGCCAAACGAGGCATGTTCGCGCGGATCAGGCGCCGGTGGCGCCAGCTTCTCGTCATCGCGGTCGTCCTCTTCCTGCTGCCCTATGCCCTGATCATCCTCTACTCGCCGAATTTCGTGCATCCGGTCTCCTCGCTCATGCTGCGCGACCTGGCCCTTCTGCGCGGCTACGATCGGCAATGGGTGCCGTTCGAGAAGATTTCGCCCAATCTCGTGCAGTCCGTGATGATGTCGGAAGACGGGCAGTTCTGCATGCATGCCGGCGTCGATTGGGTGCAGATGCGCGGTGTCGTGGATGACGCGCTGGAGGGCGAGCAGACGCGCGGGGCCAGCACCATCCCCATGCAGACGGCGAAGAACCTGTTTCTCTGGAACGGCCGGTCCTTCGTGCGCAAGGCGATGGAACTGCCGCTGGCGCTCGCGGCCGATTTCGTCTGGACCAAGCGGCGGCTGATGGAGATCTATCTCAACATCGCCGAATGGGGCCCGGGCATCTATGGCGCGGAGGCTGCGGCCCAGCATCATTTCGGCGTGCCGGCCTCCAAGCTGACGCGGCGTCAGGCGGCGCTTCTGGCGGTATCCCTGCCCAATCCCATCGACCGCAATGCCGGCAAGCCGGGCCGCGGCTTGCGGCGGCTAGCCTCCATGATCGAGCGGCGCGCCGGGGCGTCCGGCGAATACATCAAGTGCCTTTATCCCTGAAATCACGGCTTTTGATTGGATGGGCTCCCAAGGGTCTGCTCTAAGCGTAAGCAGAGACCGGAGAATTGAGCATGAGCGACCTCGTCCTATATGTCGGCAACAAGAACTATTCTTCCTGGTCGCTGCGGCCGTGGCTCGCTCTCAAGGGCTGCGGCGTGCCCTTTGCCGATGTCGTCATTCCCTTCGATTTTCCAAACGGCAATCCGCGCTTCCGGGAGATTTCTCCGACGGGCCGGGTGCCCGTTCTGCACCATGGCGCGGTTCGCGTGTGGGAATCGCTTGCAATCATCGAATATGCCGCCGAGCTTTTCCCGGAGGCCGGCCTGTGGCCGGAAGATCTCGTCGATCGGGCCACGGCCCGCAGCATCTCGATGGAAATGCTGGCGGGGTTCCGTGCGCTTCGCGGGGCCTGCCCGATGAACATCCGCCGCCCGGTCGGCGCGATCGCCCTGCCGGATGGGGTGACGCAGGATGTCGCGCGGATCGAGACCATCTGGGCGGACGCGCTGGCCAAATCCGGCGGGCCGTTCCTCTTCGGCGGGTTCACCGCTGCGGATGCGATGTTCGCTCCGGTCGTCAACCGGCTGGAGATCTATGCGCTGACGCGAGATCCGGTGTCGCTCGCCTATATGGCTGCCGTCAAGGCGCATCCGGCCTTTCTCGCCTGGCAGACGGATGCGCTGGCGGAAACCTGGATCGTGCCGGAAGACGAAGCCTGAGCGTGCCTTTTCGAAAGTTCGCAATGCCTGGGCAAAAAAAACCTGTGGGGTCTGGCCAAGATGGCATCCGGCATGTATAAGCCCGGCCAATTCCGAGATTGAAACGCCTTCATCCCGGCCCGTTCAACGGTCCGCAGACTGGTGGTTTCCCCCGATACGTGGAGTGTTTGAAATGGCTGTTCCTAAGAGAAAAACGAGCCCGTCGAAGCGCGGCATGCGCCGTTCTGCAGACGCGCTGAAGACCCCGACCTACATCGAAGACAAGAACTCCGGTGAACTGCGTCGCCCGCATCACATCGACATGAAGACCGGCATGTACCGCGGTCGTCAGGTTCTGACGCCGAAGGCAAGCTGATCGTCTTCCCGTCCCGCAGGTGCCCTCTGGGTGAGGCTGTGACGGGTGGTCGAGACGACCGACATTCAGGAAAAGGCTGGCCGTTACGCCGGCCTTTTTCGCGTTTCGATGATGCCGGTTTCCTCCCGGTCTGTCGTATCGATATCGCGCAGTGCCGCCGCTGCCTTGATTGCCGCACATCACTGGTTCATACCGGCGGCAAGGCCTTGCACGCGGGCCGACGAAGTCGCCAGCCCCAGGAACCATGCCATGCTCGCTTCCATCCCGCTCCTGATCCTGCCGTTCGCGCTTTACAACCTCGCCATGACGGGGGCTCTGGGGGCGGGCGGTGTCGCCGTGTTCGAGGAGACCGTGACGAGCCTTGCGATGCTGTCCGGTGCCACGTGGCGCATGAGCGTCGGCGATCTCCTGATCGTCGGCAGCCTCGTTCTCCTGTTCGTGGAGATCCTCAAGGCCACCCGAACGAGCGCCAAGACGCTGGTCGATCACATCCTGTCGATGGTGCTCTTCATCGTCTTTCTGGTCGAATTTCTGCTGATGGCGGGGGCGGCGACCGACGTCTTCTTCATCCTGATGGCGATCAGCTTCATCGACGTCATCGCCGGCTTCACCATCTCGATGCGCACTGCCGGGCGTGACGTGTCGATCGGGCTCTGACGCTCCGGCACGGGCATGAGGGACGGCAAGCCGAGGTCACCGCCGTCCGTTTCGACGGACGCGTGGTCTCAGGTCAGGTTCTCGAGCTTGCTCTGGAGCGCGCGCAGCTGCTCCTTCAGTTCGTCGATGTCCTTGGCCTCGGCCTTGCGCGGTTCGCGCACCTGCGGGGCTGCGGCCATGAAGGGCGAAAACATCTGCATGGCCTGGTGGAACATCTCGGTGTTGCGCTTGACCTGTTCCTCGACCAGTTGCAGCGGCACCTGAAGGTTCTTGCTCAGAGGCGTATCGCCGAAGGCCTTGCCGATCTGCTCGCGCATCTGCACCTGCTGGTCGGTGAAGGCCTGCATGGAATGTTCGAGATAGCTCGGCACGACCGCCTGCATCTGGTCGCCATAGAAGGCGATGAGCTGGCGCAGGAAGGAGATCGGCAGGAGCGTATTGCCCGTCTTGCTTTCCTGCTCGAAGATGATCTGCGTCAGGACGGAATGGGTGATGTCCTCCCCGCTCTTGGCGTCCTGGACGTTGAACTCCTCCCCCTTCTTGACCATGACCGCGAGATCGTCGAGCGTGACGTAGGTGCTCGTTCCCGTGTTGTAGAGCCGGCGGTTGGCGTATTTCTTGATAACGATCTGCCCGTCTTGCTTCGCCATCAGGGTCTCCTCCCCAAATTGCTGTTTTTATAGCATTTCATGAGGATATGCGGAAAGCGCGCCATAAGACAATCTCTTTGTGCGCTGCAGTGATCACGCTCGCGTAACGACGTGCAGCTTTCCCCCACTTACACTTTGACTTGCGCGCGAACCTCGTTCAGTCTTGGCTCACGAAGGGGTCTCGCCAGCCGGATCCGATTGCATTCTCAGGGAGGAGACCGTGATGAGCACACCATCCATCGTCATCGCCAGCGCGGGCCGGACGGCCGTCGGCGCGTTCAATGGTTCCTTTGCCAATACGCCGGCCCACGAACTGGGTGCCGCCGTGATCAAGGGCGTTCTGGCGCGCGCCGGCCTTGAGGCGGCCGAGGTGGACGAGGTGATCCTCGGGCAGGTGCTTTCGGCAGGCGAGGGGCAGAACCCGGCGCGCCAGGCGGCCATGAAGGCGGGCGTGCCGCAGGAGAAGACGGCCTGGGGCATGAACCAGCTCTGCGGCTCCGGCCTGCGGGCGGTCGCGCTCGGCATGCAGCAGATCGCCACCGGCGACGCGTCCATCATCGTGGCCGGCGGCATGGAGTCCATGTCCATGGCGCCGCACTGCGCGCATCTGCGCTCGGGCGTGAAGATGGGCGACTTCAAGATGGTCGATACCATGATCAAGGACGGGCTGACGGACGCGTTCCATGGCTACCACATGGGTGTCACCGCCGAAAACATCGCCAAGAGGTGGCAGCTGTCGCGCGACGACCAGGACCAGTTCGCGCTCGGCTCGCAGAACAAGGCGGAAGCCGCCCAGAAGGCCGGCCGCTTCGTCGATGAAATCATTCCCTTCGTTGTCTCCACGCGCAAGGGCGACGTGACCGTCGACAGCGACGAATATATCCGCCATGGCGCGACGATCGAGAGCATGGCGAAGCTGCGCCCGGCCTTCGACAAGGAGGGCACCGTGACCGCTGCCAATGCCTCCGGCCTTAATGACGGGGCGGCGGCAACGCTACTGATGAGCGAGCAGGAAGCCGCGCGCCGCGGGATCACGCCGCTTGCCCGCATCGCCTCCTGGGCGACGGCTGGCGTCGATCCGCAGATCATGGGCACGGGCCCGATCCCGGCGTCGCGCAAGGCTCTGGAAAAGGCCGGCTGGTCCGCATCCGATCTCGATCTCGTGGAAGCCAACGAGGCCTTTGCCGCGCAGGCTTGCGCGGTCAACAAGGATCTCGGCTGGGACACCTCGATCGTCAACGTCAACGGCGGTGCGATCGCCATCGGCCATCCGATCGGCGCCTCGGGCGCGCGCATCCTCAACACGCTGCTGTTCGAGATGAAGCGCCGCGGCGCCAAGCGCGGTCTTGCCACGCTCTGCATCGGCGGCGGCATGGGCATCGCGCTCTGCGTCGAGGGTCTTTGAGGAGGGCTCTTTGCGACAAGGCCGGCACCGAGCCGGCCTTTTCCTTTCATCGCTGTCGGCCGGGATCATACGAGATACGTTGAAGATAAGAACAATTGAGGGAGGACGTGCATGAGCAGGGTTGCCTTGGTAACGGGTGGAACGCGCGGCATCGGCGCGGCCATTTCGATTGCGCTCAAGGGTGCCGGTTATCGCGTGGCGGCGAACTATGCCGGCAATGAGGAAAAGGCGCAGGCCTTCTCCGACGTCACGGGCATTCCGGTCTTCAAGTGGGACGTCTCGGACTATGCGAGCTGCGCGGCAGGCGCCGCCACGATCGAGGAGGCGCTCGGGCCGGTCGAGGTTCTCGTCAACAATGCCGGCATCACCCGCGATGCCATGTTCCACAAGATGACGCCGTCGCAGTGGAACGAGGTCGTGAACGTCAACCTGAACGGCCTCTTCAACATGACGCATCCCGTGTGGTCGGGCATGCGGGACCGCAATTTCGGTCGCGTCGTCAATATTTCCTCGATCAACGGGCAGAAGGGCCAGATGGGCCAGGCCAACTATTCCGCCTCCAAGGCCGGCGATATCGGCTTCACCAAGGCGCTCGCGCAGGAAGGTGCCGCCAAGGGCATCACCGTCAACGCCATTTGTCCCGGCTATATCGGCACGGAGATGGTGCGCGCGGTGCCGGAAAAGGTGCTGAACGAGCGGATCATCCCGCAGATTCCCGTCGGTCGGCTCGGCGAGCCCGAGGAAGTGGCGCGCTGCGTGGTGTTCCTCGCCTCCGACGATGCCGGCTTCATCACCGGTTCGACGCTGTCGGCGAATGGCGGGCAGTTCTTCGTCTGAGAAATCGCGTCCATCGCGCCGCGACGGACGGTCTTTTTGCCCGCGCGGCCTTGTGTTTCCCGTGCCGCGTGGTCATGTGTGTCGCGCTGCGGACGCTTTGCCGTTTGCCGCCCATACAATGCGCAAGGTCTGAAACGTGCCTGACCAACCGATGATCTTGAGTGGCCGCGGCGTGATCGCGGTCCTCGGCCCGACCAACACCGGCAAGACGCATTATGCGATCGAACGCATGGTCGCGCACGAATCCGGCGTCATCGGCCTCCCCTTGCGCCTTCTCGCCCGCGAAGTTTACACGCGGGTCGTCGAGCGCGTGGGCGCGCACAATGTCGCGCTCATCACCGGCGAAGAAAAGATCACGCCGCATCTCGCCCGCTATTCCGTCTGCACCGTCGAGGCGATGCCGCGCGAGACGAAGGCGGCCTTCGTCGCCATCGACGAGGTGCAGCTGGCCGGCGATCTGGAGCGCGGGCACATCTTCACCGACCGGCTGATGCATCTGCGGGGACGGTCGGAGACGCTCCTCCTTGGCGCCTCCACCATGCGCCCGATCCTCGAACATCTCCTGCCGGGCATCACCATCGTCGAGCGTCCACGCCTGTCGCAGCTGCTTTATGCCGGTTCCAAGAAGATCACACGCCTGCCGCAGCGCTCGGCCATCGTCGCGTTTTCGGCGGACGAGGTCTATGCGATCGCCGAGCTGATCCGCCGCCAGCGCGGCGGGGCCGCCGTCGTGCTCGGTGCGCTCAGCCCCCGCACGCGCAATGCGCAGGTCGCGCTCTACCAGGAAGGCGAGGTTGAGTATCTGGTCGCGACCGATGCGATCGGCATGGGTCTCAACCTCGACGTGGACCATGTCGCCTTCGCGCAGGACCGCAAATATGACGGCTATCAGTTCCGCAACCTCAATCCGGGCGAGCTGGCCCAGATCGCTGGCCGGGCCGGGCGGCACCTGCGGGATGGAACGTTCGGCGTCACCTCGCGGGTCGAGCCCTTCGACGACGACCTCGTGCACCGCATCGAGCAGCACCAGTTCGATCCGGTACGGGTGCTGCAATGGCGCTCCAAAGCGCTCGACTTCACCTCGGTGACGACGCTGAAGAAGACGCTGGAAACGCCGCCCGCCGTTCACGGCCTGACGCGGGCGCTGCCGGCGGTCGATCAGCAGGCGCTCGAATTCCTGACGACGCTTCCCGAGGTCAAGGCACTCGCGACGAACGCACAGACGGTGGAAAAGCTCTGGGAGGCCTGCGCGCTTCCCGATTACCGTCGGATCGCGCCGGCGCAACATGCCGACCTGATCGCCAGTATCTATTCCGACCTCGTCCGGCGCGGCACCGTCAACGAGGATTTCATGTCTGAGCAGGTTCGCCGGGCAGACCATACCGACGGGGAAATCGACACGCTGTCGGCGCGAATCGCGCAGATCAGAACGTGGACCTATGTGTCGAACCGGCCCGGTTGGCTTGCCGATCCGACACACTGGCAGGAAAAGACGCGGGAAATCGAAGATCGATTGTCCGACGCGTTACATGAACGGTTGACGAAACGGTTCGTTGACCGCAGGACATCTGTGCTCATGAAGCGGCTGAGAGAGAATGCGATGCTGGAAGCGGAAATCAGTGTGAATGGCGATGTCTTCGTGGAAGGACATCATGTGGGACAACTCACCGGTTTCCGGTTCGTGCTGGCCACCACGACGGACGGGCTGGATGCCCGCGCCGTGCAGGGGGCGGCCCAGAAGGCGCTGGCGCTGGAGTTCGAAGCCCGCGCCGCACGTCTGCACGCCGCCGGCAATGCCGATCTGGCGCTGTCGTCCGACGGCCTCGTGCGCTGGCTGGGCGACCCCGTCGCGCGGCTTGCGGCCAGCGACCACATCATGCGGCCCCGCGTGCTCCTGCTGGCCGACGAGCAGCTGCAGGGTGCGGCGCGCGATCACGTCTCCGCCCGCATCGAGCGCTACGTCAATCACCACATCGCGACCGTGCTCAAGCCGCTCGACGACCTGTCGCGCGCCGAAGACCTGCAGGGTCTCGCCAAGGGCCTCGCCTTCCAGCTGGTCGAAAGCCTCGGCGTCCTCTTCCGGCGCGATGTCGCCGAAGACGTGAAGTCGCTCGATCAGGAAGCCCGCGCCTCCATCCGCCGCCACGGCATCCGCTTCGGCGCCTATCACATCTTCATGCCGGCGCTTCTGAAGCCGGCGCCGGCCGAACTCATCACGCTCCTCTGGGCACTGAAGAACGACGGTCTCGACAAGCCCGGTTATGGCGACCTCATTCCGGTGCTCGCCGCCGGCCGCACGTCGATCGTCACCGATCCGTCCTACGAGCGCATGTTCTACAAGCTCGCCGGTTTCCGTTTCCTCGGCAAGCGTGCGGTGCGCATCGACATTCTCGAGCGCCTCGCCGATCTCATTCGCCCGCTCCTGCAGTGGAAGCCGGGCACGACCGCGCGGCCGGAAGGCGCCTATGACGGCCGCCGGTTCACGACCACGACGGCCATGCTGTCGATCCTCGGCGCCACGCCCGACGATATGGAAGAGATCCTCAAGGGTCTCGGTTATCGCGCCGACAGCGTGAAGCCGGAGGAAGCCGCAGCGTTCCTCGGGGCGCAGGCCCCGGCAGCCGGCAGTGCCGCGCCGAAGGCAGAGACCGAGGCAACTGAGCCTGCAACAAGCGACGCCACGGCATCGGATGATGCCGCTCCTGCATCGGACGATGCGGCCGCGGTGGATGCGGTTTCCGGCGAAAGCGCCGCCGGCGAAGTCGCGACCGAGGAGACGGCTGTCGAGGCGGCGCCTGCTAGCGAGACCGAAGCCGTTTCGGTGGCACCGGCGACCGACGATGCGCCTGCCGCCGAAGAGACGCCCGTTTCCGAAGAGGTGGCCGAGCCTCTGCCGGTCGAGGCATCCGCCGACGCATCGGACGCCGTGGCAAGCGAGGCGCCCGAAGCCGACGTGAAGCCCGTGCTTCTCTGGCGTCCGGGTGGGCGCAGCGACAATCAGCGCCAGGGCGAGCGTCGTCCCGGACAGCGCGATGCCCGCAATGGCGACCGCCGCGGCGGCAACCGTCCCGGCCAGGACAAGGCAGCGTCCGCACCGACCGACGGTTCCGCGCCCGCCGAGGGTCGCCCGCAGGGTCGCCGCGACGAGCGTGACGGCGAGCGCAAGGCCGGTGGCGGCCGTCCTGACGGTGGACGCCCGGACCGCAACCGCGGTCGCGACGGCAAGCCGGGAGAGGGCGCACGCCCCGACCACAAGGGCGACCGTGGCGAGCGCCGCGACCGCAACGACCGGCCGGGCGGCAAGCCTTCCGGCAGCGGCCATGGCAAGTCTCAGGCGCCGGCGACCTTCGAGGCCCGCCCGCCGCGCAAGGACAAGCCGATCGATCCGGATTCGCCCTTCGCCAAGCTCGCTGCTCTCAAGGAGCAGATGAAGAAGTAGGGAGCCGCGACGTCATGGCCGAACAGGAGATCACGCCAACCGAGGCTGCCTCCCGCCAGCGCCTCGACAAGTGGCTGTTCTTCACGCGTCTCACGAAGTCCCGTTCGATCGCCCAGAAGGCGATCGAGGGCGGCAAGGTCCGCGTCAACGACCAGCGTGTCACGCAGCCCTCGCATGCTCTGAAGACCGGCGATGTGGTGATGCTGTCGCTCGACCGGCGGGACGTGACGGTGCGCATGCGCCATGGCGGCAGCCGGCGCGGCCCTTTCGAGGAGGCGCGGTTGCTCTACGACGATCTGACCCCGGTGCCTGTTCCCGGAGAGCGCCTGACGCCCTTCGAACAGGCGACGCGGGAGCCGGGAAGCGGCCGCCCGACCAAGCGCGAGCGCCGGGAAACCGACCGCTTGCAGGACGGGTGGGACCTGGGCGGCGAGAAGTAAAATCCTCCGTTTGCGCGCCCTCGATTGGAATGCAAGAGCCTTGCAAAGATTGGGCAAAGCCGTTACCTCACGCAGCAACACCTGGGAATGCCGAGGGGCGACGTGCGCCGCGGCCCGACGATCGGGCTGAAGCGCCGTCGGGCTCGCGCAGACCCCGGCTGCAGGCCGGCGCAACGCGGCACCGGACCATGCGGTTCTTCTGACGATCGGGCCCACCGGGCCGAAGCTGTATGATCCTCGCTCACCCCAAGGCTTCCCAAGCGCCCGGGTTCGAGACGAGACCGACTGGAGTGAGAGCATGACCTACGTCGTCACCGACAATTGCATCCGCTGCAAGTACACCGACTGCGTCGAGGTGTGCCCGGTCGACTGCTTTTACGAAGGCGAGAACTTTCTGGTCATTCACCCTGACGAGTGCATCGACTGCGGCGTCTGCGAGCCGGAATGTCCGGCCGGCGCGATCAAGCCCGATACGGAGCCGGGCCTCGACATGTGGCTCAAGGTGAACGCCGATTTCGCGACACAGTGGCCGAACATCACGATCAAGCGCGACGAGATGCCGGAAGCCAAGGAAATGGACGGTATCGAAGGGAAGTACGAAAAGTTCTTCTCGCCGAACCCGGGTCAGGGCGACTAAGGTCGTCAGGCCGCGCGTCCCGCAGCGCGTGATTCGATAACGGTCTCCCCAGGGGAAACCGGCACGCCGTTTTTAACGACACGCGGCGAAGCTTGCCTGTGGCTTAAGCAAAACATTGATTTCGGCAGATTTTTGTGGTAGGGTCCGGATACTGATCCACATCGTGGCACTTTTGCGTGCCCGAAACCATCACGAAAGCAAATTCTCCTTCGCCACGGTTCATGTCTCCATGCAACGTCCGTTGCTTGCGTGTGGTCTGTTCGCCGAAGCGTTTGAATTCGTTTGGTGCGTTTCAGTAAGGAGTGACCCGCAGGATGCCCGTCCATCCCGGGCCTGACTGACCCGACCCCGGCCCATGCCGGGAGCGTAACAGGGAGTTTTTGAAACGAATGACGACCCAGCAGAAAAAATCCTCCACGCGCCATGGCTTCAAAACCGGTGAATCGATCGTTTATCCGGCTCATGGTGTTGGACAAATCGTCGCTATCGAAGAGCAGGTTGTCGCCGGCATGTCGCTCGAACTGTTCGTGATCGATTTCGACAAGGACAAGATGCGCCTGAAGGTGCCGGTTGCCAAGGCCGTCAGCATCGGCATGCGCAAGCTGTCGGAAACGGATTTCGTCGAGCGTGCGTTGAAGGTCGTCCAAGGCAAGGCTCGCGTCAAGCGGACCATGTGGTCGCGCCGCGCGCAGGAATATGATGCCAAGATCAATTCCGGCGACCTGATCGCCATCGCGGAAGTCGTTCGCGACCTGTACCGTGCCGAGAACCAGCCGGAGCAGTCCTATTCCGAACGGCAGCTTTACGAAGCTGCTCTCGACCGGATGGCCCGCGAAATCGCCGCCGTCAACAAGATGTCCGGCACCGAGGCCGTGCGTCTCGTCGAAGCAAACCTTGCTAAGGGTCCCAAGCGCGGCAAGACGGTTGATGAAGACGAAACTCAGGAAGAAGAAGCCGCGTAAGCGTCTTACTTTCTTTCCGTCCAAAAACCCTGCCTTGCAAGAGGCGGGGTTTTTTTATGCCTGGGTTTCGGGGCGTGCCGGGCTGCCCTCTGACCGGCTTCGTCACCGCTGCATCCCGCTTGGCGGGAGAAGGCTCTGGAGGCCCTTCAGGGCTCGCAGGGAGGGCATCGGCGCCCATTGAGCACAGCCCACGATCATCCAGGCCTGTCGCGGCCTTGGCGCGAACGTGACGCCAAGAGCGCGACAGTGAGCCCCCGGCATAAAAAAGCCCCGCCTTTTGCAAGGCAGGGCTCTGTCGTCAGGTCGGGTCCGAAGCCTTTAAGCGGCGGCGCCCTTGCCGCCCTTGCCGAAGCGCTTGCGGTCGTTGGCGTCGAGGTAGGTCTTGCGCAGACGGATGTTCTTCGGCGTGACCTCCATCAGTTCGTCGTCCTGGATCCAGGAGAGCGCGCGGTCGAGCGTCATACGGATCGGCGGGGTCAGGCGAACGGCTTCGTCCTTGCCGGCCGAACGGATGTTGGTGAGCTGCTTGCCCTTCAACACGTTGACCTCGAGGTCGTTGTCCCGGCTGTGGATGCCGATGATCATGCCGGCATAGACCTTTTCGCCCGGCTCGATGATCATCGGGCCGCGGTCTTCCAGGTTGAACATGGCGTAGGCCACGGCTTCACCCGACTGGTTGGACAGAAGAACGCCGTTGGTGCGGCCGCCGATTTCGCCCTTGAAGGGCTGATAGTCGTGGAACAGACGGTTCATGATCGCGGTGCCGCGGGTGTCCGTCAGCAGTTCCGACTGGTAGCCGATGAGGCCGCGCGTCGGGGCGAAGAACTTGAGACGGACGCGGCTGCCGCCGGAGGGACGCAGCTCGGCGAGTTCGGCCTTGCGCTCGGACATCTTCTGCACGACGACACCGGAATGCTCCTCGTCGACGTCGATTACGACCTCTTCGATCGGCTCCAGAACGTTGCCGTCCTCGTCCTTGTGCATGACGACGCGCGGACGCGACACGGCCAGCTCAAAGCCTTCGCGTCGCATGGTTTCGATCAGAACGGCCAGCTGCAATTCGCCGCGGCCGGAGACGAAGAACGAGTCCTTGCCTTCGGATTCCTCGATCTTCAGCGCGACGTTGCCTTCGGCTTCCTTGAACAGACGGTCGCGGATGACGCGCGAGGTAACCTTGTCGCCTTCGGTGCCGGCCAGCGGGCTGTCGTTGACGAGGAAGGACATGGTGACGGTCGGCGGGTCGATCGGCTGGGCTTCCAGCGCTTCGCTCACGGACGGGTCGCAGAAGGTGTCGGCGACCGTGCCCTTGGACAGGCCGGCGATCGCGACGATATCGCCGGCATGGGCTTCATCGATGGCGGTGCGCTCGATGCCGCGGAAGGCGAGGATCTTGGAAATACGGCCGGTCTCGACCACCTTGCCGTCCTGGCTCATGACCTTGACCGACTGGTTCGGCTTGATGGAGCCGGAATGGATGCGGCCGGTGATGACGCGTCCGAGGAAGGGGTTGGCTTCCAAGAGCGTGCCGATCATGCGGAACGCACCGTCTTCGTCGCCGACGCTCGGCTCCGGCACGTGCTCGAGCACGAGGTCGAGCAGCGGGGCGAGGCCCTGATCCTTCGGGCCTTCCGGGTTGACGTTCATCCAGCCATCGCGGCCCGAACCGTAGAGGATCGGGAAGTCGAGCTGCTCGTCGGTCGCGTCGAGGTTGGCGAACAGGTCGAAGACTTCGTTGATGACCTCTTCATGGCGGCCATCCGGACGGTCGATCTTGTTGATCGCGACGATCGGGCGAAGGCCGACTTTCAGCGCCTTGGAGACCACGAACTTGGTCTGCGGCATCGGGCCTTCCGAGCTGTCGACCAGAACGATCGCGCCATCCACCATCGACAGGATACGCTCGACCTCGCCGCCAAAGTCGGCGTGGCCGGGGGTGTCGACGATGTTGATGCGAACGCCTTTCCACTCGATGGACGTCGCCTTGGCCAGGATGGTGATGCCACGTTCTTTTTCAAGATCGTTGCTGTCCATCATGCGCTCGACGGTGCGCTGGTTGTCGCGGAACGAGCCGGACTGCTTCAGAATTTCGTCAACAAGGGTCGTTTTCCCATGGTCGACGTGTGCGATGATCGCGATATTCCGCATTTTCATGGTTTTGGGTATCCGGGGGCTCGGGGCGTGTCTTGGGAACGCCGCAACTGCATTGCCCGGGCTCTTACATGTTTTTTTGCAAATGCGAAAGAGGGTGCCCGGCGCTCGGTTGGATGAGCGCCGGTTCGGGCCTTTTCAGGCGTCGCTGCCGGCAAGCGGCTCGGTGACGCCAAGTCCCTTTTTCCGCAGCATGGCATCCGGGCTCGGCAGCTTGCCGCGGAAGGCGGTGTAGGCATCCTCCGGATCGATCGATCCGCCGACGGAATAGATATTGTCCCGCAGACGTTTTGCCATGGCCGGATCGAACGGATTTCCGGTTTCCTCGAAAGCCGAGAACGCATCGGCATCCAGCACTTCCGACCACATGTAGGAATAGTAGCCGGCCGAATAGCCGTCGCCTGCGAAGATGTGTTGGAAGTGCGGCGAGCGGTGCCGCATGGTGATGGATTGCGGCATGCCCAGGCGTTCCAGCACGGCGGCTTCGAAGGCTGCAGGGTCTTCGACGCTGTCGGCGGTGTGGTAGGCCATATCGACCAGGGCCGAGGAGGTGAACTCCACCGTGTTGAAGCCGGCGTTGAAGGTGCGGGCGGCCATGACCTTGTCGAACAGCGCCTGCGGCATCGGCGCGCCGGTCGCCTCGTGCACGGCGTAGCGCTTGAGGATCTCGGGCACGGTCAGCCAGTGCTCGTAGAGCTGCGAGGGAAGCTCGACGAAGTCGCGGGAGACGCCCGTGCCGGAAACGGAGGGATAGGTTACATTGGAGAGCATGCCGTGCAGGCCGTGGCCGAACTCGTGGAAGAGCGTGCGGGCATCGTCGAGCGACAGCAGCGCCGGCTTGCCGTCGGCGGGTTTTGCGAAATTGCAGACATTATAGACGATCGGCAGCTCGCCCTTCGCGCCATTCGGCAGGGGCAGGCGGTGCTGCGACTGGAAGGCGCTCATCCAGGCGCCGGAGCGCTTCGACGACCGGGCGAAGTAGTCGCCGAGGAACAGCGCGACGAGCGTGCCGTCGGCATTGCGGATATCAAACACGCGGACATCCGGATGATAGCCGCGGACGCCGGTCTTTTCCGTGGCGGTGATGCCGAACAGGCGGTGTGCGACATCGAAGCAGGCCTCGATGATGCGATCGAGCTGCAGATAGGGTTTCAGTTCGCTCTCGGAGAAATCGAAGCGCTCGGCGCGCAGCTTCTCGGCATAATGGCGCCAGTCCCAGGGCATGACCGGGTGGTTGCGGCCTTCGCGGGCGATCAGCGCCGCAAGATCGGCCTCTTCCCGGCGGGCCTGGGCGACGGCTTTTTCCCAGACGGCGGTCAGGAGGCCGTTCACCGCGTCGGGGGTCTTCGCCATGGTGTTGTCGAGTTTCAGGGCGGCGTAATGGTCGTAGCCGAGCAGGCGGGCCTTTTCGGCGCGCAGAGCCAGGGTTTCGCGGATCACGGCGCCATTGTCCGTTTCGCCGCCGTTTTCCCCGCGGGCGGACCACGCGCGGAACGCCTTTTCGCGCAGGTCGCGATTGTCGGAGAAGGTCAGGAAGGGCTCGACGATCGAACGCGAGAGCGTGACCGCATAGCCGCCCTCGATCCCGCGTTCGCGTGCGGCCGCCGCCATGGCGTCGCGCAGGAAGTCGGGAAGCCCGGCAAGATCCGCCTCGTCCTTCAGGACCAGCGACCAGCCCTTCTCGTCGGCCAGCAGGTTCTGCCCGAAGGTCGCGCCGAGGCCGGCGAGACGTTCGTTGATGGCGGCAAGGCGCTCCTGTTCGGGCTTGGCAAGCCGGGCACCCGATTTGACGAAGCCTTTCCAGTGGCGCTCCAGCACCCGCGACTGTTCCAGCGACAGGCCGAGCGTTTCGCGTGCGTTCCAGAGCGTGTCGATGCGGGCGAAGAGCGTGGCGTCCATGCCGATCTTCGAGTAGTGCCGCGACATCTTCGGGGCGATCTCGCGCTCCAGTGCCTGGATCGTCTCGTTGGTGTGGGCACCGGCGCGGTTCCAGAACAGGGCCGAGACGCGCGACAGGCTATCGCCGGCAATCTCGAGCGCGACGATGGTGTTCTCGAATGTCGGCGCCTTGAGATTGTGGGCGATGCCGGCGATCTCGCCGTCATGCTCAGCAAGGGCAGCGTCGAAGGCGGGGGCGAAATCCGTGTCCGCGACCGCCTCGAAGTGCGGGAGCCCGTCCGGGCCCGTCCAGTCTGTCAAAGCGGGGTTCAGGTCGGGCGTGGCCATCGTCAAAATCCTTCGGAAAAATCCTGCAGTGTTCAAAAGCGTCGGGTCGGGCGATTCACAACGCGGCGCAACAGAGGTAGCACTGCGAGGTGGCGCTTAGCAAAGCCGGCGTCAAGGGAGGGCGGTTGCTCGCACCTCCTGCGAATGATAAGGATTGCTTACTGCATCTCTGCTGAAACAGGAATGGATTTCGCGCGTTATGTCGCGGCGAGCCGGGCCTGTCACGACCGGTGCGGCGGCGCATATGGGAGATGTCATGACCGTCCGACTGGAAGCCGATACCGTCGGCATGCTTCTTACCGACGTTTCTCGCTTGCTGCGCAGCGCGTTCGACCGGCGAATCAATGCCGCCAATCTCGGCGTCACGCCCGGAGAGGCGCGGGCGCTCATCCAGGTGGCCGTCAACCAGCGCATCAAGCAGGCGGATATCGCCATTCGCATGGGCATCGAGCCGATGACGCTCTCGACCTATCTCGACCGGCTGGAGGCGCTCGGCTTCGTCGAGCGCATTCCCGATCCCTCCGACCGCCGCGCAAAGAACGTGGTCGCGACACCGGCGGCCGACGGCGTGCTGCTGGATATCCGCACCCATGTCCGCGCGCTGATGGACGAGGTGACGGGGGGCCACGATGCGGCGGCGCTCGAGGTCTTGCGACTCAGCCTGAAGATGATGCGCGACAACCTGCACGACCTCGACCGGAACCTGGCGCAGGCAGCCGTTCCGGGGCCGACGCAGGCGCAAGCGACGGCACAGGCGGAGGCGACGGCGACCGCGGATCGAACGCCCTCATGAGAGGTGGAGCCCGCGGGCGCATGAGCGAGCGTCGGACTAGCATTCTGGGCGCGCTGCTGGCAACGCTCGGGCCGATTTCCATGTCGATCTACACGCCGGCCATGCCGCAGCTGGTGAGCGCCTTTTCCTCCACCGAATCGATGATCAAGCTGACGCTGACCGTCTATTTCGCCGGTTTCTCCGTCGCGCAGCTCGTGTCGGGCCCGTTTTCGGATGCCTTCGGCCGGCGGAATGCGACGCTGCTCTTCGTCGGTATCAACGCGCTCGGCGGCCTGATCTGCGTGCTCGCGCCCGATGTGACATGGCTGCTTGCCGGGCGGCTGGTGCAGGGCATCGGCGCCTCGGTCGGCATCACGGTGGCGCGCGCCGTCGTGCGCGACCAGTTCACGGGCGCCGAGGCCTCCCGGATCATGAACCTCATCGGTATCATGCTGGCGATCGGGCCGGCCATGGCGCCGGCCATCGGCGGGTTGCTGCTAGCCGCTTTCGGCTGGCATGCGATCTTCTTGATGCTGATCGGCTTTTCGCTGACGATCGTTCTTTCCGTGCTCGTCTTCATGCGGGAGACGGGACGGGCCGATCCATCGCTTGCCCGGCCACGGCGGGTCGCTGCCTCCTATCTGGAGGTGCTCGGCGATATCCGGTTTCTCGCGGCAACCGGCGTTCTCGGCGGGGCGATCGGCTCGCTCTACGCGCAGGCGACCATGCTGCCTTTCATTCTGATCGACCGGGTCGGCCTGTCGCCAACAGCGTTCGGGCTCGGCATGCTGATGCAGTCCGGGTTCTATTTTCTCGGGTCGGTATGCCTGCGGCTGACGGCCGCGCGGCTCGGGGGCGAGCGGTCCGTGCAGGTGGGGCTGGCGATGCTCGCCTCGGGCGGTGTGCTGATCGCGCTCTCCACGCATCTGCTGCCGCCGACCTATCTCTCGGTCATGGCGCCGGTCGCGTTTTCGAGCTTCGGCATCGCCTTCCTCACGCCGCATATGACGACGGCCGCGTTGCAGTCGTTCCCGCACATCGCGGGCTCCGCGTCCGCCATGCTCGGCTTCATCCAGATGGCGAGCGGGTTTCTGGGCGGGCTGGCGGCGGCACTTGTCGGCGTGCCGTTGATGGCGTTCGGCACGATCATTCCGCTGATGTGTCTCGGCGCCGTCGTTTCCTACGGGGCGTTCGTGCGCCTGACGCAGAGCGCCGTGGAGACACCTGCGGAATAGGCCCGCGACCGGTCGCCCGGCCGCAGGCCCATCGGCTTACTTGGTGCGGTTGCGGGCCGCAAGCGTGCGCAGGCGCAGCGCATTGAGCTTGATGAAGCCGGCAGCGTCCTTCTGGTCGTAGGCGCCCTGGTCGTCCTCGAAGGTGACGAGCTTGTCGGAGTAGAGCGACTTGGCACTTTCGCGGCCGATGACCATGACATTGCCCTTGTAGAGCTTCAGGGTCACTTCGCCTTCCACATGCTCCTGGCTCTTGTCGATCAGGGCCTGCAGCATGTCGCGCTCGGGCGAGAACCAGAAGCCGTAATAGATCAGCTCCGCATAGCGCGGCATGATCTCGTCCTTGAGGTGGGCGGCACCGCGGTCGAGCGTGATGCTTTCGATGGCGCGGTGGGCGGCCAGCAGGATGGTGCCGCCGGGCGTCTCATAGATGCCGCGCGACTTCATGCCGACGAAGCGGTTTTCCACCAGATCGAGACGGCCGATGCCGTTGTCGCGGCCGAGTGCGTTCAGGGCGGTGAGGATCGAGGCGGGGCTCAATTCCTTGCCGTCGATCGAGACGGCGTCGCCCTTGCGGAAGCCGATCTTGACGGTGGTCGCGACGTCGGGCGCTTCCTCCGGGGAAATGGTGCGCATGTAGACGTAGTTCGGTGCTTCCTGGGCCGGATCCTCCAGGACCTTGCCTTCGGACGACGAGTGCAGAAGGTTGGCATCGACGGAGAAGGGCGCCTCGCCCTTCTTGTCCTTGGCGACCGGGATCTGGTGTTTTTCGGCGAATTCGAGAAGATCGGTGCGGCTCTTGAACGACCAGTCGCGCCAGGGGGCGATGATCTTGATGTCGGGGTTGAGCGCATAGGCCGAAAGCTCGAAGCGGACCTGGTCGTTGCCCTTGCCGGTCGCACCGTGCGCGATCGCGTCGGCGCCGGTTTCCCGGGCGATGTCGATCAGGTGCTTGGAGATCAGCGGGCGGGCGATCGACGTGCCGAGCAGGTAGACGCCTTCATAGACGGCATTGGCGCGGAACATCGGGAAGACGAAGTCGCGGACGAACTCCTCGCGGACATCCTTGATGAAGATGTCCTTGATGCCCATCATCTCGGCCTTCTTGCGCGCCGGCTCCAGTTCCTCGCCCTGCCCGAGATCGGCGGTGAAGGTCACGACCTCCGCGCCGAGTTCCGTCTGCAGCCACTTGAGGATGATGGAGGTGTCGAGCCCGCCCGAATAAGCGAGCACGACCTTCTTGACGTCTTTGGGAAGTGCCATGGTGATCCGTTCCGTCTGGGGTAAACGCGCGTAGAGGGGATGAACGACGGCAGAATGCGCCGTTATCTCTTCGAAATGGCGGAACTCTTACTGCATATTCCCGAAATCCGAAATCCCGCCTCAAGAGAAAATCACGAGCGCAGCATGGCCTCGGTCAGGTGAGATCGAGGCCCATCTGCCAGAAATCGGCCTCCAGCCGGGTCGCAGTGCCGAAAATCGCGCAGAGACGCGCGACGGCCGCGTCGTCCAGGCGCGCAAGCCGGCCGTCGAGCCAGTCGATCTCGCTTCGCACGAGCGCCTGATAGTCGGGGCTCGCATACATCTCGATCCAGGCCATATAGGGATTTCCGTCCGTCTTCAGGAAGGGCTGGGCCTGAAGCCAGAGCGCAATCTCGCCATAGCCGATGATGCAGGGCGCTAGGGCCACATGCAGGTCGAGCAGGTTTCCGTGCATGCCGGTTTCGAGAACGTAATCGGTATAGGCGAGGGTCGCGGGCGATGGCGGGAGGTCGACGAGCGCGTTTTCCGGAATGCCCCATTCGGCGCAGTAGCCGACATGCAGACCGATCTCCACGTCCACAATGGCCTTCAGACTGTCCAGCCCCTGGCGGATTTCATCGAGATCGCGGCTCTTGTAGACGGCAAGGCCCCAGGCGCGGGCGAACTGGACGAGAAAGAGGTAGTCCTGCTTGAGATAATGGCGGAAGGCCTCTTCAGGCAGCGTTCCCGCGCCCAGCCGGCACACGAAGTCATGCTCGCGATAGGCCTGCCAGTCCCGGGCATTTCGGATCTTCAGCGTTTCGAAAGACGATATCATACGGGTGCCTTTCAGCGAGGATGGGGAGGTTCTTGCCTTGCCTGGGAATAGCTGCAAAAGCTGGGGAAGCACAGAACCCTTCTGCGAGACGATGCCATGGACTTCATTCCCAGCCTGCCGACGCTGCTGGCTTTTGCCGCCGCAAGCCTTCTGCTTGCGATCACGCCCGGCCCCGACATGACGCTGTGGATCAGCCGGGCGCTCAGCCAAGGGCGGGCAGCGGCCTTTCAGGTCAGTCTGGGGACCAATCTGGGGTGCCTCGTGCACACATTCCTCGTCGCCTTCGGCGTCTCGGCGCTGGTCACGGCATCGCCGACCGCGTTCTTCGTCCTGAAAACCGGTGGTGCCGCCTATCTGCTCTATATCGCCGTTCAGGCGATCCGCTACGGGTCGAGCCTGTCGGTCAAGCGGGTGGCGGCTCCCAAGGCCTCGCCGGTGGCGAATATCCTGTCCGGCCTGTCGGTCAATCTGCTCAATCCCAAGGTCATCATCTTCTTCATGACCTTCCTGCCGCAATTCGTCACGGCTGGCGATCCGAACCTGAGAACGAAGCTGATCGTGCTCGGACTGATCCTGATCGCCGTGTCCCTGCCGATCAACATCGCGGTCGTGCTGACGGCGGACCGGCTTTCGGGATGGCTTCAGGCACGACCGGGCGTCATGCGCAGCATCGACTACGTGTTTGCCGGGGTGTTCTCGTTGTTCGCGGTGAAGATCGTGCTGACGCAGGCGCGGTGATCGAAGGTCAATGCGCGTGCTTCTTCGCAAGCTCTCGCTTCTGGTCGCGACGCGTGATGCGGAGCATGATGAGCCCGAAGCCGATCGCGGCGGCCGGGCTGATCAGAAAGGTCATGAACTGTGCGATGGTCATGCGATCAATCCCTTCAGGACACGTCTTGCCAGTAAATGTAGTATGATCGACGTGGAAACACAAACGACGCTCGTCAGGCTTGACGAGATCGTGACGGTTTGAAGGCCGCTGCCGAAGCCGGCAGCGACGGGAGCAAATCCACCGATGGCGAAAATGGAGATCGCGGCGCCATTGAAATAGGTCGCCGTCAGCTTCGTTCGCTCGTTGTGGATCAGGCTCATCTCAATCGTCGGCGCCGTGATTGGCGATCATCATCGCTTCGAAGGCCATGCGATCGACCTTGCGCATGCGCTCGGACTCCGACTTCAGCTGGCCACAGGCGGCCAGGATGTCCCGGCCGCGGGGGGTGCGGATGGGCGAGGCGTAGCCGGCGGCATTGATGAAATCGGCGAATTTCTCGATCTGGTCCCATTGGGAACACTGATAGTTCGTGCCCGGCCAGGGATTGAACGGGATGAGGTTGATCTTGGCGGGCACGCCCTTCAGGAGTTTCACCAGCTCCTTGGCATCTTCCAGACTGTCGTTCACACCTTCCAGCATCACATATTCGAAGGTGATGCGGCGGGCATTGGAGAGGCCGGGATAGGCGCGGCAGGCGTCCATCAGGTCCTTCAGCGGATATTTCTTGTTGATCGGCACCAGCATGTCGCGCAGGTCGTCGCGTACGGCATGGAGCGAGATCGCGAGCATGACGCCGATTTCCTCGCCGGTGCGGTAGATTTCCGGCACGATGCCCGAGGTCGACAGCGTCACGCGGCGCTTCGACAGGGACAGGCCATCGCCATCGGTTGCAATCAGCAGCGCGGTCTTGACGCTTTCGAAGTTGTAGAGCGGTTCGCCCATGCCCATCATCACGACGTTGGAGACCTTGCGGCCTTCGGCCGGCGCGATCGTGCCGGGGGGCGTGTCGCGATCCGGAAAGTCGCCGAGGCGGTCGCGGGCGAGCAGCAGCTGGGCGAGGATCTCCTCCGCCGTCAGGTTGCGCACGAGCTTCTGCGTGCCCGTGTGGCAGAAGGAACAGGTGAGCGTGCAGCCGACCTGGCTGGAGATGCAGAGCGTTCCTCGGCCTTCCTCGGGGATATAGACCGTCTCGATCTCGACCGGGCGACCGGCACCGCGTGCCGGAAAGCGCAGCAGCCATTTCCGCGTCCCGTCGGTGGAGATCTGCTCTTCCACGACCTCGGGCCGGGCAATGGTGAAGTGCCGTTTCAGGGTCTCCCGCATATCCTTGGAGACGTTTGTCATATGGTCGAAATCCGAGACGCCGCGGACATAGAGCCAATGCCAGAGCTGGCTGACGCGCATCTTCACCTGCCGCTCGGCCACGCCGACCTCGGCCAGCGCCTTGCCCATCTCCTCGCGGGTGAGGCCGATGAGGGAGGGCATCTCCTGCAGTGCCGCCGGCCGTGTGGCAGGACGTGCGGGGCGGTCAAGGGAAAGCATGTCGGTCATAAACGGTGTTCCTGTCGCAGCTTTGCCCGCAACGCCGAACGGTTCCTCCGGTCGGCTGGACGAGAGGGACGGCAGGGCGGAACGGAAGCAGGCACTATAAGGCGCATGGGGAGCGTCTCACCCGTGCGGCATGTCGTTGTTGCGGCGTCTAGCACGAATTTGGCCGGGCGTCACCTCCTGCAGGCGGGCGCTGTGCAGGCGAAACGACAAAGGCCGGCGAGGCCGGCCTTCCATCGATTCGCTGTGCAGAGGGCCTTACTTGCAGCTTTCGATCTGCTTCAGGGCCGCCGAGATGCCGGAGAGCGAGTAGGAATAGTTTGTCTGCGTGCCCTTGCGCGACTTTGCAACGACGGACATGGCCTTGCCGACCTTCATGGCCGCCACCAGAGCGGGCTCTTCGGCGGCGTTCTCGACCCAGGCGGAGTTGCCCTTGGTGAACAGCGTGAAGTTCTTGGCATCGATCGTCACGGTGACCTTGGAGTTTTCCTGAAGGGCATAGCCCATCATCGCCTGCGGCTCGTAGGAAATGTTCTGTCCGGGACGCTGCGAGACCAGGAAGAAGATATCGCCGTGATCGACATTGGCGGGGCTCTTTTCCTTCGGCACCGACAGGACGTAGCAGACCTTCGACTTGCCCGACTGGTAGGAATAGGCCCCCCAGGCGTTGAACTGCTGGATGCGCGTCGGAGACTGTGCCGAAGCGATGCCTGCGCCAGCGAGAAGGAGTGCGAGTGCGGTTGAGAGCTGTCTTACAAACATCTTGTCCTGCCGGTTGTCTTGCTGCCAGCGCCCGTCCGATGCCGGGCGATGCATGGTCGCGATTACGATTATTGTGACTTCATTCAGGTTACCAAACCGTCAACACCACAAGAATAAGGCGGGAACGTGCGGAAACGGTACGCAACTGCCTTCGTCCTGGATGGCGCTCTCAGACAGCCTGTTCGTCCTATCGGGGCTTTCGGGTTCGACGCGCCGCCGACATCCGCAGTCTGCGGCTGTCTACGTGTTTCGAACGGGTCAGGTAGGATCGGAAACAGTCCGATTTCGCGATAAATTCACCCCGATGGGCCGGTAATGTCACAAAGAATCGGGCAACAGTTTGACGTTTTCCGAATCAGCTTTACCTCTTGTTTCACATACACCAGATCTTGGGCTCGGAGGCCCTGAAGGCAGGCATGACAGGGGACGCGAGACAGCATTTCGCAGGGCTGGCGGATGCCGTCGCGAAACAGCGGGACCAAGCCGCTTTCGCCGAACTGTTTCATTTTTTCGCCCCCCGGCTGAAATCCTTTCTGCTGCGGCAGAACACGCCGTCCAACGAGGCGGAGGAGATCGTGCAGGAGGTCATGATCGTCCTCTGGCACAAGGCGGATCTCTACGACGCCGAGAAGTCCTCACTGTCCACCTGGCTTTTCCGGATCGCGCGAAACCGGCGCATCGACGCCGCGCGGCGGCAGTTGACGCGCAAGCTGGACGAGAAGGACCCGCTGCTGTTACCGGCCGCACCGCCTGCGCCGGACGAACTCGTTCAGAGCGGCGATCGGGAGGATGTGGTGCGCACGGCGCTGGCCAAGCTTCCGAGCGAGCAGCTCAAGCTGATCCAGCTCGCCTTTTTCTTCGGACAGTCGCATTCGCAAATCGCTGCGTCGACCGGCCTGCCCCTCGGCACGGTTAAGTCGCGGATCCGGCTGGCCTTCGGAAAGCTGCGCACGCTTCTTCACGATGACGGCATCGACGGGACCGAATAGGGGTTTCCCGCCGCATTGCGTCAGGCGGCGAGGCCTTCCTCGCCGAGCGCCGTGTCCGCCTTGCCGTAATGCTCTTCCTTGATCTGGCCGCTGATGGCGGCGAAGGCCGCGGTGAGGACCGCGATATCGTCGGAGAAGCCGACCATGGCGAGAACGTCGGGCAGGACGTCGAACGGCATGACGAAATAGGCGAGCGCGCCCAGCAGGATGCCGCGGGTGCGCAGCGGCGTCGCGGGGTCCATCGCGCAATAGTAAGCGGCGACGAGATCGCGGCTGAAGGGAACCTGTCGCACGGCACGCTTGAGGGTCGGCCAGAACCGGCGGCGAACCTTCTGCGCCTTGGATTCCTGCTCGCTGCGGTCGCCCGGCAGGAGAATTTCGCCGATCTTGACCTCGTCCATCGTCGTTTCCGCTTTCATGCGCCGTACCTCGCTGTTCTCTCATTCCAGATATGGGAAAACATTCGGGCAATTCAAACGATGGTCATGCACGCTTGGGGGATGCGGCCGCTTCCATGCGCGCCGCGAGCGCAAGGTCGAGCGCCGTTACGCCCTTGGCGGTGTGCGTCGTCAGCGTCACGTCGACGCGATTGTAGACGTTGAACCATTCCGGGTGGTGATCGAGCTTCTCCGCGGCCAGCGCGCTCTGGCTCATGAAGCCGAAAGCCTCCACGAAAGACGGGAAGCGGTAGGTCTTCTCGATGGCGGACCCGTCCGCCGACAGCGACCAGCCGGGAAGATCCACAAGACCCGCGGCGATATCGTCGGGGTTCAGTCTGTCGCGCTTGGTCATGCCGGTTCCTTCACGTCTTCCGTCGGCACCGGAGGGTGCCGTGCGGTCAGAGCATGCCTTTGGCCACCTGTTCCGCGTGCCTTGCAAAGCCGGAGGAGCGCGGTTCGTGGAGCTGGAAAACCTCTTCCGTCAGGTAGGGGCCGCCACCGACGGAGTCTCGCGAAGACAGGAGCACGAAACGCGAGACGGTGAACGGGTTGGTGTAGAAGCCGCCGCGCCCCGAGAGATAGTGCACCACGTCATCGACGCGCGAGGCGCGCAGCCGCGCCAGCGTCACATGAGGCGTGAATTTGCGCGGATCGGCGGGAAGGCCGAGACGCTGGCAGATGCGCTCGATCTCGGCCTGCAGGGCCACCAGCTCCGGCGGATTGGTGACGCCGGCCCAGACCGAATGCGGCTTCTTGGAGCCGAAGGCGCCGGTGCCGCTCAGCTGGAGTTCGAACTCCGGTCGCTCGATCCGGTCGAGGCGATCGACGATTTCGTCGGCCGTGCGGTTGTCGACATCGCCGATGAAGCGGAGGGTGATGTGGTAGTTCTCGACGTCGATCCAGCGCGCGCCGGGAAGGCCCCCGCGCAGAAGGGACAGGCTCATCGCCGCGTTGCGCGGGATTTCGAGGGCGGTAAACAGTCTCGGCATGACGAGCTCCCCGAATCTTGCAAAGACCTCTTGCAGACACCCCCAGCCGATCACGACGCGCGACGGCAGGCAACTACAAATTCGCACCTGCAATATTTGTCCAACGGTGATTAACGCGCGCTGAACGAACCCTCGCGCCCGCCGAAGGGCAAGCGGCGCGCAACGGTATCGCCAGTTGCGCCGCGCGAATCATTTCGGCAGGCCAGCGACGAAAGCCTCGACCACGGGGAGCATCCGCTCGACCATGACGCCGACGCCTTTCGGGTTCGGATGCATGCCGTCCTCGATCTTCAGGCCCGCATCCTCTACCACGCCATCGAGGAAGAAGGGGTAGAGCGGGACGCCGTAGGTTTTGGCCAGCTCCGGATAGATCGGGTTGAAGCGGTCCGCATAGTCGCCACCCATGTTCGGCGGTGCGAGCATGCCGACGAGGAGCACGCCGATGCCACGGGCTTTCAGCTTCTCGATCATCGCCACGAGGTTCTTGCGGCTTTCTTCCGGCGGAATGCCGCGTAGCGCATCATTGGCGCCGAGTTCGAGGATGACGCCCTTTGTGCCATCCGGGACCGACCAGTCGATGCGGGCAAGGCCGCCCGAGGTGGTATCACCGGAAACACCGGCATTGGAGATCGACACGTCATGGCCCTTGTCGCGCAAAGCCTTCTCCAACCGTGCTGGAAAGGCGTCGTCGGGCGGCAACTGATAGCCGGCCATCAGGCTGTCGCCGAAGCCGACGAGTTCGATGGGGGCAGCATGAAGCGGGCCTGCCGCGATCAAACCTGCGAGAGCAGCCAGGAAAAGCGCCCTGAAACCTTTCATTCGCATCAAGCCGCTCCTAAATCGGGATGTGAGCAATTGCAGCATAATCCTTATATAGGGCGGACCCCGTGGCAAAAACCATGATCGAATTGAAAAATGCGGATCTGACCCTCGGGCAGGCCGCAGCGTCCGTCCATGTGCTGAAAGGCATGAGCCTCGACATCGATGCCGGACAATCGGTCGGGATCGTCGGCCCCTCCGGTTCGGGAAAATCGACCCTGCTGATGGTGCTTGCCGGATTGGAGCGTCTGGACAAGGGCGAGATCGTCATCGACGGGACGCCGCTGCAGGGGCTGAGCGAAGACCGCGTGGCCGATTTCCGCGGCCGCAACATCGGCATTGTCTTCCAGTCGTTTCACCTCATTCCCAATATGACGGCGCTCGAAAACGTCGCCGTGCCGCTCGAGCTTGCCAATGTGCGCGATGCCTTCGAGATCGCCCGCCGCGAGCTGACGTCGGTCGGGCTCGGCGAGCGGCTGTCGCATTATCCGGGGCAGCTTTCCGGCGGCGAGCAGCAGCGCGTGGCCATCGCCCGGGCGCTCGCGCCGTCGCCGAAGCTGCTGATCGCCGATGAGCCAACCGGCAATCTCGACACCGAAACCGGGCGGCAGATCGCGGACCTGATCTTTTCCAAGCAGGCCGAACGCGACATGACGCTGATCCTCGTCACCCACGACAACAGCCTGGCGGCTCGCTGCTCGCGCCAGATCAAGGTCCGCTCCGGTACCATCGTGGATGATGGGCGTGCGCTTGCGGATCTCGCGCCGTCAGCGGTTTCGGCATGATGGCGTCCTTGCGCCTGCCGAACCTGTCGCTCGCCTTACGGCTGGCGCTGCGCGAAATGCGCGGCGGCCTGTCGGGCTTCTATATCTTCCTTGCCTGCATCGCGCTGGGAACGGCGGCGATCGCCGGCGTCAACTCGCTGTCGCAGGCCATCACCGGCTCCATCGCCTCGCAGGGACAGGCGCTGCTGGCGGGCGATATCCGCTTCGAGCTGAACAATCGTCTGGCCAATACCGAGGAGAAGAGCTTTCTCGACGGTGCCGGCGATGTCTCGCTCTCGTCCGGACTGCGCTCCATGGCGCGGCTTCCCGATGGTTCGAACCAGGCGTTGGTGGAGCTGAAGGCGGTGGATGCCGCCTATCCGCTCTACGGCGCGGTGGAAAGCGTGCCGCAGGCGCCGCTTTCCTCTCTCCTGTCGGACGAAAACGGCACGTATGGTGCGCTTGTGGCACCACTGCTTCTCGATCGTCTCGGCGTGAAGCCGGGCGATACGCTGCTGATCGGCAATGCGCGGGTGAGGATCTCCGGCACGCTGGTGCGCGAGCCGGATGCGCTTTCGGACGGGTTCGGTTTCGCGCCGCGGCTGATGGTGTCGCAGGAAGCGCTGGCGGCCAGCGGGCTCGTGCAGACCGGAAGCCTCGTGGAGCACGCCTACAAGGTGCGCCTTTCAGAGCCCACGGGCGTGCCGGCCGTTCGCGCCCAGGCCGAGCAGCAGTTTCCGCAGGCGGGATGGTCCATCCGCTCCAGCCAGAATGCCGCGCCGTCGCTGACGGCGAATATCACGCGCTTCTCGCAGTTCCTGACGCTGGTCGGTCTGACGGCGCTGATCGTCGGCGGGGTCGGGGTCGCGAATGCGGTTCGGGCCTATCTCGATGCCAAGCGCGGCGTCATTGCGGCGTTCAAATGCCTGGGCGCGCCCGGCGCTCTCGTTTCCACCATCTATCTCATCCAGATCCTGCTGATCGCGATGATCGGCATCGTCATCGGTCTCGTCGTCGGCGCCATCATTCCGCTGGTCGCCGCCCGGTTCCTCGCCGATATCCTGCCGATATCGACGGATCTGCAGCTCTATCCCTCGGCGCTGGGGCTCGCCGCGCTGTTCGGCCTGCTGACGGCGCTCGCCTTTGCCTGCCTGCCGCTCGGCCGCGCCCGCAGCGTGCCGGCGACGGCGCTCTTCCGCAATCAGGACTTCGACCGCAACCGCTGGCCGACCTGGCCCTATCTGGCGGCTGCCGGTTTGAGCCTCGCGGCGCTGGCGGCTCTCGCCATCTTCACAGCCTACGACCGGATGATCTCGCTCGTCTTCCTCGGGGCCATCGCCTTCTCCTTCGTCGTCCTGCGCGGCGTGTCCGTTCTGGTGGCGGCCCTTGCGCGGCGGAGCCCGCGGGTATCCTCGCCGGCACTGCGGCTGGCGATCGGCAATATCCATCGGCCCGGTGCACTGACGCCCTCCGTCGTTCTCTCGCTCGGCCTCGGGCTCGCGCTCCTGGTGACACTGGCGCTGATCGACGGAAACCTGCGGCGGGAGCTGACGGGGAACCTGCCGGAGCGGGCGCCCAATTTCTTCTTCGTCGACATCCAGGGCAGCGAGATCGAAGGCGTTCGCTCGCTGTTGAACACGGCCCTGCCGGCGGGCAAGGTGATCGAGGTGCCGATGCTGCGCGGCCGCATCCTTGCCTTCAACGGCGAGGACGTTGCCAAGCGCGAGGTTGCGCCGGCCGGGCGCTGGGTGCTCCGGGGCGACCGCGGCATCACCTATGCGAAGAACCTGCCGGAAAATTCGCGCCTCGTGGAAGGTGCTTGGTGGCCCGACGGCTACAGCGGCGAGCCGCTCGTGTCCTTCTCCGAGCAGGAAGCGCGCGAGCTGAACCTGAAGGTCGGCGACACCGTCACCGTCAACGTTCTCGGCCGCAACATCACGGCCCGCATCTCCAATTTTCGCACGGTCGAATGGGAATCGCTGTCGATCAACTTCGTCATGGTATTCTCGCCAAATACGTTCGCCGGCGCGCCGCATGCCTGGCTTGCGACCGTCATCGATCCCTCGGCGACCGAGGCGCAGGAGGCGGTGGCGCTGCGCCAGATCACCAACACCTATCCGACCATCACCAGCGTGCGGGTGAAGGATGCGCTCGACATCGTCAACGGCTTGCTCGGACAGCTGGCCACTGCGATTCGCGCTGCGGCCGGCGTCGCGCTCGTCGCCTCGGTTCTCGTGCTCTCCGGCGCGCTGGCCGCCGGCAACCGCGCGCGCATCCATGATGCGGTGGTGCTGAAGACACTGGGTGCGACCCGCGCGACGCTGATCCGCGCCTTCTGCTACGAATATGCGATCCTCGGCCTGTCCACCGCAATCTTCGCACTTCTGGCGGGCGGCGTGGCGGCGTGGTTCGTCGTGGCGCGCATCATGACGCTGCCCTCGTCCTTCCTGCCGGACGTGGCCGTGCTGACGATCGTCGTCGCCCTGGTCATGACGGTCGGCATCGGGCTTGCGGGGACATGGCGCGTGCTGGGGCAGAAGGCGGCGCCGGTCCTGCGCGATCTCTGACGGCCGGCCGCGGCTCTGCGGCGGGTCTTCCCGCATTACAATTGCGTCATGCAACGGAGCTGCCCTTGAGAATGGGGCGGTTCCGCATCATATTGTTCCCAAGGCTTGCTGAAGCTCCGCAGCGATGCCCGGTCCGATGTCCGTCGCGACCTGTCCGTCCCGTCGAGCTGATAAGAGGATAAGAATGTCCGATCCCAGAAACTATCGCATGCAGACCGCCGGCGCGCGCGCTGACGCTGCTGTCGACCAGGGCCTGCGCGCTTACATGCTGCGGGTCTACAATCTCATGGCGCTCGGCGTCGCCATCACCGGTGTCGCCGCGTTTCTCGCGTTCCAGTTCGCATTTGCCGACGGTCAGCTGACCGCGTTCGGCCAGGCGATCTATGTCAGCCCGCTGAAGTACCTGATCATGCTCGCGCCGTTCGGCATGGTGCTATTCCTCAGCTTCCGGATCAATTCCATGAGCGTTTCGGCAGCCCAGACCACATTCTGGGTCTATGCCGCGCTGATGGGCCTGTCGCTCTCGTCGATCATGCTGATCTACACGGGTCAGAGCATCGTGCGCACGTTCTTCGTGACCGCGGCCTCCTTCGGCGCGCTGTCGCTCTACGGCTACACGACGAAGCGCAGCCTGTCGGCCATGGGCTCGTTCCTGGTCATGGGTCTGTTCGGCCTGATCATCGCCTCGATCGTCAACATCTTTTTCGCGTCGTCTGCCCTGCAGTTCGCCATCTCGGTCATCGGCGTGCTGATCTTCGCAGGCCTCACCGCCTACGACACGCAGCGCATCAAGGAGATGTATTTCGAAGGCGACGGCTTCGAGGCGGCTGGCCGCAAGGCGATCATGGGCGCACTGACGCTCTATCTCGACTTCGTCAACCTGTTCCTCTTCATGCTGCGCTTCCTCGGAAACCGCAACTGAGCACAGGTTCCGACCTGCTCTTCGGAAAGGCGGCTTCGGCCGCCTTTTTTCGTGCGCGGGCGCGACCGCCTTGATCGGGCCGGGGGAATGTGGAAGGACGTCGGACACCGATGTCCTTCGAGATTGCTGCCACCATGTCCTTCACGCTGCGCGATGCTTCCCTTGCCGATATCCCTGCCATCACGGACATCTACAGCGAGTCCGTTCGCAATGGCGTTGCGACCTACGAGATCGCCGTTCCCGACCAGGCGGAAATGACGACGCGCTTTTCCACCATCACCGGCAACAGCTATCCCTATATCGTCGCGCAAGATGCGGACGGCGTGGTGATCGGCTATGCCTATGCCTCGGCCTTCCGCACGCGCAGCGCCTATCGGTTTCTCGTCGAGGATTCGATCTATCTTGCGCCCGAGGCGCGCGGACGCGGCGTCGGCAAGGCGCTTCTGAGCGAGCTGATCGCGCGCTGCACGGATCTCGGCTTCCGCCAGATGGTGGCCGTCATCGGCGGCGCCCATCCCGCCTCGATCGCCGTCCACCGGTCCACCGGCTTTGTGGATTGCGGCACGGTGAAGGGAAGCGGATACAAGTTCGGCCGCTGGCTCGATACCACCTTCATGCAGCTGGCGCTCGGCGAAGGCCTCGACACGGTGCCGGCCGATGGCGTCTATCCGGATACGCTCTACGGCGCCTGATAGCGCTTTCCGCCGAATTCCTTCATGCGATCGCCCGCAAGCTCAGCTCTTCACGACCTTTAGCAGCTTGTCGAAGACCTTCAGCACCTGGGCCAGCTCGTGCCCGCGCTTCAGGATCATGCCGTGGGTGTTGACCACGGCATAGGCGCCCTGCTTCGCGGCGAGCTTGGGGATCTTCTCCACCCGGTAGAGCGGCTGTTCGCCCGAGCGCTTGAAGACGGAGAAGACCGCCTTGTCGCGCATATGGTCGAGCGCATAGTCGCGCCACTCGCCTTCCCCGACCATGCGGCCATAGACCCACAGGATCTGGTCGAGCTCGCGGCGGTGGAACGTTACGGGAAGGGGGTCCCTGGCATGTCGATAGTCGCTGAGATCGACGACAACGCTTTCAGATGCCTGGAGGGTTTGGCGACCTTGCAAATCCGTCTGATCGGTCATGCACATTCCGGCCTTTTGTTATGACAGGACGGTAACAGTGTGCCTGAGTGCCGCCGAAAATCAAGCTTGAATGGCATTCGGGCGCAAGGGCGAGGGGGTCGGCAAGCGACGGCTTTTTTTGGACGGCCGCATTGCGGTCAAACCGGCGCCCGATTTTGACGGTTAAGTCGGTCCGTCGCCGCCGCTTCGATATTTCCGGAGTGCCGCGCGCCGCCCGGCCGGTCGATCAGCGTTTCTCGTTCGCCGGCTCGGGGTTTCCGTGCTGCCTGCCCTGTCCGACCTCCGGTCATGCGGGCGCATGGAAGGTCACCGGCATCGGCCTCAGGCCGGCGCCGCCCTGACCGCCCGGTCCGGTTCTATCGAAACCCTCAGCCCCCAGCCCTCGATATGCCGGACCGGGCCATTCTCGCAGGTCGAGAGCGGTTCCGGTGAACATGGGTTCTCGGGAACGGCTCTCGTTTCCTGTTGTGCCGCATTCTGCGACGCCGAGGCGATGCCGCTTCGGCTGAAAATGCTTCAGGGCGCCGCCATCAGCGTTGCCGCCCCGACGATGGCGCCGGGCGTTTCCGCATCCTTCATCTGCTGCAGCAGGATCGCGCAGCCGCTGTCCTTTTCCTGGTCGAGCACGGAGGCGGGCAGCACGAAGCGGGCGGACGTGCCGTCCCACATGCCGATCGTCTGGATGTCGCGCACGGCGTGCCAGTAGGACATTTTCTTGCCGCTGTTCTCGCCCTTTTCCACATCCACCACCTTCTGGCGGTTGAAGTAGACGATGACGACATTGGCCTTGCCGTCGCCTTCCCCGATCGTGATGTCGATCTCATCGTCCTTGCGCTCGGCCGAAATCGGCACCTTCATGCCCGCATCCGCACCGCTGAGCGCGATCAGGCGGCCCTTGATGCCCGAGAGATTGGCGCCGTTGACCTGATCGCGGCCGTTCAGCACCGCCTGGGGCGTGTAGACGCCGTTGCGGCCGAACATCTTGGCATAGGCATATTGGCGAGCGGTGTTTTCCTTGGAGGCGAGCGTGTCGGCCCAGCCGAGATAGTTCCAGTAATCCACGTGGTAGGACAGAGCGACGATCGAACCGTCGTCGATCAGATGCTTCAGCGCGGCGTCGGCCGGCGGACAGGAGGCGCAGCCCTGGCTGGTGAAAAGCTCCACGACGCCCTTCGGCTGCGTCACCTCCAGCCCACCCGCCTCGGTCTTCACCTGCGTCTGCGGCACTGTCTCCTCTGCTGCGGCCGGAAGGGCCGCGAGCAGAAAGAGACTGCCGATCAGGCTCAAACGAGAGGTCTTGAAGGCGGGCATGCAGGGTCCACTTCGGGCAGATTCCAATTCGGGCAGGATTGCGGCAGCCGGAAACCGCTCTTTCATACGCCGCAGCGTCCTCAACACAAAGTCACGTTGGAGTGAAATTTTTCGAGGCGACGATATCCGGACACCGGACATGCCAAAGGCCGGAACGGGGTTCCGGCCTTCGCAATTGTCAGGTCGTGACGCCTCAGGCGGCGAGGTCGCGCAGAACCGTCTGCAGGATGCCGCCATTGTTCATGTAGGTGACCTCATCCAGCGTATCGATGCGGCAGATCAGCGGAACCTCCTTCACCGAGCCATCGGCATAGGTGATGACGGCCGTGCGCTTTTCGCGCGGCTGGACGTTCGTCAGGCCCTCGATGGTGACGATCTCGTCGCCCTTGAGGTTCAGCGAGGCCCAGGTCGTGCCGGCCTCGAAGACGAAGGGCACGACGCCCATGCCGACGAGGTTGGACCGGTGGATACGCTCGAAGCTTTCTGCGATGACGGCTTTGACGCCGAGCAGGTTGGTGCCCTTGGCCGCCCAGTCGCGCGAGGAACCGTTGCCATATTCGCCACCGGCGAAGATGACGAGCGGAACGCCCTCTTCCTTGTACTGCATGGCCGCGTCGTAGATCGACATCTCTTCCTTCGACGGATAGTGGAAGGTGTAGCCGCCTTCCTTGCCGTTCGGGCCGAGCATGTGGTTGCGGATGCGGATGTTGGCGAAGGTGCCGCGCATCATCACTTCATGATTGCCGCGACGCGTGCCGTACTGGTTGAAGTCGGCAACGCCGACGCCATGGCCCGTGAGGTAGGCACCGGCAGGCGATGCCGCCTTGATCGAACCGGCCGGCGAGATGTGGTCGGTGGTGATCTTGTCGCCGAAGAGACCGAGGACGCGGGCGCCCTTGATGTCGGAGATGCCGGAGCCCGACTTGCCCATGCCCACGAAGTAGGGCGGGTTCTGCACATAGGTCGAATCGTCGTCCCAGGCATAGGTCTGGCCGGCGGGAACCTGAACGGCCTGCCAGTTGACGTCGCCCTTGAACACATCGGCATACTTGCTCTCATAGAGCTCGCGCGTGACGTATTTCAGGATGAATTCCTGGATCTCGTGCGAGGTCGGCCAGATGTCCTTGAGGAACACCGGCTGCCCGTCCGAACCGATGCCGAGCGGCTCGGTGGTCAGGTCCTTCTGGACCGTGCCCGCAAGCGCATAGGCCACGACCAGAGGCGGCGAGGCGAGGTAGTTCGCCTGGACGTCGGGCGAGATGCGGCCTTCGAAGTTGCGGTTGCCCGAGAGGACGCCGGCCGTGATCAGGCCCTTGTCGTTGATGGTCTTGGAGATCGGCGCCGGCAGCGGGCCGGAATTGCCGATGCAGGTCGTGCAGCCGAAGCCGACGAGGTTGAAGCCGAGCGCGTCGAGGTCCTTCTGCAGGCCCGACTTCTCGAGATACTCCCCGACGACCTGGCTTCCCGGAGCCAGCGAGGTCTTCACCCACGGTGCGCTCTTCAGGCCCTTGGCGACGGCATTGCGGGCAAGAAGGCCGGCCGCGATGAGCACCGAGGGGTTGGACGTGTTGGTGCAGGAGGTGATGGCGGCGATCGCCACGTCACCATGGCCCAGATCGTAGTCCGTGCCGTCGACCGGGTAGCGGTTGTCCAGCTGGCCGGGCTTCTTGTAGTCGGCTTCGAGCGACTTGGCGAAGCCGGGCGCGATGCCTTCGAGGGCGATGCGGCCTTCGGGACGCTTCGGGCCGGCCATGGACGGTACGACGTCGCCAAGGTCCAGTTCTAGCGTGTCGGTGAAGACCAGCTCGGCGCCGTCGCCGTTGCGCCACATGCCCTGCGCCTTGGAATAGGCTTCGACCAGTGCGATCCGGTCCGTCGTGCGGCCGGACATGGTGAGGTAGTTGATGGTTTCGCCGTCGACCGGGAAGAAGCCGCAGGTCGCGCCGTATTCCGGGCCCATGTTGCCGATGGTGGCGCGGTCGGCCAGCGTCATGGAATCCAGGCCGGGGCCGAAGAATTCGACGAACTTGGAGACGACACCCTTCTTGCGCAGCATCTGCACGACAGTGAGCACGAGGTCGGTCGCGGTGACGCCTTCCTTGACCTTGCCGGTGAGCCTGAAGCCGATGACTTCCGGCAGGAGCATGGAAACGGGCTGGCCGAGCATGGCCGCTTCCGCCTCGATGCCGCCGACGCCCCAGCCGAGCACGCCAAGGCCGTTGATCATCGTGGTGTGGCTGTCGGTGCCGACGCAGGTGTCGGGATAGGCGATCGTTTCGCCGTCTTCTTCCTTGGTCCAGACCGTCTGGCCGAGATATTCAAGGTTGACCTGGTGACAGATGCCGGTTCCGGGGGGGACGACGCGAAAATTCTTGAACGCCTGCTGGCCCCACTTCAGGAAGCGGTAGCGCTCGCCGTTGCGCTCGTATTCCAGCTCGACGTTGCGGGCAAACGCGTTCGGCGTGCCGAATTCGTCGACGATGACGGAGTGGTCGATGACGAGATCGACGGGGACGAGCGGGTTGATCTTTTCCGGATCGCCACCGAGCGCCACCATGGCGTCGCGCATGGCCGCGAGATCGACGACGGCGGGAACGCCGGTGAAGTCCTGCATCAGCACGCGGGCCGGGCGGTAGGCGATTTCGTTTTCAGCCGTGCCCTTGTCGTTGAGCCAGGCGGCGATGTTGAGGATGTCCTGCTTGGTGACGGACCGGCCGTCTTCGTTGCGCAGCAGGTTTTCCAGCAGGACCTTCATCGAGTAAGGCAGCCGCGAGATGCCGGCGAGACCATTCTCTTCGGCCTTGGGCAGGCTGAAGTAGACATAGTCGGCGCCGTTGACCGTGAGGGTCGAACGACAATTGAAACTGTCTAGGGACTTGGACACTGAGATACCCCGTTCCGTCTGATCGCCATAAACTGACGTGCGAACGCCCGAGCGCCTGAAGGCGCAGATTGGGATGCGGGTACGGTCATTTCCGCTGTCCGCACGTGGAAAAACTTCCATGTTCGGCGCTAGGATGAAATTCACGCCGACCGCTGGCGTGTTGGGCGCGTTATAGATAATTTCGCCAAAACGTGCCAGATCGAACGCCGTCAATTCGAGACAATTTTTTTCAATGCGACCAACGTCGTAAAAGGACGATGAATGCCATTTCGCCTGCGCGTGGACGGGCTGGGCGCCAGCCGCGGCGAAGACCCGATCTTCCGGGCGGTTTGCCTCGTTCTCGATGCCGGCGATGCCCTGCTGGTGACCGGTCGAAACGGCACCGGAAAGTCCACTTTTCTCCGCACACTCGCCGGCCTTCATCCGGCCGACAGCGGCACGATCCTGCTCGAAGGGGCCGCCGATCCCACGGCGCCGGTGCGCGAATCACTCCACTATCTCGGACATCGCAACGCCATGAAGCGCGACCTGACGGTTGCGGAGAATCTCGTGTTCTGGTCCCGCTTTAGCAGTCGGTCGGGCGATACGGATCCGACGGTCCCTCCGGAGGCCGCGCTGGAGACGGTGGGCCTCGGGGGCCTCGGTCATCTGCCGTTCGGCTATCTCTCGGCCGGGCAGCAGCGCCGCGCAGCACTCGCCCGGCTTCTGGTCGCACACCGCCCCGTCTGGCTCTTGGACGAGCCGACGGCAGCGCTCGATACGGCGAGCGAGCGGATGGTGGAGGCACTGATCGCCGGACATCGCGCTGCGGGCGGCATCGTCATCGCCGCCACGCACCAGGCTCTGGACGTGCCCGGTGCGCAGACGCTGACCATGTCCGGCTTTGCGGTGCCGGCATGATGGCTCTCTATCTGCGCGACCTGAAGCTTGCGACGCGGGCCGGCGGCGGCGCGCTGACCGGCATCCTGTTTTTCCTGGCGGTCGTCGCTGTCGTGCCCTTCGGGCTCGGGCCGGACCTGAAGCTCCTGGCGCGGGTCGGGCCGGCGATGCTGTGGATCGGCGCGCTGCTCGCCTCGCTGCTCGGGCTCGACCGGCTGTTCCAGGCGGAGCGCGAGGACGGCGCTCTGGATGTGATGCTGATGCAGGAGACACCGCTGGTGCTCGTCGTCTTCGTCAAGTGCCTCGCGCACTGGACCGCCTCCGGCCTGCCGCTCGTGCTCATCTCGCCGCTGCTCGGCCTCTTCCTCAACATGGAGCCGGCGGCGATCCTTGCCACCATGCTGACGCTTCTGGCGGGCACGCCGGCAATCACGCTGATCGGCGCGATGGGGGCAGCCGTCGCAGTGGCCCTGCCGCGCGGCGGGCTTCTCGTCTCCATCCTCGTGCTGCCGCTGGTCGTTCCCGTGCTCATCTTCGGGGTCAGCGCGGCCTATGCCGCCGTCGAGGATCCCGCGCCCTTCCTGCCGCCCTTCCTGATCCTGATCGCCATCAGCCTGTTCTTCGCCGTCATCGGCCCGGCCGCGGCCGCCGTGGCGCTGCGGGCCTCGTCGGAATGACGCAAAGGTGACCATCGCGGGGGCTGCGACGTTCATTGAAGAGGCCTCGCGAACTTGGTAGAGAGGTCGCATGCGTGAGAGAAGCCTTGCCATTCGCAGCTTTACCGACCTTGCCAATCCGACGCGCTTCGTCGCGCTGGCCGGGCGTCTGCTGCCATGGCTTGCGAGCCTGACAGTGCTGCTCTTCGCCATTGGCCTGACGCTCTGTTTTACGACCGCCGCCGACTACCAGCAGGGCGAGACGGTGCGGATCATGTACATCCACGTGCCCGCCGCCTGGCTCGCCATGATGGGCTATACGGTCATGGCGGCCTCCGCGCTCGGCACGCTCGTCTGGCGCCATCCGCTGGCCGACGTCGCGGCGAAATGCGCAGCACCGATCGGTGCCGGCTTCACGGCGCTGGCGCTCGTCACCGGCTCGCTCTGGGGCAAGCCGATGTGGGGAACCTGGTGGGTGTGGGATGCGCGGCTGACCTCGTTTTTCATTCTGTTCCTGATGTATCTCGGCCTGATCGCCCTCAACCGTGCCATGGACGATGCCGGCCGGGCGGCGAAGGTCGCAGCGGTGCTCATCCTGGTCGGCTTCGTCAACATCCCGATCATCAAGTTCTCCGTCGACTGGTGGAACACGCTGCACCAGCCGGCAAGTGTGCTGCGGCTCGGCGGTTCGGCGATCGATCCGGAGTTCCGGCGCCCGCTGCTGGTGATGGCCCTCGCCTTCACCTGCCTGTTCTTCACGCTGCATCTGGCCGCCATGCGCACGGAGATCTGGCGGCGCCGGATTGCGGCCATGCGCCGGCAGGCCGCGCGCGGGGCGGCGTCCGCATGAGTGCGCATCTGGCCTACGTCGCCGCCAGCTATGGTGCCGCGCTTCTCGTGGTCGCCGGCCTTGTCAGCTGGGTCGTTCTGGACGCGCGCGCCCGGCGCCGCGAATTGCAGGCGCTGGAGGAAGCCGGCATCCGCCGCCGCTCTGCCGGCGGAGGTGCGCCGTGAGCGACCTGCCGGACAGCCGGGGTCCGACGACGAAAGGTCGCCTCGCGCTCGCGCTGCTGCCGCTGACCGTCTTTGCCTGCCTTGCCGCCGTATTCTGGAGCCAGCTCGATTCCGGTCGCGATATCAGCGAAATCCCGTCCGCGCTCATCGGCACGAAGGCGCCCTCGCTCGCTCTGCCGGCGCTCGAAGGTGCGACGCTGAAGGATGCGCCCATGCCCGCGCTGACGGATGCCGCGGTGAAGGGCAAGCTGACGCTCGTCAATGTCTGGGCGTCCTGGTGCGTGCCCTGCCGTGCGGAGAACCCTGTCATCCTCGCTCTGGCGAAGGACCCGCGCCTGCAGGTCGTCGGCATCAACTACAAGGACCAGACGGACAACGCGCTGCGTTTCCTCGGCGAACTCGGCAATCCCTTCTCCGCCATCGGCGTCGATCCGCGCGGCCGCGCCGCGATCGACTGGGGCGTCTACGGCATTCCGGAATCCTACCTCGTCGGCGCCGACGGCACGATCCTCTACAAGCGTGTCGGCCCCTTCGACGACCGCAGCCTGCGGGAAGGCCTCATGCCGGCGATCGAGAAGGCGTCTGCGGGCTCCTAAAGCGCGCCCTGCCACGCCTTCACCGCGTCCATCGGCCAGACGAGCATCAGCACGTTGAGCGTCAGGTTGTCGCGAATCAGCCAGCCGGTGAAGAGTTCGAAAAGAACCGCGATGGCGATCGTCACGGCGACGGGCAGGCGGGCGGCGGCGAGAAAGCCAAGCGCCATGAAGACGGTGTCCATGGCCGAGTTCAGCACGCTGTCGCCGACATAGTTCAGCGAGACGGTCGCGGAGCGATAGCGCTCGATGATGATGGGTGAGTTCTCCAGCAGTTCCCAGCTGGCCTCGATGAGGGTCGCGACGAAGAGCCGGGCGGCGAGCGGCTTTCTCGGGAAGAGCCAGGCGGTCAGCGCGTAGAACAGGAAGCCGTGGATGATGTGCGACGGCGTGTACCAGTCGGCGAGGTGCTGGGAATTGCCGGGGCTGTTGACCACCGGCTCGAACAGCTTGACGGTACCGCAGGTGCAGATTGGCGTGCGGCCCATGAACAGCTCCACGGCCACCTGACATGCCAGCACGGCGAGGCAGGCGCCGATCCACAGCAGCGTGCGGCTGCGGGGCAGGGCTTCGACCGGTGAGGGAGCGGCCGTCATGTCTTGTCGGATGCGGTTTCGACAGAGTGCCGCAGGATGAGTGGCATCTGCGCCATGGTGAAGAGAATGGTGATCGGCATGGTGCCCCAAACCTTGAACGCTACCCAGAAATCGTCGGCGGCCTGCGCATCGGGCGCATACCAGACGGCGGCGCCGCGCCAGACGACTTCGTTGAGAACGGCCAGAAACAGGAAGAAGATACCCCAGCGCAGCGTCAGCTTGCGCCATCCGGCCGCGTCCAGCTGGAAGGCGGCATTGAAGACGTGGCCGAGCAGCGACTTGCCGAAGAACAGGCCACCGAGAAGCACCGCACCGAACAGCGTGTTGACGATGGTCGGCTTCATCTTGATGAAGGTGTCGTTCTGCAGCCAGATCGACAGCGAGCCGAACACGACGACGACGATGCCCGAAACGAAGGGCATGACGGGGAGGTGGCCAAGCACGATCTTCGACACGAGCAGGGAGATCACCGTGGCCGCCATGAAGAGGCCGGTGGCGATGAACAGCGGGCCGCCGAGTTCGGTCAGCACCGGAAAGGTCTCGGCAAGCCAGGGTCCGCGCAGATTGGCGAAGAAGAAGATCAGCAGGGGCCCGAGTTCCAGCGCGAGCTTGAGGCCCGGATGGTGACGCTCGGCGGGGGTCGGCGTAGTCGAGGACATGGCATCCATTCTTTCGTTAAAGCGTCGGTCCTGGCGGCATCTTATTGCGGCCATCGTAGCGAATGGTCTCCAGATCGAAGACATCAATGCCGACTATACATCGCGCGTTCAATGACACGCGATCTCCCGGATAGCCGGTCCGCATCATCGCTGTTCCGCAAATGCGGCAGAAATGCTGCCCTTCGTGCAAGCCGCGCCAGGCATAGGTTGACAGTCCGATCCTTTGACTCGTCAAACTCAACGAGGCCGCGGGGACTTTCCAGTGCAGGATGCCGGTCCGGCCGCAGGTCGAGCAGTTGCATTCGATAACGCTCGTCAGCGGCGCATCGCAGCTTAGGCGGATTTCACCGCAATGACAGGCAAGCTCGCGCACAACCCCGGCCATCTGCATCAGTCCGCAATTCCGGCAATCGCCTCGGCGAAATCCTGGGCCTCGAAGGGTTCGAGGTCGTCGATCCCCTCGCCGACGCCGATGAAGTAGACCGGCAGCTTGTGCTTGGCGGAGATGGCGACGAGGATGCCGCCGCGCGCCGTTCCGTCGAGCTTGGTCATGATCAGCCCGTTGACGCCGGCGACGTTGCGGAAGATCTCGACCTGGTTGAGCGCATTCTGTCCGGTGGTCGCGTCCAGCGTCTGCAGCACGGTGTGCGGTGCATCCGGATCGAGCTTGCCGAGCACACGGACGATCTTTTCAAGCTCGGCCATCAGCTCCGTGCGATTCTGCAGGCGCCCGGCGGTGTCGATGATCAGCACGTCGCTCTTCTGCCGGCGCGCTTCCTCGAAGGCCTCGTAGGCCAAGCCCGCGGCGTCAGCGCCGAGCTTCGAGGAGACGATGTGGCTGTTCGTCCGTTCCGCCCAGATCTTCAGCTGCTCGATGGCGGCGGCGCGGAACGTATCGCCGGCGGCGAGCATGACCTTCAAGCCGGCGCCCGAGAGCTTGGCGGCGAGCTTGCCGATGGTGGTCGTCTTGCCTGTGCCGTTGACGCCGACGACGAGGATGACGTGGGGGCGGTGGTTGAGATCGAGCTGCAGGGGCCTGGCGACGGGCGTGAGAACCTTTGTGATCTCGGCTGCCATGATGCGCGAGACATCCGCGCTGGAAACGTCGCGGCCGTAGCGCTCGGAGGCGAGCGTATCGGTGATGCGCAGCGCCGTCTCGACGCCGAGGTCGGCCTGAATCAGCAGATCTTCCAGCTCTTCGAGTGTCGCGTCGTCCAGCTTGCGCTTGGTGAAGAGCGCCGTGATCTGGCCGGTCAGCTGCGAGGAGGTGCGCGACAGGCCGGCGCGCAGGCGCTGGAACCAGGTGAGGCGTTCGCCTTCGGGCACGGCCTCCGGCTCGGGCGCCGGCCCCGTGGCAAAGCCTGCGGGCAAAGCGGAGATGTCGCGCGGACGGTCGAGATCGGCGGTCGGGCTTTCGCCGGGGGCAAGCTCCGCCTCCGCTTGAAGCAGCGACAGCGGCACCACGCCGAGATCGCCGATGTCCTCGACGGCCGGCAGCGGAAGCAGCGGCTCCTCGGTATCCTGCCCCTCGTCCGCCGGTTCATCGACTTCGTCATCGGCCGAAGGGCCGCCGGCCGTGGCGATTTCTTCGGCCAGGACCGGATCTTCGGCGACGGGCAGCGTGTCTTGCGGGACCGTCTCGGCGGGATGGGCCGGTTCGGACGCACGCGTCTCCCGGGCGACCGGGTCCGGTGTCACCGTATCCGGCGCACGCTCGTCGGCCACGGGCGCTTCCGGCGGTACCTGGTCGAATGTGAAGACCCTTTTGAGGAAGTCGAACGCCATCTTATATCCTGAAACCTGCGGGGCCGCTCATGTCAGGCGGCCTGTCTTTCGGCGGTGGCGATGGAGAGGTTCTTGCCATCGTGGCCCGTGATCGTCGTCGCGGCCAGCGACCGGGGCTCGAGCCCCGGTGTCGCGACGCGGGTGAAATTCTCCGTGTGGCCGGTGCCGTTGCTTTCCACCAGCACGGTCTGCGCGGTGCCGACCATGGAGGTCAGGTGGTCGCGTGCCAGCTCCTCGCCGATGGCGCGCAGGCGTGCGGCGCGCTCCCGGATCAGCAGCGGGTCGTGCTGCGGCATGCGGGCGGCGGGCGTGCCTTCGCGTGGACTGTAGGGGAAGACGTGCAGGCTTGCGATCCCTGCTTCCTGCGCCAGCGTTCCGGCTTGCGCGAACATCTCTTCCGTCTCCGTCGGAAAGCCGGCGATCATGTCGGCGCCGAAGGCGATGCCGGGGCGCAGGCGACGGGCCTCGTTCATGAAGGCGAGCGCGTCGGCCCGCGAATGCCGGCGCTTCATCCGCTTCAGGATCATGTCGTCGCCGTGCTGCAGCGAGAGATGCAGGTGCGGCATGAAGCGTGGCTCGTCGGCGATGAGGTCGATCAGGTGCCGGTCGGCCTCGATGCTGTCGATGGAGGAGAGGCGCAGGCGGGCAAGCTCCGGCACCTGCTTCAGAAGGGTCTTGGCCAGCAGGCCGAGCGTCGGCGTGCCGGCCAGGTCGCCGCCATAGCTGGTGGCGTCCACCCCGGTCAGCACGATCTCGCGGTAGCCGTTCTCCACCAGCATGCGGGCCTGATCGACCACGGCGCCCATCGGCACCGAGCGGGAATTGCCGCGGCCATAGGGGATAATGCAGAAGGTGCAGCGGTGGTCGCAGCCGTTCTGCACCTGCACGAAGGCGCGCACATGGCCTTCGATCATCCGCACCATCTGCGGCGCGGTCTCGCGCACGCTCATGATGTCGTTGACGCGCAGCTTCTCCTCGCTGCCGACGCCGAAGTCGGGCAGAGCGCGATAGGCGTGGCTCTCGAGCTTTTCCGCATTGCCGAGAACGGCGTCCACTTCGGGCATGGCGGCAAAGCTGCCGGCCTCGGTCTGGGCGGCGCAGCCGGTGACGATGATGCGGGCGTCCGGGTGCGCGCGCCGGGCGCGGCGGATCGCCTTGCGGGCCTGGCGTACAGCCTCGCCGGTCACCGCGCAGGTGTTCACCAGCACCGCATTGTTGAGGCCCGCCTGTTCGGCCGCGCCGCGCATCACTTCGGATTCGTAGGTGTTCAGGCGGCAGCCGAAGGTGATGATCTCGACGCCGCTCACTCTGCCGTCGCCCCTGTCGCTTGCGCTCCGGTCTTCCCGGTTTCTGCAGCGCGCGTGAAGGCGCCGGTCGCCGGATCGACTCGGCCGGACCATTCCCAGGCGGCCGGGCCGGTCATGACGACATGATCGTCGCGCTCGCGCCAGTCGATGGTGAGCACGCCGGCCGGCACCGCGCTGGCAACGGTCACCGCCACGGTGCGGCCGGTGCGGCCGGTGCGGGCGCCGCTGACGGCCGCCGCGCAAGCCGCCGAGCCGCAGGCGAGCGTCAGCCCGGCGCCGCGTTCCCAGGTGCGGGTGGTCATGCCGCTCTGCGATGTCACCTGCGCGAGCGTGATATTGGCGCGCTCGGGAAACATCGGGTGATTTTCGAGCAGCGGGCCGAAGCGCGCGAGATCGTAGGACATGACGTCGCGATCCACCCAGAAGACCGCATGCGGATTGCCCATCGACATCACGGAGGGCGAGTGCAGCACGGGATCGTCGATCGGGCCGATCTGCAACTCGATGCGGCTTGTGTCGTGGAAGTCTTCGGCCAGAGGAATGCGGTTCCAGTCGAACACCGGCTTGCCCATATCGACCGAGATCGTGCCGTCGGCATGTTCCTCGGCGTTGAGGACGCCGGCGACCGTGTGAAAGGTGAAGGTCTTGCGGCCGGTTTCCGCCGCCAGCGCCTGCACCACGCAGCGCGTGCCGTTGCCGCAGGCCTGCGCCTTGGTGCCGTCGGAGTTCAGGATGTCGATCCAGGCATCGGTGCCCGAGGCCTTCGGATCATGGATCGCCATGATCTGGTCGAAGCGCGTCTGCGGATCGGCATTGAGCGCGATGGCGGCTGCCGGGGTCACGGTATCGCTCCGGCCGCGCATGTCCACGACCAGAATGGCATTGCCGAGCCCATTCATCCTTGCGAATTCGACCGTGGTGTCCATGCCTGTCCATACCCTTGCGCAAAGGTCCTGCGAGAGGGCGTATATGGCGGAAAATACGCCGGATGACCAGAGGCCGGGATCAATGCGGCTTGCCGTCAGCGGCGCGCGGCGACACCCTCCGCGATCACGCAGAGCAACTCGAACAGGATGGTCGCACCGGCAAGTGCCGTCATGCCCGCGACGTCGAAGGGCGGGGCGACCTCCACCACATCCGCGCCAACGATGCGGACGCCGCCGAGCTGCCGGACCAGAGCCTGCGCCTCGCGCGTCGAAAAGCCGCCGATCTCGGGCGTTCCCGTCCCGGGCGCCATGGAGGGGTCGATGCAGTCGATGTCAAAGCTCACATAGGTCGGCCCATCGCCGGCAATCGCGCGGGCTTCCGCCATCACGTCTCCCACGCTGCGCTGGAGGAACTCCTCCATATAGATCACGCGGATGCCTTGCGCGCGGGCCCAGTCGTGCTCGTCGGTCGCGTAGATCGAGCCGCGAATGCCGATCTGCACCGTGCGGTTCGGATCGAGCAGCCCTTCCTCGATCGCGCGGCGGAATGGCGTGCCGTGGGTATAGGGGTTGCCGCCGAAATAGGTGTCGTTGGTGTCGGAATGGGCATCGAAATGGATCATGCCGACCGAGCCGCCTGCCGCCACCGCGCGCATGACCGGCAGCGTCGTCAGATGATCGCCGCCGACCGACAGCGGGATGGCGCCGGCATCCACGATGGCGCGCATGCCGGTCTCGATCCGCTTCAACCCGTCGAGAAGGTCGATCGGATTGACGCTGATGTCGCCGACATCGGCGATATTGGCGAGGCTGAAGGGTTCGGTCAGCGTGACATGATGGACGCGCCGCATCAGGCTCGACTGGTTGCGGACCTCGCGCGGCCCGTGGCGGGCGCCGGCGCGGTTGGTCGTGCCGCCATCCCAGGGAATGCCGACGAGCGCGATGTCGAGGCCGGTCGCGTCGGAAACGGCGGGCAGCCGCATGAAGGTCGAGTGACCGGCAAAGCGGGGAACCTCGGCGGCATCCACCGGCTGGTGAAAGGTGCCGGCGGTCATGCGGGGTTCCTTTCCGGGGGCACGTCGAAGACCTCGCCGGCGTGGAGCGGGCGAACGCGGGCAGGATCGACATCGTGTCTTGCGAGGGCCTCGGCCAGCGCCCGTTCCGGCGCATCCATGGCCTCGTCGGTCAGCTGGATGGTCGCGAAGTGATGGCCGACGACGAAGGCGGCGTTCGCGAGAAGCATGCCCTGAATGGCCTCGTCCGGGTTCTGGTGCTGGCCCTTCATGAACCAGCGCGGCTCGTAGGCTCCGATCGGCAGGATGGCGAGGCGGAAGCTGCCATAGGTCTTGGCCGCGGCGCGATAGTTGATGCCGTCGTGAAAGCCGGTGTCGCCGATATGGTAGATCCGGCCGGCCGGCGTCGCGATGACGAAGGCGGCCCAGAGCGCCTTTCGCCGGTCGCCGACCCCGCGCGCCGACCAGTGATGCGCCGGCTCGCAGTGGATCGAGACGCCCGCCGCGACATCGAGCGCGTTGCCCCAGTCCAGAAGCGCGATCCGAGCGTCTGGCGCCACCTTGCGAATGAAGACGTCGTTGCCGAGCGGCGTGACGAAGGTCGGCCTGTGGGTGGCCTCAAGGCGCGCGATCGTCGGCTGGTCGAGATGGTCGTAATGATTGTGGCTCACCAGCACGACATCGATGCGGGGAAGATCCTCGAGGCGGATGCCGGGCGGCGAGACGCGACGCGGACCGGCGAAGGAAAAGGGGCTCGCGCGCTCCGACCAGACCGGATCGGTGAGGATGTTGAGGCCGGCCACCTGGATCAGCATGGAGGCATGACCGACCATGGTGACGCGCAGGTTCTGCCCGGTCACCGAAGCGTCCGGCCTGGTCACCGTCGCGCGCGGATCAGGCATCGTCGGCCATGTCGCCTTCTGGCCGTTGAACTGCCAGCGCAGGAGATCGCGAAAGCCGTTCGGCTCGATGCCGCCGGGATTAAAGAAGCGGGTGCCGTCGAAATGATCACTGACGGGACCGTTATAGTAGCGATTGGCGGCCATGCTGCTCCTTGCGGTGACACCGCCCGACACGGCGGCGATGGCGCCGGCCAGAGACCATTTGAAGAATGTACGGCGTTTCATTCCGATCCCCGTGAACGCGCGGTCGTTTCCGACGGCAGCAGATGCCCGGATGATGGCGGCTTTTTCGTGCCCGCGCCATAGGAAAGCGACACCGTGCCGATGTGGATCGACAGGTCTGCGGCCTTGCGATGCCGGCAAGCCTTGACTTTCCGGGCCGTTTGCTGTTTACCGCGCTCCATCTGCGACGAGACACGACTCCGAGCCGCCGACCGGGACCCTTTCAAGGTATAAACGTTCCCGGAGGTCAACACCCGACAGCGCGATGCGCCCTCGGGTGCCGTTCGGCTTTGCGTCTTGTTTGAAAACGACCCGGAACCCACGTTTGCGGCACATGCTCGTAAACGAAAAGGAAGAGCCGATGTTTGAAAGCCTCCAGGACCGCCTTGGTTCGATCCTCAACGGATTGACGGGACGCGGTGCGCTGTCGGAAGCCGATGTGTCGGCTGCCCTGCGCGAGGTTCGCCGTGCGCTGCTGGAAGCCGACGTTGCGCTGGAAGTCGTCCGATCGTTCACCGAGCGCGTGCGCGAGAAGGCCGTCGGCGCCAATGTGCTGAAGTCGATCAAGCCCGGGCAGATGGTCGTCAAGATCGTCCATGACGAGCTGGTCGAGATGCTGGGCGCCACCGGCGTTTCCATCGATCTCAACGCGCCCGCCCCGGTCGTCATCATGATGGTCGGTCTCCAGGGTTCGGGCAAGACCACGACCTCGGGCAAGATCGCCCACCGGCTGCACACGCGCGACAAGAAGAAGGTCCTGATGGCCTCGCTCGACACGCGCCGGCCGGCAGCCCAGGAGCAGCTGCGCCAGCTCGGCGTCCAGGCGGGCATCGACACGCTGCCGGTCATCGCCGGGCAGTCGCCGACCGATATCGCCGCGCGCGCCGTGCAGGCGGCAAAGCTCGGCGGCCATGACGTCGTCATCCTCGACACCGCCGGCCGCACGCATATCGACGAGCCGCTGATGATCGAGATGGCCGAGATCAAGCGGCGCTCGAACCCGCATGAGATCCTGCTGGTCGCCGATGCGCTGACCGGTCAGGACGCCGTCAATCTCGCGCGCAATTTCGACGAACGCGTCGGCATCACCGGCCTCGTGCTGACCCGCATGGACGGCGACGGCCGTGGCGGTGCGGCGCTCTCCATGCGGGCCGTCACCGGCAAGCCGATCAAGCTGATCGGCGTCGGAGAGAAGATGTCGGAGCTGGACGAGTTCCATCCGCGCCGCGTCGCCGACCGCATCCTCGGCATGGGCGACATCGTTTCGCTGGTCGAGAAGGCCGCCGAGAACATCGATGCCGAGAAGGCGGCGGCCATGGCCGCCAAGATGAAGTCGGGCAAGTTCGACCTCAACGATCTCGCCGACCAGCTTTCCCAGATGCAGAAGATGGGCGGCATGGGCGGCATCATGGGCATGATGCCCGGCATGTCCGGCATGAAGGACAAGATGGCGGCGGCCGGTCTCGACGACCGGATGTTCAAGCGCCAGATGGCCATCATCTCCTCCATGACCAAGGCCGAGCGCGCCAATCCCGACCTCCTCAAGCATTCCCGCAAGAAGCGCATCGCGAGCGGTTCCGGCACGGATGCCGCCGACATCAACAAGCTGCTCAAGATGCACCGCCAGATGGCCGACATGATGAAGGCCATGGGCGGCAAGAAGGGCGGCGGCATGATGAAGCAGATGATGGGCGGCCTTGCCGGCAAGATGGGCCTTGGTGGCATGGCCGGGGGAATGGGCGGTATGCCCGACCTGTCGAGCCTCGACCCCAAGCAGCTGGAAGCGTTGCAGAAGCAGGCGGAAGCCGCCGGCCTCGGCAAGGGCATGCCCGGCGGCATGGGCGGTCTCCCCGGCATGGGCGGCGGCAAGCTGCCCGGTCTCGGTGGCGGCTTCCCGGGCCTTCCCGGCCTGCCGAAGAAGAAGTGAGGCCCGAATGAGCATCGACCCTTCCATCGCCCGCGAGCTGTCCGGCTACCGCCAGTCGATCGACAATATCGACGCGGCTCTGGTGCATATGCTGGCCGAGCGCTTCCGCTGCACGAAAGCCGTGGGTGTTCTCAAGGCCCTCCACGATTTGCCGCCGGCCGACCCGGCGCGCGAAGAATACCAGATCGAACGCCTGCGCCGTTTGGCAAAGGACGCTCATCTGGATCCGGATTTCGCCGAGACGTTCCTGAACTTCATCATCAAGGAAGTTATCCGGCATCACGAAGACATCGCCGCCGATCTGAAGGATTGACGGTCTCTCCATACCCCCTCAGGCCGCATCCGCGGCACGCCAACATTCAAGGAGTTATTGACATGGCACTGAAAATTCGTCTCGCCCGCGGCGGTTCCAAGAAGCGTCCGTTCTACCAGGTCGTCATCGCCGACGCCCGTTCGCCCCGCGACGGCCGCTTCCTCGAAAAGGTCGGTTCCTGGAACCCGATGCTCGCCAAGGACGATGCCAAGCGCGTCGAGCTGAACAACGAGCGCATCCAGCATTGGCTCGACCACGGCGCCCTGCCGACCGACCGCGTCCTGCGCTTCCTCAGCGAAGCCGGCATCGTCACGCGCGAAGCCCGCAGCAACCCGACCAAGGGCAAGCCCGGCAAGAAGGCGACCGAGCGCGCCGCCGAAGCCAAGCAGAAGGCCGAAGACGCCGCTGCCGCTGCTGCCGAGTAATCGACCCTTCACACATCTTCGGGACGGGCGGCATTTTCATGCCGCCCGTTTTCGTTTATGGGGTCGCGCAATCTCTCCGACGAATGATCTCAAGAACGGTTCCTCCATGAGCAAGCTGAAAAACCCCGTCCTGATGGGCACGATCGGTGGCGCGCAAGGATTGCGCGGCGAAGTCCGTGTGAAGAGCTTCGCCGAGGAGGCGACGGCGCTTGGCGATTACGGTCATCTCCACAGCGAGGACGGGCGCGTCTTCGAGGTGCTGGAGGTGCGCGAGAGCAAGACCGTCGTGATCGTCCGCTTTCGCGGCATCAACGACCGGACGGCGGCCGAGGCGCTGAACGGGCTCGATCTGTTTATCGAGCGGGAAAACTTGCCGGACGACGATCTCGACGAGGACGAATTCTTCTATGCCGATCTCGAGGGGCTGGAGGCGAAGGATGCCGAGGGCAAGAGCTATGGCGTCGTGACCGGCGTGTTCGACTTCGGTGCCGGCGACCTTCTGGAGCTGAAGGGCCCCGGCCGTCGGCCGGTCCTCATTCCTTTTTCCGAGTTCTCCGTGCTCGAGATCGATCTCGAAGGCGGCACGATGCTGGTCGATCCGGTGGCCGCCGGTCTCATCGACGACAAGGACGATCCGGCCGGGCCGTTCACGCCCGACGCCTCCGGCGAATGAGCGCCGCCATGGCGTTCCGCGCCACCCTTCTCACGCTCTATCCGGAAATGTTTCCAGGACATCTCGGCCATTCCCTGGCGGGCAGAGCGCTGGAGCGCGGGCAGTGGTCGCTCGACGCCGTGCAGATCCGCGACTTTGCCGAGGACAAGCACCGGACCGTGGACGACACGCCGGCCGGCGGCGGGGCGGGCATGGTGCTGCGGGCCGATATTCTCGGGCGCGCCATCGATCATGTTTCGCGCGACGACGGGCGGCCACGGCTGCTGATGAGCCCGCGCGGACGGCCGCTGAGCCAGGCGCGGGTGCGCGAGATCGCCGCCGGGCCGGGGGCGATCATCGTCTGCGGCCGGTTCGAGGGCGTCGACCAGCGGGTCATCGATGCACGGGCGCTCGAGGAGGTCTCGATCGGCGACTACATTCTCTCGGGCGGGGAGCCTGCGGCGCTGACGCTGCTCGATGCCGTCGTGCGCATCCTGCCGGGCGTCATGGGCAATGCGCTTTCCGGCGTGCATGAAAGCTTCGAAGGCGGGCTCCTGGAGCATCCGCACTATACCCGGCCGCAGGTGTTCGAGGAACGGGAAATCCCCGCCGTGCTGACCTCGGGCAATCACGGCGCCATCGAGCGCTGGCGGCGGGCCGAGGCCGAGCGGCTGACGCGGGAGCGCCGGCCGGATCTGTTGTCTCAGCCCGTCACGAAATAATAGAAGGCAAGCAGCAGACCGACCGCGATGACGAAGGCGCGGATGACGGCCTGGGGCACGCGGCGTGCCAGCCAGACGCCGCTGTAGCCGCCGAGCGCCCCGCCGGGGATCATCACGGCGGCCTCCAGCCAGGAGACGACCCCACCGAAGGTGAAGACCACGACGGCAATGGCGGCGATGACGACGGCCAGCAGGTTCTTCAGCGCATTGATCCGGTGATAGCCGCCGCCGGCCGAAAGCCCCAATACGGCGAGCATCATGATGCCCATGCCGGCCCCGAAGAAGCCGCCATAGATCGAGGTTGCGAACTGCCCGAGAAGCCCGAGGACGCCAAGCGGCGCGCCCGCTTCCCGCGATGCCGGGCGGAGCAGGGGGCCGCCCGCAAAGATCGCGGTCGCCCCCAGCAGGAGCCAGGGCACCAGCGCCCGGAAGGACGGGTTGGAAAGGGCAAGCAGGATGCCGGCGCCGATGAGGCCGCCGACCGCGGAGAGAAGCCCGAGCATGACCGCCATCCGCCGGTCGGCCATCAGTTCGCGGCGATAGGCGAGCGCCGAGGTGATGTAGCCGGGAAACTGGACGATGGACGACGTCGCATTGGCCACGATCGGCGGCAGGCCGGCCAGCGTCATCGCGCCGAAGGTGAGAAACGTGCCGCCACCGGCCACCGCATTGACGGCGCTCGACAGGAAGCCGGCGAAAAAGAGGAGAACGGCGGTTGTGACGGGCATCGGCGACTCATCGGCTAAGGGCTGATTTTCGTGGTATAGCGCCTGCGCACAAACACAAGGACGGACATCCGCAGGAGGCGCTTATCGGCATGCCGCGGCCCGACAATTCCTTGCCGGACGACATCTGGCGCATTCGACCGGCGGAGACCTCCGACAGGGCCATCTTGCGGACCCTGCTCGACACCTATCTGCATGGGCTCTCCGCCTTCGGCCCCGTGGATGCCGTCTATCCCTATTTCGATCTCTATTTCGGGGAAGCCGATCGCTGGGCCTATCTGGTCGAGGTTCGTCCAGAAGACACCTGGCGTCCTCAGGGCTTTGCGCTCGTCAACCGGCATTCCTGCTCGGGATTGGCGGTCGACCATGCGATGGCGGAGTTCTGCGTGCTCCCGGCGTTCCGGCGAACGGGGGTCGGGAAATGCATGGCCCGCCGGCTCCTGACGCTGCATGCGGGCATCTGGGAACTCGGCGTCTCCCGGCACAACGCCGCGGCATGGTCCTTCTGGTGCAGCGTCACCGCGACGTTCGATGGTGTCGCGGTGATCGAGGCGGACGACACGCGCATTCTTCGCTTCGAAAGCCGGCAGGCTTCGCGCAGAATCCTGGATGTCGAGGGGTGACAAATCGTCGGTCCCGGTGTATAGGCCGCACCGGCTCGGGTTCCTGCCCGCGACCGTCAACAAAGAATGGTGTATCCGCCGTCGCTCTTCACCGGAAGAGACCTGTCCAGAGGCATGGCCGAAGGACACACTGGGCGCTCTGACTGTTTGAGAAGAAAGCAAGGTTAAACCGATGAACATCATCCAGCAGCTGGAAGCCGAACAGGCCGCCAAGATCGAAGCCAAGCGTACCCTCCCGGAATTCTCCGCAGGCGACACGCTCCGCGTCAACGTACGCGTGACGGAAGGCACCCGCACCCGCGTGCAGGCCTATGAAGGCGTCTGCATCGCCCGTTCGGGTGGCGGCATCAACGAAAGCTTCACCGTTCGCAAGATCTCCTACGGCGAAGGCGTCGAGCGCGTGTTCCCGGTCTATTCGCCGATGGTCGAAAGCGTCGAGATCGTTCGCCGCGGTAAGGTCCGTCGCGCCAAGCTCTACTACCTGCGCGATCGTCGCGGCAAGTCGGCTCGTATCGTCGAGAACACCGGCACGCGCGCCCGCAAGCTGAACGACACGGCGCGCCAGTCGGCTGCCGAGGAAAAGGCCCGTCTGGAAGCTGAAAAGGTTGCAGCAGCCCAGGCGCTCGCCGCCGAAAAGGCAGCAGCAGAAGCTGCAGCCGCGGAAGCCGCCGCTGCCAAGGCCGCTGAAGAAGCCGCCGCTGCAAAGGCTGCCGAAGACGCAAAGTCTGCAGAATAAGATCTTCGGATCCTTCTCCTTCGAAAAAGCCGCCGGATCGCTCCGGCGGCTTTTTCATGTTTGAAGGTGGAAACAACCGGCTCAGTCCTTCGTTGCCGGGTCCCAGTGCTCGTCGGCCTTGCCGTCCTTGATCCGCCAGGTGTCGAACCATGTGGTGGTGTAGGTCTTCGACGGGTCCTTCTCGTCCTTGACCTCGCGCACATAGCCGACGGTGACGAGATCGCCTTCCGCCGTGACGAAGGCGATCGGCGTCTTCATCTTCGCGGGGATCGGCGAGGGCTCGCGCTTCAGCACCGTCGTGAAATAGGCGACGACGCCGGCCCGGCCCGAGGCCGCGTTCGGATTGTGCTGCAGATAGCGCTCGGTCAGATAGCGGTCGGCCTTGTCCCAGTGGTTGGCTTCCAGCAGATCCCGGACGATGCCGAGGGCGACCTGCTTGTTGGCGTTCAGCTGTGGATCCGCACTGGTGAACAGCGCCTCGGCATCGGGCGCCGCCACCACGGCTTCCTGCGCCTGCGACGGGGCGGCCGTCAGCAGCGATCCGATCGAGAGGGAGACCGCGAGGAGAACCGGTGCAAGCGTGTGTTTCATGAGTATTCCTTCCAAAAGACCGTTCATCGGGTGAGTGTCGGGGTCCTTGCCGAAAAATCTGTAGGGACAAGCGGGATGTTGGGGAAGGAGGCAGGTTTCTCGCCGATAGGGCTGAAAAGAGAACCATGGGAGGTCGCAGGTCGGGTGGACGGCAACGGTTTTGCTCGATGCGCGGGAACGGCGATCCCTTTCATCCTGCGCAGCGGCGCCGGCGCCGGCATGGAAATGACCGTGCTACCCGCTCGGCTCTTGCCCGACGGGCGAGTTTCGTGACAGTCTCGCGCGTCACACGCCAGGAGCCTGCCTTATGTTTTCCCGCCGCCATGTACTCGCCGGTCTGACCGTCCTTGCCCTTTCGCCGCTTGGTGCCGCTGCCGCGGATCTCCCGGATCTCGGCGGGCGTGACATCGTCGTGGTGACGGAGAATGCCTATCCGCCGCTGCAGTTTATCGACCCGAAGACCGGCCAGGCCGCGGGCTGGGAGTATGACGCGGTGGGAGAGATCGCCAAGCGGCTGAACGCCAAGGTGACCTATCGCAATACGAGCTGGGATGCGATGATCCAGTCCGTGTCCGACGGGCAGTACGACATGGGCATGACGGGCATCACCATCAAGGAAGAGCGCAAGGAGAAGGTGGATTTCTCCGACCCCTATATGCGCTCCGAGCAGTTCATGCTGGTGCGCGGCGACGAAAGCCGGTTTACGGACGGCAAGTCCTTCGCCGCGCTGTCCAGCGGCCTCATCGGCGCCCAGCCGGGAACGACGCCGTTCTACACTGCCATCTACGAAGTGCTGGACGGCAACGAACAGAACCCGCGCGTCAAGCTGTTCGAGACGTTCGGGGCGACGGTGCAGGCGCTGAAGGCCGGCGACGTCGATGTGGTGCTGACGGACGGTACGGCCGGCAAGGGCTATGTGGATACGTCCGATGGTGGGCTGAAGCTGATCGGTGGGCCCCTCGGCACCGAGGATTTCGGCTTCATCTTCACCAAGGGCTCCCAGCTGGTCGCGCCCGTGAATGCAGCCATCGCGGCGCTGAAGGCGGACGGCACGCTGGAAAAGCTGAACCGCAAGTGGTTCGTCGATTTCAAGATGGGCGAGTGAGGCGGCGGCCGATCGGATAGGCCACCCGCCATGCCGCCGCGCCCGTCGGATCCCTCGTCGCAATCCTCTTCTAGCGAAGCATCCTTTCCCGATGACCGCCCGGCCTCGGGCCGGCACGCGGTGGCGCGGGAGCTGCCCTGGTGGCTGATCGCGCTGGGCGCGATCGCCGTCGGCCTTGCCGTGTTCATCGCCGTCAACGATCTCTATTCCCGCGTTTTCACCGTGGTTGCCGCCGGCATCGGCGTGACGATCTTCGTCACCATCGTCGGTTTCGCCCTTGCCACGCTCCTCGGGCTCGGCGTGGCGCTGATGGCGCTGTCGCGCAGTCCGGTGCTGCGTCAGGTCGCCCGGTTCTACACGGAGGTGATCCGCGGCATTCCCGTTCTCGTGCTGCTGTTCTACATCGCCTTCGTCGGCACGCCGGGGCTCGTCTGGCTGATCAATCTCGCCTTGACGCCGCTGATCTCGGCCGGTGCGATGGAGCCGGTGCTGGTGCGCGACCTATCCTTGATGTGGCGGGCGATCATCGCGCTCACCATCGGCTATTCCGCCTTCATCGCCGAGGTTTTTCGCGCCGGCATCCAGTCGGTGGACCGGGGTCAGGTGGAGGCGGCGGAGGCGCTGGGCCTCAACCGGTTCCAGCGGTTCCGGCTCGTGGTCTTCCCCCAGGCCATCCGCACCATCCTGCCGCCGCTCGGCAATGATTTCATCGCCATGATCAAGGATTCGTCGCTCGTCTCCGTGCTCGGCGTGCAGGACATCACCCAGATGGGCAAGGTCTATGCCTCCGGCTCCTTCCGCTTCTTCGAGACCTATTCGATCGTCGCCTATATCTATCTTCTGCTCACCATCGGCCTGTCGCTGGGGCTGCGCGGGCTCGAGAAGCGGCTGCGGCGGGGGCATCGGGGGTGAGGGCCGGCTGGGTCTCCGTCGCGCGCGAGCACGGGTCTCAGTCGCGCGCGAGAATGATCAGCTTGTCCCCGGCCTCGTATTGCACCGCCTCTCCCTTGGCGGGATTGACCACGACACCGCCAAGGCCTCTCTCGTCGCGCACGGACGCAGCCCTCCTGCTGTAGCCGAGCGCCACCTCGCCACGCATCAGGGCTGCGAGCGTGATCGTGTAGAAGTTCACGGGGTGGTCGATCGCGATATAGTCGGTGACGGCGCGCATATAGATTTCCGAACCGTCCTCGTCCAGAAGCTCGTCGAAGATATCCGCCATCAGCTCGTTTTCCGAGGCCTGCGCCAGCATGAGGCTGACGAGCTTGTTGCTGACGACGAAATCGTCGGCGCGGGTGACGGCGGCGAGATCGCGGTTGCGCACGTCGATCATCTCGCTGACGATGCCGATATGGGTGTTTGCCGCCTCCGCGATCTTGCGCAGCTGCAGCAGCGTCACGAGCGTCGCCGTATCGGCCGGCTGGGCGGCCAGATGGTCGCTATAGCCGAGCACCAGGACGTGGTCGAAGGCAGGCACGTCCAGCGCATCGAGGGCGGCACGGTTGCTGGTGTCGATCACGCGGCAGGTCACCGAGAGGTTCTCCTTCAGATACGGCATGGCCGCGACCTCGTCGACCAGCTCCGGCGTGTCGGCGGCGATCGTCAGGCGGGAGCCGGGCGCGACATAGCGCGACAGCTCCTGGGTGATGATGGGGCCGCGGCGGTTCCAGCCGAGCAGAAGCGTGGTTTCCGCCCGGCGCGTGACCTTTGGGCGCGGGCGGATGACGTCGCGATCGACGGTGAAGTCGCCGGTGCGCAGGCGGATCGTGTCGTCGTCCTCGGCAATCAGGATGGCGCGCTCGCCCGCGGCAATCACATGGTCCCGCGCCGGGTTCAGGTGCACCTTCCCGTCCGTGGTGCCGATGCCGATCAGGGTTGAGGTGTCGTAGGCCATGACGGCGGCGCCGAAGGATTTGCCGACGATGCCGGGCTGTTCGAGCGCGTAGATCTCCGAACCGTCGAAATCGAGCAGCTCGGTATAGACGCCGCTCAAGCCGGACTGGCGGCTGGAGCTGACGACGATGCGGGAAATGAGTTCGTCGGCCAGCACCAGCTGCAATTCGCTGCCGCCGACGATGCGCGCGACCTCGGCATTGGCGGCATCGCGGATTTCCGCGGCGATGCGGTAGCGCTGCGGGCGGCGGGACGGGTCGTTCACGAGCGCGAGGATCGTCTTGATGACCTGCGAGTCGGCATAGTCGCCCTCCGGCGACAGGACCACGATGGCGCGGGAGGCCTGGGGATTGACGATGTTGATGTCGTGCAGGTCGGTCGGGTCGCCGCTGCGGCAGATGATGCGGGTGTTGCCGAGATCGGGAATCTTGTCGGCGATCTCGTCCTCCATCTCCACCTTGTCCTTGCCCGCCATGATGACGATGCGCGGACGCCGCCGGCTGCGGTTGGCGATGACGAGTTCGGAGATCACGTCGAAGATCGAGGGCGACCAGTTGAAGATGATCGTGTGGTCCTTCTCCAGAACGTGGGAGCGCCCCTTGCGCAGCTCGTCCAGCTTCTCGTCGAGACCGGAGGAGAGCACGCCGATCAGGGCAGAGAAGACGAAGATGCCGGCGACGGTGACCGCGAGCGAGATGCCGCGGAAGCTCCAGCCGACATCGCCGCCCATGGCGCCCGCGTCCATCGTGCGCATCAGCGATTCCCATGCGCCTTCGATGAAGGACACGGGCTCGCCGCCATCCTGCGCGATGCCGCTGATGGCCAGCAGCAGTCCGGCGAGCACGATGACGATCAGCGAGATGACCGCCAGCCAGCCGATCAGCGCGATCGGCCCGGCCGCCATGCTCTTGTCGAATTGATAGCGCGCGCGGTCCCGCCACGTGATCTGTCGTGTCATGATGTCCCCCCAGATCCGCCGGATGACGGACGTCTCCGGCGTCTCAGACTTTCGGCCGGTTGGCAAGCGGAGGCTGCGAGAATCGGTCGACGCCGTAAAGATCGAGGGCGCTGCGCCGCGGCCGCCGCGCCGGGGGAAACCTTGCAGTCCGGCTGCGAAACTGCTATCTGAGCCCTTATGGAATCCAAGTTCGGATGTCGCGCGCAGAATGTCGTCGTGCTGCAGGATCACAAGCGCCTGCCGGCACGCTTTTACGCGCGCGTCTCCGGGGCGCTTAACAGCCGACTTCGATAGATCCCTCGGGGGCGCGTGCCCCGGCTTTCGAAAGCCTGATCCCGCCGGCGGCCAGCCGGATTTTTCCGATGACTTCTTTCCAATGGATGACACGCCATGAGCGCACCACGGACCCTCTACGACAAGATCTGGGACGACCATGTCGTCGATCAGCAGGATGACGGCACCTGTCTTCTCTATATCGACCGCCACCTCGTCCATGAAGTGACGAGCCCCCAGGCGTTCGAAGGCCTGCGCCTGACCAACCGTCAGGTGCGCGCCCCGCAGAAGACGCTCGCCGTCGTCGATCACAACGTGCCCACCTCGCCGGATCGCCATCTCGGCATCAAGAACGAGGAAAGCCGCATCCAGGTGGAAGCGCTGGCCCAGAACGCGGCCGATTTCGGCGTCGAATATTATTCGGCCTCCGACAAGCGCCAGGGCATCGTCCACATCGTCGGGCCGGAACAGGGCTTCACCCTGCCGGGCATGACCATCGTCTGCGGTGACAGCCACACCTCCACGCACGGCGCCTTCGGCGCACTGGCGCACGGCATCGGCACGTCCGAGGTCGAGCATGTGCTCGCCACCCAGACGCTGATCCAGAAGAAGGCGAAGAACATGCTGGTGCGCGTCGACGGGCAGCTGCCCGACGGCGTGACGGCGAAGGATATCATCCTCGCGATCATCGGCGAAATCGGCACGGCCGGCGGCACGGGCCATGTCATCGAGTTTGCGGGCGAAGCCATCCGCGCGCTGTCGATGGAAGGCCGTATGACGATCTGCAACATGACGATCGAGGGTGGCGCCCGCGCCGGCCTCATCGCGCCGGACGAAAAGACCTTCGAATATATCAAGGGCAAGCCGCGCGCGCCGCAGGGCGAAGCGCTGGCGCAGGCGATCGCCTACTGGAAGACGCTCAACACAGAGGACGGCGCGCATTTCGACCGCGTCGTCGTTCTCAACGCCGCCGACCTGCCGCCGATCGTCTCGTGGGGCTCCTCGCCGGAAGACGTCATCTCGGTTCAGGGCGTGGTTCCCAATCCGGACGAGATCCAGGACGAGAACAAGCGCGTCTCCAAGTGGCGGGCGCTCGACTATATGGGCCTGAAGCCGGGCACGAAGATCACCGACATCGCAGTCGATCGGGTGTTCATCGGCTCCTGCACCAATGGCCGTATCGAGGATCTGCGTGAAGTCGCCAAGGTCGTCGAAGGCCGGACGGTGGCGCCGACCGTCTCCGCGATGATCGTGCCGGGTTCGGGCCTCGTCAAGGAACAGGCGGAAGCCGAAGGCCTCGACGTCATCTTCAAGGCGGCCGGTTTCGACTGGCGCGAGCCGGGCTGCTCCATGTGCCTGGCCATGAACGACGACCGGCTGAAGCCGGGCGAGCGCTGCGCGTCCACCTCCAACCGCAACTTCGAAGGCCGGCAGGGCTTCAAGGGCCGCACGCATCTCGTGTCCCCAGCCATGGCGGCGGCGGCTGCGGTGGAAGGCCACTTCGTCGACATCCGCACCTGGCAGTAAGCCGGGCCGTCGATACGCTTAAGACATGACAAGCGCCGCTTCCGCTTTCCGGAGGCGGCGCTTGTCATTGTGCGGCGGTCAGGGCATGGCGGTGAGGGTGAAGCCGTCCTTGCGGAGCAGCTCGACCACGCCTTCCGGGCCAGGCAGGTGCAGGGCGCCGACCGCCATGAAGGCGTTGCCGGCATCGAGGCTCGGACGGGCGCGCGTCGCCATGACATGGTTGCGATCGGTGACGATGCGCTGCTCGAAGGCGACGGATTGCTGTTCCATGTCGCCGCCTCCGATGATGTGCGAGGCGGCCTTCAGCATGGGCATGATGGTGGCGATCCGGCCTTCGAGATACAGGTCCGTGGTGGTCTCCATGGCATCCTCAACGGCCGTTCCGAGTTTGAGCATGTCCACCAGCGACGAAATGTGAAAGGCGATCGGCAGGTCGTCGAGCGCGCGGATCTGCTCGACGATGGTCTCCAGACCCTTGAGGGTCTTTCCCTGCGATACGGCGTCCCGCGCCAGCTTCTGGTCGAGAAAGAGGGCGCCGCCGGCTTTCCGGCTCAGTTCGCAAGGCGGCAGAGAGACGAAGCTTGCGATCATCCACGGCTTCATGCGGGCGACGGCTGGCAGGGCCAGGCCGCGGGCTTTCAGGCCTTCGGTCAGGATCGCCTTCTGGTCTGCATCGAGATAGCTTTCGATCGTGCTGCCATCGGTGAACATGGTGAGGCTCGGGTCCGAAAACAGTGCTATCTGGGCCTTCTTCTCATCGAGGACCTCGTCCGATTCGACGATGACCGTCGCGGCACCTGCAAAGGCCTCGGGCGCACCCTCCGGCATGGCGAGCACGCGCGGGTCGGTGACGTGCATGGTTCCCAGAAGGTAGGAAGCGGGAATGCCCGGCTTCTCGATCTTCCAGAACTTGCCCGTCCCGTTGACCACGAGCGCGGCTTCGGCCTCGACGCTCTTGACGCTGCCCGGGTCGGTCTTTTCCCAGCTTTCGAGCAGGTTCACACCGTTGCAGGCGATCTCTTGCGCCTGGGCGCGGCCGATGCTGAAAAAGGCGGCGACGAGGGCTGCGAGAAGGATGACGGGGAGGAGTGCCGCGAGCGAGACGAGGTTGTCGACAAGGGAGCGGGCAAGATGTGTCGGAAGAGGGCGTCTCGTCGGGGTCGTCGCGGGCACGGGGCGTCCTTTCCTTCACGGTTCCCGTCACCCTAGCGGCGGAGACGTCACGAGCGGATTAAGGTGCATGGTTAATGCCGTTTTGGCTTCGTTTCACGCGCGGGGATGGGCGCGATCGTAGATATCAAGCAGGCGGGCGGAATCGACGCCGGTATAGATCTGGGTACTCGACAGGCTGGCATGGCCGAGCAGTTCCTGAATGGTGCGCAGATCGCCGCCGCCGGCCAGCAGATGCGTTGCGAAGGAGTGCCGCAGGGCATGGGGCGTCGCCGTATCGGGCAGGCCCAGCGCCCCGCGCAGGCGCTGCATCTCGCGCTGGATGATCGCCGGCTGCAGCACGCCGCCCTTGGCGCCGCGGAAGATGAGGTCGTTGCCCTCAGCTGCATAGGGGCAGAGCGCGAGATAGCGGTGCACGGCATCGAGCGCCGGCGCGATCAGCGGCACGATGCGGGTCTTGCCGCCCTTGCCGGTGACGCGCAGCGCGCGCGGGGTGCCCGTGACATCGTCGGCCGTCAGCCCGAGCGCCTCGGAAATGCGCAGGCCGCAGCCATAGAGCAGGGTCAGCACCGCTTCGTTGCGGGCGGCGATCCAGGGCTCCTCGCTCAGCTGGGCGTCGCTTGCGACCACGGCCAGCGCATCGGTGTCGGTCAGTGGCTTCGGCAGGGATTTCGGCTGCTTGGGCGAGCGTACCGCGCCGGCGCCGGCGGCGTTGACCAGCCCCTTGCGCTCCAGATGGCGCAGGAAGGACCGCAGGCCGGCAAGCCCGCGTCCGAGCGTGCGGGCACCCGCGCCGTCGCGGCGACGGGTGGCGAGGAAGCCGCGCAGGTCGCCCGGCCGCAGCGCCTTGATGTCCGACAGTTTCGGCGGGCCGGCGAGGTGGCCGGTGAGGAAGGCGAGGAACTGGCGCGTATCGCGCTCATAGGCCTCCACCGTCTTGTCCGACAGCCGCCGCTCGTTCGACAGCGCCTTCAGCCAGGTCTCCCGCTCGGCCATCAGCACGGCATCGCCGATCACCAGAAACGCGTTCATGTCGAAGCCCTCGTCCGCCGTTCAAACATCAAGTCTGGGCGCACAGGTCTTGCCGAATTGCTAACATCCCCTTGGAATCCGTCATCGCTCAATCATATTCATTTGCCATAGGTGAGCGATACGCGGCGGCGGGACGACCATGACAAGACAAGGCTCTGCAGGCGGTTTCACTCAGTTCGCGGAGGCGGTGTCGCTCGTCTCGCAAGGACAGCCCGGCCATATCGTGGATACGCTGATCGCCGAGCGCGGGCAGCGCATCGTCCACCACCCGCTCTGGCCCGTGATGCGGCCGGCGCTCTACACACTTTTGAACTACCGCAAGGCGCTGGAATTTGCGAACGGCGTCGCCAATCTGCCGGGTTTCCAGGCTTTCCAGTATCTCAGCGACACGCTGTCGCTCGACATCCGCGTGGCGCATGAAGAGCGGATTCCGCGCAGCGGCGGCTTCCTGCTCGTCAGCAACCACCCGACCGGCATCGCCGACGGCGTCGCGGTGTTCGACCTGCTCAAGGCGTGCCGGCCGGACATGATGTTCTTTGCCAACCGGGATGCGATCCGCGTCAATCCGCGATTCGTGGAGATGGTCATTCCCGTGGAATGGCGCGACGAGCACAAGAGCAAGCTGAAGGCGCGCGAGACGCTGCAGGTGACGAACCGCGCGATATCGGAGGGCAAGGCCACCGTGCTCTTTCCCTCCGGCCGCATCGCCTACTGGGCGGACGGACGGCTGAACGAGCGCCCCTGGAAGACCTCCGTCGTCGGCTTTGCCCGCAAGCACAACCTCGCGATCCTGCCGGTGCACATGCAGGCCCGCAATTCCGGCCTGTTCTACTGGCTGGCGAAATGGTCGACCGAGCTGCGCGACATGACCGTGTTCCACGAGCTGCTCAACAAGAAGGGCAACGTCTTCGACATGACCGTCGGCCATCTGATCCCGCCCGACGCACTGGACGGGGATACGGCCGAGGTGACCCGCGCGCTTGAACGGCATACGGTGACGGATCTCGCACGCGACGGTGATGCTGTGTTCCAGCCCCTGAAGCCTGCAAATGTTGCCGTCGATAGCCCGACCGTCGCAGGCCGGTTACCCGCCCCGGCCGAGATCTGAAAACGGGCGCTGAACGGCGGCCTCTTTCCTTTCGGCGCCCACGGGAGCAATGTCCGCCGCAATGACGGGCGATTCGATTGATCTGTTCGGGGGCGAAACCTCCCGACACGCGCCGGGCAGGGTCGTGCCGGTTCTGGTGCCCATGCCCGCCGACAAGGCCTATTCCTACCGCGTGCCGGACGGCATGGCGGTTCAGCCGGGTTCGATCGTGCAGGTGCCGCTCGGGCCACGACAGGTCGCGGGCGTCGTCTGGGATGCGACCGAGGAACCGGCCGTCGATCCGAAGAAGCTGAAATCCATCACGCAGGTCTTCGATTGCCCGCCGCTTTCGCGCGATATGCGTGCCTTTCTCGACTGGGTCGCGGCCTACACGCTGTCGCCGCCCGGTCTCGTCGCGCGCATGGCGCTGCGCGTGCCCGCGGCCTTCGATCCCGAGCCGATGGTGGAGGGGTTGCAGCTGACCGACCGGCGCCCGGACCGGATGACGCCGGCGCGGACGCGCGTGGTGGAGACGGCTGCGGACGGCTTCCTCTGGACGCGATCCGGCCTTGCCCATGCCGCGGGCGTCTCGACCAGCGTGGTCGAGGGCCTGCGCGCGCAGGGGGTGTTCGAGACCATTTTCATGCCGCCGCCGCCGGTGGTGGCGCCGCCCGATGCGGACTATGCCGCAACCGAGCTGGAAGAGATCCAGCGCGAGGCGGCGGATACGCTGGTCGCGGCGGCGGCCGACAAGACGTTTTCCGTCTCGCTCATCGACGGCGTGACGGGATCGGGCAAGACGGAGGTCTATTTCGAGGCCATCGCCGAGACCCTGCGGCAGGGCCGGCAGGTGCTGATTCTCTTGCCGGAAATCGCTCTGACGGCCGCCTTTCTCGATCGCTTCGAGAAGCGGTTCGGCGCAAAGCCGGCGGAATGGCATTCCGATCTCGCGCCCCGCACCCGCGAAAAGGTCTGGCGGCAGCTGAGCGAGGGCGGCGTGCGGGTCGTGGCCGGTGCGCGCTCGGCGCTGTTCCTGCCGTTCGAGGATCTCGGCCTCATCATTGTCGATGAAGAACACGATCCCGCCTACAAGCAGGAAGACCGCGTTTTTTACAATGCGCGCGACATGGCCGTGGTGCGGGCAAGGCTTGGCGATTTCCCCGTCGTGCTCGTATCGGCGACGCCATCGGTGGAAAGCCGGGTCAATGGCGAGGTCGGGCGCTACCGGCCCATCCATCTGCGCACCCGCTTCGGCGCAGCCGCCATGCCGGATCTCGGCCTGATCGATATGCGCCGGCATCCGCCGGAGCGCGGCGGCTTTCTGTCGCCGGTGCTTCTCTCGGCCATCGGCAAGGCGGTGGAGAAGGGCGAGCAGGCGCTGCTCTTCCTCAACCGGCGGGGCTATGCGCCGCTGACCCTCTGCCGCGTCTGCGGACATCGCTTCCAGTGCCCCAATTGTTCGAGCTGGCTGGTGGAGCACCGGTTCCGCAACCAGATCCAGTGCCATCATTGCGGTTATGCGGAACGCACGCCGGAGGCCTGCCCGGAATGCGGCACGCTCGATCATCTCGTCGCCTGCGGGCCCGGCGTGGAGCGGATCGCCGAGGAGGTGGACCGGCATTTTCCGCAAGCCCGGACCATCGTGCTTTCCTCAGACCTGATGGGCGTGAAGCGCCTGCGGCTGGAGCTCGAGGCCATCGCCAAGGGGGAGGCCGACATCGTAGTGGGCACGCAGCTCGTCGCCAAAGGCCACAATTTTCCGATGATGACCTGCGTCGGCATCGTGGATGCAGACATCGGACTGGCCAATGGCGATCCCCGGGCGGCCGAAAGAACATTCCAGCTTTTGAGCCAGGTGACGGGGCGTGCCGGGCGAACGGGGCTGAAGAGCCGCGGGCTGCTGCAGACCTACCAGCCGCAGCATCCGGTGATGCAGGCGATCGTCTCCGGCGATGCCGAGGCGTTCTATGCGCGCGAGATCGGCGAGCGGGAGCGGGCTGTGCTGCCGCCGTTCGGGCGGCTCGCCTCCGTGATCGTCTCGGCCGATACGCGCGCCGATGCGGAGACCCATGCGCGCGGCCTGCGACAGGCCGCACCGCAGGTCTCCGGCATCACCGTGCTCGGACCCGCGGAAGCGGCGCTGGCGGTCGTTCGCGGCCGCCATCGGTTTCGGCTTCTGGTCCACGGCCGGCGCAACAGCGACATGCAGGCCTTCATGCGGGCGATGATTGCTGCGGGGCCCAAGGTGCGTGGTTCGGTGTCGGTCCAGCTCGATATCGATCCGCAAAGTTTCCTTTAGCTGCATCCCGCGCGCGATTCCCTTGCGTGGCGACTTGGTCTAGATCTGCGCGGTGTCTAGATCTGCGCGGGGCGGCCCGCGGCCGGACGAGGACGATGGCAACAACAGGGGCATGGGATCGCGGCGATGGATCTGTATATACCGACCGAGACCGGCGAGTTCCTCGCCTTCCTCAGTGCCGTGGCGACCTGCGTCATGGGGCTGTTCTTCCTGTTCGCGCCGGGCCTGTCGTTCCGGGCCATGGGACTTTCGCTGCGGGACGGCCGGCGCGGCGGCTATGCCGAGGCCCGCTCGACGCTCGGCGGATTTCCGCTCGGTCTGGGCCTTGCCGCCATCGTGCTCGCCCAGCCCATGGTCTATCTCGCGCTCGGCTCGGCCTTCGCGCTCGCCGCTTTCGGGCGCATCCTGTCCATGGTGTCGGATCAAGGTAACACGGTCGTGAACTGGCTGTTTGTTCTCGTGCAGATGGTGCTGGCCATCCTGCCACTGGCCTATGTTTTCGGCGTCTTCTGAGGCCGGAGGCCCGCGCGACACCTCGCCGAGGCCATCACACTCCCGCTTTTGGGCAGAATTTGGCCCGAGGATCGTGCAATCGCTCCCCTCGCGTGTTGCGAGTCCACTTTTCCTATGCTAGACGAACCCCGACTTCGTGGGGGAGCCGGGCCTGTCAGGCCAGGATGTCCTTGAGGATATAGCAACAAATTCAATGTGTTCGGTTTTCGGTCCGTCCGAAGATCGCTCTTGGATCGCAGCAAGAGAAGCGCGCCCGTGGCAAAAACGTCCGACCTCATTTCCGGTGTTGCAGAAAGATACGCGTCGTCGCTTTTCGATCTGGCGCAGGAAGCCGGCTCGGTGGAAAACGTGCAGGCCGACCTCGATCGTTTCCAGGCCCTGATCGACGAGAGCGCCGATCTGAAGCGCCTCATTCTCAGCCCCGTCTTTTCGGCTGACGACCAGTTCAAGGCGATCTCCGCCATTGCCGAGAAGGCCGGTCTCACCGGTCTCGTCGGCAACTTCCTGAAGGTCGTCGCCCGCAACCGCCGTCTCTTCGCTGTCCCGGGCATCATCCGGTCGTACCGCGAGACGGCCGCCCGCCATCGTGGCGAAGTTTCCGCCGAGGTCATCTCGGCCCATGCGCTGAGCGATCAGCAGCAGACTGAATTGAAGGCGGCGCTCAAGGGCGTCACCGGCAAAGAGGTGGCGATCAACGTCACCGTCGATCCGTCTATTCTCGGTGGTTTGATCGTCAAGGTCGGGTCCCGCCAAATTGACACTTCCCTTCGCACAAAGCTCTCGAGCCTTAAGCTTGCACTGAAAGAGGTCGGCTGATGGATATCCGCGCCGCGGAAATTTCCGCAATTCTCAAAGATCAGATCAAAAACTTCGGCCAGGAGGCTGAGGTCTCCGAAGTCGGCCAGGTTCTGTCCGTCGGTGACGGCATCGCCCGCGTTTACGGTCTCGACAACGTCCAGGCGGGCGAAATGGTCGAGTTTCCCGGCGGCGTGCGCGGCATGGCGCTCAACCTGGAAGCCGACAATGTCGGCGTCGTCATCTTCGGCTCGGACCGGGCCATCAAGGAAGGCGACACCGTCAAGCGGACCGGCGCCATCGTGGACGTTCCGGTCGGCCCGGAACTTCTCGGCCGCGTGGTCGACGCGCTCGGCAACCCGATCGACGGCAAGGGCCCGATCAACGCAACGCGCCGCTCGCGCGTCGACGTGAAGGCACCGGGCATCATTCCGCGCAAGTCGGTGCATGAGCCGATGTCGACCGGCCTCAAGGCCATCGACGCCCTCATCCCCGTCGGCCGCGGCCAGCGCGAGCTGGTCATCGGTGACCGTCAGACCGGCAAGACCGCGATCATTCTCGACACGATCCTCAACCAGAAGGCCATTCACGACAACGGTCCGGACAGCGAAAAGCTGTACTGCGTCTATGTCGCCATCGGCCAGAAGCGTTCGACGGTCGCCCAGTTCGTCAAGGTGCTCGAAGAGCGCGGCGCGCTGCAGTATTCGATCATCGTCGCCGCGACGGCGTCCGACCCGGCTCCGATGCAGTATCTCGCACCGTTCGCCGGCTGCGCGATGGGCGAATATTTCCGCGACAACGGCATGCATGCGCTGATCGGCTATGACGATCTGTCCAAGCAGGCCGTGTCCTACCGCCAGATGTCGCTGCTGCTGCGCCGTCCGCCGGGCCGCGAAGCCTATCCGGGCGACGTCTTCTACCTGCATTCGCGTCTTCTCGAACGCGCTGCCAAGCTGTCCGACGAAAAGGGCGCCGGTTCGCTGACCGCTCTGCCGGTCATCGAAACGCAGGGCAACGACGTGTCCGCGTTCATTCCGACCAACGTGATCTCGATCACCGACGGCCAGATCTTCCTCGAAACCGACCTGTTCTACCAGGGCATCCGCCCGGCCGTGAACGTCGGCCTCTCGGTCTCGCGCGTCGGCTCCGCCGCGCAGGTCAAGGCGATGAAGCAGGTTGCCGGTTCGATCAAGGGCGAGCTTGCGCAGTACCGCGAAATGGCGGCCTTCGCCCAGTTCGGGTCGGACCTCGATGCCTCGACGCAGCGCCTGCTGAACCGCGGCGCCCGCCTGACGGAACTCCTGAAGCAGCCGCAGTTCTCGCCGCTGAAGACGGAAGAACAGGTTGCCGTGATCTTCGCCGGCGTCAACGGCTACCTCGACAAGATCGCCGTCAACAAGGTCGGTCCGTTCGAGCAGGGTCTGCTGTCCTACTTGCGCTCGGAAGGGAAGGGCGTGCTCGACACGATCCGCACCGAAAAGGCCATTTCGGACGACACCAAGGGCAAGCTGAAGGCGGCGATCGACGCTTTCGCAAAGACGTTTTCCTGATCGTCTGCTTCAAGACGCACCCGCAGACGCTACCTAGGACGGATACTGGATGCCTTCTCTCAAGGATCTGAAGAACCGGATCGCCTCCGTCAAGGCGACGCAGAAGATCACCAAGGCGATGAAGATGGTCGCCGCGGCGAAGCTTCGGCGTGCGCAGGAGGCGGCCGAGGCCGCCCGGCCGTACTCGCAGCGGATGAGCATCGTCCTGTCGAACATCGCCCAGGCGGTCGGCACGGACGACAGCGCCCCGCTGCTGATGACGGGCACCGGCCGCGACAAGACGCATCTCCTGGTCGTCTGCACGGCGGAACGCGGCCTCTGCGGCGGCTTCAACAGCCAGATCGCGCGTTTTGCGCGCGATCACATCCGCAAGCTCCTGGCCGAGGGCAAGACGGTCAAGATCATCTGCGTCGGCAAGAAGGGCTTTGACATCCTTCGCCGCGAGTTCGCGTCGCTGATCATCGACCGCGTCGATCTGCGCGAAGTCAAGAAGATCGGGTTCGAGAATGCCGACCAGATCGGCAAGAAGGTCATCGGCCTGTTCGAAAAGGGCGAGTTCGACGTCTGCACCCTGTTCTACTCCGAATTCAAGTCGGTGATCAGCCAGGTTCCGACGGCGCTGCAGCTCATCCCCGCCGCCGTTCCCGCAGCAGCATCGGCCGATACCGGTTCTGCTGCCATCTACGAATACGAGCCGGATGCGGGCGAGATCCTGAGCGACCTCATTCCGCGCAATATTTCGGTCCAGGTGTTCCGGGCGCTGCTCGAGAACGTCGCGGGCGAAATGGGCGCGAAGATGAGCGCGATGGACAATGCCACGCGCAATGCCGGTGAGATGATCAACAAGCTGACGCTGAGCTACAACCGCCAGCGCCAGGCTCAGATCACCAAGGAACTCATCGAGATCATTTCGGGCGCGGAAGCGCTCTAAGGTTAGGACAAGAGGGTAAGAACATGGCTGATACAGCGACCCCGAACTACATCGCAGCGACGACCGCTGCCGTCGGCCGCGTCACGCAGGTTATCGGCGCTGTCGTCGACGTTGCTTTTGAAGAAGGCCAGCTGCCTTCGATCCTGAACGCGCTCGAAACCGACAATAACGGTTCGCGCCTGGTTCTCGAAGTGGCGCAGCACCTCGGCGAAAACGCCGTCCGCACCATCGCGATGGACTCGACCGAAGGTCTCGTCCGTGGCCAGAAGGTGACGGACACCGGCGCGCCGATCACGGTTCCCGTGGGTCTGGAAACGCTCGGCCGCATCATGAACGTCATCGGCGAGCCCGTCGACGAAGCCGGCCCGCTGATCACCTCGGGCAAGCGCTCCATCCACCAGGAAGCACCGTCCTACGTCGAGCAGTCGACGGACGCGCAGATCCTCGTCACCGGCATCAAGGTCGTCGACCTGCTCGCACCCTATGCACGCGGCGGCAAGATCGGCCTCTTCGGCGGCGCCGGCGTCGGCAAGACGGTTCTGATCATGGAACTGATCAACAACGTCGCCAAGGCGCATGGCGGTTACTCGGTGTTTGCCGGCGTCGGCGAGCGCACCCGCGAAGGCAACGACCTCTATCACGAAATGATCGAGTCGGGCGTGAACAAGCATGGCGGCGGCGAAGGCTCCAAGGCCGCGCTCGTCTACGGTCAGATGAACGAACCGCCGGGCGCCCGCGCTCGCGTCGCTCTGACCGGCCTCACGATCGCCGAACAGTTCCGTGACGAAGGTCAGGACGTTCTGTTCTTCGTGGACAACATCTTCCGCTTCACGCAGGCCGGTTCCGAAGTGTCGGCTCTGCTCGGCCGTATCCCGTCGGCCGTTGGCTATCAGCCGACGCTGGCGACAGACATGGGCCAGATGCAGGAGCGCATCACCACCACGACCAAGGGTTCGATCACCTCGGTTCAGGCCATCTACGTTCCCGCCGACGACTTGACCGACCCGGCACCGGCAACCTCGTTCGCCCACCTGGACGCCACGACGGTTCTGTCGCGCTCGATCGCCGAGAAGGGCATCTACCCGGCCGTGGATCCGCTCGACTCGACCTCGCGCATGCTCGACCCGATGGTTGTCGGCGAAGAGCATTACGAAGTTGCCCGCAAGGTGCAGACGACCCTGCAGCGCTACAAGTCTCTTCAGGACATCATCGCCATCTTGGGCATGGACGAACTGTCGGAAGACGACAAGCTGTCGGTCGCCCGCGCCCGCAAGATCGAGCGCTTCCTGTCCCAGCCGTTCTTCGTCGCCGAAATCTTCACCGGTTCGCCGGGCAAGCTGGTCGCGCTCGAAGACACGATCAAGGGCTTCAAGGGCCTCGTCAACGGCGAATACGATCATCTCCCGGAAGCCGCCTTCTACATGGTCGGCTCGATGGAAGAAGCCGTCGAGAAGGCCAAGCGCCTGGCTGCTGAAGCCGCTTAATCGAAGCGAATAGAGCGAATAGGGAGTAGCGAGTAGGGATAGGTGGATATGTCCGGGACGGTTTTCTGAAACGATCCGCTATTCGCTACTCGCTGAATTGATATGGCTGATTTCAAACTCGAGCTCGTTTCCCCGGAACGTCTGCTGCTTTCCGAGCAGGTCAGCGAAGTGGTCATTCCGGCAACGGAAGGCGAGATGACCGTCATGGCCAATCACGCACCGACCATGACGACGATCAAGCCGGGCATCATCACCGTGAAGACGACGAGCGGCCAGACCAACCGCTACGTGGTGTTCGGCGGCTTCGCCGACATCCTGCCGACGGGCTGCACCGTTCTCGCCGAATCGGCCGTGCCGGTCAGCGAATTCGACGCGACGCTGGTCGAGCGCCGGATCGAGGCGGCCCGTGCCGAACTCGATCAGCCGCACCATGGCGACGAGCACCGCACGAAGATCGAGAACTTCCTGTCCGAGCTGACCCAGCTCAACGAGACGGTCTCGGGCTGACCGAGACGAGAAAGACCGGCTTCGGCCGGTTTTTTTATGCCCGGCTGCAGGCTTGCCGGATGGTTCCCCATCCGAGATGGCCGTCGGGCCCGGTACCACGCGGCATCCGCTTTAACAGCATTTTATCGCTCCCGTGCTAGGTCGTCTGTGTCGCGCGCCTCGAGGCGTGCTGGAACAGACAGGCAGTGGCTTGTCGCAGGTGCCTCGGCAAGGGCTTTGCGGCCTAGCGGGCAGGGAAGGACGTGGAATGACGGCAAAGATCGTCCCGGTGATCATGGCCGGCGGCAAGGGAACGCGCCTCTGGCCCCTGTCCCGGTCCACCGCGCCAAAACAGTTCCTGCAGTTCCTCAGCGAGCATTCCCTGTTCCAGAAGACTCTGCAGCGCGTGTCCGATCCGGAGATCTACGCGCCGGCCGTCATCGTCACCGATGCCGAGTTCCGCTTCATCGTCGCGGAACAGGCCCAGGCTGTCGGCGCGCCCCTGTCGTCCATTCTTCTGGAGCCCGTGGCGCGCAACACCGCGCCGGCGCTGGCGGCCGCAGCCTTCGTCGTCGCCCGCGATCATGGCGACGCGGCGATTCTTCAGGTGCTGGCCTCCGACCACGAGATCGAGGCGAACGACACCTATCGCGCCTGCATCGGTCTTGCGCGCGAGACGGCGGCGGCGGGCAGGCTCGTCACCTTCGGCATCACGCCGACCGAGCCGGCGACGGGCTATGGCTATATCGAGATCGGAGACGAGCTTGCCGGCGGGGCGCGCACGGTCGCGCGCTTCGTCGAGAAGCCGAACCGCGAGAAGGCCGAGGCGCTGCTGGCGACAGGACGTTATCTCTGGAATTCCGGCATGTTCATGCTGCCGACCCGCCTGTTCCTCGCCGATCTCGCGACATTCGCGCCGGAGGTACATGCGAGCGCGCGGGCCGCCGTCGAGGCGTCCCGGCGCGATCTGGATTTCGAGCGGCTGGATGCGGCGGCCTTCTCGCAGGCGCCCGATATCTCGGTGGACTATGCGGTGTTCGAACGCACGGCGCATGCGGCCGTCGTCCCTTCGTCCTTCCCCTGGTCGGATCTCGGCAGCTGGGACTCGGTCTGGGCGGTCGGCGAGAAGGATGCGGCCGGCAACGTGGTCGGCCAGAAGGCGAGCGTTTCGGATACGCGCAATTCGCTGGTTCTCTCGCGCGACATTCACGTCTCGGTGCATGGCCTCGACGATATCGCCGTCATCGCCAGCGAGGATGCCGTCTATGTCGGCCGTCTTGCCGACAGCCAGAATGTCGGCCAGATCGTCAAGGCGCTGGCACGCAATGAGGCGACGCGCAGTCTGACGGAGGTTCATCCGACCTCCTACAAGCCCTGGGGCTCCGTCGCCTCGGTGCTCAGCGGCGAGCGCTTCGAGGTCAAGCGGCTGTCGATCGCACCGGGCCGCAAGATCTCGCTGCAGAAGCATTTCCACCGGTCCGAGCACTGGGTCGTCGTCAAGGGCACGGCGGAGGTGACGCTGGGCGACGAAACGCGGCTTCTCAACGAGAACGAGTCTATCTACGTGCCGCAGGGCGTGACCCACCGGCTCGCCAATCCGGGCAAGATCCCGCTGGAGCTCATCGAGGTCCAGACGGGGTCCTATCTCTCCGACGACGACACGGTTCGCCTCGACGACGAATTCGGCCGGCTCTGAGACCGGCCGAGCCGTTCAGCCCGCCAGCTTTTCGGTGAAGCGGCTGTCGGCATAATGACGGCCGAAGCGGTTTGCGAGGAAGGCGTCGAGGGCGATGTCCTCCTGGCGGATAAACCCTGTGGCGGGCAGGTCGCCGGCGGACAGCATGTCGAGCACGGCGCAGATGCTGGCGGCCGTCGTGATCTGGATCGCGCTCATCATCCGCCCGGCCACGACGCCGCTATAGATCTTGTTGGCATAGGTTTCCTGCACCAGCCGCCCGTCGCGATGGCCGGCGACGGTGACGAAGACGATGACCACGTCCTGCGTGGTCGCCGGCAGCGCGTTTTCCAGAATGTCCTTCAGTACCTCGCGGCGGTGGCGCAGGCCGAGATCGTTGAGCAGTGCCTTCATGATCGCGGCGTGGCCGGGATAGCGGATCGTGCGGTAGTTCAGGGTCCGCACGCGGCCGGCAAGGCTCTCGCAGAGCGTGCCGAGCCCGCCCGAGGTGTTGAACGCCTCGTAGGTGACGCCGTCGAGCGAGAATTCCTCCCGCTCCTCCAGCGCCGGTACGGCCGTCAGCCGGCCCTCGACGATGGCTTCGCAGGGCTCGATATACTCGTTGATGACGCCGTCCGTGCTCCAGGTCAGGTTGTAGTTCAGCGCGTTCGACGGGTATTGCGGCAGGGCGCCGACGCGCATGCGCACGCTGTCGAGCGTGTCGAAGCGGGCCGCGAGATCCTGTGCGACGATGGAGATGAAGCCCGGGGCGAGGCCGCACTGGGGAATGAACGCGCTGGTCGCGCCCTCGGCCAGACGCTTGACCTGGCGCGTGGATTCCACGTCCTCCGTCAGGTCCAGATAGTGCACGCTGCAGCATGCGGCGGACGCGGCGATCTCGACGGTGAGATGGAAGGGTGCGGCGCTGAGGACGGCGAACGCGCCCGTCAGCAGCGCATCCATCGCGGCGGCATCGGCGATATCGACGGTTCTGACCGAGAGCGCCGGATGGGCCGGAAGCCGCGCCAGCTGCGCCTCGCTCCGGTCGGCCACGATGACGGCATAGTCGCCGGAGGTCGCGAGCAGGTGTGCGATGGTGGCGCCGATCTTGCCGGCTCCGATGACGATGATGGTCTTCATGCTGTTCCCCTTCTGGACTTTCTCCCCAGCATGCACCGCACGGCCGTTGTCCAGAAGCGCCGATTCGTGCAAAAGACAGGATCGTTTTCGGCATTTCGCCGTGGGGATTGGTCGATATGGGTGTTTCCGACAGCGATCGCAGCCTTCTTGCGCTGCTTGGCGAAAATGCGCGCATGCCGACGGCCGTGCTGGCCCGCAGGCTCGGTCTGTCGCGCACCACCGTTCAGGCGCGGCTGGAGCGGCTGGAGCGGGACGGGGTGATCACCGGCTATGGCGTCCGCCTCTCCAGCGACTACGAGCGCGGGCTGGTGCGGGCGCATATTCTCATCACGCTCGCGGCCCGGGCGCTGCCGCGCGTCACGCGTGATCTGGAAGCGATGCAGGCGGTGCGCATCGTCCATTCGGTCAGCGGCAGCTTCGACCTGATCGCCATCGTCGAGGCCGCCTCGATCAGTGCGCTCGACCTCGTCATCGACCGGATCGGGACGATCGAGGGGGTGGAGAAGACCCTGTCCTCGATCGTGCTGTCGACGCGGATCAGCCGCTGAAAGCGCGGCCTTCGGCCCCATGAAAAAAGCCGCGTCCCTTGCGAGACGCGGCTTTTGCAATGTCGATACGATAGACTTACTTGACGGTCTTTGCGCGCTCGATCGCTTCGACGATCAACTGGCGGGCGACGGTCGCGTCCTTCCAGCCGAAGATCTTGACCCACTTGCCGGGCTCCAGATCCTTGTAGTGTTCGAAGAAGTGCTCGATCTGCTGCAGGGTGATTTCCGGCAGGTCGGTGTATTCCTTGACCTTGTCGTACCGCTTGGTCAGGTGCGCGCTCGGCACGGCGATGATCTTTTCGTCCTTGCCGGAATTGTCTTCCATCATCATCACGCCGATCGGGCGGACGTTGATGACACAGCCGGGAACGAGCGGGCGCGTGCTGGCGATGAGGACGTCGATCGGGTCGCCATCGTCCGACAGCGTGTGCGGCACGAAGCCGTAATTGCCCGGATAGGTCATGGGTGTGTAGAGAAAGCGGTCGACGACGAGCGTGCCGGCTTCCTTGTCCATCTCGTACTTGATCGGATGACCGCCAACGGGAACCTCCACGATGACGTTGATGTCTTCCGGCGGGTTCTTTCCGATCGAGATTGCGTCAATACGCATGAAGCCTCCATGCTCCTGAAGTGGGACTGACGTCCGATAAAGCCAAACCTGCCGTTGTGCAATATCAGCGGCGGCCTGAAGCGTTCATTTGTAGGCAAAGAGGTTAAAGAGCGGACATTTCCTCAATTCCGGGTCTGCTTGCAAACCCGGAAGCGCTATTCGTCCCGCTTTCCGGAGAGGGTGCCGGAGCGCCGTCAGTTCCAGACGTAGCCGATCTTCTTCAGGCTCTTGCCGCCGAAATCCTCCATGCCTTCGCAGATGTCGCGGCCGCCGGCATTGCGGAAGAAGCGGCCGGCCTGCGCGCAATCGTCCAGGCACCAGACGACGAGGCCGCGGCAGCCGAGCGACGTCAGCAGGCTGCTCGCCTCGCCGAAGAGGATGCGGCCGAGACCGATGCCCTGATATTCCGGGCGGAAATAGATCTCGTAGACCTCGCCCTCCTGCGGCAGGGCACGGGCGCGCGACAGGCCGAGCGTTGCATAGCCGGCGATGACGCCGGCAACCTCGATGATCAGAAGCGTCGAGGGGCCGCCGGTCGCCTTGCGCCACCAGGCCGCATTGCGGCGGTCGACCATTTCGTTGAGCGGGCGATGGGGGATGAGGCCGGAATAGGTCTGCAGCCAGGAGAGGCGGTGAACCTGGGAGATTTCGGCGGCGTCCCTCGGCAGACCGGGGCGCACTTCGATGGACAATGTCTTCATGTTGCGCGCGTCGACCCTGTCCGTCCCATCCTCGTCACGCCGCGGCGTCCTGCCCGGCTGCGGCGAAATTAACGGTATTTTAACGAGATCGGCAAGCGCGAATTCGCACTGCGCACAAGGCATCGCTTGCGATGTCGGACGGGCGGCACGGGGGCGGAAGGGCGGGCCGGAGCCGAATGCCGTGTCCGGAGCTCACAAATTCGCCGCGACGCTGCACATCGGCGTTGGCGGACGGAACTTTTGTGAAAAGCAGGCGTTATGAAACGTCCGATCGACTGGCCAAGCGCCCGGTTGGGCCCAGATCGAACCGATGTCCATCCGCTTGGCGTCGTCTCATATAACAGAATTAGGGCGTCTCGATTGCAGGTCAAGTCTTCCACCCTCGCAATACCATCTCCCCAAGCCCAGCCCGGAGGCACGGTCGCGTGCCCGTCATGGAGTAGCCAATGAAAAATCTTTCTGCAGACAGGCGCATGATCAAGATTGCCATGGCGGCTCCCTATCTGGAGCGGGGCGAGGAGCAGCTTCTGGCGCAGGCCTGGAAGGACAATCAGGATCAGGACGCGCGCAACAAGATCGCGATGGCGCATATGCGTCTCGTCATCTCCATGGCTGCAAAGTTCCGGCACTTCGGCCTGCCGATGAGCGATCTGGTTCAGGAGGGCCATATCGGTCTTCTGGAAGCCGCCGCCCGTTTCGAGCCGAGCCGCGACGTCCGCTTCTCGACTTACGCCACCTGGTGGATTCGTGCCTCCATGCAGGATTACGTCCTGCGCAACTGGTCGATCGTCCGCGGCGGGACCTCCTCGGCGCAGAAGGCACTCTTCTTCAACCTGCGGCGCCTGCGCGCCAAGCTGGCCCAGGGCAACAGCCAGCTGACGGCGCGCGCCGTGCATGAGGAAATCGCGTCCGCCCTCGGCGTCAGCCTTGCCGACGTGCAGACCATGGATGCCCGCCTGTCCGGCAGCGACTCCTCTTTGCAGGCCCCGATCTCCTCGGGTGATGCCGATAGCGGCGAGCGCCTCGACCTTCTCGCCTGCGCGGCCCCCCTGCCGGACGAGCAGGTCACCGACATGATCGATCAGGAACGGCGCAAAAACTGGCTCGGCCATGCGCTGGAGCAGCTGAACGACCGCGAAATGAAGATCATCCGAGCCCGGCGCCTGTCGGAAGACAGCGCGACGCTCGAGGAACTCGGCGCCGATCTCGGGATTTCCAAGGAACGCGTCCGCCAGATCGAGACGCGGGCTCTGGAAAAGCTGAAGGTCGCTCTCGTCGCACAGGCTCCCGAGCTGGCGCTAACGGCGCACTGAGGTCGGTCACCGACAGATGCATCTGAAAAAGCCCGCCGCACTGGCGGGCTTTTTCGTGTTTGCCTCGGAGATTGGTCTACTCCGAAATGATCTTGATGCGGTCGCCGGGCTTGATGGTCGAGGTGATCTGCAGGGCGTTGATCAGGCGGAAGAGATCGAGCTTGCGGTCGGTGCCCATCATGCGGGCCGACAGGGTCGCGAGCGTATCGCCGGGAGCGACGGTGATCACGCGGATGCGCAGCGGCTTCAGCGCGGCGGCCTCCTGGGGGCTCATGCGGCGGAACGAATTGCGCAGCACATCGGCCGTCGGCTCCAGAGACGGCATGCCTTTGGGCACCGCCGTCAGGAAGCGATAGATCTGCGTGTCGATCCGCAGGACCGTCACGTCGAAATCCCAACGCTCGGCCGAGGCGCGGGCGGTCGCGGCCTCCAGCCCGTTGATGGTGATGGCGTGGATCGTTTCGGGCTGCAGGCCGGTGACCCAGCCGCTGGCGATATATTCCGTCAGGCTGCGATGCTGGGTGTCGGCCACGCCGTCGAAGCGGATGGCGATCTCGCCGGGGCCGGTGGCAAGCACCGCTTCCGCCTTGTTGTCGATCTGGAAGCCTGCGGGCACGTCGAAGCGGATGCCGAGCTTGCCATGCAGGAAGGTCTGTCCGCGGACATAGCCCTCCTGCGGGCTGTCGCCATAAAGCAGGCCGTCGATGCCATCGAGGAAATAGTCGCGGCCACGGTCGCCCGTCGTGCCCTCAGGGCCGAAGGCGCGGGCGTGGCGACGCGCGAGCTCCACGCGCTGCGGCGCGTTCGGGTGGCTCGACAGGAAGTCCATGCTCTGGTCGTTTTCCGGGTCCACCGAGGAGAACCGGCTATAGGCGGCCATGGCATCGAGAAAGCGTGCGGCGGCATAGGGGTCGTAGCCCGCTTCGCCCAGCATGCGCACGCCGATCACGTCGGCCTGCAGCTCCTGGTTTCGCGAGAAGGCGGCGAGCCGCAGCTTGCCGCGGGCCAGCGCCTGCTTGCCGGCAAGGTCGCTCGAAAGAACCTCCGACACGACGCGGCTGGCGATGACCTCGGCTTCCTCGCGTTGCTGGCGCTGGATGCCGTGATTGGCGGTGACGTGCGCCATCTCGTGCGAGAGCACGGCGGCGACCTCGGAGGCGTCGTCGGCGAGCGCCAGCAGGCCGCGCGTGACGTAGAGATAGCCGCCCGGCAGGGCGAAGGCGTTGATGGCCGGAGAGTTGAGCAGCGTAATGCGATAGGACTGGTTGGGGTTTTCGGACACGGCCGTCAGGGCGCCGGTGATGCGCGCGACCAGCCGCTCCGTCTTCTCGTCCTTGTATTCGCCGCCGTAGCTCGCAACGATTCGCGGATGTTCGCGGGCGCCCATCTGCGCGCGGGGATCGTTCTTCTGGACCTCGTCGACGATCTGCGGCGTGGCGGAGGGGGAGACGCTCGGCTCGTAGCTCTGTTCGATGGCGGTCTGGCAACCGGCGAGCGCCAGCAGAGCGAGGCCGGCGACGGACGCGCGCAGGGTGCTTGCAATGCCACGGGCCGACAGGTGCCCGCCGTTCCGCTCGTTCCGCTCGTTCACCGTCATGCCTCAGCCCATCTTCGCGTCCGGTGGCGTGCCGAACGCTCTTGCGGCAGTTCCGGCAGAGCCGCCCTACATCCTGGGATACGTGCAATCGCCCCGTTTCCCAGAGCCCGATCTAGCCTATTCGTGCCGCCCATGCCTACTGCATAATTCCGCAAAGCCGGCCGGTTTGCGCAAAAAAGCTGCCGTTCTCCGCCGGGCCGGCCCGGCTCCACCGCGGGTGCCACAGGCGGACGGTCAAATTGTGGCATGGACGCCGGATGCCGTTCAGGCGCCTTTCGACATGGCGCCGAGGAAGCGGGCGACGACTGCCGGTTCGCTCCGGCGAAGGAAGGCCTCGGCCTCTTCGTGGAGCGCGACCCTGCCGTCATCGAGGAAGAGCACCCGATCGGCGAGGCGGCGCACGTCGTCGGCATGGTGCGTGACGAGGAGGATCGTGCTGGCCTCCTTCGCCTGCAAGGCCGCCAGAAGGTCCCCCATTTCCTGTCGCAAGCCCGGGTCGAGTGCGGCGAAGGGTTCGTCGAGCAGCAGGATCGGGCGCCGGCGCACGAGGGCGCGGGCAAGCGCCACCCGCTGCCGCTCGCCGCCCGACAGCGTCGGCGGCAGGCGCCGTTCGAAGCCCGCAAGCCCGACATCCTCCAGCGCCTGTTCGATCCGTGCGCGATCGTTGCCGTCCAGCGTCAGGGCCGGGCTGATGCCGAGGCCGATATTGGTCGCGATGTCGAGATGGGCAAAGAGATTGTGCTCCTGGAAGATGACGGAGACCGGGCGGAGCGCGGGCGGGATCGGGGTCGCGTCCGCGCCCAGAATGCTGACGCGGCCTGCGTCCGGCGTCTCGAAGCCGGCGACGAGGTTGAGCAGGGTGGATTTGCCGGAGCCGGAAGCACCGGTGACGGCCGTGATCCTGCCGCGCTCGATGGCGGCATCGAAGAGAAGCGTGCGCGGGACGGGATGGCCGGGGAAGCGGACCGCGACGTTGTCGAGACGTATGGCGATCGTCGGGGCGACGGTTGTCACGATGCACGCTCCCTCAGGTTTTCGCGGGCGGTTCCAAGGATGGTGAGGGCAACGCAGACAATGCCGAGAAGAAGGGCGAGGCCGGCGGCGTCCGTGGTGCGGTAGCTGCCCATGCGGCTGTAGAGCAGGTAGGGCAGGGTGACCGTATCCTGCGACCCGAACAGCGCGACGGCGCCCAGATCGCCCAGCGACAGGGCGGCGGCAAAGGAGAGCGCCATGAGCAGTGGGCGGCGCAGGCCCGGCCAGTCGATCAGCACGATGCGGGACCAGCCGGATATGCCGAGGCTCGTCGTCAGCCGTCCCGTGCGGGCGGCATGGGTTGCGATGGCCGTGGCCAGCACGCGGGTGACGAAGGGCAGCGCCATCAGCGTGTTGATGAGCGTAACGACCGCCGGTGCGAAACGGGCGACGTCGCCGAACGGGCGCAGCAGCAGAAACCACCCCGCCCCGATGACGACCGGTGGCACGAGAAGGACCAGCGACGTGCCGGCGGCGACGCTGCCCGAAAACAGATGGGCGAAGCGGCCCGGTCGGCGCTGCGACAGCAGGATCTGGCGCGTGGTCAGCATGACGGTGGCCAGCGCCACCGACAGGGCCGCCGACACCGCGGCGATGCCGAGGCTGGTGACGAGTGCGCGATGGACCTGGGCGTCGGATGCCAGTTTGGCGAGGTCGGAGGCCAGGCCCGAGACGAGGACGGAGGCGAGTGGTGCCGCGACGAAGAGGGCGGCGAGCGCGATGACGAGGCCATCGGCGAGAATGGCCGAGCGTGACCGGCCATCGAAGCGGCGCACCGGCCGGCCGGTCGTGAAGCCCTCCGTTGCGGGCGGGGTCATCCAGCGAAGAACGAGCAGGAGCACGGCCGTTACCGCGATCTGCAGCGCGGAAAGCGCGATGGCGCGCGGGGGATCGAAGTCGAACCGCAGGGCCTGATAGATCGCGACCTCCAGCGTGCTGGCGGCAGGGCCACCGCCGAGCGTCAGCACCAGCGTGAAGCTGGTGGCGCACAGCATGAAGATCAGGCCGGCAATGCCCGACAGCAGACCGCGGATGACCGGCCATGCGATGAAGCGGAAGAGGGAAAGGCCGGACAGTCCGAGATTGGCGGAGACCAGCCAGTATTCGCCGGGGATGCGTTCCAGCCCCGACAGCAGCAGCCTGACGGCCAGCGGCATGTTGAAGAAGACATGGGCGACGAGAATGCCGGCCAGACCATAGATCGCGACCGGCCGGTCGAGATCGAGCAGGGCGAAGACGTCATTGACCACGCCCTGCCGCCCCCAGATGCCGACGATGCCGAGCGCGGCGACCAGCGCCGGCAGGCCGAGCGGCAGCGCCATCAGCCGGATGATCCAGATGCGGCCCGGAAAGCGCCGCCGCCGGGCGAGCGCCAAGGCCACGGGGATGGCGAAGGCGATCGACAGGAGCGTGGAAAGGCCGGCCTGGATGAGCGTGAAGCGGGCGACCCGCCAGACATAGGCATCGAAGACATAGGCATCAAAGACAGGGGCATCGAAGACACCGCTTGTGGCCCCGGCCCCCGCCCCCGCGCCGGCCGCGGGCCCCTCGCCGGTCGCGGCCAAGGCGAGCGCGAGGATGGCGGCGCCGACGAAGAGCGCGATGCCGAGAATGCCGGCCACGCCGAGCGTCCGCGTCAGGCGGCGATCGCGAGCGGCGGGCACGGGACGATCAGTTCCGGCTCATGGCGGCCAGCCATTCGTCGATCCAGGCCTTGCGGTTCGCGGCCACATCCTCCGGGCTCATCAGGAAGGTCGTCTTCGGCTGGACCAGCTTTCCGAAAGCCTCCGGCAGCGGCTCGCTGGGCGGTGCCACCGGCATCATCCAGTTGGTGGTGGGCAGGATGGCCTGCGCCTGCGGGCCGTCGAGGAAGGCGAGGAAGGCCTTGGCGAGATCGGGGTCGCGCGCGGCCTGCGTCATGCCGGCCACCTCGATCTGGATATAGTGCCCCTCGGCGAATTCCGCCGCCTGATAGCGATCGCTGTTTTCGGACACCATGTGATAGGCGGGCGAGGTTGTGTAGGACAGAACCATGGGCGCTTCGCCCTTGGTGAAGAGGCCATAGGCTTCCGACCAGCCGGGCGTGACGGTGAGAATGCGATCCTTCAGCTTGCTCCAGGCTTCGCTGGACTGGTCGCCATAGACGGACTTTACCCATAGAAGCAGGCCGAGACCCGGCGTCGATGTGCGGGGATCCTCGATGACGATCTTGTCCTTCCCCCCGCCCTCGACCAGTTCCTTGAGGCTTTTCGGCGGGTTTTTCAGCGTCTGCGTGTCGTAGACGAAGGCGAAGTGGCCGTAGTCATAGGGCACGAAGCTGTCATCCGAAAAGCCGCCGGGAACGGTGAGCGCCGAGGTGTCGAGGCCGTGCGGGGCGAAGAAGCCGGTGGCCTTGGCCTCGGCGACGAGGTTGGTGTCGAGGCCGACGACGACATCCGCCTTGGAGGCGGGTCCTTCGAGCTTCAGCCGCGTCAGCAGCTCCACGCCATCGGCGACGCTGACATAGGTGAGCGTGCAGTCGCAGGTCTTCTCGAAGCTCTCGGCGATCTTCGGGCCGGGGCCCCATTCGCTGGTGAAGCTCTCATAGGTGTAGACGGTGAGCGTCTTCTTCTCGGCCGCATCGGCGGGTTGGGCGCCCGCGAGAGGGAGCATCATGCCCCCGGCGAGAAGCAAGGTGGTCGTGGTGGTGAAAAGCCATGTGCCGCGCATGCGCGCCTCCTTCAGGATACAGGTTTCAAGGGGAGTAGCGCTTGCGAGCCGTCTAATCCCTCCGCCGGTGCTAGCCGGATCAGGTTCCGCGGGTTGGCGTTTCAGCCTCTCAGCCCATCTTCCCGCGACGAAGGATCGTCGCGTTGGAAGGGCACCCCGTTAGAGCATGCCAAGATCTAGACGCGGTCCCGCCCCTTGGCAAGATCCAAGGTTGCAGGATGCCTCGGTGCGCGAGCGCCTGTCCCCTCCCGCATCTTTGGGGCTTTTGCGCCCTTTGACCTTTGCCTCCGGGCCGGCTTCGCGCTATGGCAGCGCGATGACCGCAACCGCATTCACCATCCTGCTCGGCGGGCCGCTGACGATGACCGACCGGCTGGCCGCGCAACTGGCCGGAACGCGCGTCATCGCGGCCGATGGTGGCATGCGGCATGCGGGGGCCATCGGGCTGACGCCGGAGCTCTGGGTCGGCGATTTCGACTCGACGCCCGACGCGCTGATCGCGGCCTGGCCGGACGTTCCGCGCGAGCCCTATCCGCCCGCCAAGAACGAAACTGATGGCGAGATTGCCGTGGCGGCGGCGCGGATGCGCGGCGCGCGGCGGCTGATCCTGGCCGGCGCGCTCGGCGGCGAGCGCAGCGACCACGCCTTCCAGCATCTGCTGCACGGGCTGCACCTTGCCGAAACCGGGCTCGACGTGCTCCTGACCTCGGGCGAGGAGGAGGCGGTGCCGCTGCTGCCTGGCATCACCGAGGTCCACCTGCCGAAAGGCTGTCTCTTCTCCGTGCTCGGTCTCGATGCGCTGACCGATCTTTCCATTGCCGGCGCGCGCTATGCGCTCGACCGTTTCGCGGTGCCCTTCGGGTCGTCGCGCACCCTTTCCAACGTGGCGGAAGGACCCGTGCAGCTGACGCTCGGCACGGGCCGCGCGATGCTTCTCGCCCGCCCCCTCGACATGACAGGAGCCTGACCATGGCGCCGCCCATTCTGAAACTCGACGATATCGTGCTGACATTCGGCGGCACGCCGCTCCTGAACGGCGCGGCGCTGCAGGTGGAGCCGGGCGACCGGATCTGCCTCGTCGGCCGCAACGGCTCGGGCAAATCGACGCTGCTGAAGATCGCCGCCGGGCTGATCGAGCCGCAGTCGGGCGAAGTGTTCCGGCATCCCTCGTCCACCGTGCGCTACCTGGAACAGGCGCCGGATTTCGGGGCCTACACCACCGTGCAGGCCTATGCCGAAGCGGGGCTCGGACCGGGCGACGACCCCTATCGCGTCACCTATCTTCTCTCGCATCTCGGCTTGAGCGGCGAGGAGAACCCGAACGATCTCTCCGGCGGCGAGGCGCGGCGCGCGGCCCTTGCCCGGGTGCTGGCGCCCGAGCCCGACATCCTGATGCTCGACGAGCCGACCAACCACCTCGACCTGCCGACCATCGAATGGCTGGAAGGCGAGCTGCAGAAGACCCGCAGCGCGCTCATCCTCATCTCGCACGACCGTCGCTTTCTGGAAAAGGTCTCGACCGCCACCGTCTGGCTCGACCGCGGCACCTCGCGCCGGCTCGACCGTGGCTTCGGCCAGTTCGAAGCCTGGCGCGACCAGGTGCTGGAGCAGGAAGAGCTGGAGCAGCACAAGCTCGGCAAGCAGATCGAGCGGGAAGAGCACTGGCTGCGCTACGGCGTGACGGCCCGGCGCAAGCGCAACATGCGCCGCCTCGGCGCGCTGCAGGATCTGCGCTCCAACTATCGTGGCCACAAGGGGCCACAGGGTTCCGTGCAGGCCAGCGTGTCCGACGCGCAGGAATCCGGCAAGCTGGTGATCGAGGCGGAGAAGATCACCAAGGCCTATGGTCCGCGCACCATCGTCGCGCCCTTCTCCATCCGGGTGCACCGCGGCGACTGCATCGGTCTCGTCGGCCCGAACGGCGCCGGCAAGACGACGCTTCTGAAGATGCTGACCGGTCAGCTGACGCCCGACGAGGGCAAGGTGAAGCTCGGCACCAATCTGGAGATCGCCACGCTCGACCAGAAGCGCGAGGACCTGAACCTCGAGGATACGCTGGCCAACTACCTCACCGACGGACGCGGCGAGACGCTGCTGGTCAATGGCGAGCAGCGGCATGTGACCGGCTATATGAAGGAGTTCCTGTTTCAGCCCGAGCAGGCGCGCACGCCGATCAAGAACCTCTCCGGCGGCGAGCGGGCCCGGCTGATGCTGGCGCGCATTCTGTCGCGCCCGACGAACCTGCTCATCCTCGACGAACCGACGAACGACCTCGACATCGAGACGCTCGATCTCCTGCAGGAGATCGTCGCGGGCTTTGCCGGCACCGTCATCCTCGTCAGCCACGACCGCGACTTCCTCGACCGCACGGTGACCTCCACCATCGCGCCGGCCGACCCGGAGGCCCCGGACGGTCGCTGGATCGAATATGCCGGCGGCTATTCCGACATGATGGTGCAGCGCAAGGGCGCGGCCGACGAACGCAAGCGCGCCGAGAAGGCGGAGAAGGCCCGCCAGAGCGGTTCCGCTTCGACAGCCGGTGCCGGTAGCGGCAGCGGAAAAGCGGCCAAGGGAAAGCTCTCCTTCAAGCAGAAGTTTGCGCTGGAGACCCTGCCGAAGGAGATGGAGAAGGCGCAAGGCGAGATCGCGAAGCGCGAGGCCGAGATGGCCGATCCGAAGCTCTTTACCAAGAATCCGGCCCGGTTCGCAGCCCTTGCCGCCGAGCTTGAAAAGCTGCGCGCCTCCATCGAGACGATGGAGGGCGAGTGGCTGGAGCTGGAAATGCTGCGCGAGGAGCTGGAGGGCTGACGACCCCGCGGCGGCCCGTTTCGCGTCATCCTTGATTCGCGAAGGCATCGGGTCTATGACGGACGCCGTGGTGATTTGGCCGGCCGGCTTGCAGCCACGTTAAACAAGTCGCTAAAGGGCCGTGGGACGATGTTTCGCCCGCTCCCCTCCATTTCGGCCGGTGTCGTTATTCCGAGTGAAGCCGATGCCCATCAAGATACCCGATACGCTGCCCGCCTTCGAAACCCTCGTCTCCGAGGGCGTGCGGGTGATGACCGAAACGGCCGCCATCCGCCAGGATATCCGGCCGCTGCAGATCGGGCTTCTCAACCTCATGCCGAACAAGATCAAGACCGAGGTGCAGATGGCGCGCCTCGTCGGCGCCTCGCCGCTGCAGGTGGAGTTCACGCTGATCCGGCTCGGCAGCCACAAGGCGAAGAACACGTCCGAGGATCACCTGCTCGCTTTCTACGAGACGTTCGAGGATGTGCGCGAGCGGCATTTCGACGGGCTGATCATCACCGGTGCGCCGGTGGAGACGCTGCCCTTCGAGGAGGTGACCTACTGGGAGGAGATGCAGCAGATCTTTGAGTGGACGCACACGCATGTCCATTCGACGCTCAACATCTGCTGGGGCGCGATGGCGGCGATCTACCATTTCCATGGCGTGCCGAAGCATGCGCTGCGGGAAAAGGCCTTCGGCGTCTATACGCACCACAATCTCAATCCGTCTTCCGTCTATCTCAGCGGCTTCTCCGACGATTTCCAGATCCCCGTCTCCCGCTGGACCGAGGTGCGGCGCGAGGATATCGAGAGGGTGCCGGGGCTCGAGATCCTGATGGAATCCGACGAAATGGGCGTCTGCTTCGTGCACGAAAAGGCCGGCAATCGTCTCTATGTGTTCAATCATGTGGAATATGATTCGACGTCGCTGTCGGACGAGTATTTCCGCGATGTGAATGCCGGCGTGCCGATCAAGATGCCGTATAATTATTTCCCCCACAACGATCCGGACCTGCCGCCGCAGAACCGCTGGCGCAGCCATGCGCATCTGCTGTTCGGCAACTGGATCAACGATATCTACCAGACGACGCCCTATGAACTGGCGGAGATCGGCCGGGGCCGCTGACAGGTTTCGCGCGCCGTCAGGCGCGTACGGAAGATTCCGCGATCGACGCGGGGAGACGACGCGGTCGGCGGTGCCTGGGGCATCGCGACCGGACAAGAGCGAGGACCATATCTTGACCAGCAACACTGCCATGGAGATTTTCGGCCATCTGAAGACGGGCGAGCCCGTGCACCGCGTGACGATCCGCGGGGGCGGGCTGACGGCGAACGTCATCTCCTGGGGCGCCGTCATTCAGGACCTGCGGCTCGAGGGGCATGCCCCGCCGCTGGTGCTCGGCTTCGAGGCCTTCGACGATTATCCGGCCTACTCCTCCTATTTCGGCGCGACGCCCGGCCGTTCGGCCAACCGCATCGGGCACGGCCGCTTCACGATCGACGGCGAAGACTTCCAGCTGGAGCTGAACGAGAAGGGCGTGACGCATCTGCATGGCGGCAGCGACGGCATTGGCAAGCGCCTCTGGACCATTGTCGACGTCACCGAGGATTCGGTTTCGCTGAAGATCGTCGATCCCGCAGGCCGTGCCGGCTATCCCGGCACCTGCGAGATCAATGCGACCTACCGGCTGTCCGGCCATGGCTGCCTGAGCGTCACCTACACGGCGACGACGGACACGCCGACGATCGCCAATCTCTGCCAGCACACCTATTTCAACCTCGACGGTCGTGCCGACACACTCGGCCACGACATCATGATCGCCGCCGACCACTACCTGCCGACGGACGATAATCAGGTTCCGACCGGCGAGATCGCCCCGGTCGAGGGTACGGTCTTTGATCTGCGGGAGATGTCGTCCATGCGCCGGCAGACCGAGGGGGAGAAGGTGCTCTACGACCATAATTTCTGCCTGTCGCCTGAGCGCGGCCCCAAGCGCTCCGCGGCCCTCGTCCGCAGCATCGATTCGGGCGTCGCGCTCGAAGTGCGCACGACGGAGCCCGGCGTCCAGTTCTATTCCGGCTTCAAGCTGAAGACGGCGGTGCCGGGTCTCGAAGGCCGCACCTATGGGCCGTTTGCCGGCTTCTGCCTGGAAACCCAGATCTGGCCCGACGCCGTCAACCACGAGGCTTTCCCGAACGCCATCCTGCGCCCCGGCGAAACGCTGCGCCAGGAGACGGATTACATCTTCTCGAAGAACTGAGCTGTCCGCAGTGCGTCCATCCGGGCGCACTGCGGCGCACGCCATGCATCATCCCCGAACCGGACCGGCGTCGGGGATGGTCGCTGCAGCGACGTCTGGGCAAGAGGCGGGCGCTGTCGGAGAGCGGCGATGTCCGGCATGCGACGTGCTCAATCAGCACGAAACAAGGACCGTGCGTCACGGCACCCGAAGGGAGTTGACAGCCGTCAACTTTTAAGAATGTCTTTATTAGGAAAGAATGGAGCGGGTGAAGCGATTCGAACGCTCGACCCCAACCTTGGCAAGGTTGTGCTCTACCCCTGAGCTACACCCGCTCATCAACCAAGGTCCGGGGGTAGTCGGTGGACCGTGGCGTCGCCGTTTTCGTTGGCGACGGGCGCTATATCGCTCAGCCGATTTGGAAATGCAACAGGGAAATGACGGGCGTGGAGAAAATTTGCGGAAATTTCTTTTAAACCATTGAATTAACTTATCTTTGTTGTTCGATTTTTTGGCCGGTGCAAGGGGTCGGGCCGGCGGTGTCGCGTGCCGATGATCCCGATGACCGGTTGCGCCGCGCTTTGGGGACGGTTGCTGTCGTCTCTGCGATTGCGTCGCAGGCTCGTGCTTCGTACCTAGGTCGGACGCAGAGACGGGAGCCCAAGACATGACGGACGTACAGCCGAAGACGGCAGAGGATCTTTTCCGCTTTCTCGACGATCTCGGGATCGCCCACCGGACGACGCGGCATGCGCCGGTGTTCACCGTGGCCGAATCGGTGTCGCTGCGCGACGAGATCCCCGGCGGGCATACGAAGAACCTGTTCGTGAAGGACAAGAAGGACAATTACTTCCTGCTGACGGTGGAGGAGCATGCGACGGTCGATCTGAAGACGGTGCACACGCTGATCGGAGCGGCGAGCAAGGTTTCCTTCGGCAAGCCGGAGAAGCTGATGGAATATCTGGGCGTCATTCCCGGTGCCGTGACCGCGCTCGGCGTCATCAACGATCATGGCCAGGCGGTGACGCTGGTGCTGGATGCCGACCTGATGCGCGAGGAAATCGTCAACTGCCATCCGCTCTCGAACGACGCCACGACATCGCTCGCATCCAAGGACCTGATCCGCTTTGCCGAGGCGACCGGGCATGTGCCGCTTGTCTTGAAAGTCACGGCCTGACATACGATCTTTGAGGGCGACGACCGGAGCGCATCCGGTAAAGACGAGGATCGGGGCTGCGCATGGTCCCCGCAAGGAGCATTCGATGAGCGGCAACAATCCCTATTCCGGTTCCTACGGCAGCCAGATGAGCGCGACGGCCACCTATGGCGGCGCGCCGGCGGCGCTTTCGCCCACCCCGGCCGCTGCGGCGCCTGCGGCAAGCGGCGCACTGATCTCCGACACGACCACGGCCACCTTTGCCCGCGACGTGCTGGAAGCCTCGCGCGACCTGCCGGTGCTGGTCGATTTCTGGGCGCCCTGGTGCGGCCCCTGCAAGCAGCTGACGCCGATCATCGAGAAGGTGGTGACGGAGGCGGGCGGGCGTGTGAAGCTCGTGAAGATGAACATCGACGATCATCCCTCGATCGCCGGTCAGCTCGGCATCCAGTCCATTCCCGCCGTGGTCGCCTTTGTCGGCGGTCGTCCGGCGGACGGGTTCATGGGTGCCGTGCCGGAAAGCCAGATCCGGGCCTTTATCGAGAAGATCGCAGGTCCCATGATCGACGATCAGGCAGCCGAGATCGAAGCGGCGCTTGCCGAAGCGAAGCAGCTGCTCGACGCCGGCGACCTGCAGAATGCCGGCGGCATCTTCGCCTCCGTGCTTCAGGTCGAGCCGGAAAGCCTGCCGGCCCGCGCCGGGCTGGCCGAGGTGATGATTGCATCGGACGCGCTCGATCAGGCGCGCGAGATCCTGTCGGAGCTTTCCGACGAGCAGAAGGCCGAACCGCAGGTCTCCGCCCTGCTCAAGCGGCTTGACCAGATCGACGAAGCGCGCAAGCTGGGCGATCCCAAGGCGCTCGAAGCCGCGCTTCTCGCTGATCCCGACGACCATGCCGCCCGGCTGAACCTTGCCAAGATCCGCAATGTGGAGGGCGACCGCCAGGCGGCGGCCGATCACCTATTGACGATCATGCGGCGCGACCGCACGTTCGAGGACGATGGCGCCCGCCGGGCGCTGGTCGCCTTCTTCGAGGTCTGGGGACCTGCCGATCCGGCGACGCTGTCTGCGCGCCGCAAGATGTCGGCCATTTTGTTCGCGTGAACTTTTTCGCGCCGGAGCCGTTTCCTCCGGTTCGACATGCCGCATCCCCATCGCCATGATTCCCGCTTGAGATTTCGGCCGAGCGCACCATGTCATCCCATAATGCGAGGCGGACGGGCCGATGATCGGTCCGTTGCCCGAGATACGGCGGAGTTTGCCTGAGATGCAGGTCGGAAATGCACGTTACCTGAAGCCGAAGGATATTCCGGACGTCATTCCGGTGTTTCCGCTGACCGGCGTTCTGTTGCTGCCGGGCTCGCAGCTGCCGCTCAACATCTTCGAGCCGCGCTACCTCGCCATGTTCGACGATGCGCTCTGCGGCAACCGCCTGATCGGCATGGTCCAGCCCTCGCTGACCGACCATCGCGAGGACAGCCAGGCGCTGTGTCAGGTCGGCTGCGTCGGCCGCATCACGTCGTTTGCCGAGATGGAGGACGGGCGCTACATCACCTCGCTGACCGGCATCTGCCGCTTCCGCCTGTTCGACGAGATGCACCCGGTCAAGGGGTATCGCACCTTCAAGATCACGCCCTTTGCCGGCGATCTCTCGGAATCCGAAGACGAGGCGCAGGTGGACCGCGAGGCGCTGCTCGCCGCCTTCAAGGCCTATCTCGACACCAACAAGCTGGAAGCCGACTGGGAGAGCGTGGAGCGCGCCGGCAACACGACGCTGGTCAACTCCATGGCCATGATGCTGCCCTACGGCCCGGCCGAAAAGCAGGCGCTGCTGGAGGCGCCGGACCTGAAGACGCGCGCCGATACGCTGATCGCGATCACCGAGATCGTGCTGGCCAAGACCTTCGGCGACATCGAAACCATGCTGCAGTAGGTTTTCCGATGGACGAGAGGACCCGCCGCGTCGATCCGAAGCTGCTCGAGCTTCTCGTCTGCCCGCTCACCAAGGGGCGGCTGAGCTACCGCGCGGCGGAAAACGAACTCGTGTCGGAAAAGGCACGGCTCGCCTATCCCATCCGCGACGGCATTCCCATCATGCTGATTTCCGAGGCCCGCAAGATCGAGGACTGACGGTCCCGGTCTTGTCGGCACGACATGCCGGCCGGTCGTTCAGATCGCCTTGCCCGTGAGCAGCTTCGGATCGCTGCCGGCGGCCGTGCCCGCCTGGCGGATGAAGAAGGCTTTGAGCGGGGTCAGGCGATCCACGAGGCCGAGCCCGACATCGCGCAGCACGCGCACCGGCATGATGTCGTTGGAAAACAGCCGGTTCAGCACGTCCGTCGTCACGCCCATGCGCACCGTATCGAAACGGCGCCAGGTCTGGTAGCGCTCGAGGACGGCGAGCGAGCCGATGTCGAGGCCGAGGCGATCGGCATCCACGATGGTTTCAGCCAGAGCCGCCACATCCTTGAAGCCGAGATTGAGGCCCTGCCCGGAGATGGGGTGGATGCCATGGGCCGAATCGCCGGCGAGCGCGAAGCGGTTGGCGACGAAGGCGCGCGCGAGCGTCAGCCCGAGCGGGAAGGCGCGGCGGCCGCCGACCACCTTCAGCGTGCCGAGCTTGTGGCCGAAGCGGCGTTCGAGCTCGGCCTCGAACACGAGGTCGTCGCTTTCGATAAGGCGGTTTGCGTCCTCCGTCCGCTCCGTCCAGACGAGCGACGAGCGATTGCCTTTCAGGGGGAGCGTGGCGAAGGGACCGGCCGGGAGAAAGTGCTCCTCGGCCGTGCCGTCATGCGGGCGCTCGTGCTCGACCGTGGTGACGATGCCGGACTGGGCATAGTCGAAATTCACCGTTTTGATGCCGGCCGCATCGCGCAGCCTGGAACGCACGCCATCGCAGGCGACCAGAAGGCGGGCCTCGATCTCGCCGCCATCGGCCAGCTTCAGCCGAACGGCGTGATCGTCGGCGGTAAAGCCGCGCGCGGTCGTGGAGGCGCGGATGTCGATGCCGAGGCTTGCCGCCTTGTCGCGCAGCGCGCCGACGAGCGCGACGTTCGGAACCATGTGCGCGAAGGGACGCTCCGCATCCGCGTCGCCCTCGAAGGTGAGGAAGACGGGGCGAACGGGATCGGCGGTTTTGGAATCGGTGATGACCATGCGGCGGATCGGCTCGGCCTCCGGCGCGATCGTCTGCCAGATGCCCATCACGTCGAGCATGGCGGACGCGGCGGCGGCGATCGCGGAGGCCCGCTCGTCGCCGCGCCAGGCGCCCTCCGGCGCGCCGTCGATCAGCGTGACGGACAGATGCGGCGCCGCCGTCTTGACCGCGACCGCCAGCGAGAGCCCGACATATCCGCCGCCTGCCACCAATAGATCGATCATCCGTCCCGTCCTTCGCTCTTGTGCTTCAGCGCTATATAGATCATCGACGTCATGCTTCCTACCGCCGGAGACCGCGCAATGTCCAATGATGCCCCGTCCGAAACCGCCATCGCCGCGACCGCCATGGACGTGCTCCTCCAGACGCTCGATCTGGAGACGCTGGAGGAAAACCTCTTCCGCGGCGTGTCGCCGCAGGTCGGCTGGCAGCGGGTGTTCGGCGGGCAGGTGATCGGGCAGGCGCTGGTGGCCGCGCAGCGCACGGTGACCGCGGACCGTCTCGTGCATTCGCTCCACGCCTATTTCATGCGGCCGGGCGATCCCACCGTGCCGATCATCTACGAGGTCGACCGGATCCGCGACGGCGGCAGCTTCACCACGCGGCGCGTGGTGGCGATCCAGCACGGCGCGGCGATCTTCGCGCTGTCGGCCTCCTTCCAGGTGGAGGAAGAGGGGCTGGAACACCAGGTGGCACCGCTGGCGGTGCCGCAGCCGGAAGAGCTGATGGGCGAAGCGGAGATGAAGGCGATGTTCGTGGCGAACGCGCCGGAGGCGATCCGGCGCTACTGGGAGCAGCCGCGGCCGATCGAGATCCGCCCCGTGTCGCTGACGCACTACTTCTCGCGCGAGCAGCAGGAGCCGGTCCAGCACGTCTGGGTCAAGGCGACGGGCGCGGTGCCGGACGACCGGCCGCTGCAGGCGGCGGTGCTTGCCTATCTCTCCGACATGACGCTGCTCGACACCTCGCTGCGCGCCCATGGCACCTCGATCTTCGACCGCAGCATGCAGGTGGCGAGCCTCGACCACGCCATGTGGTTCCATCGCCCGGCGAAGCTCGACGACTGGCTGCTCTATACGCAGGACAGCCCCAGCACGAGCGGCGCGCGCGGCATGAACCGCGGCAGCCTGTTCGATCGCGCCGGAAACCTGATCGCCTCCGTCGCTCAGGAAGGACTGATTCGGAAAAAGGCAAATGACTAAGTCTTCGGCAAATTTTTAAATTTGCACAATTTTTAGCCTGAAAATCTGGCCAATATTTAACGTTTCGCTGATGACCCTTCGGCGAATGCGGTGATTTCGTGTCTTTTCATCTATTTTTCGCCCTGACGCGGAACTGGCACGCGCCTTGAATAGAACTGAGCGGTCGTTGGGGAAACAAGGCTCATCGGCATGCAAAGACGGCACGTGAGCCGCAGATGAACAAGGATGGGAAACCAGATGAAAATTGTGATGGCCATTATCAAGCCGTTCAAGCTCGATGAGGTTCGTGAAGCGCTCACCGCCGTCGGAATCCAGGGCCTGACCGTTACGGAAGTGAAGGGCTACGGCCGCCAGAAGGGGCATACCGAAATTTACCGCGGCACCGAATATGCCGTCAGCTTCCTGCCGAAGCTCAAGATCGAAATCGCCGTCGCCTCCGAGATCGTGGACAAGGCCGTCGAAGCGATCGCGTCTTCCGCCAAGACCGGCCAGATCGGCGACGGCAAGATCTTCGTCTACTCCATTGACCATGCGGTGCGCATTCGTACCGGCGAAACCGATTCAGAAGCGCTGTAAGCCACGGCTGTTAGAGGGAGCTTTCTTCACATGACATCTCACACATTCTCGACAACCCTCGGACGCTTCGGCGCCGCAACGGCCGCCTTCCTGGCGCCGGTTGTCGCATTTGCCCAGGACACCGCGGCGCCGGCCGTTGCCGAAACGGCAGCCGCCCTGCCGGTTCCGGACAAGGGCGACACCGCCTTCATGTTCGTCTCGACCATTCTGGTTCTCTTCATGCTCATCCCCGGCCTCGCCCTGTTCTACGGCGGCCTGGTGCGCACCAAGAACATGCTGTCGGTTCTCATGCAGTGCACCGTCATCGGCGCCACCGTCATGCTGATCTGGGTCACCTACGGCTACTCCTTCGCCTTCGGCGGATCCGAGAGCGCCTACTGGGGCGGTACCGCCAAGATGTTCCTGTCCGGCGTGACCAAGGATTCCACGGCGGCAACCTTCTCCGCCGGCGTCGTCATTCCCGAATACATCTTCGTCGTCTTCCAGATGACGTTCGCGGCGATCACGCCTGCCCTCATCGTCGGCGCCTTCGCCGAACGCATCAAGTTCTCGGCCTCCGTCCTGTTCTGCGCCCTCTGGGTCACGTTCGTGTACTTCCCGGTCGCGCACATGGTCTGGGATGCCAACGGCCTCCTCTTCAAGATGGGCGCGCTTGACTTCGCAGGCGGCACGGTCGTTCACATCAATGCCGGTATCGCCGGTCTCCTCGGCGCCCTGATGGTCGGCAAGCGCACCGGCTTCGGCAAGGACATGATGGCCCCGCATTCGATGACGCTGACGATGGTCGGTGCCTCCATGCTCTGGGTCGGCTGGTTCGGCTTCAACGCCGGTTCCAACCTCGAAGCCTCCGGCGGCGCGATGCTCGCAACGGTCAACACCTTCGTCGCGACGGCCGCTGCCATCGTCTCCTGGTCGATCGTGGAAACCTTCACCCGCGGCAAGGCCTCCATGCTCGGCGGCGCTTCGGGCATGGTTGCCGGCCTCGTCGCCGTCACCCCGGCTGCCGGCATCGTCGGCCCCATGGGCGCGATCGTTCTCGGCCTCATCGTCTCGCCGCTCTGCTACTTCTTCGTCTCGGTCGTGAAGAACAAGTTCGGCTACGACGACACGGCTGACGTCTTCGGCGTCCACTGCGTCGGCGGCATCTTCGGCGCCATCGCAACGGGCGTCTTCGCCAGCGCCTCGCTGGGCGGCATTGGCTATGCCGAAGGCGTCACGATGGGCGCGCAGGTCTTCACGCAGATCAAGGCCGTCGGCATCACCATCATCTGGTGCGGCATCGGTTCGGCGATCCTCTACAAGCTCGTCGACGTCATCGTCGGCCTGCGTGTCCCGGTCGAAGCCGAGCGCGAAGGTCTCGACCTCGCAAGCCACGGCGAAGCGGCCTACCACTCGTAAGCGCTTTGCAGGAGACCGGCCGAAAGCCGGTTTCCCCCGCGCCCGCGGGCGCACGATCGTCAAGCCCGGCAGTCACCTGCCGGGTTTTTGCGTTCAAGCGCGCCTGTTCCCGGCCTGTCTCTCCCGGTCTGTGTCGTCTGCCGGCCGTTCGGCGCCTATGATTTTTCAGGCGTCCTGCAGGTTGCCGATTGACTCCGCGCGAAAAAATTTTCAACTTTCGGTTTCCCTCATTGGAGACCATCATGGCCACTGCGATCCGCCTGCAACATCCCGGCACCGGCATGACGAAGATCGGTTATTACGGCTTCAGCTGGACCAGTCTCTTCTTCGGCGGCATTCCGGCGCTGCTGCGGGGGGATGTGGGGCTCGGCCTCGGCATGATCGTCGTGGGCATGATCGCCGGCTTCATCGGCGTCGGTCTCGGCTGGTTCATCGTCGGCATCATCTGGGCCTTCATCTACAACAAGATCCACACGACACGGCTGCTGGAGGCCGGCTACAAGCTGGCGGATGCGCCGGAGCGGGTGCGCGACGCACAGCGGGCGCTCGGCATCGGCGATCAGGCGGTCCTGTAGCGTCAGGACGGGTCACACGTCGATTTTTGCCGGCCCATGCCATCCAGGCGGGCATGGTTAATGGACCTTTAACTCTCTCTGCCTACCCTGCGGGCTGGGGCGCCTTTTCTTTCAGACGATCGGGGCGTTTCTGACGATCGGGGCGCTTCGGCGATCAGGACAGGCAGATTTTTCCATGGCGAGAAGCAATCAGGCGGCATTCGACACCCGGTCCGACAGGTTCGTGCTGTCGGCCTTCGTGTGGCGCCAGTCGGTGGCGCTGGCCGGCTACGCGCTGTTCGCGCTGCTGATGGCGGCGGTTGCCGCCCTGTCCACCTGGAACGTGGCAGACCCGAGCTTCTCCTATGCCACGGCCAACCCGCCGACCAATATTCTCGGCACGGGCGGCGCGGCCTTTGCCGACGGGATGATGCAGTTCTTCGGGATCGGCAGCGTCGTGGCGCTGCTGCCCGTGCTGGCCTGGGCTTTGGTCCTCATCGGCAACAAGCCGTTCGACAAGGTCATCAAGCGCGGCGTCTCCTGGTTCGTCGGCTCGGTTCTCGCCGCAGCGGCGCTCTCCTGCGTGCCGGCACCGGTCACCTGGCCTCTGCCCAACGGGCTGGGCGGCGTCTTCGGCGACATGATCCTGCGCCTGCCGGCGCTGATCACCGGGGAGTATCCGACCGGCAATTTCGCCACCGTGCTCGGCGCGATCATCGCCATTCCCGCGACCGTCTTCCTCGTCTATGCCGCCGGTCTTTTCGGCGTTGCCGATCCCGACGAGGAGGAGGCGCCGGTCGTGACGCCGAGCAAGGCGAAGACCGTGCGCGAGGAGATCGAGGACGACGAGGCGGGCGGCGGGTTCGTCATGTTCCTCGCCGGCGCGTTCACGCATATGCGCTACACGACGCAGGCCCGGTTCCGCCGCCTCTTCGGTCTCGCCCGCCGCAAGCCGGCACCCGACCGCGATTTCGACGAGCCTTACGATTTCAACGACGACGAGTTCGGCACGCTGAACGAGCCGGTGCGGCGCAAGTCCGCCGTGCGCGTCGAGCCGTCCCTCGACGGTCCGGCCACACCGCGCCGCGATCCGGGCTTCGACATGGACGATGCGGATGACGCGGACGATGCGGACGACATGCTGCCGTCGGGTCTTCTTTCCGGCGATGACGACATGCCGATCGCTCCGGCCGCCCGTCGCGCGCCCGTCGCCGGCCGCGTCGTTGCCGCACAGCCGCGACCGCGCGCTCCGGAAGCCGCCTTCGAGCGGCAGGCCCATGGCGACGGCACCTTTACCCTGCCGCCGCTCGCGTTCCTCAGCGAACCGAAGAACGTCGTGCGCGACGCGACGCTCTCGGCGGATGCGCTGGAGCAGAATGCCCGCATGCTGGAAGGCGTGCTCGAGGACTTCGGCGTCAAGGGCGAGATCATCCATGTCCGTCCCGGCCCCGTCGTCACGCTCTACGAACTGGAACCGGCACCGGGCATCAAGTCCTCCCGCGTCATCGGCCTTGCCGACGATATCGCCCGCTCGATGAGCGCGATCGCCGCCCGCGTCGCCGTCGTGCCCGGCCGCAATGCGATCGGCATCGAACTGCCGAACCAGCGCCGCGAGACGGTCTATCTGCGCGAACTGATCGGCTCCCGGGATTTCGAAGGCAGCAAGGCGAAGCTCGCCATGGCGCTCGGCAAGACGATCGGCGGCGAACCCGTCATCACCGATATCGCCAAGATGCCGCATCTGCTCGTGGCCGGCACCACCGGCTCGGGCAAGTCGGTCGCGATCAACACGATGATCCTGTCCATTCTCTACCGCATGACGCCGGACCAGTGCCGGCTGATCATGATCGATCCGAAGATGCTCGAACTCTCCGTCTATGACGGTATCCCGCATCTGCTCTCGCCCGTGGTGACCGATCCGAAGAAGGCCGTCGTGGCGCTGAAGTGGACGGTGCGCGAGATGGAAGAGCGCTACAAGAAGATGTCGAAGATCGGCGTGCGCAATATCGACGGCTTCAACTCCCGCGTCGAGCAGGCGCTGGAGAAGGGCGAGGCGATCAGCCGCACGGTGCAGACCGGGTTCGACCGCCAGACCGGCGAGGCGACCTACGAGACGGAGGAGTTCGACCTGCAGCCGATGCCCTATATCGTCGTGATCATCGACGAAATGGCCGACCTGATGATGGTGGCCGGCAAGGACATCGAGGGTGCCGTGCAGCGGCTCGCCCAGATGGCCCGTGCCGCCGGCATCCATGTCATCATGGCGACGCAGCGTCCGTCCGTCGACGTCATCACCGGTACGATCAAGGCGAACTTCCCCACCCGCATCTCCTTCCAGGTGACGTCGAAGATCGACAGTCGCACCATTCTGGGCGAGCAGGGCGCAGAGCAGCTGCTGGGTCAGGGCGACATGCTCTACATGGCCGGCGGCGGGCGCATCCAGCGCGTCCACGGACCCTTCGTGTCGGACAACGAGGTCGAGCAGATCGTCTCCTACCTGAAGACGCAAGGGGCGCCGGACTATCTCGATGCGATCACCGAGGACGACGGCGAAGACGACGGCGAGGGCGGCAATGGCGGCGGGCCGGCCGGCACCGGCAACCTGTCGGAGTCCGACGACCCCTACGACCAGGCCGTGGCGATCGTGCTGCGCGACGGCAAGGCCTCGACCTCTTATGTCCAGCGCCGACTCGGCATCGGCTACAACCGGGCCGCCTCGCTGATCGAGCGCATGGAGAAGGAAGGCATCATCGGCGCGGCCAACCATGCCGGCAAGCGCGAAATCCTCGTGCCGACGGAAGACGAGATCAGCGGACGCTGAAGGCGTTCTGTGGTCCGTCCGATCGGGACGCGCGGTCTTGTCCTGCGCGGTCGTGCCTTCTGCGGTCTTCCCCGATGAGGTCTTCCCCGTTGAGGTCTTGCCCGATGAGGTCTTGAAGGTGCCGCAGTTGCGCGCCACATCACGCAGAGATTGAACAGGAGTTTCCCATGACAGAGACACGAACGACCGACAGGACGGGACAGACGGATCGGTCGCTCCTGTCGCGGCGCAGCTTCGTGGCAGGCGTGGCGGTTTTCGGCGTGCTGGCGACCCTCGGGCTGCCGCTCGACCCGGCCGCGGCGCAATCGACCGCCACGGCGCAGAAGATCGCCGATCATTTCGCATCCGTGAAGACGATGAGCGGCGAGTTCGTCCAGTTCGGCCCGCGCGGCGAGCAGACGGGCGGAAAGTTCTTCATCAGCCGTCCCGGCCGCATCCGTTTCAACTACGAGGCGCCGTCGCCGATGCGCGTCATTGCCGACGGCAAGTCGGTCGTCATCGGCAACCAGAAGCTCAAGACCTGGGATCTCTATCCCCTGTCGAAGACGCCGCTGAACCTGCTTCTGTCCAATTCCATCGATCTCTCGGGCAAGACGGTGCGCGACGTGAAGGAAGAGACGGACCTGATCACCATCGTGCTCGGCGACCGCTCGATCTTCGGCGACAGCACCATCACCATGATGTTCGATCCGAAAACCTACGACCTTCGCCAGTGGACGATCACCGATCCGCAGAAGAAGGATACGTCCGTGATGATCTTCAATGTGAAGACCGGCATGCCGATGGACGATGCCGTCTTCCGGATCCCTTACGACGAGATCCGCAAGTAGGCCTCCGCCGTCGCGCTTGTCGTGTGTGCGCAAAATGGATTAAAGGTCCCGCATGGGGCCGGTTGAAGGTCCCGTCCCCGCGGGACCTTTTTTGCATTCCGGAAGGCACATCATGACATTGTCGATCGCAACCTGGAACATCAATTCCGTTCGTCTGCGCATGCCGCTGGTGTCGGATTTCCTCGTGCGGTTCCAGCCCGACATTCTCTGCCTGCAGGAGACCAAGTGCCCGAACGATCTCTTCCCGGTGAAGGCTTTCGAGGCGCTGGGCTACGGACACATGGCGATGCACGGGCAGAAGGGCTATCACGGCGTCGCCACGCTCTCGCGGCTGCCGCTGACGGAGCTGGTGGACCGGCGCGACTATTGCGGCGTCGGCGATGCGCGTCATCTCTCGGTCGTCTTCTCGCACGGGTCCAAGCGCATCCGCCTGCACAATTTCTATGTGCCGGCCGGGGGGGACGAGCCGGACCGGACCATCAACACGAAATTCGGCCACAAGCTCGATTTCCTCGAGGAGATGAAGCTGCTGCATGCCGACGCCGAGGCCGGCGTGTCCTCGATTCTCGTCGGCGATCTCAACGTGGCGCCGCTCGAACACGACGTCTGGTCGCACAAGCAGCTCCTGAAGATCGTCAGCCATACGCCGGTGGAGACGGAAGGCCTGACCGCGATCATGACGGGCGGCGCCTGGGTGGACCTGATGCGCCAGCACACGCCCTCGCCGGAAAAGCTCTATACCTGGTGGAGCTACCGCGCCAAGGACTGGGAAGCGGCAGACCGCGGCCGCCGCCTCGACCACATCTGGTCGTCCGCCGATCTCGCCACGGCTCTGCGTCAGGTCGATATCGTCAAGGAAGCGCGCGGATGGGAACGCCCGTCCGACCATGTGCCTGTTATCGCGACCTTCGACCTCTGAGGGACGTCAGAGGAAGCGCGGGGCGAGATTGCCGACGCGGCGGATCATGGCGTGGAGATTGTTGCGGATGCGCGTGTCGACGAGGGCGGCGACGTCGGGATATTCTTCCAGCATGCGGTGAAACAGCGGGCGGGTGATGCGGATGACCTCGGTCTCGACCTCGGCCGTGGCGGTGAACTTGCGTTCCACCAGCGAGATCATGGCGAGCTCGGAGAGAAGCGTGCCGCGGCCGACAGTGGCGATGGTCTCGGCGCCGCCGGCGGCTGTCGCCCGGGTCAGCGCCAGGCGTCCGGCGGCGACCGCATAGGCGCAATCCGCCGGCGCCCCTTCGCGAAACAGCTGCTGGCCACGCACCAGCCGGCGGCGCTCGGCGCCGAAAGCGACAAGGCGGAGCTTTTCATCATCGATGTCCGCAAACAGCGGCACGATCGAGAGAAGGGCGATATCGTCGTTCAGCGCCAAGGGGCTCTCCGATCCGTTGCCATCGGCGAGCCGACGGCCGATCGTCAGCCTTGCTTACGGGACGATCTTGTAGCCGCCATTTTCTGTCACCAAAATCTCGGCATTGGAAGGGTCCCGCTCGATTTTCTGGCGGAGACGATAGACATGGGTTTCCAGCGTGTGCGTGGTGACGCCGGAGTTGTAGCCCCAGACTTCCTCCAAGAGCACGTCGCGCGTCACCACCTTCTGGTCGGCGCGGTAGAGATAGCGGATGATGGCCGCTTCCTTTTCCGTCAGGCGGATCTTCTGGCCGTTTTCGAGCGTCAGCAGCTTCTGGCTCGGCTTGAACGTGTAGGGGCCGACGGTGAAGGTGGCGTCCTCGCTCTGCTCGTGCTGGCGCAGCTGGGCGCGGATGCGGGCGAGCAGAACGGCGAAGCGGAACGGCTTGGTGACGTAGTCGTTGGCACCGGCTTCCAGCCCCAAAATCGTATCGGAATCCGTATCGTGGCCGGTGAGCATGATGATCGGCGCCTTGAAGCCGCCCTTGCGCAGCAGCTTCACGGCCTCGCGGCCGTCCATATCCGGCAGGCCGACATCCATGATCAGCAGGGAGACCGTGGCCGTGCGGGCCGCCTGGATGCCCTTGCTGGCCGTCGCCTCCTGCAGGATGACGAACTCCTCGTAGAGCGAGAGCTGTTCGACCAGGGTCTGGCGCAACACGTCATCATCGTCGACGAGCAGAATGGTACGGGATGACATGACGGATTTCCTCCTGGGCGTCTGACGTAAATTAGCTCTCGCATCGGACTTGGCAAGCACGCGACACGCAATGGGCGTGCGGTGCCGGCGCCAAGCAGGCCGGGGAGGCCCGCGTCACGCCGGAGACGGCAGGTCCGGCGTTCCCCTCGGCGAGAGGTCTGTCGGGCAAAAGCGCTTTTCCGGGAACAGCTTTGCGTCCTTTCGCTGACGGAACCTTGCTAACATGGCATGATGGCACCGCACCATCACGACCCATGCACTTTCCTGTGAGCCTCATGCGGAAGATTCCCCCAGAAACGCGTTCATCCCCCGGCACGATCACCGTGCGGGCAGCACCGGGAAACCGGTGCCGGGCGCTGGTGTCGTTTGCCGGCCGGACGGAACAGGCAGTGATCGGGCGTGGCGGCATGACGGCGCGCAAGCGCGAAGGCGACGGCGCGACGCCGATTGCGGCGATGCCGCTGATCGACGGCTATGTCAGGGCCGACCGGGTCGTGCCGCCGGCCACGAGGCTTTCCCTCCAGCGAACGCGGGGCGACATGCTCTGGTGCGATGCGCCGGATCACGCGTGCTACAACCGGCCGGTCTCCGCGCCGTTTGCCGGCCGGCACGAGACGATGATGCGCGTCGACGGGCTCTACGATGTCTGTCTGGTGATGGACTGGAACATGCGCGTGCGCCGCCGCAACGGGGGATCGGCGATCTTCTTCCATCTCATCCGCCCCGGCTACCCGCCGACGGAAGGCTGCATCGCCGTCAGCCTGCCCGCCATGCGGCGCCTCCTCACCTTCGCGCGCAAGGGTACCGTCGTGAAGGTGCTCGGTTGATCAGAAGGTTGCGGGCGTGTTGATCCAGATCAGCACGGTCTCGGCCTCGTGGAGGTTGCGCCAGGCGTGGAAGCGGGTGCTTTCGAAGTAGAAGCTGTCGCCGACGGCGAGATCGAAGAACTGGTTGCCATCGAGCACGATCTGCATCTTCCCTTGAAGGACATGCAGAAACTCCTCGCCGTCATGCCGGTAGGCACCTTCGCTGGAGGCGCCGGGGGCAAGCACGAAGCGGTGGCACTCCATCTGGTGGCGGCCTTCGGCCAGAGGCTGGATGGTGACGCCGGAGGCGGTCGCGGGCCATGCGCTCCACTGACCGGCGCGCACGAGCGACTGCCGGTGCTCTCCGCCTTCCTGGCCGGAGAGCGCTGCCAGCGTCGTGCCGAAGCAGGCCGCCAGCGCGTGGAGCGCCGGCAGGGACAGGCCTTGCGATATCCGCTCGAAGGAGGAGAGCAGCGACAGGGCGATGCCGGTTTCGTCGGCGACGCTCTGCAGCGTGCGCCCGGCCTGGCGGCGGAGGTGGCGGATCTTCGGGCCGATGGCGCGTGAAGCATCTGCCTCAACCGGCGCGGCCTCCGTTGCTGCCGCCGGGGCCGTCTCGCCTTCGTCCTTCAGGACCTCGCGGATGGCGGCCGGGTTCAGGCCCTTTTCCGTGCGCAGCCAGCCGATGGTCTTCAGCCGGTCCATCAGCGCCTGGTCGAACAGGCGCTGACCCGTGGCGGATCGCAGAGGCTCGATCAGCCCCTGGCTCTCCCAGAGACGCAGCGTCGAGGCGGACACACCGGCCATGCGGGCGGCTTCCGTGATCTTGAAGCGAATGTCGTCCATATGCGTCGGCCTGACATGGTGCGTGGGGCCTCTCTTAGCCCGTCGAATCCGGATTGCAAACTCTACAGAAAAAATATAGGTAATTTTCATGGGTGCGCGGGCGCCCGTTGCCAGAGGGAACTGTGCCATGTTGAATCTCGATGTCGCCGAACGTCGCGGCGCTGCCATATCGCGCGGCGTGGGCGTCACCACGCAGGTCTATGCCGAGCGGGCGGAGAACGCCGAAATCTGGGATGTCGAGGGAAAGCGCTATATCGACTTCGCCGCGGGGATCGCGGTCGTCAACACGGGGCACCGGCACCCGCGCATCATCGCCGCCGTCAAGGACCAGCTCGATCGCTTCACCCACACCTGCCATCAGGTCGTGCCCTACGAGAATTATGTGCGCCTCGCCGAGCGGCTGAACGCGCTGGTGCCCGGCGATTTCGAGAAGAAGACGGTGTTCGTCACCACCGGTGCCGAGGCGGTCGAGAATGCGGTGAAGATCGCCCGGGCCGCGACGAAGCGCTCCGCCGTCATCGCCTTTTCCGGCGGTTTCCATGGCCGGACCTTCATGGGCATGGCGCTGACCGGCAAGGTGGCACCTTATAAAGCCGGATTCGGCGCCATGATGCCGGATGTCTTCCATGTGCCCTTTCCCGCCGAACTGCACGGCATGACGGTGGAGGCATCGCTCGCCGTGCTCGACCGGCTGTTCAAGGCGGACGTCGATCCCGCCCGGGTCGCGGCCTTCATCATCGAGCCGGTGCAGGGCGAGGGCGGCTTCTACGAGGTGCCGAAGGCGCTGATGATCGCGCTGCGCGAGATCGCCGACCGGCATGGCATCCTGCTGATCGCCGACGAGGTGCAGACCGGCTTTGCCCGCACCGGGCGCATGTTCGCCATGGAGCATTACCCGGTCGTCGCCGATATCACGACCATGGCCAAAGGGCTCGGCGGCGGCTTTCCGATCGCCGCCGTCACCGGCCGCGCCGAGATCATGGATGCACCGGGTCCGGGTGGCCTCGGCGGCACCTATGGCGGCAACCCGATCGGCGTCGCGGCGGGCCTCGCCGTCCTCGACGTCATCGCCGACGAGAACCTTTGCGCCCGGGCCGAACAGCTGGGTGCGCGGCTGAAACAGCGGCTGCAGTCGTTCAAGGATTTCGTGCCGGGGATCGTCGATATCCGGGGCCCGGGCTTCATGAATGCCGTGGAGTTCAACGTGCCGGGCACCGCGACGCCGGATGCCGACTTCACCAACCGGGTTCGGCAGCGGGCGCTGGAGAAGGGGCTGATCCTGCTCACCTGCGGTGTTTATGGAAATGTCATCCGTTTCCTCTCGCCCATCACCATTCAGGATCATATCTTTACCGAAGCGCTCGATATCCTCGAGGATACGCTGCGCGACTGCGTCAAGGGAGACTGACAATGAGCCTATCACCGGACCTTCTCGCCAAGCTGAAAGACCCGAGCCTTGCCACCGACAAGGCGCTGATCGGCGCCGACTGGGTGGCGGCCGCCGCAGACGGCAAGACCTTCGACGTGCTCGACCCGGCAACCGGCGCCCATGTGGCGACGCTTCCCGACATGGATCGCACCGAGACGGCACAGGCTATCGCGGTCGCTCACAAGGCGCAGAAGGCGTGGGCGCGGAAGACCGGCAAGGAGCGGGCGCAGATCCTTCGCCGGCTATACGACCTGCTGGTGACGAACGCCGACGACCTCGCCATCATTCTGACGACCGAGATGGGCAAGCCGCTGGCCGAGGCGAAGGGCGAGGTGCTCTACGGCGCGTCCTATGTCGAGTGGTTCGGCGAGGAAGCCAAGCGCGTCTATGGCGATACGATCCCCGGCCACCAGCCGGACAAGCGCATCATCGTCGTCAAGCAGCCGATCGGCGTCGTCGCGGCCATCACGCCGTGGAATTTCCCGAATGCGATGCTTGCCCGCAAGGTCGCGCCAGCGCTCGCGGCCGGCTGCGCCATCGTGTCGAAGCCGGCCGCCGAGACGCCGCTGTCGGCCTTGGCGCTCGCGATCCTCGCCGACCGGGCGGGCCTGCCCTCGGGCCTCTTCAGCGTCATCCTGTCGACCGATTCGGCCTCCGTCGGGCTGGAGATGTGCGAGAGCGACAAGGTGCGCAAGCTGACCTTCACCGGATCGACGAATGTCGGCAAGATCCTGTTCCGGCAGTCGGCGGGGCAGGTGATGAAGCTCGGGCTGGAGCTCGGGGGCAATGCGCCCTTCATCGTGTTCGAGGATGCCGATCTCGATGCGGCGGTCGAAGGCGCGATGGTGTCGAAATACCGCAACAACGGGCAGACCTGCGTCTGCGCCAACCGGTTCTATGTGCAGGCGAGCGTCTACGACGCCTTCGCCGAAAAGCTTGCCGCCAAGGTGCGTGCGCTGAAGGTCGGCGGCGGTTTCGAGCCGGATGTCAGTGCCGGCCCGCTGATCTCGGAGAAGGCGCTCGCCAAGGTCGAGGATCACATCGCCGATGCGGTCTCGAAGGGGGCCTCCATCGCCGTCGGCGGCGCGCGGGACACGGACAAGGGCGACCTGTTCTTCCAGCCGACGATCCTCACCGGCGTCACGCCCGAGATGAAGCTCGCCCGCGAGGAAACCTTCGGCCCCGTCGCGCCGCTCTTCCGCTTCGAGACGGAAGAGGACGTCATCGCCATGGCCAACGACACGGAATTCGGGCTTGCCGCCTATTTCTACGCCCGCGACATTTCGAAGATCTTCCGCGTGGCGGAAGAGCTCGAATACGGCATGGTCGGCATCAACACCGGCCTGATCTCCACCGAAGTCGCCCCCTTCGGCGGCATCAAGCAGTCCGGCCAAGGCCGGGAAGGCTCGAAATACGGCATTGAGGACTATATCGAGGTGAAGTATCTTTGCCTCAGTGTGTGAGCGTATCGGACCTTGAATGCAAAAAGCGGGCGTCTGACAACGCCCGCTTTTTGCATCTGGAAAGGACGCTTCCGGCCGAGACCGGTCGCACATTCCTTACATATGGATCGGCTTGAAGAAGGTTGCGAGGGCGGCTTCCTTGACGGCTTCCGACATGGTGGGGTGGGCGTGGCAGGTGCGGCCGAGGTCTTCCGACGAGCCGCCGAATTCCATGAGGACGGCGATTTCGTGGATCATTTCGCCGGCGCCGAAGCCGATGATATGGCCGCCGAGAACGCGGTCGGTTTCCTTGTCGGCGAGGATCTTCACGAAGCCGTCGATGGCCTGCATGGCGCGGGCGCGGCCATTGGCGGTGAAGGGGAACTTGCCGACCTTGTAGGCGATGCCGGCGCTCTTCAGCTCTTCCTCGGTCTTGCCGACGGAGGCAACTTCCGGCTGGGTGTAGACGACGCCGGGGATGACGTCGTAGTTCACATGGCCCGCCTGGCCCGCAAGAATTTCAGCCAGTGCCACGCCTTCGTCTTCCGCCTTGTGGGCGAGCATCGGGCCGCGCACGACGTCGCCGATGGCATAGATGCCCTCGACATTCGTCTTGAAGTGGCCGTCGATCTCGACGCGGCCGCGATTGTCGAGCGCGACGCCCGCGTCCTCGAGGCCGAGACCGGCCGTGTAGGGCTTGCGGCCGGTTGCCACCAGAACCACGTCGGCGGAGATCGTCTGCGGCTCGCCGCCCTTGACGGGCTCGAAGGTCACGGTCGCGCCGTCGCCTTCGCGCGCGACGCCGGTGACCTTGGCGCCGAGGTTGAAGGCGATGCCCTGCTTGGCGAGGATGCGCTGGAACTGCTTGGAGACTTCGCCATCCATGCCGCCGAGAATGGTGTCGAGATATTCGACCACGGTGACCTGTGCGCCGAGGCGGGCCCAGACCGAGCCGAGCTCGAGCCCGATGACGCCGCCGCCGACCACGACCATGGTGCCGGGCACTTTTTCAAGCGCGATGCCGCCGGTGGAGGAGACGATGACGGTCTCGTCGATCTCGACGGGGACGCCCGGAATGCTGGCGACGTCGGAGCCGGTGGCGATGACGATGTTCTTCGTCTCGATCGTCTGCTCCTCGCCCGCCTCGTTGGTGACGACGACCTTGCCGGCACCCGCGATGCGGCCTGTGCCCTGGATCGCGTCGATCTTGTTCTTCTTGAACAGGAAGGCGACGCCCTCGACGTTCGACTTCACGGTCGCGTCCTTGTGCTCCATCATCTTCGGCAGGTTGAGGCGCGGCGCCTCGACCTCGATGCCGAGGCTGTCCAGATGGCCGGCGGCGTGAAACATTTCGGAGGCGTGCAGCAGGGCCTTGGAGGGAATGCAGCCGATGTTGAGGCAGGTGCCGCCATAGGTCGCCCGCTTTTCGACGACGGCCACCTTCAGGCCGAGCTGGGCTGCCTTGATGGCGGCGACATAGCCGCCGGGGCCGGTTCCGATGATAACGACGTCGTAAGCCATGGATGATGTCCTTCCGTGCGCAGCCTGTCCCGGCTGCCGATGTTGACCGTGGCGGCCGCTTGGCGGCTGCCGGATGTGGGTGTCGAGAGGAGCCTCTGGGTTCAGGCTGCCTTCTCGGTTGCGAGTTTCAGGCCGAGCGCGATGAAGACCATGCCGCTGGCGCGGTCGATCCAGTGGCTGATGCGGGCGAAGCGGGCGCGCATGGCGGGCGTCGTCATGAACAGGCTGACGGCCACGAACCACAGGATGAGGCAACTCGCCATGACGAGGCCATAACCGAACTTGACCGCGACCGGCGTCTGCGTGCTGACCACCGTCGAGAAGATCGACAGAAAAAAGAAAACGGGCTTCGGGTTCAGCGCATTGGCGGCAAAGCCGAGACCGAAGGCCTTGAACGCCGATTGCGGCCCGCGGGCGGCAGGCTCCGGGGCTGCCACGTCAAGTGTGTCCGCCGGCTTTGCTTTCAGAGCCTTGATGCCGATGTAGAGCAGGTAGGCGACGCCGCACCATTTAACGATGTTGAACAGGGTGATCGACTGCGAGATGACGAGGCCGAGACCGAGGATCGTATAGGTGACGTGGACCATCAGCGATGTGCCGACGCCGAAGGAGGTCAGGATCGCCGAGCGGCGTCCGTGCAGGATAGATTGCCGCATGACCATGGCGAGATCGGCGCCGGGGGAGACGATCGCGAAGGCGAAGATCGCCATCAGCGAGGCGAGTTCGAAAAGATAGGGATGCACGGACAGTTCCATCATGCGTCTCCGGCAGGTGCAGGTCTCCATCCCCGTGGGGATGGGCAGAGTGACGATATCAGGCGTCGGGTCGCAACCCGGCGCTTCAGAAAACCAGAACGAGGCCCATCAGGCCGAGGCCGAAGAGAGCGCCGAGCCAGACGAGGGACCGGATATAGGGGATGCCCGCGAGATAGAGCGGAATGTAGACGATGCGGCAGGCAAACCAGATCCAGGCGCCGATGAGGCCCCAGCCCGAGGGGTCGCCGGCAAGGGCGAGGCCGAGAGCGAGGCCGACGAAGGCCGGATAGGTTTCCTGCAGGTTCTTCGACGCCCGGTGAGCCCGGCCGACGAGCACGCCCTTCGGCTGCTCGTCGCCGTCGCGCGGGCCCGCATTCCAGCCGGAACCGAGTTCGCGGGTCACCAGCATGCCATGCAGGCAGATCTGGAAAACGAGCAGGACCACGCTCCAGGCGACGAGCGCCGGAAAGGGCGAGGCGGCGATCACGATCGGTTCCATGCAGGCATCTTTCGGTCAGGCATAAGGCCCGCCCGTACGGGCAGGCCTCGGGAGCGCGTCTTAGAGGTCGAGAACGAGACGTTCCGGATCTTCGAGGCTTTCCTTGACGCGGACGAGGAAGGTCACGGCTTCCTTGCCATCGACGATGCGGTGGTCGTAGGAGAGGGCGAGATACATCATCGGGCGGATGACGATCTGGCCGCCGACGACGACCGGGCGATCCTGGATCTTGTGCATGCCGAGAATGCCCGACTGCGGGGCGTTGAGGATCGGCGAGGACATCAGCGAGCCGTAGACGCCGCCATTGGTGATGGTGAAGGTGCCGCCCTGCATGTCGGCCATCGACAGCGAACCGTCACGGGCCGCCTTGGCGAGACGGCCGAGCTCCTTCTCGATCTGGGCGATCGACATCTGGTCGGCATCGCGGATGACGGGGACGACGAGGCCCTTGTCCGTGCCGACGGCCATGCCGACGTGGCAGAAGTTCTTGTAGACCAGATCCGTGCCGTCGATCTCGGCGTTGACGGCCGGCAGTTCCTTCAGCGCATGCGTCACGGCCTTGGTGAAGAAGCCCATGAAGCCCAGCTTCACGCCATGCTTCTTTTCGAAGACGTCCTTGTACTTGGTGCGCAGGTCCATGACCGCCTTCATGTCCACCTCGTTATAGGTGGTCAGCATGGCGGCGGTGTTCTGGGCGTCCTTGAGGCGCTTGGCGATGGTCTGGCGCAGGCGCGTCATCTTAACGCGCTCTTCGCGCGGCGCGTCGGCCGCGTTCGAGGGGCCGCGTGCCGGGGCCTTGGCCTGTTCGGCCGGGGCAGCCGGTGCCTGGAGGCCGCGATTGACAGCGGCGATCACGTCGCCCTTCAGCACCTGGCCGCGCTTGCCGGAGCCGTCGACGTCCTCTGCCGCAACATTGTTCTCAGCGAGCATCTTGGCGGCAGCCGGTGCGGGCGGCATGGACGAGGGGGCGGACGGCGACGCCGCCGGCGCGTCCGCAGCCGGCTTTTCGGCAGCCGGGGCAGGCGCTGCGGCTTCGGCGGGCTTGGCAGCCGGGGCGGCACCGGTGCCGGCGCCCTCACCGATCTGGCCGAGGAGCGCGCCGAGACCGACCGTCTCGCCTTCCTTGGCGACGATTTCCGACAGCGTGCCGGAGGCCGGTGCGGGAACCTCGATGGTGACCTTGTCGGTTTCGAGTTCCAGCAGCGGCTCGTCGGCGTTTACGGTGTCGCCGACCTTCTTGAACCAGGTGCCGATCGTGGCTTCGCTGACGGATTCACCCAGGGTGGGCACGCGGATTTCGGTTGCCATTGTTAAAACGTCCTGATGTTGCGGGCGCTGCTGCCGAACCGGTCAGTCGCGCCTGAAAGGGGAAGAAGGGGGGAAGCAGACCGCGGCGGAACGGCGTTCCGCCGACGGGACCGGCCACGAGACAGGCCGGCATCATCGGACCGACAGTCGCGCCACTCCGCCGGACGGGCGGGACCCGCTGCCGATGCAGCGGTCCGCCCGATCCGTGGTGTGGTGGAAAGCGTGCCCATATCGACGCGTCAGCCTCCGAGCGCGTCTTCGAGGAAGGCGGCGAGCTGGGCCAGATGCTTCGACATCAGGCCCGTTGCCGGCGAGGCTGCGGCCGGGCGGCCGGTGTAGCGCACCCGCTGGTACTTCGCATCGATATGCGCCAGCACCCATTCGAGATAAGGATCGATGAACGACCAGGACCCCATATTCTTGGGCTCTTCCTGGCACCAGACCATCTCCGCATTGCGGAAGCGGCTGAGCTCGTTGATCAGCGCCTTGGCCGGGAACGGATAGAGCTGTTCCAGGCGCAGCAGGTAGATGTCGTCGATGCCGCGCTTTTCGCGCTCTTCCAACAGGTCGTAATAGACCTTGCCCGAGCAGAGCACGACACGGCGGATCTTCGCATCCTTCTGGAGCTTGATCGGGCCGTCCTTGATGACCTCGGCATCGTCCCACAGCAGGCGGTGGAACGAGGTCTCGCCGGCCATTTCCGAGAGGCTGGAAATGGCGCGCTTGTGACGCAGCAGCGACTTCGGCGTCATGATGATCAGCGGCTTGCGGAAGTCGCGCTTCATCTGGCGGCGCAGCACGTGGAAGTAGTTTGCCGGCGTCGTGACGTTGACGACCTGCATGTTGTCTTCCGCGCACATCTGCAGCCAGCGTTCCAGGCGGGCGGAGGAGTGCTCCGGGCCCTGACCCTCGTAGCCGTGCGGCAGCAGGCAGACGAGGCCCGACATGCGCAGCCACTTGCGCTCGCCCGACGAGATGAACTGGTCGAAGACGACCTGCGCACCGTTGGCGAAGTCGCCGAACTGGGCTTCCCACAGCGTCAGCGCATTCGGACGGGCGAGCGAGTAGCCGTATTCGAAGCCGAGCACGGCTTCTTCCGACAGCATCGAGTTGATGACCTCGTAGCGCGCCTGGGTGGGCGAGAGGTTGGCGAGCGGAATGTAGCGCTCTTCCGTCTGCTGATCGTAGAGAACGGTGTGGCGCTGCGAGAAGGTGCCGCGCTCGCAATCCTGTCCCGACAGGCGGATTTTCGTGCCTTCGACGGCGAGCGACCCGAAGGCCAGCGCCTCCGCCATCGCCCAGTCGATGCCTTCGCCCGTCTGGATCATGTTGGCGCGGTTGTCCATGAAGCGCTGGATCGTCTTGTGGACGTTGAAGCCTTCCGGCACTTCCGAGAGCTTGCGGCCGATCTCCTTCAGCGACTTCATCGGCACCGAGGTCTTGCCGCGGCGCTGTTCGTCCTGATTGTCGGCGGTCCGCAGGCCCGACCAGGCCCCGTCCAGCCAGTCGGCCTTGTTGGGCTTGTAGGACTGGCCAGCCTCGAACTCCTGTTCGAGACGGGCGCGCCAGTCGGCCTTCATCTTCTCCAGTTCGCCGTCCGTGATCAGGCCTTCGGCGATCAGACGTTCGCCATAGAGCTGCACGACCGTCTTGTGACCGCGGATGACCTTGTACATCTTCGGCTGCGTGAAGGACGGTTCGTCGCCTTCGTTATGGCCAAAGCGGCGGTAGCAGAACATGTCGATCACGACCGGCTTGTGGAACTTCATCCGGAATTCGATGGCGATCTTGGCGGCATAGGTCACCGCTTCCGGATCGTCGCCGTTGACGTGGAAGATCGGCGCCTCGATCATCTTGGCGACGTCGGACGGGTAGGGCGACGAGCGCGAGAAGGCCGGATTGGTGGTGAAGCCGATCTGGTTGTTGATGATGAAGTGCAGCGTGCCGCCGACGCGGTGACCGCGCAGGCCGGAGAGGCCGAGGATTTCGGCGGTGACGCCCTGGCCCGCAAAGGCCGCGTCGCCATGCAGCAGCAGCGGCAGGACCTTGGAGCGCTCCTTCAGCGGGATCACGTCGCCTTCGAAGACCGTCGCCATCTGGTCCTGCTTCGCGCGCGCCTTGCCCATGACCACGGGATTGACGATCTCGAGATGCGAGGGGTTGGCCGTCAGCGACAGATGGACCTTGTTGCCGTCGAACTCGCGGTCCGAGGAGGCGCCGAGGTGGTACTTGACGTCGCCGGAGCCTTCCACGTCGTCGGGTGCCGCCGAGCCGCCCTTGAACTCGTGGAACACGGCGCGGTGCGGCTTGCCCATGACATTGGTGAGAACGTTGAGGCGGCCACGGTGGGCCATGCCGAGGATGATTTCCTTCATCCCTTCCTGGCCGCCACGCTTGATGATCTGTTCGAGCGCCGGAATGAGCGATTCGCCGCCGTCGAGGCCGAAACGCTTGGTGCCCTTGTACTTCACGTCGATGAACTGTTCGAAGCCCTCGGCCTCGATCAGCTTGGAGAGGATCGCCTTCTTGCCTTCCGGCGTGAACTCGACGCCCTTGGCGGGGCCTTCGATGCGCTCCTGGATCCAGCCTTTGATCTCGGGATCGGAGATGTGCATGAACTCGACGCCGAGCGTGGAGCAGTAGGTCCGCTCCAGAATGTCGACGATCTCGCGCATCGTGGCATATTCGAGCCCGAGCACGTTATCGAGGAAGATCTTGCGGTCCATGTCGCCGGCTTCGAAGCCGTAATTGGACGGGGACAGTTCGTGATAGTCCTCGACGGGGGCTGCGATCTGCAGCGGGTCGAGCTTGGCATGCAGGTGGCCGCGCATGCGATAGGCGCGGATGAGCATGATGGCGCGGATGCTGTCGCGGGTCGCCTGATGGATGTCGGCGGGGGTGGCGGCGACACCGGTCGCCTCCGCCTTGGCTTCTGCCTTCGCCTGAACCTTCTTCTCGATGACCTTTTCGACCGTGCCCCAGTCACCGTCGAGCGCCGAGGTCAGCTCGTCGCGGGGCGTCAGTGGCCAGTTCGGCTTCTTCCAGGAGGCGCCCTTGGCGGCCTTCACGACGTCTTGCGGATTGTCGGCCAGCGCCTTGAAGAAGGACTGCCACTCGCCCGAGACGGACGACGGATCCGCCTCGTAGCGCGCGTGGAGCTGCTCGATGTAGCTCGCATTGGCGCCGTCCAGAAAGGACGTCAGTTGAAATTGCTCGTTGGCCTCTTGCCTTGCCATGGTTTTATCGCGGACCTGTCCGTCCGCCTCCTGACTTGTTGGATGCGGCCCCTGGGGATCATGCGACGTGCCGTCCCGGGCCGACTTTGCGACGGCCATCCAATACGGCCGTATGCGTGTCATTTGTTTGGCAGGACCACAGCGCGAGGCTTTGACTGCCGTCTCGTCTTAGATGGTGCAAGGGACGGCCGGCGCCAGTGGCCGGCCGTCCCTTATCGTTGCATCAGCCCTTGAGGACTTCCACCAGCGTCTTGCCGAGGCGCGCCGGGGAGGGCGAAACACGGATGCCGGCCCGTTCCATGGCGGCGATCTTGTCTTCCGCGCCACCCTTGCCGCCGGAGATCACGGCGCCTGCATGGCCCATGGTGCGGCCGGGCGGTGCCGTGCGGCCGGCGATGAAGCCGACCATCGGCTTCTTGCGGCCGCGCTTGGCCTCGTCCATCAGGAACTGTGCGGCTTCCTCTTCGGCCGAGCCGCCGATCTCGCCGATCATGATGATCGACTTGGTCTCGTCGTCGGCCAGGAACATCTCGAGCACGTCGATGAACTCGGTGCCCTTGACCGGGTCGCCGCCGATGCCGACGGCCGTGGTCTGGCCGAGGCCTTCGTTGGTCGTCTGGAACACGGCTTCATAGGTGAGCGTGCCCGAGCGCGAGAGAACGCCGACGGAGCCCTTCTTGAAGATGTTGCCCGGCATGATGCCGATCTTGCACTCGTTCGGCGTCATGACGCCGGGGCAGTTCGGGCCGATCAGGCGGGACTTCGACGCATCGAGACGCGCCTTGACCTTGACCATGTCGGCAACCGGAATGCCTTCGGTGATGCAGACGATCAGCGGAATTTCCGCTTCGATCGCCTCGATGATGGCGGCCGCAGCGCCGGCCGGGGGAACGTAGATGACGGACGCGTCGGCGCCGGTCTGTTCCTTGCCTTCGGCAACCGTTGCGAAGATCGGCAGCTTTTCGCCCTTGGAGCCTTCCCAGGTCTCGCCGCCCTTCTTCGGGTTGATGCCGCCGACCATCTGCGTACCGTGATAGGCGAGCGCCTGTTCGGTGTGGAACGTGCCGGTCTTGCCCGTCAGACCCTGGACGAGGATCTTGGTGTCTTTATTGATGAGAATGGACATGGATCAGTTTTCCTCTTCCTCGAATTCGAGGGAATCAAATTCTTCGAAGGCGCCGTTGGACCAGCGGTAACCCTTGCCGGACGTCGACTTTTCGTCGTGATGGCTGTCGAGGTTCTTCGACCAGTGGGTCTGGAACCAGTCGAACTGCTTGTCGGCCTTCGAGATGCCCAGCTCGCCCTTCCAGACGTACAGCGTGTCGTCCTTCGACTTCAGCTTGAAGAAAGCGACGGCATCGTCGTCATGCGTGAAATGCGCCCAGCGATCGGCCGCCTCGTCGTCGAGGTCCGGGGTCGAGTCCCAGCAGACGAAGTAGCACAGGTTGATGTCGGTCTCGTTCGGTCCGAAGGACTGGCGATTGACCGTCTTCTTTGCAGCGCTCATCGGATCAGGCACCCTTCACGGCAGCGACGATCTTCTGGGCGGCGTCGTCGAGATCGTCGGCCGAGATGACGTTGAGGCCGCTCTCGTTGATGATCTTCTTGCCGAGATCGACGTTCGTGCCTTCGAGGCGCACGACGAGCGGCACGGTGAGGCCGACGTCCTTCACGGCTGCGATCACGCCTTCGGCAATGACGTCGCACTTCATGATGCCGCCGAAGATGTTGACCAGGATGCCCTTCACGGCCGGATCGGCGGTGATGATCTTGAAGGCCGCGGTGACCTTCTCCTTGGTGGCGCCACCACCGACGTCGAGGAAGTTCGCGGGCTCGGCGCCGTAGAGCTTGATGATGTCCATCGTCGCCATGGCGAGACCGGCGCCGTTGACCATGCAGCCGATGTTGCCGTCGAGGGCGACATAGGCCAGATCGTACTTGGACGCTTCGATTTCCTTGGCATCTTCCTCGGTCTTGTCGCGCAGCGCGACGACGTCTTCGTGGCGGAACAGCGCGTTGCCGTCGAAGGACATCTTGGTGTCGAGGACGCGCAGGCGGCCGTTGGTCATGACGATCAGCGGGTTGACCTCGAGCAGGCTCATGTCCTTCTCGACGAACGCCTTGTAGAGGATCGGGAACAGACGCTCGCCGTCGGCCTTGGCTTCGCCTTCGAGCTTCAGCGCGGCGGTGAGGGCGTCGAGGTTGTCAGCCGTCACGCCGGCGACCGGGTCGATCGCGACGTTGATGATCTTTTCCGGCGTGTCGTGCGCGACGGTCTCGATGTCCATGCCGCCTTCCGTGGAGACCACGAAGGAGACCTGGCCGACGGCGCGGTCTACGAGGATGGAGAGGTAGAGTTCGCGGTCGATATCGGCGCCGTCCTCGATGTAGAGGCGGTTCACCTGCTTGCCGGCGTCGCCGGTCTGCTTGGTGACGAGCGTGTTGCCGAGCATTTCCTTGGAATGGGAAACCGCTTCCTCGATGGTCTTGGCGAGGCGCACGCCGCCCTTGGCATCGGGGCCGAGTTCCTTGAACTTGCCCTTGCCGCGGCCGCCGGCGTGGATCTGGCTCTTGACGACGTAGAGCGGGCCGGGCAGCGACTTCGCCGCAGCTTCAGCCTCGTCGGCCGAGAAGATCGCGACACCTTCGGCAACCGGTGCGCCAAAGCTCTTCAGGAGAGCCTTGGCCTGGTATTCATGAATGTTCATGGGGAAACTTCCTGTCTGATGTCGGAAAAAATTACTTCAGGCTCGGAGCGATGCCGACGCAAGCTTCGCAGAGGCCGGCAACGGCAGCCACGGACTTGTCGAAGGCTTCCTGTTCGGCCTTGGTAAACTCGACTTCGATGATGCGCTCGATGCCACCGGCACCGATGATGGTGGGAACGCCGACATACATGTCGTTGACGCCGTACTGGCCCGAGAGATAGGCCGCGCAGGGCAGGACGCGCTTCTTGTCCTTGAGGTAGGATTCGGCCATCTCGATGGCCGAGGCGGCCGGTGCGTAGTAGGCCGAGCCGGTCTTGAGAAGGCCGACGATCTCGGCGCCGCCGTCACGGGTGCGCTGGATGATCTCTTCGAGACGCTCCTTGGTGACCCAGCCCATCTTCACGAGGTCCGTCAGCGGGATGCCGCCGACCGTGGAGTAGCGGGCGAGCGGGACCATCGTGTCGCCATGGCCGCCGAGAACGAAGGCGGTGACGTCCTGAACGGAGACGTTGAATTCCTGGGAGAGGAACAGGCGGAAGCGCGAGCTATCCAGCACGCCGGCCATGCCGACGACCATGTTCCGGGGCAGGCCCGAGAACTTCTGCAGCGCCCAGACCATAGCGTCGAGCGGGTTGGTGATGCAGATGACGAAGGCGTTGGGGGCATACTTCTTGATGCCGGCGCCGACCTGTTCCATGACCTTGAGGTTGATGCCGAGCAGATCGTCGCGGCTCATGCCGGGCTTGCGGGCAACGCCGGCGGTGACGATGCAGACGTCCGCGCCCTCGATCGCTGCATAGTCGCTGGCGCCGGTCAGGTTGGCATTGAAGCCTTCCACCGGCGAGGACTGCGCGATGTCGAGGCCCTTGCCCTGAGGCACGCCGTCGGCGATGTCGAAGAGAACGATGTCGCCCAGTTCCTTGAGGCCGGCCAAATGTGCCAGCGTGCCGCCAATCATTCCGGAACCGATAAGTGCGATCTTGTTGCGCGCCATGAAAGTGCTTCCTTTGAGATCAAATCTGGCAAGGTCTGCAGCGACACGTCTCCGCTTTTCCGGGCGGCACCCAACCTCACGGGCGAAAGCACTAGTCGTCTCCTCAAAAAATATCAACCGATACTTTTGGAGTGAGGTTTTTCAATCGTTTAGATCAATATTTTCTTACGTAAACGTAAGATATTCGGTCACGAATTCTTCGCATTTGCAGCATGCGCGCCGGCATATTCGCTGCTTTGCAGTTCGATCAGGCGAGAAACCGTCCGGTCGAACTCGAAGCCTTCCGTGCCGCGCTTGACGGTCAGGAGGTTCTCCGGGCGGGCGGCGGCGGATGCGAACAGGCGCGCCCCCTGGTCGTAGATCGTGTCCACCAGCATGATGAACCGCTTTGTTTCGTTGCGTCGCTCGGGGTCGAGCAGCGGAATGTCGTCGATGAAGATGACACGGTAATGCGACAGGATGGTGAGGTAGTCGGTCGCGCCGAGCGGGCGGGCGCAAAGATCGGCGAAGGAAAAGCGCGCGCAGTTTCCGGCTGCCTTGGGCACATGGATGGTGCGGCCCTTGAAGGTGAGATCGGCGGGCGCGGGCACGAGGCCCGCCGTTGCCTTCGCCCAGGAGGTGTCGAGCGCTTGGCGGGCGGCATCGTCGAGCGGGGAGGACCAGACCGGCAGGCCGCTGGTCTTTTCCAGGCGATAATCCGTCTGCGTATCGAGGGGCACGACGTCGGCATGGGCACGCAGCAGATCGACGAAGGGCAGGAAGAGCGCGCGGTTGAGGCCGTCGCGATACAGATCGCCCGGCTCGACATTGGAGGTGGCGACGAGGACGCAGCCGCGCTTGAAGAGTTCGCCGAACAGGCGCGAGAGGATCATCGCATCGGCGATGTCGGTGACCGAGAACTCGTCGAAGCAGAGGAGGCGGGCTTCCGCGTAGATATCGGCGGCGACGGGCGGCATGGGGTCCGCCTCCTTCGTCTCGCCGTTCTTCAGCTTCTGCCGGTGCTTGAAGATGCGATCCTGCACCTCGGCCATGAATTCGTGGAAGTGCGCGCGCCGCTTGCGCTCGATCGGCACGGTCTCGAAGAAGAGATCCATGAGCATGGTCTTGCCGCGCCCGACGCCGCCATAGAGGTAGAGACCCTCGATCGGCGGGCGCTGGTCGCGTTTGGAGGCGAAGAGCCAGCCGAGCGCATTCGACTTGCGGTTGGCGCGGCTGGCGGCCAGGTCTGTGGACAGGCGATCGAGGCGGGTGGCAATGGCAAGTTGGGCCGGATCGCGGCGCATGTCGCCGCTGGCGATGCGGGCCTCGAGGCGTCTGGAGATGGTGTTCTCGGCGTTTGGCACGCGCAGCCTTCCTGGCCGTCAGAAGAAAGCCCGGTGTGAGCCGGGCGCTGGAGATCTCGGCGTCGACCGCTCGGGGATCAGCGGCTCAGGCTGACGGGCTGGCCGCCATTGGTCTGGCCATCGTAGCGGGAATCGGCCGTCTTGTAGAGGCGGGCGAGCGCGTTTCCGCTGCGGTCCTTGAGGACGACCTGCTTGCCGGCCACTTCCCAGGAGCCCATCTGCGTCAGCTCGCCGGCGCAACCGCGCGTGCCGCCGCGCGAGCCGGAGCCGAGATTGGTCAATGTCAGGAACATATCGCAGGAGCTGCCGCCATTGGCGACGCGCCAGTTGCCGACCATGGATTCCTTGGTGACGTCGAGCGAGGCTGCGGGTGCGGCCGGAGCGCCGGGGGGAACCTGCGCGCCACCGAGGGCTGCCGTCTGGTTGACGGGGGCGGCCGGAAACTGGGAGGTGTCGCCGCTCGTCGGCGGCGGCAGCGCACCGCCGGACACGGAGGGAACGGGCTGCGCCTGCAGGGGGGCAGGTCCGCCCATGTCACGCTGGTCGAAAGCGCCCACCGACGTGCGCTGGCATCCCGAAAGGGCCAGCACTGCCACCAGACCCGCCGCAACATGATATGCCCGCATTTCGAACTCCCGGTCGTCTCGCATGAAAAATGAACGTTCGAGACAGATATAGGCCGGATCAAGGTTAATCGACCTTTAAGGCTGTTGAAAAACGTCCTTTCCTACAGCCCTGTGGCGTACAGGAAACGCCGATCCGCGTTTCCTCTCGTAAAATGGCGCTCTAGACGCGGCGTTCGACCATCATCTTCTTGATCTCGCCGATTGCCTTGGCTGGGTTGAGGCCCTTGGGACAGGTCTGCGCGCAATTCATGATGGTGTGGCAGCGATAGAGGCGGAAGGGGTCTTCCAGATTGTCCAGACGCTCGCCCTTGGCCTCGTCGCGGCTGTCGATCAGCCAGCGATAGGCCTGAAGCAGGACGGCGGGGCCGAGATAGCGATCGCCGTTCCACCAGTAGCTCGGGCAGGATGCCGAGCAGCAGGCACACAGGATGCATTCGTAGAGACCGTCGAGCTTGGCGCGATCGTCATGGCTCTGCTTCCACTCCTTGGCGGGCGCGGGCGAAACCGTCTTCAGCCAGGGCTCGATCGAGCGGTGCTGGGCGTAGAAGTTGGTGAGGTCGGGCACGAGGTCCTTGACGACCGGCATGTGCGGCAGGGGATAGACCTTCACTGCCCCCTTCACGTCGTCCATGCCCTTGGTGCAGGCCAGCGTGTTGGTGCCGTCGATGTTCATGGCGCAGGATCCGCAGATCCCCTCGCGACAGGAGCGGCGCAGCGTCAGCGTCGGATCGATCTTGTTCTTGATGTAGAGCAGGGCATCCAGCACCATCGGGCCGCAATCGTCGACATCGATGAAGAAGGTGTCGATCGACGGGTTCTTGCCGTCGTCGGGGCTCCAGCGATAGACACGGAATTCGCGGGTGTTCGTGGCGCCGGCGGGCTTCGGCCACACCTTGCCCTCGGTCATCTGCGAGTTCTTGGGAAGTGCAAGTTCAACCATGTGACCCGTCCGTTCTTTCCTTGCGCCGATCCTTGCGAATGACCAGCTTCAGCCCCGACCAGATCGCATCTATCGCGGCAACCTTGACATCCACCAGATCGAGACCGAGGGCCGCTGCGCGCACGACATCCTCTGTCACGTCCGTCTTAACCTTCGAAGCTTTCTTCAGCCATGAGATCCAGATCATGCCATCCGGCGTGATCCGGTCCTGTAGCCCGGAAAGCTCGTTCTCGATCTCCGCCCTCGCGATCGTGAAGGCATGGATCGCATCGTAACCTTTTTCCGTCCCACGGATCGCTTCCCAGGACGGAAGCCGGTCGCAGGCGGCAAACTCAACCGAAGCCGACAACGCGGCCAGGCTTTCCGGCAGCGCGATGAACGCCGCCGTCATCCCGGGTTTGAAACCCAGCTTCCTTGGAAGCGGCGTGCCGGAATATCCCGCCTGCGCCGCCGCCATTGTCAGTAAACGCGGGCTTTGGGCTCGATCTTGTAGGGATCGATGCCGTCTGCGAGCAATTCGGTGTGAACCGGGCGATAGTCGAGCTTGACGTCGCCGGCCTCGTTGACCCAGGCCAGCGTGTGCTTGCGCCAGTTCACGTCGTCACGACCGGCGAACGGGCCGGAGGTGTAGTCCTCGCGTGCGTGGCTGCCGCGGCTTTCCTTGCGGGCTTCCGCGCCGACGACCGTGGTGATGGCGTTGGCCATCAGGTTTTCGAGTTCCAGCGTTTCCACGAGGTCCGAGTTCCAGATCATCGAGCGGTCGGTGACCTTGATGTCGGACATTTCCGACCAGATGGCGCTCATGCGCTTGCAGCCGTTTTCGAGCGATTCCTGCGTGCGGAACACGGCGGCGTCTTCCTGCATCGTGCGCTGCATCTTTTCGCGCAGAACCGAGGTCGGCGTTCCCCCGCTGGCGTAGCGCAGTCTGTCGAGGCGGCCGACGATCTTGTCGCAAGCAGCCGTGTTCAGCGCCGGGATCGGGCTCGCGCGGTCGATGACCTCGCCGGCGCGGATGGCGGCGGCGCGGCCGAAGACCACGAGGTCGATCAGCGAGTTGGAGCCGAGGCGGTTCGCGCCGTGCACCGAGGCGCAGCCGGCTTCGCCGACGGCCATCAGGCCGGGGATAATGCGTTCCGGGTTCTCGCCGTCGGCATTCAGCACTTCGCCCCAGTAATTGGTCGGAATGCCGCCCATGTTGTAGTGCACGGTCGGCAGGACCGGGATCGGCTCGCGCGTCACATCGACGCCGGCAAAGATCTTGGCGCTCTCGGAAATCCCCGGCAGGCGCTCGTTGAGAACGGCGGGATCGAGATGGTCGAGATGCAGGAAGATGTGGTCCTTCGCCTTGCCGACGCCGCGGCCTTCGCGGATTTCCAGCGTCATGCAGCGCGAGACGACGTCGCGCGAAGCGAGGTCTTTGGCAGACGGTGCATAGCGCTCCATAAAGCGCTCACCTTCGGAGTTGACGAGGTAACCGCCTTCGCCGCGCGCACCTTCGGTGATGAGGCAGCCGGCACCGTAGATGCCGGTCGGGTGGAACTGGACGAACTCCATGTCCTGCAGCGGCAGGCCGGCGCGCGCGATCATGCCGCCGCCATCGCCCGTGCAGGTGTGGGCCGAGGTGGCGGAGAAGTAAGCGCGGCCATAGCCGCCGGTCGCCAGTACGACCATCTTGGCCGAGAAGCGGTGGATCGTGCCGTCATCCAGGCACCAGGCGACGACGCCGGTGCAGCGGCTGCCGTCATCCGACATGATCAGGTCGAGCGCGAAATACTCGATGAAGAATTCGGCATTGTGCTTCAGGGACTGGCCGTAGAGCGTGTGCAGGATGGCGTGACCGGTCCGGTCGGCCGCGGCACAGGTGCGCTGCACCGGCGGGCCTTCGCCGTAGTTCTGCATGTGGCCGCCGAAGGGGCGCTGGTAGATCTTGCCTTCGGCATTGCGCGAGAAGGGCACGCCGTAATGCTCGAGCTCATAGACCGCCTTCGGCGCCTCCATTGCGAGATACTGCATGGCATCGACGTCGCCAAGCCAGTCGGAGCCCTTGACGGTGTCGTAGAGATGCCACTGCCAGCTGTCCGGCGTCATGTTCTGCAGCGAGGCGGCGATGCCGCCCTGGGCTGCGACCGTATGGGACCGCGTCGGGAAGACCTTGGTGATGCAGGCCGTCTTGAAACCCTGCTCGGCCATGCCGAGCGTGGCGCGCAAGCCGGCGCCGCCGGCACCCACGACGATGACGTCGTAGGAATGGTCGACATACTGGTAGGCCTTGCCGTTGATGGAAATCGGGCCGTTGACGGACGGTGCTTCGGTCGATGCCATGGTTCTATCCTGCAAAGGCGAGCTTCAGGATGGCGAAAAGACAGAGCCCGCCAACCGCGATCGCGAAGAATGTATTGAGCATGAGAAGGACGATCTTGATGCCTTCGGCGTGAACGTAGTCCTCGACGATCACCTGCATACCGATCCGCATGTGGGTCAAAGCGGAGATGACGACAAGGGCCATGACCACCGCGACGAACGGATTGGCGAGCGCCGTCACCACGTCCGCATGCGGCGCGCCGGCATAGGTCATGATGAAGACGACGAAGAAGATGAGAAGGGGCACGTTGGCGACGGCCGTCAGGCGCTGGCGCCAGAAATGGTCCGTGCCCTCCTTGGCCGAACCGAGACCGCGAACCTTGCCGAGTGGTGTGCGCATATCCATGATCGGGGCCCTCAGCGAACGATGTAGCCGACGATCCAAAGAAGGAGCGTCACGGTGATGGAGCCGATAGCACTGGCGATGGCGAGCTTGGTCGAGAATTCCTTCTCGTAGCCATAGCCCATATCCCACATGAAGTGGCGCAGGCCGCCGAACATATGGTGGATCAGCGCCCAGGTGTAACCGAACAGGATGACCTGGCCGATGATGGTGCCGAAGAACCAGCTGGCCCAGTCGTAATAGGCCGGACCGCTCGCCGCCGCGATCAGCCACCAGGCGACCAGAACCGTGCCGAAGTAGAGCGCAGCACCCGTAATGCGGTGCACGATCGACATAAGCATGGTCGGAATGAGCTTGTAGATTTGAAGATGCGGCGAAAGCGGCCGGCTTTTGGTGACATTCGTCATCTGAACCTCACGGAACGACCGGTCAATCGTCCAGAAACTAGACTTTTTATATCCGGTTTGCGCAGGGATTGCGCAGCATTCAGTTGTGGCGAGCTTTAATCTCCGGCAGGGGTCTTCACAAGCCTGTTTGCGGTGCGAAAGAAAATTAATCGATTAGAGACGGAGGTTTATCGGAACGGCCGTTGAACGGTATTTTAACGGTTAAGCATATCCGGCGAAATCCGATGCAACCGCCTGACTTTCGGGCCGACCTGCTCCAGATTGCTCTTAACGTTTTGTTAAGATCCGCCGGAGGTTCATCATGTATCGGCACGTTGCCTTGCGACCGGTCGCCGTCGCGTTTTCCCTTGCTCTCTGCGCGTTCGGACAGGCCGATGCGCGGGACGAAGGGTATCGCGGGCTCTATTTCTCACCGCAGCCGGAGCAGCTCGAACAGAGATCCGGCGTTCGGCTCGAGGGCGAGCGGCGGCCCGTGCCGGATTACCGCGTCGTGCGCGGCGTCTTCGACGGCGAGCGCCGTTATCGCGTGCGCGAGGATGCGACGGAAGACCGCCGCGGCCGGCGTGCCCCGCCCGCCGTCATCGTCGGGTCCGGGCGCTATTCCGGCAATGCGAATGGCTGGTATCGCAGCGGTGCAGGCAGCTACTTCAGCATCACGAACTACGACGAGGATATCGGCTACGGCGCCGTCGAACGCTATTCTGCGCCGGAAACGCGCAGCCGTGTCATCACGGTCGACCGCGGTGCGGCACGCCGCAACGGCAGCGCCTGCAGTTTCGAGGCGGGTGTCTGCGTCATTCGCGGGCGCTGAGGCCGGGATGCAAAGCCGCTTGGCGGCGGCTTAACGGAACCGCCAGACGGTGGTCTTCTTGATCTCGCTGTCCTCCAGCGCCCGCGTCACCGGAACCGCGTAGGTCGCGAGCGGCTCCATGCGGTCGCGGGGGCAATAGGCGCGGCCGGGGTCGCCGACGATGACATCGATGCCGGCGCCAACCAGATCCTCGAACCAGGGTACCAGCCGGTCGGCAAAGGCCTTGTCGTAGAAGACGTCGCCGGCAAGGAAGACATCGCATGCGAGGGGCTCGCCGATCCGATCGGCGTTCTCATGGGTCACGCTCACGTCGTTCAGCCGGGTGTTGAGACCGATCGCGCATCGCGTCCAGGGATCGGTGTCCAGTGCCAGGACCGAGGTCGCGCCGGCCTTCATGGCGGCGATCGCCACCAGCCCGGAGCCGGAGGCGAAATCGGCGACGCTCCGGCCGGCCACGATCCCGGGATGATCGAGAACGTAGCGGGCGAGGCCCTGTCCGCCGGCCCAGGCAAAAGCCCAGAAGGGCGGCGGCAGGCCGATGGCGTCCAGTTCCTCCTCCGTCTTCAGCCAGAGACCATGGGCCTCGCTCGCCAGATGCAACCGGATTTCCGGGACATGCGGGGGAACGAGCACGCTCGTGTTCTCGCGGATGAAGCGCTCGGGGTCGGTCTTCACGCCGCGGGCGATTCCGGCGGGTGGTCGAGGCCGCCCATGCGGCAGACCTCGCGCCACTCTTCCTCCGTCACGGCCTGCACGGACAGGCGCATGGAGGTGACGAGCTGCATGTCCTTCAGCCGCTCGCTGGCCTTGACGTCCTTCAGCGTTACCGGCTTCGGCATGTCGCAGACGGCACGGATGTCGACGCAGTCCCAACGGGCGTCGCCCTCGGCCGTGGAGTCGGGATGCGACAGGGCGCAGACCTCTGCGATGCCGACGATCTCCAGGCCTTCATTGGAGTGGTAGAAGAAGCCCTTGTCGCCGATCTTCATGGCGCGCATGTTGTTGCGGGCGAGATAGTTGCGCACGCCGGTCCATTCGGTGCCGGCCTTGCCGGCATCCTTCTGCATGGCCCAGGACCATTTGAACGGTTCGGATTTCCACAGCCAGTAGGCCATCGCGCGTCACTCCGGCTTGTTGAAGACCCAGTTCCAGGCCTTGACGTCGACGGAGGCGAAGAGGCCGGCCTTGGCGTAGGGGTCTTCGGCGAAGATCGCGGTGGCCGCATCCTTCGTCTCGGCCTCGATGATGACGAGGCTGCCGTTCGGCTTGCCGTCCTCGCCCAGGAACGGGCCGGCGATTTTCAGGATACCGCGGGCATTCAGGTCGTCCAGATAGGCGACGTGGGTGGGCCGCGTGTCGAGGCGGATCTGGAGTGCGCCTTCCTTGTCGGTGCAAAGGGCTGCAAAGAGCATGGTCTTGCCTTTCCGGAGCTATTCTTGAGTGATGGGGCGGGACATGAGCTGTTCGAGCGCCGTTTCCACGTCGATGGTGCCGTCGATCATGGCGGCGACGGCGAAGGTCAAGGGCATGTCGAGGCCGAGGCGGCGGGCCTCGGCGGCCGCGACGGAGGCGGCGAGCGCCCCCTCGACGAGATCGGCGGTCGGCTGGGCGGCGCGGCGCTCGCGCCCGAGCGCGATGCCGTAGCGCAGGTTGCGCGACTGGTGGCTGGTGGCGGTGAGAACGAGATCGCCGAGGCCGGAGAGGCCGCGAACCGTGTCGCCCTGGCCGCCGCAGGCCGCGACGTAGCGCGACAGTTCGGCAAGGCCGCGGGCGATCATGGCCGCGCGGGCGGATTCGCCGAGGCCGGCGCCCTCGACGATGCCGCAGGCGATGGCCAGCACATTCTTGAGCGCGCCGCCGAGCTGCACGCCCGTGCGGTCCTGCGAGGGATAGAGGCGGAAGGTGGGGCCGGACAGGGCGGTCGCGAGCCGTGCGGCGCGCTCCGCCGAGGCCGACGCGATGACCATGGCGGTCGGCAGGCCGGTGGCGATATCGGCGGCAAAGCCGGGACCGGAGAGGACGGACACCGCGAGGTCGGGCAGCTCCTCGGCCACGACCGCCGTCAGCAGCCGGCCGGTGCCGCGCTCCAGCCCCTTGGCGCAGATGACGATGTCGGTGTCCGGCGCCAGATGTGGCCGGAGCGCTTGCGCGGCCTCGCGCTGCGCCTGCGACGGCATGGCGAAGAGGACGATGCCGGCGGTGGAAACGGAGGCCGGATCTACGGTCGCGCGAAGGGCGTCGGGCAGGTCGATGCCGGGCAGGGCCTCCTCATGGCGGCGCCGGCCGAGAATGGCCTCGGCGACCTCCCTTTTGCGGGCGATGAGGGTCACATCCGCACGGCCGGTGCGGGCGATGACCGTGGCAAGCGCCGTCCCGAAGGCGCCGGCACCGACGACGGCCACCTTAACCGCGGCAGGAAGACGCGTCTCGTTCATGCCTTGGCGCCCCGTTTGCCGAAGCCGAGCAGGGTTTCGGCGTTCGGGTCGAGCGGCCAGCGGGCGCGGGGGGACACAGAGAGATCGTCGGCGGGCAGGCCCGCGGCCATGCGCTCGGCGCCCGCCCAGGCAATCATGGCGGCATTGTCGGTGCAAAGCGCAAGCGGCGGCGCGACGAAATCGAAGCCGTTCTTGTCGCAGAGGCTGTCGAGCGTGGCACGCAGCGCCTGATTGGCCGCCACGCCGCCGGCAACGACGAGGGAAGGCCGGCCGACATCCGGGTAGCTGTCGCGGAAGCGCTGCAGGCCGCGGCCGATCCGGTCCTTCAGGGTGCGCGACACCGCATGCTGGAAAGAAGCGCAGATATCGGCGATATCCTGCTCGCCAACCGGAGCGATAGATTGCGCCGCCTGCCGCACCGCGGTCTTCAGGCCCGAAAAGGAGAAGTCCAGCCGGGCCTCGCCGACGAGCGGGCGGGGGAAGGTGAAGCGTTCGGGATTGCCGCTGCGGGCGGCGCGTTCCACGGCCGGGCCACCGGGATAGGGCAGGCCCAGAAGTTTCGCCGTCTTGTCGAAGGCCTCGCCCAGCGCATCGTCGATGGTCGTGCCCCAGCGCTCGTAGTCGCCCGTGCCGCGCACCAGCACCAGCTGGGTATGGCCGCCGGACACGAGCAGCATCAGATAGGGGAAGGCGAGGCCATGGGTCAGCCGCGCGGTCAGCGCATGGCCTTCGAGATGGTTGATGGCATAGAGCGGCTTGCCCGCGGCGCGCGCCATCGCCTTGCCGGTCATGAGGCCGACGATCAGCCCGCCGATGAGGCCCGGACCGCTGGTGGCGGCAATGGCATCGACCTGCGACAGCGACATTTGCGCGCGGGCGAGCGCTTCGGCGATCAGCGTATCCAGCGCCTCGACATGGGCGCGGGCCGCGATTTCCGGCACCACGCCGCCATAGACGCTGTGCTCTTCCAGCTGGCTCAGCACCACGTCGCCGAGGATCTCGCCGCGCCCGTCCGTGTCGCGCAGCACGACGGAAGCGGCGGTTTCGTCGCAGCTCGTCTCGATGCCGAGAATACGCAGGGGCCGGTTCATGGACGGGTTACTCGAAGATTGCGGTCGGGAATAAAGGGGGATACACGGACCTCCGGTAACAACGGATCGTAGCGGATGCAAACGAAACCTTTCCGGATCGGCACACGCGGCAGCCGGCTGGCGCTGGCGCAGGCCCATGAGACGCGCGACCGGCTGATGCTGGCGCATGGCCTGCCGGAGGAGATGTTCGAGATCGTGCCGCTATCGACGGCGGGCGATCGCATCACCGATCGCGCGCTGTCGGAAATCGGCGGCAAGGGCCTCTTCACCCAGGAACTGGAAGACCAGCTTCTGGCGGGTACGCTCGATTTTGCCGTGCATTCGGCAAAGGACATGGCGACACGCCTGCCGGACGGTCTGTTCCTCTCCGCCTTCCTGCCGCGCGAGGACGCGCGCGATGCCTTCATCGGCGGTACGGCGCCGACCCTGCTCGCGCTGCCCGAAGGGGCGACGGTCGGCTCGGCCTCGCTGCGGCGGCAGGCGCTGATCCGCCGGTTGCGGCCGGATATCAACGTCATCGTCTATCGTGGTCTGGTGGAGACGCGGCTGCGCAAGCTGGCAGAAGGCCAGGTGGACGGGACGCTGCTGGCACTTGCCGGGCTGAAGCGGCTCAATCTGGAGGGTGTCGCCACCGAGATCCTCGATCCCACCTATTTTCCGCCGGCGCCGGCACAGGGCGCCATCGCCGTGGAAAGCCGGATCGGCGACACGCGGATCGATGCGCTATTGTCGGCTATCGACGATCCGAGGACGCATGAGGCCGTGACCTGCGAGCGGGCATTTCTCGACACGCTGGACGGCTCCTGCCGCACACCCATAGCCGGCTATGCGATCTCCGACGGGGAGAAGATCTCCTTCTCCGGCATGATCCTGACGCCGGACGGAACGCAGCACCACCGGGTCTTTGCCGAAGGGCGGGCGGCGGACGCGCAAGCGATCGGTGCGCGGGCGGGCGAAGACATTCGGGCCGATGCGGCGCCCGGCTTCTTCTCCAGCTGGTCCTGACCCAGTGCGCGTCCTCGTCACGCGCCCGGAAACCACAGCGGACACGACGCTCCGGCGGCTGGCGCTTGCCGGCCATGAGACGCTGCTTCTGCCGCTGAGCGAAGCCGAGCACCTGCCGATCCGGGCGACGGCGCTTGCCGTTTCAAGCGTGGTCGCGACCAGCGCCGAAGCGTTCCGGGCGCTGCGGCAGTCGCCCGAAGCCCTGCCCTCGCTGACGCCCCTTCCGGTCTACTGCGTGGGGTCCGCGACGGCGGAGGCGGCGGTCGATCTGGGCTTCTCCCAGGTCCGGGTCGGTCCCGGCGACGCCGCGGGCCTCGCGGAATTGATCCTGCGTGATCGCAGCGGCGGTGAAACGGGCCTTCTGCTCTATCTCGCAGGCACGCCGCGGCTGCCGGAACTGGAGACGCGCATGACCGTTGGCGGCGTGCCGCTGCAGGTTCGTCTCGTCTATCGCATGCGGCCGGTCGTGCGCGCACTCGGGGAATATTCCGCGCGCATAAAGGCTTTCGACCCGGACGCGGTGCTGTTCTACTCGCGGGAGGCGGCCCGGCAGTTCTTTTCGGAGATCGCTCCGGCGATGCTGGCCGAAACGGTGCGGATCCTCTGTCTCGGGCCCCGGATCGCCGATGCCGTGCCGCCCGGATGCCGTCACGTCGAGATCGCGCCGCGGCCGGATGAGGATGCGCTTCTCGCGCTCATCGACGCCTGAATCGCGCAAATCGACCGGCGGGGCCTTTCCCTCGCCGGGGTGGGTGTCTAGGTTTATGCTGTTGACCTCACGCATAGAGAAGAGAGCATGGATCCGGAGAAACCGCCGCGCCGCACCAAGCCCGATCAGGAGCCGCTGACGATCGATCTGCATGCCACGCCGGATGCGTCCGATGGGGCGCGACCGCAGGATGCGGACGCTCGCCCCGATTCTATAGAGCGAGAGACCGTGGAGCCCACCTCGCCCGATGACGTCGTCGTGCCGGAGGCACAGGCCGGTGCTGCGGCACATGATCGGGTCGGGGATATTGCCTCTCCCGGCGACGCTTCGAGCGAAACGTTTTTTGACAAGAGCCGGGAGACCGAGGCGGAGGACGCGTCGCGCGCCGAAGCGGCGGCTGCCGCTTTTGCCGAGGAGCCGGCATCGTCCGCCCGCCCCGATACGGCCTCCGTTCCGCCGACGCCGCCGACCCGTTCTGCGCCAGCTGCAAGCCCGTCGCGCTCCGGGGCACTGGCAGCCGGCATTCTCGGCGGTCTGATCGCGCTCGCCGGTGCCGGCGTGCTGCAATATGCCGGGATTGTTCCCTCGATCGGTCCTGCATCCTCCGGGACGGCCGATGGGGGACGCGATCTCGGTGCCGAAGTGGATGCGCTGAAGGCGCAGATCCCGGCGGCGGGCGCTTCCGGTGCCGAGGGGCTGGAGCAGAGGCTTGCCGCGGTCGAGCAGAGCGTCGGGGCGACCGGCGATGCCTCCGGCACTGACACGTTGAAGGCGCAGGTCGAAAGCCTGACGCAGGAGCTTGCCAGCGTGAAGTCCGGTCTCGCCGACCAGAGCCGTGCGGCGGAGGCGGCGACGTCAACGCTTTCGACGCGCATCGAGGAAGCGGAAAAGAAACTCGAGGCGCCGGCAAGCGACGTCCAGTTGGCGCGGGCCATCGCGGTGACGGCGCTGAAGACCGCGATCGACCGCGGCGGGCCGTTTCTGGCCGAGCTCGACGCGCTGAAGAGCGTTTCGCCGGATGATCCCGCGATTGCCGGTCTGGCCGATATCGCGCCGCGCGGCGTCGCGTCGCGCGCCGACCTGACGCGCACCTTCCCCGATACGGCCGATGCGATGCTTGCGGCCATTCGCGGCGCCGATCCGAATCAGGGCATCTTCTCGCGGCTGATCGGCAGCGCGGCCTCGGCCGTGCGGGTCCGCCCCGTCGGCAGCGTCGAGGGCACAGGCCCGGAAGCCGTCGTCGCCCGGATCGAGGACCGCCTGACCAATGGCGACCTGAAGGGTGCGAGCCTCGAATGGGACGGCCTGCCGCAGCCCGCCAAGGATGCCGGCGCCGAATTCCGCACGAAGCTTGATGAACGCATCAAGGTCGAAGGCCTGATCGACGCCGCCGTGGCCGGAGTCGCATCCGGCTCCACACCCGCCAAACAGGGCTGAGGAGAGCCGATTTGATCCGAATTCTCATCTTCGTCCTGATCGTCCTTGCGCTCGGCGCAGGCTTTTCCTGGCTGGCGGACAGGCCGGGCGAACTCTCGCTGATCTGGATGGGCCAGCGCATCGAGACCAGCCTGATGGTCGGTGCGACGCTTCTGGTCACGCTGATCGCGGCCATTCTCCTGATCGTCTGGCTCGTCCGCGTCATCTGGTTCTCTCCGCATTCGATCGCCCGGTACTTCCGTGTCCGCAAGCGCGACCGCGGCTATCAGGCGCTCTCGACCGGGCTGATTGCCGCCGGTGCCGGCGATGCGATCCTCGCCCGGAAGATGACGGCGCGCACGCGCGGCCTTCTGTCGGCCGATCAGGAACCGTTGATCCATCTTCTCGAAGCGCAGACGGCGCTGATCGAGGGCAAGCACGACGAGGCGCGGCGGACGTTCGAGCGCATGGCCGAAGACCCGGAAACGCGCGAACTCGGCCTGCGCGGGCTCTATCTCGAGGCCAAGCGTCTGGGCGCCAACGAAGCGGCCCGGCAATATGCCGAACGGGCGGCCGACAAGGCGCCGCATCTCGCCTGGGCGACGCTGGCCACGCTCGATGAGCGCAGCCAGGCCGGGCGCTGGGACGAGGCCGTGCATCTGCTCGACCAGAGCCGCACCAGCCATGTCATCGACCGCAAGGAAGCCGACCGCAAGAAGGCCGTGCTTCTCACCGCCCGTGCGCGCGAAAAGCTCGATGCCGACCCGAAGGCGGCGCGCGACGATGCGCTGGCCGCGCTGAAGCTCGACCCCACCCTCGTGCCGGCCGGCCTGATCGCCGCCAAGGCGCTGTTTCGTGAAGACAATCTGCGGAAGGCGGCGTCCGTTCTCGAAAAGCTCTGGAAGCAGGCGCCGCATCCCGAGGTCGCCAGGGCCTATGTCCGGGCGCGAAGCGGCGATTCGGCCGTCGACCGGCTGAAGCGCGCCCGCAAGCTGGAGGCGTGGAAGCCGAACAACGCCGTCTCGCTGATGGCGGTGGCGGAAAGTGCGCTGGAAGCCCGCGAATTGGTCCTGGCCCGTTCGCTCGCGGAAGCGGCCGCCCGCATCGCGCCGACCGAGAGCGTCTTCCTGCTGCTCGCCGATATCGAGGAAGCGGATACCGGCGACGAGGGGCGCATCCGCCACTGGATGAACCAGGCGCTGAAGAGCCCGCGCGATGCCGCCTGGATCGCCGACGGCGTCGTGTCGCAGGAATGGCTGCCCGTTTCGCCGGTCTGCGGACGTCTGGATGCCTTCGAGTGGAAGATGCCGGTCAACACGATCGACGGACCGCTCGAGGAGGGTGGTGTCAGCCGTGGCGAAGCCGCCATTCGCAGCCTCCCGCCGGTTGCGACACCTGTTGCCGCTCCCGACCGGGCGGAGCCCGAAGCCGTGGTGACGGCGCCGGCAGCGCCCGTGGAAACGGTGGAGCGGACGGCGGCGATCGCCGTCCCCGTTCCGACCGAATCGGTCATCGTTCACGAGCCGATCGAGCCGGCACGCTCGGTGGTCGCGACAGAGCCCGACGAAGCCGCGCGCAAGGCGGTGGTCAAGACGGAAGAGGGTGCGCTGGCAGCCAGGGTTCCGGCTCCGCCGGTCTCCGGTGCCGCCCCTGCCGGCAAGCCAGCGGAGGTGCCTGTCGAGCCGTTCTTCGGCCGGCCGCCGGACGATCCCGGCGTGCGCACGGATAGAGTTGCAGAAAAGACGACATTCAAACTTTTCTGACGGTTCGGGGGCCCTGCGGGGCCCCTTTCCGCGTTTGTGGCGCGAATAGGGCTGGACCCGGCTTTCCGCCTCGTCTTTCCTGTCGGCATCAACGACCCTCCTTTCGTGAGCGCCGCGCAACCCATGTTCGACCTTATCCGCACTTTCATCGACAGTCTCACCGGTGCCGAGCACCCGAACCCGATCGAGGCCGGCGATCCGCGCATCGCGATCGTCGCCCTCTGCATCCAGGTGATGGAGGCCGACGGACATGCCGACGATATCGAGCGGCGCAAGGTGCGCTCGATGATCAAGGAGCACTACACGCTCGACGATGCGGCGCTCGATGCGCTGATCGCCGCCGGCGAGAATGCCGAGAGCGAGGCGATCGACTTCTTCCGCTTCACCTCCGATATCAAGCGGCACTTCAGCGAAGAGCAGCGCATCGATCTTGTCGGCATGCTGTGGGAGATCGTCTATGTGGATGGCGAGCGCAGCGAGATGGAAGATCACGTGATCTGGCGGATCGCCGACCTGCTCGGCGTTTCCGGCCGCGACCGCATCATGAAGCGGCAGGAGGCGGCGGCGAAATCCGACATCGTGGAGACGGCGGAGCACTGACGACGTCTTGCCGGTGCCGCCGTTCATGGAAAGCGGCTTAAGGGCTATCGCTTCGTCTCGGGCGCATCCAGCGTGTCGATCCGGCGCAGCTGCGAGAAGCCGAGGGACCAGAGCACGGCCACCAGCAGCGTGCCGGCGCCGCCGATGACGACGGCCGGCACTGCGCCGAAGGCGGATGCCATCATGCCGGCCCGGAATTCGCCCAGCTCGTTCGACGCGCCGACGAAGACCATGTTGACGGCGTTGACGCGGCCGCGCAGCTCGTCCGGCGTCCAGAGCGTGATCAGCGTTTCCCGCACATAGACCGAGATCATGTCGGAGGCGCCCATGATGACGAGCGCCACGATGGAGATCCACGGTGTGGCGGACAGGCCGAAGACGACGGTGGCAAGGCCGAAGAGGGCGACGCCCACGAACATCAGCACGCCCGCACGATGGCGGATGGGATGGGCGGCCAGCCACATGGCCATGCCGACCGCGCCGACGCCGGGCGCCGCACGCAGGAGGCCGAGGCCCCAGGGGCCGAGATCGAGAATATCGCGGGCAAAGACCGGCATGAGGGCGATGGCGCCACCCAGGAGAACGGCGAAGAGATCGAGCGAGATCGCACCGAGCACGATTTTTTCCGCTCTGATATAGCGGAAGCCGGCGGTGATGGCCTGCCAGCTCTGGGCCGTCTGGCTGGTCTTCTGCGCCGGCTTCGGGATGGCATAGACCATGACGACGCTGGCCGCGAAGAACAGGACGGCGACGCTGTAGGGAACGGCCGGTCCGAGCGCATAGATGAGGCCGCCGACGACGGGGCCGACGATCATCGCGGTCTGCCAGGACGTGGAATTCCAGGCGATCGCATTGGCGAGATCCCGCTCCGGCACGAGATTGGGCGCGAGCGACTGGGAGGCCGGCGCGAGGAAGGCCCGCTCGATCCCGAAGACGACGAGGATGGTATAGACCGGCCAGAGCGTGAACGTGCCGGTCAGCGTCAGGGCGAGGAGGGCGGCTGCGCAGAGCGTGCTTACACCCATGCAGACGCCCATGATCATGCGCCTGTTGTAGCGGTCGGCGACCGAGCCGGTGACGAGGATCAGCACCAGTGACGGCAGGAACTGGAAAAGACCGATGAGCCCGAGGTCGAACGGATCGCGCGTGAGGTCGTAGATCTGCCAGCCGACGGAGACGCTGACGATCTGGATGGCAAAATAGGCGAGGAACCGGGCGAAGAAATAGCGACGATACCCGACATGCCGGAAGGCGGCGTAGCGGTCTCCGGTTGCGACGATGGACATGAGCTGGTCTTTCCCGGCCTTTTCGTATCGGCCTCGTCCTGAGGGGCGCCGGCCTTTGCTCGCCTTGGCGCCGTCTTAAACATGTTGCGACACCGCGCGCGACGCAGGGTTGCCGCCTTCGCTGCCAGCGTCTACATGTCAGTCAACACCTGCACAATGCCGCGTTCCGGGAAACGGTTCGCGGGATGCTGTGCAGTCCTGAATGTTGGAACGACGGTCGCCCATCGCCGATGGCGCACGGCGGTCCAGGAACCGGAGGCCCGGCATGCTCGCCGTCATCGCAACACTGAACTTCATCATCAATATCGCCTGGTTTCTCATCATCGCCTCGGCGATCTTCTCCTGGCTCTACGCCTTCAACATCATCAATACGAACAATCAGGCGATCAGCATGATCGGCCGCTCGCTCTACCAGCTGACGGAGCCGCTCTACCGCCCGATCCGCCGGATCCTGCCGAACATGGGCGGTGTCGATCTGTCGCCGCTGGTGGTGCTCGTCATCCTGTTCTTCCTGCAGCAGCTCCTGAACACGACGATCGCTCCGGCCCTGCTCGCGCCGGGCTACTGATCGACGTTTTGTCGTTTCGGATATGAAAGCCCTTCGCGCGACCGCGCGAAGGGCTTTTTGCGTTCAGCCGAAGAGCGCGAGGCTCGCCTTCACCGTGACCCAGACGCCCCAGGCCAGCGGCACGCCGACGCAGGCCCAGGCGAGAAGCGCCTTCGCATCCAGCCCGCCCCGGCCGATGCCGAAGGAGCCGGACGGGCCGGCATTGACGGCCGCGGTCTTTGCCTGAAGCGCTGCGACCTCCGCGTCCTTCATGAACCATTTGTCGGCGAGCGGCCGGACGAAGGCATTGGCGACCAACCCGAGCGCCAGCATGCCGGCGAGGATATACATGGTGGTGTTGTAGACCTGATCGCGCGGCAGGCCGGCGGCGATCTGCGCCTCGCGGATATAGTTGACCACCACCGGGCCGATGATGCCCGCCGTCGCCCAGGCCGTCAGCAGCCGGCCATGAATGGCGCCGACGAACTGCGTGCCGAAGATATCGGCGAGATAGGCGGGAATGGTGGCGAAGCCGCCGCCATACATCGACAGGATGATGCAGAGCATGCCGACGAAGAACAGCTTGCTCTGGATCCCGGCCGCCCAAGGGGCGAGCGCATAGAGCACGATGCCGATCAGGAAAAAACAATAGTAGGTGTTCTTGCGCCCGATCCTGTCGGACAGCGAGGCCCAGAAGAAACGCCCGCCGATATTGAAGAGCGACAGGAGCCCGGTGAAGCCGGCGGCGATCGCGGCGACGCCAGCCAGTTGCTCTTTCGACATGTCGGTGAAGGCGACGCCCGGTGCGCCGATCAGCGAGCCGGCGAAGATCTCCTGCAGCATGGGCGAGGCCATGCCGATGACGCCGATGCCGGCGGAGACGTTGAGGCAGAGGACGGCCCAGATCAGCCAGAACTGCTTCGTCTTGTGCGCATCGCGCAGATGCACGTGGCGCGTGGTGATCATGCTGCTCTTGGCGGCGGGCGGGGTCCAGCCTTCCGGGCGCCAGCCGGCGGGCGGGATGCGGTAGCCGAATGCGCCGGCCAGCATGAAGACGAGATAGCCGAGCGCCATCACCACGAAGGTCTGCCAGACGCCGACCGACGTGTCCGAACGGAAATGCGTCATCAGGATATTGGCGAGCGGTGCGCCGATCATGGCGCCGCCGCCAAAGCCCATGATCGCCATGCCCGTCGCCATGCCGCGCCGGTCGGGAAACCATTTGATGAGGGTGGAGACGGGCGAGATATAGCCCAGGCCAAGCCCGATACCGCCGATAACGCCCGCACCGAGCCACATCAGCCAGAGCTGGTGCGTCGCGACGCCGAGGGCGGCGATGAGGATGCCGCCGCACCAGCAGAAGGCCGAGACGGTCGCGGCCTTGCGCGGACCGACCTTTTCCAGCCAGCCGCCCCAGATGGCCGCGGACGAGCCGAGCAGCACGAAGAACAGCGTGTAGATCCAGCCGAGATCGCTCACCCGCCAGTCGCAGGTGGTGGTGAAGAGGGCGGAGCCGAGCGTGAGATCGGCGCAGGCCGCGGGTGCGGAGATGCCGATCGCCTTCGACAAGGGCAGCCAGAAGACGCTGAAGCCATAGGCCATGCCGATGCAGAGATGGATGGCAAGCGCTGCCGGCGGCACCAGCCAGCGGTTGAAGCCGGGCTTCGCGATAATGCGTTCCCGGTCGAGCAGTCCCGCAGATGCGGGAATGCCAAGTGGTTGCGTCGTTGCCGACATGGTGGTCCTCCTCCTCTACGCCCCTCCTCGGGCGGTTGGTCTGCGTCGTCGCAGGCACGTCCAAGGATCCGCAGCCTCCACACCGCAGATCCCTCGCGCCTGCGCGGGATCTAGGTCGTCTCGGGCATGTTCGGCTCGGACAACGATTCGCCGGCCGCCGTCCCCTTGCCGCCGGGTGCGCCGCGTGCGGCATCCGCTCCGGTGCCGATGGCGTCCTCTTTCGAATGCGGGCGCTTGATCAGCGGGGCGGCGGCCAGAACCAGCGGATCGAAGCCCGCATCTCCCTGTTCGATCAGCGCGAAGAAGGCGCCGCGCATGCGCGGCTCCCAGAACTTGTTGATATGGATGGCGACGCCGGCCGGCCCGTCCTCGTGCGGTTGCGAGTGGAAGAAGGTGGCGATCTGGTTGGCCATGCGCACGAGCTTGGCGTTCGTGCCCTGTCGCGGTCCGTCTTCGCCGGGATGGGTGTTCTGCGCGTTCTCAGGCGACATGGCTCGTCCTCTCCTCGGCGTGGACGATGCGGTCCGCATGCGTGAAAACCTCGAACTCCTCGCCGCGCACCAGCGCCACCAGCGTCATGCCCGCCTTTTCGGCGGTGCGGATGGCCAGCGCCGTCGGCGCCGATATGGCAATGATGAAGGGACTGCCGAGAATGGCCGTCTTCTGGACCATCTCGACGGACACCCGGCTGGTGACCACGACCGCACCGTCCGCACCCTTGTATCCCTGCCGGGCGGCGGCGCCGGCCAGCTTGTCGAGCGCATTGTGCCGGCCGACATCCTCGCGCACGGCGACCAGCCCCTGGCCGGGCGTATAGAAGCCGGCGCCGTGGACGGCGCGCGTCTCGGCATGCAGCGGCTGCCGCGTGTTCAGCAGGGCGACGGCTTGCGCGATCTCGCCCGGCGTCAAGCCGAGGCTGGAGGCGGAGACGGACGGTGTCTCGCGCACGGCCTGCTCCAGCGATTCGATGCCGCACAGACCGCAGCCGACGGGTCCGGCCATGTGCCGGCGGCGGGTGACCAGCGCTTCGTGCTGTGCGTCGCGCAAGGTTATCTGCAGGTCGTAGCCTTCCGGCGTCTCCACGGCCTCGATGCCCTCGATGTCGGCGGGATCGGCGATGATGCCTTCCGTCAGGCTGAAGCCGGTGGCGAAATCCTCGAAATCGGCGGGCGTCGCCATCATCACCGCATGGGTGGAGCCGCCATAGCTGAAGGCAACGGGCGTCTCCTCGGGAACGATGCGGGTTGCCGGGCGGATGCGGCCGTTGCGGCGGGAAAGCTGCGGCACGGTGCGGGCGAGCGGCGTGGCGGTGGATGCGGTTACTTTGGTGTGGGTCATGGGCATCATCTAAGCGCGATCCCCGCTCTGTCCACCGTCCAGCCGTTCGCCGCGGATCTCATTCCGCAGCCTCCAGCTTGGCGGCGATGCGGCGCGACTGGCGGGCCTGGTCCTCATATTCGGCCTGCCATTCCGACGGGCCGTTCGAAGGCGAGATCTGCACGGCGGTGACCTTGTATTCCGGGCAGTTGGTGGCCCAGTCGGAAAAGTCCGTGGTGATGACGTTTGCCTGTGTCGTCGGGTGGTGGAAGGTGGTGTAGACGACGCCGGTCGCGACCCGGTCCGTGATCAGCGCGCGCAGCGTCGTGTCGCCCGAGCGGCTCGCCAGCCGCACCCAGTCGCCGTCACGAATGCCGCGCAGCTCGGCATCGTGCGGGTGGATCTCCAGCCGGTCCTCCTCGTGCCAGACGACGTTTTCGGTGCGCCGCGTCTGTGCGCCGACATTGTACTGGCTGAGGATGCGGCCGGTGGTCAGAAGCAGCGGGAAACGCGGGCCGGTCTTCTCGTCGGTCGCGACATATTCCGTGCGGATGAACTTGCCCTTGCCGCGCACGAAGCCGTCCACATGCATGATTGGTGAACCCTCGGGCGCCGCCTCGTTGCAGGGCCACTGCACGGAGCCCTTTTCCTCCAGATAGGCGTAGGAGACCTTGGCGAAGCTCGGCGTCGTCGCGGCGATCTCGTCCATGATCTGCGACGGGTGGGTGTAGGTCCATGAGAGGCCCATGGCGCGGGCGAGGTTCTGCGTCACCTCCCAGTCGGCATAGCCGTTGCGCGGGGTCATCACCTTGCGGACGCGGTTGATGCGGCGCTCCGCATTGGTAAAGGTGCCGTCCTTCTCGAGGAAGGTCGAGCCCGGCAGGAAGACGTGGGCGTAGTTGGCGGTTTCGTTCAGGAACAGGTCCTGCACGACGACGCATTCCATGGCGGCAAGGCCGGCCGCGACGTGTTTGGTATCCGGGTCGGACTGGAGAATGTCCTCGCCCTGGATATAGAGCCCTTTGAAGGAGCCATCGACGGCGGCATCCAGCATGTTGGGGATGCGCAGGCCCGGTTCGTCGGAGATCGTCACGCCCCAGAGCTTTTCGAAGATATCGCGGGTGGCGTCGTCCGACACATGGCGATAACCGGGCAGCTCGTGGGGGAAGGAGCCCATATCGCAGGAGCCCTGCACGTTGTTCTGCCCGCGCAGCGGGTTCACGCCGACGCCGGGGCGGCCGATATTGCCGGTTGCCATGGCCAGATTGGCGATCGCCATGACGGTGGTGGAGCCCTGGCTGTGCTCGGTCACGCCGAGGCCGTAATAGATCGAGCCGTTGCCGCCCGTGGCAAACAGGCGGGCAGCACCCCGGAGCGCGTCAGCCGGCACGCCGGTGAGTGCTTCTGTCGCTTCCGGGCTGTGGCGCTCTTCCGAGACGAACCCGGCCCAGTCCTCGAATTCCGACCAGTCGCAGCGGGTGCGGATGAAGTTCTCGTCGCAGAGACCCTCGGTGACGATGACATGGGCGAGCGCCGTGACGACGGCAACATTGGTGCCGGGCCGCAGTGGCAGGTGGAAGGCTGCCTCCACATGGGGCGAGCGGACGAGATCGATGCGGCGGGGATCGATGACGATCAGCTTCGCCCCTTGCCGCAGCCGCTTCTTCAGCCGCGAGCCGAAAACGGGATGGCCGTCGGTCGGGTTGGCGCCGATGACGATGACGACATCGGTCTGTTCGACCGAATCGAAGTTCTGCGTGCCGGCCGAGGTGCCGAAGGCCTGGCCGAGGCCGTAGCCGGTCGGCGAGTGGCAGACGCGGGCGCATGTATCGACATTGTTGTTGCGAAAGCCTGCGCGGATCAGCTTCTGGACCAGATAGGTCTCCTCATTGGTGCAGCGCGAGGAGGTGATGCCGCCGATCGATTCACGGCCGTACTGGTACTGGATGCGGCGGAATTCGGCCGCCGTGTGGGCGAGCGCCTCCTCCCAGCTGACCTCCCGCCAGGGGTCGGTCACCTTCTCGCGGATCATCGGGTTGAGGATGCGTTCCTTGTGCGTCGAGTAGCCATAGGCGAAGCGGCCCTTGACGCAGGAATGACCGCGATTGGCCTGGCCGTCCTTCCACGGCACCATGCGCACCAGTTCCTCGCCCCGCATTTCCGCCTTGAAGGAACAGCCGACGCCGCAATAGGCGCAGGTGGTGACGACCGAATGCTCCGGCTGGCCAATAGCGATCACCGACTTCTCGGTGAGCGTCGCGGTGGGACAGGCCTGGACGCAGGCGCCGCAGGAGACGCATTCCGAGGACAGAAAATCCTCGTGCTGGCCGGGCGAGACGCGGCTGTCGAAGCCGCGGCCCTCGATCGTCAGCGCGAAGGTGCCCTGAACCTCCTCGCAGGCCCGCACGCAGCGCGAGCAGACGATGCATTTGGACGGGTCGTAGGTGAAGTAGGGGTTGGATTCGTCCTTCGGCATCCAGCGGGCATTGGTGCCGTCGCCATCGCGCGCCTTCACGTGGTTGTCGCCGTCATAGCCGTAGCGCACGTCGCGCAGGCCGACAGCACCGGCCATGTCCTGCAGCTCGCAATCGCCGTTCGCCGCGCAGGTCAGACAGTCGAGCGGATGATCGGAGATATAAAGCTCCATCACGCCCTTGCGGATGTCCTTCAGCCGCGCCGTCTGCGTGTGGACGACGAGGCCCGGCACGACCGGGGTGGTGCAGGAGGCCGGCGTGCCGTTGCGCCCGTCGATCTCGATCAGACAGAGCCGGCAGGAGCCGAAGGCATCGACCATATCCGTCGCGCAGAGCTTCGGCACCTGAATGCCCGCCTCCATCGATGCGCGCATGATGGAGGTTCCCTCGGGAACGGTGATCTCGCGACCGTCAATGGTCAGCGTCACCAGCTTTTCCGCGCGGGAGGCGGGGGTGCCGAAATCGGTTTCAGGAACGAGAAGCATGGGGGTCTCCTGAAAGATGCGGGGGTGGTTTGATGGTGCTGTTGCGTTGCCCCTCATCCGCCTGCCGGCACCTTCTCCCCGTTATGACGGGGAGAAGGGACGTGTGGCGAGGTGTTGCCCTGTTCGAAAACGGTGAGCAGGCCACGTCCCCTCTCCCCGCATGCGGGGAGAGGGCTAGGGTGAGGGGCTGCCGAGACGTTGCAACCCTGCTGATAAGCCGGCCTGTCATTCCGCAGCCTCCACGACCGGTGCCGCAACGAAATCATCCGGGAAATGCGTCACGGCACTCATGACGGGGTAGGGCGTGAAGCCGCCCAGCGCGCAGAGCGAGCCAAACTTCATGGTGTTGCAGAGATCGGAAAGCAGCGCGAGGTTTCTCTCCGGCTCGATGCCGCGCCCGATGCGATCGACGACCTCCACGCCGCGGGTCGAGCCGATGCGGCAGGGCGTGCACTTGCCGCAGCTTTCCACGGCGCAGAATTCCATGGCGAAGCGGGCCTGTTTCAGCATGTCGGCGGTGTCGTCGAAGACGGTGATGCCCGCGTGCCCGATGAGGCCGCCCGCGGCCGCGAAAGCCTCGTAGTCGAAGGGCGTATCGAACAGCGCGCGCGGAAAATAGGCGCCGAGCGGCCCGCCCACCTGCACGGCCTTGACGGGACGCCCTGTGGCGGTGCCGCCGGCCACGGTATCGACGATTTCGCCGAGCGTCAGGCCGAAGGCGACCTCGTAAAGCCCGGTCTGCCGGGCGTTGCCGGCGATCTGGATGGGGATCGTGCCACGGGAGCGGCCCATGCCGAAGTCGCGATAGTGTTCGGGGCCTTTGTCGAGGATGACGGGCACCGAGGCGAGCGAGATGACGTTGTTGATGACGGTCGGCCGTCCGAACAGGCCTTTGTGCGCCGGCAGCGGCGGCTTGGCGCGGACCACGCCGCGTTTGCCCTCGAGCGAGTTCAGGAGCGCGGTTTCCTCGCCGCAGACATAGGCGCCGGCGCCCGTGCGGATCTCGATATCGAAGCTGCGACCCTGTCCGAGGACGGAGGTGCCGAGCATGCCGGCGCGCCGGGCGATGCCGACGGCTCTCGTCATCGTGTCGATGGCGTGGGGATATTCCGAGCGGATGTAGACGAAGCCCTTGGTGGCACCGGTCGCCAGACCTGCGATCGCCATGCCTTCGATGACGACGAAGGGGTCGCCTTCCATGATCATCCGGTCGGCAAAGGTGCCGCTGTCGCCTTCGTCGGCATTGCAGACGATGTATTTCCGCGCGTCCGGACAGTCCAGAACGGTCTTCCACTTGATGCCGGTCGGGAAGCCGGCGCCGCCGCGGCCGCGCAGGCCGGAAAGGGTGACGGCCTCGACGATCGCCTCGGCGGGCATCGCGGCAGCTCGGGTCAGGCCGGCAAGCCCGCCATGGGCGCGGTAGTCGTCGAGGGACAGCGGATCGATGATGCCACAGCGGGCAAAGGTGAGGCGAGTCTGGTTCTTGAGGAACGGGATCTCCTCGGTCGGTCCGAGGAAAAGCGGATGATGGCCGGCCGCAGGACTCTCCGCGCCGAGGAAGCCCGCGTCGAGCAGGGGTACGATGTCGGCCGGTGTGACGGGACCGTAGGCGATGCGGCCCTCCGACGTCTCCACCTCCACCAGCGGCTCCAGCCAGTGCAGGCCGCGCGAGCCGGTGCGCACGATGGTGAGATCGAGCCCGCGGACTGCTGCTTCCTGCGCGAGGTGCCCGGCGACGCGGTCCGCACCGACGGCAAGGGCTGCAGCGTCGCGGGCGATGAAGACGCGGGTCATGCGCCCACCTCCGCCAGAAGCGTATCGAGCCCCTCTGTGTCCAGCCGCCCGTGCACCGCGCCGTCCAGCATGGCGGCGGGTGCGGTGGAACAGAGCCCGAGACAGAAGACCGGCTCCAGCGTTACCGCGCCGTCCGCGGTCGTCTGGTGAAAATCGATGCCGAGGCGGTTTTTTGCCCGGTCGCCCAGACGGTCGCCGCCCATGGCCTGGCACGCTTCGGCGCGACAGAGTTTCAGAACATGCCGCCCTGCGGGAAGGCTGCGGTAGTCGTGGTAAAAGGTGACGACGCCGTGAACCTCGGCGCGCGACAGGTTCAGCCCCGTGGCGATCATCGGAACGGCCTCATTCGGAACATGCCCGAACGCGTGCTGCACGGCATGCAGGATCGGCAGCAGCGGGCCTTCCAGATGCTTCATATCGGAAACGATCTCGGCGACGCTCGTGGCGAGGTCGCTGCTGACATGGTGTCGATCCACCCGGCTCCTCCTGATCTGTCCGCGACGCGCCGGCGATGTCGCCGGTCTCCTCCAAGCGGGCCCTGTCGAAGAGACGGAAACCTGGCGTCGGATGGCAAAGGTCTCAGAGACGGCCCGAGCGCGCAATATGGAAGAACCGTGGAGCGATAGAGGATCTCTATCAGAGGCCTTGCTGTTCCGCGAGCTTGCGCGCCTCGTGCAGCAAAGCCGAGACCAGCGGCGTAAAGGGTTCGCGGTGTGTCGCCACCAGGCCGACAAGGTGGCCGGCATCCGGCTCCTCGATCGGGATCACCTGGATATCATCGTGAAAGCCAAAGGATTTCGCGACGTTGTAGGGCATGATGCTGGCCCACTGGCCCGTGCGGATGTGGGAGAACAGCACGATCATCGAGTTGGATTCGAGCGTGGGGCGGGCCTGGACGCCGGCCGCGCCGAAGTGCTGGTTGATGATCCGGCGGTTCTGCATGTCGTTGGTCAATAGGCAAAGCCGAATGGTGCTGGCTTCCGCCCAGGTCACGGATGCCCTGTCGGACAGCGGCGTACCGGAGGCCGTCACGAGGTGGTAGCGCTCCATCAGCAGGGGCACGCTGGTCACCCGGCCGACCGGCTCGTTGTCGAGATAGGTGAGGCCTGCGTCGATCTCGAGATTTTCCAGAAGGCCGAGCATTTTCGAGGACGTGGTCGAGAGCACGGAGAAGGTGACCTCGGGATGCTTTTCCTGAAAGGGGGCCGTCAGCCGCGGCACCATCGCAAGCGTGGTGGGGACGGCCGCGAGCCGGATGTGGCCGACAAGCCCCTTCTTGGCCGCCCGCATCTCCTGGCGCATCGTGCGGGCATCGCCGACGATGCGGCGGGCCCATTCCAGCACCCGCTGGCCTTCCGGCGTCAGCCCCTGAAAGCGGGCGCCGCGATTGACGAGCATGACGCCGAGTGTGTCTTCGAGCTGGCGGATGGCGGCGGACAGCGTCGGCTGGGTGATGCCGCATTGCTCGGCGGCACGGCCGAAATGCCGTTCCTGCGCGAGAGCGATGAAGAATTCGAGCTTGTCGATCATGCCGGCGCGATCATGCGCTTTCCCGGCCGTCTGGGCAACTGGCGGCCCGGCCGTCTGGGCAACTGGCGGCCCGGTCGCCTTGCGCAAACGACGGCGCGGGCATTTCGGCCCGCGCCGTCCGATTCGACGGGAAGGTGTCCGGTCAGGAGCCGGTGCCGCCCCGCAGTTCGTTGATGATGGTGCGGACGAGGATGCGGATGTCGAGCAGGATGGAGAAGGTCTTGATATATTCCACGTCGCTCAGGATGCGGCGGACGGCCGTGTCGCGGTCCGTCGTCGGGCCGCGAAGGCCGCGGGACTGGGCTAGGCCCGTCAATCCCGGCCGAACCAGATGGCGGTTTTCATAGCCGCGGACGAGGTCCGCATAGTTCATGCCGCCGGCGATCATGTCGGGTACATGCGGGCGGGGTCCAACGAGCGACATGTGGCCGACCACGACGTTCCAGAGTTGGGGGATTTCGTCGAGGCTGGTCTTGCGCAGGAACCGGCCCATCCGCGTGACACGGGGGTCGCCATCGACCGTCAGCCGCACGCCGGCGTGGTCGCATTGCTCGACATACATCGAGCGGAATTTCAGGATTTCGAACGGCACTTCGTTCCGGCCTGTGCGAATCTGGCGGAAGAAGACGGGTCCCTTGCTCTCCAGGCGGAGCAGGATGGCGATCAGGAGAAGGATCGGGGCCAGAATGATCAGGCCGGCAAGCGCGCCGCTGACGTCCATCGCCCGCTTCAGGGCGAACTGGACCGGCCTGTGCGGACGCGTGCGCGCCGACAGGGTGGGGATGTTGTCGTTTGCCAGCAAGGTATCGGCCAGAATGGCTTCCAGCATGGGCAAACGCACGCCGGCATCACGTCCAGCGACGCGGGCTTCGTTACGACCTAATCTCTGCAGTATGGGATGGGTGCTCATCGGCTGTTTCCCTGCAACTAAAGCTTTGTCGTCGATGTGACGTGATGAATGGGCAAAGCGCACTCGGTTTGTATGCAGCGACACAGGTTTGTGCCGTATTGATACACCAAGGCGCCCTCTAAACTCGGCTTTCAGTAAGTATTCAGCCGATCAATATTTGCACTTAATGATTTATTAAAGCCGCGGAATTTTAGCAACCAGGCATCTCAAAAGCCTTGTCTATTGGTTAATCCTAAAATTCTAATGTTATGGGCTGCGCTGGTCCGCGCGTGCGGTCATTCGCCAGGGAAAGGCGGGAGCTTGAAGCTGTGGAGCGCGCTCTTCGGCATCCAGAGCGAGAGACCGGAATCGCTCAGCGGCAACCAGGCGAAGGGATCGAAGAAGGCGTCGCTGATCTTGCGACGCGGCTTGTCGCTCTGGCGGGCGAGGAAGTTGAATCGCGGCAGATCGCCCATTTCCCGCTTGAATAGAATGTGGCTGCCGAAGTCGTCCCTGTCGAATTCCTGCAGTGCGGCGATCTGGCGGAGCATCTCGCCGTCGTCCTGCCAGTGCACCTGCTCGAGGAAGGATTCGACGGCCCGGCTGCCGGCTGCGATCACGGCAGCGCGGTCGGCCTCGAGCTCGATGTTGAATTTGACGCGGAAGGAAAGCACGCGGCCCTGGAGATCGCCCTTCAGCAGCACGAAGACGGAGGAGTGCTGCGGTGGCGGTGGCTCGTCCGGCGGGGCGTCGACCAGGGGTTCGTTGTCGGGATCGGCGTCGTCGCCCGTGCGCAGTTCGAGGTCCTCGATCGGCGGCGCCGGCGGCGGTGCGGTGCTTGCGTCCGCGCCCTTTCCGATCGAAACGAAGGAGGAGCATTCGGATCCGCGCCCGTTCACCGCGCCGGCCGTCCAGGTGATCTCGGGAAAGCCGTTGGTGCGCAGCGCGTCGCACAGCTTGCGCGGATCCATGCGGATGGCCCGGACGAAGGTGGTGGGGATTCCGTCCAGATTGGCGCGCGCATAGCGGGGAACCTGAATGGTGGGCGCCGGCAGGCGGATGCCCTTGACGAGGCGCACGGCCGGGATGACGAGGCCGGGGGCGGTTTCCGAGGGGGTGACGTCAGCGGGGAAGAGTTGCTCCAGCTTCACCTTGGGATAGCCGAAATGCGCCAGGACCAGATTGAGGTTGCGCAGGTCGTTTGCACCCAGCACCGTCCCGACGATCGCCGTGAAGACGACGAGAACGGTCATACCAAAGAATACGCGTCCCGAACGGCCTTTCTTCACACTCGTCATGCCGCGTCATCGTCTCCGTCTGATCGTCGCCCTGCTGACAGCGCCGGGCGTCGTGTCGCACGCCCTCGGCTACGCTGTGCTGCTCTTATGCCTGCTGCCCTATGAGCCCGTCTTGCCGGGGAGTCCAGTGTGGCGGCGACGCGATGCGTCGGGTGCGAATGTCTGCGCTCGTCTCCGCTTCGTCAGCGGGCATGCCGGTCGCGATAGGCAAGAATGGTGACGTGCAGGACCATCAGCGGCCAGACGACGCAATAGAGCAGGCCTGCGACCCGCATGATGTCCCAGCCCTTGACCCGTGCCATCTCGCCTTCGCGAAACGTCGTCTCAAGAAAGAACAGCGCCACGAGCGTGTAGAGTGCCAGCAGGATCGTTTCCGTCATGACTGTTTCCGCAAATCGAAATGTAACAGGAGCCGGCAGGCTTGCCTAGGACAAGTGTGTGCCGGATCGGCACAATGCGCCCGCGCGTCGCAAGGGCTGCGACACGTGGAAACATCCGGTTTTCATCAAGCCTGTCGATGCTTGTGCGGGTCTGGAGCGTGCCGGTTTTTCCGCTCGATCAGAGGCCTTCGTCGGGAATGTTCAGGATGTGACCGCAAGCCTTGCAGTGGACGGCATCGGCATCGTGCCGGTTCAGGCCGCATTGCGGGCAGGCGAAGCGCACCTTGTTCGGCCGGACGATGGCCTGTGCCAGGCGCACGAACAGCGAAATGCCGAAGATCATCGTGACGATGGACGTCAGCTTGCCGAGCGTGCCGGGCAGGGTGATGTCGCCGAAGCCGGTGGTGGTGATGGTCGCCACGGTGAAATAGAGGGCATCCACGAAGCCGGTAATGCCGGATTCCGTTGCGAAGAACGCCGTGTAGACGAAGCCTGTGACGAGGAAGAGAAACGTCACGAAGTTAATGCAGGCGCCGATGACCTCCTGATACTCCCGGCAGCCGGCCCGGTGGACCAGAATGCCGAAAACGCGGCTCTGGCTGAAGGACCAGATGCGCAGGGCCCGGAGAAAGGCGAAGTTCGAGAATGTCTCGGGAAAGAGCAGCGTGGCGAGAATGACGATATCGACCAGCGTCATCGGACGCAAGAGGAAGCGCCAGGCCTTGTTGGCGATCATCGCGCGCGCCGTCAGCTCGAAGGCGATCAAAGCGGCGATCGCGTAGTCGATGGCGAGATAGATGCCGTGGCGGGTGAGATAGGGGCCTGCCAGGAAAAACAGGATGACGGCGAGATCGACGATGCCGATCGTCACCTGAAAGCCGACGGCCTGACCATCGGTACCGTAGTAGAGCCGCCGAAGCGTGGCGCGCAGGCCGGATGGCGGGTCCGACCGCTGCGCATCCGGTCCGGTCGCGACGTCCGCGATGTCCTGAAGGCCCTCTGCCGTTGCTGCCCTGCCGTCTGTGCCGCCGCTCGTGCTGTTCGTCATTCTGCCCGCCTGACCTGCGTCGAGAGATAGCCGGGTCCGCACCCTCTTCAAGAGCGCACACATCCGCGTCTGCCCTCGTATTGCCGGAATTGCTGATGAAAGCCAGAGGTGACCTTGACTTCGGCCCGTTCTCGCGCAGTTTCACATCGGCCGAACGTTACAGGAAGTTCACTGTCAAGCAGCCCGGCCCGGCGATATAGAGCTTCGCGAAAGAGCGCTTTCCCGGCCTTTACCAGACGCATGTGGTTCCATGACCCTTCCCGATACGACGCCTTCCACCCCTGCTTCTGCCGGCGCACCTGCGACAGGCATCGAGCCTGACGGCCCCCGCGACATTCTTGCCCGCTTCGGCGGTGTCAGCCGGTTTGCAGCCGGCGGCGCCATCCTGCTCGTCGCGGCCATCGTCGTCATCGCCATCGTGCATCTGACGTCGGAAGTCCGCTACGAGGATGTGATGGACGCGCTCGACAGCACGAGCTGGACCGCGATCGTTCTCGCGCTGGTCTTCACCGGCCTCAGCTTCTTCGCCCTGACGTTCTACGACGTCAGCGCGCTCTCCTACGTCAAGCATCGCCTGCCCTATAACGATGTCGCCCTGACGGCCTTTGCGGCCTATGCAGTCGGCAATACCGCGGGCTTCGGCCCGTTGAGCGGCGGGGCGATCCGCTACCGGGCCTATTCCCGGCTCGGCCTGAAGCCGGAGGAGATCGGCGGGGTCATCGCCTTCGTCACGCTCGCCTTCGGCCTCGGCCTTGCCGCCGTGGGCTCGCTCAGCCTTCTCGCCATCGCGCCGGAAGTGGCAAAGCTCACCTGGCTGTCGGCATCCGGCCTGCGGATCGTCGCCATCCTCGTGCTGACGGCCATCGTGGCACTGATGGTGGCAGGGCGCGACGGGCAGCCGCTCGTCTTCGCCCGCATCTCGGTGCGCCTGCCGGATTCGCGGACGGCCTCGCGCCAGTTCCTCGTCACCGTTCTCGATCTCGCGGCCTCCGCCTCGGTGCTCTACGTGCTTCTGCCGGAAGGGACGATCGGCTGGCCGGCCTTTCTCGCCATCTATTCGGTGGCCGTCGGGCTCGGTGTTCTCAGCCATGTTCCGGCCGGTCTCGGCGTGTTCGAGACCGTCATCGTCGCCGCCCTCGGCCAGACGGCGAGCGTCGATACGGTTCTCGGCGCGCTGGTGCTCTACCGCCTGATCTACCATGTCGTGCCGCTCATTCTCGCCGTGCTGTTCGTGGTCATCGCCGAGGTGCGCACGCTTGCGCGCAAGCCGGTCGGCTCCAGCCTGCGGCGGGTTGCCGGGCGCCTGACGCCGATGCTGCTCTCGGCGCTCGCGCTCGTGCTCGCGGCCATGCTGGTGTTTTCGAGCGTGACGCCGACGCCGGACGAGAATCTCGCCTTCCTCGCGGACTACGTGCCGCTGCCGGTGATCGAGGGAGCGCATTTTCTGGCGAGCGTGCTCGGCCTTGCGCTGTTGATCGCGGCACGCGGCCTCGCGCGCCGGCTCGATGGGGCGTGGTGGGCAGCCCTCGGCCTTTCGCTCGCGGCTCTCCTCCTGTCGCTGGTCAAGGCCGTCGCCCTGTTCGAGGCGGCGCTTCTCGCCTTCTTCATCGTCAGCCTGCTCATCAGCCGCCGCGTGTTCACGCGGCCGGCGACCATGACCAGCACCGCGCTGACGGTGCCGTGGCTGACCGCCATGGGTGCGCTCTGCCTGTTTGCCGTGGCCGTGCTCCTGTTCGTCTATCGCGACGTCGAATATTCCAACCGGCTCTGGTGGGAGTTCGAACTCTCGGCCGAAGCGCCGCGCGGCCTGCGCGCCGTGCTCGGCCTCGTACTCTTCTCCGGCGCCGTCGCCTTCTGGAGCTTGATGCGGCCGGCGCGCGGCACGATCGAAACGCCCTCGCCCGCGGATCTGGATAGGGCCATGGCGATCATCGCGCAGCAGGGCATGTCGGATGCCAATCTCGTGCTGATGGGCGACAAGAGCCTGATGTTCTCCCATGATAACCGCGCCTTCATCATGTACGGCCGGCAGGCGCGCTCCTGGATCGCGCTGTTCGATCCGGTGGGCCCGCGCGACGCCTGGGCCGACCTGATCTGGCAGTTCGTCGAAAGCGCCCGCGCCGTCGGGTGCCGACCGGTCTTCTATCAGGTTTCGCCGGCCGGCCTGTCCTACTATGCGGATGCCGGCCTGCGGGCTTTTCGCTTGGGCGAAATCGCCACGATGGACCTGACGAACTTCACCCTGAAGGGCGGCAAATGGGCGACGCTGCGCCAGACCGTGAGCCGCGGGCAGCGCGACGGGCTGGAATTCGCGCTGATCGAGGCCGCCGATGTGCCCGCGATCCTTAACGATCTGCAGGCCGTCTCCGATACGTGGCTCGCGCATCACGAGGCCAAGGAGAAAGGGTTCTCGCTCGGCGCCTTTTCCCGCGACTATCTTAGCCGTCAGCCGGTCGCGGTTCTCAAAGTCGAGGGCCGGATCGTCGCCTTCGCCAATATTCTGGTGACCGATACGCTGGAAGAAGGCTCGGTGGACCTGATGCGGTTTTCGCCCGACGCCCCCAAGGGATCGATGGATTTCCTGTTCGTCTCGGTCATGGAGCATCTGCGCGATCGCGGCTTCAAGCGCTTTAACCTCGGCATGGCGCCGCTCGCAGGCCTTTCGGAGCGGCGGTCCTCGCCGGTCTGGGACAAGGTTGGGCGGACCGTCTTCGAGCACGGCGAACGCTTCTACAACTTCAAGGGCCTCAAGGCCTTCAAGACGAAGTTCCATCCCCGATGGGAGCCTCGTTACATGGCAGCCGGCGGCGGGATCGGTCCGATCCTCTCGCTGATGGACGCCACCTTCCTGATCGGTGGCGGCGTGAAAGGGCTCGTGAAGAAATGAGACTGTTGAAGACGTTGACGGTTCTGAGCCTGCTGGCGACGGCATCTGGTTCAGCCTTTGCCCAGAATGCCTCCGCTTTCGACACCGGCATGATCCCCGCGCCGCGCATCCTCAAGCCCTCGGGCGAGGTGAAGGCCGCCGTGGTGCTGCTATCGGACGCGGCCGGCTGGGGCGCGAAGGAAGATGGCGTGGCATCGCGGATGACGGGCGAGGGCGCGCTGGTCATCGGTATCGACCTGCCGTCCTATCTTGCTTCGCTCGCCAAGGACGATGGCGATTGCGTCTACACGGTTTCCGATATTGAGGCGCTCAGTCAGCAGGTCCAGCGTTCCCTCGACAATTCCGATTATAACCTGCCGATCGTCGCGGGTGTCGGCGCGGGCGGTGCCATGGCGCTGGCGATCGCGGCACAGACACCGGCCGCGACCATCGGCCATACGCTCGCCGCCGATCCGGAGGCAGGCATCGCGCTCACCCGCGAGCTTTGCACCCCGGCCGACAAGCGCACCGTGGGCGATCGAATGGAATACGGCCTGACCGACGGGCCGCTGCCCGACCCCGTGACGGTTCTCCTCGGCCCGGCGGCGCCGGCCGATGGCAAGACCCATGTGGAGGCGCTGAAGGCCAAGCATGACGACATCGACGTTCAGAACAGCGACGGCGAGATCTGGCAGGATTTCTCCGACGCGCTGTCCGGTCTGGTGGAAAACGGCGGCGGTGACGACAACCCGCTCGGCCTGCCGCTGACAGTGCTCGACGCCAAGCCGACGCGCGATACGATGGCCATCGTGATCTCGGGCGACGGCGGCTGGCGCGATATCGACAAGGAGGTGGGCGACGTCCTGCAGCAGCAGGGCATGCCGGTCGTGGGCATCGATTCGCTGCGCTATTTCTGGACCGAGCGCCAGCCGCAGGAGGTTGCGAACGATCTGTCGCGCATCATCGGGCTCTATACCAAGCGCTGGAACGTCAAGCGCGTGCTGCTGATCGGCTATTCCTTCGGTGCCGACGTGCTGCCACGGACCTACAACCTCCTGCCGGCGGCCGACCGCGCGCGCGTCTCGCAGCTCTCGCTCCTCGCCGTGTCGCATCAGGTGGACTACAAGATCTCCGTTCTCGGCTGGTTGGGCGCTGCGGCATCCGACGGCCATGGCGATCCGGCCGACGACCTGAAGACCATCGATCCCGCTCTCGTCCAGTGCGTCTACGGCACCGACGAGGAGGATGATGTCTGCCCCACGCTGAAGAGCACCGGGGTCGAGGTGATCCCGATCGAGGGCGGCCATCATTTCGACGAGGACTACCCGGCCTTGGTCAAGCGCATTCTCGACGGATATGACAAGCGTCTGGGCAAGCTCGCGCCTTAGAGGCTGTCAGGTTCATTCTGAACCAGCCAGACTCTCGGTTCCCGTATCAGCGTTTGTCGTTTCGGGATAAGCGGATTCCACATCTCCCGGACAAACTCTGATCTCCCGGCGGGCCGGGCTAACCCGGCCTGCCGAGCGCCGCTTCGAGGCTTTCCCAGCTTTCGTCCATGGCGAAAGCCGAGGAGAGGAAGGGGATGGCGATGTGGCCGAAGGCGATGGACAACTGCTGCTCGGCCGTCTTCTCGTCCTTTCCGGCGATCTGGCTCGCATAGATGACGCTGGCAAGGCCCGTGCGGTCGGCGCCGGACTTGCAGTGGACGAGAATGGGCTTGGGGGCGTCGCGCAGGATCGCGATCAGCTTCCGGCTCTTCTCGGTCGTCAGGGCGCGGGAGGCGGACATGGGGAAGTCGATGTGCACGAGGCCTTCGCGTGCGGAGGCTTCCACCTCGTCCCGATACCAGGCGTCTTCGCTCGGGCCGCGCAGGTTGATGACGGTGCGGATGCCGTAGCGGCTCCGGTAGTCGGCGAGATCCGCGCCGGACGGCTGGGCCGAGCGGTAGAGCTGGCCGGGAACGACTTCATGGAAATTGTCGGTCAGCAGCAGGCCGCCGAAGTGCACGCCCGCCATCAGCGTGGCGGGCAGGAAGGCGGTCCAGAGCAGGGCTGCCAGCGAAGGTTTCTTGCGTGTCCACATGCACCAGGATCTCCGGATCGGGTAGGCGCGAGGGTGTCTCGCGCCGCCGTCCGGTTTTCCCAGAGGCGTGTAACAGCTTTATTTAATATTGCTGTCCGGCAGCCGTCAGGCTGCCATTTCCTCGACGTCGCGTTCCTTGAACATGCGGGCGAGGTTGAGGAAGCAGATCATGCCGTTTTCGTTGGCGATGATGCCTTCGGCGTAAGCCTTGTCGAAGGAGGTCGTGACCTCGGGAACCGGCTGGACCTGGCTGCCCTGGACGGTCAGGATGTCGGAGACGCGATCGACCACGAGGCCGACGACCATGGAGTGCACTTCGGCAACCACGATGGCGCTGCGCTCGTTGGCGACGGTCGATTTCATGCCGAGCTTGTGGGCCAGATCGATGATCGGGATGACCGTGCCGCGCAGGTTCATGACGCCGATGACTTCCGGCGGCGAATGCGGAATCGGCGTCGAGGGCGCCCAGCCGCGAATCTCGCGGATCGTGGTCGTCTTGACGCAGAATTCCTGATCATGAAGCCGGAATGCAATGATTTCCAGCGTTTCGCCGCCAAAACCGGCCATTGTCAGTGCGTTGCTCATGTCTCTTGTCCCCGCATTCGAAATCACGACGGATTTTCAGACTGCAGGATACAGCATCAATGGTTAAAAGAGCTTTTCAAGCGGCAGAGCGCCTGTCTCAGCCGCTGCGGGTCGGGCGGTCGAGGATTCGGCGGCCGAAGAGGCTGGCGGCGAGCTCCACCATGACGCGGGCGCTCTTGCCGCGATCGTCGAGGAAAGGGTTCAGCTCCACGAGGTCGAGCGACGACACGCGGCCGCTGTCGCAGAGCATTTCCATGACCAGATGCGCCTCGCGGAAGGTCGCGCCGCCGGGAACGGTGGTGCCGACGCCGGGCGCGATGTCCGGCTCAAGAAAATCGACGTCGAGGCTCACATGCAGAAGCCCGTCCTCGCGCTCCACGGCCTTCAGGATCTCCTTGACGATGGCGGCGACGCCCATCTCGTCCAGCGCGCGCATGTCGTAGACGTTGATGCCGTGGCGGTTGATCTCCTGGCGCTCGGTCTCGTCGACGGAGCGGATGCCGACCTGATAGACGCGCTTCGGATCGACCAGGGGCCGTCCCGGCGGCAGGATGTCCGCAAACTCGGCCTGACCGCAGAAGAAGGCGACAGGCATGCCGTGCATATTGCCCGAGGGCGACGTTTCCGGCGTGTTGAAATCGGCATGGGCATCGAGCCAGAGCACGAAGAGCGGGCGTCCGGCGACGGCGGCATAGCGGGCCATGCCCGAGACGCTGCCCATGGACAGCGCATGGTCGCCGCCGAGAATGACCGGAACGGCGCCCTTCTCCGCGGTGTCGAAGGTCGCTGCTTCCAGTGCGCGGGTATAGCCGGCGACAATCGGCAGGTGCTTGGCGCCGGGATGTCGTCCGAGATTTTCCACCGGCTCGGGGCGCAGGTCTCCGTGGTCGGTGACGTCGAAGCCGAGATCGGCCATGACGCGGTCGATGCCGGCGATCCTGAGCGCCGTCGGGCCCATGCTGCAGCCCCGGCGGCCAGAGCCTTCCTCCAGCGGTACGCCAATCAACCCAATCGAAACCATCTGCATCTTCCCTCAGCCAAACGTGTCGGCGCGGACTGTGCACCGGCAGCGATCGCGCCGGAAGATGCAAGATGGGTAAATTTGCGTGCCCGTTCCGGCAAATTGCAAAGCGTCATCCACCAGATTGCGCAGGGCCGACCGTCCGCAGGCGCCGCACCCGGGCTGCGGACGCATCCATCTCGCTGCAGCGTCAGTATTCCTTCTCGTAGAAGACGCCGGCACCGCCGCCTTCCGAGCCGGCTTCGCCGCGCAACTTCACGCCGCGGCCGACATCGAGATTGATGACGGCCTTGGCACCGTCTTCGGCACTCTGCTGCAGTTCGAGATAGGTGCGGTCGTTGATGTAGCGGCCGGCCCGGAACATGGCGCCGCCGCCATCGTCCGTGGACACGTCGAGGTCATCAACGCCGAGCTTGTTGCGCAAACCGTCGAAGAGCGAGCCGCCGGGGCCGCCGGCGAGCTGTGCCACGGCGCTGGCCAGCTGCGCGATCTGCACGGCCGAAAGGTTGGAAAGCGACCGGTTGAAGATCAGCTGGGCGAGGATTTCATCCTGCGGCAGGGCCGGGGACGAGCTGAACGTGACGTTGGGGCTGTTGGCGAGGCCCGCGACATTGACCGTGACGGTGGTCGAGCCGGCTGTCGATGTGGCATCGAGATCGAGCGCCGGGATGAGGTTGCCGCCGAAGGTGATGGTGCCGTCGGTGAAGGTGATCCGCTTGCCGAGGATCTCCAGCCGGCCTCGGCGCATCTGGAAGCCACCGGTGACGGCCGGGTTCGCCGCGGTGCCGCGAATCACGAGATCGCCGCCGAGCTCCGCATCGACGCCGCGGCCGCGCACGAAGATGCGGGAGGCCGCGACCGTCATGTCGAAGGCGATGCCGCCACTTTTCTGCGTCGTGCCGTCGCCGGCGTCCTTCTGCACCTGCGCCTGCATGCGGCGCACGTCGGCCGGCGCGTTGCGATGCTTGATGTTGATCTCCGACAGGGAGGCCGGCAGTTTTTCAGGAATGGTGATGGAGGCCTTGGGAATGGCGACCCGCCCGCTGAGGACCGGCGATCCCGTCAGGGGGCCGGTGAGCTTCAGCGTGCCGTCGAGGTTCGCCGTCAGCAGGCTGCCATCGACATAGGTCGCCTTGGCGAGGCGGATGTCGAGATTGGCCGGGAAGCCCGAGCCGGGCTCGATGCCGATCGTGCCGGTAACGGCGAGCGAGCCGCCGGTCGAGAGCGTGCCCGTCAGACGCTCGATCCGCGCCTGCTGTCCGGCGAGGATGACATTGGCGGTCAGGCCGTTGATGGCGAGGTTGCGGCGAGCATCTAGCAGGCGGGCACCGGAGGTGGTGACCGAACCGTTGACGATGGGGGCGGAGACCGCACCGGAAATCGCCGCATCGACCTTCGCGGTCCCGGTGAGCACGAAGCCGTTCTGCGCGAGGATCGGGCCGAGCAGCGAGAAGGGGAGGTCGCCATTGAACCGCATGTCGATCGGCCGGTTGCCGGCAATGCCGAGCTTTCCCCCGCCGTTGAACGCAAGGCCGCCGCCGCCGCGAATATCGGTGTCGAGTGTGACGGTGTTGTCGGCAAAGCCGCCTTTCGCCGTGATGGTCAGTGCGCCGACGCCGGCCGACTTTGCCTGCGCGACGGTGGCATTGGCCCAGCGCAGGTCGTAGGTGACGTTGGGGGCGGCAGCGGTGCCCTTGGCGACAATCGAGCCGTCGATGGTGCCGTCGGCGCCGAGCGTCGGCGCGACCGCATTGATCAGACGGGCGGGCAGGCGGTCGAGGCGGACGCTCAGATCGAGCGTATCGCCCGCCGTGCCGGTGACGGCGAGCGTGCCGCCGGAGGCCCCGATGCGCAGGTCGGACACGCGAACCGTGCCGTTTTCGATGACGATGGTGGAGGGGGCGGAGAGCTTGAGCGCGATCTGGCGCGGGGCGGCCGACAGCGTCGAAAGCCTTACGGTCGTGCGCGCCGCCGCCGCCGTTTCGATGGCGCCGCGGAAGACGAGCGGCGCGTTGTCGTAGACCGCGTCGAGGCGGACATCGGTGAGACCGGCCTGTTTCTGGTCGAAGGCGAGATCGAGGTTGGAAACGCGGTTCGCCCCTTGCGCAATCGTTTCCACCTTCGCGGTGCCGCGGATGGCTAGCGCCTTGAGGTCGTCGACGGTGATGTCGGCTTGCGGGCGGGTGATGACGAGATCGCCGCGCTTGATGCCCGAGCCGGAGGCCTTGAGCGCGAGCGAGGTCTTGCCGCCTGTGCTGGCAATGGTGGCGGAGCCCGCAAGGTCGCCGGAGGCACGCTCGCCGGCCATGGCGGCGATCAGGCCGACATCCGGCAGGTTGAAGGTGATGGTGCCGTTCGGCTCGTAGGCTTCGGTCAGGTCGATGCTGCCGTCCAGCCGGTTGTCGCCGATCCGGGCGGCCAGTTCCGGAATGCGGATGCGGCCGTTCGTCGTTTCCAGCCGGGTGCGGATGTCGATCGCCTGGCCGCCGAGCGCGCCGGTCGCGGTGATCGCGGCCTGCGGGTTTGCGGGATCTGCCGTTACCGTGGCCGCGGCCACGAGGTCGCTTAGCGTTCTCCCGGCAAGCGTCGCGCCGCTGGAGCGGATCTCGGCCTTGACCAGCGGACGCTCGATGGCGCCGGTGGCGTCGAGCGTGAAGCGGGCATTGCCCTTGGCGTCGGCCAGCACCTTGCCAAGGTCGGGAAGCGTGCCGGCGGTCGCCGCCGTCAGCTGTCCGTCGATCAGCGACAGCGAACCATTGGCGGTGATGGTGCCGGAATCGACCGCGATATTGGTGACGTTGAGGGCACCGGCCGCGTCCCGCGTGACGTTGGCCGACAGAGCGAGGTTGCTGTCGAACCGTGACGCGAGCGCGGCGGGCAGGGAGGCCGGCGGTGCGCTGAGGCGAAGGGCTGCGCGCAGGCTGTTGTCGCTCATCTGGAACCTGCCGTTGACCGCACCGTCGAGACCGGCGCTGTCGATGGTGACCGGGTCGAAGCCGATTGCATCCGGGGCAACGCTGATGGTCGCATCGAGCTTCAGCGGCGCAGGTAGGAGGCGGCCGAGATCGGCATTGACGAAGCGGGTCGCGCCGGCATCGATGGTGGCGCGGATCGCTCCCTGCCGGCCGGTGATGTCGAAGCTGTCACTATGGGCGACGACGCCGACCGTCTCGAGCCGGCCCTGGGGTACGGCGACATAGGCCAACTGGCCTTTCACGTCGATGACGGCGCCGGTCATGGGGCCACGGGCGACGATATCGGCCGTGGAAATGGCCACGCGGGCCTCGCCCCCTTCGATCGGCTGGGCATATTCGACGGCCGGGTTGCCGCGAACGGCCACGGTGACGTCGAGCGTCTCTCCGACGAGGCCCGTGACGCTGGCCGTGCCGCCGGGAAGCTGGATGGCGAAATCGTCGAGACGAACGCCGCCCTGACCGAGCGCCAGCGTCTTCGGATCGGACAGTTCGAGCGGAATGCCGCGGGGTGCGGCGTTTAGAGACTGGATGGTGAAGGACGGCGTGCCGCCTTGCGTGGTCACCGAGCCTTTCAGCGACAGCGGCGCATTGTCGAAGGTGCCGTCGAGCGCAATGGCCGTATCGGCACCCAGCTTGTTCAGGGTGATCGTCGCGCCGGTGGCGCGGTTGGTGCCCTGGCCGAGCGAATCGGCCGTGATCTTGCCCTCGACGGTCAGGTTCTTCAGGTCGGTGATGGTGACCTGCGCGCGCGGCTGGACGATCGAGAGATCGCCGCGCGAAAGGCCGCTGCCGGTCGCGTCGATCGCAACCGAGGTCTTGCCGCCGCGGCTGACGATGTCGGCCTTGCCCGTGAGGTCGCCGGCGGCCGTTTGGCCGGCCAGGGATGCCAGCGCGCCGATATTCGGCAGTGCGAAGTTCAGCGTTCCGTTCGGCTGGAAATCGGGCGTGAAGGTGAGCGCGCCGGTGATCCGGTTTTCGGCGACCGTCGCCTCGAGCGCGGGTATGGCGAGCGCGCCGTTCTCAGACGTGAGATCCGCCGTCGCCGTGACCGTCTGGCCATCGACCGCGCCATTGGCGGTGAGCTTGCCGACCGGCAGGCCGCCGCGCAGCGTGGTGTCCGCAACGACCGTGAGGCCGGTCACGGTTTTCCCGGCGATGGTTGCCTGATCGGTCCTGGCTTCCGCCTTGATGCCGAGCGCGCTCAAGGGGCCGGAGATGTCGGCGGTGAGGGTGGCGCAGCCGCTTGCATTGGCGGCGAAGGCGCCGATGTCGGGAACCGCGGCTTCGATCCGTCCGGTCAGGCTGCCCGACTGGAGGGCGAGATTGCCGGTGGCATCGAGGGTCGGAGCCTTCAGCGACAGGCCGGAAAGCGACAGGGCGCCATCGGCCCCCGTTTCGATGCGCCCATCGAGCGAGACAGGACCGCCGGTGCGGCTGGCGACAGCCGGCGGCAGGGCCTCTGCGGGTGCGGTCAGGCGAAGATCGGTCGCGAGCACGCCGGTGGTCAGGCCGTAGCTGCCGGTGAGGGTGCCGTCGATCGCGGCGGTGTCGATCGTCAGCGGGTCGAAGGCGATGGCGTCCTGGGTCACGTCGAGGCGGCCGTCGATCGCCAGGGGGCCGCGGATGAGCCGGTCGAGATCGGCATTGGCGAGCCTGGTCGCGCCGGCGGTCAGCGAGACGGTGACGGCGCCGCTGCGATCCGTGATATTGAAGGCATCGCTATGGGCCTTCAGGGCGGCATTCTCGATGGTGCCTTGCGGCAGCACGGCGCGGTCGAGCGCGGCATTGAGGTCGAGCACGGCGGAGCGGGCATCGCCCACCAAGGAGAGATCCGCCGAGGTGACGGCGAACTCTCCCGTGCCGCCGGCGATGGCCAAGCGCAGCGGAGCCGGCCCGTCGACGCCGGCGAGCGTTACCTTGAGATCGTTGCTGCCGGTCGTGCTGAGCGTGCCGCTCGCGTTGACGTCGATTGCGGCGGTGGAGATCCGGCCGCGGTCGATGCGGATCGCGGTGCCGTCCTGCAGAGCCGCGGCAATGTCGATCGCAGTGGTGCCCTCGAACAGCGGACGCAGGGTTTCCGGCATCAGGGCGGCAAAGGTGCCGCCGCCGTTGAGCGACAGCGTCCGATAGCCGTCGGGCGCCAGCGTGTGGGCACCGTCGAGTTTCAGGACTTCCTGTCCGTCGAGGGCAGCGCTTGCCGTTCCGTTCCAGCGCGAGAGGGGGCCGTCGCCGGTCAGGCGGACGGTGACCGCGGGCTCGCCGGGCAGCCGCAGCGCGCGGGCCAGCATGCCGCCCTTCGGCTCGTCCACGCTGGCTTCGAGCTTCAACGCGTTGGCGGCGGGATCGTAGACGATATCGGCGAGCGCTTTCGCGTCCGGCCTGTCGCGCTGGGCGACGGCCACCGTCGCGGCGATGCTGGAATTCGTGGCGTTGACCGTGCCGCCCGCGTTCAGAACCTGATCCTCGCCGGCGATCGCCTTTCCGATGACCACTTCCTCAAGATCGAAGCGATCGATCTTCACGTCGAGCGGCAGCGCGAAGCTGGAGCGGACCTCTTCCGTCTGCTGCGAGGGAATGGGAAGGCGGTCGATGCGAATATACCCGGCCGAAAGGTTCGCGGCGTCGAATCGCTTGGAGAACAGCGCTGTCGGGGTCCAGTCGAGCTTCAGCTCGCGGATTTCGGCGTAGGCGCCCTTGCTGTCGTAAAGCGCGATGGAGCCGGCCTTGAAATGGCCGGTGAGAAGCGCGCTCGGATCGTTGATCTGGACGATCTGGTCGGGCGTCGAGGCATATTTCTCGATCAGGCTGGCAACCATGCGGGCACCAGGCGCCGTGAAGCCTGCAAACAGCACGAAGGCCAGCGCGAGGACGACGACAAGGCCGAGGAGAATGGCGAAGCCGCGCAAGGCGATCGAGAAAATCCGTGTCATCGTCTGCTCCATGCCAGGCCGGCGTCTCGTCCTGACCCATAGGTCGTCATCATCTGCGCAACCCGTAGGTTGCGATCATGTCATTGAAGCGGCAATCTGCCGTGGGACAGCCGCCACTGGCTGCTTAGAACGTCTGGCCGATCCCGGCATAGATGCCGTAGCGCGTGCCCCCGTCATAGGGGTTCAGCGGCACGGCAAAATCCACGCGTATCGGTCCGACCGCCGTGAGGTAGCGTACGCCGATGCCGGCGCCGATCTTGACGTCGGAGAAATCCGGGACGGTCTTTGCCGATACGGTGGCGGCATCGATGAAGGGGACGACGCTGATCGTCTTCGTGACGCCGATGCGGGCCTCGACATTGGCATTGACGTAGGAGCGGCCGCCGAGGAGGTCGTCGTCGGCATTGCGCGGACTGATTTCCTGGTAGGAGAAGCCGCGCACCGTGCCGCCGCCGCCCAGGAAGAAGCGACGTGTCGCGGGAATATCGTCCAGCCCGCTATCGGCGGCGATGACGCCCGCGCCGAGGCGACCGGCCAGCACATATTTGTTGTCCGCGCCAAAGCCGAGATAGCCGGTGGCCGAGCCTTCGAACGTCGAGAAGAACGTCTCGCCGTAGATGTCGTAGCTCGGCTTGACGCTCAGCGTAGCGCGGTAGCCTTCCGTCGGGTTCAGCTTGTCGTCGCGGGCGTCGCGGACGTAATCGAGCGGGATCGACGGCGTGAGATAGCGCCGCTCGCCGAAGGCGTCCTCGATGTTGTTCCAGGCAAGTTCGGCGCCGATCGACACCGTATCGGCTTCGGAGAGTTCGTAGGCGAGGCCGACCGCGCCGGTCACCACCTGCGCCTTGTAGGCATCTGGATCCATCAGCGACGCTTTTACGCTGGCGGTGAGCGTGGAGTAAGGGTCGAAGACGCCTGGCTTGGTGAAGAGAATGCCGGCGGTATAGTCGAGATCGGTGATCTCCTTGGTTTCGCCCAGCCGGTCGATCGAGCCCTCGATGCGCAGCGATTCCGCCTCGCCGAAAAGGTTGCGGTGGCCCCAGTAGCCCTGGATGCCGAAGCCGTCCGTCGAGGAGAACTTGGCGCCCGCGCCGAAATAGCGGTGCTTGCCTTCGGACACTTCGATGGTGAGCGGCAGCGACCCATCCGGCGCGAGCTGCTCGGCCTCGCGGATGGTGATGCTGGAAAAAACGCCGAGCTGGCGCAGGCGCTCGGAGGCCTTGCGCATCTCCTCCGGCGAATATTGCCGGCCGGTGTTGAGGCGCGAATAACTGGCGACGAAATCCGGATTGACCGTGCGCGCACCCTTGATGGCGACAGCACCGAAGGGCGCGACCGGGCCGCCTTCGGCACCGATCGTCACATCCACCGTATTGGTCTTGTGATCGGCGACGGCGGTGCGTCCCTTCAGGGTGGCGAGCGGCCGCCCCTCCTTCTTCAGGTCCTCGACGATCTTCTCGCCCGCCTTGATGATCAGGGTCGAGTCGGCGCGGCTGCCCGGCTGGAGATCGTAGGCCTTGGGATCACGCCCGCCGGCGTCGCTTTCCAAAAGAATCGTGCCGAAGGTGAAAACCGGGCCGGGATCGACCGTGATGGTGACCGGTACCGGCACGCCGGCCGGAAAGACCGGATCGGGCGGCAGGCTCTCGATCGGCTTGCCGGCGACCATGACCTGCACGGTGCCGCCATAGCGGGCCTTCTCGTACAGCGCTGCCAGCAGCCTGTCGCGGTCGTCGCGGGCCTTGATGGCAAGGCCGAGACTGCCGGAAACGGGCTTGTCCTTATCCTGGACCAGGCGGGAACTGCCGGACAGCGCGCTCTTCAGCTCCTCGTCCTCCGTGCCGTCGTTCAGGGTCACGGTGTAGGTGACGGGATCGATGACCTCGGCGGTCTCCTCGTCCTTGTCCTTGCCAAAGAAGTTGATGCCGAACAGCTTGAAGGCTTCGGCATCCTGCACGGAGGCCGGGCCGCACAGGGCCAGAGCGGCAACGCCAAGGGCAAGGCCGGCTCTACGATACGCGGGACTGACAGTCGGCAAACGCATTCGATTCCGCATCCCGTGTCGGCTGACAGTCCTGGAGCGATCGCCCACGGAAAGCGATGCCGTCTCTTCCAACGTTTGCACGTTTGCGATGTCCCGTGACACTACACATCCTCGTGAGGCGGATGAAGTCTTCAACGCCTCGTGACGCGAGAAACAGTCGTTAGTGTGACGTTACGGAAACAGAAGCCCCGCCCAAGCGGGACTTCTCGTCATATCGACCCGGGACCCGGGTGGTCTGCATGCGCAATCAGCGCGGGCAATCGTCGATGTAGCGGCCGCCATTGCGGTCGCGGTAGTAGCACTGGCCCGGCTGTTCCGAGACATTGCCGATGACGGCACCCGAAACGCCGCCGATGGCCGCGCCGACGGCTGCGCCGCGAACATTGCCGGTGACGGCGCCGCCGATGACCGCGCCCGAGACGGCGCCGATGCCGGCACCCTTTTCCGTCTGGCTGCAGCTGGCAACCGTCATGGCGAGAACCGCCAGTACAAGGGCTTTCTTCATAATGATCTCTCCTGAGGGACGCGACGGCGGGCCGCCGCATCCATACCGCACGTGAGAAATGACAGGTGCTTGTCGTTTCCCGAACCTTAACCGAAGAAGTTAAATGCGACCTTCCCAAAGTCCAATGCGAAGGCCATAAAAAACGTCCCCAACGGAATGGACGACAGTTATGATGAATGAAAGCTGAAGACGGCTGGGCGCTCTGCCTGCCTTTTTCGGTTCGGGGATCGCGATATCGTGTCACAGGTCTGTTTTCGGCCGCGGTCTTGACTTGATACGGAGGAGGGTGGAATGAAATCCTTCAGAATAATCTGGAACCATTCAAAACAATGGGCCCGATGCCGCGCAAGCCATGAGGGCGCGTGCCGGCCGGCACCGGGATGGTCCGATCAAAAGACGCCAATGGTCTGGAGACACGCATGAACTTCGAGCACTTCTTCAGGTCGGAACTGGACGGGCTTCACGCGGAAGGCCGCTACCGCGTCTTCGCCGATCTGGAACGCCAGCGCGGACAGTTTCCCAAGGCCCGCCGGCATACGGCCGACGGCGTCAAGGACGTGACCGTCTGGTGCTCGAACGACTATCTGGGCATGGGCCAGCACCCCAAGGTGATCGACGCGATGAAACAGGCGATCGATCACTGTGGCGCGGGTGCGGGAGGCACCCGGAACATCTCGGGCACGACGCACTACCATGTTCTCCTGGAGCAGGAGCTTGCCGATCTGCACGGCAAGGAATCCGCACTGCTCTTCACCTCCGGCTACGTGTCCAACTGGGCCGCCCTGGGAACGCTCTGTTCGCGCATTCCCGGCATCATCGTCTTCTCCGACGCCGGGAACCATGCCTCCATGATCGAGGGGATCCGCCACGCCAAATGCGAGCGGGTGATCTTCAAGCACAATTCGGTTGCCGATCTCGAGGCCAAGCTGGCGGCGGCCGATCCGGCGGCCCCCAAGCTCGTCGCCTTCGAATCGGTCTACTCGATGGATGGCGACATCGCCCCGATCAAGGAGATCTGCGACGTGGCCGAGCGCTACGGCGCGATGACCTATCTCGACGAGGTGCATGCGGTCGGCATGTACGGCCCGCGCGGCGGCGGCATTGCCGAGCGCGAAGGCCTGATGCACCGGCTGACGGTGATCGAGGGAACGCTTGGCAAGGCTTTTGGCGTGATGGGCGGCTATATCGCGGCTTCCGCGGCGCTCTGCGACTATATCCGCTCGTTCGCTTCGGGCTTCATCTTCACCACCGCGCTGCCGCCGGCGCTGGCCGCAGGCGCGCTGGCCTCCATCCGGCACCTGAGGGAAAGCCAGGTCGAGCGCTTCGCGCACCAGGAGCGGGTGCGCCGCCTGCGGTCGCTGCTCGACCGCAACGGCATTCCCCATATGCCCAATCCGAGCCATATCGTGCCGGTGATTGTGGGCGATGCGGCGAAGTGCAAGTGGATCTCGGACCTCCTGCTCGACAATTGCAACATCTACGTCCAGCCGATCAACTACCCGACCGTGCCGAAGAAGACCGAGCGCCTGCGCATCACGCCGACGCCGCTGCATTCGGACGGTGATATCGACCATCTGGTCGGCGCGCTGCACCAGCTGTGGTCGCGCTGCGCACTGGCGCGCGCCGTCGCCTGAGGCGGCGGCCGGTTCTTCTGTCTTTGCTGCATCGTCCGACGCGGAAGCGATTTCGCTTCGGCTGGAAATGCTTTAGAACACGCAGGATCGAGGGGAACGGCGAGGGGACAAGCCTGATGATGATGGAACTGATCTGGCGCGGGCTGGTGATCGGGGTAGGCGCGACGCTCGCCATGGATCTCTGGGCGATCCTGCTTGCGGTCGTCTTCGGCGAGCCGAAGGCCAATTGGGCGCCTGTCGGACGGTGGTTCTACCATGCGGGCCGGGGCCAGCTGTTCCACGAATCCATCAGCGATGCCGCGCCCTTTGCCAATGAGAACGCGCTCGGCTGGATCGGCCATTATGCCGTCGGCATCATCTACGGGATCCTGCTCGCGTTCTTCGTCGGTCTCGACTGGTTTGCCGCGCCGACGCTGGTGCCGGCGCTGGTCTGGGGCATCGTGACCGTGGCGGCGGGCTGGTTCCTGCTGCAGCCGGGCCTCGGCCTCGGCGTCGCCGCCGCGAAGCTGCCCCATCCGAACCGGGTGCGCGCGCTCAACCTGGCCGCCCACGTCGTCTTCGGGCTCGGGCTCTACGCGACGGCGCTGCTGATTCGCTGAGTCAGGCGGCCGCGCGGGTGCCGATCGCTTCGGCGGCGAAGCGGCGGGCGGCGGCATCGCCGGCAAAGACGGCGTCCATATCCTCGGCCGCCGGCCAGTCGATCATCCGCTCCATCACCGTCTCGGCGATATCGGCCATGTCGAGAAAGCCGATGCGGCCCGCGACGAAGGCCTCGAACGCCACTTCCTCGGCCGCGTTCATCGCCGCACCCTGAAGCCCGCCGCGCGTCAGGGCGGTGCGGGCGAGCCGCAGCGCGGGGAAGCGGACCTCGTCGGGCGCTTCGAAATCGAGCCTTGCCAGCTTTGCGAAATCCAGACGCTCGACGTCGAGCGCCGGGCGCGCGGGATAGGTCAAGGCGTAGCCGATCGCGGTGCGCATGTCCGGCGCGCCGAGCTGCGCGAGCACCGAGCCATCGGTATAGCCGACCATGGAATGGACGATCGACTGCGGATGGACGATGACCTCGATCTGCTCGGGGGCCACGTCGAAGAGGTGCTTGGCCTCGATCATCTCCAGCGCCTTGTTGAACATCGACGCGCTGCCGATGGAGATCTTCAGGCCCATCGACCAGTTGGGATGCGCCCTTGCGACCTCCGCGGTGACGCCGGCCATCGCCTCGCGCGACCATGTGCGGAACGGCCCGCCGGAGGCCGTCAGCACGATGCGCTCCAGCGCGTGGCGCTGGTCGTCCTCCAGCGCCTGGAAGATCGCGGAATGCTCGCTGTCGACCGGGATGAGGCGCCCGCCGCCCTGCGCCACCGTGCGCACGAAGAGCGCGCCGGCCGATACCAGGCATTCCTTGTTGGCAAGCGCGATATCGGCGCCGCGCCGGGCGGCGGTCAGCGTGGGGGCAAGGCCCGCCGTGCCGACGATCGCCGCCATGACCCAGTCCGCCGCGCGGGCGGCCGCCTCCTGCAGCCCGCTTGGCCCCGCGGCCACCGCGATGCCGGTGCCGGCCAGCGCCGATTTCAGCTCCAGATAGCGCCCCTCGTCCGCCGTCACCGCCAGCCGCGCGCCCACGGCCCTGGCCTGTTCGCAGAGCAGCCCGATATTGCCGTTTCCCGTCAAAGCCTCCACCACGAACCGCTCCCGCCCCCCGAGCTGCGCCACCACGTCGAGCGTGCTGCAGCCGATGGACCCGGTGGAACCGAGGATGGTGATGTGGTGGTGCTCTGGTGTCGTCATTCCGCTTACGTCGATCTCACTGTTCACGCGCCAACGTCGTACAAGCGGACAAAATCCGGAACAAGGCTTAACCGTGCCGGACGCGCGAGAAGATTCGCACGAGCGGAAAAATCAGTCGAAAGGCTTCACGGTTCATGTTAGAGCCAGCGATGCAGTAAGTAAGGTAATATTCTTCGTCACTTGGTCTGAAAAATGCATATGCCCTCTGGCAAGCGTGTTCGAAACAGTGTCCCTTCAAGCGTGCCACCGGAGCAGTGTCATTCGTAATGGTTGAAGCCGTCGATATCCGCAGTATGCATCACGTGCATTTGGGCGTGATTGAATCTCCTGCATTTCTTGCGCCTCCTCCGGTCGTTTCCGGTCTCGATCTCATCCCCGCGTCCATCCACGATGCCATGCGGCCCGGCTGGTACTCGAACCATCACGGCGCGCGGTCGATTTCGGTCGACAAGGTGTTCGACGTCCACGTGACGGCCGAGGGCCTCGTGTTCAACAGCGACGGCAAGGTGATCAGCCAGACGATCACGCAGCACGCGCCGGAGGAACAGGAGCGGGCGCTTCGCGACATCGCATCGGCGAGCGATATTCCCGTGATCGATACGTCCTGTCTGCTTCTGAGAAAGCGGGGAGAGGCGAATTACGGGCACTGGATGGTGGAAATTCTGCCAAAGCTCGAACTGGCGCGAAAGCTGACGCATGTGTCGGGCGTCGCCATTCCCGATGTCGGCAGCGGCATGAACAAGGTCATCTCCGATTCTCTCGGCATCGTCGATACGATCAAATCGACGCCGCGCTTTCCGCTGAAGGCCAACAGCGTGACCTTCTTCAAGGAGTTGATCGTCGTCAGCGGCATGACGTTGCACGGCTCCTATATGTCGCCGCTCGTCTTCGAGGCGCTCGACAGAATCCGGGATGCGGTGGAGGGCGAGGCGCCGCGCAAGATCTTTGTCAGCCGCGCGGGCGCACCGCGCAACATCGGCAACGAAGCCGATCTTCACCGTCTCGTCGCGGAACACGGGTTCGACATCCTGCATCCCGGAAAGCTGGATCTGAAGGAACAGGTCCGCAAGTTCAAGAATGCATCCTGCGTCATGGGCGTCATGGGTGCCGGCATGACCAATATCATGTTCGCCCCGTCCACGGCGCGCATCATCAATCTCGCGCCCGCGACGATGCCGGATACCTTCTTCTACTTCATCGCGACCCTGAAGGGGCAATCCTACGAGGAAGTGCGTGGCGAGAACGTCAACGGAGGAACGTCATGGGACGAGGCATTTTTGGTCGATTTTGGAAATCTGACGAACCTGTTGGGAGCGGAATCCAAAGTATGACGGATCTGCCGACGACCGCTCCCTCGGCAATAAAGGTCGGTCTAGGCTTCGACTACAATGATGGTGGCATCAGCAACCAGAAGCTTGCTCTGCTGGGACTTGTCATCAATGCATCCAGAATGCCGGATGCGACGGATCGGTTCATCTATCTGCCGAGGATCTACAGCCGGGATCAGGATGAATCCAAATCGACGTTCCATGCATTCGGCGAGGTGTTCTGGACCGAAATGTTCGTCGCGTTTCTTCATCGCTGGGGTGTCGGCGTCGTTCCAATCCCGGACGTGGACTATGCGGACCGGATCGAGCGGGGCGGGTGGAACCATTTTCACCTCGGCGCGGCTCACCTCGGTTCCATCGCCGAAAAGGAAGAGACTGCGGCGACGGATATCATCTCCGATTTCTGCAGATCGCTGGTGCCGCGGGTCAAAAGCTCGTCCCTGTTCCAAACCTTGTGCAGCGAGATCATCTATAAGAACAATCTTTCCGTCATGGCGCAATTTCGGATCGAGGGCGATTGGGCATCTTACTGCCGATATAACCTTGACCCGGTTCTTGTTCGCCCCGAACAGAATTACCTGACGCCCGTCGAGATATGCGCGAAGATCAAGTGTTCTCTGCCGGACGTGAAGCAGCTTTACGTGTTCTGCGACGAGCGTTATGCGCCGCAGCCCAAGCATCTCATCAACCAGGAGGTCCAAGATGCAACGGGCATCCGATTGTTCTGGAAGACCGACTTTATGGACGTCGAAACTTACAAGAACATGTCGGCGATAGATGCGTCTCTCATCGACTTCGAAATCAGCAAGCTGGCATCGACCTTCATCGGTTTAAGTCGATCCACTTTCTCGAATATGTCGGCATTCGAGCGTTTTTCGAAAGATTTCACCAGTCTGTCGCACGACTATATCTACAATCTCCCTCAAGACAATTTAGGGCTCCGCGTCGATAAAGGCACGCGCGTCGATCCGTGGGAGACATGCGGTCTTCCGTGGCCGAACTGACCGGATAGAACCGATACGGACTTCTTAAACATCAACGCCACGCTAAGCTTCTTTCACTATGGTGTGATTTTGTCTCTTCCCCAGAAAGTTATCGAGAGTATTACGAAAAAGATATGGTTGTTTAATCATCAATTCGATCATTATCAAAAGATACTGCTTCTAGATCATTCCGGAAAAATCCTCGGTTATAACGGAGCGAACGAGACGTCTTGGCTTGAGGAAGATGGCACCCTCTATTTTCTCGGGCCAACAGGACAGAAATCCATTTGCTTTGCACAAGCGGTGCGTCGACTAGGTCGACTGGTTCTCGAAGGAGAGTTCCTCGATCCAAACCTGAACGGCGCAAAAGTCCAACTTGAAGAGGCTTCAGGCGTGCAGCATTTGCTGCCCGTCTCCATTGAAGAAATAGCCTCGCACAAGGAAGTTCTAAAACCTTCGACGGATGTCCGCTACCCGCCACATATGTTCGGGGACTTGTCGATGGATGGAGATTCATATCCTGCGCCAGCCGTTCAACGGATGCAGTTGAACGACGCCCGCGTCATTTCCCGGTTTGGCGCTGTCCGCGTTGGTAGCCGTTTCGTAGAGAGCACGGCATTTCAGCATCCCTTCTTCTTGACACATAATCTCATAGAGGATCGCGGCGCGGGATATCTGCATGCCAGTGCAGGCGACGTCGTCTCGATCGATCGAGCATTCTATGTTTGCGGTGGTGTTTACGATAATTATTACCACTGGCTTTTGTTTCTGATCGCAAGACTCCATCCCGATTTCTTCTTTGGTATCGATACGATTATTACGTCTCAGCCGACTACAGAATTTCAGCGCACTGGCTTGGAAGTCCTTCTGAAGAAATACGATCTGAAGGCTGTCTACATCAGAGACAATGTCAGTCTACATGTCGGCGAGCTAACGTTCGCGCAACAATTCGGCACCGCAGGACTCGATCCGCATCCGGTGTTCATGGAAACATTCCGAGATCTGAAGGCTGCGCTTGTGAGTTCAGCGAGCCCGGCATCAGAGCGTATCTACATTTCTCGGTCAGATGCCTCTGAACGCAAGCTGGTGAATGAGCACGAAGTGGAGACCTTGGTTGCCGAACACGGCTTTCAGGTCGTCTCGCTACAGGGGCGGAGCTTGAACGAGCAAGCAGCCCTCCTGCACGGCGCTCGCGTCGTCATCTCTCCACACGGTGCCGGTATGACAAATATTGTTTTCTGTCAGCCGAATGCAAAAATACTGGAATTTCAGAATCCGGCGCACATCAATTGGTGCATGAAGCGTTTAGCTGCCATTAATAGCTTAGATTACGGATTTCTAATGGGCTCGTTGGTTGAGGAAGGTCGAAAAGAGTATCATATTAATATTTTTCGTTTAAGAGAAGTACTGAACGAAATGGATCTCTGAACAATCGGGTATCGGCACAATTAGTCGATATCTATAAGTGATCCTGAATGGGCTTGAATCAGCGCCCGACAATTAGGATTTACACATTAACATTATCGAGCAGTTCCCCGGCGAGAATGAGATCTCGATAAAACATGATGTGCTTAGCGATTTTGCTGGAAATGTCGTTGTAAATGGCAAGGAAAATCGGGTCAAAATTGAGCGGCCCTCCAACTGTACGGATGTCTATGTTGAGGTCAGCGGCGGAGGCACCGTCGAAATCGGTGCACGGACCCGACTTTGCGGACAGCATATCCGGTTGTTCGCGCCCGGTAGGATCACCCTTGGCGACGGGTGCGCTTTCAATGGTCTCAGCTACTTTCACATGCACGAGAGCGCCATCATCCAGCTAGGGACCGACTGCCTGATTGCTGGCAACACGTCCTTCAGTACCAGCCATGTGCACAAGATCATCGACCTTGATACAGGTGAACGTCTAAACCCGGCAGGAGACATCATCGTCGGCAATCACGTCTGGATTTCCGCCGATGCCTCACTGTGGCCGGGTGCCGTTATCGGGAATGATAGTGTTGTCGGCAAAGGCTCGTATGTTTCAAAGGAGTTCCCCGCAAACTGCATCATCGTCGGAGCGCCTGCGCGGGTTGTTCGCGAAAGAATTACTTGGGAAGGCTAAGCACCTCCCTCGTGACTTAGACGCTGAGCAAAGCTTCGAATTACCTACCATAGCCTCAAAAACGAACAAAAACGTTGCGCTGAGGAAAGCGTTGGATCATCCCACGACCAAGCTTTGACGATTGGTGATCCCGACTGGACTCGAACCAGTGGCCTACAGATTAGGAATCTGTCGCTCTATCCACCTGAGCTACGGGACCATGGGTGGCATCCTTACAAAAGACTGTCGGGGAAGCCAAGGGGGTTGGTGGGGATTGGTGGTTCGGGAGG
>UBPA01000045.1 GCA_900467185.1 Hyphomicrobiales bacterium | reverse complement strand
CGCCGCGCGCGCGGCGCGCCGCCCGGTCAAGGTCGCGCTGCCCCGGCCGTTCCTCATGAACAACACCACGCACCGGCCGGCGACGATTCAGCGCATCCGCATCGGCGCCGGGCAGGACGGCCAGATCACGGCAATCGCGCATGAGAGCTGGTCGGGCGATCTGGAAGGCGGCGGGCCCGAAGCAGCCGTGCAGCAGACGCGCCTGCTCTATGCCGGCGCCAACCGGATGACGGCGACGCGGCTTGCCGTGCTCGATCTTCCCGAGGGCAACGCCATGCGCGCACCGGGGGAGGCACCCGGTCTGATGGCGCTCGAAGTCGCCATGGACGAAATGGCGGAAAAGCTCGGACAGGATCCGGTCGCGTTCCGCATTCTCAACGACACGCAGGTCGATCCGGAGAAGCCGGAAAAGGCCTTCTCGCATCGTGATCTCGTCGGCTGCATGAAGCTCGGGGCCGAGCGTTTCGGCTGGGACAAGCGCAGCACGCGCCCCGGCACGGTGCGGGATGGCGACTGGCTGGTGGGCATGGGCGTTGCGGCCGCATTCCGCAACAATATGGTCATGCCATCCGGCGCCCGCGTGAAGCTCGATCGCGAGGGCGTTCTCACCGTCGAGACGGACATGACGGACATCGGCACCGGCAGCTACACGATCATTGCCCAGACTGCGGCGGAAATGCTGGGCCTGCCGCTCGACCGCGTGGCCGTCAATCTCGGCGATTCCCGCTTTCCCGTGTCGTCCGGTTCGGGCGGGCAGTGGGGCGGCAACAGCGCCACGGCGGGCGTCTATGCCGCTTGCATCAAGATGCGGGACGCCATTGCCCAGTCGCTCGGCTTCAATGCCGAAAGCATCGACTTTGCCGATGGCATGGTGATCTCGGGCGACCGGCGCGTGCCCCTGGGCGATGCCGTCCGGGAAGCGCCGCTCGTCGTCGAGGATACGATCGAGTACGGCGATATTTCCGAGGAGAAGCAGCAGTCGACCTTCGGCGCGCATTTCGTGGAGGTCGGGGTCGATATCGCCNNCCGGCGAGGTCCGCATCCGCCGCATGCTCGCCGTCTGCGCGGCGGGCCGCATCCTCAACCCGATGACGGCCCGCAGCCAGGTCATCGGCGCGATGACCATGGGCGTCGGTGGCGCCCTGTCGGAAGAGCTTGCAGTGGACAAGACGCGCGGCTTCTTCGTCAATCATGACCTCGCCGGCTACGAGGTGCCCGTGCATGCGGACATTCCGCATCAGGAGGTCATCTTCATGGACGAGACCGATCCCATGTCGTCGCCGATGAAGGCGAAGGGTGTGGGCGAACTCGGTCTCTGCGGCGTGGCGGCGGCGATCAACAACGCCGTCTACAATGCGACCGGCATCCGGGTCAGAAACTATCCGGTGACGCTCGACAAGCTGATCGGGGCGCTGCCCCAGATCAGCTGACGATCGAGCTGTCTTTCGCTCTCAAGGCTGGCGCTTCCGTGGCGCCAGCCTTATGTCGTTTCGACGGAAAACGGGAATGGGGAGGAGATCAACGATGATCCGGCATATCGTGCTTTTGAAGTTCAAGGACAGCGTCTCGGAGGCCGACAAGCAGTCGATCTATCATGATCTGAAGGCGATCGAGGACCATGTCGACGGCATCCGCGCCTTCCATGCCGGACCGAATGTCAGCGTCGAGACCGAGATGATGCGCGGTTTCAACGACGCCTTCTGGTTCGACTTCGATAGCGCGGCGGTGCGCGATGCCTATCTGGTCGATCCGCATCATCAAGCCGCCGGTGCTCGGATCGTCGCCCATACCAAGGGCGGGCCGGACGGTGTCATCGTCGTCGATCTCGAGTTCTGATCCGCGGCCGGTCAGGCGCGCAGGGCGCGCTCCCGCTGCTCCGTCCCTTCGCCGGAGTCCGTTTCTGCGCCGTCGTCCTGCAAGCCAGCGCCGCCTTCCCGCAGGAACGTCGCGATCGCCGCGGCCAGCGGCTCGTGGACGCGTCGTCCCTCCGTCGTGACGGAGGCAGAGAGAAGACCGTTCTGGCAGGGGCGCTTGTCGTCCCAGCCGGCATGGTTGACGATCGGGTAGAGGCAGAGGCCTTCGAGCGGCATGCCGGCCCGCATGGCGGCCAGAGCTTCCCGCGCGACATACGTGAACCATGCGGCACGCCGATCGTCCTCGATGCCGGTTTCCGCGATCATCATCGGCTTGCCGTAGCGGGCATAGGTTTCGATGAGGATGGTGCGGAGCGGCTTGTAGAGCGCATGGCCGATATCGATGGGCGGGCCGCCATGGATCCACTGGTTGTTGAAGTAGTAGTTGACGCCGATGACGTCGAGATAGTGCTCGGCGCCGCCGATCTGCGGCCACATGCGGCCTGAGATTAGGTCCCATCCCTGAAATTGCGACTGGCGATGACCTTCGGCGACCTGCGCCTCCCAGGGCCTCGATGGATCGGTGATGACGTTGATTACGGGGTCGCAATGCACGAAGCGGGCGCGCGGATCGACGGCGCGAATGGCATCCATTCCGGCGATCGCTGCCCGTGCCAGCTGCACCTTCAGCTCGAAGCCGCGGCCGTGCGCGAAGGGGTTGAGATAGCCGGCGTCGCCAGCCCCCCAGGAAAAGAAGGAGATTTCGTTGACCGGGCAATAGAACGGGACCGCGTCGGTTTCCTCCCGCACGATGCGCGCGCAAGCGCCTGCGAAGCGGGCGAAGCGATCCACGAAATGGGGCGTCCAGATGTCAATATCGTCCGGCCAGCCATAATGCAGCACGTCCCAGATGACCTGGGTGCCCGAGCGGGCGGCGGCCTGCAGCATGGGTCTAACGCTCGACCAGTCGAAGGCGCCGTTCGTCTCGATGCGGTGCCAGCGAAAGCCGTCGCGCACCGTGCGGATGCCGTGGCCCCTCAGCTGACGATAGTCGCGCTCGGCATGGATGTCGTGGGCGATGTCGTCGATCATGTCGAGCCGGGGACCGAGAGGCTCCTCCGGCGTCGGGCGCAGGCGATGGGTGGAGCACTCGAACCCACCCTGGACGAACGACCGGAAAAGACCGGTCGGGCCGCGCGTCACGCGCGTCGCCACAACCTCTTCGAAAAGGCGCTCCCACTGCGGCACCACGGCGCCCACGGCGTAGAGGCGCTCGACCTTCCCACGCAGAGCCGTGCCCAGTGTCCGACGAAGGCTCGGGTCCGATATCAGGCGGCGCGCGGCGGCGGCGACG
>UBPA01000048.1 GCA_900467185.1 Hyphomicrobiales bacterium | reverse complement strand
TGGGCGAGCACATGCTGGCACTGGCCCGGGGGCTGTCGCACTCTCACCACGTCATCATCGTCGCAGATCCCGAAAACGCCAATCCTTTGCTCACCAAGGCCGCGCGGCAGGGTCTTGCCGTCAAGGATCTGGCACCGGGCGACGACCTGCAGGCATGGCTGCGACAGGCGGACGTGGATCTCATGCATGTCCATGCCGGCATCGGCTGGGAAGGCCATGGGCTGGCAGCGTCGGGCACGGCGACGGGCATTCCCGTCATCCGGACGGAACACCTGCCCTATCTTCTGACGGACCCCGACCAGAAGGCCGACTATAGCGCGCAAACGGCAGCCCTCGCCCATCATATCGTCGTGTCCGAAGCCTCGCGGGAAACCTATCTCGACCATCAGGTCGAGCCAGCGCGCATCACCGTCGTCCGCAACGGCATTTTCCCGCTGGAACCGGCAGCTTCACGCGCGCAGACGATCTCTGCCATGGGCCTCTCCGGGCGCACCGTCCTCCTCTCGGTCGCACGCTTTTCCGCCCAGAAGGATCATGCGTCCCTGATCCGCGCCCTGCCCGCGATCACCGATCGTCACCCCTCCGTTGTCCTTCTCCTCGTCGGATCCGGCGAGGAACAGGCGCGCGTTGCGGCTCTGGCAACGGACCTCGGCGTTTCGGATGCGGTGCGGTTCCTCGGCCACCGCGACGATATCGCGGATCTCAACGCCATCGCCGATCTGTTCGTTCTTCCCTCCCTGTTCGAGGGGCTTCCGCTTGCCGTACTGGAGGCCATGTCGCTGGGCGTGCCCGTGGTCGCCACGCGGATCGGCGGGACCGTGGAGGCGCTGGGCGAGGATCACGCCTTCTTCGCCGAGCCTGGACATCCCGCCTCGCTCGCCGACACGATCTCCCGGGCTCTCGACGATCCCACCAAGCGCGCCGCCGTCGGACAGGCCGGGCGTGACCGCTTCCGCCAGCACTTCTCCGCCGCGCGAATGGCGGCGGAAACCGCCTCCGTGTACCGGCCGTTCCTCACGCCGAACCCAGCCCTGCAAAAGGACCACTCCATGCAAAAGACCCGTCTCGGCTTTATCGGCGTCGGGGGCATCGCCCACCGTCATCTCGACATTCTCGCAAGCTTCGACGATGTCGAACTGGTCGCCTTCGCCGATCCGGATGCGGCGCGCGCCGACGCCGCAGCCCGTCGCTTCGGTGCGAAATCCTTCACCGGCCACGGCGACATGCTGGATGCCGAGGCGTTGGACGCCGTCTACATCTGCGTCCCGCCCTTCGCCCATGGCGCACCGGAGCGCGACCTGATCGCCCGTGGCATCCCCTTCTTCGTCGAAAAGCCCGTGTCGCTCGACATCGCCCTCGCCGAAGAGATCGCAGCCGGCATTGCGGCAAAGAACCTCGTGACAGCCGTCGGCTATCACTGGCGCTATCTCGATACGGTCGAGGAGGCTCGTGCGCTGCTGGCCGACAATCCTGCGCAGCTCCTCTCGGGCTACTGGCTGGATTCGACGCCGCCGCCGCAATGGTGGTGGCGGGAAGACAAGTCGGGCGGGCAGATGGTCGAGCAGACCACGCACCTTCTCGATCTCGCGCGCTTCCTGATCGGCGAGGTGACGGAGGTCTATGGCCGCGCCGGCCATGCCGAACGTCAGGAGTTCCCCGGTCTCGACGTGCCGACCGTCAGCACGGCCAGCCTCACCTTCCAGTCCGGCGTCGTCGCCAACATCGCCTCCACCTGCCTTCTCGGCTGGNNTGATGTCGGTCGCGGTCGCCCGGTCCGTCAGGCGGACGGCGATCCGGTCTGGCGCGAGGATCGCGACTTCATCGATGCGGTGCGCGGCGGCGAGAACCGCATCCGCTGCCCCTATGCCGACGCCGTTGCCACGCACCGCCTCGCACTGGCCGTCGTCGCCTCATCGCGCAGCGGCGAGGCCGTCCATCTCGACCTTCCCGCGATCACCCGAACACCGCCGGCACCGCTCCGGTTCCAGCCGCGCCCGGAGGAAGCGCCCCGCGAAATGCCGCCCGGACATCGCAAGATCCGCTCGCTCGGCGTCGAGGCTCCGGGGCGCGCCTACATTCTCGAATATGAGGAAGGCCCGCCTGCCGACGGTCAGGTGCGGCTGGAAACGCTCTACACCGGCCTGTCCGCCGGCACCGAATTGACGTTTCTGAAGAATACCAACCCTTATTTCCGTTCGCGCTTCGATGCCGGCCGGGGCGTCTTCATCGAGAACGAACCGGACCTTCATTATCCCGTCCCCTTCCTCGGCTATATGGAAGTCGCGCGCGTTTCGGAATCCCGCGCAGGCGGCTATGCCGAAGGCGACGTGCTGGCGACGACCTATGCGCACAAGACCGGCCATACCGCCGATCCGTATCACGACGTCCTCGTGCCCATGCCGGCGGAGGTCGATCCGCTCCTCGGCGTCTTCGTCGCGCAGATGGGTCCGATCGCCGCGAACGGCATTCTCCATGCCGATGCGGAAGCCATGGGCACGCAGGTCTCGACCCTCGGCGCCGGCGTTGCCGGCCGTCCCGTGCTGGNNGCCGGCACCGTCGGCCTGATGACGGCCCTTTTCGCCCGCAAGCTCGGCGCCTCGGACGTCGTCATCACCGACCCCTCGGATTTCCGCCGCGCGAAGGCCGAGGCCATGGGCCTGACGGCCATGACGGAGGAGCAGGCCTGGCAGCACGCCAAGGCCCGCTGGCATGATGGCGGCCTGGGTCGCGGTGCCGATCTGGTCTTCCAGACGCGCGCGCATTCCGGCAGCCTCCAGACCGCGCTGAAGGCTCTGCGTCCGCAGGGTACCGTTATCGACCTCGCCTTCTATCAGGGCGGTGCGAACCATCTGCGGCTGGGCGAGGAGTTCCACCACAACGGCCTCAACATCCGCTGCGCCCAGATCAACCGCGTGCCGCGTGGCCTCTCGGCCCTCTGGAACCGCCAGCGTCTGGCCCGCGAAACGGTCGATCTCCTGCGCCATGATGGTGCTGCGATCCGCGAGCACATGGTCACGCATGTGGTGCCGTTCGAGGATGGCCCCGCCTTCCTTCAGGATCTGGTCGAGCATCGCCCCGACTTCCTGCAGGTCGTCTTCAAGGTCGGCGCATGATGCAGACGGCACAGGATGACCAGCCGATCCGTATCCTCTTCGTCTTCGCCTGGCTGGTCGTCGGCGGAGAGGAGACGGAGGTCCGGCTTCTGGCGCAGGCGCTCGATCCCGCGCGTTTCCGCATCGACGTCGTCGCCTGCTTCCGCAAGCCCGGCATGCCGGAGCAGACGCACGAGCAGTTGCGGGAATGCGGCGTCTCCGTGGACACAGCCCCCTATGCCATGTCGTTCGAGGATACGGTCTCCTATCTCGCCGGAAAGGTGCCCGGATACGACATCGTGGTCTCCTGCCAGAATGTCGCCGATATCTATCCGGCGCTGGAGCGTCTGCATCTGCGCCCGCCGCTGATCGAGCATGGCGGCCTCGTCTCCGAGGCCCTGGCCGGCCCGAAGCACCTGACCACCCGCTATGTCGGCGTCTGCCGCTCGATCCGCGATGCTGCCGCCTCGCGCATGCCGGGCCGCGAAGCGGATGCGATCGAAATCCCCTCCATGGCGGACCTCGCAGCCTTCGATCCCTCGAAACGGGCAGCCATGCGCGCGAAACTCGGCTTCTCCGACCGGCATATCGTCGTCGGCTGGGTCGGACGGCTCGATCCGAAGAAGAACGTCGAACAGGTCATCGAGGCGGCAGCGCTCCTCAAGGCCGAGAACGACGACGTCCGCTTCGTCATCGTCGGCGGGCCGGATGCCTTCATGCCGGACTATGCGGTGGCGCTGCGACAACGCGCTGCCGCGCTTGGGCTCTCGGAGGTGCTCCAGTTCCTCGGCGACCGAAAGGAAATCGCGGACCTGCTGCAGGCGTTCGACATCTTCGTCTGGCTGTCGCGCGGCGAAGGCATGCCGCATGTCATCGCGGAAGCCGGTGCTGCCGGCCTGCCGGTCATCGCCACTCCCGACAATGGCGCGCTGCAGCAGATCGAGGATGGCATCACCGGCCTCGTCGTCCCCTATGATGATCCGGCATCCGTCGCCGCCGCCGCGCGC
>UBPA01000007.1 GCA_900467185.1 Hyphomicrobiales bacterium | reverse complement strand
TCAAACTTGCTCTTTGCCATGGGTATGTTTTCCTGTGATCAATGAGATACGGCCCGGCAGGCCAGTGTGCCGCCGGCCGGTTTGGGGAGGCGTTTAAGGGTTTCGCAAGGATTGCGCAAGGCCTATTTGCGCCCGTGAAAATGGCCGGAAGATCCCCCGGAGGGAACCATCGACCGTCAGCCCCGCATGTGGGATGTGCTCCGGTCGAATACAATGGCGGAAGGGCGCGCGACAGCACGCGTTCGGCCGCATCATGTACGCGCGCGAACACGCTTTATGTCTTGAAGCTGGAGCGGGTAGCGGGAATCGAACCCGCGTATTCAGCTTGGAAGGCTGCTGCTCTACCATTGAGCTATACCCGCGGGGGTCTTGATCCGTGCGACAGAATGGTGGAGGGAGTTGGATTTGAACCAACGTAGGCTGAGCCAACGGATTTACAGTCCGTCCCCTTTAACCACTCGGGCATCCCTCCAGTATTCCGTCGGGATCAAGCGACCAGTTCGATCTTCGAAAGCGGCTGTTTGTGCCGCCCCTTGATCTGCGCCGGGTATATGACCGCCTCGTTTCCTCCTGTCAACACGACGTCACCAGTTTTTTCAAAAGATGGAAATCTTCCACAGCCGATCGCCAAATGCCCCGCCGATCCGTCGCGTGATCCGCGGGAAAATGGTTTCCCTGCCAGCCCTTGCCCGATATAGGTTCTGCATGAGCAAAGATCCTTCCGGCGACAAGAGCGCCAAAGACACCCATTACGCAACGCTGCGCCGGGCACATCGCGACCAGAAGCGCGAGCGCGGAGAGATTCCGACGCCGCCCGACGATCGCCGCGCAAAAGGCGGCAAGGCAGTGTGGCAGGCGCCGCCTCTCGCGCCCGATCAGGTCCAGCTCTACGGCATCCACACCGTCAAGGCAGCACTCGCCAATCCGGAGCGCAAGATCGTCAGTCTCTCGGCGACCCTGAACGCGCTCGTGCGCCTGGAGATCAAGAATACCGAGTCCCTGCCCTTCCCGGTGGAGATCGTCTCGCCGCAGGATCTCGACAAGATCCTCGGCCCCGACGCCATCCACCAGGGCGTGATGCTGGAAACGAAGCCCCTGCCCGTGCGCCGGTTGTCCGCGCTCAAGGACAGTCCGCTGATCCTCGTTCTCGATCAGGTTACCGATCCGCACAATGTCGGCGCCGTGCTGCGGTCGGCGGTGGCGTTCGACGCGGGTGCCGTCATCACCACCATGCGACACAGCCCGACCGAATCGGGCGTCATGGCCAAGTCCGCCTCCGGTGCCATGGAGCTGATCCCCTATATCCAGATCACCAATCTCGCGGAAGCGCTCGAAGAGCTGCATGGTCTCGGCTTCCACTCGATCGGCCTTGATTCGGACGGTCCCGCACCGCTCGAAAGCACCTTCGTCGGCGAGCGTGTCGCGCTCGTGCTCGGCGCCGAGGGCAAGGGTTTGCGCCAGAAGACCCGCGACACGGTGTCGGCACTTGCCCGCCTCGACATGCCAGGCGCGATCAAATCCCTCAACGTCTCCAACGCCGCCGCCATCGCGCTCTATGCCGCGCGCGCCCACCTGAAACGGTAGGCACGCGCGTCATCGGCACGCATTTCCCGCTTTACACGCCGGAGGAATCTGCTAATTCCTCCGCAGCTGCCCTTATAGCTCAGTTGGTAGAGCACCTGATTTGTAATCAGGGGGTCCCGGGTTCGAGTCCTGGTGGGGGCACCATCACCTTTCTTGCGCCGTTCATCCCGCTGCAGATAGCTCATACTCCCGAAATATCCGGCCGCTGATCCCGTTCGTGGTAGCGCATTTTCCAGTGGATGATGTCGCTGTTCTGGTGGAGGGTGACGAGAAACCAGGAGATGGAAACCGCGCCGACGGTGACGGAAACCACGGTGGCGGTGATATCGTTGAACTCCTTGACCAGGCATTTGGCCTCGGCCTCATAGTCCGCGCCGCCATCCACCTCGTAGGCGAAGAACTCGTGTTCCGGCGTGGCGATGGCGAGAAGGGCGCGGCTGAGCTGGTCGGTCCCCACGAGACGGGTCGCCCGCTTTTCGGACTGTCCATAGGCCTGGACCTGTTGAAAGCTCCAGCCATAGGTGTCGATCGCACCGCCCGCCTTCGGCACCTTGCGCGAATAGGTGCGGAGCGTAACGGCTGCTGTTCCCTTCGCGATATCGCCGACCACGGCAACGGCTTTCGCCCAATCCACTGTGCGCAGGAACATGCCTTCTCCATCTTTGAACGGTGCACCGAAAGACGTCTTGCGGCATCGACGGTCAAGGTAACGCACGCACGGTGAAATCATAGGTGTTTCCCCGTTGTCCTTTCGCATGTGCCGCGCCTGAGTGCGGTCCGTCCCCATCTCTGCGTCCATACACAAGCTTCGCTTCAGCGTGAGCGGGTAAGCTTCTGCTGACAATCAGGAGAGACCTGTGGTTTCAGACGATATCTTGCGGACGGCATGGGCCATTGTCGCCGAGCACATGACGCGGGGCGAGAGCGACCCGACGAAGATGGTCGCCGAAGGCATTCGCCGCGAACGCGACAGCTGGCATCGTGCCAGACAAAATACGGTCGCAATTTGCGTCGAGGACACGCGGCATGAAGAATGCCTCGTTGATCGCAACAGCCTTGGTGGCAACCGCAGCAATTAGTTACGTCGTCTTTCGCTTCGCGTCGGCGCTCGCGTAGAACTTTCCAGCCGAAGCGTCGCTTAGCGTAGGCAGCAGGCCATATCGTCGGGAACGTTGTGAGGATGATCTCGTTAGCGTCGGAATGCTAGAAGGAGACATCCATGTCCGACGCCCGCAGACCGACGCCGCCCCATCCCGAACAGCAGCAGACCCCGCCCGGGCTGACCCGGCTGATGGATCCTCTGCCGGATCACGGCGAGACGACCTACAAGGGCAATCACCTTCTGGACGGCAAGGTCGCCCTGATCACCGGCGGCGATTCGGGCATCGGTCGGGCTGTGGCCATCGCCTATGCGCGCGAAGGTGCCGACATCGTCATCTCGTATCTGAGCGAAGACGAGGATGCGGAGGAGACGGCAAAGTGGGTTCGTGACGCCGGCCGAACCTGCATTCTGGTGCCCGGCGACATCCAGTCCGAAGATCACTGCATCTCGCTGGTCGAAAAGACCGTCGGGGAACTCGGGCGTATCGATATCCTGGTCAACAATGCCGCCTTCCAGCGGACCTACGAGGATATCGCCGACATCACCGCGGAGGAGTGGGACACGACCTTCCGGACCAATATCTACGCGTCGTTCTTTCTCTCGAAGGCCGCCGCACCGCACATGAAGCCGGGCAGCGCGATCGTCAACACGACGTCGATCCAGTCACGGCAGCCCTCGCCGCAGCTTCTGGCCTATGCCTCCACGAAGGGTGCGATTTCCAATTTCACCGCGGGTCTCGCCGAGATGCTGGCCGAAAAGGGCATTCGCGTCAACGCGGTGGCGCCCGGGCCGATCTGGACGCCGCTCATCCCCTCGACCATGCCTGCGGAAAAAGCGGCACAGTTCGGCAAGCAGACGCTGCTCGGCCGCGCTGGCCAGCCGGCCGAACTGGCGGGCGCCTATGTGCTGCTCGCCTCCGATCTTGGCAGCTACATGACCGGTGCCGTGGTGCCGGTCACCGGCGGCGAAATCATGATCTAGGACGCAGCCGGCACGTGGCCTGCTCCGGACGACAAGACCGGACAGACGGCAGCGCCGGCGGGCTGATCGGAAAACACCGCATGCCCGGAAAGCATGCGGTGTTTTCGTCTGTCGACGTCAGAGAAGACCGAATCGCTCCGTATCGGCCTATCGGACACGTTTCGGATACCGTCCTTTCTTTTCGCTATCCCTTTCATACTGCGGGATTTTATGCATGATGGCGCTCGGTCGGCATCGGCCCCTGCCGCCCTTGGCGGCGTGTCCAGGCAATGGCAAGGCACCTCATGCTACGCACCTTCGAGACGATCGCCTTTGCTCCATCGCAGGCGGAGGAAGCGCAGAAAGCGGCATCGGAACTGACGGCCATCTACGGCAATGCTGATCCCGAAGCGGCCGACGTCATCGTCGCGCTCGGCGGCGACGGCTTCATGCTGCAGACGCTCCACAAAACGATGAACACCGGCAAGCTGGTCTACGGCATGAACCGCGGTTCGGTCGGGTTCCTGATGAACCGCTACAGCACCGAGAACCTGCGGGAACGGCTGGAAAATGCCGTGGAAAACGCCTTCCGTCCGCTGGAGATGCAGACGCGCGACAGCGAGGGGCAGACCTTCAGCGCGCTCGCGATCAACGAGGTCTACCTCTTCCGGCAATCCTACCAGGCGGCAAAGCTCAAGATCACGGTCGATGGGCGTGTGCGGCTGGAAGAGCTGATCTGCGACGGCATCCTGCTCTCCACACCCGCCGGATCGACCGCCTACAATCTCTCCGCCCATGGCCCCATCCTGCCGCTCGAAGCGCCGCTTCTCGCCCTGACGCCCGTCAGCCCCTTCCGCCCTCGCCGTTGGCGGGGCGCGCTCCTTCCCAACAAGGTGACGGTGGAGATCGAGATTCTCGAGACAGACAAGCGGCCGGTCAATGCGGTGGCCGACCATGTCGAGGTGAAATCCGTCGTCTCCGTGCGCATCGCCGAATCCGAGGAGATGACGGCGCGAATCCTGTCCGATCCCGATTATTCCTGGTCGGATCGCATTCTGGCGGAGCAGTTTTCCAACTGATTCGATTCGAGATGAATTCTATGGCAGGCTTACCCAACCGAGTGGAATCGCCTGCGGGACGGGGTTGCATGATGATGCGCATGATTTGGATCACCATGTTCGCCGGGACGGCCGCGATTTGTCCGGTCGCCGTTCAGGCGGAGGACGTGCTGCCGGCCAACGTCACCTTCGTGACAAGCTCCGGCTTCTGGGAGGACAGCGGCGACCCCTCGGCCGTTCTCGATCCCCGGGGCAAGGCACCGTCTGACGCGTCTCCTGCGAGCGCCGCGCAGAAGGGCTATTACAAGCTGATTGCCCTGCGCCAGCCCGACGGTACGGCGCATATCGTGCTGCAACAGATCGCGCTCGACCCGGCCGGACCGAAGATCGTGTCGTCCGCCGAGCTGGACGAGTTCTCGAAGATGAAGGCGTTCGTGACCGATATCCGGCCGGAGACGTCCGACGGGGTGACGCAGCAGCCGGGACTGTTTGCGACCGTCTATCTGCGCACGGACCCTGCCGCGACGGATGTGGAGACCTGGACGGTGCTGATCGACGAGCTTGGCGACATTCGCATCGAGCGCGAGTCGAACTAGCTCGCCGCAGAGCCGGCAGACGAGCGGCCGCGCTGTCGCGCGGCCGCCGGGCGTCAGTTCAGATCGTCGACCGCGGCATCGGCGCCGCCATTGACGCGGTGCGCGAGCGCCGCTTCCATGAAGTCGTTCAGCGCACCGTCGAGCACGTCCGAGGGGGCCGTGCTTTCGACGCCGGTGCGAAGATCCTTCACCAGCTGGTAGGGCTGCAGGACGTAGGAACGGATCTGGTGGCCCCAGCCGATCTCCGTCTTGGACGCCGCTTCCGCATTGGCAGCTTCCTCGCGCTTCTTCAGTTCCGACTCGTACAGCCGGGCGCGCAGCATGTCCCAGGCCTTGGCCTTGTTCTTGTGCTGCGAGCGCTCCTGCTGGCACTGAACCACGATTCCCGACGGCATGTGGGTGATGCGGACGGCCGAGTCGGTGGTGTTGACGTGCTGTCCGCCAGCGCCGGACGACCGGTAGGTGTCGATGCGGCAGTCGCTTTCATTGATGTCGATCTGGATCGAGTCATCCACCACCGGGTAGACCCAGACGGAAGAGAACGAGGTATGGCGGCGGGCATTGCTGTCATAGGGCGAGATGCGCACCAGGCGGTGAACGCCCGATTCGGTCTTCATCCAGCCATAGGCATTGTGACCCTTGACGAGAAGCGTCGCCGACTTGATGCCGGCTTCTTCCCCGTCATGGATTTCCATGAGTTCGACCTTGTAGCCCTGACGCTCCGCCCAGCGCGTGTACATGCGCAAAAGCATGTTCGCCCAGTCCTGGCTCTCGGTGCCGCCCGCGCCGGAGTGGACTTCGAGATAGGTGTCGTTGCTGTCGGCTTCGCCGGAGAGCATCGCTTCGACCTGGCGTCGAGCCGCCTCTGTGCGCAGGACCTTCAGCGTGTCTTCGGCATCGCGGATGATATCGGCATCACCCTCTTCCTCGCCGAGTTCGATGAGTTCGATGCAGTCCTTCAGTTGCTGCTCGAAAGCACGCACGCTGTTGATGCCTTCGTCCAGGCTCTGGCGCTCGCGCATCAGCTTCTGTGCTTCCGCGGCATCGTTCCACAAGGCCGGGTCTTCCGCCTTGTTGTTCAACCAGTCCAGTCGTCTTACCGCCTGATCCCAGTCAAAGATGCCTCCTCAGCAGGCTTACGGCCTGCTTGATCTCGTCGACGATATTCTCGATTTCGTTGCGCATTGTCTCTTTTTCTTGATCGTGCCGGATAAGGTGCCCGTGAAATAGCGACGCCCGCCGCCGATGTAAAGGCAGCGGGCGCATCGCGATCGGGTGATGGCTAGAACAGGCCGTTGGAACCCGAGGTGACCGCCTGATTGGCCTGGGGCGACGTGCGCAGGATCTCTTCCGGCGGGACGTAGGCATCGGCGCCGCCGATGACCGAGAAGGTGTCCGCAGGTCCTGTACCCGGCTTGAACGCCTCGATGATCGTATCCGGATCGCCTTCGGCGGCCGCCATGCCGGTCTTGCGGTTGACGGGCACGAGGCTCATGCCTTCCGGCGGGATGAACTTGGTGGGGCGGGTTCCGGCCAGAGCCGCCTGCATGAACTCGTTGAAGACGGGAGCCGCGAGGCTGCCGCCGGTGCCGCCGCGCCCGAGCGGGGCCGGATTGTCGAAGCCGAGATAGAGGCCGGCCACGAGGTCCGGGGTATAGCCGACGAACCAGGCGTCCTTCTCGTCGTTGGTCGTTCCGGTCTTGCCGGCCACCGGGCGATCGAGCGTGACCTTGCCGGCCGCGGTGCCCCGCTGCACGACGCCTTCCATCATAGACGTGATCTGGTAGGCCGTCATCGGGTCGAGCACCTGCTCGCGATTGTCGGTCAAGGTCGGCTCGTCCTGCTCCTGCCAGTCGGGGGCGTTGCAGGTTTCGCAGGTCCGCTCTTCGTGGCGGAAGATGGTCTTGCCGTACCGGTCCTGAATACGGTCGATCAGAGACGGCTTGATCTGCTTGCCACCGTTGGCGATGACCGAATAGGCGGACACCATGCGCATGACGGTGGTTTCGCCGGAGCCGAGCGACATGGCGAGAACCGGCAGCATCTTGTCGTAGATGCCGAACCGCTCGGCATATTCGGCAACGAGGTTCATGCCCATGTCGTTGGCCAGCCGCACCGTCATCAGGTTGCGCGACTTTTCGATGCCGAGACGCAGCGTGGACGGGCCGGCCGAACCGCCGCCGTAGTTTTCCGGGCGCCAGACCTGGCCACCGGTCACGAGTTCGAATGGCGCATCGAGAATCACGGATGCCGGGGTGTAGCCGTTGTCGAGCGCGGCCGCATAGACGAAGGGCTTGAAGGAGGAGCCCGGCTGACGCATGGCCTGCGTCGCACGGTTGAACTCGGACTGCCCGTAGGAGAAGCCGCCGACCATGGCGAGCACGCGGCCCGTCTGCGGATCCATGGCCACGAGACCGCCCTGAACCTTCGGCGGCTGGCGCAGGCGATAGTCGCCATCCGACTCCAGCGGCTCGACATAGATGACGTCGCCGGGACCGACCACGCCTTCCGGCGAGCGCGCCGTGCGGCGATTGCCCTCGGACGAGCGGTACGCCCACTGCATGTTCTTTGCCGAGATTCGGCCGGTGACGCGGTCGGGGCCGACCTTGCCGGCACCATCCTTGGACGGCTGGATACCGATCTCGGCACCCTTTTCATCGACAGCCAGCACGACGGCAAGCTTCCATTCCGGCACGTCGGACAGCGCGTCGAGCTTGCCGAGGGCAACACCCCAATCGCCGCCGATCTCGATGCTCTTCAGCGGACCATGGAAACCCCGGCGCTCGTCGTAGTTGACGAGACCGTCCTGCAGGGCCTTGCGGGCCTCCACCTGGATCTTCGGATCGAGCGAGGTGCGAACGGAGAGACCGCCTTCGTAGAGCGCATTGTCGCCATAGCGCTGGATGATCTGGCGGCGGACTTCCTCGGCGAAATAATCGGACGCAAAGAGGTGCGAGCCACCGCGGCGCACGGACACGCCGAGCGGCTGGGTCTTCGCCTCGTCGCCGTCCGCCCGCGTCACATAACCGTTCTCCACCATACGGTCGATGACCCAGTTGCGGCGCTCGAGCGCTGCGGCCTCGTGCCGGAAGGGGTGGTAGTTCGACGGGCCCTTCGGCAGGGCTGCGAGATAGGCCGTTTCGGCGATGGTGAGCTCGGTCACGGACTTGTCGAAATAGGTCAGAGCCGCGCCGGCGATGCCGTAGGAGTTCAGACCGAAGAAGATCTCGTTGAGGTATAGTTCGAGAATGCGGTCCTTCGAATAGGCCTGCTCGATGCGGAAGGAGAGGATCGCTTCCTTGATCTTGCGGTCGATCGTCTGGTCGGCGGAGAGAAGGAAGTTCTTGGCAACCTGCTGCGTGATGGTCGAGGCGCCGACGGGGCGGCGGCCGGAGCCCATGTTCTGGACGTTAACGAGGATCGCGCGGCCGAGACCCATGAGATCGACGCCGGGATGCTGGTAGAAGTTCTTGTCTTCCGCGGAGATGAAGGCCGCCTTGACGCGGTCGGGAATGGCCTGGATCGGCAGGTAAAGGCGGCGCTCGCGGGCATACTCGGCCATGAGCTCGCCATTGCCGGCGTGGACGCGCGTGGTGACCGGAGGCGCATAGCTGGCCAGCACCTCGTAATCCGGCAGGTCCTTGTTAAGGTTGCCGAGATAGAGTGCCGCCGCCGCCGCCGCAATGAGGACGAGGAAGGCGCCGGCGCCGAAGAAGTATCCAATCAGTCTGATCATCGGTTGGCTACCGGTCCCTTCGTCGTCGCTATCAAAGGAAAGGCAGCGATCCCGCCGCATCTTTCCGCATGTCGTCACCCACGGCGTCGCGCCCCACGGGCCGCGATGTCATCGCCGAAGACGTCGAGGTCGCCCCATCCTTCCGGACGAGATACACCTGAACGCCCGATCCGGATCGACATCCTATCGATGCCGCCCGTATCCGGTCCGCCGGCCTCGCCCCGAGCCATTGATACCCGTATGGCGATTCCCGGACCGTCGAATTCGGCTTGAGGGATAGCGACGGGAATGTGAGGAAAATAGGGCTCTTGGCCCAGTTTAGCCCGTTCGGCGTGCGGAAGCCACAGCGCCTGTGGCCCGGGCGACACGAAATAACGTAAGTCGTCGTGAATTTTTACGGCCACCCCCGGTAGTGTCTCCGGCTCGCGAGGACAGCTGTCGCTCTCAGCGATCAGCCACCGTCGGCCAGGGCGCCGCCCCGATAGCGCCGGACAGCGGCCGCGATGCGTTCGGAAACCTTCTTGCGCCACGCCGGATCGACCAGAAGCTTCTCGTCCTCCTTGTTCGACATGAAGCCGAGTTCGAGCAGGATGGAGGGGACGTCCGCTGCCCGAAGTACCTGAAAACCGGCAAAGCGGTGGGGATTGTTGATCAGGTTGATCTGCCCCTCGAAGGACGCGATGATCGAGCGCGCGAGATTGACTGAGAAGGCTTGCGTCTCGCGCCGCGTGAGATCGATCAGGATGTCGGCGACCTCGGCCGGCTCGTCGGCCAGCGGCACACCGGCCAGCTGATCCGACAGATTCTCGCGCTCCGCCAAGCTCGCCGCCAGATGGTCGGACGCCTTGTCCGAGATCGTGTAGACGGTGGCGCCGCGAATATCGTGCTGCTTCAGCGTGTCGGCATGCAGCGAGATAAAGAGTTTCGCCTGTTTCTGCCGGGCGATGAGCACGCGCTCGGACAGCGACAGGAATTCGTCGTCGTCGCGCGTCAAAACGGCCGTGATGCCCGGCTCGCGGTTCAGCGTCTCCGCCAGCTCCTTGGCAAACGCCAGCGTGACAGCCTTCTCCTCCATCTTGGTATCGACGCCGATCGCACCGGTATCGATGCCGCCGTGACCGGCATCGACGGCGATGATGAAGTCGCTGGACGCGGGCGCCGGCTCATCGACCCGCGGCGCCTTGGTCAGCGCGACGCTGCCGGTCCAGGTCTGTTCGGTCAGAAGTTCGGCAAAACGTTTCTTCTCGACCCGCTCGGCATCCAGCACGAGGCGATAGCTCTTGCCGCCATCGTCGGTCTTCACGTCCGCCACGGTGATCTCGACCGGCTTCGTCGCCGTGAGCACGAGTCGGGCGCTGCTTGCACCCATGGCGCCGAAGCGGATGTCCTTGAAAAGCCCCCTCGCCTGCGCGTCTTCCGGTTTCACGCCGAAAGACGTCTCGGGGAGATCGACGATCACGCGCGGCGGATTATCGACATAGTGGACGAAGATGTCGGGTTTCCGGTCGAAATCGACCACGACGCGCGTGCGGGCATCGTCGCCGGCGATGCGCATGCCGTAAGCGAGCAGCGGCCCCTGCCCGGAGACCGGTTCCGCCTGCAGCGCACCGGCCGTTCCCAGCGCGATGACGATGCCCGCAAGACATGCCGACAGCGAAAAGAGGCGCAAACGCGGCCCGCGGTGCGGCGAGGCGTTCGTCGCCATCCGCTGTCCGTCCGTGTCCTGCCCCGTCTTCCTCTGCAACATGCTCTCCTCGCAAGGGCCTCTGCCGACCTGGTGGACGACACACGTCGTCCGACGCGCAGCCCTGCCACCCGTCCGATCCGCATCCTTGCCGCATCGAGGTTAATCGAGTCTTACCGCCAGGTTTCGGCCGGTCCGGCATCCCCCGTGGGGCACGATGCCGCTGCGCCGAAACGAGACAAGCAATTCCATCAATATTAAGGCGCAAAGGCTTTTCTCTTGCCATTGTGACATGAAAACCATAAACGTAGCAGAGGTAAAAAGTGTTGACGGGATAGATTCCACGACCGGGCAGCCAAGGGGCAAAACCCTGGCGCCAGAGCATGATCGGGAAGCGGACTACGCGCTTCCGGCCGTCATGTCCTCGCAGCAAGCGTGTTTCATCCGCCGTCGCTTCACTTTTCATCGCATTCCGAATCGAGAACAATCCGGCGGTGGCCGGAAGATACGGTGTCTGACACCACGCCCCGCAAAGGGCACACTCATCGGGCCACAAGGCCTATGACTTTGGCATTCCTTGTTTGGTATCTCATGTTGACGCAGCAGGATCGGTCAGAAGCGGAAAGCGCCGGAAACGGAACGCTTGCCTCTGCCGTCCGGCTGTTTGCCCATGACCGGTATCCTTCAGGAATTTATCTATCCGGCGAACGCCGTGACCTGCGTGGGGAACCGCCTCCGGGACGTCCTTTTCCTGCCCTGTCACGCTCACGCCGAGGAGCACAACCTACATGGCAGAGAAAATGCTTATCGATGCGTCTCACGCTGAGGAGACGCGGGTCGTTGTTGTACGTGGCAACCGCATAGAAGAATTCGACTTCGAGTCGGAACACAAGAAACAGATTCGCGGCAATATCTACCTGGCGAAGGTGACGCGCGTCGAACCTTCGCTTCAGGCCGCGTTCGTCGATTACGGCGGCAACCGTCACGGCTTCCTCGCCTTCGCCGAAATCCACCCCGACTACTACCAGATCCCGCTGGCCGACCGTCAGGCACTGCTGCGCGCCGAGGCTGAAGAAGCCCGTCGCGACGACGACATCGAGCATGTCGAGACCGGCACGGATCTCGACTCCGATGACGATGCTTCGGAAGACGACGCCGAAGAGGTTTCGCCCGCCGCTGCCGTCGAGGCTTCGCCCGTCGACGCCGCCACGCAGGACGAAGCGGACGCATCGGCTGAAACAGCGGCTGCCGACCTTGCCGTTTCCGACGTCGCCGATGGCGCTGCCGCCGATGCCGTCGAGGGTGTCGTCGAGCGCGAAGCTCCGGTCGAAGCAATCGCAGCCGAGCCCGCCGCCGTCGAGGACGCGCCGAAGGCCAAGCCGAAGCGCGCCCGCCGCTCCAAGAAGGCCATCGCTGCGGAAGCCGCCGAGGCCGAAGCGGCCACCGAAGGCGTTTCGACGGCCGATGCTACGGATGGCGACGAAGGCCGTGGCCCGAACGGCGAAATGGCCGCGATGGTCGATGCCGACACGATTTCCGAAGCGCCGAGCCGCCGTCGCGGCCATGACGACGATGATGACGATGGTCATCACGAGGAAAAGGAAGTCATCGAATCGGTTGGCGCCGAAGATGCGATGGAAGAAGTGCCGGACCGGAAGGAACGCCGCCCGCGCAAGCAGTACCGCATCCAGGAAGTCATCAAGCGTCGCCAGATCCTGCTGGTTCAGGTCGCCAAGGAAGAACGCGGCAACAAGGGCGCGGCCCTCACCACCTATCTCTCGCTCGCCGGCCGCTATTCGGTTCTCATGCCGAACACGGCGCGTGGCGGCGGGATTTCCCGCAAGATCACCAACCTGCCGGACCGCAAGCGCCTGAAGGAAATCGCCCGCGCGCTCGACGTTCCCCAGGGCATGGGCGTCATCCTGCGCACCGCCGGTGCCAACCGCACCAAGGTCGAGGTCAAGCGCGACTTCGAATATCTGATGCGCCTCTGGGAGAACGTCCGCACGCTGACGCTCGCCTCCACGGCGCCCTGCCTCGTCTATGAAGAGGGATCGCTGATCAAGCGCTCGATCCGCGACCTCTACAACAAGGATATCAGCGAGATCGTCGTATCCGGCGAGGAAGGCTATCGCGAAGCGAAGGCCTTCATGAAGATGCTGATGCCGAGCCACGCCAAGGTGGTTCAGCCGTATCGCGACGTGCATCCGATCTTCTCGCGCTCCGGCATCGAGGCGCAGCTAGACCGCATGCTGCAGCCGCAGGTCACGCTGAAGTCCGGCGGCTACATCATCATCAACCAGACCGAAGCGCTGGTGGCCATCGACGTCAACTCGGGCCGCTCGACCCGCGAACACTCGATCGAAGACACGGCGCTCCAGACGAACCTGGAAGCCGCCGAAGAGGTCGCCCGCCAGCTTCGCCTGCGCGACCTTGCCGGCCTCGTCGTCGTCGACTTCATCGACATGGAAGAGAAGCGCAACAACCGTTCGGTCGAAAAGCGCCTCAAGGATCATCTGAAGAATGATCGCGCCCGCATTCAGGTCGGCCGCATCTCGCACTTCGGTCTTCTGGAAATGTCGCGCCAGCGTATCCGGGCCTCGGTTCTCGAATCGACCACGCAGGTCTGCGCACATTGCGCCGGTACAGGTGTCGTGCGGTCGCAGTCCTCCGTTGCCCTGCATGTCCTGCGCGGCGTCGAGGAATATCTCCTCAAGAACACGACGCATGACATCACCGTGCGTGCCACGCCGGAGATCGCGCTCTACCTGCTCAACTACAAGCGCTCCACGATCACCGATTACGAGGCCCGTTTCGGCGTCGCCATCGTGGTCGAGGCGGATGCGCATGTCGGTGCGCTGCACTTTGCGATCGATCGCGGCGAAGCCGTCGAGAACCCGGTCAAGATCGAGCAGATCCTCCAGTTCGAAGCCCCTGTCGAAGACGAGGACGACGATATCGTCATCGAAGACGAGATCGAGGACGACGAGGAACTGCTGGTCGAGGCGAAGCCCGAAAAGGCCGAGCGTGCGGACCGTGCCGAGCGCGAGAATGGCGACGACCAGAACGGTCGCAAGCGCAAGCGCCGTCGCCGCCGTCGTGGCGGCCGTGATGGCGAAGCCGAGACGTCTGCCGATGCAACCGGCTCCGACGTCGCATCCGATGAAGACGCCGACGAGGGTGACGACGAGGACGAGGCAGATGATGCCGTGTCTGCCGATCAGGCCGATGGTGTCAGCAGCGAAGACCGCCAGAAGCGCAAGCGCCGTCGTCGCGGCAAGCGTGGTGGTCGCCGCAACAAGGATGGCGAGATCGAAGCCGGTTCGGACGAAGCAGCAACGGCGAATGCCGGCGATGCCGGCGCCAGCACCGACGCCCTGTCGCTTGCCGATGCCGTCGATGATGCGGGACACTCGGAAGAGGATGCGGTAGAGGATCAGGCGATTGCTGCGGAAGCAGACGGTCTGGCCGACGATACGGTTGCCGAAACCGACGACAGCGGTGAAGCACCCGTTGCGCGCAAGCGGAGCCGCCGCCGTCGTTCGCCGCAGGATCTGGTGACGGATGTCGTTGCCCAGCCGGCAGCAGACGCCGACGCGGGTTCGACAGACGAGGCCGCCCAGGCTGCCGTCGAAGCCACACCGGACGCCGTTGCCAGCGAAACAGCACCCACCTCCGAGGAAGCCAGCACCGAAGAGGCATCCGCCTCTCTCGGCGAAAGCGACGAGGCCCATGTGGCGGTCGAGACGCCGGTCGAAAGCCCGGCCGACGCACCGGCCGAAGCTTCGGACGACAAGCCGGCACGCAACAACCGGAACATCGAGACGATTGCCAGCGAACCGCTGGTCCGCTCCTCGGCAGCATCCGGCGACGAAGCGACCGAAGAGACAAAGCCCAAGAAGGGCGGCTGGTGGCAGAAGCGCGGCTTCCTGTAGGCCGCGAATCTTGATCGAATGAACACAAAGGCCAGCCGGAGCGATCCGGCTGGCCTTTTTCGTTCTGAAATCTCGGCCTGCGGGAAACCGTTGAAAGGGACACAGCGCCTACTGCCCTGTGCTTCCATCGAGCAGGATGGTCCATGGCGGCTGCCACAAACCTCAGGCTCTGAATCAACTGGCTCCCGATCTGATTCCGCCGGCCCTTCGAAAGCTTTGAGACCGTTAGGTTTTCAACCAAGCTGCCATGCGCTCGATCGCGGTTTCGATCTCCGCCGGCGCGCCCGCGTAGGAGAACCGCATGGCGCGGTGGCCTTCGACCGGATCGAAGTCGCGGCCGGGCGTGGCCGCCACGTTGATCTCGGCGAGCATGCGATGGGCAAAGGCCATGCTGTCATTGGTGAAGCGGCTGGCATCGACATAGGCGTAAAACGCGCCGTCCATTGGCGAGGCGATGGTGAAGCCAAGTTCCGGCAGGCGCTTGAGGAGGAGCGCGCGGTTGACGGCGTAGCTTTCCTTGTAGACTTCGAGTTCGGCCGATGCGCCCAATGCCGCTTCGGCCGCGATCTGCGAGAGTTCGGGCGGCGAGATATAGAGGCTTTGTGCAATCCGCTCGAAGCCGCGCACCTTGTCCTCCGGCAACACCATCCAGCCGATCCGCCAGCCGGTCATGCAATAGTATTTGGAGAAGGAATTGATGACCACGGCGGCGTCCGTCACGGCGAGTGCCGTCGTCTCCTCGCCGACGAAGGTGAGCCCGTGATAGATCTCGTCGGAGATGAAGGTGATATCCCGTGCGGCGCAATAGTCCGCCAGCGCCTGCAGTTGCGCCCGTCCGGTCACGGTTCCCGTCGGGTTCGCCGGACTTGCCAGGAGCACGCCGCGGATCGGTCCACCTTCGCGCGCTTCTGCGTCCGCCAGCCCGTGAGGCGTCAGCGTGAAGCCATTCGAGGCATCGGCATCGACCTCCACGACCTTGAGCCCTAACGCCGCGAGGATGTTGCGATAGGCGGGATAGCCCGGCCGCGCAATCGCGACGCGGTCTCCGGGATCGAACAGTGCGAGGAAGGCAAGGTTGAAACCGGCTGACGAGCCGGTCGTCACCGCGATGCGCCGGGGATCGACCGAAATGCCATAGTGCTGCTGGTAATGGAGCGATATCGCCGTGCGCAGCGACAGCGTGCCGAGCGCATCCGTATAGCCGAGCCGTCCATGCTCCAGCGCCGCCCGGGCCGCATCGAGTGCGGCCTTGGGCGCGGGATGGCTCGGCTGTCCCACGGCCATGGAGATCACCGGGAAGCCGGCATCGCGGCGGCGCGTCGCCTCCGCCAGCACATCCATGGCGTGGAAGGGCTCCACGGCGCTGCGGTGGGAAAGCGTGGTCATGGCGGCATCCTCGTTTCGTTCGGCGAACGGGACGCGTGACGTCCCGTCCGGCAGGCCGCCATGGATTGCCCCAAGCACGCCGGCTTCACAAGAGCCGCGCGCGACAAGGCGCCTGCTCTCGACGTTTTGTTGTCCCGGTGCGTTTGCTTGTGCTATCGCACGCAGACCGCGCGCCGGCATTCTCTCCGCGTCGGCAGCGCCATATCAGCGAGGACCGCATGACCTTCCCCGTACGCCGACTGATCGCCGCATCGCTGCTGCTCGTCTCCACCACCTGCGCCTTCATCACGCCCGCACGGGCTCTGGACGACAGCCAGAAGGCCGAGTTCGGCGCCTTCATCCGCGAATATCTGATCGCCAATCCCGAGGTCATGCTCGAGGTACAGGAGGCGCTGAAGGCAAAGCAGGCCGCGGCGCAGCAGCAGGTTGCCGAATCGGCGATCAGCGCCAACAACGACGCGATCTTCAACTCGAAATACGACGTCTCGCTCGGCAATCCCAAAGGCGACGTAACGGTCGTCGAGTTCTACGACTACAATTGCGGCTACTGCAAACGTGCGCTTCCGGACATGGAAGCCATTCTCGAAGCCGACAAGAACGTTCGCTTCGTCCTGAAGGAGCTGCCGATTCTCGGCCAGGAATCGCTCGACGCTCATCGGGTCAGCTCCGCCTTCCGCAAGCTCGCGCCCGAAAAATACGGCGATTTCCACCGCGCGCTTCTCGGCGGCGAGGACCGTGCGACGGAGGAGACGGCGATGGCCGTCGCGACACGTCTCGGCGTCAAGGAAGCGGATATCCGCGCCAAGATGGTCGATCCGAGCCACGACGACGAGGTTCGCGAATCCTACACGCTCGCCAATGCGCTTGGTGTGACCGGCACGCCGTCCTACATCATCGGCAACGAGGCCGTTTTCGGAGCCGTCGGTGCGGACGAACTGGTGGAAAAGATCGCCAACATGCGCCGCTGCGGCAAGACGGCCTGCTGACATCGCGGCAACCTGCCTTGTGGACAAGGGTCGCGCCGGGCGCTTGCAGCCATGCGGCGGGCCCAAAAGGCTTTTTTTCAACGGGCCAACCGTCTATAGCTGACGGTACGACGATAGGATGCTCCCGAAATGCCAACGATTTTCGTCCTGAACGGTCCAAACCTCAACATGCTGGGCAAGCGCGAGCCCGGCATCTATGGCGGCCAGACCCTCGCCGACATCGAGGCGATGTGCGTTGCGGAGGGCGAAAAGCTCGGCCTGACGATCGACTTCCGCCAGACCAACCATGAAGGCGTGCTGGTCGACTGGTTTCACGAAGCCAGCGAACGTGCCGCCGGTATAGCCGTCAACGCCGGCGCCTACACCCATACATCGGTCGCCCTGCATGACGCGACCCGCGCCATCGGCATCCCCGTGGTCGAACTTCATCTGTCGAATGTTCACGCGCGCGAGGAATTTCGCCACAAATCCATGCTTGCCCCAGCGGCGAAAGGCGTCATCTGCGGCTTTGGCGCGCAGAGTTACATTCTCGCGCTCAATGCGCTAAACACACTCCTTCAAACACAGAAATAAAAAGAACAAGAGGCTCTCATGGCTGACAAGAAGACCGGCATCGATCAGGCACTGATCCGCGATCTCGCCAATATCCTGAACGAGACCGATCTGACCGAGATCGAGATCGAGCAGGAAGACCTGCGTATTCGCGTCTCGCGCGCCGGCACGCCGCAATACGTCTCCGCACCGGTTCCGGCCGCCGCCCCCGTGGCCGTCGCGGCGGCTGCCGCCGCACCAGAGGCTGCGGCCCGCACATCGAAGAACGCGCTGACGGCCCCCATGGTCGGCACAGCCTATCTGTCGCCGGCCCCGGGCTCGCGTCCGTTCGTCGAAGTCGGCGCCACGGTGAAGGAAGGCCAGACCGTTCTCATCATCGAAGCCATGAAGACGATGAACCAGATTCCGGCGCCGCGCTCCGGCAAGGTCGTCGAGATCCTCGTGGAAGACGGCGCACCGGTCGAGTACGGCGAAGCGCTCGTGGTCATCGAGTAAGCCCATGCCCCTCATCTCAAAGGTTCTCATCGCCAATCGCGGCGAAATCGCGCTTCGTGTCCTTCGTGCCTGCAAGGAACTCGGCATCGCCACCGTTGCCGTGCACTCCACGGCCGACGCCGACGCCATGCATGTGCGCCTGGCGGATGAAAGCGTCTGCATCGGCCCGCCGCCCTCGCGCGACAGCTACCTGAACATCCACCAGATCGTCGCGGCCTGCGAGATCACCGGTGCCGATGCCGTGCATCCCGGTTACGGCTTCCTGTCGGAGAACGCGAAGTTCGCCGATATCCTCGACGCGCACGGCATCACCTTCATCGGGCCGACCGCTGACCATATCCGCATCATGGGCGACAAGATCACCGCGAAGGAAACGGCCAAGGCGCTCGGCATTCCCGTCGTGCCCGGCTCGGTTGGCGAAGTGCTACCTGAAAACGCCTTGCAGATCGCCCGCGAGATCGGCTTCCCGGTGCTGATCAAGGCAACGGCCGGCGGCGGCGGTCGCGGCATGAAGGTTGCGCGCAACGAGGACGAGGTCGAGGAAGCCGTTTCCACGGCCCGCTCCGAAGCTGCCGCCGCTTTCGGCAACGATGCCGTCTACATGGAAAAATACCTCGGCAAACCACGCCACATCGAGATTCAGGTGGTCGGCGACGGCGAAGGCAATGCCATCCATCTCGGCGAGCGCGACTGCTCGCTGCAGCGGCGCCACCAGAAGGTCTGGGAAGAGGCCAACTCCCCGGCGCTCAACGTCGAGCAGCGGATGAAGATCGGCGAGATCTGCGCCGATGCCATGCGCAAGCTGAAATATCGCGGCGCCGGTACGGTCGAGTTTCTCTACGAGAACGGTGAGTTCTACTTCATCGAGATGAACACGCGCCTGCAGGTGGAGCATCCGATCACCGAGGCGATCACCGGTATCGACCTCGTTCACGAGCAGATCCGCGTTGCCTCTGGCGCCGGCCTCTCGGTCACACAGGACGAGATCGTGTTCCAGGGTCATGCGATCGAGTGCCGGATCAACGCCGAGGACCCGCGCACCTTCGTGCCCTCGCCCGGCACGATCACGCATTTCCACGCTCCGGGCGGTCTCGGCGTTCGCGTCGATTCGGGTGCCTATCAGGGCTACAAGATCCCGCCCTACTACGACAGCCTGATCGGCAAGCTGATCGTGCACGGGCGCACCCGCGTCGAATGCATGATGCGGCTGCGCCGGGTTCTCGACGAGTTCGTCATCGACGGGATCAAAACCACGTTGCCTCTGTTCCAGGACCTGATCAACAATCAGGACATCGCGAACGGCGACTATGACATTCACTGGCTGGAAAACTACCTCGCCCAGCCGGCGGACTAAGGCTCCGTCGGAGCGCTGCCGGCCCGCTTCGGGCGGCAGCGCTCCGGCTTTCCAAACGCGCCGCTCGACCCCTTTCGCCTTCGACCGGCGCACGGCCCCGAGCGAGCAACCAGAGGCCCAGAATGAGAGGCAGCCGCCGCAAGCAACCGGACATCACACCCGACCTGCTGCTGCGCGCCTATTCGATCGGTCTCTTCCCCATGGCCGATTCGGCCGACGATCCGGAAATCTTCTGGGTCGAGCCCGAGATCCGCGGTGTCATTCCGCTGGGTGACTTCCATATATCCCGCAGCCTTGCCAAGACGATTCGGCGTTCGCCCTTCACCCTCCGGCGCAACACGGCGTTCGAAGCCGTCATGGACGGCTGTGCCGCTCCCGCGCCGGACCGGCCGACCACCTGGATCAACGGAACCATCCGCGGCCTCTATACGGCCCTGCACATGATGGGTCACGCCCACTCGGTCGAGGCCTGGGACGGCGACGATCTGGTCGGCGGGCTTTACGGCGTCTCGCTGGGCGCCGCCTTCTTCGGCGAAAGCATGTTTTCCCGCCGCACCGATGCTTCCAAGATGTGTCTCGTCCACCTCGTCGAACATCTGCGCGATCGCGGATTCGTTCTCTTGGATACGCAGTTCACCACGGATCACCTGAAGACGTTTGGCGCGATCGACGTGCCCAAGGCTGCCTATGCCGGCATGCTCGCGGACGCCATTGCCCGGCCGCACGCGCGGTTCTGACGCACACACGGATTTCCATGATGGAACGGGTTCGGTGCGAAACGCGGGCGCGGTCCGACGGCAGGCCTGCGCCTTACTGGCTGTTGGAAGCGCTGTCCGGGGGCGGAAGATCGGATTTGGCTTTGCAACTCTGCAGCCAGACGTCGTAGACCGGGTGCTCGACGGCGTTGAGGCCCGGGCTGTCGGCAAACATCCAGCCGGTGAAGATCCGGCGGATCTTGCGGTCCAGGGTGATTTCCTCGACCTCCACGAACGACGTGGTCTTCTGGGCTTCCGTGTCGTCGCGGCTGTAGCAGACGCGGGGCGTGACCTGAAGCGCGCCGAACTGGACGGTTTCACCGATATAGACGTCGAAGGTGGTGATGCGGCCGGTGATCTTGTCGATGCCGGAGAAGACGGCGACGGGATTGGCCAGACGCGCAGCCTGCGTCGTCGGCGCGGTCACCGAAAGCGTCGAGGCGGCAGCAAGCAACAACAGGGCGGCATGACGGGCGGAGTTGCGGCAGATCGCGACTTTGCGGTTCATCGACACGTTCCGGATCTTCCTGTTCACTGCCATTGCCATCCCCTGCCCGCTTCGGAATCCCGTGGCGACAGCCGACGAGACGGGTGCGATCCCTGTCACCGTCACCCGATCCGAAAACCCCGGTCCTCGGTCGCATGGAACGGGCGTGTTCCGACAGCGTCGGGGCGTCTGGGTAGAGCCTGTACGGGGCTCCGTCTTGCGGCTGGATGTAGATGCCAATCATGGCCGGGAGATGATGGTTCCGGCCGATCGGCCGGAAACCCACGATGCTGTTTAAGAGCGGGGGGTCCACGCATCGTAGTCGCCGGTAACCCGCGGGCGTTCGCCGGGCTTCGCCAGCGAGCCCGGGGGGCGATAGGCCTGTGCCGTGCCGGTCATGTTGAGGCGATGCGCCTTCTGCCAGTCGCGGGCGGCATAGGTCTCGTCGGCCGGCGAAACGTCCGTGCGGTGATGCATCCAGCCGTGCCAGCCCGGCGGGATCGCCGACGCTTCGGCATAGCCGTTATACATGACCCAGCGGCGCGTGCGGCCTTCGGAGTCCTTGCCACCTTCGTAGTAGGTATTGCCGAGCTCGTCCTGCCCGACCTTCTTGCCGAAGCGCCAGGTGTGGAACCGCGTCCCGATCGTCGAGCCGTTCCACCAGGTGAAAATCTGCAGAAAAGTCTTCATCGAACCGTCCTTGGACCGGCGCACGAAAGCCGCGCGCGGATGCCTTATGATTGCTTCTGCTTATGGCCTGCCGGACCGGTCTTGTCCAGCCTGCCGCGTTTGTCGCAGCGCGTTTGCACCGGCTTGGGAGGCGCCCTCAGCGGGCGGCGTCCAGAACCTTCTCCATCTCCACCGTCGGCATGCCCCAGGCCTCCGAGCCCGGACCGATCTCGGCGAAACCATGTGCCGCGTAGAAGGCGATGGCCGGCGCGTTGTCGCTGACGACCTCCACCCGCATGTGTCCCGCATAGGGAAAGCAGGTTTCGAGTTCGGCGAAGAGGTCGCGGGCGATCCCCTGTCGCTGGAATGCGGGAAGCACGTAGAGCTGGTGGAGTACGGCCGTCTCGTGCAGCGTCTGCGACATGGACGCGTAAGCCATGCCGCCGATGCGCTTGCCGTCGTCGGCCACCACGAACTCGCTGTTCTTGCGCTGCAGGTTCGCCTTGAGCGCCGCCACCGAGTGCCACTTGGCCGTCATCTCCGCGACCTTCTCGGCACCATAGGAGGCGTCGTAGGTCGCGTGTGCCGTCTCGCCCAGAAGCGCGCAGATGGCGGCGAGATCGCGTTCCGTGGCGGTACGCACGAAGAACATGCCTAGTCCTCAATCCCGAGCTTCGCCTTGACGAGTGCCTGCACCGCCTGCGGGTTCGCCTTGCCGCCGGTGGATTTCATCACCTGGCCGACGAACCAGCCGGCGAGCGACGGCTTGGCCTTGACCTTCTCGACCTGATCCGGATTGGCGGCGATAATCTCGTCCACGGCCTTCTCGATGGCGCCCGTGTCCGTCACCTGCTTCATGCCGCGGACTTCCACGATCTCGGCCGGGTCGCCGCCCTCGTTGAAGACGATCTCGAACAGGTCCTTGGCGAGTTTGCCGGAGATGACTTCCGACTTGATGAGGTCGAGGATGCCGCCGAGCTGAACGGGGGAAACCGGAGTCTCTTCAATCCCTTTGCCGGCTTTGTTCAAGGCGCCCAGCAGATCGTTGATGACCCAGTTCGCGGCCGCCTTGCCGTCGCGGCCGGCAGCGACCGCCTCGAAATAATCGGCGATCGCCTTTTCCGAGACCAGCACGGAGGCGTCATAGGTGGACAGGCCGAGGTCGCGCACGAAGCGCTCCTTCTTGTCATCAGGCAGTTCCGGCAGATCGACCCGCAGCGCCTCGACGAAGGCCTCGTCGAATTCGAGCGGCAGGAGATCCGGATCGGGGAAGTAGCGATAATCATGCGCATCTTCCTTGGAGCGCATGGAGCGCGTCTCGCCCTTGTTCGGGTCGAACAGGCGCGTCTCCTGATCGATCTTTCCGCCGTCCTCCAGAATCGCGATCTGGCGGCGGGCTTCATACTCGATGGCCTGGCCGATGAAGCGGATGGAGTTGACGTTCTTGATCTCGCAACGTGTGCCGAATTCCGCGCCGGGGCGGCGGACGGACACGTTGACGTCGGCGCGCATGGAGCCCTCGTCCATGTTGCCGTCGCAGGTGCCGAGATAGCGCACGATGGAACGCAGCTTCGTCATATAGGCCTTGGCCTCGTCGGACGAGCGCATGTCGGGCTTCGACACGATTTCCATCAGGGCGACGCCCGAGCGGTTGAGATCGACATAGGACATGGTCGGATGCTGGTCGTGCATCGACTTGCCGGCGTCCTGCTCAAGGTGCAGCCGCTCGATGCCGATCTCGATATCTTCGAAATGCCCCTGGCGATCGGGGCCGAGCGAGATGACGATCTTGCCTTCGCCGACGATCGGGTCCTTGAACTGCGAGATCTGGTAGCCCTGCGGCAGGTCGGGGTAGAAGTAGTTCTTCCGGTCGAAGATCGAACGATGGTTGATCTGCGCCTTGAGGCCGAGGCCGGTGCGCACCGCCTGGCGAACACATTCCTCGTTGATGACGGGCAGCATGCCGGGCATGGCGGCATCGACCAGCGAGACGTTGGCGTTGGCCGCATTGCCGAAGGTGGTGGATGCGCCGGAAAACAGCTTCGATTGGCTCGTGACCTGCGCGTGCACCTCCATGCCGACGATCACTTCCCAGTCGCCGGTGGCACCGGGGATGAAGCGTTTCGGATCGGGCGTGCGAACGTCGACAAGGGTCATGGAAGGCTCTTCCTGCAGGCTTCTTTTGGGTAGGTCCGGGTTAGAACAAATGCTGGAGGGGTGCAAGACGCGCGCGAATGTCCGGCACCGGTTTCCGGCTGGTCAGGCGCTCGGCCGCGTCAGATCTCGCCGTCGCTTTCGACGTCGCGGAGCGTCCGGGCGAGCCCCACCTGTTCCACATCCCGATCCAGCCGGGTAAGGTAGGCGGTCGAAAACCAGGCGATGCGAAAGCCGTGATGGCGGAAGAAGGCGATGGCCGGCGCGTTGCCCGCATGGGTCCGCGCCGTCATTTCCGGCAGCCCGGCTCCCTCCATGTCGCCGCGCAGCGCCTCTATCAGCGCGCTGCCCAGTCCGTGACGCTGGTGGTCGGGCATGACCCAGAGGTCGCTGACCTCGACATCGCCGTTCTCCCGCGCGGCCCAGCCGACGCTCGCGCCGCCTGTTTCCACCACGAGGGTACGGGGCCAGCCTTCGCGCAGGAACGAGCCGAAAGAGTATTCGGCCGTGGTGCGCATCTTGGCGACATCGGCAAAGCCGACCACCGCCTGCGCCCAGGCGGCAAGGCCGATCTTCACCAGCCGGGGCACCTCATCCTCGCGTGCACCGCGTACCAGAACCATGGCGTATCCAAGCCCCCACCGACGCGAAGATCGCTCGGCCTACCACCACTTGGGCGGCGTGAAGCGTCCGGCGGCCTGCTCGATGACATGGGCGGTCTTGAAGAGCGTCTCCTCCTCGAACGGCCTGCCGATCAGCTGCAGGCCAAGGGGAAGGCCCTTGGCGTCGAGGCCGGCGGGCACGGCAATGCTCGGCAAGCCGGCCATGTTCACCGTCACCGTGAAAATGTCGTTGAGATACATCTTCACCGGATCGGCCGCGAGCTCCTGATCGGCAATGCCGAAGGCGGAGGACGGCGTGGCGGGCGTGAGGATCGCATCGACGCCGGCGTGGAAGGCCGTCTCGAAATCGCGCTTGATCAGTGTGCGGACCTTCTGGGCGCGCAAGTAGTAGGCATCGTAATAGCCGGCAGACAGCACATAGGTGCCGATCATGATGCGGCGCTTGACCTCCTGCCCGAAGCCGGCGGCGCGCGTCTGTTCGTACATGTCGGCAATGTCCTTGCCGTCGACGCGCAGGCCGTAGCGCACGCCGTCATAGCGGGCAAGGTTCGAGGACGCCTCGGCCGGTGCCACGATGTAGTAGGCCGGCAGGGCGTATTTCGTGTGCGGCAGGGATATATCGACGATCTCGGCACCGGCGTCCTTCAGCCAGGCGATGCCCTGGCGCCAGAGCGCCTCGATCTCTTCCGGCATGCCTTCGACGCGGTATTCCGCGGGAATGCCGATCTTCATGCCCTTCAGCGAGCCGCCCAGTGCCTTTTCGTAATCCGGCACCGGCAGATCGACCGAGGTCGTGTCCTTCGCATCGACGCTCGCCATGGATTTGAGGAGGATTGCCGCATCGCGCACGTCACGGGCGATCGGGCCTGCCTGATCGAGCGAGGAGGCGAACGCGACGATGCCCCAGCGCGAGCAGCGGCCATAGGTCGGCTTGATGCCGACCGTACCCGTGAAGGCCGCGGGCTGGCGGATGGAGCCGCCCGTGTCGGTCGCGGTGGCACCGGCGCAGAGGAAGGCCGCGACGGCCGCCGCCGATCCGCCCGACGAGCCGCCGGGCACCAGGTCGGCATTGGAGCCGGTGGCGCGCCAGGGGTTCTTGACCGGGCCGTAATAGGAGCTTTCGTTGGAGGAGCCCATGGCGAACTCGTCCATGTTCAGCTTGCCGAGCATGACGGCACCGTCGTTCCACAGGTTCTGCGTCACGGTCGATTCGTAACGCGGCGCGAACCCATCGAGAATGTGGCTGCAGGCCTGCGTGTGCACGCCTTCGGTGCCGAACAGGTCCTTGATCCCGAGCGGAATGCCTTCCAGCGCGCCGGCCTTGCCGGCTGCGAGGCGCTCGTCGGAGGCCTTGGCCATCGCACGCGCCTTCTCCGGCGTCACGGTGACGTAGGCGTTCAAGGCGCCGTTTGCGGCGTCGATGGCGGAGATATAGGCGTCCGTCAGTTCGACGGCCGTGATGTCGCGGGCGGCCAGCCGGTCGCGGGCTTCGGCGATGGTGAGGTGGGTGAGTTCGGTCATGGCGAACGGGACTTTCGTAAACGGCAGGCGGGCGAAGCGGTCTTCGAGGCGTGAGCGGTCGGTCTCTTTATTCGACGACCTTCGGCACGAGGAAGAAGTTCCGGTCGGAATTCGGCGCATTGGCGACGATATCGTCCGCCTTGCCTCCGTCGCTCACAAGATCCTCGCGCTTCTTCATGGCCATCGGCGTCACCGATGTCATCGGCTCGACACCGGTGACATCGACTTCGCCGAGTTGTTCGACGAAGCCGAGGATCGCGTTCAGCTCGCCGGTCATGCGGTTGGCATCGTCTTCGCTGACGGCGATGCGGGCGAGATGCGCGACGCGCTTGACGGTGACGAGATCGACGGACATGGCGGACTCCGGGCCTAACGGGAAATGATCCCCCGCTATACTGACCACGACGGGAGCGCGCAACGGGGGATTCAGGCGAGACCGCGTTCGCGGGATGATCAGACCGTTACGACGCCGCCCACTGCGGGGACTTCGACCTTGGTGCTCGCCGGTTCCATGGCGGCGATGAAGAGATCCGGGGTCTGGTCCACGATCGGGAAGGAACCGTAGTGGCAGGGCAGCACGGTGGTGAACTTGAAGTAACGCTGGCAGGCAAGCGCGGCCACGGCACCGCCCATGGTGAAGCGGTCGCCGATCGGAACGAGGCCGATATCGGGCTGGTGAAGCTCCTGGATCAGCGCCATGTCCGAGAAGATGTCGGTGTCGCCCATGTGGTAAAGCGTCGGAGCATCGTCGAAATGCAGGACAAGGCCGTTGGCACTGCCGAGCGAGTGCGAAACGCCATCCTCGGTGATCTGCGCGGAGGAATGCAGGGCGTTGACGAAGGTCGTTGAAAAGCCCTTGAGGTGAATTGTGCCGCCGGTATTGCCCATTTCGAGCGCGGAGACGCCCCGCGAACCGAGCCATGCCGCCAGATCGGCATTGGCGACGACGGTCGCGCCGGTTTCTTTCGCCAGTGCGACGGTATCGCCCACATGGTCGCCATGGCCGTGGGTGAGCAGGATATAGTCGAGGCCGGCGGCCGCGTCCTTGCGGGTCGATTCGTCGAAGGACGGGTTGCCCGAGAAGAACGGGTCGACCAGGATCTTTGCTTTGGCTGTCTCGATGTGGAAGGCGGAATGGCCGAGCCATTGGATCTTCATGACATATCTCCTGTCATCTGTGGCGGGCGCGCCTTAAACCCCGACCGGGCGAAACGCGCGCTGGTGAAATCGGTGCCCGCGGAGCATATGGAACATCGACAGGCAAAGACAAAGGCCGACGGAGAGGTTTAGCATGAGCGTGATGACCATCGAAGACCTGGCGGACACCCTGCTGCCGCGTCAGGCGATTGCCGGGCTTGACCTGGGCACCAAGACGATCGGTCTGTCCGTATCCGACCTCGGCCGCGGGCTCGCCACGCCGCGAACGGTGATCAAGCGCACGAAATTCACGGCCGACGCGCAGGCGCTGCTGGCCTTTGCCGAGAAGGAGCGGATCGCGGCCTTCGTGATCGGCCTGCCGGTGAACATGGACGGGTCGCATGGGCCGCGGGCGCAGGCGACCCGGGCCTTCGTGCGCAATATGGAACAGAAGACCACCCTGCCCTTCGTCTACTGGGACGAGCGGCTCTCGACGGTGGCGGCCGAGCGGACGCTGATCGAGATGGACGTGTCCCGCGCCAAGCGCGCGGAGCGCATCGATTCGGCCGCGGCCTCCTTCATTCTTCAGGGCGCGCTGGACAGGCTGGCCTCGCTGGCACGCGTTGCGGCGTCCACCGACGACTGATCGTTCCGGCGACGGTACCAGGCGATGATCGCCTTGCGCTTGCGCAGCGCGATGAGGCCGAAGACGATGAAGCTGTCGAAGATCATCGCGCGCGCGACGAGCGGCGGGATCGTTTCGGGCGCGATGCCGAGCACGTTGCCGTACATCTGGAACACGAGATCGTTCGCCTCGCGCGACAGCATGAAGATGCCGAAGCTGATGTCGTTGTAGGAGAGCGTGTACCAGCTCGTCAGGAACAGGACCGGCCCGCCCCACAGGATCAGAAGCCACTTCATGCCCGGTCTCCTCTCATGGTCGCCATGCCGCGCGCTCCCCAGGCTGCGACCGAAGCCGCCGCGCCGGTGGCGACGACACAGACCAGAAGAACGAGGGCCGGCACCGCTACGTCCAGCGCGACGACCGCGACGATCGACATGGGAATGAACGTCAGGACTGCGCGCATCATGCGGGCTCCGTGCGGTTGCGATCCACAACACATGGAACGTTAACCTTGACGAGGCAACGTCAACCTTTCGTTAAGGTTAACGGCCGGCCAGAGCCGCGCGCGGATGTCGCGGACGAGACGCGCTCAGCTGGAAGCGGGATAAAGGAGATCGACGATCATCGCGCTGTCGAAGCGCGAATCGAGCATGCCGTAGGTAGAGCGCCAGCCGGCGGCAAGGCGAGACTCCATGAAGGCATCGGCAATGCGTCCGGCACCGAGCCGGTAAAGCTCGGCGGCGGCCGCGGCGAGCGCGAGCTGCTCGACCAGCAGGCGTGCCGCCCCCTCGTCGCGCTCGCAGAGCGAAATGGCGGCGCGCAGCACGTCGATGGTCTTGCGCGCGGCGGGACCGAGATCCCGGCCGATGATGTCGAACAGAGCCTCGAACAGCTCCCGGCCGCGCTTCAGCACCCTGAGCACATCGAGCGCCATCACATTGCCGGAACCTTCCCAGATCGCATTCACCGGCGCCTCGCGGTAGTGCCGGGCGATCGGGCGCTCTTCGACATAGCCATTGCCGCCCAGGCATTCCATTGCCTCGGCAATGAGGGTGGGTGCGGTCTTGCAGACCCAGTATTTGACGACCGGCGTCATGATGCGGGCATAGGCCGCCTCCTCCGCACTGTCGCGCGCGCGGTCGAAGGCATCGGCGAGCCGCAGGGAGAGCGCGCTCGCGGCGGCGACGTCCAGCGCCATATCGGCCAGCACGCGCGTCATCATCGGCTGCGCGACCAGCGGGCGTCCGAGAACGGCGCGTCCGCGGGTGTAGTGGACTGCTTCGGCAAGGCTGGCGCGCATCATGCCGGCCGAGGACAGGGCGCAATCGAGCCGCGTCAGCGTGACCATGTCGAGAATCGTGGTGATGCCGGCATCCGGCGCGCCGAGGATGAAGCCGAAGGTTTCGGAAAACTCGACCTCGGAGGAGGCATTCGAGCGGTTGCCGAGCTTGTCCTTAAGCCGCTGGAACCGCAGGCCGTTCGCCGATCCGTCCTCCAACAGCCGGGGAACGAGGAAGCAGCCGAGCCCCTCGCGCGTCTGCGCCAGCATGACGAAGGCGTCGCTCATCGGCGCGGACATGAACCATTTGTGGCCGGAGAGCCGGTAGATCCCCTCGCCTACCCGCTCGGCGGTGGAGACGTTCGCGCGAACATCCGTGCCGCCCTGCTTCTCCGTCATGCCCATGCCGATGGTGACGGCGGATTTCTGCATGAAAGGGCGGTTCGAGGCGTCGTATTTCCGCGACAGGACCTTTGGCGCCCATTCCTTCTGCACCATCGGCGTCGCGGCCATGGCGGCCAGCGAGGCGCTGGTCATCGTCAGCGGGCAGAGATGGCCGCTTTCGAGCTGCGCGGTGAGATAGAATCGGATGGCCCGACTCTTATGGGCATGGCCACGCTCGTCGGCCACATTTTCCCAGACAGAGGAATGCAGGCCCGCCGTCATGGAGCGGCGCATCAGCGCATGCCAGGCGGGGTGGAAATCGACCACGTCGAGCCGCTCGCCGCGCGGCCCATGCGTGCGCAATTGCGGCACGCCCTGGTTGGCCATGCGCGCAAGATCCTGCGCTTCCGGGGAGGTGACATAGCGGCCGAGCCCGTCGAAATCGTCGCGCAACACCTTGGGCAACCCGCTTGCGACGTCGGTCAGCAGGGGATCGGAACGATAGGCGTTGATGCCCGACCAGGGTTTCGGCTGGTTGAGGTCGTCAAGGGTCTGGTCGGGTCGAGTCACGGTCATGATCCGGTTCTAGCCGAAGTGCGGAACGTTAGGAACAGCACTGGCTGCGCCCTCCCGCAAAATCGATACCGCCATCGGCCAAGCCGCCGCGGCCCGATGCGTCGGCGCCCGCGGGCTTTGTCCTCACCTGTTCGCACGCCCTGCCTTGCCGCCCACCCGCACAGGCTCTATAGAGCGCGGCAACGCGACCATTTGAGGCGGGCTTCCCATGGATTTCTTTCCGCATCGCCATCTTCTCGGCATCAAGGGCCTGAACGAGCGCGATATCACCGGACTTCTCGATCTCGCCGACGAGGCGGTCAAAATCTCCCGTCAGCGCGAGAAGAAAACCTCGACGCTGCGAGGCCTTACCCAGATCAACCTCTTCTTCGAAGCCTCCACCCGGACGCAGTCCTCCTTCGAGCTTGCCGGAAAGCGGCTCGGGGCCGACGTCATGAACATGTCGGTCGGCAACTCCTCGGTGAAGAAGGGCGAAACGCTGATCGACACCGCGATGACGCTGAACGCCATGCACCCCGACGTGCTGGTCGTGCGCCACTCCTCGGCCGGTGCTGCCGCCCTTCTCGCGCAGAAGGTTTCCTGCTCGGTCATCAATGCCGGCGACGGCCAGCACGAGCACCCGACACAGGCGCTGCTCGATGCGCTGACGATCCGGCGGGCCAAGGGCAAGCTGTCGCGCATCATCGTGGCCATCTGCGGCGACGTGCTGCATTCGCGCGTCGCCCGCTCCAACATCCTGCTTCTCAACCAGATGGGCGCCCGCGTGCGCGTCGTCGCCCCTGCAACGCTGCTGCCGTCCGGCATCGCCGACATGGGTGCTGAGGTCTACCACTCGATGGAAGAGGGCCTGAAGGATGCGGACGTCGTGATGATGCTGCGGCTGCAGCGCGAGCGCATGGCCGGCGCCTTCGTACCCTCGGTGCGCGAGTACTTCCGCTATTACGGCCTCGACGCGGAGAAACTGAAGGCGGCGAAGGAAGACGCACTTGTCATGCATCCCGGCCCCATGAACCGCGGCGTCGAAATCGCTTCGGAGATTGCCGACGGACCGCAGAGCGTCATCGAGCAGCAGGTCGAAATGGGCGTTGCGGTGCGCATGGCCGTGATGGAAGCGCTGCTCGTTTCCCAACATCAGGGCGGTCTCAACAATCAGGGTACGCGCGCATGACCGATCTTGTCCTCAACAATCTGCGCATCCTCGACCCGTCGCGCAACCTCGATGAAACGGGCGCGATCCTCATTCGCGACGGCGTGATCCTGGCGGCCGGCAGCGACGCGGCCCATCAGGGCGTGCCCGAAGGCGCGACCGTTCAGGATTGCCGCGGCCTGATCGCCGTTCCCGGCCTCGTCGATGCCCGCGTGTTCGTCGGCGAACCCGGTGCCGAGCACCGCGAGACGATCGCGTCCGCCGCTCAGGCTGCCGCCGTCGGGGGCATCACGTCGTTCATCGCCATGCCGGATACGGATCCCGTTATCGACGATATCGCGCTGGTCGAATTCGTGATGAAGACGGCGCGCGACAAGGCGGTCGTCAACGTCTACCCGGCCGCAGCGCTCACCAAGGGGCTGCGCGGCACGGAGATGACCGAGTTCGGCCTTCTCAGCGAGGCCGGTGCCGTCTGCTTCACGAACGGGCGCGAGGCCCTGCACGATACGCTCGTCCTGCGCCGGGCCATGACCTATGCCCGCGAGTTCGGCATGGTGATCGCGCTGGAATCGCGCGACAAGTATCTGGGCGCCGGCGGCGTCATGAACGAGGGGCTGCTCGCGAGCTGGCTGGGCCTGTCCGGCGTGCCGCGCGAGGCGGAGATCATTCCGCTGGAACGCGACCTGCGCGTTGCCGGCCTCACTCGCGCCGCCTACCACGCCGCCAAGATCTCGCTGCCGGAATCGGTCGATGCCATCGCGCTGGCGAAGTCGCGCGGCGTCAACGTCACCTCCGGCATCTCGATCAACCATCTGTCGCTGAACGAGAACGACATCGGGGAATACCGGACCTTCTTCAAGCTGACGCCGCCCCTGCGCGGCGAGGACGACCGCACGGCCATGGTGCAAGCGCTGGCCGAGGGACGGATCGACATCATCGTCTCCTCGCACGATCCGCAGGACGTCGACACCAAGCGCCTGCCCTTCGCCGACGCGGCCGATGGCGCGATCGGCCTTGAGACGATGCTGGCCGCCGCCCTCCGGCTGCATCACAGCGGCGAAGTGCCGCTGATGCGCCTGATCGACGCGCTCTCCACCCGGCCGGCGCAGATCTTCGGGCTCGACGCGGGAACGCTGAAGCCCGGCGCGAAGGCGGACATCACGCTGATCGATCTCGACGAGCCCTGGATCGTCTCCAAGGACGCCATCGTCTCGCGCTCGAAAAACACGCCGTTCGAAAATGCCCGCTTTACGGGTCGCGCCGTTCGCACATATGTTGCGGGAAAGTGCGTGCACAGCCTGTAAGAGGCTGACGCGAGGGGGCATTCATGGACGTGTTCATCTGGCCGCTGCCGGCTCTGCCGACGCTCGGCTTCCTTCTTTTCGGCTATCTGCTCGGCTCGATCCCGTTCGGCCTGATTCTGACGCGGGCGGCCGGGCTTGGCGATGTGCGCAAGATCGGCTCCGGCAATATCGGCGCCACCAACGTGCTGCGCACCGGCAACAAGAAGCTCGCGGCAGCGACGCTGCTGCTGGACGCGCTGAAGGGCACGCTGGCCGCCGCCGTCGGTTATCACGTCCTCGGCCCGGAGGCCGGTATCGCCGCCGGGTTCGGCGCCTTTCTCGGGCATCTCTTTCCGGTCTGGCTCGGCTTCAAGGGCGGCAAGGGAATCGCGACCTATATCGGCGTGCTGCTCGGGCTTGCGCCTCTCGTGGTTCTGGTCTTTGCCGCCTGCTGGCTGATCGTCGCCAAGGTCACGCGCTATTCCTCGCTGTCGGCGCTCGTCGCCACCATCGTGGTGCCGGTCGTGCTGCTGTTTGCGGGTTATGGTCGCATCGGTGTTCTGTTCGTGGTCCTGAGCGTCATCACCTGGATCAAGCACCGCGCCAATATCGCGCGCCTGATCGCAGGAACGGAAAGCCGGATCGGCCAGAAAGGATAAGCGTCGATGAGCGACAGCGCGAAGGGGCCGGGTGGTAAGGGCATCGCGCTGACGGATCGTCAAAGAATCGCCTGGCTGCGCCTCATCCGCTCCGACAATGTCGGCCCCGTCACCTTCCGTGACCTTATCAATCATGTCGGATCGGCCGAGACGGCCTTGGAGATGCTCCCGGAACTATCCCGCCGTGGAGGCTCCACGCGCGCGATCCGCATCGCCACGGTCGCGGAAGCCGAGCGCGAACTGGCGATCGCCGCCCGCTGCGGCGCGCGATTCGTCGGTATTGGCGAACCGGACTATCCGGCAGCGCTTCGCCAGATCGATGGCGCGCCGCCGCTTCTGGCCGTCAAGGGCCACGCATCCACCGGCACCGCGCCGGCGCTCGGCATCGTCGGCGCCCGCAACGCCTCCATCAGCGGCGCCAAGTTCGCCGCCATGATCGCCCGCGACGTCGGGAGGTCCGGTTATACGATCATCTCCGGTCTTGCCCGCGGCATCGACACCGCGGCCCATCGCGCGAGCCTCGACACCGGCACGATCGCGGTGCTCGCCGGCGGCATCGACAAGCCCTACCCGCCCGAGAACGTGCCGCTCCTCGACGAGATCACGGAGGGACAAGGCCTTGCCATCTCCGAGATGCCCTTCGGATGGGAGCCCCGGGCGCGCGACTTCCCGCGCCGCAACCGGCTGATTGCCGGCGTGGCGCTCGGGCTTGCCGTCGTGGAGGCCGCAAGCCGCTCCGGATCGCTGATCACGGCGCGTTACGCCGCCGATTTCGGACGTCTGGTCTTTGCCGTGCCGGGTTCGCCGCTCGACCCGCGGTGCCACGGCACCAATGGTCTGCTCAAGGACGGCGCCGTGGTGACGACGGAAGCGCGCGACATTCTCGAAGCACTGGCACCGGTCAGCCGCATCGACCTCTTCGACCAGCCGCTCGCGCGCGAGACGGAGAGCGAGATGGACATCGGCATGGCGCGCCGGCCGGTAGCGGAGCTTCCAGGCGACCGGGAGCGCGACGCGATCATCGATGCGCTGGGCCCGACACCGGTCGAGACCGACGACATCATCCGCCATACGGGATGTCCCGCCTCGGCGGTCTATCTGGTGCTGCTAGAGCTTGATCTTGCCGGCCGGCTTCACCGCCACCCCGGCGGCCTCGTTTCTCTTGAGCCCCTTGGGTGACAGGGCGCGGCGGCCGGACATCAGGTCGCCCGCCTCGACATAGGCCATCTCCAGGAGGTAGCAGAGCATGTCCGCGCCCTTTTCGTCGGCGACGCCGCGCAGCTCACCGAGCATCTGACGAATATAGGCAAAGCTCTCGTCGTCAGGCGTCGCGGGAACAGAAGCGTCATTATATACGGGCACCATGAAAACGTCCTGTTGGGCTTTGCCTTTATCCCGAGCGGGCAGCCGACAGCACACGCGGCGACAACCTGTGAGGCTATCACCACCGCCTGTCCCTCGGTGCACTCTCTCTTCTCCGGCAGACGATAACGCAAATATTCCTAATTGCAATCATAACATTATCCCCTCAAAGTTGTGGCGCGTTGTATTCCGGGCCGACGGGCCGTCGGGTACGATGCTTGGTCGAAGGAGCATCAAAGGCCTGTAAATGAAGAGGTTGCGGGCTTGTCGATCCTTCATGCAAACTGGCTAATTTCATGGTCGCCACTTGACCGCGACGAAATCCCCCTCCATGTCGGGGCTTCAAAAGTTCCCGGCGTGACGGCTGAGGGAAGTCCGTCACCCCTCTCTATGGTTGCTGAATCCTATGACCATGAATGTCGTCGTCGTTGAATCGCCGGCCAAAGCAAAGACCATCAACAAGTATCTCGGCCCCGGCTACACGGTCCTGGCCTCGTTCGGTCACGTTCGCGACCTTCCGGCCAAAGACGGCTCGGTCAAGCCCGACGAAGACTTCGCCATGCTGTGGGAGGTGGACAGCGCGTCCGCCAAGCGGATGAACGATATCGGCGCGGCGCTGAAGAACGCCGACGGCCTCATTCTCGCGACCGACCCGGATCGCGAAGGTGAAGCGATCTCCTGGCATGTGCTCGATCTCCTGCGCAAAAAGAAGCTGATCGGCGACAAGCCGGTGAGCCGCGTCGTCTTCAACGCCATCACAAAGAAGGCCGTGCTCGATGCGATGGCCAATCCGCGCGATATCGACGTGCCGCTGGTGGACGCCTATCTGGCACGCCGCGCGCTGGACTATCTCGTCGGCTTCAACCTGTCGCCGGTGCTGTGGCGCAAGCTGCCCGGCGCCCGGTCGGCCGGCCGCGTGCAGTCCGTCGCGCTGCGCCTCGTCTGCGACCGTGAGTCGGAGATCGAGCGGTTCGTCTCCGAAGAATACTGGAACCTCTCCGCCATCCTGAAAACGCCGCGCGGCGACGACTTCGAAGCCCGCCTGGTGGCCGCCGACGGAAAGCGCCTGCAGGCGCGCTCGGTCGGCAATGGGGAGCAGGCAAACGATCTGAAGGCGCTGCTCGAAGGCGCGTCCTATGTCGTGGATACCGTCGAGGCGAAGCCGGTCAAGCGCAACCCCTCGCCGCCCTTCACCACATCGACGCTGCAGCAGGCGGCATCCTCCAAGCTCGGCTTCTCGGCCTCGCGCACCATGCAGGTCGCCCAGCGTCTCTACGAAGGTCTCGACCTCGGCGGCGAGACGGTCGGTCTCATCACCTATATGCGTACCGACGGCGTGCAGATGGCCTCGGAAGCGATCGACGCCGCCCGCAGCGCCATCGGCGACCAGTTCGGCGCGCGCTACGTGCCGGAGAAAGCCCGGCTCTATTCGACCAAGGCCAAGAACGCGCAGGAAGCCCACGAGGCGATCCGCCCGACGGACTTCACCCGCACGCCGGACCAGCTGCGCCGCTTCCTCGATGCCGACCAGCTGCGCCTCTACGACCTGATCTGGAAGCGCGGCATCGCCAGCCAGATGGCCTCGGCCGAGATCGAACGGACGACCGTCGAGATTCTGGCCGAGAACGGCGACCGCAAGGCCGGCCTGCGGGCCGTGGGCTCCGTCATCCGCTTCGACGGCTTCATCGCCGCCTATACGGACCAGAAGGAAGACGGCGAGCAGAGCGACGACGGCGAGGATGAAGGCCGCCTGCCGGAGATCAAGGCGCGCGAGAGCGTCGCCAAGCAGAAGATCAATGCGAGCCAGCATTTCACCGAGCCGCCGCCGCGCTATTCGGAAGCGAGCCTGATCAAGCGCATGGAAGAGCTCGGCATCGGCCGTCCCTCGACCTACGCCTCGACGCTCGCCACCCTGCGCGACCGCGAATATGTCGTCATCGACAAGCGCAAGCTGATCCCGGAAGCCAAGGGACGCCTCGTGACGGCGTTCCTCGAGAGTTTCTTCCATCGCTATGTCGAATACGACTTCACGGCCTCGCTCGAAGAGAAGCTCGACCGGATCTCGGCCGGCGAACTCAACTGGAAGGACGTGCTTCGCGACTTCTGGAAGGATTTCTTCGCGCAGATCGAAGATACCAAGGAACTGCGGGTCACCAATGTCCTTGATGCGCTGAACGAGGAGCTCGCACCGCTCGTCTTCCCCAAGCGCGAGGATGGCAGCGATCCGCGGATCTGTCAGGTCTGCGGCACCGGCAAGCTGTCGCTGAAGCTCGGCAAATACGGCGCGTTCGTCGGCTGCTCGAACTATCCCGACTGCAATTTCACCCGCCAGCTGTCCTCGGACGGCGATGCGGAAGCGCAGGCGTCGAACGAGCCGCAGGCGATGGGCAAGGACCCGCATACGGACGAGGAGATCACCCTGCGCAACGGCCGTTTCGGCCCGTATGTCCAGCGCGGCGAAGGCAAGGAGGCCAAGCGCTCCAGCCTGCCCAAGGGCTGGACGCCGGCGAGCATCGACCATGAGAAGGCGCTGGCGCTCCTGTCGCTTCCGCGCGATATCGGCCAGCATCCGGAATCCGGCAAGATGATCTCGTCCGGCCTCGGCCGCTACGGGCCGTTCATCCTGCATGACGGGAAATATGCGAATGTCGAGACCATCGAGGACGTGTTCTCGATCGGCCTCAACCGCGCCGTTTCGGTGCTGGCGGACAAGGCGTCCAAGGGCCCGGCCGGGCGCGGCGCGGCCGTAGCCGCGCTGAAGGACCTCGGGGAACATCCCGATGGCGGTGCGATTACCGTTCGCGACGGGCGTTACGGACCCTATGTCAACTGGGGCAAGGTGAACGCGACGCTGCCTAAGGGCAAGGATCCGACATCGGTGACGCTTGAAGAGGCATTGCCGCTGCTGGCCGAACGGGCCGGCAAGGCGAAACCCGTGAAGGCGAAGGCGGTCAAGGCGAAGGCTGCAAAGCCTGCCAAGGCCAAGGCGGCAGCGGACGGCGATGAAAAGGCCGCCAAGCCGCGCGCCGCCGCAAAGGCCAAGCCTGCGACGAAGACGACGACAAAGACGAAGGCTGCCGCAAAACCCAAGACCGCGGCGGCCGCCAAGGCACAGAAGGGATAGACCGTGAGCAAATCGCCCCGCATCGGCATGAGACGGACCGTAAAGCCCTCGGTCCGGCTGGCCCGTGCGGGCACGGTGCTGCCGCCGGCCGATGATGCACCCATCATCCACGGCGCCGTACCACCGCGCGACGTGCTCATGCGCTTCATCGCGGAGAACCCCGACAAGGCCTCCAAGCGCGAGATTTCTCGGGCGTTCGGCCTCAAGGGTGAAGCGCGCATCGAGCTGAAGGCGGCTCTGCGGGATCTCGAGGACGACGGCCTCGTGGAGAAGAAGCGCAAGTCCCTCGTCCGGCCGGGCGCCCTGCCCCCGGTGACCGTTCTCGACATCACCACGCGCGACAAGGACGGCGAACTCGTCGCCCGTCCGGCCGAGTGGCCCGACGATGCCGGCGTCGCACCCGCCGTCCTCATCCGCCAGTCGAGCGTTGCCAAAGCCAAGGGCAAGATGCCCGTCGGCGGCATCGGCGACCGGGTTCTCGCCAAGATCTTCCCCTCCAAGGAGCCGACGGGCCCGGCCTACACGGCTCGCATCGTCAAGGTGCTCGACCGCCGCCGCAGCGCCAATGCAGCGCTCGGCGTCTTCCGCGAAATGCCGGCCGGCACCGGCCGCATCATGCCGATCGACAAGCGCGGCGAGGAGATGGACGTCGAGGCGAGCGGCGTCGGCGAGGCGAAGGACGGGGATCTGGTCGAGGTCGAGATCGTCCGCTCCGGCCGGTTCGGACTGGCCAAGGCCGAAGTGAAGTCGATCATCGGTTCGGTCTCTTCGGAAAAGGCGATCTCGATGATCGCCATCCACGCGCATGGCATTCCCTATATCTTCCCCGACAGCGTCATCCGCGAAGCCGACGCTGCCGGCCCCGCGACCATGTCGCATCGGGAGGACTGGCGGTCCCTGCCGCTGATCACCATCGACCCCGCGGACGCCAAGGACCATGACGACGCGGTGCATGCGGAACCCGACACATCGCCGGAGAACGAGGGCGGCGTGATCGTCACCGTCGCGATTGCTGACGTCTCCTGGTACGTTCGCCCGAAATCCGCACTCGACAACGAGGCGCTGAAGCGCGGCAACTCGGTCTACTTCCCGGACCGGGTCGTGCCCATGCTGCCCGAGCGCATTTCCAACGAGCTGTGCTCCCTCAAGGAAGCGGTGGACCGGCCGGCGCTGGCGGTGCGCATGCGCTTCACCCGCGAAGGCCGAAAGATCGGGCATACCTTCCATCGCATCATGATGAAGAGTGCCGCCAAGCTCTCCTACAACCAGGCCCAGGCCGCGATCGACGGCGCGCCGGACGACCAGACCGGCCCGCTGCTGGAGCCCATCCTCAAGCCGCTCTGGGACGCCTATCGTATCCTCACGATCGGGCGGAACCGGCGCCAGCCGCTCGAACTCAACATGCCCGAGCGCAAGATCCTCCTGAAGCCGGACGGCACGGTTGATCGCGTCTTCGTGCCGGACCGGCTCGATGCGCACAAGCTGATCGAGGAGATGATGATCCAGGCAAATGTGGCGGCTGCCGAAACGCTGGAGATCAAGCGTCAGCCGCTCGTCTACCGCGTCCACGATGCGCCCTCGCTCGCCAAGCAGGAGACGCTGCGCGAGTTTCTGGCGACGCTCGACCTGACGCTGGTCAAAGGTGGCAACATGCGCGCCAACCACTTCAACGGCATCCTCGCGAAAGCCGAAGAGCAGCCCTACGAAACCATCGTCAACCAGATGGTGCTGCGCTCGCAGAGCCAGGCGGTCTACAGCCCCGAGAATATCGGCCATTTCGGCCTGAACCTGATGAAATACGCCCACTTCACCTCGCCCATCCGGCGCTATGCCGACTTGATCGTGCACCGGGCGCTGGTCGGATCGCTGGGGCTCGGCGAAGGCGCCATCACGCCCGCCGAGGAAGGCGCGCTGGAAGACATCGCCGCGGAGATCTCGACATTCGAGCGGCGTGCGATGGCGGCGGAGCGCGACACGATCGACCGGCTGATCGCCCATCACCTGAGCGGCCGCGTCAACGAGGAGTTCGACGGCCGCGTGTCCGGCGTCACCAAGTCGGGCCTGTTCATCTCCCTGCCGCAGTATGGCGCCGACGGGTTCGTGCCGATCTCGACGCTCGGGCGGGACTATTTCATCTTCGACGAGGCGCATATGGCGCTGGTCGGCGACAAGACCGGTCTCGGCTACCGTCTCGGCGACGAGGTGCGGGTGAAGCTGGTCGATGCCGTGCCGCTGGCCGGCGCCCTGCGCTTCGAGATGCTGGACGAGGGGCGTAAGATGGCGACGGCGACGCGGTCCTTCCACAAGGCAGGACGCCGCGACAAGGCCGGCGCGCGCAAGGCGCCCGGCACCCGCCCGCCGCGCGGCCGGCGCTGACCCGGATGGCGGACGGTGACATGAGAGACAGCGACATCGGGCCCGGAGCAGCGACACTGCATCTCGGCGATTCTTCGATCAGCGAACGCCCGGTCGGGCGCTCGATCCGACGCGGGCTTCTCAACCGCTGCCCCAACTGCGGCCAGGGGCGCATGTTCGGCCGGTTCCTCAAGGTCAACGACACCTGCTCCGTCTGTGGAGAAGCGCTTCATCATCATCGCGCCGACGACTTTCCGCCGTATATCGTCGTCACGATCGTCGGTCACCTGGTGCTCGGAGGCTTCATGATGACGGAAATGCTGGTGACGCTGTCGAACTGGCAGCATCTTGCCATCTGGGTGCCGATCACGATCGCCGGCTCCATCGCCCTCATGCAGCCGGTCAAGGGCGGCGTCGTCGGGCTGCAATGGGCGTTGCGGATGCATGGCTTCGGCGGGCACGAGGATCGGCCTGAAGACGACTTGCCGCCGCAGGGCCTCAGCTGATGCGCAGCGATGATGCCGCGACCGGCGGCACATCCGAGGCGGTGCCCGCACCGGCAAAGGCGCTGCGCCCGCGGCTTGCGGCCTCCATCCTCCTTCTCGACCGGCGCGATGGCGGGACGCGCGTGCTCGTCGGCCGGCGCAGCAAGAAACACGCCTTCATGCCCGATGTGCACGTCTTCCCCGGCGGGCGACGGGATCCGGGCGATCACAGGATTGCCTTTGCGAGCGACCTGCCCGCGCCGCTGATCGACCGGCTGGTCGGCATCTATCGGGGGCGCCTGTCCGTTTCGGCCGTGCGTGCGCTCGCGCTGGCCGCCATGCGGGAGCTGCATGAGGAGACGAGCCTCGTGGTGGGGCCGTCCTGTTCCGGCCAACTCCCCTTCCGCCCCGACCTCGCATGCCTGCGTTACGTCGCCCGCGCACTGACACCGCCCGGCCACGTACGGCGATTCGACACCCATTTCTTCGCGCTCTTTACCGACGAAGTCGATCTCGACCTCGGCGGACTGCAGGACAGCCGGGAGCTCGAGGATCTGCGCTGGGTTCCCGTCGGCGACCCTTCGGAGGTTTCCATCCCCGATATCACCGCGCGCATTCTCAAAGCCTTGCACACGAGGCTTGACGCCGACCCTCTGCTCGGCTTTGACGGCACCGTGCCGTTTTTCCACGTCCGGAATGGACGACCCATCCGCGATCTTCTGTGAGGACACCGAATGTCTCAGACGACCCCTGGCTCGTCTCGGCCGGTTGAGGATATCCATTGGCTGTCGCTGATCGCGGCCCTTGCTGCCGTCACCACGGTCGGCATCGCCATCGGCCTCGGCGTGCCTCTGCTCAGCTTCATCATGGAACGACGCGGCGTCTCCTCGACGCTGATCGGCCTCAACTCCACCGTGGCGGGCCTTGCCTCCATGGTCGCCGCCTCCTTCACAACGCGGCTCGCCCACCGGTTCGGCGTGGCGCAGGTCATGGTGGCCGCCGTGGTGCTGGCGGCCGCGCCCGCGCTCGGCTTCTATTTCGTCGAAAATTTCTGGCTGTGGTTCCCGCTGCGAATCGTCTTCCAGAGCGGCATCACCATTCTCTTCGTTCTCTCCGAGTTCTGGATCAACGCCACGGCGCCCTCGCATCGTCGTGGGCTCGTGTTCGGCATTTACGGCACCGTCCTGTCGCTCGGGTTCGCCGCCGGCCCCCTGCTCTTCTCCCTGCTCGGCAGCGAGGGCATCCTGCCGTTCGCGGTGGGCGCCGGCATCATCCTCCTGGGTGCGATCCCGATCATCATCGCCCGCAAGGAAAGCCCTGACATCGACGAGATGCCGGAAATGCACTTCCTGCGGTATGTCTACATGGTGCCGATGGCGACAGCCGCCGTCTTCGTCTTCGGCGCTGTGGAATATGGCGGCCTCTCGCTCTTTCCGGTCTACGGCACCCGCGTCGGTTTCTCCGAATCGCAGGCAGCGCTGCTTCTGACCATCATGGGTGTAGGAAACCTCATCTTCCAGATACCGCTCGGCCTTCTGTCCGATCGCATGAAGGACCGTCGCAAGCTGCTCGTGGCGCTGACCGTGATCGGCTTTGCCGGCGCGCTCTGCCTGCCCGTCCTGTCGACCAACTGGTATGCGCTGGCGGTGATCCTGCTGCTCTGGGGCGGCATCATCTCCGGGCTCTATACGATCGGGCTCAGCCATCTCGGCTCGCGGCTCCACGGGCCGGAGCTCGCCGCCGCCAATGCCGCCTTCGTGTTCTGCTACGCGCTGGGCACCGTGGCCGGGCCGCAGGTCATCGGCGCCTCCATGGATGTGTTCGGCAATGACGGGTTCGCGTGGTCGATCGCCGGATTCTTCGGCCTCTACATCGTGCTTTCCCTGGTTCGCCTGGTTTATAAACCGAAACAGGGTTGACTTTTCGGGCGCGATTTGTAGTTTCGCGCCAAGCTCGCCGGGACCTTCTTCGAAGTCCGGCTTTGTTATTTCAGAAGGCAGGACGACCATGGCGAAAGCTGCAAAAATCAAGATCAAGCTGCTGTCGACGGCCGACACGGGTTTCTTCTACGTGACCTCGAAGAACAGCCGCACCAAGACAGACAAGTTCAGCATGACGAAGTACGACCCGGTCGTACGCAAGCATGTCGAATTCAAGGAAACCAAGATCAAGTAAGATCCGGTTTTCTCGGTTTAAAAAGGGCGCCGACGGCTACGTCAGGCGCCTTTTTTGCGTCTGCAGACGGGAGCAGCCGGCGCGCGCGGGCAGACACTGCATCGAAGGCCCAAACGAAAAACGCCGCCCCTGAAAACAGAAGCGGCGCTGGATGGATGCCGGCCGGCACGCAGAGCGGCACGAGGAACCGCTGATACGTACCGGCCGACGACCCCACGACCCAGGAGATGCGGCGGACCTGACATCATGGGGTAACTGATCGGCTTGGGAGACTGGACCTCCCCTGCATAAGAACATCGGCGAGATGCCGAAGAAAATCAATGAAATCTTAAAGCTTGGTTCGCTTTGGTACAGTCATGGTTAACAAGATCCATGACGTGCAGCCCGATTCGGGAGAAATTGCGGCGCAATTCCACCCCAGGTCGCCAGACCTTGCCGTTGCGCCGCACAACTGCGTGATATCTCGCTGACCCAGCCTTGCAGATCTCGATGTCAGTTGCGCGACGAAAGCCCGCTCTCCCGCCGATTCGCTAAGGGATCGGCTCAGGCTGCAGCGCCGACGACCTGATTCCGGCCATTGCGCTTGGCCTGGTAGAGCGCCGTATCCGCCCGTTTGAGGAAGCTGTCGGGTGTTTCGCCGGCCGGGTCGAGCACCGCGATGCCCATGGACGCCGTGATCGTCAGTTCCTTGCTGCGATTCTGCACGAGGAAGGGCGCTGTCTCGATGGTTACGCGAAGGCGCTCGGCAATGGTGCTGGCCGTGGCCGCATCCGTATCCGGCATGACGAGCACGAACTCCTCGCCGCCGAATCGGCAGGCGAGATCGGCGCCGCGGACGGTGCTGCGAAGGCGACGGGCGAATTCGCGCAGCACCTCGTCTCCCGCATCATGGCCATGCGTATCGTTCACGATCTTGAAGCGATCGATATCCGTCACGCAGATCGACAGGCTGCGGCCGCGCTTTATGGCGCGCTCGATCAGAAGCTTGAGGTGGTTGTCGAGGTAACGCCGGTTGTGGAGCCCCGTCAGACCGTCGGTGATGGCCAGTTCGATGGTCTGGTGCACGCTGAGGCGCAGCCGATCGTTGCACTGCTTGCGGCGGATCTGCGTGAGCGAGCGTGCGATCAGCTCGTTGGGATCGATCGGCCGCATGATGTAGTCGGTGACGCCGAGGTCGAGCGCACGCACGACGAGATCCTCCGCGCCCTGCTCGGCCACCAGAAGGATCGGGATGTAGCGCGTCCGTTCCAGCGAGCGCAGCTGCGAGCAGAGCCGCAGCGGGTCGTAGTCGTCGAAATTCGCATTGACGATGACGAGGTCGAAGGGCTGCTCCGCCGCTTCGAACAGGGCCGCCTGCGGGTCGCTCATGATCGTCAGGCCCGCCACCGGCTTCAGCGCCCGGGCGATGCGGTCCTGCGAGCTGGCACGGGCGTCCACGAGAAGGATATTGCCCGGCTCGTCCGGGCGCTCGGCATTCGAAAGGTCCTCGAAGCCGACGCTCTTGGCGGTTTCGGCACGCAGGCGCAGCTCGTCGCTGACATTCTTCAGGCGCACGAGGCTTTTGACGCGCGACATCAGCTGCAGGTCGTTGACGGGCTTGGTCAGGAAATCGTCGGCGCCGGCCTTGAGGCCGCGCACCCTGTCGGACGGCTGGTCGAGCGCGGTGACCATGACGACCGGAATGTGTGCGGTCTTCGGGTTCGCCTTCAGCCGCTCGCAGACCTCGAACCCGTCGATGCCGGGCATCATTATGTCGAGGAGGATGATATCGACCGGGCGGCTGTCGCAGATGGCGAGCGCCTGATAGCCGTCGGAGGCCGTGAGGACGTCGAAATATTCCGCCACAAGCCTCGCTTCCAGCAACTTGACGTTTGCCGGTATGTCGTCGACGACGAGAATGCGTGCGGTCATACGGTCCGTCCTGTCCTATCGCCCCTTGGCCTGTTGTGCCCGAATCGGCTGGTGCGAGGGCTTCCATGATCACTCGAGGGCGCCATCATGGCGGCTTCGTCGCTGCCTGCAGATCTCGCTCAACCGTCGCCGAGATAGGTCTTGATGGTTTCGATGAATTTCGGCACGGAGATCGGCTTGGAGACATAGGCCTCGCAACCGCCCTGACGGATCCGCTCCTCGTCGCCCTTCATGGCGAAAGCCGTGACGGCGATGACGGGGATGACATGCAGTTCGTCGTCTTCCTTCAGCCACTTGGTCACCTCAAGGCCGGAGACTTCCGGCAGCTGGATATCCATGAGGATCAGGTCGGGCCGGTGCTTGCGCGCGAGATCCAGCGCCTCCAGTCCGTTTCGGGTCTGGATGGTCGTGTAGCCCGATGCCTCGATCAGGTCGCGGAAGAGCTTCATGTTCAGCTCGTTGTCCTCGACGATCATTACCTGTTTCGGCATATCAGAACCTTCCCGCGTGTACGGCCGTGGCCGGGGGTCATTCCGCCAGCTGCAAGACGAGCATTCGCGCATGACTGGTGAAGAGTTAGGCCTATTTGGTTGAAAAAAAGGTAATCATGGGCCAGAAAAGCCGACGTGTTGCGGAATAGGGTGAAAACAGTGACGACAGCCGATGAGACCGCCATTGCCGTGCTCGGCTGGCTTGCAGGCGAGCCAGAGCTTCTCGGCCGCTTCCTGGCGCTGACGGGCACCGACCCGACCGCTCTGCGCGGCGCCGTCGGCGATCCCGGCTTCATGGCCGGGCTGCTCGATTTCGTGATGGATCACGAGCCGACGCTGCTGCAGTTCTGCGAGGCCACGGGCACAAAGCCGGAAACGGTGGCGCGCGCGCATGCGGCCCTCTCCGGCTTTCGCGGCGATACGGGCAGCGCATGACCAGCGAGACCTTCGATCCGCACGCCCCCCTCTGCTTCGACCACATCGCGCTGACCGACCGGCCGCTGATCGTCTGCGATATCGACGAGGTGGTCCTCGAGTTCGTCACGCCGTTTCAGAATTTTCTGAAATCCGGCGGGCGGGAGCTTTTGCCGCGCTCGTTCCGCCTGCACGGCAACATCGTGCAGCTGGAGACCGGCGAACCCGTGCCGGACGCGATGGTGCCGGTGCTGCTGGAGGAGTTCTTCCTGACGCAGGATACGTGGCAGACGCCTGCGTCGAAGGTCGCCGAAACGCTCGCCGATCTCTCCGGCGAGGCCGACATCGTTTTCCTGACAGCCATGCCGCCCCGCCACACCGAGGTTCGCCGGCGGCTGCTCGACCGGCACGGCCTCTCGGCCTATCCGCTGCTGGCGACCGAGGCGCCGAAAGGCCCGGTCGTCAAGCGGCTCCATGACGCGCGCGATGTACCGGTGGCCTTCATCGACGACATTCTGCGCAATCTCGAATCCGTGCGCGAGCACGCGCCCGATTGCCTCCTGATCCGCCTGATGGCCAATGCAGAATTTCTGGCGATGGCACCGACGCCCGGCAACGGCATCGAGAGCGCCGACAGCTGGGACGCCGCCGCGCGTATCATCCGGCAGCATTTCCTGCGCTGAGGAGATTCATAGGGCTGAGCCGCGCCTTCTGTGTGGTCGCGCACCTCTTTTCCACAGGATCACGTTTTGGTGATCGGATATCCGTCTAGCGCGTGCCGTTCCGCGCCAGCCGGCAAAGTTTCCTTAAATGTCTTTCCGTAGCCTTCACCCTGTTCGAATGATCCGGATGGTGTCGATGGTTTTGCGTTCTACTCTCGGACTCGGGCTCCTGTTGCTCGCCCTCGCCAGCACGACGGCGCATGCCGCCGATGGAACGTCGCCGCTGCAGATCGTGGTGTCGAAGGACAAGCAGTCCCTGGTCGTCTATGACGGCGATACCGTGGTCGCGACCTCGAAGGTCTCCTCCGGCAAGCGCGGCCACGAGACGCCGACCGGCATCTTCTCGATTCTCGAGAAGCGCCGCTACCACGAATCGAACATCTACTCCAATGCGCCGATGCCGTTCATGCAGCGGCTGACATGGTCCGGCATCGCGCTTCATGCGTCCAACAGCGTGCCCTCCTACCCCGCATCGCATGGCTGCGTGCGGCTGCCGAACGCCTTTGCGAAGTCGCTCTACAAGATGACGGAGCGCGGGTTGCACGTTGTGATTTCCGACCGCCAGATCGCGCCGCAGCCCGTGTCGCACAGCATCCTCTTCCAGCCCTCGGCGCCCGAACCGCAGCTGCTCTCGGACGCGACGTTGCGTCCCGCCATGTCGCAGATCCCCGGCGGCAATGTGGAAGTGGCGATGAGCGAGCCGGCCGCCGCTGACCCCGCGGCACCCGTGGCCCGCGCCGAGGATCACCGCGCGCCGATTCGCATCCTGATCACCCGCCGTGGTGTGCGCGAGCTCAACCTCGATGTGCAGGCGGCGCTCAACGGTCTCGGCTTTGACGCCGGCGTGCCGGACGGCGCGCTGGGCAGCCGATCGACCGCCGCCATCCGCGCCTTCGAACTGGCAGAAGGCCGCGAGCCCAAGGGCCGGGTCACGCCGGAGCTGGTGGATGCGCTCTTCAAGAAAGCCAACCTGCCGCCGCCCGCCAACGGGCAGCTTCTGGTGCGCCGCGATTTCACCCCGCTCTTCGAAGCGCCGGTGACGATCACCGAGCCGGAGATCGCGCTCGGCGCGCATTTCTACCAGTTTCAGGATATCGATGCGACGACGGGAAAGGGCAACTGGTTCGCGCTGTCGCTCGACAACGTCATCCCAAAGTCCATGAAAGCGCGTCTCGGCATCACGCTGGACGACGATGCGCTCGCTTACAATGCAGCGACGCGCGTGCTCGATCGCATCCAGATGACGGCGGAGCTTCGCGAGCAGGTCGAGGACGTTTTGGCGCCCGGCTCCTCCCTCACCGTCTCCGACATGGGCCTCGGCCCGGAAACCGGCCGCGGCACGGATTTCGTGACGATCACACATCCCGCCAAGGGCTGAGGCGCACGTATCCTGCCGATGCCCGACAGGGCACAAGCAGACCTGCTTTCCCTGACCGAACCGTCAGATCGACAAGACGCTCACGAGATCAACTCGACGTCGATGACGCCGGGTGCCGTCTTCAGGGCAGCGGCGATCTCGGCGGAGATGCGGTACTTGTCGCCCAGTTCCACTTCGATCTCGCGCTGGCCATTGTCCTTGACGATGATGAAGGACACCTGGCCGTCGCCCTTCGTGTTGAGATGCGTGGCGACGGAGCGGAGCGGGCCGCTGTCGCGGACGTAGACGCGCAGCGCCTTCTGCATCTGAAACGAGCGTTCCTCCAGCGACTGCAGCGTCTGGATCCGCAGGCCGATGCCCTCCGGCCGCTCCTCCGCCTGAACGGTCAGCACCAGCGATTTTCCAGGCTCAAGCAGATCGCGATATTGCTGCAGCATTTCCGAAAACAGAACGGCTTCGAACTGGCCGGACGAATCGGAAAAGGTGACGATGCCCATCTTGTTGCCGGTGCGCGTCTTGCGCTCCTGCTTGGAGGTGACGGTACCCGCAAGACGTCCGGCCGTGTTGCCCTTCTTCACCGACAGAGCGAAGTCGGCAAAGGTCTGGCACCGGATCTTCGCCAGCAGGTCGTTATAGGTGTCGAGCGGATGGGCCGAGAGGTAGAAGCCGAGCACCTGGAACTCGCGCTGCAGCTTTTCGGACGCCAGCCACGGCGTGAAATCCGGCAGGCCGATCTTTTCCGGTCCCGTCGCGGCGCCTGCGCCGAACATGTCGTGCTGCCCCTTCAGCCTGTTCTCATTGGCGAACTGGGCAAAGCCGAGGATCCGATCCAGACCGGCGACCAGCGCGGCCCGGTCATAGCCGAAACCATCGAAGGCGCCGGCGCAGATCAGGCTTTCGAACACGCGGCGGTTCAACAGCTTCGGATCGATGCGCAGGCAGAAATCCTCGAGGCTCGCAAAGGGCGTCTCGCCCCGCACCGCCACGATATGCTCGACGGCCGCCTCGCCGACGCCTTTCAGCGCCGAGAGCGAATAGAAGATTCGGTTGTCGCCCGTTTCGAAGCGGCGGAACGAGGTCTGCACCGAAGGCGGAACCACGGTGATGCCGAGCCGGCCGGCGTCCTGGCGGAAATCGACCAGCTTCTCGGTGTTCGCCATGTCGAGCGTCATGGACGCTGCGAGGAACTCGACCGGATAATGCGCCTTGAGATAAGCCGTCTGGTAGGAGACGATGGCATAGGCTGCCGCGTGACTCTTGTTGAAGCCGTAATTGGCGAACTTGGCCAGAAGGTCGAAGATCATGTCGGCCTGCGGCTTCGACACGCCGTTCTTCACGGCGCCGTCCACGAAGCGGGCGCGCTGCATGTCCATCTCCGCCTTGATCTTCTTGCCCATGGCGCGGCGCAGAAGATCGGCCTCGCCGAGCGAGTAGCCGGAGAGGACCTGGGCGATCTGCATCACCTGCTCCTGGTAGACGATGACGCCCTGCGTCTCCTTCAAGAGGTAGTCGATGGTCGGGTGGATCGACTCGATCTCTTCCTCGCCATGCTTTCGCGCGTTGTAGACGGGGATGTTCTCCATCGGGCCCGGACGATAGAGCGCGACGAGGGCGATGATATCTTCAATGCAGTCGGGCCGCATGCCGATCAGCGCCTTGCGCATGCCGGCACTTTCCACCTGGAACACGCCGACCGTGTCGCCCTTCGACAGCATCTCGTAGGTCTTGGCGTCGTCGAGCGGCAGGGCTTCCAGCGCGACGTGAATGCCGCGCTTGGCGATGAAGTCCACTGCCGTCTTGAGCACGGTCAGCGTCTTCAGGCCGAGAAAGTCGAATTTCACGAGGCCGGCCTGCTCGACCCACTTCATGTTGAACTGCGTCACCGGCATGTCGGAGCGCGGATCGCGATACATCGGCACCAGCTTCGACAGCGGCCGGTCGCCGATGACGATGCCGGCGGCGTGGGTCGATGCGTGGCGGTACAGCCCCTCGATCTTCTGGGCGATATCGAGCAGGCGGCCGATCACCGGCTCCTTGTCGACCTCTTCCTGGAAGCGCGGCTCGTCCTCGATCGCCTTGGCAAGCGTCACCGGATTGGCCGGATTGTTCGGCACCATCTTGCAGATCTTGTCGACCTGGCCGTAAGGCATTTCCAGCACTCGACCGACGTCGCGAAGGGCGGCGCGGGCCTGCAGCGATCCAAAGGTGATGATCTGCGCCACCTGTTCGCGGCCATATTTGGCCTGCACGTAGCGGATGACCTCTTCGCGCCTGTCCTGGCAGAAGTCGATATCGAAGTCGGGCATCGACACGCGTTCCGGGTTGAGGAAGCGTTCGAACAGCAGCGAGAAGCGCAAGGGGTCGACGTCGGTGATCGTCAGCGCGTAGGCGACCAGCGAGCCCGCGCCCGAACCGCGGCCGGGGCCGACCGGGATATCCTGCAGCTTCGCCCATTTGATGAAGTCGGCAACGATCAGAAAGTAGCCCGGAAACTTCATGCGCTCGATGACGCCGAGTTCAAAATCCAGCCGCTCGCGATAGTCCGTCTCGCTATAGCCGGGAGACAGGCCGAGCTTCTGCATCCGCTCGTCCAGCCCTTCGATCGCCTGACGGCGCAGCTCGAGCGATTCCGCGCGCTCGGCCTCCGCCGGATCGTCGGAAGCGCCGGTGAAGCGCGGCAGGATCGGCGCCCGCGTCTTCAGCACGAAGGTGCAGCGCCGCGCAACCTCGATCGTGTTGTCGAGCGCTTCCGGCAGATCGGCGAATAGCTTGGCCATCTCCTGCCGGCTCTTGAGATAGTGGTCGGGCGTAAGCCGAAAACGGGTGTCATCGGAGACCATGGCATTGTGCGCCACCGCCATCAGGGCGTCATGCGCATCGTAGTCGTCGGGCGTTGGAAAGAAGGGTTCGTTGGTCGCGACCAGCGGCAGTTCCAGCCGGTAGGCGAGATCGATCATCCGGTTTTCGTGGCGCTTGTCGTAGCGCCCGTGGCGCTGCAGCTCGACATAGAGCCGATCGCCGAAAAGCTCCATCAGGCAACGCGCACGCGCCTCGGAAAGCGCCGCGTGGCCCGAACGGACCGCGATGTCGATCGGGCCGCCCGACGCACCGGTCAGCGCGATCAGCCCGTCGGTCCCGATCTCCTTCAACCACGACAGGCAGATGCGAACGCTCTGGTTGCCCTCCCCGCCGAGATAGGCGCGGCTGACGAGATCGACGAGATTGACGTAGCCGGCATCCGTCGCGGCGATGAGCACGATGGCCGGAAGCTTGGCGAGGTGCTGGGCATGCCCGCGCTTCTCGCCCTCGACCTCATCCTCCATGTCGAGCGACAGCTGGCAGCCGATCAGCGGCTGGATGCCGTCGTCCATGCATTTCAAAGAGAATTCCAGCGCCGCGAACAGATTGTTCGTGTCGGCGATGCCGATGGCCGGCTGGGCGTCGGACACGGCCTTGCCGATGATCTTCTTGATCGGCAAAGCGCCTTCGAGGAGCGAGAATGCCGAATGGGTTCTCAGATGGACGAACTGCGGCGCCGGCTTGTCGCCATTGCCCGTCCCGCCCGCAAAGCTTGCGCCCGCATCCGCCATAGCTCACTCCGACTCCTGCATGAGAGGACAGCATACGCGCTTCGGACCTGCGAAGCGACAACGGCATCGCGTTTCTCCCCCGGAACTTGCCCGATCGGAAACCAGCGCCGCCTCAGAGACCGAGAAGGAGAATGGAGAAGCTGGCAACGAACATGGCAACGGAGGTCAGTGCGGCGAGATCTCGAAGGAAGTCGGACATGGCGTTCTCCTTTTGGTTATGTTCTTTTTATGTACTCTTTTTGTTCCTTGATCAAGAGGGCGTTTTCGGCAATGGTTAAGAAACTCTCATCGATTCGACACAGCATCCCAACCCAGCAAGGAGATCTTCATGCTCGACCATATCGGCTTTCCCGTTCGTGATTTTGCGCGCGCCGCGGCCTTCTACGACGCCGCACTGGCGCCGCTCGGCATTGCGCGAGAGCTGGAGGTGACCGCCGAAATGAGCGGGAACGAAGCGCATCTGGGCTATGGGACGCCCGGCAGTCCGTTCTTCTGGATCAGTAGCGGAGAGGCGATCTCCGGCAGGCTGCATGTCGCCTTTGCGGCGCCGGATCGCGACCGTGTGGATGCCTTTTACGCCGCGGCGATTGCTGCCGGCGGGCGCGACAATGGTGCGCCGGGTCTGCGGCCACATTATCATGCGGATTATTATGGCGCGTTCGTGCTCGATCCGGATGGGCACAACATTGAGGCCGTGTGCCACGTGGCGGCGTAGGGCCGCGCACCACCCCTCATTCCAGTTCGACGACCTTGCCGTCCTGCAGCGTGATGCGGCGGTCCATCTTGGATGCCAGATCGTAATTGTGGGTGGCGATCATCGCGGCGAGGCCGGATTGCTTGACCAGAGCCTTCAGCGCTTCGAAGACATAGCCGGCCGTCTCGGGGTCGAGATTGCCGGTGGGCTCGTCGGCCAGAAGCACGAAGGGGGCGTTGGCCACGGCGCGGGCGATCGCCACGCGCTGCTGCTCGCCGCCCGACAGTTCGGAGGGGCGATGATCGGCGCGGTGGCCGATCCGCATGTAGTCGAGCAAGGCGGAGGCGCGTTCGCGCGCTTCCTTTTTGGAAAGGCCGGCGATCAGCTGCGGCATCATGATGTTTTCGACAGCCGTGAATTCCGGCAGCAGATGGTGGAACTGGTAGACGAAGCCGATCTCGTTGCGGCGAATGGCCGTGCGCTCGGGATCGCCCAGCGAGCCGCAGGCCCGGCCATTGATCGAGACTTCGCCGGCATCGGGCCGCTCCAGAAGGCCGGCCAGGTGCAGCAGCGTCGATTTGCCGGTCCCGGACGGCGCAACGAGTGCAACCGTCTGGCCGCCGAGCAGCCGGAAGTCCGCCCCCTTCAGGATCGAAAGCGCCTGCTCGCCCTGGCTGTAATGGCGCTCGACGCCGGAAAGCTCTAGTGCCACACGAGGGGCCATCATATCGTTCCTGTCAGACGGTTCCCGGCTGATCGCATGGCGCGAACCGGAAACAAGAACCATTGAACATCTCTGTCCGAAGGACCGGATGTTCGATGGAAGGAAGACGGTTTTCGGCCTGATCGACCGACAACCGGATCACTCGTAACGCAGCGCCTGGACGGGATCCAGACGCGAGGCCCGCCAGGCGGGGAAGATGGTTGCCAGGAACGACAGCCCGATGGCCATGCCGACGACCGCGACCGTTTCGCCGAGGTTCATGTCGGCCGGCAGCTGGCTGAGGAAGTAGAGTTCCGGATTGAAGATCGTCGTGCCGGAAATCCACGAGAAGAACTGGCGGATGGATTCGATGTTAAGGCACACGACGACGCCGAGCGCCACGCCGGCCAGCGTGCCGACGATGCCGATGGCCGCGCCGGTCATGAAGAAGATGCGCATGACGGCGCCCGAGGAGGCGCCCATCGTGCGCAGGATGGCGATATCGCTGCCCTTGTCCTTCACAAGCATGATGAGACCCGAGACGATGTTGAGCGCCGCCACCAGCACGATCAGGGTGAGGATCATGAACATGACGTTGCGCTCGACCTGAAGGGCGGAGAAGAAGGTCTTGTTGCGGTCTCGCCAGTCGCTGATCAGCACCTGCCGCTGGGCCGCGTCTTCCACCGGCTGGCGCAGGCTGTCGACGAGATCGGGATTCTCCACGAAAAGCTCGATGGACTGGGCGATGCCTTCGGCGTTGAAATAGAGCTGGGCCTCCTCGAGCGGCATGAAGATGATCGACGCGTCATATTCCGACATGCCGATCTCGAAGATGGCCGACACGGTATAGGACTTTACGCGCGGATTGACGCCCATGGGGGTCACATCGCCTTCGGGTGCGACGAGGGTGATGGTGCTGCCGGCCTGCAGGCCGAGCTGGTCTGCCATGCGCGAGCCGATCGCCACGCCGCCGCCGGCCGCATAGCCGGTGAGGTCGCCGGATTTCAGATGATCGGAGACCGACTTCATCTTCAGGAGATCGTCGGCGCGCACACCGCGCACCAGCGCGCCCGTGCCCGCACCGCCGGGACCGGAGGCCAGCGTCTGGCCTTCGATCATCGGGATCGCCATGGTGACGCCCTTGATGCCGGAGAAACGTGTGGCGAGATCGGCGTAATTGTCGAGCGGGCCATCCAGCGGCTGCACGATCATGTGGCCGTTGATGCCGAGAATGCGGGAGATGAGTTCCGTGCGGAACCCGTTCATCACCGCCATGACGATGATGAGCGTCGCGACGCCCAGCATGATGCCGATGAAGGAGAAGCCGGCGATGACGGAGATGAACGCTTCCTTGCGCCGCGAGCGCAGATAGCGCCAGGCGACCAGCCGCTCGAAGGTCGAGAACGGGCGGCTGGATGCGGATTTCGCCGGCTTGTCGCCCGATGGCGTTTCCTTCGGCGGCGCGCCCTTCGAGGCTGTCTTCAGTCCGGCCTTGGGCGGCGTTGCCGATGCCTTTGCCGGTTTCGGGTCCGTGGAAGCGGCGCTCATGCCTGGTCCTTATTTCGCAGCGGTCAGCTTGTTGATCGCAGCTTCGATGGTCATGGTCTCGCGCACACCGGTCTTGCGATCCTTCAGCTCGACCTCGCCCGCCGCAACCGCCCGCGGCCCGGCGATGATCTGCGTGGGCACGCCGATGAGATCGGCCGTCGCGAACTTGGTGCCAGCGCGGTCGTCGGTGTCGTCGTAGAGCGTGTCGATGCCAGCCTTGGACAGGGCTGCGTAGATCGTCTCGCAGGCCGCGTCGCAGGCGGCATCGCCGGCCTTCATGTTGATGATCACGGCATCGAACGGCGCGACGGATGCCGGCCAGATGATCCCGTTCTCGTCATGCGAGGCCTCGATGATCGCCGGCACGAGGCGCGTCGGCCCGATGCCGTAGGAGCCCATATGCACGAGGTGTTCCTTGCCATCGGGGCCCTGAACCTTGGCGCCCATGGGTTCGGAATATTTGGTGCCGAAGTAGAAGATGTGCCCGACCTCGATGCCGCGAGCGGACAGACGCTCGTTTTCCGGGATCGCGTCGAACGCGGCCGCGTCGTGCATTTCCGACGTCGCGGCATAGACCGACGTCCACTGGTCGAAGATGGCCTGCAGCGCCGCGACATCGTCGAAATCGGTTGTTTCCGCGGGGATGTCGAAGTTCACGAAATTGCGATGGCTGAACACCTCGGACTCGCCGGTCTCGGCCAGAATGATGAACTCGTGGCTGAGATCGCCGCCGATCGGCCCGGTATCGGCGCGCATCGGAATGGCGCGCAGGCCAAGCCGCGAAAACGTGCGCAGATAGGCGGTGAACATCTTGCGATAGGAATGCTCTGCGCCTTCCTTCGTCAGGTCGAAGGAATAGGCGTCCTTCATGACGAATTCGCGCGAGCGCATGGTGCCGAAACGCGGGCGGATCTCGTCGCGGAACTTCAGCTGGATATGGTAGAGATTAAGCGGCAGGTTCTTGTAGGACTTGACCGACGACCGGAAGATGTCGGTGATCATCTCCTCGTTGGTCGGGCCGTAGAGCATCGGACGCTCCTGGCGGTCCTTGATGCGTAGCATTTCCTTGCCGTAATCGTCGTAGCGCCCGCTTTCCTGCCAGAGCTCGGCCGACTGCAGGGTCGGCATGGAGAGCTCGATGGCGCCGGCACGATTCTGCTCCTGGCGGATGATGCCATTGACCTTGTCGAGCACACGCTTGCCGAGCGGCAACCAGGAATAGATGCCCTGGCTCTGCTGGCGGATCATGCCGGCGCGCAGCATCAGGCGATGCGAGACGATCTCCGCTTCCTTGGGGTTTTCCTTCAGGATCGGCATGAAATAGCGGGACAGACGCATGAACGGGTTCCGGAGTGGCGCCTTCCGTTTAAGCACGGATTCGGGCGAAATGAGGTTTGCTTACGGCTTGTGCCTTGCGCGGAGCCGTATGGACGAACGACGGATGATGCGATCCGATCGCTCGAATCCGCTAGCATCCACGCTGGAGGTCTTAAACGCTTCGTGGCGGGAAGAAAACCCGTGTGGCGACGGGTGGCGCGCAGTGCCTGCGGCATAAGCCCCCTGCCCGCTTTCTGCGACAGATCGAAGCAGGAAAAGGGAGCGCGAGTAACGGCAAATGACCTCTTCGTGTCAATGAATATTTTTTGCTGGACTGTAGCATAAATGCAAAAAAACCTGATGACACCCGCAGCGATTTGGGTTAGTTTCAGCACACAAAACAGGCAGGAAGATTAAATTCTTGTCGACGTCGCGGAAAAAGTCTTGGGAGGATCAGATCTTAGGCGCGGTCATACGCAGCCACCGGCAACGGTTACGGGTCACGCGATTGCTTATAAAACAAGGCTTTTAGCCTTGTTTTTTTTTGGCTTTTTGATGGTTCCGATCTCCTTAGGTCGCATGCCGGGATCGCCTGCGAACCGAGACCGGCGACGTAACCTCCCGATTGAATGAGCATCTGCCAAACTATTGAGCAAATGTTTATCTGCTAGAACGATAACTTGCCTTGCGCCCACTTACTTGGTCGCCGCTTGGTGGCGTCCTTAATAGAACTTCGGCGCGAACTGTGGGATGGCGTCGATGCCATAGCCGTAGCGAACGGACAGCACGTACCAGGCCATATGGATCACGGCGGCGAGGATGGTCGTCAGGCCGAAGATGCGCAATGCCCGAAACCTTGCAGGCGCGCTTTCCACGCTTCCCGGCACCACGTCCCGCTCCTCCGCCTGTGTGCGCAGTCCGATCGGCAGAACGATGAAGAGCGTCATCCACCAAATGATGAAGTAGATGGCGAAGACGGAAAAGATCGGCATGACGACATCCCGGTTGAGAAGCTGACCCCTCTTATACGCTGTGCCATGACGCGCCGGAAGCCGGACGCAAACGAAAAGGCCTCCGGCGCTGTCACACCGAAGGCCTACCTGCTTTACGTGAACGAGAGTTTATCAGGGATACGTGGGATCCGGTTATCCGGAACAGACAAACGATGACAAGGGAATCGAGAGTCTGGCTGGCTCAGAATGAACCTGCCAGACTCTCGCGTAGCGTCAGGACATGCGGTTGATAAAGACAGTCACGACCGGCTTCTTGCCCCAGACATCGTTGGCCGTACCGCGAATGGCGCGACGCACGGCTTCCTGCACCATGGCGAGGTCCTTGCGGCGCGCGCGCGGAATGCTTTCGACCGCACCGAGCACGGCATCATACAGCGTGTCGTTCATGTCCTCGCCCTCGTCGTCGAACTCGGGCAGGCCGATCGGCACGACGATCGGGTCGGAGGCGAAGTCGTAGCGCGCATCAAGCACGACATTGACAGAGACGTGGCCGGCGAAGGACAGCTTGCGACGGTCGCCGATGCCCATCTCCTGGAAGTCGCCGATCAGACCGCCATCCTTGAAGATGCGGCCATGCGGGGCTTCGCCGATGACCTGCGCCATGCCGGGCGCGAGCCGCAGGATATCGCCGTTGCGGACACGCGGCACGTTCGGAATGCCGGACTGCAGGCCAAGCTCCATCTGCCCGACCAGATGCGCTGCTTCGCCATGGACCGGCACCAACAGCTTCGGACGGATCCACTGGTACATCTGCTTCAGCTCGTTGCGGCGGGGATGGCCCGACACGTGAACCAGAGCGTCGCTATCGGTGACGATCAGGATCCCCTGTTCGATCAGACCGTTCTTGATCTCGTTGATCGCCTTCTCGTTGCCGGGAATGGCGCGCGAGGAGAACACAACCGTATCGCCGGAGGAGAAGGCAACATTGCGCATCTCGTCGCGGGCGATCTTCGCCAGCGCCGCGCGGGGCTCACCCTGGCTGCCAGTGAGGATGACCACGACGCGATCGCGCGGAATGAAGCCGAATTCGTCTTCGCTGATGAAGGGCGGGATGCCTTCCATGAGGCCGACATCGCGAGCGACCTGCACCACACGCTTCATGGACGAACCCATCAGCAGCACTTCGCGTCCGGCACCTGCGGCCGCCTTGGCGATCGAGCGGATACGGCCGACATTCGACGAGAAGGTGGTGATGGCGACACGGCCTTCCGCAGAGCGGATGACCTTTTCGAGGCTGGCGGAAACCTCCTCCTCGGAGGGAGAGACGCCATCGCGCAGCGCGTTGGTGGAGTCGCACATCAGCGCCAGCACGCCCTCGTCGCCGACGGCGGTGAACCGCTCGCCATCGGTCAGCGGCCCGAGCGACGGCGCATGGTCGATCTTCCAGTCGCCGGTGTGGACGAGATTGCCGAGCGGCGTGCGGATGACGAGCGACATTGGCTCTGGGATGGAATGGTTGACCCCGACGGCCTCGACTTCGAACGGGCCGATCTGCACGCGGTCGCCTTGCTTGAAGATGGTGATCGGCACCTCGTTGCGGCTGCGCTCGTACTGGCGCTTGGCCTCCAGCATGCCCGCCGTGAAGGGCGAGGCATAGACGGGAACGTTGAGGCCCGGCCACAGGTCGGACAGCGCGCCGTAGTGATCCTCATGGGCATGCGTGATCACGATGCCCTTGAGGCTCTTGAGCTTGTCCGCGAGGAAGCGGATGTCGGGGAGCACGAGGTCCACGCCCGGCAGATCCGGCCCCGGGAAGGTCACGCCGCAATCGACCATGATCCACTCGCGGTTGGCGGCGGGGCCGTAACCATAGAGCGCGAGGTTCATGCCGATTTCGCCTACGCCGCCGAGCGGCAGGAAAACCAGTTCGTTTTTCTCAGTCATCAGAGAATTGTGCCTTGTTTCATCCGAAAAAGACATCGCCGGCGGCTATATGCCGGCGCATGCCGTTTTCATCCGTGAGAATTAATTGGCCGGAGCCGTCGATGTCGTCAAAACGTCCCTGGATCAACCGATCGGGAAGATTGACCGTGATGGGGCGACCTATGCCCACGGCATGCTGCCGCCAGAGCGAGATGATGTCGCCGATCCCGAGCCCACCGTTCCAGATGCCGAGCGTTTCGGCCATGGTCATGAAGAGATGCGCGAAGAGTTCCTCGGCGGATGCCGAAGACCCCTCGCTGCGCAGATTTGTCAGCGGATAGAGACCGTGCTCCGGTGCGCTGACGACATTGACGCCGCAGCCGATCACCAGAGCATAGCGCCCATCCGCCAGTCGCTCGCCTTCGAGCAGGATGCCGCAGGTCTTCTGTCCACCGATGAGGATGTCGTTCGGCCACTTGATCTCAGCCGCCCGTGCGCCTGCTGGCAGGACGGCCTGCATGGCGTCGCGAACGGCAACGGCGACCGCAAGCGGCAGCGACTGGATCATCTCCAGCGGGGCCGGGTCGATCAGGAGCAGCGAGGAATAGAGATTGCCGGGTTCCGAACTCCAGGCACGACCACGCCGGCCGCGACCATCGGTCTGCCGGCCGGCTGTGATCCAGAGATTTCCCGGATCGCCCGCGCGCGCGCGCGCAAGGCACTCTGTGTTGGTGGAGCCCACCGCGTCCAGGGCGACGTGGCGGAAGTCGTCGATGGACGTTCGGGTGAGCCGGCCCTGGCCGTTCAAAAGAATGTCCGGGCTGCGGCTTCGGCCGCCGCACCGATCGGGCCGCCGACGATGACATAGCCGACGATGAAGAGGCCGGAGAGGCCGTAGACCAGCTTCAGCGAGCCTGAGGGGCGCGCGAACTCGCCGGCAGGTTCATCGAACCACATCAGCTTGATGACGCGCAGGTAGTAATAGGCACCGACGACGGAGGCGAGGACGCCGATGACGGCAAGCGCATAGAGCTTGGCCTCGATCGCCGCCATGAACACGAAGTACTTGGCGAAAAAGCCTGCTAGCGGCGGAATGCCGGCCAGCGAGAACATCAGGATCGTGAGCACCACGGCCATAAAGGGATTGGTCTGCGACAGACCGGCGAGATCATCGACCTGCTCAACGTGATGGCCTTCCTTGCGGCGCATGGCGAGGATGCAGGCGAAGGTGCCGAGCGTCATGACCATGTAGATCAGCATGTAGAGGACGACGCCGCGCACGCCCGCCATGGAGCCGGCGGAGAGACCCACCAGCGCATAGCCCATGTGGCCGATGGAGGAATAGGCCATCAGGCGCTTCAGGTTCTTCTGGCCGATGGCGGCAAACGAGCCGAGCACCATGGAGGCGATCGAGATGAAGACGATGATCTGCTGCCAATCGAGCTGAATGGGCTCGAAGGCGGTAACGACGACGCGGACCAGCATGGCGATGGCCGCGATCTTCGGGGCGCCGGCGAAAAAGGCCGTGACCGGGGTCGGCGCGCCTTCGTAGACGTCCGGCGTCCACATATGGAACGGCACGGCCGAGATCTTGAAGGCAACGCCGGCGAGCACGAAGACGAGACCGAAGACGAGCCCGAGCGAACGGCCTTCCGCCGTGAGGGCGGCGGCAATTTCCACGAAGCCGGTATGGCCCGTGAAGCCGTAGACCAGCGACATGCCGTAGAGCAGCATGCCGGAGGACAGCGCGCCGAGCACGAAGTACTTCAGGCCGGCTTCCGTCGAACGGAGATCGTCGCGATTCATGGCAGCGACGACATAGGCGGCGAGCGACTGCAGTTCCAGCGCCATATAGAGCGACATCATGTCGTTGGCGGAGATCATCAAGAGCATGCCGAGCGTCGCCAGAACGACGAGCACGGGATACTCGAACCGGTCGAGACCAAAGATCTTCGCCTGCCCTGCCGAGAGGAAAAGCGCGACGATGGATGCGAACAAGGTCAGCATCTTCATGAAGCGGGCGAACGGATCGGCGACGAAGGCGCCATTGTAGGCAACGCCGTCGCCTGTGTTCGCCAGCAGAACGCCGGCAACGACCAGCACCGCGATCGCCAGCCAGGTCACGAGGCCGGAAGACCGTTCGCCCGTGAAGACGCCGATCATCAGAAGCGCGAGCGCCCCGATGGCCAGCGTCACTTCGGGAAGCGACAGATGAAGACTAGCGACCAGAATATCAGCGTTCATGTTTCTCTCGCCCCGTCGTCAGTTTGCCGAGAGCGCAAGGGACTGCGCTGCCTGAACGGCGGTCGTGTAGTTATGGACCAGCACATCGACGGAAGCCGCCGTGGCATCGAAGACCGGCGCCGGATAGACGCCGAAGAAGATGGTGAGCACCGCGAGCGGGTAGAGGATGACCTTTTCACGCGGCGACAGGTCGAGCAGAGCCTTCAGCTTCTCCTTCTCAAGCGCGCCGAACATCACGCGGCGATAGAGCCAGAGGGCGTAGCAGGCGGACAGGATGACGCCGGTCGTGGCGAAGAAGGCGACCCAGGTGTTGGCCTGGAAGGCACCGAGCAGGGTCGTGATTTCCCCGACGAAGCCGGAGGTGCCGGGAAGGCCGACATTCGCCATGGTGAAGATCATGAAGATCACGGCGTATTTCGGCATGTTGTTGACGAGACCGCCATAGGCCGAGATCTCGCGGGTGTGCAGACGATCGTAGACCACGCCGACGCAGAGGAAGAGCGCCGAGGAGACGATACCATGCGACAGCATCTGGAAGATCGCGCCCTGCACGCCCTGCACATTGGCCGCGAAGATCCCCATGGTCACGTAGCCCATGTGGGCGACGGAGGAGTATGCGATCAGCTTCTTGATGTCCTGCTGCATCATCGCGACCAGCGAGGTGTAGATGATGGCGACGACGGACAGCGTGAAGACCAGAGGCGCGAACTGCTCGGAAGCCAGCGGGAACATGCCGAGCGAGATGCGGACCATGCCGTAGCCGCCGAGTTTCAGCATGACGCCGGCAAGGATGACGGACCCGGCGGTCGGTGCCTGAACGTGCGCATCCGGCAGCCAGGTGTGAACGGGCCACATCGGCATCTTCACGGCGAAGGCTGCGAAGCAGGCGAGCCAGAGCCAGGTCTGCATGCCCGCGGGGAAGCCGGCCTTCAGCAGCTCGACCATGTCGGTCGTGCCGGTCTGCCAGTACATCGCCATGATGGCGAGCATCATCAGGACCGAGCCGAACAGCGTATAGAGAAAGAACTTGTAGCTCGCATAGACACGCTCCTTGCCGCCCCAAACGCCGATGATGACGAACATCGGGATCAGGGTCGCTTCGAAGAAGACGTAGAAGAGCACGATATCGAGCGAGACGAACACGCCCGTCATGACGACCTGCAGCAGCAGGAAGGCGATCATGTAGGACTTGATGCGCTTTTCGACCGAGTGCCAGCTGGCCAGCACGCAGAAGGGCATCAGGAACGTCGTCAGGATGACGAACAGCATGGAAATGCCGTCGACGCCCAGATGGTAGGAGATGCCGGTGCCGAGCCAGGCATGACGCTCGACCATCTGGAAGCCGGGGTTCGCATTGTCGAACCCGGCCCAGATGAAGAGCGAGAGCAGGAAGGTGACGACCGTCGTCGCGAGCGAGATGTTGAGCACGTTGCGGCGACCGGCCGCGCTGTCGTCACGCATCAGAAGCAGGAGCACAACGCCGACCAGCGGCAGGAAGGTGACCGCCGAGAGAATGGGCCAATCGGTCATCAGAAGGAGCTCCCGAGCATCATCCAGGTAACGAGGGCCGCGATGCCGATCAGCATCACGAACGCATAGTGATAGAGGTAACCGGTCTGCAGGCGCACGACGCCGCGCGTGACGTCCATGACCCGGGCGGCGACGCCGTTCGGACCGAAGCCGTCGATGACACGACCGTCACCCTCCTTCCAGAGGAAGGTGCCGAGACGCTTGGCGGGACGCACGAACAGGAAATCGTAGAGCTCGTCGAAGTACCACTTGTTCAAAAGGAACTGATAGAGGCCGCGATGCTGGCGGGCCAGTGCCTTCGGCGTCTCCGGCGACTTGATGTAGAAATACCAGGCTGTGACGAAGCCGATCACCATGGCGATGAACGGGCTGAGCGCAACCAGAGCCGGAACGTGGTGGAATTCTTCCAGCAGTTCGTTTTCCGCCGAGGTGAACAGCGCACCCTGCCAGAATTCGGCATATTCGTGGCCGTAGAAGTAGCCCTCGCCGAGGAAGCCCGCGACGACAGCGCCGAAGCCGAGGACGAAGAGCGGCAGCAGCATGACCATCGGCGACTCATGCACGTGATGCATGACCTCATGGCTCGCGCGCGGCTTGCCGAAGAAGGTCAGGAACATCAGGCGCCAGGAATAGAAGCTCGTGAACAGCGCGGCGATGACCAGCAGCGTGAAGGCAAAGCCCGAGAGCGGCGAGTGCGAGGCATAGGTCGCCTCGATGATCACGTCCTTGGAGAAGAAGCCGGCAAAGCCGACCGGCGTGAAGGGAATGCCGACACCGGTGATGGCGAGCGTTCCGATCAGCATCATCGCGAAGGTGATCTTGATGTGCGGACGCAGGCCGCCCATGTGGCGCATGTCCTGCTCGCCATCGACGGCATGGATGACCGAACCGGCGCACAGGAACAGGAGCGCCTTGAAGAAGGCGTGCGTGAAGAGGTGGAACACGGCCGCACCATAGGCGCCGACGCCGAGCGCGACGAACATATAGCCGAGCTGCGAGCAGGTCGAATAGGCGATGACGCGCTTGATGTCGTTCTGCACGAGACCGACGGTGGCTGCGAAGAAGGCGGTGATCGCACCGATCAGCGTCACCACGGTCAGAGCCGTCGGCGACAGCTCGAACACCGGCGACATGCGTGCGACGAGGAAGACGCCCGCCGTGACCATGGTCGCGGCGTGAATGAGCGCGGAAACCGGGGTCGGGCCTTCCATGGCGTCCGGCAGCCAGGTGTGCAGCAGGAACTGCGCCGACTTGCCCATCGCGCCCATGAAGAGCAGCAGAGCGACGCCGGTGACGGCGTCGGCACGGTCGAGATGCAGGCCGAACAGCGTGATGACCGGCTCCGCGGCGTTGGCCGCACCTTCAGCCGGCAGGTAGGTCGCCGCGGTCGCAAAGATCGTTTCGAACGAGATCGAACCGAACAGGACGAAGACGCCGAAGATGCCGAGTGCGAAGCCGAAGTCGCCGACGCGGTTGACGATGAAGGCCTTCATGGCTGCGGCACTTGCCGAGGGCTTCTTGTACCAGAAGCCAATGAGGAGGTAGGATGCGAGACCCACACCTTCCCAGCCGAAGAACATCTGCAGCAGGTTGTCCGATGTCACCAGCATCAGCATGGCGAAGGTGAACAGCGAGAGATAGGCGAAGAACCGCGGACGGTGCGGATCGTGGTGCATGTAGCCGATCGAATAGAGGTGCACCAGGAACGACACGGTGTTGACGACGACGAACATCACCGCTGTCAGCGTGTCCACGCGGAACGCCCATTCGGTGTCGAAACTGCCGGTCTGGATCCAGCGCATGACGAAGACCTTGATCATCTCCGTCTCGCCGAGGCCGACATGGACGAATACGACCCAGGACAGGACGGCAACGACGCCCATGAGGCCGGTGGTCACGTATTCCGAGGCCTTCGCGCCGATCTTCGAGCCGAACAGGCCCGCGATCAAGAAGCCGATGAGCGGCAGGAAGACGACCGCTTTGATGATGGTATCCATGGCCGATCAGCCCTTCATCATGTTGACGTCTTCGACCGCGATGGAGCCGCGGTTGCGATAGAAGACGACGAGAATTGCAAGACCGATGGCGGCTTCCGCCGCGGCAACCGTCAGAATGAACAGCGCGAACACCTGGCCGGTGATGTCGTTGAGGAACGACGAGAAGGCGACCATGTTGATGTTGACCGCGAGCAGGATGAGCTCCACCGACATCAGGATGACGATGATGTTCTTGCGGTTGAGGAAGATGCCGAAGACGCCCAGCGTGAACAGGATGGCGCTGACGGTCAGATAGTGGGAAATACCGATTTCCATGATGTCGTGTCCTTGACCTTCAGTACCGCCTCAGAGCCCCTGCCCCGGCTTGACCTTCACCACCTCGACGGCGGTGGCGGGAACGCGGGCAACCTGCTGGGAAATATTCTGGCGCTTGATGTTGGGGCGATGGCGCAGCGTGAGCACGATCGCGCCGATCATGGCAACGAACAGCACGAGGCCGGCAATCTGGAAGTAGTAGATGTAGTGGGTGTAGATGACGTCGCCGAGGGCGGCGGTATTGGTGCGGTCGGTCACGGCCGGGATCGGCATCGACACGGTCTTGGCGATCTCCGGCGAGAAGGTGCTGCCGGCCACGACGATGATCAGCTCGGCCGCCAGGATCAGCCCGACGAGCGCGCCCACCGGCGCGTAATCGAGCACGCCGGAGCGCAGCTGATTAAAGTCGATATCGAGCATCATCACGACGAAGAGGAAGAGAACCGCGACGGCGCCGATATAGACGACCAGCAGGATCATCGCGAGGAACTCGGCCCCCGTCAGCAGGAAGAGGCCCGCCGAATTGAAGAAGCACAGGATGAGGAACAGGACCGAATAGACCGGGTTCCTGGCCGAAATCACCATGAACGCCGATGCGACGGCGATGAAGGCGAAGAGATAGAAGAATAGAGTCTGCAGACCCATGACCGGTGCCTTTTTCGTCTTCCCCGGAACGATGTGCCTTTGCGCAAGTCGTTCCTGGCCGACCGGAGAGGTCCGGTCGACACCCAAATTTCCAGTGTATCGCCGCCCGGGCGGGCGGCGCTGCGCCGAGATGGCGCCGTCGTCTTAACGGTACGGCGAGTCCATGCCGATGTTGCGGGCGATCTCGCGCTCCCAACGGTCGCCGTTCGAAAGAAGGCGGTCCTTGTCGTAATACAGCTCTTCGCGCGTCTCGGTGGCGAATTCGAAGTTCGGCCCTTCGACGATGGCGTCGACCGGGCAGGCTTCCTGGCAGAAGCCGCAATAGATGCACTTCACCATGTCGATATCGTAACGCACCGTGCGGCGCGTGCCGTCATTGCGGCGCGGGCCAGCTTCGATGGTGATGGCCTGGGCGGGACAGATCGCCTCGCACAGCTTGCAGGCGATGCAGCGCTCTTCGCCATTGGGATAGCGACGAAGCGCGTGCTCGCCGCGGAACCGCGGGCTGATCGGACCTTTTTCGAACGGATAGTTCAGCGTCGCCTTCGGCGCGAAGAAATAGCGCATCGACAGGAAGAACGCGCCGACGAACTCCTTGAGGAACAGCGATCTGACGGCTTGCGAAATGGCGGCCATCATTTACCTCCGAATGAGCTGGCCTGCGAGACGCCAGCGACTGTCGCGAAGCTGCGGACGGGCATCAGGCCCATCCGCCGAGCTTCAGCGTGATTGCAACGATAAAGACCATGACGAGCGACAGGGGAAGGAAGACCTTCCAGCCGAGACGCATCAGCTGGTCGTAGCGGTAGCGCGGCACGAACGCCTTGACCATCGCGAACATGAAGAACACCAGCGAGGCCTTCAGCACGAACCAGATGATGCCGGGAACCCAGTTGAGGAACCAGACATCCACCGGAGGCAGCCAGCCGCCGAGGAACAGGATCGTGGTAAGCGCGCACATCAGGCAGATGGCAGCGTACTCGCCGAGCATGAACATCATGTAGGGGGTCGAGCCGTACTCGACCATGAAGCCGGCAACGAGTTCGGACTCGGCTTCCACCAGATCGAAGGGCGGGCGGTTCGTTTCGGCGAGCGCCGAAATGAAGAACACGATGAACATCGGGAACAGCGGCAGCCAGTACCAGTCGAGGAAGGAGCCCGGCAGGCCCATCATCGTGCCCAGACCATCGCGCTGCGAATTGACGATGTCCGTCAGGTTCAGCGAGCCGACACAGAGCAGCACGGTGACGATGACGAAGCCGATCGAGACTTCGTAGGACACCATCTGCGCCGCAGACCGCAGGGCCGACAGGAAGGGGTACTTGGAGTTCGACGCCCAGCCGCCCATAATGACGCCGTAGACTTCGAGCGATGAGATGGCGAGCACGTAGAGAATGCCGACATTGATGTTCGCCATTACCCAGTTGTCGTTGAGGGGAACGACGGCCCAGGCGGCGAGCGCCAGCGTCACCGACACCAGCGGCGCCAGCAGAAAGAGGACCTTGTTGGCACCGGCGGGAATCACCGGCTCCTTGACGACGAACTTCAAAAGATCGGCGAAGGACTGGAAAAGACCGAAGGGACCCACCACGTTGGGTCCACGGCGCAGCTGCACCGCTGCCCAGATCTTGCGGTCGGCCAGCAGGATATAGGCGATGAAGATCAGGAGAGCGACCAGCAGCAGAAGCGACTGGCCGATCATGATGGCCGCCGGCCAGACGTAGGTCGAAAGAAAACCGTCCATGGTGCCTTATTCTCCCGCGCTCATTCCGCTGCCGCTTTGAAATTGTTGCGAGCCAGCGCCGAACATTCGGCCATGACCGCGGAAGCGCGCGCTATCGGGTTCGTCAAATAGAAGTCTTTCACCGGAGACGCAAACGCGGATTTGGTCATCTCACCGGCTTTTTGTGCAAGTGCGGCAATTTCGCCGTCAACGGCCCCGGCGATCGTGTCGACCTGGCCGAAATGCGGGAAGTCGGCGACCAGTTTGCGACGCAACTCGGTGAGCGAATCGAAGGGCAGCTTCTTGCCGAGCACGTCGGACAGGGCTCGCAGGATCGCCCAGTCCTCGCGCGCTTCGCCCGGCGCGAAGCCGGCGCGGTTGCCCATCTGGACGCGGCCTTCGGTGTTGACCCAGAGGCCCGACTTCTCGGTGTAGGTCGCGCCGGGGAGGATGACGTCGGCACCATGGGCGCCATTGTCGCCATGCGAGCCGATATAGACCGTGAAGCCGCTCGTGCGGGCTGCCAGATCGATCTCGTCGGCGCCGAGAAGGAAGAGCACGTCCGTGCCTGCTACCATTTCCTGCGCCGTCTTGCCGTTCGCGCCCGGCACGAAGCCGAGATCGAGGCCGCCGACGCGGGCCGCTGCCGTGTGCAGAACGGCAAAGCCGTTCCAGCCTTCGGAAACCGCACCGATCGCACCGGCAAGCTTTGCCGCAGATGCCAGAACCGAGGCGCCGCCGTCACCGATCAGCGCGCCCTGCCCGATGATGATCATCGGACGCTCGGCCTTCGTCAGCACCTCATAGAAGCTGCCGCGGCCGGCGAGCAGTTCGCCGAGCGTATCCGTGCCGGCGCCGAGATAGTCGTAGGAATAGCGCAGTTCGGCGGCGTCGCCGATGACGCCGATCGGGAACTTGCCCATGCGGAAGCGCTTGCGGATGCGGGCGTTCAGCACCGAGGCTTCGAACCGCGGGTTGGCGCCGATGATCAGGAGCGCGTCAGCGTTTTCAATGCCCTGGATGGTGGGATTGAAGAGATAGCTTGAACGGCCGAGGGACGGATCAAGCGCTGCACCGTCCTGGCGGCAGTCGATGTTGGTGGAACCGAGCGCTGTCATCAGGCCCTTCAGCGCGTACATTTCCTCGACGGAGGCAAGGTCGCCGGCAATCGCGCCGATCCGGTCGCCGCTGGTCTTGGCCACGGCGCCCTTGATCGCGGCGAAGGCCTCGCCCCAGCTTGCGGGCTGCAGACGACCGTCCTTCTTCACGTATGGGCGGTCCAGACGCTGCGTCTTCAGGCCGTCCCAGATGAAGCGGGTCTTGTCAGAGATCCACTCTTCGTTGATCTCTTCATTGATGCGGGGCATGACGCGCATGACTTCGCGGCCGCGCGTATCGACGCGGATGGCCGATCCCACGGCGTCCATGACGTCGATCGATTCGGTCTTGCCGAGTTCCCAGGGGCGGGCATTGAATGCGTAGGGTTTGGAGGTCAGCGCACCGACGGGGCAGAGATCGACGACATTGCCCTGAAGCTCCGATGTCATCGCCTGCTCGAGATAGGTCGTGATCTCAGCGTCTTCGCCACGGCCGATGAGGCCGAGTTCGGCAATGCCTGCGACTTCGGTGGTAAAGCGGACGCAGCGCGTGCAGTGAATGCAGCGGTTCATGACTGTCTTCACCAGCGGGCCGATATACTTGTCTTCGACGGCGCGCTTGTTCTCGTTGTAGCGGGTCGAGTCGACGCCGAAGGCCATCGCCTGGTCCTGCAGGTCGCACTCGCCGCCCTGGTCGCAGATCGGGCAATCCAGCGGATGGTTGATCAGCAGGAATTCCATCACGCCTTCACGGGCCTTCTTGACCATCGGCGTGGTCGTGAAGACTTCGGGCGCTTCGCCGTTCGGGCCCGGGCGCAGGTCGCGCACGCCCATGGCGCAGGAGGCCGCCGGCTTCGGCGGGCCACCCTTCACCTCAATCAGACACATGCGACAATTGCCGGCAACCGACAGCCGCTCGTGGAAACAGAAGCGCGGGACCTCGGCGCCGGCTTCCTCGCATGCCTGAAGCAGCGTGAAATGATCCGGGACTTCGATCTCTTTTCCGTCGACTTTCAGCTTTGCCATCTTCGCACTCAATCCTGTCCTCTTCCGCCGGTCTTCAAGCGACGGATCGATCGTCAAGGGGCCTTAGCGGCCCAATCTGTCCCGAGGCCATCGGCCTCGATCGTCCATGTGGGCCGAGGCCCCAGAAGCTCGGTCAGCGGAGGCGGAAGCACGTCGCTCCTGCTGTTGCACCGCTGTCGTTCCGGCCCTGACGCTCAGCTCTTCGCCAGCACCTTGGCCTGTTCGACCCAACGATCCCTCACGATGCGACCGCTGACGCTCAGTTCCCGGTCGAACCGGGCAATATCGTTCTCGTCCCACGCCGCAATCTCGCTGAACCGCGTGACGTCGAGACCTTTCAGGACCTGCTCCAGCTTCGGGCCGATGCCGGAAATCTTCTTCAGGTCGTCCGCAGCCTTGCTGCGACGGGAACGGGCAGGCTTGTCGGCCGGGCTCGTCCCCTTCGTGGTTCGTGGCGAAGCCTCTGCGACGGCGGCGGTGGCCCGCGCCACCACTTCGGCCGTTGCCTGTGCAGCCTCGGCCACGACATCGGCGACCGCGACATCCGCCTCCGGCGTGCCCGCCGTCGCCGCTTCACCCGGCGCCGACGTTTCGGCAGCTTCGGGTTTTGCAGCAGACGTTGCCCCCTGCCCTGCCTGACTCTCCGCTTCGGCCGTGGCTGCCGCCTTCTGCGCGGCCTCCATGAAGCCCTGCATGGCGCCAAGCATGAAGCCGGCGAAGTGGCTGGCCATTCCGAAGCCCATCGCCGCAGCTGCCGCGACCGACGCCGTGGGATGCTGCATCAGCGGCGGCAAAGGCGGCCCGCCCTCTTTCGTCCAGCCGGCAAAGCCCGCGGGATCGCTCTTTGACGACGACGAACCCTGCTCTCCTGCGGGACCGGCCTGCTCATCGTCAAACGGCGATGTTGTCATTCTTTTACTCCGCGGCTTGCAGAACGGCCCCATGCGATGAGGCGTTGCGGGTGTATTCATCGATCCGCGCTTCCATCTCGGGACGGAAGTTGCGGATCAGGCCCTGGATCGGCCAGGCGGCTGCGTCGCCGAGCGCGCAGATCGTATGACCTTCGACCTGTTTCGTCACGTCGAACAGCATGTCGATCTCGCGCTTCTGGGCACGGCCCTGAACCATACGCTCCATGACGCGCATCATCCAGCCTGTGCCTTCGCGGCACGGCGTGCACTGGCCACAGCTCTCGTGCTTGTAGAACGCTGCCAGACGCCAGATCGCCTTGATGATGTCGGTGGAGCGATCCATGACGATGATGGCGGCCGTGCCGAAGGACGACTTGACGTCGCGCATGCCGTCGAAATCCATCGGCGCATCGATGATATGCTCGGCCTTCACCACGGGACAGGACGAGCCGCCCGGAATGACGGCGAGAAGATTGTCCCAGCCCCCGCGCACGCCGCCGCAATGGCGCTCGATCATCTCGCGGAAAGGCGTGCCCATCGCATCTTCAAAGGTGCAGGGCTTGTTCACATGGCCGGAGACCATGAACAGCTTGGTCCCGACATTGTTCGGACGGCCGATGCCCGAGAACCAGCCGGCGCCACGACGCAGGATGGTCGGCGCGACCGCGATCGATTCGACGTTGTTAACCGTCGTGGGGCAACCATAGAGACCCATATTGGCCGGGAACGGCGGCTTCAGGCGCGGCTGGCCCTTCTTGCCCTCCAGGCTTTCGAGAAGTGCCGTTTCCTCGCCGCAGATATAGGCGCCAGCGCCATGGTGAACGAAAATCTCCATGTCCCAGCCGAGCTTGTTGTTCGGGCCGAGAAGACCCGCATCATAGCACTCGTCGATCGCGGCCTGCAGCGCTTCGCGCTCACGCATGTACTCGCCGCGCACATAGATATAGGCGGCGTGGGCGCCCATGGCGAAGCTGGCGATGACGCAGCCTTCGATCAGCGTGTGCGGATCGTGGCGCATGATGTCCCGGTCCTTGCAGGTGCCGGGCTCCGATTCGTCGGCATTGACGACGAGGTAATGCGGGCGTCCGTCGCTTTCCTTCGGCATGAAGGACCACTTCAGACCCGTCGGGAAGCCGGCGCCGCCGCGACCGCGCAGACCGGAGGCCTTCATCTCGTTGATGATCCAGTCGCGACCTTTTTCCAGGATCTGCTTGGTGCCGTCCCAGTGGCCGCGCGACATCGCGCCCTTCAGCGACTTATCGTGAAGGCCGTAGAGATTGGTGAAGATGCGATCTTTATCGTCAAGCATGGCTCAGTCCGCCGATTCTTCGAGAATGTGGATCCGCCGTCAAAGCGGGTCAGTCCTTGCGTCCATTCGTGGGCCTGCCGTGCTCCGCCTCGTGGCACCGGGCGTCGGCGGCTGCCGATCCGTCCGGTGTACAAGGCTTCGCAGCCCGTGGCCAGAGCCACCGTGCGCCGAAGCCGGCGCGACGGTGCCCCACCGTCCGATCATTTCGCCTCGGGCGCCGGCTTGCCGGCCCCTGCGGTCAGATCGGTCTTTTCGCCGCCCTCGGGCGTGTCCACGGAGGCCGCATCCTTGGTCTCGCCGCCTTCCTTCTTGGAATTGGCGGCCGACTCGCTCTTGGCGGTCGCCGGCGTCTTCATCGTCGGATTGGTTTCGGCATCGGTGCTCTTCGGGCGGCCGGCTTCCGACGGGGGAACCGACGTGCCCTCCTGCGGTGCCGAAGGTGCCGGAGGCTCGGTCACCTGATTGCGCTGCGGCGTCGGCTCTTCCGTCAGCGTCGTCAGGCCGTCGATCGGGGCGGAGAAGATGCGGTCGATCTGCGGGCCCGGCGCGATCTCGGCGCCACGGCCGGCGTCGAAGGCATCGATGATCTCTTCCAGGCGCTCGACCGTCAGGTCTTCGTAGCTGTCCTTGAAGATCATCACCATCGGCGCGTTGACGCAGGCGCCCTGACATTCGACCTCTTCCCAGGAAAGCGTGCCGCTCTCGTTCTGGGTCAGCGGCTGGCCGTGGATCTTGCGCTTGCACAGCGCGATCAGCTCTTCCGAGCCGCGCAGCATGCAGGGCGTCGTGCCGCAGACCTGGATATGGGCCCGGGTGCCGATCGGCTTCAGCTGGAACTGGGTGTAGAAGGTCGCGACTTCGAGCACGCGGATATAGGGCATGTCGAGCATGTCGGCGACGCTCTCGATCGCGGCCTTGGTGACCCAGCCGTCCTGTTCCTGTGCCCGCATCAGAAGCGGGATGACAGCGGACTGCTGGCGGCCTTCCGGATATTTCCGGATCGTGGTCTGGGCCCATGCAGCATTGGCATCGCTGAATGCGAACTGCTGCGGCTGGACGGCTTCATCGGCTAGTCGACGAACGGACATGGTTACCGCACCCTATTTCAGTTTCTCGTTCCGGCGAACATGCTGTTGAACAGCGGCTCGGACCCGGAGGAATTTTGTTCGCGGCGTTCGGCCGCAGCGGAAGACTGCCCGTTCGCGGCCGATTGGGCCAGGAGTCGGTCGAGCGTCTGGATGACGAAGCGGCGGGCGGCGACGGAGCGGTCCAGCATCAGCGATCGACCTCCCCGAACACGATATCGAGCGAGCCGAGAATGGCCGAGACGTCGGCCAGCTGGTGGCCACGACAGATATAGTCCATCGCCTGAAGATGCGCGTAACCCGGAGCCCGGATCTTGCAGCGATACGGCTTGTTGGTGCCGTCCGACACGAGATAGACGCCGAACTCGCCCTTCGGTGCTTCGACCGAGGCGTAAACTTCGCCGGCCGGCACGTGATAGCCCTCGGTGTAGAGCTTGAAGTGATGGATGAGCGCTTCCATGGACCGCTTCATCTCGCCACGCTTCGGCGGAACCACCTTGCCGTCGAGCGAGGAGACCGGACCGACCTTGGCGTCGCCGAGCAGGCGATCCACGCACTGGCGCATGATCTTGGCCGATTCGCGCATCTCGATCATGCGGATGAGATAGCGATCGTAGCAGTCGCCGTTCTTGCCGATCGGAATGTCGAAATCCATGTCGGCATAGCACTCGTAGGGCTGCGACTTGCGCAGGTCCCAGGCGGCGCCCGAACCGCGAACCATGACGCCCGAGAAGCCCCAGGCCCAGCAATCCTCGAGGCTGACGACGCCGATATCGACGTTGCGCTGCTTGAAGATGCGGTTGCCGGTCAGAAGCTCGTCGATATCGTCGACGGTCTTCAGGAACGGATCGATCCACTTGCCGATGTCTTCGACCAGCTCGTGCGGCAGATCCTGATGAACGCCGCCCGGACGGATAAAGGCGGCATGCATGCGCGAGCCGGAGGCGCGCTCGTAGAACACCATCAGCTTCTCGCGCTCCTCGAAGCCCCAGAGCGGCGGCGTCAGCGCGCCGACGTCCATGGCCTGCGTGGTCACGTTGAGCAGATGCGACAGGATGCGGCCGATTTCGGAGTAGAGCACGCGGATCAGCTGTCCGCGGATCGGCACCACCGTGCCTGTCAGCTTCTCCACGGCCAGCGAGAAACCGTGTTCCTGGTTCATCGGCGCGACATAGTCGAGGCGGTCGAAATAGGGCAGCGCCTGCAGATAGGTCTTCGCCTCGATCAGCTTCTCGGTGCCACGGTGCAGCAGGCCGATATGCGGATCGACCCGCTCGACGATTTCCCCGTCCAGCTCCAGCACCAGACGCAAAACGCCATGCGCCGCCGGGTGCTGCGGCCCGAAGTTGATGTTGAAGTTGCGGATGTTGTGTTCGTTCATTCGCTTCGCGCTCCGCAGTGATCAGTAAGCCGTAAGTCGTAAGCAGAAAAGTGTCGTTCTATCGAAATCACTGCTCGTTCTCCCTGCGCTGAACCGCGCGAATGAGACCACTGATCATTTTACCATTCTCTTCGCACCTTTCAGCATCTCCTCCGAAGCAGGGGCATCCATCAATCCAACGCGTTCGCAGATGATCAGATGCGTCTCCAGCTCCTTAAGCGATCCTTGTGCAACCTTCAGAAACTGAACAAAAGAACCACGGCTGTTTCGGCCATAACCTTCTGCGATATTTGCTGCGACCGAGACCGACGACCGCCTTATCTGGCTGGCCATACCGTAAATTTCCGACTTCGGAAAATCGTTGGTCAGCGTGTAACATTCGACACTGAGGTCTATGGCGGCCTGCCACACCCTGAGATCCCGGTAGGATTCTATCTCCTGGCTCTCCACGGCGGCAATTCACCTTCGTATCGAACGATTCTGCTCACGGCTCACAACTTACGGCTCACCGAACATCACTTCGCCTTCTCATCCCCCGGCAACACGTAATCCGTCCCCTCCCAGGGCGACAGGAAGTCGAAATTGCGGAATTCCTGCTTCAGTTCGACCGGCTCGTAGACGACGCGCTTGGCTTCGTCGTTGTAGCGCACCTCGACATAGCCCGTCAGCGGGAAATCCTTGCGCAGCGGGTAGCCCTCGAAACCGTAGTCGGTGAGGATGCGGCGCAGGTCCGGGTGGCCGGTGAAGAGGATGCCGTACATGTCGTAGGCTTCGCGCTCGAACCAGTCTGCGCCCGGGAAGACGCTGCAGATCGAGGGGACGGGCTCTTCTTCCGAGGTTGCGACCTTGACGCGGATGCGCAGGTTCTGCTTCGGCGACAGGAGGTGGTAGACCACGTCAAAACGCTCGGCGCGCGCGGGGTAATCCACGCCGCAGACGTCGATGATGTTGACGAAGCCGCAACGGGCATCGTCGCGCAGGAAGGTCAGAAGTGCGACGATGTTTTCGCCAGTCGTCGTCAGCGTCAGATCGCCGAAAGCGATCGTCGCTTCGGCAAACAGGGCGCCCTTCGTTTCCCGAAGGTAGGTCGCGAGGCTGTTCAGAGCTTCACTCATTGCGTGTCCTTATCCGGATGACCGTCGGGCCCTGGCCGCATGCGACCCTAAACCTTCCGATCGAAGACCCCGAGGGCCTAGCGTTCGATCGTGCCCGTGCGGCGGATCTTCTTCTGCAGCAGGAGCACGCCGTAAAGCAGTGCTTCTGCCGTGGGAGGACAGCCCGGCACGTAGATATCGACGGGCACGACGCGATCGCATCCGCGCACCACCGAGTAGGAATAGTGATAGTAGCCGCCGCCATTGGCGCAGGAGCCCATCGAGATGACGTAACGCGGCTCCGGCATCTGGTCATAGACCTTGCGGAGCGCCGGCGCCATCTTGTTCGTCAGCGTTCCCGCGACGATCATCACGTCCGACTGGCGCGGCGAGGCGCGCGGCGCGAAGCCGAAGCGCTCTGCATCGTAGCGCGGCATCGACATCTGCATCATTTCGACGGCGCAGCAGGCAAGACCGAACGTCATCCACATCAGCGAGCCGGTGCGGGCCCAGTTGATCAGCTCGTCGGTCGAGGTAACGAGGAAGCCCTTGTCGGCGAGTTCATTGTTGATTTCGCCGAAAAACGGATCGTTCGCGCCGACCGGCTTGCCGGTCGAGGGATCGATGATGCCCTTGGGGGCCTCGGCCACCAGGGTGTTCGTGGTTGCTACTCCCATTCGAGTGCTCCCTTCTTCCATTCATAGATGAAGCCGATGGTCAGCACGCCGAGGAAGGCCATCATGGACCAGAAACCGAACCAGCCCATGCCCTTGAAGGCGACGGCCCAGGGGAACAGGAAGGCGACTTCCAGATCGAAGATGATGAACAGGATCGACACGAGATAGAAGCGAATGTCGAACTTCATGCGCGCATCGTCGAACGCATTGAAGCCGCACTCGTAAGCCGACAGCTTTTCGTCGTCCGGCGCCTTGAAGGCGACCGCGAACGGCGCGGCAAGAAGCGCCAGGCCGATGACCAGCGAGATGCCGATGAAGATGGCGATCGGGATATAAGAACCGAGAAGGTCTGTCATTATTTTGTCCCTGCCCGCGGCCGCGCCGGTGAGGCGCGATTGGCGTCTGCCTGCAGGCCGAAAAATGTTGCAACGCCAAAGTCGTTAGCGCAGCCCGCGCCATGGCGCAAGCCTCGCATCCTGTTTTCATCCGCTCGTCCAAGCGAATGAAGAGTCTGCATATTCTGCGGTTCCGACCCAGCCGTACGGATCACATCCGAAGCAATACCAAGTTGCAACGTACATAGCCGTTTCAGCGGAAATTACCAGTCTTGGGAAACCCTGGAAGGGCGGAAGGGCAAAATGTCGCGGTCCTCTTTCGAGGACCGCTGATCGACATTTTCATTTTACTGTGAAAGTAAAATGGCGCGAGTGACGGGGCTCGAACCCGCGACCTCCGGCGTGACAGGCCGGCACTCTAACCAACTGAGCTACACCCGCGCATTGTTTGGAAAACCGTTCTTTTCAGTCCGTCTTCCGTGACCGTTCGGCGTTGCGCCGTTCGATGAGCGGCTGTTTACGGGGGGTTTCGGGGAGTGTCAAGCGCGTTCAAATACAAAATCATGACAAACTGAAATTTCTTGTCGCCCACCTCAAGGCACAGGCCTCTCCGCCGCTCTCCAAACCCTTGCAAATCAGGGGGTGGCGGCGAAAAACGTCCCGTTTTCCGCGCCTTAGAAAAAGATGCTGCTTTTCCACAGGACCCGTCTCTCTCCATTGTGACCTGCCTAGTGACGCGAAAACGAGCGTTTCGACCGGATGAAAATCCCGGGAATCCCTGAGAATACGGCCGTCACGACCAAGCCGGCAAAAAAGTTCGAAAAACCGACGCTGCGGCCTTGCGGTTTCCAGCAGTTCCGAATACATCACGCCCACCAACACGGCGGGCGATTAGCTCAGTTGGTAGAGCGCCTCGTTTACACCGAGGATGTCGGCGGTTCGAGTCCGTCATCGCCCACCATTTTCTCTCCGCCTCGAATTCATCCCCGTTTAGCATCGCGACATACGCTTCACCCGCGTATCGGTTTCGAACGCGTATGCTGCGCGCCCTGCCCGTCTCCGATGGGACAAGACCGACGCGCGTCTGCGCGCCGGTCTTGTCGCGTTACGCGGCCGTATAGGCGGCGCTGAGCAGGGTTTGCGTATAGGCTTGGCGCGGGGCCGCAAACAGCGTCTCGGTGTCGCCCTCTTCCACGATCTGTCCGTCCTTCATGACGATGACGTAATCGGCCATGGCCTTGATGACGGCGAGGTCGTGGCTGATGAAGACGTAGGAGAGCCCATGGGCATCCTGCAGGCGGCGCAGGAGGTCGATGACCTGCCCCTGCACCGAGCGATCGAGCGCCGACGTCGGCTCGTCGAGGATGACGAGGCGAGGTTTGAGAATCATCGCCCGCGCGATGGCGATACGCTGTCGCTGGCCGCCGGAGAACTCGTGCGGATAGCGGTTGCGCGCCTGGGGATCAAGACCGACCTCCTTCAGCGCCGCGATGGCGCGCTTGTCGCGATCGGCACGCGTGAGCGTCGGCTCGTGGACATAGAGACCTTCGGTGATGATCTCGCCCACCGTCTGGCGGGGCGAGAGCGAGCCGAACGGGTCCTGAAAGACCAGCTGCATCTCCCGCCGGAGCGGGCGCATCGCCTTCCTGTCGAAGCCGGAAATATCCTGCCCGTCGAAGCGGATGATGCCGGTGGCGGGCACGAGCTGCAGCAGCGCCCGCCCGAGCGTCGACTTTCCCGACCCCGATTCGCCGACGACGCCGATGGTCTGCCCTTCCCGCAGCCGGATGCTCACCTTGTCTACCGCGCGGAAGGTGCCGGAGCGTTTGGAGAAGAGGCCGCCACCCGTCGCGTAATCGACGGAGACGCGCTGTCCGTCGAGCAGAATCGGGGCGGACGTCGGGACCGGCGGCTTCTCGCCGCGCGGCTCGGCATCCAGCAGCATCTTCGTGTAGTCGGCCTGCGGGCGTTCGAAGATGTCGCTCGTCAGCCCCTGCTCCACCACCTCGCCCCGCCGCATCACCACCACACGGTCGGCGACGTGGCGCACAACGCCGAGATCATGGGTGATGAGAACGACGGCCATCCCGAATCGCGTCTGGAGCGACTGGAGAAGATCGAGGATCTGCGCCTGGATCGTCACGTCGAGAGCGGTCGTCGGCTCGTCGGCGATCAGGATGTCGGGATCGTTGGCGAGCGCCATGGCGATCATGGCGCGCTGGCGCTGGCCACCGGAGAGTTCGTGCGGGTAGCTGTCGATGCGCCGCTTGGGGTCGGGAATACCAACAAGATCCAGGAGTTCGAGCACGCGCGCCCGCGCCTGCCGGAAGCTGCCGCCGCGGTGGTGCACGATCGGCTCGGAAATCTGGCGGCCGATGGTGTAGAGCGGATCGAGCGAACTCATCGGCTCCTGGAAGATCATCGTGATCTTCGCACCCCGCACCGCGTTCAGCGCCTTGACCGGCAAGCCGATCAGGTCCTGGCCGCGATAGGCCGCCCTGCCCGTCACGCGGCCGTTCGCCGCCAGCAGCCCCATGATGCCCATCATCGTCTGGCTCTTGCCGGAGCCGCTCTCACCGACGACGGCGAGCGTTTCGCCGGCACGCACGTCGAGATCGATGCCCTTGACCGCCTCGACCGGCCCGTCCGGCGTATCGAATGTCACCTTGAGATCGCGAACGTCGAGAATGATGTCTTTTGGTTCCGGCATGTCAGCGGTCCCTCGGATCGAGTGCATCGCGCAACCCGTCTCCCACGAAATTCAGCGAGAACAGCGTGAGGACGAAGAAGATGGCAGGGAAGATGAGCAGCCAGGGCGCCGACTGGATGTTGTTCGCCCCTTCCGAGATCAGCGCACCCCAGCTCGTCAGTGGTGCCTGCACGCCGAGGCCGAGGAAGGAGAGGAAGCTTTCCAGCAGGATGACCTTGGGAACGACGACGGTGACGAAGACGACGACCGGGCCGATGGTATTGGGCACGACGTGGCGGCGGATGATCTGCCAGTCCGTCAGCCCCAGCGCCTGGGCGGCGGCCACGAATTCCCGGCGCTTCAGCGCCAGCGTCTGGCCACGCACGATTCGCGCCATATCCAGCCATTCCACCGCGCCGATGACGAGGAAGATGAGAATGAAGGAGCGGCCGAAGAAGACCACGAGCACGACGACCAGAAACACGAAGGGCAGCGAATAGAGGATCTCGACGAACCGCATCATGACGTTGTCGACCCGGCCGCCGAGATAGCCCGACGTCGCGCCGTAGAGGACGCCGATGCCGAGCGAGACGAGGCTGGCAAGCAGGCCGACGGCCAGCGAAATCTGGCCGCCCAGCATGACCCGCGCGACGAGGTCGCGACCGTTCGAATCCGTGCCGAACAGGAAGTACTCGCGCGACACGCGCCCCTCGACCACGATCGTCCGGCCGTCATCCCGCGTTTCCGTGACCTTGGTCTCGTCGAATTCGTTGGCGCGGTCGATATAGCGGATCGTGCGGGGATCGATCGCCGCGTCGGAGGTCAAGGTTGCGGTGAAGGTCTGCCCCTCGACCTCGAAGGCCTGAAGCGTGACACGGGCCCGCGCCGCTGCCGACGAGATCGCGCCCTCTAGGCTGTCGGCACCGGGTCGCGGCTCGAGGCTCGGCGGCACCGAGACATAGGAGGGAAAGACCTGATCGTAGCTGTGGCTGATGAACAGCGGCCCGAGAAACGAGAACAGGGCGACCAGGATCAGCACGACGCTGCCGGCCATGGCCGCGCGGTTGCGCCGAAAGCGCGTTGCGGCAAGCTGGAACAGGCTGCGGCTGGCCGCTTCCGGCAGAACCGCCGGCATTTGGGCAAGATCACTCATGGCGAACCCTCGGATCGAGCAGGCCGTAGAGAATATCGACCACAAGGTTGAAGACGATGACGAAGACCGCGATCAGCACCACCGTGCCCATGACCAGCGTGTAATCGCGATTGATGGCGCCAAGCACGAAGAATCGGCCGACACCGGGGATGGTGAAGAGCGTTTCGATGACGGCCGATCCCGTGAGAAGGGCTGCGGCGCAGGGCGCAAGGTAGGAGACGACCGGCAGCATGGCGGCCCGCATGGCATGCGTCACCACCACCGTTCGCGCCGGCAGGCCGTAGGCGCGAGCGGTGCGGATATGGTCGGTGTGCAGCGCCTCGATCATCGCGCCACGCGTCAGACGCGCGAAGACCGCCAGCTGGGGAAGCGCGAGCGCGACCATCGGCAGGATCAGAAACCGCAGCGAGCCATCGCCCCAGCCACCCGCCGGCAGCCAGGACAGGGTGACGGCGAAGACCAGCGTCAGCACGGGGCCGACGACGAAGTTCGGCACCGTGACACCCACCGTCGACAGGGTCATGATGGCGACGTCGAGAAAGCTGTTCTGCCGCAGGGCGGCGAAGGTGCCTGCGGCAACGCCACCCACCAGCGCCACGCCCAGTGCCCAAAGGCCGAGCTCGATCGAATAGGGCAGCCCCATGCCGATCAGCTGATCGACCGTATTGTCGCGATAGATGTAACTCGGGCCGAAATCGCCGCGCACGACGTTGCCCAGATAGCGCAGATATTGCTGCCACAGCGGCAGATCCAGCCCATAGGCCTTGTTGATATTGGCCATGGTCTGGGGCGAGAGCGGGCGTTCGAGATTGAACGGACCGCCGGGGGCAAACCGCATCAGGAAGAACGAGATCGTGACGACGATGAACAGGGTCGGCACGGCGCTCGCCAGGCGGCGAAGAACGAAGGATAACATGGCCGTCTCCATGGGAGGGCGGGAGGCACGATGGATTTTGCGGGGAACGATGAGGCCAACGGTCTTGCGATGGCTGCCATATCCGTAACCGTCGGTGGCGGGCAAACGGGTAGACGCCCGATGCAGGGCGTCTCATGGCCTGGCCATCGTCATTCCGCGGACTGGGAGCCGGCGTCACGAGGGCGACCGACTCCCAGGACCTGCAACGCTTACTCGGCGAGGCTCAGGAAGCGGCTCGGATGCTCGTTGTTGGCGTTGTCGATCCAGCCCTTGACCTTCTTGGACACCAGCCACAGCTCGTTCTGGTAGAGCAGCGGCGCCACCGGCTGCTCCTTCATCAGGATCGTCTCGGCTTCGTGCAGCAGCTTTGCGCGGGCTGCGAGGTCCGTCTCGTCGTTCGACTTTGCCATGAGCGCGTCGTAGTCGGCATTGCTCCACTTGGCATAGTTGAAGGTGACGTTGCTGGTCGTGTTCATGGCGAGGAAGTTTTCCGGATCGCCGTAGTCCGCCGTCCATCCGGCGCGGGCGACGGAGAATTTGCCGCCTTCTTGCAGGTAGGCGTAGTGCGAGGAAACGTCGAGATTGACCATGGTCACCTTGGCGTTGAACGCCGTCTTCCACATATCTGCGACGGCCGTCGCGACCCGCTCGTGATTGGGGTTGGTGTTGTAGCGGATCTCGATCTCGAGCGGCTTGCCACCCTCGCCGTATCCGGCCTCCTTCAGAAGCGCCAAGGCGTCGTCCTCACGGTCGAGCTGGCTCTTGGTGGCGAAATCGGCCGCGGACGGCGTGCCATAGTCCGGCAGACCCGGGGGAACGAAGGCATAGGCCGGCTGCTGCGAGCCGCTGTAGATTTCCTTGGCGAGGAAGTCGCGATCGATGCCCATGGAGAGCGCGCGGCGCACGCGGACGTCGTCCATCGGCGCGGTGCGCGTGTCGAACACGTAGTAATAGGTCGCGAGCGCCGGCGAGATATGCACCTCGTTACCCACCTGCGCCTTCAGCCGCGCGATCTGGTCGGCGGAAAAATTGTAGTTCACATGCAGCTCGCCCGCCTCGTAGCGGCGTACGGCCGCGGCCTGATCCTCGAGCGGATAGAAGACCACCTTGTCGAGCTTGATGTTGGCGGCGTCCCAGTGCTGCTCGTTCTTGCTCAGCGTCAGGTGATCGTTGGCGACGTGCTCGGTCAGCTTGAACCCGCCGTTCGACACCATGATGCCCGGCTTGACGAATTCCGTGCCGTTCTTCTCGAAGCTCGCCTTGGAAACCGGCAGCGCCGTCTGGTGGGCAAGGAGCTCGAGGAAATAGGGTGTCGGCCGTTCGAGCGTGATCTCCAGCGTCTTCGCGTCGACCGCCTTTACGCCCAACTCGTCGAGGGACGCGCCGCTTTTGTTGATCTTTTCGGCATTCTTGATCGGGTAGAGAATGTTGGCATAGCCGGCCGCCGTCTTAGGATCCTCGATGCGCTTCAGCGAGAAGACGAAGTCCTCCGCTGTCACCGGTGATCCGTCCGACCACTTGCCGTTTTCGCGCAGCTTGAAGGTATAGACCTTGCCGTCCTCCGAAACGGTCCAGCTTTCGGCCGCGCCCGGCACGATCTCGCCCTTGGCGTCGTGGATCGTCAGGCCCTCGTAGAGATCCTTGAGAATGAAGGCTTCGATATTGATCGACGTATGGGCCTGATCGAGCGTCTGCGGTTCGCCGGCATTGCCACGGTTCAGCACGGCCTCGGCCAGCGCGGGGCTGGCGCAAAGCAGCAGCGAGCCGATGAGGGCGGCGCGGCGCAGGTTTCGTGTCACAGCAGTCAGGGGTGCGGTCATCGTTGATCTCCTTGCCTGTTTGCGCCATTGCGGTAGCGCTAAAGCGTCAACAGAGGCGAAAAATCTCGCAAAGGCAACCCTGATCCAACGATCGATCCACATGAACGAAGCAAGTGAAATCTTTGAGTTACCGTTCTGACGGTTGCAGGATTCCGTTGTATGAGAGATGTCTTTCTTATAGTCCCGCTCCGCTCCAAGGCAAATATGCATGTCCAGAGATGCGCTCGCACCTTACGTCAACGGTAATCTGTCGCCATTGCAAGGGCGCATTGTCGGTTCTGCGCCTTCACCAAACAGAAAAATGCGACAGCCGGTGGTTGCTGTCGCATTTTTTAAGATCGTTCCTCGTCCCGCGCATGTCAGGACACACAAGCTGTGGGCAAGTGCCTATCGCGGGCGCTTATACGGAGAGCGGCGGTGCGTCGTTCTCGTCGGGATTGGGATTCGGCGTTTCGTCGGGCAGACGGTCCGGTTCCGGTTCGGTGATCGGCGGCATGGGTGTCGGGATCGGCGGATTGCCGGGGACCGGCGTCGGAGTGGGATCGGGCACGTTGGACATGATGTCTCCTTTCGGTATGGATCTGCCAGCCGGTTCGCGGGCCTATCGGTGAATTTCGGCCTGCCGCATCGGCATGCTGTCGATCTCGGCGAAAAGCACATCGGGATCGACCACGTCGTCGTAACGGCTCTTCACGTGGCCATCCTTGCCGACCAGCACGAGGGCAAAGGCGCCGGGTGCGCAGCCCAGTTCCTTGCGCAACGTATGGGCCTGGGGCACGACGTCCGAGCCGAAGGCGGGGTGCACCTCGTTGCCATCGACCGTGAAGATTGCAAGGTCACGCTGGCGAAGCGCGTCCTTGTCCGCCCGCAAGGCACCAAGCTGAGCATCGGATTTGAGGCCGGCGGGGTCGGAGAAGATCACGATCACGCGTTTCTCCCACTGCAGATCATGCAGGTTCCCGGATGTTTCTTCCGGATGCGGGCCAACGCCGAAAATTTCGGTCATCAGGGATTTCAGCATGGTCGTCTCCTGTCGTATGCATCGTCAGTCGAAGGACGCGCCGCTGGCACCAAGCCGTTCACGCGCCAACTGGCGGATCGCCTCCTCCGCCACATCGCGGTTCCAGCCGGAGGACTCCGCCTGCTTGATCAGTTCCTGGAGTTCTGGCGGGAGTTCGGCGCCGGCGGCAGAGCCCACGCTCACCTCGCCACTCGCCGTGATCGCTTCAAAGGCCTCGTTCAGCGCGGCTTGGCACGCATCGACGTCCTTGCTGCCCTCCATCGTTCCATGCCCGAACGTCCTTGGTTCGACATTGCTGCTCATGATGTCCATCCTCCCGAGCGCATGGGCACATCACGTGCGCCTGCGTGACCCTCAACACCCGGATCGACGGGATGTTCCGCATCACGCCAAGTGTTATGATCCTTCGCGCTTTCGAGCAGCGCCAGCGTCGCGAAAATCTGAGGCTCCGACGTCTGGCGCCTGTTTCTGCAAAAGCCGTTCGATGTCGGCAATGAATGGCATCTGCTCGCGGACGCCTCCGATCCGCGCTTTCGCACGCGCGGTTGCCGGCACGCCTGAATGTCACGAAACGGTCATTTCCGCGTCATTGGCCGGGCGTAGTATCCTGTCAGGCGTAGTATTTTTCAGGACGCTTTGAAAAATTCAGCTCGTCTATGATGATTGATAGGTCAGATCTCGGAGTCGCCAGTTCCCATCCGTCCTGTACAATCACATGCCAGTCAAACCCGGGGAGATCTTCATGCCCACAAGGGATTTCGGTCTTAAGACCGACAGACGCCCGGACACTCGGCATGCGCCTCGCGGCGGCCACGCGCTGGAGCGCGTCTTCGAGGACCATTGCACCGCCGGCGCCGAAACGGGCGACGTAGCAGCGGCGCGCAGGATCCACGTCTTCCAGTGCGGCATGATCAGCGAGGCCGCGCTGCAGGATCTCCTGCAGGACAGCCATCGCCGCAGGAGCGATCGCTAAGACACGCGCCATTTGGCAGACCGCCAAAGACGGCCAAAGCCTCTTTGGTAAATGTGACAAGCGGCCCGGCGCGAAGCGCGGACCGCTCCCGCCTCAGATATCGACCTTTTCCTTTTCCCGCTTCGGTGCGGCGCGCTTCGGCTCTTCGGGTGCCGGCGGTGCATAGGGCGTTTCGCCCTTCGGCGTGGGGGCTAGAAGGTTCTTCAACGTCGACAGGCGATCCTTGAGCAGCGGGCGGAAGCGCGTCGCACGGTAGGGCATGTCGGCAGCGCCGTACCCTTCCGGGCCATCATCATTGCCGCGGTGGATTTCCTCCAGCTTCACGCCAATGAACTCGCCGTCGATATAATGGCTGTACGGGCCGACCCAACGGATCGTGTAGATCTCGCCTTTGCGGATCAGCTGGTCGATCGAGACGTTCTTGAACTTGTCGTCGATGCAGACGACCTTCTGGCCGACATGGAAATTGTTCATCGCTGCCTCCGGCCCGACGGGCCACGCTCGAATGCGAAAAGCCCGCCACGCACATGCGCTCCGGCTTTCCCTTGCCGTCTGCCCCTCGTCGCCGGCGTCGCGGCGCGAAGAGTTTCTGCGGCCGTCATCGTGATGAAAGCCGGCACGGTGCACCCCTATAGGGCCTGATGGCGCCCGCCTGCAAGTCCGCAGCAGGACGGGCGGTGCCGCCGGAGTCTGCAGAGCCTCAAAGCCGGTGCAGCACGACATCCGGGCAGGCTCTGCGGGCGATGTCGCAGAGGTGTTCGTGATGGGTTAGGTAAATGACCTGGCCGACCCCCGCCATATCCGCCATCAGGCGGAAGGCGTGGAAGGCGCGGGCGTCGTCGAAGGTTTCCATGATGTCGTCGGCGATGAAGGGCAAGGCCTCCCGTTGGGCACTGATCTCGTGGAAGCCGGCCATGCGGAGCGCGAGGTAGAGCTGAAAGCGCGTGCCTTTCGACAGATCCTTGGCAAGCTTGGTCGCGCCCGAAGCCGAGCGGACCAGCAGGAACTCCGCCCCCTTCTCCATCTCGGTCGAAAGGCCTTCATATTCCCCGCCGCTGATGGTGGCGAAGGCGGCGGAGGCCCGCTGCATCATCGCGCTGCGATGCCGCTCGCGATACAGGCGCAACGCCATATCGGCGGCCAGCAGGCCGGACCGCAGCCGGAGATAGGCGAGCGCCTGCTCCTCGATATCGGCGAGCACCGTGCGCCGGCGTTCCTCGATATGGGCGGCCGCGTCGTCGCCCGCGGCTTTTTCCAGCCCGCGCTCCGCATCGCGCAGTTCGGCATGGCGGTCCTGCACCATCCGGTCGGCCGCGTCGTGGCGCGCAGCCAGCTCGGCGGCGTCGCGGCGCAGGCCCTCCTCATCCAGCGCGACGAGCACCATCTCGGCCTCCTCCGCCGTGCCGACGCGCAAACGTGCGGCCAGATCGGCCTCGGTTTCCGCAATGCGCTCCCGCAGCCGTGTCCGGGTCTTGGCGGTTTCGAGGTGGACGGCGACATCGGCAAGGTCTGTGCAGCCGAAGAAGGCGAGCATGTCGCGCTTGCCGGCCTCGTGCCGCTCCTGGGCTTCGGCCAGTGACAGCGCCTCGCGCTCGCGCTCATCGAGCTCCTGCGACAGACGATCGAACAGCGCCTCCACCTGCTCGGCGCTTGCGACACGCTGCTGCAGCATGGTGAAAACCGCGAGCGGATCGTCGCCGGCCGGCAGCTCCAGCACCTTGCAACAGCTGGCGATGACGGTCGCGAACGCGGTCTGGTCCCGGCCCATGGCCTGAATACGATGGTCGAAATCGCTGCGGCGCTGCACCAGACGCTCGATCTCGGCCAACACCGCCAGCGTCGGCATCACTTCGGCCGGGCCCGGCAACGCGCCTTCGGGCGCCAGCCAGAGACCGGCGAGGCACTCGCCCCAGCCATCCGCCCATGTCGCCATCGCCGTCTCCGCCGCATCCGCGTCGCCACGCCGCGATGCAAGCGCCGCTTCCGTCCGCTTCAGGTTTTCCCGCAGCGTGCGCCCCTCGGCGGCCTCGGCCTGCGCCGCCGCGAGCACGCGCTCGCCGAAGGCCAGCGCCGTCTCGAAATCCTGTGGCAGCGCGGTCCCGAACGCCGCGGCCAGCCGGGTCATCGCCCGCTCCTCGTCGGTATCCGCCTGCGCGCGCTTCTGGCGCATGGCGCGCAAGGCGGCGCGTGTTTCCAGCGCCGTCAACCGGCGTTGCAACCAGTCTTCCAGCCGCGGCAGCGACAGGTCGGCCGGGAGACCACAGGCTGCCGCTGCCGCCGCAATGGCGGCATCGAGCGTGCTGCGTTCCGCGAGCAGCTCGTTCCGCTGCTGGTCGTGCGCGGCCTGGCGTGCATCGAGGTCGGCGATCGTCACCGCCAGCGCGCGGCTGCGGGCAATATGCTCGGTCTGGGTCAGGCGCAAGGCGCTGGCCCTGTCGTCCCTGTCGAGCGCGTTTGCGAAATGGTCGGCCGTGTCCGGGGTCAGCGTGTCGCGATGCGCCCGCCAGGCCGCATCGCGCGCGCGGCGCAGCGCGGCAACCCGATCGTCATCGGCAAACTCCGCCTGCGCCAGCAGCGTGTCGCGCTCGGCCTGTGCGGTGGCCCGCTGCAGGGCGATCTCCGCACGGCGCTCGTCGAGCCGACGCAGGCGCTCGCTCGAGGTCTCGGTCTTGAACGACCAGTCGGCCAGATCGCCTTCTACCGGCACGGGCGCAAGCGCCAGGCTGTCGGCATCGTGCCGGCCCGGCAGGGCTGCCAGCTGGTCGGCCAGGAGATCCTCCAGCCGCGCCAACTCCTCGCGCGCCGCCTTCTGCCGCAGCGGAAAATCCTCGCGCCGCAAAGCGCGCAGCAGGTCGGACAGCGCCTGCGGGTCGCCCGTCGTCGGCGTCGCGGAAACCTGCGGGACCGCGTTGTCGCCGACCGCCTCGGCCCGTTGCAGCGCCTCGCGGTGGGCGGCCTCTGCCGATGCGCGTTCCCGCCGGGCCGCATCCTGGCGTTCGGTGAGGCGCGCATGCGTCTCGGCAAGCGCCCTGAGCTTGCCGATGGTCGCGGCCGGAATGAGCAGCGCCGCGGGGTCCTCGTCTGTCGTTCGGCCGAGTTGCAGCAGCCGCGCGGCCAGATCGGCGGAAACCGCTGCTCGCTCCTGCGTGCGGGACGGCATGTCCTGCGCTGCCGTGCGGTAGCGGGCTTCCAGCCCCGAGCTTTCCAGATGGAGGAGGTCGCCGCGCAGGGCGAGCGCGGCCTTGTCGCGCGCAAGCAGGTCGCGCTCCTGCGTGCGGCGGGCGATGTCGGCTGCGACCTGCGTCAGGCGCGTGCCGATCTCGGTCTCCGCCCGCATCAGGTCCGGCAGCATCTGGTGCCAGACGGCGGGCGGGTCCGGCAGGTCGCTGAGCGTGGCCAGCTCGCCGCGCAGGGCCCGCAGCCGCAGGAGAAGCGGCAGGCCGTCGAGCTTCGCCTGCACGCCGTCCCATTGAACGCGGAGCCCGGCGCGGGCCGCAAGCGCCGCCGCGTGCCGCTCCGTTGCCAGATCCCGCGTTTTGCGGAGCGCCGTATATTCGCGCTGGCTGACATCGATGGCCGCACGCTCGTCCTTCAGCGCATCCAGCTCGGCTTTCAGTTCCGCCAGCCGGTGCTTGCGCGCCTGCGGGCGATAGAAGGCGTCCGTGCGTCCCTTGAGGTCGGCCATGACGCCGGTCAGATCCGGCAGGCCGGAGCTCGCGGAAAACAACAGGGACCCCAGCTCGCCTTCGCTGCGAAGAATGCTCTCCCCACCCTTCTCGATGCTGTCGTCGTCGAGCGAGAACATCAGCTGATAGGTTGCGCGGTCCACCGTGCCGAAAGCGTTGGCGAGCAGCCCTTCCGGCAGCGGCTGATCGTTGGCGTCGATCAGCGTGTTCTGCTGGCGCTTGACGCGGAACAGGGACTGGCTGCGACCGCCCGTCTCCACCGTCGCGCCGATGCGCATGGCCGGGTACGGATGCAGGAAGTTGTAGGTGCTGCGGCCCTCGATGCCGAAGAACAGGTCGAGCACAGCCGAAAACAGCGTAGACTTGCCGGCCTCGTTCGGGCCGTAGATCAGATGCAGGTCGGGTTTGCCCGGTTGCGCGGGGCCGAAATCCAGCAGCTTGCCGGTGAACTTGCCGTAGCGGACGAGATCGAGGGCGGAAAGACGCATCAGTGACCGCCCTCGCCGGCCCGCACATGCGCCAGCACCTCGTCGCTGCCGTCGCGCGCGATCCCGGCCAGAAGCACCTCGACCGTCGTCTCGTCCGTTCCGAAAGTCTCCCGCAGCTCGCGGGGTAGCTGGCCGAGAAGTTCGGCCATGAGATCGGCCGCCTGCTGGCGGAACCCGTGGGAGGCAAGCACGTCGCCATGGATCAGCGCCGACAGCTCGGCGGCGGGATCGAGACCCGCATCCGCTGCGGCAGCCATCTCCGGCGCATGACAGTCGATCTCGATCTTCTCCACCCAGCAGCCCGGCACGGCGTTGGCGAGGCCCGTCACCTCGTCCATCAGGAAGGCGGGGTCGCGTTTCAGGCGGAAGGCGAGCGGTGTCGCGCCCGTCAGGTGAAGGCGAAGGATGAGGTGCTCGGCAGCGGCTGCCGCCACGCGGCGCGCGAGATCGTCATCGATGCGGGCCAGAAGCTCACGCCACTCCGCGATCCCGGTGAGATCGATCGTCGCCCGCTCGAAGACGGCGCCGCCGATGCGTCGCTCATCATGGCGGATCGCACCGCCGGCCTCGACCGTCACCAGCGTCACGCTTTTCGCGCCCGCCTCGTTGATATCGCGGCCCTGCGGCATGCCCGGCATGACGATCAGCGGCGTCTCGCTGTGCACGAGGCGATGATGCACATGCCCGAGCGCCCAGTAGTCGAAACCGTGCGCGGCCAGCTCCGCCACGCTGCAGGGCGCGTAGAGATCGTGTCCCGGCGCCCCGGCAAGGCTCGTGTGCAGCATGCCGATGTTGACACTGTCTGCCTGCGGGCCGGGAAAGGACGGCAGCAGGCTGTCCGGAGCATGCGGCTGATCGAAGCCGATGCCGTGGATATAGACGGCCCGCCCGTCCGGCAGCGTCGCGGCCTTCACCGATTTGGTGCGGTTGGAAAAGACATGCACATTGTCGGGAAAGGTCAGCTCGCGGCGGATGGCGGACTGGTTGTCGTGATTGCCACGAATGACGAAAACGCGCACCCCGGCCGCCTCCAGCCGGCGCATCTCGGCCATGAGGAACAGGGCCGTGTTCATCGAGGTCTGCGAGCCATCATAGAGATCGCCTGCGATCAGGAGCGCATCGGCCGCCTCCGCGATGCAGAGATCGACGATGGCCGTCAACGCGGCCCGCGTCGCGCCACGGACATGCTCGGCCAGCTCGCCATTGCGAAGGGCGAGACTGCGCAGCGGAGAATCGAGGTGAAGATCTGCGGTGTGAACGAAGCGGAAAGCCATGCCCGACCATGGGCCCGGCGGTGCGGAAAGGTCAATCGTTTCGGCTTGCGCGGCCGCGTCTTTCCACCGGCCCCTGCGCCACGAGCGCTCGGGGCACCGTCAAAGCTCGAGCCGGAGAGTGCGCCTCGTCGTCACCTCTGTGGCGCGTCGGACACCGCCGCCGGGTTTCGGGCGACCGCTCCTGACATCCCCGTGAAGGCATTTGACATGGGCCCTCATAACGTCCATCTCCAATCTATGAAAACGACCTTCGACGTCTCCGACAAGCTGTTCGAGCTGTATCACCGCGTTCACCGGCTCATCAATCAGTCGATGACGGAAGAAGGCGTTTCGCTGGCCCGCAGCAAATTTCTGTTCTTCCTGAACAAGCTCGGTCCCTGCCGCTCGACGGATATCGCCTGCGCGCTGAACTTTGCGCCGCGCACCGTGACGGAAGCGATCGACGGGCTGGAACGCGACAAGCTGGTGGTCCGCCAGCCGGATCCGGAGGATCGGCGCGCGAAGATCGTGTCGATCACCGATGTCGGGCGGATTGCGCTCGAGGCGGCCGAACATCCGCGCAAGCAGCTGATCGAGGAAATCTTCTCGGCACTCGACGACGAGCAGCTCGACCAGCTGCACGAGATCGTCAGCAAGCTCGTCCGTCGCACCGACGAGATTCGCGAGCGGCGCGAACAGGACGAGGCCATCCCGCCGGCGACGGCGGCAGAGGCCTGAGGGCAACCAGCCGAGACCCGATCTCACCCGCCGCGCATCCGGGGACCGTCACCGCAACGCCGGACCTGCTGAACGCAGGCCCGGCCTCGCAGACCCCGGCATTTCCGAGGCGACCTTTCGCTACATCGCGTCGATCTTGCCGATGCTCCAGAACATGGTTTCACCCGAGCTGTCGTCCACGCCGTCATTGTCGGTGACGACGAAGCCGGTGCCGGTCTCATCGACCGCGAAACCTTCGACCTTGTCGAGAACATAGCCGTTCAGCGTCTTCAGGTCGGGCAGCAGATCGCGGAACTCCTCCTTGGCGACGACCGGCAGCGGGCCGCCGAGCTCGGCGGGCTTCAGCGCGGCCAGCGCCACGCGATAGATCTTCTTCAGCTTCGCCGCCTGGCCGACGAGGTTGTCGCGCTCGATGACATAGGCATAATCGCCGTGAATGGTGATCTCGGACAAGCCGACCCAGCCCTCGCCCTTCTTGTCCAGCGGATAGCGCACGGCGCCCCATTCCTCGGACTTGGGCTTGTAGGAGACGAGCTTGACGAAGCCCTTCTCGTCGTCCTTCCATTCGCGCTGCACGGCCATCCACAGCGTCGTGTCGTCGCCCTCGCCCGTCACCGTAATGCCCTCGAAGCCGAAGCGGGTCTCGCCCGCCCGCAGGGCTTCCGGCAAAGCGATCTCCTTCTTGATCTGGCCTTTCGCGTTCACCTGATAGAGCGCATGCGGCACCAGCTTGTCGGAATTGCCTTCGGAGGCGAGCCAGAAGCCGTCGCCTGTCGCAACGATGCCCTCGATGTCGAGCTTCTGCGCCGGAGCGCCGTCGCGGGTGATCGTCAGGGCGTCGGTGATCTCGGCCGGGCTCCTGGTCGTGTCGATGGTGAAGATGCGCGGCTCGGCACCGTAGACCGAGTCGTTGACCGCATATAGCTTGCCGGGCTCGCCCGGGACGGCCGACAGACCCGACAGGGCGCCGAAACCGATCGGCACGCCGTCCTCCTCCACGGAGCGGATCTGCGGATAGGCCGGCTTGCCCTCCTTGCGCTCGTAGATCATCACATGCGACCGCGCGGCGCCGTCCTCGACCAGATCGGCCTCGTTGGCGGTCACCAGCAGGTTGCGGCCGGGAATGGCGACGCCGCCTTCCGGCGAGATGCCCGAGGGCAGAAGCTGCAGCAGTTCGGGCTCGGCACCGGTATCCTTGTAGACGCCCACGAGCGAGGCGCGCTCGGCCAGTACGAAGAACAGCCGATCCTCGCCGAATGTCGCGGCCTCCAGACCCTCCGGCTCGATACCTTTGGCGGCGGAGCGCTTCTCGGGATAGTGCCCGATGGCCGCGGCCGCATGCTCGAAGCTGGCACCGGCCTCATAGAGCACCTTGCCACTGGTGTCGAAGATGGTGAAGCTGCGCGAGCCGCCCTTCCAGTCGCCCTCGTTCGCCACCACCAGCCTGTCGTCGTCGAGCCACTTCACGGCATCCGGCTCCCGGGCCACGCCCTTGAGCGATCCGGTAAAGGAGAGCTTGCCGTCGCGCTTGGTGTCGATCTTGTCGAGATCCACCGTGCCGGCCGAGAAATGCGAGACGATCGCACCCGTGCGACCATCGAGAATGACGATATGGTTGTTTTCCTGCAGCGTCAGCGCGATCTGGTCGCGGCCGTTGAAGGACACGAATTCCGGCTCGGGATCGTCGCCGCCGACAGCGGCAAGACCGGTGAGCGACACGTGGCGGATCGTGGCGCAATCCGGCGTGCCGTCGTTCAGCTTCACGATGACGAGGTCGCCGGCCGGCATCTGCGGCAGCGCGCCGTCGTTGACCTTCTCGTCGCGCTCGTTCTCGATGGCGACGGCGGCGAGCGTCCGATCCTTGTTGACCGCGACCGAATCGGGCTGGCCGCCGAGTTCGCAGCTCGACGTGACCTTACGGCCGGCGATATCGACGGCGGCGAGCATGCCCGACGGATTGGCGCGGTCGGGGCTTGTGTTGACGGCAACCAGCGCCCTGGTGCCGGCAACCGTCACCGAGGTCGGCTCACCATCGAAGGCGACGATGCCACCGGCCTTGGGCGCCGCGGCATCCGTGATGTCGATGAAGCCGATCGCCTTCAGCGGGCTGTCGGAATAGATCAGCGTCTTGCCGTCGTCCGTCGCGGTCACGATTTCGGCCGAGGTCACGGTCTTGCGGTCGGTTACGGCCGGCAGATTGTCCGCGACGGCGAAGGACGAGATGCGGTTGAAGACGGGCTCGGCGGAGGCAGTTCCGGCAACCGAGGTCGCAAGCAGGGCCGCGAGTGCGGCGGTGACGGATACGGTTTTCATGAGACATCCCCTCGGCGTTCAGACGGCGGTTCGCGCCGCGTGCCGCTTGCATCGTTGCGCGCAGCACAATCCCGGGATTTGTGAAGCGCCCGCATGACAGAGGAATGACAGGGACGAAAAAGGCCCGGGAAAACCCGGGCCTGAAGGTAAGGAGCGCGGCATGGGCCGTCTCCTCTTGCGCCGCAGCGCTTTATGATGATCGAGCAGCCAGTCGGCATCCGCTTTCAGGGATGCGCGGCGCTCGGCCGTGAACCTTGCAAAAAAGCAGGATTCCGAGGCGGACGCGCACCGCTCCGCCCGGAACTGCCTTAGGAGTTCACGGCGTCCTTGAGGCCCTTGCCGGCCGCAAACTTCGGAACGTTGCGTGCAGGGATATCGACTTCCGCACCGGTGGAGGGGTTGCGGCCCTTGGAGGCTTCGCGGCGGCTCACGGTGAAGTTGCCGAAGCCGACGAGGCGAACGTCGCCGCCGTTCTTCAGTTCACCCTGGATCACGTCGAACAGTGCTTCGACAGACGCAGCTGCCTCTTTGTTCGTGATGCCGGCCTTTTCGGCAACAGCCGATACGAGCTCATTCTTGTTCATGTTTCCACCCTTTCAACTTGGTCCGAAACGACTTGTTTTCGGGCGGCCGCGCCATCGTCGCAGCGGTCGCCTTGGCAACCCAATCGCGCCGAATGCCCGGAAATGCAAGGCTTTGCGGTGCATTTTACGAAAAAAGACCGGCGCAGAGGCCGGTCTTCCACTGTTTAAGCGATGAATAACGGTGCGAGGGCACCTTCATCCCGCCGGAGAATCAGTCACGCCGCCCGTCTCAGCGTCTCCGGGAAAGCCGCGTTGCGACCTCCCCGGAATGCGTCGTCAGTGGGCGAAGCCCGTCGTGGTTTCGTCCGTATCGGCCGCGACCTTGACCGGCGCGACATGCTTTGCCGGATCCCATTCGATGGCTTCCGGCATACGGACCAGAGCGTGCTTCAGAACGTCACCGATCATCGACACCGGGATGATCTCCATGTTGTTCTTCACATTGTCCGGAATCTCCGCCAGATCCTTGGCGTTTTCCTCCGGAATGAGGACCTTCTTGATGCCGCCGCGCAGCGCCGCGAGCAGCTTTTCCTTCAGGCCGCCGATGGGCAGAACCCGGCCGCGCAGGGTGATTTCACCCGTCATGGCCACGTTCTTGTCGACCGGAATGCCCGTCATGATCGACACGATGGCGGTTGCCATCGCGACGCCGGCAGACGGGCCGTCCTTCGGGGTCGCCCCTTCGGGAACGTGGACGTGGATGTCGCTCGTGTCGAAACGCGGCGGCTCGATGCCGAAGTCGATGGCGCGCGAGCGGACATAGGAGGCCGCCGCCGAGATCGATTCCTTCATCACGTCCTTCAGGTTGCCCGTCACCGTCATGCGGCCCTTGCCGGGCATCATCACGCCTTCGATCGTCAGCAGTTCGCCGCCGACCTCGGTCCAGGCCAGACCCGTGACCACGCCTACCTGATCGGTGCGCTCGGCTTCGCCATGGCGGAAGCGCGGAACGCCCAGATAGTCATGGATGTTCTCGGCCGTCACCTGGATGCTGGTGGCCTTGCCCTTGAGGATTTCGGTCACCGCCTTGCGGGCGAGCTTCATCAGCTCGCGCTCGAAGGAGCGCACGCCCGCCTCGCGGGTGTAGGTCTGGATCACCGCCATCAACGCGCCATCCGTCACCGAGAATTCGGCGGGCTTCAGGGCGTGGTCGGCGATGGCCTTCGGCAGGAGGTGCCGCTTGGCGATCTCCAGCTTCTCTTCTTCCGTGTAGCCGGCGATGCGGATCACTTCCATGCGGTCCATCAGGGGCGCCGGAATGTTCAGCGTGTTTGCCGTGGTGATGAACATCACATTCGAAAGGTCGTACTCGACCTCCAGATAGTGGTCCATGAACGTTGCGTTCTGTTCCGGATCGAGCACCTCGAGCAGGGCCGACGACGGATCGCCGCGGAAATCCTGGCCCATCTTGTCGATTTCGTCGAGCAGGAAGAGCGGGTTGGACTTCTTCGCCTTCTTCATCGACTGGATGACCTTGCCGGGCATCGAGCCGATATAGGTGCGGCGATGACCGCGGATCTCGGCCTCATCGCGCACGCCGCCGAGCGCCATGCGGATGTATTCGCGGCCGGTGGCCTTGGCGATCGAGCGGGCGAGCGAGGTCTTGCCGACGCCCGGAGGACCGACGAGGCACAGGATCGGACCCTTGATCTTCTGCGAACGCGCCTGCACGGCAAGATATTCGACGATGCGTTCCTTGACCTTGTCGAGGCCGAAGTGATCGAGCTCAAGCACCTTTTCGGCGGCATTGAGGTCGGTCTTGACCTTCGACTTCTTGTTCCACGGAATGCCCGTCAGCCAGTCCAGATAGTTGCGCACGACGGTGGCTTCCGCCGACATCGGGCTCATCTGGCGCAGCTTCTTCATCTCGGCGTCGGCTTTCTCCCGCGCTTCCTTGGAGAGCTTGGCCTTATTGATCTTGTCTTCCAGTTCGGCCATCTCGTCGCGGCCTTCCTCGCCGTCGCCGAGCTCCTTCTGGATCGCCTTCATCTGTTCGTTCAGATAGTATTCGCGCTGGGTTTTCTCCATCTGGCGCTTGACGCGCGAGCGGATCCGCTTCTCGACCTGAAGAACCGAGATCTCGCCTTCCATAAAGCCGAGCGCCTTTTCCAGACGCCCCTTCACGCTCGTCGTCTCCAGCATTTCCTGCTTTTCAACGATCTTGATGGAGAGATGCGAGGCGACCGTATCGGCCAGCTTCGAGTAGTCCTCGATCTGGCTGGCGGCACCGACGACCTCGGGCGAAATCTTCTTGTTGAGCTTCACGTAGCTCTCGAACTCGGAGACGACGGAGCGCGACAGCGCCTCGATCTCGACAGGGTCTTCGGCGGGCTCCGCCAGCGGATGCGCCATCGCCTCGTAGAATTCCTCGCGGCGGGTATAGCCGTCGATTTCCGCGCGCGAGCGGCCTTCGACCAGCACCTTGACGGTGCCATCGGGCAGCTTCAGCAGCTGCAGCACGTTGGCGATGGTGCCGATCTGGTAGATCGCGGAGGGCTCCGGATCGTCGTCGCCTGCGTTGATCTGGGTTGCAAGCATGATCTGCTTGTCGGTGCCCATGACCTCTTCCAGGGCCCGGATCGACTTTTCGCGACCCACGAAGAGGGGCACGATCATATGGGGGAACACCACGATGTCACGCAGGGGAAGGACTGGGAAGGTCCCGCTCTCGGCTGCCGGAGACGTTTTGTTCGTCATGTCATTTCCTTTCCGTCCCGTTTCCGGGAGCGTTACCCGAAGCACGTCAAGGGTGCTTCCGGTCATCACTTTCTTCACTGTCAGAAGTGGAGGTTGCGAGACCCGTTTTCAACCCTCCGACCGCCTGACCCGACGGCCATCGAAGCGTATCGCACAGTAGAGGCTACGTGACTGTTGCGGGCCTTGCCGCGCAACCTCAAGCCTCATGATTCGAACCACCGTCCCCAAGACACGAAACCGTCATATCATCGCGCTGCCGCGATGATTTAGCAATGGAGGAATGAGGGGGTAGACATGCTCAACGATTTTGACAGTTTGGCCGGCCTGTTGCCAATACCAGCAGTTGAGATGGGGGCTTGAACGTCATCTTGCCCACCATAGCCTCAAGTCCCAGCCCACATGTTTCCTCCAACGAAAAAAGGCCCGCATCGCTGCGAGCCCTTCCTTCATTCACAAAACGCACATCACGCCGAAACGTTGGCCTTCTCGTCCGTGCGCTCCGAGTAGATGTAGAGCGGGCGGGCGGAGCCCTTGACGACTTCGTCGGAGATGACGACTTCGCGGACGCCTTCCAGCGTCGGCAGTTCGAACATCGTGTCGAGCAGGATCTTCTCCATGATCGAGCGAAGGCCGCGGGCGCCGGTCTTGCGGATGATGGCGCGCTTGGCGATTTCGCGCAGCGCATCCTCGTGGAACGTCAGTTCCACGTCTTCCATCTCGAACAGGCGCTGATACTGCTTGATCAGGGCGTTCTTCGGCTCCGACAGGATCTGGATCAGCGCATATTCGTCGAGGTCCTCAAGCGTCGCCAGAACGGGCAGACGACCGATGAATTCGGGAATGAGGCCGAACTTGACCAGGTCTTCCGGCTCCAGCTCGCGCAGGACTTCGCCGACCCGGCGGTCTTCGGGAGACTTGACCGAGGCACCGAAGCCGATCGACGTCTTCTCGCCGCGGGCGGAGATGATCTTGTCGAGGCCGGCGAAGGCGCCGCCGCAGATGAACAGGATGTTGGTCGTGTCCACCTGCAGGAATTCCTGCTGAGGATGCTTGCGTCCGCCCTGCGGCGGAACGGAGGCTACCGTGCCTTCCATGATCTTCAGAAGCGCCTGCTGCACGCCCTCGCCCGAGACGTCCCGGGTGATCGAGGGATTGTCGGACTTGCGCGAGATCTTGTCGACTTCGTCGATGTAGACGATGCCGCGCTGGGCGCGTTCGACATTGTAGTCGGCCGACTGAAGCAGCTTCAGGATGATGTTCTCGACGTCCTCGCCGACATAACCGGCTTCGGTGAGCGTCGTCGCATCGGCCATGGTGAAGGGCACGTCGATGATGCGGGCCAGCGTCTGGGCGAGATAGGTCTTGCCGCAGCCGGTCGGGCCGACGAGCATGATGTTCGACTTGGCCAGCTCGATGTCGCTGCCCTTGGCCGAATGCGCCAGGCGCTTGTAATGGTTGTGGACGGCGACAGACAGGATGCGCTTGGCCTGCTGCTGGCCGATCACGTATTCGTCGAGAACCTTGATGATTTCCTGCGGCGTGGGAACGCCATCGCGGGACTTCACCATCGAGGTCTTGTTCTCCTCGCGGATGATATCCATGCACAGTTCGACGCATTCATCGCAGATGAAGACGGTCGGTCCGGCAATCAGCTTCCGGACTTCGTGCTGGCTCTTGCCGCAGAAGGAACAATAGAGGGTATTCTTGGAGTCACCGCCGCTGCTGCCGCTGACTTTGCTCATTTCACTTTCCTTCCAGCACGCCGCGCGTCCCCTGCGGGACGCAACGAACCACTCAAACCGCTCCGCAGACTGGCGCGCCGTTCGGCGTCAATGTGCTTTGCTTCCGGGAGTACGAACCGGACGCGCTTTCGCGCGCGCCGGCGGCAACTTATCTCCCATCGAAAACCGGATGCTAGATTGCCAGAACTCAACATAGCATTAACGGTTGATAGTAACGGCTTTGGTCCAGGGATAAAGACCCTTGGAAGTTACAATTGTGTCACAAATGCATCATTCGCGACACAAAAGCCATGCTCAACTTTCGATGGCCGATTCCATGGCTTCGCGCGAGGTGATGACCTTGTCGATCACGCCCCAGGCGAGCGCCTCATCAGAGGTCATAAAGTGGTCACGATCAAGCGTCTGTTCAACCTCTTCATAGGTCCGTCCGCAATGCTTGACGTAAACCTCGTTCAGGCGGCGCTTCATTTTCAGGATGTCGCGGGCATGACGCTCGATGTCGGATGCCTGACCCTGGAACCCGCCGGAGGGCTGGTGCACCATGATGCGGGCGTTCGGCGTGGAGAAGCGCATGTCCTTGTGGCCGGCGGCCAGAAGCAGCGAGCCCATGGAGGCGGCCTGGCCGACGCAGAGCGTCGAGACGGCCGGCTTGATGAACTGCATCGTATCGTAGATGGCCATGCCGGCCGTGACGACGCCGCCCGGCGAATTGATGTAGATCGCAATTTCCTTCTTCGGGTTTTCAGCCTCGAGGAAGAGGAGCTGGGCGCAGACCAGCGTCGCCATATGATCTTCCACAGGGCCGGTGAGGAAGATGATGCGCTCCTTCAGGAGGCGCGAAAAGATGTCGTAGGAGCGTTCGCCACGGTTGGTCTGCTCGACGACCATCGGCACGAGCGCCATAGCGGTATCAACGGGATTTGTCATGTCAGCCCTTCGTCTCAGGAATGCGCGAGCACTTCGCGTATCGGAATCATTCGAATATCTCTGCCCCTTTACATAGAGTGTCAGAGGTAGGCACTTCAAGTCGGCTGCCATCTATAACGTTAACGAGAGCCGCTTGCCGGAAAGTGGCGTCAGAGCTGGGATTCGATGGGGAGGTAGCCGATGATGGCGGCCGTCACCCGGCGCCAGAAACCGGCATCCGGCTCACGGTCCAGCATGCGCGAGCAATGTTGCGCCTCGTCGTTCCAGCAGAGTTTGCCGTCCTCGAGCGACAGACGGAAGCTCGTGCCCGGATGGGTCTCGAGCGCGAAGATCGCATCGACGTCGGCCACCAGCGACGGGCAGGTGAAAAGCACGCCCATCTCGGTGTTGAGCGAGGCCGAGCGCGGATCGAAATTCATGGAGCCGACGAAGGCGCCCTTCCCGTCGATGGTGAAGGCTTTGGTGTGCAGGCTCGCCCCGCGCGATCCGAAGAGCGAGATGCGCTGCGTCTCGGTGGCCTCCTGCACCGCCTTCAGCTCGTAGAGCGCGACGCCGCCCGCCACGAGCTTGCGGCGATAGTTGGCATAGGCGCCGTGCACCGCGGCGACGTCGGTCGCGGCGAGAGAATTGGTGAGGATCGCCACATCGACGCCCCTCGCCACCAGTCCGCACAGCTCCTTCACGCCGTCGGCGCCGGGGATGAAATAGGGCGAGATGATCTTCACGCTCTGCCCCGCCGCGGTGATGTGCGGCAGCAACTCCTGCATCAGCCAGTTCTGGCGGCGCTCCAGATGCGCCTTTTCCGGCGGATCGGCCTTGATGGTGATGTCGCCGGTGAACCGCAGCTCGCCGCGGCCGTGAAAGAGCCCGGGCTCGGCTTCTGCCTGCTCCACATGGCCGAGATAATGCCGGCCGCCCTTGCCGCGTGCGAGCCGGGCGAGCTTGCGGCGCAGGCGCGGCAGATAGTGGCGGTGCGGGGTGCGCAGCGAGCCGATCGGCAGCACCATGGAGCTGTTCCAGTAGTCGTCGAAAACACTGGCCGCCTCGCGGGCGATGGGGCCGAGCATCCACATGTCGAGGTCGCGGAAATTGGCCTGCTCGGCCGCGTCGAAATAGGCATCGCCGATATTGCGTCCGCCGGCGATGACGACTCGGCCATCGGCGATCCAGGTCTTGTTGTGCATGCGCCGCGTCGCCCGCAGCGGCCGCAGCATCATTTCGAGCCCGCGGCGGAAGCGGTCGTTGCGGGCGCGGCTCGGGTTGAACAGCCGGACCTGAATGTTCTCATGCGCGTCGAGCGCCAGGCAGAAACGGTCGTGCAGCCCGGCATTGATGTCGTCCAGCAGGAGGCGCACCTTGACGCCGCGGTCGGCCGCCGCCAGCACCTCGCCGGCCAGAAGCCGCCCGGTCAGGTCGCGGCGCCAGTAGTAATATTGCAGATCGAGGCTGCGCCCGGCCTTGCGGGCCGAGATGGCGCGGACGGAGAAGGCGTCCATATTGTCGGAGACGAGCGTGACCGCGCTCTGTCCGTCCTTCTCGGCCAGCAGCGGCACGCTTTCCCGGTCGATCTCCGTCTGCCCCGCGACAGGCTCGATCGCCTTTGCCGGCTGGCCGTAGAGATGCCGGCCGAAGCGGCCATAGACATAGATGGTGCCGAGCGCCGCCAGCACCGCCAGGATCGCAAGGGAGATGATCAGCCATTTCATCGAGCGGACGCGGGCCTCCGGGTGGGTCTGGCAGTCGGATTCGTCACGGGTGCTATCGCGCCTGCAGCGTCGTGTCCGTCAAAATCGTCTCGGCCCGGGGTATGGCCCCCTCGCCGAGGTCCCTCCGGGTCGACAAGGCCGCCTGCAGATCGATATGCGCCTTCAGCGGCAGGTGGTCGGACGCGACGCGCGAGAGGGCCGAGTTGTGCACCTCCACATGCGTCACCAGCGTGTGGGGGCTGCCCATCACCCGGTCGAGCGCCAGCAGCGGATAGCGCGAGGGGAAGCTCGGAACGGCCGAAATCGAATGGTCGAAGACGGGGCTGAGCAGCGACAGAGCCGAGCGCTTGCCAATTCGCCATTCGTTCAGATCGCCGATCAGCAGCGTCGGCCGCTGCTCAGCCTCCTCGATGGCGGCGAGAATGGCACGCGCCTGCTGGCTGCGCGAATGGCGCAGAAGGCCGAAATGCGCGGCGATGATGCGCAGCGGCCCGTGCTTCAGGTCGAGATCCACCATCAGCGCGCCGCGCGGCTCGACGCCCGGCAGCTTCATCTGGCTGACCTTGGCGACGGCCCCTTCGCGCACCAGCAAAAGGTTTCCGTGCCAGCCATGCCCCTTCGGCGAAAACGCGGCGATCGGCACCGACAGGAGGTGACAATCGCGATGCAGCCGCTCGAGATCCAGCAGCCCTGCCCGTTCGCCGAAACGCTGATCGGCCTCCTGCAGCGCGATGATGTCGGCATCGATCTCGCAGATCACGTCCATGATGCGGCCGGGGTCGAAGCGCTTGTCGGTGCCCACGCATTTGTGAATGTTGTAGGACGCGACCACCGTATCGCCCCGCGCACCGGCCGTGGCCTCGCGGCCCGGCAGAGCCACGCGCCGGGCCCGCAGAGCCGCCAGCAATCCACCGGCCGTTTTACCGGCATTCAGGAATCGGGCGGGCTTGGCTGGCTTTTGCGACATGGCGGGGCTCACCTTGGCTCTTGGATGCTTCGTGTCGGACTGGTCGTCTCCGTGGTCTGGAGATAGCGAGCAGGCGCCGCAAGACAAGGCGCTCGCGGCGCGCAGCGAGCAGCAACCCAAATGTCGCCGACGCCTGACGGAGGCGCCCGACGACGCAGCGCGCCGCCCGAAAGAGAACAGGACCGTACCAGCGGCAAGGCCGATCTTGACAAGCCAGCGCTGCCGACCGCCTTCTGTCGCATGCACCGACGGCCGGACGATCGGGTTGCGCGCTCGGCGCCGCAGCCCGATCGTCCGATCACGGTCTTCTCTACCGCATCCCGGCCGCAAACATTCCGCGGTCCCGCCCAGACTGGACATGCCATGCCGACTGCCACGCTCTCCGCCCCGTCCCCCGCCATGATCGACGCCGCCACACGCCGCGTGCGGCTCGACATTCGCAATCCCGCCTTTTACCGCGATCCGCTGCCGACCTATGCGGCGCTCCACGCCGCCTGCCCTGCCTTCTACTGGGAAGAGCCCGGACAATGGTTCTTCACAGGCTATGATCAGGTGAATGCGCTGTTGCGCGACCGCCGCTTCGGCCGCCAGATCCTGCATGTGGCGACGCGCGCGGAACTCGGCCTGCCCGATCCGAAGCCGCATCTGGCCGATTTCGACCGGCTGGAGCATCATTCGCTGCTGGAGCTGGAGCCGCCGGCGCACACGCGCCTGCGCACGCTCGTCAACCGCGCCTTCGTCTCGCGGCATGTGGAAGCGCTGCGACCGGAAATCGCCGCGCTTTGCCACCGGCTGATCGACGGGTTCGAAGCGGATGGGCGCGTCGAGCTTCTCAAAACCTATGCCGAGATCGTGCCCGTCACCGTCATCGCCCGCATGCTCGGCGTGCCGCTCGACATGGCGCCGAGCCTGCTCGACTGGTCACACCGCATGGTGAAGATGTACGTCTTCAACCCTTCGGAGGAGACCGAGCACGATGCCAACCGCGCCTCGGCGGACTTCGACGCCTATCTCCGCGGCATCATCGCCTGGAAGCGCGACAATCCCGCCGACGACCTCCTGACCCATATGATCACCTCCGAGAAGGACGGCGAGCGGCTGACGGACGACGAGCTGGTCTCGACCGCCGTTCTCCTGCTGAATGCCGGCCACGAGGCAACCGTGCACCAGCTCGGCAATGCCGTCGCCACGATCCTGCAGACCGGTGCCGACCCTACCACCCTGTTTGCCGACGACACCGCCACGGAGCGGACGGTGGAGGAGTGCATGCGCTACGCAGCCCCTCTCCACATCTTCCAGCGCCATGCCCTGTCCGATATCGCGCTCGAAGAGGGAATCACCCTGAAGAAGGGCGACCGCATCGGCCTCATGCTGGCTGGCGCCAACGTCGATCCGCGCCGGTTCAGCGATCCCTCGACCTTTCGCCCGGACCGCAACGAAGGCCCCCACCTCTCCTTCGGCGCCGGCATCCATTTCTGCATCGGCGCGCCGCTCGCCCGGCTGGAACTCAAGCTGTCCCTGCCGATCCTCTTCGAACGACTGCCGACGCTGCGCCTTGCCGGGACGCCGGTCTTCAAGGACAGCTATCACTTCCACGGGCTGGAGCGGCTGGATCTGACGTGGGGATGACGCTTCTCAAACCCGGATCACGTAATCCTTGCGAGTCGTTTCAAATACTTCCCAGGTCCCCTTGAAGCCGGGCCTGAGGATGAGGCTGTTTCCGGTCTTCAGGTCGAAGGTCTCGCCGTCGTCGCTCGTGACGATGGAGTGGCCGGAGAGGATGTGGAAGTATTCCCACTCCTCGTAGACGATCCGCCATTTGCCGGGCGTTGCTTCCCAGATGCCGGCGTAGAGGCCGCCCGGGGCTTCCTCGATGTTCCAGGTGCGGAATTCCGGGTCGCCGGAGATCAGGCGATCCTCGGCCGGGGCGCCGATATCCGGCTGGATGCCGGAGATGTCGAAGGTGAGCGAAACGGTCATCGGCGTCAGACCTTTGCCAGCGATTGTTCGAGATCGGCGACGATATCGGCAGCATCCTCGATGCCGATCGACAGGCGCACGACCTCGGGGCCCGCGCCAGCCGACACCAGCTGCTCGTCGTTCAGCTGGCTGTGCGTGGTTGAGGCCGGGTGGATGACGAGCGAGCGGGTGTCGCCGATATTGGCGAGATGGGAGAGCATCGAGACGCCTTCCACGAAGGCCTTGCCGGCGGCATAGCCACCCTTGAGGCCGAAGGTGAAGACGGCGCCTGCCCCGCGCGGTGCATAGCGCTGCTGCAGCGCGTGGTTCGGGTCGCTCTCAAGACCGGCATAATTCACCCAGGCCACCTTGTCGTGCTGGCGGAGGTAGCGCGCGACGACCAGCGCATTGTCGCAATGGCGCTGCATGCGCAGCGGCAGCGTCTCGATGCCGGTCAGGAGCAGGAAGGCGTTGAACGGGGAGATCGCGGGCCCGAGATCGCGCAGGCCAAGCACGCGGGCTGCAATCGCGAAGGCGATGTTGCCGAAGGTCGTGTGCAGCACCATGCCGTTATAGTCCGGCCGCGGCTCCGACAGGGCCGGATATTTTCCCGAAGCCGACCAGTCGAAGGTACCGCCATCCACCAGAATACCGCCCATAGAATTGCCATGGCCGCCCATGAATTTCGTCAGCGAGTGCACGACGATATCGGCACCGTGCTCGATCGGCCGCACGAGATAGGGCGTCGCCATCGTGTTGTCGACGATCAGCGGCAGGCCGTTGCGATGGGCGATCTCGGCGATGGCTTCGATATCGACGAAGGTGCCGCCGGGATTGGCCAGGCTCTCGATGAAGATCGCCTTCGTCCGCCCGTCGATCTCGGCCTCGAAGCTCTCGGGAGCCGCCGTATCGGCCCATCGCACCTGCCAGTCAAAGGATTTGAAGGCCTGTCCGAACTGGTTGATGGAACCGCCGTAAAGCCTGCGCGCGGCAATGAAATTGTCGCCTGGCGACATCAGCGTATGAAACGCGATCAGCTGCGCGGCATGGCCCGAGGCCACCGCCAGCGCCGCCGTCCCGCCCTCCAGCGCCGCGACGCGCTCCTCCAGCACGGCCTGCGTCGGGTTCATGATGCGCGTGTAGATGTTGCCGAAGGATTGGAGCCCGAACAGCGACGCGGCATGATCCGCATCGTCGAAGACGAAGCTGGTCGTCTGGTAGATCGGCGTGGTGCGCGCGCCCGTCGTCGGATCGGGCTGCGCACCGGCGTGTACGGCCAGCGTGTTGAACCCCGGTGCGTTCGTCATCTCTCGTCCTCCCTGTGGCGAGCGCGCCGTGGCAGCGCCCGATGGTGCGTCGTGGCGGCGGATTCGCGACCTGCGCCGCGTTCCCGGCCTCGACGTTTTTCGTTCGGCACACTATCCCAGACCGGACGTCAGACTGGAAGAGGCGAACGGCGTGTGCTTTTATCGGCGCGGCTGCTACGGGCGACGTTTCATGTCACGGTCCGCGGGGTCAGGATCCGACCCTACGCGGAGATTCGCGCCGCATCTCCCAACCTTTTCAGCGAATGGTTGCGCCGACCGGCAGCTACAGAGCCGAGACCCGGTTGCGACCCGCTCGTTTCGATAGATACAACCCCTCGTCAGCGCGTCTGAGGATGTCGCTGGAAAAGCAATCCGGCCCACTGAACTCGCTGACGCCGCCGCTGATTGTCGCGTCGCAGCGCAAATTCTCCCTGAGAACAATCGGAACATGCACGCGCAATCGCTCCGAAATTTCCAGCGCATCGCGGCGATGCGTACCGGGCATGACAATCACGAATTCGTCGCCACCGAAACGGGCGATCACATCGCTCTGACGCAGATGCTGTCGGCACAGGCGGGCTATCTCAACCAAGGCGGCATCGCCTGCCTGATGTCCCATCTCGTCATTCAGCCGTTTGAAATTGTCGAGATCGAAAACGAGTACCGACGTTTGCGAGTTTTCCCGTTTGAAGATCGCAAGCCGTTGATCCAGAGTCTCGATAAGCTTCCGCCGATTGTAGAGCCCTGTAAGGGCGTCCGTCTCGCTGAGTTGGCGCAGCTCTTGTTGAACCTCGTTCTTGTCCGTGATGTTGGTCGCCACCCAGACGACGGCAGCCTCGCCTTCCACCTGAAAATCGAGCGCCTGAACACGTCCTTGGAACCAGATGGAATGGCTAGGGCCGTCGCCGGCTCCGTTGACGTCGATGCCGCTGAGTTCATATTCGACGATATGGAGTACGCCGCTCTCCAATGCCTTTTCGATTTCGCCCGCAAACCACTGTGCCTTATCCTCTTTCAGCACATCAAAAATGCTGCGTCCGACAAGACCGCTGCCGTCATGATAATGCCGGAGATCCTTTCCCCCGAATATAGCTGCATACCTGCCGCTACGCGTCAGGATGAAGGCGGGGTCCGGAAGGGAGGAAAGAATGGACATCAGTTGCTGCTGCGTAAACACGGTGTCACTTTCCACATTGGCCGACGAAACGACTCTGCTGAAAAATACCCGTATGTACAAACGGCACGTATTCTATCTGCAGACCGGCCTTACACGTCCTCCAGATTGCCACAACGACATTTCATTTTTCTAAATGCAGCAACACGCGTAACCTGGTGAGGCCTTTCCGGTGGATAGATTGACGTCCGCTCATCGTCGACGGTCCGGTGTTCGAATCGATACCGATCGGGCCGTTCACCGCCCACGACAGGCAAAGCCTGATCAGCCAACGAGCCGCGGATACTCGATCGCCGGGCAGCGATCCATTACCACCTTGATACCGCGCGCCTCGGCCTTCGCTGCCGCCGCATCGTCGCGGACGGAGAGTTGGCCCCAGATCACCTTCGGCAGGGGATCGAGGGTCAGGATTTCGTCCACCAGAGCCGGCAGGGCGTCCGCGGCGCGGAAGATGTCGATCATGTCGATCGGCTCGTGGATATCGGACAGTCGTCCATAGACGGTGCGGCCCTGAAGCTGGGTTCCGGCAAGGCCCGGATTGACGGGGTGGACGATGTAGCCCTTGCGCAGCAGGAAACCCATGACCCGGTAGCTCGGGCGTTCCGGATTGACGGACGCGCCGACCAGCGCGATCGTCCGCGTCGAGCGCAGAATGTCCTTGATGTAGATGTCCGGGTACTGATCGTGATTCATGGTGCCTCCTGCGTCTCTTTCTGGCGCGCATTCTCGCTCTTTCCAATGGAAAAGGTGAGAGCGATCCGCACTGTTCCCGAGAAAATATCTCATTCCGCCGGAAAGCCCGGTCCGGATCCGTGGAAAACGGCATTCCCGTCATAAAACCGTCATGCCGGCAGCTGTGCGAGCTTGCGGTCCCGCGCCGGCCTTGCGACAACGGAGGGGCGCTTTCGCCCGCTTTGCTCTCCGGTGTTCCGTGCCGCTCGACGTTCTTCTCTTCGTTCTTTTCGGCGCCCTGCTGCATGCCGGGTGGAATGCGATGGTGAAGGCCGGGACGGACAAGTCGCTGGATGCGGCGATGATCGCGCTCGGTGCCGCCGTCATCGCCCTGCCGTTCCTGCCCTTCATGCCGCTGCCGGATGGGCGGGCGGTGCCGTTTCTGCTCGCCTCGGCCGTGCTGCAGTTCGGCTACTTCCACCTCGTGGCCGCCGCCTACTCCGCTGGCGATATCGGGCTCGTCTACCCCCTGATGCGCGGCGGCGCGCCGCTGCTGATCGCCGCGACCAGCAGCATGATCGTCGGGGAAAAGCTGACCCAGGGCGCCTCCCTCGGCATCCTCGCCATTTCCGCCGGCATCTTCACGCTCGCCTTCGAAGCGCGCCGCAGCGGCACGCGGGCCATCGTGCTCGCGCTGGTCAACGCGGTCTTCATCGCCGCCTATACCTATGTCGACGGCATCGGCGCGCGCATCTCCGGCAATGCCATCTCCTACACGCTGTGGATGGCGCTCCTGCCGCCCGTGCTGCTCTTTGGCTGGGCGATCTCCCGGCGGGGCACGGCTCCCGTGCTGCGTCACATCCGCCACAACGGATGGCGCGGGCTCGTCGGCGGCGCCGGCTCCATCGGTTCCTACGGCATCGCGCTGTGGGCCATGACCAAGGCACCGGTCGCAACGGTGGCTGCCCTGCGCGAGACCTCGATCCTTTTCGCGATCGTCATCTCCGTCACCGTGCTGAAGGAGCGCATCAGCCCCTTCCGCATCGCAGCCGCCTGCCTGATTGCGCTGGGTGCGCTGCTCCTGAAGCTCGCCTGACGGCCGCTATGCCTTCGGCCAGACAGGCGTGCGGTTTGCCAGAAACGCCGCCATTCCCTCGACAGCATCCGCCGTCTGCGCACTTTCGGCTTCCGCGCCTACGGCCTCGGCATAGGCCGCTGCGCGCGACGTCGCCGCCTGCCGGTCGAAGGCGGCCTTCACGCCGCGCTGCGCATCCTGCGACTTCGAGGCGATGACGGCGGCATATTTGTCCACCACCTGCCGCAGATATTGCTTCGGCACGATGCGGTTCACGAGGCCGAAATCCTTGGCCGTGGAGGCGTCGATCGTCTCGCCGGTCAGCAGCATTTCCATGGCCTGCTTGCGGCTCGCCGCGCGCGCCAACGCCACGACCGCGCCCATCGGCGCGACGCCGATATTGACGCCCGGCGTGCAGAACGTCGCCGTGTCGGTGCAGATCGCCAGATCGCACGCCGCCACAAGCTCGCACCCAGCCGCCGTCGCCAGCCCGTCGATCTCGGCGATGACGGGTTGTGGCAGCGCCGAGATCGTCGTCATCAGTCGTGCCGAAAGCGCAAACGTCGCCGCGAACGCATCACGGCCGGCATCCACCTCTTCCCGCTGCCGGGTGAGGTCGTCCAGATCGAGCCCCGCCGAGAACACCGCGCCGGTCGCCGCGATGATGACGACGCGCAGCGACGTGTCGGCAGCCGCCGCATCAAGCTCCGCCAGCAGCGCCTCGATGACATCGCCCGACAGCGTATTGAGCGGCGGATGGTTCAGCGTCAGGCGCATCACGCCGCCCTCGCGTTCGCGCAGCACGAGGTCGCGGGGCTCGGGGCGACGGAGGGAAACGATATCGGCCATGTCGGCTCCTGTTCGACGGCAAAAACTGGACCCCCAGCTACGCCGCGGGGCGCCTGCTTTCAAGCCGGATGGTCACGAATGGCCGGTCACGCGGGGTTCAAACGCAGAAAATCGGCTGGATTTCTTGTGGTATCATAACACCACATTGCTAACCCATTGATATTGCTGGTCACACTCGAAAGGGCGACGGCCCGCACCTCTTGACGGGCGAAGTGGCCTCACCTTATAAGCCACCCTGTTCGCGGGCGGTCACGTCCGCGTTCGTTTTTGCTGGTCGTCCCCTCGGGGTGGACCGCGCAATTCAAGCAACAAAAAACGCCCGGCGGCAACGTATCGGGTCCCAAACGAAAGAGTTTCATCATGTCAACCTTCGTTCAGAAGCCTGCAGAGGTGGAGAAGAAGTGGATCCTCATCGACGCCGAAGGCCTCGTTGTGGGTCGCGTCGCGACCATCATCGCCAACATCCTGCGCGGCAAGCATAAGGTCACCTACACTCCGCATGTCGACGACGGCGACAACGTCATCGTCATCAATGCCGAGAAGGCCGTGCTCACCGGCAAGAAGTACACCGACAAGAAGTACTACTGGCACACCGGCTATCCCGGCGGCATCAAGGAGCGCACCGCGCGCCAGATCATCGAAGGCCGCTTCCCGGAGCGCGTTCTCGAGAAGGCTGTCGAGCGCATGGTTCCCCGCGGCCCCCTCGGCCGTCGCCAGATGAAGAACCTTCGCGTCTACGCAGGCACGAACCATCCGCATGAAGCGCAGCAGCCGACCGTCCTCGACGTCGCCAAGCTGAACACGAAGAACGTAAGGAGCGCCTGATCGTGGCCGACCTCTCCTCTCTGAAAGAACTTGGCACGGTCGCGGAAGCCAGCAACGCTGCTCCCGTTCATGTCAAGAAGATCGACGCCCAGGGCCGCTCCTACGCGACCGGCAAGCGCAAGAACGCCGTCGCCCGCGTCTGGGTCAAGCCGGGCTCCGGCAAGATCACCATCAACGGCAAGGCCTATCCCGAGTATTTCGCGCGTCCGGTTCTGCAGATGATTCTGCGCCAGCCGATCTTCGCAGCTGCTCGTGACGGCCAGTTCGACATCGACGCCACTGTTGCCGGCGGCGGTCTCTCCGGCCAGGCCGGTGCTGTTCGTCACGGCATCTCCAAGGCGCTCACCTATTACGAGCCGGGCCTGCGCGCCGTGCTCAAGAAGGGTGGCTTCCTGACCCGCGACAGCCGCGTCGTCGAGCGTAAGAAGTACGGCAAGGCGAAGGCCCGTCGTTCGTTCCAGTTCTCCAAGCGTTAATCGCTTCGGACATTTTGGAATCGTCAAAGGCGGGGCTTCGGCTCCGCCTTTTTCGTTGGGGCCGGATGGCTTCCGTCAAGAGACGGCAACACCCCTTCCGGCGGAAGGCCGTCATGGGATATCGTCTCGCAGACATTGCCTCCGGAGTTTCCATGGCCGCCAAATCGATCGATCACGCCATCACCGCCGACTCGCTGCTGAGCGCTGCCAGCGATCCGACCCATGCGGGCATCCTGTCCTTCATGCGCCGCCGCTATAGCAAGACGTTCACCGGCGTCGATGCGGTCGTGTGGGGCATTCCGTTCGATGCCGCGACATCCAACCGGCCGGGCGCGCGGTTCGGGCCGCAGGCCATCCGGCGGGCGTCGGCCATCTTCGACAACGATCCGCAATATCCGTTCCAGCGCGACCTCTTTGCCGAGATGGCGGTGATCGACGCTGGCGATTGCCTGCTCGATTACGGATATCACGAGCGGACGCCGGCAACGATCGCGCAGGAGGCGGCCCGGATCATCGCGTCCGTGCCCTATCTGCTGACGCTGGGCGGCGACCATTTCGTCACGCTGCCGCTGCTACGGGCGCACGCCGCCAAACATGGGCCGCTCGCCCTCGTCCAGTTCGATGCGCATCAGGATACGTGGCCCGACGCGGAAGGCCGGATCGATCACGGCTCGTTCGTCGGGCGTGCCGTGCGCGAGGGTCTGATCGATCCAGCGCGCTCGATCCAGCTCGGCATCCGCACCCATGCGCCGGAGGATTTCGGCATCCGCATTCTCCATGGCGATGCGGTGGAGGAGATGACCGCCTCCACCATCGCCAACGACATCCTGGCTCACACCCAGGGTGCCGCGGCCTATCTCACGGTCGATATCGACTGCCTCGACCCGGCGTTTGCGCCGGGCACCGGCACGCCGGTCTCCGGCGGGCTGTCGAGCGCGAAGCTCCTGTCGATCCTGCGCAAGCTCGCGCCGCTCGACATTCGCGGATCCGACGTGGTCGAGGTGGCACCGGCCTACGACCATGCCGATATCACCGCCATTGCCGCATCCACCGTCGCGATGTATATGCTCGGCCTGCGCGCGGAGCGGCTTGCGGCCGGCCGATGAAGATGACCGGCTGTTGTTATCAAACTGAATCAAGAGCATGACAGACTGAATCGGACCACACGCGCAACCTCTTGAACCGACGGGACAAAGACATGACGGCGAAGATCTTCATCGATGGCGAACACGGCACAACGGGGCTGCAGATCCGCGCCCGCATGGCCGACCGCAAGGATGTCGAACTCCTGTCGATCCCCGAGGCCGAGCGGCGCAATGCGGCAATGCGCGAAGACCTCCTGAACAGCGCCGATATCGCCATTCTCTGCCTTCCGGACGATGCCTCCAAGGAGGCCGTCGCCATGCTGGCCGGCAACAACAGCGTCCGCATCATCGATACATCCACCGCCTATCGCGTGGCACCCGACTGGGCCTACGGCTTTGCGGAAATGGACGCGGCCCAGGCCGACAAGATCCGCGCCGCGCGGCTCGTGGCCAATCCCGGCTGCTACCCGACCGGCGCCATCGGCCTCGTGCGGCCGCTGCGGCAGGCGGGCATCCTGCCGGAAAGCTATCCGGTCAGCGTCAATGCCATCTCCGGCTATACCGGCGGCGGTAAGCAGATGATCGCCCAGATCGAGGACCCGTCGAACCCCGATCCCATCACCTCCCCCGGCTTCCTCTACGGCCTGCCGCTCAAGCACAAGCATGTGGCCGAGATGAAGACCCATGGCATGCTCGGACGCACGCCCCTGTTTTCGCCCTCCGTCGGCAAGTTTCCGCAGGGGATGATCGTGCAGGTGCCGCTGTTCCTCGAAGACGTCGGCAACGGCGCGACGCTGGAGAGCATTCACGGTGCGCTCTTTGCGCATTATGCGGGCCAGTCGATCGTCGAGGTCGTGCCGCTTGAAACCAGCGCCGCCCTGGCGCGTGTGGATGCCGTGGAACTGGCCGGCACCGACCGCATGAAGCTCTTCGTCTTCGGCACGCCCGGCGGCGAGCACGTCAACCTCGTGGCCCTGCTCGACAATCTCGGCAAGGGCGCCTCGGGTGCGGCCGTGCAGAATATGGACCTGATGCTGTCGGCCTGAGGGCCGGCGGTCAGATCTTGACAGATTTATCGCCGGAAGCGTTGGCGATTTCGCACCACCGATCCGCGTCTGACCTTGCGGCAGCTTTGCAGTTCCCTGGAAATGTCTTACATTTTCTTGCAAGGCAATTGAGGTGTGGTGGATAACGAGACGAGTTATCTCCTTCGTCGCAAGCCTTCGTCCGCGCGAGGCTTTTCCCGACTTGTCAAACGGGCGAGAGAAACTCTCGCAACGTTCGGGGAGGCAGGCAATGCGACGCATGGCTTGCAGGTCGCGGGCGGCTTGACGCTTGTGATCGGCGATGATCTCTTCGATTACACGCGCGAGGATGACATCGTGAACATCATCGCGATCCGTCACGGCCGAATGTCGCAGGCAAAGCCTGATCTGGACGACGGGAACGATCTCGATCCGGACATCAAAACATCGCCGGTGGGCCCGGCCCCCAAGCGCGGGTAGACACTCACCGGTACGGCGGGCACCAAGGAATTATGCGCCCCCGGGGAATGTCGTCAGTCCCGCACCGCGCGCGTCTCCACCGGATACTCCCCGACGAAGCCGCGCCAATGGGCGATGGCGAAGCCGAGGACGATGAGGGCGCCGGCCTGGTGGGCGACGCCCCAGACGATCGGCACCTGCAGGATCAGCGTCATGATGCCGATCGATGCCTGCGCCACGACCAGACAGGCGAGCACGACAGCGCCGCGGGCGTGGGTGGAGTGCGGTGCGAGGCGCAGGCTGGCGATCATGTGGCTGACGACCAGTGCCAGCAGGACATAGGCGCCGCAGCGGTGCACGAACTGGACGGTCTTCGGGTTTTCGAAGAGATTGCGCCAGCCGGGGATCTGGATGAAGAGGTCGCCGGGGATCAGCGCGCCGTCCATCAGCGGCCAGGTGTTGTAGCTGAGGCCCGCATCCAGACCGGCCACGAGTGCGCCGAGATAGATCTGGAACAGCGCCATCAGCGCGATGCCGGCGGCAACGAGGATTGAATATCGTGTCGGCGGCGCATCGCCCCGGTGCGGCGACAGGCCCCGCAGGATCCAGAGACAGGCCGAGAAGATCAAACAGGCGATGATCAGATGGGTCGCCAGCCGGTACTGGCTGACATCCGTGCGGTTGACGAGGCCGGACGAGACCATCCACCAGCCGATGAAGCCCTGAAAGCCGCCGAGCGCGAGAATGCCGAGAAGCGGCAGCTTCAGCCGGCGCTCGATCCGCCCCGTCAGCCAGAAAAAGGCAAGCGGCAACGCGAAAATGACGCCGATCGAGCGGGCCAGCGCCCGGTGCGCCCATTCCCACCAGAAGATGGTCTTGAACCCCTCGACCGTCATATCGCTGTTCATCTGCGCATATTGCGGGATCTGCTTGTAGAGCGTGAACTCCTCTTCCCACTCTGCCTCCGACAGCGGCGGGATGACGCCGTGGATCGGCTTCCATTCCGTAATCGAGAGGCCCGATTCGGTGAGCCGCGTCGCGCCGCCGACGAGGACCAGCGCGAAGAGCGCGAAGACGACGACGGCCAGCCAGATGCGAATCTGGCGACGGTTGCGCCGGGCGATGTCGATCTTTCGCGTCAGCCGCGCGTCGGTCGTCATAGGCGTTTCCATTGGGTTGGCACTGGTCATCGCGCTGCTCCGTTCGCCCTTGATGGCAGTCGTCGGTGACATCGAGAGATATCCGACGGTATGGCGTTGATTTGCATCAGTCGGGCAGGCATGACAAGGAGTGGCTTTGCGGCATGCGGTCGCGGCGAACGCTTCTGGAGGAGATTGAGACAATGCCGGTGCGCCTTCGCAAGCTGATCGGGACGATCCTCATCATCGTGCTCGTCATTTCCTACGCGCTCATCGCCACCACCTTTGCCGAGCTTCTGCTTGGTGCATCGCCCTGGTGGGTGCACCTTCTCTACTTCTTTTTCACCGGTCTTCTCTGGGTGCTTCCGGCCATGCTGATCATCAAGTGGATGGAGAAGCCCGGAAAGCCGCGCCCATGACGATCGCCGTCATCGCCGACATTCACGGCAATGCCCCCGCGCTCGAAGCCGTGCTGGCCGATATCGACAGCCAGGGCATCCGCGACATCGTCAATCTCGGGGATCACCTCAGCGGACCGATCGACCCGGCCCGCACCGCCGATCTCCTGATGGCCCGCGAGATCGTCTCGATCCGCGGCAATCACGACCGCGCCCTGCTGACGCTCACGCCCGACGCGATGATCGCGACCGACCGCTTCACTCATGCAGCGCTGGACGGACGCCACCGCGCCTGGCTGCAAAGCCTACCCCCGACGCGGCACCTGCAGGACCACGGGCTCTTTCTTTGCCACGGCACGCCGGAGAGCGACCTCGTCTACTGGCTGGAGGACCTGACCTCGGACGGTGTGGTGCACCGTGCGGATGCGGCGCGCATCGAACGTCTCGCGGCCGGTGTCGAAGCCCCCGTGCTTCTCTGCGGCCACACGCATATTCCCCGCCTCGTCACGTTGTCGGACGGGCGGATCGTGCTCAATCCCGGCAGCGTCGGCTCCCCGGCCTATGAGGACGACGCGCCCGTGGCGCACAAGGTCGAGACCGGAACGCCGCGCGCCTCCTATGCCCTCATCGACAGACACGCGGACGGCCGCACCGATGTGACCTTCCGGCTCATCGCCTACGACCACGCCTCGGCCGCCCGTCTTGCCGAACAGAATGGCCGCCCGGACTGGGCGCGTGCCCTGTCCACCGGCTGGATGTAACGAAGCGGGATCCTTTAACGGGTCGATAACCCCATAAAGGGATATCGCGGCGAAGGCGCGCGAATGCGGGCAAGCTTAAGCAAACGTCAGAGGCTTTCCGGGCTAGATGCCTGCAACGCGTTTCAGACGGAGGGCGCTTTTGTGATGAATGCCCATATCAGTGCTTTTTCGATCGACGTTCCGCTCGCCGGCCTGCGCAGCACCGTCGATAGCAACGCGACGACCGGCCGGTCCTGCGATCTGACCGTGTCGGTGCATGTGTTGATGTCCGCGCTGGAAGCGGACTGGCGGGCGCTGGAGGCGGCCAACACCGTTTCCCTGCATCAGAGCTTCGACTGGTGCGCGGCCTGGGTGGCAACGCATGTCGAGCGGCCGCTTCTGCTGCGTGGCCGGCTTGGCGACCGCACCATCTTCATCCTGCCGCTCGAGCTTGTGCGCAACGGCCTGTTCCGCACCGCGCGTTTCATCGGCGCACCGCACAGCAACATCAATACCGGCCTCTTTGCCGAGGATCTGGGCGGCCTGCCGCGGGAGAAACTGGCGGATCTGGTGCTTGAGGAACTCGCCACCAAGCTCGCCCATGTCGCCGACATCGTCACGCTGGAGAAGATCCCGCTGGAATGGCGGGGCCAGCCCCATGCGCTCGCCTCCCTGCCCTCCATCCGCAACCAGAACGCCTCCTACCAGCTGCCGCTCCTGCCGGATTTCGCGGCCACGCTCGCACAGATCAACGCCAAGCGCCGGCGCAAGAAATTCCGCGTGTCCGAGCGGCGCATGGAGACCTATGGCGGCTACGACTACATCATCGCCGAAAGCCTCGACGAGCGCCGCGCCATTCTCGACGTGTTCCTCGCGCAGAAGGCGGCGCGATTCGAGACGCTGGGTTTGCCGAACGTCTTCCGGGACGCGCCGACGCAGGCATTCCTGCGCGCGGCGATCGCGGTCGATGGAACGGTGGAGAACAGACCGCTGGCGCTGCACGCGCTGCGTCTTCGCAGCGAAGCCGACAGCCGCATCGTGGCCATCGCCGGCGTGTCGCGCAAAGGCGACCATATGGTCTGCCAGTTCGGCTCGATCGACGAGACGCTGGCCGCGGATGCGAGCCCAGGCGAACTTCTGTTCCACAGGATCATCGAGCGTGCCTGCGGCGAAGGCGTCCGCCTGTTCGATTTCGGGATCGGCGACCAGCCCTACAAGCGCTCCTGGTGCACGGTCGAAACCGCGCAATACGATATCGTCCTGCCGCTCACCCTTCGTGGTCGCGTTGCGGCCGGCGCCCACAGGCTGATCGTGCGCGCCAAGCGCGCCATCAAGTCGAACCGCCAGATCTACTGCGCCGTCCAGCGGTTCCGCCAGAAGCATCAGGGCAAGGCCGTGCCGGTATCCGCAGACACCGACGCGGACTGACGACTTCAGGCGGCGCGGCGGTCGGGTTCCGGCAGGGGCTGGTCGGCCAGCCGCGCATCCATGATATGGATGTGGTCGTAGCCGGCTTCCGCAAATTCCGTGATGATCTCGACGATATCCTCGGCCGAAACCGCAGGCACGGAGAAGATGATCTCGACATCCTGGGCGCGCGCGAGGCGCGACACCGCGTCCGCGTCCGCGTCCGCACATTCGACCAGAACGAGATCGTAGGCATCCGTCAGCGCCTCGATGACGATCTGGAGGCGGTCGATCGCCTGCATGGCGACGGCGGGGTCGGCATTGCCGCGCGGAATGATATGCGCGTCCGAGCCACGGTCCGCATGCAGCGCATCCGCAAAGGCGATCTCGTCGGCGAGCAGATTGGTGATCCCCGGCAGGTCTGCGGACATCGCCATCAAGGCCGTCGGGCAGCCGGACGCGGTGAGATCGACCAGCACGACGCGCCGCCCCTCCTCCGACACCATCCGCGCGAGAGCGACCGTTTGCGTGGAACCGGCATCGCCCGTCGGAGAGACGATGAAGGCGAGCGGTACGCGATCGACGATCAGTGCGGCCGCGACGTTCTCCACGAAGAAGCCGTCGAGCGGTACGTCGGCCGCCTGTTCCTGTCCACGGGCATCGCCTGACGCGACGGCGGCGTCGCGGGCGAGCGCGGGCTGGGCCGTTCCATGCCCGCTCTTCATGTTGACGGCGTCGCGCCGAAAGCCCCAGCCACGCTTGGCCCGCGGCTCCGGCGTGTTCGGCGGCAGCGGCGGCATGGGCTGCGCAGACACGGCGACCGGCACCGGACCGGGCGCGCCGACCGGACGCAGGGCGCGGCCGCTGAACAGCTCCTGCAACATGATGAGGACGCAGCTCAGAAGGAACGCTGCCATCGCCGCGACGATGGTGATCGGCAGGATCTTCGGGAAGCTTGCTTCCGTGGGTTCGACGGCACTCGAAATCACGCGTGCGTCGGCTGGCGCGGCGCTGGCCCCGGTGCGGGAACTCGCTTCGCGATAGCGCGACAGATATGTTTCCAGCAGCTGGCGCTGGGCGGCGGCCTCGCGTTCCAGCGCGCGCAGGCCGACCTCGTCTTCGCCCGCCTTGGCGGACGAGGCCTTCAGCGTGTTCATCTGCTGGGTCAGCTGGCGCTCGCGCAGTTCGCCGACCTTCGCCTCGTTCTCGAGACTTGCCAGGATCTTCTGCGTCTCCTCGCGAATCTGCGTGCGGATGCCCGTCAGCTGCGATCGCAGCGCCTTGATGCGGGGATGACCGTCGAGCAGCGTGGTCGACAGGTCGGCCGTCTGGTTCTGGATCTGCGATTCGGACTCCTTCAGGCGCTGGATCATCGCCGAGCCCACGACTTCGTTCAGCGTCTCGGCGCCGCGCCCGCTCGACAAGGCCGCGCGCACGTTTTCCGCCCGCGCCTCGGCCGTCGCCCGGTCGCCGCGCACACGAGCAAGCTCCGTGGAGATATCGGTCAGCTCGCGCGTGGCGAAGGTGCCGGTGTCGCCGGAGGGCAGCAGGTCGGAACTGGAGCGGTATTCGGCAATCTTCGCTTCCGCCGCCCGCACCTTTTCCCGCAGGTTGGCGATCTCCGGCTCCAGCCAGCGGCTGGCCTCCGTGTTGGAATCGAGCTTCGCGCCCGCCTTCAGCGAGAGATAGATCTTCGCCATCTCGTTGGGGATGGCGGCGGCGAGCGCGCGATCCTTCGAGGTGAACTGTATGCCGATGACGCGCGATTTCTCGACCTGGTAGACCTGCAGCTTCTCCTGAAATTCCTTCAGCACCCGTTCCTCGGGCGGCATGTCGAGCGGGTTGCGCTTGAGGCCGAGCATCACGAGGATATCGGAGATGGCGGAGGGGTCGGCCGTCGGGTCGAACTCCTTCAGTTCGTGCAGCCGCATGTTGCGCGCGACCTGCTTGATCAGATCGACCGAGCGCAGCAGCTGCACCTCGCTCGAAATCCCCGGCTCGTCGAAGGACGTGGCGCTGGCGGCGGAGGGCTGCAGGGTCATCGAGCTGAATTCCGGCTCGCGCGGCTCGATCAGCAGGCGCGCCTCGCTGTCGTAGCGCGGCGAGATCATGTGTGCTGCTGTAAAGGCCAGCGCCGCCACGGCCACGGTGGTCAGCAGAACCCGGGTCCGCCGGCGCCAGATCGCACGGAACAGACCTCCGAGGTCGATATCCACGTCCTGTTGACGGTCGCTATAGCCTGACATCCACGCACCTGCACACGAGCATTGTTCGCGCACAGGGTAAAGAAAGATGGTAACTCGAGCGTTAACGCTTGGGTGGCAGAGGCCTGTCCGGATACTATTTTAGCGAAACATGATTCACGCCGATTCGGGGCGCCCTTTACCCGCTGTTAACCCTAACAGATCGATAACAGCATCACGTTCATCCTTGAGACGCGAGAATCGCATGACCTTCGCACGATTGAAGTCAGGTCTGGCCTTGGGTATCGCCCTGCTGTCGATCACGATGGCGGGGTGCAGCAGCTACGAGCCCGCGCCCCGCGCCTTCAGCGAAGCCACCATTCAGCCCTACCGGCTGGACAGCGGCGACCGCCTGCGCATCAGCGTTTTCGAGCAGGCGGGCCTTACCGGTTCCTACACCGTCGATCAGGCCGGCTATGTCGCCTTCCCGCTGATCGGCTCGGTTCCCTCGCGCGGCCACACGCTGAGCGAGATGGAAACCATGATCGCGCAGAAGCTGCGCGCCGGCTATCTGCGCGATCCCGACGTCACGATCGAGGTCGATCGCTACCGCTCCGTCTTCATCATGGGCGAAGTCGGCCAGTCGGGCCAGTATTCCTACGTGCCCGGCATGACGGTGCAGAATGCCATCGCGGTCGCCGGCGGCTTCTCGCCCCGCGCCAACCAGCGCACGGTGGATGTCACCCGCAAGATCAACGGTCGTATCATCACCGGCCGCGTCTCGATCTCCGATCCGATCATGGCGGGCGACACCGTCTATGTTCGCGAACGGTTGTTCTGATCCCATGCCACGAGCGCCAATGCCGGCAGAGCCCCTCTCGCACGCCAGACCCCTGCGCATCATCCACTGCTTCCGCTCGCCGGTCGGCGGCATCTTCCGCCATGTGCGCGATCTCGCGGCCGCCCACGCGGCGGAGGGCCATCATGTCGGCATTCTCTGCGACAGCTCCACGGGTGGCGCGCACGAGGAACGCCTGTTCGAGGAGATCCAGCCGCATCTGGCGCTCGGGCTCGTACGCCTGCCGATCCGGCGGTCCATCGGTCCCTCGGATGCCCGGGCGCTCTGGACGAGCTACAAGGAACTGCGCCAGCTCCGGCCCGACATCCTTCACGGCCACGGCGCCAAGGGCGGCGCCCTCACCCGCACCATCGGCACGGTGCTGCGGATCAACGGGTCCCGCGTCGCGCGGCTCTACTCTCCCCATGGCGGCAGCCTGCACTATGACGGCCGGACGCTGCGGGGAAAGGGCATTCTCGCGCTCGAACGCTTTCAGGAACATGCGACGGACGCGCTCGTCTTCGTCTGCGACTTCGAGCGGCGAACCTACGAGGCGAAGGTCGGCCATCCCCGCCCGCCGGCGGAAACGATCTACAACGGCGTCGAGGATGCCGAGTTCGTCCCCGTCGTTCCGCAACCGGATGCTGTCGATTTTCTCTATATCGGTATGCTGCGCGACATGAAGGGGCCCGACATCTTCATCGATGCGCTGGGCCGCACGGAGCGCCTTGCCGGTCGACCGCTCAGCGCCATGATGATCGGCGACGGGCCGCAGCAGGACGACTATCTGCGCATGAAACTTCATCGCGGGCTCGGGCAGCGCATCGGCATGGCGCCTGCCATGCCCGCGCGGGAGGCCTTTGCCCGCGCACGTTTCGTCGTCGTGCCGTCGCGGGCCGAGTCGATGCCGTATATCGTGCTGGAGGCCGTTGCGGCCGGCCGACCCGTCATCGCCGCGCGCGTCGGGGGAACACCGGAAATCCTCGGGGCCGACAGCGCCGCCCTCGCCGAACCGAACGACGCGCAGTCGCTGGCCGGCATCATGCACCGCGCCTTGACGGAAGACGGCTGGGCCGAGCGCACCATGCCGGAGCCCGAGGCGTTCAAGGCGACCTTCTCCTCGACGACCATGGCCGCCTCGATGATGCAGCTCTACCGGCGACTGGCGGACGACGCCGGCGCCTGAGCCCCGACAGCCTGGCCGGGCCCCCCTGCTCCGTCGATGTCTTTTCATGGCACCGTATTGAACGCGCAGGGTTATTTCCCTTAACCCATTTCAAAACGGGTCGCATTGCCGTCCCTGCCGTAAACGTTTCTTAGGTCCTCCCTGCTAAGTCTTTGCGAGCCAACGGCAGGATGGGCAGCATCATGAACCAGATCGAGAAGCCGGAAACCTTCGACCCCGAGGCCCTTCGCCGGCAGATCTCCGAAATCCGGACGATCTCGCGCGACGAGGTGCGCCCGGTCGAGCCGCGCAAGGAGCTCAACCCGCTGGCGCGGCGGATCGCGGCGCAGTTCCGCACCGACACCTACTCGCCCACCATGGTGCTCGGCTGTCTGCGCCTGTTCGAATTCGCCGCCCTCCTCATCATCGGCTACATCATCAACAGCCTCTACGTGGCGCCGGAATACGGCCGCTGGGTCGAGTATTGCGTCATGCTCGCTGCCAGTTCTGCGCTGACGGTCGTCTTCCTGCAGTTCTCCGACGGCTACCAGATCCCCATCCTGCGCTCGGTACCGCGGGCCCTGCCGCGCCTTCTGGGCGCCTGGACGCTCGGCTTCGGCGTCATCACCATCGTCATGTTCTTCCTGAAGACCGGCAATGCCTATTCGCGCCTGTCCTTCGGCATCTGGTTTCTCGCCGGCACGACCTTTCTCCTGATCGAGCGCGCCATCATCGCCTTCTCCATTCGGCGCTGGGCGCGCAACGGCATGATGGAGCGCCGCGTCGTCATCGTCGGCGGCGGCCAGCCGGCCAAGGACCTCATCCGCGTCCTCGAGCAGCAGACCGATAACGACATTCGCATTTGCGGCATCTTCGACGATCGCGACGAGCGCCGCTCGCCCAACATCATCGCCGGATATCCCAAGCTCGGCACCTTTGCCGAACTTATCGATTTCGCCCGCCTCGCCCGCATCGACATGCTGATCATCGCGCTGCCGCTCTCGGCCGAGCGCCGCATTCTCGATCTCCTGAAGAAACTCTGGATTCTGCCCGTGGACATCCGGCTGGCCGCCCATGCCGCCAACCTCCGCTTCCGCCCGCGCAGCTATTCCCATGTCGGCCAGGTGCCGATGCTCGACATCTTCGACAAGCCGATCGCCGACTGGGACTCGGTTGCCAAGCGCATCTTCGACGTCGTCTTCAGCATCGTGGCGCTCGTGCTCCTGTGGCCCGTCTTCATCGGCGCGGCACTCGCCGTCAAGCTGACCTCTCCGGGCCCGATCATTTTCAAGCAGATGCGCCACGGCTTCAACAACGAGCAGATCGAAGTCTACAAGTTCCGCTCCATGTACACCGAAATGAGCGACCCGAGCGCCCGCAATGCCGTGACCAAGGGCGATCCGCGCGTGACCCCCGTCGGCCGCTTCCTGCGCAAGTCCTCCATCGACGAACTGCCGCAGATCTTCAACGTGCTGCGCGGGCAGCTGTCGCTCGTCGGCCCCCGCCCCCACGCCGTCGCTGCACAGACGGCCGACCGGAACTACAGCGATGTCGTCGAAGGCTACTTCGCCCGCCATCGCGTCAAGCCCGGCGTCACCGGCTGGGCGCAGATCAACGGCTGGCGCGGCGAGATCGACAATGACGAGAAGATCCGTTTCCGGACCGCCTTCGACCTGCACTATATCGAGAACTGGTCGCTCTGGTTCGACCTGAAAATCCTGTTCCTCACGCCCATCCGCCTCCTCAACACGGAGAACGCATATTGAGCGCGATCGTCGCCCCTGCCGGCGTGTTCCGGCCGCAGCTGGCCGCGTTCGGGCTCATCGGCTCGGCGGCGGTTGCCTTCGGCGTCTTCCTTCAGGGCTTCGTCATCGTCGAACCCGCGCCGCACGAGCTGTTCGTCGCGGCTCTCATCGGGGTTTGGGCGTTCTGCGGCCTGCGCATCTCGCGCTCCACGGCGCCGCTCTTCACGCTCCTGATGCTCTTTATGACGGGCGGCCTGATGTCGCTGACCGTCATGGAGGACCTCGACGTCGCGCCGATGTACATGGCGATCTCGGGATTCCTGGCGATCACCTCGATCTTCTACGCCGCCATCATCGAGGCGCGGCACGAGCGGCTGAAGCTGATGTTCCGGGCCTGGGTCGGCGCCGGCGTCGGCACGGCCACGCTCGGCATTCTCGGCTACTTCGGTGCCATTCCCGGCGGCGAAGCGTTCACCCGCTACGACCGTGCCATGGGCGCCTTCCAGGATCCGAACGTCTTCGGCCCTTTCCTCGTCGCCCCCTCGCTCTTTCTCATCCACGGGGTGCTGAAGGGTCGGCTGATCGACCTGCCGCTGCGGGCGGTCGGCATTCTCGTCATGGCGTTCGGCCTGTTCCTGTCCTTTTCGCGCGCCGCCTGGGCGCTCTATCTCTTCTCCGCCTGCATGCTCGTCTTCATCATGCTGCTGAAGGAGCGGACCGGCGCCTTCCGTCTGAAGATCTTCGTCATCGCGCTTGGCGGGGTCATCCTCATGGTGACGGCGCTGGTGGTGGCACTGCAGATCCCCCAGGTCGCCGACCTGTTTTCCAACCGCACCCAGCTCGTTCAGGACTATGACGGCGGCCATCTCGGTCGCTTCGAGCGCCATCGCATCGGCTTCCTGATGTCCATGGAAAAGCCGCTCGGCATCGGGCCCATGATGTTCTCCAAGATCTTCCCCGAGGACGAACACAATATCTGGCTGAAGACCCTGACCTCCTACGGCTGGCTCGGCTTCGTCTCCTATGTGACGCTGATCGTCTGGACGCTTTCCATCGGCTTCCGCTTCATGCTGCTGGAACGACCGTGGCAACCCTATATGATGATCGCCTGGATCGTGCTGCTCGGGCATGTCGGTATCGGAAATGTGATCGATACGGATCACTGGCGCCATTTCTACCTGCTTCTCGGCATCATCTGGGGTTGCGGCGCGCTCGAATACCGCTACAGCAGACGATCGCAGGCACAGAGCCCGTACAAGACGACTTCAGAAGGCGCAGCGGCCTGACACGCCACCGCGATCGAACCTCATGACAACCCCGACCGCGACGACGGAAACGAAGGCGACCGAGATGCAGGCGAGCGACAGGCCAGACGGATCGGCGACGCCGGCAACCGGTCATGCCGGACGGCCGGAAACCGATGCGGATCGCGCCTCGCTGTCGATCCTGCAGGTGCTGGAGCCGTCCGGCGGCGGTTCGGGCCGTCACTTCCTCGACCTCTGCCACGGGCTGTCGCGGCGCGGGCACCGTGTCGAAGCCGTCTTCTCCCCGCTGCGCGCCGAGGAAAGCTTCGTGCGCGAGCTGAAGTCGCTCGGCCTTCCCGCCATCCACAAGGTGGAGATGACGCGCTCGCCGGGCCGCGCCGATATCGCCTCGTGGAAGAAGCTGAACCGCATCGTCTCGCGGGGTGGTTTCGATATCGTCCATGGCCACAGTTCCAAGGCGGGCGCTCTGGCGCGCCTTCGCCTGCCCGGCCGGCACGTGCCGCGCATCTACACGCCGCACGCCTTCCGCACCATGGACCCGACGCTCGGCTCCAGCGGCCGCAAGCTGTTCGGCTCGGTCGAGGCCTTTCTCGGCCGGTTTCTGACCGATCACCTTATCTGCGTCTCGGAAGACGAGTACCGCCATGCCGTGACGCTCGGCATTCCGGAAAACCGGATGTCGGTGATCGTCAACGGCGTTTCGCAGCCCGTGAAGGACATGGCGATGACGGTGCGGGCGAGCTTCGGCATCACGCCGGAAACCTTCGTCTTCGGCTTCGTCGGCCGGCTGTCGCACCAGAAGGCGCCTGAGCGCCTGATCGAAGCCTTCCGCCATGCGGCGTCGAAGCTGCCGGAAGCCCACCTCATCATGATCGGTTTCGGCGAACAGGACGCGCCCGTGCGCGCCGCCATCGCCGCGAGCGGCCTGCAGAGCCGCATCCACCTGACATCCGCCTTCTCGGGCCCGCAGGCCATCCCCGCGTTCGACTGCCTCGTCATGCCGAGCCGCTACGAGGCCATGTCCTATGTGATGCTGGAGGCTGCCGCCGCCGGCCGACCGATCATCTCCACCGCCGTCGGCGGTGCGACGACCGCGGTAGAGGAAGGTGCGACCGGCATCATCGTGCCCAATGACGGGGACGCGACGAAGCTCGCCAGCGCCATGGTCACCCTCGCCGAGCCTGCGAAGTACCACGCCTTCCGCGCGGCGGCAGACCATGCACGCGCCCGCTTTGCGCTCGATGTCATGATCGACAAGACGGAAGCCGTTTACAAGATGCTCAGCACGCGCCGCTGACGACTGCAGGAGGCGGAGCGTCTGCCTCTCCGGCGCCGTGCCCCCGACGCAGCACTCCTAAACATGCAAAACGCCCGCCGCGGATGCGGCAGGCGTTTGATGGTCATGGCGAACGGCTCGCGTTCACGTGCAATCCGCTCAATACGGCGAATTGCAGAGGCGGCGCGGACCGTTATAGGGCTGGTAGCTATTGTCGTAGGCGCGATACGAGCGATAGCGGGCCTCGCACCAGGCGACGTGCGAACTGCCGCCATAGGCGCGCGTATAGCCCGGACGGACGTAACGCGGCGGTGCGTTGAGCGCGCCACCGAGAATGGCGCCGGCGGCAAGACCACCCAACGCCAGACCGACGCCGCGATCGCCGTAGTAGCCGTCGCGATAGTAACGGTCGCGGTAACGGCGGTCATAGCGATAGCCGCGGTTGCCACGCCAATCGCGATGGCCGTTCAACGTGCGAAACGCGCGATCGCCGCGCCAGTCGCCGCGGTGGCCACGCCAATGACCACGGTTCCAGTCGCCACGCCCGTGGCGGCGGATGATGACCCTGTCGCGCACCTGCTGGACGTCGTTTCTCGTCTGGACCGGCTCGATTTTCGCCAGGGGCATGGCGCTGACGGGCCCGATACCGGAAAACGCCGTGACGAGCGACACGAATGCAATGATGAGTTTCTTCATGGATGTCTCCTTCCGTAGGAAGGAAATTAGAACGCGGAGGAAGCGAAACAATATGCCGGTGGCCGCCAAGACCATCACAATAGCGCGACTGGTGATCCGCTATCCCCCTCGTCACGCCCATCGTCGGGAGCTCACATCCGGCAGGGCCGAGCCCCATCCACCATTTTCTCGACGCCGGCCCATTTTCCCCTTGCACCCGCAAGCCTGAGAATATACGGCTTCCCTCGGAACGGAATGTAGCGCAGCCCGGTAGCGCACTTGACTGGGGGTCAAGGGGTCGTCGGTTCGAATCCGGCCATTCCGACCATCAACACCTGAAATGGTTGTTGTTTTTGAAATAGGCTCCTTCGGGAGCCTTTTCTGTTTTTGGCGAACAGCCAAGACTTCAAGAGCATTTCAGACCGTCTCGAAACAAGGTCCGAGCGCAGCCCGGTTTGCCGCACACGCTCTTCCAGCTCCTCCTGGCATCGTCGGTCAAGCGGCAATCATCATCGAGGTGTGGCGCTCAGCTCTCAGGAACATCATCGCGGCAACGCGAGGGATTGCTCCGACCCGACAGACGCCTTCGGCCTACCGAACCTGATCCAGCAAGCGCTTGCACTCCAACAAATCATACAGCGCCTCCTGCAGCAGCGCCCGGTCCTCCTTGTTGACGGACGTCTTGCCGACGGAGACGTCGGGCGCGTCGTCCGTGCCGTTGCCGAAGGAGAAGAAGCGGCGGCTGGTGGGGAGTTTGGCGCGGCCGACGATCTGGTCCTCGTCGGGCATGCCGAGTTTGGGCTGCTGCTGCGACGGCGCTTCGTCGTTGCTGGCCGCGGCCAGTGCCTCGACGGTGGCGAGGTCGCCGCTGGCGATGGCCGCAACGAACTTGTTGCCGTTCATTTTCAGGAGCTTCTGCACGCCCTTGATGGTGTAGCCGTGATCGTAGAGCAGGTGGCGGATGCCCTTCAGCAGGTCCACATCCTCGGGCCGGTAATAGCGCCGCCCCCCGCCCCGCTTCATCGGCTTGATCTGGACGAATCGCGTTTCCCAGAAGCGCAGCACGTGCTGCGGCAGGTCGAGATCGTCGGCGACTTCGCTGATCGTGCGAAACGCATCCGGGCTCTTGTCCATATCGTCCTCAATCACGCCAAGTGCGCCACGAGCTTTGAAGGCCGTGGCCGGGTGCTGCCGCGTCCCGATTCGGGACAACGATCCGCTCTGGCGAGCATGATCGCACAATTGGGCTGTCTTTCAACGGCTTAGGCCGAGGTTTTCAACCGGAAAAAACAGATGCGCGCATTCGGGTGCGGCAAGCCGCGGCGGCAGGGCGGCGCTTCACGGCGCCGGTGCGGGCGGCTTCTGCTTGGCCTTGCGGGCCAGATGCGCCTTGAGCACGCGCTGCTTCAGCACGTTGGAGGCCTTGAAGGTCATGACGCGGCGCGGCGAGATCGGCACCTCCTCGCCCGTCTTCGGGTTGCGGCCGATGCGCTCGTTCTTGTCGCGCACCTGAAAGGTGGCGAAGGAGGAGAGTTTGACGCTTTCCCCGCGCACGATGGCGTTGCAGATCTCGTCGATGACCGTTTCGACCAGTTCGGCGGACTCGGTGCGCGACAGGCCGACCTTGCGAAAAACAGCCTCGGCGAGGTCTGCTCTCGTTACCGTTTTACCGCTCATGATCCCCCACCGATGTTCTGGAATATCGATTGCGGCGAAGAGTATTGCCGTTGTTCACGTGGGTCAAGCGCTTCATTCCCCACGCTTTTCATCTCACGGCGCGCGCTTGCATTTCCTCTACCAGCGAAGGAGGACGGAGCCCCAGGTGAAACCGCCGCCCATGGCTTCGAGCAGGACGAGATCGCCCTGCTTGATGCGCCCGTCGGACGCCGCTTCGTTCAGTGCCAGCGGAATGGAGGCGGCCGAGGTGTTGCCGTGGAGATCGACGGTGATGACGACCTTTTCCGGGGGAATGCCGAGCTTCTTCGCCGAGCCGTCGATGATGCGGCGGTTGGCCTGGTGGGGCACCAGCCAGTCGATGTCGTCGGCCGTCGTGCCCGTGGCATCGAAGGCCTGCTCGATCACGTCGGTGATCATACCGACGGCATGCTTGAAGACCTCGCGACCTTCCATGCGCAGATGCCCGACCGTTCCGGTGGTCGATGGGCCGCCGTCCACGTAGAGCTTTTCGCGATGGGCACCGTCGGAGCGCAGGTGCGCCGTGAGGATGCCGCGATCCGCCGTCGTGCCGTCGCCTTCGCCCGCCTCCAGCACCAGGGCGCCGGCACCGTCGCCGAAGAGCACGCAGGTGGTGCGGTCGTTCCAGTCGATGATTCGGGAGAAGGTCTCCGCACCGATGACGAGGACGCGTCGCGCCAGGCCGCCGCGAATATAGGCGTCGGCCGTCGCCATGGCATAGACGAAACCGGAGCACACCGCCTGCATGTCGAAGGCAGCCCCATGATGCATGCCGAGCCGCGCCTGAATGTTGACGGCGCTGGCGGGAAACGTGTTGTCCGGCGTCGAGGTCGCGAGAATGATGACGTCGATATCGGCCGGCGTCAGGCCTGCACGGTCGAGGGCTGCGCGCGCGGCGGCTTCGCCGAGCGACGCCGTCGTCTCGCCTTCGCCGGCGATGTAACGCTGACGGATGCCCGTGCGCTGCACGATCCACTCGTCGGTCGTGTCGACCCTCGCCTCCAGGTCACGGTTGGTCACCACTTGTTTCGGAAGCGCTGCCCCGAACCCGCGAACCACAGAACGGATCATGTCTTTGTCAAACCTCATCACCGGCACCCGTCGGCGCCCCTTCGGGGGCCCGGGTCGCGCGGTATTTGTCCAAGTCGGTCTCGATCTTGGCTTTCAAACCATTGCGGACCATGTCGTAACCGACATCGATCGCCGCTGCAAAACCTTCGGCATCCGCGCCGCCATGGCTCTTGATCACCACGCCGTTGAGGCCGAGGAACACGCCGCCATTGACCTTGCGCGGGTCCATTTTCTCGCGCAGGCGGTCGAAGGCGCCCTTCGCCAGTATATAGCCGATCTTGGCCAAAAGAGTACGGGACATGGCCGCGCGCAAATATTCCGCGATCTGGCGGGCGGTGCCCTCGGCCGCCTTCAGCGCGATATTGCCGGAAAAGCCCTCGGTGACCACGACATCCACCGTGCCGCGACCGATATCGTCGCCTTCCACGAAGCCGAAATAGTCGATGCCGTCGAGATTGGCCTCGCGGATCAGCCGGCCGGCTTCCTTGACGTCTTCCTGCCCCTTCATCTCCTCCACGCCGACATTCAGGAGACCGATCGTCGGGCGGTCCATCTCGAACAGCGCACGCGCCATGGCGCCGCCCATCAGGGCGAAGTCCATCAGCTGCTGGGCGTCGGCACCGATCGTCGCGCCGACATCGAGCACGATGCTCTCGCCTTTGACCGTCGGCCAGATCGCCGCGATCGCCGGACGCTGGATGCCGGCCATGGTGCGCAGGCAGAAGACGGACATGGCCATCAGCGCGCCGGTGTTGCCGGCGGAGACGACGACGTCGGCCTCATCGCGGTTGATCGCGTCGATCGCCTGCCACATCGAGGCCTTGCCGCGGCCGCGTCGCAGCGCCTGGCTCGGCTTCTCGTCCATGGCGATGGCGAGTTCGCAGGCGTGGAAGGTACTCGCCGCCTTGACCTTCGGGTACTTGTCGAGGATCGGCAGGCATTCCGCCTCCAGACCGTACAGCACGAATCGGATGTCCGGATGCCGCTCGAGCGCCTTGGCCGCGCCGGGGATGATGACCTGCGGACCATGATCGCCGCCCATCAGATCGAGGGAAATTCTGACCACGTGTTTCCTATCCTGCTGTCCGTTTCGTGCCCGCCTGCCCGCCCGCTGCGGATCGCGCCGGCGATCGTGCATGGCGACACGATGTGGTCCTTAACCGTTCACGCCGGGGAATGCGAGCCGATCCCGCGGTTCGGGCCGCCGGTTTTCCGCCAAAACGCCTGTTTTTCCATAAGTCATACCTGAAAGACCCGGAAATCGGCATCCGTCGCCGTGTCTTCAGTCTTTCTTCCAGTCCTTCAGGGCTGCAAACGGGTTCGGACGCTTGTCGTCCTTCTCGGTGCTTTCGATGTGGCCCGGAAAGGCCGCACCCGGCTTTTTCGGGTAAGGGTCGATGGCCATGGCCGCGTGCTCGGCCACCGTCTGGCCGATGTCGATCGTATCGCCGATGAAGATGTCCGGCGCATCCGGACCATCGGGATCGACCACCGTTTCGGCGGCCTCGACGGTCAGCGCGCGGGCAAGCTTCGATCCGTCCGGCACGAAGGTCGCTTCCACCGGCTCGTCGATGTGGCTTTCCACCGGCTCCAGCGTCACCACGCATTCCTGCACCAGATCCGCCGTCACCCGGCCCTTGACCCGCACGCCGTCCTTTTTCCAGCGGGCGATCTGCAGGTCGGCCTTCAGGCTGCGGACCTCCGTGACGCTCCACTGCCGCGCCAGCGCTTCCAGCGCCTGAGCGTCGGCCTCGAGACGCAGGTTCGTCAGGCTGGCGGAAAGGGTGCCGACCTTGACCGGATGGGAATAGGCGGGGACGTCGTCGGGCATCACAGGTCGTTCCTTTGTCTCGCGTCTCGTGCGGTCGAGGGTTCCGGCATCGACAGGGCCTCAGGCGCGGGGATCGCAAGCGCGCCCATCTCGACCTGATCCTCGCCGGTCGCGGTCAGCGCCGCCTCGGCCGACATCATATAGGCGGCAAGAGCGGCCATCGCGGGCGCCTGTCCCTCGGCCTTCGGGTGAAAATTGCGCCGGAGCGCGGCTTCCAGCGCCGCCCGGTCGCCCTGGTCGAGCGCTGCGGCGTAGCTTTCCAGCCGGCCATAGAACATGGAGGCCAGTTTTTTCATGCGTTTGGGCACACCGACATCGCCAACGCCGAGTTCGCGGATCGAGTGATCGACATCCTCGAAGAAGGCGTCCACGATTTCCTGCGCGATCTCCTGCCCGGCGCGGGCGGAGGCTCGCGTGCGGCGAAAGTACAGAATCAGCACGGCCGAGACCATTTCGAACCGACCCATCACGGTATCCGGCACACCCATGCTTTCGTAAAGCACAGGCTGCCGCGCTGCCGCCGTCAGGAGATCGTACTGACGGGCGACGATGGCGGCATTGCCGTTTTTTTTGCCGAACAGCCCGAAAAACATCATTAAGCCCAACTTTCCCCGCTTCAAACACTCTGAAACACCGGGGGCACGCGCATCGTCTTGTTGCATGATCGCGGAAGCTGGTTTACCGAAGCAGGCACGAAAAGCAATGGCGCATCTGCCGGCGTATCTTCAAGGGAGATGTCGTTGACGAGACGTTTTTTCAAGTCCGACATGCATATTCTGAACCGGACGGGCCTCGCCGTCACCCTCTGCGCCGGCCTTCTCGCCGGCTGCCAGAGTTCGGGCGATCTGTTCACCGTGTCGCAGACGTATAATCAGGGCTATGTGGTCGATCAGGAGACGCTGGCCCTCGTGCCCGTCGGCTCCAGCCGCGAGCAGGTGCTGCTCTCGCTCGGCACGCCCTCCACCACCGCGACCTTCGACAACGAGGTGTTCTACTACATCTCGCAGAAGCGCCGCCGCCCGGTCGCCTTCATGAAGCCGAAGCTGATCGACCAGAGCATTCTCGCCGTCTATTTCGACAAGGACGGCACCGTGTCCCAGCTCGCGCACTACACGCAGAAGGACGGCAAGGTCTTCGACATGATCTCCCGCACCACGCCGACGGGCGGCAAGGAACTCACCTTCCTCAGCCAGCTTCTGACCGGCAACGGCATCGGCAAGGGCTTGGCGCGTTCCGTTCTCTCGGGCAGCGGCAACAGCGGCGGCCTCTGAGCCTTATCTCCTTACCCCCCTTCGAAAGACCGGGGGGCGACACGACAAAACCCGCAGCGCCGAGGGCGCTGCGGGTTTCTTTTTGCCGTCATGCCGCTCACATGCGGCTTCGGGTCTGATCGACCGGAAGCCGGCTCAGGCGAGGACGGCGAGAAGCAGCAGCGCCACGATGTTGGTGATCTTGATCGCCGGGTTCACGGCCGGACCGGCCGTGTCCTTGTAGGGATCGCCCACCGTATCGCCGGTGACGGAGGCCTTGTGCGCGTCCGAGCCCTTCAGGTGACGTTGCCCGTCCTTGTCGACGAAACCGTCCTCGAAGCTCTTCTTGGCATTGTCCCAGGCACCGCCGCCGGAGGTCATGGAGATTGCGACGAAGAGACCGTTGACGATGACGCCCAGAAGCGACGCGCCCAGGGCGGCAAAGGCCGAGGCCTTGGAGCCCGAGATGGCGAGCACGCCGAAATAGACGACGACGGGCGCGAGAACCGGGAGTAGCGACGGCACGATCATCTCGCGGATCGCCGCTTTGGTCAGCATATCCACCGCCCGGCCATAGTCGGGCTTGTCCGTGCCGGCCATGATGCCCGGCTTCTCACGGAACTGCCGGCGGACCTCCTCCACCACCGAGCCGGCCGCGCGGCCAACCGCCGTCATGGCGATGCCGCCGAACAGATAGGGGATCATGCCGCCAAAGATCAGCCCGGCAACGACATAGGGGTTGGAGAGGTCGAAGGAGATCACCCCGACATCGGCGTAGTAGGGGTACTTGTCGCCATTGGCGGCGAAGTACTTCAGGTCGTTGGCATAGGCTGCGAACAGCACCAGAGCGCCGAGACCGGCCGAGCCGATCGCATAGCCCTTGGTGACCGCCTTCGTGGTGTTGCCGACGGCGTCCAGCGCGTCGGTGGACTTGCGGACTTCCGGCGGCAGATGCGCCATCTCGGCGATCCCGCCGGCATTGTCGGTGACCGGACCGAACGCGTCCAGCGCCACGATCATGCCGGCGATGCCGAGCATGGCGGTGACGGCGATGCCCGTGCCGAACAGGCCGGCAAGCTGGTAGGTGGTGATGATGCCGCCGACGATGACGATGGCGGGAAGCGCTGTCGATTCGAGCGAGACCGCCAGCCCCTGGATGACGTTGGTGCCATGGCCGCTGACGGAGGCCTGGGCGATGGAATTGACCGGACGCTTGTTGGTGCCGGTGTAGTATTCGGTGATGACGACGATCAGCGCGGTCACGACCAGACCGAGGATCCCGCAGACGAACAGGCTCGTGCCGGTGATTTCCTTGCCATCGACCGTGCCGACGACGCCCCAGCCGATGGTGACGGTCGTCGCCAGAGCGAGACCGACGATCGACAGCAGGCCGGTGACGATGAGACCGCGATAGAGCGCGCCCATGATCGAGCCGTTGGAGCCGAGCTTCACGAAGAAGGTGCCGATGATCGAGGTGATGATGCAGGTGCCGCAGATGGCGAGCGGATAGACCATGGTGGTGGCCAGCGCCGCACTGCCGGCAAAGAAGATGGCCGCCAGCACCATGGTCGCGACGATCGAGACGGCATAGGTCTCGAACAGGTCGGCCGCCATGCCGGCGCAGTCGCCGACGTTGTCGCCGACATTGTCGGCGATGGTGGCCGGGTTGCGCGGATCGTCCTCGGGAATGCCGGCCTCGACCTTGCCGACGAGATCACCGCCGACATCGGCCCCCTTGGTGAAGATGCCGCCGCCCAGCCGCGCGAAGATCGAGATCAGCGACGCGCCGAAGCCGAGCGAGACGAGCGCATCGATCACCTCGCGGTCGCCGGGGGCATGGCCGAGCCCGGCTGTGAGGATGAGATAATAGAGGGAAACGCCGAGCAGCGCGAGACCGGCCACGAGCATGCCGGTGATAGCCCCGGACTTGAAGGCGATATCGAGGCCGGCCGAGAGGCTGACCGACGCCGCCTGCGCCGTGCGCACGTTGGCGCGTACGGAGACATGCATGCCGATGAAGCCGGCCGCGCCCGAGAGAACCGCGCCGATCAGAAAGCCGATGGCGGCCGTGCCCGAAAGAAGCAGCCAGGCTGCGACGAAGACGATGGCGCCGACGATGGCGATGGTGAGATATTGCCGCGCGAGATAGGCCTGCGCCCCCTCGCGAATATAGCCTGCGATTTCCTGCATGCGGGCATTGCCCTGATCGGCAGCCAGCACGGACCGCGTTGCCCAGATGGCATAGGCCACCGAAACCAGTCCGCAAAGAATTACGCCCAGTAGAACAATCATGTCGTCTGTTTCCTCCTTTTGAGACCCGCGCCGCACACTGCCTTGCCGATCCCGTCCCCGCCCCGCACCGCCTCCTCGCGCCACCGGGCCGGAGTGAAGAGTGCGGCGGAGAATCGGCAAGGTCAAGCGGGGATCGCGGGCGCGATGGCCGCGACGAAAGCCGGACGGTTCGTTGGGCTTCCTGAATGGCCCCGTCTTTGACACGTGGAGATCTCATGCTATATAGTTGCATTACGCAACTATATAGGAGAGCGTTATGCGCCCCTCACATTCCGACGAGATGATCCTCTCGATCCGCGACGCATCCCGTCGTCTCGTGCGGGAACTCGGCTTTCTCGAGCCGACGCTCGCGGGCACGGCTCTGGCACCGTCCGCCGTGCATGCGCTGATCGAGATCGAGACCTCTCCATCGTTGACGGCCGGCAGCCTCTGCACGGCGCTCGGATTGGAAAAGTCGAGCATCAGCCGCCTCGTGCGCAAGCTTGTCGATGCGGGAGAGGTTCGGGAGGAGAGCAGCAGTGGCGACGGCCGCGCGAAATGCCTGACCCTGACGGCGCAGGGACAGGACACCGTTGCCGCGATCCACGCCTTTGCCACGTCGCAGGTTTCAACCGCCCTGTCCCGCCTTCCGGGTGCGGACCGCGAAACGGTGCTGGCCGGCCTTCGAACCTACACGGATGCGCTTCATGCCGGCAGGACCCATGCCGGACAGATCGATCGCCCCGCCGTCACGATCGAAACCGGATACCGATCCGGCAGTATCGGCAGATCGACCGAGATGCACGCAGCCTTCTATCGCCGCGTCGGCTTCGGCGCGTATTTCGAGGCACAGGTCGCGGCGGGACTGGCCGCGTTCGTCCAAAGGCTGCACAAGCCGGTCAACGGGCTCTGGTCGGCTTTGGAAAGCGGGAGAATCGTCGGCACCGTGGCGATCGATGGCGAGGATCTGGGCGAAGGCCTTGCCCATTTGCGCTGGTTCATCGTCGATGAGGGGCAACGCGGCGGTGGCACCGGCCGCCGCCTGCTGAGCGAAGCCCTGTCCTTCTGCGACCGCACGGGCTTTGCCGAAACGCATCTCTGGACATTCCGCGGACTGGACGCGGCGCGCCATCTCTATGAGGCCAACGGCTTTCGGCTGGTGGACGAACAACCCGGCCGGCAGTGGGGCGAAGAGGTCACCGAACAGCGCTTCGTCCGCATGGCGGCCCAGCCTACGTCATAGGGGATATCAAGCCCACCTGACGCCGACATATCTAAAAATGTCAACGGTGTTCGCAACCCGATGCATGCAACTTGGAAAAGCCAACACGTTTGTTAACTTATGTGCAGGGTGACGGTTATCAGGCAGTTCGGCATGCGGTTCGTCTACACCGCCGACCATGAGCCACCTCATGCGCATGTGATCGGCGATGGCGAAGCACGCATCGATATCGAGACCCTGACGGTTATGACGCAAGGGAATATGTCGGATAGAGACGTTCGCCGCGAGGTTGCCGTGATTGAAGACCACCGGCAGCTCTTTCTCGACACATGGAGATTATATCATGGCTGATGTCACGGACGCCGAACTCGCAGAGGCCAAGCGGCGATGGGAAGCGGAACGGGCGGAAAGACCTGTAGCGACGGCGGTCCGCTTCGACGTCCCGTCAGAACGGATCGTCGTCGATTTTACGAACGGCGCGTCGTTCCTGTTCCCTGCCCGCGCCCTCGAAGGCCTGCAGGATGCAACCACAGAGCAGCTGGCGGAGGTCGAACTCCTCGGCGAAACCGGTCTACACTGGGAAAGCCTGGACGCAGACTATACGATCTCCGGCCTGATGAGCGGTATCTTCGGCACGAAATCCTTCATGGAAGCCCAACGCCGCGGCGGCCAATCCCGCTCACCGGCGAAAATCTCTGCAAGCCGCGCCAACAGCACCAAGGGCGGACGTCCGAAAACATCCGCCGGGAAAGCGTGACAAGGCTACTTCCGCAAGGCGCTCAGCACACTCGGCAATCTAACTCTCTTGACTGTATCTCAAATGAGATACATTTTTAGGAAATAGGAGACGCCGCCATGACAGCCCGCACTTCGATGCTACACGTGCGAATCGACGATGAAACGAAAGAGAAGGCGACAGCCGCACTGGATGCCATGGGGATGTCGGTGTCGGATGCCGTGCGTCTGTTTCTTCGCCGGGTCGTCGCCGACCAGGCCTTTCCGTTGGAACTCAGAGTTCCAAATGCTGATACGCTCGCGGCCATGAAGGAGGCCGAGGAAATCGTTCGAACCCGCGCCGCGCGTTTCGCCACTGCCGACGACCTTGTGAACGACATTGAAAAAGCCAGCCGCCAGTAAGCGCGCGGGACCGCCGAGAACGTCCGATTATACCAAGGCTTTCCTAAAGGACTGGGAGCGCCTGTCGCGCTCGGGCCGCTATGACATGCCGCGACTGAAGGACGCCATGCTCCTGCTCATCGCCAATGACGAACCGCTCGGCCCGGAATGGCTGGACAACCCCTTGAAAGGGTCATGGTCTGGACACCGCGAATGCCATATCGGCGGCGACTTCCTTTTGATCTATCGGTGCGAGGACGCAGGAAAAGCCGGCGTGGTGGTTTTCGTCCGTGCCGGGACTCATGCCGAGCTTTTCCAGGATTGAATACTACTTCCGCACGTCTGTCCTGAATTGCCGCGCGATGCGGTCGAGGACGGCGTTGACGAGCTTCGGCTCGTCTTCTTCGAAGAAGGCGCGGGCGATCTCGACATATTCGGTGACGATGACGGCGACGGGCACGTCCTTGCGCTCGGTGAGCTCGAACGTGCCGGCGCGCAGGATGGCGCGCACGGTCGAATCGAGACGGGACAGCGCCCAGTCGTCCTGCAGTGCCGCGCCGATCAGCGGATCGAGTTTGCGCTGGTCGCGCACGACGCCGGAGACGATCGAGCGGAACCAGGAGGCATCGGCCTTCAGGTAGGTATCGCCGTCGATTTCCTGGCCGAGGCGATGCGTTTCGTATTCGGCGACGATCTCCAGCACGCCGGTGCCGCCGATATCCATCTGGTAGAGCGCCTGTACAGCGGCGAGACGCGCGGCACCGCGCTGGTTCGCCTGCTTGACCGGCGGCGTCTGTTCGTTCGGGGTGCTCACTGTTCGCCTCCGAGCTTGGCTTTCAGCGCGATCATGGTCAGGGCTGCGCGCGCGGCGAAGCCGCCCTTGTCACCCTCCGACTTGCGGGCGCGGACCCAGCCCTGCTCGTCGTTCTCGACGGTCAGAATGCCGTTGCCGATGGCCAGGCTCTCGCTCACGGTCAGGTCCATGATGGCGCGGCAGCTCTCGTTGGCGACGATGTCGAAGTGGTAGGTCTCGCCGCGGATGACCATGCCGAGCGCGACGAAGCCGTCATATTCGGTGGCGCCGGCGTCGATGCCGTCGAGGGCCATGGCGATCGCACCGGGGATTTCGAGCGCGCCGGGAACGGTCACGACGTCATAGGTGGCGCCGGCGTCCTTCAGCGCGGAGGTCGCGCCGTCGAGCAGCGCATCTGCCATGTCGTCGTAGAAGCGGGCCTCGACGATGAGGATATGGGGCTTGACGCTCTCGGCCATCGGTTCACCTGTCTGGAAATGGAGGCAATCGGGAATGTGGAAATCGCCGGTCGCATTGCCGGCAGAGGCACGGGTAAAACCATGGCAGGGCTGGAATGGCAAGCCTTTTCCGATCAGCGGCGCGCAGGGCTGCTTTGCGGTGGACGCGATTCGCGTTTAAGGAAGGTGTCATGCACACCGTTCCCACGCTCGAGACCACCCGCCTCATCCTCCGCCCGTATCGCCGCGACGACTTCCCAGCCTATGCCAGCCTCTTCGCCGATCCGCAGGTCGTGCGCTTCATCGGTGGCGTGCCGTTCTCGCGAGAGCAGGCCTGGACGCGCTTTCTGCGGCAGGTCGGCATGTGGCACTATTTCGGCTTTGGATTTTTCGCGTTGCAGGACAAGGCGAGCGGCGCCTTCATCGGCGAGGCCGGCTTTCACGACCTGCACCGCGTCATCCAGCCCTCGCTCGAAGGCACGATGGAGACAGGATGGGCGCTCTCGCCCGCGGCCCATGGCCGGGGCTATGCCACAGAGGCGGTGTCCGCCGCTCTGAAGTGGAGCGAGCGAACCTATCCCAAGGCCCGCCGCACCTGCCTCATCGATCTCGGCAATGTCGCGTCCCTGCGCGTGGCCGCCAAGCTCGGCTTCCACGAGACAGCCCGCACCGTCTATCACGGTGCGCAGGTCGTTCTCTGCGAGCGATAGGCCACGCTTTGCGAAGGCGTCAGACGCCCTTTGCCGGAAAGTCGGCCAGCCGCGCGGCGTACCGCGCCATCGTGTCCACCTCGAAGTTGACGCGGTCACCGGCCTTCCGGTCGCCCCAGGTTGTCACCTCCAGAGAGTGGCGGATCAGGAGCACGTCGAATTCCGTGCCGTTGACGGCGTTGACCGTGAGCGACGTTCCGTCGAGCGCGACGGAGCCCTTGGGCGCGACGAAGCGGGCGAGATGCTCGGGCGCATTGAGACGGAACCGCGTCGCCTCGCCTTCCGCTTCCACCGAGAGAATCTCGGCCGTGCCGTCGATGTGGCCGGACACGATGTGGCCACCCAGCTCGTCGCCGATCTTCAGGGCCCGCTCGAGATTAACGTGCGTGCCAGCGGACCAGCCGGCGATCGTCGTCAGCCGCAGCGCTTCTTCCCAGGCTTCGACCTCGAACCAGCGTCCGTTGGCGCCCTCCTCCGGCAGGGCCGTCACGGTGAGGCAGACGCCGGAATGGGAGATGGAGGCGCCGATATCGATGGTAGCGGGATCATAGGCCGTCGCAACCCGCAGCCGGACGCCCTCATCGAGCGCCGTCACGCTCTCGACCTTGCCAATATCCGTCACGATGCCGGTGAACATCAGGCTGTCCTCTCGTAAATATCCAGATGGTCGGGCCCGAAGGCCTCGCCAGACGTATGTACGAATGGCGCGGGTACAAGACCGGGCTTCACAGGCGACGCGATGCCGTCAGCGCCGATGGTCGGCGATCCGGTGAAGAGCAGCAGGCGATCGACCATGCCGGCATCGAGGAACGAGGCTGCGGTGCGCGCGCCTCCTTCCACCAGAAGCGAGGACAGGCCGCGGCTGGCCAGCGCCGGCAGCAGCAGGTCGAGCCGGCGCGGATCCCATTCGAGCACTTCGACGCCGAGCGTCGACAGGGCGTCGGCCCGGGCCTGACGCGTCTCGGCATCCCGATCGCCCCCGTCTGCCGACAGAACACCGGCGACCACGATGACGGGAACGCGGGCGGCCGTGCGGGCGAGCCGGCTGTCGGGCGAAAGCCGCAGGTTTGCGTCCAGCACGATACGAACGGGCGAGCGATCCTCAAGCCCAGGCAGGCGCACGGTCAGGTCCGGATCGTCGGCGACAGCTGTGCCGATGCCGACGAGGATCGCGTCCGAGCGGGCGCGCAGATGCTGGACGTAGGTCCGGCTGTCCGGTTCGGTGATCGCCACCTGCCCTCGACCGGGCGGCAGCGTGTGTGCGCCGATCATGCCGTCGCGCGAAAGGGCAAGCTTCAGCGTGACATGCGGGCGGCCGAGGCGCTTGCGCGCCAGATAGGCTTCAAGCGCGCGCTCGCCTGCCGCTTCCAGCACCCCCGTTTCCACGGCAATATCCGCCTCGCGCAGCATGGCGATGCCGCGGCCGGAGACGCGTGGGTCGGGATCCACGACTGAGACGACGACGCGGGCGATGCCGGCGCGGATCAAAGCATCCGCACAGGGTGGCGTGTGGCCATGATGGGAGCAGGGTTCGAGCGTGACATAGGCTGTGGCACCGCGGGCCGCCTCGCCGGCCTTCGCCAGCGCCTGCGTTTCCGCATGCGGGCGACCGCCGGGCGCGGTCACGGCCTCGGCGATGATGCGCGGTCCTGCGCCTTCGTCCCGCACGATTACGCAGCCGACCGAGGGATTGCTGCCGGTCAGACCGAGATGTCTTGCTCCGACCGCGATCGCTTCCGCCATCAGCCGAGCATCCGCCTCCGCACCGCCGGCATGACCGGCGTCCGCGCCGCTTGCGCGTCGCGCAGCGGCAGCGGCAAGATCGGCGGGCGTGTCGTTCGGGAGCGTCATGGCAGCGGCTTTCCGTCAGGCGCCGGGATCGCGGGCGATCTTGGCGGAGAGCTCCGCCATCACCTTTTCGAAATCCTCCGCATGGGAGAAATCGCGATAGACGGAGGCGTAGCGCACGAAGGCGACGTCATCGAGGCCCTTCAGCGCTTCCAGCACCTGCAGGCCGATTTCCTCCGAGGCGATCTCGCTCTCGCCCGAGCTTTCCAGCCGCCGGACGATGCCGGAGACGGCGCGCTCGATGCGCTCGCGTTCCACCGGCCGCTTGCGGAGCGCGATCTCGAACGAGCGCATAAGCTTCTCCCGGTCGAAAGGTGCCTTCCGACCGGTCTTCTTCAGCACCATGAGCTCGCGCAGCTGCACGCGCTCGAACGTCGTGAAGCGCCCGCCGCAATCCGGACAGATGCGGCGGCGGCGAATGGCCGTCCCGTCTTCCGCAGGTCTGGAATCCTTGACCTGGCTGTCTTCCGATCCGCAAAAGGGGCAGCGCATTCCGTGCCAGCCTTACAGGTAGCCGTACATCGGGAAGCGGCCCGTCAGCGCCACGACCTTTTCGCGTACGCCGGCTTCCACGGCCGCATTGCCCTCGTCGGAATTGGCGACCTTCAGGCCATCGAGCGTCTCGACAATCAGGTTGCCGATCTCGCGGAACTCGGCTTCCTTGAAGCCGCGCGTCGTGCCGGCCGGTGTGCCGAGGCGCACGCCGGAGGTGACGAAGGGCTTTTCCGGATCGAAGGGGATGCCGTTCTTGTTGCAGGTGATGTAGGCGCGGCCGAGTGCGGCTTCCGCCCGCTTGCCCGTCGCGTTCTTCTTGCGAAGATCGACCAGCATCAGGTGGTTGTCGGTGCCGCCGGAAACGATGTCGAGACCGCCATCGACCAGCGTCTGCGAGAGCGCCTTGGCGTTCTTGACGATCTGCGCGGCGTACTCCTTGAATTCGGGCTTCAGCGCCTCGCCGAAGGCGACCGCCTTCGCCGCGATGACATGCATCAGCGGACCACCCTGAAGACCGGGGAAGACGGCCGAGTTGAACTTCTTCGCCAGATCCTCGTCGTTGGTCAGGATCATGCCGCCGCGCGGGCCGCGGAGCGACTTGTGCGTCGTCGTGGTGGCGACGTGGCAATGCGGGAACGGCGACGGGTGCTGGCCACCGGCGACGAGCCCTGCGATATGGGCCATGTCGACCATCAGCCAAGCGCCCACCTCGTCGGCGATCTCGCGGAAGCGCTTCCAGTCCCAGATGCGGGAATAGGCGGTGCCGCCGGCGATGATCAGCTTCGGCTTGTGCTTGCGCGCGCTTTCGGCGACCGCATCCATATCGAGAAGATGGTCTTCCTCGCGCACGCCGTAGGAGACGACATTGAACCACTTGCCGGACATGTTGACCGGCGACCCATGCGTCAGGTGTCCCCCGGAGTTCAGATCGAGACCCATGAAGGTGTCGCCCGGCTGCAGCAGCGCCAGGAACACCGCCTGGTTCATCTGCGAACCGGAATTGGGCTGCACATTGGCGAAGTTGACGCCGAACAGCTGCTTTGCCCGGTCGATCGCGAGTTCCTCGGCGATATCGACGAACTGGCAGCCGCCGTAATAGCGTTTGCCCGGATAGCCCTCGGCATATTTGTTGGTCATGATCGAGCCCTGGGCTTCGAGCACGGCGCGCGAGACGATGTTTTCGGAGGCGATCAGCTCGATCTCGTGGCGCTGGCGACCCAGCTCTTTCTCGATCGCACCGAAAATATCCGGATCGCTATCGGCGAGAGACCGGTTGAAGAAGACGTCGTTGGCGGCTGCATCGCTCATGATCAGGCTCCTGTAGGGCGGTGGCACGGTGTTTATCTCCCTCGCATGCCAAGGGCAACCCGCGCCCCGCGTTTTGCGCCATTTGCCGCGGCGTCTGCGCTGTGGTGGGGAGGTCGTGTGATCGTTGCTTCAGAACGCCTGCAGCTAGGATGCCAACACGAGTGTCAGATCGGTCGAGGCCACCGGTTCAGTCAGACGGCCTTCAGCGATTGCCACGATGGTTTCCAGAACGGACCGCATTTCATACAGGACGTGACTGTTCCAGAAGCGGGCAACGTTCCAGCCATTCGCAGCCATATGCGCGTTCCTCACCCGGTCGTAATCGCTACCCGCATGCTGATGACCGTCCACTTCCACCACCAGACGAACGTCCCGACAAGCAAAATCCGCGAAATAACGATCGATCGGCAGCTGCCGCACGAACTTCAGATCGTTCAACCGTCGTCCTCGCAGTTCACTCCACAACAAGCGCTCGGCATCGTTATCCGCCTGGCGTAACGTGCGTGCCCGCTGAGTTCTCTTCTCGTTCGGCCCTCGCATGCACCCTCCACTCCGGGGCTGCCCGCCTGTGGGCAGAAGAAGTCCATGCTGCGACGTTGACGAGGGGAATGCAATGCAACCGCAGCCACACGTCTCTTCTCCCCGTCAGAACGGGGAGAAGATGCCGGCAGGCAGATGAGGGGCAGACGCTAACTGAAACCATGAACGTCAAAGATGGCCCCTCACCCTAACCCTCTCCCCGCTTGCGGGGCGAGGGGACGTGGCCCACGCATTGTCGAGCGTATAGTGAGTGCGTGCCACGTCGTCCTTCGCTCCGCCTGCGGGGAAAAGGAAGGTCGGCAACAGCCGGATAAGGGGCAGCCTACCCACAAACAAAAACAGCCGCGCTCCCAAGAAGCGCGGCCGTCCAAATTCATGCCACGATCAAACCCTACTGGGCGATGCCGCCGTCCAGGCCGCCGGTGACCGGCTCGATGCCGGCGGTCGTCTGGAGCGCGAGTTCCTGTTCGCCGTCCATCTGGTAGATATCGTCGCGGAACTGGACGACACCGTCTTTAGCGGCCCAGGCAGTGATGTACTTGAAGTAGACGGGCACTTCGACCGCAAGCTTGATCGGATTGTTCTGGCCCGAGCGAATGGTCGCCTCAATCTGCTGGCGGGACCAGCCGGGCGTGTCCTTCAAAAGCCAGGTCGTGAGGTCGCGCACGTTCTGCACGCGCACGCAGCCGGAGCTTTCGAAACGGGCGAGCTTGTTGAACAGGCCCTGAGACGGCGTGTCGTGCATGTATTCGTTGTTCGGATTGTGGAAGTTGATCTTGGTCGAGGCCATGGCGTTGATCTTGCCCGGGTCCTGGCGGAACGTCAGGTTCGGCGCCTTTGCGGCGTTCCAGTCGATCGTTTCGGGCGAAACCTCGTTGCCCTGCCCGTCGATCAGGCGGATGGCGTTCTTCTTCAGATATTCCGGATCCTTGCGCATCAGGGGCACGATGTCTTTTTCAACGATCGAGCGCGGTGCCGTCCAGTACGGGTTGAGGATGACCTCGTAGATCTTCGAATTGATGATGTGCGTGGGGCGCGACAGACGGCCGACGATGGCCGTATGGCGCTGCACGACGCGGCCGTTCTCCACCGCCTCGATATAGGCCGCGGGAATATTGACCACGACGTGGCGCATGCCGAGATCGCCCGACATGGACTGCAGGCGCACGAGATTGGTGTTCAGCTGCTGCAGGCGCACATTGGCCGAGATATTCAGAGCCTTGAGCGAGTATTCGCCGAGAACGCCATCCGGCGGCAGGCCGTGGCGGGCCTGGAAGCGCTTGACCGCGCCATCGACATAGCTGTCGAAACTGTCGGACATGCCGGACGACGGGTCGAGATCACCGGCTGCGATCAGGTGCTGGCGCAGCGCCCGCACCGACGGGTCGGAAACGCCCAGTTCCAGACGCTGCGACGGGTTGACCTCCGGCCATCCGCCGGCCGACACGATCCGCTGATACTGGCCGATCGCCGTCTGCGTGTTGTAGATGGTTTCCATGCTGAAGATCGGGGTGTTCGACGACACAGCGAGCGCCGTGCGCGACGCCTGTGCGTCGAACTGATCGTCCCACACGCCGCGGCGCGGTGCGTTGATGATGTCCACCAAGGCGTCCTGCGCGAACGCACCACCGGCCCAGGCTGCCGCGCCAAGCGTGGCGGCGGAGCGCAGGAAGGCGCGGCGGCTATGAGCATCGATTCCGTTTTTCTTCGACATGATCCCTACCATCAGATGCTGCGGGGCAAATTCCGCCCTCAGCGCTATCACGATTACGGTTAACAAAGGCAAACCTGCCCGGAGCGGGAGAGGCGCCTCGACGGACGGAGGGCCTCAAAGACCCCGCGACTGCGTGCGCAACAGCGCCGAAAACCGCTTGACCGACCCTCGATTCCGGGCCGGTTTTTCAGCATTTTACGTCCCATACCAATATGGCCAAACGGTGTCACACAACCAGTGGGAAAGCGCGCGCAAGCACCGGGAGACAAGGCACTGCGTCCTTCCTGCAACAGCCGCATCGGCCGCGTTTCCGGGCCGGATCGTGTCTCGCGGCGGCATTACGGAACGGCGCACTCAAGTGCGCATCACGACCGTTGACAACATCGTGACGCTGCACGTTGCGGCTGCGGTCGCCGGCGATCGCTCTTGCCGGCAATGCGAAAGGCCGGACGCCATCCCGCGTCCGGCCTTTTCAAAGAGGATCGCCCCCGTCGCGTCTTACATGCGATAGGCGATCGAGTCGTTCCAGAAGCGGTCAAGGCGCTGGAGAAGCTTGTTCATCTGGCTGAATTCGTCGGTGCCGATACCGCCGACCTTGTGGATCGAGCCGATGTGGCGCTCGTAGAGCTTGGCGACCGTTTCGGCGATGCCCTGACCGTCTTCCGTCAGGCTGATGCGGACCGAGCGACGGTCGATGCGCGAGCGCTGGTGGTTGATGAAGCCGAGGTCGACGAGCTTCTTGACATTGTAGGAGACGTTGGAGCCGAGGTAGTAGCCCCGCGAGCGCAGCTCGCCGGCGGTCAGTTCCGAATTGCCGATGTTGAAGAGGAGAAGCGCCTGGACGGCGTTGACGTCGCTGCGGCCCTGCCGGTCGAATTCGTCCTTGATGACGTCGAGCAGGCGACGGTGCAGGCGCTCGACGAGATGCAGCGATTCCATGTACAGGGAGCGGATCGCATCTTCCTGCGGGTCTTTGTGAGCAACGGTGTTGCCCGCGCTATGGGAGGAAGCCTGTGCCTTGAGCTTGGTGTTCATGATGACGGTCTCTCTCTGTTTTGGTGGCGGTGGTTATGTTTTCCCGCCTTGAGGGAGACACTATCGAATACGTATAAAATTCTACTTAAACCGCAGCCTTAACATGAGCTTACGATTGGCGGCACCTGTGTCAGGGTGAATCAAATCTTGCGACACGCCCCTGGCGCATGCGCTGATAGAGGATGACGCCGCGGAAAGCGACGAAGATCAGGGCCGCTCCGCCATGCAGGACAAGGATCAGCGGCTTGGTGCCGAAGAGGTCGGGATAGAAGCCGAACATGACGATTTCGGTCGCCGCCGCCACCACCCAGATGACCGGCCCCCAGGACACCAGAAGCCACAAGCCCAGCGCCGCCACGGGATAGGCCACCGCCAGCGTGGCCGCCGCAACGCGCCACGGCACCGTCAGAAGGTCGAACCGGCCGGACCCGTTGAACGAATAGCCGATCAGCAGCGCCCAGTAGTTCAGGCCGAACCAGAAGCACGACATCGCCACCAGCCGCAGGAAGACACCGAACAGCGTCTCCGTCAGCGAGACCTTGGGAACATGGACAGAATCATGGGACATGAGGGCGACCATAAGGGCGGATGGCGGATATCGCTAGGCGGGCACCCGTCCTCACAGGCCGTGGGCAGCCCAGATGAGGCGCATCTCGTCCTCCGTCGCAAACTCGCCGCGGGCGGCTGCACTTTTCGAAGCGGCAATCGCTGCACGCTCTTCTGCGCTCAATGGAACCGGCTCCGCCTCCTCGCGAGCAAGAATCAGCATCGTGTGAGCGATCTCATCCTGCAAGGCGGCAGGAAGAGCACGGGCAGCCTCAACGGCTTTTTCGAGAAGCTCGGTCATGCCTGCATTATGCAGGAAATACCGGCGCGGAAAAGCCGACTCCCTCGAAATCTCAGATCTCCTTGGAAAGTCTTGGTCGCGACAGACCTGTCACCGATCCTCGGCTGCGTCATGCCCCGTCGGACACGCCGACACGCGCTCAAGATGCAGGACCGGGACGAGACGCCGCACCGGGGACGTTTTGCCTCCCTGCCCCATCGTGATAAATGTTTCCCGACCGCTGCATGGCGCCCGCGCCATTTCCGAAAGACGCCCTTCATGACCGACAAGACCGACATCGTGGACCTCATCACCGGACACCGCCGCATGCGCCGCAACCGCAAGGCGGATTGGACGCGGCGGATGGTGCGCGAGAACCAGCTGACGGTGGACGACCTGATCTGGCCGATCTTCCTCGTGCCCGGCACGAATGTGGTCGAGCCGATCGCCGCCATGCCCGGCGTGATGCGCCTCAGCGTCGATAAGGCGGTGGAAGCCGCGCGCGAGGCGGCCGATCTCGGCATTCCCGCGCTCGCCACCTTCCCGAACGTCGATATGTCGCTGCGGGATGACACCGGCTCGCACAGTCTGGATGCCGACAACCTCATCAACCGCGCGACCCGCGCCATCAAGACGGCGGTGCCGGGCATCGGCATCATCACCGACGTCGCGCTCGACCCGTTCACCAGCCATGGCCATGACGGCATCCTGCGCGATGGCGAGATCGTCAACGACGAGACCGTGTCCCAGATCGCCCGCGCCGCCGTGGCGCAGGCGGATGCGGGTGCCGATATCATCGCGCCGTCCGACATGATGGACGGCCGCATCGGCGTCATCCGTCAGGCGCTGGATGCGGCCGGCCACCAGAGCGTCGGCATCATGGCCTATGCCACCAAGTTCGCCTCGGCCTTCTACGGCCCCTACCGCGAGGCCATCGGCACCAGCGGTCTGCTGAAGGGCGATAAGAAGACCTATTATATCGACCCCGCCAACGCGACCGAAGCCCTGCGTGACGCCGCTCTCGACGTCGAAGAAGGCGCCGACATGATGATGGTCAAGCCTGGCCTGCCCTATCTGGACATCTGCTGGCGCATGAAAGACGCCTTCGGCCTACCGGTCTTCGCCTATCAGGTCTCCGGCGAATATTCGATGATCAAGGCCGCCGGCGCGCAAGGCTGGATCGACGAGGAGCGCGTGATGATGGAGACCCTGCTGGCCTTCAAACGCGCCGGCTGCGACGGCATCCTCAGCTATTTTGCGCTGGATGTGGCGCGGCTTCTCGCCCGGAAAGGATAGACACGCATGCCGGAGGCTCGAGACCCGACCCTTGCCTTCTACGCGCGGGAGGCCGACGCCTATGCCGAATGGTCCGGTCGGGATCGCGACGGCGGAGATCTCGACACGTTTATGGGTCTCCTCGGCGTTGGCGCCCAGGTGCTCGAACTCGGCTGTGGGGGCGGACATGACAGCCTTCGGCTTCTCGATCGTGGCTTCGACGTCCTGCCGACGGACGGCTCCCCGGAGATGGCCCGGCAGGCGGAACGGCGGCTTGGACGACCGGTCCGGGTCATGCGCTTCACGGAACTCGAGGTCGCGGCGGCATTTGATGGCGTCTGGGCATGTGCCTCTCTTCTGCATGCGCCCCGCGCCGACCTCGTGCCAATTTTGCAGCGCGTTCACCGGGCGCTGAGACCCGGCGGCGTCTTTTTCTCGAGCTTCAAGGAAGGGAATGCGGAAGGCTCGGATAGTCTTGGGCGGCACTTCAACTTTCCGACCTTCGACTGGCTGCGCGAGCAGTTCGAACAGATACCGTGGACCCGTCTCGACATGGAGCGTCGATCATCGAATGGATATGACGGTATCGACGTCTCGCTGATCGCCGTCTGGGCCCACAGATAGGCTGCGTCCCATTGCAGAGATACCGTCTCATTCCCATATTCAGAGTATCGAAATGGAGACCAAGATGACCATAAGCCAGGATGACGTTCGCTTTCCCAGTGCCGATTGGCGCGCCTATCGCGGCGTTCTCAGCCGTCGGGTCATTGCGTTCTGCGTCGATTACCTTTTCGTCGCGCTGCTGTGGATTCCTGCGGCCGTGGTTGTGTTCTTCCTCGGCATCCTCACCCTTGGCTTTGGCCTCCTGCTCTATCCCGCGCTCTTTGCCATCGTCGCGATGCTCTATTTCGGCGTCACGGTCGGCGGTCGTTCGCAGGCCTCGCCGGGCATGGCCATGATGGGGCTGGCGATCGCGCGGACCGACGGGCGGCCGATGGACTTCATGACGGCGATCGTGCATCTCGTGATCTTCTGGATCGCCAACGCTTTCCTCACCCCGTTCATCGTGCTCATCGGCCTGTTCACGGATCGCGGCCGTCTGCTGCACGACTTCCTCATCGGCACCGTAACGGTGCGGCGCGACAGCTACCCGCTGCGCGCGTAGCGCCTGCGCGGACACACCGCCGATCAATCCGACGTGTTTTCGACCGGTCGTGTTAACGGCCGGTTGACCTTTTTCATTCTTGAGCCATGCTGCTGCATAATCCCGCAAATCGGAGTCGATTTCAGGATGAGATGATGCAGCAGGCATTAAAAGGCCACAGCGAACCGGAGTGCGTCGTCTGTGGCGCACGGTGCTGTAGCGAGATCCTATGGTCATGAAGTGTGATCGCCGCCCCAGATGAACATGAACACCCACACCGCCCCGTCTCCACAGTTCTACCTCACGGCACCGGCGGCTTGCCCCTACCTGCCGCATGAGATGGAGCGGAAGGTGTTCACCCATATGGTGGGCGAGCGGGCGCCCGAGCTCAACGACCTCCTCACCCAGGGCGGCTTCCGCCGATCGCAGAACATCGCCTACCGCCCTGCCTGCGAGAGCTGCCGGGCCTGCGTCTCCGTACGGATCGTCGCGGGCGAATTCAAGCCGACGCGCTCGATGAAGCGGGTGCTCGCCGAGAACACCGATGTCGTGTCCACCGAATACCCGGCCGAGCCGTCCAGCGAGCAATATGCCCTCTTCCGCCGCTATCTCGACCACCGCCACCAGAAGGGCGGCATGTCCGACATGTCGGTGCTCGACTATGCGATGATGGTCGAGGACACGCATGTGAACACCAAGATCATCGAATACCGCCTGCGTGTCGAAGGCGACGGCATCGCCGGCCGGGCCAACGGCCCGCTTATCGGCGCCGCGCTGACCGACAAGATGGGCGACGGCCTGTCGATGGTCTATTCCTATTTCGACCCCGCCTTTTCCGACCGCTCGCTCGGCACCTTCATGATCCTCGATCACATCCGCAAAGCTCAGGATCGCGGCCTGCCGCACGTCTATCTCGGCTACTGGGTCAAGGGTTCGCGCAAGATGGACTACAAGACAAAGTTCCTGCCGCAGGAGCACCTGATGGCGCGGGGCTGGGAGCGGTATGTCGGGCCGGACGGCGAGGATGCGGCGGGCTGATACCGCCTGCTATCGGGCAGCCAGCAAACCGTTACCTCGGGCTTCTTGTAGGAGAACCTCCTTTTTGTTATAACGTCGGTTATAACAAGGAGAGCCACGATGAACGTTACCATCCGCAAGATCGGAAATTCCGAAGGCGTCATCCTGCCGAAGGACGTGCTGGATCGCATGGGTGTGAAGGCGGGGGACGAGCTTGAAGTCCAGGTGGAGGCCAACAGTCTGACGCTCCGCGTGCCCGATGAACAGTTCACGCGACAACTAGCGCATGCCGAAGCGTTCATGGAGCGTTACAAGGTCGCGCTGAAGAAGCTTGCGGAATGACCTCATTTATCTTTCTCAACCGCACGCTGGTCGAAGTCCTGCACTCCCGCCAGATCGAACGCTTCGGCGGATCCTACGGGTTGCGTGATGAAGGAGCGCTGGAGTCCGCCCTCGGCAGGCCGCTCAACCGGGCGAACTACGGATGCGATGATATCATCGAACTCGCAGCAACCTACCTGTTCGGTCTTGCCAAGAACCATGCGTTCATCGACGGGAACAAACGCATCGCCATCGTTGCTTGCGCCGTCTTTTTGATGGAAAACGGCTTTCAGATCGCAACGACCGACGCGATCCTCTACAAGTTCGTTCTGGGCATCGCTTCAGGCGACATAGACGAGGACGGCGCTACCCGCTTCCTGCGGGATGTCGTACAGCCTTTGGAAAGGGCACCTCTGTAGGCGATCGACATCAAGACGCCGACGGTCAAAGAGATCGCCTCTTACCCCCCGAACTTCCCGCTCCGCGGGAAGCCCTTGGGCACGACGCGGCCGGCGGTGCCGCGATCGGCGATCCATTCGGTGAGTTCGGCGGCGGTCTTGGTGAAGCTGCGGCCGGCGCTGTCGCTCCAGGTCAGGCCATCGGCCAGCGTGAAGCAGCGGATGTCCGAGACCCCGCCGTCCTTGTAGCGCTGCAGGCGGACGCCCTTGCCGCGGGTCATTTCGGGGATTTGCGCCAGCGGGAAGACGAGGAGCTTGCGGTTTTCGCCGATGATGGCGACCTGATCGCCCTTGGCCGTCACGACCATCTTGGCCTCGTCCGGCATGGCGACGTTCATGATCTGCTTGCCCTTGCGGGTGTTGGCGACCATCTCGCTTTCGGAAATCACGAAGCCATTGCCGGCGGCGGACGCGATCAGAACCTTGCGGGCAGGATCGTGCACGAAGGCGGTCAGCACGTCCTGGTCGTTTTCCATATCGACCATGATGCGCAGCGGCTCGCCATGGCCGCGCCCGCCGGGCAGCTTGTCCCCGCCAAGCGTATAGGCCTTGCCGCCCGTGGTGACGATCAGGATGCGATCGGTGGTGGAGGCCGGGAAGGCAAACTTCAGCGCATCGCCTTCCTTGAACTGGAGCGTGGCCGTATCGGAAATGTGCCCCTTCAGCGCGCGGATCCAGCCCTTCTGCGAGAGAACGACCGTGATCGGCTCCTTCTCGATCATCGCCTGCTGGATCGCCTCGTCGTCCGTGTCAGGCGCGTCGGCAAAGACCGTGCGGCGGCGGCCGAGCTCGGTCGCCTTGGCGAACTTCTTCTTCACCTCGCCGATTTCCCAGGCGACCGTCTGCCACTGCTTCTCGTCGGAGGCCAGAAGCGCGTCGATCTCGGCTTTCTCGGCCGTCAGACCGTCGAACTCGGTGCGGATCTCGAATTCCTCCAGCTTGCGCAGCGAGCGCAGGCGCATATTGAGGATCGATTCGGCCTGGAGGTCGGTCAGCGTGAACCGCTTGATCAGAGACGGCTTCGGCTCGTCCTCCTCGCGGATGATGCGGATGACCTCGTCGAGGTTGAGATAGGCGATCAGGTAACCGCCGAGGATCTCCAGCCGGCGCTCGATGGCGGCCAGACGGAAGCGCGACCGGCGCTGCAGAACCTCGCGGCGGTGCTGCAGCCACTCTGTCAGGATGTCGAAGATCGACATGACGCGCGGCACGCGGCCCATCGACAGCACGTTCATGTTCAGAGGAAAGCGGTTTTCGAGATCCGTCAGCCGGAACAGCGATTCCATCATGATAGTTGGATCGACGCTGCGGCTCTTCGGCACCAGCACGACACGGACGTCTTCGGCCGACTCGTCGCGCACATCCTCGAGAAGCGGCAGCTTGCGGGCGATCAGCAGTTCGGCGATCTTTTCGATCAGCCGCGATTTCTGCACCTGATACGGAATTTCGGTGATGATGATCTGCCAGACGCCGCGGCCAAGGTCTTCCACGACCCATTTCGCCCGCACGCGGAAACCGCCGCGCCCCGTCCTATAGGCCTCGGTGATGCTCGCCTTGTTGTCGATGATGATGCCGCCGGTCGGGAAATCCGGGCCGGGCACAAGCTCGACCAGTTCCTCGATCGTCGCATCCGGCTTGCGGATGAGAAGCAGCGCCGCATCGCAGAGTTCGTGCGCATTGTGCGGCGGGATCGACGTCGCCATGCCCACCGCGATGCCGGAGGCACCATTGGCCAGCAGGTTGGGAAACGCGCCCGGCATGACGACGGGCTCTTCGTCCTCTTCGTTATAGGTCGCGCGGAAATCGACGGCATCCTGGTCGATGCCTTCCAGAAGCAGAGCCGCGACCTCGGTCATACGCGCTTCGGTGTACCGGTAGGCCGCGGCATTGTCGCCGTCGATATTGCCGAAATTGCCCTGTCCATCGACCAGCGGATAGCGCTGGGAGAAATCCTGGGCGAGCCGCACCAGCGCGTCGTAGACCGACTGGTCGCCATGCGGATGGAACTTACCGATGACGTCGCCGACGATGCGGGCGCATTTCTTGAAGGCGGTGTTGGGGCGAATGCCCATCTCGCTCATCGCATGGATGATGCGCCGATGCACCGGCTTCAGGCCGTCGCGAACGTCCGGCAGGGCGCGGTGCATGATGGTGGAAAGCGCATAGGCAAGATAGCGCTCTTCCAGTGCCGCCTTGAGATCGACGGGCTGAATATGATCGTCTCCGCCCGACGGCGGCAAAAGGCTCTGTCCCATGGCTCGTAGCTACCTCAACAAACCGTGAACATCAAGTTGGCTCGCCGGCGCTATCCCCAGCAAAGCGCCGCCCGGTCGTGCCGCCCGCCAAATAAAGCGTTGCGCTGACCTGACATTTTCCCGGCAGCCGCATATATTTCCGCCCAAATCGCCTTGGAGACATCGACCCCGATATCACAGGCATTGCAAGGACCCAATGATGATGCAGTTTCCAAGACTTCGCTTCCTGCTGGCGGGCGTCGCCTTTGCCGGCCTCGCCTCGCCGGCCTTCGCGCTCGACGGTGTCGATTTCGTCACCAAGCTGAACGCGGCCTATGCCACCAACGGCGCGACGCTCGCCTACGAGACGGTCGATGTCAACGACGACAGCGTGGTCCTGAAGGGCGCGAGCGTGCGAAGCACGGTGAAGACGACGGACGAGCTGAAGATCGGCGACCTCAGCTTCGACGGCGTCGAGGAGCTTTCGGACGGCGGCTACACCGTGGAGACGGTGGACTTCCCGGATATCGACCGGACGGCCGATGGCGCCCGCCTGACCGCCAAGGACATCGCCATCTCGGGCTTGCGCATTCCTGCCAAGACCGGGACGGGAAGCATCGACGACCTGCTCTACTACCAGTCGGCCGGAACCGGCCCGATCACGGTCGAAATCGGCGGCAAGACCGTGTTCGCCATCGACAAGTCGGAAAGCAACCTGACCCGCCAGGACGGCGACAAGGGCATCGATTTCGACGGCATCGTCAGCGGCGTGAAGGCGGACCTTTCGGACGTCAAGGACGCCAAGACCAAGATGGCGATCGACAAGCTCGGCCTGCAAAACCCGACCGGCGAGTTCACCGTGGAAGGCAGCTGGGACCTTGCTTCGGGTGTCTTTGCCGTGCGCGACAACTCCATCAACGTCGACAATGTCGGCCGTCTTTCGGTCGGCTTCAACGTTTCGGGCTATACGCTCCAGCTCCTGAATTCGCTGCAGGAGGCCTTCAAGGCGGCCGAGGCCAACCCCAACAAGGAAGCGGCCAACCAGGCGCTCGGCCTGTCGGCCATGGGCCTCATCCAGCAGCTGAACTTCAACTCCGCCTCGATCCGCTTCGAGGATGCCTCGATCACCAAGCGCCTGCTCGATTACTTCGGTGCGGAACAGGGCGTGACGGGCGAGCAGATGGCGCAGTCGATCAAGGGTCTGGCCCCGATCATGATCGCGCAGCTCAACCTTCCCGACCTGCAGAACCAGCTGACCGCGGCCATCACCGCCTATCTGGATGCGCCGAAGAACCTGACGATCACGGCAGAGCCGGCCAAGCCCGTTCCCTTCCCGATGATCATGGGCGCCGGCATGGGCGCGCCGAACACACTGCCGAGCGTGCTGGGCGTCAAGGTGACCGCGAACGACTGACGCGGCCTTGACTATGTGAAACGACGAAGCCCGCCGGTCTCCTCAAACAGGAGGCCGGCGGGCTTTTTCGTATCTCAGTGCGAGGCCTGCGGCAGGGCCGGCGCATCCGGCTTGTCGTGCACGGCGAAGCGGTCGAGCATCGTCGCGCTCGCCGCGTTGAGGCCGATGACCTCAACGGGGATGCCGGACCGTCGGAACTTCAGCACCACCTTGTCGAGTGCGCCGACGGCCGTAATATCCCAGAAATGCGCGGCGGAGACGTCGATCGTGACGCTGCCGGCCTTTTCGAGGAAGTCGAAGGCCGCGATGAAGCTGTCGGCCGAGGCGAAGAACACCTGGCCCTCCACCCTGTACGTCCGGGCAGCGGCATCGCCGAGCGAAACCACACGGAAGAGCTTCGCCACCTTTCCTGCAAAGAACACGCCCGACAGCAGAACGCCGACGAGAACACCCTTGGCGAGGTCATGCGTTGCGACGACGGTGACGACGGTTGCCAGCATCACGACGGAGGACGGCAGCGGGTTGGTGCGCAGGTCGAGGATGGACCGCCAGGAGAAGGTGCCGATCGAGACCATGATCATCACCGCGACGAGAGCGGCCATCGGGATGATGCGGACGATATCGTCGAGAACGAGAATGAGGAACAGCAGGAAGGCACCGGCGACGAAGGTGGAGAGCCGGCCGCGACCGCCGGAGGAGACGTTGATGACCGACTGGCCGATCATGGCGCAACCGCCCATGCCGCCGATCAGCGCGGAGGCGATGTTGCCAGCCCCCTGGCCTAAGCATTCCTGGCTCTTGTTGCTCGGCGTATCCGTCATGTCATCGACGATTTGCGCCGTCAGCAGCGACTCGAGCAGGCCGACGGCTGCCAGCGTCACGGAATAGGGGAAGATGATCCGCAGCGTTTCCCAGGTCAGCGGCACGTCCGGCAAGCCGAAGACCGGCAGGCTCGAGGGCAGGTCGCCAAGGTCGCCCACGGTGCGCAGGTCGAACCCGCCGAAGACGGCAACGGCGGTGAGCACCGCGATGGCGACCAGCGGCGACGGGATCGCCTTCGTCACATAGGGAAAGAGGTAGATGATGGCGAGGCCGATGGCGATCATCACATAGGTCAGCGCGGGAACGCCGATCAGCTCCGGCAGCTGCGCCATGAAGATCAGGATCGCCAGCGCGTTGACGAAACCGGTGATGACCGAGCGTGACACGAAGCGCATCAGCCGCCCGAGTTTCAGGAAGCCGCCGGCGATCTGCAGAAGCCCCATGAGGATGGTGGCGGCAAAGAGATATTGCAGGCCGTGGTCGCGCACGAGGCTGACCATGACGACGGCCGTGGCGGCCGTGGCCGCCGAAATCATGCCGGGCCGGCCGCCGGTGAAGGCCGCGACGCAGGCGATGGCGAAGGAGGCAAACAGCCCCACCTTCGGATCGACCCCCGCAATGACCGAAAACCCGATCGCCTCGGGAATCAGCGCCAGCGCCACGACGACGCCGGAAAGAATGTCGCCGCGAATGTTGGAAAACCATTCGTGGCGGTAAGATGAGAGATTGAACATGTTCGAAAATCCGCAAAGTTCATCCCCACCCAGGAGAACGGGCGAGAAGCATCAGGATGAGATGTTGCGTTGTCCGGCGGATCGGCGGCCGGAAGAGCCACCCGGAATTGCACCGGGTCCGTGGTGATGGACTTTCGTTACACAGGGCAACCGGAGATTCAAGGCGGTTGCTACGGCCTGCCAAGAAATATCGGCACAATCACGGTCAGAACCGCCACGACGATTGCGCCGATAAGGCCATAGAGAACGGGATGCGTCTCGATATGCCTTGTCCAGCGAACAGAGGTTTTTCTGTTGGGCCTTACCGGAACATGCGCCTGAATGGCGTCGGGAACAGCGCTACGATCTACAGCACCTTTTCCAGCAGCGGACTCATGAATGTCCAGCAGCTGAACTGCAAGATGTCGGTCGATCAAAGCTTCGATGGCGCTGACGTCAACGCGACCGTCTTTGAAGGCCGCATCTGCCGCCTCCAATGCCAAATAATAAGGTTTCTTGTCGGTTGCGATCTGATCCGGAATCGTCTTTGTGCCCGGGAGACGGGACCCGATCTTCGCACACATGACGATATAAGAGACAACACGTGCGGTGCGTCCGTTTCCATCGACAAAGGGATGAATCCAGTTGATCTTCCAGAGCGTGTATGCTGCGAGATGAATGGCGTTCGCTTCAGCGAAATTGTCGTCGATGTAATCGCATAGATCCTCCATGAGAGCCTGAACCTGCGATGCATCCGGCGGAATATGATGACTACCGGTAATCTTGATGCCGCCGGGCCGATTTGTTCCGGCGTACTCACTCAGGCGCTCCAGAGCAATCCGGTTAAGCTCCATGACCTTCGAAGGTCTCAACCTGTACTTTGAGTCCTTAATCCAAGCATCCAACTCGGCCATTGCGACATCGAACTGTCGCAATGTATTCTCGGCCTCGATCCGCGCTACCTGCTGCGGATCGCTTACCAGAACCGGCTTTCCCGCCTCGCTCGAACGGTCACTTGCCATGCGCCTCCTGCCTGAGACGCATGGCGGCCTGATCGATCATGTCACGTGTGATGTCGCTGTTCTCGATCTTTGCCGACCCATAAGCAAAGCTGCGGCGCTGCTCTTCCAGGTGAGCTTCCGTCGGAACAATTTTCCGAGCCTTTTCGATAAGCTTCTCGAGTTCAGCATTCATGTGCGTTCTCCGTCGATTCTCATATTATCAGACCATCAGCCGATAACCATAGATAGTTTTGAGCGACGATTTCTGCAGGACCTGCCTCAATCCTTTTTCGGCTGCGGCACAACGCGGAGCGCGAGTTCGCGCAGCTGCGTCGGGGAGGCCTCGCTGGGGGCGTTCATCAGCAGGTCCTGGGCCTGCTGGTTCATCGGGAACAGCGAGATCTCGCGCAGGTTCTTGGCGCCGACCAGCAGCATGACCACGCGGTCGATGCCGAAGGCGCAGCCGCCGTGCGGGGGGGCGCCGTACTGGAAGGCGCGGTACATGCCGCCGAAGCGGTCTTCCACGTCCTGCTTGGACAGGCCGACCAGTTCGAAGGCCTTGACCATCAGTTCCGGCGACTGGTTCCGGATGGAGCCCGACGCGATCTCGAAGCCGTTGCAGACGGCATCGTACTGATAGGCCTTGATCGTCAGCGGATCCTGCGTCTGCAGCGCCTCAAGCCCGCCCTGCGGCATGGAGAAGGGGTTGTGCGCAAAATCGACCTTCTTCTCTTCCTCGCTCCATTCGTAGAACGGGAAGTCCACGATCCAGCAGAGCTCGAACCGGTCGCGGTCGACGAGGTTCAGCTCTTCCCCGGCGCGCGTGCGGGCTTCGCCTGCGAACTTGTAGAATTTGGCGGGGTCGCCGGCGACGAAGAAGCAGGCGTCGCCCGCTTCGAGGCCCAGCTGAACGCGCAGCGCCTCGGTACGCTCGGGTCCGATGTTCTTGGCGAGCGGGCCGGAGCCCTCGACGGTCTCGCCCTCGGCGCGCCAGAAGATATAGCCGAGCCCCGGCTGCCCGGTGGACTGCGCCCAGGCGTTCATCCGGTCGCAGAAGGCGCGGGAGCCGCCGGTCTTGGCCGGAATCGCCCAAACCTCGACCTTCGGGTTGGAGGCGATCATGTTGGCGAAGACCTTGAAGCCGGAGCCTTCGAAATGCTCGGTCACGGCCTGCATCTCGATCGGGTTGCGCAGGTCCGGCTTGTCGGAGCCGTATTTGCGGATCGCGACGTCATAGGGGATGCGCGGCCAGTCCTTGGTGACCGGCTTGCCGTCGGCGAACTTTTCGAACACGCCGGTGATCACGGGCGCCATCGTGTTCCACACGTCTTCCTGCTCGACGAAGCTCATTTCCATGTCGAGCTGGTAGAACTCGCCCGGCAGGCGGTCGGCGCGCGGGTCTTCGTCGCGGAAGCAGGGCGCGATCTGGAAATAGCGGTCGAAGCCCGCCACCATTAGCAGCTGCTTGTACTGCTGCGGCGCCTGCGGCAGCGCGAAGAAGGTGCCGGGATGGATGCGCGACGGCACGAGGAAGTCGCGCGCGCCTTCCGGCGACGAGGCCGTGAGAATCGGCGTCGTATATTCGGCAAAGCCTTCGGCGTTCATGCGGTTGCGCATGTCGGCGACGATCTGGGTGCGCTTGACGATGTTGCGGTGAAGCGTCTCGCGGCGCAGGTCGAGGAAGCGGTACTTGAGGCGCACGTCCTCGGGATAATCCGGCTCGCCGAAGATCGGCAGCGGCAGTTCCTTGGCGGCGGAGAGGACTTCGATTTCCTGAGCGTAGAGCTCGATCTCGCCCGTCGGCATGGTCTTGTTGACCGTCTCGGCCGTGCGCGCCTTCACGCGTCCGTCGATGCGGATCACCCACTCGCCACGCACGGCTTCGGCGGCCTTGAAGGCAGGGCTGTCGGGATCGACCACGACCTGGGTCAGGCCGTAATGGTCGCGCAGGTCGATGAACAGGACGCCGCCATGGTCGCGAACACGATGCACCCAGCCGGAGAGACGGACGTTCGCGCCGACATCGGTCTGGCGAAGGGCGGCGCAAGTGTGACTGCGGTAACGGTGCATGTGCGTTTCCTGGAACTGGCAAAATGCCGCACACGGGAAAACCATCGCTGTCCCGGCGGCGTCGAAATCGCGCGGAAAAGCGCATGGCAGGTCCGATTTGTCAAGGCGGAGCTCGGCCAGATGGACCGATCTTACGCGCGGAGGCGCCCTGCGACAACGCGGCAGACAGGAAAGATTGCCGTCACAATTGCTGAACGGAGCGATCAAGTTTAAGGAGAGACCCTGTCGATGCACCCGGACCGGATCATGCCCGCCCTCACCCGCCGAACGCTCCTCAAAGCCAGTGCCGCAACGGCTGCATCCTTCGCGCTGGGCGCAGGCCTTGCCGCGCGTCCGGGCACGGCCGCGCCGCTGACGCTGAAGGCGCAGTTCGGCGCAGCGAAGCTTGCCGAGGGCGGCGCGGAGTCACGGGTGATGACCTGGGGGCTTGGCGACGCGCCAGCGCTATCGGGCGTGCCACCGGTGTTGCGGATGCGGCAGGGCGAGCCCTTCGCGGCCCGGCTGGTCAACGAGCTCGACGAGCCGACCACCGTGCACTGGCACGGGCTGCGCATCCCCAACGCCATGGACGGCGTGCCGGAGATGACGCAACCTTACGTCTATCCGGGCGATGGCTTCGACTATACCTTTACCCCACCCGATGCCGGCACGTTCTGGTATCACCCCCATTGCAACACGCTGACCCAGATGGGCCACGGCATGACCGGCGTCATCGTCGTGGAAAATCCGGCCGACCCTGTCTTCGACGCCGAGATCGTGCTGAACCTGCGCGACTGGCGACTGGGCGCCGACGGGTCGTTCATCGCCCCGTTCAAGCCCCGGGATGCGGCCCGCGGCGGCACCTATGGCACGGTGCGCACCGCCAACTGGCAGCGCGCGCCGCAGTTCGAGGCGCCGGCCGGCGGGCTGGTGCGGCTGCGCGTCGCGGCGACCGACGTTACGCGCATCTATACACTCGGCATCGATGCGCCTGCCTCCATTCTGGCGCTCGATTCGAACGCGCTTCCCCTGCCTCTTCCCCTCGATACGCTCGATCTCGGGCCGGGACAGCGCGCCGATCTCGTGGTGCGGATGCCGGATAGCGAGGGGCAGAGCGTGACGCTCGGCAACCTGCGCGGCTCATCGCCCTGGACCATCGCGACGCTGGTTGCGCGCGGCTCCTCGCTCAAGCGCGAGCTGGCGGACGCCAAGGCCCTGGCCCCCAACCCGATCGCCCATCCCGACATTGCCGGTGCCGAGCGCATTCCCCTGGATTTCACGGCGACCGCCGAGCACAAGGCGGTCGAGAGCATCTGCGGCTCGCTCGGTTATACGTTCTGGGCGATCAACAAGGTGCCGTGGCCGGGTGATACGCCGGACCCGGTCGCGCCGCTGGCGGAGCTGAAGCTCGGCCGGAGCTACGTCTTCCAGATCGCCAACCGCACGCCGCATGCCCACCCGATCCACCTGCACGGGCTGACGTTCCACGTCATCTCCTCCAACAAGCGCACCGTGCTGCCGCCGCCGACGGACACGATCCTGCTGCAGCCGGACGAACAGGCCGAGCTGGCGCTGGTCGCCGACAATCCGGGCGACTGGATGCTTCACTGCCACATCATCGAGCACCAGAAGACGGGCATGTCGTCCTATCTCAGGATCGTCTGATAGACCGCTTGCGGCGTGCCGAATCACGGCTTTTTCATGTCGGTTGGTTGACATCCCCGCATCAAAAGAGAAGAGAGAGAAAACCCGCCTCCACATCCCGGAGATCCGATGGATATTATCGATACGACTGCGGCGCTGCAGGCAGCCTGCGACACGCTGGCGACTGCGCCTTATCTGACGATCGACACAGAGTTTCTGCGTGAGACGACGTTCTGGCCGCAGCTCTGCCTGATCCAGATGGCCGGTCCCGACATCGCCGTGATCGTCGACCCGCTTGCTAAGGGCCTCGACCTCGCACCCTTCTTCGCGCTGATGGCCAATCCTGATATCATCAAGGTCTTCCATGCCGCGCGGCAGGACATCGAAATCATCTTCCATCTCGGCGGGCTCATCCCGCACCCGATCTTCGATACGCAGGTCGCGGCCATGGTCTGCGGCTTCGGCGACAGCGTCTCCTACGACCAGCTCGTCAGCCGCATCAAGGGCGAGCATATCGACAAGTCCTCGCGGTTCACCGACTGGAGCCGCCGGCCGCTGACCGACAAACAGCTCGATTACGCGCTCGCCGACGTCACCCATCTGCGCGACGTCTATCATCACCTGAAGGCCGAGCTGGAGCGCGAAGGCCGCTCGCTGTGGCTGACGGAGGAGATGGCCGTTCTCGAATCGCGCGAGACCTACGACATGCATCCGGACGATGCCTGGCAGCGTCTGAAGATGCGCCTGAAGAAGCCGATCGAGCTGGCCGTGCTGCAGCGCATCGCCGCCTGGCGCGAGCGCGAGGCCCGGTCCCGCAACGTGCCGCGCGGCCGCGTGCTGAAGGATGACGCACTCTACGAGATCGCCCAGCAGCAGCCGAAGGATGCCGAGGCCATGTCGCGGCTGCGCACGGTGCCGAAGGGCTGGGAGCGCTCCAGCGCCGGCGCGGCCATCATCGAGGCCGTCAACGAGGCGCTCGCGTTGCCCAAGGCCGACATGCCCCGCCTACCCCGCCAGAACCAGACGAGCGACGGTGCCGCCGCCGCCATCGAGCTCCTCAAGGTTCTTCTGAAGCTCGTCGCCGAAAAGCAGGGCGTCGCTGCCAAGATCATCGCCAACAGCGACGACATCGAGCGCATCGCCTCCGAAGGCGAGAAGGCCGATGTCGGCGCGCTCAAGGGCTGGCGTCGCGAACTGTTCGGCGAGATCGCGCTGAAGCTGATCCATGGCGACGTAGCGCTGCGCTTCGTGGACCGAAAGATCGAGGCTGTGGAATGGCCGGGGACTTCGGCCTGAGGCCGAGTCACCGCTCCGCCTGAAAGCCGTAATTGCCTCTCGGCCCCAGACCTTCGTCGAAGGTCCCAAGCTTCGTGACGCAGACAGGTTCCATCTCAGACACAATGAGGGGTTTCGTCGGACCGTCGGACAAAGCCTCGCGTGCAGAGGCTGCTCCCTGCCCGTGAACGGTACCGTCGGAATCGATAAGATAGTCGAAGATCCTGTCTGAGAGCAGGATGCGTCCCTCCCCCGTCTCGCACACCGCAATGCGTTGCATACCGCCGGCGTCCTGATCCAGATTGAACACGACCGGCGCGTGTCCATTTGCCGTGACGGTGAGCGTCCGCCGGAATTCCGCGAGGAAAAGATGGTCTAGGTATCGTTCGAGCCGGAGATGAAGGCCATCGATGTCTGCCTCGGTGACATCGAACGGCCCGCTTTCACCGCGGATCATCTTCCGCCGCTCGTTGATCTCCAAACCGATGGATATGGCTATGAGGGCCACGCCACCGACAAAAGCGAGAAGCAACAGAAATAGGAGGCGGCGCCAGCGAGAGCTTTTCTCTGTCACTCGAACCGTCTCTCGCTCCTAAAGCCTTTCACGCGAAGCGGAACGCGATCCGCTTGCCCGTCTGTTTCGCCAGTTGCTGTAAGCGGCCGTCCAGTCGCTCGCCGGCGAACTCGCTGTAATCGGCGGGCACTACGAAATCGAGGTCGGTGTTGGCAGCGGACGACGGGCGGAGGGTGAGGTTGCGGACGATGCCGGGCATGGAAGCGGAGAAGAGATAGGCGACGCGCAGGAGCGCGCCCAGAACCTTCGCCTGTTCCAGCATGCGGGCCGGCGTGATGGTCGAGAGCGGGCTGGTGGCGCCGTTGTCGTTCAGACCATCATGCCGGTAGTAGTTGGCCAGCGCGATATAGGCGCGGCCGGCATGGGTGATGCCGGAAAAGGTGGAATGGGCGATGATGTTCAGCGCCTGCAGGCCCCGGTAATCGGGATGCGCGCGCCAGGAGATGTCGGCAAGCAGGCAGGCGGCCCGCCGGTAGCGGGCTTCCTCGTCGGTCTCGGTGATGCCGAGGGCCGGCAAAACCCTGCCCGTCCAGTCCGCCAGTTCGCGGGCGTGCTCCGGCGACCGGGCGCGCAGGATGGCCAGCTCGGAGGCGGCGGTCAGCAGCGGATCGGCGTTGCGCGCCTGCTCCGACAGCAGCGAGAACAGATAGCCCTCGCGCACGCCCAGCGCAGAAAACGAGATCCGCGCCGGCTTCAGGAGCGAGATCGTCTCCTGCAGGGCGATGGCGCCGTAGGGCAGAAGATTGCGGCGGCTGCGGGAGATCGCCGCGAAAGCGGGAATCTTCAGATCCTTGGGCTCGATCACCTCCGGCAGGAAGCTCATCGCCTCCTCGAAGCTCATCTCGTAGCCCTGCATCATGTGCAGCGGATAATCGCGCAGTTCCATGTGCAGCTTGGCGATGGAGCGCCATGTGCCGCCGACGGCGTAGAAGGTGCGGCCGGCACCGCGTTTCAGCACGTCGACATTCTTCACCGTCTTGCGGACATAGGCCCGCGCCCGCTCCAGCGAGCCGCCGGCATGCTCCGACAGGCGAATGCCGCCGAGCGGCAGCGTGATGCCCGTGCCTATGGTTCGGCCGACGACATCGACCAGTTCCAGCGAGCCGCCGCCGAGATCGCCGACGACGCCGTCGGGATCGTGATAGCCACTGACGATGCCGAGCGCGGAGAAGTAGGCCTCCTCCTCGCCCGAGAGAACACGGATCTTCTGGCCGAGAATGTGCTCGGCGCGGCGGATGAAATCGGGACCATTGGAGGCGTCGCGGGCCGCCGCCGTCGCCAGCACGAAGCCGGTCGAGGCGCGTGCCTGCGTGGCGAGGGCCTTGAAGCGATGCAGCGCCTTCAGCGCCCGCTCGACGCTTTCGGCATCCATCTGGCCCGTGGCATCGATGCCCTTGCCGAGCCCGCACATGACCTTCTCGTTGAACAGAACCGCAGGCGAGCGGTTCAGTCCCTCGTAGATCACGAGCCGGATCGAGTTGGAGCCGATATCAACGACGGAAACAGGGGCGATGCCAGGCAAGCGCCCCTGAGCTTCGGATTCTACCATTCAGGTCCAGCTTTACTTTCTGCGGTCGCTGTCCCAGCCGGCGATAACCTTGGGCGCACTCGATTTCAGGGCCTCGCCCCGGCCGGACAGGCTGGGGTTGGTCATGAAATAGACTTGCGCGTTGAACGGCTCGCTGTCCTTGGACACCGAGATCCGTCGTGAGGTGCCGTCCTCGAGAATTTCGTAGCTCTGCTGGTTATCGATAAGATTTGCCAGCATGATCTGCGACAGGACCTGTTCGTGCACGGTCCGGTTGACGAGAGGCACAAGAGTCTCCACGCGCCGGTCCAGGTTGCGCGGCATCATATCCGCCGAGCCGATATACACAAGCGCATGCTCGGAGGGAAGAGCATGGCCGTTGCCGAAACAGAAGATCCGGCTGTGCTCCAGGAAGCGGCCGACGATCGACTTCACGCGGATGTTTTCCGACAGGCCGGACACCTGCGGACGCAGGCAGCAGATGCCGCGCACGATCAGCTCGACCTCGACGCCGGCGCGGCTGGCGCGGTACAGCGCGTCGATGATCTCGGGATCGACCAGCGAGTTCATCTTCATCCAGATGGAGGCCGGACGGCCGGCGCCGGCATGCACGATCTCCTCCTCGATGTGCCGGAGAATGCGCGGGCGCAGCGTATGGGGCGAGATCGCCAGCTTCATGCCGGCCTCGGGCTCGCCATAGCCGGTGATGAAATTGAAGATGTTCGCCATGTCGTGGCCGACAACCGGCGAGCAGGTGAAGAAGGAGAGGTCGGTGTAGATCTTGGCGGTCACGGGGTGGTAGTTGCCGGTGCCGAGGTGGCAATAGGTGCGCAGCTTGCCCTCCTCGCGCCGCACGACCATGGACATCTTGGCATGCGTCTTCAGCTCGATGAAGCCGAAGACAACCTGCACGCCGGCGCGCTCCAGGTCGCGCGCCCAGCGGATGTTGGCCTCCTCGTCGAAGCGGGCCTTGAGCTCCACCAGCGCCGTCACCGACTTGCCGGCATCGGCGGCATCGATCAGCGCGCGCACGATGGGGCTGTCGTTGGAGGTGCGGTACAGCGTCTGCTTTATCGCAAGGACGTCAGGATCGCGCGCAGCCTGATGGAGGAACTGGACAACGACGTCGAAGCTCTCATAGGGGTGGTGAACCACCATGTCTTTTTCGCGGATGGCGGCGAAGCAGTCTCCCATGTGCTCTCGGACTCGTTCGGGAAATCGCGCGTTATACGGCGCGAAACGCAGATCCTCCCGTGGTGCCTTGGTGATTTCCGACAGCGTGTTCAGCGCCAGCAGGCCCGGCAGCACGGCCACGCGGTTTTCCGGCACGGCAAGCTCCGAGATGACGAAGCGACGCAACTCCAGCGGCATTTCCGAGTCGATCTCGATACGGATGACCGAGCCGCGACGGCGGCGCTTCAGCGCGGTCTCGAAGAAGCGGACGAGATCTTCGGCCTCTTCCTCGACCTCGATGTCGCTGTCGCGGATGATGCGGAACGTACCGGCACCCTTGACGTCGTAGCCCGGGAACAGGCGGCTGATGAACATGCCCACCACGTCTTCCAGCGTGATGTAGCGGATGGTGGAGCGCACGTCCGGCAGGCGCACGAAGCGGTCGAGCGCGACCGGCAGGCGCAGGAGCGCCGTCATCGGATCGCGGCCCGAGCGGCTGACGAGCTGCAGCCCCATGGTGAAGCCGAGATTGGGGATGAAGGGGAACGGATGGGCCGGATCGATCGACAGCGGGGTCAGAACCGGGAACATCGACTGGTCGAACGTCGTCTCCAGCCATGTCCGGTCGTCGGCCGACAGCGACACCGGGCGGACGATGAGAATGTCTTCCTTGGCGAGATACTGCTGCAGCACGGCGAGCGACGCCTGCTGCTCCATCTGCAGCGTGTTGATCTCCTTCAGGATGTCGCCCAGCTGCTCGGCCGGCGTCTTGCCGTCGGGGCTGCGCACGACGACGCTCTGGCGCACCTGCGCCTCGAGGCCGGCGACGCGGACCATGAAGAACTCATCGAGGTTGGCGGCCGAGATCGACAGGAAGCGAACACGCTCCAGCAGCGGATGTGCCGTGTTCAGCGTTTCCTCGAGAACGCGGCGATTGAACTGGAGCCACGAGAACTCGCGGTTGATGAACCGCTCCGGGCTGTTCAGCAGGTCGATCCCCTTATCGACCGAACCCTTGTCGTTCGGGTTGGCCGGCGGGGTGATCGTCTTTGCCGCAGCTGTCGTCGTGTCCATGTCCCGTTCCCTCATTCGCGTTGCGAAAGCTGCTAGACGAGTTTGACGACGGAACTGTGACAGTCAATCGCCTTGTTCAGTGATTTCTTGGATATCCCCTGCATGACCAATTTTTTCAAGGACTTCGGCTGCCAGAGAGCGATGGATCCGCGTGTGGCGGGCAAGCGCCAGCCGGTCCATCTCCTCCACCACCCGATGGGCACTTTCAAGCGAGCGCTCCATGCGGGCGACGAGGTAGGCGATCAGCCGTTCGTCGGGGAAAAGCTGACGATCGGCAAAGAGCTTCATCAGCACCTGGCCGAGAAGATCGTCGTCCGGCGCGCTCGTTTCCACGACGGTAACCGCTTTCAGGCGCGAGGCGAGATCCGGCAGCACCACGCCCCAGGCGGCCGGCCGGCTGCGGGCAGTGAGAAGCAGATAGGTTCCGTTCTGCCGCACGCTGTTGATGACGTGAAACAGCGTGGTCTCGTCGAAGCCGCGACGGTCGGCATCCTCGAAGAGCACCGGGCCATGCGCCGCGATGTCGGGCGCGCCGCTGCCCGCCTGAAGATCGATGGCGGTGGCGCCGCTTGTTCCGGCCCAGATGGCGGCCAGATGGGACTTGCCCGAGCCCGGCGGGCCGACGAGCACCACCACAGGCGACGGCCATTGCGGCCAGCCGTCCACGATCGCCACCGCCGCCTCCAGCGAGGGCGAGACGAGCAGATCGTCCCGGCTGATCTGCGGCGCATGTCCGAGCGGCAGCGGCAACTGGTCGTCGCGACGTGTCATGTCAGGCTGTGCGGCACGTTCGGCTGGGCCTCGATGGTCGTGTGGGTCGGCGGGCTGTGGTAAACGTCGCTTTCGAGATAGCGCGCCAGGGCGAAGCGCACGAGGACGCCCAAAGCCGCAGCAGCCGGCACGGCCACCAGAAGCCCGACGAAGCCGAACAGCGAACCAAAGGCCAGGAGCGCGAACATCAGCCAGACCGGATGCAGGCCGACGCTGCTACCGACCAGCTTCGGCTGGAGAATATTGCCTTCGAGGAACTGGCCGGAGAAGAAGATGCAGGCGACGACGATGACCCAGAAGTAATCCGGCCAGAACTGCACCAGCGCCACACCGACGGCCAGCACCAGGCCGACCATGGAGCCGACATAGGGAATGAAGCTGATGATGCCGGCGAAGAAGCCGATGAGCAGGCCGAAATTCAGCCCGGCGACCGTGAGGAAGATGCCGTAATAGAGGCCGAGGATGATGCAGAGCGAGCCCTGCCCGCGCACGAAGCCGGCAATGGAGCTGTCCATGTCGGTCGCGATCTGGCGGACGGTAGAGAGTTGGCCACGCGGGATCCAGCTATCCACCTTGGCGACCATGCGATCCCAGTCGAGCAGCAGATAGAAGGCGACGACCGGCGTGACGACGAAGAGCGAGATGATATCGAGCAACGCGACGCCGGAATTCCACAGCTGCTGCACCAGCGTGCCGAGGAAGCTTGCGCCCTGCGCCATGAGGCGGGACGAATTCTCGCGGATCGCGGGCAGCTGGCTCTGCAGCCAGTCCGGCAGGATATCGGCCTGGGGGCTTGCGAGGAAGTTCTGGAAGCTTGCCACGTAGTCCGGGATCTTGGTGATAAAATCCGACGCCTGCGTGAAGATGATCGGGATGATCAGCACCAACGACAGGGCGAAGACGACAATGAAGCCGATAAGGATGACGATCGTCGCCATCATCCGGCTCAAGCCCCATTTTTCCAGCCGGTCGGCAATGGGATCGAGGAAGTAGGCGAGCGCCATGCCGGCAAGGAACGGCAGGAGGATGGAAGAGAAGACCATCAGGAAAGCAATGAAGAGGACGAAGAAGACAAGCCAGAAGATCGCCTGGCGGCGAAGTCCCTTCCCGCTGAACATGGTGGCCATCTGAGGCTCCGATCGTGTTGACATCGCGGCGGCCCGTGGCGCGCTTCCAATGAGATAGGCGCGAGATAGGACGGTGCAAGGCGGCGGGTCAAGCGCCCGTGATTCGCTATCCCCGAGGGATGACGGCGCGATGACGCCAAGATCCATGCGGGAAAAAGCCCCGCGAGAGCGCCTGCACGCTTGCACTTGCCCGCACCACATGCCAATCGCAGGGCTTGAACGGGTGCGTGGAGAGCCAAACATGAGCCAGTCGGGTAAGAATGGTCTGACCTACAGCGATGCGGGCGTCGATATCGATGCCGGGAACCTGATGGTCGAGAAGATCAAGCCGCATGTGCGCTCCACCCGCCGGCCCGGCGCCGATGGCGAGATCGGCGGCTTCGGCGGCCTGTTCGACCTGAAGGCCGCAGGCTTTACCGATCCGGTGCTGGTCGCGGCGAACGACGGCGTCGGAACCAAGCTGAAGATCGCCATCGACGCCGACAAGCACGACACGGTGGGCATCGATCTCGTGGCCATGTGCGTCAACGACCTCGTCGTGCAGGGCGCCGAGCCGCTGTTCTTCCTCGACTATTTCGCGACCGGCAAGCTCGATCCCGATCAGGGCGCGGCCATCGTTGCCGGCATTGCCGCGGGTTGCCGGGATGCGCGCTGTGCGCTGATCGGCGGCGAGACGGCGGAAATGCCGGGCATGTATTCGGGAGGCGATTACGATCTTGCCGGCTTTGCGGTCGGTGCGGCCGAACGCGGACAGCTGCTGCCGGCCGGCGATATCGCCGAGGGCGACGTCATCCTCGGCCTTGCCTCCTCCGGCGTTCACTCCAACGGCTACTCGCTGGTGCGCAAGATCGTGGGCCTCTCGGGCCTTGCCTGGGGTGCGCCGGCCCCGTTCGATGCCGGCACCGACGACGCGACGCTTGCCGACGTGCTGATGACGCCGACCCGCATCTATGTGAAGCCTCTGCTGAAGGTCATTCGCGAGACCGGCGGCATCAAGGCGCTCGCCCACATCACCGGCGGCGGCTTTCCGGAGAACATTCCGCGCGTGCTCCCCAAGCACCTCGCAGCCGAAATCGACCTTGCCGCCGTCAAGGCGCCACCTGTGTTCTCCTGGCTTGCCCGCACCGGCGGCGTGGCGGCGACCGAGATGCTGCGCACCTTCAATTGCGGCGTCGGCATGATCGCCGTCGTGCCGGCGGACCGTGCCGACAGCGTGACGGCGGCACTTGTCGCCGAGGGCGAGACGGTATTCCGCCTCGGCCGGATGATCGCCCGCAACGAGGGCGCGCCGGGCGTGGTCTACGAGGGAACGCTGGCGCTGTGAGCGAGACGACCCTCAGCGAAACGACGCCGCGCAAACGCGTCGTCGTGTTCATTTCCGGCGGCGGCTCCAACATGGTGGCGTTGGCGGATGCCTGTTCCGAGGCCGACTATCCGGCCGAGATCGTCGGCGTGATCTCCGACCGGGCGACCGCCGGCGGGCTCGAGAAGGCTGCCGCGCGCGGCATCCCGACCGCAGCCTTCGAGCGGCGCGACTATGCCGACAAGGCAGCGCACGAAACTGCCATCCTCGACCATGTCGAGACGCTGCGCCCGGATCTGCTCTGCCTTGCCGGTTATATGCGGCTCCTCACGGGCACCTTCATCAGCCGCTACGAAGGCCGCATCCTCAACATCCACCCGTCCCTCCTGCCCGAATTTCCCGGCCTGCATACGCACCAGCGCGCGCTGGATGCGGGCCGCACGGAGGCCGGATGCACCGTCCATTTCGTCACCGAAGGCATGGACGAAGGCCCTGTTATCCTGCAGACACGCGTACCGGTGCTGGGCGGCGACACGGCGGAGACGCTGGCGTCGCGCGTGCTGACGATGGAGCATAAGACCTATGCGCAGGCTCTCCGGATGGTGGCGAGCGGCGACGTTCGGATGGGTGTCTGAGGCTTGCATCTTTTGCTTGCCTGACTGGCCGAGATCAGCGGCAGCGCAGGGCGCTCACGGCGCCACAGACGTCCCGGCCTTCAGGCTGTCGCGGTTCATCACCGCCCATTGCAGCAGCATGATCGTCTTGCCATCGCAGATCTCGCCGGAGGCGATCATCGCCATCGCGTCGTCGAGGCCGAGTTCCACGACTTCGATGTCCTCGTCTTCGGATGCGAGACCACCGCCCGCCTCCACGCGATCCTCGATATCGATGACGGCGGCGAAGCAGTGGACGATCTCGGTGACGGCGCCGGGGGACATATAGGCCTTGAAGAGCGAGCGCACGGCGCCGACGCGGTAGCCGGTTTCCTCCATCGCCTCGCGGCGGATCGCATCCTCCGGCGCATCGCCATCGAGCAGGCCAGCCGGCGTTTCGAGCATCCAGCCGGTGCCGCCATTGACGTAGGTCGGCACGCGAAACTGCCGCACGAGCACCACGATCTCGCGGCGGGGATCGTAGAGCAGGATCGTCGCGCCGTTGCCGCGATCATAGGTCTCGCGCTTCAGCACTTTCGCCCGGCCATCGGCATCCGTGTAGCGGAAGGTGATGTTGCGCAAGTGGTACCAGTTCTTCGAGAGCGTCTCGTCCTTGAGGATCTCGATGGTCACGGTCTCGGACTTGCTCATGCGGGCTCTGCCATTCCAAGGGTCTCGTCGCGTTTCAGCCAGATGCGATTGTCGTGGAAGGCGGCGCCGCCATAGGGGGCAACGCTGTCGGCACCGGTCAGCACGTTGATGCCTTCGCCGTCGAGATGGGCGCCGTTCGGCCACAGACCCTCGGCGATCACCACGCCCGGCCGCGTGCCGCCGCCGAGGCGGGCGTGAAGGCGGATCTCGCCCCTGACATTGCCGAGCCTGACGACGTCGCCCTCCGCGATGCCGAGCCTTGCGGCGTCCGCCGCATGGATCATCACTTCCGGCCGGCCTTCCTTCTGCACCGAGCCCGGCGTTTCCGCAAAGCTCGAATTGAGAAAGGAGCGCGCCGGCGAGGTCGCGAGACGGAACGGATGGTCCGCGTCGGCCGACTCGATCAGATCCGCATGGTCGGGATAGACCGGGAGGCCTTCGACCGGGCCGAGCATGCCCATGGCGGCCGGCGGCCGGTTGGGCGCGGGCGTGCCGGTCCAGTCGGCGCGGAAGCGGAAGCGGCCATCGGCATGGGCAAAGCCCTCGACGAAATGCGCCGTGGCGAAATCCGGCTGGACATCCAGCCATTTCGCCGCCTTCAGGTGGTCGTAGCCGCTGTCATAGTTGACGAGGATGCGGTCGATATGGTCGCGCTCGCTCAAGCCGAAGCCCGGGCGATCGGCGATGCCGAGACGCTTTGCCAGTTCCTCGATGACGAAGAGATTGGTGCGCACCGTCGATGGCGGCTCCACGAGCTTCGGCCCGAGCAGGATATGCTGGTGGCCGCCGCCGCGGTAGAGGTCGTCATGCTCCAGAAACATGGTGGCCGGCAGGACGATATCGGCAAGCTTCGCCGTATCCGTCATAAACTGCTCGTGCACCGCGACGAAGAGGTCCTCGCGCAGGAAGCCGCGTTTCACCAGCCGCTGTTCGGGGGCGACGTTGACGGGGTTGGTGTTCTGGATGAGGAGCGCCGTTACCGGGCCGCGATGGCGCAGGGCCTCGGCGTGGCCGGTCAGCACGCGGCCGATCTGCGACTGGTCGAGCATGCGGATGTCGGGGTCCGCCATGGCGGTGCCCATCAGTTCGCGCTTGTCGAAGCGGAAGATATCGTTGTTGGAGTGGAACGCGCCGCCGCCCTCGTGCTTCCACGACCCGAGCACCGTCGCGATGCTCGCGGCCGCATGGATCGCCACCGCGCCGTTGCGCTGTCGGGTGAAGCCGTAGCCGAGCCGGAAATAGGTCTTCGGCGTCGTGCCGACGAGCTTCGCGAAGGCTTCGATCTCCTCGACCGAGAGGCCCGTGATATCGGACGCCCAGGCGGGGTCGCGGCTTTGCAGATGCGCTTCCAGCCCAGCCGGATCATCCGAATGGGTGGCGAGATAGGCGCGGTCGGCATGCCCATCGCGGAACGCAATGTGCATGACGGCGCAGGCGAGCGCTGCATCCGTGCCGGGACGCACGGTCAAGGCCATGTCGGCCTGCTTCATCGTGGGATTGTCGTAGATGTCGATGACGACGATCTTCGCCTTGCGCTCCTTGCGGGCGCGGATGGCGTGCGTCATCACGTTGACCTGCGTGGAGACCGCGTTCGTGCCCCAGATGACGACGCAATCCGACAGGGCCATCTCGCGCGGATCGGGACCCCGCAGCGCGCCGGTGCCCATTGTGAAGCCGGTCCAGGCGGGATTGGTGCAGATCGAGCCGAAGAAGCCGGAATAGCGTTTGGCGTGGCGCAGGCGCTCGATGCTGTCACGCTGCACCTGCCCCATCGTGCCGGCGTAGAAATACGGCCAGACGGCTTCCGAGCCGTGCCGCGCCTCGGCCTTGAGAAACGCCTCTGCGATCTCGTCGAGCGCCGCGTCCCAGGAGATCTCGCGGAAATCGCCCTCGCCCTTGGCGCCGACGCGCCGCTGCGGCACGAGCAGGCGGCCAGGATGGTAGATGCGCTCGGAATAGCGCGCCACCTTGGCGCAGATGACGCCGGCGGTGTAGCTGTTGGCAGAGGCGCCGCGCAGCCGGCCGATCCGGCCGTCCGGGGTCAGGTCCACTTCCAGCGCGCAGGCCGAGGGACAGTCGTGCGGACAGACGGAGTGTCCGACCGCGATTTCCGCTTTGATAGGGGTCGCAAGGTTCATGTCTTTTCTATAGGACATCGCAAAAGCGGCTCAAAGCGCTTTGCCCTTCGCATCTCAACATTTCATCAAGGCGATCACCAGAGATCATGAATTATCGGCACATCTACCATGCGGGCAATTTCGCCGACGTGCTGAAGCATGCGGTGCTCGCCCGTCTCGTCACCTACCTCAAACAGAAGGACAAGGCGTTCCGCGTGCTGGACACCCATGCCGGCATCGGGCTCTACGATCTTTCCGGCGAGGAAGCGCAGAAGACCGGGGAATGGCGCGACGGCATCGGCCGGCTACTGGCAGACCCGGTGCCGCCCGCGGTGGCGCCGATTCTCTTGCCCTATCTGGAGGCCATCGCGGCGCTGAACCCCGAAGGCGGGATGACGCACTATCCCGGCTCGCCGAAGCTGACGCGCCTGCTGATGCGGCCGCAGGACCGGCTGTCGGCGATGGAGCTTCACCCCGACGACTACGAGACCCTGCATCGGCTGTTCGATGGCGACTATCAGAGCCGCATCACCGAGCTCGACGGCTGGCTGGCGCTCGGCGCCCATCTGCCGCCGAAGGAGAAGCGCGGGCTGGTGCTGGTCGATCCGCCGTTCGAGGAGCCCGGCGAGTACGAGCGGCTGGAAAAGGGCCTCGCCAAGGCGTATCGCCGCTTTCCCGGCGGCACGTTCTGCCTCTGGTATCCGCTGAAGCAGGGCGCGCCAGTCGCCGAGTTTCACGAGAACCTGGTCGCCCTGAACATTCCCAAGATGCTCTGCTGCGAGCTGACGGTGAAAAGCGATCGCGGCACGACGGGCCTCACGGGCACGGGCCTCATCATCGTCAATCCGCCCTTCACCCTGAAGGGCGAACTCGACGTGCTGCTGCCCTTCCTCAAGGATCGCCTGAAGCAGGACCGTTTCGCCTCCGCCCGGGCCGTCTGGCTGCGGGGCGAGGAACGCGATCTTCCCGACGATGCGGACGAAGTCTGATCGGGCGATGTCTTCGCCTCGCCCGGCTTGACGCGATGCACCCGCCCGACGCAATCTCCCGCAGCGCAACGAAGCGCCAAGGGCAGAAACGGGAGACGATGATGACGAAGGATCTCCCTATCCCCACTCGTGACCCTGTGTGCCGCGCCGCGCATGGGGTCCCCGCGTGATGCACCGGCCTGTGCTCTCCTGCGTCCGGATCGCGGCAGCGCTTGGTGCAAGCCTTTTTCTGGCGGCCTGCGGTGACGAGCCGGCGGATAAGCAGGCCACGGCCACGCCGCCCATCCTTCAGCAGGTGCCCCCGCCACCCCACGCACCCCCGTCGCAAACCGCACCGCCGACGCAGAAAGAGACGTCTCCGGCTGCGTCCCCAGACGTGCCGATGGGCAGCGGGTTCGATTTCTACGTCCTCTCCCTCTCCTGGTCGCCCAGCTGGTGCGCGGAAAACGACCGCGCAGGCAAGACGGCGCAATGCGGCGGCGACCGGACATACGGCTTCATCGTCCATGGCCTCTGGCCGCAGAACGAGCGGGGCTTTCCCTCCTTCTGCCCGTCGCGCGACAGCGACCAGGTGCCAGACGCGCTCGGCCGCGGCCTGTTCGACATCATCCCCTCCATGGGTCTGATCGGGCACCAGTGGCGCAAGCACGGCACGTGTTCGGGGCTCGATCAGCGCGCCTATTTTTCCGTGCTGCGGGCGGCGCGCGAGCGTGTTCGCATTCCCGTGAGCCTTGAGACTGCCGATGCGCGGCGGCGGATGAGCCCGGCCGCTATCGAGACGGCGCTTGCTGACGCCAATCCCGGGCTGAACCGCCAAGGCGTTGCCGTGACCTGCGGCGCCGACAGGCTCGACGAGATCCGCATCTGCTTGACCCGCGACCTAGCCTTCCGCGCCTGCAGCGAGATCGATCGCGGCGGCTGCCGGGCGCGGGACCTGACCATCCCCGCTGCGGCCCGACCATGACGGGCGCGATAACCATCCCCTCCCGAACCCTACACCGAAGACGAATGGTGCACCTATGAAGATCCTCTATTCACCCGCCTCACCCTACTCCACCAAGGTGCGCATGGCCGCGCATTATGCCGGCCTGCCGGCCGAGAGCGTGCTGACGGACACGAATTCGAACCCGCCGGACCTGATCGCCAGCAACCCGCTCGGCAAGATTCCGACGCTGGTGCTCGACAGCGGCCAGGCCATCTTCGACAGCAGCGTCATCATGCATTTCATCGACCGCGAAACGAAGGGCACGCTCTATCCGCGCAACCCGGAAAAACGGGTACAGGCCGAGGTGCTGGAAGCGCTCTGCGACGGAATCTGCGACAGCCTGCTCGCCATCGTTTACGAAAAGCGCTTCCACCCGCCGGAAAAGGTGCATGAGCCGTGGATCGAGCGCCAGTGGCAGAAGGTCGAGCGCGCGCTGGACTATCTCGATGCCAATCTGCCGAAGACCGGGACAAAGCTCCACGCCGGCCACTTCGCGCTCGCCGCCACGCTGCGCTACATCGAACTGCGATTTGCCGGCGAATGGCAGAAGGGCCGCTCGAAGCTCAAGAACTGGCCGGAGAAGTTCGAGAAGCACTTCCCGGACTACAAGCTGTTCAAAGCGTGATGCGGATATCGGGAAAGGCGCCGCCGTTGCCGGCGACGCCTTTCTCGTTCGGGTCGACAGATCCGGTCAGCCTTCTTCCTGGAACACCACTTCGCGCTTGGCCTTGATGCTCGGCAGGAAGACCACGACGAGGACGGCGGCGGCCAGCAGGAGGAGGCCGGCGCTGATGGGGCGCGTGACGAAGGTGGAGGGATCGCCGCGCGAGAGGATCATGGCGCGGCGCAGGTTTTCCTCCAGCAGCGGGCCGAGCACGAAGCCGAGCAGCAAGGGTGCCGGTTCGCACCGCAGCTTGACCAGGAGATAGCCGGCGATCCCGAAGAAGGCGACGGCGTAGAGATCATAGACGTTGGCGTTGACGCTGTAGACCCCGATGGCACAGAAGGCCATGATGATCGGGAACAGCACGTAGTAGGGCACCGTCAGGAGCTTTACCCACAGGCCGATCAGCGGCAGGTTGAGCACCACCAGCATCAGATTGCCGATCCACATGGAGGCGATGATGCCCCAGAACAGAGCCGGCTGTTCGACCGCGACGTTCGGGCCGGGGACGATGCCCTGGATGATCATGGCGCCGACCATGAGCGCCATGACCGGGTTTGCCGGAATGCCGAGCGTGAGCAGCGGGATGAACGAGGTCTGGGCGCCCGCATTGTTGGCCGATTCCGGACCGGCGACCCCGGCGATCGCGCCCTTGCCGAACTCTTCCGGATGTTTCGAGATGCGCTTTTCGACCGTGTAGGAGGCGAAGGCCGCGAGGATGGCGCCGCCGCCGGGCAGGATGCCGAGTGCGGAGCCGATGCCGGTGCCGCGCAGAACCGGGCCAACCATCTGGCGGAAATCGTCTCGCGTCGGCATGAGCCCGGTGACCTTGCTGATCAGCACGGTGCGCGTCATCTCGCCTTCGAGATTGCGCAGAATTTCGGCGACCCCGAAAATGCCGACAGCCACGGCGACGAAGTTCAGGCCGTCGGCATATTCACGGATGCCGAGCGTGAAGCGCGGCGTGCCGGTGTAGATATCCGTGCCGACGAGGCCGAGCAGCAGGCCGAGCGAGACCATGGCCAGCGCCTTGACGATGGAGCCGTGGGCGAGCGCGATGGAGGAAACGAGGCCGACGACCATCAGCGAGAAATATTCCGCGGCCCCGAACTGCAGCGCCACGGCGGTGAGCGGCGGGGCGAAGATGGCGACGAGGAAGGTCGAGACGGTGCCGGCGAAGAAGGAGCCGAGCGCCGCGATGGCGAGTGCGGCACCCGCCCTGCCCTTGCGCGCCATCTGGTAGCCGTCGATGGCGGTGACGGCGGAGGAGGATTCGCCCGGCATGTTGATGAGGATGGCGGTGGTGGAACCACCATATTGCGCACCGTAATAGATGCCGGCGAGCATGATCAGCGAGGAGACCGGCTCCAGCTGGAAGGTGATCGGCAGCAGCATGGCGATGGTGGCCGTGGCGCCAATGCCGGGGAGAACGCCGATGAGCGTGCCGAGGAGAACCCCAATGAGGCAGAAGAGAAGGTTTTCCGGCGTGCCGGCCGTCGCGAAACCCAGCGCGAGATTGCTGAAGAGATCCATGGTCGAAGATCCTTAAAACCGCAGCCAGGGGCCGAAGCGTTCGAAGGGAAGGCCCAGCGCGTAGCTGAAGACGGCGACGGAAAAGAGCGTGATGGCGATCGACAGGATGATCGCGCCGACGAGCTTCATGCGCTGCGACGCGAACGAGGCGATGAAGGCGGCGAGAAACAGCGACGGCACGAAACCGAGGCCCCGGACCGTGAGGCCGAAGACGATGGGTGCGGTAAGGATGAAGAGCATGCCGCGCCAGGCCAGAGGCTCGATCGGCTCGCTCTGCGTGCGGGTCGCCTGAAAAAGGATGACGAGGCCGAGGCTGGTGAGGAACAGCGCGAGGACCAGCGGGAAATAGCCCGGGCCCATGCGAAACGTCGTGCCCAGTTCGAGCGACAGCGACTGCGCCACGAAGAAAAGGCCGAGGGCGATGAACAGAATGCCGCAGAGGGCATTCGTCCGGTCGAGACTGAGTGGTTTCATGGTCGTTCCCCAATGAGTCGAAGCGCAATCGGCCTTTCGGCTTCATGCGGTCGTTGATGCTTGTGTCGGCCGGTCGGCGCGCGCGATCAGGCGTTTCCCCGTTATCTCCCCGGTTGCGGCAGCCCCTCACCCTAGCCCTCTCCCCGCCTGCAGGGAGAGGGGACGTGCCCCGCTCGACGCTTGACCGAGAGGCTGCCGCGCATGCCCTTCGCCCCGCTTGGCGGAAGAAGGTGCCGGCAGGCGGATGAGGGGCAGCCTGCAAACCGCAGGACGCCTCCCGGTCCGCCGATGTGGCCTCAATCAGTCGGCGTACTGGCCGGCCTTTTCGATGATCGGCTTCCAGCGGGCGATTTCGCCTTCGAGCTTGGCCTTGAGGGCGGCGGGTGTCGCATCGGCGTCCGAGGAGGGCTTCGTGCCGAGCTCGGCGAAGCGGGCGGCGACGTTCTCGTCCTTCAGGGCTTTCTGCAGCGCGCCTTCCAGCTTGGCGATGGCTTCCGGCGGCGTGCCCTTGGGCGTGTAGACGCCGTGCCAGATGCCGACCTCGAAGCCCGGAAGACCGCCTTCGACGGCCGTCGGCAGATCCGGGAAGATGTCGAGGCGTGCCGGCGACGTCACGGCGAAGGCCTTGATCGTGCCGCCCTGGATCTGCTTCGTCGTATTGGTGGTCTGGTCGCACATGATATCGACCTGGCCACCGAGAAGGTCGGTCATGGCCGGGCCGGTGCCCTTGTAGGGCACGGTGACGAGGGGCGTCTCGATGGCGCTCATGAACAGCATGCCGCAGAGATGGGAGGCAGCACCAATGCCGGCATTGGCGACCGTCACGGTATCCTTGTTGGCCTTGGCATATTCCACGAGGCTCTTGAGGTCGGTCGGCTCCAGATCCTTGCGCGCCACGATGGTCATGGGCACTTCGGTGACGAGGCCGACGTAATCGAAGGCGTTCAGCGTGTCATAGGCAAGCTTGCGGTAGAGCGTGGCGCTGGTGGCCATGCCGATATGGTGCAGCAGCACGGTGTAGCCATCGGCTTCCGCACTCGCCACGCGACCGGCACCGAGCGTGCCGCCGGCACCGCCGACATTCTCCACGATGACCTGCTGGCCGAGATCCTTCGACATGGATTCGGCGACGAGGCGGGCGACCGTATCCGTCGGGCCGCCGGCGGCAAAGGGCACGACCATGGTGATGGTCCGCTCCGGATACTCCGCCTGTGCGGCGCCGGCAAAAACGGTTGCGGCGAGCGCCGTGGCAGCCAGAAGCGACGAGAAACGCGTCATGATGTCCTCCCGAGACATGATCGACATGCCGGCGGGGCTCCTCCTCCGCCGGTCATGGAATGGACGCGAGTGTCCCGTTCGGGCGGAGGTTTACAACCGGTTATTGGAGGCGTCGCGCTGCGGGACGACGCTTTTGCGGTGCATCATGGGTGGAAACGGCCCCCTTGCCCTTGGCGATGGGTGGAAACCCACACATGACGCCGTCAATCCGGTCCATCGTCGAAGGTTGCGCGCTTGTCGAGACCGTATTTCTGCATCTTTTCATAGAGCGTCTTGCGGGAGATTCCGAGTTCCTCGTAGACCGGGCGCAGTGCGCCGCCGTGAGCGGCGAGCGTCCGGGCGATCAGGCCCCGCTCGAAGGCGGCGACGCGGGGCGCGAGCTTGCTGTCCTCGTCGCGATCGTCCGTCACAGGATCGAGGCCGCGGGCGTCGAGGCCGAGCACGAGGCGATCGGCGGCGTTGCGCAGCTCGCGGACATTGCCTGGCCAGCGCCGGTGAGCGACCTCCGAGACGATGGCCGGCGGCACATCCATATCCTCGCGGCCATATCGGGCGGACGCCTCGCGCACGAGCTGGAGGAAGAGCAGCGGAATATCGGCCGCGCGCTGGGCGAGCGACGGCACATGCAGCGTGACGACGTTCAGGCGGTAGAACAGATCGGCGCGGAAGCGCCCGGCCGCCACCTCCGCCTCCAGATCGACCTTGCTGGTGGCGACGAAGCGGACGTCGAGCGGCACCGTCTCGTTGGAGCCGAGACGCGTGATCGTACGCTCCTGCAGGACCCGCAGAAACTTCGCCTGAAGCTCGATCGGCATGGAGCCGATCTCGTCCAGCAGGATCGTGCCGCCGCGGGCGTGCTCGAACTTGCCGTAGCGGGCGCGGATCGCACCCGGAAAGGCGCCGGCCTCGTGGCCGAAGAGCTCGCTCTCGATCAGCGTTTCCGGCAGAGCGGCGCAGTTGATGGCGATGAAGGGGCGGTTGGCCCGCGCGCTGATATCGTGCAGGGCGCGGGCAGCGACCTCCTTGCCGGCCCCCGTCTCGCCGATGATCAGCGTATCCGCATCGGTGGCGCCGATGGCGCGCAGGCGGTAGCGCAGATCGACCATCACGGGGGTGCGGCCGGGCATGCGCGCCTCGATATCGTCGCGCTTGCCGGCGACCGCGCGCAGGCGGCGGTTTTCGAGCACGAGGCCACGCCTGTCGCGGGCACGGCGGATGATGCCGGCCAGCGCCTGAACGCCGAAGGGCTTCTCCATGAAATCATAGGCCCCTTCCCGCATCGCCTTGACAGCCAGCTGCACATCGCCATGGCCGGTGACGAGGATGACGGGGATCTCGTGGTCAATCTCGCGGATGCGCTGCAGCAGCGTCATGCCGTCCATGCCGCGCATGCGGATATCGCTGACGACGACACCGGCAAAGCCGTAGCCGACGCGGGCGAGCACGTCCTCGGCGGCGGCGAAGGTTTCGACGGTGAGGTCCTGAAGCTCGAGCGCCTGCGCCGTCGAGCGACGCAGCTCCTCTTCGTCATCGACCAGAAGAACGGTTGCCGCTTCGCTCGTCATTCCGCTGCCTCAGACAGGCTGTCCATGCGGTCAAGGTCGATGCGAAACATCGCGCCGCCCCCGGGGTTATCGTCCACGGAAAGACGTCCGCCGAAATCCTTGACGATGTTGTAGGAAATCGACAGCCCGAGGCCCAGCCCCTTGCCCACGCCCTTGGTGGTGAAAAACGGATCGAAAATGCGCTCGGCGATCGCCTTGGGGATGCCCGCTCCGGCATCGCGGATGGTGACCGCCACACGGTCGCCGGTCGTCGTCGCTGTGAGGTGGATGCGCCTGTCGTCGAGGCCCTCCACCGCATCGGCAGCGTTGGAGATGATATTGACCAGCACCTGCTGCAGCCGCACGGAACCGGCTCGCACCAAGGGCGCGGGCTCGCCGAGCGCCACGACCAGCTCGGCATCGGCGGAGGCAAGGCGGGCCGAGACGATCTCCAGCGTGTCGCGCAGCACGTCGTCCAGCGCCACGGGCCCCAGCTTCTCGTTGGGTTTGCGGGCGAAGTTGCGCAGGTGACGGCTGATGGAGGCCATGCGGTCGATGAGGTTGGAAATGCGCCGCAGATTGTCCTTGGCCTCGTCGATCCGGTCCCGCTCGATCAGCAGCGAGGCGCTGTCGGCATAGGTCTTGGCGGCGGCAAGCGGCTGGTTGAACTCATGCGACAGGGCGGCCGACATCTGTCCGAGACCGGCAAGCTTGCCGGCCTGCACGAGGTCGGCCTGCGTGCTGCGCAGCCGGGCGTTGAGGTCGGCAAGATCGGCCGTGCGCTCCTCGACGCGCCGTTCGAGTTCGGCTTTCGCCTCGATCTGCATCTGCATGCGCTCGTTGCGGCGGGCATGCCGCTGGAGAAGGACGGCGAGGCTGAGGCCGGCAAGGCAGAGGAACAGGAACACGGCGGCCACCGCGACGCGGGTCTGCGCGCGCACCCAGCTCATGTCCATCAGCACCCGAACGGTCCAGTCGGCATCGCTGACATATTCGGAGAGGACGAGATAATCCCGCATGACGCCGCGCGTGGGGATTGCCATCAAGGTCTGGTCGCCGACGTGCGACCTGACGACGCCGAGGTCCCGGAGGTCGGCTTCGGCGTAGCGCCGGGACGCCTCGGTGCGGCGGAGGCGCTCGGGCGTCAGCGGCAGGGTGCTGGCGAACAGCCATTCCGGATTGCTGGTCATGAAGATCACGCCTTCCGGATCGGACACGAAGATCTCGTATTCGCCGCCCCGCCAGGACGCCTCGATCATGTCGATATCGACCTTGAAGACGATGACGCCCGCGACCTTGCCGTCGATGTCGATCGGCGCCGCGAAGAAATAGCCGCGCTTGAACGACGTCGTGCCGCGGGCATAGAAGCGCGATCGCTTGCCCTCCGCCGCCTGGCGGAAATAGGGGCGGTAGCTGAAGTTCTCCCCGACGAAGCTCGTCGCACGGTCGTAATTGCTCGCGGCGATGGTCTCGCCGTCACGGGTCATGACATAGATGTCGGAGGAGCGCAGGAGACCGTTGATCTCCTTCAGATAATGATTGGCACTGTCGCGCAGGGCCTGATCGTTCGGGCTCGACACCAGCCGTCGGATATCGTCGTGATCGGCAATCAGCGCCGGCAACGCCTCGTAGCGCCGCAGATGCCCCGACAAGGCGGCGACCGCGAGGCGCAGCGCCGTTCCCGCCTGCAGCGAGGCCTCGGCCATGAAGCGGCGACTGGCATAGGCGTTGCCCCAGACGGCAAGGCCTGTGGCGGCGATGACGACCAGCACCACCGGCACGACCAGAATGCGGCGCAGGCTCCTCAGCATCTCCTCGCATTCCTCCCCAACGCGTCCCCCTCGCCCGTGCTTGCCGTCCGGTCCCGGCGCTCTCCTCGCCGAGCCACGGACATGCAGGGACAGCCTATAGAGAAGGGACTTGCTTTCCAAGGTCTTGCGGATCGGCCGGCGCCACGCGCACCGCGCGAAAGCCGTCGCCTGCGATTCCGTCGCAGAGGCCCGACCATTCGCAGCCCGCACAGGCCGCCCGGATGCTGCCGACGGCAAAGTGGGTCCGCAGCAGCGCGATCCGGGCTGCATCGATGCCGAGATCAACGCCGGCGTGGATCTCGCAGCCCAGCAGTGCCGCCACGTCCGCCGCGGCGCGACGGTCGCGGGCGGTCACGCTGTCGTTGAAGCAATGCGGGTTCGGCGTCTCCAGCAGCGGGCGACAGATATCGTCGGGCCCATCCACCACGGCAAGCGCTTCGCCGGCACTGATCCGCGCGGCGATGGCATCGTAGTTGCGAACGAAGGCGGGGCTGTAGCCCTTGCCGATATAGGTCAGCATGCAGAGGAGATGATGCGGGCGCAGGCGGATGGTCATCGCACGTATTCCCATAAGCAAGGTCTGGCGTTGCATCGCCCGGAGACGAGCCGTTGAACGCGCATACGAAAAAACCGCCTGCAGCGGAAGCTGCAAGCGGTCTCTTCATTCCGAATTCGACCTCTCGGTCTTATCCGTCGATCAGAACTTCACGCCCATACCAACCTTGACGCTGTGTTCGTCATAGCCGGAGGAGAAGTTGCGGCCGGGAACGCTGAAGCTTTCCTTGCCGTAGTCGGTGTAACGGTATTCGACGCGGGCCGTGACGTTGTCGGTGACGAAGGCTTCGGCACCGGCACCGGCCGTCCAGCCGATCGCCGTGTTCTTGTCGGAACCGCCGAGCTGGCGGGCCTTCAGGCTCGACGCAGCCACACCGGCCGTGCCGTAGAGCAGAACGGGGTTGACGTCGTAACCGACGCGGCCGCGGAGCGAGCCGTTGACGCCCTGTTCCATGCTGCGGCCCGGACGGCTCGCATCGTTGTCGCCATAGTTGATGTCGGCTTCAGCGCCGTACACGATCTGGCCTTCCTGCATGTTGTAGCCGCCGTACAGACCGCCGCCGAAGCCGGCTGCGCTGTTGTCACCGGTGCCCTTGAACTTGCCATGGCCCCAGTTGGCGGTACCACCGACGTAAGCGCCGGCCCAGTTCTTGACGGCCGGAGCCGTGTAGTCGGCAGCCGGTGCGGCGGGCACTTCGTCGATGGCATCCGCTGCGTTGACAGCCGAGAACGCGACGAGAGAAATGGCCGAAGCCATGAGAGTGGTGACGAGAGTACGCATACTAGATCTCCTTATCAGACCGGCGCTGGACCGATTTCCTACTATCCGATGCGGCGCCGGTAATTTCGTTCAACCCCGCTCGGTTGAGATGAAATTGATGTCCAAATGCGGATTTCCAAGAGCCGAATTGTGAAATGATTGAGGCAGAGACATGGCTGAAAAACGATGTTGTTTCAATGCAACAGGCATTTGATTAACCATGCTCGCACTATACTGCCATCTCACCTTTGTTCCCTTGCCTTTTCATCAATTCAGCGCTTTTTCGTTCACTTTGCATTAACGGATGATCCGGCGATTTTGCCGTGCGTACGCCGTCCTTTTATGATCTTGCTCTGGCGACGATCAGAATCGTGAAGGACGAACGGGCGTGAGACATCATCTGAAAACGGCATTGGTGACAGGCGGGGCCAAGCGGATCGGCCGCGCGATCGTCGAGGATCTGGCCCGTCACGGCTTTGCCGTCGCCATCCATGCCAATGGATCGATCGAGGCGGCGCATGCGCTCTGCGCCGGGCTCACGGCGGAAGGCGCCACGGCTGCGGTCGTTCAGGCGGACCTCTCCCATGCCGCGGATCTTGGCCGGCTGGTGCGCGATGCGTCGGACGCCATCGGGCCGCTCGGCCTCCTCGTCAACAATGCCTCGGTCTTTGCCAAGGACAGCCTCGATGCGTTCGACGAAACCGTCTGGGACCGGCACTTCGCCCTGCACGTGAAAGCGCCCTCGGTCCTTGCCGGCCATTTCGCCGCACAACTGCCGACGGATGCGACGGGCCTGATCGTCAACATGATCGACCAGCGCGTCTGGTCTCCAAACCCGCGATTTTATTCCTATATGCTTTCGAAGTCGGCGCTGCTGACGGCGACGGTGACGATGGCGCAATCGCTGGCGCCGGCGATCCGGGTGAACGGTATCGGGCCGGGCCCGACCCTGCCGAACGACCGGCAGAACCAGGCGGACTTCGAGGCTCAGGTGGATTCGCTGATCCTGAAGGTCGGCCCGGGACTTGGGGATTTTGGGCGCACCATTCGCTATATGTTCGACACGCCGTCGATGACCGGGCAAATGATTGCGCTGGACGGCGGCCAGCATCTGGCGTGGCAGACGCCGGATCAAATGGAGATCGTGGAATGAACGGACGGACGCCGCAGGATGGCGGCATCTTGTACGACGAGACGGTGAACGACGACGACGAGGATACGATCGAGACGGTCGAGGCCCCGTCGCCGGTGGCTGATATCGACTGGGCGGAAACCGCCGCCGTTCCCGATGGCCTGCGCGGTGCGGAGCTGATCCAGGCCTTCGTCAAGCTGCTGCCCAACAGCCCCGGCGTCTACCGGATGTTCAACGAGGCGGGCGATGTTCTTTATGTCGGCAAGGCGCGCAGCCTGAAGAAGCGCGTCAGCAATTATGCGCAGGGGCGCGGCCACTCCAACCGCATCGCCCAGATGATCCGCCAGACGGCGAACATGGAATTCGTGACGACGCGCACGGAGATCGAGGCGCTGCTGCTCGAAGCGAACCTGATCAAGCGGCTGCGGCCGCGCTACAACGTGCTTCTGCGCGACGACAAGTCGTTTCCCTACATTCTCGTCACCGGCGATTCGAGAGCGCCCGCGCTCTACAAGCATCGCGGCGCGCGCAGCCGCAAGGGCCAGTTCTTCGGCCCCTTCGCCTCGGCAGGCGCGGTGGGACGCACCATCAATTCTCTGCAGCGCGCCTTTTTGCTGCGCACCTGCACGGACAGCGTCTTCGAAAGCCGGACGCGTCCCTGCCTGCTGCACCAGATCAAGCGCTGTTCCGGGCCCTGCACGCGCGAGATCAGCGACGACGACTATGCGGAGCTGGTCACCGAGGCCAAGGACTTCCTGTCGGGCAAGAGCCAGGCCGTCAAGGCGACGATCGCCTCTGCCATGAGCGAGGCGTCCGACAATCTCGACTTCGAACGGGCCGCGCTCTACCGCGACCGGCTGGCGGCGCTGTCGCATGTGCAGAGCCATCAGGGCATCAACCCTTCGGGCGTGGAGGAGGCCGACGTCTTCGCCATCCACCACGAGGGCGGTGTCTCCTGCATTCAGGTCTTCTTCTTCCGCACAGGGCAGAACTGGGGCAATCGCGCCTATTTCCCCAAGGCGGACCCTTCGCTCGCCCCGGCCGAGGTGCTGGCGGCGTTCCTCGCGCAGTTCTACGACGACAAGCCCTGCCCGAAGCAGATCCTGCTCTGCGAGACGGTGCTCGAACAGGATCTCCTCGCACAGGCGCTGTCGGAAAAATCCGGCTTCAAGGTGACGATCCTTGCGCCGCAGCGCGGCGAGAAGAAGGATCTCGTCGACCATGCCATGACCAATGCGCGCGAGGCCCACGGCCGGAAGCTGGCGGAAACCGCCTCGCAGGGCCGCCTGTTGGAGGGGTTCATGCAGACCTTCAAGCTGGACCGCGTGCCGCGGCGCATCGAGATCTACGACAACTCCCACATCATGGGCACCAATGCCGTCGGCGGCATGGTGGTGGCGGGGCCGGAAGGTTTCGTGAAGGGGCAATATCGCAAGTTCAACATCAAATCGACCGACATCACGCCCGGCGACGACTTCGGCATGATGCGTGAAGTGATGACGCGGCGCTTTTCGCGCCTCTTGAAGGAGGAAGGCAAGCCGGATCGGAGCGTCGAGCCCGGCGAAGATGCAGGCTTCCCCGCCTGGCCGGACGTGATCCTGATCGACGGCGGACAGGGGCAGATGACGGCGGTTCGGGCCATCCTGAAAGAGCTCGACATCGAGGATTGCGTGATCGCGATCGGCGTCGCCAAGGGCGTGGACCGGGAAGCCGGTCGCGAACGCTTCTTCCCGCCGGTGTCAACGCAGGGCGGTCTGACGGTCGGGCGGGACGGCTTTACCCTCGCCCCGCGCGATCCCGTTCTCTACTTCATCCAGCGGATGCGGGACGAGGCGCACCGCTTCGCCATCGGCAGCCACCGGGCGCGGCGCAAGCGCGAGATGGTGAAGAACCCGCTCGACGAGATCGCCGGCATCGGCCCGACGCGCAAGCGGGCTCTGCTCCACCATTTCGGCACCGCGAAAGCCGTCTCACGCGCCGGCATGAACGACCTCGTCGCCGTCGAGGGCATATCGGAGGCCGTGGCGAAGCTGGTCTACGACCATTTCCACGAGGACGGCACGGCGGTGTCGCGGGGCTGAACGGTCAGCCCGCACCATCCTCGCCGCCGGTGCGACAGGTGTCTTCGCTCGCGGCGTGGCCGCGGTCTTCGCTCGCGGCGTGGCCGCGGTCTTCGCTCGCGGCGTGAAAACGGGCCTCGAACTCGCGGCGGAGCGTGCGGCGGATGTCGGCGGCTTTCTGCCGGCGCCGGGCCATGTCCGTCTTCGGCACCACGGCGGGAATGACGGTCGGGCGGCCCTCATCGTCCACGGCGACCATGGTGAAGTAACAGGAATTGGTGTGGCGGCGGACGCCGGAGCGGATATCCTCGGCCTCGACGCGAATGCCGACCTCCATGGAGGTACGACCGGTCTGATTGACGGAGGCACGGAAGGTCACCAGCTCGCCGACGAGAATCGGCTGGCGAAACACGACCTGATCGACCGACAAGGTCACCGCATAACGTTGCGAATAGCGCGAGGCACAGGAGAAGGCGACCCGGTCGAGAAGATTGAGCAGCGCACCGCCATGGACCTTGCCGGAAAAATTGGCCATGTCGGGCGTCATCAGCACGACCATCTCCAGTTCCCCCGCTTCATGCGTCGCCTGCGTCCCGTCCATCCTGCTTCCTTCCACACCGTGCACCGATCGCGTGAACACTACAGCGCCCACCGGCTTTCGCAACGCGTCATGCGCGTATAAGCTCGGCGTCATGCCCGCGTCACCTTTTCGGGGGAAAAGTCGCAGATCAGGGCGGGCATGTCGCGGCGGTTCACGGCCCGTTCAGAGGAATTCCGCCACAATTGCCGCTCATTCATCAAAAACCGGTTGACCTCCGGGTCACGACGTCTTTCATCCCGCCTGTACGAATTGCGTACCCAGTCCAGAGACCGAGTTGACATGCGAACCGTGCCCGTCGCCTACAATATTCCCAATCTCCTCACCTACGGGCGCATTCTCGCGGTTCCGCTGATCGTTCTGTGCTTCTTCATCGAGGGCAAGCTGCAAAGCTCCGATTTTGCCCGCTGGACGGCGCTCGGCCTGTTCGCGGTGGCCTCGATCACCGACTTCTTCGACGGCTACCTCGCGCGCATCTGGAAGCAGACCTCCAATATCGGCCGCATGCTCGACCCGATCGCCGACAAGCTGCTGGTCGCCTCCGTGCTTCTGCTGGTGGCCGCCGACGGCACCATTGCCGGCTGGTCGATCTGGGCCGCGATCATCATTCTCTGCCGCGAAATCCTCGTCTCGGGCCTGCGCGAATATCTGGCGGCGCTGAAGGTCAGCGTCCCCGTGACGCGGATCGCCAAGTGGAAGACGACGATCCAGATGGTGGCCATTGCCCTGCTGCTGGCTGGCCCTGCCGGCGACAAGGTCCTGCCCTACACGACCGAGACCGGCATCGTCATGCTGTGGCTCGCCGCCGCCATCACCCTCTATACCGGCTACGACTATTTCCGCGCCGGCCTGAAGCATCTGGTGGCGGAATGAGAGAGGTCCGGCTCGTCTATTTCGCCTGGGTCCGCGAGCGCATCGGCGTGGGCGACGAGATCGTCTCCCTGCCCGACACGGTCGTGACCGCTGGGGATCTGATCGCGTTCCTCAAGACCCGCGGCGAGGACTATGCCGCGGCGCTGGAGCACGAGAACGTCATTCGCGTGGCCATCGACCAGGAGCATGTGGAGCATGACGAACCGCTCGGCGCGGCCCGCGAGATCGCCCTCTTCCCGCCGATGACGGGCGGCTGACGAGATGGCATCGGATTCCGCCCCCCTGTCCGCGCCGGCGCCCGTCACCGTTCGGGTGCAGGCCGAGGATTTCGACACGGCGGCCGAGATCGAGTCGCTTTCGGCCGGACGCACCGACATCGGCGCAGTCGTCACCTTCTCCGGTCTTTGCCGGGAAGAGAAAGGCGTGTTGTCGGCACTGGAACTGGAGCACTACCCCGGCATGGCGGAAGCCGAAATCCGGCGGATCTGCGAAGAGGCCATCACGCGCTTCGACCTTCAGGGCGCAACCGCCATCCACCGCTTCGGCCGGATCGACCCCGGCGCCCGCATCGTCCTCGTGATCGCGGCATCCACGCATCGCCAGGCGGCTTTCGACGGCGCATCCTTCATCATGGACTACCTGAAGACCGCAGCACCCTTCTGGAAGAAGGAGCATCTGAAGGACGGCACCGCCCGCGGCTGGGTCTCTGCGCAAGACGCCGACGATACGGCGCGGGAGCGGTGGGCGCGAGGCTGATATCGCCGTCACGACGGCTGTCCATCGGACGGCTGCATTTTCCATGCGATACGTGACCGGACACCACCCATCACTCTTTTACCGTGTATTTCGGGTTGGTAGGCAACCAAAAATGCCTGTGCTTATATTAGCGCATGCCCAAGATCAAAGCTCTCCTCGCCGTTCTTCTCTTCCTGCCATGCGCTGAGCTTTACGCCCAGGACGCGCCTCCAGATATGGGCGCGATCATTCTGGAGAGGCGCTACAGCGCGCCGGTCTTCCAACCGCCTCCGAACCTCGGCTTCGGCGGCAACACCTTCGATCAGATCACCGTCCTACAACCGGATGGCCCTGCGAAAGCGCTGGATACAGCGCTGCCCGTGCCGCGCCCACCCACATGCAACACCGTCCCGGACTGGTGTTCTACCGTGTCCAACCCGCTGGAATATCCCTCCTGTACCTGTGAACAATGATCATGCGCTGTCGTAATCTGCTCATAACCGTGATCGCCTGTCTCCTACTGAACACCCTGACAGCTCGCGCCCAATCGCCACAAGGCGACCTTTCGACGCTGCAGACGCTGTCGGATGAAAAAGATCGGGTGATTGCCGATCTGTCACAGCAGCTTCGCACGCTGCGCAGCCTCTCGGATGCCGACAGGTCCAAGATCGATGACGCGAGCACACGGGCTCTGGCCAGCTATTACGAAGGTCTGATCTCGGTCAACGACAACGGCAACAAGCTGCGGCTGCACCAGCAGGCCGTTTTCGCCTGGCAGCTCCTTGCTGCCAATGTTCTGCTGGGTGTGGTCGTTCTCGTCTCGGTCTCCGGCGTCCTGTTTGCGGGTTATGAAATGATCGTCTCGCGCCGGCTGATTGCAGGGAATGCTGCCGCTGCACCCGGCACGGTCACGCAGGGTGTCGCTGCCGCAGGGGCTGCCGATCCCCCTGCACCGGCCCCCGACCTAGGCGCAGCCTCGCCGTTAGGAACGACGACGATCGTTCTGGAGCCGACCAAGATCCACATCACCTCCGCCGTCATCGGCATCGTCATTCTCACGCTCTCGCTCGGCTTCCTCTACCTGTTCCTCAGGGAGGTCTACGCGATCAACGTCATCGACATTACCGACCGGGGCATCCCCCACGTGATCTCGACGAAGACCCCCGGAACAGCATCCGAGGCAACGCCGCCGCCCGCCCCCTGACAGGTCGGCACCGTCGCACGCCGCCGAGAGCCGCAACGCAAAAGGCCGGAGCATGGCTGCCCCGGCCTTTCGTCATTCCAGATCTTTCGATCGGTATCAGCCGACGATTTCGGTGGCCGAGAACCAGTAGGCGATTTCTTCGGCAGCGGTTTCCGGGGCGTCGGAGCCGTGGACCGAGTTTTCGCCGATCGACAGAGCATGCGTCTTGCGGATCGTGCCTTCGTCGGCGTTAGCAGGGTTGGTCGCACCCATGATTTCGCGGTTCTTCAGGATGGCGTTCTCGCCTTCCAGGACCTGAACGATCGTCGGGCCGGACGTCATGCCTTCGACCAGTTCGCCGAAGAAAGGGCGTTCCTTGTGAACGGCGTAGAAGCCTTCGGCTTCGCGCTGGCTCATCCAGACGCGCTTGGAAGCGACGACGCGCAGGCCGGCGTCTTCGATCATCTTGGTGATCGCGCCGGTCAGGTTGCGCTTCGTTGCGTCCGGCTTGATCATCGAAAAGGTGCGTTCAATCGCCATGGTGTCAAATCCCTAGGAGTTGCGTTCGTTTGGACGGTTCCTTAGCGAGCCGCCGCGTGCAAGACAAGGGGAATGGCGCCGCGCGGCCTTATTTCGAAAACGGCGCGGCGAAGATCGAGCTCTGTTTCAGGCGGCTTCGATACTGGCCGGAGATATGCCGCGGCCAAGACCGTCGTGGAGATCGAGGCAGCGGCCGAACCATTCGGAGACGGCATCGTCCGGCTCCAGCAGCGTTTGCGGCGACATGATGCGGGCCCATTGCAGCGCGCCGAAGACGATGTAATCGGCAAACAGCGGCGTCTCTCCGCCGATGAACGGCTGCTTCTTCAGCATGAAGCGCAGCGGCGCGAGCTTTTCGGCGAAGGCCGTGCGCTCCGCAGGCGCTGCGGCGACGACCTCTTCCATCGTCTTTCCGAACGCGGCCTCGCGGCTCTTGCGGAAATAGGCACGATCCTCGGGCGCGAGGCGATCATGGATATCGACGAGAATGATGCGGACGATGGCCGGATGCAGCACCGTTTGCGAGAAAGCCTCCACGAACCGTGCCGTCGCCGCGCCGCCGTTGCCGGCAAAGAGCGTCGGGCGATCCGGATAGGCCGCATCCAGATGCCGGGCGATGGCGAAGCTGTCGACGACGGCCTGCTCGCCATCGACAAGATACGGCACCATCTTCGTCGCGCCGCCTTCGACCTTCGGAATTTCGGTGAAGCCTAGCGGCACGAAGCGGCAGTCGAGCCCCTTGTGGGCCAGTGCCATCACGACCTTCCAGACATGCGGCGAAAACGGCCGCTCCCGATCTTCGCCACACAGGCCATAGAGCGTTCTCGTCATTGCAGGTCTCCGCAAACGTTCATCGTCGGGCTATGTGAGCGCGGACGGCGGACGAAAGCAAATCAGCAAATTTCATGGATGCCATCATGCCCATTGAACCCCGGGCAGGTAGGATCCGGTTTTCCGACGCGCAGGAGCCGCGATGATCGACCATTTCCGCATGTTCGCCGCCTATAACGGCTGGGCCAACGACCGCATCTACGCCGCCGCCGAGGTGCTGGGCGACGAGGGACGCAGACGGCCGACCGGCGCTGCCTTCGGCACCCTGCATGCGACGCTGAACCACCTGCTGGCCACAGACCGGATCTGGATGAAGCGCTTCACGGGCAAGGGCGAGGCGCCGGGCACGCTCGACGCCATCCTGTTCGAGGACTTCGACGAGCTGCGGGCCGCGCGTGCAGCGGAGGACCGGCGGCTTGCGGCCTGGATCGACGGCCTCGGCCCGGATGATCTGGCCGGCGTCTTCACCTACACGCCGATCAGCATTCCCGAGCCGATCACCCAGGCGCTCAGCCCCTGCCTCACCCATCTCTTCAACCACCAGACCCATCATCGCGGCCAGTGCCACATGATCCTGACCAGCCTGGGGCAGCCGAGCGTGGTGCTGGATCTGGTGTTCTTCCTGCGCAGCCGCGCCGCCTAAGGCGTCAGAGCGTGTAAATGTGCAGCTGCGTGCGGCGGCCGTCGTCGACGTCGAGGATACGGTCGGCGGCGCGGCCGGGGACAGTGAAGCTGTTGCTGACGAAGAGCGTGCCCGGGCGCATCTCGCGCCGCGCCTTTTCGAAGAGGCGCGCCATGGGGACGGGCGAGAGGAAGCAATAGACCACGTCATAGCTGCCGAGCTCCGCATCCCACAGGCTGCGATAGACGATGCGGGCATTGGGCAGGCGGCTGAGGGCGATGCGCAGCTTCGACGCGGCCACCACCAGCGGCGCGGTTTCCAGGCCGCTGACCGCGACGCCGGGATGAGCGCGGGCGAGGAAGGTGACAACGCCCCCCATGCCGCTGCCGAGATCGACAACGCTCTTTGCCCCCGAAGCGGCCACAAGATCGGCGAGCGCCTGCCAGGTCCGACGGTTGGTGAGGTAGAGCGGCACCTGCTCGGAGGCGCTGTTCCAGTAGACCAGCGCGCAGAGCACGAAGGCCACGAGATAGGCCCAGGCGGGCACGGCATCGCCATAGACCACCGCGACGGGCAGCAGAAACTGCACCACCAGCCAGATGCGCGGCATGCGCAGCAGAAACCCGAGGCCGGCCGCCGCCGCACCCTGCCCCAGCAAGACGGGAAGCGTGCCCGGCGTGATCCAGCGCGACAGAAAGAGCACGGCGACGAGGACGAGCGCCTGGCAGGCGAGGACCTTGATCCAGGGAAGAAGCTGGTTGCGCAGGACGCTCATGGCCGACATTCCGTTTCATCTCGAGCGGCGCTCGTCCCGTTCGAGCGCACCGGGGTGGGGTGCCGCGCCTGATTCGCAGGTGAGGCGCCCGGCAAAGCTATGGCAGGATTCTCTCATGCACGAGCGACAAAAGGCGAGATTGCCGTTTGCGATCGCATGTGACGAGAGGTCCTGAGACGGCGGCGTCCGTCGGCGCGCTCACATCGGCGTCAACGGCACCGCATCACCTGCGAAGTGGGCTGACAGAACGGGCGGAGATGTTTACGTAAGCTTCTCGGGATATAGTGCCGGGAACGACCGGCAATCATGAGCATGCGCGGAGTGGGTAGACAGGTGGCAACGAGAGAACAGGTCGGGCGGAGCGTCACGGCAACGAGGCCCGACAGGCATGTCGCGGAACAGGCCCATGGCGTGGTGCAGCGGGTGGCGCAGGCCATGGCGCATCTCGGCGTGCAGCCCTTGCCGCGCAATTACGAGTTGTTCTACGAGGCGTTTTCCGGCGGACCCTCCGGCCTCAGCCGCGATCTCGCAGCCCTGGGCGCTGCCCCTTCACAAAAGGCGCTCGATGCGATCGGCCTGCGGCGCAAGCTGCCGGGGCATATGGGTCAGGCGCTCGGGCAGGCCCAACAGGCCGCCATCGAGGCGATCCAGAGCCTGACGACGGCGATCTCGGGGGACAGCCGGCCGAAGGCGGAGGCTTTCGACTCGCTCGATGCCTTCCTGAAGAGGCTCGATGCGGACCCCGTCATGTCGATGTCGGACTTTGCCGAGGAGGCGCGCGCCCTGCGCCAGACGCTGACCCAGATGCGCAAGCGCGAGAAGCGTCTGGCGGAGACGCTGGAAACCACGGTTGCGGCGCTCGGCGACGCACAGGGGCGGATCGTCGCGGACCAGCGGGCCGTCCTTCGCGACGCACTGACGGGGCTGCCGAACGGCGCTGCCCTGTCGATGAAGATCGCGGGCCTGTTTGACGAGGGCGACGTGACGACGAAGCCGGCCGCGCTGGTTCTGGTCATCGTGGAGCGGCTGAAGACGCTTGCCGAGCGGCACGGGCCGGAAACCGGCGAGAAGGCCGTGAAGAAATGTGCCGCGATCTTCCGCAAGTCGGTGAAGAAGAGCGATGTCGTGGCGCGCATCGGCTATGACGCCTTCGCCTTCCTGCTGCACGATGTGAGCGAGCAGAACGCCCAGGGCATCGCAACCCGTATCCGTGATACCGTGCAGTCGCTGCAGATCCGTCTTGCCAGCCGCGACTTCACCACCGAGGCACTGTCGCTCTCGGCCGGCATCGCGACGACGGCCACCGTCAACGGGCCGCAGGATCTGATGCATCATGCGGAAATGGCGCTGACCGTGGTGCGCGCGGACGGGCGGCAGGGCATCCTGCGCTGCACGCCGATGATGTGCGCGCAGATCGCCGGGCTGCAACGGGCGTAACGGCGGCGCGCGCGTGCGGCGGCTTCTCTTGCCTTCCGGCCCTACATCGGCCAAAACGCCGGCATGATTACGATATCCAATCTCTCGGCCCGCATCGCCGGACGCCTCCTGATCGACCACGCCAACATCTCGCTGCCGGAAGGCACCAAGGCCGGCCTCGTGGGGCGCAACGGCGCGGGCAAATCCACGCTGTTTCGCATCCTGACGGGGCAGATGGAGAGCGAGAGCGGTTTCGTCTCCCTTCCCAAGAATGCCCGCATGGGCCAGGTGGCGCAGGAAGCGCCAGGCACGGAAGAACCGCTGATCGAGATCGTGCTGAAGGCCGACAAGGAGCGCGAGGCGCTGCTGGCGGAAGCCGAGACCGCCACCGACCCGAACCGCATCGCCGACATCCAGATGCGGCTTGCCGACATCCAGGCGCATTCGGCCGAGGCACGGGCGGCATCGATCCTCGCCGGCCTCGGCTTCGACCACGAGGCGCAGCTACGCCCGGCCTCGTCCTTTTCTGGCGGCTGGCGGATGCGCGTGGCGCTGGCCGCCGTGCTCTTTTCCGAGCCGGACCTGCTGCTGCTCGACGAGCCGACCAACTATCTCGACCTCGAGGGCACGCTGTGGTTGGAGGATTACATCCGCCGCTACCCGCACACCGTCATCATCATCAGCCACGACCGCGACCTGCTCAACACCGCCGTCAACGCGATCATCCATCTCGACCAGCTGAAGCTGACCTTCTATCGCGGCTCCTACGACCAGTTCGAGCGCCAGCGTGCGGAAGCCATGGAGCTGCAGACGAAGGCCAAGGTGAAGAACGATGCGGCGCGCAAGCACCTGCAATCCTTCATCGACCGCTTCAAGGCCAAGGCCTCGAAAGCCCGCCAGGCGCAGAGCCGCGTCAAGGCGCTGGAGCGCATGGGCACCGTCGCCTCCGTCATCGAGGACCATGTCCAGCCGATCACCTTCCCGGTTCCCGAGAAGCAGCCGGCTTCCCCCATCATCCAGCTGCAGAACGCCTCCGTCGGCTATACCCCCGGCAAGCCGATCCTGAAGAACATCACGCTGCGGATCGATAATGACGACCGCATCGCGCTGCTCGGCTCGAACGGCAACGGCAAATCGACCTTCGCGAAGTTCGTCTCCGGGCGGCTCGATGCGGATGGCGGCGAGATCAAGCTGGCGCCGAATCTGAAGATCGGCTTCTTCGCGCAGCACCAGATGGACGACCTCGTGCCGGCCGATTCGCCGGTAGAGCATGTCCGCCGCCTGATGCCGGGCATTCCCGAAGCCAAGGTCCGCGCCCGGGTGGCGCAGATGGGGCTTGCGACCGAGAAGATGTCGACGGCGGCCAAGGATCTCTCCGGCGGCGAAAAGGCGCGGCTGCTGATGGGCCTTGCGGCCTTCCACCATCCGAACCTTCTGATCCTCGACGAGCCGACCAACCATCTCGACATCGACAGCCGGCGCGCGCTGATCGAGGCGCTGAACGATTACGACGGCGCCGTGATCCTGATCTCGCACGACCGGCACCTGATCGAGGCGACCGTGGATCGCCTGTGGCTGGTCAACAACGGCACCGTGTCGAACTTCGACGGCGATATGGAGGAATACCGGAGCCTCATCGTCTCTTCGGGCAAAAAAAAAGACGAAAAACCTGAGGTGATCGAGGACGCGACGTCGAAGGCCGACCAGCGCAAGGCGAATGCGGAAAAGCGTGCAACGCTTGCGCCGCTGCGAAAGAAGATCAACGATCTCGAATCCTTGACGGCAAAGCTTGAGAAGCAGATTCAGGCACTTGATGCAGAACTTGCGGACCCCGTGCTTTATGAAAAGTTTCCCGCGAAGGCCGCCGAGAAGGTGAAGCAACGCGGCGAGACGGCGGCGAAGCTGGGCACGGCCGAAGAGCATTGGCTGGACCTGTCCGCGCAATACGAGGAGGCGATGGCCGGCTGACGGTCCGCCTTCTCTTCCCATCTTACGACCGGCTTCAACGGAAAGGCACACGCCCATGCACCTTTACCTCGAGACCGACAACGATGCCCGCACGCTCGACTTCGTGGCGCGCGAGAATGCGCTTTCGGATGCCGCACTGAAGACGGAGGCCTTCGAGGCGGATGCCGCGGCCTTCAAGGCCATGATGGAGCGCGACGACCGGCTGATCCATTTCTCTCGCCGCGGCGACTGGCTGAACACATTCCGCATGACGGCCGCGAACCCGATGGGCGTGTGGCAGAGGCTTCCGGCAACCCAGGCCCCGGTGCCGGAGGCGGCGTGGGAGACGGTGTTCGATCTCGACGCCTATAACGCAGCCGAAGGCCGGACGTGGATCTGGCGCGGTGCCGTCACCTGCCCCTGGGATCCGTCGCGCGTGTTGCTGTCGCTGTCGGATGGCGGATCGGACTTACGGATTTTCCGGGAGTTCGACTGCGACCGGCTGGCCTTCGTAGAGGGCGGATTCACGACGCCGCTCGCGCGGTCCCATGCCACCTGGGAAAGCCGCGATCACATCCTTTACTTCGGCTCGATCGACCGGGAATCGGCCACGCAATCCAGCTGGCCGCGGGTCGGACGGCGCGTGGCGCGCGGGCAGGACGTGGCGACGGCGGCACCCGTCTTTGCCGCCGAGGACGGTGACGTGACCGGCTACGGAACGGTTTTCGGCACTGAGATGGCCGGCCTCTCCGGCAATGACAGGCTTTCGATCTTCACGGCAGTGCATACGATCGGCACCGCAAGCCATGTCGTGTCGAAGAACGGCGGAGAGCCGGTGCCGCTCGATATTCCCAAGGAGAGCGACGCGACCAAGAACCATCGCTTCTGCCTGTGGCGGGCGAAGACCGACGAACGTGTTCCGAGCGGTTCGCTGGTGCTGCAGGAGCTTCCCGTGCGGCTGGGCAGCGACCGGCCGCCGGCCCCGGCCCGCGTGCTATTCACGCCCACCGGGCGCCGGTTCTGCACCGACTTCATGCTGCTGAGGGACTGGTGCGTCTTCACCGTCGCCGACACCATGGCGCCGCGCCTGTTCCTCCTCGATCTCCGCGACGAGCGTGCCGAGCCGTTCGAGCTTGCCCTGCCGGACGGAGTGGAGACCTTGTCCTATCATCCGCTCTATTCCGATCTGCATCTCGGCGACGATACGCTCATCGTGTCCGGACAGGGTTTCCTGCGTCCGCCGACGCTCTACCGGCTCGATCTCTCCGACCGGGGCAAGCCGCTGTCGCTGCAACCGGTTGCCGCCTCGCCGGCCTATTTCGACGCGAGCGGCATGACGAGCCTGCTGCTGGAGGCAACGTCCGAGGACGGGACGGCTGTGCCCTATCGCCTCGTGCTGCCTGCGACCTTCGACATGGGTGCCCTGCCCGTGCTCCTCTACGGCTATGGCGGCTTCGAAGTGCCGCTGCAGCCGTATTATTCCGGCGTGACCGGGCGCTGGCTGGAACAGAGCGGCGCCTATGTGCAGGCTTACATCCGGGGCGGCGGCGAGTTCGGTGCCGAGTGGCACCGGGCGGCCAAACGCGAGGGGCGGCACCGTGCCTTTGCCGATTTTGCGGCGATCGCACGGGATCTCGTTGAACGTGGCTACACGAAGCCGCAGCACATTGCCTGCAATGGCGGCAGCAATGGCGGGCTTCTGACCGGGGTGATGCTGACGCGCTATCCCGACCTTTTCGGCGCCGTCTGGTGCCAAGTGCCGGTGCTCGACATGCTGCGCTTCCACACCTTCCCCGCCGGGCGGGCGTGGATGGACGAATACGGCGATCCCGACAATGCGCAGGACCGGGCGGCGATGCTGGCCTATTCGCCGCTGCAGGCCGTGCGCCCCGCGACGGAGGTCGCCTACCCGCCGATCTACATCGAAAGCTCCAGCAATGACGACCGGGTGCATCCTTCGCATGCCCGCCGCTTTGCCGCACAGTTGCGGGCGCTCGGACACGATCTGCTGTTCCACGAATTCACCTCCGGCGGCCATGGCGGCGAAGGCGACACGGCGGCGTCGGCTGCCCGCATCGCGACCGGCTACAGCTTCCTGCGGCAGACGATCATGACGCCGGAGGCGTGAGGCCGGCCTATCCGAGTTCGAACGTGGTGATGCCGAAAATGCGGGAAAGCGGCAGGTCAGGGACCTCGCCGCGATACATGCGGGCGGTCTCGAACACCGGTTTCAGATTGTAGCGGTCGCAGAGCGCCTTTGCGGCGCCGTTCGGCTCGGGGATGTCGAGGAAGATCTGGCCGTCACCGCCCATCTCGAGGCCGGTCGCGACCAGCTTGCGGAAGAGAAGGTCGGCACCGGTTTCCGTATCGGCAAACAGCGGCCCGATCTTCTGGCCCTCGCGGCAGGTGCGAATCGTGCCGTAGCCCTGCACCTCTGGGCCGCGCAGGAGCGCGATGCTCTGCCGGGTCGGCTGGGTCTTCAGCCATTGCCCGAGGAAGGCCTCGCGTCGCGCGGGCGAAAAGCGGGCGTCGTAATCGATCAGCAGCGGCAGATGAACGGGGGCGACCTCGACGAGATCGGTGCCGGGCGGCGGCGTCACCTGCGGCGTGCCGCCATAGCGCATGTTCGCATGCGCGTAGGCGAAGCCGGACCGCTGGTAGCTCGCCTGTTGGGCGACGACGCCGTCGAGACCGATGGTGCGGGACCCCTGCGCGGCCAGCGCCGCCTGCCACAGGGCATAGCCCAGCCCCTGGCCGCGATAATCGGGATGCGCCATGTAGAAGCCGAGGAAGGCGTAATCCGGCCCGAAGCGGACAACCGAGATCGCGGCCGCAAGCGCGCCGCCCTCCTCCGCCACCCAGAAGCCTTGGCTGTCGGCCGCGTAGAAGGCGCTCGCATCGTCGAGACCGGGATTCCAGCCTTCGCGTGCGGCCCATTCGACGATCTCGTCGATTTCGGCGCGGGTGGCGTTGCGTATCGTCGGGGACATGCAATTTCCTTGGTTCGTTCTATAGGGCCGTCACCATTGCAAGGCCGGACCGCCTTGCCCGCTCCGGCCTTTCTGGTACAAAGCCGGACATAAGTCATACAATCTGGCGGAACACCATGAACCCCATCTCTATTGCTGTCGTCGGCGTTGGCAAGATCGCGCGCGATCAGCATCTGCCGTCCATTTACAACAATCCCGGATACCGGCTCGTCGCGGCCGCAAGCCGGCACGGCAGCGTCGATGGCGTCGAGAACTTTATCGCCATCGAGGACATGCTGGCCGCCATGCCGGAGATCGAGGCGGTTTCGCTCTGCATGCCGCCGCGGGTGCGATTCGATGCCGCTTTTAAGGCGCTGGACGCCGGCAAGCACGTCTTCCTCGAAAAGCCGCCCGGCGCGACGCTGAGCGAGGTCGCCATTCTCGAAGCCCTGGCCATCGAGAAGAACGTCACCCTTTTCACCAGCTGGCATTCGCGATTCGGACCGGCCGTTGAGCCGGCACGCGCGTTTCTCGCCGACAAGACCATCTCGCGCGTGGATATCATCTGGAACGAGGACGTGCGGCGCTGGCATCCGAACCAGGACTGGATCTGGGAAGCGGGCGGCCTCGGCGTGTTCGATCCCGGCATCAATGCCTTGTCGATCATGACGCATATCCTGCCGATGCCGGTGTTCGTCACCCGCTCGACGCTCGAAATCCCCGAAAACCGCGATGCGCCCATCGCCGCCCAGATCGACTTCCAGAGCGCCTCCGGCATTCCGGTGACCGCCGACATGGACTGGCGCCGCCAGTCGAGCGACGACCGCTGGGACATCATCGTGGAGACCGATGCGGGCACGATGATTCTCGGCAATGGCGGCGCCCGGCTCTCCGTGGATGGGGTGATGCGCGCCGACGAGCAGGAGACGGAATATCCGACGCTCTATGCCCGCTTCCACGACCTCGTTCGTGCCGGTCGCTCCGAGGTTGACGTCGCCCCGCTGCGCCACATCGCCGACATCTTCATGCTCGGCAGCCGCAAGACGGTCGAGGCATTTCACGACTGAGACCGGGAAGTCGGAAGTCGGAAAATTGTCTGGCCGGCGATCGGTCTGGCAAGGGTTCCGTCGCTGACGGGAACGATTTTTTCGCTCTTCCGCGAATGACCTGGAAACGCAGTCTCGATGTGTGTGCTTTTAAAAAACCCGCCATCCCGTATCTTCGGGATGGCGGGTTTCGACGTGTGTCTGGAGGCTGCGACCAAAGGGCCGCTTGAGAACGGACGCCGAAGCGTCCGTCCGGTGTTTCCCGAGCGATCAACCGGCGAGCGGTGCGCCCCAGCCACCCCAGATATAGATGGAGAAGAAGAGGAAGAGCCAGACGACGTCGACGAAGTGCCAGTACCAGGCGGCGGCTTCGAAGCCGAAGTGCTGCTGGGGCGTGAAGTCGCCGCGCAGCGCCCGGATGAGGCAGACGGCGAGGAAGATGGTGCCCACGAGGACATGGAAGCCATGGAAGCCGGTCGCCATGAAGAAGGTGGCGCCGTAGATCGAGTCCTTGAAGGCAAACGGCGCATGCAGGTACTCGTAGGCCTGCACGAAGGAGAAGAGCACGCCGAGCAGGACCGTCAGCGTCAGGCCGTTGATGAGGCCCTTGCGGTCGCCGTGGAGCAGCGCGTGGTGCGCCCAGGTGACCGTGGTGCCCGACAGCAGCAGGATGACGGTGTTGTAGAGCGGCAGGTGCCAGGGATCGAGAACCTCGATGCCCTTCGGCGGCCACTGGCCTCCGGTGAAGGCGGTACGGGTTGCCTGGATGGCTTCGCCCGGAAACAGGCTGGCATCGAAATAGGCCCAGAACCAGGCCACGAAGAACATCACTTCCGACGCGATGAACATGATCATGCCGTAGCGCAGGTGCAGCGAGACGACGCGGGTATGGTGGCCCTCATGGGCCTCCTTCACCGTATCCGCCCACCAGGCGTACATGGTGTAGAGAACGATCGCGAGGCCGATGAAGAGGATCCACGGATTGGCCCATTCCAGCCCGAACATCTTGAACGAGCCGCCGGAGAGATAGCGCATATAGGCGACGCCGCCGAAGGCCATGACGAAGGCGCCGATGGAGGCGAGCAGCGGCCAGGGGCTGGGATCGATGATGTGGTAGTCGTGGTTCTTCTGATGCGTGTCGGCCATGTCGTTCTCCCCGTCGTCCCCTCGCCTGAAGCGGTCCGGTCCTGCCGTCCCACTCTTCCCGAACGCCCGCCGGATTACAAGCGTGCGATCGGTCTCCTGATGTCGTTCACGCCCCGCCGGTCCTGCCGACGCGACGCGTTAAAGTTTTCTGTCCGGCACGGTGCCGTCCTTGGGCTTCAGGGCGGCGACCGGCTTGGACGGCTGGCGCGCATAGAAGGTGTAGGACAGGGTCAGCGTGCCGATGTCTTTCGTTTCCGCCGCCTTGACGATCTCCGGATCGACGAAGAAGACGACCGGCATTTCCAGTTCCTCGCCCGGCTGCAGCGTCGTCTCGGTGAAGCAGAAGCACTGGACCTTGTTGAAATAGGCGCCGCCCTGCATGGGCGTGACGTTGAAGACGGCCTGTCCGGTCGTCGGAACATCCGCCATGTTCTTCGCCTTGAATTCCACCTGCACCGTCTCGCCGATCTTCGGCGAGATCTCGCGCACGACCGGGGTGAAGCGCCAGGGCAGATCGCCCGACGTATTGGCATCGAAGGTGACGCGAATGGTCTTGTCGAGGATCGTGTCGGAAGCCTGTTCGACGCGCTTCGTCGTGCCGTTGTAGCCGGTCACCTTGCAGAACATGTCGTAGAGCGGCACGGCGGCATAGGCCATGCCGACCATGCCCACGACGAAGGCAACGCAGGCCCCGACGATCACGCCGTTGCGGCGTTCTGTCTGTGCTGCGGGTCGTGCCGGATGCCCTGTCATGACCGCTCCTCTCCTACTGCGCGAGGCCGTTCGAGAATTTCACGAGCGTGACGACGTAGAACAGGGCCACCAGGCCGAAGAGCACGAGACCGAGCGCGATATTGCGGCCACGACGGGCGCGCTTCTGGGCGGGCGTGAGCGTGACGAGATCCATCAGAAGCCCTTTCCGAAGGCGGAGAGCAGCGCCAGCACAGCGCGGTCGGCCAGCAGCGCCGAAAAGATCGCGAACAGATAGACCAGCGAGAAGGCGAAGAGCTTCTTGGCGGGCAGCATCTTTTCGTCCGTCTCGGACATGGACTGCACCTTGATGGCATACCAGACGAAGCCGAGGCCGAGCACCAGTGCGACGACGCCATACCCGACACTGGCAAAGCCGAGCAGCGTCGGACAGATGCCGGCGACCGCCGTCAGGACGGCATAGACGAGGATCTGCACCTTGGTCGCCGGGATGCCCTTGACGTTGGGAAGCATCGGCACGCCGACGGCACCATATTCGCCCATCTTGAACAAGGCCAGCGCCCAGAAATGCGCCGGCGTCCAGAGGAAGATGATGAGAAAGAGGACGGTGCTCTCGATGGAGACGCCGCCGGTGACGCAGGCCCAGCCGATCATCGGCGGAAAGGCGCCGGCCGCACCGCCGATGACGATGTTCTGCGGCGTCGCCCGCTTCAGCCACATCGTGTAGACGACGGCGTAGAAGAAGATGGTGAAGGCGAGGAAGCCGGCGGCGAACCAGCCGACCACGAGCCCGAGGATGCAGACGGAGAAGGCCGAGAGCGTCAGGCCGAAGCCGAGCGCTTCCTCACCCGTGATGCGGCCGGCGGGGATGGGCCGCGTCGCGGTCCGCTTCATCACCGCATCGATATCGGCGTCGTACCACATATTGAGCGCGCCGGACGCGCCGGCACCCACGGCGATGCAGAGGACAGCGACGAAGCCGATGAACGGGTTGATATGGCCCGGCGCCAGAACCATGCCGGCAAAGGCCGTGAACACCACGAGCGACATGACGCGGGGTTTCAGGAGCGCCCAGTAATCGCGCGCCGAGGCCTCCGACAGACGGATATCGCCGTCGTTGAGGTTTCCGGTGGTGTCGATGACGGTCATTCCAGTTGTCTTTCTTCAAGCGGTTTCGGGTGGGGCTATTGGCCCGCCCCAAGCAAGGCTGCGGGTTGTGGCTGCCCCTCACCCTAGCCCTCTCCCCGCCTGCGGGGAGAGGGGACGTGCCCCAATACTTGGGATGCGTCCCGATTGATCGATATAGCACGAGCGGTGCCACATGTCCCTTCGCCCCGCCAAGCGGGGAGAAGGTGCCGGCAGGCGGATGAGGGGCACGCCGCAACGCGACCTCCCCCAAAGCCTTACCGAATACGGGGCAGCTGCTCCCACTGGTGGAACGGCGGCGGCGAGGAGAGCTGCCATTCGAGCGTGTTGGCACCCTCGCCCCACGGATTGTCACCGGCGACGCGCTTCTTGGAGAACGCTTCCCAGACGCCGTAGAGGAAGATCAGGACGCCGACGGCCGAGATGTAGGAGCCGATCGAGGAGACGAAGTTCCAGCCGGCAAACGCATCGGGATAGTCGATGTAGCGGCGCGGCATGCCGGCGAGACCGAGGAAATGCTGCGGGAAGAACACCAGATTGACGCCGATGAACATGACCCAGAAGTGCAGCTTGCCGATGAACTCGTTGTACATGTAGCCGCTCATCTTCGGGAACCAGTAGTACCAGCCGGCGAAGATGGCGAAGACGGCGCCCAGCGACAGGACGTAGTGGAAGTGGGCAACGACGTAATAGGTGTCGTGCAGCGCGCGGTCGAGGCCGGCATTGGCGAGCTGGACGCCCGTGACGCCGCCGACCGTGAACAGGAAGATGAAGCCGATCGCCCAGACCATGGGCGTCGCGAAGCGGATCGAGCCGCCCCACATCGTCGCGATCCAGGAGAAGATCTTCACGCCCGTGGGAATGGCGATGACCATGGTGGCGAACACGAAGTAGCGCTGCGTGTCGAGCGACATGCCGACCGTGTACATATGGTGCGCCCAGACGATGAAGCCGACGGCGCCAATCGCGACCATCGCATAGGCCATGCCGAGATAGCCGAAGATCGGCTTGCGCGAGAAGGTCGAGACGATGTGGCTGATGATGCCGAAGCCGGGCAGGATGAGAATGTAGACCTCGGGGTGACCGAAGAACCAGAACAGGTGCTGGAACAGGATCGGGTCGCCGCCGCCTTCCGGTGCGAAGAAGGATGTGCCGAAGTTGCGGTCCGTCAGCAGCATGGTGATGCCGCCGGCCAGAACCGGAAGCGACAGGAGCAGCAGGAAGGCTGTGATCAGCACCGACCAGGCGAAGAGCGGCATCTTGTGCAGCGTCATGCCCGGTGCGCGCATGTTGAGGATGGTGGTGATGAAGTTGATCGCGCCGAGGATCGAGGAGGCGCCGGCGATGTGCAGGCCGAGGATCACGAGATCCATCGCGGGGCCCGGTTGTCCCGAGGTCGAGAACGGCGGATAGATCGTCCAGCCCCCGCCCGCGCCATAGCCGCCGGCCGGGCCTTCCACGAACATGGAGAGGAGAACGAGCAGGAAGGCCGGGATGATCAGCCAGAAGGAGATGTTGTTCATGCGCGGGAAGGCCATGTCCGGCGCGCCGATCATGATCGGCACCATCCAGTTGGCGAACCCGCCGATCATGGCCGGCATGACCATGAAGAAGATCATGATGAGCGCATGCGCGGTCGTGAAGACATTGTACATATGCTTGCCGCCGTCGATGGCGGCATCGCCCTCAAAGCCGTAGACCATGGACGCCAGACCATGGAAGATCTGGATGCCCGGTTCCTGCAGCTCGGCGCGCATGAAGACCGACAGGGTGCCGCCGATGATGCCCGCGAAGATCGCGAAGATCAGATAGAGCGTGCCGATGTCCTTGTGGTTGGTGGACAGGAACCAGCGCTGGAAGAAGGTCAGCGGCTTGTGGGCGTGATCGTCATGCGCATGGTCGAGCGAATGATCGTGAAGGTGATCGGTGTGCGCGGTTGTTCCGGCCATTGTTCTCAAGCTCCCCGAATTACTGTGCGGCGGCGGTGGCGACGTCGGTCGTCTTCACCGCATCGACGGAGGCCATCAGGGCCTTGTTGGCGTCGCCGACATTGGCGGCGGCGGCAGTCAGCCAGGTGTCGTACTGCTGCTGGCTGACGACGCGGATGGCGATCGGCATATAGGCATGGTCCTTGCCGCAGAGCTCGGAACACTGGCCGTAGTAGAGGCCCTCGCGATCGGCCTTGAACCAGGTCTCGTTGAGACGGCCGGGCACGGCATCGATCTTGACGCCGAAGGCCGGCATGGCGAAGGCATGAATGACGTCGGCAGCGGTCACGAGCACGCGCACCGTCTTGCCGACGGGGACGACCACTTCGTTATCGACCGCGAGCAGGCGCGGATAGGCGCTCTTGTCTTCCTTGCCGAGGGCCGCGCGGTCTTCTTCCTTCATCAGCAGGCTGTCGAAGGAGAGCGGGCTCTCGCCGACTTCATATTCGTAGGACCAGTACCACTGGTTGCCCGTCGCCTTGAGGGTGAGGTCCGGATTGGCCGGCGGGGTCAGCTGCGCGGTCAGAAGCTGGAAGGATGGAATGGCCAGGAACAGGAGGACCACGACGGGGCCGACGGTCCAGGCGATCTCGATCGCGGTGTTGTGGCTGGTGCGCGAGGGAACCGGGTTCACCTTTTCGCGAAACTTGACGACCACGACGACCAGCAGCGCCAGAACGAACAGCGTGATCGGAATGATGAACCACAGCGTGTAATGCTCGAACCAGGTGACCTCTTCCATAATGCCGGTTGCGGCGGCCTGGAAATTGGTCTGCCAGTTGACGGGCTTGTCCGCGAGCGCCGTGCCCGCGGAAAGCAGACAGCTTGCCGCCGTCACACATGCCGCGAGACCCGCAAAAGCCTTGTTTCTCACCATTCGTAATTCCCCTCTCCATCCCGCTTTCGCCGGATCGAACAATCTCCGCCCTCGACAGCGCTTCAAACCACAGTTTGACCAGTGCCGCAACATCTGTCCATGCGTCCCGGCAAACGGCCTGCTCCTCCCTTACAGAATGCCACAGAACGGCCGCAGCCGCCACCATGGCGCAGACCTTCTCCATGCGGCATTTCGCGCAAGCGGCGGGCGGCATTTCGCGCGGAGGTGGACAGGGTGCATGTCCGCGGGATAGATGGTGCCGCAGACGTGATGTGCGCGGAGAAAGGCCGGAAATCCGGGTCGTATTTCCGCCACACCGCGCTTCGATAGAACGTCGCCTGCCTTCGACACCTGTCTTTGGCCTTCGATGGAACGGGTTCGGCTTTCGACGGGACACCGGAGAAGACGGACGGCACGAGACGTCACGCGCCCCTCCGGGGGTTTTCATTTCCGGGCCGGCTCTTCAAGAATAGCCGGACTGATTCGGTATTTTGAGGTTTTCATGGGCCTGTCCCTGCTTTTTCGCCCGTCGATCATCGGAGCCGCCATGGCTCTGGCGCTTCTGCCCGTCGCGGCTGTCGCTCAGCAGCAGACGCCTGCGGCCCCCGGCACCGTCAAGTCGAACCATGGCGCCTGGTCCATCGTCTGCGACCAGCCGGCCGGCGCTTCGGCCGAACAGTGCGCGCTGATGCAGAACGTGATCGCCGAGGACCGGCCGGAGGTCGGTCTGTCGGTGGTGGTCCTGAAGACCGCCGACCGCAAAGCGAAGATCCTGCGCGTCCTCGCACCGCTGGGCGTGCTGTTGCCGAACGGTCTCGGGCTGAACGTCGACGGCAAGGATATCGGACGCGCCTATTTCGTGCGCTGCTTCTCCGACGGCTGCTATGCCGAGGTGGTGCTGGAGGAAGAGCTGCTGAAGACCTTCCGCTCGGGCGCGACGGCGACCTTCATCGTCTTCCAGTCGCCGGAAGAGGGCATTGGTATTCCCGTCGATCTCAAGGGATTTGGCGAGGGGTATGACGCGTTGCCGTGAGGTTTCTGCGGGTTTGTGAAGACGTAAGAAAACAAGACCCTCTCTGCCCTGCCGGGCATCTCCCCCGCATGGGGTGAGAGGACTCGCGGATCGCGCGCAGCTTCTCCCTCAAGCCTCTCTTAAAGAGCCGAGCGGCCAGCCCCAGGTCTTCTCCCCCTTGTGGGTGAGATGGCCGGCAGGCCAGAGAGGGTTTTCCTTTCTGACGGAATGCGCGCACCCCAAAGATGCCTTGCCCCTCCCCCGGCGCGTGCCTACATAGCGGCTTCACCTTGCTGACGGAGTGCCCGACATGAACACCGACCTCATCACCCTGTTCGACGGCGACGAGGCGGCGGTCCGGCGTATTCTTGCCGAGACGCTGCAGGGCGCCGACGACGGCGAACTGTTCATGGAGCACATCCAGTCGGAATCGCTCTCCTTCGACAATGGCCGCCTGAAGGGCGGGAGCTTCAATACGGACCAGGGTTTCGGCCTGCGGGCCGTGGCCGGCGAAGCGGTCGGCTACGCCCATTCCGGCGATCTGTCGCTCGCGGCGCTGAAGCGCGCGTCGGACGCGGTGTCCGCCGTCACGCGCGGTTATGCCGGCACCTATGCGGCCGTACCCCAGAAGACCAATCGCAAGCTTTATGGGGATGAGAACCCGATCGGCGAGCCGAGCTTCGAGGCGAAGGTGGCGCTGCTGTCGGAGATCGACGCCTATGTCAGAGCGAAAGACCCGAAGGTCCGGCAGGTCACGGCGTCCATTGCCGCCAGCTGGCAGGTGGTGGATATCCTGCGCGCCGACGGCGAGCATGTGCAGGACATCCGGCCCATGACACGGGTCAATGTTTCCGTCGTCGTCGGTGACGGTGACAAGCAGGAAAGCGGCTCCTACGGATTCGGCGGGCGGCGTGGCTTCGGCGACCTCATGACCGGCGAGACCTGGCGCTACGGCGCCGACGAGGCGCTGCGGCAAGCGCTCGTCAATCTCGAGGCGATCGACACGCCGGCCGGCACCATGGATGTGGTGCTGTCGTCGGGCTGGCCGGGCGTGATGCTGCACGAGGCCGTCGGTCACGGACTCGAGGGCGACTTCAACCGCAAGAAGACCTCCGCCTTCGCCGGCCTGATCGGTGAGCAGGTCGCGGCCAAGGGCGTGACCGTGGTGGATGACGGGACGATCGAGCAGCGCCGGGGATCGCTGACCGTGGACGACGAAGGCACGCCGTCGGCCTATAATGTGCTGATCGACGACGGAAAGCTGGTCGGCTACATGCAGGACCGGCAGAATGCCCGCCTGATGGGCATGAAGGCCACCGGCAACGGCCGACGCGAATCCTACTCCCACGTGCCGATGCCCCGCATGACCAACACCTACATGCTGGCCGGCGACAAGACGCCCGAGGAGATCATCGCATCTGTCAAACGCGGCATCTATGCCGTGTCGTTCGGCGGCGGCCAGGTGGACATCACCTCCGGCAAGTTCGTGTTCGGCTGCACCGAGGCCTATCTGATCGAAAACGGCAAGGTCGGCGCGCCGGTCAAGGGCGCCATGCTGATCGGCAACGGTCCGGATGCCATGAAGCGCATCACCATGATCGGCAACGATATGCAGCTCGACACCGGCATGGGCAATTGCGGCAAAGGCGGACAGTGGGTGCCCGTTGGCGTCGGCCAGCCGCACCTGCGCATGAACGACATGACCGTCGGCGGCACGCAGGCCTGATTCGGCCCGCTTTCGCCACCCGGCTAAAAAAGCGTTTCATTTCAGGCGGAAGCCGTGTGCCCTTCGCCTGATTCCTCGGAACTTTTCTCTCCTTGCCTCGTTGACGGTCGTCAAAGCCGGATCGTGTGTCCGGCCATTCAAGGAGAGACATCATGGGTCGCGGAATTCTACTCTGGCTGCTGGGGATTCCGATCCCGATCATCATCCTGATCATGCTGTTCGTGCGCTAGGAGATCCGGATGGCAAAGCCCCTCTCCGCCGCCATTCCCGCGGCGGCGGCGTCCGTCTCCTCGGCCGAATCCGCCAAATCCGCCGTCAGCTGGGGCGCCATCTTCGCGGGCGCCGTCGCTGCATCGGCACTGACCCTGCTTCTCACCCTGCTCGGCTCCGGCCTCGGCCTCAGCCTTGCATCGCCCTTCGGCGGCGATGGCCCCTCGGTCACGACCTTCGCGGTTTCGGCGGCCGTCTGGCTCATCATCGTTCAGTGGCTGTCCTCCGCTTTCGGCGGTTACATGACCGGGCGCCTGCGGACCAAGTGGAGCGGCATCCACAATGACGAAGCGTTCTTCCGCGACACCGCGCATGGCATTCTCGCCTGGGCGACCGCGACGCTGGTCGCCGCCGGCCTGCTCGGCTCCGTCGTCTCCTCCACCATCGGCACCGGCGTGCAGGCTGCGGCCTCGCTGACCGGGACGGCTGTTGCCACAACGGCAGGCGCTGCAGCCACCTCCGACAGTGCGGGCAATGCGACGTCCTACTTCGTCGATACCCTGCTGCGCCCGGCCGATCCGCGCACAGCGCAGACGGGCCCAAACGGCACGGATGCGACCTCTGAGGTCTCGCGCATCCTGATGAACGGCGCGACGACCGGCACGATTCCGGAAGGCGACCGCACCTATCTGTCGCAGCTGATCGCGGCACGCACCGGCCTGTCGGAAGCGGACGCCAACAGCCGTGTCGATAGCGTGCTGAAGAGCATCGAGGACGCCAAGACCGCGGCGGCAGACGCCGCAGAGACCGCCCGCAAGGCGAGCGCCACCACCGCCCTCATCGGCGCCGTGTCGCTCCTCATCGGCGCCATCTGCGCTGGCATCGGTGCAGCCCTTGGCGGTCGCCAGCGCGACGACGACAACCTCTATATCCGTCGCTAAGATTTCGCGCGGAGATGAACAGGGAGCGGGCCGCGAAAGCGGCCCGTTTTCGTGTCGGTGATGTGGAGATGCGGATAGTCCACGCGGAAGACGCCGGAAGTCCCGACAAAGCCGCGCCGCTCAGTCCGCGACTCGAATGTCGAACAAAGCATCACCTTTCAGCGTGTTGCTGACGGTGCAGATCTCTTCCGCCGCCTCTGCCAGATGCCGGCGCGTGTCTGCATCCAGATCGCCCGTAAACGTGAACACGATGTCGAAGCGGATGATTCTGCTCGGTTCGTCCTTGGTTTTCTCGCCCGTGACATCTGCCCGAATATCGGTCAGGCCGGCAAGGATGCCCATGCGGCTGGCGGCGATGCGGGCGCTGAGCACGAGGCAGGCGGACAGCGAGGCATAGAGGAGATCGATGGGGTTGAAGCCGGGCTGCGAGGCGCCGGTGACGATGTCGAGCGTGCCGCCCGTGACACTGGTCAGATGCGGAAAGCCCGTGCGGCCGACGCTTGCGGTCACGCCCGTCGGTCGGGTTCGGGCCTTGAGCGGCGGCGTCCCGGCGTCCGTCATGCTTTCTTCTCCCACCGACCCTCGCTGCTCTGCTGCCAGTAGGTCAGCGCGTGGCCCTCGCCCTTCAGCCGTTTCCACTGGGCGCGCGCGCCTTCGAGCTGCGGCTGGTCGTAGCCATCGAACATGAAGACGACGCGGTCGTAGGACGCAAGATCCGGGGGCACCGCGCCGTCCACGAGAAAGCGGACGGTCGCGTTGTTGGCGTTGCCGGCGCCCGTGGTCAGCAGCACCGGCTGGTTTTCCGGCGACACCGCCGCATGCGGGCCGTCGTCGGTGGCATGCGGGAGAAAGCTGTCCTCCCGCCACGTCCAGAGGTGATCGTCCAGCCTGTCGCGCCGGTCCGCATCGGCCGTCTGGACGACGACCCGCCAGCCGCGCTCGACACTCTTGTCGACCAGCGGCGGCAGGGCGTCCTCCAGCTTCGATTCGGTCAGGTGGTAGAACAGGATGTCCGTCACGTCGGGCTCCATGCCTTTCAAAAGGTCGCTCAGCTTTCGTAGTGCGCGCGCACCAGCTCGTTCAGCAGGCGAACGCCGTAACCGGACGCCCATGACTGGTTGATCTCGTCGTTCGGCGAGCCCATGGCCGTGCCGGCGATGTCGAGGTGTGCCCAAGGCGTATCCTTGACGAAGCGCTTGAGGAACTGCGCCGCGGTGATCGAGCCCGCATGCCGGCCGCCGGTGTTCTTCATATCGGCGAACTTGCTGTCGATCATCTTGTCGTATTCCGGGCCGAGCGGCATGCGCCAGACGCGCTCCTGCGTCACGAGACCCGCCTGCGTGATCTCGCCGGCAAGCGTGTCGTCGTTGCAGAACAAGCCAGCCTGGTGGCCGCCGAGCGCGACCAGGATCGCCCCCGTCAGCGTGGCGAGGTTGATCATGAAGCGCGGCTGGAAGCGCTCGTTGCAATACCAGAGCGCATCGCACAGCACGAGGCGGCCCTCGGCGTCGGTGTTGATGATCTCAATCGTCTGCCCAGACATGGAGGTGACGATATCGCCCGGACGATAGGCATTGCCGTCCGGCATGTTCTCGACGAGGCCGATGATGCCGACGACGTTCGCCTTGGCCTTGCGCGCGGCGAGCACGTGCATCAGGCCCGTCACCGCGGCGGCTCCACCCATGTCGCCCTTCATGTCCTCCATGCCGGCACCCGGCTTGATGGAGATACCGCCCGAATCGAACACGACGCCCTTGCCGATGAAGGCGACGGGCTTTTCCTTCTTCGCGCCGCCGTTCCAGCGCATGACCACGAGGCGCGGCGGACGGGCGGAGCCTTGCGCGACGCTGAGAAGCGCGCCCATGCCGAGGTCCTTCATTTCGCTTTCGCCGAGGATCTCGACCTCGACGCCGAGCTCTTCGAGCGCCTTGGCCTTGGCGGCGAATTCGATGGGCCCGAGCACGTTCGGCGGCTCGTTGACGAGGTCGCGGGCGATGAAGACGCCTTCGGAGACGGCTTCCGAGAGCGCCAGTCCCTTTTTCGCCGCGTCGGCGATCGCGGTGACGATCGTCACCTTCGTGCGCTGCGGCGTCGGCTCCTCGTCCGGCTTCTTCTTCGTCTTGTAGCTGTCGAAGCGGTAGGCGTTCAGCTCCATGCCGAGCGCGAAATCGGCGGCCGCACGCGGCGTGATCTCGACGCCCGGCGCGTCCAGAAACACGGTGGCGTCGCCCGCGCCGCGCAGCTTGGCGGCCGCGGTACCCCCGGCCTTCAGCCAGTCATGCGCCGTCTGCGCCTTGGGATCGCCGAGACCGAGCAGGAAGATGCGGTCGGCTGGCGAGCCCTCGGGGGCAAGAATATCGAGCGTCGAGAGGGCGCGCGCCTTGAACTTTCCGGTCTTGGCCGCCCGCGCGATGACGCCCGAGGGGTCGACCGTCGCCGCACCCGCGGCCTCGTGCTCGGCAGCCACCAGGCACAGCACGGTGCCTTCCGTCTTCTTGCGCTGCTCCTTGAAGACAATCTCGAACATTCCGGCCATTTTCGCTCCGATCCTTCCGCCGCCCGGACGTCCCCGGGGCAGCGTCTTTAAAGCATGTTTTTCCACAGGCACGACGTCGTCCATGGTTCATCGCGTCTTGTCCACCGACGTAGCGTGACGCAACGCAAACGCCAAGCAAAACCCGCGGACCTTTCGCCCTGCCCGTCGCGCGGGCTGGAGAAATCGCCGTTCGGTCCGCGCCGCGCGATCGGATCGATGCGTCACCAAAAAGACACCAAATGGGAAAATCTAGACATCGATGACAGCCTGAGCGTTGCGGGCCCTCAGCAACTTGGCTACTGCGATACCGATGATGATCAAAGCCCAACAGCGCTCGTGCGCCAGAGCAGCCCGCCGGACGGACCCGTCCGCGCTGGCATGCGCCCGGAACAGGCTGCGATGACCATTCTCCAAAGCTATATTCTGCGGCGTGTCGTGCAGATGTTCCTGTCGGCACTGCTGCCGGTCCTCGGCATCATCTGGACCACGCAGGCCCTGCAGCGCATCAATCTGGTGACCGACACCGGTCAGTCGATCGGCGCCTTCGTGCAGCTCGCGACGCTCATTCTGCCGACCGTCATTCCGCTCGTCCTGCCGTTCGCGCTCGCCATCGGCATCACGCAGGCCCTGGCGACGATGAACAACGATTCGGAACTGACGGTGATCGAATCGGCAGGCGGCAGCCGCGGCATCATCCTGCGGCCGATTCTCGGACTGGCGCTCGCGGTCAGCGCCGTCTCCTTCACCGTGGACAATTTCGTGGAGCCTGTGGTGCGCCAGGAAGTGCGCCAGATGATCGCGAGCGCCAATGCCGACCTTCTCTCCTCGGTCGTGCAGGAGAACACCTTCCGCAAGATCGCCGACGGGCTCTACATCCAGATCGGCGGCCGGCGCGGCGGCGGCGTGCTCACCGGCATCTTCGTCGGTGATTCGCGCGATCCGAACGTCGAGTTCGTCTATTACGCCCGCGAAGGCGCGGTGGACGAGGCGAGTTCCGCGCTGGTGATGAAGGACGGCGAAGTGCATCGGAAGCTGCCGGATGGCGGCGTCTCCATCATCAAGTTCGACAGCTACGCCTTCGACCTCACCGAGATGACCCGCAAGGTGGGCGCTGCAACCCTGCGCGCCCAGGACCAGGATCTCTTCACGCTGCTTCACCCCGACCCGGAAGACAGCAACTACCAGCGCCGTCCGCAGACCTATGTCGCCGAGCTGCACCGGCGGCTGACGGAGTGGACGTTCCCGATCATCTTCGCGCTCATCGGCCTCGTGGTCAGCAGCGACGCGCGCTCGCACCGCGAAGCCCGCCTGCACCCGACGGCGACTGCCCTGCTGCTGATGCTGCTGTTCCGCTGGATGACCTTCTATGCGGCGAACGGGGCGGAGGAAGAACAGTTCTTCGTGCCGCTGATGTACGTCATTCCCGCCATCACGACCTTCCTGTGCATTCGCCAGCTGGCGAGCAACAAGCGGCTTGTCATTCCCAAGACCCTGCAGGAAAAATTCGCCGACCTGACCGGCCGGATCCGCCTGCTGCGGTTCGGCAATTCCGACCGGGAGGCGCGCTGATCCGATGAGCACGCTCAAGATCTACTTCTTCCGCCGCTTTATGGTGACGATCGGCTGGTTCCTCATCGGCGTGTTCTCGCTCGTCTTCATCATCGATTTCAGCGAACTCTCCAACCGCATGTCGAACCTGCCGGGCTACTCGCTCGGCGGCGCGCTGCTGATGACCGCGATGCGCATTCCCATGATCATGCAGCAGACCGTGCCCTTCATCGCGCTGTTTGCCGGCATGGTGACGCTGATCGCGCTCAACCGCCGCTACGAGCTGGTCGTGACGCGGGCGGCCGGCATCTCGGCCTGGCAGTTTCTGCAGCCCTTCGTGCTCGGCGCCCTCATCTTCGGCGCGCTGGCCGTCGCCATCCTCAACCCGATCGCCGCCTGGGGGTCGCGCAGTGCCGAGCTTCTGGAGACCAACTGGGGAAGCTCGTCCTCGCGCGGCTCCAAGACCATTCCGTGGCTGCGCCAGATCTATGGCGACGACGACAGCATCATCGGCGCCCGCTCCGTTCAGGACGATGGCCGGACGCTCGTCACCGTCACGGTGATCCACCTCGACAAGCAGGGCCGCATCGTCTTCCGACAGGATGCGCAGAACGCAAAACTCGAAGATGGTTACTGGTTGCTGAACGGGGTGACCGAGACGCGCAACGGCGTGCTGCCGAAGCGTTTCGAAACGGCACGACTTCCGACCAATCTGCGGGCGGAATTCGTTCAGGAATCGCTGGACAAAGCTGAATCCATTCCGTTTTTCGAACTGCCCCATAAGATTTCGATCGCGAAATCCTTCGGGTTTCCGACCTATGGCATGCAGACCCAGCTTCATTCGCTGTTGTCCCTGCCGCTTCTTCTCGTCGCCATGACGCTGATTGCCGCAAGCGTGTCGCTGAAATTCAGCCGCTTCCACCAATCGCGCTCGGTAATTCTCGGTGGAATCCTGGCAGGCTTCGTGCTTTATGTCGTGACCGTGCTGGTCAGAGCATTCGGGAGCAGCGGCATCTTGCCTCCGTTCGTTGCAGCCTGGTTGCCGGTTGTTGTCGCGATGGCGCTGGGGTCCACGATTTTGTTGCATCAGGAGGATGGCTAGTGGCGGGCTGTGACCGCAATCATACAAGGCTACTGGCGGCCATACTGCTTTCCAGCGTTGCATGCCTTTCCGTATCCCCCGGCGCGCCCGGTTCGGCCTTCGCTCAGTCGGCGCCGACCACGCTTGCGCCGAAGCTGCCCGACGACGCCAAGATGGTTCTGTCGGCCAACGAGCTCGTGTACAATCGCGACGCCGAACGCGTCATCGTGCGCGGTGCCGTGCAGATCAATTACGGCGGCTACCAGATGGTCGCCCAGCAGGTCGAATACAGCCAGAAGACCGGCCGAATCGTCGCGACCGGCCAGATCGAGCTGATCGAGCCGACCGGCAACAAGATCTATGCCGAGAAGATGGACGTCACGGACAATTTCGCCGATGGCTTCATCGAGACGATGCGCGTCGAGACGACCGACCTGACGAAGCTGGCCGCCGTCAACGGCGAGCGACGCAATGGCGACGAGATCATCCTGAACCAGGCGGTCTATACGGCCTGTACGCCGTGTGCGACCAATCCGGATTACCGCTCGCTCTGGCACATCAAGGCGCAGCGCATCATCCAGAACGGCAAGACGCACACCGTGCGGCTGGAAAATGCGCGCTTCGAACTGTTCGGCAAGCCGATCCTGTACCTGCCGGTGCTGGAGGTTCCCGATGGCACGGTGAAGCGCAAGAGCGGCTTCCTGTTTCCGCGTTTCCGCTACACGCAGAAGCTGGGTGCCGGCGTCAGCGTTCCCTATTACTGGGCGATCTCGCCGACCATGGACGCGACCGTGACGGCGACCGGGCTCACGCGCCAGGGCTTCCTGCTGGAAGGCGAATTCCGCCAGCGCTTCGAAACCGGGCAGCATGTTCTGCGCATGGCGGGCATCAGCCAGATGGATCGCAGCTCGTTTACGGGCGGAACCGTAGACGCGCAGGAAACGGAGCGCGGCCTTATCGGCTCGCGCGCCGACTTCAAGATCAATCCGCGCTGGTCGTTCGGCTGGGATGTCCTCGTGCAGAGCGACAACAACTTCGCCAAGACCTACGAACTCTCGACGTTCGACGGGACGACGCACACCAACCAGGCCTATCTGACGGGCCTCGGAAAGCGCAATTATTTCGACCTGCGCGCCTTCTACTTCGATATTCAGGATGCCGACCCTGACAGCGTGGCCGAAAACAAGCAGGCCTACGCCCAGGTCCTTGACTATGACTATACGGCGCCGCAGGCGGTTGCCGGCGGCGAGCTTTCCGCGACCGTCAACCTCACCAATGTCAACCGCAACCGGGAAGACTCCGTCGATGTGTTCGGCGTGGACCGGTTCCGCGGTCTCGAGGGCACGGCGCATCGCCTGACGGCGGAAGCCGAGTGGAAGAAGACCTTCATCGTGCCCGGCGGCCTGTCGCTGACGCCGCTTCTGGCGGCGCGCGGCGATATTCTCGGCCTGACGATGGACAATCCCGGCCCGGCCTATACCGGCGACTACAATGGCGACGACACCTCGACGCGCGGCATGGCGACGGCCGGGCTCGAGGCGCGCTATCCGATCCTGATGGCGACCGCCAACAGCAGTCACATCCTGGAGCCGATCGCGCAGGTCTATGTTCGTCCGGACGAGAGCAATCCGGGCAGCCTGCCGAACGAAGACGCGCAGAGCTTCGTGTTCGACGCGACCAACCTGTTCGAGCGGGACAAGTTTTCGGGCTTCGACCGCATCGAGGGCGGCTCGCGCGCCAATCTCGGCCTGCGCTACACGGGCACGCTCGGCAATGGCTACGGCGTTCGCAGCATCGTCGGACAGTCCTTCCATCTCGGCGGCGTCAACTCCTTCGCGACGGACGACCTCGTGAAGGTGGGTGCCGATTCGGGTCTCGAAACCGATCGCTCCGACTATGTCGGCATGTTCGGTATCGACGCGCCCTCCGGCCTGACGGCCAGCCTCAGCGGCCGGCTGGACGAGGAGGATTTCGACCTGCGCCGGACGGACTTCTCGGTCGGCTACGAAGGCATCGCCTGGCAGACGGCCATCACCTATACCAGCATCAAGGCGCAGCCGACCTATGGCTCGCCCTACGATCAGGACGAAATCCAGACGGCGGCCGCCTGGCGGTTCCGCGAGTACTGGTCGGTGTTCGGCTCGGTCACCTACGACATCAACAACAGCCTCGTCACGCGCAACGGGCTCGGCGTTACCTATGACGATCAGGATACGCTGTTCTCGCTCGTCTACAAGAACGAGCGCGACCCGGACCAGTCGCTGGCCAATGACTGGTCGATCGGTGCGCGGATCTCGTTCCGCACGCTGGGCGACATCAATGTCGGCGACAGCTCGTTCAACGCGCTGGACTGACCGCCATCGTGCGGGACAACAGGCGCGCGGGCGCGGTCTTGCGCCCGCTCCGCGCGATATCGAGGGCTTGTCATCATTCGGCCGCATGGTTTATGCATCCAGCGGGAAACGGGCGCAGCCGCAGGCTTGGCGCTTCATGGAGCCTTGCGAGCCCCTTAGAACGTGCGGCTTGCTCTGAAGGGGATGTCTGATGGGCAACGGAACCGTGCAAAAGCGATCGTCACTGCGAATGGCGGCAGATATTCTGCGCGCGGGCCTTCTGGCCGGCGCGCTCTGCCTGCCGACCACCCTGCCCGCTGCGGCGGCAGGCTCGGGAACCGGGGTCGCCGTCGTCGTCAACGGCACGCCGATCACGACCGGCGACATCGCCAAGCGCGCCGCTTTCCTCAAGCTGCAGCGGCAGAGCTCCGCCGGCGCGCGCGAGCAGATGATCGACGAAGTGCTGAAGCGCGCCGAAGTGCTGCGCCTCCAGCAGTCGGTGAGCACCGAGGAGGTGGACGCCGCCGTTGCGCGGTTCGCCGCCGGTAACAAGCTGTCCGTGGCGCAGCTCAGCCAGGTTCTGGCCCAGGCCGGCGTCGGCATCGACCATTTCAAATCCTATGTCGCGATTTCCATGAGCTGGCCGCGTGCCGTGCGCCTGCGCTTCGGCACCGGCGGCGGGCGTCTCTCCAACGAGGAGCTGGTGCGCCGCATGCAGGAGAACGGCGGCACCAAGCCGGTGACGACCGAATACTTCCTGCAGCAGGTGATCTTCGTCGTGCCCGCCGCCAAGCGCAACGCCATCATCGGCAAACGGCAGGCCGAAGCCAATGCCTCGCGCTCGGCCTATCCGGGTTGCGACGATGCCAAGACCTTTGCCGCCACCATGCGCGACGTTTCCATCCGCAATCTCGGCCGCATGATGGTGCAGGAGATTCCCGAGGACTGGCGCCCGCTGGTCGAGAAGGCCGGCGAGGGCAACACGACCACGACCCGGGTGACCGAACGGGGCGTCGAATATCTCGGCATCTGCAAGAAGCGGCAGGTCTCCGACGATCTGGCGGCCGAAGTCGTCTTTCGCGCCGAGGATCTCGGCAAGCAGAAGGGCGGCGAAGACCCGAACAGCGTGAAATACATGGAAGAACTGCGCAAGCGCGCGCAGATCCTGACGAAGTAACCGGACCATCATGACAGACGAGACCCGGGCGCCGCTTGCCCTGACCATGGGCGACCCGGCCGGCATCGGGCTCGACGTCACGCTGGACGCTTGGACGCGCCGTGACGCGCTCGGGCTTGCCCCCTTCCTCTTCATCGGCGATCCCGCTGTTCTCGCCGAACGGGCCCGCCTGCTCGGTTTCGACGTGCCAATCGCCGAGGCCGACCACCGCTCGGCCGCCGGCCTGTTCGCCCGCAGCCTCCCGGTGCTTCCCGTCGCCTGCCCGGCGCCCGTGACCGCAGGCACGCCCGACAGCGCCAATGCGCCGGCGATCATCGGTGCGATCCAGACCGCCGTCCAGATGACGCTCGCCTCGCAGACAGCCGCCGTCGTCACAAACCCGATCGCCAAATCCGTGCTCTATGCGGCGGGCTTCCGCTTTCCCGGGCATACCGAGTTCCTGGCGGAGCTCGGCAGCGTTGCGCGCAACACGCCGCTGCTGCCGATCATGATGCTGGCCGGCCCGAAGCTCCGGGCCGTGCCGGTGACGATCCATATTCCGCTGAAGGACGTGCCGGGTCTGCTGACCGCCGACCTCATCTACCGGACAGCCGTCATCACGGTCGCCGATCTCAAGGCCCGCTTCGGGCTTGCCGCACCGCGGCTGGCGATCGCCGGGCTCAACCCGCATGCGGGCGAGAGCGGCGCTCTGGGGCTTGAGGACGACGCGATCATCCGCCCCGTGGTCGAACGCCTGCAGGCCGAGGGGATCGACGCCGTCGGCCCCCTGCCCGCCGACACGATGTTCCACGACCGGGCGCGCGCCACCTACGACGTCGCGCTTTGCATGTATCACGATCAGGCGCTGATCCCGGCCAAGGCGCTGGGCTTCGACGACAGCGTCAACGTCACGCTCGGCCTGCCCTTCATCCGCACCTCGCCCGACCATGGCACCGCATTCGGCATCGCCGGGCAGCGGCTGGACGGGCGCCCGATCGCGCGGGCGGACAGCCTCGTCGCCGCCCTGCGCATGGCGCGCACGCTGGCCGATACCGAACGCGCCGCGATCGAGAGTGCTGCCTGATGGCCGCTATCGACGGACTGCCGCCTCTGCGCGACGTGATCCAGCGCCACGGGCTGGACGCCAAGAAGGCGCTCGGCCAGAACTTCCTCCTCGACCTGAACCTCACGCAGAAGATCGCGCGCACCGCGGGTCCACTGGAAGATGCGACCGTCATCGAGGTGGGCCCCGGCCCCGGAGGCTTGACACGCGCGATTCTGTCGCTCGGCGTCCGCAAGCTGATCGCGATCGAGCGCGACAGCCGCTGCCTGCCGGCGCTGGCCGAGATCTCCGATCACTATCCCGGCCGGCTGGAGGTCATCGAGGGGGATGCCCTGAAGGTCGATTTTGTGGAACTGGCGCGCCAGTCCGGGGCCAGCGGCCCGATCCGCATTATCGCCAACCTGCCTTACAACATCGGTACGCAACTGCTCGTGAACTGGCTGACATCCGACGTCTGGCCGCCTTTCTACGCGTCGATGACGCTGATGTTCCAGCGCGAGGTGGGCCTGCGGATCGTGGCGGACGAGACGAACGATCATTATGGCCGGCTCGGCGTGCTCGCCGGCTGGCGCACCGAGGCCCGCATGGCCTTCGACGTCCCCCCGCAAGCGTTCACGCCGCCACCCAAGGTCACCTCGACCGTCGTGCACCTGGAGCCGCGCGAAAACCCGATCCCTTGCCGGATCGAAGCCCTGGAACGCGTGACGCAGGCCGCCTTCGGCCAGAGGCGCAAGATGCTGCGCCAGAGTGTCAAATCGCTTGGCGGGGAAACGCTGCTCGCCAAGGCGGACATCGACCCGCAGCGGCGGGCCGAGACGCTTTCTGTGGAAGAGTTTTGCCGGCTGGCGAACTGCCTCTAGGGACATCGCAGAAGTGCGCTCCGCGCTCCTGCGAGACAGGCGCCGTCAGAGCTTCGGCGTTTCCGTCAGAAGACCGTGCACATATTCGAACAGCCCGGGGCGGCGGTCGCGGCGGAGGCGTTCGGCTTCGACGATCGAGCGAACGGCGGCGAAGGCCGTGTCCAGATCCTCGTTGACGACGATGTAGTCGTATTCCAGCCAGTGCTCGATCTCGGCGCGCGAATTGGCAAGGCGCGTGGCGATGACCTCGTCCGTGTCTTCCGCGCGACGGTGCAGGCGCGACTGGAGTTCCGCCATGGTGGGCGGCAGAATGAAGATCGAGACGACGTCGCCAGACATCTTGTCCTGGAGCTGCTGGGCGCCCTGCCAGTCGATGTCGAACAGCATGTCGCGGCCTTCCGACATCGCCTCTTCCACTGCATCGCGCGGCGTACCGTAGTAGTTGCCGTGCACCTCCGCCCATTCGAGCAGCGCATCGGTCTGGCGCAGTCCCTCGAACTCGCGGATCGTCTTGAAGTGATAGTGACGACCGTCGATCTCGCTCGGGCGGCGCTTGCGGGTGGTGACGCTGACGGAGATGCTCATCTCCGGATCCGCCTCCAGCAGGTTACGGGCGATCGTGGACTTTCCGGCGCCGGACGGCGAGGAAATGACGAGCATCAGGCCCCGGCGCGCAATCGTGGAGGCCTTCGTGGGTGTCTCGGCGGGTCTCATCATTACTCCAGATTCTGGACCTGTTCGCGGAACTGGTCGATGACGACCTTGAGGTCGACGCCCGCGGCCGTGACGGCGGCGGAGGTGGACTTCGAACAGATCGTATTGGTTTCCCGGTTAAATTCCTGGCAAAGAAAGTCGAGCTTTCGGCCGATGGGGCCGCCCCTGGAAAGAAGCGTGCGGGCGGCGGCGATATGCGCCCGCAGCCGGTCGAGTTCCTCTCGCACATCGGCCTTGGCGGCCAGCAGCGCGGTTTCGGCATGCAGACGGTCGCGGTCGAGCGTGACGGCGTGGCTCGTCAGCCAGTCTATCTGCTGGACGAGCCTTGCGGCGATGGCCGAGGGCGTGCGCGACGGATCGGCTTCGATCGCGCCCAGCAGCGCTTCCATCTCGCCGATCTCTAGCAGGAGTACCTGTTCGAGGGCTGCGCCTTCGCTCTCGCGCATCGCGGCGAGATCAGCGAGGGCGAGATCCAAGCCCTCGAGGACGGCCGTTTCCCGCGCCGCCTTGTCGGCCTCGCTCTCTTCCGGCTCCTTGAAATCGATAACGCCGCGAATGGCGAGCAGCGTGTCGAGCTTCAGCGGCGCAGGGTCGATCACGTCGCGCAGCTGTTCGCGCAGCGACAGGACCGAGGCGAGCGCCGTCTGGTTGACGGTCGTCTGGATCTGCGTCTCCCCGGCATTGAGGCTGAGGCCGACCTGCATGTTGCCGCGCGAGAAGCGCGCCGCAATTCTCCGGCGGATCTCGGCGTCGAGCGCTTCAAGACCGCCCGGAAGGCGCAACTTTACATCGAGGCCCTTGCCATTGACCGAGCGCAGTTCCCAGGCCCAGCGGCTGCGGCCGGACGTACCCTCCCGGCGGGCAAATCCGGTCATGGACTGCAAGGGCATGGGGGACTCCTGGGGAAACGCCTTGGCGGTCAGCAAGCGTCCTGTTTAAGGCCGCAACGCGGGCGCCTGCAAGGCCTATTGCGAAAGCAGGCCCGGCCCCGGCGCGTCATCCACAAGGTGACGGGTCCGGGGCCGGGCCAAGGGTGTCGCTCGGACGGACCAAGCGCAGGCTTAATCCTGAACCGGCGCCTCGGCAGCGTCTGCGAGCGGTGCGGCCGCTCCCGCCGCCTTGGCAGCGCTTGCCTTCTCCGCCTCCAGCTTGCGCCAGCGGCGCACATTGGCGTTGTGGTCGTCGAGCGTGGTGGCAAAGACGTGACCACCCGTGCCGTCCGCCACGAAGTAGAGATCGGCGGTGCGCGAGGGATTGGCGACGGCCTCAAGCGCTGCCCGGCCGGGATTGGCAATCGGCGTCGGGGGCAGACCCTTGATCACGTAGGTGTTGTAGGGCGTCTTCTTCTCGAGGTCGGAGCGCAGGATCGGCCGATCCGCCGGCTTCCCCTCGCCGCCGAAGATGCCGTAGATAATCGTCGGGTCGGATTGCAGGCGCATGCCCTTGTCGAGGCGGTTGAGGAAGACAGAGGCGACGCGCGAGCGCTCGTCGGCGATGCCGGTTTCCTTCTCCACGATGGAGGCGAGCGTAACGAATTCCTCCTTTGTCTTGATCGGCAGCTTCTCGTCGCGCTTCGCCCAGATCTGGTCGACGATGGTCCTCTGCGCGGCGGTCGCCTGGGCGACGATCTCGGCGCGCTTGGTGCCGCGCGAGAATTTGTAGGTATCCGGCCGCAGCGTGCCTTCGGCGGGAAGGTTCGCCGGCAGGTCGCCTTCGAGGATCGGGTCGTCCTGCAGCTTGCGGAACATCTGCTTGACGGTGAGCCCTTCGGGAAGCGACGCCGAATAGAGGATGGACTTGCCGGACTTCAGCAGTTCCATGATCTCCTGCATCGAGGCCCCTGCCTTGATCTCGTATTCGCCCGCCTTCAGTGTCTCGTCATCCAGATAGGCTTCCGACATGAAGCGGAACACGCGGCCGTCGGACACGATCTTGTTGCGCTCGAGGCTGGACGCGATTTCGGCGATGCCGGCGCCATTGCGCACGATGAAGTTCGAATTGGCATCAAGCGGTCCGCGGGCCTCGTAGGAGGTCATGGCGTAATAGGCCGTGCCGGCTGCCGCCAGCGTCAGCACGACGATGACCGTCATCAGGAAGTTGAGGAAGATGACCACCTGGCTGCGTGCCTTGCGCGAGCGCTTGGGTGGCTGCGGAACCTTTTCCGGGCGCAGGGCCTCGATCGGCGATTTCGGAATGATCGGCCCCTTGGTGCCGCCCTCGTTCCGGCCGCTCGGAGCCGTGCTGTTTTCTTGTCCGTCGTTCACGCCTGTCCTGCATCCGGAGTTCGCAATCCTGCACGCCCCGCGTCCCGATGCGAACTCCGGAAGAGGTTCGGGACAGCGAAAAAACGATCGAAACAGGCCGCCAGACTGATGGGCCGCCTTGCGCGAGCGTGGCCACCCCTAGCATGTCTCCCGCCAAAAGACGACACCGACCTGCAGTGCTCCATCCCGCCGACCTTCCGCTCTCGACCGAGCCTTAAGAACGGTTCGTCGCGGCGGATCAGGGAGCTGTTTTGAAAGGAGCAATGCGGCGAAAAACAGGACCGCGACGCGCCCTGCGGACAATATCGTCCGTAGCGCGCCGTGGGTCTGCGATCACATGCCTGCGAGATGCTCAGGCGTAACGCTGGATGACCAGCGTGGCATTGGTGCCGCCGAAGCCGAAGGAGTTCGACAGCGCGACATCGATCGTCTTCTTGCGCGCCGTATGCGGCACGAGATCGATGGCCGTCTCGACGGAAGGGTTGTCGAGATTGAGCGTCGGCGGTGCGATATTGTCGCGAATGGCGAGCGCGCAGAAGATCGCCTCGACGGAGCCGGCAGCCCCCAGCAGGTGTCCGATCGCCGACTTGGTCGAGGACATGGAAATACCGGACGCGCTCTCGCCGACGACGCGCTCGACGGCGCCGAGCTCGATGGTATCGGCCATGGTCGAGGTGCCGTGGGCATTGATGTAGTCGATATCGGAGGGCTGCAGGCCCGCGCGCTTCAGCGCCATCTTCATGCAGCGATAGGCACCATCGCCATCCTCGGACGGCGCGGTGATGTGAAACGCATCGCCCGAGAGACCGTAACCGACGATTTCGGCATAGATCTTCGCGCCGCGCGCCTTGGCGTGCTCGAGTTCCTCCAGGACGACGATGCCGGCGCCCTCGCCCATGACGAAGCCGTCACGGTCCTTGTCATAGGGGCGAGAGGCCTTCGTCGGATCGTCGTTGTGCTGCGTCGAGAGCGCCTTGCAGGCAGCGAAGCCGGCCAGCGCGATGCGGGAGATGGGCGATTCCGTCCCGCCGGCCACCATGACGTCGGCATCGCCCAGCGCGATCAGCCGGGCAGCGTCGCCGATCGCATGCGCGCCGGTCGAACAGGCGGTCACCACGGAGTGATTGGGGCCGCGCAGCTTGTGGCGGATCGAGACCTGCCCGGAGGCAAGGTTGATCAGGCGGCCGGGAATGAAGAAGGGGGAAACGCGGCGGGGGCCCTTGTCGCGCAGCGTGTAGCCGCCCTCGACGATGCCTTCGAGACCGCCGATGCCGGAACCGATCATCACGCCCGTGGCGATCTGGTCGTCGTCGGTCTTGGGGTGCCAGTCCGCGTCGTTCAGCGCCATATCGGCCGCAGCCATGGCGTAGATGATGAAGGGATCGACCTTGCGCTGTTCCTTCGGTTCCATCCAGTCATCGGCATTGAACGTGCCGTTGGAACCATCGCCGAAGGGAATGCGGCAGGCGATCTTGGCAGGAAGATCCGAAACGTCGAATTCGGTGACGGTGCGGGCGGCGTTGTCGCCGGCGATCAGTCTCGCCCAGCTGGCTTCCGTTCCGCAACCGAGCGGCGATACCATGCCGGTACCGGTGATAACGACACGTCTCATGAACCGCGATCCATCCTCGTAAGTCTCGATATGCTCCGGCGCGCTTATGGCTGCCGGTCGACGGAACCGGTCCCGGGGCGGAACCTCGTCACGTCTGCCCTGCTATCCGCGGCCACGAAAAGGGCCGCTCGAGGGCGTTTCCGGCCCAGGTGAACAGGCCGGCTTCTCGGGCAGAACCCGAACCGGCGTCACCGGATGGGAGTGGGCGGGCCGCTCTCGCACCCGCCGCAACCCGTTCGATCGACCCTTGGCGATCACGCCCCGGGCCGTCAAGCCTCGGCGATTACGCCTGAGCCTTTTCGATGAACTTGACGGCGTCGCCGACGGTCAGGATCGAATCGGCAGCGTCGTCCGGAATTTCAACGCCGAATTCTTCTTCGAAGGCCATGACCAGTTCGACCGTGTCGAGCGAGTCCGCGCCGAGATCGTCGATGAAGCTTGCGCCTTCAGTTACCTTTTCGGCATCGACGCCAAGATGATCAATGACAATTTTCTTTACGCGTTCTGCGATGTCGCTCATGTCGGATTCCTCGACCTTCGTTTTCTCTTTATCAGGGACGCCCGAAAGCGTTCCCTTGCCAAAGCCTGTTAAACCACTGCGGTTCAACCGGCAATCCTTCAAACCGGAGAGCCCGGCCTTCAAACCGGGAGAGCCCGGACGGGCTTCAGCGAGCCGGCATCCGCGTCTTCTCCATGATCCGTTCGGACCGTCCGGCAAGGGGCGAAAGCCCCACGCCGTCCAGACCACTACGGCCCGATTAACACGGTTTAACGGCCGCGCAAAGTCCGAATTTGGAGCGCCAATCCTTGCTCAACAAGCATTTACGGGCAATTTCGCCACCCGTGATCGACCCGCTCCGCACCCGACTCAGATCATCGCCATGCCGCCATTGACGTGGATCGTCTGGCCCGTGACGTAGGCGGCCTCGTTGGATGCGAGGTAGGCGACGGCGCTTGCCACCTCGGCCCCCGTGCCCATGCGCTTCATCGGAATGGCGCCCATGATGGCATCCTTCTGCTTGTCGTTCAGCTTGCCGGTCATCGCGCTTTCGATGAAGCCCGGTGCAACACAGTTGACCGTCACGTTGCGGGTGGCGATTTCCTGGGCGAGCGACTTGGAAAAGCCGATCATGCCGGCCTTGGCGGCGCAATAGTTCGCCTGGCCCGGATTGCCGGTGACGCCGACGATGGAGGTGATGTTGATGATACGGCCATGGCGGCGGCGCATCATCGGATGGGTCAGCTCGCGGGTCAGGCGGAACACGGCCGTCAGGTTGACCTCCAGCACCGCATCCCAGTCGGCATCGCTCATGCGCACGAACAGGCCGTCCTTGGTGATCCCGGCATTGTTGACGAGAATGTCGACGCCGCCGAGTTCGCTCTCGGCCTTTTCGCCGAGCGCCTTGACGGCGTCGCGGTCCGACAGGTTGGCCGGGAACAGGTGCACGCGCTCGCCGAGCGCATTGCCGAGCTCTTCCAGCTTCTCGACGCGGGTGCCGTGCAGGCCGACGGTTGCGCCCTGTGCGTGCAGGATACGGGCAATCTCTTCGCCGATGCCGCCGGAGGCGCCGGTCACCAGGGCTTTACGGCCTGTCAGGTCGAGCATGATCATATTCCTTTATCTTCGATCTCCGGGGCGGCGTCTCGGCCGGCCGTCGGTATCATCTGCCCGCAAGCGCGGACGTTCAGAGCACGGCCGCGAGAACGGCCTCGATATCGGCCGGCGAATTCACCGCAAGGCCGGTCACGGATTTGTCGATGCGGCGGGCGAGGCCGGTCAGGACCTTGCCGGAGCCGACCTCGTAAAGCGTGGTGACGCCGTTTGCGCCGAACCACTCCACCGTCTCGCGCCAGCGCACCTGCCCTGTCACCTGCTCGACCAGGAGATCAACGATCTCGTCGGCCGAGGTGACAGGCGCGGCACGCACGTTGGCGATGAGCGGCACCACCGGATCGCGGCGCTCGACCTTTGCCAGCGCCTCGCGCATGGCATCGGCTGCCGGCGCCATCAGAGCCGAATGGAACGGAGCGGACACCGGCAGAATAATGGCGCGCTTCGCACCGTTCTCGCTCGCCTGCTTGGCGGCTTTTTCCACGGCTTGCTTGTCGCCGGAAATCACGATCTGCCCGCCGCCATTGTCGTTGGCGATCTGGCACGGGCCGATCTCCGACATCTCGGCACAGAGCGCCTGCACGGCGTCATGATCGAGCCCGATGATCGCCGCCATCGCACCCTTGCCCACCGGCACGGCGGCCTGCATGGCATTGCCGCGAATCCGCAGGAGCCGGGCGGTATCGGCGAGCGAGAAGGTGCCGGCGGCGCAGAGCGCCGAATATTCGCCGAGCGAATGGCCGGCGACGAAATCGACATGCTTTGCCAGATCGAGCCCGCGCGCTTCCAGAACCCGGACCGCCGCGACCGAGACGGCCATCAGGGCCGGCTGCGCATTCGCGGTCAAGGTCAGGCGATCCTCCGGCCCGTTCCACATCACATCGGACAGCTTCTCGCCCAGCGCATCGTCAACCTCGGCAAAAACCGCGGACGCCTCCGGAAAAGCTTCCGCCAGATCCCGCCCCATCCCAACCGCCTGACTGCCCTGCCCCGGAAACGTAAACGCGATCGCCATGAGGATCCTCCTGAATTTTTGGCTTCTCCATTCACATTACGGCTCGGGAAGTCAAGCAGCGAAGGGAAAAGGCGTTGCGGGACGCACGACCTCGTGAGGCCCTCGCGAGGACCAGAACGGCCCACCCGAAGCGCTTGACCTTGTTCCCATGCCGATTATGTTGCGTCGCAGCAGGAGCGTCAGCTTCTTTCGCGGATCACAAGGGCCGGGTCTCCGGTCGCGTTCGACAAGGTCATTCCGTCATGCAGTACAAACAACTCGGCCGAACCGGTATCGAGGTTTCCACCATTTGCCTGGGGACCATGACGTGGGGATCGCAGAACACACAGGACGAGGCCTTCGCCCAGCTCGACGCCTCGGTCGAAGCCGGCGTGAACTTCATCGATACGGCGGAGCTGTATCCCACGACGCCGCTCTCGGAAGAGACCTATGGCGGGACCGAGCGGATCATGGGCAGCTGGATGGCAGAGCGCGGCAACCGCGACCGGATCGTGCTCGCGACCAAGATCGCCGGCTCGGGCCGCAACTACATTCGCGGCGGCGGGCCGATGACGGCGGAGAGCATCGTGATGGCGCTCGACGCGAGCCTTGAGCGGCTGCAGACGGACCATGTCGATCTCTACCAGTTGCACTGGCCGAACCGCGGACATTATCACTTCCGCAATGCCTGGAGCTACGATCCGAGCAAGCAGGACACCGACAAGGTGGTCGATGACCTCGGTGCGCTGCTGCACGCGCTGGATGCACAGGTCAAGGCGGGCAAGATCCGGGCGATCGGCGTCTCCAACGATACGGTGTGGGGCACGCAGAAGCTGATCGATCTCGCCGAGCGCCACGGCCTGCCCCGCGTCGCCTCCGTGCAGAACGAATACAATCTCCTCTATCGCCCGCACGATCTCGACTTCGCCGAGCTGTCGCATCACGAATCGGTCGGCCTTCTTGCCTACTCCCCGCTGGCTGCCGGCCTCCTCTCGGGCAAATATATCGGTGGATCGCGGCCGGATGGCAGCCGCCTGTCGATCAACGGCGATCTCGGCGGCCGTTTCACGCCGCATCAGGAGCCGGCCGTCGAGGCCTATGTGGCGCTTGCCCGCGACCACGGCATCGATCCCTCGCAGCTGGCGCTCGCCTTCGTGCTCTCGCGCCCCTTCACGACCGCCGCCATCATCGGCGCGACGACGATGGAACAGCTCAAGATCAATCTCGGTGCCGCCGATCTTGTGCTGACGCCGGAGCTGGTCAACGGCATTCGCCGGATCCATCGCCTCTACCCGATGCCGATCTGATAGGTGCGCCGCGCGCCCAGACGGGCGTCTGCATCTCCTGTCTTGCAATCTGCGAGAATCCGCGTATAAGCCGCCGTGTTCGAAACACCCGGTCCATCTGGCTGGTGGCTGAACGGAGGGCCGGCGCTCTTGTAGTGCCTGTCGGGATCCTGAAGGGATCCAGCCTCCCGTGTCTCCGCTCTCGACCGTCTCGAAACAACACTTTCTTGCCGGCGCTCCTGCGCCTTTAAGACAAGTCGTTGAGGCTTAGCGCCGTTGCCGGGTGACGTTAAACGCAAGAAAGGTAAGCCAATCATGGCTCTCTATGAACATGTGTTCCTGGCCCGCCAGGACGTGTCCGCACAGCAGGTCGAAGCCCTCGTCGAACAGTACAAGGGTGTGATCGAAGCCAATGGCGGCAAGGTCGGCCGGGTGGAAAACTGGGGCCTCAAGTCCCTCACCTACCGTATCGCCAAGAACCGCAAGGCTCACTACGTCCTCATGGACATCGATGCTCCGGCACCGGCCGTCCACGAAGTCGAGCGCCAGATGCGCATCAACGAAGACGTTCTTCGCTACATGACCATCGCTGTCGAAAAGCATGAAGACGGTCCGTCCGCCATGATGCAGAAGCGCGACCGCGACGACCGTCCGCGCCGTGACGGCGACCGTCCGGACCGTGGCTTCGGCGACCGTCCGCGTCGCGATGGCGACCGTGAAGACCGTCCGCGCCGTCCGCGCGAAGACCGCGCTTGAAGTTTGAAGGGATTATAGACAATGGCTGACATCTCCTCCGCTCCGGCACGCCGCCCCTTCCATCGCCGCCGCAAGACCTGCCCCTTCTCGGGCGCAAACGCTCCGCGGATCGACTACAAGGACGTCCGTCTCCTGCAGCGCTACATTTCCGAGCGTGGCAAGATCGTACCGTCGCGCATCACCGCCGTTTCCCAGAAGAAGCAGCGCGAACTGGCCCAGGCCATCAAGCGCGCCCGTTTCCTCGGCCTCCTGCCCTACGTTCTCTCGTAAGCCAGGCTTTGATTGACGAAAGCGGCCGATCCCGGATCGGCCGCTTTCTCCCTTCCGCGATGGGCGCGGATCGGACCTGAGCGTTTTTCGAAACCTCAAAACCCATGTTGGGGACATCTTCGTCCTCTAACTGCCGAAGAGCAGGACAGCGACACGTGACAGCCATCGACAGGACATCGTTGCTCACCGGCATTCTGGCCGGCGTTACCGCCGCGTTCCTGTCGTTCGGCGCAACCACGCCCTCCTCGCTCGCCATCGTCCTCTACGCCGCCTCCGCGCTGCCGATCCTGATCGCCGGGCTCGGCTGGGGCAATGTCGCCGCCATCGTCGCCGTCGTCGTGGCCGGGTTCCTCGCGGCCATTGCCGTCTCCCCCTATTTCGCGCTGCTCATCCTCGTCGTCACGCTCATCCCCGCCGCATGGCTGTCGCACCTGGCAAACCTGGCCCGGCCGGCAAGCGAGATCGGCGGGCCCGAGGACGCCATGGCCTGGTATCCGCTCTCGGATATCCTGACCCACCTTGCCGGCCTCGTTGCCGGGGGCATGCTGATCATCGGCGTCGTGCTCGGCTACAGCACGGAAACCGCGGCCGGCATGGTCGATATCGTCATCGAAGCGCTGAAGAGCCAGGAGCCGACCTACAATCCGGATCCCGCCGCTCTCGCGCAGATCAAGGCCGTGTTCAGCGTCGCGCTGCCCATGATACAGGGCGCGCTCTGGGTGCTGATGCTGTTTGCGGCCTACTACACGGCTACGCGCATCGTGCAGATGTCCGGCCGCAGCCTGCGTCCCCGCGAGGATATCCCCTCGACGTTGCGGATGCATCGCTTCGCCATCTTCGCCTTTCTCGGCGGACTGGTGCTGACCTTCGCCGGTGGCGCGGCGGGTGCTGTCGGCGCCCTCGTCTGTGGCACCTTCGGCGCCGGCTTCCTGCTTTCGGGCTTTGCCGTCTTCCACTTCCGCACCCGCGGCAAGTCCTGGCGGCTTCCGGTGCTGTGGCTCGGCTACCTCTCGGTGCTGCTTTTCACCATTCCCGCCTTCTTCTTCCTCCTGTCAGGCCTCATGGATACACGCCGAGCGATCGCGCTGTCTCCGACCCGGAAAAAAACCGGGGAGAACCCGACGGGAAAGACGCCTGAATAATCATTCCAGACACAGACACCTGAAAGGACAAAACCATGGATGTCATTCTTCTCGAACGCGTTGCCAAGCTCGGCCAGATGGGCGAAACGGTCAAGGTCAAGGACGGCTTTGCCCGTAACTACCTGCTGCCGCTCGGCAAGGCACTGCGTGCCAACGCTGCCAACAAGGCCCGTTTCGAAAGCGAGCGTGCAACGCTCGAAGCCCGCAACCTCGAGCGCAAGTCGGAAGCCCAGACGGTTGCCGAACAGCTCGACGGCAAGAGCTTCAACGTCGTCCGCTCCGCTGGCGAAACCGGCCAGCTCTACGGTTCGGTCGCAGCCCGCGACGTTGCCGAAGTGCTTGCTGCCGAAGGCTTCAACGTCGGCCGTAACCAGGTCGACCTGAACAACCCGATCAAGTCGATCGGCCTGCACCCGGTCAAGATCCACCTGCATGCCGAAGTCGAGATCACGGTCACGATGAACGTTGCCCGTTCGGCCGACGAAGCCGAGCGTCAGGCAAAGGGTGAAAACCTCAACTCCGCCGATGCCATCTACGGCGTGGACGAAGATGCCCTGCGTCCGGAAGACTTCTTCAACCCGGAAGCCGAATTCGACAACGACGAAGAATAAGCCTTCGCGAATCGATCACGACAAAGGCCCCGGAGCATTCGCCGCTCCGGGGCCTTTGTCGTTTCAGCCCTGCCGTCCGAGACTCTCACTCGGCGTCCGCGACCTTCGCATCGGGCTCGAGCGACTTGTCGATGCGCACGACGACCGACAGGCCGGGGGCGAGCCGTTCGGCCGCCGCCTGGCCCGGATCGATGGAGATGCGGACGCCGACGCGCTGGGCGATCTTGGTAAAGTTGCCTGTGGCGTTGTCGGGACGGATGACGCTGAACTCGGAGCCGGCGGCCGGCGAGAAGCGCTGCACGTGGCCGGTCAGCCTCTGGTGCTCCAGCGCATCGACCGAGAAGGTGACGGGCTGGCCAACCTTCATGCCGTCGAGCTGAGTTTCCTTATAGTTGGCGACCACCCAAAGCTCGCTCGGCACCACCGACATCAGCTGGGTGCCCGCCGTCACATATTGTCCGAGACGCACGCCGACCTCCCCCAGATGCCCGTCGCGGGGGGCGCGGATGGCGGTGTTGGCGAGATCGATCTCCGCGAGCTCGACGGCGGCCTCGGCACCGGCCACGGCGGCCTGCAGCGAGCCGCGATTGACGATGATGGTGGCGAGCGCCTGCCGGTTGACCTCGACCGCGGCCTCCGCCTGCGCCTCCGCCGCCTTGGCCTGCTCGAACGTCGCCTGTGCCGACTCGACCTCGCTGGTGGAGGCGACGCTGCGCGCCGCCAGCTGGTTCACGCGCTCGGAGGCCAGCTCCGCCCGGCGCAAGGCGGCCTTGGCACCCAGCACCTGCGCATCGCTGGAGGCGATGCTGGCCTTGGCGGAGGCTTCCTGCTGGCGGGAATTGTCGAGTGCCGCCTTCTGCCCGGCAAGCGTCGCACGGGCCTGCGCCACCTTCTGCCGGTAGATGCGCTCGTCGATGCGGGCGAGGACGTCGCCCTCCTTCACCGCCTGATAATCGCGAACGGGAACCTCCACCACATAGCCCGCGACCTGCGGGCTCATGATGGTGACGTAGCCTTTGACATAGGCGTTGTCGGTGGTTTCCACCGAGGTCACGAAGGGCGGCAAGCGCCAGGCATAGAGCACCAGAAGGACACCGATGGCGCCGGCGAGAAGGACGAGAAGCGTAACGGGAGAGCGTGTGAGCTTGGACATGGCGGACTCTGTGGAAGACGGCTTGAATGAAAGAATGTCGGGATCAGGCGGCAACGGCGGCGAGGTCGGGAGATGCGACCAGACGGCGCCAGATCAGGTGACCGATGAGAATGGCCAGCGAGATCGCGCAGCCGATGAAGATGACGAAGAAGGCATCATTGTAGGCGAGCACATAGGCCTCGCGGCTGACCTGTTGCGTCAGAAGCTGCAGCCCTTCGGCATTCAGCAACGTCTTGTCGGTGATGACCTTGCCGTAAGAGCCGGCCAGCTGCGTCACGCGGTTGGCGACCAGCGGGTCCGACAGCATGATCTGTTCGGCCAGCAGGTTGGAGTGGAATTTCTCGCGAAGGGTGACGAAGGTGCCGAGCGCGGCCGAGGCCATCAGGCTGCCGAGGCTCTGGGTGAAGAGGAAGATCACGATGAAATTGACGACGTAGATCGGCCCCTTGGCGAGTGCTGCGCCGAAGCCCGTCGTCATCACCGGTGGCAGGAACATCGCGGCCCCTGCCGCCACCAGCGCCTGGCTCAAATACATCTGCTCGGGCCGGGTCAGATTGGTCGACTGGCTGTCGAGCCAGGCGCCGGCACCGATGAGAAGCAGCGCGATGACATGGGCGAGATCGAGCTGTTTCTTCACCATGAGGAAGGTGCAGAACAGGCCGGCTGCGACGGAGGCTGCGAGGATGATCGCATAGAGCCGCATCGTCTGGTCGTTCAAAAGGCCGATCTGCTGGTAGAAGCCCGACACGGTCGTCGTCTGCTCGGAGGAGACGGTGCGGAACAGGATCAGGACGCCGGCCATGTGGATGTTCGGCCAGGAGAAGATCCAGCGCAGATCGAGCATCGGCTGGGACCGGTTGATCTCGATGGCGACGAAGACCGAGAGGAGACCGATGGAACAGGCCAGGAGCACGCCGAGCCAGGGCGCCTCGAACCACCAGTAGAAGCGGCCGAGCGACAGGAGGATGGCGAGACAGCCGAAGCCGCCGGCAAGGATGAGGTAGCTGAAGATATCGAGCGTCTGGATGACTTTCGCGCGCGGCGGGGCAGTGACCGGCAGCAGGTAGATGAAGGGCAGCGCGATCAGCGCCAGCGCCACCTCGAACGTATAGAGCGCGCGCCAGCCGCCATATTCCATCAGTGCCGGCGAGATGATGCGGGCGAGCGGTGCGGACAGCAGCGTGTTCATGACCGCGAGGCTGAGGCCCATGGACAGCTTCTTTGCCGGCGGAAACGCCTCCAGCATGTAGAGAATGCCGATGGTGGAGAGAGGTGCTGCCGCGACGCCGTTGACGAAGCGGATGATAAGGGCGGAATGCAGGTCCGACACGAAGAGATTGGCGAAGGCCGCAAAGACGAAGCAGAGGATGCCGAGTTCGGCGAACCGGCGCAGGCCGTATTGCGTGCGGATCTTGAAGAGCGCCACCGACAGGCTGGCATAGGGTGCCATATAGGCCGCCGACAGCCAGGCGAGTTCGTTGACGGTGGCCGAGAAGGCGCCCTGCAACTGGTAGAGATTGGCGTTCAGAAGGTTCATGCCGAGGCCCTGTGTCAGGAACATCAGCACGGATGTGAACATGTAGAGCGAGGCGCGTCCGCGCGAGATATGCACGGCCGGCTGCGGCACCGTTGCCGGCTGTGTGGGCGCCGGCATCTCGGGCTCGGATGCGGTCCGGTTCTCGATCGAGGGCATTGCGGTGTCGGTCACGAGGCGCTCTCCCGCCCGATCAGGATCATGTTGTCCGCCATCGCCGTCATCACCGCGAGCGCGGTTTCCTTGTCCTTCAGGCTGACGCCGGACAGGAGGTCCGCGCGAATGCCGCAGGCGATGACCTCGATCTCCTCGGCCAGCGCCCGCCCCATCGGCGTCATATGGATCTGCTTGGCGCGCCGGTCGGACTTTTCCACCCGGCGCTCGATGAAGCCCTGCGCCTCCATGCCATCCAGCAGCCGCACGATCGTCGGGGTCTCGATCGCCAGCTCTTCGGCAAGCTCGCGCTGGTTGAGGCCGTCGCGGCGCGACAGCGCGAACAAGGCGCGCGCCCGCGACAACGTCAGCCCACGCTCCTTGACCTTGGCATCGAAGACGGCCCGCAGCTTCCGGTTCACGGATTGCAGGGCGTCGAACAAGGCGCGGTTAGCGAGATCGGTCAACTGCTACTCTTTCCATAATAGTAGTGCACTAACTATGTGTGGTCGAAGTAATACAGAGCACCGTCCGTTTCAAGCCGTCATCTGGCCGTTCCCCGCATTTCCTGCCGCCGTCGTTTGGCGTACCCTGCCGAAACGATTCGCTGCCGTGAGATGTCCGGTGGCCGGTCAAGCAGAGATGGCGCAGACGGGACCGATTTCCACTGTCGCCACCCTGCGGCTGTGGAGAGCGGTAACAGGCCGTCCCATTGCTTGACACGGTGCGACGATCAGCCAATCACAGGCCCCTCAAGCGGCCAGACGAGAGAAGACGATGAATGAAGCAGCGCGCAGAGTTGCGGCCATGAGCCAGCAGCCGATGGAACCCCAGTACCGGGAGGCTCCGAGCAATATCGAGGCGGAACAGGCCCTGCTCGGCGCGATCCTCGTCAACAACGACGCTTTCTACCGCGTCTCGGACTTCCTGAAGCCGGTGCACCTGCACGAGCCGCTGCACCGCAAGATCTACGAGGTCGCCGGCGACATCATCCGCATGGGCAAGACCGCCCATCCCGTGACGGTGAAGACCTTCCTCGCGCCCGACCAGAAGGTCGGCGACATGACGATCTCGCAGTATCTCGCGCAGCTCGCCGCCAATGCCGTGACGATCATCAATGCCGAGGATTACGGCCGGGCGATCTACGATCTCGCGCTGCGCCGCTCGCTGATCACCATCGGCGAGGACATGGTCAACATCGCTTTCGACGCGCCCTTGGACATGCCGCCGCAGGGGCAGATCGAGGATGCCGAACGGCGCCTGTTCGAACTGGCCGAGACCGGCCGCTACGATGGCGGCTTCCAGGCGTTCAACGATGCCGTGGCGCTGGCGATCGACATGGCCGGCCAGGCCTTCGAGCGCGACGGACACCTGTCGGGCATCTCCACAGGCATCCATTCGCTCGACGGCAAGATGGGCGGCCTGCAGCGCTCGGACTTGATCGTGCTTGCCGGACGTCCGGGCATGGGCAAGACCTCGCTCGCCACCAACATCGCCTACAACATCGCGGCCTCCTACGAACCCGAGATCCAGGCGGACGGGTCCTACAAGGCCAAGAACGGCGGCGTCGTCGGGTTCTACTCGCTCGAAATGTCGTCCGAACAGCTGGCCACGCGTATCATCTCCGAGCAGACGGAAGTCTCCTCCTCCAAGATCCGCCGCGGCGAAATCACCGAGCACGACTTCGAGAAACTGGTCGCCTGCGCCCAGATGATGCAGAAGGTGCCGCTCTATATCGACCAGACCGGTGGCATCTCGATCGCCCAGCTGTCGGCGCGCGCCCGCCGCCTGAAGCGCCAGCGCGGGCTCGATTGCCTGGTGGTGGACTATATCCAGCTGATGACCGGCGCCGGCAAATCCGGCGAGAACCGCGTGCAGGAAATCACCCAGATCACGACGGGCCTGAAGGCGCTCGGCAAGGAGCTGAACGTGCCGATCATCGCGCTGTCGCAGCTGTCGCGCGCGGTGGAAAGCCGCGAGGACAAGCGGCCGCAGCTCTCCGACCTCCGCGAATCCGGCTCGATCGAGCAGGACGCCGACGTGGTGCTCTTCGTGTTCCGCGAGGAATACTACGTGAAGAACATGGAGCCGCGCGACGAGTTCGACCCCAAATACGAGGAATGGAAACAGACCTTCGAAAAGGTGAAGGGGACCGCCGACGTCATCATCGCCAAGCAGCGCCACGGACCGACCGGCACGGTCAAGCTCGCCTTCCAGTCCGAATACACCCGCTTCACCGACCTCGCCGACCCCTCCTTCACGCAGTACGAAGAGCATTGATCGGCTTGGACGGCGTGCCGGCCTCTGTGTGCCGGCACTCTACACGCCAGCCGCCCGCAACATCGCGACGGACAAAACGCCGATCGCGACCGCGCCCAACAGCGGTAGGCGGGTTGCCGCTAGGGCCGTGACAACGGTCGCCGCCGTTTCCGCAGGCCCCGTGGCCAGGGCCGTCGGCGTGATCACCGCCATGAGGACGGCGGGCGGAATGGCGCTCATGGCCCGGCGCACACGGGGTCCGAGCGCGACATGGCGGATCAGCACCAGCCCGGCAAGCCGTGTGAGCGCGGTTGCCCCGGCCATCGCGACGATGGCCAGAAGCGTAGCGGAGCTGACAGCGAAGAAGAGGACGTTTTCCGATCCCGGCGTCATGACGCGACCACCTCTTCGCCCGCGTCTATACAGGCCGCCACGGCCAGACCCGCGCCCGCGCCGGCGGCAATGTACCAGACGCCGGGAACGAACCGATGCACGAGCAGGGCCATCAGGGCGCTGGCTGCAAGTGTAACGCCCGCCTGCCGATCTTTCCAGAATCCCATGACCAAGACGATGAAGACGGCCGGAAATGCGAAATCCAGCCCTATCGCCTTGGGATCGCCGAGAAACGTCCCTGCGGCTGCGCCGCAAAGCGTGGAAAGCACCCATGCGGCATAGAATGGGGCGACTAGGCCGGCGAACCATGGTGCCGTCAGCGGCGCTCGCCGGCTGCGGGCCTCTGCCATCGCCCAAATCTCGTCGGCGAGAAAAAGGATCGCGATCCAACGGGCAGCGGGAGACATTCCCTGCATTTGACGGCCGAGAGACGCACTCATCAGCACGTGACGAATATTGACGAGGAAAGCGGCCGTGGCAACAGCGCTCCAGGATGCCGGATGGCTCCAGATATCCATCGCGACGAACTGCGATCCGCCGGCAAAGACCAGCGCACTCATCAACGTCGCCTCAAACGGAGACAGGCCTTTGGTTGCGGCAACAGACCCGAACACCATACCGATGGGAATCACGGCGACGATCAATGGCGTGATCGTTCGCATGCCACCCCGGAAACCACCATCATCGTCTGTGCCCATGTTCGCCATCGTCCGCGCCTCCATTGTTCGGGAAGCGTCCTAAGGCCCGGCATGAGGACGGTCTTGAACGAAAGTGATACGGTCGAGATATTCTGCGAAACCTGTCAGCGGGCGCGAAACTGACCGGGGCTCAGCCCGGTGCGCGCCTTGAAATGCCGCGTGAAATGCGCCTGATCGGCAAAGCCGCACTCGAAGGCCACGGCAGAAGGCGCGGCACCGAGGCGCAGCAGACGCCGCGCCTCGCGGATGCGGCAGTCCGTGAGATAGGCATGCGGCGTCACGTGGTAGGCCCGCCGGAAAGCGCGGATAAGATGTGCACGGCTGAGGCCCGCAATCCGCGCCAGCTCGACCAGTCTGACATCGTGACGAAAATGCTCTCTGAGATAGTCGCGCGCTTGCGCAACGGCGGTGGCCTCCTGCGTGTCGATGGGCTGGAGGATGAGGCTGCCGTGACGCTGGAAGATCGCGGCGAGAACCGTGTAGATGCTCTCGTCCGCCTCCAGAGCCCCGACCCGCATCTCGAGTGTGCGGTGCGCGCGGTGAAAGGCTGCGGCGAGAGGGGCGTCATGCAGGATTTGCCGGGAGAATGCCGGTGACGACTGCAGCGTGCGGCCGGTCACATCCTCTAGAATCTCGCGCAGGAGCGCGGCATCCGGGTAGATCATCCTGTAGCGGTAACCCTCGCTTCCCGGCACGCCATCGTGAACCTCACCCGGGTTGATCAGATAGAGATCGCCCGGCCCCGAGGCTTCGCGACTGCCCCGGATCGTGGCGATCTGGCTGCCGTGTTCGATGGCTCCGATGCTGAACGTATCATGCGCATGGGGCGCAAAGGCATGGGTGACGAAGGTCGCGCTGAGGCATTCCATGCCCATCAGGCCCGGCTCGCGCCAGAACACCGTCCGCTCGACCTGCGAAAGCGGCATCATCTCTGCGGCCTGTTCCTGGGACACGTTCTGCATGAGGCGAGAATAGCGCAGGACGTGGACCCGATCTTGAACAAAAGTGACGCTTTGCCATGGACCTTCGACATCGCCTTCCGCTTGCCCCACTGGTCTGTCAGGACTATCTGGTTTCAAGCTCGAACGCGCGATCTCAGAGGTACCATGGACGACGTCTTTTCCGCTGCGGCGAACCGCCTGACCATCGACCTGCAGGCGCTTGCCGACAACTGGCGCCAGATGAAGGCGCGGTCGGGAAGCGCGCGGGCGGCGGCCGTGCTGAAGGCGGATGCCTATGGAATCGGGATCGAGGCGGCGGCGGAGACGCTTTACCGAGCTGGAGCGCGGGATTTTTTCGTGGCGAATGCGGAAGAAGGTGTCGCTCTGCGCCCGCTGGTGCCCGAAGGCCGCATCTATGTTCTCGCCGGCCTCTGGCCCGGCATCGAGCCGCTGTTCTTCGAAAACGGGCTGGTGCCGGTCATCAATTCCGAAGAGCAGCTCGCCTTCTTCATGGCGGCCCTGTCCGAGCACGGCGATCACCCTTGCGTGCTGCATGTGGATACGGGCATGAACCGGCTCGGCCTTTCCCTGGAAGAGGCCATGGCGCTTGCCGCCGACCCGGCGCGCCCGGCGAGCTTCTCGCCGATGCTGGTCATGAGCCACCTTGCCTGCGCCGACGACCCCGCGCATCCGCTGAACGCCCGGCAGCTGTCGGCCTTCCGCGCGGTCAGCGCCGCCTTCGACGGCGTGGAGGCAAGCCTTGCCAATTCCGCGGGCGTCCATCTCGGGCCCGACTATCATTTCGACCTGACCCGCCCCGGCATCGCCACCTATGGCGGCGAGGCGGTCAACGGCATGGCCAATCCGATGACGCCGGTCGTGACCGCCGAGGCCCGGATCATCCAGGTGCGCTCCGTGGCGAGGGGTGGCTCGGCGAGCTACGGCGCCACCGCGACCTTTGCCCGCGACAGCCGCATCGCCATCGCCTCGGTCGGCTATGCCGACGGCTACCACCGCTCGGTGTCCGGCAGCGGCGTGACGCTGCGGCAGGCGGCACCCTCCGGCGCTTATGGCTTCCTGCATGGCCGCAGGGTTCCCCATGTCGGCCGCGTCACCATGGACCTCAGCCTGTTCGACGTGACGGACCTGCCGGAAAACGCTGTGCGTGCCGGCGATTACATCGAACTCTTCGGACGCAACATCGCGCTCGACGATGTCGCGCGTGCCGGCGGAACCATCGGCTACGAACTGCTGACAAGCCTCGGCCACCGCTACGATCGCGCCTATCGCGAGGCCGACGACGAAGTTTGAGGCGGCATCTTGGAAAGCCGGTCGAGATGCGCTAGAAGAGAACAAAAGGAGATCAGCATGACTGACATCCATTTGAGCGACGAAGACCGCGCCGTCATCGAAGGGCAACTTCAGGCCGGTGCCTATCGCACCGCCGACGATGTGATCCGGGCCGGACTTCAGGTTCTGCGCGAGGAAGACGAAGAGTTGCGGCGCCTGATCAAGGTTGGTGAGGACGATATCAAGGAGGGGCGCACCGTCACGTTCGAGAAGGCTGGCGACCTGAAGAAACAGATCCTCGCACTCGGACGGGAACGACAAGATGCTCGCTCGGCGCCTGAACATGAGCCGTCGCGCACTGAAAAACCCGGCGGGCGCCTTTGAGTACATTGCAGAAGAAAACCCGGTCGCAGCCGACGCTTTCATAACAGACTTGACGGATCACATCGAAAGAACGGCAGGTCTCGGCTTCATCAGCACGAGCCGCGATGTCTTTCCCGGTCTGCGGTATTTCGTCTATCGCGAGCGCTGCATCTATTTCTTCGTCACCGAAACAGATTTCAACGTCGTGCGCGTCCTCCACGGACGCCGGACCATCTCTCCGTCCACCTTTACCGAAAGCGATACCGACTGAATGGCCAAGGCCAGAACCAATTTCGTCTGCCAGAATTGCGGCACCGTCACTTCCCGCTGGGTGGGAAAGTGCGAGGGCTGCGGACAGTGGAACACCATCGTCGAGGAGGATCCGCTCGGCGGCATCGGCGGCGGGCCGGGCAAGACGCCGAAGAAGGGGCGTCCCGTAGCGCTGACCACGCTCTCGGGCGAGACGGAGGATGCGCCGCGCATCACGACCGGCATCTCGGAATTCGACCGGGCGCTGGGCGGCGGCTTCGTGCGCGGATCGGCCGTGCTGATCGGCGGCGATCCGGGCATCGGCAAATCCACGGTGCTCATGCAGGCCGCCGCGGCTCTCTCGCGCAACGGTCACCGCATCATCTACGTCTCGGGCGAAGAGGCCGTGGCGCAGGTACGGCTGCGCGCCCAGCGTCTCGGTGCTGCCGACACCGACGTACTGCTGGCGGCGGAGACCAATGTCGAGGACATCCTCGCGACGGTGTCGGAGGGCAAGCGGCCGGATCTCTTCATCATCGATTCCATCCAGACGCTGTGGAGCGACGTCGTCGATTCGGCCCCGGGCACGGTGACGCAGGTTCGCACCGGCGTTCAGGCGATGATCCGTTTCGCCAAGCAGACGGGCGCCACCGTCGTGCTCGTCGGCCACGTGACCAAGGAAGGCCAGATCGCCGGGCCGCGCGTGGTCGAGCACATGGTCGATGCCGTCCTCTATTTCGAGGGCGACCGCGGCCACCACTACCGCATCCTGCGCACGGTGAAGAACCGCTTCGGGCCGACCGACGAGATCGGCGTGTTCGAAATGTCGGACAAGGGCTTGCGCGAAGTCACCAATCCTTCCGAGCTTTTCCTCGGCGAACGCAACGCGAAATCGCCGGGCGCCGCCGTGTTCGCCGGCATGGAAGGCACGCGGCCGGTCCTGGTGGAGGTGCAGGCGCTGGTGGCGCCGACCTCGCTCGGAACGCCGCGGCGCGCCGTCGTCGGCTGGGATTCGGCGCGGCTGTCGATGATCCTCGCAGTGCTGGAGGCCCATTGCGGGGTGCGGCTGGGGCAACACGACGTCTATCTGAACGTGGCTGGGGGATACCGCATCGCGGAGCCCGCGGCGGACCTTGCGGTGGCTTCCGCACTGGTTTCCTCGCTTGCCGGACTTGCCCTTCCCACCGATTGCGTTTATTTCGGCGAAATCAGCCTGTCCGGGGCCATCCGGCCGGTTGCGCATACGGCCCAGCGTTTGAAGGAATCCGAGAAACTCGGCTTCTCGCAAGCTGTCCTGCCCTGCGCCTCTCCCGATCTGCCCAAGGGCTCGGGCATGGCGCTGGGGGAAATGGAGAGCCTGCCGGACCTGGTCGCGCGCATCGCCGGCGCCAAGGGTGCCCTGCGCCAGACGGATGCGGACGACTGACCGGACGGCGGGACACCGCAAGATGGGCGCTCGGCCACTGCCCGGTGTTTTCGGGCCAAGCATAGCGCCCGAGCCTATCGGGCCAAAGCATATCGGGACACGGCCGCCGTTTCGGTATACATGCTCCGTCCGGTTCCGCGACAGATCGGAGCCGGGTTCACGTGCGGCGACTGCAGATGCCCCGGTGCGGATCCCGCCTGGCGCTTGTTCGGAGTAGGACGACCATGCCCATAACCATTCTCGACGGGATCGTGATCGGTGTCGCGCTGTTCTCGGCCGTCCTTGCGATGGTCCGCGGCTTCTCGCGCGAGGTGCTTTCGGTCGCCAGCTGGCTCGGCGCCGCCGCCGCCGCCTATTTCCTCTATCCCTACCTGAAGCCCTATGCGGCGCAGTACACGACGAGCGATGCCATCGCCACGGCCGGTTCGGCCGGCGTCATCTTCCTCGTCGCCCTGATCATCATCTCCTTCATCACCATGCGGATTGCGGACTTCATCATCGACAGCCGCATCGGCGCGCTCGATCGCACGCTCGGCTTCCTGTTCGGGGCGGCGCGCGGCGTTCTCCTGATCGTCGTCGCCATGCTGTTCTTCAACTGGATCGTGAAGCCCGAGCAGCAGCCGACCTGGGTCATCCAGGCGAAGTCGAAGCCGCTGCTCGACAATCTCGGCACGAAACTCGTGGCGCTGCTTCCGGAAGATGTCGGCACCACCGTGGTGAACCGCCTGACCGGCAAGCCGACGCCCGAGGGCGAGCTGGACGGCACGACGCCGCCCAACGAGCCGGTGCCGTCCGACGACGCGCCGGCCCTTGCGCCTGCCGCACCGACGACCAACAACTGACGCGCCTGCGCCAGACATGCCAGCCCGCTTTGCGGGCTGTTGTCGTTTCATCGATCTTTCCGCCGGTATTGCTGGTTGAAGGCGCGATGACGCGCTACGATATGCCAACCGCACCCGCCGAGAAAAAGGTGATACCGCGATGACCCTGCCCCAGTCCCCCGCCTCCGCCGCCAAAGACCTGCGTGCGACCGAGATCCATGACGAGATGGACGGCGATACGCTGCACGAGGAGTGCGGCGTTTTCGGCATCCTCGGACATGAGGACGCCGCCACGCTGACGGCGCTCGGCCTGCATGCCCTCCAGCATCGCGGACAGGAAGCGGCCGGCATCGTCACCTTCGACGGGCGGCAGTTCTACACCGAAAAGCGGATGGGCCTCGTCGGCGACCACTACACGGATCCCGCCACACTCGCCAAACTGCCGGGCTTCATCGGCATCGGCCATACGCGCTATTCGACCACCGGCGAAGTGGCATTGCGCAACGTGCAGCCGCTGTTTGCCGAACTCGAGGTCGGCGGCATCGCCATCGCGCATAACGGCAACCTGACCAACGGCCTGACGCTGCGCCGCCAGCTGATTGCCGATGGCGCCATCTGTCAGTCGACCTCGGATACCGAAGTCGTGCTGCACCTCATCGCCCGCTCCAAGCATGCCGGTTCCGGCGAGCGTTTCGTCGATGCGATCCGCCAGGTCGAGGGCGGCTATTCCATGCTCGCCATCACCCGCACCAAGCTGATGGCCGCGCGCGACCCCTACGGCATCCGCCCGCTCGTGATGGGCGAGCTCGACGGCAAGCCGATCTTCGCTTCCGAGACCTGCGCGCTCGACATCATCGGGGCGAAGTTCGTCCGCGATGTCGAGAACGGCGAGGTCGTGATCTGCGAAATTCAGCCGGACGGTTCGATCAGCATCGAATCGCGCAAGGCGGAAGCGCCGATGCCGGAGCGGCTCTGCCTGTTCGAATATGTCTATTTCGCCCGGCCCGATTCGGTCGTCGGCGGCCGCAACGTCTATGTCGCCCGCAAGAACATGGGCATCAACCTTGCCAAGGAAGCCCCGGTCGAGGCGGATGTCGTGGTGCCGGTGCCCGATGGCGGCACGCCGGCGGCCATCGGCTTTGCCCAGGCGAGCGGCATTCCGTTCGAACTCGGCATCATCCGCAACCATTATGTCGGGCGCACCTTCATCGAGCCGACGCAGTCGATCCGCGCCTTCGGCGTCAAGCTGAAGCATTCCGCCAACCGCGCGATGATCGAGGGCAAGCGCGTCGTTCTGATCGACGATTCGATCGTGCGCGGCACCACCTCGCTGAAGATCGTCCAGATGATCCGCGAAGCGGGCGCGCTCGAAGTGCATATCCGCGTCGCAAGCCCGATGATCTACCATCCGGATTTTTACGGCATCGATACGCCGGACGCCGAGAAGCTGCTGGCCAACCAGCATGCGGACCTCGCCTCCATGTGCGCCTTCATCGGCGCGGATTCGCTGGAATTCCTGTCGATCGACGGTCTCTACCGGGCTGTCGGCGGCGAGCCGCGCAACCCGAAGGCGCCGCAGTTCACCGACCATTACTTCACGGGCGACTATCCGACGCGCCTTCTGGATCGCGAGGGGACCAGCAATGTCCGCAAGCTGTCCGTCATGGCGAGCAACGGCTGACGCATGAACCCGATCGACCTGAAGGGGCGCATCGCGCTTGTCACCGGCGCCTCGCGCGGTATCGGCTATTTCACGGCGCTCGAGCTGGCCCGTGCCGGCGCACAGGTGATTGCCTGCGCGCGGACCGTGGGCGGCCTCGAGGAGCTTGACGATGCGGTCAAGGCCGAAGGCGGGCTTCCGCTCACGCTCGTGCCGTTCGATCTCGCCGACATGGAAGCGATCGACAGGCTGGGCGCGGCGATCCACGCGCGCTGGGGCCGGCTCGACATTCTTGTCGCCAATGCCGGCGTGCTCGGCACGATCTCGCCGATCGGCCATGTCGAGGCCAAAGTGTTCGAAAAGGTGATGACGATCAACGTCACCGCGACGTGGCGGCTGATCCGCACGGTGGAGCCGCTGCTGATCCAGTCGGATGCCGGGCGGGCGTTGATCCTCTCCTCATCGGCCGCACACAAGTGCAAGCCGTTCTGGGGGCCCTACTCCGCCTCCAAAGCGGCGGTCGAGGCGCTGGCGCGGACATGGGCCGGGGAGACCCAGCGCCTGCCGTTGCGCATCCTCTCGGTCGATCCGGGCGGCACACGGACGGCCATGCGCGCGCAGGCCATGCCGGGCGAGGATCCGGAAACCGTCCCGCACCCGTCCGAGGTCGCTCGGACCCTCCTGCCGCTCGTCGGGCCGGACCAGACCGAAACAGGCAAGCTGTTCGTGGTGCGCGAGAATCGGATCGTGGATTACCGCCTGCCGGCTTAGCCGCTACACTCCCATCACGAGCCTGAGCGCGATCGCGAACATCACGATGCCGATGATCGCCTCCAGCACGCGCCATGCCGCCGGTTTTTCGAAGAGCGGCCGCAGGCAGCGGGCGCCGTAGCTGAGCGAGAAGAAGAACAGGAACGATGCGGACATCGCACCGGCCGCAAACGCGCCCTGCGCGCCGGGAAACCGCGTCGAGATGGTGCCGAGCAGGACGACCGTATCGAGATAGACATGCGGGTTGAGCCAGGTGAGTGCGAGGCAGGTGGCGAGCGTGACGCCGAGGCCGCGGCCCGTCTGCCCGGAGATATCGAGCGCGCCCGATGCGCGGACGGCCGACAGCAGGCTGCGCGCGCCGTAGACGATCAGGAACGCGGCGCCGCCATAGCGCATGAACGGGTCGAGACCCGGCAGGACCTGCGCGATCTGGCGGAAGCTCGTGACACCCAAGGCGATCAGGGCAGCATCAGACACGGCGCAGGCAAGGCAGACCGCAAGGATATGCTCGTTGCGCAGACCCTGCCGCAGCACGAAAGCGTTCTGTGCGCCGATGGCGACGATGAGGGTAAGGCCCATGGTGATGCCGGTCGTGAAGGCACTCAGGGTCATGTCATTCAGCAATGAGGCAGGCGGCATCGATGTCTCCTAAGCGGTATGAGCTTCGATAGCGCCAGCTCCTGAATTAGGATAGTTAAAGTCCCTAATGTCGATGAAGGGGAGCTAATGGCGATCGACTATGTCTCTCTTCGAGCCGTGTCCGCCGTCGTGCAGACGGGGAGCTTCGACAAGGCCGCCCGGCTTCTGAACGTCACGCCATCCGCCATCTCGCAGCGCGTGAAAGCATTGGAAGAGCGCCTGGGGACGGCGCTCGTCATCCGCGGTTCGCCCTGTGTCGCCACCGAGAAGGGGGCGTGGCTCTGCCGGCATATGGAGACGGTGGGAATGCTGGAAGGCGAACTCTTCGGCCACCTGCCCGCCCTTGCCGATCCTCTGTCGCCCGGCACCCGCGTCACGCTTCACATCGCCACCAATGCCGACAGCCTTGCCACGTGGTTCCTGCCGGCGGCTGCGGCCTTTTCACGCGAGGCGCCGCATCTCCTCAACATTGCGGTGGACGATCAGGACCATACGGCCGAGTGGCTGCAACAGGGCCGCGTGCTGGCGGCCGTCACGTCGCTGGAAGCACCGATTTCAGGCTGTCGCCGCACGCCGCTTGGCGCGTTGCGGTATCGGGCGACGGCGAGCCCGGATTTCGCGGAACGGTATTTTGCGCGCGGCATGACCCCGGTAGCGTTTGCCCAAGCGCCCGCCCTGACCTTCAACCAGAAGGACCGGCTTCAGAGCCGATGGCTGCGGCAGACGCTTGGCGAGGACCCGGCGTGCCCTACGCACTGGCTGCCCTCGACGCAGAGTTTCGTGGAGGCAAGCCTGTGCGGAATGGGGTGGGGCATGAACCCGGAGACTCTCGTTGGCGAGCACCTAGCCCGCGGCCGGCTGGTCGAGCTGATTCCCGACACGCCGCTGGATGTTCCGTTGTTCTGGCAGATCAATCGGCTTGCGGCAGACCAGTTGACCACGCTGACGCGGGCGGTGGTCGATACGGCACGTAGGGTGCTTCACGCGCCATCCTGAACGTCATCGCCGACAGATTATTCAGAGACTGGGGTGCACAGCTCCACCAGCAAACCATCGGGACACCTGACATAGGAGACGAACTGCCCCCAAGGCTGCTTCGTCGGCGCACTGATTTCCTGCGCACCGCATGTCAATGCTCGGGCATGGGCCACGGCCACATCGTCGGTGACGAGGGCGATCTCCATCCCGAGAGGATGCTTCGAGGCGTGCGCTAGGACATAGCCTTCGGGAAAATGGGCAGAGGCGAGATGGGTCGAGGCGAAGGCCAGCGTCGTTTCGCCCGTCTCCAGTTCGCCGTAGTCCCCGCCCTCATGCAGGAACTTGACGGGGAAGCCGAACGCTTTCTCAAAAAAGTTGAGGGAGGCTGCGACGTCGGGAACGTAGGTAATCGTGTAGCCGAACTTCATGGGCGAGATTCCCTCTTGCTGCTTCACCTTGGCCTGTAAAATTCATTGCCCCGGCAGGCCGTCGTCCCTGACGCCTTCCGGATGCTCCGGCCATTTGCTGCCGTACTTCTTTTTCCAGGCGCGGGCGCCGAAGGGCAGTGTGGCGAGGTAGGCGATGGCGGTGATGACCATGGTTTCCCAGGTGAAGCTCATCAGGGTCGCGACGTAGATAACCACGGCCAGGATAACCGGGAGGACCAGATCGCGGCGAACGCGGTTTTCCGACTTGCCGGACCAGACGGGTAAGCGGCTGACGAGCAGAAAGGCGATGAGCAGCGTATAGGCCGAGAAGATCAGGCCCATCGTGCGGTTGGGCTCGACGCCGATGAGGCCGAGATAGACCGGCAGAAGCACGAGCATGGCGCCGGCTGGTGCGGGAACGCCGACGAAATATTCCGACTGCCATTTCGCCTTGATATCGCGCTCGGCCATCACGTTGAAGCGGGCGAGCCGCAGGCCGGCGGCGATGACGTAGATCAGAGCGGCGATCCAGCCGATCGACTTGGCCTCGTCCAGCACATAGGCAAAGAGCACCAGTGCCGGGGCGACGCCGAAATTGACGATATCGGCCAGCGAATCCATCTGCACGCCGAATTTCGACGTGGCCTTCAGGAGGCGGGCGATACGGCCATCGACGCCGTCGAGAAAGGCCGCCACCAGAACCATGGCCACCGCCAGCTCGAACCGCCCCTCGAAGGCCATCCGCACGCCCGTCAGGCCGGCGCAGATGGCCAGCACCGTGATCAGGTTGGGAATGAGCAGACGCAGCGGGATCTCGCGCAGGCGCGGCCCGCGGGCTTCGTCGTCTTTCGGCCCGTTCGGCTCGTAGGGGGGAAACGGCGTCGTATCCATGGCGCTTGGGTCCTCGGGAGCACAGGCGGGACGCATCGTCCCGGGGAATGAATTGCATTTCAACATAGCGCGGCGGCGGAAGCGGTCCAGCGCGGTCTCGCGTCATCCCGATCAAAGCAGCGCGATCGGGATGACGTCGGATCGAGATACGTCAGTCGCGGCGGCCGAGTGTCGGGCCTTTCTCGGAGCCGAACTCGGCCAGCACGGTCTCCCCGGCGATGGCGAGCTGGCCGAGGCTGACGCGCGGCTCGGCACCGGCCGGCAGGAAGACGTCGAGCCGCGAGCCGAAGCGGATGAGGCCGAACCGCTGGCCGGCCTGCAGCTGCTCGCCCTGCGACGACCAGCAGATGATGCGGCGGGCGACGAGGCCGGCGATCTGCACCGTGCCGATGGCGCCATGCGCCGTCTCGATGACGAGGCCATTGCGCTCGTTCTCGCTGCTGGCCTTGTCGAGTTCGGCATTGACGAACTGTCCGGCGCGGTAGGCAATGCGCGTGATGGTGCCGCGCATGGGTGCGCGGTTCACGTGGCAATTGAAGACGTTCATGAAGACGGAGATGCGCAGCATCGGCTCGAAGCCGAGGCCGAGCTCTTCCGGCGGAACGATGTGGGCGATGGACGAGACGCGGCCATCGGCCGGGCTGATAACGAGATCGTCATCGACGGGGGTCACGCGCTCGGGGTCGCGGAAGAAGTAGGCGCACCAGGCGGTGAGAATGAAACCGATCCACAGCAGCGGCTCCCACAGGAAACCGAGAAGAAGGGAGACGACGAAGAACCCGGCAATGAACGGGTAGCCGGCCTTGTTGATCGGCACCAGCGTGTTGCGAACGGACGTAATCAGGCTCATGAGGGCAGCGTCTCCATTAAACTCCGTTCCTGCACCTATAGGGAAACGTGCCCTGCGGCAACAATCGCGGTCATCATGGAGGATATGGGGCGGGGCCGCGAGAACGGTAGCGCGCCGCTGCGCGAAAGGCGCCACGCAGCGGCAGCACGGGCCGACCCTCGACCGGGTATGGCCGATGCATATCCGCGTACGGCAGCGTTCGAAACAGGAACGCCAGCCGAGAAGCGTCTCAGACCGCCGGCGGACGGCGGGTGACAATGCCGAGGTCGTCTTCGTCCTGCACCTTCTTCAGCTGTTCGGCCGCCTGTGTCGCCTCGCGCTGGCGGCTCCACATCGAGGCGTAGAGGCCGTCGCGATCGATCAGTTCGCCATGGGTGCCGCGTTCGGCGATGACGCCGTCCTTCAGCACGATGATCTCGTCGGCCTGAATGACGGTGGAGAGACGGTGGGCGATGACGAGCGTCGTGCGGTTGCGCGAGACGATGTCGAGGGCTGCCTGGATCTCCTGCTCCGTGCGCGTGTCGAGCGCTGAGGTCGCCTCGTCGAGGATGAGGATCGGCGGGCTCTTCAGCACGGTGCGGGCGATCGCCACGCGCTGCTTCTCGCCGCCCGAAAGTTTCAGACCGCGCTCGCCGACCATGGCGTCGTAACCCTCCGGCAGCGTCTCGATGAAGGTGCCGATCTGCGCAATGTCGGCGGCGGCCTCGACCTCCGCCTTGGAGGCGGAGATGCGGCCGTAGCGGATGTTGTAGGCGATGGTATCGTTGAAGAGCACGGTATCCTGCGGGACCATGCCGATCGCCGCGCGCAGGCTCTTCTGCGTCAGGCTGCGGACGTCCTGCCCGTCGATGGTGATCGCGCCCTGCTGCACGTCGTAGAACCTGTAGAGCAGACGCGACAGCGTGGACTTGCCGGCACCCGAAGGGCCGACCACGGCGACGGTCTTGCCGGCGGGCACCTCGAAGCTGATGCCCTTGAGGATCGGGCGCGCCGGATCATAGGCGAAATGCACGTCCTTGAAGACGATGGCACCCTTGTCGATCGCGAGTTCCCTCGCGCCGGGACAGTCCACCACCTCGGCCTGCACCTCGAGCAGATCGAACATCTGCTCGATATCCGTCAGCCCCTGGCGGATTTCGCGATAGACGAAGCCGATGAAGTTGAGCGGGATCGACAGCTGCATCAGCATGGCGTTGATGAAGACGAAGTCGCCGATGGTCTGCTCGCCCCGCTGCACGGCCAGCGCCGACATGATCATCATGATGCCGGTGCCGAAGCCGAAGATCAGCGCCTGGCCGAAGTTCAGCCAGCCGAGCGACGTCCAGACCTGCGTTGCCGCCTTTTCGTAGCGCGCCATCGACTGGTCGAAGCGCGTCGCCTCCATCTGCTCGTTGCCGAAATATTTGACGGTCTCGAAGTTGAGCAGCGAATCGATGGCCTTGGTATTGGCGTCGGTGTCGCTGTCGTTCATCGAGCGGCGGATGGAGATGCGCCAGTCGCTCGCCTTGACCGTGAACCAGATATAGACCGCGACCGTGACGGCGGTGACCAGAAGGTAGGAGAAGCCGTAGCCCCACCAGAAAATCGCCGCGGTCAGCAGGAACTCGATCAGCGTCGGTACGGTGTTGAGAATGGTGAAGCGGACGATCGTCTCGATGCCCTTGGTACCGCGCTCGATGATGCGCGACAGGCCGCCGGTGCGGCGCTCCAGGTGAAAGCGCAGCGAGAGCTGGTGCATATGCACGAAGGTGCGATAGGCGAGCTGGCGCACGGCATGCTGGCCGACGCTGGCAAAGAGCGCATCGCGCAGCTGGTTGAGGCCGGCCTGCAGCAGGCGCGCGAGATTGTAGGCGACGACCAGCATCAGGGCGCCGGTCATCACCGTGGGGAGGACGCCGCCCATGTCGGCGCGACCATTCAGCGCGTCGGTCGCCCATTTGAAGAAGTAGGGAACGAGCAGCAGCACGACCTTGGCGATCAGCAGGATCACCGTCGCCCATACCACGCGCATCTTCAGGTCGGCCCGGTCGCTTGGCCACATATAGGGCCACAGGTTGAGGATGGTCCGGAGCGGATTGCCGGCATCGGCCGACACAGTCTTCTTCTGGTCCGTCATATCTCTTCGATTTCCAGCCGGCAGTGCCGTGCGTCCGACAGCGGGAACGCCGGTCGAACATGCAGAGGTCAAACGTACGAACGGCGCCCCCTGAGGGAGGCGCCGTTCGCGTCGATCTTCACATAGGCTTACCCGGCGGCCGCGGCAATGGTCTTGCGGCCATGCCTTTGCGGGTTACCGTCTTACGCGCTGCCGTCACGGCGCATGTTGCATGTGCCGGCGGTGGATTTCCTGCGATTCCGCGTCCGGCAGCGCCTTGTCCGGCACGCCGAAGACCTGACCCGGCAGGATGCGGTCGGGGTCGAGGATCTGGTCCTCGTTGGCCACATAGATCGTGGTGTAGCGCACCCCTGCCCCGTAGACGCGCCGGGAGATCTGCCACAGCGTGTCGCCACGGCGGATGATCACCGAACTCTTGCTCTGCTGAAGCGGTGCCTGCTGCACGGTTTCCGGCTCACCGCCGGCCGCCTGCGGAGACGCGGCAACGGCCGGCTCAGACGGGGTTGCGCCCGGGGCGGTGGAGGGCGTGCCGGCATTCGTGATCGCGGCGGGCGCGCCATTCGTCGGTTGGCCGGTCGGGGATTGCCCGGGCACGGTCGTCTGGCCCGCGGGCGCCGGCGATGGTGTAGCGGTCGGGCTGTTCGCCGCAACGGCCGGCGAGGTCTCCAGCACGCGGGCCATGGCGGCGTCGAGACGGCCGAGTGCGGCGCCGACGGCGGCGGCATCGCGCGGCAGCGGCTTCAGGATGGCGAGCGCTTCGCCAGCCGCCTTCGTGGTGGCGTTGACACGATCGGTGACGCCAGCCTGCATGCCGGCGACAGGCTTGACGCCGGCGAGCGACGTGAGGGCGATTTCCGTGGCCGAGCGTGCAGCCGCGAGCTGGTCGAGACCGGGCAGCTTGCCGCCGGCATAGAGACCTTTGAGAAGCGCGAAGGCCTTGGCCGCCTCCATGCGCGAGGCATCGAAGATGGCGCCGTCGAAGGCGGGATCGGAGCCGCTGGCCGGCGTCTGGGCGACGGCCGAGATCTGGTCGCCTTCCGGACGCTCGAAGGGAACGGCAGCGCGCATCTGCACCTTGCCGTCGGCGCCGACCATATCGACCCGGATGACGTGCTGGCCGACGGACAGGCCGAGTTCGCCATCGATGACGAAGCGACCCTGCGCATCCGCCTTGCCTTCACCGACCAGCTGGTCGTCGGCATAGATACGAACGGTCGAGCCCGGACGGGCCGTGCCGGCGACGAACAGCTTGCGGCCCTCGATTTCGACGGCGGAAACGGCCACCGGCGAGGCCGGTGTGCCTTGGGCCTGTGTACCTTGGGCGGAAGCGGGTGCGGAGGGCGTCGTCGCGGGGGTCTTCGCGGAGGTCTGCAGGGCGGCCTGATCGCCCGCAGCCGGTGTCGCGCCCGACGGCGCCGCCGGGGCTGCGGCTGCCGGGGCTGCCGGCTCGCTCGGTGCGGTCAGGATCCGGCTCGCCTCTCCCGGCTTCGTCACCATGGCGAGAAGCTGGCCGTTGTCGACCTTGGGAATGGACACGGTTGCCACCTCGTCGGAAGCGGTGACGGCGCCGGACGGCGTCGTGCTGCGCAGCGTCAGCTGATAGTCGCCGGGCGGCAGCGGCTTGTCGAACACGGCCGCGAAATCGCCGGTACCGCCGACATCGGCCGTGCCGACCACGGCATTGCCATTGACGATCTCCAGCTTGCTGTTGGGCTCGGCACGCCCGGCAATGACGGTCGAGCCGTCGGGCTCGACGCGCAGCACGTCGAAGCTCGGCGTATCGGTACCGTCAGCCGTTTGGGAAGGTGCAGCGGGTGTCGGGGCCGAAGACGGCGCGGCAGCCTCGCCGGACGGTGCCGGCGCGCCGGCCTCGCCGGTGGGTGCCGGCTGCGCGGTCTTTGCCGCATCGGCGTTCGGCTGCGCGGACGGGGTGGTCGGGGTTGTCGCGCCTGCGGGGTTTGCGGCATCGCCGGCACCGGGACGGCTGCCCTTGGCGTCGGCCGTCGTGGTATCGCCGTTGCCGGGCGTACCCTCCGCATCTGCCGAGGGGCTTTCCGCGCCCGTGCCCTGGGCACGCGTCGGCGGCGCCTCGTCACCGACATTCGGCAACACGACGAAGATCATCAAAAGCGTGGCGATTGCCAGCACGACGAGCGCGACCAGACCTGCCGTATTCTTCCTCATGCACCTCTCCACCACGGAGGTTTCGGCGGACCGTATCCGCCAAAAACGCTTGCCGTGTTCATCAGCCCGTACCGGGGGCCATATCGTCTTGCGCGCAGGCGGCTCCGCACACTGCGCATCTCTTGAAATTGCTAGCGATATCCGGCCTTCTCCACAAGCAGCGATGCATGTTCTGAAGGTTTCGTGCGTGCCTTTTTACACCTTTTGCCCGTTCCGTCCCTTGACGCGGTGCAGGACCGGATGTCTGCTTCCCCCATGAGCGATCAAACTGTTCCGATTCGATCCATCTGCGTCTATTGCGGGTCCCAGCCCGGACGCGAGCCCGAATTCATGGATGCGGGCCGCAGGCTCGGCAAATCCATCGCAGAGCATCACATGCATCTCGTCTATGGCGGCGGCACCAAGGGCATCATGGGCGCGGTCGCGAGCGGCGTTCTCTCCCATGGCGGCCGCGTGACCGGCATCATACCACAGTTCCTGATCGATATGGAGGCCACTCGGCACTCGCTCGGTCAGCTGAGCGAACTGGTCGTGACGGCCGACATGCATGAGCGCAAGCACAAGATGTTCGAGCGGGCCGACGCCTTCGTGACGCTGCCGGGCGGCATCGGCACGCTGGAGGAGATCGTCGAGATCATGACATGGGCGCAGCTGGGGCGGCACCGCAAGCCGATCGTGCTGGTCAACATCAACGGATTCTGGAACCCGCTGATGAAGCTGATCCACCACATGGCCGACAGCGGTTTCATCCACACGGCGCATCTCGTCCAGCCGCTGGTCATCGACGACCCGGACGAGGTGGTGCCGGCACTCCAGGCGCACTGGGCCGGCACGGTCGATCGCGGCGGCGAGAGCGATATCATCGACAAGCTGTAACGTGCAGCCCCTTGGGACAGGTGGCGCGCCGGTGCCGGGTCAGGCCTTCAAGGCCGCTGCGGCCTGTCGGGCATTGCGGCTCTCCACGAGCATCGAGCCGGTATAGATCACCAGCGCCATCCAGATCAGCCCGAACGCCATCAGCTTCACCATGCCGAACGGCTCGTGGAAGACGAAGACCGCGATGAGGAACACCATGCTGGGCGCGATATACTGCATGATGCCGATGGTGGAGAGACGCAGCAGCTTGGCGCCATTGGCATAAAACAGCAGCGGCACGGCGGTGACGACGCCGGATGAGATGAGCCACACCACATCGGTGATGCCCGTATCGGTGAAATGCCCCTGCCCCGAGCTTTCCAGATAGACGATATAGGCGAGCGAGGGCACCGAGAGCAGCATGACCTCAAGGAAGAAGCCCTGGTTCGGCCCGACCGGCAGGGTCTTGCGGAAAAAGGCGTAGAACCCCCAGGACACGCAGAGCCCGAGCGACACCCAGGGCAGCCCACCGGCATCCACGGCGATGATCGCGACAGCGGCGACCGCAAAGCCGATGGCGACCAGCTGCGCCCGGTTCAGCTTTTCCTTCAGCAGCACCGCACCGAGGAAGATCGAGAAGAGCGGGTTGATGTAATAGCCGAGCGCGGCCTCCAGCGTTCGCCCGACGCTGATGGCCCAGACATAGACGCCCCAGTTGAACGTGACGAGCGTTGCCGTCAGCGCCGCCATGGCAAGCATGCGCGGCGAGCGCAGCGCGATCTTAAGATCCGCGGTGCGGCCGAGCCACAGGATGAACGCGCCGACGAGCGGCACGGACCAGACGATGCGGTGGGCGACGACTTCGGCCGCCGGAATATGGGCGATGCCTTTCATGAACAGCGGCAGGAAGCCCCAGCAGGCATAGGCGACGGCGGCAAGCAGGAAGCCGCGCGGGCTGTCGCCATTGCCGGGGACCACGGCCGCCGGTACGGCGCCGGTCGTCGCCAGCGGCTTGCCTGTGATATCAGCCATGTCATGACCCTCCTCCGGCCTCTGCGCCCTGCTTGCGCGTCGCCGCTCGCGCGGACGGTCACGTCTTGCGGACGCAGGTCGCTTCAAGGCGCGGCTTACGCGAAAAGGCGCTGCCGCTCCAATTCATTTCCCTGAACCATCAACGAATTCTGGTGACACACGACGGTCGCTTTTGCCTGCGAGATTTCCGATGGCGGTTCGCTCGTCCCAGACGGGCCGATGCCGTCCGCCCGAAGGTCGCCAAACCCGCCTTTTGGTATATGGTCCCTTCGAAGTGATCCGGCACGAAAGGAACGTCATGTCCTCCCCCTCAGCGCCCTTCCTCTCCCTCGCCCCGATCGTCACCCGCCGGGCTTTCCTCGGTGGGCTTGCGTCGGCCTCCGGGCTTGTCATGCTGCATCCGTTTGCCGCCAAGGCGAGCGCGAACCAGGCGCATCTGCGCCTCATGGAAACGACCGACATCCACGTCCACGTCTATCCATACGACTATTACGGCGACAAGCCGAACGAGACGTTGGGCCTCTCGCGCACCGCCTCGATCATCGACGCCATTCGCGCCGAGGCGGGCAATACCCTGTTGGTCGACAATGGCGACTTTCTGCAGGGCAACCCGATGGGCGACTTCATGGCCTACCAGAAAGGCCTGAAGGAGGGCGACGTCCATCCGGTCATCAAGGCCATGAACCTGCTTGGCTACGAGGCGGGCACGCTCGGCAATCACGAGTTCAACTATGGGCTCGACTTCATGGCGAAGGCGCTTTCCGGCGCGAACTTCCCTTATGTCTGCGCCAACCTGACGAAGGGGATGCTGGCCGAGGACCCGACCAAGGACGTGCTGTTCTTCAAGCCCTATACGATCATCGAAAAGACCGTGACGGACGGCAGTGGCGCAACGAGCCTGCTGAAGATCGGGCTGATCGGCTTCGTGCCGCCGCAGATCATGCTTTGGGACGTGAAGAACCTCGACGGCAAGGCGCAGACGCGCGACATCGTGGACGCTGCCCGCGCCTGGGTGCCGGTGATGAAGGAGGACGGCGCCGACATCATCGTGGCGCTGTCGCATTCCGGCATCGACGGCAGCGGCCAGACAGACCGCATGGAAAATGCCTCCCTCTACCTCGCCGGCGTCGAGGGCATCGATGCGGTGCTGACCGGCCACCAGCATCTGGTCTTCCCCGGGCCAAAGAATTTCGACGGCATTGCGGGTGTGGACCCGGTCAAGGGCACGCTGCAGGGCAAGCCGGCCGTCATGGCGGGCTTCTGGGGCTCGCATCTCGGGCTGATCGACCTGCTGCTGGAACGGGACGGCAAGAGCTGGAAAATCGTCGATTTCACCACCGAGGCCCGGCCGATCTACCACCGCGAGGACAAGACGGTAGTGGCCGACGTCAACGACCGCGCCGACGTGCTGACCGCGGCCAAGGCCGAACACGAGGCGACGCTCGCCTATGTCCGCACGCCCGTCGGCAAGACCTCGGCGCCGCTCTACTCCTATTTCGCGCTGGTGGCGGACGACCCGTCCGTGCAGATCGTGTCACAAGCGCAAACCTGGTACGTCAAGGACATGCTGAAGGAGACAGCATGGAAGGATCTGCCCGTTCTCTCGGCCGCGGCCCCCTTTAAGGCCGGCGGTCGCGGCGGCGCCGACTACTATACCGACGTGCCCGCGGGCGACATCGCCATCAAGAACGTCGCCGATCTCTATCTCTATCCCAACACGGTGCAGGCCGTCGTCGTCACTGGCGCACAGGTTGAGAACTGGCTCGAAATGTCGGCCGGCATGTTCAATCGCCTGACGCCCGGGCAGAAGGACCAGCCACTGCTGAGCACCGGATTCCCGTCCTATAATTTCGATGTCATCGACGGGGTGACCTATGAGATCGACCTGTCGCAGCCAGCGCGTTTCGACACGGACGGCAAGCTGGCCGACGAGGCCGCGCACCGGATCACGGACCTGAAATTTGGCGGCCAACCCATGGATCCCACGCAGAAATTCGTGGTCGCCACCAACAATTACCGCGCCGGCGGCGGCGGCAAGTTCCCCGACATCGCCAGCGACAAGGTCGTCTTCGCCGCCCCGGACACCAACCGCGACGTCATCGTCCGCTACATCCACGACCAGGGCACGATCAACCCTGCCGCCGACGCCAACTGGCGCTTCAAGCCCCTGCCCGGCACGACCGCCCGGTTCGAAACGGGCCCGAAAGCGCGACCGCTGCTGGGCCAAGTCAAGGCGGCGAAGATCGAGGATGCGGGAGATGGCGCGGATGGGTTCGCACGGTTTCGGCTGGTGTTGTGAGGCTTAGCGAACCTCGACAAGACTCTCGCCGCGCTCCAATGCCGCGATAACGCTCGGCAGGACCTGCTCGAAACGTGCGAGCAGGTCGGCGCGCCGCCCGTTGGGCCATCGCAGCCAGACGACCTGCGGGCCGGATGCCGTCAAGGTCTTTCGCTGAGCGAAATCCTCGTCCTTCGTGACGATCACCCAGCCATCCTTGTCGGCCAGGTCCCATATCGCTCGATCGGATGCAGACTGCATGCCGATGTCCGCCACGTGAAGGCTCTTGTGCTCCTGAGCCGACAGCCAGCGCGCCAATGCCGGTGGTAACTGGGCATCGACAAGAAAGCGCATCAGGCAACGTGAACGATCGGATGGTCGCTTTGGCGGGCCGCGTACTCAAGGGCGGCACGAATGTCACCCGGCTCAAGGAGCGGATAGTCCTCAAGGATCTCCGCTTCCGTCGCCCCGGCGGCAAGGAGGTCAAGAACGTCCCGCACACGAATGCGTAACGACCGGATCGTCGGCCGCCCTCCGCATCTTTCGGGATTGATCGTGATCCTATGCAACTCGGTCATGACGAGCACTCCATTTGCCCACGCAAATCTAGCACGCCTCCAGAACTCTTTCCACTCAGCCGCATCTTCGCCTACAATCACGCCCGGCATGTTGGAAACCAAAGCTGTATCAGCTGGAATTTCCTTCATTCATGTCGCGCTATCCAGAGGAGTCATGCAGGTGCAGGCTTTCAAACAAGGATTTATTCCGATCGGCGTCTATGAGGCCGACTTCGAAGAGTGGCTTCATGCAAAGGCTTTGCCAACGTTCGATGCGCTTGCGAAGGATCCAGCCTCAGCCATGAGCGCCGATGCCTCCTGGGCGATCATTCAGCAACACATAGCAAAGGCTAGCGAACGCCAGGACAAGGCATAAGCCCGCGCCATGTCCGCTTTACCCCGCATGCTGCCGCCGATTTCACGGATATCATCGACTATCTGCTACCTCTGACAGGTCACTCAGCAAAACCAGCCTACTCCGCCGCAGCCGCCACCGCGCCGTCGCGGTTCTTCAAGAGCTTGAACACGATGCTGTCCATCAAAGCCTGGAACGAAGCGTCTATGATGTTGTCGGAGACGCCGACGGTCCACCAGCGGGCGCCGGTGGCGTCGGTGGATTCGATGAGGACGCGGGTGATGGCCTCCGTGCCACCATTGAGGATGCGAACCTTGTAGTCCGCGAGCTCGAGATCGGCGATCTCGTGCTGGTACTTGCCGAGATCCTTACGCAGGGCGAGATCGAGCGCATTCACCGGGCCGTGACCTTCCGCGACGGAAAGCGTCTCCTCGCCGTCGATGAGGACGCGGACGACGGCTTCCGACACGGTCTTCAGCTGGCCGTTGGCGTCGAACCGGCGTTCGACCATGACGCGGAAGCTCTCCACATGGAAGAAATCGGGCACATGGCCAAGGGTGCGGCGGGCGAGGATGGCGAAGCTCGCATCGGCGCCTTCATAGGCATAGCCGGTCGCCTCGCGCTCCTTGACGATGGAGATCAGCCGGTCGAGGCGCGGATCGTCCTTGCCGACCACGATGCCGCGGCGCTTCAACGCATTGATGAAATTGGCCTTGCCGCCCTGGTCCGACACCATGACCTTGCGCAGGTTGCCCACACTTTCCGGCGTCACATGCTCGTAGGTGCGCGGGTCCTTCAGCAATGCGGAGGCGTGGATGCCGGCCTTGGTGGCAAAGGCGGAGGCGCCGACATAGGGCATCTGGTGGTCGGGCGAACGGTTGAGCAGCTCGTCGAAGGCATGGGAGAGCTTGGTGAGCTCCTGCAGGCGGTCGGTGTCGATGGCCGTCTCGAAACGGCTGGCATAGACCTCCTTCAGCGCGAGCGTCGGGATGAGGGTGACGAGGTTGGCATTGCCACAGCGCTCGCCGATGCCGTTCAGCGTGCCCTGGATCTGGCGCACGCCGGCCTCGACCGCAGCCAGAGAATTGGCGACCGCCTGTCCCGTGTCGTTGTGTGCGTGGATGCCGAGGCGGTCGCCGGGGATGCCGGCGGCGATGACCGCAGCGACGATCGTGCGGATCTCCTCCGGCTGCGTACCGCCATTGGTGTCGCAGAGGACGACCCAGCGTGCGCCGGCATCATAGGCGGCCCTGGCGCAGGCGAGCGCGTAGTCGGGGTTTGCCTTGTATCCGTCGAAGAAGTGCTCGCAATCGACCATGGCCTCGCGGCCGCTGATCACGACGGCCTCCACGGAGGCTGCGATATTGTCGAGATTTTCCGCGTTGGTGCAGCCGAGCGCGACGGCGACGTGATAATCCCAGCTCTTGGCCACGAGACAGATCGTGTCGCTGGCCGACTGCAGCAGACCCGCAAGGCCCGGATCGTTGGCGGCGGAGACGCCGGTGCGCTTGGTCATGCCGAAGGCGACGAAGCGGGCGTTGCGGGTGCGGCGTTTGGCGAAGAAGGCGGTATCGGTCGGGTTCGCACCGGGATAGCCGCCCTCGACATAGTCGATACCGAAATCGTCGAGCATGGCGGCGATCGCGATCTTGTCCTCGACGGAAAAATCGACGCCGGGCGTCTGCTGCCCGTCGCGCAGCGTGGTGTCGAAGAGGAAGATGCGCTCGCGCTTCATGGGGTCAGGCTTCCTTGCCGGCGAAGGTGTCTGTGGCGCGGATCATCCGGTCGAGGATACCGGGCTCGCTCATGGCATGGCCAGCGCCTTCGACCAGATGGAATTCCGCCTGCGGCCAGGCCTTGTGCAGCGCATAGGCGTATTTCACCGGGCACGGCATGTCGTAGCGGCCCTGGATGATGACACCGGGAATGCCGTGGAGGCGGTGGGCGTCACGCACGAGCTGGCCTTCGTCCATCCAGCCGGCATTCACGAAGTAGTGCGTTTCGAGCCGGGCGAAGGCATCGGCGAAATCGTCTTCGGCGAATTTGCTGCTGGTATCGGGCTGCGGCAGAAGCGTGATCGTCTCACCTTCCCAGGTGCTCCAGACCTTGGCCACCTCTCGGCGCAGCGCCAGGTCGTCGCCCGTCAGGCGCCGGTAATAGGCCTGCATCATCTCGTGGCGCTCCTCCGGCGGAATCGGTGCGACGAAGCGTTCGTACTTGTCGGGGAACATCTCCGACACGCCGAACTGGTAGTACCAGTCGAGCTCGGCCTTCGTCAGCGTGTAGATGCCGCGCAGCACCAGTTCGGAGACGTGCTCGGGATGAGTTTCGGCATAGGCGAGCGCTAGGGTCGAGCCCCAGGAGCCGCCATTGACGAGCCATGTGTCGACACCGACCATCTCGCGCAGGCGCTCGATGTCGGCCACCAGATGCCAGGTCGTGTTCGCCTCGAGGCCCGCATGCGGCGTGGACTTGCCGCATCCGCGCTGGTCGAAGAGGAGCACGTCGTAGAGAGCGGGGTCGAACAGCCGGCGATGGTTGGGGCCGCTGGTGCCACCGGGGCCGCCATGCAGGAACACGGCGGGCTTGGCGCCGGGCGTGCCGGACCGCTCCCAATAGATCGAATGCCTATCGCCGACATCGAGATGGCCGGAGGCATAGGCCTCGATCGGCGGATAAAAGCCGCGCAGGCTGTCGGTATCGTTTTCAAAGGTCATAGGCTCAGTCCATGGGTCGGCCAGTCGGCCGTATCGTGATCGGGGTGCTGGAAGGAAATGACGGCTTCCTGCTGCGCGTAATAGTCCGGATCGCTGTGCACCGGCTGGTCGAAGATGGTGGTGACCCAGGGGATGCGGGCCTCGACATTGACCTGAATCTGCGGCGCGAGATCGGATCGGTCGTCGAAGGCGCCGATGGCGATTTCGAGCCCGCCGGGATGACGATAGGCGAGCGGCGTGCCGCAGGAGGCGCAGAAGCCGCGGGAAATATTGATGGACGACTGAAACCAGGCGGGCTCGCCGCGGCTCCAGCTCAGCCCGTTTTCAGGCGTGGTGACCAGAGGCCCGAAGAAGCCGCCGAAGGCTTTCTGGCACATGCGGCAATGGCAGATCGACGGGCGGCCGAGCGTGCCCCTGATGCGGAAGCGCACGGCACCGCACTGGCAGCCGCCTGTTCTTTCGTCGCCCGTTTTCTCGACGTCGCTCATTTCTGTCTCTCCTCAGGCGGCCATTGGTCCGTTTCGTGGTCGGGATGCTGGTAGGAGACCAGCGTCTCCAGAAAGGGCGCGGCCGTGATGTCGGCCATGGTGTCCTGCTCCGGCAGATCGCGGATGCCATCGACGTAAGGAAGCTTTGCTTCCGTACCCCACTGGATCACGGGCGTGATCGACCCGGGGTCGTCGAAGGTCGCAATGGCGAGCGCTACGCCGTCCGGTGCCTCGTAGGTCAGCGGTGTGCCGCAATCGGCGCAGAAGCCGCGCCGCACATGGTTGGAGGACTGGAAGTGCTTCGGCTGTCCCCGCGTCCACAGGAGCTTGGCCTGTCGCACGGAAACGAGCGGCATGTAGAAGCTGCCGGATGCCTTCTGGCACATGCGGCAATGGCAGACGGAGGCGTCGCCCAGCGCACCGTCGACCCGGAATCGCAGGGCACCGCACTGGCAGCCGCCGGTAAATCCATCCCTCGTCACCATACGGTCCTCGTCTGGCCGGGCAGATGGAAAAGACCTGCGGTATCAATGGCGTACCGCCCGTCGCTCACAGAATGAGTCTTGCTGTAGAAGCATTGCATGAACGACCAGGTCACCGCTTTTCTCCCGCACTCGACGTCTGTCGCCGTCTCACGCCGGCCGATCCGGCGATCCCGTTCATCCGCATTCCATGCCGATCCGGCGCGCAAAGCAAGCCCGCCGCGCCCGGCCGCTTCTAGCGCTTGACCTCCCAGGTCGTCACCCGCTCGCCCGTTTGAGGGTCCTTGCCATCCTTCAGCTGGATGCCTTCGGCGAGCAGTTCGTCCCGGATCCGGTCGGCGTCCGTAAAGTTCCGGGCCTTGAGCAGCGCCAGCCTCTCCTCGATCCGCTGCGTCACGCCGGCCCATTTGTCTTCGTCGGCAAGACTGAGGTCGAGATCGGTCGCCTGCTGGCTGAGATGCTCGATCGCCTCGAAACCCATCAGGTCGAGCAGCCCGAGAAAGGCGGAAGCAGCATCCGAATCGCCCTTCACCGCATCGCTTGCCAGCTGGTTGATGCCGGTGATGACGGGATAGAGGTTGAGATCGTCGAGCACAGGGCTGTCCTGCGGCAGGGTCCAAGCGGGCACCTCCGAGTTTTCAGCCAGAAGAGCGACGATCCGGACCTTGGCGTCGGCCCAGCGGCGCACGATGCCCTGAGCCTCCTCCAGCCGCTTGAGGCTGAAATCGATCGGCTGGCGGTAATGCGTCATCAGCATGGCAAGGCGCAAAACCTCGCCCGGCCATTTCCGGCCACCGAAGTCTTCCGTGTGCAGCAGGTCGTGGATCGTGACGAAGTTGCCGTCCGATTTCGACATCTTGCGGCCTTCGATCTGCACGAAGCCATTGTGCATCCAGACGTTGGCCATGTTTTTCGTGCCGTGGGCGCAGCGCGACTGGGCGATCTCGTTCTCGTGGTGCGGAAAGATGAGGTCGAGGCCGCCGCCGTGGATGTCGAAGGTTTCGCCGAGATAGCGGTGGCTCATGGCCGAGCACTCGATGTGCCAGCCCGGACGGCCACGGCCCCAGGGGCTTTCCCAGCCGGGCTCGTTGTCGGAGGACAGCTTCCACAATACGAAATCGCCGGGGCTCTTCTTGTGCGCATCGACGGCAACACGGGCGCCGGCCTGCTGCTCGTCGAGATTGCGATGCGAGAGCGCGCCGTAATCGGCCATCGAGGTCGTGTCGAACAACACCTCGCCGGCCGCGACATAGGCGTGCCCGCGCGCGATCAGCGCCTCGATGATCGCGATCATCTCGGCGATGTTCTCGGTGGCACGCGGCTGGACGGTCGGCTCCAGCGAGCCGAGCGCGCGCGCATCGTCCCGGAACTGCGTCTCAGTCTTTTCCGTGACGGCACGGATCGCCTCGTTCAACGGCAGATCAGGAAAGTCGCGCAGGGCGCGCGCGTTGATCTTGTCGTCCACGTCGGTGATGTTGCGGACATAGGTGACATTCGCCTCGCCATAGAGATGGCGCAGCAAGCGAAACAGGACGTCGAACACGATGACCGGGCGCGCGTTGCCGATATGGGCGAAGTCGTAGACGGTCGGGCCGCAGACGTAGAGGCGGACATTGCCGGCGTCGATCGGCGCGAAATCGGCCTTTTCGCGCGTCAGCGTATTGTAAAGCCTCAGTGCCGGCACGTCCGTCATGCGTATCGTCTCCCCTTTTGTCATCAATGCTTGTCGTCGTTTGTCCCGAATGGTCGATCCGGCGGATGACCGCCACAGATCACGCGCGCCGGCCTGCCGGCCTTCGCGTTGTCATCTTGGTCTTGGGTAAGGAGACGAAACGGAAAGGGCCAGCGGCAAGCGCTAGCGAATAATCGAGCCGCAGAAAATGCAGGTGTCCGTTTTCATGGCGGCTTTATCGCCGTTCTCGCGCCTTGGGTCAAGGGGCCCGCCCCTTGTGGCAAGGGGTCGTATGAAGCCTGCAGACACGCCGCATCGCAGCATTCATCCGGTTGCATTGCAGCATGTTTTTGCTCGCAAAAAGCTCGCAGGATGGACATGAATTTGTCATGATTGAACCGTTTGAAAGCCGCAGAATTTCAGGAGATTCGAGCGTGCGGGGACAACGCGAGACGCTCGGTTCTCCGGGAACGAACGAGGTGCTGCAGGTTGTGATCGTCAAGCGACGATCTCACCCAAGCAGAACCCGACCCGGGACGGAATCATTATCAGGAGAGAGTGACATGACGGAACGCAAGACGGACACGGCCGAAGCCGCTGCCAAGAACGAGACGCTGATCGACCGCTACCGCCCGCTCGGCCTGAAGGCCGTGGCTGCCGCAGCGCTGCACCAGAAGCCCAAGGCAGCGGCGCAGCCGGCAAAGGTTGCCGATCGCATTCGCGACTGGCGCGAACACTGATCGCGCGCCATGGGCGGGCTCGCCCGTGGCCTTGCGATCAGAAGAACGAGGTGATCAGAAGAGCGAGAGCTGAGGGCTGTCGCCCTCGTCTGTCGGCCCTGCCGGTGCAGGTTTCTTTCTGTCCGCCCTCTGCTGCGCCTCCGCCGGCGCGGCAAGGCCGACCGGCGTCTGGATATCCGGCGTCGTGTTGGCAACCTTGTTGACCGCGTCGGAGACCGGCACGACGTCGAACAGGTCGTCATCGGCCGGCACCATCAGGTCGGCGACGTCGCGTGGCTCCTGCGTCTTGCAATCGAGCCAGCGGGCGAAGTCTTCGGGCCGGATGACCACCGGCATGCGGTCGTGGATGAACGCCATGGCCGTGTTGGAGCGGGTCGTCAGGATCGCCCCCGTGTCCATCTCGGACCCGTCGGCCGAAGCCCAGGTTTCCATCAGGCCGCCGAAGGCGACGATGCCGCCGGATTTCGGCCTTATCCAGTAGGCTTGCGATGCAAGGCCGCTGTCCTTGGGATGGCGCCGCCACTCGTAAAAACCCGATGCGGGCACGAGGACGCGACGGTGCCGCATGGCCGCGCGAAACGATGCCTTCTCGATGGCCGTTTCGGCGCGGGCGTTCAGGAGCAGCGGAAAGTCGTTCGGGTCCTTGACCCAGCCGGGAAGGAAGCCCCAGCGCACGAGCGCCGTCCGACGCGGCGGGGTGTTGCTGCGCGGGTCCGTACGGTCGGCGGCGGCGACGACGAGGATGGGCTGGGTGGGCGCGATGTTATAGCGTGGCGGAAAGTCACCGGCGTCGATGACGGCCAGCGCCTCCTCGAGCTCCTCCGGCGTCACCGTCAGGGCAAAGCGTCCGCACATGATGTTGATCCCCCGTATCTTCGCCGGACGTTCGGCGTCACGTCTCGCATTCGATCGCGCCCGGCCGTCGGGCTGATGTAGGATCGATTCGTCCGCAACGCCAGAACGGAACCGCCATGACTGCCTCTCCGCCGCCTGCCCTCGCCTCGTCCGCCATCGTCATGCGCAACGGTCGCTACCTGCTCGTGCGCCGCTCCAAGCCGCCGTCCGCCGATATGTTTGCCTTTCCCGGCGGCCGCGCGGAGCCGGGCGAGACGCCGGCGGAAACGGCCGTGCGGGAGCTGTTCGAGGAGACCGGCATCAGAGGCTCGGCCCCTCGGCTCTTTGCCACCTACGACCTGCCGGCGGACAAGGCGGACGGCGCGGGCGGGCGGCATTTCTTTCTGTCGGTCTTTCGCGTCGAGGCGGATATCGACGCCGAAGCCGTCGCCGGAGACGATGCGGCGAGCCTTGGCTGGTACAGCGCCGCCGAGATCGCCGACCTGCCGGCGCCGCAGAGCGTGCGCGATTGCATCGCCAAGCTGGAAGCCACGCGGGCATGATAGGACAGCCGGGACTTGCGAAATCGTTGGAACCGGGCATTTTCGCCGGCATGAAACGGACGATTCTCTTGCGCGCATGTCTCGCCAGCCTTCTTCTGCTGTCCGGCCTGCCCGTTTACAGCGTGCAGGCGCAGCCGGTGACGGAGCCTGCACCTGCAGCCCGTGCCGACGTGCCGGCGGCAACGCCTGCGCCGTACGACGCACGGCTTCTGCGGATGGCGGAAATCGTCGGCTCCGTCACCTATCTGCGCACGCTCTGCGCGGACCCGAAGGCCGGGGAGTGGCGCTCCGACATGCAGGCGCTGATCGATCGGGAGGCGGGTGCGGAGCCGGATCGCAAGGCTCGGCTGACCGCTGCCTTCAACAGGGGCTATCGCAGTTTCGCCTCGGTCTATACAAGCTGTACCCCGAGCGCCGTGCTGGCCGACCAGCGTTACCGTGACGAAGGGGCAACACTGGCCGCCGAAATCGTCTCGCGCTTCGGAAATTAGGGCTCCGTTAACCTTTTTTCGAACGGGCCGTGTCGTTTCGGTAAAAGACTGCTAGTCTTGTTAAGACCATGGTAACAAGTGCCGCCGCGATTCCGATGCGGCGTGATGTGAAAGCGTATAATTGCATGGAACGGTCGATGGAACAGAGCCTCAACGAGATCGACGACATGATCGTCCACGAGAAGATGCAGGCGGCGCTGGAACATCAGAACGAGGCCTGGGCCGACGGCATGGCCGATGGAATCGAGCCGGAGATCATCGCCGACGCCGCCATCGCGCTTGCCATGCGCGAGACGATCCGCCTGCACGGCGAAGACGGTGCCGAGGCCATGCTGAATTCGCTCCGCGAGCGCATGCTGGCCGGCGAATTTTCTCCGCAGCGTTCGCTTCAATAGTCGCTGCCCGATCCGCACCGTCCCGAACCGCGCATCGCGTGGGAAGGGATTCATGCAACGCGCTTCACGTCTCTGTTTTGATGCATGTCGTCGTCCCGAACCCGTTCTTCCTTTTTCGGGGCCCATGCAAGAGCCGACGCTTCAGCCGTAACGAGAGTGCCATGACACGTTCGTCGAACAGCCGGACTTCCTCCGCTCTTCTTGGTGCGCTTGCCCTCGCCACCCTTCTTGCCTCGACATGCCTCGTGCCCGCGGCACCGGCCTTCGCACTGAGCCAGCTGCGCAGCATCCCGGGGGATGCGGCGGCGGGCGAGCAGGACGCGCCCGCCGAGCAGGGCAAGGACGAACCGGCTCCGCCCCGCACGCCCAGCACCATTCCCATGCCAGACCCGCTGGTGAACAAGCCGACGGCGCCGCCGCGGTCGGGCAATGCCGACGGCCAGACGCCTGGACATCAGACGCCCGGGCAGCAGTCGCCGGGCAAGACTCCGGCCGCCGAGGCCGAAGAAGGGCCCGTCGAGGTGCTCACCGACATTTCCAAGATCCCCAAGCCCGTCGCCCGGATGCGCGAGCTGATCGTGGAGGCCGCCGCCTCCGGCGATATCGAGCGCCTGCGCCCGCTTCTCGGCAAGGGCGAGACGGCGACCGCGATCGGCGACAGCGAGGAGGAGACCGACCCCGTCGCTGCCGTGAAAGGCCTGTCCGGCGATGCCGACGGGCTCGAAATCCTCGCCATCATGCTCGACGTGCTCTCCACGGGCTTCACCGTGATCGACAAGGGAACGCCGGACGAGATGTATGTCTGGCCCTATTTTGCCGCCAAGTCGCTCGACAGCCTGACGCCGCCGGAAAAAGTGGACCTGATGCGCCTCGTCACGGCCGGCGACGTTGCAGCCATGCAGGAGTTCGGCAGCTACAATTTCTACCGCATCGGCATCACGCCCGACGGGCAGTGGAAGTTCTTCATCGGCGGCGATTGACGCCGGATTGCCGTCCGGCACCGGCAGACGCTTGCGGCGCGACCGGCGAAAGCCTACCTTTTGACGACCCGCAGCGTGTCTCCTGCCACTCCGATCCCTCGGTTTGCGAGCGTGCGCAGGCCAGCCTCGCACCCTGTCGGGATGCGTTTCATTTTGCATTTTCTGGGCGTCCAGCCCTTTCAGGATCGACCATGTCTCTTTTTGCAGTCCCCGATCGCGCGCTTGTCACCGTTTCCGGAGAGACGGCGGTCGAATTTCTGCAGGCGCTGATCACCACCGATGTCGTGCAGCTGACCGCGGACGAGGTGCGGCCCGGCGCGCTGCTGACGCCGCAGGGCAAGATCCTGTTCGATTTTCTGGTGAGCCGGACGGAAACAGGCGTGCGGCTCGAGACCAGCGCCGAACAGGCGCCTGCTCTGCTCAAGCGACTGACGCTCTACAAGCTCCGCGCGCCGATCACGCTCGCTCTCGACACCGAGACGGCAGTCGCCGTGTCGTTCGATGCGATCAGGGGGGCGCTGCTCGACGTGCGCTTTGCAACGTCGGGCGCTCCCGCCTATCGGGTCTATGGCACCGCGGGCATCGCAGACACCGAGGGACGGGTGGATGCGGCGCGGATCGCGGCCGGCATTGCGGTGTCCGGCGCGGACTATGCGCTGCAGGATGCCTTTCCGCATGACATCCTGCTGGACAGGAATGGCGGGCTTTCGTTCCGCAAGGGCTGCTATGTCGGGCAGGAGGTCGTCTCCCGCATGCAGCACCGGGGAACCGCGCGGCGGCGCGTGGTGACGGTCGAGGGCGCGTCCGACCTGCCGGCGTCCGGCACGGCGATCACGGCCGGCGGCAAGCCGATCGGCACGCTCGGCAGCGTGGCGGGGCGCTCGGGTCTCGCCATCGTTCGGATCGACAAGGTGGGCGACGCACTGGCAAGCCGGACGGACATCCTGGCGGACGACGTCATGCTGACGCTGGCACTGCCCGCCTGGACGGGGCTTGCCTTTCCCGTGCCGTCGCCCGATGCCGCGCCGGAACCGTCGGAGGCTGGCGCCTGATGTCGCCACGGGCCTGGCAGCGCATGCTTTCCGGCCGGCGGCTGGATCTGCTCGATCCCTCGCCGCTCGATGTCGAGCTTTCCGACATCGCGCACGGGCTTGCGCGCGTGGCGCGGTGGAACGGGCAGACGGACGGGCCGCATGCCTTTTCGGTCGCCCAGCACTCTCTCGTCGTCGAGGAAATCTTTCGCCGCAACGGTCGGCCAAGTGCTGCGGACTGCCAGATGGCGCTGCTGCACGATGCACCGGAATATGTGATCGGCGACATGATCTCGCCGTTCAAGGCTGTTGTCGGCGGTGGCTACAAGGCGGTCGAGAAGCGGCTGGAGAGCGCGATCCACCTGCGCTTCGGCCTGCCGCCGATCACGCCGGGGGCGGTGAAGGAGCGGATCAAGAAGGCCGACCAGATCGCCGCCTTTTTCGAGGCGACCGTGTTGGCCGGCTTCACGCTGGAGGAAGCCCGCCGCATCTTCGGACAGCCGCGCGGCATCACCTGCGAGATGCTGACGATCGAGCCCCTGCCCGCGCTCGAGGCGCAACGGCTGTTCGTCGCGCGGTTCGAGGCGATCGAAGCGGAGCGCGCGGGCGTCCGCGTGTCGGAAAGAGCGGGATCATGAGCGTCATCATCGTCTCGCCGCTGGCGCGGATCGGCGAAATGGCCGTCCGGCATGGCTGTCGCGACATGCTGAGCCTGATGGCCGTCGGGCACACGTTTCACCGGCCGGGCATGATCGCCGCCGGGCACCACCTGACGCTTGGCCTGAACGACATCACCTTCGCCGGCAATGACAAGCTGATCGCGCCCGCCGAAGAGCATGTGGACGGCATCGTCGCCTTTGCCCGCGGCTGGCGGCGGGAGACGCCGCTGCTCGTTCACTGCTGGATGGGCGTTTCCCGCTCGCCCGCCGCGGCCGCCATCGCCGCGCTGGCCATCGCGCCGGATCAGGACGACGATGCGCTGGCGGACCGGCTGCGCGCGGCGTCGCCCTTCGCCACGCCCAATGCGCGGCTGATCGCCATCGGCGATGCCATGCTCGGCCGCAACGGCCGGCTGATCGCGGCCATGAAGCGCATCGGCCGCGGCAAGGACGCGGACGGCAACACGCCGTTCGTGTTCGATCCGAACCCGTCTGCCGCCGTGGTGTTCGCCGATGCCGGGTGAGGCCGCGCGGGGCGGCATGACCGTCGAAATCGGCCTGAACGCGGCCATCGTCGCGATGGTCGAGCGGTCGCCGCGCATTCTCGTCGTCAGCGAGGGCGGCGATGGCGGGCGGGATGCCCTGCCCTTCGGGCCCTTCGATCCCGCCACGCACCGGACCTTCGAGACCAGTCTGCGCGCGCGCGTCGAGCAGCAGACGGCGCTCGATCTCGGCTATATCGAACAGCTCTACACCTTCGGCGACCGGGGCCGGCAGCGGCTGGCCAACGAAGACCGCCTGCACATGGTTTCCGTCGGCTATCTCGCGCTGACCCGCAGCGATGCGGAGACGACCCTGCGCCTCTCGCAGGCCGGCGCCGACTGGCGGGACTGGTATGTCTACCTGCCCTGGGAGGACTGGCGACACGGGCGCCCGCCGGTGCTCGATCGCGTCATCCTGCCGGCGCTTGCCACCTGGGAGCGCGCGGACCCCGCCAACCGCCGCAGCCGCATCCGGCTCGCCTTCGGGCTCGACGATTTCCCCTTCGACGAGGAGCGCGTGCTGGAGCGGTACGAGCTGCTCTACGAGGCCGGGCTGGTGGCCGAGGCCGCCAGCGACGCCAAGGGGCACGACGCCATCGACCCGGGCCAGCCGGACGAACCGGTCGGTCAGGCCATGCGCCACGACCATCGCCGGATCGTCGCCACGGCGGTGGCGCGGCTGCGCGGCAAGATCAAGTACCGGCCCGTCATATTCGAACTCATGCCGCCGGCGTTCACGCTGACGGACCTGCAGGGCGCGGTGGAGGCGATCTCCGGGCGCCACCTGCACAAGCAGAACTTTCGCCGGCTGGTGGAGGGCGCAGCGCTCGTGGAGCCGACCGGCATGACGACCAGCGCGACGGGCGGACGTCCGGCCGCGCTCTTCCGGTTTCGCCGCCAGATCCTCGACGAGCGACCGGCACCGGGCCTGAAGCTCGGCAGCCGCTGAGCGTATCAAAGCCGACCCGACCGGTTGACCCACAAGGCTTCCGCCCCATGTCCCCTCCTTCCAACGAAGAGGGCCTTTCATGGAACCACAACAGCCGGACGTCATCCTTGCCACCCGAACGGCGCTCAGTCAGGCGTCGGCTCTCGCCGTGCAGTATTCCTTCTCGATCGTCGGCGCGCTGGTGCTGCTCTGCGCCGGCTGGCTGATCGCGCGGCTGCTGCACAACTGGGCCTATGCCGGCCTGAAGCGCGTTCATGGCATCGACGAGACTCTGGCGCGATTCTTTTCCAACATCATCCGCTACGCTCTGCTGGTGCTGGTGTTCGTGACGGTGCTCGGCCAGTTCGGCGTGCAGACGGCCTCGATCATCGCGGCCCTCGGCGCCGCCGGTCTCGCCATCGGCCTGGCGCTGCAGGGTACGCTGCAGAACATCGCAGCCGGCATCATGCTGCTCGTCCTCCGGCCGTTCCGGGTGGGCGAATCCATCGAGACATCGAGCGTGGCCGGCACGATCCGGGAGATCGGGCTTTTCGCTACCGAACTCGTGGATTCCGACGGCGTCTACCGCCTGGCGCCCAATTCGACGCTGTGGAACACACCGGTGCGCAACTTCAGCCGCCTGCCGACGCGCAAGCATGATCTGACGATCTCGATACCGGCGGATCAGGACATCGATCAGGCGATGCAGAGGCTGCTGGATATCGCCCGTGGAAACGACACGGTGCTGAAGACGCCGGCGCCAAGCGTGTTCATCGCCGAGCTTTCGGGCGACGACGCGACCGTTACACTGCGCTACTGGGTCTCCACGCCGAACTGGTGGGCGACGACGCGCAGCATGTTGAAACGGGTGAAGGATGAATTCGCGGTGAAGCCGGAGCCCGAGGCCCACCGGGATGAGGACCGGGGCGACGACCCCGGTCCTTTCGATGCGTAATCCGTCGCGCGGGCGACCTTATTTGATGACGGCGCAAGCGAGACGATCGCCGGCGTCGCCGGAGGGCTGACTGCGGTTGTCGTCGGCTTTGGCGTGAATCATCAGCGCCCGCCCGCGGATGCCGTTGGCCTTGTCATCCAGCGTCACCATGCTGTTGAAGACCTGTGCACGAAGCGTTCCATCGGCGCCGACATACTGGTTGGGCATGTCGCCGGCATGCGGGCCGTTGGCAGCGAGGAACCCATGTTCCGTCTTGTCCGGATTGAAGTGGGCGCCGGCCGAGGCGTGCGCATGCGCCGGATCGCATTTCCCGGTCTCATGCACGTGGAAGGCAACCCAGGTGCCGGCCGGAAGGCCGGTGACCTCGACCTCCATCAGCACGCCGTGCTTTCCGGCGGTCAGGAGCGCCCGTCCGGTCTCCTTGTCGTCCTTGCCGACGAAGCTCGCGCTCGCCGTCTGGGACTGCATCTGCGCGGTGGCAGGCACCGCGGCGACGATGGTTGCCGCAAGGGTGGCTGCAGCGAGGGTGATGATCGTAGAGGTCATGGTGGTTCTTCCCTTCGTTTTCGTGGCGCTCGTGTTTTTCGGCTCTGGTCTTCCACCACCTCGGGTCTATTCCCGGCGTATTCGAAGAATGGCATGAACCCAACGTCCCGGGCTGCGCGAGGTTCCCCGCACACATGCGTGACGGACGGCCGAGGCCATTTGACGTCAGAAGAAGCGGACGACGGAGGTGGCGATGATGATCATCGAGACGGCGACCATCAGCGGACGGATGGGCAGGTGCTTGACGATATAGGCGCCGATGGGGGCTGCCAGAACGCCACCGATGATGAGGCCCACCGCCGCGTCGAGCTGCGACCAGCCGAGCGTGACGATGAAGGTGGCGGAGATCGTCAGCGTCACGGCGAATTCGGTGAGACTGGTGGAGCCGATGACCTTCTTCGGGTCGTGGCCACGGCCGATGAGCGAGGTCGTGACGATCGGCCCCCAGCCGCCGCCGCCCGCCGCATCGAGACCACCGCCTGCAAAGCCGACCAGCGGCACCGTCCAGTCGTGCACGTCGCGCTGGAACATCGGCCGGAACGCCTTGATGAGGATATAGATGCCGATGAGGATGAGATAGACGGAGATGAAGGGCTCGATGACCTTACCGTCGATGTTGGAGAGGATATAGGCGCCGAGAATGCCGCCGATCATGCCGGCCGGTGCAAGCCGCATCACGAGCTTCCAGTCGACATTGCGCTGCCAGACATGGGAGGCGCCCGAGGCCGCCGTGGTGAAGACCTCCGTGATGTGCGTCATGGCGCTCGCCACCGCCGGCGGCATGCCGAAAGCGAGCAGAGCGGTGGTACAGAGGACCCCGAAGGCCATGCCGAGCGCGCCATCGACCAGTTGCGCGAAAAAGCCGATGAGGATGAACATCCAGATATCGCTCAAATGCCGTCTCCGTTGTCGTTATGCTGCGCAGAGCTCTGCCGGGCGCGACAGGATCTGCTTCGTCAGGGTCTGCCAATGTCGATGTCGAGACCGATATCGAGCGTCGGCGCCGCCATGGTGATCTTCGACGTGGAGATATAGTCCACGCCCGTCTCGGCAATGGCGGCGATGGTGGCGAGATCGACGTTTCCCGACGCTTCGAGACGCGTGCGCCGCCGGTCGTTCGGATAATCGCTCGGAGAAAGCGCCCAATGCGCGGCGTTCAGCGCCACGGCATCGCGCAGTCGGTCCGGGCCCATATTGTCGAGGAGGATGGCGTCGGGGGTTGCCGTCAGTGCCTCGCGCATCTGCTCCAGCCCGTCCACCTCGACCTCCACCCTGACCAGATGGCCGGCATAGGCTTGTGCTGCACGAATGGCCGGGGCGACGCCGCCGGACACGGCGATGTGGTTGTCCTTGATCAGGATCGCATCGTCGAGGCCATAGCGGTGATTGGACCCGCCGCCGAGCCGCACGGCGTATTTTTCGACGGCGCGCAGGCCCGGCAGCGTCTTGCGCGTGCAGCAGACTTTTGCCCCCGTGTGTGCGATGGCCTCGGCATAGCGGGCGGTGGTGGTGGCGACACCGCTCAGATGCATGAGGAAATTCAGCGCCACCCGCTCCGCCGACAGGAGCCCGCGCGCCGGACCGGAGATGCGGGCGATGGTGGCACCGGGGGCGACACGATCGCCATCGTTTGCCAGAGCCTCGAAGACGAGCGACGGATCCACGAGGCGGAAGGCGGCGCGGGCAAGATCGAGCCCGGCGACGACGCCCGCGTCCCGGACGTTCATCGCCGCCGTTGCGACGAGCTGCGGGGCGATGGTGGCCGCCGTGGTGATATCGCCGGCGCGGCCGAGGTCTTCGAGCAAGGCGGCGCGGACGATATCCTCGACCATGAGCGCGGGCATGTAGGGGGGAAGAGCGGTCATCGAGGGGTCTTTCGAAAGGATGGCGTGGCGGCAGGTGCAAGCGCCGGTGTCGTCAGGCGCTCGCGGTTTCCGTGGCGTCGGCAACAATGCGGTCGGCCTCCGCCAGCGTCATGAAGGTCCGGTGCTGCCACTGCGCACGGGGTTCGGGAAAGTCCGAGCGGAAATGACCGCCGCGGCTCTCCTCGCGCATCAGGGCACCGGCGACGATCAGCTTGGCGGTCGTGACGATGTTGGCAAAGCGCAGGCGCGGTGTGGCGCGTTCCAGCGCGGCGACGGTCCGGGCGGCGGTGAGCAGTCCTGCCCGGTCGCGGATGACGCCGGCATGGGCTGACATGGTGCGGCGCAGTTCGCGCAGCTGCGGGCTGTCTTCCACCGTCACCAGATCGTCGCTCTCGCCGGCATTGCCGGACCAGTTGCCCTGTCGCGGGGCCGGCAGCATGCCCTGGATGTTTTCGGCGATGCGGGCGGCGAAGACGACGGCTTCGAGCAGCGAATTGGACGCGAGGCGGTTGGCGCCATGCACGCCGGTGGAGGTCACCTCGCCGGCCGCCCACAGGCCGTCGATCGAGGTGCGGCCTTCGGCGTCGGTGAGGATGCCGCCCATGTGGTAGTGGACGGCCGGCACCACCGGGATCGGCTGCGTCACCGGATCGATGCCCGCCGCCGTGCAGGAAGCATAGACGGTGGGGAAAGCCTGCGGGAAATGCTCGCCCACGGCGTTGCGGCAATCGAGGAAGGCACCCCGGCCGGCCGCCACCTCGGCGAAGACGCCGCGCGAGACGATGTCGCGCGGGGCGAGCTCACCGTCGGGGTGGATGTCGAGCATGAAGCGGTGGCCATCCCGGTTGACGAGCAGGGCGCCGTCGCCGCGCAGCGCCTCCGTCGCCAGTGGCGCCGGATCGCGGCCGATGTCGATGGCGGTCGGGTGGAACTGGACGAATTCGGGATCGGCGATGATGGCGCCGGCGCGTGCGGCCATGCCGACGCCCTGCCCGCTCGCCTCGCGCGGATTGGTGGTGACCGCGAAGAGGTGGCCGACGCCGCCCGAGCAGAGCACGACGGCGCGCGCCGGAAACGAGATGCGCTTGCGCGACTGCCCGGCATCCGGCCGGGCGACGACGCCGGCGATGAAGCGGCCTTCGCGGATCAGCTCTTCCACGACATAGCCCTCCATCACCCGGATGGACGGCGTGGCGCGCACCGTGGCGATCAGCGCCTCCATGATGGCGCGCCCGGCCATGTCGCCCTTCACGCGTACGATGCGGCGCTCGGAATGCGCGGCCTCGCGCGAGAGCAACAGGTGCCCTTCCAGATCGCGATCGAAGGGCACGCCATAGGACAGGAGATCGTGGATGCGGGCGGGACCTTCCGACACCATGCGGCGCGCCATCTTCTCGTCCACGATGCCGGCGCCGGCCGCCAGCGTGTCGGCCACGTGGGAATCGATCGAGTCGCCCGGGCTCATCGCCGCGGCGATGCCGCCCTGCGCCCAGGCGGACGATGCGCCGTGGCCGATGGGCGCGGCCGCCAGCACGGTGACCGGGCGCGGGCTGAGCTTCAGCGCGCAGAACAGGCCAGCCAGCCCGCCGCCGACGATGACGATGTCATCGATGCCGTTGAAGGACTGGGGACGAAAATGATCGGTCAGCATGGCAGTCTCCTCCGCCGGCACAAAAGCGTTTCCGCTCCTCTTCGAATGGCAGAACGCTCCGTCTCTCTGTTCGACGCAACGCCGAACGCTACTGCTTGAGGTTGATCATCCGCTCGACGGCCAGCCGCGCGCGGTCGGCGATCTCGGGGTCGATCAGCACCTCGTCCGTCATCGTCAGCAGGCTGTCGAGGATCTTCGGCAGCGTGATGCGCTTCATGTGCGGACAGAGGTTGCACGGCTTGACGAACGTGACACCCTCGACCTCCGCCTGGATGTTGGAAGCCATGGAGCATTCGGTGACCAGCAGCACCTTGGGCGGGCGCTTGTCCTTGACGTAGTTGATCATGCCGGCGGTGGAGCCCGCGAAATCGCAGACGGCGATGACATCCGGATGGCACTCGGGATGGCCGATGATCTCGATGCCGGGATGGGCGGCCTTGTAGGCGAGGAGTTCGGCGGCCGTGAAGCGCTCGTGCACCTCGCAGTGCCCCTTCCAGGTCAGGATCGTCTTGTTGGTCTGCTTGGCGACGTTCATGGCCAGATACTCGTCGGGAATGCAGAGCACGGTGTCGCTCTCCAGGCTCTCGACGATGGCAAGCACGTTGGACGAGGTGCAGCAGATGTCGGTCTCGGCCTTCACGTCGGCGGAGGTGTTGACGTATGTCACGACCGGCACGCCGGGATAGCGCTGCTTCAGCAGGCGGACATCGGCGCCGGTGATCGATTCCGAGAGCGAGCAGCCGGCCCGGGAATCGGGAATGAGAACCGTCTTCTGCGGGTTCAGCAGCTTCGACGTCTCGGCCATGAAGTGGACGCCGCACTGCACGATGATCTCGGCATCCACCCGCGTCGCATCGCGGGCGAGCTGCAGGGAATCCCCGACGATATCGGCGACGCAGTGAAAGATCTCCGGGGTCTGGTAATTGTGGGCGAGGATGACGGCGTTGCGCTCGCGCTTCAGCCGGTTGATGGCCGCCACATAGGGCGCATAGACGGGCCATTCGAAGGCGGGAATGAAATCCCGGACCTTCTGGTAGAGGTGCTCGGTCTCCCGCGCGATCTCGGGCGTGAAGGTCAGGTCCGGCATGGGGATGACGCCGAAGCGTTCGGCGGCGGTCTGGAAACGCGGCTGCGTTGCGCCGTCCGACGGCAGGCCTTCCATCGTTCGAAATGCCTCTGTCATGCCATCCTCGCTTTCCGCCGCTCCACCACGACAGCAAATATGCTCATGATGAGCATAAAGGGATCAAAACAAAACCGGCGTTGCCGGTGATGCTGAATTAGAAAGTTTTGTGACGGATATCAAGCCGTCCGCGACACCTTTTTGTCACATCGAGCATAAGCCGCTCTTTCACGCCATGGCGGGGCGGACGACCGGCTTTTCCTCGATCGGCCAGTGCACGAGGGCCGCGAACAGGCCGAGCACGACGCCGATCCACCAGACCGGATCGTAGGAGCCGAAATGATCGTAGAGATAGCCGCCCATCCAGACGCCGAGGAAAGAGCCGATCTGGTGCGACAGGAAGACGATGCCGCCAAGCAGGCCGAGATGGCGCGTGCCGAACATGATCGCCACCAGCGCATTCGTGGGCGGCACCGTCGACAGCCACAGCAGGCCCATGGCGATGGCAAAGAGGATGACGGTGAGCGGCGACTGCGGCAGCAGCAGGAAGGCGGAGACGACGATCGAGCGGCCGATATAGATCAGGGAGAGGAAATAGGGTTTCGAGTAGCGCTGCCCGATGACGCCTGCGGCCAGCGAGCCGATGATGTTGAAGAAGCCGATCAGAGCGAGCGCGATGACGGCATAGCGCGCGTCGATGCCGATATCGCCGATATAGGCCGGAAAATGCGCGGTGATGAAGGCGACCTGATAGCCGCAGACGAAGAAGCCGGACACGAGCAGGAGGTAGCTCTTGTGACCCAGCGCCTCCTTCAGCGCCTGGCCGATCGACTACTTGTAGACCGACTGGCTCTGCGAGCCCGAGCTGGCATTGCCGCGCAGGGGAATGGCGACGAGCGGCACGACCAGCATCATGGCGCCGAGGATGACGAGGCTGTCGGACCAGCCAAAGGCCGAGACGAGGCCCTGGCTGAGCGGCGCGAACAGGAACATGCCGGCCGAGCCAGCGGCCGTGCCGATGCCGAAGGCCATGGAGCGCTGCTCCGGCGTGACGTTGCGGGCAAAAGCGGACAGAATGGTGCCGAAGGAGCCGGCGCCGACGGCAAGGCCGACCAGCACCCCGCCCCCGACATGCAGCCAGACAGGGGCCGTCGCGAACGCCATGACGATCAGCCCGGTCGCATAGAGCAGGCCCGATATCGCCAGCACCCGCCAGGTGCCGTATTTGTCGGCCATCGCGCCGAAGAAGGGCTGGCTGAGCCCCCAGCAGAGATTCTGCAGGGCCATGGCAAGGCCGAACGTCGTGCGGTCCCAGCCGAGATCCGCCAGCATGGGCAGCTGAAAGAAGCCCATGGCCGAGCGCGGCCCGAAGGTGAGCATCGCCACAAGCGAACCCGAGAGGATGATGAGCCACGGCAGGCCGCGACGCGGGGTGCGGGCAACAGCGGCGGGACTGGGGGCGGACATAAGCGGGCTCCGGATGAGGGGCCGCTGAAAGGCGATGCGGCTCGTTCAGATTAGGGGAGCAGGCCGTGCATCGAAAGTGAATTCGCGTGACACCTGCATCAACGACGTTGATGGGGCACCAACACGTTGATGCGGCATCAACGACGTTGATGGGGCGTCAATGGATGGATGCGGGGCGCGGCGCGGCGAACCTCACGGGCGTGTGCATTGCACCATGGGCTTCGCGGTTCTATGACAGTTCGATGACACTCCGATCCCTATTCCGCGCTGCCGCCTGGGTTGCCCTCCTCGTCCTCGTGGCTGTCACGGTCTCGCCGCTCGGCTGGCGGCCGCCGACGGTGACGGTGGTCGGTCTCGACCGGGCTGCGGCCTTTGCGTTGGCGGGCGCGATCTTCGCCGTCGCCTATCCGCGGCGGTGGCTTTCTCTCGCGCTGTTCCTGATCGCGGCCGCCTTCTTCATCGAGATGCTGCAATGGATCTCGCCGACCCGCCACGCCCGGTTTTCCGATGCACTGGTGAAGTCGCTCGGCAGTCTTATCGGCCTTGCGGTGGGCAAGCTGGCGCTGGTCGGCCGCAGGCGGTGGCTGGCCGACCGGCAACGTCTCAAGCGCGGGTCAGGCGCGATGCTTCATGGGCCAGCGCTCGGCGCGGGTCGAAACGATGCGGGCGGCCTCGTCGAGCGCGATGCGCCCGGTGCCGCGCGGTACCGCGTTCCAGCCGAATAGCACGCCGGGAACCCTGCGGTCAGCCGACATGCGCTCCACCCGCAGTGCCTCGATCGGGTTGCCGCCGATGCGTTCGCCGGTCATCTGGTCCTGCGTGGTCATGATGCAGCGGGCACAGGGTTTGACGAGGTCGAAGCGGATGCCGCCGATCTCGACCGCGTCCCACAGATCCTCCTCCCAGGCCGTGTCGTGATCGAGGAGAATATTGGTGCGGAAGCGATCCATGCCGACGATCGGCTGGCCCTTCGACGCGAGCGTCCTGTTGAGAGCCTCCAGCGAACCGGTGGTCGTGATGAGGATCGGGAAGCCATCGGCGAACCCGACGGGCGCTGGCGCGCCGGCCCATTCCGCACCGACGGTCCGCTCGGCCTTATCATCCATATGCACCAGCCGAACCGGGCGACCGAGCCAGCCGGACAAGGTCTCGTTTGCGGCATCGTCCGCGCAGGCGGCATCGACGGTGCTCGACCAGACACGCACGACGATGCGGCGGTCGCCCGAGAACCGGACGGACAAGCGCGCGCCGCCCATCTCCAGATCGAGCCCGCCTGCCTGCGGCACGGCAGAGATCTGCGCCAGCGGCTGACACTCGCGCTGGGTGATGAAGGTGCCGTCGGGATCCACAAGCATGAAGCGGCGGTCTCCGGCAAAGCCATCCAGCCGAACATCGGCGTGCTCGACGGGAATCGCCCGACCGCTCTTCAGCGGGTGGATGTTGAGTGCGACGACCTTGGGGTTCACGGGCATTCGGGCGGTCCTTCAGCGGCAGCGGGAAAGCTCCGTTGTAACCGCCAAGGGGTCACGCCGTCGATGCGATTCTTCCGCGCGGCTCGCTCGGCTGAACGACCGCGTGTCGCGCCCGATGGCGTTTCCAGCCCTCGACCAGCCGGCGGCGAGCCGGGTCCTCGATGAGGTGGTACGAGTAGGTTGCGAAGACGACGGCAAGACAGACCGACAGGATGACCGCGACGGGACCGGGCAGGAAGAGGCCGAGCGTCTTCATCGAGAGGAACATGACCGGCACGTGAAAGAGGTAGAGCGAAAAGCTGATCTTGCCGAGAAACCGCAGGGGTGCGCTGGCCAGCAGGGCCCGCGACAGGGATTGCTCCTGCGCCGTCAGGAAGACGATGACGCCCGCCGTCACCGCCATTGCCAGGCCCCAGCCATCGTGCTGGTCGCGCAACATCAGGATCTTCGACAGAAAGACGAAGCCGAGCAGCGCCAGCGTGGCGATGCCGACCAGCGGGCCCTTGGGCCGCAGGCGACCGGAGGCGAAGAGAAGGCCGGCGCCCACGCCTGCCATGAAGAAATGGATCTTCGACGGCAGCAGGATGCCCGGGCCGGGAAAGTCGAAAACGGCATCGACCGCCACGCAGACGGCGAGGAACAGCGCCAGGAAGCGGTACTTGCGGGCATCGGACAGGCAGAGCCAGACCAGGAGGAAGAAGAAATAGAACTGAATTTCCGGCGGGACCGACCAGAAGACGCCGGACGAGCCGAGGAGGAAAACGTGCCGGAGGATCTCGACCGGGCCGTGGATCGGGTGGATGTAATCCAGGCCCGGCACGAGCGACAAGAGCACGACGCACAGCACGGCCACGAGATAGACCGGATAGATGCGGGCGAAGCGGTGCACCAGATAGTCGGTCGCCGCCACCCGATCCAGAGGCCGCGCCGCATAGAGGCTCGCCATCAGGAAGCCGCTGAGCGCAAAGAAGATCTCGACCGCCTCCGCGCCGATGTTCAGCGAGAACCAGCCCGGCAGATGCGGATAGAGCAGCGCAACATGCGACACCACCACGAGGAAGGCTGCTATTCCCCTCAGCCCGTCGAGGCTGGCAATGTGTCTGGTGGCGCGCATGGACATCTCGCTGGCGGCCGTCTCCGGTCACGTCTCGAAGGTGAAAGACGTGATCAGAACACCATTGCAACCTGGCAGAGTCAAACTTTCATGGTGAATTTTCGGTTACGAGGTTAATGCGGGATGCCGCGCCTGTGAGACCGGGCGGAACGCCCCCTCTGCGTTTCAGGCGATCTCCTGCATCAGCATGTCCAGCACCGTGCGCAGGCGCGCCTGCCGTTCGCCCGCCATGCGTCTTCCGCCCTCCGTCTGGGCGTTCGCGGCGAGCTTGAAGAGCTTGACCTCGAAGTGGTCGAGCGCGAAGGCCTTGTCGTCCAGCGGGCGGTGCTGCGCCAGCGGGTCGAGCGGATCGTAGAGGCCGCTGCCAAGGCGACCGGCGATGTAGAAGCAGCGTGCGGCGCCGATCATGCCGATCGCGTCGAGCCTGTCGGCATCCTGCAGAATCTTCGCCTCGATCGTCTCCGGCGAAATACCGGCCGAAAAGCTGTGGGTGAGGATGGCATGGGCGACCGCGTCAATATCCGGCGCGCTCCAGCCGAGTCGCGCGAGAAGCCCGCGGGCCTTGTCGGCGGCAAGCCGCGAGGCGCTCGCCCGGTTCGGCGCGTTCTTTTCGACGGCCACCCCGTCGTGCAGCAGCACGGCGGCGCAGAGCCGGCGCAGGTCGCCGCCCTCCTCCGCCTGAAGGCGGCAGACATTGCGCCAGACCCGGATCAGGTGGGCCACGTCGTGCGACCCGTCGTCGCCCGTCGCGCCCTCGGCAAGCAGGGCCTGCGCGAGATCGGCAAACGGCGCGAAGGCGGCCGCGAAGGCCGATGTCTCCTGTGTCATGCGCCGGTTCCGGGCGAAGCGTCGGCTGCGGGTTTCGGCCGCGACGTCAGGACCTTCTGGTAGAACAGGCCAATGCCGATCAGCACGATGCCGAGACCCATGAAGGACAGTGCGCGCAGCAGGCCTTCCAGATTGGCCATGTCGAACAGGAAGACCTTCAGCACCGTGACGAAGACGAGCACGCCGGAAACGATGCGCATGCTGCGGCTATGGAAGCGCAGGCTGGCGACGAGCAGAAGCACGCCGAGGGCGAGCCAGACGACCGAATAGGTATAGGTCTCGCCGGCGAGAAAACCCTTCCAGTCGGCGATACCGGGCCCCTGCCAGGCGCGGCGCACCGACAAGGTGGCCCAGGTGAAAGCGAGCACCGCCGCCGCTGTCGCCAGCGCCGCGACGAAGATTGGCGGACGCCGGCCGACGGCCATGCGCGCGAGCGCGGCGTAGGCAATGCCCGGCAGCAGGTAGCCGATGAGGAGCAGGTCGAACAGCGGATAGGGTCCGAGCATTTCGCCGGTGAGGTAGGGATTGAGACCGACAAGGTGGGCCGAGAGCGTCATCAGCAGAGAGACGGCGCCGAGACCGATGCTGCCATAGCGCAGGAACGAACCGGGACGGCTGAGATCGAGCCGCATCAGGATGGCGGAGGCGCCGATGACCAGCAGCGTATAGATCGACTGTTCCGACAGCGACGGCGCGCCACCCTGAAGCTGGCCACCATTCATCGCGTGGCGCACCAGAATGGCGAGCGTGAGCAGGCCGAACAGGCTGGCAATCGCCTGCAGCGTGTTCCGCAGGCGGTCGGACGGCCAGTCGCGCAGCGTATAGGCCGACCAGAGCGCAAAGAGCGCGGGGAGACCATAGCCCGGCAGCAGCGCGTTCAGCACCGGCGTGCGGCCGAGCGCGAGCGGACCGACGATGGTCGGCTCCCAGCCGATCCGCGCAAGGACGAACACGAAACCGAGCGCCCCGACCCAGGGCAGCGCCGCCCAGTTGCGCACCCGCGTGGCTGCAACGAAGGCGACCGCGAAGACGGCCATGGCGAGCACCGTCCAGAGCCCATCCGACAGCGCGTGTGCGGCAATGACCAGCAGGCCGAGCGCGCCGGCCAGCAGCAGGCCCTGGGCGACGATCGGGAAGGACGCGTCGCGGCGGACGGAGATGTCCGCAAGCGCGAGAAATGCAAGGGCGGCAACCGTCGCGGCGATGCCGTGCAGCGGATCGAAGGCATAGGTGCCGAGGATGAGGAAGGAGAGCCCGATGCAGGCGACCGAGGTGACGGCGGCAAGACCGGACCAGAGAATGACGAACCGGTGCCTGTTGCTATGGCGATGGAGGGCGAAGGCGCAGAGCGCGATAAAGATCGCCGCAAGGCTCAAGGCCGCAACCGGCGAGGTCGCGAACGACCGTTCAGCAACGACGCCGATGCTGGAAAGCTCCAGCAGCATCGGAAGCGTCGCCAGCGTCGAGACGCCGAGAATGGCAAGGAGTCCGGCCGTCAGCGCAGCCGTGACCGCCCGCACCCGCACGGCGCCGAGGAGGCCCAGCGCGGCGGTAACGGCCAGGAATTCATAGGTCGGATTGCCATCGGTCTCCGTCAGCGGACCGATGAGCGACAGCCCGGTCATCAGCACGGCAAAGGCGCCGGTGAGAATGATGGGGGCATGGCGCGGCAGCAGCAGGCGGCGCCAATGCGCCGCGCCGCGCGATGCCGGCACCGCCGCCGGTGTCGCCACGGCATCCCCGGCCTCCGCCGCCGCATCCTCGGCAAGAGGACGTGCCTCCGCTACGTCCTCGATCATCTTCGGGTCCGCGTCGTCGGCACCGGCCGGCCAGACATAGGCGTGGCCGGCGATGAGGACGAGCAGAGAGAGGGAGACCGGCAGGGTAACAGCCGGGTCTTCCGCAATCAGGTAGACGGTGCCCCAGAGGGCAAGGCCAATATTGGCGAAGGCCGGCACGATCCGCCAGCGGCCGATCCGCGCCGTTGCCATCGCGGCCAGCCAGACGAGCGACAGGAAGGCGAACAGGCTCCACGGCGAGGGATCGTCGGCATCGATCAGGAGCGGCGTGACGAGCGACGCGACGAGGCCGAGGCCGGCCAGCGCCTGTCCATGCCGCAGCGACAGGCCGAGGACGAGAAGCGACACCAGTCCCATGAGAACGAAGGCCGTCGTCGGACCGATGAAGGCGTAGACCGCATGTGCCGCGAAGATCGCGCCGAGCAGCGTCACCGCGCCGGCCGCGGTCAGAATGCCGGGGATCATGGCATTGGCGAACCGCTGTCCGCCGTCCGCAGGACCACGCCTGCGGATCATCTCGCCGCCGACCATGAGGGCCGCGCCGAACAGCGCCGCCAGCACCAACCGTACGGCGGGGCTGAGCAGCCCCGCATCGATCGACACCTTGACCAGAAAGATACCGCCGAGAGCCAGGGCAATCCCGCCGACCCAGACCGCCCAACGGGCACCGAGCCAGCTTTCCAGCGATTCGCGCGGTTTCTGCGGCTCCGCTTCCTCCGGAGGCACGGAAGCCAGTTCCGCGTCGATCGCTTGCGGCTCGGCGACGGCTGCCGATCGCTCATCCTCCTGCGCGTCGGTCGTCTGCATCTCGATCGCCGCGACATCCGTCGCAGGCTCCGTGACGAGCGTTCCGGACGGGCTGTCGGTGGGAAGGCGGGCAGCGGACAGGCGGGCGATTTCCGACTGGAGGAAGGCGATGTCGCGCGTGAACCGCTCGTTTGCCTGCCGGGTGCGGGCAAAGGCCAGGAACGAGAAGATGAAAGCGGCGAGAACAAGAAGGTCGGTCATGGGCACCCGTCATGCAGACCCCTGCGGCCGAAACCGGCAAAGGCGATCAGAAAGACGGCAACTTATCGTCATTGCAGCGGAAACCAAGACGAAACCGCGTGATTCTCCTCAAGGGAGCAGGATGTCGATGGTCTTTTCCCCGGTCGAGGCCGCATCGGCTGCGGCCGGCGCGGTGCCGAGCGCCTTCATGGCCGCCTGGACGAAGCCGTTTCTCGCGGCCGAGATTTCGATGCCGCGTGGCTCGTAGACATGGCGATGGAGGAAATAGCCCGTCATGCGCAATGCGTCTTCGAGGCTTTGCCGGTCGGCCGCCCTGCCCTCCAGCGCCAGGAAGGGCGGCAGCGCGAACATGCGGTCGGCATAGGGCAGGCCGGCCGTGCGGCTGACGGCGCGGCCGGATTTCGGCGAGATGAAAGCCAAATCCTCGCGCGCACCGGTGGCGGCGCAGCGCGCGAGATCGAGGCCGAAACCGAGATCCTCAAGCACTGCGATCTCGAACCGCACGAAGAGTTCGCCGGCATCCTTCGGATCGTGCAGATGGTCGAGGATGACGGACAGCGACGTATAGAGATGCGGATGCGGGTCGCGCTCGGGCAACAGCCGCAGAAGCGCCGCCATGGCCTGCACGCCATAAACGGCCGTCGCCGTCTCCATCAGGCGCGCGGCACGCAGCTCCACCGGCTCCATACGGAATTCGCCGAGATGCTCGTCGAGCCGCGCCCGCCAGGTGACTTCGACCGCGTTGCCCGGCTGCAGCACCGGCTGGAGCGCGCGCGACCGCCCGCCGCGCACGAGGCCGAGATGGCGGCCGCGGGCGCGTGTCATGACTTCGGCGACGACGGAGGTTTCCCCATGTCGCCGAATGCCGAGAATGATCGCCTCATCGGTCCATTGCATGGGAAACGGTCCAGAAAGCAGGAGGTGTGGCGGGTGTGAGCGGACGCGGCGCCCACGCCGGGCGGCCGGTCGTGCGTACCCGCGCTGATGTAAGACGCGAGCGCCGCTTTGGGAAGAGCCCCGCCGACAGGGCCGACCGTTCGCGAAGGGGCATCCGGACGCTGACGGAGCTCTCCCAAGCGCGCCCGCGGGCGAGGTTAACGATGTCTGAAGATATGACCGTAATCCCTAATGTAAACTCTTCAAAATAAGGATAGCCTGATGGCTTGTCGATCCTGTCTTCCCGGAGTTTCCATGCATCCGACCATCAAACGCGTCGCCAAGCCGATCTTTCGCGCCGTCCGGCCGATCATTCCCGCGCCTCTCCTTCTCTGGTTCAAGGGATATTCGGAGATGCGGTTCTGGAAGGGCCTCTACGGGGAAGAGCGCAAGCTCGACAACGATCACTACGAATATTTCTACACGACGTTCTTCTCGCTGGAGAAGGATTGGTACACGGGCAAGACGCTGCTCGACGTCGGCTGCGGCCCCGCGGGAAGCCTCGAATGGGCCGACATGGCGGGCACGCGCACCGGTCTCGATCCACTCGTCGAGCAGTACCGCACGCTCGGCATCGACAAGCACAAGATGGACTACGTCTGTGCACCCGTCGAGAAGATCCCGTTCGCCACAGGTTCGCGGGATGTCGTCTGCTCCTTCAATTCGCTCGACCACGTGGATCACCTCGACACCGCGATCGACGAGATCTTCCGCGTGCTCAAGGTCGGCGGTTCGTTTCTCATCATCGTCGAGGTGAACCACAAGGCGCGCCCGACCGAGCCGATCGAGATCTGGGAAGACGCCCTGCGCGAGACGCTGGCACGGCACGGCACCATCGCCTCCTGGCGCGCCTTTCCCATCCGCTACGACCACGACATCTATCGCAGCCTGCGCGAGGGATCGCCGATCGAGCGGATGCCGGGCGGCAAGGAGGGGCTGATCGCCACCCAGGTCATCAAGGGCGCCTGATCGGCGTCCGGCTCGGGCCGGGCTCATGACCTTGCGCCGTCGCGGCGCACATGCGCTGTGTCCCCATCCCCCTGCCCGGCTGCACCAAGCATGCCAGAGCCCTCTCCCGCGGAAATATCGCCATGTCCAAGGTCGCCTCCTATCAGTCCATCCAGTGCCTGCGCGCCGTCGCGGTGCTGATGGTGGCGCTCGTGCACCTCTATCCGCAGCAGGTGGCGATCGGGGCTGCGGGCGTCGATATCTTCTTCGTCATCTCCGGCTTCATCATGGCGACCATCGGCGCACGGGAAACGCCCTCGACCTTCGCCATGCGCCGCGTGGCGCGAATCGTGCCGCTCTACTGGGCGGTGACGCTCTTCATGTGCGCGCTGGCGCTGAAGCCCGGCCTCTTCGCCAACTTCACCTTCGACATCCCCCGCCTCCTCATGTCGCTGTTCTTCCTTCCCTACCGCGATATCGACGGCGTCATCTGGCCGCTGGTCAAGGTCGGATGGACGCTCAATCTCGAGATCTTCTTCTATGCAGTGTTCATGCTGTGCCTGTTGACGGCACGGCCGGTACCGGCCGCCATTGGCACCATTCTCCTCCTGATCGTCACCGGCCTGCTGCTCGACCCCGCGCAGGCCGCGCCGATCACCTGGACCTCCCCGCTGCTGGCGGAATTTGTCTTCGGCATGCTGATCGCCATCCTGCCACGGCCGCCGAACCGCGCCCTGGCGCTTGCGATCATCGCGGGCGGCATCCTCTGGTTGGCCCTCGCCGCCGTATCGCAGGTGACGCCCGACAACGAGGGCTGGCGGTTCGTCGTCTGGGGCGGGGGTGCCGCCCTCCTCGTGCTTGGCTGCCTCGGCATGGAGGAAGCCGGTGCCTGGCCCCGGGCAACCCGCCCGCTTGCCCGCCTCGGGGACGCCTCCTATTCCTTCTATCTGTTGCACGGTCTGGTCATCGCGCTCGTCGCCAAGCTGCTCGGTCACGGACTTTTTGCCGGGATCGTCGTCCTCGCCGTCTCGACGGTCACCGCCTTCCTGTCGCTCCATCTCTTCGAGCGCCCCGCTGCCCGTCTCGTCCCCAGCGTGCTGTTCCGCAACCGCGGCTGAGGCCGCCTGTTGTGGCTTTCCGGCACAGCCGTGCCGGATCGATACAGGTTCAGCCTTCCTTCACCACCATTTCCAGCGTGCGCCGGCGAATTCGCCGATGCGTAAAATTTGAACGATCGTAAACGACTTATCTTCATTTGGGACAATTAGGTTTTGCTGCATCACCTGCTGGCAATCGACTGCCGCGCAGGCCTTCTTCCTCGGATTTTGGAGATGACAATGGCAAAATCGATCAAGAATGCTGCTGGCAAGACGTTGTACTACAGCAACGACTCCAATGCATGGTCCGCCGTGACGGAAGCCAACACGTTCTTCAACAAGAACGGCGGATGGTTTTCGGGTACGGCCAAGGACGACTCGATCTGGGGAAAGGCGGGCTTGAAAGCCACCCTGATGGGCGGCGCCGGCGATGACATCTACTATCTCGCATCCCCCGACAACCTGGTCTATGAGGCTGCAGGACAGGGAACGGACACGGTCAGCACATGGTTCAGCTACCAGCTGACCAACCCGAATCTCGAAAACCTGATCGTCAGCGGCAACGATACCTTCGCGTTCGGCAATAGCCTCGACAACATCATCACAGGCGGCGCCGGCAAGCAGACGCTCTGGGGCGCCCTTGGCAACGACGTCCTGACAGGCGGCGCCGGCGACGACACGTTCATCATCACCGGCGGCGGCGGCCACGACACGATCACGGACCTTGGCGCGACCGATACCGTGCGCATCGCCTACTACACCTTCAAGTCCTTCGCGGACGTCCTGAAGAACGCCAAGCAGGTCGGCAACGACACCGTCATCAAGATCACCGACAACGCATCGGTGACGCTTTCCAATACGAAGGTCGGCAGCCTGAAGGCCGACCAGTTCGACCTGAACATCTCCAAAGCCGGCATGAAGCTGACCTTCAGCGATGACTTCAACAAGCTCAGCCTCAACACCGGCAAGGACGGCGGCACCTGGGACACGAAGTTCTGGTATGCCAGCGACAAGGGTTCGTCCCTCGGCGCCGGCGAGCAGCAGTGGTATATCAACCCCTCCTACGCCCCGACCTCAAGCGTCAACCCGTTCTCGATCAAGGATGGCGTGCTGACGATCACGGCCGCGGAAACGCCGCCGGATCTTCTGAAGACCATCGGCTACGACTACACCTCCGGCGTGCTGACTACGCATTCGAGCTTTGCCCAGACATACGGCTACTTCGAGATCCGCGCCGACCTGCCGGACGACGTGGGCGCATGGCCTGCCTTCTGGCTGCTCCCGAAGGATGGCACCTGGCCGCCCGAACTCGACGTCTTCGAAGCGATCGGCGGTACCAACAGCTACTTCGCGACCGCGCATACCCAGGAAACGGGCAGCCACACGAAAGTCTCCACCCAGGTGCATACCCAGAGCACCGAAGGCTTCCACACCTATGGCCTTCTGTGGACAAAGGACACGCTGACCTGGACCTTCGATGGGACCAAGGTCGCCAGCACGAAGACACCGGACGACATGCATTCCGACATGTACCTGCTGGTCAACCAGTCCGTCGGCGGCTGGGCAGGCACCCCGTCGGACAAGGACTTTGCGGACGGATCGCAGTTCAACATCGACTACATCAAGGTCTATTCGCTGCCGGCCGATGGCTCCATCATGTAATCCTCCGCTGCTCCTGCACCCCGACCCGCAAAGGCCGCGCATGCAAAATGCGCGGCCTTTGGCGTCGTCGTTTCGGGCCGCTCCTGACGTTACGGACCAGGCACCGCCATGTTGTCATCGCTCTCGCCGGCGATGCAGCGATTGCACTTCAGGTGCTCCACTTCCGCGCGCAGCCGGTGGAAACGGAAGCGAATTTTCGAAAGTGTGACACGGAAACTCGTAATGCTACTCTTCCAAGTGCCTCGTCAAAAGGCTCCAAACGGACTTCATACTCCGTGTGAAATCCGTTTGAAAAAGCTGTCTCGCTCCAATACCCCCGCGTGCCACACAGATTTTTTCCCTATACGAAATACGCTTTGCGCGCCTTCCAAAAGGCGGCCAGCTAGCAGGATTTCGTGGCAAGAGCGGCTGAAATCGGATCCTGGCCGTTTTATGGGGAACCCCATTACGGCGCGAAGTGAACCAGAACTTAGGGGCAGCTAAATTTTGGCCAATCAACTGATTTATGCATTACTACTATTAGATGTTGCCTTTTTTTAGCTGCGGATTATCAGTGATCCGACCGCAGAATATGGGGATTGCAAATGGTTTCACTAAGTAGCGATTTAACTAGATTCAATTCAAAGATGATTGAAGTAGGAAGAGCTATAGCTGCAGCAGCTGTAGTTTTCTATCATGCCGGATCAATGTATGCATTACCCAAATACGGAAATGCGGTACCATGGAGCGGATGGGGAGAAATCGGCAAGCATGGCGTCGATTTATTCTTTATAATTAGCGGATTTATCATTTTTGCGACCCATCAGAAAGATTTTGGCCATCCTGAACGTCTGAAGACATACGTTATCCGTCGTTTCGTTCGCATCTATCCAGTATACTGGTTTTGGACAACGGTATTTCTTTTTATGGCAGCCGCCGGGTTGGCGACCGCGGCAATTGCGAAATCTCCTATCGACCTCCTTTCAGCTTATAGTCTGATCAGGCTATCCTCAGAGAACCCACCTCTTTGGGTTGCGTGGACTCTATTTCACGAGGTTGCATTCTACGCTATTTTTTCGCTTCTCATTCTGCATCGCTCGTTTGGTATCATGGCTCTGACAGTTTGGGGTCTGAGCATTGTCCTGAGCAGTAAATACACCGGACCAGATCAGCCAACGTTCATGACTGTGGTCACAGATCTAATTAATCTCGAATTCTTCTTCGGTATGGCAATAGCCGCCACCTTTCGTCGGACCGGCGTCAAGACAGCAGCCGGCTTACTCATCATAGGTGTTTTCTCACTGGCCTTTGTTGCCTATCATAATCATGCTGGCACACTTCCGAGAAACCCTCTTTTCTACGGGGTCCCCTTTGCGCTTTTACTCTCCGGGATGGTTTCGCTTGAGTATAAAAAGCGCCTCTCCGTACCCGCATGGATATTAGCTATAGGCGCAGCAACATTTTCGATCTACCTTGTACACGGAATGTTTTTGTCGGTTATCTACCGCATCATCACGAAAATCGCTCCAAGCTCGATACCGTTTTCTCTCCAGCTCATTCCAGTCATCGCGGCACTAGTTAGTATCGGCATCGGATACATTTGCTACTTGATCATCGAACGTCCTGCTCTCGCCTGGATGCGCAATCGTGTGGCTAAAGCGGCATAGTCTGGGCCGACGTCGTAATTCACAAGTAGGACGACAATGCCCTCTTCAAAGCCGGCAGGATCCTCAAATAGCCTTCACGGCTAAGGTGGATCTTGTCAGGCATGAGAATCTGCGGAACCGGCGACGGTCCAGCAGTTAGATAGTCACTGAGATCAAGAAAGTGGACATGGTTATCCCATTGGCATCTACGCAAGCTATCATTCGTTTGCCGGATTTTCTCTGTGACTGAGCTTGCTTCGAGGCCGGTTGGTAACAACGCTATCAGAAAGATTTGAGCTTCGGGTGCAGACTCCCGAAGCTTACGAACTGCGGAACCAATGCCACGCGCAGTGTACTCCGGCGACGCGGCGTGCTGGGCTATGTCATTTACGCCACCGAGGAAGGTTACAACTCGTGCCCTTCGGATGTCGAGGCGCGAGATTCGCCAATTAAGATTGGCGAGCGTATCGCCACCAATGCCGGCGTTAAGAGGCTGTTTTCGGTTAAAGATTTCTGCCGCGATCTCACGTGGAAGCCGTTCTGTAAGAGAATCTCCGATCATGACATACCTAGCACCTGCAGAACGGTGTTCTAAGGCGACGGCTTTACGATACCATTCCGGGTTATCTCTAGCGACGCTGGCGGTTTCTGAAACTACACACTCAGAAAGCTCTCTCCTGACGCTACCAGTTGCGAGGGCGATCACGACCAGCGACGCAAGAACCCACCCTCTGCTTTTCATTCAGATCTCCATAAGAAAACATGAATGTTCCTAGCTTGATGTCGTTCACTCGAAAAGCTTAGTTTGCCTCGCTCAGATGCGTAGGCTACAATGATGTCCTGCAATGTCGCGTTCATCATAATCGTCCTCATCCGGCCAAACATAGCACAGGCCGAAAACGCGTGCGCCACGCCCGGCGCCATCAGCCCTCACCTTCATCGGCGGTTCGCAGCGTCTCCAAATGCTGTCGCTCGCGCTCGGCGAGTTCCGCGCGCAGCCGCAGAACCTCGCGCTTCAGCGCATCCAGTTCGATCCCCAGCGCATCGATCACGATCATCAAACCCTGTCCCTGCATCGGTCTCTCCTCAGGCCAGCGCCACGTCGCCCGACACCAGGGCGCCGGCTGCGGTCTTCGCGGTGATCTTGAACTTCGCATTGGCCTCGTCGTACCAGAAGGTCAGCTCCGCATTGACGAGGTCGCCCGCCGCCGGTGCCGAGGTCTTCCGCGTCATGACATAGCCGCCGTAGTTGACGCGGCTGACGACCTGATCGGCAAAATTCAGCATCTGGAAAAAGTCACCGGTGCCCGATGCCGTCTCCTGGCTGAACTGCGCCACCGGCAGCATTGCGGCATAGCCCGACAGCTGTATGGCCGGCTGGTCGGTCTTGCCGGCATTGGAGAAGACGCTGGAATAGGCCGCCGTGATCCGCCCGCTCGCCTGCACGCGGAAGAGCTGCGCGTCGGCGCTGTTGAGGATGGCGAGAATATCCGCCGTCTGTCCGGATGTCCCCTTCGCCGTCAGCGCCACGGTGCCGCTCGCATTGCCCGTGACTTTCACCGGCGTGCGCCAGTCGAAGAACCCGTACTGGATCGACCCGCGCAGCGTCGTGCCATCGGCGTCGAACAGGCTGAGCATCGGCTGGCTGGCCGGCACGGCGCGCCCGCCCACCCGGAAGCGGATGCCGGTGCCCGAGGCGCCGGCCGCCTGCGACAGGGTCACCGTCTGGCTGTTCACGACGGCGCTGATCGTCGTGCCCGAGGGAATGCTGCCGAACGGGCTCGATGCCCCGACGGAGGTCAGCTGCGCGATCGCCTGGCCGACATCGGCCGCCGTGAACGCGGCCGTGGCCGAGGTGAAGGTGGTGGAGCCGGCGTTCGACACGCCGTCCTTGAAACCGGCGCCGGTCCTGGCCTGCAACTTGACGCCGCCGGCGCCGGCATAAAGGTCCACCTGCAGCGCGGGATTGATGGCAAAGCCGCTGATATAGGCGCCGAGGCCCGCACCCGGATTGTTGACGATGTTGAGGCCCCAGCTCGCATTCTTGTGGCTGATCAGCAGGCCGCCGCCCGCGCCCTCGTCCGTGCCGATGCCGATCGCGCCGGCCAGAGCGCCGGAGTTGGGACCGGCGCACAGGTGGAAGATGTAGCCGGTCGCATCGTCATATCTGGCGTCCATGACGCCACCGCGGCCGTGGCCGGAGGGCTTGGCGATAAAGGGCGCGTCGCCGAAGACGCTGTGGCGGAGCGCATCCTCCACCTCCGTCTTCTCCGTCGATGCGACATTGCCGAGATAGGTCGCGAAGTAGGTCATCAGGCATCCTTTCGGGTGAGGTCGTTCTGCGCGGTTGTGGTGGGAGCGATGCCTGCGGCGGACGGTCGGGCAGCACGGCCCATCAGCCTGCGGCTCGCCGAATCCGTCAGGATGGCACCGTTCTTCGCTGTCAGGGCCATTCTCCCCGAGAAAGCGGATGTGCCGCCCCGGTCGAGGTTCAGGCCAAGAGAAATCTGATGCATGTTCTGTCTCCTCGATGTGTCCAGATGAGCCGACCTCGACGGAATGGCAGCCGAACGGTGAATGAAGAAGCGTCAAGAATATCCACCGGGGAAGCGTCTTCGCTCCTCCGTCGTAAAATCCGCTATCCATGGAATTGAGACCCGCGCGCCGGATCCGGACCTGGCAGACCTAGCCCGGCCGCGCAGCGAGGCGCACGAGGCGCCGGTTCTCCGCGTCGGGCGGCAGCGTGTAGGGACCACGAACGCCGAAGACGTCCTGCGTGCTTCCGTCCTCATAGGCCAGAGAAAGGTCGTGGCGCCCCGGAGGAAGCGCGATCACCACCGTGTCCGCCTCCCGCGCAGCCGCATGTCCGGTGGTGGGGATGATGGAAGACGCCGCGGGCCCCTGTTCAAGCTGCGGCAGACCGATCCGGAAGGCGAAGCGGGTCGTTTGGCCCACCGCGCAGGGAATGGAGAGAGACGGGCGCAGGTTCGTCGTCAACGGCGTCGAGACGACCGCCGTGCAGGCCTGTCGCAAGAGACGGCGTCCGGCCGCGACATCGCTCGAATGACGCGCCAGCGGCTCCCCGGACGACGCCAGTTCGGTCAGCCCGAGCCGCAGTTGCGCTGCATCTCCGGCACCGATCCGCGCGAGGAAGCAGGACAGCGTCCAGGCGCCCGGCTCGGCCGCCTGCGGCACGGCGATCGCGCCAGCTTCCTCGAAGAACAGCGTGATGGCATCCGTCTCGGGCACACCCTCCCAGACCAGATCGATGAAGGACACGCCGGCTTCCGTGCCCGTGCGCAGGACCGACAGCGTCAGCCCTTCGCCGCCCAGAATGCTCCAGTGCCGGGGCAGACCGGCCCGCGAAACATCGGCTGCGGTGCTGTTGCGGATCAGGTTGCGTGCCGCAGGTTCGACCAGCAGCCCGCCGCCATCGGCTCGCCTTGCGTGTTGGGCGGCAACGGTGTGCCAGCCGGCACTGCCCTGTGCGAAACCCGGCGCGTCCCGTTTGCAGGACAGCAGTGTGGCGAGCGCCACACGCGCGCCGTCGAGGCGCGCGATATCGTCGACGAAATCGATCTCGATCCCCGTCCGCCCCGACGATTCCACAGCATTGGCCGCCATGCGCCGGAGCGCCGGCAATGCGGCTGCGGCCATGGCACCATGCCCCGCCGCCTGCGGATGGATGCCGTCTGCCGAAAGCGTTGCGCGAACCGGCGTGCCGGCGTCGTGGGCGGCGCCCGGGCCGCCATTCAGGACGGCGGTGACGGGACGTGTCGCCGAAACGGTCGTCACATGCGGCCAGTTCAGCTCCGCACCATCGCCGGCACCAGCGGGCGCAACCGGCAGGAAGACCAGATGATCGCCCGGCAGAGGCGCATCGCGCAGCACGAGCGCGCCGCTCCAGGCCGCCACCGGCGCCGCAAGCTCGGTCTCGAAGAGAGGCACATGCCATCTGTGATCCGTCTGCACGGCTGCCACGATATCGATGATGTCGTCCGGCTCCTCCTGCCCGGCAACCTTCACGCCAGCTGCGGCCGCCATGGTTTCGTTGACGGCGGAGGCGACACTCTGCGGGCCGAAGCCTTGCTGGCTCTTCTGGCCTTCGATGGTCGTATTGGCATCCGGAGACAGCGTTTCGGACAGAACGGGTGCCTGTGCGATATGGCGGACACCGGCTGCGCGCAGGGCGCTCCGGATCGTCTCGAGGTCGCCCGAGACCTGATCGGCCGTGCGACCGTCGCGAATGTCGTTGGTTCCAAGCGCCAGAATGGCGGCCGTGGCACCGGCCCGCCGGACGAGGTCCAGCGATTTCTGCGACATGGCGCTGACGAACTGCGCCTTGTCGCCGGTCCGCGTCACCGAGAGATAGGGAAGCCCCGCGGCGAATGCGGCCCGCCGTCCCCAGCCGCCGCCCGCCTCGCCGTCGCCGGCCATATCGACCGCCCCGTCGAGGATGCTGTCGCCGATGCCGGCGACGGAGGTGACGGGCTGCGCCGGTGTACCGACCAGCATGACCGGGCACGGCGCCGGCACCCAGAGATCGGCGCCCTCCGGGATCTCCCAGCCGGTGCCGTCGATATCGTCGCCGCCCTGGCGCGGGTCGAACAGCAGCTGGCTTTCGCCGGGGAGGTACGCAGAATTGCCCTGTACCGCGACGAGGCCTTCGGCTTCCAGATCGATCAGCATTCGGATATGCACGACCGTACCCGGCGGAAAGACGTCAAGCCCGAACGCCTCGGCCGAGAGCGGGTCCGGCAGCACCGCGACGGCGCCTGCCGGTACGCTCCGCGACCGTTGTCCGTCGAAGACGAACGGCACCGTTCGCCCTTGGGTGGATGCCGACACCTTGACGAGCCTGTAGGCGACATCCCCATCGACCTCCCGGTTCCCGGCATTGACGATGCTGAAATTGGAGAAGACGGGCGCGATCGACAGGGCGCCGCCGGCGCCGACGACGAAGCGCGTCGCGATCTTCATGCGGGTCTTCACGCCCTTGGCGCCGCCCATAGCGTTCGGAACCTGCCCCCGGTTGGCGATGTTGGATAGACTCGCAGCCGACGAACCCGATGCCGAACGGGGACCGATGGCGCCGATCACTGCCGCAAGGCCGGCAGCTGCGAGAAACTGTCGTCTGTCGATGGTCCACATACCGCCGTTTCCCTTGTCCAAAGTCCTGTCCTCCCGCGTTCCGCCCGGTCGCTTCCGCTGCGATCTTCCCGGTCGTTTGCATCCGTTTCGTATGTCCGCCACTACGTCGCTCGCTAGCCGACACTATCGGCCGGCGAACTCGCGCGGGGAGATGCCGATAGAGGTTCGTGCAGAGGCTTCCTTGAAAAATCTCGCCAATTTCGTCTTATGTCTCGAAAATTGACGATTTTTCCACCCGGGTTTTCCCCGCGATCGACACGTCAAGGTGCCGCTTCCTGCCATGCTCGTGCTCCGGGGATAGCACCGGTGCCGATGATGGCTTCGGCAAGAGCTCGGGAGCCCTCCGCGGTCAGATGGCCGTAGTCCCATTGCAGAGGCACATTGCCAACCATCGTCCTGCAGGCCGTCTCCGGGTTCGGGCAGAGAAGCCGATAGGGCGAGAGGTAGATGGCGCCAGCGGCCTCGACCAAAGCCTGCAGTTGATGGTCCAACTTCTCCTGCTCGGTCTCTCTGCTCCCCACCAGAAGCGCGTCGCTGCGCCCGCCCGCGACCTGTGCGAGCAGACGCGCCAGAGGCCGCTGGTACTCCACGATCGGGCCGGAGACGACGACGGTGCCCGCCCTGTCTTTCAGCTCCCGAAGCGTTTCGGCCACCAGCGGGAGGTCGTAGTCGGCCCAGCGTGCCGAGAGGATCAAGATGTCGGGCCTATTTTCGGGTAGAAAGCGCTCGAACATGCGCTGCATCAGGCCGACGCATTCCGGATCGCCGCCCGCCCCGAACAGCGGCTTGCATCCGCTGGATGCTGCCAGCATGACATGCGCCTGTGGCAAGGCCGCCTCGAAGCCATGATGCAGATGCGCAGCGTGGCTGTCGCCCATGATGAGGATATTCGGCTTGACCCCAGAGGGCGACAGGCAGTCGGCGGTGGCGAAGTCCGCCACGGTCTGCTGGTAGCCGATGAGAAAGCAGGTCCCCCGCCGGTACACGTCCCGATCGTCATAGGTGAGATAGGCAGCAAGGCGGTCGCTTTCCGTCTGCGGCGGCGCCGCCGCGACATGCCAGATCGCGAGACCGAGAAGCCCGCACGCACACCAGGCCGCACCGGCCTGCCGCCACAACGACCCAGCCGTTCGGCCGATCCGGCGTTGCCGGAAAGGCTGTTCCACAAAACGCCAGGAAAGATAGGCGGCAACGAGACTTGCCAGGACAAGGCCGACGGCTTCCAATTCCGTCGGCGCCCGTGCGGTGGTCAGCGCAACGCCGACGAAGATCGGCCAGTGCCACAGGTAGAGCGAATACGAGATCTTTCCGATACCGGTAAAAGGCGGCAGCGTCAGAAAACGCGTGACGCGGGAGCCGCCGGTGCTGCCGATCGCGATCAGGAGCACGGCACCGGCAACGGGCGCGACCGCGAGGACGCCGGGAAAGAACATGCCGCCATGGAACCGATAGGCGCTGCCGAGGATCAAGGCGAGTGCTAGAAGTGCAAGACCATCCCGGATGCGGGCCGGCAGGCGCGGCAGCGACAGGAAGACAAGCAGCCCGCCTGCGACCAACTCCCAAGCGCGCGACAGGGGAACATAATAGGCGAGATCGCGGTTGGCGCCGGTCAGCCAGATGCCGAACAGGAAGCTCGCCAAAGCGATCGCCGCCACGACGGCTCCGGCGCGCCGACGTCCCAAACCGGACACCGCGAGGAGAATGAACGGAAAAACGAGGTAGAATTGCTCCTCAACCCCGAGCGACCAGGTGTGCACGAGCGGCTGGCTATAGGCGTCGGCAGCGAAATAACCGGACTTCCCAAGCGTCTCCACAGCGAGATAGAGGTTCGATACGGAAGTAAGGGCGGCCAGCCCCGTCCAGACCGCCGTCGTCCGCTCGCTGGGAAACAGAACCAGCGGCGCAAAGACAAGAGTGACCGCGACCGTGACGACCAAAGCCGGGAAGATTCGGCGCGTGCGGCGCTCGTAAAAACTAAGAAGCGAGAAGCGTCCTTGCTGGAGCTCCTGCCAGACCGCCTTGGTGATCAAATAACCCGAAATGACGAAGAAGACATCGACGCCGACGAAGCCTCCTCGCAGCGGGCTAACACCAGTGTGGAACAGCAGGACGACGAGAACCGCGATGGCGCGCAGCCCATCGATATCAGCGCGATAAGCACCCGGTCCGTGCCGGGCAACGCCCTGCTCCGGACGCCGTAACGTTCCCTTCGAAACGTCCTGATCCAAAAGCATAAGCCTCTCCAGTGCAGAGGAAGTCGCGGCCGCGTTTGTTTGCCGCTTGCCTCCCTCAGTGTATCGTGTCACTCAATTAGATACAGATGAAATTTGCTTTGTCGACGGAATTTGCGCCTGGACATGGAAGACCTTTGCGTGACATTCGGTAGCGACGCATGAGGACCACGGTTCTCGTCGCCATACCGACCTACCGGCGTCCCGCCGAGCTGGAACGTCTGCTGTCGCGGATCGCGGAGCTGGACGTCGCCCTGCCGGTCACTGTGCTTGTGGCTGACAACGACCCCGAGGGGCGGCAGGGCGAAGAGGTCGTGGCCGCGCTTGCCGACCGCGCCTATCGCTTCCCGCTGGAGGCGATCACGGTTTCGGCCAAGGGATTGGCGAACGTCCGCAACACGCTGTTCGCGCATGCCCTTCAGCATCATGCCTTCACGCATATCGCGATGATCGATGACGACGAATGGCCGGACGCGCCGTGGCTCGGCGAGCTTCTGCGCGTTCAGCAGGCGACCGGAACGGACATCGTCGGGGCACCCGTTGCCTCCATCTTCGACGGCGCCGGCGGGAGCTGGGTGCGCCGCGCGCGCCTGTTCCAGCCCGAAGCCCGGGCGGAGGGTCCCTGCCCGATCATCTGGGCGAGCAACAACGTGCTCCTCACGCGCGACTGTGTCGAGACCGCCGGACCGCCCTGGTTCGACCTCGCCTTTAACGTCACCGGCGGCGAGGATGTCGAGCTTTTCACGCGGCTGAAGGCGCAGGGCAAACGCTTTGCCTGGGCACCCGGCGCGCTGATCTTCGAAAGCGTGCCGCGCGAGCGCACACGGGCACGGTGGCTTCTGCGGCGGGGTTTGCGCATCGGTTCGACGGATGCCCGCGTCCAGCTGCGCCACGGCACCGGCCGGCTTCATCGCCTGCGCACGGTGGCCAAGGCCGTCCTCGGTCTCGTGGCCAGCCTGTCGCTACTGCCGTTGCGGGCGCTGAGCGGCAAGCGCCGCGCCGACGGATTGTTCTCAGCGGCGCGTGCGGTCGGTAAATTCTATGGTTTCTACGGAGGCAGGGTGCATGAGTATCAGTAACGTCCCGGCCCACACGGCGTCGGTTTTCGCAGGCGCCGTGCTGTCGAAGGAGCCCCTCTGGCTCCGGCGCTTCCTCGAACTGATGCTGTGCACCTTTCTCGCCTACGTCTTTACCGACGGAACGCTGATTGCGGTCAATTCCGGCGTCAGCGACATGACAAGCCTCGTGCTCGATAGCGGCGAAGGCGATGCCAACCGACAGATCTTCTATATCGGCATCGCCATCCTGCTCTTTCTCATCGCGGCGCGACACGGGCTGAGCAATGTCGTCTCACCTGTTCCCATCTCCGTCTTCATCGTCGTCTTCTGGTGTTTCTGCAGCGTTTCCTGGGCTATCGTCCCGGATATTTCGCTGCGGCGCGCCATTCTCGCCACGATCATCATCTTCGCGACCATCACCATCGTCTCGGCGCTCGGACCGCTCCGGGTCACGCATTTGCTCTATCGGATCCTCGCCTTCTTCGTCGTCGCAAACATGCTTTCGGTCGTTCTCCTGCCAGGCTATGCCATTCATTCCGAGCGGGAACTAGACACAGCCCTTGTCGGGGCATGGCACGGGCTCATGCCACACAAGAACATCGCTTCGGCGGTGACGGCGCTGTCGGCCATCGTGTTCGGCTACCACGCCTTTCTCGCGCGCAGCTGGAAATCAGCCGTGCTTCTGGTCCTCTCCGTTATCTTTCTCCTGGGAACGCGCGGCAAGACCTCACTCGGCATCGTCGTGCCCTGCCTGTTTGCCGGCATCATGTACAACCACGCTTTCCGCACCGAGCGGCAGAAGTTCCTGATGTTCGCGAGCATCTTCCTCTTCGTGGCGGGCCTGGCCGTGTTTGCCATGGTCTTCACGCCGCTGCTTGCGCAGATCTTCGACGATCCCGCCTCGTTCACCGGCCGTGTCGCTATCTGGGACATCGTGCTGCGTTATGTCGAGGAATATCCGATGACAGGCGCCGGCTTCGGCTCGTTCTGGCTGATCGGCCAGGACTCGCCGATCCTGCGCATCGGTGGCGACATGCCGTGGCTCTTCGGCATCGCGCATTCGCACAATGGCTACCTCGAAATGCTGGTGACAACCGGTGTCCCCGGGCTCGTGCTGACGGTCATCATGTTCGTCATCGTGCCGTTCTACTCCTTCGTCATGGCCGATCCGTACTGGCGGAAGATCAACGGCCTTTATTTCGGCATCTGGCTCTTCGCCGTCGTCTACAATCTTCTCGAAACCCACATCATGAACCGCGACCGACAGGTCTGGGTCATCATGCTCATCGCCATCCAGGTCGCGTTCCTGCACCGAAAGCGAGAGGCCGGCACCGGCCCGCGGATCGTTCTGGACAAATAGGCCATGGAGACGAGCACGCCGAAGGTCAGCGTCGTCATTCCGCTCTTCAACAGGGCGCATCTCATCGCCGCGACCCTGCGATCGGTGCTGGCGCAGTCATTTCAGGACTTCGAGGTCATCGTGGTCGATGACGGATCCCTCGACGATCCGGAAAGCGTCATCGCCGCCATCGGTGACCCGCGCGTCCGTCTCGTCCGGCAGGAAAACCGGGGGGCCTCGGCTGCGCGCAATCGCGGCGTCGAGGATGCTCGCGGCGCGCTCGTCGCCTTTCTGGATTCCGACGACCGTTTCCTTCCCCACCATCTCGCCACCATGGTCGAGCTGCTCGCCGGGCGGCCGGACTCCGTCGCCTATGCGCAGGTCATTGCCGATCGCGGGGAAAACCGGACCTTCGTGAAGCCGTCCCGCGGCATAAGGGACGGCGAAGCGATGGCCGACTATCTCGTTTGCCATGGCGGCTTCGTCCAGACCAGCACGCTGGTGGTTCCCCGATCCTGGGCCCTGAAGGTGCCCTATCGCCCGGATGTCGGCTTCGGCGACGATACCGATATCGCCATCCGGCTTTCGCTGGCGGGATGCCGCTTCGTCATGGCGCCCGCGCCGGGGGCCATCTGGTCGGACGAACACGGGGCGGACCGCCTGTCTTCGTCGTCCGCGGCCAGCCGGGCACGGTTCGCATGGCTCGACGATCTCAGCGACCGCATTTCTCCCCGGGCCTATGCCGGCTATCGCGGTTGGCATGTCGCCAAGACGCTGGTGCGGACAGAGCCACGCAAGGCCTGGGGGCTTTACGGCAAGGCGCTCCTGCGCGGCGCCTATCCCCCGCAACTTGCCCTGCGCGTCGCCCTGCAGCTGCTCTTGAACGGCGACGGCTACCGGCGCCTGGCAGACCGGATCGTGGCGCGCAGACGAAGGATACCCTCGTGAGCGGATTTCTCAGGCGGCAGTTTCTCGCGGGCGCGGGCCTTGGCATCGGGGCAGGCGTTGCCGGCGCCCTGACGGGCGGTTCACCCCTGGGTGCCGCATGGGCGAACAGCGCTGCGCCCGCCTCCACGACCGGCCCGACGGACCGTCTGCGCGACCTTGCCGCGCGGCGCGGGCTCTTCTACGGCTGTGCCATGAAAAGCGGGCAGATCACCGACGATCCCGCCTTCACCGCGGCCGTCATCGCGGATTGCGGCGCCATCGTTCCGGAATACGAGCTCAAGCGCATTGTCACCGAGCCGTCGCCCGGCCGCTTCGACTTCAGCGGTGCCGACCGGCTGTCGCGCTTTGCGCAGGAGCACGACATGCTGATGCGCGGGCATACGCTGGTCTGGCACCTTGCCAACCCTGCCTGGCTGGAGGCGGCTCTCGCGGAAGCGCCCGACCTGAAGACGCATATGGTCAACTATATCGAGACGGCGATGCGGCGTTACGGAAACCGCGTTCCCGTCTGGGACGTGGTGAACGAGGCCGTTGCGCCCGAGGAAGGCGATTTTCTCGGCCGTAGGATCGGCTCGCCCTGGTTCAAGGCCTTTGGCGACAGCTATATCGACGACACCTTCCACCATGCCCGCGCCGTCGCGCCGGACGCCGTTCTCGCCTATAACGACTATGGCGTGGAAATGACGGGAAGCTGGTACGGCGCGCGGCGCAGGGCCATGCTGCTTCTGCTCGAAGGTCTTGTCGCCCGCAACGTTCCCATCGACATGGTCGGTATCCAGGGACATCTCATCGCCTTCGACAAGGCGTTCGATGAAGATGTTTTCGCCGACTTCCTTGCCGAGATCGCCGGGATGGGCCTGAAGATCACGATCACCGAATTCGACATCACCGACCGGAAGGGGCCGGCCGATCCCGCCGTGCGCGATGCGGAGGTCGCAGCGCTTGGCCGCCGGTTTCTGGATGTCGCCCTGGACTGCAAGGCGCTCGTCGGCGTTCTCAGCTGGGGCCTCAGCGATCGCTACTTCTGGGTTCCGGAAGATCCCGCGCAACAGCCGCCCAAGGGTCAGAAACTCCGCCCGCTGCCGCTCGATGAGAACCTTGCGAAGAAGCCGCTCTGGGACGCGATCGCCGGTGCGCTTCGAGAGTCCTGATGGAGACGCGGCGCGACCGATGTTAGGTCGTGGGCGTCTCGTTCAGCGGCGCGTCGTTTAGGCGGCTCTTCAACAGCTTTGCCGGCACGCCGCCAATGACCGAATAGGGTGGAAAGGTGCCGCGCACCACCGCGCCGGCAGCAACCACGCTGTGCGCGCCGACATGGGCTCCGTCGAGAAACGTCACTTTCGATCCGACCCAGACATCGTCATCGATGCGGATGCCGAGATCGGTGGAGGCCTGCATGCGGATCGGGATATCCGTGCGGTCGAAAACATGGCTCGCGGCGTGGAACGAGACATACTGCCCCATGATGACGTTGCTGCCGATCTCGATGCCGCCAAGCGCGCCGAAATAGGAATACTGCCCGACGCCACTGTCGGAGCCGATGCGCAGCCCCTTGCCCAGCTGGCTCGGATGATTGGTGATGCCGATGATCGTATAGTCGCCGATGTTGACGCGCTCGCCGAGCACGAGCCCCTCGCGCCCGTAGCCGTCGAGTTGGCAATAGGCACCGATGGTGGAAAACCGGCCGATCTTGATGCGGCCGGCGCCGCGAATATTCACGCCCGGGCCGATAAAGACCTTGTAGCGCCCGCGAAGCAGTGCGCGGAAAAGCCAGATCAATCGTCGCACGAGCGTATGCACCAGAAAGCCGGCAGGAAGTTCGGGCGACATTGCATAGGTCTTACCGACCAACCGCAGGAGGGCTGCAAAGATGCGGTGCAGAAAGGCATCCACTGTCTGTTCCTTTGTTGGCGCGCGGCCCTTACGATCCGTGGATCGTCTTGTATTCGTCGTACCGGCGACCGGCAAAAGCGTTCAGCATACCGAGGCCGCGTGCAGCACGCGAGAAGGCCTTGACCCGCGTTGCCGTACCGAAGGGCAGCGCCGCCACCGACAGGACGGCGCCGGCGCCCACGCGTGCGAGACCGGACAGGAACAGGGAGATCTGCCGGCCGGCCGTGCATTCCGACAATTTTTCGGAGAGCACATAGGTGTTACCCTCGCGGAACTTGCGCGAAATCAGCCACCTCGACGACACGCGCGAGGCCGGGACGATCTCGCGAACCCGGGCGCTGCTAGCCCAGAGCATCCGCCCGCCCTTCTTGTGTATCATCATGCCGAGCAGCGTATCCGTTCCGCCCGTGTGTTGCATGCGCGGATCGAACCGGAGGCCGAAGGCCTTGAAGACTTTGAGGTCGATCAGGATATTGGCTGTATTTCCGAAGGGAACGGCACCGCCATCGGCAAAATCCTGCGCGACGAAGAAACCGCCTTCGGAAACCCATTGCGGCGGGGTCGTCTCGAACTCCGAAATGACAGGCCCGAGGATCGCCTCGGCACCGGTGGCGCGGTACTTCGCCAGAAGCTGGTCCGCCCATTCGGGTTCTGGATATTCGTCATCGTCGATGAAAAGGATGACCCCGTCCGCACCCTTTGTCTCTGCAACGACCCGATTGCGCGCGAAGGGGATCCCCGATTCCGGGTGGACGGCATAGGTGATGGGAAAGGGAAACGACGGCCGCATCTCCTCGATCAGCCCGGCCATCGGACCCTCCCGATCGTTATCGACGACGATCACCGTTATCGGCGGCGGGGTGGTTTCGAAGGTCAACCCGGCGATGCCTTCCAGCGCCCGGCGAAGGCCTTTCGGCCGCCGAAAGGTGATTAATCCTATGAATAGGTTGTCGATGCTCATGTTCGCGATCCACTTCCTGCTGTGTCCAGTCCGAAAGCCGCCACCATGTTCCGGCCATAGGCTTCCTCGGAGAAAAGCGCCTCGAATCGCATGAAACCGCGATCCCCCATCGTCTTGCAGAGCGCTTTATCGGCGACGAGCGTTGTCAGAGCCTCGGCCAGCGCGGTCTCGCTGCCCGGCGGCACCAGGAACCCGGTGTCGCCATGCGCGACGATTTCCGAAAGCCCCCCGTGGTCGGCGGCGATTACGGGGCGATGGTAGCTCATCCCCTCGATGGCGACGCGACCGAACGGCTCGGGAAGCGTCGAGGGAACGGCTACGACATCGCTCCAAAGAAAATGTTCGGACGGATCATCGACGAACGGATGGATGGTGACCGAACGCTCCAGTCCGGACGCGGTGATCAGCGCCCTCACGTCATCGACGAAGTGGTCCTGCCCTCCATAGACGCCGCCGACGAGGCGGACCTCGACGCGGTCGCGTATGTCCGGCGCCAGGGCCGCCATCGCCTTGACCAGAACCTGCTGGCCCTTCCATGCGTTGAAGCGGCCGATCAGCAGAACCTTGAGCGGCCCGGAGGCCGAAATCTCCGACTGCATTGCCGGCGCGGCGACACCGTTATAGATTACCGACTGCCCTGTGCTTGCCCGGACGGCAAAGGCGTCGCTCGTTGCCTTGGAATTGAAGATGACCCGGCTGCGGCTGAAGGCGAGGACGCGGGAGAAGATGGCCATCGCCTTGCCCGTCGGGATCTCGTGCACATGGCAGATCGCGGGCCCCTTGAAAAACCGGGCGGCGACCAGATAGTCGAACGGCACGAGCGTGCTGATGTAGAGCAGGTCGCATCCCGAGTCGCGGATCACCTTGCGGGCCCGCAGCACGGCAAGGGGGAAACTGATCGGCGCCGTCAGCACGATCCGCTTCAGGTCCGCCTTTCGCAGGACCCACATGGGTCCGTAGAGAATGCGGGTCGAGGCGCGCTCGACATGCGGCGTGATCGGCCCCTCGCCCACGAGGCGCACATCGAGCGAGCCGTCTGGATCGGCAGCCCGCACGGCCTGGAGGACCTGGAGGAAGCTCCTGTCCGAACCGTAAAGTTCGACGTTCGGATGTACGCAGAGAATTTTCAAGCGTGGCTCCCCGGCCTGTCTTCAGTCTTGTTCGATGCCGTCACGGTCACAGGCACGTCAGAAGCAGAGCCTCGTAGGCCGAGTTGACCTTCAACCAGGTGAATTCCGCCTGATGCCGCGCAGCCGCCGCAGCCGCCGCCTGTTTGAGGTCCAGACCCGAACCGATCCGGTCGATGAGCGCTTCGAGTGCCGTCTGGCTGTCGAAGTAGAACTGTTGATCGCCGGCGACCCAGCGATTGAAGCGGTTGTCATGCGCGATGATGGGGTTGCCGGCGCCGAGCGCCTCGACGAGCGAGGGATTGGTGCCGCCGACCTGATGCCCGTGGAGGTAGGCCAGCGCATGGTACCGCAGGGCCGAGACGACCTCCGGCTCGTAGATGCCGCCGGGGAACACCACGTCCTGCGACGCCGCAGCCCGGACCCGGCGGTGATAGGCATTGTCCGGCGAGAAATTGCCGAGAACCATGAGCTTGATGTCGCGCTTCCTGCTGGAAAAGGCGCTGACGATCTCCAGGATCGAGTTTTCCGGCTCGGCACGTGCGATGGAGATGAGATACTGGCCGCTCTTCAGGCCGTAAGGCTCGATCAGGCTTTCCGGCGCGGCCTCGATCCTGTCGGCGCCGTAGGGGATCATCACGGCGTTGCTGCACCCGTGGCGGCGCAGGTGGCGCGCAATCTCGGGGTGATCGGCGATCGCGACATTGCTGATATTCGCTCCGATGAACTCATTGGCATAAAGCCAGATCTTCACCGGAAACGACCACTTGTCGCGGCGCCACTCCACGCCGTCCATGTTCATGAGAACCTTGCGGCCCTTGAGCCTCTGGAGCGTGTTGAAGACGGCGGTGTTGTAGCCGAGAACGAGATCGATGCCCGGCCGCTTGCAGACGTCGGCGACGCACTTCCTGTCGAAGATCACGCTCCCCTTGGAGCCTGTGGCATCGCTGGAAATGTGGATGCGATGGATGCCGTTCCAGTCGTCCTCGTGATCGGCTTTCCCGCTTTCCTGGCAGTAGACGTTCACCGTCCACCCCTGTTCGACCAGATAGGGAGCAAGCCGGCCCGCAAACGTCTCGAATCCACCATGGGCCGCAGGAATGCCGCGAATACCGAGAATGTTCACCACCTTGCGGCTCGTATCGACAGTCTTCGACTGTGCGACCATGCGATTGCTCCCTGTCACACTTCGGACCCAGACGGGATATGTTTGTCGTGACGTCGGGAAGCTGCGCGATGAGCACCTGCCACGACCTCAGGACGGGCCCGTGAAGACCATCCTCGACTGGACAGGCTCAGTCCGTATGCCTGTATCCGAATATTCTAATTTCATTTAGTAGGAAGCTATCGCATAGTTCCGCTGCAATGCAAAAAAAATTTGCCTGCACGGTTTATTTTTCAACGATTTCAGTAGGTAATGATCTACTTACGCTCTGTGCTTCGGTGCAGACACGCGTCGCGTCCGCCGCAACGCGGCATAGAAGGCGACCGGGTTCGTCGTGAGATACCGCCAGAACAGCTGTCTGGGGCGCAGCACCATGCGGTGCAGCCATTCTAGGCCGATCTTCTGCAGGAACAGCGGCGCACGCTGGTAGTGGCCCGCGGCGAAATCGAAGCAGCCGCCGCATGTGACGATCCAGCGGCCTTCGAAGTGATCGCGGATCGCCAGCGACACGAACTGCTCTTTGGGCTTGCCAAGACCGACCCACAGGACATCCGCCTTCGTGGCATTGATTTCCGCGACAATGCCCGGCAAGGCGGTCTCGTCGAAATAGCCGTTGCGATAACCGGCGATGACCAGTTGCGGATAGAGAAACGTCATGCGGGCGACGCATTCCGCGATGACCGCGTCCGTCGCGCCGAGGAAATAGCAGGAGATGCCGTTTGCCTGGAAACCTTCGGCGAAGTCGTAGAAGAGATCGGTCGTGGCGCTGCGCCCCCGCACCGGCGTCGTCGTCAGCAGGCGCGAGGCTATGACCAGCGGTTCGCTGTCGACATGGACGACGTCCGCCTTGGCGAGGCTCTCCGCATAGCGCGGATCGGATCGGCTGAGCCCGACCGCATGTCCGTTGAGATCGAACAGGAGACGCGGTGCGTCGGGCGTTGCATCCAGCGTCGTCTGCACGACGTGGTCGGTCAGTTCAGCACGGCTCTTCCGCGTCACCTCAACCCCGGCAACGATCACCGAATCTTCATGTTCTGCTTGTTTCAGCAAGATGCGTTCTTTGGTCGGAGCTAGAAGGACACTCATGCTCTCTGCCATCCCGCATCATTCTTTCCGTTCGTGCATGAATGAAGAGAGGCGACACGGAGCGTGGCAAATCGGACGATGGAAAACCTGTGACGGGCTGACCCTGACAAACATGCGTTCAGACAGTGCATTCCCAGGGCCCCTTCCTCTCACGCGTCACGATACCTAGTCTAAGTTAAGCATCCCTAAAAGAGATTTTATGAATGAATGTCGCGATATCCATCGTGAAGAACAGGCCGCGCCCGAAGCGCGGCGTTCACGGCTGAAAACACGCCGGAAGGGCACATTGCCCTTGCACGATTCAACCGCCGATACCCGCCCCGACGATCAGGCCGGCTGGTCGAACAGCTGCTTGCGACGCGTCAGGCGAAAGACGAGCGCCGTCATCACCACCTCGCCTGCAATGATGCCGACGATCGAGGCGATGGGGCTGACCGCATAGATGATGCCTGCCGCAACCAGCATGGTGACGGGGGCCGCAATCAGGCTGGTCTGCGCCAGAGGCTTGAACTGCCGCGCCGCCTGGATGAGGCTGCTTGCGGGAATGCGCATCGACTGGATGAGGACCACGATGAACCAGAGGCTGCAGGCGGTGTAGAGGGTGCTCGCCTCGTAGGGCAGGCTCGCGACCTTATCGTGAAAGACGAGCGCGACGGCGACCGCCAGGACGACATTGCCGGCGAGAATGGTGAGAACGATGCGCAGGAACGACCGGGCGGTGGCGCGCGCGCCGTCGACATCCTCCTTCGCCAGCTGTCGCGCCATGATCGGCCGCTCGATGAGCATCAGCGAGGGCAGGACGACCGTCAGCGGGCGCCAGAACAGGGCGGCAACGGCGATCGGCGCGAAGGCCTGAGGCCCCGCCATGAACGTCACCAGATAGGCATGGCCGTTCGAGGTCATTTCCGTGGTGACGACGCCGAGAAGCGCCCAGCGGGACTGGCCTTTCCAGACCTCGGCATAGTGCGAAAGCCGGCCCCTGCCGCCGACCTTTTCCAGTGACAGCCAGAGATAGATCGCCGAGAGGCTGGCCGCCGTCGCCACCGTGATGCTGGCCGCCAGCAGCGTGTCGGCCAGATTCCCGAAATACATGACGACGCAGCCGGTAACCACGACGCAGGCGTAGATCACGTCGGAAAGACCGGTGGTTTTGACCCGGTGACGCGCAAATTCCGCGCAGCGAAAACCCCAGCGGAGCGCCGCGGCGAACGTGAACAGCCCCATGAAGAGCGTCACGGGCAGCGGCATGCCGAACACGAAGCCGGAACCGATGGCAATGAGGCCCGCGAGCACGGACAGGATCGCATCCACCTTCATGATGGCCAGATATTCCGGCTGCCAGTCCGGCGTGCCCTTGTTGAGGGTAATCGAGAGCGGTGTTCCGCCCATGGCATTGACGATGCTGTAGCTGAAGGCGGTCAGCACCTGCCCGAAGATGAAGAAACCGTAATCGGCCGGCACCAGCAGCGGGATCAGCACCAGCGACAGAAGAAAGTTCGATCCGGCGATCGCCAGCGTTCCCGCCATGGACAGGCTGACACGGCTGGCTTTGGCCGCAACCGACCGCAGCAGTAAGACGGGCTTCGTCATGAAATCCTCAAGATCCGGAGATGGTTTGCAGCGGCAGGGGCGTCCGCTCCAGCGTTTACGGGGTGTTCAGACCGAGCGAGACGAGCATGTCCGCGTCCACTGTGCCGCTGGCCTCGTCGAACAGGCCGAAATAATCGCCGTAGCACCAATAGGACCAGGGAATGCCGCTCGCTTCGGCCTCTCGGCGCACCGCAGACAGCCAGGCGAGCCGATCCGCGTTGTAGGCCGGCAGAAGGCCCGGTTTCGGTCTCGGGGCACCAAACTCCCCGAGATACAGACGCTCCCGGGGTATGTCGTAGCGCTCGGCCCAGGCGAGCGCGCTTTCGAAATCCCGCGCGATGTCGCCCGCATCGTAGCCACGGCCGTAGTAGACGGCGAGCTTCCGGACCTGCGAGACGATATATCCCCAGGACGACGGCGTATCCCAGAGCGCGGCGACGCGATAACCGAATTCGCTGAGCGATTCGATTGCCCCGGCCGCCGTGGCGGGCCATCGGAACAAAGGCGGATAGCGGGCGGAAAGATCCTGCGTCACCGGCGCATAGCCCTGGAAGATGAACTCGGGCGGCGCGTAGTAATGCAGGGAGTAGAGGAGATTCGGATCGTCGAAGCTCGAGGGGTCGAGCCGCAGCAGGCCGAAATGGCCGCCGCCACAGGCGCCGGTGACCACGAGCGTGTGATCCGGCGCGGAGCGACGCGCGACGGACACCAGCGTTTTCAGATAGCCTTCCCACAAGCCGGGCGTTCGGCAGTCGACCTGCGGTTCGTTGAAGAGCTCCAGCGCCACCTGGTCGGTCGGGCGGCGGGCCGTCCTCTCGGCGAATGCGGTCACGACGCGCGTCAGGGCATCGAACATGCCCGGCCCCTCGACCAGCGACTGGGCGTCGTAAAGACTGTTGCGACCCTTGTCCGGTGTATGGATATCGACGAGGACCTTGAGGCCACGTGCGGAAATGGCATCCACCTGGGCAAAGACGTAGTCGGCGCGCCTCTGCAGCTCGTCCGCGCTGGCAAGCACCAGAGGGCCGACATTGACCGGCAGACGGACATGATCGAAGCCCATAGTCTTTATGCCGGAAAAATTCGAGAGCGGGAAATAGGTCCCGACCGGCGCGTAGCCGGCACCGAGGAACCGGTCATGCTTCTGTGCCGTCGGCCTCCAGAGGAAGGGAAAGGCATTTACGCCTTTCTTCACCCGGAAGGTGGGCTGCACGTCCTGCGCCATCGCAATGGGCACCGCGAGCGGGGAGACGGCAACGAAGAAAGCGAGAATGGTAGCGAGAACGCGGCGCCCGAAACCATGCCGTGAGGCGGCGATCCGGGAAAGGAACGGTCTACCGATCACGCTGTCTGCACCAAAAGCCGGCAACCATCTGCGCAGCGGCAATGCGCCAGGACGATTCGGATGGCTGGATCGTCCAAACTGCATTCAATCGAAACCTCTTCGGACTGTTCAACGCCGTCGCATCCGCGCCCGATCGGCAGGCTGGCCGCATGAACCCGTCGGATGTCAACTTTGCGAAGCCTACATTAGATATTTTTCATCTTCAAGCCGCGTCCAGCCTTGTCCCGTGTCGACAGGTCGCCTCCTCTCGGGTTAAAGGCCCATGGCGTGGCGTCGGGATCGGATCTTCCGATCCGGCGACGGCCTTTTCGCAAGTCTTGATGGGATGAGCATGCGCTATTTTATCACCGGAACCGCTGGCTTCATCGGCTTCCACCTCGCTCACCGCCTTGTCCGGGAGGGCCATACGGTCGTCGGATTCGACGCCATGACGCCCTATTACGACGTGAACCTGAAGCGGAAGCGGCATGCTCTGCTCGAGCGCTTCGAAGAATTTACCGGTGTGATCGGCAAGCTGGAGGATCGCGCCGCGCTGGCAGCGGCCGCCGAGGCGGCAAAGCCCGATGTGATGATCCATCTCGCCGCGCAGGCCGGCGTCCGCTACAGCCTGAAGGAGCCCCGCTCCTACATCGATTCCAACCTTGTCGGCTCGTTCAACGTCATCGACATCGCGCGGGACCTGCAGCCGCAGCATCTGCTCATCGCCTCGACCTCGTCGGTCTACGGTTCCAATGAGAAGGTGCCGTTCGAGGAGGACGATCGGGCCGACGAACCGATGTCCCTCTACGCGGCCACCAAAAAGTCCATGGAGCTGATGGCGCACAGCTATGCGCATCTCTTCGCCGTGCCGACGACGGCCTTCCGCTTCTTCACGGTCTATGGCCCTTGGGGGCGGCCTGATATGGCCCTGTTCAAGTTCGTGGAAGCCATTCGCCAGGGGCGTCCGATCGACGTCTACGGCGAAGGGCGCATGAGCCGCGACTTTACCTATATCGACGATCTTGTGGACGGTATTCTCCGTCTGTCACAGGCCGTGCCCCTCGAAGAGTCCCGCCTGCGCGATGGCGCGGTGGCCGACAGCCTGTCCCACCATGCCCCCTTCCGCACGGTCAATATCGGCGGCGGTCAACCGGTCGAACTCCTGACCTTCATCGAAACGATCGAGCAGCGGCTCGGCCGGAAGGCGATCAAGACCATGCTGCCGATGCAGCCCGGCGATATGCAGCGCACCTACGCATCGCCCGATCTTCTCAAGGCGCTGACCGGCTTCCAGCCGAAGGTGACGCTGGCCGAGGGCGTCGGCCGGTTCGTCGATTGGTACGACGAACATTACCCGCAGGCCTGAGGCGTTCCGGGAAAGGCACGCGTGCCCTACCCGGCACCGCCTGATCGTTCCATTATGCAGCCGATCGAATGCAGAGCGCCGCGCGTCATGATGGACGCGCGGCGCTCTCTAGGACGTTCATTCTTCACGCCATCGTACCGACATCGAGCACCCGAACCGGCACGCCTTGCGGAGCGCCGGTTCGCGATCGGCTATTTGGATTCCAGGTAATAATCGCCGTAGCGGCTGTTGTGGTAGAAGTTCTCGTCCTGATGGACGTAGAGCTTGACCTTGCTCAGATCGACCTTGTTCAGGATGACGCCGGCGCATTTGCGCATGATGCCGGGATGCGTCTGGACGGCGGTGCGAACGATCCGGCGTGCGGTCTCACCCCATCCGATGACCATCAGGAAGCTGTCGATTTTGCTGGAGATGGCGCGCGCATCGACCACGGGGCCGAGCGGCGGAAGATCGAGCACGATGTAATCGAAGGTCTTGGAGAACGAGGCCAGGAGATCGGTCATCGCGTCCGACGAGAGCAGCTCGGCCGAGAACAGGATACGCTGCTTGATGATGGTCGGCAGGAAGACGAGGCCCGTTTCGGAATCGGTCAACAGGACGTCTTCCACCAACTGGTTTTCGCTCAGCACCTCGTAGAGCCCGCTGCGGGCATTGGCACCGATGGCGCGGGTTGCGCCGGGATTGCGCAGGTCGGCGTCGATCAGCAGCGTCCGCGAGCCCTGCTTGGCCAGATGCTGGGCGAAGTTCACGGCCACCGTGGACTTGCCCTCCCGCGGCAGGACCGAAACGATCCCGATGATCCGCCCGGATTTGTTGCCCGCCTTGAAGTCCGCTGCGATCTTCGCGCTGCGGATCGTCTCGGCAAAGGACGAGAGCGGATGATCGATGATGTAGCGATCGAGATTTGACTTGCTCAACACCCCGCCAGGACCGACCTTTGACGCATCCAGCTTTGCGCCGCCCGCCTCGTGTTTTTCGAGCGGGATCTGGCCGATGAACTCCATGGAGAGCTCTTTCTGGACCTGCTCGCCGGTGCGGAAGAAGCGTTCGCCGAACTCGCGATAGGCACCGATCGCCGCACCGACGCCGCAGCCCATGACGAAGGCGAGCGCGAGGATCAGCGGCTTCTTCGGGTAGCTCGCATCCTGCGGAGGCTCTGCCCGTGTTACGACGCGGGCAGCGGTTACGGGGAAGCTTTCCCGCTGGCTGGCTTCCTGGAAGCGCTGGAGATAGGTTTCGTACAGGGTCTTGTAGGTTTCCGCGGCGCGCTCGTATTCGCGCAACTGGACGAGATCGTCGTTGGCGACGGCGGAGGTGCTCGTTGCCGTCGCCACCTGCCCTTCCAGGGCCTTCTGGCTTGCCGATGCGACCTCGTATTCCTGCCGGTAGGTGTCGGCGATGCGGCGAAGCTCCTTGAACATGACCTCGTCATATTCCTGAAGCTTGGCGCGCAGGAGAACGGCCTGATAGTGATCGCGGCCGAAGCGCTTGGAGATCTCGGCCTCGCGGCGGGACACGTCGAGGGCCTCCTGCTGCAGCTTGTTGATCACCGGGCTCTCCAGCGAGCCGACGACGGCCGAACGGATATCGCCGCTTGCCACGACCGTCTGAACGCTGTCGTACTTGGACTTGGCGTCGGCCGCCGCATTTTTCGCCTTGACGAGATTGGTGTTGATCTGCGTCAGCTGCTGCTCGGTGACGAGTTCGCCGCCGGTCGCGATCAGGCTCTTGTCCGCCCGGAATTTCTGGACGAGCATATCGCTTTCGAGCGACTTCTGGCGCAACGCCTCGATCCGCGTCTGCAGCCAGTCGCTGGCGCGCCGCGTCGCATCGAACTTCGAATTGTACTGGTCTTCCAGATAGGCATCGACGATGGCATTGGCGATCTTCGCGGCGGCTTCGGGCGATCGGGAGACGTACTCGACCTCCAGAATATAGGTCCGCCCGACGCGGGAGGCCGACGTATTCCGCATCAGGACGTCCTTGACGCTCTGCTTGAGAGCCTCGACATCCTCCACCTTCGGCGCCGTGTCCGGCGCGACCAGCGACTTCAGCGTCGCAATCGCCGTGGACACCAGCGACGGCGCCTGCTTCTTGAATTCGGGATCGTTCAGGAGGTCGAGCCGTTCGACCACCATGGTGGCGACGCGCTCGGACCGCAGGATCTCGACCTCGCTGAGCACCGTCGCATCATCGTCCCGCGTGGGATAGGCGGAATTCCGGTTGCCGTCGGTGAGAAGCTGATCGGCGATCTGCTTGTTGTCGCCATCGATGAAGAGCGTCGAGGATGCCGTGTATTTCGGCGTCGCCGTGAAGGCGAAGGCGGCGCCGAGAAACAGCATCAAGACGCCGCAGAGAGCCACGATCCTCCACTGTCGCTTGATGATGGAGACGATCTCGTTGAGATCGATCCCGCTTTCGTTCTGGGCGGGAAGGAACTCGCTTGTCTGAACCTTGTCCAATGTCTGTACGCCTTAATGATGCAACGCCGGAACACTTGTTTCGCATCATCATGGCAGAGATCGACAATGTAAAACCAGATGTTTTTTTGCAACGCAGCAAGTTAATACTTTGTAGGTCAGTACTTACGATGTATTGTGCGGCAACACACACCGAAAGCACGGGCTTTCGTCTTGCGACGTTGGCTCCGCGTCCGTCTTGTTACCCCCCGCCCCGCCGTCGGCCGGACGTTATCGCGTCTCGTGGTGGTGACGATGCCGCCCGGTCGTCCGGACGCCACCGTCCCGCTGTTTCCTACAGGTCCTTCACCGCATCGCGCGTTTTCACGACGTCGGTGGAAACGCCGGATGCCGTCGAGGACACCGAGTTGACCACGTCGAGGAACTTGATCAGCTCGGTCGCCTTCGAATTGGTGATGTAGACGATGTCCTTGTCCTGCATCGGGAACTTCTGGATCATGAACATGGCCGAGGGATCGCGCAGGTTGGCGCGGAACACGACGGGGATCCGTTCGACCGGATAGCGGCTGACATCGACATGCAGCTGCTTGAGGAAGTCGCGGTCGACTACGCGGTAGAGAAGCACCTGCTCGGGATCGGCACGATTGTCGAGAAGACCGCCGGCCTTGCCGAGCGCCTCGCCGAGCGTCAGGTCCGCATCCTCGAAATCGATGCGGCCGTTCTGGCCGGAGGCGCCGAAGGCCAGGAAGGTGCGGCGCTCGCGGTTGACGATCACGGTATCGCCGGGGACCATGAAGATGTTTTCGGCCGGCGTGTTGATCAGATAGTCGTAGAGCACCGTCGCCGTGCGCGGGCCACGCTGCAGCGTGACATAGGTCTCGAGGCGCGGCGTGCTGAGGCCGCCGGCCTGGGAGATGACGTCGAGAATACGGTCGCCGGCTTCCGTGAGCTCCACCTTCGCCGGATTGTTGACGTCACCGAGGACGGCGACCTGGGCCGAGCGGCTGGCGACCTTGGAGATGACGACCTGCGGCTCGATGGCGCGGTTGGCCAGAAGCCGCTGGAGCTCTTCCTGCACGGCGTTGGTCGTCCGGCCGGCCACGCGGATGCGGCCGGCATAGGGGATGGAGATCCGTCCGCTCTGGTCGATCGTCTGGTTCGGCATGGTGACGAAATTGCCGGAGCGAGAGCCGGCATCGGCCGGAATGAACAGACCGCCGGACTGGGACTCGAACACCGTCACGCTGATGATGTCACCAACCCCCAAGGGCAGGTTCGGCGCGCCGCCGCGACGGTTGCCGAAGCTCCCCTGCAAGGTCGGCGTCGTCGCCTGGGATACGTTGGCGAGAACCGAGGCGGTGATATCGACGAGCGCGTAATCCACGCCCGGACGCTTCCGCGACGCGGACCGCGTGTTCACCACCTTGAGGGCGGCCTGTTGTTCGACCTGTTCCGAGGCAGGCCCGGAGCTCGGCAGCGAGGTGCAGCCGGCAACGAAGGTCGTGGCGGAAAGAGCAATGGCGCTGATGCACAGACGGTATGACAAGAAACTCTCCTGCAAGAGGTCGTGCAGACCAGCGACCTTGAGTAGACGACAATGAGCGACGGCTGGAAGAGGCGTGTGGAGACCACCCAGCCATGCCCAAGGGCACTTCGAGAATCACGCACTCCACAAGCGATTTCTAACGCAAGAATGAAGATGCGTGGTTAAGCAATCATTAAATTAACGTCAATGACTTTAGATATTGAGATTTTAGTCATTTAACGGTCTGGCTACACGACTATCTTGACAGGCGTGCGATGTACAGTGATGCCTTAAATAATGTGGACCCCTTGGAAGCAGAATTCACAGCGCAAAGAGCGGCCGGTCGCCCCTCGGCAGCGACTGGACCTCCGTCAGTGGGACATGGGTGGCAACATCTATGTCATTCCCGACATTCACGGCTGCCTGCATGCCCTCCACGAGGCCGAAGGGCGAATCGCTGCGGATCGCGATAAGGCGCAGGACACGGCGATCATCGTCTACCTCGGAGACTATGTGGACCGCGGGCCCGATTCGGCCGGGGTGATCGAGCATCTGATCGAGGGCTCCATCGCGAAGGCACACCGGATCATGCTGTGCGGCAATCACGACCAGATCTTTCATGCGGTTCTCTGCGCACAGGCGGATCCCCGCGGCTGGCTGTCGCTGGGCGGGCGCGAGACGCTGCGCTCCTATGGCATGTACGATGCCGATATCCACCGGCTCTCGGCCTCGCCCCGCAAGCTGGCGGAAGCCGTGCGGTCGCACGTTCCGGACTCGCACAAGCTGTTCCTGAAGCTGCTTCCGGTCGCAGCCCGCATCGGCCCGCGACATATCTTCGTTCATGCCGGGCTCTATCCCGGCCGCCCGCTCGACCGGCAGACGGACGAGCACATGATGTGGATACGGGAGCCCTTTCTTACCGACGGCCCGCAAATGCCGATGGTGGTCGTTCACGGCCATACGATCGTTCGGGAGCCGGAGTTTCGCGAGGACCGCATCGGTCTGGACACCGGCGCCTTCATGAGCGGTCGTCTGACCGTCCTCAGGATCGCCAAAGGCGTCGCCAGCCTCATCTGACCGGCTTTTGGTGCGGCGCGGGCTGCAGCGGCCGCCAAGGCGCCGCCCGCCAAAATACGCGTCGTAGCGCCTTCGTCTTATCCCCTCGCTCTGCGGCGAACGCGACAAAGGCGCCCACAGGCGCCCAGTGCAAAGTTATCGATGGAGAAAGAGACAGAGCAGGACATGCGGCGGCATCTCCGCCAGAGCGCAGGAGGAGCCCTGCCAGCCTGCTGCTCGCGTCTTAGAAGCCGCTGCCGCCGCGCAGTTCGGACATGATCGTCCGGCCGATGATGCTCATGTCCATCCAGAACGTGTAGTTGTGGACGTAATATATGTCGCAGGCGATGCGGGCGCGGGCCTTGGCAGCATCCGTCGTCGGGCCGCGCAGACCGCGGACCTGGGCGAGGCCGGTCAGGCCCGGCTTGATGCGGTGACGATCGTGGTAATGCGGGACAAGGTCTTCATAGAGGCGATCCGCCGCGAGCATGCCGACGGCGTGGCAGCGCGGGCCGACCAGCGACATATGTCCGAGAAGCACGTTCACGAGCTGCGGCAGTTCATCGATGCTGGTCTTGCGCAGGATGGCCCCGAGACGGGTGATCCGAGGATCGTTCTTCGTCGTCTGCGCCACACCGCTGGCGTCGCAGAGGTCCGTCCGCATGCTGCGGAATTTGTAGATGCGGATGCGCGTGCAGTTCACGCCCCAGCGGACCTGGCTGAAGATCGGCGAGCCCTTGCTCTCCAGCCGGATCGCGATGCAGACCAGCAGGAAGAACGGCAGCAGGACCGCCAGCGCCGTGAAGGAAACCGCAATATCCAGCGCGCGCTTCGCCACCAGATGCGCCGTGCGGCTTCCGGAATGCCCGACGGACGTCAGCGGACCGCGATAGGCGGCAGGCGAGGTCGGAACCGCGGTCACGTATGTCATCGCACCAAACTCCTTCATACCAACCTCCGGCCGGACACGTCTCTATGTTGCATCGCAATATGCATCACTCTAAATCAGGAGTCACTAAGGAATATACGCTTGATTAACTATGGACGGCTGATATGCAGCAATTGCATAGCTGTCGGCCCGGCTTTCCCGGCATTGCTGCAAAAGCATGCGGCCACCGCACATCTCAGATCAAACAGCGCGAAAATGAACCGTTTTTTAGCTGTGTCTTCTGGAAGTGGCCGGTTCGGGCGGCCGGTGCCGCCGGATTTAACGGCGTCATAAGGCGGGCGCGCCTAGGGTCCCGGAAACGACCTGGAGAGCCCCATGACCCTTCGCCTCAAGAGCCTGTCCGCTGCCTTCGGCCTGTCAATCGCCACCTGGAGCCTCATTCTGCATGGCGTCAGTGCGCTGTAGTCGCAATCCCACTGTGGGGACTGCAAAGGCGCACGCCGTTACCGCCGTGCGCCTTGCGATCTCTCTCATGTCCGGGAAAAGGCGTGATCGGGCTCAGTCGGAACCGAACAGGTCGCGCGTATAGACCTTTTTCGCCACGTCCTTCAGTTCCGGCGTGTAGCGATTGGCGACGATGACGTCGCAGGTCTGCTTGAAGACGTCCAGATCGCGGATCAGCGGAGATTTGAAGAAATCATCGCCCGGCAGCGCCGGCTCGAAGACCACGACGTCGATGCCCTTCGCCTTCAGCCGCTTCATGATGCCCTGGATGGACGAGTCGCGGAAGTTGTCCGAGCCCGCCTTCATGACGAGACGGTAGATGCCGACGCGCTTGGGGTTGCGGCGCAGAATGCTTTCCGCGACGAAATCCTTACGCGTCGTGTTGGCGGTGACGATGGCGCTGATCAGCGCCTGGGGCACCTCGCGGTAGTTCGCCAGCAGCTGCTTGGTATCCTTGGGCAGGCAATAGCCGCCATAGCCGAAGGACGGGTTGTTGTAGTGCGTGCCGATCCGCGGATCGAGGCCGACGCCGTTGATGATCTGGCGGGCGTTCAGGCCGTGCAGCTCCGCATAGGTGTCGAGCTCGTTGAAATAGGCGACGCGCATGGCGAGATAGGTGTTGGAGAAGAGCTTGATGGCCTCGGCCTCGCTCGAATCCGTCAGGAGGATCTCGACGTCCTTCTTGATGGCGCCGCCGAGCAGCATGTCGGCAAAGGCCTGCGCCCGCTCGGACTGCTCGCCGACCACGATGCGCGACGGGTGCAGGTTGTCGTAGAGCGCCTTGCCCTCGCGCAGGAACTCCGGCGAAAAGATGATGTTGTCACGCCCAAGGCTCGCGCGCAGGCGCTGCGTGTAACCGACCGGGATCGTGGACTTGATGACGATGACCGCCGTCGGATTGACGGCGAACACGTCCGCGATCGCCGCTTCGACGGAGCGGGTATCGAAATGGTTGGTCACCGTGTCGTAGTTCGTCGGCGTCGCCACGATGACGTAGTCGGCCCCGGCATAGGCATCGGCCGTGTCGCCGGTGGCGCGGAAGTTGAGGGACCGGCCGAGATAATCGGAAACTTCGGGATCGACGATCGGCGACGTGCCCGCATTCAGCATGTTCACCTTGTCGATATTGGTATCGTAGGCGACCACCTCGTTGTGCTGCGCCAGAAGCATCGCATTCGAAATGCCGACATAGCCCAGACCTGCAACTGCAACCTTCATCATCACTCACTTTCTAAAAAAGACGTCCCTCAAACGACATACCCTAATATGCCGGATGATGGACACCTTAAATATGTTCAGCGACAACTCACCGCGTTGCGCCCGGCCGGATTCATACCGGCCGGCCATCTTTCAGCATGTCGGAATGACGGCGTCAGTCGGTGGCGTTCCGGCGCGAGAGGCGGTCTTCCCATGCGAGCGCATGGCGGACGATCGTGTCGAGATCGTCATATTCCGGCACCCAGCCGAGTTCCTTCATGGCAAGCGACGGGTTCGCGACGATCATCGCCGGGTCGCCTGCGCGGCGGGGGGCAAAATCGACCGTAAGATCCGACCCGTTGACGCGCTTGACCGTGTCGAGAACCTCCAGCACCGAGAAACCATGGCCATAGCCGCAATTGGCAACCAGGGATCCTCCTCCGGCGCGCATGCGCTGCAGGGCCTTGAGATGCGCCTGCACCAGATCCCAGACATGGATGTAGTCGCGCACGCAGGTGCCGTCCGGCGTCGGGTAGTCCGTTCCGAACACGCTCATGGAGGCGCGCTTGCCGAGCGCCACGGCGCAGGCAATCTTGATGAGGTGCGTCGATGTCTTCGACGACTGGCCGGAGCGTCCCTTCGGGTCGGCACCGGCCACGTTGAAGTAGCGCAGCACCGTATAGGTCAGGTCATGTGCGGCTGCGGCATCGCGCAGCATGATTTCCGTCATCAGCTTCGAGGAGCCGTAGGGCGATTCCGGGCGAAGCTGGACGGTTTCCGAAACGGGTTCCAGCACCTCCGGCGTGCCGTAGACGGCAGCGGTGGAGGAGAAGACGAAATGCGGGATGCCGGCCTCCACAACGCTGGCGATGAGCGCGCGCGACTTGACCGTGTTGTTTTCGTAATAGCCGAGCGGGTCGCTGACGCTGTCGGGAACCACGATCGATCCAGCAAAGTGAATGACGGCGTCGATGGCGTTCTCGGCGAAGATCCGCGACAGCAATGCCGCATCCGCGATGTCGCCCTCGTACATCCGCGCTTCCGGCGCGATCGCCCAGCGAAAGCCGGTGGAGAGCCGGTCGATGACGACGACCTCCTCCCCCGCTTCCAGCAGCGCCCATACCATATGGCTGCCGATATAGCCGCCACCGCCCGTCACCAATACTGCCATACGTCCCTCACGTCGGTTGTTGCATCAGGTATGAAACGCCTGCCGGGAAATGACAAGCGTCAGCGATTACTTCCGCTTGGTCGCCCGCAACAGCGCTTCGCCCAGCGCCCCGGTGGCCGCCGGCGCGGGCTTTTCCGGCTTGATCGGCCGATGATCGCGCCGGGGCTCAGGCGCGGACGCAGGCCGTCCACCCGCCTCGCCGCCATCCTTGCGCATGGTCAGGCCGATGCGCTTGCGCGGCACGTCCACCTCCGTCACCCGCACCTTGACCACGTCGCCGGCCTTCACCACCTCGTGCGGGTCCTTCACGAAGCGATCCGCCAGCTGGGAGACGTGCACGAGCCCGTCCTGGTGGACACCGATATCCACGAAGGCGCCGAAGGCGGCGACATTGGTCACGGCCCCCTCCAGCAGCATGCCCGGTTTCAGGTCCTTGATGTCGTCGACACCGTCGGCGAAGGTCGCGGTCTTGAAGCTCGGGCGCGGGTCGCGGCCGGGCTTTTCGAGTTCCGACAGGATGTCGCGGATGGTCGGCAGGCCGAAACGGTCGTCCACGAAAACCTTCGGGTCGAGCGACTTCAGGAGCTGGGAGTCGCCCATCACGGTGCGGACGTCGCGGCCGCAGGCGGAAATGATCTTCTTGGCGACGCCATAGGCTTCGGGGTGGACCGAGGAGGCGTCGAGCGGCTCCTTACCGCCGGGAATGCGCAGGAAGCCGGCGCACTGCTCGAAGGTACGCGCGCCGAGGCGCGGCACCGTCTTCAGTTCCGTGCGCGTCTTGAACGGGCCGATCGCATCGCGATGCGCGACGATCGCCTCTGCCGTCGAGCGGCTGAGGCCGGAGACACGTGCAAGGAGCGGTGCGGAGGCCGTGTTCAGGTCCACACCGACGGCGTTCACCGCATCTTCCACCACGGCATCGAGCGAGCGGCTCAGGCGGCCCTGATCGACATCGTGCTGGTACTGGCCGACGCCGATCGACTTCGGCTCGATCTTGACCAGTTCGGCCAGGGGGTCCTGCAGCCGGCGGGCGATGGAGACGGCACCGCGCAGGGAGACGTCGAGCGTCGGAAACTCGTCGGCGGCCGCCTGCGAGGCCGAATAGATCGAGGCGCCCGCTTCGGAGACGATGACCTTGGTGGGCTTGGTGCCCGGCAATGTGGCCAGCATGTCGGCGACCAGCCGCTCGGTCTCGCGGCTGCCGGTGCCGTTGCCGATGGAGATCAGTTCCACCTTGTGGCGGGCGACAAGCCTTGCGATCTCGGCCTGGGCGCCGCGCACGTCGTTCTTCGGCGGAAAGGGGTAGACCGTCGTCGTGTCCAGGAGCTTGCCCGTGCCATCGACGATCGCCACCTTCACGCCGGTGCGGATGCCCGGGTCGAGGCCCATCGTGGCGCGCGATCCGGCCGGAGCCGCCAGCAGCAGGTCCTTGAGGTTTCGCGCAAAGACGTGGATCGCCTCTTCCTCGGCCCGCTCACGCAGCTCGCGCATCAGGTCGAGCGACAGCGACATGGAGAGCTTGACGCGCCATGTCCAGCGGATGACTTCCATCAGCCACTGATCCCCGGGCAGGCTGCCGAGCTGATAGGCGGCGGCGATGATGCTTTCGACCGGTTTGACGGGTGACGGATCGGCCTCGTCCACGACGATATCGACCGAAAGGATGTCCTCGTTCCAGCCGCGCAGCATGGCCAGCGCCCGGTGGCCGGGTGCGGTCGCCCAGCGTTCGGAATGGTCGAAATAATCGGAAAACTTGGCGCCGGGCGCTTCCTTGCCGGCCACGACCTTCGCGCGGAGAAAGGCGCCGCTGCGCATATGGCCGCGCAGCCGGCCGAGCAGGTCGGCATTCTCCACGATGCCTTCGGCAACGATGTCGCGCGCGCCCTCGAGCGCTGCCTTCACATCCGGCACCTCGGCGGAGAGGAACGATGCGGCACGGTCCGCGGGCGGAATGCGGCGATCGAGAAGGATGGCTTCGGCCAGCGGTCCGAGCCCCTTCTCGCGCGCGATCTCGGCCTTGGTCCGGCGCTTCGGCTTGTAGGGGAGATAGATGTCCTCGAGCTCCGCCTTGGTCGCAACGGCGGCGATCTTGCGCTCGAGGTCGTCGGTGAGCTTGCCCTGGCCGCGAATCGACTCGACGATGGCGTTTCGCCGGGCTTCCAGCTCGCGCAGATAGACCAGCCGTTCGGCAAGCGTGCGCAGCTGCGTGTCATCGAGGCCGCCGGTGACTTCCTTGCGGTAGCGGGCGATGAACGGCACAGTGGCACCGCCATCGAGCAGTTCGACGGCCGAGACGACCTGGGACTGCGTCGCCTTGATCTCCTGCGCGATCAGGAGGGCGATCGGCGGAACCGTCCGCGGGGACGTTTGAGCTGGCTGCGACATGAGGCGCGATCTCCTGTTTCCGATTCGGGCGGACCATAGAGAGATCGGGCGGGAACGCCAAGCGCGCGCGGATGCTCAGGCGCGCTGGACGATCCCCTCGCCCGCAAGCGCATCCCGCCCATGCGGGCCGGTGAAATCGAGATCGGGCCCGAGCGGCACGATGCCCGTGGGGTTGATGTGGGCGATGGAGTAATAGCCGCGCTTGATATGGTCGATCCGCACCGTCTCCGCGATGCCAGGCGACTGATAGATGTCGCGCAGATAGGCCTGCAGATGCGGATAGTCGGCGATGCGGCGCAGATTGCACTTGAAGGCACCGTGATAGGCCGCGTCGAAGCGCACCAACGTCACGAACAGGCGGATATCGGCTTCCGTCAGATGGCGGCCGGCGACATAGCGGTTGCGTGACAGATGCGCCTCCAGCGTGTCGAGCGTCGCAAACACACCCTTGACCGCCTCCTCGTAGGCGGACTGCGTGCGGGCGAAGCCCGAGCGATAGACGCCGTTGTTGAGCGTGTCGTAGATCAGCGCGTTCCAACGGTCGATGTCGGGGCGGAGGGGTTCGGGATAGAGATCCCCTCGGTCGCCGGTCAGATCATCGAAGGCGCCGTTGAGGATGCGCAGGATGTCGGCCGACTCGTTGTTGACGATGCGGCCTTCCCTTCTGTCCCAGAGCACGGGTACGGAGACCTTGCCGGTGTAGTGCGGATCGGAGGCGGTGTAGAGTTCGTGCTGGTAGCGCACGCGGCCGACGCGCGGTCCGGCATCGGCCGGCGGATCGTAGGTCCAGCCGTTTTCGCCAAGTTCGGGCTGGGAAATGGCGACGGGAAGGATGTCCGTCAGGCCCTTGATGCTGCGCATCATCAGCGTGCGGGACGCCCAGGGGCAGATATAGGCGACGAACAGCTGGAAACGCCCGGCCTCGGCCTTGAGTGCCGGCTGTCCCTCCGGTCCGGGGCTGCCGTCCGGGGTGATCCAGTTGCGAAAGCTGGTCGGCTCGCGATGGAAGGCGCCGCCCTTCATTTCGCCGGCGGCGACGTCACCCTTTTCCCAAACCCCATTCACGAGCTGCGGCATCGGCCGTCTCCTTGCACCTGATAGGGGTCATCAGGTGACATGACGGGTCCCGCTGCGCAAGGCGGGCGGGACTGGACGGAGCGTTCACCGAATCACGGCATCGCTCCGCCCGTTCCATCAGCGGGGGAATTCCAGGCCCATCTCGCGGAAGCGCTCGGGGTCGTCGCCCCAGTTTTCCCGCACCTTCACGAAGAGGAACAGATGAACGGGCTGTTCGAGGATCTCGGACAGTTCCTTGCGGGCGGCCATGGAGATCGCCTTGATGGCGTCGCCGTTCTTGCCGAGAGCGATCTTCTTCTGGCTGTCGCGCTCGACATAGATCACCTGCTCGATCCGCACCGAGCCGTCCTTCTTTTCCTCCCAACCCTCGGTTTCCACATGCGAGGAATAGGGAAGCTCCTGATGGAGGCGCAGGAACAGCTTTTCGCGGGTGATCTCGGCGGCCAGCTGGCGCATGGGCAGGTCGGAGATCTGGTCTTCCGGGTAGTACCAGGGACCTTCCGGCAGGGCGGCGGCCAGATAGTCCATGACATCCTCGCAGCCGGAGCCGGTCAGCGCGGAGATCATGAAGGTGCGCTCGAAGGGAACGACTTCATTGGCGGCGGAGGCCAGCTGCAGCAGAACGTCGCGGGAGACCTGATCGATCTTGTTGAGCACGAGGATCTTCGGCTGGTGGACCTCCTTCAGGCCCTCCAGAATCATCTGCGCGTCGCCCTTCAGCCCGCGTTCGCTGTCGACCAGCAGCATGATGAAATCCGCATCCTTGGCGCCGCCCCAGGCGGTGGTGACCATGGCGCGGTCGAGCCGGCGGCGCGGCTTGAAGATGCCGGGCGTATCCATGAACACGATCTGCGCGCGGTCGTGAATGGCGATGCCGCGCACGATGGCGCGCGTCGTCTGCACCTTGTGGCTGACGATCGACACCTTGGCGCCCACCAGCCGGTTGACGAGCGTCGACTTGCCGGCATTTGTCGCGCCGATCATGGCGACGAAGCCGGAATGCGTCGGCCCGACAGGCTCGGCGACATCCGTTGCAGCTTCGGTTTCGACTGCTGCGTCCTGCCCGGTCTCGGCAGGATCCGTGTGATCTTCGGTCATCATATCCGTCAATTCGTTGAGGGCCGGCGTGTCTGCCGGCGTGAGTATGAACCGCAATCGCTTCCGCGACCAGAGGTTCGACAAAGGTTCGTTGCGCGCAAGATCAGGCGCCGATCATCCGGCGTCCGCTATCACGCATTGGGGGCGACCCAGACCCCTTCCCGCTCCAGAATGCGGGTCGCGGCGGTCTGCTCGGCGGCCCGCTTGGAGCGGTCCACGCCCGTCTCGGGCGCGACACCGGGGATGATCACCGTCACCGTGAAGCGCGGATCGTGGTCGGGGCCGGAACGGTCGTCCACGCGGTATTGCGGCGCGACGCCGAACTTCGCATGCGACCATTCCTGCAATTCGGTCTTGGCATCCCTGCGGGCGCCGTCGGCGCGTGTCGCGCGGGCCTTCCAGTGCCTGAGCACGAAGCCGCGCGCGGCCTCCAGACCGCCATCGAGATAGATCGCGGCGATCAGGGCTTCCACCACGTCGGCGCGGATGTTCAACACATGCTTGCCAGAGAGCTTCTTGACGTCGGCACCGGCGCGGATGAAACGGTGAAGCTCGATCTCGTCGGAAATCGCAGCGCAGCTTTCCGCGCTGACCAGCTGGTTCAGCCGCACCGACAACTCGCCCTCGTTCGCCGTTTTGAACGTCTGGAACAGAAGCTCCGCGACGCAGAGACCGAGTACGCGATCGCCGAGGAATTCCAGCCGCTCATAGTCGGAGCCGCCGGAATTGCGGGCGCTGGAATGCGTCAGCGCGCGGTCGAGCCGGACCTTGTCGGTGAAGACGTAGCCAAGCGCGTCTTCGAGACGCTCGCGCTCCTGCGGCCCGAGATCGCGCGGCTTCATTACTTCAGAACCTTGAAGAGGCGGTCATAGCGCAGGTTTGCCGGCCACTTCCAGATTTCGAGGAAGGAGGTGTCGTGGCCGAGCGAGAAGAAGATGAGGCTGGCGCGACCGACGAGGTTTTCGGCCGGGACATAGCCGACGTCGAAACGGCTGTCGGCGGAATTGTCGCGGTTGTCGCCCATCATGAAGTAATGACCTTCCGGCACCACGAACTCGCGGGTGTTGTCGCCGCGCGAATCCGGAAACTGGTCCAGCGTGTCGAAGCTGACGCCGTTGTCGAGCGTTTCGCGGAAGACCGGCACGTCGGCGCCGGTGTCGTACTGGTCGTCGGCCCGGAAGACGCCGTCGGGCGCACGGGCGACTTCCTTGTCGTTGACGTAGAGGATCGAATTGCGCACCTGCACGCGGTCGCCCGGCAGGCCGATGACGCGCTTGATGTAGTCGATCTCGGGATTGGGCGGGAAGCGGAAGACGGCGATATCGCCGCGCTTCGGGTCACTGCCGAAAATACGGCCGCTGAAGAGATCGGGCGAGCGCGGCAGCGAGTATTTCGAATAGCCATAGGCGAACTTGTTGACGAAGATGTAATCGCCCACGAGCAGCGTCGGCATCATCGAGCCGGAGGGAATGGTGAAGGGCTGGAAGAGCACGGTGCGGATCACCAGCGCCAGAAGCAAGGCCTGAATGATGACCTTCACGTTCTCCCAGAGGCCGCTGTCCTTCTTTGCGATTTTTTCTGCCACGCCCGTCTATCCTTGTTTGCCGCTGACCGGCGCTTGTCGTCGTTTGAATGCCGTTGATCTGCAGGGGTCCATGGCGCTCGCATCGAGCTTCGGCCCATCGGGCTCGGCCGCCCATACGAACGCGCGCGCCGTCAGCGGCCGCCGGACCTCGACTGCGCCATCCTCTAGCCGCTAACGTCTTCGGGAGCAACGGGCAGCGCCTCTATTATGACGAAGGCCTGCGCCAGAGGATCGTCGTCGGTGATCGTGAGGTGAACGACGGCGCGATGGCCGTGCGGCAGCATGCTCGCCAGGCGCAGGGCAGCACCGCCGGTCAGCACCATGGTCGGCTTGCCGCCGGGCAGATTGACGACGCCCATGTCCTTCCAGAGCACCCCTTGGCCGATCCCGGTTCCCAGGGCCTTCGAACAGGCCTCCTTCGCCGCGAAACGCTTGGCATAGGATGCCGACCGGTTCTTGCGGCCCTCGGATTTTGCGATCTCCACCTCGGTGAAGCAACGCTGGATGAAGCGCTCGCCGAACCGGTTCAGCGAGTTGTCGATGCGGCGGATGTCGATGAGGTCGCTGCCGAGGCCGATGATCATGAAAACCTGAGGGATCCGAAGGGTTGAGGGTTTAGGCCGCCGGCGACGCCTTCGGCTTTCCGGCGAGACGCGACATGCGGCGCGACTGGAACAGTCGGGCCGCAGAGTAGGAGCCGATATAGAAGACGAGCGCGCTGCCGGCCGCCAGCGGCAGGCTGCCGAGCAGGAGCGGTTTCAGCAGCGGACCCCAGAGCTCGGTCAGTTGCAGATGCGTCAGCATGCGCAGCATATCCTCCCCGTCGAGCGGCCCATGGCCGCCCGAGCCGAGGATCGCCGTGCCGATCTCGTAGCTGCTCGCGAGAATGACGGGAATGGTCAGGGGATTGGCAAGCGTCGTCGCGATGCCGGCGGCAATCAGGTTGCCCGAGAAGAGATAGGCAGCGGCCAGGGCCAGCAGAATATGGAAGCCCACGAAGGGCGTGGCGGAGGACGCGGCCCCGGCTGCAACGCCCATGGCGATGGAATGGGGCGACGACGACAGGCGCAGTACGCGCAGCGCCAGATAGCGCAGGCCGCGGGTAAACCCCTTGCGCGGCCAGACCAGCTCGCGGAGCCGGGCCGAAAACGATGCGGGCTGACGACGTTTGAACACCATGGTGCCGTGATAGACGATGCCCGTGTGGCCTTACAATGGCAATCTGGGGCAATCCGGGTCAATCTGGTGCCTCTTCGACGCAAGGGCCGCGTTTCGCGCCGCCCGACGATCGAGGGGCGGCATTCGCAGGCGTCTCGACCGCGGCATGGGGAGGCAGGCTGCAACGGGCGGGCGGCGGCGGATCGCGAGGGGGCGGTACGTCGATGGTCCGGAAATCGCGGCGAACGCAGGCCCTCGAAAGGACACATCGCACGTCGATCGCCGACCGCTCCTGGGTGTCGGCTTTTCATGAGCCGCCATCTCCAGAGCATTTCCCGCGGGATCCGCCCTCATGGCGGCTCCGTGCCGGGAACGTTCAGGATCGTTCTGGTGTCACGCAGCCCCGGAGAGCTTGCGCATGTCAGCCTTGCACGTGGCGCAAGGCTCAAGTCTATGCCTCGGTCGAACCGAGCGCGGCTCAGAAGCCGTTGCGGAAGAGACCGCGGTCGATCTGGCGCTGGCGATATTCGAGGTCGATGCGATCGGACGAGCCGTTGAGGTAGCTCAGTTCGCGTTCAGCTGCCGTCAGGGGGCGCAGGGCGCCGGTGATTTTCTTGATCTGCTTGAACATTGGTAAACCTTTCTTCGTTTACCTCCCGAGCCAGAACCTAAGCGCATCATTGCCTTTGCACCAGCGCCGGCTTCGGCGGGCAGCCATGCGGTCGGCGCATACCGCGCCCGGCCGCAGCCTATCTCGCAGGCAGACGCCTCAGAGGAAGACGCGCTTGACCGTGGAGATCACAGGCAAGTCCTTGAGCTGCGTCAGCATGTGGTTCAGCTGGCGCAGGTCCCAGACCTCGAGATCGAGCATCAGCTCGCTGAAATCGGCGGCGATCGGCCCCATGGTGATGGCGCGGATGTTGATGTCGCCGGTGGCCAGCGACTGCGCGATATCGGCCAGCGTCCCCGGCTCGTTGAGCGCGTTGACCTGCACGCGCACCATGAAGCGGGTGTTGTTGGCCTGATCGAGATCCCAGCGCACGTCGATCCACCGCTCCGACTCGTCATCGAACTGCTGCAGGCTCGGCGACTGGATCGGGTAGATGGTGATCCCCTTGTCCTTCTCCATGATGCCGACGATGCGGTCGCCGGGCACGGCGCCGGATGCGCTGAAATGGACGAAGGCATTGCCCGAGAGGCCACGGATCGGCAGGTCTTCCGGTCCGCCCGCATCGATGGCGGTGGCGCTTTCCTTGGAATGGCCGGGAATCTTGAACGCCATGCCGGCGGCGGAGCGCATCGCGAACCAGCCGTCGTCCGTCGAGGGCTTCGGCGTCACGCGTTCGTCCTGATGGTCGGGATGCATGGCGCGCAGCACATCGAGAGAGGACAATTCCCCGCGGCCGACGGCGGCGATAGCGTCCTCGACCTCCTTCTGCCCGAGACGATGGAGGATCGGCTTCATCGCTTCGCGTGTGAAGGGCTTGCCGGCGCGCTCGAACGTGCGCTCGAGAATGCGGAAGCCAAGGCCCGAATACTGCTTGCGGATGGCCGCCTTGGTCGCCCGGCGGATGGCGGCACGTGCCTTGCCCGTGACGACGATCTCCTCCCAGGCCGCCGGTGGCACCTGGATACCCGAGCGGACGATCTCGACCTCGTCGCCATTGGCGAGCCGGGTGACGAGCGGCATGATCCGGCCGTTGATCTTGGCGCCGACGCAGGTGTCGCCGATATTGGTGTGGACCGCATAGGCGAAATCGATCGGCGTCGCGCCGCGCGGCAAGGCGATGAGCTGGCCTTTGGGCGTGAAGCAGAAGACCTGGTCCTGGAACAGCTCGAGCTTGGTATGCTCCAGAAACTCTTCCGGATTGTCGCCTTCCGCCAGCGCCTCGATGGTGCGGCGCAGCCAGGAATAGGCGTTGGAGGTCGGCGACAGCTTGACGTCGCCCTGCGCCTCGGCGCCATCCTTGTAGAGCGTGTGGGCGGCGATGCCGTATTCGGCGATCTCGTGCATGCGGCGCGTGCGGATCTGCAGCTCGATGCGCTGGCGCGAGGGGCCGACGATGGTGGTGTGGATCGACTGGTAGTCGTTCTGCTTCGGCGTCGAGATGTAATCCTTGAACCGACCGGGAACGACGCGCCAGCGGGTGTGCACGATGCCGAGCGCGCGGTAACAGGCGGGAATATCTTCGACGATCACCCGGAAGCCCCAGACGTCGGACAGCTGCTCGAAGGACAGCGACTTCGACTGCATCTTGCGGAAGACGGAATAGGGCTTCTTCTGCCGGCCCTTGACGCTGATGCCGTTCAGCCCCTTGGCGGCGAGCAGATCGCCCAGCTCGTCCTCGATTTTCTTGATCAGGCCTTCGTTGCGCGCGGAAAGCTCGTCCAGCCGCTGCGTCACGGTTTCGAAGGCATCGGGATTGATGTGCCGGAAGGACAGGTTTTCCAGCTCCTCGCGCATGTCGTGCATGCCCATGCGGCCGGCGAGCGGCGCATAGATCTCCATCGTCTCCTCGGAAATCCGGGCGCGCTTCTCTGCCGACATATGGTCGAGCGTGCGCATGTTGTGCAGCCGGTCGGCGAGCTTGACGAGGAGGACGCGGACATCGTCGGAGATGGCGAGGAGCAGCTTGCGCAGGTTTTCCGCCTGCTTGGCCTTGCGGCTGACGAGATCGAGCTTCTTGATCTTGGTCAGACCCTCGACCAGCGCGCCGATGTCCTCGCCGAAAAGATCGTCGATCTCCGCCCGCGTCGCCGTGGTGTCCTCGATGGTGTCGTGCAGCAGCGCGACCGCGATCGTCGCCTCGTCGAGGTGCATTTCGGTCAGAATGGCCGCGACTTCCAGCGGATGCGAAATATAGGGATCGCCGCTGGCGCGCTTCTGCTGGCCATGCTTCTGCATGGCATAGACATAGGCCTTGTTGAGCAGTGCCTCGTTGACGTCGGGCTTGTATTTCTGAACCCGTTCCACGAGTTCATATTGGCGCATCATGCGTGTGCGGCTCCGCGGGGGCTGTGTTTCCGAGGCATCACTCCTTCAATGGAAATCCATTTAAATCATGACGCAGCGGCAACGGAAAGCGCGTCCGGTGCGATCCGGCGCGATTCTTCCTGTCTATCATGGCGTTACTATCAATTTCCCACCATCGAAATCCGCGAAACGACCCATTCGACGCATTCCGCCGCAGCAACGCTGCCGGCGTTAAACCGCAGGAATCAGAATGTGAGAAGCCGGAACGACAAAGCGCCGGGCGATGCCGGCGCTTCGAAGATGGTCTGCCTGAACGGGACGATCAGTAGTCGTCGCTCTTTTCCGGGGGAACGAGGCCCTCGATGCCGGCCAGCAGTTCTTCTTCCGTCATGCGGTCGAAGGTGACGGCTTCCGGCTGATCGTCGTCTTCGGAGGCGTCCGCGAAGTTTGCCGCGCCGCCCGTGATGGATGCCGGATCCGCTTCGGGCTCGTCGACTTCGACATGCTTCTGCAGCGAATGGATCAGGTCTTCCTTGAGGTCGCCGGGCGACAGCGTCTCGTCGGCGATCTCGCGCAGGGCGACGACCGGGTTCTTGTCGTTGTCGCGATCGATGGTGATCGCCGCGCCCTGGGAGATCAGGCGCGCACGGTGGCTGGCGAGGAGCACGAGCTCAAAGCGGTTGTCGACCTTGTCGATGCAATCTTCGACCGTAACGCGGGCCATTGCGTATCCTTCGATGGTTCAAGCGCCGGGCACGGCCAAAAGCTGCCTTGCCTGCGCGGATAAGGTGACGAGAGCGACCAACGCTGGCGCGGCTTTCCGGCTCTCGGGAACGGATTGGTTGCCGGATACAGCCATTGGCCTGAAAATTCAAGTTTTTCATGAGAGGGCGCGCGATAAAGGGCCAGCCCGTCCAGTAGTATTGCTTCTGTACCGTATCGTACAAATTGCAAATGCCCGGTTGCAACATTAGATCTGAATGAAAAGAGAACAGACTACCACATATTTAGGGGTCCGTTTATCATGTTGATGTGTGCATCTCCGATCGACACTAGTGGTCCGCAAAAAATTGTGCTGGAACGACGTTTGTCCTCCATCGAACTTTTCTCTCGATCACTGGTGCGATAAGGACAATAATCATGACACCCCCGGTATGCACTTGTTTCGCGTCTGATGATGGACAGGAAAAATTTGCACGCATCGCCGGACTGAAGGAATGCCGATGTTCGATCCACGCGAAAAAATAGCTCTCTTTATCGATGGCGCGAACCTCTACGCCGCGTCGAAAAGCCTCGGCTTCGACATCGATTATCGTAAGCTTTTGAAAGCTTTTCAGAAGCGGGGCTATCTGCTGCGGGCCTATTATTACACGGCGCTGATCGAAGATCAGGAATATTCCTCGATCCGCCCTCTGATCGACTGGCTGGACTACAACGGCTACAAGGTCGTGACGAAGCCCGCGAAGGAATTTACCGATTCGCTCGGCCGCCGGAAGATCAAGGGCAATATGGACATCGAGCTTGCCATCGATGCCATGGAGCAGTCAGAGACTGTCGATCACCTCGTGATCTTTTCGGGCGACGGCGATTTTACCACGCTCGTGGAGGCGCTGCAGCGCAAGGGACGGAAGGTGTCCGTGGTGTCCACCATGTCGACCCAGCCGCCGATGATCGCCGACGACCTGCGGCGCCAGTCCGACCACTTCATCGACCTTCTCAGCCTGAAGGCGGAGATCGGACGGGACCCGTCGGAACGGGCCGCCCGCACAGCCGAACCCGTCCATCAGGACGACATGAACGGATAATCCGGCATCACGATCATAGGAGCGGCGCCAAGAGACGGCGCCTTCGCGCCTTGAAGTTTGTCAGGGATAAGGGAGATCCGGTTATCCCGAAGAGACAAACGATGACGATCGAATCGAGAGCCTGGTGGTTCGGAATGAACCTGACAGGCCCTAGTGGTCCTTCAGAAGACGGCTCTTCTGCCGGTTCCAGTCGCGCTCTTTTTCGCTTTCGCGCTTGTCGTGCAGCTTCTTGCCCTTGCCGAGCGCCAGTTCGAGCTTGGCGCGTCCCTGATCGTTGAAATAGATTTTCAGGGGAATGAGCGACATGCCCTCGCGGTTCACGGCACCCTGCAGGCGGTTCACCTCGCGCTTGGAGAGGAGAAGCTTGCGGCGACGGCGCGGCTCGTGATTGAAGCGGTTGGCCTGCAGATATTCCGGCAGATAGGAATTGATCAGCCACATTTCACCGCCCTCGTCCGTCGCGTAGGACTCGGCGATATTGGCCTTGCCCTCGCGCAGCGACTTCACCTCCGTGCCGGTCAGCACGAGGCCGGCCTCGTAGGTGTCGAGGATCTCGTAATTGTAGCGCGCCTTACGGTTTTCGGCGACGATCTTGCGAACGGTGCGCTCGCTGCCCTTCGGGGCCATCAGTTCAGCAGCCCGGCATGGACGAGCGCCGCCTCGATGGCGCTCTCGGTCGCCGGCTCGAGCGACGGCATCAGCGGCGAGCGGACGTGCCGGCTCATGCCGCGCAGCCGGTTCAGCGCGAACTTCGAACCGCAGACGCCCGGCTCCATGAATATGGCCTTGTGCAGCGGCATCAGCTGGTCCTGATAGGCGAGTGCCTTGGCAAAGTCGCCGGCGAGCGTGGCGTCCTGGAACGCTGCGCTCAGGCGCGGCGCGACATTGGCAGTGACCGAGATGCAGCCGACGCCGCCATGGGCGTTGAAGCCGAGTGCCGTTGCATCTTCCCCCGAAAGCTGGACGAAATCCGCGCCGCAGGTGATGCGCTGTTCGGAGACGCGCTCGATCTTGCCGGTCGCATCCTTCACACCGAGGATCGACGGATAGGCCTTGCGCAGGGCGCCCATGGTTTCCGGCGACATGTCGATAACCGAGCGGCCGGGGATGTTGTAGATGACGATCGGCAGCTTGACGGCGTCGGCGATCGCCGAAAAATGGGCATAAAGTCCCTTTTGCGTCGGCTTGTTATAATAAGGTGTCACGACGAGTATACCGTCGGCACCAGCCTTTTCCGCATGCTGGGCCAGTTCGATCGCCTCGCGGGTGTTGTTGGACCCGGCCCCGGCGATGACCGGCACGCGACCGCCGACGGCCTCGATGCAGAGTTCGACGACGCGCTTGTGCTCGGCATGCGACAAGGTGGGAGATTCCCCCGTCGTCCCCACCGGAACGACACCGTGGCTGCCTTCGGAGATGACCCACTGGACGTGATCGACGAATGCGTCCTCATCCACAGCGCCGGCCGGCGTGAACGGGGTGACGAGAGCGGGAATGGATCCCTTGAACATGCACTGCTCCTGACGGCGCGCGGGCACTGGAGACCCATGCTTCGGCCGCATTTCATGGTTAGAAAATTGCCGGCACCTTAATCGTCCCGGTCTCCGGCGGCAAGCATTGACTGGCAATGACAGTCTAGAGCGGAACGGATGAGGCGGCCGGGGGTTCGGGCAGATCTTGCGGATTTTTGAACACGATGCCATCACGGCTCGCGGCAATGGCGGGATCGGTGATGTGGCATTAACCTTTCATTAGTGTCTCGATTGCCAAATGCTGTAGGATTGCGGAACGGCGGGTTGATCATGGGCGGGAAAGTTTTCATGCGTGGTGCCATCCATCGAACACTGATCGCCGCGCTGAGCGTTTCCACCCTCGGGCTTGGCACGCTCTTGGTCCCGGGTGTCGCCGCTCGGGCCGAACCGGCCGGCGTTCCCCTCCCCCTGTCGCGCCCGCCCGTTTCCCGTTCGACAGCCGTCGCATCCGCCGCAGAGGCCTTCGTGCCCGTTCCCAAGGCCCCGGCCGCCTTCAGCGGCATGACGGACGGCGGCATTACCGGCGCCATTCCGCGCAGCACCATCCCGAACTCGGTCGCAGCCCTCAAGGACGGCCTCGACGCCTTGACGAATCGCGATCCCGTGCGTGCCATCGCCGTTCGCAATGCCATGGGCGACGATACGCTCGACCGGCACATCCTGACCTGGGCCATCGCACAATCGACACAGAAGGGCATTCCCTCCTACGAAATCGCCCGCGCGCAGCAGGATCTGAAAGGCTGGCCGGGTCTCGGCGGGCTGCGCGCCAGTTCGGAGCGGGCGCTCTACCGGGAGAATCCGGCGCCCAAGGACGTGCTTGCGGCCTTCGGCAACACCGCGCCCGAAACGTCGGAGGGCACGCTGATCCTCGCGCGGGCCCTGGTCGCGAAGGGCGACACGCGCCAGGCCGCAACCCGGCTTCGCACGCTCTGGGCGACCAAAGCGCTGGACGTGGCGACGGAAACGAAGGTGCTCGCGGAATTTCCGAGCCTGCTGACGACGGCAGACCACAAGCGCCGGATGGAAATGCTGCTCTATCGCGGTCGTTTCGAGCAGGCGACGCGCTTCAGCGATCTCGGCAAGGCTCAGTCGCTCTATCGCGCCTGGCTCGCCATGTCGAAGAAGGCCGCAAATGCCGATGCGCTGATCGCAGCCGTCGATCCGTCCTGGCGCAGCGATCCAGCCTTTCTGTTCGTGCGGATCGAGCAATTGCGCAAGCAGGAGAAATACGACGCCGCTGCAAAGCTCCTGTCGCAGCTGCCCAAGGATCCCGAGCGCCTGATCGATACCGGGGAATGGTGGGTCGAGCAGCGGATCATCAGCCGCGGCCTTGCCGATGCCGGGGATTTCCGCGGCGCCTATCGCGTCGCCGCCGCGCATGTGGCGACGGATGCCACCGATGTGGTGGATGCGGAATTCCATGCCGGCTGGTATGCGCTGCGCGGTCTTCAGGACGGTCAGACGGCCGCCACGCATTTCGAGCGTATTCTCAAGGCGTCCAACCGGCCGATTTCGGTGTCGCGCGCCTATTACTGGCTCGGCCGTGCTGCCGAAAAAGGCGGCCCCGGCCAGGCGAAGACCTATTACGCCAAGGCCGCCGCCCTTTCGGGCACATTCTATGGACAGCTGGCCAGCGCGAAGCTCGGCCGCAAGACGCTGAACGTCACCTATCCGAGTCCCACGGCCGACGACCGCACGCGGTTCGAGAGCCGGGAAGCCGTTCGCGCCATCGGCCGTCTGGAGGCTGCCGGTCACGGATGGCGGGCCGACGGGCTGTATCTGGCACTGGCCGACAATCTGACCAGTCCCGGGGAACTGGCGATTCTGTCTGCTCGCGCTGAGAAGACGCGGACGCACGGCCTCGCGCTTCAGGTCGGTAAGCTGGCCTTCGGCCGCGGAATCGATGTCGCCGCGCTTGCCTTTCCCTTGGGCGTCATTCCCGGCACGGCCAATATTTCGGGCTCCGGCAAGGCGCTCGCCTATGCCATCGCGCGGCAGGAAAGCGCCTTCAACCCCGCGGCCGTGTCGCCCGCCAATGCGCGGGGCCTGCTGCAAATTCTGCCGACGACCGCAAAGCTCGTCGCGAGCCGTCATGGCATCCCCTATTCCAAGGATCGCCTGACGACGGATGCCGGATATAATGCGACGCTCGGCGCCCATTATCTCGGCGAGCAGATCAACGATTTCGGCGGATCCTACATCCTGACCTTCATCGCCTATAATGCGGGTCCCCGCCGCGTGCCGGAATGGATCGGCCGCTACGGCGATCCCCGCGGCAAATCGATCGACGAAGTGGTGGACTGGATCGAGCGCATTCCCTTTGCCGAGACGCGCAACTATGTGCAGCGGGTCATGGAGAACTACCAGGTCTATAAATCGCGCCTCGGCCAGAGCGCCGATATCGTCGAGGATCTGCGGATGGGGCGGCAGTCGTCCTGATCGGGCGATCTCTTCCTCCATTCTTCCTTTCGCCGTCGCCCTCCTCCCTTTTATAAAGACGTGAGAGCTGGCACCGCGGAGCGAAACGAACCTCCGCGAAGGGAGGACAGATGGACGAGAACGGGATCGTCGAGCATTTCATCCGGGTTCGCGATGGGCTGACGCTGTTTGCGGCGGGCTATCCTGCCGCTCGCCCCTCGGCAGACGGTGACGATAGCCTGCCCGTCATCTGTCTTCCCGGTCTCAGCCGCAATTCCCGCGACTTCCATGGCTTTGCCCGGGCGGTCTCGAACGATCGGAAGAGGCCGCGACGTGTGATCGCGATCGATTATCGCGGCCGCGGGCGATCCGACTGGGACCCGGACCCGAGCCGCTACCAGCTCGCCGTCGAGGCAGGCGACGTCGTGGACATCTGCAGCGCGCTCGGCATCGAGGCCGCCATCTTCGTCGGAACGTCGCGCGGCGGCTTGATCCTCCACCTTCTGCCGGGCATGGCGCCCGGACTTTCACGGGCCAACATTCTCAACGACATCGGGCCCGTGATCGAAATCGGCGGACTGCTCGCCATCGCCCGCTACCTGAACGACGAAGGCCGCTACACATCATGGCGTGCGGCGGCCGCGGCATTGAAAATGCTGCATGGGCCGGCCTTTCCCGCCCTTCGGGCTGCGGATTGGGACGAGATGGCACAGAGCCTCTACCGCGAAACGGACGGCGTCATCCTGCCCGATTTCGACCCTGCCCTCGTCGCGCCGCTCCTCGAACTCTCGGCCGAGACGCCCCTTGCCGACCTCTGGCCCCTCTTCGATCGGCTGCGGGAACAGCCGCTCATGGTGATCCGCGGCGAGACATCATCTCTTCTCTCGCAAAAGACGGTTTCGGACATGGCCCGGCGCCATCCCGGCCTGCGGTCCCTGACGGTGCCCGGCCAGGGGCACGCCCCCCTCCTCCACCTTCCCGGCGTGATCGCGCCGGTCGCGGACTTTCTCGCAACATTGGCGTGAGCCGCAGACAGGTGGCGCAGGGTCTTTCCTCGCCCGTCGCGTCCACATACGAAAAAACCCGGCATCTCTGCCGGGTTTTCCATCAATGACCGTGAGGTCAAGTGATATTAGAAGTCGCGCTGCAGGCGGAGGAAGCCCGTCCACTGGTCGTCGGATACGAGCGTGTCAGCTGCGTCGCCGTCGAACTTCGTGTAGTTGACGGTTGCCAGCGTGCGCAGGCCTTCCGTAACCTGGTAGCCAGCCGTCAGACCAACCTTCCAAGCGTCGAGGTCGTTGTTGAACTGGCTGCCCGTGCGGACGTTGCCGAAGTACTGAGCGGCCGGGGTGATCGTCAGCTTGTCGGTTGCCTTGACAGCGTATTCAGCTGCAACGGTCCATTCAGCGCGGTCGTAGTAGTAGTTCGGGTTCGTGGCGTACTGGCCAGCGATGCCGAACGTGCCCGGGCCGATTTCAGCCGTGGCGAGCAGGCGGAAAGCTGCTTCTTCGACGTCGACGTCGTAGGAAGCGAGACCGTAGACGTTGAAGCCGCCGATCGTCGCACCGAGCTTGCCGGTTACGCCGAGGTCGTTGTTGCTGTCGCGGTCGGTGAAGTAGGTGTTTTCAACTTCTTCAACCGAAACGCTGGCGACGAAGGAGCCGGCGTCATAGGTGTAACGAGCCGAGTTCTGTAGAGCGCCGAACGAAGAGTCGAGCGAGTCGGTTTCGCCAGAGAGACCATCGTCCCAGTAGCTGTAGAAGTAACCGACGTCGAAACCAGCGATGTTGATCCATGCGCCGTCAAGGAATACGTCGCTTTCGGTATCAGCCTGAAGGTTGATGTAGGACGACAGCGTGCCGTATTCCGTGTCGTTCTTGGCAGCGAACGTCAAGTAGCCACGCGAGTAGCCGTCGTAGTCGCCACGGCCGTTTGCACCGTAGGAATTTTCGTTGAAGCGAAGTTCCGTACGAACGTAGCCGCCGATCTTGAGGCAGGTTTCCGTGCCCGGGATGTAGAAGTAGCCGGTGCCGAAAGCGTCGCAAACGCGAACGTATTCCATTGCTTCCGGTTCAGCAGCGACGATAGCGTCGGCAGCGTGTGCGCCGGATACTGCTGCGAGAGCGGCAGCGGAGCCGAGAAGAAGGCTCTTAATGTTCATTTCTGACCTCCAGTCAAAAGTTTAAAACGGGTCTGGGTATTTTGCTGAAGGACAGCGTTCCCTGCCCCATCCCCAACACTTCAGAAGTTGGCGATCAACCGCCCTTGCTTCTGGATTTGAAAATACCTGACCAGGCCGATGGCGCAATCACCAACTTGCTATCCCGCCTCCTTTCGTCCGCCCTTCCGCATGTCCTGTTGCTGAAACGACACAAAATGGCCATCCGGGCTCCGAAGTCTTAATGAGACCTTAAGAAAATCGTTTGTTGCGAAGTGCTTAGCCCGGTTGAGGCTTGCGCGAAACTGGTGTGGAACGTGGCAAAACAGGGGCTGCGCCGCGCTTGAGGCCCTCTCGCCGCTGCGATCAGCCGCCCGGACACCCGGGCGCCAGGCCCTTCCGCCCGGCCGGAGAATCGGTCGCCACGCCTGATTCCCGCCGGGAGAATCGATATCGGGACGTTCGTCCGCCCGATCGCGCGCCTGCGCCGCATCGCTGCCATCGGCCGGCGGAGACGCCACCGCGCAGCCGGGCGGCGGCCTCGCAGCCCGAAAGCCCTGTGGACCGGACGTTTGGTAAGTTTGGACTCATTTTTGACTGGAGGTCAGAAATGAACATTAAGAGCCTTCTTCTCGGCTCCGCTGCTGCTCTCGCAGCAGTATCCGGCGCACACGCTGCCGACGCTATCGTCGCTGCTGAACCGGAAGCACTGGAATACGTTCGCGTCTGCGACGCCTTCGGCACCGGCTACTTCTACATCCCGGGCACGGAAACCTGCCTCAAGATCGGCGGCTACGTTCGTACGCAGATCAAGTACGACGAAGACGCATTTGGCGCCAAGGATCGTTTCAACGACGACAAGCAGTACGGCGACTATGATGCCCAGACGAAGGGCTATCTGACCATCGAAGCCAAGAGCGACACCGAATTCGGCGCGCTGACCGGCTACATCAACCTGGAAGCCAACGACACCAAGGACACGCTGCTCGACGGCGCCTGGATCAACATCGCTGGTTTCGACGTCGGTTACTTCTACAACTGGTGGGACGACGGCATTGCCGGCGAGACCGACTCGATCGGTTCCGAAGAAACCCTGCAGAACAGCATCCGCTACGCCTATGAAGGTGGCCCGGTCGTCCTCGGCGTTGCCGTCGAAGAACTGGCATCCACCAACGTCAAGTCCAACGACGACGTCGGCGTCTCCGGCAAGCTCGGCTACACGCTGGGCGGCGTCTCGGCAAACCTCATCGGTTCCTACGACTTCAACGTTGACGAAGCCGCCTTCCGCGCCATCGTCACCGCCGATGTCGGCCCGGGCTCGCTTGCTGTCGCTGGCGTCTACGCTACGGACCCGAGCTACTACTGGTCCAAGTCCGAATGGGCTGTTGCAGCTTCCTACGCCATCAAGGCAACGGACAAGCTGACGATCACCCCCGGCGCGCAGTACTTCGGCAACGTCAAGTTCAACAGCAACATCGAAGCGTGGAAGGCTGGCGTCACCGCTCAGTACCAGATCACGACCGGCCTGAAGACCGTTGCGACCGTCAACTACTACGACGAAAACAACGATGCTGGCCCGGACTCCGAAAAGTGGACCGGCTTCCTCCGTCTGCAGCGCGACTTCTAAGTCACGCTTTCGCAACGTCGTCAGGCCTTCTGATGTGAAGGTCTGACATCAAAATCATAAAGCCTGCAGTTCTCACGAACTGCGGGCCTTGTGGTTTTGGAATTTTGAAAATAAGTATGCGCTGTATAAGGCATATTGATAATGCTTCGTCGGGTGCCTTCCTGCACCGACCGAGCTCCCGAAACATCCGAAGCGATACCGCTTCCCTGGTCCGCAAGGTCTGCATCGCATCCCGATGCCGTCATTGCCGGGCTGCGTTCATCGAGCTGCAAAGCTGTTCACGGCCGAGCAGAGAGTACCTGCATAGGCGCCCTTGCGGGGGTGCATCATTGGAGACGGCATTCATGGATATGAACGGCAAACCCTTCGTAGCGCAGTCCTATGGCGCCGGTTCGTTTTCGGGACTCTCCTACACGCTGCGCGCCGGGGGCGACGTCGAACCGCCGGCCACGCATACGCTCGTCACCCTTCTCGAGCGCTATGGCGACACGCTCTGGGAAAGCGGCAAGCACAAGGCCAATGTCGTCGCCTTCATCTACGATCTCTATGACATGATGCCGGAAAAGGAGTTCACAGGCGTCTCCCAGGATATGCTGGACCGGCTGGTGAATGCGCTGCGCAAGCGCGGCAACAGCAATGCCACGATCAATCGCAAAATGTCGGCGCTGAGCAAGCTTCTGCGCAAGGCGCACAAGATGGGCGACATCACGGTCCTGCCCGACTTCACCCGCCAGAAGGAGCGCGCGGGGCGCGTCCGGTTCCTCGAACATGACGAGGAGGTCCGGCTGTTCGCCGCGATCGGCGCCCGCAACGCGCTCTATGAACGGCTCTGCATCTTCCTGGTCGATAGCGGCGCGCGCCTCGGCGAGGCGCTCGGCCTTCGCTGGAACGACCTGCAGGGGTCCATGGCGACCTTCTGGATCACGAAATCCGGGCGCAGCCGTTCCGTACCGCTGACGACGCGGGCGCGCAAAGCCATTGGCCACGCCACCGCGCGCGGTCTGGGCCCCTTCTCCGGCATCGACCAGCAGCAGTTCCGCACCGTGTGGAAGCTCGCCAAGCAGGATGCCGGATTTCTCGACGATCCGGATCTGGTGCCACACGTGCTGCGCCACACCTGCGCCTCACGTCTCGTGCGCGGCGGCATAGACATTCGCCGCGTCCAGATGTGGCTCGGCCACCAGACGCTGCAGATGACGATGCGCTATGCCCATCTCGCCTCGCACGACCTCGACCTCTGCGTGCCGGTGCTGGAGCGTGCCAACAAGAAGGCCTCGACGGCGACACGGACGAAGCGCATGCCGCAGCAGACGCAGCCGGAGCAGGCCTGCTAGCGGCGGATCGCCGATGGCATGCGCTCCGGACATGCGCCGTCTCACCTCCCCCGTCCGTCGAAGTCCATGGCGCTGTGCGGATGGGGGGACATCTCCTCCGTCATCATAGACACCCTCTCCTCCATGATCACAGGGAGAAGAGGGTTCATTCCATCAGAACGTTTGGCGCCCTACTGGCCGCCATCATGCGGCATTTCGTCCGTCACCACATCGAAGCGCACGAGCGTTGCCGGTCCGAAGGCGGTGGAGAGCGCGACGTCCGTCGCATCGCGTCCGGTCGCCATGAGGATGCGGCCGATTCGGGGCTTGTTGTGGCGCGCGTCGGCCGTGTGCCAGTGCCCGCCCAGATAAACTTCGAACCAGGCGCTGAAATCCATCGGGTTGACATCGACCGGCACGCCGATATCGCCGAGATAGCCGGTGCAGTAGCGCGCCGGGATATTCATCGCGCGGCAGAGCGTGATGGCGAGATGGGCGAAATCGCGGCAGACGCCGGTCTGGTCGGTGAAGCCGCCATAGGCCGAGCGCGTCGCATCCGCCTTCTGATAATCGAACCGGATGCGGTTGTGCGTGAAGTCCATGATCGCCGCCACGCGCGGCCAGCCCGGAGGTACATGCGAGAAGGTCTGCCAGGCGAAGTTCGAAAGGCGGTCGGTGTCGCAATAGCGGCTGCCGAGCAGGAAGACGAGCACGTCGTCGGGCAGATCCTTGATCGAATGCTGCACGGCATCATACGGAATGAGATCGGGCTGGCCGCTGTCGTAGATTTCGAACGCGGTCGAAAGCGTCGTGATGCCGGCCGGCGCGACGATGCGGCTGCAGCTGTTTCCGAAGCCATCGACATATTCCCAGGCCTCGATCGGCCGGTCGAACTGCAAAACCTGATCCGTCAGCAGGTCCACGCGCCTGGAAGGATGAATGTTGAGCACCAGCAGCATGGCGGTGTCCTGTTGGCATTCATAGCTGATGTGGAAACCGGCTTTGATCTTCAAATGCTCTATCCTTCGGTGGGAGGTGACGGCAGGCTCATGCGAAACGGGTCAGGATGCGGATTGTTTCGAGCGCTCGCGTTCCGGCGTCTCGGTGTCTGCGGTTTGCTCAGGGTCGGTGTGTGGTGCAGGCTCGTCGGCGGACGAATCGCTGGCCGCCATCGACGCCTCGCTGACCACATTGACCTGCACGGTCATGCTGTCGAAGTCGCCCTTCTTGCCGTCATAGCTGCCCGACAGCGGCACCGCCTGCCGGGGCGTGCGGGCTACGCCGACGCGGATCAGATCGCGGTTGCCGACGATGCCGTTGGTCGGGTCGAACTCCACCCACCCGGCCCCGGGCAGGTAGACCTGGCACCAGGCATGGGTCGAGCCACCGCCCAGCGTGCGCTGCCCATCCCGGCTCGGCACGTAGATATAGCCGGTGACAAATCGCGCCGCGAGACCGAGAGAGCGCGCGGCTTCCATCATCAGCAATGCGAAATCGCGGCAGGTCCCCTTGCGCAGGCGCAGGGTCTCCAGCGGTTGCTGCGTGCCATGCTCCAGCCGCCGCGCATAGACGAAGCCCTCGCGGATCGCATAGCAGAGGGTCATCAACAGGTGCCCGGTCTCCGTCGGCCGGCCGACCCTCACGAACTGGCGCGCCCATTTGCCGACCTGGTCGTCCGGATCGGGACAATGCCGCTTCATCGTTTGCTCGAGGTCGAAGGCCTCTTCGGGATCGTAGGAGAACGGATAAGTCCGCGCCTCCTCGTCGATGACGAAATCGATCGGCACGTGCGGCGTGTGCTCGAGCCGAATCAGCGTTTCGAAGGTCAGCTCCCGCGCCGGCTTGTCGAAGCCGACCAGGGCCACGCAATTGCCGAACACATCATGGACCCAGCGAACGTAGCTCGGGTCCGGGGAGACGTGGAGCGAAGCCTCCAGCAGCGTCTGGTCGAAACTGTCGCGCGGTCGAAACATCAGCCGGTGTTCGCCGAAGGCAACCGGCCGCTTGTAACGATAGGACGTCTTGTGGTGAACCGAGAAGAGAACCATTAGCCGACGTTAGCACCTCACCTGCCGTTCGTCGCCGGGAAAGCTTGGCAAAAACCGGGAATTTGCAGGGCCGCTTAAGTGATCCGTCCCGCCTCCCCGCCTTCGCTTTCCCCGCGCGAACGAACGCGGCGACCACCGCTATTGATCGAAGAATCGCATCCAGGGATTGTCCAGCCGCTTCAGCCTGTCGCCGAGCGCCGAGACCTTGCGGCGGATCACCACCTCATACTCCCCCGCCGGCATGCCGTCATGCAGCACATCGGGAACGATGATCGTCACACTGCCATATTTGCGCGTCTGGCGATGACGCGTGGCAACCCGCTCGACAAGCTCGATCGCACCAGCCTCGATGGCATCCGGCAGAAGACGGGGCTCTTTCATCACGATCATCCTTTCGCCCCATATGTGGCGCCGGGCGGGCAGACGATCAAGAGGTGGGAGCGCCACAGTCGGCCGTCGGCACCGCCGTGACATGGTCGATCGCACCGGGTTGGACGGCAGCGACGACGGCGCGGAGATCGCTCTTCGTTAACGGACGCCGGAATCACGATGGGAGGGCGATCAATCGAAGGTTTGTTGGGAAGCGCATTGGATCGCGGCCGAAGCGATCCGATTTCTGATCACGCAGCGGAAAAGTGCTATCTCTACGGGAAACGGCAGGTCTCAAGGAAACACTGCTGGCGGACGGGCATCATCATGGGGAATGGCGGAGAAGATGGGATTCGAACCCACGATACCCTTCCGGGTATACTCCCTTAGCAGGGGAGCGCCTTCGACCACTCGGCCACCTCTCCGTCGAGGCCCCTGATAGGATCAATCCACGTGGGGATCAAGGGCTATTTGGTCTTTCCAGCAATGATATCGCTGATCGGTCATCCGATGCGGCGCTTCGGGTGCCGGGGAGAGACGCGCGGCGGGCGCAGCTCTCGGGATTGGGGCGTGGGCCCGGTGCGCCTTTTCTTATAAAGGCGCGACGTGTCCGTCAGGGCTCGAGCCGGCGGCCTTCGGTATAGCCGTTTTCCTTGAAGTGCGCCTTGGCGCGGGCTTCTGGATTGGGGTCTTCGCGAAAATGCGCGAGGTCGGCATTGGCCTTGATGTAGTCGTCCCACTTGAAGCCGTTGAAGCCCGGGAAGCGACGTTCCATGTTGCCGCGCTCCTGGAAATGCGCGAATCCCGACGGGAATTCCCCTCTCTGGACGGCCTGGCGGACGTCCGGATTGGCGCGGATGTAGTCGGACTCGTTGAAAAGGAGAAAGCCGTTCAACAAATTCTGCAGCTCGGCTGTCGAGAGCTTGTCGCCCGAGGTCAATTCATTCTGAAAGAGAAATTTTTTCATAGATCCTACCTTGGGGTCCAGCGCCGATCGGTGCCGTGCCCCTCGTTGAAAAATCTCCTCCTGCCCGATTTTCTAGCGGAGAAACCCGAGTAATGGAACCGCAAACTTACGCTTCCGGGTCGCATCGTGAAACGGGCCGAGGAGGCGCGTTGAAATCGCAGGACAAACCGGGGTTTGGACGGCCTGATCGCGCAGAGCCCGCGGCAAGCTCGAAACAAGCTTGATGGCCTAAGGCTTGGCGGACCATCGACCGAGCGACCCCTTTTCCGGAGCAATCCCATGTCCATGATCATGCACAGGGCGGAGGCCCGTCCGGGGCAGACGAGTGCGACCTACAAGCACTTTTTCGTGGAGCGGCCGTGCCGCATCCTCGTCGTCGGCCAACATCTGAAGCCGAAGACGAAATATAACGGCCTGCTGCGCCATATCTCGATCGGCGGCGCGATGATCGACTTCAATCCCGCGGTGCACCTGCCCCAGCATTTCTTCGTGGAGATCGTCGGCTTCCCCGAGGAGATCGGCAGCACCGCCGTTCACCGTGTCGGCTCGGAACTCGGCGTGCGCTTCAACATGCAGCTGTCGCAGGAGTTCATTCGGCAGCTGATCCGCATGGATTTCGCCCATAACGGCATCGCCACCCGGTAGACGACGCACCCGAAGCCACCTCTCTTACGCTACTGCGCCCATCAATTCCGCAGTCCGCGGTAATCCGCTGTCTCCCGGCCTTCGTAGACGTGCGAAACAGGAGCGCGACGATGAAGACCTATCTGATTGCCTATGCCGGCACCCTTCTCTCCTTCCTCGTCGTCGATGCGGTGTGGCTGGGCCTGGTGGCGCGGACATTCTATCGCGACCAGCTCGGCGACCTCATGTCGCCGCAGCCCAATCTCGTGGTGGCCGCCGTTTTCTACCTGTTTTTCGCTGCTGCGATCGTCATCCTTGCGGTTCTTCCGGGCCTGCGCGCGGGTTCGCTGATGACCGCGATCGGTTATGGTGCCGTGCTGGGTCTCGCCGCGTACGGGACTTACGACATCACCAACCTCTCGACGCTGCGGAACTGGCCGGCGATGCTGAGCGTGGTCGACATGATTTGGGGCACCTTCCTGACCGCACTCGGCGCGGCCTGCGGCCTCATGGCCGTGCGCTGGCTCGGCGACGCCTCGGTCTGATCGCGAGCCGTCCGAAGCTGCGAGGCGCGTCGGGAACGACGCGCGAGGCTCAGCCTAACATCCTCCATTGGCTGCATAATTTTCTCCGGTCACCGATTCCGGTTTCCAGATTTATGCAGTAGGGTGGCTGACCTTCGTGATCATCGGACCCGTCATGTCAGCTTTCTCCCGTTTTACGCCGCTTGCCCGTTCCCTGCCCGCCACCGTGCCGTTCGTCGGGCCGGAGGCCATCGAGCGGCAGCGACATGCGCGACTGACGGCGCGGATCGGGGCGAACGAGAGCGGCTTCGGGCCGGCACCGAGCGTGATCGCGGCCATGACGGCGGCGCTCACCAGTATCTGGAAGTATAACGACCCGGAAAATTTCGAGCTGAAGGCGGCGCTCGCCCAGCACCTCGGGGTGCGGCCGGACAATCTGGCGATCGGCGAAGGGATCGATGGGCTGCTCGGGCAGATCGTGCGACTGGTCATCGAGCCCGGCATGCCGGTGGTGACCTCGCTCGGCGGCTATCCCACGTTCAACTTCCACGTCGCGGGCCATGGCGGTCGGCTGGTGACCGTTCCGTATGACGGTGACGACCGCGAGAATCTCGAAGGCCTGCTGGAAGCCGTCCGGCGTGAGGATGCGCCGCTCGTCTACCTCGCCAATCCCGACAATCCCATGGGCAGCTGGTGGGATGCCGGAAGCATCGTAGACTTTGCTCGGGCCCTGCCGGAGACGACGTTGCTGGTGCTGGACGAGGCCTATGGCGAAACGGCACCGGCGGGCACCCTCCCCGATCTCGCCTCTCTCATCGACAGGCCGAACATCCTGCGGACGCGGACATTCTCGAAGGCCTATGGCTTGGCCGGCGCGCGGGTCGGCTATGCGATCTCCACACCGGGAACGGCCGCCGCCTTCGACAAGATCCGCAACCATTTCGGTATGAACCGGGTCGGCACGGCGGCGGCCGAAGCGGCGTTGAACGATCAGGCCTATCTGCAGACCGTGATCGCGCGCATTGCCGCCTCCCGTGTGAGAATCGCGGACATTGCCGGTCGTGCGGGCCTGAAGGCTCTGCCATCCGCCACCAATTTCGTGGCCATCGACTGCGGTCGCGATGCGACCTTCGCGCGTGCCGTCGTGGACGGGCTGATGGATGAGGCCGGCGTGTTCATCCGCATGCCGGGCGCGGCGCCTCTCAACCGGTGCATCCGGGTGAGCGCTGGCCCGGAGGCCGAGATGGAGGCCTTTGCGGCCGCTCTGCCGCGTGTTCTCGACCGGCTTTCCCGGGCCTGAGCCCCCTGATTCTCACAGCCAAAACGAAAAGAGCGCGCAGCGTGTAGCTGCGCGCTCTTTTCTGGTTCCGTCGTGCGGTGATCAGTTGACCGAAGTCAGCGTCATCGACGTGCCGGCGGCCGCGATGTTCAGGCCAACCTGGCCCTGCAGGCTCAGAAGCTGCAGGTGGATCGAACCGGACGTTCCGCCGGCCAGGACATTGGCGCCGACGCCGAGGCCGACGGTCGCTTCCGCAGAAGCACCCTGGTAGAGGCCGGCCAGCGAGCCATGGTGGTAGCCTGCCGTCGGAGCGAGAACGGCCCAGATCAGGCGGCCTTCCGTGGTGAAGCCGAGATCGACGCCCAGCTTGCGCATGGCGCCCGAGTAGTCATCGACAGGCTCGCCGTCGATGGTCGACTTGAAGGCGCAATTGACCTCCTTGGACGAGCCGAGGATGTAACCAGCGCCACCGGCGATGGTGCAATCGAGATAGCCGATCTTGACGCCGTTGCGGGCGCCCGAATCGGAATAGGACTGTGCGGGGGCGAGGTCGGCGGCCATGACCGGCAGGGTGCCGGATGCGATGGCTGCGGCGCAGACGATGCTGGCGAGGGGTTTGTTCATGATTGTCTCCTGTCAGAACGAGATACGGACATCGACCCGAGTTAGGGCGGAAATGCGTTTGGCCGTTCATAACGCGCGAAAGGCCGAAACGATCCGCTGCGGCCTGTGACCCGGATGTCACAAAGAATGACAGCTCGTCACGTTTCGCCAAGGACTGCGCCAATGACAACGCCCGGTGGCGCGTGTTTACCGGCTGTTAACCATAAATTCCGCATTTTGGTCTCCACAGAATCACCACAATCGAGGCCAGTCCATGTCCATCTCCCGCCGCGGCCTGCTGCTCGGCTTTTCCGCTCTTCTCGCCGGCTGTGCCGATACCGGGTCCCTCGCCCGACTGAACTACGCGGCCCTTCCGGACGAGCGGTTTCCCCTGCCCGCCGTGCCGCTGGACCAGATCGAGCCGGACCTGCGCCGGCAGGAGGTCGCCTATGTCTCGGCTTACGGGCCGGGCACCATCGTGGTGGATACGCCGGCGCGCCGGCTCTACTATATCCTCGGAAATGGCCGTGCCATGCGCTACGGCATCGGCGTCGGCCGAGAGGGCTATGCGCTGGCCGGCAATGCCTATATCGGCCGCAAGGCGGAATGGCCGAGCTGGACGCCGACGCCCAACATGATCCGGCGCGATCCCGGCCGGAACCTGAAATATGCCGGCGGCCTGCCGGGCGGTCCCAACAATCCGCTGGGCGCCCGCGCGATCTATCTCTATCGCAACGGCAACGACACGATGTTCCGCATTCACGGCACGAACCAGCCGCGGTCGATCGGCCACGCGATGTCCAGCGGCTGTGTGCGCATGCTCAATCACGATGTGGTCGATCTGTATGGCCGCGTAAAGGCCGGCGATCAGGTGGTGGTGCTGCAGGCCTCGGCCTGAGGAACGACATCTTCCGACGGTACTCTTGCGTGAGCGAAGCCTGACCTTCATTCGCGGATGCGAAATAAGCAGGGCTCGCCCGCCTGCCGTCATCTTGAACCCTGTGACGGACGCCGCATATACGATCCGGCAAGAGGGACAGGCCGGGGTTTGCCCGGCTTCGCCCAGCCTTGTGCTCAGACACAGCCGGGATCCGCATGAAGCTCAAAGCCATACTGAACAGCGACGGCGGCACCTTTCGCACCACCGATATGGGCCTCTACACGAAGGCGATGGACGAGGCGTTCCGCTCGGCCGGCCACGAGATCGAGATCGCCGTCGTATCGGGCAGCGATATGGAAGCCGAGCTGAAGAAAGCAGCGAGCCGGGACGATCTGGATGCGATGATCGCCGGCGGCGGCGACGGCACGATTTCGGCTGCGGCCGGCGTCGCGTGGAAGAGCGGTCTGCCGCTCGGCGTCGTTCCCGCCGGCACCATGAACCTCTTTGCACGCTCGCTGAAACTGCCGCTTGATATCTGGAAGGTTCTCGACGTGCTGGCCAATGGCGAGGTCATCGACGGGGACATCGGCAGTGCCAATGGTCGCGCCTTCGTGCACCAGTTCTCGATGGGCCTGCATGCGCGCATGGTGCGCTACCGCGAATCCTACAGCTTCGCCTCACGCCTCGGCAAGATTTCCGCCAGCACCCGGGCGGCGATCGGTGTGGTCTTCAATCCGCCGCAGTTCAAGATCGAATTTCGCGCGGATGGCGTGACGGAGCGGCGCAAGGTTTCGGCGCTGTCCGTCTCCAACAATCACTTCGGCGCCAATTCGCTGATGTATGCAGACGACCTGACCGGTGGTCATCTCGGCTTCTACACTGCCCCGCCCCTCACCCCGCCGGGCGTCGGCCGCCTTGTCTTCGACATTCTGCGCGGCAAGTTTCGCGAGAGCACGCTGATCACCGAGATGAGCGTCAGGCAGGTCGAGCTCTATTTTCCGGACGCCCGCAAGCACAAGATCAACTGCGTCATCGACGGCGAGCTGCTGCGGCTTCGCGGCGATGTGGAGATCAAGATCCATGCCGGCGAGCTGAAGTTGCTGGTCGGCAGACCGGTGGCACCCCAGGCCGCCGCCGTCGAGCCGGCGCCCGGCCTGAGGGCCTGAACGCGGGCTACGCTCAAAACCGACAGGCAAAGCTTTCCGGTGCTACTGGAAGGCAGTTTCGAAGAAACTGCGCAGCTTGCGGGAATGCAGCTTTTCCGGCGGCATGGCCGCGAGCTTCTCCAGCGCGCGAATGCCGATCTGCAGGTGCTGGCTAACCTGATTCTTGTAGAACGCCGTAGCCATGCCCGGCAGTTTCAGTTCGCCATGCAGCGGCTTGTCGGAAACGCAGAGCAAGGTTCCATAGGGCACGCGGAAGCGGAAGCCGTTGGCGGCGATGGTCGCCGATTCCATGTCGAGCGCGATGGCGCGGGACTGCGAGAGCCGCTTGACCGGGCCGCGCTGATCGCGAAGCTCCCAGTTGCGGTTGTCGATGGTGGCGACCGTGCCGGTGCGCATGATGCGCTTCAGGTCGTAGCCCTCGTAGCCCGTGGTTTCCGCAACGGCCTCCTGCAAGGCCATCTGCACTTCGGCGAGCGCGGGAATCGGCACCCAGACCGGCAGGTCGTCGTCCAGCACATGGTCCTCGCGGACATAGGCATGGGCCAGAACGTAATCGCCCAGCGCCTGGCTGTTGCGCAGGCCGGCGCAGTGGCCGAGCATCAGCCAGGCATGCGGGCGCAGCACGGCGATGTGGTCGGTGATCGTCTTCGCGTTGGAAGGACCGACGCCGATGTTGACGACGGTGATGCCGCCATGGCCCTTCTTCTTCAGGTGATAGGCCGGCATCTGCGGCAGGCGGGCGAGCGTCAGGTCGCTATCCGGCTCGTCGGAGCCGGCTTGCGTCACGATATTTCCCGGCTCGACGAAGGCCGTATAGCCGTTGCCGCCTTCCGCCATCTGCTTGCGCGCCCAGACGCAGAACTCGTCGATATAGAACTGGTAATTGGTGAAGAGCACGAAATTCTGGAAATGCGCCGCGCTGGTCGCCGTGTAGTGGCTGAGGCGCGCGAGCGAATAATCGATGCGCTGCGCCGTGAACGGGGCGAGCGGAAACGGCTCGCCGGGGCCGGGCTCGTAGGCGCCGTTGGCGATCTCGTCGTCGGTGGTCGAAAGATCGGGCGTGTCGAACAGGTCGCGCAGGGGCACGTCGATGTTTTCGGCGAGCGATGCCTCGACATGCGCGCCTTCCCCGAAGGCGAAGTGCAGCGGAATGGGCGTGGAGGATTCCGACACGGTGATGCCGGTGCCGTGATTGCGGATCAGCAGGCCGAGCTGTTCCTTCAGATAGTGGCGGAAGAGCTTTGGCCGCGTGACCGTCGTCGTGTAGACGCCGGGCGCCGTGACATGGCCATAGGACAGGCGCGAATCGACATGGCCGAAGCTGGAGGTTTCCATGCTGACCTGCGGATAGCAGGCGCGGAAGCGGCTTGCGGCCACGCCCTTGCCGAGCGCCGTAAAGCCATCCACGAGGAAATTGGTGTTGCGCTCGTAGAGCGCCGTCAGCGCATCCACGGCCTTGACCGGATCATCGAATGTCTGCGGCTCGAAGGCCTCCGGCATGGCGGTGGGAAGGGCTTGGATGGAAGAGATTCGTGCGCTCATGCGGCATTATAGGACGCCGCAATTGACAAGCAAACGACAAGTGACGACGAACCCGCGCAATTGCCGAACCCGTTCGCGGCTATCCGCGTGAAGGTGTGAGGATCACGAGCGTTCCGGCAAGGGCCAAGAGCACGCCCGCGAGATCGAAGCGATCCGGGCGAACGCCTTCCGCCAGCCACATCCAGAGCACCGAGGCCGCGATATAGATGCCGCCATAAGCCGCGAAACTGCGCCCTGCCGCCGGCTGCGGGCTCAACGTCAGAAGCCAGGCAAAGGCGACCAGACTGGCGATGCCGGGAACGAGCCAGAACGCGGACCGGCCGAGACGCAGCCACGCCCAGAGGCTGAAACAGCCTGCGATCTCGAACAGAGCCGCAAGCGCATAGAGGAAGATGGTGGAGAGAGGCAGAGCGAACATGCCGACAGATGACCGGAATGTCGGAGTGGATACAAGCCCCACTCACGCGGGCAGGCACCGTCCAGGCGGTGCGTCAGCCGTGGAACCCGCCAGGCGGTGGCGGGTCCGGTTTCATTGTCGCGCCGGATCGGGCGCTTTCCCGTGCGGGATTGTCAGAGCTTGGCCTGGCAGAACTGGGCGGTGTGGGCGGTGCAGTCGGCAAGCGTCGTGGTGTAATCGTGCTGGCGGCGGCGCTCGGTATCGGCGCTGACGGCGGCGGCCAGGCTCATGGCGAAGACGACCATGAGAGCGCTGATGATGGTGAGGCGGCGTGCAAGAATATCCATGACAGTCGATCCGTTCGAAGCAATGTGGGTTGGTGTTGGTTCGATGATCGTCTTTTCGCACAGCCAAACTGAATTTCAGCTGAGAGGTCGGTTCATGTGCCGTTCAGGTTGAATGCTGCATTGCAACGATTCTCCTCCCCGCCCCCTCCGGCGCGCCGTGTTCCGCACCGTCTCTCCGGTGCGATCGGGACCGATCTTCGCGCGCGCGAACGGTTTCGGTTCGCGGGTTTCTGCGTTAGATTGGCGCCGAACCCGACGCATGCGAGAGACCGGAGACCATCATGTCCGCACCGATAGACCTCTACTACTGGCCGACCCCCAACGGCTGGAAGATCACCATCATGCTGGAAGAACTGGGCCTTCCCTATGTGGTCAAATATATCAACATCTCCAAGGGCGAACAGTTCGCGCCGGACTTCCTGAAGATCGCGCCCAACAATCGCATGCCGGCCATCGTGGATCCGGATGGTCCCGGCGGCGAACCGATCTCGGTGTTCGAGTCGGGCGCTATCCTGCAATATCTCGGCCGCAAGACCGGCCGCTTCTACCCGAGCGACGAGCGGGCGCGTGTTGATGTCGATCAGTGGCTGTTCTGGCAGATGGGCGGGCTTGGCCCGATGGCCGGACAGGCCAACCATTTCCGTCACTATGCCCCGGAAAAGATCGCCTACGGCATCGATCGCTATACCAACGAGGTCAATCGCCTGTACGGCGTCATGAACCGGCGCCTTGCGGATCGCGAATTCCTCGCGGTCGAATATTCGATCGCCGACATGGCCTGCCTCGGCTGGGTGCGCCAGTATGAAAGCGGCGGGCAGGATCTCAACGATTTCCCGCACCTCAAGCGCTGGTTCGAGACCCTCTCGGCCCGCCCCGCCGTCATCGCCGGCTTCGATGTCGGGCGCGAGGAGCGCGAGCGGCAGAAGCACCTGTCGGAAGATAAGGATGCCCAGAAGATCCTGTTCGGCCAGCGCGCGCAGTAGATTGGGTCAAGAGGGACTCCATCCCTCCGTCCCCAAATCTCTGCGATCCCGGCTTTCCCGGCGAACCGGGAAAGCTCCGTTCTCTTTTTCAACACCGCGTAACGCGGGGCGACGCCAGCCGGTGTCGCCCGGATCTGTCTAGAGCCGGCTCCAGGTCTGGCTCTTGCAGAGAACCTTCAGCACGCAGCCCTTCAGCTTCAGTTGGTTGCCGGCGACCGCTGCGGAGCCGCTATAGGTCTTGTCGTTGTCGGGGTCCGTCACCTCGCCGGTATAGCTTTCTCCCGCGCCCGACAGCGTGCCGATCTTCTTTCCCGCATGCTTGCCGGTCTTCACCGTGATGCAGAAGTTACCGCCGCAGGTGGCGATGACTGCGGTCTCGCCGCTTGCCGTCTTCCAGTTGCCGACGATCGGCTCTGCCGCGAGAACGGGCAGCGCGAGAAGTGCCGAACCCAGGATAGCGGCCGACAGGATCAGTGTGATCTTCATGAAATCTCCCTCCAAAAGACGCCTCCCGAGCGTCTCCGCCTAAATTACGTGAACGTAAAAGGAATGTCAAAAGGGAGATTCGAAAAGATCGCGCATGCCGATCTTTTCCTGCCGCGGCAGTCCCTGTGCGTTTCGTGGTGAACGAAGCGTTGAAATCGAGATGTAAAAGATCCGTAAAATTCGAGACGAAAGCCCGGCATCGCAAGGTGCGGGATGTTTAATGAAAACCCAAGTTTACCAATCGTTTGAACTTCGTTTGCCGCGAGTTAAGCATGCATTTTAAGCGGGAATTGAAGGCCGTGCCGCATACTTCAACCCATAAGACGAGCGGGGACAAACACTCCGCCGACAACCGCCGGAAGATCAAGCGCTCCGCAGAGGGCCGGGCTTTCGGAGGCAAGACAGGGACTGCACGCAGAAAACGATCGACCGAAACAGGGACACCGACAATGGCACGCTTCGACCTTCAGAATTTCACCTACGCAACGATCGCCGGCGAAAACCGCGCGGAAGCCTTCTGCAACATGGGCCTGATGTACGCCACGGGCCGCGGCTGCGACATCGACGTCGTCGCCGCCCACAAGTGGCTGAACATCGCCGCCATCAAGGGCTCCGAGCGGGCCGCGGAACTGCGCGCCGAACTTGCCGCCACCATGTCCAAGGCCGATCTCGCCATCGCGCTGCGCTCGGCCCGCGAATGGATGACCGTGCATTGATCGATCCTCGCAAAGAAAAACCCTCCCTTCCCGCAGGTCCGACGTTCCGTCAGGCCGGGGAGTGGAGGGTTTTTCGTTTTTAAGGAAGCCGCAAAGGCGTCTTTGCGGCTCGCATGAGCCTTACATCTTCGGATAGGCCTACATGTTCGGATAGACCGGGCCCTCGCCGCCCTGCGGCGGAACCCAGGTGATGTTGCCGTTCGGATCCTTGATGTCGCAGGTCTTGCAGTGCACGCAGTTCTGCGCGTTGATCACGAAGACCTCCTCGCCGTCCTTTTCCACCCATTCATAGACGCCCGCCGGGCAATAGCGCGTGGAGGGGCCGGCATAGATGTCGTGCTCGGAGCGCTTCTGCAGCTCTATGTCCTTCACCTTCAGGTGGACCGGCTGGTCCTCCTCATGGTTGGTGTTGGAGAGAAACACCGAGGACAGCCTGTCGAAGGTCAGCACGCCATCCGGCTTCGGATAGGCAATCTTCTTGTGCTTGGCCGCCGGCTCCAGGCTTTGGGCATCCGTCTTGCCATGCTTCAGCGTGCCGAAGAAAGAGAAGCCGAAGAGCTGGTTGGTCCACATGTCGAGACCGCCGAGCGCGACGCCGGCCACCGTGCCGAGCTTCGACCAGAGCGGCTTGACGTTGCGCACGCGCTTGAGGTCCTGGCCGATCAGGCCGGCACGCCACTCGTTTTCGATCTCCACCACCTCGTCGTTCGCCCGGCCGGCCGCGATCGCCGCAGCGATCTTTTCGGCCGCCGCCTTGCCCGAGAGGACGGCGTTGTGGCTGCCCTTGATGCGGGGAACGTTGACGAGGCCGGCGGAACAGCCGATCAGCGCGCCGCCGGGGAAGGTTAGCTTCGGCACCGACTGATAGCCGCCCTCGGTGATGGCGCGTGCGCCGTAGGACAGGCGCTTGCCGCCTTCGAAGGTACCGCGGATCGCCGGATGCGTCTTGAAGCGCTGGAACTCCTCGAACGGATAGAGATAGGGGTTCTTGTAGTTGAGGTGCACCACGAAGCCCACGGCGACCGTGTTGTCCTCGAGATGATAGAGGAACGAGCCGCCGCCGGTGCTCAGGCCCAGCGGCCAGCCGAAGGAGTGCTGCACGAGGCCCTGCTTGTGGTTCTCCGGCTTCACCTGCCAGAGTTCCTTGATGCCGATGCCGTATTTCTGCGGCTCGCGGTCCTTCTGCAGGTCGTAGCGGGCGATCAGCTGCTTGGCGAGCGAGCCGCGCACGCCTTCGCCGATCAGCACATATTTGCCGCGAAGCTCCATGCCGCGGGCGAAGTTCGGGCCGGGCTCGCCGTTCTTCTCGATGCCCATGTCACCCGTGGCGACGCCGACGACGGCGCCCTCTTCATTGTAGAGCACCTCGGTCGCGGCAAAGCCGGGATAGATCTCGACGCCGAGCTCTTCCGCCTTGCCGGCCAGCCACCGACAGACATTGCCGAGCGAGACGATATAGTTGCCGTGATTGTTCATGAGCGGCGGCATGGCGAAATTCGGCAGGCGCAGCGAGCCGGCGGGACCGAGCAGCAGGAACTGGTCCTCCGTCACCTCCGTCTTGAAGGGATGGTCCGCCTCTTCGCGCCAGCCGGGCAGAAGGGCATCCACGCCGCAGGGATCGACCACAGCGCCCGAGAGGATATGCGCGCCGACCTCGCCACCCTTTTCCAGCACCACAACCGTAAGTTCCGGGTTCACTTGCTTCAGCCGGATCGCGGCGGAGAGGCCCGCCGGGCCGGCTCCCACCACGACCACGTCGAAATCCATGCTCTCCCGCTCCGGCATTTCCTGTCTTTCGCTCATGACCAGCCTCCGCTCCAACGGCCTTTGCCGCGCCCGTCTCCATGGGTCGTCATGTCAAATAAGAGCAAGCTTGTCGAGCCGATGTGCGTCACGAAGCGGCGCGTTGCCGCCTCTCCCTCGTGTTTTCGGCGGCGGGCGCTCTTGTTTTTGAGGGCGGGCCATGCGAGGGAGCGGCATCCCCACAGCCGATAACGGCGACCATTTCCATTCCCGCAGGCCCGCCGTGAAGGGCCGGCCCATGCTCGCGATCGACAGACATTGCCGCGCCCGGCCTCCCGGCGCTCGACCTGTCGTCGCTGGGCGATCCCCATGAGGAGAGACAACCATGACCCAGTCGCTCGGCTTTGACTTCGGCACCACGAACTCCGTTCTGGCCGCCGTCGAGCACGGAAAAACACGGGCAATCGACTTCGACAGCCCCGCCGGACGATACGACACGATGCGCACCGCCCTGTCGTTCATGAAGCATCCGGACCTCGGCGCGCAGGCTCTGCAGATCGAGGCGGGACAGGCCGCGATCCGCACCTTCATCGACAATCCGGGCGACGCGCGCTTCCTGCAGTCGATCAAGACTTTCGCCGCCAGCCCGCTTTTCCAGGGAACGCTGATCTTCGCACGGCGGAATGGATTCGAAGATCTGATGCGCGCATTCGTCGCACGTCTGAAGGACTATGCCGGCGACGCCTGGCCGGTCGAGGGCACCCGCATCGTCGTCGGGCGGCCGGTGCGCTATGCCGGCGCGAACCCGGACGACGCCCTGGCGCTGGAGCGCTACCAGACAGCGCTCGGCACCTTCGGCTTCTCGGATATCCGCTATGTCTACGAGCCGGTGGCCGCCGCCTTCTACTTCGCGCAGACGCTGAAACAGGATGCGACGGTGCTGGTCGCGGATTTCGGCGGCGGCACGACCGACTATTCGCTGATCCGCTTCGAGACCCATGCCGGCGTGCTGTCGGCAACGCCGATCGGCCATTCCGGCGTCGGCGTGGCGGGCGATCATTTCGACTTCCGCATCATCGACAACCTCGTCTCGCCGCTGATCGGCAAGGGCACCCAGTTCCGCTCGTTCGACAAGGTGCTCGACGTCCCCTCCGGCTACTACGCGAATTTCGGGCGGTGGAACCAGCTGTCGATCTTCAAGACGCTCAAGGACTTCGCGGATCTGAAGCAGCTCGTGCGCTCCTCGCTGGAGCCGGAAAAGCTGGAAGCCTTCATCGACCTGATCGAACATGACGAGGGCTATCCGCTGTATCAGGCCGTCTCCGCGGCCAAGATGCGGCTTTCGGCGGAGGAGGAGACGGAGTTCTTCTTCGCCCCGCTCGGCGAGCGCAGCCGCAAGATCGTGCGCCGCGCCGATTTCGAGCAGTGGATCGCGCCGGAACTCGGACGGATCGAGAGTGCGCTGGACGAGGTGCTGGAGAAGACGAATACGGCCCCCGGTGCGGTGGACAAGGTGTTTCTCACCGGCGGCACCTCTTTCGTGCCAGCCGTGCGGCGCATGTTCGAGCGGCGGTTCGAAGGCGGACGCATCGAGAGCGGCGGCGAACTCCTCTCCATCGCCCATGGTCTCGCGCTCATCGGCGCGCGGGACGACATCGACCTGTGGACAGCGGAGGCGAACTGACGCCTGGTGCGTGACACGGACGCCTTCGCGGCATTTGCCGCTTTCATGCGCGGCGGCGCTTCTGTAAACCTTCTGCCATGACCTCCCCCGACGAGACACGGTTTTCCGACGGACCGACCCTGGATGCGATGACGCCGCACGAGCTGGCGGCACTTCTGCATTTCCATGCGGATTCGGGGGTGGAGTGGCTGCTGGAAGACGATCCGATCGACAGGATTGCCGCCTTTGCCGCGAGCCAGACGGCGCGCGGCGCGGCCGGATCCGGCCCCCGCGACGGGAGCACGGCCGGAGCCCTGCAGAACGCGCAAAGCTATGGGGCACCAGCGCCCAAAAATGAAGCGACCGGCCGTGCCAAACCGCCCGCTGCCGACAAGCCGCAGACGCGGGGCAAGGCCGAGCCCGCACCACGCCCCGTCTCCACCCGCGTCGCCATCCCCGACGAGCAGGCCGTGGCCGAGGCGCGGATCGCTGCCGGTTCGGCGCAGACGCTTGCCGACCTGAAACGCGCGCTCGACGGCTTTACCGGCTGCAACCTGCGCAACAGCGCCCGAAACCTCGTCTTTGCCGAGGGCGATCCGGCCTCCGGGCTGATGATCGTCGGACCGGGGCCGAACGGCGACGACGACCGCGAGGGCCGCCCCTTCGCCGGCCGGCAGGGCGACCTTCTCGACAAGATGCTGGCGGCTGTCGGGCTCGACCGGTCGGGCGTGCTGATCACCAACGTCATTCCCTGGCGTCCGCCCGGCAATCGCATGCCGTCGGCGCGGGAGCTGGAGATCTGCCGGCCGTTCCTCGACCGGCAGTTCGCGCTCGCCAAGCCCCGGCGCGTGCTGGTTCTCGGCAATTTCGCGGCGCGATTCTTCTTCGGCGGCACCGACACGATTCACGAAATGCGTGGCGACTGGCGTACGATCATGACAGGCGGCGAGACATTCCGGGCGCTGGCCACCCTGCATCCGCAGGACCTGATGTCCGCGCCGATCTGCAAGCGACTCGCCTGGCAGGATCTGCAGATGTTTACCGCGGACGGCGATTCCTGACGCCCGGCCGTCACGGCGCTTTTTTCAATTGCGAAGAAACGATGAATGGCAAAAGGAAAAAGCCATGCAAGTTGCGCATGGCAGCAACCCGGCATCGCGGCTTGTGAAAATCATGGTGCAGCGCAATATAGGATAACGGGGGGAACGGAATTTAAGGAACTGACAATGAACACCCGTCCGCGCCCTCTGCATTGCGGCTTCGAAACGCTCCGTCGCAGTGGCTCTGCCCTCCGCACGTCGTTCAACGGCTTCGGCTCGGCCGCAAACGAACAGATGACGGCTGCCGGTTACGCCCGCGCCGTACGTCCCGCCAGCCTCTACGCCGACTTCATCCAGCGCTGATCGACGGCGCGCTTGCGCGCCTCCAGCACCCGGCCTGCCTCATCGCAGGCGAACATCATGTGACGCAACATCTGTTCGGGCAGCCGTCCCGGACGAGATCGAAAGGATCATCCCATGGCCATCCGCGCTTTGAACGCTCTTGTTTCCGACATCCGGATCGCCGTGCGTGCTTCCCAGACCTTCTCGGACCTGAGCCGCGATGCTCGCGCCGCGTCGGACACCAACCGCGGTTCCTTCGGCCTGCTCCCGCGCTAAGGTTTTCAGCGTCCCGCCGTCCTTGCCGCACGGTCGGCAAGGGATTGTGACAGCCAACGCGCTTGCATCCGATACCGGGACAGGCATTTTCCGATGATGGCGGGCCTGTCTCGCCTTTTTTCAGCAGGCTGCGCCGCCCCGATCGCGAGAGCGCTTGCTGGCGCCCCATCGAGCTGGCCTCGAACACACTCCCCCACGGTCCCTACCCGCACCTTTTCCACGTCACCCTTGCGGTGTGACGTGCTTGCGCGCGGCCTTTCGCTCCAGACCCAGCCGATGTTCGCGCAGGATAATGAAGATGCCGGCGCCGATGACGATGGCGGTCCCGATGAGCATGGTGACGGTGGGCACGTCGTCGAAGAGCCAGTAGCCGATCACCAGTCCGAGAACGATCGAGGTATATTCGAACGGCGCGATGGTCGACATATCGGCATAGCGATAGCTCTGCGTCAGCAGCAATTGCGCGACACCCCCGCAAAAACCCGCCGCCATCAGGAAGAGGAAAGCGCGCCAGCTCAGTGGCTCCCATCCGAAAGGCAGCGTCAGCAGCGAGAACAGGGAGGCGGACAGGGAGAAATACAGGACGATCGTGTGCGTCCGCTCGTTCATCACCAGCTTGCGCACGAGCACCATGGCCGTGGCGCCGAGCGCCGCCGAGATCAGCACCGACAGGGCGCCATAGGCGGCACCGGCATCGCCACCCCCACCGGCAAACAGCGTCAGGCGCGGATAGGTGATGATCATCACGCCGACGAGGCCGACGATGACGGCCGACCAGCGGTAGACGCGCACGACCTCCTTCAGGAACACGGCAGCGAAGACGACGGCCAGAAGCGGCATGGCATAGCCGATGGCGATGGCCTCGGGCAGCGGCAGATGCGTCAGGCCATAGAAGCCGCAGCTCATGGCGAGAATGCCGATAAAGCCGCGAACGAGGTGGCCGAACGGATCACGCGTTCGGAAGGCCGTGGCGAGATCGCCTCTGATCGCGAGGTATCCAAGGATCGGCACCATCGCGAACGCCGAGCGGTAGAAGGTGATCTGACCGGTCGCGATCCCGTCGCCGGCCGACTTGATGAAGGTCGACATCGCCACGAAAACGAGAACGGAAGACACTTTGAGAGCAATGCCCAGAAGCGGGTTGGGCTCGTCGCGATCCATAAGATCGGTCCTGCATGCATGAGGAGGGAAGGCAGCCTGAGGCGGCGCGGAGAATCGCAAGCCTACTGCATAAATCCCCGAACCGGAATCGGCTGGGGCGGAAATTTACAGATATCCGCGCGGCGAACGGTTCGCGCAGCAGCGTTGCTAGCGGTGGCTTACGCATTCTGCGCGGCGGACAGCAGCTCGCCTCGCACGTTTTGGTAATAGTGATTCGAAAAGGATGAAGTCCGTCCCAAAATGGCTTATTGCTTAAAATCTTGTTAGGCCGAACCGCGTAATTGTTCAGGTCTTTTATCGGCACTGGCCATCGCATCGGCGCGGTCGGCTTTACAGAGTGCCCCGGGGAGCAAAACGACACATGCGGACGGACACGGGCGAGATCATCCACCTCGAAGACTATCAGGCGACGGACTTCGTGCTTGAACGCGTCGATCTGACCTTCGAACTTGATCCGCTGGAAACCAAGGTCGAAGCCCGTCTGATCTTCCATCGCCGCGAAGGCGTGGCGGCCGACCGCCCGCTGGTGCTGGATGGCGACGAGCTGAAGATGACCGGCCTGCTGCTCGACCAGGAGCCGATCGCGGCCGATGACTACACCGAGACCGGGGAGACGCTGACCATTCGCGGCCTGCCGGACAGCACGCCCTTCGAGATCACCGTCACGACCGAGCTGTCGCCGCAGACCAACACCAAGCTGATGGGCCTCTACCGGACGAACGACGTCTACTGCACCCAGTGCGAAGCCGAGGGCTTCCGCCGCATCACCTTCTTCCCCGACAGGCCGGACGTTCTCGCCGTCTACACGGTCAACATCATCGCGGACAAGGCGACCGTGCCGCTGCTTCTGTCCAACGGCAATTTCCTCGGCGGCGCCGGCATGGGCGACGGACGCCACTTCGCCGCCTGGTTCGATCCGCATCCCAAGCCCAGCTATCTCTTCGCGCTGGTGGCCGGCGATCTCGGCGTGATCGAGGACAGCTTCACCACCATGTCCGGCCGCGAGGTCGTGCTGAAGATCTATGTGGAGCACGGCAAGGAGCCGCGCGCGGCCTATGCCATGGACGCGCTGAAGCGCTCGATGCGCTGGGACGAGGAGGTCTTCGGGCGCGAATACGATCTGGATATCTTCATGATCGTCGCCGTCTCCGACTTCAACATGGGCGCCATGGAGAACAAGGGGCTGAACGTCTTCAACGACAAGTACGTTCTGGCGGACCCCGAAACCGCGACGGACCAGGACTACGCGAATATCGAAGCGATCATCGCGCATGAATATTTCCACAACTGGACCGGCAACCGCATCACCTGCCGCGACTGGTTCCAGCTCTGCCTCAAGGAAGGCCTGACGGTCTATCGCGACCATCAGTTTTCCGCCGACCAGCGCTCGCGCGCCGTCAAGCGCATCGCCGAGGTTCGCCATCTCAAGGCCGAGCAGTTCCCTGAAGACGGCGGGCCGCTCGCCCATCCCGTCCGCCCCACGCGCTACCGCGAGATCAACAACTTCTACACGACGACCGTGTATGAGAAGGGCTCGGAAGTCACCGGCATGATCGCGACCCTGCTCGGGCCCGATCTCTTCAAGGCCGGTATGGATCTCTATTTCGAGCGCCATGACGGACAGGCCGTCACGATCGAGGATTTCGTCCGCTGCTTCGAAGCGGCAAGCGGCCGGGACCTGACGCAGTTCGCCCTCTGGTACCATCAGGCCGGCACACCGCTCGTCAGTGCGTCCGGCACCTACGACGCGAGCCGTCAGACCTTCACGCTGGCGCTCGAGCAGACCGTGCCGCCGACGCCCGGCCAGAGCACCAAGCAGCCGATGCATATCCCGCTTCGCTTCGCGCTCATCTCCGAAGACGGCACGATCCTCAACGCATCCGGCGTCTCGGGCGCGGAAGTGACCGGCGACGTGCTGCATCTCGTCGAGCGCAGCCAGAGCGTGACGTTCGAGGGCATCACCTCTCGTCCCGTCGTGTCGCTCAACCGCGGCTTCTCCGCCCCCATCAACCTGCATTTCGAAAAGTCCTCGGCCGACCGCGCCCGGATCGCCCGCTTCGAGACGGATCTTTTCGCGCGCTGGCAGGCGCTGAACGACATGGCGCTGGACGCGCTGGTCGCGGCCACGGCAAGCGTTCGGGCCGGCACGCCGGTCGTCTGCGACCAGGCTCTCATCGACGCACTCATGGCGACCGTCTCCGACGACGCTCTGGAGCCCGCCTTCCGGGCTCAGGCGCTGGCCTTGCCGAGCGAGTCGGATATCGCGCGGGAAATCGGCCGGGACAACGATCCGGACGCCATCTTCGCCGCCCGACGCGAGATCATGACGACGATCGCCACGGCCGGCCGGGAGACGTTTGCCGGTCTGTTCGAGACCATGCGCTCGACGGAAGCGTTTTCCCCGGATGCCGCGAGCGCCGGCCGCCGTGCGCTGCGCAACAGCGCGCTCGCCTATCTCGTTCTGGCCGAAAACGCGCCGGCACGCGCCGTCGAAGCCTTCTCGGCCGCCGACAACATGACCGATCTCAGCCAGGCGCTCACCATTCTCGTCCACCGTTTCCCGGACACGCCGGAGGCCGCAGCGGCGCTCGAAAGCTTCCAGACGCGGTTTGCCGACAATGCGCTCGTTCTCGACAAATGGTTCACCGTCCAGGCGACCATTCCGGGTGCCGCGACGCTGGAGCGCGTCGAGGCCCTGATGGGGCATCCCCTCTTCAACGGCCTCAACCCCAACCGTGTCCGCGCGCTCGTCGGCACCTTCGCCTTTTCCAACCCCACCGGCTTCAACCGGGCGGACGGCAAGAGCTACCGGTTCCTCGCACGCCAGATCCTCGACATTGACCCGCGCAACCCGCAGCTTGCCGCCCGCATCCTGACCTCGATGCGGTCCTGGCGTTCGCTGGAAGCCGGGCGTGCCGAGCATGCCCGTGCGGCGCTCGGCGAAATCGCAGCTGGCGCGAAACTTTCGCCTGATGTCAGCGACATCGTGGAACGCACGCTCAAGGGCTGATCCGCGCGATCAGCCCCGTTAAATTCTTGATTCCTTTCAGCGACTTACGTTGAAAATCGGGTTCGCGGCACGGCAAGCTGCGAATTCGCACCAGTGAGAACTGGTTAACGTCCCGTTACCCTTTTCGCTGGACAAGAAGAATCCGAATTGATTCATTGAGCCAGATTCGGGCGAGCGGCGCGTCGAATCAAGCGAGGTTCAAAGATTTGACGAAGATGGCGGAAGCGCAGCAGATGCGCGCGGCCGGGGATCGGCTGCGTCCACGATTCCCGGGCCTTGCGGGGCTCGAGCAGGGTTTCCTGCGGCGTGTGCGCAGCCTTGCCGCACCGGCCTCCCTCCGGCTGAACAAGGCGGAGCCGCTCCTCAAGCGCTCCATCCCGGTGCTCATCACGGCATTCCTCATCGTGGTTGCCATTTCGCGCATCAGCGGCATCGTCAACGAATATGCGCGCATGGAAAACAGCGCCCGCCAGACGACCGTGATGGCGGCGACGGCCGCCGAAGCCACCCTCGCCCCGCAGGCGCATCTCCTCTTCGACCAGGCCGAACGCGCGCCGGTCGAGCAGACGCTGAACGACCTCCTCTCCCCTGACATGCTCGAACCCGGCGCCTTCGCGCTTGCGGTGCGCAATGACGGACGCATCTTCGCGTCCTCCTCGGAGGGCAAGCTCTTTACCGGTCGGGCGCTGTCGGCCATCTCGCCGGAGATCGCCGCCTTCCAGTACTTCGGCGAGCGTTCCACCGTCATGAACGCCTTCATCGGTGGAGACGAGTACCTCGTTGCCTTGATGCAGGTGGGCGAAAAGGCGGGCACGCTGATGGTCGCGACGCCGCTTGCGCATATGGACCGGCTCTGGCGCGACGAAGTTTCGCTGAACGTCACGCTGTTTGCCGGCATTTCCGCGATCCTGCTCGTCGTGCTCTACGCCTATTACATCCAGGCCAAGCGCGCGCGGGATGCCGATCAGATCTTTGCCGAGTCGAACCTGCGCGTCGAGACCGCGCTGTCGCGCGGCCGGTGCGGCCTGTGGGATTTCGACATGCCGAACCGGCGGCTGTTCTGGTCGCGCTCCATGTATGAAATGCTGGGCATGACGCCGCAGGGCAGCGTTCTCTCCTTCGGCGATGCCGCGCGGCTGATGCATCCCGACGATACCGGCCTCTACAAGGTCGCACGCTCCATCGCCCGCGGCGACATCCGCCACATCGACCATGTGTTCCGCATGCGCCATGCGGACGGGCATTACGTCTGGCTACGTGCCCGTGCGCAGGTCATCCGCACCAGCGGCGACCGCGTGCACCTCATCGGCATTGCCATGGACGTCACCGAGCAGCACCGCCTCGCCCAGCGCTACGCCGAGGCCGACCAGCGGCTGGCGGATGCGATCGAATGTACCTCGGAAGCCTTCGTGCTCTGGGACAAGCACGACCGGCTGGTCATGTGCAACACGCACTACCAGCAGGCCTACCAGCTCCCCGACAGCGTGCTCGTGCCCGGCACCGAGCGCTCGGCCGTCAATGCCGCCTCCGCCCGCCCGATCATCGAGCGACGGATCGCCGATCCGGATCGCGCCAATCATTCCTCAACGTCGGAAGTCCAGTTGGCCGACCAACGCTGGCTGCAGATCAACGATCGCCGGACGCGCGATGGTGGCCTCGTTTCCGTCGGCACCGACATCACCCTCCTCAAGCGCCATCAGGTCCGCCTGCGCGAATCCGAACGCCGGCTGATGGCGACCATCGGCGATCTCTCGACGTCGCGCATGACGCTGGAACACCAGAAGTCCGAACTGTCGATCGCCAACGCCAACTATCTGGCAGAGAAGCAGCGCGCCGAAGCGGCCAACCGGGCGAAGTCCGAGTTCCTCGCCAATATGAGCCACGAGCTGCGCACACCGCTGAACGCCATCCTCGGCTTCTCGGAGATCCTGAAGCACCGCATGTTCGGTCCGCTCGGCTCCGATAAATACGGCGAATACGCCCTCGACATCCACGACAGCGGCAAGCATCTCCTCAACGTCATCAACGATATTCTCGATATGTCGAAGATCGAGGCCGGGCAGATGCGGATCGACCGCGAGCGGATCGACCTTGCGCCCCTGATCGAGGAAACCCTGCGCCTCACCACCATCCCCGCCACGCAGAAGAACATCAGCGTCATCCATCAGGTCTCCTCGGGTCTGACGATGGTCGCCGACCGCCGGGCGATGAAGCAGGTGCTGCTCAATCTGCTGTCGAACGCCGTGAAGTTCACCAACGAAGGCGGCCGCATCTCGCTCCGGGCGCGCAAGGTCTCCGGCGCGGTCATGCTGACGATCGCCGATACCGGCATCGGCATTCCCCGCTCCGCCATGCGCAAGATCGGCCTTCCCTTCGAGCAGGTTCAGAGCCAGTACGCCAAGAGCAAGGGCGGCTCGGGCCTCGGACTTGCCATCTCCCGGTCCCTGACCACGCTGCATGGCGGGCGGATGAAGATCCATTCGGCCGAGAATGTCGGCACGATCATCTCCGTGCGCATTCCCGACTCGGTCTGATCCGTCAATCGGCAGCGAGCGCGAGGAAGATGCGGCGCACGGCCTTCGTCAGCCGCCGCAGTTCGGCCTCCAGCACCTTGACATCCGGCGCGTCGCCTGCCCGGCAAAGCCGCTCGATCAGGCCGGCCGGAGCGTCCTGCGGATCGAACGGGCCGTCGATGCAGAGACGGATGATCTGCGAGAGATCGGTCATCAGGGTTAGCGCCCGCCTCATCAGCGTGAGGTCCGCATCCGACAGGAAGCGCGGGCCCAGCTGCTCCAGCACGCCGGCCGTCGGCAGCCCGCAGGCTGGCAGGGTCATGCCCTCCGCAGCGGCCAGCAGAAACATCAGCTGGGCCGAGAACTCGATATCCACGAGGCCGCCGGGGATCAGCTTGAAGTCCCAGCCGTTTTCCGGCGGCTTTTCCGCCTCCACCAGCACGCGCATCTCGCGCACGTCCTTCCGCAGCACCTTCGCATCCCCCGGTTCCGCGATGATCGCCTGAATCGCATCCGCCGTCGCGTGCATCATATCCCCGTCACCGGCGATCGGGCGGGCGCGGGTCAGGGCCATGTGCTCCCAGGTCCAGGCCTCCTCGCGCTGGTACTTGACGAACGCCGGCAGACGGGTGGCGACAGGCCCCTTGTTGCCCGAAGGGCGCAGCCGCATGTCGACCTCGTACAGCACACCCTCGGCCGTCGGCGCGGACAAGGCCGCGATCAGCCTCTGGGTCAGGCGCGCATGATAGCGGGCGGCGTCGAGCGGGCGAGGACCGTCGGAATCCGCCGCGTCGCCATCATGATCGTAGATGAGGATCAGGTCGATGTCGGAGCCTGCCGTCAGCTCCCGGCTGCCGGCCTTGCCCATCGCAACCAGCGTCGCGCTGCTGCCGGCGATCTCGCCATGCGCCTCGGCGATCTCACGGCGCACGGCCTTGAAGGTCGCGGCAACCAGGATCTCGGCGAGATCGGTCAGCGCGCGTCCCGTGGCCGGGCCGTCGATCACGCCGGTCAGCAGCCGGATGCCGATGAGGAAGCGCTGCTCAGAGGCGAAGATTCGCAGGCGGTCGAGCCGGTCCTCGTAGTGGCGGGCGGTCGAGAGGAAGTCGTCGAGCCTGCGGGCCAGGTCGCCCCGCTCCGGCATCTCGTCGAGCACGCGCCGGTCGAGCATGCCGTCGAAGACATGCGGCTTGGCCGCGATGATATCGGCCAGCCGCGGTGCGGCCGACATGATGGTGACGATCAGGGAAAGAAGAGCCGGATTGTTGCCGAGCAGCGAGAAAAGCTGGATGCCGGCCGGCAGCTTGGCGAGGAAGGCATCGAACCGCAAGAGCGCTTCGTCGGCCCGCCGGCTTTCGCCGAACACCTTCAGGAGCCGTGGCGTCAGCTCCGTCAGCCGCTCGCGCGCCTCGACGGACTGGGTCGCCCGGTAGCGGCCATTGTGCCAGGTGCGCATCACGCGGGCGATATCCTGCGGCCGCTCGAAGCCGAGGCCGTGAATGGTCTCCAGCGTGTCGGGATCGTCCTTCTGGCCGGTAAAGACGAGATTGCCGAGCTCCGAGGACAGCTCGGCCTCGCGCTCGAACAGCTGCACATAGCGCCGCTCCACCGTGCGCATGACGCGCGAAAGCGCATCGGCAAAGCTCTTCGTGTCGGCAAATCCCGCCATCAGCGCGATGCGCTTCAGCTCCGCCTCGGCGGTCGGAAGCGTGTGGCTCTGCTCGTCGCGCACCATCTGGATCCGGTGCTCGACATCGCGCAGGAACCAGTAGGCCTGCGTCAGCTCGTCCCGCGTCCCCGCGTCGATCCAGCCGGCCTCCGCCAGTGCGGCCAGCATCGCCTCCGTCTCGCGCCCGCGCAGGGCTGCGGCACGGCCGCCGGCGATCAGCTGTTGGGTCTGCACGAAGAACTCAATCTCGCGGATGCCGCCGCGGCCGAGCTTGACGTTGTGGCCCTTCACCGCGATCTCACCATGGCCCTTATGCGCATGGATCTGCCGCTTGATGGAGTGGATGTCGGCAATCGCCGCGTAATCGAGATATTTGCGGAAGACGAAGGGGCGAAGTGCCTTCAGAAACCGTTCGCCGGCCTCGAGATCGCCCGCAACGGGCCGCGCCTTGATATAGGCCGCCCGCTCCCAGTTCTGCCCGCGTCCCTCGTAGTAGATCAGCGCCGCCTCGACCGGAATGGCCAGCGGCGTCGCACCCGGATCCGGTCGCAGGCGCAGGTCGGTGCGGAACACATAGCCGTCGCCCGTGCGCTCCTGCAGGATCCGGACCAGCCGGCGCAGCAGCCGTGCGAAGATGTCGGACGCGTCGAGACGATCGGCGAAACCGAGTGCCTCCGGCTCGTAGAAGACCACGAGATCGATATCGGAGGAGTAGTTCAGCTCGTCGGCACCGAGCTTGCCCATGCCGAGAACGATGACGCCCGAGCCGGCACTCGGCTGCTCTTCATCGCCAAGCCGGATCTTGCCCTGACGATGCGCGCCAAGAAGCAGGTGGTCGATCGTGGCGGAGGTGGCAGCCGCCGCGAACCGGCTAAGCAGCCGGGCACTGTCGCGCGCCTCGGTCAGCCGCGCCAGATCGTGAAGCGCAAGCGCGAACGCCGCTGTTCGCTTGCCCCGCCGAAGGCGCTCCATGAGCAGGCCGTCGGACACGTCCGGCCCGCGCCAGCTGTCCCGCGCCTGACCGATGGTGTCGTCGAGAAGCGGCCCGAGAGGCTCTGTCACCACTCTCAGGAGCAGTGCCGGATGGGCCATCGCGATATCGCGCAGATAGGGAGACAGGGAAAAAGCCGCAACGAGGAAATCGCGCAGCACAGGCGCCTCCTCCAGAAGCGGCTGCAGCAGAGGCTCGGCCTTCGCCATCGCTTTCAGATCGGCATTGACGCTGCGCGCCTCGCTCTGGCTCATCGGCTTCAGCGTGCATGTCGCCAATGCCGCCAGCCGCGTCGGCTGCTCCTGCCCGGTCATGAAACCTCCCGATCACGACGTTCTCCAACGTCCCTTACAGCATGTCGCCCGAAAGGGTAGCGGTTTCGGGTGAACGCCATGCGTCAGGAACGCGTCAGGTCGGACCCTGCGGGAAAACCATCTCCGTCGTCAAACCCTTTGCGCCCTCTGCCTCGGGACGCGTGCTGCCGAGCGCGAGGCTGCCGTGATGCAGCTCCATGACGGCCTCCACCAGTGACAGGCCGAGCCCCGTCCCGGGCTTCGACCGGCTCTGGTCGAGTCGCACGAAACGCTGCACCACCACCTCCCGCTTGTCGTCGGGCACGCCGGGGCCGAAATCTGCGACGGAGACGACAGCCGCGCCATCGCGCCGGAAAAGCCGGACGAGGATGCGCGGATCGGTGGCCCCTTCGGAATATTTGATGGCATTGTCGATGAGATTGCCGAGGGCCTGGCCGATCAGCTCGCGGTTTCCCGTGACGGAGATACCCGGCTCGACCGCAGCTTCCAGCGCCAGCGCATGCTCGTCCGCCAGCGGCTCGTAGAGTTCGACGCAATCGGCAACGCTCTGCGACAGATCGACCTCGCTCATTTCGGCAGCCGACGAGCCCGCCTCGACGCGGGAGATCATCAGCAGCGCGTTGAACGTGCGGATCAACTGGTCGGATTCGTTGATGATCTCGTCCATCGAGCCGCGATAGCCGTCGATGGAGGTGTTGTGGGACAGAGCCGCTTCCGCCTTGTTGCGCAGGCGCGTCAGCGGCGTCTTCAGATCATGGGCGATGTTGTCGGAGACCTGCCGCAGCCCCTCGTTCAGTTTCTCTATGCGGCCGAGCATGGCGTTGAGCGATTCCGACAGCCGGTCGAACTCGTCGCCGGAACCGCTCATCGGCAGGCGCTGCGAGAGGTCCCCGGCCATGATGCGCGTGCTGGCATCCGACATGCGGTCGATGCGCTTCAGCGCATTGCGGCCGATGGCAAACCAGATGATCAGGGCGCCGATGCCCATGACGCCGAGCGCGACCATCAGCGCCTGACGAACGAGAACGCGAAATTTCTCCGGCTCCTGCAGGTCGCGGCCGACCAGCACGCGCAGGCCGTTGTCGAGAAAGAGCACATGGGCGAGCGCCACATGGCGGTCCTTGCCGTTCTCGTCGGTATAGCGCTGATAGGCGAAAGCCTCGTCGGTCCAGCCCTCCTTGTCGAGCAGGCCCGGCTGCAGCGAGGCGACGTTGCCCGCGAGGATCTCCCCCGTCGGTCCGGCGATCACGTAGAGCGCCGCACCCGGCTGGCGCGCGCGGCGCTCCAGCGTCCGCAGCAGCCCGTTGATGCCGGCGCGCCCGTAGATCGCCTCGATCTGCGACACTTCGGCGCTGACCGCATCCTTGGTCTGCTGGTCGAGCAGCCGCTGCGACATGCCGGTGACGTAGAAGACGAGGAAGGCGGCGCAGAGCGAAAACAGCACGAGATAGAGCGCCGACAGCCGCACGGCCGTCGTGCGCATCAGAATGCCGACGCGGCTCATGCCTCGGCGCGCCCCTCGACCCTGGGTTCGTCCTTGATCATGTAGCCGGCACCGCGTACCGTGCGCAGCAGTGGCTGGTCGAAGTCCTTCTCGATCTTGGCGCGCAGCCGCGACACATGCACGTCGATGACGTTGGTCTGCGGATCGAAATGATAGTCCCAGACATTTTCGAGCAGCATGGTACGCGTCACCACCTGCCCCGCATTCTTCATCAGATATTCGAGCAGCCGGAATTCGCGCGGCTGCAACAGCAACTCCCGGCCCTGCCGCTTGACGGTGTGCGACAACCGGTCGAGTTCGAGATCGCCGACCCGATAGACCATGTCCTGCTCCGGCGCGCCCTTGCGCCGGCCCAAAACCTCGATGCGGGCCAGAAGCTCGTTGAAGGCGTAGGGCTTCGGCAGGTAGTCGTCGCCGCCTGCCCGCAGGCCCGTCACCCGGTCATCCACCTGGCCGAGCGCGGAGAGAATGAGCACCGGCGTGTGGATGCCGCGCGCGCGCAATTCGGTGATGACGGACAGGCCGTCGCGGCGCGGCAGCATGCGGTCGATCACCAGAGCGTCGTAGCTGTTCTCGCTCGCCATGAACAAGCCGCTCTCGCCGTCGCTGGCGTGATCGCTGACGATGCCCGCCTCGCGGAACGCCTTGGACAGGTAGGCTGCGGCCTCGAGGTCGTCCTCGACAATCAATATCTTCATGTGGCTGACCATACTGCCGGTCCCGTCACTTTCACAGTGTTTCCTTGAAACCATCAAACCGATACAAACGAAAACGCCGCGAAACCTCGTCGATTTCGCGGCGCGCCATTCTATCGCGGCAGGATCAACCCTGGTCGATCGGCAGCGCGATGAAGCGGCTGGCATTGTCGGCCTGGATCTGGAACAGCGCCTTGGAGCGGCCGTCCTTCTTGGCCTGGCTGATCACCTTCAGGATGTCGTCGGCGGACTTCACTTCCTGATTGTTGACCGAGACGATCTTCTCGCCCTGCTTCAGGCCGCGATCGCTCGCATCGCTGTCCGGATCGACCTGCGAGATCGTCACGCCCTGTCCGTCCTCGGACGGCGCCACCGTCACCCCGAGATCCGCCAGGGCCTTCTCGCTGGCGGGCTGTGAAGGTTCGTCCGGCTGGGTCGTTTCCGCCGCGGCTTCCTGCTTGTCGTCCGGCAGGGTGCCGATCACCAGCTTCACACTCTGCGACTTGCCGTCCCGCCACAGCGAGACATCGACCGAGCTGCCCGGCTTCATCGCGCCGATCTTGCGGGCCAGCTCACGCGGGCCCTTGATCGGATCGCCATCGACCGCGGTCACGACATCGCCCTTCTTGATGCCGGCCTTTTCGCCCGGCGAACCCGGCTGCGGCTCGACCACCAGCGCACCGCTCGCTTCCGCAAGGCCGAGGCTGTCGGCGATGTCCTTGTTGACGGGCTGGATCTGCACGCCGAGCCAGCCGCGCGAGACGCTGCCGTCCTTCATCAGATCCTCGACCACATCCTTGGCAACCGAGGCGGGAATGGCGAAGGCGATGCCGACATTGCCGCCCGAGGGCGAGAAGATCGCGGTGTTGATGCCGACCACCTGGCCTTCGAGGTTGAAGGTCGGGCCACCGGAGTTGCCGCGGTTCACCGCCGCATCCACCTGCAGATAGTCGTCATAGGGGCCGGAGCCGATGTCGCGACCGCGGGCCGAGACGATGCCGGAGGTGACCGTGCCGCCAAGGCCGAACGGATTGCCGACCGCCACGACCCAGTCGCCGACGCGCACCTTGCTGTCGTCGGCGAAGCTCACATAGGTGAATTTGCGCTTGTCATCGACCTTCAGCACGGCGAGGTCGGTGCGGCTGTCCTTGCCGACCAGCTTGGCATCGAGTTCGGTGCCGTCATTGAGCACGACCGTGAAGGCCGAGCCATCGCTGACGACGTGGTTGTTGGTGACGAGGTAGCCGTCTTCGGTGATGAAGAAGCCGGAGCCCTGCGAGGTCGGACGCAGGCGGCCTTCGCCGCCCTTGCCGTGCGGGCCGCGTTCGGCGCGCGGGCCGTTCGGCCCGTGCTGCGGGCCACCGTTCGGGCCGCCGAACTCGCGGAACAGACGCTTCAGCGGGTGATCTTCGGGAAGATCGTCGAAGCCGCGACCGCCGAAATCGAACGAGAAACCGTTGGAGGCATCCTCGGACACGGGGTTGGCGCGGCTCTGCACGCGGACGGACACGACGGCCGGGGAAACGGCATCGACGACGTTGGCGAAGCTGGGAACCTGCTGCGGCGCCGTGATGCGGACGGGCTCTGCAAAGGAGTTCGTGATCGCGGCCGGAATGCCCGTCGAGAGCATGACGGCGGCCAGACCCGCGACGCTGGACGTCTTCAGGACGGTCTTGAGGGAGGGGCGGAAGGAACGTGTCGTTGTCATCCTGATGTGCCTTTTCTTCTCTGCTCTGGCTGTGACTGGAGGGAAACAACCGATGACGACAGAAATAGGCGCCCTCACCTTACGAGGGAATGTCTGGGGCATGAACATTTGGTAATGTTGACTTTTTGCCAGACATCAACTGCCGCGGTCGATCTCCCGGGTCCGATGCAGGTAGTCACCAAAAAAAGGAACCGTGAAATCGCTATCCTCATGGGACGGGCTGTAGATCATGCCCTTGCGTATGATGCTGGACCGCGTCGGCCCGAGGCTCGTAACCTTCTCGCCCATACGCTCGGCGACGTCGCCCGATCGGTAGGGCCGCTCCCCAGGTCCGCCATGCAGATGTAAAGATCTACCGACTGCACAAAGTTCACCGCCGTTCAACTCCCAGTCAAATATGACGCTATAAACCTATATACATCCATATAATTGTGTAAACTCTGTACAGTGTGGGCTTACTTCAGGAGCTGATCCAGCCGCGCCTCTTCCTCCGCCGACAGCGGCACTCCCGTCCCCCGTGACTGCCGGCGGCCGCGGGCGGCGAGCAGCATGGCGGCGCCACCGGCGACCAGCAGCAGGACCGGCGTTCCCCAGAGGATCAGGGTCTTGCCCTCGAAGCGCGGTTTCAGCAGCACGAATTCGCCGTAGCGCGAGACGACATAGTCGATCACGGCGGTGTCGGTGTCTCCGCGTGCGAGCCGCTCGCGCACAATCAGCCGCAGGTCCTTGGCGAGCTCCGCATTGCTGTCGTCGATCGACTGGTTCTGGCAGACCATGCAGCGCAGCTCGGCCGAAAGGGCGCGCGCCCGTGCCTCCAGCGCCGGATCGGGCAGCACCTCGTCCGGGTTCACCGCCCATGCCGGCCCGGGCGTGGGGAGCGCGAGCATCAGGGCGACGAGCATCGTTCCCGCCATCCGCAGGCCCTTGCGCGCCAGAGGGACCACCGTCATTCCGCGGCCTCGGGCAGGCTGCGGACCGGCTTTCGCGCCCGCGCGGGCGCGCCGATGCGCAGGCGCCGGTCGCTGAGGGAGACCGCGCCGCCCAGCATCATCAGCACAGCGCCGCCCCAGATGCAGAGGATCAGCGGCTTCCACCAGATGCGCACCACGACGCCGCCGTTCGGCTGGTCGTCGCCCAGCGAAACGTAGAGCTGGCTCGCTCCGAAAGTCAGGATGCCCGCTTCCGTCGTCGGCATGCGCCGCGCGGTGTAGAGGCGGCGCGACGACCAGACGTCGGCAACGACGATGCCGGCGCGGCTGATGGTGAAATGCCCGCGCTCTTCGGTGTAGTTCGGTCCCTCGGCCGCCTTCACGCCATCGAAGCGCAGCGCGTATCCGCCCGCCTCCGTCGACTGCCCCGGCGTCATCGCCAGGATATGCTCGCTCTGGAACGCCGTCACGGCGACGATGCCGATGACCGTCACGCCGACGCCGGCATGGGCCAGCGCCGTGCCGAAGCTCGAGCGCGGAAGGCCGGACAGCCGCCGCCAGGCGGTGCCGGGTGAAACCTTGCCGAGGCCGGACCGGAGCGCGAGATCCGTCACCGCGCCGCCGATCATATAGGCGCCGAGCGCGATCCCGAGCAGCGCCAGAACCGGCCCGCCGCCCTGCGCATAGGCGACGCCCGCGCCGACCAGCAGCCCGAAGGCGACGGCCGCAAACAGCCGCTGACCGGCCGCCAGCACGTCGCCCCGCTTCCAGGCGAGCAGCGGGCCGAAGGGCACGGCAAACAGCAGCGGCAGCATCAGAAGGCCGAAAGTCATGTTGAAGAAGGGCGGCCCGACGGAGATCTTGTCGCCCGTCAGCGCCTCCAGCGCCAGCGGATAGAGCGTGCCGGTCAGCACGGTCGCCGCGGCCGTCGTCAGGATAAGGTTGTTGAAGACCAGCGCGCCCTCGCGCGAGATCGGCGCGAACAGCCCGCCCGCCTTCAGCCGTGCGGCCCGCACGGCAAACAGCGTCAGCGCGCCGCCGATGAAGAGGATGAGGATGACGAGGATGAAAATGCCGCGCCGCGGATCGGTCGCGAAGGCATGGACCGAGGTCAGCACGCCGGAGCGGACGAGAAAGGTGCCGAGCAGCGACAGCGAGAAGGTCATCAGCGCCAGCAGCACCGTCCAGATCTTCAGCGCCTCGCGCTTTTCCATGACCAGGGCGGAGTGCAGCAGCGCGGTGCCGGCCAGCCAGGGCATGAAGGAGGCGTTCTCGACCGGATCCCAGAACCACCAGCCGCCCCAGCCAAGTTCGTAATAGGCCCAGTAGGAGCCCATGGCGATGCCCGCCGTCAGGAAGCTCCAGGCGGCGAGCGTCCACGGCCGCACCCAGCGGGCCCAGGCCGCATCCAGACGGCCCTCGATCAGCGCGGCCACGGCGAAGGAGAAGCAGACGGAGAAGCCGACATAGCCGAGATAGAGCAGCGGCGGATGGATCGCGAGCCCGACATCCTGCAGCACGGGGTTGAGGTCCTGCCCCTCGCCCGGCGCCGGCACCAGCCGCGCGAAAGGGTTGGAGGTCAGGAGCACGAAGAGCGCGAAGGCGGTCGCGATCAGCGCCTGGACAGACAGGACATGGGCTTTCAGGGTCGCTGGCAGATTGCCGCCGAAAAAGGCGACCAGCGCCGAGAAGAAGGTGAGGATCAGCATCCAGAGCAGCATGGAGCCCTCGTGATTGCCCCAGACGCCGGAGACCTTGTAAAGGAGCGGGATCGCCGAATGCGAATTGGCCCAGACATTCTCCACGGAGAAATCGGAGGTCACATGCGCATGCGTCAGCGCCGCGAAGGAGAGCGCCACGAGGATGAAGGTCGCATAAGCCGCCGAGGTGCCGCTCGCCATCAGCGCCGCGTCGCGCCGGAAGGCGCCGATGGATGGCAGCGCGGCCTGCAGCAGGCTGGTCGCCAGCGCCAGCACCAGCGCATAATGTCCGAGTTCGGCGATCATCGGATCGTCTCCTGCCCGCCGAGCGAGACGCCCTGCGCCTTCAGCCGGTCGGCCACGTCCTTCGGCATATAGGTCTCGTCATGCTTGGCCAGCACCGTATCGGCCACGAACACGCCGGCATCGTTCATCGCGCCTTCCGCCACCACGCCCTGCCCCTCGCGAAACAGGTCGGGCAGCATGCCGGTATAGGTCACCGGCACTTTGGCCAGCGTATCCGTCACGGTAAAGGTCACCGTCGTGCCCGCGCTCCGCTCCACGGAGCCGGCCGCCACCAGCCCGCCCAGCCGGATGCGCGTGCCCGGCGCAACATGCGCCTTTTCGAGATCGGCGGGAACATAGAAATAGGCCACCGCCTGGCTGAAGGCGAACAGCACGAGCAGCACGGCCAGGGAGAGAAAGCCGACGCCGCCGGCAATCAGCGTCAGGCGCTTCTGCTTGCGCGTCATCTTCAGCGTCATGGCGCCCTCCCCGTGTCGATGCCCAGTTCCGCCGCCAGCGCCAGCAATTGCCGGCCGCCGTTTCCCGCGCGCGGAAAGGCGGCGAGCCCCTCGCGCAGCGCGCCTTCCGCCTTGGCGGTCTCGCCCAGCACCGCATAGGAGCGGATGATCCGCTGCCAGCCCTCGAGATTGGCGGGGTCCTCCTTCAGCTTCGCGGCAAGGCTCGACACCATGCCCTCGATCATCTGGCGCCGGTCGTCCGTGCTCATGGCTTCGGCATTGGCGATCGCCGCCGCATCCGGCCCGCCGAGCTTGGCCTCGCCGGCTGCGGGTGCACCCTCGGTCGGCGCCAGCGCGGCGATATGCTCGTTGACGAGCGGCAGCCAGGGCGCGCCGGCCGGCGATGTCGTCACGATCTCGCGAAACGCCGTCACCGCCTCCACGGCCTTGCCGTCCTGCTCCAGCCCCAGCGCGAGGTAGAAGCGGGCGCGCGGATCGTTCGGCTGCAGCGCCAGCGATTGCTCCAGCGCCGTGCGCGCCTCGGCCGCCACCAGCCCGCCGGAGCGGGCGATCAGGCTTTCGGCATAGCCGCCGAGCCGCTGCGGCGATGGGCCGTTGAGGCGGATCGCATTGGAAAAGGCGGAGATGGCATCGTCGAAGCGGCCGCTGCGATAGTAGATCGGCGCCAGCACATCGTATCCGGCACCGTCGTCCGGATTGGCGGCCAGTTGCTTCTCGGCCTGCGCGATGAGGAGTTCGATGTCGTCGCCGGGGTCGGCGAGACGCGCGGCCAGCGGCGCATCGGGCAGCTCCGGGCTGCCGGTCGTCAAGTACAGACAGAGCCCGACCACGGGCAGCACGACGATCACCGCCGCCTGCGCCAGCCGGTTGGCGCGGCCGGCCGAAGACGCCCCGTTCTGCGCCTTATCCTTATCCGCCGTCGCGCTGGCGGCGAGCAGCCGCCGGGCGATCTCGGCGCGGGCAAGCTCGGCCTCCTCGGGCGCAATCAGCCCGTTCCGCGCATCCCGTTTCAGCTCTTCCAGCTGGTCGCGATAGACTTCGGCGTCATGCTGTCCGGCGACAGTGCTTGGCCCACCTGCCCGCAACAGCGGCAGAAGCAGCAGCGCCGAGACGGTGGCCGTCATCACGGCAACGATGATCCAGAACAGCATGTCCAGTCTTTCAAGCCCTCACAGCGCGCCCGACAGGACGCTCCGTCGCCGAGCCCTTCCATGATGCCGCGGCGGCGGACGGATCAGGCTCTGATGGCAGCCATACTATGCGGACAGCCGGGTTCCAATCGGCAAAGCGGGCATGACGGAAAATTGAGGCATCGGCTGGACGACGATACGCCGCCCGCAGCCGGCCGGCCATGAAAACCGGCGTCAGGTCAGCGGCGTCCAGGTACCGTTGGCGTTGCGGCAGGCGACGCCGCGCGCGACGTTGTCGGCGGTGCCCGCCGTCACCGTATGGCTGTACTGCCGGCAGTTCTGGGACCCCACCTGATAGGGCGCCGCCGCCACGACCGAGCCGCGCATGCCGTTGCCCTGCCAGACGACCGGCTGGCCGCCCGGAGCGGCTTCCAGCGCCCGGTACTCGGCCTCCAGCGCCCGCTGGCGATCCGCGCCCGACAGCTTCACATTGGCGTTCTGCCCGATGATGCCGTTGCCCAGCGCCGCGATGAAGGAGGACGATGCGCTTCCCCGCGTCGCCACGCCGCCCAGTGCGGCCGTCGTCGGCCCGGCGGACTTGGAGGCGCAGCCGCTCGCCGCACTCAGGGCGATGAGAAGCCCCGTCGTTGCCAGCGGGATCATGCGGGGGAAACGGTGTCTGTCTGTCATGCGCGAAGCGGATCCGGGTTTCATGGGCGAGCGTCGATGCGCGTATTTTGCACCGCCGCAAAACGCGGGCAACAGCTCATCGCGAAATAAGCAACCACCTCCGGTCGTTTCCCGCCGATGCGTGTCGAAAAAGCACGCCGCACCGCATGCGGCCCGTCACGAGGCCGCCGGCAGCACCAGCGTCGCTTTCAGGCCGCCGATCTCGGCGCGGTCCATGGCCAGCGTGCCGTGATACTCGCCGGCGATTTCCCGCACGATCGACAGGCCGAGGCCTGTGCCGGGCTTGCTCTCGTCCAGCCGCCGCCCGCGCTTCATCGCCATCGCGATCTGTGCGGGCGCGATGCCCGGCCCGTCGTCCTCCACATCCACCGTGATCCAGGCCCGTCGTCCGGGATCGAGCCCCTGCACGCCTTCGCCCGAGAGATGCGCGGTGATCCGCACTTCGCTCAGCGCATAGCGCGCGGCATTGTCGAGCAGGTTGCCGACGGTCTCCTCCACGTCCTGCTGCTCCATCGCCAGCACGAGGTTGGGCGGCGAGATCGTCAGGAGAAAGGTCTTTTCCGAATGCAGGCGGCGCATCACGCGCACCAGCCGCTCCAGCGCCTGCTCCACCTCGGTGCGCGCCAGCACGGATTCGCGCTGCGCGGCGATGCGCGCCCGGTTGAGGTAGGATTGCACCTGCACCTGCATGGCATCGGCCTGGCTGCGCACGAGGTCGCCATGCGGCGCCTCCAGCACGCGCGCCTCGTTGATCAGCACGGCCAGCGGCGTCTTCAGCGAATGCGCGAGGTTGCCCACCTGCATGCGCGCCCGCTCGATGATGCGCCGATTGCTGTCGATCAGCGCATTGACCTCGCTCGCCAAGGGCTGGATCTCGCGCGGAAACACCCCGTCCAGCCGCTCGCTCTCGCCCGCCCGGATCTTTTCGAGCGACCGCCGCGCCTGGTCCAGCGGACGCAGGCCGAAGAGGATGGCGAGCGCGTTCATGCCCAGCCCGCCGAAGCCGAAGATCGCCAGCGCCAGATAAAGGTTGCGGTTGAAATCGTTGATATCGGCCTCGAGCACGTCGCGGTTGCCGGCGATGCGGAACCGCGCGGTTCGGCCCTGAATGTCGAGCACCACTTCGGTCTCGGCCACCTCGACCTCGTTGCCGAAGCTGTCGAGCGTCGTGTAGAAACGCTCGTAGCGGATGTCGAACGGCACGTCGTCGACACTGACGATCGGCAGCTTGCCGGAGCCGAGCGAGGTTGAGACCAGTGGCGGCGTGTTGAATTCGCCGATTGGCTCGACGATCCAGTACCAGCCCGTCTGCGGCTGCGAGAACCGCAGGTCGCCCAGCTGCGGGCTGCCGGCCAGCACGCCCTTGTCGTTGACGACGATCGAGTTGATGACGTTGTAGAGCTGCGCCCGCAGAAGATCCTGAAAGCCGCGCTCCGACCCCTGCCGGTAGAGCGTCGAAATAACGACGCCGATCACCACGAGCGCCGCCGCCGCCCAGATGGTGGAGACGAGAAGAACGCGGGCGGTGAGGGATTGCAGCCGCAGCATCAGCCCCGCCGGCTTTTCGCGGGCCGCTTCACGATTTTTCCGCCATGCCGGGTGCCTGCATGCGGTAGCCGAGCCCGCGCACGGTCTCGATCAGGTCGTTGCCGATCTTCTTGCGCAGCCGCCCGACGAAGACCTCGATCGTGTTGCTGTCCCGGTCGAAATCCTGATCGTACATATGTTCGACCAGCTCGGTGCGCGAAACCACCTGCCCCATATGGTGCATGAGGTAGGAGAGCAGCCGGAATTCGTGCGAGGTCAGCTTCAGCGCGATGCCGTTGACCGTCGCCTTGGAGCCCTTGGTGTCGAGCCGCACCGGGCCGCAGACGATCTCGGACGTCGCATGGCCCGCCGCGCGGCGGATGAGCGCGCGGATGCGGGCCAGCACCTCCTCGACATGGAACGGCTTCGTCACATAGTCGTCGGCGCCGGCGTCGATGCCGGCGACCTTGTCGCTCCAGCGGTCGCGGGCGGTGAGGATCAGCACCGGCATGCGCCGGCCGGCGCCACGCCATTTTTCGAGCACGGTGATGCCGTCCATTTCGGGCAGGCCGATGTCGAGGATGATGGCGTCGTAGGGCTCGCCCTCGCCGAGATAGTGCCCCTCCTCGCCATCGAAGGCCTGATCGACGACATAGCCGGCTTCCTTCAGCGTGTCGGTCAGCTGCCGGTTGAGGTTCACGTCGTCTTCGACCACCAGAATGCGCATCAGATCCCACTCTCCGTCTGTCCGTCGTCACGGACCTTACCGGGCAAGCCCGGCAGCATTGCGTTCAGTGCCCGCCCCCGCCATCCGATGGAAGAGGCACAGTCCACCCGGGGCCGATCTACATCGGCACCCGCATCGTCACTTTCTTCGGTCGTCCGCCATTGCCGGGAATGAGCACCGTCACCACACATTGTCCGTCCGAGGTCATCTGCACCGACAGCAGGTCGCCGCCGGTTTGCTCGACCACCTGCGAGGCCGCCGAGCTGCAGTCGCCGGAAACAGGCGCGGCTTCCAGGGCGTCGACCTCGCCCATGGCGGGGCTGGCCGCGCCCCCTGCCCAGGCCCCGAGAGGCGCCGCCGCCGTCGGCAGCGGAAGCACCATCAGGCTTCCGGCCAGGCTTCCGGCGAGCATCGCGATGATCAGCGGTGACGGCATGAACGCACTTTCGCATTTCCGAGGTGTTGCGTGTGTATTAGGGGTCCCTGCCTGAATGGCGAATGAATGCGCGACTTACGCCACTTTCTCCGCTCCGGATCAAGCCCTGATCCGCCGTCCGCTCGAAGGTTGCGCCGTCCCCGCGCGCAATTGCGAGCGCCGATCCGCCCGTCCCGCCTCACACGGCCAGCAGCGCCTCGCCCGCAAGCCCAAGCGCCACCACCTGCCCCCGCTGCCGCACCCGCACCGACAGCTGGCTCTGCCGCGCGCCGAAATCCGCGATCTCCTGCGCCAGCGGATAGGCGAGCGCGTTCGTGGTCGTGTCGCTCGCGCGCACCACCTGCGTCCCCGAGAGAATCTCGACACGGTAGGCCTCCACGGGCTCGTCGAGCGGCGTTTCCCCGTCGAGCCAGGCATCGCCGGAGCCGCGCGCGCAGCGGATCCAGCCGAGCGTCAGGTCGCCCGCCGCATCCCGCCGGGCGCTCAGATGCACCGGCGCGAGCGGCGTTTGCGCGCGCAGGCCGCCAGCAAAGCTCACGGTCTCCGCCGCGCCGGCCGGCCGGCCCTGCGCCTCGACGATCCAGTTGAGTGCCTGGCCCGCTTCCGCACCGCTCAGGCCCAGCGGCTGCACCGCCGCGTCGAGGATCACGATCGCGGCACCGGCCTGCGCCCCCGCCGCCTGCGCATCGGTCGATCCGGCAAGCCCGCGCAGCAGCCGCGACAACCGCCAGCGTCCGGGCGCGATCTCTTCGGCCAGCCCGAAGCCGAGAATTTCCCAAACGCCGTTGCGCGACAGCACGGCCATCCGGTTTTCCCCCTGAAACAGCGCGAGGTCACCGATCGACGTCAGCTCCCCCGCATGCAGGTCGAGCGTCACCGCATTGGCGAGGTCGAACCGCCCGGAAACGCCGACACCAAGCGCCGCGACGAGCGTTCCCGTCCGCGCCGGGCGCTCCAGAGCCAGCCGCGCCGCATAGCCCTCGCGCGTCGGCGAAGCCGAGAGCGTCACCGACGTCCAGGGCCGCGCAAACACCGCCGCCCGCGCAAAGCTAGCCGCGTCCCCGTCCGTGTAGCGTGGCAGGTCCATCAGATGCACGAGCGGCGCGAAGGCGGCCGAGGCGCTGAGGCCGATCGCGAGCGGACGCGCCTGCGGCACGAAACGGCTGGCACCGCCCATGACGATGCCGCGTGCCTCTACCCGGCGCATCGCGCCATCGTCGATCCGCTCGATCACGAACGTCCCGGACGATCCTTCAGGGACGGTCACGACATCCCCCGGCATCGGCCCGAGCGTATTCGGCGGCAGCGAAAAACTCAGCTGCCGGCGCCCGGCCTGATGGTCGCGCAGCGCCGCATCCACGGCATCGCGCGCCGCCGCCTCGTGCAGCGTGCCCGCCAGCGACAGCCGCAGGATGCGCTCGTTGCCGGGGGCCGCGCGGCGCGAGCGGGCCGTCGTGCGCCCATAGTCGCTCGCGGGGTCGAGATGGTCGAGGATCGCCTCGCGGGCATAGTCGCCGGCATCGCCGCGCAGATCCTCCGTCAGGGCCGCATCCTTCACCTCCGCCAGCGTGTCCAGGCGAACCGGCGGGCCGGCCTGCTGCAGGCGCGAGCGAAAGACGAGCCGCCCGCCCCGCTCGACCGCATCGATACCTGCCGCAGCCATCAGCGGCTCCAGCAGGTCGCGCGCCGACATCTGCTCGGCCTGCACATAGCCGCCGAGATCGCCGCAGACGAGGTCGGTGTCGCCGTCCGCAAACCGGTGATCGGCCAGAATGGCGGCGATCGTGTCGGCCATCGTCGCCGTGCCCAGCCGGCCGTTCAGCCAGTGTCCCACCTGCCAGTTGCGACCGTCGGCCCAGACGTCGAGGGCCGCGGGAAAGGCCGGCTGCGGCCGCGCGTCCCAGGTCCAGACGAACATATGGTCGGGATCGACGCCCGCAGGTGCATCCGCGCTTTGCCAGACATCGTGGCTCGCCTCCAGAAACCGTCGCTGCACCGCATCGCTGCGCCCGCCGCCCGAAAAGTAAGGCACCGCACTTTCGGACGATTTCGGATCGGAAAAGACGTTCGGCTGGTTGCCCCCCTTGTCGATCGCCGGGCAGCCCGTCTCGGTAAACCAGACCGGCTTCATCCCCGGCACCCAGGCCGTCGCCACCGCCTGCTCCACGCCGCCGATGCGGTCGTGATGCGCGTTCGCCCACCATCCGCCGATGTCCTTGACGCGAAACACCCACGGCTTGCCGGCCAGCCCGTCGGTGATCGCCGTGCGCGTGCGCGCCTCCCGGTCCGCCTGGCTGGCATAGTACCAGTCGAAGCCCTCGCCGCCCGCCGTCATCGCCCGCAGCACCGCCCCGTCCTCCGGCGTCCGCTGCCCGTCCGGGTTGCCCTCGGCGATATCGCCGTCCCGCCAGTCCGACAGCGGCATGTAATTGTCGATCCCCACCGCATCGATCGCCGGCGACGCCCAGAGCGGATCGAGGTGGAAGTGGACGTCGCCCGACCCATCCGCCGGGTGGTAGCCGAAATACTCGCTCCAGTCCGCCGCATAGGTCAGCCGCGTCGCCGGCCCCACGGTCGCGCGCGCATCCTGCGCCAGCGCCGTCAGCGCCTCGACGAAGGGAAACCGCCGCGCCCCGTCGCGCAGCGTCGTCAGACCGCGCAGTTCCGAGCCGATCACGAAGCCGTCCACCCCACCCGCATCCCGCGCCAGCCGCGCATAATGCAGCACGAAGGCGCGATACCGCCCGTCTGCGCCTCCGGAGACCGTGCCCGTCCCGCAAAAGGCCGAGATCTCGCCGCGCACCGCCGGCGTTTGATCGGGGCTTCCCGGCCGTCCCGGCGCCACCGCGGCCGTAATCCGCCCGCGCCAGGGATAAGCTGCCTGACGCACCCCGCCATAGGGGTCCGGCAGGGTGTTGGCGGCGGAAATATCCATCATCACGAAGGGGTAGAGAAACACCTCGAGCCCCCGCGCCTTGAGATCGGCGATCGCCGCGACGACGCTCCGGTCGGAGGGCGTGCCCCCATAGGCCGGGCCACCGCCATTCCGGCTGACGAGATGCGCCCCCGCGCGCTCCACGCCTGCGACCGACCATTCGCGGCTCTCCCGCCCGCGGTCCCGCGTCTCCACGCCGGGCAGGATCCGGCACTGTCCGGCGCGCAGGTCCGTGCCGAACCAGGAGACCACCAGCGCCACGCGCTTGAGGTTCGGGCAGAGCGCCTGCAGCTCGTCCAGCGAGGCCTGCCAGTCCGTCTCGCCGTGAAAGACGTTGCGGTTGACGATACGGGCCTCCCCCGGCCCGGTCTTTTCCTGCACCGGCGACGGGTCGTAGCCATGCTCCGTCGCGCCGGGAATGATCGTCACCGCGCGGATCTGCTTTTCCAAGCGGCCGACCGGGCGGATGACCTCGAACTGCAGCAGCGGAATCCGGTTGCCATAGGGCCCGAGCGGCAACCGCTCGAACACGACATAGGCAAGCCCACGATAGGCCGGCGTCGCGCCCGAAGCCTGCTTCGCCGCGATCAGCGGATCGGGCGCCTGGCTCTCGGCGCCGGTGTGCAGCCGCATCTCGACGGTCGAGAGGTCGAGTTCGCGCCCGTCCGCCCAGACGCGCCGGATGCCCGCGGTCGGCCCTTCGCAAAGGCCGAGCGCGATGTTCGCGAAATAGCGGAAGGTCTCGACGCGCGGCCCGCTCGCCTTGCCGCCCTGCCGCTCGCGGTGCACCTGCTCCTCGAAGCGGGTCGCCCAGATCAGCGTCCCCCCGATCCGCAAGGTTCCGTAGACGCGCGGAATGGCCGTGCCTTCCTCGGCGCCGGGCACCCGGGCATCCCCCAGCCGCGCGCCGGTCACGGTCGTCATGCCGTTGAGGATCGAGCGGTCGATGACGGAACCCGCCAGCGCGCCGGCCGCCCGGCCAACGATCGCGCCCAGCGGCCCGAACGCGGCGCCGAGGGCTGTCCCCGCCGCCTGCAGAAGAATGGTCGCCATCTCTCTCAAACCTTCTCGGGAAAGCGGAAGACGCCGGCAATCCGCCGCCGCCAGGACGGCACCAGCGCCGATTCCACGACGCTCGCCTGCTCATAGGCGTGGATGAAGCGCGCAGGGTCGCTCAGGATCCCCGCATGCTTGGCCGGCATGCCCAGCCGCCAGCGGAAGAGCAGGAGGTCGCCCGGCAGCATCGCGCAGAGGTCGATCGGCGACCCCATCGCCCGCACCGCCGCGTCCCACAGCCGGTCCTCGCCGCTGCGCTCCGCCCAGTCCGGCCGGTAGGGCGGCGGCGTCTCCGGTTCCGCGCCATGGATATCGCGCCAGATGCCGCGCACCAGCCCCAGGCAGTCGCAGCCCACACCCTTCAGGCTCGCCTGATGCCGGTAGGGCGTGCCCAGCCAGTCCCGCGCAGCCGTCAGCACCTGCTGCTGCATGGACGCTTCAGTCGAACAGCGGCCGTCCGTCATGCACCGTCTCCCCATCCGCATAGCCATAGGAAAAGTCGCTGCCCGGCATGTGCGGGAAGCCGCGAAAGTTGAGCGCGTTGGCAAACCGGTCCCGGCAGGTGGCAAAGCTCTTGTCGCACCCCATGGTCACCGTGAAGGCGTCGCCCGGCGACAGCGGCACCGGCGGCGGCAGCCACAGGGTCAGCCGCGTCGCGCCATCTCCCTCCGCCGTGTGGTCCTCGACATCGCAGCTCCATCCCGCATTCGCCCCGCCCGTCATGCGGATCAGCCCGTAGCGATAGGCACCGCTCGCTGCCGAAAGACCGCCGACCTGCAGTTCCACATCGCCGGCAAGCGCGAGGATCACGCCCGTCTCGCGCCGCCCGGCAAGGCTCGCGCCGCAGCGCGCATCCCCGAAAGCGGCATCGCAGCGCCGTCCGTAGCTGCGGCCCTGCACTTCGCTGAGCCGGTGCGTCAGGCTGCGCAGCTCGGCGCGAAAGGCGCCGCCCGCCCGCGTCACCTCGCCGATATCCTGCACGGTCAGAAGCATATGCTGCTCGGGTGCCCGCCAGTTGACCAGAAACTGCTCGACCCGCGCGCCGTCATAGCGCCCGGCCGCCACATCGGTCTCGCTGATGGCAGCGCTCGAAAAGCCGCCCGTCACCTCGCCCGCATCCGCGGCCAGCCCCGCGGCCGCCTCCGTCTCGCTCGCGCGAAAGCCGCTTGCGGCCAGAAAGTCGGTTCCGGCAAAGCGCAGATCGCGGTCATGCTCGGTAAAGCCGATGGCGACGCCGTCCCGCCGCGTCACCCGCCAGCCATGGCACACCGTCGTTGCATCGCCGGCCAGATGGGCCGCCAGCGCGTCCGGGATCTCTCTCATGGCCGGATCTCCACCAGCGGAATGGTCGGAATGCGCCCGGCCCGGAACTGCGCCAGATCCACGTCGATCCGGTCGGTGTCGAAGCGCACCGGCACGTCGAATTCGAACCCCGCCCGCACCACAGCCCCCGCAGGCGGCAGATGGCCGGGCGCGAACGTCACCATCCCCGTCGTCGCATCCAGCGCCACATGCGCGCCTGCCACATCTGCGCCGTTCACCGAGACCCGCAGCGTCCCCGCTACCGGCTTGACGATATCGCGCACCGTGCCACCGCCTGCATCCGCATAAGTCTTGGTCAGTTGGAAGCGAGCCGTCGTCCCGTCGCCTGTGCCGATCACCTGATCGCTCGCCGTCACCGCCCGTCCCGGCGGCCCGGAGCGGAAATCCACCGGATCGCGAAAGCGAAACCCGTGCAGCTGTCCCGACCGCGCCTCGAAGAAAGCGAGAACCGCATAGAGGTCGTCGATCTCGCGAAGACCGGACCCCGCATCATAGTGCCGACGCGCATCACGCCAGTGGCTGTTGCGGTTCTCCCGCCCGTTCGAAAGGCTGACGATATCCGTCCGGCGCACCGGCCCGCCGCTGGTCCCCAGCGCCAGCCGCATGGGAAACCGCACCTCGTGAAATCCCTGGTCCATCTCAAGTCCTCTTCACACGCCCCGCCGCCCGCGCCCGACGGTGCGGGTCAGCATGGCGGCGATCTGCCCTTCCGAACGACGAAAACTGTCGGCATCGCTGGCGGTCACGTTGAAGACCACGTTCGGCACACCGCCTGCCGTCACGCCCGCGCCCGGCATGGGCGCAGCCGCATTCCCGGCAACGGACGACCCCCCGCCACCCGCTGCACCGCCTGCCGAGAGCCCCGACAGAAACCGCGGCGTCGCAAGGCTTCCACTGTCTGAGAACGGCGCCGCGCCACCCGCGCCCGCCCCTTGCGCCAACCCGTCAAACACCGCCCCGATCCCGGTGGACACCGCATCCTGCAACGGCTTCAGTCCCGCGGAAAGCGCGATATCGACCAGCCGAAGGCCCGTGCTCTTCAGGATATCGTCGAGCCCCTTTCCACCGCGCACGGCGCTCGACAGCGCGCTGGTCATCGCCGAACCAAACCGGCCGGCACTGCGCTCCAGATCGGCGAGCACCGAATCCAGCGCCTTGCCCTCGGCGATCATCGCGGGGAAATCGCCGCCACTGTCCGCCTCATCCGCCATATCCGCCTCCTGTGCCGTGATCGTCCGCTGCACCGTCTGGAAATTGTGTCATCATCCGGGAAAGACCGACCCGGTCGGGAGCCGCGCCCTTTCGCACACCAAGGCCCAGAGCTGCCGCCAGTTCCCTCGGCGTCATCCCCCAGAAATCCCGCGCCGGCAGCCGCAGACGGGAAAGGCCGGCCTCCATGGCCGCTTCCCAGGGAAAGGGCGCCGGCGCCGCCCCGTCCTCGCCGTCCACGGCGCTCAAGGGTCCGGACGCGCCCCATCCTCGGGTTCACCACCGAAGGCTGCCGTCAGCAGTTCGCCCACCAGCCGCGCCAGACCGCCGAGCCCGCCCTCCACGCTCATCTCCGCGACGTCCTCGTCGGAGACGATGTTGCCGCCGCCGCGCAGGCCGGCGCCGAGGATCGCGATCAGATCCTCCGCCTTCAGCCCGCCGGCCGAAAAGCGCCGCGCAAGGGCGGCAAGGCCATCGGCGGCAAAGGCCGTTTCCAGTTCGGCAAGACTGCCGAGCGTCAGGCAGAGGATGCGGCGCTCGCCGTCGATCACGGCCTCCACCTCGCCGCGATGCCGGTTCGCGCGCCCGGCCACGCTTCTGTCGCGCGGCCGCATCAGATCACCGTGAAGGTCAGGGGGCCGGCCGATTCCAGCGCCGCCTCGAACTGGACCTCGCCATTGTACTGCCCGCTATATTCCAGCACCGTCAGCTGGAAGAGGCCGCTCACCATGCCGAAATCCGGGATGATCACCTGCCAGGTCAGGATGGCGCCCGAAAAGAAGGTCGTTCGCACCAGCGCGTCGGAGGCCTGATCCTTGAAAATCCCGGCACCGGCGATCGAGGCGCGCTGCACGCCCGCCCCGCCCAGCAGTTCGCGCCAGCGCCCGCCGGATTCCGCGTCGGTCACGTCAACCGTTTCCGCATTGAAGGCCAGCCGCTTCGACCGCAGCCCGGCCACGGTCGTAAACCCGCCGCCCGTCTCGATCTTGAGAAGAATGTCCTTGCCCTTCTGCGCCACCATCGGCCCGTTCCTTTCCCTGTTCGTTCCGTTCGCTACGGCCGGCGGCGCGCGCTCAGCCCATCGGCTCCGTCACGGCGCGAAACCGCATCGCCGCCACATGCCCGCGCGCCTCGCCGTCGCGCACTGTCCGCGTGCCCTCATGCCGCAGGTTCACCAGATGATGGCCGGCGAGTGAGAGGTCCGCATCGTGGAGCAGCGCCCGCACGCGGCCCGCAATCTCCTGCACCACCCGGTTGCCGCCCTCGCCCCCGCGCACCTCGATCGTCATCGCGTGCTCCTCGCCCGGCTCGCTCGCCGTCGACCAGTCGCTGCTCTCGATCCCGGCCAGCCGCAGATAGGGGTGGTCGGCCCGCTCCAGCAGCCGGTCGTGAATGCCGCCGTCCCCGAGTGCTGCGACCAGTGCCGCATCGCCCGAAAGCCTCGCGAAGACCGCCGCCTGCACCGCATTCGCGGCGCTCATCGCCGCACCTCCCGGCAGCGGCAGACGAGGTAGCGCCGCGTCTCGTCGGGATCGAAGGCCGAGAGGATGTCGAGGAGCCGCGCCCCCTTGCGAAAGCGCATGCCGGCGGACACGTCCGTGCGATGGCGGATCCAGACATCGTGCTCGAGATCCTCGACCCTCTCGTCGCGCCGCTCCGTGATCAGCGCCACGCGCGGCTCGATCAGCGTCCACAGCGCGCCGGCGCTCGCAAACGCCCTGGAAATGCCGCCCTGTCCGTCCGGCGTGTCCACCGGCCTTTCCAGTTCCATCCGCGCCGTCATGCGGCCGGGGTCGATCGTGCCGGTGCGCATGGTCAGAGCCTCAACCGGCGAAAGGGTGCGACCAGCCGCTCGTAGCCGGCCGGCACGTCCGCCGGCTGGTCGCCGGGGGACACGGCACCGCGATAGGCATAGAGCAGCGCCAGATGCAGGAGCAGCGCCCGCTTCAGCGAGGCCGGCACGTCCGCGCCCGTCGTGCCGAAGCCCGCGGTAAAGTCGATCTCGATGCCGTTCACCGCCCGCGCCGCTTTCAGTGCGGCCGGCAGGAACAGGCGTGCTGGAAGGCTCCCGCCATCCAGCACGAAGCCCGTCATTTCCGCCTCGAACGGCGCGCCCAGCGCGTCGTAGCCGGTGATCGTCTCGATGCTGACGATGGGCCCCCGCCCGATCTCCAGCACGGAGGCATCCGGCCAGCGGTCGAGATAGAGCCGGAAGGTGCGGGCGATCAGCACGAGGCCGGTCGTCCGCTCCAGATGCTCGCGCACCGTGGTGATGAGGTCGGCGATCACGGCATCGTCGGCCGTGTCGTCAACGCGCAGATGCGCCCGCGCATCGGCAAGCGTCAACGGCTCGCCCACCGGCGGCGCCAGTTCGGCAATGGTCATGGATGTCTCCGGTCTGGAAGAAGGATTGTCGGCATGGGCGGCGGACGAAACCCGCCGCCCGAAACACCGGGGAGGTCAGTTGACCGCGAACTTCACCAGCTTGATCGCCTCGAAGTTCTGCACCCCGCCACCCACACGCTTGGTGGTGTAGAACAGCACGTAGGGCTTGGCGGAGTAGGGATCGCGCAGGATGCGCACGCCGGTCCGGTCCACCACGAGGTAGCCTGCCTGGAAATCGCCGAAGGCGATCGGCGTGCTGTTGGCAGCCATCTCCGGCATGTCCTCGGCCTCGGCCACGGGAAAGCCCAACAGCGAGGCCGCCTGGCCGACGGTCGCCGGCGGCTGCCAGAGGTAGTTGCCGTCGGCATCCTTGAACTTGCGGATCTCGGCCTGGGTCTTGCGGTTCATCACGAAGCTCGCCTTCTGCCGGTGGCCGGCCTTCAGTGCGTAGATCGTGTCGATCAGCACGTCGGAAGGGCCGCTCGGGCGAAACCCGTTCGCCGCCCCGGTCGCGATATAGCCGAGGCTGCCCCAGGCCCAGCTGCTCTCCGCCACGGTGCCATAGCTGAGGAAGCCCTTCGGCTTGTTGACGCCGTCGCCGCTGACGAAGGCCGTGCCCTCCTGCTCCCCGAAGGCGATGTCCACCTCGTCGGCGATCCAGCCTTCCACGTCCACGGCGGCATCGTCCAGCAGCGCGGCGGTTGCCGCCGGCATGGCATAGAGTTCCATGGTCGGGAAGGTCAGCTCGGAGAGCTGCGGCGTCGCGGTCTGCGGGCGTGCCGCCGTTTCCGAGACCCAGCCGGAGGCGAGACCCGACACCGCGAACGGCTTCTTCAGCACGCTGCCCGAGACCTGCCGCACGGTCGACAGCGCGCGGATCGGCGAGATCACCTGCAGCCGGCGGCCGATTTCCGTGTCGGTCTGCGCCGGCACGAGGTAGCCGCCGTCGCTGGCCGAGCCGATGGAGAACGCCTTCTCCTCCAGTGCCCGCAGCGCCCCTTCGTCGCCGCGGCGGATGTAGCTGTCGAAAGCCGCCTTGTGCTCGGCCGCCTCGAAGCTCATCGCCTCGGCCTTGCCGCCCAGCGCCGGCCGCGCCTTCTTCAGGAGCATCTGGTCGAGCGCCCGCTTCTGCTCGTCCATCCCGCGCGAGATCCGGTCCACTTTGTCGCGCGTCACCACGTCGGCCGAAAGCTTGGCTTCGATCTCGCCCAGCCGCTGGTCGTTCGCCTCCTTGAACACCTCGAAGGCGCCCATGAAGTCCTCGAAGGCCGTGGCCATCGTGTCCGGGATCGTCTTGATCTCCGGGGCCGTCTTCAGAGCATTCGTCATCGCAGGAAATCCTTTCGTTCCACCATCATCCGGGTCGCCCGCCGCATCGTGCGCACGAGCTCCGTTTCCCTGTCGCGGAAGAACCGCGCATGCTTGACGTTCGAGACCCGCGCCGATGGCAGCATCGGAAAGGTCACGACCGAAATTTCCCAGAGGTCCGCTTCCAGCACGCGGCGGATGCCGCTCTTGGCGTCGGTGCGCGCCTTCACGGTCTGAAAACCGATCGAAAGCCCGTCGAGCGCACCGCCCTTCATCAGCTGGTGCACCTCGCGGGCCCGCGCCACGCCGGTCGAGAGCCGCCCCTCGACGAACAGCCCCCGCCCGTCCTCGCGGATGGTCGTCCAGGTGCCGATCGGCTCGTTCGGATCGTGCTGGAACAGCATCCGCACACCCTCCGCCCCGCGCTTGGCCAGCGAGTGCAGAAAGGCGCCGCGCTCGATCGTGTCCTTGCCGAGATCTATCTCGCCGAACACGCTGGCATAGCCCGAAAACCGCCCCTCGCCCGTCACCCCCGCCAGCGTCAGCCCGGCAACCGCCGTCGTCCGCCGGACCGCATATCGGTCTGTCGCCATGGCATTCTCTCCGTGATGTGATGTGTTGAAAGGGCTGCTTTCCCGGCGGAAAGCGCCGCCTATTTCTGCCCGTACCGCCGCGAGATCCGCACGGCGGCGCCCAGCGCCCACCAGGCCATGAGGCTCGCGGCCGCCGATCCCGTCAGCAGCACCTCGGCACCGGACACGAGCCCCGCGATCCCCAGCCGCTCGACGACCCACAACCCCGTCGGCCCGCCGAACACCAGCCCGCAGACCGTGCCGGTCAGAAACCGCGACGCCGCCTCATGCCGGCTTTTCGGCAGGAGATAGATCAGCGACACGGCAGCCCCCGCCACCGCGCCGATCCCGCGCACTGCCCATAGCACCGGGTCCGGCTGAAGTTCGGCCATCTGTTTCGTCCTTATGGATGGAAGGAAAATGCGGCGATTACGGACGCAACATCCCATATCGCCTGTGATATCATTCGCCACAGATCAGAAAGGTTATCCTCATGAGCCAGTACCCTCTGCGCGTTCCCGACTATCTGCTCGATCAGGCCCGCGAAGCGGCCAGGGAGGAGAATGTGTCGATCAACCAGCTCTTTCTCGCCTTCATCTCGAACGGCATGGGCCAGCGCCGCGCCCTGCGCGCGTTGCAGGCGCGGGCTGCAAAGGGCGATCCAGCGCGCGCACTTGCCCTTCTCGAATCCCTGCCGGATCACGGCCCCGAGGCAGGCGACGAAATGCCGGAGGAGCGGTCCGAAAAGTGACGCTGATCTAGCCTCAATACCCCACCGCCGCCCGCTTCTCCGCGTCGGTCAGAAAATCCGCCGCCCCCAGGCGCGCCCAGAGTTCGCTGCGCTCGCCCGAAAGCCCGTTCACCTGGTCGAGATCCGCCACCAGCCGCAGCGGCGCGTCGAAGCGGTCGGACAGCCAGGCGGAGAGCGCCGTCGCCGTGCGGTTGATCATCGGCAGCACGGTCAGCCGGTAGAAGGCCCGGTGGGCTTCCTGATAGTTGGCATAGGTATTGTCGCCGGGAATGCCGAGCAGCATGGGCGGCACGCCGAAGGCGAGCGCGATGTCGCGCGCCGCGCCGTTCTTCGCCTCCACGAAATCCATGTCCTTCGGCGAAAGGCCCATCGCCTTCCAGTCGAGCCCGCCTTCGAGCAGCAGCGGCCGTCCGGCGCGCATCGGCCCGCTATAGCCTTCGTCCAGCTCGCTTTTCAGCCGGTCGTACTGGTCGGGCGAGAGGTTGCCGCCCTCCTTCGGCTGGTAGACCAGCGCGCCGGAGGGCCGGGCGGAATTGTCGAGCAGCGCCTTGTTCCAGGTCGCCGCCGCATTGGAGAGGTCGAGCGCCGTCTGGGCGGCCGCCAGCGGCGGAAATCCCAGATGATCGTCCAGCGGATGGAACAGTTTGAGATGCAGCAACGCGGTTCCCGCCGCATAGCGCCGCACGGCGCTGCCCGCGCGATACTCGTAGCCCTCCGGCCATCCGTCCCGTCCTTCCAGAACCCGCACCCGGTCCGGCCGCAACAGATGCAGCTCGCGCGTCTCGGTGCCGAGCGTCACCGCCTCCACGAAGGCGTTGCCCGACAGCAGCAGGTGGCCGTAGAGCGTTTCGAAGAAATCCGCCGCCGCCATCTCCCCGTTCGGCCGCGCCAGCAGCCGCAGCACCGGATGGTCCGTCATTTCGGTCTCGCCGCGATAGACCATGAGCGGCACGGCGGCGGAGGCCTCCGCGATCATCCGCACCGTGCGATAGGCGACCGGGTTGCGCAGGAAACCCTCCCGCGCCAGCGCCGCATAGGAGCGCCCGGTCCAGTGCGCCCGTCCCTCCTGCGCGATGGCGACGAAGCCCGCCGCCTTGTTTTCGCGCGCCGCAGGCGCCGGCGCCCGTCCGGGGGGTTTCCCGGCATCGGTGCCCAGACCCGGCATTTTCAAACCGAACGGCATCTTCATGACAGAGCGATCCTTCTGGTTGATGGCCAGCCCGCAGCGGCGAGCGCGGCATGATAGGTGCGGGCCTGCGCCGCGATCTCGACCGCGCGGTCCCGCCCGTTGATGATCCGGCGCGCGCCCACCCAGTCGGCCCCGCCGGGTGTGAACACATCCGCCAGCGACACGCCGGTGAAGGCACCGGTTTTCATGCCGGCAAAGAGGATTTCGACCGCGATGCCGCCGTCCAGCGCGCGGCCGGGGTCGGCGACGAGGTCGATGCCGACGAGGCCCGACAGGACCTCGTAGTTGCGCCGGTGCGTCAGCTGCACGAGGCCCCGGCCGAGCCAGGACTTGCCCTCGGCATCGCGCCGCCAGTAGGGCGTGCGCACCGTCGGCAGCTTGCCGGCGGCGAAAGCTCTGTCCAGCCGGGCGATCGCCTGCGCGTCGCTCGCCGCCATCGTCTCCCGCACAGGCTGCATCTTTCGCCCGGTTTCGTGATGCGCCGTCGCTAGCATATAGGCGAGCCACCGCCCGTCGCAGCGCCCGGCAGCGCTGCCCGGCCCCGCCCGCGCCCTGTCGAGAATCGCCCCCATTCCCGCCACCTGCCCGCTCGTCAGCCGGCCGCCGAACAGCGTCCGGCGGACGGTGGCGAAAAACACAGCTCTGTCCATCCGATGATCCCCTCTTCGCCAGCACAGGCCGACGCCCGGTTGTCACGAAAAATGCGCAATACAATCGATTTAAGAAAACTAAATCGTTTAAACTCCTTAAGGCACTGATTTACTTTTTGTTTAGGCTCTGCCAGCGTAAAGCCAGCAGGCGGGACCGGCCACTCAAGGTCGAATTAAAAAAACCAACAGGGAGAGACGGCATGACCTCGACAGAAAAGACGCAGACCCAGACCCGCGAAACCATTCCGCCGCATCTCCTCAGCCGCATCGAAAACGAGTGGCAGCAGATGCGCACCGTCGCTGTCGCCACCCCGCGTGCCGAAGCCCGCACGGATGCCCGCCCCGCCGCGACCGTGCGCGACTGACCTTTCGCCCTGCGGCATTGTCCGCGGAACCTTTGTGCCCAATGTGCGTTTTTGTCGCACTCAACCGTCGCGTTAAGGAGAGACCATGACCGTCAAGACGATTTCCCAGAGCCTTTTCGAACGCTTCGAGAACGAATGGCGCCAGATCCGCACCACCACACCCACCCCCGCCAAGCCCGCACCGGCCGGCGCGAAATAGCCGACCGAGGTCGGTTCGAGAGGGACGAGAGGCGCACACCGGTTGCGCCTCTTTTCATTTGTGGGACGTGTTTGGGGGGACAAGAGAAGGCCCTCTCTTCCCCAGATCCCAAAACCACCACCGTCAGCCCCTCATCCGCCTGCCGGCACCTTCTCCCCGCAAGCGGGGCGAAGGGACACGCGGCGTCGCTCCCGCCCCTATCATCAGCCTTCGAGAAAGGAGCGAGCGCTTGCCCCAAGTCCCTTCGCCCCGCTTGGCGGGGAGAAGGTGGCGGCAGCCGGATGAGGGGCCGCCATACCCGTAAACGCCCGCCACCATCACACCATCCGCAACCGCGGCTCGCCCCCGCCCTCCAGCATCAGCGCCGTCAGCGCCCAGACCAGCGCATCCAGCCGGTCCGGCGAGCGTCCCGACGAAAGTCCGTCCGCACCGAAGTCGCACATCTGGTCCTCCAGCGCCGGAAACGCTCCGGCATGCACCACGCGGCCCTGCTCGTACAAGGCCGCCACGGGCTCGGCCCGCAGCCACTTGCCGCGGCTGGCGCGCACGGTGGTGATCGGCAGGCGGGCGTCGATGCCGCGCAGGACGGCGGCCACCATGTCGCCGCCCTGGTTGATCTCGGCAACGATGCGGTCGGCATCGAAGCGGCGGAAGGCGCGGACCACGGCCGCCGCCCAGCCGGCGGGGCTTGCGCCCTCCACCGAGCAGTCCGCCAGCACCACCGCGCGTCCCCGCCCGTCGATGCCGGCCACCACGATGCCGCAGCAGCTGTCGGCCCCCGCGCCCGCCGGCGGATCGACCGCCACGACGATGCGGCCGAGCGGGCCGACATCCCGCAGGGTCAGCGCCTCGATCGCCGCCCGGTTCCACAGCGCATCCTCCCGATCGGCGATCATCTCGCCGTCGAGTTCCTGCCGCCCGAGCCGGGTGCCGCCATAGCGGCCGTCCATCGCCTTGAGGAAGCCCGGCGCCAGATTGCAGGCATTGTCCAGCGTGCGGATGCGCCGCAGCACCGTCGCCGGATCGGCTGCCAGCGCCTTGAGGATCGGGATCGGCCGGGGCGTCGTCGTCACCAGAATGCGCGGGTCCGGCCCCAGCCGCAGCGCGAACTGCAGCATGTCGAAGGTCGCCTGCGCATGTTTCCATTTCCCCAGCTCGTCGCACCAAGCATAGTCGAATTGCGGACCGCGCAGGCTTTCGGGGTCCTCCGAGGAAAAAATCTGGGCGATCGTCCCGTTCGGCCAGACCAGCCGGCGGCGCGACACCTCGAAGTCCGGCCGCTGCCGCGTCGCCACCCGGCAGATGCCGGAGATGCCGTCGATCATCACCTCGCGCGCATCGCCCAGCGTCTCCGCCACCAGCGCGATCCGCAGGCCCGGCCGGGCACCGGGGGCGGTCGCGAGATCCTGCACCCAGTGCGATCCCGCCCGCGTCTTGCCGGAGCCGCGGCCACCCATCAGCAGCCAGACCCGCCAGTCGCCGGGCGGCGGTCGCTGCTCGGGCCGCCCCGTCAGCCGCCAGTCGGAGGCGAGCCGCGCGAGAAGCACCGGCGAGAGATCCCCCGCCGCCGCGTCCGTGAGCCAGGCCGCGAAACCACTGGTCTGCGTTCCGCCGTCCCTTCCGTGAGAAGATCCCGCCCCGCCCAGCCGAACCGACCCGTCAGACGGCGTCGCCGGCCCCCGCCCCGCACCTGCCCCACCCGCCGGGGAAACCGGGGCTGGCACGGGCGGCTTGGCAACGGCACCCCCGGCGATCATCGCGGCCAGTCCGGCGCCTGGGGAACCGCCGCCATCACCAGCCTCCGCCATGCGCTGCCGGAGGTCGCGCAATTGCGCCATCCTGCGTTCCCAGTTTTCATCGACCCGCGTCACACCATCCTCGAAACCCGAAACGATCAGAACGAACCGCGCCCACATCGCCGCATCGATCCGCCGACGCCGCGCGGCCACCGCCGCATCGCGCTTATCCGTAGGGTGCAAGGGGGGTGCCGTCTCGGCAGACGGCGGGCATGGAATCGTCGCCAGCCAGAGCCACGGCGCCGGCTGCACCTGCGTCCCCGCCCACTCCGTCCCCACATGCGCCGTTGTCGCCCGCGCGGTCGCGCTCGCCGCCGTCGCGCGCCGGCGCCGTCTCGAACGCCCGGCCACGCTCGACAGCGCGCTGCTCGACCAGAGCCTCGATCCTGTCGAGAAGAGATTGGTAGCCCGCATCGTCCAGTGCCTCCGCGTCCCGCCGTTCCCGGTCCTGCGCCAGCGTGCGCTGCAGGCTGTCGATCTTTTCCAGCGTCCGCACGATCAGCGACATCGCCTCGATCGCGGCCTTGGCATCGGCCTGCGCCGTCTTGCGGTCGATCTCCTCGCCGGCCTCCGTCTGCCGGCGGTCGGTCTGCTGGCGCAGCATCTGGAACATCTGCATCTGTTCGCGCAGTTCCCGCGTCATGCCGTTCAGCATGTCCACCAGCTCTTCGCCGGCGGGGATGTCGGCCGCCTTGCGGTCGAGGATCAGCTGGAACGCGTCATCGAAAGGCTCGCCGTCCAGAGCCGGCCCCAAACCATAGGCGCTCGGGCCAGAGGCGCCCCCGCCATAGGCGCCCAGACCATAGGCACATGGCTCCGTCCACGCGCCGAACAGCGCCGGATCGTAGGTCCCGTCGGTCATCGCATCGTCCTGTCGTGAAAGAAGGAAATCCCGGAATGAAAAAGGCCGGCTGTGGGCCGCGGCCCCGCCGCATCCGCACATTTCCGACCATACGCAAAACCTACAGGAGGACCGTCACGCCGTCAAGGACTATTTTCCTAGTTCGGGAAAATAATCAGAATTCCGACGTCTCGCCGCCATCGGTCGGCCAGTCCGCGAGGTAATATTCGAAGTCGTCGATATCGACGTCGTCCTCGCTCACCGTGCGTCCGCGCGCGGAAATGCCGGCGGCGTGCACCGTTTCCGGGTCGCCGGAGACCAGCGGATGCCACCAGTAAAGGTCGCGGCCGTCGCGCACGAGGCGATAGCCGCAGGTCGGCGGCAGCCAGGGAAGCTCGCGCACCTGCTGCGGCGTGAGCTGGATGCAGTCCGGCACGGTCGCCTGCCGGTTGGGGTAGTCGCGACAGCGACAGGTGTCGCCGTCGAGCAGCGTGCAGCGAATCGAGGTCCAGGCGATCTCGCCCGTATCCCAGTCCTCCAGCTTGTTGAGACAGCACAGGCCGCAGCCGTCGCAGAGGCTTTCCCACTCCGCGCCGTTCATCGTCTCCAGTGTCTTCGTCTTCCAGAAAGGGAGGTCGCCCATGGATCCGTTCCGTCGTCGTTGCCCGCTTCGTCTATACCGGTGCGCGGCGCCGCGCTAGGTAAGTCTGTATTTCCAGAATTTTAAGGCTGTTGCGACATATCCCCGTGGAAGGGCAGGTTGCCGCGTGGCAGTATAACGCCATCCCGCGCGAAAAAAGCCTGCTTTCGCCAGCAGCCTGTGCGACATCGAAACACCGCGCGAGAGTGAGGACGGTCCGAAGCGTTGACAAGCCCGAGCGACGACATTCCCGACATCACACCACCGGAGGGCGCCGCGTCCCCCGGCGGCCCGGCCATGCCGCGTCCGGCGGAGCTGCCGAAGAAGCGCCATATCCTCCTGCGCATCGATGCCTTCATCGATTCCACCGTCTGGCACACCGGTTTTCGCCTTGCCGAATGGTGGGAGGACATCACCATCTTCTTTCGCCGGTTTCGCGTGCGCGGCTGGAAACGGGCGGTGTTCGAGCTCCTCGGCGAAGGCATGACCTGGGGCACGGTCGGGGCCGTGGTGCTGCTGGCGCTGGCGCTGCCCGCCTTTCAGGAAACCAAGGGCAACTGGCTGGCACAGAGCGATTTCGCCGTGACGTTTCTCGATCGCTACGGCAACGAGATCGGCCATCGCGGCATCATCCACGAGGACAGCTTTCCCGTGGACGAGCTGCCGGATACGCTGGTCAAGGCGGTGCTTGCCACCGAGGACCGCCGCTTCTTCGACCATTGGGGCATCGATTTCCTCGGCCTCACCCGCGCCATGACCGTCAATGCGCGCGCCGGCGGCGTCGTGCAGGGCGGGTCGACGCTGACGCAGCAGCTCGCCAAGAACCTGTTCCTGTCCAACGAGCGCACCTTCGAGCGCAAGATCAAGGAAGCCTTCCTGTCCGTGTGGCTGGAGTGCAACCTCTCGAAAAAGGAGATCCTGCGCCTCTATCTCGACCGCGCCTATATGGGCGGCGGCACCTTCGGCGCAGCGGCGGCGTCGCAGTTCTATTTCGGCAAGGCCATTACCGATATCAATCTGGCCGAAAGCGCCATGCTCGCCGGCCTCTTCAAGGCGCCGGCCCGCTATGCCCCCCACGTCAACCTGCCGGCCGCCCGCGCCCGCGCCAACGAGGTGCTGACCAACCTCGTCCAGGGCGGGCTGATGACCGAGGGACAGGTGGTCGCCGCACGGCTCCATCCGGCCTCCGTGGTCGATCGCGCCGAGGTCACGGCACCCGATTTCTTCCTCGACTGGGCCTTCGACGAGGTCCAGCGCATCGCCGCCCCCTTCGCCCAGCATTCCCTCATCGTGCGCACCACCATCGACATGGGCCTGCAGCAGGCGGCGGAAGACGCGATCGAATCCAGCCTGCGCCAGTACGGCGAAAGCTACCGCGTCAAACAGGGCGCGCTGGTCATGATCGAGAACGGCGGCGCCGTGCGCGCCATGGTCGGCGGGCGGGATTACGGCGAGAGCCAGTTCAACCGCGCCACCAAGGCGCTGCGCCAGCCGGGCTCCTCGTTCAAGGCCTATACCTATGCCGCGGCCATGGAAAAGGGCATGACGCCGGAGACGACGATCAGCGACGCGCCGATCACCTGGGGCCGCTGGTCGCCGCAGAATTACGGCCGCAGCTTCTCCGGCAAGGTCACGCTGCTCAGCGCCATCGCCCGCTCCATCAACACGGTACCGGTGCGGCTCGCCAAGGAGACCCTCGGCATTCCCCGCATCGTCGAGCTTGCCAAGGCCTTCGGCGTGGAAACGCCGATCCGCCCGGACAAGACCATTCCGCTCGGCACCTCCGAACTCACCGTCATGGACCAGGCGACGGGCTACGCCGTCTTCCCGGCCGGCGGCCTGCAGGCCCGCCGCCACGGCCTCAGCCAGATCCTCAATTACGATGGCGACGTGCTCTACGATTTCAACCGCGATGCGCCGCCGGCCCAGCGCGTGCTCAGCGAAAAGGCCACGGCCTCGATGAACTACATGCTGACGCAGATCCCGATCATCGGCACGGCCCGCAAGGCCGCCCTCGACAACGGCGTCGTCGCCGGCGGCAAGACCGGCACCACGCAGTCCTACCGCGATGCCTGGTTCGTCGGTTTCACCGGGGATTACACGGCCGCCGTCTGGTTCGGAAACGACGACTACACCTCGACCAACAATATGACCGGCGGCTCCCTGCCCGCCATCGCCTTCAAGCGCCTGATGGATTACGCCGAGACCGGCATCGACCACCGCCCCATCCCCGGCATCGCCCCGCCTGTGGCC
>UBPA01000037.1 GCA_900467185.1 Hyphomicrobiales bacterium | reverse complement strand
GTCATCATCGACCTCGCCCGGTTGTTCTCCGACGGCGCGCCGGCGCTGGCCGCCAGTGCTCTGCCGCAGAGGAGCGTCGCATGAGCACGGCACGGCACGCCATCCCGGGAGCATCCTCGTCGTGATACAGTCTGCTTCCTATCAAGATGCTCCCCGTCACGGCACGCCCTATACGGAAGGCGGACGGCTGAGTGCGCGCAACTTCAAACGGCTCGGGGCCTATATCTACGACTATAGCGGCATCAAGATGCCGCAGAGCAAGGCCACCATGCTCGAAGGCCGGCTGCGGCGGCGCCTGCGCGCCACCGGCATCGAAACGCTCGACGCCTATTGCGACTTTCTGTTCGATGGCCACGGGATCGAGCGCGAGGCGATCCACCTGATCGATGCCGTCACCACCAACAAGACCGATTTCTTCCGCGAGCCGAACCATTTCGACATCCTGCGCCAGACGATCCTGCCCGGCTTGAAGGAGAAGGGCGTGCGGCGCCTGCGCACCTGGAGTGCGGCCTGTTCCACGGGGGCGGAGCCCTACACGATGGCGATGGTGCTGGAAGACTACCGGCAGACCTGCGGCGGCCCGGATTACACGATCCTCGCCACCGATCTGTCGACCCAGGTGCTCGAGGTCGCCACCAAGGGTATCTATACGCAGGAGATGATCCGGCCGGTCCCGGCCGAGCTGCGCCGCCGTTTCGTCATGACAGCGCGCGATCCGGCGCGCGGCGAGGTGCGGATCGTGCCCCAGCTTCGTGCCCGCGTCGGCTGCATGCGGCTCAACTTCATGGACGACGTCTATCGCGTCGGCGATCCGATGCACGTGATCTTCTGCCGCAATGTGCTGATCTATTTCGACCGGAAGACCCAGGCGCATGTGCTGAACCGTCTGGTCGATTGCCTGCTTCCCGGCGGGCACCTGCTGATCGGCCATTCCGAATCGATCACCGGCATGAACCTGCCGGTGCGCCAGCTTGCCAATACCGTCTTCGTGAAGGAATAGCCTGTGCCCGGCAAACAGATCCGCGTTCTGATCGTCGATGATTCCGCCAGCGTCCGGCAGACGTTGACCGCCGTTCTGGAGTCCGACCCCGCCATCACCGTCATCGGCGCCGCCTCGGATCCGTTCATGGCGGCCAAGCGCATCCAGGAGGAAATTCCCGACGTCATCACGCTGGATGTGGAGATGCCGCGCATGGACGGCATCACCTTCCTGCGCAAGCTG
>UBPA01000002.1 GCA_900467185.1 Hyphomicrobiales bacterium | reverse complement strand
AGGGCACCGACCTGTGCCGAACTCAGCACGCTGACCTGGGCTGTGGAAAGGCCGTCGATCTGGGCGGTCGAGAGCGTCTTGATCTGCGCCGTCGAAAGCGCACCGGTCTGGGCCGTCGTCAGACCACCGAGCTGGGTGGAGGTGAGGACCGCGAAGTTCGCCGTGGACAGGCTGGCGACCGCTTTGGCGCTGAGCGCGGAAATTTCGGACGACGAGATGGTCGCCATGTCTTCGGTCGCAAAGCCTGCGAGCGCACCCGAGCTGAGCGCGCCGAGCTGGTTGGTCGTCAGCCCGTCGAGCTGGCCGGAGGAAAGTGCGGCGACCTGAGCGGAGGTCAGCGATGCGATCTGGCTGGACGCCAGCGCGGAGAGCTTGCTGCTGTCGAGCACTGCGAGCTGCCCGGCCGTCAGGCCCGTCACGGCTGCAGCGGAAAACGCGCGAAGCTGTGTCGAGTTGAACGCTGCCAGGTCTTCCGTGTTGAAGGCGGCAATCTGCTGCGAGGAGAACGCTGCGATCTGCAGCGAGGTGAGTGCACTCACATCGCTGGTCGTGAACGACGCGATCGTGGAGGTGTTGAGAGACTGGATCTGTTTAACGCTGAGAGAAGATACAATCGAGGTCATGGGTGCGCGCCTTCATCGTTCAAGGATTAATATTCTTCCCTCTCCGATGCTTGCGGCGGAAGGCGTAGCCTCGCGTCACAGAGCCTATGATGCGCCGGGCATCTTCAAACGATCGCCATGGCTGCTGCCTGCTCCATCGGGCAAGGCACAGGGTGGCGCTCATTCGAGCGGAAAGAATATCTGGAACATGGCTCACAAGAGCCTGACGTGGGGGCGGCATCATGCATGCAGAGTTAAAGACCCTGCTTCCCACACCTGGATGTATGAATAAATTCTGAGTCTGTGAAGTCCCCTGCGGACACCCCCGTACCCCGCTCAAGGGGATACCGATCTGTCCACGTCATGATTTGTATCGCGCCACCTTCTAATTTTCGGTTAAAACGCAACCTTAAGAAATACTCTAGGCCTCCGCTCTCTCACTATATTGGATAACTTGTGCGGAAGTGGCGCTTTTCGCGTCAATAGAGATCGGCGCCCCGCAACGCGGCCGGTGCGCAAGAACATCGGGATTGTTAAGCTGCTTGCTTGCCGTGGTGCACTGTGGCCGCAAGCTCAAGGCAAGGCAACACCACTAAGGGTCGAGGTCGTACCGTTTCTCCAATGCGGCCTTCAGGCCCACGATCAATGTGATGTCCATGGTTATTCATAATACCTTTGCCTCGGCACACCAATCGATGCTTGCCGCCGCGCTGGAACGTGCCCGCCAACAGCAACTCTCTCTTCTGGAGCTGTTCCAGATCGCCGAAGAGCTGAACACGAGCCAACAGAAGGCCGCGGCCGCGAAGCTCTACAGCACGTGGATCGCGTTCAACGACAACAGCCCCGTCCTGCATCTCGCCTACTTCAACTATTCGGTGACCTTGCGCGGCCTGGACGACATGCCCGGCGCCATCAATGCGCTTCAGGCCAGCCTGAAGATCTCGCCGCAGATGGGCCAGGCGCGCATCAATCTCGGCCGTACGTTCGAGGACAGCGGCCTGAATGCCCAGGCCGTGCAGCAATGGCAGCAATATGTCGCCGCGACGCAGGATATCACGCCGGAGAAAATCGGCTATCGCCTGATGGCGCTCCAGCATATCGGCCGCGTCATGGAGAGTGTCGGCCTGCTCGAGGATGCCGAAGCAATCCTGTGGCAGGCGATCGAGCTGCGTCCGGACCGCACCGAGGCGGCACAGCATTGGCTCTCGACGCGCCAGCACCAGTGCAAGTGGCCGATCATTACACCGTCCGAACATGTTACGAGCCGACAGCTGCTGGAAGCCTTCTCGCCACTGCCCCTCGCCTGCTACACGGACGACCCCATCTTCCAGATGGCGAAGGCCTATCGCTACAACCAGCACCTCGTCGGCCGGATCAATGCCCGCGACATTCTGCGCCCGGCCCCCGCCAGGAAGACCGGCACGACGGAACGCCTGCGCATCGGCTATGTCTCTTCCGACCTGCGCGACCACGCCGTCGGCTTCGCGCTCAGCGAGGTGCTGGAACTGCACGACAAGACGCGCGTCGAGGTCTTCGCCTACTATTGCGGCGAGCCGCGGACGAATGACGCGACCCAGACCCGTATCCAGGCGGCTGTCGATCACTGGCATGACATCGCCGCGCTCAGCGATCTCGATGCCGCCAAGCAGATCCGCGCCGACGAGATCGACATCCTCGTCGATGTCAACGGCTACACCAAGCATGCGCGCACCAAGATCTTCGCCTATCGCCCGGCGCCCGTGATCGTGAACTTTTGCGGCTATCCGGGAACGATGGCGAGCCCTGTCCATCAATATATCATCGCCGACGCGCAGATCATCCCGCCGGAAAACGAGCTTTACTACACCGAAAAGGTCCTGCGCATTCCCTGCAACCAGCCGGTCGACCGGAAGCGCAAGATCGCGGCCAAGCCGACACGCGAAGAAGCCGGTCTGCCGGACGATGCCTTCGTGTTTGCCTGCTTCAATGGCTCGCAGAAGACCACCGCGGCCTGCTTCTCCCGCTGGATGACCATCCTGGCCGCCGTGCCCGGCAGCGTGCTCTGGCTGCTCGGCGCGTCGGAGCCCGTCAACCAGCGGCTTCGGCAGCTGGCGACCGACCATGGCGTCGAGCCGGATCGCCTGATCTTTGCACCCAAGGCGCCCAACGCCTTCCATCTCGCGCGCATCGGCGTGGCGGATCTCTTCCTCGACACGTTCCCCTATGGCGCGCATTCGACCGCTGCCGACGCCGTCACCATGGGGCTGCCGGTCCTCACACTGCGCGGAAAGGGCTTCGCGTCCCGCTTCTGCAGCAGCATTCTGTCGGCCGCCGGCATTCCGGAGATGATCTGCGAAACGCCGGATGCCTACGTCGCCAAGGCCATCGCCTATGCCCGCGACCCGGAGAGCCTGCTGGCCGTGCGCCAGTCGCTGCAGGCGCAGCGGGAGACCTGCGCGCTGCGCGACATCCCCGCCTTGGTGCGCCGTCTCGAGGAGCTCTATTGGCAGATGCAGGGCGAAGGCGAGCGCGGCGAGATACCCGTGCCGCGTCTCGACAATCTAGACATCTACTACGAGGTCGGTGTCGATTTCCTGTCCGATCCGGTCGAGTTCGAGACGGATGCGAGCTACCGCGAGCGCTATCGCCACGAACTCGCGCAGCGGCACGCCTATGCGCCGATCGCGAAGGACACCCGCTTCTGGACCAATATCGACTGATCCGGCGCGCTGCCGGGGGGCAAACGCGCTCAAACGCAGGCAATCGGAGCGGGTCTTCCGGGCGCTGCCTTGCAACCAGACGAACGACGACATCGACGAGAGGGCAGGACGATATGAACCCCGTGATTTTGGTCACTTTTGCCGGCCGCCAGCAGCGGATGGAAATCCTTACGCAGTATATCCGCAAGGCTATGGAAGCCGGGATCATCGACGAATGGCATATCTGGGATTTCACCCGTTCGGCCGAGGATCGCGCCTGGGTGACAAAGGAATTCGGCCCCGTCCGCTTCATGGGTCCGAACGCTTCCTACCAGAACAAGGGTTCGCTCAGCCGTCTCTCGTCGTTCCGCACCACGGCGAAGATCCATAGCGACCTGCACATCGCGATCATTCCGAACGATCCGGCGAGCGATGCCTACGAACTCGTCATCGGCGGCTGGAACAACACCCACTCCGCCCTTCGTCGCATCTCCGAGGGCGATCTCACCAGCTTCGCGCGCGAAACGCATCCGCTGATCTGGACCCGCTCGACTCCCGGCATCCTGTCGCCGGGTCTCGCCAACCACGTCGTTCTCAGCCTCGATGCCGCAGACGTTCCGACCCTGCACGTCAACGGCGTGATGGTGGGTACGTGGCCCGACATCCAGCTGCCGGGCGGCGCGTCGATCATGGTTCGCGGCGGCTGGGGCTCCGACCTCGAGCTCTGCGACGTCCAGAGCCCGGTTCGCCGCTATGTCGGCAACGAGAACGAGATCGCGCCCTACTGGCAGGCCTACAGCTATTATACCAAGCGGCTCAGCGCGTATTCGGACGCCGTGTTCCTGAAATGCGACGACGACGTCGTCTATCTCGACCTCGACAATCTCAGCAAATTCATCGCCTTTCGCCGCGACAATCCGCATTACTTCATCGTCTCGGCGAATGTCGTCAACAATGGCGTCTGCGCCTATTGGCAGCAGGAGGCCGGCTCCCTGCCGGCCACGCTCGGCCAGTTCGAACGCCCGCCGGGCGGCTTCGGCGGCAGCCTGTGGCAGAGCGCCGAGCGCGCCACGCAGCTCCACGAATATTTCCTCAACAAGGCGGAAAAATCTCTGCCGCTGCCGAGCCCCGTCATCGACTGGCACGAGCGCCAGTCGATCAACTTCATCGCATGGCTCGGCAAGGACCTCGTCCATATGGCGCTGCCGAAGTGCGACGACGAATATGCCCTGACGGTTGATCTGCCCAACTACCTGAACCGCCCCACGGCGATCTATTCCGACTTCACCGTGAGCCATCTGAGCTTCGGGCCACAGGAAGACGGCTTGGCGCTCGACCGGCTGATCGATGGTTACGATGCGCTGATGCGCACGAACCTTGCCGCCGCCTGACGTGACGACATATCCATGCCGGACGGGCGTGGATCAAGAACGATAAAAGACGAGGAAGCGACATGGGCGGGAACGGAAAAATCGCGGTGGTCGGCGCCGGCCTTTCGGGCGCCGTCATCGGACGCGAACTGGCGCTTGCAGGCTATAGCGTCGAGATCTTCGACGTCCGCGATCATATCGCCGGCAATTGCTATAGCGAGCGCGATGTCGATACCGGCGTGATGGTCCACGTCTACGGTCCGCACATCTTCCATACCGACGACGAGGAGGTCTGGAACTACGTCAACCGCTTCCAGACCTTCATGCCCTACAAGAACCGCGTAAAGACGACAGTGGACGAGCAGGTCTTCTCGCTTCCGGTGAACCTGCACACGATCAACCAGTTCTTCGGCAAGACCTTCCGGCCCGACGAGGCCCGGGCCTTCATTGAGGAGAAGGCCGACAAGACCATCGCCGATCCCCAGACGTTCGAGGAGCAGGCGTTGCGTTTTGTCGGCCGCGAACTCTACGAGGCCTTTTTCAAGGGTTACACGGAAAAGCAGTGGGGCTGCTCGCCCACCCAGCTGCCAGCGTCCATCCTGAAGCGTCTGCCGGTGCGCTTCAACTATGACGACAACTACTTCTTCCACCGTTTCCAGGGCATGCCCGAGAATGGCTACACCGACATGGTGGCAGGCATTCTCGACCATCCCGGCATCACCGTCCATCTCGGCACGCGCTTCGATAAGTCGCAGAACGACGCCTACGACCACGTCTTCTATTCCGGCCCGCTCGATGGCTACTTCAACTACGAATTCGGCCGGCTGGGATATCGCACGCTCGATTTCGAGCGCTTCACCTATGAGGGCGATTATCAGGGCTGCGCCGTGATGAACTATGGCGATCCCGACGTTCCCTACACCCGCATCACCGAGCACAAGCACTTCTCGCCATGGGAAAGTGTTGCCGGATCGGTCTGCTACCGCGAATTTTCCCGCCTCTGCGGCGAAGACGACGTGCCGTTCTATCCCATCCGGCTGGTCGAGGAGAAGCAGCTGCTGGCGTCCTACGTCGCGCGCGCCGAAGCGGAAACCGCCGTCACCTTCGTCGGCCGCCTCGGCACCTATCGTTATCTCGACATGGATGTGACCATTCGCGAGGCCCTGGATACGGCCGCGCTCTTCAGGGCGAAGACGGCCGAGAACGCCCCCGTCCCGGCCTTCCTGCATTCGCCGCTCTGAGCATTCCCAGGAGCGTCGTCAGGCCTTGGCTTCGGCGGCCTCCACCGGCTGATCCTGATCGAGAAGCTTCGGCACGAAGAGGCAGACGGGGACGATGAGCACCGTCATGACGAACATGACCAGAAACGTGACGTGGAGCGCCGCCTGCAGAGCCATGCGGACCGGCGCTGCATCGATCGCCGCCGCGCCCGTGCCGTCGAGCAGGCCGCGCAGCTGTTCGGGCGAGATCGCCCCGATGCCGCCGGCATGCGCGAGGCCGTAGCTGAGCACCGCACCGAGAATCGAGGCCCCGAGCGTGCTGCCGAGGTTGCGGGAGAACACGTTCGACGCCGTGGCGCTGCCGCGCTGCGACCACCCGACGCTCTCCTGGGTGATGACCAGCGCACAGATGTTAAGCAGGCCCATGCCGACCCCCATGACCAGGGATCCCGCGCCGGCCTGCGCCGGCGAACTCTCCGGCGTCAGGAGCACCAGAAGGAAGGCGCCGCTGGGGATGAGGAGGCTCGCGACGAGCATGATCGGGCGTAGCCCGAAACGCGGGAACATGCGGGAGGCGAACGTGGCGCCGGCCGGCCAGCCGATCAGCAGCATGGTCAGCGCGAAACCCGCGACCAGCGGCGAACGGTCGAGCACCGTCTGCACATACATCGGCAGGAAGGTCGTCAGTCCCATGATGGCCATGCTGGCAAAGAAGATGGCGGTGTTGGAGGCCGCGATCGGCCGGCGCAGCCAGAGATCGGGCGCAACCATCGGCGCTTCGGCACGCCGCTCCTGCCAGAGGAACAGGCCGAGACTGACGATGAAAACCAGCACGGCTCCGACTGTGTAGAGCGGCGTCGCGGCGTCCACCTCGGTCAGCGCCACCATGAGCGCGGAAATGGAGACGGCAAAAAGCGCGGCGCCGAGAATGTCGATGGATACCGTGCGCGTCTGCTTTTCCTCGTGCAGGAAGCGGACGAAGCCGAAGGCCGCGAGGATGCCGACGGGAATGTTGATCCAGAAGACCCAGGCCCAGGGCAGGCTGTGAATGATGAAGCTGCCGAGCAGCGGCCCGACGACGGCAGACAGTGCCCAGACGCTCGCGAGATAGCCCTGCACCTTGCCGCGTTCGCGTCCGGGGAACAGGTCCCCGATGATCGTCATGGCGACCGGCTGGATCGCACCGGCGCCGACGCCCTGCAGCAGGCGGAATGCGATCATCGACGGCATGGACCAGGCAAAGCCCGCAAGCAGCGAGGACGCGAGAAAGACGGCGATGCCGAAGAGCACGACCGGCTTGCGACCGTAGATATCCGAAAGCTTGCCGAACACGACGGTCGTTGCCGTCTGCGTCAGCAGGAAGGAAGAGAACACCCAGCTGTAAAGGTTGAGCTGGCCCAGTTGTGCTGCGATTTGCGGCATCGCGGTCGAAACGATCGTCGCCTCGATGGCGATCATCGCCATGCTTGCCATGATCGCGGCAACGACGAGGCCGCGATGAACACGTTTTTCAGTCATGGATCGGTTCCGGAACGCCGTGCCGGCGCAAAGGGGGACATTCGGCGGTCGGACGGCCGTCAGTATCCGACGGAATACGCCGACGCACGCTTGCAGGCGCCGACGCTGCGTCGGTGGAGATCAAATCTCGCTTCCCTGAACTGGACCCATCACACTTGAGCGTCAAGTCCAATCATCTGTAAAACTTACTTTCTTGGCCGAAGATGTCGCTGACGGCGCAGCCGGTGTCGAGACGCGCCCTCTCCTTAAGCAGCCGTGCGTCCCTTTCGCGCGACCACGCCGCGAACAGGCCGGCGATTGCAATCCGCTCGGGGCACGCACTTCAGGTTCATGCAAGCCAGAGACACTACTCAGAACCGTAACCAGCCGTTCGATGGGACCTTCTCTCATGCTCGTTCGGCGGGAGAGCCTTGCCCGTCGGCAGGGCTCGGCGCCAGGTATGCGTGGGCCGGTTCAGTGTGGGGATTGATGGCATGACGACAATTGCTTCCGGCCTGAGCGTCACGCAGATCCGGTCCATGTCCGCGCCCGCCATCGCGGCCTGGACGACCGAAGACGTCAGCTCCCTTTCCACGCTCCAGATCAGGGCCCTCTCCTCCTCACAGATCGCCGCCCTCGACGTCGAGGACGTGGAGGTGCTCAGCACCGAGCAGCTCAACGCGATCTCCCGCGCGGCGATCGTCGGCCTGACGCTCGATCAGCTCAGCGCCTTGCACAAGCCCGGCATCGAGGCACTCTCCGCTACACAGGTCAGCGGGATGACGACGTCGCAGATCGGCGCATTGACGTCCGAACAGGCCGAGGCCCTGACGCCGGCCCAGATCAAGGCGATGACCAGCGCCCAGATCGCGGCCCTGAGTGCGGAGGACCTTGCGACCTTTTCGACGGACGACATGAATGCGATCACGGGAACCGCCATTCGCGGGCTCCAGCTCGACGTTCTCTCCTCGCTGACGACCGACCAGATTTCGGCGCTGAACACCGGCGCCGTCTCGAACCTGTCGAGCGGCCAGATCGTCGCGTTGAGCAGCAATCAGGTCGAATCGTTCACCTCGACTCAGGTATCGGCCCTCGGCTCGCTCCAGCTGGCGGCGTTCGAACCGGGAGATGTCGAGGCGCTGTCCATCGATGACGTCAAGGCGATCTCCACCCGGGCAATCGCCGGTCTGGGCATTGCCAGCCTGTCGAATGAAAAACTGTCCGCCCTTTCGCCGGCGCAGGTCGCCGGTCTGACGTCCGCACAGATATCCGCCTTGAGCACCGGGCAGCTGGAAGCCTTTTCCGGCGAACAGATCGTGGCCCTCGCCCCGAGGTCCGTCGCCTCTCTGTCCGCCGGTCACATCGCCGCCCTCAGTCCGGAACAGGTCGGGGCTCTGTCCTTTGCGCAGGTGCGGGTTCTCACCTCCCAACAGGTCGCCGCTCTTTCGTCAGACAAGATCGCCGCCTTGTCCACGACCGCACTGGCGGCCATGACGCCGCAGGCCTTTTCCGGCGTTCAGACGGACGCTATTGCCGGGTTGACGACCGGCCATGTGGCGGCGCTCACCACCGGCGTCGTCGCCAACCTCAGCAGCCGGCAGATCGACGCGCTGGACGAGGCACAGCTGGCAGCCTTCACACCCGTGCAGGTCAAGGCGTTCGGCACGACCCAGCTCGCCGCCCTCGATGCTGGCGACATCACCCATTTCTCCACCACGGATATCGCCGCCATCAACGGCCAGGTCGTGCGTGGGCTGAAGACCGACGTCGTTGCGGCCTTATCGACCGCGCAGCTCGCCGCGCTCAGCACCGCGACGGTCGCCGCCCTGACGAGCACCCAGGTCAACGCCCTCTCGACCGATTCCCTTCCGGCCCTGCTACCGGCGCAAGTCGCGGCTCTCAGTGCCTCGCAGATCAGCGGATGGGGTGCCGACCAGTTCGCGGCGCTCTCCAGTGAGCAGATCGCCAGGCTCAATGCGCAGACGGTTGCAGGCCTCACCACGTTGCAGATCGGCAGCCTGAGTGCCGAGGAGACAGCGGCCCTGACCGCGCAGCAAGCCCGCGCCCTCACCTCCACGCAGGTTGCAGCCCTCGGGCAGAGCGCGCTCGACGCCTTCTCCTCTGCGGCCATCGCGGCCATTTCGACGGTCGCCATCAAGGGCCTGGGCACCGAGGCCATCGGCCAGCTGTCCACCGACCATATCGCAGCGCTCACCTCCGGCCAGACCAGCGCCCTGACGACCCTGCAGCTGGCGGCCATGAACAGTGCCCAGGTCGAGGCCCTTTCGCCCGTGCAGATCCGGGCCTTCTCCGCAACGCAGCTTGCCGTGCTGGACACAGCGGCCGTCAGCACCTTCTCGACAGAGGACATGGCCGCCATCACCAACCGGGCGGTCTCGGGCCTCCAGACGGATATGCTCGCAGCGCTTTCGAACGACCGGATCGCCGCCCTCAGCACGAGCGCCGTCGCCAGCCTGACCTCGGCGCAGATTGCGGCCCTGCACACGGCTCAGGTCGCCGCGCTCTCGACCGATCAGATCAAAGCCCTGACGGCAGCGCAGCTGGCGGCCCTCAGCACCGATGATCTCGCATCCCTGTCGACCGTCACCATCGGTGCGATCTCCCGGACATCCCTGACGGGACTGGCGACGGAAGTCGCAGCGACGCTATCGACAGCGCAGCTGGCCGCCTTGACGACAACCCAGATGGCCGGCCTGACCAAGGGACAGCTGGCAGCGATGGGCACCGCGCAGATCGAGGTCCTGTCGCCGGCGCAGATGGCAGCCCTTACCGCCGTGCAGATCACGGGCTTGAGCCAAGAGGCCATCGCCACCCTTTCGACGGACGATGTCGCGGCGATCACCACGGCGGCCGTGCAAGGCCTCGATATTGCGGCCCTCTCGACGAACCAGCTTGCCGCGCTGACGACCGCGCAGGTCGCGGCCCTGCGGACAACGCAGGTTGCGGCGCTGTCCGCCGATCAGGTGGGCGCCCTCTCGACGGCCCAGATCGCGGCCCTGAACGCAAGCGCGGTGGCGGTGCTCTCGACAGCGCACATGGCGGCCCTCAGCACGGCGCAGCTTGCCGCTCTCAACACCACGCAGGTCGCGCGCCTGACCGCGCAGCAGCTCACGGTGCTCGACGGGAGTGATTTCGCGGTATTCTCGACAGCCAATTTCGCCGCGATCAACAGTCGCGCTCTCTCCGGCCTCAGCGCCGATGTCGTCGCGACGCTGGGCACAGCTCAGATCGCGGCTCTGGGCACATCGGCCGTGGCCAGCCTGACGACGGCCCAGATCGAGGCTCTCGGGAAGGAACAGGCCGAGGCGCTGTCCGCGACGCAGATCCGCGCGCTGACGGCGACGCAGCTCGCCGCCTTCGGCGCCGATGACATTGCCACCTTCTCCACGGCGGAATTCGCAGCCATCAGCACCGCCGCAATAACCGGCCTCAGCGGCGACGTGATGGAAAGTCTCTCCACGGGCAAGATCGGCGCCTTGAGCACGGACGTAATCGCGCGTCTGACGGCCGCCCAGATCTTGGCGATGGGTCCAAGCCAGATCGGTTCGCTTTCGGTGGCGCAGGTCAGGGCATTGAGCGCCACGCAGACGGCCGCGATCGAGGTCGCGGATATCGCCGCATTCCCGACCGCGAACATCGCTGTGCTGAACAGTCAGGCGTTGTCCGGCCTCGACAAGGAAGTCGTCGCGGCCCTGTCCACCGCTCAGGTGGCAGCGCTCGGCACGGCTGCCCTTGCCGGTCTCTCGACCCTGCAGGCATCGGCGTTCTCCACGGCGCAGCTCGCCGCGCTTTCCGCTCTGCAGGTCCGGCAGCTGACCTCCGGCCAGGTGGCTGCACTTTCGGAGAAGATCTCGGCCTTCTCCACCGAACAGGTGGCTGCCATGACGTCCCTTGCGATCGGCGCGCTCGGCACGGACCAGATCGCAGCCCTCAGCGACGCGCAGCTTGCCGCGCTGACCACCGCACAGCTGGCCGGGATGACGTCGCAGCAGATGGCCGGGCTGAGCACGGCGGACATCGCTGCGTTCTCCTCGCAGCGCATCGCATCGCTCAGCAGCAGCGCGATCGGCGGACTTTCGACCGCCCAGATCAAGGCGCTGGGCACCAACCAGGTGGCCAGCCTCTCCACCCGACAGGTCGCAGCCCTGAACGCGGCCCAGATCGGCGCCGCCTCGACTGCCCATGTCGCAGCCCTCTCGACGGAGCAGATCGCCGCGCTTTCGAGCACGGCGGTTTCCGGCTTCACCTCGCAACACATCGCCGTCTTGACGACGGCCCAGGCAGAGGCGCTCACCAGCGCCCAGGTGGGAAGCCTGAGCTCGGGTCAGATCTCGGCGCTGCCGTCGGAGGACATCTCCACCTTCTCGACGAAGGATATCGCCGCCATCACATCGGGCGCGATCGCCGGCCTGACCACTGCCGCCATCTCGACCCTCTCCACAAGCCAGGTGGCCGCCCTCAGCGCATCCGCCGTGCGGGGCCTGACGACCCGCCAGCTGGCGGCGCTGCAGACCGCGCAGGTGGAAGCCCTGACCGCGGCCCAGATCGCGGCCCTCGGCTCGTCCCAGCTGGCCGCACTGTCTTCCAGCGCGGTCGCCACCTTCACCACGCGTGAAATCGCCGCGATCGATCCCGCCGCCATCGCCGGCCTGTCGTCCGACACCATCGCCTCGCTCGACACGGCCAAGATCGCCGCCTTGAGCACCCTGGCCGTCGCAGCCCTCGGCTCGCGACAGATCGACGCCTTGACGGACGACCAGATCGCAGCGCTGACCCGCGCGCAGCTCGGCGCCCTCACCTCGCGTCAGACCTCCGTGCTGACCTCCACCAATATCCAAGCCATCCTGCCGAAGAATGTCGGTGCCCTCTCGGCCGACGCGATGGCGGGCCTGACCTCGCAGGCGGTCACCGGGCTCTCGAATGAGCAGATCGCCGCCATCAGCGCGAGCGGCATCAGCGGGCTCAGCACATCGCTGATCGCGCGTCTGAGCAGTACGCAGGTGCAGGCTCTGGGCACCGCCCAGATCGCCGCGCTGAGTTCACGGCAGGTGGCGGTTCTCGCCACCAGCGACATCGCGGCGCTAACGACGACCCAGATTGCGGCGCTCAGTGCCGCTGGCATTGCCGGCCTGTCCACCCAGCAAATCGGCGTGCTCAGTGCCGATCAGGCGGAGGCTCTCAACGGCACCCAGATTACAGCCCTTGGGTTGCGGCAGCTGGCAGCGCTGGGCACGGCGGCGCTCGCCCGCTTCAGCCTCACCGACATCGCCGCCATTTCCCCTGCGGCCATTGCTGGCCTGTCGACGGCGATGATCGCAACGCTTTCGCCCGAGGGCATCGCTGCGCTCAGCAATGGCAGCATTGCCGGCCTCGGCAGCACGCAGATCGCGGCTCTCTCGAGCGATCAGATCGACGGTCTGACGACCGCGCAGGTCGCAGCCCTGACCTCCAAACAGGTGGCCGCACTAGGTACGGCAGCCCTCGTGATCCTCACGAACCAGCAGATCGCCGCTCTGAGCGCCGACGGCGTGGCGGGCTTTACGGCAACGCAGATCGCCGCCCTGACCACGGACCAGACGGCGGCCTTCACACCGACGCAGGTCGCGGCCCTCAGCTCCGCACAGGCCGCAGCGCTCGCCATCGAGGATCTCGCCGGCTTCTCGACGGCGGACATCGCCGCCTTCGGCTCTACGGCCGTGGCCGGCCTGTCGACGACGGCGATCGCCTCGCTGTCGCCCGAGCAGGTCGCAGCCCTCAGCGTTTCCGGCGTGGCCGGGCTCAGCACGAACCAGATCGCCGCCCTGAACGGCGACCAGATCGAGGTGCTGACGGCCGCTCAGCTCGGCGCCTTCTCCTCCAAGCAGGCTTCCGCTCTGGGAACCGAGGATATCGCCCGCCTGTCTCCCGCCCAGATCGGCGCATTGGGAACGAGCGGGGTCGCGGGTCTCTCGACACTGGCGATCGCCACCCTCACGATCGACCAGGCGAAGGCCCTGACGGCCGCTCAGGTGGGAACGCTCTCCTCGCAACAACTGTCCGTGCTGAGCACCGATGCCCTTGAGAATCTCGGCCCGGCACAGCTCGCGGCGATCAGCTCGCTGGCCATTCCCGGCCTGTCCACGGCGATGCTCGCCTCGCTTTCCACGAGCCAGATCGCAGCCCTCGGCACCTCCGCCATCGCCGGTCTCGGCACGGCGCAGCTTGCGGCCCTCAATGTCGATCAGGCCGAAGCGCTGACGGCGTCGCAGATCGCGGTGCTTGATTCCCGTCAATTGTCCGCCCTCGGCGCGGACGATATCGACAGCTTTACCACCAGCGAGATCGCCGCCATCAGTTCGGCCGCTATCGCCGGTCTCTCGTCGTCCATGCTCTCCACCCTGACGCCGCAGCAGATCGCGGCCTTGAGCACGGGCGGTATTTCGGGGCTCGCCTCGACGCAGATCGGTGCCCTGACCTCCAGCCAGATCGAAGCCCTGACCCTCGCTCAGGTCGGCGCGCTGACCTCCAGCCAGATCGGCGCCCTGAAGACGACCGGCATCGCGGGTCTCTCGGACAGCCAGCTGGCCGCCCTGAGCATCAAGGGTCTTGCCGGTATCGGCAGCGCGCAGGCCGCCGCGCTCAGCGCCGCACAAATGCACATCCTGTCGACCAGCCAGATCGCGGCCCTGAGTTCGGAGGCCATTTCGGGGCTGACGACCGACAGCCTCGCAACGCTGAAGCCCACCAAGATCGGGGCTCTCGGCTCGACCGCCGTCAAGGGCCTTCCGACCGCCTTCATCGCCGCGCTGTCTCCCACCGAGATCGCAGGCCTCGGCACAGGCACCGTTGCCGGGCTGACGAGCGCGCAGGTCGGTGTCTTGAGCGCCGAGCAGGTGGATCAGCTCACGAGCAGCCAGATCGCCGCTCTCAGCCAGGGCGGTCTCGCCGGCCTCACCACGACGCAGCTCGCGACCTTCTCGACTCAGGAGATCGCCGCCATCGCACCGGGATCCATCAAGGGACTGGGCACGGCGATCATTTCCGGCCTCACATCGACCAGTATCGCGGCATTGACGACGAGCCAGGTCGCGGCCCTCGGATACAGCCAGGTGAGCGCCCTCACACCGGCGCAGATCGGCATGCTCTCGACGTCGCAGGTCGGTGCCTTCGGGCTGATGCAGGCCGCGGCCCTCGGCTCGGACGATCTGGTTCAGCTGACGCCGGAACACATCATTGCGCTCGGCACCGGCGCCATCTCCGGTCTGAGCACACGGGCCATTTCGGGCCTGACGGTCGCGCAGGCGGAGGCTTTCACGCCGGCGCAGATCAACGGCATGACCTCCGCGCAGCTGCAGGCTCTCACGGACGTGGCGATCAACGCCCAGACGACGTCGAGCGCCTCCAGCGCCCGGGTTGCTTCGGGTCCGGAGACGTCCAGCACGCAAAGCGGGTCGTCCGCCACATCCGAGCAGCCGAGCGAAAGCAGCGCCTCGATGATCATGTCGATGCTCAGCGTCTAAAGCGCCGGCAGGCATGCCGCCAGACGGATCGGCAGACAGGCGCGCGCCTGGCCTGCCCAACCGGCCTCGAAGGACATGCCGGTCGGGCAGCCGATCGGTCTGTCCTGACGGCCGAGCGTCCGCGATCCGCGACCCGCGCCAACGCGCATCTTTCTGCACCCTCTGTCATCACAAAATTATCGCAGCTTTCGGCCACGCCCGATGTCGCGTGCGCGCAGCTTGCCGCCCACCCTTCCAAATCCGATTGACAGCCAAGGTAGGACATCATATCTCTTGTCTCGGAGTTGAGGAATGGAATGCTGCTGGGGAGCAGCATGTGGAGGAAATGATGCATCGCATGATCACAGTACTGTCGACGATTTTGGTTGGCTCCACCCTAATGACCAGCCCTACCTGGGCTGAAACACCGCCGAACATGCTGGTTGTCGGCTTTTCCATGAGCAATATCCTGACGCTGGATCCCGCCGCCATCACCGGCAAGGAGACGGTACAAGTTCTCGCCAACATATATGATAACCTTGTTGGACTCGATGCCGTCAACCGGGCGCAGGTCAATCCACAGCTGGCCGAGAGCTGGAGCGTCAGCCCCGACAATACGGCGATCACCTTCAAGCTGAGGTCCGGCGCGACCTTCGCCTCCGGCAACCCCGTAACATCGGCCGATGTCGTCTGGTCGCTGAAGCGCCTGCTGACGCTGAACCTCGCGCAGGCCTCCTTCCTCAAGACGCACGGCTTCACCGCCGCCAACGCCGAACAGAGCTTCACCGCACCCGACGAGACGACGGTTGTCGTCACCCTGCCGAAGAAGGTCGATCCGGAGATCATCGTCCAGACGCTCGGCATCGTCGGCCCCGGCTCGGTGCTCGACAGCAAGACCGTGATGGAGCACGACAAGGCCGGCGATCTCGGCTCCGCCTGGCTCACCAACAATTCCGCAGGATCCGGCCCCTACACGCTCGGCCAGTGGCGCTCCAACGAGCGGGTCATTCTCGACCGCAACGAGAGCTACTGGGGCGAGGCGCCCGGCATGAAGCGCATCATGATGCGGCATCTGGCGGAATCCCAGAGCCAGAGGCTGATGCTCGAAAAGGGCGACATCGACATTGCCTATTCCATGTCGGCCGCCGACCTGAAGGCGCTGGAGACGAGCGACAAGGTCGAGGTGCAGACCAACGGCGGCAGCGGGTTCTACTATCTCGCCGTCTCCATGAAGGACGAAAAGTTTCAGAAGCCGAAGGTGCGCGAGGCATTGCGCTACCTGATCGACTATCAGGGCCTCAACGACACCGTCCTGCCCTATTTCGGACGCCTGCGGGATCGTCCGATCCAGACCGGCCTTTTCGGCGCGCTGCCGAATGCGGGCTACAAACTGGACGTGGAGAAGGCAAAGGCGCTGCTGGCGGAAGCAGGCTACCCCGACGGTTTCTCGACCACGCTGCGCGCGATCTCCGACGCGCCCTTCATGAATGCGGCGACCGCCATCCAGGCGACGCTGGCGCAGGGTGGCATCAAGGCGGAGATCATCACCGGCAGCGGCGACCAGATCTATGGCGCGATGCGCGAGCGAAAATACGAACTCCTCGTCGGCCGTGGCGGTGGCGGACAGCTGCCGCATCCAGACAGCAATTTGCGCGCCATCGTCTACAATCCCGACAATGCCGACGAAGCCAAGCTGACCAACTTCCAGGGCTGGCGCACCGCCTTCTACGATGAAAAGATAAACAGCATGGTCGATGCGGCGTTAGTGGAAACGGACAAGGCGAAGCAGGTCAAGGATTACGAAGCGATCCAGACCTACTACGCCGATGTCGTCCCGGCCATCCAGCCCTTCGCCGAAGTGGTCGACAGCGTCGGCTACCGCGCCGACATCAAGGGACTGGCGCTCAATCCGTCCTGGTCCACGCGGCTGCGCACGGTGACGAAGGAGCGATAGCGCGCTCTGGCCGGCGTGCCCGCGCGCCGGCTCCCTTCCCCTCGACCTTTCGCATCCAAGGACGCCGCCATGAACACTGCACGCTTTTCTGCTTTCGGCAGGCAGGCAGGGACCATCCTGGTCACCCTCATCGGCCTTCTGATCCTCACCTTCTGCATCGGCCGCCTGATGCCGGTCGATCCCGTGCGCGCGATCGTCGGGGAAGAAGCTGACCGGGCGACCTACGAGATGGTTGCCGAGCGGATCGGGGCCAACCTGCCGCTCTACCAACAGTTCTTCAAATATGTGAGCGACCTGCTACACGGCGATTTCGGCGTCTCGATCCGCACCGGACAGCCCGTCATCAACGATATTCTGCACGTGATGCCGGCAACGATCGAGCTTGCGACCTTCGCCATCATCGTCGGCGCCGGGCTCGGCATTCCCCTGGGCATTCTCGCGGCCGTTCGCCGCAACAAGCCGGTCGATCACGTCATCCGGTTCCTGACGCTCATCGGCCATTCCATGCCGATCTTCTGGACCGGCATGATCGGCCTCATCGTCTTCTACGCGGCCCTCGATCTGGTGGGGGGCGGTGGCCGGCTGTCCGACTACTATATCGGCCTCGTGCCGGAGACGACCGGCTTCCTTCTGATCGACTCGATGCTGGCCGGCGACTGGGAGGTCTTCTGGGACGCGGTCAACCACCTGCTGCTGCCGGCGAGCATTCTCGGCTATTCGTCCATGGCCTACATCACCCGCATGACCCGCAGCTTCATGCTGGACCAGCTGAACCAGGAATATGTGACCACGGCCCGGGTGAAGGGTCTCTCCAAGAGCCGGACGATCTGGCACCATGCCTTCGCCAACATCCGCGTCCAGCTCGTCACCATCGTCGCGCTCGCCTATGGCAGCCTGCTCGAAGGTGCCGTGCTGATCGAGACCGTCTTCTCCTGGCCGGGTTTCGGCCAGTACATCACCAACAACATGCTGGTCGGCGACATGAACGCGGTGATGACCTGCGTCCTGCTCGTCGGCGTCATCTTCATCGGGCTCAATCTCCTGTCCGATGCGCTCTACAAGATCTTCGACCCGAGGACGCGCTGACATGACGACGAAAACCATCGACATCGGGACCGCAGCCATGACCGCTTCCAGCGAGAAGACCTATACGGCCTGGAGCCGCCTCGTCCGGGTTCTGAAGGACCTGCTCGCCAATCCTTCCTCCGGATTCGGCCTCGTGGTCATTGCGATCCTCCTCGTCACGGCGCTCGTGGCGCCGTGGATCGCGCCCTACGAGCCGAACATGATCAACCTCGCCCAGGCCCTGCAGCCGCCATCCGCCGCGCATCTGTTCGGCACGGACGAACTCGGGCGCGATGTGCTCAGCCGCATCATCCACGGGTCGCGCATCAGCCTGACGATCATCACCATCGTCTCCGTCATCGTCGGCCCGCTCGGGCTTCTGGTCGGCACGACCGCCGGCTATTTCGGCGGCTGGTACGATACGGTCATGATGCGCATCACCGATATCTTCCTGTCCTTCCCGAGCCTCATTCTGTCGCTTGCCTTCGTGGCGGCGCTGGGCGCGAGCCTCGAAAATGCGATCATCGCCATCGGCCTCACCGCCTGGCCGCCGATCGCGCGGCTGGCGCGCGCGGAAACGCTGACCTTCCGCAATGCCGACTACATCTCCGCGTCGCGCATGCAGGGCGCCTCCAAGCTGCGCATCATCGTCAAGTCGATCATGCCGATGTGCCTGCCCTCCGTGCTCGTCCGCGTCACGCTCAGCATGGCAACCGTGATCCTGACGGCGGCCGGCCTTGGCTTTCTCGGCCTCGGCGCGCAGCCGCCGCTGCCGGAATGGGGCGCGATGATCGCCACCGGACGGCGCTACATGCTCGACAACTGGTGGCTGGTCGCCTTCCCCGGCGGCGCCATCCTTCTCGTCAGCCTCGCCTTCAACCTGCTTGGCGATGGCCTGCGCGATGCGCTCGATCCGAAACAGGGCCACTAGGAGGCGATGATGGAACCGCAGATGGACAACACCACGCCTCTTCTCCGCGTCGAAGGCCTGCGCGTCAGCTACCGCAACGGCAAAGCCTACACGCCCGTCGTCAAGGGCGTCTCGTTCGACCTCGGGCGCGAGCGGCTCGGCATCGTCGGCGAGTCCGGATCGGGCAAATCGACCATCGGACGCGCACTCCTCAAACTCCTGCCGACGGCCCGGATCGAGGCGAACCGGATGGATTTCGAGGGCACCGATCTTCTGGCGGCCACCGAACGCCAGATGCTTTCGATCCGGGGCCGGCGGATCTCGATGATCCTGCAGGATCCGAAGTTCTCGCTGAACCCGGTGCACCGCGTTGGCGACCAGATCGCCGAGGCCTACCGCGTCCACAACAAAGCCTCCGCCCAGGTCGCGCGCGACAAGACACTCGCCATGCTCGAAGCGGTGAAGATCCGCGATCCCGAGCGGGTCTACGGGCTCTATCCGCACGAGGTCTCCGGCGGCATGGGCCAGCGCATTATGATCGCGATGATGCTGATCCCCGAGCCGCAAATCATCATCGCCGACGAGCCGACCTCGGCGCTTGATGTGACGGTGCGCATGCAGGTGCTCAACATCCTCAACGAGCTGGTGACGAACAAGGGCATCGGCCTGATCATGATCAGCCACGACCTGAACCTCGTGCGCAATTTCTGCGACCGGGTGCTCGTCATGCGCCACGGCGAAGTGGTGGAGGAGCGCGCCGCGCGCGACATGCAGAATTGCGTCCACCCCTACACCCGCGGCCTTCTCGCCGCACAGCCGCATATCGGCGGGAGCCGGCGCCCGTTGCCGGTGCTCAACCGCGAGCCGATGGTCCGCAACACGTGGGAGGCGCAACCATGAACGCCATCGATGTCCGCAACGTCTCGATCGACCTCGGCTCCGGCGCCGCCAAGCGGCGGATTCTCGGAGACGTGGCCTTCTCCGTCAAACCCGGCGAATCCTTCGGGCTCGTGGGCGAATCCGGTTCGGGCAAATCGACCATCCTGCGCTGCATCGCCCGTCTGCTGACGCTCTGGGACGGCGCGATCGAGATGGAAGGCACATCGATCAAGGACATGCCCTTCGCCGATTATTGCCGCATGGTGCAGATGGTGTTTCAGGACCCTTACGGTTCCCTGCACCCGCGCCAGTCGATCCGCACCGCCCTGCAGGAGCCCCTGCGCATCCACCGCATGGACCGGCAACTGGAGCGGATGGAGCGGGCACTGACCGATGTCGGGCTCGACCCTGCCTTCCTCGCCCGCTATCCGCACGAATTGTCCGGCGGGCAGCGGCAGCGCGTGGCGATTGCGCGCGCGCTCATTCTCGAGCCGCGCATTCTTCTGCTGGACGAGCCGACGTCGGCGCTCGACGTCTCCGTGCAGGCAGAGGTTCTGAACCTGCTGGCGGACCTGCGGACCCGTCGGAACCTCACCTATCTCTTCGTCAGCCACGATCTGGCGGTCATCGACCATATGTGCGAACGACTGGCGGTGATGCAACATGGGCGCGTGGTGGAGATCATGGATCGCTCGGTTCTCTCCACCGGCAAGGCCAACGACCCTTATGCCCGGGAGCTGATCGAAGCGAGCCTTGCCTACGACCAGGCCGTTTGACGGTCGACCGCCCGCTGGAGGGGCTCTGCGCCATGACGATCGATGCCGACAATGCCGCGCCGCTTCCCGTGAGTGGGCGGAGACGCGAAACCCTGAGTTCACAGGTCATCCGCACGCTTGCGGACCGTATCCGACAGGGCGAGTATTCCCGCGGCTCGCAACTGCCGACCGAAAAGGTGCTGATCGACGAACTCGGCGTCAGCCGCACCGTGGTGCGCGAGGCGATCGCCAATCTGCGGGCGAGCGGCCTCGTCTCGATCCAGCACGGGGTCGGCGCATTCGTCCGCGACGATGCAGGTATCCCACCCTTCCGGCTTGCCCCGGAAAGGCTGACCATGGTGGAGAACCAGCTGAAAGGCCTCGAACTACGCATCGGCATCGAGTCCGAAGCTGCGGCTCTGGCGGCCGAGCGCCGCACGCAGGCCGATCTCGACGCCATGGCCGCCGTCTGCGACGCGATGGACGACGCGATCCGGAACGTCGTGCGCGACAGCCAGACCGATTTCGAGTTTCACTGTGCGGTGGCCAAGGCCAGCCACAACGAGCATTTCTTCGGCATCTTCAATTATCTCGGCGAGACGCTGATGCCGCGCATGCGGCTGCAGACCAGCGGCGTGGAAGACGCGGTGTTCCAGGCAAACCTCGCGCGGGTCAACAGCGAGCACCGTCTGGTCCTTGCCGCCATCGCCGAGCGCAACATCGACGGCGCCCGGCTGGCGATGCGACAGCATCTGACGGTCAGCCGCGACCGGATGATCGAGCGCATGCGCCGCGGCGGATGATCGACGGCGAAAACATGCCGGATCTCGCAAAGCGCCTGCGGGATAAGAAATCCTTCGCCTGGAACTTCGACCCGGCCGTGTCCGATGTCGCGACATGGCAGAGAACGACGCTTGCCACGGTGCGCGGCGCACTCGGTATCGAGGCGATCGCCACGCCCTCGGCGACACACCTTGGCGAATGGGACGATGACGGGCTTCTCGGCCGGCATCTTCAGCTCGGCTTCTCGAATGGCGAGACGGCCGATGCCTATCTGCTCCGCCCGCCCACCAAGGCTCCGACGCCCGGCGTTCTGCTCCTCCACGATCACGGCGCCTTCTTTTCCATCGGCCGACAGAAGCTGATCCGGTGGCCCGACGAGCCGCGCGAAACGGCGGTGCCGTCGGACGACTGGGCGACCCGTCTCTACGGTGGCCGGCACCTCGGCAATGCGCTCGCGCGACGGGGTTACAGCGTGCTCTGCGTCGATGCCCTGGGATGGGGCGGCCGGGCCAGCACGGGATATGAGAGCCAGCAGGCGCTGGCGGCGAACCTCATGCAGTTTGGCCAGTCGCTTGCCGGCGTCGTCCTGCAGGAGGATCTCGAAGCGCTCGCAGTCCTGAAACAGCTGGATGGCGTCGACCCGGGGCGCGTGGCAAGCTGCGGCTTCTCGATGGGTGGCGCGCGGGCCTGGCAGGTGGCCGCCCTTTCGGCGGATGTGAAGGCCTGTGTGTCCGTGGGGTGGATGGGCACCCTGTCGGGGCTGATGCAGGCTGGGAGCAATCAGCTGCGCGGCCAGTCCGCTTTCTATCTGCTGCATCCCGGCATCGCCGGCCGCATCGACTATCCCCATTTCGCAGCACTTGCCGCGCCCAAACCCGCACTTTTCCTCAGCGGCCGGGAAGACCGGCATTTCCCCGAGGCCGATGCCGCCGAAGCCTTTCGGCAGATGCGAATCATCTGGGATGCATCTGGCGCACCGGATACGCTCCAGACACGGTTGGCGCCCGGCGGCCATGTCTTTCCGGTGCAGCAGCAGGACGACGCGATCGACTGGCTCGACCGCGTCCTGTAAGCCTCAGGCGACGAGGTTGGCGTCGATGAAGTCGAAGTTGATGTCTTCGCCAAGGCCCGGCTTGTCGGAGATATGGACATAGCCATCGGCGTCCATCGGATCGACGAGGCTATTCAGATATTCGAAGCCGTCGTCATATTCGAGGAAGGGGTGCAGCAACCCGCGCTCGTACCAATTGGCGTTCTTCGAGCAGGCGGCGACGATCAGGTTCGGCGCGCCGTTTCCGTGAATCTCGCAATTCATGCCGAAGGATTCGGCCAGATGCATGCATTTCATGGCCGGGCTGATGCCGCCGACATCGTGAACGCCGGTGCGCAGGATGTCGCAGGCCTTGGTGGCGATCCATTCGGCACGACTGAAGTGCTTGCCGCCGGCGCTCTCGGGCCCGAGAACCGGGATATCGAGGTTTTCAGACAGCCATGCGTAGGACATGGAGCTCTGCTCGTCCATCGGCTCCTCGATCCAGTCGAAGCCAAGCGCCTCAAGCCCGCGGCCGAGCTTCAGGGCATCGGTCCGGGTGTACCAGTGGAAGGCATCGATCATCAGGTGGATATCCGGACCGACCGCTTCGCGCACCGCCGCGCAGGCCTTGAGGTCCATGCCGACATCCGGCGCCCAGGAGACCGGCGGCATCCAGGTGTGCAGCTTGATGCCCTTGTAGCCGCGCGCGACGAGCTTTTCGGCGAACCGGCCGTAATCCTCCGGCGTCGCGAGACCGTTCTCCAGCTCGTCGCCGCACATGATCGAGCCATAGGCGGGCATCTTCTCGCGGTAGGTGCCGATCAGCTTGTGCACCGGCATGTTCAGCTTGCGCCCGGCGAGGTCCCACAAGGCGCAATCCACGATCGCCAGCGTCCTGTCGGTCAGCTGCGCCGCGCTGCCGCGCTGCCAGTGTGCGAGTTCCTGCCAGAGTCGCTCGCGCGCGAAGGGATCGGCGCCGATCAGCACCTTCTTCACGAATTTCTCGATGACATGCGGCCGCACGACCTCGGGCGCCGCGAAACAATGGCCTTCGCCACCTTCGTCATCGACGATGGTCAGGAGCGCGAGATTCACCTTGTGCGCCGGCCCCGGATGGGCATGGCCGGCCGTGTCCTGATGGCGATAGGTGGTGTGGGCAAAGACGCGCACGTTGACGTCGACGATTTTCACGAAAAGTCCTCCTGGGATGGGCGCGGCGAACGCCGCTGCCGGTCATTGCAAAAAAGGAAGCGCCGAAGCCTCATGCCAGCGTGTAGGCGGTCTTCACCACGGTGAAGAACTCGGCGGCATAGCGGCCCTGCTCGCGCGGACCGAACGAGGAGGCCTTGCGACCACCGAACGGCACATGGAAATCCACGCCGGCCGTGGGCAGATTGACCATGACCATGCCGGCCTCCGCATTGCCCTTGAAATGGGTGGCGTGCTTCAAGCTGGTGGTGGCGATGCCTGCCGACAGGCCGAAGGGCGTGTCGTTGGATATCGCGAGCGCCTCGTCATAATCCTTCGCCCGGATGACGCTGACCACCGGCCCGAAGATTTCCTCGCGCGAGATGCGCATCTGGTTGGTCGCCTCGGTGAAGAGCGTCGGCTGCAGGTAGAAGCCGGGCGTTTCGCGCGTCAGGACCTCGCCGCCGAAGGCCAGCTTTGCGCCTTCCGCCTTGCCGATATCGATATAGTCGGTGTCTTGGCGCAGCTGCCGCTCATCAACGACGGGGCCGATATGCGTGCCGGGCTTCATCGCATTGTCCACCGTCAGCGTTTTCAGCCGCTCGGTCAGCGCCGCGACGAAGCGGTCGTGAATGCCTTCGGTGACGATGAGGCGCGACGACGCGGTGCAGCGCTGGCCGGTGGAAAAGAAGCCGGAATTGGCGGCCGCCTCGACCGCGACAGAGAGGTCCGCATCGTCCAGAACCACCATCGGATTCTTGCCGCCCATTTCCAGCTGGAACTTGCGGTTATGCTCGATCGATGCGAGCGCGACCCGCTTGCCGGTGCCGGTCGAGCCCGTGAAGGTGAGTCCGCCGAGATCCGGGCTGTCGAGCAGCGCCTGCCCGACGACCGAGCCACGCCCCATGACGAGGTTCAGCACGCCTTTGGGAAGACCGGCGCGGTGGAGAATGTCCACGATCGCCCAGGCGCAACCGGGCACGAGATCCGCCGGCTTGAAGACGACGGTATTGCCGTAGCAAAGCGCCGGCGCGATCTTCCAGGCGGGAATGGCGATCGGAAAATTCCAGGGCGTGATGATGCCGATGACGCCGAGCGGTTCGCGCGTCACCTCGACGCCGATCCCCGGCCGGGCGGATGGCAGGGTCTCTCCGGCCAGCCGCAGGGCCTCACCTGCGAAGAAGTCGAAGATCTGCGCAGCACGCGTCACCTCGCCGATCGCCTCGGGAAGCACCTTGCCCTCCTCCCGCGCCAGAAGCGCGCCGAGTTCTTCCTTTCGGGCCAGAATTTCGTCGGAGGCTTTGCGCAGGATGGCGTGCCGCTCCAGTATGCCGGAACGAGACCATGCCGGAAACGCGGCCTTGGCCGCGGCGATGGCGTCTCGCGCATCGTCGGCACTCGCTTGAGCATAGAGACCGACGAGATCGTTCGTGTCCGACGGGCTCAGGTTTCGGGAGGTCTCCGATCCGACCCACGCGCCGGCAATCAGGTTCTGGTAAATGGTCATGGTGGTCTCCTCCACATTTGCGCCCGGATCCGGCTGGTTTCCGCCGGCGATCGATCGCTCTCGCCAAAGTGCCCCGCCTCCAGCGAGCTCTCTTGTTATCATATAACTGACGTATGTCATCCTATAAGACTATCCGGCAAGGTCAAACAATTTCTTCCCGCAGGTCTGTTTGTTGGTCTATCCTTGCCGGAAAAGCAGACGAAACATGGCATTCGCAGAGCGGGGACACGTGAAGAGATCGGACCACGACACACAGGCGACACCGGCGCGCAAAGGGAGAAACCTTGTGGCCACCGTCAGCCAGAGGCTGCGTGCCGCCATTGCCGACGGCACGCTGAAGCCGGGCGAGAAACTGGCGAGCGAGAGTGGCCTGACGGAGGAACACCAGGTCAGCCGGACCGTCATCCGAGAAGCGATCGCATCCCTACGGGCCGACGGGCTTGTGGAGGTGCGCCACGGTGTCGGCGTCTTCGTGCTGGCCACGCAACCCAAGCCGCAGGGCGGCCTGCAAAGCGTCGATCCCAACCGCGTCTCGTCCATCATCGAGATGCTGGAGGTGCGCGCCGCCATCGAGATCGAGGCCGCGGGCCTTGCTGCCGGGCGCTGTTCCCCCGCACAGCAGGAGCTTGTTTTCGAGGCGCTGCACGTGATGAACAACCAGATCGCATCGGGCACGGCCACAGTGGAAAGCGACCGCGCCTTTCACCTCGCCATTGCCGACAGCACCAACAATCCCCGCTTTCGCGAACTGCTGCAGGCCATCGGCGAGCAGATGATCCCGCGCTCTCTTCTGGGAGACGACCGGCCGGAGGCCACGCCGCCCGACTACCTGTCGCAGATCCAGCAGGAACACGAAACCATCGCCCGCGCGATCGCCGATCGGGACGAGACGGCGGCGCGCGATGCGATGCGCAATCATCTGAAGGGCAGCCAGCAGCGCTACCGGGCGCTGATGCGCAATACGCGCGGCCCTGCGGCGACATAGATCATACAACTATTGACAGAGATAATATCTCTAGCTATCGTTCTCCGGAATGCAACGTCTGGAGAACTTCGCCCATGTCCATGGACCCCATCGAACTGAAGCACGCGCTCGGCGCCGGCCTCCTGTCCTTCCCCGTCACGCCCTTCGGTGCCGACGGGCTGTTCCATCGCAAGGCCTATGAGGCACATGTCGGCTGGCTGGCGGGCTTCGACGCGACGGTTCTGTTCGCCGCCGGCGGAACCGGGGAGTTCTTCTCGCTGGAGCCTTCGGAAATCCCCGAGATCGTCGCCGCCGCCAAGGCCTCGGCAGGCGCGACGCCGATCGTTGCGGGCTGCGGCTATGGCACGCGCATCGCGATCTCCATCGCGAAGGCCGCGGAAAAGGCCGGTGCCGACGGCATCCTGCTCTTGCCGCACTACCTGATGGATGCGAGCCAGGAAGGCCTCTACCAGCACATCAAGACCGTCTGCCAGTCGGTGTCGATCGGCGTCATGGTCTATAACCGTGACAACTCGATCCTGACGGCCGACACGCTGTCGCGCCTCTGCGACGCCTGCCCCAACCTCGTCGGCTTCAAAGACGGCTCCGGCGACATCGCGCTGGTGCGCCGCATCACGGCGACGATGGGTGATCGCCTCACCTATCTCGGCGGCATGCCGACGGCGGAGCTCTTTGCCGATGCCTATCTCGGCGCGGGCGTGACGACCTATTCCTCGGCCGTCTTCAACTTCGTGCCGGCGCTCGCCCAGCAGTTCTACACGGCGCTTCGCGCTGGGGACACGGCAACCACCAACCGCATCCTGATCGACTTCTTCTACCCGTTCATGGACATCCGCAACCGCCAGAAGGGCTACGCCGTCTCCGCCATCAAGGCCGGCGTCCGGCTGATGGGCTTCGACGCGGGCCCGGTCCGCGCGCCGCTGACCGACCTGACGGCCGAAGAGGTTCGGATGATGGAAGCGCTTTGCGAGCCCTATCGCAACCTGACACCGGTATCGCAGGCCGCCGAGTAACGGCCACACCGCGCATGTCTGAAGGCCCGACCGTGTCGGGCCTTTTGCGCTGGTGCCGATGACGGATCAGCGCGGTGGCCTGTTGCGAAAGACAACGCAGGCGCCGCCGGTTTTCCGCACGATGGCGCAGAGGGCGTCTGCCTGCTGCCGGTTTTCGCGCCCGATGCGCGCGGCGTAGCGCGGCCGATAGCCAAAATTGCCCCCGCGCTGGCGGACGAGGAGGGCCCGCTCGGCATTGTAAGGCGCGGGAAGCCGGGCGACGGCCAGCGTGAACAGCTTCATCGCGGTGGCGGGATTGTAGTGCCCGGCCAGTTGAACGCCCCAGGGCGCCCAGTCGGCCGAGCCGGCGAGAACGGGATCGCGGATGATGCGGCTGGTTGCGAGTGCCGTGCAGGCATCGAGAAACGGCTTGGCCGGATCGAGCACCGGGGCGGCACGCTCGGGCGGGCTGGTCTTCCAGGTCTCTGCCGGATGCCCGGTGATGGCGAAGACGTAATCATGGGTCTCCAGCGGCAGCCGTCCCGTCGAGAGAAAGCGCGACAGCCCGCCCTCCCCCGCATTATAGGCCGCAGCGGCAAGACCGAAATTGCCGAACCGCATGCGAAGCTCCTGCAGGTAGGCGGAGGCGGCATCGAGCGACTGGATGACGTCGAAGGTGTTGCCAAGACCGCGTTCGCGCGCCGTGCCCGGCATGAACTGCGCGATACCCTCCGCACCCTTGGGGCTGACGGCCTCCGGCCGGAACAGGCTTTCGCGCCAGAGCAACCGCGCGAAATAGTCGGCCGGCAGATCCGACCGTCTCGCGAAATACTCGATCGCCCGGCAGAGATCGCCGTTGAAGCTCTCCTTGCGGATACAAAGGGCTGGCGACGCCGCACCGCCCTCGTAGAGACAGCCGGCGTCCCGATCCTCCTTGGTCCGGGCCGCCGCCTCCGGCACAGGTGGCAGGCATGCGGCGAGGAGCGCGACACAAAGTGCGGCGACGGCCGTGCGGCTGCGACGCCGGGACGTTTCCGTCCCATCCCGGCAGTGCGCGGCCCGCGATCTTGCCCGCATCCCGCGCGTCAACGGGTGACGAGATCGTGCCAGGCGAGACCATCGCGGGCAAGCAGATCCACCGCCGCGTCCGGCCCCAGAGAGCCCGGAACATAGGGCGCAGGCGACCCACCTTCGGCCCAACGGTCGAGGAACGGCTGGACGGCCCGCCAGCCGGCTTCCACCGCGTCCGCCCGCTGGAACAACGTCTGGTCGCCGGTCAGGATGTCGTAGAGCAGAGTCTCGTACCCGTTCAGCCGGCCGATATCGAACAGTCCGGCATAGCGGAAATCCATCACCGCCGGCTCCACCGCCACGCCGATGCCGGGCCGCTTGATGAGCATATCAAGGCTGATGCCTTCATCCGGCTGGATCTGGATAACGATGCGGTTCGGCGGCAGGTGCGCGTTGCGAAGGCGTGGAAATTGCGCGAACGGCACGGGCTTGAACGTGACGATGACCTCCGTATCCCGCACGGTCAGCGCCTTGCCGGTGCGCAGGTAGAACGGCACGCCGGCCCAGCGCCAGGTGTCGATCATCAGCTTCAGCGCGACATAGGTCTCCGTCGTACTGTCGGGCTTCACATCCGCCGTTTCCGTGTAAGCGGGGATCGTCCGGTCACCGATGGTTCCGGCCGTGTAGACGCCGCGCACGCTGTTGGCAGCCGCCTCTTCCGGCTCGTAGATCCGGATCGCGCGCAAGACCTTCGCCTTCTCGTCCCGCACGGCCTCGGCGTCGAAGCTGATCGGCGGTTCCATCGCCACCATGGAAAGAAGCTGGAAGAGGTGGTTGGGGACCATGTCTCTCAAGGCCCCGGTCCCGTCGTAGAAACTGCCGCGCGTTCCGACATCCACGGTTTCCGCCGCCGTGATCTGAATATGGTCGATGCTGTCGCTGTTCCACAGCTTCTCGATCATCATATTGGCGAACCGCAGCGTCATGATGTTCTGGACCGTTTCCTTGCCGAGGAAATGGTCGATCCGGTAGACCTGCGTCTCCGCCACGCGCGACAGGATGCGCGTGTTCAGAGCCTTTGCGGATGCCGCATCGTGCCCGAACGGCTTCTCGATTGCGATGCGCCGAAAAGCGCCGTCGGCTTCCGTCGTCAGCCCGTGATCGGCAAGCTTTTCCACGATATCCCCGAAGAAGCGCGGCGGTACGGCAAGGTAGAAGACCGCATTGCCCGCGAGTTCGGCGGCGATCTCGGTGTAGATCTGATCTGCCGTGAAGTCGCCGGCGCGGTAGCGCAGTTTTGGCCGCAGGCTCTTCCAGGCCTCGATACGCTGCGCGTCGCCCTCGCCGAAATGCCCGGCACTGAAGGTCTCGAGGCTCGTCCTGAGCATCTCGTCATCGCCCGCGTCCTTGCCGATGCCGAGCACGGTCGAGGTCGGGTTGATCAACCCTTCCCGCTCCATGTTGATGAGTGCGGGCACGAGCAGGCGGCGGGTGAGATCGCCGGTCGCGCCGAAGATCACCAGCGTCGCGGGCGGTGCGGGGTCGAGATTGCCGAGGGCTGCGCCCGAGGTGGCGTCGGCGGTCTGCTGCACGCGGGCTGTCGGTGTCGTCACGCGGGTCTCCTTCAGAAGGTCATCGTCCCGCCGGCATCGTCGTCGGCCGCGCGAGAAGTTTCGCTGTAGATAGGGCGGGGGAAAGCAAGGTTCACCGGTCACCAAGCGCAAATGCGGCTGTTGACTGGATCAGCATTATCGATATGAATGGCCGATCTCAGGCCAAGCTCGGAGTGCCAGATCGTGAGCCGAAATTTTCTTGTCGTCGATCCCGAAGAAAACCAGGCCGTGCTGAAAGGTCTGGCATCGCCGGCGCGCGTTTCGATCCTGAAACTGTTGCAAAACAAGGGTCCAATGAATGTCAACGACATCGCAGAGGTCCTCCGATCGCCGCAATCCAGCGTGTCGATCAACATTCAGGTGCTGCAGGAAGCCGGGCTGATCCGCACGGAGACGATCAAGGCACGTAAGGGAAACCAGAAGATTTGTCACACGCTTTACGATGAGATCCTGATCGTTCTGAAGAACGATATCAAGGAAACGGAACCGGACGCCATCGATGTGTCGATGCCGCTCGGCCTTTATACGAGCTTCGAGGTGTCGGCACCCTGCGGGCTCTGTTCGGTCGACGGCATCATCGGGCTGCTGGATGTGCCGAGCACGTTTCTCGATCCCGACCGCATGAAAACCGGGCTGATCTGGTTCACGCGCGGCCATGTCGAATACCAGTTTCCCAACAATGCCCGCCTTGCCAATGCGCAGATCCGCGAGCTGGAATTCGTGCTGGAACTGTCCTCCGAGGTCCCCGGCACCAGCGCCGACTGGCCTTCCGACATCACGCTTGGCGTCAATGGCGTAGAGGTGGGGACATGGACCTCTCCCGGAGATTTCGGTGATAAAAGAGGGGTTTACACGCCGGATTGGTGGAAACTGAAGGGCTCGCAATATGGGAAGCTCAAGAGCTTTCGGGTCAATGACGAGGGCTCTTATGTCGATGGCCTGCGGATGTCCGACATCCGTCTCGACGACCTGAAACTGGACGTCCACCATTCCATCCGCCTGCGGATCGGTGTGCGCGACGATGCCAAGCATCCCGGCGGCATCAACATTTTCGGGCGCGGTTTCGGCAATTACGATCAGGATATATTGCTGCGGCTGCGCACCCGGACGTAGACTGCCGCTATCGCACTGCACAACATTTTCCGCTTGACGCTTCTCCCTGCCTCCGCTCTATTCATCTTAAATCATGATATAAATCATGAAATATGATTTACTTGGGAGGACGGCATGAAGGCGACGGTTATCGCCCATAGCAAATTCACGATCTCGGAGATCGACCCGCGACTCTACGGCTCGTTCATCGAGCATCTGGGTCGCGCCGTTTACACCGGGATCTATGAGCCGGACCACCCGACAGCCGACGCCGACGGCATGCGCCGGGATGTCATCGATCTCGTCAGAGAGCTGCAGGTACCGATCGTCCGCTATCCCGGCGGCAATTTCGTGTCCGCCTACAATTGGGAGGACGGCATCGGCCCGCGCGAAGAGCGTCCCGTTCGCCTCGATCTCGCCTGGCATACCTCGGAGAGCAACCAGGTCGGCATTCACGAATTTGCCGACTGGTGCGAGACGGTGGGCACCGAGATGATGCTCGCGGTCAATCTCGGCTCGCGCGGGCTCGACGAGGCCCGAAATTTCCTCGAATACGTCAATCACGAGGGCGGCAGCACCTGGAGCGACAAGCGCCGTGCCAATGGCCGCGAAGCGCCCTTCGATGTGCGCCTCTGGTGCCTCGGCAACGAGATGGACGGACCTTGGCAGATCGGCCACAAGACGGCCGATGAATATGGGCGGCTGGCGCATGAGACGGCGAAGGCCATGCGCGCCTTCGACAGCCGGCTCGAACTCGTCGTCTGCGGCTCCTCCAACGCCCACATGCCGACCTACCCGCAATGGGAGGCGACGGTGCTGGAGCATACCTACAACGAAGTCGATCACATCTCGCTGCACATGTACTTCGAAAACCGTGCCAAGGACACGGCGAGCTATCTGGCCCGCAGCCTGGAACTCGACACCTATATCGGCACGGTCGCGGGCGTCATCGCCTATGTGAAGTCGAAGAAGCGCTCCAAGAAGGACGTCTACATCTCCTTCGACGAATGGAACGTCTGGTACCATTCCAAGGAACGGGACAAGGCGATCCTCGAAGGCCACAATGGCTGGCCGGAGGCGCCGCCGCTGCTGGAAGACGACTACAATTTCGAGGATGTGCTGCAGGTCGGCTGCATCTTGAATACGTTCATCAACCGGGCCGACGTGGTGAAGATCGCCTGCCTTGCCCAGCTCGTCAACGTCATCGCGCCGATCATGACCGTGCCCGGCGGCCCGGCTTGGCGCCAGACGATCTTCTATCCCTACTATTACGCCTCGGTCTATGGCCGTGGCACGGCGCTGAAGCTGATGGTGGACAGCCCGACCTACACCGTCGAGGATATCGGCACGGTTCCCTATCTCGACGTCTCCGCCGTGCACGACGCGACGTCGGGTCATGTCACCTTCTTCCTCGTCAACCGGCATCTGAGCGAGGCGCTCGATCTCGATGTCGGCCTGCTCGAATTCGGCACCCTGACGGTGGTCGAGGATCAGGTCATCGCCCATTCCGACCTGCGCATCACCAATACGGCGGACGCGCCCGACAATGTCGTGCCGGTGAAGGGTGAAGGCGCCTTGTTTGCGGACGGTCGTCTCACGGCGTCCATCGCGCCGCTGAGCTACCGGATGATCCGGCTGAAGGCCTGAGACGGGCGAAAGGTCGAGCATGCGAACCGGCGGAGGATACCCGGTTCGGCGATAGGGAATGGCGGCAAGGATGGCGGATGGCCGGGCGGTCACCCGCCCCCCGCCGGGAGGATAGGATGCGGACCTGTGTTTTGAACGACACCGGCAGGAGGCTTGCATGACCGCGCAGATCGAGATCGACAGCGTCACGAAGCGCTACGGCGCCATGACGGTGCTGGAGAACCTCTCGCTGTCCGTCAGGGCCAACGAGTTCATGGTGTTCCTCGGCCCCTCCGGCTGCGGAAAATCGACGCTGCTGCGCATGATCGCCGGGCTCGAAAGCGTGGACGAGGGCACGATCTCCATCAATGGCGAACGGATCGACACGCTGCCGCCCGGCCAGCGCGGCATCGCCATGGTGTTCCAGTCCTACGCGCTCTATCCGCACATGACGGTCGCCGACAATATGGCCTTCGGGCTTGAGAATATCGCCGTGCCCAAGGACGTAATCGCGGCGCGTCTGGCGGAAGCCGCCCGCATGCTGGAGATCGGGCACCTCATGGACCGCAAGCCCGGCCAGCTTTCCGGCGGCCAGCGCCAGCGCGTCGCCATCGGCCGCGCCATCGTCAAGGAACCCAAGGCCTTTCTGTTCGACGAGCCGCTGTCCAACCTCGACGCCGCGCTTCGGGTGCGAACCCGCGTGGAACTCGCGCAGCTACGCAATCGCGTGAAATCCACCATGATCTTCGTCACCCACGACCAGATCGAGGCGATGACGCTGGCCGATCGGGTCGTCGTCATGAACAATCGGCAGATCGAGCAGATCGGCACGCCGATGGATATCTATCTGCGGCCCGCAAGCCGCTTCGTCGCGACCTTCGTCGGGTCGCCCACCATGAACTTCCTGCCGGTCACGCTGTCGGAACGCGGCGGCTTCCTCGTGGCCGAGCTGCCGAATGGCGCGCACCTTACCACCACCATCCGGGCCGATGGCATGACCGCCGGCGAGCAGACGCTCGGCATCCGCGCCGAAGCCGTCCGTCGGGCCGAGCCCGGCGCGAGCGACACCATGCCCGGCCGGGTCGAGGTGCTCGAAAGGCTCGGCGACCGCACCCTCCTCTATATCCGCCTGAAGGACGGCAGCATGATCGTCGCCGAGGATATCGGCATGAGCCGCGTTGCCATCGGCGACGAAATCGCACTCACCCTCGACGGCACGCGGACGCATCTGTTCGACGCGGAAGGCCGGGCCCGCCATGCGGAGGAGATCGGCCATGGCTGACCTCACGCTTCCCCGGCCCGCCCCGGCGCAACCCGCCGCACCGTCCCGGCGACGGGTCCAGAACGTCAACGCCCCCCTCTGGCGCAACGCGCTCTTCGTTGCGCCCTATCTCGTCTTCTTCGTGCTGCTGCTCATCGTGCCGCTGTTCTGGGGCATGTGGATGAGCCTGCACAAGGCGGATGCCTTCTCCACCGGCCGCTTCGTCGGGCTGGCCAATTATGCCCGGCTTTTCAACGACCGGATCTTCCTGCAGGCCATCGGCAACACCTTCTATTTCGTCCTTCTCACCGTTCCCGCCCTGGCGCTGATCGGCCTGCTGCTGGCGCTGGCGCTCAACCGGCAGACGCGCACGGCAGCGGTGCTGCGCACGATCTTCTTCGCCTCGTCCGTCCTCTCCGTCACCATCGTCACGCTGATCTGGCGCATCGTCTTCGTGCCGGGGTTCGGCCTGCTGTCCACCGTCTACGGCTGGTTCGGCGCGACGGCCCCGGCCTTCCTGTCCGACCCCAAGCTCGTCATGATCGCCATCGCGATTGCGACGATCTGGTGGTGCATCGGCCTGCCGATGATGCTGTTTCTCTCCGCGCTCCAGCAGATCCCCGGCGACATCTACGAGGCTGCCGCGCTCGACAATGCCGGGCGCTGGCGCACGTTCCGCTCCATCACCTTCCCGTCCATCAAGCGCACCTTCGTGCTGGTGCTCGTCATCCAGATCGTGCTGCAGTTCCAGCTCTTCGGGCAGGCGCGGCTGATGACGAATGGCGGGCCCAACAACGTCTCCACGCCGCTCGTCCTCTACATCTACGACGCCGCCTTCAAGCGGTGGGATCTGGGGCTCGGCGCCGCGGCCTCCGAGGTGTTGTTCGCGCTGATCCTCGTGGCCGCGATGATCCAGTATCTCGTTTCCCGGCGAAGGGGAGAAGACGCATGAGCACCATGACCGCGACATCCGCGCCGACGCGTGCGGCACCCTCGGGCATGGTCGGCCGCAGCACCGGCGACCGCATCATTCTGGCCCTCACGATCGCGACAGCCGTGATCATGATGGCGCCGCTGGTCTGGGTCGTCGCTCTGTCGCTGAAGGACAACAAGGAGCTGATGGCAAGCATGAACGCCGTGTTCCATGCGCCCTACACGCTCCAGAACTATCTCAACATCCTCACGACCTCGTCGGTCTTCCGGTGGATCCTCAACAGCCTCATCGTGTCCGGCGGCGTGACGTTCAGCACGCTGGTGCTTTGCTCGCTCGCCGGCTACGGCTTCGCCCGCCTCAATTTTCCCTTCCGCAACGTCCTCTTCGTGATCGTGCTCATCGGTCTTGCCATTCCCGAGCAGGCCGTTCTGATCGCCCGTCACCAGCTCTTTTCCTGGTTGAAGCTGCACAACACCTATCCGGGGCTGATCCTGCCCTGGCTTTCGGCGCCCTTCGGCGTGTTCCTGATGACGCAATACTTTCGCGCCATTCCCAAGGAGCTGGACGAGGCCGCGCTCCTCGACAATGCCAGCCGCTTCAAGATCTTCTGGAAGGTGCTGCTACCGCTGACGGTGCCGGCACAGGCGACGCTCGGCATCTTCACCTTCCTCAGCGTCTGGAACGACTACTTCTGGCCGCTGATCTCCGGCACGAAGAAGGAAATGTACACGCTGACGGTCGGCATCGCCTCGACGCAGACGAACTTCGCGCAGTCCGAGGGCCTCGGCTTTCTCATGTCGCAGGCAGTCTTCGCCAGCGCGCCGATTCTGATCCTGTACCTGTTCTTCCAGAAATACATCGTTACCGCCGTATCCGGCGCTGCCGTGCGGTGAGGAGACTGCCCGGCCTACGGGCCGGTGAACGCAATCATGACATGGAGGAGACACGCATGATGCATGTATGGAGGACGTCTATTCTGGCGGCGGCTTCGGCCCTTGCCGTGATGGCGGCGACGCCGTCGTTCGCGGCCACCGAACTCAGCCTGCAGCGCTTTTTTGGAGCCTGCGATGCGGATTTCGGCAGCAATACCGATGTGGCAAAGGCCGTGGGCGAATGCGGGATCATCACCTCGATGATCAACAAGTTCAACGCCGACAATCCAGATATCCATATCTCGGTGACGACGGTGGAGTGGCCGGGCTACGACCAGCTGACCGCGCAGTTTGCGGCGGGCGATCCGCCCGACATCGTCTCGATCCACCACTCCGCCCTGTCGGACTACCAGTCCAAGGGCCTGCTGATGCCGCTCGACGAAGTTCTTGCCTCCGTCGGCGTGAAACCGGATGACTTCACCGATGCGGCCCGCAACGGCGTGACCAAGGACGGCCAGATCTATGGCCTGCCCATCGACAACTGGACCATGCTCTACCACATCAACATGGACCTGTTTAAGCAGGCCGACCTCGTCAACGCCGATGGCACGCCGAAACTGCCGACCAGCGTCGACGAACTTCTGGCACAGGCCAAGCAGTTCCGCGAGAAGACCGGCAAGCCCTACTTCGTCCAAAACCTCGCCAACGAGACGGCGCTCTACACCCGCAATTTCTACACCTACCTGTTCCAGCAGGATTCCGACTTCTTCGCCGATCCGCTGAAGGTGAAGCTGAACACGCCCGAGGCCAAGAAGGTCCTCGAGATGTACAAGGCGATCTTCGATCAGGGCGACACCACGAAGGACATGGACTACGCCGCCAGCATCAACGCCTTTCTCGCCGGCGAAGGGGGTGTGCATCTCAACGGCACCTGGGTCATCGGCGACTACAACGCGTCGTCGCAAACGGCGGGGACCGCCCTCAACAAGGGCGGCTATGCCGTCTATCCCTATCCGCAGCTCTTCCCCGGCAAGAAGGCGCAATATGCCGACGGCCATGCCTGGGGCATTTCGCAGAAGGACCGCTCAGCCGAAGAGACGGCGGCCATCGGCAAGTTTCTGAAGTTCTTCAAGGACAACGACTTCGAATGGTCGCGCACCGGTCATCTGCCGTCCGTGAAGGCCGTGTTCGAAACGCCGGCGTTCAAGGCTCTGCCGCACCGTGACACGGTGGCACCGATCGCCACGCTCGGTACGGCCCTGCCCTCGACCGTCCAGCGCCAGTTCGCGATTCAGGACATCATCGGCCAGGAAATGAACGCCGCGATGACCGGCCAAAAGGAGGTCGATGCCGCGCTGGCGGACATGGAGAACCGTATCAACGATCTCCTGGCCAACCTTTAGAGTCGGCTGGCTCCCGCCCTATCTCCCTCGGCCTCGGGGCGCTACTCCCTGCCTTCGAGGTCAAGGCCCGCCGCTTTCCCTGAAGCGGCGGGTGTTCGTATCGGGGTGTCATGCGTTTTGAAAACGGGCATAAAGCTGCAGACATCCACAGGACGATGAACACACCATGTTTGAAGCAACGCGCAGCGACGAACGGCATACCGGCCTGCGCATCGGGATCTCGCTGTTCTACGCGACGGCGGGTGTCCTGCATCTCGCCTGGCCATCGCCCTTCCTGACGATCACGCCCGGTTGGGTGCCCTATCCGGCAACGGTCATCGCGCTGACGGGTGTCTGCGAAATCCTCGGCGCGATCGGCCTCTGGCTGCGCGGCGCCGAGCGGCCGGCGGCGATCGGTCTCGCGCTGTATGCCGTCTGCGTCTACCCCGCCAACATCAAGCACGCCATCGACGGCCTTACCGCGATCGATGCGGGCGTTCTGCCCTGGCTCTATCACCTCCCGCGTCTGGCGCTTCAGCCGGTGCTCGTCTGGCTGCCGCTTTATGCCACCGGCATCCTGCGCTGGCCACTTCGCAGACGGTAGACCATGATTACGGCTTCAGCGACGGGCTGAAGGCCAGAAGGCCGAGGATCTCGAACAGCATCTGGGCGCCGGCCTGGGCGGTGTTGGTCGTGCTGTCATATTGCGGTGCGACCTCGACGACGTCTCCGCCGACGAAATTCAGGCCCTTCAGGCCGCGGAGCAGCTCCAGCGCCTCGCGCGTCGTCAGGCCACCAATCTCCGGCGTTCCCGTCCCGGGCGCAAAGGACGGGTCGAGGCTGTCGATATCGAAAGAGAGATAGGTCGGCCCATCGCCGACGATCGCGCGGGCCTTCTCGACGATCGCAGCGATGCCCAGTCCCGTCACCTCCTCGGCATGGATGACCGTCATCCCGGAATCGTAGGAGAACTCCCAGAGATATTCGGACGAGCCGCGAATGCCGATCTGGATCACCCGCGTCGGATCGAGAACGCCATCGAGGACCGCATTGCGGAACGGGCCGCCATGGTGGAACTTGGTGAGGTCGTACGCACCGCCCGTGTCGCAATGCGCATCGATATGGATCATGCCGACAGGCCGCTCCCGCCCGACGGAGCGCAGGATGGGATGCGTGACCGAATGATCACCGCCGACCGACAGCGGCAGGATGCCCTTTGCGACGATCCGGTCCACATGCTGCTCGATGTCCTCGTGGCTCATCTCGAGCCGGTAGCGGCTACGAAAGGGAACGTCACCGATATCCGCCACGCGCAACTCGTGCACCGGCGCGACCTCGAGCACATGATTATAGGGCCCGATCCGCTCGATCGTCCGCAGCGCCCGCGGGCCGAAGCGGGATCCGGTCCGGTTGGTCACCCCGAGATCCATGGGAATGCCGAGGAGCGCGACCTGCAGCGCATCGAAGGCGTCGGCATTGCCCGGTTCGACCAGAGGTGCCGACAGCAGCGTCGGAATGCCGGAATAGGGTGCAGCCCGCGTCCCGCTTTCGGAAAAGATATGCGCGGCGACGCGGCGAAAGCCGGGATGGCTGATCTCGCCGCCATGCCCGGTCGCGTACTTCTCGCGCAACTCGCGCAGTTTCTGGTCGGTCAACGTCATTAAGGAGGCTCCGGTGATCTGAGAGCCTGACGCTACCGTGGTCTCCCCGCAATTCAACCGAATTCGGAAAGCTCTGCCTCAAGAGCAGGTCAAGCGGCCCGTGCGTGCCGCACGTCGTCCGCCTCCAGCAGACGAAAGCGGGCGACGAGGCCGGCGAGCATGTCGATATCCTCGGCAAGCTGCAGGGTCGCGGCATTGGTCTCTTCCACCATCGCCGCGTTCTGCTGCGTCATGTGATCGATCTGGTTGACGGAACCGTTGACGGATTCGAGCGAGGTCGACTGGTCGCGGCTGGAGGTCGCAAGATGATCGACATGGCCGGCGATATCGACGATCTGGTGCGCGATCTCCATGAGCGCGCTGCCGGTCTGCTCCACATATTGCGAGCCCGTTGCAACCTCTGCGGACGATTTCGCGATCAGCCCGCCGATCTCCTTGGCGGCCTGCGCCGAACGCTGCGCGAGATCGCGCACCTCCTGGGCGACGACGGCGAAGCCCTTGCCGGCCTCGCCCGCCCGCGCCGCTTCGACACCGGCGTTGAGCGCGAGAAGGTTGGTCTGGAAGGCGATGGCGTCGATGGCGCCGACGATCTGCCCGATTTTGTCGGAGGCCTCGCGGATGCGCAGCATGGCCGAAATGGCGTTCTGCACGATGCCGGAGGAGTTGTCGGCGTTGCGCTTGGCGCGCTGGACGATGCCCTGCACCTCGTTCGCGCGGCCAGCCGCCGTGCGGACGGCGGAGGAGACTTCATCGACCGCGGCCGAGGTTTCCTCCAGCGCCGCCGCTTGCTGTTCGGTGCGTTTGGCGAGATCGCCGACGGCGTCGGCCATCTGCTGACCATTGTGGTGGATGGCGCTGGAGATGGTGCGGATTTCCGAAAGCGTCTCGCGCAGGCCGCCGACCGAGGCGTTGAAGTCGCTGCGCAGACGATCGAGATGCGTGGCAAAGGGTGTGTCGATGGTGAAGCTCATGTCGCCGCGCGCGAGGCGCGACAGGCCCTGTGCCAGCGTGTCAACGGCGAACTGAACCTGCTGTGCTGCCTCCTGGCGGTCCGCATCGTTGCGCAGCCGCTGGGTCTCCGTCTCGCGACGTGTCGCCTCCGCCTGCTCCTCCATGGAGACCTTGGTGAGCGCGTTGCCTTTGAAGACGGAAAGAGCGCGCGCCATGTCGCCGATTTCGTCGGACCGGTTTTCACCCGTGATCGACGTATCCAGCGCACCGTCGGCAAGGCGACGCATGGCAGCCGTGATCTGGCCGATCGGGCCCTTCAGCGTCATGACCAGCGCGGTGCCGGCCAGAAGGGCGATGAGGATGCCCGCGAGCGTCGCGCCGAGCGAAATGGTGTTCGCCTGCTCGCGTTCCGTGCCGGCACTCTGCTTCTGGCTTTCCGCGAACTGCGTCAGTAGCGTCCACGTCCCGTCGATCTGTGCGGCCGCGGCGTCGAATTCCGAGCGCTGCTTCTCTGACAGGGCGACAAGCGCGAGGGCGTTGGTCTCCAGCGACGCGAGCGCCGGCTTCGCCTTTGACGGCAGTGCGGCCAGAACCGTGTCGCCGGGAACGGCGGTCGCGAGACCCTCCATCTCCTTGCCATAGGCATAGAGCGCCTGCTGCACCTTCTTCACGCCGCCCTCGTCCGGAACGGCCGCGAGTTCGGCGAAGACGACCCGGATCTGGTTTGCATTTCCGACGATGGCACGCAGCTTGTTGCCGACGCGATCGGCCTTGGCGATTTCGCCTTCCGCTGCGGCGAGCGCCGAAACGGCGTTGCGCAGGGCTTCATCGGATGCCGCCTTGATCGCCGCCGCCGCGCGGTCGAGCGAAGCGAGCGTGGTGACGAGCGTGCCGGCGGCGAAGGGATCGGTGCCCGCCTTGGCGGCGACATCGCCAACGGCCGCCATCTCGGGCTTCAGCGCATCGACGGCCGGAAGCGAGACCTTGCCGAGCGCCTTCACCGTTGCTTCAAGTGCGGCGGATACGGCAGGCACGCCCGTCTTGATCGCCGCGATCCGGTCCGCGTCGCTCGCCGCTGCTGTTGCCTGCGCCGCAAACGTCTGCGCGGCGGAGCCGAGCGCGCCGACCTGCAGCGCCGTCTTCAGGTCCGATTTTGCCGATTTTTCCAAAGTCTTGGCCGAGGCGAGGAGAACGAAGGCCTGTTTTCCCGCGGCGGCCTGCACGGCCAGCAGTTCCTCGGTGCTTGCACTGACTGCGGCGGCGATCCGCTCGCGGTCGGTCTGCAGCGCCCAGAGGGTTTCGATGTTGGCGGCGATGGTCGCGGACTGGGCAAGCGCCTCGTCGAGGCTTGTGACATCCGTTTCCGCGCGCAGGCCGTCCGCCATCGTCTTCAGGTTGGCGATCTCGTCGCTCAGTTCCTTGCGCGCGGCATCGTGGGTCTCGGCCGACGGCTGCATTAGGAAGCGCGACATGGCGGAGAAGACCTCCTTGAAGCCGCTCAGCGACTGGAGGACGCTGTTGGAGATTTCCATGCGGCCCTGCAACAGGCCGGAGGTGTAGAGACCGGTGATGCCGACGGCCGTGATGCTGAGCACGAACGGCGTGACGAGCACCAGCACCTTGGTCTGGATTCGTATCCGAGACATCAAACGATCGATCATGAAAGGCTCCCCCACCTCGTAAAGGGCTGCAGCGGAGTGATCCGCGCAGCGCGTGGGGCATTCTGTCAGATGCAGATTAAAACATAATAAAACCCTTACGAATCTGACGGGCCCGGCCGTGCGCGGTGGGCGTTCCGGAGCGCTCCGAGCCTTCCGCCTGACTTTGACATTGCGGCGCAGCCTGGTTCCTGCCATTGCGGCGCTGTCGATGGCGCGTCCCCGCCCCTTATGTTTGCGGGCCGGAGGGTGCGCGGCTGGAGGACCACATGGTTTCGCAGATCAAGGACAAGGGTCCGCTGACGGGTATCGCGCTGGCCACGGCGGGCTATGCCTGCTTCGCCCTGCAGGATGCGATCGTCAAATGGCTGGTAACGGATTACGCGGTGCCGCAGATCCTGTTCTTCCGCAGCCTCGTGATCGTCGCCATTGCCGGCGTGCTCGTCCGCGTGAAAAAGCATCCCTCCGCCTGGCAGAGCCCTTACCGGAAGACGCTGGTGCTGCGCGCCGCCCTGATGCTGGTCGCCTGGCTGCTCTTCTACAATGCCGCCCGTGCGCTCGGGCTGGCGGAACTGACGACGCTCTACTTCTCGGCGCCGATCATGGTCATGTTCCTGTCGATCCTCGTGCTGAAGGAAACGATCGGCACGGGACGCTGGATCGCCTGTATCGGCGGCTTCATCGGCGTGGTCGTGGCCGCAAACCCCACGCATTCGCCGAACCTCGTGCCGGCTGCCATGTGCGTCGTCGCGGGTTTCTGCTGGGCCTGGAGCACCATTCTCGTGCGCCTCGTCAGCCGCAGCGAATCCACGCTGACCCAGATGTATGCGACAAGCCTTCTCTTCGGCCTCGCCTGCGCGCTGTCGCTGCCCTGGGTCTGGACGACCCCGGATCTGGCGGGCTGGGGCCTCCTGCTGGCGCTCGGCCTCATCTCCACGATCGGGCAGTATCTGCTCTATGACGGCTTCCGCTACGCGCCGGCCTCGGCCATCGCGCCGATCGAGTATACCGGCCTCATGTGGGCCTTCCTCTACGGCTACCTCATTTGGGCGGAGGTGCCGGCCGTGAACGTGTTCATCGGCGCCCTGATGATCGTCGCCTCCAGCATCCTGCTCGTCGTCTGGGAGCGACGGGCGCAACGCCCGCGCCGCAAGCGCTCGCCCGTCTAACCCTTCTTGGCCAGCTGCATCAGCGCCACCTGCTGCTGCAACCGGCGCTGGGCCTGATCGACCACCACGGCGACGATGATGACGATGCCCTTGATGACCATCTGCCAGAAGGAGGAGACGCCCATCATCACCAGCCCGTCCGACAGGATGCCGATGACGAAGGCGCCGATGATGGTGCCCCCGATCGTGCCCCGCCCCCCGGACATGGAGGTGCCGCCGAGAACTGCTGCCGCGATGGCATTGAGTTCGAACGAGTTGCCGGTGGCCGGATGGGCGGCCATGAGTTCCGACGAGATGACGATGCCGACGATGGCGGCGCAGAAGCCGGAGAACATGTAGACGAACATCTTCACCCGGTTGACCCGGATGCCCGACATGCGCGCCGCCCGCTCGTTGCCGCCGACGGCGAAGATCTGCCGGCCGAGCGGCACGTAACGCGCGAAATAGGCGGCAGCCAGCGCGACGACGATCAGGATCCAGATCGACACCGGCAGGCCGACGATGCGGCCCGAACCCAGAAAGCCGAAGCCCGTGGTGGCGAGTTCCGGTTTGCCGATAAGGTTCGGAAAGGTCTGCCCGTCCGAGGAGAGAAGTGCGAGCCCGCGGGCCACATAGAGCGTGCCGAGCGTGGCGATGAAGGGTGCGACGTTCAGCCGGGTGATCAATAGTCCGTTGACCGCGCCGATCAGGATACCGACCGCGAGCGTGATCAGGCAGACCTCGACGATGTTGAAATAGATCGTATAGCCGATCTGCAGGTCGATGCCGTTGAGGATCAACCCGCCGGCCACCATGCCGCACAGCCCGACGATGGAGCCGACCGAGAGGTCGATGCCGCCGGTGATGATGACGAAGGTCATGCCCATGGCAAGAAACGCATTCAGCGCCACGTGCTTCGACATCAGGATGATATTGGCGGTCGAGAGGAAGTTCGGCGCGAAGGCCGAGAAGAAGGCGATGACGGCGAACAGCGCGATGAAGGTGCGCAGCTTCATCAGCGTCAGCAGAAGCGAGCCGCCGTCCGCCGCGGCTGCCGGTGTGGTCGTGGTGGCCGTCGTCATGGCGCGATATCCCCGCTGGTCTGTGTCGATTTGTGCCCGATCGATGCCGCCCGCACGATCGCTTCCTCGCTCGCCTCCGCCCGGTCGAGAATGGTGGTGATGCGGCCGTTGCTCATCACGGCGATCCGGTCGGAGAGCGCCATCACCTCTTCGAGGTCGGAGGTGGAGAACAGGATGGCGAGCCCCTCTCCCGCCAGCCGGCGCATGGTGCGGAAGACGTCCGCCTTCGCGCCGACGTCGATGCCGCGGCTCGGTTCATCCATCAGCAGAACCTTGGGCCTCGTCATCAGCGCCTTGCCGATGACCACCTTCTGCTGGTTGCCGCCCGACATGGAGGTGACGTCGAAATCCGGGTTCGGCGCCTTGATGGCGAGATCCGCGATGGCGGCCGTGATGGCGGAACGCTCGCGCTCGCCGGCGATGTGGAACTTGAAGCGCACAAACCGGTCGAGGCTGGCGAGCGTCAGGTTCGCCGCGATCGACAACACCTGCACCAGGCCTTCGCGTTGCCGGTCCTCCGGGATCAGCGCCAGCCCGCGCTTGATGCGCGTGGGCGTGTCGCGCGCGAGGATCTCCTCGCCATCGACGAAGATGCGGCCGGTCGCGTGGGCATGCTGCCCCATGACGCATTCGAAGAACTCGCTGCGTCCGGCGCCCATCAGCCCGTAGATTCCTAGCACTTCGCCGGCCCGCACGGAGAGGGAGAGATGATCGACCGCAAGGCCGCCGGTTCGCCGCGCGAGCGAAATCTCTTCGGCGCGAAAGGCTTCGCGTCCCAGTGTATGATCGACGGATTTCGCGAAGTCCTTGGCGTCCGAGCCGATCATCGAGCGAACGATCCAGCGGGTGTCGATGTCCTTGACGAGAGCCTGGCCGGTGATCTGCCCGTCCCGCAGCACGGTGATGTGGTCGCCGATGCGCATCAGCTCTTCCAGCCGGTGCGAGATATAGACGATCGCCACGCCCTGCGCTTTCAGTTCGGCGATGACCTTGAACAGGATGTCGACTTCGGCTGCCGACAGGGCCGAGGTCGGCTCGTCGAGGATGAGAATGCGCGTGTCGAGCGAAAGCGCCTTGGCGATCTCGACCAGCTGCTGCTGGCCGATCGGCAGATCCTCGACCATCGTCTCGGCACTGATGCCCGCATCGAGGCGGTCGAGGAAGATGTTGGCCTTCTCGACCTGTGCCTTGTGATCGATGCCGGCGAAGCCGCGAACGATTTCGCGGGTGGCGAAGATGTTCTCGGCGACCGATAGATTGCCGAAGAGGTTGAGCTCCTGAAACACCATGCCGATGCCGTGTTTCTGCGCGTCGGCCGGCGAGTGGAACTCGACCGGCTTGCCGTCGAGAAGAATGCGCCCGAGCGACGGACGCTCGACGCCGGCGATCATCCGCATCAGCGTGGATTTTCCCGCACCGTTCTCCCCGACGAGCACGTTGACCGCGCCGCGGTGGAGCGACAGGTTGGCGTTCTTGACCGCGACGATGCCGGAATAGACCTTCGTCACGTCCTCGAGCTGAAGGATGATGTCATTTTCCCCTGTCATGGTCAGCCGCCGATGACCAGGTTGACAGGTGTCAACAATGGCAGCTGCCCCTGACCAGCCAGCGGATAGGCGCCGACAGCCTCGATTGTCTTGCCCTCCAGTCCCTCGCGCGGCACGGCTTGCAATAGCTGAGAATTCAGGTGCGCATTGAACGCCTTGCCGAATTCGGCCCATTGGATCTGGTTCTTGAACTGGTTGAAGCTGACGAAATCGAGGCTGTCGCGGATCGCCGTCCCCTTGATGACCGGTCCGATCTGGACCCGCACATCCGCCTTGCCGTCGCCATCGATATCCGTGTCGAGATAGCCGGCGCGCGACGTGGTCTCGGCCTTGACCACGGTGCCCGAGACTTTGGCAGCATAGGTCCAGGGGGCATTGCCCTCCTTTTCCTTGTGGCCGTATTTGGCGGCCGCCGCAGCGGGATCGGACGCGATCAGCGCGGCGACGTCGGTGTAAGGGCCGGCCTTCGCGGTGAGATAGGGCACCACCTTCGGCGTCCACAGCTCCGTTGCCTGCCGCTCGGGATTGAAACCGCCGCTGGCGGCCTCCGCAGCCTCTTCGGCCGTCGGCGTCTTTATGATCTTGCAGCCGGCCAGGACCAAGAGCGTGGCCGAGGCGAGGCACAGCGCGGCAGCGGCGGGAAAACGCGGCATTTCCGTCAACTCCGGATGGGAAAATGCGCGGGCGGCACGTGTGAACGCGCCGCCCGCTTCAAGAGACTGCAATCAATCCTTGAGCGCGAAGGTCTCGAGCTTGTCGGCATTGTCGGCGTTGATCAGCACGCAGTCCATCAGCTGCTTTTCTTCGGCCGGCGCCTTGCCCGTCTTGATGTAGGCATCCGCCTGTTCGACGGCCATCTGCGCCTGCGCGTAAGCCGGCTGCATCACGGTCGCCTTGATCCCGCCCGCCTTGATGCTGTCGCGGACATCGTTGGAGCCGTCGAAGCCGACGACGATGACATCCTTGCGGCCGGCGGCCTGAAGCGCTGCGATCGCGCCCATCGCCATCGTGTCGTTGCCGGCGATGACGCCCTTGATATCCGGATTGGCCTGCAGGATGGTCTCCATCTTGGAGTAGCCTTCCGTCTGGCTCCAGTTGGCCGACTGCTGCGCCACCATCTTCAGGTCCGGGTATTCGTCGATGATGTCGTGGTAGCCCTTGGAGCGGATGCCGGCGTTCAGATCCGCCTCACGGCCGAGCAGCTCGACGTAGTTGCCCTTTTCGCCCATCAGCTTGACGAATTCCTCGGCGCCGAGCTGGGCGCCCTGGTAATTGTTCGAGACGATCTGGGACACGGCGACGCCGGTCGCGTTGATTTCGCGGTCGATCAGGAAGGACGGGATCTTCGCGTCCTTGGCTTTCTGCACGGCCGCGATAGAGGCTTCCGAACCGGCATTGTCGAGAATGATGGCCTTGGCGCCGCGGCCGATGGCGGTGTCGATCAGCTGCGACTGCTTGTTGGCGTCGTCGTCATGCACGAGAACCAGCGTCTCATAGCCGAGTTCCTTCGCCTTCGCCTCGGCGCCCACGGCTTCGGCCTTGAAGAACGGGTTGTCGTGGCTCGGCGTGATGATCGCGATGAGATCGGCCGCATAGGACGGCATGGCGGTGGAAAGTGCCAGAACGCCGGCAAAGGCGGCAAGGGTCAGTCTGCGTGCGAGTTTCATGTGGTTCCTCCCAGGTTTTGTCGTTCGGTTGACGCACCCGCCTCCCTGCGGGTCCGTGTCTGTCCGTCCGACGGTCCGCTCGTGAAGCGGGACCGTCGTGACCGCGGATCAAGTGATCCGGCGAATGCTCTCGGCAATTTCCTGCGGCTCGAAGACATTCTTCCAGTCGTCGCGCATCAGTGCGGGTATGCCGAACTCGATCGCCTTGTTGCAGGCATCCGAGAACACGCCATCGACTTCCTTGAAAATGACGGCGCCGAGCACGTTCATGTGACCGAGCAGAAAGTCGCGCGCCGCCTGCTCCGGCACGCCGCGCTTCACGCATTCGTCGAGCGCCTGGCTCATGACGACGAGCAGCGAGGCGCAGACCGTTTCCGACAGGCCGGGCTCAAGGATCGCCATCTGTTCGACCGTCACCCGATGCGAGCGCATCACCGGCGCCCAGATGGTCTTGGCGACCTCTTCGCCCAGCGCGTAATGCTCTTCCGGCCCCTGCATCAGCGCGGACACGATGTGTTGCTTGGCGGCGATGCCGCCGAAATGGTCCTTCTTCGCCGCCATCTCGGTCTCGTCATTGAAGATCGGGGGATGGCAGGGATGCGTCACGAAATAGGTGATGTCGGCGCGTTCCGGCAGATGGCCGGCAAAGGGTGCCGCGGCATCGAGCACGACGACCATGGTGCCGGGTGCAAGCTTGTCCACAATCCCGGACGCGACCTTGCCGATGGCCGTATCCGGCACAGCGAGAACGACGACGTCGGCGCCGTCGAGCGCTTCCTCCACCGAGAAGCAGGCAAGCCCGAGGTCCGCCTGAAGCCGTGCCCGCCCGGCGTCGCTCACCTCCACAGGGCGAATGTCGAAGCGCGAGCCGATAAGGTTGCGCGCCAGCCGCGTGCCCATTTTTCCGCCGGCGCCGAAAAGTGCGATCGATGTCATGTGTCTTGATCCCGTTCTGTCACCGCATCTAACGGCAACTGGTATAATGAGTCAATGATCATTTCACATGATCTCGAACGAGGTTCTTGCCGAACGCGGTCCTCCTCGTTGCGTGCCGTTTATCGCTCTCGCTTTACCCACTCGCGCAATCCGGCTAGATCGCGCGGACGCATCGGAAAGGCCGACTGTCGCGGCGGCCTCTTTCCTGCGCCTCATTCCCCACCTCGCCCCGGATCGGTGCCATGCTCGTGTTTCTCGATTTCGAAGCGTCTTCCCTCGGCAAGAACAGCTATCCGGTCGAGGTTGCCTGGGTTTTCGAGGATGGAACGTCGCGCGCCCACCTGATCCGCCCGACGCCCGATTGGACGGACTGGTCGGTGAAGGCCGAGCGGATCCATGGCCTCTCCCGCCGCCGGCTCCACCAGGAAGGCACGCCCGCTGCGGAGGTCGCGCGCGATATGCTGGAGGCGCTGGAGGGCCATGCGCTTTACGCCAGCGCCCCTTCGTGGGACGGGAAATGGCTGAGCGTGCTGCTGCGCGCCGGCGGCCTGCCACGCCATGCGCTGAGGCTCGGCAAATCCGACGATGTCTTTCTGGAGCACGCCCGGGCCATCATGGACGGCACGTTCACCCGCCGCGAGATCGCCGATTTCGTGAAGGGCATGATCGAGAGCACCGAACCGGCGCAACCCATTCACCAGGCGCTGGGCGATGCGACGCTGGAGCATGCGCGATGGCTTTCCATCCGAGAAGCCGCGGCACAGGCCGTCACGGAGCGTCGGAACGCCCCGGCCGCGCCACCCTGATCAGGCGACTGCCCGTGCTGGCGCCGGGCGCGGTCCGGCCGCCCTTTCGCCCTCGGTGAAGACACGATTTCTGCCGGCCGTCTTGGCGGCATAGAGCGCGCGATCCGCACGGGCCATGATCTCGTAGATGCTGAGATCGCCGCTGCGGGACGCCGAAACGCCGAAGCTGGCGGTGACGGCGCCGACGCCGATCTGCGACCAGTCCGTCGATCCGATGCGGGCATGCATCGCATACGCCACGGCACGCGCGGCCTCGCAGGCGACACCCGGCAGGAAAAGCACGAATTCCTCGCCACCGAACCGGGCAAGCACCGCACTGTCCACGGGCTCCAGCGCCAGAATGCGTGCAAGCTCTGCGATCACGGCATCGCCTGCGGCATGGCCATACTTGTCGTTGACACGCTTGAAATGGTCGATGTCGCAGACGATCACGGCGCCGGCGATCGTTTTCTGGCCGGATAGCCTGTCGAAGCCGCGCCGGTTGAGGAGGCCTGTCAGCGGATCGCGCTCGGCCACGTCCTTGTAGCGGTCGATCACCTCGAGCGTCACGCAGGCGAGCGCCGCAAGCGCCATGAGGATGCCGATCACGGTGCTCGTCGTCTGCATCAGGAAAGCATAGGGCGAAAGCAGGAAGGTCTCGAAGTCGCTGGGATTGCGGTTCAGCACGGTCATGACGATGTTGCGGACGAGCGAGTCCGCGACGACCAGAAAGACGATGGTGAGAAGCACGCGCTCCGCGGCACCCCGGGCATGCCGCAGGACGGCAAGCGCGGGGACGACGAAGCAGAGCGACGTCAGGAGGTCGTTCGCCGCCAGCGCCAGCGTCGGGTTTTCAAGGATGAACGTCGAGACGACGGAGGCGAGGATGCCGACCGCAACAAGCAGCGCCCGCGGCCAGACGGGCAACTGCCGGCGGAACTGCGCCAGCAGGCCCTGTCCGTTGAAGCTCAGCGCCAGCAGGAAAAGCGTATCCGCCGTGAGCGAACGGAACGGTCCGGGAAAGGTCTCCGGCAGGATCGGCATGATGAAGCCGAGCGCGGCGGAGAGATAGCCGAACCCCCACCAGGGCGCCGATCGCCGTTCGTGGCGCCCGACGAAGAGGAAGGTCAGTCCGAAGGCGCAAAAGATGACCGGCAGAAGAAATGCGAAATTTTCCATGCCACCCTCGTTGCCGATGTCGCCCCCGCGCCGGCTCTATCGTGACCGCGAACGACCCTTGGGCAAAGCCTGCATCGCAGCGACCCCGCAGGACGATGTCTCGTGCGTCGGTGCGAACGTTAATTCCCACGCTTTAACAGGGGGTAAACATCGTCTCCCGTCCCCAGATTCTGCAACACGCGCCCGTCCTTCTACACAAGCATGTCGCGGACGAGGCGGCGCAGCCAGGCGTTGAAGGTCGAATGATGGGCCCGCTCGTGCCAGAACAGGAAGACGGGCATGGCGCCGAATTCCTCGGGCGCATCCACCACGGCGATATCCGACAGCGCGGCAAAATGATCCGCGAACGGCTTCGACGTCGTGAAGACGAGATCGCTGCCGGCGAGCACCATCGGTACCAGCGCATATTCCGAGAGGCTGGCGCGGATGCGACGCTGCAAACCAAGTTCGGCGAGGTGTCCGTCGATGGGGCTGACGGACGCACCGTGGGGCGGGTTCGGCGACAGGTGCTCGAGATCGAGGTAATCGTCCATGGAAATGGCGGAGGCGCCGGCGAGCGGATGATGCCGGTCGAGCATGCAGACGGTCCGGCACTCGGTGATGGTCTCTCCGCGCAGGTTGCGCGAGGCGGGCTGGCGATGGGCGAGCACCAGATCGACCTCGCCGGCCTCCAGCAATTGCTGAAGCGCCGCCATGCTCGGCATCGGCAGCATTTCCAGCATCATATGCGGCGCGACCTGCCGCAAATGCCGGATAAGCCGGGGAACGAGGAAGGGGCCGAAACTCGTCGCCGCGACGATCCGCACCCGCCGCTGCGACGTCGCCGGATCGAAGTCGGCCTCGCGCCCGGCGAGATGGTCGATGTCATCGAGGATGCGATCGACGAGCGTAACGAGATCCTGCGCCCGCGGCGTCGGCGCAAGGCCGGTGCCGCTGCGCACCAGCAGCGGATCGCCGGTCATCGCCCGAAACCGCCGGAGGGTGAGACTGACCGCCGGCTGGCTGAGGCCATGGATCGCCGCCGTGCGCGAAACGCTGCTTTCCGACAGCAGGGTCTTCAGCACGCGAAGCTGGCGGATGTCGAGTTCGCCGCGGGTGCGCTCGCCGACCTCCAGCGTGTCGGTCGCCGTCTTGATGCCGCCTGCCAAGCTGTCTCCTCCTCCGGCAGGTGAGCGCCGGCATGTATCGTCCCGAACAGTCTAGATCGCCGCCATCGCCTTTGCCACCTTGGCCTTGAAGGCCTCAAGCTCGGCCGGGCCGTTGCCGTTCATATTGTAGAGCGCGAGATAGCGCACCGGCCGTTTCGGGCGGAAGATCGCCCACAGCACGCGGCGCGCTACCTTGCGCGGCGGATCGCCGACGAGCATGGCGCGAAAGCGCGGGCCGCCATAGGTGGTGATCACGGCGACCGTTTTCACATTGTGCAGGATGCGCACGAGCTTGCCCTTGTCGCCTGCCGCCATTCTGAAGGCGACGCCGGGCACGAACACCCGGTCGAAGAAGCCTTTCAGGATCGCCGGGAGGCCGAAATTCCACACCGGGTGCACGAGAACCACCGCATCGGCTGCCCGGATGCGCGCCACATAGGGTGCGATCTCGGGCGTGATGTTGATGGCCTCGTCGTGGTAGTTCAGCCGCTCCTCGCGCGAGAGGACGGCATCGAACCCTTCGTCGTAGAGCGAGAGCAGATCGACCGCGTGCCCCCGCGCCTCCAGCGCCTTCCGGGCGACATCCCGCAATTGCGCGCTGTAGCTGGTTTCCACCGGATGCGCGTGGATGAGCAGGATCCGCGCCATGGCTCAGGCCGCATCCATGCTTTGCAGACCGGCAAAGACCCAGCTGCGCTTCTGGTTGAAGTCGTAATCCGGGTTTTCCCATGCGACCATCTTGCCCGGATTGAGCAATCCCTTCGGGTCGGCCTCGCCCTTGAAGGCGAGCTGGCCCGCATCCGTCTGCTTCATGCCGCCCTCCTCCAGCGTGTAGCGATGCGGGTTGAAGACGAGGCAGCCATTGGCCTCGTGGATGGCAATGATTTCCTCCAGCCGCTCCTCGCTGGTGAAGCGAACGATCGGCAGGCCGGAAAAGACGACGCGGCCGTCGAAGCGGATCATTTCCAGATGCAGCGGCATCTCGTCGCCGAGCATCTCGTGGATGCGGCGGACATGCTCGAAATCGGGATATTGCGTCTGAAGATAGGTGATCGACGGATCGACCTTGAGCCCGCGCATCGTCGTATGGTTCCAGCAAAGTTCGTAGACCGGGGGAAACTGGCGCTTCTCCTCCGGCGGCACGGTATCCGAGCGGTAGACGAGATCGCCCCTGTGATGCGCGGCGAGAAGCGCCAGCGCATCCATGGCGTGGGGTGCGGCGATAACGACGACGAGCGACGTCTCGCGCTCGAAGAAACGGCGATAATGCGGGAAATAGTCGTGCGCCACGGGTGCGGCGACCACCGCGATCTCCTTGGTCAGGATGCCATCCTGCCGCGCCAGCGCCTCGGCGAACCGGGTCGCGGCCATCACGTCGGGGAAGCCGACGAGGCCGTCGATCCAGTCGTAGGCCGCGGTCAGCGGCAGGGTGACATCGGTGATGATGCCGTTGGTGCCGTAGGCATGCGCGACCTTCAGAATGTCGGCGCCCTCGATCTTCAGCACGCGCGGCACCGCCTCGCAGGTGACGACCGTGAGCCCGAGAATATTGCCGAGCGCCCTCAGCCCGCCCCAGCGGATGGACCCGACGCCGCCGGAGCCGCCCGCGACGAAGCCGCCGACCGTCGCAGTGCGGTAGGTCGAGGGGAAGAACCGGATCTCGCTGCCATGCGCGGCCCGTGTCTGCTGGTCGATCTTTTCGAGGATGGCGCCGGTCTCCGCCTTCACATGCACCGGGCTTGTCTCGATGATGCGGTTCATCTCGGCAAGGTTCAGCACCACGCCGCCTGCCAGCGGCATGGCCTGCCCGTAATTGCCGGTGCCCGCACCGCGCGGCGTGATGGCGATTCCGTGCCGGTGGGCGGCCGCGAGAACCTCGACCACCTCCCCTTCGGACTTCGGACTGACGATGAGATCGGCGGTGACATGATCGAGCTGGCGCTTCAGAACCGGCGAATACCAGTAGAAGTCCCGGCTCTTCTTCTGCACAAGCTTCGGATTGTCTTCGACTGCGATGGAGCCGATGTCGTTACGGAAAGCGTCGAGCGTCATGATGTCACTCCAAGAAGGGTGTCGAGGTCGCGATAGTCTGGAAGCTTGGCCGAGATGACCTTGCCGCCGCGGATGACCGTGCGGTCGGCCTGGGGCCGCGAGAAGAGTTCGCCGGGCGTGCGGGCCCGCATGACGACGAGATCGGCCGGCGCGCCCACATCGAAGGTCGCGCCATAGGCAAAGCCAGCGGTGGACGCCGGAACAGCGGCGACCGCGGAAAACCAGTCGGCAAGCTTCTCCTCCGGATGATCCAGATGCCCGATGCGCACGCTTTCGCGCAGCACTTCCAGCATGTCGAGGTCGCCATAGGCGTAGAACGGATCGCGCGTGTTGTCGGATGCGAGAGAGACCGCGACGCCGGCCGCCTTCAGTTCGCGCAGCAGCGTCACCCCGCGCCAGCGCGGTGTCTCCTCCGGCCGGCGGTCCTGCAGATAGAGATTGCACATGGGCAACGACACCACGGCGATGCCGGCTTCGGCCACGCGGTCGATGGTCGCCTGCGCATCCTCGCGGGCAAGGATCGCGAGCGAGCAGCAATGGCCGGCGAGAACCCGACCGGAAAAGCCGGTCTCGATGATACGATCGGCCAGCAGCAACAGACTGCGCGAGGCGGTGTCGCCGCTTTCGTCGTTGTGAAGGTCGAGATCGAGGCCATGGCGACCGGCGGCCTCCACGAGATTGGCGATCGCTTCCCCTGCCCGGTCGAACACGGAAATCGCGCCGCCCAGCGATCCGCCATAGGTCTTGACCGTGCGCGCCAGCTCTTCGACCAGCGCCGTGTCGAGCGCGTGGTCCGGCCCGCAGAGCGCCGTCGCCTGAAGCTCGATGCGTCCGGCCCATTCCTCCCGCTTCCGCGCGAAGACCGGCCATGAAATCCCGTTTTGCGGCGGGGCGGAATCGAGATGCGTGCGGATGGCCGCCGTGCCATGCGCATAAGCGCAGCGCAGCGCGAACTCCATGCGCGCCTCGACGTCGGCAGCGTTCCAGTTCGCCACGCGATCGGCGGTCACGGCGGTGAGCGCGCCCATGAACGTGCCGTCGGGGTTGGGCCTGCGCGGCGTGATGTGGCCCTTGTCGAGATGGGTGTGCAGGTCCACGAAGGCCGGGAGAACGATGCCGTCATCCGCGTCCAGCACCGTTTCGCCACCTGCCGGCGTCAGAGAGCCGGACGGGCCAATGGCCTCGATCCGTCCGTCGGCAAGTCGGATATCCGCGCCGGAAAACCCGCTTCGGCCGGGAATGCGGCCTTTCCGGATGAGAATGTCGGTCGAAGGTGTCACGATCGTCATGTCGTCAATTCTCCCGCGCAAGCGCGCTTTCGTGCCAGCGGCGCAGCGACAGCCAGGCAACGACCGATGTCAGGGCGAAGATGGCGACGCCGGTTGCCGAAAGGAGGACCAGCGCTGCGAACAGCCGGGGAATGTTGAGGCGGTACTGCGCTTCCAGCAACCGGAAGGCGAGGCCCGAACCGGCGCCGGCCGACCCCGCCGCGAACTCCGCGACGACCGCTGCGATCAGCGACAGACCGCCGCCGATCTTCAGCCCCGTCATGAAGTACGGCAGGGCGGCCGGCAGTTTCAAAAGGCGCAGCTGCTGCCAGCGGCTCGCGCCATAGAGATCGTAAAGATTGAGGAGGTTGTGATCGACGCTTTTCAGGCCCTGCACCATGTTGGACAGGATGGGGAAGAAGGCGACGAGGAAAGCGCAGATCATGATCGCGGCCTGCGTCGAGGAGACGTAGACGAGGATCAGCGGCGCGATCGCGACGATCGGTGTGACCTGCAGGATGACGGCATAGGGGTAAAGCGCGAGCTCCACCCATTTCGACTGGACGAGCAGAACCGCCAGCAAGGTGCCGCCGATGAGCGCGAGGATCAGCGCCGAGAACGTGATGCGCAGCGTGACCAGCAGGGCCGGATAGAGCGTACCCCAGTCCTTGACCAGCGTCTGCGCGACGAGGCTCGGCGCCGGCAGGATATAGGGCGGCACGGCGTTGACGCGGACGTAGACCTCCCAGGCCAGAAGCGTGAGCCCCAGCATGATGGCGGGAACCGCCACCCGCAGCAGCCGGCTTCGGCCAAGGCCGGGCGTTTCGTCGGTGGATGCGGGCTCGATCGCCATGTCCATCTCAGGCGTCCTCGGCGGCGGGTGCCGCGATGGCATGCACGAGCGCCTGCGACACCGTGCGGCAGAGATCGGCATAGGTGTCGGACGAGCGGAAACCTTCGTCCCTTTCTCGACCTTCGGGGCGCGGCAGCAGCATATCCGCGACGACCCGGCCGGGCCGCGCGCCCATGACCGCGATGCGGCTGGAGAGATAGGCAGCTTCGAAGACGGAATGCGTGACGAACACCACGGTCAGGTCCTTCTCGCTCCAGAGACGCAGCACGTCATCGTTCAGTTTCTGTCGGGTGATCTCGTCGAGCGCCCCGAAGGGCTCGTCCATCAGGAGAAGTTTCGGATCGGTCACAAGCGCCCGGGCGATCGACACCCGCATGCGCATACCGCCGGAGAGTTCTCTCGGGTAAGCTTTAGCGAAATCCTTGAGGCCCACGGTTTCCAGCGCCCCCATCACGCGGTCGCGGACCTCGCCTTTCCCCATGCCCTTGAGGCGAAGGGGCAGAAACGCATTGTCGAACACCGGCTTCCACGGCATCAGCGTCGGCTCCTGAAAGACGAAGCCGATGTCGGCATCCGGCCGTCCGTCCCGGCCGATCCGCGAGGCCGGCCAGTCGACCATGCCCTGCGAGGCACGTCCAAGCCCCGCAATGATCCGCAGCGCGGTCGACTTGCCGCAGCCGGACGGCCCGAGAAGACTGACGAACTCGCCCTTGCGGATGTCCATCGTCATGCGCGAAAGCGCGAGCGTGCCGTTGGAAAAGCGCTTGGTGACGTCGCGGAGCGACACCACGCTGCGGGGCGATGCCGGAACCGGCACCGCCTCGGCGCCGTCCGGCGTGCCGGAGGAGACGGCCTCTATCATCGGATCAGGATTTCTTCAGGTCCATGCCCACCGTCTTGCATGTGAACTGCAGCGTGTAGGACTTCGCGATGTCGAGGTCCTTCTTCACGACGTCGATCGCGGCCATCTTGTCGTAGAAGGCCTTGTAGTGCGCATCCGACATGCATCCGATTCCACCGTCCTTCGCATCGCCGGATTCCAGAACGTCGAATTCCTTCATCTTGGCAAGCGAGAAGGCCAGCTGCTCGTCGGTCATCTCCGGATTGTCGGTCTTGATCAGGGCGTTGGCAGCCTTGTTGTCGCCGTAGATGTAATTGTACCAGCCGATAGCCGTCGCATCGACGAAGCGCTGGACGAGGTCCGGGTTCTTTTCCACCAGCGCCGTCTGCGTCTCGATCGTCGTGGAATAGGGATCGTAGCCGGCATCCGCGAGCAGGAAGACCTTCGGCTTGAAGCCGGCCTGCCGCTCGATCTCGAAGGGCTCCGACGTGATGTAGCCCTGCTGGGCGGAACCCTTGTCGGCGAGGAAGGGACCGGGGTTGAACTGGTAGGGCTTGAACTGCTCGTCCGAGAAACCCTTGAAGTTGGCCTTCATCCAGGTGAAGTAGGTGGTGAAACCTTCCTTGCCCATGAAGATCGTCTTGGCCTTGGCCAGATCCTCGAAGGTCTCGATGCCGGCATCGGGATGCGCAAGAATGCCCTGCGGATCCTTCTGGAAGATGGCGGCGACCGTGACCAGCGGAATGCCCTGCGCGACAGCATCGAACGAGCCGAGCGTGCCGCCCATGTAGAAATCGATCTGGCCGGCGATCAGCAGATTGCGATTGGCCGCCTGCGGCCCGCCCTGCCGGATGGACACGTCGAGCCCGTATTTTGCATAGGTGCCGTCGGCGACGGCCTGATAATAGCCGCCGTGCTCGGCCTGCGCGAGCCAGTTCGTGCCGAAGGTCACCTTATCGGCCGAGAGCGCCGGCGTGGCGGCGAAAACGGCCAGGGAGAGAAGGAATGCAGAGACGGGCAGGTTCGGCATGGGCAGAGATCCTTCGGGGCCGGAGCGGCGGAATAAGTTGAGCTGATGAAAGGTGTGGTAATTGGCTTTCTAATGTGTACTGTATCAGCGGAATGCGATGATACTAAAAGAGGCATGCACAATTGCAAGGCATTTTTTCGGAAATCTCCACATCCTCATCCACGATGAAACCAGCGCATCGTCCGGTCCCTGTTTCGGGCATCGCGCCGCCTTTCGCGGCCTATAGCCACGGGGTCGAGGTGGCGCCCGGCGCGCGGCTCGTCTTCTGCTCCGGGCAGCTGGGTCTCGGCGCCGATGACACCGTGCCGGCCGATTGCGAGGGACAGGCGGAGATCTGCTTTGCGAATGTAAAGGCGATCCTCGAAGGTGCCGGCATGAGCCTTGCCCATATCGTGCGGATCAATGCCTATGTGACCGGCCGTGAACACATGGCGCCCTATATGCGCGTGCGCGACCGGCTGTTCGCCGACCATCCCCCGGCATCGACCCTGATGATCGTCGGCGGCTTCACACGCGCGGAGTTCGTGGTGGAGATCGAGGTCGTCGCCGCGGCGATCGAGACCCCCTTGGCAGATTAGGAACCGAGATCATGACCGGTCAGCGCAAGATTTGGTGGGGCGATTTCGCGACCACGGCATTTCAGAATATCGATCCCATGGAAACGATCGCGCTCTTGCCCATCGCGGCAACGGAGCAGCACGGTCCCCATCTCGGCTGCGGCACGGATGCGACGATCGCGCGCGGCATGCTGAAGACGGTGATTCCGCTCCTGCCCGAAGACCTCGACCTGCGCATCCTGCCGATCCAGTCGGTCGGAAAATCGAACGAACATCTGCATGCGCCGGGCACGCTGACCATCCCGGCGACGGTGCTGATCGATCATTGGCTCGCCCTCGGGCAGTCGGTCGCCCGCGCCGGCATCCGCAAGCTGGTGTTCGTCAATTCCCATGGCGGCAACGAGGAGGTCATGGGCATCGTCGCGCGGGAGCTCCGCGTGACCGAAGGCATGCTGGTCGCGAAAACCTCGTGGTCCCGCTTCGGCAAGCCGGACGGGTTGTTCTCGGATGTGGAAAACCGCTTCGGCATTCACGGCGGCGATGCCGAGACGTCCCTGATCCTCCACTTCCGGCCACACGCTGTCGATATGGAGAAGGCCGAGGATTTTCCCTCCGTCGTCGCTAAGGACGAGGAGACTTTCGCGCTGCTGCGTGCCACCGGTACCCACGCCTATGCCTGGATCGCCAGCGATCTCAACCCCGGCGGCGCGGTCGGCGAGGCGGCACAGGCGACGATGGAGAAGGGCAAGGCCCTGGCCGAGCATCAAGCGCGCGGTCTCATCACGCTTCTCAACGACGTGCGGAAGGCGCCATTGCCGGGCGCGCGATAATCCGGGCACGTCCTGCCGGAAACGAGAGACACCGGCTGGATCGCTCCCGGCCGGTGTCTGCATTGCATCGGTTCGATTGTTCGCGCAGCGATCAGTCGCGTGCGATGCCGAGCTTGTCGATGGTGGACATCAGGAGATCGGCGCAGGCCTTTGCGGGCTCGTCGTCAGCGCATTTCAGATCGATCTTCACATCGTCCGTCTCGACGCGGTAATGCGCGGCCTTCGACGGCGGCGGCGGGCGATGACCCTCGGGGCCGCGCGGGCCCTTGTCGCCCTTGCGCGCCTCTTCCGGACCGCGCGGTCCACCGGGCGGGGGCGGCGGCGGGGTCATGGCGTCGGTTGCAGCAGGCGGGGCCGGCGGCGGCGGGGGCGTCTCCTGGGCGACCGCTGCGCCTGCAGCGAGCGACAGGGAAAGACCGGCGAGAAGAAGAAGGCGCTTCATAGGAAATCCTATTGTTGAGTGGCCCCCATCAACGCGTCTTTCGCAGCTTTGTTCATGTACCATACGCTGATTGAGGCAGGATTTTCCGACGAGCTGCCGCCGCCGGTCCGCTGCGTCGCACGGGCCGGCGGCAAGAGCGTCACGCCTGCAAGGCGCGCTCGAACACCCGCGTCAGACGCTCCGCAAAGGCGCGGGGGTCGGCCGGCTTGTCGCCATCGAGCACACGCGCCTGATCGAGGAGTAGGAGGGCGGCATCCTCCTTCAGCGCAGTCCCGTCCGCCTTGGCGGCAATCGCCTTGACCAGCGGATGCGCCGGGTTGATCTCAAGGATCGGCTTTGCCGAAAGCTCCAGCCGGCCGGCACCCTGCAGGATCTTTTCCATCTGCCGGTCATAACCGCCCTCGGCGGCAACGAGGCAGACGGCACTTTCCGTCAGGCGGTCGGAGGCACGAACGTCGGAAACCTCGCCCGCGAGCTTCTCCTTGGCATAGGCGATGAAGGTCGCGACGTCGGCGGAGGGCGCGCTGTCCTGTTCGGCCTCTCCTTCCGGCTTGGCGAACTGGGCGAGGTCGGCGGCACCCTGCGTGATCGACTTGAAGGCCTTGCCCTCGAACTCACCGGCCGTCATGACCCAGAAGCTGTCGATCTGATCCGTGAGAAGCAGAACCTCGATCCCGCGCGCGCGGAAACCTTCCAGCTGCGGCGACGCCTTCAGCTGTTCGATGCTGTTGCCGGTGAGATAGTAGATTGCCGACTGCTCCGGCTTGGCGTCTTCGACATACTGCTTGAGCGAGCGGCGCTCCTCGCCGCCTGCCGTCGTCTTGAAGCGGGCCAGCGACAGAAGCTGCGTGCGCCGCTCGCCATCCTCGTAGATGCCTTCCTTCAGCACCGCGCCGAAATTCTCCCACACCTTCGCGAAAGCCTCGGCGTCATTCTCCGCCAGCTTCTCGATGGCCGTGATGATGCGGCTCGTCACGCCCTTGCGAATGGCCGAGAGGATCGGGCTTTCCTGGATCATCTCGCGCGAGACGTTCAGCGGAAGGTCGGCGGTATCGACGAGACCGCGGACGAAGCGCAGATAGCGCGGCAGCACGTCGGCTTCATCGGTGATGAAAATGCGCTTGACGTAGAGCTTCATCCGGCCCTTGCGGTCCGGATCGAACATATCGAACGGCTGCGCTCCCGGAATATAGGCGAGCGTCGTGTATTCGTGGCGTCCCTCGGCACGGAAATGCACGGTCAGGGCCGGTTCGTCGTACTGGCCGGACAGGCTGCGATAGAAATCGGCGTGGTCCTCCTTGGAGACCTCGTTCTTAGCCCGCGTCCAGAGCGCCGTGCCGTCGGTCAGCGGCACAGGTTCGGCGCCGGGCTTCTCCACGACGGCGATCGGCACGGGCACGTGGCCGGACTGCTCCTTGACGATCCGCTCGACGGACCAGCGCGCGGCATAGCTCTTGGCGTCTTCCATCAGGTTGAGGGTGATGCGCGTCCCGCGCGCCGGGGCATCCGCGAGTTCGACTTGGCTGACGGTATAGGCGCCCTGCCCGTCCGACGACCAGAGCCAGGCTTCGTCCGATCCCGCACGCCGCGAGACGACATCCACCCGGTCCGCGACCATGAAGCAGGAATAGAAACCGACGCCGAACTGGCCGATCAGCTGCGCGCCCTCGCCCGCCTTGTTGGCCTCGATCCGCTCCATGAAGGCGCGCGTGCCGGAGCGCGCAATCGTGCCCAGCGCCTCGATCAGCTCCTCGCGGCTCATGCCGATGCCGTTGTCCTCGACAACGAGGCGACGATTGTCCTCGTCGAGCGTCAACGTGATCCGGCTGTCGGCATCGCTGCCCAGGAGGTTCGGCGCCGCGATCGCCTCGAAACGCAGCTTCTCGCAGGCGTCGGCCGCGTTCGAGATCAGCTCGCGCAGGAACACGTCCTTGTCCGAGTAAACCGAGTGCACCATCATGTGCAGCAGGCGCGACACGTCGGCTTCGAAAACATGGCTCTCGGCGGGGCGGTCCGCATCAAGGTTCGTCATCTGTCGTCTTCTCCGTCATGGTCGAATGTCGAACGACCAGTTGGCGAAGATTTCGTGCGGATTCAAGAGGCTCGGGGCGGTCCCTGCCAAGTTGTCGGGGAAAAACATGCGGACGGCGTCCCGGGGCGGATACCCCGGGACGCCGTTCCATCATCGACCGGCAGGATGCCTTACGGCCGCGGCGCCTCTTCGCCAGCGGCAGGAGCGCCGGCACCCCGGTCGGGCGCAGGGCCCGCACCCGGTGCCGGACCATCATCAGGGCCGTCTGCAGGGCCGGGAGCACCATCGGCGACAGGGCCTGCGGCCGGGCCGGGATCAACATCGGACCGGGCATCGGGCCCGCCCTTCGGGCCGCCTTTCGGACCCTTCGGGCCATCGGGACCGGGACGCGGTCCGTGGCCGTGATGCGGCGGCTTGCCCGCCGGGCCGAGCGCTTCGATCTTGCCGTCGGGATGAACGAGGAAGCTCGCATGCAGGAAGCCGTCATCGAAGCGGCCCTGAACGCTGATCTCCTCGTTGACCGTCACGAGCTTGCCGTTCTCACCGGAGGGGCCGGTCTCGACCAGAGCGCGGCCGCTGGCATCCTGAAGGACGAACTTGTTGCCGAAGACCTCGGCAACCTTGCCCTTGATGGTGACGAGATCGCCATCCGGCAGGGTGGCGATGGCGACGGGCGCCATCGGCGCCATCTCGACGCTCGGCTTGGCAAGCTTCATGGCACCCGCACCGCCGGCAATGCCGAGGGCGAGAAGGGCGACGGCTGCGACGCCGGTAAAGGCCAGCCGCGACGAACGCCTGCGGTGCGGCGGCACGGTGCGGTCGGCAACATGGGGGGCAGCCTGATCGGCGGTGGCTTTGATTTCTTCGTTGGACATCGTGTTCTCCTGTCGTGTTGACGAGACCCTTCTAGCAAGACCCTGCCACCGGCAGCCTGAACCCCGCGGTTCAGCTTGCGTTAAGCCGCAGCGCCCTATGTCATCCTCCACGATCAGTGGGAAACGGCATGCCATGAGAGTTCTTCTTGTCGAGGACGACGCCGATCTGTCCCGGCGCATCGCCACCAGCCTGCGTGCGGAAAGCTTCGTCGTCGACATCGCCGCCAATGGGGAGGATGCGGAACATGCCGGCCTCACCGAGATCTTCGACGTCGCCGTGCTCGATCTCGGTCTGCCCCGCAAGGACGGCATTTCCGTGCTCAAGGCCTGGCGGGAGGCGGATCGGCTCTTTCCGGTGATGATCCTGACGGCGCGCGACGGGTGGCCGGACAAGGTCGCCGGCTTCAAGGCGGGTGCGGACGACTTCATGACCAAGCCGTTCAAGGTGGAGGAACTCGTCCTGCGCCTGCGCGCGCTCGTGCGCCGCGCAACGGGCCATGCGTCGTCGCTGGTCACCTGCGGACCGCTGGTGTTCGACGCGCAGCTTGGCACCTTCGAGCTGGAGGGTCTGCCGCTGAAGCTGACGGCGCTCGAATGGCGCGTGCTCTCCTGTCTGATCCTGCGCAGGGAGGTGATCGTCGATCGTCGCGAGCTGATCGAGCGGGTCTATGAGGGCGACGCGGAGGTCGATTCCAACTCGATCGAGGTCATCATCGCACGGCTGCGCCGCAAGATCGGCGCGGAGCGAATCGAGACCGTTCGCGGTCGGGGCTACATGCTGACGGCCGCGCCGTGAAGCTCCCGTCCCTCCCGTCGCGATCGACCATCTCCGCCCGGCTCCTGATCTTCTCGACGCTGTTCGTCACGGCCGCCGTGATCGTCGCCGCCGTCATTCTCTGGCTGATCGTGGCCGGCGTCGTGCGCGAGCAGATCGATCAGCGGCTCGACACCCAGATCGACGCGCTCCGCGGCACGCTGGTGGTCCATCCGGATGGTTCGCTGGCGCTCGGCGCCGCGCTCGATGGCCCGCCGTTCGACCGCATCGGCTCCGGCTGGTACTGGCAGGTGACGGGAGACGGCGCGCCGATCACCTCCTTGTCCCTCGGCCGCCGCACGATCGACAGCCCGCCGCGCCCGATGCCCGGCCGGCATCGGCCCGGCGCGGGCGATCCGCAGACGCGGGCCGAGGCTGCCGACGACGGCGGCAGGGATCTGCACATCCGCACGGTCGAGACCCGCATCGGCGACCGGACGCTCGAAATCTCTGCGACGGCGCCGCAGGCGGCACTGAACGACCCGGCGCGGCGAGCCCTTCTCTGGCTGGTGCCGGCCATGGTGGTTCTCGGGATCAGCCTCGTGCTCGGCACTCTGCTGCAGGTGCGCTACGGTCTGCGCCCCTTGAAGACGCTCACGCGGGATATCGCCGACGTCGCGGAAGGCTCGCGCGAAACGCTGCCCGACGCCCAGGCCGAAGAGCTGCGACCGGTGGCAGGCGAGATCAACCGGCTCATCGCCACGAACGTCCAGCGCCTTGCCGACACCCGGTTTCACTTCGCCAACCTCGCCCACGGCCTGAAGACGCCGGTGGCGAGCCTGTCGCTCGCGCTCGACGATCGCAACGATCCGGACGGCGAGATGCGCCGGCTGGTGGAGCGGATCGACGAGCGTATTGGCCATCATCTTGCGCGGGCCCGCAAGACGATGTCCGGCGCGGGCATGGGGGCCGCGACCGGCCTTCATGGAAGCCTTGCCGATCTCGTGCAGATCCTTTCGCGCATCCATGCGGACCGGGGGTTGGCCATCGACTGCACCGTCCCCGCCGACATCGCGGTCGCCTGCGCGGCCGACGATCTTGATGAAATTCTCGGCAACCTGATCGACAATGCCTGCAAATGGGCCCGCACCGCCGTCGGCATTGCGGCAGCCGTCGAAGGCCGCACGGTCGTTATCGGCATCGAGGATGACGGGCCGGGGATCGCCGAGGACCGGATCGCCAACGCGTTCCTGCCCGGAACCCGCATGGACGAGACCGTTCAGGGCGACGGGTTCGGGCTGACGATCGCGCGCGAGGTCGCCGAACTCTACGGCGGCGGCATCGTCCTTGCCAACCGCCCGGAAGGTGGCCTGATGGTCCGTCTCGCCCTGCCCCGCGCCACGATGCAGACAGCGGCGGCGATACCGCGCGCAGACCGTGCCGGCAGCTGACGCAGAGGCACTGTCGGGATACCGCCCGCGGCTTGGAACTTCGCCCGCAACTGGCCGTTAACGCGCATATCGAACCGAAGGAGTGACCATGGCAAACGAGAACACTATTTCCCCGGCTGTACGGTCTTTGCAGAACGAGCAGGGTGACCGCGAGCGTCGCGGCACGGAAAGCGATCTCGATAAGGCGCTGGAGGATACGTTCCCCGCTTCGGATCCTGTTGCCGTTTCGTCCACCACGGGTGACACCGGCAAAAGCCGCTTCCGTAGCCGCCCGTCCGCGTCGTCCGACGTCAAGGGCTCGCTCGACGGCTATCTGGCCGACATCGAAGGCCGCATCCGCGAGAAGCCGCTTGCCGCCGCCGCCATCGTTGCCGGACTGGCCTGGCTCTACGGCCGCACGCGCTGAGCTTTAAGTCCGCTGAGACATTGCACAGGCAGGCTCAGGCCTGCCTGTTTCGTTTCGGGATATCCTGGGGTCCGGCAAGATCGGCGAAGCCGACGCGGTTTCGCCCTTCGCGCTTGGCCTGATAGAGCGCAGCATCTGCCTCGGAGACCAGGCGATGGACGCCATCGAGAGGCCGTCCGGCCATGTGGGACACGCCGATACTCGTGGTCAGCGCGATCCGCCCGCCCTCCTCGCTGCGCACATCCAGCGCCATGATCTCAGCGCGGATGCGCTCGGCGATCCCGGCAAGAGCCGCTCGATCCTGCCCGGACAGGACGGCCACGAATTCTTCCCCGCCATAGCGGCCGACGCGAACCCCGTCTTCCTCCTCGAACCGCTGCAAGGCGGCAGCCACGGCCACGAGGCAGGCATCGCCGGCATGATGGCCATAGGTATCATTGATCGCCTTGAAGTGGTCGAGATCGATCATCATCACGCCGACATCCGGACCGCCGGAGGTCGCGGCCTGAAACGCGGCATCCAGAACAGCCTGCAGCGAGCGGCGGTTGGCGAGGCCCGTCAGTCCGTCGCGGTCGGAGAGGATCTTCAGGAGCGTGTTGGTGCGGGAGAGATCGCTCGACAGCGCGCCATAGGCTTCGACCGCGCCGGCGATGGTTGCGAGTTCATGGAAGACCGGCGTCCGCGGTGCGTCGCCCTCGGCATTGCCGCTGCCGATCGCTTCGAGCCGCGCCACCGCCGCGCCGATCGGCGCCATGACATGGCGGCTGACGACCCACAGCGTCACGACAAGAAACACCACCGGCAGCGTGAGGATCAGCGTCCAGCCGAGCTTGACCTCGCGCGCGGCACTGCCGATAGTGGAGGCCATGCTGTCGGCCAGCGCCACAGCGTCCGTCGCCAGCGTCTCGCTCAGACGGTCCGCCGTGCGGATGGCATGCTGATAGGCCTCGGCACTCGCCGCGTCCGTGTTCTTTATCTGCGTTGCGGTCTCCGCCGTCATCTCGGCATCGCCCAGATCGCGCAGCTTCCGCGCGGCCTCGCGGGTCGACACGATCACCTTGACGGAGGCGGCGATATCACGCGCGCCGGCGATCAGCGTCTGGTTTTCGTCGAGCGTGAAACTCTGGCAGAGCGTTTGCAGCTGCAGCTGGATCTGCCGCTCGATCTTGCGATCATGGGCGAGGTAGACCGAGCGGATGAGCGATGCGGCCCGTTCGATCTTCAGGGCGTTCCGGTTCTGGGACAGGATGAGCGGGATCTGCTCGTCGCGGGCCGTCTGCGCGTCCCGTTCGATCCCGTTCAGAAACCGCACGGAATAGGTTGCGGCAATCCCGGCATAAAGGCAGACCAGCAGCAGGGCGACCCTGCCGACGATCCGCATCGAAATGCCATGCCGGGGTTTGCGCAGAAAGGTCATGGATCAATAGATACTGAAGGGGAAGTAGACGTCGTTTATCCGCTCGTAGCTGCCGTCGAGACGTGTTTTCTTGATGGCCGCGTTGACCTGGTCCAGCAGTGCCGTATCGCTCTTGCGCGCCGTCACATGCGCCGTGCTCTGGAGAAAATCGTTGGTGACGGGATCACCGATGAACTCGAACGCGGACCCTTCGGCGCTTTCGAGAAAGCTCATCAGTTCGATCGCATCGCCAAGCATCAGATCTGCCTTGCCCTGCTCGAGAAATGACTGGGCTTCGGGCTGGTCCTCGCCAAAGACGAGCGTGCTCTTGGCATAGACCTTGGACAGATATTGCGATTGCATCGTCCCCTTGCCCGCCGTGATGCGCGCGCCGGCAAGGCCCTCGGGGCTGATGTCCTGATACTTCTTCGCATCGCCGATGAACACGGCATGCGACCGGTAGTAGGGATCGGAATAGGCGATGCGCTTTGCCCGCTCCTCGGTGAAGGCCATGCTGGAGACCATGAGGTCGTATTTGTTCTGCTCCAAACCCTCGATGATCTCCGCCCAGGGCGTGACGACGAAGGTGCAGGTCCGCTGCATCTCCTTGCAGAGTGCCTTGGCGATATCGACGTCGAAGCCGGCGAGTTCGCCCTTTTCGTTGATGAAGTTGAACGGGGGATACGCCCCCTCCGTGCCGATCCGAAGGACGGGATCCTCCGCCAGCGTCGGACTGGCGGAGACGAGCGTCAGAAGGAGCGCTGCGAGCATGCGTCTGGATATCATGGTGGATCTCCGGTTTCGGAGCGCATGATGGCCGAGGGCTGTTAACGGCGGGTCCAGAAGTTAGGTAAACTTACTCTTACACTAATCGATTTAAGGGATATTCGATCGGTGCGCGCAGGAAAAGCGCCTGTTTAGCTATAGTCGATGCCTGTCGCGTGGGCCGCTGTGAGCATGCCCTTGTAGATGCCCTCCTCCGAACCGGCAATCACGACGGCGCCGACGGCACGCTTGTAGAAACCGGTCGGTCCCGCGCCGCCGATGACGCCATAGCCGTACCCCTGGTCGTACATCGCCAGCAACGTCTTCAGAAGCAGCGCATGACCGATGCCCTTGCCGCGCATGGCCTCGTCCACACCGGTCGGCCCGAAGAAACCGCGCGCGGTCGCGTCGTAGCAGGCAAAGCCAACGACCTCGCCTTGCTTGACGGCGACGAGCAGCGACACCGGCTGGCGCATCATCGCCACGGTCGCCTCGCTGACCCAGCCCTGACCAAAGCGCGGGCCGATCCAGGCCGCAATCGTATGCAGCTCCGGCGGCAGGGCGCGGCGGATGACGACGCCTTCGGTGGCCACCTTTTCATCCAGTGCCGCATCCGGCTTGAGGTCGTAGAGGTTGACGAGCATATCCATGGCAGAATTTCCCTATCCCTTGACCGCGCCGGCGGTGAGACCGGCCACGATGCGCCGCTGGAAGATCAGAACGACGATGATCAGCGGCAGTGTAACAGTGACCGAAGCGGCCATGATCTGGCCGAACGGATATTCATAGCGCGTCGTGCCCCCGATGAGGCCGATCGCGACCGGAACGGTCTTGTTCTCGTCCGTCAGCATGAAAGTGAGCGCGAACAGGAACTCGTTCCAGGCGAGAATGAAGGCGAGAATACCGGTGCTGGCCAGAGACGGCCCCATCAGCGGCAGCAGGATCCGGGTCAGAATCCGGAAATGCGAGCACCCGTCGATCAGCGCCGCCTCCTCCAGTTCCCGCGGAAACTCGCGAATGAAGGTCGTGAGGATCCAGGTGGTGAAGGGAACGGTGGAGAGCAGGTAGGTGACGATCAGCGCACTCGGGCGATTGTAGAGGCCGAGCGCGTTGATGAGCTCGAACATGCCGGAGAGGACCGCGACTTGCGGAAAGATCGAGATCATCAGGATCGCCATGAGGACGAGCCGCTTCTGCGGAAACTCCAGACGTCCGAGAGCGTAGGCCGAGACGATGCCGAGCGCGAGCGATACGACCGTCGTGCCCGTTGCCACGAAGACCGAATTGAGCAGCGAACCCATGAACACCGGGTTGTCGAACAGCTGACGGTAGTAGCTGAAGTTCAGTGCCGGCAGGAAAGCGGTCGTGTAGAGTTCCGCCCCCTGCTTGGTCGAGGAGACGATCGCCCAGTAATAGGGAAACAGCGTGTAGGCGAGCACGAGAAGGATGAGCACGCCCAGAGCACCCTTGCGGACCCGGCGACGCAGCCGGTAATGCGCCGACGACCGGCGCTTGATGCGAAGGGGTGCGGTGGGGGAAGCCGTCGTGGCCATGATCATTCTCCCGCCGACCGATCGAGGCGCAGCGCGCCGATGAGGATGATGGCGACCAGAGCGACCAACAGGAACACCCATGTGGAGGCCGCCGAACCGACGCCCAGTTCCTGAAAGCTGATCAACCGGTCCCGCGCGTAGATCGAGACCGTCATGACGTTCTGGTTGCTGGCGGCGAGCACATAGGCGAGGTCGAACATGCGGATCGCATCGAGCGACCGGAAGAGCACGGCAACGCCGATGGCCGGTTTCAGCAAGGGCAGCGTGATCGACCAGAACCGTTTCCATGCGGGGATGCCGTCGACCTCGGCCGCCTCCATCATCTCGCCGGGGATGGTCTGGAGGCCGGCGAGGATCAGGAGCACCATGAAGGGCGTCGTCATCCAGACGTCGATGAAGATCACCACGCCCATGATCAGCGAACTGCTGGCCGTCCAGGCGATGCCGTGGTCGATCAGCCCGAGGGAGATCAGGATGCGATTGAAGACGCCGAACTGGTCGTTCAGCATCCACTCCCAGATCTTCGTGGCGACGACGACGGGGATCGCCCAGGGAACGAGGATCGCCGCACGCAGCAGTCCGCGCCCGGGAATCGCTTCGTTGAGCAGCAGGGCGATGCCGAGACCGAGCAGCGTCTCGATCGCCACGGAGATGACGGCAAAGGTCAGCGTATTGCGCACCGCCCACCACCAGGCGGGATCGTTGATGACCTCGATGAAATTAGAGATGCCGACCATGCCGTACACGGTGGGGTCGTCGAGATAGGCATCCGTGAAGCTGAAGAAGAAGGTGCGACCGAGCGGCCAGACCGCGACCATCAGCATGACGACAACCAGCGGCGTCAGGAACAGCCACGCCGTCCTGTGCTCCCGGCGGGCGAGTTTAGCGCTCATGGAGCACCCTCCCCTCGGCTGGAACAGCTTCGGGCAACAGGCTCGAAGACCGGTGGGCGATCCGCTGGCCCTCGCCATCGAAGACGAAGATATCGGCATCCGCAAAGGAAAGCCCGACAGGCTGGTTGCGCCGCTCGGCCGGCGGACGGCCGGCGACGCGCACGACCCAGATCGTCTCGTCGGCGAGCCGGATATAGGCGAAATGCTCGTGGCCGAGGTCCTCGACGCGCTCCAGAATGCCATCCATCCGGCCGGCGCCTGCCGCAACGATCGTCAGTGCTTCGGGCCGAACGCCGATGGACGCGGGCGGACTGCCATCGGCGAGAAGCCCGGCCGGCAGGGCGAACCCGTTTGTCTCCGAGCCTGCTGCGAGATTGGCGAAGTTCATCCGGGGACTGCCGATGAAGCCCGCGACGAAGCGGTTGACCGGCGACTGGTAGAGTTCCAGCGGCGTGCCGACCTGCTCGATGGAGCCCTGGTTGAGCACGACGATCCGGTCGGCCAGCGTCATTGCCTCCGCCTGGTCGTGGGTCACGTAGACCATCGTCGTCTTGATGTCCTCGTGCAGCCGCGCGATTTCGATGCGCATTTCCATGCGCAGATCGGAATCGAGATTGGAAAGGGGCTCGTCGAAGAGGAAGATCTCCGGCTCGCGCACGAGCGCCCGGCCGATCGCCACGCGCTGGCGCTGGCCGCCGGAGAGTTCGCGCGGCCGCCGGGCGAGCAGGTGATCGACCTTCAGCATGCGGGCGACCGTCTCGACCTTGCGGCGGATGGCGTCCTTGCCGAGGCGCATGGTTTCCAGTGCGAAGCCGATGTTCCGTTCGACACTCATATGGGGATAGAGCGCATAGGACTGGAAGACGAAAGCGACGCCGCGCTTGGAGGCGGGCACATCCGTCACCTCTTCGCCATCGATGAGCACCTGACCGCTGGTGGCGGGAACGAGGCCGGCGACGATGCGCAGCAGGGTCGATTTTCCGCAGCCCGAGGGGCCGACGAACACCACGAACTCGCCGTCCGCGATCTCGAGATCGACGCCGCGGATGACGGTGTGCGTGCCGTACGCTTTGGTGACGGAGGAAAGGGCGATGGATGCCATGGCAGATCCGATCAGGAAGACAAGAGAACGCCGCCGCACCTGCGGCGCGGCCGGTGCGTGGTCATGCGGAAAGGGTAGGATGAGACAAGAGAACGCTCGAAGCCACATCGCGCCGCCGTTTCCGGCCCTTCAGGGGACGGAAACGGCGGACAGCCTTGGGAGGGCTCAGCGACTTTCTTTCAGCTTCTCCAGCCGGGCGGCCAGATCCTTGAGGCCGCTCTCGACCTCCTTGCTGCCCGACAGCATGTCGTGAACGCTGCGGTAGAAGGCCTGCGACACGCGGTTGTAGCTGGTGCCGGTGTAGCCGGACGGGCGGCTGGCGCTGTCGGCAAAGGCCTGCTGGTTGTCCTTGAGGAAGGGGATCTTCGCCAGCACGTCGGGATCGGTATAGAGGGCCGTGATGGACGGGTTGAAGGCGGCATCGATGGCGCGCATCTTCTGCATCTCCGGCCCCGTGATGAAGTCGACGAAGTTCGCCGCGACATCCGGCTTGGTCGAGAACTTGGAGACGCCGTAATACATCGGGCCGAGGCAGCCGGACGATTTCTCGCCGGCCTTGCCGACCGGAAGCGGCATCATACCGACCTTGTCGATGACGGCGCTGCCCTTGGTCTGCGACGTGCCCCAGACATAGGGCCAGTTGCGGTGGAAGACGGCATTGCCGGACTCGAAGACGGCGCGCGAGGCTTCCTCGTCGTAGTTGAGCACGCCTTCGGGGCTGATCGTGCCGATCCAGCTTTTCGCGAGCGTCAGAGCGCCGGCGGCTGCGGGATTGTCGATCGTCACCTTGCCGTCGTCGGAAATGATGTTGCCGCCGCCGCTGGAGCTGATCAGCTCGATCGCGTCGCAGGTCAGGCCTTCGAAGCTCTTGGCCTGCCAGGCATAGCCCCACATGTCGGCCTTGCCGTCGGCGCGTTCCTTGTCCTGGATCTCCTTGGCGGTCGCCGTCAGCTCTTCCCAGGTCTTGGGCGCGGGCTTGCCGTATTTCTCGAGAAGATCCTTCCGGTAGAACATCAGGCCGACGTCCATATAGGCCGGCATGGCCACCAGCTTGCCGTCGAGCTTGGCGGCGTTCAGCGTGGAAGCGAAATGCTGGTCCTGATCGGCCTTGGGCACGAGCGTGGAGATGTCGAGCAGGTTGTTCTTGAACATGCCGAGCCAGATGACGTCGAGGAAAAGCACATCGACATCGGTGGATTTGGCGGCGAGCAGCTGCTGGTAGAGCGGGATCGCGTCATCCAGAAGCGCCGGCATCTTGTTGATCTTCGCCTCGTTCCCGGTCTTCTCCTTCCAGGCGGCGGCGGCCTTGGTGCAGAGCTCGAACTCGGTCGATGCGCAGAAGACCGACACGGTTTCGGCGTGTGCCGCGCCGGCGCCCAGAAGGGTGAGAAGCGGAAGGCTGAAGGCAAGCTTTCGATTGAACATGACGGTCGTTCCCCTGTTCGATTTTTTCCTCTGACGGCGTCTTCGTATTGATTTTTGTCGGCCGCTGCTAACGATTGGACTGGATATGACCAGTTATGTCAATCACCCTTTAATTTTATATTTCAGGCTTATGACAAGATCTGTAATGATGGCGCGAGCAGGAAGGGAATCCGGTTGGGCGACGGTGCGGCAGCAGACATTTTGGTGGACGGGAACCGCAACGCGCCAGCCGACGCGCCGCTCGCCACCGTGGTGCGTCACGACGATCCGCGACCGCTTCACCAGCAGGTGAAGGAGGCGCTGCTACGCGCCATCGAGGACGGGCGCCTGCCGCACAACGGAAAGCTGCCCTCCGAGCGCAAGCTCGTCGAATCCTTCGGCGTCAGCCGCATCACGGTGCGCCACGCGATCCAGGATCTGATCCGTCAGGGCATGGTGAAAAGCCAACCGGGCAAGGGCCTGTACGTGACGCTGCGCCCGCGCGGCTACGAGTTGCAGGTGCTGGAAAGCTTCACGGCGACCGCCCTTTCCACCAACCGTCAGCCGGGCAGCATGCTGGTGGAGGTGCAGGCCTACAGACCGGCCGCCGACATCACCCGGCCCCTGTTTCTCCCGGAAGGTGCCGAAGTGGTCATCCTCAAGCGGATCCGGATGATCGATGGCGTGCCCGTCGCCATCCAGACGGACTGGCTGCCGGCAGCCCAGGTGCCGGGACTGGCCGATCTCGACTGGACCGGCGCCAACCGCTCGCTCTATGCCGAGCTGCGCGATCGCTACCACATCCAGCCCGGCCGCGGCCATACGACGCTCAGCGCCCGCATCGCCACACCGTGGGAGGCCGAACGTCTGGAACTTGCCAACCCGGCCGCCGTGCTCACCGTCGACCAGATCGTGTTCGATCGTCGCAACCGGCCGATCAACATGACGACGCTCATCCACCACCCCGAGCGATATCCGCTGACGCTGACGCAGTCGTAGCGCGCGCATTCCGGGGGTCGCTCCGGCGGGCGAACTGCGGTAGAAGCCGGCCGTTGCACCGGAAGCGCTCGTGGAAACCACTCTCTATCTGCCCGTAAAGACATTTCTGGAAGGCTTCGGCTTCGAGGTCAAAGGCGAGGTCGCGAGCTGCGATCTCGTCGGCGTGCGCGCGGGCGAGCCCGACATCGTCGTCGTCTGCGAGCTAAAGCTGACCTTCAATCTGGAACTGATCCTGCAGGCGGTGGACCGGGCGAGCCTCTGCGACGAGGTCTGGATCGCCGCGCGGGTGTCCGCGAAAGGACGCGGGCGCGAGGCGGACAAGCGCTATCGCGATCTCTGCCGCAGGCTCGGCATCGGCATGCTCGGCGTTGCGGATACCGGCGCCGTCAGCATCATCGTCAGCGCCGTCTCGCCCATGCCGCGCACAAACCCGAAGCGCCGGGCGCGCCTCGTCAAGGAACATCGCGCGCGCCAAGGCGACCCGACCGCCGGTGGTGGCGCGCGCGCGCCGATCATGACCGCCTACCGCCAGCAGGCGCTTCTCTGCGCCGCCGCGATTAGGGCCGGCCGGGTGCGCCCGGTCGAGATGCGGCCGAAGGCACCCAAGGCGGCTGCGATCTTGCAGGACAATGTCTATGGCTGGTTCGAACGCGTCGAACGCGGTGTCTACCGCCTGACCGAAACCGGCATGACGGCGCTGGAGCGCTGGCCGCAGATCGACGACGCGGCTGAGGCATGATCGCCGGTTCCGACGGGCTGAAAACTGTCATAAAACGGTGATAGACGATCAGCGACGGGACAGGGGGAGAGAAAATGACGACCATCCGTACGATCGAGCAGCTTGCCGACATTTATGACGGCGTCTCGGAGGCCTCCACGGCGAAAGTCACCTCGGCCCTGACGCCGGGATACCGGGCGATGATCGAGGCTTCGCCGTTCCTGGCGCTTGCGACCATCGGGCCGGAGGGCATGGATTGCTCGCCGCGCGGCGATGCGGAAAGCGTCGTTCGCGTGCGCGACGAAAAGACCGTGCTCCTGCCGGACTGGCGCGGCAACAACCGCATCGATTCGCTGCGAAATATCGTTCGCGATCCGCGGGTTGCCCTCATGCTGCTCGTCCCGGGCTCTAACACGACGATGCGGATCAACGGCTCGGCCACCGTGTCGATCGAGCCCGACCTTCTCGAAAGCTTCGAGATGGACGGCAAGCATCCGCGGAGCGTTATCGTGGTCGAGATCCACGAGGTCTATTTCCAGTGCGCCCGGGCGCTCATCCGCTCCGAACTCTGGAACCCCGCCCGCTTTCAAGACCCTGCCACCCTGCCGACGGCCGGGGAACTGTTGAAGCAGGCAAAGGCGAGCTTCGATAAAGAAACCTACGATCGCGAATGGGCGGACCGCGCCGCCCGGACGATGTGGTAGCGCGCCTCAGAGCGACCGCGTAATGCCGCCATCCACACGGATGCTCTGCCCGGTGATGTAGCCCGCGCCAGCTGAGGCCAGGAACGAGACCGTGGCCGAGATCTCCTCGCTTTTGCCATAGCGGCCCATGGGAACGCGATCGCGAAACGCTTCCTTCTCCGGCAGGCTGTCGATGAAGCCCGGGAGGACGTTGTTCATCCGCACGTTGTCGGCGGCGAACTGGTCGGCAAACAGCTTGGTATAGGCGGCAAGGCCCGCGCGGAAGACGGACGAGGTCGGGAAGACCGGGTCGGGCTCGACGGCGCTGAAGCTCGAAATATTGATGATGACGCCGGATTTCTGTGCGCGCATGATCGGCGCGACCAGACGCACCGGGCGCACCACGTTCATGAAATAGACGTCCATGCCGCGCACCCAGTCCTCGTCGGTGATGTCGGCGACGGGCGCGCGGGGTCCGTGGCCGGCGCTGTTGACGAGGACGTCAATGCGGCCCCAGCGCTCCATCGTCCGATCGACCAATGTCTTGAGATCCTCGTTCGACTGGTTGGAGCCGGTCACGCCCAGACCGCCGAGCTCTTCCGCCAGCGCCTCGCCCTTGCCGGACGACGAGAGGATCGCGACCTTGAAGCCGTCGGCGGAAAGCCTTCGGGCGGCATCCGCGCCCATGCCGCTTCCACCGGCAGTGATGATGGCGATCTTGTCAGTCATGGTGTCTGCCTTTCGCGTGCCGGGATGATGGGGGATTTATGCCACCGCCCGCGACGGGAGCGAAGCGGTTTTTCCAGGCGATCGGCGTGGCACCGACATGCGAACGGCGGCCGTGCGGCCGCCGTTCGGTTCCCGGTTCGGATCAGGCCGGCTGGAGGCGGGCCCGCCCGGCGAAGACGATGACGACCACGCCGAGAAGGGCGGAAATGCTGGTGAACCCGAAGACCGCAGCCGCGCCGTGGGTGTCGACAAGCAGTCCGCCGAGCACGGCACCGCTCGAAATCGCGATCTGGAACGTGCTGAGCATCAGCGCGCCCGCACTTTCGGCCTCGTCGCCGGCGGCACGCGTCACATAGCTCTGGACACTGACCGGCAGGGCACCGAAGGCAAAGCCCCAGAGCGCGGTGGTGACGGCTGCGATCGCCGGAGACGCCCCGAGGAGCGCCAGAACCAGCGCCGTCGCGGCGACGCCGCCGGCGGCAAGAGCGATCGAGAGCGACGTGTTGCGCTCAGAGACGAAGCCACCGAAGATATTGCCGAGGAAGCCGCCGATGCCATAGGCGAGCAGGATGCCCGAGAGGGCCTCCACGCCGAAGCCGGGCACGGTTTCGAGATAATAGCGGATGAAGGTGAACCCGGCGAAGTGACCGGCGACCACGAGAAGCACGGTCAGAAGACCGACGCGGATGGCCGGCCGGCGCAGGACGCCGAGCAGCGTCGAGAGCCCCGCGGCCCCCTTTGACGGCATGGCTGGAAGGCTCGTGGCCTGCATGACGAAGGCGACGATGCCGAGGGCGGCGGCGATACCGAATGCCGTGCGCCAGCCATAGGCCTCGCCGATCCAGGCGCCGAGGGGGGCGGCGCAGACGGTGGCGAGCGAGACGCCCGTCATGATGATTGCCATGGCGCGCGGCATGAGGCGGCCGGGGACGAGCCGCATGGCGAGCGCCAGCGACATGGCCCAGAAGCCGCCGAGGCCGACGCCGAGCAGCGCGCGGGACAGAAGCAGCATGGGAAGACCGCTGGCAAAGGCGGCCATGAGGCTCGACACGACGAGAAGGGCCGTCAGCACCAGAAGCGTCGCGCGACGGTCCCACCGGCTGGTTCCGATCACGACGGCGGGGCCGGCGATGGCCCCGACGATGGCCGTCATCGTCACGGATTGTCCGGCCGCGCCGACACTGACGCCGAGATCCTGCGACATGGGCGTCAGCAGGCTTGCCGGCAGGAACTCGGCCGTCACCAGCGCGAAAACGCCGAGAGACAGCGATGCGACACCGGCCCAGGCCGCCGTTTTGACGTCGTCGGGTGCGGGCACCTGGGCGACGTCGTCGTCGATGAGCGTGTTCATAAGCAGGTTCTCCAATACGATCTGTGCCTATGGTTAGGCGCGACAGGCTGGAGAATCTATGCTAGAAAATCCATATCGTATGACCATTCGTCCAAATCGGGAGTCGGCACCGTGAACGATCCGCTGACGGAAATGCTCAAAGGACTGCGCCTCGATGGTGTGGATTACAGCCGCTGCCAGCCGACGGCGCCCTGGGCGACGGCCTTTCCGAAACAGGAGGCGGCGCAGTTCCACTTCCTCGCAGCCGGCTCCGCCTTCTTTCAAAGCCCTTCCGGCGCCTGGAGCGAACTGCATCCGGGCGACGCCCTGCTTCTGCCGCGCGGCGATGCCCATATCATCGCCAGCGGACCGGACGTGCCGGCCACCCCGCTCGCTGCCTTGCCGCGCAAGCCGCTCTGCGACGGCATCGTCGAGCTGGAATGCCGCGGCGCGAACAGTGGCAACGTCCTCTTCTACGCCCTGATGCGGTTCAATGTCGATGCGCTGCATCCCCTGCTGCAACTGATGCCGGATGTGATGCGCGCCGGCGACCTCGCCGCCAGCGAGCCGTCCATCCGGCCGCTGCTCGACGCCATGCAGCGCGAGGTCGAGATGAACCGCGTCGGTGCCGGCGGCATTCTCTCGCGTCTCGCCGACGTGCTGACGGCAACGCTGATCCGTACCTGGGTGGAGCATGGCTGCGGCGATTCCACCGGCTGGCTGGCGGCCTTGCGCAATCCCGAGATCGGCCGCGTGCTGGCGGCGATCCACCTGGATCCCGCTCACGACTGGAGCGTCGACGAACTCGCCCGCCATATGGGCGCCTCTCGGTCAGGCTTTGCCCAGCGCTTCGCGGACGTGGTCGGCGAGACGCCTGGCCGTTACGTCGCCCGCATGCGGATGCATCAGGCCCACCAATGGCTCGGCGAAGGCCAGCGGGTCGCAGCGGTGGCGGAACGGCTCGGCTACGAGTCCGAAGCCTCCTTCAGCCGCGCCTTCAAACGCATTACCGGCAGCCCGCCGAGCCACGTGCGGGATGTGGCGAAACGCCAGCCGCGGGCGCCCGCGATGGAGATGCTCGGGGTGGCCCAAGAGGCTTGACGTCGCGGAGCTGCGACGCGCAAGCGGTCTCGTCCCGTTAATCTCCCAGCATCGCAACCACGGTTTCCGCGCAGAGCGCCAGCGACACGGCACCGGCATCGCGGTGGCCGATGCTGCGTTCGGCGAGCGGCCGCGCGCGACCGAGGCGGGGCGTGAGGGCACGGGTCGCTTCGGCGGCCACGGTCGCGGCTGTGGCGGCGCGAGTCCAGGCTGCCTTCAACGAGTGCGTTTCCGCAAACGCCGTCTCCAGCGTCTCGACGAAAGGTACGAGCGCATCGACCAGCGTCTTGTCGCCGACCTTCGCGCCGCCGAGCCGCGTGACGCCGTCGAGCGCCAGCCGCGCGCCGGCCACGATGGCTGCACCATCCCTTGCCGCGCTGTCGGAAAGCGTCGTGCTCCAGGCGCGGAGCAGCACGCCCCAGATCACGCCCGAGGTGCCGCCTGCGCGGTCCGCCCAGGCATCGGCTGCGGCCGCAAGAACGCTGCGGGCGCCAGCCCCGGCAGCAACGGCTTCATCCGCGGCGACACGGGCGGCCGTGGCCCCGCGGGTCATGCCCTGTCCGTGGTCGCCGTCGCCTGCCTGCGCGTCGATCCGACCAAGTTCCGCCTCCGCATCGTGAAGCACCTCGGCGAGCCTGGTGATGATGCCGGCGATGCAGCGGCCGGTCTCACGTGCGGCATCGGAGGCTGCCGGGAAGGTCGGCGTTTCCGCCGTCTCCTCGGGGATCGGTTCCGCAAGGTCGGGTTCGTCGCGCCGGACCAGCACAGCCGTTTCGCAGGGCGCGCACCAGAGGCGTTCGAGATCGGCATCCAGCCACAGCAGGCTGAGCGAGCAGCCGCGCATATCGAGGCTCGTCACGAACTCGCCGACCTCCGGACGCACGACCTTGAGGCCCGCTGCGGCCAAACGCGTCGCGACCTGCGGCCAGAGGACGAAGAGTTCCTCGTATTTGGTGGCGCCGAGGCCGTTCAGGACGGCGGCAACCCGCGTACAATCGGCCGGGCGCTCCGCCAGCAGACGGTGTGTCAGGAGGTCGGCAAGCGCCGCTGCCGGAAGGATCGCGGTCTCGCTGATCCCCGGCTCGCCGTGAATGCCGAGGCCGAGCGCCATCTGCCCCTTGGGAACCGTGAACAACGGCTCGGCCGACCCCGGTAGGGTGCAGCCGGCAAACGCGACGCCGAAGGAGACCGTGCAGGCATTGGCATGCTTCGCCACGGCCTCGACGTCGTCCAGCGACCGGCCTTCCTCTGCGGCCGCGCCGGCAATCTTGAAGACGATGAGATCGCCGGCAATCCCCCGACGGCTCAGGTGATTATCGGCCGGGCCGCTCGCCACGTCGTCGGTAACCGGAAGCACGCGGACATCGAGACCTTCGGCCCGAAGCCGCTCGGCCGCAGCGCCGAAATTCAACACGTCGCCGGCATAGTTTCCATAGCCGAGCAGAACGCCGCCGCCCCGATCCGCCAGCCGGCAAACCCGCGCGACGGCGGCTGTCGAGGGCGACGCGAAGACATCTCCGGCCACGGCGGCATCCGCGAGACCGGGTCCGACATAACCGGCAAAGGCCGGATAATGCCCCGATCCACCACCGACGACGACCGCGACTTTACCCGCAACGCGCGGGGTGGACCTCACGACGCCACCCTTCACCGCGCGCACGAAGCGACCGTAAACGGCGGCGTAGCCCTTCAGGGCGCTCGTGGCAAAGTCTTCCGGTTCGTCGTAAATCGTCGTCATCGGCATCGTCTCCTCAGCGAAGCTTTGTGGCGTCGAACCTTAAACGCGGATGACAGCCACCAACACGGACAATCGCCGGCACCCGCGATTTTTTTCCGGAGCATGATCGCCACATCCGTCACTATCTGCGTCGGCAACCGCAAGGTTCAAGCGGCATTTGCGAGAGGCTTCGCGTTGAAAAAATGATCAATCTATCGTGATTGTTCGCAAACGGTGAACAGTATGTCTGCATTCGCCCGGGTTCTTTTGTAAGGGACGATATGCTCTGACAGGGCACGACATCGGAGATGCCCGCGTGCAGCAGAACAGTTCGACGGCTTATGGAAGCGTGTCCCGCTTCTTTCATTGGGCGACTGCCCTCGTCATCGGCCTGAACATCGCGATGGGCTTCATCGCGAACCGATCCTCCATGGAGGCGGTCGATGCCAAGGTTCTCTATTTCTCGATCCACAAGACGCTTGGTGTTCTCGCCTTCACGCTGGCACTCGCCCGCATCTGCTGGACGCTTGTCCAGCGGCATCCGGCGCCCGTCCATCCGGAGCGGCGTCTTGAGACTTTCGCGGCCGCGACGGTTCACTGGATGCTCTACGGTTCGATGCTGCTCGTTCCGCTGACGGGCTGGATCGAGCATGCTGCGACGACGGGATATGCGCCGATCCTCTGGCCGTTCGGCCAGGATCTGCCGCTTGTGCCGAAGTCGGAAGAGCTGGCGCAGCGCCTGGCGGCCACGCATCAGCTGTTCGCCTGGACGCTCTGTCTCGCCATCGCGCTGCACGTGGCGGGCGCTTTGAAGCACGCCCTGATCGATCGCGACGGGGTTCTCCAGCGCATGACGCGCGGGACGAGCCCCGGCAAGGCAACGGAGACCGGGCGCGCTGGCTGGACGCCCGCCGTGACCTTCGGTCTGGCGGCCGTGGCCTTTGCGGGCGTGGCCTTCGCGTCGCAAATCGGCCTTCGCACCGCCCCGGCCCCGGCCACACCCCGCCAGGCCGCGACATCCGAGTGGCAGGTGATCCAGGGCACGCTCGGCTTCAAAGTCAAGCAGATGGGAACGCCTGTTGCCGGCACCTTCTCCGACTGGACGGCCTCCATCGCCTTCGACGAGGCGACGGGCACAGGTCATGTCGAGGCCCTCATCAACCCCGCAAGCGTTACGCTGGGCAGCGTCAGCGATCAGGTGAAGGGCCCCGGATTTCTGGATGCGGCACAGCATCCGCAGGCCCGGTTCACCGCCACGATCCAGCCGGAGGGCAAAAACTTTCTCGCGGCCGGGACCTTGAACCTCAGGGGCATCGAAATTCCCGTCCGCCTGCCGTTCACGATGACGATCAAGGACGGCGTTGCGGACATGTCCGGCCAGACGGTGCTGGACCGCCGCGACTTCAAGATCGGTGAAACCTATGCGGACGAGAAGACGGTCGGCTTTCCGGTCGAGGTCGATATCGCCCTGCAGGCGAAGCGCTAAGGCCCTTTCTCACATCTCCATTCCCGTCTGCATTCCGCAGGCGGCATGAACGAAGGACAAGATCATGATCTCCAGAACCACGTATGCACTGTTCGCGTCGGCAATGCTTCTCGCCGGCGCCGCTCATGCCGAGCCCAAGGCCTACACCTTCGATGCCGGCCACAGCCAGGTCGTCTTCTCCTACCAGCATCTGGGCTTCTCGACCACGAGCGGCATGTTCAGCGGCATCACCGGCACGATCAACTTCGATGAAGCCAAGCCCGAGACCTCGACCGTCACGGTCGAATTCCCAATCTCCTCGCTCCAGACCGGCGACGCCGGCCGCAACAAGCACTTCCAGTCCGCCGACTTTTTCGGCGGGGAAGGCAAGGCACCGAATGTGAGCTTCAAATCGACCTCTATCAAGGTCACGGGCGAGAAGACCGCGCTGATCACCGGCGACCTGACGCTGAACGGCGTGACCAAGCCGGTCGTGCTCGATACCGTCCTCAACCAGCAGGGCCAGCATCCGATGGAAAACAAGCCGTGGATCGGCTTCAACGCCACCACCACGGTCAAGCGTACCGACTTCAATCTTGGCATGTTCGCTCCGGCCGTCTCCGACGACGTTGCCGTGAACATCTCCGTCGAAGCCAGCGCGGCGAAGTAACACCAAAAAGGGCGCAGATCTCTCGATCTGCGCCCTTCTTATCCGTGAGACGCTGTCGGGGCCTTCAGACCCTTAGCGGCAAACGCGGCGCGGGCCGGAATTGGGCTGGTATGTATTGTCCGACGCACGATAGGACCGGTAGCGCGACGCACAGCTGCTGCGGTTCTGCGAGGCGATCGCGCCGCCGATGATGGCGCCTGCGGCAAGGCCGCCGATGATCGCGCCATTGTTGCGATGACGACGGTCGTAACGACGGCCATCGCGGCGGTCGTAGCGGCGATGGTCGCTGTAGCGGTCGCGACGATCGTAGCGGCCGTTGTAGCGATGGCCGTTGCGCTGGTTGTGGCGGCGGATGATCCGCCTGTCTTCCCGATATTGCACCTGCTGAACGTCCGTCGTGCCCGGCGCTGCGGAACCTGCCGATATCGCGGCGGGCCGGGCCGGGAAAGCCTGTGCCGGCACGAAGCTGGTCAGCGCGGTCACGAGGGAAATCAGAATAATTGCGAGTTTTTTCATCATGCCTTTTCCATTGGTTATGGAGAGCACATAGCGCGCCGGAAGCGCGGGGTAAGGCGCAGGACAGCAATCGCCTAGCGAACGGCCTCGGCCATAATCCCTCCCGCAATCCGAGATAGCCTTCTCCGGCCGCGACGAAGCGGAATGGGTAAGGACTTGAGGATTTCGATGAAGACGTTCCTGCTTCGCTCGGCTGCGGCCGCCATGGCCATCCTGGCGGCCTCCACGACCGCCGCACAGGCCCAGGGCTTCGGCCCCATTGCCGACTTCATGGTGATGGACGTGTGCACGGGGTCCGACGGACAGGCGGTCTCCGGCGTTCCCGGTGACAAGGGCTGTCCGCGCCACCGGGATATCGCACCGGGCGAAACCCCGCCCTACACGCTGCAGAATTTTCCCGCCGCCACCTCCGGCTGCGCGGCGGGGCCGGTGTCGAAAATCAACGTTCCCGTCTCCCGGTTCAACGAAACGCGCATTATCAGCTCCACGCTCCGTCAGGTTCCCTGCGGCGCGGCGGACCCCGACAGCGACGACGACCTGGAGCGGAACGGCGCCTCGATCCAGTGGCATGACGACGCGTACGGGTTCATTATGGGCAGTTACAGCCCAGTGTCGCTATCCTCCTTCGAGAGCGATCTCTGCGGGGCGAACAGGGAGACCTCGCGCCGCTTCTTCCGCGGTTGGGTCATCGGCCCGGCCGACGTTCCCGCGCTCGGGGCGACGGGCTATGGCGTGTTCCAGACCAAGCTGCAGAGAGGCGCGGCGTCCGCCAACATGGGCGCATGCGCGCTCCGCTACTCCCGGGCCCTGACCACCTGGTCCGTCGAAAAGATCAGCTACACATCCGGGCGGGCGCTGGTCTCGGTCGTCTCCAGTCACTATTCCCGCGGGGCGCCGGACGGGAAGAGCCCTGGCGATGCCATGCAGATGGAGCAGACCTTCTGGACGCGGGAATTCGGACTGTCGCGCTGGGAGAAATGGGCCCGGGAGGACTGGGTCCATCCCCGCTCCGGCAAGTCCGCGCGCGATCTTGCCGCGCAGCTGGTTGCCGCCGGCCGGTGCAGTCCGCCAGTTCATGCACCGCTCACGTTTACGCCGGCCATGCAGATGAGCGCAACGGAGAAAGGCGTGGCTCTCTACAGCCGGGTTATCAGCAATCCTCTCACGGGCGAACAGCACATATGGGTGATGACGCTCTGCGAGGACTATACCAACATCTCCCCCCTCACCGATGGCGGCAAGGTGCTGGCCCGCGTTTCGACGCTCGCCGATGACGGCTACTGGGAATAGGCTCCGCAGACACGGCGCCGCCGATCAGGAAGGGTCGCTCTCTCATGGGGCGGACCTGCGACGGGCCGGCATCGTCATCGCGACGACGCTTGCCACCACGAGGACGAGGCCCAGCAGGGCATTCGGGCTGGGCGTTTCGCCGAGAAACAGAACCCCGATACCGACGCCGATCGGCACGCGCAGATAGGCCTGTGCCGTGGTGCCGACCGAGCCCAGCCTCTGCAGCAGCGTGAAATAGAGCACGAAGGCAAGCGCCGTCGAGAAGACGGACAAGGCGAGAAGCGCTGCGAGCGATGACGGGGCGGGGGCAAGCGTCCACGGCTGGTCGACGAGGAGACTGAAAGGCAAGAGGATCACGCCGCCCCAGATAAGGGAGCCAGCCGCCGGCATCATCGGGTCGAGATCGCGAAAGGTCCGGCCGAAGGTTACGGCTCCGCCATAGGCGACAGCCGCGAGGATGATGGCGAGCTGCGCCATGACGCCGGTGCCGAATCCGCCAAGAACGGACGGGCCGACCACGAGGCAGATTCCGAGAAGCCCGAAGGCGACGCCGAACAGCTTCGGTGCCGTCACCGCTTCATGACGCGTTATGAGGGCATTGATGAGGAAGGCGAAGACGGGCGTCAGCGAATTCAGGATGACGGCCAGTCCTGCATCGACATGCTGCTCTCCCCAGGCAACCAGCGTGAAGGGCAGAACGGAGTTCAGGACGGCTTGGATGACGAAACGGCGTGTATTGCGTCGATCCCTCGGCACCTTCAGCCCGCGCAGACGAAGAACGAGCAGAAGCAGACCGCCGGCAATGATCGTTCGTGCGGCGATCAGCGTGATGGGCGGGATCGTGGCGACGCCGATCTTGATGAAGGTATAGGACGCGCCCCAGAGGGTGGCGAGAGCCAGGAGCATGAAAAGGCTTATGGCAAGGCGAGGCGGTTGTTCGGGCATGTCCGGTCCAGATCATTGATGTCGATATGGTAGAGCTTTACAGGTTTCCGGCCGCCGACGCTTCGGCCATCGCCGAAGCATTCGCGCCTGACACGCGGGCGGCGAACCGATAGTCTGCGGCCATGACAGACCTTCCCACCGGCAATATGATCGCTCAGGCAGCTCATCTCATGGGCGACCCGGCACGTGCCAACATGCTCGCCGCCCTGATCGGCGGCGAAGCGTTGACGGCGGGCGAGCTCGCATCTCATGCAGGCATCACGCCGCAAACGGCGAGCGGGCATCTGGCGAAGCTCCTCGACGGACGACTCCTCGCGGCCGAGCGGCACGGACGCCATCGCTATTTCCGGCTTGCCTCCCCCTCCGTCGCACAGGCGCTGGAAGGCCTGATGGCGCTCTCGCAGATGCCGCTGACCGCTTCCCCCAAGCGCCGTGGGCCACGCGACGAAGCGATGCGTCGGGCGCGGACATGCTACGACCATATGGCCGGCCACATCGCCGTCGAAGTCACCGCCATGCTGGAGCAGCGGGGGCTTCTGCACCGGTCGGAGGGCGTCGGCGTTCTCTCGGACGAGGGATATCGCTTCTTCTGCGACTTCGGGATCGACCTCGCGACGACCGACCGGCCGAAGCGTCCGGTCTGCCGCATGTGCCTCGACTGGAGCGAGCGCCGGCCGCATATGGCGGGACGGCTCGGTTCGGCGCTGCTGGCTCGAACGATTGAGCTCAAATGGGTGCTGCGGACACCGAACAGCAGGACGCTGACGATCACCCCCGCCGGCGATCGCGGCTTTTCAGACATGCTTGGCCGGCCGCTCACGCCGTCGTCGAGCCCGAAACACCGTCCGACCGCCGATCGGGAAAAGTGAGCGTCACCCGGGTGCCCTCGCCCAGCCGCGACTGGATGGCCGCATCTCCGCCGGACTGGCGAACGAAGCCATAGACGGTTGCAAGACCGAGCCCGGCACTGCCGCCCTTCATGCGGGTCGTGAAATAGGGCTCGAAGGCCTTGTCGATCGCCTCCGGCGTCATGCCGACGCCCTCGTCGGACACGGAGACCACGACGGATGGACCGTCATGGGTGGCCGAGATGGTGATCTCCCCGCCCTTCGGCATGGCTGCCGCCGCGTTCAGGCAGAGGTTGAGCACCGACTGTTCGAAGAGCGAGGGGTCGAGATAGACCGGCGGCAGATCCGCAGCCGTCGACAGCGTCACCCGGCAGGTCTCGCCGACCGCGATTTCGAGAACGTCGATCATGCCGGTCAGCACGGATCGAAGATCGATCGAGACGGGAAAGATCTGTTGCTGGCTTGCGACCGACAGCATGCTGGAGGACAGCGCCCGGCCGCGGTCGGCCGCCTTGCGGATGCGGTTCAGATGCCGTCTCTGCCGGTCGGTGACACCGTCCTCCCGCTCCAGAAGTCCGAGACTGCCGGTGACGATCCCGATCATATTGCCGACCTCGTGGGCGAGCTGGTGCGTCATGCGCATGATGCCGTCGAGCCTCAGGGCCTTTGCCGCCTCCGCTTCCTGCCGGTCGGCCTCGGTCACGTCCCGCGCAAGAAGAACGAAGCCGCCATCCTTCTGGCGCGAAAGCGACACCTCCACCACCTGCCCGTCCTCCTGACGCAGGCGGAACACGAACGGCCTGCCCGGCCGCTCCGTGTCCTCGAGCGCGGCCTGCAGACCCTGGGCATCGAGATCGGGCAGCCCCTCGAGGAAGCGCCGCAACGGCAGCTTTCGCGAGGCGCCGCCGCGGCCGACGAGCTCGATCACCCGGCGGTTCATGGCAAGCGGTTGGCCGGCGGCGTCGAACAGGGCGATGCCCTCGTTCATGCTGCGAAAGATCGCACGGATCGTCTTGGCCGCCGCCTCCGCCTTGCGGCGCATCCGGCTGACGCGGTCGACGCTCTCGCGGAAGGCGCTGAAGGCCTGTACCAGCCGGATCAGCTCCGTCTCGTCGCCGCGGTAACGCGGCACGGCGATCTGCTTCTGCCCGCCGGCGAGCGCATTCATGCCGGTCGAGAGATCGACGATCCCGCGCGAGACCCGGATGACGGACCGGATGGCGAACGCCGCGATGATCAGCATGAGGAGCGCGGTGACGAAGACGATACTGAGCAGTCTTTGCAGCATCTGCGAGATCGCCCGAACATCGTCGCCAAGCTTGCCCACCACGCCATCATTCTGCGCCTCGACGGCAAGCGACAGTTCGCGCGAGACAGCGTGGAGGCGCGTAATCGCGGCGCGGATAGAAAACATCTCCCGCAGATAGCGGGTCTGCGCCGCGAAGATGCGGCGATGGGCGTCGAGCGCGGCCTGGTCCATGCGCACCGGCGCGGCCTCGGCGATCGACAGTTCCCGGACATAGCGCCTCTGCAGTTCCCCCAGCTGAAACAGGCTGTCGGATGTCGAGGCCGATTGCGCAATGGCGTTGAGGCTCGGCGGCAGGTTGCGAACGGTCGTCATGTCCCGCGTCGCGATCTGGCTCAGCGCCGTCGCGGCGTTCGATTTGTGCGCCTGTGCCGCTTCGGCATCGTCCAGCATGGTCAGCGTCTGCTGCCGGATCGCGCCCAGAAGCGCGAGCACACGTCCATCGGCGGGTGCTGCCGTCCGCTCCTGCCGCGGCTGCATCATGCGCATCAGGGCCTCCACCTGGGCCAGCACGGCGCGGCTTTCGCTGGAAATACGGTAGGGCGAGGTCGCGTTCATCAGGAAGGGTGCGCTGGAAACGAGGTCGGAGACCTGCTTGGAGACGAGCGCGGACTTGCCGAGGCTGACGAAGGCCTGCGTGCCATAGGTCGCCATCTCGTTGCGTGCCTTCAACAGCCCGAAGATGGCGACGGTGGAGATGGCAAGTACCAGCGCACCGATGAGGAGGATGGCCGCAGGAAGACGAAAAGCGATCGAGGAGAAGAAGGCACGAGACGTCATCGCTCCGTCTCGCGGCGCGCAACCTCCAGCACATAGCCGCGGCCGCGACGCGTCTTGATGTAACGCGGCAGCTCCGGGTTCTGCTCGATCTTGCGGCGTAGCCGGAGAACCAGCACATCGACATTGCGATCCACGTAGCGGTCGGTGCCGCTGCCCAGCCGCTCGAGAATCTGCGCGCGCGTGACCGGGAGATTCGGCGTTTCGGCAAGCAGTTCCAGAAGCGCGAACTCGGCACCGGTCAGCGTCTTGCCCGGCTGCCCTTCGCAGACCGCCAGCCGGCGCTTCAGGTCGATCGTCCAGTCTCCGAGCGCAAGCGACGAGGCAGCGGGCGCAAGATCCGGGGATGGCTCCGGCATGCGCTCGGGCTTCGACATCGGGACCGAGCGGCGCAACACCGCTTTCATGCGGGCGGCAAGCTCGATCGGCTCGAACGGTTTGACGATATAGTCGTCCGCGGCGGTCTCCAGGCCCAGCACGCGCTCGGCCGAACTGCCGGCTGCCGTCACCATGATGATGCCGACATCCATGCTGCTGCGGATGCGCTGCGCGAATGTTCGCCCCGACGCACCGGGCAGGTTATGATCCAGCAGGATAAGGTGCACGGTCTCGCGCGACAGAAAGGCCGTCGCCTCCTCCGCCGAACCCGCCACGAACGGTGTCCAGCCCTCCGCCTCCACGAGATCGAACAACATCTCCGCCATATCCGGATCGTCCTCCACGATCAGAATCCTTGCCTGCATATCGAACGTCCTCCCGCCGCATCATAGGCTTCGGGACGCAATGTTCAAATCCTTGCCGATGACGGGATCTGTCACAAATGTAACATTTGAAAGGTTCGCAACCCTCGCTAATCGCGGCTGTAACAAGCGTAACCACTCCGTCCTTGAAGCGTGCGTCGTATCTGCCATTCTGAGCGCGGAGGTCGGGACATACGTGTTCCCGCGTGGAGGTTTCGGTGAGGACGTTCATCTGTCTGGCAGCGGCGGCATGCCTGTCGTTCGGCGCGACCGCGCATGCCGAGCCCATGGCGCGGCTTAACGTGCTGTGCGGCGTCGACGAAGCCTGGTGCACCGCGATGAAGCAGGTGGTGTGGACACGCCTGCGGATCGACGCGACCGTAACGCGCAAAAGCACCGGAGACATCCTCGATCAGGTGCGCCGCGAGAAGGCCGATCCGCAGACGGATGTCTGGTGGGGCGGCACCGGCGACGCCCAGTTGCAGGCGGCCGACGAGGGCCTGCTGCAAGCCTACCAGCCCCCCTCGTCCGCCGCGATGCTGCCTTGGGCCGACAATTTCTTCGATCTCTCGGGCGGGCATTCCGCCGGCATCTATGCCGGAGCGCTCGGCTTTGCCTACAACACAGATCTCCTGAAGCAGAGAGGCCTGAAGCCTCCCGCATGCTGGAAGGACCTGCTCGACGGGACCTATGCCGGGGCGATCGAGCTTGCCGATCCGAATTCGTCGGGAACGGCCTATACCGCGCTTGCGACCCTGGTTCAGCTCTTCGGCGAGGACGAGGCGTTCAAATATCTCGGCCGGCTGGGCGCCAATATCCGCGCCTATCCGTCGTCGGGCTCGGCCCCGGTCAAGGATGCGGCCCATGGCGAGACGCTGATCGGCATCTCCTTCATTCACGACGCGGTCACGCTGCGGCAGGCGGGCTACCCGCTGGAGATTGTCGCGCCCTGCGAGGGGACGGGCTACGAGATCGGCGCCGTCAGCATCGTCAAGGGCGCGAAGAACCCGGAGGCGGCGCGTGCCTTCGTCGACTTCGTGCTGAGCGCCGAGGGTCAGGCGACGGGGGCCGGCGCCGGGCAGAACCAGGTGCCGTCCAATGCCGGCGCGTCGCTGCCGCCCGGCGCCCCTGACATTTCGATGATCCGGATGGTCGACTACGACTTTGCGACCTTCGGCTCGGCCGACGAGCGCCGCCGGCTGCTCAAACGTTTCGACAGCGAGATCCGCGGGATCCCCTGATCGCTGATATCGGGGGGAGCGGCACTCAGCTCTCCTCCCGGCAACGACCGGCGCCTGCGCGAAGTCCGCCGGCGCCGAGGCATCCCACCGGACGGACCATGTCAGCCCGCTTGCAGAGGCAAACGGGCAAGGCACGGCCATGCCGCACAGACCGTTCAACCAAGGAGGAAACATCATGAAAACCACCACAGCCGGCATGCTCTTGATGGCCGCGACCGCACTCACCGCCACATCGGCAAAGGCGGCGGGCACGCTCAACCTCATCTGCTCGGCAGACGTCGTGATCTGCGAGCAGATGAAGGGCGACTTCGAGAAGGACCACGACATCAAGGTCAACATGGTGCGCCTGTCGTCCGGCGAAACCTATGCCAAGATCCGGGCGGAGGCCCGCAATCCGAAGACGGATCTCTGGTGGGCCGGCACCGGCGACCCCCACATGCAGGCCGCCTCGGACGGGCTGACGCAGGAATACAAGTCGCCGCTGCTCGACCAGCTGCAGGATTGGGCGCAGAAACAGGCCGAGGGCTCCGGCTTCAAGACGGTCGGGGTCTATGCCGGCGCGCTCGGCTGGGGCTACAACACCGAGATCTTCAAGACCAAGGGCTTTACCGAGCCGAAGTGCTGGGCCGACCTTCTCAATCCCGCCTTCAAGGGCGAGATCCAGATCGCCAATCCGAACTCGTCGGGCACCGCTTATACCGCGCTCGCCTCGCTGGTCCAGATCATGGGCGAGGATCAGGCGTTTGATTATCTGAAGAAGCTCAATGCCAACATCTCGCAATACACCAAATCGGGCTCCGCACCGGTCAAGGCGGCCGCCCGTGGCGAAACGGCCATCGGCATCGTCTTCATGCACGACGCCGTGGCCCAGACGGCCGAAGGCTTCCCGGTCAAGTCGGTCGCGCCGTGCGAAGGCACCGGCTACGAGATCGGCTCCATGTCGATCGTCAAGGGCGCAAAGAACCTCGACAATGCCAAGATCTGGTACGACTGGGCGCTCTCGCCCGCCGTCCAGTCGCGCATGAAGGACGCCAAGTCCTTCCAGCTGCCGTCCAACAAAGCGGCCGAGATCCCCAAGGAAGCACCGCGCTTCGAGGACATCAAGCTGATCGACTACGACTTCAAGACCTATGGCGATCCCGCCAAGCGCAAGGAACTGCTGGATCGCTGGGACCGCGAGATCAGCGCCAACGCGAACTGATGCGCAGCGCGTGCCGGCTGCACCGCATGCGGCCGGCACGCGGCTCTTGAAACAGGACATGGCTTGCAGAGGGGATCGGCATGGATACCGGCAAAGACAATCGTAACCGCAGACTGGATATCACGCTCGGTCTTGGCATTCTGGCCTTCCTGCTCGTTCCCTGGTACCGGATCGAGGGCGGTTTTCTGGGGCTCGGCTGGTTGTCGGGTTTCCCCGGCGAAGCCTCGGTCTCGCCCGGCTTGCTGCAGATTCTTCTTCATGGCCGCTGGTGGCTCGCCATCGCCGCGCTGATGCTGGTGGTCGCCGGCATCGCCCGCTTCACGCGCGATCCGAAACGGCGCGGCGCGCTCCTTGCCCTGTCCGGTGCCGTCGGCGTCACCTTCCTGACGCTGCAGGGGCTGGCCATCGGCTATTCCGGCTGGTCCTGGACGATCAGCGAGACGCTGTTCGGAGCGCTGTCGGATGGGCAACCCTCCATGGGCGCCGGCGCCATGCTCTCGGCGCTGGTCTTCGTGCTCCTGTTTGCCTTCGGCCTTGCCGAGCGCGGCGCCATGAAGGGCGATGCCTTCGTCGTCGCCTCCATCTCGCTTCTCGTCTTTCTCGTTGCGATCTTCGTGTTCTACCCGGTCGGAAGCATGCTGGTCGGCGCGTTCCAGGATTTCGACGGCTCGCTCAATCCGGACGGCTTCACCCGCAGCATTCAGGATCCCGCCATCTGGAGCCTCGGCTGCGTCATCGGCGGCGAGCGGTGCGGCGTGGCGTGGCGCACGCTGTGGCTGGCGATCATGACCGCCGGCGGCTCCACCATCATGGGGCTGGCCTTCGCGCTGGTCGCCACCCGCACGCGCTTTCCCTTTAAAAAGGGCCTGCGCCTCCTCACCGTCCTGCCGATCATCACGCCACCCTTCGTCATCGGCCTCGCGCTGACGCTGCTCTTCGGCCGCGCCGGCGTCGTCACCGAAGCGCTCTCCAGCCTGTTCGGCATCGAGCCCGGCCGCTGGCTCTACGGGATGACCGGCATCTGGATCGCGCAGGTCCTATCGTTTACGCCCATTTCCTTCCTCGTGCTCATCGGCGTGGTCGAAGGCGTCAGCCCCTCCATGGAAGAAGCGTCGCAGACGCTGCGCGCCGATCGCTGGCGCACCTTCTGGCGAGTGTCGCTGCCGCTGATGAAGCCGGGTATCGCCAATGCGTTTCTGATCGGGTTCATCGAGAGCATGGCCGATTTCGGCAATCCGCTGGTGCTCGGCGGCAGCCACGGGGTGCTTTCGACGGAGATCTTCTTTGCCGTCGTCGGCTCGCAGAACGATCCCTCGCGCGCCGCCGTGCTCGCCATCATCCTGCTCTGCTTCACGCTCACCGCATTTCTCGCCCAGCGCTATTGGCTGGCCGGCAAGAACTTCGCGACCGTCACCGGCAAGGGCGACAGCGGATCGCACATCGCCCTGCCGCGATCGCTCTCCATCGGCGTGCATGCCCTGGTCGTTCCGTGGATGCTCTTCACAATCGTCATCTACGGCATGATCCTCTTCGGCGGCTTCGTCAAAACCTGGGGCCTCGACAATTCCCTGACGCTCGATCACTACGCCAGGGCCTTCTCGGTCGAGATACGCGACGGTGTGCTCGCCTGGACCGGCGTTGCCTGGAACTCCTTCTGGACGACCATGGAGATCGCGCTGATCTCGGCGCCGCTGACGGCCGCGGTCGGGCTGCTCACGGCCTACATCATCGTCCGCCAGAAGTTCGTCGGCCGCAACGTGTTCGAGTTCGCGCTGATGATGAGCTTCGCCATTCCCGGCACCGTCATCGGCATCAGCTACATCATGGCGTTCAACCTGCCGCCGCTGGAGATGACGGGCACCGCGCTCATCCTCATCGCCTGCTTCGTCTTCCGCAACATGCCGGTGGGCGTGCGCGGCGGGGTAGCGGCCATGAGCCAGCTCGACAAAAGCCTCGACGAGGCCTCGCTGACCCTGCGCGCCACGAGCTTGCGCACCATGCACAAGGTCATTCTGCCCCTCCTGCGCCCGGCCATCACGGCGGCGCTGGTCTATTCCTTCGTGCGTGCCATCACCTCCATCAGCGCGGTCATCTTCCTCGTCAGCGCCGAATACAACATGGCGACCTCCTACATCGTCGGCCTCGTCGAGAACGGCGAGTATGGCGTGGCGATCGCCTATTCCTCCATGCTGATCGTCGTGATGATCGTCATCATCGCCGGCTTCCAGCTTCTCGTCGGCGAACGCCGGCTGCGCCGCGAAAATCGCGTCGCCGGCCTTCGCGCCGCACCGTCATCCCTTCTCGGTCAGGAGAAAACAGCATGATCCATCCCCGCGCCGGTTCCGTCGTCTTCCAGCACGTCAAGAAGCAGTTCGGTGCCTTCACCGCCATTCACGACCTGTCCATCACCATCGAGCCCGGCCAGCTCGTGACCCTGCTCGGGCCCTCGGGCTGCGGCAAGACCACGACGCTGCGCATGCTCGCGGGCCTCGAACATCCGACCTCCGGGCAGATCCTCATCGGCGGCAGGGACGTGACGATGCTGCCGGCCAATGAGCGCGACGTGTCGATGGTGTTCCAGTCCTACGCTCTGTTTCCGCACATGAGTTCGCTCGACAACGTGGCCTATGGGCTGGAATCCTCCGGCATGAAGCGCAAGGACGCGCGCGAGCGGGCGGAAGAGGGCCTGAATCTCGTCGGCCTTTCCGGCATGGGCACGCGGCTTCCCGCCGAGCTCTCCGGCGGCCAGCAGCAACGCGTGGCCGTCGCCCGGGCCCTCGTGCTGGAGCCGCAGGTGCTTCTGCTCGACGAGCCGCTCTCCAACCTCGACGCGCGCCTGCGCCGGCAGGTGCGCACCGAGATCCGCGACCTGCAGCAACGCCTCGGCTTTACCGCCGTCTACGTGACGCACGATCAGGACGAGGCGCTGGCCGTCTCCGACCGCATCATCATCATGAAGGATGGCGTGATCGCACAGGAAGGCGCGCCGCGCGATCTCTACGAGGCTCCGGCCTCCGCCTTCATCGCCGATTTCATGGGCGAGGCCAACGTCGTCGCCTGCGACGTCATCCGCGTCGAAGGGGCGGACGCGACCATTCGCATTGGGGCACTCGAACATCGCGTGCCCAGCCGTAACGCACGGCCAGGGCCTGCCAAGCTTGCCGTGCGCCCGAACGCGATCACGCTGGAGCCGGCGTCGGGCGCCGCCTTCCCAGGCCGCATAACGCATGCCGCCTACCTCGGCGACCACGTGGAATATGAGGTGGAGACGGGCACCGGCCGGCTGTTCGTCGTCGATCCCGCCGTGGAACGCGCGCTGCCACCGGCAACGGATGTCGCTGTCGGCTTCAAAGGACGCGGTATTGCGATTATCAACGACTGAGCCGCTTTCATCACAAGGACTTCCCATGACGCATGATCTCGACACCCGCTTTGCCCTGGCGCAAACGATCGCCCGCACTGCCGGCGCTGTCGCACTCGACTATTTCAACCGCCGCGAGACGCTGGTCATCGAAACCAAGCGTGACGCGCAGGACGTGGTCTCGATCGCCGACCGCGAGGTGGAAAACCTGATCCGCGCCGCGGTGGCCGACGCCCACCCGGAAGACGGTTTTCTCGGCGAGGAATACGGCCTTGCCGCGGGGAATTGCGGCTATACCTGGGTGGTCGATCCGATCGACGGAACCAGCCCCTTCGTCAACGGCATGCCGAACTGGTGTGTGTCCATCGCGGTCCTCTTCGACAGCAAGCCGGTGATCGGCGTGATCTTTGCGCCCTGCTTCGAGGAACTCTACGCCGCGGCGGCTGGTCGCGGTGCCGTCCTCAATGGCCGGGTGCTGACGCTCGACCCCTCGCGCACCATCCGCAACGCCGTCACCGGCATCGGTGCCAACAATTACGTCACGCCGGCCTTCGTCGGGAAGATGGTCGAGACGCTGATGGACGCCGGCGGCAATTTCATCCGCAACGGGTCCGGCGCGCTGATGCTCGCCTATGTCGCGGCCGGCCGGCTGGTCGGCTACTACGAGCCCTATATGCACGCCTGGGATTGCCTTGCCGGCTACTGCCTCGTGACGGAGGCCGGCGGCTGGCACCATCCCTTCCCCGTCGAAGGCGAGCAACTGACCCGCGGTGCGCCCGTGCTGGCCGCGGCGCCCGGCGCCGTGGACGATCTGCGGCGCATCGCCGGCCTGTAGCACCGTCTCAGTCGCGGGCCGCACGCGCCATCCTGCGCCCGCGGACGACGCCCTGTCGGTTCGGTGCCTTGCCGATCCGCCAAGGGCAGGGCGGCGGGGTCGCGTTGGCGGAGCCGCCGCCGATGATACGGTCCTCGCGGGAGCGGGGCACGGCGCGCCTCCGCTCGCCAGACGCCGACCTCAAGCGCGGGTGCCGGCCTCTACTAGGTGGATCAAGTCCGGATGGTGCCTGGCAGCGACATCCGGGTGCGAGCGCAGGCGGCTTTTCAGGTGGTTGATGCCGACCTCGCGGAAGATCGGGTTGAGGGGATCGGCGGTTATGCCGCGTTCGCCGCGCTTCAGCTCTTCCGGCAGCGGGATGACGGGGATTTTCGCGTCGTAGCGGGCGCCGAGGAAGAAGGCGACCGAGAAGCGTTCGGTGCCTTCCGGCGGTGTTACGACGCCATGCACGTCGGCGCGCACGAAGCCGTTGGTCGCCAGTTCCAGAAGCTCCCCGCTGTTGATGATGAAGGTTCCCGGCACCGGCGGGGCTTCGATCCACACGCCCTCCTCGGTGCGGATGCGCAGGCCCGGCGTCGTGTCCTGCAACAGCACTGTCACGAAACCGCCGTCCTTGTGGGCGCCAACGCCCTGATCGCTTCCCGCCGCATCCCGGCCCGGATAGCGGATGATCTTCAGAAGTTGCGACGGCGAGGGTTCGTAGATGTCGGCAAAGGCGTTTTCCGGCTGACCGAGCGACAGGGCGATCGCCTTGAGAACATCGATGCCGATGCGGGTGACCTCCGTTTGGTAGCGCAGCAGCAGCGGCTTCAGGTCAGGCAGAGCCTCCGGCCACTGGTTCGGGCCGTAAAGCCGGTTCCACGGCGTCTGCGGACCGGCCTCCACCGGCTGACCTTCGGTATTGATATCGAGTTGTTCGCGCCAGTCCTGCTCGCCGCGCGTCCGCTCGTATCCGGCGCGATTGTATCCACGAAAATGCGGCGACTTCACCATTTCGATCGCCAGCTTGTCCGCTTCCGGCAGCGCGAAGAAGCGCTTGGACGCCGACAACACCTCGTCGATCAGGCTCTGCGGCACGCCATGCCCGGTCAGATAGAAGAAACCGTGGTCGTGCAAAACGCGCGTCAGGTCACGAACGAAGCTCTCCCGCTCGGACGGCGTCCCGTAGAACCTCGAAAAGTCGATCGTCGGCAGGTGAACGGGCGTGGTGTGGATGGTCATGGTCTACTCCTCATAGAACGGGATCGGGCGCACGCGCGGCTGCGGGAGACGCCCTGAAGACCGTTGTGGGGCGACCGGTCAGCGGCCTATCAGGGGCGTGACGGCCGCCGCGCGGGGCGAGCGCGATCTGCAAACGGGCGAACCACGTCCGATGACGACAAGCGTATTGTCTACCCATTCGATAGCAAAGAAATTTATCCCATTCTTTGGGGCCGTTCGGGAAAAGGTCGGCGCCCGAGAAAGGATGGTGCGTGCAGGGCGACGTGTATCGTCCCTTCTGCCGGAGAACCAGAAACGAAAAAGACTTGTTTCGTCCAATCCCGTATAATTGGAATATTTTATCTATAGATTTGATAGATTATCTTGTTTCATGGGTCATCGACGTTGAGCGATGAGACGTTCAGTGCCCCGCTTTACCGCGGGGGCGGACGCGATGTGCTGTCCTTTACCCAGATCAACAGGAGTGATTTCATGAGCAATCCAGTCCTTGTCAACCAGACCATTCCGACCGCCGACATCCTGCCTCTCACCGGCCGCGTCGGCGCCGAAATCCGGGGTATCCGCCTTGGCGGAGACCTGTCGGATGCAACGGTCGCCGCCATCAACCAGCTTCTCCTGAAGCACAAGGTCATCTTCTTCCGCGGTCAGGATCATCTCGACGATCAGGAGCAGGAACTCTTCGCCCGCCGTCTGGGCGACCTCGTGCCCCACCCGACGCAGGGACCGGTGGCCGGCACAGCTTCCATCCTCAATCTCGACTCCAGCCGCGGCGGCGGCCGGGCGGACCAGTGGCACACGGACGTGACATTCGTCGATGCCTATCCAAAGTTCTCGGTCCTGCGCGGCGTGGTCATTCCGGCGGCCGGCGGCGATACGATCTGGTCCAACACGCATGCCGCCTATGAAAGCCTGCCGGCACCGCTGAAGTCGCTGGCCGACACGCTGTGGGCGGTTCACAGCAATGCCTACGACTATGCGGCCGTTCGCCCCCGCGCGACCGCCGACGAGAGGAAGCATTTCGAGGAGGTCTTCACCTCCACGGTCTACGAGACCGAGCACCCCGTCGTGCGCGTGCATCCGGAGACCGGCGAGCGCTCGCTTCTGCTCGGCAATTTCGTCCAGCGCCTCGTCGGCCTGTCCAAGAGCGATTCCGCAAAGCTCTACGAGGTGTTCCAGTCCTATGTCACCGCGCCGGAAAACACCGTGCGCTGGCACTGGCAGGCCGGAGACGTCGCCATCTGGGACAATCGCGCCACCCAGCACTACGCCGTCAACGATTATGGCGACCAGCACCGCGTCGTGCGCCGCGCCACGGTGGATGGCGATGTTCCGGTCAGCGTCGATGGCCGCCGCAGCGTGACGCAGGTGAAGGCCGCCAAGCCCTCGGCGAAAGCCGCGTGAGCGCCGGGAGAGGGATCAGATCCATGAAACGTCTCATCGTTGCGGCGCTCGCCGCACTCGTCGCCACCGCGGCATTTGCCGAGGACGTGACCATCCGCTTCGGCTATCCCGGCATCGGCCTCGACAACCGGCAATATTCGCAAGGGGACGCGACCTCCTATGGGCGGGCCCGCGAGTACATCGAAAAGGAGTTCGCGGCCGACACGAACATCAAGATCGAGTGGACCTTCTTCCGCGGCGCAGGCCCGGCGCTCAACGAAGCGGTCGCAGCCAACCAGCTCGACTTCTTCCTTCTTGGCGACCTGCCGGCCATCGTCGGCCGCTCGCGCGGTCTCGACCACAAGTTCCTGTTCACGACGGGCCGGCACCAGCCGATCTATCTCGCCGTCCCCGCCGACAGCACCATCGCCTCCATCAACGACGTGAAGGGCAAGAAGGTCGCGCTGTTCAAGGGGACCAACCTGCAGCTGGCCACGGACCGCGTTCTCTCCACCCACGGCCTGACGGAAAAAGACGTCCGCTTCATCAATCTGGACACCAACGCGGCAGTGCCGGCGCTGACCTCCGGCAATGTCGACGCCGTCTTCGGCGGCCCGGAATATCTGGCGCTGGCCAAGAAAGGGATCGTGAAGATCGTCTACACCACCAAGGGCGACGATCCGACGCTCGGACGAAACTCCTCCTATCTGGTGACGACCGCCTTCGAACAGGCACATCCGGACCTGACGCAGCGCGTCGTCACCACCTTCGTCAAGGCGGCCGCCTTCGCATCCGACCCCGCCAACACCGATGAGGTGTTCGAGGGCTGGTCTCTGTCGGGCTTCCCCAAGGAGACGTTCGTGGCCGATCTCAAAGGCGATACGCTCGCCAACCGGCTCAATCCGCTCATCGATGACTTCGTCGTCACTCGCTACAAGGATCAGGCGGCCCGCGCGAAAGCCTATGGCCTGATCAAGGCCGACGTCGATGTCGATACGTGGCTGGCGCCGAAATATCTGCAGCAGGCACTGAAGGACCTGAAGATCGAGACCTACTGGTCGAGCTTCGGTCCCGCCGGCGAGATCGTCAAGGCCGGCGATCTCGACCGGAAGCAGACCAACTGACGCGCAAGGCCGGCCTGCGTCGCGACCGACACCGGCCGGCCCCTCTCTCACCGGGATGCCAGACATGACCCTGACTGTTTCCGCCGCTCCCCCGACCGAGCGACGACCTTTCGTCGTGCCGGCCGTGCTCATCGATATCGCCTACGGGCTGTCGCTGCCGCTCGTTCTGCTGCTCGCCTGGGAAAGCTCGTCGCGCTTCGGCTGGCTGCCGCAGCAGATCCTGCCCGCGCCGCAGGTGGTCTGGGCCACCCTCGTCGAACTGTGGAGCGACGGATCGCTCGCTGATCACACGCTCCAGAGCCTGAAGCGCGTCGCCATCGGTTTTGCGACCGGTGCATTTCTCGGTCTCCTCACCGGTGCGGCGCTCGGCCTCCTCCCCCGCATTCGGTCCTTCGTCTGGCCGGTCTTCTCCGCGATCGCGCAGGTGAACATGCTCGCCTGGCTGCCGCTCCTCGTTCTCTTCATCGGCATCGACGAGGCGCTGAAATATGTCAGCATCGCCTGGGCGACCGCGATACCCGTGATCCTTGCGACCACCCGCGCCATCACCGACGTGTCGCCGAAACTGCTGGAGCTTGGCCGCGTCCTCGATTTCACGCCGCTTCAACGCGTCTCGAGCATCGTCCTGCCGGCAGCACTGCCGTCCCTCTTCACCGGCATTCGCGAGGGACTGGCCTCGGCCTGGCAGAACATGGTGATCGTGGAACTGTTCGCCTCCTTCGAAGGGCTCGGTTACCTCATGGTCTGGGGACGCCAGCTGTTCCAGCTGGAAATCGTCATTGCCGCCATGATCGTCATCGCCGCGATCGGCCTCGCTCTCAATGCATCGCTGGAGTATCTCGAACGGTTCGTGCAGCCGTGGAAGACGGAGGCCGACCGTGAGCACTGAGACCTTGCCGCTGCAGCGCCTCACCCTCGTGTCGCGGCATTGGCGTCCTGCCGCCGCCTTCGGCGCCCTTTTCCTTCTTTGGCTGGCGGCGTCGCGGTTCGCATGGGTCGATCCGCGCTTTCTGCCCTCGCCGCTTGCGGTCGCCACCCGGGCCGGAACGGAACTGACCGCCGGTACGCTGGCGCACGACCTGGCCGAGAGCCTGCGGCGGAACCTCACGGGCTTTGCGCTCGGCACGGCGGCCGGCCTCTCTCTCGGGCTGGTGCTCGGCTTTTCCCGCACGGCCGAGCGGATCGTCGGCCCGACGCTTCTCGCCTTTCGACAGATCGCGCTCTTTGCCTGGGTGCCGCTCCTGTCCGTCTGGTTCGGCGGGGCGGATGCCGGAAAGATCGCCTTCATCGCCGTCGCCGCCTTCCAGCCCGTCGTCATCAACACCTGGCGCGGCGTGCGCGCGCTTCCCCCGGCCTACCGCGAACTGTCCGACGTGCTCCTGTTCAGCCGGCTGGATTTCGCCCGTCTGGTGGCCCTGCCCGGCGCTCTGCCGGCGATCTTCACCGGCCTTCATTCCGGCCTGATCTATGCCTGGCTCGCCACGCTCGGCTCGGAACTGTTCCTCAACGTCACGCCCGGCATCGGCGGACGCCTTAACGAGGCCAGCCAGCTGTTTGACATGGACCTCCTGGTCCTCGGCATCATCGTGCTGGCCGGAATCGGTCTTTTCTACAACGCCTCCGCCCAATGGCTGGAGACTTGGATTCTCAGGAGACGAACGTGATGAACCAGATCTCTCATGCATCAGCATTCCAGACGGCCCCGCCCGCCCTCCAGATCCGCGGGCTCGACAAGCGTTTCACGGTCGCGGGCCGAACGCTGAAAGTGCTGGAAGACATCGACCTGTCCGTCCGGTCCGGCGAATTCGTCACGATCGTGGGCGCGTCCGGCTGCGGCAAATCCACCCTGCTGCGCCTGATCCTCGGCCTCGATCTCGACTACCAGGGCGATGTTCTCGTCGATGGCGCACGGGTCCAACGGCCGGGTCTCGACCGCTCGATCGTCTTTCAGGATCACCGGCTGCTGCCCTGGCTCAACGTCGAGGCGAATGTCGCGGCCGCACTCCGGCGCAGTCCACTGTCGCGGGCGGAGAAGCAGGCAGCGGTGCGCGAGCATCTCGAGCTCGTGGGGCTGACTTCGTTCGCCCATGCCTATCCCGCCCAGCTGTCGGGCGGCATGGCCCAGCGCGTCGCCATCGCCCGCGCGCTCGTCAACCGCCCGCGCTTCCTGCTTCTCGACGAACCGCTCGGCGCGCTCGATGCTTTGACGCGCCTCCGGCTGCAGGACGAACTGAAGCGGATCGTCGAGCACGAGAAGACCACGGCCCTGCTCGTGACCCACGATGTCGACGAAGCGGTCCATCTCGGCCACCGGATCGTCGTGATGCAGCCCCATCCCGGCCGGATCGCCACCGTGCTCGCCATTCCGGAAGCGGCCCGGCGGGACCGTTCCAGCCGGGCGTTCATCGCGCTGCGCGACGAGGTTCTTCGGCTTCTCGGCGTCGATGCCGGCACCGGCGCGGAACCGGGACCCGCAGGCGCGCTCGGAACGTTTGAAAAACTCGACCATCAAGAGAGGCAAGACGCATGACACACCGTCCCCAGTTGAAACTCGGAGCCTTTTTGATGTCGCCCGGCCACCATGTGGCAGCGTGGCGGCACGCGGACGCCACCGCCGATCTCGGCTCCAATTTCCGCGCCTATGCCGATATCGCCCGCAAGGCCGAGGCGGCGAAATTCGACCTTCTGTTCCTGGACGACAATCTGGCGGTCAAGGATCTCGACCCGGAAACCGGCGCGCGCTCGGCCCGGTCGGCCTTCTTCGAGCCGATCACCCTGCTTGCCGGTCTCGCCGCCGTGACCGAGCGCATCGGCCTGACGGCGACCGTTTCGACCACCTTCAACGAACCCTATACGCTCGCGCGAAAATTCGCCTCGCTGGACGTGCTGAGCGAGGGCCGCGCGGCCTGGAACCTCGTGACCTCCAATCTGGAGGTCGAGGCGCGCAATTACGGCACGGCGCCGCACCTGCTGCACGCGAAACGCTATGATCGCGCCGAGGAGTTCATCGACCTCGTCGTCACGCTCTGGAACAGCTTCGAGGACGATGCCTTCCTGCACGACAAGGCGAGCGGCATCTTCTACGATCCGGACAAACTCCACGCCGCCAACCACACCGGCGCTCATTTTTCCGTTGCGGGTCCGCTCAATGTTCGCCGGTCGCCGCAGGGACAGCCCGTCATCGTTCAAGCCGGCTCCTCGGAGCCGGGCAAGGAGCTCGCGGCGCGCACGGCCGAGGTGGTCTTCACCGCGCAAAACACGCTGGCCGAGGCCCAGGCCTTCTATGCCGATCTCAAGGGCCGCATGGCCAGATACGGGCGGGAACCGGACGAACTAAAGGTCATGCCCGGCATCTTCCCCGTCGTCGGCCGCAGCCGTGCGGAGGCGCAGGAGAAATTCGAGGAACTGCAGGACCTGATCCATCCGGCCGTCGGCATCCGCCTGCTCTCAGACATGATCGGCGGTTTCGACCTGTCGGCCTATCCGCTCGACGGCCCGGTGCCCGAATTGCCGGAAACCAACGGCGGCAAAAGTCGCCAGCACCTGCTGTTCGAGATCGCCCGGCGCGACAAGCTGACGATCAACCAGCTTGCCAAGCGTATTGCCGGCGCGCGCGGTCACTGGCAGGTGGTGGGCACGGCCGAAGACATCGCCGACCAGCTCGAGGATCGCTTCGTCAAAGGCGGCGCGGACGGTTTCAACATCATGCCGCCGACGCTGCCTGGCGGGCTTGATGATTTCATCGCATTCGTCGTGCCGGAACTGCGCAGGCGGGGACTGTTTCGCACCGAGTACGAAGGCCGCACGCTGCGCGAGAACCTCGGCCTTCGCAAGGCGAGACAGTCGACGGCAAGGCTTGATCGAGGACTGCAAGCCGCGGAATAGACCGTTCGATCTTCTCTATCGCAGGGATGCCAAGCGTCACCCCGCCTCAAGAGGCGATCGCATTCAGGAAAGGCAGAAAAATGGTCGATTTGATCGCTGGCATCATCGATGTCTTTGCGGATGTGCCCTTGACGGGCAACCCGCTCGCCGTGGTGCAGGGCGCCGACGAGCTGAGCGACGAGACGATGCGACGGATCGCCGGCGAATTCCAGCAGGCCGAGACGACCTTCATCCTGAAGAGCACGCGCGCCGACCGGAAACTGCGATCCTTCACCGCAAGCGGTGCGGAGGTCTTCGGCGCCGGGCACAATGCGCTCGGGGCATGGATGTGGATCGGCGAGCATGGCGATCTCGGTTCGCTGGCGACCAGGCGGGTCTTTCACCAGGAAATCGGCCCGGACGTTCTTCCGATCGAGCTGGCGTCGATCGGCGGCCGCGTCCACGGATGGATGCGCCAAGGGCCGTTGCGCCTGTCGGAGCCGCTGGTGGACGTCGGGCCGCTGGCCACGGCGCTCGGCCTCGAACAGGGCGATCTTCTCCCGGAGCCGCCGCCCCGCCCTGCCGACACCGGAGCGGCCCATCTGATGGTGCGTGTCCGGAATGCGGAAACCGTCGACGCGGCGCGACCGGACGCCGGCGCATTGCTGGCCGTTCTCAAGGACACCGCCGCCGAGGGATGCTATATCTATGCGTTCGATCCCGCCGGCACCGGAACGGCCTATGCCCGCTTCTTCAACCCGACCGTCGGCCTGTGGGAGGATGCCGCAACGGGAACGGCCGCCGGGCCCCTGGCCGCCTATCTCGCCACGACCGGCACGCTGAAAACCGATGAACTGGCGATCGAACAGGGCACGAGAATGGGCCGCCGAAGCATTCTCAAGGTCCGGCTGACGCCGGTGCCGGACCTCTCCGGAACAGGCGTCGTGGTGCTGAAAGGCGTGCTGCGGGTCTAGGCTGGTCGCATACGCGACAAAAGGCTAAGCCGTCATTCTTCTTTCGGAGCGGATTGCACCAGCTTGCGGACGCATTTCCGGACAAAAGCACCCTGATCTCTTGCCGGGCGGCTCCGAACGTTGCAGGTTCGTGACGGCAGAAACGCTCGCGTTTCGACCGTCCTCCGCGCTGTGCGCGCAGAGGACGGATATCGGCACACACAAAGAGACATGGACGAAATGCCCGACCAGGCGATTGGCAGAGGTGTCGCGGCGAGATCGCGGTGTCGCTTCGCATGCTTGCGTGCCGGCGAAAGGCAAGGCACATGAGGCGGGGTCCGCGGCTTGCGCGGCCGGAAACGAAGGCGCCGTCGGCGAGTGCGTCCGGCCCCGGCATGAGCCCGGGCGATATTGCAGACCATAATTCCCGGGTCGCCCTCAGCCTGCTCAGGACCTTCGGACCGCTAACGCGGCAGGAGCTTTCGGCGCGCCTCGGCCTGACCGAGCCGGCGGTGACCGGCATCATGAGCCGGCTCGATGCCCAAGGCTTGGTGCTGAAACGAAAGCGCGCCAGCAGCGCCCGCTACCACGCCGCAGAATTCGCGCTGCGACCGGGAGGCGCACTGGGTTTGGGAATCAGCCTGTCAGCAGACAAGCTCGACATGGCGCTGATCGATCTCTACGGCACGGTCTTTGCCGAGCAGGAGCTCAGCGGTGCGGATGTCGAAGCACGTCTTCCGGATGCCCTTTCATCCCTGCTTGGCGCCGGCGATCACAGCGTACCGCTCGGCGTCGGGATCGCCTTTGCGCCGGGATGCACGCCGCAATGCAACAGCATCAGGCACCTGCTGCCCGGCCGGCCTACCTTCGTGATGCCGGATACGGAGGCATGCCTGACCGGTGAGCGCCTGCTGGGGCTCGGCGAACCCGAAGGCGGGCTTGTGGTGGTGCTGATCGACGACACCGTGCGCGCCGGGCTCTTCATCGGCGGCAAGACCTTTCGCGGCATGAGCGGACGCGCGGGACAGATCGGCGAGATGCGGCCCGGCCGCCTGCATCCCAGCCTGACCGATGTCGCCAACCGCAACGCCTATCTTCGGGCGCTTGAGGCGGGGCCCTCGGCCCTTACAGCCTGGACCGAGACCGCGGCCAGCCGCCTGCTGGAGGCCGTCGTCGCGATTGCGGGTTTTGTGTCACCCGGCGCCCTCCTCCTCGGCGGTGCGCTGCCCGAGCCCGTGCTCGACAGTCTCATCGTCCGCATGCAGGAACAACGCAATGAACAGGCAAGCACCTTCGTCGCCGCTCCGTGGATCCCGCCGATCCGGCGCGTCACACTGGGCGGTCACGGTGCCGTCGTCGGCGCGGCGATGACGCCTATGATGGAATTGCTGCTCCCGCGAGCGGGCTGACGACGCCATCGCGGGCCGACAAAGGCACGCGTTCCCGCTGGGCGGCCTCGGCCGTCGGCAGGCACAGTCTGTGGGCGAGCGGCATGGTCGCTGCCCCAAGTGCTGCGGCATCCTCCGAGCCTGCCGCGCGGTGCAGGGACGGCGGCGTGACACCGCGGCGGATAATCTCCTCGCGCGTGAACACCAGCAGTTCATCAATCATCCGCACCGGCAGGCGTCCCCCGATCAGAACGCCGTCTGGATCCACGATCATGCCGATATCGATGATGGCTTCGGCGAGCGTGATGCTGATCGTCCGCAGCCATGCGCTGACGATCCTGCGCGGCGCGCCGGTCAGCGCCGCCAACTCGGCGGGGGTCGAAACATGAATGCCGTGCTGCTTCAGGTGGTCATAGAGGATGAACAGCGAGAACATCTCGCCGAGCGGCTGCGTCTTGCCGGCGCCCGGTCCCTCCTCGAGCACGACCGGTAGCCAGCCGATTTCGCCGCCGAGACCGCTCGCACCCTTGTGGCGCATACCGTCGATGACGAGGCTGCCGCCCAGACACGCATTGACGAAGATGTAGAAGAAGCTGCTGATCTCCGTTCCGAAGCCGTATTCGATCTCGCAGAGGGCCGCGGCATTGGCGTCGTTGTCGATGAAGACGGGATGGCTGGTGATCCCGGCAAGCGCGCCGCGCACGTCGAAGCCGCTCCAGCGGCCGTAGGTGTCGGGGCGGCCAATCACGGGAACCTCGCCCAGCCAGTCGGGGATGGCAAGGCCGATGCCGGCCAGACGTGGCTCCTGGATCACCTTGCGCCGGAGAAAGGAGGAAACGGCATCCCCCATCAGCGTGACGAAGGTCTCCGGCATCATAAACCGTTCCTCGTGATGGATGCGCCCGCGGACGGCGCCGGTTGCATCCACGGCAACGACGGTCAGGTGGTCGCGATCGATATTGGCGCCGATCGAGAAAACGCCTTCGGGATCGATTTCCAGCTCGATGGCCGGCTGGCCGCGCAGCCCCTGTCGCCGGCGCGCCTCCATGACAAGGCCTTCGTCGAGCAGACGATCAACGATGCGGGTCACGGTCTGCTTCGTCAGCCGCGAGCGCTGCGCGAGTTCCGTGCGCGAGATCGGGGCCTCGCGATAGATATCGCTGAGGATGGTAGCGCGGTTCTGGGCGGCCGCCTGTTCGCCGTTGGAGCCGGCAAAGGTCACGCAACGTCTCCCGTCATTTTGGACCGGCCGCGCCGGTTGAAAAAGGCCTGCACATCTGACGATGCGCAGGCCAAGGTAGGCCAAAGTGGCCGGGGGAGGAAGGGTCGGACGATCAGGTCCTCGTCAGGCGCCAGCTCTTGACCTCGAAAGGCAGGAGCCCCGTCGCTGCGACGCCGTCCAACGGCTCTTCGAGGATGGTCACCGGTGCACTCGTTGTCCAACCGTCCGGCAGCGTCAGGGAGAAGTCTCCGCGGCGTCCGGCCGGCTCGAAGACGCGCAGGACGAGATCGTCGCCATCTTCGCTGGGCTTCAGGCCGGAGATTGCCGCGTCGATGCCCCTGGGGGCAAGCGGTTGCCAGGAACCAACGGCGCGATCCGTGACGGGCAGAACCACGAGTGGCTGGTTCAGATCCTCGGCCTCCTCGCGCACCCCACCCTCGTACCATGTGCCGGCATGCGGCATGAGCGCATAGGTGAACGCCTGGTGGCCTTCGTCGGCCATGGGATCCGGGTAGATCGGTGAACGCAACAGCGACAGGCCGAGCACGCTGCCGCGCATGCTGTGGCCATACTTCGCGTCGTTGAGAAGAGCCACGCCGAAGTCGGGCTCCGACAGATCGACGAAGCGGTGCGCGGGCGCCTCGAACATGGCCTCGTCCCAGGACGTGTTGGATCCCGTCGGCCGTTCGAGCACACCATAGGCGCATTCGCAGGTCGCATGCTTGCTCTTCACGGCGAGTTCGCTGAGGCTGCGCAGCATGACGCGGCGGTCGTGCCAGTCGATCTCCGTGTGGATGTCGAGACGACGCGCATTGGCGCCGAGGCTCAATGTCTGGACGATGCGGGAGTGGCGCCATGTGCGCGCAATCCGGATTGCCACACGATGAGGACCCGTCTCGACGATCTCGATCGCATCGAAACCGGTGATCTCCTCGGCCTTCTCGGTGTAGTCGTTCTCGACATCCCAGGCATCCCAATTACGCGGCTTGTCGGACGTATAGGCATAGAGCCGGTTGCCGCGCCCATCGATAGCCTCGCGGCCCGTCGGTTTATGGAGGATGCTGGCAATCGATCCGTCCTCGGCAAGCGTCACCTTGATGGTGGCATTCTCAAGGGTGTTCTCGGTGACCGTGAGGCCCGGTGCCGGGGAGAGTGCCGAGGCCGGGAGGACGGTGATGCCAAGCGGCGGTAACGTTCCTTCTGCCGACACAGGCCCCTCGGGTAGATCAAGCCGGATCGCGCGCGGAGAGAGCGACGGGTTGACGACGAGGACTGCCCCGCTTTCACCATTGGACGTCGCCGGCAGGCGGTCCGCAAGGGCAGCCATAGCCTGATCGAGCGCGGTCGTTCCCTCGGCAATCGCGCCGTCGAGTTCGCGCACCGCATCGACATAGACCTCCGCGATGGAGGAGCCCGGCAGAATGTCGTGGAATTCGTTCTTGAGGACGACGCGCCATGTCGGCTCCATGGAGGCCGGACGCGCCGCCCCCATCAGATGGGCAAGGCCGGCCACCGTTTCCGCCGTGATCAGCGTGCGTTCGGCCTTGCGATGCAGGCGCTTGACCGCGCTCTGGCTCGTCAGCGTAGCACGGTGGAGTTCGAGATAGATTTCACCCTGCCAGACATGCAGCGCCTTCTCCTCAGCCGTCTCGTGTGCGCCATCGAAGAAGTCCTCGACGCGTGTCCATTCCGCCTGCGGGATCGCCGGGAAGACGCGAAGCTGTTCCTCGCGCATGACCATTTCCGGCGTCACGCCGCCGCCGCCGTCGCCATACCCGACGCAGAGAAGCGTCGTCTCGTGCTTGTCCTTCTGGCGGAAATTCTTCCAGGTCGGCACGAAGCAGTCGGGACGCACGAAACCGTTATAGCCCTGCATCGGGTTGTCGAAGGTATGCGCCAGCACGCGGCTGCCGTCGATGCCTTCCCACCAGAAGAGGTCCGCCGGAAAGCGGTTCGTCTCCGACCAGTTGACCTTGATCGTGAAGAAGCTGGTCATGCCGCCCTGTCGCAGGATCTGCGGCAGCGCGCCGGTAAAGCCGAAGCAGTCCGGCAGCCAGCAGACGGTGTGGCGCAGGCCGAACGTCTTTTCGAAGTAGCGCTGGCCGTAAAGCACCTGACGCGACAGGCTTTCGCCGGTGGGCATGTTGGTGTCCGGCTCGATCCAGAGGCCGCCGACGGTTTCCCACTTGCCAGCCTTTACCTGCTCCTTTACGCGCTCCAGAAGGTCCGGATCATCCTCCGCAATCTGTGCGTAATAATGCGCCGTCGATTGGTTGAATCGGAAATCCTGTGATCCCTCCATCAGCGACAGAGCTGTGTGGAAGGTCCGGCGGATCTTGCGGCGCGTTTCGTCATACGGCCACAGCCAGGCGAGATCGATATGGGCGTGGCCTGTGAGCGCGATCTTGCCCTGTGGCGGAAAGCGTTCGCGAAGGCCGGCAAGCCGCGCCATCAACACATCGTAAGCTTCGATGACGCTAGCGCGATGATGGTCTTCCAGACCGTCGGGCTCGGCCTTCAGGTCCGGCAACTGCCAGATCTTCTGCTGCATCGGCGCGGCGGATGTGCGCGAGACGTAATCGGCGGTGGCCGAAGGCCAGTCCAGAGAGCGCAGCGCGTCTTCTCCGGCATCCAGCAGATGCGGCACGACGTCGTGACCTTCGAGGACCGTAACGGCCTCTGCGATCTGGCGCACGAGCAGCCAGAGCCTGTCCACGGACGGCTCGAGCCAGAGGAGGTCCGCACGCTCCAGATGTGGTTTGCGCACGGGCTCGCCGAACGGCAGGCGGGCAACCGTTTCCGACGTCACCGCGAACCGGGCGGCAGGCACGCCGAACTCCCGGTGATACGGGTCGAGGCCGACCGTCTTCGAGACGCCATCGTTCGACGTGATGGTGATCAGGCTTTCGCCGCCGAGGTCGAGGTAGAGGCGGGTATCCTCCAAGGGCCAGCCGGCGGGCACCTCAGCGGAGCCTGAAAAGCGCTGCGTTCCCTGTATCTGCGGCCAGGCGTCACCGAGCGCGATCGGCGTGTCGTTGACGTGCCAGCCATCGATCTGCGCGCCCTTGCGGACGCGCCAGAATTCCAGCTCGGCCATGCGCACCTGGAAGCGCTCGAGACGTTGGGCAAGTGTGAGTGTCATGATCTTCAAGTCCTGGTCTGTGTCATGAAAGGATCAACCCTTGACCGCGCCGGCGGTCATGGCGCCGAGAATGAGGCGCTGGAGCGAAAGAAAGGCGATGATCGCCGGCACCACGGAGACGAGGCAGGCAGCGGCGAGCAACTGGATGGAACTGTCGTTCTGGGTGCCGGCATACTGGAAGATGCCGACCCCGATGGGCGTGAGCGCTTCGCGGGTGATGAGCAGGAAGGGCACGAGGAACTGCGACCAGCCGGCAATGACCGAGATGATGAAGGCCGAGGCGATGCCGGGCGTTGACAGAGGCAGGATGACCCGCAGGAACACGCCCCATCGGTTGCAGCCATCGATCAGCGCGGCCTCGTCGAGGCTTCTGGGGATCCCGTCGATGGAGCCCTTGAGGATCCACGTCACCGTGGGCACGGCGAGCGCGATGTAGACCATGACAACGCCGAAATGGCTGTCCGTCAGTCCGATTGCCGCCATGTAGCGATAGAGCGGCACCATGATCACCAGCGGCGAGATCATCTGGACCGACAGGATGGCCATCATCCAGCCGCCTTTGCCGCGAAACCTGAAGCGCGAGAAGGCATAGGCCGCGGGCAGCGCGACGAGGAGGCAGCCGATGGCGCTGAGGGACGACAGCTTCAGGGCATTCCAGAGGTAGCCGAGGAACTTGTCGGAGGAGAGAATCATGGCGAAGTTGTCGAGCGTCGGCGCTTTCGGAATGAACCGGCTGACACCGAGAAAGACCTCCTTGCGAGTGCGCAGCGCCAGCGACAGAAGCCAAAGCAGCGGCCATGCGAAGAAGACGAAGATCACCAGCATGAACAGGTAGCTGAGCGCGTCGCCCAGTCTCTCGCGGGATGCGGCGGACATCATTCCTCTCCCTTCGGCAGGAATACGGCATAGACGAGAGCCAGACCGAGGCTGATCGCCAGCATCAGGATCGACAGCACCGCACCGACCGACAGGTCGTAGTTCCGGAAGACGATATTGAACGTGTAGAGCGAGAGAACCTCGGTCGCCCGGCCGGGACCGCCGCCTGTCAGCGAGATGATCGCGTCGAACGTGTTCAGCGTCTGGATGGTGATCAGGATCATGTTGACGAGGATGGCGGCGCGAAGCTGCGGCAGCGTCACGTAGAACAGCCGCTGGCGGGCATTCGCGCCATCGACGGATGCCGCCTCATAGAGCACGGGATCGATCGCCTTCAGCGCCGCGTACATGACGACCATGGAGAAGGCGGTGCCGCGCCAGACGTTGGAGAGAACGACCGACCACATGACGAGGTCCGGGTCCGACAGCCATTGCACGGGGGCCGCACCCATCAGGCGCAGGATACTGTTCAGCCCGCCGAAAGGCGCTTCGTTGAAGAGCATTTTCCAGATTATGCCGCCGGCGATGCCCGGCACCACCCAGGCGACGAGCGCCGTAGTGCGCACGATCGTCGTGCCGAACAGTCCCCGCCCCTCCCCGCGCACCACCACGAGGGCGATGACGAGGCCAAGCAACTGCTGGGCGACGACGCTGGAGCCGGTGAAAACGAAGGTGACCCAGAGGATCTGGGCGAGTTCGGGCCGCGACAGCGTGTCGATCAGCGTCGAAAGCGTGTAGGTTCCATCATTCGCCAGAAGCGTCGCCCGCATGAAGGCGAGCCGCATCACGTCGAAGACGGGGTAGAGATAGAACAGCCCCAGCACGAGGATCAGCGGCAGCACCCAGGGGACCACGCGCGGAGCATCGTGGCGGCTTCCGCGGGCAAGGCGCTCAGCCACATGCTGTTCGAATGTCACGTTCTGTACTGTCATGATCAAGCCGGCCTTTTGCGAGACGTGCGCGGCGCGGGGACCGACCCCGCGCCGAACCGGGGTGCTAGAGGCGGCTGAACGCCGCGGTAGCCGCCTTGAAGGCTTCGTCCGCCGCCGCATCCGTCGTCTCGGCGCCGGTGAGCACCTTGCCCATCATGATCTGGATCTGATTGGAGATCTCGGGATAGACGGGCGCACCCGGTCGCGCCTGCCCGACCTTCAGGGCCTCGCCGAACGCCTTGTTGGCGTCGCTCGAGAAGATCTTGTAGGTCGAGTAGAAGTCCGCCCGCGTCGGCAGCTGTTCCTGCAGTTCGTTGGCCGGACCCATGTAGATCTCGCGGGCGAGGTTCGCGCACATCTCGACCTTGGCCGGATCCTTGGAGAAGGCCGCAACCGTCCAGCCGCCGGTGCCGGTGGACCGCTCGTCTTTCGTCGGGCCCGGCAGCGGCGAAAAGGTCCACTTGGCAAGCTCTTCCGGTTCCAGAACCGTCTTCAGCTGGCTGTACTGCCAGTTACCACCGACGAACAGGGCGGAGGTTCCGGCCGCCGCTGCCGCGTTGAAGTCGTCATAATTGCCGATCGTCGCCACGCGCTTGGGTGCCGCACCGGATTCGACGAGGTCGCGATAATAGTTGACGGCCTTCACAAACTTCTCGCGGTTCTCGCCTTCGCCGAAGATCGGCTTGCCGGCATCGTCCACGAGCTTGCCGCCCTGCCCCCAAAAATTCGCCAGCCAATCGAATGTCGTACCCTCGTAGCGGCCGCCATTGAAAAGAAGACCTTCCATGCCCTTCTCGACGGAGGCAAGCGCGGCCTTCTTCGTGTCGCCCCAGGTTTCGGGCGCATCCGGAATGATCTCGGTATTGCGGTAGAGAACGCGCAAGTCGGTCGACCACCACCAGGCATAGATCTGACCGTCGGCGCCGGTCACACCGTCCCGGATGAACGGGAACAGTTGGTCGATCTCTTCCTTCTTGAAATAAGGCGAGAACGACTGCAACACACCGGACTTCTTGAACAGCGGCAGCACGAAGCTGTCGACGGCCGCGCAATCCGGCGCGTTGCCGGACTTGGCCTGTTCAAGCATGCGGGCCTGCTCCTGGCTGATGTCGCCGGACATCATCTGCAGCTCCACCTGCCAGCCTGCGTGATTGGCGACGAAAGCATTGAAAAGCTTGCTGTAACCCTCCGCGAGAACCGGATCGTTGTTGCGCGGACCGTCCGAGGTCATGCGGAAGACGAGCTTGTTCGGCGCGTCCGCCGGGCCGACGGTGTCGCCGGTGATCGTATCCTGCGCGAAGGCCGCGACCGGCAGCGTCATGGCGACGGCCGACAGGAGCATAAGAATTCTGGCGTTCATTGCGAATGTCCTCCCAAAGTTTTTGCACGGCCGCACCTCGTCTCGCCCCTGGCGATGTCCAAGCGTGCGGCAACCTTCACATTCTCGTGTCGTGGCTGTCGTATGCCGCAGGCTTGTCGCCCGCCGCCTCCACTCTCCCGATCGACCCTCTTCGCCTCCAACAACGATCTTCCCAGGCAGTGGAAATTAGATTAAATCACTTTTGTTTTGTGTCAAGCCACTGTGTCGGGAGGATGAGATGGCGCGTTTGGAACTGGAGGAGATCCGCAAGTCCTATGGGGCTCTGGAGGTGCTGCACGGCATTTCGGTCGCGGCGGAAGACGGCGAGTTTCTCGCACTCGTCGGCCCATCCGGCTGCGGGAAATCGACTTTGCTGCGCACGATCGCCGGGCTCGAAGCAATCACCTCTGGCGATATCCGCATCGAGGGCTTACGGGTCAACGACCTCGCACCGCGCGACCGAGATATCGCGATGGTGTTCCAGAACTACGCGCTCTATCCGCACATGACGGTCGAGTCCAACATGGGTTTCGCGCTGCGGCTTGCCGGTCTTGCCAAGGATGAGATCGGCAAGCGGGTGGCGTCGGCGGCCGAGATCCTGGATCTCACCCGCTATCTCGACCGCAAGCCCGTCGCCCTATCCGGCGGTCAACGTCAGCGTGTCGCCATGGGTCGAGCGATCGTACGCGCGCCGAAAATCTTCCTGTTCGACGAACCGCTGTCCAACCTCGACGCCAAGCTGCGCGTGCAGATGCGCGGGGAAATTCGCGAGCTGCAGCAACGGCTTGCAACCACCACGGTCTATGTCACCCATGATCAGGTCGAGGCGATGACCATGGCCGATAAGATTGTCGTGATGAATGGCGGCAAGGTTGAACAGGTCGGGCATCCGCTCGACCTCTACCGCAAGCCCGCCAATATTTTCGTCGCGACCTTCATCGGTTCGCCGCAGATGAACCTGGTCACGGGACCCCTGGCAGATCGATACCATGCAACGACCATCGGCGTCCGGCCGGAGCACCTCGGCGTTCGCGCCGTGACCGATGCGGCTGGCGAAACGGGCGAAGACGGCTGGCGGGGGCATGTCGCGGCGGCCGAATATCTCGGCAGCGACACGTTTCTCGTTGTGGAGATCGAAGGCGCAGGGCGCCTGCAGATCCGCACCCATGGCGGCCTTGTCCTGCCGGTCGGCCAGACGGTGATCGTGACGCCGGACGAGGCGTTTCTCTATCGCTTCGATCGCCATGGTGCGGCGCTCTAGCCATTTCTCCGCCGCAGCGCTCGCCTCTCCGTCACGTGCTTCCTGCCTAACCGCTCTCGCCGTCGATCAGCGTCATCGGCCAGAGCTGACGATGCGCTGCATTCGGGTAAAGGGCGGCATAGGCCGGCATGCTGGCGAGCAGAGTTTCGGCGAGCGAGATGCCGAGGTCGCGCAGCGACAGATCGAAACAGGTCAGCCGCGGCGAGAGATATCGGGCCTGCGGGCTGTGGAGGCCGATGACGGCAATGTCCTTGCCCGGCGTCAGGCCGGCGGCTTCCAGACCGTGGAACAGGCCGGTGACGCTGCCGTCGTTCAGCACCACGATGGCCGATGGGCGGTTGGAATGGCGCGCGAGATCCTGCCCGATGCGATAGCCACCCGCCTCGTTCGGCGCGGCGTTGAAGATCAGATCGTCCTCCAGCACCAGCCTGTGCTCTGCCAGCACCGCCCGGCAGCGTTCCAGAAAGACGTGACCGAGATTGAGATCGTCATGGGGGCGCAGGACCGCGATGCGCCGATGGCCGCGTGTCGCGAGCCGCGTCATCACCGTCGTCGCCATTCCCTCGAAGTCGAGATCGATGAAGGGTTGCCCGACATCCGTCAGGCTGCGGCCGAGGGACACGAACGGGATCTTGCGCCGGTCGAGCAGCGTGAAGCGATGATCGACCCGCCGCGTGGCCGACAGCATGATGCCATCGGCAAAACCGCGCGCCACGACCCGCTCCAGATAGGCGTCCGGATCCTCTTCGGAGGAGCAGAGCAGGGCGACGAGGTCCAGCCCGTGCCGCGCGAAGACGGTCTGCACGCCGTCGAACACGCTCATGAAGAACGTATCCCCCTGCCCCGTGATCTCATGGCCGGTCTGCATCATGAAGCCGATCACGCCGGTGGAGCCCTTGCGCAGCGCCCGGCCGGACTGGTTGGCGACGTAACCCAGCCGCTCGGCCGCCTCCAGAACCCGCCGTCGCGTGTCCTCGTTGACGTCCTTCTTTCCGTTCAGCGCGCGCGAAACCGTGCCGATCGAAATATCCAGATGCTCGGCCAGCTGCCGTATGCCCTTCACCACCACCGATGTCCCACCCTTCTCCTCCGACAAATCCTATTGACACGAACCACCGCCTGTCCATAGTATCGTAAACGTTTACGGAGATCGGAAGAGGAGTTTCGATCCCGTTCGGGAGGACTTCAGTGACAGCATACAAAGCCGTTTTATGCGGGTGCGGAGCTATGGCCAAAGGCTGGCTGCGCGCACTGGCCGGAGATCCGCTTCTCAAGGACCGGATCGAGATCGTCGGCCTCGTCGATCTCGATCGCGCCACGGCGGAGGCGCTGGCCGAGGCGTTTGGACTGACCGATGTCGCGATCGGGACGGACCTTCCCGCCATGCTGGAAGCAACACAACCACAGCTCGTCTTCGACGTCGTCATCCCCGTTGCCCGCCGCGCGGTCGTCTCGGCGGCTCTCGCGCACGGGTGCCATGTGCTCAGCGAGAAGCCGATGGCCACCTCGCTCGGTGAGGCCCAGGATCTTCTGGATCTCGCCCGCAAGGCCGGCCGCATCCATGCCGTCGTGCAGAACCGCCGCTTCATTTCCGGCGTGCGCCGGATGAGGCGGCTGGTCGAGAGCGGGGCGATCGGCGAACTGACCGCCGTCCATTGCGATTTTTTTCTCGCGCCGCATTTCGGCGGCTTCCGCGATGAGATGCAGAACGTGCTGCTGCTCGACATGGCAATTCACACCTTCGACGCCGCCCGCTTCGTTTCCGGCAAGGTACCGCTGTCGGTCTACTGCGTGGAAACCAACCCGGCCGGGTCTTGGTACGCGCATGGCGCCGCGGCAAACGCGATCTTCAAGCTCTCCGACGATGCCGTCTTTACCTATCGCGGCTCGTGGTGCGCGGAAGGCCGCCGCACGAGCTGGGAGAGCGAATGGCGGCTGGTCGGCGCGAAGGGCATGGCGACCTGGGATGGCGAGGAGACGTTCGAGGTGACGGTCTCCGGCGACGAGCCGGGCCTTCTCCACGGCGAACGATCGCTGCCGATGCCGGACGCCGCCGATGCGGCGGAAACGCAGGGCCACACCAGCGTCCTTCTCGACTTCATCCGTGCGATCGACACCGGCGGCGAGCCGGAAACGATCGGTCACGACAATATCAACAGCCTTTCCATGGTGTTCGGCGCCATCGAAAGCGCCCGGACCGGCCTTGCCGTCGATCTTTCAGCACAAGGACAGAACCTGTGACCAACCCCGCAAACGCCATCCGCGTCGGCACCATGATCAGCGCGAGCGCCGGCCAGGCGGCCACCCGCATCGGGCAGATCGCGGATCTCGGCTTCGAGAGCTTCGAACCCTTCTTCTGGCAGACGACCAACGGGCAGGATCTGGCCGATCTCGGCAAGCGCTGCCGGGAGGCGATCGGTGATCGCGATATCACGATCTCCACCATCGGCATGTTCGGCAATCCGCTGGAGGAGGAAGACCTCGACCTGCAGACGCTGCAGGGCTGGAAGGATTGCATCGACAACGCGCATCACTTCGGCGCCACCTGCGTTGCCGGCTTTACTGGCCGGGTTCGCGGCAAGCCGCTGCCCGAGAGCCTGTCCCGCTACAAGCACATCTGGAGCGAGCTTGGCCGGCGCGCCGCCGACAAGGGCGTGAAGATCGCCTTCGAGAACTGCGCCATGGACGGCAACTGGCAGACCGGCGACTGGAACATCGCACACAACCCGGATGCCTGGGAGCTGATGTTCAACGAAACGCCGGACGACCATATCGGGCTCGAATGGGAGCCCTGCCACCAGATGGTCTACCTGATCGACCCGCTGCCGCAGATCCGCAAATGGGCATCCAAGATCTTTCACGTCCACGGCAAGGACGCGACGATCCGCTGGGACGTCATCCGGGAGCACGGCATCTTCGGCAAGGAAAAATTCGTGCTCATGCGCACGCCGGGCTTCGGCGACAGCAACTGGACCGACATCATCTCGGAGCTGCGCCTGGCCGGCTGGTCCGGCTCGATCGACATCGAAGGCTGGCACGATCCCGTCTACCGCGATGCGCTGGAGATGACCGGGCAGGTGCACGGCCTGAACTATCTGAAACGGTGCCGGGGCGGAACCTTCGTCACCGACCCGCAGTGAGACGGCCGGGCGCCATGGAGGTTGGTGCCCGGAGGAAGACCCGTAAACTCAAGGAGGAGAACATGACCATGAAAACCTGGCTTGCCGCCGGTGCTCTCGCACTGGCCACCGTGTCCATGTCCGTTCCGGCCGCGCAGGCCGAGGACGTGAAGATCACCGTCTGGTCGCTCGACCGCGACATTCAGCCGGCGCCGAACCTGATCAAGGATTTCAATGCCTTGAAGAACGGCATTACGGTCGAATATCGCCAGATCCAGTTCGATGATGTCGTCAGCGAGGCCATGCGCGCCTATTCTACCGGTCAGGCGCCCGACATCATCGCGATCGACAATCCGGAACATGCTCTCTTCTCGTCGCGCGGCGCCTTCCTTGATCTCAGCGACAGGATCGCGGCATCGAGCGTGGTGAAGACCGCGAACTACTTCCCCGGCCCCCTTGCCTCCGTCATGTGGGACGGCAAGTCTTTCGGCATCCCCAAGGCCACCAACACGATCGCGCTCTACTACAACAAGGACATGTTCAAGGCGAAGGGGCTCGACCCGGACAAGCCGCCGCAGACATGGGCGGAGCTGCTGGATGCCGCGCGCAAGCTCAACGACCCGGCCAAGAACGTCTATGGTCTCGCCTTCTCGGCCAAGGCCAGCGAAGAGGGCACCTTCCAGTTCCTGCCCTGGGCGCAGATGGGTGGCGCATCCTATGAGGCGATCAACGCGCCGGGTGCCGTGAAGGCGCTCGACACCTGGAAGACCATCATGGACGAGAAGCTTGCGTCGCCCGATACGCTGACGCGTGGCCAGTGGGATTCCACCGGCACGTTCAACTCCGGCAATGCCGCCATGGTCATCTCGGGCCCGTGGGAGCTCGACCGGATGAGCACGGAAGCGAAGTTCGACTGGGCGGTGACGCTCTTGCCCGTGCCGGAAGCGGGCGCCGAGCGCTCGTCCGCGATGGGCGACTTCAACTGGGCGATCTTCTCGACCACGCAGCACCCCGACGAAGCCTTCAAGGTGCTCGAGTATTTTGCCTCGCAGGACGACCGAATGTTCAAGGATTTCGGCCAGCTTCCCGCCCGCTCCGACATCGCCATTCCCCCGACGGGCAATGAGAAGAAGGATGCCGCGCTGAAGGTGTTCGTCGAGCAGCTGAAATACGCCAAGCCGCGCGGCCCCCATCCGGAATGGCCGAAGATTTCCAAGGCCATCCAGGACGCCATCCAGGGCGCGCTGACCGGCCAGATGAGTGCGCAGGACGCCCTCGATCAGGCGGCTGCGAAGATCAAGTCGGTTCTCGGCTAAAGGGCTTCCTCCCGGAGAGCATGGTGCCCGGAGGAGGACCAAGGTCCGCTTGCCTCCTCCGGTGCCGTGTTCATGGGTCGGCCACAGCCCGCCCGTCCCGGCCACGAACCCTGGTTCCGACGGACGATCACCGCAGGGCGCTTGCGCGCCGTTGCCCGGAAAAGCCCTGATGGGAGCGACGATGAAACGCATCTTCTCCAGCCTGGCGGACGGAAAAGGCTTCGATATCGCCTTGATCGTCTTCCCCCTCGCCTTCCTGTTCGTGATGGCCGGCCTGCCGCTGATCTACAACGTGGTGATGAGCTTCCAGGAGGTCGATATGTTCAGCCTCGGCACCTTTGCGCGCCCCTTCGTGGGCTTCAAGAACTACGTGACGCTGTTCTCGCAGCCGGAAACCTGGCCGATCCTGAAGAACACCGCGATCTTCGTCGTCGCGTCGATCGCCGGCCAGTTCATCGCCGGCTTCGCGCTCGCTTTGTTCTTCTGGACCAATTTTCCCGGCGCCTCGTGGCTGCGCGGCCTGTTTCTCGTCTCCTGGGTCATGCCCGGCCTCGTGGTCGGCGCCATCTGGAACTGGATCCTCTCGGGCGATTTCGGCGTCCTCAATTATCTGCTGACGGCGCTCGGCATCATCGACGGCAACATCTTCTGGCGCTCCGACCCGAACTTCTCGCTCTGGGCTGTCATCATCGCCAATATCTGGCTCGGCACCTCGTTCAACATGATCCTCCTGTCCGTCGGCCTGTCCGCCATTCCGAAGGACCTGTTCGAAGCGGCCGAACTCGACGGCGCCAATGCCTTCCAGCGGTTCTGGACGATCACCCTGCCGATGATGCGCTCGACCATCGGCGCCATCATCTCGCTCGGGCTCATCTTCACCCTTCAGCAGTTCGACCTGTTTGCGGCCATCACGTCCGGCGGGCCGAACAATTCCTCCAACGTCACCCAGTACTGGGCGTGGGACCTGTCGTTCCGCCAGTATGATTTTGCACAGGGCGCGACCATCTCTGTCGTCATGATCGTGTTCGTGATGATGGCCTCGATCGTCTATGTCCGCTCGACACGGCATGAGGTGCGCGGATGAGCGAAACGACGAAACACCGCCTGATGCTGGCGATCGCCTGTGTTCTCGCGGCGATCTATCTCTTTCCGCTCTACTGGATGTACGTGACCTCGCTCAAAAGCGGGTCGGCGATGTTCGCGACGCCGCCCGGTCTCTTTCCCAGCGATCCGCAATGGAGCGTCTATACCTATGTCTGGGAAACCCGCGACATGGGCCGCTATATGTGGAATTCGCTGGTGATCGCGACCGGGTCCGTCGCCCTCATCGTGCTTCTCGGAACCGGGTGCGCCTATGTGCTCGCCCGCTACCGCAACCGCTGGGTCGATGTCGGCCTGTTTCTCATCCTCATGCTGCAGGTCCTGCCCGCCTCGCTCCTGATCACGCCCATCTTCGTCGGCTTCTCGCAGCTCGGCCTCCTCGCCACCCCGCGTGTGGCGGTCATCATCGCGATTGCCGCGAAAAGCATGCCCTTCTACGTCGTGCTCGTGCGCTCCACCTTCATGAGCGTGCCGATGGAACTGGAAGAGGCGGCGCTGGTCGACGGAAACTCGCGCGTCGGCGCATTCTTCAACATCGTGCTGCCGCTCGCCCGCAACGGCATCCTCGTCAGCGGCATCCTCATCTTCATGCAGGCCTTCGGCGAATTCGTCTATTCCAAGTCGATGATCCAGAGCATCGAGCTGCAGCCGGCCAGCGTCGGGCTCAATTCCTTCATGGGGCCGAACACCAACGAGTGGAACAACATCCTTGCCTATGCCTCGATGTATGTGACGCCGATCCTCGCCATCTTCGTCCTGCTTCAGCGCCGCATCGTCTCCGGCCTCACCTCGGGAGCCCTCAAATGAGCAACCAGACCGAACTGCAGATCGCGTTGACAGGTGTCAACAAGCATTACGGCGCCTACCATGCCCTGAAGAACATCGACCTGCGCATAGCGAAAGGGTCGTTCGTCGCACTGGTCGGCCCGTCCGGCTGCGGCAAGTCCACCCTGCTGCGCTCGATGGCCGGGCTGGAGACGATCACCAGCGGCGACCTCGTCATCGCCGGCGAGCGGATGAACGCCGTGCCGCCGCGCAAGCGCGATCTTGCCATGGTGTTTCAGTCCTACGCGCTCTATCCGCACATGACGGTGGAAGAGAACCTGACCTACAGCCTGCGCATCCGCGGCGTGAAGAAGGCGGAGGCGAAGAAGGCGGCCGAGGAGGTGGCGGCGACGACCGGCCTTTCCGGGCTGATGGGTCGCTATCCGCGCGAGCTCTCCGGCGGCCAGCGCCAGCGCGTCGCCATGAGCCGCGCCATCATCCGGCATCCCAAGGCGTTTCTCTTCGACGAGCCGCTCTCCAATCTGGATGCCGCCCTGCGCGTTCATATGCGCAAGGAAATCCGCGCGCTGCACGACAGGCTGGGCGCCACCTCCGTCTATGTGACGCACGACCAGATCGAGGCGATGACCATGGCCGACCACGTGGTCGTGATGCGTCAGGGTGTCATCGAGCAACAGGGCGCGCCGCTCGATCTCTACGACCGTCCGGTCAACCGTTTCGTCGCCGGCTTCATCGGCTCGCCCGCCATGAACTTCGTGCCGGCCGTTGCCGCTGACGATGGGCGTTCGATCATTCTCCCGTTCGGGGAAGGACAGCACCTTCCGGTCAACCGCCCCGTGCCTCGCGGGCGCTCGCTGATCGCGGGCCTAAGACCCGAGCATCTCGTCATCGATCCCACCGGCGCAGGCCCGATCCGCCTCGATGTCGCAACGGTCGAAAGCACGGGGTCGAACAGCTATATTGCCACCGCCAGCAAGCCGGACATCGTTCTGGTCACGAACGGACGCAGTCCCGTCAGTGTCGGAAGCAGGATCTCGATCGGCATCGCTCCCGAACACGTCCACCTCTTCGATGCCGGGACCGAAGCGAGGATCGCGGTCGAGGGCTGACGTCTCTCCCTGATGGTCGCTTGGCACGAGCGGCGTCGCGAGGAGCAGGCTTCAGGCTGCGCTTTCGATCGGCGCCTCGCCGGGCGCGTGGGCGTCCGTCCTCAGGAAGACGAAGACCACGAGGGCGGTCAGGAGGGTGATGGCGGTCAGCAGCAGCAGCAGGCTGGCGAAGGCGTCCGCGTAGAGAGACGTCAACACCGATCGATCCAGTCCCTGCAGCGCACTCCCGGCGGCGGCGAGATCGCCCGCCGCAAGCCTTTGGGCGCCCGTTGCGATGGTCGAAGGCACGGCGTGCCCCTTCAGGCCATCGACCACCAGCAGTGACAGGATCGCACTGACGACCGCGAGCGCCACGCCTTCCCCGGCCACCCTGGTGGTGCTGAAAATGCCCGTCGCCATTCCGGCGCGCTCCGTGGGCACGACGCTGACCGCGAGACCGTCCATCAGCCCCCAGGGAAAACTGATGCCCGTCCCGATCACCAGCATGGGCAGAGCGAGGGCAAGCACCGGTGCCCCGATCGGGACCCGCGACAGCCAGAACAGACCAGCGGCCGAGACCAGCAAGCCGATGCCGCAGATCGTGGCCGGGCGGAACCAACGCGTCAGACGTCCGGCGACGATCGGCAGGATCAGGAGCGGCGCGGACAGCGCGATCATCAATGTTCCCGCCGCCGCCTCGCCCATGCCCTCGACGCCGATGAAGCGACCGGGCAGCAGGACCAAGAGAACGACGAAGCCATAGGCCGGCGCTGCCGCCAGCAACTGGACGCCGACGAAGCGGGGGTAAGCGAACAAGGAGAGATCGAGCATGGGCCGGGGGACCGTCCGCTCCACAGCGACGAAGAGAAAAAGGAGGAGCAACGCGCCCGCCAGCAAGCCAAGGACCAGGGCATCGCTCCAGCCGCGCGCGGGGGCGAGCAGAATGCCGTAGGTGAAGAGGCCGAGCGCCGCGGTGAAGCTGAGGGCCCCGCCCCAGTCGAGCCCGCGCGACGCCGGGTCGCGGCTTTCCCTGAGGGCGCGCCAGCCAAGCAGGAAAGCGAGGACCGCAAAGACGACGACAGCCAGAAAGATGCTGCGCCAGCCGAGCGCCTCGATCATCAGGCCCGAGGCGACAGGGCCGAGCGACAGGCCGACGCCGAAGCTGGTGCCGACGATGCTGAAGGCGCGAAGACGCGCCGGACCGCCGAATTCCTGCGCTAACGCCGCCATGCCGCCCGAAAACGCCGCTGCCGCGGCAAAACCCTGGGCCGCGCGCAAGAGATCGAACATCAGGATATCCGCCGCGAAGACGAGCGCGAGCGACACCAATGCGAACGACCCGACGCCTGCGAGAAAGATCCGCTTGCGGCCATAGCTGTCCGCCAGGGCACCCGCCGCCATCAGGGTCGATCCGAAGGTGAGCATGAAGGCGTTCGTCACCCAGGCGATCGCAACGGGACCGCCGCCCAGCGCCCGGCCGATGGACGGCAGCGCCACCGCCGTGCCCGTGAAGGTGAGGGGCATGGCCGCAGCGGCAAGGCAGACGGCCAGCAGAGCCGGCCAGGGTCGAGATCCGCGGGACGCGACGGAGGGAGATGCCATGGGTCTTTCCTTCAAGCAGGAGAGTGGTGCGGCGATAGGTGACCGCTTTCCGCTCAAGTATATTTGTGCTTGAATATTCCGATATGGCGCCGACATTCCGGTCATAACGGACAGACACGCTCGAATGGCGCGAAACTGGAGCATATGCGATGGACCGTCTGACCGGCCTTGGGGCCTTCGTCCGCACGGCCGACCTCGGCAGCTTCGTTGCCGCGGGACGGGTTCTCGGCCTGTCCCCTTCCGCGGTCGGCAAGGCCGTGACACGGCTGGAAAGCCAGCTGGGCGTGCGGCTCTTTCAGCGCTCGACCCGAAGCCTGCGGCTGACCGAGGAAGGTCGTGCGTTTCACGAACGCTGCCGCCACATTCTCGACGATCTCGACGACGCGCAGGAGACGCTGCTGCGAACGCGGGAAACCCCGCGCGGGCGGGTCAAGGTCAGTGCGCCCATCGTCGCCTATCACCTGCTCCTGCCCGTGCTTGCGGAGTTTCTGTCGCTCTATCCGGAGATCGAGCTCGACCTCGATTTTACCGACCGCATCGTCGATCTCATCGACGAAGGCGTCGATGTGGCCATCCGGAGCGGGCAATTGCCCGACAGCCGCATCATGGTCCGCAGGCTCCGGCCGTTCCGTCTGCTGCTCTGCGCGTCACCCGCCTATCTGGAACGACAGGGTGTGCCGGCCTGCCCGCGCGACCTTTCCACCCATGTCGGCATCGGCTTCCGCTACCCCAACAGCGGCAAGATCCAGGACTGGCCGCTGGTGCGCCCGGCGGGAGAGCCGGATGTCAGGATCCGGCACGTCCTCACATGCAACAATATGGAGGCTTTGCACGGTGCCGTTCTGCGCGGGCTCGGCATCGGCTGCATGCCGGATTTCCTGGCCGCCGCCTCGCTGAGAAACGGAGAGCTGACGCCGCTCCTGATGGATCATCTCGACGCGCCCGGCCAGTTCCACCTCATCTGGCCGTCAAGCCGGCATCTGTCGCCCAAAGTCCGGGTCATCGTCGACTTCATCAGCAAGAGACTGTTCTCCAGCGACGGCCAGCTCCCGCCGACGCCACCGGATCCCTGAAGGAGGCGCCTCAATCCTTGCGGCACGCGCAGCCCGGCCTGCGGGGCCGCATCATCGAAATCCCTATGAGATCTTTATATCTTCGCCGTTTCCCCCGTCTCGAATTCCTACGCGGATCGGTCGCATAGATCCGTCAGGCCCGGCGCTTTCGCCATGCCGGGCTTCGACAGACAGGACAGGTGCGACATGACATTCGACTACATCCTCAGCGGAGGCGTGACCGTCTTCGTCACGGCCTATCTCGCCTATGCGCTCTGGCGGCCGGAGCGCTTCTGACGCCCCGTAAAGCAGTGCGGCGTCATCGGCACGGGTCCCGTTCGCCCGTCTCCTCGCGTCCGGCCGATCCATTTCACCAAACAACCATCATTCGGGGTCTCTCATGAGCAAACCCACATCCGCGAGCATTCTCGATGCCCGCATCCTCGTGCCCGCCCTCGGCGGCGCAGTCCGGAAACTCGATCCGCGAACCCTGGCCAGGAACCCGGTCATGTTCGTGGTCGCCGTCGTTTCGGTGCTGACCACCGTTCTGTTCTTCAAGGACCTTGCAACAGGCGCGGACGGGCTGGGCTTCTCGTTCCAGATCATCCTCTGGCTCTGGTTCACGGTACTGTTCGCGAACTTCGCCGAAGCCGTGGCCGAGGGCCGTGGCAAAGCGCAGGCCGAGTCGCTGCGCCGTACCCGGTCCGAAACCCAGGCCAAGCTGCTGGTGTCCGCCGATAGCCGGACGTGGAACGACGTGCCCGGCGCGTCGCTCAAGGTCAACGACATCGTACTGGTGGAGGCAGGCGATATCATTCCTTCCGATGGCGAAATCGTCGAGGGCATCGCCTCCGTCAACGAAGCGGCGATCACCGGCGAATCCGCGCCCGTCATCCGCGAGTCCGGCGGCGACCGCTCGGCCGTGACGGGCGGAACGCAGGTGCTGTCCGACTGGATCAAGGTGCGCATTACCGCGGCCGCCGGCTCCACCTTCATCGACCGGATGATCGCGCTGGTCGAGGGTGCCGAGCGTCAGAAGACGCCGAACGAGATTGCGCTCAACATCCTGCTCGCGGCAATGACGCTCATCTTCGTCATGGCGACGGCGACCATTCCGGCCTTCGCCAGCTATGCCGGCGGCTCCATCCCGATCGTCGTGCTCGTGGCGCTGTTCGTCACGCTCATCCCCACCACCATCGGCGCACTGCTGTCGGCCATCGGCATCGCCGGCATGGACCGTCTGGTGCGCTTCAATGTGCTGGCCATGTCCGGCCGCGCGGTGGAGGCGGCAGGCGACATCGATACGCTGCTGCTCGACAAGACGGGAACGATCACGCTCGGCAACCGCCAGGCGACCGAGTTCCACCCCGTCAACGGCGTGACGGAACAGGATCTCGCCGACGCGTCGCAGCTCGCGTCGCTCGCCGACGAAACGCCAGAGGGACGCTCCGTCGTCGTGCTGGCCAAGGAGAAATACGGCATTCGCGCGCGGGACATGAAAGACCTCAACGCAACATTCGTCGCCTTCACCGCGCAGAGCCGGATGTCCGGCGTGGACCTTGAGGGCACCTCGATCCGAAAGGGTGCGGTCGACTCGGTTCTGACATACCTGCAATCTCCCGCCGCGTCCGGCAGTCGTGCGGCGACCGACGCCGTCGCTGCCCAGGGACAGGCGATCGCCGACGCGATCTCGAAGGCGGGCGGCACGCCGCTTGCCGTTGCCCGCGACGGGAAACTGCTCGGCATCATCCACCTCAAGGACATCGTGAAGGGCGGCATTCGCGAGCGCTTCGCGGAGTTGCGCCGCATGGGCATCCGCACCGTCATGATCACCGGCGACAACCCGATGACCGCCGCGGCCATCGCCGCGGAAGCGGGCGTGGACGATTTTCTGGCGCAGGCGACGCCCGAGAACAAGCTGCAGCTGATCCGCGACGAGCAGGCGAAGGGCAAGCTGGTCGCCATGTGCGGCGACGGCACCAACGACGCACCGGCGCTCGCCCAGGCGGATGTGGGCGTGGCCATGAACACGGGCACGGTGGCTGCGCGCGAGGCCGGCAACATGGTGGATCTCGACAGCGACCCGACCAAGCTCATCGAGATCGTCGAGATCGGCAAACAATTGCTCATGACGCGGGGATCGCTGACCACCTTCTCGATCGCGAACGACGTCGCCAAATACTTCGCGATCCTCCCGGCGATGTTCGTCACGCTCTATCCGCAGCTGGATGCGCTGAACGTCATGGGCCTCGCCACGCCGCAGAGCGCGATCCTGTCGGCGATCATCTTCAACGCCCTGATCATCATCGCCCTCATTCCGCTGGCGCTGAAAGGCGTGGCCTACAAGGCGATCGGTGCGGGTCCGCTTCTGCGGCGCAACTTGCTGATCTACGGCCTCGGCGGCCTCGTCGTGCCGTTCGTCGGCATCAAGCTCATCGACATGATCGTGTCGGCCCTCAACCTCGCATGACCGGAGCAGATCATGACCCTCCTCACCTTCCTCCTCGGCATGGTCCTGTTCGGACTTCTCTTCGCCTTGGCATCCGCCCTCGACAAAGCCTGAGTACCGACCCGTTTACGGGCCTGATGCTGGAGACATCACCATGATACAAGCCATTCTCTTCGTACTTCTGATCATCGGGGGCACCGCCCTCCTTTCGTGGCCGCTCGGCCGCTACATGGCCTGGGCGATGGACCCGGGTGCCGGTCAGGGAAAACCCAATGTCTTCACCTCGATGTTTCAGTCCATCGGCGGACCGGCGACGCGGCAGACGCAGAACTGGAAGCGCTACGTCCTCTCCCTGCTCGGCTTCAACGCCGTGATGTTCGTCGTCTGCTTCGCCATCCTGGCGCTGCAGCAGCATCTGCCGCTCAATCCCGACGGCAGGCAAGCGCTGGAGGGCAGCCTCATCTTCAACACGACCAGCTCCTTCGTCGCGAACACCAATCTCCAGCACTATTCGGGCGAGGTGGCGATGAGCTATCTGTCGCAGCTGGCGGCGTTGATGTGGCTTCAGTTCGTCTCGGCGGCCGTCGGCCTTGCAGCGCTCGCCGCTCTGGCCCGCGGACTTGCCGGACGCACGCTCGGCAACGTCTTCGTAGACGTGCAGCGCGCGACGTTCCTCGTTCTTCTGCCGCTCGCTCTGGTCGTCGCCATTCTCCTGCTCTTCACGGGCGTGCCCATGACGTTCCAGGGCTCGGCGGTCGCGACCACGCTGGAGGGCGTGCAGCAGACCATCGCGCGCGGGCCGGTGGCGGCCTTCGTCGCCATCAAGCAGCTCGGCACCAATGGCGGCGGCTTCTTCGGCCCGAACAGCACGCATCCGCTGGAGAACCCGACCTTCTGGTCGAACGTTCTGCAGACCGTCTCGATCATCATCATTCCCATGGGCTGCGTCTGGATGTTCGGCCGCATTCTCGGGCGGATGAAACATGCCGCCGTGCTCTTTGCGGTGATGCTCATTCTCATGGGCGCCCGCATTACCGGCGCGATCGGCTTTGAAGCCGCGCCGACCCACGCCTTCGCATCCCTGCCGATCACGCAGGACGTCGGCAATCTCGAAGGCAAGGAACTGCGCTTCGGTGCGGCGGCAGGTCCCGTCTGGGCGGTCGTGACCACCTCGACCAGCAACGGCTCCGTCAATGCCATGCATGACAGCCTCAACCCGCTCACCGGCCTGATGCCGATGATCGGCATGTGGCTCAACGAAGACTTCGGCGGCGTCGGCGTCGGCATGATCAACATGTTCCTCTACATCGTCGTCGGCGTCTTCATCGCGGGCATGATGATCGGCCGCACGCCGGAATATCTCGGCTGGCGCATCGAGGCGAAGGAGGTGAAGTTCGCCATGATGGGCCTGCTCAGCCACGGCTTCTTCATTCTCGTGGGCACGGCGATCTTCGCGGTCACGCCGTGGGGTGCGGCAACGCTCAACAATATCGGTCCGCACGGCTTCAGCGAAATCCTCTACGAGTTCTCCTCGGCGGCCGCCAACAACGGCTCGGGTTTCGAAGGGCTCGGCGACAACACGGTCGCCTGGAACATCGCCACGGGCACCGTCATGCTGCTGGCCCGCTTCATTCCGATCATCCTGCCGCTTGCCATCGTCGGTTCGCTGTCCACCAAGCGCCGCGCCACCGAATCCAGCGGCACGCTGTCCGTCGAAGACGGCACTTTCGCCGGCATGCTGACCGTCACCGTCGTCATCGTCGGCGCGCTGACCTTCTTCCCCGCCGCCACGCTCGGCCCCATCGCCGAGCACGTCATGTTCATGAAGTGAGAACAGCCATCATGGAAACCCTTCTCTCCAGTCTCCGCATCACGGTCGCGACCATGGTCCTCTGCGTCGGCGGCTATACGGGCGTGGTCTGGGCCATCGGCCGGGCCGTCGCTCCCGACCTCGCCGAGGGATCGCTGATCACCGCACCGGACGGCACGATCGTCGGAAGCCGCCAGGTTGCGCAGGCCTTTACACAGCCGCAATATTTCTGGTCACGCCCGTCAGCCGTGGATTACAATGCAGCAGGTGCCGGCGGCTCGAACAAATCGCCGACGAGCAGGGACCTGACGGACCGTGCCAAGGAAACCGTCGCCGCCTACGGAGCGACGCCTGAGAACCCCCTGCCGGCGGAACTGGCCGCCGCTTCGGGTGCGGGTCTCGACCCTCATATCACCGAGCGCGCTGCACTCTATCAGGCCGAGCGTATCGCCCGGGCACGTCAACTGCCAGTCGATCGCATCAACCAGCTGATCGATCGCAGCGCGTTCTCGCCGGGCGGCGTGCTGACGCCGGACAGGCTGGTGAACGTGCTGGAGATGAACCTTGCGCTGGACAACGCCGCGGCGCCCTGAAACTGAGAGACAGCCGGCAGCGCTTACCGAAGGGCTGCCGGAAAACCACGGAGCGGGCGATGGCCAACGACAAGAACGGCGGACAGGAACGGCGGCCGTCGCCTGAAGCGCTCCTCGCCCGGGCCGACCGGGAAGATCGCGGCAAGCTGAAGATTTTCCTTGGTGCTGCACCCGGTGTCGGCAAGACCTACGAGATGCTGATGTCGGCCCGCGCGCGACAGGCCGACGGCACCGATGTCGTCATCGGCGTCGTGGAAACGCATGGGCGCATGGAGACGGAGGCGCTGGTGCACGGGCTCGAGGCCGTCGCGCGGCAATCCATCGACTACAAGGGACAGGTGCTGGACGAGATGGACATCGATGCCATCCTCGAACGCCGTCCGGCGCTCGCGCTCGTGGACGAACTGGCGCACACGAACGCGCCCGGAAGCCGCCATCCGAAGCGGTATCTCGATGTGCTGGAACTGCTGGCCAACGGCATCGATGTCTACACGACGCTCAACATCCAGCATGTCGAGAGCCTGAACGACATCGTCGCGCAGATCACCCGCATCCGGGTGCGCGAGACCGTCCCGGACAGCATCATCGATCGCGCCGACGACATCGAGATCATCGACATCACGCCGCAGGACCTCATCAAGCGGATGGAGGACGGCAAGGTCTATGTTCCCAAGACCGCGCGACGCGCCATCGGGAACTATTTTTCGCCAGGCAACCTGACGGCGTTGCGCGAGCTTGCGCTCCGACGCACCGCGCAGCGGGTGGACGACCAGCTTCTCCATCACATGCAGGCCCACGCGATTTCGGGTCCCTGGGCTGCGGGCGAGCGCATTCTCGTCTGCCTCGATCACGGACACAACGGGGCAGCGCTGGTTCGCTACGCCCGTCGGCAGGCGGACAGGCTGCGGGCGCCCTGGACGGTCATCCATATGGAGACCGCCCGTTCGGCCTCCCTCGCGGATGCGGACAAGGACCGCCTCGCGGCCTGCATGCGGCTTGCTGAGCAGCTGGGGGCGGAAACGGTGACCCTGCCCGCGTCGAACGTGTCCCGCGACCTCATTGCCTACGCCGCCGCCGCCAACGTCAACCACCTCATCGTCGGCAAGTCCGACAGGCCCCGCTGGCGGGAATGGTACGAGGGCTCGATCACCCACGACCTCATCCGCAACTCCGGCACCATCAGCGTGCACGTCATGTCGGGCGGGGGCGAGGAGGTCGCGCCGAGAGGTGTCCGAACGGCGAGCACCGGGAGCCGGATCAAGCCAAGGGACTATGCCTTCAGCCTGGCCTTCGTCTCGCTGGCCGTAGTCACCGGCATCCTCCTCGACCAGACGCTCAACGTGCAGAACCTTGCGCTCGTGTTCCTCATGGGGGTTCTCGCATCGGCCGTCAGGGGCGGCCTCGGCCCCGGGCTCTTCGCCTCCGTTCTCGGCGCGTTCGCCTTCAACTTCTTCTTCCTGGAACCGCGCTACACGCTGACGATCCGCGATCCCGAAAGCGTCGTCGCCCTGCTCTTCTTCCTCGGCACCGCGCTCGTGGCGAGCAATCTCGCGGCGGCCGTGCAGAGACAGGCGACAGCGGCGCGGCAGCGGGCGCGCACGACGGAGGACCTCTACCTGTTCTCCCGCAAGCTCGCCGGCACGGGCACGCTCGACGACGTTCTCTGGGCGACGGCCTACCAGATCGCCTCGATGCTCAAGGTCCGCGTCGTCATCCTGCTGCCGGAGGACGGCACGATCGCCGTCAGGGCCGGCTATCCGCCCGACGACACGCTGATCGACGCCGACATCGCGGCCGCGCGATGGGCCTGGGAGCACGATCGGCCCGCAGGCCGCGCGGCCGATACGCTGCCGGGCGCCAAGCGGCTCTACCTGCCGCTTCGCACGGGCCGGGGCGCCATCGGCGTGATCGGGCTCGACAACGACAGACAGGGACCGCTCCTGAACTCCGACCAGCAGCGCCTGTTCGATGCGCTCGCCGATCAGGCGGCGCTCGCCATCGAGCGGATCCAGCTCGTGGCCGACGTGGACAAGGCGAAGCTCGCCGCCGAGACGGATCGGCTGAGAACGGCCCTCCTCACCTCCATTTCCCACGATCTGAAGACCCCGCTCGCGGCGATCATCGGATCGGCCGGAACGATCAAGGATTTCGGCGCCGGCCTGTCGGAAGACGCCAAGGACGAACTGCTGACGACCGTGATCGAGGAATCCGAGCGGCTCAACCGTTTTATCGCCAACCTGCTCGACATGACCCGCATCGGGTCCGGCGCCATGGTGCCCAACACGGCGCCGCACTTCGTCGGCGATATCGTCGGTTCGGCCCTCGCGCGCGCGGCCAAGATCACGGCGAGCCATCGCGTGGAGACGGCGATCCCCGACGACCTTCCCATGGTGAGCGTCGATCCGGTCCTCTTCGAACAGGTTCTCTTCAACCTGATCGACAACGCCGCAAAGTATGCCCCGGGCGGCACGACGATCCGGATCGAGGCGGCTCGCGATGCCGGCCTCGTCCGCCTCCGGGTCCTCGACGAGGGACCCGGCCTGCCGCCCGGCGATCTGGAGCGCATCTTCGACAGCTTCTACCGGGTGCGCAAGATCGACCATGTCACGGCCGGCACGGGCCTCGGCCTCTCGATCTGCCGGGGGTTCGTTGAGGCAATGGGCGGGAGCATCACGGCGGGGAACAGGCTGGACGGGGCCGGCGCCGTGTTCCAGATAACACTGCCGAAGGCGGCGACGTCGAAAGCGAAGGGAACGACAGCATGAGCCATGCCACCGTCAGGATCCTTGTCGTAGACGACGAGCCGCCGATCCGCAAGCTGCTCGACGTCGGTCTCTCGTCTCAGGGCTTTGCCGTCCGCGGAGCGCCGAACGCCCGTTCCGCCATCGAGATGGTGCAAACCGACGTTCCCGATCTCGTCCTGCTCGACCTCGGTCTTCCCGACATGCGCGGGCACGACCTTCTGGCGCTCTGGCGCTCGGAAAACGTCCCCTTTCCCGTCATCATCCTGTCGAGCCGCACCGACGAAGCCGGCATCGTCCAGGCGCTGGAGCGCGGCGCCGACGACTATGTCACCAAACCCTTCGGGATGAACGAACTCGTCGCCCGCATCCGCGTCGCCCTGCGCCACCGTCTCCAGAGCCAGGGCGAGGCTCCCGTCTTCGAAACGGGCGACCTTTCGGTCGATCTCGTGAAGCGCATCGTGAAGGTTCGCGGGACCGAGGTGAAGATGACGCCGAAAGAATACGATATCCTGCGGCTGCTGGTCCAGCATTCCGGCCGCGTCCTGACCCACCGTTTCATTCTTGAGAAGGTCTGGGGCGAGATGAGCGACGTCCAGTACCTGAGGGTCTACGTCCGGCAGCTGCGGCAGAAAATCGAGCAAAGCCCCGACCAGCCTCGCTATATCCTGACGGAGACCGGTGTCGGCTACAGGCTTGCGGAACATGCGTGACGCGCTGCGTTCGTCGCCATGCCTTGCGGACGTCGCTGCGGCTTTGCGGTCGAGCGGCCAGTCGCATCCGAGCGTCGGAGCACATTCCCTTTCAGGGGGACGATGAAAACGCCCTTGCCAAAGAGCTTCGCTTTTCGGCAATGCTGATGTCTGCAGCGACAATGCGACAGGCGAGCGATATCGTCGCGGTCTGTCGTCCGAACGCTGGGTCGGCCGGGGTGGCACCCGTCCATGAGCAGGAACTGGGTTCACATGCAGCACTTCGATACAGATGCGCTTGCGACCTTCGTGGCCGTGGCAGACGCCGGCGGGTTTACCGCAGCCGGCACGCGGATCGGGAAATCCCAAGCGGCGGTGAGCCTGCTCATCGCCCGCTTCGAAAGTCAGATCGGCCGGAAGCTGTTCGACAGAACCCGGCGCGGCGTGCACCTGACGGAGACCGGGGAGATCCTGATCGGCTATGCCCGCCGCATCATCGCCATCGAGGATGAGGCTCTGGCCGCGCTCGATCCCGGCGCGATGCGCGGATATGTGCGGCTGGGAATGCCGGACGATTACATCGAGCTGTTCGGGAAGCCTCTGATCGAGGAATTTTCACGCGCCAACCCGCGCATCCAGGTCGAGATCCAGTGCGATTTTTCCCGCTCCCTGGAATCGATGGTCGAGCATGGCACGATCAACCTGGCCATCATCACGCGCGCGCCGGATTCGGTGGTCGGCGAGTTGCTGCGTCGGGAAAAGCTGATCTGGTGCGGGCCCGCGGAGGGGGATACGCATAGCCAGCGCCCCTTGCCCCTCGCCTTGTTTCCCGAGAAGGATTGTCGTGCACGACCGCATATCGTGCACGCGCTGACGGAAGCCGGCATTCCGTGGCGTGCGGCGTGGACCTCGTCGCATCTCCCCTCGATACAGGCAGCGCTCGATGCCGGCGCAGCCGTGACGGCCTTGCCGGCTTCCGTGGTGGCTTCGAGACATCGCCGTCTCGACGCGCAAGGTGATGGTCTGCCAACGCTGAAGCCGCTGGAGATCGCGCTGCTCGTCCCCCACGGCGCGCGCGCCGCCGTCCGCACGGTCGCGAGCTTCGTTCGCTCGCATTTCCAGCAGCTTTGACCGCACCATCGCCCGCGCATTCGTTGCGATCTGTGCCGACGGCCTTCAAGCCGCCATGTCACGCGCCGCATCCCGGAAGATGTCGACCATATCCGCGATGACGGCATCGTCATGGGCATCGGACAAATAGAGCCGACCGAAAGCGAACGGCATGATCAACAGTCCGCGACGGCGCAACATCTCGTGGAGCCTGAGGGTCAAGGCAGCGCTCGCCTTGGCCTTGGCCTGCGCATAGGTCGAGGGTGCGCTTTCGGAAAACCAGATCGTGAAGACGGAGCCTTCCCCGGATGTCGTGACCGCCAGGCCATGATCGGAGAAGGACGACCCGATCTCCTGCCGCAACCGATGGCCCCGCGCCCGAAGCGCAGCGTAGTCCAGATCCTTGAGGATCCTGAACGTCGCCGTCACGGCCGCCGTGGCAACGGGATTGCCGCTATAGGTGCCTGCGCGCGTGACACCTCCTCCTTCGGCCAGCGCCATGAGGTCGGGACGGCCGACGACGGCGGCAACGGCAATGCCGCTGCCGATGGCCTTGCCGACCGTGGCGATGTCGCCTTCGATGCCGAGGCCGTGCCCGGCCAGCCCGAAGCCCGTGCGGAAACCCATCAGCACTTCGTCGAGAATGACCAGCGCCCCGTGGCGTCGCGCCGTCGCTTCGAGATGGGCGAGATAACCGGGTGCGGCCGGGATGCACCCGGCATTGGCCAGCATGGGCTCGACGATGACGGCGGCGATGTCGTCATTCTCCGCAAACAGGCGATCGACATCGTCGATGTCGTTGAAGCGGAGCAGCGTGGTCCGCTCGCGCGTCGGCCTCACATTTGCAAGCATCTCCGCATCGAGCGAGCCTGCCTGTCCGAGCGTCACGTCGTCATACCAACCATCATAGCCGGCGGCCATCTTGGCGATCTGGGTGCGCCCCGTGGCCGCGCGCGCGATCCGGCAGGCAAGGTGGACCGCCTCGCTGCCGGTGTTCGTGAAGATCGCCCGAGAGAGATGGCGGGTGGCCGAGGTCAACACGGCGGCGGCCTCTTCCTCTCCGTCATGGGCGAAAGCCGGCATCGGCCCGTTGCGCACGGCAGCCGTCACCGCGTCCACGACGGCGGGATGGGCGTGACCGACCACGGTGGCGCCGAAACCGAGCGCCGTATCGATGTAACGGCGCTGCGCATCGTCCCAGACATAGGCGCCTTCGGACCGGCCCGCGAGAAAGGGTACGCCGTCGAGACAAGGCAAGGCGCGGCCGGCGCTGGAGATGCCTCCAACCAGATGTTTGGTCATTGTGATGTGTCCATATGTTGTGCCGCTTCGAGCCCTAGAATCCGAAGTAGCGCGGCAGCCACTCGGTCGTCTCGGGAATGAAGGCGACGAGCAGAAGGCAGATATTGCTGGTGATGAAGAACGGGATGAGCCGGCGCGTGACCGCGTTCACCCCCACTTTGGCGACGTTGCAGACGACGAAGATGTTGGTGCCGACCGGCGGCGTGAAGAGGCCGATGCCGAGTGCCATGGTGAAGATCAGCCCGAGCTGGTACGGCTGGAGACCCGCTTCGACGCCGATCGGATGAACGATCGGTGCCAGGATGATCAGCGACGGCCCGAGATCGGCCCAGGTTCCGACGAAGGTCAGAAGGGCGAGGATCAGGAGGATCGTGATGGTCGGACCGGCACCCCAGGCGTGGAGCAGCCCTGCCGTCCATTGCGGGATCTGCTCGACGGTGAGGATCCAGGAGAACGGCACGGAGACGGCCATGATGATCATGATCGCACCGGTCATGCGCACCGTCTCGACCCCGATCTTCCAGAGACCGGCCCAGGTGATCTCCCGGTAGAGCACGCCACCCACCAGCAGCGCCCAGACGACGGCGACGAAGGCGGCCTCCGTGGTCGTTGCCAGTCCGCTCAGCATGGAGCTGAGCACCGCGATCGGCATCATCAGGGCCGGAAGGGCGCGAAAAAGATGACGGCTGAAGCTCGAGACCGTCGGACGGGTCTCCGACTTCGGGAAGTTCTCCCTGACGCCGACCCACCAGGCCGTCAGCCCGAAGGTGACCGCCAGCATCAAGCCAGGGATGATGCCGGCGGCGAACAGGCCGCCGATGGAGGTATCGGTGATGACGCCGTACATGATCATCACGACACTGGGCGGCAGGATGATGCCGAGCGTGCCGGCGGCGGCGGTCACGGCGGCCGAGAAGTCCCGGGGATAGCCGCGTTCGGCCATGGCCGGGATCATGATGGCACCGACGGCGCCGGTATCAGCCGTCGCGGATCCGGTAATGCCGCCATAGATCATGCAGGTGGCGACATTGACGACGCCGAGCCCGCCCCTGACCCAGCCGAACATATCATTGGCAAGGTCGATGATCCGGCGCGTCAGGCCACCCTCGTTCATGATGCCGCCGGCGACGAGGAACAGGGGAATGGAGGCAAGCGATATCGAATCCGCACCCATGTAGACCTGCTGGGCGAACCAGGATGGCGGCAACGGAACCAGACCGCAGAAGATGACGACAAGCGTGGAGAACGCGATCGACCAGGCGACCGGCACGCCGGTGTAGAGCGTTACGGCGAAGACGCCGAAAAGGACGAGAAGGGTCATCGGGCGCGCTCCCGGAAGGCTGAGACGATCCGTGCCAGGGCGATGACGGCCAGCGTCGCTCCCATGAAGACGATGATGCTCTGAACGGTCCAGCTCGGCGCGCGCATCACCGGCGTGGGCACGAAAGCCGTGCGGGCGAGCATTGCCCGGCCGCTCCAGAGAAAGGCCGCGGCCACGCTGAGGAGAACGACATTGTGATAGATGCGGAACCAGCGATTGCGGCCGCTCGTCGAGGTGTTGCCGTCGATGGAGACGTTCTCGCCGGCGACCTCCGAGAGCACGGCACCGATGGCTGTGGTCCACAGGAACAGGATGCCGACCATTTCGAACGACCATGTGATGCCGGACAGGCCGAGGTATCGTCCGACGGCGCCAAGACCCGTGGACAGGATCAGACCGACGACGACCAGGACGCCAATGACCGTCATCACCAGAACCGCTGAGGAAGCGAGGTGTTTCATGGGGTTTCCAGGATAGGAGGGAGGACTTCGCAATCAGACGATGCCGTCCCCCCGGACGATCGCTCGGGGGGACGGCCCGCTTTGACTACTGGCCGGCGGCCGCCGTGCGGACGGACGAGACGAAGTCTGCGCCCCACTCCGCTCCGAACTTCGCATAGACGGGATCGACCATGGACCGGAATGGCCCTGCATCCACCGTGGTCACCGTCACGCCCTTGGTCTTCAAGTCCTCGATGACCTTGGCGTAGACGTCGTCGAGCCTGCCGCGATACCAGGCGGTCGTCGCATCGACGGCCTTGAGGACGGCGGCCTGGTTCTCCGGGCTCAGGCCGTCGAACCGCTCCTTGTTCATGAACCAGTAGTTCGGCGTCCAGATGTAGTTCGAGACGGACAGGAACTTCGCGCTCTCATACCATTTCTGGTCTGCGAAATCGCGGATCTCCGGCTCGACGCCGTCGACGACATGCGACTGAAGCGATGTGTAGACTTCGCCGAACGGCAGGGACTGCGGCAAGGCGCCCAACTGTTCGATGGTCGCGAGAATGACCGGGTTCGGCGGCGTGCGCAGCTTCAGGCCCTTGATGTCCGCCGGCGTGGCGATGGAGGTGCTGACGGTCGCGAACTGGCGGAAGCCGGAGTCGAGCGCGCCGAGCATCTTGAAGCCGTTGTCGGCGCCGGTGTCGAACACCGTCTTGCCCACCGGCCCATCGAGAAAGGCATGTGCCGCCTTGGCGTCCGAGAACAGGAACGGCAGGGTAACGACGTTCAGTTTGGGATCGATCGCATCGGCCACCCCACCGAGGCCGATGTCGATCGAACCGGAGCCGACGCCATCCGCAATCGGCCCTTCGTCTCCCAGCTGGCCGTCCGGGAAAATCTGCACCGTCAGCCCGTCTTTCGTCTCCTTGGCCAACGTGTCGGCGAACATGACGACGGCTTCCTGAATCAGGCTCTTCGAGCTCGACGCATGAGCGAGACGCAGCGTTTCGGCATGGGCGGATCCTGCGCAAAGGACAAGAAGCCCCGCGATGGCGGACGTGGACAATCGGCTGGCGTGAGCCAGAATAACGTTAGATTTGAACATGTTGCCCTCTTTGTCATTGTTATGACATCGAGTATGTGAGGCCTTTGTCGAGGGTTCAATCGGTAAAGCAAAAAAGTCGATTGTGAAGTGTTATGTCAGTATATCAAAACGTTATGGCGCCACACATCGCCGCGGAGACGGCCGATGCCAACACGGTCACGGGTCGGATGCAGCAGCGAGCGCCTTCAGAGAGACGGATGGGTTGACAGACGGAGGCGGCGATTGCATCGGTCAGCACGGGCGCCATCCGTCAACCCGGCGCCGGCAAGGACACCGATCGTGAACAGGATCGTCTATCTCGACGGCGCTTGGCTTGCCGAAGCCGAGGCCAAGGTTTCGGTTTTCGACCGCGGCTTTCTCTTTGCGGATGCCGTCTACGAGGTCACGGCCGTCATCGGCGGCCGGCTGATCGACTATGCCGGCCATGCGGTGCGGCTGCAGCGTTCCCTGAGCGAGCTATCTCTCGCCTGCCCGCTCGGCCCGGACGCGCTTCTCGCCGTTCATCGCGAGATCGTGGCGCGCAACGCGCTCGAGGAAGGGCTGATCTACCTGCAGATTTCCCGCGGCGCGGCGGATCGGGACTTCGTCTTTCCGAAAGCGGCGCGCCCGACGCTCGTGCTGTTCACGCAGGCCAAGGCCGTTCTCGACAATCCCTCTAACGCGACCGGCATTGCGGTCGTCACCCTGCCCGACCAGCGCTGGGCGCGCCGCGATATCAAGACGGTGCAGCTTCTCTATCCCTCCATGGCCAAGATGGAGGCCGTGCGACAGGGGGCCGACGATGCATGGCTGGTGGAGGACGGCTTCGTGACGGAGGCGACGTCCGCCAATGCGCATATCGTGACCAAAGGCGGCACGCTCGTCACCCGTCCGCTGTCGCATGCCATTTTGCCCGGCATCACCCGCGCGAGCATCGTGTCGCTCGCGCGCGGCGCCGGCATTCCGGTCGAGGAGCGCGCCTTTACGCCCGAGGAGGCGAAAGAGGCGCGGGAAGCTTTCGTCACCTCGGCCACGAACTTTGCCCTGCCGGTCACGACCATCGACGGCACGCCGGTCGGCGACGGCCGGCCGGGGCCCTTAACGGCGCGCATGCGCGCCCTCTATATTGCCGATCGGCTGACGCTCGCCGAACCTGTCACCTGACAGGGAAAGCGCACGTCACGCGGCGGAGCGATTCGTCAGGCAGCGGGCAACGCAGTCCTTCCAGCCGTCGATGCCGGACTGGCGCGCGCCGTCGCCATCTTCGGGCGTGAAGCGGCAATCGCATTGCCATGCTTCGGCGAATCCGGCCTGGTCGGGCCAGAGGCCGGCGCGCGAGCCGGCAAGCCACGCCGCACCAAGAACGGTGGTCTCCAGAACGACGGGGCGATCGACGGGGGCTGCAAGAATGTCGGCGAGGCGCTGCATCGTCCAGTCGGAGGCGACCATGCCGCCATCGACCCGGAGCACGGTCTGCTCCCGCGTGTCGCCCCAGTCCTTCTTCATCGCGTCCAGAAGGTCGAGGGTCTGGTAAGCCACGCTTTCGAGCGCGGCCCGTGCGAATTCGGCAGGGCCGGTGGCCCGCGTCAAACCGAAGACCGCGCCGCGTGCGTCAGGGTCCCAGTGCGGCGCGCCGAGGCCGGTGAAGGCCGGCACGAGATAGACATGCTGGTTCGGGTCCGCGGTCTTTGCCAGATCCTCCGCTTCCGACGACTTGGCGATGAAGCCCATCTCGTCGCGCAGCCATTGCACGGCCGCACCGGCGATGAAGATCGAGCCTTCCAGCGCATAGGTCGTCTTGCCGTCGAGACGGTAGGCGATGGTCGTCAGGAGGCGGTTCGAGGACACCACACGGTCCTCGCCGGTGTTGAGCAGCGCAAAGCAGCCTGTCCCATAGGTCGATTTCAGCATGCCCGGCGCAAAGCAGGCATTGCCGATCACGGCGGCCTGCTGGTCGCCGGCCACGCCAAGGATCGGGATTTCCGCACCGAAGATGGCGGGATCGGTCACGCCGAAATCGGCCGCGCAATCCTTCACCTCCGGCAGCATCGCGCGGGGAACGGACAGGATATCGAGGAGCGCGTCATCGAAGCGGTTCTCCGAGATATCGTAGAGCAGCGTTCGCGAGGCGTTGGTTGCGTCGGTCACGTGCACCCGGCCGCCAGTCAGCTTGTAGATGAGCCAGCTGTCGATGGTGCCGAAGCAAACCTCGCCGGCCTCGGCCCGCGCGCGCAGGCCGTCCACGCTGTCGAGCAGCCACGCGAGCTTGGTACCGGAAAAATAGGGGTCGATCAGAAGGCCGGTCTTCTCGGTGAACAGCGGCTCCAGGCCCCGCGCCTTCAACTCGTCGCAGAAGCGCGCGGTGCGCCGGTCCTGCCAGACGATGGCGCGGTGCACGGGCTTGCCCGTCTCGCGGTCCCAGACGACGATCGTCTCGCGCTGGTTGGTGATGCCGATGGCGGCGATATCGGTGGCCGCGATGCCGGCCTTCTCGATCGCCTTGCGGCTGGTGGAGAGCACGCTCTCCCAGATCTCGTCGGCATCATGCTCGACCCAGCCGGAATCCGGAAAGAACTGCTGGAACTCCTGGCCCGAAACGCCGGCAATGGCCATGTTCGCGTCGAAGATCATCGATCGGGTGGATGTCGTTCCCTGATCGATCGCCAGAATGTAACCGCTCATTCGTCCTCGTCTCCCCATCGACCGAGCCCACGCCGGTCCGGCGCGCGCATTGCCTTGTCATTCCGCCCGCCCCTCCGGCCATGTCGCCGTTCGGACGTGCGGTCGTCAATAAGAGGCCGGGGCACGTTTTGCGCCCCGGCCTTTGTCTAGCGAGTCCGGTTTACTTCTGCCAGCTCTTGACGAGCTCGTCGTAGTTGACCGTGACCGGCTTTTCCTTCTCGTTCTCGATCTTCAGCTGCGGCGCGATGTTGCCCTTTTCGGCTGCATCCTTGCTCCAGTATTCGATATCGTGTTCCTCGGCGAGGTTCGGACCGATATCGCCCTGGACGCCGGCACGCTGCAGGCGCTGGAGAACCTTTTCCTGTTCGGCGCACAGCGAGTCCATCGCTTCCTGCGGCGTCTTGTTGCCGGCGGCGGCATCGCCGATCGCCTGCCACCAGAGCTGTGCCAGCTTCGGATAGTCGGGAACGTTGGTGCCGGTCGGCGACCACTGGACACGAGCAGGCGAGCGATAGAATTCGACGAGACCGCCGAGTTCGGGCGCACGCTTGGTGAAGCTCTTGTCCTGGATGGTCGATTCGCGGATGAAGGTCAGGCCGACATGGCTCTTCTTCACGTCCACGGTCTTGGAGGTCACGAACTGGGCGTAGAGCCAGGCGGCCTGCGCGTTCTTCTCCGGCGTCGACTTCATCAGCGTCCAGGAACCGACGTCCTGATAGCCAAGCTTCATGCCGTCCTTCCAGTAGACGCCATGCGGCGAGGGCGCCATGCGCCATTTCGGCGTGCCGTCCTCGTTGACAACAGGCAGGCCCTTCTTGACGGCATCGGCGGTGAAGGCCGTGTACCAGAAGATCTGCTGGGCGACGTTGCCCTGTGCGGGAACCGGGCCGGCTTCGCCGAAGGTCATGCCCTGCGCTTCCGGCGGAGCGTAAGCCTTCAGCCAGTCTAGATACTTGACGATCGAATACACGGCGGCCGGACCGTTGGTATCGCCGCCGCGGGCGACGCAGGAGCCGACCGGCTGGGACTTTTCGTTGACCTTAATGCCCCATTCGTCGACGGGCAGACCGTTCGGCAGGCCCTTGTCGCCGTTGCCGGCCATCGACAGCCAGGCGTCGGTGAAGCGCCAGCCGAGCGACGGGTCCTTCTTGCCGTAGTCCATGTGGCCATAGACCTTCTTGCCGTCGATCTCGCGGCCGGTGAAGAACTCGGCAATATCCTCATAGGCAGACCAGTTCACGGGAACGCCGAGGTCGTAGCCGTATTTCGCCTTGAAGTCGGCCTTGTTCTTCTCGTCATTGAACCAGTCGTACCGGAACCAGTAGAGGTTGGCGAACTGCTGGGTCGGCAGCTGATAGAGCTTCTTGTCCGGCGCGGTCGTGAACGAGGTGCCGATGAAGTCCTTGATGTCGAGCGTGGGCGAGGTCACGTCCTTGCCTTCACCGGCCATCCAGTCGGTCAGGTTGCGCACCTGCTGGTAGCGCCAGTGCGTGCCGATCAGGTCGGAGTCGTTGACATAGGCGTCGTAGATGTTCTCGCCCGACTGCATCTGCGTCTGCAGCTTCTCGACGACGTCGCCTTCGCCGATCAGGTCGTGTGTGACCTTGATGCCGGTGATGTCGGTAAAGGCCTTGGCCAGAACCTTGGACTCGTATTCATGCGTGGTCAGCGTCTCGGAGACGACCTTGATCTCCATGCCGGCAAAAGGCTTTGCCGCATCGATATACCACTGCATTTCCTTTTCCTGGTCGGCGCGCGAAAGCGTCGAGAGATCGCCGATCTCCTTGTCCAGGAACGTCTTTGCCTCGTCCATGCCGGCGAATGCCGACCCGGTAAAGGCGAGCAGCATGGCTGCCGTCGTTGTCAGAAGATGCCGTCGCATGAGTAGTCCTCCTCTTAAGGTTTCTGCGATTGCTGTCACGAGCGCCATGGACCCTCCCCTGGCAGACCCCGTGTCGTTCAGATGCCTCAGACCAGTTTGAAGACGCCGATGGCGTAGACAACGGACAGGGCAAGAGCCCACCACACGTTGGGGCCGATCAGCCCCAGCCATGCAAGGTGAATGAAGGCGCTGCCGAGCAGCGACACGAAGAGGCGATCCCCCCGTGTCGTCTCGAAGCGCAGGATGCCGACGCGCGGATTGCCGCCGGGCGAAAGGAATTCCCAGATCCCCATGCCGATCAGCAAGGCGAGGATCGTCACGAAGAACAGGACCGTCGGCAGCGTCCACGCCATCCAGGAGAAGTTCATGTCGGTCTCCTTACACGCGGCCGAGGGCAAAGCCCTTGGCGATGTAGTTGCGGACGAAATAGATGACGATGGCGCCGGGGATGATGGTGAGCACGCCGGCGGCCGCCAGCACACCCCAGTCCATGCCAGATGCCGAGACGGTGCGCGTCATGATCGCGGCAATCGGCTTGGCGTCCGTCGTCGTCAGCGTCCGGGCGATCAGAAGCTCGACCCAGGAGAACATGAAGCAGAAGAAGGCGGCGACGCCGATGCCGGATGCGATCAGGGGAATGTAGATCTTCACGAAGAAGCGCGGGAAGGAATAGCCGTCGATATAGGCGGTCTCGTCGATCTCCTTCGGCACGCCGGACATAAAGCCTTCGAGGATCCAGACGGCCAGCGGTACGTTGAACAGGCAGTGTGCGAGCGCCACCGCGATGTGCGTGTCGATCAGGCCGAAGGCCGAATAGAGCTGGAAGAACGGCAGGGCGAAGACGGCCGGCGGGGCCATGCGGTTGGTGAGCAGCCAGAAGAACAGGTGCTTGTCGCCGAGGAACCGGTAGCGCGAGAAGGCATAGGCTGCGGGAAGCGCCGCCAGCACCGAGATCACCGTGTTCATCACCACATAAATGATCGAGTTGATGTAACCCTTGTACCAGGACGGATCGGTGAAGATCACGGCATAGTTTCGCAAGGTCGGCTGATGCGGATAGAGCGAAAAGGTGCTGGTGATCTCCATATTCGTCTTGAAGCTCATATTGACGAGCCAGTAGATCGGCAGGAGCAGGAAGACGATGTAGAGCGTCGGCACCAGCCAGGACAGGCTGACGCCAGTCGATGGGGCTGCTGCGCGGCTTGTCGTCGTCGATGTCGGCGCGTCGATCGCCGGATTGGACATTGTGGTGGTCATGGTTTCTCCTCCCTCCCCGGATCAGTTCTGCGCGTCGCTGGTGGTCATCACGGTGTAGAAGATCCATGAGAGCAGCAGGATGATGAGGAAGTAGATGAGCGAGAGGGCGGCGGCCGGCCCGAGGTCGAACTGCCCGATGGCTGTCTTGACGAGGTCGATCGACAGGAAGGTCGTGGAGTTGCCGGGGCCGCCGCCGGTGATGACGAAAGGCTCGGTGTAGATCATGAAGCTGTCCATGAAACGCAGCAGGAAGGCGATCAACAGCACGCGCTTCATCTTTGGCAGCTGGATGTAGCGGAACACGGACCAGCGCGACGCGCCGTCGATCTTGGCGGCCTGATAGTAGGCGTCGGGGATCGAGACGAGACCGGCATAGCAGAGCAGCACGACGAGGCTCGTCCAGTGCCAGACGTCCATGACGATCAGCGTGATCCAGGCGTCGAAAACATTGTTGACGTAGTTGTAGGGAATGCCGAGCGCTGCGAGCGTATAGCCGAGCAGGCCGATATCGACGCGGCCGAAGACCTGCCAGATCGTGCCGACGACGTTCCACGGGATCAGGAGCGGCAGCGACATCAGGATGAGGCAGACCGGTACGCCGAAACCCTTCTTCGGCATGTTCAGCGCGATCAGGATGCCGAGCGGGATCTCGATCGAGAGAATGATGACCGAGAACAGCAGGTTGCGCTGCAGCGCATCCCAGAAGCGCGACGAATGCAGCACCTGGATGAACCAGTCGGTGCCGGCCCAGAAGAACTCGTTGTTGCCGAACGTATCCTGAACCGAATAGTTGACAACCGTCATCAGCGGGATGACGGCGGAAAAGGCGACCAGCACCAGCACCGGCAGCACCATGAACCAGGCTTTGTTGTTCCAGGTCTTTTCCATGGCTCAGGCCCTCCCGTTTGCAGCGGTCGACGGATCGGAGACCCGCCAGCTGTCGGCATAGATGTTGACGGCGGCGGGATCGAAGGTGATGCGTGGCTCCGACGGGATCTCGCCGTTTTCGCCGAGAACGATCGCCATCGGCCGGTCGGCGAACAGTGCCCGCACGATCTTGTGGCGGCCGATATCCTCGACCTTGGAGATCGTGACCGGCATGCCCTCGCGGCCGAGCCGCACGAATTCCGGGCGAATGCCGAGTTCCACCTTGGCATTTGCGGCGATCTGCGGTGCAAAACCGAGCGGCACCTGACCGCCGCCGAGATCCGCGGTCGCACCCTCGATGCGGGCCGGCAGGACGTTCATGCCCGGCGAACCGATAAAGTATCCGACAAAGGTGTGCTTCGGCTTCTCGAACAGTTCGGCCGGAGTGCCGATCTGCACGATTTCGCCGTCATACATCACCACCACCTTATCGGCGAAGGTCAGCGCCTCCGTCTGGTCGTGCGTGACGTAGACCATGGTGAAACCGAACTGCTTGTGCAGCCGCTTCAGCTGCGAGCGCAGCACCCATTTCATGTGCGGATCGATGACGGTCAGCGGCTCGTCGAACAGGATGGCGCTGACATCGTTGCGCACGAGACCGCGGCCGAGCGAGATCTTCTGCTTCTGGTCGGCCGTCAGACCGCGTGCGGTCTTCTTCGCCCAGGAGGAGAGATCGATCATCTCGAGGATGTCTTTGACGCGGCGATCGACCTCGGCTTCCGGAACGCGGCGATTGCGCAAGGGAAAGGCGAGATTGTCGTAGACCGTCATCGTGTCGTAGATCACCGGGAACTGGAACACCTGCGCGATGTTGCGGTCCTGCGTCGGCAGATTGGTGACGTCGCGACCGTCGAACAGGATGCGGCCTTCCGACGGCGAAACGAGGCCGGAGATGATGTTGAGCAGCGTGGTCTTGCCGCAGCCGGAGGGCCCGAGCAGCGCATAGGCGCCGCCATCGTCCCAGTCGTGGTGGACTTCCTTCAGCGAGTAGTCGGCCGCCGATTTCGGGTTCGGGCCGTAGGCGTGGCGGATATGGTCGAGGCTGATGCGGGCCATGTCTGTCTCCTCACGCCGCTTGGTCGAGACGGCCGGCAATGGCGCGTCCGTCGGTGGAAAAGGCCATGAGATGGCGGGTATCGAGCGTCAGGGTCACGGCTGTGTCGGGCTCGATGTTCAAGATGCCGGGTGACAGCATCACCCAGCGTGCGCCGGCGCTCTGGACGTGCACGAAGCTTTCCGATCCGGCAATTTCACTGATGATGATCTGCGCCGGAAGCACCGCCGCCGTGTCCGAGGCCCCGTCGAGCGACAGGTGATAGGGGTGGAACCCGATGGTGCAGGGACCGTCGGCGATATCTGCGAGGTGCGCCGGAACCGGCAGAAGCGGTGCGCCATCCTGCAGGAAGCTGCCGCCGGACTTCACCACCGCGAGCGTATTCAACGGCGGATCGGCGAAGGTCCTCGCCGTCACCAGATCGACCGGACGGCGGTAGACGTCGATGGTCGGGCCGAATTGGCTGATGCTGCCGTGATGCATGGTCGCGGTATGGCCGCCGAGCAGCAGGGCTTCGCCCGGCTCGGTCGTTGCGTAGACGAAGATAGCGCCCGATGCCGCGAAGATCTTCGGCAGTTCCTCCCGCAGTTCCTCGCGCAGCTTGTAGTCGAGGTTGGCGAGAGGCTCGTCGAGCAGCACGAGGCTTGCATTCTTGACGATCGCACGCGCCAGCGCCGTGCGCTGCTGCTGGCCGCCCGAGAGATTGAGTGGCGTACGTGCGAGATAAGGCGTCAGCTTCATCAACTCGGCCGCCTGTTTCACCTCGCGGTCGATGGTGGCAGCATCCTTGCCGGCGATCCGCATCGGCGAGGCTATGTTCTCATAGACCGTCATGGCGGGGTAGTTGATGAACTGCTGGTAGACCATGGCGACCGAGCGATCCTGCACGCGAACGCCGGTCACATCCTTGCCGTCGAAACGGATCGTTCCGGATGTCGGCTTGTCGAGGCCGGCCATCAGCCGCATCAGCGAGGTTTTGCCCGACAAGGTCGGTCCGAGCAGCACGTTGAGCGAGCCCCGCTGCAGGACGAGGTTCGTCGGATGGATATGCGTATCCGCTCCTACGACCTTTGTGATATTCGTTAGTTCCAGCATGTCTTTCCTCCCAGCCCGCGGCGCTCCCTCCTTGGAGCAGCCTCAGGCGACGCAGCGCGCCGTCAAATCCTGCATGTCATCCGCGAGCGCGCTCGCCTCGGTTCCCGAAAGGTTCAGTCCGAGTTTTGTGCGGCGCCAGAGGATGTCCTCCGCCGTGCGCGCCCACTCATCCTCGATCAGATAGCGAACCTCGGCTTCGTAGAGATCCGCGCCATAATGCCGTCCAAGGGCCTCGATCGTCTGCGCATCGCCGACGATCTTGCGGGCGAGCGTTCCGTAGAGCCGCACCAGACGGCGCGCATGGCGATCGCTGAGAAACCCGTACCGGTTCTTCAACGCAGCCACCTCGGCTTCGTAGCCTGTCGGCGCGAAGTCGCCGCCCGGAAGCGTGCTCCTGGCCGTCCACGGCGCACCCTTGTTGCCGATCGCTTCGCCGATCTTTTCCAGCGCGTGCTCGGCAAGACGGCGATAGGTCGTAAGCTTGCCGCCGAAGACGTTGAGCAGCGGCGCGGCACCATCCTCAGCCTCGACCTTCAGCACGTAATCGCGGGTCGCCTCCTGCGCCTTGGATGCGCCGTCGTCGAACAGCGGCCGGACGCCGGAATAGCTCCAGACGATATCCTCACGGCGCACGGGTTCCGCGAAATACTCGCTGGCCGCCTTGCATAGATAGTCGGTCTCCGCATCCGTGATGCGAATGTCCTTGGGGTCGCCGGTAAAATCCTGGTCCGTCGTGCCGATCAGCGTAAAATCGCGCTCGTAGGGAATAGCGAAAATGATACGGCCATCCGGATTCTGGAAGAAGTAGGCCCTGGGATCGTTGAACTTCTGGCGAATGACGATGTGGCTGCCCTGCACGAGGCGGACATTGTGAACCTGGTTCTTGCCGACCGCATTTGAGAGCACGCGGTCCACCCACGGACCCGCCGCATTGATCAGCATCCGCGCCGTGACGCGCCGGACGGGACCGCCCTTGCCTTCCTGGATATCGACCGCCCACAGCTTGCCCTCGCGCCGGGCGGAGATCACACGGCTGCGCGACAGGATTTCCGCGCCACGATTGGCGGCATCGCGGGCGTTCAGCACCACGAGCCGCGCATCGTCGACCCAGCCGTCCGAATATTCGAAGGCCTTGGTAAAAAGCGGCTTCAGCGGCTTGCCGGCGGGATCGCGCCGCATGTCGAGCGTTTTCGTCGCCGGCAGAAGTTTGCGGCCGCCGATGTGGTCGTAGAGAAAGAGGCCAAGGCGGATGAGCCAGGCCGGACGAATGCCGCCCTTGTGAAACGGCAGCACGAAGCGCATCGGCCAGATGATGTGCGGCGCCATGGCCCAGAGCACTTCGCGCTCCATCAGCGATTCGCGCACGAGCCGGAACTCGTAATGCTCGAGATAGCGCAGGCCGCCATGAATGAGCTTGGTGGCGCCGGACGAGGTGCCGGACGCGAAATCGTTCATTTCGGCAAGGCCGACCGAGTATCCGCGGCCGATGGCGTCGCGCGCGATGCCGCAGCCGTTGATTCCGCCACCGATGACGAAAATATCGAAAGGTTCCTGCCCTGCCATGTTCCCCACCCCTTTCGCAATGCAACATAAATGCGCGTCTGCGAAACAGGGGCATCTAAAACGAAAAGAAAACGAATGTCAAATGAAAGTGATTGTAAATCGACGTTCCGGGGCTGGAAAGTGATCAGGCCGTTTCCAGCAGCTCCACTTTGTGCTCGCGGCAGATGGCGCGAACGCTCTCGGACGGACACCGGTCGGTGATGAATGTATCGACCTGGGAGATGTGGGCGATGCGGACCGGCGCGGTGCGATCGAACTTCGACGAGTCGGAGACCAGAATAACGTGACGGGCATTGGCGATGATGGCCTGAGCGACCTTCACCTCGCGAAAATCATAGTCGAGCAGCGCTCCATCCTCATCGATGGCGGAGACGCCGATAATGGCGAAATCGACTTTGAACTGGCGAATGAAATCGACCGCAGCTTCCCCCACGATGCCGCCATCGGACCCGCGCACGACGCCGCCGGCAATGACGACCTCGAACTGCGGATAGACCCTCAAACGGTTGGCAACATTGATATTGTTGGTGATGACCATCAACGACGTATGATCGACAAGCGCGTCGCCCACTGTTTCCGTCGTGGTGCCGATATTGATGAAGAGCGACGCATTGTCCGGAATGAGCGCGGCTGCAGCCCGCCCGATCGCCTGCTTCTCCACGGCCGCCATCGAGCGGCGCTCCTCATACTCCACATTCTCGTTGCCGCGCGGAAAGAGCGCACCGCCATGGATGCGGCTGAGCGCGCGAGCGTCGCAGAGGTCGTTCAGGTCCTTGCGGATCGTTTGCGGCGAGACGGAAAAACGGAGTGCGAGATCCTCGACCAGCACACGGCCCTGCTCCCGCGCGATCGATACGATCTCGCGCTGACGCGATGATAGCAGCACGGTCACCTCCCCTTTCGTTTTTTTCAATCTAGGCAGAAAACGAAAGGAGCACAATCGACCTTAACGCGTTCCCGCAAGAACGGCCTCGATCTCGGCGACCGAGGGCATGGCCGGCGCCGTTCCGCGGCGCGTGACGGAGATGCCGGCGGTCGCGCAGCCGAATCGGACGGCCTCCAGCGGATCCCGCCCTGCGGAAAGGGCCGCGGAGAAACCGCCGACAAACGCATCGCCCGCGCCCGTCGTGTCGATCACCGGCCCGACGCTGAAGACCGGCAGGTGATGGGACCGCGCCGATGTGTGGAGAAGAACGCCACGACCGCCGAGTGTGATGACGGCCGCACCGACGCCGCGCTTCAACAGAGCATCGCCAGCACGGCGCGCATCGTCCAGCGTCTCGATGCCGAAGCCGACGAGGGCGGACGCCTCGGTCTCGTTCGGAATGATAAAATCGCTCAAACCGTAGAGCGCGTCGGGGAAGGGCTCGGCCGGGGCCGGATTGAACACGGTGACGACGCCGGCACTTCGGGCAATCTCGAGCGCATGCCGCGCCGCTGCCACCGGCTGCTCCAGCTGGGTGACGAAGATGGCGGATTGCTCGATCGTCGCGCGGGCAGCCTCGACATCCTCGACGCCGATCGTGCCAGCCGCGCCGGGATAGACGATAATGGCGTTGTCGCCATTGCTCTCGTTGACGTAGATGAAGGCTGCGCCGGTCGGCTCCGTCTCCATGACGGTGAGAACCGGCGTGACGCCGGCGTCCAGATAGGTCTTCTGCGCGAGATCGCCGAACGTGTCGCGGCCGATCTTCGATATGAAGGACACGTCAGCACCCGCGCGCGCCGCGGCGACCGCCTGATTCGATCCCTTGCCGCCCGGCCCGACCGCAAACCCGCTGCCACGGATCGTCTCGCCGATCACCGGCATGCGCGCTGCAAGATAGGCCGTGTCGGCCACGAAAATCCCGAGAATGGATACGCCGTTCTTCACGTGTCTTCTCCTCCCGTCCTCATGTCATCGTCGGAACTGACGGGCCGCGACCGGTCTCTCCTCCCCGATCGCCCGCGCATCGCCTCGCAAGCCAGGCAGCCCTTGGCGGGCTGCCGCGCGCTTAGCCCTTGTCGTTCATCGCGGCGCGCAGCGTCGCGTTCACCCGCTCCTGCCAGCCGGGGCCGCCGGACTGGAAATGCGCCAGCACGTCGCTGTCGATTTTCAGCGTCACCATTTCGCGGGTCTTGGGTACAACCTGACGCTCCACCGCAGGCGCGACGGGCTTCTTGACGGGTTTGAACAGCGCTTCGGCTGCATCCTTGGCGCTCATGGGCCTGCGGGGGGTGATCGCCATCGATCGTATCCTCATGTCGAGTGGAAAATCAGACTCTATCAGCAATTCCGATCGGACGTGACGGAATCCGCGCTGTTTTGAAAGCGTCCACAAGCGAATTTTCAGAAAAGCCGAAATGGAGGACGGACGCGCCCGGAAACAGCTCTGCGCAGGGTCTCAGGGTGGATATTCTCCAGATCTACGACAGTATTTCGATGCGTTCTCCCCGATTATCCGACATATCGGCGCAGGTAGCGGGCCACAAGCGTTTGACAAAGCGTATTCCGTGCCGTACAACATGCTCATCGATACTTTGTTTGCCGATCGTTTTTTTGCTGCGCTTTGCGCCACGTGATAAAATCCCCTCTCAAAAGTCGACAAAAATCCTGCCATGCGTCGTATGGCGGGCAACGAATATTGCACTGAAAGGGTTTATCATGACCACAGGCACCGTAAAATGGTTCAACGCTACCAAGGGCTTCGGCTTCATTCAGCCGGACGACGGCTCGGCTGACGTTTTCGTTCACATCTCGGCCGTCGAACGCGCCGGAATGCGCGAAATCGTCGAAGGCCAGAAGCTCGGCTTCGAGCTCGAGAAGGACCGCAAGTCGGGCAAGATGTCCGCCGGTTCGCTCCAGGCGGCTTAAGTCTTTCGCTCCCCTTGACCGCGGATGTACCGGCATGGGAAGCATGAGATGGTGAAAGGTCAGGCGGATGCCTGGCCTTTTTGCGTCGGCTGACAATCACGATCGGCAGCGTTTGCGGGTTTTGCCGGCGACGCATGTTCTTTCGGCCGGCGCGGATTTGAGGCATGATGTGGCGGCAGGTCCCGATGGGTCCTGCACGCTCGCCGACCCACCCTTGGTGGGCTGCCGCGGATCCGGTCCGTGAAGAAAGACGCGGCAGCTTCGCTGCCATCGAGAAAGTAGAACAAGGAAGACACGTTGAGACACCCGAACGACAATGGCTTCAACGAGCGCCGCAAGACGGCGATCGAAGCCAAGAAGCAGCTTCTCGCCAAATTTGCCGCAGCCCCCAAGCCGACCGATCCTGAAATGCAGGCTCAGCTTGCGGCCCGCGAAGCGACCGCCAAGGCCCGTGAGGAGCGCCGCGCAGAACGCGAAGCCCTGAAGAAGGCCGAAAACGAACGCCAGATGGCCGAGGCTGCCGAAGCCGCCGCTGCTGCCGAAGCCAACGAGCGTGCCGAAGCCGAGGCCCGCCAGGCCGAAGTCAACGATCGTGTCGCCCGCGTCGTGGCCGACGAGGCCGCGCGCAAGGCCGAACGCGACCGCCGTTATGCGGCCCGCAAGGCCCGCCAGGGCTGATATTTTCCGGCGATCGGACGATGGCGGTGCCCTGCGCCGCCATCCCGCGGTCAGCCGGTTTTCCTACGCCGTGCCGAAGATCGGTGTCGATGCGCCTCTTCTCCCTTGATCGATCGCGGTTGCCGGAGCCCTGCAGCGCCCGACCGGCGATCTGGAAACAGCGCCGTGCGTCCCGCAAGACGCACTCCGGGCCGCTGTAACGCGCATGACCTGCTGCATCGTTTGCCCCGAGATCGCCCCGATCGACGGAACCCTGCAGCAGTCACGACCGCCGAACTTCGATGATCGGCGCTGACAAGCGACAGATCGGACCGCGTTTCGCAAGGCCCGCCTGCCGTAGCATTCTCTTCGGCGGGCAACCGCTTGCAGCCTGCCGTGCCCGTGAGATCGTGAGATCGTGGCCCATGTGAATGTGGGAGGGCGCATATCCCACGTGAAGGACCCGAAATGACCACTTTAACACTGACGCCGACGCAGATCCGCGGATTGAAGCTTGCCAAGGACGGCAATCTCTTCCCGCAGGAGGCCAAGAAGTGGACGCACGAGAACGCCACCATCACCTATGCGAAGACCGACCGTTTCAAGGAACGCCCGCAGAAGATCAAGTTCGTGACGACCACGACGCTCGACGAACTGCGCGGAATGGGCCTGCTGCGCGCCATCGAGGCTGACAGCGCCCCGCTGGAAACGCCGCACGAAATCACGATGGCCGGCAAGATCTGGCTGCTCCAGAACAAATAAGCGATCCCGGGCCGACGCTCCGCAACGGCGCTCCCATCGGCGCCTTCTCGGCATCGATGGTCGGCGCGCGTTTGCAAGACAGCTCTGTTGCGGCGTTTTTGACCCTATCGCGGCCTGAATGCGCCACGCGGGCCGTTCCGGCCTTGCCGACGGGCGTCGTTCGTCCCTATAGATAGGACATGCGGCTGTCACCGCACGTCCGTCCGATGGACAAACACGAAATCCAGCATGCAAGGCCCGGACATGATCTCGCTCACGCATCTTCGGACACGGCTTTGACGGGGTCCGACGGGACGGATCGGCTCCGGAGCCTCGGCTGGTCGGACGCATTCGCCGAGCAACTGGCGCCGGACGAAAGCGATCTCAAGATTCTGCGCGTCTCCTCCGTCCATCGCTCGCGTGTCGACGTGATCGATGTGGACGGCGCGGCTGAGGTGATTTTGCCGGCCAATACGAACACGGCGGATTTCGCCGTCGGCGACTGGGTGCTGGCATCGCCAGTGACCGGCGACTTCGTCCGGCGTCTGGATCGCAAGACGGTGCTCCAGCGGCGCACCGAAGGCAGTCATGGGCAACAGCTCGCGGCCGCCAATGTCGATACGCTCTTCATCGTCACATCCTGCAATGCGGATTTCAATCCGGCACGGCTCGAACGCTACCTCATCATGGCGAACCAGGCCGGGACCCGGCCGGTCATCGTGCTGACGAAGGCCGATACGGTCGGGGATGCCGCATCCTACGAAACGCAGGCACAGGCGCTGCAGCGGGACCTGCGGGTCGTGGTGCTCAACGCCCGCTCGCCCGACGCGCTTTCGAAACTCGCCCCCTGGTGCGGCCCGGGCGAAACGGTCGCCCTCGTCGGATCGTCGGGCGTCGGCAAGTCGACACTGGTCAACACGCTCGCCGGGTCCGGTGCGGAAGCACAGCAGAAGACCGGCGAGATCCGCCAGCACGATGCCAAGGGTCGCCACACGACCACCGCCCGCTCGCTGCATTCCATCGCAGGCGGCGGCTGGGTCATCGACACGCCGGGCATCCGGACGCTCTATGTGAGCGACGTCACCGACGGTATCGACACCCTGTTTGCCGAGATCACCGAACTGGCTCCGCTTTGCCGTTTCCGCGACTGCACCCACCAGCACGAGCCGGGCTGTGCCGTCCAGGCGGCCATCGCCAGCGGCACCCTCGACGCCGCACGCCTCGAGCGCTGGCGCGGCCTGCTGGCCGAGAACCGAGATATGACGCCGGTTTCAAGCGGCCCGAAAGGCAACAAGATCTTCCGGAAGAAGAAGTACTAGCAAGCCGTCCACGCCGTGCGGCCAAAGTTCGTCCGGCACGCCGGCGCCACTGCGCAACCCATTGCCAACTCACCGATATGGGCGCAAGATAATGCCATCGGCGGCACATGATGCGGGCGCTGCCGTTCGGGGTGATGAAGCCCTGGCCCCAAGCAAAGGAGGACATTATGTCTTCCCCATCGACCGCATTCGTTCCGACCGTCGCGTCCCAGACGGCGCTTGTCCTTATGAAGGCGACGCCCGTTCTGTCGATGATCTTCATCACATATTGCACGCTCACGGGCTTCGTCTGGTAGACAGGTCGACCCCACAAACACTCTCGGAGGATATCATGGCCAAAGGTCAAGTTCGCGGCAACAAGGAAACCCGCAAGCCCAAGAAGGAAAAGGCCGCCGCAACCCCCGCACCCGCGCTCGGTTCGCAGGTCAAGGCCGCAGCCTCGGGCAAGAAGGGCTGATCCACTCCCGCCCGTGCCGGTTGCGCCAACGCGCAACGGCACGGCCATCTCTGCACGGTGAACAACGCTTCACCGTCGTCGGGCCGACATTCAAGCAAACCATGTTCGTGCGTGAAGCCATTGCGCCCTTATCGGCCGCGCCATCGCGAGCGCCCTGTTCCGGCAACAGGTCCACAGGCACACCCCTCCTCTCCTTCCGTGCACCCAGCCCCTCAGCGGCCACAAGTCGAACCGTCCCAGGCCGGCCCGGCTCGAATCGTGCCGGAGCGAGGGTATGCCCCCATCCCAGATCCCCCGGATTGCCCACGAAATATGCTTCCGCGGATGAAAGTTTCGGCATGCCGCCGAGATGTTCGGCAGGTTTTTACCGGACGGTAAATTTTTGACCTTTTGATAAATTTATTGCTGGTGCATTCCCGTTTTTCGGTGCAGGTTTGCCGTCAAGCAGCGCCCGAGAGGCGCGGTTCAGGCGGACAAACGAGGGGATCGCACCGTGGAAATTGGCATCTTCATCCCGATCGGCAACAATGGCTGGCTGCTTTCGGAGAACGCACCGCAGTACAAGCCGACCTTCGACCTGAACAAGGAGATCACGCTGAAGGCCGAAAAATACGGCCTCGATTTCGTGCTGTCCATGATCAAGCTGCGCGGCTTCGGCGGCAAGACGGAATTCTGGGATCACAATCTCGAATCCTTCACGCTGATGGCAGGCCTTGCCGCCGTCACCACCCGCATCAAGCTGTTCGCGACGGCCGCCAGCCTCGTCATGCCGCCCGCCATCGTGGCGCGTATGGCGTCCACCATCGACAGCATTTCCAACGGCCGCTTCGGGCTGAACCTCGTCACCGGCTGGCAGCGGCCGGAATATTCCCAGATGGGCCTGTGGCCGGGCGACGAGTATTTCTCCAAGCGCTACGAATATCTCGCGGAATATGCGACGGTGCTCCGGGATCTCTGGGAGACGGGAAGCAGCGACCTGAAGGGCGAATTCTTCCAGATGGACGATTGCCGCCTCTCCCCTCGCCCGCAGGCGGACATGAAGATCATCTGCGCGGGGTCCTCGACCGCCGGCATGGATTTCTCGGCACAATATGCGGACTATAATTTCTGCTTCGGCGTCGGCGTCAACACGCCGAAGGCCTTTGCACCGGCCGCCGAACGGCTGATCGCCGCGACGGAAAAGACCGGGCGCGACGTCTCCTCGTTCGTGCTCTTCATGATCATCGCCGACGAAACCGACGAGGCGGCCCGCGCAAAGTGGGAACACTACAAGGCGGGTGCGGACCAGGAGGCGATCCAGTGGCTCGGCATTCAGGGCGCAGCCGACACGCGCTCGGGCACGGACACCAATGTCCGCCAGATGGCCGATCCGGTCTCTGCCGTAAACATCAACATGGGAACGCTGGTCGGCTCCTACGAGACGGTCGCCCGGTTGCTCGACGAAGTGCCGACCGTGCCCGGCACGGGCGGCGTCCTGTTGACGTTCGACGATTTCCTCAAGGGCGTCGAGGATTTCGGAACGCGCATACAGCCGCTGATGGCCTGCCGCCAGCATGTGAAGACGATGACCCTGGAGGCCGCACAATGAGCGAGACCGTAACCGCCGGCTACCAACTGCCCCGCCGCCACGTCCAGAGCGTGACCGTGCCCGCGCGGCCGGAGCCGATCAGCCTCAAGCCGAACGAAACGGCCGTGGTCGTCGTGGATATGCAGAACGCCTATTCCACCGAGGGCGGCTATGTCGATCTCGCCGGTTTCGACATTGCCGGCGCCAAGGGCACCATCGCCAACATCAAGAAGACGCTGGATGCCGCCCGCGCGGCCGGCGTGCTCGTCGTCTATTTCCAGAACGGCTGGGACAAGGACTATGTCGAGGCCGGCGGACCGGGGTCGCCGAACTGGCACAAGTCCAACGCGCTGAAGACCATGCGCGCGCGGCCGGATCTGCAGGGCCAGCTTCTTGCCAAAGGCACCTGGGATTACGCGATCGTTGACGAGTTGCAGCCGCAGCCGGGCGATATTCTCGTGCCGAAGACGCGCTACAGCGGCTTCTTCAACACGAACATGGACAGCGTGCTGCGCGCACGCGGCATCCGTAATCTCGTCTTCGTCGGCATCGCCACCAATGTCTGCGTGGAAAGCTCGCTGCGCGACGCCTTCCATCTCGAATATTTCGGCGTCATGCTGGAGGATGCGACGCATCATCTCGGACCGGAGTTCATCCAGCAGGCGACAGTCTACAACGTCGAGAAGTTCTTCGGCTGGGTTTCCACCGTCAACGATTTCTGCGGCGCGATCTCGCAGGTCGCACCCGATCAGGCCTGAACCGGACACGCATAACCGACCCCATTCGATCAAGGAGACACCATGCCCAAGTCCATCATCGTCCCCGAAGGCACGCACAAGCCGATCGCCCCGTTTTCTCCCGGCACGCTCGCCGATGGCGTCGTCTACGTCTCGGGAACGCTCCCCTTCGACAAGAACAATGACGTGGTCCATGTCGGCGACGCCGGCGCGCAGACCCGCCATGTGCTCGAAACCATCAAGTCGGTGATCGAGACCGCCGGCGGCACGATGGACGACGTGACCATGAACCACATCTTCATCACCGACTGGGCGAACTATCAGGCCGTCAACGCCGTCTATGCTGAGTATTTTCTAGGCGACAAGCCCGCCCGGTTCTGCATCCAGTGCGGCCTCGTCAAGCCGGACGCGCTGATCGAAATCGCGACCATCGCCCATATCGGCTGACACAGGTCGCAGCCCGTCACCTCCGGGCCGGTATCGACAAAGGTGGACCCATGCATTTCGATCTTCACGGCCGTACGGATGCGGGTGCCCGCACCGTTCTGCTCTCTTCCGGCCTCGGTGGCTCGGGCGCTTACTGGGCCGATCAGATCTCGGCGCTCGCGGCCGATTTCCGCGTCGTCACCTATGATCACCGGGGTACCGGCCGCACGGGCGGCGCGGTGCCGGAAGGCGGCGGAATCCCCGCGATGGCGGATGACGTGCTGGAGATCCTGGACGCGCTGGAAATCGAGCAGGTCGATTTCGTCGGCCACGCCCTCGGCGGCCTGATCGGGCTCGATATCGCGCTCCGCGCACCAAGCCGCATCGGTCGTCTCGTGCTGGTCAATGCCTGGAGCAAGGCGGACCCGCATTCGGGCCGCTGCTTCGACATCCGCATCGAACTTCTGGAGAAATCCGGCATTCCCGCCTTCATCAAGGCGCAACCGCTGTTTCTCTATCCGGCCGTGTGGATGGCGGAGAATTCCGAACGGATGGCCGCCGACGAAGCCCACGGCATCGCGCATTTTCAGGGCCGCACGAACATTCTGCGCCGCATCGCCGCACTGCGCGCCTTCGACGTCGATGACCGGCTGGCCGAAATCGATCACGAGACCCTGGTGATAGCGACTAAGGACGATCTTCTCGTTCCCTGGACCCGCTCGCGCAGACTGGTCGAAGGGCTTGCGAACGGCGTTCTGGAACTCGTCAATCATGGTGGCCATGCGGTCAACGTGGTCGATCCCGGCCCGTTCAATCAACGGCTGCTCGACTTTCTCAAGAGCTCGAACGACAGGAAAGCCACCGCCTCATGAGCATCGCCGTTTCCACCCGGACCGATCTCTCCGAGATCACCGACAACGATATGCGGCGCGCAGCGTTCCGCGGTGCGATGGCGAAGCTCGGGGCGGCCGTCAACATCATCACGACGGATGGGCCGGGCGGACGCACTGGCTTCGCGGCAACCGCCGTCTGCAGCGTGACCGACGATCCGCCGACACTGCTCGTCTGTCTCAACCGCTCGGCTTCGGTCTATGATGCGGTCACGACCAACAAGGTGCTCTGCGTCAACACGCTCAGTGCTGGTCACCAGACACTTTCGCAGCTCTTCGGCGGCAAGACCCCGGCAGCCGAGCGGTTCGCCACGGCCGACTGGTCGGTTCTGACGACGGGCGCGCCAGCGCTGGACGACGCGCTGGTGTCGTTCGATTGCGTGATCGAGAACACCGTCTCGCAGGGCACGCATGACGTCCTCTTCTGCCGCGTCGTCTCCACCGCCACCCGCACGGAAGGACAGGCGCTGTTTTATTTCGACCGGGCCTATCATGCGGTTTCCGGCTGATCGCTTCGCGCGCCGGAAACAAGAATCATCGTAGATCTTTGGCCGCAAGGCCAGATTTCCATGGCGCGGGAGATGGTTTCCGGTCTGATCGACCGGAAACCAGGTCAAAGACCTACCATTCCGCGACGCTGCCGTCGGAATGACGCCACAGCGGATTGCGCCAGCGGTGGCCCTCGGCGGCGCGGGCGATCACATAGTCCTCGTCCACTTCGATGCCGAGACCCGGACCCTGCGGGATGGACACGAAGCCGTCCTCGTAGTGGAAGACCTCCTTGTTGGAGATGTAATCGAGGATATCGTTGCCCGTGTTGTAGTGAATGCCGAGGCTCTGCTCTTGGATGAAGGCATTGTAGCTGACGGCGTCCACCTGGAGGCAGGCAGCGAGCGCGATGGGGCCGAGCGGGCAATGCGGCGCCAACGCCACGTCGTAGGCTTCGGCCATCGCCGCAATCTTGCGGCACTCGGTAATCCCGCCGGCATGCGAAAGGTCCGGCTGGAGGATGTCGACGTAGCCGTCGGAGAGCACCTGCTTGAAGTCCCAGCGCGAGTAGAGCCGCTCGCCAAGTGCGATCGGCGTCGAGCAATGATTGGCGATTTCCTTCAGCGCCTCGCGGTTTTCCGACAGCACCGGCTCTTCGATGAACATCAGATTGTAGGGCTGAAGCTCCTTGGCAAGCACCTTGGCCATCGGCCGGTGCACGCGACCGTGGAAATCGACGCCGATGCCGATATGCGGACCGATGGCCTCGCGGATGACGGCGATGGTCTCGACGGCGCGCTCCACCTTGTCCCAGCTATCGACGATCTGCATTTCCTCGCAGCCGTTCAGCTTGATGGCCTTGAAGCCGCGGGCGACGACCTCGCGCGCATTGTTGGCGACGTCGCTCGGACGATCGCCGCCGATCCAGGAGTAAACCTTGATCTTGTCGCGAACCTGCCCGCCCAGCAGCGAGTGGATCGGCTGGCCGAGCGCCTTGCCCTTGATGTCCCACAGCGCTTGGTCGATGCCGGCAATCGCGCTCATGTGGATGGCGCCGCCGCGGTAGAAACCGCCGCGATACATCACGTTCCAATGGTCCTCGATCAGGAACGGATCCTTGCCGATCAAGTAGTCCTCGAGCTCGTGGACGGCGGCCTGCACGGTCAGCGCCCGGCCTTCGACCACGGGCTCGCCCCAGCCGGTAATGCCCTCGTCGGTCTCGATCTTGAGGAACATCCAGCGCGGGGGCACGATGTAGGTGGTCAGTTTCGTGATTTTCATGGGATCTGTCTCGGAAGTGACGGGGGGTTCGAAGGGATGGAGGTGATCAGGACGACGGCGTTCGCGGATGCTTTCGCAGCGCGGTGGCCAGATCGCGGGCCGCAAGGTCAAGCATGCGCATCGAACAGTCCCGGGCGGCGGCCTTGTCCCGCACCCTCAGGGCCTCGATCAGCGCGCGGTGGATATCCACGGCTTCGCCCCGGGCGTCAACGGCCTCATTGGACGCATGAAGCGCAAATTCGAGGGCCGCCTGGATGATGCTGGAAAGCTGCATGAAGACCTGATTGTGACTGGCCTTCATGAGATTGGTGTGAAACGCGACGTCGGCCGCCGTAAAGGCTTCCACATCGCCTTCGGCGTCCTGCATGCGCTGCCAGGCGCTCTCGATCTCGGCGATCTCCTGCACGGTGGCGCGCTCGGCGGCAAGTTCCGCCGCGAAGGGCTCTGTCGCCCGGCGCGCATCCAGAATGCTTTGCAGCAGGTCGAGATCGAAGATGCGCGGGCCGATCCATTCCAGCACCTGCCGATCCAGGAGGTTCCACGCCTCGCGCGGGCAGATCTGGGTGCCGATCCGTGAACGGCCACGCACCATGCCCTTGGATTCCAGGATCTTCAGGGATTCGCGGATCACCGTCCGGCTGACGCCGTAGCGGATGCAGAGATCGTTCTCGGTCGGCAACATGCCGTTTGGCGGAAACAGATCGGCGCAGATATCGGAGGCGAGCGAGCGCGTCACGTTCTTCTGCACGCGGGGACGCTTCAACGAAGTGTCTGCGCCGGCTGCCGTCGGCAAGGAAGCGATGCGTTCACGCGGTCTTCTCATCGACGCCTCCCTTGCCTGCCCATCGGGCTCTCACGTTCCGGTGCGGCGATGGCAGGCGCGCGCGACGTGGTCTGGCGACCCTATCCGCAGCACGGCCCGTCACCGACGCTGTCGACGCACTACACCAGATTCCGAATCATCATACAATAGGTTTTATGGATATGATGAAGACGGCGTTTCATCATGGTCTGGGCGGGAACATCACCGACCGACTCGCCATTCCGGCCGGTTCGGATCATGGGGTTACCTGTTTCGCCCCAGCGATCTGTACCCATCCCCGGCTGGTCGCCGCGCATAAATTTTACGTTTACCCGTAAAATTTTTGTCATCCGTTATACCTAGCGCCACGCCGTCCGGGTGATGGATGCCTTCGATGCACGACGGCACTTGGATAGCTATATGCATGCGCGCTGAAATTGCAGACCGGATACGGCAGCCTGTTACAACCCTTTACCACTTTGCAAACACACGCGCATTAGCGCGGTCAATTGAAGACGATGCGCAAATGCCGTCGCCACAGGGATCTGCGCAGTCGGCCCCAAATAATGGGTTGTACCCAAGATTTTAGGAGGATTACCCCAGATAGAGAGATCCGGGCCGCGCGCGGATGTTGGGGAGACCCTGTTAACCTCTCGTTAGTTTTTTAAGTGCAACCTTACGGAGAACCAAGGGGGCTTGGATTCACGATAAATCAGAGGTCTCGTGATGTCGATCATGTCACGTTTTACGCGTGACGCCTCTGGCGTCGCCGCGATCGAGTTCGCCATCATTGCACCGCTGTTTCTGGCGGTCATGTTCACGATGGCTGCCTGGGGTCTCTACCTCGGTGCTACCCATTCCGTCCAGCAGATCGCAGCCGACACGGCGCGCGCCGCCATCGCCGGCCTGTCGGCAAGCGAGCGCAATGCCTTGGCCTCCGCTCATATCGACGCGATGAAGCCGGGCGAGTTCGCGCTGATCAACCAGAAGAAGCTGAACGTTCTCGTCGAAGACGACAAGGTTCGCCCCAATCAGTTCACCGTCAAGCTCACCTATGACGCAAGCGATCTGCCGATCTGGAACCTGATGACCTTCGCCCTGCCGGATACCATCATCGCGCGCTCCGCGACGATCCGGATCGGCGGTGCGTAATGACCTCCATCGTCAACCGGAAGATGCAGTCCTTGAGATCCCGTCGCGACGGCAATGTCGCCGTGATGACGGCGCTCGTCCTGCCCGCCTGCATCAGCGTGATCGCCATCGGTGTGGATTACGGCCACCTGACGCTGGAGCGCCGGGCGATGCAGGTGGCGGCGGATCTGACCGCCATCGCCGTCGCCTCCAATATGGCGCATGCGGAAGCGGCCGCCTTGTCGCACATCGAAAACAACCGTCTGAACCTTGTGCTGAAGACGCCGCAGGGGTGGAAGGCGCCGAGTGGAGCCCTCGTTCCGGATGCGTCCATCATCGGCACGACCGGTCGGGTAACCCTTGAAAAGGGGCGCTATGTCGCCAACGCCGCGCTCGGCGTCGATCAGCGGTTCCAGGCGGGTGTTGCACCGAGCGATGCCGTGCGCGTCACCGTCGAGCAGCCGGGAACGCTGTTCTTCGCCTCTATGTTCACCACCCCGCCGGTCATGTCGGTCGTCGGCACGGCCGCCATGACCAAGACTGCCGCCTTCTCCATCGGATCGCGCCTCGCAAGCCTCGAAGGGGGACTGCTGAACGCGATTCTCGGCAAGATGCTCGGCACCACGCTCGATCTGAGAGCTGTGGATTACCGCACTCTGGCCACGGCGGATCTCGACCTGTTCCAGCTGACGCGCGGTCTTGCATCCGATCTCAACCTGACGGCCGTCACCTATGACGAGATCCTCGCGACCGATATCACCGTGCCACAGCTCCTCACCGCGATCCTGCGGCACGGCGGCCTTTCGTCCAGCACGACGATGCTCGTTTCGAAGATCCGGCAGTCTTTACCGGCGAGTGGCAAGCGCCTGTCTCTCGCCCGCCTCATCGATCTCGGCACCAAGGGCCATCTGCGCATCGATGCGCCCACGGGGCTCGGCATCAAGGTCGGTGTGCTCGATTTTCTCCAGTCGAGCGCGGCGCTCGCCAACGGCACGGAATTGGTCAAGGTTGATACGAAGCTGGACCTGCCTGGCCTTGGCTCGGTCGATCTGGCACTGGCCATCGGCGAGCCGCCGGTCGGCACACCGCTTCACCGTGTCGGCGAACCCGGGCAGGCCGTTCGCACCGCACAGGTCCGCGTCGCCCTCGCCATCAAGATCGACGGTCTGGCGGACCTGCTCGGCGTCAGGATCAGTCTTCCGCTCTACATCGAGGTTGCCCATGCCGAGGCGAAGCTGGCGAGCATCCAGTGTCATGGTGGCAAGCCGAGCCATGCGACGGTCACGATCGACACGGTTCCGGGCGTGGCGGAGGTGTCGATCGGCCAGGTCGATGCGGCAGCGTTGAAGAATTTCGGATCGTCGCCGCGCGTGACCAAGGCGAAGCTGGTCGAGTCCGGCCTCCTCACCGTCGAGGGTCTGGCATCCGTCGATATCGGCAGCGCGCAGGTGCGCAAGCTGACCTTCACGCCGGGAGACATCGCGGTGGGAACGACGAAGAACGTTTCGTCGAGCGGTCTCCTGACCTCGGTGACCCAGTCTCTTCTGGCCAATCTCGAAGCGGAAATCCGTCTGCCGCTGCTCTCCCTGATGACGGACAAGGTGGTGCAGGCCGCGCTGGCGAAAACGCTGGGCGCCGTCACACCCAGCATCGATGCGCTTCTGGAACGAGTCCTCGCCGTTGCCGGCGTGCGTATCGGCGAAGCGGACGTCCGTGTGACCCAAGTTGACTGCGCAAATCCCGTGCTCGTCCAATAGCCCGGGGCAAGAGCCAAGACGTTCTGATTTCGACCAAGGAAACCGGTGCAGATGTTCACTGTCCTCGAATGCGTCACGGATCGGCATGACCGGTCGATCACGGTCATCTCCGGCTCGATCGCGCTGCTTGGCATGCTCGCCTTCTATCACCTCATCCAGCGCGCGGAGGAGAGCACGGCCAGCCGACGCCGAAACTGGCGGCTGGTCGCAGCCTTCTCCGCCGGCCTCAGCGTCTGGGCCACGCATTTCGTGGCCATGCTGGCCTATGAGGGAACGGTCGCGCTGCGGTTCGACCTGGTGTTCACGACGCTCTCCGCCGCCATCGCCGTCGTCGGTTTCTGGCTGGCGATCCGCTACGGCCTCCTGGGCGCGGGGTCGATGGTCGCCTCCGCCGGCCTGATCACCCTCACCGTTGCCGCCATGCATTTCGTCGGCATGGCAGGGCTGCGCGCGGAGGCCCATCTCAGCTTCGCCTGGGCGCCGATCGCCACCGGAGCCGTCGTCGCATTCGCGCTGTTTACCCTGTCGCTCCTGCTCTTTTCCCGCCTGCGCGGTCCTTCCCGGATCGCGGCCCCGGCACTCTGCGCCGTCCTCGGCATCTGCACGCTGCATTTCGTGACGATGTCGGCAACGATCATCACGCCCGACCCGTCCTTGCCGGCCGTCGTTATCGACATGGCGGACAATGTCTGGTTGACGAGCGCGATCACGGGCGTGACGCTGCTGATCCTCGTCTCCTCCGCCATCGGCGTCATCATCGACCGGCATCTGGTCGACCTGAAGGGCTTTGCCAACTCCACGCTCGATGGCCTCGCCGTTGTGCGCGATGGCGTTATCCTCGAGGTCAACGCCAAGTTCTCCGCGCTGCTCGATCGCGAGGACGGCGACCTCGTCGGCCGACGGGCGGATCAGTTTCTGGTCGCGATCGATGGTCAGCCGATCGACCAGCCGCGCCGCTCGGCCGTCGAGGCATCGCCACGCACCGGGGATCATGCCCGCATTTTCGAGGTCGCCGTGCACACCATCGAATATGGCGGCCGGCCGTCGGAGGTCATTGCGGTGCGCGACCTGACCGAGCGGCGCGCGGTGCAGAAGAAGGTGGAATACCTCGCGCGCCACGACATGCTCACGGGGCTGACCAACCGCTCGATCTTTCAGGAAAGCCTGCAGACGCAGCTGGAACGCAGCGCGGTGACCGGCAAGCCCTTCGGGCTGCTCGCGCTCGATCTCGATCGCTTCAAGGCGGTGAACGACGTTTTCGGGCATGCGGAAGGCGATCGGGTGCTGCGCGACGTCGCCGCGATCCTGCGTGCCAGCTGCCGCGGCGGCGACACCGTCGCGCGGATCGGCGGCGACGAGTTCGTCATCCTGACGGCGGAAGGTGTCGATACGGAGGGGGCCGGGGCGCTGGCCGCGCGCATCCGTTCCACCTTCCGCGAGCGCATGAACATCGCGCTCGACCCGACCGCCGTCGGCGTCAGCATCGGCATCGCCGTTTTTCCGAAGGATGGCGCCGACGCCGACGCGCTCACGCAGGCAGCCGACGTTGCGCTCTACCGGGCGAAAGCGAGCGGGCGCGGTATGCACGCCTTCTACGATCTTGCGATGGACCAGGAACGGCGCGACCGGCGCCAGCTCGAAAGCGATCTGCGTCAGGCGATTTCCCGCAACGAACTGCACCTCCTGTTCCAGCCGATCCAGTCGATCGATCAGGCCGCCATCCTCGGCTACGAAGCGCTGCTCCGCTGGTCGCATCCGGTTCGCGGCAACGTTCCCCCGGACGTCTTCATTCCGATTGCGGAAGAGAGCGGCATCATCTTGTCGATCGGCGAATGGGTACTGCGCGAGGCCTGCCGGCAGGCTGCCGGGTGGGACCCGGCGCTGAAAGTCGCCGTCAACATGTCGGCCGTCCAGTTCCGTCTGGCCAACCTGGCCGGGGCGATCGCCAGCATCCTCGACGCGACAGGTCTTCCGCCGGCGCGGCTCGAACTCGAGATCACCGAAACGGCGCTGCTGAAGGATCGCGTCGCAACGCTCGACATCCTTCGTCAGATCAAGGCGCTCGGCGTCAAGGTCGTGATGGACGATTTCGGCACCGGCTATTCGTCGCTGAGCAACCTCCAATCCTTCCCCTTCGACGGGCTGAAGATCGACCGCAGCTTTATTGCGGGTATGGATCACGACGCCAATGCGCGTGCCATCGTGCGCGCCGTCGTCAGCCTAGGGCGCAGCCTCAATCTTCCGGTGACAGCGGAGGGCATCGAGACGCAAGCCCAGTACCGCATGATCGTCGACGAAGGGTGCGCACACGCCCAGGGCTACCTGTTCGGCAGGCCGGACACGGGACCGGAAACAGTCATCGGCGCGCGGGGGCATCGCGTCGAGCTGAAGACAACGAAGCCAAGAAAAGAGCGGAACACATGTTTGGATTGAACAAAGGCGCGGGATGGGGATCCGATATCTCGGATGCGCTTTCCAGATCGCAGGCGATCATCGAGTTCGACCTGGAGGGAAACATCCTCAGGGCGAACGATAATTTCTGCCGGGCGCTCGGCTACACGATCGAAGAGATCGTCGGGAAGCATCACAGTCTCTTTTGCGCGCCCGAGACGGTCGCGTCCGCGGACTATGCCGCGTTCTGGAAGCGGCTGGCGGCAGGCACGTTCGATTCCGGCGCCTACAAGCGCATCGGCAAGGGCGGGCGCGAGATCTGGATCCAGGCGACCTACAACCCCGTGATGAAGGGAGACAAGCCCTACAAGGTGGTGAAACTGGCCGCCGACATCACCGCCGCCCGGGAAAAGGCGATCGAGGATGCCGAAAAGCTGGAGGCCATTTCCCGCTCGCAGGCGGTCATCGAGTTCTACCCGACCGGCGAAATCATCACGGCGAACGACAATTTCTGCAAGACGCTGGGCTATGCGCTGAGCGAGATCACCGGCCGGCATCACAGCCTGTTCTGCCGCAAGGATTATGCCGCATCGCCGGAATACAAGGATTTCTGGGCGCGACTGGCGGGCGGCGCGTTCATCGCCAACGAGTTCGTGCGCGTCGGCAAGGGGGGCAAGGAGGTCTGGATCCAGGCAGCCTACAACCCGATCCTCGATTCCAGCGGCAAGGTCTGCAAGGTCGTGAAGTTCGCGACCGACGTCACCGAGCGCATGAGCGCCATAACCGAGATCGGCACGGCCATGAAAGCGATGTCGAACGGCGACCTCACTTTGTCGCTCGACCGGCCCTTCGTGCCCTCGATGGAGGACTTGCGGCATCACTTCAACGCGACGCTGGCACAGCTGCGCAGCACGATGGAGAACATCGGCATCAGCGTCGCGGCCATTGCCGATGGCTCGCGCGAGATCAGCCAGAACGCCGGCAGCCTGTCGCGCCGCACGGAGCAGAATGCGGCAAGCCTGGAAGAGACCGCCGCCGCTCTCGAGGAGATCACCACCACCGTCAACGACACCAGTGCCCGTGCGCAGGAAGCGGGCAGCCTCGTGAACGAGACCCGCAGCGGCGCCGAGCGGTCCGGCGCCGTGGTCGAGCGAGCCGTCTCCGCCATGGCCGAGATCGCGGCATCGTCGCAATCGATCACCAGCATCATCGACGTCATAGACGAGATCGCGTTTCAGACGAACCTACTTGCGCTCAATGCCGGTATCGAAGCGGCAAGGGCCGGAGACGCGGGCCGCGGCTTTGCGGTCGTCGCGCAGGAAGTCCGGGAGCTGGCGCAGCGCTCGGCGCAGGCCGCCAAGGAGATCGGCGCCCTGATCGCCGCCTCGAACGGCATCGTCCGCAACGGCGTGGACCTCGTGGGCGAAACCGGGCGCGCTCTGGAGGAGATCGTCGGCAAGGTGACCCGGATCGACGTCAATATCGCCGCGATCGTCCAGGCCGGACGCGAGCAGGCCGTCGGTCTGCGCGAGGTCAATATCGCGGTCAACGCCATGGACCAGGCGACGCAGCAGAATGCGGCAATGGCCGAGGAGAGCACGGCGGCAAGCGTGGAACTGGCCGCGCAGACGACGGCCCTGCGTCAGCTCCTGTCCGCCTTCACCTATCGCGAGACCCGGCTGCGCATCGTCGCCTGAGGTTTGGGGGCCGGAATGGACGGCGGCAGCCCGGATCAGGGCTGTCGCATGCTTGAGGGGACGCTGCCGGCTCCGGCGCTGTCGTGGCGGAAGGGACGCTATTGAACGGCGGCGGTTCCGTAGATGAGGTTCGGCAGCCAGAGCGAGAGCTGCGGGAAGAGGCTGAGCACGCCGAGCAACACCATCATCATGGCGAGGTACGGCAAAACCTCCCGCGCATAGGCCATCATCGGCACCTTCATCACCATGGACGAAATATACATCAGCCCGCCAACGGGCGGGGTGATGCCGGCAATGGTCAAGTTGGTGATGAAGATGATGCCGAAATGGACGCGGTCGATATGGACGCCGTCGATGATCGGGATGAGCATCGGCGTCAGAATGATGAGCGCCGCCGAGCCCTCGATCGCCGTGCCGATGACGAGCAGCATGAGATTGATGAGGAGCAGCATGACGAGCGGATTGCTGGTGGCACCGCCGAGCCAGCCCGACATCGCCTGCGGCACCTGCTCCCAGGCGAGGTAGAAGCCGAAGGCGGCAGCCGCGCAGATCATCACCATGACGACGGCGGAATCCCGCACGGCCTCCGCCAGCACCTCGGGGATCTGACGCACGGTGAACTCGCGGTAGCCGAAGATCGCGACGAACAGGACATAGACGACGACCACGGCGCCGGCTTCCGTCGTCGTGAACAAGCCGTAACGCGTGCCCACGAAGATGACGACGGGAATGGAGAGTGCCCACAGCCCATCGATGAGGGCCGTGCGCATTTCCGCGCCGGTGGCGCGCTTGTCGCGAAGCGAGCGATAGCCGCGCTTGCGGGCGATGAAATGCGTCGTGATCATCAGGCCGAGCGCGAGCACGAGACCGGGGATGACGCCGGCCGCAAACAGCCGCCCGATCGATGTTTCCGCGAGGAAGCCGTAGACGATGAGGCCGATCGACGGCGGGATGAGGCTGGTGATGATCGCGGCGGACGACGTGATGACGGCAGCAAAGGCCCGGCTGTAGCCACGCTCGGCCATCTGGATGCCGAGCGTCTTTGCCAGCATCGCCGCATCCGCGTTGGCCGACGCGGTCAGGCCGCCGAGCAGCGTGGCGAGCACGGTGCACATCTGTGCGAGCGCGCCGGTCATGTGCCCGACCAGCACGTCGGCGAGCGTCAGAAGCCGCCGCGTGATGCCCGACGCGTTCATGATGCAGCCTGCCAGCACGAAGAGCGGCAGCGCCAGCAGGGACACGGACTGACTGCCTTCCGCCATTTCCTGCGCGAAATTGGACAGGGGAATCATAGCCATGTTCAGGAAGAAGAAGGTCAGTGCGCCGATTGCCAGCGCCCAGGTGATCGGCGTCGACAACAGGAACAGGAGAACGACGACGAGCGATGGGCCGGCCAAGTGGAAGAATGTCATATGATCGAATCCACGATGCGATGCGTGCGCGGGCGCCAGGGCCTCTCGACGAGGAGGTGCTGCACCAGCATGCCGGCGGAGGCGATGGCCAGCGGCGCATAGGCAATGCTGCGGGACAGGTCGAGCGCGATGGTGTGCACATTGCGCGAGGTCCAGGCCTGCCAGACGAAGAGGCCGGTCATCAGGACGAAGAAGGCGGTCAGAAGCGCGTAGTTGAACCAGCGGACCCCGTCCTGCCAGCGCTCCGGCAGCGCACCGACCAAGACGTCGATGGCGGCATGGGTGCCGAGACGCACGCCGGCAACCGCTCCGAAGAAGACGAGGTAGGAGAAGGCGAGTATTGCAAGCTCGTAGGTCCAGGCTGCCGGCTGCGGAAAAATGTAGCGGCTGACGATGCCCCAGAGGATGGAGACGACGATGACCAGCAGGGCAAGGACGCCCACGGCCTCATCGAGACGGCGAAGGCTCCAGAGCGGCGGCTCGGTCGAGGTTTGGTCAGGAATGTCCATGAAAGCTCCCGGGAGGGGGAAGGCCCGGCCTGTGCCCGGCCGGGCCCTCGCCCTTACTGCATGGTGGCCTGAATGCGCTCGAACATGCCCGGCGTCAGGTTCGGCACCTTGCCATAGGCGGATTTCGAGGCCTCGATGAAGGCAGGGACGTCCACGTCCGAAACGATCTCGACACCGCTGTCGGCCAGCTGCTTGGCATAGCCGTCGTCGGTCTCGATCGTCATTTTCGTCAGGTCGACGGCGATCTTCTGGCCTTCTTCCGTCAGCACCTTCTGCAGGTCTTCCGGCAGGCTGTTGTAGAAGCTGGCCGAGGCGACCCAGGCCGTGAACATGACCTGATGGCCGGTCTTGGAGATGACCTTGCGCGTCTCGTTCAGCTTCGAGCCGGCGATGGAGCCGAACGGCCCTTCCGCAGCATCGACCACGCCCGTCTGCAGCGCATTGTAGACGTCGCCCCAGGGAAGCTCCGTCGGGCGGGCACCGTAGGTGGCAAACGTCGCCATCATGATCGGCGAAGAGGGAACGCGCACGGTGACGCCGGCGAGATCGGCGGGGGTGCGGACCGCCTTGTTGGCAATAATGTGCCGGTAGCCGAACAGGCCATTCGGCATGATGATCTTGAGGCCTTTGGCCTCGAGCTTCGCCGATAGCTCCTTGAAGACGTCGGAGGCAAACAGTTTGTCGCTCGCCTCGATGCTTGGGTAAACGTAGGGGCCGGCGAGGATCGACATATCCGGCTCGAATTGCCCGAGCTGACCATAATCCGTGGCGCTGAGCAGGCTGGCGCCGCTCATGACCATCTCGTTGACCTTCTTCTGCGCACCCAGCTGGTCGCCCGTCATCACGGTGATGGCAATGCGGCCACCGGAACGCTCGCCGACGCGCTCGGCATAGAGCTTCATCGCCTTGACGATCGGTTCGTTCGGATTGACCTGCGAAGTGGAGAACCGCAGGCTGTAATCCTGCGCCTGCGCCACACCACAAAAGGACAGCGCCGCCAGTGCGGACGCGACGAGCATGCTCTTCATGAGACCCTCCACTGCCCGGGCTCCTCCCCTGGCATCATTCATATACGAATAGATCTGTTATGAAAGAATAGTCGCGCTTGGTCAAGATGTAAGTGCCGGCCTTACCTCCGGACACGAAAAAGCCGGACTGCGAACAGCCCGGCTTTCGTGAAACTCGGCAATCCATCGGGCTCGTCTCAGCCCTTGAAGGTATAATCCGCGATCGACTGCGCCTTCATCTCGATCGAGAATCCCGGACGGGTCGGCGGCATATAGGCCGCGTTCTCGATCACGCAGGGCTCAAGGAAATGCTCGTGCAGATGGTCGACATATTCGATGACACGATCCGTCTTCGTGCCGGAAACGGCGACGTAGTCGATCATCGAGAGATGCTGCACATATTCGCAGAGACCGACGCCGCCGGCATGCGGCCAGACCGGCAGCTGGTACTTCGCGGCGACGAGAAGCACGGCCAAAACCTCGTTCAGCCCGCCCATGCGGCAGCTGTCGATCTGCACGATATCGATCGCGCCTTCGGCGATGAACTGCTTGAACATGATGCGGTTCTGGCACATCTCGCCGGTGGCGACCTTCACGGGGGCAATCGCCTGGCGGATCTTGCGGTGGCCGGCGACGTCATCCGGGCTCGTCGGCTCCTCGATGAAGAAGGGCTTGCAGAAAGCGAGCTGTTTGACCCAGTCGATGGCTTCGCCGACTTCCCAGACCTGATTGGCGTCGATCATCAAATAGCGATCGGGGCCGATGACCTCGCGGGCGATCGTCAGGCGTCGGATATCGTCTTCGAGATCGCGCCCGACCTTCATCTTGACGTGGTTGAACCCCTCGTCGATCGCCTCCTGGCAGAGCCGGCGCAGCTTGTCGTCGTCATAGCCGAGCCAGCCGGCCGACGTGGTGTAGCAGGTGTAGCCCTCGGCCCGCAGCAACGCCATGCGCTCGGCCTTGCCGGGCTCGGCGCGCTTCAGAATGTCGATCGCCTCGTCGCGGGTCAGCACGTCGGTCAGGTAGCGATAATCGACGATATCGGCGATCTGCTCGGGCGACATCTCGCTGACCATCTGCCAGACCGGCTTGCCCGCCTGTTTGGCGAGCAAGTCCCATACGGCGTTGACGACCGCGCCGGTCGCCAGATGCATCGCGCCCTTTTCCGGCCCGATCCAGCGCAGCTGGCTGTCGCTTGTGAGGTGCCGCCAGTAGCGGCCCGGGTTTTCCAGCACCGTGGAAAGCTCCGTGCCCACGACGAGATGCCGCATCGCCTGGATGGCCATGCAGCAAATCTCGTTGCCGCGACCGATGGTGAATGTCAGGCCATGACCCGCAAGACCGGGCGTGTCCGTGTCGAGAATGACATAGGCTGCCGAATAATCCGGATCGGGATTCATGGCATCCGAGCCATCAAGGCTCTGGGACGTCGGAAAGCGCAGGTCGAACACGCGCAGATCTGTAATGCGGGTCATGGGGGCTCCGGAGAGAGAGGCGATGAAATTCAGGCGTCGGCGCGGGCGGTCTGGCGCTGCGAACCGAGACCGTCGATCCCCAGTTCGATGACGTCGCCGGGCTTGAGATAGCGCGGCGGCTTCATGCCCATGCCGACACCCGGAGGCGTGCCCGTGGAGATGATGTCGCCGGGCTGCAGCGACATGAACTGCGAGAGGTAGGAAACGAGATAGGCCGCGCCGTAGACCATGGTCTTGGTGGTGCCGTCCTGCATGGTCTCGCCGTTGACCTTCAACCAGAGGCGCAGGTTCTGCGGATCGGGAACCTCGTCCTTCGTCACCAGCCACGGACCGGTCGGCCCGAACGTGTCGCAGGACTTGCCCTTGGTCCACTGGCCCGAGCGCTCGGTCTGGAAGGCGCGTTCGCTGACGTCGTGGATCGTGCAATAGCCGGCGACATAATCGAGCGCTTCGGCCTCGCTGACATATTTCGCCTTGCGGCCGATGACGATGCCGAGTTCGACCTCCCAGTCGGTCTTTTCCGAGCCGCGCGGGATGAGAAGATCGTCGTTGGGGCCCGAGATGGCCGAAGTCGCTTTCATGAAGATGATCGGCTCCGGCGGCACGGTCGCACCCGTTTCCGCGGCGTGGTCGGAGTAATTGAGGCCGATGCAGATGAATTTTCCGGTGCCGGCAACGCAGGCGCCGAGGCGCTCGTCTGCGGAGACCAGCGGCAGCGTTGCCGGATCGACGGCGCTGAGTTTAGCCAGTGCTTCCGGTTCTATGGACGCGCCGGAGAGATCGGAGATGTGACCGGAAAGGTCGCGAATGGCACCGGTCGCGTCGACCAGACCGGGCTTCTCGGCGCCCTCAGCACCGTAACGAACGAATTTCATGGCAGTATCCTTGCGGTTTCAGTGAAGAGGCGAGCGGTCGGTCAGATCGACCAGCCGCCGTCGATGGCATAGGCCTGGCCCGTGGTATAGGTGGCGCCGGCGAGATGGACGGCGAGATCGGCGATTTCTTCCGCCGTTCCCAGCCGGCCCATCGGCTGGCGGGCGATGAAGGCGGCACGCGCCGTCTCGTAGTCGCCCTGGGCGCGCATGCGCCCCTCGAGCGAGGGGCTCTCGACCGTGCCGGGGCAAATCGCGTTGCACCGGATGCCGGCGGCGACATAATCGGCGGCGACCGCCTTGGTGAGGCCGATGACGGCAGCCTTGGTCGTGCCATAGGCGAAGCGGTTCGGCACGCCCTTGATGCTGGAAGCGACGGAGGCCATGTTGATGATGGCGCCGTCCTTGCGATCGATCATGCCGGGCAGCACCGCACGGATGGTGCGGATCATCGCCTTGACGTTGAGGTCGAAAGCGAAGTCCAGGTCCTTGTCGGCCATTTCGAGGATCGAGCCGGAATGGACGACGCCCGCGCAGTTGAAGAGCACGTCCACCGCACCGACCTCCTCGACCAACGCCTTCACGGCAGCGTCGTCGAGCACATCGAGCTTGTGCGTCAGGATGCCAGGCTCGCCGGCGATTTCGGAGAGAATGTCGAGGTTGATGTCGGTCGCGTGCACCGTGGCACCCGCCTTGGCAAAGGCGAGAGCGGTCGCGCGCCCGATCCCCTGGGCCGCCGCGGTGATCAGCACCGTCCTGCCCGTCATTGTCGTCGTCATGGTTTCGTCCTCACTTCTGTTTTCGTTCGACGAGCAGAATGTGGTCTGCCGCCAGCACGACCTCGTCTCGCTGGTTCAGCACCTCGCATCGCTCGATCACCCGGCCCCTGTCGGCGCGCTTGGGATCGTCCTCCCTGGCGGAGATCGTCACCCGCGTCCTGATCGTATCGCCGATATGAACCGGGCGCACGAATCTCAACCTATCGTAACCGTAGGAAAAGGCGACAGGATTGATAAGCGATGCGGTCATTCCGATGCCGATCGAGAAGATCATGGTGCCATGCGCGATGCGTTGCCCGCCGGGCAGGGTCCGTGCGAATTCGCTATCCATATGATGCGGAAAGAAGTCGCCGGTATGGCCTGCATGGACGACGAAATCCGTCTCCGTCATGGTTCGTCCCGTCGTCAGCCGCTGGTGGCCAAGCTCGTAGTCTTCGAAATAGAGCGTCTGCTCGATCATCTCATGTCTCCGGCAGCGCGCGCACCGGCGTCGCGGGCTGGGCGCTGGATTGATAGGCGGCTTCGACCAGGGCCATGGTTCGCCAGGCGTCGTCCACGGTGCCGACGAGCGTCTCGTCCTCGCCGCTCGCAAAGCGCTGAAGGTTCGCCATGCGGCCGATGAAGGCGTCGGGAAACCACGTGCCTTCGAGCGGAATCTCGACCCAGCCATCGCCGCCTTCGGGGTGGATCCACAGCTCGTCCGGCTCACCCTTGGGATAGTCGAGATTGACCCCGAGCTTCACGTAGGCCGCCCCTTTGGTGCCGCAGATTCGGAATTCGCAGGCCTGGAATTTTCGGCCGAAATCATGGTCGTGATTGATCGACAGCGCACAGCGCACGCTGTCGCCATAATCGAGGATCGCACTCGTTCGGGTCTGCGCGACATCGTGGTTGGGGTGTCCGATGGTCTTTGCATGAACGCCTTGCGGCTCACCCAGCAGACTGCGGACGAGGTCGAGATAGTGGATCGAGTGCATCGCGATCTCGATGCGCGGCAGTCCTTTGAGGAAAGGCCACAGCCCCCAGGGCGTGGCAACTGCCAGATGGGCATCCAAATCCACGACATCGCCAAGCAGCCCGCGCCGGATGCCATCCGTGAGCGCCAGCATCATCGGCGCAAAGCGGAGCTGGAAGTTCACGGCGGCGTGGAGCTTGCGCTTTCGGCAGAGCTTGAGGATCTCGGTCGCCGCATCGAGATCGGCACCCATCGGCTTCTGGATGAGAGCGTAGGAACCCTCCGGAATCGCCCCGAGAATTCGGGCATGCGCGGCCGGCGGCGTCGCCAGATCGAAGATCGCGCCGTCGACCGCCGCGGCGTCCTCCATGGACGCATAGGCCTCGACACCCCAGCGCGCCGCCGTTGCGTGCGCCTTCTCCCGATCCGGGTCGTAGAGCCCCGCCACAGGGAAAGCGGCTTTCCTGTAGGCGGGAAAATGTGCATCACTGACGATGCTGCCCGCGCCGAAAATGACGATCGGGCGCGGACGGCTCGGCTTCGGCCACCATTGCTGCAGGCTCGCGGGATCGAAATTCGCGGCACCTTCGCGGGTGTCAGTCATGATGGAAGACCTCCTCCATCATGGCCCACCACTCACCCTCTTTCCGCGTCTCGAGCGGCTTCTGGCAGGGCATGCACACGGCCCACCAGTCCTGATTGCGCGGATCGGCCGCCATCTTCGCCATATCCGCCGCGAAATCAGTGCCGATATAGGTCCAGGTGCCGAACAACAGGTTCTCCGGCTCCTTCAGAAAGATCGAATAGTCTGTGATGTTGCAGGCCGAAATGAGCGCCAGGATCTCCGGCCACACCGCCGCATGTAGCGCCTTGTATTCCGCTATCTTGTCCGGCTGCAGCCCGATGACCATTCCCATCCGTTGCATCGCGACCTCCTACTGCGCCGTGATATCGCGGGTGAACTCGGGAACGCTCTGCGCCTTGACCGCCTCCCAATCCCAGGCGATGCCGAGGCCCGGCTCGCTTGGCGCCATCGCCCGGCCGTCACGGATCTCCATGCCCTTGGTCGTCAGGTCGTCGAGCTGCGGGATGTACTCGACATAGCGCCCATTCGGCACAGCGCAGACGAGGCTGACATGCAGCTCCATCAGGAAGTGCGGGCAGACCGGGATGTCGAAGGCTTCAGCGGCATGCGCGACCTTCAGCCACGGCGTGATGCCACCGATGCGGGCCACATCCACCTGCACGATCGAGCAGGCGCCCCTCTGCATATATTCGCGGAAGTGGCGGATGGAGTAGATGGATTCGCCGACGGCAATCGGCGTCGCCGTGGAGTGCGTCAGGCGGATGTGCCCGTCGAGATCGTCGGCCGGCAACGGCTCCTCGATCCAGGCGAGGTCGAGCTCCCTGAGCCGCTCGGCTCGCCGGATGGCTTCGTCCACCGTAAAGCCCTGATTGCAGTCCGTCATGATCTCGAAGCCATCGCCAAGCGCCTTGCGCATTGCGGAGAGGCGGGCGACGTCCTCGGAACCATGCGGCTTGCCGATCTTCACCTTCGAGCCGGCGAAACCTTTCTCCTTGGCCTGCAGCGCATCGTCCACCAGCGCGCCAGCCTCGATATGCAGCCAGCCGCCTTCGGTGGTGTAGAGCGGGCAGCTTTCGCGTGCGCCGCCGGCAAGCTTCCAGAGGGGCAGGTTCTGCTTGCGGGCGCGCAGATCCCAAAGCGCGGTATCGATCGCTGCCAGCGCCAGCGCGCTGATGGCGCCGATGGTGGTGGCGTGGGTGTGGAATTCGAGCTTGTGCCAGATCGCCTCGATCCGGTCCGCGTCCTCGCCGATCAGGACGGGCGCCAAATGGTCGGCCAGCAGCCGCATGACGGAAGAGCCGCCGGTGCCGATCGTGTAGGAATAGCCGGTGCCGGTCGCGCCATCGCTGTCGGTGATGGTGACGATGGGTGTTTCCTGGCTGACGAAGCTCTGGATGGCATCCGTCCGCTTGACCTTCGGCTTCAGGTCCACCATGCGCAGTTCGATCCGCTCGATCCGGGCCATGTCAGATCTCCCGGGCTGCAGCCAGGCTGCGCCCGGTTTCGGCCGAAAACAGGTGCGCCTGCGAGAAATCGAAGCTCATGGCAATCCGTTCGCCGGACTTGAGCGTCCGGGGATTGAGCATCCGCGACACCCATTCGCGTCCCGCAAACTCCACGAAGACCAACGTTTCGTTGCCGAGCGGCTCGGTGATCGAAACCGGCAGCGTCACCTCATGAACAGTGCCGTCGCTTCCCGAACTCAAGCCATGACCGCTCGGGAAAATATCGTCGGGGCGCAGGCCGAACACCACCTGTTCGCCCTCTGTCACCTGGTCCGCAAACTGGCGCGGAAGCGGAAGGCTATCACCGTTTGCAAAGACGAGCTGGCCGGACGCGACACGCGCCTCCTCCATGTTCATCGGCGGCGAGCCGATGAAACCGGCGACGAAGCGGCTGGCCGGTCGCTTGAACACTTCGTCGGGCGTCCCGACCTGCTCGATGTAGCCGTCGCGCATGATGACGATCCGGTCGGCCAGCGTCATCGCCTCCACCTGGTCGTGCGTCACATAGATAACGGTGGACTGTACCTTGGCATGCAGCTTCTTTATCTCGGTGCGCATCTGCGTGCGCAGCTTGGCATCGAGGTTGGAAAGCGGCTCGTCGAACAGGAAGACTTCGGGATGCCGGACGATGGCGCGACCCATGGCGACGCGCTGACGCTGGCCACCGGAGAGCTGTGCCGGCCGCCGTTCCATCAGCGCGTCCAGCCCGAGGATCGCGGCGGCCTCGTTGACCTGCCGGTCGATCTCGCTCTGCGGCTGCTTGGCGATCTTGAGCGAGAAGCCCATGTTCTCGCGCACGGTCATGTGCGGGTAGAGCGCATAGGACTGGAACACCATGGAGATGTTGCGGTCGCGCGGCGGCAGGTCGTTGACGACGATGCCGCCGATCTCGATCGCCCCGCCCGACACGCTTTCGAGCCCGGCGATCATGCGCAGCGTCGTCGACTTTCCGCAGCCAGAGGGGCCGACGAGCGCGACGAACTCGCCGTCCGCAACATCGAGATCGATGCCGTGGACGACCTGCAGGGCGCCGTAGGATTTGACCAGTTTCTTGAGAGAGACCTGAGCCATGCAATCAGCCTTTGACAGCGCCGAATGTCAGACCTGACACAAGGTGCTTTTGAATGGCGAAGGTCAGAGCCAGCGCCGGGAGGATCATGATCACCGCGAGCGCGCACATGCCGCGCCAGTCGATGGTGAATTCGGAGGTGTAATCGAGCAATCCGACGGGAAGCGTCTTGGAATTGACCGACCGCGTCAGCTGCGAGGCGAGCGCATACTCGTTCCAGCAGGTGAGAAACGAGAAGATGCCGGCGGAGGCAATGCCGGGGCCAGCCAGCGGAAACTCCACCTGCCAGAAGGCCTGCCACCGCGTGCAGCCGTCGATCTGGGCGGCTTCCGCCAGATCGCGCGGTACCTGCCGGAAGAATCCGTCGATCAGCCAGATCGTGAACGGCACGTTGAGCGCGACGTAGGTAAGGATGAGCCCGAAATGCGTGTCGATGATGCCGATGCGGGAATAGACGATGAAGAGCGGCAGCGACAGGGCGATGCCGGGCACCGAGCGCGTCAGCATCAGGCCGAGAAACGTGCCGGACTTGCCGCGAAAGCGAAAGCGCGCAAAGGCGTAACCGCCGGACATGCCGATGGCGAGCGCGATGACGGTCGAGGTGATCGACACGATCAGCGAGTTGCGGAAATAGTCCCAGATCGGGATGCCGCCCTGCCCCACGCCGCCGAACATGGCGCGGTAGGCATCGAGCGTGATCTCCTGCGGGATCCAGACCGGCGGCTTCGCCATGATCTCGACCGTCGGGCGCAGCGAACTCAACACGATCCAGAGACCCGGCAGGCAGATGACGAGCATCGCCAGGAAAAGCCCGATCAGATAGGCGACATGGAGAACGCGACGCTTGAGGCGCTGTTTGGAGTTACGGTCCATCTTACCACTCCGCTCCGATCTGGGTCCGGGCGGCAGCAAGCTTCCGGAAGAAATAGACGGTGAACAGGATCGACAGGAGGATCGAGACGTAGGCCATGGCGTTGGCAAGGCCCATCTGCGCATCCGAATAGGCGGTGCGGCCAACGAGCGTCCAGATCAATTCCGTGCGTCGCGCTGGCCCGCCATCCGTCATGATCTTCACGATGTCGTAGGCGCGGGCGATGTCGAGCGATCGGATGGTCATGGCGATGTAGGCGAACGGCATGACGAAGGGCAGCGTGACATAGCGGAAGGTCTGCCAGGCCGTGCAGCCATCGACCTTCGCCGCTTCCACCGGCTCCTGCGGCATGGCGAGAAGCCCTGCGAGGATGAGGATGGCGAAGACGGAGGTGGAGGACCAGACCTCGGCGACGACGATGGCGAACAGCGCGAGGTTGCCGTCGATCAGCCACGGGATCGCCTGATCCGTCAGACCGAGCGACTGCAACGCATTGTTCACGAGGCCGACATTGTCGTTGAACATGAACTTGAACTGGAAGCCGACGAGAACCGGGGAAAACATCATCGGGAACATCATGATCGTGCGCAGCACGCGCTTGCCCCGCGTCGCCTTGTTGACGAGCAACGCCAGGCCGAGGCCGAGCAGCATCTCCAGATTGAGCGCGATGGTGAGCAGGACGATCGTGCGCACGAACGCCGCCCAGAACACGCCGTCCGAGAGGATGCGCTCGTAATTGCGAAAGCCGGCCCAGACCCAGAGGGTGGCCGGGCGCGTCAGTCGGAACGGCGTGAAGCTGGAATAGAGCGACAGGAGCAGCGGCAGCAGCACGACGGCCGCGAGCACGACGAAGGCCGGCAGCAGCAGAAGAACCGGCGTTGAGATTTTTCGAAACATGCTGTGGCACCTGACGGCCGGCGACATCGCGCGCCTGGCCGATCGAGAAGAGAGCGCGGCGACATGCGCCACCGGGTCCTTCGCCCGCAAGCACTGCTGCGGGCGAAGGCGAGGCGGCGTCAGAGCGCGCCGGCATCCTTGAGGATGGTCGTCGCCTTCTCGGCGGCGGCGTCCAGCGCTTCCTTCGACGTCTTGTCGCCGAGGATGGCGGCCTGAAGCTCGGGATAGACCGTGTTCGAGATCTCGATCCATTCCGGCGTCTGCGGCACGGCGAAGGCACCCTTCGCCGTCTCCTGGAAGGTGCTCAGCACCTCTTTCTTGTAGGGGTCGGAAGCGGCCTGCTCGATATCCCAGGCCCAGACGGCGGTGCGGGTCGGCAGGGTGCCGTTTGCGGCCTCAAGCTTCTGCGAGTCTTCGTTGGTCAGGAACCAGACGAGGGATGCCGCAGCTTCCTTGCTGGCGCAGGCTTCCGTGATGGAGAAGCCGTGATGGCCGGACCAGCCCGTTCGCTTGCCGGAGGAACCCTTGGGGGCCACGGTGACGCCGACATTGCCGGCGACTTTGGACGACTTCGGGTCGTTGAAATAGGTCGCCCATCCCGGCCAGTCCAAGTTGAGCGCGACGGTGCCCGAGGCAAAGCCCGCACCAAGTTCGTCCCAGAGATAGTTGGTCGTGCCAGCGGGAACGGCCTTCGACTTGTAGAGATCGACGAACCAATCGAGTGCCCGGACACCGGCCTCCGAATTGAAGGCAGGCTTGCCCTCTTCATCCAGATAAGCGCCGCCTTCGGCGATCAGCATTTCGTAGAAACGGCCGTTGATCGCCTCTTCCTTGCCGGCAAACTGCGTGCCGTAGAAATTCGGGGGCGCGGCAAAGAACTTTGCCTGGTCCGATACTTGGCTCCACGTATCCGGCGGCGCGAGATCGTAGCCATACTTCTCCTTGAATGCCGCCTTCTTGGCGTCATCCGTATAGAGGCTCTTCTGGTAATAAAGTGCCGACACGTCGAACTGTGCGCGCGGCAGCATCACGAGCTTGTCGTCGATAGTGGACGCCTTGATGACGGTATCGACATATTCGCCGACGATCTCCTTCGGCACCAGCGTGTTCAGATCGACATAGAGATCGGGATATTGCGGGGCGAAGGACGAATGGTTGGAGCCGACGCACCAGGAAATCGATCCCGAGGCGATGTCGGACTTGATCTCCTTGTCGAGCTCGAAATGGTTCTTCTTGGAGAGCACGTTGACCTTTGCCCCCGTCGCCTTCTCCCATTCCGCGATCCGCGCATAGAGCGGCTCGTATTGCTGACCACCGATCAGCTTGGCGTCGATCGTGACGCCATCGAATTTGCCCATCAGTTCGGCCGCTCCGGCTGCGCCGTGCGCCAGAACGAATGCCACGACGCCGGATGCGGCACCACACAGCAGCTTGTTCATCAGATTCCCTCCTCCGGGTGCACTCCTCCTCGGGAGCACGGTCTCTCATCTGCGAGAAACTCATTCATATACAAACAACATTTTCAGACATCGTCAAGCGACAACTTTGCTTTGTCGGTCCATCGTTCTTCGTATATGGAAATGCATATTCACAGGGGATCCCGCATGTCGGACGGAGAAGACGATCGCTACCGCGCACCGGCGCTGGACAAGGGGCTCGATATTCTGGAGCTTCTGGCTGGTGTGGATGGCGGGCTGACGCAGGCGGAGATTTCCAAGAAGCTCAATCGCAGCCCGAACGAATTCTACCGGATGCTCGACCGCCTCGTGCGGCGCGGCTACATCACCCGCATCGATGGCGACCGCTACTCCCTCACGCTCAAGCTCTTCGGTCTCGCGCAGCTGCATGCCCCAACGCGGCGTCTGGCGGCCTATGCGACGCCGCTGATGCGCGACCTTGCGCAGCGGACCCGACAAGCCAACCAGCTTGCCGTGTTCGACCGCGGCTCCGCCGTCGTCATCGCGCAGCAGGAAGCGCCGGATTATTGGGGCATTTCCATCCGCGTCGGCTCACATATCAGCCTGTTCGACACCGGCTCCGGCCATGTCCTCCTCGCCTTTCGCCCGCCCGAGGAGAGGGAGATGATGATTTCCGAGCATGTCAAGAGCCGGAAGGACATTGAGCTGACGCCGGAGTTCTACGCGCGCCTCGACGAGATCCGCGCCCGTGGCTACGAGATGATGGCGAGCGCCCAGACGGCCGGCGTGTTCAACCTCTCGGCCCCCATTCTCGGTCCGGACCGCCGCGGCATCGCGGCCCTCACTGTCCCCTATATCAGCCTCGTCAACGCGCCGTCGGCGCCCGATATCTCCACGACGATCTCGCTGCTGCAGAAGACCGCCGAGCAGCTTTCGCTTCTCGCCGGCTCCGACGTCCAGCACGACGGGCCGGCGGAAACGTAAGGCTTTTCTTAGCATGCGACGCGACATTCTTATTTGAAACCTCTGCTTCCCTGTGAGAGTGTCGGCAAAGACGCATGACGCAGGAGGAGCAGCCATGATCATCGACACCCATCTTCACCTGATCGACAGGACGGCCCTCACCTATCCCTGGCTCTCCACGGTGCCGGCGCTCGACCGGGATTACCTCTACGAGACCTATCGCCAGGAGGCCCTGCGCTGCGGCATCGCCGCAAGCTTGCACATGGAAGTCGATGTCGCGGCCGAGGAGATCGAGGCGGAAACGCTGCATGTGGGGCAGCTCGCCGCGCTGCCCGAAAGCCTTCTCGTCGGCGCCATCGCCGCCTGCCGGCCGGAAGACCAGAGCTTTCCCGCCATGCTCGAGCGTCAGCGCGAGAACCCGCTGGTCAAGGGTTTTCGCCGCGTCCTCCACGTGATGCCGGACGACCTGTCGGAAAGCGCAGTGTTTCGCGACAACATCAAGCGCCTCGCGGGCACGGGCCTCACCTTCGATCTCTGCGTGCTGCCGCGCCAGCTGGGTCACGCGGCGGCCCTTGCCGACCTCGCGCCGGATGTGACCTTCATCCTCGACCATTGCGGCGTTCCCGATATCAAGGCGGGCGATATCTCGCTCTGGCGGGACGAGCTGAAGGATGTCGCACGCCGGCCGAACGTGGTTTGCAAGATATCCGGGCTCATCGCCTATACCGATCCCGACAGCTGGAGCGTGGACACGATCCGCCCCTATGCCGAAACCGCCATCCTGCAATTCGGATGGGATAGGGTCGTATGGGGCAGCGACTGGCCCGTCTGCACGCTCGCCGGCAGCCTCTCGACCTGGGTCGCCGCCACGCATGCGCTGCTTGCAGGCAGCAGCGATTCCGAGCGCCATGCGCTGCTGGCCGGCAATGCGCTGAAGCTCTGGAGCCTCGATCTTCCGATTGGAGCCTGACGCGCCTTAGATCGTCATGCTGACATGCCGCTCCCGGCCATAGATCGAGACGAGCAGGATGATGACGGCGCCGAGCGACGCCTGCACGGCTGCGGGCTGGAAGCCGAGGCCGATCAGCAAGGTGTTGATCTCGGTGAGAACCAGCACGCCGGCGATCGTGCCGAGATAGCTGCCGCGCCCGCCGACCAGCGCCGCGCCACCGACCACGACCGCGGCAATCGTCTGGAAAAGATAGGGCTGACCGACATCGCCATAAGCCGAGCCGGTGAAGCCGAGGAGCAGGATGCCGGTGACGGCGGCAAACATGGCGCTGAGCGAGAAGGTCAGCATCCACATGCGCACGGGGTCGATCAGCGCGAGGGTGGCAGCGCCGGGATTGCTGCCGAGCGCGTACAGCCGCCGCCCGTAGGGCGTGCGGGCGAGCACGAGCACGATGAGCGTCGCAAGCACCGCCAGCGCCGGCACCACCCAGGGAAAGGGCAGCGGGCCCGCCGAACCGCCGATGGAGACGAAGGCGGAGACGTAGGGTGGCGCGGACCCGGACGGGAACCCCTTCGTCCAGAGCAGAACGGCCCCCTGCACGATCATGCCGATCCCCAGAGTGACGATCAGCGGATGAATATCGAGCCGCCGCGAGATGTAACCGTTCAGCGCACCGATCAGCATGGCGACCACGATGACGAACAGGCAGACGAGCGCGAAATTCCACTTGTCGCCATAGAGCTGTGCGGCCACCACATTGGCAAAGCCGATGATGAAGGGGATGGACAGATCGATCCCGCCGAGGATGACCACGAGCGTCTGCCCGATGGAGGCGACGGCGAGGAGCGCGGCGATGACGAGCAAAGCACGGATGGCGAACGGTGAGGAATAGCCGGATATGGCGAGCGTGCCGACCAGATGCAGCACGCCCGCGATGAGGAAGGCCATGAGGATGCGGCCGTTCGTGCCGGCGAGGCCCGAACGGATGCGCAGGGCAAGGCTTGACCTTGCCTCTCCGGTGCGACCTGTTTCGACGACAGACATGTCAGACCTCCCGGCTGCGGGCCGCCCGCTCCTGCACGGCCGTCAGAATGACGGCGGCAACGAGAATGGCGCCATAGGCGATTTGCAGTACATAGGTGGAAACGTTGAAGGCGGTGAGCACGCTTTGCAGCAGGAAGATGTCGATCGCGCCGATGGAGGCGCCGACCAGCCCGCCACGCCCGCCGGCAAGGCTGACGCCGCCGAGCGCGACGGCCGCAATCGAGATCAGCGTATAGGCCTGCCCGATGTTCGGGTCGGCCGAGCCGATCAAGGCCGTCAGCATCAGCCCCGCGACGGCGGCAAAGACGCCCGTGATGACATAGGCGATGAAGCGGACGCGGGTGACATCGACGCCGGCAGTATAGGCCGCGCGGTCGTCGCTGCCGATCGCCATCAACTGGTCGTAATAGGGCAGCCGGCGGATGGTCCACCATGCGGCAAAAAGCGCGATCAGCGGCAGGGCCGACCAGGGGCCGGCCAACGCCTTCAGCCAGCCCGGCGCCGGACCGATCGGCGCGGGCAGGATGGTCAAAGTCACCCCGGTGAGGACGAGATAGGTCCCGAGCGTCGCCACGATCGGCTGGATCCGCACCAGCGTGGTCAGCGCCCCGTTGATGGCGCCGATGGCAGCGCCGATGAGCAGAGCTGCTGGAATGATGCCGAACGGCGACGAGATGCCGGCTTTCAGAAACAGAAGCTGAATGACGATGGCATTGACGAAGCCCATCAGCGGCCCGACCGAAATATCGATGCCGCCGCGGCCCCCGAGAATGACCGGCGCGGAGGCCACCGCCGCGCCGATGAGGGGCGCTGCAAGCCCGATGAGCGACCCCCAGGCCGATGGCTGGAAGCGTGCCGGGTTGAGGATGAGGTTGACGACGAGCAGGATGACGAGGAGCACGAGCGCAAAGCCCGTATCGCGCCGGAGCCCCTGAAGGGTTTGCAGGAACGCCTTCGTCATGCCGCGCGTCCGAACATGGCGGCGATGACGGCATCGGTGGTCATGGCAGGCCCCTGCAGGTTGGCGACGATATCATGATCGCGGAACACGAGAACGCGGTGGCACAAGAGCAGGATCTCCTCGATCTCGCTGGAGAGAACGACCAGCGCCATGCCGTCCCGCGCGAGATCGCGGAAGACGTCGTAAAGCACGTGACGGGTGGCGACATCGACGCCGCGGGTGGGGTCGTTGAGCAGCAGCACACCCGGCTTCAAGGCGAGAGCACGCGCCAGCAGCACCTTCTGCTGGTTGCCGCCCGAGAGCGTGGTGATCGCCGCATCCGGTCGCGGCGCGGCGATCGACAGGCGGTCGCGATAGACCTCGTAGCGCCGCGCGCGCTGGCCGGCGCTGATGAAGCCGAAGCGGGCATCCTCCGAAACCGTGGAAATGGCGAAGTTGTCGAGGACCGACTGGGTGGGGAAGATGCCTGTCGCCCGCCGGTCGCGCGGGAGGTAGGCGACATGAGCAGCGACGGCCTTGCGGAAATCGGTGATCCGCGTTTCCGTGCCGTTCCGTTCCAGAGACACGGCTCCGGCGAGCGGCTTTTGCAGGCCGGCGAGCGTTTCGAGAAAGCGCTCCTGCCCATGTCCGTCGAGGCCGGCAAGGCCGACGATCTCGCCGGAGCGGATCTCCTCGACGATCGGGGTCGCGCCGCGCCGGATGACGAGATCACGGGCATGAAGGCGTGCGGGATCAGACATGCAGCAACTCCGCAGCCGTTTGTGGCGCCATGGCTTTCAGCAGCTCCGCAGGCGTCGAGAGCCCGCGCTCCTCGGTCGTCACGACCTTGCCGCTGCGCAGGATGGAGATCCTGTCGGAGAGGCTCATGACCTCGTCCATGCGGTGGGTGATGAAGAGCAGCAGCGAGCCTTCCGCCGCCAGCTGGCGCATCAGGGAAAAGACGGACTCGCGGTCGGCATAATCGAGCGCGGCCGTCACTTCGTCGAGGATGAGAACGCGCGGACGGCGAACGACCGCGCGCGCCAGAACGATCAACTGCTGTGCCGCAAGCGGCAGAGAGCCGGCTTCGACATCGAGCGGGACCGGCGTGACGGCAAAGCGGGCCAGCGCATCCGCCGCCGTCTGCCGCCGCCGGTCGCGCGGGATCTTGCGATGCACGAGCCCGTCGAGCCCGAGCAGGATATTGTCTTCAACGCTCCTGTCCGGCGCGATCAGCACTTCCTGGAACACGGTCGCGAAGCCCGCAGCCTGAAAATCGGCAGGTCTCCGTCCCGAAAAGGGCGCCCCGTCCAGCAGCATCGTGCCGCCGTCCGGCTGGACGATGCCCGAGAGAAGCTTCACCAACGTGCTCTTGCCGGAGCCGTTCTCGCCGAGGATCGTGTGAATGGTGCCGGGGCGGAACGCAATACTGGCGCCGGCAAGAGCCACCGTCTCGCCGTAGCGTTTCGACAGGGTATGGATTTCGAGCATAGTGCCGTCCGCCTGTGGCGGCGGACCGCCCACCTGGAACGCGCCCGCCTTTTCCTCATATGATCGCTACTTCGCGCACGCATCGGGCGTGGACGCATAGTCCCAGCCGGGCGTGGGCTTGGCGCCGGTGAAGTAGGCGTCGAGCAGCGGTTCCGGCATCGGGTCCTGCGGCGGAATAGGGAAGACCGACACGGAGTCCGGCATCATGCAGTCCTTGTACCAGTTCGGCAGATCGGCATTGTGGATGGCGGGGATCGGGATCATCAGCGTGTTCAGCTTCGGCTTCTGCCCGTCCAGCATGCGCGCGCCGACGCGAAACAGCGTCTGCGCCGTCCAATGCGGCAGGAGCGCGTGGCCCTCGAAACGGAACTTGTCGGGATTGGCCTTCCAGTAACCGAGTGCGTCGCCGGTGAGCGAACCGGTGATCAGCGGCGCCGGGCGTCCGGCTTCGGCAAAGGCTTCGGCCACGACGCGGCTCTCGCTGCCGGTGGTCCAGACCGCATCGATCGGCGCCGGATTGGTGGCGATCGCCTGGAAGACGACCGTCTTCGTGACGTTGGCTGTCCAGTTGCCGTTGACGCTGCGCGCGACCTTCAGCTTGGTGTTTTCGGCAAGCGCCTTGTCGCCACCCTGCCGTTCCTGCACCACGATCGGGTGACCGGCGATGCCCTCGACCAGAAGAACGCTGCCGCCGTCCGGCAGAGCCTTGCCGACAGCGCTCATCATGTCGTAGCCCCAGCGCGCATAGTTGGAATCGACATTGATCGCGTTCGGGCTGGTGACGGACCCGGCAGCCGTCACGAACGGAATGCTGGCCTTGGCAGCCGCGTCGATCGCATCGTCCAGCGCCGTCGCCGAGCCGGGAATGGAGGTGATGATCGAGCAGCCCTTGTCGACGAAGGCGCGGATCTGGTTGATCTGCTGGCTGACGTCATTGTTGCTGTCGGAGACTTCGAAGCTTGCGACGGTGCCGTCCGCGATCAGCCCTTCGACCAGACGCTGTAGTTCCTTCGTCACGGTCACCCGCCACGGATTGCCCTGATAGGATTCCGAATGGCACCATTTCCAGGGCTTTGCCGGCGCCGTGAAGCCATCCCAGGCCGACGGCAGAACCGCCTGTGGCGCCCCCTCGTACTGCGCCTTCAGGGGCTCCGGCAGACTGCCGATGACGGTTGCGACGGCATCCTGCGCCTGAACGGCGTGCGTGGACAGGATGAGCGCCGTTGCGGCCAGAAGGCCGTTGATCCTCATTGTCATATGTATCTCCTCCCGAATGTCCGGCTCCTCCGCCGGTGTGCTAGATCGTCTTGAAACTCTCGCGGAACAGGCGGTTGAGGTCGGCGACGACCTCTGCCGGCGGCCGCTTTTCCAGAAGGCCGCGATTGATCCGGTCGGATGCCGCCTGCTGGAACGGCATGTAGCCATCGTGCCGCGGGCGAACCCAGGCGGCCTCCAGCGTCGCTCGCGTGGCACGGTAGAAATCGGCCGTTGCGGCGTTCACCGCCCGGTCTTCCCAGGCCGCCGCATGTCCCGGCTGTCCGCCGGAAGCGGCATAGACGCCCTTCTGGACATCGCCGCCGGCGATCCAGTAGGCAAAATCGATCGCGTCCCGGGGCGATGACGAGAAGGCGGAAACCGCGATGCCGGTGCCGCCCAGAGCAGACCCGACAGAGCCGTTCCGGCCGGCTGCGGGTATGTCGCAAAAATGGATCGGCTTCTCCCGAAACCCGGCCATGGCATAGCTGACATAGCCGTAGATCAGGGGCGCCACGGCATAGGCCGAGCCGGTCTCCGCCATGGCTTCGAGAACGGCAATCGGGTCCATCTCGAAGCACATCGAGGGGACGAGGCCCGCAAGTTCCCGCAGCGCCTCGAACGCAGCCGCGCCGGCGGCCGGCGCGATGAGTTCGTCGCCTTCGACGGCGCAGGGCGTGCCCAGATTGGCGGCCAGCGTGTAGAAGCTCATGAGGCTGTGCGGCGGGCGAAGCGGCAGCAGCACGCGGCCTTCGCGTGCCAGATCGATCACGGCGTCCCACCGCTTCGGGGGTGCGGACAGGAGATCCGGCCGGAAGGCCTGCACCTGCGTTGCCGCATCAATGGGCAAGCCCCATTGCCGGCCCTGCCAGTGGTAGCTCGGAAAGGACAACCCGACGCTGCCGGCGCGAAGAGCCTCTGCCTCCGCTGCCTTTTCCGGTACATCCAGCGGCGCGAGACAGTTCTCGCGCGTGATCTGGCCGACATGCGGATGGTCGATGACGATGAGGTCGTAGGCGCGGGCCAGTTCCTCGACGGGATAGGTCTCGAAATCCTGCAAGGAGCGTTTGTCCCAGGTGACGGTGACGCCGGTCTGCTCCTCCCAGAGACGCGAGCAGGCGACCATCGGATCGTAGCCGCGCGGGTGGTTCCAGGTCATGCCCTTGAGGGTAGTGCGTGGCGCGCTCACAGGCCGAACTCCGCGCGGATGGCCGCGCTCTGCTCGCCGATCCGCGGTGCGGCCCGATCGAAGGTGGGCCGCACGCCGTCGATCCTGAGCGGCGAGCGCGTGGTGTGGATGGACACGCCATCGTCGCGCGACACCGTTTGCAGCATATCCAGATGCTGGAAGCCGTCGCTGTCCATCAGCTCCTTCCAGTCCAGCACCTTGGCGCACCAGATGTCGGCCGGCTCCAGGATCGCCAGCCATTCGTCGATGGTTTTTTCGGAAATGCGTTTGGCAATGAGCGCCTTGATCGCATCGCGCGCGGTAAACCAGCTCGACGGGTCGTCCCGGAACATGGCGAGCTCGTCCATCTCCAGAAGGTCCGCCAGTTTCGGGATGGGCGTCATGGCGATGGCGAGGTATCCGTCGGCTGCGGGATAGACGCCGTAGGGAGCCGAGAGATAGGCGTGGGCACTGCGGAAATCAGAGCGCTTCGGCAGGCGCAGGCCGTCGTTGAGGTGGGTGGTCAGCACCTCGAACTGCAGATCGACCAGAGCTTCGAGCAGGCTGGTTTCCACATGGCTGCCCTTGCCCGTCACGCCGCGCCGCACGAGCGCAGCAAGGATCCCTTGCGCCGCAGCCGCACCGGCCAGCATGTCGCCGATCGCGAGCCCGAAGGGCACCGGCCCCTGCCCCTCGTCGCCGTTCAGCCACATCACGCCGGAGCGCGACTGCGCCAGAAGATCCTGCCCCGGCCGCGAGACCCAGGGACCCTCATTGCCGTAGCCGCTGATCGAACAGAAGACGATCCGCGGATTGATCGCCTTCACTTTGGCATAGTCGAGCCCCAGCCGCTCGATGACGCCGGGGCGGAAGTTCTGGATGACGACGTCGGCGCTTTGCAGGAGCTTGCGAAGCGCTGCAAGGTCATCCGCATTCTTCAGGTCGATCGCCAGGCTCTCCTTGGCGCGGTTGATGGCGTGGAAGATCGTAGAGTCGCCGCCGATTTCCGTATCGCTGAGATACAGCCGCCGCGACAGGTCGCCGCCATCGGGCCGCTCGATCTTGATGACGCGGGCGCCGAGGTCCATCAGACGGAGCGAACAATAGGGGCCGGACAGGAACTGGCTCATATCCACGACCAGAAGGCCGCTCAAAGGGAGTTCGGCGTCGTTCGTTGCGGCTGGAGTCTCGAGGGTCGGGATATCGGAGATCGGCATGACGGCTTACTTTTCGGTGGCGGCGACAGCGCCGGGGTTCTTGTAGCGGACGGTCTGGAGATGCTCGCAGTAAAGCACCAGCTCGCCTTCGCCCTTGAAGATCTCGTAGCTGGCCCTGATCAGGCCGAGATCCGCCGTGCGCGGCGTCTTCTCCATATTGGTCCGGATCGTGTAGATCGTGTCGCCGATGAAGACCGGCTTGATGAAGCGCAGCCTGTCATAGCCGTAGGAAAAGGCGTTGACGCAATTGGTGGCGACGAGGCCGAGGCCTGCGGAAAAGACGAAGGCCCCGGCAACGAGCCGACGGCCGAAGACGCCCTCCCGCCGGGCGAACATCTCGTCCTGAACGTAAGGATGGATGTCGGTCACGAGCGTGTTGAAGAGGTGGCTGTCGGACTCCCCGATGGTACGGCGCAGCGAACGGATTTTCTGGCCGACCGGCCAATCCTCGTAGAACCAGTTCTCCGCATTCCAAACCGGAAGGCCCGCATGATCTGCCGGCATGTCCGAGGGAAATGTGCTTTCCACACCCACAGTCGGCTGAAACGTCTCCACGAAGCTCCTCCTCCGTATTTTCTTATGTGAAGATAGTGTTCACATATGGATTGCTTTTGCAAGAGGCATCGATCATTCTCGCCTTGGGAAAAGGAACTGCTGGAAGACGGTGGAAATGGGAGGAAGAGACATGGCGGAGCCCTGCCTGATGTTTGTCGGATCGCTCAATCGCGAGGCGCCGTATTTTCAAGGCGCGCGCGGCACAGGCCTGACGGTCTACAGCTTCGACGAGGATACACTGGTGGTGGAAACGCTTGCCAGCTTTACCGGCATCGACAACCCGACCTTCCTCTCGGTGACGCCGGACGAGCGCCGGGTCTATGCCAATTCCGAGATCTTCGGCTGGTCGGAAGGTCTGGTCTCGGCCCTATCCTTCGACCGGGCAAGGGGAACCCTAGCGCCGATCGGCATGCAGCCGACCCTCGGCAGCATCACGGCGCACAACACGCTTTCGGACGACGGCAGATGGCTGTTAGTCGTCAATTACGGCATGGGTGCCGGCGGCCCGGATCAATCGCTCGTGGTCTATGGCATTCGGGAGGACGGAAGCCTGACGCCGCCGATCTCCAGCGTGCAGCAGGCGGGAACCGGGCCGGATGCCGACCGGCAGGAGCGCAGCCACGCCCATAGCGTCACACGTATCGGTCCAAACCTGCTGCTGGTCGCGGATCTCGGAACCGACACGTTGACCACCTATGCCGTCGACGAAGAGGGCGGCCTGTCACGCCGCCATGTCTGCCCAACCGCGCCCGGGGCCGGTCCCCGGCATGTCGCACTTCATCCCGGCGGAGGCTGGATCTTCGTGATGAACGAGCTCGACTCGACCGTTGCAAGCTACGCCGTCGGCACCGACGGCCGGCTGACGCCCGTCGATGCGAAGCCCGCCGTACCCGAGACGGCCCGCGCAGACAATCACTGCGCTGATATCCAGATCTCGCCGGACGGACGTTTCGTCTACGGCTCGAACCGTGGGCACGACAGCATCGTCACCTTTGCCGTCAACGACGCCACCGGCCAACTGACACATGTCGCGCAGACGCCCTGTGGCGGCGCGACCCCGCGAAACCTTGCGATCTCGCCGTCAGGCCGGCACCTTTTTTGCGCCAACCAGAACGCCGACGTCATCACCATCTTTAGACGCGATGCCGATACCGGCAGCCTGAGACCGAGCGGAAAGACGATCGCCGTGGGCTCGCCGATGTGCATCCGCTTCGCGTGATTGGAGAGGCCGGCAGGGAATTCCCCGCCGGCCGAAGACAGCCTACTTGCCGTCCTTCAGCTTGCCGACCTCCTCGGAGCTCAGTTCGCCGACGGTCGTCACCTCACCGTTCGTGATCTTCCACAAGCGGAAGGGACCGGTGATATCGCCATACTGGTCGAAGCTCACCGGGCCGATGACGCCCTCGTACTTCACCGGTTTGCCCTCCTTGATCAGCGCCAGAGCCTTGACGAACTCTTGCTTGCCGGCGTGGATCGGCGTGCCGCCTTCGGCCACGACCTCGCGCATCGCGGTCTTGATGGCCGCTGCATCGGACTTGCCGGCCTTGGCGATGGCAAGCCCGACGATGGCGCCGGCATCGTAGGAACGGTCAGCCGCCGGCGCCGACGGCGCGATGCCGCCGGAGAAGGCCTCGTAATTGGCGTTGAAATATTCGGTCGAGGCGGTCGGGCTCGTGCCGGACGACGTGCCGTAGGCATTTTCGAGATATTGCGCGCCAACGCTCTCGATGAAGTCCTTGGAGTTCATCCCGTCGTTCAGGAGGAACGTCTGCTTGCCGCCGCCGGAAATCCAGGCGCGTGCGATCGTCGCACCGTCCACCGGCGTGCTGACGAGGTAAAGCGCATCCGGCTCGCCGGCCATGGCAGCACTTGCCTCCGACGCATAGCTCGATTGCTTCTCGTTATAGGGCGTCGTGGTGGTGATCGTGCCACCGAGCTTTTCGTACGCCGTCTTGAACTCGCGCACCATGTTGACGCCGAAATCGTTGTTGACGTTGATGATGGCGATCTTCTTCAGGCCCTGGTCGATCGCGTATTTCGCCGCCGCCGTTCCCTGCAGCGCATCCGAGGTGATGGTGCGGAAGAACACGCCGTTCGTCTTGCCGTCACGGCCGAGCGCGGTCAGCGTCGGCGACGAGGAGGCCGGCGAGACCTGCACGACACCAGCTGGCGCCGTGACCGAGGTCAGGATCGGGATGGACACGGAGGAAATGATGCCGCCGATGATGACCGGCACCTTCTTGATGTTGACGAGCTGCGTCGCCTGATCGACGGCGACGTTGCCCTGGCTCTGGCTGTCGCGCGTATCGGCCACGACCTTGCAGCCGCCGACGCCTCCGGCGTCGTTGATGTCGCGGAAGGCCATCTCGACGGATTTCGCCCCCGCCTGGCCGTACTCGCCGGCAGGCCCCGTCAGTTCCATCACAAGGCCGACGGTGATGTCGCAATCGGCCGAAAGAGCCGGTGACGTGGAGGCGGCCAGCGTGGTGAAAAGCGCTGCGAGCAGATGTGACGGTCTCATTCTTATTCCCCTTTGTTGAGATTGTATTTCATGATGGCGCCGTGGCGGCCCGTGCGGTCGCGCTCCAGCGCATAGACATCGCCGTCCAGCGGCCGGGCGTCGGCAAGGACCGCTGCCAGCGCCGCATGATCTGCGTCATCGAGTGCGATATCGAAAATGGCGAGATTGGCCGGCAGGTGGGCGCGGTTGCGCGCGCCGACGATGACGGCGGCAACGGCAGGCTTCGTCAGCATGGCGGCGCTCGCGACCGTCGCGATGTCGGTGCCGTGGCGGTTGGCAATGCGCCGCAATGTGCCCAGCAGCGACTGGAACACATCCCATCCGCCGATATCGTCGATGATCAGTTTGTACTTGGTCAGCGACCGGTTTTCGAGCGGGTGCTCCGGTTCCGCCTGCCCCAGCCAGCGATCGCTGAGGAAGCCACCGGCAACGGTTCCGTAGCAGAACAGGGCGAACCCTTTGGCATGTGCGAGATCGACCATGCGCTTTTCCGGCCGCCGGTCGAGCAGCGAATATTGCAGCTGGAGGGAGGCAACGGGAACGCCGGCATCGATGATGGCCGCCACGTGGTCGGTGTCGAAGTTGGTGAGGCTTACCTTCCCGATCTTGCCCTCGTCGGACAGGTCCTTCAACCATCCGGCCGTCTCCAGCCAGCCGGGCACGTCGAGCGCCCACCAGTGAAACTGGACGAGATCGAGCGTCTCAAGCTTCAGCCGCTGGCGCGATGTGTCGATCACGCCCTCGACATAGGCCTTGTCGATGGTCGGCAGGACGGCAAGATCGGGCACGAACTTCGTGTGGACCCGGATGCGGGACAGCGCCTCTGCCCCGCGCAGGTTGCCATAGGCAAGCCGGAAGCGGCCGATCAGGTCTTCGACACCCGTATAGATGTCGGCGCAGTCGAAAGTGGTGATGCCGGCATCCGCGAAGGCGATCATGTCCTCCACCGCCGTGTCCGCATCGACGGCGCCGTGGCCCCCGGCAAGTTGCCAGCCGCCGCGGATCACGCGGGAAATCTCGTAACCGGGAGCAATGGCGATGCGTTGCATGTCGTCAGGCCTGTGTTTCGTCGTTCAAGGGTACTGCGGTGGTCGCCGCGTGGCTGAAATGCCGGTGGCGGAGCCGCGTGATGCGCAGCCGCGTCGAGCAGTTCGGGTCGGGACACGCGATCTCCGCATCCGTCGTCATCCAGTCGTTGCGGTGTGTGGGGCGCTGCTTGGCGGCCAGCAGCGGCAGCACGGAGGCGAGCGAATAGATCGACAGGCCCTGCCCGTCGGGCAGATGCAGCATTTCGCCGCGCAGCTCGAAATGGTCGCCCGGCTTCGCGCCGCAATAGACCGCGCCACCCTCAGGAATGATCACGTCCACCTGCAGATCGAACAGCTCGAAGCCGTCATCGCCAGCCTCAACCATAGCGCACCTCACGTCCGTCCTGTGCGTCAAGCCGTCCCCGGATGAGATCGAATGATCGGCTGATGTCATTGGTCAGCGCCCGAAGCGCCGCGTCCTCGTCGCCTGCCTTGAGCGCGGCGATCAGCGCCCAGTGATGATCGGTCGCCGCCAGACCGCCCTGTGCGTCGTGAATCTGCGCCGCCTGTCGGATGATGGCGCCGGATTGCAGCCAGAGGCTTTCCACGATCGACAGCAGAACGGGCGAGCGGGCAACGCTGTAGAGATGAAAATGGAAGCGCTGGTTCAGCGCGGAGGTGACATGGCCGATGTCCTTGCCATGCGTTTCGAAGGCGGCATCGCACGCCGCATTGGCCTGCGTCAGGATGGCGATATCCTCGCGCGTCAGGTGCGGCAACGCGAGCGAGACCATCCGCCCTTCGATGAGAATCCGGGCGCGAGCGAGATCGTCGAGCCGGGCGCGGGTGATGAGCGGCACGCGGACGGAGCGGTTCGGCAGCGACTCCAGCGCCTTTTCCGACACGAGACGCCCCAGCGCCTCGCGCACCGGCATGGTGCTGGTCTGCAGGCGCTCGGCCAGATCGACGATGCGCAGCACGTCGCCGGCATCGAACATGCCGTTGATGAGCGAATTCCGCAGCTGGGCATAGACGCGATCCTGCACCGTCTCGCGCCCGACCGGCGAAAGGGTCGACGTCTCGGCGCCACCGGTCGCGAGGTCGTTTCGCAAACCGCCTCCCGTGCCTTTTGTCATCGCCCTCTCCCATTGCCGCCGGATCTGCTCGACGGACCAAGTTTGATCAAACATCACGGATCAAATCAAGCGCCTTCCGGACACACGTCCACGATCTCCCGGCCCTGAGGGCGATGATGCACATCGCGAGACTGCGCTTGATACGGATGAGAAATTCCTGCGATCAGCGTTAAAATTAACCGTTTAAATCGGTCGAATATTAGCGATCTTGCATTTTGCTTCTTATTTAAGGAGTTTAGGCAATACTGTTTTTCGATATTAAGCGCGTTATACTGACGAGGGTAATATGATCCATCATTCCGAAAAACAGGCGGCCTTCATTATGGGCGTTGCCGGTCTCGGCGTCATGCTGGCGACGGCAGGTGTTGCAAGGATCGCCGCCCACCTGCCGACGACAGAGGCCTTCATCGGCGCAATCTGCGGCGGTTCGGCCGATGCTTCGGGCTCGATGCTGGCCGACGCCGTCCATTGCTGGGGCTGCCCGGCCGCCGCTCTCGGCCTCGGCCTCATGGCGTCTGCCATCGTCGCCGCACGGCAGCGTCCGGCCGCTGCCCTTCTGCTGCACGCGGCGCGCTGACGCAGGCTTTCGGCCGCATTTCATCTTTGACCGTTTCGGGACACTGCAGGCTGAACGCCTTGGCAGTCTGTTCATCACATGGAGTATGACCAATGGCCAACCCGACCTCCAAGGACATGAATGGCAACGGCGAATGGGGTGCCATCATCAAGGACGCTCTCATTCCGCTGCATTCCATCGTCCTTCCCGACGGCAAGGTCCTCGCCTTCGGCACGGACGGCGTTGCCGGAGATTACGACGCGCGGTTCGTCTACTCCATCTACGATCCGGTCACGGGCGTGCTCAAGGTCCTGCCCAACACCACCGGCACCAACATCTTCTGCTCGCAGATGTCGATCGACCCGACCACGGGCAACGTCATCATCATGGGTGGCGATAATCACAATACGGGCGAAGCCGGCGGCACGTGGACCGGCCGGCACGATGTCGTGGTGTTCGACTATACCACCCAGTCGATCCGCAACATCTCGCAGGAGGATTCGAGCTTCGCCCTGCACCAGGCCCGCTGGTACGGAACCACGGTCACGCTGAGCAACGGCGAAATCCTGATGGTCGGCGGGCGCGACGAGAACTCCAACGGCTCGACCTTCGCCGAGATCTACAACAGCGAAACCGGCATGCGCCAGCTGTCCGGCACCTATATGGGCGACATGAAGGATGGCGAGGGCACGCTGACGGGCACCTATTACTATCCGCATGCCTGGCAGGTCACGGATGGGTCGGTGATCATCATCGAGGCCGGCGGCACCAGCAATGCAGGCCATGACGTCTATCGCATGGACGTGCACGGCGAAGGCTCCGTGCAGAAGATCGGCAAGCTGCCCTTCGACACCCGTAACCTCACCGGCTCCATGATGTACGAGACCGACAAGGTCATCGTCGCCTCTAGCACGGGTCAGGTCTGGAAGGCCGATCTGTCGCAGCCGACGATCAAGTGGGAGCTCGCCTTCTCGATCGCGAACGAGAATGGCGGCGGCCTGGTCGCCCGCACCAACGGCACCTTCATCATGATGCCGGACGGCAAGGTCGCCATGGTCGGCGGCGCCTCCAGCGCCGGCCTCTTGGCCGACAATATCGGGACGGCGCAACACTCCGTCCTCTTCTGGGATCCCGCGACGGGCGCCGTCACCTATTCCGAGAAGCAGGATCTCGCCCGGATGTACCATTCGAGCGCGCTTCTCCTGCCCGACGGCACGATCTATTCCGGCGGCAGCGGCTCGCCGGGGCCGGAAGAGAACGCGAACTTCCAGATCCTCAACCCGTCCTACCTGTTCGACGCGAACGGCAATCCGACTTCCGATCGCCCCTCGATCGTGTCCGCACCGACCAATATCGATACGGACAGCGTCATCCGCATTACCGTGGACGACACCTCCGACATCGGCAAGATCACTTTCATCAAGTCCGGCGCCAATACCCATGCGCGCAATGCCGACGTGCGGTTCGTGGAGCTTGACCACAAGATCATCGACGGCAACACGGTCGAGATCACCATCCCCAAGGCCAATATCGCCATTCCCGGCGCCTGGATGATGTTCGTCGTGGACAAGAACGGCGTGCCGTCCGTCGCAAAGATGGTCGGCGTCGACATGGTCGATCTCAAGCAGACCGACAATCTCCAGGGGGGTGGCGCGACCATCTACGCCATCGATAACGAGCAGATCGACGGCGCCTTCGCGCTGGCGGTCAGCGCACGCTTCGACGATCTGGCCGGCGGCAAGAACCAGAAGATCTTCGACCTCGGCAACGGCCCGGATGCGCAGAATATCTGGCTCGGTCAGGTCGGCGAGACCCATGACATCGAATTCGTGATCAAGCAGGGCGGAGAGACCTACCGGATCGTCGCGACCAATGCGATCGTGGAAGGCGAGACCGCGACATGGCGCGTCGGCGTCGATCCGAACGGCGTGATGCGCATCATCAAGAATTCCGAGGTCCTCAAAGAAGGCCAGGGCGTCGTGCCCGCCGACGTCGATCGCGCGCATTACCTCATCGGCGAATCCAGCGTCTCCGGCGACGCGCATTTCGTCGGGCTTATCCGCGACCTGAAAATCGCCAATTACGGCAATTTCGCCGATCTCGATCCGTCCGCACCGAGCAGCCCCTGCGCCACGACGGGCGAGGCGGTCTGCCTTTGCGGCCTGCTCGTGCCGGATGTGGACGATACGGCCGGCAACGACGCGCCGAAAGTGTTCACGAAATACTCGACGCTGGCCGGAGATGTGACCGAACTGAAGAACGGCACGCCGGGCGAGAACAAGACCGAATTGAGCACGAGCGGCATTATCGCCTTTGCCGATGCGGACGCGGAAGCCCACACCGCACGCATCACCCCGAAGGGCGCCGACTATCTCGGCCAGCTGACGATCGGCAACCCGACGACCGGCGTCGGCGTGAAGACCGGCTCGATCACGTGGACCTACAAGGTCAACGACGCTGCCCTCGACAAGCTGTCGGAGGGCCAGGAGGTCGTGCAGACCTACGACGTCGCCATCGACGACGGCCATGGCGGCATCACCGTGCAGACCATCTCGGTCACGCTACGCGGCTCGGACGATCCGGGCTTCCCGACGGACAGCCAGGTCACCGTGGTCTCCCGCCTTGCAACCACGAAGGCCGACGACAACGTCGTCTTCGGCGACAATGTCCGCCTGATGACCGGCGGCGACTTCGGCGGCGGCTCGAACCGGCTGGAAGCCGGCAACTTCTTCGAGTTGAAGGCCGGCAATCTGGACTTCGGCAACAGCCTGCATTCCGCCAATCTCTCCACCGGCCTGGGTGCCCGCCTCAATGGCGGCGATATCCTCATGGGCAAGGGCGGCATCAAGAACACGGTTGTCCTTGGTGAAGAAACGACCTTCAGCCTGATCCGGGCCGATGGCTCGGGCGCAGGCACCGTCAACACGGTGACGATCGGCGACCGGTCGAAGTCGGACGCTGCCATCGACATGGATGGTGCCGGCACGGCTGCGAACTTCGCGTCGATGAAGATCAGGCTCGGCGACGGCGTCAGCATCGGCGGCGGGATCGATGCCGACGGCGCCTACTCCACCAAAACCTTCGACTTCGGGTCCGGCGTGACCGTGGGCGGCGCGATGACGCTGAACGGCGCGCAGAACGTCAACACCATCAAGGCCGGCGACAACTTTACTCTTCGCGGCGCGCTGACCGGCAGCACGACCGGCGTCGATACGGTGACGCTCGGCAAGAACTGGAACATCGATGGCCGCGTCAGCCTGGGCGGTGGCGACGACCGGCTGAGCCTCGGCCTCTCCACGGTCGATACGACGCCGACCACGTTCGACGGCGGCGCCGGCAGGGACGCGCTATCCCTCAGCATCGACGCGGGCGATCTCGCCAGCTTCGAAGCAGCGGCAAAGGCAGCAGGCTGGGTCGCGCTCGGCAACGACGCCTGGACGCCCCGCGGCAACCTGACCTGGCGCGGCATGACATTTATCAATTTCGAAAGCGCGGAACTGAAGGTCGCGGGCCGCAACGACGCGCCCGAAGTGGTGGCCTCCGGCACCACCAAGACCGGCGCCGTCAGCGAGCTTGCCGACGGAAAGATCGGCGAGAACAGCACCATCCTGAAGACCAACGGCACGATCGAGTTCACCGACAAGAACCTCGGCGACACGCATAGCGTGACGATCACGCCGCGCGACGGCGGCTATCTGGGGACCGTGGAGTACAAGCAGCCGACCTCCGCACAGTTCGGCCTGCTGCCCTGGGTCTATTCCGTCAACAGCGGCGCGCTCGACTGGCTTGCCGAAGGACAGGTGCGCACGCAGCTCTATGACGTCCGGATCACGGACAGCAAGGGCGCGAGCACGACCGAGACGATCACCGTCACGATCACCGGCGCCAACGACGCGCCTGTCATCACGGCGGCGACATCCACGCTGTCGGACACGGTCACCGAGCTTGCCGACGGCGCTCCGCAGGAGAACCAGGCAACCCATACGGCAACCGGCGCAATCAGCATCGCCGATGCCGATATTGCCGACAAGCATGCGACGAGCTACGTCGCCGGCGGCGCGAACTATCTCGGCACCTTCAGCCTCGGCACCGTGTCCGGCGGCAAGCTCGGCTGGTCATTCCAGGTCGGAGATGCCGCGCTCGACAGGCTCGAAGCCGGCGAAGTGCTGACCCAGTCCTATCAGGTGACCGTCAACGCGGCCATGGGGGCAAGGCGACGGAAACCGTCTCCGTCACCATTCGCGGCGCCCATGACGATGTCAGCGTCAATGTCGCGCCGGTGATCGACGTCGCGCACTCGACGCTCGCCGGGGCCGTGGCCGAGCCGGCAGGTCAGGAAGGCTCCGTTCTGAACGCCAGCGGCGCCCTCACCTTCTTCGATGCCGACGCGGCCGGCAGCGTGCCCACCGTCACGGTCGCCGCGCGCGGCGCGGACTATCTGGGTACGCTCGTTCTCGGAAAGGCGTCGGGCAGCCAGGGGGGCTGGACGTTCTCCGTTGCCCCGAGCGCCGTCGACATGCTTGGCGCCGGCGAAACGCGCGTCCAGATCTACGACCTCACCGTCGATGACGGGCGCGGCGGCAAGGCGACGCAGCCGATCAGCGTCACGATCACGGGGACCAACGACGCACCGGTCATTCGCACGAGCGCCTCCATCCTTGCCGGCGGCGTCACGGAGCTGGTGGACGGCTCGGCCGGGGAAAACAGGACGAGCCTGACGACGACGGGGTCGATCCGCTATTCCGACGCGGACCTCAGCGACAGCCATACCGCGACGTTTGCGACGAAGGGCTCCGGCTATCTCGGTGCCTTCAGCCTCATCCCGGGCGAAAACGGCAGGATCGGCTGGACGTTCACCGCAGAGGACAGCGCCCTCGACACGCTCAAAGCGGGAGAGGTTCTGACACAGTCCTACGACATCACGATCGATGACGGTCATGGTGGCCGGACGACCCAGACGGCAGTCGTGACGATCATCGGTGCCGCCGACGCGGAAGCCGGCCCGACGATCGTCTCCGCCCTCAAGACCGGGGCCGGCACCGACGCCATCGTCTTCGGCGACAACACCACCCTTACCCAGGGCGGCGGCTTCGGCGCGGGTGCCAACAGCCTGACGGCCGGCGACAATTTCGGGCTCAAGGCCGGCGCGCTCAACTTCGATGCGAGCACGGGTGCGGCAAAGCTGACACTCGGAAAGAACGCCGATCTGAACGGCGGCGACATTCTGATGAGCAATGCCGGAGCTGCCAACGCAGTGACCGTCGGCGACGGATCGAAGATCAGCTACGTGCTGATGAACGGCGGCGGGGCCAACGCGTCGCAGACGCTGACGCTCGGGCAGAAGGTGACGACGGATTACGCGATCGTCCTCAACGGCAGCGGCACGGCGGCGGACGCGATGGAACTCGACGTCAGGATCGGCACCGGCTCCGTGGTCGGCGGCGCTCTGACCGCGAACGGCAACAACGCCACGAAGACGGTCACGCTCGGCGACGCGGTTACGATCGTCGGCGCGCTGTCCCTGCAAGCCACCAACAACACGACGACGGTGAAGATCGGCGACGACCTGACCCTGAAGGGTGCCTTCAACGGTGCCGGCTCCGGCACCGAAACGGTCGAGATCGGCCGGAACTGGCAGATCGACGGTCAGGTCGATCTGGGGGCCGGCAATGACACGCTGCGGATCGGCACCACGACCCGCGACGGCGCAGGCACCATCTCCGGCGGTGCCGGGACGGACAGCCTCGACATCGTCATGACGGCCGACCTGCGCGCCTCGTTCGAAAGCGCAGCATCGGCGGCAAACTGGGTGCGCAAGGCGGACGGCAGCTGGGATCCGCAGGGCCGCGCCCTGAGCTGGCAGGGCAACACCTATACGAGCTTCGAAGCTGTGAAGACGACGATCGTCGCCGGCACCTCGTCGGCGTCCGTGAAGACATCCAGCGACAGCCTGCAGGCAACGGCCGGCGCGGATGCCTTCATCCTCACCTCGGACGTCACCCTGCAGAACGGCACCTATTTCGCAGGCGGCGCCAACAGCCTGACGGCCGGCGACAACTTCATCCTGAAGGCCGGTGCGCTGAACTTCAACGGCAGCTCGGGCGCCTCCAACCTGACGCTCGGCAAGAATGCGAACCTCAACGGCGGCGATATCCTGATGAGCAATGCCGGCGCTGCAAACGCGGTGACCATCGGCGACGGCTCGAAGATCAGCTACGTGCTGATGAACGGCGGCGGTGCGAAGGCATCGCAGAGCTTGACGCTGGGCGAGAAGGTCACCACCGACTATGCTGTGGTGATCGACGGCAGCGGCACGGCAGCCGACGCGATGGAAATCGACGTCACAATCGGCAGCGGGTCGTCGATCGGCGGCGTTCTCTACGCCAATGGCAACAATGCCACGAAGACCGTGACGCTCGGAAACAACGTGACCATCGACGGCGCTCTGTCGCTTCAGGGCACCAACAACACGACGACGGTCCGGATCGGCGACGATCTTACGCTCAAGGGCGCCTTTATCGGCGCGGGGTCCGGGTCGGAGACGGTCGAGATCGGCCGGAACTGGCAGATCGACGGCGCGGTGAACCTTGGGGCCGGCAACGACAAGCTGCGCATCGGCAGCACCGACCGCGACAGCGCGGGCACCATCGCCGGTGGCGCCGGCACCGACAGCCTCGAGCTGGTCCTTGCCAGCACGGCCGAGAAGACCGCCTTTGCAGCGGTTGCCAAGGCGGCGGGCTGGCAGATAGTCGACGACGGCAGCTGGAACACGCTCGGCCGCGCCGTGACATGGCATGGCGTGACCTACACGACCTTCGAGACGGCCAAGGCGATCGTCGAGCCGGTGGCGGTGATCGTCGCGAATGCTGGTGACGGGCATATCCAGGGCATCGCCGCCTCAGCCATGGCGACAGGCATGGCGAGAGCGGTCACGCTCGATACCGCCACCTTCTACGGCACCGACGGCGACGACTTCATCCTCGGCAATGGCGGCGACAATATCCTCGAGCCGCGCGGCGGCAACGATACCGTCGACGGCGGACAGGGCTATGATGTGCTCCGTCTTTCCGGGAATGCCGCCGACTACAGCTTCGTCAAGGAAGCGGATGGCACGATCCTCATGTCCAGCGCTCTCGAGGGGCACGACGTCCTGCACAACGTCGAAGCCGTCTGGTTCCACGACTCCGCCCATCCGACGGCGATCGACCACCTGACGAACTGATCGGCAGACGGCCGGCTACCGGGCGACGACCACGCCCGGGAGCGACGGAGGCCGTTCGCCCGCGCCGGGGTTCCCCGTGCCGCGTTCGCGGACGCCCCTGCCGCCTCCCGTGCCGACGATCTCGGCAAGCAACCCGGAGGTTGCGGCGAGGCGTGTGATGGCGGCGAAGCGGGTGACGACGGCTTCGAGCTCCTCGCTGGTCGCCATCATCAGCTGGCGTCGTGTCAGGAGAACGTCGTCTATGGGGATGAGGCCTGCATGGTACTGATCCACCTTGGCCGCGTAGGCCGTGCGCAACGCCGCGATCTTGCGGCGAGACAGCTCCGCCTGCCGGGTCGCGGACTGGACCTCGATCCAATCGACGCGCAACTGCGTCTCGGCCTTCCGGTCTTCCGAGAGAGCCCGGTGCATCGCCGCATTGGAAAGCTCGTCGGCCTCGCGCACATCGGCCGTGGTCGTGAGATCGACCAGAGGCACGGTGATCTGCAGCCCGACGCTCCAGCCGTCCGTGTTGCGGCTGGTCCGGGTCGTCCGTGAGGTCCTGTAGTCCGTCTTCAGGTCGAGACGCGGGAAGTAGCGGCCCTTGGCCACCTTGCGCCCGTTTTCAGCGGCATCGAAACGGTGCCAGTTGGCTTCCAGCCCCGAATTGCGCGAATGGGTCAGATCCACCAGCGCATCGAGACCGCGGCGCGGCACGGCTTCGAGATTGGGAAGCTTGAACCCGCCGGGTGCGGCCTGCCGCAGCTGGGAGGAGAGGATCGCTCGCGACTTCGCCGCCGAACTGCCGGCGACCACCAGCGTACGGGCGACGTCGCTCAACTCCGCTTCCAGTTCCGCGACATCGCCTTCGCTGGCCCGCCCGGCATCGACGCGACCGCGCACCGCCTTCCGCAAGGTGCCGAGATCCCGCAGATTGTCTTCCAGCACCTTGGCCTGCCGGGTCGCGAGGTTCAGGTCGATCGCGGCATTGATGGTTTCGAGCGCCACGCTTTCCGTGACGCTGCGCAATTCGGCAGCCGCGGCCAGCGCCCGGCTCTCGGCACTTCGCTTCGTATAGAGACGTTGCCCGCCATCGAGCAGCGGCAGGGCGATGGAGATGCCGGCATTCATGCCGGGATCGTTGAGGGACAAGGACGAGTCGCGGTCGCCGCCGACCCAGGCATTGCCGGAGACGGTCGGCAGGAACGCCGCACCGGCGCGGCTGACGCCGGCCTGCGCCGCCCGCTTTTCGGCCGAAAGGCTGCGCACGAGGTCGCTTTCTTCGATCGCCACGGAGACGGCATCCATGAGATCCGCGGAAACGCTGCCAATCCCCTCGCGCAGCAGCAGAGACGGCTGGTTCGCGATGTCCGCTGCCGCCTGCGGGCGGCGAATGGGCAGGGATGCGGCGCCCATCTGGTCCATCATCGTTGGACGCAGGGCGAGGCCGGACGGCGTGCCCCCCGTCTGGATCGGATCGATCGTCATCAGCCGCAAGCCCTGATCGCCGCCCGGACGACGGTCGTCGGCAAGGCTGGCGCCTGCCATGAGGCAGGTGCAGGCGAGAGCAAGCCACGAACGCGTCATGATCAAGGCTCCCGGAAGCTGCGGGAGAGACTGTCGGTAAACGGCACCATGACATAGTCGGCAAAGGTGCGGCTCTCGCCCTCAATATAGACCTGCGCCGTCATGCCGGGACCGAGCAGCGCCTGTTCAGCGGGGGCGGCCTGCGTCAACAGGAGATCGACCTCGAAATAATGCTGTCCGGTCTTTTCATCCGTCGTGGAGTCCGCCGCAACCCGCGTCACGCGGGCGTCGATGTCGTCGAAGATCCGGGCGTTCAGCGCCGCGATCTTGACGCGGGCCGTCTGGCCGGTGCGCACATGGGTGATGTCGTGCGGCGCGATGCGCGCCTTGACGGCGAAGTCGCTGCCGGACGGCACGATTTCGGCCAGCACCTCGCCGGGCGCGATGACGGCGCCGATCGTCGTATGCTTGGAATGAACGACCGTGCCGGTGACCGGCGCGCGCAGGTCCGCGGAACGCACCGCTACCTCTGCGGCCTGCATCTGCCCGGAAATCTGCCGCATCTCCGCCAGAACCTCCGTCAGCTTCACGGAGGTCTCGCGCTGGTCGGTCAGCCGCGCCTGGCGGATGCGCGAGTCGATCTCGCCCGCATCGTCTTCCAGCGCGTCGTTCTCTGCCTTCAGGTTGGCAAGGTCCGAGGTCCGCGCCAGCAGCTGGTCCTCCGCGTCCCAAAGCACCTTGCGCGCGATATGCCCCCTGTCGACGGCCGGTTGTAGCGCGCCGGCCTGACGTTTGAGAGAAGCTACCTGTGCTTCCATCACGCCTAGCCGCTCCCTGACGCCCTCGCGCCGGCGGATCAGCGCGTCCTTGCGCGCAAGCATCGCCTCGATCTCGGCATCCGCGGCCCCACGGCCGCGCTCGAACTGGCGCTGCTGTTCGGCGACAAGCGGATCTCCCGCACCTGTCGAGCCGGTCTGGAGAGCATCGAGCGGAGCCGGCGTGGTCTCAAAGCCCTGGCGCATCTCCATCAGGCCGAAATCATCCGCTGGCGCACGACCGGCGTTTGCCGCCACCGCATTCTCCGCCTCGAGCCGGCGCCGCATCGCATCGAGCACGGCAAAGCGCGCCTTGAAGCGGATGAGATCCGCCTGGTCGTTGTCCGGATCGAGACGCAGCACAGGCGCACCGGCCTGCACCACCTCGCCGTCGCGTGCGGCAATATCGGTGACAACGCCGCCGGTGCGGTGCTGCAGCACCTTGTTGCGACCGCTGGAGACGAGAACGCCTTCGGCAACCACGGCCGAGCCGATCGGGAACAGCAGGGACCAGAGGAGGAAAAGACCGGCGCCGGCCAGGAGGCCGCGGCTCGACAACGACAGAATGTCGCGCGTTTCCGTCTTCACGCCGTCGGCCCAGCGACCCTGCATGTCGTCCGGCACCTTTGCGTCCGCAACGGCAACGGGTGTCGCGGGACGGAAAAGGTCCGACCACAATCCATCGTCGGATGGTCCGGGGCTTCGGCCGTGACCACCGCTGGCAGGCGGCATGTGTGCAGGTCGGTCGTGTGTCATCCTGCGTCAGGCCACCTGTGTCTGGTCGTGTCGGGTGCCGCTGGCGCTGCGGGCTGCTCGGCCACGAGGGTCAGCGGCTGGAGCGTGCCGTCGGCGATGGTGAAGGCCCGGTCCACCACGCGGAGAATGGAGGTGCGATGGGCGGCGATGACGACGGCCGCCTTGCGGTGCCGGGCCTCCGCGACCGCCACCAGAAGCGCGCGTTCGCCCTTCTGGTCGAGGCTCGCATTCGGCTCGTCGAGGACGAGGATCTTCGGATCGCCATAGAGTGCGCGCGCCAGCGCGATCCGCTGCTTCTGTCCGGTGGACAAAAGGAACGATCGATTTCCGACAATCGTCCGGTAGCCCTCGGGCAGGCCGACGATGAGGTCATGGACGCTCGCGCCCTTGGCGGCGGCGATGATCTTGTCCTCGGTCGCATCCGGATCGAACCGGGCGATATTGGCGGCAATCGTGCCGGGGAAAAACTCGATGTCCTGCGAGACATAGCCGATCGTGCGGCCCCACTGGGCCGACGGCCAGACGTCCTGCGCGATATCATCGACGGAGACAGAACTACCCGTCGGGGCGACGGCACCCACCATGATCTGGATCAACGTCGATTTGCCCGCCCCGGTGGCGCCAGTGATCAGCACGACCTCGCCCGGCATGACCTGCAGGTCGACGTCCTTCAAGAGGTGCCGGTCGGGCTTGTTCGGATCGGGCGCGAAGCTCACGCCGTGAAGGGCGAGCCGGCCCTCCGGCGCAGGCAGCGTCATGCGCGCCTGGATCGACTTGTCGGGCCCGATCATCTCCTCGATGTCGCGGATGGAGGCCGCGCCGCGCGAGATCTGCTCCCAGCCGCCGATGACCTGGTCGATCGGAGCGAAGGCCTTGCCGGAGATCATCGAGGACATGAAGATCATGCCGGCCGACATCTCGTTGCTGAGCACGAGGAACGCGCCCCAGCCCATCATCAGCACCTGCAGCATCTGGCGGAAGGCCTTGCTGATCGCCTGATAGCGCGCCGAGGTAGCGCCCGCCGCCTCGCTTTCTCGAAGGCCGAGCGCCGTCTTGCGTCCCCAGATGGTGAGAAACGTCGAGAGCATGCCGTGAGCGCGCAGGTCCTCGATGCGGTTGAAAGCGCTCTGGGCGAAGCTGATCGCGTCGTTCTCCGCCTGCCGGCTGCGCTCACGCTCCTTTTCGGTCGCGGCCATGTTGAGCCAGGAAAGCGCGGCGAGGACGAGAATGCCGACGACGGTCAGGAGGCCGAGGCTCCAGTGGAGCACCGTCATGATCAGCACGTAAAGGGGAATGAACGGCACATCGAAAAGGGAGGCGAAGGTGCGCCCGCCGATGAAGGCGCGGGCGGAGGAAAAATCGCGCAGCATCTTGCCGGCTCTCGGGCCTGCCTTCTGGTCCGCCGCAAGCCGCGCGAAAAGCTTCGGTGCAACCGTCACGGTATATTTCGCCGCCGCCCGAACGGCGAGATGGCTACGCACCGCATCGGCCAGCCCCCAGACCACCAGAGCGACGAGAACGATCAGGGTGAGGTAGACCAGCGTCCCGATCGACCGCGAGCCGAGCACGCGGTCATAGACCTGCAGCATATGGATGGAGGGCGCGATGACCAGCAGGTTTGCGATGATGGAATAGACGAATATGCCGCGCATATGGGTCGCCGTTATCCCAGCCAATGTCCGTAACGGTGCCAACATGATCCGCAGCCCTCTTTCGGCGACCCTAAATCAGGCATGGTTAATTTTCGTTGAAGTCATCGATGACGGCCGCAGGGCAAGGTTGCATCTATCGGTCACACGACTGAACCGGCGCAGCTTCGCTTCCGTACCTCTCCCACACCGTCACCATCCGTTCTTCGTCGGGGGTCACGGGCTTCGGAGGTCTGTCCATGGTCGAAAAAGTCACCGTCTGGTTCGATAGCGGATGCCCGCTTTGCCAGCGCGAAATCGCGCTCATGCGGCGGCTCGACCGGCGTCAGGCGATCCGGTTCGTGGATGCCTGCGACCCCACATCCTCTTGCCCGATCGACCGGGGCGATATTCTTGCGCGGTTCCATGCCGAAGAGAAAGGGCGGCTTCTCTCGGGCGCTGCCGCCTTCGCCGCGATGTGGCGCGCCATTCCGCTGTTGCGCCCGCTAGGCCTCCTGGCCGGATGGGGGCCGGCGACACCACTTTTCGAGACGGCCTATCGCGGTTTCCTGCGGGTGCGCCCGCGTCTGCAGCGCCTGTTTCGATGAACGGTCGCTCGACCGTTGCCGTTGCGCGTGGCGGCGTTAGATCCTCGATCAGCCGCTGTAATGAGGCATGTCGGCGACAGGAACGATCGGGAGACGCATGAGCGATCCGAAACGCGTGGCCATCATCGGTGCGGGAATGGCGGGGTTGACGCTCGCCCGCGCCCTCTCCGGTCATGCCGCCATCCGTATCTTCGAAAAGAGCCGGAGTGTCGGCGGCAGGATGGCCACGCGCCGGATTAAGGACGGGGCATTCGATCACGGCGCCCAGTATGTCACGATCCGCGACCCCCGCTTTCGCGACATGCTGGACGCGGCCGCGGCCGATGGCGCCGTGGAGCGCTGGAACCGCGACATCGTCTCCCTGCCGGCGGCACCGCAGAACGACCCGCGCGCCGATGAGCCGCGATATGTCGGCACGCCGGCGATGAATGCGCTGCCGAAATGGATGGCGAGGGGCTGCGATATCGCTTTCGACACGGAGATTTCCTCCATATCCGGGACGCCCGGAAACTGGACCCTGACGGCTGGCGCCGGCGAGCACGGCCCCTTCGACTGGATCGTCGCAACGGCGCCGGCGCCGCAGTCGGCAGCCCTGCTCCCGCCCGCCTTCGCCCATCACGCGGCCCTGCAGACGACCCGCATCCATGCCTGCTTCACCCTGATGGTCACATTGAAGCCCGGTGCGGCAACACCGTTTGCAGCCGCGCGCCTCGATGATCCGGTCATCAGCTGGATCTCTCGCAACGATACGAAGCCCGGGCGCGACGATGCGCCGTGCCTCGTCGTGAACGCCGGCCCGGAATGGTCCGACCGGCATATCGAGGCGCCGCTCGAAAGCCTGCAGGCGCAGATGATCGAGGCGGTGCGCCGGTACGTCCCCTTGAACAGCACCGAAGCGGAAAGCGCCGTCATCAAGCGCTGGCGCTACGCGAACGTCGCACGACCTGCCGGCCAGCCGTTTCTGCTCGATCCGGCGCAACAGCTGGCCAGTTGCGGAGACTGGTGCATTGCCGGCCGCGTCGAAGCGGCGTTCGAGAGCGCAAGCCGGCTCGCAGATGCACTTCTCCCCGCCTTACGGGACACAACGCCATGACGACACGGTCCAAAACCGCTTCGACGCTGCTGACCTATGCCGGCGCCTTGCCGTTCTGGCTGCTGGTGGTCGCACCCGTCACCGTCCTCGGCATCGATACGGGTCAGGCGTTCCTCGCCTACGGCGCCGTCATCTCGGCCTTCATGGCCGGTACGCTCTGGGGCGCGGCGCAGATGGGGAAGGCAGGCATCGCGGTGATCGTCGCCAGCAATGTCTTCGCACTGCTGTCCTTCGCGACGCTGCTCATCCGCCAGCCCACCTTCGCCGCCGGCCTGCAGCTGATCGTCTTCGCATTGCTGCTCCTGGCCGACCGGATCATCTTTGCCAACGACCTCGAACACAGGTGGTATGTCAGGTTGCGAGCGCGGATCACCGTCATCGTCGCGCTGGCTTATATTGCGATGCTCTACCGACTGGCATAGACCCGCAACGAACAACGACAGGAGCGAACGACATGCTGCTACTGAACAAGCCGCGCGGATCCGGCCCGTATCCGGACCGCGACATCGCCTGCCAGGAGGCCGTCGAGCAGACGTTTCTCGATATCGCCAAGGGGTTGACGCCGGAAAACATCGTGGAGACCGCCTCCGGCCGCCTTCCACCGCCGTTTCAACGTCTGGCGAAGGAAGCGGAAAAGGTCGGCTGGGGACTGGAGGAGGCCGAGGTCGCGATCAGCGAGCTCGCCCAGAACCTGCTGGACGATATGTCGGCGATGTAGGCGGCACGAGATTTCGGCGAGGAACGCCGGGACGAAGCCGTCGTCGCAGGGAACCGTCAGGACCTGTGAAACCGCCGCCTCAGGAAGCTGGATGTCCGGTATTTGACGCCGGCCGGGCGTTCGGGGTCGGCCATGTCCGATTCCGCCATCATCTCTTCGGCTGCGGTGAGCTCGCGCATCGCCACGGGCACCAGCCGGCGCCCCGTCTGCGCGGTCAGCGCCCCGATAGCTTTCACGAGCGACTCGTGCTCGGCGATCGCGGCGGCCACGCTGTCCACGCCGTGCCCGAGATGTTCGCCGATAAGCGCGTTGCGGCATGCGGCGATCTTCTGCGCCATCTCCGGCTCATCGGGGCGCGCTTCGATCAGCACGTCGCATTCCGTGTCGTAGCCCATCGACCTGTTGTTGAGGTTGGCGGAGCCGAGCTTCAGGATCCGGTCGTCAGCGATCATGATTTTGGCATGCACATAGATCGGCGTGTCCGCATCGTTGACCGGATAGAGAATGCGGAACCGGTCGAACCGGTCGGCATCGCGAACGATCTTCATGAGCCGGATGCGGGCGGAGTCCATGGCCTTGGCTTCCAGCCACCCGTTCGCCCCTTGCGGGTTGACGACGACGATTTCCGGTCCGTCCGGTTCCTCCAGGCGTGTCGCCAGGGCCTCGGCGATCCGTCGCGAGGCAAAATACTGGCTTTCGATATAGAGAGTCTCGCGCGCGGCGGCGATAATGGCGAGCGTTGCGGTCTCGATCTCAACCACTTGCTGGCGTTCGTCATATTGCGGCAACGTGCGGGCGATGCCGACGTCAATATCGCGGAAATCGACGGCGAGATCGTCCGGCCAGGCGTCCGATGCGCTTTCGACCGGCTCCAGCGTATCGCCCGTCGCTTCCTGCCAGCGGGCACGCGCGAGTTCAGCGAGGGCTTTGGCGGCCTTGCCGGAAAAGCACGTCGTCGCGTCGTGCCAGGGCTCCTGCGCGAATCCCAGCGGGGAACGGCGACGCTTGTCCTTTTCCAGATGCTCCGACGTATCCCAGCGGCCGACCGTCATGTCGATGCCGCCGCAGAAGGCGACTTCGTCGTCGATGACGAGCAGCTTCATATGGTGCGCCGACAGCGGCGGATGCGCGCTGTCGAGCTTCAGACTGACGCGGTCGGAAAACAGCCAGCCGAGCATGTAGACCGGCGTCTCGCCGCGGACGAGCGAGGCGAACAGGCCCATGTCCCACTTGAGGATGCGGATGTTGAGCGCCTCGTTGCGCTCCGCCAGCCAGTTCAGAAAGCGTCCGAGCTTGTCGGGCGATCCGTCCGTGCTCTTGCCGGGCACAAGATCGATGCGCGTGTCGAAATCCCAGCCGATCAGCACGATCGACCTTTTCGCCTTCATCATCGCCTGCCGGGCATGGCGGAAGAAGGCCTCGGCATCGACGATGACCGAAAGCCGGTCCGCACGCGCGACCCGCCAACAGGTCTGCTGTTCCACCAGAAGTGTCTGCATCGCCTCTTACATTCCCTACACCGTCGGAGCAGCGGAGATAGGGCCCGATCGCCGCCCGGCCATCTCCAGTCGCGAAGATGTTCGTGCCGGGAGACGCGCCGGGGCCGATGCGATGCCGAGATGCCCGAAGGCTTACGCGCCGGTCTTCCGGACGAGGCGGGGCGTTCCGGCGTCGGGCGTGCCATAGACATCCGGCACATACATGTCCGCCGGCACCGGCTTGCGGTAGTAGTCGGCGTTGCGGGCGCGGTCCGGCAGCTGGACGGACGGCTTGGGAACGTCCTCGTAGGGGATCTGCTGCAGGAGATGCGAGATGCAGTTCAGACGCGCCTTGCGCTTGTCGACGGCATCGACCACCCACCAGGGCGTTTCCGGGCGGTGCGTGCGCTCCAGCATGTCTTCCTTGGCCTTGGTGTAGGCTTCCCAGTGGATGCGGCTCTCCAGATCCATCGGAGACAGCTTCCACTGCTTCAGCGGATCCCGGATCCGCATGTTGAAGCGGAAGGCCTGTTCTTCATCCGTGATCGAGAACCAGTATTTGATCAGGATGATGCCGGAGCGCACAAGCATGTTTTCGAACTGCGGCACGGACTGGAAAAACTCTTCCAGCTCGTCAGGCGTGCAGAACCCCATCACCCGCTCGACACCGGCGCGGTTGTACCAGCTGCGGTCGAACAGCACGATCTCCCCGGCCGTCGGCAGGTGCTGGACGTAACGCTGGAAGTACCACTGGTGACGCTCGCGCTCGGACGGCGCCGGCAGCGCGACCACGCGGCAGACGCGCGGATTGAGCCGCTGGGTCACGCGCTTGATGGCACCGCCCTTGCCGGCGGAATCGCGCCCCTCGAACAGCACGACGACCTTGAGCTTCTTGTGCTGCACCCAATCCTGCAGGCGTACGAGTTCATGCTGGAGACGGAAAAGCTCCTGGAAATAGACCTTGCGGTCGAGAAGCGGTTCGGTCATCGGGTCGGTGGCCTCTTCAAAGAGGTCGTCCAGGCGATCCTCCTCCATCTGCATTTCCAGTTCCTCGTCGAAACTGTCGACGATTTCCGCCTTGATGCGCGCGAGCTGGGCTGGGTCGTTGATATTCATGGACGCTCCGTGACGGACAGAATGGGCTTGGCAAAAGCGCATTTTACCGCCTTTTCCGTGTCAGCAGAATGACGCCTGTCGCGCATCGCCAACGGCACGTCGGCGCGGCTCCGCCACTTCGCGTATTATCGTTCAAACGCATTGACTTGGGGGCCGTCTTGCGGCCCTGTCTGCCGTGCGCGACGGATCACGCTGCGAGACGAATTCGAGAACACGACCATTGCGATGTTACGGCTTGCCCGGCATCGGACCTGAAAGGATGTTGCGTTGGCGACAGGCTTGATAGCGCTACTGGATGACATCGCGGCCATTGCGAAGCTCGCGGCCGCATCCCTCGACGATGTCGGCGCGCAAACGGCAAAGGCCAGCATCAAGGCCGCAGGTGTCGTCATCGACGACACGGCAGTGACGCCGACCTATGTCGTCGGCCTGTCCCCGAGCCGGGAACTGCCGATCATCTGGCGGATCGCCAAGGGGTCCCTGCGCAACAAGCTCGTCTTCCTGCTGCCGGCCTGCCTTCTCATGGGCGCCTTCGTGCCGTGGCTGATCACGCCCCTGCTGATGATCGGCGGCACCTATCTCTGCTTCGAGGGCGCCGAGAAGATCCACTCCGCCCTGTCGGGCCATGGACATGCCGATGCGGCGGCGGCAGCGACCGTCGATCCCGCCACACTCGAAGAGCAGAAGGTCTCGGGCGCCATCCGCACGGACTTCATTCTTTCGGCCGAGATCATGGCGCTGACGCTTGCCGGCGTCTCCACCTCGAATTTTGCGACGCAGGTCGCAGTCCTTGCCGCCGTCGGCATTCTCATCACGGTTGCCGTCTATGGCGTCGTGGCGTTCATCGTGAAGGCCGACGATATCGGCCTCCATCTGGTGGCGACGGGCGGGGGCATCGGCAAGACGATCGGTCATGGTCTCGTCAAGGGCGTTCCGGTCTTCCTGCAGATCCTCGCGATCGTGGGAACCGCCGCCATGCTCTGGGTGGGCGGCAGCATCGTCATTCACGGCCTCGCCGCGTTCGGGCTGCACGTGCCGGAGCATATCGTCGAAGGTGCCGCGGGCTTGGCGGTCACGGCCGTGCCCGTCCTGCCGCAGGTCGTCCACTGGCTGGTGGCGACCCTGATGCAGGCGATCTTCGGCGCCATTCTCGGCGGCATCGTCATCCTGCTCGTTCAGGTCTTCAAACGGATTTTCTCGAAAAGCCGGGCATAGGCGACAAAAGCCGGCGTCCCCTCGCCGGCCATTCGCCGGAATCTAAGGCAATTCTCATACACAGAATGATCCTCACCGTGCAAAGCGGTCTTGCGAGATCGCTCGTCTGATCGCATAAGCCGTGCATGTCTGATTCACGTATTTTCGTTGGCCTCAAGTCTGCCAAGAAGAAGTCCAAGGCCGCAGAGGTCCCCACGGGGCCGCAGTGTCAATGGCACGGGTGCGAGAAGGTCGGCACGCATCGAGCGCCGGTCGGTGCCGGAGGCGAAGGCCTGTTCCTGATGTTCTGTCTCGACCACATCAAGGAATACAACAAGGGCTACAACTTTTCGCCGGATCTGTCCGACCCGGTCGTTGCGCGTTACCAGCGCGAAGCGATCAGCGGTGCGCGGCCGAGCTTCGGCAAGCCGATCGTGGAAGCGACCGAACTGCCCATGCCGTTTACCGTGCGCTCGGGCTCGGCGAAGTCGCTGAACGCCCGCAAGAGCGCGGCCGAACGGCTGATGCAGAAGCGGGAGGCGCAGGCGCGCAAGCTGAAGGTGCTCGAGGCGAAGGCCTTCGAAACCCTGGGCCTGCCGCACGATGCCACACCGGACCAGATCAACCGGCGCTACAAGGAGCGCATCAAGCTGCACCATCCCGATTCGAACGCCGGAAACCGGGCGTCGGAGGCCGAGCTGCAGGCAACGATCGAGGCGCACAAGATCCTGAAGCTCAACGGATTCTGTGGATAGGCCGTCGGCCCTCGTTCAGCTTTGCGCAGGTAACGGATCGCCGGCGGCAACCTGTCGCGCGGTCGTGCCGGCCGCCCGATAGGCCATGACCACGGCGAAAAGCGCCTGGGTCATGCGCTCGCGAACGCTGTCGTCGCCAAACAGCACAGCCTGTATGCCTTGGAAGAAAATGCCGTCGAGCGCGACATAGGCAAGGTCCCGAAACGGTTCGGGGTCCCGCGCCGGATCGATCAGCCGGAGAACGGTTCCGGTCATGGCCTTCAGCTCGTGTTCGATCTCGGACACGACATCCCTGTACTTCGGCTCGAAGAGGGCCTGATTGCGCAGGTCGTACCAGAAGCGATGCATGGTGGTAGATGTCATGGCGCTTTCCACCAGCGCCTCGATCGCCTCCTCCACCGAATGCCTGTCGACGACGATCTCGGCAAGCCGGGCGATGAAGGTCTGCTTGAACCGCCGGACTGTGAAGACGATCAGCTCGCTCTTGTCGCCGAAATAATAGTGGAGACGACCGAGATTGATATCGGCCGCAGCCGCGATATCGCGCAGCGACGTGCGCGCATAGCTCTGCGCAGACAGGCTTCGCAAGGCCTGATCGGCAAGCTCCGTCTTGCGCTGCAGCCCTTTCGCCGTCTTGTGTCCGCTCTGCGGCGGGTCCGTTTTCGTGCGTGTCATGCGATCAGCTGTAATCCCAACCGTCTCCTCCGTCGAGATGGCGCTTGACAAGAATGGGACGCTCGTCCAGCTTATGACTTCCGCTAAATAAGCGGTCACGAATGGGAGGTCGTGATGGGAGGGTTTCACGGAGCCGTGCCGCCAGCAGTGGGCTTGCGCGGCGAGGCGCATGGCCGGGCCGATGCCGTACAGGTCACTTCATGAACGTGGATCTGTTCGATATCATCGTGATCGGCGCCGGTCCGGGAGGCTGCGCGACGGCGGCCCGGATCTCCGAGGCGCGGCCCGACTGGCGGGTCGCGCTGGTCGAGACGGGGCCGGCGAAGGGGAATGCGCTGGTTTCCGCGCCGGCTGGCATCGTCGGTCTCGTCGGCCGCCGCAATCGCCACAACTACGCCTACGAGACGGTTCCGCAGCGGGACCTCAACGATCGCCGCGGCTTCCAGCCCCGCGGCCGCGGCGTCGGCGGCAGCAGCCTTATCAATGCGATGATCTACATTCGCGGGCAGCCCGAGGACTATGATGGCTGGGCGGCTGCCGGCTGTACCGGCTGGGGCTGGAGCGATGTCCTGCCGCTGTTCCTGCGCGCGGAGGACAACCACCGTGGCGCGGATGCCTTCCATGGCACGGGCGGACCGCTGCACGTGGACGACCTCTGGACGGACGTGGCGCTGACCGGCGATTTCCTCACCGCGGCGAAGCAGGCCGGCTATCCGCTAAACGGTGATTTCAACGGTCAGACGCAGGAAGGGTTCGGCACCTACCAGCTCTTTCAGAAAGGCGGGCGCCGCTTCGATGCCGGCACCGCCTATATCCACACGCGGCGTGGCCCCAACCTCAGGCTCCTTCCCGAGACGCAGGCGCTCCGCCTGACCTTCGAGAACGGCCGGGTGACCGGCGTGGAGGTGCGCCATCGCGGGCAGATGCGCATGATCTCCGCACGACGCGAGGTGGTGCTGGCCGGTGGCGCCTTCGGCACCCCCCAGCTTCTGATGCTTTCGGGCATCGGCCCGGCGGAGCACCTGCGCCAGCACGGCATCGCCGTCGTGGCGGACCGGCAGGCGGTGGGCGCCAATCTTCAGGATCACCTCGACCATATCAGCAGCCGGCTCGTGCACGGCGGTGGCGTCATCGGAACGACGCCCGTCGGCTCGATCCCGCTCCTTCGCGGGCTCCTGCCATATCTGCAGGGCAAGCGCGGAAACCTGTCCAGCAATTTCGCCGAGGCCGGCGGCTTCGTGCGGTCCTCGCCCTCCGTCAATCGCCCCGATCTGCAATTTCACTTCACCATCGGCCTCGTCGAAAACCATGCCCGCCGCATCATCCTGAAGACGGGCATCTCCCTTCATGCCTGCGTTCTGCGTCCCGCCAGCCGCGGCACCGTGCGGCTGGCGACGGCCGATCCGGCGGGCGCGCTGCTCATCGATCCGTGCTATCTCTCGGATGCCGGCGACCTGCAGACGCTGGTCAAAGGCGTGCGCATCGCCGAGCATATTCTCCGGCAGCCCGCTCTGGAGCAGCACAAGGGCCGCCCCTTCCGCGCCCTCGACCCGCAGGACGATGCGGCGATCGAAGCGAGCATCCGGGCGCATGCCGACACGATCTACCATCCCGTCGGCACCTGCCGGATGGGCAGCGATGCGGCCTCCGTGGTCGATCCGGAGCTGCGCGTGCGCGGGGTCACCGGCCTGCGCATCGCCGACGCCTCGATCATGCCGACGATCGTCAGCGGCAATACCCAGGCCCCGAGCGCCATGATCGGCGAGCGCGCCGCAGACCTGATCCTGCGAAGCGCGAGACAACAGGACGCGGCATGATTGATCTCGACGCCCTTCTCTCGGCCCAGCGCCAGGCCTTCACAACCGCGCTGCCCGAGCCGCCCGCGGTCCGCATCGACCGGCTGAGGCGCGCCGCATCCATGATCCGCGACAATGCCAAAGCCTTCTGCGCGGCGCTTTCGCAGGATTTCGGGCATCGGAGCATCGCCCAATCCCTGCTGACCGATATCGCCGTTCCGATCGGGGCGCTCGATCACGCCGCGAAGAATCTGCGCGCCTGGTCGAAGCCCGAGCGCAGGCCCCTGCCCTTTCCGCTCGCGCTGCTCGGCGCACGGGCGCATGTCGAGTATCAGCCGAAGGGTGTCGTCGGGATCATCGCGCCGTGGAACTTCCCGATCAACCTGATCATGACGCCGATGGCCGGCGTGTTGGCGGCCGGCAACCGTGCACTGGTCAAGACCAGCGAATATACGCCTGCGACAAACGCCGTCTTCGAAGCCGTGGTCGGGCACTATTTCGCAGAGGACGAAGTCCGCTTCGTCAGCGGCGGCCCGGAGGTCGGACAGGCCTTTGCCGGCCTCCCCTTCGACCACCTGATCTTCACCGGCGCGACCGGCATCGCCCGCCACATCCTGCACGCGGCCGCCGACAATCTCGTGCCCGTCACCCTGGAACTCGGCGGCAAGTCGCCCGTGATCGTCGGTGGCGGTGCCGATATCGCGCGCACGACCGGACGCGTGGCGCTCGGCAAGATGCTCAATGCGGGACAGGTCTGCCTTGCGCCGGACTACATGCTGGTGCGCGATGCGGACGAGGAGGCGGTCGTTGCCGGGCTGAAAGCGGCCGTCGCGAGGATGTATCCAACCCTCCTCGACAATGCGGACTACACGTCGATCATCAGCGACCGGCATATCGCCCGGCTGGCGGGCCTCGTGGAGGACGCCCGCGCGAAAGGCGCGCGCGTCGAAATCGTCAATCCTGCCGGTGAGGATTTTTCTGCCGGAAACGGCCGCAAGATGCCGCTGCACATCATTCGCGACGCGACCGACGACATGCGCGTGATGCAGGAAGAGATCTTCGGACCCATCCTGCCGATCCGCCGCTTCGAGGACATGGCGGACGCGATCGCCCAGGTCCATCGACGGGGCCATCCGCTTGCGCTGTACTATTTCGGTGCGGATGCGCGCGAGCAGCGGCACGTCATCGATCGCACCCTCTCCGGCGGCGTCACGATCAACGACGTCCTCTTTCACGCCCTGCCGGACGACCTGCCCTTCGGCGGCGTCGGCCCGTCGGGAACGGGCGCCTATCACGGACGCGACGGGTTCCGAACGTTCAGCCACCTCAGGGCGATCTATTCCCAGCCACGGCTCGACATCGCCAGGCTTGCCGGCATGATGCCGCCCTACGGCGTGTTCTCGCGTCTGTCGGCCCGGCAGAAGATCGGTCGCACGCGAAGGAGAGAAGGACAAGCATCGGGCGAAGACCGCTGACGCGGCAGGTTCTTTTATCCCGGCTCGCGCATTACCGCTCGCGCAAGACGCAGGGATGCTTATAGTCGCACTGTTGATGCGAGGAGCATGACCCACGGGGAGGAGAGACCGTGTCGCAAACCATTGCCTTCCTGCCGCCGCGGGCCGATGTGCTGTCGCAGCGGGCCAGGATTATCGCGGACCTTGCCACCCTTCTGCCGGAGGGTGGGCTGGTGCATGAGGCGCGCGAACTGGTGCCGTTCGAAACGGACGCCTATGTCGCCTACCGGCAACTGCCGCTGGCCGTCGCCCTGCCCCGAACGACGCAGGAGGTGTCCGCCGTCCTCGAATATTGCAATCGCCACGGCATTCCCGTCGTGCCGCGCGGCGCGGGAACGTCGCTCTGCGGCGGCGCCATTCCCCAGCCGGACGCGGTGGTGCTGGGCCTGTCGCGCATGTCCGCCATCCTCGAAGTCGATCTGGAGAACCGCGTGGCGCGGGTGCAGGCCGGCGTGACGAACCTGTCGATCTCCGAGACCGTCGGCCCGGAGGGCTTCTTCTACGCGCCGGATCCAAGCTCGCAACTTGCCTGCACCATCGGCGGCAATATCGGCATGAACTCGGGCGGCGCGCACTGTCTCAAATATGGCGTGACCACGAACAACCTTTTGGGCGTGACCCTGGTGCTGATGGACGGCACGGTGATCACGCTCGGCGGCAGCCATCTCGATGCCGCAGGCTACGACCTCCTCGGCCTCGTCTGCGGCTCGGAAGGCCAGCTCGGTGTGGTGACGGAGGCGACGGTGCGGATCCTTGCAAAGGCGGAAGGCGCCCGCCCCGTCCTGTTCGGCTTTGCCACATCGCGCGAGGCGGGCGCCTGCGTGGCCGACGTCATCGCGGCCGGCATCATTCCGGTCGCCATCGAGTTCATGGACAAACAGGCGATCGAAATCTGCGAGGCCTTCGCCAAGGCCGGCTATCCCCTGCATGTCGGTGCGCTGCTGATCGTCGAGGTCGAGGGGTCGGAAGCCGAGATGGAGGCGATGCTGGCTGCCATCGTCGCGATCGCCCGCCGTCACGGCGTGATGACGGTGCGCGAGAGCCAGTCGGCGACGGAGGCCGCCCTGATCTGGAAAGGCCGCAAGGCCGCCTTCGGCGCCACGGGTCGCATCGCCGATTATATCTGCATGGACGGCACGGTGCCGCTCGGCAAGCTCTCCCATGTGCTGCAGCGCACGGAGGAGATCTGCACCGGGCTTGGCCTGCGCGTCGCCAACGTCTTCCATGCCGGCGACGGCAACATGCATCCGCTGATTCTGTTTAACGCCAACGACCCGGCAGAGGCCGCAAAGGCCGAGACGGCCGGCAACGAGATCCTGAAGGTCTGCGTGGAAGCCGGCGGCTGCCTGACCGGAGAACACGGCGTCGGCATCGAGAAGCGCGACCTCATGCGCTTCCAGTTCTCCGACGCCGACCTCGCCCAGCAGATGGCCGTGCGTTACGCCTTCGACGCCGACTGGCTGCTGAACCCGTCCAAGGTCTTCCCGCTCGACGGACGGCCCGCCGCATGAACGAAGTCCATCATCCCCAGAGCGAAGCGGAAGCCTGCGACCTGATCCGGCAGGCGGCGGAGGCGGGAACGGCGCTCTCCCTCATCGGCGGCAACACCCGCGCGGGTCTCGGCAACCGGGTTGCGGCCGATGCCGTCCTCTGTTCCACCGGCCTTGCCGGCATCGTGGACTACGAGCCCGGCGAAATGGTGATGACGGCGCGTGCGGGCACGCCGCTCGGCGCGATCGAGGCGGCCCTGTCCGCCAACAACCAGATGCTTGCCTTCGAGCCGGTCGATCACCGCGGCATCATGGGCACGCAGGGTGAACCGACCATCGGCGGCGTGTTCCTGTCCAACGCATCGGGCCCGCGCCGCCTGTCTGCCGGCGCGGCGCGCGACAGCCTGCTGGGCATCCGCTTCGTCAACGGGCGTGGCGCAGCGATCCGTGCCGGAGGGCGGGTGATGAAGAACGTGACGGGTCTCGATCTCGTCAAGCTGCTCGCAGGCTCGCACGGCACGCTCGGCTTCGTGACGGAGGTCACCTTTCGCGTGCTGCCGCGGCCGGAGAGCGAGGCGACCATCGTGCTCCGCGGCCTCGACGATGCCACGGCCACGAAGGCGATGGCGGCCGCCATGGCGCAGCCGGCCGATGTCTCGGCTGCGGCGCATGTCCCGCAGGCCGTGGCGCGGACACTGCCGGAGGCGTCCGGGCAGGCGGGAGCGGTGACGGCTCTGCGACTGGAGGGGCTTTCGGCGTCCGTCACCGTGCGGGCCGCGTCGCTCGCCGCACGGCTGTCGGATTTTGCGCCGGTCGACACGCTGGATGCGGCGGCCAGCGCCGGGCTCTGGCGCGCGATCCGCGATGTCACACCCCTGCAGGCGCATCAAGAGCGACCGCTCTGGCGGGTGTCCGTCGCGCCGGCGACCGGTCATCGGCTGATCGCGGACCTCCGGCATCATGCCGAGATCGACGCGCTCTGCGACTGGCAGGGCGGACTCGTCTGGCTGGAGATGGGTGGCGCGCCGCAGGCGGACCTGCTGCGCCGGACCGTTGCGGCCCTGGGCGGCGGACACGCCACGCTGATGCGCGCATCCGAGGATGCGCGGGCCGGCCTCTCCGCCTTCGAACCGCAACCCGCACCGATCGCGGCCTTGTCGGCGCGCATCAAGGCCAAGCTCGACCCGGCCGGCATCTTCTCGCCGGGCCGGATGGCACCGGTCTTGCGATCCGGTGTCGGGACGACAGGCAGAACGGGATAGCGGCAGATGCAAACCTCTTTCACACCCGAACAGCTGGCCGATCCGCATGTGGCGGAGTCCGAAAAGATCCTGCGACGTTGCGTCCATTGCGGCTTCTGCACGGCCACCTGTCCGACCTATGTGACGCTCGGCAACGAGCTCGACAGCCCGCGCGGGCGCATCTACCTCATCAAGGACATGCTCGAAAACGATCGCCCCGCCGACCGCGAGGTCGTGACGCATATCGATCGCTGTCTCTCCTGCCTTGCCTGCACGACCACCTGTCCCTCGGGGGTCGATTACATGCACCTGATCGACCATGCCCGCGTTCACATCGAGCAAACCTATAGGCGCCCGCTCGCAGACCGGCTGATCCGCGACCTGCTCGCCGCCATTCTGCCCTACCCTGCGCGGTTCCGCGCCGCGCTGGCGCTCGCCCGGATCGCCCGGCCACTCGCCCCGTTCCTGCGCCGTATGAAGCCGCTGGCCCCGCTCGCCGCCATGCTCGACCTCGCGCCGCGACGGGCCGCGAAGAGAGCCGCACGGACCATTCCGGCTGCCCCCGTGCCCACTCGCGGCCGCGTCATCCTCCTCGACGGCTGCGCCCAGCCGACGCTCGATCCCGGCATCAACGCGGCCACGCTGCGGCTGCTTACGCGTCTCGGCATCGCCGTGGCCAACCCCAAAGGCGAAGGCTGTTGCGGTGCGCTGGTTCACCATATGGGCCGCGAGGCCCAGGCGCTCGATTTTGCACGTCGCAATATCGACGTCTGGATGCGCGAGGTCGATGCAGGTGGGCTCGACGCCATCCTCGTCACGGCATCGGGCTGCGGCACCACCATCAAGGATTACGGCCACATGCTGCGCCTCGATCCGCTCTACGCCGAAAAGGCCGCGACGATCTCCGCGCTGGCTAAGGACATCACGGAATACCTCTCCGCGCTCGACCTCGAAACCCTGCCGAAGCGCGATCTCGTGGTCGCGTACCACTCCGCCTGCTCGCTGCAGCACGGGCAGAAGATCACGGCTCTGCCGAAACGCCTGCTGCAAACCGCGGGCTTCACCGTGCGCGACCCGGCGGAAGGGCATCTCTGCTGCGGTTCGGCCGGAACCTACAATATCCTCCAGCCCGAGATCTCCGCCACGCTCAAGCGACGGAAGGTGAAGAACCTCGAAGCGACGAGGCCGGACGTGATCGCCGCCGGAAACATCGGCTGCCTCACCCAGATCGCCTCGGGAACGGCCATCCCCATCGTCCATACCGTCGAACTGCTCGACTGGGCCTATGGCGGACCGAAGCCCGTCAAACTGACCGGTTGATGCCGCCGGATACCTTCCTGAAGCTTCGGATCATTCCCGCCCCTCGATGCCTCGGCCGTCCGGCTTGCATCGCGCTTGACGCGCCAACCGGGCGGACGTAGGGGGTGCCGACCTCGAACAGGCGGGAACGATGACCGACGCAAAACCCGGTGCGGCTGACGGCAGCTCGATCCACTGGAAGCGAAACCTCGCGGTTTCGCTTGCCGGGTCGTTCACCACGATCGTCGCCATGACGCTGCTTCTGCCCTTCCTGCCGCTCTACGTCGAGGAGCTTGGCGTGCACGACCATGCGGGCATCGTGCAGTGGTCGGGGATCGCCTATGGCGCCACGTTCTTCGCGGCGGCGCTGGTCGCGCCGCTCTGGGGTCGTCTGGGCGATATCTACGGACGGAAGCTGATGCTGGTGCGGGCGAGCCTCGGCATGACGGTCGCCATCGCGTTGATGGGCGTAGCCGAAAACGTCTGGCAGCTCGTCGCCCTGCGGCTCTTCGTCGGGCTGGCCGGTGGCTATTCCTCGGGCTCCATGGTGCTCGTCGCCACACAGACGCCGCGGGATCGTTCGGCCTGGGCGCTCGGCATGCTCTCCTCCGGCATCATGGCCGGCAATCTCGTGGGGCCGCTGATCGGCGGCGTGCTGCCACCGCTGATCGGCATTCGCAACACGTTTATGGCCGCCGGCGGGCTCATTTTTCTGGCGTTCCTCGCCACCACATTCCTCATCAAGGAGGAGACGGCGCCCGGGCGCCGGCAGGCGGCGAAAGCCGGCGGTGGCTGGGCGGCGATACCGGACAAGGCACCGGTCATCGCCATGCTTGCCACCGGCATGCTGCTGATGCTGGCCAATATGTCGATCGAGCCGATCATCACGGTCTATGTCGCCCAGCTGGTCGACAGGCCCGACACGGTGACCCTGTGGGCCGGGCTCGTCATGTCCGCGGCCGCCCTCGGCAGTATCCTGTCGGCCTCCCGGCTCGGGCGGCTCGCCGACCGCATCGGCCACTGGCCCGTCATCGCCGGCGCGCTCGTCGCGGCGGGCGTCCTGCTCGTGCCGCAGGCCTTCGTCACCAGCGCCTGGCAGCTGATCCTCCTGCGCTTCCTCATGGGTGTGGCGCTGGGTGGTCTTCTCCCCTGCATCGCCGCTGTCATCCGGCACAGCGTGCCGGATCGCTCCGCCGGCACCGCACTCGGCCTTTCCGTGTCCGCGCAATATGTCGGCCAGGTCGCAGGCCCCCTGCTTGGCGGCTTCATCGGCGGCCATATCGGCATGCCCGTCGTCTTCATCGGCACGAGCATCCTGCTCCTTGCAGGTGCAGCCTTCGTCCGGATGGCAAAGCCGCCGCGCGCGGGCGAGGGTCCGTCAGGGATGACTGACGAAAGCCCGACTGACCATCTTCCAGTCTCCCTCGATGCGGCGAACGGGACCCTTGACCTCGATCTGGCTGCGCAGGTGAATGGCCGCGCTCGATGAGCCGATCATCAGCTCGAATAGGCCAGGCTCGACGATCCGGAAACCCTCCTGCCCCGTGAACGAGAACATGTCGGTCGGGATGCGGAAGGTGACGCAGGCGCTTTCGCCGGCCTCCAGGAAGACGCGCCGGAAGGCCTTCAACTCCTTGACCGGGCGGACGACCGAACAGACGAGATCTCGGACGTAAAGCTGGGGCACCTCCGTTCCCCCGCGCGCGCCCACATTGCGCAGCGTGAAGGAGACGCCGATGCTTCCCTCGTCGCTCTGCACCGAGGACCGGTCGAGCGTGATGTCCTCGTACACGAAAGTCGTATAGGAGAGCCCGTGCCCGAAGGGGTAGCGGCTTCCGAAATGGCGGGCCACCGGCGTCCCCGCGCTTTTGAATTTGTGATTGTAGAAATAGGGCGATGCGCCGGCGCTGCGCGGCACCGAAATGGACAGGCGACCAGAGGGCTCGACGGCACCGGTGAGTACATCGGCCAGAGCCGCCCCGCCCTCCTGCCCGCCGAAGAAGGCCATGACCTGGGCGGCGACTCGATCTTCCAGGCCGCCGAGCGTATAGGGCCGGCCGGATGTGATGACGACGATGACGGGCGTTCCCGTCTCCACGACCGCCTCGAGCAAGGCCTGCTGCACGCCGGGCAGCGCCAGCGTATCGGTGTCCGACCCCTCGCCGACCGTGCCCGTCTGAAAGATGCCGGAGAGATCACCGACGCAGACGATCGCCACATCGGCCTGCCGCGCGGCCTCGACGGCCGCCGGAATGAGGTCGAGACTCGTGGAGACAGGGGAGGTTTGCGACAGCGTCGTCATGTCGGGAACGTCGCCGGGAAACACCGGCGCGCCCGACTGCCGGGACTCAAGAATGTGGCAGCCCTTGGCGTAGCGGACACGCTCCGTGCCGAACCGCGCCTCGAAGGCGGCGCGCGGCGTGATCACGGACGACGCGGCGTCCGCGAGATCGCTGACGATCAGGTGCACGGGGAAGGAATAATCGCCGAGCAGCGCCAGCGGATCGTCAGCCGTCGGGCCGATCAGGGCGATAGTCTTTTCCTCCGCCAGCGGGAGAATGCCGTCATTGGCGAGGATGACGACCGACTTCTGGGCGACCCGACGGGCGACATCGATCGCCTCCGGGGTCTGCAGCGCGATGCCGGCTTCATCCGTGTAGGGATTTTCGAAAAGGCCGAGGCGCATCTTCTCCGTCAGGATCCGGCGCACGATCGCGTCGATCGTGTCCATCCCGATCAGGCCGCGGGCCAGTGCCGCCTTCAGATGCGCGGCGCAGTCGTCGCCCGGAAGCTCGACATCGAGGCCTGCCTTGAAGGCGAGTGCGGCGGCTTCCGCCGCATCGGCCGCCACGCCGTGATGCTTGTAGAGCAGGCTGATGCCGATATAGTCGGCGACAACGAGGCCGTCGAAGCCCCAGTCCTCCCGCAGCACCTTCGTCAACAGATGATGCGAGGCATGGCACGGCTCCCCGTCGATATCGTGATAGGCCGGCATGACCGAACCCGCATCCGAAAGCCGAACCGCCATTTCGAACGGCAGGAGGAAGGTGTCGTTCAGCTCCCGCCAGCCGAGATTGACCGGTGCATGGTTGCGCGCACCTTCCGACAGGGAATGCCCCGCATAATGTTTCAGCGTTGCCAGGAAGTCGCGATCCCGCCCTTGCAGGCCGCGGACATAGCGGGAGGCGAGCAGCCCGACGAGATAGGGATCCTCGCCGAAGGTCTCTTCCGTACGGCCCCAACGCGCATCGCGGGCGACGTCCAGCACGGGGGCAAGCCCCTGCCGACAGCCGATGGAGCGGGCCTCCTGCCCGATGACGCGGCCCACCTCCTCGATGAGCGCAGGATCGAACGTCGCGCCGAAGGCGAGCGAGGAGGGAAACAGCGTGCCGCCCTGCGCCATGATGCCGGACAGGCATTCCTCATGCGCAATGACGGGAATGCCAAGCCGGGTTTCCTCCACCAGGAATTTCTGCAGCCGGTTCAAAGCGCGAACGCCGGCAGCGGGATCGACCGGACGGCTGCCGAGAGGGCGCGTGATCTGGCCGAGACCGAAGGAGAGCTTCTCCTTCAGCCGGCCCCCGTCATCGGCGCCGGTGAACGTATCTTCGCGCACCTGGTGACGACCGTCTTCCGACAGGAGCAGCCAGAAGGCGTGCATCTGCGCGATCTTCTCCTCGATGCTCATGCGGTCGAGCAGATCCGCAACGCGGTTATCGATCGACTGGGCAGGGTTCTTATAGATATTCGTCATGGCTGCATTTTCCAGAAATAGAAGCGACGACACTGCGTCCGGTGTCGGAAGCGTTAGCGTAAGCAATCGTTAAAGTCAGTCTACCATGGTAGTGTTTCACCATTATAACAATGGCTTGAGGGATACTCACATCATGCCCGCGACCGATTTTTGTCCTAATGAAGGGGTTGCTTGAGCCGTAAGACGGGCGGATGGACGTGTTTCATCATCTAAAGTGTCAGAAAACGGACGAGGTCTCTGTCCGCAGTCGTACGGTTCCTGCACCATTGTTGCACCATTAAAGCCGGCCCATCGAGACCTTGTTTAATGATGATTGTCATATTAAAGTCCTCGCACCTTTAGGAGGAGGTGAAACAGGGAGCCACATCCGTCTATCGTCAGCAAGAGCACAGAACCGCCGTCAGCGGGGTGTCTCCCGTCTCGGTGTCCCGGGTCCGTTGGTCCTTGCGAAAAGCAACATTCCCCTCCTCACTCCGACATCCCGCGACAGACAGGAAGAAGCATGGACGTCCTCAGGAATAACCAAGCCGGCCTGACCGGTCTTGCCCAGCTGCAGGCCCTGATGGCGGCCAACAGCCTGCCGCCGATCAACGAGACGATGGGGTTTGTCCTGATCGAGATCGAGGAGGGTCGGGCCGTGTTCGAAGGCAATCCCGGCCGCAGTGTCTACAACCCGATCGGGTCGGTGCATGGCGGCTATGCCGCGACGCTGCTCGACAGTGCCTGCGGCTGCGCCGTCCATTCGAAGCTGACGGCCGAGCAGGGCTATACGACGCTGGAGCTCAAGATCGCCTATCACCGTCCGCTGACAGAGGCGAGCGGCCCCGTTCGCGCCGAGGGGCGCATTCTCTCGATGGGACGGCGTGCGGCCTTCGCGGAAGCGACGCTCAAGGATCGTGACGGGCGGCTCTGTGCCAGTGCGACATCGACCCTGCTCGTCTTTCCGCTCGATCAACCCAAAGCCATCGCCTGACGGCGAGCAACACCACCTCTTTCACGAACCGGAGGGACGCCCCCTTGAGCCAGCCCGACATCGTCCTCGCTTTTCCCGTGCGAACCGCCATCGGCGGCTATAACGGCACATTGAAGAACACGCCCGCAACCGAACTCGGTGCGATCGCGATCGCCGAGACCCTGCGCCGTTCCGGGCTTTCCGGCGACGATATCGACACCGTCGTCATGGGCAACGTCGTCCAGGCCGGCAACCGCATGAACCCGGCGCGGCAGGCCGCGATCGGGGGCGGCTTGCCGGTGACCGTACCCGCGCTGACCGTCAACCGAGTCTGCGGGTCGGGCGCGCAGGCGATCCTGTCGGCGGCGATGGAGATCATGGCCGGCGGCGTATCGGCGGCGATCGCCGGCGGCATGGAGAATATGGACCGGGCGCCCTACCTGATGGACGGCGGGCGCTGGGGATATCGCATGGGCCCGGCCCAGATCCTCGACAGCATGCTGACCGATGGTCTGAACGACGCTTTCTCGGGCCAGCATTCCGGCTGGCACACGGAAGACCTCGTCGAAAAGGCGCAGATGACCCGGCAGGATCAGGACACCTTCGCCGCCCGGTCCCAGCAGCGTTTCGCAGCCGCGCAGGCAAGCGGCGCGTTTGCCGAAGAGATCGTGGCGGTCGAGGTGAAAGGCCGCAAAGGCACCGAGAGCTTCACCCGCGACGAAGCGCCACGACCGGAAACGACCGTCGAGACACTCGCGCGGCTCAAGCCCGCCTTCCGCCCGGAAGGGACGATCACGGCCGGTAACGCGCCGGGGCTGAACAGTGCCGCGGCGGCCGTCATCGTTGCGGACCGGAGCTTTGCGGAAAGGAAAGGCTTTGTGCCGATGGCGCGGCTGGCCGGCTACGGTGTGGCCGGCGTGGAGCCTGGCCTCTTCGGACTCGGTCCGGTGCCCGCCGTGAAGCTGGCCCTGGCCCGCGCCGGCTGGCAGCTGGGCGATGTCGAGCGCATCGAGATCAACGAGGCCTTTGCCGCCGTTCCGATCGCCGTGATGCGCGAACTCGGGCTGCCGGAGGACATTGTCAATGTCGAGGGCGGCGCCATCGCCCATGGCCATCCGATCGGTGCCACAGGCGCCATCCTTGTCACGCGCCTGCTGCACGCCATGAAGCGGGATGGGCTTTCCAAGGGGATCGTCACGCTCTGCATCGGCGGCGGACAGGGGATCGCGCTCGCGCTCGAGACGGTCTGATCCGCCGCGCGCACCCGAGGTCCGGGCGCGGCGCAGGCGCTTGGCCGGTCTCAGCCCTTGAGGGCTGCTGCCGGCGACTGGCGGTAGGCGAGCACGGCCGGCACGATGGCGAGGACCGCGGCAACGGCTGAAACCGACGCGGCGAAGACGAGGTCTCCCCGATCGAAGGCCACGGGCATCGTAAAACCGTTCTGCCGAGACACGATGCCGCCGATGACCTCCGAGACGAGGTAGCCGAGGCCGAAACCGAGGAGGATGCCGGCGAGGCTGATGGCGAAGAGCTGTAGCCAGACGATGCGGAATACGACCGTGCGCGATGCACCGAAGGCACGCAACGCGCCGATCTGCCGCCGGCGCTGCCCCACATGCATGATGGTGACGAGCAAAAGGGCTGCCGCGATGAGAAGCTGCGTGCCGATCGCCACAGCCATGAGCAGAACCTTGGCATCCCCGAGCGTCGCATAAAGCCGCGTCAGCACCTCGCCGGGAAAGACGGCGAGCGTCGTACCGCTGCGATATTCCTGGCGAAGCTTGTAGGCATCGGCAATCGTCTTCGGCTTGACCAGAACCGCCGGCACCCCGGCCGAATGTTCCGCCCAGTCTTCATCGATCGGCGCCGTGGCATCGGCGCTATGCTCATGCTCGCCGCCCGCATGGCCAGCTCCGGCGTTCCCCGTTTCCTCGTGGCCTGCCTCATCATGCCCGGCCTCCTCCTGCCACATCCCGTGCAGCTCCCACACGGCCTGTATGGGTACGAGGATCGCCCGGTCCCACGGCGTGCCGGTCGGCTTCATCCGGCCGACGACGGCATAGGCAAGGCCCGTATGCGTGTGGCCACCCTCTTCCGCCGTACCGTGCATGGGCTTGATCACCGCGCCCATGGAGAGGTCGACCGCCGAGCCGATGACCGCATCACCCTCTCGCCGGAAGCCTGTCCCCTCCTGCAGTTGCGGCGAAAGATGCGCCACGAGAGCGGTCGATGTGCCCACCAGCGGATAGCCCGCAAAGGAATCGCCGAAGCCGATGGGGGCGGCGAAGGCGATGCGAGGATCGGCTGCGAGGCGCTGGAGCACGGCACCTTCCATCAGCGGCAGGGGGGCTGCCTGAAGGAAGACGGAGGACAGGACCAGCTGCGTTTCGCTGCCCGCGGCCCCGACGACCAGATCGAACGCGTTGGCCGCACGGGCGCTGCCGAGCCGAAGCGCGCGTTCCTGCAGCGTCACGGAAACCGCGAGCGCCACGGCGAAGGCGACCAGCAGCACGATGGCGATCGTCCCGCCCTTGTGGCGGCGGATGTCCGCGAGGATAAAGCCGATCATATCGCCGCTGCCTTGCTGTCATGAGAGATCCGGCCGCGATCGAGCGTGATCCGTCGCGGCAGGCGCGAGATGAGCGCGGGATCGTGCGACACGACGATGAGCGTCGCGCCGGCCGCACCCGAGAGGCCGATCAGCAGATCGGCGATGATCTGGCCGCTGTCCGCATCCAGGCTGGCGGTCGGCTCGTCGGCAATGACGACGCCCGGCGCGCGCACAAGCGCGCGGGCGATCGCGACGCGCTGCATTTCACCACGCGACATCGTCTCGACCGGCTGCCCGGGCCGTTCGAGTCCCGTGCCGGCGAGGAGATCATGCGCGCGGCGCTTGACGGCGGCAGATGCCGCCGAGGCGAGCCGTGCAGGCAGCAGCACGTTCTCGAGCGCCGACAGACCGGGAAAAAGGTGGAAATCCTGCATGACGAGGCCGACATGTTCGGCCCGCCAGCGGTCGCGCCGGTGCTCGGCAAGACGGGCGAGATCGGTCCCGCTCCAGTCGACCCGGCCCTCGCGCACGTGTTCGAGTCCGGAGACGACATTGACGAAGGTGCTCTTGCCCGATCCCGAGGCGCCGGTGACCGCGACGTTTTCACCCGCCGCGAAATCCAGGGCGGGAACGGACAGGACAGGGGCGGCAAGCCCGGCATAGGAGACGGCGATATCCTTGAGGGTCAGCGACAGCATGGTTCAGACCGACCAGTAATGCGCATTGCGCAGGCGCAGGCGGCTCACGAAGCCGGTTTCGGGATCCGTCCACGTGCCGACCTCCAGCGTCCCCGATACGGAAATGCGCGTTCCCGGCTGGACGAAGGTCTGCGCCGCATCGAGGTAGACGACGACGATATTGTCGGGCCAGTCCGAGTCGGACGAGCAGAAGGGGCAGATCGACATGGGAATTTCGGTCAGCACGAAGAAGGCAGCCTCGGCCTTCAGCGGCGGCGCCATGAAGCCGCTCATCGTCACGCTCTTGCCATTCAGCGCCTTCACAGTTTCGGAGAAGGTGAGACCGAGCACGCCGACGCTGCCATAGAGATCGTCGAATCCGATCTCGGTGTCTGCAGCGAGAGCCCGCGGCACAAAGACCGCCGCCGGCAGCGACGCGAGCAGGCCGAGCAGCGTTCGACGGCGCAGGGCGTCAGGTTTCGTCATGTCGTCTCCTCGAACGCCGCCGGGTGATTGATCACCCGGCGGCCTGCCGATCGTTACTTCGCGGCGATGTTGTCCGGCGCGCCGAGGGCGAGGCTGTCGGCGAGCACGCGGTAGATGTCGCTCTCTTCCATATGGCCCTTGAAGCCTTCCGAACCGGGACCGCTTGCCTGCAGCACGACGTCGTCGACCGCATGGACCGCGCTTTCGGACGTCTTCGGCAGGTTGCCTTCGCGCAGAACGGCACCGGGCACGTCCTTATAGGCGGGGTTCGCGACATATTCCTTGTTCTCGTTCTGCACCGTCGGCTCGAACGGGCCATCGAGCTTCGGGCGGAACGTCTCGTAGTAGTCCGGGAAGTTGCTCGCGAAGACGGCGAGGCGACGCGTCGGATCAACCTTGTCGGGATAGCCGTCGCCGTTCTTGTCCTCGTAGTTCGGGAAGCCGGCATCGGCGTAGACGCCGACCTTCTGGCGCATTTCGGTGCCCGGCTTCTCGTCGTCGATGGTGCCGATGACGGAGACGCCGTGGGTATGGTCGCCGGTGACGACGATCAGCGTATCCGGGTTCTTGGCGGCGAAGTCGCGCGCGACGCCGACGGCCTTGTCGAATTCGATCGTCTCATACAGCGCCCGGTCCCAGTCCATCGGGTGGGACATCTTGTCGATCGAGGCGCCCTCGACCATCAGGAAGAAGCCGTCCTCGTTCTTCGACAGCTGCGTCAGCGCGGCGTGGGTCATGTCGACCAGGCCCGGCTGGTTCGGGAACTTCGCAACCGTGCCCTTTTTCAGGATATCGCGGTCGAGGACCGTGTCCATGTTGCCGGTGTGAAACAGGCCGAGCAGCTTGACGGCATTGGTGCCGGAGGAGGCTTCGAGTTCGCTCCTGTCGGTCGCCAGCGCGTAGCCGGCATCCTTGAACAGCTGGATATAGTCTTTGTCGTCCTTGCGCTTGGAGCCGGGCGTCGCCTGCGGCAGGAAATAGGCGGAGCCGCCACCGAGAATGACCTCGGGCTGAACGGTGTAGAACATGCCGACGATGTCGGCCTTGTCGGCGCGCTTGCGGGTGTGGGCGACGACGGCTGCCGGCGTGGCATCCTCGATTTCGGCGGTGGAGACGACGCCGATGGCCTTCTTGGTGGTGCGGCGCAGCGCTTCCGCGATGGTTTCGACCTTGGGGTCGTCAAGGCTTGCCGGGGTGCGGTCGGCATAGACGCCGAGTGCGTTGACCGCCGTCTTGTGGCCGGTCATGTAGGCCGACATCGTGTTGGCGCTGTCGGTGGCGATCGCGTCCGTCGCCGAGGTGCCGACGAAGGCCATGTGGTCGAGATCGTCCATCGCGAGACGGCCGTTGGCCTTGCCCTCCGTCATGCCCTTGGACATGATGCGGGCGCCGGTCCGGTGCGCGACGGAGAGGCCGTCGCCGAGCAGGAAGATCACGTTCTTCGCCTTCGGCTGCGCCGTGGTCTCGTAGACCTCCCACGTCACCGATTTCGTCTCGCCGCCTGCCGTCACGTCGACCTTGTAGCTGCCGGCCTTGAGAATCCGCGCGCCGCGCAGGATCAGGGCGGAGCCGAGAACCTTGTCTTCCTTGCCCTTCTCCTCGGCCACGAACGCGGCGGAGGAGCCAAGCGCCGCGGCATAATCCTCGCCGTTGACTGTCACCTTGACGTCCTCGGCCTTCACCACGCCGGGCAGCTCGATCTTGAAGTCGAACGGCGATCCGGCAAGGATCGTCGCGCGCGACAGCGGGTAGACGGTCGTGGCCTGGGCGGCGCCGGCAAGAATGGTGGTGGCGACAAGCGCAGCGAGAAGAGTCCGCATGAGAACCTCGTTCGGTAGGGAGGAGACTGTATGCGCGCAGGCTTAACCGCCCTGTGTGACGGTTGGATGATGGTCATCACCCTGGTTGCAGAATGACGACGTCTTGCCGCGCCGGCAACAGCCTTTCGACCGGGGCGGCGCGGAGAGAAAAGCCGCTATGCCTCGTCCTCGTCATCATCGTGATCGACGAGGCCGGTGAGCCGCATGCCCTCGATCCAGGTCGCGCCGTCCTTGCGGATGACGCGTTTCGGCCGGGTTCCGCAGCGCTCGGCAACGGCGGCGGCCAGTGCTTGCGAATGGGTGACGATCCAGATCTGACTGGTGCCCGCAGCCGTCGCAATCAGATCGGCAAGCGGCGGCAGCATGCCGGGATGCAGGCTCGCCTCGGGCTCGTTAAGCGCGATCAGCGGCGGCTGGCGATAGGACATCAGCGCGGCGGCAAGGGCAAGAAAGCGGATCTGCCCGTCGGAAAGTTCGCGCGGCTGGAAGACGCGTTGCGGAAAGTCGGGAAAGATCAGGCCGAATTCCGCAAACTCTCCCGGTTCCGGCACATGCAGCCGCGCACCGCCCAGGGCCGCCGCGATCGCGCGGTCGAGATCGACGGTGTCGCCACGGGTATGGACCAGCGTCGCAAAGACCGCAGCCATATTGCCACCGTCCTCGTCGAGAAGCGGCGCCGTGACCGCGAGACAGGGTTGGCGGAGCGCCGCATCCCGGTCGGTGCGAAAACCATGGAAGAAGCGCCAGCCATCGACCAGGCGGCGGAACGTTCCGATTTCCGGATAATGTCCGGCATCGCCCAGCATGGCGATCGCCGTCTCGGAGGTCATGGCGGGTTGCGGATACTCTTCCATCCGCCCACGCTCGCCGCGCACCATCACGCCCGGCCCCGCCCGTTTCATCATGGTCACCGGCCGCGCGCCCGTTTCGACGGACAGCACCTCTTCCTTGACCTGCGGCTCGAAGGCGAAGCCGGCTGCGGCCTTTGGCGGCCGCAATCCTGCTTCCACGCGGTAGCGGAACGTCACCGCCCGCTCCTCGTCCAGCACCTCGACATCAAGCTTGATGCGGAAATTCTTCTCGATGCGTCTCGGGCCCGACCAGAGCGCGGACGCCATGCCGCCTTCCGCCGCGATCTCGTAGGCGAGCGAGCCCTTCACGGCGGCCTGCACAAGTTGCAGGGCCCGGTAGAGATTGGACTTGCCGACGCCGTTCTCGCCGATGAACACGTTGACGCCGCCCAGATCCATGCGGATCGAGCGCAGCGAACGGTAGTTCCGGGCGGACATGGAGCGCAGCATCATCGAGGCTTATCTACACCGGGGATCCGGCGCGATGAAAGCACCGGCATGACCAAATCCCCGTGATCCCTTCGCACGTTCGCAGCCTCGCTCAGGCCCCGTCCTGCGCATTCCCGGCCGGTTGCGGGTCCCGCAACAATGCGATGACGGCATCCTGCAACAGGATGCGATGGCGGCTGCGCATCGTGGCTTCGCCGAGATCGCGGCCGAAGATGTGACCGAAGGTGTGGCGATTGGAGATGCGGAAGAAGCAGAAGGAGGAGATCAGCATATGCAGGTCGATCGGATCGACCTCGCGGCGGAACGCACCCGTCTCCTGTCCGCGCCGGAGGATCGCGGCGATCGTGTCGATGATCGACACGTTGAGCCGCCCGAGGCTGGAGGACTGGCGCATATGGCTGGCGCGGTGGATGTTCTCGATCGTCACCAGACGGATGAAATCCGGATTGGCCTCGTCATAGTCGAAGGTGAAGCCGATCAGTCGGCGCATGGCATCCACCGGATCGCCGTCGGCCAGCCGCAGTTCCGCCTCCACCTTGCGGATGCCGGTATAGGCATGTTCGAGCACAGCGAGGTAGAGACCCTCCTTCGAGCCGAAATGATAGTAGATCATGCGCTTGGACGTCCGCGTGCGCTCGGCGATGGCATCGACGCGGGCGCCCGAAAGACCGTTTGCCGCGAATTCCTCGCGCGCGACCAGCAGGATGTCGTCCCGCGTCTTCGTCGTGCGGTCGCGTTGCGTCACGCGGCGCCGGGCGGGCCGCGCCTCGTCATCAGGGTCTTCGGGCGCGTCAACACCGTCTGTGTCGGCCATATTCCTCATCATCCTCCCCCATGCCCCTGTCGGGCACGACCGGTCGCGAGCACCGGCGCGGCCATTCTGCACGTTCCCGGACGGCGCGTCATTGCGCGAATCTCGGAGCCACAGAATTTTCACGTTGACCAAACGAACCGGTTCGTACATTTTTATGCCAAGATGCTCCGGGCGGAAAGAGGCGATCCTATCGGTTGCCCCGACGCAAGACGGTACCGGATCACAAAATCCTGTGGGCCGGGATGAACGGACTACAGGACATCACGGCGATGCCTTAGGATCTGGAGGGATCCGCGCATAGACGGACGGGAGAAGACGATCCGGCAGGGAGTGCCGGTCGCACGGGAGGACTTTTATGAGACGGATCGTCGATCTGTATTTTGCGTTTCTGCGCGTCTCCATCGCCCTGCTCCTCGCAGCGATGGTCATCCTCGTTTTCACCAATGTCGTGATGCGCTATGCGCTCAACAGTGGCCTGACGATCTCGGAAGAGATGTCGCGACTGGCCTTCGTCTGGCTGATCTTCCTCGGCGCGGCCGTCGCGCTGCGCGAGCATGCCCATATCGGCATTGATACGATGATCCGGGCCCTGCCGCCGAAACTCGCCAAGGCCTGCGTCCTTCTCGGCTATCTTCTGATGCTGCTGGCCTGCGTGCTGCTGCTCGAAGGCGCCTGGGCGCAATCCGTGCTGACCTGGGGGGCGATCACGCCGGCGGCCGGCATTTCGATGGCGTGGTTCATGATTCCGGCCGTCATCTTCGCGGTGACCGCCCTTCTGCATCTGGGCAGCGAGACGTTTGCGATCCTCACCGGTCGTCTCGATATCGCAAACATCGTGCTCGTGCAGGAGTCGGAAGATCTGCCACCGCCGACCGCTTCGCCCGAGCCGCCGCTGCCCGCGGCATCCGGCTTCGGTCGCTGAGGGGGGACGACGATGGTCATCGCGGTTTTCCTCGGCTCGCTTCTCGGCACCATGGCGTTGGGCATGCCGATCGCCTTCGCGCTGATCCTGTCCGGGATCGCGCTCATGGTTCACATGGACCTCTTCGACGGGCAGATCGTGGCGCAGACGATCCTGCAAGGCGCCGACAGCTTCACGCTGATCGCCGTGCCCTTCTTCATGCTGGCCGGCGAGGTCATGAACCAGGGCGGTCTGTCCAAGCGCATCGTCAATCTCGCGATCGCGCTGGTCGGTCACAAGCGGGGCGGTCTCGGCTTCGTCTGCATTCTCGCCGCCTGCGTCCTCTCCAGCCTCTCCGGCTCGGCCGTGGCGGATGCGGCAGCGCTCGCCGCCCTTCTGATGCCGATGATGATCAAGTCCGGCCATGATCCGGCCCGCTCGGGCGGCCTCATCGCCTCCTCCGCCATCATCGGGCCGATCATCCCGCCCTCCATCGGCTTCATCCTCTACGGCGTGGTCGGCGGCGTCTCCATCACCAAGCTCTTCCTTGCCGGCATCGCGCCCGGCCTGATGATCGGTGCGGCGCTCTGCGTCGCCTGGCTGGTGGTCATCCGCAAGGAAACCTTCGCCATGCCGGCGAAATCCTCCTGGGCGGAGCGCCGGCACGCGCTCGTCTCAAGCCTCTGGGCGCTGATGCTGCCGGTCATCATCATCTTCGGGCTGAAGTTCGGCGTGTTCACGCCCACCGAAGCGGGCGTGGTCGCGGCCGTCTACTCCCTGTTCGTCGCCATGGTCGTCTACCGCGAACTGACGCCCAGCATGCTGCTCGACGTCTTCACCTCGGCGGCGAAAACCACCGCGATCGTCATGTTCCTGGTCGCCGCTGCGTCGGTTTCCGCCTGGCTGATCACGATCGCCGACCTGCCGGGCGCCATGGTCGCGCTGCTGGAGCCGCTGATGGGCAACCAGACGCTGTTGCTGATCGCCATCATGGTGCTGATCGTCGCCGTCGGCACCGCCATGGACATGACGCCGACCATCCTCATCCTGACCCCGGTGCTGCTGCCGGTCATCAAGCAGGCCGGCATCGATCCTGTCTATTTCGGCGTGCTGTTCATCATCAACAACTCCATCGGCCTCATCACGCCGCCGGTCGGCACCGTGCTCAACGTCGTCTGCGGCGTCGGCAAGATCTCGATGGAAAAGCTGATCCGGGGCGTCTGGCCGTTCATGATCGCGCAGCTGATCGTGCTCGTCCTGCTCGTCCTCTTTCCCGTACTCGTCACCGGCCCGGCGGCCTTCTTCGCCGGGCGCTGACTTCGCCCCTTGCCGCGCCGGTGTCCAAGGGAGGGGCCGGCGGGGAAACCAGAAACAACCAAGGCGTCGGGAGGCGCCGTTATCCCGGAGGATACCATGAGACTCACCCAATCCATCGCGGCCCTGCTGGCTGCAGCATCTCTCCTTGCCGCCGCCGGTGCCCATGCCGAGATCAGCGAGCGGACGATCAAGTTCGCCGCCCAGAATTCCAAGGGCCATCCCCAGGTCATGGGGATGGAGCGCTTCGCTGAGATCGTGAAGGAAAAGAGCGGCGGCAAGATCGAGGTCAAGCTGTTTCCGGGCGGCACGCTGGGCGGCGACGTCCAGACGCTTGCCTCCGTGCAGGGCGGCATCGTCGAGATGAGCGTCATGAATGCCGGCATTCTCTCCGGCACCATCAAGGAATTCGGGGTCGTCGATCTGCCGTTCCTGTTCGGAACGCCGGAAGAGGCCGACGCCGTCATGGACGGCCCCGTCGGCACGGAGCTTGCCGCCCGCCTGCCCGCCCAGCGACTCGTCGGCCTCGGCTTCTGGGAGCTCGGCTTCCGCCACCTCACCAACAACCGCCATGCGGTCAACACGGTCGAGGACGTGAAGGGTCTGAAGATCCGCACCGTGCAATCGGCCGTGCCGCTCGCCACCTTCAACGCGCTGGGCGCCAATGCCATCCCGCTGCCCTATCCCGAGCTTTACAGCGCGCTGGAAACGGGCACCGTCGACGGGCAGGAAAATCCGCTGGCCAACATCGTCAACGCCAAGTTCACCGAGGTGCAGAAGTACCTGACGCTGACGGGCCACCAGTACAACCCGCAGATCGTCATCGTCTCCAAGGTGTTCTGGGACAAGCTCGACCCGCAAGAGCAGGCTCTGCTGCAGGATGCGGCCACGCAGGCGCGCGACTATCAGCGCAAGGCTTCCCGCGACGCCAATGCCGGCTTCCTGGAGGAAATCAAGAAGAGCGGCATGGAGGTCGTCGAACCGAATGCCGAACAGCTTGCCGCCTTCCGCAAGGCCGTCGAACCGGTCGTCACCCAGTTCCGCGACACGATCGGCGCGGGAACCGTCGATGCCGTGTTCTCGCAGCTGAAGACGATCCGCGGTCAGTAACACGATCAGCGGCAAGGCGGGACGATCCGCCTTGCCGTTCCCCATCCACTCGCCGAAGGAGGGCATATGCTCGATCGATCCACCCGCACGATACAGGTCGGCCTCATCGGCAGCGGTATCCAGCTCTCACGCTCCCCCGCTCTGCACGAGGCAGAAGGCAAGGCGAACGGGCTGGCGCTCTCCTATGAGCTGATCGATCTCGACCGGCTGGGCGCGGGCGTGAAAGACGGGCATGGCTCGGGGGTCGGCGTCGGGGCGCTCGGCGACATCCTGCGCGATGTCGAGGACCGCGGCTTTGCCGGCGTCAACGTCACGCATCCGGCAAAACAGGCCGTCATTTCCCATCTCCACGAACTCTCGCCGGAGGCCGAGGCGCTCGGTGCCGTCAATACGGTCGTCCTCAGGGATGGTCGCCGGATCGGTCACAATACGGACTGCTCGGGATTCGCGGAGGGCTTTCGCCGCGCATTGCCGCAGGCAGATCTCTCTTCCGCCGTCCAGCTCGGCGCCGGCGGTGCCGGTGCGGCCGTCGCCCATGCCATGCTGCAGCTCGGCACGAAGCAGCTGACGGTCTTCGACAACGATACGAAGCGCGCGCAAGCACTGACGCAGCGGCTCTCCCCGCTGTTTCCGCAGGCGCGCATCCAGACGGGTGATGACCTCGCCGCTGCCATGGCGGGCGCAAGCGGCCTCGTGCATGCGACGCCGACGGGCATGGCGGCGCATCCCGGCCTGCCGCTGCCGGACGACCTTCTCCGCCCCCACCAATTCGTCGCCGAGATCGTCTACTTCCCGCTCGAAACCGAGCTTCTGCGCGTCGCCCGCGCCAAGGGCTGCGCCACCGTCGATGGCGGCGGCATGGCCGTGTTTCAGGCGGTTGGCGCCTTCCGTCTCTTCACGGGCGTCGAGCCCGACGCCGCGCGCATGCTCGCCCATTTCGCCGCCATGGGCACCATCAGCAGCTGAGGACGCGCCAACCCATGATGCCGATCGTTGAACAGGGAACACGCCGATGAAAACCTCGATTGCCACCGTGTCCATCTCCGGCGATCTGTCGGAAAAGCTTACGGCCATCGCCGCCGCCGGTTTCGGCGCCGTCGAGATCTTCGAGAACGATTTTCTCGCCTCCAATCACGGGCCGAAGGATGTCGGCCGGATGGTGCGCGATGCCGGGCTGGAGATCTGCCTGTTCCAGCCCTTCCGCGACTTCGAGGGCCTGCCGGAGCCGCAGCGCAGCCGCGCCTTCGAGCGGGCGAAACGAAAATTCGAGACGATGAACGAGCTCGGCACCGACCTCATCCTCATCTGCTCCAACGTCTCGCCGCTCGCGCTCGGCGGCATCGACCGCGCGGCGGACGATCTGCGCGCACTGGGCGACATCGCCGGAGAGCACGGGGTCCGTATCGGCTATGAGGCGCTGGCCTGGGGCCGCTACATCAACGACCATCGCGATGCGTGGGAGATCGTGCGGCGGGCCGACCACCGCCATGTCGGGCTGATCCTCGACAGTTTCCACTCGCTGGCGCGCGGCATCGACAGCGCCTCGATCCGCTCCATCCCCAAGGACAAGATCTTCATCGTCCAGATGGCGGATGCGCCGAAGCTCGATCTCGACCTCCTCTCCTGGAGCCGCCACTATCGCAACATGCCGGGCCAGGGCGACCTTCCCGTCGCGGACTTCATGGCCGCCATCGAGGCGACCGGCTACGACGGCTACTACTCGCTCGAAATCTTCAACGACCAGTTTCGCGCGGGCTCGGCGCAACAGACGGCCGTCGATGGGCGGCGCTCGCTGATCTACATGATGGACCGGCTGAAGGCCGAGGGCCGCGCGGTCAAGGGTCCGTCGGAGCCCAATCCGCTGCCGCCGCCGGCCCGCACGGCGGGCATCTCCTTCGTCGAGTTCGCCACCGACATGCAGTCGGCCGTGCCGCTGTCCGCCCTGCTCCGGTCCATCGGCTTCCGGCACGCCGGCCGGCATCGCTCAAAGGATGTGGATCTCTACACGCAGAACGATCTGCGTGTCGTCATCAACACGGAAACCGAGGGCATGGCGCATTCCGCCTATGTCGTCCATGGCACCAATGTCTCGGCGCTGGGCCTGCGCATGGCGGACGTGCAGCAGGGCATGGCGCGCGCGGCAGGCCTGTTGGCCACCCCTTACAAGCAGCCTGTCGGGCCCGGCGAACTGGAATTGCCGGCCCTGTTCGGCATGGGCGGCAGCCTCCTGCATCTCGTGCCCGAGGATGCGGCGCTCGACCGGCAATGGGAAACCGATTTCGCGCTCGAACCCGGCTGGAACCGGCATGCGGGCGCCGGCCTGAAGGCGGTCGACCACATCGCCCAGACGGTGCGCTACGAGGATATCCTCTCCTGGACGCTGTTCTACCGCTCGATCTTCGACCTGAAACCGCTGCCGCCGGTGGAGGTGCCCGATCCCGGTGGCCTCGTCCTCAGCCAGGTCCTGCAAAACGACGACGCCAGCCTGCGCATCGTGCTCAACGGTTCGCAATCCATGCGCACACTCTCCTCGCGCTTCGTGTCGCAATTCGTCGGTCCGGGTGTCCAGCACGTGGCCTTCGCGACAGCGGATATCTTCGCGACGGTCGCGGCCCTGCGCGCCGGCGGCGTCTCGCTGCTACCGATTTCAGGCAATTACTACGACGATCTCGACGCCAAGTTCGACATCGCGCCCGAGACGCTTGCGGCGATGCGGGCGGGGAATATCCTCTATGACCGGGACGAGAACGGCGAATACTTCCAGATCTATCTCGGCACGCTGGAAGGCGGCTTCTTCTTCGAGATCGTCGAGCGGCGCGGCTATCGCGGGCTCGGAGCGGCCAATGCCGCGATCCGCCTGACCACGCAGGCCCGCCAGGCGCCGCTTCCGGCTGTGTGACGGGTTCTGGCGACCGTGACGCGAAGTCGGGGCCCGCTCGTGAGAGCGAGCCCCTCTCCCGTCATGCAAACGCCCGCTTCAGAGCCGGGATACGGCGGATGAGGAGCACGTCGATAGCGATCATCGCGATGATCAACAGGCCGGTCAGCGGAAACAGCACGCCGAAGACGACCGCCATGCCCCACAGCACGCCATAGACCCTGCGGCTTGTGGGATAGGGGGGAACCCCGAGGCGGCCGGATGGTCGACGCTTGAGCCACATGACGACGGCTGCAACCGACGAGAGGATGATCGCGACGCAGGTCGCAAGCATCAGCAGCTGGTTCAAGAGGCCGAATTCCTGCCCCATATGAACATTGATCGCAAATTCGGTCACCTTGGCGACAGGGCCGTAATCCGCATAGCCGATATCGACCAGCGGCTGGCCGCTGAACTGATCGATATGGATCGTGCGGACCTGCGCGAGATCGTCGGGATAGACCGCCGCGGTGAAGACGCCCGTGGCGTCGGCGGGAAAGGTCACCTCGTATCCCGGCGCCATGCCGCGCGCCCGCGCGATCTCGGTGATCCTGTCGATCCCGAGCGGCGTGTCCATCGCGTGATGCGACATCGGCATCGGCGAGGCTTCCATCGTCCAGCCGACCGTCTGCATCGCGTGTTGCGCATGCTCGCTCGACGTGGGCACGGTGTCCCACAGGGCGGCGGGGTAGCCGGTGCCGGTCGCCACCGTCAGCTCCGTCAGCTTGCCGCCCCAGAACGAGGACCACGGCAGGCCCGACAGCGCGAGAAAGGCGATGAAGCCGCCCGCGATCGCCCCGGTCACGGCATGCGTATCGCGCCAGAACACCCGGCGCGACGGCGTTCCCCGCACGGTCAGGACGCCGCCGGTCTGCCGGCGCGGCCACCAGAGATAGAGGCCGGAGACCACGAGGATGATCGCGAACCCCGCCATCGCCTCGATCACGCGGTTGGCATAGGCGCCGAAATATTCCAGGCTGTGGAGCTTGCGCACCACCTCGTTGAATTCCTGCGTCTTTAGCATCGTGTCGAGAACGGCACCCGTATAGGGGTTGAGGAACACATAGGCCGCGCCTGCATCCGTCGCGAACGTCACGCGGGCCGAGGCGGTGGGGCTCACGGGCGGCCGATAGGCCTTCACCCGCGCATCGGGGTAGAGCGTCTGCGCCCGGGCAATCAAGGCGCTGGGTGCCTGCTGTGTCGTGGTCTCCTCGGTGACCACCGTGCGCGATGCAAAGGCGGTGCGGTCGATCTCGTCGCGGAACAGGTAGAGCGAGCCGGTGACGGCAAGCAGGATCATGAAGGGCACGGCGAGGAGGCCGGCATAGAAGTGCCATCGCCAGATGGCGCGGTAGGTATCGACAGCAAGCGCGGAAGCGTGTGCCTGCCGGGATGCGGTAAGGTCTGTCATCGTCAATCCTGGGAACGAGCCGCGTGCCGGCGCCGGGAGACGCGGGGGAACGGCCGGAAAAGCGTGAGGCTTCGACATGCCATTCGCCCGAAGCGCACAGGATGTCGTTGCCGTCCATGGCGGGCACATGCGCCCGCTTGGTGCCTCTCAGACCGGCGGTCCCTGCGCGTCATAGCGCCGGACATCCGTCGCGGCGGACGGGACGACGGCCTCGTCGGCGCGCGTCTCCACGGCGACGGAAAAACGGATAGGCAGGCCCGCGTCGTCCGACGGCGCCATTGCCGTCTGCGCCTGCACGCCGGCATGGCAGAGTGTGCTGCAGGGACAATCCCGATGCCCATGATCGTCGGCCGGGCGATGCGCGCCATGATCTGCAGCGCAAAGGACGGACAGGGGATCCGGCGCCGCCATCGCGGCACTCGACCATCCCGTCACCAGCGTCTGGATCGCAAAGGACAGCGCCAGAAGAACGCCCAGAAGGCCCCCCGATTGTCTGTCTGCGATGATACGGCGCCAGAACGTCATGCCACTCGCATGCCACAGTTCGTTTCGTCTGTCATCGCGACATCTTGTGCCACGCTCGTTCGGGACAGCTTTCGTCCTGTCGCAGACGCGCGGCGACCAATTCGCGCGAGACCCCGTTGACAGGATGTCGATTCGTAATGTTATTACATTTTCATCGGTCCTCGCTCGCGTCTCGGGCGACGTTCGGGATTTTACCTCAAGGGAAAAGACGGCTAGATGATCCGCATATCGCTCCCGGCCCGTCCTCTTTTGGGTGACGCCACACCGCCGGCCGAAGAAGAAGGACGCCGCGTGCACGATGTGACGCTGTCAGCCAGCGGTCTCGGATGGTCGATCCGGGATGCGCAGATCCTGCGGGATGTTTCGCTGAACCTCGGCCAGGGCGACCGGCTGGCGATCGTCGGCCCGAACGGCGCGGGCAAGACGACGCTGCTCCAGCTTCTTTCCGGCATGCTGCAGCCGACGACGGGGTCGGTCTCGCTGGTCGGGCGGCCGCTGGCCTCCATGACCCCGCAGGAGCGCGCCCGGCTGACGGCCGTGGTCGGACAGTCCGATCAGCCCGACCACCGCATCAGCGTGCGCGATTATGTCGAGCTGGGCCGCATTCCCCACACTCAGCGGGCGACACGCGCGCAGGAACGACAGCTGGTCGAAGATGCGCTGGAAAGAACGGGCCTTTCACCGCTCGCCGCGCGTGCCATGGGGTCGCTCTCCGGCGGCGAACGGCAGAGGGCGCAGATCGCCCGGGCGCTGGCGCAGGCGCCACGTATCCTGTTCCTCGACGAGCCGACCAACCATCTCGACCCGCTCGCCCGCCGAACGCTTTTGTCTCTGGTCGCGCAACTGGACGTCACGGTCGTCGCCGTGCTCCACGACCTGCATCTCGTTCCCGATTTCGCGACCCATGTCGTCGTGCTGAAAGACGGCCGGCCCGTGGCCAGCGGGCCGGTCGCCGCCGCGCTGTCGAAGGCCGTCGTCCGCGACGTCTTCGGCATCGACCTTCTGCGCCTGCCGCATCCGCATGAAGACCGCGAACTCACCGTCTTCGATATCGCAGCCCCTCTCTGAACCTGGAACCGTCTCCTATGAACCGCCTTCTCCTTGCCGCTCTCTTCTCTCTCGCTGCCTCTGCAGCTTCGGCCTTTCCCGTCACGGTCGACAGCTGCGGGCAGGCGCTGACATTCGATGCGGCAGCGAAGCGCGCGGTCGTACATGACATCAACATGGCGAAAATGGCCTTCGCGCTGGGCCTCCAGCCGCAGATGGTGGGCGTGACCGGCATCAGCGGCTGGTACAAGCTCGACGATGCCTTCCGCAAGGAACAGGGCGCGATCCCCGAACTTGCACCGAAATATCCGACGCTGGAAAATCTCGTCGCCGTCGAACCCGATTTCTTCTTCGCAGGCTGGTACTACGGCATGAAGCCCGGCGGCGACGTGACGCCGGACACGCTGGCGCCGCATGGCATCAAGACGCTCGTGCTGACGGAAAGCTGCGTCCACCTCGACAAGGCGCGTCCTGCGGCCTCCATGGACCTGCTCTATGGCGATATGGAAAAGCTGGGCGTGATCTTCGACCGCAAGACGGAAGCGGATGCCTTGATCGAAGGCTGGAAGGTCGAGCTTGCCAACATCGAGGCCAAGGTCGCGGCCAACGGCGGAACGCGCGTGTTTCTCTACGACAGCGGCGAGGACAAGCCGTTCACGGCCGGCAAGTTCGCCATTCCCACCGCGATGATCTCGGCTGCCGGCGGCGTCAACATCATGGCCGACATGGAAACGAGCTGGGGCACGACGGACTGGGAAACCGTCGCCATGCGCAATCCGCAGTTCCTCGTCCTCCTCGACTATCAGAACGACACCGGTTACAGGAAGCTCCTCGACTTCCTGAAGAGCCACCCCGCGATGAAGGAAACGGATGCGGTGAAGAACGAGCGCTTCGTGGCGCTGCGCTACGAGGAGCTGACGCCCGGCCCCGACAACATCGCCGCCATCGGCAAGATCGCCCGCGCGCTGCACCCCGAAGCCTTCTGACGGTGCGAGCGTCATTCCCCCTGGGCGTCGTTGCGGCCTGCCTGACGGTGGCCGCACTTGCCTGCATCTCCATCGCCTATGGCTCCACCATCATTCCGATGCCGCAGGTCCTCGCGGCCCTCGCCCGGGCCGCAGGCATCGGCCAGACGGACCCGGCCGGCGTGGTCGACCGGATCATCGTCGATCTCCGGCTGCCCCGCGCCATCCTCGCGATCGCGGTCGGGGCGGGCCTCGGCGTCATCGGGCTGCTGCTGCAGACGGTGACGCGCAACGATCTGGCCGATCCCTTCCTGTTCGGCCTGTCGGCGGGTGCGGCGGCCGGTGCGGTCATCGTCATCACCCGTCTTGGAGATCGGCTCGGCGTCCTCACGCTGCCGATTGCAGCCTTCGTCGGGGGAATGTGTGCGACCGGCATCGTGCTGATGCTCATCCGCCGTGCGCAGGGTTTCGGCCCGGAGCGGCTGATCCTCGCCGGCCTCGCCGTCTCCTTCCTGTTCACGGCGCTGACCAATTACCTGGTCTTTTCCGGCGACCAGCGCGCGGCCCATTCCGTTCTGTTCTGGACCATGGGCGGCCTCGGGCTTGCGAGCTGGCAGAACATCGGCATCGGCATCACGGGTGCCGCCGTCGCCATCGTCTATGCGATGGCCCGCCATCGGCACCTCGACGCCCTGCTGGGCGGGGAGCAGACGGCCGAAAGCCTCGGCATTTCCGTGCGGCGGCTGCGGCGGGAAACCTTTCTGGCGGCCAGCTTCGCCACCGCCCTCCTCGTCTCGATCACCGGCGTCATCGGCTTCATCGGGCTCATGATCCCCCATGTCGCCCGCACGCTGGTTGGCCCGCTGCACAAGCGGCTGACGATCCTCTGTGCGCTTCTCGGTGCAGCCCTGCTTCTCGGCAGCGACCTCATCGCCCGCACGCTCCTGCCGCCGCAGGAACTTCCGGTCGGCATCGTCACGAGCTCGATCGGCGCCGCCTTCGTGGTGATCGTGATCCTGCAGAAAGGTCGCGCGGCCTGACGGTTATCAGGCCGGGCCGACCTCAGCTTCTGGGCTTCAGGTTCTCCGGATCGTAGAGCGGCTTGTAGCCAACAGCTGCGATCTCGACCGGGAAGCTCTCGTTGAAATACTCGACCACCAGCTTTCGTCCGACCTCGCAATGCGACTGCGGGATATAGGCGAGCGCGATATTCTTGCCGATGGTCGGGCCATAGGCGATCGACGTCGTGTAGGACCTGCGACCGAGGTCGTCGATCAGGACCGTGCCCGTGTCCGGATCGATGACCGGCAGCGATCCCACGGGATAACGCTTCACGCCGCTGGCGTCCGTGTTCTCGGTCATCACGAGCGTGCAGAGCATGGCCGGCTGGTGGGCGCGCGCCTTGTATTCGAGATGCTTGGCCTTGCCCCGGAAATCGGCTTCCTTGACCTTGGGGCGGGCAAGATCCGCCTCGATCAGATTGTATTGGGTCAAGAGGTCGCCGTTCTGCAGGCGCAGGCTCTTTTCCATCCGGCGCGAGTTGGCATAGGTCTCGACGCCGAACGCCATGACACCTGTCGCACGCAGCGCATCCCAGACGGCAAGGCCGTCCTCGTATTTCATATGCAGTTCCCAACCTTGCTCGCCGACATAGGAAATGCGGAAGGCCGTGACGGTCACGCCTGCGATCTCGATCGGCTTGATGGCCGCGAAGGCGAAGTTTTCCAGGTCGAGGGCTGACGGGTCCGCCACGACCTTCTTCAGCGTCGCGCGCGCGTTCGGCCCCCAGATGCCGATGGTGGTGAATTTTTCCGAGACGTCCGTGATAACGACGTCGAGCCCGCGATCTTCCGCCACGCGCTTCATATAGTGGAAGTCGCGCGGGCCCGCATCGGCACCATTGATCAGGCGGCAGCGGTCGGCGAGACGAATGACGGTAAAGTCAGCCCGCACCATGCCTTCGTCATCGAGGAAATGCGTGTAGATGCCCTTACCGATATTGCCATCGCCGCCGATCTTGGCGGCACAGAGCCATTCGAGCAGATCGACATGGTCGGGCCCCTCGATATCCACCATGTGAAAGTGCGAAAGATTGACGATGCCGCAATCCTCGCTCATCGCCAGATGCTCGGCATTCGAGACGCGCCAGAAATGGCGATTGTCCCATTCGTTCTCGCGCACCGGCACGCGGTCGCCATAGGTCTCCAGCAGGTGCTCGTTGGCCTTGTAGCCGTGCGCGCGTTCCCAGCCGCCGAGTTCCATGAAGTACCCGCCGAGTTCCTTTTCGCGCTCGTGGAAAGGCGAGCGCTTGGCGCCGCGGCCCGAGGCATAGGGTTCGCGCGGATGGATCGCCGGGAAGTAGATCTTCTGCGCCGCTTCGTAGCTGCGACCTTCGATGAACGCTTCCGTCAGTTGGTGCGGGTAAAAACGCGAATAATCGATGGAGTTATGGTCGATCTCGGTGCGTCCGTCCGTCATCCAGTCGGCAATCAGCTTGCCGTAGCCCGGGCCGTCCTTGACCCAGATGGCAACGCAGTACCAGAGGCCGCGCACCTTCTGGCTCTCGCCACAGGAGGGACCGCCGGCGGCCGAGACCTGCAAGAGACCGTTGAACGAATGGCCTTCGTTATAGCCGAGTTCGCCGAGGATCGGGGTCAGTTCCATCGCCCGTTCCAGCGGCTCCAGGATCTGCTCCATGTCGAGGTCGCGCTGCGAGGGCGACAGGCGCGCCTGGTGCTTTTCGAGGATCTCGCGCGGGTGGCAGAGGCGCGGGTTTTCGGCCTCGTAATAGCCCCACTCGATCTGCCCGCCTTCCGTCGTGTTTGGATCGCCGGTGTCGCGCATATAGGCGGAGTTGCCCTGGTCTCGCAGCAGGGGATAGCCGATCTCCTTGCCGGTGCCGGCGAATTCGTTATAGGGGCCGAAGAAAGTCAGCGGATGATCGACCGGCATGACGGGCAGGTCCTCGCCGACCATTTCGGCGATCAGCCGGCCCCATATGCCGGCGCAGACGATGACATGATCCGCCAGAATCGTACCGCGATGCGTGACGACGCCCTTGATGCGGCCCTTTTCGACGATCAGCGAGGTCGCGGGCGTATTGCCGAAGATCTTCAGCTTGCCGGATGTCTCCGCGGCATCCACCAGCTCGCCGGCGACGGTCTGCGAGCGCGGAATGACGAGGCCGGCATCCGGGTCGAACAGGCCGCCCTGAACCTGATCCTCCTCGATCAGCGGAAACATCTGCTTGATCTCGGCGGGGCTCACATAATGCGCGCGCGTGCCGAAGGCCTTGGCGGAGGTGAGCTTGCGCTTGATCTCCTCCATCCAGCTGTCGTCGCCCGTTCGCGCCACTTCCAGACCGCCGATGCGGGCGTAGTGGCCCATCTTCTCGTAAAAATCGATCGAATATTGTGTCGTCCAGACCGACAGATAATCATGGCTGGTCGTGTAGCAGAAGTCCGAGGCATGCGCGGTCGAGCCGATATCGGTCGGGATGCCGGACTTGTCGATGCCGACGATGTCGTCCCAGCCGCGCTCGATCAGGTGATGCGCGATGGACGCGCCGACGATGCCGCCGAGCCCGATGATGACGACCTTTGCTCTGCTTGGAAACTCTGCCATTGCCTGCCTCGTATCTCCGATATCGGGTGGATTGTAGAGCGTACGCCGCGGAACGCCTGATCTGAAAGCGACAAGGACTGGCCGCGAACACGGTCGTTCCCGGCGCAAATCCGACATCGGACTGTCATGAAGGCTCTAATGAAAGCGGGCGGTTAATTAAACCTGTCCTTGATGAGAAACCTTTGATCGCCTTGCGCGTTCTGCAGCGAATTTCCGATCCGATTTCACACCCAGAACAGGACCTCCTTGATGAGTACAATGGCGGCAAGCGCACATGCGGCGCCTGTAGAACCCCGGTCGCGGTCGGTCAAAGCCCTCAGCGCCGTCAATTTCTTTCTTGCCGACGTGCGGGACGGGCTCGGTCCTTTCCTTGGCATCTTCCTCATCGGGCAGGGCTGGAGCACGGCGACCATCGGCGTCGTCATGACGATCGGCGGGATTGCCGGCATGCTGGCGACCACCCCGCTCGGCGCTCTGGCGGACGCCTCCAAGGCGAAGCGCTTCATGGTCGGCTTCTGTGCGGCGCTGGTCATCGTGGCCTCGCTGGCCATCCTGTTCGTCCCCACCGTGACCTTCGTGGCCGCTTCCCAGATCGCGACCGGCATCGCCGGTGCGGCGATCGGCCCGGCCGTCGCCGGCCTGACGCTCGGCCTCGTCGGGCAGAAGGGGCTTGCCCCGCAGCTCGGGCGAAACGAGGCCTGGAACCACGGCGGCAATGTCTTTGCGGCGGCCGGCGCCGGCTTCTTCGGCTATGAATTCGGCCTGACCGCCGTGTTCATCCTCATGACGGCCATGGCCGTCGGCTCGATCATCGCCGTCATGATGATCAAGCCTGAGGATATCGACCACGATGCCGCCCGCGGCATCGAGAAGAAGGAAGGCAAGGACGCCGAGGCGCCCTCGGGCTTCAGCGTGTTGTGGAAGTCCACGCCGCTCCTGATCCTTGCAGCCACGCTCATGCTGTTCCACTTCGGCAACGGCGCCATGCTGCCGCTGCTCGGCCAGCAGGTCGCGACACAGGCCGAAAGCGCGGACGCGCCGACCGACGACGGCACGGCGGCCGCAACCACGACACAAGACGACGGCACGACGACCGCGCTGCCGCCCGGACAGAGCAAGCCGGGTCAACCGGCGGCCCGGCCGGTCAACCAGCCCTCGTCGCTGCAGAACCTGTTGTCGGATCCGGTTTCCTACACGGCCGCCACCGTCATCATCGCCCAGCTGACGATGATCCCGATCGCGCTTCTCGCGGCCGGCTTCGCCGAACGGCGCGGCTACTTCCTGTTGCTCGTCGCAGCTCTCGTCGCCCTGCCCGTCCGCGGGCTGATCGCCGGCCTGTGGCCAAGCCCCTATGCGCTCATTCCGGTCCAGATGCTCGATGGCGTCGGCGCCGGTCTCCTCGGCGTGGCCGTACCCGGTCTCGTCGCGCGGATGCTGAAAGGGACCGGCCACATCAATGCCGGCCTTGGTGCCGTGATGACGGTGCAGGGTGTCGGCGCGTCGCTCAGCCCCGCAATCGCCGGCGTCATTGTCTCGCATTATGGCTTTTCGGCCGCCTACCTCACCCTCGCCGGCTTCGCCGTCTGCGGTCTGGTCATCTGGCTGGTCTCGATGAAGAAGGTGGCAGCGGCCTGCGCCGGCGACTGATCGCCCAGATATCTGACCGGCCAGATATCGTTGCCTCGACGAGCGCCCCTGTCGGCCGACCGGGGCGCTCAGCTGTTGCGTCGCCGGGGTCCGGCCCCGCCCATGCCGGTCCGAGCAAGGTAAAGCTCGATCGCGGCCCGCGTCAGGAACGACGCGAGACCGACGAGGATCGCCACGATGCGGATCCGCGTCTCGTCCCGATCGACCTCCGATTGCCGTGCGGACAAGAGCGCCTTCTCGCTTTCCGTGATCGACCCGATCACCCGTCGGATCCCGTCCATCGTGGCGCGCTCCATCATCGCGATCTCCAGGCGACGCGCCGCGTCGAAGCCGTCGGTGTCATGGACCGCGATCGCCTGCCGGAGCTCGCCGAGCTTGTCATCGATCATCGCGTCCAGCGTCGCCACCCGCGCGATCTGCTCGCCATTGTCGGACACATGCGCCTTTAGCGTGCCCCGCAGATCGGAAAGGCGCGTCAAGGCCTTATCGTAGGGCTCAAGATAACGCCGATCGCCGCTGAGCAGATACCCCCGCTGGCCCGTCTCCGCATCGTCGAGGCCGATCAGCACATCCTTGGTCGTGTCGATCGCCTCATAGGTGTGAACGACCAGATCCTGGTGATCGCTCAGCAGCGTATGCGTCCAGCTCGTTGCGACCACACCCGCGGCAATGACGATGCCGACCGGGATCGACCGCAGCAGCACCGGTGTCGTCAGATAGGTGCTGCGCAGCCACCGCCAGGAGAGGTCCCGCATTCTCAATCCCCCAACCACCTTCCGGCCACGCCACGCCCGACGCTTGTCAACAAGCTGCAAACGGTTCGCAGACCGCCGCGGTGGAACGAGACTTGGGACAGCGCGGGAGCGGGACAAGACCGTCTCGTGTCCAGGCGGAAAATTTCGTGTGCGGCGCCGGTGCCCGCCCGGAAGCCCGCATGAACGCTGCCCACATCAGTGGCTCTTCCTGATCGTCTTCGGCCTCGGCATGGGCCTGATGCCGATCAGACCGTTCCATGCCGCCCTTCTTGGGCTGGGAATGATCGCCACCGCCAGCATGGCGGAGATTTACCGCGGGGCGGTCGCCTCCATTCACCACGGGCAGTGGGAAGCCGTCATCGCACTCGACCGGAGAGCCAGGTTCTCGCCCGTGCCGTTCACGCCCACATTCACCATCGCGTGTTCATGAACGGCAACAAGACCATCGTCTTTCCGCCCAGCCCGGGCTCCTACAAATCCGAGCGCATGGGCTGACGCTGGCGACCGTATCGAGGCAGGCCGGTCGCACCACCCTTCCGGGAGGGTGTGAAATCGTCTGCGAGCGTCTCATCGCCGTTTCACGACCTTGCCTTCGCGGCGTCGGAAAACGCATGGGCGAGATCCTGTTCCGTCACATCCTTCATCGCCATGTGGAGGGAGACCTGGAGCATGTCCGTGCCTTGCATCACCAGGATGACCGTCTCCTTCGGCGGGCAGCCGGGCACGTGGCAGGCAAGTTCGCTGACGGTGACGACCGCCTCGTCCGGCAGTGCCAGCAGCTGGCGCGCCCAGGATTTGATCGAGCGTGCGCTGTTGATGACAGAGGCTCCGCTTCGGGCCAGCGGGTTGACGAAGGCCGCACTCATGCCGCGCCGCGCTCGCGTGTTGGCACGCGGGGCGCCAGCACCTCGAAGAGATCGCGGATCGGCTTGACGGGCATGTTCCGGCCGATGAGCACCACGCGGCTGCCGCGATCGTCGTCCGGCCAGCGATCCAGGCGCTGGAGCGGGGAGAGACGATGCTGCACGGCGTGCGCGACCAATGGTCGGTCCGGGTCATCCGAAAGCGCAAACATTCCCTTCAGCCGCAGCAGGCCGGAACCGATATTGGTCGTCACGATGTGCAGGAAGGTCTCGACGGCCTGCGGCGAAAGGGCCACATCATGGCGCAGGCTGATCGCTTCTATGTCATCCCCATGCCGATTGGGATCGTGGGCATGATCGCCGTGAGCCACCAGCCGCTCCATCGCCAGCCAGCCGGGCACGTCCTCGGTCTTGCCACCGACGGAATAGGCCCCGTCGCCGAAGAGTTCGCGGAGCGCGACCCCCTGTCGGTGGCGGTCGTGATAGACAGCGGCCGGATTGAGCGCGCTCAGTTCGCCCGGCCAGTCGTGATCGGCCCCGGCGAGATCGGTCTTGGTGAGATCGGTCTTGGTGAGCACCACGTGATCGGCGAAGGCCAGTTGCTTCCAACCTTCCAGGAAACTGTCGAGCGTGGCGCGACCGCTCAGCACATCGAATGTCGTCACGACACGGGCGAGGTGGAAATGCCGGGCGACGACATGATCCCGTAGCCCGAGCGCCGGCGATCCCCCGGGAATGACGCTGTTGATGATCGGCGCGGGATCGGCAAGTCCGGTCGTCTCGATCACCACCCGCGCGACCGGCGGTATATCGCCGCGCATGCGGGCATCGTGAAGATCCGACAGGGAGCTCCGGATGTCGCTTGTCGCCGTGCAGCAGATGCAGCCAGTGGTCGTTCGGACATAGGTTTCGGAGCCCTTGCGGACCAGATCGTGATCGATCGGGACGGTGCCGAATTCATTGACGATCACGGCCGTGCCCTGCATGCGCGGATCGGCCAGAATATCGTTCAGCAGCGTCGTCTTGCCCGATCCGAGAAAGCCGGTCAGAAGCGTGACCGGCACGGAATCGTAAAGCCGTTTCACCCCATCCTCCGTGGCGCCCGCCGCCTTGCGCCATCGCTTGAACACGCTGCCCATCATCGTCCCGGGACTCCCTGCGGTTTGAGGTCGGGTCAGGACCTGCCCGGCCGAAGCCGGACAGGTCCTTGCGGATCAGCTGCCGAGAATGGCGGCCGTCATCGTCTTCACGTTGTGATGGAACATGTCGATATAGGTAGAGGCCGGGCCGTCCTTGGCCGAAAGCGCGTCGGAATAGAGCGTGCCGCCGATCTTGAGGCCGGTCTCGCGGGCGATCTGCTCGGCAAGCCGCGGATTGGTGATGTTTTCGACGAAGATTGCCGAGGCCTTGTCCTGCTTCACCTGATCGACGAGCTTGGCGACATCGGCGGCAGACGCTTCCGCTTCCGTCGAGATGCCTTCCGGCGCGATGAAGTTCAGGCCGTAGGCGTGCGCGAAGTAGCCGAAGGCATCATGCGAGGTGATGATGGTGCGCTTGTCTTGTGGGATGCCGGCAATCGCCGCCTTTACCTCCGTATCCAGCGCCGTGAGCTTTGCCAGATAGGCTGTGGCATTGGCCGTGTAGGTTGCGCAACCCGCCTTGTCCGCCGCGCAGAAGGCGTCGGCGATGTTCTTCACATAGATCTCGCCATTGGCGATAGACTGCCAGGCATGGGGATCGAACGCGCCATGATCATGGCCCGCATGACCGGCCTCGGCCGTCTTGCCGGCCTCGTCATGGTGCCCTTCCGCCTCGTCCGCCTTCAACGGCTCGACGCCCTTGCTGACCTCGATGACCGGCGCCTTTGTGCCGCTGGTCTCGATCAGCCGGGACATGAAGCCTTCGAGATAGAGGCCGTTGACCAGAACGACCTGCGCCTTCTTGAGCGCTGCGGCATCGGCCGGACGCGGCTCGTAAACGTGCGCGTCGCCATCCACGGGCACGAGGGTCGAGATCTGGACGCGACTTCCCCCGACGTTCTTTGCGAGATCCGCGATGATGGAGAAGCTGGCCACGACCTTGAGGTCGGCGGCCGACGCGCCGGACGCGAAGCCGCAAAGGGCAAGAAGGCTGGCGCAGGTGATGAGACGGACTGTCCTGAACATGGAAATCTCCTTTTTGGTGATCAGGCGGACGTATGCCGGCGCGAGGGAAGCGCGCTCGCAAGCACGCCCCTTCGGCCGAAAAGAGCGGAGAACAGGTAGGCGACGCCCGCGACCATGATGATGGCCGGGCCGGACGGCATGGAGGCGTGATAGGACAGAAGCAGGCCGCCGAGCGACGAGACGACGGCGATCGCAATCGCGATCCCGCAAAGTGCCCGCACATCGTTCGACCAGAAGCGCGAGGCCACGGCCGGCAGCATCATCAGCCCGACCGACAGCAGCGTGCCGAGCGCCTGGAAGCCGCCGACCAGATTGAGAACGACGAGGACGAGAAACAGCACGTGCGTCGGCCCGCCGATGCGGCTGACGGAGCGCAGGAACAGCGGGTCGAGGCATTCGGCGACCAGCGCGCGCCAGAAAATGCCCAACGCCAGAAACGTGACGACGGCAATGCCGAGGATCAACGCCAGCGCTTCGTCGTTGAGCGCGAGGACGGAGCCGAACAGCACATGCATCAGATCGACGCTCGAGCCGCGCCAGGAGACCAGCAGCACCCCGACGGCCAGCGAGATCAGATAGAAAGCCGCCATGGAGGCATCCTCCTTCTGCACCGTGAAGCGCGACACGAAGCCGGAGCCGAGCGCCACCAGCAGGCCGACGACCAGCCCGCCGATCGTCATCGGCATGATCTCGAGCCCGAAGAGAAGGAAGCCGATAGCCGCACCCGGCAGGATGGCATGGGACATGGCGTCGCCCGTCAGGCTCATGCGGCGCAGCATCAGGAAGACGCCGACAGGCGCGCAGGAGACGGAAAGCACCAGCGAGCCGAGAAGCGCACGCTGCATGAAGCCGTATTCGAGGAAGGGAGACACCAGCCATTCAAACATGCGCGGCCCTCCGCGCCACATCCCGGTCATGCAGGAGATCTTCGGCAGGCTGAGGCAGCAGCGCCGGAGCGGGCTCCTCGCACCAGCCCGCGTTCTCGTCCCAGGCCTCCTGGAATGTGCGGGCCGCGGAAAGATGGTCCGGTGTCATGACATCGGCCGTCCTGCCCCAGGCCACGGGCTTGCGGGCCATCAGCAGCGTCTGCGGAAAATGGCTTTTCACCAGCGCATGATCGTGAAGGACGCACAGGATGGTCCGCCCTTCGTCCGCCCATTGCCGGATCAGCGCGAGCAGGTCGCGGATCGTCCGCTCGTCCACCGCGTTGAAGGGTTCGTCGAGCAGGATCAGATCGGCGTCCTGCAGCATGGTGCGGGCAAAGAGCGCCCTCTGCATCTGCCCGCCGGACAGACTGTCGAGCGACCGCGTCTCGAACCCCGACAGGCCGACGGCCGCAAGACAGGCGAAAAGCCGCGTTTTGTCGCTGCGGGTGATGCGACCGAGAAGCCCCCGCTCCTGCCAGAAACCGAGCGACACTAGATCGATCACCCGCGCCGGAAAGGACCGGTCGATGTCGGATTGCTGCGGAAGATAGGCGAGCCGCCTGAAAGCGGCGTCGATGCTGCCGCTGATCGGTTTCAGGATGCCGGCCACGCCCTTCATCAGCGTGGATTTGCCGGATCCGTTGGCCCCCACGACGGCCGTCAGCGACCCCCGCTCGACCACGCCCGAAAGGTGATGAACCGCGGCGTGGCGTTGATAGCCGAGCGTCAGATCTTTGAATTCCAGACAGGTGCTGCGCATCGCGTCCTCGGGGATTGGCAGCCGCGGTATAGGTAATGTTATTACATCCGTCAAACGAATTGTAACGTAATAACATAAGTCCGACGGTCCGAGGACGGAGGGGATCCGGGAAGACGATGCCCTTGCAGGCGACGGATCGACCGCAGGTGAATGGCGTGATCGCGGTGAAAAGGGGAATTGTATTGGGGGTTTACGTCAGCTGCCCATGATGTCTCAACACCAGGCCGACGGCGCCCATGCCATTGTCGTTGTCGACGAAGCGGCCTGTGACGAAGGCGGGGTTGGCGCCTTCGTCACAGGCTTGACCAATGTATGCCTGGCATAAGACGAACGGATGGGCGACAGCAGCACGTCGCCCGAAGCCGCCATTCCGCCACGGATGACGAAAAGGCCAGGATTGCGTATGGTTCCGACAGTCGCAAGGCCGCGTCCCGCGGCCTCGCCGGCGTCTTCCAGCAAACGCTGGAACCCGAGGTCGCCAGCCAGCGCCATCGTCACAAATTCTGCCATGCCGATACTGCGCGAGAGGCGCCGTTCCGCGATGTTGAGAACGGCCGTGCCGCTCCAGGAAGCCTCCCTGCAGCCGCGATTACCGCAGGTGCAAAGGTCTCCGCCTGTTCGACGCGCCGCTGTCCATTTCTTCGACGCTGCAACGAAGCAGCGTCTCAGGGACGAAGAGCGCGCAAGGCGGTCTTTCGCGCTATGCCAGTCCGAACTGCTTGTGCAGCACCTTGTCGAACAGGGCCCGGGGAAGGAACCTGCGTGCAAATGCGCCTTGCTTCGCATCCTTGCCCGAGGGGTAGCGTAGCTTGGGGTTCTTGGCGCGAGCGGCAAGAGCGATGGTTTCCGCGACGCCTTGCGCCGTACCGGCCGTCGCAATCGCCTGCTCGTAGGCCACGAGATATTTCGCGCGGATTGCATCGTAGTCGGCGAGTTGCCGGTCCGACGAGACGGTGCTTGTCTCGAACGAGGTTCGCGTCGCGCCGGGCTCGATGATCACGACCCTGACGCCGAACCCCCGCACTTCATGGTCAAGTGACTCCGAATACCCTTCCAGCGCATGCTTGGTTGCCGAATAGTAGGCATTGAACGGCGCCGGAATGAGGCCGAGGCCGGATCCGATGTTCAGAATGCGTCCGCTCCCCTGTTTGCGCATGATGGGCAGGACCGCGTTGGTCACGCGGACCACGCCGTGAAAATTGGTCTCGAACAAGGCATGGACCTGCTCGATCGAGCTCTCTTCGGCCGCACCCGTAACACCGACACCCGCATTGTTGACCAGGAGGTCGATGCGTCCCTCGCGCTGCAGCAATTGCGCGATTGCGGCTTCGACCGACAGGTCGTCCGTCACATCGAGAGCGATCAGCGGAAACGAACGCTCGCCCGCTTCGGCGCCACGCCGGCTGGTGCCGTAAACCGTATAGCCAAGGGTCAGGAGTTGCTTGGCCGCTGCCTCGCCAATTCCCGACGACGCGCCGGTGACAAGCGCCACTTTCTTCTGGGTGTTCATGTACGTTTCCTTTGGAGCCTCGTGGACTGATCGCCATCTCTTGCGAAATTGCCGTAATTTATGATGCTGGATATAATCAAAACCGTCAAGCACTTTGATTATGATCAACATCAATGTATGCTGCTGGTCTGTGCAGGAAGCGAGGTCCATGATGAAGATCACAAAGGCGCAATCGCAGGAAAACAGGGCACGCATCGTTCAAACGGCGTCGGCCCTGTTCCGCGAGCGGGGCTACGACGGCGTCAGCGTGGCCGATCTGATGGCCGCCGCCGGGCTGACCCATGGCGGATTTTACAAGCACTTCGGTTCCAAAGCCGAGCTGATGGCGGAGACGGCCGCGAGCAGTATTTCGCAGATCATCCGTCAAGCCGACGGAGGCGATATCCGCCAGTTCGTGGACTTCTATACATCGAGAGAGCATCGGGACGGCCGGGGTGACGGCTGCACGTTTGCGGCCCTTGCCGGGGATGCCACGCGTCAATCCTCGGAAATCCGGGCGACCTTCGCGGACGGAGTTGAGAGTATTCTGGCGGCGGTCGAACGTGGAGGCGTCTTGGGCGCCGGCGACCAACAGAAAGCCCGCGCGAAAGCGATCGATTTGTTCGCGCATTTGCTTGGGGCGGTCGTCTTGTCGCGTGCGTGTCCGGATGACTCTCCTCTGGCGGAGGAAATTCTGAACGTATGCCGTGCGCAGATCCTTGCGTCACCGAGCTCGTGAACGAAGCTCGATCGCCGATCCCCCGGTTCAAACGCTGGCGATCACATCCGGATCGGCCCGGGTCGGATCGCCACCATCGGCAAATCGGCTACGCCCAGCAGGCGTTCCTTCGGGAGGATCGACCGCGCCGGCACGAAGCGGAGAGCGGCCCGCGAAATTCAACGCGCGTTGTCAGGCGCGTTGGCGCTCGCGAACGATGCGGCCGGGACGAAACTTTCGCGGACGACAAGGGGGCTGCGATCCGGACGCGGACTGGCGGGCGATGAGGCTCGGCCTGACGTCGATCGATAAGCGTCACGGCAGTGTTGGCGATCTCCGTCGGGTCCTGGCGAAAGGTCGTCAGGCCGTAGCAAGCCAGCCGGCTTCCGGCAGATCGTCGAAGCCAATGACGGAGAGCTCTTGCGGAACGCGAAGCCCGGCTTCGCGCTGGGCATGGTCTATGACGCCGAGGGCGAGGAGGTCGTTGATACAGAAGATGCCCTGTGGTTCCTGCGGGACATCCAGCAGCTGGCGACCGGCATCCCGGCCGCCCGCGTAATTGCAATCGCCGCCGCGCACCGCCAGGACTTGCGCGCCAAGGCGCCGGGCTTCCGCGCGGAGCCGTCTTCGCTTCCACGACGCTGGGCGTGGCGGATTGCGAGCCGACAAGGCTGAGACGCGTGAACCCGCGAGCGACGAAAAGCGCCGCCGCCTGCCGTGCGGCCGATTCGTTTTCGATCTCGACATGATCCGCATCGGGCTTGGAGCGGCCGATGACCACCAGCGGCTGACCGTTACGGCGCGCGAGATCGGCGAAGAAGGCGGGCGGGGAGCCCGAGAGGATGATTGTCGCTTCCGCCCGATGGCCGAACAATGCGCGCTGGGCAGCCAGCTGAACCGCCCCGGCTTTGCCGGAGACCGTTTGGTTAAGTTATGCGGCCAATGCTGGCGCGTCCAGTTTGGCATAGTATCGTTCTTCTGCCTCGGCTGGCGGTATGTCGCCGATGGGCTCCAGAAGGCTTGCGGTTGTTGAACCAATCGACCCAGTCTAGTGTTGCGAACTCCACGGCCTTGAAGTTGCGCCATGGTCCTCGCCTGTGGATGATCTCGGCCCTTGTAAAGCCCGTTGATGGTTTCGTCGAGAGCATTGCCATAACTGTCGCCGACGCTACCGACGGAAGGCTCGATTCCCGCCTCCGCCAACCGCTCGTAATACTTGATCGACGTATTGCCGCCGCGATCGGAATGGTAGATGAGCCCGCCATGCTGGACGGGCCGCCGATCATGAAGCGCCTGGTCGAGTGCATCGAGAACGAAACCCGCATGGGCAGTCCGGCTCGCCCGCCAACCGACGATGCGGCGAGCGAAGGCATCGATCACGAACGCGACGTAAACGAAGCCTCGCTAAGTCGCCACATACGTGAAATCAGAAAGCCAGAGCATGTTTGGCGCGGGAGCGTAGAGTTGTCGGTTCACCCGGTCGAGCGGGCAGGGTGCGGCTTTGTCCGACCCGGTAGTTTTGACGGGCCTGCCGCGAGTGATGCCTGAAGCCCCATCGCTCTCATAAGCCGAGCAACCGTGCAGTGGGCGATGTCATAACCCTCCCGTAGCAACTGTCGCCAGACCCTACCCACGCCATAGACCTGGAAGTCCTCGTTGAACACCCGGCATATCTCGACCTTCATGGCAATGTCCCGCTGGGCGCGGTCCGACAGACTTTCGACGTCCGTGCGCTTGGCGATGACCTCATAACAGGTGGACGGGGAAATCGGCAGCAGCCTGCAGATCGGCTCGACCCCGTGCACCGAGCGGTATGCATCGATGAAGGAAATCATCGCTTCAGTGGGCGGTCGAGCTCCACCACCGCAAAATACGCAGAGGCTTTGCGCAGAATCTCGTTGGCCTGACGAAGTTCGGGGTTCTCCCGCTCAAGAGCTGTCATCTTCTCCGCGACGTCACTCGGCAAACCCGCACGATTGTCGCTGCCAACCCCCCCTTCTTCACCCATTCATTGAGCGTATGCGCCGAGCAGCCAATCTTGGCGGCTATGGAAGATATAGCCGCCCATCGTGAAGGATGCTCCGCTTCATGCTCAACCACCACTCGAACCGCGCGAGCACGGACTTCAGGAGAAAACTTGTTTGTCGTCTTGTTTGTCATAGACCCTACTTCTCAGAAGTTGGAGCCTCCGGCACAGCCGGGGCGGTTCAGTGCTTTACGGCGGCTGGGATTTCCCCGAAGCATGGGACGGCATCATAGCAGCATCAAAGTTCCGTTCCGGACATAATCCCGATTTTCGAGTACTTTTATGTAGCCACAAAGTTAACGTGTCCTGTTTTTGCAAGTTGGAATTTCACACTCCCTGGGTGTGAAGGACGTATGGGAGATTGCAGATGGGATTGATAGCGATGAGCGAACGCAATCTGCAGCGAATCGAGGTTTTGTCGAAGGTGGTTACCGGCCGGATGACCATGGTGTCAGCAGCGCATGTGCTTGATCTGAGCGAGCGCCAGATCCGCCGGTTGCTGGAGCGGATACGCACGGGTGGTGCGGCGTCGATCCGGCACAAGGCGATTGGTCGTCCATCGAACAACCGGACCGGCGATGGTGTTCGGGACTATGCGATGACGCTGGTCCGCGAACGCTATGCGGATTTTGGGCCAACCTTGGCGACGGAGAAGCTGGCCGAGCGGGATGGCTTGCGGGTTTCGCGCGAGACGGTTCGCGGCTGGATGGTCGATGCCGGACTCTGGCTGTCGCGCAAGCAGCGCCGGACGTTTCATCGGCCGCGGTTGCGACGTGAGGCCTATGGCGAACTGGTGCAGATCGACGGGTCGGAACATCGCTGGTTCGAGGATCGCGGACCGCCATGTTCGCTGCTGGTGTTCGTCGATGATGCGACGGGCAAGTTGATGCACTGCGTTTCGTGCGGTCCGAAAGTGCATTCACCTACTTCGAGGCGCTGGCGCTCTATCTCCAGCGTCACGGCGCGCCAATTGCCTTTTATTCGGACAAGCATTCGGTATTCCGGGTGGCGAGACAAGATGCCAAGGGTGGCCAGGGCATGACCCAGTTCGGGCGTGCGCTTTGCGAGCTAAACATCGAGATTCTCTGTGCAAATTCAAGCCAGGCCAAGGGTCGGGCCGAGCGGATGAACCGAACGCTGCAGGACCGGCTGGTCAAGAGGCATACAATACACGATTTGCGCTTACCCTTGCCCGTTCGGAGGATCTGCATCGGCCGCTGAACCTGGCGCCGGATCGGCTGACGGAGATCCTATACAAGCGCGCGCAGCGCTATGTCAGATCGCAGCTAACGTTTTCGTTCGAGCGCAAGTGGATCATGCTGGAAGAGACCGAGGTGACGCGTGGTCCGGTTGGTCGCTATGTCAAGACCTATGCCTATGCGGAT
>UBPA01000020.1 GCA_900467185.1 Hyphomicrobiales bacterium | reverse complement strand
TTGGGTTAGCTTCTCCACCGGGTGGGTTCAAGGATGAAGTGCGACATGCCCTTCTCATCATCGTCACGGCATCATGGCTCTTCCCATCCGGCGCTAACGGCGTAAGCTCGGCGTTACAGCCTCGAAGAATGGGAGATGGCGATGGCGCGTGGGGTTTTGGTTGTTGGTGTCGTGATGGACCTGCTGCTGTCGTCGCCGGGACATGCCGCCGAGCCGGTGGATAGTGCGCGGTCCATTATCGGGCGTCAGATCGAGGCCTTTCTGAACGACGATGCGGCGGCGGCGTATTCGTTTGCGTCTCCTCAGATCAAGGGGCTGTTTCCAAGCCAGGATCTGTTCTTCGATATGGTGAAGCGCGGATATCGGCCCGTCTACCGGCCTGGAAATTTTGCCTTCGGCCGGAGCAAGGTCGATGGCTCGACAGTCGTGCAGGAAGTGCTGATCTCCGGCCCGGATGGCAAGGACTGGACGGCGCTCTATTCACTCACCCTGCAACCCGACGGGACCTACAAGATCAACGGCGTGCAGATGCTGCAGCAGGCGCCGGGACCTGAAATCTAAAGTGGTATCCGTGATTGACCACAGGTGCGCACATTCGTTAGGTTTGCCCTTCAGGGAGGCCGAACATGCCACTATCTTTGCAAAAAGTCTGCGACATCCATGATTTCTTCGAGCCGGAGATCGATGCGATCATTCGGCGCGATCTCCGGTCGGTGCCGTTCGGCTCGCGCCGGGCATGGGAATTCGCCATGATCTTTCGGGCTCTCGGCGCCAAGGGAAAGTTGCAGAGCAGCGCACACGGGCTGGCCATGGGCGCCGGAACCGAAAAGCTGATCTATGCAATCGTTCCCCGCGTCGCCAAGACCGTCGTCACAGATCTCTATCTGCCCGATTCCGGCTGGATTGGCGTGCGCACCGAAAGTCCGCGCGACCTGATCCGCAAGAAGGCGCCCTGGCCCGTCGATTTCGACAAGGTCGATGCGATGGCGATGGATATGCGCGATCTCAGGTTTCCCGACGAGAGTTTCGATTTCTGTTGGTCGACGGGCGCCTTCGAACATATCGGCCATGACGAGGATTTCCTGCAGCATTTCCGGGAGGTCGATCGCGTCTTGAAGCCCGGCGGCGTCTACGCCTTCACGACGGCCGTCACGTTCGGCGGCGTCACCGAGCGCATTCCGCACAATTACTACTTCGACCCCAACCATCTGGTCGATCTGATCCACGCCTCGCCGCTGCATGCCGAGCCCGTGTTCGATTGCTACGTGCAGGATCACCTCCTGAACCGCCCTCACCCCGAGCGTTATCAAAATTACGGCTTTGCCGCCGGCAACCAGATTTCCAAGCCCATCGTATCCTTCCGCCGCGGGGTGACGCTAACGGCGAATGTGATGGTGCTGACGAAGGCGCCCGAGCGGGCGAAGGTTCGGCCCCGCGTGGAAGGTCTGGAGCGATCGCGGGCACGTCTCGCGGATCAGGCACATCACCTCATTCGCGAAACCTGGGCCAGCCCGCAATATCTGGAAACGACGATCGCAGGGCGAACGCTCAAGGTTCAACCTCAGGTCTTCGCCGATGGCCGGGCCGAGTTCGACGTGATCGTGCCGCCAGGAGCGCCGGCTAAGTATAAATGGGTTGTCAAGCGCAGGCCCGTCACGGCGGTCTACACCTGGGAAACGCATGCAAAAGGCAACGTAACCGCGCAGGCAGGAACGTTCAGTTTCCCGACGCGTCGCGACTCTCTCTACTCCGTCAAGCTGGAGGCCGTCGGCGACGGAAGCCTCGACCGGGTCGTGATCCGCGCCAAGGCCGCATAGACCCGGGAACCGTGGGATCCGACGCCACCCTTCTGATTTCGCTCCGCCGAGAAACGTCGGTCATACCGGAGCGAGATCGCCCCTCGCCCACTCTTCCTGTGTCTCGGCCATGAAGTCGGCGTAACGGCCTTCCTCGATCGCCTTGCGGATTCCCGCCATCAGGTCCTGATAGTAGGAAAGATTGTTCCACGTCAGCAGCATGCCGCCGAGCGACTCGTTGGCGCGCACGAGATGGTGGAGATAGGCGCGGGAATAGTCGCGCGCGGCCGGGCATGTGGATTGCTCGTCCAGCGGACGCATGTCCTCGGCATGGCGGGCGTTGCGCAGGTTGATGCGGCCGCGGCGCGTGAAAGCCAAACCGTGGCGGCCCGAGCGGGTCGGCATAACGCAGTCGAACATGTCGATACCGCGGGCAACGGATTTCAGGATGTCATCCGGCGTTCCCACGCCCATCAGATAGCGTGGCTTTTCGAAAGGCAGTTCGGGGCAGGTCGTGTCCAGCATGTCGAGCATGACCGCCTGCGGCTCGCCGACAGCGAGACCACCAACCGCGTAACCCTTAAGGTCGAGGCCCGCCAGTGCCTGGGCGGATTTGACGCGGAGCGCCGGATTGTCGCCCCCCTGCACGATGCCGAACATGGCTTTGCCCGGCTGATCGCCGAAGGCGGTTTTGCAACGCTCGGCCCAGCGCAGCGACATTTCCATCGCGCGCTCGATTTCGCGGGGCTCGGCCGGCAGGCGAATGCATTCGTCGAGCTGCATCTGGATATCGCTGTCGAGCATGCCCTGGATCTCGATGGAGCGCTCCGGCGACATGTGGTGGAGGGCGCCATCGACGTGGCTCTTGAAGGTCACGCCCTGCTCGTCGAGCTTTCGCAGGCCCGAGAGCGACATCACCTGGAACCCACCGCTGTCGGTGAGGATCGGCCCCTGCCAGCGGATGAGGTCGTGCAGGCCGCCGAGACGCGCGACGCGCTCCGGCCCCGGACGCAGCATCAGGTGGTAGGTGTTGCCGAGGATGATATCGGCCCCGAGCTCCTTCACCTGGTCGAGATACATCGCCTTGACGGTGCCGACCGTTCCCACGGGCATGAAGGCCGGCGTGCGGATCGTGCCGCGCGGCATGGAAACGGCGCCGCGCCGGGCTTTGCCGTCGGTGGCGGACAAGTTGAACTGAAAAGTCTCTGTCATGGCTCGTTCCGGAAAAGCAGGCTGGCATCGCCATAGGAATAGAAGCGGTAGCCGTCGGCAATGGCGTTGGTATAGGCGTCGCGCATGGTGTCGAGGCCCGAAAAGGCGGAGACGAGCATGAACAGCGTCGATTTCGGCAAATGAAAATTGGTCATCAGGATATCGACGGCGCGAAACCGATAACCGGGGGTGATGAAAATGCCGGTCGGGCCCGACCAGGAATCGATGCGTCCGTCCTCGCCGGCCGCGCTCTCGATGAGGCGCAGCGAGGTCGTGCCGACGCAGACGATGCGCCCGCCCCTCGCCCGTACGGCGTTCAGCTGCCCGGCAACCTCGGCCGAGACATGGCCGATCTCCTGGTGCATCTTGTGGTCGTCGGTATCATCCGCCTTCACGGGCAGAAAGGTGCCGGCGCCGACATGCAACGTCACGAAATGGCGCTCGACGCCACGGGCGTCCAAGGCCGCAAAGAGGCGGTCGGTAAAATGCAGCCCGGCGGTGGGCGCGGCGACAGCACCGTCTTCGCGGGCGTAAAGCGTCTGGTAGTCCTGCCGGTCCTGGGCATCCTCCGGCCGCTTGGAGGCGATATACGGTGGCAGCGGAATGTGGCCGATGGCGGCAATGGCTTCATCGAGCGCGGGGCCCGCGAGATCGAAGACCAGCGTGACCTCGCCGCCTTCCGTCTTCGCCTCAACGGTCGCGTCCAGCGTGCCGAGAAGACAGGCGTCTCCGCCATGACCGAACCGGATGCGATCTCCGGGCTTGATGCGCTTTCCGGGTCTTGCGAAGGCCTTCCACCGATCGGGCGCGATGCGCATGTGGAGCGTGGTCGACACGGCCTGCTCGGTCGCGCCTTCGCGCAGGCGAATGCCTTCCAGTTGCGCGGGAATGACCTTGGTGTCGTTGAAGACGAGGGCATCGCCCGGCTGCAGGAAGGATGGAAGATCGACGACACTGCGATGCTCGAGAGGGCTTCCCGGGCGCACGACGAGCATGCGGGCGCTGTCGCGCGGGCTGGCTGGCCGCAGGGCGATATTGTCGTCCGGGAGATCGAAGTCGAAGAGATCGACGCGCATGAATGAGCACTTCTGAAAACGGACAAGGCCCGCCCGAAGGCCTGAGCGGCGATCGGACGGGCCCTGCCATAGCCTGAATCAGGCGTTGGCGGCAATCTTCATCGAAACGATGCTGTCGGGATCCTTGACCGGCTCGCCGCGCTTGATGTTGTCGATGTTTTCCATGCCTTCGATGACCTGGCCCCAGACCGTGTACTGCTTGTTCAGCCAGGGGCTGTCGGTGAAGCAGATGAAGAACTGGGAATTGGCCGAATTCGGCATCTGGCTGCGGGCCATGGAGCACGTGCCGCGCACGTGGCTGGTGGCCGAGAATTCAGCCTTGAGGTCGGGCTTGGACGAGCCACCCATGCCGGCGCGGGCCGGATTGAAATCCTTGCCACCCTGCTTGCCGAACTGTACGTCGCCGGTCTGCGCCATGAAGTCCTCGATGACGCGGTGGAAAACGACGCCGTCATAGGCACCTTCCGCAACCAGCTCCTTGATGCGGGCGACGTGGCCCGGCGCCAGATCGGGCTTCAGCTCGATCACGACCTGACCCTTGGTCGTTTCCATGATGATCGTGTTTTCCGGATCCTTGATCTCGGCCATGCTCTTCTCCTTCAAAGAATAGGGGTGTTACTTGCCGACCTTGACGCTGATCATACGGTCGGGATTGGTGACGGAGCCGCTGTCGCCCTCGCCTTTCTTGATCTTGTCGACATTTTCCATGCCGGACACGACCTGGCCGACGACGGTGTACTGGCCGTTGAGGAACGAGCCTTCGTCGAACATGATGAAGAACTGCGAATTGGCGGAATCCGGGCTCTGCGAGCGGGCCATGCCGACCGTGCCGCGCTTGAACGGGGTCTTGGAAAATTCGGCCGGCAGGTCGGGCTTAGAGGAGCCACCCATGCCCGCACGACCGGCCTCGAAGTTCTTTTCGAGATTGCCGTACTGAACGTCGCCCGTCTGGGCCATGAAGCCGGGGATGACGCGGTGGAACGCGACGTTGTCGTAGGCGCCCTCTGCGGCTAGTTCCTTGATCCGCGCGACATGCTTCGGGGCGATTTCGGGAAGCAGCTCGATGACGACAGGACCGCTTTTCAGCGTGATCGTCAGAAGGTCCTTCGCCTGGGCGACGGCGGCGCCGGTCAGCACCGCCAGGGATACTGCGCCGGCGAGGGCAAGCTTGAAGAATGTCATGATGGCTCCGTGTTTCGTCTGCGGATTTTACTGCGGCGGTGTGGATATAGTGCCCGATGTGCCGACGTCAGCGCTGCGCCTTGCGAATTGCAAGCGCCTGGACCACCACCTTCGGCACGAACGGGCCGACATCGCCGCCCATAGCGGCGATCTGACGGACCAATGTGGCCGTTATGGGCCGGGAGGCCGGTGCGGCGGGAATGAAAAGGGTCTGGATATCGGGCGCCATTTCGCGGTTCATGCCGGCCATCTGCATCTCGTAGTCGAGATCCGTGCCGTCGCGCAGCCCGCGAACGAGGAGCGAGGCGCCGTGACGACGCGCAGCGTTCACAACGAGATCGTCGAAGGACACCACCGAGATATCGGCACTGCGCCCCGGCATCGCCTGCCCGACCGCGTGACGGATCAGGGTGGCGCGCTCATCGAAGGAGAAGAGCGGCGTCTTGCCGGGATGAACGCCGATAGCGACGATCAGGCTCTGCGCGACGTTCAGCGACTGGGCGAGGATGTCGAGATGCCCATTCGTGATCGGATCGAAGGAGCCGGGGTAGAAAGCTGTCGTCATCGCACCGTGTTCCGTTTGGGCAGTCTTGTGTCACGCCCGGCAGGGCGACGCAAGATGCGCGATCTGCCACCTCGAAAACCTTCCCGTCCACAGCATGACAGTACTAACAAGAATAGTCCGTCGGGATCTCTGGAACTTTTATCCGCGATGCCCCGTTGATGGTGCAGAAAGGATGATGGCCATGGGTTTGATGCTGTTTTCGATGCTGATGTTTTTCACGATGATCTTTGCGACGGCGGATGCACTTCGCTCCGAAGTCGTCTCGAAACCAAAGTCCGTCCGCCGGTTTGTCATCACCAGATAAGGATATGCGACATGGCCGTTATCATGATGATCGTGTCAGCAGTGATTAGTATCGTGTTCCTGTTCGATTTCACGAAAACCATTCTTCAGCTGAAACGAGATCGCGAAGCCATTCGCGCCTCCCGCCGTCACAGTGAAGGCTTCTCGATATAACGCTTCCTCCCAAAGCGACCTCCAGCGCTGCGGGAAACAAAAAGCCGGACGGTCCCCTGCCCGTCCGGCTTTTGCTCTTTCAAACTCGGGCAATGCCGCGCTATTCGGATGCCGCGTCCGGGGTTTCAGCCGATGGCGCTGCGCTCTCCTGGGCGAGCTGCTCATCGATGATGGCGACAGCCGCCTCATCATCCTCCGGTTCGCTGATACGCTCGACGGACACGACCTTTTCGTCCTTTGCGGTCGAGAAGATCGTTACGCCCTTCGTTGCACGGCTGGCCAGACGAATGCCGCCGACAGGAACGCGGATCAGCTGACCGCCATCCGAGACAAGCATGATCTGGTCGGCATCTTCCACGGGGAAGGCTGCGACGAGAACGCCTATCTCGTTCGTCTTCGATGTATCGGTGGCACGAATGCCCTTGCCGCCGCGGCCGGACGTCCGGAAATCATAGGTCGAAGACCGCTTCCCATAGCCCTTCTCCGAGACCGTCAGCACGAATTGCTCCTGCGCCTTCAGCTCGTCGTAGCGTTCCTGCGAGAGTTCGCCGACGACGTCGGCGCCCTCCTCGCCGACCAGCGTAATCTCGTCCTCATCGCCTGCAACGGCCTCGCCAGCAACGAGACGCCGTTCGACGGACGCCCGTTTGAGATAGGCGGCGCGCTCCCACGGCTCGGCATCGACATGGCTGACGATGGTCATGGAGATGATGCGATCGTCCTTGCCGAGAGAGATTCCCCGGACGCCGATCGAATTGCGGCCGGCAAAGACACGGACGTCGTCCACGGGGAAGCGGATGCACTGGCCGAGCGCCGTGGTCAGCAGCACGTCGTCACGATCCGTGCAGGTTTCCACAGACAGGATCTCGTCGCCATCTTCCTCCAGCTTCATCGCGATCTTGCCGTTGCGGTTGACCTGGATGAAGTCCGACAGCTTGTTGCGGCGAACGGTGCCGCGCGTCGTGGAGAACATGACGTCGAGATTGGCCCAGCTGGCCTCGTCCTCCGGCAGCGGCATGATCGTCGTGATGCGTTCGCCCGGCTCGAGCGGCAGCATGTTGATGAGTGCCTTGCCGCGCGATGTGGGGGTTCCGATCGGCAGACGCCAGACCTTTTCCTTATAGACGATACCGCGCGAGGAGAAGAACAGGACCGGCGTATGGGTATTGGCGACGAAGAGGCGCGTGACGAAATCCTCGTCGCGGGTCGACATGCCGGAACGGCCCTTGCCGCCGCGACGCTGCGCCCGGTAGGTCGTCAGGGGCACGCGCTTGATGTAGCCGAGATGCGACACCGTGACGACCATGTCCTCGCGGGAAATCAGATCCTCGTCATCCATATCCGGACCGCCTTCGACGATCTCGGTCCGGCGCGGTGTGCCGAATTCCTCGCGGATCGCCGTCAGCTCGTCCTTGACGATCGTCATGATCCGCAGGCGCGAACCAAGGATGTCGAGGTAATCGCTGATCTCGGCGCCGATCTTGTTCAGCTCGTCGCCGATTTCGTCGCGACCCAGCGCGGTAAGGCGGGCGAGACGCAGTTCGAGGATGGCGCGGGCCTGTTCCTCGGAAAGATTGTAGGTGCCGTCCTCGTTGATCCTGTGGCGGGGATCGTCGATTAGGCGGATCAGCGAGTCGACGTCATGGGCCGGCCAGCGGCGCGTCATCAGCTGCTCGCGTGCGGTCGCCGGATCCGGGGCCTCGCGGATCAGCTTGATGATCTCGTCGATATTGGCAACGGCAATGGCGAGACCGACCAGGACATGGGCCCGTTCGCGCGCCTTGCGCAGCAGGTACTTGGTGCGTCGGCTGACGACCTCCTCGCGGAAGGCGACGAAGGCACGCAGCATGTCGAGCAGCGTCATCTGCTCGGGCTTACCGCCGTTCAGCGCCACCATGTTGCAGCCGAAGGAGGTCTGCAGCGGGGTGTAACGATAGAGCTGGTTGAGGATGACCTCGGCATTGGCATCGCGCTTCAGCTCGATGACGACGCGGTAACCCTGGCGGTCGCTCTCGTCGCGCAGGTCGGAGATGCCCTCGATGCGCTTGTCGCGCACCAGCTCGGCCATCTTCTCGATCATCGTCGCCTTGTTCACCTGATAGGGAACTTCGGTCACGATGATCATCTCGCGATCGTTGCGCATCGGCTCGATATGCGCCTTGCCGCGCATGATGACCGAACCGCGGCCGGTCTCGTAGGCCGAGCGAATGCCGGAGCGGCCCATGATCATGGCGCCGGTCGGGAAGTCCGGACCCGGGATGATTTCCATCAATTGCGGCAATTCGAGCGCGGGATCTTCGATCAGCGCGATGCAGCCGGTGATGACTTCGGACAGGTTGTGCGGCGGGATGTTCGTCGCCATGCCGACCGCGATGCCGCCGGCGCCATTGACGAGCAGGTTCGGAAACTTCGCCGGCATGACGACGGGCTCGGACAGCGTGCCGTCGTAGTTGTCGCGGAAATCAACGGTTTCCTTATCCAGGTCATCGAGAAGCGCGTGGGCAGACTTTTGCAGGCGGCACTCGGTGTAGCGCTCGGCCGCCGGCGGGTCGCCGTCGATGGAGCCGAAGTTGCCCTGCCCGTCGATCAGCGGCAGGCGGAGCGACCAGGGCTGCGCCATGCGCGCCAGAGCGTCGTAGATCGCGAGGTTGCCGTGCGGGTGGTATTTACCCATCACGTCCCCGGTCACACGGGCGCATTTCACGTATTTCTTGTTCCAGTCGATCCCGAGCTCGCTCATGCCGAACAGGATCCGCCGGTGTACGGGCTTCAGTCCGTCTCGAACGTCGGGAAGCGCACGGCTGACGATGACGCTCATCGCGTAATCGAGATAGGAGCGCTGCATTTCCTCGATGATGGAAATGGGCTCGATGCCTGGTGGGTTCTTGCCGCCGCCGGGAGGTGTTTGCTCAGTCAATTTGGGTCACGATCGTTGGTCAGAATCAGAGGGCTACATATAATCCATACAGCGCCCGTGCGCTAATTTGCGCAGAGGGTTGTGAACAGTCTTATGCCTTTCTGGCAGCAAAAGGGACGCTTTCCAAGGTAAACTTGCAGCGCTGGCGCCCTGCCCCTTTACCCGAAACGTCGCTTGAGCCTAACTGGACCCTCGCGCGAAACGCGCCCTGGAGAGCGGCATGCCCGATACCGACCTTCTCATCAACGCGTTGACCACGATCCTCGTGACGATCGACCCGCCGGGCCTCGCGCCGATCTTTCTCAGCCTGACCGCCGGGATGAGCCGGAGCGAACGCAAGCACGTCGCCTGGCGCGGCAGCCTCATCGCCTTCTGCATCCTGTCGGTCTTCGCGCTCTTCGGCGACAGCATCCTCGGCCTGCTGGGCATCTCGATGGGCGCCTTCCGCATCGCCGGCGGGCTTCTGTTGTTCTGGATCGCCTTCGAGATGATCTTCGAGAAACGCAACGAGCGGAAGGAGAAGACCGGGGAAACGGCGACCCTGCGGGATCACATCGAGAACATCGCCGTCTTTCCGCTCGCCCTGCCCCTCATCGCCGGGCCGGGTGCGATTTCGGCCACGATCCTGCTTGCAGGATCCTATCCCGGCACCGTCGGGCGTCTGCAGCTGATCCTCGTCATCGCGCTTTGTATCGCGATCCTGTTCGCAGCGCTCGTCATCGCCGAGCGCATCGATCGCTTCCTCGGCCAGACCGGCCGCGCGATCCTGACGCGCCTTCTCGGCGTCATTCTCGCCGCGCTGGCCGTGCAGTTCGTTGTGGACGGGGTGATCTCCGCATTCGCGCTGAAGATCTGACCCGGACCCGGGGCGGCATTCCCAAGGCCAACGCGCTACTGGTAGAAGAAGCAGACGCAGTCGGCCTTCGCCGCATCTTCGGCCGCCCACACGCGGGCTGCAAGGCGGCTTGCGTCGCCGCTATCTCCCAGACGCAGGCCCAGAAGCGACGTGGCCGCCAGCTTGGCATTGACGGCATCGATCTCGACCATCTTGCCGACCTGATGGACCCCGTCGCGCGGAGTCCAGGTAAAAAATTGAACATTGTAATGCATGGCGTTCCTCCCGCTCATACCGACGCGGTCGCTCCTCAACGGACCGCTCGATAACCATACCATAAAATTGCGCAAATCCATATGGCGTCGGGGCTCGCCGCGTCCTGCGGGAACTTACGGGGTCCCTGCCCGTTGCTCCGGTCAAGACACTGTGGGGCGCATCGTCGCTCCGGACCCAAGGAGACGGATATGGCGAAAATTGTGGACGAACGCGGCGACGTGCGCTCGACGCAGGAGCTGGACAAAAAAGTCACGGTCAGCTCGACGGAAGCGCGTCAGGGTGGCGCCGGGCGTCCGGTGCTGATGGTTCTGATCGGCGGCCTCTTTCTGGCGCTGATCGCCTGGGGTGCGGCGGAAATGTTCGGCGAAAGCACGGACAACGATGCCGCGACCGATCGTCAGCAGACGACGCCCGCGCAGAACGGACAGGCGACACCGGCCAACCAGGGCACGATCGACAACACACCGGCGGATGGCGCGCCGATGCAGCCGGCACCGACCGACCGCGATCCGACGCCGCAGACGGGCACGACCAACGGCTGAGGGATTGAAACGCAAAGGAAAAATGCCGGGTCGACCCGGCCTTTTTCGTATCCTCTATCCGCGTGCCGCTTTCGCAGCGGCTTTCGCCTGTTTCCGGCGACCCCACCAAACGGCCATGCGGCGGCGCCTGCGACGAATATAGGCCGAGTCGTGCGACAGCACGACGAGGCCGAGCGGCACCATCCAGAAGCCGAGGATCGGCAGGAAGCCGAGAAGACCGCAGACCACCAGAAGACAGCCGATGAGAACGCGAAGCCACTTCTGACGCGGTAGCGGCATGTGCCAGGTGCCGATGGACAGGTGGGGCCCCATCGGGCGCGGCTGAGCCGGTTTCGTCTGCGCATCGGCGCTATCCGCTCGCGTGGTGCCCGAAGGGCGTGCGGCTGCGTCAACCTCGTTCATCATCGTCCAATCCGGCTTCAACCTTTCAGGACGACCCCTGTCGCCCGTGTTGGCCTGAGGTGTGCTTCGCATCCGCGTTTGTCCACAGCGAGACAAGTTTTTTTGAAAAAAGCGCTTGGCAAATCGAAAAAGCCCCCGTATTAGCAGCCTCACTTCTGCAGCGCAGATGTTCCCTGGTAGCTCAGCGGTAGAGCATTCGACTGTTAATCGACAGGTCGCCGGTTCGAATCCGGCCCGGGGAGCCATTTTCAGAAATAAGCGCTTGTTTTCGTTGTATAATCCGAAGCAAGCGCTTATTTCCCCTCTTTCTCTTCCCACTTTTGTTTTGCCTGTGGATAAGTCGTAGCTGGCTCATATCAGGGCTCTTCGATTTCACATCCGGTTATTTTCCAGGCGTATATGCGTTCGTGTAGTGGAAGTAGCGCCGACGGGTGTCAGTTTTGTCGACGCCCTCATCATTTATCATCGAACGCAGGAACACATCAGAGTGCGAGAAGTTAACATCGCACCGAAGGCCTCCTCCCCCTGCCCCAGGCCTCGGATTTGACTTTAAAGAGCCAGCAGCGTCCTCCAGCGCCGCTGGCTCTTTCTATTTCTGCCGCCCGCCGGTTACAGCGAGCGGCCGGCAGCGGCTGGTGCCGCGCCTGAGAATGTCCGCTCCGCTGGTGGGGCGGCTACGGTGGTGGACAGACACTCTCTGTGTAAAAGGCCGCGCTCGACCTATGAGGAGATGGGAACGCGGCAAACTGGTGGCCCTGGGGTTATTCGAAAACCCGACCTACTGCTTAGAAGGCAGTTGCTCTATCCGCTGAGCTACAGGGCCGAACCTTCTATTCGCTCGGAGTCCAGCACTCTGCGAGCCGGCGGTATCCGGCATGCTCTTCGCTGTCGCAACGGAAGGCCGCAAGATCACGGATCGCAGAAGTTAGAAGCGGAAGCTCGATAAACAGCATTCCCTCCTCGCGACCGATAAGACTGGCCAAAAAGGCGAACTTTGCGGCGATGTCTTGGTGCGTCGTTGCGCTGGTGGTGACGACTTTGTCCTCGATGTCTCCCTGCGCGCGGATGATCGAATCCAAAACGTTGTCCATCACACTATCCTTCGTGAAGGCGGGAGCGCTCGCTGCGATCTCAAGTTTTTCATGGAGAGCGATTGCGCCTTGGATCTCGGAAAGTCCTGTGGCGATCATCGGCCCGCTCCCTTCAGCATCGTAAGAAGTTGGAAGACACCTTCCGTCATCCCGGCTCGCTCGTGTTCGTCCTGCAACGACTTGGCCGCGAGGTAGAGCAGCTCCGCCATACCGGTGGCGGCGTTCAGGGCGTCCTGAGAGGGCGCTGGAGCTGGCGCGCCTTTCGCAAAGCGCATCCCATCAGCAAGTACGTGGAACGCGCTGTGGGCTGTCCTGACGGCATCCCGCGCATGCTTTACCGCATAGACCGCGACGTTGACTTCATCGTCGCTCATGACGCTGCCGACGGATCCGTCGATGATAGCATCCGCGGCCAAGGCCGCGCTGTGAGCCGCATTGATGACATCCTCGAGATCGTAGATGGTGTCAGACGACACAGCTTCGCCGTTCGCCGTTAAGACTTTGTTTACCATAGTGGATGTTCCTCGTTGCGCTTCAATGTGATATGATTTATGTAACCTGATAGATAATGAGTCGTCAACATGAAAACGTCAAGGTTACATATTTTATGTCATTGAGCGCTGGGCAGGTGAGAGCGGCAAGAGGATTGATCGGCTGGTCACAAGGGAGGTTGTCTGAGGCATCGCAGGTGTCCACTGCTACCATTGCCAACTTCGAAGCTGGCAAGCGTATCCCGATAGCAAACAACTTGGCTGCCATCCGCACCGCCCTCGAGACCGCAGGCATCATCTTCATCGACGAGAATGGCGAAGGCCCAGGCGTCAGATTGCGGAAGCAGCCGTAACGCATCCAGCTGCCAGATTCCCATGGAACGCACCAGGCAAGGCGCAGTTACCGTCAAACAACGGAGACGCACGCCATGTCAAACATCACGAATGACAAGAACCCGGATCCCCATGATGAGAATACCACCCAGCGTTTCGGCCGATCGGTCGAGAGCCAAGCGCAAATGGACAGCACCATCGTTCAGAGCGAGCCTGGTGAGCCACTGAATATCTACAGGCTTGAGCCAATTGCAGCGCCAGATGATCCACGCTGGCAAGGCGGCGCGTCGGATATCATCGTTGTTGTCGCCGCTCGCACGACGGGCGATGCTCGCATTGTTGCTGTAAGCAGCGAGTTGGACTTCAAAGAGATCGACGCTGTGCCAGCCGAGGATGTCACAACTGATTTCGCCAGCATGTTTCGCGACGAAAAGCTCTACACCGTGATTGAGCTAGACCGCGGTCGAACTGACCTCACTCGCGGGGTGCTCGACGGGACAACCATCGTCGGCAACATAGCGCCAACGCAGCGGTGATGGTGGAAATACCACCCTTACCGCGCCAGCGTTCCAATCATCAGCCGATTGCCTTCCCGATTGCCACACTGGCAGACAAGCTTTGCCTGGAAATGGTTGAGGCTCATGTCGGCCCCAACCTTCCTGCGCACAACATCCATATTGAGCCACCCGACGCGTCCGCACTTCTGGCAGGTTCCGCCGAGGATCTCGTACTGCGGCAGGTCACCAATGAGGCGCCACAGGTCGTAGCTGGCGTCTCTCGCACGTGCCGGTTTGAATGGCGCGGACATTTCCTTGCGCAGGTCGATCGACCGCGGATGCTTCACCGTCAGCCCTCCTGAGCCGGTATGCGCTCAAATGCGGGAACCCATCCCCTCCCCATCCCCTTGGACAACAAGCACGACGCGGTGTGCAGCTGTGATTGAAAGAACAATGAGTCTGCCAAAACCGACTTCAGCGCAGCCCGGTGATCGCCGTTATAGGAGGCGATGATCTCCTCCGCTAAGGTGTCAGCGGACATATGAACGGCGTTGGATTGCTGGACACGGTGATGCGAAGCGCTAGTCATAGAAAGACTCTCGGTTGGGAATGTTTTCAGGAACGACGGACTATGTTCCCATTTTGTTCCGGCGGCAGATGAGAGTCAAGGGCTGGTTTCGTGGGCCACCATCTTTGTGCGAACGCCAGCTAAAGAGCCGTATTGACCAGCCACTCCCCGCCGTTTAGCTTCCACTCGCGGTCCACCAAGCCGCACACACCACATTGAGGAGACGCAACAACGCCGTCGGCATTCGTGCCGCGGGCAATAGTGTTTTCTTTTTTGGAGGTGTTGGTGCCGCTGAAACTCACAAAACGAAAAGACAGCCCGAACTTCTGGCTCAGTGGGACCATCCGCGGGATTGCCGTCCGCGAATCGACGAAAACCGCGGACAAGATTGCGGCAGAAACCATTTGCGTTCTGCGTGAGCGCGAGCTGCTGGACGAAAGCATCTTTGGCAAAAAGACAGTCGTAACGTTTAAGACGGCGGCCGATGCCTACCTCGTGGGAGGAGGATCCGCGCGGTTCCTCACACCCATCGTGGACGCCTTCGGCAACCGGCTCCTTCGAGACATCCACCAGAACGACCTCGATCTGCTGTCGCTCAAGCTCTACCCTGAGACCACGGCGGTCACGCGCAATCGTCAGCTCTTCACGCCATTCATTGCGGTCTGGAATCACGCCTCGAGAAACGAGTGGGCAGAGCCCAGGCAATGGGCACGGCCGAGGAAGCAGAAGGGCACGAGGCTTCGTCCGACGACGACTAGATCGGGCACGCGGCCAGTCACCTACGAGCGAGCTGCCGAATTCGTCTCAAATATGTCCCCTGCCCCCGCCATGGTCATGACGGCGCTGTTCTATACGGGCATGCGACCAGTCGAGCTATTCACGCTGGAGCCAAGCGACGTTGATGTGGCCGGCAGATGGCTGACCCTTGAGCACACCAAGACGGGCGAGCCGCGGGGCGTTCCGATGCACGAGTTCCTTGTGCCGCTCTTCACGTCGCTGCTGAAGCGCAAGAAGGGGCCGCCGCAGATCTTCCAGAACTACCGCGGGACTGCTTACCAACTTTTCGAGGAACGGGGCGGCCAGCTCAATGGATCTATACGCGGCACGAGAGCGCGTCTGACAAAGCGCGGTATCCGCATCGATGACGTGAGCCCCTACACAGGGCGCCACACGGTCTCGACGCAGCTTGTGATCAACCAGATCCATCCGCACATCAAGGACCAGATCCTTGGCCACGCCGTCGACAGCATGAGCCGCCACTACACCAACGTACCGCAGGCGCCGCTGATCGACGCCATCAACACCCTGCCCGTTCCGGATCTGTGGCGGGCTGCAGACTGGTGGCGGGATCCGCTCGGTTTTGTTGGCAAGCATGTGAAGTGGGGAGCCGGTTCATGACGCAAAGCACCGTCACCCCTCGCCTGCTCACCAAAAGCCAGGCGGCTACTTACTGTGGGCTGTCGGTATCCACCTTCGGCGCGGTGTGCCCGGTGAGGCCGATCGCTCTCGGTGAAGGCGTCCGCATGCATCGATATGACGTGCGTGACGTAGATGTGTGGATCGAGAGTTTTAAGAGTGGAGAACCCGCCGGCAAGTCGGCTCTCCGCGCGGCCCTCGACCGGCTTAGTTCACCAACCGAACTCGACGACCGCCACGTGAAGGTCCTGCGATTCATGCGCGATCATCCGGAATGCGAGACCGCCGCGGAAATCCCTGGCGCCGGTGAAGCGACCCTCGCCATGCTCGTTGGCAAATCGATGGTGCGCGAGCTCACTAAGGACGCGAAGGGCAAGCGCAGGTTTACGCTGACAAAGGAAGGCACGGCGGAGATGCGGAAGATTGAGGCGTGGGAACTGGAAAGTAGGAGGCGATGACCCACACGCTCGCCTCCCTCCCCATGTTCGCGACCGACAAGCAGATCGCTATCGCGGTTGTAGGCAAGGAGCGGTCAGATATTTATGTGAAGACAGTCATCCCTCAGCTCATACGCAAAGGGTTTCCGCAAATCGATCCGCTGCAGGCTGGTCGGCCCGTGCCTTTGGTGCGTAAGTTCTATGAGGGATATTTCGGAATAACCGCTGGGCTCGGGGCGACGGCGCCAGACGGCGAGGAGCGGCTTGGGCAGTCGCTGGGGAGGAAAAGGCGGGCTGATCGTGCGCCGGACCACCTTCCTCGCGGTAAGAATAGGAAAGGCCAATCAGCTGCATAAGTTGGAGGGGCTGTTGTGATTTCACTTTCGGGTTGTAATGCATGCGACAAAAGACAAAGTATGCATCAGAGCACTTACAACCAAGGAGGAACTTAGCTTGCTGAATCTTTCAACGGAGAATTTGATTACGATAGCCGGGGTCGTAGTCGTGCTGCTCGTAGGTGTCGGCGGGTGGTATTTCCTCAGTCCTAAACGCGGTTCAATCGCAGGTCAAAACCAGAACGTAAAAGGTGGGAGCGCAATTCAATCAGGCAGAGACACCCATGTTGGAAAAGAATAAACAGAACCAAAATGTCGATGGCGAGGGCCAAGCCGTTCAGGCTGGCCGCGATGTCAATATCAGTCAGGGAATGTCCCTTGCGCAGATGGCGGAAGTCCTGAAGGAACTTGAAGCATTAACAGAAAAGTACACATCTGCCGCAATTGAGAAAGTCGATGCCCGTCACCGTGAATTTCGCGAATCTATTCTCGCGAGATTTGCCGATACTTCGGATACAAATTCTTCGGCATTTGCCGATCCAGATTTTCAGGCAACGTTGGTAGATGCTCAGAAAGCATATGCTAGATCGGGAGACAAAGCAGTCCGTGATACATTGGTCGATATTATAGCAAGGCGCTCAAACGCAGAAGGAGCCTCGCGGCTTGCATTAACACTGAACGACGCAGCGGCGAGAGCGCCCAGACTCACCCGCGCAGAATTCTCAATTCTGACCCTCGTATATCTTTTACGTTATACAGTAACTAGCGCCGACATTCCCAGTAAATTCTCAAAATATTTAAATAATCAGATAATGCCGCTAGTTGATGATGTACCCGAGGGCGTTAGCGCAATCTGGCATATCGAATCTCAGTCCTGCGGAAAGACTAGCGTGATGTCGGCTGATCTAAGAAGCATACTCATAGGAAACTATGGAGGAATTTTAGGGAAGGGCTTGCCATTGCCCGCCTTGCTCGAGTCTGTCTCTCTGGATCACAAGCAGGCTGCGGAAAGTTCCTTGCTGCAGCCTTTTCGAATTTGGCCAAATTTTCAACCAAATGCTTTGTCACTCGAGGTATATAAAGAAACCTTCAAGAGTGCTGATATCTCAGTTGCAGAATTAGAATCAATATGGAATTCGTATATTTCATCCGTTCCTCAGGGTGATGAACTCGTTTCGATGCTACAGGAAACAGTTCCCGGTATCGAAAAGTTGTTTCACGTATGGGATCTTCGAGGGCTGAAGTCACTTGAGCTCAATTCAGTCGGAATTGCCATTGGTCACGCGAACGCAATGCGTACTGCAGACTTTAACGCGCCATTAGATATCTGGATAAATTGAAGCTCTGCGTTCAATTTGAAAAGTCAAAGAGCAAGCACCTAACGGCTCCACACGAGAGACCCAGTTCTACTGGCAGGAAGGGCATATTTCCAAAAAAAAGCCCCCTCGGCAGTTAAACCAAGGGGGCGTGCATTCCACGTATCAGCATAGTCTCGGAGACCGTTACCGGCCAACGGTGCAGCCAGGCTCCGAAGCGTCGTTATGCGCGACGGGCTTGTCCAAGGCTACCAAACGTCTACTGTTGCGTCGCAGAACGATCTCGGAACATTCGAACCGATGCCCGGTTGGCGAGCTGAGCAATCTTGCTTCTCGGAGGAAGTCGATGACGAACAAGCCAGACGGAAAGCCGGCATCAGCTAGCGATGACGCTCGCGCAAGTGACGGCAAGGACGCCGACGCTCGTCGTGAGGAGGTTGTCAAGGCTGCTGATCAGCGCATCGATGAGCAGAAGAAAGCTGTCGCGTCGTCAAATGCGTCATCCGCCAAAGAGCCCGATGACGAAGGCAAGGACGTAGACGAGACAGATCTTGTGGCCGAAGCCCTTGATCACAGTAGCGACGCTTGAGCTACGATCATCGCGTCATGATCGCGGACAGCAACGGTGTCATCACCGAGGATCGGCATGTCAGCACAAAGGAACTGTCGGCGCTTTTCGATCAAAGACATTGCGGGCGGCTGTTCCTGGCTGCGTTTCTGCAGGACGGTGAGCAAGGCTCGATTGTGTGCCCGTCAGGAGAGACGATCGTGTGGCGTCCGCTAGAAAGCAGATGAACTGGCCCCCCGCACCGCATGCGCGGGGTGGCTTATCTATTAGGCGGTCTCATTTTTCCTGCGGGTCGGCCCATCCCCTATCACGGCAGAACTGCTCAGCTGCCCGAAACGCCGTCCTCTGATCAGCGTATGGTCCTGGAAGAGTATGTTCCTTACCCCTGAATGACACCATGACCGACTTCGAAAACACGTCGAAGAATATAGCCATTCCGGGTTCATACCGCATGCCTGCCTCCGTTGATTGCACGGCATGTTTTGGATCGGCGATTAGTTCCGCTACCCAATGAAGTTGATCCGGTATTCCACAGATTGTTCATCGAGGGACGCCAGTCCAGCAGGCGAACAGGTCACCTAGTGCAGCCACTTGCGGCTTCAGAACAGAACCCGCCAGTGGCTCAGGTCGCGCCGCTTCGAGCGGCGTTGCACGGCGCTTCACAATGGTTAGACACCTTGTGTTGATTTGACCGCCTCTGCGGCAAGTGAAGGAATATTTATCTTATCCACGTCGTCGTCTTTAAACCTACGAAAAGCTCCAATGAGTAGCATGACAGTTATTGTAGTTACAGACACAAGCGGCGCTATGAACATCGCGATTGCTACAGACGGCGGTATCAAAATAATCGGACCCCAAAAATAGTGATGTGCGGCATGCATAAGCATCCCGCACATGAAGACCATAACAATTATGGCGATTACGATTACCCAGTTTCGCACATCAATACGCTGTCGTATCTCGCTTATAAGCAAGTCCCGATGCTTTGCCTCTGCGCTAAGGTCGTTCGCGTCTATCTGCTGCTGTAGCTGACTTAACCGTTGCTCCAACGAGCTGAGGTCCGTGGCGCCGTTCTCATGTGGCTCTGCTGCGGGCTCTGGAGGCGGTATATCGTCAGGCATTTACTGTGCGCTCAGTGATTTAAGTCTTTTCGCTACGTAATGAGGACGAATAAGCTCGTTGGGGATCGGCGCAAAGTATCCCCATTGTCGCGTTGCCTGTTCCCATGGCCCGCCCGGCTCATGTGTCATCTCTGATAGCTTTTCAGCAGATAGGCCCCCATAGCTGTTATAGATGTGCTCAAGTAGATGAACGTCATGTGCAGCGAGAGGGATTTCTTCTATGTGTATCGGCGCACGCACTTCCACGCCTTGACGCCTGAATGCGCCGTAGACATCTGGGATTACGGGTCCGAATTTCCAAGCTTCAATTTTATTGACAATCAACGGCGACCGCTGCATTTCGAGATGCCAACCATGCGAAATGTATACGAGCTTTAGTAGCTGCATTATGGTCAACGTCCGACCATCACGTTGCGCACGTCGAACGAACCAGTTGGCGATTTGTCGAGCGTCGTACATATGGCCTCCTATGTTCGATGTTAGAATCTATCCGCTATATAGGCTTGCATATCACGAAAGAACACCCTGAGTCTTGATCGTAGCTGCATCGCGAATGGTCGAAAATCACAGGGCGCCGTACAGCCCTCACTACCCTACCCCACAATCTCAAACTCGACAGGCGGCGAAACCACCGTCGTCGGGCCGACGAGCTTCTGAAGCGGATTGCAGGTGTAATCGAGCACGACTTCATAGCGAGCCGGGCCTAGAGCCGCACCAGACGGAATGGTAATCGAACGACGATAGGTTTCGCGCCCCGCAGTTAAATCGGCGCCGACAGTGTACTGTGGCACGGAATGCCGCTGGCCTGCCGCGTCGTATAGCCAGCGTTTGGCGACAACCGGGCAGATGCGCGTCCGGACGACCTTGTATTCCACCTCGATGGTGCCACCACGTTTGATGGTAGGCGCGATGGCGTGGGCGCCCTGATAGGTAATGGGCGCCTCGCGGTCGACCACCATCACGGCGATATTGAACGAGCTGACCGCAGTGACCGCGGCGATGACGCCAGCGGCAAAACCATAAAGAATGCGCTTCATGCTGCCGGCACTCCTTTGATCCAACCCCAGATTTTCAGAACGTTTTCGTAGAGCGCGACCGTCGCGATGAAGATCGCGATCGCGCCGTAAATAAGCCAGCGCAGAAATCGTGTGACGGTGCGCAGATCGCGCACCATCTTGAATCCTTCCCGCACATCCTCAGCCGGCATTTTGACGACTTCCTTGAGCGTCTTGAGCTCGTCTTCGCGCAGGTCGGCCAGCCAGCTGCGCGTGTCTTCGGAGAGCTCGACGAGGCGGCCGGGGGCGGATTCGGTCATGCTCCGATCGGCCTCTTTGCGACCCAACGGCCATAAAGCGTGAGGATGCCGCCGGCCGCGGCGCCGAATGCGAGGCCAAGCGCTGCAAACTGATCTGCGTCAATAACGTCGGTCGAGACGCCAAACGCCCCTAGCAGTGGCAGAGCGATTGAGGCGATGGCGCCCCAGGTTACACGCGACTGATACCAAGGCTCGTTGTTCGTGGCGCTCACGATCTCGGGCACGATCTTGTCGGTGACGGCTTCGATAATAGGTCGGGCAGCCTGTGCCTGCGCCGCGACCGTCGGCTTGTTGATGGTATCGATGACCGCTGTGGCGATCTTATTCTGGAGAGCGGTGGATGCTGCACTCATAATGATGTCCTTTTAGTTTGCGGCCACAACAAGCGCAGCCACAACAAGCGCAGCGTGAAACGCTTTAGCCTGCTTAGCGATGGCGTCGGCCTTGTCGGTCCCGTTGATGATGCTGCGGGCGCCGGACCAGTCGCTCGACTTGCTGGTAAAATGATCCGCGAGTTTTTGGCCGGTGAAGCGACCATGAACCATGCCGTCGAACATGATTCGGACGGCCGTCTTAGGCTCGAGCGCCGTGTCGGGCGCACCCTCGATGCCATAGGTCCGGTAGTTGTCGCGGCCGGTGATCTGCACGAGGCCCCTGCCCCGATACCGCCAGCCGTCGCCGCTGGCCTCACTGCCGTTGCCGATCCGGTTGGCGTAGGCACGGTTGGCGATCTTTTCCGGCTTGCGCGCGTAGGAGGCGGCTTGAGCGGCCGAGAAGTATTTCGGGAATGTGGCGCGCAGTCCGGCCGCCGAATAGTTCAGGTTCTCGACAACGGGCTGCATGGCCCGGCCTGTCTCGTGGAAGGCCGTGGCTAGCATGTATGCCAGCCAGCGCAGGTCGGTGAGGCTTGAAGCCTTCCATGCCTCCAAGAGAGCTTCCATACCGGCGACCTGCCCCGCTGTCAGGCGCCCGTCGAAAAGTTGCGCAGAGGTTCGCACCCCCGCGAAGAAGGTGGCGTGTTTCATAACGATTTCCTTGAGGTGGTGGTGATTGTGTGTCAGCCGTACCCACGCGCTACGCAGAGGCAGAAAGTCTCAAGTCGCAAAGCATCTGCACAACATCACCCGAATGCCCTGATCGAAAAAGGCCATCGTCGCCTATCCATATCGCGCGACCGGCGGGAGCTCTGGCCAAGACCGCACGAGCGCGTGCTTTACGCTGCTCCGCCGTCATACGACCGCTGAGTTTGCCAGGCACGTCTAAGTGCCAGCGCTGGAGATCCAGCGTCGTGGTGGTCTTCATAACGATGTCCTTTGAGATTGCCCGGAGGCGTGGTGACCGTGAGAGCGACGCGCTATTCGGCCGAGGGCGTCTCAGCGGATGCAGAAGCGGACGACTGCATGGCCGCGATCTGCGCCTGCAGCGCCATGATCGTGCCCTTCTGTGTGGCGACTTCGGAATTCAGGCGGGTGACGTCGTCCTGATAGGTCGCGAGCTGCTGGCTGAGCTGGGCGTTTGCGGCCGTCAGCGTCGCGCCGGCAGATGCTGCTACGTCCCGCTGGCGATTGGCTTCGGTGATCTCGGCATCCTTGCCCTCGATCGTATCGGCCATCTGATCGATCTGCGCATTAAGCGTGTTGACCGAGGCAAGCGCTGCCTGCGTGGCCGAGGTCATGAGACCGCTGGTAGGAAAGCCTTCGAGCGCCAGCGGCTCGGCCGACAGGATCTCGTCTTTCAGGATTTCTCCGTCCATCGTGACGAGCCGGCGCTTCTGGACGTGGGCGCCTTTCGGTGTGCCGTTGTCGTCGAAGCGGATGAGGATTTCGTACGGGATCTTCTTGTCTTCAAATGCCATGGTCATGGCCCTTTCTGATGGAGGTCAGGAGACGATCGTGCCATCGGCGAAACGCCAGTTCGTGCCGTCCGAGGAGGCAAGGTTTCGCCCGCCGTTTCCGTTGGTGAGACGAAGCGTGCAGCCATTGAAGGCCGATGCAGAGGGGAGCGTCGCGACGGTATATGACGCGAGTTTCAAGGGCGCCTCCAGCGACACGACGCCGGAAGCGCGAGAGATCGCGATTGATCGACCCAGATAACTTCCGCCGTTGGCATAGCGATCAATCGCGAAATCGGAGCCTGCATTTCCAGAGCCTTCTGCGGTGGCGTCGACGCTGGCTTTGAATCGGGTCTCTGATCCAGTCTGGAAGTAGAGTTCCCTATTGGACGCAGCTGCCCCTTTGATGAACAGTGCTGCCGCGGTATCGACCGGGCCGCCGACAACCAAGCGGCGGAGATAGGCCAAATTGTACCGTCGAGTTTCAGAAGCGAGTGCTTGGCCGAGGTCAACGGCTGGCCCCGCTACCTGCGCATAGCGTAGGTCGAGCTCTGACTCCGCATTGTAAATGCGATACCAGACCCCCCAAGCACCACTTGCCCGGTCACGCTGCCAGCATGAAAATCCGTCATACTGCTGGAACACTTGCCGCTGCGCGTTGGTGTCGTAATGATAGTGATCGAGCCATCCAAAACGTGCGATTGGCGTATTTGCAGCCCCGCTGCTCATGAAGTAGCGACCTGTGGCGGCGATCGCGTTGGCATCCATTTGCTGAGGCGACAGGACGGCCCTCAGCTGCACCGGCAAACGATCGTTTTGAATAGTTCCGGTAAGATCTTCAGCGGCCCCTGAGGCCGCGATTGGCGCAAGGCCGAGCGTGGTACGCATGGCGGCCGTGCTGGTGCCCGCCAGAAGCGTCCGGGCCAGCGCCGTGAAGTTTGTGAGTGCAGCTGTGCCGGCCCCGGTGAAATACGCGATCTTGTCGGCGGCCGTCGGCAAAGCTGCCAGCGCATACAGCACGCCGTTCACCAGCGCATCGAGCACGGCGCGCGTCGAGGCGAGAACGCGCGTCGCCTCCGGCGTGAACCGAACTTCATAGACATCGGCCGTTCGCGTCACGCCCGGCCATGGATAGGCCAGCGTCAGGCTCGTGTTGCTGTTGACGGAAAGGATGCGGGCCGACAGACCGGCAGCCCAGAAGAAGTCGCCCGCCTGCAGCCCGCTTGTCAGCCAGGTCGTGCCCTGTCCCGTGACGGCGACTGCATTCGCGTTCACCGTGGCCGTGCCGGTGTTGTAGGTTGTGGGAAGAGCCATCAGCGCGCCTCCCCGTCAGCAACTTCTGTCGAAGATGGCTTCGCCGACGGTTTGCGGGCCGGGGACTTTCCGGCGACGGCCGGCGGTTCTTCGGTAGCTGTCGGCGCAGCGGCAGCCTCGATCGCCGCAATCCGCGCAAGCGCCTCCTGCAGCTGCTGGCCGAGGATCAGGTTGCGATTGCGATAGTAGCTGATCAGGGAGTCCTGCTCCCGGAATTCCACCACCGGATCGATCTGCATCTGGTTCATCTGATACTCCTTTGCGCTATCGCGATTTCTTGAAAACAGGCGCGGAGATCACGCGGCGGCCGATGAAGAAGTCCTCACCTGCAGCCGATTTCTTCACGACGATTTTGTAGTTGAAGACGCCGCTACCGGTGCGGCGGGTGTAGAAGAGCACGGCATTCTTGGTCATGCCGGTCTCGGAGAACTCGATGACCGTGTCCTTTACGGGCGCGTTGTTTTCGCGCAGCTCGATCTGCAGAAACGCCTTGCCATTGACGAGCGTGGTTGCCCTGGCGCGCAGATCCGCCTTCACCTCGACGGCATCTTTGTCGGTGATCGGGACATCGATATCGCCGATCCCCTGAAAGGCATTGGTCATCGTCACGGCATCGACCGAGGCGAAGTCAAAGTAATCGACGGCGGCACCCTGTGCCAAAGCTGATGTTTGCACTGAGTTGTCACCGAAGATGATGCGATCCGTCGTGATGACAGGAATGAAGGCGCCGGTGATCACCGTCTGGCCATTCTGGACAGAGAAGAAATCCGTCTTGCTCGTCCCATCAGTGACGGCGAATTGGCCGGCCTGGACGATCACCTTCGTCGGTTGCGTCTCATCTACCGGCACATCGAAATAGAGCCCGGCCGTCCGCGGCTGACCGTTGCTTGAGATTGAGGCAAGGAACCCGATCCGGGCAAAGCCGGACGGCCCGCTGACGACCTCCGCCTTCAGCCGAGCGTTTGCCGTGATGCCATTCAGGCTCGTGGTCAGGTTGGTCAGCGACGACGCCTGTGCAGAGATCTGACCGCCCTGCTGCGTGACGGTCGACGACAGCGAGCTGACGGCGGACGCCGATGCCTTCCCGGCGACTTCGTTCTGCAGGCTGGTGATTGCCGACCCGTGCGAGCCGACCACACCCTCGACATAGCTGACGTAGCCAATCAGCTCATTCGTGGTGCTGACCGAGGTCTTACCGGCAAGAGCCGAGTTGACGTCCGACGTGTTCGCCTTCCCGCCCAGGCTCGCCTGCACGCTGGTCAAGGCGCTTCCCTGAGAGGAAAGGGTATTGCCTTGCTCCGTTACCTTGGTGCTGAGGCTCGACAGCGCTGAAGCATCCGCCTTGCCTGCTAGAACCGTGTTTAGGTAATTCAGTGAATTGGTATGCGAGCTGAGCGTGCCTCCCTGCTCATTGACCGTTGCTGTGAGACTGGAAACAGCCGAGGCACTCGCCTTGCCATTTACATCAGCGCGCAACGCCGTGATCAGCGAGGCCTGCGACGTCAACTGACTGGCATGGTCACCAGCCACCCCGTGCAGATAGTTGGTGAAGGTTTGCAAGTCACTGACGGCAGACGCCGACGCTTTCCCCGCCACATCGTTTTGCAGGCTCGTCAGCGCATTGCCCTGCGAAGTGTTGACGTTTTCCGTGTTCGTGACACGCGTCGTCAGCGCCGAAAGGGCCGAAGCACTCGCCTTGCCTGCAACATCACTCTGGAGAGCCGTGATTGCTGACCCGTGAGACGACAGCGTGCCGCCCTGTTCGGTCACAGTCGCACCCAGGCTCGACAGAGCGCTGGCATTGGCTTTGCCTGCGACCGTCGTCTGCAGGTTCGTGATCGCGGTCGCCTGCGATGAGTTTACTCCCTCCGCAGCGCTCATCCGTGTTGCAAGAGCGGAGACGGCCGAGGCGCTCGCCTTGTCGGCAACCGAATTCGTCAGAGACGTGATTGCATCGCCTTGAGAGGCGATTGTGCCGCCCTGCTGGGACACCGTGGACGACAGGGCGCTGAGCGCTCCTGCGCTGGCCTTTCCATTCAGATCCGCCTGCACAGCCGTCAGAGACGAGCTAAGCGCAGACAACGTGCCCGCCTGTTCCGTCACCTTTGTGTCGAGCGTAGACAGTGCCGCCGTGCTTGCCTTGCCGGCGAGCCCTGTCGTGAGGTTGGTGATAGCCGTTGCCTGAGAGGCGTTGACACCCTCAGCTTCGGAAACACGCGTCGTGAGCGACGATACAGCGACGGCACTGGCCTTGCCGGCGACGTCCGACTGCAAAGCCGTGATGGCGCCGCTCTGCGACGTGAGCGTGGTGCCCTGCTGAGCGACTGTCGTCTGGAGCGTGGAGACTGCGGACGCCGCAGCTTTCTGGTCGAGCGCTGCCTGCACGGACGTGATCAGCGACGATTGCGCAACGAGTGCGGTCTCCGTCGCCGTGACACGGGTCGTCAGAGCGTTGACCCCCAGCGCGCTTGCCTTGCCCGGAAGCTCCGCCTGCACCTGCGTCACGGCCTTCGCAACGATATCGAGCGAGGTCTCGCCAACCTCAATGCGCGTCGTCAGGATCTGCGATGCGGCCGCTGTGGCTTGGAGGCCATTCTGCGCACCGAGGAAGTTGGCGAAGTCCTGGTCAAGCTGCTCAGCTGCAATCGGCAGCAACGCATTCCGGATCGCGGTGATCGCCTCCCCGTGGCTGACGATGCCGGCCGGGCCGATCGCCTCGATCTGCGTCTGCAGGCTGGTGACAGCGTCAATGTTGGCTTTGCCCGCGACCGTCGTCTGCAAGGCCGTCAGCACTTCGCCCTGCGCGTTGATACCGTCTTCCAGATTGGCGACGTCCGTGCGGATGACGTTGACGCCGGCCGACAGCGCCTGCAGGTCGCCCGTGGCACCGGTCAGCGTCGTCTGCAAGGTCGAGATCAGCTGAGCGTTTGCCGCATCGCCAGACGCCCGTGCCTGCTGTTCCGTCAGTAGCTCGGCGCGAGAGGCGCCCGGCGACGGCGAGCCGATCGCAATCCAGTCGATCAGGAAATAATCTGTCGCAGACTGCGCAGCCGAAAGGTCAATCCGTATCTGATCAATCAGGCCCGTCCACGTCATCTGTCCCGTGATTAGGCCGATGCCGTTTAGATCGAATGCCGGCTCCAGAACCGTCTGGCTCCGCGCCTCCGTCCAGTCAAGATCTCCGACCGTCTTCCAGTAGACGACGCCCGCCCAGACCGGAGCGCCCACGCGACGAATGCGCGCGCGCACCTGCCGAGCGATGTTTGAGTTGACCCCGAGGCCGACTGGAGACGCCACAAAGGGATCGGTCGCGTGATCAGCCGGACGCAGATAGCCGACGGCAATTGTCGGCGCACCATTGCCGGTCCAGCCTTCGACCGTGACGTCGAAAGGCCAAAGCTTCGTCGGGTCGAACTGGTTGTCCGTCCCGGTCGACAGCAACGACATGCGCTGGGACAAAGCCTCGTAATCGCTGGCGCGAGCCGTATCGACGGTGACGATCTTGGCGTTGAGATCGACCGTGGTTGCTTCCAGCGTCGTCACGCGCTGGACGATTGCGGCATTTGCCGCAGCGGCCGCGGTGATCTGCTCATTGAAGCTGGCAACAGCCGCGCCGACGCTCGCTGTCAGTGTCGTGCGGACCTGCTCGACGCGCGTAAAGGCGCTGTAGTCGATTGCAGCGATGGCCGTCGTCAGATCGTCGAGCGTGGCCGAGAATGCACGGTATCGCGCGGCAGCCTCGATCGCGCCGGCAACCCGCTCGTCCTGCTCATTCGAAAGCGCTGTCGCCTGTGCCTGCACCGCTTGGGCACGCGTCTGCCCCTCGGCCGTAAGATTTGCGGCCTGCTGCTGGACGGCCGCCACACGAGCGTCGGTTTCGGCCTGCAGTGCGACCGCCTGCACCTGAATGGCAGCGGCACGGACTTGTGCTTCCGCCGCCAGCGCTTCGGCCTGCGCCTGCACGGCTGCGATGCGCGCCTGCGTCTCTGCAATCAGCGCCGCCGCGTTTTCGCTCGCCTGACCGGCGACATCATCATTGATCCAAGCCTGCAGCGTGTTGAGGCTGTCGGCGATCTGCGCCGCAAGGTCGTCGAGCGTGAGGCGGACATCGGGTGTCGTGACCGGAAGCCAGTCCGACCACAGCGTTGGGCGACCCGAAAACGGGATCAGTAGCCCGCTGACCTCGTAAGCCGTATCCGGCAGGAGCGCTTCGGAGATTTTCCACGCGTAGGGCGCGGCATATCTGTACTGATCGCTGTCGAAAACGACGGCTTGCGTCGCCGCGAGCCTGACGCGGACGCGGACATTGCTGACGTCGTCGAGTTCATCAGCGGTCTCTACCAGGATGGCAGGGCGTCGGCCGATGCCGTTGGCATCAACGATCTCGGAAGGCGAAACCTTCCAACCGTCCATGGCCTGCGCTGTCAGCGTGACGGCCTTGATCCCGCCATCGACAGGCACTCGGTAATCCGTGTCGTGGTTGTAGCTGTAGTCGGCCGGGTCGATCTCGGTAAGGTCGACAATCGTGTCGAGGTTGGCTTTGTCGACAGCACCATCAACGCGGAAACGCTTCTGGAGGAAACCGTTGCGATCCGAGGTGTCGAGAATGACATCGCCAGCCTCGATGCCGTAGAAATCCGGCGGCAGCACGCACGTTGTCCGTCGAGCACGCCGGGCCTCTTTGATGGCCGCATTCAGGATTCGCTGGACCTGAGATGGATACGGCACGAACGTCAGCGTGATCTCGGTCATAAGGCGGCGATTGCCGTCCTCGACTTCGAAATCAGGGCGATAGATCGGCGGCGCCGCTTTGAGGTTCCAGGCTTCTTTCGGGGCGGGATACTTGCCGATCACCCCGTTGATGGTGTCAGCCAGGCCGAAGAACGGCGTGAACGACTGCTCTTCGGAGGACAGGATATCCGCGTCGGTGATCGTAGCAACGGGCTCATCGTACACGCCGATATGCGGCTTGTAGAATCCACCTGTTTCCGAGATCCTGCCCTGGCAACTGGTCATCAGCTCAGCAACGGCATCCGATACCGCCGCGCTGATCTGGATCTCGCCGCCGGCTCGATAGATCGGCTGGTTGCCTGTCGAGTCGTTGCTAACGTCGGCTTTCCGGATCTGCTTAATCCAAGCATCGGCCGGCAAACGCGCAGCCGGAAGATTCTGTAGGCCGTAAAACCACTTCCCCTGAAACGTGATGCCGCGAAAGAGCGCGCGCGTCTGAACGACAGGATTGTGGCTGACAGCCCATGTCGAAGGGTTATTCTCACGCTGCGTTCCTGTGCCGCCGACGGTCGAATCCTTCGACGGATCGTAAAGCTTCAGGCCATTGAGCGCGAACTTGTATTCTGGGAAGCCAGTAAACAGCTTCTCCTCAACGCGAGCCGTGCAGATCGCGTAAGCCATGCCGGTGCCTACGCGCGTGCTCTCATATTTCCGCTCTTCCAGATCGCCGAAGCAAGTAACCAGATAGGGGTCTGCGGTCGTCTGCGTGCCGTCGTAGAACTTAATCCAGAGGTAGTCGTGAACGTTCCCGTTATCATCGCGATATTCGAGGACGGGGAAACCGCGATCCGGGTGCGGCTCGTCGCGGATAAGTGTGACCAGTTCGCCGTTTACGAACACCTCAGCAAGGCTGTCGACAGGCAGATCCGAAAGCGCAATGACTTGCACATGGTAGGCGTTCGGAGTCTTGTTGAGCGTGCCCCATTCGTTCGAATAGACCAGTGAGCCAGCCGTCGCCGCATAGCCGAGAACGAACGATCGCGGAACGTCTTCGCCCGTGTTCATCTTGCCTTGGATTGAGAACGTCGGAGCTTCTGGCTTGTCCTGCAGCTTCTGCGCAAGCAGGCTCACGCCAAGACCGACGGCCGTCCTAAGGACAAGAGAGCCGAGCACACCCAACGTCCCAACGAACGTCGTGACTGCAGTCCAAGCGGCTGCAATTGCCGTAAATAATGCCATGAGATATCCAGACTAACTAGAGCGTCTTGATGAAATGAGTTTCGGCCGGCACGTATCCGAAGCGCCGATAAAGGCCGCCAACGTCGTTGCTTGCTAAGGAAGCCATGCCGATAGACACGCAGCCGAGATCGCGCGCCCAATCTTCGTAAGCAGCCAGCATGCGCAGGCCGGATCCCCCTCTATGGTCGGGCTCGATCCACCAGACCGTTTCCTTAGCCCACAAGCCGGCACCGAAAGGATGCTGGAAGGACTGAGCCATCAACACCCCCTGCGCTCTGCCGTCCTGCTCTAGGACGATGCAGCAAGCGTTGTCGCGGCCGGAATGACCGAGAAAGAGATTAACGGCGTAGGCCGGATGAAATGGGAATGTGAAGCCGGCAGCCTGATGACTGTTGCGCAGCAATGCGACAACGCGCAGGCGATCGGCCGCAGTCGCGAAGCGAACGGTCATGGCGGTTTCCTCAGTGTCGGAATGTCAGAGGCTGGCTGTCTTGCCCTTGAGCGGAGCGGCCTTTTTCTCGACTACCTTGCCCGTCTTGCGGCCCCAGAAGTGTTCCCAGTCGCCGACTGTTGCAGCATCCTGCAGGAAGTTATCGGTCGGGCTGCGAAGGATCTGGCTTTCGTGGCTGCGCATATCCGGGTTCGAGCGTTGCAGTTCCTGCGTAAAGCTGGCGCAGGTCAGCATGACGCTGCCCTCTTCACCCTCTTTCGGCGTATCAATATCGATAACGTCAACGAACCCGACAAAGCGACAATGCGCGGGCTCGATCAGCAGACGGGTATCAGGTGAGAACAAGCCGCGATGGATCTCCACGCGGGCCTGCTTGCAGTCATACTGCCGCACGGACTGGTTTACGAGATCAACTAGCTGCGACATCTCGATCGTGACATTCTGGGCCGTCAGGTTCGAGACGAGCGGAATGTCGCTGATGGAAATCAGGCCGCCGGCGCCGTAGAACGCGCGATTTACGGCAAGCCCCGTATCGGGGTCAATTACATCGGCGGTAACATTACCCGCGTCTGACCAAAAGCCAACCGGCTCCGCAGCGCCAGTTGTGCGGTTCCGCGCAACAATCCAAAGAAAATCTCGAGCAACGATTGTGCCAGCCGACAAGGCCGCACGTGCTGCTGGCGAAAGCGCAAGCGCCATTCACGCCTCCATTGCTTGAAATGAAATCGTGCCGCGGCCATTGTTAAGAGACGCTGCCGATTTGATAGTGTCAGGTACGATCTTCATGGGAGTAGAGGGCCGGACAAGCAGCGCTGGAAAGCCAGGCGCAGTTCCGGGGAAAAGGTGCGGCCTCACTTCGAACGCTGGCGTCTGGCCATTTGAGCCCGCCACCGCGTCCTCCATGACGCGATAAAGCTTGTCGACGCCGAGCCGGATCATATCGCCCGTACTGACCTTGAACCCTGCCGGCAGTCCACTGAGGCCGACCGACTTGTTATTCGCCCCGACGTTTGCGACCTGGGCATTTCCCGTGAAGGAAACGCCCGACCAAGACCCGTTTGGGTAGGCGATCGGATAAACGCGGGAGAGACTGTAGCCGGGGAACGCAAGCGATCCACCGTCGAGCGAGTCGAGGATTGCGCGCCAGCGGTCCAGCATGTTTGGCGATAGAGCCGTGGTTTCATACGACGCGCGCCAGAGGGGGCGGCCGAAATCCTTGACGATAATCTTGCCGCCCGTTTTCCCGCTTCGTTCTTGGCGAAAAACCAACTCAAAATCGGTATTCCACCCTGGGAAGTCCGCAAGTATGTCGCGCACAGCTGCAATCGCCATTAGACTTTTTCCCCTCTCTTCCTTGCTTTCCGGACGGCATCAATGGTGCGAGCCGGAAGCTCTGCCTTCAGCGTTGCGATCTGTCGTTCAACGCGAGCAAGCCCCTCCTTGTCCGCACCTCGAGCGTCGATCGGGATGCTGATCGGTACGTTTACGGAGGAGATGCTTCCAGACTTCGGAAGATCCGGCATGAGCGGGGCTGACATTGATCTGCCATCTGCCGCCCCGCCCTTTGCGAGCCGAATACCGCGGCCAGCGTTCACAGCCTCAAGCAAGCGACGATTTTGCTTGGTTGCAGCGGCGTTGACGACAAATTCGCCGTCAGAAAGTTGGGCCGGGATGCTGTCGCTCGTAGATGTGCCGGGGCCTGACACGCGGCCCCCGCGGGCGGCTTTAACTGGCGCCGCTCCACCGCCACCGAAAATTGATCCGAGGAACTTCCCAAAGATACCTGCACCGCCGCCACCGGCCGCGTTGACCTGAAACAGAGAGTCAAGAACGCTGTTGAGCAGACGATCCCCGATCTTTTCGAGCACACTGGCGAACGCTTCGCCGGCCGATTTCCCATCGCGAAGGTCGCGAATGAAGCCGCCAAGCAGATCCTTGCTGAATTCGGAAACGCCCTCAAGCTTATCCTGCAACTCACCCTGCGACACCTGCAGCTGCTGGCCAGCGGCTTCCGCCTTGCCAGTCTCTTCTGCAAGTGCGCGCATGGCCAGCGCTTGGTCTCGTGCGACGGGCGACAAGGTGGACAGATCGCCGTTGAGGAGCTGCTGAACGCTGGTCAGTTCCTTGCCGGCGGCAATGCCCTCACGCTGCGCGTCTGTAAACAGTTGCTGCGCTGCCTGGAAAGTCGAGAGCTTTTGCCCGTAGTCATCGACAAGCGGAGCGAGAGACGCGCGGATGCCGGTCTCCGCCTTCAAGGCTTCGACATAGGCCCGCTGATCCTTCAGGGTCTGCTCGAAGTTTCCCTGCGCCTCTACGCGCGTCTGCACACCGGTCGGAGCGCCCTTCAGGTACATCTCCGCTTCGCCGTTACGACGGTCGCGGTTGATGCCGCCATTGTCGCTGCCAAGGCCCTTGATGGCGCTATAGACCGTTCCAGCGTCGCCCGACTTGATTGCCGCAACGATACGATCCGGCAGGCTGCCATAGTTATAGGCGATCGACGTCAGCGCAGCCTGTTGACCTTCGTCCATCGAGCGGAACGTGTCGGCGCCAATCTTCCCCTCGATGCCCTTCTGAAAATCGGCAATGCGCCGCTCCAGATCGCGCGTGGCACCAGCGAGCGTCACGGTGATGCCGTCCGTCACCTTGCGGACAGAGCCGTCGTCAAGCGTAACCGTGTCAGAGCCGTAGCCGGCGCGCAGAGCGTTCACGTCCCAGTAAGGCTTGGCGCTGAAGCCCTCATATCCCTTGATGACGTCAAAAGAAGATGACACGGACTTTGATTGCTGGGCACTCACCCTTTCGTTAGCGATTTCGGCCTTGGCGAGAACGACGGCAGCCGCCTTGTCGATCGACGTTCCAACCTTCTCGGCGGCCTTAATGATCTCCTCGGTGCGAGCGTCGAGTTCTTTTTCAGCCGCCGTCCGCTTGGCATCGGCCTCACGCTGATCAATGAACGAATTCGCTGCAGCCATGCTTTTGTCACGCTCAGATTTGAAAGCGCTTGCCTGGGCACCGTATCCTTCGCTGATGACCGCGATAGGGCCTTTCGCGGTTCTCGCTATCTGGTCAGCAGTGTTCTTCGCCTCGATTCGCAGGCCCTTCATATAAGGGATTGCTTCGCGTAATTTGGCGATCAGGTCATTGATCGGCTTTCCAGGCTGCGTGAGAGCCAGCGCATCCAAACGCTCACGAATATCGTCAATCGACAGGCTGCCGGCTTCAGCCTGTTTTACGATATCCTTTAGTTCTCTCGCCGCGCTCTGGTTTGAAGAGCGACCTCGTGAAAGGGCATTGATTGTCGCCTTGATGTCGCCAAGTGTCTCCTCGCCTCCAAACCCGAGAGAGTTCATGAGGCTTCGGCCCTGCATGTCGTCCAGCTCGGCGTTGAGATCTTCCAACCGTTTCTGCAGAGCTTCCGGGGCCAGTTTGTCGAGGGCCGTAGCTGCTGCATCAACCTTTGGAGCAAGCGCGCTGGACGAATAACCGAGCTCTTCCATTTCCGCCTTCAGGCGCAAAGACCGCTCCGAAGCCTCGGCCGCTTCTGAGGCGAAGTATGTGAGAGCACCCGCAGCCGCCACTCCGACGATTGCGCCAAGCGGCCCCGCCGCAGCACCAATCCCGCCGATTGCAAGGCTGACCGATCCGGCTGTGCGAGCGGCTTTAAATGCCGCAACAAGCTGCGTGATGGCTTTTACGCCAAGGCCAGCCTTAACGATCATACCGGCGATGGCGCGCCCGACCAGAGCTGCGGAGATGATTGTCGCCAACTGCAGTGCAGTATCCGCAACGCTGTCGAAGTCATCCGCCAGCGCATTGAGGCCATTAGACAACATCTGCGTGGCGCCAAGGCTCTGATCCTGGGAGCCGATGTATTTCGTGAAGGCGTTGTTTACCTTCGTCATGCCTTGGTCGATCGTTTGCGTGGCATTCGCCGCCATCGACTGGATCGTTGGGAGGCCTCGTAGAAAGCTGTCGAAAAACTCTTTGTTGGTGACGGCCCCGTCATTCACAAGCTGTTTGAGCTTGGAGACAGAACCTCCAGCCTTGTCCATGCCATTGGCAACGGCGATAAGAATCGGGCGCGCGCCATCGATGATGCTGTTGAATTCTTCAGCCTGAACGCGTGTCGATCCGAGCAGCTGCCCAAGCTGGCCCAGCGCACCAGCGCTTTCTGTTGCCGACTTGCCAGACACGCGGAGCGCGACAGCGACGCCGTCGGCAAACCGAGTCAGATCCTGAGATGACGCGCCAAGCTCCACTTGAGATTGCGACGCCTTGCCGTATAGATCTGCGAGAGCCCCGATCGGCGCGGCATTTCGCTGCGCACTATCATAAAGGTCATCAAGTACCTTGACCTGAGACGAGCCGACGACGCCAGAAACCGCGAGGCTGTTCTTAGCCGACGTCCAAGCATCGGCATACTTCAGGACTTCCTGCACTGACAGCGCCGCAGCTACGCCGGTTAGCGGAGCAATCAGTCCGCGAGCCGCACTTTGCCCAGTCGCAGCCAGGCGCTTATCCATGGCCTTATATCGATTTTCGATTGCGCGAGCTTGGGTGTTCGTTACACCTTGCGCGCGTTGCATTTCCCGCTGATATTGCTTGATATCGGCAGAAAGCTGCACGACGAGTTTTTCAACATCGGTTGCCATAGTTGACCTTAAAGGGGAAAATTTATGAGGATTCTGTGGGTTGCGCTTATGATGCTCGGGTCAACTACAGTAGTTCACGCAGCACAATGCATGCCTGCACCAGATGAGGATCTGGCAGGCATCAGAGAGAAGCTGAAGCTAGAACTTCTTGATAGTGATAGCGCCAGATTTGCAGACGTCTGCAAGCGCGAGCGAAAACAAGACAACCCTGCGGGCACGGCAACTATGTGGTGCGGACTTGTAAACGCCAAAAACGCCTTCGGCGCTTATACAGGTTTCAAGCGGTTCTACGCTGGACCCAAAGGCGGCGACCCGGATAATGGGTCATCTGTTTTTGAAAGCTTCTATTGCTATGCATGCCTAGAGCCCGAAATGTCGCTTGAGCAATGCTTCGACAGGACCCTCAAAATGATATCGGCTGGAGATCTTCCTCGAAAGCAGTAGAGCGGCTATGACTGGATGAAGTCCCAGAGATCGTCCGTTTCACCGGCAGTTAGTCCCTTCTCATCGGGGCTGTTCGCAGTGATGTAGCCGTCAATGGCGGCCATGTACTGCCACATGGACATGGCGCGGACCTCTTGGGGCGTGAACCCCATGGCCGCGCCATTTCCGTAGATTGCGCCAAACCTCAGCTTTCCGTCGGGGAGATCGTCAAGCTTTCGTCCGGGCTTGGCGCGTCTGTCTCCCCCAGCTTCTCCTCCGGCGCACCAACGCAACCGGCAGAAAGTACTGCCTGGGCAAAGATTACATTCTCAGACGGCACGCGGTTTTCAACGTAAGCGCGAACCAATCTAAGCGCGTCGGTAGGTGGCAAGCCGCCACCGATAAGGCCGAGTCGGAGAACGTGCGAGATGTCGCCAATGCGGAATGTTTTGTCGTTGAGCCGATCGAGGATGACGTAGGGGCCGGCGTTGCAGGCCTCCTGCAGCAGCTCAAGCTCACCCCACCCTAGGCGAAAGACGTAATCGCCATCCGCCCAGGTCAACGTGATTTGCGCGTCCCGCATCGTTAGACGCTCGTCCGGACCATCTTGCCATCGCTCTGCATGGAGACCGTGGCAGTCACGCGTTTCTTGTCTTCGGCGCCGACCTCGAAACTTTCAATGTGCATTTTGCCGGTCCAGGTGATGACCTTCGCGGGAAACTCCCAAATCACCTTCACAGGCACGGAGTTCTCACTGTCAAGAGCGGTCATCCATGTGTCGACGCTCTCAACTGCGAGAACACCCTCGCCGCCAACGGTCATCGAGAGCGACGTCGCGTCCCTTCCGAGCCAGTTCATGGCATCAGGATCTTCGCAGTCCGGGATCGAAACCTCTTCGAGCGATTTGTTGATAGAAACCGAGCGCTGCGTGAAGCCGCAGGGGGCCGTGTAAACAATCGGCTGCGCAGAGTTGCCAAGCTGTACCTTGACCTTGCCGCCCTTGATGGTTGTTGCTTCTGCCATAATGCGTAATCCTTTTGATCGCGCGAAAAGATGCCCGCCGACTTCAGCAGGTTCGGCGATATGCCGGTTGTGATGGATTCAGTGGTGCTCGACGCCTGCCCGAAAGGTCAAAACGACGTGTGAGGTGTTGCCGTCGGGATCGCGCAGCACACGGCGCCCGTCGTATTCGAAATAAACGAGGGCATTGTCTGCCAGCGTGATCGCATCTTCTGTCAGTGCACGCTTGACGGCCTTGCCAACGCGCCGGGCTTCACGGAAGCCAGGGTCTTGCGACCAAACGTCGATTTGCAATATGATTTCGGAGGCCTCAATGCAGTCCGCATCTTCTGGGATGTCCTGCTCTGGGCCGAACGAAATGTACGGGTACTCGGCATTCGCAGGCACGCGGTCATATACACGGCCACCTGTCATGGCCGCGACATCGGAGTCCGCTTTCAGCGCGGTGACGATAGCCACCTGTATTTCGTGCCCTGCATCTTCGCTCACGTCCGCACCGCCTGTTTTGCCGCGTTCCGTACAGCCTTGCGGATTTCGCGCTTGACGCCTTTTCGATTGGCACGGAAGGCAGGGTAGAAGAACGGTTGCGCATTCGTGCCGGGATGCTTGGAGCCCGCAAAAAGACCGCCGTTAATATGCTGTGCCGTGCCGAACTCGATCCATCGGGCATAATACGCCTCATCGTTGCCGGCGTAGATTGTCAGCGTCAGATCGTCGGCAAGCTTACTCTTGACTGCGCCCATAACCATGGAGCCTTTTGGAGCCTTACCCCAGGTGAAGCCGATGCTCTCCCGAAGCGCCCCGCTGTCTGAAGGCACCAAACTTTTAGCCAAGTCGACGATGACCTGCGCCTGCCCTTCCATGGCTGCCCGGATCGTATCCTTAGTTGCAGATGGTAGGCGCTTAAGCTTCTGATCAAGCCGTGCGAGGTTAAGGATCTTTGTCATCCGGGGTTAACTCCGCTCTGACACGTGAAATCGATCCACCGGCGGTCTTCGGTCGGCACCGCCTCAAGGATGTTGAACACCTGACCTGTACGGACGTCACGAACGCGCCAGTCCGTCTTGATAGCTTTCGTATGTTGGGATGCGCGAACGAAGATCACCTGCGTATGCTTGCCCGCTAGACGGGCCGCCTGCACGCTTTCTCCGCCGCGGAGGTGAATGTAGCCAGCATGAACGGAAACGCGCTCCTGCCAATCCTCGACCTCTACACCGTCGCCACGGTCAGCCACGGCGCGCTGGTCAAAAGCTACACGATGGAAGATATCACTCGCTGAGCGCTTCGTCGCCATCTTCGGCCTCGCTTTCCGGTGCCGCCGAGCCCTTGATCTCGTGCGCCTTCCCGACCGCGATAGCCTGATCGGCGCATTCGCGTTTCACAGTGTGCTCCGTGTTGGCGAGATAAGCATAGGTCACATTCGCTGTTGGCCTGTAATCAAAGTCATCGGTAAATTTTACACGTGCCATCACGTTCTCTCTTCAGGATCGCAGCTAATCACTGTGGGTCGCCAGACGCGCCAAGGCGCGAGTAACCGCCGCACTGTCGGCTGTAGAGTTGCTTCGCCAGCGCCTTCTTCTTGCGGCACGCGGGTCTCATATAGGCTTGCAAGGACAAGCAAGATTGCCGCCACGATTGGCGGCGTCACAATCATGGTGTGCCCAACCGTATCGGGATCTGGGATCATCGAGTTGGCCGGCAAAACCGGGCGATCTAAGTAATCGAGTACCGCGGATTCTGCTGCCGCGAGGTATACATCCACCTCACCATCGTCCTCTTCGGCGTCAATGCGCAAATGCTTGCGCGCGAGCTCAATATCAACCAGCGCCATAAGCCACCGTCCCGCCCTTTGGGCTATTCTTCAACCAGTTCAACGAGGCCGTTGGCCTTCAGGTCGGCATAGCGCTGACGGCTGACCGAAAACGGCTCGCTGGCCGGCCCCTTATCGCCTTCAACGCCCGCAAAACTGCGAACAGCCTTGACCAGAACCCTGCTTGCGTCATCGGTCTTGGCTTCGGCTGGCTTGGCGTCCGACGTCGACATCAGCGGCTTTTCCGTGTAGCCGACCTCAGCCGACTTGATGGCAGATACCGCCGCCTTTTCGGGTGCCTTCTCAGGCGTCTTTAAAGCGCTTTCTTCTTTTTTCACGGCCATGTCAGCCATCCAGCGTTGCGACAGCACCGGTCGTGCCGGTTGCGAACACACGGCGAACCTGATGCGGGATGATGAAGCCGACCGGAGCAGCCGTGACGGTGATCGTATCAGCGTCAGCGTTCTGCGACGGAAGGTACTTGATGTTGCCGGCGGTAATGACGACCAGTCCAGCCGCATATGCGGCTAGGTCGACCGTGTCGCTGGCCACAACCGTCACGCCCTTGGGGTGGCGAGCGGCCTTGCGGCGACTGGAAGTGTATGGGTTGCCCGTGGATGGGTCTTTCGTCTTGTCGTAGGCCATGAAGCCCTCCTAATGGTTGGAATGGGGCGCCCGAAGACGCCCCTTAAGGCTTAAGCAGAAACGGAGCCCGTTACGAAAGCTTCCGGACGATATACTGCAAGACCCAAGCGCTGCTCGGCGCGAATACTTGCAAGATTCCGCTCGAAATCATCGACGTTCTCTGTCGACAGAAGTACTTCGATTTCCATTCGATCGAAAATCTGTGCGGCCATGGAAAAGGCGCCTGTCAGGAACGTACCGAGTGTCTGGGACTGCGTTTCAACAATCGGAAGATTCCACAGTCGAGGAGACGTGCCGTTCTGTGGGTTCGCGATGATGTAGCGCCCCTCATTGTCCTTAGTCAGTTCGATGGTTGCCCAGTCGATCGGATTAAGGACAAAACCGGTTGCCGGAAATTCAGCCAGAACAACCTGCAGCATGGCTAGCCGCAGCCGGTCAATCGGGGTCGCATCCTGCGGAACGAAGGCCGGCGCAAAAGCAGTTGCCTGAGGCTGCACGCCGAGGATGTTCTGGCCAGTGCCGTCGCCCTTGAGAAGTTGCGCTTCTTCCTTGAACTGCAGACCGTAGCGAGCGCGGCCATCGATATAGCTCTTCAGGGCGGCTGCGTCGTCAAGGATCTGGCGAGAAGCCTTGAACAGGTGCGCAATCGTGCGAACCGGAGCGTTCGCCATGTTGAACGTGATATCGCTATAAGGCTTGGAATTTGTCTCGGCGACCGGAGCAGCGTTATTGGTGAAGCCCGTTTCCTTGACATATTCGATGTTGTTCGAACTGGTCTGGCCGGGCATCAGAAGATCGCGGATCGTCATGCGACGGTTTGGCGGCGCAACGATGCCCGGAACACGCTGTCCTGGCACCAGCGAAGTGCCATTGGAGCGACCGGCGCCGACAGTACCGTCCGCGGTGGTAATGGCGGCGCGATCTGCGCGAATGTTCATCTTGCCGCGCGTCGAGCTGGTCATTTCGCCAGATTTGAATGCATCGGAATCAACCACGATGTCGCCGAGCGACTTCTGCTCGTCTTCGCCGAATTCGCGTTCGCGTGCAGCGTGCTTTTCCAGATCGCCAAGGCGGGTAGTCATGGCGCCAAGTTCGGAAAGTGCCTTGTCGGTCTTGTCCTTCAGCTCAGCGGACACCGTGCCGTTCTTTTCGAGCTTCGACGTGAAGTCGGTCGCAAGATTGCCGACCTGGTCCTTGATGGAGGCAAGCGAAGCGCTGAGCTCGCCAATCTTTTCTGCTAGTTCTGCCATAAAAGGCTCCTATCGTTTGATGAATGGTGTTTTTGCTTCGGCCAACAGCCGGTCTAGGGCTGCCAAAGCAGCTGCATCCGTCTCGTCATCAGGAGCCCCCTGATCTTCTCTGAGGTAGAGCCGAGCGGCCCGCTCTGCCTCTGAGTTCGAAAAGCCAACAAGACCCTTGAGGCCGTTTTCAAACTCACGTTTCGTAATCGGCTCACCTGCAGCCATCTTTGCAGCAAGCAGCGAAGCCGACTCTGCGCGCGCCTGGTTGTTCGCCTTCACGCGCCGCACATATGCCGGCTGCGTTTCAGCACCAAAGCGCTCTAGTGTTTCGTCCAGCGTGGCAACACGATCGACCATGCCGCGGTCTAGGAGCTCTTCCGAATAGAAGACCCTGCCACGGCCGTAATTGTCTTGAACCTTGCTGAGTGCGACGCCGCGCCCTTCGGCGACGGCTAACAAAAACTTGTTGTAGGAGCGATCGACGCCAGCCTTGATATAAGCAAGCGTCTCCTTGCTCAGCGGCCCGGTCTCATTCCCCTCGACCTTTTCTGGCGTCGAGGAAATGTACGTGCGCTTGATGCCTCGCTGTTGAAGGGCGGCCGAAACATCATCATGCGCTGTGTAAACGCCGATCGAACCGGCACGACCAGACGGCGTGACCACAATCTCGTCGGCCGCAGACGCTACCCAGTAGGCTGCGCTTGCCGCAAGGCTGTTGACCTGCGCGATAATCGGCTTCTCGCCACCACGAAGTTTGCGAATTTCCGTCGCGAGTTCTTCCGTGCCGGGCACAGTGCCGCCGGGGCTGTCAACGTCCAGCACGACAGCCTTCACGTCCTCGTTGGACAGCGCCGAATACAGCGCCTTTTTGATGCCGGCATAGGACGACCCACCGCTCATGGCGGAAAGCATGTCCATTTTCTGCGCCAAAACGCCGTAAACGGGGATAATCGCGACTTTTCCGTCGGTTTGAGCGATTTCCGCGGCGCGAGCGTCATCGACGGCTGCCGCGAACTCAGTCGAAAACAGCTTATCACCCTCGGCTCGCGCGACCAAAACATCGGCCAAAACACCCAGTTTTTCGCGCTGAATCGCCCAGGGTTCGGCCAGAAAGGCCGAAATCAGGTGTTCAAATTTCATGATTTGTCCTTATGCAGCGCGTGCTGCGGGCGGTTCGGGCTCGTTAAGCCGACGCGCGGATGGTTAGCGGCACACGATCATCGTCGCCGTGCCGCAAGAGCATGCCGCGAATAATGGATTCAGCCGATTCTGCGCTCGCTGCTGCAATTTCAACTTGCGTAGCCTTAGCCCAACCGCCCGGCTTGAAGCCGGTGACCTTGTAGAGATGATATTCAGACATTGCCGCCGCTCCCGCCTTGCTTGTTGGTATCGTTCAGCGGCGGGCCGCCGTTATGACCGAGCATATCCAGCGGCGTCATTGCGCCATTGACGATGGAAAGGTCGCCGCCTTTTACCGGGGCTTTGTTCTCGTAGGCTCGGCCCTCGTTGACGGTGTAAACGCCAGACTGGATCATCTTAGAGACGAAGTCGGCTCGCGCCGTGCTATCACCGCGAAGGAGGCCCTCGAGTCCAAACCGAATCTTCGCTTTCTTGCGCGTTTCGCTGGTCAACAAGTCGCGATAGATGGCGGATTCGATGCTGCGCACCATCGGACCAAGGCAAGTCTTCGTAAACTGCAGGATCAACTGCTCAATCCCGCTGCCCCACGTCGTCGTGCCGTTGGCCGCATGGCCAATCATCACGGGCGGGACGCCGAAGATGCGGCAGATTTGCTCGACACTGTACTGGCGCGTCTCCAGCATCTGGGCGTCTTTTGGATCAATCGTCAGCTGCTGATATTTTAGGCCAGCCTCGAGAACGGCGATCTTGCCTGCGCGGTCAGACCCCGCGAACTGGCCAAGCACGTCACCAAGCTGCTTGCGCTGCTCCGGCTTGAGGATCTGGTCAGACGAAAGAACGCCCGCGACCTGAAATCCGTTCGCGAACATCTTGCCCGCGACACGTTCGCCCGCCAGCGCATTGCCGACTGCGTTACGCACCACACCGATCGGAGACATGCCGCGATCGCAACCCGGCAAGACCGCGCCACGGACGTGAAACATCTTGTCTTCGGGAATGCGGCGCTTCTTGCCGTCTTCCGTTACCTCGTAGTAACGCGTGTTGCGCTTATCGCGGCAGACGCCAACCTTCAATGGAGGCAGCGGGTTGAGAGCCACAAGCCGCGCCCCGATCATCTTCTTCTCGGCGAAGAAATTCCCGTCTAGGCACAGGCAAAGCGCCACCATTGCCCAGAAGTCCGACGCGGTGTCGTCCATGTTGGGCATGTCGTGCAACAGGCTGTAGAGTTCAGATTCCGTATCGACCGTCACGCCGTCCGCCTTGTAGACAAGGCAGGGCAGCATGATGAATGCATTCCGGATAAGGTTGACGCAGGCCCATACAGCGTCAAGCTGTAGGGCCGTTTCAATCGTCACTGTCTCGCCAGACGTCGTGCCTAGCCCGAAAAAACCGCGCCAGAACTCGCCATCCGTGAGCTTTATAGGCACTCCGCGCCATCTCTCGAAGATGCCCATTAGATCACCATTACCATGTTGTTGATGAAGTCGCCGATGTCGGCCTTTGGCGCGGCCTCGCCATCGACAGCAGCGCCCACCGCCATTGCGGCGGCCACGGCAGGGTCAATCCTCACCGTTGATTTCTTCTTGCTGAACCACTGATTACCCATCAGCGGATCCGTCTCCACATGGACCCCCATGAGGGCGCCAAGCAGGACGGGAGAGCGACGCAAGCGAATGCGGCCCTCAAGAACCAGCGTCTCCAGCGCCGCAACGCTGCCCGGCATCCACAACCCCAACGGAGCCTCAAGGCCGGCAGCCTTCGCTGCCTCGACCTTCTTCTCGTCAGGCTTTGCACGGCGCTTGCCGCCCTGCGGGTGCGCTACGGTCTTGATGTCGACGCCGTAGTCGTCCAACTCCGTTTCGAACTTGTCGAAGGCGTAGCGGTCGAAAGCTAGAACGCCAATGCCGTGCTCCGCGTTGATGCGAGCGAACAGCGCAGCCACGTGATCATATCGTACACGAGCGCCCTCCGGAGCGTTGATGTAAGGCTGCGCGGTATCGTTGCCTGCCGCGTCCTTGTGGAACGTCTCGTTCCAAAGCCGGTAAGGCACGTGATCGACCTTGGACCGCTCATCCATCGTGTCACGCGGCGTGAAAGCCTCGATCCACAAATCGTAAGTGGGTAGGTCAACCTCTTCACCATCTGTCCGGACAACGCGTTTGGTGCCCGTCTCAATGATGAAGGCCGCGGCGGTCAAATCCTTCGAACCAGACAAGTCGAGACCTGCCGCAGTAATCGTCTTGCCCTTATGCTCGACGTAAGGATCGAAGTCGGCCATCACTTTTTCAAGCAACGGCCGCGGAATCCAAGACGTGTCGGACTCGGTCCAGACACAGAAGTGCAGACGCAAGATACCGTTGCGCTTTGAAGGAATGTCCTTTGCCTGCGCTACGACGCCTTCCAGATATTCGTATTTCAGAATGACGCCCAGCAGCGGATTTGCCTTGATCCAGCAAGTTGGATCCGTGAGCGGGTCGTCATCTTTATCGAGCGCGCAGACGTAGCTAAACGTGTCGTCGCTGCCTTCCCACACCTCGCCCACGTAGGTAAAATCTTCGTCAGGGGTCTGCGTGCCGGCCGCTACCTTGATAGCGTGCTGATGCTCATCCCAGCAGATACTGTTGCGGTCAGAACCTGAGTTCGTGATCATCAGCAACAGTGGCGATCGGCGGAACTTGAAGCCGCGCTCGAGCATTTCAACGACATCGCCGTTCGGGTGCTCGTGCAACTCGTCGCAAAGGGCGACGTATGGGCGCGGGCCAGAGCTTGCGCCCTCGCGCGAAATCGGGCGAAAGAACGAACCAGTCTTCAGGTCGGCCAAGTTCCAGACGGGGTTTCCGCCAGACTTCGTAATACGCCTGGCAAGAGCTGGCGATTGATCAACCATTGCGACAGCATCGCGAAACAGGACCATGGCTTGCGCCTTGTCCTTTCCGGCTGCGTAAATCTCGGCGCGCTCCTCGCTATCGTACATCATGCCAATAAGGCCGATGCCGCCTGCGAACGGAGACTTGCCGTTGCCTTTTCCTTCTTCGCCGTAATACCGGCGAAATCTACGGAGCCAATCACCTTCAGGTGTGACTTTCTCCCAGCCGAATAGTGATCCGACTTTGAACTTCTGTGAGATATGCAGAATGAATGGTCGGCCTTCGAACTGACCGCCATTCAGCTTCAAAACGTCCTCGAAGAACCCGATCTTATCCAGCGCCGCGCTGAGATTGAACCGGAGGCCACGTTCATGCCCCTTGAGACGATCGTCGCGGTGACGACGGCAAGCATTCCGGACATGCGGTCCGGCAACGATTGCGCCATTGATGACGGCCTCTGCATATTCATCAACCGGACCCGTCGGGTACGATGGGTCAATGATATCTGGGCTAGCGTCCGCGGAAGTACTTTTCCGCAGGGTCTTCGGTTTCGCCATCTGGCTGCGCTCCGGCTTTCGACGCATCGGCCGGTGTCGCGCCCATTTGCCCGTAACACTGGCGAAGCAAGTTGAGCGCTTGCACTCCGCAGTCGTCGCCAGCCATCATCCGGCCGCGGATCTGAGCCGCGATTGCGAGATGGCCTCTATGTGAATGATTAAGCCACGGAATTTCCGCGGCGATTTCGCGCCAGGCAAGCTGCGCGTGTTCCTTTAGCCACGAATGCGGCTCGCCGACGCCCTCGGCCACAACAGGTTCGTTGCGGGGCTCAAATCGGCTGGGATCTCGCTTATCTCGGCCCGTCGCGGCGGCCTTCGCCTTCGGCGTTCTGGGCATCGGCATGCGTGTTTTCAACTTTCAAGATCGGAGGCTCTAGCTCCAAGGGTCAACATCTGAACCGCGGCGCTGCACGCCTATGGGGGACACAGGTCCGCAAAGGAGAGGAAGCTGAGACTTTCGGACACCCCCGCCTCATGAGAATGGCGTCCTAAAGGCATCACTAATGAGGTTGGTTTCAGATGGTTATGATGCAGGATTTGCTAATGCAAAGGACATCAGATCGGCCAGCCCGAGGCGTCGTAGGTCACAACTGTCCGACCGGCGTCCTCACGCTGCCCTCTCGATGAATGACAGGATCGGCAAAGCGATAAAAAGGGGCCGGACCAAAATAGTTCATGGTTTCCACGATGTGCAACCTGATGATGCACCTCAGTCGCCTCCGTGACATCCTCCCTCGCGACGCACCATTCGCAAAGCGGGTGCTCGCTTAATTGACGGGCTCGAAGCGCACGCCAACGAGCGGTCTTATATAAGTTTTTCCATGGCCTCTGGTCCGTCACTCAAAATCTCCGCCGGCCATTTCGCTCTTCACCGGGTCAGCAAGACTGATGCCGCCGCGCACCTTGCCGTGCTCTCTTGAGGATGGGCGGCGATCAAACATCGGCGCTACATGTCCAGCGTCTTGCGGATCTCGGAAGCGTCGGCGCGAGCCTGCTTGGCTGTGGTCTCGGCTTTGGCGAGTTCTTCACGCAGGTAGGCCACATGGTTCTCGGCACGTTCTGCCTGGCTGTCGAGGCTCTCGGCGGCTCGGGTCAGCGTTTCATTGACGATGTTCTGGCTGGTGGTGGTCATGGCTGCTCCTTAGCAGTTAAGTTAAAAAACTCAGTAATTACACCTTCGAGTTGCCAAGCATCCGTGCGAACGTAGTATGCCACCAGGATCCGCTGGTACCTATAATTCGGAGGCGACATGGACATTCCGCTGTACGCGAACATTGTCTCGGCAGTATCGGCGCTCGGCGCTGCAGGGCTATGGTGGAGATCAACCATAGTGGAGGTGTTGAGAGACGATACTCCAGATGAAAATGGAATGGTTAGTGGCGGCATATTCGTGGAGGGAAAGACAGGACTGGTTGACGTGGTATCAACGCAATACACGGCGACTGAAATCAGCCGTAAGGCTGCCCTCGCAGCAGCGCTGGCCGCTCTAGCTCAGAGCATCGCGATAGGAGCGCCGTTGATTGCCAAGCTCTTCTAGATGTCTGGCGGCGCCTCTGGTCATAGACGTCATTGCCGTGCCTGTGCAGACGGATTCAGCTTGCGTTTAGCGGAGATAATGTCACATTTGCTACCTCACATTGGAGGATATGATGAGCTTCAACCCCGGAGACACAGTGCAAATGAAATCTGGAGGCCCCCTTATGACGGTGGTCTCATTTGAAGATAACTACTATTACTGCACTTGGATGGAGCGCTCTGGCCCCCAAAGCAGCCCTAAGTATGCTAAAAAACAAGAGCGCTTCAATGAGGTCGAGCTTACTAGATCTGGACCTAGAGCAATGGGGGTCACTATCGGCAGGTCCTAGTCACAACATCGCGCTTCTCTACCGCGAACAACCAACGAAAGCTGGAGGGAGCGCGGCTTACCGATAGCCTTGGCCACCGTGCGCGCTCAACCTCCAGCAGGACCGCTGCGCACCGAGGAGACGGAGCGGGCAGCGATGGGGTGACAGCAAGACGAGCAGAGCCGGTGGCGAGTGGCCAAAGGTTACGCGTTTTGCTGTATAGGTAAACGAAGATGGCTGAGAGGAACAAGCACCGCTGCAGCATAGTCGCCGCCCCGGCTTGTCGATCGGGCTGTAGGCGTAGCGGACACCATCACTGGGCCGTGGCATCTTCGTTATGGGTTGAGACAGTCCCGGCGTCGCAGCGAGGTTAGACCGTCCGCGCGACTTCAGCGCCTCAATTGAAACGGGGCCGCCGAAGCGCCCCCGAAAAATAAAGCTGTCATATAATACGATCCGAAAGTGTCGTTTACCGGACGTCAGGCCGCAAGTTTCTGCGGGATGGGCTCGTTGTCGATTCGCGCCGTTTCATCTAGCGCGATGAGGGCGTCGATTGCAGCGTCGATGAGGGCTGGTCCTCGCTTCTCCGCGTAGGTTGGTCCCTGCCCCATCGCGACCCCGATCTCCTTCGCCGTTGCGTCGCCGATCGCCAGATCGAGCACGCGGGCGTGATTGCCGAGATGGCGACGCAGGAAGTCGACGAACAGTTGGCCCTCAACCTCGCGAAGGGTTGCAGGCTCGCCGCCCGCAGCGGCGGAGATCTCACCGAGCGGTTTCGGACGCTTGATGCCGCCGACCCAGGATCCGAGGACCAGCGCGTCAGGGCACAGAGTGGCCGCGGCGGGCAGTTGATCGAACGGCACGGATCCGTCCACGCCTAGCGACTGTAGCAACGCTCGTCCTTCCGCGACCCCGAACCGGCCGGCTTTGTCCTTCGCGCTGGGTTCCTCACGAGGTAGCGGATCAATGGTCCCCGAAATCGCAGGAACACCGGAAAGCGGCTTGCGATAAGGCTCTGCAGCCAACGGCGACGTGGCGCCCTTTAGCCTAAGATAAGACCATATCACAGCAGCGGTGCGTTCGGCTGGCACACCGCCCTTCGGCCCGCCTGGACGCTCTACCGGCTGCAGCGGACGCCCCTTCGCGGTCTGCCCCCAGACAATCAATTTTCCATCGCGGAAGAGCAGGTTCCCCAGCCGCGTGTCTGATCCGCCGTTGCGGTTGGTCGCTCTCTGCGGAACAAACTCCGCCTTTTCGTAAACGTTTGCCATCCGCCCGGTATCCGGCCAACGTTCGCGATCGATCACGGTCCATCCGATGGCGGTGAGAAGTTCACCCTCACTGGGTCGGATCTCCGATCTTGCGTCGTTATCCGTGGTGTCCGTATTCGTTGATACCGGCACGACCGTTTCGGGGAAGCAGATGTTCCTCCAATGCCGCAGAGCGTGCACACGGCGCTCGTCGCCGCGGTACGCCAGTCTTTCAAGCGTCGGCCATGCCAGCCTGACAGCGGCCGGCTTGTTGTCGTTGGCCGGGGTGATGGCCTTGGCAGCAGGTCGCTTTTCTTCGGTCGGCTGCGACGCGGACGCCAGAAGCTCCGAGAGGCGCGAAAGGTCTTTGTTTAGAGTCATACCTAAATCCACTTCGGTTTGAGATCTGGGATTTCTTCAATAGCGTTGGACAGCTCGGTGGTGATTCCGCCCTCGCCTTCCGCAAGTAGCGCTGCCTTGCCTCGCGCGAGCCGGAAAGCAGCAAGTCGTTCGCGTTCGGCTTCTCCTCGGGTCACACAGAGGCTCAGATCGTACTGGGCCTGCTGTTTGATCTTGTCCCGCTCCGCCTCAAGTTCTGAGATCTTAAGTTGAAGAGTTTCGATCACCCGGTGAGCGTCAGCGAGGTGCCGCCGATAATGTGCACCTTGCTCCCTTGGGTCACGAGGCGCGCAACTGTCAGCGGCGAGAGTGAGAAAGGTCTCCTTCAGCCTGGCGGTGTTCCGCTGGGCGGATTGCGCTGCGGTTCGAATGCGGCCGCTCATGGTTGGGGGGCAATTCTGTAAGGCGGGATGGGCATGCTGTTCTCCTGCTAGAATGGCGATTTTCTAATATAAACCACAAGCCGTAGTGGTGGCATTCTTCCACCGTGTTCCACCACGGTGGTGGGGTGTTCCACCACCACGGGGGTTATAGGGGGGTGGTAGGGAAGGCGCGGTGGAAGGTGGTCGAAGGCTGGTGGAAGTCATGGTCGAACATTAACGGAATCTAATTTCCGTCTTTCGCGCCGTAGTCTTCCGCTGACACTATGAGCCGACGCCTCGGCTTTGAGGGCGGGCCCTCCTCGATGACCTTGACCCTGCCGTCATCAAGAAGGCGCAACATAGCCGAGGCCAAAGCCTTCTTCTCGACGCCGTCGGCGTCAGCTCGCTCAGCCATCTTTGCGGGCGCATAGTTCGTCCCTGGAATGGTTCCGACCACAACCCCTTGCCTGCTGAATTTCGACAGCAGAGCAAGAAAGACAGCTTCGGCTTTTGCCTCCATCAACCTCCGGGTTGGATTCGGGGTCGATCCGTCATTGAGCACGAAAACGCCCTTCTCCCATCTCATCTTCAGCGCTCCACCTTTGGCGCCGTAATTGCTTTTCATGTTTGTCAAAATGCGGCCGTCGGGGTCCGCCCCCTCGCCTGTTTCCCCCGTCAAATAGAGACGAGACCTCACGGAATTATTCCATGCAGTACTGCCCGACGTCCCTGCGCCGCTTTGCATCCCTGAAACAGATGGATGGCTAAGCAGGATTACGGCGCAGTCACAGATGATCGCGATCTGCCTTAGCATTGCAACGAACTGCCGCACCTGAGATCTCTTGATTTCGTCCCCTCCGTATAGGTCCGCCGACGTATCAAGCACGACGAGCCCGGGGCGAAACTCCACAATGCGATCGAAAAGCCGCTCAAAGAGAGGTGTTGGCACCATCTTTCCGCTCTTGTCTGGTAGCGCCAGAGTTGCGTCCCTGTCAGCAAGGGGCAAAAGCAGGAAATTTTCCCGCAAATCGCGATAAGACGCTCCCGCGGCAGCGAGAACATCGTTGATACGCCGATGGAACTCGTCGACCTCGTCCTCGGCGCCGACGTATAGCGTCCGACCCTGCCTTGGATTAAGGCCAACAGACTCGCACCCCAATGCTGAGGCGATACTTACTTGGAGCGTTAGAAGTGACTTGCCGAGCCCCCCGTCGCCAGTAAGAAGTGTCACGGTGCGAAGTGGGACGTATTTCTCTATGAACCATTCGCGCCGTGGTACTGGCACCCCCTCCCAGACACTGGGGAACACGAAAGGAAGACCGTCAGTCGCCTGAGGCTTGTTGTCGTTAGCCGCGACCAGCGGCGGCTTACTCGCAACACGATCAAGGAAGCCGGACACGGAAACGGATAGTTGCTCGCGCTCTTCAATGAGCGGTACCGCAAACTTTCCCCAAAGTCTCCGAAAGTCTGACGTCGCACGATCTTCCGTGGGATATCGGGTGAGCCAGTCGCCGGGCGCATTGAGGAACAAAAGCAGCGCCGCCTCTGGCGAGTGGCCGTCGAAGGCTAACTGCTCGACTACGCGCGCCGCGTGGTTCGAGCGGTCGCCAACGTCACAGGCGGCCAGCAACTCCGCCGCCCGGTCACCCGCATGCACGCTGCCACTTGCCGGAAGCTCGCCCATAGCGAATGAAGATGCCTCCCTGACGTCGGCGGCCCAGGGCTCCAGCGCCGCGCGCATATCCTCAACTGATATAAGATCGCCCTGCCACCCCTCCACTACGAATACGCTCGCAGGGTCAACTGAACGACCTCGCTCTAGCTTTTTCCGATTCGGAAAATTCAGCGTACCGGGAATTCGCCAGACGTGCGCGATGTCAGCCGTGCCATGATCGGAGCCTGTCGCACGTTTGAGTGCGGCCGCAAGCGGCTTTGCCTCTGCCGGCTCAACCGGTCGGTCAAAAAGGACGAACGGCTGCCGATTGCCGGGTGAAGTTTCAAGGACGAGGTGCGGCTCGATCGGCATGGCGCCGTCGCACCCTGTGTCCGCGTCGAGATCGACAACAAGCCCCAAGAGAGCCAGGATGTCGCTTTCTGTTCCACGCTTGCCGCGTTCGAGGTCGGGCCGCATGACTTGCAGACCCGCGAACACATTCGCATTGGGAGTTTCGGCATGGCACACGATTGCCTCGACCATGCCATCAACGTCACCGACGCGATGGTGGCTGACGACGCCCGGCACATCCTTGTCCCCGTTAGGATTTGCATAAAACGTCGACACCACCAGCAAGCCGTTCACGCCGCTGGCAAGGCCGTGCATCATTTCAACGTGAGTGCGAATGGCGGCATAGTCGAAAGTGATGGGCACTACGGGATTAGATGCGGGGATTGGAGCCATGGCTGTTGTTCGCCCTTTCGAGTTCGGATGCGGCGAGGTCGGCGATTTTGTCGGATAGCGCTGGGGAGAATGTTGCTAGCCGTCGTCCTCCGTTGGCGGAAGGAGCGTAGATTAAGAAACGCCCTCCGGGCGTTTCCATAAGCTTCAGCCCGAACATTCTGACGTCGTCGGAAAGCTCGATGTCGAAGGTTGCGATGGCGCGAACGGCTTTGCCGGGCTGCGGGGTGGTACGGTGGATATCGGTAACTTTCATCGGCGACCCTCAGCATCGTTCTCGATTTTCTCGATAACGGCCTGCCAGACAAATTCCGCCGTTCGTGGATCTGCGAAAAAGGCGTCGCCGACGTAGCGCATCACCCCGGATTTCGGCGCGGGTTTGTCGCCGTAATGCTCGACAAACCCAAAGCGGCGACGATTGCCAGCTTCACCTTCGGTCAATGCAGCGCGCTCGGGGTGAAGCACTGCGGAAGTCTTTTCGAAAATTCGTGCGTCTGCGGCGTACCCATCAAGGAAGTCGATCGACATTCCGTATCCGCGAACGGTTCGTTCTTTTGTCTCCTGCTGGGGTGCGCCGGTCGCAGTGATGCGGTCGAGGCGTGTGTTGTGGATTATACGCATGGATTCTCCTCCGCCGGCCGATGGCCGGACGCTGTTGTGGTGTTGGGGTGATGGTAAGGTTATTGGTTGTTCTGGCGGATATTTCCGCACGGCTCGTATGATTAACCGCTGATGAGCGGCGATCGTCTAGGGCCCGCCGGCCGGCAGTTTTCCACGACGACGTGGCCGGGGAGTGTGTCAGGCTGCCTGGGCTGTCGATCGAGCGGCAATCTTCCCTTTTATCCATTCCTCGACTTCGGCCCGCACGAAGGCGATACGCCGGTCTCCTAGATCGACGTGCACAGGGAAGCGCCCTTCTGCCCGGTACCGGTTGATCATTGTCCTCGAGAGGCTTGTCATCGCCGCTGCGGCGTTCAACGAGATTAGGGCGGGCACATTGTCGTTGGCAGATTTCATTATTTTCTCCTCTGGGGTTGACACGTTTGTCAAATCTGGTAGATTGACAACAGGTCTTTGATAGGCTATTTGTATGGGGACTTGTTTCTAAGTTCATTTTACAAATTAGGCAAGATGGCCGCGATGTTTATTTACAGTGGTCCGCCCAAGCCTGCATTAATATGCGGCGCCTCTCCAGCGCATCTGATCGTGCGTAAGCTCTCTCGACTGCATCTCCTGTGATATGAGACAAAGCCGCCTCTGCGATCTCCCGTGGCGCATGCGCGACTTCAGTTGCCCAGTCTCGGAACGCGGATCGAAATCCATGGACGGTCGCGTCGCCAGTGTCAGCGGCCCTCAGTGCTTTTGCGAGGCTGGCATCTGAGAGAGGTTTCTTGTCACGTGTGCCTGGGAAAACCAGGTCATTCACCGACTGGGCCTTCATCCGGTCAAGGACGGCAACGGCCTCGACTGAGAGGGGAACCCGGTGCAGCTTTCCACTCTTCATGCGGGTTGGTGGGATGCACCAGACTCGCTCTACAAGGTCGATCTCCGACCAAACTGCACCCCTCACCTCACCGCTACGTGCAGCCGTTAGAATCGTGAACTCTAACGCTCGGGCACTGACACCATTGACCTCAGCCAATCGTGTCATGAAGGCCGGCAGGGCGTCATAGGACATTGCGGCGTGGTGCGTGCGCGTGGTCAATTCGTCCGGTTTGTGCAGGATGTGCTCGAGATTGCCTTTCCAGGCGGCGGGATTATCGCCGGTTCTATGACCTTCGACTTTCGCGGCATAAAGGATCCGCTCGATTGCCTCTCTTAGCTTTTCAGAAGTCTCCTGCTTTACACCCCATACCGGGCGCAAAACTAACAAGACGTCTTTAACGGTGATATCGCCTACGGCTTTCGCTCTGATCGGTTTTGCATGCTTCTCTACGAGATTGCGCCAGCGGGCCTCAGTCTTGCCGCCACGCCACCGACCGGCCTTCACGGCGGCATCAATAAACCCATCCGCATAGGCCCCAAACGTGATAGCGGCCGGCTTGTCTTCAGCTTCCTCTTGCCGTAGCGCCAACGGGTCCTTGCCCTGACGAACGAGCTTGCGGGCCTCTGATGCTTTCTCGCGTGCTTCCGCGAGGGTCACGTTATGAAGAGGACCAAGGCCCATCTCCCGGCGAAGGCCAGCGAAAGTGTATGCGAAGATCCAGTAGCGCCCTGTGCCCTTCGTGACGAGCCATAGGCCGCCGCCGTCCCGTAATTTGGCCGCCTTGCTAGCGGTGATTGCCTTAACTGTGAGGGCGTTTGTGGTATGGATCCCCATGCATATCTTCCCCGCTTTTTCCCCACTCTTAGGGTCTGCGCTATATATAGGCGCTTTAGACGCTATGGTTAAGTGCGGCGCCGAAAAATAAGCTATAGCAACAGCTTGCGACTTGACCATATTGGCAACGTTGCCGTTATGGACGCTATAAATTCTCCGGCCCGGGGAGCCATATCTTTTCTTGAGATCATGGCATGTGGCTTCGGTCACGTCTACCGCACACGCCTCATTCTTATACCGTTCCCATCCGCATGCCGGAACATTTGGTTCGACCCCGTGTTTTTCCCGGTCAACGGAGAATCGATCATGGGTACCAGCGAGCATAACGGCACGTCCGAGCAGAAACGCCCCGACGACATCCGTCCGACAGCGGACGACGCGGTCGTGGATGAAAAAGACTCCGTCGCCCCGACCTTCGTCAAGCCTGCAGACGAGAGAGATACCGGCGACCGGCCGGTGGTCAATCCCGTGACCGGCGGGGCGTTTTGAGTATGAGACCGATGACGCCTTTCGGCACCCTTCTCGTCGTCGGTGTTCTGGCCCTTACGGCCTGCACGCCGCGCGACGTCGAGCCGATACCCGGCAGCATCACCTATGGCGGCCATCAACCGCGGACGAAGCTGACGAAGTCGCCGATCGGAAGCACCTTTACCAATCAGATCACCGACGAATACGGGTGCATGGCGATCGAGACCTACCGGATCGAACCGGACAGAACGCTGAAGCTTCTTCGTCGGTCACGCCAGGCGTCCTCCGGCGTGTTCGGCTTTTCCTGCTGAGCGTCGGGACTTCCACAGCCTGCGCCTTTGCGCCGCGACCGCAGTCGTATGTTTTTGAAACCATCTTGATCCACGCCCCGTCCTTGATCGTAAGACCGGTAAAGAAAACAGACGGATCGACATGGACGACGTGCATCAACGGGATCAAGGCCCGATCATCGTATGGTTCCGAAAGGACCTCCGGACGGACGACAACCGTGCGCTGAGTTCTGCGGTGGAAACCGGACGTCCGATCATTCCGCTCTATATCCGCGAGGACGCCGCAGAGACAGGCCCGCTCGGTGAAGCGCAGGCGTGGTGGCTGCATCATTCGCTAACAGCCCTTTCCGCAGATATCGAGACGTGCGGTTCCCGGCTTCTTCTGAAGAGTGGCGAGGCAGAGACGGTTCTGCGACAGGTCATCAAGGACACTGGCGCCTCCGCGATCTTCTGGAACCGTCGCTACGATCCCGCCGGCATCACGATCGATACGCGGCTGAAAGAGGTCTTTTCGTCCGACGGGCTGGAGACGGCGAGTTTCGCCGGTGCGCTCCTTCACGAGCCCTCGCGTGTCAAGACGAAGACCGGCGGTCCCTATCGGGTCTATACGCCCTTCTGGCGTGCGGTCGAGGCCGGTGGCGAGCCACCCGAGCCCGTGGATGCGCCAGAGAAAATCCCGGCGCCGAAGACGTTTCCGACATCGGAAAAGCTTGCCGACTGGGGCCTCCTGCCGAAGCTTGAATGGGCTGCGGATTTCTCGCAGCGCTGGGCGCCGGGCGAAGTCTCTGCACGCGAAAAGCTCGACGACTTCACCGACGGCACGATCGACGGATATCGCGAATCGCGCGAGCGGACCTGGGAAGCGGGAACGTCCCGCCTCTCGCCGCATCTGGCGATGGGCGAAATCTCGCCGGCCCGCATCTGGCACGCGACGCGCGGCCTCTCCAAAGCCGATTCGGCCGACGTCATTACCTTCCGAAAAGAGCTGGTATGGCGGGAGTTCGCCTATCATCTCCTGTTTCACAACCCCGATATGCCGACGGAAAGCCTGAACCGGAGATACGACAAGCTCGGCTGGACGGATGGCGACGCGGATTTCGACCGGTGGAAGACGGGCATGACCGGTTTTCCGATCGTCGATGCCGGCATGCGCGAACTCTGGCGCTTCGGCACCATGCACAACCGCGTCCGCATGATCGTCGGATCCTTCCTCGTGAAGGACCTTCTGATCGACTGGCGGCGCGGCGAACGCTGGTTTCGCGACACGCTCGTCGATGCCGATCCTGCGAGCAATGCCATGAATTGGCAGTGGGTGGCCGGCTGCGGTGCAGACGCCTCGCCCTTTTTCCGTGTCTTCAACCCGATCACGCAGGGCGAAAAGTTCGACAGCGACGGGCTGTACGTCCGGGAGCATGTGCCGGAGCTTGCCGACATGCCGAACGACTGGATCCATCATCCGTTCGACGCACCCGCCGCCATCCTCGCTAAGGCTGGCGTGACGCTCGGCGACTCCTACCCGAAACCGATCGTCGATCATGCCAAGGCGCGTGATCGGGCGCTTGCCGCCTACCGCAACATCAAGGATGCCGCATGACCTCTCCTCTCTCCGTCGGCATCGCTTCGAAGACGGGCCGCCTCTCGATCGCCGTCGTCGGCTCGGGCATTTCCGGCAGTTCGGCAGCCTGGGCGCTGCGCGACGTTCACGATGTCACGCTTTACGAGAAGGCCGAGCGGCCGGGCGGGCATACGGCCACGGTAGACGTCGATTACGACGGTCGACGGATTGCGGTCGATACGGGCTTCATCGTCTATAACGAGCCGAACTATCCAAACCTGAAAGCTCTGTTTGCGGAACTCGACGTGGAAACGCTGCCGAGCAGTATGAGTTTTTCCCTGTCGCTCGACCACGGCGCGCTGGAGTGGCGCGGCGGGCCGTTCACGGGTCTCTTCGCGCAGAAGCGCAATATTCTGCGTCCGTCGTTCCTGCTGATGCTGCGCGAAATCCTGCGCTTCAACAAGATCTGCCTCGTCGATCGCGATGCGGGACGTCTTTCGGAAATGTCGATCGGTGATTATCTCGACTGGCGCCGTTTCTCGCCCGGTTTTACCAACAACTATCTGCTGCCGATGGCCGCCGCCATCTGGTCGGCACCTGCTGCCAAGATGCTGGAATTCCCGGCCGACCACTTCATCCAGTTTTTCGACAATCATCGTCTCGTCTACGCCACGCCGCATCCATGGCGCACGGTGGCGGGTGGCAGCCGGGTCTATCTGGAGAAATTGCTGGCGCCGCTCGGCGACCGGCTGAGGTTGAAGTGCGGAATCCGCTCCATCCGCCGCGATGGACGCAAGGTGCATGTGACGGAGGACGATGGCACGGTTCAGGTCTACGACAAGATCATCATCGCATCGCATTCGGACCAGGCTCTTGCCATGCTCACGGACGCCACGCCGCAGGAGCGGGCGGTCCTCGAAGCCGTGCCCTACAAGCCCAACCGCGTCGTGCTGCACCGGGATGTGGCCCTGATGCCGAAGCGGCAGAAGGTCTGGGCATCGTGGAACTACCTTCGCTCGACGCGTCCGGGCGCCGACAGCCAGGTGGCCGTGACATACTGGATGAACAGCCTTCAGGCGATCGACCCGGCCTGCCCGCTCTTCGTGACGCTGAACCCCGAACGCGAGCCCGACCCGCGGCTTGTCTTTGCCGAATACACCTACGACCATCCACAGTTCGATGCCGGTTCCATCGAGGCACAGCGGCGGCTGAAGGCCCTTCAGGGCGACAACGGCACATTCTTTGCCGGCGCTTGGACAGGCTACGGGTTTCACGAGGATGGCTTGTCGTCGGGTCTGGCCGCGGCGGAAGCGCTTGGCGGCATCATACCTTGGCGGCTTGATACGGCTCCCGTCTTCGCCGAAGCTGCGGAATGACCGAGACGCCTCCCGACGACGAACGTCTGCATGCACCGCCGTCGGAGGCGGCGCTGCTGTATGACGGCAATGTCATGCATCAACGCATGAAGCCGCTCGGGCACAGGTTTTCCTACACCGTCTTCTCGCTCATGGTGGATCTCGACCGGCTGGACGAAGCCGGCAGGCAAAGCCGCGTTTTTTCGGTCGACCGCTTCAATCTGCTGTCGTTTCACCAGAGCGACCACTCCGGGCAAACGGACAGGTCGCTGCGAGCCTATGTCGATGGCTTGCTGGCCGAGGCCGGCATTGCCGTGCCAGCGGCGCGTGTGCTCCTCGTCTGCTATCCGCGGATTGTCGGCTGGGTTTTCAACCCCCTCGCCGTCTACTACGCCTATGATGCCTCCGATGCGCTGGTGGCTCTCATCTACGAGGTGCGCAACACGTTCGGCGAGCGGCACAGCTATGTGTGCCCGATCTCGTCCGGGCAGATCAGCGAGGCCGGCATCCGGCAGGAATGCGACAAGATCTTCCACGTCTCGCCCTTCATGCCCATGGCCATGCGCTATCGGTTTCGTATGGTGCCGCCGGGCAAGGACATTCGCTGGCGGATCCTGGAGACGGACGCGGAGGGCCCCGTGCTTTCGGCAACCTTCTCAGGCCATGCGCAACCGCTGACGACGGGCAATATCCTGCGTCTGGTCGGCCGCATTCCCCACCTCACATTGAAGATCGTCGCAGGCATTCACTGGGAAGCGGCAAAGCTCTGGTGGAAGGGCGCACGCTATATTTCAAGGCCCGTACCGCCGGCCCTGACCAGCGTCTGGACCGACGATATCCGCCGCGACGAGCCGGCTTCCCGCCGATTTTCGCCACAACCAACCTCCCACCCAGAGACTTGCAGCCCGGCCGAATAAGGCTATTTTGTGTAGGTCCGTTGTTTGCCGAAAGGTTGTGCGATGCGTTCAGCTGAAACATGGCGCGATGAGAAATCGCCCGCAGAGCGTTTGTCCAAGGACAATATTTCTCGGTTTATCAAAGGCTTGCCGGCGAAAGCTCAGATGGTGCTTCGCGGCCTCGTCAATATGGAGGCGGGATGCCTCCAGCTGACCTTGCCCGATGGCCGGACCTTCGTCATCAAGGGCCGGGCGTCCGGCCCGGAGGCCGCCGTGACGCTGCATAACTGGAACCTGCCGCAACGGGCCCTGACCAACGGAACCATCGGCGTGGCCGAGAGCTACATGGATGGCGACTGGGACAGTCCCGACGTCGGGGCATTCCTCGAGCTCTTTCTCGTCAATGCCGAAATGGGCCGCCACTTCCCGAATGGTGCGCGCGGCATCCTGCGCTTCGTCGAAAAAATGCGCCACTGGATGAACGCCAACACGAAAGCCGGCTCCAAGCGCAACATCTCCGCCCATTACGACCTTGGCAACGCGTTCTATACGCAATGGCTCGATCCCTCGATGACCTATTCCTCGGCGCTCTACGCGACGGGCGCGAACGACCTCCAGTCTGCCCAGCGCGCAAAGTACAAGGCGCTGGCCGATGCCGCGGGTATCGGGCCGCGAGATCATGTGCTGGAAATCGGCTGCGGCTGGGGCGGCTTCGCGGAATATGCGGCCGGCGAAATCGGTTGCCGCGTCACGGGCCTGACGATCAGCCGCGAGCAGCTGGATTTCGCCCGCGCCCGAATGGAGAAGGCCGGCCTCTCGGACAAGGTCGATATCAAGTTCCAGGACTATCGCGACGAGGCGGGCACCTATGACAAGGTCGTGTCGATCGAGATGTTCGAGGCCGTCGGCGAAAAATACTGGCCGACCTATTTCTCGCAGGTCCGCCGCTGCCTGAAGCCGGGCGGTCGCGCCGGCCTGCAGATCATCACCATCAAGCCGGAATCCTATCGCGAGTATCGCGCCAACCCGGACTTCATCCAGAAATATGTCTTCCCCGGCGGCATGCTGCCGACGCGCGAGCATCTGGTTTCGCTTGGCGCCAAGGTTGGACTGAACATGGTCGGCGATCTCGGCTTCGGCCTCGACTACGCCCGAACGCTTGCCGAATGGCGGGAGCGTTTCTGGTCGGTCTGGCCGAAGATCGAGCCGCTTGGGTTCGATATCCGCTTCAAGCGGCTCTGGGAGTTCTATCTGTTCTATTGCGAAGCCGGGTTCCGCGCGAAGAACATCGACGTCCGACAGGTCGTCTATGAATGATGTCCCGGACGGGCGGGGCGTCTCCGCCCGTCATTCGGACGCAAAGCTACCGCTGCGCGTCCTCCTCGCCTACGCCCTACCTGCAGCGCCGCTGGCAGCGCTCGGCCTTCCCCTCTACTCGCTCGTGCCGACCTATTACACCGAGACGCTCGGCGTGCCGATCGCGACGGCGGGTTGGGTGATCCTGTTGATCCGCCTGTTCGACGCGATCTCGGACCCGCTGGTCGGTTATACGGCCGACCGGATGGACCCTGCTTTCGGCCGCCGCCGCCTGCTGTTCCTGATGTCGCTTCCGGTCGCAGCCCTTGCCGCCGTCATGCTGTACTGGCCGGCAGAGACGGCCGGTGCGGGATGGCTCGGCTTCTGGGGATGCGTCGTGTCGCTGGGCTTCACCATGGCCATGGTGCCCTACTCCGCCTGGGGCGCGGAGCTTGTCGGCGACTATCACGGGCGCACCCGCCTTTCCGCCTTCCGCGAGACCTTCACGCTGATCGGCACATTGATCGCGATCGTCCTGCCCTTCGCTATCGGGTTCGAACAGAAGGGGCTCTCCGGCCTCGCGGTCCTCGGTCTCGTCGTCGGCGTCGGCCTGGTCGTTCTCGGTGGCCTGACGGTGCGCATGGTGCCGGAGCCCGAGAACCGCACGCAGACGCGACTGTCCCTTGCCGATGCGTTGCGTTTTCTCGTGCGCAACAAACCGTTCCTGCGGCTGGTCCTTGCCTACTTTCTCAATGGCCTTGCCAATGGCATCCCGGCGACGCTGTTTCTCTACTTCGTCTCCGCGCGGCTCGGCCTGCCGGAGATGCGCGGGCCGCTGCTTTTTCTGTACTTCCTCTGCGCCATCGGCGGTGTGCCGCTCGCCACCGCCTGCGCGGCCCGCTTCGGCAAACATCGTGCGTGGTCGGTCGCCATGCTTATCGCCTGTGCGGTGTTCCTGATCGCCCCGTTTCTGCCGCCGGGCAGCCTCTACGGCTTCGGCGCGATCTGCGTCGTCACGGGGATTCTCCTCGGGTTCGATCTGGCGCTCCCGCCCTCCATCCAGGCCGATGTCATCGATGCGGATACAGCCGTTTCCGGCGAACAGCGCGGCGGCTTCTACTTCGCGGCCTGGGGGCTGGCGACGAAGCTGTCACTGGCCATCGGCGCCGGCCTCGTCTTCCCTATCCTGTCGGCGGCAGGGTTCGATCCCGAGGCAGGGGCGGGCAACGGCCCGGATGCGCTGTTCGCGCTTGCCGCGCTTTACGCCTGGGTGCCGGTCGCGTTGAAACTCTGCGCCATCGCGCTGATGTGGACGTTTCCGCTGGACGAAGGCATGCAGCGTCAGCTACGCGAGGCGATCGCGCCGAACGCCTGAGAGATCATGACACACGAACCGCCCCTGCCCGCCGGCCTGCGCCGAGCCCGCCGGCTCGCCTGGCTCTATCTCGCGCTTGCCATCGGGATCGAAGTCATCGGCCTCACCGTCATGAAGGCTGCCAGCGCGTCCGGGAGCATGGGCGGCTACATCGTTATGTATGTGGCGATCGCGTTGTCCTATGTCTGTCTGGCGAAGGCGGTGCGAACACTGCCCGTGGGTGTCGCCTATGCCATCTGGGAGGGGTCAGGGATTGCGCTGATCACGCTGGTGTCGGTGTTCTTCTTCCACCACGACCTCAGCCTTCGGGAGTTGATCGGCCTTGCCATGGCCGTTCTCGGCATCATTCTCGTGAATGCCGGCGAGGACCACGGAACCGCGCCTGCGGAGGCTGCCGATGAGCCTGCCTGAGATGCCCTTCATTCTCGCCGTCCTTGCAGGCCTGTTCGACGTTGCGGCAAACCTTGCCTCCAGCAAGTCCGAAGGCTTCTCCCGCAAAGGCTGGGGTGTACTGTCGATCCTGCTCGTGCTCGTAGCCTTCGCGCTGCTGGCGGAAGCCGTGCGCGGCATGGACCTGGCCGTCGCCTACGGAATCCTTGGCGCGACCGGGATCTTCGGGACGGCGATCAGCGCGCGGTTGCTCTTCCAGCAGAAACTGAAGCCGATTGGCTGGGTCGGTCTGGCTCTGGTGTTCGGCGCCGTGCTCGTGCTTCACACGGCCTGAGGCTCTTCCGGCTTGCCGCCCGGCAGACGCGCCGTCACGGACGGGCGCTTCTTCCATCCCGTCGCAGCATTGACCAGTGGAAAATACAGCCAATAGGGCAGGATATTGATGAATTTCAAGACGTAGGTGAAGCGCTTCGGGAAGGTGATCTCGAAGCCTGAGCCCTGAAGCCCCGACACGATCGCGCCCGCCGCCTCGTCCGGCGAAACGAGCGCCGGCATCGGGAAGGCGTTCTCCTTCGTCGCCGGTGTGTCCACGAAGCCGGGATTGACCACCTGAATGCGGATACCCTGTTTATCCAGATCGAACTTCAGGCTTTCCGCCATATTGATCAGGGCGGCCTTCGTCGCACCATAGGCCCCGCTCGTCGGCAGGCCGCCATAGCCGGTGACGGAGGAGACGATGGCGATCTGCCCCTGCCCCCGCGCCTTCATGTGGCGGATCGCAGGCAGCAGGCAGTTGACCACGCCGTTCAGGTTGACCGAAAAGGTCTCCTGAAAATCCTCGAGATGCAGATCCTCGCCATGCACGGGCTTGAAGACACCGGCGTTGAGGGCGACCAGCGCCAGCGTGCCGTGATCATATTCGATCGAGGCGATCACGCGTTCCATATCCTGCGGATCGGTGACGTCGCCATCGAGCACGATGATGCGGCCCGGCCCCTTTGCCTCCCGTTGCAAGGCCACGAGCTTGTCATGGCTGCGCGCGGTGACCACGACGCCGAAGCCCTCGGCCACAAGCTTCAGGGCCAGCGCCCGACCGATGCCCGAGCTGGCGCCCGTGACCCAAGCGAGACCATGTTCCGGACGTGCGATGAAAGACGACATATTCCGTTCTCCCAGGCGCGCAATATGCCTGTTTCCATTGATCCGATGATGACATAGAGCGGCGGCAATCTCCGGGAAGGCGCATGCCCTGCGGCGTTTCAGCCGATCAGGTCGCCAAGGCGACGACCGAGAGATCCGCGCAGCTTGACCGGTGCGTCCGTGACCGCGAAAACGATGCAGTGTTCGCCCCCATCTGCGATCGGGCGATGATCCAGGCTGTCGTCAGCGACCGAAATGTCGCCACGGCCGAAGCGGCCCCGAACATCGCTGAACGCCCCATGCAGCACCAGAGAAAGCTCGAAGCCTTCATGCGTATGCTCAGGAATGGCCCGGCCCGGACGGATGCGGTAGAACGACACATCGCAGCCGTCGATCTTGCCCAATGAATATTCCTTCAGCCCGGGAAGCTTCCAGCGCCACGGGACATCGTGCCTGTCGAAACCCGTAAATGCGCGCAAAACGCTTGGCCATCCGTTGTCGTGATCCTCAGGGTTCGACTTCGGCGCCGTGGCGAGCGATAGCGGCGGACTGGACAGAATGGCCGCCATGCTGTTCTCGGGATCGGACAGCGGCGCCGGTTCGAGCGTCTCGACGAGATCTCCGGCCGCAGCCTCGAAGGCCGCAACCGTCTGACGATTGACAGACGCCAGTTCCAGATGTGCCGCAACGAGGACGCGCGCAGGCTCCGGCAGAATACCAGCCGCATAATGCGCCATCAGCGCATCCACCGTATCGAGTTCACGCGTCGTCATCACACTCTGTCCACCGTCCCCTCCAGAGGACGTCCCTCAGACAATAATGATTTCTTACGATCCTGTCTTGGCTGTGGATCACTGAATTGTGCAATGTGCGCTTCCAGACGAATATTGCGCCGCAGAGCCAACTCGCAAAACCGTTTTCCTTGCGGCCGGCTCTTTGCAGCTGCAAAAGGAAGAGGACCATCCCGAGGCGTTCGGTTGCGCTCTCCGCCGGCCTTGCCGCCGCCCCGCGTCCGGCTATGTTGCGCTGAAGCTCGCCGACGTTCCCATTGCGATTCTCCTTCAAGAGGTCCCAGATATGCCCGCATTGAATTCCGTTCTCGACGCCATCGGCAATACGCCCCTGATTCGCCTGAAGGCGGCGTCGGATGCGACCGGCTGCACGATTCTCGGAAAGGCCGAATTTCTCAATCCCGGGCAATCGGTGAAAGACCGTGCGGCGCTGTCGATCATTCGTGCGGCGGAACGTGAAGGCGCTTTGCGCCCCGGCGGCGTCATCGTCGAGGGAACGGCCGGCAACACGGGGATCGGTCTTGCGCTCGTCGCACAGGCACTCGGCTATCGCACCGTCATCGTCATTCCGGAAACGCAGAGCCAGGAAAAGAAGGACGCACTGAAGCTGCTGGGGGCCGAGCTGGTCGAGGTTCCCGCCGTTCCCTACCGCAATCCGAACAACTACGTAAAACTCTCCGGCCGCCTTGCCGAGCAGCTGGCGCGGACCGAGCCGAACGGCGCAATCTGGGCCAACCAGTTCGACAACACGGCCAACCGGGCGGCGCATGTCGAGACGACGGCGCCGGAAATCTGGCGGGACACCGACGGCAAGGTCGATGGCTTCATCTGCGCCGTCGGCTCCGGCGGCACGCTTGCCGGTGTGGCCGAAGGCCTGCGAAGCTTCAATCCGGATATCAAGATCGGACTTGCAGACCCCGAGGGCGCCGCCCTTTTCAGCTATTATACCGAGGGCGAGTTCTCCGCGCCGGGCAGTTCGATCACCGAGGGCATCGGTCAGGGCCGTATCACGGCAAACCTCGAAGGGTTTACGCCGGACTATTCGTACCGCATCCCCGACGCCGAAGCGGTTCCGCTGGTGTTCGACCTGATCGAGAAGGAAGGGCTATGCCTCGGCGGTTCCTCCGGCATCAACATTGCCGGCGCGATCCGCATGGCGCGGGATCTCGGGCCCGGACATACGATCGTGACGATTCTCTGCGACTATGGCAACCGCTACCAGTCGAAGCTGTTCAATCCGGATTTTCTGAAATCCAAGGGCCTGCCGGTTCCGGACTTCCTCACCCGACACAGCAAGATCGATGTCCCCTACGAAGCGGCAAGCGCCTGACGCGATGACGATCTCCCCCACGCAAAAAACCGAAGCGCTGTTCCGTGACGACTTCTATCTCTCGACCACCGAGGGACGGGTGACCGACGTGCTGGAAGACGGTGGCATCGTGCTCGATCGTACCTGCTTCTATGCGACATCCGGCGGGCAGCCCGGCGACCTCGGATTCCTGGAGCGCGCTGACGGCAGCCGGATCGAGATCGCGACCACGCGAACGGGCGCGACCAAGGATGTCATCGTGCACGTACCTGCCGAGGGTCAGGCGCGCCCGGAGGTCGGCGAAGAGATCGTTGCGCATATCGACTGGCCGCGCCGCTACAAGCTGATGCGGATGCATACCGCCTGCCATCTGCTTTCGGTCGTCTGCTCCTATCCCATTACGGGTGCGGCCGTGGGCGAAGACGAAAGCCGGGTCGACTTCGACATGAGCGAGACGATCGACAAGGACGCGGTGACCGAAAAAATGATGGCGCTCGTGCGCGAGAATCATCCGATCACGGTCCGCTGGATCACGGATGACGAGCTTCTGGCCAATCCCGATATCGTCAAGTCTAAGAACGTTCGTCCGCCGCTCGGCCTCGGGCGCGTGAGCCTCGTCTGCATCGGCGAGGATGCCGCCATCGACAGCCAGCCCTGCGGCGGCACGCATGTGTCCGAGACGCAGGAGGTGGGCGACATCCACATCGCCAAGATTGAGAAAAAGGGCAAGGAGAACCGGCGATTCCGCATCCGCTTCGGCCCGCCCGAGACAGCCGCCTGAACCTGCCCATCCCTTTCACTGACATGGATTTTCCAGAATGCGTGAAGACAAAAGCCCCTTCGTCGTCAGCAGCGACTGGCTGCAGGCGCGCCTCGGCGATGCCGACCTGCGGATCGTCGATGCCTCGTGGTATCTGCCGGCCCACAAGCGCGATCCGAAGGCGGAATACGCAGCCGGGCACGTTCCCGGCGCGATCTTCTTCGACCATGATGGGCTTTCCGACGCGACGAGCGGGCTGCCGCACACCCTGCCCGCTCCGAATGCCTTCGCCGCGTCCGTCGGTGCTTTAGGCATCGCCGAGACGGACACGATCGTCGTTTATGACGGTCCCGGTTTCTTTTCCGCGCCTCGCGCCTGGTGGATGTTCCGCGTGATGGGCGCAAAACAGGTGTACGTGCTCGACGGCGGGCTCGATGGCTGGAAAAGCGAAGGCCGGCCGGTGACCACCGAAACGCCGCCGGTCTTTCCGGCGACGTTCCACCCCACCTTCGACGCACGCGCCGTGACGTCCTTTACCGAGATGACGCAGATCGTCGGCGAGGGCAGCCGGCAGATCGCGGATGCCCGCAGCCTCGGTCGCTTCACGGGCGAGGAAGCGGAGCCTCGCGCCGGTATGCGCTCGGGTCATATGCCGGGCGCCCGCAGCCTTCCGGCCGGCGGTTTTTCAGCGAACGGCCACTTCAAGTCTCTGCCGGAGTTGCAGAAACTCGTTGCGGACGCCGGAATCGATCTCGACAAGCCCGTGGTGACCAGCTGCGGCTCCGGCATCACGGCGTCGATCATCACGCTGGCGCTGCAATCCCTTGGACATACCGATAATACGCTCTACGATGGTTCCTGGTCGGAATGGGGGAGTCGCGCTGATACCGCGATTGCAACCGGAAACCCTTAGACGGGAAGAGTGGAACACGCATGGAATTGGTAGACGCAGTCGCTTTGAACGGGACGGAAACCAACGCACCGGTGGATGCCGGGATCGCTCTGGTGCCGGGGCAGCCGGCCACGATCCACATCACCGAACTGGAGATGACGGCGGCGCCGAAACAAAGCCTGCCGTTCCCGGTCAATATCCAGACGGCGCTGATGCGCGTCGTGGATATCCCGCCAGCTTACTACCGGTTTCTTTATCTGCAGGTCGGCCGCCGCTGGCATTGGGTCGATCGGCTGCGTCTCGACGACGAGGCGCTGGCTGCGGTTCTGCATGACAAGCGCAATTGCGTGACGGTGCTCTATGTCAACGGCGCCCCGGCCGGGTTCTTCGAAGTCCTGCATGTGGACCAGGACACGGTCGAGCTGACCCACTTCGGCCTGTTCGAGCGTGCCCTTGGCCTCGGTCTCGGCAAGTGGTTCCTGCTGCAGGCGCTCTACGGCTGTTGGAGCTATGGCCCGAAGGTGGTCAAGGTCCAGACGAACAATCTCGACCACCCCCGCGCCATCCAGCTCTACCAGCGATTCGGCTTCTCGCCGGTCGCCACACGGGAAGACCAGCTCGTGCCGCTGACCGAAGACGAAATGCTCAAGCTCGTTCGGAAACTCTGACGGTCATTCGTCCAGAAACGGGTGTCGGTGGTGCGTCCGTTTCGTCATGATCCTTGCAACCAGCAGGGAGACCATCATGAGAACGATCCGCTTTACCGCCATACCCACCGAAGACGCGATGCAGATCTGGACAGGCGGGGCAGACGCTTACGGCCTGATGCCGGAACGCTTCGTGTCGGACGGCGACGGCAATCCGTGCCGCCACTGCCTCGAGGCGATCGCAGGCGGCGCGCCGGCTCTGCTCTTCGCATACCGTCCGTTCCCTGCGCCGCAAGCCTTTGCGGAGACCGGGCCGATCTTTCTGCACGCCGAGCCCTGCCCGCGCTACGCCGCGGAGGAATGCCTGCCGCCGATCCTCAACAGTCCGGATTATATCGTGAGAGGCTACGATCACGCGGACCGGATCGTTTACGGCTCCGGCGCGGTGACGTTGACGGCTGACATCATGGACCGAGCGGAGGACATTCTGAAGCGGCCGGAGATGGCCTATGTGCATGTGCGCTCGTCGCGCAACAATTGCTATCACTGCCGCATCGACCGTGCGGCCTGACGGATCAGACCTGGCGGGCGGCGGCGCCGTCGGCAAACAGCGACGGGCCGTTTTCGTCGATGATCTGGTGCGCCTTGCGCAGCGCCGCAGACGAGGCCTCGTCGGCTGAGGAGAACATGTCGGCACGGATGAAGCTGCGCGCCAGTTTCTGCCCACCTACATCCTTCTCGATGACACCGGACAGCCTGTACTGGCTGCCCTCCTTCATCGGCGTCGCCCGGATCAGGCAATCGCCATAGGCCTCGGTCGAGCCAGAGGCGGCTTCGGGAGCGGTGTCGGACGAGGAGCGGCCGAAGAGACGGGAGAAGAACGATGCCATGCGAAAGATTTAACCTCCCCGCCCGGCGATGTCAAAGTCCCCGCGTGCTCAGATGACGAGGTTCGACAGGATATCGTTGTCGGTAATGTCCTGATATTTCAGGCCCGCCGCATCGAAGGCTGCGATCAGCGTCGGAAAGTTCTCCGGACGCTTGGTCTCGATGCCGATGAGGATCGATCCGAAATTGCGCGCGGATTTCTTCAGATATTCGAAGCGGGCGATATCGTCTTCCTCGCCGAGCAGGCCGAGAAAATCCTTCAACGCGCCGGGCCGCTGCGCCATGCGCAGGATGAAATACTTCTTCAGCCCGAGATGCCGCATCGCGCGCTCCTTGACGTCGGGCAGCCGCTCGAAGTCGAAATTGCCACCGGAAACGACCGCAACGATCGTCTTTCCAGCAAGCTGCGCCGCGTCCAGTTCGGCAAGGGCCGTGATGGCGAGAGCGCCCGCCGGCTCCAGCACGACGCCTTCGAGGTTGAGCATCTCGGTGATGGTCACGCAGATCGCGTTTTCGGGCAGAAGAAGCGTCTGGCTGGCCGAAAAGTGCTTCAGCCGTTCGAAGTTGAGATCCCCGATACGGCCGACGGCGGCGCCGTCCACGAAATTATCGACCTGCTCCAGCGTCACCACGGCGCCGGTTTCCAGACTGCGCTTGAGGCTCGGCGCGCCTTCGGGCTCGCAGAAGACGAAGCCGTTCGGATCGACCTCGCCGGCAAAATAGCCGGTCATCCCGGCGGAAAGGCCGCCACCGCCAACCGGCATGATCACCATATCGGGCACGATGCCCTCGGGCAGTTGGATCGCGACCTCCGCGGCAACGGTCGCCTGCCCCTCGACGATATCGGCGTGGTCGAAGGGGGGCACCATCATGCCGCCGGTCGCTTCCACATGATCGCGCGCCGCCTTGTAGCACTGGTCGAAAATATCGCCGACGAGCTTGATGGTGATGAACGGCCCGCCGAACATGCGCGTCTTGTCGATCTTCTGCTGCGGCGTCGTCACGGGCATGAACACGATGCCTTCGACACCGAAATGGCGGCAGACGAAGGCGAAGCCCTGGGCGTGATTGCCAGCTGAGGCGCAGACGAAGACGCGGTCCCGCGCGCCGGCCGCTATGGCCTTGCGGAAGAAGTTGAAGGCGCCGCGGATCTTGTAGGAGCGGACGGGCGATAGATCCTCGCGCTTCAGGTAGATCTTCGCGCCATACCGGGCACTGAGATGATCGTTGAGCTGCAGGGGCGTTTCCGGAAAAATGTCGCGCAGCGCCAGCGCTGCCCTGTCCACATCCTGCTTGAAGCTCATCGTCTTGTCCTTGCTGTTCCCGGCGCCTCACGATGGAATCCCGGCCGACGACGCCCGTCTGCGTGCAGCATGCTATGCCACAGACCGCGCGCGGATGCCATGCGGCGGAAAGGTCGCGTCGCAAGGCTTGACTCGGTCCTACAAATTGCGAAACTTCGTGCCGCGTCAGGCAGTTATGCCGGGTGGTATCGGGTGGACGATGCCACAGCCGACGCTTTGGGAGGGTGGGGGAAATGCAGTCGATCTTCAATACGACGCGAGCGTTCGGTCTTGCGGTTCTGGTCTTGGGTGTCCTGCCGGTCGGCACGGCCGTCGCCGGGCCATTGGCGGATGCCGCCACGCGCGCCGAACAGATGGCCGCCTCCGGCGATGCTGCCGGTGCCCGCGCCGCCATCCGGGATGCCGTCAGCGACTTCTCGGCCAGCCTGCCCTTTGCGGTGGGTGCTGCGACCTTCGTCGCGGGCGACCCGTCCGGCTTCGGCATGTTCGAAACTCGCCCCGACAGCACCTTCAAGCCGGGCGAGAAGATCGTCGCCTATATCGAACCCGTGGGGCTGACCTGGAAGCCGGCGCAAGTGCCGGCCAAGATGGAGACACGGTTCACGGTCGATTTCGACCTCCTGGATGCCGGCGGCACCGTTCTCGGCAGCCAGAAGGCATTCGGGAACTTCACCTTCACCGGCGTCAGCAAGAATTCGGAGATCTTCGCGACCCTGACGCTGGATGTCAGCGAGGCGCCGGTCGGCAGATATGTGCTGCGCTACCACCTGAACGATACGAATTCGGGCAAGACAGCGTCGGTCGATCTGCCCTTCGCCATCGCGGTTGCGCCGTGACGCACTGGTCGGAGACAACAGGGGCGACTCCGCCGCTGCCGGAGACAGGCCCGCTGCTCGTCGGGTTCGACGCCGACGATACGCTGTGGCAGAACGAGCAGTTCTACCGCCTGACGGAAGAGGCTTTCGCCGCCCTGCTTGCGGATCACTGTGAGGCAGCGCTTCTGTCGGAGCGCCTGCTGGCGGCAGAGCGGCGCAACCTCGCGCTCTACGGCTTCGGCATCAAGGGATTTACCCTGTCGATGATCGAGACGGCGCTCGAACTCACCGACGGCGCGCTGCCAGGCCATGTCGTCGCCCGCATTCTGGAGATTGGCCGCGAGATGCTGCGCCACCCGGTGGACCTCCTGCCGTCGGCGCGCGAAACGCTGGAAGCGCTCTCCGGCCGGTACAGGCTGGTCCTGATCACCAAGGGCGACCTGTTCGATCAGGAGCGCAAGCTCGCCGCATCCGGCCTTGGGCCGTTCTTCGACGGCATCGAGATCGTCAGCGACAAGACGGACGGCATCTATCGCGGCATCTTCGCCCGGCACGGCACGGAGCCCGGCCGCTGCGTCATGATCGGAAATTCGCTGAAATCCGATATCCTGCCGGCGCTCGGCGCGGGCGCCTCCGCCATCTTCATTCCGCACGACCTGACATGGATCCACGAGCATGCGGAGACGCCCGAGGGCGATCCGCGGTTCTTTCAGGCGGCGGATCTCTCCTCCGTGCCCGGAATCCTTGCAACGATGGGCTAGGCATTGTCCAGGCGAAGCGTCTCCGCTTCCCCGTCGGACAATGCGTTCGCCATGGAGAGACCTACGTCCGCCGGCTCGCGGCGATGCCGTCCAGCATTGCCCTCACGTCGGCTTCCGCCGCAGCCAGAATGGCCTCGTCGCGGGCGCGGATGACGAGTTCGGTCGAGAAGGACGTGCCGTCGAACTTCGGGTAGGAGCCGATGCTCGTTTGCGGATGGGCCTTCTGGACCTCGCCCAGGGGGCCGCCGATGTCGCCTTCGCCGAACGGCGACTGGACGGAGCGGGAGATCACTGTGGCACCCGTCTTCAGGGTTGGCAGCACGGCTTCGAGCATCGCCTGGAACACCTGCGGCACGCCGGCCATGACATGGACATTGCCGATGACGAAGCCCGGTGCCGTGGAGACGGCATTCGGGATGTGCGTCGACCCGTTCGGCATGCGCGCCATGCGACGGCGGGCCTCGGTGAACTCCATGTTGCGGCGGGCATACATGTCGCCGAGCAGCGTCATGGCTTCCGGATCGTGGATGCATTCGACGCCGAAGGCGCGCGAGACCGCATCGGCCGTGATGTCGTCATGCGTCGGACCGATGCCGCCGGATGTGAAGACGTAATCATACTGCCCGCGAAGCCCGTTCAAGGCGGCAACGATCGCCTCCTCGTCATCGGCGACGATCCGCACCTCCTTCAGGTCTATACCGGAGATCGTCAGAAGGTCGGCGAGATGACCGATGTTCTTGTCCTTGGTCCGGCCGGAGAGAAGCTCGTCGCCGATGGCCAGCATGGCAGCCGTTACGATCGTGTCCGTGGTCATCGTGCATGTCCTTGTCAAAGCGGGCATCGTTTATCGCGAACGATGCCTTGTCAATATTAGTGAACAGTCTGTTATCCCATGCGTTTCTGACAGCGCCCGCCCGACGTGGTAAAGCGGGCGACGCAATGACGCCCATCCTTGAGGAGATCACGATGGCAAAAGTTCTGGTTCTCTACTACTCGGCCTATGGTCACATCGAAGCCATGGCCTATGCGGTCGCGGAAGGCGCGAAGGCAGAAGGCGCCGACGTCGTCGTAAAGCGCGTGCCGGAACTCGTGCCCGATGATGTCGCCAAGGCATCGCACTACAAGATGGATCAGGCCGCACCGATTGCAACGGCAGCGGAACTGGCCGATTACGACGCGATCATCTTCGGCTGCGGGACCCGTTATGGCGGCTTCGCCTCGCAGATGCGCAACTTCATCGACCAGACAGGCGGCCTGTGGTTCTCCGGCGCGCTGGTCGGCAAGGTGGGCTCGGCCTTCACCTCCTCCGCCACGCAGCATGGCGGCCAGGAATCGACGCTTCTCTCCTTCATCCCCACTCTTCTGCATCACGGCATGGTCGTCGTCGGCCTGCCCTATGCCTTCCAGGGCCAGATGGGCCTTGAGGAAATCAAGGGCGGCACGCCGTATGGCGCGTCGACGATCACCGGCGGCGACGGCTCGCGGATGCCCTCCGAGGTCGAACTCGAAGGCGCACGCTTCCAGGGCGCTCACGTCGCCAAGATCGCGGCCAAGCTGACGGCCTGATCCAAGGCAGCCTCCCAAGGCCATGCGAAGGTCGTCCGCAGTATCCTGCGGGCGGCCTTTTGTGTTTTTCTTGGAAACTGGAATTGCGATGATCGGGCTTGCGCGACTCTGAGGGATCGCAGACGTATAAGGCATCCACATCGCCTCCCCGGAACCGTCATGACCTCCAGCACACCCATCGACAGCGCGCGTCCTCTCGTCTTCCTTGCCGCCTTCGCGACCGGCGGATTGCTGACGCTGATGGTGCATTTCAATGGCGAACTCGCCCGCTACGGCAACCCGCTCTTCTCCTCCTGGACGGCGCACGGCACCGGCACGATCGCCGCCCTCGTCTTCCTTGCGCTTCTCTACAGGCGCGGACGGGAGGCTCCGGCCGCACGGCCTCCAGCGCCGATCTGGGCCTATCTCGGCGGCATCTCCGGTGCTGCAACGGTGATGCTGACCTCCACCGCCGTGAACTCGCCGCTGGCCCTTGCCGGCACGCTGGCGCTCGGCCTGTCGGGACAGGCGATCTTCAGTCTGGCGGCGGATCACTGGGGCCTGTTCGGGCTGGCGAAGCGGCGGCTGACGGTTCGCAATCTTGCGGCGCTCGCCCTCATTCTGGCGGGAAGTGCGCTCATCATCTTGGAAGGCCGGAGTGCCGCATGATCGTCGCGATCCTTCTTGCCTGCTCGGCGGGCATCCTCATCGGCATCAGCCGCCAGATCAATGGGCGTCTCAGCCTCTCGACCTCTCCGCTGATCGCCTCCTTCTGGAACCACATCGTCGGCTTTGCCGCCCTGACGGTTCTCGGCCTCATCCTCGGCGACATGCTGCCGGCCGGCGCGGCGCAGGTGCCTTGGTACGATTATCTCGGCGGGCCGATCGGCGTCGTCTTCGTCGCTGCGGGCAGCTGGGTCATCGCCCGCATCGGCGCCGTCAATACCGCGCTGATGATGATCGGCGGACAGATGGTGTCGGGGGTCGTTCTCGACCTCGCTCTGTCGGTGCCGACGGCGCTCGGGCCAACGGCGCTTGGCGTCGTCCTGGTGCTGGCCGGCATCGGGCTATCCCAAGGCAAGCGCAGGGCGTGAAGGCCGCTCCCGCTACTTGCCGGCGAGGCTTTTCGAGACGGCGGTCGTGAACGTTACGCCACCCTGATCGTCCGACGCTTCCCCCAGAACCACATCCATGGCCGTATCGGTCACCCTCACGACCGCGAAGCCGCCTTTGAAGGCCGCTTTCGGCTTGAAGACGTCGAGGCCGCCGGCCTTGTAGGCCATCGGCGTGTCGTGCTCGTGCCCGTGGAAGATGCCGATGACATTGTAGCCCTTGAGGACCTCCAGAAGGGCGGAACGTTCGGCTTCGCTCCACCAGTGCGGATCGCCGCTTCCCTGGTCGTCGAAGGTCTCGTGGCCGGCGTCCCAGCGCTCGATCGAAAAGCTGTCCCATCCGTAGTGCTGGAACAGCACGACCGGGCGGCCATCCGCCGCCGCCGTTGCGAGATCCTTTTTCAGCCAGTCGAGCCCACTGACGGCGCCCTTGCGATCGTCGCCGCCGAAGCGCTGGAGCTGCACGAGATGCAACCGGCCCCAGTTCCAGGAATAGTTGTCCGAATCGACATCGTAATTGTCGGCAGGAAGGGAGGGCGTGAAGAAGACACTCGGACGGTGATTGACCTCGACATAGTCGCGAAGCTCCCGCCGGTACCAGTCCGGATGGCTCGGCGGGCCGTCCTGGTCGAGATCGTGATTTCCAAGTCCGACATAGACCGGCATATGCACGTGCTGCGCGTCCGTGCCCTGCGCATAGCGCTGGCTGAACTGGCGCAGCTGCCACCCCTCGCCCGGCACCGCCACCTGCCCGCCGCCATCGTCGGTGATATCGCCGCCCATGACGAGACCGGCAGGGTCGCCGAGCGGCCGGCCGGCGGCCGAAAGGCCGCTCGACGCTCCCGCAACAATCGTGGGCCAGACCTGCGTGGGAAGAGCGTTCAGCGCCCGGATATGCCGCAGAAGCGCGGCATCCGTCTTGCCCTCCTGCTCGCAATCCGGCGACAGGCCTTCGGCCATACGGCAGGCATGAACATCGGTGGCGAAAACGAAGGTGACATCGATCGGTGCCTGTTGCGCCCGCACCGGAGAAGACGCCAGCGGGATCATCACCGCGGCGAGCGCCACAAAACCGACCTGCCCGCCAAAGCGATCTCCGCCAAGATGTCGCATCGTCTCCCTCCCCCGTCTTTCGCCATGCATCGAGACGCCATTGCTAGCAGGATCCTCTGCTGCTGCAAGAGCGTGCTGTCTCGCCTCTTTGGAACGATCGCCGCTCGTCGCCCGTTACCACCTCAGGCTATGAGCCGCACAACGACAGGATAGGGAGACAAGCATGGTCAAGGTCGTTTACGGGATCGTCGAGCACGACGGTGGATGGGCCTACAAGGTCGGTGACGTGTTTTCCGAAAGCTTTCCGACGCACCAGCATGCCCTGCACGCGGCCAAGGCCGCAGCCGCCGAGCAGCAGGTCGGTGGATCGGACGAGGAGATCAGCTTCCAGGATGCTTTCGGCCAATGGCATGACGAACATGCAAGCGGCGGAGATCGCCCCGAAGCCGTCGTTGAGGACAAAGCGTAGAGTTGAATGAGATGATGCCTCTCTCCATGACGGAGAGAGGCTAAAGGTCTGGGTCATGAAATGGTCGATATGCGGGATCGACCTTTTTTCTATCGCCCACCGGCTGCATCCCTGCAACGTGAAGCTGTCGTTAAGCTTTATCGGAAGGGTTAATCGCCGCGTGCTGCGGCTTGACGAACGCATCGCGGTGTCCGAAAGACTGTAGCCATTGCGGACGTGGCGAAATTGGTAGACGCAAGAGACTTAAAATCTCTCGAGGAGACTCGTACGGGTTCGACCCCCGTCGTCCGCACCAGTCTTTGACGTGGGTGAACGTCATCCCCTTCTTGAAAATGGTCGGGCTTTGCCGCAAAACCGCTCTTTGCATCAGACACGCCCAGATACGCTTGGAGCCCGCCATGTCCCTTCCTGAAAAAGCCTTTCCCGTTTCCTGGGACCAGTTCCACCGTGACGCGCGTGCGCTTGCCTGGCGGCTGGCGGACCAGGGGGTCGAGTGGAAGGCGATCGTCTGCATCACCCGCGGCGGGCTGGTGCCGGCGGCGATCATTTCGCGGGAACTGAACATCCGCATGATCGAGACGGTCTGCGTCGCCTCTTATCACGACTATTCCTCGCAGGGGCAGATGGAGGTCATCAAGGCGATCTCCGAGGAGATCCGTGCCGATGGCGGCGAGCGCGTGCTGATCGTCGACGATCTCACTGATACCGGCAAGACCGCGGCCATCGTACGGGCCATGCTGCCGAAGGCGCATTTCGCCGCCGTCTATGCCAAGCCGAAGGGCCGGCCCCAGGTCGATACCTTCGTGACCGAGGTCAGTCAGGATACTTGGATCTATTTTCCGTGGGATATGGGCTTTTCCTATCAGGAACCGATCGCCAAGGGATCGCGCGGATAGATCGACGCGGCGGAAAGGCTTTCAGCTGTTCGGATCAGCGGCGCGTGGGGGCGGTGCACTCCCTCGACGCGCCGTTCGCTCGTCAAGGCCGTTCCCGGCCATGCGTGACTTTTATGACACCCGGCAGGCACGACGGCCGATTTCACCAAGTTTTTGTCCACAAGTTTTAACGGAACGAATGGCCCTTTCGGTAAGTGCCGACCACAAGTGACTGATTTCCTTACATCCCTCAAATTCTTTCTATATCCACAAGATATAGTCGGCAGTGGACGGCCAGACGCAAGCCCTTGACGATGCCACCGGACTCGCGGTTAATCATTTTCAAGACTGGCATGAGGCCAGACGACGGCCCAGGCGGCGGCTTGCCCCGGACCGCGCCATCATCCTGAACTTGTTGGAGATCCTGCCTTCACGGCGGGAACGCGTGTTGAGAAAATGATCTGTCAGACGAAAATCACGCATACCGGACCAGCAAACAGGTCGACCATTTCGTCTACATCTGGTAGACTTACAGCCTAAAGAACACCATATATCGGATTCCATGATTGGCATCCATCGAAACGCTCCACCGACTGTCAATGTTGCGGCTCGGAAGGACCTTTTGCGTGCCTAAGACGCGCACGCAACGGACAGAATAAGGATTGGGACAGATGCAGATCGAACGTCGCTTTACCAAGGCGGGCCAATCGGCCTATGCAGACATCGCGTTCCGCAAGGCGGTCAGCGAGATCAAGAACCCGGACGGTTCCATCGTTTTCCGGCTTGCCGATATCGACGTGCCTGCCCAGTTCAGCCAGGTCGCCGCCGACATTCTGGCCCAGAAGTATTTCCGCAAGGCCGGCGTTCCCGCGCGCCTCAAGAAGGTCGAAGAGAATTCGGTTCCCTCGTGGCTGTGGCGTTCGGTCGCCGACGAGGCGGCGCTGAAGGATCTCCCGAAGGACGAGCACTACGGCTCGGAAACCGATGCGCGCCAGGTCTTCGATCGTCTTGCCGGCACCTGGACCTATTGGGGCTGGAAGGGCAACTACTTCGCCTCCGAGGAAGACGCCCTCGCCTTCCGCGACGAGCTGGCCTACATGCTGGCGACGCAGCGCGTGGCGCCGAACTCGCCGCAGTGGTTCAACACGGGCCTGCATTGGGCCTATGGCATCGACGGTCCCGGCCAGGGCCATTTCTATGTCGATCCCTTCACCGGCAAGCTCGTCAAGTCGAAGTCGTCCTACGAGCATCCGCAGCCGCATGCCTGCTTCATCCAGTCGGTCGGTGACGATCTCGTCAACGAGGGCGGCATCATGGATCTGTGGGTGCGCGAAGCGCGCCTCTTCAAGTACGGCTCCGGCACCGGCTCGAATTTCTCCTATCTGCGCGGCGAAGGCGAGAAGCTTTCGGGCGGCGGCAAGTCCTCCGGCCTGATGAGCTTCCTCAAGATCGGTGACCGCGCCGCCGGCGCCATCAAGTCGGGCGGCACCACGCGCCGCGCTGCCAAGATGGTGGTGGTCGATATCGACCATCCCGATATCGAGGACTACATCAACTGGAAGGTGAAGGAGGAGCAGAAGGTCGCGGCGCTCGTGACCGGCTCCAAGATCGTCGCCCAGCACCTCAAGGCGATCATGAAGGCCTGCGTCAACTGCGAAGGTCCCGACGGCGCCTGCTACGATCCGAACGAGAACCCGGCGCTGAAGCGCGAAATCAAGGCTGCCAAGAAGGACCAGGTTCCGGAAAACTACATCCAGCGCGTCATCCAGTTCGCCCGCCAGGGCTACAAGGATATCGACTTCAAGACCTATGACACGGACTGGGATTCGGAAGCCTATCTCACGGTCTCCGGCCAGAACTCCAACAACTCCGTTTCGCTGCGCGACGACTTCCTGCGGGCTGTCGAGGCCGACGGGGACTGGAACCTGACCGCCCGCAAGGACGGCCGCGTGATGAAGACGCTGAAGGCGCGCGATCTGTGGGAAAGCATCTCCTACGCCGCGTGGGCCTCGGCCGATCCGGGCCTGCACTTCAACACGACCATGAACGACTGGCACACCTGCCCGGCCGCCGGCTCCATCCGCGCGTCCAACCCGTGCTCGGAATACATGTTCCTGGACGATACAGCCTGCAACCTCGCTTCGCTGAACCTGCTGCAGTTCAAGGACCAGACCACCAAGAACATCGACATCGCCGACTACGAACATGCCGTTCGCCTCTGGACGGTCGTGCTCGAAATCTCGGTGATGATGGCGCAGTTCCCGTCGAAGGAAATCGCCGAGCGTTCCTACGAATACCGCACGCTCGGGCTCGGCTATGCCAATATCGGCGGCCTCCTGATGTCGTCCGGCATTCCCTATGACAGCAAGGAAGGCCGCGCGATCGCCGGCGCCCTGACCGCCGTCATGACCGGTGTCTCCTATGCGACCTCGGCCGAGATCGCCGCCAAGCTCGGGCCCTTCCCCGGCTTCAAGCCGAACCGCGACAACATGCTGCGCGTCATCCGCAACCATGCGCGCGCCGCCCGCGGCGAGGCGAACGGCTATGAAGGCCTGTCGGTCGCACCCGTGCCACTCGTCCACTCCGAGTGCCCGGACCAGACGCTGATCACCCATGCCGTTGCCGCCTGGGAAAAGGCGCTGTCGCTCGGCGAGCAGCATGGCTACCGCAATGCTCAGGTGTCCGTCATCGCACCGACCGGCACGATCGGTCTCGTGATGGATTGCGACACGACCGGCATCGAGCCCGATTTCGCACTGGTGAAGTTCAAGAAGCTCGCCGGCGGCGGCTACTTCAAGATCATCAACCGTGCCGTTCCCGAGGCCCTGCGCACGCTCGGCTACTCGGAAAGCCAGATCGCCGAGATCGAGGCCTATGCCGTGGGTCACGGCAACATCCACCAGGCACCCGCCGTCAACCCCGGCTCGCTGCGGGCCAAGGGCTTCACGGACGACAAGATCGAGGCCATCAACGGCGCGACGAAGGCCGCCTTCGACATCAAGTTCGTCTTCAACCAGTGGACGCTCGGCGTCGACTTCCTGAAGGACACGCTGGGTGTCAGCGACGAGCAGCTTGCCGATATGAGCTTCAACCTGCTGGAGCACATCGGCTTCTCCCGCAAGGAGATCGAAGCGGCCAACGTGCATGTCTGCGGCGCGATGACGCTGGAAGGCGCGCCGTTCCTGAAGGCCGAGCACCTGCCGGTGTTCGACTGCGCCAACCCCTGCGGCAAGATCGGCAAGCGTTATCTCTCGGTCGATAGCCACATCCGCATGATGGCGGCGGCGCAGCCGTTCATCTCCGGCGCCATCTCCAAGACGATCAACATGCCGAACGAGGCGACCGTCGAGGACTGCAAGAACGCCTATATGCTGTCCTGGAAGCTCGCGCTGAAGGCCAACGCCCTCTATCGCGACGGCTCCAAGCTCTCGCAGCCGCTCAACGCCTCGCTGATCGAGGACGAGGATGACGATGACGCTCTGGAGACGCTGATCCAGCAGCCGGTGGCCGCACAGGCCGTGACCGTGACGGAAAAGATCGTCGAGCGCGTGATCGAGCGGATCACCCGTGAGCGCGAAAAGCTGCCGAACCGCCGCCAGGGCTATACCCAGAAGGCGATCGTCGGCGGACACAAGGTCTACCTGCGCACCGGCGAATTCGGCGATGGCCGGATCGGCGAGATCTTCATCGACATGCACAAGGAAGGTGCCGCCTTCCGTGCGATGATGAACAATTTCGCCATCTCCATCTCGCTGGGTCTGCAGTACGGCGTGCCGCTGGAAGAGTTCGTGGAGGCCTTCACCTTCACGAAGTTCGAGCCGGCTGGCATGGTGCAGGGCAACGACGCGATCAAGAACGCCACGTCGATCCTCGACTACGTGTTCCGCGAACTCGCCGTTTCTTATCTCGGCCGTCACGACCTCGCGCATGTCGACACGTCCGACTTCGGCAACACGGCCCTTGGCAAGGGTATTCAGGAAGGTAAGACCAACCTGCTCTCCACCGGCTGGACCCGCGGCCACAAGCCGACGCTCGTCTCCGGCACGACGACCGGCGCCGGTATCGACCGCGCGTCCGGCGAGCCCAAGGGATCGGCAACGACGACCCCTGCCCGCGGCGCGTCCGCCGGCGGCACGGTCACCCCGTTCGCAGGCTCCGCCGCCCGCAAGCTGGAGCCGGCAACGTCGATCTCCACCTCGGAAGTCGTCGCCTTCAAGCGCGACTACGAGGAGCGGATCGCCGAAATCGTCGAGGAGATCACGACCGAGGTGGCCGAGCCGCCACGCGACGTCACCGCGCTCTTCTCCGACAAGGCCGCCGCCGAGGCTGCCGCTGCGAAGGCGGATGCCAAGAAGCTCGAAGCCGAACGTCGCATGCGCTCGATCGCCCAGGGCTATACGGGCAACATGTGCTCGGAATGCCAGAACTTCACGATGGTCCGCAACGGCACCTGCGAGAAGTGCGACACCTGCGGCGCGACCAGCGGCTGCAGCTGATGCGAGCAGCGGTCTGAACCGACCGCTCTGCTCCAGAAGGCAAAAGGACGGACCCTCTGATGGCGACATCGGCGGGTCCTTCCATTTGTATCGCTTCGCTGACCGGAAACCTTGCCGCGGGAACATGCTCTCCTCGATCCGCGTTTCGTAGGGCATGACGACAGAGCGGACATTGACCGAGACCTATCCCCACACGCCGGACGGACGTTACTTCGTCGTTCGGGGTCGCCTGTGGAGGATGAGCAATCCGGCCCTTGCAGAAGACGTGCGGGCGTCGCTGGTGGCCGAACTGATGTCGGCGCGCCGCGCGGTCCGGGATGCCGGCAACGACCCTTATGCAAAAGAGGACGCGCGAGCGCAGGTGGATATGGCGAAGATCGCGCTGGGCGAGCGGGGCCCCGTGTGGTGGACGGACGGCGCGCCGGACTACAATCGCTATTTCGCCAAGAACACGCCCTACGCCGACTGGTATGCCGGATTGGACGGGTAAGCGCCTCCGTTGCCGCGCATCTCTCCGCCGTATCACAATCCGCCCAGACGCGGATCTATCGTGATCTGCCGCAAAAATGCGCTCTCACCCTAAAAATGGTGCTTTTTTCAGCAGCAATTTACCAAGTCTTAGCGGGCGCGGCGCATCAATGTCGGCGAGCATGAAGAGCGGCGGATGGCGCACGCGCATGCGCGACCTTGGGAGGTCACATGCCGAGCCTGACTATTTCTCGCCTACTCGTGGTGTTCGGTGTCGTCGTCACGGGCGGTCTGGTCGCATCCATCGGATTGCAGACGGTTGCCCTGAAGGAGCTGAAGATCGGCGGTCCCGTCTATCGTGAAATTGCCAATGGCAAGGACCTGATCGCCGACATCCTGCCGCCGCCGCTCTACGCTCTCCAAGCCTATATGCTGGCCAACGAAACCATGGTCCATCCCGAGCGTGCCGGCGCCAACCTGGAGACGATGAAGGCGCTGCGGCTGGATTTCGATGCGCGCAAGGCATTCTGGGCGGGATCCGACCTCGATCCCCGACTGCACACCGGTCTCGCCGAACAGGTCGTCACCAGCGGCGAAGCGTTCTGGTCCGTCGCTACGGTCTTCGAGGAAGCCAAGGCCAGAGGTGACGCTGCGGACCTGCAGCCGGTGATGGATGCCTTTTACGTTCACGATGCGAAGGTGCGGGCTTTTGCAGCCCTGGCCACCTCGACGCTCGCGACGTCCGTCGAAAATGCCGACTTCGCCGGCACGGAATATACCCTGATCGGGGCCGTCAGCAGCGGCGCCTCGGTGCTTCTCTTCCTTGCGGGCCTGTGGTTCGTCCGCAGGCGGGCCATCAGGCCTCTCGTCAAGATCGGTGATGCCATGAGCGTGCTCTCCGGCGGCAACTACGCCGCGGAGGTGCCCTTTGCCCATCGTACGGACGAGATCGGCGCCATGGCGCGCGCGTTGACCGTCTTTCGTGCCGGCGCGATCGAGCGCCAGCAGATGCGGGCGGCGGCCGAACAGGATCGGTCGCTGTCGGAAGCCCAGCGCCTCGAACAGCAGCGTCATCGCGAGCGGGAAGCCGAGGAACTGCGCACCGTCGTGGAAACGCTGGGTGCGGGCCTCGGACGCCTTGCGGAGTGCAACATCCGCAACACGCTCGACCAACCCTTTGCCGATCGCTTCGAGCCGCTTCGCCTCGACTTCAATCAGTCGCTGGCCACCTTCCAGCTGACACTGGAGCAGGTTCTCGGCAAGACGACCGAACTTTCCGGCAATGCCAGCGAAATGTATCAGGCGGCAGACGAGCTCTCCAAGCGCACCGAGCAGCAGGCAGCGGCCCTGGAGCAGACATCCGCGGCTCTCGACGAGGTCACCGCCACCGTCAAGTCTTCGGCCGACCGGGCAGCGGAAACGCGCAGCCTCGTCGGCGCGGCCAACCGCAGCGCGACATCGTCCAGTCAGGTCGTGCGCGATGCGGTCGAGGCGATGCAGCGCATCGATGCCTCGTCGAACCAGATCGGGCAGATCATCCATGTCATCGACGAAATCGCTTTCCAGACCAACCTGCTTGCGCTCAATGCCGGGGTGGAAGCGGCCCGCGCAGGGGATGCCGGGCGGGGATTTGCCGTCGTCGCCCAGGAGGTTCGCGAACTCGCACAACGATCGGCTGCCGCTGCCAAGGATATCAATGCGCTGATCCGCACATCCTCGAGCGATGTCTCCGACGGTGTGCGCCTCGTCGACCAGACGGGGCGCGCGCTTGCCGAAATCGCGCAATATGTGATGGAGATCGACGCCAAGGTGGAGGCGATCACAACGGGCTCTAAAGAGCAATCCGTCGGACTGCTGGAGATCAGCACGGCGGTGAACGCGATCGACCAGATGACCCAGAAGAACGCGGCCATGGTCGAGGAGACCACAGCTATCAGCAGCAGCCTTGCCTCGGATGCGACCGCACTGTCGGAGATCGTCAACCGGTTCCAGCTCAATCCCGGGCGGCAGGTCGCGGCATCTGCGGCCGCCACGCGGCACCGGGCCGCATAAGCCGCCTCAGCGCCCGAAGCGGCGGGCGCCGAAGACGCACAGGATGACGCAGACGGTGATGCCCAGCATGCCGGCCGTGACCGGCTCGTGCAGAAGGGTTGCCGCCAGTGCCAGCGCGAAGAAGGGTTGCAACAGCTGCAGCTGGCCGATGGCGGCGATGCCGCCTTGCGAGAGCCCGCGATACCAGAAGATGAAGCCGATCAGCATGCTGAACAGCGAGACATAGGCCAGGCCGAGAAGAGCCGGTGGCTCGATGCCGGCAAAACTCGCCGGCATCGTCAACAGCGCGAGGCAGAGCATGGGCGGCAGCGCGAGAACGAGCGCCCAGGATATCACCTGCCAGCCGCCCAGGGTTCGCGACAGCGTTCCGCCTTCCGCATAGCCAAGGCCGCAGACGATGATCGCCAGAAGCATGAGAAGATCGCCGAGCGGGGACGCGCTCAGCCCCTGCGCCAGCGCATAGCCGGCAACAAGTGCGCTGCCCAGCAGAGAAAAGATCCAGAACGCGGGCTTCGGTCGCTCTCCTCCCCGGATGACGCCGAAGATGGCGGTCGCGAGTGGCAGGAGACCGATGAACACGATTGAATGGGCCGAGGTGACGTGCTGCAGCGCCAGCGCGGTCAGCAGGGGGAAGCCGACGACGACACCCAGCGCGACGATCACCAGCGAGGCGACCTCCCGCGGTGCCGGCCATTTCTGGCGCAGCAGCAGAAGGAGGCCAAGGGCCAGCAGACCCGCAATCGCCGCGCGGGCGACGGTGAGGAACACGGGATCGAACTGCATCACGGCAAGCCGCGTGGCAGGCAGCGATCCGCTGAAGATCACCACGCCGATCATTCCGTTCAGCCAGCCGGCCGTTCCTCGATCCATCACGCACTCCCTCGTCACGCCCGTCTCGTTGGGCCGATGGGTCCTTATTGACCGGCCTGCCCGGCGGTGCCAGAAACGGTTCCGTACAGTTTGTCAAAACTGTTATGGTCAAGGAGCCTTACAGATGGAGCCGATCGCGCGTTTGCCGAGCCGCACGACGATGGTGATGGAGACGATCCGCCTGCGCATTGCCAGCCGTGCGCTGCTGCCGGGCGCGAAGTTGCCGTCGATCCGTAAGCTTGCGGCGGCGCTGAGGGTCTCAACATCGACCGTCGTGGAGGCCTATGAGCGACTGGTCGGGGACGGGACGATCCAGTCGCGACCGGGCTCGGGCTTCTATGTCGCGCAGCATGCGGGCGCGACCGCGATCCCCTTTTCAGTTGCCGATTCAGGGCCGAAGCGGGATCGGGCCATCGATCCCTTCTGGGTATCCCGTCAGTCGCTGGAGGCAGACGCGCAGGATGCAAAACCCGGATGTGGCTGGCTGCCGCCGAGCTGGCTACCGGAGGCCGGGGTGCGGCGCGCGCTGCGCACCTTGTCGCGTGCCAAAAGCCCTGTCCTTTCGGAATACGGCTCTCCCCTCGGTCTCGCGCCCCTGCGTCAGCTCATCGGCCGGCGTATGGGCGAACGCGGCATCGACGTCTCTCCAGACCAGATCCTCCTCTCGGAATCCGGCACGCAGGCGATCGACCTCCTCTGCCGCCTGCTGCTGGAGCCCGGGGATACCGTGCTCGTGGACGATCCCTGCTACTTCAATTTCCACGCGCTGTTGCGTGCGCATCGCGCAAAGATCGTCGGCGTTCCCTACACGCCGACCGGCCCGGACATCGATGCCTTCGCGACGGCGGTCGCGGATCATCGACCCCGGCTCTACATCACCAATTCCGCCATTCACAATCCGACAGGTGCGATCCTGTCGCCCGTCACGGCGCATCGGGTTCTGAAAATTGCCGAGCAGGGCAATGTCGTCATCATCGAAGACGACATCTTCGCCGATTTCGAGCGCAGCCCGGCACCGCGGCTCGCCGCCTTCGACGGGCTCGATCGGGTCATTCATATCGGCAGCTTTTCGAAGACGCTGTCCGCCTCGGGACGCTGCGGCTTCATCGCCGCAAAGCCCGAATGGATCGACAGCCTGACGGACCTGAAGATTGCGACGACCTTTGGCGGCGGCCGGATGACGGCCGAGCTCGTGTACGGCGTCTTGAGCGACGGGAGCTACCGCAAGCATCTGGAGGTGCTGCGCCAGCGGCTGGCAACCACGATGCAGACCGTCTCGACCCGGCTGCAAAACCTCGGTGTCACCCCGTGGCTCGAACCGCAGGCCGGCATGTTCCTCTGGTGCCGGCTTCCGGACGACAGGGATGCCGCCGACGTGGCACGCAGCGCCCTGCAGCGGAGCCTCGTGCTTGCGCCCGGCAACGCCTTCAGCCTGTCGCAGAGCGCGACGACCTTCATGCGCTTCAACGTGTCGCAAATGCAGGACCCGCATGTCTTCGACATACTGCGCGACGTACTGAGCGCGCCGCACGCTCCGAAGGATCGCCCCTGAGCCATCGCCTCCGGCGTGCGGCGCGCGGGATCACTTCCAGCTCGTATAATCCCCGGCCGTGCATCCGAACGGTGCGCGCTGATCGCCGAAGCGCTTCTGCAGCTGGTCGCAGCCCCATGCGTTGACCGGTGCCGGCATCATATTGTTGATGTCCATGCCCGGCGATTGGAACTGCGTGTCGGAGGCCAGGACATACCAGAGCCAGAAACCGACGACGCCGACCACCATGAGAAGCAGGACGCCCAGAACCATCTGTAGCCGCCTCCAGATCGAGACCGTCTTTCGCGGCGCTTCCACGAGCAGCGGGCGACCGTCGTGCTCGTCTGCCGCCCTCTCGAACGGCAGAAGGGCCTCCGCGCGCTCCGCATCGGTCAGCGCGATCCGCGTCAGGCGATCGTCGAGCAGCACGGGGAGAGCCGTGTTTCCGTGCCGGACGGCAAGAGCCACCGCCTTGCCCCCGTTCGCACCGACGATCAGAGGCTCCTCGCCGTTGCGCATCCGCGTGTAGGCCGAACGCTTGGTCTTGTCGTCTGCGAGCGTGTCGTTGTAGGTGATCGACAGGATATCGCGCTTGCGATCGAAGGCTGCGATTTCCACCGGCACGGGCATCAGCATCGCGGGATGCCGCAACTGTCGCCGGACGCGCCAGATTCGCAGGCTGAGAAAGATCATCCCGATCCCGAGGCCTCCGAGGAAAAGCACGAAGAGCGTCAGCGTGATGATACGGTTCCAGAGCTTGTCGAGGCCGAGGCTCATCGTGGCGAGCTCCGGATGATCGCCCGAGATGACGAGACCGGTCTCGTAGTCCCCGACATGGAAGTCGACGAACATGATCTCGACGTCGCTCGCGTAATCCTTGCCGTCATAGCTGTACACGAGGCGGGCTTCGCAATCGGTGAAGATGGCCTTGCGGGTCGTGCACCGCCCGTTCTGAACGTCGCCATCCTCGATGAGAACCGGATTCTGGCTGATGGTGAAATCGCGCAGCACGCCCGGGCCTTCCCAGACGAGCAGGAAGGCGCACAGCGCCAGAATGATCGGCGTCGACCAGTAATAGGCGCGCGGGGTGGAGATGACATCGGGTGCCAGTCCCAGCGGACGGCGGGGAAGCGAGAGTTCGGGCAAATCGAGACCTTTCCGTATAAGTCGCTTTCAGCGTCCATGGCACAGACGAAGCGCCCGGGGAAGATGTAGAGTTCTACTTACGCAAGAGCTCTGCCGCTCCTGGCCGGCATCGGCATCTCCATGACAGATGAGACTGGAAGATTTGCCGGCATGGCGCTACATCGCCGGGGAGATCGCGCGGCCCATGCCGGCGCCTGCCGAATGAAGGACCCTTCATGTTTCCTGCCAACCCCGACTGCGGAAAGCTGTTCGACGAGATGGACTGGTCGCGGACACCGCTCGGGGCTCGTGAGGACTGGAGCGTCGAGCTGAAAACGCTGACCAACGTCATGCTCGGTTCGCTTCAACCGATGCTGATCGTCTGGGGGCCGCAGCAGGTCACGCTCTACAATGACGGGTATGCCGTCATGTGTGGTCACCGGCATCCCGCGGCCTTCGGACATTCGTTCCGCGCGCTGTGGCACGACATCTGGGATGCCGTCGAACCCATCATCACCGCTGCCTATGACGGGCGGGGCACGTCGATGGACGATATCGAATTCACCATGCACCGGAACGGCTATCCGGAAGAAACGCACTTCGCCTTTTCCTACACGCCGGTGCGCGATCCCTGGGGCACGGTGCTCGGCATGTTCTGCGCCTGCACGGAGATCACCGCGCAGGTCATGGCGCGCCGTGCGGAGCGGACGCAGCGGGAGCGCTTCCGCCAGGTGTTCGAACTGAGCCCCGGCGGCATCGCCATGCTGGTCGGCCCGAACCATGTCTTCGACTATGCGAACGAGGACTATTACGCGATGATCGGCGTCGGTCGCGATATCATCGGAAAGACGGTTGCCGAAGCCGTGACCGAGGTCGTGCGCCAAGGATTCATCGATATTCTCGATGGCGTCTACCGGACCGGCGAGAGCTTCATCGCGCGCGATCTGCCGATCCAGCTGAACCGTGGCCCGGACGGCGAGATGCAGCATCGGTTGATCGACCTCGTCTACCAGGCGATGCGGCAGGAGGACGGCACGATCAACGGCATCCTCGTCCAGGCCCGCGATGTGACCGACCTCCGGGCGGAGGAAGCCAGCCGGGAGCTTCTCTCCCACGAACTCGGACACAGGCTGAAGAACCAGCTCGCCATGGTGCAGGCGATCGCCTCGCAGACGCTTCGCAATGCGCCCGATATTGCCTCGGCACGCCAGAGGCTCTCCGAGCGGCTGGCCGTGCTCAGCGCCGCGCATGACACGATCCTGGAAGGCGGGCGCGGGACATCCACGGTGCGCCAGCTCGTCCAGCAGATGACGGATCTGCACGACGATCCCGCCGCACCCCGTTTCGTGACGACGGGCCCGAATCTCAAGATCGGCTCGCGCCCCTCCCTCTCCCTGTCGCTCATCCTGCATGAACTGGCGACGAATGCCGTAAAACACGGTGCGCTCTCCGTGCCGACCGGCAGCGTCGATCTACGCTGGCGCGTCGTCATGCCGGAGGCCGACCGGTTCGAGATGATCTGGACGGAGCGCGGCGGCCCGACCGTCGCAGAACCGCGCGTCAAGGGCTCGGGTTCCCGACTGATCTCGGCGGGCCTCAACGGCACCTCCGACGGGCATGTGGAAATGACCTTTGCGCCCGAAGGCCTTCGCTGCCTCGTGACGGCCGATCTCGAAAGCTTCCAGAGGGAACATTGATGGCCCACCATCCACGCTCCGCTCCCGTCCTCGTCGTCGAAGACGACGGCTTGATCCGTATGGATCTCGCCGATCTCATCGCCGACATGGGTCTTGCCGTCATCGAGGCGGGAAACGCGGATCAGGCGTTGAAGGTCATGGACACCCTGCCCGCGATCTCCGCGCTGCTGACCGACATCGACATGCCCGGCTCCCTGAACGGGATACAGCTCGCGCATCTCACGGCAAGCCGCCACCCCGCCTGCCCCCTCGTCATCATCTCCGGCCGCTACAACCCGGCCGACGGCACGCTCCCGGAAGGCGCCGTCTTCCTGTCGAAACCGATCTCCGAGCGGGCGCTGAAACGCACGCTCGTGGCTGTGAAGCTGATCGAGGGGGACGCGGGATAATCTCTCGCCCGTCATCCCGTAGCGTACGCTCCTCTTTCTGCCATACCCGTAGGGCGGAGACGCAAACGCGCTGGCATCGCGAAATTCGAACGCCGTCGCCTTTCACCCTTGCGGCCCTGCCACCGAGCGTGTATTGCCCACCCATCGGCACGGAGTGTAGCGCAGCCTGGTAGCGCATCTGGTTTGGGACCAGAGGGTCGGGAGTTCGAATCTCTCCACTCCGACCAATCTCCCCTTAAAAAAAATGGCCTCTTGGGAGAGCGGCAGTTTGTCCACGGTATCGCCGCGAGACGATGCGGGTCGCGCTGTGAACGGAAAATTCGGTCGAGCCTGCATCAAGGTCATTCCGTTTTCACCATTTGTGCGTTATGCCACAGGAAAGCCGGCTGAGCCGGCAATTGCCATGCTTGGAGTTTGAGGAATGTCCGCCAAGATTTATCGTCCCGCCAAGACCGCCATGCAGTCGGGCAAGGCCAAGACCAATCTCTGGGTGCTCGAATTCGATCAGGAAACGCCCCGCACGATCGATCCGATGATGGGCTATACGAGCTCGGCCGACACCCGCCAGCAGGTCAAGCTGACCTTCGAAAGTGCTGAGGCCGCCGTTGCCTATGCCGAGCGCAACGGCATCGAATATCGCGTCATCGCGCCGAAGGACCCGACCCGGAAGAATGTTTCCTACAGCGACAACTTCCGCTACAGCCGCATGCAGCCCTGGACACACTGATACCACCCGCGCCGCCGACAGCAGCGCCACCGGCCCCTTAGCTCAGCTGGATAGAGCACCTGCCTTCTAAGCAGGTTGTCGCAGGTTCGAGCCCTGCAGGGGTCGCCAAAAATCAACAGAAACAATGTTTTGAATCGTCGCGCGACTTTGGCGGGCGTCTCCCGCGATGAGACATTCGCATCCCGACAGGCCGACACCCCTCTAAAAGCCTCTCGAAGTCAGTCCGGCTTTGCCGCCGGGAGCTGTGGCGGCAGCGTGATGAGGGCGCCGGGGGTGATTGACAGGGTTTTGGCGGTGCCCGCGTTCAGTTCGACGACATAAGCGACGGGGACGCGGGAATCGATGATGGATTCGGACTGGGGGACGGCGTTTTCATGGAGGGTTTCCACCTTGCCGTCTTTCGAAACGAAGAGCATGTCGAGCGGGAGGAACGTGTTCTTCATCCACATCATCACCTGACGTGTCTGGCGGAAGTCGAAGAGCATGCCGTGATCGGCAGGCATCTCGCGGCGGAACATCAGGCCTTGGGCGCGCTGGTCGCTGTCGAGCGCAAGCTCCACGGTGAAGGCATGCGCCTTGCCATCGGTCGTGACGATCGTCAGCGGTGCTTTGTCGAAGGTGACGTCCGCAGCCAATGACGGTCCGGAGGCCAGCAGCGCTGCAGCGATGAGGACGGCGCGGCCCGCGGCCCGGCGCAGGCTCAGCATGTCACGTCCGTCAATGTGCGCGGCCGGTCGGCGCGGGCACGTCGGGGTGGATTTCCGCGGCCATCAGACCCTTGTCGCCATCGCCGAAACGCACGAGCACCGTCTGGCCCGGACGCAGTTCGGTCAGGCCGAAGCGGCGCAGGGTTTCCATGTGGATGAAGATGTCCTCGGTGCCGTCACCACGCGTCAGGAAGCCGAAGCCCTTGGTGCGGTTGAACCATTTTACGAGCACGCGCTCGAGACCGCTGGTCGGTGTGACCTGCACATGCGTCTTGACGGGCGGCAGCTGCGAAGGATGGATCGCGGTCGACTGGTCCATGGAGAGGATGCGGAAGGCCTGGTATCCGCGGTCGCGCTTTTGGATCAGCGCGACGATGCGCGCCCCTTCCAGAACCGTCTGGTAGCCATCGCGACGCAGGCAGGTCACATGCAGAAGAACATCCTGCATGCCATTGTCCGGAATGATGAAGCCGAAGCCCTTCGCGACATCGAACCACTTGATGACACCGGTGATCTCGATGAGATCGAGCGCGTCGCCGCCAAACTCTTCATCTGGTGCGACATCTTTCGCCGAAATCCTGTCCACCATTGTCTGCCAGCCCCTCGAATACGCATCACGATTGCTGCGGTTAACTGATTCTTGAGCATCAGAATAACATCGTCCCGCCGCTTGTGGGCAAGTCCCCGGGACGAAATTTGCCGCTATCGGTAAGCTATGACTCCAGCCTTGTGTCTGGCTGGCGCAGCGCTAGATAGGAGGTGCAACAACAGGAGAGAGGGCTTTCATGCGCTATCTGCACACCATGGTTCGGGTAAAGGACCTTGATCAGGCACTGCATTTTTACGGCACACTGTTCGGACTGCAAGAGGTGCGCCGGACGGAAAACGAAAAAGGGCGCTTCACGCTCGTCTTCCTCGCCGCGCCCGGCGACGTGGATCACGCACAGTCGCGCCTGTCGCCGTGCCTCGAGCTGACCTACAACTGGGACACCGAGGACTACACGGGCGGTCGCAACTTCGGCCATCTCGCCTACGAGGTCGACGATATCTACGCCATCTGCCAAAAGCTGATGGATGCGGGCGTCACCATCAACCGGCCGCCGCGCGATGGCAACATGGCCTTCGTCCGCTCGCCGGACGGCATCTCCATCGAAATCCTGCAAAAGGGCGCGCGGCTTGCACCGCAGGAGCCGTGGTCGTCCATGGGGAACACCGGCGCCTGGTAGGCAGGTCCGCGCGACCCTTTCTGTAAAGACCACCCTGCGACGAGATTCCGATCGTCGCAGGGTCACGGCGCAAGCTCCACGCAACGGGGCCGGCGCATAGCTCTCCCTGAAGATCTGCCCGGGCATGTGATTTCGGGCATCGGCCATGATGGCGCGGCCCTGACGCCTGCCATTGATCGTAGCCGTCGATCGGGAGATGCAGCGTTGCGATACGGCCCTTCGTCAAAACCCTTTCTCGCAAGCGTCGGCTGCGTGGTCTTCGCGGCCGTGCTGCTGACCGGCTGCGTCACGGGCAAGCCCGTCACGGATCAGCTGGTCGAAGGCGTCGTTGCGCCCGATGTCGGCGAAACGGATGTACCGGTCGTCGCCTCAGGACCAGCGTCACCGACGTCTCCGTCCGCACAAGCTGCGAACGACCCGTCCGCTGCGCAGATGGCGGCCCAGCCCCAGTCCCAGGCGCCGACACAGCCGGGTGCCATCGTCATGCAGGGGACAGGACTGCAGGCGACGTCGAGCAGCATCTTCTCCGTCGGCGGCACGTCCGGAGCCTCGCCCGTTTCGGGCGGCGGATCCACGCCGGCGAGCCTTTTTCGCTCTGCGCCGCAGGGTCAGGTCATGTCACCCCTTTCCCAGCAACCTTTGCCGCTTCAGTCCACGGATGCGGGATATCAGGTTCAGGGCGCGGCCACAGCCGCGCCGACGCGCGAGATGCCCGCCGAGGCTGCGCTGGCGACCCTGAAGCCCGGAACGGCGCCACGGGCCGCCGAGGCGACGCGGACGGCGTCCCTCATCGGCCTGTTCGGCAAATCCCGTCCAGGGTCGGGCGAGGCCACAAGCGCATCCGGTAAGCCGGCTAACAACAAGACTCTCCCCGGCATGGCGCCGCAGCAGGTGGCGGCGCTCAGCTACACCGCCCTGCCCGGCATCCGTGCGCGTTCGATGTTTGCGACCGTCGACGATACGGCCGAGAATCACGACGACACCAGCCCCGAGGTCCAGATGGCGTCGCTCTCCGGCCTGGCCCGGCTGGCCCCGAGCGGCCTTCTGCTACAGACGGAGACGGTGGAGACCGGCTGCTTCAAGCCACAGCTGCTGACCATCCTGAAATCGGTGGAGCGGCATTTCGGTAAGAAGGTGCTCGTCACCTCGGGGCGGCGAAGCCTTGCGCACAATATCCGGGTCGGTGGCCGGCCGCAGTCGCGACACCTGACCTGCGAGGCCGCCGATATTCAGGTGGCGGGCGTCAGCAAGTGGGATGTCGCAACCTTTCTGCGCGCGGCGGACGGGCGCGGCGGCGTCGGCACCTATTGCCACACGCAGTCCGTCCACATCGACATCGGACCCCGGCGCGACTGGAACTGGGCCTGCGGCCCACGGGATGCTTAGGCGTCTGATTTAAATAGGTTATTTCTCGCGATTGCCACCGTCGTCCACAGCGATGATATTTTTACGACAAAATGACATTTGCGGCTTGCGGTCCCCAAAACCGCTGACTATAAGACGCCCACCGCAAAGCGACTGCGCCCTTCGTCTATCGGTTAGGACACCAGATTTTCATTCTGGGAAGAGGGGTTCGACTCCCCTAGGGCGTACCACTTTGCGGCAAAACCCCTCTCCCTTCGTGCCTGATTTCGAGCTTTAGCGCTCGCGCGCATCGCGTTGGTATTGCGCGAGAATCACGCCGGATTGCCTCCTCAGAAATTCGTCGTTCCCTGCGCTTTTCCTCTTGCCTCCGGGCAATCCTCAGCCTATAAGCCGGCCACCAGAGAATGCGCCCTTCGTCTATCGGTTAGGACACCAGATTTTCATTCTGGGAAGAGGGGTTCGACTCCCCTAGGGCGTACCACCTGGCTCCCCTCACCTGAACATTCAACGTCAGTTTCGCCCCGCAGAGGGTTGAGATCCGTTCTCACGGGTTTTCGTCGTGCGCTTATGTGACCTCCCGTGAGCCGGGTCGGTAGAGCCACGGCCATCATCCATTCGATCGTCCAACCGTCTGCTGTCCGCCTAGACGGCGCGGGCCGCATCGAGGATGCGCAGCTGGACGCGGCGCGTACCTTGCCAGATATCGGCCGAGAGGCTTCCGGCGAGATGGATGGTCATTCCCCGCGCGGCGAGAAGAAAGTCGCCGAGCGGCGTCTGGAAGGCGCGGAAGGCGATGGCGTCGAGTCGCGCGCCGTCCTGCCCTTCGAGCGTCACCTTGACATGGTCCGTTCCGATCTGGCGCACATCGCGGATTCGGTGGGCAGGAATGGCGAAGATCGGCTGCGGATGGCCGGAGCCGTAAGGGCCCGCCTGCTCCAGCCGGTCGATCAGTTCGATGGTCGCGCCGGAGGCTGCCAAAGCGCCGTCGATTTTGACCGTCTCGGCGGCCACCAGATCGTGGACGGTCCGGGCGGCGCGCTCCTCAAGGAAATGGCGCAGGCGCCCGAGATTGGCGCGCTCGACGGTCAGGCCCGCGGCCATGGCATGGCCGCCGCCCTTGACGAGAAGTCCCTCCTCGACAGCCGCACGAACGACCTTGCCGATATCGAAACCCGCAATCGAGCGGCCGGAGCCGGTTCCCCGACCATTCAGATCGAAGGAAATGGCAAAGGCCGGGCGACGGAAGCTTTCCTTGAGACGGGCCGCAAGCAGGCCGACGATGCCGGGATGCCAGTTCTCCCGGGCCGTGACGATCACGGCGGCGCCGTCGCCATTGCCATATTCCGCCAGCGCCTCCGCTTGAGCCTCCATCAGCATCACCTGCTCGATCGCCTGACGTTCGCGGTTCAGCTCGTCGAGGCGTGCGGCAATCGCGTCGGCCTCGTTGCTGTCGTCCAGCGTCAACAGACGGCTGCCGAGTGCGGCATCGCCGATGCGACCGCCGGCATTGATGCGCGGCCCCACGAGAAACCCGAAATGATAGGGCGTGACCGGGCCGCTGAGGCCCGCCTTGCGGAAGAGCGCGGCAAGGCCGGGGTTCTTCATGTGGCGCGCGGCGATCAGCCCCTTGACGACATAGGCCCGGTTCAGGCCCTTCAGCGGCACCACGTCACAGACGGTCGCCAGCGCCACGATATCGAGATGAGACAGGAGATCGAAGCTGCCGGCCCGCAGATCGCCCCGCTCGCGCAGGACACGCAGCAGGTTGACCAGCACCAGCATGACGACGCCGGCCGCGCAGAGATGTCCCTGCCCCGACAGATCGTCCTCCCGGTTGGGATTGACCAGCGCGACCGTCGGCGGGAGTTCGCCGGAGACCTGGTGGTGGTCGATGACGACGACGTCGATGCCGCGCGTCCGCGCGCGCTGCAGCGATTCGTGGCTGGTCGAGCCGCAATCGACGGTGACGATCAGGCCGGCGCCATTGTCGATCAGCTTGTCGATCGCACCCGGGTTCGGGCCGTAGCCCTCGAAGATCCGGTCGGGAATGTAGATTTCCGCCGTCACGCCGAAATGGGTGAGCAGGCGATAGAGGATGGCGGACGAGGCCGCGCCATCGACATCGTAATCGCCGAAGATGGCGACGCGTTCCTGCCGCGCGATCGCATCGGCGATGCGGACTGCGGCTTTCCGACAATCGGTCAGCGTGTCGGGGTCCGGCATCAGGCTGCGGATGGTGGGATCGAGGAACGCGATGGCGTCTTCCTGCTGGACCCCACGGCCGGCAAGGACGCGGGCGATCAGATCGGGAAGACCGTGAACCTGGCTGATGGCCAGAGCCCGGTTCTGGCCCGCCTGGTCGAGCCGCGACACCCATCTCTGGCCCGTGACCGACGTCTCGACGCCGAGGAAGGCCCGCGGAACCGGGTCCGGAAGCTCGCTCATACGTGCGCCTTCATGTCCGAAAAGGACCGCGTCACCGACCGTTCGAACGAGGCATAGCCGATCTCAGTAATCCTTCGGACGCTCGATGCGGATGACCTGCGGTTCGCCAACGAGGTAGCCCTCGCCCTTGATCGCCGCCACGGCATCGCGAACCGAATGTTCGGCCGTCGCGTGCGTGACGAGAATGATCGTCTGCGGCTTGCCGGTTTCCTGCGTGTGCTTGGAATGCTGCATGATCGATTCGAGCGAGATGCCGTTTTCCGCCATGCGGGAGGCGACGCTGGCGAAGACGCCGGCGCGGTCGATGACCTTGAGCCGGATGAAATAGCCGCCTTCATGGCTCTGGATCTGCGCGCGGGTGTAAGGGATGAGCGCCGCGACCGGGCGGCCGAAGGCCGGAACGTGCTGGGCGCCGGGACGGCTCTTGGCGATATCGGCGATATCGCCGAGCACGGCGGAAGCCGTTGCGTTGCCGCCGGCACCGGGTCCGACCATCAGAAGCTCGCCAAGGATATCCGACTCGATCGCGACCGCATTGGTGACGCCATCGACCTGGGCGATGACCGAATCGAACGGCACCATGGTCGGGTGCACGCGCTGCTCGATGCCGCCGCTGTCGGTGCGCTGGGCGACGCCGAGGAGCTTGATCCGGTAGCCGAGATCGGAGGCCGCCTGGATGTCCTCGATGGAGATGTTGGTGATACCTTCGAGGTAGATATCGTCCGCTGCAATCGCGGTGCCGAAGGCAAGGCTCGTGAGGATCGACAGCTTGTGCGCCGTGTCGTTGCCCTCGATATCGAAGGCCGGGTCGGCTTCGGCGTAGCCGAGGCGCTGAGCCTCCTTCAGGCACGCCTCGAAGCTGAGGCCCTCCTTTTCCATCTTGGTCAGGATGTAATTGCAGGTGCCGTTCATGATGCCGTAGACGCGGGCAATGGTGTTGCCGGTCATCGATTCGCGCAGCGCCTTGATGACGGGAATGCCGCCAGCGACCGCCGCCTCGTAGTTCAGCAGAGCCCCATGCTCTTCGGCAATGCCCGCGAGCTCGATGCCGTGGGCCGCCAGCAATGCCTTGTTGGCGGTGACGACATGGATACCGCGGGCCAGCGCGGCCTTCACCGCGGAATAGGCCGGATCGCCCGCGCCCCCCATGAGCTCGACGAACACGTCCATCTCAGCCTGTGCCGCCAGCGTTCCCGCGTCGGCAAACCAGATGTCATCGGCAAGCGCGATACCGCGATCCTTGGCGCGATCGCGCGCGGTCACGGCGACAACCTCGATCGGCCGGCCGCAGGTCGTGGCCAGCGTTTCACGGCGTTCGGTGAGAATGCGGACCAGAGAGGCGCCCACGGTGCCCAAGCCCGCAATGCCGATTCTCAGCGCGTCTGCCATACTCATAATCCTAACTGTCTGAAAAATGTCCCGCCGACGCTGCGGCGGGAGGATGTGTCTTTGTTCTTTCGCGGACCCTGGAAAGGCCTAGCGGCGGGCGTTGAGCGAAATCACGTTGTGCAGCGTGTCGTCGGCGGTCGACAGAAACTTCTTCAGGTTCCGTGCCGCCTGGCGGATGCGGTGCTCGTTCTCGACCAGCGCGATGCGGACATAGTCGTCGCCCTGTTCACCGAAGCCGATGCCGGGGGCGACCGCGATGTCCGCCTTCTCGACCAGCAGCTTGGAGAATTCCAGCGAACCGAGATGACGGAATTTCTCCGGGATCTTGGCCCAGGCGAACATCGTTGCTTCCGGGGGCGGCACCTCGAAGCCGGCCTTGCCGAAGCTTTCGACCAGCACATCGCGACGGCGCTTGTAGACGGCGCGGACTTCGGCGATGTCGGAGCCGTCACCGTTCAGGGCGTGCGTGGCCGCGACCTGGATCGGCGTGAAGGCGCCGTAGTCGAGATAGGATTTCACGCGCGTCAGCGCCGAAATCAGGCGCTCGTTGCCAACGGCGAAGCCGATGCGCCAGCCGGGCATGGAGAACGTCTTCGACATGGAGGTGAACTCGACGGTGCAATCCATCGCGCCGGGGACTTCCAGAACGGACGGCGGCGGCGTGTCGCCGAAATAGATCTCGGAATAGGCGAGGTCCGACAGGATGACGATGTCGTTGCGCTTGGCGAAGGCGACGACTTCCTTGTAGAAATCGAGCGTTGCGACATGCGCCGTCGGGTTGGACGGATAGTTGATGATCAGCGCGATCGGCTTGGGGATCGAATGCTTGATCGCCCGTTCCAGCGGCGGGAAGAACGTATCGTCGGGCTCCACCGAGATGGAGCGGATGACGCCGCCGGTCATGAGGAAGCCGAAGGCGTGGATCGGGTAGGTCGGGTTCGGGCACAGCACGACATCGCCGGGCGCCGTAATGGCCTGCGCCATGTTGGCGAAGCCTTCCTTGGAGCCGAGCGTGGCTACGACCTGCGTGTCGGGATTGAGCTTCACGCCGAACCGGCGTGCGTAGTAGGCGGCCTGCGCCCGGCGGAGACCGGGAATGCCCTTGGACGAGGAATAGCGATGGGTGCGCGGATCGCGCACGACCTCGCAGAGCTTGTCGACAATGGCCTGGGGTGTGGGAAGGTCGGGATTGCCCATGCCGAGGTCGATAATGTCGGCGCCGCCCGCTCGCGCGCTAGCCTTCAGGCGATTGACCTGTTCGAAGACGTAGGGCGGCAGACGCCGGACTTTATGAAACTCTTCCATCTCTCTGACCTTGTCCAGAACGCCTGCATCCGGCCGGACGCGCGTGAGGGCGTTCTCTTTGATGTAATTCGAACAGCGTCTCGGCAAAATGATGACGCGTTCTCCTGCAGTATGCCCGCCGCACCCTTTCCGAAACTGGCCTCTAGCACCGGAAACACTGCGACAGGAAGAGATCTGCAAACATCGCCGGACGTTCTCGACGGCCTGCAACGCTGCAGCACGACCGGAAACGCCTCGTGGAAAAGGCGTGATCCACCCCTTGGTCGACGTTCTGGCTTTGCGTCCAAACGCCTCGAAAGGCAAGCCTTAATTGCGGATCTCGTTGAGCGTGTCCGCACCGTGATGTTCGGCAAGCGCGTTCAGTTCGGCCAGCCGACGGCGGTATTCCGCCTCGGAGATCGCCCCGGAGGCGCGGCGGGCCGACAACGCGCTCAGCCGCGTCGAGACGCTTGCGGCCTCTTCGTTGGTCATCTGCGGCGCCGCGGCGGAAAGCTTGCCCTCGATGCGCGGATAGACATTCGTCGGCACCGGGCGCGCCATGGTGGAGGTATAGGCCGGCGTACGATCGGCCTGCGGGGTCGTGCAGCCGACGGCGGCGGCGCAAAGCGCGCCGATCGTCGCAGTGCGCAGCATCGAAGTTCCCGGCAGCAATTTCATGGCATCCCTCTAAACCCAGATCGTCCGGCGGTTGCCGATTTGCGTGGCGCATCCCCGCCCCGCATGGCAACATGCGCTGGCACTTGTAGTGATATTCGGGCGAAATGTAAAAAGCCAAAACAAAGAGATATGGCGGGAGGATCTGGTGGGAGACGACAAGACGACCGGCAACGGCTCTGGTGCTTTTCCGGGCTTCGATCCGAAGGCCGTCGAAGCCTATCTGATCAAGGATCCCGAAGCCCTGACCGTCAACCTTGCCCGCTCGCTGGAGCATGTTGGCAAAGCGGCGTCCGCCTGGCTTGCGCCGCGGGAAAGCGGCGAGAAGGTCGATACGATCGCCGACCCGATGACGGATCTCGTGAAGACGCTCTCCAAGGTTTCCGAATACTGGATGTCGGATCCACGCCGGTCGTTCGAGGCACAGACGCATCTGATGACCAGCATGATGGGCATGTGGGCGCGCAGCCTGCAGAAGGTCAGCGGCCTCGATGCGTCTGTCGGCGAGATGCCCGCAGCCGCGCCCGACAAGCGCTTTTCCGATCCAGACTGGGTCGCAAATCCCTTCTTCGATATGCTGCGGCAGGCCTATCTGGTGCTTTCCGACTGGGCGGAGACGATGGTGACGCGGACGGAGGGACTGGACGAGCACACCCGCCACAAGGCCGCCTTCTACGTGCGTCAGGTCACGGAAGCCCTCTCCCCGTCCAACTTCATCGCCACCAATCCCCAGCTCTACCGCGAGACGGTCGCCGCCAATGGCGCCAATCTCGTCAACGGCATGCGGATGCTGGCCGAGGACATTCTCTCCGGCAAGGGCGATCTGCGCCTGCGCCAGAGCGACACGAGCAAGTTTGCGATCGGCGAGAATATCGCGCTGACGCCGGGCAAAGTGCTGGCGCAAAGCGAGGTCTGTCAGGTCATCCAGTACGATGCCGCGACGGAAACGGTGCTGAAGCGCCCTCTCCTCATCTGCCCGCCCTGGATCAACAAGTTCTACGTCCTCGACCTCAACCCGCAGAAGTCCTTCATCAAATGGGCCGTGGACCAGGGCCACACGGTCTTCGTCATTTCCTGGGTCAACCCCGACGAACGGCATGCGGCGAAGGATTGGGAATCCTATGCGCGCGAGGGAATCGGCTTCGCGCTCGACACGGTCAAGCAGGCGACGGGGGAAGACGAGGTCAATGCGGTGGGCTATTGCGTCGGCGGCACGCTGCTGTCGGCAACGCTCGCGCTGCACGCACAGGAAGGCGACCAGCGCATCCGGTCCGCGACGCTCTTCACCACGCAGGTCGATTTCACCCATGCGGGCGACCTCAAGGTCTTCGTCGACGAGGACCAGATCGCGCAGATCGAAAAGCGCATGAGCGAGAAAGGCTATCTCGAAGGGTCGAGCATGGCGCTCGCTTTCAATATGTTGCGCGCATCCGAGCTGATCTGGCCCTATGTCGTCAACAACTACCTGAAGGGCGTCGAGCCCTCGGCCTTCGACCTTCTGTACTGGAACGCCGATTCGACCCGGATGCCGGCCGCGAACCACTCGTTCTACCTGCGCAACTGCTACCTCGAAAACAGGCTCAGCCGCGGCGAGATGGTGCTGGCGGGCAAGACGCTGTCGCTGAAGGATGTCACGATCCCCATCTACAACCTCGCAACGCGGGAGGATCACATCGCGCCGGCGAAGTCTGTCTTTCTCGGCAGCAGCGCCTTCGGCGGCGAGGTTACCTATGTTCTCTCCGGTTCGGGCCATATTGCCGGCGTGGTCAATCCCCCCGACAAGCGCAAGTACCAGTTCTGGACGGGCGGGCCACCGGTCGGCGAACTGGAGGACTGGATCGCGAGCGCCAAGGACACATCCGGCTCGTGGTGGCCGAACTGGCATGCCTGGGTGGCGTCTCTCGATGGCGAGCGGGTTCCTGCCCGACGGACGGGCGGCTCGATGAACTCGATCGAGGAAGCGCCGGGCTCCTTTGTCAGAGTTCGCGCCTGAACCAAGGGCGGCCGCCCGGTGGCCAGGCAAGTATTTCCGGAACTTCGACGGTTTGGGCTGTGGTTTTGCTCTCCGCTTCATTGCCGACATCCGTCCTTGCCTTTAGCATAAGCGGAAAGACGGTCGGAAAGGTGTGGCCAAGGGTCGTGACAGCGTCCCTGCGGACTCCCCAAAGACGGCACACGACGCACGACAGGCAAGCAGAAGAGGTTCGGCCATGGTCAACTACATCGAAGCGGCGGCCGCGCCCACGCGAAACACCGGGGTCATCCGGTTGCACACGGCGGAGGACTTCGAGGGCATGCGACGCGCCTGCCGCATCACCGCACGCTGTCTCGACGCGCTGGTCGATATCGTCAAGCCGGGCGTTACCACGGATGCGATCGACCGGTTCGTCTTCGATTTCGGCATGGAAAACGGCGTTCTGCCCGCCACGCTCAACTATCGCGGCTATACAAAGTCGTCCTGCACCTCCATCAACCATGTGGTCTGCCATGGCATTCCCAACGACAAGCCGCTGCGCGAGGGCGATATCGTCAACATCGATGTGACCTATGTGGTGGACGGCTGGCACGGTGATTCGAGCCGGATGTATCCGGTGGGCGAGATCAAGCGCGCGGCACAGCGGCTGCTTGAAGTGACGCATGAATGCCTGATGCGCGGCATCGCCGCGGTGAAGCCCGGCGCGCGCATCGGCGCGATCGGCGAGGCGATCCAGACCTTCGCGGAGGCCGAGCGCTGCTCGGTCGTGCGCGACTTCTGCGGCCACGGCGTCGGCCGCCTCTTTCACGATGCGCCGAACATTCTGCATTACGGCCGGGCCAGCGACGGGCCCGAAATGCGCGAAGGCATGATCTTCACCATCGAGCCGATGATCAATCTCGGCCGGCCGCATGTGAAGGTGCTGGCGGACGGCTGGACGGCGGTCACGCGCGACCGGTCGTTGTCGGCCCAGTACGAACATGCCGTCGGTGTGACGGCCGATGGTTGCGAGGTCTTTACGCTCTCGCCCGCCGGTCTCGACCGTCCCGGCCTACCGGCGGCGTGATGGGCACAAAACCTCCCTTCGATTTCGATGGCGACGCGCCGGAGCCTGCGGATGAGCGCGGCTTCTTCGCCGACCAGCCGGCGCGCCCCGCGTCCGCGTCGAGACAGGGAAGGTTTGCGCCGAAGCCGCCTGTGAAAGATACCGAAGAGGCGCACTATCACGGGCATCGCGATCGGTTGAGAAACCGCTATCGCGACAATGGCGACACGGCGCTTGCCGACTACGAACTTCTCGAACTCCTGTTGTTCCGCCTGATCCCGCGCCGCGATACCAAGCCGATCGCCAAGGCGCTGCTCGACCGGTTCGGCACGCTGTCCGGCGTTCTCGGCGCACCTCCCGCCCTGCTGCAGGAGGTCAAAGGCATCGGCGAGGCCGTAGCACTCGACCTGAAGCTCGTCTCGACCATCGCCCACCGTATGCTGAAAAGCGAGTTGCGGGGCAAGAAGGTTCTCTCGTCCTGGTCGCAGGTGATCGAGTATTGCCATGCCGCCATGGCCAACGAAACACGCGAGCAGTTCCGAATCCTGTTCCTGGACAAGCGCAATGCCCTGATTGCCGACGAGGTGCAGCAGACCGGCACGATCGACCACACTCCCGTCTATCCGCGGGAGGTCGTCAAGCGCGCGCTGGAGCTATCGGCCACCGCCGTCATCCTGGTGCACAACCACCCCTCCGGCGATCCGACGCCGTCGCGGGCGGATATCGACATGACGAAGACCATCATCGACACCGCAAAGCCGCTGGGCGTCTCCGTCCATGACCACATCATCATCGGCCGCGACGGTCATGCAAGCCTCCGCGGGCTGCGGCTGATCTAGAGGTCGTCCGGAGCGCGGGTCCCAAGCTCGCGCAAGGCTTGCCGCCCTGTCGGTTTCTCGCCATTTTGCGTCGTTCACACAGTCTCCATGATTGACCTATAGGGCATTGACGCGCGACATTTGCCGCAACGCACAACGATTCATCCTCCTATCGGAAACATTCCATGATGCAGTATGACCTCATCGTCGTCGGCAGCGGCCCCGCTGGCCGTCGCGCCGCCATCCAGGCCGCCAAGCTCGGCAAGAAGGTGGTGGTGATCGAGCAGGGCAAACGCGTCGGCGGCGTTTCCGTGCATACCGGCACCATACCGTCCAAGACGATGCGCGAGACGGCACTGAACCTCTCCGGCTGGCGCGAACGCGGCTTCTACGGGCGCGCTTACCGGGTCAAGGAACAGATCAGCGCGGAGGACCTGCGCCGCCGCCTGATCATCACGCTCGACCACGAGGTCGAGGTTCTGGAGCACCAGTTCGCCCGCAATCGCGTCCAGCATATCCGGGGACGCGCGAGCTTCGTGGATCCGACGACCATGCAGGTCGTCAAGGAAGATGGCGAGGTCATGCAGATCACGGGGACGAGCATCCTCCTGGCGGTCGGCACGAAGCCTTTTCGCCCCGACTACATTCCCTTCGACGGCAAGACGGTGCTGGACAGCGACGAACTGCTCGATATCGACGAGCTGCCCCGCTCCATGGCCGTCATCGGCGCCGGCGTCATCGGCATCGAATATGCGACGATCTTCAGCGCGCTCGATACGGCCGTGACGATCATCGACCCGAAATCGACCATGCTCGACTTCATCGACAAGGAAATCGTCGAGGATTTCACCTATCAGCTGCGCGACCGCAACATGAAGCTCCATCTCGGCCAGAAGGCCGACAAGGTGGAACGTCTGCCGGACGGCAAATGCCAGATCACGCTCGACAGCGGTCGCGTCATCCTCTGCGAGATGGTGCTGTTTGCCGCCGGACGCATGGGAGCCACCGAATCGCTCAACCTTGCAGCCGCCGGCCTGCAGGCCGACACGCGCGGACGGCTCAGCGTCAATCCCGAGACGTTCCAGACTGCCGTCCCCAATATCTACGCCGCCGGCGATGTCATCGGCTTCCCGAGCCTCGCCTCGACCTCCATGGAACAGGGTCGCATCGCGGCGCGTGTGGCCGTCGGCGCCATTGCCAAGGAGCCACCGAAATTCTTCCCCTACGGCATCTACGCCGTGCCGGAAATCTCGACCTGCGGCCTGACCGAGGAAGAGGTAAAGACACGCGGCATTCCGTACGAATGCGGCATCGCGCGTTTCCGCGAGACCTCCCGCGGCCACATCATGGGCCTTGATTCGGGCCTCCTGAAACTGATCTTCTCGCTCAAGACCCGCCGCCTTCTTGGAATCCACATCGTCGGCGAAGGTGCGACCGAACTCGTCCACATCGGCCAGGCCGTCCTCAACCTGAAGGGCACCGTCGAGTATTTCGTCGAGAACACCTTCAACTACCCGACGCTCGCCGAAGCCTACAAGATCGCCGGCCTCGACGCCTGGAACCGCATGGGTGACCTGAAAGGTACGGCGCATTGAGACGGCGTTGAAGCGCTGACCACGGACGAAGAGCGAAGAGCCCCTCGTCCCGCTGCCGCGACCTTCTCCCCGCACGCGGGGCGAAGGGACTTCAAGTGAGCGTTCGTCACGTGTCCGTGCATACGGGGAGAGGGCCAGGGTGAGGCAGCCGCACATGAGCGGGCCGAATTCGGCATCACAAGCGAGCGCGAACATCCAGCACCACCCCAAACGAAAAACCCCGCCGGCGAAACCGGCGGGGTTTTTGATATCCAGACTGCGCGGCGATTACTCGGCGGCGCTGTCGTCCGTGGCCTTCTTCTTGGAAGCGGCCTTCTTCTTCGGTGCGGCGGTTTCCTCGACTTCGACAGCTTCAGCCTTGGCGGCCGACTTCTTCTTGGCAGAGGTCTTGGCCGGCTTGTCGTTGCCGTCCTCGTCGTCAGCCATCAGATCTTCCTTGCTGACCGTCTTGTCGGTCACGCTGACTTCCGACAGGAGATGATCGACGACCTTTTCTTCGAAGATCGGCGCGCGCAGCGAAGCGGCAGCACCCGGGGTCTTCTGGAAGTAGTCGATGATCTGCTTTTCCTGACCGGGGAACTGGCGAAGCTGATCGAACAGCGAACGCTGCATTTCTTCGTCGGTGACCGTCACGCCGGCCTTTTCGCCGATTTCCGAGAGAACCAGGCCGAGACGAACGCGGCGTTCCGCAAGCTTGCGGTACTCGACGCGGGCTTCTTCTTCCGTGGTTTCCTCATCGGCGAAGGTCTTGCCGGCCTGTTCCAGGTCGGTGTTGATCTGGCGCCAGATGTTGTCGAACTCGGCATCGACGAGGCGCTGTGGCGTGTCGAACTGGTACATTTCGTCCAGCTGGTCGAGCATCTGACGCTTGACCTTCTGGCGCGTCATCGAACCGTATTGGCTCTCGATCTGGCCGCGAACGATTTCCTTCAGCTTGTCGGCCGATTCGACGCCAAGCTTGGTGGCCAGTTCGTCGTTGATCTCGACAGCGCCCGGAGCGGCGACAGACTTGACCTTGATGTCGAAGGTGGCTTCCTTGCCGGCGAGGTTCGCTGCCGGATATTCAGCCGGGAACGTGACGTTGATCGTCTTTTCGTCGCCGGTGGAGGCGCCGACCAGCTGTTCTTCGAAGCCGGGGATGAAACGGTTGGAGCCGAGAACCAGCTCCGCGTCTTCGTCCTTGCCGCCGTCGAAGGCTTCGCCATCGACCTTGCCGAGATAATCGATCGTGACGCGGTCGCCATTCTCGGCTGCACCGGTCTTGTCTTCGAAGGTGCGCGCGCTTTCGGCGATGCGCATGATCTGCTCGGTGACTTCGTCTTCGGCGATATCGACCACTTCGCGCGTGATCTTGATGCCGCTCGCGTCCTTCAGCTCGATGGCCGGGATGACTTCATAGGCGAGCGTGAATTCGAAATCGGCCTCGGCGCTCAGGATCTTTTCGGCTTCCGCCTCGTCCTCGGTCATCGCCACTTCCGGCTGGGTCGCAGACTTCTCGCCGCGCTCCGACAGGATCTCGGTGGGCTTGTCGCGGACCAGCTCGTTGACGAGTTCGGCCATGATCGACTTGCCGTACATCTTCTTGAGATGTGCAACCGGTACCTTGCCCGGACGGAAGCCGTTGATCTTGACCTTGTCCTTGGCATCGGCGAGGCGCTCGTTCATGCGCGCCTGCATGTCCTTTGCCGGAATGACGACCTTGAGTTCGCGCTTCAGCCCATCCGCGAGCGTTTCGATAACCTGCATGTTCCAACCTTCATTTCACGTTGACAGGGCTCTGCCGTTGAATGCTTCAGGCGAGCCGATCCGGGTGCCGGGAGTGGCTTTACGCAAATCGAACGCCGTTTTGCAAGCAAAACAGCGCTGCCGCCGGGTCTATACCGACCCATTCGTCTATCTGGTGCGGGTAGAGAGACTTGAACTCCCACGCCTTACGGCACCAGAACCTAAATCTGGCGTGTCTACCAATTTCACCATACCCGCGTTCAGAAGCGGCTGCCTGGTCTCGACAGATGGGCGGGAGATACACTGTTCCTGCCGCAACCGGGTCCAGGCCTTCCCGAGCGCGGCGTCTCTATAGCACCCGTTCCCTGGGGATCAAAGGGAAAATGCGGTTATTCCAGCGATCGCGCGCAGGGATATCACCTTCTCCTTCCGGAGCGCTCGTCCTCACCGCTCGCTCCTTCCCCTTGGCGAGGTTTGCGCGGGCCGCATGGGTGCGATGCAGCAAACCCCCTGCCTCTAATCGATTTGATTGGCTATATCAGCGTCATGACAACGCGCCGGTGCGATATGCCGGCACTTCCAAAAAGGAAACCGGACATGAATATCACCCGCTCTTTCTCCACATGGCGCAAGTATCGTCAGACCGTTTCGGAACTCGGCCGCATGAGCGATCGCGAACTGAACGACCTCGGCATCGGCCGCAGCGAAATCCTTAGCGTTGCCCGCAAGGCCGTCCGCTAAGCACAATCTGCCGCAAGGCACCGGAAACTTGAACGCCCTTCGGCTCCCGCCGGAGGGCGTTTTTCTGTGCGCGATCCGATGTTTAGACGCCCCACTCCGGGCTGCCCGACCTTCCGTCAGTGACGCGCTACAAAATTGGTCAGACAGATTGGGTGCGTGCAAAATGTGCAGGCATCTGCACAAATGCATGGCAGATGCATAGTCTTTGCACTCCATCTTTCTAAATCACGGGCGTATAAGCAGCGTCAACGAGATGGCTCGAACGACTGCCTCTCACCCTGATACCGAAGGATAAGACCATGAACCCCATTCGCATTGCCAAAAGCTGGATCAACTACCGCCGAACCGTTGCCGAGCTTGGCAACCTGTCGAACCACGCCCTGTCCGACATCGGCATCACGCGTTTCGACATTCGCAACATCGCCTCGCGCTCTTACCGTTAATCAGCGGATCGACGTGACTGCATGCCAGCGGCGCTCTTCGGGGCGCCGCTTTCGTTTGTGGCGGGTACAAGCGTCAGGTGCCCTGCCCTCATGCGCCTGCCCTTCCGGGCCGCGCCGTTTTGTTCTATGAACGCGCCATGACGAAGCACAGCTCTTACTCCCCCATCCATGTCATCGGTGGCGGCCTCGCCGGCAGCGAAGCCGCCTGGCAGATCGCCCAATCCGGTATTCCTGTCATCCTGCACGAGATGCGCGGCGTGCGCGAAACCGAGGCACACAAGACGGATCACCTTGCCGAGCTGGTCTGCTCCAACTCTTTCCGCTCCGATGACGCGACCAGCAATGCCGTCGGCGTGCTGCATGCCGAGATGCGGCTTGCGGGCTCCCTGATCATGGCGTGCGCCGACCGAAATCAGGTGCCGGCGGGTGGTGCGCTCGCCGTCGACCGGGATGGTTTCTCGGCGGCCGTCACGAAGGCCATCGGTGAGCATCCCTTGATCGATCTGACGCGCGAGGAAGTGTCCGCGCTGCCGCCCGAGGCCTGGGATCTCGCCATCATCGCCACAGGGCCCCTGACCGCGCCGGCCCTCGCCGAAGCCATCCAGGCGCAGACGGGTGCAGACGCGCTTGCCTTCTTCGATGCCATTGCGCCGATCATCCATACCGAGACCATCGACATGGATGTCTGCTGGTTCCAGTCGCGCTACGACAAGGTCGGGCCCGGCGGCACCGGCAAGGATTACATCAACTGCCCCATGGACGAGGCGCAATACAACGCGTTCGTCGATGCGTTGATTGCGGGCGACCGGATCGGCTTCAAGGAATGGGAGGGCACGCCTTACTTCGACGGCTGCCTGCCGATCGAGGTGATGGCGGAACGCGGCCGCGAAACGCTTCGCCACGGCCCGATGAAGCCGATGGGCCTCACCAATGCGCACAACCCGACCGTCAAGGCCTATGCCGTCGTGCAGCTCCGTCAGGACAATGCGCTCGGCACGCTCTACAACATGGTCGGCTTCCAGACGAAGCTGAAATACGGCGCGCAGGCCGACATCATCCGCATGATCCCCGGCCTGGAGCGAGCGGAGTTCGCCCGCCTTGGCGGTCTGCACCGCAACACCTACCTGAATTCGCCGATCCTGCTCGATCACTCCCTGACGCTCAAATCCCGTCCGGGCCTGCGTTTTGCCGGACAGATCACCGGTTGCGAAGGCTATGTGGAGAGTGCCAGCATCGGGCTTCTCGCCGGTCGCTTCGCGGCAGCCGAGCGCAAGGGAGAGGCTTTGCATCTCCCGCCGCCGACGACCGCGTTCGGCGCGCTTCTCGGTCACATCACGGGTGGGCATATCGTTTCGGACGAGGAACCCGGCAAGCGCTCCTTCCAGCCGATGAACGTCAATTTCGGCCTGTTTCCGCCGCTCGATCCCGGCGCCATCGTCAAGCCGGAGGGCGTGAAGCGTTTTCGCGGCAAGGACAAGGCGATCGTCAAGAAGAACCTTGTCGCAAACAGGGCGCTTGCGGACTGCGCCGCCTGGCTCGGCGACAGCAATGGAATGCTTCGGTCGGCCTGACCCCGGCCTGTCCGTTGGGTTCAGGAACTGAAGCTGCCAAGGATCCAGAGGGAGACCTCGGCGGCCGTCTCGGCATTGGCAAACTCGTAGGTTCCATCAAAAATCGCCGTATCGTTGAACGACAGGGCGAGGCCGCGGCCGCTTGCGGAATCGGTGATCCGAACCTTGCCGGGGACGATCAGGTGGCAGAGATAGTGCCGCCCCTGCGACAGCACGATGCCCGCCTTGCCGTCATGCAGTCGGACTAAGAAGGCATGGCCATCCGCCGTCGGGTGGATGGCGCGGATCGCTTCATCGGGAAAGGCGCGGCCGAAATCGAGGATGGCCTGCCCCTCGTCCGGGACCGACAGGTCCTCGGCCTCCTGCCGCTTCATGCGCTGGTAGATATAGGCCGCCGCGAACAGCGATGCGACGATGGCAAACCAGGATATCATCGCGTCTTTCCATTCTGAGGCCGCGATCAACGCGCATCGGCTTCTCGTCTCACGTGCAGGCACTCTGCCGCAACCAACCTGCGCGAAGATGTCTGTAGCGCGCGTGGCTTGCGCGAATATCCCGCGCTACCAGCGACCACTTCGGGCTGCGCGCCACATCCACCATTGCCGCCGCCATTGCGGTGGAACGATGGAATGGTCGAAAATATCCGCGCCCGCCGTCTCTGCGCGCGCGAAAACCTTGTCCGCCAGCGCTAGGGTCGCGAAGGCCGGCCGGTTCTGCCGCGAGATGGACTGCGACGCCGCGCGTGCCTTACCGATGTGCTCCCGCCCGAGCCCGGTCAGAGCCTGCACCGCCCGCGTGACGGCCGGGCGATCCTCTCCCGTCAGGAAGGATGTGCGGTCGAGCCCGGTGGCCGTCAGGAGGTCGGCCGGGAAATAGACTTGCCCGCGCTGGCGGTGGATCGGCGCGAGCATGAGGAGACCGGCAATCGTCTGCGCGACGCCGGCATGTCCGGCCGCATCGGCCGAGCCGCGCGCGGCTTGCGGGTCGAGGATGAGACAGGCGAGCTGGATCAGGGCCGAGGCGGTTTCGCCGGCATAGCCTTCCAGCGCGCTCCGGCTTTCCATCGGGTCGTCGTAAAGATCGAAGACGCGGGCGTCGATCATGTCGAGCAGTACGCCGATCGGCAGATGCGCATCGCGGATGGTGTGCAGTAGGGCTTCGGCGAGCGGATTGCCGTCCGCCTTGGCGCCGGTCGTGTCCTCCAGCGCGTCACGCCACCATTGCAGGCGGATTTCACCCGGTAGCGGATCGCGCACGACATCGCGGACACGGGCGATCTCGGCATGAAAGGCATAGAGTGCGGCGAGCGGCCCCTGCTTTTCCGGTGGCGCCAGCAGGCAGGCGAGGTAGCGGTCGCGATCGCTCTCGCGGAGTGCGGCAAGGCTCGCGGAGAAATCCTGCGTGCCGGGGACGGTATCGGGCGTTGCGCTATCGGACATGGGTATCGTTCGCGTCACACGGCGATGAGAGCGGCGGCGACGCTGCGCTCTTCGGCCAGCATGATATTGTAGGTGCGAACCGCAGCGCCGGTGCTCATCGGGTCGGAGGATATGGAGCGGCTGCGGAAGGCCGTCTTGAGATCGCCGGAGAGCGGGCGGATATTGGCGCCGGTTCCGACAAGGATGACCTCGATGTCACCGGCCTCGGCGATCACACGATCGAAATCGGCTGTCGTCAGAGGATCGCCCTCTTCTTTCTCCCAGCCGTAGATTCCCGAGGGAAGCAAGAGGAGTGACCCGCGATGCGACATGCCGGCGAAGCGGAAACCGCCGTTGCCGTAAGCATCGATCGGCGCGCGACCGGGAAAATGGGCGTTGCGAACTTCGATCGGTCGGCGCATCAGGCTGCTCCCTGCATGTCGCGTGCCCGGGCGCGGGCACGCTTCAGCCGGAAGAGGATCAGCACCGGCCCGGCGACATAGATGGAGGAGAAGGTCGCCACGGCCACCCCGAACATCAGGACGACGGCGAAAGGCCGGATCGTATCGCTGCCGAAGAGGCTCAGCGCCGCCAGTGCCAGAAGCGTCGTCGCACCCGTCAGCACGGTGCGCGAGAGCGTCTGGTTGATGGCGGTGTCGATCAGGATCGGCAGGGGCATGCGCGGGAAGCGATTGAGATTCTCGCGGATGCGGTCGTAGACGATGACGGTGTCGTTCAGCGAATAGCCGACGATGGTCAACAGCGCCGCCACGCTGGTGAGATTGAATTCCATGCCGGTGACGACGAAGAGGCCGATCGTCAGGATGACATCGTGCAGCGTGGCGACGATGGCACCGGCGGCGAACTGCCACTCATATCGCGCCCAGATATAGAGAAGGATGCCGAGCAGGGAGATGGCGACGCCGATCGAGGCCGAGCGGGTCAGGGTCTCCGAGACGGTGGGGCCGACGACCTCGACACGGCGAAGCTCGTAGGCACTGTCCAGTTCGTCGCGGATCAGGATGACCGCGGTCTGCTCGGCATTCTCCCCGCCATCGCGCGACTGCACGCGGATAACGGCATCGCGCGGAGAACCATAGGGCTCGACCGCGATTTCACCCAGATTGAGCTGGTCGAGCCGTGCACGGATATCGCCGATATTGGCGTTGCCCTCGCGGGCCTGGACCTCGATGACGGAACCGCCCGAGAAATCGATTCCGAGATTGATGCCGAACAGGCCGAACAGCACGACGGTCAGGATCGACAGTGCGGCCGTGACCGAGAAGACGTAGCGGCGCGCGGCCATGAAGCGGAACGAGAGATGATCGAACATCGCGGTCTTGATGCCGCGCGGCAGGCGCTTGCGCGGGCGCCGACGCTGCCACGCCTCCAGCATCACGCGGGTGAGCGTGAAGGCGGTGAAGAGCGTGGTGACGATACCGATGGCGAGCGTGACGGCGAAGCCGCGAATGGCGCCGCTGCCGAGATAGAGGAGGATGATTGCGGCTATCAGCGTTGTGATATTGGCATCCACGATGGCGCCGAAGGCACGCGCGAAACCGAGCTGGATCGCTTGGCGGAAATCGCGGCCGGCGGCTGCCTCCTCGCGAAATCGCTCGAAGATCAGCACGTTGGAATCCACCGCCATGCCGATCGTCAACACGATCCCGGCGAGGCCTGGAAGCGTGAGCGGCAGGCCGGTTGCGGTCAGGACCGCGACGATCATCACCACGTTGAGGACGACCGCAATGCTCGCGACGACGCCGAAGCGTCCGTAGAAGCCGACCATGAAGGCGATGATGATGACGGTGCCGACGGCGCCGGCGATGAGCATGGACTCGATGCTGTCGGATCCGCGGCCGGCGCCGATGGTGCGCTCCTCGGCGACGGAGATCGAGGCTGGCAAGGCACCGGCGCGCAGGACGAGCGCGAGATCCTGTGCGCCCTCGGGCGTCATGTCGGCGACCAGCCGCATGCGTCCGTCGGTCACGGCCTCACGAATGAGAGGGGTGGCGATCACCGAGCCATCGAGAACGACGGCCATCGTGGTGCCGGCAACCGCCTTGGTTGCTTCGGCAAAGCGGCGTGCACCATCCTCGGTAAAGACGAGATCGACCACCGGTGCGCCATTCTGCGTCTCCGTCGTGGCCGTGGCGTCGGCGATATCGGCCGTCGTCACCGCCGGCTGGCGGCGGACGAGCGTGGCAACCGGTGGATCTTCCGCCGAATAGAGAACCTCGGAGCCTGCCGGCGGCGAACCGGTCACGGCCTGCTCGACGGTCGTGGACATATCGACGATGCGGAAGGAGAACGCGCCGCCCTGCCCCAGAACGGTCTTCAGCTGTTCGGAATCATACAGTCCGGGAACCTGCACGACGATCCGGTCGGCGCCTTGGCGGCCCAGGCGCGGAGCAGCCACGCCGAGCTCCACGAGGCGCCGCTCGAGAACGCCGATGCTGTCGGCAACCGCGTCAGCAAGACGCGCATCGATGCCTTCCGGCGTCAGGGCGACCCGCGACTGGCCGTCGGTGGTCCCGACGAAACGCAGCTCGCTGACGGCCTTGCCACCGCGACCGCGATCGACCACGCCGGTCAGCGGCGCCAGCACCTGCGGCAGGGTCGCTGCCCGGGCCGTATCCTGAAGGGAGAAGGTGATGTCCTCGCCGGTCCCCGACAGATCGGTATAAGCGAGATTGGCATTGCGCAGCTGCGCCGCCACGGCGTCCGTTGCGGCCTGCAGCCGGGTGCGGGCCACGTCGTCGCGCTCCACCTTGAGCACGATCCGCGAGCCGCCGGACAGATCGAGCCCCAGCGCGACCTGGCGGGCTGGAACCCAGTCCGGCAGGCTATCGAGAAGCGAACGTGGCAGCACGTTCGGCAGGGCCACGACGAGGCTCGCGAGAACGACGAGCCAGACGAGGACAGTTCCCCAGCGTGAGGTTTGCGGCATGACGCTCCCGGCGCTTCGCAGTGGATCGATCGGATCGTCGTCTTTGCCGCAGGCGGCCCGTTATTCCTTGACGGGCTCGCCCTTGACGCGGACTTCGGTCACACCACTGCGTACCACACGAATCTTGATGCCGTCAGCAATTTCCACTTCGAGTTCACCGTCGTCGATGACCTTGGTGACCTTGCCGACAATGCCGCCGCCGGTGACAACCTGGTCGCCGCGACGGATGTTCTTCAAGAGCTCCTCGCGACGCTTCAGCGCCGTGCGCTGCGGACGGATGATCAGGAAGTACATCACGACGAAGATCAGCAGGAACGGCAGGATGGACATGAGAATGTCCGCGCCGCCGGCGCCGGTTGCACCTGGCGTCTGCGCGAAAGCTTCCGTAATGAACATCGATCACTCCTCAATAACAACAATTGCGGCCGGATGGGCGGAACGCCCTTTCGCGGAATGGCCGCACTATAAGAATGGCCGCTGCGATTGCAACGCGCCGAACCCTGCCTCTCGCATAGTTTATCCCGGCGCAGAAGGACTTTTCAGCCGCCGGATGACCTTTCCCCAGATCAAGACGCGTGTTAGCGCAGCCAGAGCAGGTGCAAGCGCACGTCAAGGCACAGCGGACCGGAGGAGACCGACATGAGCGAAGCGACACTCGAACGGCTGATGGACGAGGTTCGCCGACTGTCGGCGGCGGTAGAGCGCATTGCGGGCCCTGCCCCTGCGATCAACGATCTGGACGCGGCCGAATGTTTCGTCTGGGCGCCGGCACGCGCGCATCTGCAACCCGTTGCGCGGCCGAACCGGATCGACATCTCCCTCATCCAGAGCGTCGATCATGTGCGCGACATCCTTCTCGACAACACGCTGCGCTTCGCCGAAGGCTTTCCCGCCAACAACGTGCTTCTCTGGGGCGCACGCGGCATGGGCAAGTCGTCGCTGGTCAAATCCGTGCACGCCGCCGTCCTTCGTCGAACGGGCGTTGCGCTCAAGCTGGTCGAAGTCCATCGCGAGGATATCGCCACCCTGCCGCAGCTCATGGAGATCCTGAAGGCGGCATCCGTTCCCGTCATCGTCTTCTGCGACGACCTGTCGTTCGATCATGACGACACCTCGTACAAATCGCTGAAGGCCGTGCTCGATGGCGGCATCGAAGGGCGTCCGGGCAATGTGCTGCTCTACGCGACCTCGAACCGCCGCCACCTGCTGCCCCGCGACATGATGGAAAACGAGCGCTCGACGGCGATCAACCCTTCGGAGGCGGTGGAGGAAAAGGTCTCGCTGTCGGATCGATTCGGCCTGTGGCTCGGCTTCTACAAATGCAGCCAGGAGGACTACCTCGCGATGATCGACGCGTACGCACAGCATTTCGCCATCGCGATCTCGTCGGAGGCGCTGCATGCGCAGGCCCTCGAATGGAGCACGACGCGCGGGGGACGGTCCGGTCGTGTCGCGTGGCAGTTCATCCAGGATCTCGCGGGCAGGACGCGCACGCGGATTGCTGAGACCGACACGGGTTCGCAAGCGCAATAGGCAGCGGGCGTCCCATACGCAAAATCCCCGGCATGCCGGGGATCTGCTGATCGGGACTGTCTGTGGAACGGCATGGCCTATTCGAGATAGGTCGCCGGATTGACCGCCGTTGCGTTCTTGCGGACTTCGAAGTGGACCTGCGGCTGGGTCGCCGTGCCGCTCATGCCCGACGCTGCGAGCGTCTGGCCGCGCTGGATCTTCTGGCCGCGCTGAACCTTCAGCTCCGAGGCGTTGCCGTAGACGGTGACCGTGCCGTCGTCGTGGCGCACGAGAACCGCATTGCCAAGCTCCTTCAAGCTGCTGCCGGAATAGATGACCACACCGTTTTCCGCTGCCTTGATCGGGGTCCCCTCGGGAACCGAGATGTTGATGCCGTCATTGCGGTTGCCTTCGACATTGGCGCCGTAGCCGGCGACGACCGCGCCGCGCACCGGCCAGCGATACTTGCTGATGCCGGTTGCCTTGGGTGCATCGGAACCATCGTCCTTGGCGGCAACCTCGTTGACCGACTGCTTGGCAACGGCCGGTGTGTACTCCGTCGGCTTGGATGCGTCGGCCTTGGCCTGCTCGACCTTCGCCGTCTTCGGCTCGATCTTCGGCGCGGCAGCCTTCGGGGTCACCGATGCCGTGGTAACCTCGTCGGTTTCCGGCTGGGCCGTGTTGCGGGCGACCGAGGTCGTCTTCGGCAGCTTCAGAGCCTGGCCGACACGGATCGCGCCGCTCGTCAGGCCGTTTTCGGCTCGCAGCTGATCCACGGAGACGCCATTGGCCTTGGCGATGCGGTTCAGCGAATCGCCGGCCTTCACCGTGTAGGTTCCGGCCTTGTCGCCTTCGCCGGCGACCGGCTGCTTGCCGGCCGTGGTACCGTTGGCGGGCGAGCCCTTTTCACGGCTCTGCGTCTGGGTCGGGAGGATCGCAACGTCGCGGTTTTCCGGCAGGACCGGCTTGTTCTTCTGCTTGTCGACATCGAGAGCGGTCGCAGCCTGGGAAGCCGACGCCTTGGCCGCACTACCGGCCGCGCCATAGGTGGGGATCAGAATGCGCTGACCCGGCTCGGCGTCGGAGCCGCGCTTCAGGCCGTTGGCCTTCAGGATCTCTTTTTCCGGCACACCGAAGCGGGTTGCGAGCGATGCCGTCGTATCGCCCTGGCGCATCAGCACAGCCGGAGCATTGACGGTGGACCAGCCGCTGGACGGACGAACGGTCGCGGTATTGACCGGATCGGGTGTCGCCAGTGCCGGCGCGCCGCGCTGTGCAGATGACGTTTCGGACGGGAAAGGCTGCGTGCTCGGACGGCGGGTCGGCTCGGCCGTCGGCTCCGCAAGCGTCGTCCGCTGAACGTTCATCGGCGTGGAGGCGACCCGCGTGCGGGACACCGGCGTCGCGCTGACCGGATCCGGGAAGGGCTGGCCGACGGCTGCCTGGCGGGTGTTCGACATGGGCGGCATGTTGCCGCTTCCGTCGATATCGCCGCGGGGAACCGGCACGGACGCGCTGGGAATAGAATTTGTCGTCAGGTCGGACGAGCGGGAAAACAGCCCTCCGAACCGGGACGAGTCCGAACTGCAGCCACTCGCCGCGCTCGCCAGGAGAACGGCCACTCCCAGACGGATGACCGATGTATGAACAGATGACGATACACTCAAACGCATGACGCTTACCTACTTGGAACACAGCCCCGATGTAGGTTTATTAAAACGTATTAGAGTTACCGGCGGGTTAAGACCCGGTCATCCTTTATGGTTTTAACCCCGTTGCTGCCGATCGCGCTCGTGGAAATCCACAGGGAGATCAAAAGCTTTCGCGATAGAAGCGCTCGATCTCGGAATGCTCGGCGCGGCTTTCGGTGACATCCTCGTAGGAGACCGAGCCGCTGTCCCAACCGAACATATCGCCGGTGATCATCACGCCCGGCGCATCTCCGGCCTGATCCGATGGCGTGGGCTTCTCACCGTCCAGAAGCACATCGACCAGCGTCTGGAAGACACCCGCCGCATCGAGGCCCGACTCGTCCTCGTATTCCGTGGAGCGCAACCCGGCGACGGCGGCGTCGCGGGTACCGAAGTAGCGGAGGCTGTGCTGATCGTCCGGCCGCAGATTGTCGTAATAGTCGATGAAGCCGCGATAATAGGCCTTGTAGTCACCCGTTTCGCCATACTTGCCGAAGGCCTGATACTCCCGTGCGGCCAGCTGCGGCGAGAGCTTGTTGTTCCATTCGTCGCGCGTCAGCGGCGGATATTTTTCCTGAGCCCGCCGCGTTCGCGAGAGGAACAGCAAGGTTTCAGCGGAGAGGGAGACGCGGGACGACGGATCGTAGTTTCCACCGATGACGACCGAAGGTGCCGATGCTTCACGGATGTCCGCATCCGGCCGGGCCTGCACCGGGGACCGCAGATTGCGGGGGCCGGAATCATTGGTCGCGGTGATCGTCTTGCCTGCAATCTGCATGGACATGCTCCTTGCGCCTAACGCCTCGGGAGCCTGCACCTCTGCAAAGCTCTGGGAGGTCTGTGCTTGGGGTAGATGCCAAGGCTTGCGCGAGGCTGGAGCACGTTAACGCCGCGTTAACCATTTGAATTGCCAGAAGACTGTCGCAGGCGGTCTTCATCGCTGCGGGTGGTGCGATGCGTCGGGCGGGCAAAACCTGCCGTGATTCTAAAGGAATGCCGCCATTTTCGGGACGATCGGCAGATAGGGTGCCTCGAACAGATCCTCTCGGTCGAAGCGGCTCCCGGTCCGTGTAAGGCGGACCATGCGACATTCGGTTTCGCTGACCATGATGGGCACGAGAAGGACGCCGCCCGAGACGAGGTGGTCCGAAAAGACGCGCGGCAGGCTGTCGAATGCCGTCGTCACGAGGATGCGGTCGAAGGTGCCCTCGCCCACCAGGCCGGCACTGCCGTCCGCCTGCCGGACGATGACGTTACGGATGCCGGCCTTGTCGAGGCTCGCCTGTGCATTGATGACCAGCGTCTTGTAGCGCTCGTAGCTCAGGACGCGCTCGGCGATCCGCCCCATGACGGCCGCCGTGAAGCCACTGCCGGTCCCGATCTCGAGGATGCGCTGCCCCGGCTTCACGCCCAAGGCATGCAGGGTGCGCACCGCGAAGTCGAAACCTTCCATGAAGGATCCGCAGTCGAGCGGGACGATGCGGGAGGAGAGCGCCTCCTTCTGGTAGGGGGCCGGCGCAAACAGGGTGCGCGGCGTTTCCTCGACGGCGTTTAGGAGGCCCTTGTTGGTGATACCTTCGGCGCGCAGACGCAGCACCAGCGCGGCAAAGCCCTCCTGCTCCAGCAATCGTGTCGCCATCCGCCCGTCCTCCCCTTCATCGGCAACGCGGCGCCCGATCGGGGCCGCGTTGCCCGCGCATCAGCGCGCGGCTTCGATCCGCGTCAGCCCGCCCATATAGGGCTGGAGAACGTCGGGCACGGTGACCGAACCGTCTTCGTTCAGGTAGTTTTCCAGGACAGCGATCAGCGCGCGGCCGACGGCGGTGCCCGAACCGTTCAGCGTGTGGACGAACTTCAGCGCCTTTTCGTCCTTCGAGCGATAGCGCGCATTCATGCGCCGGCCCTGGAAATCGCCGCAGACGGAGCAGGAGGAAACCTCGCGGAAGGTATTCTGCCCCGGAAGCCAGACTTCGAGATCGTAGGTCTTGCGGGCGCCGAAGCCCATGTCGCCGGTGCAGAGCGTGAGGACGCGGTAATGCAGGCCGAGGCGCTTCAACACCTCTTCCGCACAGGCGGTCATCCGCTCGTGCTCATCGATCGACGTCTCGGCGTCCGTGATCGACACGAGCTCGCATTTCCAGAACTGGTGCTGGCGCAGCATGCCGCGGGTATCCCGACCGGCGGAACCGGCTTCCGAACGGAAAGACGGCGTCAGCGCCGTATAGCGCAGCGGCAGCTTCTCCGCCTCGACGATCTCCTCGCGCACGAGGTTGGTCAGCGTCACCTCGGCGGTCGGGATCAGCCAGCGGCCGTCGGTCGTGCGGAACAGATCCTCGGCGAATTTGGGAAGCTGGCCGGTGCCGAACATGGCATCGTCCCGCACCATCAGCGGCGAGGACACCTCGGTATAGCCGTGCTCGCCGGTGTGAAGATCGATCATGAACTGGCCGAGCGCCCGCTCCATGCGCGCCAGCGGGCCGGTCAGCACCGTGAAGCGGGAGCCGGACAGCTTGGCGGCGCGCTCGAAATCCATGTAGCCGAGCGCTTCACCGATTTCGAAATGCTCCAGCGCCTTGTGGTTCCAGCCGGGACGCGTGCCGATGGTACGGGTCACGATGTTCGCGTGCTCGTCGGTGCCGACGGGAACATCGTCCAGAGGGATGTTGGGCAGGCGGGAGAGCACGTCGAGAAGCTCGGCATCGACGGTGCGCGTCTGGTCCTCGAGCGCCGGCATCGCGGTCTTGAGTTCGGCCACCTCGGCCTTCAGGCGCTCGGCCAGCTCAGCGTTCTTCTGCGCCATCGCCGCACCGATTTCCTTCGATGCGGAATTGCGCCGGGACTGCATGTCCTGCAGCGCCTGCACGAGGCCGCGCCGCTTCTCGTCCAGCGCGATCAGGCTTGCCGCCTGCGCAGGGGCGCTGCGCTTTGCCAGTGCCGCGTCGAGCGCTTCGGGATTGTCCCGCACCCATTTGATATCGAGCATCGATCAGTCTCCGGACGTGAGAGACCCGACATTCCGCAGAGGATGCGGACGAAGACGCCGAAAACCTTGCGGGCCGTGTGAAGACCGCCGCATCCCCTTTTCCGAGGATCAGTCCGTCTTCTCGTCGGCTTCCGCAAGCTCCCGTGACGCCGCATCTCTGGCGCGCTGGCGCTCGATGAGTCGGGCCGTATAGATGGAAATCTCGTAGAGAAGGATCGCCGGGATCGCAAGGCCGATCTGGGAGACGGGATCCGGCGGCGTCAGGATGGCCGCGGCGATGAACGAAATGACGATCGCGTATTTCCGCTTGGCCGCCAGCGTATCGGCCGTGACGAAGCCCACACGCGCCAGAAGCGTGGTGATGACCGGCAGCTGGAAGACAAGGCCGAACGCGAAGATCAGCGACATGATCAGGCTGAGATATTCCGACACCTTCGGCAGAAGCTGGATCGACACCTCGCCCTGCCCGCCCTCCTGCTGCATGTTCAGGAAGAACCACATCACCATCGGCGTGAAGAAGAAGTAGACCAGCGCCGCGCCGAGCAGGAACAGCAGCGGCGACGCGATGAGGAACGGCAGGAACGCGGCACGCTCGTTTTTGTAAAGGCCGGGTGCGACGAATTTATAGAGCTGCGTCGCGATCATCGGAAACGCGATGACCAGAGCGCCAAACATGGCCACCTTGATCTGCGTGAAGAAGAATTCCTGCGGCGCCGTGTAGATGAGGCCCGCAGCACGGTGATCGAGCCCCGCCCAGGACACGGCCCATTTGTAGGGCTGCACGAGAATGTTAAAGATCTGCTTTGCGAAGAAGAAACAGACCAGAAAGGCGATGAAGAAGGCACCGACGGCCCAGATCAGGCGGGTGCGCAGCTCGATGAGATGATCGAGAAGCGGCTGGGGCTTGTCTTCGATATCGGCGCTCATGCGTCGTCTCCGCTCTTCGGCGTCATCGGTGTCTCAAGCGGTCCGTCGGCTTTCACCGTCTTTTTCCGCTTGGTGAGTTTCGCGCCGATCGCGGCAACCTCGGCATCGCCGACGGTTGCCGTGGTGCGTTTGCGCGGCTTGGTCGTCGTGGCGTCACCGGCGGTCTTTGCAGCCTTCTTGCGCGGCACGGCCACCGCCTGGCCATCGACCGCTCCGGCATCCGCTTTCACGGAGCGCTTGCGGGGCTTGGGACCGAGGCCCGTGTCGGCGGCGAGCGGAACACCGGGAGAAACAGGCGTGGCGGGCGCAAGCGGGGTCACGGCAAGGGGTGCGGAGGTCACGGCGGTCACCGGACTGGCGGCGACGGCATCCGTTATAGCAGCCGCCGGAACGACGCTGCTTGCGGGGGCAGTGGGCTGTTCAGCAGGAATCGCAACCGACGCCGCCATCTCCGGAGAGGGCGGAATGTCCGAGCCGACGGTTGCCGGCTTTTCATCCGGCCGGGTCGCCTTCTGCAGGTCGGCCTTGATGTCGTTGCCCATCTGGCGAAGCGGGTTCATCGCCTCGCGCAGGCTGTTTGCGGGATTGAGCTTCTGCGCGTCGCTCAGCGTCTTGCGCACCTCGTCGAGATCCGCCTCGCGCAGCGCCTCGTCGAACTGGTGGCGGAAATCGGCAGCCATGCCGCGCATCTTCGACATCATCTTGCCGAAGGTCCGGAGCATCGGCGGCAGGTCCTTCGGGCCAACGACGATGATCAGGACGATGGCGATGACAACAAGCTCGGTCCAGCCGACGTCAAGCATACTCAGGAACTCCGCACATCATGATGGGACGCGCGGCACCTGCTGCGCGCCCGGACTGGCTGATCAGCGGACTTCGTCGGATTTATGTTCGACGGTCCGCGGATCGATCGGGGCGCCCTTGTCATAGGGACCCTTGTCGTAGCCGGGCTTGTCGTAACCAGGCTTGTCGGCGACATCGGTCTCGTCGTCGGTCATGCCCTTCTTGAAGCTCTTGATGCCCTTGGCGACATCGCCCATCAATTCCGGGATCTTGCCGCGACCGAAGAGCAGCAGGACGACCACGAGCACGATGAGCCAGTGCCAGATGCTGAATGAACCCATTCTCTTAAAACTCCCTGCAAATCCGACAAACCCATCCGGGATGGCCTGCCTGCTCTGTTCCACTTTGTCGAGCCGTCGAGCCGGCGTCACCGCCCTGCCCTCAGCCCTCGTCTTTGTCGGCCGACGCGATTCTCCGTGGGGAACGCAATCCTGCTTTTCGGGCAAAGATCTAAAGGAAACGGCGATGTCGCGCAATGCTCACGCTGTTCAATCCCCCGAGAGCGTCGGCCGGACCGCCGTGTCAAGATCAGGCAGGCTCGTCGCCACGCGGCGCCAGGAGACCGAGCTCTTCCAGGTCGAGGGCGGTGATCGGATCTTCGTCGTCCGATAGCCCGTCGTCTCCGGATGGCAGGGGAACATGGAAGTTGGGCGGAATGCGGCCGGCAAGCAGGCCCGCGCCCTTCAGCTCTTCCAGACCGGGCAGGTCGCGCAGTTCCTCGAGGCCGAAATGGTCGAGAAAATCGCGCGTCGTCGCAAACGTCACCGGGCGCCCGGGCGTCCGGCGGCGTCCGCGAAATCGAACCCATCCGGCCTCCATCAGGACGTCGAGCGTGCCCTTGGAGGTCTGCACGCCGCGAATATCCTCGATTTCGGCGCGTGTGACGGGCTGGTGGTAGGCGATGACGGAGAGGATTTCGAGGGCTGCGCGCGAAAGCTTGCGCACCTCCTGCGCATCCGACGACAAGGCGAAGGACAGATCGGCTGCCGTGCGGAACGCCCAGTGATCCTCGACCTGCACGAGGTTGACGCCGCGCGTCGCATAAAAGGCTTTCAGGCCGAGCATGATACCGCGAACATCCGTGCCGGCCGGCAGGCGCTGGGCAAGGTAGGCTTCCGACACGGGCTCGGCCGCCGCGAAGACGAGCGCCTCGGCGATGCGTTCCAGCTCGTCGGCCCGATGTTGATCGGGCCCTTCGCGGACAAGGGTGCCATCCCCGTGGGCCTCAACCATTGCGCGCTTCCAGTTCTGCGATCTCGTCCTCGGTCATCGGATTCTCCCCGAGCCGGACATAGAGAGGTGCGAAGGCTTCCTCCTGCCGGATCTCCAGCCGGCCCTCGCGGACCATTTCCAGCGAGGCGGCGAAAGCACTGGCGATGGCGCTGACGCGTTGGCGGGGATCGCCGACATACCGCAGCAGAAAATGATCGAGTGCCGTCCAGTCGGACAGGCCACCCATGAGGCGCGCGAGAACGAGGCGCGCATCGGCGAGCGACCAGACCTGCCGCCGCTCGATCGTCACCTGCATCACGGCTTCCCGCTGGCGCAGGCTGGCATAGGCCTGCAGGAGGTCGTAGAGCGACGCCTCGAAGGCTGAGGTGCGCTCGACCGGAATGTGCTCGGGCGCGCCGCGGGCAAAGACGTCGCGACCCAGCCGGTTGCGGTTGACGAGCCGGGTGGCGGCATCGCGCATGGCTTCCAGCCGCTTGAGCCGGAAGGCCAGTGCCGAGGCCATTTCCTCACCCGACGGCCCATCGTCCTTATGCGGCTGCGGAATGAGAAGGCGGGACTTCAGGAAGGCGAGCCAGGCCGCCATGACGAGGTAGTCGGCGGCGAGCTCCAGTCGGATCGACCGGGCGCTCTCGATGAAGGCGATATACTGCTCTGCGAGCGCCAGCACCGAGATGCGGGAGAGATCGACCTTCTGGTTTCGTGCGAGGTGCAGCAGAAGATCGAGCGGACCTTCGAAGCCGGCGATATCCACCACCAGTTCCGCCTCGTGCAGCGCCCGCTCGTCGGCCTGCCAGTGCGCATCCATCGGCACGTCGCCGCGCGCGCGCTCGCGACCATCGGCCGGGCTCATCCGGCGATATCCAGGGCGGTTGCGACAGACAGGGGTGCGTCAGGCACTCGGCAACATCTCCAGGAATTCGGACCGCAACGTTGCCTCGTCGGCATCGTCCGGCGCGCGGAAGCTCGCCACAGCGATCTCGGCGCGGCGGAGGGAATCGCCGGAGAGCACCGGCACGACACGCGAGACGGCCTGCATCTCCTCCATGATCCCGTGGCAATGCAGGACGAGGTCGAGCCCGGCCTCGACGATGCCCCTCGCCCGCGTCTCCATGTCGCCGGCAAGCGCATTCATCGACACGTCGTCGGACATCAGCAATCCGTCGAAACCGATATGCCCGCGGATAACCTCGTCCACGACCTTCCGCGACGTCGTCGCGGGGCGATCGGGATCGATGGCGCTGAAGACGATGTGGGCGGACATGGCCATGACTTCGGATTTCAGCGCGACGAAGGGCACGAAGTCGCTGACGGCAAGCTCCTCGAAGGTCCGATCGACCACCGGCAGCTTGTGATGCGAATCGACCAGCGCGCGGCCATGGCCGGGCATGTGTTTCATGACGGGCAACATGCCGCCGGCCTTGAGGCCTTCCGCCGCCGCCGCGCCAAGGGCCGCCACGGCCTGGGGATCGGAGGAATAAGCCCGGTTGCCGATCGCCTCGCTCATGCCCTCCGCCGCCACATCGAGCACCGGCAGGCAATCGACATTGATCCCGTAGCGCATGAGGTCGAAGGCGTGAAGGCGCGACATGAGCCAGGCCGCCCGCAGCCCCTTTTCCGGATCGGCGTGGAACAGGGCGCCGATGGCAGCCGCATTCGGATAGGTGCCGGCGAGCGGCGGACGGATGCGCTGCACGCGGCCACCTTCCTGATCGATCAGCACGGGCGCCGTCGGGTTGCCGATACTGTCGCGAAGGCTGGCGACGAGATCCGAGATCTGCGCGGACTCCCCGATGTTGCGGGCAAACAGGATGAAGCCCCACGGACGCTCGTCGGCGAAGAAGGCCTTCTCGTCGGCGGTCAGCGAGAGGCCCTTGCAGCCGGAGATGAATGCTTTCGATCCGCTCATGGCGTCACCCTCATGCCTTATGTTGTCGTCGTTTGCGTTCGGTTTAAGGACGGATCGCGCTGGAGAGCAAGAGGCGAGCGATTCGCCCGTCCTCATCGTCGCCCCCAAACGCGCAAGGGCGCAGCCGAAGCCGCGCCCTTTTCGTCCAGCGTGGTGCGACCCTTAACGGGTGACCAGGCAGCTGCCGCCGGCGCTTTTCAGGCGCGAGCAGAGAGCGTTCGCTTCATCACGGCTGCCGGCCGGGATGCGGACCCGGTAGTAGGTGCCCTTGCCGGCGATGTCGGCTTTCTTGATGTCGACGCCGCGGCCGGCGATGACGCTGCCATATTTGCCGGTCAGGCTCTTGTAGGATTTCTGCGCTTCCGCTTCCGACGGGAGGGACGCGACCTGTACGACATAGCTGCCGGGGGCGATCGACGCCGTCTGCACAGGCGAGGCTTCGGCGGGCGCCGTGCTTGCCGCGGGAGACGGTGTCGCGAAGGTATCGACCGGCTTGCGGGTCGCTTTCGCGGTCTCGACAGGCTTGGCTTCCGGGAGCGGCTGGGCCTTTGCGATCTCGGCAGCGGGAACTGCGGCACTGGCAGCGGCGGCAAGCGCACCGACGTCGTCCTGTGCAGCGGTCGCCAGTGCGGGCGTATTCGGCTTCAGCGCGCTGGTCTTGACCGTCTTGATCGCCGGCTCCGCAGCGGCAACGACCGCGGCGTCTTCCGGTGCGAGATCCTCGCGGGCGACGAGCGTTCCGTCCGGGCGGACGATCATGGTCCGAACCTTGCGCGGTGCAACGGCCGGTGCGGCATCCTCGTTCGCGGCACTTGCCTGCGCATCACCATCATCCGGCATCAGGCGGTCTGCGCCCTCGTCGTCAGAAGGCGACATGCCGTCGAGTCCGTTCATCCCTTCGAGCGGCAGGCTTTCCGGCGTCAGCGTGCGCTGGACGACGTCGATCGGCTCCTCGGTGGAGGAAACCAGCGTGCCCTGCTGCGGTGCATCTTCCTGCGCGCCGGCGACACGGTCGTAGACGGCCTTGTCCTGGTTCGGAACGGTCTTTCCACCCTTTTCGACCGGCACCATCTTGGTCGGCGTCTTGTCGGCAAGAATGATCTGCGGTTCGCCGCTGGTGAAGGACGAGCCGACGCTGCCCATCAGGGTGTAGGCGCCTACGCCACCGGCGATCAGCACGATGGCGGCCGCACTGGCGAGAAGCAGCAGCTTGCCGCGCGGGCGGGCTTCGTTGTCGTTGCCATAGGCCGGCTCGGCATAGCGGTCGCCCTGCCCGATGACCTCCTGGCGCTGGCTGATCGAGCGGCGGAAGTCCTCTTCCATCGCCCGCTCGAAATCGGCGAACTCTTCGTGCGAGGCACGGGCCGGAGCTGCGGCACCTGCGATGCCGGCAGCCGTTGCGGCCTGCATGCCACCATTGCCACGCTCCGACGCCTGGCGACCGGCACTGAAGATCTGCGCCATCTCGGCATCGATATCGAGATCATAGTCGCCGGCATCGAGAGGATGGGTCTGCTCCTCGACGACGGGCAGCTGCGGCACATCGATCTCGCCGGTTGCCGCCACGCCATAATCGGCTTCGGCGATCAGCGAGGGATCAAAGGGAAGCTCCACTTCGGTGAAGGGCTCGACCGGTTCTTCGATCGCAGCGACCTCTTCCGTCGCCATGTCCAGTTCGAGCTCGATATCGGACAGGTCGATCTCGAAGTCGTCGAGGTCGAAGTCCGGTTCCGCTTCCGCGGCGGCAACCGGTGCAGGCTGCGCAATGGCGGCTGCGGCCGGTGCCGGGGCGACGAATGCCTGGGGAGCGGCAGCCGGGAGAACGGGTGCCGCCATGACCGGCGCAGCGGCGACGGGCACTTGTGCGACGGGCGCAGGGGCGACCGGCGCAACAGGCGCAGGCGGCAGCGGCGTCGCGAAGGTGCGCGGCGCAACGCCGTTCAGCGCGACGGGTGTCGCACGGCTGAAGTTCGGCGTGAAAGGATAGTTGTTCTTCCGCGCAGCGTCCGCGGAAACGGCAGGGCGTGCCGGCGCGCTCGGCACGGCGAAATGTTCGACCGTATCCAGCAGAGGATCGGCTCGGGGACGCACAGGCTGCTGAGCGGGCGCAACGGCGGCGACGGGCGCAGGGCGAACGGGCTCGACCGGGATCTGCTCGACGACAGGAACAGGCTCGGGCGCAGACCCGAGCGACTTTTCCAGCTCGTCCCCGAGATCCATCGACGGATCGGGCTGCGCGTGGAAGACGGGCTCCGGATGCGGATCGAAGGTCGGCTCGACCGGACGCGGCGCCGGCTGGACGGGAGCAACCGCGACGGGCTCCACGATGGGGAGCGGTCGCGAGACGGGCTCGGGCGAAAAGACAGGCTGAGACTGGGGCGCCGCCGGCGTATCGAACGCCTCGAACTCCCGCATCAACTCCTCTTCCAGATCGACGATCGGATCGTAGCGAACCGCTTCCCGATGACGCTCCAGCTCCTGGAGCTGTTGCAGGGCGGGACGATTGTCGTAGCCGACGATGCGGGCGAGCTCGCTCAACGGATCTTCATCCGGGAACGCGTTCAGGTCCACATCCGTGCTTCGTGCCAACTGTTTGTCTGCCATTCGCTCCACTCACATAAACTGGGCCGGTCGTGCCAGTCCAATATGGGGAAATGGTGACATGCTATCGCATCTCGTTCGGGGCGTCCGTCCCTGTGATACCAAGGCCGGACCTCAAAACGGAGGCAACCGCATGCACCAGTCCTAGTCTGGCAAGGCTCAATTCTCTACTTTTATCGTTAATAAAGCGTAAGCCCGGAAAATCTTTGCCCTTGTTCCAGTGCCCATGGAACGCGCTGGCCAGATCGTAGAGGTAAAATGCAATGCGATGCGGCTCCTGCGCCAGCGCCGCCGACTCGATCACCCGCGGATATTCTGCCAGCTTGGCGACCAACTGCAACTCGCTAGGATCCGCGATATGCGTTCCCAGGGCCTGCGCATAGTCGATGGAGTCGAGGTCGAGGTCGGAAAACGCGTCCGCCGCCTGACGGAAGATCGACCGGCAACGGGCGTGCGCATATTGCACATAGAAGACCGGATTGTCCTTCGACTGCTCGGTGACCTTGGCGAAGTCGAAATCGAGCGGCTCGGAATTCTTCCGGTAGATCATCATGAAGCGCACAGAATCCCGGCCGACTTCGTCCACGACGTCACGCAGCGTGACGAAATCGCCCGACCGTTTCGACATCTTCACCGGCTCGCCGTTGCGGTAGAGCTTGACGAGCTGGCAGAGAAGCACGGTCAGCTTGACGGAACCACCCGAGACCGCACGCGCCAGGGCTTCCAGCCGCTTGACGTAGCCGCCATGGTCCGCGCCCAGCACATAGATCATCTCGTCGAACGAGCGGTCGAACTTATCCTTGAAGTAGGCGACGTCGGCCGCGAAATAGGTGTAGGAGCCGTCCGACTTGATCAGCGGCCGGTCGATATCGTCGCCGACATCCGTCGAGCGAAACAGCGTCTGCTCGCGGTCTTCCCAATCTTCCGGCACCTGTCCCTTTGGCGGCGGCAGGCTTCCCTTGTAGACATGGCCCTTGAACGTCAGGTCGTTGATGGCGGAGCGGATGCGCTGCGCGCCGTCGGCATGCAGGGTGCGCTCCGAGAAGAAGACATCGTGATGGACGTTGAGCGCGGCCAGATCCTCGCGGATCATCGCCATCATCGCCGCGATGGTGCGCTCCTTGACGCGCGGCATCCAGGCGTCTTCCGGCATTCCGAGCAGGCTCGCGCCGAATTCATCCGCGAGCGCCTGCCCGACCGGCACGAGATAATCGCCGGGATAGAGGCCTGCAGGAATCTCGCCGATCGTTTCGCCCAGAGCTTCGCGATACCGCAGCATGGCGGATTTGGCGAGGACGTCGATCTGCGAGCCCGCATCGTTGATGTAATATTCCTTGGTGACGGCCCAGCCGGCAAAGCCGAGCAGATTGGCCAGCGTGTCGCCCACCACGGCGCCCCGGCAGTGGCCGACATGCATCGGGCCGGTCGGGTTGGCCGAGACATACTCGACATTGATCTTGCGCCCGGCGCCCACTTCGCTCCGGCCGTAGGCGTCGCCTGCGGTGACGATCGCAGCCAGCAACTTCTGCCAGTAGCCGACCGACAGACGGATGTTGATAAAGCCGGGACCGGCGACGGAGACTTCGGCGATATCGGCATCGTCGCGAAGCGCTGCGGCAATGGTTTCGGCAAGCGCGCGCGGGTTCGTCCCCAGCGGCTTTGCCAGCACCATGGCGGCATTGGTCGCGACGTCGCCATGGCTCGGATCACGCGGGGTCTCGACGGCCACACGCGCGAAATCGACCTCAGACCGTCTTTCCTTTACCAGATCAATGGCTTCAAGGACGTTCTTCACTCTGGCTTCGAGGTCGGCGTAAATGTTCATGATATCCATCGTCCGGGAGAGCGCGCCACATCAGGCCGCGGTCCGCATCAAAGTGGCCCGGCTCTGACAGACTGAGATCTTCGAGCGGGCGGGTGGCTGGCGCTCTAGCGCAAATCCGGGGTGTGGTCAAACAAACGCCGGTGCGTGGAAATCGCATAGGTATCGGTCATTCCAGCGATGTAATCGGCGACATGGCGAGCTTTCGCAGGCTCCGCAAGACCGGCGATCTGGTCGATCCAGTAATGCGTCTGCATCTCGCGCGGCTCCGCCATGAAGGCGTGGTAGAGATCGACGACGATCCTGGCGGCGTTTTCCCGCACCCGCATCACGTCGGCATGCCGGTAGATGCGGGTCATCAGCATGCGTTTGATCTGCCGGTCCGTCTCCGCCATCTCCGGCGAGAACGTCGCGACGACGCGTCCGGCCATGCGGATATCGGTGGCGCTTTCCGGGCGGATGTCGCGCAGGTTGCCCTGCGCGACGCCGATGACATCCTCGACCATGGCCGTGATCTGCCGACGCATGATCTCATGGGTGAAGCGGGCCGCCTCCAGGCCCGGATATTTCGCCCGCACCTCCTGCATCAGGCCTGCGAGAAACGGGATCTCCTCCAGCATTTCGAAGGTCAGGTAGCCGGATCGCAGGCCATCGTCGATGTCGTGCGTGTTGTAGGCGATATCGTCCGCGATCGCCGCCACCTGCGCCTCGAGACTGGCGAAGGTGCCAAGCTCCAGATCGTGCAAGGCGCAGTAATCGAGAATCGGCTGCGGCACGACCGGGTGGCGCGGGTCGGCGGCCGGCCCCGTCAGCGGTCCGTTGTGCTTGACCAGCCCCTCGAGGCTCTCCCAGGTCAGGTTCAGACCATCGAACTCGGCGTAGCGGCGCTCCAGCTTGGTCACGATGCGGAGCGACTGGGCGTTGTGATCGAAGCCGCCATGCGCCGAGAGCACCTCCTGAAGGGCATCCTCGCCCGTGTGGCCGAAGGGCGTGTGGCCGAAATCGTGGACGAGTGCCACACCCTCCGCCAGGTCCTCGTCGAGGCGCATCGCCCGCGCGAGCGCCCGCGCGATCTGCGCGACCTCGATCGTGTGAGTCAGCCGGGTTCGATAGTGATCGCCGTCCGCAGCGATGAAGACCTGGGTTTTATGCTTCAACCGGCGAAAGGCCGTGGTATGAACGATGCGGTCGCGGTCGCGCTGGAAATCGGACCGGGTCGTGCTGGTGCCCTCGGGATAGAGGCGCCCCCTGTTCGTCCAGGGATCGGACGCGAAAATCGCCCGCTGTCCGGTGCCGAAACCCAGTGCATCCTTGTCCAAAGCCATTTGCATGAAGCATCCCATTGACGCGGTTTTAAAGCCTTCATACCTATAGTGTCGGCCGCATGAAAGCATGGACTGCAGTTCTACGGCATGATCCGTTCAGAATCATGACGTTGGCGGCCACGGCGCAGACCATGGATACAGATTTCGCCGTAAGCGGCGACAAACTCTCCGGATCTTGACCCCGGCAGGAGACACCAGAATGACCGAGACCACCGTTACGCTCTCCGATTCCGCCGCAAAGCGCATCGCCACGATTCTCAAGGGCGATGCCGACAAGCATGCCATGCGCGTGTCCGTCGAAGGTGGCGGCTGCTCCGGCTTTTCCTACAAGTTCGATCTTGTGGATGACGGTTCGGACGACGACCTCGTTCTGGAAAAGGGCGAGGCGAAGGTGCTGATCGACAGCCTGTCGCTCGTGTACATGGAGGGCTCGGAGATCGACTTCGTCGACAACCTTCTCGGCCAGTCCTTCCAGATCCGAAACCCGAATGCCGTCGCCAGCTGCGGCTGCGGGACCAGCTTCTCGATCTGACGCTCGACATTTCTGGGCTCGCGCCGGATGTTCCGAATCCGGAAACCGGCGCAACGCACTGTAATGCTTATATTACAGATACGGCGACCCAAGCCAGAAGACCCGGTCGATCAGCCGCGTGGTGAACGGCCGGGCGCGGAGCGCGGCCAGCGTCACCTCGCTTGCGTCGCCCCGCATAGCATCAAAACGGCGTTCCAGATCCCCAGCGAACGCCGTGTCCAGCACTTCGAGATCGATCTCGAAATTGAGCCGCAGCGATCGTGGATCGATGTTCGAGGAGCCGATATACGACCAGCGTCCGTCGATCGTCAGAAGCTTGGAGTGGTTGAACGTGCCCTGCGCCCGCCAGACCCGGCAGCCGCCCTTCAGCACCTGATCGAACTGTGCGGTCATGGCCCGATCGACGAGCGTCAGATTGTTGACGGCCGGCACGATGATATCGACATCGACGCCCCGCAGCGCCGCCGTTACCAAAGCGCTGACCAGCTCGCGATCCGGCAGGAAATAGGGCGACATGATCCGTATGCTCTTGCGGGCGACAGAGATCGCCCCCATCAGCATCCGGTGATTGGCCTCGTTGGCGCGGTCCGGCCCGGTGGGTATGGCGCGCATGATCATAGGTGACTTGCGCTCGCTGTCTGGCGGCGGATCGACACCCCAGGTGTCACCTTCCAGCACTTCGCCATCGGCGAACTGCCAGTCCTCACAGGCGACATGCAGCAGATCGGCGACCACGGGTCCCAGCACCTCGAAATGCGTGTCGTGCGCCTCCTTGTCCCCCGCAAATTCCGACGTGAAGCCGGCGCGGATGTTCATGCCGCCGGTATAGGCGACACCGCCATCGACCACGAGGATCTTCCGGTGCGTGCGCAGATTGGCATAGGGCAGACGCAACCCCATGACGATATTGCCGTTGAACGTCCGGGTGGTGACGCCGCCCGCGCGCAGATGACCGACGATGCTCGGCACGGAATAGCGCGCGCCGACCGCATCGATCAGCACCCGCACCTCGACGCCGCGTCCCGTGGCCGCAATCAGGGCATCGGCGAAGCGCAGACCGATCGGGTCCCGGTCGAAGATGTAGGTCTCCAAGAGGATGGAGCGCGTGGCGCCGGCGATCGCCTCCAGCATGCGGGCATAGGCGATATCGCCGCCTTCGAGCATCGCGATCCCGTTGCCGGCCGACATATGGTGCCGGCTGACCTTGTCGCCGAGAACCTTCATCGAAGAGAAGCGCTGGCCGAAGCGGTCGGCGACGAGTGCATCGGTGACATCGAAACGCCGGAGCGCGTCGGCCGTCCGGTCCTTCAGGAGTGAGCGCTGAAGGCCGATGGAACTACGCCGGATGCGGTTGATCCCCGCAACGGCATAGATGATGGCGCCGAGGACCGGGGAGAGAACGATGACGCCGACCCAGCCGAGGGCCGCCCTCACCTCTTCCTTGGTCATGGTGGCATGAAGGGCAGCGGGAACGCCGAGGAGCACCGAGAGAACGGCGAGAATATGCGGCCAGTAGGTGGCAAGCGTCTGGATCATGCTCCCGGGTCTATCCCTTCTCATCGACAGCGGCGTGACGTGTTGTGATGACTTAGCGCATCGGGCCGTAAACGTGTATCGCGGACCGAAGATTATTGCCGTCCGCGCCGCGCCTCATCCTTCAAGGCAAGGGACACCGGAACCACCGATTTTCCGCCGAGGCGTTTGTCAAAGCCATCGGTGCGCTTTAAGACGAGGCTGCAGCCACGGGAGACTGAGACCATGAAGATCGCGACCTGGAACATCAACGGCGTCAGGGCCCGCATCGACGCTCTCCTTGCCTGGCTGCAGGAGTCCCGCCCGGACATCGCCTGCCTGCAGGAGATCAAGACGGTCGACGAGGGCTTTCCCCGCGCAGAGATCGAGGCGCTCGGCTACCATGTCTTCACCCACGGCCAGAAGGGCTTCAACGGCGTCGCGCTTTTGACGCGCATCAAGCCGGACGAAATCACCAACGGGCTCGCGGGCGACGACGAGGACGTCCAGTCGCGTTTCATCGAGGGCGTGTTTTCCGTCGAGGGCGGCGTGATCCGGGTGTGCTCGCTCTACCTGCCCAACGGCAACCCGCCGGAAACGGAGAAGTACACCTACAAGCTCGGCTGGATGGAGCGACTGCAGGCCTTTGCCGCGTCACGGCTGGCGCTCGAAGAGCCGCTGATCCTTGCCGGCGACTACAACGTGATCCCCGAGCCGCATGACTGCTGGGACCCGCGGGTCTGGGAAAACGACGCCCTCTACCTGCCGCGCACACGCGCCGCCTTTCGCCGCCTGGAACAGCTCGGCCTCACGGACGCCGTTCGCGCGACGACCGATGCGGCCTCGCATTATTCCTTCTGGGACTATCAGGCCGGCGCATGGCCCAAGAACCACGGCATTCGCATCGACCATCTGATGCTGTCGCCGGAGGCGACCGACAAGCTGATCTCGACCGACATCGAGAAGCATGTTCGCGCCTGGGAGAAGCCGTCCGACCACGTGCCCGTCATCGCCCATTTCGACTTCACGCCGATCGAGGTCGTCGCTGCCTGAAGACGCCTTGCGTCGAACGGTTATGATCGGAGGTCACGGAGGTGACGCCGTGCCGGCGTCGAACGATCGTCCGGCAAATCGGGTGTGCCCGGCGCGCGACGATGGGCTTGGTCAGTCCGCTTCGCCGGGACGGATGGCGTGGGACATGTTGATCGCGACCCGGCGGTCGGACTCGGTCGCAAGCGAGAAGGCCTGCTCCTGCATCGGCTGCAGCCATTGCCGGTCTTTCGGCGAGCACTGGTCGAGCGCCGCCGTCATATAGGCAAGGCCGCGGACGGTCTGGCCTTCCTGGAAGATGACGTTGCCGAAGACACCCATGGCGCCGGCATGACCCTTCTTGCGGGCCCGGTTCAGCCACTTCTTGGCCTGCTGGACATTGACGCTGCCGCCGTCGCCGGACAGCAGCATCTTGGCCAGCTGGAACTGGGCTTCCGCGACGCCGAAGGTGGAAGCCGCCTGGAAGTAGAGCTGGCGGGCCTGGCTGAGATCGGCGGAGACGGGTGTGTCGGGAATGCCGCGGCGGTAATAGCCTGCAAGCGAGATCAGCGCGTTGACGAAGTAGCCCGTATCCTGCGAGCCGGGCTCGACGCCGTTCTCGGCGATCTCGCTATAGATCTTGAAGGCTTCGAGGTCATTTTCGGTGACGCCGTCACCATCTGCATACATATTGGCGAGGGCCCAGCGGGACGCCGTATGGCCCTTTTCGGCCGCGTAGCGATAGGCCTCGACGGCCTCGTCCTTGCGGCCGTTCTTGTAAGCGGAAAAGCCGAATTTGAAGAGGGCGAACGGACCGGATTCCTTCGTGACGCCAGCATTGGGGTCAAAGGCGCGAACCGCACCGCAAGACGCCCCAAGCGCTGTCGCCAAACTCAATACCACCAACGTCAACGACCTGCATTCGCGTAGCATATTCGTCAAAATCTTCCGTTCAACCCGGCTCGCCTCGTGTTCGATCCGGCGCTTCCCCACTCGGTCCATGCCTGCCGGAATGCCGCGGCGACCCCTCGCCCGCATTCCCCTGTCGCAGCCGCTGCCGGCTGCCGTCTCATCGAGTGTCCAAGCCAGCCTAGCGCCGATTTTCGGCGACACTGCGGCCCTGTCTCTACCCTCTTCAGATCCGGGGTTCCCCTTCGCGGTTCCACCCGTCGACGCTCTCGAAGATCGCCATGTAACATCATGAAACATCACTACTTCGTTTCACCTGCCGAAAATTGTTCCCCTTGGCGCACTGCGCGTTCGCGATGGGGTTCATCTTCCTGCGGCAGAAGATCGATGCTCTCTGTTTGTGGCGGGAAATAGACTGAAACAAGGGCCTGCCGGGGCCGCCAAACCATTCAAACCGCGTGTTGCGGAATCGTCACAAAATGCGTGTGGTCAGCGCCGATTTCCCGTCGCCATCCCGCCGCTCGATCCCGGTCTTTCTCCTTCCTGCCGCCTGCGAAGGGGACAGCCGGGAAAATGCGATCGGACGCCGTGTGGCTGCCGCAAGCGCGTCTACGAGCCTCGAACCATGACAGGTGCTGCGCAGCCGCAGCCGCAGCGCTCGCCACAGCGCGTTGCAGCCGGCCGCCACGCCTATCACCGTTATGCTCGGCCGCGCCCCCGACCCGCCGCAGGTGGCCCGGAACGCAAAAGCGCCCGGCTTTGAACCGGGCGCTCGTTTTTCCGCATCGCTTACGATGGATCAGAAGCGAACCTTCAGCGAGGTCGAGACGGCCGTGACGACATCGTTGCCATAGTCGTAGCTGACGTTGCTGCCAAACGGCACGCCATTGACGGTGGTCGAGCGGGACGAGCCGCTGGTCAGGATGCCGACGGCGCCGGCCAGACGGAACTCGACGTTCTCGACCGGCTTGTAGGCAACGCCCGTGCCGAGTGTCCAGGTGTCACTCTGCGCGTTGATGACCGTGCTCGTGCCACGATCCCAGGTCAGGCTGACGGCGCCGCTCCACTGATCGTTAAACTTGTGACCGACGCCGGCCGTGACGGTCAGGCCGTCGCGGTAGAGCAGGTCGAGGCTGGTGCAGGGGGTCAGAGGGCTTGCCGTTGCCGGGCAGAAGGCGACCGACTGCAACACACTCCAGTCCGTCCACTTGATCGAGCCGAAGGCCAGCCAGTCGGGTGCGATGCCGCTCTGGATCTTGTATTCCAGCGACTGCGGCACGGATGCCTCGCCGGTTACGGCATACTTGCCGAACTGGATCGGGCGGGTCGGTCCCAGCGGACCGGGTACGCGCACTTCGCTGAGGTCGATCGTGCCTTCGATATCGTCGAACTTGACTTCGCTGTTGTAGACGAGGCTCGTCAGGAAGGCATATTCGGGAACTTCGTAGGCCAGACCGACGCGACCGCCCCAGCCGCTGTCCTCGAGATCCAGGCGGCCGATGCCGTTGCCCGTACCGTAGAAGTTCGGCGCGACCAGACGCTCCTTGAAGCCGTTGACTTCCTGGTAGAAGCCGCCACCGATGACCCGGATCTTACCCGGACCCATGGCCCACTTGTAGGAACAGGTCACCGCATAGTTGTCGGTTTCGATCTTCGTCTTGGTATTGTCGTTGGCACCGATCCAGTTGCGGCCCGGATTGGTATAGGCACCGAAGGGCTGCGAGTAGTCGGCCATGCAGTCGATGCCGCTGTCGCCAAGCGCAGCCTTGATGCCGACACGCGGCACCCAGTAGCTTTCCGTGTCACGCGTCGATGTCGAACCGCCGCCGCGACCATCGGCACCGAGGCCGTTCGCCGGGTTGGTGTCGCGGCCGTTCTTCAGGTCGCGCTGCGGGTTCACATATGTGGTCGTGGCTTCGAGCGCATAGGCAGAGGGATCGAACAGAAGATCGATGTTGTAGCCGCCGCGCTCCAGACCACCTGCGTGAGCCGACGTCGCTGTCATCGCGGCGAGAACTGCCATGGCGACGACGGACCGTGTATGTTTGAAATTCATGTAACCTCCCACTCAACGTGACGACACGCCCTCGGATGCCGCCTTATTGAACATGAGGATATGCGAATACAAACCGAAAGCAATTCCCATAAATTGATGGTCACATCTGGTTGCGTGCAAAAATTGACGTAAGAATTTCGTCTGCATGCCGAATTTCGAGTGATTTGGAAATTTTTTTCTAGCGAACTGGTGTTTCTCGATGCCGAAGGCATGATTTTGCTTCGCTCTCCAGACTGTCACCAACATGCCACAACCTGCCATTTTTCAGACATGTTTCCATCCCGGTCGCGCTGCAGGCGGAACTTTCCGCGTGTCGCGTCCGATCGCTCGCGATCACCCCGCCCACGTCGCTGAGTCGCCGGCTGCGTTGATTCCGCGAGCTCGCATATGAAAGGGGCCGCGACGATGTCGCGGCCCCTTGAATGCTTATGCTCTCCCGAAGGGATCGCGCGTGTGCAGATCTCAGCTCGCATCCGCGATGCGCCCGAGGGCGACATCGAGCGCAGCCTTCTGGCCATCGAGTTCGACCAGTCGTTCACGCTCCGCTTCCACGACCTCCGCCTTGGCATTCGCGACGAACTTTTCGTTCGACAGCTTGCCGAGGATGCGCTGGCGTTCGATCTCGACCTTGTCGATCGCCTTGCCGAGGCGCGCCTTTTCGGCCACGAGATCGATCAAGGCGCCAAGCGGCAGGCAGAAGGTCGCTTCGCCGACCACGATCTGAGCGCTGCCCTTCGGCGCCGTCGTCGCGACCTCGATGGCATCGACCCGGGCGAGACGACGGATCGCGGCTGCATGACGCTCCAGCCGTTCGCGCGTGGGAATGCCGGCATCGACCACGACCAGAGGCGCAATCGCCGAGGGGGGGACATTCATCTCGGAACGGACCGAGCGGATGCCGGATACGAGGTCGATCAGCCAGTTGATTTCCGCCGCCGCATGCTCGTTGGCAAAGCCGGAAACCGGCCATGCGGCGTGGCAGAGCAGTCCGTCCCGCTTCACGCCCTCGTCGGCCGTCGCCGTCCAAAGCTCCTCCGTCATGAAGGGCATGAACGGGTGCAGAAGCTTGTAGGCCGCTTCGAGCACATAGGCGACACAGGCCTGGGACTCGGCCTTGGCCGCCTCGTCCTCGCCGGCAAAGACCGGCTTCAGCAGCTCCAGATACCAATCGCAGACCTGGTTCCAGACGAAACGGTACAGGCTGCCCGCGGCCTCGTTGAAGCGGTAGGTCTCGATGGACGCCGTGACGTCGCGAACCGTGCGCGACAGCTCGGTCAGGATCCACTGATTGACCGGAAGGATGCAGGCTTCCGGCAGGAAGGACGGATCGGCCTTCACACCGTTCATCTCGGCAAAGCGCGTGGCGTTCCAGAGCTTGGTGCCGAAATTGCGGTAACCTGCGATCCGCGCCGGATCGAGCTTCACGTCGCGCCCCTGCGCCGCCATGATGGCAAGCGTAAAGCGCAGCGCATCGGCGCCATATTCGTCAATGAGGTCGAGCGGATCGATGACGTTGCCCTTCGACTTCGACATCTTCTGCCCGTTCTTGTCGCGCACGAGAGCGTGAACATAGACGGTGTGGAACGGCTCGACCGGGTCACCGCTCTCGTCCTTCATGAAGTGAAGGCCCATCATCATCATCCGGGCGACCCAGAAGAAGATGATGTCGAACCCGGTGACGAGAACGTCCGTCTGGTAGTACTTCGCGAGCTCCTTGGTCTGATCGGGCCAGCCGAGCGTGGAGAACGGCCAGAGCGCGGACGAAAACCAGGTATCGAGAACGTCTTCATCGCGCGTCAGGATCTCGCCGACCGCAAAGTTCTCGATACGGTCCTGAACGAAGGCCTTCATCGGGCCTTCATGCGACAGGTAATGCTGGATGGCGGCGTGCAGCGCCTCCTCCTCGGACTTCTCGACGAAGACCTGGCCGTCAGGGCCGTACCATGCCGGGATCTGGTGCCCCCACCAGAGCTGGCGGGAGACGCACCACGGCTGGATGTTCTCCATCCACTCGTAATAGGTCTTCTCCCAGTTCTTCGGGACGAAATTGGTGCGGCCTTCGCGAACGGACGCGATGGCAGGCTTGGCGAGCGTCGCCGCATCGACATACCACTGCTCCGTCAGGCGCGGCTCGATCGGCACGCCACCGCGGTCGCCATGGGGAACCATGTGCTTGTGCGGCTCGATCCTGTCGAGCAGGCCGCGCTCCTCGAACAGGGAGACGATGATCTTGCGGGCTGCGAAACGCTCGACGTTCTCGAGGATCTCGATCAGCGCATCAAGTTCGCCGATCGCCGGAAGGCCTTCGAGGAAGTCCTCGTTGTCCTTCAGCGTGACATGGCCATCGATCGTCAGGATGTTGATCTTGCGCAGATCGTGGCGGCGCGCGACTTCGAAGTCGTTGAAATCATGGGCCGGCGTCATCTTGACAGCGCCGGTGCCGGCGGTCGGATCGGCATAGTCGTCGGCAACGATCGGAATGCGGCGGCCGACCAGCGGCAGCACGACGTGCTTGCCGACGATCGCGCGATAGCGCTCGTCTTCCGGATTGACCGCGATGCCGGTGTCGCCAAGCATGGTTTCCGGCCGCGTCGTCGCAACGACCAGATAGTCGCGCGTCTCGAACTCGGTGGGTTCGCCCTCTTCGTTGAAAGCGACCGGGTGCTGGTAGGTGACGCCCGGCTCCAGCGGATAACGCAGATGCCAGAGATTGCCGGCGACCTCGATCTGCTCGACCTCGAGATCCGAAATCGCGGTCAGGAGCTTCGGATCCCAGTTGACGAGCCGGTTATCCTTGTAGATCAGGCCCTGCTTGTAGAGCGTGACGAAGACCTCGAGAACGGCTTTCGAAAGCCCCTCGTCCATGGTGAAGCGCTCGCGCGACCAGTCGCAGGAGGCCCCGAGGCGCTTCAGCTGGTTGAAGATCAGACCGCCCGATTCGTCCTTCCAATCCCAGATCCGGTCGACGAAGGCCTCGCGGCCCATGTCGCGCCGGCCGGGAAGCTGGCGTTCCATCAACTGGCGCTCGACGACCATCTGGGTCGCGATGCCGGCATGGTCCATGCCCGGCTGCCACAGTACATCCTTGCCGCGCATCCGCTCGAAGCGGATCATGATATCCTGCAGCGTATTGTTGAGCGCATGGCCCATGTGCAGGGAGCCGGTCACGTTCGGCGGGGGAATGACGACGCAGAAGGGCTCGGCACCGGGCTTGGCGCCCGCACCGGCGCGAAAAGCGTCGGCATCGTCCCAAAGCTTGGCGATACGCGGTTCGACCGCAGCGGAATCATAGGTTTTGTCAAGCATTTCGGAGCCAAACGTGCTGGTGGATGTGGGAGGCTTGTAAACCGGAACGGCGCAAGCACGCAACATTCCGCCCCGTGAATATGGGGTTCGCCGTGGGAGGATGCCATGCCGATCAGACCTGAATGAAGGATGCGCGCGGCAATTGGCTCGCGCGCGCTCCGATCTTCATCAGCAGGGCAAGGGAGGAATGGCTCCGTTCGGACGCCGCTCCGGAAACTGCGTCAGCGGCGCGGGCCGCGGGCCACGCGTTCGATTTCTTCGCGCACGAGGCGCTCCACCAGCGTCGGCAGATTGTCGTCGAGCCACTCGTGGAGCATCGGACGCAGCATCTCTTCCGCGATCTCATCGAAAGAGCGGCGCGGGCTGCTGTCGACAGCGAGTGCCAGCTCGCCGAACGAGCGGGAGACCTGTTCGCTCACCGCATCCGAAAGGATGGCGGTGACGTCCTTTTCGCGGGGCGACGACGATGCGTCGGACGACGCCATCGGTGCTGCCGCGGGCGTTTCCGGCTGTGGCGTCACGGCCGCTCCAGACGTTGCGATCTCGGACGAGGCAACCTCTTCCGGCACAAGATGCGGGGTGACGACGTCGCGCGCCATGGCGCGAATGGATGCTTCCACCTCTGCCTGACGAGCGGCCTCCTGTTCGCGCTGCGTCTGGAGGACAGCCGGCTCGCGCGAGGCCACGACGGGAGCCGGTTCCGGCGGGGCTACCGCCGCAATGGTTGCCTGCGGCAGAGGCTGCGGCATGTCGGACCGCGGCGCAGCCGTCTGCGGCGCCCTCGCCGGCAGTTCGCGCGCGGCGGACACCGTTTCGCGCGGCATTGTCTGGCGCTCGGACGCGGCGCGAACGCGCGCGGCGACATCGGCGAGCGACAGCGGCGCGGATGGCGCGGCGCGGGACGGCTCTTCCATGGCGAAGGATGCGGACGGCGCCTGCCGATGCGCCGTCGTCGGCTCGGACGTGTCGAAATCGGGGAAAACGGTATCGTCGATCGTCAGCTGGATGACTTCGGCCTGTTCCTCGTCGAGATAGGCGCGGTCGCTGGCATAATAGCCGTCCGACATGGGACCGTGATCATTGGCGGGGAAACCGGGGCCGGTGGCCTCGTTGCTCTCGATGATCTTGCGGATCGAAGCGAGAATTTCGTCCATCGACGGTTCGCGCGCCAGGTTCGATTGTGCCATTGCAGATCCTCGTTTCATTCAACGCGCGCCGCCGCTTCGCGCAGAGCCCGATGACCCTTAAGCGACTTGTCCGTTTGGCGGAATGCCGCGAATCATCCTCCCGCGATGATGCACAGATTTGTTTCTCCCGTCATCCGATCTTCCGGGCAAACGAGGCGGAACCGGTCAGCGTCCCTCGACGGGGCTCAAGCCGAACCATTTGTTCTTCACCGCCTCGTAGTGTTCTTCCGGCCGGTACTCCGCAACCTCGAGCTTCTGGCCACGGACGGTCAGTATGCCCATGCTGGCGAGCAGGGAATAGCTGGCGACGACGGCGTTGCGATGCGATGCGGCGAGGCTTTCGCGTGCGACGAGCACGGATTGCTGGGCGTCGAGCACGTCGAGCGTCGTGCGCTGTCCGACCTTGCGCTCTTCGATGACGCCGGCCAGCGCCTGATTTGCGGCCCGAATCTGCTCCTTGTTGGCCGTGATGGAGGCACGGGCGGCATCCAGCTGCGCGTAGGCGCTGACGACGGTCTTCTGGACGTCGAGCCGGACACTGTCGACGACGATGCGCTGCTGGCCTGCCCGCTCCTTGGCCTGCCGCACCTGGCCGTATTCGGCGCCGCCCTGGTAGATGGGGACCTGAAGACGCGCTGTGATCGAGCCCGAGGTGCTGTCGATACCGCCATTGCTGAAGGCATCGCCGGTGTTGCGGCTGACCGAGCCCTGGATCGTCACGCCGGGCAGCATGCTGCCCTCCGCCTGTTTCACCCGGTAGCCGGCGGCATCGACGGCATATTCGGCCGCAATGATCTGCGGATTGTCGCGAAGGCCTGCGGCGACAGCCTGGTCGAGCGTGCGGGGCATACCGATCTTGGCGGGTGACGCCGCCTTGATATCGCGCGGCGCGCCGCCGACGATCTGGACGTAGACGGCTTCGCTCTGCTTCAGCTGCGAGACCGCCGTGGCGAGCAGCGCCTTGGCACTGGCCAGCTCCGCTTCGGCCTGGCTGACATCCGTGCGCGTGCCCTCACCCACCGTCAGCCGCGCATTCGCGGCCTTGAGCTGCTCCTTGAGGAAGGCGAGGTTCTGGCGGCGGATGCCGACGACCTGCTGGTCGCGGACGATATTGGCATAGGCTTCTGCAGCCGACAGCAGGATCGAGATCTCGTTCGCCTTCAGGCTTTCCCGATTGGAAAGGACTGTGGATTCGGACGCGCGGATCTCGTTCAGGGTCTGGAAGCCGTCGAAGATCTGCTGGGTGATCGTCAGTCCGGCCGTGCCCTGATGGAAATCGCGCCGCCTCTGCAGCTCGCTTTCGAAGCGCGTCTGCGTCCCGGTCGCAACCGCCGAAACCTGCGGCCTGTAACCGGCCTTCGCGATCGTGACGGATTCGTCTACGGCCCGAAGGCCGGCGCGTGCGGCGTTCAGGTCCGGATTGTTGACATAGGCTTTCGCCATCGCGTCCGCGATCGTGTCGGCGGAGGCCGGCGAAACGAGAGCCAGCGCGAGAATGGCCGTTGTGCGCAGCAGGTTCATGCGATGCCTCCAGTGTGACAGGCCCGGACATCCGGTCCCTGCACATCGACTTCCGTGTGTCCGCCGCAACAGCCATACCGACCTTGAAGACAGCGACCGCCGCAGGCGTCTTCGATGCCAGCCCTGCCGCCCCGTGCGCAAGGCGGAAACGATTCTCCGTAACCCAAGAGTGGCGCACCGTTGCCGTCGCGCATCAGGTCATCCTGAAACCCGACCGGTATTCAAGCTAGACCTAATTGGCGAGCATGGCGCCAGCCTGACCATGGACCCGTCGATACGCCAGCGCCACCTGAGGCAGGACAATCACACATGAAAAAGCCGGGCGCCCCTTGGGCAACCCGGCCTCTCCTATCCAGTAAAGTGTGGTGATCAGACCGTCAGAATACGAATTCCTTGGCGACGCGGAAACCGGGCAGCGGCTTGACGGCCGTGTTGAACGCCTTGCGCTCGGATGTCTTGCCACCCTCGCGCATGAAAACCTTGGCGCGCGACGCATTACCGAAGCCGACGACGGCGATCAGGCGACCACCGTCCCTCAGCTGCGACGTCAGGGCTGCGGGAACCGTTTCGATCGCGCCGTTGACGAAGATGACATCATACGGGGCCTTGCTGGGATAACCGGCTTCGAGGGGACCCGTGACCACGTTGACGTTCGCATAGCCGAGGCTGGAAAGGTTGGCTTTCGCCTGCGCGGCGAGCTCCGCGTCGCTTTCCAGCGCCGTCACATCCTTGCCCAGCAGAGACAGAAGAGCGGAGGTGTATCCGGTCGTGCAACCGATCTCGAGAATGGAATCTGTCACGGCGATCTCGCCGAGCTGCAGCAACTTTGCCAGCGGCGACGGCTCCATGACGTAGCGGCCTCCATCGGCCGGGGATACGGCGATATCCGTGTCGATATAGGCGAGTTGCTTGCGGTTTTCCGGAACAAACGCCTCGCGGGGAACCGCGAGAAAAGCGGAAAGGACCGTATGAGAGGTGACATCCGTCGTGCGAACCTGGTTGTCGACCATCTTGATACGTGCTGCTTCGAAATCCATCGCGCGTGCCTCTTCGATCCGCTTTGAACGCGCCCTTGTGGACCATGGTCCGGACGCCTGCGTCCGCCGCATTGGCGGACTGCCTTGCAAAGCTCATAAATCGCCGCTTCGTGCGTTTCAAGCGGCGAATGCAGGGATCGGCAAATCGCTCGGCGTCTCCCATGCTTCACGCGCTCAGCGCGGCGCGGGCGCAGCCTCGAGGCCGACTAGCGCGATCTTGCTGTAGCCCGCCTGCTGGATTCTGTTCATCAGGTCCATCAACGCACCGTAATCGACCGTCTTGTCGGCCCGCAGGAGGATGCGCGTCTGCTTGTTGCCTTCGGTCATCGCGTCGAGATCCGCGGTAAAACGCGTCTCGTCGGTCGTCTCATTGCCGAGTGCCAGCGTCAAATCGGACTTCAGGGTGATGAAGACAGGCTTGTCGTCGCTGGGCGGAGTCGGTCTTGCGGCCGATTGCGGAAGATCCACCTTCATATCGACGGTGGCCAGCGGTGCTGCGACCATGAAGATGATCAGAAGCACCAGCATGACATCGATGAAGGGGGTGACGTTGATCTCCGCGTTTTCCTCGAGATCGCCGCCACCGTTGTCGCCAAGTCGCGTTGCCATGGTCTACCTCGCCCGTGCGACGGGCGTTTCGCCCTGCTTGATCGTGTCGGCCAGCCGCGGCGCGGTGCGGCGGGCCAGGCGGAAATCGAGGTCGCGGCTGACGAGACGATCGACGGCTGCGGCCGTGTCCGCGAGAATCAGCCGGTAGCCGGCGATCGAGCGGGCGAAGTAGTTGTAGATGACGACGGCGGGAATGGCCGCGACGAGACCGATGGCCGTCGCCAGAAGCGCCTCGGCGATGCCGGGTGCAACGATGGCCAGGTTGGTGGTCTGGGCCTGGCTGATGCCGATGAAGGAATTCATGATGCCCCAGACCGTGCCGAACAGGCCGACGAAGGGCGAAATGGAACCGACCGTCGCGAGCACGCCCGTGCCGGCCGCGATCTTTTTGCCGGCACCGGCCTCGATGCGCTGGAGGCGCGAAGCGACGCGCTCCTTGACGCCCTCGCCCGGCACGAGATCGAGGACAGGCTCGGATTTGGTCAGCTCCTGACCCGCCGCCGTCAGCATGGCGACAGCCGGCCCGCTCCGGACAGCGCCACCTTCGGAGGCGTCGCGCAGCCCCGTCGCATCGGTGAGGTGGGCGAGCGCCCGGCGCAAGCGGGCCTTGGCTGCCGAAAGCTCGAAAACCTTGAAGAGGAGAATCGACCAGGTGGCGACCGAGGCAAGCGCCAGCGCAATCATGACCCCCTTCACCACATAGTCTGCCGCCAGGAACATGCCGACCGGCGACAGGTCATGCGGGAGCGCCGGGTCGGCGCCGGCCTCGGCCGCGAGCTCCGTCGGAGCCTCCTCCGGCGCGGGCGTGCCAGGGGCGGCCGTTTCGGCCGTCGTCGCCTGTGGCGCCGGCGTCAATGGGGCAGGTGCCGCCGGGTTCGCGTTCTGCGGATCTGCCGGCGTGAGCGGGGCCTGTTCCGTGACGGGTGCCGTGGGAGCGGCCGTCTGGGCATGGGCCGGCATCGACATCGCGATGGCCGCGATCAGGGCGGCGGCGAAAAAGGGCGTGGAAAAATTGCGGTTCGACATGATCCGTCCATCTCAAGCGATCCGTCCGTACCGCTGAGCGGGGGGAGGATCTCGGGCGCCGGCCGCAGCCGGTTTCGTCACCACAGTGACGTCGTTCGCGCTCTCATATGTCACAGACTGTCAGGAAGGCAAGATTTGTAGAGTATTTTCATCATGATTCTTCCGCGCCAGCGGGTAGGAGGCCTCCGTCGGTGTCCGGTACGTCGTCCGGGAACGCATCGCGGCGCCAGTCGTAGGCGCGGTGGCGCTGCCAGGGCCGGGCAAGGCCATCCATTGCCGTAACGACCCTCCTGCCCTGAGGTGCGGTCTCATCTGCGTAGATTTCGAGTGCCCCCGTTTTCCGAAGCATACGGGCACCGGCGAGCACGGCGCCGGATCGGCAGGTGGAGAAGGCAAGGCTCGCGGAGGTCACGACGATATCGGCGAGATCGCAGGCGGCACCGACAAGCCTTCGATCCTCGACCGTCACGACGACCCAGCCTTGACGCGACGTTGCCGCACACCATTGCTCGGGGACGCAGGCGAAACGGCTCTTCTCGCCCTCGCCGATCAGCCGGCGCAAAGCCGCGCGGGCGGCCGTTCTCTCGAAGGGCGGGCGGTTCCGCCTGTCGGCCGTGGATGATGAAGGCTCCGGCAGAGCGAGATCGGTCCGCACAGCAGGCGCCTGGTGCCGCTCCAGGCGGAGCGCCCGGGTCCACTGGCTGTAGATGAAGGCGGGCGGCCGGGTCCGGTTGCTGGCGCCGGCCGTGCCATCGGTGATCGCGACCAGTCGCCCGTCCTCGGCAACGAGAAGAGCCGGTCGCTCGGAGGGTGCCGCGACGGCAATGCAAAGGCCAAGGACGGCGAGGCCGAGACCTGCGAGTGCAAGCCGCGTTCGCAGCAGGCAGACGACTAGGCCTCCGATGGCGATCAGCGCGAAGGCCGCGTGCGGCAGGCGACCGGTCATGATCTGGCCGCCGAGCGACGAGACGAAGCGGGCAACGGCCAGCATGACCTCAAGCCCGTATCCCATCACCATCAGCGGCAGCGTATCGAGCCCGAGCGGCATCAGCAGCATCGCCACGAGCCCGGCCGGCATGACCACGATGCCGATGACCGGCATGGCCAGCATATTGCCGAGCAGGCCGTAAGCCGGCAGCTGGTTGAAGTGTGCCGCGGAGTAGATCATCGTCGAGACGCCGCCGATCAGCGAGCTGAGAAACAGCCCCGCGAGGAAACCGCGAATGCCCGCAAGCATCTCGTTTCCTTCGCGCCGGCCCGCCGGCACGTCGCGTTCCCGCCAGCGGGCATAGCCGGCGACGAGGGCCAGCGTGGCGGCGAAGGACATCTGAAATCCGGGACCGGACACGGCCGACGGATCCACAGCGAGGATGACGAGCGCTGCGATGGCGACATTCCGCAGGCTGATCGAGGGGCGATCGAAGAAGACGGCGACGAGCATGATGACGATCATGATCCACGACCGGACGGCGGACACGGCACCGCCGGAAATCAGGATATAGAAGCAGACCATCAGCAGAGCCCCGGCCGCCGCGATCTTCTTGATGGGCACGCGATGGGCAAGACCCGGCACGAGACTGAGACCGGTCCGCAGGCCGACCAGCAGCGTACCTGCGGCCAGCACCATATTGAGCCCCGAGATCGCCAGGACATGGCCGAGGCCGGAATTGCGCAAGGCGGTGATGCTGTCCCGACCGATCGCCCGTTCCTCCGCCGTGACGAGAGCGGCGGCGATGGCGCCCGCATCGCCGGGGATCGTCGCCCGGATCCGCATGCCGATGGCTTCGCGCCAGACGGCCAGACCGGCCCATCCCCTATCGATCAGGGACGCGCTGTCGGTCTCCCGACTGCGGGCCTCGACGAGGATCTGCGGTTTTCCGTAGGCATAGCCCACGGCTCCGATGCCTTTGAAGAAGCTGTCGAAGCCGAAATCGTTGAGGCCGGCGAGAGCGGGACCGGACGGCGGTGACAGGCGCGCCCTGCCCTTGATGACATCGCCGACCTTCGCCGCACCGCCATTGCGAACGACGAGCGTCAACGTCGTCGGCGGTCGCCGCAGCCTCGGCGCCTCGGTGCTCTGCAGAGCGACGATATAGCGGTAGGCATTCCGCCCGGCGATTTCCCGGCTGAGGATTTTGCCCGTCATCGTCGTTGTCACCGGCGAGTCCAGCATGACGGTGGTCGTCCGAGCCGTTTCGAAGGCCGCAGAGGTCGCGCCGAGCAGCAGACCCGTTGCCGTGAGCACGACGAGACGCAGCCAACCCGCCCGCGACAGGAGCGCGCCGCTGGCTATGCAAAAAACACATGCCAGCACTGCAACATTGAGAAGACCGGGTGGATCATGGGCGGAAAACCAGAGAAGAGCTCCCAAAGCGATCAGCAGCGGCAGGAAGAGAAATGGATGCCCGAAAGCCGCCTCCTCTTCCCAGGCGGCGCGGCAGCGATCCGGCCAGGAGGACGGACGCGGTCGCAAGGCAAGGATCCGGCGACCTTGCGCGCGCATCGACAGCTGCGGAAATCGCGGGAAACGCCGGTCGGGCCGGGGTGCGGCGACGAGCGGCACCGCCGCTGGAGCCGGCTCATGAAGAGCGCGATCGGCCGGCTGCGGTCGGATGTCCGTCACCGTTTCGGGCACCTTACGCATCACCTGCACGCCCCTTCTCGACACCCCACGAAAATGTTGCAGAAAACAGGCCGATTTACAATTTCGCGTTCCTGCCTAATTCTTCATCATGTCGCCGATCGATGGCGGAAAGCCGCGACTTTCCTATGCAGCTGCGATTGGAACTGCCGACAATCCATGCAACTATCGCGCCGCAAGATGTTTATGCTGCATCGCAAAACGTAAGCCCCCGAGCGCTTGGCAGGGGGTATCAAATGCGGTAGCACTGAGGCAACAACGATGGATTGCGGCACGCTTTCGTGCCGTTTCGGTGCAAATGGAGGATCGCTATATGGCAGGCAAAAGCGCAACGGTGACGGTCAACGATAAATCGGTCGAGCTGCCGGTGCGGTCCGGGTCCATCGGCCCAGAGGTGGTCGATATCGGCACGCTCTACAAGCAGACGGGCCAGTTCACCTACGATCCGGGCTTTACGTCGACCGCATCCTGCGAGTCCAAGATTACCTATATCGATGGAGACGAAGGCATTCTTCTCCACCGCGGCTTTCCCATCGAGCAGCTCGCCGAACAGGGCGATTTCCTCGAGGTCTGCTACCTTCTTCTCTATGGCGAACTGCCGACGAAGACGCAGAAGATCGACTTCGATCATCGCGTCACGCATCACACCATGGTGCACGAGCAGATGTCGCGTTTCTTCACCGGCTTCCGCCGCGATGCCCACCCGATGGCCGTCATGTGCGGCTGCGTCGGCGCGCTCTCGGCCTTCTACCACGACTCGACGGATATCACCGATCCGCACCAGCGCATGGTCGCGAGCCTGCGCATGATCGCGAAGATGCCGACGCTCGCCGCCATGGCCTACAAGTACCATATCGGCCAGCCCTTCGTTTACCCGAAGAACGACCTCGATTACGCGTCGAACTTCCTGCACATGTGCTTTGCGGTTCCCTGCGAGGAGTACAAGGTCAATCCGGTGCTCGCCCGCGCCATGGACCGGATCTTCATTCTCCATGCCGATCACGAGCAGAACGCATCGACCTCGACGGTTCGTCTCGCCGGCTCGTCGGGCGCAAACCCGTTTGCCTGTATCGCGGCCGGCATTGCCTGCCTTTGGGGCCCGGCACACGGCGGCGCCAACGAAGCGGCTCTCAACATGCTGGCGGAAATCGGCACGGTCGATCGCATTCCGGAATATGTCGCCAAGGCCAAGGACAAGAACGATCCGTTCCGCCTGATGGGCTTCGGTCACCGCGTCTACAAGAACTACGATCCGCGCGCCAAGATCATGCAGAAGACCACGCATGAAGTGCTGGCCGAACTGGGTCACAAGGACGATCCGCTGCTGCAGGTCGCCATGGAACTTGAGCGCATCGCGCTGACCGATCCCTACTTCATCGAGAAGAAGCTCTACCCGAACATCGACTTCTACTCGGGCATCACGCTGAAGGCGCTCGGCTTCCCCACGACCATGTTCACCGTGCTGTTCGCACTGGCCCGCACCGTCGGCTGGATCGCGCAGTGGAACGAAATGATCGAGGACCCGGAACAGCGCATCGGCCGGCCGCGCCAGCTCTATGTCGGCGAACCGAAGCGCGATTACGTTCCGGTTTCCAAGCGCTAAGCCGAACGGCTTGACCCATGACGACAGAAGCCGCGGGCCCAGTGCCCGCGGCTTTTTTCATGCCACGTCTTCGGCTGAAAGCGATTCTCTCCAAGCGACGAAGCCAGCCTCCCGGAGGAGACTGGCTTCATCGAACACAGATGCGTGCAACAGCGAACGTCGTGACGGATCAGCCCTCGATACGGCGAACTTGGCGTGTCGCGTCGAAGGCGCGGTTCATATACATGTCGCGATCGTAGACATCGTCGAAATAGGCGATGCGGCCATCCTTGTCCGGCCATGCCGTGAAGTAGGCGACGTAGACGGGAATGTGGCCGGGAACCGAGACGCCCTTGTTGCGGCCGCCGGCGATCTGCTTGGCGACATCGTCCACCGTCGTGCCGAGCACGGCAGCGGCCATGCGGCGGGGATCGGCGAGCCGGACGCAGCCGTGGCTGAGGGCCCGCATATCCTTCTTGAAGAAGCTCTTGGACGGCGTGTCGTGCATGTAGATCGCGTGCGCGTTGGGGAACAGAATCTTCAGTTCGCCAAGTGCATTGTCATCGGACGGCGGCTGGCGCACGGAGACACCCTTGGTGGAGCCGTACCAGTCGACATCGTAGGACGACACCGCACGGCCCGCGACCTCCACCTGATAGCCCAGCCGATCGAGATAGCCCGGATCGCTGCGCAGCTTCGGCAGCATTTCGTTGATGATGATCGACTGCGGCACGCCCCAATAGGGGTTGAACTCGACGGTCTGGATCTGGTCCTCGAAGAAGTAGGTCTGGTTCGTCTTCGAGCCCACGACGACGCGCATGTTGAACTGCTCGACGCCGGCATCATGATAGGAGGCTGTGAAGGCCGGCTGGTTGATGAAGACATAGCGGCTGCCGAGATCGGCGGGAAGCCAGCGGGCCTGCTCCATGGCGATGCGCAGCTTGGCGATCTTGTCGGCATGGCTGTCGCCGCCGCTCAGGATGCGGATCGAGGCGCGCCCGACGATGCCGTCCGGCTTCAGGCCGTTTTCCTTCTGGAATCCCTCGACCAACGCTACCAGATCGGGCGCGTAGTCCTCGCTGCCCTGATAGGCGGCCAGCGTCGCGGCATGGTCCGTCTTCAGCGTCTCGGAGCCCTTCGCCTTGATGGCAGCGACGACGGCCGGCAGGCCGGGATCGGCGATGCCCGGTTTCAGGAGCGTGCCTTCCGGAATCTCGATGCGCGGCTGGCCGTCCGCGGTCGCCTCAAGCCGCTTCAGCTCGTCGCGAAGCGCGGTGAATTCGGGGTTGGACGGCGTCTGCGTTGCGAGGAAAGCCGCGACATCATGGCTGGCGGCGATGACGCGCAGCTTGCCGGCGAGGTTGACTTCCTTGCGCTTGAAATCGTGGTAGCCGGAAATCGCATTCGGATCGATCCGACCGCGAATGGTATCCTGCACATAGGTCATCACGGCGGCGCTCAGCCGGATCTCGAAGGAGATGAGCGCCTTCTCGCGGGCGGCCATGTCGGTCGCATCCGGCATTTCCGAGGGCAGCGCGACGGCGTAATCCTGCGGATCGAGCCCGACGCTGGCGGCATCCGCCAGCACGGCCATGGCGGCACGCGCGCGGTCGTTCACGCCGGTGGCGTCGATCCAGATCAGCGCATCTGTACCGGCGTAATAGGCCTCGATCGTCTTGGCGACATCGGGCGCGGCATAAGCGGTGACGGACGGCATGTAAGGCCTGATATCGCTGAGCGGCGTCGTGCTACCGGTCGAGACGAGCTCGGGACGGAGCGAGCCCGTAACCACGGGATCGACGAGGCGATCGGTCTCGATGCGGCGCGGCGCTTCCGCCCTGTAGGTGTAATATTTGGGGCCGACGACACGCGGAGCCGGCGATGACGACGCGCTGCGCCGGGCCGGTGCGGACGGCTCCTGCGCAGGAGCCGGAGCAGCCTCCGGCAAGGTCTGAAGGGTCTCCGGCGCGCGGTTGCGACGGAACAGGTCCATCAGCGTCATGGCGTCGGCGGGACCGACGTGGAGCGTGGTCAGGGCGCACCCCGACATGAGGGTGACGATCGCTGCTGTCTTCTTCAATGTCATAGCCGAACTTTCCGTATCGCAGTGCCGCCTCATGGCGGGTGGCGCCCGATGCCGTTCATGTCACCAAGCATCCGACTTATAAGAAATGTTGGTGAATGAAAAGGAAACGCGCGCGGCGCAATCGGGCGGGTGCGGGCGAAAAAACCGCGTCCGCGGCGCAGGCATAGAGGCCAAGAAACTGATAGTTCTTGCTTTTCCCCTGAATGGTTTACCGACACCCGAGGATCTTCCTCTCGCCATGCGGCGCAGGCTTTTCAAGAGACATTCCGCCTGTGTTCCAAAAGGCACAGAAAGCGCGTCCGATCCCCTCTCGCCGTGGCATGCAGCGTCCCTAACAGTCGCGGGATCATTCAAACGATTGTACGGCGGGCATGCCTCTCCTGCCTCTTTACAACCGGTCAGCTCCTGGGCCACAGAAGACCCCGGCCGGGCCTTGTCGCGGCCGGCTCAAAGGATCTCGCAGCGCGCGACGGTGCTGCATCAGACGAAGCAGGGAAGAGACGATGACAGCCACGCGCACGGAAACAGATACATTCGGCCCGATCGAGGTCCAGAACGACCGCTATTGGGGCGCACAGGCCCAGCGCTCCCTCGGCAATTTCAAGATCGGCTGGGAAAAGCAGCCGCTGTCCATCGTGCGGGCCCTCGGCATCGTGAAGCAGGCGGCGGCCAAGGCCAACATGGCGCTGGGCCGGCTCGCCCCTGCCGTCGGCGAGCCGATCATCCGCGCCGCGCAGGAAGTCATCGACGGCAAGCTCAACGACCACTTCCCGCTCGTCGTCTGGCAGACCGGATCCGGCACGCAGTCGAACATGAACGCCAACGAGGTCATCTCGAACCGGGCGATCGAACTGCTCGGCGGCGTCATGGGCTCCAAGAAGCCGGTTCACCCGAACGATCACGTCAATATGAGCCAATCGTCGAACGACACCTTCCCGACTGCCATGCACATCGCCTGCGCGGAACGCGTCGTACACGACCTGGTGCCGGCCCTGAAACACCTGCACGCGGCGCTCGAGGCCAAGGTGAAGGCCTTCGACCACATCATCAAGATCGGCCGGACGCACACGCAGGACGCGACCCCGCTGACGCTCGGCCAGGAGTTCTCCGGCTACGCAGCGCAGGTCGCCTCCTCCATCAAGCGCATCGAGATGACCCTACCAGGCCTGCAGGAACTCGCTCAGGGGGGTACCGCGGTCGGCACCGGGCTCAACGCACCGATCGGCTTTGCCGAAAAGGTCGCCGAAGAGATCGCAGCGATCACCGGCATCGCGTTCACCTCGGCGCCGAACAAGTTCGAGGCGCTGGCCGCACATGATTCCATGGTGTTCAGCCATGGCGCCATCAACGCGACGGCGGCCGCGCTCTTCAAGATCGCCAATGACATCCGGCTTCTCGGTTCCGGCCCGCGTTCGGGTCTCGGCGAACTGTCGCTGCCGGAGAACGAGCCGGGCTCCTCGATCATGCCGGGCAAGGTCAACCCGACGCAGTGCGAAGCGCTGACCCAGGTCTGCGTCCAGGTTTTCGGCAACCACGCCTCGCTGACCTTCGCCGGCAGCCAGGGGCATTTCGAGCTGAACGTCTACAATCCGCTGATGGCCTACAACTTCCTGCAGTCGGTACAGCTGCTGGCGGATGCCGCCGTCTCCTTCACCGACAATTGCGTCGCCGGCATCGAGGCACGCGAAGACAACATCAAGGCGGCGCTCGATCGCTCGCTGATGCTCGTCACGGCGCTTGCGCCGAAGATCGGCTACGACAATGCCGCCAAGATCGCCAAGACGGCCCACAAGAACGGCACGACGCTCCGTGAGGAAGCCGTCGGAGGCGGTTATGTCACGAACGAGGAGTTCGACGCGGTCGTTCGCCCGGAAACGATGATCAGCCCGGCCTGACCCAAGCGGCCGTCACAGGATCGTCTCTCTCTTCAAACCCTGCCGGAATGCCCGGCAGGGTTTTTTGTGTCACCCCGCACATTCCCGCAGGTGGCAGGCGATGTTTCCAACAATCGTTAAACTTTCTCAAATCTTTTCAGCCCTAGAATACGCTACTGCAGAGGGTCTTCGCCGGTCGATCGAACGCCACGCCTGCAGCCATGGGCATGTGTGCCGGTCGACAATGCCGTCTTCCGCGATGCCGAGCTCAGGATAACAGGAGGGCGTTCGTGCAGCCTGCGACATCACCCAAGGGGCAAGCTCCGGATATTGCGGCGCAGGTTACGTTTGCGATGCGGATCATGGGCATTGCCCCGATCCCGCGGAACTACGAGCTCTATTACGAAGCCTATATCGGCTCCAACCCGCGGCTGACGAAAGAGCTGGCCGCGCTGGGCAGCAAGGCGACGCAGGAAGAGCTGGACGAGATCGGCGCCCGCTACTTCGCCCATATCCACCATGCCGCCGGCGTCGAGCGCGCGCATAGCCGCCTTGCGGCTCAGCTGAACGATCTCCTGGCCTTGATGCGCGACGAGCAGTTCGCGCTCGAAAGCTACAATCGGGTGCTCGGCGAGACCGCCGACAACATCAACAACAAGAGTGCCGCGAGCGTCGAAATCCTGCGCAGTGCGATGACCCTGCTCTCCCGGGCCACCGAGGACACGATGAGCCAGGGCAAGGAACTGGTCGAGAACGTTTCCCTGAAATCGGTGGAGATGGATGTCATCCGCCAGGAGCTCGACGAGTACAAGCGGATTGCCAACACCGATTCCCTGACCCGTCTCGCCAACCGCCGGGCCTTCGACGAGAAGCTGTCGTCGGTCTACAACTCGGATCAGATCAAGACCTATACGGGGCTGCTGATCGCCGATATCGACCATTTCAAGAAGGTCAACGACACGTTCGGCCACCCCGTGGGCGACAAGATCCTTGCGACGGTCGGTACCGTCATCCGCTCGAACCTGCGCCGGGAAGCCTTTGTTGCGCGCACCGGCGGCGAGGAGTTCGCCATCATCCTCAACGACCAGACCGTCGAGGAATGCGTGCAGGTCGCAGACCGCATCCGCACCGCATTGGCCAACACGCCGTTCAAGAATTCGAAGACGGGCGTGAACTATGGCCCGATCACGCTCTCCATCGGCGTTTGCCAGGCCTCCCTCGCGGAAGACCCGGTCGATCTCTACAACAAGGCCGACGTGGCGCTCTACTGCGCCAAGAATGCCGGGCGCAACCGGACCATGCTGTTCGAGGACGGCATGAAGAAGGATACCGGCCGCAACTGGCTTCTTTATCGCCGTTAGAGCGCCACGCGTCATTCATGACGCGGTAAAATCGCTCGAAGGCATAAAATTTGCTGCATAATTCCTCAAGCCGATTCCGGCTGAAGGAATTATGCAGTGAGATCGATCGAGAACGACGGTCAGGCCGTCGTGCCCTGCTGCTCGGCGAGCAGGCGAAGGCATTCCTCGAAGGCGGCGAGGTCGGTGTAGAGCGCGTCGGCTGCCGCATTGCCCACCACGAGCGCGCCGCCACGGGCGGCGATGCCGCCGTCCAGCATCAGATTGTCCGCCATGTCGAAATTCTCGATGGAGATGCCGTCAGGCCCGCGATGCCGGCCGTCGGACGTCTCGCGGATGTCTCCGCCGTAATAGGCCGAGCAGCGGTCGTAGTGCGATCGGGCGATGTTCGTATAGGCATAGACCAGTTTGCCCTGCGCGCACATGAACCCGACCTCGAAGGCCGTGCCGACATCTGCGGCGACGCCGCGGAACGGTGTGAGGTTGGCGATGACCGCGTCGGCTGCGCGCATCATCCCCTCGTTGACCTGGCTGATCGCCAGACCCATGCCGAACTTCGTCTCGGCCGGGGGAATGGCGAGATCGCCCGGGCTCAGCGGCTCGAAACCCGCCGCCCTCGCCCGCTCGGCCTTCAGATCGAGGATCTCCCGCGCATTGGGCAGGAAGACTTCGGGACCGGCGAGATAGACTTTCAGGGACATTGTTCTTCCAGCTCCAGAGGGGTTCGATGCGGGTTCAACGCACGGATTTCAGCGTCAGGTATTCCCAGACCGCGACGATGACGAGGATGGCGAAGGAAACGATCAGGAGGATATGCGGCTCGACCACGAAGGCGAGCGGTGCGGCCAGCATCAGCAGCCCTATGCCCGCGAGATGCGAGACCGACAGGCGCGGTGCGACCGAGCTCTTGATCCAGATGTTTCCGGCGAGAAAGACGATGGGACCGCCGATGATGGCGCTGGCGGTCTTAAGGTCGATCGCGCCATGGGGATGGGCGAGCACGAACTCGTCGGCGACAGCGCAGAGAATGATGCCCGCGACGACGGGGATATGGGCGTAGGTGAAGATGGTGCGCGCGACTTCGCCGGGCGATTCGTCGCTCTCGATCTGCGCCGCCGCCCGCTCCTGTCCGAACCGGAAATAGATCCACCACATGGTGACGGTCGATCCGAAGCTGCTGATGGCGAGAACGAAGACGAGCGGCGTCACCTCCATTTCGGCAAGGGTGCGGCCGGTCACGAGAATCGTTTCGCCGAGACAGATCAGGACGAAGAGCGCGCAGCGTTCGGCCATGTGCGCGCCCAGCACATCCCAGTCGTCGAATTCGGATCGACCCAATCCGGGCACCCGGAAGCCGACGGCCGGGGAGATGTATTCGATGGTCAGTGCGGCGATCCAGATGAAGAGCTGCGCCTCGCCGCCGATGAGCGCGCCGGCGATCCAGAACACGCCGGAAAGGACCAGCCAGCAGGTGATGCGCAGGAAATCGCGCGCGTTATCCGGACTGTGGCCATGCATCGCGTAGACGGTGAACAGCGACCGGCCAACCTGCATGGCGACATAGGAGATGGCGAACAGCAGCGCCTTGTCGCCGAAGGCGTCGTTGATGGCGGTCGAAAGCAGCAACGCACCGAACATCAGGGCGAACAGCATGGCCCGGACCGGCATCCGGTCCGGATCGAGCCAGTTCGTGACCCAGGTTGTGAAGATCCAGACCCACCAGACAGCCAGAATCATCAGAAGCGCTTCCAGCGCACCCATCAGCGAATAATGGCCGGCAAGCGTATGCGACAGCTGGATCAGCGAGAAGACGAAGACCAGATCGAAAAACAGCTCGGGAAAGGCGACCTTGTCGTCCTCTCCCTCACGACGCTCCCGCATCCAGCCGGCCCGATCCCGCAGCGACTGGAAAAGCGTGCTCATCGCACCGCGCCCTCTTTCGTCTCCCGCCCGCCGGGAGCCGGACCACGGTCGAGTCCCTTGGCGCCGAGTTCCTCTTCGTAGGCGGCGAAAAGCGTTGTGCCGTCGATGCTGAGTTCCCGCAGATAGGTCCAGGTGAAGATGCCGGTGTCGTGGCCGTCGTCGAAGGCGATCCGGACGGCGTAGTTCCCCGTCGGTGTCATCGCGGCGATGGCGACGTTGCGCTTTCCGGGCACGGTGACCTTCTGACCCGGGCCATGGCCCTGGACTTCCGCCGACGGCGACAGCACGCGCAGCATTTCGGCGGGAAGGATGCCGGCGACGCCGTCGTTGAAGGTGACGGTCAACGTCCTGCGGTCCTTGGAGACACGCAATTCTTTCGGCCAGATCTCGCTCGTCATGTCCGTCCTTCCGCGCCCGGCACGCCGTGCGCCATCCGCCGCTTGATTTTTCAGAGACCTAGCGCAGTTTCCCCCTCAAGGAAACTGACACCCCGCTTTGCAGAGCGTCATCGCAGGCCGCCACCACAGCCGGCCTTGACGCATCTCGTCCCAGGCACGATGTTTGTGGGCAGGACGACGGAGACGCTTGTGAACACCATCATCATCGACAGACGCCCGATCGACAAGCGCGGAGCCGTGGCGCTCGCGCACTCCACCGCACCGATGATCGATCCGTTCGGCCGTGCGGTCACCTATCTGCGCGTGTCGGTCACCGACCGCTGCGATTTCCGCTGCACCTATTGCATGGCGGAGAACATGAATTTCCTGCCGAAGAAGGATCTTCTGACGCTGGAAGAGCTGGAGCGCATCTGTTCCGCCTTCATCGAAAAGGGCGTGCGCAAGCTGCGTCTCACCGGCGGAGAACCGCTGGTGCGCAAGAACATCATGCATCTCGTGCGGGCGCTGGGCAAAAAGATCGAGGAGGGAACGCTCGACGAGCTGACCCTGACCACCAACGGCTCGCAGCTCGCGCGCTACGCGCAGGAGCTGGCGGACGCCGGCGTGAAGCGCATCAACGTGTCGATGGACACGCTCGACCCAGTGAAGTTCCGGGAGATCACCCGTTGGGGGGATCTCTCGAAAGTCCTCGAAGGCATCGATGCGGCGCAGGCGGCGGGCATTCATGTGAAGATCAACGCCGTCGCCCTCAAGGGTTTCAACGACCAAGAGATCCCCGACATGATCCGCTGGGCGCACGGCCGCGGCATGGACCTGACGCTGATCGAGACCATGCCCATGGGCGAGATCGAGGAGGACCGGACGGATCGCTACATGCCGCTGTCGGAGATGCGCGACCGGCTGTCGACGATCTTCACCCTCACCGACAATGCCTATGCCACCGGCGGCCCGGCGCGATACATGACGGTCGACGAAACCGGCGGGCGGCTCGGCCTCATCACGCCGATGACGCATAATTTCTGCGAAAGCTGCAACCGGGTGCGGCTGACCTGCACGGGCACGCTGTATATGTGCCTCGGACAGAACGATGCCGCCGATCTGCGTGCCGCCGTTCGCGCATCTTCGGACGACGCGCTTCTGTCGCAGGTGATCGACGAGGCCATCGGCCGCAAGCCGAAGGGTCACGATTTCATCATCGACCGCACGCAGAACCGCCCGGCCGTTGCGCGGCATATGAGCGTAACAGGCGGCTGACGTGACTGCAGATGTACTGCGAGCCATCCTCGGCGTCGTGCTCGCCGGCGGTCTGTCGCGTCGCATGGGGCGTGACAAGGCCGCCCTGTCCCTTGGTGGGATACCGCTTGCCAACCGTGCCCTTGAGCGGCTGCGGCCGCAGGTGACCACCCTCGCCTTCAACGGCGCTCGCGCCTTTCCGGGACTGGCCCCGGATATCGAAACCATCCCCGACGCAGCGCCGGGGGCCTTCGGTCCGCTTGCGGGCGTTCTCGCCGGGCTGCGCTTGGCGCAATCCCGCGATATCCCGCTCGTCACCAGCGTTCCCGTGGATGCTCCATTTTTCCCGCATGCCTTCGTACGCCGGCTTCTCGAGGCCCTCGAAGAGACGAACAGCGTGATCGCTGTGGCTGCATCCGGGGACATCCTGCATCCCGTCTTCGCACTCTGGTCCTCTTCGCTTGCCGACGATCTGGAGCGTTTCCTCGCAACCGATGCCAAGCGACGGGTCCGCGGCTTCATCGAGCGGCATGCTCATGTCATCGTCAATTTCACAGCGACGGGAGACGCTGACGGGGATATCGATCCCTTCACGAACATGAACAGGCCGGGAGATGTCGAGATGATCGAGCGGATGCTTTCGCGCAAGGGGACCGCAGAGCGATGACCAAACCGAAGATCTTCGGCATTGCCGGCTGGAAGAATTCCGGAAAGACGGGGCTTGCCGTGAGGCTGGTGACGGAGCTCACGGCGCGGGGTTACAAGGTTTCCACCGTGAAGCACGCCCATCATGATTTCGACATCGACAAGATCGGCGCCGACAGCTGGCGGCATCGCGAGGCCGGCGCGCATGAGGTAACGATCATCTCGGGCACCCGCTTCGCGATCATGCATGAGCTTCGTGGCGAACCGGAGCCGTCTTTCGAGGCCATCCTCGCACGTCTCGCCCCTTGCGATCTCGTTCTCATCGAAGGCTACAAGCGCGAGCCGATCCCCAAGATCGAGGCGCGACGGCTGGAGGCGAAGAATCGCGAGCCGTTGGCGCCCGGCGACCCGCACATCCTCGCCATCGCGTCCGATCACGCCGTTCCCGACGCGAGCCTTCCGGTATTCGATCTCGACGACACCGGCGTCATCGCCGACTTCGTGGAGGCGACCTGCGGGCTCAAGCGGCCATGAAACGCAGGGTCAGTTGACGGTCGCGTTGCTGCCGTTCTCGTGAACAGCGTCGAGCCGTACGAATTCGTAACCCTTCGCCTTCAAGGCCAGAATACCCGCCGCAACGCCCTCGCCGGCCGCGTGCGTCGGCTGATTGATGTGCGAGATGATGACATCGCCGTCTCGCGCGCCGGCGATCCGCCGCGTCGCCATCTTCGCGCCCAGCAACGATCCATCGTCACCATTCAGCGAATAGCCCGCAACATCGAAGCCGAGCGACCGGATCTGCGCGATCGAGGAGGCCGTGTATTTGGCCGTTGCGCCGCGGAACCAGTGGGGCTGCGGTGCGCCGCTGGCGACGAGCGCCCTGGACCCTCCCATGACTTCGGCCTCCACGGCCTGCGCGGAACCTGCCGAGGCGATGCCGTAGACCGGCACCGGACGATCGATGGCCGGCACGTGCATCGCGCCGTGGTTTTCCAGCTCGAACAGATCGGCATGAGCCCGGAAGATCGCGAACGTCTCCGCATTTCGCTTCAGCCAGCGCTCCGTGATGAAGATCGTCGCCGGGATGCGGTTTTCGATGAGAACGGAGATGATGCGCTGGTCGGCCAGCCCCATGCAGGCGTCGAAGGTGAGCGCAACGCGCGGCGTCTTGTCGCCTGCCGCGATATGCAGCTTCGGTTCCAGCAGGCCGTCGCGGGCCAAGGCCGGGGCAGCGAAGCCGAGGGCGGCGAGGAGCGGCAGGAGGAGAATCGTTTTCATAAGACGTCCAGACGAAAAGAACCCGGCGCGACGAGCACCGGGTTCTTCATCTTCAGGGCCTTGAACATGGCAAATTCTGGGCAGGCGGCCATGTCTGGCCACCCGCCTCAAAACTCTAACTCTTACTTCTGGGCCACGGGCCGGACGAGCGGGGTGACGCGGCGAATGGTGACGCGGCGGTTCTCCTGCTCGGCTTCCGACGTGCGGACCTTGAGGAATCGCTCGCCGTAGCCCTGTGTGACCAGGTTTTCCGGCGGGATCTCGTAGATGTCGGTCAGAAGTGCGGCGACCGATTCGGCCCGTTCGTCGGAGAGAACGAGGTTCGACTGGTCGGAGCCGACGGCATCCGTGTGACCTTCGATCAGGAAGGTCTCGCCGGGATCCTTGTCGATCACCTCGATCATCGCGTCCGCGACCTTGCGCAGGGTCTTTGCCTGCGACGTCGGGACCTCGGCGCTGCCCGTGGCGAAGGTGATCGTATCGAGATCGATACGGCGAACCTTGTCGCGGATACGGGCGGAGTTCCGGACTTCATCGAGCGAATAGGTCCGCTCGACCCGTTCGACCGGCGGCTCGGCCAGGAAGTCGTAGTAGTCGCGATCCGGATCCGTCGAGGTATCGATGATGTAGTCGCGCACCGGCACCGTCAGGCGCATGGGCGGCAGATCCTCACCGACGTCGTAGCGCGGCGGACGCTTTTCTTCATCGACTTCCGGCGCATAGACCATCAGGTACTCTTCGCCATCGCTATTGATGCGCGTGCGCTGGATGACATCGCCGTAGCGATTATAGATCGTCACGACACGCATGCCATTTGGACGCTCGATGACCTCGCGGGTTCTGCCACGCGGCAGTTCCTCGTAGTAGGTCTCGCGGGCATCGCGACGCAGGCGCGGACGATCGTCGCTGCGCACGACGATCTCGTCGCCGAAATCGAGCACGGTGCGGTTGTTGCGCTGCTCCTCGATCCGCGGACGTTGACCCGTCAGCGCATCGATGAGATCGCCGGCATCGAATTCCGGCGCCCGGTCGATGCGGCGGCCGCGTTCGTTGTTGGCAGCGTTCAGCTCTTCGCGATCCGGCCGGCGTTCGCGGTGCTCCGACTGGGCGTCGGCATCGGTGCGCGGCGGCGGCAGGTTGTCGCGTTCCTGGCGAACCTGCTCGCGCTCCCGACGGCGGCGGTCGCGGGTGTCGTCGTTGCCACGATTGTCGGCATCCTTGTCGCTGTCGAGCACGGCGGCACCGTTCTCGACCGGCAGAACAACCGTCTCATCGCTCTTCGACGGGTCGCGCGCCAGCTTCTCGCGCTCTTCGCGTGAACGCGTGTCCACGACGTCCCGCGCGGGACGATCCCGGTTGGCGCCGTTGTCGCCCGCCTGCGTGGGACCCGTGGCGTTCGGCTCGCTGCCCGGACGGGCCGGATCCTCTGCCTGCTGCCCTTCGGCCTCGCGCTGCTTGCGGCGCTCGGCGCGGATGCGGGCCCGCTCTTCGTCGGTCATGTCACCGGCAGTGGGCTGCCGGTCGCCGGCAGCGGGCTGCTCGGCGTTTTCGCCGGACTGGGTACCATCCTGTTGACCGTTGAGGCGTTCCGCCTCACGCTTGCGGATGCGCTCTTCGCGCTGGCGCTTGCGTTCAGCGGCATCCGGTGCGTCGGCGTCCTGCCCCGTCTGGCGCGGCCGGGTCGCATCGAGATCGGATGGCTTGATCTGCTCTTGCGTGTCGGCGCCGTCCTGCTTCTTTTGCTGTTCGGCCTCGCGCTGCTTGCGACGCTCTTCGCGGCTCTGGCGCGGTGCCTGGCCATCGAGATCCGGCATCGGCTGGCCCTCGGGCTGGGGCTGCTCGCCATTCTGCTTCTGCTGTTCGGCCTCACGCTGCTTGCGACGTTCTTCGCGGCTCGGTCGCGGCGTGTCCTCGCCCGAAGGCTGTGCCTGCGGCTGTTCGCCGTTCTGCTGCTGCTCGGCTTCACGCTGCTTGCGGCGCTCTTCACGGCTTGGGCGCGGCGCGTCCTCGCCCGAAGGCTGGGCCTGCGGCTGTTCGCCGTTCTGCTGCTGCTCGGCCTCGCGCTGCTTGCGGCGCTCCTCGCGGCTCGGGCGAGGGCTGTCCTCGCCGGACGGCTCGGCCTGGCGCTGCTGCTGCTCTTCCGCTGGCTGATCGGCCTCACGCTGCTTGCGGCGCTCTTCGCGGCTGGGGCGGCCTTCGCCGCTTTCGGACGGTTCCTCCTGCCCCTGAGGCGCTGCCTCCTGCTGTCCTTCGGCAGGCCTGCGTTTGCGAGGCAGTTCCTCTTCCGGATCGGCCTGGGCGACCTGGAACGGCTTCATCTGAGCGTCGGCGAGCGCCGGCTGCATGCCGATTGTCATTGTCAACAGCGGCATTGCCACGGTTGCGAAAAGCTTGGATCGAATGGTCATGGTGTCTCCTCCTGAGAGAGATCCCGTTCTTGTTCTTGTCGACCGGCACCGATGATCCGGGCCGGCATACGCTTGAACGCCGCGTGACGGACGGTCGCAGCCTTCGCTGCGATCCATGGCCAGAGCGGTAGCAACAGGCGCATGAATTGGCGATGAATGCCGCATTCACCCGGCGGACATAGGCTTTCCGCGTCATCCCGCCAGAGCGTGTTCACGCTTTTCTCCCCGCGCGCTTTTCCTGTTGCTTTTGCGAACGGGTGACGGAATATCGCAACCGAAGCCACCGTTCACGGTGGCTTGCGAATGGCCCGGGACACAAAGAACAAGCCGGGCCTGCGCCAACAGAGAGGATCGACATGCCTATCGCCAAACGTTTCACCATGGCTGCCGCTGCGGCCGTTTTCGCCCTTGCCGCCAGCACCGCACTTGCCGCCGGCGAGAAGATCACCATCGGCACCGAAGGCGCCTATCCGCCCTTCAACGTTCTGGAAGCCGACGGCTCCCTGACCGGCTTCGACATCGACATCGCCAAGGCGCTCTGCGTCGAGATGAAGGCCGAGTGCACCTTCGTCACCCAGGATTGGGACGGCGCCATTCCCGCCCTGATCGCCAAGAAGTACGACGCCTTCATCGCCTCCATGTCGATCACGGCCGAGCGCAAGCAGCAGGTCGACTTCTCGGAAAAGTACTACAACACGCCGCCGGCCATCGCCGTGCCGAAGGATAGCCCGATCACCGAGGCGACCGAAGCCGGTCTCGACGGCAAGACGCTCGGCGCGCAGTCCTCCACGACCCATTCCAACTATGCCGAAGCGCATATGAAGAAGGCCGAGCTGAAGCTCTACCCGACCTCCGACGAGTACAAGCTCGACATCGCCAACGGCCGTATCGACGCCGTCATCGACGATGTCGTGGTTCTCTCGGAATGGCTGAAGACCACCGATGGCGACTGCTGCAAGCTGCTCGGCACGCTGCCGATCGACCCGGTCATCAACGGCGAAGGCGCCGGCATCGCGCTGCGCAAAGGCGACAACGATCTGCGCGAAAAGTTCAACGCGGCGATCAAAGCCATCCGCGCCAACGGCAAGTACAAGGAGATCAACGACAAGTACTTCTCCTTCGACGTCTACGGCGGCTAATTCCCCGGCGCGTCCGAAATCCTGCGGCGGGAGCTTGCCCTCCCGCCGTTTTTGTTTGACAAACGATGCCGTAAGCAAGAGGCGCCCAACAAGAAGCGCCTCAAGGGGACAGACCAGACGATGAGCGGAATCATGGCCGCGCTTTCCTCCGCCGTGTCGTGGCTCGGCGCCACGCTCGATCCGTGGTGCGGACCGATCGGCATTTTCCGCCTTCTCGCCGGCAACACCCTGCTCGCCTGCGGCGATGCCGGCTGGGGCGACGAGATCGGCTACGGCTTTCTCATCACCGCATCGCTGGCGATATCAACGCTGCCGGTCGGCCTTGCGCTCGGCTTCTGCGTCGCGATGGGCAAGCAGTCGAGCGAGAAATCGCTGCGCCTGTCCTCCGATATCTACACCACCATTTTTCGCGGCCTGCCCGAACTGCTGACGCTGTTCATCGTCTATTACGGCCTGCAGATCGTCGCGCAGCAAGTCCTCGCCGGCGTCGGCTACTCCGGCCCGGTCGAGATCAACGCCTTCTTCGCGGGCGTTGTCGCGCTTGGGGTCGTCTTCTCGGCCTATTGCTCCGAGGTCCTGCAATCCGCCTTCAAGGCCATTCCCCGAGGGCAGTACGAGGCGGGCGACGCGCTCGGCTTCAGCCAGGGAAAGACCATGCGGCTGATCGTGCTGCCGCAGCTTTTCCGCATCGCCCTGCCCGGCCTCGGCAATCTCTGGATGGCCCTTCTGAAGGATACGGCGCTCGTCTCCGTCATCGGCCTGCCGGATATCCTGCGCCAGACCGGTGTTGCGGCGCGCGTGACCAAGCAGGCGTTCGAATTCTTCGGGCTCGCCTGCATCCTGTTCCTGCTGCTCGCCGCGGCATCCTCCTTCGTGTTCTCCGCCCTGGAGCGGTGGGCGCACCGTTCGGAGGTGGCGCGATGAGTGCGACACCGCCGCTGCCGCCCGCGGGCGCACCGCCGGCGCTCGATACGGACATGCCGTCTTCCGGCGTCCGCCCGGTGCAGGCCTTCGTTTCGACGGATCTCCTTTCGCCGCAGCCGGCCCCCCGCGACGCGGCGCGTCCCTATACGCTGTCGCGTCTGTTCGGACGCGTCCTTCTCGGCGTCTGGCTTGCGGTCTTCGTCGGCCTCGGCATGCTCATCGTCGGCGGGTTCGATCCGGAGAAATTCCAGCGCTACGGGCCCGGCTACATCTCCGGCCTCGGCGTCACGCTCGGCCTCGTCTCGACCTCCATCGTGCTCGGCGCGCTTCTCTCGCTGCCGGTCGCGCTCGGCCGCATGTCGAAGAACAAGGTCGCGAACTGGATCGCCTATGTCTACGTCTATTTCTTCCGCGGCACGCCGGTCATCATGCAGCTCTTCCTCATCTATTACGGCCTCGGGAGCTTCCGGCCGCAACTGACGGAGATCGGGCTCTGGTGGTTCTTCCGCGAGGCCTGGTACTGCGCGCTTCTGACCTTCGTGCTGAACACGGCGGCCTACCAGGCCGAGATCCTGCGCGGCGCGATCGAAAGCGTGCCGCGCGGCCAGCACGAAGGCGCGGCTTCGCTCGGCTTGTCGCAGCGTATCGCCTTCTTCAAGATCATCCTGCCACAGGCGTTGATCGTTGCCCTTCGTCCCTATGGCAACGAGATCATTCTCATGATCAAGGCATCGGCCATCGTCGCGATCGTGACCGTCTTCGACCTCATGGGCGAAACCCGCCGCGCCTTCTCCCGCACCTTCGACTACCAGACCTATCTCTGGGCCGCGATCTTCTACCTCATCATGGTCGAAGCGCTGCGCAATCTCTGGGTCTGGCTGGAGAACCGGCTGACCCGCCACATGAAGCGGTAACACCCGGAGCATTGGCAGCACTCCCACTTGGACGCTGCCAACCCCCTGGCAAGACACGATATTTCTTGTCATCCCACCGTCATTAAGACTTGCTTAACCATTCGGGCGCTTCATTCTAGAGACCGTCATTCAGCAAAAATGAGGTTTCGCATGGCATCTGACATGGAACTGCAGCTGAAAGGGTACGGCCTCACCACGGCCGAGATCCTCTACCGCATGCCGGATCGCCAGGCGATCCTGCAGAGCTACATCTGGCAGCATTACGATCTGGCCCCCCACTTTCCCGAAATGAAACGCTTCCTGCAGTTCTGGCAGGAAACGCTGGACGGGCCGCTCCACTCGGTGCGCTACGTTCACCGCAAGCTGATATCGGCTGGCGACTGGCGCGCTTTAAAGGGCGAATTCATCATCAACTGATGCGCGATTGACGATGCTTCACATCGAGGTCCCGTCGCTGGATCGGGATTGCCATTCGGCAGTGCCCATCCTACAAAGCGCGCATGCAAAAGAAGATCGACGAAGAAGCTTTGGCCGAGGCCTATAACCGCGCTCTCGCGCTCGAAAAATCCGGCGATGTCGAGGCGGCGGTCGCGGCCTATGGCGAGGTGCTGGCACTGGACCCCGACGATCACGGCGGTGCTGCCGTGCGCATCGCCTCCATGGGCCGCGGCGAAACGCCCGACAAGGCCCCGGACGCCTATGTCACGACCCTGTTCGACCAGCACGCCGACGTGTTCGAGGATGTGCTGGTGGAACAGCTCGGCTATTCCGTGCCGATGATGGTCCGCCAGCGTCTGCAGGCGCTCGGGCTCGGGCCCTTCAAGAGCCTGCTCGACCTCGGCTGCGGCACGGGGCTGACCGGCGGCGCGCTGCGCGACATGGCCGAACATCTGACCGGCGTCGATCTTTCGGAAAACATGGTCGAGATTGCCCATGAGAAGGATCTCTACGACGCGCTTTATGTCGGCGAAGCCGTGGATTTTCTCGAGGACAACGAAGACGGACCGTTCGATCTCGTCACCGCGACGGATGTCCTGCCCTATCTCGGCGGGCTCGAAGCGCTGTTTTTCGCGGCGGCCGAGACCATGGAGCCGGGCGGCCTGTTCATTTTCTCCAGCGAGACATTGCCGGACGACGTGTTCGCCAGCCGCCGCTTCATGGTCGGGCCGCACCAGCGGTTCGCGCATGCGCGGGACTACGTGCTCGAGCGGTTGGAGGCGACCGGGTTCGATCTGGTCGATCTGACGGATATCACCGTGCGCATGGAAGACGGCGCGCCGATAGCCGGTCATCTCGTGGTGGCGCGGCTGCGCCAGCCTTCTACAGCCGACGCCTGATTCTCTCGACAGCCTCAAGGAGCCTCCCATGGCCAAAGTCGCCTTCATCGGTCTCGGTGTCATGGGATACCCCATGGCCCGCCATCTCGCCGTCAAGGGCGGCCACGAGTTGACCGTCTACAACCGCACAGCGGCGAAGGCCGAGACGTGGGTCTCCGAAAACGGCGGCACGGCAGCGGCGACGCCGGCCGAAGCGGCGCGCGATGCGGATTTCGTGTTCTGCTGCGTCGGCAACGATGACGACCTGCGGTCGGTCACCACGGGCAAGGACGGCGCGTTCGAGACACTGCGGGCCGGCGCGATCTTCATCGACAACACCACAGCCTCCGCCGAAGTCGCACGCGAACTGGACGCTGCCGCCCGGGCGCGGGGCGCGCATTTCCTCGACGCGCCTGTGTCCGGCGGCCAGGCGGGTGCGGAAAACGGTGTTCTCACCGTCATGTGCGGTGGCGATTCGCAGGTGTTCGAACGCGCCCGTCCGGTCATCGATGCCTATGCGCGCATGGTCGGGCTGATGGGCCCGGCCGGCAGCGGCCAGCTGACCAAGATGGTCAACCAGATCTGCATTGCGGGCCTCGTCCAGGGACTGGCGGAAGCCGTGCATTTCGGCAAGAGTGCCGGGCTCGACATGGAGGCCGTCGTGGAGGTGATCTCCAAGGGTGCGGCCGGTTCCTGGCAGATGGAAAACCGCCACAAGACGATGATTGCCGACAAATACGACTTCGGCTTCGCCGTCGACTGGATGCGCAAGGACCTCGACATCGTGCTGACCGAAGCCCGCCGCAACGGCGCCAAGCTTCCGGTCACCGCGCTGGTCGATCAGTTCTACGGCGAGGTGCAGGCCATGGGCGGCAAGCGCTGGGATACGTCGTCGCTTTTGGCGCGGCTGGAAAAGAAGTAGGCGCGCCCCCGCGCCTGCTTCTCCCCGATCCGTCGGCGAACGTCAGTCCTCCTGGGACTTCGCCTGCTCCAGGATCATGTAATCGAGCGGCATCTGCGTGGTGTACTTGATCTGCTCCATGGCGAAAGCCGAGGACACGTCGCGGATCTCGATCTTGGCGATCAGGCGCTTGTAGAAGGCGTCATAAGCCGCGATGTCCGGGACCACGACGCGCAAGAGGTAATCGACGTCGCCGCTCATGCGGTAGAGTTCGACCACCTCGGGGAATTCTCCCACGACCTCGGAAAACCGCCGCAGCCACTCGATCGAGTGGGCATTGGTGCGGATCGACACGAAGACCGTGACCTTGGTGTTGATCTTCGCCGGATCCAGCAGGGCGACGCGGCCGCGGATCACGCCCTCTTCTTCCATCTTCTGGATGCGGCGCCAGCACGGCGTGGTCGACAGGCCAACCTTCTTGGCCAGGTCGGCAACGGCGAGTGTCGAATCTTCCTGCAGAAGTCGCAGGATCTTGCGATCGAGACGATCCATTTCAGTAGCCCCCTTCGAATATTATTTCTTCTATAGCGTCAAAAGGGGCTAATGCCAGAGGGAATTCTTACGATATCCGCAATGCAATTTCAGCACGGAGCACCGGCAGCAGTTCGGCTTCGAACCAGGGGTTCCGTTTCAGCCATGGCGTATTGCGCCAGCTGGGGTGCGGCAAAGGCAGCAACTTCGGTCCCTCCACCCGCTCGAACGTCCGCCGCCAGTCCGCCACCGTCGCCGTCATCGAGGCCTGCCGCTTCGTGTCGAGATGATAGGCCTGCGCATAGGCGCCGATGACGAGAATAAGGGAGGCGTTCGGCACGGCGGCGAGCGCCGTCTCCCGCCAGACCGGTGCGCATTCCCGCCGCGGCGGAATATCGCCGCCATGCCTGTCGTAGCCGGGGAAGCAGAACCCCATGGGAACGATGGCGAAGTTGTCGGGATCGTAAAAGGTCGGCCGGTCCACGCCGAGCCAGTCGCGCAGACGGTTGCCGGAGGGATCGTCGAAAGGCACGCCGCTGACATGCGCGCGCATGCCGGGGGCCTGGCTCGCGATCAGGATGCGCGCCTTTGCCGAAAGCACGAAGATGGGCCGGGGCTCATGCGGCAGGGGCGCGCCAAAGACCGGCGCGTCGCGACAGATGCGGCAGGCCGCGATCGCAGCGGAGCAGCGATCGATCTCGTCTCTGGTCGGTGTCAGCGGGATGTCCATACGGTCTCGATGCGGCGCAGCAGCGCCTTGATCCAATCCCCATCGATATGGGGCAGCTCGGCCATTCCGCCATGCCGGGCGCGCCAATCCTGCGGTCGATCGAAGGTACCGGCCCAGAGACCGGCCCGGTTTGCGCGCGCTTCCGCCTCCTCGGCGGCATAATCACCGAAGGCAACGGCAAAACCGTCCGCGACCATCCGGGCGTTCAGGTCCTCTCGTCCGGCCGCGCAGACCGCCAACCGCCGGCCGTAGCGGTCGTCCGCCCGACCTTCGCACAAGACCGCGGTCGTACCAATCAGTCGCGCCAGATGCCGTCGCGCCTCCTGCCCGCATGCCCAGGTCCTGCCGTCGCGTTCGCAGGTTTGCGCGCTCTCGGGCGCATCGATGCCGATGAGGCGAATGCGATCCCGCCCGATGGCGAGCGTGTCCCCATCGACCACGCGCGGCTGGCCGGTCACCGTCTCGCCCTCACCAGCAAGCCGGTTGGCAGCCAGCCAGACGAGCCCCAGGAAGAGGATCGTCAGCAGACCATCCCGGATCAGCGACCGCTGCCGGCCTACCACGGAAACCAACGCAAAATTCGGCCGTTGGCGGACGCGCCGAGCCGGTGCAGGAAGCAAGTTCTTAACAATTCTTACCTAGAATCCGTTGGGTATCCGTCAGACTTTCCGGACAAGATGAATCAGGGCGTCAGCACATCGACCGACAAGATCATTGTCGACAAATCGCGCAGCCATCGCAACAAGGCGGTGTCGAAAACCGTGCGCGCGAATCGCGAACGCCTGCAGTCCGGTCCGTCGAACGGCGCCGGCTTCGACAAGGAAATGCTGTCTCTCTACATCGCCTCCGTCCTGCAGGGCGCTGCAGCCATGCCGATCCTCCTGATGATGATCGCCGCCGGCGGCCTCTACCTGACGGAGAACGTACAGATCGTCGGCTGGCTGATCGTGGCCCTCGTCATCCACGCCCTCGGCCTCCTTGCGGCGCAGCGGGCCCGGCGGAAGGATATGACGCCGGAGGCCGTCGTCTACTGGCGTCGGCGCTTCCTGGCCGTGCAGGGACTGATGAGCGTCGTCTGGGTGCTGTTCCTGCTGCAGGATTGCCAATCCTGCGTGGCGCGCGACTTCGGACTGTACAAGGGCGTGGCCCTTCTCGTGGCTCTTGCCGCCACGGCCATTGCCACCATTCTGCTCCGCTATGCGCTGATCGTCACGTTCGCACCCTGCGTCGCCCTTCTCACCGGCACCGCCATCATGGCCGGACGTGGGGATCTCATCGCGCTCGCCGTCGTGCTTTCGACGTCGCTCGCCTTTCTCGTTTACATGACGACGCGGATGCGACGTGCCAATATCCAGATCCTTTCCGTGCAGGCGGAAAAAGACGATCTGATTGCGGAACTGGAAGTCGCGAAATCCATGTCGGACGAGGCGCGCCGGCGGGCGGAAGAGGCCAACCTCGCCAAATCCCGCTTCCTCGCCTCCATGTCGCACGAGTTGCGCACGCCGCTGAACGCCATTCTCGGCTTTTCGGAGGTGATGTTCACCGAGGTCATGGGGCCCCTCAACAACCCGACCTACAAGGAATATACCGGCGATATCCACCGCTCCGGCAAGCACCTGCTCGACCTGATCAACGAGATCCTCGACCTGTCCCGCATCGAGGCCGGGCGCTACGACCTCAACGAGGAAGCGATCCTGCTGGCCGAGATCACGGAGGACTGCATCGGCATGGTGCAGCTGCGTGCCCGCACCAAGAACATCACGATCACGGAGCAGTTCGAGCAGGGCATGCCCGCCGTCTGGGTGGACGAGAAGGCCATGCGGCAGGTAACGCTGAACCTGCTGTCGAATGCCGTCAAATTTACCCCGCAGGGCGGGCAGATCGCCGTGAAGGTCGGCTGGACGGCCGGCGGCGGACAATATCTGTCGATCAAGGACGATGGTCCCGGCATCCCGGAAGATGAAATCCCCGTCGTCCTCTCGGCCTTCGGCCAAGGGTCGATCGCCATCAAGAGCGCGGAACAGGGGACCGGCCTCGGCCTGCCGATCGTGCAGGCCATCCTTGCCAAGCATGATGGCGAATTCATCCTGCGCTCGAAGCTGCGCGAGGGCACCGAGGTCATCGCCATCCTGCCGGCGCGCCGCGTGCTCCAGACGGTGCCCGCCGTGCAGGAAACCGCCGCCGTGGCGCGGCGTCGCAAGAGTTTCGCCTGATCAGGATTCCCGGACCGTTTCAGGCGGGCAGGACGTGCCCCTGCCCCACGACCTCGATGGCCACGGTTTCGCCCGGTGCCGCGACATCGAAGCCGGAGACGCGCAGATCAAGAACGGTGCGCGCCGGGCCCTCGCCCACCTCTACCGTCAGGCGGCAGAGACCGCCGCCGAACTCGCTGTCGAGCACGCGCGCCCGCGCGCCCTTGACGAGATCGGCCTCCCCGAGACCGAGCCAGCGGATGCGCAACTGCTCCGGCCGGAGCATCACCAGCGACGTCGATGCGGTGCCGGTCGAGGCCTTGTCGGTCGATCCGACAGGAATGGAACCGAGAACGGTTTCCGCCTGCCCGGCGGCAACCGTCGCCTCCAGCAGCACGGCATCGCCGAGAAAGAGCGCCGTCTGGCGATCGGCAGGGCAGCGGTAGAGCGATTGCGGGCTGCCGGCCTGGACCAGCCGTCCCTCCCGGAACACCGCGACGTGATCGGCAAAGGAAAGCGCCTCCCCCTGATCGTGCGTGACCAGAATGGACGTCGTTCCCGAAGCGGCGAGGATGCGCGAGACGGTGCGGCGCATCGTGTCGCGCAGGCCGGTGTCAAGCGCGGAGAAAGGCTCGTCGAGCAGCATCAACCGCGGTTCGAGCGCCAGAGCGCGGGCAAGCGCAACACGCTGCTGCTGGCCGCCGGAGAGCTGGTGCGGACGCCGCGAGAGCATGTCCGCGTCGAGCTCCACCATGGCCATCAGGGCCGCAATGCGCCGGTCGCGGCCGTCCTGCCGTTTCGGCAGACCGAAACCGATATTTTCGCCGACCGTCAGATGCGGAAAGAGCGCGCCATCCTGAGAGACGATGCCGATGCCGCGCTTGTGGGCGGGCACGTGGACGCCCTCGCCGGCCAGCACGGCACCTTCCAGCGTGATGCGACCGGCATCCGGACGCTCGAAACCGGCGATCAGCTTGAGCAGCGTCGTCTTGCCGGAGCCGGACGGGCCGACGATCGCCGTACGCGCGCCGGCGGGAACGACGAGGGAGACGTCGATCAGGGCGCGCGCATCGCGGCCATAGGTCTTGCTGACGGACGAGATGGAAAGAAGGCTCATGCGGCGCTCCCGCTTACGCGGCTGGATTGGCGGTGGAGGACCAGCGTCAGCGGCAGGGACAGAAGGACCATCATCAGCGCATAGGGCGCGGCAGCGACATAATCGATCTCGCTTGTCAGCGACCAGAACTTGGTGGCGAGCGTCTCGACGCCGGTCGGCGACAGCATGAGGGTGGCGGTGAGTTCGTTGGTGATGCCGAGCGCAACGAGCGCGGTGCTCGCCGCCGCACCAGGCGCGGCAAGGCGCATCGTCGTCACGCGCACGGCCTGCAGCGGTGCCCGGCCCAGCGCCATCGCGGCACGCTCCAGCTCCACCGGCGCCTGCGCGATGCTCGCGCGCAGCGCCACCAGCGCGCGCGGCAGGAACAGAAGGCCGTAGGCCAGGAGCAGCGTCGCGAATGTCTGGTAGAGCGGCAGGACCAGCCGGACGGTGATGGTGACCAGCGCCAGCGCCACGACGACGCCCGGCAGGGAGCCGACATAGTAATGGCAGGCCTCCAGCACCCGTTGCAGGCGACCGGGTGCGCGCACCGAGAGCCAGGCCATGGGCGCGGCGGCAACCGTCGTCAGCATGCCGCCCATGACGGCGAGGAGAACGGTCTGAAGCACGGCATTGCCCACCGTGTGCAGCGGCCAGATCTCCAGCCCGCCGATCGCCAGCCACCGCGTCAGTGTCGTGAAGGGCACGCCGATGGCAAGCGCGGCGGTCGCCAGATTGAGCGCCAGCGCCGGCCACACCCAGCCGCCGAGCGCATGGCGCGTCACCATGCGCGGCGCGCCGGACCCGACGCGGGCATAGCGCTCCCCGCCCCGCGCCAGCGCTTCCGTCCCGAGAAGCGCCAGGCAGCAGAGGACGAGAACGCCCGAGAGCATGTTGGCGGCGGGGCCGTTGAAGGCCGACTGGAACTGATCGACGATCGCCGTGGAAAACGTGTCGAACCGGATCATGACGAACAGGCCGTATTCGGCCAGGAGGTGAAGGCCGACGAGCAGGCTGCCGCCGCAGATCGCGACCCGCAGTTGCGGGAGGACCGCCCGGAAGAAGACCCGCCACGGGCTGAGGCCGAGGGATGCCGCGGCATCCTCAATGGCGGGATCCAGTCGGCGCAGCTGCGCGGCCACCGGCAGATAGAGAAATGGGAAGTAAGCGAGAACCGAGACGAGAACGCCGCCGCCGAGGCCCTTCAGCCCGGGAACGAGGCTGATCCAGGCGTAGGAGTGCACGAAGGCGGGCACCGCGAGCGGCACGACGGCGAACCAGGCCCAGAGCCGCGCAAAGGGAAGGTCCGTGCGCTCCGTCAGCCAGGCGAGCGCCACGGCGAGCACGATGGTCAGCGGAACGGTTGCCGCTTCGAGCAGCGCGGTGTTGACGAGGAGATCGCCGACGCGGCCGCGGAAGACGAGCGCGACCACCTGGTCCCACCCCGTCTGCACGGTCACGATCGCGACGAAGCCAAGCGGGATGAGGCTGACCAGCGCCACGAGCAGAGCCGGCAGCGTGACCAGCGGATAGGCAAGACGCGACCGCTCGCGCTGTCCGAGCGTCAGACGGCCCGGCGTCGCGCCCTTGGAGACAGCGAAGGACTTGGCATCGGCATGCGGCACGTGTGGCGCCTCTACACGGAACAGAAAGATGCGCGCCTCCGACAAGGAAGCGCGCACGGGTCGCGATGACCTATTGCGGCGATTGTGGATGAAATCAATCCAGAATCGTCATGCAGGCGTCATGTTGCATGCGCAAGACGCCGACACGGGCACTCAAAGGATGCCGGCGGCCGTCATCAGGTCGGTGACCGACTTGCTGTTCAGCGACTGCGGATCGACCTTCGGGTAGTCCAGCGTCGAGAGTGCCGGAAGCGCCGCGTTGGAGGCCGCGTCCTTGGAGACGGCATATTCGAACGAGGTGCCATCGCGCAGAACGGCCTGCCCGCCCTTGCCGGTCAACCACTTGAGGAACGTCTGGGCTTCGGTCTTGTGCTGGCTGGAGGCAAGGATGCCGCCGCCGGAGATGCTGACGAAGGCGCCGGGATCCTGGTTCTTGAAGAAGTGCAGTGCGACGTTCTTGCTGTTCTCGCCGGTCTTCGCCTGATCGCCGAAATAGTAGTAGTGATAGATCACGGCGCCTTCGACCTCACCGGCATTCACGGCCTTCATCGCCGTCGAATTGCCTTTGTAGGCGGTGAAGTTCGTCTTCATGGCCGCAAGCCACTCCTTGGTGGCGGCTTCGCCCTTCAGGGCCAGAAGCGCGCTGACGATGGCCTGGAAGTCGGCACCGGCCGGCGATGCGGCCCAGCGGCCCTTCCACGCGGGATCGGCAAGGTCGAGCAGCGATTTCGGCAGCTTGTCTTCGGTCAGCTTGGTCTTGTCATAGGCAAACACGGTGGAGCGTGCAGCGACGCCGACCCAATGGCCGTTCGACGGCTGGAAGGTTTCGGGAACCTGCGCCAGCGTGTCCTTGGCGACGGGTTCGAACAGGCCGGCCTGATCGACCAGCGACATGGCCGGCGAGTTCTCGGTGAGGAAGACGTCGGCAGGAGATGCGGCACCCTCCTGTACGATCTGGTTGGCGAACTCCATGTCGCTGCCCTTGCGCAGCGTCACCTTGATGCCGGTTTCCTTGGTGAAGGCTTCGGCCCAGGCAACGCCGAGGCTCTCGTGCTGGGCATTGTAGATGACGATGCCGGCGGATTCGGACTGGGCGAGCGCGGGGTTCATCGCGGCCAGAAGAGAAGCCGCGGCGACAAAGCTCGCGGTGCGAACGGAAATTTTCATGACGACCTCCTGAGAGTGCCCGGGCGACGTGCCCGGCAGAGGCGGTATAAATAAGCTGAACGTGAAGGTCAACTTTAGAAGCGCTTGCTTTCGTGCACGATTTTGCAGGAAGCGCGCCCTGCATCGCGCACCGTCATCACCTTTGCGTCATTACAGCCCGGTCAGCGGCATGTCGGTTACGACATGCGAGAGGAAGACGACGTAGAACGCATAGCCGGCATTGGCGAGGATCAGGCAGAGGCAGGCGAGCGATCCGAGATCCTTGGCGTTGCGGCCCATTTCCGAGATCTCGGGCGACACCCGATCGACGATCTCCTCGATCGCCGTGTTCAGCGCCTCGAACGCGATCATCAGCAGGAAAAGCAGCATCATCGCGACGTACTGAAAGAGCGTGGCACCGCTGATGACGAAAGCCAGCATCGCCACGGCAAAGCCGATGAGCTCCTGGCGGAAAGCGGCTTCGCCCAAAAGACGCCGGGCGCCTCCAAGAGAATAGGTCGCCGCGGCGAAGAAGTGCTGAAAGCCTGTGAGCTTTCGCGGCAGCTTCTGTCCAGGCAGATCCTGGTCCGGCTCTCGCTTCTGCATGCGCAGCGTATTCCCGTTCATCTCAGCTTCTTGCCACGCAGGGCGCGAAAGCGTCCAGTTCGCGGTTGTAGACATCCGTCTGGATGTTCATCATGCCGAGCACCGTATGAAACAGGTTGTCGTGCGACATGGCCGCATCGGAATAGGCGAGAAGGCATTTCGTATCAAGCCCCATGGTCCGCGCGTAGGACGGCGAGAACCAGGATATGAAGGGAACATGCGTCTGCTCCTTCGGCGCGATCGCATACGGCGCGCCATGCAGGTAGATGCCGTTTTCCCCGAGCGATTCGCCGTGGTCCGACATGTAGATCATGGCGCCGGCCATCGTGTTCTCGTGCTTTGCCAGCAGCTTGGCAACGCTGGCGAGGATGTGGTCGGTGTAGAGAATCGTATTGTCGTAGGCGTTGACGATCTCGTCGTGCGAGCAGTTCATCAGCTCGTCCGTGCGGCAGTCGGGCGTGAAGCGCCGGTACTCCTCGGGATAGCGGCCGAAATAGCCCGGGCCATGGCTGCCCAGCTGGTGCAGCACGATCACCGTATCGTGTTTGATCGTGGCAAGCTTGCTGTCGAGACCATCGAGGAAGATGCCGTCGAGGCATTCGCCCGCGTGGCAGAGCGGGCTGTTCTGGCGCCCGTTGATCGCGGCATAGTCGATCAGCTTGGCGATGCCCTTGCTGCCGGTGTTGTTGTCCCACCACGACACGTTGACGCCGGCATGGGTCAGGACATCGACGAGGTTCTGGCGCGTGTGCGCCTTGCTCTCGCTGTATTCGATCCGTCGGTAGCCGGAGAACATGCAGGGCAAGGAGACGGCGGTCGCCGTGCCGCAGCTGCTCGTGTTGCTAAAGTTGACCACGCCGAGTGCCTTGAGCTCGGGATTGGTTTCGCGGGCGTAGCCATCCAGAGAGAAGCTGGCGGCGCGTGCGGTTTCCCCCGCAACGACCACGACGACGACCGGCTTCTTCTCGGCGGCGAGCCGATCGCCCGCCCGGGCGTCCGTGCCGAAGGGCGCGACCACAGCATCGACCTCCTTGTAGGCGGACAAGGCGAAGCGCGCCGCCGACGACAGGGGTGCGGCCGGGTTGAAGACGTTGAGCACGTCCTTCCGCTCGCGGGCAACGAAGGCGATCGCCGCGTAGTTATAGCCGATGAGGACCAGCGCCATGGCGAGAGCCGGAATGATCAGTGCAAGGTTTCGCAGCGCTTTCTGGAAAAATGGACGATGGCGGATGTGCGCAAGGCCGATCATGACGGCCGGCAACACGGCGAAGATGAGGAGATGCAGAACGAAATGCGGCGTCAAGAGGTGACCTGCCTCGGCACCCGTCGTCACGAAGGCGCTCTCCACCATCTCCTTGTCCACGACGATGCCGTAGGTATCGGTGAAATAGGATGCGATGCCGGCGACGAGAACGCAGAGGATCAGGACCGGCTTGATGACGTAGCGGACGGAGAGCGTCACGAGCGCGCAGACGGTCAGCAGCGATATCGCGACCGAGAAGGCGACGAGGCTCATCGTGTTGGACGAGAACGCCGCGGCTGCGCGGCTCCAGAAGGTGATGTTGGTGACCACGAGCAGATAGGCGGACACGATGAGGGTCAGCGGGATACTGCCGATCTCAGGCCGGGGAAGCTTGGGGGTTTTCAAGGGGTCACTCCCGTCAGAACGCCGGCGGGAACCCGTCAGGCTATGCTGAGGGTGTGGTAGAGCCGAAATCCTGTCGGGAAACTGTCTGGTCGCGATGCCCTCGTCTCAAGGGGCAAGCGGCCGAGGCGCCACAGGACGTGGCGCCTTCGTTTTCTATTCCCAGTCTTCTGCGGCGGGTTTCTGTCCCTGGCCGAGACGACGGTCGAGTTCCCCCGCCTCCGTTTCCGTGAGGCGCAGATCGAGCCGGATGGCGCCGTCCTCGAGATCTTCGCGATGATCGACGATCGCATGCTCGTAGAGCCACGGCAGAAGCTGCAGGCGATCGACGGGCAGCGTCACCGTCGTCTCCATCATGACGCCCGAGAGGCGGCGGTTGATCTCCTGCATGAGGGCATCCACCCCCTCGCCCGTGACCGCCGATACGGTGATCGTATTGGGCGTGTGCACGGCCTTTTCGAGCATCGCCGCGTGCGGCTCCTCCTCGAGCCGGTCGATCTTGTTCCAGACCTCCAGAAGGCGCTCGGTGCGCGCCTTCTCGTCGATGCCGAGATCCTCGAGAATACGCTCGACGTCTTCGGACTGGGCCGCGTGATCCGGATCCGACACGTCGCGGACATGCAGGATGAGATCGGCCTCCAGCACCTCTTCGAGCGTCGCCCGGAAGGCCGCCACGAGGTGTGTCGGCAGGTCCGAGATGAAGCCGACGGTGTCGGAGAGGATGACGGTGCGGCCCTGCGGCAGTTTCATGCGGCGCAGCGTCGGGTCGAGCGTCGCAAACAGCATGTCCTCGGCCAGCACGCCGGCACCGGTGATCCGGTTGAACAGGGTGGATTTGCCGGCATTGGTGTAGCCGACGAGGGCGACGATCGGATGCGGCACCTTGCGGCGCTTCGAGCGGTGCAGCTGGCGTGTCCGGCGCACCTGCTCCAGCTCCTTTTCCAGCTTGATGATCTTGTCCTGCAGCTGGCGGCGGTCGGCCTCGATCTGGGTTTCACCCGGACCGCCCATGAAGCCCGCGCCACCGCGCTGGCGTTCAAGGTGAGTCCAGCTGCGGACCAGACGGCCCTTCTGGTAGTTCAGATGCGCCAGATCGACCTGCAGCGTACCTTCCTTGGTGGAGGCGCGGCGGCCGAAGATTTCCAGAATGAGGCCCGTGCGGTCGATGACCTTAGCGTTCCATTCCTTCTCGAGATTGCGCTGCTGCACCGGGGTCAGCGGGTGATCCATGATGACGAGGCCGGCATCCTGAGCGTCGAGCAGATGCCCGATCTCTTCGATCTTGCCGCTGCCGAGCAGCGTTCCCGGCTTCGGCTGGGCGATCGGCACGACCAGCCCCTGGACGACGGACAAATCGATGGCGCGCGCCAGACCGATCGTTTCCTCGAGACGCGCCTCATCCGAGCGGATCGAATGCGGTTGCTCGGCGTGCTGCCGCCCGGTTTTCTTGACGACCGGGACGATGACCAGCGCCCGCATGTCGTCGCGGTGCTTTTCGGTCTCGGGGATGATGCTGTCTGGGGTATCGTTGTGTTTTGTGATGGCTTCAGTCCGGTGTTCAGGAGGCGGATTCTTCGCTCTCGAACATCTGCATGGGCTGGCCCGGCATGATGGTCGAGATGGCATGCTTGTAGACGAGCTGGGAATGCCCGTCGCGCCGCAGCAGCACGCAGAAATTATCGAACGAGGTAACGACGCCCGTCAGCTTGACGCCGTTGATGAGGAAGATGGTGAGAGAGATCTTCTGTTTGCGAACCGTATTGAGAAAAAGGTCCTGCAGGTTCTGAGAACGTTCCGCCATAGCGCCGCTTCTTTCTTTATTGCCGGTCCGAAATCAACCGGTTGATACGTCTGTAAATCGAGAGTTGCCCCCGCGCGCCTGCCCCTCAGACGCTGCGGAATCTGGTATCGCATCAAGGGGTCTTTCGCAATCTCCAAAAAGCCTGCGCGACGTTTCCGTGACAGCGTGGGCGCCACGGGATGCGTTCCGGCTCAGACACCCAGCGACTTCAGCTTCCGGTGCAGGGCCGAGCGCTCCATGCCGACGAATTCCGCCGTGCGGGAAATGTTTCCGCCGAACCGGTTGATCTGCGCGATCAGATAATCCCGCTCGAACATCTCGCGCGCCTCGCGCAGCGGCAGCGTCATGATGTGCTGGTCGCCCTGGGCCGAGATCTTCGGCAGGCTGTCGCCCACTTCCGTCGGCAGCATATCGGCCGAGATGACCGTGTCGGGACCGTCCGAACGCGCGAGGATCATCAGCCGCTCGATATTGTTGCGCAGCTGGCGGATGTTGCCGGGCCAGCCGTGTGCCTGCAGCACCGCCAGCGCGTCATCCCCGATCTTGCGGGAGCGGATGCCCGCCTGCTCGCTGATCTGGCGCATGAACATATCGACGAGAAACGGAATATCCTCCCGGCGATCGGCAAGGGCGGGCACGCGGACGGGAATGACCGCCAGACGGTGGTAGAGATCCTCGCGGAAGGCGCCTTCGGCAATCAGGCTCTCCAGATTGTAGGCGGTGGAGGAGATGATGCGGACATCGACCTTGACCCGCTTCGACCCGCCGACGCGTTCGAACTGCTGGTCCACGAGCACGCGTAAAATCTTGTTCTGTGTCTCGCGCGGCATCTCGCCGATCTCGTCGAGATAGAGCATGCCGCCATGGGCTTCCTCCAGCGCGCCGGTCTTGCGCGGCTGGCCGGGCGTACCCTCCGTGCCGAACAAGGCGATTTCCATGCGGTCGGGCGTGATCGCCGCAGCGTTCAGCGCCACGAAGGGGCCGGCGGCGCGGGCGGACTTCTTGTGGATCATCCGCGCCACCAGTTCCTTGCCGGAACCGGAGGGCCCGTGGATCATGATGCGGCTGTTGGTCGGCGCGACCTTCTCGATGGTCTGGCGCAGCTGCGAAACGGCGACGGAGGTGCCTATCAGCTCCACCGGATCGCCGGAACGCTTCTTGAGTTCCGTGACCTCGCGCTTCAGCTTGGAGTTTTCCAGCGCCCGTTCCGCGATCAGGATCAGCCGGTCGGCCTTGAAGGGCTTTTCGATGAAATCATAGGCCCCGCGGCGGATCGCCGACACCGCGGTCTCGATGTTGCCGTGACCGGAAATCATGACGACCGGCAGGTCCGGATGCCGGCTCTTGATCTCGTCCAGCAGCGACAGGCCGTCGAGGCGGCTGCCCTGCATCCAGATATCGAGGAAGACGAGGCGCGGAACGCGGTCGGAAATGGCGGCAAGCGCGCTGTCGCTGTCGAACGCCATGCGCGTTTCGTAGCCTTCGTCGGACAGGATGCCGGAGACGATCTCGCGAATGTCCTGTTCGTCATCCACAACCAGAATATCAGCGGCCATCGGTCAGTTCCTTGCTTTGTCTGTCGTCGTCTTTGCGTTCCGCATCGGCGGAGCCGGATCGTACCGGATCGGGCCCTGCCCGCTCCGCAGGCGGACCGGCAGTGCCCGGTCGGTTTCGCTCCGCCTCGGCGATGATGGCCGGCGGCAGGATGATGCGGATCATCGCGCCGTGGCCCTGGTCGAAATCGGCAGGCGCGTCGTGCAGTTCGAGGTGTCCGCCATGGTCCTCGATGATCTTCTTGACGATGGCGAGCCCGAGGCCCGTGCCCTTCTCGCGCATCGTCATGTAGGGCTCGAGAATCCGGTGGCGGTTCTCGGTCGGCAGGCCCTTGCCGTTGTCGATGATATCGACCACGTAGGTGCCGCTCTTCTCGTTGAGACGCGAGCGGATCATGATCTTCAGCTCGTCACGCTCCGCATCGGCCGGTAGCGACTCGATCGATTCGACCGCATTCTTGATGATGTTTCCGAATGCCTGCCCCAGCATGCGCCCGTCGAAGGAGCCATCCAGCGCGTCGTCGCCGAAATCCCGGATGAACTGGATGTCGCTCGTCCCCATCTCCCGAAGGAAAACGGCATCCTTGAGGATCGCGCGAAGGTCGGAGCGCTCCTTCGTCGGCTTCGGCATGCGGGCAAAGGACGAGAATTCATCGACCATGCGGCCGATATCCTCGACCTGGCGAACGATCGTGTCCGTGCACTGGTCGAAAACGGCCCGGTCGTCCGGGTCGATCTGCTTGCCATAGCGGCGCTTCAGGCGCTCGGCGGAAAGCTGGATCGGCGTCAGCGGGTTCTTGATCTCGTGCGCGATGCGGCGCGCGACGTCGGCCCAGGCGGTCGAGCGCTGGGCGATGACGAGATCGGTGATGTCGTCGAGGGTGATGACGTAGGATTCGGCCGTATCGGTCGCCTCCTCGCGGGTCACCTGAACGTTCAGCGTGCGCTCCTTGCCGTTGCGCATGATGTTGATCTGCTTGCGGAAGTCGTTTCGTGGCCTGGAAATCGCCTCGGTCAGCACGTCGTCGATCTCGGGGGCCACGTCCGCCAGACGCTCGCCGACGATGTCGAAGGTCGGGCGGGAGAGGAAGACCTCCGTCGAGGGGTTGGCGATGGTGATGCGGCGATCGTCCTCGACGCCGATCACGGCCGCCGTCACGCCGGACAGCACGGCCTCGATGAAGCGTCGGCGGTTGTCCATCTCGTCTTTCGCTTCCAGCAGCTGGTGCTGCTGGGTGCGGATCTCGACGATCATCTTGTTGAAGGTGCGCGACAGGCTGCCGACATCGCCATCGACCGTGTGAACGGGCACGACGACGTTGAGATTGCCGGAGGCGACGCTGTCGGCGGCGCCGATCAGCAGGCGGATGGGCCGGACGATCCGGTCCGCAACCGCAATCGCCGCCCAGATGGCGGCGAGCAGAACGATGAGCGCGAAGCCGAGATAAAGGACCCCGAAGGCGACCTGAAGCGAGGTGCGGCCGGCGGCGAGGTTGCGGTATTCCGCAACGTTCTCCTCCATCAGCCGCATCGAGTTCATCACCTTGGGATCGACGGTGCGAACCGTATAAAGATAAGCCCCGGCGATGTTGTCGAGCGGGATGATAGCGCCGACGAGATTGGTTATGCCGGGCGGAATGAGCGTCGGCTGGCCCGAGACCGTGCTGGCCAGAGCATCGACCGGGATGGCCGGCAGCGGCCGGTCGGTCGGAATGTTGGCCTGCAGGATCGCCGTGCCGTCCGCCCGCACGAGAAATGCACCGAGCATGCCGCGCGCCCGTGCCTGCCGGGTCATGAGATCCACGAAGCCGGTGCGGTCGAGACTGTAGAGCTGGCGGTTGCGCTCGAGGTCGGTCGCCATCGACGCGGTCTGCCCCTGAAGGTAGCTCGCGTTTTCCAGAACGTACGCTTGCGCGACGTCGATGGAGGATCGCACGATCGCCTGGGTGCGCAACGAGAACCAGCGGTCGAGGCCCACATCGAGCGTGATCGAGGCGAAGATGGCGACGAGAATGGCCGGCGTGATGGCGACGATCGAGAACAGCGCGACGATGCGCACATGCAGCCTCGCCGCCGCCCTGCCCTTGTTGCGGGCCCGCAGCAACCGCATGATTTCCCGGCCGATCAGGTAGATCAGGCCGATCACGAACAACGCGTTGATCGCCGCCGAGGCGATGACGATATTGGTTTCCGGCTTGATCGGTGTGAGGCCGAGCAGCACGAGAAGGGAAATGATCGCGCAGGCCAGCGCGCCGGAGGCCAGCACGAGGCCCGGCAGAGCGAAAGCGGCGCGGCGGTCCGTGCCGTTGCCCGCCTCGTCCTTTGCCAATGGCAGTATCAGCCCTTCGGCCATGCGTATTCCACCCATTGACGGGATCCGGCAAGAACCGGTCCCGCTCATCCCAGGGCCTTAGCGACCCGGGACCTCGCCCCGACGACCATGGGGCCGGACCCTGCCTTGCGGACGAGTCGGCTTCCATGTGTCATCCAAGCAACACAATGTGGCGTAAATGCAACGGTCTCCGATGGGTGTCAAGCGTTCCGCGAGCTGCGATAAACGGAGACGCCGAGTTCGCGGATCTTCTTGCGCAGCGTATTGCGGTTGAGGCCGAGCAGATCGGCCGCCTTGATCTGGTTGCCGCGCGTCGCCGTGAGCGCTGCGAGAATCAGCGGATACTCCATTTCGGCGAGAACGCGGTCGTAGAGACCCGAGGGCGGCAGGCCGTCACCGAAGCCTGCGAAATACTGCCGCATGTTTTCCTCGACCGCCTGGGAGATCGACATCGGCCCGGAGCGTCCACTCGCCTTTTCGATCGGGCTGTCGGGGATATCGGAGCGCAGCTCGCTTTCGATGATCTCGCGGCTGATGACCTCCTGCGGATAGAGCGCCGTCAGGCGCCGGACGACGTTCTCCAGTTCGCGCACATTGCCCGGCCAGGGGTGGGACTTCATCAGTTCCAGCGCTTCCTGCTCGAAGCGCTTGACGTCGAGGCCTTCCTTCTCGGCCATCTGGACGAAGTGACGAACGAGATCGGGAATGTCCTCCGCGCGGTCGCGCAGCGGCGGCAGGCGCAGCGGCACGACGTTGAGGCGGTAGTAGAGATCCTCGCGGAAGAGACCCTGATTGATCGACTGCTTCAGGTCCTTGTTCGTCGCCGCGACGATCCGGACGTCGGAACGGATCGGCGTTCGCCCGCCAACCGTCGTATATTCGCCCTGCTGCAGAACGCGCAGAAGCCGGGTCTGGGCATCCATCGGCATGTCGCCGATTTCGTCGAGAAACAGCGTGCCGCCCTCGGCCTGCTCGAAGCGGCCGGTAGAGCGGTTCTGCGCGCCGGTGAAGGCGCCCTTCTCGTGGCCGAACAGTTCCGACTCGATCAGGTCGCGCGGAATGGCGGCCATGTTGATCGCGACGAAAGGACCGTTGCGGCGCTTGCCATAGTCGTGCAGCGCCCGTGCCACCAGCTCCTTGCCGGTCCCCGATTCGCCGGTGATCATCAGCGTCAGGTCCGTCTGCATCAGACGGGCGAGAACGCGGTAGATTTCCTGCATGGCGGCGGACCGGCCGACCAGGGGCATGCCGTCCTGCGTGTCGTCGTCCATCTTCGCCGGCTTGCGCTTCGGCTCCGCCAGCGCCCGGCCGATAATGGCGATCAGCTCGGTGAGATCGAAGGGCTTGGGCAGATAGTCGTATGCGCCTTTTTCCGACGCCTTGATGGCGGTCATGAAGGTGTTCTGCGCGCTCATCACCAGCACCGGCAGCTCCGGCCGGGCCTTCTTGATGCGCGGCAACAGGTCGAACGCGTTTTCGTCCGGCATGATGACGTCGGTCAGCACCAGATCGCCATCGCCCGCCGAGATCCAGCGCCAGAGGGTGGCGGCGTTGGAGGTGATGCGGACGTCATAGCCGGCGCGGCTGAGCGCCTGGTTCAGCACGGTGCGGATGGCTGCGTCGTCGTCGGCAACGAGAATCGTGGCGCCAGTCATCGGGTCTTCCCTTTTACAGCAATGGGTTCGGGGTCCTCGGCGGTCGGTCCTTTCGACGCAGGCATGAGGACGCGGAATGTCGTGCGGTTGGTCTGGCTGTCACATTCGACGATGCCGCCGTGACCACCGATGATTTTCGCCACCAGCGCCAGGCCCAGGCCCGAACCGTTGGTCTTGGTGGTGATGAAGGGGTCGAACAGGTGCGGCACGAGATCGGCGGGCACGCCCGGGCCATTGTCGTGCACACAGAATTCGAGCGGCAGCGAGATTTTCTCCCGCGTGCCGGCGACCGACAGGCGGATGCCGGGGCGATAGGCGGTGGTCAGCATGATCTCGCCATCCGGCTTGTCGCCGATCGCTTCCGCCGCGTTCTTCACGAGGTTGAGGAACACCTGCACCAGCTGGTCGCGATTGGCATAGACCGGCGGCAGCGACGGGTCGTAATTCTCGGTGATGCGGATGCGACGGGCAAAGCCCGCCCGTGCCACGGCCTTCACATGGTCGAGGATGGAGTGGATGTTGACCGGGTGCCGATCGACCGGACGCTCGTCGGAAAACACTTCCATGCGATCGACCAGCGAGACGATGCGGTCGGTCTCGTCGCAGATCAGCCGCGTCAGCGCCCGGTCCTCGTCATTGACGGAACTCTCCAGCAACTGGGCGGCGCCGCGAATGCCGGACAGCGGATTCTTGATCTCGTGCGCCAACATGGAGGCAAGCCCCGTGACCGATCGGGCGGCGGCGCGGTGCGTCAGCTGCCGGTCGATCTTGTCGGCCATGGAGCGTTCCTGGAAGACGATGACGACGCAGCCGGGTTCAGACAGCACGGGCGCGACGTAGAGGTCCACCAGCTTGTCGGCCCCCAGGCGCGGCGACGACAGATCGACCCGGTACTCGTTGACCGCTGCCTTGCGCTCCCGCACCTGCTCGATCAGCGTCAAGAGCGGACTGCCGAAGGGGATGAAGGTGCTGATATCGTGGCGGGCCAGATAGTTGGCGCTGGCGCCGAAGAAGGCCTCGGCCTCCCAGTTGGCGAAGGTCACCAGCCCGGTCTCGTTGACGAGAACGACCGGATTCTGGATCGCGTTCAGCACCGCCATCGGCAACACGCTCTTGGTGTCGTCGGTTATCTTGCCGCTCATGCCGCCATCGTCCTTTCAACCGCTGTCCCGCCGTCCCGAAGAAGCTCGAGAAGACCGGAGAGCGCCGCCTTGTGATCCGTCGCCGTCAACACGGACGCCTTGCGATGCCCCGGGGCATCGGGTGCGAACCGGTCGATGTACCAGCCGAGATGTTTTCGCGCATGGCGAAGGCCCGTTTCCGTGCCGTAGAAGGCGAGCATCATCTCGTAATGCTCTGAAATGACATCGAGACGCGCCTGCCCTTCCGGTTCCGCACAGGCACCGGCGAGAACGCCGGCGTGCCATGGCCGCCCCTGGCAGGCACGCCCGGCCATGACGGCATCGGCGCCCGAGCGCTTGAGGATATCCGTCGCATCGTGGAGTGTCGCGACGTCGCCATTGGCCACCAGCGGCACGGACACCGCATCGCGCACGGCGCGGATCGCATCCCAGTCGGCGTGGCCCTTGTAAAACTGCATGCGCGTGCGCCCGTGGATCGTCACCATGCGGATGCCGGCCGCTTCGGCGCGACGCGCGATGTCGGGCGCGTTCATCGTCGTCTCGTCCCAGCCGAGCCGCATCTTCAACGTCACGGGAATATCGACGGCACGAACCGTTGCCTCGATCAGGGTGAGCGCGTGGTCGGGATCGCGCATCAGCGCCGAACCGGAATAGCCGCCGGTAACCTTCTTGGCGGGACAACCCATATTGATATCGATCACGTCGGCGCCGTTTCCGGCCGCGATCTTCGCAGCCTCCGCCATCCAATGCGCCTCGCGACCGGCCAGCTGCACCATATGCGGCGTGATGCCTGCATTTTTCAGCCGCGCCCAGCTCTCGCCCGCATTGCAAGCCAGCTCGCGGCTTGCTACCATTTCGGTCACGACGAGGCCTGCGCCATAGCGCCATGCCAGCTGACGAAACGGCAGGTCGGTCACGCCCGACATGGGTGCAAGCACCACGCGGTTTCGAAACGACATCCCTTCGATCGCGAAGGGCGATGACAATGTCGGAAGATGCAAGTGATTATCTTTCAGGCACATGGTTTTTCTGCACTATTTTTAGACATAGATATCGCCATTGCCAAGCGCTTTCACGCGACATCCGTAATTTTCCTCATTCGCCTGCCGGCCCGACTGGCAAAGCCCTTCCGCGCGGGTTAAACGCGCTCATATGAACCGAGCGGCGCCTCTCGCCCAAGCGGCGGTTCAGGGCCGGCAGGGAGGCGTCTTACAGCAGATGCAAAGAGAACGCGAACTTTCATGCGGTGTCGTGATCGTGGCGGCGGGACGCGGCGAGCGGGCCGGCGCCTCGATCGAAGGCCCGAAGCAGTATCGCCGGATCGGCGGACGCCCTGTCATCGCCTGGACCCTTGATGCCTTCTCGAACTGGGGCAAGGCCGGTCCTGTCGTCGTCGTGGTCCATCCCGATGACGCGGCCCTCCTCGATGCAACGCTTGCCGCGGGCCGGCCTCGCCCTGACATCACCCTTATCCACGGCGGCGCGACGCGGCAGGCTTCGGTGCTCGCCGGTCTGAGAGCCCTTGCCGATCTCGGCGCCGACTATGCACTCATCCATGACGGTGTGCGGCCTTTCATCGACCCGGACCTTCTCGACCGGTGCCTCGACAAACTCGCCGCCGGCTTCAACGCCGTGCTTCCGGCCATGCCGGTCACCGACACGCTGAAGCGCGCCTTTGCCTCCGGCGACGTGCTGGAGACCGTGTCGCGCGACCGGCTGTTCGCCGCACAGACCCCGCAATGCTTCGCCCTTCCCGAGATTCTGAAAGCCCACGAAGCGGCGGCCACATCCGGTCGCTCCGACTTTACCGACGATGCCTCGATCGCCGAATGGGCCGGACTGCCGGTTGCCCTTGTCGAGGGCTCGGCCGACAATGTGAAACTCACCACCCGACAGGACCTGGCAATGGCGGACGAGAAACTGAACGGACGCATGATCGACGTGCGGACCGGCAATGGCTATGACGTGCACCAGCTGGTGCCCGGCACCGGCGTTACGCTCTGCGGCATCTTCCTGCCGCACGACCAGGCGCTGCTCGGCCATTCCGATGCCGACGTGGCGCTGCATGCGCTGACGGATGCCCTGCTCGCCACCTGCGGCGCCGGCGATATCGGCGATCACTTTCCGCCCTCCGACAACAGGTGGAAGGGTGCCGCGTCGCGGATCTTTCTCGAACACGCCGCAGGCATCGTGAGGCAGCATGGCGGCGTCATCATGAATGCGGATATCTCGCTCATCGCCGAAGCGCCGAAGATCGGTCCGCATCGCAACGCCATGCGGCAGGCGCTGTCCGAGATGCTCGACATTTCGCTCGACCGCTGCTCGGTCAAGGCGACCACCAACGAGACGATCGGCTTTGTCGGCCGGCGCGAAGGGATCGCGGCGATCGCCACGGCGACGGTTAGCTTCCCCGGAGGTTTTCAATGAGCATCTGGCCCGACGATATCTGGACGTCTGCCGAAAACCTGCTCGAAAGCTTTGTCGCGAAGGGGTGGCTGGTCGCCACGGCAGAGTCCTGCACCGGGGGAATGATCGCCGGCGCGCTCACGGAGATTCCGGGCTCGTCCCGTGTGGTCGATCGCGGTTTCGTCACTTATTCGAACGCGGCCAAGGTGGACATGCTCGGCGTCAGTCCTGTCACCCTCGACCAGTTCGGGGCGGTTTCGCGGGAAACGGCGCTGGAGATGGTGCGCGGCGTCCTGATGCAGTCGAAGGCGGAGGCCGCCGTGGCCGTCACCGGCGTTGCCGGACCGGGCGGCGGCTCGCCCGACAAGCCGGTCGGTCTCGTCCACATCGTTGCTGCCACGCGCCGGGGCGTCATCCTGCACCGCGCCATGCACTATGGCGACATCGGTCGCGATGCAGTTCGGCTCTCGACCGTCAGGACAGCGCTCGAAATGCTGCAAGTGCTTGCAGATCAGGCCGTAGCGCCGGCATAGACCGCGTCGGCGCGTTTTTCGAAAGCTTCGGCAAAGAGCCGGAACGCGCGATCGAACATCGAGCCCATCAAGGCGCCCAGAATGCGGTTCTTGAACTCGTAGTCGATGTAGAAATGCACCGAGCAGCCACCATCGGGTGCCGGCTCGAACGTCCATCGATTGTCGAGATAGCGAAACGGCCCGTCGATATACTTGACCTCGATCCGATGCTCCGCCCGGTTCAGCAGCACCTGCGTCGTGAAAGTCTCGCGGATCGCCTTGTAGCCAACCGTCATGTCGGCCAGAAGCAACTCCTTGCCATCGCGTTCCTTTCGTGTCCGCACGGTCAGCGCCTCGCAGAGCGGCAGGAATTGCGGGTAGGACTCGACGTCGGCAACGAGGTCGAACATCTGGTCGGGAGAGTGCTTCACCAAGCGTCTGGTTTCGAACTTCGGCATGAGACGCAGTTAGTCGGCGGCGGAGACAAGATCAAGAAGGCGGGCAACGTCGCGGCGCGTTTTCAGTGTGAAATTCGCCACGTGCGGCCCGTGCAGCGCGATCCCGCGCTCGATCAGCGGCGCGACATCTTGTTCGAATCTCCAGATATAGGTCAGGAATTCGCGGTCAGGCATCTGCTCCGGACAGCCCGGCGCCATGTCCGGACGAACGCGGCCGAAGCTTGTCAGGACCCGGCGAAAGACGCTGAGCAGGCAGAGCCAGCGCGGCAGGCGCAGCCAGAGCACGACCTCGGTGCGCGGTAGGCGCAGGTGGAAGCTCGACGAGCCCGTGCCGTCCATGATCCAGCGCTCGGCTGCGACGGCCTCCGCGATGAGGGCGCTTTCTGCGGCCTTGTCGCGCTTCGTCCAGCCCGGAAGCCAGAAGAACGCCTTGTCCATCGAGATATGGGGCAGGTCGAGCCGCTGGCCGAGCGCCCGCGAAAGCGTCGTCTTGCCGCCGCCCGAGCAGCCGATAACGCAGATGCGGTTTGCGCGGGAGACGGCAGCGGCGGCGTCCGCGACGGTCTGGAGGGTCTGCGGCATTCCCTGTCTCCCCGCAACGGGACCGGTATCAGCTGCCGGGCGGTCTCTCCCGGGCCTTGACGGCACCGACAGGCCGCCAGATCAGCCGCTGAAGCTTCAGCTTAACCAGCCAATCCTCGAAATACCAGGAGATGACCTCCTTGCGCCCGCTGACATAGGGGAGCTTCGCGCTGTCGAGGCCGATGAAGGGCAGGAAAGGGTTGGGCCGCTGCGAGGCATAGAGTTCGACGCGAATGGAACGGCGTGCGGAATGGCCGCGGGCGTGGAAGCCGAAGGTATCGCCCACCACCAGCGTATTGGCAGGCACTGCAAACCGCGTCGGCTGCGGCAGGCGGAGCCGTTTCAGGGCGGAGAGCGGAATGCGGAATGCCCCGCCGCCCCGCCGCTTCGCTGCCAGGACGCTCTGCCGCTTGTGCCAGGCGAGACGACGCGGCGTCAGCTTGTGGGACCCGGCGACATAGGTGAAAGGCCCCTCGTCATCCGGCACGTCGTATAGAAAGTACCAGGCCTTGGCCGTCGAGTGGAATGTGTCCATGTGAAGGTCGGTCTGTGGGTCCTTGCCGCCCTTGGAGACGGAAGGTTCGCCGAAGATCGTCTGGATGCTGAGAACCGGCTCGACGTCGAAGCCGCCGACATAGCGGATGGGGCCGGTCCAGCGCGCGTCCTTGAGAAAGGCGGCAAGGGTCGGCGCGTGCTGGAGAACGTCGGGCGTCAGCGGAATGCGCCGCGTGACCGCGCCGCCTTCGCGCATCTCGCGCGCGGGTGCCTGCAGCGCTTCGACCTCCGCCACCAAGGCGCGGAACTGGCTGTCGTCCAGAAGGTTGCGGCGCTCGATAAAGCCGTTCTCCGCGAAAAAGTCCCGCTCCGCCGGCGTGACGAGGTGCGCCAGCCGCTTGCGCCGCCACTCCGTGACCCGGGCTGCGGCTTTTACCCGCCAGACATGCAGGCCTTTGCGGTTCAGGCGTTCGCTGCCGAGGACATCGTTCTTGAAGTCCTTGCGGCCGGTGACGATCTGCAGCGTGTGGAGCGGCGCCAGCGCCATGCGGCCCAGGCGCTGGCCGAGACCGCGCACGCGACCGGCCCCCGGCTTTCCTTCAACCGACATATCCATCTGCCTCACTCCGTGCCTGCAACGCTTTACGCGTAAGCCTACACGAACAATGATGGCAGGGATATGGACGAGTGCCGATGCGAGCGGAGCAATGTCGAGACCAAAAGAGGCCGGCAGCTTGCGCATACCGACCTCTGTTCATTGCGTTACGGCATCTTCGCGGACGCGATGTTACTCCGCTGCCAGCAGAACCTTCTTCTCGCGCGCAGCGCGCAGACGGGCGAAATCGTCACCCGCATGGTGCGAGGAGCGCGTCAGCGGGCTCGAAGCCACCATGAGGAAGCCCTTGGTATAGGCGACGGTCTCGTAGGACTTGAACTCTTCCGGCGTGACGAAGGCTTCGACCTTGTGATGCTTGCGGGTCGGCTGCAGATACTGGCCGATGGTCAGGAAATCGACATCGGCCGTGCGCAGGTCGTCCATCAGCTGCAGCACTTCGTTCCGCTCTTCGCCAAGGCCGACCATGATGCCGGATTTGGTGAACATGGTGGGGTCCAGCTCCTTCACGCGCTGCAGCAGGCGAACGGAGTGGAAGTATCGGGCACCTGGGCGCACGGTCAGGTAATTGCCCGGCACGGTTTCCATGTTGTGATTGAAGACATCGGGCTTGGCTGCGACGACACGCTCCAGCGCGCCGGGCTTCTTCAGGAAGTCCGGCGTCAGGATCTCGATGGTCGTTTGCGGCGAGGCCGCACGGATCGCCCAGATGACCTTCTCGAAATGTTCGGCGCCACCATCCGGAAGATCGTCGCGGTCGACCGAGGTGATGACCACGTGCGACAGGCCCATCTGCCGGACGGCCAGCGCCACATTCTCCGGCTCGGCCATGTCGAGGGCATTCGGCTTGCCGGTCGCGACGTTGCAGAAGGCACAGGCGCGGGTGCAGATCTCGCCCATGATCATGAAGGTCGCGTGCTTCTTCTCCCAACACTCGCCGATGTTCGGGCAGCCCGCTTCCTCGCAGACTGTCACCAGCTTGTGCGAGCGCACGAGATCGCGCGTCTCGTGGTAGCCCTTGGAGGTCGGGGCCTTCACGCGAATCCATTCCGGCTTGCGCAGCATCTCCGTGTCCGGCTTGTGGGCCTTTTCGGGATGGCGCACGCGCGGCGCTTCGTTCGCGTTCTGGGTCCGGTCGAGAATGGTGACCATCGGTCCGATCTTTCTTCCCGCTTTCGCCCGTCCGTTAGGCCGGACGAGCCATCAGCTTTTCGTGCCCGTCTTCCCGCTTGCAGGCGAGAGGCCTGTCCGCGGAGACGTTCGAGCCGGCGACACCGCCCGCTCCTGCTCTTCTCCGGCCCGCCGACAGCGGGCCGTTCATGCGTCACCCCTCAGATGCGACCGCGCGCACCCGACGTCAAGTCACGATCAGGCGTTCAGAGCCCGGCCATAGGCGTCGAGCACGCTTTCCTTCATCGTTTCCGAAATCGTCGGATGCGGGAAGATGGTGTGCATCAGGTCTTCCTCGGTCGTCTCGAGGTTCATGGCCACGACGAAGCCCTGGATGAGTTCCGTCACTTCGGCGCCGACCAGATGCGCGCCGATCAACTCGCCGGTCTTCTTGTCGAAGATGGTCTTGACCATGCCCTGGTCCTCGCCGAGCGCGATCGCCTTGCCGTTGGCGACGAAGGGGAAGCGGCCGACGCGGATCTCGCGGCCTTCCGCCTTGGCCTTGGCTTCGGTCAGGCCAACGGAGGCGACCTGCGGATTGCAATAGGTGCAGCCGGGAATCTTCAGCTTGTCCATCGGGTGGACGTTCGGCAGGCCGGCGATCTTCTCGATGCAGATGACCGCTTCATGCTCGGCCTTGTGGGCGAGCATGGGCGGGCCGGCAACGTCGCCGATCGCGTAGAGGCCGGGCACGTTGGTCTTGCCGTAGCCATCGATGACGATGCAGCCGCGGTCGGTCTTCACGCCCAGCGCTTCCAGACCGAGATTCTCGATGTTGCCGACGACGCCGACGGCCGAGATCATGCGGTCGGCCGTGATCTTCTCGATCGTGCCGTCCTTCTTCTCGACATGGGCCGTGATGCTGTCGGCGCCCTTCTCGACCTTGGAGACCTTGGCTTCCAGCAGGATCTTCATGCCCTGTTTGTCGAACTGCTTCTTGGCGAAGGCCGAAATCTCGGCATCCTCGACCGGCATCACCTGACCGAGCACTTCGACGACCGTCACATCCACGCCCATGGTGCGGTAGAAGGAGGCGAACTCGATGCCGATGGCGCCGGAGCCCATGACCAGCAGCGACTTCGGCATCTGTTCGGGCTTCATCGCCTCGAAATAGGTCCAGATCAGCTTGCCATCCGGCTCGATGCCGGGCAGCGCGCGGGGACGGGCGCCGGTGGCGACGATGATGTGCTTGGCGGTATAGGTGCCCTCGCCCAGCGTGTTCTTCGGGATCGGGCCCTGCGGCTGGACGATCGGCTTGGTGATCGGGCCGACGACGATCTCGCCGGGCTTGGTCAGCTTCGCCTCGCCCCAGATGATATCGACCTTGTTCTTCTTGAACAGGAAACCGACGCCGCCATTCATGCGCTCGGCGATGCCGCGCGAGCGGGCGACGATGGCCTTGAGGTCCGGCGAGATCGTGCCTTCGAGCGTCAGGCCATAGCTCTTGGCATGCTGAGCGCTGTGCAGCACGTCCGCCGAGCGCAGAAGCGCCTTGGTCGGAATGCAGCCCCAGTTGGAGCAAATACCGGCAAGGTGCTCGCGCTCGACCACGGCCACCTTCATGCCCAGCTGCGCCGCGCGGATCGCCGCGATATAGCCGCCCGGGCCGGAGCCGATGATGATGACGTCGTAGTTCTGAGCCATGCCTTGCGTTTCCTGTTCTTTCGCGGCGCGCCAGAGCGCTGCCGTCGTCTGTCTGTCTGTCTTACGAGTGAAGTCCCGCGGCGAAGCGAAGAGGCTTCGCCCGGAAAGGCCCTAGAGCCCGAGCATCACCCGGACGATGGGCTCGAGACCGCGCCCGATTGCCCTCGTATTCTCCGCATCGAGATGGATGCCGTCGATCGGCGTGGTCTTCGCCACCGATCCCGCATCGAAAAATCCGCAGCCCGTCTCATCGGCGAGATCCGCATACAGCGAGGCCAGCATGGCCGACTGTTCCCGGGCACCGGCGAACATAGCCGCAAACGCCGCATTCGCCGTTTCGCACGCCGCAGGCGGCGCGACGATCAGGATCTCCGGCGCCTCGGCCGCGAAGGACCATGCGTGGTGCCGGATGAGCTCGACCAGCCGCTCCACGCCCTGCACCGCGCCGAATGCCGTGCCGTGCACGACGGGCTTCATGTCATTGGTGCCAAGCAGGATGATCACGAGATCGATCGGATCATGGCTGTGGAGCACGGTCGGCAGGATGCGGGCACCGTTGCGATCCGCATCCGCCAGATGATCGTCGTAAGCGGTCGTCCGGCCATTCAAACCTTCGGCAATGACATGGACGCCCTCGCCCAGCGCGTTGCCGAGCACCGTCGGCCAGCGATCTGCCAAAGCATGTCGCCCGGGCACGGCAGCGTCATAACCCCAGGTGAGGCTGTCGCCATAGCAGAGGACTGTTTTCATGTTTCTCCCTGCAACCGCTCCCGCTGGCGGCTATCCTGCCGGCAGAGGCCGGCTTCTTCCGTTACGTCGCCTTGATCCGTATATAACCCTTGCGTTCCCGCCCGAAGATCCGCTCCTCGAAATCCCCGGTCACGAACGTCCGCATCATCGCATCCGCGGTCAAAGCCTGCCGAGTGGTTTTCTGGCCACTCTCCATCTTGTCTGGACGCTTCCACACCGCATCGCGCGCAGCAGAGGTCTGATTATGTTTACCGGTTCATTCGCCATCCGGCGATGTCCGTCACGCCCAACCTATTTTACCAGCACGCTCTGAAATGGCGAGGCCATGGCAAAATGTCACGGGGGGATGCACGGCGATCGAGGCAAGAAGGTCCTCCCCGTAAAGGGAGGACCAGACGCGTGGGTTACACCAGCATGCCCATCGGGTTCTCGATGTAGCGCTTGAAGGCGCCCAGCAGTTCGGCACCCAGGGCTCCGTCCACGGCGCGGTGGTCGGTCGAGAGGGTGACCGTCATCACGGTGGCGACCTTCATTTCGCCCTTCTTCACGACGACGCGCTCCTCGCCGGCACCGATCGCCAGGATCGTGGCATGCGGCGGGTTGACGACGGCGGCGAAGTTCTTGACGCCCATCATGCCCATGTTGGAGACCGCCGTGGTGCCGCCCTGATATTCCTCGGGCTTCAGCTTGCGGCCCTTGGCGCGGGCACCGAGGTCCTTCATCTCGTTGGAGATCGCCGAAAGGCTCTTCAGCTCGGCGGAACGGACGATCGGGGTGATGAGACCGCCCGGGATCGACACGGCCACGCCGACATCGGCATGCTTGTGCTTGACCATGTTGGTCTCGGTCCAGGACACGTTCGCATCCGGCACGTCGCGCAGTGCGAGCGCCAGCGCCTTGATGACCATGTCGTTGACCGACAGCTTGTAGGCCGGCTTGCCGTCCTTTTCGGGCGAGGCGGCGTTCAGCTGAGCGCGCAGCGACAGGAGGGCATCCAGCTCGCAATCCACGGAGACGTAGAAGTGCGGGATGGTCTGCTTGGACTCCTGCAGGCGCTTGGCGATCGTCTTGCGCATGCCGTCATGCGGCACGAGGTCATAGGAGCCCTCGGCGAAGTTCTTGAGAACCTGCTCGTCGGACATGCCCTTGGAAGCCGTGGCCGCGGCCGGAGCAGCTGCCGTCGCCGGTGCGGCCGACGGCGCGGGCGCCGCCTTGCCGGTGCCGCCGGCAACAGCCTTTTCGACGTCGCTCTTGATAACGCGGCCCTTCGGCCCCGTGCCGGTCACGGCGGAGAGGTCGAGACCGGCTTCCTTGGCGAGACGACGGGCGAGCGGCGAGGAGAAGACACGCTTGTCGCCGTCCGTCTTCGCAGCCGCCGGAGCCTGTGCCTGCGGTGCGGATGCCGTCTTTTCAGCGGCAGGCGCTTCCGCCTTGGCCGGCTCGGCATCGGCCTTGGCAGGCTGGGCTTCGGCCTTGGGTGCGGACGCGCCGCCACCCGACGCCGCAGCGCCGACATCCTCGCCATCGGCCGCGAGGATCGCGATCAGGGCGTTGACCTTCACGCCTTCGGTACCCGCGGGAACGACGAGCTTGGCGACGACGCCTTCATCGACGGCCTCGACTTCCATCGTTGCCTTGTCGGTTTCGATTTCGGCGATGACGTCACCGGACTTGACGGTATCGCCTTCCTTCACGAGCCATTTGGCAAGGTTGCCTTCCTCCATGGTCGGAGAAAGCGCGGGCATGGTGATGTTGATCGGCATGATCCCGCTTCCCTTACTTGTAGCAGACGGTCTTCACCGCCTCGACGACTTCGCCGACATTCGGCAGAGCCAGCTTTTCGAGGTTTGCCGCATAGGGCATCGGAACGTCCTTGCCGGCAATCGTCAGGATCGGCGCGTCGAGATAGTCGAAGGCCTGCTGCATAACGCGGGTCGCGATCTCGGTGCCGACGGAGGACTGCGGATAGCCTTCCTCGACGGTGACGAGACGGCCGGTCTTCTTGACCGATTCGATGACCGTCGGCAGATCCATCGGGCGGATCGTGCGCAGATCGATCAGTTCGACGTCGATGCCATCCTTCTCGAGTTCGGCGATCGCCTTCAGCGCGTAGGTCATGCCGATGCCGAAGGACACGATGGTCACGTCCTTGCCGGTCTTGTGGATGCGGGCCTTGCCGATCGGCAGAACGAAATCGTCCATCTTCGGTACGTCGAAGGACTGACCGTAGAGGATCTCGTTTTCGAGGAAGATGATCGGGTTCGGATCGCGGATCGCGGCCTTCAGGAGACCCTTGGCATCGGCCGCCGTGTAGGGCGCGATGACCTTGAGACCCGGAATATGGCTGTACCAGGCAGCATAATCCTGGCTGTGCTGCGCGCCGACGCGGGCGGCCGCACCGTTCGGTCCGCGGAAGACGATCGGAGCGCCCATCTGGCCGCCGGACATATAGAGCGTCTTGGCCGCCGAGTTGATGATCTGGTCGATCGCCTGCATGGCGAAGTTGAACGTCATGAACTCGACGATCGGCTTCAGGCCGGCCATGGCCGCACCGACGCCGACGCCGGCAAAGCCGTGCTCGGTGATCGGCGTATCGACCACGCGACGCGCGCCGAACTCCTGCAGCAATCCTTGCGTGATCTTGTAGGCGCCCTGATATTCGGCAACTTCTTCACCCATGATGAAGACGTCGCCGTCGCGGCGCATTTCCTCGGCCATGGCGTCGCGCAGCGCTTCGCGCACCGTCGTGGACACCATTTCCGTGCCGGCCGGAATGTCCGGATCGGCGGCCACATCGACCTTCGGTGCCGCCGGCACCTTGCTGTCGGCCTTGGCCGTCGGCTCGTCGCTCGCTTCGCGCGCCTTGCCGCCAGCGTCGTTTGCCGCCGCGGTCGGGGTGTCGGCATCGGCTTTCGGCGCAGCCGGCTTGGCATCAGCCGCCGCATCGGCGCTTTCGCCGTCCTGCAGCAGCACGGCGATGGCCGTGTTGACCTTGACGTTTTCGGTGCCGGCTTCGATCAGGATCTTCCCGATCGTGCCTTCATCGACAGCTTCCACTTCCATGGTCGCCTTGTCGGTTTCGATCTCAGCGATCACGTCGCCGGAGGCGACGGTGTCGCCTTCCTTCTTCAACCATTTGGAGAGCGTGCCTTCTTCCATGGTCGGGGAAAGGGCGGGCATCAGAATTTCAATAGGCATGGATCAATCCCTCGTCCCGGATCACAGAAGAATGTCGGTGTAGAGCTCGGATACATCCGGCTCCGGATCGTTCTGGGCGAAATCGGCGCTGTCGGCCACGATGTCGCGGACGTCCTTGTCGATCGCCTTCAGCTCGTCCTCGGTGGCCCAGCCCTTTTCCAGCAGGCGAACCTTCACCTGCTCGATCGGGTCGTGCTCGGACCGCATCTTCTGAACTTCGTCCTTAGAGCGATACTTCGCCGGGTCGGACATGGAGTGGCCGCGATAGCGGTAGGTCTGCATTTCGAGAATGACCGGACCCTTGCCCTCGCGGCAATGAGCGACGGCTTCGTCACCGGCCGCCTTGACCGCACGAACGTCCATGCCGTCGACCTGATAGCCGGGGATGCCGATGGCGGCGCCGCGCTGGGAGAAATCGACGCCGGCGGAGGCGCGGGCGACGGAGGTGCCCATGGCGTAGCGGTTGTTCTCGATGATGTAGATGCAGGGCAACTTCCAGAGCGCCGCCATGTTGAAGCTCTCATAGACCTGGCCCTGGTTGGCCGCGCCGTCGCCGAAATAGGCGAGAGAGACATTGTCGTTGCCGCGATAGCTGTTGGCGAAGGCGAGGCCCGTGCCGAGCGAGACCTGCGCGCCGACGATGCCATGGCCGCCGTAGAAGTTCTTCTCCTTGGAGAACATATGCATGGAGCCACCCTTGCCGCGCGAGTAGCCGCCCTGGCGCCCCGTGAGCTCGGCCATGACGCCGCGTGCGCTCATGCCCGTTGCGAGCATGTGGCCGTGGTCGCGGTAACCGGTGATGACCTGGTCGCCCTGCTTCAGCGCCATCTGCATCCCGACGACGACGGCCTCCTGGCCGATGTAGAGATGACAGAAGCCGCCGATGAAGCCCATGCCGTAAAGCTGGCCGGCCTTTTCCTCGAAACGGCGGATGAGGAGCATTTCGCGATAGGCCTTCAGGTCCTCTTCGCGGTCGAATTCTACGATCGTGCCGTTGGCGAAATCCTTGCCTGCAGATTTGCCGGCTGCCTTGCCGCGGCTGGATACGGACGCGTTCTGACGCGGAGCCATGCGATCCTCCCTATGGTTTGCGTTTTGCGGCTACCATAGGGAAAGAGCGTGACAACAGCAATGCTATATTTGCATGGCTTATATTCAGTACAAGCATCTGAAAAATCTGTATAAATAATGATTAACGTCTTTCCGGTTAACTCATACCCTCAATGGAAAATGACGATCTCGTCGGCACGCGACATGTTCAGCCCGAACCGCGCCTTTTCATCCAGCATATCGCGCTCCATGGAGCCATCGCTGAGCAAAGCGACTTCCTTTTCAAGGATTTGACGCCTCTCGGTCAGATCCTTCAGCGTTGCCAGCCGCTCCACGCGCTGGCGGTCGAAGACCTCCGTCGCCCGCAGGCCGAAGTCGCCGTGGATCGAGTGGTAGGAAAAATAGGAAAGGAAAGCGACGGTGATGAGCGGCATGGCAAACCGCCCGAGTTTCCGCTTCCGATGATGCTTGGTCCACATACGCTGACGCCCTGCTACGCTACTGGCTCCACGCTAGCAGGCATGTGTTAATCGAGCGTTGACCATAACGCACATCGGGGAAGCAGCGGGGCGGAAACGCGAAAGCCCGGACGTCCTCGCGGACGCCCGGGCTTGCATGAGGTGCAGTCAGAAGACTCAGCCGCGCAGGATGGAGCGACCCATGTACTGCGCCTGGGGGCCGAGCTGCTCTTCGATGCGGATCAGCTGATTGTACTTCGCGGTCCGGTCGGAACGGGCCAGCGAGCCGGTCTTGATCTGTCCGCAGTTGGTGGCGACGGCAAGGTCGGAAATCGTGCTGTCTTCCGTTTCACCCGAGCGGTGCGACATGACGGCGGAGTAGCGGGCCTTGTGCGCGGTCTCCACGGCGTCGAGCGTTTCCGACAGCGAACCGATCTGGTTGACCTTGACGAGGATCGAGTTGGCGACACCCATCTTGATGCCGTCGCGCAGGCGCTTGGAGTTGGTGACGAAGAGATCGTCGCCGACGAGCTGGACCTTCGAGCCGATCTTGTCGGTCAGGTACTTCCAGCCGTTCCAGTCGTCTTCGCCCATGCCGTCCTCGATCGAGAAGATCGGGTACTTGGCAGCGAGTTCGGCAAGGTAGTCGGCCATGGCTTCCGGCTCGAGCACGCGGCCTTCGCCTTCGAGGTGGTACTTGCCATCCTTGAAGAACTCGGTCGAGGCGCAATCGAGCGCGATGTACATGTCTTCGCCGGGCTTGTAGCCGGCCTTTTCGATCGAGCTCATAATGAAGTCGAGCGCCGCCGGTGCGGAGGCGAGACCGGGGGCGAAGCCGCCTTCGTCACCGACATTGGTGTTGTGACCGTCGGCCGAGAGCTGCTTCTTCAGCGTGTGGAAGACTTCCGAGCCCATGCGCACGGCGTCGCGGATCGAGTCGGCGCCGACGGGAACGATCATGAATTCCTGGAAATCGATCGGGTTGTCGGCATGCGCGCCGCCGTTGATGATGTTCATCATCGGCACCGGCAGGTAATGGGCGTTCGGGCCGCCGATGTAGCGGTAAAGCGGCAGGCCGGCCGATTCGGCAGCAGCCTTGGCGACGGCGAGCGAGACGCCGAGGATGGCGTTGGCGCCGAGGCGCGACTTGTTCTCGGTGCCGTCGAGTTCGATCATGACCTGATCGATCTGGATCTGGTTTTCAGCATCGAGACCGCCGATGGCCTCGTAGATTTCGCCGTTGACGAATTCGACGGCGCGCTCGACGCCCTTGCCGAGGTAGCGCGAGCCACCATCGCGCAGTTCCACCGCCTCATGCGCACCCGTGGACGCGCCGGAGGGAACGGCCGCACGGCCGAAGCTTCCGTCTTCGAGATGCACGTCGACTTCGACCGTCGGATTGCCTCGGCTGTCCAGAATTTCGCGGCCGATGATGTCGATGATGGTTGTCATGGTCTCTTCCCTGTCCTTGGGTTTGGGCGGATGGCCTGTCTTAATCGACGGCTATGAAATTACAATGGCAGTGGGCGCCGCCCGTCAGCGCTTCGCGATCGCGTCGAAGGCAAGCAGCGTTTCGAGCAGACGCGGCATGTCGTCGATCGCGACCATGTTCGGTCCGTCCGACGGCGCGTTGTCGGGATCCTCATGCGTTTCGATGAACACGCCGGCGACACCGACCGCAACGGCGGCGCGTGCCAGCGTCTCGACGAATTCGCGCTGGCCGCCGGAGGACGTGCCCTGTCCGCCCGGCTGCTGGACCGAATGCGTCGCATCGAACACCACCGGCGCGCCGAGACCCGCCATAATCGGCAGCGAGCGCATGTCGGAAACGAGCGTGTTGTAACCGAAGGAGGCGCCGCGTTCGCACAGGAGAACGTTCGGATTGCCGCTTTCGGTGAACTTCGACAGCACGTTCTTCATGTCCCAGGGCGCGAGAAACTGGCCCTTCTTCACGTTGATCGTGCGGCCGGTCTTTGCGGCAGCAACGAGCAGGTCCGTCTGGCGGCAGAGGAAGGCCGGGATCTGCAGGATATCGACTGTCGGCGCGACGAGGGCGCAGTGTTCTTCGGTGTGGATGTCGGTGAGGACGGGAAAGCCGTACTCCGCTTTCAGATCGGCGAAGATCTCCATCGCCTTTTCGAGGCCGATGCCGCGCTTGCCGGACAGCGATGTGCGGTTGGCCTTGTCGAAGGACGACTTGTAGACGAGACCGAGGCCGAGCTTGTCGCAGAGTTCCACCATGCGGCCGGCGATCATGAAGGCATGGTCGCGGCTCTCCATCTGGCAGGGGCCGGCGATGAGCGACAGCTTCGACCCTTGCGAGAAGGTCACAGCGCGCGCGCCCTCGCCGACGACGACGGAATCATTGGTTTTCATGGTCATTCTCCAAATACGACGATGGCGCCCTGTCCGGGTGCCGGAGGCACGATCAGGCGGCCGTCCCGTTTCACATGGTCGATGGCGTTGGTGGCCAGCAGGGCTTCGGTGGCGGCAACGTCCCCGACCGCAAAGACGATCGCACGCGCCCGGAGACCGCGCTCCGTCAGCGGTTCGTCGACACCGAGGAAGCCCCGCATGCCGGCCTCGTTCAGGACGGAGATGTGGGCATTGGCGGCGGCGATGTCCATGCCGAACGAATGCGCCTCCGTTTCACGCTCGTCCACGACCTCCTGGAGGAAGTACTGAAAGTCGGTCGGATTCGGCTCGGACAGGATCACCTGCCGGATGCCGGTCACGCCGTTGGCATGTGTTTCCAGCGCGGTGCGGTCGGCGGGAAGCGGCTGCACGCGCTGACAGGTGAAGCAGAAGAGATCCGGCGCGCGCAGGTCGCTGGCGAAGGCCAGCCGGAACTGGCCGATCGCGTCCTCTCCGTCCGGGCGTTTCATCGGCCGTGAGAAGGCGAGGATGTCGCCGCCGGAAAGGCCATGCGCCTGAAAGCGGGCATGGTCGGCGACGGCGTCGTCCGTGGAAAAGACGAGTGCGGAAAAGCCATCCTGACCGCGGCGAAAACGATAGGCGAGATCGCGCGCCACGAAGGCATTGCCCTGCAGGGCAGCGGCTTCGCAGTCCTCGCGCTGGGCAATGGCGAGCGGCTCCAGATAGGTCTTGTCGGTAAGGAAGACGCAGGCATTCTCGGTGCCGAACGGGTGGAGCGCATCGCTGGCGACGGTGAATCCGAGGCTCGACAGGCGCTGGCGCGCCGTGGCGAGGGCGCCGACCGGCAGGACGAGATGATCGAGATGGCGTCGGACATGGCCCGCAATGCCCGGTCGGTCGTCTTTCATCGTCCGCTTCTCCTCGTCACGCCGGCACGGACCGAGCGCTCCCCGGTGCTTGGCATCTTCGGGCCGACAATTCAAGGCTGGAGTTGGTGCGTCAGGACGGACCGGATATTTCCGGCCTAATTGCAGTTGCGCAACTGGCTGGCATAGGACGATGCCAGGGCTGCCGAACGGCGGGCGGTCGCCTGCAGGCCGGCATTGCCGCGCCAGGAGCCACGCGCATAGCCCGCATCGCCAGAATAGTAGGCGAGATAGAGATTATAGGCATCGTTGAGGCCGATGCCGTTCTTGCGGTGATTGCGGGCATGATACCAGCCGACGAAATGAATGGCGTCGGAAAAGTTTGACCGCTTGGCCATCCATCGCCCCGTCGAGGCGCGGTACTCGTTCCACGTGCCGTCGAGCGCCTGGGAGTAGCCATAGGCGCTGGAAACGCGCTTCCACGGGATGAAGCCCAGGAGCTTCGTGCGCGGCGGCTTGGCATGCGGACGGAAATTCGACTCGGTCTGGATCGTCGCCATCAGGATGGGCACGGGCACGCCGTACTGCTTCTCGGCGTGCCGTGCGGCACGCTGCCAGTTGTTGAACAAGCCGTCGCGCTGCTCGAAGATCGCGCAGGCGTTCCGGGTGTTCTTGGGCGCCGTTGCACAGCCGGCGAGCGCCATCAGGGCGACGAAAATCAATACACGCATCGCTCTCGATCCAAGGTTCGAAAGAGATGAATGACAGGTAAATGTTAAAAGAAGGTTTTGATCAATGGGGCTCGCATGCCGGTCAGACTAAGCGACGATAGAAGCGCGTATCGACGGGCATGCGGGGGAAGGCTTCCGGGAGGCCGCCGGTATCAATGGCTGAGAATCCATTTTTCTCGTAGAAGCGGTGCGCCGCGAGGAAGCGGTCCGTGGTGCCAAGCAGGACGATGGCGACGCCTTCCGCCGCGGCATGCGAGAACAGAGTGTCGAGGAGGCGCTGCGCGATGCCGTGCGCAGCGCCTCGATGACTTACTGCGACAAACATCTTGCGCAATGCGCCCTGCCCGTTCCCAATATCCTTCAGCGCAATCGTGCCGACGATCCGGCAATCATCTTCGGCAACCCAGAACCCGCCACGCCCTTGACAATAGAAGCCCTCGATATCGGCAAGGTCGGGCTGGTCGGCGGCCGTGATGGCAAAGCCAAATTCATCAACTTGGATCGGAACGATCAGGTCGATGATCCCAGCGTGATCTCCGGCCCCAGCGGGCCGGATCGTTGCGTGCTTTAACGGCGTATCAGGCACGGAATCATCCTCGGCACTCAAGTTAGCCGCGTCTGCTTGACGGCAGCGTCGCGTAAGCGGTACGTCACGCTCTCAGACCGGCCGCCGTTTCACGTACGTGCTGGCGGAAACCTTCAAAGGCCTCCTCAAGAGAGGTGACCTTTTCGGGATTGGCCTTCACGTTGTCAAAGACCGGAACAACGTCATCTCTTAGCCAACGATTTAATGCATCTTCCAGTGCGACGATGTCGTCTGGAAGATTGACCGTCATAGAGCCCATCAGAACACCTCTCCTTAAGCCCCGAATGAACCCAAGCTAAGATATCTCGCCGTGGTGCGCAACGATCGTCGGCCTGCCGGAAAGACGACAGGCCGAAGCGCCAACGTTCAAACCAGCCGCGTCTGCTCCACCGCAGCTTCGATGAAGCTCGCGAAGAGCGGATGGGGATCGAGCGGGCGGGACTTCAGTTCCGGGTGGTACTGGACGCCGATGAACCACGGGTGATCCGCGTATTCGATCGTTTCCGGCAGCACGCCGTCCGGCGACATGCCGGAGAAGACGAGGCCGCAATTTTCGAGGCGGTCTTTGTAGTCGATGTTCACCTCGTAGCGGTGGCGATGGCGCTCGGAGATATCGGCGGAGCCGTAGATATCCGCGATCTTCGTGCCCTTCTTCAGCGAGGCCTTGTAGGCGCCGAGGCGCATCGTGCCGCCGAGGTCGCCGGAGGCCGTCCGCTTCTGAAGTTCGTTGCCCTTGATCCACTCGGTCATCAGGCCGACGACGGGCTCGGCCGTGGGGCCGAACTCGGTCGAGGATGCCTCCTCGATGCCGGCAAGGTTCCGCGCCGCTTCGACGACGGCCATTTGCATGCCGAAACAGATGCCGAAATAGGGCACCTTGCGTTCGCGCGCAAAACGGGCGGCCAGGATCTTGCCTTCCGAGCCGCGCTCGCCGAAGCCACCGGGCACGAGAATGCCGTTGACCTTTTCGAGATAGGGCGCCGGATCTTCCTTTTCGAAGACCTCCGACTCGATCCATTCGAGCTTGACCTTCACCCGGTTGGCGATGCCACCGTGGTAGAGGGCTTCGATCAATGATTTGTAGGCGTCCTTGAGGCCGGTATATTTCCCGACGATGGCGATCGTGACTTCACCTTCCGGCGTGCGGATCCGGTCGTAGACGTTCTCCCAGCTATCGAGGCGCGGCTTCGGCGCGGGCTCGATGCCGAAGGCGGCCAGGACTTCCGAATCGAGGCCTTCCTTGTGATAGGCGATCGGCACATCGTAGATGCTCGCCACGTCGAGCGCCTGAATGACGGCGGACGGACGGACGTTGCAGAACAGCGAGAGCTTGCGCCGCTCGGCTTCCGGGATCTCGCGGTCGGCGCGCACCAGCAGGATGTCCGGATGGATGCCCAGCGCCTGCAGTTCTTTGACGGAATGCTGCGTCGGCTTGGTCTTCAGCTCGCCGGCTGCGGAAATGTACGGCATCAGCGTCAGGTGGACGTAGATGGCGGCACCGCGCGGCAGGTCGTTCTTCAGCTGGCGGATCGCCTCCATGAACGGCATGGCCTCGATGTCGCCGACCGTGCCGCCGATCTCGCAGATGACGAAATCATATTCCTCGTTGCCCTCGGTGACGAAATTCTTGATCTCGTTCGTCACGTGCGGGATCACCTGCACGGTCGCGCCGAGGTAGTCGCCGCGGCGTTCCTTGTCGATGATGTTCTTGTAGATGCGACCGGTGGTGATGTTGTCGGTCTTGGTCGCCGAGCGGCCGGTAAAGCGCTCGTAATGGCCGAGATCGAGATCGGTCTCCGCGCCGTCGTCGGTGACGAACACCTCGCCGTGCTGCGTCGGGCTCATGGTGCCCGGATCGACGTTCAGATAGGGGTCGAGTTTGCGAAGCCGCACCCGATAACCACGGGCCTGCAGCAACGCGCCGAGAGCGGCTGCGGCAATCCCTTTTCCAAGGGACGAAACCACGCCGCCGGTGATGAATACATATCGCGCCATGGGCTTGACCGGATACCTTTTCGAGATCGATTCCGCCATCGAAAAATGCCGAACTCCCCAGATTTCGAGGCGCTGACATCGATGACGCACAAAAGAAAACCGGCGGAAAACAGGTTCCGCCGGTCGGATTTGGCTGCGCTCGGCTTACTGAGCGGTGGGCGCGCCCGTGCCTGTCGCTGCAGGCGGGGTGGCCGCCGGCGTGTCCGTCGCGGGTGCCGGGGCGGCAGGCGTGGTCGTCGCGGCAGGCGCCATGGTGTTGCTGGCGGGCGCCATCGTGTTCGACGGAGCCGGCGCGGCTGGCGTCGTTGCCGCAGGCGCGGGCGTCACAGGTGCGGTGGTTGCCGGGGCGTCGCCACCGGTGGGAACGCCATTGCTCGGAGCGGCAGGAGCCGGGGTCGCGGGTGTCGCAGGCGCCGTGGTGGTGCCGCCCAGCGAATCGAGGACGCCGTTACCGTTGTTGGTCGTTCCGGGGATACGGTCGAGAACGTCGGTCGCGTTCGGCTGGTAGCGAGCATAGATGCTCATGGCCAGGGCGAGCACGAAGAAGAGCGTGGCAAGGATCGCCGTCGTGCGCGTCAGCGCATTCGCGGTGCCGCGCGCGGACATGAAGCCCGAACCGCCGCCGACGCCGAGACCGCCGCCTTCCGAGCGCTGGATCAGCACGACGCCAATCAGCGCCAGCACGACCATGAGATAGATGACAAGCAATACTTCCTGCATTTCGTCCAGTCCTGGCTTGAAGCGCGCCGGACCCCGGCCGTGTCGCCGTTCGTCACCCGCACTTGACGTCTCTGTTGCCGCAATCTTCACGAAAAGCCGGGCACGGAACGGCCGCGTGTTCCCGGCCGCGTCCTCGCAGCGAATTTCGGTTTCGCGGGCTCAATATACCAAGCAGCCCGCTATTCCAAGCCCCGATGATCAGCCGAGCAGCTGCTCGTACGCGCCGTAGATGGCGAGGAAGTCCTGCGCCTTCAAGCTCGCGCCACCGATCAGTGCGCCGTCAACGTTCGCGATCCCCATCAGCTCGACGGCATTGCCCGGCTTGACCGAGCCGCCATACAGGATGCGCATGGCCGCGCCTTCGTCGCCGAACCGCGCCGTGAGTTCCTTGCGCATGAAAGCGTGGGCTTCCTCGATGTCGGCCACGGTCGGTGTCAGCCCGGTGCCGATCGCCCAGACAGGCTCGTAGGCGATGACGGTGTTATCGGCCGTGATGTCCTGCGGCAGCGAGCCGTCGAGCTGGCGCTTCAGGACATCCAGCGTCCGGCCGGCCTTGCGCTCGTCGCCGGTCTCGCCGATGCAGACGATGGCGGCAAGATCGGCGGCCAGAACGGCTTCCGTCTTCGCACGCACGATCGCATCCGTCTCGGCATGGTCGGTGCGGCGCTCGGAATGGCCAACGATCACGTAGGTCCCGAAGCAATCGGCGATCATTTCGGCGGAGATATCGCCCGTATGCGCGCCGGACACGGCGACATGGCAATCCTGGGCGCCGATGGCGAGCGGGCTGTCGGTGCAGAGGGCCGTCGCGACATAGAGAAGCGTTGCCGGCGGGCAGATGAGCGCCTCGACCTTTTCCGACAGTGGGCCCGTGACCCCCTCGGCCATCGCCTTGATCTGGTCGAGAGAGGCGCGCAGGCCGTTCATCTTCCAGTTCCCCGCAACAAGCGGACGCACATCAGGTGTCATTCGGCTTCTCTCCCGTTTTCCGACGATGGATCGGCCGTAGCAAATCCGCCCGGTCGTGGAAAGCGTTCATCCTGCATGCCGCAACGGAATCAGAAACGCGGGCCGTTCCCCTGCCCGCGCCACCGATGGACAAGCCTCGCCTCAGCCCATCTGGCTGCCGACGAAATCCTTGACGATGCGGATGATTCCGCGGCCGAGGAGATCGTCGAGCGCATCGACGAACTGATCGACATGGGCGCGTTCGCAGATCAGCGGCGGCTCCAGCCGAATGACGTTGCGGTTGTACTCGGTGAAAGCGACGAGTGTGTCGTAATCCCGCAGGAGCAGCGCGCCGATGAAGCCGGAGAGCGAACCCTTGAGCTTGTCGTCGAGCATGCCGATGACCGGGCGCAGCACCAGCGGCATGGTCTGGCTGAAGTCCTGGAACTCGAGCCCGACCATCAGGCCCTGCCCGCGAACCTCCTTGATGATCTTCGGGTATTTCTCGCGCAGCGCCTCGAGGCGGGCGAGCAGGTAGGCGCCCTGCTCCGCGGCATTGTCGATCAGGCCCTCGTCATACAGGATGTTCAGCGCCTCGATGGCCGTGACGCAGGCCTCGCCCATGCCGCCGAACGTCGCCATCGCGTGGATCATCGCCGTCTTCGGCGTGCCATAGGCCTTCATGTAGATCTCGCGCCGGGCGATCATGGCGCCCACCGCCGCCTTGCCGCCGCCGAGCGACTTGGCGAGCGCCGTGATGTCCGGCACGACATTCTCATGTTCGAACGCGAAGAAGCGGCCGGAGCGGCCGTAACCGCACTGGACCTCGTCCGCGACCCAGACGACGCCATAGCGGTCGCAGAGCGCACGGAGTTCCGTCCAGAAGCCGTCGGGTGCGCGGATGATGCCGCCGCCGCCCTGGATGGTTTCCAGAACGATCGCCCCGATCTGCGGATCGGCGCGGAAGGCGCTCTCGATCGCCTGGATATTGCCGAAGGGCACGCGGACGGTGTTGCCCGACACCGAGAAATCGGCGCGGTAGAGGGCCCCGTCCGTGATGTTCAACACGCCCTTCGTCTTGCCGTGGAAGGAGTTCTCAGCATAGACGACCTTGGGCCGCTTCGGGCCGGCAGCGCGCTCGGCAAGCTTGACGGCGGCTTCCATGACCTCGGAGCCGGACGAGCCGAGGAACACCATGTCGAGATCGCCGGGCGAAACGGTCGCGAGATTCTTTGCAAAGGCTGCCGCATATTGCGACATGAAGGCGATGGCGATCTCGTGGCGGTTCTCGTCCTGAAAGCGCTTGCGGGCTTCGATGAGACGCGGATGGTTGTGGCCGAAGGCGAGCGAACCGAAACCGCCGAAGAAATCGAGAATCTTCCGGCCGTTCTGGTCGGTGTAGTACATCCCCTCGGCGCTTTCGATCTTCACCTTGTGGAAGCCGAGCAGCTTCATGAAGTGGAGCTGGCCCGGATTGACGTGGTCCTTGAACAGGGTCGTCATTTCCGGAACGGTCAGGGCTTTGGCGTCTTCGACGGAGAGGAGGTCGGGCTTGGCAACCGCTCTGCGGACGGGCTGCGGGCCGTCGATGGCGGGGGCGTCAACAAGCACACGGGCGGGCGTATCGAGCATCTTGTCGTTCCCTCTTATTCGGCCGGCAGGGCGGCGGGCGTGCCGACGGTGCCTTTGGATTTCTTCGCGCGATATTCGTCATAGGCGGCGATCAGCATGGCGCCGTCATTGAACTGGGCCTTCCAGCCGAGCTCCTGCTTCAGCTTGCCGGTTTCGCGGACGCACATCTCGTCGGCGATCAGGTACTGTTCCGGATCCATGATCGGCAGGTTGATCGCATCGAAGGCGGCCAGCGTCGCCTTGACCGCGAAGCCCGGCGTGGGGATCAGGATGGATTTCGAGCCCGCATGCTTGATCAGCCCGCCGAGAAGCTGGCGCACCGAGGGCGGATTGTCGGAGCCGAGATTGTAGGCCTCGTTCGGCACGCCACCCTTCCAGGCGAGACGCGCGGCTTCGGCGCAATCGAACACGGAGATGAACTGGTAAGGTGCCTTGCCCGAGCCGATCATCGGCACCGGCAGATTGGCGTCGATCAGCTTGAACAGCTTTTCCAGGATACCGAGCCGGCCGGGGCCAATGATCAGGCGCGGACGGAAGATCGAGATCCGCATGCCCTTCTCCCGATAGGCATGGCAGAGCTGCTCCGTCGCCCATTTCGACTTGCCGTATTCGCCGAGCGGCTTGACCGGATGATCTTCAGCCTGCGGCGATTGCACCGTGTGGCCGTAGATCATGTCGGTCGTGAACTGGACGAGGCGATTGGCGCCCGAAGCCGCCGTCGCCTTCATGATGTTCTCAGCACCGTAATAGTTGACCGGCCAAAAGAATTTCCAGCGTTTGGCGCGCACCTGCAGCGGCGAAAGCATCTTTGCCGCCATGTTGTAGACCATGTCCTCGGGGCCGATATCGACCTTCATGACCTGGTCGAGATCGGTCACGTCGCAGTGCACGAAGCGGACGCGGCCATGGGCGTAATGCGGTAGATCGGACTTGACGATGTCGGCGATCAGAACCTGTTCGCCTTCGTTGACGAGGCGCTCGGCAAGGTGGCGACCGACGAAGCCGTCGCCTCCGAAAATGACGTGTTTCATGTCGGGCTCCCAATATGGATGGATTTTGCGGCCGGGGTGTCGATCGCTGCGGCTTGCGCGGGCGTCGAGCGGCCGGACTGGGCAATGAGGACGGTTCCCACGCAGATGAAGCCGATGCCGGCGATGCGCCAGGCGTTCAGGTCCTCGCGGAAGATGAAGTAAGCGAAGATGGCCACCGCCACATAGGCGAGGCTGAGGAAAGGATAGGCGAAGGACAATTCGACCTTCGACAGCACATAGAGGTGCGACACCATCGAGATGGCGAAGGTTGCAAGCCCGGCAAAAACCCACGGGTTGAAGAGGATCTGAAAGAAGCGGGCGATCGCGGTGTCCGGCGTGAAGGTCAACGGACCGAGGCTCAGCATGCCCTGCTTCAGCATCAGCTGTGCCGCCGCATTGGTCAGCACGGTAAACAGTATGAAGGCCAGATATTTCATGTCGTACTCCCTTTTCGGGCACCCTCTCCGGGCTTGTAACTCCGTGGAACCCACCTTACGGGGGAGAGTCCACTATTCGGTGAAACTTGCTGATTTCTTTTATTAAAATTGATTCTATCTCGCGGTTCAGAGTGCCATCGCCGTGCGTCGCCAGAAGTCGGACATCATCGCGGGATCCCGCATCGCCTCGAGCTTTCGCCATTCGGGGAAGGACGCCGCGAAGGTCTGCGGGCTCATCCGCGCGTCCTTGTAAGGATTGACCGCCCCGCCCGCCGAGACGACGATCCGGTCGAGCGCGTCGAGCAATTTCAGCGTGCCCTCGCCCTGGTTGGCGACATCGAGCGTGAGCGTGAAGCCGGGGCGCGGGAAGGAGAACAGTCCGCGCGAACGGTGCTCGCCGAAGCGCTTGAGGACCGTCAGGAAGGACCCATGTCCGGCATCGCGTGCGGTTTCCATCAGCCGCGCGGTGACGGCAGGCGCCACCTCGGCGGGATAGACGCTCTGGTGCTGGTAGAGGCCCTTGGGGCCGTAGAGGCGGTTCCAGTTCCTGATCGCATCGAGGGGATAGAAATAGCCGGACCATTTCACCGTCTCGACCGTCTCGCCGGCTTTGGCCTTGCGGATATAGGCGGCATTGAAGGCCCGCAGCGTCAGGCGGTTCAGAAGGCTGAAAGGCGGTGTCACGGGGATGCCGAGCGTGCGTCCGCGCGGCAGATCGGGAAATTCGCAGGATGCGTCGGCATGGTCGCCGGCCAGCAGGATGCCCCTGCCCGCTTTGCGGCCCGTTGCCAGCTGGTCGATCCAGGCGACGGAATATTCATGCTCGGCATCGACGCGGTCGATCATCTCGAAGTAGGCGTCGAGGCTGTCGAAGCGGATGGCGTGCTGCTGGATGTGTGCGGAGGGCACCTTCATCATCTGCAGATCGACATCGAGGATCAGGCCGGTCAGTCCCATGCCGCCGATGGTGGCGCGGAACATCTCCGGGTTCTCGGTCTGCGAGCAGGTGAGAACGCCGCCATCCGAGCGCAGCAGCGTCAGCCTTCGGATATGATGTCCGAAGGTCCCGCGGGCGTGGTGGTTCTTGCCATGCACATCGTTGGCGATCGCGCCGCCCAGCGTGACATGGGCAGTGCCGGGGGTGACCGGCAGGAAAAAGCGGTGCGGCACGGCGCGCGCCAGAATGGCCGACAGCGTGACGCCGGCTTCCGCGGAGAGTATGCCGGTGCCGGGATCGAAGCCGTGAATGCGGCCGCGGCGACGATTGTCGATCAGCAGACCCGGATCATTGTGGCAACTGTCGCCATAGGAGCGTCCGTTGCCGAACGGCAGGTAGGCCCCCGGCGCCGCAGCACCGATCTCGTCCTCAAAGGCATCCGGGCTGACGGCCCGGCGCGGGCGCGTATCGATGCGACCCCAGCTGTCGAAATTCGCAGGTCTCGGTGGTGTGGTCGCGCGCGTCATTGAATACCGACCGCGCCGATCATCACAAGCACGCCGCCGGCGGCCATGGTGGCGATACTGCGCCAGTCGCGCATGATGAAGACGACGGGATCCTCATGCAGCGCGCCGCGACGAGCGAGCATCCAGATGCGCAGCAGCATGTAGAGGACCAGGGGGCAGAGCGGCCAGAGCGCGGCCGGCATGCTATACATCTGCTGCATCTCGACGCTGTGAATGTAGAGCGCCAGAACGAGCGCGGAGGCAAAGGCCGAGGACACGCCCGCCTGCCCGACCATCTCGAAATCGACCTGCAGATAGCCGCGCCCGGGAACCTGCGTTCCGGCGTCGCCGCCATGCTCGTCCAGCTCGACGTAGCGCTTCACGAGCGCCAGACTGAGGAAGAAGAAGATCGAGAAGGCGAGAAGCCAGAAGGAAAGATCCGTGCCGGTCGCCGTTGCGCCGGCGACGATGCGGATGGTGTAGAGGCCTGCCAGCGTGAAGACATCGACCAGCAGTTTTCGCTTGAGGAAAAACGTGTAAGCCGTCGTGATAACGAGGTAAATTCCGAGCGTCAGAATGAAGTCGACCGGCATGGTGAGCGTCAGCGCGACCGACGCGACGAGGAGGATCGCAGCAAGCGCGAGACCGGTGGGAACGGACATGCGACCGCTTGCCAGCGGCCGGAACCGCTTCTTCGGATGGCGCCGGTCGTTCGTCAGGTCCGAGATATCGTTGATGACGTACACGGCCGAGGCGAGAAAGCTGAAGGCGAAGAAGGCGATGGCCGTGTTGACCAGCGCGTTCCACTGGAAGATGTCGTGATCGAGCGCCATCGGCACGGCGATCAGGATGTTCTTCGCCCATTGATGGACGCGAATGGATTTCAGCGTGTCCTTGAAGCCGATCGTGCCGGTTTCGAGACGCTCGGCACCATGCCGGCGCCGCCAGGCTTCCGCCGCCCGATCCGGTGCGACGACAATGGCCGTGCGGGCGGCATCGAACACGGCCACGTCGTCACGGCTGTTGCCCATATAGTCGAACCCGGCCTCGCCATAGCGCGCAACGAGCTCCTCGCGCTTGCGGTGGCTCGTCAGGTTGTGGGTGGGCGAGGAATACAGCACGTCCGTGAAGATGCCGGCATGGGCTGCGACGTCCAGCGCCACCCGTTCGGCAGCACCGGTGACGAGCACGATATCGCGGCCGGACGCCCGTTCCTGCTGCAGCCGCTCCATGACCTCGGGACGATAAGGCCAGTCGCCCCCCGTGCGTCCGGAGCGTGCCGCCACCTCGTGCTTCAGATGCGCCTTGCCGCGCAACGCCCAGAGAACGACCGCAAACAGCATCAGCGGATTGCGGAACAGGATGACGGCGACGCCTTCCCACAGCGTATCCGCTGCGACAAGCGTACCATCCAAATCGACGCAAAGCGGAACAAGCCGTGTGTCGGTTCGCGCATCCATGATCGCACTCCCGGTTTTCGATTGCCGGGAGAGTGTCATGCTCTGCTTTCCGAAAGACAAACACGGTCGTCGATCGGGGTGGGACTTCAATCGGTGGTTAATGAACGGAAAATCGTTCAGGTTGCATCCCACGTGTGCCGCGATCTTTCAGCTTCGCTCGGCACGCGTTCGGTTCACTCTCACGCAGGTCGTCCTTGCAAAGCCGATGCGGCTTTCTGCGCGACAGGGGTCAGCGGGACAGGATCCAGTTGATAGCGTCCCGCCAATCGGTCATCCGCACCGGCGTTCCGTGCGTGCCCGTCTGGAACAGGACGAAGCGGGTGGGGTAGCCGCCCTTCTTCAGACGACCGTAGAGCGCCGCCTGATCCTCCGCTTTATAGGTGCCATCCGCGCTGCCATGGCTGAAGAACATCGGCAACTTTCGAGCGAAAGCCGCGCTCTTGCCGAAGTCGGGATCGGTCGCCCCGCCCATGATCATCATCCCGGAGAGGTGACCGACCGCCGTCGCATTGCGCGTCACGCCCCAGCAGAGGAAGCTGCCCATGGACGCACAGGAGAGGATGATCGGCTTGCCGGGGGACCGGCGCGCCAGAGCGTCGATCAGGCCGACAATATCCGCCGCGCCATCCGTATCGAAGGAGCGGGCGCTCGGCGCGTAATAGGCGCCGCCATTCTCGACCGCGAGGTTTTTCAGCCGATTGAAATTGCCGCCGAAGGAATAGTCGTTCGCGCCGAGCCGCCGGTCGCCGCCACGGCCATGGATGAAGATCACGGTGAAGGCGGCATTCTGCGCGGCGCCCACCCGGAACACATCGACACCCCGCCCGCCGATATCGACGGTCTCGTTCGCCTGTTGGCGCTTGACCCCGAGAGACACATAAGGCCGCTTGACGCGCCGTTCGGGAATTTCGTCCCGGCCATTGATATCGCGCATCTCGTCATAGTCGATCGTCAGCCAGTTGCCATCGTCGCGCGATTCCAGGATGCGGCCATATCCGAAGAGATCGTCCTTGAAGGGCTCCAGCGTCGCGGCGCGGACCTGCGTGAGGCCGATGGAGAACGCGAAAACGAGGGCAAGCGCACTCGACGCCGCGATGTGCCGCAAAGAAAGTGTGGACCGGGCCATCTCTTGTTCCCTTTTTGATCTCTTTGGCGCCCTTGGCTCTTTCGCCGGGCGGCCGGCCCTTGTATGAAGAGGCGGGCAGACGACGGACAGGCGATGCCCGACCTACAGGATCAGCCGACACATCGAAAGACGTTTGACGCACCAGATGACGGACAGCAACGACCTTTTCGCAAACACTCCGCCCGCTCCCCGGAAACCCGCCGAGCCGAAGACGCCCGATCCGGCGTCGTCCGCCCGCACGTCCGTGGAGTCAAAACCGGACGTGCCGGCGAAAGCGGAGGAACCGAAAGCGGCCACGCGTGCTCCGGGGACCCCTGCGTCCCAGCTGAAGGCCGATACGGGCGATTACAACGCGTCTGCGATCGAAGTTCTCGAGGGCCTCGAGCCGGTCCGCCGTCGCCCCGGCATGTATATCGGCGGCACGGACGAAAAGGCGCTGCACCATCTGTTCGCCGAAGTCATCGACAACTCGATGGACGAGGCCGTGGCCGGCCACGCCAATTTCATCGACGTGCATCTCGACGCGGAGGGATGCCTCGCGGTGACCGATAACGGTCGCGGCATTCCGGTCGAGAACCATCCGAAATTTCCGGGCAAATCGACGCTTGAAGTCATCATGACCGTGCTCCATGCCGGCGGCAAATTCGACAGCAAGGTCTACGAAACGTCCGGCGGTCTGCACGGCGTCGGCGTGTCCGTCGTCAACGCACTGTCCGACGTGCTGGAAGTGGAAGTCGCACGCAACCGGCGCCTCTATCGCCAGCGTTTTTCGCGCGGTATTCCGCAAGGCGGTTTGGAAGAGTTGGGCGACGTACAGAACCGGCGCGGCACACGCGTGCGCTTCCACCCCGACCCGGAGATCTTCGGGCCGCATGCCAAGTTCGAGCCGGCACGCCTCTTCCGCATGGCCCGCTCCAAGGCCTATCTCTTCGGGGGCGTCGAGATCCGCTGGTCGTGCGATCCGGCACTGGTCGAGGGCACGGACACGCCGGACAAGGCGGTTTTCCACTTCCCAGGCGGCTTGAAGGATTATCTCAAGGCGACCATGGGCTCCGAGTTCACCGTAACGCGCGAGATCTTCGCCGGCAAGACCGAGAAGACCGGCGGCCATGGCGCACTCGAATGGGCTGTCACCTGGTACGGCGGCGATTCGGTCGTCCACTCCTATTGCAACACCATTCCGACGCCCGAGGGCGGGACGCATGAAGCGGGTCTGCGCATCGCGCTGACCAAGGGCCTCAAGGCCTATGCGGAACTGACGCAGAACAAGCGCGCGGCGATCGTCACCACGGACGATGTGATGATTTCAGCCGCCGGCATGCTGTCCGTGTTCATCCGCGAGCCGGAATTCGTCGGCCAGACCAAGGACAAGCTCGCCACCGTCGAGGCACAGCGAATCGTCGAGAATGCGATTCGCGATCCGTTCGACCACTTCCTGGCCGGCAATCCCCAGGAAGCGGCGAAGCTGCTCGAATGGGTGATCGAGCGCGCCGACGAGCGCGTCCGCCGCCGCAAGGAAAAGGAAGTCACGCGCAAAAGTGCGGTGCGCAAGCTGCGCCTCCCCGGCAAGCTCGCCGACTGCTCGCAGAATTCGGCGCTGGGTGCCGAACTCTTCATCGTCGAAGGCGATTCGGCCGGTGGCTCGGCCAAGCAGGCGCGCAACCGCTCCAACCAGGCGATCCTGCCGCTGCGCGGCAAGATCCTCAACGTGGCAAGCGCCGGCCGTGAAAAGCTGGGCGCCAACCAGCAGATCTCGGATCTCGTGCAGGCGCTCGGTTGCGGCACGCGGTCGAAGTATCGTCAGGAAGACCTGCGCTACGACCGCGTCATCGTCATGACCGATGCCGACGTGGACGGCGCGCATATCGCCTCGCTGCTGATCACCTTCTTCTATCAGGAGATGCCGGAACTCATTCGCGGCGGTCATCTCTATCTCGCTGTGCCCCCGCTCTACCGCATGACGCAGGGTACGCGGACGCTGTATGCGCGTGACGACCTCCACCGTGTCGAGTTGATGGAGAAGGAATTCACCGGGCGCGGCAAGGTCGAGATCGGTCGGTTCAAGGGCCTCGGCGAGATGATGCCGGCGCAGTTGAAGGAGACGACGATGGATCCGGCAAAGCGCACGCTCCTCAAGGTCTCCATCGATGATGTCGACTTCGAGGGCACGCGCGACGCGGTGGACAATCTGATGGGCACCAAGCCGGAAGCCCGTTTCCGCTTCATTCAGGAACGTGCCGTCTTCGCCGAAAACCTCGACATCTGATCGGCACCGTTGCGCCAGCCCCAATCGGTCAGGCGACGATCTTCTCCATGAAGAGACTGAGCGGGTCGGGCTGGTAGCTGCCGAACGGCTCGATGTCGCGGTAGCCCGCCTTGCGGTAGAGGCTGATGGCTTCAGGCTGGTAGATGCCGGTTTCAAGCCGGACCGTGGTCAGCCCGGTCTCCCGCGCCGTTTGCTCGATAGCGTCGAGAAGAGCCCGCCCTGCGCGCATGCCGCGCGCCTTCGGATCGACGAACATCCGCTTGATCTCGCCGCTGCCGTCACCGGCCGCGACCAGCGCGCAGCAGCCGATGATCGCGCCGTCATGCCGGGCGACAAGAAACGAAACCTCGGGCTTTTCCAGCGTTTCGAGATCGACCAGATGGTTGCTCTCGGCCGGATAGAGCGACTGGGCGTAGACGTCGGACTGGTTGAGGAGATCGATGACGCCGGGTTGGCGCGGAGCTTCTTTGCGAATGTCCAGAGTCACTTGGCGTAATGTCCTGAGAGAGAGAATCTGCGGGGTGGAGCGCCGCGAAAACGGCTCAAGCCGTTTCTATACCGATTCTGGCAGCGATCCAGAGGGCACGGTCCGTGGCGCCTGCGCCGCAGGAAAATCGACGGCCCCGCGGAGGTTCGCGCCATAATTCCGAACAACGGTCTGTTTACCATAGCGAACGAAACAGGAGACCGGACGGATCATGGTGACTGCAGCGCTCGTCGTGATGACGATTCTCGGATGTGACGACAGTGTCAGCCAGTGCCATTACGTCGATACGGTCAAGGGCTCGTGGGAGACGGTGGCGGCCTGCGACGACCAGTCCCAGCGAAAGCTTCCCGCCTACGCGAAGGCCAGCTATCCCGTGATCGTCGCCATGTGCGAGAAGACGGCGGATGCGCCGATCGCATCGGCGGCGCTGAGTGGCACCGTTACGCCGACGGCACCGCCGCAGGCCTCCACGTCCTCCCCCACCACGATTTCACCGCCCGCCGCGCCTCTTCCGGCCGATGCGGCCGCTTCGGAGCGCCAGCCCCTGCCCCAGCGCGCATATGCGATGATCCGGGGCGTCCTACCGGACACGCAGAAGATCCGCCACGCGATATCCGTTCCCGTTCACTATCTGGGTGACGGCTATTCATGGGTCGCGACGCGAATCTCCCGCTGACATCCTTCGGGCTGCTGTCTCGACGCCGCGAACGGCCAACGACCTGCCGTCAGACGATCAGGCCGGCCGCAATCAGGCTCTCGGCGGTTGCCGCGACGGTTTCGCGCTCCGGGCGGGTCGTCCAGCCGAGAAGCCGTCGTGCCTTCTCGCTGGTCACGCGGTTGTCGCGTCCGAGTTCCTTGACGATCATCGCGAGGCCGGGATGCATGGAGGCCGCAGCTTTGGCCGTCCAGTTCGGAACGGTCATGCCCGGCAATTTCCCCGCTCGCTCGGGAATTGCCTCGCGCAGGATGGCGACGATCTCCACGACGCTGAGCGACTGTCCGGCAAGGATGATCCGCTCGCCGATCGATGCCTCCGTCTGTAGCGCCAGAACATGGGCCGCCGCGACATCCCGGACATCGACGACGGGCACGGTGAACTTCGGCATGGCGGGATAGCGGCCGTTCAACAGATTGCGCACGATGCCGACCGAAGTCGCAGCGGTCTTTCCGATCATCGGGCCGAGAATCATGCCCGGGCAGAGCACCGTCAGGTCGAGACCCAGGGTTTCGGCCTCGGCCCAGGCGGCGCGCTCTGCCAGCGTCTTCGATGCGTAGTAGGTGGTGGCGAACTTGCCGTCCGCGTCCGTCCAGTTCCGTTCGTCATAAGGGGCCACGCCATCGCCATACATGACGGCGGCGATCGACGAGGTCAGCACGACGCGGCGAATGCCGGCCTCGGCTGCTGCCCGCAGCACGCGCCGCGTGCCTTCGACGGCCGGGCGGATGACGTCCTGCGGATCGTCCGGCGTCTTCGCCGGAAAGGGCGAGGCTGTGTGGAACAGGGCATCGGCGCCCTTCAGGGCCTCCGGCCAGCCCTCATCCGATTCGAGATCCGCAAGGGCGATGGTGAGCTTTCCGACGGGCTGCGCCTGCCGCTCCTCGAGGGCCATTTTCGCCTGCTTGCCCCGAACGGCCGAACGAAATGTCCCACGGACAGAGAAATCCTGTTGCAGGAGGGAGAGCGTCAGGTGGCGACCGAGAAACCCACCCGCACCGGTGACGACGACGCGCCGATTCGTTTCGGACATAAGCTTCTCCTTGGCCTGCAATCATCTCCGCCGTTTCCGGCGTGATCCCTGCCTTACAGTATCCAGCCGGCAATCGGAATTCTTTGCCGGACAAAAGCCTTCGGTGGAGAGCATGGTTAAGGCGACAGGGAGCCGTTCGCGCAGGTCAGGCCGCCTGTCGCGCCGCCAGTTGGGCGTAGTCGCGGGCGAAGCGCCGCTGCTCGGCGATGGCGAGCTTTTCCACACATTCCGACAGGCCGGAGCCATCCGCCGTCTGGCGGAGGCGGTGGACGAGGACGGCGGCGATGGACGCCGCCGGGAGGTGGCTGCCCTGCCGCCGTTCCCGCCGCCAGATCAGGATGGCTTCCGCAAAGAGCGCGGCGATCTCCCGGCCGAGACCACCCGATTCGAACAGGGCCTGGAGCGCTTGCGTGCGACCGTCCGACAGAATGGAGCGCACCCGCTTTTCTCCGACATGGGTCAGTTCCACGATGGCCGCGGCGAAGAAGTCGATGCGGCCGTGGCAGAGCGCGTTGACCAGCAGTGCGGGCGTCAGGCGTCCGGTCGTGCGCAGCTCGCCGATCAGCGCCTTGATATCCACGTCCGCGACCTCGCCGGCCATATCGACGACGGCGGTTTCGCAAGCCTGGCGGGCCACGCGTTGCAGGCGTTCGGTGCCGATCACGGCTTGCAGGAAGGCAGTGCCGTTGAGCGCGGTGCCGACATGCTCGACCAGAACCTGCCGTGCATCCGCCGGCAGATCCTCGCGCTCCAGAAGCATGTTGCGCACGACGCAGACGTCGCCGTGACGATCCGCAAGCCGTTTCAGCGTTCGGCGCGAGAGATCGGTCGCGGGATTTTCGAGGAGGATCACGACCTCCGGCACGCCGCCGATTTCGCTGATGGCGGCCGCAACCGTGCGGGACACCGTTCGGCGCGAGGCGATGAAGGCGCGCAGTTCGGGCGTTCCGCGTGCGGCGAGATCGATCAGGTCGTCGTCGGAGAGGACCGGGGAGCGGGTGGCGACGGCGAAGGCGATCTCCGGCTGGTCTTCGGCCAGCGACAAGATGATCGAACGCGGGGCCTGCGGCGTCGAGGCCAGCGCTTCGGCAAGCGCCAGACGCACCTTCGGCGAGGGATCGTCGAGGAGAAAGGTCATCGCCATGTCGGCGGCATGCCGGTCGATCCGGTCGCCATCCTTCGCACAATAGGCGCGCGCCAGGGCGCTGGCTGCGCGGGCGCGGTCCGTTGCCTTGGCGGTTTCGACCCAGCGAAGAAATGCTTGTATGATCACCGACGCCCCACTACGCAAACCGGACAGATGCTGATGTCGTCACGTTAGATGCGAAACGTTTAAGATTGGTTCACCATGTCGATTAACGCCAGCGAAACCGGCCCGTTCGTGCGACTGGCCCCGGGCGATACGCCGCCGCCAGCAGCCTTCGCCGTCGTGATACGTCCGGGCGACCCTGTCCCGGCACCGCGGCCGCAGCGTCTGCTCCTCGAGATCAGCCTTGAGATGCTCGAACGGGACGATGCCGTCGCCGTGGTCGAGGCCGTCCGCCCGCACGGCATACTGCTGCAAGACTGTCGAGGGCGCGCCGATCTGCAGGCGGCGGACGTCGCGCTGGGCGTGATCGAGGCGGAAGCGGGACTTGCGGAAGGCTGCTTTGCGATCGTCGCCGCTTTCGGTGTTTCCCCGGTCAGCTTCCTCGGGGCCGAACGCCTGTCCGGCGCGTCGGCGCGGCTGATCGCGCTGGTGCTGGACGAGGACGCGCTGGCCGCGGCGCTCGAACTGCCGGCGGAGGCCGTACGGTCCACCTCTCCCGCCGTCATCCTGGCGCGTGCCACCACCGTCCTCCAGGCTGCGGACGCCGGCGTGCCCTGCTTCTGGTCCCTGCCGTCGCGCGAAACCGATGAGGACGCGCTGAAGCGGTTGCACCATGCCGCGCGCGAAAACGGGTTTCGGAACGTGCTTGTGCAAACGGCAGCGCAATGGATCGCGCTTCGGGATGTCAGCGGTCCAAACTGACATCCACGGAGCCGACCGACTGTGCCGGTCAGCGCGTCGGGCGGATGAGTTCGAACACATCGCCGGCGTCGGCATAATCCATATAGCCGAGCCGGCCGACGGGACGCACCTTCGCCATATCGAAACGCCCGTCGCGCAGGGCGTCCTCGCGGATGTGGATGCCGATCACCTGCCCGATGACAACATAGTTTTCGGCCGGCTCGCCGGAGAGCGCCTTCGGCCGGAACAACTCCGTCATGCGGCACTCGAGCGCGGCGTAGGCTTCCCCGACGAACGGCGCCTCGACGAGGTTTCCATCGACCGGCGTCAGGCCTGCGGCGGCGAACTCGCTCTCCCCGTGCGGCAAGGGGGCCGAGGAGCGGTTCATGGGGTCGATGAGATCGCGGCTGACGAAGCTGGCGGTGAAGACGCCGGTGTCTTCGATGTTGCGCACCGTGTCCTTCCATCCCGAAGACGAGAACATCACCATCTTCGGCACATCGCAGATGGCGTTGAAGAAGGAGTAAGGCGCGAGATTGAGGCTGCCATCCTTCGCCCGCGTGCCGATCCAGCCGATCGGCCGCGGCGAGACGATGGCCTTGAACGGATCGTGCGGCAGGCCGTGGGCGTTCGTGTCGGTGCTGTAGAACATCGGAAATCCCTTATGCGTCGCGGCCGACCCAGGTGACGATGTCGGAAAGCGCCGGACGCGGACGCTCCGTCGGCGGGACCTGCGGCGAGCCGATATGGATGAAGCCCGCAACCTTCTCGCTGTCCCGAATGCCGAGAACCGGAAAGGCGCGCTGATCGAATGCGAACCACTCGCTCAGCCAGTTCGAGCAGAAGCCGAGCGCATTGGCGGCCATCAGCAGGTTGAGGCAGACGGCACCCGCCGACATGATCTGCTCCCATTCCGGCACCTTGGCATGCGGCGCTGCCGTGCTGACGACGGCGATGACGACCGGCGCGCGGGTCAGCCGCGTGTTCTCGACCTTGATCATCTCCTCGGAGAGATCGGGCTTGGCTTCGAGCGCCAGCCGGGCGAGTTCCGCGCTGATGCGGGCGCGCTCGTCGCCGCGATAGACGATGAAGCGCCAGGGGGCGAGCTTGCCATGGTCGGGAACGCGGGAGGCGAGCGTCAGCATCTCCTCGATCTCCGCCTGTCCGGGGCCGGGTTCGCACATCTGGAAAGCGGGGATGGAGCGGCGCGTTGCGAGGTAGTCCTTGAGGCCGGGAGCCGTCGTCATATCGGTCACTTTCACGGAAGCGGCCCTGCGACGGATGCCGTCGCGTGCCGGAATGTCGTCTTCTGCCGACGTCGTCCGCCGGCCGGAATGGCTTGGCACGAATGCCGGGGCGTGGCGCCGCAGACCGATATGCACAGCGGAGATGCTTTAACCTTGCGCAACCCTGTACCGGTCCTGCACATTATGCAGTAGGTTGCCGCAGGAGAGGTCCATTGCCGGTAGCCACGAATTCGCCATACCGGCGTCTCAAGTGGAGCCACCTCGTCAGGAAGTCAACCGTATCATGCGTCACCCGGCTCTTCTTATCCGCCTGCCCCTGGATCCGCGTCCGGGCGTGGCGCTTGCTGCCCTAATCGTCTTCGGCATGGCGGGCGGCCTGAGCAGCAAGGCATGGGCGCAGACGGTGCAGGACGACCCTTTCAAGAGCTTTCCGTCGATCTCGGCGCCGCCGAAGATGCCCAAGCTGAACAGTTTCAGCCCGGTCATTCCGAGCGAGGCCGCGCATGGACCGACCACCCACGACGTGCGGTTGGAGGCGCTTCTGAAGGACAAGGGCGGCGCCGTGGAGCAGGGTCTGACGTGGCGCGTGTTCAGCCCGATCCCCGGCTCGGACGGCAAGCTGCCACTGGTGGCGACGTCGCAGGGCGGCTCGGCCGCGTTCCAGCTGGTGCCGGGCGAGTATTTCGTCAATGTCGCCTTCGGACGTGCGGGCGCCACGCGCAAGATCCGCGTCGCGGACACCGGAACCTTCGAACGGCAGGTGCTGGTGCTCGACGCTGGCGGCGTCACGCTCAACGCCGTCTCCGGCGCCGACGTGCGGATCCCCCAGGGCGAGCTTTCCTTCTCGATCTTTTCCTCCGACGTGAAGGAAGACGGCGAGCGGGCGCTTGTGGTTGCGGACGTGAAACCCAACACCGTCGTGCGCCTGAACACCGGCACCTACCACGTCGTGTCGAACTACGGCTCCGTCAATGCGGTCATCCGGGCCGATATCCAGGTCGAAGCCGGCAAGCTCACCGAAGCGACGATCCAGCATCGGGCAGCGAAACTGACCTTGAAACTGGTGGCCGAGCCGGGCGGCGAGGCCATTGCCGACACCGCATGGTCGATTCTCACGGCATCCGGCGACGTGGTCAGCGAAAGCGTGGGGGCCTTCCCCACGCTCGTCCTGGCCGAAGGCGACTATAGCGCCGTGGCGCGCAACAACGAGAAGATCTACCAGCGCGACTTCACCGTGACGGCAGGCGTGAATGCCGATGTCGAGGTGCTGCTGTCGAACACGGCAGCGCAACCCGGCGCCGAGTCCGCCGCTGCCGCGCCCGCCAACGCTCAGGATTGAGCCGAGCGCGGGCGAACCGGACATTTCCCCCCCTTCGCCGAACGCGAAAAGCCGGACCTTGAGGCCCGGCTTTTCGTTCACTGTCCGTCGAGACGCTCAGACCGCGGCGGCGGCGCGGGCCTTCCTGGCCTCCGCCTTGCGGCGAAGGTCGGGCGGTGTCGCTTCGTCCACGAGGCTTGCGATCGCCTCATCGAGCGTCATCGGCGTCTGGGCCTGGCTGCCGAGGCGGCGGATATTGACCGTGCGCTCTTCGGCTTCGCGCTTGCCGCAGACGATGATGACCGGCACCTTGGTCACCGAGTGTTCGCGGACCTTGTAGTTGATCTTCTCGTTGCGGAAGTCGGTCTCGACCGTGAGGCCCGCCTCGCGCAGGAGCTCGGCCACTTCCTCGCCATAGGCATCGGCCTCCGACGTGATGGTGGCAACGACGATCTGCAGCGGCGAAACCCACAGCGGCATGTGGCCGGCGAAGTTCTCGATGAGAATGCCGAGGAACCGCTCCATCGAGCCACAGATGGCGCGGTGGATCATGACGGGTTTCGTCTTTTCCGAATTGCTGTCGATGTAGAAGGCGCCAAAGCGTTCCGGCAGGTTGAAGTCGACCTGCGTCGTGCCGCACTGCCACTCACGGCCGATGGCGTCCTTCAGCGTATATTCGAACTTCGGACCGTAGAAAGCGCCCTCGCCCGGCAGGATGCCGGTCTTGATGCGGCCTTCCGACTGCGCCTCGATGGTCTTCAGCACATCCATCATCACGCTTTCGGCGCGATCCCAGAGTTCGTCGGAACCGACGCGCTTTTCCGGGCGCGTGGAAAGCTTGACCACGACCTCGTCGAAGCCGAAATCCTCATAGACCGAGAGGATCAGGTCGTTGATGCGCAGGCATTCGGCGGCCATCTGCTCGTCGGTGCAGAAGACATGGGCGTCGTCCTGCGTGAAGCCGCGCACGCGCATCAGCCCATGCAGCGCGCCCGAAGGCTCGTAGCGGTGGACGTTGCCGAATTCCGCAAGCCTGATGGGCAGTTCACGGTAGGACTTCAGACCATGCTTGAAGATCTGCACGTGGCCCGGGCAGTTCATCGGCTTCAGCGCAAAGACGCGATCGTCATCCGTATCGTCGCCGGCGACCGTCACCTTGAACATATTGTCGCGATACCATCCCCAGTGGCCCGAGGTCTCCCACAGCGACTTGTCCAGCACCTGCGGGGCGTTGACCTCCTGATAGGTGCCGGCGAGACGACGGCGCATATAGGCGACGAGGGTCTGAAAGATGCGCCAGCCCTTGCCATGCCAGAAGACGACGCCCGGTCCCTCTTCCTGAAAATGGAACAGGTCCATTTCGCGGCCGAGCTTGCGGTGGTCGCGCTTCTCGGCTTCGGCGAGAACGTTCAGATAGTGGTCGAGGTCTTCCTGTGTGTGCCAGGCCGTACCGTAGATGCGGGTCAGCATCGGATTGTTGCTGTCGCCGCGCCAGTAGGCTCCGGCCACCTTCATCAGCTTGAAGGCCGTGCCGATCTGGCCCGTGGATGCCATATGCGGCCCGCGGCAGAGGTCGAACCAGTCGCCCTGATAGTAGATCTTGAGGTCCTGCCCCTCGGCAATCGCATCGACCAGCTCAACCTTGTAGGCTTCGCCCTTGTCGGCGAAGACCTGACGGGCCTTGTCGCGCGGCCAGACTTCCTTGGTGAAGGGCCTGTTGCGCTGAATGATCTCCTTCATGCGCTTTTCGATTTTCGGGAGATCGTCGGGCGTGAAAGGTTCGGCCTTTGCGAAGTCGTAATAGAAGCCGTTCTCGATGACCGGTCCGATCGTGACCTGCGTGCCGGGCCAAAGCTCCTGCACGGCTTCGGCCATGACGTGGGCGGCATCGTGACGGATCAGCTCCAGCGCGCGCGGGTCGTCGCGGGTGACGATCTCGAGGCGGCCATTCTCGACCGGATCGGACAGGTCGCGCAGCTCGCCGTCGAGCGCGATGGCGACGGCCTTCTTGGCCAGCGACTTGGAAATCGACTCGGCGACCTCGCGGCCGGTCGTGCCGGGCGCGAATTCGCGAATGGAGCCATCGGGGAAAGTAAGGGCGACGGACATGCTGTTTCTCCTATCCAGTCCCGCCAACGAATGCGGGTGGGGAATGCGATGAATGAGACCGGGTCCGGCCGGCACGCAGATGCACCCGGTCTTCTGTATGGACGCGCGCGGTATAAAGGCATTTGCCGGATGTGGAAAGAGGCCGGATTGGCCGCAACCGTCAGGAAGGGCGACGCCAGGGCGCCAGCCAGCGAAGCCTGCCGGCCAGATGCGGCGGCACCGGATCGAGCCCGCCCGTGCCGCCGGGGCCGCAACGGGCGATCCGGTAGAGCGTCATCCAGCCGCCGGGCCAGAGGCCGTGTCGGGCAATCGCCTCATAGCCATATTCCGAGCAGGTCGGGATGTGGCGGCAGCCATGACCGATGAAGCTCGACAGCGTCAGCTGGTAAAGGCGGATCAGCCCCATGCCGGCAAGGCGCCCCGGTGTCCGTGGGAACGGCCCCCGCCAGTTGCGACCGCGATAGGGGCCCGGCTTTCCGGCCTCGTGGCCGCAATCGGGCTTGCCGTCGCACATCGTCAGACGTTCGCCTTCTGAAGCTCCGGCGATGCCAAGCGGGCGGCTTCGACCTGTCCGATCGCGTCCACGACGGCGTCGAAGGTGAGCATGGTCGAGGCGTGGCGGGCCTTGTAATCCTTGACCGGGCGCAGGATGCGCATGTCGGCAAACCGGCCGTCCGGCCCCTCGCCATCGGCCTTCAGCATGGCCAGCATCGCCTCGCGCGCCGTCCGCACCTCCTCCACGCTCGCGCCCACGATGTTGCGCGCCATGATCGAGGAGGACGCCTGCCCGAGCGCACAGGCTTTGACGTCATGGGCGAAATCCGTGATGTGACCGTCAGCCATGCGGATGGTCACCTTGACCTTGGAGCCGCAAAGCTTGGAATGCGCGGCGGCCTCGGCATCCGCCGGATCGAGGCGTCCGCTGCGCGGGATGTTTCCGGCAAATTCGAGAATGCGGCTGTTGTAGATGTCATCCATGATACGGCCATCCCGCTGGCATGTCCGTCCGTAGGTGGAACGGGCAATCGATATGATTTCGCGTGGATATAAGAAGCAGGCGGAGGATTTTCTCCACCAGAGCGGAAAAAAGAACCAGGGCGTCGCGTCCGGCTCTTTTACACACCTTGCCATATATTATATGGTAGCGACGGAAAAGGCGACAGGGCACAGACGCCCGCTGTCGCCTGTTGTTTGGGGAACCGTGCCGAACGGGAGAGAGCCTTGACCTCTCTTTCCGCAAAGCCCCGGAGCCCGCCAATGGCAGCCGAAGCCTGACGAGACGTCCAGGCTACCGGTGAGTGGCGAGTTGTCCGTAACGATCAACGTCAAGCTACGCGCCACGCAGCAGAGGCCATCATGGATGCCATCGTGAAGAATTTTCCGTCGCAAACGGACGTCGACGGTCGGCCGTCGCAGAAGGAAGCCGAGGACGCCGTTCGCGTTCTCCTGCGTTGGGCCGGCGACGATCCGCAGCGCGAAGGCCTGATCGATACCCCGACGCGTGTGGTGAAAGCCTATAAGGAACTCTTCTCCGGTTATGATCTGGCGGCTGAGGACGTGCTGGGCCGCACCTTCGAAGAGGTCGCCGGCTTCGACGATATCGTGCTGGTGAAGGACATTCCCTTTCACTCCCATTGCGAACATCACATGCTGCCGGTCGTCGGCCACGCGCATGTCGCCTACCTGCCGGAAGGCCGCGTTCTCGGTCTCTCCAAGATCGCCCGGGTCGTCGATATTTTCGGGCGCCGGCTGCAGACGCAGGAAACCATGACGGCGCAGATCGCCGGTGCGATCGCCGAAACGCTCCGCCCGCGGGGCGTTGCCGTAATGATCGAGGCCGAGCATATGTGCATGGCCATGCGCGGCGTGCTGAAGCAGGGTTCGACCACGCTGACCACGACCTTCACCGGCGCGTTTAAGACGGACGCCGCCGAGCAGGCCCGCTTCATGTCGATGGTTCGCGGGTTTCGCTAATCCTTTCGTGATACAGACCGACGAGAAGGCCGGCGACGCGCTGCGTGCCGGCCTTCTCGTCGTTTGATCCCGCCGTCTGAGAGCGGCATTGTCGCGCGCGTTGGCAGGCTGTAAAATCCGCGGGGTAACGCGTCTTCCCCTGTGACGCGACCGCTCGATCCAGCCGGAGTTCCCTTGATGCCTCTCGTTTTTGCCCAGCCGTCGTCCGATCATGCAAAGGTCGAGGAAGGCCTTGCCTTCACGCCGCGGTTCGATTCGCATGGGCTGGTCACGGCCGTCGTGACGGATGCGCAAGACGGAATGTTGCTGATGGTGGCGCATATGAACGCCGAAGCCCTGGCGCTCACCGTCGAGACCGGCGTCGCGCATTACTACAGCCGCTCCCGCAAGGCGCTCTGGAAGAAGGGCGAAACATCGGGCAATCTCCAGACGGTGGTCGAACTGCGGACGGACTGCGATCAGGATGCCGTCTGGCTGAGGGTCACGGTCGCGGGCCACGATGCGACATGCCACACCGGCCGGCGCTCGTGCTTCTACCGCTCCGTGGACATTGCGGACGGCGCGGTCAAGCTCACGATCCGCGACGATGTCCGGCATTTCGATCCGGACGCGGTCTACGATAAAAAATGAGCATCTGCTTTTATTTGAGACAGGCGCTGCCGTGTTAAACGAAGTTTCAACGCTGTTGGCGCTCTAATGTCGGCATAAAAGGCCCAGATCTTCCGTCGAGGCTCGGCCGTATTGGTGGACAGGTGCCCCATGCTGAACTGGACATTCTCACGACACGGAACGGGTGCGGAAAATCCTGCACCGCATGACGGCTTGGGCAGCGCGCCTGTCCGCCACCAGCAGGAAGGAATCGGCAAGGCTTTGACCGTCGCTCCGGAAAAGACACGGATTGCGCTCGCGCTGGGTGGCGGCGCTGCCCGCGGTTGGGCCCATATCGGCGTGCTGCGCGCGCTGGACGAGGAAGGCATTCCCGTCGGCATGATCGCGGGCACCTCGATCGGCGCGCTGGTCGGCGGCTGCTATCTCGCGGGCAAGCTCGACGAACTGGAGGCCTTCGCCCGATCCCTGACCATGCGCCGCATTGCCGGCCTCCTGGATCTGGCCATCGGCGGCGGCGGACTCTTCGGCGGGCTGCGGCTGACCAAGCGCATGCAGGAGCATCTCGACGACGTTCTGATCGAAAATCTCGGTCGCCCGTTCGTGGCCATCGCCACCGACATCAAGTCCGGTCACGAGGTCTGGCTGGCGGAGGGATCGCTGATCACGGCGTTGCGGGCCTCCTATGCCCTGCCCGGCATTTTCGAGCCCATTCGCTGCAACGGCCGCATGCTGGTCGATGGGGCGCTGGTCAATCCGGTTCCGGTGTCGGTCTGCCGCGCTTACGAACAGCCACTCGTTGTGGCCGTCAATCTGCAGTATGACCTCTACGGCCGCTCGGCCGTCATCAAGCTGCGGGCCGGCAATCCTGCCGCCCATCCCGAGCCCCAGCAGACCGCCACGCCCGTCGCGCGCCTCGGCATGACCAGCGTCATGGTCCAGGCCTTCAACGTCATTCAGGACCGCATCTCGCGGGCAAAGCTCGCCGGCGATCCGCCGGACCTGTCGCTGCATCCGAAGCTCAGCGATATCGGCCTGTCGGAGTTCCACCGTGCCGGCGAAGCGATCGACCGCGGCTATGTCGAGACCAGGAACCGGCTGACGGAGCTCAAGCGCCTGCAGGACACCGTGCTGCGCTGATCGCGCGACGGCCTCCCGTGTAGGGCTTCAGCCAGCGATATAGGCCTTGATCTCGCGGGTCTCATGCTCGATCGCGCGGATATGGCTGCGCACCGCGTCGCCGATCGAGACGATGCCGACGAGGCGGCCGTTGCGGGCGACGGGCAGGTGGCGGGCGCGGCGACTGTTCATGATCTCCATGACGGCCTCGATCTCCATGTCCTCCGTGCAGGTATGCACATCCCGGCACATGACCTCCGCGACTGTCCGGTCGAGGCATTCCGCGCCGTACCGCGCGATGGCCGCCACCACGTCGCGCTCTGCAAGCAGGCCGGTGATCGCCTGCCGGTCGTCGAGCACGACGATGGCCCCGATCCGGTGTTCCGCAAGAAGCGCGGCTGCTTCTCGCACCGCCATCTCCGGTGCGATGGTCACGACCTTGCGGCCCTTCTCGTCCAGTATCCTCTTCACCGTCATTCGAAACCTCCCGTTTCCGATGCGCCTGAGACAGTTTGACGCAGGCGGAGAATACCGCATTTGCCGCGAAAACGGAAATGCGGGAAGCCGAAATCTCCAGATCGGGCTGTCATTCCTCCTGCATGCGCGCGCCGAATTCGGTCGGCGGATCGATCAGGCCGAAGAACAGGAAGCCGAAGAGAAAGCCGCCGATATGGGCTTCCCAGGCAATGCCGGCCCCGCCATCCACCGTGAACAGGCCAAGCCCGATCAGAAGGTTGGTGGCAAACCAGACGCCGGCAAAGAAGAGAACGGATCGGTTGGACAGCGCCTCACCCATGCTGAGCCGCGGATTGCGATGGGCGAACTGGCGGCTGATGCGGCCGCTGGGGGAGAAGACGAACCGCGCGGCGGCCCCCATCAGGCCGGCGACGACGCCGGACGCACCGATGACGACCGTCATGTCGCCCCAGTGAAGCGCAAGGTGCAGCCCGACGGCCGCGATGGCGGACAGACACCAGAAGATCGCCAACCTGCCGGCGCCGATGCGACGAACGACCGGTGCGCCGAAGGCCAGCATCCAGAAGGCATTGAAGATGAGGTGCTCCCACGACCCGTGCAGGAAGGAATAGGTGATGGGCGTCCAGAGCCATGCGAGGCCCTGATCCGCCAGCGGGTGGTCGTAGCGGGCGGGCAGGAAGGCGAAGTTGAAAATCAGCTCATCATCGATCTCGACGGAGAGCAGATACATGCGCACGGCGTGGATGATGACGAGAACCGTGAGGATCCAGACGAGGCTCGATGGCAGGTTGAAGGCCGGCTCGCGCACGGTTGTCGCCGAATCGTAGCCGGAGTCGTCCGGACGGTCCGGCTGCACCGCGGGATCGGCCGTCTCTCCTTGATCGGTTGCGCGACCGTCAGGGGTGGGAACGTCGGAATGTCGCGGCGTGCCGGGCTGTGGCACCTTGTCTGGGTCGGTCATGGGCATGGGCTTTCGATCGTCGGATGCGAGCGGCGTTTATCTCCTGCCCGGTTGCAGCTGGCAAGGACTCGGCGCGCCTGCGGCCGGCTGCGTCCGAAAAGGGACGCTTCGTCCGGCGATGGCACCGTCTCTTGACCCTTTAGAAGACTTCGATCGAAACGGTCCATTATCCTTAACACCCTCTGTGGCACGGGATTTGCGAGGCTCTCTCTGCAAAGCGCCAAGTGGTCCTCCATCGCTCCGATGCGGGACGCCTGTGCACCAAAGCGGGACGAACGACATGAAGACGCGCACATCCGCCGACATTTTCCGGTACTGGCAGAGCCTTCGCAGCAATGGTCGCGTTCCCTGCCGGGATCAGCTCGATCCGGGTGCGATTCGCCATGCCCTGCCGGATGTCTTCATCCTCGAGGAGGCCGAGGCCACCCATGGCCGCGTGGCATCCCCTCGCTTTCGCCTCGCGGGCACGCGCCTCTGCTCGCTGTTCGTCCGCGAACTGCGCGGTGCGCGGCTCGACAGTCTCTGGTCCGCCTCCGACATGGAGGACCTGTCCACCGTCACGCGTCGGGTCATGCTTGCCGGGGAGCCCGCGGTCATTGCCGCGTCGGGCACCACGTCGCACGGCGAACAGCTGGCCGTGGAACTGGTCCTTCTGCCGCTTCGCTCGCGCGACGGCCGCAACGACCGCGTCTTCGGCTCGCTGACCCCCCTCTCGCGACCGGTCTGGATCGGTGCGCATCCCCTGCCCTTCCTCTCGCTCGATCACGTCGCCTATCCGGATCGGGATGCGCCGGTGACCGAGGTCGCGGCCCGTGCCGCGGTGGTGCGGAGCTTTGCCTCGCAGACACGCGATTCGGCTCTCCGGCAGGTGATCGCACGGGTCATGCACCTCTCTGTCATGGATGGCGGCAAGGGCCGATAAGGTTGTATTCGAAGACTCTATTAACCCGTGTCTAGTATTCGTGATGACGCAAGGTCCATGGGCGCGTCGCGATGTTCAATTTCAACCAATCTCGATCCGCGGCATCCAAGCCGCATGATGAAGGCTCGTTCCAGCGCGTCACCGTGAACCTCAGCGGCCGCCTGATGCTGGCCAGTCACGACGAGTTTGACTGCATCGCAACGGAAATGTCGCCCGGCGACGTCTTCCTCGCCACCACCGCCCGCCCGCGGATCGGCGAGCGCGTGATCGCCTATGTCGATCATGTCGGGCGCATCGAGGGCCTGGTCTCGCGGCTGGCCGACGGCTCCTTCACGGTCCGCATCAACGCGACCGAGCGCAAGCGCGACAAGCTTGCGGCCCAGCTGACCTGGATCGCCAACAAGCACGAACTCGGCCTGCCGGAAGACCGACGCCACGACCGTCTGGCACCGCGCAAGACCCACACGGAAATCACGCTCGAAGACGGCTCGCGCTACGCCTGCCGCATCATCGACCTTTCGCTCTCCGGTGCCGCCGTGGATACGGAATTCCGCTTCGACCTCGGCACGCCCATGCTGCTCGGCAACATGCGCGGACGCATCGTGCGTCACTTCCAGGAAGGCGTCGCCATCGAGTTCCTAGGCGTCCAATCCCGCGATACGCTGCGCGAATTTCTCTGATCCGTTCTTTCATCGACATCCCAAGGGCGTCGTCCGTCGTCGTCGCGCACGCATTCGACCCGCGCGCGCTGCAAGCTCGCGCGGGCTGTCGAACGGCGTGACCCGACGCGTGATGCGGGCCTTGCCCAACCGGCGCGGATGATCTCCCCTGGCAAAGGCGAAAAAGGCCTTTGCAGATTATCCTAACCAGATCATGAACAAAAAAGCGTCCGGTCTCCCGTTACTGGACAAGCACCTTTGTCGGAAAGCACGCACTTTCGCTACATCGTCTCGCGATACCGAACCGCCCTACCTCTCTCACGATTTACCATTTTTCTCAATCCGATCCTCTACTTATCGATTTTCCGCAGGCATCTTCTTACCGGGATCGGTCAAATTTTCGACGACATTTCATCAAACACGCGTCAAATACAGCGACAATTTTCCGCGTATTTTATATTGAGTTGATCCGTATTTGTACTTTGTTTTACTTCGAATTTTCGGCGGAGGTCAAAGTGTCGGTGTCATTCTGTGCCTGTAACGGGGACACGGACAATGACAAAAGCAAAAAGCTTCAAAGCAGGCATCTTCGGCGCACTCGGCACTCTCGCCCTGGCGACCTCCGCATTCGCATTCCCAGCCAACATGGAAACCGAGGGCCCGACCAATCCTCCGGTCGGCCATTATGAATTCTGCCGCACGGCTCCGGACGAATGCCGTGCCAACCCGACCAAGGCCGAACCGCTGACACTGACGCGCGAGACCTGGAAGACCATTCTGGAGGTCAACTACGACGTGAACGAGCAGATTACGCCGATGACGGACAAGGAAATCTACGGTGTCGAAGAGCACTGGGCCTACCCGGACACCGTCGGCGACTGCGAGGATTACGTTCTCCTGAAGCGTCGCGAACTGATGCAGGCCGGCATCGCGCCGGGCAACCTTTTGATCACCGTCGTCCTCCAGCCGAATGGCGATGGTCATGCCGTGCTGACCGTGCGCACGGACCGTGGCGACTTCATTCTCGACAACATGCGCAGCAAGGTGCTGATCTGGTCGGACACCGAGTACACCTACCTCAAGCGCCAGTCAGTGGACCATGCCGGCCGGTGGGTCAAGCTTCAGGACGGCCGCGCCGTGGCGGTTGGCAGCGTCCGCACCCAGTAGCGGCAGCCAACCCGCGACGACGAGTGAACGACGACCCCGCGTTTGGGCCTGCACGGTGATCCCCGTCACCAGCGGCCCTACAGGCCGGCTCCGCTGTCCCCGGAGCCGGCCTTTTTCATGCCCGGTCCGCGGGACACGCGATTGACGAAAAATTAACCTTCTTGCCCCAGCCTGAACGGGTATCGATTTGCGGTTCGTTCATCCGTGCCCATCGATCCTGTGGCGGTCGATCCCGTGTCGGCACGACACAGGCGCGCGCCGCGCCGGGAGGGATGCTGGGACGATCGGATGACCACTTCATCAGAGTTCGCTGCGACATCCGGTGGATCCGGCCCGAGCCTCGGGCATCCGGGCTCGCGCCTTCTGCTGCGCGCCGGCCTGATGCTCGGCCTGCTCGCCAGCCTGACGGTGGCGATCTGTGTCGGCGGCGAACGCATCGGCACAACGCTCGCGCTGGGCGGCAACACCACCAGCACCGACGACAACAATATCGTGATCGGCACCGATCACCTGCGCCTTCCTTCCAACCACATCCGCTTTGCCGAGCAACGCCAGACGGGTGCCGCCGAACGTGTCGATCTCTATGCGACGTGGCCGGAAATGCAGGGCTATAGCGACGAGACGCGGAGCCGTTTCAACGACGTCACGCGGACGGACGGTCTGATCTTCCTGCAGATCTCCCAGAGCACCATGTCGCGCGATATGTCCGGCAGGATCGCGCCGATCTACAGCCATCTCTTCGAGGGAGACCCCTCCGCGGGGCCCGCAGGCCTCACGGCACACAGCATGAAGGCCGGCTCCGGCTATGGCGCCGAGATCTTCTTCACCGGCCCCGCCGGCACCGCCCAGGCCGCTCCAGACTATGGCATCCGCTGTCTTCTGCCGGAGCGGCCTGAGCTTGCGACCAGTGCGGACTGCCAGCGCGACGTTCACGCGGGACAGGACCTCGTGGTGCTTTACCGGTTCTCCAGCCAATTGCTGCCACAATGGCGCGCCATCGACGAGGCCGTTCTTCGCTTCGTGGAGGCGAAGCTGGTTCGCTGACGAGGATCGGCGCGGCCGCGCGGGCCTGTCCCGATTTCGAAACCAATCCTTCATCATAAACCGATTGGTAACGCTGTCAGGATAAAGTCTGGGGAACGGTCGTCCGAAGGGGGGCGATGCCCGGACGACAATTTTTGATCTGAGAATGAAGAGAAGCGTAGTGTCCATGCCAACATTGAACGGTTCCACCGAGCGTCAGCCGACCCCATTCTTCAAAGCGGCTTCACGTATGATCGTTGCCTCCGTCGTGGCGGTCTGTGTTTTCGCAGCACCTGCCCTGGCAGCCAATTATGCCGGCATCGTCGTCGATGCGAAAACCGGCAAGGTGCTCTACAGCGAGGATGCCGATAGCCTGCGCTATCCCGCATCGCTGACGAAGATGATGACCCTCTACCTCACCTTCGAAGCGCTGGAAGCCGGCAAGGTCCGCAAGGACACACCCGTCCCCTTCACGAAGAAGGCCTCCGCCGAACCGCCGTCCAAGCTCGGCGTGCGCTCCGGCCAGACGATCACCGTCGAGCAGGCCATCCAGGCGCTCGTCACACGCTCGGCCAACGACGCGGCAACGGCGCTCGGCGAATTCCTCGGTGGCTCGGAAGACCGCTTCGCCCGGATCATGACCAGCAAGGCCCGTGCGCTCGGCATGACGCGCACCACCTATCGCAACGCCAACGGCCTGCCGAACGACGACCAGATGACGACGGCACGCGACCAGGCACGGCTCGGCATGGCCCTCCGTCAGCATTTTCCGCAGTATTACAGCTATTTCTCGACCCGCAGCTTCCGCTTCGGCAAGCAGGTCATCGGCAACCATAACCGGCTTCTCGGCAATGTCCGCGGCGTCGACGGCATCAAGACGGGTTACACCCGCGCGGCCGGCTTCAATCTCGTGACCTCGGCCCAGGCCGATGGCCGCAGCATCGTCGGCGTCGTGCTCGGCGGCAAGTCGGGCGGCGCCCGCGACGCCCAGATGCGGGCTCTCGTTGCCAAGTACATGCCGGCAGCCTCGCGCAGCGGCAGCGGCAATCTCGTTGCGGAAACGCAGGACGCGCCCACCCTTTCGGAAGCGCAGCAGCGCCCCGTCTCGACCGCAGCCGTCACCGGCGGCAGCTTCAATCTTCCCAACAGCGGCCCGCTGCCGGGCGCACGCTACAGCGAAGAGACCACCCGCAGCGTCGAAGTCGCCTACGCCGCCGAGCCCAAGGTCAGTGCCAACCCGGTTCTCGCGGCCAAACCCAACACGCTGGAAGCCCAGAGCCAGAAGCTTGCCGCCCTCGGCACCAACACGACCATCGACCGTCAGGTGACCAACTCCGTCGCCAAGACGGTCTCCGAGCCGGTCACCGAAGACGAGGTCGTCGCACCGTCTTCCGGCTGGATCATCCAGATCGGCGCAACGCCGGACAAGGGCCAGGCCATGACCCTTCTCGGCAACGCCAAGGAAAAGGGCGGCAAGGCTCTGTCGGCCGCAAAGCCCTTCACCGTCGCCGTCTCCAGTGGCAGCAGCCAGCTCTACCGCGCCCGCTTCGGCGGCTTCTCCAGCCAGGACAAGGCCATCAACGCCTGCTCCGCGCTGAAGAAGAAGGGCTTCGCCTGCTGGGCTGCGGCCCAGTAAGACGACCGCTTCAAGGGCGGGCCGGCGACGCCGCCGACCCTCCCCCAACTTTCGAGCGCCGGCACCTCTCAGTTCCGCCGGCCTCCTCCTCGGATTTGTTTTGCGTAACGGGGTCAGTCATGTCGATGAATGAGAATGGCTCGGGAGCACCGCTGGTGCCCGACAACAAGGTTCGCCGCGCGCCGCGCCGGGGCCTTCATCCGCTCCACGAGGCGGCGATGCGGATTGCGGAACTCGGGGCCAAGCCCCGGTCGAAGACCAAGGATCTGGTGGGAATGCTTCTCACCCACGGCGCCCGGGCCTGGCGCTCGACGCAGCCGGACGTCGCGATCCACCTGCATGTCACGGCGCCCTCCTCGCGCCGCCCGGTCCGGCTTCGGATCAAGTAAGCTCAGGCTCGCACCCAACAGAAAGAGCCCGCCGCGTGGTTTCCCACCGGCGGGCTCTTTCTGTTCGGGCAAGGTCGTTCAGAGAAGGCCGAGTTCGGTCAGTTCGCGGCGCAGCTCGCTCGGCATATCGGCCGTCTCCGAGGCGAGATCGCGCGGCGCATCGGCTTCCGTCAGGTAGCGCCAGCCCTGGAAGGGGCGCCGCGGCTGGAAATCCGTATCGATGACCTCGGGACCGAGGATAAGATTGCAGCGCCCGATGCCTTCGCCGTCCGTAAACGTGGTGATGTCGAGCAGGCGCTGGCGGGCCTGCACCTGCCCCTTGATGACCCAGTAGAGGGAACCGCCGTCGAGCAGTTCCTCCATCCGCTTCGGCACCATGCGGGTGGTGTGAAAGGAGTGCGGCGCGTGGCCGGCGGACATCGCGTTCAGCGCCCGGTGGGCGACCCATTCGCGCAGATCGTCTATCGAATTCGCGCCGACGCAAAGCTTGAGAAGATGCAAGGCCATGATGGCGCGTTCAACACCCTTGCCGGAGCCGCGTCAAGAGGCGCGCGCGCTCAGCACTCGACGACATTGACCGCGAGGCCACCGGTCGAGGTCTCCTTGTACTTGTCGTGCATATCGACACCGGTCTGGCGCATGGTTTCGATGCAGGCATCCAGCGGCACGAAATGGCTGCCGTCACCCTTCAGGGCGAGCGACGCAGCGGTGACCGCCTTGACGGCGCCAAGCGCGTTGCGCTCGATGCAGGGCACCTGCACGAGCCCCCCCACCGGATCGCAGGTCATGCCCAGATGATGCTCCAGCGCGATTTCGGCGGCATTCTCGATCTGCTCCGGCGTTGCGCCCATGACGGCGGCGAGACCGGCGGCGGCCATGGCCGAGGCGGAGCCCACCTCGCCCTGACAGCCGACTTCGGCGCCGGAAATCGAGGCGTTGAACTTGATGATGCCGCCGATGGCGGCGGCGGTCAGCAGATAATCGCGAATGCCGTCGTCATCCGCATCCTCGTGAAAATGCAGGTAGTAGCGGATGGTTGCCGGCACGACGCCGGCCGCGCCATTGGTGGGCGAGGTCACGACCCGGCCACCGGCCGCATTCTCCTCGTTGACGGCCATCGCGTAGACGCTCAGCCAATCGTTGGCGAGCAGCGGATTGACCTTGTTGGAGCGCCACTCCTGTTCCAGCTTGTCATGGATCATCCCGGCGCGGCGGCGAACTTTCAGCCCGCCCGGAAGAATGCCTTCCTGTGCGAGCCCGCGCTCGATACAGCTTTTCATCGCCGCCCAAATCCGGTCGAGGCCGGCATCCAGCTCCTCGCGCGACATCGAACATTCCTCGTTCGCGCGCTTCATCTGCGCGATCGAAAGGCCCGACCGCGCCGCCATGTCGAGCATCTGCTTCGCACTGGCGAAGGGATAGGGCACCTTGACGCCACCCGGCTTGGTCTTGGAGGTGCGCATCGCCTCGAGTTCCGTATCCGTCACCACGAAGCCGCCGCCGATGGAATAGTAGATCCGTTTCAGGAGCAGGCGGCCGTCCTTGTCGAAGGCGGAGAACGACATGCCGTTGGCATGGCCGGGTAGCGGCACCTTCTTGTCGAACACCAGATCGATCTTCGGCTGGAAGCGGTAAGCGGGATGCCCCGGCGGCGTGATGTCCCCGGTCCGCTCGACACGCTCGATGATCGCCTCCATGCGGTCGGGATCCACGCTGTCGGGACGCTCGCCCATCAGCCCGAGCACGACCGCCCTGCCCGAGCCGTGGCCGATGCCGGTAAAAGCGAGCGAGCCGTGCAGGCTTGCGGTGATGGAAGCCACGGCGGCACCGGCCGGACGCGGCCAGTCCGGCGACAGGATCAGGTCCAGAAACCGGTTCGCCGCCGACATCGGGCCCATGGTGTGGGAGCTCGATGGGCCGATGCCGATCTTGAAGACGTCGAAAACCGAAAGAAACATCGAAACCCCGATCTGCGCCGGATCTGCGCATTCCTCTTCCCCGACCATAGGGCATTGCCACCCCCTCCTGGCGGTGATCGACCGACATCCGGTTGGACGCGCGCGACATGCAGATCGGCCCTGATTTGCAGCATATTGCTTTTTCAGGCGGGCATGCCACAAGAGCCGCATGGTTCTGGTCGATTATATCGCACTCTTCGTGTTCGCGCTGCTCTGGGGCGGCTATGTCTGGGTGACGGACCGGCGCACCGTCTTCGGCCGCACGAGCCTGTCGCGACTGATGATCGAGCGCCGGCGCCGCTGGATTCTCAATTCGCTCAATCGCGACCTGAAGATGATCGACACCCAGATCATCGCCGGCCTGCAGGCCGGCACCGCCTTTTTCGCGTCCACCTGCATCTTCGCCCTCGGCGGCTGCTTTGCTCTGCTCGGCCGGGCGATGGAGGCGCAGGCGATCTTCAACGACCTTCCCTACGTCTTCCAGGGCGGGCGCACGGCCTTCGAGCTCAAGGTCGGCGGTCTCACCTGCATCTTCGGCTATGCCTTCTTCAAGTTCGGGTGGTCGTACCGCCTGTTCAACTATTGCTCGATCCTGATCGGCGGCATACCCATGTTGTCGGAAGCGAAGCTCGACCGGGCAGCCGCGGAACGGGCGGCCGAGCGGGCCATCCGGATGAACGTCGTCGCCGCCATGCACTTCAATGCCGGGCTGCGCAGCATTTTCCTCTCGATCGGTTATCTCGGCTGGTTCGTAAGCCCCTATATCCTGATGGGCGCCACCGGCATCGTCATCGTCGTCCTCTTCCGCCGCCAGTTCTTTTCCGAAGCGCGGGAGGCGCTGCTGGAGCCGTGATCCGTTCCCGTCATCGCGGGCCGAGACCCGCCCGCTCTTCGTCCTGATGTTCGCGCATGCGCCGGTTCGCGACCGGCGTCACCCTCCGCCGGGCATGTTTTAGGGGAATTCCCATGTCACAGACCGAATTGGCGTCACCGCCGTCCCTCGAAGCCTCCGGGCCGCCACCGGCGGAGACGCGTCGCCGCCGGCTCGGCTGGCTGGACGTCGTCCGGGGCATCGCGATCCTCGCCATGGCGAGCTATCATTTTTCCTGGGATCTCGAATATTTCGGCTATCTCGCGCCCGCAACCGTCAGCACCGGCCTCTTCAAGTATTATGCGCGGGGCATCGCCAGCAGCTTTCTGCTGCTCGCCGGCTTCAGCCTCGTGCTCGGCCACGTCCCCCGCTTTCGGGGCCGTGCGTTCCTGATCCGCTTCGCCAAGATCGCAGCCGCGGCCGCCGTGATCAGCATCGCGACGTGGTTTGCCTTTCCCTCGGGCTTCATCTTTTTCGGCATTCTCCATTCCATTGCCGCAGCCAGCCTCATCGGCCTTCTCTTTCTCCGCCTGCCGGTCGTGGTCACGCTGGCGGCGGCCGCAGCCGCCTTCGTCGCGCCGCTCTACCTGCGGTCGGCTTTCTTCGATACGCCGGCGCTCTGGTGGGTCGGGCTCTCCGAAACACTGCCGCGGTCGAACGACTATGTGCCTCTGCTGCCGTGGCTCGCCCCGTTCCTCACCGGCATCGCGCTCGGCCGCATCGCGCTGGCCACGAAATGGCTCGACCGTACCGCGCCGTCGGACGGTCTGCCGAACACGATTGCGCGGGGCCTCGCCTTTGCCGGCCGTCACAGCCTGCCGATCTACCTCATCCATCAGCCGCTGCTGTTCTCGCTGGTCGCCCTTTTTGCCATGGTCTATCCCGCACCCCGGCCCGATCCCCGGCCCGCGTTCCAATCCAGCTGCATGGCAACCTGCACCGGCGACCAGACGGAGGCGTTTTGCACACTCTTCTGCGGCTGCACGCTGGACCGGCTGGTGGAACAGAATCTGCTCGATCCGCTCGATCAGGGACAGATCGACGTGCGCACGGACAGCCGTATCTCGGAGATTGCCGGACAGTGCACGATGAAGGCGCAGGAATAGCGCGGCCAGAACCGCGGCTTGCCTGTCAAGACGCATGTCGTTCGCCCGAAGCCGCTGCACATTTCCGGACGGCGCGTTTTGACGAAAAACGCCGCGACAGAGGTCTGCCGCGGCGTGCGTCATGCCGTCTCATGCGGTGGTATCAGGTGCCGACGCCGATCTCGGCCAGACGGGTCAGGCAGGCTTCCTCGACATTGCTCATTTCCTCGAGCGTTTCCTCGATGTCGCGGCGCTTCTGGATGAGCTCGACGCGCTTGTCTTCCAGCCGCTTCATCATCAGCCGGAGCTGCCCGGCCTCGCCCGGCGGCTCCTTGTAGACCTGGATGATCTCGCGGATCTCCGAGATGCTGAAGCCGATCCGCCGTCCCCGCAGGATCTCCTTGATCAGGTGCCGGTCCGTCGAGCGGAAGAAACGCGTGCGACCGCGCCGCTCGGGATGGATCAGCCCTTCGTCTTCGTAAAAACGAAGCGTGCGCGTGGAGACACCGAATTCCCGTGTCAGTTCCGTGATGGTATAATACTTGTCCAAACCATGCCTCATCTGCCAGAGGCAAATCCTGTGCGACTTTTACGTAAAAGTCAATGCATGCTGACAGATCGTCTGACCGGTGCCGACTTGGCGCCCGAACCGCGAAAAAAGCCGGCAGCTTGCCCGTCAGTGAATGCCGAACCACCAGGTGGCAAGGCCGAGAAACGCGAAGAAGCCGGTGACATCCGTGACGGTGGTCACGAAGACCGCGGACGACACGGCGGGGTCCGCGCCGAACTTGTCGAGCAGCAGGGGAATGAAGATTCCGGCCAGAGCCGCGGCGATCATGTTGATCAGCATGGCGGTCGCGATGATGCCGCCGATATCCGCGCTCTGGAACCAGGTGCCGGCAGCAAGACCGATGAGGAGGCCGAACAGCGCGCCGTTGATAAGGCCGACGCCCGCCTCGCGCCGGATGACGCGGAAGGCGTTGTGGATGTCGAGATCGCGCGTCGCCAGCGCGCGCACCGTCACCGTCATCGTCTGCGAACCCGCATTGCCGCCCATGCCGGCGACGATGGGCATGAGAACCGCGAGCGCAACGATGTGCTCGATCGCCTTGTCGAACAGACCGATGACCGAGGCGGCCAGCATGGCGGTGAACAGGTTGACCATCAACCAGACGACGCGGGAGCGCGAGGTATCCAGGACCGAGTCGGACAGCTCTTCGTCGCCGACGCCGCCGAGGCGCATGATGTCCTCTTCGGCTTCTTCCTGAATGACGTCGACGACGTCGTCGATGGTCAGCACCCCGACGAGGCGCTGATTCTCGTCCACGACGGCGGCCGAAAGCAGATTGTACTGCTCGAAAACCTGCGCCGCCTCTTCCTGGTCCATCTCGGCCGGCACCGGATGGTTGGTTTCGCGCATGATCGATTCGATCTTCACCGAGCGCTTGGTGCGCAGGATGCGGTCGAGATCGATCGTTCCGAGCAGGCGGAAGGTCGGGTCGATCACGAAGATCTGGGTGAAGCTTTCGGGAAGCTCCGTGTCCTCGCGCATGTAGTCGATCGTCTGTCCGACCGTCCAGAACGGCGGCACCGCCACGAATTCCGTCTGCATACGCCGACCGGCGGTCGATTCGGGATAATCGAGCGAGCGGCGCAGGCGCACGCGTTCCGTGAAGGGCAGCTTGGCGAGGATCGCTTCCTGATCCTCCTGGTCCATGTCCTCGAGAATGTAGACGGCGTCGTCGGAATCCATCTCGCCGAGCGCCGCGGCGATCTGTTCGTTCGGCAGGTGCTCGACGATGTCCATACGGATCGCCTCGTCCACCTCCGTCAGGGCCGAGAGATCGAACTCGTCGCCCAGCAGCGAGACCATGGCGCGGCGCTGTTCGGGATTGATGGCTTCGAGAAGATCGCCCATTTCGGACGCGTGCAGGCGCGCCACGTGCTGACGAAGATAGAGCACATCCCGGTCGGCGATCGCCGCGCCGACATGCATCAGGTAATCGGAGCGGACCGATCCATCCTCGGCATAGATGTCAGCCCCATCATAGGCGTCGTCCGCTTCGAGAACGCGCGTGTCCATGTCGTCGCCGGTGTTGCTCATCTGCCCGCCTCGCGATCGTTCAGCCGTTCCGGGCGCCGGACCGATGCCCGAGGCGTGTGGGAAGGCTCTGCCAGTGTCTCGATGGTTGCAGACCGGAAACCAGGGCCGGCCGCACTCCCTGCTAGACCATGAAAAGGCGTGGGTCTACCGAAGATGACGCACAGGCCGACCATATCGGGAAAATTTGTTCAAGCTGTTGCAGAACCTCGCAAATCACCTCCAAATCGACCATCGTTTCGGCCGCAGGCCGCGATGCCGATACAGACGGGGAAACCGGATGATATAGAAAGAGCGAACGCGACAACGCCCATCCCCTCCCGACGCCGCCGGAGCCCGCCCACATGACGATCAGACCGATCATCCCCTACCCGGACATCCGGCTGAAGACGCCGGCAGCACCCATCACCATCTTCGATCGCGACCTTGCCGCGCTCGCCGGCGATCTGCTGGACACGATGCGCGCCGCCCCCGGCATCGGCATCACCGGCCCGCATATCGGCATCCTCAGGGCGATGACCGTCATCGAGACGGACGAGACGACGGGCCCCCGGATCTTCGTCAATCCGCAGATCCTCAGCGCCGGCACGGACATGATCCGCCATATGGAAGGTAGCGTCTCCATGCCCGGCTTCACCGATGCGATCGAGCGGCCTGCAACCGTGACCGTGCGCTACCAGACGCTCGACGGCGACTGGCGCGAAGAGAACGCCGACGGCCTCCTCTCCATCTGCCTGCAGCACGAGATCGACCAGATCAACGGCATCTTCTGGCTCCAGCGCCTGTCGCGGCTGAAGCGGGAGCGGCTGGTAAGGCGCTACGAGAAGGCGGTGAAGATGGCGTAAGCGAGACGCCCGCCGATCGTGGGATCAGGCCTAAGCTGATGAGAAGACACAAAAAAACCGGCAAAAGCCGGTTTCTTTTGGTGCGGTCGAGAAGACTCGAACTTCCACGGGTTGCCCCACAGCGACCTCAACGCTGCGCGTCTACCAATTCCGCCACGACCGCATCGTGGTAGAGCCGAATTGCTCCGGCAGGGGTGCGTTTAGCAAAAGGATTTCAGGGGCACAAGGGCGGAATGCGGAAAAGTTGGCGGTGGTGAAAACTATTTCCGGTGCCTGTGGACAGAGCCCGGAATTCCGCCTTTAACCGCTCGTGACGACGCCCCATCTACAGGGAAACCGGTTGACCGGATCGCTTTTCAGCGAAAGCCGCAGCCGATCTTTCATTCGAACGGATCTGTGCGGCCACGAAATGGCTCTGCGCAGACCGCAGCCTATTCAGGACGGACCATGCAGCGCGACGCTCTCGACAGCCGTTTTTTCGCCGATGATGGCTGTCCTCCGGTCCGTTGGCGGATCGCGGAGGGCCTTGTGCCCTATGAGGTGGCCGTGGAGACCATGGAGCGCGAGGTGGCGGCGATCGCCGCCGGCGAGGCCGACGAGCTCGTCTGGCTGGTGGAGCATCCGCCGCTCTATACCGCCGGCACTAGCGCCGATGCGGCCGATCTCGTGATGCCCGATCGTTTTCCCGTCTACGCCACCGGCCGCGGCGGCGAATACACCTATCATGGCCCGGGACAGCGCGTGGTCTATGTCATGCTCGACCTCAAGCGTCGGCGGCAAGACGTTCGCGCCTTCGTGGCAGCGCTCGAGGATCTCGTCATCCGGACGCTCTCCAGCATGAACGTCACCGGCGAGCGGCGCGAGGATCGCGTCGGGGTCTGGGTGCGGCGGCCGGAAAAGGCGCCCCTGCCCGATGGAACGCCGGCGGAAGACAAGATCGCCGCGATCGGCATCCGGCTGCGTCGCTGGGTGAGCTTTCACGGGCTCTCGCTCAACGTGGAGCCCGATCTCGACCATTTCGGCGGGATCGTGCCCTGCGGCATTCGCGGCCATGGCGTCACCAGCCTCGTCGATCTCGGCCTGCCGGTGATGATGGAAGATGCCGATATGCGGCTTCGCGATGCGTTCGAGGCCGTGTTCGGGCCGACCGTGACGGAGCCGACCGTCAGTGCGCCGGCTGGCGACGCTCCCGCCAGATCATGAACAGGCCGGAGCCGACGATGATGGCGACGCCCAGCCATTTGGAGGCTGTCGGGAACTCCCCGAAGACGAGATAGCCGAGCACGGTTGCCGCAATGATCTCGAAATAATGCAGCGGCGCCAGCACCGAGGCGGGTGCGGCCTGAAAGGCCTTGACCACCATGAGGTGGCCATAGCCGGAAATCGTGCCGAGCGCGATGACCAGCCCCCAGCCGAGCGGCGTGTGCGGCAGCGACGGCACGAAATCGGCAGCGCCCATGCCATGACCGACGGCAATCGTCGCCGTCATGAACAGCGTGCCGCCGACGCCCGCAAAGGTCTGCATCGCCAGCGGACTGTCCGCTGCGCCCGAGGCGCGGTTCATCAGGAGATAGCAGGCGAAGAGAAAGGCGCAGGCCACCGGCATCAGCGCGGTCAGGCCGAACGCCTGAAAGCTTGGCTGGATGACGATCATCGCGCCGAAGAAGCCGATGCCGATCGCCAACCATCGCCGCCAGCCAACCTTTTCGCCGAGGATGAGCGCCGACAGGCAGGTGAGAATGAACGGCTCGACAAAATAGATGGCGAAGACGTCGGCGAGCGGCATGTATTTGACCGACACGAAGAAGAACAACGATGCAGCCGCCAGTAGAATACCGCGCAGCATGTTGTACCACGGCCTTTGCGGCACGAGGGCTTTCGGACCGCCAAGCCGCAACAGCATCGGCAGGGTCGCGACGAGCTGGAAAAAGAAGCGGTAGAAGGCCACCTGCGCCGGCGACATGCCGAGTTCGACCGCCATGTATTTTGCGATGGCATCCATGCAGGGCAGGATCATCATGGCGGTCAGCAGCAGGATCACGCCTCGCATCGCCGTGACAGGCAGGACCGTTGCAGGCAGAGCGGACGGAGATGGACGTGTCATGCGAATCAGGCTCCCGGTCCGGTGTCGGACGCAGCCCATGGCAATGCCCTTGCAGGCTTTTCCGCAAGGCGTGTCCCGACAGATATTTGCCGCTGCAGGCTCTTTTCTTTCCCGGTCGCGGCTGTAGGCTCATGATCATGGAAGGCTCCGGTCAGCCCGCGTCGTCGGAAGGCGGTCTCGGCACCGGAGCGCGATCAGGGAGAACGCCATGCGCGTATCGACGGAAGCCATGATGGCGATGCTGCGGCAGCCGCGCGACACGGACACGCCCGGTGGGCGGCTGTTTCGCGCCCGCGGCGCGCTCAACCTGAGCCTTGCGGATCTCGCGGAGCGCCTTACCGTTTCGCCCGACATGCTTTCGGACTGGGAACGCGACCGGAGCGAGCCGGAGGGTGACACGCTGGCGCGTCTCGCAGGCCTGCTGGGCGTCACCCCGAAATGGCTGATCGCCGGCATTGCGGAACCCTCCGGCGTGATCCTCTCCCCCTCGGCCGTGCAGGGCCTGCTGGACGAGCTTGCCAGCGCCAAGGCGCTGCATGCGCAGACGGGCAAGGCGATAGAAGCGCTTGAGACCTCGCTTCGCCGCGTCCTAAAGGGTATCTGAAAGCCAAGAACCGAATCGTGGACGCTGGTCCGCGTGACGCCACGACCAACCAAGATCTACACATCCAGGAGACATTTCATGGACGTTCGCGCTGCTGTCGCCGTTCAGGCCGGCAAACCCCTCGAGATCATGACCGTACAACTGGAAGGCCCGCGGGCCGGCGAAGTGCTGGTCGAGGTCAAGGCCACCGGCATCTGCCATACCGACGAGTTCACCCTGTCGGGTGCCGATCCCGAAGGGCTGTTTCCCGCCATTCTCGGCCATGAAGGTGCCGGCATCGTGGTCGATGTCGGCCCGGGCGTGACGTCGCTGAAGAAAGGCGATCATGTCATTCCGCTCTACACGCCGGAATGCCGCGAATGCTATTCGTGCCTGTCGCGCAAGACGAACCTCTGCACTTCCATCCGATCGACACAGGGTCAGGGCCTGATGCCGGACGGCACGTCGCGGTTTTCGATCGGCAAGGACAAGATCTTCCACTACATGGGCTGCTCCACCTTCGCGAACTTCACGGTCCTGCCGGAAATCGCGCTCGCCAAGGTGAACCCGGACGCGCCCTTCGACAAGATCTGCTACATCGGCTGCGGCGTGACGACCGGCATCGGCGCCGTCATCAATACCGCGAAGGTCGAGATCGGCTCGACCGCCATCGTCTTCGGCCTCGGCGGCATCGGCCTCAACGTGCTGCAGGGCCTGCGTCTTGCCGGCGCGGACATGATCATCGGCGTCGATATCAACAATGATCGCAAGGCCTGGGGTGAAAAGTTCGGCATGACGCATTTCGTCAATCCGAAGGACGTCGGCGACGACATCGTGCCCTATCTGGTCAACCTGACGAAGCGCAACGGCGATACGATCGGCGGCGCCGACTATACCTTCGACTGCACCGGCAACACGAAGGTCATGCGCCAGGCGCTCGAATCGTCGCATCGCGGCTGGGGCAAGTCCGTCATCATCGGCGTTGCCGGCGCGGGCCAAGAAATCTCCACGCGCCCCTTCCAGCTGGTCACCGGCCGCAACTGGATGGGCACCGCCTTCGGCGGCGCGCGCGGGCGCACGGACGTGCCGAAGATCGTCGAATGGTACATGGAGGGCAAGATCCAGATCGATCCGATGATCACCCATACGATGCCGCTCGAGGACATCAACAAGGGCTTCGACCTGATGCATTCGGGCGAGAGCATCCGCGGCGTCGTGGTCTATTGATGCCGGAAACCGCCTACACGGTCGATCTGCGGACGATGGACGCCCTGTCCGCAGGCGACCTGTATGCGCTGCTGAAGCTGCGTGTCGATGTCTTCGTGGTGGAGCAGCAATGCGCTTATCCGGAACTGGACGGCAGGGACGCAGCGGCCCTGCATCTGCGACTGATCGAGGGCGGCGTGCTCGTCGCCGCGGCCCGATTGCGGACGCCGCCGCAGCCGGGCGCGCCGGCGCGTATCGGCCGCGTCGTCGTCTCGCCGGAACACCGCGGCAGGCGGCTCGGAGAGGCCCTGATGCGCGAGGCCATCTCGGCCTGTCAAACGACGTTTCCCGGCGCGCCGATCGCGCTTTCGGCGCAGAGCCATCTGCGCGCTTTCTATGCCGGCTTCGGCTTCGTCGCAACTTCGGACGAGTATCTCGAAGATGGCATTCCGCATGTGGATATGCTGCGGCCCGTCTCACCCCGATCCACGGACATCTCATGATCTACGTCGATGCCGATGCGTGCCCCGTCAAGCCCGAGATCCTCAAGGTGGCCGAGCGGCACGCCCTGCCGGTAACGCTGGTGGCCAATTCCGGGCTCAGGCCATCGCGTGATCCGATGGTGACCAATGTCATCGTGTCCGCCGGTTTCGATGCGGCCGACGACTGGATTGCGGAACGTGCCGGCCCCGGCGATGTCGTGATCACCGCGGATGTGCCGTTGGCCGGTCGCTGCGTGGCTAAGGGCGCACTCGTCACCGGGCCGACCGGCCGCGTCTTCGATGTCGCGAATATCGGCATGGCGACCGCCATGCGGGATCTCGGCGCCCATCTTCGCGAGACCGGCGAAAGTCGCGGCTTCAATGCCGCCTTCACCGCCCGCGACCGCTCGGCCTTTCTCGAAACGCTCGACCGGCTCTGCCGTCGCGCGAAGCAGGCCTGAGGCGATGGCGCGGGCGCGCAGCGGGCTCATCCCCCGGCGACACCTCCCCTTCACACTCGGCGCGATCGTGGCCGCCCTGTCGCTGCCGATCGGCTTCATCGAAAGCGAGCGATTCGCCATCGAGCTTGCGGCCGTTCTCTTCTTCCTCGTCTACCTCGTCATGATCGCGATCCGTATTCCCAGGCTCAGCGGCGCCTATCTCAAGGAAAACGCCGCCGGCACGGACGAGCCCGAGATCGTCATCCTCGGCGTCACGCTCGCCGCCGTCGTCATCTGCCTCGTCTCCCTGTTTCAGGCGTTGAACGAGAAGGATGGCGCACCGCCTGCCGACCAGATCCTCGCCTTCGCCTCGGTGGCGCTCGGCTGGCTGACGGTTCATACGATGGCGGCGATCCACTATGCGCATCGCTACTGGAGCCCGGAGCTTTCCGATGTCGGCGCAGGAGAGGACGGCGAACGCCGCGGCCTCGACTTTCCCGGAACGGACATGCCGGGGATCTTCGATTTCCTCTATTTCTCCTTCGTCATCGGCATGACGGCGCAGACGTCGGATGTCGCGATCAACACGACGGCGATGCGCAAGATCAACCTGCTGCACGCCATCATATCCTACTTCTTCAACACCGTGCTCATCGCCGTGGCGGTCAATGCTGCGGTTGCCCTGCTCTAACGCATCGTCCGGTTTGCCTTAAGGGAGTCTCCCATGAAAGTCCTGTCCCAGAACGTCGCCTTCGGTGGCATGCAAGGCGTCTACTCGCACCGCTCGGAAGCGTGCGACTGCGATATGACCTTTGCCGTCTTCGTGCCGCCGCAGGCGGTCAGCCAGCCCTGCCCGGTCGTCTGGTATCTCTCCGGCCTGACCTGCAGCCATGCCAACGTCATGGAAAAGGGCGAGTACCGGCGACTTGCGGCCGAACTCGGCCTCATCATCGTCTGCCCGGACACGAGCCCGCGCGGCGACGATGTGGCCGACGAAGCGGCGAACTGGCAGATGGGCAAGGGCGCGGGCTTCTATCTCGATGCGACGCAGGCGCCGTGGGCCCGCCATTATCGCATGGAGACCTATATCACGCTGGAGCTTCCGGCGCTGATCGCCGCGCAGTTCCGCGCGGATATGAACCGTCAGGCGATCTTTGGCCACTCCATGGGCGGACATGGCGCGATGACGATCGCCCTGAAGAACCCGGACCGTTTCCGCAGCTGCTCGGCCTTCGCCCCCATCGTTCAGCCTTCGACGGCCGACTGGTCCGTCGGTGCCTTCGAAAAATATCTCGGCGCGGACACGGCCGCCTGGCGCGCCTACGACGCCTGCGCGCTGGTCGAAGACGGGGCGCGCTTCCCCGACTTCCTGATCGATCAGGGGACAGCCGACGGGTTCCTGGAAAACGGCCTGCGTCCGTGGCTGTTCGAGGAGGCGATCAAGGGCACCGGCATCGCGCTGACGCTGCGCATGCAGGAGCGCTACGATCACTCCTACTACTTTATCTCCACCTTCATGGACGATCACCTACGGTGGCATGCGGAGCGGCTGGCCTGATGCCGGGATCGACAGACCGCGTACAGGCGTCCGCCATCCGTGCCACGAGAGCAGCGCGATGCTGAACGTTCTCCTCGTCGCGCTGGGCGGAGCACTCGGCTCCGTCCTGCGCTATCTCTGCGGCATCGCCGGCGTCCGGCTGATGGGTGCCGGCTTTCCCTGGGGCACGCTGTTCGTCAACGTCACCGGCTCGTTCCTCATCGGCGTGCTCTCCGAGGTCGTCGTTCGGCGGCTCGGGGCTTCGCCCGAGCTGCGCCTCTTCCTTGTCACCGGCATTCTCGGCGGCTACACCACCTTCTCGGCCTTCTCGCTCGATGCCGCGATGCTGGCCGAACAGGGGCAATTCGGCTCGGCGGCGCTCTATGTGGCCCTCAGTCTCGTGCTTTCCGGCCTCGGCGTCTTTGCAGGTCTGGCCCTGATGCGCGCAATCGTCTAAAGCGGGCGCTTGAAGACGATGATGGATGGCGGGCCTTTGGCCGCCGAGGACGAAAGACCACTGACATGGCGGGTATCGAGCACAAGACGGTGGAAGCCGACGAAAACGGCATGCGCCTCGATCGCTGGTTCAAGGTGCATTATCCCGGACTCGGATTCGGGCCGCTGCAGAAGCTGCTCCGCTCCGGTCAGGTCCGTGTGAACGGTGGTCGCGTGAAATCCGACTTTCGGGTGGAAGCCGGCCAGATGATCCGTATTCCGCCGATGGATGTCGATGAAAACCGCAAGTCGGGGCCGATCCCGAACCATGACCTGAAGCACTCTTCCGACCACGAGCTGCTGTCGCGCATGCTGCTGCACGAAGATGCCAAGGTGATCGTGCTGAACAAACCGCCGGGCATCGCTGTTCAGGGCGGCTCCGGCCTCAACCGGCACATCGACCAGATGCTGGAAGCCTGGACCAGCCCGCGGGGCGAGAAGCCGCGGCTCGTGCACCGGCTCGATCGCGACACGTCCGGCGTGCTGGTCGTGGCGCGCACCCGCGGTGCTGCCCAGAAGCTGACGGCCGCGTTTCGCCAGCGCGACACGAAGAAGACCTACTGGTCACTGGTGAAGGGCGTTCCGCGCAAGCGCGAGGACAAGGTGTCCAGCTGGCTCGTCAAGGAACAGACGCCCGATGGCGACCGTATGCGCATCGCCCGCCACGGCGACGACGGCGCCGACCATGCGATTTCCTACTATCGCGTTCTGGAGCAGGCCGGCCAGAATTTCGCCTGGCTGGAGATGGAGCCCTATACGGGCCGGACGCACCAGCTGCGCGTCCATGCCCTCCATATCGGCCATCCGATCATCGGCGACCCGAAGTACTTCGACGACGCCCCCGGCTGGAATTTCCCGAGTGGCGTCCAGAACCGGCTTCACCTTCATGCGCGCAAGATCGATATTCCCCATCCCGATGGCGGACGTCTGACGATCACGGCGCCGATGCCCCAGCATATGGTCCAGACCTGGAACCTCTTCGGTTTCGACATGGCCAATGCTGGAGAGGAATGATGCGGCTCGTCCTGTTCGACTGCGACGGCACGCTGGTCGATAGCGCCGGCGTGATCCACGCGACGATGGCGCGGACATTCGAGGCTTTCGATCTTACACCGCCGGCGCTTGGCGATACGAAGGCGATCATCGGCCTGACGCTGGACATCGCCATCGCCCGACTGACCGGCGAACCGCATGTCAACGACCAGGCGCGCGCGATGACGGCCCATTACAAGGCCATCTACACGGACGTTCGCGCCGCGGGCATGTCCGAACTGCCCTTTCCCGGCATCGCCGCCATGATGGAAACGCTCTCGCGACGCGACGATCTCGTGATCGGCGCCGTCACCGGAAAATCGCGGCGCGGGCTCGATCTCATCCGCACGTCGCACGGCTTCGACTTCGCGGTCTCGCGCACCGCAGACGACTGCCCGTCCAAACCGCATCCCGCCATGGTAACCGAGTGCTGTGCGGAAGCCGGTTTCGATCCGCGCGATACGCTTGTCATCGGCGATGCGATTTACGATATGCAGATGGCGAAGGGTGCGGGCGCCACGGCCATCGGCGTTTCCTGGGGCTATGCGCCTGCCAGCGCCCTCCTCGCCGCCGGCGCCGACCATATCGTCCAGACGCCGGACGATATTCTTGCCCTGCTGGAGACTGCGCATGTCTGATATCCGCGACGAATTCACGAACACCTTCAGCGATCCGGATCCGGTTCGCCGCGCGCAGATCCAGATGCTGAAGCCCCTGCCGAAGCGTTTCTACAAGGAGGTCTCGATCGGCCGCAGCGAGAGCGACGGCTTTGCGATCCTGTTGGACGGCCGCCCGATCAAGACGCCGGCCAAGCAGGTTCTGGCCGCGCCGACGGAAAGACTGGCCGAGCTTCTGGCGGCGGAGTGGGAGGCGCAGGTCGAGACCATCGATCCCGGCACAATGCCTGTCACGCGTCTGGTCAACAGCGCGCTGGACGGCGTGGCCAAGAACATTCGCGGCGTGTTCGAGGACATCCTGAACTTCGCCGGAACCGATATGCTCTGCTACCGCGCCGACCAGCCGGAGGGGCTCGTCTCCCGCCAGCAAGCGCAGTGGGATCCGATTCTCGCCTGGATGTCGGACGCGTTCGCTGCCCGTTTCATCCTTGCGGAGGGCGTCATCCACCAGCGTCAGCCGCAGGCGGCCATTTCGGCCTTTGCCGAAGCGTTGCGGGCTTATGCAACGCCGCTCGGCCTCTCTGCCATCCACGCCATGACGACCCTCACCGGCTCCGCCATCCTGCCGCTTGCCATTGCCGAGCGTCGCCTGAGCGTGGACGAGGCTTGGGCGCTCGCCCATCTCGACGAGGACTGGCAGATCGAGCACTGGGGGACGGACGACGAGGCATTCCAGCGGCGCGAGCTGCGCTGGCGCGATATGCAGGCAGCAAATGCCGTGCTGGATTCGCTCCGGACGGCCTGACCCTCAGGCCGTCAGCTTGAGGCCGGCGATACCTGCGACGATGAGGCCGATGCAGCCGAGCCGAAGCGCCGTTGCGGGCTCCGCAAACAGCACGATACCGAGAATGACGGTTCCGACCGTGCCGATGCCGGTCCAGATCGCGTATGCCGTTCCGAGCGGCAGGGTGCGCAGGGCCATGCCGAGAAGCACGATGCTGGCCACCATGGCGGCGACGGTCAGGATGGTGGGAAGCGGCTTGGAAAAGCCCTCGGTATATTTCAAGCCGATGGCCCAACCGATTTCGAACAGTCCGGCGAGAAAAAGCAGAAACCAGGACATGGAGATCACTCCTTCGAGGCGCGAGGTCGTCCTCGCAGGGGTGTGAAGGTGCGGTCGTCCGCCGTGTCCCTATGCCACATTTCGGGCCAATGGGCAATCTTCAGTGGTCGCCGCCACGCTCCTTGCGCAGCTTGTCCCACCATTCCAGGCGCTTTCGGATGTCACGCTCGAAGCCGCGCTCGGGCGGATCGTAAAATTTCTGGCGGCCCATTTTCTCGGGAAAATAATCCTGACCGGAGAACGCGTCGGGCTCGTCGTGATCGTAGCGGTAACCGTCTCCATAGCCCTCGCCCTTCATGAGCTTGGTCGGAGCGTTGAGAATATGCTTGGGCGGCAGAAGCGAGCCGTTTTGCTTGGCCGCCCGCATCGCCGTCTTGTAGGCTGTGTAAACGGCGTTCGATTTCGGCGCGGTCGCGAGGTAGACGCAGGCCTGCGCCAGCGCCAGTTCCCCTTCCGGCGAACCGAGATAGTCATAGGCATCCTTGGCGGCGTTGCAGACGACGAGCGCCTGCGGATCGGCTAGCCCGATATCCTCGACGGCCATGCGCACCAGACGCCGTCCGAGGTAGAGCGGGTCCTCTCCCGCATCGAACATGCGGCAGAGATAGTAGAGCGCCGCATCCGGGTCCGAGCCGCGCACGGCCTTGTGCAGCGCTGAGATCAGATTGTAGTGGCCGTCCTGCCCTTTGTCATAGACGGGCGCCCGGCGCTGGACCACGTCCTGCAGCCCGGCGACGTCGAAGGTCTCGCCTTTGCGCGCCGCGCGCCAGACCTCCTCGGCCAGCGTCAGTGCCGCCCGTCCATCGCCATCCGCCATGCGGATCAGGCTCGCCCGCGCGTCGCCGTCGAGCGGCAGCGGCTTGCCCTCGGTCGCCTCGGCACGGCCCAGGAGTTCCGCCAGGCTTTCCTCGTCATGGGAGCGGAAAGTCAGCACGCGCGCGCGCGACAGGAGAGCCGCATTGAGTTCGAAAGACGGGTTTTCCGTGGTGGCGCCGACGAGGATGATCGTCCCGTCTTCCATCACCGGCAGGAAGCTATCCTGCTGCGCGCGATTGAAGCGATGAATCTCGTCCACGAAGAGCAGGGTCTGACGGCCCGACATGCGGCGCGCACGGGCCGTCTCGAAAACCTTCTTCAGATCGGCGACGCCGGAGAAGATCGCGGAGATCTGCTCGAAGGCGAGCCCCGTCTCGCCGGAGAGAAGCCGCGCGACGGTGGTCTTGCCCGTGCCCGGCGGTCCCCAGAAAATCATCGAGCCAAGCGAACCCGAATCGATCATGCGCCGCAGCGCGCCGTCTTCCCCCGTCAGATGCGCCTGGCCCGTGACGTCCGCCAGCGTCTGCGGACGCAGCCGGTCCGCCAGCGGCCGCTTTGCCTGCATCCCCTCGGGTTCGTGCGGCGCGAACAGATCGCTCATCGGAAGAACTGGCGGATCCGCTGCCCGTCGCGCAGGATTTCCACACGCCAGAATGCCGGATCGTCCGCCGTCGCCTTGACCAACGTCTCGGTCTTGTCGATCGGTACGCCGTTGACGGCCAGAATGATATCCTTGGGCGCGAAGCCGACGCGGGCGGCGGGCGAACCACGATTGATCGCCGTGATCACGACGCCTTCGGCCGTCGCGGGCATGCGGAGCTCGTCGGCCAGACGCGGCGAGAGGTTTCCGACGACCGCGCCGGCAAAGGGCGTACGTCCCTCGATCAGCCGTTCGTCACGCGGGGCCGTCTCCGGAGCCCGCTCGAGTCGCAGCACGACATCGCGCACCTTGCCGTTATCGGCGACGCTCAGCCGCGCATCCTTGCCGATACCGACAGTGGTCAGGCGATAGCCGAGCGCGTCCGGGTGCTCGACCGGAATGCCGTTGACGGCGGTCACGACCTCGCCGGGGCGAATGCCAGCCTTCTCGGCCGGGCCGCCTTCGATGACCGAACTGACGAGCGCACCACGCGCCCGATCAAGGCCCAAGGCGTCGGCCACCTCCGAGGTCACGGGTTCGAAGCTCGCGCCGATGAAGGGTCGCACGAAGCTCCCCGTGCCGCCCTTGGCCGATTCGATGAAGACCTTCACGAGATTGGCCGGAATGGCAAAGCCAACACCATTCGACCCGCCGCCGCGCGAGAAGATCGCGGTGTTGATGCCGATAAGTTCGCCCCTCATATCGATCAGACCGCCACCGGAATTGCCCGGGTTGATCGCCGCATCCGTCTGGATGAAAAAGCCGAAGTCGCTGCCCGGCGTGACCTGATTGCGCGCAAGGGCCGACACAATGCCGCTCGTCACCGTCTGTCCGACGCCGAAGGGGTTGCCGATCGCCAGAACGAGATCGCCGACCTCCACGCTATCGGAATCACCGAGCGGGATCGTCTGGAACGGGGCCGTTCCCTCGATCTTGAGGACGGCGAGATCCAGCCGGTCATCCTTCAGAACGACCTTCGATTCGAACTCGCGGCCATCCGCCAGTGCCACCTTGATGTCGTCGGCACCCTCGATGACATGGTTGTTGGTCACCACGATGCCATCCGCTCCGACGATCACGCCGGACCCGAGCGACGACTGCTTTTCCGAGCGGTTCGGCATGCGCTGGCCGAAGAACTGCTGCAGGAAGGGATCGTCGGCCAGCGGCGAGCGGCTTTCCACGAGCTTCTCCGCATAGACGTTCACCACCGCGTTCGCGGTCTGCTTGACGAGCGGAGAGAAGGACATCTGCATGTCCGCCCGGCTTTCCGGGACCGTCTTCGTCGTCCCGTCGGTTGCCGGGCTCGTCGCGGCCACGGGTGTCGCCACCGCGCTCGTCTTCAGCTGGTCCACCGTGGGAGACGACTCGCTGAGATCGGTCGGCGCCACGAAATGCGCAAGGAACATGATGATGACAAGGCCGGCAATGCCGGACAGGACGAGCGACAATGGCGAGCGACGCATAAAGAACCCTTGGTGAAACGAGGATTGGCCGGAGCGATACGGATGAACGCGTGTCCATCCGAAACTCCGGGTCGTTGTTCTATGGCATTGTCCGACGGCGAAGCGAACAGGCTCCGTCCGGAAATACCCTCGCGATGAGAAATAGGATGAAGCGCCCGGAAAGCAAAGACATTGTCCGCTGCAAAAACACGACGCGTCTCGGTAGGCCGGCCATCATCCGAGCAAGTGCGCGAACGAAAACAGCCGGACTTTCGCCCGGCTGTTTTGAAATGCAGTGACCTGACGAAATCAGGCTGCTTCGGCGGCGTCCGCTTCGGCTGCAACGCGGGCCTTGTCGGCTGCGCCCTTGGCATCGACGTCGCGATCGACGAATTCGATGACAGCGATCGGCGCGTTGTCGCCCTGACGGTAGCCGGCCTTCATGATGCGAAGGTAGCCGCCGTTGCGGGTCGCGTAGCGCGTTGCGATGGCGTCGAACAGCTTTGCGACGACGGTGACGTCACGGATCTGCGAGATGGCCTGACGACGAGCGTGCAGGTCGCCGCGCTTGCCGAGCGTGACGAGCTTTTCGACGATCGGGCGGATTTCCTTGGCCTTCGGCAGGGTCGTGATGATCTGCTCGTGCTGGATCAGCGACGCCGCCATGTTGGCGAACATCGCCTTACGGTGGCTGGCGGTACGGTTCAGCTTGCGGCCGGCTTTCTGGTGGCGCATGGCTATTCTCCTTTATGCAGGTGTCGCTCTCTCTGGAGGACCTGCCGTTTCCTGGCACATACAGGCACCGCGCCATGTCCGGCCGGGCCTGCTGTTTGACGGGGAAAGGCAGAGTTTGGACCTGCCTTGTCTATTTTTCACATCGCGGAATGCGAGCGGAACACCGCTTCACATCTTTCCTCATTCCGCGATCAATACTGGTCTTCGTAACGCTTTGCGAGATCTTCGATGTTCTCGGGCGGCCATGCGGGCACTTCCATGCCGAGATGCAGACCCATGGAAGCGAGAACTTCCTTGATTTCGTTCAGCGACTTGCGGCCGAAGTTCGGAGTCCGGAGCATTTCGGCTTCCGTCTTCTGAATGAGGTCGCCGATGTAGACGATGTTGTCGTTCTTCAGGCAGTTTGCCGAGCGAACCGACAGTTCGAGTTCGTCCACCTTCTTGAGGAGTGCCGGGTTGAACGCGAGTTCGGTAACGGCTTCCTCTTCGGCTTCCTTCTGCGGCTCGTCGAAGTTGACGAAGACGCCAAGCTGGTCCTGGAGAATACGCGCTGCGAAGGCAACGGCATCTTCACCGGTGACGGAACCATCGGTCTCGATCGTCATTGACAGCTTGTCGTAGTCGAGAACCTGGCCTTCACGGGTGTTTTCCACCTTGTAGGACACTTTCTTGACCGGCGAGTAGAGGCTGTCGACCGGAATGAGGCCGATCGGCGCATCTTCCGAACGGTTACGATCCGCCGGTACATAGCCCTTGCCGTTGTTGACCGTGAACTCCATGCGGATCTCCGCGCCCTCGTCGAGCGTGCAGATGACATGGTTCGGGTTCAGGATCTCGATGTCGCCGACCGTCTGGATGTCGCCAGCCGTGACTACACCCGGGCCCTGCTTGCGAACGACCATGCGCTTGGCATCGTCGCCGTCCATCTTGATGGCGATCTCCTTGATGTTCAGGACGATGTCGGTGACATCTTCGCGAACGCCCGGGATCGACGAGAACTCATGCAGAACGCCGTCGATCTGCACGGCCGTTACAGCGGCCCCGCGCAGCGACGAGAGAAGAACGCGGCGCAGCGCGTTGCCGAGCGTCAGACCGAAGCCACGTTCCAGCGGTTCCGCGACAAGGCTAACCTTGGTGCGGCCGGAAGACGTGAACTCGACCTTGTTCGGCTTGATCAGTTCCTGCCAGTTTTTCTGAATCATATGTTTTGCCTTCCGTTCGTTGCCACCATCCATTCGTGGCAACGGAGCCCTGAAGCGCCGGCGAGAGCGATCTCCCGCCGGACCTGATGACGAGTGCGTATCAGACGCGGCGCTTCTTGCGCGGACGGCAACCATTGTGCGGGATCGGCGTCACGTCGCGAATGGACGTGATCATGAAGCCGGCGGCCTGCAGGGCGCGCAGCGCCGACTCACGGCCGGAACCCGGGCCGGTGACTTCGACTTCGAGCGTCTTCATGCCGTGTTCCTGCGCCTTCTTGGCAGCATCTTCAGCGGCGATCTGCGCGGCGAACGGGGTCGACTTGCGCGAGCCCTTGAAGCCCTTCGAGCCGGCCGACGACCATGCAATGGCATTGCCCTGCGCATCGGTGATGGTGATCATCGTGTTGTTGAACGACGAGTTCACGTGGGCGACGCCCGTCGAGATATTCTTGCGTTCGCGACGACGTACGCGTGTGGCTTCCTTGGCCATGTTTACCCTTTCACGGATCTCTGCACCGCCGTAATTCCAGCGGCTACACCGGGGAGCCCTGCTCCCCACTTTCATCAGCAATGCCGGAACCCCAGAAGGGCTCCCCGGCATCGCGGCGATATCAACGCTGCCGTATTTCCAGCAGCTCCACCGAATGATGGCCGAGCCATCTTCGACATACCAAAAAGAGGCCGGTGCTTCGCACCAGCCCCCTCACCCCCGTTTCCGGGAGATTATTTCTTCTTGCCGGCAATCGCCTTTGCCGGACCCTTGCGGGTGCGGGCATTGGTGTGCGTGCGCTGGCCGCGGACGGGCAGCGAGCGGCGATGACGCAGGCCGCGGTAGCAGCCGAGGTCCATCAGGCGCTTGATGTTCATCGACGTCTCGCGACGCAGGTCGCCTTCGACCTGGTATTCGCGGTCGATGGCTTCGCGGATCTGAAGGACTTCAGCATCCGTGAGCTGATGCACGCGGCGTTCAGCCGGGATACCGACCTTCTCGACGATTTCCTGTGCGAATTTCGGTCCGATCCCGTGAATATAGGTCAGCGCGATAACAACGCGCTTTGCCGTCGGGATGTTGACGCCAGCGATACGAGCCACGTCTGTTCTCCTTGCTTCCAGTTGCCATCCGGCAATAGGTGCTTCTATGCAGCCTTGAATAGCCGTCAGTTTCAATTTTCGTTCGGAACACGGGACAAATGCCGAGCCCGGACTTCACTTGTGAAATCCGCGCCATTCCCCTGCATGTTGCGAGTTAGCGCGGTCTTTAGACGGAATCGGCCGGAAAAGTCAACTCCCGGCCAGTCCTTTTCTTGTCCAACAAGGCTTTGCGCCTGGTCTCGTCAGGCTTCGGCCGCGGCCAAAGCAAGAATCTCGTTGATCTGTCGCGTGACCGTTTCCACAGGTGCCATGCCATCGAGCGTCTTCAGCTCTCCGGTCCTGGCATAATGCTGCGAAAGCGGTGCGGTCTTCTCGCGATATTCGACAAGACGCTTCTTAACCGATTCTGGATTGTCGTCCGAGCGAACTTTACCGCCGGCGGCCAATGTTTCCGCGACTCGATTCTCGATCCGGCGCAGAAGGGCTGCTTCGTCGACCTTCAGCTCGATCACCGCATCCAGCTTGAGCCCCTTGCCCTCCAGCATCTGCCCGAGAGCGACCGCCTGCGGAACCGTCCGCGGGTAGCCGTCCAGAATGAAGCCAATGGCGCAATCGTCAGCGTCGATACGATCCGACACGATCTCGTTGACGATCTCGTCGGAGACGAGCTGGCCCGCGTCCATGACCGCCTTTGCCCGCTTGCCGACGTCGCTCTCCTCGGCGACGGCGGCCCGCAGCATGTCACCGGTCGACAACTGGGGAATGCCGAAGCGTTCCGTCAGAAGCTTGGCCTGCGTTCCCTTGCCGGCCCCGGGCGGTCCTAAAAATATCAGTCTCATCGGCCCCTCTTCCCTCCACGCAACTTCGACTTCTTGATCAGCCCCTCATACTGCTGGGCGATCAGATGACCCTGGATCTGTGCTACAGTATCAAGCGTCACGCTGACAACAATCAAAAGCGACGTACCACCAAGGTAGAAGGGCACGCCGGTCTGCGCGATGACGAATTCCGGCAGGATGCAGACGAAGATCAGATAGATCGCGCCGACGACGGTGATGCGCGTCAGGACGTAGTCGATGTACTCGGCCGTGCGTTCGCCCGGGCGAATCCCGAGGATGAAGCCGCCGTGCTTCTTCAGATTGTCGGCCGTGTCCTTCGGATTGAAGACGATCGCCGTGTAGAAGAAGGCAAAGAAGGCGATCATGGCGGCATAGAGCACCATGTAGAGCGGCTGACCGTGGGCGAGCGAGCCGACGATGGCCGTCGCCCAGCCCGGAAGCGTGGCGCTGTCAGCAAAGCCTGCCAGCGTTGCCGGAAGTAGCAGCAGCGACGAGGCGAAGATCGCGGGGATGACGCCGGCGGTGTTCAGCTTCAGCGGCAGGTGCGAGGTGTCGCCCTGGAACATGCGGTTGCCGACCTGGCGCTTCGGATACTGGATCAACAGGCGACGCTGGGCGCGTTCGACGAAGACGATCAGCGCGATGACGCCGACGACCATGATGATGATGCCGAGAATCAGCGGCGTGGACAGGGCGCCCGTGCGACCGAGTTCGAGCGTACCGGCAAGAGCCGTCGGCAGATGCGCGACGATGCCGGCGAAGATGATCAGCGAGATGCCGTTGCCGATGCCGCGCGACGTGATCTGCTCGCCGAGCCACATCAGGAACATCGTGCCGCCAAGCAGCGAGATGACGGTGGATACGCGGAAGAACCAGCCCGGATCATTCACGAGACCATTGCCGCTCTCGAGGCCGACCGCGATGCCATAGGCCTGCAGCAGGCCGAGCAGCACGGTGCCGTAGCGCGTGTACTGGTTGATGATCTTGCGGCCCTGCTCGCCCTCCTTCTTCAGCTGTTCCAGGGAGGGAACGACCGAGGTCATGAGCTGGACGATGATCGAGGCGGAGATATAGGGCATGATTCCGAGCGCGAAGATCGCCATGCGCGAGACCGCGCCGCCGGAAAACATGTTGAAGAGACCGAGGATGCCGCCGCTCTGCCCCTGAAAGGCCTGGGCGAACGCATCAGGGTTCAGACCCGGAAGCGGGATGTAGGTGCCGAGCCGGTAGACCAGCAGCGCGCCGAGCGTAAACCAGAGGCGCTTCTTGAGGTCCTCCGCCTTCGCGAACGTTCTGAAATTGAGATTGGAGGCGAGCTGTTCCGCTGCAGAAGCCATGCGATTCTCCGCGTAGCCAGTTCCGAACCCGCGGCGTCAGACCCGGCCGACTCCGGAAAAGCTTGAATTACGTTTCTGCACGACGTCTTAGAACCAAATCGATTGAAAGAGCAATCATGCGCTTGTCGATATCTCCGGGCATATCGTCACATCCACCAGGGAATGTCGTCCGGTCGCCCCGGAAATCCGGCACGAAGATGTTAGCCAACCGACCGGCATCCCCTGCCCTCTACGCCTCGCCCGCGCTTCCCGCGCGTCCTCCAGACGCAATAAACCGCCCGGTGTGTAACACCCCGGGCGGTTCGACTTCAAGATTATTCGCTGGCAGCGACCGGCTTGACAGACAGCAGCTTGATGGAGCCGCCGGCCTTCTCGATCTTCTCGATCGCGGACTGCGATGCGCCGGCCACTTCAATCGTGACCTTGCCCGTCAGTTCGCCGTCCGAGAGAACGCGGACGCCGTCGCGAGCGCGACGGATGATGCCGGCAGCCTTCAGGGCAGCGGCATCGATCGTTGCAGCAGCGTCCAGCTTCTTGGCGTCGATCGCGGTCTGGATGCGGCCGAGCGATACGACAACAAAGTCCGAACGGAAGATGTTGTTGAAACCGCGCTTCGGCAGACGACGGTAGATGGGCATCTGACCGCCTTCAAAGCCGTTGATCGCGACGCCGGAACGGGCCTTCTGACCCTTGACGCCGCGGCCGGCCGTCTTGCCGGAGCCCGAGCCGATACCACGGCCCAGACGCTTGCGCGAATGGGTGGCACCTTCGTTGTCTCTGATTTCATTCAGCTTCATGATGGTATCTCCCTCACTTCTCGTCGATAAGGCGGACGAGGTGCTGGACGGACCGGATCATGCCGCGAACGGAAGGCGTGTCTTCCAGCGTGCGCACCCGGTGCATCTTGTTGAGACCCAGGCCGATCAGCGTTGCGCGCTGGCTGGCGGGGCGGCGGATGGGGCTGCCGATCTGCTCGACAGTAACCGTCTTACCGGTGGTTTCAGTGGCCATCGTACGGACTCCCTTATTCTTCCGACGTGACGCCAGCCGCTTCGCGACGGGCCTGCAGCGTGGCGAACTTGAGGCCGCGCTGTGCCGCGATGTCCTTCGGGTGCATCTGGTTCTTCAGAGCATCGAAGGTGGCGCGGATCATGTTGTAGGGGTTGGACGAACCGGTCGACTTTGCAACGACGTCGTGCATGCCGAGCGTTTCGAAAACGGCGCGCATCGGGCCGCCGGCGATGATGCCGGTACCAGCCTTGGCCGAACGCAGCAGGACCTTGCCGGCGCCGTGGCGGCCGTGAACGTCATGATGCAGGGTGCGGCCGGAGCGCAGCGGAACGAAAATCAGTTCGCGCTTGGCGGCTTCGGTGGCCTTGCGGATGGCTTCCGGCACTTCGCGTGCCTTGCCATGACCGAAGCCGACGCGGCCCTTCTGGTCGCCGACGACGACGAGAGCAGCGAAGCCGAAACGACGGCCGCCCTTCACCACCTTGGCGACGCGGTTGATAGCGACGAGCTTGTCAACGAATTCGCTGTCGCGCTCGTCACGGTTCTGGCGGTCGTCGCGAGAACCTCTTCTTTCTTGTGCCATTGTCCTTTTCCTTTTTCTTTTCCGGGTGCAATCGGCAGATTGATCGGTGCCGCCCCTCGATGGTCGGAGAGTACGGCGAATTCCCGACAAGGCTGCGGCCCGGATATACCGGGCCGGCCCGTCGTGGAAATGGGAGCCTTACGTGTCTTCGTCAGATTCGGAAAGCCGGTTTTCGACTTTCCCAACCGAACTTAGAAGTTGAGGCCACCTTCGCGGGCGGCTTCAGCCAGGGCCTTGATGCGGCCATGATAGATGAAGGCGCCACGATCGAAGACGACGTCCTTGACGCCGGCTTCGGATGCACGCTCTGCAAGGAGCTTGCCGACGGCAGCAGCTGCTGCCGTATCGGCGCCCGTCTTCAGAGACGTGCGCAGACCGGTGTCGAGCGTCGAAGCGGACGCCAGCGTCGTGCCGGCGACATCGTCGATGACCTGTGCGTAGATGTTCTTCGACGAGCGATGAACCGACAGGCGCGGACGGCCGTTGGCGACCGCCTTGATTTGACGACGAACGCGCGAAGCGCGACGTACAAGATTATCTTTCCTGCTAGCCATTTCGCGTGATCCTTACTTCTTCTTGCCTTCTTTGCGGATGATCCGCTCGCCCGCATACTTGACGCCCTTGCCCTTGTAGGGCTCGGGGCCGCGATATTCGCGAATCTCTGCGGCCACCTGGCCGACCTGCTGCTTGTTGATGCCCGAGACGACGATTTCCGTCGGCTTGGGAACAGCGATCGTGATGCCTTCCGGCGTCTGGTAGACGACGTCATGGCTGAAGCCGAGTGCCAGCTGCAGGTTCTTGCCCTGCAGGGCCGCGCGGTAACCGACGCCGTTGATCTCGAGCTTGCGCTCGAAGCCATCCTTGACGCCCTTCAGGATGTTCTCGACCATCGTGCGGGACATGCCCCACTTGGAACGAGCATCCTTGGACTGGCTGACCGGCTCGACGACAACGGCGTTGTCTTCCAGCTTTACAGAAACTTCGTCGTTCGCGACGAAGAACAGTTCGCCCTTCGGGCCCTTTGCCGTCACCTTCTGTCCATCGACAGTCGCGGTGACACCAGCGGGAACCTGAACGGGCTTCTTACCGATACGAGACATGTTTCAATCCTGTCTGTTCGTTCTGGAGATCCCTGATCCGTATTAGAATACGGAGCAGAGGACCTCGCCGCCGACGTTCTGTTCACGAGCCTGATGATCGGCCATCACACCCTTCGGAGTCGAAAGGATAGTGATGCCGAGACCGTTCGCGACCTGCGGAATGGACTTGACCGAGACATAGACCCGGCGGCCCGGCTTGGACACGCGGCCGATCTCACGGATCACCGACGCGCCTTCGTAGTACTTCAGCTCGATGTTGAGCTCGGACTTGCCGTTGTCGAAATCGACTTCGGAGTAGCCGCGGATGTAGCCTTCCGACTGCAGCACGTCGAGAACGCGCGCGCGCAGCTTGGAAGCCGGCGTCGTTACGTTCGTCTTGCGGCGTGCGGCGCCGTTACGGATACGGGTGAGCATATCGCCCAAGGGATCAGTCATTGTCATTTGCCCGTCTCCTTACCAGCTCGACTTCACGATACCCGGAATCTTGCCGAAATTGCCCAGTTCGCGCAGGGCGATACGGGACATTCCCAGCTTCCGGTAGTAGGCGCGCGGACGGCCGGTGACTTCGCAACGGTTGCGAACGCGGGTCTTCGACCCATCACGCGGCAGGCTTGCCAGTTTCAGAGTTGCCTTGAACCGCTCTTCGATCGGAAGAGACTGGTTCATGATGGTCGCCTTCAGCTCGGCCCGCTTGGAGGCCTGCTGGGTAACCAGCTTGCGGCGGCGCTTGTTCTTTTCAACTGCGCTCGTTTTCGCCATGAAACGTAATCCTTCTGCTTGTCGTTACGGCTTACTGGCGGAACGGGAAGTTGAACTCTGTGAGCAGAGCCCGCGCTTCGTCGTCCGTCGTGGCCGTCGTGCAAACGATGATGTCCATGCCCCACATCTGATCGACCTTGTCGTAGTTGATCTCAGGGAACACAATGTGTTCCTTCACGCCCATGGCGAAGTTGCCACGGCCGTCGAAGGATTTCGGGTTCAGTCCGCGGAAGTCGCGAACGCGCGGGAGCGCGATGTTGATCAGGCGGTCCAGAAATTCATACATGCGTGCGCCGCGCAGGGTGACCTTCGCGCCGATCGGCATGTCTTCGCGCAGCTTGAAGCCGGCGATGGAGGTACGGGCCTTGGTGACGACCGGCTTCTGGCCGGCAATCGCTGCGAGGTCGGCGGCTGCGATCGAAGGCTTCTTCGAATCGCCGGTCGCTTCGCCCACGCCCATGTTGATGACGATCTTGTCGAGCTTCGGGATCATCATCTCGTTGGCGTAGGAGAACTTCTCCCGGAGTGCCGGACGAATGCGCGCGATGTACTCGCTCTTGAGCCGCGGCTCATAGGTCTTGGTCTCAGCCATCAGATAACATCTCCCGAACGCTTGGCCACGCGAACCTTCTTGTCGCCATCGATGCGGAAACCGACGCGGGTCGGCTTGCCGTCCGTGTCAGCGATCGCGATGTTCGACAGGTGGATCGGGGCTTCCTTGTTGATGATGCCGGCTTCCTGGCTCTGGGTCTGGCGCTGGTGACGCTTCACCATGTTGACGCCACGCACGACAGCCTTGTCGTCCTTCGGCATGACCTGGATAACTTCGCCGGTGCGGCCCTTGTCCTTGCCGGCGAGTACGACGACCTTGTCGCCCTTACGAATCTTGTTCATCTCTAATCGCCCCTTACAGTACTTCTGGAGCCAGCGAGATGATCTTCATGTGGTTCTTGGCGCGAAGCTCGCGCGGAACCGGTCCGAAGATACGGGTGCCGATCGGCTCTTTCTTGTTGTCGATAAGAACGGCTGCGTTGTTATCGAAGCGGATGACGCTGCCGTCCGGACGACGGATGTCCTTGGCGGTGCGTACGACGACCGCCTTCATCACATCGCCCTTCTTGACGCGGCCGCGCGGGATGGCTTCCTTGATGGAAACGACGATGACGTCGCCCACGGAAGCATACTTGCGCTTGGAGCCGCCCAGCACCTTGATGCACATGACACGACGTGCGCCGGAATTATCCGCCACGTCGAGGTTTGTTTGCATCTGAATCATGTCAGGTCGCCTTCTTGTTGTGACCGAACCGGTTGGGATCTCCTCATCGTGAAAGAGAGCCCCCTGTTCCGGCTTATGAAAATTTGCATGCGGCGCGCTGCACCCTCTTGCGAAGGGCGGCACGCCACAATGCTTTCAATGGCATTCCCAGTCCCTCGCCTCTTGGGAGAAGCAGGCGGGACATGATGCGACAGCGCGGGATCGATCTTGCCAGGGTGGTTTCCTGAAGACAGGACCTTCCGTGCGCTCAAAGCAAAAGAACGCTCGTAACCCCGAGCGTTCCGTGGCTGCTTCATACAGAGATTCTCGCCGATTACAAGAGGCGACACCCCAAACCCCGACCAATTTGGCCAGAAGCGCGCGGCGCCGATCTTACGAAGACGCCGCGCTCTCGTGTCTTGCGACACTGCGCGGCGCCATCGGCGTGACGTCTGTTCGGCTTAGGCCTGGGCGGAAATAACCGTCCAGGTCTTGTCCTTGGAGATCGGCGCGCATTCCTGGATGGAAACAAGGTCGCCGACCTTGAACTGGTTCTTCTCGTCGTGCGCCTTGTACTTCTTGGAGCGACGGACGGTCTTCTGGAGGATCGGGTGCGCAAAGCGGCGCTCGACCCTTACGACGACGGTCTTCTCGTTCTTGTCGGAGACGACGGTGCCCTGCAGAATGCGTTTCGGCATTTTTCTTGGTCCTTAGGCCTTGGCTTCTGCCGCCTTCTGGCGGGCAATGGTTTTGATGCGCGCGATGTCCTTGCGGACCTCGTTGATGCGCGACGACTTTTCAAGCTGGCCGGTCGCCTTCTGGAAGCGCAGGTTGAACTGCTCCTTCTTCAGCTTGGCAAGCTCGTCGTTGAGCTGGTCGGCGCTGAGCGCCCGAACGTCATTGGCTTTCATGGGGCTTCTCCTTACTCCGCAATGCGCTGTACGAAGCGCGTCTTGACGGAGAGCTTCGCAGCACCAAGACGAAGGGCTTCGCGTGCGAGCTCCTCGTTGACGCCATCGATCTCGAACATCATACGACCAGGCTTGACCTTGCACGCCCAGTATTCGACGGAGCCCTTACCCTTACCCATGCGGACTTCGGTCGGCTTCGCGGTGACCGGAACGTCCGGGAATACGCGGATCCAAACGCGGCCGGCACGCTTCATGTGACGCGTGATCGCGCGGCGGGCCGCTTCGATCTCGCGCGCATTGACGCGGTTCGGTTCCAAGGACTTCAAGCCGAATTCGCCGAAAGCGAGATCAGATCCGCCCTTGGCAACGCCCTTGATGCGGCCCTTGAATTGCTTGCGATACTTCGTACGCTTTGGCTGCAACATTTTTTTAATTCTCCGATATTGGCTGCCAAACGCGACTGTTACGCGTTTTCACGACGGCGATCACGATCGCGATCGCGATCACGTCCGCCACTACCCTGACTGTCACTCTCGCTCGCACGGCGCTCGGAGGCCATCGGATCGTGCTCAAGGATTTCGCCCTTGAAGATCCAGACCTTGATGCCGCAGATGCCGAATGCCGTTACAGCTTCGGCAACACCGTAGTCGATGTCGGCACGCAGCGTGTGAAGCGGAACGCGACCTTCGCGATACCACTCGGTACGGGCGATTTCGGCGCCACCCAGGCGGCCGGCGCAGGTGATCTTGATGCCTTCGGCACCCAGACGCATGGCCGACTGAACCGAACGCTTCATCGCACGGCGGAAAGCCACGCGGCGCTCGAGCTGCTGAGCGATAGACTGCGCGACGAGCGTCGCGTCGACTTCCGGCTTGCGCACTTCGACGATGTTGAGGTGCGTTTCCGAGTTCGTCATTTCCGACAGCTTGCGACGCAGCTTTTCGATGTCCGCGCCCTTCTTGCCGATGATCAGACCCGGGCGAGCCGAGTGGATCGTGACGCGGCACTTCTTGTGCGGACGCTCGATGACAACCTTCGAGATGCCGGCCTGCTTCAGCTCGTCCATCAGATACTTGCGGATCTTCAGGTCTTCGTGAAGCAGCTTGCCGTATTCGGCATTGTCAGCGAACCAACGGCTATCCCAGGTCCGGTTGATGCCGAGACGGAAACCGATTGGATTGATTTTCTGGCCCATTATGCGGCCTCCCCTTTGGCTTCCACTTCACGAACAACGATCGTCAAGTGTGCAAACGGCTTTTCGATCCGCGATGCACGACCGCGACCACGAGCGTGGAAGCGCTTCATCACCATCGACTTGCCAACGAAAGCTTCCGCGACGACGAGCGAGTCGACGTCGAGGTCGTGGTTGTTCTCGGCGTTTGCGATGGCCGATTCCAGGGTCTTCTTGACCGTGCCGGCGATACGCTTGCGGGAGAATTCAAGTTCGGCCAGAGCACGGTCGACCTTCTTGCCGCGGATCATCGCGGCAACCAGGTTGAGCTTCTGGGGGCTGACGCGGATCGTGCGCGCAACAGCCTGCGCTTCATTATCCGCCAGCCGACGTTCGGCTTTTGCCTTACCCATCGTTACTTCCTCTTTGCCTTCTTGTCCGCACCGTGACCGTAGTAGGTCCGGGTCGGAGAGAATTCACCGAACTTGTGGCCGACCATGTCTTCATTGACACTGACGGGAACATGCTTGGAACCGTTGTAGACGCCAAAGGTCAGACCGACGAACTGCGGCAAGATGGTGGAGCGACGGCTCCACATCTTGATGACCTCATTGCGCCCGCCTTCGCGAACCTTCTCAGCCTTCTTGAGAAGATAGCCGTCGACGAACGGACCTTTCCATACTGAACGAGCCATTTGTGACTACCTCTTCTTACTTCTTGCGCTGATGGCGCGAACGCATGATGAACTTGTCGGTCGACTTGTTCGAACGCGTACGCTTGCCCTTGGTCGGCTTGCCCCACGGTGTGACCGGGTGGCGGCCGCCCGAGGTGCGGCCTTCACCGCCGCCGTGCGGGTGGTCGACCGGGTTCATGACGACACCGCGGTTATGCGGGGTCTTGCCGCGCCAGCGGGTGCGACCGGCCTTGCCGTCGTTGATGTTGCCGTGATCCGGGTTGGACACGGCGCCGATCGATGCGAGGCAGCTCGCATGAACCAGGCGCTGTTCGCCGGAGTTGAGGCGCAGGATCGCCATGCCCTGGTCACGACCGACGAGCTGCACGTAGGTGCCTGCCGAGCGTGCCATCTGGCCACCCTTGCCGGGCTTCATTTCCACATTGTGGATGATGGAGCCGACCGGGATGAACTGCAGCGGCATGGTGTTGCCGGGCTTCACATCGACCGCCTTCTCGGAGGCGATGACCTTGTCACCGACGGCGAGGCGCTGCGGCGCGATGATGTAGGCCTGCGTGCCGTCTTCGTACTTGATCAGCGCGATGAACGCCGTACGGTTCGGGTCGTATTCCAGACGCTCGACCGTGCCGTCAACGTCGAACTTGCGCCGCTTGAAGTCGATCAGGCGATAGGTCCGCTTGTGACCGCCGCCGATGAAGCGGGCGGTGATGCGGCCCAGGTTGTTACGACCACCGCTCTTGGTGAGACCCTGTGTCAGCGCCTTGACCGGCTTGCCCTTGTAGAGCGAGGACCGATCGACGATGACCAGCTGACGCTGGCTCGGGGTCGTCGGATTGAAACTTTTCAATGCCATTTTCTTGTTCCCTTTTGGGTCTTTACCCGGGGGTTATGAAACCGCTCTGGGTTTAACCTTTAGAGTCCGGTGGAGACGTCGATGGACTGACCGTCAGCAAGTGTGACGATCGCCTTCTTGACATCCCGCTGCCGGCCAGCGAAGCCGCGGAAGCGCTTGAGCTTGCCCTTGCGGAGAAGCGTGTTCACTGCCGTGACCTTGACGCCGAACAGAGCTTCGATCGCAGCCTTGATCTCGGGCTTCGATGCGTCCTTGGCGACGTTGAAGATGATCTGGTTCTGTTCAGAAACCAGCGTGGATTTTTCGGTGATCGACGGAGAGAGGATCACATCATAATGGCGAAGATCCGTCACTTGAACCGCTCCTCCAGAGCCTCGATCGCATCCTTGGAAAGCACGAGCTTGCCGCGGCGCAGAATGTCGTAAACGTTGATGCCCTGGATCGGGAGAACGTCCACGTTCGGGATGTTCTTGGCAGCGAGCTTGAAGTTGTTGTCGAGCTCGGCGCCGCCGATGAACAGGGCGTTGGTGAGACCCAGCGATGCAAATGCACCGGTCAGGGCCTTCGTCTTGGCTTCCGTCGCGACCAGGCTGTCCACGATGATCAGCTCATCGGCCTTCAGCTTGGCAGAGAGGGCGTGACGCAGGCCGAGTGCGCGAACCTTCTTGGGAAGGTCATGCTCATGGCTGCGCGTGACCGGGCCGTGAGCCTTGCCACCGCCGCGGAACTGCGGAGCGCGTGCGGAATGGTGACGAGCGCGGCCCGTACCCTTCTGCTTGTACATCTTGGCGCCGGTGCGGGAGACTTCGCCGCGCGTCAGCGTCTTGTGCGTGCCCTGCTGCTTCTTGGCGAGCTGCCAGCGAACGACGCGGGCGATCAGGTCCTGGCGTACGTCCAGGCCAAAGATGGCGTCGGACAGGGAAACCGTGCCTGCGTCCTGACCATCCAGTGTGGTGACGGTGAGATCCATTATTCGGCTCCCTCATGTGCTGCTGCGCGGACGCCGGCCGGACGCGGAGCGTTTTCCGGGATGCCGGCCTTGATGGCGTCGCGGACGACGATCCAGGAGCCCTTGGAGCCGGGGACGGCGCCCTTGACGAGGATCAGACCGCGGTCTTCATCGGTGGATACGACTTCGAGGTTCTGGGTGGTGATGCGCGTCTGGCCCATGTGACCAGCCATGCGCTTGCCCTTCCAGACGCGGCCCGGATCCTGGTTGGAACCGGTCGAACCATGCGAACGGTGCGAGACCGAAACGCCGTGCGTCGCACGCAGACCGCCGAAGTTGTGGCGCTTCATGGCGCCGGCAAAGCCCTTACCGATCGAGGTGCCGGTCACGTCGACCAGCTGGCCGGTGACGAAATGGCTTGCCGTCAGCTCGGAACCGACGTCGATCAGGTTTTCCGAGGTCACCCGGAACTCAACGAGCTTCGCCTTCGGCTCGACGTTTGCAGCGGCGAAATGGCCGCGCATCGCCTTCGGCGTGTTCTTGACCTTGGCCTGGCCTGCGCCGAGCTGCACGGCGACGTAGCCGTTCTTTTCTTCCGTGCGCTGGCCTACCACCTGGCAGTTTTCCATCCGCAACACGGTCACTGGAATGTGCTCGCCGGCGTCGTTGTAGACCCGGGTCATTCCCACTTTCTGTGCAATCACACCTGAACGCATCGGTTCATTCCTCTTCAGAGTCCCTGTCGGGGAAAACCCCTTCAGCCTCTTTGTTCAAGGCTTCCATCCGGCATTCGCGCCATTGGTCACCCGTTTCTGGAAGTCGTTGGACGGAATGTCCACGTACCTTCCTTGTTATATCCACCCGGTCCGAAGCGTTCCGGGAGGGGCCTTTAGAGCTTGATCTCGACGTCGACGCCGGCGGCCAGATCGAGCTTCATCAGGGCGTCGACCGTCTGGGGGGTCGGATCGACGATATCAAGAAGACGCTTGTGCGTGCGCATCTCGAACTGTTCGCGGCTCTTCTTGTCGACGTGGGGCGACCGGTTGACCGTGAACTTTTCGATACGCGTGGGCAGCGGCACGGGGCCACGGACGCTGGCGCCCGTACGCTTGGCCGTCGACACGATTTCACGCGTGGAGGCATCGAGGATCCGGTGATCAAACGCCTTGAGGCGGATGCGGATATTCTGGCCGTTCATTCGACTAGTCCTTTTTTCCGTATGGGCAACTGGCCATACGCCAAATCTTCAATTGTTACGGTCGGCCGCGTCTTGTCAAAAAGCGCAGGAACCGGGTTGTTAGCGCCCGGTCCCTGCTAGGTCAACGGCCTAGCCGCTGATTACTCGACGATCGAAGC
>UBPA01000032.1 GCA_900467185.1 Hyphomicrobiales bacterium | reverse complement strand
TCAAACTTGCTCTTTGCCATTTTCGGCTCTCCATCTGTGGCCCCTTGCGGGGTTCAATTCTGTTTTAATGGGCGTCAGTCAAGCTCCGGTCACTTCTGACCGGAGTACTTCGCCTGGATTTCGGTTGCGACGTTCGACGGAACCGGTGCGTAGTGATCGAAGACCATCGAGTACTGCGCGCGGCCCTGGCTCATGGAGCGCAGGTTGTCGACGTACTTGAACATGTTCGCCAGCGGTACGTTTGCGCTGATCACCACGGCGATGCCGCGGCTTTCCTGGCCCTGGATCTGGCCACGGCGGGAGTTCAGGTCGCCGATGACGTCGCCGACGTAATCTTCCGGGGTGACGACTTCGACCTTCATCATCGGCTCGAGCAGCTGAGCGCCGGCCTTACGCGATGCTTCACGGAAGCAGGCACGCGATGCGATTTCGAAGGCGAGGACCGACGAGTCGACGTCGTGGAAGGCACCGTCGATGAGCGTCGCCTTCACGCCGAGCATCGGGAAGCCTGCCAGCGGGCCGGACGACAGCACGCTTTCGATGCCCTTCTGAACGCCGGGGATGTATTCCTTCGGAATGGAACCACCAACGATCTTGGACTCGAACTTGAACTCGTCGCCATCCGGGTTCGGTTCGAAGATGATCTTGACGCGCGCGAACTGGCCGGTACCACCGGACTGCTTCTTGTGCGTGTAGTCTTCTTCGTGCTTCTTCGTGATGGTTTCACGATAGGCAACCTGCGGCGCACCGACGTTGGCTTCGACCTTAAACTCGCGACGCATGCGGTCGACGAGAATGTCGAGGTGAAGCTCGCCCATGCCGGCGATGATCGTCTGGCCGGACTCTTCGTCCGTCTTGACGCGGAACGACGGGTCTTCGGCAGCCAGGCGGTTGAGCGCGAGGCCCATCTTTTCCTGGTCGCCCTTGGACTTCGGCTCGATGGCGATCTGGATGACCGGCTCGGGGAATTCCATGCGCTCGAGGATGACCTGCTTCAGGGGATCGCAGAGCGTGTCACCCGTCGTGGTTTCCTTGAGGCCCGCGAGAGCAACGATGTCGCCGGCGAAGGCTTCTTCGATGTCTTCACGCGAGTTGGAGTGCATCTGCAGCATGCGGCCGACGCGCTCGCGCTTTTCCTTGACCGTGTTCATGACCGACGTGCCCTTTTCGAGCTTGCCGGAATAGATGCGGGCGAAGGTGAGCGAACCGACGAATGGGTCGTTCATGATCTTGAACGCGAGCATGGACAGCGGCTCTTCGTCCGAAGCGTGACGCTCGATCTCGGCTTCCGTCTTGACGTCGATACCCTTGATGGCAGGGATGTCGGCGGGCGACGGGAGGTAGTCGCAGACGGCGTCGAGCAGGGGCTGCACGCCCTTGTTCTTGAAGGCCGTGCCGCAGAACATCGGGTGGAACTTCACGTCGATGGTGCCGCGACGAACGAGCGCACGGATCTGATCGTTGTCGGGCATGACACCGTTCAGGTAGTTTTCCATGGCTTCTTCGTCGATGTCGACGACGGTCTCGATGAGGAGCTCACGATATTCCTGAGCTTGGTCCTTCATATCGTCCGGGATTTCGACGATGTCCCACTGGGCGCCGAGCGACTCGTCGCGCCAGACGAGAGCATTCATCTCGATCAGATCGACAACGCCCTTGAACTCGGTTTCCGCACCGATCGGCAGCTGCATGACGACCGGGATCGCACCGAGGCGCGACTTGATCATGGACACGGAGCGATAGAAGTCGGCGCCCGTCTTGTCCATCTTGTTGCAGAAGATCATGCGCGGAACGTTGTACTTCTCGGCCTGGCGCCAGACGGTTTCCGTCTGCGGCTCGACGCCGGCGTTGGCGTCGAGGAGAGCGATCGCACCGTCGAGAACGCGCAGCGAACGCTCGACTTCGATCGTGAAGTCGACGTGGCCGGGGGTGTCGATGATGTTGAAGCGACGCATCTTGCCGTCGCGACCCTTCCAGTAGGTCGTGGTCGCAGCGGACGTGATGGTGATGCCGCGTTCCTGCTCCTGCTCCATCCAGTCCATGGTGGCAGCGCCGTCGTGCACTTCGCCGATCTTGTGCGACTTGCCGGTGTAGTAAAGAATCCGCTCGGTGGTCGTGGTCTTGCCGGCGTCGATATGCGCCATGATCCCGAAATTGCGGTAGTCTTCGATTTTATATTCGCGAGCCATGATGGACTGCCTTTCGAAAATGGACGTCGATTACCAGCGATAATGCGAGAAAGCGCGGTTGGCGTCGGCCATCTTGTGCGTGTCTTCGCGCTTCTTCACTGCGCTACCGCGATTGTTCGCGGCGTCCATGAGTTCGCCGCAGAGGCGATCGATCATGGTCGTTTCATTGCGCTTGCGAGCTGCGGCGATGAGCCAGCGGATGGCGAGAGCCTGACGGCGCTCCGGACGGACATCGACCGGAACCTGGTACGTCGCACCACCAACGCGGCGCGAACGGACTTCTACGTGCGGAGCGATGTTGTCGAGAGCCGAATGGAACACGGCGACCGGCTCCTGCTTCAGCTTGCCCTGAACGGCATCGAAAGCACCGTAAACGATGTTTTCGGCAACCGACTTCTTCCCATGAAGCATGATGGCGTTCATGAACTTGGTGACAACGAGATCGCCGAACTTGGGGTCCGGATTGATCTCACGCTTTTCTGCACTATGGCGACGGGACATATGTTTCGTCTCTCAACTTTATCTTTGTTTACCCAGCGAAATGGCGCTGGTGGTCGATTACTTCGGACGCTTCGCGCCGTACTTCGAGCGGCGCTGCTTGCGGTTCTTGACACCCTGGGTATCGAGAACACCACGGATGATGTGGTAGCGAACGCCGGGCAAGTCCTTGACGCGGCCGCCGCGGATCATCACGACGGAGTGTTCCTGGAGGTTGTGGCCTTCGCCCGGGATGTAGCCGATGACTTCGAAGCCATTGGTCAGACGGATCTTCGCAACCTTACGAAGCGCCGAGTTCGGCTTCTTCGGGGTCGTCGTGTAGACGCGTGTGCACACGCCGCGCTTCTGCGGATTTTCCTGAAGCGCCGGTACCTTGTTGCGCTTGACCTGTGCCTGACGCGGCTTGCGGATCAGCTGGTTTACGGTAGGCATATAACCATCCCTTGCAAAATCTTCGTTACCCTTTCGGGCGGATTACTGCCGTCTCCGGCTTTTGCGTACGCGTGGAAATGCGCGAACAAGGGCCGATCCGCGTTTCAGCAGATGCCCCATGAAAAGCAGAGGACGCCGTTTTCCGGCGTCTTGCGTGCAGCATTCTTGGTCTTCAGCGTGCGTTTGAACCTTGTTTGAGGCGAACTCCAGAACGTGTCGTTCCGAACCAGCCAGCCTCACATGGGCTCCGATGAGGCGGGGTGTACTGTTTTACCCCCCCTCAGTCAAGGGCAAATCCTAAGATTTCTCCCCTACTCCGCGCCCGAAAGCCTGCAAATGCGGGGTTTGCGAGGCTTCGTGGCACGCCGACCGGCAGAGTCCCGAGCAGCGATCCAACGCCCGCCATGAGAATCGGCAACAGCTTGCAGAAAGAATCGCTCCCGCTCGAAGTTGCTGCGGGAACGAATTGTCGCGACTGCCGCTTTTGATATAGATCACTCCATCGGCGCTCATTGCCGCATTTTCAAAGACCCGACAAGAGGAGTCTCCATGACGGTCCTGCCCGACAACGACAACAATTCCGACGATCCCATGGTCTTCATCATCATCGGCAAGGCCTTCGAGGAGGACGGTGGCGGCGAAGGCGTCGATATCCATGTCGTGCTCCGCGCAGCCGACGACGACTCGGCCGTCCGCGAGGCATTGAACGCGCTCGCAGAAGAAGGCTTCCTCGAAGCCGACCTAGATCAGATCGGGATGCTGGAAGGCGTACCGGAAGACGAGCCGCACGCCTCTGCCTACAAGGGTGCGCTCGAAGGCGAAGTGGCGATCATCCGGTTCAACTGAGGTGACGGCGGCGACGCAGAAGGTTCTGATCTACGCAACGCTCAATGACGCTTTGCTCGTATTCGATGAACCAGACTTTCCGGAGATCGCACTTCAGGTTCCCGGAGGGACCATTGAACCCGGTGAAAAACCATCTGATGCCGCAACACGCGAATTCGAGGAGGAGACGGGATTACGAGTGCCGCCCGTACCTCCCCGACCGCTTACCGTTCAGGAATACAGCTTTGTGCGGGACGGCGTCACAATCGTTCACAGGCGTCACTATTTTCATATTGCTCTGATGGACGCGCCGACCAACTGGACGCATTTCGAGATGTCGCCCTCTGGTGGGGGCGATCCCATTCTCTTTCGTTTCTCCTGGATGTCATTCCCGGAGGCGGCCCAGCAGCTTGGAATGGGAATGGCTGACGCCATCCCTCACCTTCGATAATTCCGCTTCAAGCGCTTTGAACGACGAAAGCCGCCCGGATTGCTCCGGGCGGCTTTTTGATGTGGTCGCGTCTGCCGATTACTCGGCGGCTGCGTTCTCGCTGGCCATGTCGGCGAGCATAGGCGTTGCCGTGTCCGCGCCGGTCGACTTGCGGCGTTCCTCGAGGATCATCTCGTCGCGCGCCGTGGCGATGCGACGGATCTGCGTCATGGTGCCACCGGTACCCGCCGGGATGAGACGGCCGACGATGACGTTTTCCTTGAGGCCCTGGAGGCCGTCGGTCTTGCCGGCGATCGCAGCTTCCGTCAGCACCTTGGTCGTTTCCTGGAAGGACGCGGCCGAGATGAAGGACGGGGTCTGCAGCGACGCCTTGGTGATACCGAGCAGGACGGGGTCGCCATAGGCCGGCTTCTTGCCCTGTTCGATCAGCTGGTCGTTGACGTCTTCCAGTTCGATCCGGTCCACGCTGTCGCCGACGATATAGGTCGAGTCACCGGCGTCGGTCACTTCCACCTTCTGCAGCATCTGGCGAACGATCACCTCGATGTGCTTGTCGTTGATGACAACGCCCTGCAGGCGGTAGACTTCCTGGATTTCGTTCACGAGGTAGGATGCGAGTGCCTCCACGCCCTTGATCGCCAGAATGTCGTGCGGCGCCGGGTTACCGTCGAGGATGTAGTCACCCTTTTCGATATAGTCGCCGTCCTGAAGGTGGAAGGGCTTGCCCTTCGGGATCAGGTACTCGACCGGCTCGACACCGTCTTCCGCCGGCTCGATCAGCACGCGACGCTTGTTCTTGTAGTCGCGACCGAAACGGATCGTGCCGTCGATCTCCGCGATAATCGCGTGGTCCTTCGGACGACGCGCTTCGAAGAGTTCGGCAACACGCGGCAGACCACCGGTGATGTCCTTGGTCTTGGCGCTTTCCAGCGGCGAACGTGCAAGCACGTCACCCTGGGAAACCTTCGTACCGGGCTCGACCGACAGGATCGCATCGACCGACAGGAGGAACCGGGCTTCGCCGCCGCGGGACAGCTTGGCAACGACGCCGTTCTTGTCCTTGATGACGATCGCCGGCTTCAGATCGATACCCCTCGGCGTCGAACGCCAGTCGATGACCTGACGCTTGGTGATGCCGGTCGCTTCGTCGGTCGCTTCGAGAACGGAAATACCGTCAACGATATCTTCGAAATGAACCGTACCTTCGACTTCCGTCATCATCGGACGCGTGTAGGGGTCCCACTCTGCGAAACGCTGACCGCGACGAACCTTGTCGCCGTCATCCACGAAGATCTTCGAACCGTAGGCGACACGCTGCGAGGACCGTTCCACGCCGCGCTCGTCCAGGATCTGGATCGCCATGTTACGACCCATGGCAATGAGGATGCCATCGGAGTTGCGCAGCATGTTGCGGTTCTTGATCTGGATCGTGCCTTCGTACGAAGCTTCCAGGAACGATTGGTCGACCACGTTTGCCGTGCCACCAAGGTGGAACGTGCGCATGGTGAGCTGCGTGCCCGGTTCGCCGATCGACTGAGCCGCGATGACGCCGACCGCTTCGCCCATGTTGACAGGGGTACCGCGGGCAAGGTCGCGACCGTAGCAGACGCCGCAGACGCCGGTCTGGATTTCGCAGGTCAGGGCCGAACGGATCCGGATCGACTGGATGCCAGCCTTTTCGATCTCGACGACGTCGGCTTCCAGGATCATGCGGCCAGCATCGACGATGCGATCGCCGGTAACCGGATGATCGATGTTGTCGAGAGCCGTACGACCGAGAACGCGGGCGCCGATGGAGGCAACGACCTGACCGGCATCGACGATGGCGGTCATGGTGAGGCCGTTTTCGGTACCGCAATCGACCGAGTTGACGATGCAATCCTGCGCCACGTCGACGAGACGACGCGTCAGGTAACCGGAGTTCGCCGTCTTCAGAGCGGTGTCTGCGAGACCCTTACGGGCACCGTGGGTCGAGTTGAAGTACTCGTTAACGGTCAGGCCTTCCTTGAAGTTCGAGATGATCGGGGTCTCGATGATTTCGCCCGAGGGCTTGGCCATCAGACCACGCATCCCGCCCAGCTGACGCATCTGGTTCGGAGAACCACGGGCGCCGGAGTGCGACATCATGTAAATCGCGTTCATCGGCTTCTGACGGCCGTTGTCGTCGAACTCGACGGCCTTGATGCGGGCCATCATGTCTTCGGCGACCTTTTCGGTAGCCTTGCCCCAGGCGTCAACGACCTTGTTGTACTTTTCGCCCTGCGTGATCAGGCCGTCATTGTACTGCTGTTCGTATTCCTTCACCAGCGACTCGGTGTCGCCGACGATCTTGGCCTTGGTTTCCGGAATGACCATGTCGTCCTTGCCGAACGAAATGCCGGCGCGGCAGGCATGGGCGAAGCCGAGCTGCATGATCCGGTCGCAGAAGATGACCGTGTCCTTCTGGCCGCAGTGACGGTAGACCGTGTCGATCATCTTGGAGATGTTCTTCTTGGTCAGTTCCTGATTGCAGACGTCGAACGGCACGTTGACGTTCTTCGGCAGAAGTTCGCCGATGAGCATGCGGCCGGGGGTCGTTTCGAAGATCTTGGAGACCGGCTTGCCGTTCTCGTCGACCGACTTGAAGCGACCACGGATCTTCGCATGCAGCGTGACCGACTTGTTGTCGAGCGCGTGATGCAGTTCCCCGATGTCGGAGAAGGCCATGCCTTCGCCCGGCTCATTCTGGTTCAGGATCGACAGGTAGTAGAGCCCGAGAACCATGTCCTGCGACGGAACGATGATCGGTGCGCCGTTGGCCGGGTGCAGGATGTTGTTGGTGGACATCATCAGCACGCGGGCTTCCAGCTGGGCTTCCAGCGACAGCGGCACGTGAACGGCCATCTGGTCGCCGTCGAAGTCGGCGTTGAAGGCCGTGCAGACGAGCGGATGCAGCTGGATGGCCTTGCCTTCGACCAGCGTGGGTTCGAAGGCCTGGATGCCCAGGCGGTGCAGCGTCGGCGCGCGGTTCAGGAGAACCGGATGCTCGCGGATGACCTCGTCGAGGATATCCCAGACTTCCGGCTTTTCCTTCTCAACCAGCTTCTTGGCCTGCTTGACGGTGGAGGAGAAGCCCTTGGCGTCAAGACGGGCGTAGATGAACGGCTTGAACAGCTCGAGCGCCATCTTCTTCGGCAGGCCGCACTGGTGCAGCTTCAGTTCCGGACCGGTGACGATGACCGAACGGCCGGAATAGTCGACGCGCTTGCCGAGCAGGTTCTGGCGGAAACGGCCCTGCTTGCCCTTCAGCATGTCGGACAGCGACTTCAGCGGACGCTTGTTGGCACCCGTGATGACGCGACCGCGACGGCCGTTATCGAACAGCGCATCGACGGATTCCTGCAGCATGCGCTTTTCGTTGCGGATGATGATGCCGGGCGCACGAAGCTCGATCAGGCGCTTCAGGCGGTTGTTGCGGTTGATGACGCGGCGGTAGAGATCGTTGAGGTCCGACGTCGCGAAACGGCCGCCATCGAGCGGAACCAGCGGACGCAGATCCGGCGGGATGACCGGAACGACCTTCATGATCATCCATTCCGGACGATTGCCGGATTCCATGAAGTTCTCGACGATCTTCAGGCGCTTCATCAGCTTCTTCTGCTTCAGCTCGGACGTGGTGTCAGCCATGTCCTGGCGCAGATCGCCGGCGATCTTCTCGAGGTTCATCGAGGCGAGCATCTCGTAGATGGCTTCCGCACCGATCATCGCCGTGAACTGGTCTTCGCCGAACTCGTCGACGGCAATCATGTACTCTTCTTCCGAGAGAAGCTGGTTCTCCTTCAGAGAGGTCAGGCCCGGCTCGGTGACGATGTAGTTTTCGAAATAGAGGACGCGTTCGATATCCTTCAGCGTCATGTCGAGCAGCGTCGCGATGCGGCTCGGCAGGGACTTCAGGAACCAGATATGGGCGACCGGGGCCGCGAGCTCGATGTGGCCCATGCGCTCGCGCCGAACGCGCGACAGCGTGACTTCGACGCCGCACTTTTCGCAGATGATGCCCTTGTACTTCATGCGCTTGTACTTGCCGCACAGGCACTCATAGTCCTTGATGGGCCCGAAGATGCGCGCGCAGAAGAGGCCGTCGCGTTCCGGCTTGAACGTCCGGTAGTTGATGGTTTCCGGCTTCTTGATCTCGCCGAACGACCACGAGAGAATCTTCTCCGGCGACGCGATCGAGATGCGGATCGAGTCGAAGGTCTGTGCAGGCATCTGCGGATTGAAAAGGTTCATGACCTCTTGGTTCATGCCTATCTCCTTTGGGGCGAAGCCCCTTATCTTGAGCGCTGGTCGCCGGCATTTCCCGGGCGCCGGCCCTTGTGCTCGTCAAACGGATAAAACCGCATCGGGTGCGGCTCAGTGCCCTGCCCCGTCATCTTCATCGCGGAGACGACCGGCAGGACATGCGCGCGCCGTTTCGGGGCGCGCGCGTCAATCGCGTTTTATTCAGCGGCGTCCGGCAGCTGCGTCGGCTGGAGATCCTCAAGCTTCGAATTCTCGAGCTCGACGGACAGGCCGAGGGAGCGCATTTCCTTGACGAGAACGTTGAAGCTCTCCGGAATGCCTGCCTCGAACGTGTCGTCGCCGCGCACGATCGCTTCGTAGACCTTGGTGCGTCCGGCCACGTCGTCCGACTTCACCGTCAGCATTTCCTGCAGGGTGTAGGCGGCGCCGTAGGCTTCCAGAGCCCAGACTTCCATTTCCCCGAAGCGCTGACCGCCGAACTGGGCCTTACCGCCGAGCGGCTGCTGGGTGACCAGCGAGTAAGGACCGATCGAACGCGCATGGATCTTGTCGTCCACGAGGTGGTTCAGCTTCAGCATGTAGATGTAGCCGACCGTGACCTGGCGGTCGAACTGGTCGCCCGTACGGCCATCATACAGCGTGGACTGACCCGAGATCTTCAGGCCCGCCTGCTCCAGCATCTCGTTGACGTCGGCTTCCACCGCGCCGTCGAACACCGGCGTCGCGATCGACACGCCGCGGCGCGTCTGCTCGGCCAGACGAACGATGCTGTCGTCGTCGTAGTCCTTGATCGGCTCGCCCTTCGGACCGGATCCGATGACGCTGTCGATGGTGTCGCGCAGCGGCTGGATGTCGGCGCCTGCCTTGTAGGCGTCGAGCATATCACCGATCTTGCGACCCATGCCGGCGCAAGCCCAGCCGAGGTGCGTCTCGAGGATCTGGCCGACGTTCATGCGCGACGGCACGCCCAGCGGGTTCAGAACCACGTCCACATGCGTCCCGTCTTCCAGGAACGGCATGTCCTCGATCGGAACGATGCGCGACACGACACCCTTGTTGCCGTGACGGCCGGCCATCTTGTCGCCCGGCTGGATCTTGCGCTTCACAGCGACAAAGACCTTGACCATCTTCATGACGCCCGGAGGCATTTCGTCGCCGCGCTGGACCTTTTCGACCTTGTCCATGAAGCGGTGCTCAAGCAGCGACTTCGACTCGTCGTACTGGCCCCGCAGCGCTTCGATTTCGCCCTGCGCCTTCTCGTCCTCGACGGCGAACATCCACCACTGCGAGCGGGGATATTCGGAGACGATCGCGTTGGTCAGCTCCGTGCCCTTCTTGAAGCCCTTCGGACCTGCAACGGCGGCGTGGCCGCGCAGCATGTCGATCAGGCGGGCATAGACGTTGCGGTCGAGGATCGCCTGTTCGTCGTCGCGGTCCTTTGCGAGACGTTCGATTTCCTCGCGCTCGATCGCCATCGCACGCTCGTCCTTCTCAACGCCGTGGCGGTTGAAAACGCGAACTTCAACGATGGTCCCGAACGTGCCCGGGGGCATGCGCATGGACGTGTCGCGGACGTCGGAAGCCTTTTCGCCGAAGATGGCGCGCAGAAGCTTTTCTTCCGGCGTCATCGGGCTTTCGCCCTTCGGCGTGATCTTGCCGACGAGGATATCGCCCGGCTGCACTTCCGCACCGATATAGACGATGCCGGCTTCGTCGAGGTTCTTCAGCGCCTCTTCCGAGACGTTCGGAATGTCGCGCGTGATTTCTTCCGGACCCAGCTTCGTGTCGCGCGCCATCACTTCGAACTCTTCGATGTGGATGGAGGTGAACACGTCGTCGCGCACGATGCGCTCGGACAGCAGGATCGAGTCCTCGTAGTTGTAGCCGTTCCAGGGCATGAACGCGACGAGCGCGTTACGGCCCAGCGCGAGATCGCCGAGGTCGGTCGAGGGACCGTCCGCGATGATGTCGCCCTTGTTCAGGATGTCACCGACGGTGACCAGCGGGCGCTGGTTGACGCAGGTGTTCTGGTTGGAGCGCTGGAACTTCTGCAGGCGGTAGATATCGACGCCGGACTTGCCGGCTTCGAGCTCTTCCGTGGCGCGGATAACGATACGCGTCGCATCGACCTGATCGACGACGCCGCCGCGGCGGGCCGCGATGGCAGCGCCCGAGTCACGGGCAACGACCGGCTCCATGCCGGTGCCGACGAACGGCGCTTCGGCCCGCAGCAGAGGCACGGCCTGGCGCTGCATGTTCGAGCCCATGAGCGCGCGGTTCGCATCGTCGTTCTCAAGGAACGGGATGAGAGCGGCGGCAACGGAAACGAGCTGCTTCGGCGAGACGTCCATCAGGTTGATCTGGTCGCGCGGCGTCAGCATGACTTCGCCCGAGTGACGGCAGACGACGAATTCTTCCTCGAATTCATTGTCGGCATTCAGCACGGAGTTCGCCTGGGCGACGTGGTACTTGGCCTCTTCCATGGCGGAGAGGTAGACCACTTCGCGCGTTACCTTGCCGTCCACGATCTTGCGGTACGGGCTTTCGATGAAGCCGTACTTGTTGACGCGGGCAAAGGTTGCGAGCGAGTTGATCAGACCGATGTTCGGGCCTTCCGGCGTCTCGATCGGGCAGATACGGCCGTAATGGGTCGGGTGAACGTCGCGGACTTCGAAGCCTGCGCGCTCGCGGGTCAGACCGCCCGGTCCAAGAGCCGAAAGACGGCGCTTGTGGGTGATTTCCGAGAGCGGGTTGACCTGGTCCATGAACTGCGACAGCTGCGAGGAACCAAAGAACTCGCGCACGGCGGCGGCCGCCGGCTTGGCGTTGATCAGGTCCTGCGGCATGACGGTGTCGATCTCGATCGACGACATGCGTTCCTTGATGGCGCGCTCCATACGGAGCAGGCCGAGACGATACTGATTTTCCATCAGTTCGCCGACGGAACGAACGCGGCGGTTGCCGAGATTGTCGATGTCGTCGATCTCGCCCTTGCCGTCACGCAGCTCGACGAGCATCTTCACGACGGCCAGGATGTCTTCCTTGCGCAGGACACGAACCGTGTCCGGGCAATCGAGATCGAGGCGCATGTTCATCTTCACGCGGCCGACGGCCGAGAGATCGTAACGCTCGGCATCGAAGAACAGCGTGTTGAACATGGCTTCGGCCGAATCCATGGTCGGCGGCTCGCCCGGGCGCATGACGCGATAGATATCGAACAGAGCGTCCTGACGGTTCTCGTTCTTGTCGACAGCGATCGTGTTGCGGATATACGCGCCGACATTGATGTGGTCGATGTCGAGCACGGGGATCTCTTCGAAGCCCGCGGCCAGGATCACGCCGAGCGTCTTCTCGTCGATCTCGTCGCCGGCTTCCAGGAAGATTTCACCGGTTTCCATGTTGACGAGGTCTTCGGCAAGGTAGTTGCCGTAGAGATCGTCATCCGACGCCTTGATGGCCTTGAGGCCCTTCTCGGTCAGCGAGCGGAGCAGACGCGGGGTCAGCTTCTTGCCGCTTTCCACGACGACTTCGCCGGTGTCGGCGTCGATCATCTCGGTAATGGCCTTCTGGCCCTTCAGGACCTCCGGCTGGAACGGAATCCGCCAGCCCTTGCCGTCGCGCTTGTAGAAGGACTTCGTGTAGAACGTCTCGAGGATCTCTTCGCCGTCCATGCCGAGTGCCATCAGCAGGGAGGAGACGGGGATCTTGCGGCGGCGGTCGATACGCGCATGCACGATGTCCTTGGCGTCGAACTCGATGTCGAGCCAGGAACCGCGATAGGGAATGACGCGTGCGGCAAACAGCAGCTTGCCCGACGAGTGGCTCTTGCCCTTGTCGTGGTCGAAGAACACGCCCGGCGAACGGTGCATCTGCGAGACGATGACGCGCTCGGTGCCGTTGACGATGAACGTGCCGTTGTTCGTCATGAGCGGCATATCGCCCATGTAAACGTTCTGTTCCTTGATGTCCTTGACGGACTTCGCACCCGTATCTTCATCGATATCGAACACGATGAGACGCAGCGTCACCTTGAGCGGCGCGGCATAGGTCAGGTCGCGCTGACGGCATTCATCGACGTCGAACTTCGGGGGCTCGAACTCATAGGATACGAACTCCAGCATGGAGGCGCCGGAGAAGTCGCTGATCGGGAAGACGGACTTGAAAACCGACTGCAGTCCCTCGTCGGGACGGCCGCCGGCCGGCTCCTTGACCATCAGGAACTGGTCGTAGGACGCCTTCTGAACCTCGATGAGGTTCGGCATTTCTGCGACTTCGGGGATTTTGCCGAAAAACTTGCGTACGCGCCTGCGACCGTTAAACGTAAGGGTCTGAGCCATCGTCGCTCCTTCAATATGTGCATCCGGGCCTGCAACGGACGGGGACCGATGGCCAGTCGACCCCGTCTAAGATGGATTGCTCAATCTCGTCTCGCGGCCCAGGACACAAAGCGCGGAATGCCGTGTCGTCCAGGTGCCGGGACCATCCTCTTGAAGAACCCATTACCAAAAAGCCGATGATGTGGGGGCTTTTGGGTAATACGTTCGAAAAACGGTCAAAGAGAGGCAGCCCTTTCGGGCTGCCTCTCTCTGTCATAAAGCCAGATTACTTGACGTCAACCTTGGCGCCAGCATCTTCGAGCTTCTTCTTGAGGTCAGCAGCTTCAGCCTTGGAAACGCCTTCCTTGACGGCCTTCGGAGCAGCTTCGACCAGGTCCTTGGCTTCCTTGAGGCCGAGGCCGGTGATCGCGCGGACTTCCTTGATGACGTTGATCTTGTTAGCGCCGGCTTCAGCCAGGATAACGTCGAACTCGGTCTTTTCTTCCTCGACGGGAGCAGCAGCGCCAGCGCCGCCGGCAGCAGCAACGGCTACCGGTGCAGCAGCGGAAACGCCCCACTTTTCTTCGAGAAGCTTCGACAGTTCTGCGGCTTCCAGAACGGTCAGCGAGGAGAGGTCTTCAACGATCTTAGAGAGATCAGCCATTGTCATAGTTCCTTTTGTTCAATTCGAACCGATGTTGATATAAACAGCGAAAAACCGCCTTATGCGGCTTCTTCGTCCTTCTTGGCATAGGCCGCGAACACGCGGGCAAGCTGGCTTGCCGGTGCTGCAACAACGCCTGCGATACGGGTAGCCGGTGTCTGGATCATGCCCAGCAGCCTTCCACGCAGTTCATCCAGCGAAGGCAGGGTCGCAAGCGACTTGACGCCTTCCGCATTCAGCGTTGTGGTGCCCATGGAACCACCGAGAACAACGACCTTGTCGTTGGTCTTGGCGAACTCCACGACGACCTTGGGAGCCACGATCGGGTCATTGCTATATGCAATGAGCGTCTGACCCTTGAAGAGATCAACGATCCCTTCGGACTCCGTACCCTGAAGGGCAATCTTGGCCAGGCGGTTCTTCGCGACTTTGACGGTGCCGCCAGCTGCGCGCATCTTCGAACGAAAATCGTTCATTTGCGCAACGGTGACGCCGGCATAGTGGGCCACGACAACCGAACCGGAAGCCTTGAAGACTTCGTTCAGCTCCGTGACGAATTCGCGTTTTTCCGCTCTTTCCACTGCCTATCTCCAGTTGGCAGACCGCAATCCTGCAGGCCTGCCGGGTTTGCCTTTGCCGCCCGGGATCGAAACGATCCCGGGCGACGCTCGAGGATCCTGTCCCCTGCGAAGCGCCGCGAGGCGCTCACAAGGCAAGCCGAGGTTCGAACCGATGTTTCCCTCGGCCGGAGCCTCAGGACAAATTCGGGTCTCACCCGTCTCATGCAGGCATCAGTGATTAAGGGATAACCACCTGCAATCTCGGACAGGAGTTCCAGGCCGAAGCCTGGATATCCGGTCCCGAAGGACCGGAATTCGTGTTCGGCAGGGCCAGCGCCCCACCGGCCGGATCAGGCGACGCTGAGCGTCGACAGATCGATCTTGACGCCCGGACCCATGGTCGAGGAAATCGCGATGCGCTTGACGTAGTTGCCCTTGGCACCTGCCGGCTTCGCCTTGACGACCGCATCCGCAAAAGCACGGATGTTTTCTTCCAGGGCGCCCGGGGCGAACGAGGCCTTGCCGATACCGGCGTGGATGATACCAGCCTTCTCGACGCGGAACTCGACAGCGCCACCCTTGGAGGCCTTGACGGCGCCGGTGACGTCCATGGTCACGGTGCCGACCTTCGGGTTCGGCATCATGCCGCGCGGGCCGAGAACCTTACCGAGACGGCCGACGAGCGGCATCATGTCCGGGGTTGCGATGCAACGATCGAAGTCGATCTTGCCGCCCTGGACGATCTCGACGAGATCTTCGGCACCAACGACGTCCGCACCGGCTGCGCGGGCTTCATCAGCCTTGGCGCCACGAGCGAAAACGGCGACGCGAACGTCGCGGCCGGTGCCGTTCGGTAGGTTGACGACGCCGCGGACCATCTGGTCTGCGTGACGCGGGTCAACGCCGAGGTTCATGGCCACTTCGATGGTTTCGTCGAACTTGGCGATCGCCCGTTCCTTGACCATGCCGATAGCGTCCGACAGGCTGTAGATCTTCGTGGGATCGACGCCTTCGCGGGTCTTCTGTACGCGCTTTGCAAGCTTTGTCATCTTACGCCACCACTTCCAGACCCATGGCGCGGGCGGAGCCCTCGATCATGGTCATTGCGCCTTCGATATCGGCTGCATTCAGGTCCTTCATCTTGGCTTCGGCGATCGAACGGATCTGAGCCTTGGTGAGGGTTGCGGCAGCACCGCCCTTGCCCGGGGTCTTGGAACCCGAGGTGATCTTCGCTTCCTTCTTGAGGAAGTAGCTGACCGGCGGCTTCTTCATCGCGAAGGTAAAGGACTTGTCCTGGAAGTAGGTGATGACGACCGGGATCGGCATACCCTTTTCCATTTCCTGCGTGGCGGCGTTGAACGCCTTGCAGAATTCCATGATGTTGATGCCGCGCTGACCAAGTGCAGGACCGATCGGCGGGGACGGATTGGCCGACCCTGCCTTCACCTGCAGCTTGAGCTGGCCCATAACTTTCTTAGCCATTACTCTCTGCCTTTTCTCTGTCCGATCCCCGGATGCACCATGACGGCGCGTCGCGGATCGGGCGTTCGACCGGTTTCCCGGTCACGGATGCCGTATCTCGATGAAATGCGGCGGCTGCGGTTGCGTGGTGCGGTTTCCGGGTCCGGCTAAGAGCCCTTCCCCTTCCACGCGGTGGCGGCGATATCGCCGCCTGAAGATCCACCCTTGGGCGGATCGCCATTCGTTGACTCAGACCTTCTCGACCTGAGCGAATTCGAGATCGACCGGCGTCGCGCGGCCGAAGATCGAGACTTCGACCTTCAGGCGAGCCCGCTCCTCGTCGACATCCTGAACGATGCCGTTGAACGAGGCAAAGGGGCCGTCCGAAACGCGGACCTGCTCGCCGACCTCGAAGGAAATCGACGGCTTCGGCCGATCCACACCGTCCTGCACCTGACCGAGAATGCGATCGGCTTCGGAATCGGGAATCGGCACGGGCTTGTTGTCGGACCCGAGGAACCCGGTGACCTTCGGCGTGTTCTTGATGAGGTGGTAGGCCTCATCCGTCAGGTTGGCGCGAACCATCACGTAACCCGGGAAAAACTTGCGTTCGGCATCGACCTTGCGGCCGCGACGGACTTCAACGACCTTCTCGGTCGGAACGAGGATCTTTTCAAACAGATGGCTCAAGCCCTTCTGCTTCGCCTTCTCCTCGATCGACTCAGCAACCTTCTTCTCGAAGTTCGAATAGGCGTGAACGATATACCAACGCGGAGCCATGTTCATTCCCACTCGATTAGATGCCAACATTGAGGACGAGGCCGATGAGCCAGCCCATCAATTGATCCGCAGCAAAAAAGAAAGCCGCAGCAAGGATGACCATGATGAACACCATCAGCGTGGAGATCACGGTTTCCCGGCGGGAGGGCCATGTCACTTTTGCCGTCTCGGAGCGGACCTGCTTCAGAAACGTTACGGGATTAGTCTTCGCTGCCATTGATTGCTCACGCCTTGACGGCCCGTAAAGCTGAATGCTCAGCCCCACGCGCCGCGTGTCTGTTGGACCCTACATAAAGACCGATTCTGAAAATCACAAGGACTTTCCGATCTTTTAAACGAATTATGCCGTCCGGTACCGGGGGCGCCGAGCCATCTTTCCGACCTGCAAAACGCCGCTTCATCAAGGGTTGCGACAGCTATGTCGCGGGGCGATGACGCGGAGGCGGTGTGGAAATGGCAGGGGCAGCCGGGCTTGAACCGACGACCTGCGGTTTTGGAGACCGCCGCTCTACCAACTGAGCTATACCCCTTCACGGCGCAGACGGAACAGCTCCGGGGAGCGTATCGTCGTCGTGTCGGCCGTGCGCTCCTTTAAGACGGGCGCGCCGGATTGGCAAGAGGGCTTTTCATCTTTTCGGCCGGGACCGCGCCCTCTCCCGGCAAATGCGTCCATCGGCTACCAGTTGAAGGCGTAGGACAGGCTGATGCTCGCCTGCCTGTCGTCCCGGAACGGGGCTGCCAGCGTCGCCGTCACGTTCATCTTCCGTGTCACCTTCTGCTCCACCCGCACGAGGTTGGAGAAGTCGAGCGTTGCCGCGGAATAATTGCCCTCCGCGACGAGCGCGGTCCCCGTCGCCACGGCCGAAAGACGGGCCGACTGGCGGATAACGACGTCGTCGCAGCGCTTGAGATGCGCGTTGCAGGAGACGTTGATGCCGCGGCTGCGTTGCAGATCGAGGCGCTCGTCAAGGATCCGCTTTCGTTCCATGCCGAGATCCAGACTGCCAGTTCCCGTCCGGGGATCGAACATGCCATCGACGGTCCGGCTGGTCACCACGGCCGTAGTGGCGCCGCGACGAACCGCGACACGCGCCCAGACATCGACCGGCGTTTCCTCGACGCGGCCGGACCGGGTTGCGGCGACCGACACATCCGCGCCGGCGCTCGCCTCGCCGTCCACCGGGAGCTTGACACCCATCCGCAGATGCATGCCGTTCTCGCCCGACCTCGTCGGCTGCCAGATCAGGCGATCCTCCGCCTGCGCGGCAAGCGGGAGACTGAACGTCATAAACGCACAGCAAGCGGCGGCGAAAGCCGTTGGGGATATCGGGATCATGCGTGTGTTCCACCGTTCGGAGCTGCCGGTCGAGACCGATCGACGGACGCGCCCTGCCGAAAATCCGTCACCTGGAACGCGGACCGCACAGGTGACGTTGACCCGGACTGTCCGGGAGCGAAGGCTTCGCGCCGCTATCGTGCGTCGAAGCTTTCCCAGGATAGACCCGGTCGCCGCCGCGTGAAACCCCCAAAAACTTAAGGGGTATTCTCAACATGGCATGGCGCGCGAACAGACCGCGCCATGCCATGTTCATAGAAACGCCTCAACCGGGAACCGGGACGTATGTCCGCCAGTCATGCTCCTGGCGGAAGCCGAGGACATCGCGGATCTTGGCGTTGGACAACAGGCTCTCATAGGCCCCGAGGTCGCGCCGGACCGGAACGTTCGGGAAGAATTCCCGCAGGAGATCCGCCGTCGGCGTGTTCGCCGACGTCGTATCGTTGGCGGCGTTGAACACCTGGAAGCCCAGCCCATCCCGCTCAATCCCGAGCTTGCAGATCTGGCCGAGGTCCCGCGCGTCGATATAGCTCCAGGCGATGCGCTTGCGGATGGTTGGATCGGCGAACCACGTCGGGAACATGGCATATTCATGGGGCTCGATGACGTTGCCGATCCGGATCGCGTAGATATCGATGCCGAAGCGCTCGGCAAAGGCGCGGGCCGTCTTCTCGTTGAGCACCTTGGACAGACCGTAGCTGTCCATGGGGCTGACATCGTCGTCTTCCTCCAGCGGAAACTTGGCGACGTCGCGGTGACCCTCGGCAAAGCAGATGCCGTAGGTCGTCTCGCTGGAGGCGACAAGGATCTTGCGGACCCCGAATTTCGCAGCGGCTTCGATGACATTGTAGGTGCCGATCGTGTTGATGCGAAAGGTCTCGTTATCGGGCTTGATCAGGATGCGCGGAATGGCCGCGAAGTGCACCACGGCATCGTAGGGCTGCATGCCCCTGCCCTTGCCGATCGGCGCGCTGTCGAGATCGGGCATATCAGCATGCATGGACAACGCGTTGAAAACCTGTCCGCTATCCGTGATGTCGACGATGAGATTGGTCACGCCGGGATGGTCGAGCGGCACGAGATCGAGATTGTGGACCTCATAGCCGGCGTCCACCAGATACGGCACGACATGCCGGCCGGCCTTGCCGGCGCCGCCGGTAAACAGAATGCGTTTCTTCACGATATATCCTCCAGAATGGCAAGGCGGATCTAACGCATTGGCAGAGGAGGGCAAGCGCGAGGCGGAGAGATGCGGCCGAACATCGGTACTTCCCGGACGGAAACGAAAAAAGCGCCACCCGAAGGCAGCGCTTTTCCTATGTCATCCATCGATCGACGACACGGCACCGACATGCCGTGACGTCGTTGCAGATTACTCGACGATCGAAGC
>UBPA01000001.1 GCA_900467185.1 Hyphomicrobiales bacterium | reverse complement strand
AAGAGAAAAAATGGGGGCCGGGCCCTCTCGGGAGAGGAGCCCATGGCACCGCATCCGCCGCAGGCCCCCCGCCCCGCCGCACCGGCCCAGCCCCCCGCACTCCAGACGCCAACGCCACCAGCGGCGCAGGCGGTCCGCACGGCACCCGAAGACATCCTCGACGCCGCCCGATCACGCGTTCTTCCCCAGATCCCGGCCCCGCCCGTCGCGGCCGCCCCCGCACAGCCGGCCGCCGCCGCTGCGCGACCGAGGCCGCCCGGCACCGAGGTCGGCAAGCGCGACGAAGGCCGCGACTTCGAACGTCTGCTCGATGCCCAGATCTCCGGCGACCTCGGCCGTCTGGCAACCGAGCCCGCGCCCCGCGCGCCGTCGATCGACGCTCCCCGCCCGGCCCCGAGAAACGAGCCGACGCTGGAAGAGGAGATGAACCGGATGCTGAGCGAGATGGGCAACGAACGCAAGCCGTGACGGACAGCGCCACGCGATGTGACGCCGTCCCGCAGGCAACAGCCGCCTGACGCAAAAATGGCCGCCGGAGGCGACCATTTTCTACACAGTGGATTTTTTCATACGCCCGAAGAGGACGCTCACTCGTCGCGATAGACCTTCTCGCGGCGCTCGTGGCGTTCCTGCGCTTCGATCGACAGGGTCGCGATGGGGCGGGCGTCGAGGCGGCGCAGGCCGATCGGTTCGCCGGTCTCCTCGCAATAGCCGTAGGTGCCTTCGTCGATCCGCTGCAGCGCGGCGTCGATCTTGGAGATCAGCTTGCGCTGTCGGTCGCGGGCCCGAAGCTCGATCGCACGGTCGGTTTCCGACGAGGCGCGGTCGGCGAGATCGGGGTGGTTGGCGCTCTCTTCGGCCAGGTGGCCGAGCGTCTCGCGGGCTTCCCGGAGAATATCGTTCTTCCAGGCATTCAACTTAGCTCTAAAGTAAGCCCGTTGATTGGAGTTCATGAATTCATCGTCTTCGGAAAGAACGAAGGTACCAAGATCGATCTTCTCACTCAACGCGTTTCTCCTGAAGAACATCTCATGCGGCGGGTCTATAGACCTATGAAGACTGCGTTTCAAGTCTCTGCGAACGGCGAACGCATATTTCAAATTGCTCGAAAACAAAGCTTACGGCCTCATATTTCACCAGAATTACAAGAACATGACACGAAAGCGCTTGTCGGATACCCGATTGCTCCCGCACGACCGCAGGTTCAGGCGTCTCCCTGATGCAATCCGGCCGAAAAAACAGGCAGTCATTTCCGGGTCGGCCGGGCCCGACGCAGCATTCGCGTCCCGTCCGGCGCTTGATCTTTGCCGACGGTCGGGGGACAACATCTGATCTCAGTCGTCCGGTGGCTTCTCCCATGTCTTCCGCAATGTCCCAGCCAGCCCTGTTCCTCGTCCGCCATGCCCGCGCGGGTGGCCCGCGGGCCGGAGAGCGGGATTTCGACCGGACGCTCGACGACATGGGCCGGGCGGATGCGGCCCGCATGGCCGCAACGCTGCAGAAACGCGGCTGGACGCTGGGCGATATCGCCTGTTCGTCGGCGCGCCGCTGCCGCCAGACCGCCGATATTCTGCTCGGCACGACGCCGTCCGCCTCGATCTCCTTCGAGGAGCCGCTCTATGACGGCGCGCTCGATGCCTATCTCGCGGTGATCGGCGACATCCGGTCGAGGGCCGGCGACGATGCTCCGGTGACCATTATCGGGCACAATCCGATTCTCGAGCATCTTGCCTGGGAGTGTCTCGGCTCGGCGACCGCCACGCGCGCGCTACCGGCCGGCTTTCTGCCGGGCATGGTCATCGCCATCGCCCGCAAGCCGGATACGGCCCCGGACGAACTCCCCGGCCGTCTCGTCGAGGTGCTGAACCCGTAAAACATGTCGCACAGAAGTGTGCAGCGGTATTGCGACGACGACATGCACGAAACGAGGACTTGAAGCGTTAGGAGCGAATCTGAACGATCGCGACGCGCTTGAGCGCACGGTCTGCAGGCGATCTTTCGGCCACATGGTCGATGCCTTTGCCTTTCCCGCACGCGCGCGGCTCCCTATATCGCTAGCGGATCGCCAGTCCCCCACGTCTTCTGGTCTCAACGAAGGGAAGCCAAGCCGCGTGTCTTTTCTCACCCGCATGTCCGACGATGCGAAAATCGCTCTGGATACCCTGACGGATCGCGCCGCAGGCCTCGTCAATCCCTCCGTCCGCCTCGGGGTCACCGGACTGTCGCGCGCGGGCAAGACGGTCTTCATCTCCTCCCTCGTGCATAATTTGCTGAATGGCGGGCGCCTCCCCGTGTTCGAACCCGTGCGCTCCGGCCGCGTGTCGAAAATCCGGCTGGAGCCGCAGCCCGACGATGCCGTGCCGCGCTTCCAGTATGAGGATCATATCACGGCACTGGTGCGCGATCGCATCTGGCCCGATTCGACCCGCGCCATCTCGCAGCTGCGCATCACGCTCGACTACGAGAGCGCCAGCGGCTGGAACCGCATGTTCTCGCCGGGCCGCCTGTCGATCGACATCGTCGATTATCCCGGCGAATGGCTGCTCGATCTGCCGCTCCTCTCGCAGGACTATCGCACCTTCAGCGCCACGACCGTCGCGCGCGCCCGGAGCGGCATCCGCCGCGAGCTTTCCGCCGAATGGCTGGCGCTCTGCGAAACCGCGCAGCCGCAAGCCGAAGCCGACGAGGGCCGCACCCGCGCGCTGGCCGAGGCCTTCACCCGTTATCTCCGCGCCTGCCGCACCGACGAGCGCTCGCTCTCCACGCTCCCGCCCGGCCGCTTCCTGATGCCGGGCGATCTCGAGGGTTCGCCGGCGCTGACCTTCGCGCCCCTGCCCGACCTGCCCGATGGCCGTCCGGCCTCCGGTTCGCTGCACGCGATGATGGAGCGCCGCTACGAGGCCTACAAGACGCATGTGGTCAAACCTTTCTTCCGCGAGCACTTCGCCCGCCTCGACCGCCAGATCGTGCTGGTGGACGCGCTGCAGGCGATCAATCGCGGGCCCGAGGCGCTGCTCGATCTCGAAAGCGCGCTGGCCGACGTCATGGGCTGTTTCCAGCCGGGAACGAACTCGTTCCTCTCCTCCTTCCTCACCCGCCGCATCGACAAGGTGCTGATCGCCGCCACCAAGGCCGATCACCTGCACCACGAGAGCCATGACCGGCTGGAGCGCATCACCGCGCGCATCGTGTCGCGGGCCATGGAGCGCATCGGCGGCAGCGGTGCAGGTGTCGAGGTCATGGCGCTCGCCTCGGTGCGCGCCACCTGCGAGGCGACCGTCAACCATGACGGCCACCCGCTGCCGGTCATCGTGGGAACGCCCATCGCCGGCGAGCGCATCAATGGCGAGCTGTTCGACGGCGAGCGCAAGACCGCGATCTTCCCCGGCGATCTGCCGCGCGATCCCGACAGCCTGTTCCGCCAGACGGACGAAGCAGCCGGGCAGGCCGTGCCGGAGGTCAATTTCGTCCGCTTCCGCCCGCCGCACATCGAGGAGACGGGCGGTGGGCTAAAGCTGTCCGTTCCGCACATCCGGCTCGATCGGGCCATGCAGTTCCTGTTCGGAGACCGCCTCGCATGAGCGACCTTCCCCGCCGCCCCGCCGCCTTCACCGTTGACGGAGAGGCGCCATTGCACCCGGAAACGCGCCGTGCGCCGGCAAGCTTCGGCGATGGTGTCGTCCTGACGCCGGATGCGGAAGACCCCTTCGCGGAGACGACGCTCGCCGCACCCGTCGTCTCCGCGCTGGAGGAGCGCCGCCCGCGGCGTCGGTTCTCGCTGGCCAAGCTCGCGCTCGGTGCGCTGGGCATCCTCGTCTCGCTTGCCCTCGGCCTCTGGATCGACAGCCTCGTGCGCGACCTTTTCACGCGCAACGACGCGCTCGGCTATGTCGCCATCGCGGCGGCGGCCATCGTCGTGCTCGCCGTGCTCGGCATCGTCGGCCGCGAGGTCCTCGGCCTGATGCGGCTGAATGCCGTCCAGTCGCTGAAAGAAGAGGTGGCGGCCGCCTTTGCCGCCCCCGGCAACACGGTCGCCCGCAAGACGATGACGGATCTCGTGCAGCATCTCGCGGCCCGTCCCGAGACGGCGAAAGGCCGCGAACGCCTGAAGACGACCGAGGGCGAGATCATCGACGGGCCGCATCTGATCGAGCTGACTGAGCGCGAGCTCCTGACACCGCTCGACCGGCAGGCCCGCACTCTCATCCTCAACGCGTCGAAACGCGTCTCGATCGTCACCGCGGTCAGCCCGCGGGCGCTGGTCGATCTCGGCTATGTCGTGTTCGAATCGGCCCGCCTCATCCGCGCCATGGCCGATCTCTACGGCGGTCGTCCGGGAACGCTCGGCCTCTTCCGCCTCATCCGCGACGTGCTCGCCCATCTCGCGGTCACCGGATCGATCGCGGTGGGCGACAGCCTCGTCCAGCAGGTCCTCGGCCACGGCATCGCGTCGAAGCTCTCGGCCCGCCTCGGCGAAGGCGTCGTCAACGGCCTCATGACCGCCCGCATCGGCATCGCCGCCATGGACCTCTGCCGCCCCATGCCCTTCCGCGCCCTGAAGCGCCCCGGCATCGGCGACTTCATCGGCGACATCGCCCCCGGCCAGAAGCGATCGACGGCGGACGACGTCTAGCCGTCCTTCAAGACTGTGACGGCTCAGATCCCGCCATACCAGTCGTAGCCGACATCTTCCCAGAACCCGCCCTTGCCCCCGCCATAGGGGGCCAGCGTCGATGCGAGTTCGATCGACTTGATGTACTTGGCCATCTTGTAGCCGAGCTGCCGCTCGACCCGCACGCGCAGCGGCGCACCGTTGGCAACCGACAGTGCCTGATCGTTGCAGCCATAGGCGAGAATCGTCTGCGGATGGCGGGCATCGAGAAGGTCGATGGATTCGTAATAGGGCGTCGGGCCGCCGAGGCCGAGATTCATGGCGTCGTAACAGTGGAAGACGACGTAGCGGGCCTCCGGCTTGACCTTCGCCTGGTCGAGAAGGGTGGCGAGCGGCACGCCGGTCCATTTGGCGATGCAGCTCCAGCCTTCCACGCAATCGTGACGCGTGATCTGCGTGCGCGAGGGCATGGCGCGAATTTCGTCGAGGCTGAGATCGAGCGGCTTTTCGACAAGGCCGGTGACGGGCAGCCGGTAGGTCGCGAACGCCGTCGCCTTCAGCGCGCGGTAATCGGGCCCGTCGGGGTCGGTCGAGCCGTTCGGCCGCTGCCCCTGCCGGATTTCGGTGGCCGCAAATTCCGGCGCCAGCCGGTCCCCTGCGAGCATCCGCTGGACGCGGTAGCTCAGGCTGTTTGCGGAGGCGAGCGTCTGGCGAACCGCGCTGTCGCCCGAGAGAACGCCGTCGAGCACGTCGCAACCGGCAAGCGGCACGGTGGAAGCCGCGACACCGGCGAGCGTCAGGAACCGGCGGCGATTGGCAAGAAAGGTTCGGCTCATGATCTCGGCTCCCTGGAAACGACATCGGCCGCGGGCACAGTCTCCCGCGTGCGGTAGCGGCCGGTGATGATGGAGCGCAGTTCGTTCACCGGTCCTGCGAGCAGCACCATGACGATATGCACGACGAAGAAGAGGACAAGCGCCAGCATGCAGGCGAAGTGCAGCGTCCGCGCCGTCTGCCGCCCGCCGAAGAGATCGAGCAGGAACGGCCAGGCGGCATTCATGGTCGGCGACATCGCAAGCCCGGTCAGAATGACCAGCGGAAACAGGACGAAGAGCACGCCGCCATAGGACAGCTTTTGCAGAACGTTGTAGCGCCCGTCATGGCGGAACCGCAGGCGGGCATGGTCGGCGACATCGCGGGGTAAGTGGCGAAGGTCCTGCCCGGTCGGCAGCAGGTCGCGCCGCAGCCTGCGGGCGGCGATGGCGGAAACCAGCCAGACGAACAGCGTGAAGGCAAGCACCCAGGCAAAGAAGAAATGCACGACGCGGCCCGTCGCGAGATCCTGATAGGACGGCACCGTCGCCCAGGCGGGAAAGCCGCGATAGGCGGGGCTGTCTGCCGGCCCGCTCATGCCGAACAGGCCGCTCGTGTCGAAACTGTGCCCGAACACGGTCGTGCGACCCTGCGGCTGCCCGTCGGGGCCGTAGATCGCGTCCATCCTCAGCACGCTGTTGTCGAAGGCGAAGCCCGACTGCTGGCCGATATAGAGGGTCGGATGCGCGTTGAAGATCTGCAGGCCGCTCAGGAGCAGGAAGAACAGCGCAACGGCCCAGGTCCAATGTGTCAGGCGGGTCATCAGCCCGTGGCGATAGATCAGCCGCCCGCCACCCCCAGCGCCGGACGCGATCTCTTCAGGTGCATGCGTCACGAAGCGTCCTCCCATGTCGAAAGTCTCTGCCGATCGGCCGCTTGAAGATAGCGCGGGCGGCGCAAATCGGAAGCGTTGCAAATCTGCAGCGGCCGGGCAGATCGTCGCGCTTTGCACGCGTCGTCAGGCCGAGTGAAACGCTCCATTAACCATTCAAGTGCCAATGTCACCTCACGTTCTCGACACCGACCCTCAAGGATCGCCCATGTTCTCGCGCCCTTCTTTGATCGCGCGCGGCCCTGCCGCATGTATGGCCGCACTCACGCTGGCGGCGTTCGCCGCCACCCCTGCCCCCGCGCTGGCCGAAAGCCGCGACAAGGCCTTCTTCGAACAGGTCGCCGGCCAGTGGAAAGGCCCGGGCGAAATCGTCGCGGGCAAGTACAAGGGCACGAAGTTCACCTGCGACCTCACCGGCGAGCCGACGGAAGGCACAGGCATCAAGCTCGACGGCTTCTGCCGCGTCGGCGTCTTCAAGCAGCCGATGTCGGCCGTCATCAGCCAGAAGGGCAACAGCTATTCCGGTAAGTTCCTCGATGGCGCCGAGGGCAAGGGCCTCGACATCGTCTCCGGCAACGTCGCCAAGGACAAGATCGTCGTGGGCATCAACCGCAAGAAGCTGAACGGCGCGATGATCGCCCGCATGTCGGACCCGTCGCTGCTCAACATCACGATTTCGGTAAAGGTCGAGGAAACCATGGTCCCCGTCATCGGCGTCGCCCTCACGCGCCAGACGGATTCGATGGCCGTCGGCTCGATCCGCTAAAGCATGTCCGAGCGAAGCGTCTCCGCTTCGCCATTAGACAACGCTATAAAAACAATGCGATAAAAACAAAGACCGTCTTTCGGGAAGGCGTACGCACGCGCCCTCCCCCATCCGCCCGGGTCAGCCGAAGGAAGAACGGTCGCGCCACCAGTCTTCGCGCCCGTCGACCCTCTCGATTCCCGCCGCATCGGCCGCTTCGGCCCAGGCGACGACGCTTCGCCCCGCGACGATATGGTCCGGCAGAATCTCCGCCAGCGGCAGAAGCACGAAGCCCCGCTCCGTCATGCGCGGGTGGGGCAGCGTGAGCTCCGCTGTTTCCATCGTTACCTTGTCATAGGTCAGCACGTCGAGATCGATCGTGCGCGGCCCCCAGCGCTCCAGCCGCTGCCGCTTCATCGCCTTTTCCACATCGAGACAGGCCTCGAGCAGCGCCACCGGCCTCAGCGTCGTGCGCACCACCGCGCAGGCATTGAAAAACCAGTCCTGATCGGTCTTGCCCCAGGGCGGCGTCCGGTAGAGGCTGGACACCGCGGCGACCGTCACGTCCGGATGCGCATCGAGCCGCATCAAGGCTTCCGCGATGGCCGCGGCGGCATCGCCGATGTTCCCGCCAAGCCCGATCGCCGCCTGATGCCAACCGCCGTCTTCTCTCTCGCTCATGGCTTGGCGACATGCTCGACGGTGACCGCGACATAGTCCAGCACACCCGGCACCGGTGCGTTCGGCTTGCGGATGGACACCTTCGCCCGGTGGATCTGCGGCCAGCGCGCGCACAGCATTTCTGCGATCTCCAGCGCCAGCGCCTCGATCAGATAGCGGCGGCGGCCGGTGATGATCTTCTCGATCTCGGCGAACGCGATGCCGTAATGCACCGTATCCTCGATCCGGTCCTCGCGCAGCGCCGATCCCTGCTCAACCACCAGTTCGGCATCGACGAAGAATCGCTGCCCGAGAAACTCCTCCTCGTCATGAACGCCGTGCCGCGCGAAGAAGGCGCAGTTCTTGAGCGTGATCGTATAGGTCGGCGTCATATCGGGATCTCCTGCCGATGGTCGCAGCCATGACGTGTCGCCGGTGCCGCGGGAAGGTGACGAAGGCGTCAGGGTCGTGCTGCCAGTATAGCATCCGCGACCATTAGGGCGTCCCTGTTGAATGCGACATCGTGGACGCGAAATATCGCGCCGCCGGCCAGCCGCGCCGCCACCGTGGTCGCCGCCGTCGCGACGTCCCGCGCGGCCGCGTCCCGGCCGGTGGCCGCACCGAGGAACCGTTTACGCGACGTACCGATCAGCAGTCTGTGTCCAAGGCCGTGCAACTCGCCCAGCCGCGCCATCAGCGCCCAGCTCTCGGAGGCCTCCTTGGCAAAGCCGAAACCGGGATCGAGCACGATGGCGTCGGCCGCGATCCCGGCATCCGCCGCGATCTCCAGAGACCGGGCGAAGAACAGCCTCTGGTCCGCGATCACATCGTCGGCCTTCACGCGTCCGCGCCCGGTATGCATGATGCAGACGCCGGCCCGCGCCTGCGCCACGACGGCGGCGATATCCGGCTCGCGCTGCAGACCGTGCACGTCGTTGACGATATGCGCTCCGGCGGCGAGCGCCAGCCGTGCCGTTTCCGCGCGGTAGGTGTCGATCGATATCAGCGCATCCGTCTCGCGCGCCAGCCGCTCGATGACGGGGAGAACGCGATCCTGCTCCTGCGCTGCCGAAACCGCTTCCGCACCCGGGCGAGTCGATTCGCCGCCGATGTCGAGGATATCGGCGCCCTTTTCCAGGCAGGCCCGCGCCTGTGCGAGCGCCGCCTCGACATCGAGAAAGCGGCCCCCGTCGGAGAAGGAATCGGGCGTCACGTTGACGATCGCCATGAGCACGCCGCGCGGACCGAGCGTTAGGCTGCGGCCATGGCCGAGCGCCCATTCGGCGGCGGCAAAGGGATCGGCGGCATTCGGGGAATCAACCATGGCGGATCTCGGCGAAACGGCCGACCTTGTGGGGCTGCCGCGCTAACCTTGTTTCGAGGCGGCGGGCATTTCCAGTTGCGCTTGCCCAGCCTATGCCCCAAGCTTTGGGCGACATCAACCGTCGAGACAGCTTATCCATGACCACGGCCCGCAAATTCCTTCTCGTCCCGCTGGCGGCCCTCCTCATGGTCACCGAGCCGCTCACGGCCGGGGCGGAAACGGTGATGAACAAGTCGATCACCTATTTCTCCGTCGGAGGCCGGACCGCGGCCGAACTCGATGCCGCGCTCTCGTCGCAGGGCCCGCAGATGCGCGAGACCGGTGCGCGCCATCCCGGCGCCACGCGCATCAAGTTCGGGGGAACGGTGAGCTATGTCCGGCGTGGAAACCGCTGCGCCGTCGGCAGTGCCCGCGTGACGCTCAACACGCGTCTGATCCTTCCGCGCTGGAAGAACCGCAACGCCGCCGGTCGCGATCTCGGCCTCGTCTGGGACACGCTGTCGAGCGACATCAAGCGCCACGAGGAACGCCACGCCGAAATCGCCCGCAACCATGCCCGCGAGATGGAAAAGACGTTTCTTTCCCTGCCGCCCGAGGCGGATTGCGAGCGGATGCAGGCCCGCGTCGCCCGTGCCAGCGAAGATGCGATCGTCGCGCACGACAAGGATCAGGCCGCCTTCGACCGGCGCGAGGCCGCCAATTTCGATCTGCGCATGGTGCGTCTTCTCCAGTACCGGCTGGAGCGCATGGCAAAGCCGGATGAGTCCAAAGCACGCTAGATCCACGCCGGTACCCGCAACAACTCATTGATGATTTCTAGCGATAGTGGCCAACGCCAAGTTCGGCTACAGTGTAATCATCGGAAGCCAAGAAGAAACGAAGCTTCCAACACCGATGCCACACCGTTGTGCATCGAGGCCGTCGTGTTTCCGGCTTAACGACACTGAAGATATTCGCAAGGACCTGTCTGACACCGGATCGCGTAGCGACCGGATACGCTCCTCCCTGCCCCGTTGTTCTCCTGGCGTGTCCTGTTGCCGCGGATGATCCCTCCCTCATCCTGCGTGCGATGCGCCCTCCTGGCCCCGCTTGTCTCTGCGACAGGCGGGGCCTTTTTCGTCGCGTCAGGCCTGGCGTTCCGGCACATGGACGACGAGGCCGTCCAGCGCATCGCTCATCTTGATCTGACAGCTCAGCCGCGAGGTCGGGCGGACGTCGTAGGCGAAGTCCAGCATGTCCTCTTCCATCGCCTCCGGCGCGCCGACAACGGCCGTCCAGGCATCGTCGATGTAGACGTGACAGGTGGCGCAGGCGCAGGCGCCGCCGCATTCCGCCTCGATGCCGGGCACGGAATTGCGAACGGCATTCTCCATGACGGTCGATCCGGTCTGGACCTCCAGCTCGTGGCGGGTGCCGTCGAAGGCGATGATGCTGAGTTTTGTCATGATGGCGCGGTCTCGGATGCTCGATGCGCGGGACCGCCAGTGCCTACGGGCACGACGCCCGCAAAAGGGGGTGCCCGTTTTTCTCACACTGTTTCTGGCGAGCCGTCAAGAAAACAGCTCGATTTGCCTGTTGTCCGAAGGGGGCCACGTCGGACGCAGGCCGCCGCGACCGCCCGTCGCGGACGGGTTTGCGCCGCCTGCCCCTACCGGCAGAGCTTGAGAATGAAGATCTCGGTGTCGAGCACGGCGGAGGAGAGCGAAGCGAGCGTCTCGGAATCCTCCGGACGGTCCTCTACCGATGCCGCGACATGGGCGACCGTGAAGGCACCGACGGCCAGAGCCGCACCCTTCAGGCGATGCGCGGCAGCCTTGCGAACCTCGACTTCGTCCGCCAGCAGTTCCTTGACGATCTGGCGCGACTGACGCGCGAAGATCTGCAGCACTTCGATCTCCAGCGCCTTGTCGCCCATCGTCTGGTTGGCGAGATGCACGAGGTCGATCGGGCGACCGCGGGAATGGCGATGGCCGAGTGCCGTTTCGGGACTGTCGAAGGCGATGTTGAGGGCGGCCATGCAAGTCGTTCCTTGTTCTGTTTTCCAACGCTGCCGGCTCGTTGCGGGACACCCCGCTGGCTCGGAATCCGGGTGGCGATGCGCGACGGAAGGGTGGGCTTGGCTCCAGGCCTGGAGCGCCGCGAACCCGGCCCGTCGCCGCATGGCCGTCTCCTGTGGATTTCACAGCAGCCGGGCTGCTATCAGATGAAAACCGGGCGCAATCAGGGCGGCTTTTCTCAACTATGGTTAACGAAGGAAAACATCCGGCATTGCAGGGCCTTCACGGCGTCCGGCACCGTAATTCCGTTAAGAACTTGTTAGCATTTTAACGAATGCTCCGGGGCGTTAATTGTAAGACTACCCCGGATGTGTCACTACGATACGTTACAGGATATCGGTTTCCGCAAAGGGTCCGGCATCCTTCCGGGAGGCCCTTCCCATGGCTGTGCGACCATGGGAAAAAGCATCACCGGTCGCGGTATGAAATTGGTGCGGTCATTGTATTGCGTGCATCCAATGCGCAGGAACTGTCCTCACCCCCGATCCGGCATCGTCGGCAGCCATGACAGCTGCGCGATGTCGAGACGGAAAGTTCGGTAACGAGGCGTATCTGCATGGCGACGAACAAGAGCAACGAGTCGATCGACGACAAGGCCTTCCAAGCGCTCGAAGACGCTTTGAGGATCGATTTCGACGAACTGAAGTCCGCTCTCAACGAGACGCAGCCGGAGACCGGCCGCACGACGCCGAAGCCACAGGCCGCGGCCAGCGCCGCTCCTTCCCCGTCGCGTCCGGCGCCGCTTCCCGGCACGGCCAAGCCCGCCCAGCCGGCTGCGACCCAGAAGCCGCAGGCCCAGCCCCGCGCGGCCCAGCCGCCGCTTGAGGAGCCGCTGGCCCCGCCGCGCAGCCTCGCGCCGGAACCCGTCCCGGCAGCTCCGGGCGCGAAGTCGCCGACCTTCGCCCCTGCCAACGACGACAGCCGTCGCGCCGCGCCGGCCATGCTGCGCTCGCTCGAAACCCGCTCGGGCCGGGCCGCGATGCGCGCGGCCGCCATCCTCTCGCTCATCTGGATCGTCGCGGGCCTCGGCATCGCCAACCTGCTCTACGGCCCGGAAATCTGGCAGATCCGCTCGCTGGCGGCGCTCGCCGCCCTGCCCGGCGCCATCGTTTCCGCCATCTTCATCATCCTGCCGGTCATGCTCTTCTTCGCCTTCGGCGTGATGATGGCCCGCGCGCAGGAGATGCGGAATGCCGCCCGCTCGATGACCGAGGTGGCGCTGCGTCTGGCAGAACCGGAAACCACGGCCTCCGACCGCATCATGACGGTCGGCCAGGCGGTGCGCCGCGAAGTCTCGGCCATGAACGAAGGCATCGAGCGCACGATCGCCCGCGCGACCGAGCTCGAAACCCTCGTCCATTCCGAGGTCAACGCGCTCGAACGCAGCTACAGCGACAATGAACTGCGGGTCCGCACGCTGGTGCAGGAACTCGGCCTCGAGCGTGAGGCCATCGTCGGCCATGCCGAGCGCATCCGCTCCTCCATCACCGGCGTCCACGCCCAGTTGCGCGACGACCTGACGAATGCCAGCGAAGACCTGCAGACCCGTCTCGCGACCTCGGGCGAGGCGGCGGCCTCGCTGATCGAGACCCGCGCCGCAGCGCTGATGGAAAAATCGCAGGCCGCCTCGCAGTCGATCAGCACGCTTCTGAGCACCCGTACCGATGCGCTCGTCAGCGGTCTCAACGCGGCCGGCGCCGACATCACCAGCGAATTCGACACCCGCCTGGAAGCCCTGAACCACACGCTCATCAAGCGCGGCCAGCAGCTTCTCGGACAGTTCGAGACCCGTGCCTCAACGCTCGACACCAACACCGAAAAGCTGAATGCCGCGCTGAACGAGCGCGCCCGGCAGCTGAACGAGACATTGATCGCCCGCACGCGCGACCTCAACGAAAGCCTCGTCGTGGGCCAGCAGGCCATCACCGGCGGGCTCGACGACATTCTCAACACGCTGAACGGTGCGCTGGACGAAAAGGGTGCAAGCTTCCGCCAGAGCCTGAAGACCGCGGCCGACGACGCCATCATGGATCTCGACCTGCGTTCCGGCTTCTTCGAGGAGAAGCTGCAGGGCACGGTCGGCCAGCTGGCCACCAGCTTCGACAGCCGTTTCCACGACTTCGCGACCGCCTTCGACCGTCGGGCGAACCTGCTCGACGCCAAGATGGCCGACAGCCTCTCGCGCATCGACCAGTCCGTGGCCGGCGGCTCCGACACGCTCGGCCGCCTGCTGGATGACGGTCTCGAGAAGTTCCAGTCCGCGATCGGCGATCAGTCCCTGTCCATCGCCACGACCCTCGGCGCCTCACAGGCCATGATCGAGGAAAGCATCGCTGCGCGCACCGGCGAGATGGACAGCGTGATCGGTCAGGCGCACGAGCGGATCGACACCGTTCTCGCCACCCGGTCCGGCGCGCTCCTCGGCGCGCTGTCCGCCGCGCAGGATCGTATCGAGACCGATTTCGCAGAACGTGCCGACGGCATCGAGTCCGCGCTCGGCACCACCCAGGCCCGTCTGGCCGAAACGCTCGACGCGCGCACCGGCGCCCTGATCGACGGACTGGGCGCCTCCGAGAGCCGCATCGGCGCGCTCCTGGCCGAACGCACCGGCGTCGTCACATCCGCCCTGGAAACGACCGAGCGCCGTCTGTCGGACGCCTTCGACAGTCGCAGCGAGCGCCTTCTCGGCGCGCTCGACACCGCCCGCGGCAGTATCGAGCAGGCATTCGCCACCCGCAGCGAGGATGTCGCCACCGCCATCGGCAGCGCCGAGCAACGTCTGCAGGAAACGCTGGACAGCCGTGCCCGCGGCCTGCTTCAGGGTCTCGACGCCGCGCAGGATCGCATCGAGGGTTCGCTGACCGCGCGCGCCGACGACCTGGCGAACACCATCGCGACAAGTCATCAGCGTCTCGACGACACCCTGTCCGATCGCACGCTGGAACTTTCCGTCATGCTGGCCACCAGCACCGAAGCGCTCGACAGCGCGCTGGAAGGCAATGCCGAGCGGATCGACGGCATCATGGCGTCCCGCGCCGCGACGATCACCGAAACGCTGTCGGGCAATGCGGCCCGCATCGAAACCCTGATGAGCGACCGCGCCGGCGCGCTGGACGCCACCCTGTCGAATGCCGCCCGGACCATCGAAGGTGCCTTCACCGGCACGGCCGAACGCATCGACGACATCATCAGCGAACGCACCATGACGCTCTCGGGCGTGCTTGCCAGCTCCACCGCCGCATTCGAAGGCACTGCCGAGCAGATCGACACCCTGCTGACCGAGCGGACGCTCGCGCTCTCGGGCGTCCTCGCCGGCACGACCGCCGGTATGGAAAGCCTGTTCGAAGGCACGACGGAACAGATCGACGCGCTCCTGACCCGCGGCACGGCGACGCTCTCGGACACGCTGTCGGGCGCAACGCGCACGATCGACACCACCTTCGCCGGCACGGCCGAACGCATCGACGAGGTCATGGCGGAGCGCACGACGCGCCTCGCCGGCGTCCTCGCGGGCTCCACCGCCGCCATCGAAGGCACGAGCGAGCAGATGGATCAGATCCTGTCGCGCGGCACGAGCAACCTCAACAGCACCCTCGCCGAGGCCACGCGCACGCTCGACAACACCTTTGCCGGCAAGGCCGAGCGCATCGATGAAATCCTGACAGAGCGCACCATGACGCTCTCGGGTGTCCTCGCCTCCTCCACCGCCGGCATCGAAAGTGCCGTCGAAGGCACCGCCGAGCAGATCGATCTGGTCCTGACACGTGGCACCAGCAATCTGACCGGCGCGCTCTCCGACGCCACCCGCACGCTCGACAGCACCTTCTCGGGCACCGCCGAGCGCATCGACGAAATCCTGACCGAGCGCACCATGACGCTCTCGGGTGTCCTCGCCTCGTCCACCGCCGGCATCGAAAGCGCCGTCGAAGGCACGGCCGAGCAGATCGATCTCGTTCTGACGCGTGGCACCAACAACCTGACCGGCGCGCTCTCCGACGCCACCCGCACGCTCGACAACACCTTCTCGAGCACCGCCGAACGCATCGACGAAATCCTCACCGAGCGCACCATGACGCTCTCGGGTGTCCTCGCCTCGTCCACCGCCGGCATTGAAAGCGCCGTCGAAGGCACCGCCGAACAGATCGATCTCGTCCTCACACGCGGCACCAACAACCTGACCGGCGCGCTCTCCGACGCCACCCGCACGCTCGACAGCACCTTCTCGGGCACCGCCGAACGCATCGACGGGATCCTCACCGAACGCACCATGACGCTCTCGGGTGTCCTCGCCTCGTCCACCGCCGGCATTGAAAGCGCCGTCGAAGGCGCGGCCGGGCAGATCGACCGTGTGCTCTCCGCCAAAACCGACACCCTCGCCGGCACGCTCGCCGAAGCCGCGCGGACGCTCGACCGGACCTTCGACGGGACCGCCGAACGGATCGAAGACATCATGGTCGAGCGCACCATGACGCTGTCGGGCGTGCTGGCCTCTTCCACGGCCGGCATCGAGAGCGCCGTCGAAGGCACCGCCGAGCAGATCGACCGTGTGCTCAGCCGCGGCACCACGACCATGACCGGCGCCCTGTCGGAGGCGACCCGTGCGCTGGACGGCACCTTCTCGGGCACCGCCGAGCGCATCGACGAGATCCTGGTCGAGCGCACCATGACGCTCTCCGGCGTGCTGGCCTCCTCGACCGCCGGCATCGAAAGCGCGCTCGAAGGCACCGCCGAGCAGATCGACCAGGTCATCGCGCACCGCACCTCCACCCTGTCGCAGACGCTCGACCAGGCAACCCGCACGCTCGACACGACCCTGTCCGGCTCCACGCGCGCGATCGACGAGGTCCTCGCGGAGCGGACCATGTCCCTCTCCGGCGTCCTCGCCTCCTCCACCGCCGGCATCGAAGGCGTCATCGAGGGCACGGCCGAACAGCTCGATACGCTGCTGGCCCGCGGCACGGCCGGCCTGTCGGCAACGCTGTCCGGCGGCACGACCATGCTCGACGGCACGCTCGCCGGCTCTGCCGAACGCATCGACGCCGTTCTGGCCGCCCGCGCCCGCGAACTCGCCGCCACCACCTCGGCCATCGAAGCGGCCGTTGAAGGCAATGCCGACGACATCAACGCGGTTCTCGTCCGCGGTGCCGCGAACATCAAGAGCACGCTCTCGGAAGCGACCCGCCATCTCGACACTGCGGTCTCGGGCACGGCCGATCGCCTGGACGAGATGTTCGCCACCCGCACCTCGGCTCTGTCCGACGTGCTCACCGGCTCGACAGCCGCGATCGAGACCGCCATCGACGGCACCACCGAACGCCTGGACTTCCTGCTGGCCACCAGCGCGTCCAGCCTCGGCGACATGCTGAACGATACGACCGGCGCCCTGGAGCAGCGCGCCGCTGTCCTGTCCGGCACGCTTTCCGACGCCTCGGATCGGATCGAGCGCGCGCTCGACGGCACCACCATCCGCCTCGGCAGCATGATCGACGATCACGCCCGTGCGCTGGACGAAACGCTGAGCGGCCAGACCGCAGCGCTCGACAACCGCCTCGCCGCGCGCACGGACGACTTGTCGCGGATCCTCGTCGGCCGCGCGTCCGACATCGGCGATACGCTCGCGACCCGCGTCGAGGACATCGCCGATCAGCTCTCCTTCCGCGCGACGGCCATCGCCGAAACGATGACCGACCGCATCGGTGAGATCGACCGCGACCTTACGGCCCGCACCGCCGGCATTGCCGAGGACATGACCGGCCGCGTCAACGCCATTGCCGGCACCATGACCGGCGCCAGCGGTGAGATCGCCGGCGCCCTCTCCGCCCACGCGGCCGAGCTCGCCGCCGCCATCGACACCCGCGCCGGCGCCATCGAACAGACCCTGTCGGCCCGCGCCGCCAGCCTCGACCAGACGATGTCCACGACGGAAGACCGTCTGCGCGTCGTGCTCGACACCCGCATCGACGCCCTGAATACGGCAGTCGCCGATGGGTCTACCCAGCTGTCCGACATGCTGAACGATCAGGCGGCCACCATCGCCACCACGATCGCCGCCAGCGCCGGCATGCTGGAAATGACGCTCGAGGAACGCCAGGAAGCGCTTGCCCGCACGATCGACCAGAGCGCGGAAGCGCTCGACAACCGCCTGCGCGACAGCACCGCCCGCGTGGCCGTTCGCCTCGGCGACACCACAGCCGAGCTGACGCGCGCCGCCGATGGCCTGACCGAGCGCATGGACACCTCGATCTCGGGCATCAACACCCGCTTCGACGAGACCGGCGCCCGCATCGAGGCAAGCCTCGGCCAGCTCGAAACCCGCATCCGCGACAGCGTCGGCAATGTCGATACGCTGGTGGACGAGGCCGGCAACCGCATTGCCGGCACCCTGTCCGAGCGCGTGTCGGAACTCGACCACGCCAGCCGCACCGCCGCCGAGCGGATCTCCGGCAGCCTTGCCGGCCGCACGGAAGAAATCGCCCGCATCAGCAGCGAAGCCGCCACCCGCATCGCCGAGACGCTTGCCTCGCGCACCGGCGAACTCGACCGGATCAGCAGCGAAGCGGCAACGCGCATCGAAACGACCATCGAGCGCGGCACGGGCCGCATCGAGGAGCGGCTCGGCACCATGGATCGCGCCCTGACCGTCGGTCTCGACAATGTCAGCCGCACGATCGAAGGCAAGGCCGCCCATCTCGTCGGCAGCCTGCGCAGCGCGGTGTCCGATACCACGCAGGACATCGACGCCGAAGCTGTGCGCTCCTCGGACACGCTGGCCAAGGTCGGCGGCGACTTCGCGGAGGCCATGGCCGCGCGCCAGGCCGATTTCCAGAACGCCATCGAGCGGACCGCGGCCACGGCCGCCATGCGCAGCGCCGAACTCGCCCGCAGCGTCGGCGACGCCGCCGACGCGACGCTCATCCGCGCCTCCGAGACCCAGAGCCGCATCGCCGAACAGGGCAACGCGCTGCAGCGCAACCTGTCCGAGGTCGAGAAGGCGCTCGAAGCGCGGGGCGAAGCCATCCGCACCTCGCTCGACGAGCGCACCCGCGATCTCAACTCCATGCTTTCGGGCCGCACCAGCGAGCTGTCGCGCCTCATCGACGAGCAGGCCCGCCCGGTCGTGGAAACCTACGTCGCCGCCGGCCGCGATGCGGCAGACCGCCTGACCGCCGCTGCCCGCGATGGTGCCGAGCGCCTGCGCGCCGAAAACGATGCGCTCGTTACCGCTCTGTCCGCCCGCACCGGTGAACAGCTCGGCGCCCTGTCGCAGCGCGCCGAGGAGACCGCCCGCGCGATCCAGATGGTCGAAAACCGCCTGCAGTCGACGGCGGAAGCCCTGATCGAACGCCTCTCCACCAGCAACGCCGCCATCGCCGGCGTCGTCGAGGAGGCCACGAGCACCTTCGGCGCCATGGACGAGCGTCTGAACGCCACCGGCGACCGTTTCTCGGAAACGGCCGAGCGCACCTCCGACATGCTGTCGGCCTCCACCCGCCTGCTCGAAGGCAAGGCCGACCGGCTGGTCGCGATCTCGTCCAACACGCTGTCGCAGGTCGGCAGCCTCGTCGGCCGGTTCGAGGACCACTCGCGCATGCTCGGCCAGGCCTCCGATCTGCTGGCGGCCGCCCAGTCCAATCTTGCCGGCACGCTCGAAGAGCGTCAGGAAGCCCTGCGCACCCTCTCCGTCGGCCTCGTCAGCCGCTCTGAAGATATCGAGCGCACCATGCGGGCGCTGGAAGGCTTCGTGGAAGGCTCGTTCCAGCGGGCCGAGGATCGCTCGAACCTGATCGCCGGCAATCTGCGCAGCGGCATCCAGGCCTCCTTCAGCGATGTCGGCCGTATTCTCACCGATGCCGAAGACCGCACGCAGACGGCGGCGAACGCCATGCGCGATGCGCTGGCCCGTGCCGGCCAGGACGCCGAACAGTCCGTCGATCAGCTGCTGGCCCGCACGGAAGAGCGCTCCGGCCAGGTCGCAGGCACCCTGCGCGACGGCGTCCAGCGTGCCGTCGCCGATGTGGATCGCACGCTCGGCGAAGCGGAAAGCCGCACCCGCACCGCCGGCGAGGCCATGCGCGACGCTATCGCCGCGGCCACCGATTCGGCCGGCGCCTCCGTCGATCGCACCTTCGCCCGTGCCGAGGAGCGTGCCGGCGAGGTCGCCGCCCGCCTGCGCGGCAGTGTCGGCACCTCGCTGTCCGACATCGACGGCCTGCTCGACGAAACCGGCAAGCGTTCCGACGCGGTGTCCGACAAGATGCGCGAGCAGATCCGACAGTCCGTGGACGAAGCCATCGCCCGCTTTGCCGGCGCCACCGACGAAATCCGCCGCTCGGGCGAGGAGATCCGTCGCGAACTCGACATGACCCGTGCCGAGCTGAAGCGCGGTGCCTTCGATCTGCCGGAGGAAGCCAAGGAAAATGCGGCCGTCATGCGCCGCGCCGTGTCCGAGCAGATCAAGGCCCTGCAGGAACTGTCCGACATCGTCGGCCGCTCCTCCAGCCAGCTTGAGATCGGCGAGCCGACGCCGCATCGCGGCCGCATGGCAACGCAGGCTGCCCAGCCGGCCTATGCCCCGGCCCAGTCCTCCTCCGCACAGGCTCCGGCAGCCGTCGCCGCCGCACCCGCAGGCAATCCGTACCAGCAGCCATACGCGGCTGCCCCCACCACGCTGCTCGGCGCCCGCGCCGCGGACGCGGCACCGGCCCGGTCGGTCGCGACAACCGAGGCATCCCCCCTGACGCAGCGCCATCCGGCCCCTGTCGCCGCAGCACCGGCACAAGCCCGTCCCGCGCCGGCGCCCTCGGCTCCGGTCCCGGCTGCTCCAGTTCAGTCTGCTCCGGTTCCGCCGTCCCCGATCCAGCCGGCCCCGGCACAGGCCGCTCCGGTTCAGGCAACGCGTCCTCAGCCTGCCCAGCCCCAGCCCCAGCCCCAGCCGATGCAACCACAGCAGCCCGCACAGGCCACCGCACGGCCGGCGCCGGAACCTGCGGCCCCGCAGCGTCCCGCAGCCGCGGCCGAAACCCCGCTCCGCGGCAGCGTCGGCATTGCCGATCGCTCGCCGCTCCGCCCGGCCGCAACCGCCGAGGACGACATGCGCGAAGGCGGTTCGGGCTGGATGCGCGATCTCCTGCGCGGAGCCTCCCGCGAGGAGGAGCCGCAGCAGATCGCACCCGCTCGCCTGCGGCCCGAGGCGGCACCTGCCCCCGCGACACAGGCCCCACCGACACAGGCGCCGCGCAGCACGGACAGCCGCAATCCGCGCCATGTCATGGAATCGCTGAACTCCCTCTCGGTCGATATCGCCCGGGCGATCGATCACGACGCCTCGGTCGATCTCTGGCGCCGCTACCAGCGTGGCGAGCGTGACGTGTTCACGCGACGCCTCTACACGCTGAAGGGCCAGCAGACCTTCGACGAGATCCAGCGGAAATACGATCGCGAGGCGGAATTCCGCACCGCCGTCGATCGCTACATCGCCGACTTCGAAAAGCTGCTGGCCGATGTCGCCCGCAACGATCGCGACCGGGTCATCACCCAGACCTACCTGACCTCGGATACCGGCAAGGTGTATACCATGCTCGCCCACGCGGCCGGTCGCTTCAGCTAGGATCGAGCGCCCCCGAGGCCGACAGCGCTCCCATCGGAAACCCGCCGCATGCGTCAAGACGTGCGGCGGGTTTCGACGTTTTCAGGAAAGGCCTCCGCCAGCACCGACGGCAAAAGTGATCCATGGAACGATCGCGGCGGGAGAAACGTTGAAACGACAGCGCATCGAACCCGAACGTCGAGAAAGTCACCCGCATGAACAGACTGGCCATTGCCGCCGTTTCCGCCGCCCTCATGGGCCTGACGGCATGCACCTCCGTCGGCGGGCCGGCGCAGCCGATCGAGCCGATCCCCGGCAGCATCATCTATGGCGGCCAGCCCCGCACGAAACTGATGAAATCGCCGATCGGCAGCACCTTCAACCATCGTTTTCGCGACAATCGCGGCGGCGAGTGGCAGGAGGTTTACCGGATCGCCCCCGACCGAAGCCTCGAACTGATCGCCCGCCGCCAGATCGAACTGGATGTCGAGAACAACCGGTAAGGCGACACGCGACGGCCTCCGACAGGCGGAGGCTCACCCGCCCTTAGAAAACACCGAAGGAGAAGACCATGACGAATCTCGATCTGCCGGAAGGCCATCGCGAGCATGAGGCAACCGCAACCAAGGCTCTGAATGCGGTCAAGGCGGAAGCCGCCGCCGTCCGCGACACGGCGACCGAACACCCGTCCTCGACCGTTCTCCTCCTCGGCCTCGTCGGTCTCGCCGGATTCCTCATCGGCCACGGCGTCGGCTATCGCAAGGCAGAGGCGGAACATGTCCCGTCCTTCCGCCGCTTCTGGTCGTAAGGCGAGCGAACGACGCTGTTCTGACAAGGCCGGACATGCAGACACAAAAAATCCCGCAGAAGCTGCGGGATTTTTCATATCGGCATTGTCGCCGTTTCGACAGAAGCGTGCGGCCGGGGCAGAGCCCGGGCAGGGTCAGTGTTCCTTGCTGGCGTAGACCGACTTCTTGGTCAGATAGATCAGTCCGGTGAAGATCAGCAGGAAGATCAGCACCATGAAGCCGGTCCGCTTGCGTTCCTCCAGATGCGGCTCCGCGGCCCACATCAGGAAGGCAGCGACGTCGCGGGAATACTGCTCCACTGTCTGCGGCGATCCGTCGTCATAGGTCACCTGGCCGTCGTTCAGCGGCTTGGCCATGGCCAGCGCCGCTGCATTGGCGAAGTAGGGGTTGTAATGCGTGCCCTGCGCGATCTCCACGCCGGCCGGCGGCTCTTCATAGCCGTTCAGCAGCGCATGGATATAATCCGGCCCACCTTCCTGATATTGCGTGAACATATCGAAGACAAAGGTCGGGAACCCGCGCTCGATGCCACGGGCCTTCGCGATCAGCGAGAAGTCCGGCGGCGCCGCGCCGTTATTGGCCGCAGCGGCGGCTTCGGCATTCGGGAACGGCGAGACGAAATGGTCGGACGGCAGCGCCTTGCGGGTGAACATTTCACCCTCGGCATTCGGCCCGTCCTGCACTTCGTAATTCGCGGCGAAGGTCTTCACCTGCGCTTCCGAGTAACCGAGGTTCTCCAGAGTGCGGAAGGGGACCAGGTTCATCGAATGACAGGCGGAACAGACTTCCGCATAGACCTTCAGGCCGCGCTGCAGCTGGGCCTTGTCGTAATGGCCGAACGGGCCTGCGAACGACCAGTCTTCCTGATGCGGCTTCTTGATCGGGAAATGCGGCGTGCCCCCGCCATGCTCTTCGGTGGCCGTGGTGCCCTCGTGCGGCGCGTTCTCCTGCGCCAGCACGGGGCCGGCCAGAAGAGAGGTGGCAAAGAAGAGGCCGGTGATCAGCTTTTTCATCGTCTTGGAGTCCTTGGTCTCTTCTCTCGGCATCACGCCGCCACCGGGGTCTTGCGGGCCTTCTGCTCCAGCACCGCTTCGGTGATGGAGTTCGGAATGCGGCGCGGCGTCTCGAACAGGCCGAGAAGCGGCATGATCACGAGGAAGAAGCCGAAATAGTAGAGCGTGCCGATCTGCGACATCACCACATAGGCGCCTTCCGCCGGACGCGAGCCGAGCCAGCCGAGCAGGATCGCGTTGACGACGAAGATCCAGAAGAACAGCTTGTACCAGGGACGGTAGACCGCCGAGCGGACCTTCGACGTATCGAGCCAGGGCAGGAAGAACAGGACGATGATCGCCCCGAACATCACGAGCACGCCGCCGAGCTTTGAGTCGATCGGGCCGACATTGAAGGTGATGGCGCGCAGCATCGCATAGAACGGCAGGTAGTACCATTCGGGCACGATATGGGCTGGCGTCTTCAGCGCGTTCGCCGGAATATAGTTGTCCGGATGGCCGAGGAAGTTCGGCATGTAGAACACGAACCAGGCGTAGACGATGAGGAAGATGGAGACGCCGAGCGCATCCTTCAGCGTCGCATAGGGGGTGAACGGCACCGTGTCGGTCTTGGTCTTCACCTCGACGCCGGTCGGGTTCGTCTGGCCGGTCACATGCAGTGCCCAGATGTGCAGCACGACGACGCCGGCGATCATGAAGGGCAGCAGGTAATGCAGCGAGAAGAAGCGGTTGAGCGTCGGCTGGTCCACGGCGAAGCCGCCGAGCAGGAACTGCTGGATCCATTCGCCCACCAGCGGGAAGGCGGAGAAGAAGCCGGTGATGACCGTCGCGCCCCAGAAGGACATCTGCCCCCAGGGAAGCACGTAGCCCATGAAGCCCGTCGCCATCATCAGGAGGTAGATGACAACGCCGAGGATCCAGAGAATTTCGCGCGGCGCCTTGTAGGAGCCGTAATAAAGCCCGCGGCCGATGTGCAGATAGACGGCGATGAAGAAAAACGAGGCGCCGTTGGCGTGCATGTAGCGCAGCAGCCAGCCATGGTTCACGTCGCGCATGATCTTTTCGACCGAGTTGAAAGCGACGGTCGTTTCGGCGGCGTAATGCATCGCCAGCACGATGCCCGTGACGATCTGGATGATCAGCATCACCGCCAGCATGGCGCCGAAGGTATAGGCATAGTTCAGGTTGCGCGGAACCGGGTAGGAGATGAAGCTGTCATGGACGAGACGCGGCAGCGGCAGCCGCGAGTCCACCCATTTTTCCAGTCCGGTCGTCGGCGTATAGGTTGAATGTTCCCCACTCATATCGGCAATCCCCCTCAACCGATCTTGATGACTGTATCGGACGTGAACGCAAAACTGGGCACGGCGAGGTTCATCGGCGCCGGACCCTTTCGAATGCGGCCCGCCGTATCGTAATGCGAGCCATGGCAGGGACAGAACCATCCGCCGAAATCGCCGGCCTGGCCGAGCGGAACGCAGCCGAGATGGGTGCAGGAGCCGATCATCACGATCCAGTTTTCCTTGCCCTCGCCGGCCGAGCGGTCGAGATCGGTCGCCTGTGCGTCGGCGGCGATATTGGCGTTGCGGGCGACCGGGTCCTTCAGGTCGGAAAGCTGGACGGCTTTCGCCTCTTCCACTTCCTTCTCGGTCCGGTTGCGGATGAAGACCGGCTTGCCCCGCCATTTCGCCGTCAGCGACATGCCGGGCTGCAGGCTGGAGACGTCGACCTCGATGGAGGCGAGCGCCAGCGTCGAGGCATCCGGCCGCATCTGGTCGATGAACGGCCAGGCAACCGCTGCAACCCCGACCGCACCGGCCATGCCGGTTGCCAGATACAGGAAGTCGCGGCGCGTCGGCTCGCTCGGTGTGTCGCTTGTTGTCTGGTGTTCGCTCACGGCCTCATCATCCTCTCAACCCGGCAGCTCGAAAGCCGCCCACGCGTCCCCGACGCCGGTTCTTTCCTTACGCACTTGAGCGAAAGAACGGCGCCAAATCAATAAGGCGAGACCGGCTCGCCGCAATTTTATCCCGCTTCCCCCCGGGCCTCCCCGCCCGGTCCATGGGCAGCGCGACGCTGCTCCGGATTCTCGAGCCATTCCCGGGTTCTATGCTTGATAAACGGGCATGTCCAGCCTTGCAAATGCCGCAGGGCAGCCTTGCATCGGTCAGGCCGTGACGCTTTGTCGCGGGTGTTGCCGGGATGCCGATCCTGCAACGCTCGACCTCTGGAAATGCGGACGAGACGGGCCGAAAATCCCTGCCCGCAACCAAACATGCCATCTCTCTAATGCTGCATTGCAGCATGCCCGTCTTCATGCTACCCGCCATGCACCGGATCGGCAGAGAAAGTCCCTGCATGCGCAAGACCGTTGCCCTTGTTCTCAATACGCTTGCAGCCCTCGGCCTTGCCCTCTGCGCCCTCCGCTATCTCGGCACGCTGTGGCCGCTGCTGCTGCTCAACAGCATGCAGGCGCACGCCGCTTTGGCGATCGCCGTCGCCATGCTCGCGTCTTTCGCCGTCACCCGCAGCCGGACGAGCCTGCTGCTTCTCGTTCTGTCGCTCGCGCTCGCCGGCCACGCCGTCCTGATGAAGCGCGAGTTCGCCATCGAAGCGACGGACGCGGACCGCGCCGCAGGGTCGCGTCTGAGGATCCTCTCCTTCAACATGCTGGCGGAGAATCTCGAGGGCGCGACGGATGTCGCCGACATGCTGATGGCGTCGAATGCGGATGTTGCGGTCGTTCTGGAAGCCGCGCCCCTGTTCATGCAGCTGCAACGGCTTCAAGCCGCCTATCCCTATCGGCTGGGCTGCGGCGAACGAACCCCCACCTGCGATCTCGTGATGTTCTCGAAGCACCCGATGAGCGACGTCTCCGTCGGCGATCTCAGCGATCTGCGCAAGGACCGGGTGATGTCGGCGCGCATCGCGGCACCCGGCGGCAGCTTCCGCATGGTGGCCGCCCATCTGTCGAAGCCCTTCTTCGACAATTACCACATGAGGGAGCTCGATCGCCTTGCCGCCTTCATGCGCAACACGAGGGAACCGCTGGTGCTCTCCGGCGACTTCAACTCCGGCACCATCGCGCCGGACATGCAGAGGATGCTGCGTCACCTGCGTCTGCGCACCGTGCCGCGCGAGCCGGCGACATGGCCCGTGTCGCTGGCCGAGACCGGTCTCGGCGTTGCCATCGATCACATCTACAGCCGCCCGCCGCTCGTGCCGCTATCGGTAACGCGTCTCGACCGCGATTATGGCTCGAACCATTACGGCCTCGTCGCCGACTTCGCCGTCCGCAAGCCCTGATCGCAGCGGGGTCACGGCGCCACGTCGTCCCGGGCCAGAAACCCGCCGGACTGGCGCGACCAGAGTTCGGCATAGAGCCCCTTTTCCGCAACCAGCTGCGCATGCGTGCCGTCCTGGACGATCGCGCCGGCATCCATCACGATCAGCCGGTCGAGCGCGGCGATGGTCGAGAGGCGGTGGGCGATGGCCAGCACGGTCTTGCCGGTCATCAGCGTGTCCAGATTGTCCTGAATGGCGGCCTCGACCTCCGAATCGAGTGCCGACGTCGCCTCGTCCAGCACGAGGATCGGCGCGTCCTTCAGCATGACGCGGGCGATGGCGATCCGCTGGCGCTGCCCGCCCGAAAACTTGATGCCACGCTCGCCCACATGCGCATCGAAGCCGGTGCGCCCGCGCTGGTCTTCCAGCCGCTCGATGAACGCCAGCGCCTCCGCTTGTTCGGCTGCCAGCCGCAGGGCCCGGTCGTCGGCGTCCGGCCGTCCGAAGAGGATGTTGTCGCGAATCGAGCGGTGCAGCAGCGACGTATCCTGGCTGACCATGCCGATCTGCGCCCGCAGCGATTCCTGCCGCACGCCGGCGATGTCCTGCCCGTCGATGGTGATGCGCCCGCCTTCCAGATCGTAGAAGCGCAGCAGCAGGTTGACGAGGGTCGATTTCCCAGCCCCCGACCGCCCGACGATGCCCACCTTCTCGCCTGGCCGGATCGTCAGCGAGAGATCGTCGATGACGCCCTTTCCGCGGCCGTAATGGAAGCGGATTCCCTCGAACGCGATGCCCGGCTGGCGCACCACCAGATCGCGCGCCTGTGGCTTGTCCACGAGGTCGATCGGCTGGGCGATCATGTCGGCCGCGTTCTGGATCGTGCCGATGTTGCGCATGATGCCGTTGAACTGTACCATCATGCGCGACAGCAGAAAATTCAGCCGCAGGACCAGCGCCAGCGTGAAGGCCACGGCGCCGGAGCTGATCGCCCCGGCCAGCCACAGATGCACGGCAAGGGCTGCCATCGTCACGATCATGATGCCGGACAGCAGCGCCATCGAGGCGCGCACGCCGGTGATGAACCGGGTAAACCGCAGCGTCGTCGCCTGAAAGGTGTCGAAGCCGTCGCGCATGTAACGGTCGTTTTCCTCGTCGCGACCGAACAGCTTCAGCGTCTGGATGTTCGAATAGGCATCGACCATGCGGCCCGACAGCATGGAGGAGGCCTCCGCCGTTTCCTTGGAGTGCGCCCGGATACGCGGCACGAAATAGCGCGCGAGGGCCGAGAAGACGACCAGCCACACGAGCACCACGGCCGCCATCGTCAGATCCAGCTGCCCGACCAGCACCAGCGTCGAGACGGAATAGATGCCGACGAACCAGACGCTCTCCATCAGCGAGGTCACGACGTCGCCGGCCGCCTGCCCCCCGGACCAGACCTTGGTGACGATGCGCCCGGAAAAATCGTTCTGGAAGAAGGAGACCGACTGCCGCGCGACATGCAGGTAGGACTGCCAGCGCACCAGATTGTAGAAGCCGGGCGTGATGATCTGCTGGTCGACCAGGGCCATGACGAGCGTCACGACGAACCGGACGATGCCGATGAGAAGCAGCATCCCCACCAGCTCCCGCCCATGGGTCGCCAGCAGCCCCTCCCACCCGGCAGCCCGATCGACCGTCGCCAGAATGTCCACGAGCCGCCCGACGAACCAGAACAGCGCCGCCTCGATCGCAGCACTCATGCCGCCAAGCACCAGCATGGCGACGAACGGCGTCTTGGCCTGGCGGATATAGAACCAGATGAACCCCACCAGCCCCCGCGGCGGCTGCAGGGCCTCCCGGTAGGCGAAGGGCTGGATCCAGGTTTCGAAGAAGCGGAAGACGGGGCGCAGGAACATGGGCTGGAATATACGCGCCGGGCGGGTCACGACAATGCACGCGGGCCGCGGGCGCGCGTTAAATTCCGTCCATGATCAGACGATATGTTTCATGATACGACCAGCCCCTCATCTGCCTGCCGGCATCTTCTTCCCGCACGCGGGGAGAAGAGACCACAAGCGAGCCACGGCACGTCGCGAATAAGCCACAACGGAAACGAGATACCGCAACCGCGTCCCCTCTCCCCGCGCGCGGGGAGAGGGCTAGGGTGGGGGGCAGCCCCACCCACCGAGCCCGACGAGGAGACCGGTCCGAAAGACCCGAGGCGGCTACTCCGCAGCCTCGTCCTTCGCGTCCCCATCCTCCTGCAGGAACCCGCCCGACTGCCGCGACCACAGATCCGCATACAGCCCCTTCTCCTGCACCAGCGCGGCATGGGTGCCGGTCTGGATGATCTCGCCCTGTTCGAGAATGACGAGCCGGTCCATCTCCGTCAGCGTCGAGAGCCGGTGGGCGATGGCGATGACGGTCTTGCCGGACATCAGGGCGAAGAGGTTCTCCTGAATGGCCTGCTCCACCTCCGAGTCCAGCGCCGAGGTCGCCTCGTCGAGGATCAGGATCGGTGCGTCCTTGAGGAAGACGCGCGCGATCGCGATCCGCTGCCGCTGGCCGCCGGACAGCTTGACGCCGCGTTCGCCGACCTGGGCGTCGAGACCCTTCCGACCCTGATTGTCCTCGAGGATCGCGATGAAGTCCCAGGCATTCGCGCGCTTGGCCGCCGCGATGATCTCCGCGTCGCTCGCCTCCGGCCGGCCATAGGCGATGTTGTCGCGAATGGAGCGGTGCAGCAGCGAGGTATCCTGCGTCACCACGCCGATCTGCCGGCGCAGGCTGTCCTGCGTCACCGCGGCGATATCCTGCCCGTCGATCAGGATGCGCCCCGATTTCAGGTCGTAGAACCGCAGGAGCACGTTCATCAGCGTCGTCTTGCCCGCGCCCGATCGGCCGACCAGACCGACCTTCTCGCCCGGCGCGATCGACAGCGACAGCCGTTCGATGACCTGCTTGTGCTTGCCGTAGTCGAAGCCGATGGCGTCGAAGACGATCCCGCCGCGCGATGCGTCGAGCACCTTGGCATCGGGGGCATCGACGATGTCGTGCGCCTTCGTCATCATCGACATGCCGTCATAGACCGTGCCGATATTCTCGAACAGCGCCGAAACCTCCCACATCACCCACTGCGACATGCCGTTGATGCGCATGGCGAGCGAGACGGCGATCGCGATCGAGCCGATCGAGACGTCGCTGGTCATCCACAGATGGATGCCGAGCGACGCGATGGCAAACAGCGCGATGCAGTTGTTGGTGTAGACCAGCACATGGAACAGCGTGACCTTGCGCATCTGCTTGTGCACCGTGCCGAGGAAGGCGTCCATGCTGTCCTTGGCATAGACCTCCTCCCGGCCCGCATGCGAGAACAGCTTGACGGTCGCGATGTTGGTGTAGCTGTCGACGATCCGCCCCGTCATCATCGAGCGCGTATCCGCCTGCTCCTTGGAGATCTTGCGCAGGCGCGGCACGAAATAGGCGACGATGCCGATATAGCAGGCCATCCACACGACGAGCGGCGCCAGCAGCCGCCAGTCGGCCGCGGCCACGACGACCAGCATCGAGACGAAATAGCTGACGACATAGACGAAGACGTCGAGGATCTTCATCACCGTCTCGCGGACCGCGAGCGAGGTCTGCATGACCTTGGTCGCAACGCGCCCGGCGAACTCGTTGGCAAAGAACGTCATGCTCTGGCGCAGCAGATAGCGATGCATCTGCCAGCGGGCGATCATCGGGTAGTTGCCGAGCAGAATCTGGTGCATGACCATGGAGTTCAGCGCGACGATGCCCGGCAGGCCAACGAGAATAATCGCCCCCATGACCATGAGCCGCGTCCCCTCCGTCTGGAGGAACGTCGCGCGGTCGGCATCCGACAGCCAGTCGACCAGACTGCCGAGAAACTGGAACAGCGCGACTTCGCCGATGGCGATCAGCATGGAGCAGAACGCCATGATGAACAGCCACGGGGCCGCCGGCCGGGAATAGTGCCAGCAGAAAGCGAACAGGCCTGTCGGAGGCGCTTTCGGCTCCTCCTGCGGATAGGCTTCGAGGCGGGATTCAAACCAGCCGAACATGATAGGCTCCCAGTCAAGGAGATTCCGGAGCGACCCTTGACGACCGGAAAACGGTCATCCCGAGGGATCGCGGCGAGAAAGAGGGTGATGGGAAGGCGGACACGTCCGCATTCGGGATGACGGAGCCGCAAGGGGCGTCAGGCGGCCTTCACGGCGATCGGCGTCGAAAGAGCGCGATCGGACCCTGGCGAGCGGCGCTGGTCTATCCTGAAAGGGAGAAGAAGCGGCGCGAACCGGTCAGCGGCGATAGGCGGTCCGAACGGGTCGGAGCCAGGTCGCCCGGAGGTTGACGGTCACTGAGATATCCATGCAGTCCTCCGTAGGGTTCGTGTGGCGCTGGCAACCTCTTAACCAATTTTTCACGCCCGCACCAGATCGCGGAAGGCGTTTTTTCGCCCTGCCGGACGACACCGGCGCCCGCTGTTGCCAATTCGGCACGGATCGCCTAACCGACAGTCATGCTGCGCATCGCCCTCTACCAGCCCGATATCGCCGGAAACACCGGCACCATCCTGCGCCTCGCCGCCTGCCTCGGCCTCGGCGTCGATATCATCGAGCCCGCCGGCTTCGACCTGTCGGACAGGAACCTCAAGCGCGCCGGCCTCGACTATATCGCCTCCGTCACGCTCGCGCGGCACGTCAACTGGCTTTCCTTCGAGGAGATGCGCCTGCGGGAGGGCCGGCGGCTGGTGCTGGCCAGCACCAAGGCGGCCCTGCCCTATACGCGCTTCGCCTTCGCGCCCGGGGATACGCTGCTCTTCGGCCGCGAAAGCGCGGGCGTGCCGGACAACGTCCATGCGGCGGCGGATGCGCGGGTCACCATTCCCATGGTGGCAGGCCAGCGCTCGCTCAACCTCGCCATGTCCGTGGCGATGATCGCGGGCGAAGCGCTGCGCCAGACATCGACCGATCCGGCCGACCCCGACCCATCGGCAGTTTAATCGGCGGTCGGCAGGCGTCGCATGGTGAACTCGATCTTGTCGCCCTCGAGCTGCCGCCAGCTCTCGACCTCGGTCCAGTAGGCGGCCTTCGGAAAATGCTCGAACCATTCCTGCGCCTTCTGCCGCGCGGCGGGGCGATCGAGTAGGAAGGTCTCGCGGACGAACAGCCCGCCACCGCTCTCGGCATGCTGCGCGCGATGCCGCGCGATCTGGCGCTTCAAGCCATCGAGCGATGGAGGTGCCGGAGGTCTTGCCATGCCACGCCCTTTCGTCATCCGGAGAGAGATGGTGTTGGCAAGCAAGATAAGCACCGCGCCGCATTTTTGCGAGTCGAATCACGCGCGCGGGCGGCGGACGGCGATCCTTCGGCGACGGGCGCAGACACTGCGGCAAATCCGCTAAAACAACAGGATAGGCTGACCCCGGAATTCCGCTCGTCATCGGAATGGTCTAGAGTTTCGCCGGGATACGGAGAATCCGCTGATCCCGAAGAGACACTCTAGGAATGCGCGAACGCGACGCATCAAGGACGGCCGCGATGGAACGACCCGACCTGCCACCCGGCTTGCCCGACGACATCGAGGACAAGAAGCTGCGCGCCCGCGCCTGGTTCGAAAACCTGCGCGACACGATCTGCGCGGCGCTGGAGGCCATCGAGACCGATCTGACGGGTCCGCTTTCCGACGAGCCTCCCGGCCGTTTCGAGCGGAAACCCTGGCAGCGCGACGGCGGCGAAGGCGGTGGCGGCGTCATGTCGATGATGGCGGGACGCGTCTTCGAGAAGGTCGGCGTGCACACCTCCACCGTCCATGGCGAGTTCTCGCCGGAGTTCCGCGCACAGATCCCCGGCGCAACGGAGGATCCCCGGTTCTGGGCATCCGGCATTTCGCTGATCGCCCATCCGGTGAACCCCAATGTGCCTGCCGTGCATATGAACACGCGCATGGTCGTGACCACCAGCCAGTGGTTTGGCGGCGGCGCGGACCTCACCCCCGTGCTCGACCGGCGCCGGGTCATGACCGACCCCGATACGATCCTCTTCCACAAGGGCCTCGAAATCGCCTGCGGCCGTCACGCCGTCGCCGATCACGCCCGCTACAAGGCCTGGTGCGACGAGTATTTCTTCCTGAAGCACCGCAACGAGCCGCGCGGCACGGGCGGCATCTTCTACGACTGGCTGCACTCGCCTGACGAACAGGGCGGCTGGGACGCGGACTTCGCCTTCACGCAGGATGTCGGCCGCGCCTTCGCCATGCTCTACCCGAAGATCGTCCGCGCCAATTTCAACACCCCCTGGACGGAGGAGGATCGCGACGAGCAGCTCGTCCGGCGCGGGCGCTATGTCGAGTTCAACCTGCTCTACGACCGCGGCACCATCTTCGGTCTGAAGACCGGAGGGAATGTCGACTCGATCCTCTCCTCGCTGCCGCCGGTCGTGCGCTACCCGTAGGCGCCGGTCGCAACCAATCCGCGTCATCGACGTTGTCCACTCGTGCATAAGCACGGGATCAGAGGAGCTATGACGATGGTGTACAAGGAACGGACGTTCTTCGGCACGGACCCGGGCGACGCGGCCGCCAACCAGCCTGCGGATCTGGAAACGCGCGTGGCCGACACGCTGGCCGCGATGCGGGACATCGAGGCAAGCGACGTCAGCGTTGTCTCCCGTGGCAACACCATCGTCCTCTCCGGCTTCATCGGCTCGCCCGAAGAGGCAGATCGCGCCGTGGAAGCGGCCAGCTCCGTTGAGGGCGTGGACGAGGTGGTCAATCAGCTGACGATCCCGGACATGCGGACCTGAGGAAACGGTGCGTGCCGGTGTCGAAGCGGAGCGTTCCGGCCTCGCATCGTCCACAGGTGCCCTGAAACGACAAAGGCTGCAGAGCGATCGCCCTGCAGCCTTTGTGGTTTGAAACAGTACCGGTCTCAGATCGCCGTCAGCGTCCAGCGCACGATATCGGCCACGACGCGGGCGCCCGCCCCGTCCAGACCCTTGATATAGGCCGGAGCGCCGGTGCCGGAAACGGGCACGGTGGCGCGGAAGGCCTTTTGGGCACGCACGGTGCCGTTGCGATCATTGACGATCTTGGCGAAGATCTCCACCACGGCCGTGCGCGACCCCGTCGTGTCCACCTCGAAGGAGCGGATTTCGGTGACGACCTGATAGTCGATGGCGAGCCCCTCGCCCGGCTTTCCGACGCCGCCGACCTTGCCGCTGTTCTCGAAGGCCTGAACCAGCTTCGACTGCACCATGCGCGGCAGGCGGTCGCCCCACTGCGATTTCGCCAGATATTGCAGCTCGGAGCCGGACAGCCGGATGACGATCTGGTCGCTGTCGAGCGCCTTCAGCGCCGTCGGCTCGGGCACGAGGATCTGCTTGGACGTCGCAGCCGGTCCTTCGACGGACGGCACGGATGACAGGCTGTAGGTGTCGTTGCTCGGCTTGCCCGCACAGGCCGCAAGCGGTGCGGCGACGACGAGAAGAGCCAAAGCCCGGAGGAAACGCGATTTACCAGTACCGTTGACGTCCGGAAACATTCAGCCATGACCCTTATTGATGGGAGCAATCTAAGCGGCGACTTGAACAAGACAAGAGCGAAACGCCTTCGTCGCACCACCTGTCGCGCGGAAAAGCGTCAAGCTGTGCAGGCATGTCACGCTTCTCGTCCGTTACACCCTGCAGAACGCGTCTTGCGAGCGCGGGATCGGCCATCGAACCCGGCCGGTCCCGCCCTTCAGGCGAATCGCCTTCAGCGTGATCCAGCCTTACCGGCGCGTGCGGCCGTCATACTGCTTGACCGTCTCGCCGCCGAAGAGAAGCCGCTGCGGGTTCTTGTCGAAGGTCGAGATCGTGTTGTCGAGCGACTGCACCGTCCGGCGCGTGTCGTCCACCAGCGCCTCGATGTCGCGCAGGCCGGAGCTGGTGAAGCGCTTCAGATTGTTGGCGATCGGGCCGATCTGGGCGTTGATGTTGTCGGCGACGCTGCGGAACGAGGCGAGCGTCTGGCGAGCATCCTGCGAGATGCCGGGTGCGTCCGCATCGCCCAGGAACCCGTCGAGTTTGACGAGAATGCCGTCGACGCGGCTGGAGGCGGCGTTCAGCTTGTTGGCCATCTGAGTCACGTCGGTGATCGTCTGGTCGATTTCCGGCTGGCGCTCGCGCACGCTGTCGGCCAGCGACGCGAAGGTCGAGATCGCGCGGCGGGCGTCGGCGCTCGCGACCGAGGCGTCGTTGATGACATTGCCCACCTTCTGCGAATCGACGGCACCCAGCAGCGAATCGACCTTGGCGAGCGTCGTGGTCGCATTCGTGCCGAAGCGCTCGTAGGTCTCGGCGGTCTTGCGGATCGTCGCGATCGTGTCGGACACGCCGGCGGACGCCGCCGTCAGCTCGTCGCTCATGCGCGCGACGTTGGAGACGATGCGGTTTACGTCCTGCGGATTGACCGATTTCACCAGCGCATCGGCCGAGGTCAGCGTCGAATCGAGCTTTTCGGCGGCGCTGTTGATGGAGGTCGAGAGCGCGCTCACGCTTTCGAGGAACTGGTCGATCCCCTCGGAATTGTCGGCCAGCGACTTGGAGAAGCGCTCGGCATTGGTGATGGTACCGGTCAGCGGTCCGCGCACGTCGGAGACGAAGCCCTGGATATCGCCGATCGCGTCATTGGCCCGGTCCATGATCTTGTCGGCGGTGGCCAGCAGGCTCGTCACGCTCGACTGGTCGGCCTGGATCTGGGCCGAGGTGCCCTCGTCCAACGCCTTGCGCAGAATGCTCGGCTCGCCCTTGTTGCCGCCGCTGAGCTCGATATAAGCCGCACCCGTCAGGCCCTGCACTTCGAGTGTCGCCTTGGTCGAGGTCAGCACCGGCGCATCGGCCGAGACTTCGGTGACGGCGACCGAATAGCGCGGATCGTTGGCGTTGATCGCGAGGCTGCGGACGCTGCCGACGGGAATCCCGTTGAAGCGCACCGGCGAGCCGACGCTCAGGCCGTTGGCGGAGCCGGGAATGCTCACGACCAGCTCGACCATCTCGCCGCCGCGTCCGAACTGGGACATCCAGTAGACGAACCCGAAGGCGGCGACGATCACGGCGATGGTGAAGAACCCGACGATCGTGTAGTTGGCTTTGGTTTCCATCTTTGGCGTCTACCCTGTGGCCGCGCGGGCCTGAATTAAAACTGTATGAAACGGTTCAGGCCGGTCAGCGTGCACGCCCGCTTTGCGGGTTGCCCTGTCGGCCGGTCTCGTCGCGCCGCGGCGCGTTCGGATCGTGGTGATGCAGGTCTTTCTGGCCATCGTCGCGCACGATCGAGCGCGCCCGCTTGCCACGGAAGTAGGACTGCACCCAGTCGTCGTCGGAGGCGAGCATGTCCTCGATCGTCCCTTCCACCATGACCTTCTTGTTCCCGAGAACGGCAATGCGGTCGCAGACCGAAAACAGGCTGTCGAGGTCGTGAGTCACCATATACACGGTCAGCCCGAGAGTGTCCCGCAGCCGCGCGATCAATTCATCGAACTCGGCGGCACCGATCGGGTCGAGACCCGAGGTCGGCTCGTCGAGGAAGACGAGGTCCGGATCGAGCGCCAGCGCACGCGCCAGAGCCGCGCGCTTGATCATGCCGCCCGAGAGCTCGGAGGGGAACTTGTCGGCCGCTTCCGGCGCAAGGCCCACCAGCTCGATCTTCAGCCGCGCCAGATCGTCCATGATCTCCTGCGGCAGATCGAGATATTCCCGCATCGGAACCTGGATGTTCTCCTTCACCGTCAGCGAGGAGAACAAGGCGCCATGCTGAAACAGCACGCCCAGCCGCGTGTCGAGTTCCACACGTTCCTCGTCGCTCACCGCATCATATTCGGCGCCGAGGATCTCGATCTTGCCGGCCCGGCGCGGCAGGAGCCGCAGCACGGTGCGCATCAGCACCGACTTGCCGGTGCCCGAAGGCCCGACGAAGCCGAGGATCTCGCCGCGATAGATATCGAGGTTCAGCGCATCCAGCACCACGTTCGAACCGAAGGCGACCGTCAGGTCCTTGACCGACAGGATGACCTCGCGGTCGCCCTCGCCCTTGGTCATGACCCGGCCGGGCGCCTCGACCTCATGAGGCGTCGTGTCCTGTGCATCGTCGGCGGTCTGCATCGGTGTCGCCTCCATCAGAAATTGATCGCCGAGTAGAAGATGGCGAAGAGGGCGTCGATGAGGATGACCACGAAGATCGACTTCACCACCGATTGCGTCACGTGCTTGCCGAGCGATTCGGCACTGCCACCGACCTTCATGCCCTCGACCGAGGCCACGATGCCGATGATCAGCGCCATGAACGGCGCCTTGATCATGCCGGCGAGCACGGAGGAGAAATCGACCGCCTCCTGCAGGCGGGCGAGGAAGGTGTCGAGCGTGATGCCGGAATAGATGTTGACCACCAGGGCAGCACCCGAAAGCGCCGCGAAATTGGCGATGATCGTCAGCAGCGGCAGGGCGATGGTGAGAGCGACGAGGCGCGGAAACACGAGGATGCCGATGGGGCTCAGGCCCATGACCTTCAGCGCATCGATCTCCTCGCGCATCTTCATCGAGCCCACCTCGGCCGTGATCGCGCTGCCGGAGCGGCCGGCGATCATGATGGCGGTCAGGAGCACGCCGATTTCACGCAGCTGCAGAATGCCGACGAGATCGACCACGAACAGCTCGGCGCCGAAATAGCGCAGCTGGAAGGCGCCCTGCTGCGCGATGATGGCGCCGATCAGGAACGACATCAGGGCGACGATCGGCACGGCCTGCACGCCCATGCGATCGATCTGGTTGACAATGGCGGCCGGCGAGAGACCGCTGTGGCGGCCGACCTTCAGCTGGGCGCCGCGAACCGCCGAGCCGACGATGTACATCGCGGCCACCATGTCGTCCCACATGGAGAGGACGGCCTTGCCGATCGGCTGGAAGACGCGATCGGCCAGCGTGCGCGCCGGGCCGTCATCGGCCTGCGGTTCGCGCAGTTCGGCCGGCAGAGCCTTCACCAGCTCGAGATAGCCGGCATTGCCGCCGTCCAGCGTCACCGCCTCGTCGCCGCCCAGCTTCGTCATGAAGCGGCGGATGATCCAGGCGCCGGCCGTGTCCATGGCGGTGATGTCGGAAAGGTCGAATCGGATTTGCGCGCCCTGCGGCCCGCCGGCAGGCTTGGCCATTTCGTCCAGACGCTTCACCGCGGATGGCAGGCCGGAGGCGCGCCAGTTGCCGCCGAAGCGATAGACTGTGTCCCCCTTCTCGCCGGAATCGTCGCGCTCGACGGTCGCTTCAGTCTTGACGAGGGTTTTGGTCACGCGGTTCTAAATTCTCTGGGGAAAGGTTGCATCGGTAGCGATCTTCCAACACTCATAGCGACTGGCGTTAACGTTGTCACCGATGGAAAAGACGCCGGGGACAATCGTGACGACAGGCAGTTGACGACCGTGATGTCGATGCCACGTTCCTTAAAGCTGCACGTACCGTGCATCGTTTCGGAAAGGCTATACGCAGATGACAACGCTTGAGATCACCGTCGAGCATTTTCCCATCGCCGGAGAATTCACCATTTCGCGCGGGTCGAAGACGGCGGCCGCCGTCGTCAGCTGCCGGCTGCGGGAGGGCGTGACGAGCGGCATCGGCGAATGCGTGCCCTATGCCCGCTATGGCGAAACGATCGAAAGCGTCGTCGCGGCCATTGAGGCCTGCCGTCACGCGATCGAGCGCGGCATCGGCCGGGCCGAACTTGCCCGCATCATGCCGCCGGGTGCCGCACGCAACGCGGTGGACTGCGCGATGTGGGACCTGGAGGCCAAAAAGAGCGCCCTGCCCGTCTGGCAGCTTGCCGGCCTGCCCTTGCCGCAGCCCCTCGTCACCGCCTACACGATTTCGCTCGCCGACGCCGAGACGATGGCAGCCCGCGCAGCCGAGGCCGCCTTTCGGCCGGTCCTCAAGGTCAAGGTCGGCACCGCCGAAGACGCCGCCCGCATCCGCGCCGTCCGACGCGCCGCCCCCGAATCGGTCATCATCCTCGATGCCAATGAGGGCTGGACGCCCGAGAATCTCGCCGCGCATTTCGCCGTCTGCGCGGAGGCCGGCATCGCGCTCATCGAACAGCCGCTGCCGGCCGGCCAGGACGAGATGCTGGCCCGCATCTCCCGGCCGGTCCCCGTCTGTGCGGATGAAAGCGTCCACACCATCGCCGATCTCGATCACCTCGCCGGCCGTTACGACGCCGTCAACATCAAGCTCGACAAGACCGGTGGCCTTACCCACGCCTTCGACATGCGTGATCGCGCACGCGTGCTCGGCCTCGACGTCATGGTCGGTTGCATGGTGGGCACATCGCTCGCCATGGCGCCCGCAGCCCTTCTCGCGCAGGGTGCTGCCTTCGTCGACCTCGACGGCCCGCTGCTGCTTGCGCGCGACCGCGAGCCCGGCCTGCGCTATGAGGGTTCCCTGCTCATGCCGCTGGAGCCCGAACTCTGGGGCTGAAGCGTCCAGGCCGCGATGATCAGCGCGAAGCCGATGAAGGCGGCGACCGCCATGGACAGGAAGCCGTGCACGCCGAACCAGCCGTAGAAGATGCCGGAGACGAAGGTGCAGAGCGCCGTAAAGATGCCGGTATAGAAGAAGTAGAGCCCCTGCGCCGCCGTCTCCTGCCGCTCGGCCACGCGACGCACCAGCATGGTCTGCAATCCCGTGTGCATGATGGCGTAGGTGAAGGCGTGGGAACATTGCAGCGCGAAAAAGCCCCAGAAGCCGAGATCGAGCGGAAAGACGAGCCAGCGCAGAATGGCGAGCCCCGCGCCCGAGAAAATCATCGCCCAGAGGCTGACCCGCACGAGAATCGCTTTGGCCGCCGCGAACATCGCGATCTCGGCCGCGACGCCGGCGCTCCAGAGCAGCCCCACCTCGGTTCCCGAGAACCCGATGCTCGTCCAGTAGAGCGCCGAAAACGCAAACAGCATGCCATGGCTGCCGTTCACGAGCCCGACGCCCATCAGCAGCATCTGGATGTCGGGCGCGCGCAGCGCCTTCGGCGGCGGCTCGGCGAGGGTCGTCAGCGTGGAGGGCCGCCGTGGCGCGCCCACGCGCGGCGCAAGGAACGTGACCGCGACCATGGCGAGGAAGCCCACCGTCATCGCCGGCAGCACCATCATCGCGCCGAAACGGCTGATCAGCGCGCCGCCGATCATCGTCGCACAGATAAAGGCGATGGAGCCCCACAGCCGCATGCGCGCATAGTCGAAACCCCAGCGCCGCACGCCGGTCAGCGCCACCGCCTCGACGATCGGCACATAGGGCGAATAGACCACGCCCTGCAGCGTGTAGATGGCCAGCACCGCCCAGAACGCGTGGGAGACGAACAGCCCGAGCGCCGTCAGCAGCGACAGTCCGGCCGACCAGAGGAGAAGCCGCGTCCGCTCGCCAAGCTTATCCGCGATCATGCCAGCGACCGGCGCCGAGAACACCCGCACGAACATCGGCACCGCCAGAATCACCGAAATCTGCGCCGCGTCGAATGACAGCGAGGCCAGCCAGACCGGGAAGAAGGGCAGCGCAAACCCGTTGATGAACAGCGGCGCGCTGAACAGTAGCGCGATCCGCGCGACGAATCGCGACGGCGGCGCCGGTTCGGCCGGTGGTGGCGAGGACGGAGAATCCATGCGGGATGACCTGATGTCGATCCTGCCGGTTATCATGTCCCGGGCGGGTCGCGCCAGTGCGAACCCGCGCGCACAACCGGGGAGATCGCCGTCACCGGCGCGTTGTGCAAAGGCACCGGCTCAGGCGGCATGCCGCGCGAGCAGCGCGCCGACCAGGGCCTGCGCCTCGCTGGTGTCGTCGGCCGGCTGCGGGGCGCCCGCTCCCGCCGTCACCGCGTTCGCGTTCCCGGCAAGCACGTTCCAGGTGATCAGCTCCATGCGGCCGTCGTCATGCTCGGCAATCGCCGTGCAGCTTTCCACCCAGTCACCGGAATTCATGTAGCGGATGCCGTCGATCTCCTCGATCACCGCGTGGTGGATATGCCCGCAGACCACGCCGTCGGCCTCGGCCCTGCGCGCTTCCGCGGCCACCACCGTCTGGAATTCGCCGATGAAGTTGACGGCATGCTTGACCTGCTGCTTCGCCCAGGCCGAAAACGACCAGTAGGGCATGCCGAGCCGGCGGCGCACGGCGGCAAGCCCGATATTGATGACGATCGCCATGTCGTAGGCCCAGTCGCCGAGATAGGCGAGCAGCCGTGCATTGCGCACCACGACGTCGAACTCGTCCCCGTGCAGCACCAGATAGCGCAGTCCGTCGGCGCTTTCATGGATATGGCGCGAGGCCACTTCGATGCCGCCGAAATGCGTGCCCGGAAAGGCGCGCAGGAATTCGTCGTGATTGCCGGGAATATAGATGATCCGCGTGCCCTTGCGGGCCTTGCGCAGCAGCTTCTGCACCACGTCGTTGCAGGATTGCGGCCAGTACCAGGAGCGCTTCAGCCGCCATCCGTCGATGATATCGCCGACGAGAATGATCGTGTCGGCGTCGTGCAGGCGCAGGAAATCGAGCAGGTAATCGGTCTTCGCCGCCTTGGAGCCGAGATGCACGTCGGAAATGAACAGGGTCCGGAAATGCCGGACGGCAGGCTCGCTCACTCTCTGGTCCATCGGTCCTCTCCGGGTTTCGGATGCTTTCGTGTTTCAAGTGCTGCCATTCCTGAAAACAGACTCCTGTTTCAGGAGCATGACAACACCACACGTGATTGTGAGAACACTGCCAAAACCATGGCCGCGAACTGTACGCACCGGCGAATTCGTGCCAGAAGAACCCCGTTCTGAAAGAGGGTACTGACGCGATGAGCAGCGGCGAAGACACCACGACACCGAAGACACCGGCCGGCGGCGACCTTGACGAACAGGCGCTGTTCTTCCACCGGTATCCCCGCCCCGGCAAGCTGGAGATCCAGGCGACGAAGCCGCTCGGCAACCAGCGCGACCTCGCGCTCGCCTATTCCCCGGGCGTCGCCGCCCCCTGTCTCGCCATCCGCGACGACCCGTCCATGGCCGCCGAATACACGGCGCGCGCCAACCTCGTCGCTGTCGTCTCCAACGGCTCGGCCGTGCTCGGCCTCGGCAATATCGGCCCGCTGGCCTCCAAGCCGGTCATGGAGGGCAAGGCCGTCCTCTTCAAGAAATTCGCCGGCATCGACGTGTTCGACATCGAGATCGACGCGCCGGAAATCGCCCGCATGGTCGATGTCGTCTCGGCACTGGAACCGACCTTCGGCGGCATCAACCTCGAGGACATCAAGGCTCCCGAATGTTTCGAGGTCGAGCGCCAGCTGCGCGCGAAGATGGACATTCCCGTCTTCCACGACGACCAGCACGGCACCGCCATCATCGTCGCCGCCGCCATTCTCAATGGTCTCGAACTCGCCGGCAAGGAGATCGCCAGGGCGAAGATCGTCACCTCCGGCGCTGGCGCGGCAGCGCTCGCCTGCCTCAATCTTCTGGTCGAACTCGGCGCCCGGCGCGAAAACATCTGGGTCCACGATCTCGAAGGCCTCGTCTACGAGGGCCGCGAAGTTCTGATGGACGAGTGGAAGTCGGTCTATGCCCAGAAGAGCGACAACCGGGTGCTGGCCGACAGCATCGCCAATGCCGACGTCTTCCTCGGCCTGTCGGCGGCCGGCGTGCTGAAGCCGGAACTGCTGGTGCAGATGGCCGAGCGTCCGCTCATCATGGCGCTCGCCAACCCGAACCCGGAAATCATGCCCGATCTCGCCCGCGCGGCGCGGCCGGACGCGATGATCTGCACCGGCCGGTCGGACTTCCCCAACCAGGTCAACAACGTCCTCTGCTTCCCCTACATCTTCCGCGGCGCGCTCGATTGCGGCGCCCGGACGATCAACGAGGAAATGAAGATGGCCGCCGTGCGCGCCATCGCCGGTCTCGCCCGCGAAGAGCCGTCGGATGTCGCCGCCCGCGCCTATTCCGAGGAAACGCCGATCTTCGGCCCGGACTATCTTATCCCCTCGCCCTTCGACCAGCGGCTGATCCTGCGCATCGCCCCGGCGGTTGCCAAGGCTGCGGCCGACAGTGGTGTTGCCGCCCGGCCGATCACCGATTTCGATGCCTATCTCGACCAGCTGAACCGCTTCGTGTTCCGCTCCGGCTTCATCATGAAGCCGATCTTCACGCTGGCGAAAGCCGCCGAGAAGAAGCGGGTCATCTTCTCGGAAGGCGAGGACGAGCGCGTGCTGCGCGCCGCCCAGGTGCTGCTGGAAGAAGGCACCGCGCTGCCGATCCTCATCGGCCGCCCGCAGATCATCGAATCGCGCCTCAAGCGCTACGGCCTGCGCATCCGCCCGGACACCGACTTCGAGGTGATCAATCCGGAAAGCGACCGCCGCTTCAAGGATTACGTCGATCAGTATCTCTCGCTGGTCGGCCGCCTCGGCGTCATCCCGGAAGCGGCCCGCACCATCGTGCGCACCAACTACACCGTCATCGGCGCTCTCGCGCTGAAGCGCGGCGAGGCCGATGCGCTGATCTGCGGTCTGGAAGGCCGCTACAGCCGTCACCTGCGCGATATCGCGCAGATCATCGGCAAGCGGCCGGGTGCGCTCGACTTCTCGGCCATGAGCCTGCTCATCTCCCAGCACGGCGCGACCTTCTTCACCGACACCTTCGTGACCTTCAACCCGACCTCGGAAGAGATCGCCCAGAAGACGATCATGGCGGCGGAAGAGATCAAGCGCTTCGGCATCACGCCCCGCGCCGCCCTCGTCTCGCACTCCAACTTCGGCTCGCGCGAATCGGAAAGCGCCAGCAAGATGCGCCGGGCGATGGAGTTCGTGCGCGAGCTTGCGCCCGATCTGGAAGCGGACGGTGAAATGCACGGCGAATCGGCCATCTCGCAGGTCTTGCGCAAACGCGTCATGCCGAGCACGACGCTGCACGAGGATGCCAACCTTCTGGTTTTCCCCAATCTGGATGCCGCAAACATCACCTTCGGCGTGGTGAAGAGCATGATCGACGGCTTGCATGTCGGGCCGATCCTGCTCGGCGCCGCCCTGCCCGCCCACATCCTGTCACCTTCGGTCACTTCGCGCGGTGTCGTGAACATGGCGGCCCTGGCCGTGGTGGAAGCGTCGCACCCGGTCTGAAGCTCTCTCGCCGTGCAGGCCGCGCGAATGTGATCGCGCGGCGCGTTGCAGCCGGCGGCAAAGCGACTATGATAAGGTCTTGATCCGCGCTCCCAGAGGCGCGGATCTCATCGGTCTCTCCGGGAGACCGGACATTCCCACCGAGGCAGGCGACGTTTGAGTATCCGCAGAGTGTCCATGGCCGCATTGCTCGCGCCGCTCCTGTGCCTGTCCGCGGGTGCCGAAGCCTCTCCGCTGTGCGACAGGCTGTTCTCGCGCCTCGCCGACTTGCCCGAAACCGTGTCGAACGACACCGGCGACCGCGGCTATGACGACACCCGCCAGCGCAATTTCACGGGCGCCATAACGCGGCAGAATCTCGAGTTGCGCAGTGCGCGCAGCCAGCAGCGGATGCTTGGCTGCAGCACGGACAGCGTCACCGTCATCAACGGCGACAACGAGGAGGCCTGCGCAGACCTCGACAACCGGATCGCCGCCATCAGCGAAGATCTCGCGGAGCTAAAAGCGCGCCGCGCGGAAGAGATTGCCGGATCGGACGATGACGCGGCCCGCCGCCGCGTGCTGGTGGCCCTGCAGGCCAATCGCTGCGAGGCGGTCGACAGCGATCTCGTCAGCGCGTCGGTCTCGGGCCCGGCTGCATCCGAACCCCGCCGCTTTCGCAACATCATCGCCGACCTTCCGCCGATCGGCAGCGAAGAGACGAGCCTGAGAGGGCCGTCAGACGGGCCTGTGTCCGAGCCGCCGATAACGGACCTGTCCGCCCCCAACCTTCATCTCCTGACGCAGGACGGTCCGCTGCGCACCATGTGCGTGCGCACCTGCGACGGCTCGTTCTTCCCGATCTCCGCCAACGCCACGCCGGACGATTTCGAGCGCGATGCGCAAACCTGCAGCGCACGCTGCCCGGGTGCGACAACCGAACTCTACTATCACCCGCTGACCGGCGAGACGCAGGACATGATCTCGGCCAGCACCGGCAGCCCCTATACCGATCTGCCCACGGCGTTCGCCTACAAGAGCGGAAGCCCCGCCGCCCGCAGCCAGTGCGGCTGCCGCATTCCGTCGCAATCGGCCGCCACGAACCCCGGCTCCGGCTTCTCGACCCTGCCCGGCGATGCACCCGCTCCCCGTATGAGCACCCCGTCCGACAAGGCCGTGGTCACCATCACCACGAAGCCGCAACCTGCGACCGCCGCACCCACGGCCCCGGAGCCTGCCGCCCCGAAAGTGTTCCTTCCGGCCACGGCGCCTGTCGAAACCCCCTCGCCCGCCGTCAACGAGCGGCCCTACGACCCCAAGGCGAACCGCGTCCGCCAAGTCGGCCCCTCCTTCCTGCCGGCCGAGGAATCCTCCATCGACCTGCACCACCCCGCAGGCCCCGGCTACCAGCCGCAGCAGACGAACTGAGACAGGCGCTTACGACACCGGCGCATAGCGGACGAAGGCGAAGCTCTTCCCGTCCGGAGACCAGTTCGGCACGTTCATCGTGCCCTGCCCGCCGAAGAGCTCGAACAATTCCCGGGCGTTGCCGCCGTCAGGGTCCATCAACCGAAGTCGCACCGTCAGGTCGCGCGGATGGTCGAACACGTCGCCGTCATAGGAAATGACGAGGACGCTGCGGCCATCCGGCGAGGGATGCGGAAACCAGTCGCCATAGGGGCTGTCGGTGATGCGCTCCGCCGGTCCGCCCTCCGCTGGCACCCGCCAGATCTGCATCCGGCCAGACCGGCTGGAGTTGAAATAGATCCAGCGCCCGTCGGCGGAATAGTCCGGCCCGTCATTGCGCCCTTCGCCATCCGTCAGGCGCATCTCCTGCCCGCCATCGACCGCGATCGTATAGATATCGAACACCTGGTCGCGGATGCCGCAATAGGTCATCCGCTTGCCGTCCGGCGACCAGCCATGCCAGTAGGAGGGCAGGTTCGGCGTCACGAGCGTCGGCGTGCCGCCGCCGATCGGCAGCGTGTAGATCGCCGATTTCCCGAATTCCGTCTTGTCGCTGATCGCAAGCCGTTGCCCGTCCGGCGAAACGCCGTGGTCGTTGTTCAACCGGTCGGCAAAGCCCGTGTCGATCATCTCCGGCTCTCCGCCATCGAGACCGAGGTACCAGAGCCGGCCATCGTCGTTGACGATCAGGCCGTTGCCGTCGGGCGCGAAATTCGGCGCCTCCACCAGCCGGTCCGTCTGCCAGACCACCCGCGTCTCGCCTGTTTCCACGGTGAATATCTCGACCGAACTGCGCATGCCGTCTCCTCCGCGCGGGAATGCAACACCCCACCGAAAACCATGAAATCAAAGGCATTGTGCGTGGGAAAGCACATTCATCCCCTGTTCAACATGACATCGGTATGACAGTCATGCGAAGAATTTGTGAAGGGAGCCGGCCATGGCGAGTTTTCAGTCAGCCGTGAACGTCAAACCCTCCGTGGACGTCTATGGACCGACAGCGGTCCAGGACCTGCGTCCGTCGAAGACCTTGTCCAACATCCGCGGCATCACCGTCTCGTTCCTGCTGGCGGTCTCGCTGATCTTCATCGTCGAGTGGATCGCCCGCAATTCGGCAGCCGAAGCCTACGCCTTCTTTCTCGATCCCGCCCGCCCGGCCTTCGTCACCGCTTTCGTCTTCTTCCTGCTCTTCCTCGCCGTCGATGCCATCGTCGGCCGCGCGGAATACGGGCTGGTCCTCATCGCCCCCCTGGCGCTGGTCCCGGCGCTCGTCACGCGCCAGAAGCAGATTTTCCTCTCCGATCCGCTTTACCCCACCGACTTCCTGTTCGGCCGCCAGATCCTGGAGCTGATGCCCGTTCTCGTGCGCGATCGCCCGGGAACCGCAATCTGTATCGCCGTCGGCCTCGTCCTGTCGCTGGCCGGCCTAACTTGGCTCATCCGCCACGCCTGGCGCCGGTTCCCGCGACTCACGCGCCGCCAGCGTATCGCGCGCCTTGCGGTCGCGCTGCCGCTTCTCGGCGGCTTCTACCACCTGATGGATTACAACCAGTTCTCCTGGGTGCGCGACCGGCTGCAGATCATCCCCATCATGTGGGACCAGACCGAGAATTACCGCCACAACGGCTTCACGCTCGCCTTTGTGCTGAACCTGCCGATGGCGAATGTCGCGGCCCCTCCCGGCTACATGGCCAACGCCATCGACGCGATCCCGACCGAGCCGGTGCCCGCTGGCACGTCGCATCGCGGCAAGCCCGACGTCATCGTCCTCATGAGCGAATCCTTCTGGGACCCGACCCGCCTGCCGAACGTGAAGCTGACCCCGGACCCGATGCCGACGATTCGCGAAATGCAATCGGGCGACGTGTTCTCGCCGGAGTTCGGCGGCATGACGGCCAATGTCGAGTTCGAGGCGCTGACCGGCTTCTCGAACGCGTTCCTGCCCTATGGCAGCATTCCCTATCAGCAGTACATCCGCAATCCGATCCCCTCGCTCGCCACCTTCTTCCGCGGCGAAGGCTATGTCGCGCGCGCCGTCCACCCCTTCCAGGGCTGGTTCTGGAATCGCAGCGCCGTCTACAAGTCCTTCGGCTTCGAGCAGTTCCGCTCGGAGGAAAACCTGCCGCCCATGGAAAAGCGCGGCATCTTCACCTCGGACGAATCCCTGACCAAGGAGATCATGCGCCAGGCCGACGAGCTGCGCGATCCGTTCTTCTTCTTCACGGTGACGCTGCAGGGCCACGGCCCCTACGAGGCCAACCGCTATGCGCACAACACCATCAAGGTCGAAGGCGACCTGCCGGAAAACGACCGGCAGGTGCTGGAAACCTATGCGCAGGGCGTGAAGGAAGCCGATGACAGCCTGAAGATGCTGATGGACTGGGCCAAGGAGCGCGACCGCGAGACGATCATCGTGCTCTTCGGCGACCACCTGCCGCCGCTGAACACCGTCTACACCTCCACCGGCTACATGCCCGACGTCACCGCATCACGCAAAGGCACGGTCGAGCAGATGGCGGCGAGCCACGAGACGCCGCTGGTCATCTGGTCGAACAAGACCGGCCCGGTCAAGGACATCGGCACCATCAGCCCGGCCTTCCTCTCCTATCAGATCCTGAAGACCGGCGGCTTCGAACACCCCTACTACACCGCCTTCCTCGGCGACGTCTTCAACCGCTACCACGTCGTCGACCGCTACATGCTCGTCGATGCCGCCGGCAAGGACACCGAAGCCTGGTCCCGCAACAAGAAGATCCCCGCCGTGCTGCGCGACTACCGCTTCCTCCAGCACGACATGATGTTTGGCAAACGCTACGGCACCGACCGCTTCTTCGAGACTCACGCCGAGCTGTTTCCGCAGCCCGCAATGTGATCAATTGCCCTCCGGAGCCGCGGAGCGAACAGGCGGTCAGAACGCCCCGTGTCTGAAATACAAAAGGGGCGCGGACATCGTCCGCGCCCCTCGTTATCCTTTTCCGCCAGACCTCACGCCGCGCGGCGGGCACCGGCCTCATACCCCTGCTCCAGACGGAACCGGGCGAGGAGCTGCTGCAGCTGGCGGCTCTGGTCGGCGAGGGTCTCGCTGGCAGCGGTCGTCTCTTCCACCATGGCGGCGTTCTTCTGTGTCATCTGGTCCATGTGGTTGACGGAGGTGTTGATCTCGCCCAGCGCCGTGGCCTGCTCGCGCGAGGCGGTGGCGATGCTTTCCACATGACCGTTGACCTGGTTGACCAGCTTCTCGATCTCCAGCAGCGCCGTGCCGGTGGAACGCACCAGTGTCACGCCGCCCTCCACTTCCGCGGCCGAGGCGCTGATCAGCGTCTTGATCTCCTTGGCGGCATTGGCCGAACGCTGGGCAAGCTCGCGGACTTCCTGCGCAACAACGGCAAAGCCGCGACCGGCTTCCCCGGCCCGCGCCGCTTCCACGCCAGCATTCAGCGCGAGCAGGTTGGTCTGGAAGGCGATCTCGTCGATCACGCCGATGATCTGCCCGATGCGGCTGGAGGAGTCCTCGATCCGGCCCATGGCATCGACCGCGCTGCGCACGATGGCGCCCGACCGTTCGGCACTGGCCTTGGTCTCGCGCACCATGTCCTGCGCTTCGTTCGCCCGCATGGAGGCGGTGCGGACCGTGGCGGTGATCTCGTCGAGGGCCGCCGCCGTCTCTTCCAGCGCGGCGGCCTGCTGCTCGGTGCGCTTCGACAGGTCGTTCGCCGCCCCGCTCAGCTCCGCCGAGCTTTCCGAGATCGTCGAGCCCGCGCCGCGCACGCTTTCCATGGTGGAGCGCAGCGTGACCATCGTCGCGTTGACGTTGGCCTGCAACTCGCCGAACGCGCCCTGAAACCGACCGTTCATGCTCTGCGTCAGGTCCGCCTGCGACAGCGCTTCGATGACGCGACGCAGTTCGGCAATCGCCTGGTCCACGCTGCCGACCAGTTCGTTGACGCTGGCGGCAAAGCGGTTGAGGTCGGGCGATCCGTAATCGCGATCGATACGCGCCGTGAAGTCGCCGGCGACAGCCGCGGCAACGACGGACGCGATGCTCGACTGGAGGTCGCTGCTGCTCGCCTGCAGGGCCGCCTCCTGCGCCTTCATGTCGCGCATGACGATGGCGTTGCGGCGGAAGACGTCGAGCGCCCGCGCCATCTCGCCGATCTCGTCGCGGCGTGTGGTGTCCATCGTGCCGACCTCCAGCCGTCTCTCGGACAGCGCGCGCATGACACCGGTCATCTCGCGAACCGGCGCGACGATGCCGCGGCGGGCGACGAGCAGGCTGACGAAGCCGCCGAGCGCGATGGCGGCGATGGCGGCGCCGATCTCGACGAACATGGTCATCGACGAGCTCTGCAGGGCCTCGGCCCGGGCGGCCGCCAGCGCATCGCCGGAATAGGTGCTGTAGACCTTGACCGCGGCGGTCACCGCCTTCTGCGCGTCGAGCGCGAGCCCGAGCGGCGCCGTCATCGCGGCGGTATCGGCGCCGGGCTTGGCGGCGGCGTCCACCATCGCGTTGATCGTCACGAAATAGGCCTGGAGCTTCTCCTCGATCGTCTTCAGCTGCGCCTGTTGCGTCGCATCGGCCGCGGCCGCGATCTTCGGCAAACGCGCCAGCATCTCGCCCTGCCGCCGCGCGGCCTCGGTGCGGACATCCGCCGCCTTGGCCGGTTCCGCTGCCAGCTGATAGGTCATGCGGCTGATGGAGATCACGTCCACGCGCAGATCCATCGCCTCGCGGGCGACCTCTTCGCGGGCGCCGACGGACACCATGGTCTCCTCCAGCGCGCCGATGCCCCGTATGCCGACCGCCGCGATGGCGGCGGAGGAGAGGCCCATCACGAGGACGACCAGCCCGACCTTTTTCAGAATGGAAAGATTTTGAAATGACATGCGGAAAACTCCGGTGAAGCGCATCACCGCGCAAGGACAGTTGGGGAGCGGGAGGACGTAATGTCCCTCAGGGCGCAGTCGCAGGATCCGGCACATCGCGCGGTTTCATTTTTAGCGCGAAAACGGATAACTAAGATTTAACTTACCCTGCTCATTCGCCCCGTTTCGCACCCGGCCGCGCGACGACACAGTTTCGCCGAAAACAGAGCGGCATCGCTCTCACAGACCGTCTCAGGACCCCGGAGCCCGCATGTCCACCATCGAAGATATCTCGCATCGCCTCTTCAACAAGCCGGCGGCCGCCCTCGGCGCGGTGGAGCGCCGCGTGATCGGGCGAGCGCATGCGCGCCAGACGCTGTCGGAGGACGTCAATGCCAGCTTCGTCGCCAGTCAGAGCTTTGGCGACCGCCTCGCCGACCAGATCGCCCGCGTCGGTGGCTCCTGGGCCTTCATCATCAGCTTTCTCGTCTTCCTCGCCGCCTGGGCGCTGGTCAACACCCTTCTCCTCACCCAGAGCGAAGCTTTCGATCCCTACCCCTTCATCTTCCTCAATCTCGTCCTCTCCATGGTCGCCGCCCTGCAGGCGCCGGTCATCATGATGTCGCAGAACCGCGAGGCCGCCAAGGACCGGTTGAACGCGTCGAAGGACTACGAGGTGAACCTCAAGTCGGAAATCGAGCTGATCTCCATCCACCACAAGATCGACGACGTCCTCCTCAAGGAAATCGCCATCCTCCAAGCCAATATCGCCCGCCTCCACGACCGTCTCGAAGCCTACGAGAACAAGCGGAACTGAGGGTCTCTCGCCGAACATTCGGCTCGATCCCACCAGAGGCGCGGACAGAAAAAGGGCCGGAGATCGCTCTCCGGCCCTTGTCAACGTCACGCGTGATGCGGCGTCGGCTTACGCCCAGCCGTTGACGAGCATCCGCTTCTCGTCGCGTCCGCCCTTCATCCGCTCGGCGAGCAGGAAGGCCAGTTCCAGCGCCTGGTCGGCGTTGAGGCGCGGGTCGCAATGCGTGTGGTAGCGGTCGCCAAGGTCGGCGCCGGAAAGCGCGCGCGCACCGCCCGTGCATTCCGTCACGTCGTTGCCGGTCATCTCGATGTGGATACCACCTGGATGCGTGCCTTCGGCGCGGTGGATCTGGAAGAAGCTCTCGACCTCGCTCAGGATCCGCTCGAACGGCCGCGTCTTGTAGCTGTTCAGCGTGATCGTGTTGCCATGCATCGGATCGCAGGACCAGACGACCTTCTTGCCTTCGCGCTGCACGGCGCGGATGAGGCGCGGCAGGTGTTCGGCGACCTTGTCGTGGCCGAAGCGGCAGATCAGCGTCAGACGACCCGCCTCGTTGGCCGGGTTCAGAATGTTGATCAGCTCGATCAGCCCGTCGGCCGTCATCGACGGACCGCACTTCAGCCCGATCGGGTTCTTGATGCCGCGGCAGTATTCGACATGCGCATGGTCCGGCTGGCGCGTACGGTCGCCGATCCAGATCATGTGGCCCGAGGTCGCATACCAGTCGCCCGAGGTCGAATCGACGCGGGTCAGCGCCTGCTCGTAGCCGAGCAGCAGCGCCTCGTGGCTGGTGAAGAAATCGGTCTCGCGCAGCGACGGGTTGGTCTCCGGCGTGATGCCGATGGCCTTCATGAAGTCCATCGTTTCGGAAATCCGGTCGGCGAGCTTGCGGTAGCGCTCGGCCTGCGGGCTGTCCTTGACGAAGCCGAGCATCCACTGGTGCACATTGTCGAGATTGGCATAGCCGCCCATCGCGAAGGCGCGCAGCAGGTTCAGCGTCGCGGCCGACTGGCGGTAGGCCATGATCTGGCGTTCCGGGTTCGGAATGCGCGACTCGGGCGTGAAATCGATGCCGTTGATGATGTCGCCGCGATAGCTGGCGAGTTCGATATCGCCCTGTCGCTCGACATTGGACGAGCGGGGCTTGGCGAACTGGCCCGCGATGCGGCCGACCTTGACGACCGGCTGCTGGGCGCCGAACGTCAGCACCACGGCCATCTGCAGGAAGGCGCGGAAGAAGTCGCGGATCGTGTCCGCGCCGTGCTCGGCAAAGCTTTCCGCGCAGTCGCCGCCCTGCAGCAGGAAGCCGCGGCCTTCCGACACATTGGCAAGTGCCTTTTTCAGGTTGCGCGCCTCGCCGGCAAAGACCAGCGGCGGATAGGTCGCAAGCTGCGCCTCGGTCGCCGCCAGGGCGGCTGCATCCGGGAAGTCGGGAACTTGGCTGATCGGCTTCTGCCGCCAGCTGGTCGGGGTCCAGTTCTGTGCCATCTCGATCGCCTTTCACGATCCCGCCTCGTCCGGCGGGCCTCGTCGCATGGGCGCCTCCTCCGGCGCCCTCTTCGATGCGGGCTTATAGACGTTAAGATGCCGCTTGCAAAGCCCGTCGCCGCCGCCGTCGGACGCGGTCGCCCAAGGCCCTGGACCTGCCGTGGCCTCGCCTGCACCGGTCAGGCCGGTGCCATGGCGCCGTGCCCGGAAAACAGGCCTGCCTTGGCCTTGAGCAGCGCCGCCAGCCGCTCGATGACCAGCCGCACCTCGGGCCGGTGCCGCTCGTCGTCATGGCTGACGATATAGAGCACATGATCGAGCGCGGCGACGGGTTCGCCGATCCGCTCGAGCCCCGGGTCGGCATCCCCGACGAAAACCGGCAACAGGCTGCGCCCCGCCCCGTTGCGCACCAGCCGGTGGAGAAGGTCGAAGCTCGTCGTCCAGGTGTGGATCTCGGCCTCGTGGTTTTCGAACACCCAGCGCTCCGGCGCCAGCCGCGCCGTATCCGTGGACATCGAGATCCATCGCCCTGTCGTCTCCGCCGGCGCCTGCCGCGCGGCATAGACGGCATAGCGCATGCCGATCGACCGCAGGGCCGCGACATTGCCGCCGGCCGGCGCCTTGGGAAGCAGGCTGACATCCACGCCGCGAAAGGCCAGCTCCTCGGTCGTGCCCCGGCAGCAGAGCCGGAAACGATCCGACGGTGCCCGCAGCGCATCGATATGGTCGGCCATGAACCCGGCCATCCAGCTGTCGCCGGCGAGCGTCACGATCGGAAACTCGAACCGCCAGCCGGCGATGCCACCGGCTGCCGCCTGCATGGCGCGCACATGGTCGAGCAGGATCTCGCCGTCATGCGCGAGCCGATAGCCCTGCTGGCTGCGCTCGAACAGCGACCGGCCGAGCGACTTCTCCAGTGCCAGCATCCGCCGCCCGATCGTCGGCGCGCTGAGGCCCGTGCGCGCCGCTGCGGCGCTGAGACCACCCGCCATCGCCACATGCAGGAAGAGTTGCAGGTCGTCCCAGGCCGTCTCGTCCATCCTTGGTCCCCGTTGCAGGCGTCGCCGCCTCGCGCGCATGCCCCTTATAGCATCATGGCGAGACGCGGCCTCCCCCGCATGAATGAAACGCCCCTTTCATTCCTGCGTCTACGATCGCAGCCGGCAGATGGCTATCTCCCGATCAGACCCTGCGACCAAGGAGAGCCCCATGCGCGACCAGCTTCTGATCCACCGGCCGACAGGTCCTGGCGACACCCGGCCGCACGGCCGGTGTGGAAAGACCGACGCCTTCGCCGATCCGCTCGACGACACCGCCTGGGATGGCCTGCGCTGGATCGTGCCGCTTCTCGCAGCCCTCACCCGGCATCGCTCCCGACCATCGAAGCCGGTACGCCGGGCGAAGCCGATCGGGCTCTACACCCGCTCGCCGTTACGCAGCCGGTAGCTCGGCGCATACATCGTCACCAGCTCTTCCGCCGCGGTGGGATGCACCGCCATCGTTCGGTCGAAATCGTCCTTGGTGACACCCGCCTTCAGCGAGACGCCCAGAAGCTGTGCCATCTCACCCGCGCTCGGGCCCAGAATATGCGCGCCGACCACCTTGCGGTTTTCCGCATTCACGACCAGCTTCATGATCGTCTTTTCGGAGCGGCCCGACAGCGTCGCGCGCATCGGCCGGAACGCGGTCCGGTAGATCTCGACCTCCGGCAGCGTGCGTGCCGCCTCGTCCTCCGTGAGGCCGACGGTGCCGATCTCCGGCTGGGAGAACACGGCGGTGGCAATGAGCTCGTGGTCGGGCGATGTCGGGTTGCCCTTGTACTCGGTTTCGATGAAGCACATGGCCTCGTGGATGGCGACCGGCGTCAGCTGCACGCGATTGGTCACGTCCCCCAGCGCATAGACGCCGGGCGCGCTGGTGCGCGAGAACGCGTCCACGACGATCGCCCCCTGTTGGTCTGTCTTCACACCCGCGGCCTCCAGTCCCAGGCCTTCCGTGTTGGGTACGCGGCCGAGGGCCAGCATCACCTGATCCACCGTCAGGATCTCGCCCTTCAGCGTCGTCACCAGCCGCCCGCCGCCCTCGGCATCCGAAATGGTTTCGATGATGTCCTCGCAGAGGATGCGGATGCCCTTGTCGGTCATCGCCGTCTGCAGCCCCTCGCGCATGTCCTTGTCGAACCGCGACAGGATCTGCCCGCCGCGATAGATCAGCGTCGTTTCGACGCCGAGCCCATGCAGGATGTTGGCGAACTCCACGGCGATATAGCCGCCGCCGGCGATCAGGATGGATGTCGGCAGTTCGGGCAGGTCGAACACCTCGTTGGAGGTGATCGTCAGCTCATGGCCCGGCAGCGCCGTATGCGGCGCCGGACGGCCGCCCACGGCGATCACGATCCGCTCCGCGGTCACGATCCGGCCCGTCGAGACCAGCTTGACGCTGTTCGGCCCGACCAGCTCCGCCCGCGTGTGAAAAATGTCGGCGCCGGCATTGGCAAGGCCCTTCTGGTAGAGCCCTTCCAGCCGCGTGATTTCGGCTTCCTTGGCCGCTACCAGCTTGTTCCAGTCGAAGGATGTCTCCCCGACCGTCCAGCCGAAGCCTTCGGCATCCTTGAAATCGGTCGAGAAGGCCGAGGCGTAGACGTAAAGCTTCTTCGGCACGCAACCGCGAATGACGCAGGTGCCGCCATAGCGGAACTCCTCGGCGATCGCGACCTTCTTGCCGAGCGATGCCGCGACGCGGCCGCTGCGCACCCCGCCGGACCCGCCGCCGATGACGAAGAGATCATAGTCGTAAGATGTCATGGAAGGCTCCGGGGACCGAGAAGACTGCAGATGCGCAGGGGCGCGGCGCGGTCACGTCCGGCGCTGCCCGTTGGCACGGCTTTGATATAGTGCGCCGGGCTGACAAAAGAAAAGCCCCCCGGACGGTCCAGAGGGCTCGAAGACGTCGTCGCGACGATCGGGCGTCTAGCCTCAGGGCGCAGGGGCCGGAGCCGGTGCGGCCGGAGCCTGGCCGGCGGCAGCGTCAGCCGGCGGGGCGAGCGTGGCCTGCAGCGCCTTGGTGGCTTCCGCATTCAGATCGCGCGACACGCCGGCCGCCCAGATATCGGCCGCCTTCAGCATCTCCCGCGAAGCGATCGGACCGTCGTTCAGGAGCTTCTTGCCGGCTTCCGACTGGTAGAAGGCGCTGATCGCGTTCAGCTGCTCGACGGTAAAGGTCTTGGCGTAGATGGTCGCGGCTTCCCGCTCCAGATCGGCGCGGCGGCCGGCCAGTTCCAGTGCCTTGGTGTCGATCGTGGAGGAGATCAGGTCCTGATAGTTCGGCGAGGACTGGATCAGGTTGGCCTTCAGCCGCTCGGCGAGGTTCGGCAGGATATTGTCGAAATTGTCGGTGGCGCCGATGGCGGAAATGGCGGCGCGCGCGGCCTTCAGGTGGTCTTCCGTCACGTCCTGCGCGAAAGCGGCCGGTGCCGTGGTGGCGAGAAGAACGAAGGCGGTCACGACGCGGACCCGGCCTGCAAATCTGTTCATGCGAAAAAGCTCCTGTGTGTTCTTGGGCGTCGCGCCGGTTCGACGCGTCCGGTAAAGGGGAATGGGGATCAGGCCGATCGTGCGCTCGTCATCACCCGGGCACCCGCCTCGCCGGCGATGATCGCCAGAGAAGCCATGCCGATGAAGAGGCCGTGCTCGACCACGCCCGGAAGTCCGTTCAGCTCGCGCGCCAGCGCATCTGCATCAGGAATGCGGCCAAAAGATGCATCGACGATCAGATGTCCACCGTCCGTCTCGAACAGCCCGTCGCCGGAACTGCGCAGCGTAAGCGCGCCCGAAAGTCCCAGCCGCGCGGCGGTTTTCTCGATGGCGATCAGCGTCGCCTTCTGCCCGAACGGGTTGATCTCGATCGGCAGCTTGAAGGCGCCGAGCGTGTCCACGACCTTGCTCTCGTCGGCAATGACGATCATCCGCGCAGAGGAGGAGGCCACGATCTTCTCCCGCAGCAGCGCCCCGCCGCCGCCCTTGATGAGGTTGAGGTCGGGATCGACCTCGTCCGCACCGTCGATCGTCAGGTCCAGTTCCGGCAGCTCGTCCAGCGAGCGCAGGGGAATGCCGAGGTCCAGGCACAGCCGCGCCGTGCGCTCGGATGTCGGAACACCCTCGATGCGAAAACCGTCCGCGACCTTTTCGGCCAGCAGGCGAATGAACTCTTCGGCCGTCGAGCCGGTGCCGATCCCGAGCCGCATGCCGTCCTCGACATGCGCGAGCGCCGCCTCGGCGGCCTTGATCTTCATCTGGCGGGCATCCATGCGCCGCTGTCTCCCGTTGAACCCGTGGTCCGGGCAGGGCCCGGCCGCCCGGAGGTTTACACGGCCCATGCGACAGAGGAAAGCCCCCGGCGCGAACACCCGGCCGAACGGGCCGCATCGAGCGCTAGGCCGTGTGCCGTCAGACCGAGACAGATTGCATTTCGGCCCGCGGTCGCATACCCCGGCAGGCAAACACCAGACCCGGACTCCAGACCCGCAAAGGCCGCGCCCATGTCTTCCTCCTCCAGCGCCCCCTCATCCAGCGCCCCCTCATCGAGCTCCTTGGCCCCCGCCACCATCGTCTTCGACCTCGACGGCACGCTGGTCGATACCGCGCCCGACCTCGTCGCAAGCCTCAATCACGCGGTCACGCAGGCGGGCCTCGCGCCGGTCGGCTATGACGACCTGACCCATCTCGTCGGCCACGGCGCACAGGCCATGATCGAGCGGACGTTCAAGCTGCGCGGCAAGCCGCTGAGCGACGACGATCTCGCCTTTCAGATGAAGGAATTCGTCGCCCATTACCACGCCACGATGCCCGGCGCCTCCGCGCCTTACCCCGGCGTTCTCGATGCCATGGACCGGCTGTCGGACGCCGGCTACCGTCTGGCCGTCTGCACCAACAAGCTGGAAATGCTCGCACGGACGCTGCTCGAAACCCTCGGCCTTACCGGCCGCTTCGCGGCCATCACCGGCGGCGACACGTTCGACGTGCGCAAGCCCCATGCCGAGCATCTGCTTGCCACCATCCGCCTTGCCGGCGGCACGCCCGCGCGCGCGGTGATGATCGGCGACAGCCGCAACGACATCCTCGTCGCCCAGAACGCTGCCATCCCCTCCATCGCCGTCCCCTTCGGCTATTCCGACGTCGCCGTGGAAACCCTCGACCCGACCGTCGTCATCCCCCATTTCACCGAACTGACCCCCGATCTCATCGAGCGCCTTCTGGCCGACAAGGCCTGATCCGCGACGCGCGCAGTCCAGACCTCTCCGTCTCCGTCATTCCGCACTTGATGCGGGACCCAGTGACCTGACGTCCGTCCGGTCAAAAGACGCGCCTCATCTCACCGAGGTGAGATGGCTGGGTTCCGGATCACGTCCGAAAAGACGAGAGGAGGACGGGCCTTCGTGCCGAGAGAACACCGAATGGGCGGCAGACGAACGCGCCACGCCTCGCGATAGTAGAGAGGCCTTGCGGTTAGGTTCGCCCGCCAGCCCTATCCGCGCGCAGCCTTCGCCGCCATTGTCGCGAGTACGACCTCGGCCGCCCGCTCGCCCGGTGGCACGTCCGTGCGCATGATGTCCCACACCGTATCGAAGCCGCCGATCATCGCGCGACGCTCCGGCATGTCGAGCGCAAGCCGCTCCATCCAGCGGGCGAGCGCGCCGGGGCGGATCGATTCGTTGAAATATTCCGGCACGATCACATAGTCGGCGATCAGGTTCGGCAGGTTGGCCGTCCAGATGCGGATGCGCTTGTGCATCATCCGGATCAGCCAGTCCGCTTTGTAGGTCGATACGACGGGAATGCTGCAAAGGCCGAGCTCGAGAATGACGGTGCCGGAGGCCGCCATGGCGACATCAGCCTCGGCAAACGCCTGCCACTTGGCCGGCGTCCCCACCACCACCTCGACGGCGACCGGCCAGTCGCGCAACAGCGCCCGCACGTTTTCCGCCTGCCGCGGCACGGTCGGCAACACGAAGCGGAACGCAGGCGACCGCTTTGCGAGGATCTCCACCGCCTCGCGGAACACCGGCAGCAGCCGCGTGATTTCCGAGCCGCGCGAACCGGGAAGGATAAGGCACGTCCGCGGTGCGTCTTCGCCTTCAGCCTCCGCCCCGCGCCCCTCAAGCGCTTTGCTGCGCGCCTCGCCCCGCGACCACTGCGCCTCGCGCACCGCCAGCACATCCTTGTCGGACGCCAGCCGGTGCCCGACATAGGTGGTCGGCGGCCCGCCCAGCGTTTCCATCGCCTCCGGCTCGAACGGCAGGACGGCAAGGACATGATCGACATAGGGCCGCATCCGCAGCGCCCGCTCCGGCTTCCACGCCCAGACGCTCGGGCAGACGTAATCGACGATCGGCAGGTCGGGCAGCGACGCCCGCACCAGCCTGGCCACGCGGTGTGTGAAATCCGGGCTGTCGATGATCACCAGCACGTCGGGCTTGGCGGCGACGATCGCCCGCGCGGTCTGGCGAATGCGCAGCAGCAGCTTCGGCAGCCGGGCAAGCACCTGCGAAAGACCCATGATCGACAGTTCGGAATAATCGAACAGCGACACCAGTCCCTGCCCCTCCAGTTCCTCGCCACCGACGCCCATGAGGGACACGGACCCGACACGATCCTTCAGCGCGCGAATCAGGTCTCCGCCGAGCAGATCCCCCGAAACCTCGCCGGCGATGACCGCAACCTTGATCGGTCCCTGCCCGTTCTCTCTCCGCATGCACGCTCCCTAATGATCCCGCGGAACGGCCGCCCGTCCGCCTTGCATCACAGTGTCATCGTCCCCCGGAAACCGGCAATGCCGTCCGGACATTCAGGAAACCGGCCGGGCGCGATCGAGCCCGATCACGAACAGGCCCGAACGGTCGGCCCGCTCGATGGTGGTCGCCCGCTCCAGAACCAGCGCCCGGCCCGCCTCCACGGCAATGCCGGCAAGGCCGGCCGCCAGCGCACTCTCCACCGTCGAAGGCCCGATCGAGGGCAGATCGGCGCGCAGGTCCTGTTGCGGCTTGCAGAGCTTGACCAGCACGCCGCGCCGGCGCTGCGAGATCCGTCCGTCACGGCGCAGGCCCGCCACACGCGCGATCATGGCGTCGGTGCCCTCGGGGCCCTCCAGCGCCACGACGCGCCCGCCGACCGCGATGGCGCCCTGCCCGACATCGAGCGCGCCCAGCGCGTTGGCCGCCGCCGTTGCGGCAGCGATATCCCGCAGGTCGTCGTCATCGGGCGCGATCCGCCCGATCGGCCCGATCTCGGCCAGAAGGTCCGGCACGATCTCCTGCACACCGATAACGCGGGCGCCGCTCGCCTCGATCAGCGCGATCGCCATCTTCAGAACGGCATCGTCGCCGCCCGAAATCAGCGTTTTCAGCACCGCCGGCACGCGCGAGAGCGTCTTCAGCGTCGGTCGGATGTCCCGCCATTCCGGCCGGCGCTGCACGCCGCCCGACAGCACGACCCGGTCGATGCCTTCGTTTCGAAACGTCGCGCTGATATCGCGAAAATTGCCGATGCCGAGCGTGCGGCGATCATAGCCGTCCCAGCCGTCGCCGGCCTCGCCCGTCAGCGCGATGATATAGGGATTTTCGCCATGCGCCCGCGCGGCAGCCGCCACATGATGCGGCAGGCCGCCGCCGCCGGCGATGATCGCCAGACGGCCCCGTCCTTTATCTCCAGGCGAGTCCGGGCTCTGCGGGGGCTCGCCCGGCACGGCGCTCAGCCCTTCTTTCCCCGGGTGGGGGACGAGAGCGCGCGGTCGCTGTCCGCGCCGATAAAGTCGAGGATCTCCATGACCGGCGCGCAGTCGAGATAATCCTCGCGGATCGCGGCCGCATTGGCCCGGACCGAGCCCGTGCCCTCGAAGATCGCCTTGTACGCGCGGCGCACCTGATGGATGACCGCCTTGTCATGGCCGGCACGCGACATGCCGACGACGTTGAGCCCCGAGAGGATGCCCGGATTGCCGTTCAGCATGCCATAGGGAATGACGTCGTAGCTGACGGCCGAAAGACCGCCGACGAAAGCCTGCCGGCCGACGCGCGTGAACTGATGCACGGCCGAGCCGCCGCCGAGAATCGCCCGGTCCTCGACCACGACATGGCCGGCGAGCATCACATTGTTCGACAGGATGATGTTGTTGCCGAGCCGGCAGTCATGCGCCACATGCGCATAGGCCAGAAACAGGTTGTTGTCGCCGACGGAGGTCAGCCCGCCATGCTCCACGGTGCCCGTGTTCATGGTCACGCCTTCGCGGATCGTGCAGTTCTCGCCAATCACGAGCCGGGTATCGACCGCGCTGTGGTGCACGCTCTGCGAATCGCCGCCGATCACGGCGGACGGGAAGATCCGCGTTCCCCGGCCGACGCTGGTGCGGCCGATCACCACCACATGGCTCATCAGCACGACGTCGTCGGCAAGCGCCACCTGACCGCCGACATGGCAGAACGGGCCGATGGTGACGTTCTCGCCGATGACGGCCCCGTCCTCGATGAGGGCGGACGGATGAACCTTGGCGCTCGCGGCAATCATGTCAGGCTTCGTCCTTGCTGATGATCATCGCGCCGATATCCGCTTCCGCGACGAGGTGCCCGTCGACTTTGGCGTCGCAATGAAACTTCCAGATACTGCCGCGCTGCTTCTGCTTGACCACATGATACTCGACCCGGTCGCCCGGCACCACGGGCTTGCGGAAACGCGCATTGTCGATCGTCATGAAGTAGACGAGATTGCTGCCCGTCGCCGTCTTGCGCGCACAGATCGCACCCGCCGTCTGTGCCATGCCCTCGATCAGGAGGACCCCCGGCATGATCGGCTGGTCGGGAAAATGCCCCGTGAAATGCGGCTCGTTGGCCGTGACGTTCTTGATGCCGATCGCCGAATTGTCGCTGTCGATCTCGATGATCTTGTCGACCAGCAGAAACGGGTAGCGGTGGGGCAAGAGCTTCATGATCTCGCGGATGTCGGCGGTGCCGAGAACGGTTGCCCCCGTATCGCCCGTTGGGGTGTCGCTCATTGCTTGTCTCCCGTCGTCGTCTTGCGCTTTCTTAAGTTGGCCCGCGCCGCGATCTCGGCCGCTTCCCGCAGGAAGTCGCGCATGGGGCGCGCGGGAATACCGCCATACCGCTCGCCGGCCGGCACGTCCGCGGCCACGCCGCTCATCGCGCCGATCTGGCTGCGGTCGCCGATCGTGATATGTCCGTTGATGGCCGCCGCGCCGCCGATCATGACGCCGTCGCCGATGCGCGTGCTGCCGGCGATCCCGACCTTCGCCGCGATGCCGCAATGGCGCCCGATGCGCACGTTGTGGCCGACCTGGACGAGATTGTCGATCTTCGTGCCCTCGCCGATGACCGTATCGTCCATGGCGCCGCGGTCGATCGTCGTGTTGGCCCCGATCTCCACATGATCCTGCAGGATGACGCGGCCGATCTGCACGATCTTGATCATGCCGCCGCGCGGACCCGGCGCATTGCCGAAGCCGTCCTGCCCGATGCGGGCGCCGGGATGGATGATGACATTGTTGCCGATCAGCGAGCAGAGGATCGTCGCACCGGCCGCAATCGTGCAGTCGCGACCGATCCGCACGCCCGGGCCGATAACGACGCCGGCGGCGATGCGCGTGCCCGCGCCGATCTCGACCCCTGCCCCGATGACGGCGGTCGCCTCGATGTCGATGCCGTCCTCCAGCCGTGCCGTGGGATCGACGAAGGCTGCCGGCGAGATGCCGGACGGACCGCCCAGGTTCTGGATCGGACGCAAGGCCTCGGGATGGAAGATAGCGCCGGCCAGCGCGAAGGCGGTGTGGGGATATTTGGCGAGCAGCACGGGAATGTGCGGCGGCACGATGGACGCGACGCTCTCATTGCAGATGACGGCCGCCGCCTGCGACGTCGTGAACTCGTCACGATAGCGCCGCTGCAGCATGTAGCAGATGTCGCGCGGGCCGGCCCGATAGGTCGGCGCCACCGACGAGACGATCCGGTCACCGGCCGTCTCGTCCTGCAGCGAAGCGCCGATGCGCTCCGCCAGATCGCTCAGGCGGAGCCCGTCATGCGGCGGGAAAAACCAGTTAGCATCCATGGGCCAGACTCCAGAACAGTTTGGCATGCAGTTCTGGACTGCCGATATCAGAAATTCGACGAAATACCGAACTTGATGTTCTGCACCTTGTCGTAATCTTCCTTGGCGATCGGAACCGCGTAGTCGACACGCAGCGGTCCGAAGGGCGAAGCCCACAGCAGGCCGACGCCGAGCGACGCACGCAGCGATGCGTCGGTACCGACGATGCGGTCGCTGGCGCGGGTGCTGACGTCGTTGCCGTACAGCGTGCCGGCATCTGCGAAGACGGCGCCACGGAAGCCCGCATCGCGCGGAACGCCCGGCAGCGGGAACGTCGCCTCGGCCGAAGCCGTGAAGTAGGTCGTGCCGCCGATCGCATCGCCGTATTCGCGGCTGCGCGGACCGATCCCGTTCCGCTCGAAGCCGCGGATTTCGCTGCTGCCGATCTGGAACTGGTCGAACACTTCCATCTCGCCGCCCGTGCCGACCACATGGCCCGCACCGGCCGACAGCGACGCGATCACGTCGGCATCGTCGTTGACGGTGTAGTACCACTTGGCCTTGGCCGTCAGCTTGTAGAAGTCGGACGTGCCGCCGAGGCCGGCGAATTCCTGCGTCGCGGTCGCCAGGATGCCTTCATGCGGCAGCTGGGCGTCGTCGAGCGAATTGTAGGTGAACGAGTTGGAGATCGACGACCGGGTCCACGGCGAGAAGTTCACGACGCGGCGATAGGGCGACGACAGGTCGGCCAGCTCGTCGTCGGACGCGTGGTAGTCGAGTTCCGTGTAGTTGTAGCGCAGCGTCGAGGACAGGCGCTCGGTGATCGGCGCGGTGACGCGCAGGCTGAAGCCCTGATCCTCGTAGCTGTAGTTGTCGTCGTTGAAGTCGTTCTCGTTCTTGAAGACGTCGAAGCCGGCGGCCAGGCGATAGCCGAGGAAGTAGGGCTCGGTGAACGAGACGTTGTAGGTCTTGCTGTCTTCGCCGCGACCGGCTGCGACGCGGATGTACTGGCCACGGCCGAGGAAGTTCTTTTCCTCGATCGAGGCTTCCACCAGGAAGCCGCCGCCGTTGCCGGCCGAGTAGCCGGCGCCGATGCCGAACGAACCGGTCGACTGGTCCTGCACGTCCACGATGACGACCACGCGGTCGGACGCGGTGCCGGCCTGGGTCGAGATGTTGACGGTCGAGAAGTAGCCGAGCGCTTCGAGGCGGCGCTTGGCCGTCGCGATCATTTCCTGGTTGAAGGCGTCGCCTTCGCTCATGTCGAATTCGCGACGGATGACATAGTCGCGCGTGCGGGTGTTGCCGCGGATTTCGATGCGCTCGATATAGGCGCGCTCGCCCTGGTCGACGAGGTAGTCGACGGCGATCGTGCGGCCCGCGAAGTCGCGGTTGCCGCGCGGCGTGACGCGGGCGAAGGGATACCCCTGCGCGGCGACGCGCTTGGAGATTTCCGACATCGTTTCCTGAACGTCCTTGGCCTTGTAGATCGTGCCCTGACGGCTCTGAACCAGACCCTTCAGTTCCTCGGCATTGATGCCTTCGACGGTCGATTCGACATTGACGGCACCGAAGTCGTAGCGCTCGCCTTCCTCGATCGTGATCGTCACCGTGTACTCGTTCGACGTCTCGTCGAGAACGGCATCGGAGCTGACGACGCGGAAGTCGGCATAGCCGCGGTTGTAGTAGAACTGGCGAAGCTGCTCCTCGTCGGCGCGCAGCTTATCGGCATTGTAGACGTCCTTCCGGTTCAGGAAGGACAGGATGCCGGACTTCTTGGTGGAGATAACGCCCTGCAGGCGGCCATCGCTATAGGCATTGTTGCCGACGAAGTTGATCGCGCGGATCTTGGTCCGCTCGCCTTCGTTGACGACGAAGGCAACGTTGATGCGCCCCTCCGCGATCGGTGCGGTCTGGACGGTCACGGTCACGTCGTTGCGGCCGATGCCGGCATAGGCATCCTTGATCGACTGGACGTCGGCCTGCGCGGTCGCCTCGCTATAAGCGCCCAGCGAGCGGGTCTTGACGACCGCGGCCAGCTTCTCATCGGTAATCTTGCGGTTGCCGTTGAAGACCACCTGGTTGATCAGGTTGTTCTCGCTGACGGACACGACCAGCGCGCCGCCGGAGACGTTGATGCTGACATTGGAGAAATAACCGGTGGCGTACAGGCGCTTCACCGAAGCGTCGATGTCGCTGTTGGTGAACTCCCGGCCGGGAACGATGGTGATGTTCGAGCGAACGGTCTCGGCGCTGACGCGCGTTGCGCCGCGAACGTCGATACGACGGATCGTCGCAGCTTCAGCGACAGACGCACTGGCAAGAACGACGACGCCAGTTCCCGATGCGACAATCCCTGCAGACAGCGCAACCGCCGACACCGCGTTCAAAAACTTTGAACCAGCCTTCATGTTCTGATCTTACCTTCTTCCAATGTCCCGCGGCGTACGCGTGCCGACTCCGGTCATGCCTGCCGTTTTACCCGCTTTTCTCATACAAGCAAGGTAGCACGTTAATTTCCGTTTACTTCAATTCCCACCGTGGCTGAACGGCCACTACTGACAAGAATTATCGTAAACAAATCGTTTCTAATCAAACCTTTGAAGAGAAGCCTTGCTCCTGTTTAGCGCCTCTTCCTTAACCTTTAGCCAACCGCGCCGCTCATTCGTCCGACAAGCGATGAAATATCGTTCCAGGTGGCGAAAACCATCAGCATCAGCACCATGGCGAAGCCGATGCGGAAGGCGATATCCTGGGCGGACGGGCCGAGCGGGCGGCCGCGGATCGCCTCGATCGCGTAGAACATCAGGTGGCCGCCATCCAGCACCGGGACCGGCATCAGGTTGAGAAGACCGATGGAGACCGAGAGAACGGCGGCAAGCTGCAGCACGGCGGCAACGCCGAGCGTCGCCATCTGCCCGGAGGCCTGCGCCACCCGGATCGGTCCGCCCAGCTGGTCGGCCTTCATATGGCCGGTCACGAGGTTGCCGATATAGGCGAAGGTGCCGGTGACGATATGCCAGCTTTCCAAGGCGCCCTGCCCGATCGCTTCCAGCGGACCGAAACTCTGCAGGCGGAAATTGCCGCTCTCCTGGTTCGTCAGGATGCCGATGATGCCCATTTCCATCTTGTTGCCGAACTGGTCGGTGATCTCCGTGCGCTTCGGCACCATGGGAACCTCCAGAAGCTGCCCGTCGCGGCGGATCTCCACGACGATGGGCATTTCCGGGCGCACGCCGACATAGCGGCGCACGTCGTCGAAGGTGGTGACCGCCGAGCCGTCGATGGAGACGAGCAGATCGCCCGGCCGGATGCCCGATTCGGCCGCCGCGCTGCCCGGCTTCACCTCGGAGACCACGGGATCGGCGATCGGCTTGCCATAGGCCGAGAACAGCAGCGCATAGATGACGATGGCGAGAATAAAATTGGCGATCGGTCCGGCCGCGACCGTCGCCGCGCGCTTCCAGAGCGCCGCACCCAGAAAGGTTCGCCCGCGCTCCTCGGCCGAAAGACCCTCGAGCGCCTGGTAGTCCGGCGTGCTCGCCGCATCCTCGTCGCCATAGAACTTGACGTAGCCGCCAAGCGGAATGGCACAGAACTTCCAGCGCGTGCCGCGCCGGTCGTTGAAGCCGATGAGCTCCGGCCCGAAGCCGATGGAAAAGGCGACGATCTTGATGCCCGACCAGCGCCCGACGAGGTAGTGGCCCATTTCATGCACGAAGACGAGCAGCGTCAGGACCAGAAGAAACGGGACGATATAGCCCACGAAGAGATGAAGGAGATCGGCCAGGTAGGTCATTGTCGTCCTTGTCAGGTCGCCGAAGGCGGGCTGGGTCGCCGAAGGCGGGCTTGGTCGTCGAAATCTGGTCCCGCCCGCACCCTTGAACGAGGCCCGGCGGCTCCGTCTTATAGAGGCGGCGGATGCGATGCGATACGGGCCGCGAAATCACGTTTTTGAAGAACCGGTGTCCCGCTGCCCCGCATCGTCGCCGTTATCGCCTCAAAGCCCCAGGAGCAACGAACCGACCTTGCCGCCGGCCCCGGTCATGGCTTCCCCGAGCGCAATGATCAGCGCCGCGAAACAGGCGACCACGAGCCCGTCCACACGGTCCCAGACGCCACCATGCCCGGGAATGATGCGGCCGCTGTCCTTCACGCCGCACCGGCGTTTCACGTAGGATTCGAACAGGTCGCCGCACTGGCTGGCGATCGAGAGCACGAGCGCGACCAGCGGGATGCGCGCGTCTTCGAGCGAGAAGTACAAGGCGTAGACGGCCGTTCCCGCAACGACGCCCGAGATCGCGCCGCCGATGGCGCCGGACCATGTTTTGCCGGGCGAGATGCTGGGTGCGAGCTTCGGGCCGCCGATGGCCCGGCCGAAGAAGAAGGCGAGGATGTCCGTCGCCCAGACGACGGCGAAGACGAAGAGCATGGCGACGAAGCCGACCTGCGTGTCGTCGCGGATGGTCGCAAGCGAGATCGTCGTCATCCCGGCATAGGCGACGCCCCCCGGCAGCCACCAGCCGCGGCCATGGAAGCGCGACCAGACGATGGCGGCGATGGAGGCGAGAATGAGGACCGGCAGCGCATATTCGTCGCCACCGCCGATGATGAGCACGGCGACGACCGCCTGCACGCCCCAGCCGGCGAAATAGGCGCCGCGATCGCCCTCGGCGATCCGCGTCATGCTCGCCCATTCATGCCAGACGGCAAGCCCGATGATGGCCGAGAGAATGGCGAAGGCCGGACCGCCGATCCAGGTGTCGCCGAGCGCGACGGCCGCAAGCACGATGCCGGACATGATCCGAAGCTGGAGTTCGCGGCTCATCATGAACCGACCGCAAGGCTGGCCGGCGGCGACGGCGTGGCGGGCGAAGCGGCGGCGGAGGAGGAGGTTGAAGCGACATTGCCGAAGCGCCGGTCGCGCTGCCGATAGATATCGATGGCGCGCATCAGCAGCGCGCGGTCGAAGTCGGGCCAGTATTCCGGCAGGAAGACGAACTCCGAATAGGCGGATTGCCAGAGCAGGAAATTGGACAGCCGCTCCTCGCCGCTGGTGCGGATTACGAGATCGGGATCCGGAATGCCGGCCGTATCGAGCCGGCTGGCGATCAGCGGTGGCGTGATCTGCTCGGGGCGCAGCCGCCCCTCGGCAACATCCACCGCCAGCGACTGCATGGCCCGGGCGATCTCGTCGCGCGAACCGTAGTTGAAGGCGATGCAGACGGTGATCGCCGTATTGTTGCGCGTCGTTTCCTCCGCCTCCAGCAGCAGCGGCAGCACGTCGCTGCGCAGGTTCCAGCGGTCGCCGATGATGCGGATGCGCACGTTCTGGCGATGCAGCTCCGCCAGATCCCGGCGGATGAACACCTTCAGCAGCCCCATGAGGTCGTTCACCTCGGGCTCCGGCCGGCTCCAGTTTTCCGAGGAGAAGGCATAGAGCGTGAGATAGCGGATGCCGAGTTCGCCGGCCGCGCGCACCGTCTCACGAACGGCCTCGACACCTTTCCGGTGCCCCATGGTCCGCGGCAGGCCGCGCCGTGCGGCCCAACGGCCATTGCCGTCCATGATGATGGCGACATGGAGGGGAAGCTTTCTGGCGGACGGATCGGACATGGACGGCCTGACTTCGCGGAGGAGGAAAAAACGCAACGGGCACCCTAGACCTGCATGATTTCCTTTTCCTTATCGACGAGCAAGCGGTCGACGTCGGAAATCATATCATCGGTCATCTTCTGGACCTTCTCCGACTGGATGCGGCTGATGTCCTGGCCGATCGTGCCGTCCTTTTCCGCCTTTTTCAGGTTGTCCATGCCGTCGCGGCGCACATGGCGGATCGCGACCTTGCTCTTTTCGGCATAATCATGCGCCACCTTCACCAGGGAGCGGCGACGCTCCTCGTTGAGTTCCGGCAGGGGAATGCGCAGCGTCTGGCCGTCCATGATCGGGTTCAGGCCGAGGTTTGATTCGCGAATCGCCCGGTCCACCGCATTGACCATCGAGCGGTCCCAGACGGACACGCCCAGCATGCGCGGCTCGGGCACCGTGATGTTGGCGACCTGATTGAGCGGCACGCGCGAACCATAGGCTTCGACCATCACCGGATCGAGAACATTGGCCGAGGCCCGCCCCGTCCGCAGCGAGGCGATGTCGTTCTTGAACGCATTGATCGCACCGTCCATGCGGCGCTTCAGGTCGTTGAGGTCGATACCTTCACTCATGTTCTATGCTCCGTGCTCGGCCCGTGCGATCCCGCTTTCTGCGAGATCCTGCCGTTTCAGTTGTCGGTGACGATGGTGGCGCGGCCGCCGCCCGTCAGAATATCGGTGAACCCGCCCTTCTCGTGGATCGAGAAGACGATGATCGGAATGCTGTTTTCACGCGCGAGCGCCACGGCCGAAACGTCCATCACGGCGAGCCCCTTGTCCAGCACCTCGCTATGCGTCAGCCGTTCGAAGCGGGTCGCGTTCGGATCCTTCTTGGGGTCGGCGGAATAGATGCCGTCCACCTGCGTGCCCTTGAAGATCGCCTGCGCGCCCATTTCCGCCGCGCGCAGCGCTGCGGCCGAATCGGTCGTGAAGAAGGGGTTGCCCGTGCCGCCGGCGAAGATCACGACGCGGCCGAGCGACAGATGGTAGAGCGTCGCGCGCTGGGAGAAGCTCTCGCAGATCTCGGGCATGGCGATGGCGGACAGGACCACCGTGTCGATGTCGAGCTTGCGCAGCGAGGTCGCCAGCGCCAGCGCGTTGATGACGGTCGCCAGCATGCCCATATGGTCGCCCGTGACGCGGTCGCCCCCCTTGGAGGCCACGGCGACGCCGCGAAAGATGTTGCCGCCACCGACGACCACGCCCACCTCGACGCCCATGCCGCGCGCAGCGGCAATGTCGGAGGCGATCCGGTCGACAACGGTGACGTCGATGCCAAACCCCTGATTGCCCATCAGCGCTTCGCCGGAGGCCTTCAAAAGCACGCGTTTGTAGAGCGGTTCGGCCGACATCATCACTCCTGTCGTGGTGCGCGTCCGGACGTCCGGCGCGCTGTTGGGTCAAGCATACGGCACCCGCGGGGGCTGCATCGCATCCGGAGAATCCGTCCGCCGGATGGACGCTCTGCGTCAAGCCGGCTGGAAGCAATTGACGTCCAGCCGGATACACGAAGGGCACCGCGTTGTCCACGCGATGCCCTCCCGATTTGCGCGAAGCTGAAGAAGAATCAGCCCTTGGCGACGGCGGCCACTTCGGCTGCGAAATCGCTCTCTTCCTTCTCGACGCCTTCGCCGAGCAGGAGGCGGGCCATGCCCGTGACTTCGATCGGCGCGCCGACCGTCTTTTCGGCTTCCTTGATGGCAGCCTCGACCGTCAGGTCGGGGTTCATCACGAAGGCCTGGCTGAGCAGCGCGACTTCTTCGAAGAACTTGCGCATGCGGCCTTCGACCATCTTCTCGATGATGTTGTCCGGCTTGCCCGAGGCGCGCGACTGTTCGATGAAGACGTTGCGTTCGCGTTCGGCGACCGCTGCATCGACTTCCGTCGAGCGGATGGCGAGCGGGTTGGTGGCAGCGATGTGCATGGCGACCTGGCGGCCGATGGCGTTCAGGGCATCCTTGTCGCCGGTCGACTTCAGCGCGACGAGAACGCCGAGCTTGCCGAGACCGTCAGTTACCGCATTGTGGATGTAGGTCGAGACGACGCCGTCCTCGACGGAGAGCAGGGCTGCACGGCGCAGCGTCATGTTCTCGCCGATCGTGCCGATCGCGTCCTTGATGCTGTCGGACACCGACTTGCCGGTCGCCGGATAGGTGGCGGCGTTGATCGCATCGACCGTGCCGTCCGTCTCGACGGCGACCTTGGCGAAGCCGCGGACCAGCTCCTGGAAGGCCTCGTTCCGGGCGACGAAGTCGGTCTCGGAGTTGACTTCGATGACGACGGCCTTGGTGCCGGCGCTGGTGATGCCGATCAGGCCTTCGGCGGCCGTGCGGCCCGACTTCTTGTCGGCCTTGGCGATGCCCTTGGCGCGCAGCCAGTCGATCGCGGCTTCCATGTCGCCGTTGGTTTCGCCCAGTGCCTTCTTGCAATCCATCATGCCTGCGCCGGACTTCTCGCGCAGTTCCTTCACCATTGCTGCAGTAATGGTCGTCATCGTCTTGGCCTCTTTCTGTGTCTCGTCCGGTGCGCTCAGATGCGGTCGAGCGGCGTTGTCCGGAAAGTGTGTGAGGGTGTGGCCCCTCAAGATGACATCGTGATGAACAATCTCACCCGATGCGGATCCGCCCGCAGGCGGCCTCCTCGAAAAGAAGCGGGGCCGCCCACTTCATCAGTCGCAAACGGCCCCGTTCGGTCAATCGTGACGGGCACCGCGTCGGGTGCCTGCCGTGATCGTGCTTGGTATCAGGCGTCGGTCGCGACGGCTTCTTCTTCCAGAGCCGGCTCGACGAGCGTCAGCTCGCTGGCAGCGCCGAGGTCGCGGCCGGAAGCGCCCTGCTGACGGGCGATGCCGTCGAGAGCGGCACGGGCGATCAGGTCGCAGTAGAGCGAGATGGCGCGCGAAGCGTCGTCATTGCCGGGGATCGCGTAGTCGATCTGGTCCGGATCGCAGTTCGAGTCGATGACGGCGACGACCGGAATGCCGAGACGCTTGGCTTCCTCGATCGCGATCGACTCCTTGTTGGTGTCGATGATGAACATCAGGTCGGGAACGCCGCCCATGTCGCGGATACCGCCGAGAGCGCGGTTGAGCTTTTCGCGCTCGCGCTCGAGGTTCAGGCGTTCCTTCTTGGTGAAGCCCGAAGCGTCGGAGGCGAGGATCTCGTCGAGCTTGCGCAGGCGCTGGATCGAGTTGGAGATCGTCTTCCAGTTGGTCATCATGCCGCCGAGCCAGCGGGCGTTGACGTAGTACTGGGCCGAACGCTTGGCGCTGTCGGCGATGATGTCCGAGGCCTGGCGCTTGGTGCCGACGAAGAGAACGCGGCCGCCCTTGGCAACCGTGTCGCTGACGGCCTGAAGGGCGCGCGACAGCATGGGCACGGTCTGTGCAAGGTCGATGATGTGAACGTTGGAACGCTCGCCGAAGATGTAGGGCTTCATCTTCGGGTTCCAGCGGTGAGTCTGGTGGCCGAAGTGAACACCAGCTTCAAGAAGCTGGCGCATGCTGAAATCGGGCAATGCCATGCCGTTTATCCTTTTCCGGTTGAACCTCCGTGGGGAAAACAGCACCATCGGATGATGGTGCCACCGGGCGGAACGCAACGGATGTCTCCCGAAACGTCCCAGACCCCACGTGTGGAATGCGGCCCGCCATACAGCGGGACGCCGCGAATATCAAGGAAAAAGGCACGAATTTTCGAATTGGCGGCAAACAACGTTTTTCCGGGGACGTCATCCTCGGCCGTGTGCCGAGGATCTGCTGACCTCACCGAATTCGAACCGTTGCAGATCCTCGGGACAAGCCCGAGGAGGACGAAAGAGAGCACCCATCACCTGGTCAACAGACGGAAAGCATGAGGATTTCCGATCCTCGCCCCCCAGAAAGACCTACTTGCAGGTGCCCTCGCCGCCCGGCTTGAACATTTCGAGGTTGGCCAGCTTGCCGCTGAGCACGAAGTCGCCGTAATCCATCGTCAGGTCGCGCGTGATGCCGTTCTCGTAGAGCTTGAAGGCCATGCGATAGATCGGCACGGCGTCGCCCGTCGCCTCGTCGTTGAAATAGGAAATCGTCACCGGCCAGAACGGCTTCTGCGCCATCACGCCGGCCTTGCCGACATCCGCATCCTCGTCGCCGGCCTTCGGCTTGTGCTGCGCGCCGACCAGCGTCGTCGTCACCAGCGTCTTGTCGCCGCTGTCTGAGCCGTCGAAGATCCGCGATTCGAAGATCTTGTCGCCGCGCTTGGCGCGGTCGATCACCTCAAGCATGTGCTCGGTCGGAAACAGGCTGTGGGCCAGCGCCACCTCGCGCTTGTCCGGCGCCGTCAGGTCCACCGTCACGCCGTCCTTGGCGTCATGGGCGAGCCCGCGCACTTCCTTGTCCAGCTTCTCGTCGGTGAAGGAGCGCGTGAGGAAGCGGAAATTCCCGGTCTTCAGGTCCTCGAAGGTGGTCGTCTGCTGGTCCGTCAGCCGCACGTCCTCGCCGGTGTCCACCTTGGTCACGAAGCGGAAGCTCACCGTATAGCCGTCGCAGGCCGAGCCGTTGAATTCGTAGACCATGCGGCCATACATGCTGGAAATGCCGGAGCGCTCGGAGGAATCCTTCAACTCGAGATCGTAGACGGCACGGTGCGGAACCAGGATGTTCGCCGTGGCGTTCCCCGTCCCGACCACCGTCGTCCCCAGAAGTGCTGCGGATACGATGACGGATCGGGTCATGCCTGAACGAAACATTCAACTGCTCCTGTTGGATCGACGCGCGATGCTATATGGAAGCATGCGTCGAAAGCGGGGCGGCGGATCGGTTTCCGCCGCAACGCACAATGAAGTGCATGACGCATTCCCCATGAGAATACAATATTGTCCGGAGACATCCATGTCCGCAGAAATCGAAGCCCGCATCGAACAGCTCGGCATCACCCTGCCGGTCGCCGCCGCCCCGGCCGCAAATTACGTCCCCTTCGTCATCAGCGGCCAGCACCTCTATATTTCCGGACAGCTTCCCATGGAGAACGGCAAGGTCGCCGTGCTCGGCCTTGTCGGCGCTGACGTCGATGTGACCGCCGCCCAGCGCGCCGCCGAACTCTGCGCCATCAACGTGCTGGCCCAGGCCAAGGCCGCACTCGACGGCGATCTCGGCCGCATCCGCCGCATCGTCAAGCTGAACGGGTTCATCGCGTCGGCCCCCGGCTTCACCGAGCAGCACCTCGTCATGAACGGCGCCTCGAACCTCATCGTCACCATCCTCGGCGAGGCCGGCGTTCACGCCCGCGCCGCCGTCGGCATGGCCGGCCTGCCCTTCAACGCCGCCGTCGAGATCGACGCCGTCATCGAGATCGCGTGAAGCCCATGCCCGCAGTTTCTCAGAACAGGGATCCGTCGTTCCTCAAGGCCCAGCCGGTCGCCCATCGCGGCTATCACGACATGAACAATGCGATCTGGGAAAACACCATCTCCGCCTTCCAGCGCGCCATCGACCATGGCTACGCCATCGAATGCGACCTGCAATACACCGCAGACGGCGTGCCCGTCGTGTTCCACGATGACGACATGCAGCGCCTCTGCGGCGTCGAGGGCGATATCCGCCTGAAGACCGTGGGCGAGCTCGGCCTGTTCTCCATCGGCAACACCACGGATCGCATTCCCTCGCTCTCCCAGCTGCTGCGCCTCGTCAAGGGCCGCGTGCCCCTGGTGCTGGAGCTGAAGGGCCGCCAGGGCGACGACGAGGGCTTTGCCGATTCGGTGGTCGATATCCTCGAGAGCTACAGCGGCCCCGTCGCACTGATGAGCTTCGACCACTGGCTGCTGAAGGACCTGAAGGCCCTCGAATCGCGCTTTCCCCTAGGCCTCACCGCCGAAGGCGCGCGGCCGGAGGAGTTCGCGCTTCACGAGGAGGCCATGGCGCTCGGGCTCGATTTCATCTCCTACCATTACGGCCACCTGCCCAACCCCTTCATCTCGGCCCAACGCGACCTCGGCCGGACCGTCATTACCTGGACGGTGCGCGACGAGGCGGCGGCGGACCACACCTTCCTCCATGCCGATCAGATGACCTTCGAGGGCTTCGAGCCGCGGCCGCGGTCGACCGGGGATCTGGTGTCCTGACGCATGGCAGACGAGGTCAGCATCCGCATCGAGACGTCGTTCAAGGACATCGACAAGGCGGCCTGGGATCGCCTCATCGGCACGTCGAAGGGCTCAAGCACCCCTGAGGTGCCCTTCAACCCCTTCGTCTCCCACGCCTATCTCTCGGCGCTCGAGGACTCCGGCTCGGCCACGGCCGAGACCGGCTGGCTCGGCCAGCATCTGCTGATGGAGGACGGCAACGGCGCGCTGGCCGGCGCGCTCGTCTGCTACCTGAAGAACCACAGCCAGGGCGAATATGTCTTCGACCACGGCTGGGCCGATGCACTGGAGCGGGCAGGCGGGCGCTATTACCCGAAGCTGCAGAGCTCCGTGCCCTTCACGCCGGCCACCGGCCCGCGCCTGCTGGCGACATCCGAGCCCTTCTCAGCCGAGGCCGTGCACATGGCGCTGGCGGCAGGCCTGACGGAGCTTGCCAAGCGCCACAAGGTCTCCTCCGCCCACGTCACTTTCGTGCCCGAAGCGGAAATCCCGACCTTTGAGGATGCCGACTTCCTGCACCGCACCGACCAGCAGTTCCACTTCACCAACGACAACTATGCCAGCCACGACGATTTCCTGGAGACGCTCGCCTCCCGCAAGCGCAAGGCGCTGAAGAAGGAGCGCCGCGCGGCGCTGGAAAACGGCATTACCGTGGACTGGCTGACGGGCGCGGACCTGACCGAGGAGATCTGGGACCAGTTCTTCCGCTTCTACATGGACACCGGCAGCCGCAAATGGGGCCGCCCCTACCTCACCCGCGCGTTCTATTCCCTGATCGGCGAGCGCATGGCCGACGATATCCTCCTCGTCATGGCCAAGCGCGAGGGCCGTTACGTCGCCGGCGCCATCAACTTCATCGGTGGCGATGCCCTCTATGGTCGCCACTGGGGCGCAATCGAGGATCATCCCTTCCTGCATTTCGAGGTCTGTTACCACCAGGCCATCGATTTCGCGATTGCGCGCGGCCTGAAGCGCGTCGAAGCCGGCGCGCAGGGCGAACACAAGCTCGCCCGCGGCTACCTCCCCGTCACCACCCACTCCGCCCACTATTTCACGCATCCCGGCCTGAAACGCGCGGTTGCCGATTATCTCGAGCGCGAACGTCTCGACGTGGAAGCCATGAGCGACATCCTCACCGAGCACAGCCCCTTCCGAAAGGGCGAGCGGCAGGACGTGGAATCCGACACCTGACGACAGAGCATTTCCGGCGAACATAGGTTCACCGAAAATGCTCTGTTCTCTTGTTTTTACCGCATTGTCCGACGCCAAAGCGATTCCGCTTCGGCTGGAAATGCTTTAGAAGGGACCTCTCATGACCCAGTACGACACCAACAACATCTTCGCAAAGATCCTGCGCGGCGAGATCCCCTCCCACACCGTCTACGAAGACGACGCCGTCATCGCCTTCATGGACGTCATGCCGCAGGCCGATGGCCACGCGCTCGTCGTGCCGAAATCCCCCTCGCGCAACCTGCTCGACGCCGACACCGCCACCCTGCCCGCGCTGATCGCCGCCGTCCAGAAAGTCGCCGTCGCCTCCAAGCAGGCCTTCGCCGCCGACGGCATCACCATCATGCAGTTCAACGAAGCCCCCGCCGGCCAGTCCGTCTTCCACCTCCACTTTCACATCATCCCCCGCCACGAAGGCCACCCCATGCGCGCCCATTCCGGCACCATGGAAGACGGCGACATCCTGGAGACCAACGCCGAAAAACTCCGCGCAGCACTCGGCTGAGGAAGCCGCGCATCCTACCCTTTCGTCATGCTCGGGCTCGTCCCGAGCATCTGCTGCATTGCCCGAAATCTGAAGGACCATGGTGTTCGCGGGGACGACAGCAGATCCTCGGCACAAGGCCCGGGGAAGACGTCTCGCGAGGTCTGCGTGCTCCGCCCTACCGGAACGCCGCTCGGATCAAAAAAGAGCGCCGCGCAGCACTCGGCTGAGGAAGCCGCGCATCCTACCCTTTCGTCATGCTCGGGCTCGTCCCGAGCATCTGCTGCACTGCCCGAGATTTGAAGGACCATGGTGTTCGCGGGGACGACAGCAGATCCTCGGCCCAAGGCCCGGGGAAGACGTCTCGCGAGGTCTGCGCGTACGCCTAGCGAAACGCCGCCCGCATCAAAAACAGCGCCGCGCCGAGAATCAGCAGCGGCATCACGAGGATCTTCACGAGATACGACACGGCGATCGCGATCGAGGCCGTGAACAGGTCCGAGGAGATCGCGATGCCGTCGGTGATGACCTTGGTCTTCGACGCCACGCCCTCCGTCAGCGAGGTCACCAGCCCGGAGGCCGCCGAGACCGTGCCGGAGATCGCCGATTGCGACTGATCGACCGCCGAGCCGAGCCGCCCGAGGAAACTCGTGTCCGGTGCGGCCTGCGGGACGGCGGGCACGTGGCTCTCGCGCAGCGCATCGATCTGACCGACGGCCTCCGCGTCGTAATCGGCGTTGATCCGGTCGAACACCACGGTCGCACCCCGCCAGGCATCATCCGTCATGCGCGCCCCGGCATGGAAGGCGACGGCGTAGGACAGCGGCAGCACGACGGCCCCCAGCAGGCAGAGCATCAGCACCGCATGCGCCAGACGGTCGGCTGCGCGCGGCAACCGACTTTGCGTGAGGCTCGCGCCTGCCCGCAGCAGCGACACGCCGGCAAGCCCGATGGCCGCCACCTTGGCGACCGGCAGGAACAACGTCGAGAGCACGCCCGAGACGATGGCGAGCCAGAAGAGCAGGTCGGCCATCCGGTCGATCGTGTTCGTCACCGGCTGCAGCAGCTGCCCCGGGCTCGCCGTCACCGAGGCCACCCCGACGCCGCCGGTCACATCCGCGTCCTTCGCCACGCTCATCACCGAGTTCATCACCCGCAGCGTGCCATAGAGCGCCGTGCTGCCGATGGTGACGTCGCGATTGTACTGCGCCGCCCGGTCCGCCAGCGGATTGACCATGACGAGCAGCGCGCCCACGGCGGCCAGCACCAGCCAGCGAAGGCAGAGCACCGCCCGTCCGGGTCGCGCGGCCGGGCGCGCAAGCAGACGGCCATCGCCCGCATCGCGACACGGCATCCGCCCGTCGGTCGGACCGGGATTGTCTCTGGCCATGGAGCCTCCGCGCCTTTCGTGTCAGGTCGTCTCGTGTCAGGTCGTCTCGAGTCAGAACCCGAGAAGATAGAGCCCCGCCCCCAGAAAGGCGATGGCCGAAGCGATGCCGATGGCGGGTACCTGCCGGCCGAGAAAGAAGGCGAGCGCCCCGACCGCAATCGACCCGACGCGCAGCCAGAGCGGCGAGCTTTCCAGAACGCCGGTGGGAAAGACGATCAGCTTGGAGACGACGCCCGCCACCAGCGCGGTCGCCACGGCCCGCACCCAGTTCAGGACCTCGGAGTCCTCGCGCAGCCGCCGCCCGGCAACGACGCCCAGCCACCGCCAGATGTCGGTCGCCAGAAACCCGGCGATCGCGATGAACACATAGCCCCAGGCATCCGGTTGCCAGTTCATGCCCATCTCCCTCTCATACCCGGGCCTGCAGCCGCCGCCGGCGCAGCACGTCGAGCCCCCAGGCGAGCGTCCCACCGACGATGCCGGAGAGGAGCAGGTCGAAATCCGGCGCAAACAGCGTGGCTAACGGCCCGAGCAGCAGGCCGACAACCAGCGCGATATGGATGACCGGATGCCGCCCGGAACTCCAGATGGAGGCGAGAAAATAGACCGGCGTCAGGAAGAACAGGCAACCGGCGACGATCGGCGGAAACTCCGCCACATACTGGTAGAGCACGCCGACGACGATCATATTGGCGAGCACGAGGGTCAAGCCGAGGCCCAGCACATAGGCGACGCGGTGCACCCGCGGAACATGCTGCACCCGCTCCATCGCCATGACCCAAGCGGTCACCGCGATCAGGTGGGAGACGATCAGCAGCACGAAAGTGCGCGTCTTTTCCGCCCGGATCTCCGGGATCAGCGCCGCCACCATCGGCATCAGCCGGATCGACGACAGCGTCACCGCCACGAAGGCCGCGAAAAGATTGGCCCCCGACTGGATCGAGCCGACCAGAATGAGCTTCGCCGGCAGCGCCCAGACGATTCCCGTCATGAACACCGCCTGATCCACCGGCACGCCCGACTGCTGCGCGAAGGCCGTGAAGCCGACGAAGGAAATCAGGAGGATCGCCGCCGGCAGGCTGAAAATGCCCTGCACGCCCTTGAGAAACCAGAACCCCGCCGTTCCCTCGCTGCCGTCGTCCCTGAAGTAAGCCACGCCGCCCTTTCCCGCTCCGTCCCGCCCATCGGCTGCAAACGATGCCTGAACCTCACTGCCGGACCAGATGGCGCGACCGCGTTCCCCCGTCAAGCCATTCCTGTCATGCAACGCCGGCCGATGACGCCGTCGCCACGCACGAACAGCGCACCCGGCACCGCGTCGCATCCAACGACAGACCGAATCGACATCGCGCGCGCGATGCGGCCCCTTGCGACATGATCGCTGCGGAGAAGGCTCTGTCTGCAAGGCTACGATCCCGAAGGCGCTGCTCATCCACCTCCCCGTCATCCCGAACGCGATCCGGGATCGAGCGATATGACACCCGTCAGGTCGGACGAGTCGTTTCGGCACACGGACGCATCCCGGCTGCATCCCGGATCCCGTCGGGGATGACGCAGGGTGGGCCGCTCGTGACATCTCATCGCCAGAAAGACGCGCGACGTCCTGCCGGCAGCGTGGCTGCCGATCCCGTCGGAAATTTGCACCTCCCTCGCCCCCGTAACATCAAGGACGGGCATAAGCCTTTCCGATACGCCCAAATCCCGGACGCCCTTGACAGCCCTCCGGCCCAGCCCGCACGGTCGCCCGACCCGCAACCTCCATCCCGCCCTTGAGGACCCCGATGACCAGCCTGCGCGAGCGGATCCTTCTCTATGCCGGACTGACGTCCCTCACCGCGCTCAGCATCGATGGCCTGCTGCCGGCGCTGCGGCAGATCGGGATGGAGATGGCGGACGCGCCGCCGCTCTCCACCCAGTCCGTCATCGCGCTCTTCGTGCTCGGCATGGCCATCGGCGAGCTTTTCCTCGGCCCCCTGTCGGACGCCGTCGGGCGCCGCAAGGCCCTCCTTCTCGGGCTCGGCGTCTATATCGCGGGCACCCTCGTCGCGCTGCAGTCGACATCGCTTCCCATGCTGGTGCTCGGCCGCATCCTTCAGGGCATCGGCGTCGCCGGCCCCAAGATCGCCACGCGCGCGATGATCCGCGACCAGTTCGAGGGCGATGCCATGGCGCGCATCCTGTCCCTCATGTTCACGCTCTTCATTCTCGTGCCCATGCTGGCGCCGCTTCTCGCGCAGGGGCTGACCGCGCTTGCCGGCTGGCGCGCCATCTTCGCCGCCTATCTCGCCATCGCGCTCCTGCTCGGTCTCTGGTTCTTCCGTCGCCAGCCCGAAACGCTGCCGCCGGAACGCCGCATCCCGTTTCGCCCCAAAATCCTTCTCGGCAATGCCCTCCGCATCCTCGCCTCGCGCCGCGTGACGCTTCTCGTCGTCGCGACCGGCCTCGTCTTCGGCGCGCAGCTCCTCTACCTCGCGACCGCCGCCGATCTCTTCTTCGACGTCTACGGCATCGCCGAAACCTTCCCGGTCTACTTTGCCCTGCTCGCGCTCGGCGTCGGCCTCGCCTCCTTCGTCAATGCGCGGTGCGTCCCGCGCTTCGGCATGGAGGCGATGGCGCGCGGCGGCTATGCGGGCCTGATCGCAGCCGGCTTGGCGCTCCTCGCCGCCTCCGCCCTCTGGTCCGGCAAACCGCCGCTCGCCCTCTTCCTGCTTCTCGCCTTCCCCGCCTTCTTCGCCATCGGCATCCTCTTCGGCAATCTCAACGCCATGGCCATGCGCCCGCTCGGACACATGGCCGGCCTCGGCGCCTCCCTCATCGCCTCCGGTTCCAGCCTCGTCTCCGCCCTCTTCGCCACCCTCTTCGGCCGGTTCTACGACGGAACCGTCCTCACCCTCGCGACGGCGCTCGCGATCGCCGGCATCGCCGCCATCCTCCTCACGGAATGGGCGAGGAAAGGCGACGCGGCGGCAATCGAGCCCGTCCGGCCGACAGAAAGATCCGGTGAGCGCGGCCATGGCCATCCGCGCCCGCCCCGGGCATAATGGCTGTCACCCTCCCGATGCCCTCTGCCGGAGACGATGATGGCGCAGAATATCTACGACGACCCCGCCTTCTTCAGCGGCTACAGCCAGCTGCCCCGGCAGGTGAAGGGGCTGGACGGCGCGCCCGAATGGCCCGCCATCCGCGAAATGCTTCCCGCGCTGGAGGGCAGGACCATCGCCGATCTCGGCTGCGGTTTCGGCTGGGCGGCGCGCTGGATGCGCGCGCAGGGTGCCGCCGGCGTGCACGGATACGATCTCTCGGAAAACATGATCGCCCGGGCGAAGGCAGACACGGCGGACCCGGCGATTGCCTATCACATCGCCGACCTCGAGACCCTCGACCTGCCGCAGGCCCGCTTCGATCTCGTCTACAGCGCGCTCGCCTTCCACTATGTCGCGGACTTTCACAGGCTTGCGACGACCATCGCATCTGCGCTCGTCGACGGCGGCGATCTGGTCTTCACCATCGAGCACCCGATCTTCATGACGGCGCGCCACCCCCACTGGATCGCCGATGAAGACGGCCGCAAGACCTGGCCGGTGAATGGCTATGCCATCGAAGGCGAGCGGCGAACCGACTGGTTCGCCAAGGGCGTCCGCAAATACCATCGCACCCTGGCGACGACGCTCAACACGCTGATCGGCGCCGGTTTCGCGCTGCGCCACATTGCCGAATTCGCCCCCACGCCGGACCAGATCGCGGCCACGCCGGAGCTGGCCGAGGAGGTGGAACGCCCCATGATGCTCCTCGTCTCCGCCCGCAAGACCGATGCGTAAGACGGTCCGGCCGCACGCGTTCGAACGGCCGGGATGTCCGAGGAACGACAATTCGCCCCGCCCGCGAGACCTCTCCTGAAAACAAAAATGCCGGGCACAGGGCCCGGCATTTTTTCGTCTCTCGACCCGTCTCTAGGTCCGCGGCACTTTCGGAACCGTGCGGCCCTTGCGGGGTGCCGCGGTGTCCTTGGCCGACGTGGCGTCCGTGTCGTCGGACTTCGCCTTCTTCGGCTTCGGTCCGGTGTCGGCACCCACGGTTTCCATCTCGGCAGCCTTGGCGGCCTTGGCCGGTTTGCGGGGCTTCTGCTCCACCTCGGCCTTCGGCTTGATGCGGGCCGTCTCCGAGATCGTCTCGAGGATCAGCCCCTTCTTGCCGTCCGGCTTCAGACCGACCGTCACCTTCACGACGCCGCCCTTCTTGAGCTTGCCGAACAGGATCTCCTCGGCGAGCGGCTTCTTGATGTGCTCCTGGATGACGCGCGAGAGCGGGCGGGCGCCCATCTTCTCGTCGTAACCCTTGTCGGACAGCCAGGCGATCGCATCCTCGTGCAGGTCGAACGTGACATTGCGTTCCGACAGCTGGGTTTCCAGCTGCATCACGAACTTCTGCACGACCTGATGAATGACCGGCGTCGGCAGCGAGCCGAACGGGATCACCGCATCCAGACGGTTGCGGAACTCGGGCGTGAACAGGCGGTTCAGCGCCTCCACGTCCTCGCCCTCGCGCTTGGACGAGCCGAAGCCGAAGGCGGCCTTGGCCATGTCGGATGCGCCCGCATTGGTCGTCATGATCAGGATGACGTTGCGGAAGTCGATCTTCTTGCCGTTATGGTCCGTCAGCTGGCCATGATCCATGACCTGCAGCAGGATGTTGAATAGGTCCGGATGCGCCTTCTCGATTTCGTCGAGCAGCAGAACCGAATGCGGATGCTGGTCGATGCCATCGGTCAGCAGGCCGCCCTGGTCGAAGCCGACATAGCCGGGAGGTGCGCCGAGAAGCCGCGAGACCGTGTGGCGTTCCATATATTCCGACATGTCGAACCGCAGCAGTTCGACGCCGAGCGACGCGGCCAGCTGCTTGGCCACCTCCGTCTTGCCAACGCCCGTCGGGCCGGAGAAGACATAGGAGCCGATCGGCTTGTTCGGCTCGCGCAGGCCTGCCCGCGCCAGCTTGATGGCCGAGGACAGCGCCTCGATGGCGAGGTCCTGACCGTAGACGACCGAGCGCAGTTCCTTTTCGAGATTGGCGAGAACGGTCTCGTCGTCCTTCGAAACGGTCTTGGGCGGAATGCGGGCCATCGTCGCGATGGTCGCCTCGATTTCCTTCTCGGTGATCAGCTTGCGCCGCTTGTTGAGCGGCAGCAGCATCTGGGCCGCACCCGTCTCGTCGATCACGTCGATCGCCTTGTCCGGCAGCTTGCGGTCGTTGATGTAGCGGGCCGACAGCTCGACGGCCGACTTGATCGCCTCGTTCGAGTATTTCAGCTTGTGATAGTCCTCGAAATAAGGCTTCAGGCCCTTCATGATCTCGATCGTGTCGTCGATGGTCGGTTCGACCACGTCGATCTTCTGGAAGCGGCGAACCAGCGCCCGGTCCTTTTCGAAGAACTGACGATATTCCTTGTAGGTGGTCGAGCCGATGCAGCGGATCGCGCCGGAGGACAGCGCCGGCTTCAGGAGGTTCGACGCATCCATCGCACCGCCCGACGTCGCACCCGCACCGATGACGGTGTGGATTTCGTCGATGAACAGTACGGCGCCCGGATACTCCTCGAGTTCCTTGACGACCTGCTTCAGGCGCTCCTCGAAGTCGCCGCGATAGCGGGTGCCGGCCAGCAGCGTGCCCATGTCGAGCGAGAAGATCGTCGCGTCCTGCAACGCTTCGGGCACCTTCTTCTCGACGATGCGCTTGGCGAGACCCTCGGCGATCGCCGTCTTGCCGACGCCCGGATCGCCTACATACAGCGGGTTGTTCTTGGAGCGGCGGCACAGAACCTGGATCGTGCGGTTGACCTCGGTGTGGCGGCCGATCAGCGGGTCGATCTTGCCGACCTTGGCCTTCTCGTTGAGATTGACGCAATAGGCGGTCAGCGCGTCCTGCGGCTTCTTCTGCCCGCCCTCGTCCTGATCGCGCGATGCCTTCGGCGCCTCGTCCGTGTCTTCGGCGCCGCGCGGCGTGCGCGTTTCCGAAGCCCCCGGCCGCTTGCCGATTCCGTGGCTGATGAAGTTGACGGCGTCGTAGCGCGTCATCTCCTGCTCCTGCAGGAAATAGGCCGCATGGCTCTCGCGCTCGGCGAAGATGGCGACGAGCACGTTGGCGCCCGTCACTTCCTCGCGGCCGGACGATTGCACATGGATCACGGCGCGCTGGATCACGCGCTGGAAACCGGCGGTCGGCTTGGAGTCCTCGTCATAGCCCGTGATCAGGTTGCCGAGTTCGTTGTCGACATAATCGGACACCGTCTTGCGCAGGGCATCGAGATTGACGTTGCAGGCGCCCATCACGGCCGCCGCGTCGCCGTCGTCGATCAACGCCAGCAGCAGGTGTTCGAGGGTCGCATATTCGTGGTGGCGCTCGTTGGCCAGCGTGAGAGCCTGGTGCAGCGCCTTTTCAAGGCTTGTTGAAAATGTTGGCACGTCGGATCCTCATTTCTTTTCCATGACGCATTGCAGCGGGTGCTGATGCTGGCGGGCGAAATCCATCACCTGCGTCACTTTGGTTTCGGCGACTTCGTAGGTAAAGACGCCGCATTCCCCGACGCCGTGATTGTGAACACTCAGCATGATCAGCGTCGCCGCCTCGGTATCCTTCTGGAAGAAACGCTCCAGGACATGGATGACGAATTCCATCGGCGTGTAGTCGTCGTTGAGAAGCAGCACGCGGTACAGGCTCGGCTTCTTGGTCTGTGTCTTCGTCCGGGTAATGACCGAGGTACCGCGATTGGAATCGCCATTCCCCTCGCCACTCTTGGCCATCCGGATCGGCAGAGCGATCATTCGTCTTCATTCCCTCGTCGGATCGCAAAGCTTGGGAGCCCATTGCGACCATTCCATGACACATCAGATAGTGTGTCTCCCGGCGATTTTAAGCCCGTTCCGTTCCACTGCAACGATATTCGAACCACGCGCTCAAGTTTGATGTCTTTTGTCGTCTTCACCCGGAAAGCGGAGCCGTAAATGCAGGGTCCGGTCGCATATGGGGAGGCCGCAAACGCAAAAAAAGCCGGCCGCGGCACCCCGCAACCGGCTTTCGTCATTTGGAACGGGCCGAAGCCCCGTGGGGTAGCGGTCAGGCGGCGGCGGACTTCGCGGCCGAAGCAGCCGCTTTGGTCGCCGTCTGCATGGCGTTGGCTGCCTGCGCCATCGGGGCTTCGTAGGGCTTGTAGCTGTCCTTGGCGAGGTCCGTGTACATGCCGCCGAGCTTGGTGGCTTCCGACACGTAGCCCTCGTAGGTCGACTTCAGGAACGAGGTCTGCAGTTCCACGGCGGCCTCGATGCTGCGCACGCCGGAGAGCTTCTGCAGATGCGCCACGCTCTCCTCGAAGCTCTTTTTGGAGTAGTCCGCCGCTTCCATGGCGATCGCCTGGAAACCCTTGGTCATGGCGGCATAGCTGTTGGTCATGGTTTCCATGGCGTCCTTGCCAGCGAAACCGGCATCCGAGAAGTTAAACATGAGCATTCCTCCTGATGTCTGTGATCCCCAAAGTTTAGGTGCAGTGCACAATAAAGTCAAGTTTCCACACCGCAGCGCACCATGTCGTGAACCGGAAGGCCGTGGCGCGCGGACAGCAAAAAGCCCGGCGGGCAAAGGCCGGCCGGGCTAAAATGTTATGGAAATCTTACGCTTGAAGCGAAAGCCTCAGAGATCGATGTCGAGGATCGCCATGGAGAAGCTGAACGACAGTTCGCCGTCTTCCTCGTCGCGAAACACCACGCCGAGAAACTCGTCTCCGAGATAGACCTCGGCCGACTCGTCCTTCTTCGGACGCGCCTTGACGACGATCTGCGGGTTGAAAATACGCTTGAAGTAGGCTTCGAGTTTCTTGATGTCTTCAGGCTTCAAGTCATGTCTCCTAGCAGTTTTCAGAGCGGCGCTTCTCTCATGAAGCCGCAAGCGGTGTAAACCCTGCATCGACAGGGATGGCATCGTTCCACACAAGCTGCGCAGGCCGTGCCGGTTCCCTTGAAAAGGCGTCGTCCGTCAGATTTCGAAGCTTTGCAGCACCTGGTCCATCGAGCGCGAGGGCTCCGAGCAACCGGCCTCGCCCACCACCCGGGCGGGAACGCCGGCGACCGTCACCTTCGGCGGAACCGGCTTCAGCACGACGGACCCCGCCGCGACACGCGAGCATTGCCCGACATGGATATTGCCGAGGATCTTGGCGCCCGCGCCGATCAGCACGCCGTTGCCGATCTTCGGATGCCGGTCGCTGCCCTCCTTGCCGGTGCCGCCCAGCGTCACGCCGTGCAGGATCGAGACATTGTCGCCGATGACGGCGGTTTCGCCCACCACCAGCCCCGTAGCATGGTCGAGGAAGATCCCCTTGCCGATCCGCGCACCGGGATTGATGTCGGTCTGGAACACGGACGACGATCGGCTCTGCAGGTAGAGCGCCAGATCGCGCCGTCCGCGCGTCAGCAGCCAGTGGGCCAGCCGATGGGTCTGGATCGCGTGAAAGCCCTTGAAATAGAGGATCACTTCCATGAAGCGGGTGCAGGCGGGGTCGCGGTCGTAGACGGCCTGGATATCGACGCGCAGGATGCCGGCCCAGTCCGGCCAGTCCTCGGCCATCTCCAGAAACGCCTGGCGCACGAGGCTCGCATCGAGATCGGAATGGTCGAGGCGCTGCGCGATCCGGTGGATGACGCTCTCTTCCAGCGAACGCTGGTTGATGATCGTGGCGTAGAGAAAGGCCGACAGCATCGGCTCGTGCGCCGACGCATGCAGCGCCTCGTCCTGAAGGCTGTCCCAGATCGGGTCCATCGTCTTGACGGTCTCGTTCGCACGCATGTCCATGATCATGTCGGTCCTGGCGACCATGTCGCACTCCTTCGCGGCCGCACGTCGTCTGCGGATCGGGTTTTCATGACAATAGGGCAGTTCCGCCCAAGTTTAAATGGGGGGCCTCAGCCTTCTTGGTTCCGCGCCGCGCCCCCCGTCGCGTGCTCGGCGAGAAATGCCAGAACCGCGGCCTTGAACACGCGGTCGCCGACGGCCAGCATGTGGTCGCGGTTCGGAATGTCGATCGCGACGGCCTGCGGCATCAGGTCCGCCAGCGCCTGGCCGGAGCCCGCGATGTCGTCCTTCGTCCCCACGCCGATCAGCGTCGGCACGTCGATCCGGCCCATCTCCGCCGCGCTCAGGAGCGTGCGGGAAGTGGCGATGCAGGCGGCCAGCGCCTGCCTGTCGCTCTTCGTCTGGTCGGCGAACATGCGGAACATCCGGCCGCGCTCGTGGGTGACGTCGTCGAGCGATGGCGCGAGCAGCGCGTCGGCGATCGGGTCCCAGTCGCCCACCCCCGTTACCATGCCGATCCCCAGCCCGCCCAGCACCAGCGTGCGCACCCGGTCGGGATGGGAGAGCGCCAGGAACGCCGATATCCGCGCGCCCATGGAATAGCCCATCACATGGGCGGAGCCGAGTCCCAGATGCGTCAGGAGAGCGGCGGCATCGCCCGCCATGGCCTCCGGCCGGTAGACGGCGGGGTCGGTCGGCTTGCTGCTGGCCCCATGGCCGCGATTGTCGAGCGCGATCACCCGGTAGCCGGCCTCCCCCAGCGTCTTCAGCCAGCCGGGAAACACCCAGTTGACGCTTGCCGACGAGGCGAAGCCGTGGATCAGCAGCACCGGCGCGCCGGCCGGATCTCCCGCGTCGAAGAAGGCGATATCGAGCCCCTCATGGCGGAAGCTGGAAAAGGGCGGCGGTGACAGATCCATCTTGGCGGGTCCCGTGAGATTGACACGGTGTTCGGTCGATCGGACCGGAAACCGTTTGGTACGGTCCCCTTTAAAGCCCCGAGCCTTGCGGAAAAACCCCGTGCACTGCAAAAAACGCGGGCGGGTGCCGGCAATCGTCTACCTTTTTGCGCCGAACCGGCCTAATGTCCGCGCCGAAAGCGCCCGACCCTTATCCCTGCGGCGGCGCGACAGACAGACGAGACAGTGGAGAACGACATGGCCGGGCACGGTATTCCTCATTTCCAGAACGATGGCGGTCACGCGGTGATCGAGGTCGGCGTCAAGGAATTCATGTGCACCGGCGCCTCCGTTCCCTACGATCATCCGCACATCTATCTGGACATGGGCGACGACAACGAGAAGGTCTGTTCCTACTGCTCGACCCTCTTCCGCTTCAACGGCGCGCTGAAGATGGATGAGACCCGTCCGACCGGCTGCCTGTTCCAGACGAAGGCGGCCTGACGGCCTCGCACCGTGACGCAGCCGGCGCCCGGATCCGACCCTTCCCGCACCATCACGGACCTGCCGGAAAGGCGTTCGCCTCACGCGCGTCCTCCCATCGTCGTGGTCGGGGCCGGCATTGCCGGCCTCACCGCCGCCCTGTCGCTCGCAGCCAAGGGCTTTGCGGTCGATATCGTCGAGCGGGCGGCCAATCTGGACGAGGTCGGCGCCGGCTTGCAGCTGTCGCCGAACGCGACGCGCATTCTCGACGCCCTTGGCCTGACGGCAAACCTGCAGCCTTATTGGGTGGAGCCATCGGAGATCCGCCTCGTCGATGGCCGCAGCCTCCAGACGATCGCGCGCGTTCCGGCCGGCGCCTTCGCCCGCAGCCGCTGGCACGCGCCCTATGCCGTCATTGCGCGCTCCGCACTCCAGGGCGCATTGGCCGATGCCGTGCGCGCCCACCCGCTCTGCCGCCTGCATCTGGACACGGCCATCTGCGATGCGACGCCTGCGTCTCTCTCCGCCATCACGGGCCGCGTGCCCGGCCTCGTCGTCGGCGCCGACGGCGTCGGCTCCAAGGTCCGCCCCGCCCTTGCAGGCCACGGACGGGCGCGGCTTTCCGGCAACATCGCCTGGCGGCTTACCCTGCCCCGCCAGGCCGCGCCGTTGCCCTTCGATCCAACCGTCGTCACAGCCTATCTCGGCCGCCGCGCCCACCTCGTGGCCTATCCGATCGGCCAGTCTTCCCACGGCGAGCCCGGAGGCCTCAATCTCGTGGCCATCGGCAGCGGGATGACGCAGGTGGAGGGAGGCGACGAGGCATCCCGGGCCGCCATCGCGCAGCTTCTTTCGGGCTGGCATCCCGACATCCGCTCCGCCCTCTCCCGGGCGGAAACGCTCGGCTTCTGGCCCCTGATCGAGGTCGAGGACGGTGCATGGCACGACGGCACGCGCATCCTCATCGGCGATGCCGCCCACGCCATGATGCCGTTCGCAGCCCAGGGCGCCGCCATGGCCATCGAGGATGCCTTCGAGCTCGCAGACGCGATCGGAAAACCCGGCGACATCACCGCGCAGCTCGACGCCTTCGTTGCGACCCGCAAGGCGCGCGTCGCCCGCGTGCGCGCGCGCGGCGCCTTCAACCGCTTCGCCTACCACGCCTCCGGCCCCGTCCGTCTCGGCCGAAACCTCGTCCTGTCGCTGCGCACGCCGGAAAGACTGGCCGAGGATTTCGACTGGCTCTACGGCCATCGCCTCCCCAGCCAGAAGACGCCTTAAGCGCCGACCGCCGCCGCGGCCGCAAACCCGGCTTCCAGGTCCCGCCGCAGGTCCGGCACGTCCTCGAGCCCGATCTGCAGCCGGATCACCGGCCCCTCGGCCGGCTGCTTGCAGATCGTCCGGTCCGAAAGCCCGACGACGAGCGCGAGGCTCTCATACCCACCCCAGGAATAGCCGAGCCCGAAGATCGAGAGCGCATCGAGAAACGCATGCGCCCGCGCTTTTACCTGCACCGGCTCTGAGACCTTGAGGACGAAGGAGAAGATCCCGCTCGCGCCCGTGAAATCCCGCTTCCAGATGTCGTGGCCGGGGAAACTCGGCAGGGCCGGGTGCAGCACCCGCGCCACGTCCTCGTGCTCTTCCAGCCAGCGGGCGAGATTGAGCGCGCTTTCCTGATGCCGCTCCAGCCGCACGCCCATGGTCCGCAGGCCGCGCAGGATCTGGTAGCTGTCGTCCGGCGAGCCGCAGATGCCGAGCGTGATCGTCGCCTCGTGCAGCTGCTCCCAGTGCTTGGCATTGGCCGAAACCGTGCCCATCAGAATGTCGGAATGCCCGCTCGGATATTTCGTCGCCGCATGGATCGAGATATCGACGCCATGATCAAGCGGCTTGAAATAGAGCGGCGTCGCCCAGGTATTGTCCATCGTCACGACGCAGCCATGCTTGTGCGCCACGCCCGAGATCGCCGAGATGTCCTGCATCTCGAACGTGTTGGAGCCCGGCGCTTCGGTGTGCACCAGCCGCGTGTTCGGCCGGATCAGCGCCTCGATGCCGGCGCCGATGGCGGGATCGTAATATTCGACCGTCACGCCCATCCGCGTCAGCATCGTGTTGCAGAAGTTCCGCGTCGGGAAGTAGACGCTGTCGACGATCAGCGCGTGATCGCCCGAGGAAAGGAAGGCGAGAAACGGCACAGTAACGGCCGCAAGCCCGCTCGGCACGAGAATCGTGCCCGCCGACCCCTCCAGCGCGTCGATCGCCTCGCAGAGCGCATCCGTGGTGGGCGTGCCGCGCGTGCCATAGGTGTATTTCTGCGCCCGCGTCTCCATCGTCCGCGCATCGGCAAACAGCACCGTGGAGGCCCGCACGATCGGCGGGTTGACGAAACCGTGATAGTCGGACGGCACGTTGCCCGTATGCGCCAGCCGCGTGTTCACGCCTGCCGTCGCCAGAAAATCCCTCTTGTCGCTCATGTCGTCGTCCCCGTCCTTTCCAGGTGTCTGCCGCCAAGGGCCTGTCGCGCTTCTTGTCGGTCCGCACGGCAGCACAGGTCAAGCCCGGATCGTCGGCGTCCGGAATGCCCGCGGGCCTTTCTGCCTCATTTTTGTCCAGCACTTTGCACTCACCAGCCGGATGAGCGAATAAAATGAGCAGACTGTCCGATAATGTTGAAACGGCCTAGAATTTCGGCAACGTGACTTGACCCGTCCGACATTTACGAATGAGATAGTCCCACTCGCGCCAGGAGGGTGGCGGGGGCGTTTCTTCCGGCAGGCCGTCGAGGCTTCCGGGATGAAGGCGACAGAAAACTTAAAAAAGGGTCTTAAGAATGGCAACAAGATTTCTCCCGATCGTGATCGGCGCCGCTGTGCTGGGTTTCGGTGCCCATGCAGCCTCCGCCGGCACGCTCGATGACGTGAAGGCCAAGGGCTTCGTGCAGTGCGGCGTGAACGGTTCCAACCTCGCGGGCTTCGGTGCCCAGGACTCTTCCGGCAACTGGACCGGCCTCGACGCCGACCTCTGCAAGGGCGTTGCCGCCGCCGTCTTCGGCGATGCGACCAAGGTCAAGTTTACGCCCCTGTCCGCCAAGGACCGCTTCCCGGCCCTGCAGTCGGGCGAAATCGACATGCTCGCACGCAACACCACCTGGAGCGCCAGCCGCGACAGCCAGCTCGGCTTCGACTTCCGCGCCGTCAACTACTATGACGGCCAGGGCTTCATGGTGAAGAAGGAGCTCGGCGTGAAGTCGGCTCTGGAGCTGAACGGCGCCTCCGTCTGCGTCCAGTCGGGCACCACGACCGAACTCAACCTCGCCGACTACTTCCGCGCCAACAAGATGGAATTCAAGCCCGTCGTGTTCGAAGCGCAGGACGAAGCCGACGCCGCCTACAATGCCGGCCGTTGCGACGTCTACACCACCGACCAGTCGGGCCTCTATTCGATCCGCCTGAAGATGGCGAATCCGGACGATCACGTCGTTCTCCCGGAAATCATCTCCAAGGAGCCGCTCGGCCCGGCCGTTCGCCAGAACGATTCGAAGTGGTTCGACGTGGTATCCTTCACGCACTACGCCATGATCACGGCGGAAGAGTTCGGCATCACCCAGGCCAATGTCGAAGAGATGAAGAAGTCGGAAAACCCCGACATCAAGCGTTTCCTCGGTGAAGAAGCCAACAGCACGCTCGGCGCCGACCTCGGCCTGCCCAAGGATTGGGCCGTCCAGATCATCAAGGCCGTCGGCAATTACGGCGAACTCTTCGAACGCAATGTCGGCCAGGGCTCGCCGCTCAAGATCGAGCGAGGCCTGAACGCGCTGTGGAACAAGGGCGGCCTGCAGTACGCACCGCCGATCCGCTGATCGACCGCTGATATCGAGGGGGCGGGCCCGTCCCGTGACGGCTTGGGCCCGCCCCTTCCTCAGAACGTCTTGAACACCCGTCAAAAAGGGTGGCCGACAGGGGACAAGTGAATGGCTGCAAACGACGTCCGCACCGGGGGCGGCGCACATCGACCGACGGTGTCGCTTCTCTATAATCCGGCTTTCCGAAGCATTCTTTTCCAGATCGTGACCGTGGTCGTCGTCTTCGGCGCCATCTATTACGCCGCGACGAACGTCGTCGCCAACCTCGCGCGCTCCGGCATGTCCAGCGGCTTCGGCTTCCTCAACAGCCGCGCGGGCTTCGATATCGGCCAGCAGCTGATCGCCTATTCGCCCGATTCCACCTATTTCAGCGCCCTCCTCGTCGGCCTGCTCAATACGCTGCTCATCGCCTTCTGGGGCATCATCACGGCCACCATCGTCGGCCTGCTGATCGGCATTGGCCGCCTGTCGAAGAACTGGCTGATCGCCAAGCTCTGCACGATCTATGTCGAGGTGTTCCGCAACATCCCGCCGCTGCTCGTCATCTTCTTCTGGTATCTCGGCGTTCTCGCGCTTCTGCCGAACGTGCGCACCATCTTCCAGCACGTGAAGGACAATCCCGGCGCTTTCTTCTTCGTCAGCAACCGCGGCATCTATTTCCCGGCGCCCGTCGCCGGCGAAAGCTTCGTCTATGTCGTGGCCGCCGTCGTGCTCGGCATCCTCGCCGCCATCGCCTTCACCGTCTGGGCCAATGCCCACCAGCTGAAGACCGGCAAGCGCCCGCCGGTTCTCGTCGTCAATCTCGCGCTGATCGTGGCGTTTCCCTTCGTCGTCTTCCTCGCGCTCGGCCGCCCGATGACGCTCGATTATCCCGTGCCCGGCTCGTTCAACATGAGCGGCGGCATGGTCGTCGGACCGGAATTCCTGTCGCTCTACCTCGCGCTCTCCTTCTACACCGCCTCCTTCATCGCCGAGATCGTGCGCGCCGGCATCCGCGGCGTCGCGACCGGTCAGACGGAGGCCTCCTATGCCCTCGGCCTGCGCGCCAATCTTGCCACACGCCTCGTCGTGCTGCCGCAGGCCATGCGGATCATCATCCCGCCGCTGACCTCGCAATATCTCAACCTCATCAAGAACTCGTCGCTCGCCGTCGCCGTCGGCTTCGCCGATCTCGTCGCCGTCGGCAACACGATCCTCAACCAGTCCGGCCGCTCGATCGAGATCATCTCCATCTGGATGCTGATCTACGTCTCGATCAGCCTGATCACGTCCGTCTTCATGAACTGGTTCAATGCCCGCATGGCCCTGGTGGAGCGCTGATATGGCCCAGAACATCGCCTTCGTCCGCCACGACTTCATCGCGCCGGAAACCCCGCCCTCGACGGATTCGACGATCGTCGGCTGGCTGCGCAAGAACCTGTTCGCGACGCCCACCGACAGCATCCTTTCGCTGATCGGCATCCTCGCCGTCGTCTGGTATCTGCCCGGCGCGCTCAACTGGCTCTTCATCCAGGCCGTGTGGACCGGCGCCGATCGCTCGGTCTGCACCACCGCGGCGCAGGGCGGCATCCAGCCGGACGGCTGGAGCGGCGCCTGCTGGGCCTATGTCAACGACCGCTTCCTCCAGTTCATGTTCGGCTCCTACCCGCGCGATCAGCTCTGGCGGCCGCTGCTGGTGCTGGCCATCGCCATCGCCATTCTCGTGCCCTTCCTCATGCCGAAGGTGCCGCGCAAGGGACTGAACACGATCCTGCTTCTCGTGGTCATGCCGGTCATCGCCTATGTGCTGCTGCTCGGCGGCCGCTTCGGCCTCTCCTATGTCGAGACGTCGCTCTGGGGCGGGCTGATGGTCACGCTCATCCTGTCCTTCGTCGGCATCGCCGTCTCGCTGCCGCTCGGCATCGTGCTGGCGCTCGGGCGCCGGTCGGAAATGCCGATCATCAAGACGGCCTGCGTCGTCTTCATCGAGTTCATCCGCGGCGTTCCGCTCATCACCGTCCTCTTCATGGCGAGCGTGCTGCTGCCGATGTTCCTGCCGCCGGGCACCAACTTCGACAAGTTCCTGCGGGCGCTGGTCGGCGTGTCCATCTTCGCCGCCGCCTACATGGCCGAAGTCATCCGTGGCGGTCTGCAGGCCATCCCGAAGGGGCAGTACGAGGCGGCCGACGCGCTTGGCCTCAACTACTTCCACAAGACGACCTTCATCATTCTGCCGCAGGCGATCAAGCTGGTCATTCCCGGCATCGTCAACACCTTCATCGGCCTGTTCAAGGATACCTCGCTCGTCACCATCATCTCGATGTATGACCTGCTCGGCATCGTGAAGGCCAGCTTCGGCGACAGCGGCTGGAGCACGCCGGTCACCCCCTTGACGGGCCTCATCTTTGCCGGTTTCGTCTTCTGGATCTTCTGCTTCGGCATGTCACGCTATTCCGCCTTCGTCGAGCGTCGCCTCGATACCGGCCACAAACGATAACACGAGGGACTGATCATGGCTGAAGCCGCCCAGAAATTGACTGTTTCGTCCACCGACGTCGCCATCGAGATCGTCGGCATGAACAAGTGGTACGGGGATTTCCACGTGCTGCGCGACATCAACCTGAAGGTCATGCGCGGCGAGCGCATCGTCATCGCCGGCCCCTCGGGCTCCGGCAAGTCGACCATGATCCGCTGCATCAACCGGCTGGAAGAACACCAGAAGGGCACGATCATAGTCGACGGCATCGAGCTCACCAACGATCTGAAGAAGATCGACGAGGTGCGTCGCGAGGTCGGCATGGTGTTCCAGCACTTCAACCTCTTCCCGCACCTGACGATTCTCGAAAACTGCACGCTGGCCCCCATCTGGGTCCGCAAGATGCCGAAGAAGCAGGCCGAAGAGATCGCCATGCACTATCTGCAGCGCGTGAAGATCCCCGAACAGGCCCACAAATATCCGGGCCAGCTTTCGGGCGGCCAGCAGCAGCGCGTCGCCATCGCCCGCGCGCTGTGCATGAAGCCGAAGATCCTGCTCTTCGACGAGCCGACCTCCGCACTCGATCCGGAAATGGTCAAGGAAGTCCTCGACACCATGGTGAGCCTGGCCGAGGAAGGCATGACCATGCTCTGCGTCACCCATGAAATGGGCTTCGCCCGCCAGGTCGCCAACCGCGTCATCTTCATGGACCAGGGCCAGATCGTCGAACAGAATGCGCCGGCCGAATTCTTCGACAACCCGCAGCACGAGCGCACGAAGCTCTTCCTCAGCCAGATCCTGCACTAGGCAAGTCCGGCCGAAGCCGCATCGCTTCGGCGTCGGAAAACCCAGCGAAAGCAGAAGAAAGCCGTTCCGGTCAACGCCCGTTAACCGGAACGACATAAACTCCCCGGATCGCCGGACGGCGCGCAGCATTTTTCAGTCTGCGCGCCGGGACCCGCTTGAGCTTGGTCGGCACATGCTCTAGGCATACAGCCTGAACGTGTAAGACACCGTTCGGTTACCAAGGGAAGAGCGTGGGGCTCTTCCGGAGAGGGTGGGGGACTATGACGGGCACCAAGACGCCATCGACAACGATCGCGCCGACGGGCAATCCGAACATCGACGGCATTCTGTCGAACAATGCCTGGAGCGGCGGGGTCCTGACCTATGCCTTTCCCACGGCGCGATCCGATTACGCCTATGACGATGGCTCCGCCAGCTTCTTCCCCGTCTCCACCCAGCAGATCGGCGCCGCTTTGTTCGCCATGGAGCAGTCGAGCGGCAACGCGGTCGACGACGGCTTCTCGCTGGAAGGCTTCACGCTTCTCGACCTTCAGCGCGGCAACACCGCGGATGCGACCCTGCGCTTCGCCGGCTCCGACGTCGCCAACCCCACGGCCTTCGCCTTCTACCCCGGCGCGGAGGACGTCTCGGGCGATATCTGGTTCGGCGATGGCTATGCCGGCACGGATCTCGACTATCTCAAGCCGAAGCCCGGCAATTATGCCTGGCACACGCTCATTCACGAACTCGGGCACGCCCTCGGCCTGAAGCACGGGCACGAGGCGGAGGTGAACGCCGCCCTGCCCCGCGCCATGGACAGTGTCGAGTTCACGGTGATGACCTACAAGGCCTTCATCGGCGCAGCGGTCGATGCCGGCTACAGCTATGGCGCCAACGACGCGCCGCAGACCTTCATGGCGCTCGATATCGCCGCCCTGCAGACCATGTACGGTGCCGACTACAGCGTCATGTCCGGCGATACCACCTATCGCTGGACGCCGAAGTCCGGCGTGACCGTCATCGACGGCCAGACCGCCATCGCACCGGGTGCCAACACCATCTTCGCAACCCTCTGGGATGGCGGCGGCAGGGACACGTTCGACCTGACGGCCTACAAGACCAACCTCTCGATCGATCTGCGCGCCGGCGGCTTTTCCGTGTTCGACAGGGCGCAGCTCGCCGATCTCGGGGGCGGTCCGAATGGCGGCCATGCGCGCGGCAACATCTTCAACGCGCTTCTGCACGACGGCAACACCGCCTCGCTGATCGAGAACGTCAAGGCCGGCGCCGGCAACGACCGCATCGTCGGCAACGAGGTCGCCAATCTGCTCTCGGGCAATGCCGGCAAGGACACGCTGTTCGGCCTGAGCGGCAACGACACCCTCCTGGGCGGGGCCGGCGCCGATGCGCTCGACGGCGGCACCGGCCTCGACACGGCATCCTATCTCGACGCGACCGCCGGCGTCACGGCAAGCCTGCTCAAGCCCTCGGCAAACAAGGGTTTCGCGGCGGGCGACACGTTCAAGTCGATCGAGAACCTCACGGGTTCGGCCTTCGCCGATACGCTGACCGGCGACAGTGCCGCCAACCGGCTGGACGGCGACAAGGGCAATGACCGGCTGAGCGGCGGCGCCGGCAGCGACATCCTGACCGGCGGCGCCGGCGCCGATACCTTCGTCTATGCCAGCTGGACGGAGTCGCAGACCGGCACCAAGCTGCGCGACACGATCACCGACTTCTCCTCCAGCAGCGGCGACCGCATCGATCTCTCGGGCATCGACGCCAATCTGCTCCTCGACGGCGTGCAGCATTTCTCGTTCATCGGCGCGAGCACCTTCACGAAGACCGGCGGCGAACTGCGCTTCGCGATCGTCAAGTCCACGACCACTGTCTACGGCGATCTCGACGGCGACGGCCAATCGGACCTCGCCCTCTATTTCGACGACCGCCTGACCCTGCAAGCCGGCGACTTCATCGTCTGACGAAGCCGCCTTGCCCGGAACCGCCCTTCACCCTAACCCTCTCCCCGCCTGCGGGGCGAGGGGACGCGCCCTGCTCAGTGTTTTGATGTGTGGCGGATGCGGTGCCTCAGGGTCCCTTCGCCCCGCCCGCGGGGAGAAGGTGGCGGCAGCCGGATGAGGGGCAGCTCCGGAGCCATGCTTATCCGGCGTCAAAGAAAAAACCCTCCCAAGCCTGCCAGCCAGAGAGGGTCTTCTTTCTCAAACGACCAAAACCCCCGCCTCGCGGGAGACAATGACGCCAGCCGATGAGAGCACATCGGGTGCGACACCCCCCTCACCCTCATCGCAAAGACATCACCCTACGAACGCCCGTTCGATCACGAACTCGCCCGGCTTGTTGTTCGAGCCCTCGGTCAGGCCGGCCTCTTCGAGCAGCAGCTTCGTGTCCTTCAGCATCTCGGTCGAGCCGCAGATCATGCCGCGGTCGATGGCCGGGTCGAAGGCGGAAACGCCGAGGTCGGTGAAGAGCTTGCCATTGCGGATAAGGTCGGTGATGCGGCCGCGGAACGGATAGTCCTCGCGGGTCGCGGTCGCATAGTGGCGCAGCTTGTCCCCCACCACTTCGGCCAGGAACTCGTGGTTGCGGATTTCCTCGATCAGGTCGAAGCCGTATTTGAGCTCGGCCACGTCGCGGGTCGTATGGGTCAGGATGACCTCGTCGAACTTTTCGAACGTTTCCGGCTCGCGGATCAGGCTGGCGAACGGCGCGATGCCGGTGCCGGTCGAGAACATATAGAGCCGCTTGCCGGGCGTCAGCGCGTCGAGCACCAGCGTGCCCGTCGGCTTCTTGCGCATCAGCACCTGGTCGCCGGGCTTGATGGCCTGGAGATGCGAGGTCAGCGGACCGTCCGGCACCTTGATCGAGAAGAATTCCAGTTCCTCGTCCCAGGCGGGGCTGGCGATCGAATAGGCGCGGTAGACCGGCTTGCCCTCGACCATCAGGCCGATCATGGCGAATTCGCCCGAGCGGAAGCGGAAGCCGGCCGGCCGCGTCATGCGGAAGCGGAACAGGCGGTCGGTGTAATGCGTCACGCTGGTCACGGTCTCGGCAAACACGCCGGCCGGTACGGTCGCGGCGAAATCCTCTGTCTTGGCCGGAGCATTCATCTGTGCGTCTCATCCTCTGGGCAGGTCGAGCCGAAGCTCGGATCGGGAGCGAGCGAAAGGCTGACAACGCCTCTCAGGTATTGATGCGCGGAATATTCCAAACCGGGGCCGAAGGAAAGCAATTCCGTTTCAAAATTCCGCGCAAGCGGAGATTGCCGCAGGGCGCCACCGCCCCGCACCGCACGGCGGCTGGCCAAGCGGGCCGGATCAGGAAACCCGGCGCCAGCTGTAGGAGCCGGCTTCGGCCGAGGGCCGCGCCGTCGGCTGGTAATGCTCGTCGATGCCGGGCAGACGCCCTTCCCCGAGCCGTTTCAGCGCCGTCGCATTGGTCACGGCAAAGCTGTCGATGCCACAGCGCAGCATCAGCGGCACCTGGTCGATCAGCACGTCGCCGATCGCGCGGATCTCGCCCTCGAACTTCAGCCGCACCCGCAACAGCGAGGCATGGCTGAAGGCCCGCCCGTCGTTGAAGGCGGGAAAGGCGACGGCGACGAGCGCGATATGCTCGAGATAGGGCTGCAGCCGCGACACGTCGTCGGCCGGGTTGATCAGCACGCCGAGCCCGGTCTCCCCGGCCTCCGCCTTCTCGATGAAGGTGGCCAGCCCGTGGATCGACCGCTCGTTGGAGCCGGCTTGGCTTTCCTCGGTCTCAAGAACCCACGCATCGTCGGTCACGAACCCGGTCGTCTTCCAGATCTGCGTCATCTTAAGCCGCTTCCTGTTCCTTGGCGCCATACAGCGCATCCTTGAAGGGCTGCGGGCCCACGCGGCGATAGGCGGCGAGGAAGGTCTCCTCCTTCGACAGCCGCAGGCCGAGATAGGTGTCGACGATCGTCTCCACCGCATCCGTCACCTTGTCCGGCTCGAAACCGCGGCCGATAATCTCGCCGATCGAGGTCGTCTCGTCGCCGGAACCGCCGAGCGTGATCTGGTACAGCTCCGCCCCCTTCTTCTCCACGCCCAGCAGGCCGATATGGCCGACATGGTGGTGGCCGCAGGCATTGATGCAGCCGGAGATCTTGATCTTCAGCTCGCCGATATCGGCCTGCCGCTCGGGATCGCCGAAACGCGTGGAAATCTCCTGCGCCACGGGAATGGAGCGGGCGTTCGCCAGCGCGCAATAATCGAGCCCCGGACAGGCAATGATGTCGGTGATCAGCCCGGCATTGGCGGTCGCCAGCCCCGTCGCCACCAGCCCGCGATAGACGGCCTCGAGATCGGCCAGCGCCACATGCGGCAGGATGATGTTCTGCTCGTGGCTGATGCGGATCTCGTCGAAGGCGTAGTCCTCGGCGATATCGGCCACGGCCTCCATCTGCACGTCCGTTGCGTCGCCCGGAATGCCGCCGATGGGCTTCAGCGAGATCGTCACCATGCCGTAATCGGGGTTCTTGTGCGGCGCCACGTTCTGCTGCACCCAGCGGGCGAAATCCGGATCGGCCTTCTTCCAGCTCGCAAGGTTCGCCCAGCCCTCGGGGCGCTCCGCCAGCGCCGGCGGCGCGAAGTAGGCGGAGATCGCGGCGATATCGGCGTCGGGAAGCTTCAGCTCGGTGTTCTTCAGCTGCAGGAATTCCTGCTCCACCTGCCCCGCCAGCACCTCGGCGCCGGTCTCGTGCACGAGGATCTTGATGCGCGCCTTGTACTTGTTGTCGCGCCGGCCATGCAGGTTGTACACGCGCATGATGGCGGTGGTGTAGGACAGGAGATCCTCTTCCGGCAGGAAGTCGCGGATCTTCTTGGCGATCATGGGCGTGCGCCCCTGCCCGCCGCCGACATAGACGGCAAAGCCGATGCGGCCCTGATCGTCCTTCTTCAGGTGCAGGCCGATATCGTGCACCTGGATCGCGGCGCGGTCACGCTCGGCCCCCGTCACGGCGATCTTGAACTTGCGCGGCAGGAACGAGAATTCCGGATGCACCGACGACCACTGCCGCAGGATTTCCGCGTAAGGCCGGGGATCGGCGACCTCGTCGGCGGCGGCACCGGCGAAATGGTCGGCCGTCACATTGCGAATGCAGTTGCCCGAGGTCTGGATCGCATGCATCTCGACGCTGGCAAGGTCGGCCAGAATGTCCGGCGTGTCCGCCAGCGCCGGCCAGTTGTACTGGATGTTCTGCCGCGTGGTGAAATGCCCGTAGCCGCGGTCGTACTTCCGCGCGATATGCGCCAGCATCCGCATCTGCCGGCCGTTCAGCGTGCCATAGGGAATGGCGACGCGCAGCATATAGGCATGCAGCTGCAGGTACACGCCGTTCATCAGCCGCAGCGGCTTGAACGCGTCCTCGGCCAGCTCGCCGGACAGGCGACGCTCCACCTGGTCGCGAAACTGCGCCACGCGGGCAGATACGAAGGCATGATCGAATTCGTCGTAGCGATACATCGTTGTCTTTTCCTTAAAGACCAAAGTCCCGGACGCCGGGCGTCTCGTGCAGAAGACCTTGGGAGGCGCCATGCAGATCCGGTGCGCCGCGCGTGCTGTTCTTTACCCCAGACCCGTCTTTACCCCAGACCCGGCCCCGGGAAAAGCAATGCGGCGGGAGTTTCTGTCCCGGCGGGTTAGACCGCCGCCACGGGGTGCAGGCCCCTGTAGCCCGGCGCATAGTCCATCGTCGGCCCTTCCGCGCGGATGCGCTCGCGCAGCCGCGAGGGCCTGAGCACGCCGTCCACTTCCACGACCTCGATTACGTTGACATCGACGACCTTGTTGTCGGCAAAGGCAGCCTTGCCCGCCGCCTCCAGCGCCGTCACCGCCTCGGCATGACGCGCGATGAAGGCATCCTGCAGGCTCTCGCCCCAGTTGCCGGCCGCATCCAGCCAGACGGAAATGCCGTCGGACAGTCGGTTGGCCGTCAGGACCTTGTCACTCATCGTCATGCTCCTTGCACGTCATGTTGCACGTCATGTTGGTTTTCCGGCAGATCAACGCGGGACGCCGCGACCAGACCTGCCTCGTGAGAAAGACCGGCCCGCTGCGACAGCGGCTCCGACCGCTCGAAATTCGCGCCCGCCACCGCGTCGCCGATGATCACCATCACCGGCCCGTCGAGATCGTCGCGCGTCTCCAGCCCCGGCAGCTCGCCGAGCGTCCCGTGCAGCAGCCGGCGGTTCGCCCGGCTGGCATTCTCCACCACGGCCACGGTCGTGTCGCGGTGCAGCCCGGCATCGATCAGCCGCGCGGCGACCGAGGCCGCCACCGTCCGCCCCATATAGACGGAGATCGTCGCGCCGGAGACCGCCAGCCGCGCCCAGTCGGGCAGCACGTCGCCGGCAAGGTCATGGCCGGTCGTGAAGATCAGCGACGACGCGACGCCGCGCAGCGTCAGCGGCAGCTCGAAATCGGCCGCCGCGGCAAAGGCCGAGGTGATGCCCGGTACGATCTCGTAGCCGATGCCCGCCTCCCGCAGCGCCGCCATTTCCTCGCCCGCCCGGCCATAGACCAGGGGGTCGCCGGATTTCAGCCGCACGACGCGCTTGCCCTCGCGGCCAAGACGCACCAGCAGCTGGTTGATCTCGGCCTGCGATTTCGAATGGCAGCCCTTGCGCTTGCCGACGGACAGCCGCTCGGCATCGCGCCGGCCCATGTCCACGATCGCCTGCGGCACCAGCGCATCGTAGACAAGCACGTCCGCTTCCATCATCACCCGCTGCGCACGCAGCGTCAGCAGGTCCTCGGCGCCCGGCCCGGCCCCGACGAGGTAGACGCGACCCTCGACCGCGTTGCCCGCCTTCAACAGCCGCGTCGCCTCGCGGCGCGCGGCGGAAACATCGTTGGCCGCCACATGCGCGGCCACGCCACCGGTAAAGAACCGCTTCCAGAACTGCCGGCGCGGCGCACCGCGCGGCAACAGCTTTTCGGCCGCGATCCGGTAGGATTGCGCAAGGCCGGCGAGGCTGCCGAGCGAAGGCTGCAGCAGCTGGTCGATCTGCGCGCGGATCATCTGCGCAAGGATGGGCCCCGCGCCCTCCGTGCCGATCGCCACGGCCACCGGCGCGCGGTTGACGAGCGCCGGCGTCAGGAAATCGCAATAGTCCGGCTGATCCACCGCATTGGCGGGAATGCGCGCGGCACGCGCAGCGGCCACGATCCGGCGGTCGTCAGCCGGGTCGCCCGTCGCGGCAAACACCAGAACGGCCCCCTCGACCTGCCCCGCATCGAAGGCGACGGCAATGCGCTCGATGCCCTTTTCGGCCAGGAACAGCGCATAATCAGCCTCGGCATCCTCAGCATAGGCGACGATGCGCGCCTGCGTGTTGAGCAGCAGGCGAACCTTGGCATAGGCCTCGTCGCCATTGCCGAACACCGCCACGCATTTCTGCGCAACGCGAAAAAAAGCCGGGAATACGGTCAGTTGCTCGCTCATGACGATGGGGGATCTGTCCTTTATGGGTTGCGTAGGTATCGCCCATCCTACCGCGAAATTGAAGAAACAGAAATCCGCCAGTCCCGGACGCGGCGTATTCTTTTCCTCAGGCGGGGAAGTATCGGAGCAAATGTGTCCCGCCGCCGCCCTGCGGTGCATTGCACCCGCCCGGCCTTCATCGTTACAGTGGCGCACCGACCACAGGGAACCGCGCCCGATGCCCACCGATCCGCCCACCCATCCACTTGCCGCCCGCCTGCTCTCCGTCATCGAAAGCGATATCCTGCCGCTGACGCAGAAGGGCGTGGCTGCCGGCAACAAGGTCTTCGGCGCCGCCATCCTGCGCAAGTCCGATCTGTCCCTCGTCGTCGCTGAAACCAACAACGAGACGGAAAATCCGCTCTGGCACGGCGAAGTCCACACGCTGAAGCGCTTTTACGAGCGCGGGGTCGCTCACGACACGAAGGAGCTGATCTTCCTCTCCACCCACGAGCCCTGCTCCATGTGCCTCTCGGCCATCACCTGGGCGGGCTTCGACAATTTCTATTATTTCTTCAGCCACGAGGACAGCCGCGACAGCTTCGCCATCCCGCACGACCTCGTCATTCTCAAGGAAGTGTTCCGGCTGGAACCCGGCGGCTATGCCCGCCAAAACGCCTTCTGGCGCTCGGCCGCCATCGCCGACCTGATCGCCACCAGCGACGAGGCCGACCGCGCCGGCCTGAAAGCCCAGGACGCCCGCATCCGCCGCCGCTACCAGGAATTGTCCGACGCCTACCAGTCCGGCAAATCCGGCAACGCCATCCCCCTCGCCTGAGACGCGTCCCCTCCAGACAGAAGCCCGCCCCATGACCGAACCGATGCAGCCCTCCCGCGACATCACCAGGCTCCTCGACATCATGTCCGCCCTGCGCGCGCCCGATACCGGCTGCCCCTGGGACATCGTCCAGACCTTCGATACCATCAAGCCCTATACGATCGAGGAGGCCTACGAGGTCGCCGACGCGATCGAGCGGAACGACATGGACGATCTCTGCGAGGAGCTGGGCGATCTCCTGCTGCAGGTGGTCTTTCACGCGCGCATGGCGGAAGAGGCCGGCGCCTTCGACTTCGGCCATGTGGTGGAAGCCGTCACGACCAAGATGATCCGCCGCCACCCCCACGTCTTCGCCCGCTCGCAGGCCGATACGCCGGACGCGGTGAAGCTGCAGTGGGATGCGATCAAGCAGGCCGAAAAAGCCGAACGCCGCGACCGCCGCCGCCGTCGCGGTCTCACCGACGACGCGGCCGGCTTCCTCGACGGCGTCCAGCGCCACCAGCCGGCGCTCAGCGAAGCCCTGAAGCTGCAGCAGCGCGCCGCCAAGGTCGGCTTCGACTGGTCGGAACCCGAGCCCATCCTCGACAAGATCGAGGAGGAAATCGGCGAACTGCGCGAGGCGCTCCGCAGCGGCGACCCGGCCAAAGTCACCGACGAACTCGGCGACCTCGTCTTCGCCATGGTCAACATCGGCCGCCACACCGGCACCGACCCCGAAATGGCGCTCCGCAGCACCAACACCAAATTCCGCCGCCGCTTCCGCCACATCGAGACGGAACTTCATGCATCGGGCGAAAGACTCGAAGCCGCCACACTCGACCGCATGGAAGCCCTCTGGCAGGACGCCAAGGCCATCGAGCGCGCGCTGGCGGGGACGCGGTAAGTCAAGGAAAAACCCTCTCTGGCCTGCCGGCCATCTCCCCCAAAAATCCGGTAGGGTCGAAGTTGACGGTAGCATGAAAACAGCAAATGATTGCTCAGGATTCAGGAGGGTGTCGTGCCAGAGCAGAAACGCGTCGTTGAGGGAGAGATTGTCGAGCTGGACAACAAATCCTTCCGGGATATGATACTTAGAAATTGTGTTCTAACGTTTTCCGGGGGTCGTCCCCCTCTCATTCAAAACGTCGATTTTGATGGCTGCTCGTTCCGGCTGGGAGGGATCAGCTCTCAATACGTCGGAGTTCATCGCCTCGATAGCCAGAGGTGGTGGTGAAGGGATATTCTTGGCTCTATCGTTTGTCGGCCTAAATCCAGCAACTATTGAATCGCTCACCACACAGGCGACGTCCGATGAAGTTAACGCCGGCAAATAATCTCTATACCTTCCGAAGTGACAAAAGTGTCCCTTTTAATAGTCCTAGGCGTGATACCTCGATCGAGGCTGGTTATATCTCTTCTCAAACACCAGAGCGCCTATATAGGATATTCGGTCTGAACTCCGGAGCTGGTGACAATTTTGAGAGACAGACGTCTATGGCGGGAGAAATTGCTGTGTCTATGACTCGCGAAGAAATCGACGCCAAGTTGCAGCTTAACGAAGCGCGATTGGATACAAAGGTAGTGCAACTAGACGGTAAGATTGATCGTCTCACCGACCTGATAACGAACCTTCGTACAGATATTGACAGGCAGGCGTCAGCCTCTGCTCGTGATTTTTCCGATGTAAAGGACGAGCTGAAGGCGAGCAGAGGAGACAATCGGTTCACAAGGTGGACGATCGTCGTTACCGCCGTAACGTCTGCCGTGGCAATCGTGGGACTGGTTCTCGCGGTTCAATCATCGCTTCTTTCAACGTTCCAAACAGGGCTTGCAACAAAGGCTAATGAACAGTCTGTGATGCCCGAGACAAAGTAGAAGCAGGATGATGCCTTCGGGAGATGGCCGGCAGGCCAGAGAGGGCCTGCCTTCAAATCCACCCCGCGAACAGCCCGTCATCCGGCTGCCGCCACCTTCTCCCCGCGCGCGGGGCGAAGGAACCTTGAGGCACCGCTTTCGCCACATATCAAAACACCGTGCAGGCCACGTCCCCTCGCCCCGCATGCGGGGAGAGGGCTAGGGTGAGGGGCAGCCACAAGCGAGACGGTCCGCCACAGGCCGACGAAAGCATCACCCGCGAAACCAACCCTTCACTCCGTCCGCCCGCTCACCCCCGCCTGCTCGAACGTCGCCATGCCCGAATGACACGCCGCCGCCGCCTTCACGATGCCGGCCGCAAGCGCTGCGCCGGTGCCCTCGCCGAGCCGCATGCCGAGCGCCAGCAGCGGGGTCTTGCCCAGCTGTTCGATGGCGGCCATGTGGCCGGGTTCGCCGGAGACGTGGCCGATCAGGCAGTGGTCGAGCGCGGCCGGATTGATGGCCCTGAGGATGGCGCCGGCGGCGGTGGCGACGTAGCCGTCGATGATCACCGGGATCTTCTGCATGCGGGCGGCGAGAATCGCGCCGGCCATCGCCGCCACTTCGCGCCCGCCCAGGCGCCGCAGCACCTCCAGCGGATCGGAGAGATGGTCGCCATGCAGCGTCACCGCCGCTTCGACCGCGGCGATCTTGCGCTCCAGCAGCGCCCCGTGCGAGCCCGTGCCCGGGCCCACCCAGTCGCGTGCCGAACCGCCATAGAGCGCGAGGTTGATGGCCGCCGCAATCGTCGTGTTGCCGATGCCCATCTCGCCGATGCAGAGCAGGTCGGTGCCGCCCGCCACCGCTTCCATGCCGAAGGCCATGGTCGCCGCGCAGTCGCGCTCCGTCAGGGCCGCTTCCTGCGTGATGTCGGCGGTGGGGTAGTCGAGCGCGAGGTCGAACACCTTCAGCCCGAGATCGTGGCTCACGCAGATCTGGTTGATCGCGGCGCCGCCGGCCGCGAAATTCTCCACCATCTGCGCCGTCACCGACGGCGGATAGGGCGTGATGCCCAGCGCGGCGACGCCGTGATTGCCGGCGAAGATCGCGACCAGCGGGCGCGTGACGGCCGGGGCACGCCCCTGCCAGGCCGCCAGCCAGAAGGCGATTTCCTCCAGCCGGCCGAGCGCCCCCGCCGGCTTCGTCAGCTGCGCATCGCGCGCACGCGCGGCCGCCAGCGCGCCGGAATCAGGCCCCGGCAACTGGCGCAGAAGCGCACGAAAATCGTCGAACGGAAGACCGCTGGCACTCATCTGGCAATATCCTTTCCTCTGGCCGCCTGCCGGCCAGTCCTCCGGCAGCTTGTCCGCCGGTTCGCCCGCCGCCGCGCCGCCCGTCTCATCGTCGGGCGAAGCGGCGACACGTCATCTTGTCTCGCGCCGTCTTAAAGCGCATGACGGTCTCCGGCAACGGCTTATGCCGGACCGCGGACACGGCCGGAAGACCCGCCCCCGGACAAGGGACCACGACCCATGACGAACCCTTTGAGCTCCTTCCTCACCGACACGCTGCGCGCCGTCGCCTTTCTCAGCCGCCTGCGCGTGCCCGCGCGCGTCTTCGACGGCGACGACGGCCGCATGGGCCGCACCGTGCGCGCCTTCCCCGTGGCCGGCCTCCTCGTCAGCCTGCCGGCGAGCCTCGTCTTTTCGCTGTCGCTTGCGCTGGATGCCGATCCGCTGCTGGCCGCCCTCCTCGCCCTCACGGTGCAGACGGTTCTCACCGGCGCCCTGCACGAGGATGGGCTTGCGGATGCGGCCGACGGGCTTTTCGGCGGCCGCACGCGCGGCCATGCGCTCGAGATCATGAAGGACAGCCGCGTCGGCACCTATGGCGTCGTCGCGCTGATTCTGACGCTGGCGCTCCGGGCGGTGGCCATCGCCGATCTCGCGGACCATCTCACGCCCTTGGGCTGCGCGCTCGCGCTCATGGCCATTGCCGCCCTCAGCCGGGCCGGCATGGTCTGGCACTGGTCGCAGCTGCCGCCGGCGCGCGAGACGGGCGTGGCCGCCGGTGCCGGCCAGCCGCAGCCCGCCGCCGTCACCACGGCGCTCGCCACCGGCGTCGTGCTCGCCGGTCTTCTCCTGCTGGTGGCCGGCGTTCCGCTCTTGGCCGCCCTCGTCGCCTTTGCCGCCGTCGCGGCCATGGTTGCGCTCTGGACGCGATCTGTGCGGGCGAGGATCTCGGGCCATACGGGCGACACAATCGGAGCCACACAACAGCTGGCGGAAACAGCCCTTCTCGTTGCCCTTGCGATCTTCGCCTGAGGCGCCGATATAACAACACATCACGCCCAGCCCGGACTTTTCATGGAATCACCCTGCACCTCCGTCTGCTCCATCGATGCCGCCACCGGCTACTGTCGCGGCTGCGGGCGGACCGGCGACGAGATCGCGACCTGGACGCTCTTCAGCGACCGCGAGCGCCGCCACATCATGACCGGGCTGCACACGCGCCTGAACGCGCTCGACGCCAATGCACGGCTGGAAACGCGTAGCGTCCGTATCGACCGCCTGGCCCGGGAGCGCACGCGCACATGACCAGGCTGACTGTCGCGCTCGGCATTCTCGCCCTAGGGCTCGTCCTTCTGTTTCTCAATCACGACAGCGGTCGCACGCTGGGGCTCGGCAATGACAGTTTCGCGAGCCTCGTCGGCATGACGGCGCTGCTCACCGTCTTTGCCGCCGGCATCTGGCGCAGCCGGGGCCTCAGCGAAACTGTGCGGCAGTTCGCCCTGTGGGTGCTGATCTTCCTCGCCGTCGTCACGGCCTATCTCTATCGCGGCGAGCTGGAATCCTACTGGGCACGCCTCTCCGGCGGCCTCATGCCCGGCCGCGCCGCCGTCTTCACCGACAATGAGGGCTATCAGGAGGTCGTTCTCCACAAGGTCATGAACGGCCATTTCGAGGCGAATGTCGCCGTCAACGGCACAAGCGTCCAGATGCTGGTCGATACCGGCGCCAGCACCATCGCCCTCTCCTATGCCGACGCGAAAAACCTCGGCCTCGACCCCGCCAGCCTCGCTTTTACCCAGCGCCTGATGACCGCCAACGGCGAAGCCCGCGGCGCCCCCGTCACCCTGTCGCAGGTCGCCATCGGCCCCATCACCCGCACCGACGTCCGCGCCACCGTCGCCGAAGACGGCAAGCTCGACCAGAGCCTGCTCGGCATGAGCTTCCTCTCCACGCTCGACATGATGCAGATGAAGACAGACGAGTTGCGGCTGAGGGATTGAGTGAGTGGTGAGTGGTGAGTGGTGAGCCGTTTATAGCGAATAGCGAATAGCGAATAGCGAATAGCGAATAGCGAATATTGTCTGGCTGCGAACAGCGACGAGTCAAAGCGAAAACAAAATCGCCCATCGATAACGGACCAACTATTCGCTACTCGCTAAAAAGCCAATTCCTACTCACGGCTCACGGCTCACCACTCACTAATTCCTCAGCCGATACCCCGTCTTGAAGATCCAAACCAGCAGTCCCATCAGCACGCCGAGAAATGCGATGATGATGCCGAAGCTGACCAGCGGGCTCACCTCCGAGATCTCGAAGAACGACCAGCGGAAGCCGGAGATGAGGTAGAGCACCGGGTTGGCGTGGCTGACGGCCTGCCAGAAGGGCGGCAGCATCGAGACCGAGTAGAAGCTGCCGCCGAGGAAGACGAGCGGCGGAATGACCAGCATGGGGATGAGGTTCAGCTGCTCGAAATCCTTGGCCCAGATGCCGATGAGGAAGCCGAACAGCGAGAAGGTCACGGCGGTCAGCACGAAGAACACCAGCATGACGAACGGATGGGCGATGGAGAGGTCCACGAACAGCGAGGCTGTGGCGAGGATGATCAGCCCCACCAGCATCCCCTTGGTCGCCGCCGCCCCGACATAGCCGAGCACGATCTCGGTCATGGAGATCGGCGAGGACAGGATCTCGTAGATCGTCCCGGTGAATTTCGGGAAATAGATACCGAACGAGCCGTTGCCGATGCACTGCGTCAGCAGGGTCAGCATGATCAGTCCGGGCGTGATGAACGCGCCGTAGGAGACGCCGTCGATCTCCTGGATGCGCGAGCCCACCGCCGCGCCGAAGACGATGAAATAGAGCGAGGTGGAGATGACGGGAGAGACCACGCTCTGCAGCAGCGTGCGCCGCGTGCGCGCCATTTCGAACAGGTAGATTGCCCGCACCGCCTGAAAATTCATGCCCGCTTCGACAGTCATGCCCGCTTCTCCACCAGTTCCACGAAAATATCCTCAAGCGTGCTCTGCCGCGTCGAGATGTCCTTGATCCGCAATCCCGCTTCCGCGATGGCGGCCAGCAGCGTCGTGATGCCGGTGCGCCCGCCGGACGCGTCGTAGTCGTAGATCAGCCGCCCGCCGTCATCCTCCAGCTTGAGATGATAGGGCTCCAGCCCGCTCGGCAGCACCGTCACCGGCTCGGCCAGCTCGATGCGCAGCTGCTTGCGGCCAAGCGTCTTCATCAGCGCGCTCTTCTCCTCGATCAGCAGGATCTCGCCGCCATTGATCACGCCCACCCGGTCGGCGATCTCCTCGGCCTCCTCGATGTAGTGCGTCGTCAGGATGATGGTCACGCCGCCCTCGCGCAGCGCCTGAACCACCTTCCACATGTCCTTGCGAAGGTTGACGTCCACGCCGGCCGTCGGCTCGTCGAGAAACAGGATGCGCGGCTCGTGGGAGAGCGCCTTGGCGATCAGCACCCGCCGCTTCATGCCGCCCGACAGCTCGCGCAGCATGTTGTCCTTCTTGTCCCACAGCGACAGGTCGCGCAGCACCTTCTCGATATGGGCCGGGTTGGCCTTCTTCCCGTGCAGCCCGCGCGAGAACGACACCGTGTTCCACACCGTCTCGAACTGGTCGGTCGTCAGCTCCTGCGGCACCAGCCCGATGATCGCCCGCGTCGCGCGAAAATCCTTCACCACATCGTGGCCGTTGACCAGCACCGTGCCGGAACTTGGATTGACGATGCCGCAGATGATGGAGATCAGCGTCGTCTTGCCCGCGCCGTTCGGCCCGAGCAGCGCCAGGATTTCCCCCTCCTCGATGTCGAGACTGACGCCCTTGAGCGCCTGGAACTCGGACCCGTAGGTCTTGACGAGGTTGGAAACGGAGACGATGGGCGCCATGGCGATGATCCGGACTGCGGGGGACGGGATGCCTTATATGGCATCCCGGAGCCAAAAGTCATCCGGCGTCCGCGCACCGATCTCTCGCCGTCTGTCATCAATCCTTCGCCAGAATCGATCACGGTCGCCGGGCACTCGGGCCGGGCCTCATTGCCCCGCTCTCGTGGTTTGCACCGATCGGCTGGCAGTCCCCTCCGCCCGGTTTCTTGAGGCCGGTTCCCGCCCGAAACCGGGAGACCGGCCTTCTTTTACGGCGCCCGTCGTCCGTGCCCCCGTTCAGTCGCAATGCCGATAGCCGGAGGCCCGCGAGCGCAGGTCGAAGTGGAAATGGTCCTTGTGGAACGGATCGCTGCCCGGCCCCAGCACCGTGTTGAAATATTTGCAGCTGTCCTGCCGCACGGCCTTCAGCAGGCCCTTTTCCCGGAAGGCAAAGAAGCCGGGCTTGCGCACGTCGATTTCCTTGCCGTTCTTCAGCACGAACTTGCCGACGTCGATCGCATTGCCATGCGCATGCTCCGACATGGCCGCGCCGCGGCGCGAGTTCATCGTCCGGCAGGAATAGCCGCCGAGCGGCTTGATGGTGCCGATGCCGCTGAGATAGCGATAGCGGGCCGATGGCGCGAGCTCGTTCTTCACCCACAGCGCGAAGGCTTCCGTCACCTGGCAGTTCAGCTTCACCGCCGGCTTGACGTTGATATCGCCGGAGAGCCCCGACAGCTGGATCGGATGCTCGATGCCGCAGGACGGCCCGTTGGAAATACGCGGCACATCGGTAAAGCGCACGCCCAGCGCCGTCAGCCGCTTGCGGCAGGCAATCTCGGAGGCCGGCATCTGCCCGCCGACATCCGGTTGGGACAGCGCATCGACCGGATTGCCGGCCCGCGGCAGAAAGGCGACCTGCTGCTCGCGCGCCCTGTCGCGCCGCGCCGTCATCACCCGCTGTTCCTGCTCCAGAAACTGCGCCTTGCGCCGCGCCTCCATCTCCATCCGCTCGGGCGTCAGCGGCGGCAGGTCCGGATCGCTACCCGCCGTCGCGGCCGATGCGGTGTCGTCCGGCGTGGAAAGCGGGGCGGCCGCCATCTGGCGCGGGGGCACGGAGAGCACATGCACGCTGCTCGTGCCGATTCCGTCCACCAGCACCGGTCCCGAAGGCGTGCTCTGCGCCGCCGGACCCCCATGAATGTCGCGGCTCTGCTCCTCCGCCAGGCCCACCACGGGCGCGGCGGTCACCATGGCGTCGATGTCGATGCCGCTAGCGGGGATCGGCGACGTCCCCTCCGGCGGCGAGGCTTCGCGCACGGGATAGCTGGCCACCCGCTCCTGCCGCGCCGCCGTCACGGGGCGCACGCCGCTCATGCGCTCGGGCGGCTCCAGCACATCCGTGGAGCATGCCGCCAGCGCCAGCATCAGACCGAGCGAGGCGAACGGCCGGCGGAGAAGACGTCGGGAAGATTGTGGAAGGTTCGCCATGCCGGATATCGCCTTTCGAACGGAGCCGGTTTCCCGGAAAAGCCCCGGCGCGCCGGGCAGGACCAGATAGGAGCGCTCGGACGCTCTCGATCCGCCGCAGCATCCCGGACCGATTTCGGCGCGGGCAACGCTACAGGCGCAAACACTGCCGCCGCTCTTCGGTCATTTCCGGGCACGCGGCGCATGCGCGGGCCGATCGCGCGAGTCTAGGTCATCATGGTAAATGAAGGGTTACACGGATGCCGGTTCGGACCACCCGCCGCCGTTTACTCCGGCTTGCAAACCCGCTATCGTCAGCCCATCGGCGGGCCTTCGCGCAGCGCCGGCCCGGCACCTGATCCGGGCATCGGACATCCCCATCCCGAGGGGGGCTCGGGACGGAGCAGCATGAGACGGCAAGGCAGGGCGGCGGCGCGACGGAGCGCGCGCGGTCCCATGCCCGCATCGGGAGCGACCCGGCCAAGCGGGATCGCTTCTGGAAATGCATCTGGGACGAAAAAGCACTGAGAGACGACGCCTGTCGGGGACCGCGTGGGGACCGACATGCGGCCTGCGGGAGGAGAGGGCCGGCCATGGACCATATGCAGCAGATCACAGCAACCGACGCGGCCGACGCCCTTGCCGGCCCCGATGCGCTCACGGCCATGGCCGTCTCCGTCGTCGCCGACCGCGACGAGTGGAACGTCGTCATCATCGAGAACGGCATCGAGCGCCGCCAGTCCTTCGTCCAGCACGACTGGGCCCTCAGCTACGCCCGCGGCCAACGCCTCCGCCTCGGCCTCCCCACTCTCCCCGACCCGTCATCCGGAACCGCCTGAGGCCGCGCGCCACGGCCCGCGTTTCCCGGTCGAAAAAGAAAAACCCTCTCTGGCCTGCCGGCCATCTCCCCCACAAGGGGGGAGAAGACGTGTGGATGGCCGCTCGCTTCAAAGAAACGTTCAAGATTGAAGTTGAGGGCGCGCGCCGAGTCCTCTGCCCCCTTGTGGGGGATGCCCGGCAGGGCAAAGAGGGCCTTTCTTCTTTAATCCCAAAAACATAGCGCAGAGACCACCCCTCATCCCACTGCCGCGACCTTCTCCCCGCACGCGGGGCGAAGGGACCCGTGGCACCGGACTGCCGCAATCGAAAACGCCAAGCAGGGCACGTCCCCTCGCCCCGCAAGCGGGGAGAGGGCTAGGGTGAGGGGCAAACCCCACCCGCAGAGCGTCCCGCGCGCCCACCGCCACCGCGCGACACACCAGCGTGGCCACAAGAGCCACGGCAAAGCCCCAACACATCCCACACCAAAGCCACCGCCACTTTCCGACATCGAGGGGATGACGAACGCCCGCAACCGCGATACGCACGGGACCACGCAAACCCGTCCGCGGCACGCCCCCGGACCGCCCCATTCCCGGCGCACAGGCGCCGAAGCAGACGGAGAGTGCCATGGCGACGCCGAGCGGTGAACTGACCTTGCGGACCCTGGCCATGCCAGCCGATGCCAATGCGGCGGGCGATATCTTCGGCGGCTGGGTCATGGCGCAGATGGATCTGTCCTGCGGCATCCGCGCCGCCGAGCGCGCCCGCGGCCGCGTCGTCACCGCGGCGGTGCGCGAAATGGCCTTCGCTCTGCCGGTCAAGATCGGCGACACGCTCTGCGTCTACACCGACATCGCCGCCGTCGGCCGCACCTCGATCACGCTCAAGGTAGAAGTCTGGGCCCAGCGCTACCTCGCCGACCGCATGGAAAAGGTCACCGACGCCACCTTCATCATGGTCGCCCTCGACGCCGAAGGTCACCCCACCCCCGTCCCCGTCCCTTATACACATCTCCCAGCC
>UBPA01000012.1 GCA_900467185.1 Hyphomicrobiales bacterium | reverse complement strand
GCGCAGCCAGGATTCCAGATGGACCTCGTAGACCGAAATGGCCGCTTCTCCATCGCGGATGTCCGTCTTCCGGCGCATCCAGTCGTCGTCTGTCCAGGGATAGGGCGCTGCGGAGGCGACGATGGAGGCCGTCGCAGGAGCCGCCTCGCTGGCGCGCGCGATCGGATCTGCCTTCTGCGCGAGAACGTTGCCGGCCGCGTCGATGATCTCGAACTTGTAGCGTTCGCCCTTGCCGAGACGCGGGATGAAGATTTCCCAGACGCCGGCCGATGGGCGCAGCCGCATCGGATTGCGGCGTCCGTCCCAGGCATTGAAGTCGCCAACGACGGAAACGCGCCGCGCGTTCGGGGCCCAGACGGCGAACCGCACGCCCTCGACGCCGTCCACGTCCATCTCTCGGGCGCCGAAGGTTCGACCAAGACTGTAATGCGTGCCCTGCGAGAAGAGGTGCAGGTCGAGATCGCCGAGCAACGGACCAAAGGCGTAGGGGTCCTCGGTTTCCTGCACGGCCTCCGGCCAGGCAATGCGCAGCCGGTAGCGGGGCAGGTCGGTCAGGGCGGCGAAGAGGCCGGCGGGGTGAACGAGCTCGAGGCTCGTTGCGACTGTACCGCTTGCCGGGTCGAGCAGGTCGATCCCGACGGCACCGGGCATCAGCACCCGGACGATGGTCCGGTCGGCATGCGGATGGGGGCCGAGAACGGCGAAGGGGTCGCCGTGGCGTCCGTCGACAAGGGCATTGATGGCATCGGGATCGATACCCTGGAGAAGATCGAGGCGTTCCAGCATCAGGCGTTGCTTTCCGAAAGTCGGCGCACGATGGCGGAGAAGCCAGCGAGCGGGATGGGGAGCCATTTCGGCCGGTTGCGGGCTTCGTAGGCGATTTCGTAGGCGGCCTTTTCCAGAAGGAAGAGGTCGAGGATGCGCGCGCGGATCGCGTCCGGCATGCGCAGGTGGTCGGATGTCTCGGTGACGGCGAAGTAGCTCGAGAGGAACGCTACCTCCGCCTTCTCGATGAAGGCGCGGACCAGCGCCGTCCGTCGGCCGTCGTTCGGTTCGGCCACGGCCTCAGTGTCGAGGTCGGCCGTCGCGCCGAGATAGCTCAGCGACCGCAGGAGGCCGGCGACATCGCGCAAGGGGTTGGTCTTTGCGCGACGCTCTTCCAGATCCCGGGCCGGTTCGCCTTCGAAGTCGATGATATAGGCATCGGCTTCGGCAACGAGGATCTGGCCGAGGTGAAAGTCCCCGTGATTGCGGATCATCAGCGTGTCCGCTGCGCTATCGGCAAGGGCTCCGATCGAGGCAAGGAGCGTTTCGCGCCCGTCGATCAGCATCGCGATCTCGCTGCCCAGCGCCGGATCGACGTCGGCGCGTGCGCCGCTAAGAATATCCAGACCGTCCGAAATCTGGCCGACCACCTGACGGCGGAGATCCTCGACATCGCCCGGCCCGGCGTGAACCGGTGCGAAGGCGTCTTCGTCGGTCGGTTTCGCCAGGGCGACATGAAGTTCGCCCAGACGCGTGCCGACATTGGAGACGAAGTCCATGAGCGGCGAGAACAGGCCGTCCTGAACCTCGGCAGCGGCGGCGTCCTCGACGGAGGTCAGCGCATCGTCGAGCGTGCGGCGCAGCGTGCTCAGCATCCAGGTCCACGCATCGCCCTGATTGCGAATGGCGCCCTGGACGATGATCAGCGTCGAGCGCGTGCCATCCGGCGCGATGCGGGCGATTTCGCCGAGAAGCGGCGCGGTGTTGGCATAGCCGACGCTGGTCAGGTAGCGCGTCATCTCCACCTCCGGGTGGATGCCGGAGAAGATGTGGCGGATGAGCTTGACCATCGCGATATCGCCGACGATCAGCGAACTGTTGGATTGCTCGGCCGACAGCCAGTGGATCGGCAGGTCGTCGCTGACCTCGATGCCATCCAGCCGCTCGGTTCCGACGAATTCCAGCGTGCCGCTGCGCCCGGAAATCTGGGTGCGTTCTCGCAGACCCTTGAGGACGCCGCGGGCAAAGGGTTCGACCGCAAAGCCATCCGTGAGAAAACCGACGCGGCGGCCTTGGCGAAGACGGGCAAGGGCCAGCTGCTGGGCGAGGGCCGGCGGGTTGGCATCGTCCCAGGCGATGGCGAGCGGCAGCATATAGGTTTCTGTATGGCCCTCGAGTTCGGCCTCGAGTTCGCCGAGCAGGATGTCGTGCGGGAAGCCCATGGGCAGGGCGCTGACGATTGTCGCACGATGCAGCGTCTCACCCTTGGAGCCGAACCAGCGGCGCTTGGCCAAATAGGAAGGGAGAACGTCGCGGGAGAGGACACCCGACAGACGCGGCTCCTCGACCACTTCCAGAAGATCGCGGCGCAGGACCATGGTCGCGAAATCGGGAAGTTGCTCGGGCGGATTGTTGCGCCATGTCGGGCCGTCGGCTTCCGCGACGAGCTGGAACCAGAAGAGGCCGTAAGGCGGCAGCGTCAGGAGATAGGTGAGCTGGCCGATCGGGGGGAAGGGCGACATGCCGGTCAGCTCGATCGGCACGCGGTTCTCGAATTCCGAAAGATCGAGCTCGACGGCCTGCGGCAGGCGCGAGAGGTTGAAGACGCAGAGGATCGTCTCGCCCTCATGTTCCCTGAGATAGGCGAGAATCTTGCGGTTGCCGGGCTTGAGGAAACGCTGCGTGCCCCGGCCGAAGGCGATGTGACGACGGCGGAGCGCCAGCATGTGGCGCGTCCAGTTGAGCAGCGAATGGGCGTCCGCCGACTGCGCCTCGACGTTCACGGCCTCATAGCCGTAGAGCGGATCCATGACCGGGGGAAGGACGAGGCGGGCGGGATCGGCGCGGGAAAAGCCACCATTGCGGTCCGGCGACCATTGCATCGGCGTGCGCACGCCGTCGCGGTCGCCGAGATAGATGTTGTCGCCCATGCCGATCTCGTCGCCATAATAGATGACGGGTGTGCCGGGCATGGAGAGCAGGAGCGCGTTCATCAGCTCGACGCGGCGGCGATCGCGCTCCATCAGCGGCGCAAGGCGGCGGCGGATGCCGAGATTGATGCGGGCACGGCGGTCGGCGGCGTAGATGTTCCAGAGGTAGTCCCGCTCCGCATCCGTCACCATTTCGAGCGTCAGTTCGTCATGGTTGCGCAGGAAGATCGCCCACTGGCAATTGTCGGGAATATCGGGCGTCTGGCGCATGATGTCGGTGATCGGAAAGCGGTCTTCCTTGGCGATCGCCATATACATGCGCGGCATCAGCGGGAAATGAAACGCCATGTGGCATTCGTCGCCGCTGCCGAAATACTCGTTGGTATCCTCCGGCCACTGGTTGGCCTCGGCCAGCAGCATACGGCCGGGATGGCTCTCATCCAGGGCGGCGCGGATCTGCTTCAGGATGTCGTGGGTTTCGGGCAGGTTCTCGTTGTTGGTCCCCTCGCGCTCGATGAGATAGGGGATGGCGTCCAGCCGGAATCCGTCGATCCCCGTCTCCAGCCAGAAGCGCATGACGGACAGCAGCTCTTCCAGAACGCGCGGATTGTCGAAGTTCAGATCCGGCTGATGGGAGTAGAAGCGGTGCCAGTAATAGGCGCCGGCGACGGGGTCCCACGTCCAGTTGGATTTTTCCGTATCGAGGAAGATGATGCGGGTTTCCGGGAACTTCTGGTCCGTCTCCGACCAAACGTAGAAATCGCGCTCGGGCGAGCCTGCCAGCGCGTTGCGGGCGCGCTGGAACCACGGATGCTGGTCGGAGGTGTGGTTGATGACCAGCTCGATGATGACGCGGATATCGCGTGAGTGCGCCGCATCCACGAAGGCGCGGAACTCGTCCATCGTGCCGTAGTCGGGGCTCACATCGCCGTAGTCGGCGATGTCGTAGCCGTCGTCCCGTCGTGGCGACGGGAAGAAGGGAAGCAGCCAGATCGCGGTGACGCCGAGCGAGGAGATATGGTCGAGCTTCTCCTGCAGGCCCTTGAAGTCGCCGATGCCATCGCCGTTTCCATCGTGAAACGACTTGATGTGCAGCTGGTAGATGATCGCATCCTTGTACCAGAGCAGGTCCGGCGATCCGCCTTCACTGGAGGTGTGCGAACGGATGCCGCTGTCGTCCTCGACCTGATCGGTGAGCATGTCCATACCGTTTCCTCCCTATCGAACCCGCCAGATGCCGAAGGGCATCGACGGGTCGAGGCGGATGCGTTGTATCTTTCCGGTCCAGGTGAAGGCCCGGTCGGCGATGAGGTCTTCCATCGGAAGCGATCCGTTGTCGGCAAGGTTCCACGACCAGAGCGGCACTTCGACATCCGCTTCCTGCGCTGCGTGCGGATCGAGGCTGATGGCGATCATCAGCACGTTCTCCCGGCCGGCACTGGCCTTTTCGAAGAACAGCACGTTGTCGTTGAAGGCAGGCAGCAGCGTGAGACCGAGATGCGTGTGAAGCGCCGGGTTCTCGCGGCGGATACGGTTCAGGAGGGCGATCTCCCCCTTGATGTGGCCCGGCCGGTCGTAATCCCAGGCCCGGATCTCGTATTTCTCGCTGTCGGCATATTCCTTGCGCTTGGCATCCGGGCGACCTTCGCAGAGCTCGAAGCCGTTATAGACGCCCCAGAGACCCGAGAGGGTCGCGGCAAGGGCGGCTCGGATCAGATAGGCCGGACGCGGCGCGTTCTGCAGGAAATCCGGGTTGATGTCGTGGGTGTTGACGAAGAAATGCGGACGGAAGAACTCTTTCGGCTCCTGCGTCGTGATCTCCCGCATGTATTCCTCCAGCTCCCACTTGGCATTGCGCCAAGTGAAGTAGGTGTAGGACTGCGAGAAGCCGACTTTCGCCAGGCGGTACATGACCTTGGGCTTGGTGAAGGCTTCCGAGAGGAACACGACCTCGGGATGACGGCCGCGAATGTCGGCGATCATCCATTCCCAGAAGGGGAACGGCTTGGTGTGGGGATTGTCGACGCGGAAGAGCTTGACGCCCTGATCGACCCAGTGCTGGACGACGTCGCGCAGCGTCTCCCACAGCGCAGGCACGGCATCCCGCGCGTAGAAATCGACGTTGACGATGTCCTCGTATTTCTTCGGCGGGTTTTCGGCATAGCGGATGGTCCCGTCCGGCCGCCAGTCGAACCAGCCGGGGTGATCCTTGAGCCAGGGATGATCCGGCGAGGCCTGGATGGCAAGGTCCAGCGCGATCTCAAGCCCGTGATCGGCGGCCGCCGCGACCAGCCGGCGAAAATCTTCGAGCGTGCCGAGTTCCGGATGGATTGCGTCATGGCCGCCCTCCGGCGAACCGATGGCATAGGGGCTGCCGGGATCGTCCGGAGCGGGCGTCAGCGTGTTGTTGCGGCCCTTGCGGTTCGTCGTGCCGATCGGGTGGATCGGCGGGAAGTAGAGGACGTCGAAGCCCATCTCGCGAATGGCGGGGAGACGGCCGATGACATCGTCGAAGGNNGCCGTGGCGGTTGGCATCGCCGCTCTGCGAACGGGGAAAGACCTGAAACCAGCTGGCAAAGCCCGCAGCCTTGCGTTCCGCATCGACAGGAATGACGGCAGAGCGGACGCCGAAGGGCCGGCGGTCGGCGCGGGCCATGAGGGCGAAGGTTTCCGGCGCCAGCAGCCGCTGGGTCTTCGCCTCGGCATCCTCCTGCGACAGCGTTGCGAGAAGGGCTTTGAGCTCGGGCTGGACCCGCTGCGGTCCATGGTCTTCGGCGGCCTTGATGAGGTTGATGCCCTCCTGGATCTCGAGCGTCAGATCCAGATTGGCATCGTGCTTCTTGCCGAGCTCGTAGCGGAAAATGGCGTAGGGATTGCGCCAGGCTTCCACGAGATATTCGTGGCGACCCATGCGCTTCAGGGTGAATTCCGCCTTCCAGTGGTCGTTGATGACGAACTGCATCGGCACCTCGGTCCACTCCTGCGCATCCGCAGGTCGCCAAAGCAGCACGGCTGCCAGCGGGTCGTGGCCGTCGCCGAAGATATCGGCCTCCACCTTCACGACGTCGCCGACGATGCGTTTGACGGGGAAGCGGCCGTCATCGACCGCGGGCGTGACCCTCTCGATCGCAAGCCGCGGTGTTGCGGCGGCCGCACGCGCATCGATGGCCGCGCCCGCGCTCAGGATCGGTCTCGACGCGGTGCCTTCGAAGATGCGCAGTTCGCCGGGGGCCAGCCGGACATCGGCATCGAGCGCGCGCTCGGGCCGGGTGATATCGCAGAGCGGCAGGAAGCCGGATGCCGCCTCGCGGATGGCGTTGAACGGTGTTGCGGCGCTGCGGCGAAGATCGCGGTTGCAGACGGTGACGCGCACGGTGTCTGCCTGACGAAGGTCTGCGTGGTCGCCCTGCACGAGCGCGCTCACAGGCGTGGCGCTGCCCGCGATCAGGGTCAGCGGCGTTCCCGCCCCGGGCGTGGCCGCGGCCAGCCGATCGTTAACGGCGCGAATGTCCTGGGAGATGTCGAAGGTGCTCTGGGATTTCAGGGCGCGGATACCGGTGCCATGTCCATGCATCGGGTCGAGCGGCATGGCCGCACCGAATTCGAAACCCATGGGGATCAGAATGCCCTGGCCGATCGTCGCGGCGAGGCCGAGCGTCCGGATGGCGCGCCGCTTCAGGATCTCGCTGCTCTCCGTGCCATGGGCGATGCGCTTGGCGAACGGGGCTTCGGGAAAGGCGATCTGGTAGGCGAAGGTCCGCTGCAGCTCGTACTCGTCCAGAAACCAGCGGTCCCGAAGATTCCACCAGGCAAGCGAGGAGAAGCTTGCCTCGAAGCCGGCTGTGGCGAGAGCTTTGCGGTCGTCGAAGGAGGTGCCCGGCGTCCAGGCAAGGAACCGGACCTGCTGCTGCCGATCGTGAACGCTCGAAATCAGCGTCCGCCATGTGTCGGACGGAATGGCGGCAAGGCCGACGCATCGGAAACCGCTGACGCCGGTCTCAGCCAGCGTCCGCAGGCGATCCGTCCATGTCGCGACGAGCGCGGCCTCCTCGTCGGCGTTCCGCGTGCCGACCGCACGGCTGCCGGAGACGGTCGGCGACATGCGCGGATCGACCGGGCCACCGGCATCGGGACGCGTTTCCGCCTCGCGCCCGATGACGATGTCCAGCATGAAAGAAAGACCGTGGCGCCGTGCGGCCTCGACCAGCGCGGAGACACCGTCCACGACGCTCTCGCCAAGCCCGAGTTCCGGGTTCAGCGTCTCGACATCGGCCGAGACGAACACGCTGGTCGCATGACCCCGCTGGAAGACGGGCGCCGACAGAACCGTGTCGAAACCAAGGGCTGCGGCATGCGCAAATGCCGCGTCCCACGCGTCGATCCCCCGCAGGTGCAGGGGATGAACATAGTAGATCCGGGGCGGCGTGATGACAGGTGTGTGTGCTTCGGCTAGCGAATGAACATTCATGGGCTGTCTCGCGTTGTTTCATCGAGAACCGTGCGAGCCCCAAGCTTGTTCCACATCGTCTTGCCGAACATGGCAGAACGATGCCGTTCGCCCCGTGCGCCCGTCATGCCTGAGATCGGGGACGTTCCTCCTGCATGGCCGAGGAGATGGCGACGAGAAGCGGGGATTCGGGCAGGGCTTCGAGCGTCGTGGACAGCTTCGGCTTCCAGTTCGGATAGCTGTCGCTCGTTCCCGGAACATTGGTCGGCTCCGTCTCGCCGGTCATATCGGCAAGACGCACGGCTGCAAGTGCCGATGCGGTTCTGGCGATGAAGCGGTGTGCATCGACCACGATGCCGGTCAGATGATGATCCGGCGCGGAACCAGACGGCAGGCGCGCCGGCTGGGCGATCCCGGCTGCGTCCAAGGCGCGGGCCAGATCCTTCCGCTCCACGGCCCGCGCCTCGCGATGCGCCTGCGTGATATCCGGCGGCAGAATGCCGTGGTCGGCGCGCGTTGCGATATCTGCGCCACGCCACCAGCCGGCGAATGTCTGGTGGTCGTGGGTCGAGATGCAGGCGAGCGACAAAGCCGGGTAATCGTCCCCCGGCTTGAAGCCATCTTCGGTGCGCTCGTAGGAGAGGATGCGGTAGGAGAGAATGCGCGCCGCCGTCAGGTCGTCCTGAAGGCCATCAGGGAGGACGCCGAGATCCTCGCCGATGACCAGGCATTCGTGATGCGCGGAGGTTTCCGCAAGGATGGCGAGGAGATCCCTCTCCGGATAGTCGACATAGGCGCCTCCATCAGGCTTCTGATCGAGTGGGACGAGGAACAGGCGACGGAGCGCCGCGGCATGATCGATGCGGATGGCGCCGGCATAGCGCATGGCGGCGGTTACCATGCGCCGATAGGGCGAGGGGTCGCCGCTGGCGATGGCGGCCGGCTGGAAAGCGGCGAGATGCCAGTCCTGTCCGTCGGCGGCGAAGGGATCGGGCGGGCTGCCGACGGTGGCCGTGGAAACGTAGAGATCGCGCTCTCCCCATGTCGCGGCGCCGTCCAGCGCCTCGCCGACCGCAAGATCGAGATAGAGCCCGATGCGCATGCCGGCGGCTTTCGCAGCCCGGGAGGCCGCGTCGAGCTGGTCATGCGCCAGCCATTGCAGCCACATAAGGAAGCGGATCTCATCCGCATGCGTTTCCGCAAAGGCTGTGACGTCGGGGCTCTCGGGGTTTTTGAAGCTCTTCGGCCAGGCGTGCCAGCCGGCGCCGAGGCTCCGTGCCGACAGGGTGAAGGACAGGGCTTCGAACAGGGCGTGAAGACGCAGCGGCCTCCCTTCGCGCAGGATGAAGGTCTCGAATTCCTGTCGCGCGGGCGATCCGCTGTTTTCTGCCGTCCAGCCCGTCCAGATATCGCGCAGCGCTTCCAGCTTGAGGCCGGCGACGCCGACATAATCGACATGCGCGGTTTCCCGCAGGTCGGCTGCCTTGCGCTCCCTCTCGGGGTCGGCCCGATAGCCGGGAACGCGATCGACGGCGATGAAGAGGGGGTTGAGGCGCTGGCGGCTGGAGGGTTCATAGGGGCTGCAGCGATCGGGATCGGCGAGGAACGGCGCGTGCAGCGGCGTCAATCCGATGAAGTCGGCGCCGAGCGGGCCGAACACGCGGGCGATATCGCAAAGATCCTGAAAGTCGCCGATCCCCCAGTTGCGGGACGAGCGAAGCGCATAGGGCTCGAGCGTCACGCCCCAGACGCGGGTTTTCGCAAGGAAGGGCGGAAGGTAGGAGGCCGGCGGCGTTTCGCTCGTCGCTGTCGTCTGGCCGGCTAAGGGGCTGACCGGTTGGTCCGGGGCATCGAGATCGACGTCCAGCGCCTCGAGGATCCTGATCTTCGTTTCGGTGGAGATCGTCACCTCGTCCTTCTCGGGACTCGGTCGCGTTTCGCCGATACCGTGCCGGCGTGCAAGCTCGTCGATCGTCTCACGCGTCATGGATGTCATCGCCTTCTGAGGAAGTCCTGAATGAATGGTTCAGGGAGACCTAAGGCGGTTCGTCCGGATGGCAAACGGCGACGATGGGAATGTCGTGGCGCGGGTCGCTTCGCGCAGGCGCGACCGCTCGTCCTCCCGCCTCAGTGGCTCGTGGCCGCCTTGGCCTGGCGCATGGCGGCCAGATATTTCTCGCCGGGGCGCGAGGCCATGGCGGCAACCTTGATGCGGGTCTGTTCCCGGTGGGCCTCGGCACGCTGGCGGGCGGCTTCGCCCTGGGCGATCAGGATCCGGACGCTTTCGCGCAATTCGATCTGCTTATCCATCGCATACCTCATGCTGCCGCGAGATCGGCAACCTCGCCGAACTGGATGATCAGGCGGGGCTCGCTCATGTCCCCGGACTCCTCGTCGACCTTGACCGCATAGGCCGCCACGCCGGGAAAACGGGCGGACATGGAGGTCGCGATCTTCTCGGCGCTCACGGCATTCGACGCCTGGCGCATCTCGCCGGGGGCAACGCCGCCACGGACCTTCTTGAAGGGCATGACAATGAATTTCTCTGCTGTCGCCATCTCAAACCATCTCCTGATTTGTTCTCTAAATGTTCTATTTTTGGACGGATGTCAAGAGATCGGTTTCGATGTGCAAAGCCATGACGGTCGCAGCGCGCCTGCGGCCCGCGTCTGCACGTGTATCATAGTGAAAATAGTACTCTTTTAAATTGTGTAAATGAACGTAAATAAAAATATAAATTAATTAGAATGAGGCATTAAACCGGTTTTAACGCTCTTGTTGGAAAGTTCTTTCTATCAGATCGGCCCGGGAAACCGGATCCTGATCCGCATGACGCGGATCGTCACGAGCGCCCGATCATTTCCAAATATCAGCACCGTCCGGTGCCTCCTCACTGCATGAACGGTGCCGTCCCGGCGCCGCCATCACATTCCTGTCCTCATCGGGACGCGGCTGTGGGCTTTGCCGCGCCCGTCGTTAAGGTTCATTCCGCATGTCCGTTCAAGATTCCATGCCTTCGGTGCCGCTTGTGCTTCCGGTCGCATTGACCATCCGCCACTCCCGCGACATCGCCGAGATGCTGCGGGCGGCGTTCGAGCGCGCCGGCGACATCCTCGTCGAGGTTCCCGCCGCCGCCGACACCGATCTTTCCTTCATCCAGCTTCTCCAAGCGTCGCGTCGCCACGCCGACACGCTCGGCCGCAGCTTTTCCCTCTCAAGACCCGCCGACGGCAGCCTGCTGTCGACGCTCGCGCGCGGCGGATTTCTCACCAACATGACCCCGCAAGACAGCCGGTTCTGGCTGCACGGCAAGGAACAGATGCAATGAGCGCCCATATTCTCACCGTTGACGACAGCGCCAGCATCCGGATGACCACCCGGATCGCTCTCACCGGTGCCGGCTATCAGGTCACCGAGGCCGTGGATGGCGCCGATGGCCTGGCCAAGGCCAAGGGCGGCAGCTTCGACATGATCGTCACCGACCTGAACATGCCCAACATGAACGGACTGGCCATGATCCAGGCGCTGCGCGCCTCGCCCGCCCATACCGGTATTCCGATCATCTTCCTCACGACGGAATCGGACGCCGAGATGAAGGCGCAGGCCAAGGCCGCGGGGGCGACGGGCTGGATCACCAAGCCGTTCGATCCCGAGCAGCTCGTCAAGATCACCCGGAAGGTGTTGGGCAAATGAATCTGATGGATCCTGTGCAGGTCTTTCGCATGGAGGCGGCGGAGCTGTTCGTCGTCATCGAGGAAGGCCTTCTCGACCTCCTCGGCGATCTGTCGAACCAGGCGCAGATCGACGCGGTGTTTCGCGGTCTCCACACGCTGAAGGGGTCGGGCGCCATGTTCGGCTTCGAGGCGCTGGCGGCCTTCACCCACCATTGCGAGACGGCGTTCGACCGGGTTCGCAAGGGCGAGGTGCCGGCCACGGCCGAACTCGTGGCGGCGGTGCTGGAAGCACAGGATCACATGAAGGCGCTGGTGGACACGCCGAACGGCGACCATGAGGCGACCGGAAACGGGTTGCTGGCGACGCTTCAGGCGGCCGTGGGGGCCAAGGCCACGCAGGGCTGCGTCGTCACGGCGCCGCTGCCGGCGGCAGCTGCGGGGCATGCCTCTCCGGCCGCGCCTGTGGCCACGCGCTGGCGGCTGNNCCTTCCGCCTGCCGGTCAATGCGATGGCGAACGGTACCAATCCGCTCGGACTGCTCGACGAGCTGGCCGAGCTTGGCGAATGCACCATCACGGCCGATACGTCCGCCATTCCGAGCCTCGACGCGATCGAGCCCGATGATCTTCATATCGGCTGGACGGTGCAGCTGACGATGACGCAGCCGCAGCCGCGCGCCGCCATCGAGGACGTCTTCATCTTCGTCATGGACGACATGGAGATGGTGCTCGAAGAGGTGTCCGCGCCGCCGGCTCCGGCTGTCGCCGCGACACCGACACCGACACCAACACCGGCCCTGACCCCGGCCCCGACATCCGTCGTGGTCCCGCGCGCCGAGGAGGTCGCCTCCGAGCCTGCACGCGCCGTCACCACCGCCCCTGCGATCGCCGATGCCAAGCAGACGAAGCCCGCCGCCGAGAATGTCCGCGTTCCCGCCGAACGGCTGGACGAGCTGATGGACCGCGTCGGCGAGCTGGTCATCGCCCAGTCCCGCCTGTCGCAGCTCGCCGGCGTCAGTGCCGATATCCAGCTGCGCTCGGTCTCCGAAGACGTCGAGCGGCTGTCGGGCGAGCTGCGCGACACCATGATGGTCCTGCGCATGGTGCCGGTCGGCAGCCTGTTCGGCCGCTTCCGCCGCCTCGTGCACGATCTCGCCCGGGAAACCGGCAAGGAGATCGAGCTCGTCACCGAAGGCGAGACGACCGAGGTCGACAAGACGGTGATCGAGCGCCTGGCCGATCCGCTCGTCCATCTCGTGCGCAACTCCATCGATCACGGGCTGGAAATGCCCGACGAGCGCCTCGCATCCGGCAAGGCACGCTCCGGCCGCGTGACGCTGTCGGCGCGTCAGGCCGGCGGCGAGGTGATCATCACCATCCGCGACGACGGGCGTGGCATCAACCGCGAGCGCGTCCGCGCCAAGGCGGAATCCTCCGGCCTCATCCAGCCGGGCCAGATGCTGCTCGATCAGGAACTGCTGCAGCTGATCTTCCAGCCGGGCTTTTCCACAGCGGCCCAGATCACCAGTCTTTCCGGCCGCGGCGTCGGCATGGATGTCGTCAAGAAGACGGTCGAGGCGCTGCGCGGCGTCATCGACATGCACAGCACGCCGGGCGAAGGCTCGGAGATCTCGCTGCGCATTCCCCTGACGCTGGCCATCATCGACGGGCTTCTCGTGCGGGTCGGCACCGGCTCCTACGTCATTCCGCTGTCGGCGGTCGAGGAGTGCCTCGAGCTCTCCACCGAGGAGGATCTGCGCTCGCGTGGCCGCAGCTTCATCTCGCTGCGCGATCACCTCGTGCCCTTCCTGCGGCTGCGTGAGCTCTTCCGCACCGGCACTCCGCCGGACCGCTACCAGAAGATGGTGGTCATCTCGACCGGCAACGAGCGCGTCGGCCTTGTGGTCGACCAGATCGTCGGCGACCACCAGACCGTGATCAAGGCGATGTCGAAGCTGCACAACGACGTCGTCACCTTCTCCGGTGCCACCATTCTCGGCGACGGCAATGTCGCGCTCATTCTCGACGTCACGCATCTCGTGGCCGTCGGTCAACAACAGGAGGCGCAGTTGCGGGCCGCCGGATGAACCAGCATATCAGGAAACACGACGCCGACCTGCTCTGGAGGGACCGCGAGGATGTGGCCGTCCTGACCTTCAATCTCAATGGCGAGACCTTCGCCATCGAGGCGACGGTGGTGCAGGAGATCCTCGACCTCCTGCCGGAAACACGCGTCCCCGGCGCCAAGGCCTATCTCAGCGGCGTCATCAACTTTCGCGGCAAGGTCATTCCGCTGGCCGACATTCGGCTTGCCTTCGGCATGGAGGCCGGCGAAGCGACCATCGACAGCCGCATCATCGTCGTCCAGCTCGACGTCGAGGGCGAACCCTGCCTCGTCGGCATCCGCACCGACAAGGTCTACGAGGTGACCAGCCTTTCCCAGTCATCCAGCGAGCCGCCGCCCAGCGTCGGCATGCGCTGGCGGGCGGATTTCATCGAATGCCTCGTCAAGCGAAACGGCGAGTTCATCATCATCCCGAACCTGAAGAAGATCTTCTCGGTCGACGCCTCTCCAGCGACGTCGGGCATGCTCTTCTCTGGCTGAGGCTCCGATACCGCAGACCCCGACCTCCGGCGGATCTCCCATTGTCCGTCACTCCTCACACGATCTACGAAAGCGAAATCCCGATGCGGATGACGATCAAACTGAAACTGGCCGGCGCGTTCGGCTTCCTCATTCTTCTCTCCTGCGGCATGGCGGCGCTCGCTATCGTCAACCTCTCCTCGCTGAACGGCGCCATTACCGACATCATCCAGGGGCCCGCGGCAAACCTCAGGGATTCCAGCGATCTCTCGGATGCCGTGCTGACATCCATCCAGCAGGAAAAGAACGCTATTATCAACACCGATGCATCGCTGATCAACGGCTATGTCTCGGCCGTCTCTGCCGAGCGCGAAACGATCGTCCGGATCGTCAAGGGCTTCGACCGCGAGACCAATCCGCTCATCCGGCAGAAGGTCGCCGATTTCCAGGCTACCTATCCGGCCTGGGTCCAGATGCAGGACGGCGTTCTGCATCTGGCGCAGGAGAACACGCCTGACAGCAACCGCCGCGCGGGCGAGATTTCCATGGGCGACGGAGCACAGGTCACCAAGCAGCTGCTGACGTCCCTCTCGGGCCTCAACGACCAGATCGCCGCCGACCTGACCATCACCGACCAGACGACCAACGCGCAGTACGACTTCTCGCGCAACGTGTTGATCGGCAGTCTTGCGGCGATGCTTCTGATCTCCACGGCCGTGGCGACCGTCATTGCGATGGGCATCAACAGCGGCCTCAAGAAGATCCGGATCATGGCCGATGCCGTCGCCATCGGCGACCTCGACCAGACGGTTTCCGTCAAGACCAATGACGAGATCCGCGACGTGGTCGATGCAGTCACGATCATGACCGACAATCTGCGCAACACGGCGAAGGCCGCGGACCAGATCGCCAATGGCGACCTGACCAACACGCCGAAGCCGCTCTCCGACAAGGATATACTGGGCAGCTCTCTGCAGCTGATGGTGGAGCGCCTTCGCGGCGTTGT
>UBPA01000013.1 GCA_900467185.1 Hyphomicrobiales bacterium | reverse complement strand
CCCGCCCCGATCTGATCTTCCAAGCGGATCTGCCGATCCGATCGGGGCTGACCGGTGTGCCATTTGGTAACCGGCCGGACATTTCGACTTTGCAAACCGGCGGACATTTCAAAATCACCGCCACAGGCTATTGTAGCCGGGTGGGTTCAAGGATGAAGTGCAACTTGCGACAGATAACAGTGGCTTATCAGTTGCAAGGAACGACCCATGAAGCGCACCTACTCCCAGATTGATATGGATGAACGCCGCAAGATTGCTCGTTGGCGAATGGCCGGCATCTGTGTCGAGGTAATTGCCGAGAAACTTGGACGGCATCGATCGACAATTTTCCGCGAGCTCAGACGCAATACGTTCGAGGATCAGCAGATGCCGGACCTCAACGGCTACTACTGCGTGACAGCGAATTCGATGGCACGTGAACGACGTGCTAAACTACGTAAGCTCGCGCGGTTCTCGCATCTGCGTCAATCGGTTATCGACCACATCCTGCATGGCTGGTCGCCGCAGCAGATTGCTGGCCGGATGCGACTGGAGCGGCATCCGATCTCTGTCAGCCATGAGACGATCTACAAGTTCGCATACTCGGCCGACGGACATGCGATCAAACTGTGGCGACATCTGCCGGAGCACCGTGCCAGACGCCGGCCACGGCATGCCAGACGCCGTCACGGCAGGCGTTTCAGCCCAGACGTCAACATTCTCAACCGGCCGGATGTCGTCGCTGGGCGCAAACAGTTTGGGCATTGGGAATGCGACCTCATTCAGTTCCGCAAAAAGTACGGAAAGGCCAATGTGACTTCGCTGGTCGAACGGGTCAGCCGATTTGCAGTCTTTCTGCGCAACAATGACCGGCAATCCCGACCGGTGATGGACGGCCTGATCCGCGTTCTGCAATCCCTGCCCTACCTAGCCCGTCGTTCGATTACGTTCGACCGAGGCACCGAAGTCACCGACTGGCCCTACCTGCAGGCCAGTATCGGAACACAGACATGGTTCTGCGATCCGCAATCGCCCTGGCAGAAAGGCACTGTCGAAAACACCAATAGACGGGCCAGGAAATGGCTTTCGAGAGAGGTCAACCCGCTGTCGCTCAGCGACCGTGATCTCACCGAGATATGCGATCACCTGAACGCAACGCCACGCAAATGCCTCGGCTATAAAACACCGGCAGACGTCTTCCGCCAGAAACTCCCCGCCCAAATCAGGCGCACCGGTTAGCATCTCGAAGCGAGCAAGTCGCGCTTCAGCATGAAATAACAGGCTGCAAAAGCTTATGGCTCTAGAGTCGCTTCCTGCTCGACCATGGAAAGCCTGTAGTCGGCGGCATTCATCAGGGCGGTTGGGAACTCGACCCGCTGCCACCCGGCAAGATCGGCTTCTTCAATCAGCTGCTGGACAGTGAAGTCGGCGACGAGCTTCAACTCTCACCGCCGCTCGGCGTCGCCGAAGTGTCGTATCGGCGGATCGATCATGTCGTCATTCCTGGATAATGGGAGACCGCGGCGGACGGGTCGGGCGCTCGACTGCCATTTCGTTGGCCGCAGGCAGAAACCGGAAAAACTCCTGCGTTCACCATCCCCGCCGTGTCCGGTTAACACGCCGCGGTCTCGGTACAAGAAGTATCGCGTATTCGATTGGTTCCATACGGGCGTCTCGATGGAATGTCCCGTGGCGCCTTACGACAGATAGGCCTCGCATTGCCCTCACCGCTTTCTGGTCAGGTCCATGAGCCGATCAAGAGGTTCGCGCCGTCGAGGCAGGATGGTCAGGTTGGTTGAAGGCTCAATTCCCTTCCGCCGAGAAAGTCTCTGTACCGGCTCGCGGGATAAGAAGCCGTGGCGGGCCGCGACCTCGTCGATTTCGTGATCGGCACCTCTCCTTTTCCGGTTCGATGTCCGGTTCGATTTCGGCCATCTGAAGCCAAGGTTCTTGGCGCTCATGCTGCTTTCTCCTTCGGGATCACGAGCTCGATGAGCTCGTCCGTCAACCGCAGAGCATTTTCCTTCCCCTGCGGAAGGCCGTCTACCTCAGCCGGGCCGCGCTCGGGGGGATGGAGCTGGTGGTAGAACATGCGTCGGTCGGGCTGGCCTGGATCGGAATTTTAACGTGATAGGCACGGTAGAGCGCACGCGACATCATTCTTGGTGATCTCAAGCCTACATTAAGTGGATTGGTTCAACAGGGACAAGGTCTAAGGCCGCGTGCACGGCTTGATAACCATCATGAACGTCATTGCTAAACGAGAAGGATAGGGTCGGCTTTCGCTAACGTTTGGGACTTAGACTGTCGGTCATGTTGAATGGTTGTCCATGATGAATACACAAGTCCCACAGGTCGCGACGTTGTCCCCTCGTCATATCGAGCAGCCCAGCTTTGGGCGTATTCTTCAAAGTCTATCGCATCCGGTATTCGCGATTGATGTAAATGGTCTGATTGTCTACGCGAATACAGCAGCAGAGGTGGCTTTCGATGGCTGGGTCGTTGGACTCAATCTGAGGGATCTCCTTCCCGGCTTCACGCTGCCTAACGTGACGCAGTTTGATCGCAAGTCAGTTCTGTTAGCGAGCAAGTCCAACGAGGCATATGAGGCGACGCTCGCGCCGCTTGGCGATGGCTTTTTCGTGGTCGATCTGCGGGCCCACTCAAAACTATCCGAGACGCCGATCCAGACAGATCTCGATGACCTCACAGGGCTCGCCAAGCGGAACATGTTGATGTCACATTTGAACGTGGCAAGATCGCGCGTTCTTGGTGCGGCCTCTTTCGCTGTTCACTGCATTGATCTCGACCGCTTCAAGACGGTCAACGACACGCTCGGGCATGCCATTGGCGACTTGCTTCTGAAAAAAGTGGCGGACCGGCTCAATTCCGCTTGCAGGAAGGGAGATGTCGTGGCGCGCTTGGGTGGCGATGAATTCGTCGTTCTGCAGCACGACGTCACGGACACTGCTGCGGCGGAAAGGCTCGCTTCACGCATTGTCGATCTTGTCGGGCGCACGTATGTTCTCAACGGACATACGATCAACATCGGGGCAAGCGTCGGCGTCGCTATATGCGACGAGAACAGTCAGCCGCGCGACCTCCTGCGAAATGCCGATCTCGCGCTCTACGAGGCCAAGCGTGCCGGTCGTGGTCGGTACCGATCCTTCGAAAGCAGCATGAGCGCTCGTCTCCAAGAGCGCCGCGATATGGAGGTCGATCTGCGTCGCGCGCTGGCCTTGAAGCAGTTCGAACTCAGCTACCAACCGTTCCTTGACCTGAACGACGATACAGTGATCGGTTTTGAAGCCCTGCTGCGGTGGAACCATCCGGTGAAAGGCAATGTACCGCCGCTCCAGTTCATCCCGCTTGCCGAAGAAAATGGCTTGATCGTCAAGATCGGCGCATGGGTGCTACACAAGGCATGTATGGAGGCGGCAACGTGGCCTGGCGAGATGATCGTCGCCGTCAACGTGTCGCCACTCCAGTTCAAGGCAGACAATCTCCTCGAGACGGTGTCGTCAGCGCTTGCGCGTACCGGCCTGCCAGCACACCGGCTTGAACTCGAGATCACCGAGGGTGCGCTGCTCGACGACACCGACAACGTTCTCTTGACGCTAACGGCGCTGCGCGACCTTGGCGTGAAGATATCAATGGATGACTTCGGGACCGGCTACTCCTCCCTGGCCTACCTGCAGAAGTTTCCCTTCAACAAGATCAAGATCGACCGCTCCTTCGTCGCCGGCGGAAACGCGGACAGCGAAGCCATCCTCAAGGCCGTCGCGAATCTTGGATCGAGCCTCGGAATGTCAATCACGGCGGAAGGCGTGGAGACGGTAGAACAGCTAAAGCGTATCCGTAACGAACGATGCACCCATGTGCAGGGCTATCTGACCGGCCGTCCTATGCGACCGGACGCCATACCGGCCTTCCTCAACCAACCCCTTCTCGCCCCTCTTTGAGCTAGACGTCACAATGAGTATGTATCGCCTTGTCTACTACAGCCGCAACCATATCGCGTCAGACCCTGCCTTGTACGAGAACGCCGTCAACGACATCCTAGCCAAAAGTCGCGTGAACAACGCCCGTGACGACATCACGGGAGCGCTCCTGTTCAACGCCGGATGCTTCGCTCAAGTTCTGGAAGGGCCCCTCGACAAGGTCGAAGCCGCGTTCGAACGCATCCAGCAGGACGATCGCCACGGCGACGTGTCCCTGCTCGGAATAGACCCGGTTGACCAGCGATCGTTTCCCAACTGGGCCATGGGCTTTGTCGGGATTTCGGATGCGGACGCCGTACGTTTTGCAGGCATTGGCTCAGACAGCGGGTTCGACCCCTCTCGTCTTGACGGCGAGCAGATCCATATGCTCCTGCGTGATCTGACGATGGAAGAGGAAACTGCTTTCTGTTGACCCGCTCTATGTGCCACGGATGCGGGCAGAAAGGGCGGGCGTTCGCGGCCAGATCGGCCGAGAAGCGGACGGGATGAGAGCCGAGCACGCCTAGCAGGGTCTGCGGAATTGACGATGCTGCGCGTAGAGCGCTGGAGCCGCATAGAACGCATGCCCCGACTGCTGCTCGCATCGGCGATGCTGCTTGCCATCTCCGGGTCCGCATCGGCGCAGGACGGGCCTGTAGCGGATCCGTTGCGCCGTGGTCTGGAAGGCGCATTGCGCGGCTGCGAGATTTGGGTCCTCGACCCGTCAAGCTGGCTGAACGGTCCGACACGCTTCCTCGCCGCCATCGATTTTGGCGGCGCGGCGTTCGAGACCGAGAGCCTGCCCGAGCCGCTCCTCCCGCCTGAGCCCTTTCGGCGCGGCAACCGCTACCGGCGGCTCAATGCTGGACCCAACGAGGGTTATGCGCTGGTGGTCTCGCGCGACATTCCGATGTGCCACATCACGGGCGGCGGCGCGGTCGACTTCCAGCCGGCGGCCGAAGCAGTGGCCGCCTCACCGCACATTTCTGACCGCTGGGAACGCATCAGCGAGGAGCGCCTAGACGGCATGGTCTCGACCTTCTTCCGACTGCGCAAAGTGCCAAAGCTCGCATTGGTCCTCAGTCGTGCCGACGCACAGGGTGCACGACGCGACCGCCCGCAGGTGATCGTGACCATGACCTACGACCTGGGTCACTGAGGTCCGCTCCGTCCGAGCCGAACTCCAGCACCGCGTCGTTGCAAACGGCGGCGCAGAGCTCGGTAACCGGTTTTTCCAGAGACCTCCCGACTAAGGGAGGCTCCATACCTCGACGCTCATTCCGCGAACTTCGGCAGGAATGAGACGATGATGGCGCAAGCCGCGCATCTGGAATCCGTCGCCAACTTTGGGCTTTCGCCATGGGACTTCTCTAGCGAGTGGCACGATCCACTAACCTGCTGACTTCTCGACTAGCGGGCTTGAATAGACAATCCAGCGATTGATGGCAAAGGATGTCGCATGCTAGGGCCAAGCCACCGGCCAACAGAAGGGCCTCTTTAGCATCGGACGGCCGCAGTTGGGCCAGCCGTTCGCCGGGTGTCATCAGGCTCTGCCAGACGTTGCCATTCCAAGATGGCTCTCTGTTGGCGCGTCGGTTATCGGAGGCGGGCGTCCTCAGCGATTGCCGTGCGAGCGAGCTCAACAGCCATGCCAAACACGGTTTGGCCATCCACAATCTGAACTCTCGCTCGCATCCCACCATGACTTGGCCCGGAACGATTCGGTCAGCAACTAGACGACGCGAGGCAAAGCCCCCTGGTCAACTTGACACCGACAAGCGTTAGCGGAAATCGAAATCAGCAGTAAATTCCGTGATTTGTCGATTTGGATCAAACCCGATGCGTATTCGGACATTCAGGAATGAACTGCGTTCGTCAAATAATTGTTTTCATTGCTTTCGCCAGGATATTCCGCTTGGATTCCTACACAAAGTTGGAATGTCACACTCCCCGGCTCTGAAGGATGTCTGGGAGATTGCTGATGGGATTGATAGCGATGAGCGAGCGTGATCTGCAGCGGATCGAGATTTTGTCTAAGGTCATCACGGGGCGGATGGCGCTACGCGTCGTGTGAGCCCTCTCAGCTACATCACGCTGCACGTCCACGTTAGCGTCTCCTGTACGCAACGCATCATATCTGAAAGCCAAGCGTAACATAGACTGTGGTGGACGCATGATAATTAGACGCGCAAATTTTTTGTGAGTATTTTCTAACATGATATCTATCATGAAAACATTTCATTCGTTATTTTCGGGTCTGGTCACGGAGCGGTTAGGTCGTCTCTGGGCTAGCGGCCGTGCAAACGTTCCATTGAAAGGAACAGCGGGACGCTAAACCAAGATGTAAAGAGGCAGATTTATGTTGTCACCTCTCGAGAACACATGCCTACTATGGATTTCGCAGGGTCGAAGTGTCCTCGACATCTCGCGGATCACCGGACGAACCATCGCAGAAATCAAGTCTTGTCTGACAGGGGCCGGTGCATCGCTTCGTGTGCCATCGTTGGACGATGCAGATGGGACGTCAACATCGTCAGAAGGCAAGGTTTCAGAAGCGGGTGGTGATCATTAGTCAAGCAAAGGGCGCTGAACCGTCTACGGAACGGTCTACGAAGCAAGACGCTACGACATTCACCTCATCGACAGACCAGAGAGTTAAATGTCGCAGACATAAGGATAGGTCCACAACGGCCGGCAAGCGAATTCTCTTTTTGCGGGAGACATTTGTCATCGTGTTTCTGGAGGTAATCGTTCAGCGCGATACGCATCTTCGTCATTCCGCTTGTTTGGCAACCTACGTCTTCGCGTGAATGAGGCCATCGACAGTCTGTCTCCGTCGAAGACGATGCTTCATAAGAAATTTTTGGAATGCAGCTGGAAAGGCACCAAGCGAGACGCCGTTGCGTCATGTGAACTGAAATTCCAGCCCTGGCCAACGCCGCTTCTCTTAAATGGCGTCCTGACCCAGATTCGGATCTTCGACAATCAACCCGTGAAGGGTCCGCAGCCTCGCTGCGGCCTCTTGGCGTTGCCCGCGCGATGATCGCGCCCGTCTCAGGGCCTTTTTGGAGCCATCGAGCGGGAGTTGGCCCGCTCCCGAGTGGAGCCGATCACGATGTCGCACGATCTTTCCCTCGCACAGTCCCGCGCCTTTCAACTTTCCCGTGATCTTATGGTCCCGGTCACCGTTTTTGCAGTCGACAGTGAGTACGGCGTCCTACCCTCCGACGAGATCGACGCAGACGACGGCCTCAAGGTCATACATGAATTTCATCCCTGAGCGGGTCATTAGCCGCCATCGTCGTCCCGGCTGCCGATTGCGAGCGAGCGGTGGCAAGGGAAGCTTCGCCGCGGCTGTCGAATCCTTTGCAGGATTCATCAATTGCCAACCGCGCCCTTGCCGCCTTTGCTCTTCGCGCCGGACGGAAAGGTGTCCGCGAAGAGTGCGGAAAAAAAATCGGGAAGGACGATCGCCGGGCGATCGGGGAAAAGATGAAGCGAAAAGATATTGAAGAGATCCGCGAGCGGGTCGGATGCGGAGCCGTTCTGGAAACTTCGGGCTTTGCAATCGATGTAAAGGAGAGCACCCGTCGCGCTGTGAAATACCGCCGTGGCGGTGCGATCGTCATCGTCACCCACGAAGATCGGGGCTGGTTCGATCCCCTTGGCGACGGCAAGGGCGACGTGTTCTCGCTTGTAACGCACCTCCATGGTGGTGGCTTCATCGAGGCTTTTAACCGTGTTGCAGGTCTCATCGGCTTCCAGTCGGTCGAGGCCGACTGGGCGAAAGCACCAGCAACAAGCTCGGCGACTGGAACGATCAATGATCGATGGATCTCGCGCAGGGATCCTTGGCCAGCATCGGATACCTGGCGTTACCTGCGGTTCACGCGCTTCATACCAGCCCGAATTCTGAAGGGTGCCATCAGACAGGGTGTACTTCGGGAGGGGCCTCATGGAAGCATGTGGGCCGGCCATGTTGAAGATGACGGCAACATCTGTGGCTGGGAAGAACGCGGCCCGGACTGGCGGGGCTTTGCGACCGGCGGTGCGAAGGTCCTATTCCGGCTCGGCCCATCCGACGCGCAACGGCTCTGTGTAACGGAAGCCGCCATCGACGCCATGAGCCTCGCTGCGATCGAAGGGATGCGAAAAGGCACTCTGTATCTCAGCACGGGCGGCGGGTGGTCGCCGAACACGGATTTAGCGCTGCGACATCTGGCTCGTCACCAAGACGTGCAACTGGTCGCTTCAACCGATGCCAACCAACAGGGCGAGGCCTATGCGCACCGACTTCGGGAGTTGGCAGAAGAAGCTGGTTGCAACTGGTCGCGTCTGCGACCGCCGGCGGACGACTGGAATGAGGTGCTGAAACATCAGGAGGAGGAAAGAAGGAAGAAAGAGACGGAAAAGAACAACGTGCCGCATTCGCGCCGCCCGCATCAAGGGAGGCTTCGCCCGGCCTTGCCGGCCCTTGACCCGGGCGGACACGATGCCGGCGGCCCGGGAGAGGTCATGGAGGATTGAACAGATAAGCATGGTCGTGACCGACGGTGCTCGCTTCGGTCCGGACGTCTCTCAAGGAGCCGAAATGAACACCTCTCCCAAAACCCGCAAGGTCTTTCAGGGCGTGGCGACGCGCCAGCAAATGTTCCGCATGTTCGACCGTCACGCCCAGCGGCCGGACCCATGGGCCGGCGACGCTTGTCCCCTGTATGCCGGTGAATAGTTTGAGATCACGGATGTCGAGAACGACTATATGTTCGATATCCTCCCTCCGCTCTGGACCCGGGGATCGATCTTCGCCATGCGCGAGTATCTGACAGGCTCGGTGACATCGGTGTTCTTCACTTTGCCCATCGATGGTGCCATCCGTCACTTCCACAGCTATTGCGACCTGTCCGTCCGCTCCGCCGTCGAGCACTTGCGGTTGATGCAAAAGGCCGGTCTCGAAGCCGATATCGCCCGGCTGGAGCGCCTGCGTGCCGCGCATGACGACGATCAGCTGCCGTCCGCCGTCAGGTCCTCGTTCAACTGCAGCACGTTGGTGTATTCCACCTCGCTACAATTGGCAGCTTCGATCTCGTCTATGATGGCGAGCGTTCCGATAGAAACGACGGATACTACTATACTACGGTCCTTCAGTGCATTGGCGCCGACTACGAGGTCGATCTGGCGGTGACCGTGACGCCTCTCGGGGCGATCTCCCGGCTCGAGCACGCGCTTGACAGTTTCCAGGAGAAGCGCGACAGCTATCGTCATCGACTCGAGGAAGTCCGTCGTCGCCTCGTGTCCTATCGGTCTCGGGAAGGCGGCAGTTTTGCGTTTTCCGACGAACTGGCCGAGAAGCGCCAGACGTTGGCAGAGGTCGAGGATGCCTTCACGAAATCCGCGCGCGACGACACCGAGCCGCATGAGGTCGCGGCCTAACCCACTTCGATAAAATGCCTCGATCAGGTCGCCTCTGGATCGATTGCGATCTTCAGCCGGTAGCGCGTCGCCTTGCGCTCACCGGTTCGCAGAAGCGCGCCCATCTCGACGAGATCGGAAAGGTCGCGGGTGACCGTCGAGGGCGGAGCGCCGGTGATGGTTGCGTAGTTTCCGGCGCTCAAGCCGCCGGTGAAACCATCTGGCCCTTCGGCCAGCATGCGCAGCAAGACTTTCTCCTGTCGTTCGTTCATCACACCACGAAGCCTGTCCATGAGGCGCGTCTTTTCGATCAGGAAGCGAACCAGATCGTCCGCGGATTTCTGGGCTTCAAGCGCCCGGTCCGCGAACCATAAGAGCCAGTCATCGATCACAAGCGTGGTGCTCGCGGCCTCCAGCATGGCATAATAATCTTTGCGGTGCTTCAGCAGCGATTTCGACAACGCGCTGAAAGTTGGCGTGGTTATCGCACGAGCAAGCGCGCTTTCGGCGATGGCACGGCCGATACGACCGTTGCCATCCTCGAAAGGGTGAATGCTCTCGAACCACAGATGGGCGATGCCGGCACGGGTTAGGGCGCCAAGCGGGTCTGACCCTTCTGGATATGTCCGTTCAAGCCATTCGAGAAGCCTGCCCATCTCGGTCGACAGGCGATCGGAGGGCGGCGCTTCGAAGTGTACACGCTGGCGCCCGAAAGCGCCTGAGACGATCTGCATCGGCTCTCCGTGGCGACGATAGTGTCCGATATCCGCGATATCCCGGCGGCCGTTCATGACCATCCGGTGCCATTCGAAAAGGCGCGCCTCGGTGATGGGGTCAAGGGGGTGGCGGTAGAGATCAGCCATCATTTCCGCAATGCCTGCCTCTGCAGGCCTACTGCGGAAAGCAGCTGCGGACATTCCCAGCTGCCGCCGCAAGGAGGATTGCACGCTGTCGCGATCGAGCACTTCCCCCTCGATGGCCGACGTGCTCAAAGCATCGGCGCTGAGCAGTTCGATCACGATCTCTTCGCGGTCGTCTTTCTCGAGATGACGGATGGCACCGACGGCGATCGCCGCATTCTCCATGAATGCCCGCTCTCTGGTCCTCAGATGCTCTGGATTCCATTCGAAATCCGGCCACGCCTCCAGCTCCCAGTTCCATGCCATAAGCGATAAACCCCAAATTATAGCCCACAATACCGCAACAGAATGGGTGATAAAAGGTGTTTGTTTCGTTCATCGTGGCAGGGCCGCGAAGCCAGAAGCGCCGAAATGAAATTGAAAGGCGAAATAAAAGACGGAAGAGAGAACTTCTCGCAGATCGAATTGGCCGCCGCCGCTGGCGCTCAACCGTCACCTGCGCATCCCGGCCATTCGTCCTCGCAGGGCTGTGAGCCCCGCTCGTGCTTCGCGGCAGGCACGCTCGCTGACAGTTGCGCCGTCCTGTCCGCCCCGCGGTTCGGAGGATGTCTTCGGAAAGAATGAAGACAGGAAGGACTGGCGCCTGGCCGGTTCTCAAACCCCTCAAGGGAGTTTTCCCATGGAAGTCATCAAGGTCGATCCGCGTTCGCTGAAAGAAAATCCCGAGGATGCGCGCCGCTCGAAATCATCGCCGCAGTCGGATGCGTTGCTGCTGGCAACGGTGAAAGCCGTCGGCATCATCCAGCCGCCGGTCATCTCGCCCGAACTCGACGGCGGAAACGGCTATATCATTCAGGCCGGTCATCGCCGCGTGAAGCAGGCGATTGCTGCAGGTCTGGAGGAGATCGACGTCCTTGTCGTTGATGCGGCAAATGACAACGGCGCGATGCGCTCGATGATCGAGAACATTGCCCGCGAGCCGCTCAACCCTGTCGACCAGTGGCGCGGCATCGAACGCCTGGCGGCACTCGGCTGGACCGAGGAAGCCATCGCCGTGGCAATTGCCCTGCCCGTGCGCCAGATCCGCAAGTTCCGACTTCTCGCACGTTGATGACTGGGTGGTGACCTCCGCCATACGGTCCAGCCACCACGCAGGAATTGTTGAAGCTGTGGCATGGCGCAACAGAGCCGGCACCGCCTAAGACGAGGACCGACGCTTTCTGGTTCCGGGCACGGAATACGAGACGCGCGGCCGTTTCGGGCTCGTTATCGATGAGCAGCGGCACACCGTCTGTGATGGTCCGTCCGATTTCCTCGGCTGGCAGCGCCTAAGGACGAGGCCATGACCGCCGCCAGCCCTCAAAATCTGCTGGCGCGTAAGGAGGCTGCCCGGCGCGAGACTTCCCATCACCTCGATCGCGTACAGCGGCAGATCGAGGGACGAGCCGAGCGTCTCACGGTCACAGAGAAGGCCAAGGCCAGCAATCGCAGCCACAAGCGATCCGGTGCCCGTTGGACGCGGTCCGATGAAATGCTCTTCCAAAGCTATATCGAGACCCTCGCCTTCATGCGGCGCGGTGAGATCGAGGCGCTTGTCCGCAAGCTCGAACGCCAGGACCGTGCCATCGCGGTCATCCGGTCAAAGCTCGACATGAGCGGTTTGCGGCGGGCGGCGTGAGGCGGATCCTAAAGCGTTCCCAGGGGCGGCTTTGTATGCGGCGTCGGAACGAGCATATGCTGATGTCAGCCAAGTGTTTCATCATCGGTTCGTCGGATGCAGGTCGCGAGCCCGTGCCTGCGTGCCCTTCGTGTTCGTTGAGGTCTGAACCGGCGGCTGGTCGTTTCAAGGCCGCTGGGACCGGCCTTTTTCCATGTCGAAAGCTGAACAAGGGAATTGCTGGCGAATCTGCGGCCCGTCCCGGCCGGTGGTCCTGCAGGAGCCGGCTTACCCGCGCAACGGCTTCGCCGTCCTCCTCTTCGTTCCGGCCCTCTGGGTGCACCAGCAGCCTTTGCCTCCTGCTTTCGGACCTCCGTGACGGACCGCGATCGGCGCGGTCAGACAAGAAGGAGAGACGAAGATGAGCAGGAAATCGATAGGAGACCGTAACGACATCTATACCCGGATTACTGACCGGATCGTTGCCGATCTTGAGCTGGGCGTTCGCTCCTGGATGAAGCCATGGAGCGTGGCAAACACGCAAGCGCGCATTACCCAGCCACTGCGGCACAACCGCCTGCCCTATTCCGGCATGAACGTGCTGCTTCTCTGGTCGGAAGGAATAGCACGAGGATTCTCGTCGCCGATGTGGGATGAAGTTCAAACAGGCCCTCGAGCTTGGGGCTTCGGTGCGCAAGGGCGAAACCGGCTCGACGGTCGTCTTCGCCAGCCGCTTCACCAAGTCCGAAAGCGACGGGCACGGAAACGAGGTCGACCGCGAAATTCCATTCCTCAAAGCCTACTCGGTGTTTAACATCGAACAAATCGATGGACTGCCCGATCGCTATTATGAGCAGCTGGTACCTCTTCTCGACCGGGTAGAGCGGATCGACCAAGCCGACCGCTTCTTCCGCAACACGGGTGCCGTGATCCGGCACGGCGGCAGCCAGGCCTACTATGCACCGGTATCGGACCATATCCAGATGCCGCCGTTCGAGACGTTCCGGGATGCCACTGGCTACGTGGCGACGCTCAGCCATGAAGCCACGCACTGGACGGCGCATCCTGCCCGTGTCGGCCGCGTTCTCAGCCGTTACGCCAAAGATAAAAGCGAACGTGCGCGTGAAGAGCTGATCGCCGAACTCGGCAGCTGCTTCCTTTGCGCCGATCTCGGCATCGCTCCGGAACTGGAGCCGCGACCCGATCACGCCTCCTATTTGCAGTCCTGGTTGCACGTCCTGTCGGACGACAAGCGTGCCATCTTCCAAGCGGCGGCACATGCGCAAAGGGCCGTTGCATTACTGCATGGGCTTCAGACTGCAGCACGAGACGAGTGGGAGGCGGCATGATGATCGAGCCTCCGATCTTCACCCGAAAGGAAGCGGGCGCACTGGCGTCGCCTCCTCCTTCCTTGCGGATCCTAAACCTCGGCGCCGGTGTTCAATCGACGACACTGGCCTTGATGGCGGCGCATGGCGAGGTCGGGCCAATACCCGACTGCGCCATCTTTGCCGACACCGGCTGGGAACCGACGGCGGTTTACGACCACCTCGCCTGGCTGATGTCGCCCAATGTCCTGCCGTTTCCCGTCCATATCGTGTCGGCGGGAAATATCCGCGACAATCTTCTGGAGGCTGCCAAAGGACGGCGCTGGGCCTCCATCCCGGCGTTGACGCGAACCGTGACGCCGGCGGGGGCCACAGTGCCGATCTTTGACGAGGACGAGGATGGCCATCTCGTTCCGGTCTCCACACGAGTGACCGCCTCCGAGAGGATCGAGACCGGCATGATCCGGCGACAATGCAAGGGCGCCGACAAAATCGTTCCCATCCGTCGAAAAGTCCGCGCACTTGCCGGACTGACGCGTCGACGGTCTCCTCGTCATCCGGTCGTCGAGCAATGGTTCGGCATCTCGCTCGACGAGGTCGTGTGCAGGAAGCCGTCACGCGAGGCGTGGCAGTTCAACCGCTGGCCGCTCATCCAGCAGCGCATGACCCGGCACGACTGCTTGCGCTGGCTTGATCGTCACGGCTATCCCCGTCCCCCGAAAAGCGCCTGCATCGGATGCCCTTTCCATTCCTATGCCGTCTGGCGCAGGATGCGTGATGAGGACCCCGGGACCTGGCTTGACGCCGTGGCGGTCGATCGGACGATCCGGACCGGCCTGCGCGGCATCCGAGGCGAGGTCTACCTGCATCGATCGGGCGTGCCACTCGACGAAGTGGACCTGTCGACCGCCGCGGATCACGGACAGCTCGATCTGTGGCCAAACGAGTGCGAGGGCCTGTGCGGGGTCGGAGATCGGAAATCCATCAGCCACGCTCGATGCGGTGCGTTGATCGGAGGTCGGCCGGGGTGCGCAGCCTGCTCCTAACGGATAAGCTGGCGAAATTGGATACGTACTTTTGTCCATGGTGCCAGCCCTGTACCGGCAGATGTTCGGAGAGGACCGCTGCTGGCGAGGTTCTGTGGATGAGTTCGGGAGCCGTAGATTGGTTCACGTCGAGGAATTGGCCCTGTCTTGCCGTTCATGATGGATGGTCTGTACTGCGACGCCATAGCGATGTCCTTTCACCCCTGCTTCTGGCGCTCCATGTGCGAGCTCGATGGGGCATGTCTGACCGGAGAGCGGCTGCGCCTCGATCGGTGTCCCGCAACGGCCTCCGCAACTTTCTTCCCCTGCGAACTGCGTTCGCATTCCTCGCGCGCCAACAAAGTTTCTCCCGCCCGCCCTCCATTGCATTTCAGCCCTGTGCCACCCCATCGCGTGAGGCGCGACGGGACCCCGGCGGGTGCGGTCCGATCGTCCCCGATCTTTGCGACTGCCATCGAGGCCGCAATGGTGCGGCCCGAGACACAGCAAAGGAACACCACCATGGCGACCATCGGCACTTTCACCTCCACGGAAACCGGTTTCGCAGGCTCGATCCGCACCCTCGCCCTCAACGTCAGGGCCCGCATCGCCCGTGTTGAGAACCCCTCCGATAAGGGTCCGCAGTTCCGCATCTACGCCGGCGCCGTCGAACTGGGCGCCGCCTGGCAGAAGCGCTCCGAGCAAACCGACCGCGACTACCTCTCAGTCAAGCTGGACGACCCGAGCTTCCCGGCTCCGATCTACGCAACCCTGACCGAAGTCGAGGGCGAGGATGACTACCAGTTGATCTGGTCCCGCCAGAACCGAGACTGAGACATCGAGGCTCCGCCCATCGGGCGGGGCCTTCTCCTGTCAGATTGTGAAGCCGGAGACGGGCGTCGAGCCCGCCTTCGGCTTTCAGGGTGGCATATGGAAACGGGGGAGCGCTGCTTAGACCGGTCGAGGATGCCGGGCCGGAATGACGGCGTCAAAGACGAGCGGTTCCCCCAATTTTGCCGCTGCGCAACAAAATCGGCTCCCCCACTTGCCGCCGCTGGCGGTCGAATCCGCGATCCCTGACCCCGCCATCCCGCCCCGTCCTACGAAGTTGTCTTTCACAACCTCAAGGAGATGAGACGATGACGATCGAACAGCACATCGAAGAATTGCGCGCCGAGTTCAACAACGCATGCGACGCTGCGGAGAGCCGTGAGATCCAGGCCGAGCTGGACCTGGCTCAAGCCGAGTTGGCAATCATCACGGCGGAGCAGGACGGAAGGGTGGATGCCGAGCCGCCCTTCTGAGGGCGGCATCATCCGGAAACATCGCCATTTAGACTATTCATGAAAGCAATGGGGTGACGCGATGGATTCCCTCCCAGTCGGCGACTAGCATGGGTTATCCAACTCCACTTGTTTCGTTCTGAACGGTATTTTGATGCCTCTTCTCAATGTAAATGCAAGTCATCCCATCACCCTGCCGGACGGAACGCTTTATCGCGACACCGTCTACCTGAAAAACGTTGTCAGCCATCCACGCATGGGGATCGGCGACTACAGCTATTTCACGCATTCCGGGAAGCCGTAGGACACGGCCGAAGTCCTAGCACCCTATCTGGGTCACGGTGTCCGCGAGAAGCTGGTCATCGGGAAATTTGTCCAGATCGCTCGGGGCAGTTATTTTATCACAAGTTCAGCCAACCATCCGATGACGGGCTTCACGACCTATCCATTCCGCATCTTCAAACCCGAGACATTCGGGTATGAAGATCTGCCGGTGAAGGATACGGTGGTCGGGAACGACGTATGGATTGGGCATGACGCAGCGATCATGCCCGGTGTGCAAACCGGCGCAGGCGCGATCGTTGCTGCCAGGTCGCTCGTTGCTCGTGACGTTCCACCCTATACCGTTGTTGGCGGGAACCCGGCCAAGGTCATCCGCATGCGCTTTAGCGACGAGATCATCAGCGCGCTTCTCGATATCGCTTGGTGGGATTGGCCAGTTGAAAAAATCGAGGCGAACCTGGCGTTCTTTGAAAATGGCGACCTTGCTGCTCTTAAAAGGGCTTGAGGATCAGGCAATCGTGGTTTGTCCGCGCTGTTTATTGTAGCCGGACTTTAACGCGCAGACACTGCTGATCTCGGCCGGTAGCCACGCGCTCTTTTGTGCCGTGTAATTTGGAGAAAGAGCACGACAGCATCCTGTTCGTTTTCGAAATGATGGACCATGCTTTGACCCGACGCTCCAATCCTGCCCCAGCGACGCGTGAGACAGGGCTCTCCGAACAGTGTCGTGGAGATTTCCATGGCATAGAAGCGGGCCATGTTCTTCATCTGGTCAGTCCGCTCGATATAGATATGGTAGGGCTGTTTGAGCATGCCGATAGATTCGCCGATGCTGCATTACCCGTCCAACGAGACTTTTGAATCACTCTGGACCAATTGATTCATTGTTGTGATGCAATCAAAGTCCCGTGTTCAGGCAAGACGACTTTGACGCACGGCTCTCCTCGCTGTGCTCACGGAACCCGCAATGCGGTTTCGGCCATTCGGTGACGATCCTCTCGCAGTCGAGAGAGCGCAACGAGTGATCGCTTGCCCGACTTGGCGAAATACAAGCGATGAGAAACTGCACGATGCGAGCGCCGTGCATGCACACATCCGACTGCGACACGGAACGATATCAAGGCGCCGCCGATGGGTTCAGTCGCACCAAGGTTGCCGTCCACCATCCCATCGGCGCGCGAGACGCTCCGCCACCAGAATGTCCCCAATCGAGAGGCCATTCCTTGTGACGGTTCTCAGCTCTCGACCGTACCGATCCTCCTTTCTGCCATTGGAGACAATCGAGAATGTTCCGGCGTTGAGAAGAGCAAGGAGCCGTCGCTTCGCTGCCATCCCTTTCGCGCGCTCGGCTTCGCATCGAGGTGGGGTGAGTTCCGGCGCATCGATGTCGGCAATGCGGATTTTCTTTGGCTGAAACCAGAACGTATCGCCATCGACAACGCAGTTCACCCGACGGCTTTCCCCACAGAGCGAGAACTGGGCCGACAACCTGTCCGGCGCAGGCGGCGAAGCCATCACAGTCGAAGCGGCAACACCAAGATCGACGCCCAAACCTGTATACGCCGCACCGAATGCGATCGCGACTAACATCGCCACACCGGTATTTTTCGCGCCTTCGCACCATCTGATCCTGTGTGTCATGTTTATTTTGTTCTCGTTGGCGCCGATGCGGATATCGGCGCAGTCGCCCCAGGATGGAACCGGTTCTGACCGACACAGCTTTTCATGTCGTCACGGCGAAACCAGATAGAACGACCGCATCGAAGCGGCGGATTGCCGGCGGTAAAAACGATCTGTTCGTCAGCCCGCATGCGCAGAACTTCATGCGGCTGGATCAACGGCCGGCTCGCCAAGAGCTTCGATCGTGTCCGAGAGGAACCCTTCGACTGGAAGCTGCGGCTGACCTGATCGATCTCCACGGTCGTCATCCCGCAGCGCCTTGAGATGTAATCGGCGGTCTCCGGATCGTTGATGGCCGAAAAGCTGATCCAGCTCACGCTCTCGAACCATTTGCTCGACGCATCGCGACCGCCATAGGTTTCGCGCATCTGTCCGATCGACTGGAAGATCAGCGTCAGCGTGATGCCATATTTGCGCCCGGCATCCCGCGCGGTCTCAAGGATTCGCAAGTAGCCGAGCCGCGCGGCCTCATCGAGCAGGAAAAGCGCTCGGCCTTTCATAACTCCATCTCGATTGTAGATCGCGTTCAGGAAAGAACCGATAATGACGCGCGCCAGCCCCGAATGGGTCTCCAGTGTCCTGAGGTCGATGTTGATGAAGACATCGACCGTATCGTTGGCGATATCTTCGGTCGAGAAACTCGATCCCGACACGAGTGCTGCGTAGTTGGGATAGGATAACCAGTGGGTTTCCTTCACCGCATTGGCATAGACGCCGCTGAATGTCTCCGGAGTCATGTTGACGAAGGCCGCAACGTTTTCCTTCACGAAGTCCGATTTCGAATTGGCATGGATCTTTTCCAGCCGTTCGCGCAGTTTCGGCTCCGGCTCTGCGAGGTTCTGGCGAACCTGGCGCAGCGTCTGATCCTTCGCTTCCGTGTGTCCCGACAGGCAGACATCGGCAATCATGGCGGTCAGCAACTGCAGGCCGGATGCCCGGAAGAAGTCGTCGCGCACGCCGGTTGCCCGGCCACTGTCGCTCATGATCCAGGACGCGACGGCTGCGATATCCTCCTCCTTGCTGCCGCCGTGACGACCAATCCAGTCGAGCACGTTCAAGCCTGCGCCGGGAATTTTCGGATCGAGGATATGGACATCCCGTCCGGCCTTGCCACGGTGATCCGCGACCATGGGTGCGACTTCGTTCGACGGGTCGAGGACGACCAGTGACCCGCCCCATTTCAGCGCCGTCGGGATCGTCACGGACGTCGTCTTGAAACCCCCGGAACCGGCAAAGACGACCCCATGCGACGAGCCGAACGAACCATCGAAGCAAAGCAGTGGCGACCTGCCACCCGCCCCCCAGGTCTCGGGACTGTCGGCGCGAAACGACACGGCCGCGGTGCTGTCCCGATCGACGCGGTAGCGCTCGCCGATGACGATGCCGCCCCCCTCGGGAAACAGCTTTGCGGCATCGTTCAGTTTCATCCAATCGGCCTCGCCGTGCAGGGCGCGTTTGCCCCTGATGCGCTTCGGCTCGGATCGTGCGAAGGCTGCATTGCCAATGACACCGACGCGCATCGCGAAACAGCCGACGATCAGGGCGGCGGCAGCGCCGATCACCGTGGCCGGGTCGAGGAAAGCGGTCACGGATTGGCCTGATGGCAGGTTTTCGGCGAACGCTGCAAGTCGGGCTCCCTCACGCAGCGCGGCTATCAGCATCACCACGGCACAGCCGGCAACGACGCCCCACCCGGTAAAACGGATGTTCATTGATCCGGCCGAGGCAAACAGGAACACCACCCCAATCGCCGCAGCGGCGACATACGGCCCCGCGATGCCGGCACGCCCAAGGGTAAGCCTTGCTGCCTCCGTCTTGCCGAAGCCCGCAAGCCAGGTTTCCATCCCGGTCAGGCTAAGGGTGATGACGAGCATCAACACGACCGGCATGATGAGGAGTACGAACCTAGTGCCCGTCATTGCCGAAGGCCTCCGCGCCGATAGACGTCAGACGTGCCCGCTCGTTGTCGTCAGACTTGAGGCGGCGATCAAGGTCGATGAGCGCGCCCAGCAACAGCGCGCGCTTTTCGTAGCGAAGCCCAGCTTTGACGATCAGACCTCCAAGCGCGATCTTTTCGCGCGTGTCCTTCTTGCGTGCTTCCGATGTGACGTTCCGACTCATGCGCTCAAGCCTCGCTACTGCTGCCCTGAGCCGCACCAGGCGAGACGGGCGCCGTTTCCGCGGGAGGGGTGCTTGCGCCTCCCCTCTCCTTCCCGGTCGATCTGCTCTTGTCCGATCCCTGGTTCTGTCGAAACCTTTTGGCCACGTCCTCGAAGGCTGCCTGCAGCTCCGTCTCGTCGATGTCGAAATCGCCAAGACCTGATTTGAGGGCGATGCGTCCAATCCGCTCGGCTTCCCGTGTCTCCGCATGCTTTAGCTGGTCCTGCAGCCTGGCGATTTCTTCGCGGATTTTCGAGGATGGTTTCTTCATTTCCGATTGTCTCCTTGCCGAGAGAACGCGTCTTTCGCGGTGAGAATTCCAGAGCGGAACGCGGAACGCACTACTGTGAATCCTACAATCGCCAAGGGCGATGCTTTGATGAATGATCCCAGCCGTTCGCAAGGACGGCTTCCAAGGGCGCAATTATACGTCGCTATCGCGACGCCCTGCTGTCAGTGCCCTGGCGGGGCCGCTTCTTGCGAACAAGCTGTTGATTTCATTCGCACCTAAGAAGGAATTCCGCCGTGGCCGTCCCGCATTTCTCAGTTAGCATCGTCGCCCGCGGTTCCGGCCGCAGCGCGGTGCTGTCGGCGGCCTACCGGCACTGCGCCAAGATGGAGTTCGAGCGGGAGGCGCGCTCGATTGACTACAGCCGGAAGCAGGGGCTCCTCCACGAGGAGTTCGTTATACCGGATGATGCGCCGGACTGGCTGCGCTCGATGATCGCCGATCGCTCCGTCGCCGGTGCCTCGGAGGCCTTTTGGAACAAGGTGGAGGATTTCGAGAAACGGTCTGACGCGCAACTCGCCAAGGACGTCACCATCGCCCTGCCGCTCGAGCTCTCGGCCGCCCAGAACATCGAGCTGATGCGCGACTTCATCGCCGATCACATCACGTCGAAGGGGATGGTGGCCGACTGGGTCTATCATGACGCGCCCGGCAATCCGCATGTGCATCTGATGACGACCCTGCGTCCGCTGACCGAGGACGGGTTTGGCGCCAAGAAGGTCGCTGTCGTCGGCCCCGACGGAAAGCCGCTGCGCAATGATGCTGGCAAGATCGTCTATGAGCTTTGGGCAGGGAGCGCCGACGATTTCAATGCTTTCCGCGGCGGCTGGTTTGCCGTCCAGAACAAGCATCTTGCCCTTGCCGGGCTCGACATTCGCATCGATGGCCGTTCCTTCGAAAAGCAAGGTATCGAGCTCGTGCCCACTACCCATATTGGCGTTGGCGCAACGGCGATTGACCGCAAGCCTACACAGGCTTCCGATTCGTCATCGATGCCGTCGCCAACGCTGGAGCGGATCGAACTGCAGGAAGAGCGGCGCGCGGAAAATGCGCGGCGGATCCAGCGCAGGCCGTCGATCGTGCTCGACCTCATCACCCGGGAGAAGAGCGTCTTCGAGACCAGGGATGTCGCCAAGGTCCTGCATCGATACATCGACAATGCGGGTCTGTTTCAGAGCCTGATGGCTCGCATCATGCAGGACCCGGACGTCTTGCGGCTCGACAGGGAGCGGCTCGATTTTACGAGCGGCATGCGGGTGACGGCGCGGTATACGACGCGCGACATGATCCGGCTCGAAGCCGAGATGGCAAACCGCGCGGTTTGGCTCGACAGCAGGTCCTCTCACGGTGTTCAAGGCGCCGTGTTCGATGCGACGTTCGCACGCCACGCGCGTCTGTCGGACGAGCAGAAGGTTGCGGTCCGCCATGTCGCGGGGAACGCGCGGATCGCTGCCGTGATCGGCCGCGCCGGTTCTGGCAAGACGACCATGATGACGGCGGCACGCGAGGTCTGGGAGACCGCTGGCTACCGCGTCGTCGGCGGCGCATTGGCAGGTAAAGCAGCCGAAGGACTGGAGAAAGAGGCGGGGATCGCCTCGCGCACATTGTCGTCTTGGGAGCTGCGTTGGGAACGGGGCCGGAACCAGCTTGATGACAAGACGATCTTCGTGCTGGACGAGGCTGGCATGGTGTCGTCGAAGCAAATGGCGCTTCTCGTGGAAGCGGTGACGGTGAGCGGCGCAAAGCTTGTCTTGGTGGGCGATCCTGAACAGCTTCAGCCGATCGAAGCTGGTGCTGCCTTCCGTGCCATCACTGAGCGCATTGGTTACGCCGAGCTCGAAACCATCTATCGCCAACATGAGCAGTGGATGCGCGATGCCTCCCTCGATCTCGCTCGTGGCAATATTGCCAAGGCGATCGCCTCTTACGCCGCCGAAGGCCGAATGATGGGTTCGACCCTCAAGGCCGAAGCCGTCGATAACCTGATCGCCGATTGGAACCGGGACTACGATCCAGCGAAGACGATGCTGATCCTGGCCCATCTTCGCCGCGATGTCCGGATGTTGAACACGCTCGCCCGTGCCAAACTGGTCGAGCGCGGGATTATCGAAGATGGCCATGCCTTCAGGACAGAGGACGGCCATCGTCATTTTGCCGCCGGCGACCAGATCGTCTTCCTCAAGAATGAGGGCTCGCTCGGCGTCAAGAACGGCATGCTGGCCAAGGTCGTCGAGGCAGTGCCTGGTCGCATTGTTGCCGAGATCGGCGATGGCGATCAGAGCCGTCAGATCACGGTCGAACAGCGCTTCTATAATAATGTCGATCACGGCTATGCCACCACCATCCACAAGAGTCAGGGTGCGACCGTCGACCGGGTCAAGGTGCTGGCTTCCCTGTCGCTCGATCGGCACCTGACCTATGTGGCGATGACCCGGCACCGCGAAGATCTCGCCGTCTATTACGGCGCCAGATCTTTCGCCAAGGCGGGCGGGCTGACCGCGCTTCTGTCGCGCAAGAATTCGAAGGAAACGACGCTCGACTACGAGAAGGGCGCCTTCTATCGCGCCGCCTTGCGGTTCGCCGATGCGCGCGGTCTGCATCTCGTCAATGTCGCCCGTACCATTGTCCGCGATCGTCTGGAGTGGACCGTCCGACAGAAGCAAAAGCTCGTCGATCTCGCAAGCCGTCTCACCGCGGTCGGCGCGAAGATTGGGTTAAAGCACACCACCAAACCCGCGATCCCCAACCCCATGATGGAGACGAAACCGATGGTATCGGGCATCACCACATTCCAGAAATCGCTGGAGCAGAGCGTCGAGGACCGGCTTGCCGCCGATCCTGCGCTGAAGAAGCAATGGCAGGCCGTCACGACCCGGTTCCATCTCGTCTATGCGCATCCGGAGAGTGCCTTTAAAGCGATCAATGTCGATGCCATGCTAAAAGACAAATCGGCGGCGACATCGACTTTGGCAACGATCACCAGTCAACCGGAGATCTTTGGCGCGCTGAAGGGTAAGACCGGTCTCCTCGCCGGGCGTGCGGAGAAGCAGGAGCGCGATACCGCACTGGTCAATGCACCGGCCCTTTCCCGAAACATCGAGCGTTATCTGCAAACGCGGGCGGAGGCCGAGCGGAAATATGATGCCGAAGAACGGGCAATTCGTCTCAAGGTGTCGATCGACATTCCGGCACTTTCGCCATCCGCCAAACATACTCTTGAGCGGTTTCGTGATGCGATCGATCGCAATGACCTTCCCGCTGGCCTCGAATTCACCCTTGCCGACAAAATGGTGAAGGCGGAACTCGAAGGGTTCGCCAAGGCCGTGCGCGACCGGTTTGGCGAAAGAGCCTTCCTCGGTGTTGCCGCCAAGGAGCCGAACGGTGAAGCGTTCAAATCCATCACATCGGGCATGTCGTCGGGCCAGAAATCTGAGGTGCAGTCGTCTTGGAACGCGATGCGGACCATACAGCAGCTCGCAGCCCATGAGCGTGCGACGGAGAGCGTCAGTCAGGGACAAGTCCTCCGCCAGAACCAGGCCAAGGGACTGTTCCTAAAATGAGCGACCTCGTGAAACAGCAAACAGCAACGCGATCTCCCCGGAAGACAGCGGCAGCAATTGTCGTGACTGCCTGCATCTGTGCGCTCTCGGCTTTTACATTGGGATGGATCGGCGGATTTCGGATTAATCTCACACCGAGCGAGCCGCTCGGTCTCTGGCGTATTGTTCCGCTTGATCGGCCAGCCACGGTCGGCGATGTTGTGTTCATCTGCCCACCCGGGACTGCAACGATGCGCGAGGCGCGGGAGCGCGGATATCTGAGACGCGGGTTTTGCCCGGCAGGCTATGCACCTTTCATCAAGACGATCGTTGGCGTCGCAGGACAGAACGTCGCGGTTGGTGCCGATGTCTGGATCGTGGGCCACGCCGTGCAAGGGTCCAATGTCTCATCGGTCGATGGCGAGAATCGTGCCCTGGAACGCTTCAGTGGCCGTATCATCCCGGCTGGGCATGTCTTTGTCCACTCGACGTTCATCGGCTCGTTCGACTCCCGGTACTTCGGTCCCATTCCCGCATCCGGCATTCTCGGACTGGCCAAGGAGGTATGGACCTATGCGCCATAAACGCGCCCGGCCGGCGGTGCTTGTCGGACTGTCAGTCGCGACCGGCTGGATCGCATGGAGCGGTGTCGTTTTGCTTCTGCCGGTCTCGCTCCTGTTCCCGGTTCTGTGGTCGATGTCCACAAGTCGAAAGACCGCTGCGATGATTTCGGCCGGGTATTTCCTTGCTGCATCGAGAGGTCTGCCGCAGGGCGTCGTAGCCTTCTACCAGTCCGATCTCTCGCCGGGACTGCTGCTCTGGCTTTGCGCATCATTGAGCTTTGTTGTGGTGCATACGATCCTTTGGACTGCCAATGCGCGGGCGCGCCCGTTCTGCTATCTCATTGCGGCCGTGCTGATGGCGGTTCCTCCATTTGGGATAACCGGCTGGGCGCATCCGATCACCAGCGCCGGCGTCCTCTTTGCCTCCTGGGGATGGTGGGGGATCGCCGCCATGACGGCCGGACTAACGGGTCTCGTAACTCGGATTTGGCCCTCCGTCTTCATCGCGATTTCGGGTGCATGGCTCTGGTCGGCGGTAATCTGGAACGATCCGGTCTTGCCGGATGGATGGAGTGGTGTCGATCTTGATCTGGGTTCATCGCTTGGGCGCGAAGCCGGGCTTCAACGTCATCGAGATCTGATCCGGATCGTGCGAGACGCCGCTTCCAACGAAGCGACCTTCGTAGCCCTCCCGGAAAGTACGCTCGGCGTTTGGACGCCGACGGTTGCGCGGCTGTGGGTTCAGGACCTCAACGGCATCTCCGCAACCGCAATCGTCGGAGCGACGGTGATCACCGACGACGGATACGACAATGTCTTGGTCGGGATCTCCGCCCGGGGCGGCGAGGTCCTCTATCGGGAGCGCATGCCGGTGCCCTGGTCGATGTGGCAGCCGTGGCGCGCCTGGTTTGGTCAGGGTGGCGGCGCGCGGGCAGACGTCTTTGCCAATCCCGTCGTTAATTTGAATGGCGTGCGGATTGCGCCGCTCATTTGCTACGAACAACTGATTGTCTGGCCCGTGCTGCAATCGATGCTGCAAGATCCTGACACCATTCTTGCTGTCGGCAATGGCTGGTGGACGGTGGGCACGTCGATCGTTGACATCCAGCGCGCGAGCGTCGCTGCCTGGGCACGCCTGTTTGCTAAACCCCTCGTCATTTCCTTCAACACGTGAACTTCGGAGCCTTCATGCTGGACGCTGCCTTGATCCAACAATGCGCCGACCCCTCATTGAAGCCTGCGATCGTAGAGCAATTCGTTGATGTGGTCGGTGCGCCCGATCCGCTGACCGTTACCGTCAAATCCGGCAGTCGCGTGTTCCTGGTCCCCATGCCGAAAACCGCGGAGGAAGCGCTCGTCATCATCCGCGAGAATGTTGGCCGAGCCGTGGTCCGCGTCGGCTTAACGCAGTTTCCGGCAGGTGTCGGCGTTAAAGATACCTCAGAACTGACAGTCGAACTTGTCGATAAGTGTGAGAACCTGCGCGTGGGTACCCGGATGTTTGCGAAAATTCTCCGCATTGTCGCCAAGTGGTATGGGTACCCCAAGGACGATGAGGTCTTTCCGCAGATATTCGAGGATGCTGTCTATGCCTGGAGGACGGGTGAGTTCGAAGGGGTGGGGGTGTTTCAAGCGGAAGACCCCGGTGGTGCGATCGCAAATCAGGTCGTGCCGGTTAAACAGGACGCGATTGAGGGGGTGGACGCGGAGGCGCCATCGCAGGTGGATGGCGAACCCTCAAAGGATATGACTTTGGGAGCCGCCGGAATGCGCGTAGACCTCTCAAGGATTGGCGGAAAGTGAAGCGCCGAAGACTCATTCGCCGGGGAGAGAATAGCGGGTGAGGACAGCCTCGTTTCCATCGAGGCGGACTTCAATCACTTCATTGACGATTTCCCCGTGCTCAACCAGATCCTGCAATGTGAGGGCGAATAGCTGCCGTTGAAGTTCTGGAAGAACCTGCGGCACGATGATGACAAGACCAGCATGCAGGTTTCCGTGGCGTAGAGCTTGCGGAAAGCACGGGCATTGTTCGTGACGAACGTAAAGTCCTCCTCAACGATCCGAGGCATAAGATCCCAGTCCGCTTCTCCGCTCAATCCAAGCCAGTTGACATGGAAACAATCGTGGCCGTGTTCGCCTGCCACCGCCACGAGCGACGTATGAAGGCATTCATCGATCAGAAATTTCACGAATTTGCGCCGGAGGGTTCGGTGGCTTTTACCTGGCGAAGAGGCAAACGCGTCGTGGATTTAACCTTCAAACCCAACTCGGAAAGCTTGCGCGGCCGTCCTCGGGCTGGGTGCGCCGCAGCCCAGATTTCCGCAAGATCGATCATACGGGCCGTGAGCGAGGGATAACCTTCGACGATTTCCAGCGTGCTGGCGCCCTGAGCTCTCATGGCAGCGATTGTTCGAACGGGGACCCGCGTCTTGTTGAAGACAGGCTCACCACCCATCACGCCCTTGACTTTCTGTATCATCTGCTCGGCTTCTCTGAGCGCTTCAGCGCGGGCCGCGAGTTGCTCTCTTGCCCGCGCAACGTCGATAATCAGAAAGTCGTCCGCCCTAACAGTATCAGCCTCGGGATTCTCATCGATCGTATCGAACAGACGTTTGCGCCGCTCGGCAGAGAGAATCGATCCGACGCCATACCATAGCTTCAGCTGTAGCAAATCCTGATCGTTAAGCATTCTACGGTCACGGCCGACAGGAGGCGTGGCAATGATGCGTTTGTCGATGGCATTGTGCACCGACTTGACCGCAACTTCGCTGACAGCTGCCGCTTCAGCGGGGGTGTACGCGCGCGAGGTAACAACCATAATCGTTCTCCTTAGAGAGAACATATAACCCACATCGTCCGTGCCGTAAGGTGTCTCGACGTCCGTCGGTGATAGAAGCCGTTTCTGCAACACAAAGACGAATGCTGCGGCGTCAGCTCGGTTTGGTCAGGAGCTCGGCGGGCTCAACACCGAGCGCACTGGAGATTTGCCCGAGCACGGTAACGGTGGCTGATTTATCGGCGCGTTCGATCGCCCCGATATGACGAGCGCTTAGCCCTGCGAGGTCTGCTAATTCTTCCTGCGTCAGGTTCATCTCATGACGGATCCGGCGCAGATTGATCGCCATGGTCTCCTTGAGATCCATGACGTAGCGGAGCCAGAATCGGAACAATAGCTCTAGGAACGATCGTTCCGATTCGTTGCGGTACATGATATCACCATTCGCATCAAATCGTTTACGACGACGCGGATCCAAGGAAACGGTCGCGCGTCAACGAAGGTCGTGCAGTGACGGCGTAAATCATGTAATGCGCCAAAACGCCGTGGGATGATGGCTAAGTGGAGGAATGACTTTGAGTAGCCCCTTCGATACCGACAAACACAAGATGACACCCCACTATCGTTCGATGCGGAAGTCGGAACTGGAGCCGCTCGCAATCGCTGCGATTCAAGAACATCGCCGCCTTCTTGCGGCGGACGAAGTCGTCTACGACGAGTGGACGCGCGCGAATGACGACCCTACAGTCACAGTCTCCGTACTGCGGTTTCTTCAAGACGAATACCTCGAACGGCAGAAAACGTCAGAGGCGCAGCAGCAGGAACTCTCCGAGATCATTGACGCTCTCGGCTACGTTCCCGAGGTGCCGATCGGTGACGACGGCGCAAAGTCAGAGTAGCCCGCGCTCTTTCGCCATGAACACCAACTGGGGGATCGTTTTCGCATCGAACTTTTCGCGTGCTCTATCGAGATAATGTTGAACCGTCCTTGCGTTTATCCCCGTGAGAACGGCCGTCTCCTGCGCCCCCTTTCCTTTCGTAGCCCACAATACGCAGAGCGTTTCCCGCGGCGACAGCATGCGCTTTGGCGAGATTGCCGTCGATGCCGCGATCATCTTCAGGCGATAGTGGACAGCCAAGACGACCTGAAGAGCAGTTTTGGAGTCGAGGGCGGGCGGCACATCCAACGTTCGCTCGGACGATGCAAAAGTCAGCATCATGGTGGAGCCGAAACTGCCTTCGACGGGAATGGTGACTCCGGAGCAAATGCCGTGTTCAACAGCCTCGTCGCGGAAGCGACGAAGATCCGAGGCACCACGGGCTGGCCAGTTGTCTGCCGTCCAGGAGAAGATATCCCGTCTGCGTTTTGCTTCCGTCACTACAGGGTCGATGCGGGAATAATGACTTGTGAGGTAAATGACCTCCCAAGGCTCAGGGTAGCTGTTGAATGTCCGAATTTCCGGACCCTCTGTTTGAAGGTAAGCGAAACGATCGTAACCGTAAGCCTGCGCAAAACTTTTGAGCGCGCCCTTGATCATGTCCTCGTCTTGGGCTGCTTCCAGCATGTCAATGAGTGAGCGAACCGTTCCGTCCAAGGACTGTTCTCCTATCTTCTGGCCCGGCTGTTCCGGAATGCCGGCAAGTCGACTTGCAAGACCTTTGCGCCATGGCCTCATAGGCGCCAGCAGACGATTGGACATTGGCTGACAACCCAAATCTTGCGGTTATGTGTTCAGAAACGGCTGTCGCAGCTGCCTTCGCTGCGCAAAACCAGCCCGGAATCCGTAGAGTCAGCAATATCCTGGCCGAAGGAAGGTTCAAGTCTCCTCAATCTAAAATATCAGATTGCAGGAAAATGGCCTTCCAGTGACGCTCTTAAACCGTTGTGTCTCGCCACGATAATGTCAGCTAAGCCCGTATACGCGGCAGATCAGTTTCCACGATATGTCGATGGGAATACGATATCCTGATCGACGAGCACATTAAACGTGTATCCGGGCCGGATATTGATTGTTGGCTGGACATTCAGGTGTTTGGATATTGTCTGTTCGGCAACCCGACCGAAGCTTTCTGCGAAGTTCCGGCGTGAGGCATCCGATGCCGTATCCTGAGTCGCGAACGTCGAGCTTTCCGGCATCGACATGTCGATGCCCGTGCCAACGAGTGCAACGAGTGCGGCTGAGCCGAACGTGCGCCAGAAATGCCGATCCACGTTGTCCTTCAGGCCGCCATAGCCTTCCGCGTCCGTACCGGCCATGCCGCCGATCTGGAGCGTCGCACCGTTCGGAAAGATCAGGTCGGTCCAGACGACAAGAACACGCTCTTGGCCGAAGGCAACCTTGGAGTCATAGCGGCCGAATAATTTTGCACCTTTTGGGATCAGCAGACGATATCCCGTGGCGCTGTCATAGACATTATGACTGATCTGTGCGGTGATCCTGCCGGGCAGGTCGGAGTTCAGTCCAGTGATTAGTGTCGCCGGAATGACGGAGCCCCGTTTTAGTTCAAACGGTGATATTTGCGGCACCACCTTGTTTGGCAGATATCCGAGATCCTTGATGTCCTGGTTGAAGAATTCTTCTTTGGTGGTCTGCCCGTTCTGATCAGGATTCTGACCCATGACACCGGATTTCAGGGCGGCAGCATACAGGTCAGAAGCGCTGTTCGCCGAATTGATCGAGGGCTGGTGCCTGTTGTCCGTGTCTTCTTTTGCTTTCTTGAGGTCGGACACATCGACTTTCAGCGGAGAGTCCAGTGCCGTTGCGCGTGCCTGCAGCCGCGCCATCCTCTGGCGCTGCGCTTCCCGGATTGACTGCTCGTCCTGCTCCCGCTTTAGCCGCGCCTTCCAGTCTTCTTCGGACTCGAGGCTCTTCCGACGGTCGTTTCGGATCTCTGGTTGCCGCTCTACGACCGGGTCGCTAATTCGCTCTTTTTCGACAACGACAGGCGTAGGCTGAAAGATCTCCCGGTTTTCAGGTTCCCCAATGAGCCCATCCGAAATACCCCGCTTAAGCTGGTCCCCGAATGTGGTTGCCGGCGAATTCGACACGCTCTCCGACTCACCGCTCCGATTGAAGGATAGGCCGCGCCACGAGAGACCGACGACCACGACGCCTAGGAAAAAGAGGGTCATGACGATCGTGACGATGATTGGGAGCCGGTTGAGCCGGCGCATACCCTGCTGATCGTCGGAATTGCCGGCGCTACCCAGCTGTAAAGATTGAACCACGATCGCCTCTCAGTTTCTTTGCATGATCGACAACGGACTTGCGGGTGTGGCACCAGCAGCGGACGGCGCATAGGCGCGGGCAAGCGCGATCGATGGGGTTGTCAGACGCGCCAGAACCTGGCCGTCGAAGCTATCGACCGACCAGGCGAGCTCCACCGGTTTATGATTCTTGGCGGTTTTTCCGTCGACGATCACGGTGTAGCCCCACGCTTTCAACGCCTCCTCGAGCGCTGCGGCATATTCTGAGGTGTCTTTGTCCATCTTAATGACCGTTGAGCCGGCTAGACCAATCTGCTCGGCGAGCCTGCTTGCCATATCACCAGCGATCGCGCCGGCAGTTGCGCCGGTGATAGTGATAGGATCTGATTCTGTGGTGAGCGTATCGTCGGGAGTTTGGCAGCCGGCGAGCGACAGTGCCAAGAAAAGGGGAATGAGAAGCCTTTGCATGGCTTACCCTCCCCGCCGAATGGTGATTTTTTGCTGCCGCCATCCGACGCCCGAAACGAGGATCGCCTTATCGACCGCATAGTCGACGATCATCATGTCGTTCTTCATGCGATAGTTGACGATCCGGTTCTGGCCGCCGCTGACCACGAAGAGGACGGGCGCGTCCTGCCCCGACATCGATTTCGGGAACTGGATGTAGGTCTTGTCCCCGTCCGAGTAGATGCGCTTCGGTTTCCAGGCAGCGGTTCCGCTGACCGAGTAGGAAAAGTTGAGTTTGTCAGGAGCAACACCAGGGATGCCAACCACCTCGATTCGGGCGTTCATGTCCGCAAGCTTGGTGGAGACATCTTCAGGATACTCGAAGCCGACACGGGCCATGTACTGGCTTGGATGGGACTTGAGCTGGATGTGGTAGGTCCGCCGAGACGTCGTAACAACCATCGAGGTAACAAGCCCGGCCTCGGATGGTTTGACGATGAGATGGATCGCCTGGCCTCCGGTCGCGCCAGAGGTCGCAGGCTCCACCTTCCAACGCACGGTGTCGCCGACCAGAACGTCACGGACGATCTCTCCACCCTGCAATTCGATGTCACAAACCTGGAGCGGCGAGCACACAACGGATGGCTGGGTTTCTCCGAACAGGAAGATGACCTTGCCATCGGGACCAGTTGTTACCAGGCCGGGTGTTCCCCGCCACCTGCTGGAGATCTTGGTTCCCATGACCTCGTTTGATGTTAAGGATTGCGCAGAGGCGCTGCCCGTAGCTAAAAGTCCGGCCATGCAGCCGACGGCCGCGATCATTCCTGTTCGTTGCATGAGACTCCCCTGCGCTTAAAGCTGTGCGGTCCAATCGAAATCCTGGACGTAGAGACCGATCGGATTGAGCCGGATGATGGCCTCGTCCTGTGGTGCGGTCAGTGTCACCGTTGCGATCCCGCGGAACCGGCGCGTGCCGGTCTCCTTCCCCTTCCGGTCGCGCTCATACTCGGTCCAGTCGACCTGGTGGGTCTGGTTGGAAAGCGCCACAATGTTGTTGACCTCGATAGAAACCGTCGATGTCTTCGCCTTTTCAAACGGTGAATTTGCTCGGAACCAGGCGTTGACCTTCTGGGTCGACGGATCGGACGTGCGTAACAGCGCATAAGTCCGATCGATGTATTGTTTCTGCACGACGGCGTCCGGCGTGATGGAGCGGAAGCTCGTGATGAAATTGCCGAGCGTTGCCCGCACGACCCGAGGATCGGCGTATTCGATTTGCTGCGGGAAGCCGGCCGTGACAGAGGTACCGAGTTTATCGACCTCCACGATATAGGGGACCAGCTTGACCTGGGTGCTGAGATACATCGCGTAACTAAAGCCAATAACGGCCATCGAGAGCCCAAGAATGCCAACGATGCGCCATGTGCGCGCTGCCTGGACATAGGAGCCATAACGCTCTGTCCATTCCTGTCGCGCGGCAAGAAACGGACTTTCCGAGCCGTGATTTATTGCCATTACTTGGCTCCCTCTTCTGCTTAGGGTTTGTCATTGCGTTCTGGAGCCGGTTTTGGCCCACTGTGACCGCCGCGGCTCTCATCCAGCTTTGCGTTCGCCAGTCCCATGATGGAGCCCGCATAGGCGCCGGGAGATCCGATTGCTTTTTCCTTAGCGGCGGACCCGGCAGCTTTGCCGGCTGAGCCGATTCCCGACCCCATGCCGCGTAGTGCGGCGCTGGCAACCGAAGAGCCCTCAGCACGCGCCGCTTGGGCCGCGGCAAAACCGGCGCCTACGGCCCCTGCAACCAGGAACGCGCCGCCTACCGCGGTAGAGGCCGCTTGGCCGCCATGGCGAATTGCTTCCATGCCACTGGTTACCGATACCCCCTGCACAACGCCTTGAATGATGTTCGGTACGTACATTGCAATGATGAACACGACGACGGAGATGCCGGCGATGGCGAGCGTCGTGATGAACTGGTCGGATTCGGCCGTAGGGGCCTGTGCGAGCCCAAGCAGGACTTCCGACCCTATCGTTGCGATCATCACCAGTGCCATCAGCTTCATGCCGACGCCAAAGGCGTACACCAGGTAGCGGATGGCAAAGTCCTTGGTGGACGACGAGCCGCCGAGGCCAAGCATGATCATGCCGGCCAGCAGACCGACATACATCTCGACCATGACGGCCACAAAAATTGCCGCGAGAAGCGAGAAGCAGATCACCACGACGCCCATCGCCAGAACCGCCGCGATCGCAAGAACGTTGTCCTCGAACACGCCGAACTTGGCTTGCTGGGACATTTGCGAGGCAACGCGGATGCCAGCGTCGAAGACCTCGGCTGGGGAGGCCGATCCACCGTTGGCGCCAATCTGATACAGGCTATCGACAACCGTCCGTGCGAACGTCGGGCCCTGATTCATGACGAAAGCGAAAAAGCCGATAAACATGATGCGGCGAACGAGTTCGGCAAACCAGCTGTCGAGAGAGGCTGCCTGAAGCGCCAGCCATACGGCGGCAATGCCAATTTCGATCCCGGCGAGGATCCAGAACAGAGACCGGGCCGCATCCGTGATGGTGGCTTCCCAGCCTTTCGCGGCTGCGGAAACCTGGTTTTCCAGCTCGGTCAGAACCTGTCCCTGCTGGGCGAAGGTTGGGGTTGCAATCAGAAGGCACAAAAGTCCCGTAAGCAATAGCATCCGTTCGAGATTGCTTCTTACCATTGTGGTCGCATCTCCTGCCCCATTTCGATCGGGGGAAGCTCATTACTAAAGCCAAAGAATTTTTAGCGCGTGAGCTGCTGCTCGTCGCTCAATTGCATCTGCTCGGGCTGTGTTGACCTGACGACCAACAGTGTCGCAACAGACGCACCCGCAGCCATCACGAGAAGCGCAATGATCAGGATGGCGGGACGGCTCACCAGCGGGGTTCCATCTTCTGGCCGCTTGGGATCGTCGTCACCTCGGCGTTGAAGAACTTCTGCCGTCGCGTCTGCGCCAGATCCTCGTCGGTCTGTTCGCTCTGGAGCCAGGTTCCCATCATCATCATCTGCTGCGAGACAAGGCCTCGCAACTTCTGCATTTGTGCGACTTGCTGAGCGGCAATCTCGTGACCCACCTGGAGCGCCTTGACTTGGCCATTGGCCGAGCCCGACATGCTTCGAAGGGAACTCATGATGCTCTCTTCGCTGTCGAACTGATCGGCAGTCAGGCTTGCCGCTTTCAGCGCGCTGCCGATCGTGTCGCGATTGGTGTCCGACCAGCTCTGGTAGGTGGTGGAAAAGCTCTCCGCATTCGGTAGGCTCGTCTTCAGGTCCGCGTAGCTTTTGAAGCGCTGCTTCAGGACATCGTCGGCATTGCCCATGGAGAACGCAATGCTCTGACCCTGATCGACAATGCTGCGAAGCCGGTTGAGATCCGCCTCGACCTCTCCCCAGATGTGGTTCGGCAGCTGTGCGGTGTTCTGCAGCATGTTCTGATAGATTCTGAGCTGGTTCTGAATCTGCTCCGCCAGTTGACTGATTTGAGTGAGCTGATTGTCCACCTGCAAGCCTGAACTCTTCATCAGGTCGATCAGCTGCGCATTGTTGGCGAGCTGCGTCCACTCGGTCGCAGCGCCGGTCGCAGTCCCAGCCCGTGTAAGGTTGGGTGAACTTGCTATCGTGGCGCCGATGGTCAGGACGGCAAACCACTTATGTCTCGTTGAGATGCAGTCGAGCATCGTGGACTCCTCTCGATTCAAGCCAGTGGATCGGCCAGTCATGGCCATGTTCTTGCTCTAGAGCGCGGATGCGTTTGAGATCGTCCGTTCCGGAGGCGCCGACAAAACTGAGTGCGACAGGTCCAATCGACATGTCGAACAGCCTTCTGCCCTCCGGGGTCGCGACATAATATTCGCGCTTCGGGATGGCGTTTGAGACGATCTCGATCTGGCGTTCGTTGAAGCCGATCCGCTCGTAGAATTCGCGGGTTCCCGCCTCGCGGGCCGCACCATTCGGAAGGCAGATTTTTGTCGGGCAGGATTCCTTCAGAACGTCGACGATGCCCGAGCGTTCGGCATCGGAAATTGACTGCGTTGCAAGAACGACGGCGCAATTTGCCTTGCGCAGCACCTTCAGCCATTCTCGGATCTTGGCGCGAAAGACAGGATGGCCGAGCATGAGCCAGGCTTCATCGAGTATGATCAGGCTTGGCGATCCGTCGAGGCGCTTCTCGATCCGGCGAAACAGATAGGTGAGGACGGGCACTAGGCTGCGTTCACCGAGATTCATCAGCTCTTCGATCTCGAAGCACTGAAAGGCGCGCAGCGTCAGTCCATCCTCTTCCGCATCGAGGAGCTGTCCCATCGGTCCATCGACGGTGTAGTGATGCAGGGCGTCCTTGATCTCACGCATCTGAACGCCGCTGACGAAATCCGACAGCGATCGCCCCTGCGCAGCGGCCATGAGCGCCACCTGGCGCGATATGGCGTTGCGATGATCCGGCGTGATGGTGATGCCCTGCATCGCGACCAACGTCTCGATCCATTCGGTCGCCCAAGCCCGATCGCCGTCCGTGGAAAGGTCCCAGAGCGGGCAGAACGACAATCGTCCCTCTCCCGTTTCCTGATCGCCGCCGATGTCATAGTGATTGCCGCCGGCAGCCAGGGTCAGCGGCAGCAGGGAATTCCCCTTGTCGAAGGCGAAGATCTGCGCATGCTCGTATCGGCGAAACTGAGCGGCAATCAGCGCCAGAAGTGTGGACTTGCCCGAGCCGGTCGGACCAAAAATCAGCGTGTGTCCAACATCATCGACATGGAGATTGAGCCGGAAGGGCGTCGAGCCGCTCGCGACCTGCATCAATGGCGGCGAGTTCCGAGGATAGAATGGGCAAGGTGCTACGGGCGAACCCGACCACACGGAATTCAGGGGCACGAGATCGGCGAGATTGCTGGTGTTGATCAGCGGCTCGCGAATATTGCAGTACCAATTACCCGGCAGGCTTCCGAGATAGGCGTCGGTCGCATTCAAAGTCTCGATTCTCGCGCCAAAACCTTCGGCTTGAAGCAAACGGCGGATGGCCTCCGCCTTGTCCTGCAGCATCTCGCGGTCCGCATCGAAGAGAATGACAACCGGAGTGTAATAGCCATAGGCTACAAGCTGCGACGACGCCTGCGCGATCGCATCCTCGGTCTCGGCCACCATGGTCATGGCGTCCTGGTCAACGGATCGGCTCTGCGTTTGAAAAAGCTGATCGAAGAACGGCCGCACCTTCTGCTGCCATTTCTTGCGCGTGCGCTCGAGCTTTTGCCGCGCCTCTTCCGCATCAAGGAAAACGAAACGCGACGACCAGCGATAGGCCAGAGGCATATGATCGAGGCTGCCGAGGATCCCTGGCCAGCTTTCCGCCGGCAGCCCATCGATGGCGACCACGCCGAGAAAGCGGTTCTCGATTTTCGGCGTCAGACCATGCTGAAGCTCGGCGGTTGCTAACCAGTCAAGATACATCGGCAAATCGGGCAGACGGACCGGATGGTTTTCGCCAGTGATGCAAAACCGGATGAACTGGAGAAGCTCGTCGTACCGAACGACGCGTTCCCCTCCCCGCTCGGTTGTCTGCCGAGTTTCCATGCGCCGTATCGACAGGGTGCTGGCCAGATACTGCTCGATCTCGCGGACGGCATTCTTGAAGATGACGATCACGGTATCCGCGTAGGTCTTCTTGCGGCTCTCCTTGTCGGAATAGACGTATTTGCTGAGCCGGCTCTTCTTCGACTCGAGGGGCCTGTGCGTCAGGATAATCGTATGGCGGCTTTCGAAATGCGCCTGTTTACGCCGAAACTGCGCCCGGCGCTCGGCGTCGATCGCGCGCGTGACTGAATCTGGAAAATGGCAGCGGTCCTCGGAGGGATAATCGACCGTTGGAACCCGAATTGCTTCGACTTGAATCATCCATCCGCTGCCAAGGCGCGACAGAATGGCGTTGATCTGTCGCGACAACTCGTTGCGCTCTAGATCAGTGGCGCTTTCGGCATCAGGCCCTGCGAAGTACCAGCCGGCCATCAAGCTGCCGTCCTTCAGCAGGAGAATGCCATTGTCCACCAAGCCGGCATAAGGGACGAGATCAGCGAATGACGGACCAGTGGTCCTGAACTGTTTGAGAGCGGCCATTCTTGCCTCCTCAGAATTTGCGCCACGGCGAGGTCGTCGGCCTGTAGGTGGGCTTATAGGAAATGTGGCGGAGGTAGACCTGCCGCATCATCGGGTCGGATTTCGCCATCATGCGCAGCGCCCCGACGATGACGATCCAGACCGCAACCCCGAAAATGGCCGAGTAGACGGTCAACACAACGAAGATCAGGATCACAGACGCAAGCCCGGTGATCAGCACAAGCTCCCGGTCAGCGCCCATCAGCAGGTTCGGACGGGAGAGCGCGCGGTGGACGAGGTGACGACGAAGGCCAGACATGGGCTCAGCCATGAGCACCCTCCCCTTCTCTCACCGATCTCGAAGTCGTGGCCGAAGTGTCGGTCACGCCGATGGAGGCGCCGGTCGCGCCGAACAAGCCGACGATCGTCGTTGCACCCAGAAGGATGCCGGCGACCAGCATCACATAGACGAGGCGTCGCGCGAAGTCGTTGAGTTCCCCGCCGAAGATCAGCATGCCGCCGGCGATTGCCACCGCGGCCAACGCAATGTATCCGGCAACCGGACCGGTAATCGATTCCTGGATCTGTTCGAGCGGACCCTCCCATGGAAGGTTGCCGCCCGAGCTGGCAAGAGCCGGTATGACCGATAGAAAAAGGATAGGGACTGCACAACGTGCAATCGCGATCGCGGTGTCTCTACGCGACATGGCGTGCCTCCTGCTCTTCGGTAGGCTGGTCGGATTGGATTTCGTATTGGCCGTTGACGAAGCGCTCGACATGGATGACATCACGCACCCGCCGTCCCCGAGGCGTTCTCTCGATGGAAATGATCAGATCGACAGCCTCGCCGATGACCTCGTGCATTGGCTGGTGGCTGGCTTCGGCAGTCAACTGTTCCAATCGGCGAAGCGCCGATAGGGCGGTGTTGGAATGAATGGTCGCCAAGCCGCCGGGATGACCGGTGTTCCAGGCCTTTAAAAGTGTGAGGGCGGCCCCATCACGGACCTCGCCGACAATAATGCGGTCAGGCCGCAGGCGCATGGTGCTTTTAAGCAAACGGGGCATATCGGCCATATCGCTGGTGTGCAGAAGGACGGCGTTCTCGGCCGCGCACTGGATCTCGGCGGTATCCTCCAGGATGACGATCCGGTCGGCGGGCGCGGACGTCACGATTTCGGCGATGACGGCGTTTGCGAGTGTGGTCTTGCCTGAACCTGTACCGCCGGAAATAATGATGTTCAGACGCGACGCGATCGCGCTCCGGATCGTCGCGGCTTGGCAGTTGGTCATGACGCCGATGCGGACGTAGTCGTCGAGCGGTATCAGCCGCGATGCTCGGCGCCGGATCGTAAAGGCTGGCTTGGCGACGATCGGAGGTAGCACCCCCTCAAATCGATGCCCCCCGATCGGTAATTCACCAGAAATGATGGGCCGATCCGCATCGACCTCTGTTTGAAGAGCATGGGCGACCGTCCCGATCACCATTTCCGCGGCGGCGGACGACATGGCACCGGCGGGGGCAACACCGTGCCCGAGCCGTTCGATGAAAAGCTTTCCATCTGGGTTCAACATGATCTCGACGACGCTCACGTCGTCTAGTGCGGCACAGAGCTGATCGCCGAGTGCCTCCTGGAGTTTGCGGACGAGCCGAGGATGGGAAAGGAGCTGTGTCACGGGTTCTCCCTCACGCGGCTCGGTCGAGTGAAACGCTGAACTTGGAGCGATAGTCCGTTGGACGAAGTTTCTGAAACATCCCTGCAGAGGCCGGCAAAGTTCCGGCCACTGCCATCGTGACGCCGATCTTTTTCGGTTCGCCCAAGCGCCTCAGCGGCCAGCCAACGCGAGACAGTATGCGCTCGAACCGGAGATCGGTGACGGTCACGATATCCTTGAAGCCGTTTACCATCGACCATTCGATGATCCCGGCGAACATGGTCAGTGTCGCCTCGTGTACCGAGCCCTCTCCCCTGCCCTCGCGGAGCGTCGTATCCACGCAGAAACGCGAGCTCTCGATCATGGCCTCGTGCGCATCAAGCTGTCCGGAAGGAAGAAGCGATGGGAAGACGTCCACGACCATCGTCGGGCCGAGTGCGGGAAGAAGACGAGCGCAGCCCACGACCGTATCAGAGCTCGAGAGAGCGAAAAGATAAGTTGGTTTCAGCGTGTCGAAACCATCCGATTCGCACCCGTCAATGACATCGACCTCCCAGCCCAAGCGGTCAGAGAAGACGCGCGCTCGGAGTTCATGGTGGCTGTGAAGAACGTGTGCCTCGTGAACATCTTGTGGTGTTGAGAAAGCTAGGACCTGCATCAATTTCTCCATCGTTGTGTTCGACAGGAAATGAGCACAGATCGGAATCGAGGTGCAGTTGTAGAATCCTACATAGACCAAAGCGGTGAGTCGCAGCTTGCGAACACGTGGCGTTAGAGCTTGCAGCAGATCCTCCCCAATTTTCGAGGAGCTCGGCTTGTAGGATTTACCCTAGAACAATCCAGGAACCATCAAGCCGACGGCATTGGTGCAAATCATTGAATCTAATGAACTAAATTGCACCATAGGATTATTCTGAGCTGTGTTGAGTGAAGCGACGTTAACGACTTGTTAACGATAAAGCTCTTGCAGACTCGTAGCCGTTCACGTCTTATTGGACCTGCGGAGTTTTTGGGGTGAGCCCGCATTATACCGCAGGTCATCTCATCGGGCGCAGAAAATGGCGAAGAGCAAGCAGGCACCAGCACTAAAGGCCTCCCCACTGCGGGAGGTCGTTCGACGTCATTCAAATACCTTATCGAAACAGCTTCAGGCCCATCAGACGAAGATCTTCCCTCCGCTTGCAAGGAAGACCATTAGAAACTTCACGCCTGCAGAAGTGGCCAAGTTTTTTGGGCTCGCTGAAGGATACCTGCGGACAGTCGTTGCTGATCTTGAAGCTCGTGATGACAACGACTTTAAGCCGGTGACCGGACCAGGCAACCGCCGTGTTTACAGCGTGGATGATGTCGCGAAGTTGCGAAAGCTGCTTGATGAAACGACCCGTGGGGCGCGGGTCCCGCGACGCTACGTCCAGAACCGAACCGAGGGCGAGGACCTGCAAGTTATCGCGGTGATGAATTTTAAGGGCGGATCGGGAAAAACGACGACTGCCGCTCATCTCGCGCAATATCTTGGCCTACGTGGATATCGCGTGTTGGCGATCGACCTTGATCCGCAAGCCAGCCTATCAGCGCTGTTTGGCACCCAGCCAGAGGTCGATGTTGGTGAGAACGAAACAATATATGGCGCAATTCGCTACGATGACGAGCGTCGATCGATGCGGGACGTAATCCGGAAGACGTACATACCTGGGCTGGACCTCATTCCAGGAAATATTGAGTTGATGGAGTTCGAACATACCACGCCCAAGGCGCTGATGCAGAAACGGCCGAACGAGCCAATTTTTTTCGCGCGGATCCAGACCGTCATCGAAGAAGTCGGAGACGACTACGACGTTGTCGTTATCGATTGCCCTCCTCAACTCGGCTTCCTCACGATGTCTGCCCTGACTGCAGCGACCTCGGTCCTGATCACCGTGCATCCACAAATGTTGGATGTGATGTCCATGAACCAGTTCCTCGCGATGACAAGCGATTTGCTCGACGAAATTGCCAGCGTCGGCGCGGACGATCGAAACAACTGGATGAGGTTTCTCATCACACGTTTCGAACCCACCGATGGTCCGCAAAATCAAATGGTGGCGTTGCTCCGGAGCATGTTCAACGACGATGTGATGGTCAACTCGATGCTGAAGAGCACGGCAATTTCTGACGCCGGCCTCACTAACCAGACTCTGTTCGAGGTTGAACGGGGCCAGTTCACCCGAACGACCTATGACCGAGCTTTGGAGTCCATGAACAACGTCAACGCCGAAATCGAAGGTCTGATCAAGCAGGTTTGGGGAAGATCATGAGCCGAAAAGGAATATTCGACCATCTCAATGATGCGGATGATGGGCTGTCTCTGCCGACGAAGCCACTCATGAAGCCGAGATCAATGGCAGCCGTGAGCGAAACGATCGGTAACTTGAATGATCGAACACGCAGGGCCGACGAGATCGAGAAGCGGCTCGCCGAGGGGCAGGTGGTAGTCGATCTCGACGCATCGGAAATCGATGCGTCGTTTGCGCAGGATCGCATGCCGGGCAGTATCGACGGTTTGAAGGCATCGATAAGCGAGCAAGGCCAGCAAGTCCCGATCCTCGTGCGCCCCCATCCTGAGATGCCGGGCCGCTATCAGGTTGCCTTTGGACACCGCAGACACCGCGCATTGAAGGAACTGGGTTTAGCGGTCAAAGCGATCGTCCGTGATTTGACGGATGAGCAGCTCGTGGTAGCCCAAGGCCAAGAGAACAATGAGCGGCAGGACCTAAGCTTCATCGAGAAGGCAAGATTTGCCGCGGCATTGAGACATCGTTTTCCGCGCGACGTGATCATGTCGTCGCTATCGATCGACAAGAGCACACTTTCGAAAATGCTGATGCTCGTGGATGCCCTGCCTCTTGACTTGATCGAGGCGATCGGTCCCGCGCCAGGTATCGGTCGGCCGAGCTGGCAACAGTTGGCGGAGCTTATGGAGAAGGTGTCATCATCCAAAGATGCGACCTCCTACGCTCAGTCGGACGACGTGCAAGCAGCGCCTTCCGATGAAAGGTTCAAGCTTGTCGTAGCTCACCTCAAGCCAGCCCGGCCGCAGCGCGGCGCACCGGACGTTCTGGCAACCTCGGGTGGAGAACGGTTGGCTCAAATGAAACAGAACAAGATCAAGCTAGAAATCACGATTGATAAGAAGGCGACGCCGGACTTTGCGGCCTTTATCGTGGAACACCTTCCGGCGCTTTACGAAGCGCACAGGGCAGCAAAACAAAAACAGGGAGCTTAAGCAGCAAAAGAAAAGGCCCCACAACGTCGCCGTCGTGGAACCCGATCTGTAAGTCTAGCAGCTACAGAATCGCATTTCCTCGAATCCTCGTCAAGAGCTTTGGCACCGTTTTGGTGAGCCGTTTCATTTTGCCTTCTGAAAGGTAGAAGATGATGCAAACGGGAAGTGTAACGACGCCCTTCGGGCGGCGGCCGATGACGCTCGCACTTGTGCGACGGCAGACGACCAAGATCGCGGCAGGCAAAGCAGCCGACAAGTGGAAGATATTCCGGGATGCATCTGCGGCAATGGTGCCGCTAGGTATCCAGTCGAACAGCCTTGCCGTCCTTGATGCCCTCTTGAGCTTCTATCCGGAAAACGAATTGCGCCAAGGCGCGCAAATGATCGTATTTCCATCCAATGCGCAACTGGCCCTTCGTGCACATGGCATGGCAGGTGCCACACTGCGCAGACATCTTGGAGTGCTCGTCCACGCGGGATTGATCGTTCGCAAAGATAGTGCCAACGGCAAACGTTTTGCCCGAAAAGACAGTGCAGGAGCTGTCCAAAGCGCGTTCGGTTTCGACCTCTCCCCCCTGCTCGCCCGCTGTGACGAACTGGCAGGCTTGGCACAACAGGTCATGGCAGATCGAGCAAACTTGAGACGAGCAAAGGAGAGTTTGACGATTTGCCGGCGAGATGTTCGCAAGTTAATTTCAGCGGCTGTGGAAGAAGGTGCTGAGGGTGACTGGGCGGATGCGGAAGTCATGTATCTTGCACTGGTGGGACGAATCCCTCGTGCTCCATGCCTTGCTGAAGTCGAAGGCATTCTGGAGGAAATGCAGATGCTGCAGCAAAAAGTCGTCAATCGTCTGGACGCGCATCGTTTTTGTGATTTTACGAGCGCCAATGCTGCTCATAATGAGCATCACATACAGAATTCAAATACCGACTCCCTAAATGAATTTGAACCTGGCTTAAGAAAGATGCCAGAGGCGAAAGCGAGCGATCTCCCACTGCGTGACCGTCACCCATTGAAGGCATTTCCGCTTGGCGTTGTGCTGAAGGGTTGCCCCTCGATCACGGATTACGGCCGAGGTGGTCGCATCGACAGTTGGCGGGATCTGATGTCCGCGGCTGTGGTGGTTCGATCTATGCTTGGTGTTACTCCGTCGGCGTATCAAGACGCCTGCGACGTTATGGGAGCGGAGAATGCCGCGGTGACCATGGCTTGCATTCTTGAACGAGCGAATGTCATAAATTCACCCGGCGCTTACCTCCGCGACCTGACGCGCCGAACTAAGCGAGGTGAGTTTACACTAGGGCCCATGATTATGGCGCTCCTGAAGTCCAACGGTCAGGAATGCTTGAAAGCAGTTTAGGAGTTGGCAGCTGCCTACGCTTTCAACCATCTGAAATATAAACGTTTTTCTATCTCATTTTTTTCAACGTCCCGTCGCTGACGTCACAGTGAGTATCACTTGCCAACGTCTTTCACCACTGAAAGGAATGATTGCGTTGCGCTCAACATGGTGCAGCTCCACGATCGCTGCCTCGGCGCCTCCGCTTAAATGGCTGAGGGGATCTGTGAATAGCTTGTGGCGCAATGCCACTCGCCTCTGGACAAGTCGCGCCGCTCGCCGGCTTCGTCGCGTGGCGCTGCTGGAGTAGCTTAACGCTTGCTGTCGCGAAAGATGTCGCGACCGCTCCATAGCTTCCGGCAGGGGAAATGCCGCGGTCGGCGCGTTCAGTTAGTCATCCCAACCGCAGCCTATGCGTGGTAAACGCTTCCGGATCGAGCCCGACCAGCGCAGCTCGTGATTTTTCGATCTGATTGCGCGCAGCCGGCTCAAGTCCCTGCTGGGAAAAAGTGCCCCATCGAACAATCCTTCGGAAAAGGCTTCCTGTCTGGATGCTGGCGGCTGCAAGCCGGGCTTTAAGCGCTTGAACCGGCCGACCAGTGAGGTAGGCGGCCTCGTCTTGATCGGAGTCCAAGGTCTTCATGTGGCCGAGATGGATGGAAAGCGAGGGCGGAAGAAGGCCAGTTTAGACGGGAACTGAGAGCTATGCCGTCAGTCGCTTGATCCGTGGCCCGGCAAACCCGCTGCGCCGACGCCCGCCGGAGGCGAAGGCGATCATGGGGATCGCCCTGGTCCCATAGATCGAAAGGACTATCGCTGTCGCATGTGGGAAGCATTATGTATAAGAAGGGCAAGTGAATATGTGTCATTGTCTGCCCGGCGCGTTAGTGTTTCAGGGCCAATGCATTCTCGTCGCCCGGGACAAGCCAGGCACCGACAACGGATGCATCAACAACGAAAGGCGTTGGCGACGCCCTTCCTGCTTCCAAGCCTCGCTCTCATCATGCGTTACCGTACGCCGTCACTGTGACAACGGACTGTGCTTTCGTGATCCGATTGGCGCTCCCACACAGCCAATCACATCGCAGAGGTGTTGAATTTCGTTTATGTTTGAAGACGAACGACGATGACAGCCATCAGAACGATTGGAACAGCACACTTCGTGACCCTAAAACAAACGACTGCACGAGACGGCGCTAACCGTCCTGCAATCGCTCCCCCGTGTCGCTGTCAAACACATGGAATGACGCTGTCTCCAACGATAGACAAACCCGCTCGCCCGCAGCCAGTGACACACGGGACCGGAGGACCACGACGATCTCCTGTCCCCCCAGTCTGACGGCAAGATGGGTTTCGGAACCGGTCGGCTCGACGACGAGAACCTCGGCCGGGATGCCGCCAGTGTCCGCGATGGCTATGGCTTCGGGACGGATGCCGACGATAACCCGCTTTCCGGCCGCCTGGCGAACCCGGCCGGCCAACGGCACGCGGCCGGCGTCGCCGAGATCGAGACAAGCGCTGTCTTCGTGTCCAACGACGACGCCTTCGAGGAAGTTCATGGCGGGAGAGCCGAGGAAGCCGGCAACAAACATGTTTTTTGGATGGTCGTAGAGATCCAGCGGCGTTCCGATCTGCTCGATCTGTCCGCCCTGCATGACGACGATCTTGTCGGCCATCGTCATGGCTTCGATCTGGTCATGGGTAACGTAGACGATCGTCGTCTTCAGGCGCTGATGAAGAGCCTTGATTTCAGCGCGCATCTTTACGCGCAGCTTGGCATCGAGATTTGACAGTGGCTCATCGAACAAAAAGACCTTGGGATCGCGCACGATGGCGCGTCCCATGGCAACGCGCTGGCGCTGTCCACCCGACAGTTGCGCCGGCTTGCGCTGGAGAAGCGGCTCCAGGCCGAGAATCCCGGCGGCATAGTCCACCTTGCGCTTGATCTCGTCCTTGGCGGTGCCGGCCAGTTCCAGCGCGAAACCCATGTTCTGCGCGACCGTCATTTGCGGATAAAGCGCATAGTTCTGGAAAACCATCGCAATATCACGGTCTTTTGGCTCCAGCCCGTTCACCACACGTCCGTCGATGCTGATCGTGCCCCCGGTGATGGACTCAAGGCCCGCCACCATGCGTAGCAGCGTCGACTTTCCGCACCCGGACGGGCCGACGAGAATGACGAACTCGCCGTCCGCAATGTCGATATCAACACCGTGGAGGACAGGATGGGCGCCGTAGAATTTGCGGGCGTCGCGGATCTGGACAGTCGACATGACGGTTCCCTTCCTAGCGCTTCGGCCGGATGCGAATGGCGAGGTTCGGCCGGCCCGGCAGTTCTACGGCAAAGGCAGCATCCGGACGCCGTGGGCGGAGCGAGGCGCCGTGCCGCGTTGGATGGTTGGCAGGCGCATCGACAATGATTGCCGGCGTCAACGTCATGTCCCATGTATCGATGACATCGACCTCGTAATCGCCAGCCTCTTGCGGCAGGCCCGGCGCCCAGATGACAGGCTGATGCTCGCCGAGATAGATGTAGGTGACATCACCATCGGTCGCGCCGGACACCCGGCTCCACGGCCAATTCGCTTCCCGTGCTATCGGCGTCAGCCCGCCCTTGACATCCTCTTCGAGCAGATCGCGAAGAAAACCGATGCGATGCCACGCTTCCCCATGCAGCACGCCGCCCTTTGCCCACCAGAGAATATCGTCGGGATGCATGAAGGTTTCCCCATGTCCGGCATAGCCGCCGCGCAGCATGGTGATCCAGTACCGGTGCACCAGCTCTCGGGCTGAGATGTTGCCCCATGAGAGCATGATATTGCCCTCGTATTCCGGCTCGTCGTTGACGACGGGCTTCCCATAGGCCTGCCGCCATTCCTGAGTGCGCTTCACATCCCAGTTCTGGATGCAGACATGGCTGACCCAAGGGCGGCGATGGTCGTAATTGGCATTGACGTCGCCATTGTGGATCGATTTCAGATGGCGGTAGGGGTCGTTCTCCTCGATGATCTGGAAGTAGCGATCCCACTGGCCCATTGGTTTGGTATCGAGGAGGAAATCGTACTCGTTGGCCAGCGACCACCAGACATTGCGGTAAGCTGCAAGGCGCGCGGTAAGATAGGCGACGTAGCGATAGTCCTGGTCAGCGCTCATGTCGCAATAGCCCCAGCGATCGTAAGGATGGAAGATGATGATATCCGCCTCGATGCCAAGCTCACCGAGCGCCTTCACTTGATTTTCGAAATGCCGGAAGCTTTCGGGGTTTGGCCGGTCGAAATCGAGTTCACCGTCGGCATCTCGCTCGTAGACGTCATGCAGCGGCTCGTTGATGTTGAACGGATAGTCTTTCGGGAAGACCCCCATGCGCATCTTGTTGAATCGCGCCTGCTTCAGCGTTTCCAGCGTCTTGGCCTGAAGGTCCAGAGGCTGGTGCGTCCAGGCGTAGCAGGTGGTACCAAAGGAGAGATACGGCGTGCCGTCGGCATGCGCGAAGTGGAACGTGTTGGCAACCTGGACCGGCCCATGCACTTCGGGTCTTGCCGGGCCGACGGTGAAAGTGCCGGACGTTCCGTTGAGTTCGGGCGCGGAGGAGCGCGTCACATAGGACCATTCCCCTTCATTGTCGGGCATGAAACGGAACTTGTAGACGCCGTCGCCATCATAGAAGCCCGGCACGCGGACGGTGCGGCTCTTCTGGCTGAAGTGGGCCTCGATATCGACGTCAATGAAGGGGTTGCCGGAGGAGGGGCCGTTCAGGCTGGCTTCGAACAGGTCCCATTTGGCGATGGTGGTATCGGTCATATCTGCGTCCTTGCTGTCTGTTTCAGCCCTTGACCGCGCCGGAGGTCAGCCCCGACACGAAGTAGCGCTGGAAGATGAGGTAGACGATGGCGGCGGGTAGCACCGTCATGACGATGGCGGCATTGAGCTGCCCGTAATCTCGCGAGAATTGCCCCTGGAAGGCGGACAGGCCGAGGGGGAGCGTCCACATGTCTCGATCCTGGAGGAGGACGAGCGCCATGGCGAATTCGTTCCAGGTGGAGACAAAATCGAGAATCAAAAGAGCGGCGAGCACCGGCAGCGACACCGGCAGGAAGATCCGTCGGAAGATCACGAAATGCGATGCGCCATCGATGCGGGCAGCTTCGCTGAGTTCCTTGGGGATTCCGCGGAAGAAGCTCTGCAGGATGAAGACCTGATAGGGAATGCCGAAGGCGAGGTAGGGCAGGATGACGCCGGGATAGGTGTCGATCAGGTGCAGGCTGTTTACCAGCGTGAAGAGCGGCGCGAGCATCACCTGAAACGGGATCATCGTTCCGAACAGAATGGCGAGCAGCAACATCTTGCGCCCCGTGAACGTGATCTTCGCCAGGGCATAGGCGGCCATGGCCGAGATGAAGAGACCGAGCGGCACCTTGATGGCGGTGATAATGACGCTGTTGAAGAACGTCGTGTTAAAGCGGCCGCGATCCCAGGCGCCGGAATAATTGGCGAACTTCGGATCGACCGGCGGTGCGAACGCGCTGGAACTCATGACCGCGGCGTTGGACTTCAGCGACGTGAAGACGATGAAGACGAAGGGCGCGACCCAGATCAACGCGATCAGCGCGAGTGTGGCCCAGAGCGCAACAAGAACCCAATCCCGCTTGGGTTTTTCAAGAGCATTGTCATGGATGGAGGCGGACGTCATCGTCATTCCTCATTCTCCTCGGATTTCCGCGTCCAGCGCAGGTAGGGGATGACGACGGAAAGGGTGATGAGCAACAGCACGACCGAGATGGCGCTGCCGCGGCCGAAATCGAAGATCTGCATCGACTGGGTAAAGGCCCAGAGTGCCAGCATCTGAGTCGATTGCGCCGGCCCGCCGCCCGTCAGACCGTAGATGATGTCAAAGGCCTTGAGCGAGGAGATGATGGCGAGCACCAGAACAACGGTAATGGTCGGTTTCAGGGCCGGGAACGTGACATGACGAAACACCTTCCAGCGTCCGGCGCCGTCGATGCGGGCGGCCTCGATCAGCGTCTTGCTGACGCCCTGAAGCCCCGCCAGGAACAGCACCATGGAGAACCCGACGGTCTGCCAGAGATAGGCAACGAAGGCGGAATACAGCGCAATGCTGCGATTTCCCAGCCAGTCCTGGATCCAGCTCTGGAGCCCCATGGATGTCAGAAGCTGGCCGAACAGTCCGAAGAAGGGGTCGTACATCCAGCGCCACATCGTGGCGACCGCGATCGGGGCGATGATGACCGGGAGATAGAAGATGGCCCGCAGGCCATTCCGCCCGAAGATCGGCTGGTTGACCCCGAGCGCCAGCAGAAGTCCGACAAGCGGCGGGAATATGGTCGACAGGATCGTCCAGATGACGGTGTTGCGAAACGCTCCCCAGAACACCGGGTCCTTCGTGAAAATATCGACGTAATTGCTGAGACCGACGAATTCCTTGCTGGCATCGAGCCCGTTCCATCGCTGAAAACTCAAGGCAACGACGTCCACCATGGGGTAGATAGCAAACACGATGTAGATGACGATGGCCGGGGCGATTAGCATCGCGGCCTGCATGCGTTGGTCAGAAAAGATGGATCTGGACGTCATGAGACACTCCATGCTGTGCGCACGCAGCCCGCGCGGCACGCAGGCGAATGTAGCAGCGTGGGAGGAAGGCCGGCCTTACTTCGCGAAGGCCGGCTCGGGATGACGCTTAGCGTCTGTTGTCGATGAAGGCTTGAAGCTGGCCGCCGGCATCTGCCGCCGCCATGTTGCCGCTCGCCACTTCATTGATGACCCGGAAATACTCCGTCGTCACATCAAGCGGGAACGCCTGATCGCCATTCATGTAGACCTGGGTATAGGTGTTGAAGATATCGACCCACTTCTGGTCGAGCGGACGCAGATCCTTATAGGTGACGTTCTTGTTGATCGAGGTCGTGCTGAACTGCCCGAGGCTGGCCTGCTGCACCGGCGTCGACATGAAATAGTCCAGGAACTTGGCGGCCGTGTCCGGATATTTGCTCTTGCTGCTGATGTAGTGGTATTCGGCAAAACCGTAGAGCCGATTGGTGCCGGTGGGGAAGGGGAAGACGTCGTAGTCGTCGAGGTTTCCCGCCTCTGCAAGCTGCTGCACCAGCCAGTCGCCTTCAAGCATCATGGCGGCACGACCGGCGACAAAAAGGTTAAACGACTGGGCGTTGTCGATGCCCATGAACGGGCTGAGAATGTAATTCTTGCTCCAGGTGTCGAGCTCCGCAAAAGAGGCTGCGGCGCAGGGCTCGGTCTTCCAGCTCGTCTTCATATTCATCAAGGCATCATGCTTCTCGATGCCGCACTTGGACTCAAGGATGACGTCCATCAGTCGCATCAGGTGCCAATTGACCGTCCCGCCGAAGGTGATGGCCGGGATGCCGGCGGCTTTCAGCTTTTCGGCGTCTGCAACCAGTGCGTCGTAGTCCTTCGGGGCTTCGGTGATGCCCGCCTGCTGAAACAGCGCCTTGTTGTAATAGAGCGCCTCGCCCTTGAAGGTAAAGGGCACGCCGTGGCGACCGCCCTCGTAGATCTTGGAGAACGATGCCGCCGCCGGAACGAGCTCGTCGTCCCACTTGTCTTTCGCGTAATATTTGTCGAGCGGCAGGCTGAGGCCCGCCTTGATGTATTCGCCGCCAAGGCCGAGGCCCGCCCAGCTGAAGAAGATATCGGGCCCGCGATCCGAGCCGGCAGCGACGCGAAGGGCCGTCTTGTGATCATCGACGCCGCGCGTGACGATCTCGACATTGACGCCGGGATTGGCAGCCTCGAAATCGGAGGCAATTTTCTGCATCGCGGCGTTCGACGCTTCTGAGCTGAAATTGAGCGTCCAGAGCGTTATGTCTTCGGCGAAAGCGGCGCCGCTCGACAGCGCTAGCGTTGCGAGAATCGTGCCCGTCCGCAATGCATTTTTGATCATGCTCATGGTGTCCTCCCTTGGTGTTTCCTCATCCTCGGTATCTTTTAGACTTTCCGTGCGGTCGATTGTCAATACGATTTATGTCAGGCGTGACAAAAGTCGGTCGAAAACGGAATTGTGATCGGCCGACATATGTCATAGAAGATAGCAGTGACACGCGGCCGACGGGCGTCTGTTCCTGAACGCGTTCAGGCGGGCGTCGGATGCGGGCAGGGGAGGCGACAATGGCCAATATGATCAGCGGCGGTTTGCGGGGCCTTCTCGATGAGCGCCAGGTCGATACGCCGGTGGCGCGCGTCGTTCGCGCCCTGAGCGGACACGGCGCGGTCAGTACCGCACAGATCGCCCGCACGACTGGACTTGCACGTTCGACCGTTTCCACGATCCTGGCCGATCTCCGTCGATCGAGCCTGGTTGTCGAGGTGGAGACGCGCAGCCCCAGCATTGGTCGGCCGGCGCTTGCGCATTCGCTCAATCCGGAAGCCGGAACCTGTCTCGGCGTCCTCCTCGGGCGCAACGAATTGCGGGTGGTGCTGGCCGATGTCGCCCACAATATCGTCGCGGACGTCGCTATTCCGCTGGAGCAAGATTACAAGCCGGAACGGGCGACGCGCACGGCAAAGCAGGCGATCGACAACATCTACAAGGAGCACAGTCTACCCTATTCAGGGCTTCTTGGTGTCGGTTTTGCCGTCTCCGCACCGATTGCTGCCAGTGGGCGCATCTTGCGGAGCTCGCAGCTTCCGGGCTGGCAGGGTGTCGATCTGCGCGCGACTTTCGAGCCCGTGCTGCAGAAGCCGATCTTTGCCGACAACGAGAGCAATTGCGCGGCTCTGGCCGAGATGATGTGGGGGGCTGCGGCGGGCTTCGACAATTTCGTGCTGTTCAAGCTGGACCTCAGCATCGGCGGCGCGATCGTCGCCAACGGCAAGGTGTTGACGGGTGCAGCAGGTACGGTAGGCGAATTCGGCCATATGGTCCTCGACCCCCGTGGCGATCTTTGTACCTGCGGTAATCGCGGTTGCATGGAGCTTTCGTGCGGCGGATCGGCGGTACTCGGCATTGCGGAGCGACGTCTTGCGCGCAGCATCGGCTTGGCGGAATTCGTGAAGATGGCGCAGGCCGGCGACCTTGGCTTCCAGCGCCTTTTGGAGGATGCGGGCGAGGCGGCAGGCCGCGGGCTCGCAACGGTCGGAACCATTCTCAATCCAGGCCTTTTCGTCATAAGCGGCGGAATGGCAGCGGCGGGCGAAATGCTGCTCGCCCCCATCCGCTTAGCTTACAGCCGGCACACACTGGTCAAGGCAGGCGACGGAGAAGGTGCCAATCCCGCTTTTGTCATCGGCCGCTTTCTCGATAACGACAACTGCATGGGCGCCGTTGGCTTGGTGCTGCGACATCACGGCCGGCTGACTTGAGATCGCAGCGTGTTTTTGCCCATACTCTCGTTGACCAAACGGCGTTGCGTTTCAAGATTGATCGATGGGTATTCGGCCAGCTCCTCGCTCCGTTCGAACGGAAGGATGACGGCGACCGTGTCGAGTTATTCGGCACGATGCGTAAGGATCTGTCATGTCACAGATGACGCCGCGTGGCCGCGGGAGCCAACCAGAGGAGGGGCCGTCAGTGGCGGCCAGCAATCACGCTTGCAGATATGGGAGGTCGGAGGTCAGCGCCCGTAGCGTCTTGGCACACATCCCCTCGTTGACGAGAAGACGGAGCGTTTCGAAATCTTGGTTTCGGTTGGTCAGGGCTCAGTGAGCTCGCGCGTGAATCGAGGGGCAAGACGGCCGCGATCGTGTCTAAAGTCTCGGTGCGCCTTCAGCCTAGCCTGACGACGAGTTGCTCATTCCGGCAGTCCGTTCTCGTCGTGGTGTTCATCGTGATTCGCCGACCGACTAAAGGGTTTCGCTTCGCCTTGAGGTATTTCCAGGTTGACGAACCGACGTGAAGCGCCGAAGCAGAAGCTCCTATCGCGGACATTCTGGCGGCATGACCTCACTCGGATCTAGACTCTTCACATTAAGTGACCGCGTTCGCTCCGGTCCTGTTCTCGCATGGGGTATCGCGGCTATTGCCTTTGCAGTCGCCCTCTTCACCAGGCTCCTGTTCGACCATCTTCTGCCGCCGGGCTTTCCCTATCTGACCTTCTTCCCGGCGGTCATCGTAACCACATTTCTTGCAGGTATTTTGCCTGGAGCAGTCTGTGCCCTCGCCTGCGGCATTGCTGCCTGGTATTGGTTTATTCCACCGTTCGGCATGTTCTCGATGGACACCTCGGTACTCGTGGCGCTGTCGTTTTATGTGGGCGTCGTAGGTGTCGATATTCTTCTGATTCAGGTCATGCACAGAGCGGTCGATGGCCTGCGAGAAGAGCGGGCACGAAGCCGTGAACTCGTAAGCGAACAGCAACGGTTGCTCGGGGAGCAGAGGGATCGGGAACGACAGCAACGCATCCTGCAGCGCGAACTATCGCATCGCATGAAAAACACCCTGGCCATGGTCCAAGCCGTGGTTTCGCAAAGCCTGCGGAACACAACAGATCCTAAACGCGCTGCCGGGCTTGCGTCAGCTCGTATCCAGGCGCTCGCCCGCGCCCAGGACGCATTGACCGCCACCGATTGGTCGGCAGCTGATGTCGAAACGCTCGTCAGGACGGCCGTCTCCGCACACGATGACGGTACGGGACGTTTCCAGATAAGTGGCCCCTCGCTTGCTCTAGAAGCACAGCGTTCTCTCGGGCTGGCGCTGGCGATCCATGAACTGGCGACGAACGCCACCAAGTACGGCGCACTATCAACCAACGGCGGTAACGTTAACATTTATTGGATTTCATCACGAGACAACGGCTTTAGGTTTAGCTGGATCGAAGCAGGCGGGCCGGAAGTTGCGGAACCTTTAAGGCGCGGGTTTGGTTCACGCCTTACCGAACGCGTAGTGCCTGCCTATTTCGAGGGAAGCGCAAAGACACGATACGTGCCGGGTGGAATCGAATACGAGCTGGAAGGTACGCTGCGACCGGATGACACTGGTCTCGCACGGGATTGATCATGGGACAAAGTTATGACCGCCGCCGCATCGCCGTCCTCGTCGTTGAGGACGAGCCGCTTCTCCTCATGGACGCGTTCGACATGATCGAGGATGCTGGCTTCACCGTGTACGGGGCGGCGAACGCGGCAGAAGCAATCAGCCTCATGGAAAAGCACGACGAGATCCGCATCCTTTTCACCGATGTCGATATGCCGGGATCGATGGACGGTTTGAAGCTGGCTTATGCCGTTCGAGATCGTTGGCCTCGCGTCTCCGTCATTATCGCGTCGGGGCATGTAAACGTGACTCACGAGACGGTACCGGAAAACGGCATCTTCTTTTCGAAGCCTTACCCGCCCGCCTCTGTCGTACAGGCACTCGACGGGATCGCCGAGCAGATCGTACAGGGATGATCGAACTAGCAGGCTACAGCAAAGGCTGATTTTGCTCTGTTGGCTCTCGTCGTTCCGATGCCTCCAACGTGTCTGTTGGTGCTATTGCGGAAGAGCTTGAGGATCAAAAACAGATGTTGAAGCATTCGACATCGATAGTGCACCGCGCTTCGCACGGTTGCGACAGCCTTACCTGGTCGACCTTTGCTTCCTTCGCGTCTTTAGCTTCTGATAAAAAGCTGCGGAAGTTAAAGAGCAAGTCGATGCAGCCTGATACGTATCGATATGCGGTGAAAGGCTCAAAAGGGTCACTTCCGGTCGTGCAAAAGTCGGTCGCAAGTGTTAGCTTTTTGCAGCGGGTTTTTGCGACAAAAATTTCCTGAAAATACATCGTTGATGATTTTGTCGCGAATATTAGGGTCCCTGCGATTTTTTGATATTCCGACTTCGAGTGCGAACGTCTTTGTGCTCGAGCTAATTGGTTGAACGGATGCGATCGATAACGGCTCTAGTGGCGGCTGACATGTGGCGTTGGCGCGCGTAGCTGAGGTAAAATCCGGGAAACGGCGCGCTCCAGGCTTCGAGCAGCGGAACTAGGTGACCAGCCTTGATGTGATCCCGAACGGTATCTTCTATGGCAAAGGCTATTCCATGGCCGACCAAAGCCATCCGTAGGGCCAAAGGCTTATCATTTACGATAACACTGCCGATCGGATTGACCGAAAACCATCGGCCTTCCTCGAAAAACTCCCAAGGAAATGGGTGCTGTTGTCCAGGCCAGCGCCAGCAAATGCATTCGTGCGATAGAAGGGCGCGAGGATGAGCAGGCACGCCACGACGAGAGAGATACGCGGGTGATGCCACGACGATCTGTCTTAACTCACCCCCCAGCGGAGCCGCGATCATATCCTGCGCGATCACCTCACCGATTGTTATGGCTAAGTCAAAGCCTGCTGCGACGTGGTCTTTGACGTTGTCGTCAAGGGTGATGTCCAGATTGATTTCCGGAAACTCGTGGCGCAAAGCCGGCAGAGCCGGAAGGATGAATTTCTCCCCTGCCGACCGAAATGCCAAAATCCGGACCGTCCCGGCCGGACGGCCCGCCGCATCGCGACTTTGCAGCAGAGCGTGATCCATTTCGGCCAAGAGCGGTGCCATGCGTTCCTGCAACAATGCACCCTGTTCGGTGAGACTGACTGTGCGGGTCGTCCGCAGAAAAAGCTGTTGTCCCAGATGGGCCTCAAACTCGCGAACGATCTGGCTGACAGCCGAAGATGTCATCCCGAGCATGTCAGCGGCGCGCGAGAAGCTGAAGTGGTCGGCCACCGCGAGGAAGGCGCGAATGCGGGCAAAGTCTGCTGTTTTCATCCCACTTTATGAAGCACAACCACGCAATGTTGTAAATATTATCGGCATTATCAACCAGAGCGCCGAGTTTTAGGGTCGAGGTGAAGGAGACATCATGACCCAAACGTTCGAGAACAAGATTGCTCTGGTGACGGGGGCAGCGCGAGGGATCGGTCGCGCGACAGCACTGATGCTGCGGGATCGGGGCGCCCGCGTGGTTGCGAGCGACATCAGCGAGACAGTCCACGAGCTTTCCGGAAATGGTATCGTCACGCTTACGGGCAGCATCGCCGAGGAAGAGACAGCACTGCGCAGCGTTGCGCTGGCTCGCTACACATTCGGCGGACTCGATATCCTCGTCAACAATGCCGGACGCACGATGAACCGCCCGCTAATCGATATGACGGTCGAGGACTGGGACGGCATCATGGCCATCAACGCCCGCGGCACTTTCTTGCATGCACGAGAGGCTGTGCGCGCCATGATCAAAGGCGATGGCGGTGTCATCGTCAACGTCGCATCGATCGTTGCTCAAGTGGCCATGAAGGATACGGCTGTCTATGCCGCCAGCAAAGGCGCGATCGCGCAGCTGACAAAGGTGATTGCCGTCGAGTACGGCGGCCGAGGTATTCGGGCCAATGCCGTCGCGCCAGGCGTTATCGAGACAGACATCTTGGAAGGCATCGTGCAGGACAGCCGCGCCACGTTGGCGAGCTACGGCTCCGCTCATCCTCTCGGCCGCGTCGGTCAGCCGCATGAAATCGCTGAAATCATCGCATTCCTCGGGTCCTCTGCATCGAGTTTCATGACCGGCACGCTGGTCACGGCCGATGGCGGCTTTACCGCACTCTGAAAGGAAATATCATGCCATCTATCCTCATCATCGGTGCTGAACGCGGCCTTGGCCTCGGCCTGGCGCAGACACTCAAATCACAGGGCTGGTCGGTCACAGGCACGTCGCGCGTCGGCGCTGATACGACAGCCCTCGCGCAAGTGGCACGGGTCGCCCATGTTGACGTCACGCAGGTGGATCAGATCGAACCGCTGCGCACATCGATCGGAGCGACGTTCGACGTAATTTTCCTCGTCGCCGGCATTTACGGTCCGCTGCACAATTCGGTTACGGAAGCGACCGATGAGGAATTCTTGCACATCATGCTAACCAATTGCTTCGGCCCGATCCGTTTGGCGCACCGTTTGCTAGACCGGCTGACAGCTAAGGGGACGTTGGCCGTGATGTCTTCCCATCGTGGTAGCATTACGCTCAACACGGACCCTGGCCTGAAGCTTGACCTTTATCGTGCAAGCAAAGTGGCTTTGAACATGCTGGCGCGCACGATTCACGCAGATCACCCAGAACTAAGCATCCTGTCGATCCATCCTGGCTGGGCGGCAACTGCCATGGGAACGCTCGACGGTAAGGTAGAAGCAGAGATCTCCGTTGAGGAAAGCGTAAGGGGGATGGCGATGGTTTTGGCTGAGCATGCCGGAAGCGGCAAGAGCCTTTATCTCGACTGGCAGGGAAACCCGTTGCCTTGGTAAAAGCCGGCTCCGCGTTAATTCTCTGCTTGGAGAGACGGCGTCCTATCGATCAGGCCGAGCGGCATTTCAGCCGGTCTCAATATTTCCTATTCTAGTTTTAATTTTGGGTTCGACGTTTGCAACGTCGCGACACGCGTAATTGTGCGCCCGAGCCTGAGAGCCGGTATAGACCACCAGCTCTTGTCAGATGGATGCGGAAGCGGTCCCGCCGCCGCTGATATCGGCGGGTCATTTCCGCCGATACGTGCCTCAGTTGCTTCTAAACACAGCGTTCATCGACGTCGGCGGACGAGGCTAAACCTGCGCGGAGAGAGTGGCCGGAGAACTTGAAGGCGCGCTCCATCTCGCTGAGATCGCCGCGAACGCCGGCAGCCATTGCCGCCCTTTTAACAATCCGAGCGACCTCCTTATCATTTAACCGTTCGGATCCGACCGTCTTGCCCTGTCCTGTGACGCGGCGGCAGAGGGGGCCGTGCGCGTGCCTGGCAAACTTGATCCAGGTCTCGACGGCGGCGACTGGTCAAGTAGCATCGGACGATCCGCGGCCGACCTCCACCCCTCGCCACCCCGTTTTACCGCGCAAGGTGAGGAGCATGCCCTGGTCAAGAATTCCGATTCACCCGCGCGCGTCTTCGGTCTGGTCCGGCTTCAGATCGAGACTGACGATCTCTGACCGACGCAAGCCGCCAGCGTAGCCGATCAGCAACATGGCGCGATCACGCAGGCAACGAAGGGTGCGGCGATCGAGCGCCTCGATCATAGCGATGATATCGTCGGCCAGCACCGCCTCTTTCTGCACCGGCGGCTGTGCGTGAGTTTTGCGAATGCCAGACAGCACTGGGGTGATATGACGATTCTTGCGATCGAGCGTCAATCCGCGCTGGGCATAGTTCCACGATAAGGAGGAAAGACGCCGCTCGATCGTGGATACGGCATTGGCTTTCGTCCCGCGCGTCGGGGTACCAACGGCAACGCCCGAGGCGCATGCGGTGGTCTAGAGGCCAACGGTTTGCGGCTGCGGGGGGAGGGGGACAGGCCGGATCGGCGGCCCCAGGCGGAGAAATGCTTCCAGTCGGCGGCATAGGCTTTGCCGGTATTGGCCGAGCTGGCGGCTGCAATGTAAGTGCGCGCACGGTCGACAAGGTCTTGGAGTTCCTTTCTGGACCGATAGATGGTCGTCTAAGTATCCCCCGAATTCATCAAGACGATCGACAGCGTTCTGCTGGTGAGGCTGATGAAACGCCTTATGCTGGCGAAGTGCCGGCTGACGGATATTCCGTTTCGCGCCGCATCGGTGCCGTTGCAGGTCACTGTTCCGGACGGCAGCGAGGATGGCCGCGTTGGATGGACGGGTGGCGTCGACTCGACTGCCTATTTCCCCCACCGGCTAACGTTGTTCCAGTCGAAGGCGCAAGATCTGACCGAGGGGCGTATCCGCGGCGAATTTCGAAGAAAGCTAAGGGTGGCAAGACCACAACCAATGACGCAGTTCTGCAGGTTCTCTCAGGCGGCGGTGCCTATGTCGTCTTCTGTTCCCATCCGATGATCTAGAAGAAAAGGGATAGACTGGTTTCGCCTAGAGTGCGCTGACGACGCCAATATTGAAGCGATCGCAAAGAGCGCCGCTCCGGCGCTTCGAGATGCCGATTCCCGGTTTATTGCCGAACTAGCGAACGGCTTTCCACAAATGGCGGTTCTGGGTGCGCGCAGGGCGATGGGCGCGACATTATCAACTCAGCCGAGCAGGTTCTCGACCGGGTAATCTGGCAGGACGCCAAATGACGAAGCACAAAGGGCGCTGGAGACACTGATCGTGTTGGAATGGGTCGGTTTCAAAGGCCAGGCTTCCGCTGAAGCAGTTTTCGTGGCGGAGAAGCTTGCCAGCATGCCTCTCGCGCAATTCACCGATCTCATACTGGGCTTTCGGGCGCGCGGGATCATCGACGCCCGCGGACGACGGAAAGCTGATTGACTGCCATATCACGGAAGACGAGCAGGTAATGCTCGGATCCAAATATAGCTGCTTGAAGAATGTCGAACGGAAGGCCTTAAAACTCAAAAAGCCTCCGACGTTTCCATCAAAGGCCGAATTCATGTCAGCTTCTAGGTACTTTCCGATACGGCGAGAACGGCAAAAGTGGGGCGCCAAGCTGACGCCCCGCAGCTGCCATTTCGCGGTACGAGGAAAGGATTCACAGCTTTACTGTGGTGCGACCTCAAGGCGCTGCTTCGAAAGCCAGTCCCAAATTTCCGGATCATTTAAGGCGGCCCACTCGATGCCCGAGTGGTCAACGCCCTCCAGCACACTCAAACGAGCATTGCGCTTCAGACTAAGAAGGCGCTCGTAAAGTACGACTGAATCCGACAACGGGATGACGTCATCGCTCGTGCCGTGGAACACCCAGAAGGCCGCCTTTTCATTCGTTCTGCTCAGGTAGTGGCGATTACCGCCGCCAGCGATCGGAACGAAAGCGGCAAATTTATCGGGAAACTGTTCCGCGATGGCCCAGGCACCGAAACCGCCGCGACTAAACCCCACAACATAAACCCGCGTGCGATCGACGCGATACTTCGACATGATCTCGTCGAGAGCCGCCTCCACTTTTTCGATCGGATACAGCAGTTCTTCGCTGGGGTTCTGAGGCGAAAACACCAGGAACGGAAAGGTCTTTCCATCCTCAATCAGTTTCGGCATACCGCTCGATCTGACCTTCTCAATGTCGGTCCCGCCTTGATCTCCGCCATGAAGCCACATGACAAGCGGATACGCCTTGTCGGACGACGCATAGTCGTCTGGCGTGTAAAGCAGATAATTGAGATCGTTCGTTGTGCTGGTGGTCGACCTTGCTGCCAACTGTTCCGCATGCGTTACTCCCGCACCGCACAGTGCACACGCGGCCGCGAAGACCAGCACCATTATGTTCCGCGTCATCCGATCACCTCCTCCGCGATGTTCGCCGTATAGTCCGATCAAATGGAACATAGGCGCTAAACCTCAAGCTTTCACCGCCGATCAGAGGGTGAACCGTCGATCCCATCATATCCCGCTATTGCTTCGGACGAACTCACGTCATCAACAGTCCATTTCGAAAGCCGCCAATGCCGGATGAAAAACTCCGACCGTCACATATTTACTTTTATAATTATATAATGCAAATTCCGGGCACGGCTCAGGAGGTGAGCCTTACCAGCAGGAGGAAATCGCTGTGCGCAATCATTTCAAACTCGGACTTCTGGCCGCCGTCGTCGGCAGCACTATAGGATTTGGAACGCTGCAGGCTTCGTCGCAGGATCTGGAGCTGACCATCATGGCGCCGGCCGGTGCCGGCGGCGGATGGGATTCGGCATCCCGTTCCCTGCAGGAAGCCATGATGGCAAGCGGCAATGCGAAGAGCGTACAGGTCATCAACGTCCCCGGCGCCGGAGGTACGGTCGGTCTTGCCCAGTTCATCGGTTCTGCGAAGGGCAATCCCAGCCAGCTTCTCGTTGCAGGTATCACGCTCGTCGGTGCCAGCATCTCGAACCAGTCCCCGGTCGATCTGACCCAGGTCACGCCTGTCGCTCGCCTGACCGGCGACCCGCTGGTGATCGTTGTCCCGAAGGATTCACCGATCAAGTCGATGGATGATCTTCTGGCCACCATCAAGAAGGACGTCGCCACGACGATTTGGGTCGGCGGCTCGGCCGGAGGTGCGGATCATATCCTTTCTGCGCTCGTCACCAAGGCAGCAGGTGCCGACCCAAGCAAGATCAACTACGTCGCTTACTCTGGCGGAGGCGAATCCCTTGCAGCGATGCTGGGTGGCCAGGCGACGGCGGGCGTTTCGGGCTACGGCGAGTGGGAAGGCCAGATCAAATCCGGCGACCTCAGAGCACTGGCTATATCCTATCCGGAGTCAATCGAAGGCATCGAGGCGAAGCCTTTGAAAGCACAGGGTCTCGATATCGAACTCGTCAACTGGCGCGGTATCTTCGCCGGCCCCGGCGTCGAAGGCGCAGATCTCGACGCTCTCAAGTCTGCCGTTGAGAAGACAGTGAAGTCTGCCGAATGGAAGGCGATCCTAAAGACCCGCGGTTGGACCGACTACTACGCGCCGTCCGATGAGTTCAAGACATTCATCGGCTCAGAAACTCAACGTGTAAAGACAATCCTGACGTCCATCGGTCTCGCAAACTAACCTGACGAAGCACACGGAAGTCGGCAAGCGCCGCTTCCGTGCGACGAGGACACCATGCCCCAGAAAACTCTTCGCATACCCAACCGTCCAACGGCTGTGATCGCTGTCGTCTTGTTTGCTATAGCTTTCATCACCTACTGGGATGCCAGCCATATGAAGGTGCGGGCAACCTACGGGATGAGCGCCAGCGCGGCATCCTATTTCGTGGCAATCCTGTTCGCAGCCCTTGCCATCGGTCACCTTATCAGTGCTTTCAGGCCATCGGACATCGACGTCGAAGTTGCCGACTGGATGGCGGTCGGCTGGATTGGACTGGCGCTCGCAGGGCTGATCGGGTCGATCTGGTCTGGTGGCGGTTTCATCCTCGGCTCGACGCTTCTCTTCGCGCTGACCGCGCGGGCGTTCGGCCGCAAGGCCCTTCTCGTCGATCTCTGTCTCGGAGCGGTCATCGGCGTGCTGGTGTTCCTTCTTTTCAACAAGCTCCTGACGCTCGCGCTGCCGCAAGGCCCGCTTGAGCGGCTCTTCTGAGGACGCGGCGATGGATACATTCTCCTTCTTGATGGATGGCTTCGCGCTGGCTATCCAGCCTGCGAACCTCATCTATGCCGCCATTGGTGTGCTGATCGGGACGGCAGTCGGTGTTCTTCCCGGCATCGGCCCGGCACTAACGGTCGCCCTTCTGCTTCCCGTAACCTTCAAGCTGGATCCTGGCGGTTCGATCATCATGTTTGCCGGAATATACTACGGCGGCATGTACGGTGGCTCGACCACCGCGATCCTGCTTAATACGCCCGGAGAGAGCGCCTCGGTCGTCACTGCGCTCGAGGGTAACAAAATGGCACGAGCGGGACGCGGCGGGCCGGCGCTCGCGACCGCAGCCATTGGCTCATTCGTCGCCGCACTGATCGCCACGGCCAGTTTGGCCCTTCTCGCACCCTACCTCGTGAAGATTGCCGTCAAGTTCGGCCCCTGGGATTACTTCGGTCTGATGCTGATTGCGTTCGTGACGGTCTCCGCTACGTTCGGGTCTTCGCCGCTGCGGGGGCTGACCAGCCTGGCTTTCGGCCTGTGGCTCGGACTGATGGGTATCGATCAATTGACGGGACAGGCCCGCCTGACGTTCGGTGTGCCGGAATTGTTGGACGGCATCGAGGTGACGACGCTTGCCGTCGGCCTGTTCGCAATCGGCGAAGCATTCTTCGTGGCATCGCGCCACCTCTACCAGCCTGAAAAGCCTATCCCGGTGAAGGGATCTATCTGGATGAACAAGGAGGATTGGAAACGGTCCTGGAAGCCGTGGCTTCGCGGCACGGTGATCGGCTTTCCGATCGGCGCGCTCCCCGCCGGCGGCGCCGAAATTCCGACGTTCCTGAGCTATACGATCGAGCGCAAGTTGAGCCGGAAGCCGGAAGAATTCGGCCACGGGGCGATCGAGGGCGTCGCCGGTCCGGAAGCTGCAAACAATGCGTCAGCCGCGGGAACGCTGGTTCCGCTACTGACGCTTGGATTGCCGACGTCTGCCACGGCAGCCGTCATGCTCGCGGGCTTCCAGCAGTACAACATCCAGCCGGGTCCCTTGCTCTTCACGCAGCATGCCGACCTCGTCTGGGGACTGGTCGCCAGCCTCTTCATCGCCAATGTCATGCTGCTTGTTCTCAATCTGCCTCTGGTCGGAATGTGGGTGAAGCTCCTCAAAATTCCGCTGCCTTGGCTCTATGCTGGCATTCTCGTGTTTGCATCAATGGGTACGATCGCCGCGAACCCGTCCGTAATGGAACTGCTGCTGCTGACGGGTTTTGGCGTGGTCGGATTTGTCATGCGCCGCTATGACTATCCCATCGCTCCGGCGGTTGTCGGGCTGATCCTCGGCCCCCTCGCTGACAGTGCCTTGCGTCGCTCTCTGCAGATGAGCCTCGGCGATCCGATGATCTTGCTCCAACACCCAAGTTCCGCTCTCATGATCGGCATCGCTCTTGTTGCTCTGATCGCTCCATTCATCTTCAGGGGTCTGTCGAAGTTCCGTCAGGACGAAGATTGATGGTAAATCCGTTTGACCCTGCCATGTGACGCACCTCACTGTGGCAGTTGGAAATGGACAAAAAGGACGCACGATAAGCGCATGGCCAGGAACAGTCTCTCACCACGGATCAGCACTGATATTATCGAGTTCGTAAAGTCCAATGCGATGCGAAAAGGAGACCATCTGCCTCTTCAGATGCTGGCCGACAATTTCCGTGTATCGCGCGCTCCGATCATGAGCGCTCTTCGAAAGCTCGAGCAGAGGGGCATTGTGCGGGCAGAGCCCAACCGTGGCTATTTCCTCGCGGTCAACCTCGAAGCCATCGACGCTCTTCAGTCAGAGACCGGCGAGGCTGCCGACGGCGACGACGCGATCTATCTCAGGATCGCGGACGATCGCCTGTCTGGAAAATTCGCCGAGCGCGTAAGCGAGAATGAGTTGATGCGCGTCTACGCGGTGCCGCGAACCCGGCTGTTGAAGATCCTTCACCGGATTGCTGACGAAGGTTGGATCGAGCGGCTTCCCGGTAATGGATGGTCGTTCAAACAGACTCTCATGTCGAGGAAGAGCTATGAGGCAGGCTACATCTTCCGTGCCGTGATCGAGCAACAGGCCATGCTGCTTCCGACCTTCCAGCCGGACGCGGATGGCTTCCGAAAAGCGCGAGAGACCCAAAACGACCTTGGAAACGGCGGATATGAACATTGGTCGCGGGCCGAGATCTTTAAAGCCAACAACGACTTCCACGAAATGCTTGTCGCGTGTTCCGGAAACGAATTTTTCCTGGACGCAATAAAGCGGATCAACAGATTGCGACGCCTTCTGGAGTACCAGATCACCATCGATCGCAGCCGCCTGCCAAAACAGACGGCCGAGCATCTGCACATCCTCGATCTTCTCGAAAGCGATCGCCGATCGGAAGCGGCCGCCTTCCTCTACACCCACATCATGGGTGCCAGCAGGATTAAGACACCGAAAGTGTAATCAGGAGGGGAGAGACAGGCGAAATCGCACGGCCACAGAAGAATTGCATTTTGCAACTATAAAATGTGATTTTGTGATGCCGCTCGCGATGTTGTTCTTGATGATCCTGCTCCAAAACAGATATGCGATGAGAGATTTGAGATGACGATCATATCGAAACTCATGGTCAACGAGGTGGCGTACGACGTCATCGACTTGCCAGCGGAGGTTGGACACCAGCTACGGTCGCTTCCATACATCCATCGCATCCTGTTGGAGAACGTTCTTCGAACAGCAGGCGAAGATGCCGCGCGAGCCAAGGCTGCCATCATTGACTGGCTTGCGACGGGTTCGAGCGAGCTGGAGATCCCGTTCCTTCCCAATCGTGTCATGATGCATGATACCACCTGCGGTCCTGCATTGGTTGATATCGCGGGAATGCGGTCGGCTCTTGCGGAGGCGGGCTTTGATCCTGCGCTTCTCAACCCCGTTGTCCCGGTGGACGTGTCCACCGACCACTCTCTGGCTGTCGATGCCTTTGGCGACTCTGCGTCGCTTGAGCTCAACATGAAACGCGAGTTCGAGCGCAACGCCGAGCGGTACCGCTTCATGAAGTGGGCAACCAACACTCTGACGGGGTTTCGCGTGCATCCGCCTGGCACGGGCATCATGCACACGCTCAACCTCGAACGCCTGGCGACTGTCGTTGCGACCATCGAGAAAGACGGTTGTCGCTGGGCTGCACCCGACACGTTGATCGGGACCGACAGTCATACGCCGATGATCAACGGCATTGGCGTGCTTGCATGGGGTGTCGGCGGACTGGAGGCGGAAAGCGTGTTCTTCGGCATGCCGGTGTCGCTCCGCGTGCCCGATGTGGTTGGCGTCCGACTGACGGGTAACATTCCAGATGGAGTGCTTGCGACCGATCTGGCGTTGACGGTGACGCACATTCTTCGAACGATCGACCTTCAGGACAAGTACGTCGAGTTCTACGGTCCCGGCGTATCAGTGCTGACGGCCGGCGACCGGTCGGTGGTCGCCAACATGACGCCCGAGTTTGGCGGCAATTCTGGTTATTTTCCGGTCGACAACCGAACGCTTGATTATCTCCGGACGACTGGTCGAACTTCCGCGCAGATTGCGTTGGTCGAAGCCTACACCAAGCGCGTCGGTCTCTGGTTCGATCCAGACGAAACTCCGCGCTACACGCACGTCGTCGAGATCGATCTGTCAGCGATACAGCCCAGCCTTGCCGGACCGACGCGTCCCCAGGACAGGATATCAGTGGGCAGCACTGCCGCGGCGATTTCTTCGATAAAACGCGGAGCAGTCGAAAGTGCGAACGCCTCGGAACCGAACGATGGTGCTGTCGCGATCGCGGCCATTACAAGCTGCACAAACACCTCCGATCCGCGACTCGTGGTTGCCGCGGGCTTGCTGGCGCGAAAAGCAAGGTCGTTCGGTCTGCATCCAGCGCCTTGGGTGAAGACGTCGCTTGCGCCGGGATCACCGACAGCGGAAAGATACCTGCAAAGGTCCGGGCTGCTGCAGGATCTCGAAGCGGTCGGATTCGGAATCGTCGGCTATGGCTGCACGACCTGCATCGGCAACTCCGGACCATTGACCGAGCCGATTGCCCTGGCGATGAAGGACCGGGGAATTCTTCCGGTCGCCGTTCTCTCAGGCAATCGAAACTTCCCCGGCCGCGTCCACCCGCAGCTCGATGCCGGCTTCCTCGCATCGCCTCCCCTTGTCGTGGCATTCGCGCTGGCTGGAACCGTCGAGCTGAATATCTTGACAGACCCGATCGGGCGAACGGCTGAAGGGCAGGCTGTGACCCTGTCGATGTTGTGGCCCACGAGTCAGGAAATCGACGAGGCAGTCGCGCTCGCCTCGGATGCGGCGGATTTTAAGCTGACCTATGACGAAGCCGAAGCCAGCAAGGCCTGGCGTGAACTCGAGGCGCCGACCACGACATTGTTTCCATGGGACGAGACCTCGACATACATCCGCCGGCCGCCGTTCGCAGGCTTCGGGAGAGGCAGCTTGCTCGGCACGTACGATGCGCATCCGCTGATCGTTGTTGGTGACGACATCACGACCGACCACATCTCGCCGGCCGGGGCGATCCGGGCTCAGAGTGAAACCGGCCAATATCTCGTTGAGCGAGGAGAGGTCCCGACCGACCTTAACGTTCATGCTTCGCGCCGGGGCAACTGGGAAGCGATGGTTCGGGGACTGTACACAAACCGGAGCGTTCAAAATCTTCTGGGCAGCGGGATTCCACCAGGATCGACGATCTATGCGCTTTCAGGTGAAGTCCTCCCGCTCTGGTCGGCCGCAAATCGCTATGCGGAGAGCAGGCAGTCCGTCGTGATTGTCGCTGGTGAACGTTACGGCATGGGTTCGTCACGAGATTGGGCAGCCAAGGGAGCATCCCTCCTCGGCGCCCGCGCGGTCTTGGCTGCAAGCTTTGAGAGGATTCACCGTTCCAATCTCATCGGTATGGGCATTCTGCCAATGCGACTGCCGGAGGGTTTGGGACCAGATCAGCTCGCTCTAAAGTCAGGTGACCTCATCGAGATACATGCCAACGCAGGCCTGATCTCGCCGCGTTGTCCGATCGACATTGTCATTAAACGGTACGAGGGCAGGGCTACCACGTTCAAAGCGGTCGCGGCAATCGAGACGGCCGCTGAGGTCGACACGTTAAAGGCGGGCGGAATTCTACCGCTGATGTTGAAGAACTTGGTCGAATCTCAAAGCAGTGGGATCTAGCGCGACATCGCACACCGCAAAGGTTGATCCTAGCGTTCCGGACGTGATCATCTACTTAGCAGACCGACCGCTTCAAGTGTGCGATGTAGGTGGCCTGAAAGGTCGGGATGGGGGCGCGAAGCCGCTGCTTCACGTCCGTCCATCGATGACCGCTTTGCCCGAAAGCGGGAGTCTTTGACTGAACGAGTTGTGCGACAATTGTACGCTCAAAGCCCCGCTGCTTTGGTCAGGTTCACGCGGAATCGATCCCGCCGCCGCTGATATCTCCGGGTCATCTCCGCCGAGGCGTGGCCGAGCTGCTTCTGCACATAGCGCTCATCGACTTCGGCCGACGAGGCGAGACCGGCGCGCAGCGAGTGCCCGGAGAACTTCATCGCCCGCTCGATCTCGCTGAGATCACTACGTACACCGGCGGCCATCATCGTGCGCTTGACCAGCCGCGCTACCTCCCGGTCGTTGAGACGATCCGGCCCGACGGCCTTGCCCTGACCCGTTACCCGCCGGAAGAGAGGTCCATGACCCAGCTTTGCAAACCGGATCCAGGTCTCCACCGCCAGGACGGGGCAGGTGGCGTCGGATGATCCACGGCCCACCTCGACCTCGCGCCATCCGGTCTTGCCCCGCAACGTGACGAGCATGCCCTGATCGAGGATCTCGATCCACCCGCGCCCATCCTCTGTCTGGTCGGCTTTCAGGTCCAGTCCGACGATCTCGGAGCGGCGCAGGCCGCCGGCATAGCCGATGAGCAGCATGGCGCGGTCTCGTAAGCCGCGCAGTGTGCCGCGATCGAGCGTTGCGACCATGGCGATGATGTCTTCCGCCAGTACCGCCTCTTTCTGAACCGGAGGCTTGGCATGGCTCTTGCGGATGCCGGACATGACCGTTGCGATATGACGATCCTTGCGATCGAGGGCAAGACCGCGCTGGGCATAGTTCCACGACAGGGAGGCCAGACGCCGCTCGATCGTCGACACCGCGTTCGCCTTCATGCCGCGCTCTGCTGTGCCCGAAGCGCAAGCCGTGATGTAGAGACCAACGGTCTGCGGATGCGGGGGGAGGGGAGCGAGATTGGACCGCCGGCACCA
>UBPA01000026.1 GCA_900467185.1 Hyphomicrobiales bacterium | reverse complement strand
GTCAGCCTCCCTCCCCCGCCCCGTCCGCACCGTGGAAATGACGAGCTTCGGCATTGCCGGCCGGCCGACGGCCGCCATCAGCCTTGTCACCGCCGCCGTCATTCTCGGCGCATGGTGGGCGACGTCGCGCTTCGGCCTGGTCTCCCCCCTCTTCCTTCCGGCACCGGCCGAGGTGGTGACGCAGTTCGCCAACATCTATCGCGACGGCTATGCGGGCGCATCGCTGGGCGAGCATCTGTTCGCCAGCCTGTTCCGCATCCTCACGGCCGCCGCCATCGCCATCAGCCTCGCCATCCCGATCGGCCTGGTGATGGGCGTCAACCGCGTCGCCAAGGGCGTGCTCGACACGCCGATCGAGTTTTACTGGCCGCTGCCGCCGCTCTCCTACCTGCCGCTGATGATCATCTGGCTCGGCATCGGCGAAACGTCGAAGATCACGCTCCTGACGCTCGCCATGTTCGCGCCCATCTGCCTGTCGGCGCAGGCCGGCGTGCGGGCGCTGCCCATCGAGCGCATCCAAGCGGCGCGGTCGCTCGGCGCCAGCCGGTTCCAGCTCTTCACCAACATCGTCTTTCCCTCGGCCCTTCCCGAAATCCTCACCGGCATCCGCATCGCGCTCGGCATCGGCTGGGGCACGCTGGTCGCCGCCGAGCTGATCGCCTCCACGCGCGGCATCGGCTTCATGATCATGTCGGCCGCCCAGTTCCTCGCCACCGACGTCGTCTTCGTCGGCATCTTCATCATCGCCGCCTGCGCCTTCACCTTCGCCGCCGCCACGCGGCTGCTCGAAGCGGTGCTGGTGCCGTGGAAGGGCCGGACGTGAGGTGACATCGTTGAAAGGCCGTCCCACATCCCATCGCAAGGGGTAGGCCGTCCTCGTCCAGAAAGACTTGTCTTTCTCCCGACGGCCGCTCTCCCGACCTGCGCGTCAGGGCCAAAACCGCACAAGGCGTCCCCATGAAACCATCCATCGCCCACCAGATCCTCGCTTCCGCCAGCACGCTCTTCTACCGGGAGGGCATCCGCGCCGTCGGCATCGACCGGATCATCGAGGAGGCCAATGTCGCCAAGGCGACGCTCTACCGGCATTTCCCGTCGAAGGATCATCTGGTCGCCGCCTATCTGCAGGATCGGCACAAGCGCGTGCTGCGCTCGCTCAACGAGGTGCTCGGCACGGTCGGCGCCCCGCGCGATCAGCTGGAGGCGATCTTCCTGCGGCTGCATGAAAAGGCCGACAGCCCGGAGTTCCGGGGCTGCGCCTTCGCCCTTGCCGTGGCGGAGCACGGCGAGTCCGAGCGCGTCACCACGATCGCGCGCACCCACAAGGCCGCCGTCGGCGATATCTTCCGCACGGTTCTCGCGCCCGTCGCCGCCGCGCCGGACGCACCCGCCGCCCATCTCGCGCTTCTCTATGAGGGCGCTCTCTCCACCGTCGCCGTCGGACGCGATCCCCGGGCCGTGCTCGTCGCACGCGACTGTGCGCTCTCCGTCTTCGACGCCGCCCGAACGCCCGGTGTCGTCCGGGCTCCGCAACACCCTGAAAGAAAGCGCGCATGACCAAGACCATCGATTACTTCTACGGCATCGGCTCGCCCTTCGCCTTCATCGGCCTTGCCCCCTTCCGCGATCTGGCCGAGCGCCATGGCGCCTCCATCCGCCCCTATCTGATCCCGCTTATCGAGGACAATGGCGGCATCTATTCGCGAAACCGGCCCGAACCGCGCCGCACCTACTGGACGAAGGACCTGAAGCGCTGGGCGGCGCATCGCGGCAAGACGCTGACCTTCGAGAACCGCGCCGCCCTGTCCGACCCGACTCCGGCCGGCCTGCTGGTGATCGCCGCCTTCGAGGCGAACCAGGACTGGCTGGCGCTGACCGCCGCCCTGCAGGAAGCCTTCTGGAGCCGTGCCGAGGACATCGGCAAGCCCGAGGTGCGCATCGCCCTGGCCGATGCTGTGGGACTGGACGGCGCCGCGCTCGAACAGCATGCGCAGTCGGAGGAGATCCGCGCCATCTGGGCATCGAACCGGGCGGTCGCGGCGGCGGCCGGCGTCTTCGGCCTGCCGACCTACCGCTTCGAGAACGAGCTCTACTGGGGCCAGGACAGCCTGCCCTTTCTCGAGCACCACCTGAACGGCGAAACGCCGATCGCCTGATGGCCGACGGCCGATCGCAGCCAGACGATCGTTGGCAGATGATCGCTACCAGATGATCGCAGGTGGCTGGCGATCGCCATGATGTTACGGAGTCTCTCATGTCCTCTTCCCCCGCTCTCTCCCCGCAGCCCCTGGACCAGGGGGCGCCGCGGGCCGCCCTTCTCGAAACGCTGAAGACGCGGTTTGCGGACCGGTTCTCCGCATCGCAGGCCCTGCGCGAGCAGCACGGCCGCGGCGAATCCCACCACACGCCGGCCATTCCGGATGCGGTGGTCTTTGCGGAAACGACACAGGAGGTGTCCGACATCGTCCGCCTGTGTTCGCAGGCCGGCGTCCCGGTCATCGCCTATGGCACGGGCACCTCGCTCGAAGGCCACCTCGCCGCGCTGCAGGGCGGCATCTCCATCGACCTTTCGCGCATGACGCGCATCCTGCGCGTCGGAGCGCAGGATCTGGACGCCACCGTGGAGGCGGGCGTGACGCGCGAGCAGCTGAATACGCATCTGCGCGACACCGGTCTCTTCTTCCCCATCGACCCCGGCGCCAATGCCTCGCTCGGCGGCATGGCGGCCACCCGCGCCTCCGGCACCAATGCCGTGCGCTACGGCACCATGCGCGAGAACGTGCTGTCGCTGACCGTGGTTCTGCCGAGCGGCGAGATCATCCGCACCGGTGGCCGGGCGCGAAAATCCTCGGCCGGCTACGATCTCACCCGCCTTTTCGTCGGCTCGGAGGGCACGCTCGGCATCATCACCGAGGTGACGCTGCGGCTCTATGGCCTGCCGGAAACGATCTCGGCCGCGCTCTGCTCCTTCCCCACGGTCGAACAGGCCGTCGCGGCCGCCATTTCCGTGGTGCAGCTCGGCATTCCCGTTGCGCGCATGGAGCTGATGGACCGCGGCCTGATCGACGCCGTCAATCGCTATTCCAGCCTGTCGCTCGACGTCGAGGACACGCTCGCCTTCGAGTTCCACGGCTCGCCGGCCACCGTCGCCGAGCAGGTGGAAATGGTCGCCGCCATCGTCGAGGAGAATGGCGGGCTCAACTTCGCCTTCGCCAGCACGCCGGAAGAGCGCAACCGCCTGTGGAAGGCGCGGCACAACGCGTTCTATGCCGTCGTCTCCCAGCGCCCGAACGCCAAGGGCTGGTCGTCGGATGTCTGCGTGCCGGTGTCGGAGCTTGCCGGCTGCATCCTGATGACGCGCGCGCTGCTTGCGGACTGCAGCGTCCCCGCCGCCATTCTCGGCCATGTCGGCGATGGCAATTATCACGTCGTCTTCGCGGTCGACCCGCACGACAAGGCCGAACTCGCCGAGGTCGCCGCCATCAACACGGCGATGGTCCACCATGCGATTGCCGTTGGCGGCACCGCCACCGGCGAACACGGCGTCGGCACCGGCAAGATCGGCTATCTCCGCCGCGAGCACGGGGGTGCCGTCGATCTCATGGGCGTCATCAAGGCGGCCATCGACCCCAAGGGCATCATGAACCCCGGCAAGATCCTGCCCGACGACGCTTTTCCGTCCGCACGCTGAGAGGATGCCGCCCATGACGCCCTTCAGGCCACACAGCTCCCACTGGGGCGCCTTTTCCGGACGGCTCCTCGATGGCGTACTCGACATCCGCCCGCATGCCGGCGATCCGCATCCCTCGCCGCTCCTCGGCAACCTGCCGGCCAGCGCCGACAGCCCCATGCGTATCCGTCGCCCGGCCGTGCGGCGCGGCTGGCTGGAGGGCAGGACCGGCAACGCCGCCGCGCGCGGCGCCGACGCCTTCGTCGAGGTGGAATGGGACACGGCGCTGGCGCTGGTGGCGGACGAACTTTCCCGCGTCTACGGCACCCATGGCCCGCAGGCGGTGTTCGGCGGGTCCTATGGCTGGGCGAGCGCCGGTCGCTTCCACCATGCGCAGAGCCAGGTGCACCGCTTCCTGAACACGCTCGGCGGCTATGTGAAATCGGTCAACACCTACAGCTCGGGCGCCGCCATGGTCATCATGCCGCATGTGCTCGGGCCTTATGATCACGTGGAGCGCAAAAGCGTCACCTGGGATGCGATCGCACGCAGCTCCGGGCTGGTCGTCGCCTTCGGCGGCATGGCCATCAAGAATGCCGACGTCCATGGCGGCGGCAACAGCGCCCATATCGTGCGCGACAGGATCGCCGGCGCCAGCGCGCGCGGCTGCCGCTTCATCCTCGTCAGCCCGCTGCGGGACGATTTTCCGCCGGAAGCAAACGGCGAGTGGCTGTCGATCGTGCCGGGCACGGATGTCGCGCTGATGCTCGGCCTCGCCCATGTCCTTGCCACCGAGGACCTGCACGACCGCGCCTTTCTCGAACGCTACACGGTCGGCTTCCCCGCCTTCGAATCCTATCTCACCGGGGCGTCCGACGGCGTGGCGAAGACCGCCGAATGGGCCGCCGCCCTCTGCGGCATCGATGCGCAGACGATCCGCACGCTTGCCCGCGACATGGCGCGGTTGCGAACGCTCGTCACCGTCAGCCATTCGCTGCAGCGCGCCGACCATGGCGAACAGCCGGTCTGGATGGGCATCGTTCTCGCCGCCATGCTCGGGCAGATGGGGCTCGACGGCGGCGGCTATTCCTATTCGCTGGGCGCGCTCGGCAACACCGGCAAGCACGATCTGGCCGCGCCCCTGCCGACGCTCGACCAGTTCCGCAACCCGGTGGCCGACTTCATCCCCGTCGCGCGCATCGCCGACATGCTGCTGCAGCCGGGTGCGCCTTATGCCTATAACGGGCAGGCGCGGCGCTATCCGGAGATCAGGCTCGTCTACTGGGCGGGCGGCAATCCCTTCCACCATCACCAGGATCTCAACCGGCTTCGCGCCGCGTTCCGCCGGCCGGAAACCATCATCGTGCACGAGACAGCCTGGACCGCATCGGCCCGCCATGCCGATATCGTCCTGCCGGCGACGACGACGCTCGAGCGCGACGATATCGGTGCGGCCTCGGGCGATCCGCTGATGATCGCCATGAAGCAGCTGATCGACCCCGTGGGCGAGGCGCGCGACGACTACGCCATCTTCTCCGGCCTTGCCCGCCGGCTCGGCACGGAGGAGGCCTTCACCGAAAACCGCAGCGCCCGCGACTGGCTCGCTTTGCTCTACGAGACGACGCGAAAGGCGCTCCTTGCCGGCGGCCATGAGGCGCCCGATTTCGACACCTTCTGGGCGCGCGGCGAACTCGTGCTGCCGCTCAAGCCCGACACGGGCGGGCCGGCCCGCGCCTTTCGCGAGGACCCGGACGCCTTCCCGCTCGCCACGCCCTCCGGCCGGATCGAGATCTTTTCCGACGTGATCGACAGCTTCGGCTATGCGGATTGCCGCGGCCACCCGCGCTGGTACCCGCTGCACGCAGAGCCCGCGGCCGCAGACCCCGCCCCGCTGTACCTCGTCTGCAACCAGCCGCACCAGCGCCTGCACAGCCAGCTCGACTACGGCGCCGTCAGCCGCGCGGCCAAGATCGACGGTCGCGAGGCCCTGCGGATCCACCCGGACGACGCCGCCGCGCGGGGCATTCGGGACGGCGACGTGGTGCGCCTCTCCAACGCCCGCGGCAGCTGCCTTGCCGCCGCCGTGCTCAGCGAGGCCCTCCGCCCCGGCGTCCTGCAACTGGCGACCGGCGCGTGGTTCGAGCCGGACGACCCCACGGCGGAAACCGCCACCTGCATCCACGGCAACCCCAACATCCTCACCCGCGACATCGGCACCTCGCAACTGGCGCAGGGCTCGACGGGACAGCTGACCCGCGTCGAGATCGAGCGCTTTGCAGGTACCCCACCGCCGGTGCGGATCTTCGAGCCGATGCAGTTTGCAGGCGGCGGCGAGGACATGCCTCTGGAAAAAGGCGCTGCGGGAACGGCTATCCTGTCGAACGTCATTCGGACCTGAAACAGCCATGAGTGTCGTGACAGACATTTTCGGCGATCGTGTCGCCTCGCCGGGCGATTTCCCGGCGTTGCTCACACTGCTTGCGCGCATCCGCGAGGCCTACGACCCGATCGATGTCGTTCTTTACGGCAGCCAGGCGCGGGGCGAGGCGACCGCGCAAAGCGATTGAAATCTGAAAATCATCGTTCGCGACGACGCTCCGGAGCAATTGCTCTCGCCGCTGTTCGAATGGCGCCTTCAGGAGGGTTCCGGCGTCCATGCCGATATCTCCTGCACGCGCCTCTCCGACGTTCGGGACGATCTCCGCGTCGCAAACTCCGCAGCGAGCCGCATTCCCTCCTGAAACGCTGATCCCAGCGCATCGGGAAAAACGGCCAAAATAATCTATAAATTCGATCGAATAAGAACAACTGGTCTTTCTCATCTGTTCCGCATCCCCCTAGTCTAGGGTGGTCGCCGGGTGCAGGCGGCGGAAACGAGAGCCGAGACCTGTGATCCGAGAGACGACAGCCCCCGCCATCCCGAGAACGGCCGTTCCGGGAACCGCCACCGGCCTTTGCGCGCAGGGCATCGTCCCTTGCCGCGCTGCCGGCGGCGCCTGTTGTCCGGCGACGGATCTTTAGCCAGCCAAACGATTGCCCTCCCGCATGCGCCGAAGCCGGCCGGCGGGCCTCAAGAGAACCCGAACCTGTTCAGGAACCCCGCATGACCGACCGCGCCTCCCTGCTTTCCCTCACCCGCTTCTCCCCCGCCCGCCGCCGCCTGCTGCGCGCCACCTCGGCCGTCACCGCCCTTGCCCTCCTTGCGACGCTGGCCGGCCCTGCCGTCACGCTGGCCGACGAGGCGAAGAAGGAGGGAGGCGACATCACCTTCCTCATCGATTCGCTCGGCGACACCTGGATCCCCAACAACAGCGCCATTTCGAGCTTCCAGGGCCATATCTGGGGCCATGTGGCCGACAAGCTTCTCTATGTCGATGCGGACGGCAAGGTCAGCCCCTGGATCGCCGAGCGCTGGGAGCAGAACGCCGATGCCACGCAGTTCACGCTGCATCTGAAGCCGGGCGTCACCTTCTCCGACGGCACGGCCCTCGATGCGGCCGCCGTCGTCGCCAATCTCGACATCTGGTATGCCGGCCGCAAGGCGGAGGGCATCAACCCGATCGGCCTTTTCCCCAAGACCTACGACCATGCCGAAGCCGTGGATGCGGCAACCGTGAAGGTCTCCTTCAAGAAGCCGACGCTCGGCTTCATCCCCACACTCGGCTATCACGGCTCGATCCTCATTTCGCCGAAGACGCTCGCCCTGCCGGCCTCCGAGCAGGCCGACCTTTCCAAGACGTCGGGCAGCGGTCCCTATGTGGTGGAATCCTGGAAGGAGGGCGATCACGTCACGCTCGCCAAGCGCAAGGATTACAACTGGGGGCCGGCCGCCGTCGGCCATACCGGCCCGGCCTTCCTCGACACGATCACCTACAAGCTCGTCTCCGAGCCGTCGCTGCGCGTCGCCTCCGTCCAGTCCGGTCAGGCCGACGTCGCGTACAACGCCTCGCCGCAGGAGCTCTCCTCGCTGAAGGATGAGGGGTTCACTGTCGCCACGCCGCGCTATCTCGGCTTCGTCAACGGTCTGGCGATCAACACCAAGCTCACCCCCTATGACGATCTGAAGGTGCGCCAGGCGCTGCAGGCCGGCATCAACCGGCAGGAGATCATCGACACGGTCTATACGCCCGACTGGAAGCTCGCGACCTCCTTCATCCAGAGCAACGTGCCCGGCGCGACCGACCACAGCGATCTGCTCGCCTACGATCCGGCCAAAGCCGAAAAGCTGCTCGACGCGGCCGGCTGGGTGAAGGGCGCAGATGGCGTGCGGACCAAGGACGGCAAGCCGCTCTTGCTGACGCTCCATTCGAACCCCTATCTCGCCGCCTCCAAATCCATCGACGAGCTGATCGCCCAGCAGCTCGGCAAGATCGGCTGGAAAGTGGCGATCCGCGCCTATGACGTGGTCACCTTCGGCGAGAAGGTGAAGTTCGGCGGCGCGGCCGTGCCGGCCTACGAGGTCACGCGCAGCTTCATCGACGCCGGCACCGTCGCCGGCATCCTCACCAATGCCAACAATGGCGAGAACTGGTTCGCGCTCGACGACCGCGATCCCGTCATCAACGACCTGCGCGACGGGATCGCCGGCGCCGGCACGATCGAGGCGCGGGCACCGCTTCTCGATAAGCTGCAGGCCTATGTGCTGGAACAGGGCTACTTCATTCCCCGCACGCAGATCGTCCAGCGCCTCTACGTCCAGTCGCCGGCGCTGAAGGGCGAGGTCTATAACGGCGTCGCCTATGCCAGCTACTACACCGCGACCAAGAGCGAGGTGGGGCAGTGACGGAAACGGTCACGGGGGCCGCGCCATGAACAGCGCCTATCTCACCTATGCCGGAAAGCGGCTGGCCCAGGCCGCCGTGGTCATCCTGCTCGCCTATGTCTTTACCTTCGTGGTCGTCAGCATCCTGCCCGGCGACCCGATCACCAGCGTGCTGCGCAATCCCCAGAACGGGTTCTCCGAGGAGGAAATCGCGCAGATCGTGGCGGCGCAGGGGCTCGACAGGCCGGTTCTCGAACAGCTCTGGTCGTCGCTCGCGAACTTTCTCACCGGCGATCTCGGGCTGTCCATGCGCTCCCACCGGCCGGTGACGACGATGATCGCCGAGGTGCTGCCCTCGACGCTCATTCTCGCGACATCGGCGCTCGTCCTCGCTCTGCTGCTCGCGGTGGTCGTCGCCTACGGTACGCAGGTGCTGCCGAAGCGCTACGGGCAGGGTCTTCTGCGGGCCTTTCCCGCGCTGTTCCTCTCGGTGCCGAATTTCGTCATCGGGTTGGTGCTCATCCATCTCTTCGGCTTCCAGCTCGGGCTCTTTAGGGTCATCAATCCGGATAGCGCCTGGGCGACCTTCTTTGCCGCGGTCACGCTCGCCATTCCCATTTCGGCCCAGATCGCCGAGGTGCTGATCGCCAGTCTCGACCATGAGGCGGGGCAGGACTATATCGCGGTGGCGCGCGGGCGCGGGCTTCGTCCGCTCCGCCTCTTCACCCGCCATTTGCTGAAACCCTCCTCGCTGCCCGTCGTCACCGTCATCGCGCTCACCGTCGGCGAGCTGCTCGGCGGGTCGCTGATCACCGAGACCGTCTTCGGCCGCACCGGCATCGGCAGCCTCGTGCAGCGCTCGGTCAGCACGCAGGACCTGCCGGTGCTGCAGGCCGTGGTGTCGCTGGCCGCCGTCGTCTTCGTGCTCGCCAATCTCGTCGCCGATCTCGTCTATCCCCTGCTCGATCCGCGCGTGAAGCTGCTGGGGGCAAGGCTCCCGCACGCGCGCGCCTCCAACCCCGCGGGAGCAACGGCACCATGACCCTCCTGTCCACCGCCACGGCCGCGCATCTCGCGCCGGCCCGCCGGCGGGCGGCCGTGCCGCCGCTCCCGGTCGTCCTCTCGCTCGCCTTCGTCGCGCTCGTCATCGCCTGGTCGCTCGTGCCCGGCCTCTTCACCGGCCATGATCCGATCGCCGGCGTGCCGGCCGACAAGCTTCTGGGGCCGAGCCTCGCCCACTGGTTCGGCACTGATCATCTCGGCCGCGACCTCTTCTCCCGCGTCGTCTTCGGCAGTGCCTCCTCGGTCGCCAGCGCGCTCATCGCCGTCGTCATCGGCGTGCTCGCCGGCGGCCTCGTCGGCCTCGTCGCCGGCTTTCTCGGCGGCTGGGTCGATACGGTGCTCGCCCGCTTCGTGGATGTGCTGCTCGCCATCCCAAAATTCCTGCTGGCGGTCATCGTCGTCACGGCCATCGGCTTCGACACGATCAATGCGGCGATCGCCACCGGCGTCTCCGCCGTCGCGGTCTTTGCCCGCGTTATGCGCTCGGAGGTGATCAAGACGCGGGAGGCGACCTTCGTGGAGGCCTCCTTCCTGTCGGGCGGCTCGCGCTGGCACATCCTGCTGCGCCATGTGCTGCCCAATGCCTCGCGCTCGGTGCTGCCGCTCGCGGTGCTGCATTTCGGGGATTCGATCCTCGTCATCGCCAGCCTCGCCTTCCTCGGCTACGGCGACCCGCCGCCCGCCTCCGACTGGGGCCTGCTGATCTCGATCGGCAAGGATTACCCCAAATGGCCCAGGCTGGTGTACGCCCCCGCCCTCGTCACGATTGCCACAGTCCTCTCAGTAAACAGGATCAGCCGATGGCTCCGCACGACAAACTGACCACCGCCTTTCCCCGCACGCTCCCGGCGGAACGATCCGCGCCGCTGCTGGAGGTCGAGAACCTCGACGTCTTCTATGGGGCAAACCGCGTCGTGACCGATGTCGGCTTCGCGCTCGGGCGCGGCAAGAGCCTGGCGCTGATCGGCGAGTCCGGCTCCGGCAAGTCCACCATCGCCCGCACCGTGCTGCGCCTGCTTCCCGGATCGGCCCGGGCCAGCGGTCGCGTCTCGTTCGACGGGCAGGAGATCCTCGACCTGCCGGAGCGCCGCTTTCGGCCCCTGCGCGGGCGGGCCATCGGCTTCGTGCCGCAGGACCCGGGCAATGCGCTCAATCCCGTGCGCACCATCGGCGCGCAGGCGCTGGAGGCCGCAGCACTCGCCGACGCGCGCGAGCCGCGCACCGCCCGGGGGCTGATCCTCGAAACCTTCGCGCAGGTCGGGCTCGACAATCCGCAGCGCGTGTTCGACAGCTATCCGCACCAGCTGTCCGGCGGCATGCTCCAGCGTGTCTTGATCGGCCTTGCCGTCCTACCCCGGCCGCTGCTGCTGGTGGCCGACGAGCCGACCTCGGCGCTCGACGTCACCATCCAGAAGCGCATCCTCGATCTCCTGTCCCGCCTCCAGCACGACCTCGATATCAGCCTCCTTTTGATCACCCACGATCTCGCCATCGCAGCCGAGCGGGCCGACAGCATCGTGGTCCTGAAGGACGGCGCGGTGCAGGAGGCGGGCAGCACCGCCGCGGTGTTCGCGTCGCCCACATCGCTTTATGCCAAAAAGCTGCATGCCGATGTGCCGGCGCTGAACCCGCATCGCTATGCCGCGCTGCGCGATCCCGGCGTGCGCCGCCTCGCCGAGATCGGGCAGGCGCCGAAGATCACCGTCAGCAACGTCACCAAGACCTTCGAGGTGGACGGCAAAGAGTTGACAGCTGTCAACGACGTCTCCTTCTCGGTTGCATCCGGCACGACGCATGCGCTGGTGGGCGAGTCGGGATCCGGCAAGACCACGACGATCCGGCTGCTGCTCGGCCTCGAACAGCCCGAGCGCGGCACGATCACGGTTGCCGGCGAGACAATCACCGGGCGCACGCGCCGGTCGATGCAGGCCGCCTGGCGGCATCTGCAGCTCGTCTACCAGAACCCCTTCACCTCGCTCGACCCGTCCTGGACGGTCGAGCGGCTGGTGCGCGAACCGCTCGACCGGTTCGGGATCGGCACGAAGGTCGAGCGGGCGGACTGGGTGCGCGCAGCCCTCGTCGATGTCGGGCTCGGCGCGCATCTGGTCGGCCGCCGGCCACAGGCGCTGTCCGGCGGGCAGCGCCAGCGGGTGGCGATCGCGCGGGCGCTTGTGCTGCGGCCCGACGTGATCGTGCTGGACGAGCCCACCTCGGCGCTCGATGTCAGCGTGCAGGCCGATATCGTCGCGGTACTGCTCGAACTTCAGGCGAAGCTCGGCCTCACCTATGTCTTCGTCTCCCACGATCTCGCGCTGGTGCGCCAGCTTGCCCACACCGTGTCCGTCATGCGCCATGGCCGCATCGTGGAGCACGGGACGGTCGCCGAGATCTTCGAGAACCCGCGCGAGCCCTACACGGTGGCCCTGCTGCAATCGATCCCCTCGGGTGCCGCCGCACAGATCCGGACCCGCCAACCGCGACCGGCCGTGCCCGTCGCCGCGCTCGGGCAAGAGCAGATCGCATGACCGCCGCTGCCGCGACCACGCTTTCACCCGCCTCCGACACCGGCTTCCGACCGAAGACGCGGATCGGCTTCAACACCCGCGTCGCCTTCAACGATACGGCAGGCCCGGCGGAGGGCCTGCGCGACGGCATCGCGCTCTACACGGCGGCGGAAAGGCTCGGCTACCAGTCGGGCTGGGCCTATCAGCGGCACTTCGATCACTATCTGTCGTCACCGCTGCCCTTCTTCGCCGCCGCCGGCCAGCATGCGCGGCGCATTACCTTCGGCTCGGCCGTCATTCCCATGCGCTATCAAGATCCGATCCTGCTGGCGGAGGCCGCCGGCACCACCGATCTCCTGATCGACGGCCGGCTGGAGCTGGCGATTGCCACCGGGGCGAACGCCGCCTTCGACGCGGTGTTCGGCACGGTCGGCACGGATGCGCGGACGGAAGCCAAGCGCCGGCAGGCGCGATTTCTGGCCGCCGTGCGCGGCGAGGTGCTGCACAGGGTGGCCGGCCCCGGCGAGGGCGCGCCGGAGGGGACCGAGTTGCGCGTGACGCCGCACAGCCCGACGCTCCACGCCCGCATCCGCCAGGGTTCCGCAAGCCTTGCCTCCGCACTGCAGGCGGCAGAATTGGGCGTCGGCCTCGTCTGCGGCACCGTGCAGCACGATCACGACGCGGGCGAGGCCTTCGGCGCCTATCAGGCGCGCGGCATCGCCGCCTTCCGCGCCCGCTGGCGTGTGCTCTGGGGGACGGAGCCGCCGCCGGTCACGGTTGCCGCCTCCATCCTGCCGGCGACATCGCCGGAGCTGCTCGACACCTATGCCGCCTACGACCTCGAACGCCGGACGCTCGGCATCGCCGCCTCGCGGCCGACGGGCGCGCTGGCACCTGCGGCCGTGCAGCCGCCGGGCTCGCAGATCTCGCCGGTCTTCCACGGCACGCCCGACCGGGTGGTCGAGGCGATCCTCCGCGATCCCGGCCTTGCCGCGGCCGACGAGATCATCCTCTTCCTGCCGCCCGGTTTCGGCCTTGCCGAGAACCAGCGCATCCTCACCGATTTCGCCGCCACCGTCGCGCCCAGCCTCGGCTGGTCGGCCTCCTGGTGAGGTCGGGACGCCGCCGCTGCCGCTTCGCGCCGTCTTGAGGAATATTTTCTATAGAAACACTAGAAATAGAACGACCTGTCTTCCTCGGCCCGTTCCCGCGCCATAGGCTGACAGCATCCTCCGGCCTCGTAGGAGAGCCGGCTACCCGATGGGAGACAAGCCTCGTGCCAGCAGAATTCATCAGCGTCACCTTTCCGAACGCCTCCAACGATCTTAACCCCCAGCCGCAGGCGCCGATCGATCCGGCCTATCTACAGCGCTACGCGCGCACGCTCGACGATTACGGTTTCAACTATACGCTGATCCCCTATGCCTCGTCGTCCTTCGATCCCTTCACCATCGGCGCGACGATCCTGGCGCACACGAAGAACATCAACATCATCGTGGCGCTGCGGCCGAACACCGTCTACCCCACGGTCGCGGCGAAGGCGCTCGCCACGCTCGACCAGCTGAGCGGCGGCCGCGTCGTCGTCCACTTCATTGCCGGCGGCAGCGACGACGAGCAGGCGCGCGAAGGCGACTTCCTCGACAAGGAGGAACGCTACGCGCGGCAGGAGGAATATATCCGCATCCTGCGCCGCGTCTGGAGCGCCACCGAGCCCTTCGATTTCGACGGAAAATACTACCAGTTCAAGCAGTTCATCAGCAATGTGCGCCCGACGAAGGGGCACATCCCGATCTCGCTCGGCGGCTCGTCTGATGCGGCCTATCGCATCGGCGGCGCGCTCTGCGACATCTTCGGCCTCTGGGGCGAACCGCTGGCCGAGACCAAGCAGCAGATCGACCGGGTCTACGAGGAGGCCGCCAAGGCCGGCCGCACCGACCGGCCGCGCATCTGGGTGACCTTCCGCCCGATCATCGCCGAGACGGACGAGCTCGCCTGGGCGAAGGCCCACAAGGTGCTCGACCAGCTGAACGCCAATCGCGAGAAGGGCCTGTCGCGCAAACCGATCTCGTCGGCGCCGCCCGCCAATGTCGGCTCGCAGCGGCTGCTCGACATCGCCGCGCGCGGCCATGTGCACGACCGGGCGCTCTGGTACCCGACGGTCACCGCCACCAATGCAAGCGGCGCCACCACGGCGCTGGTCGGCTCGCCTCAGACCATCGCGGACTCCATCCTCGACTATATCGATCTCGGCGCCGACCTGATCTCGATCCGCGGCTACGACAACTATAACGACGCGGTGGATTATGGCCGCTACGTCCTGCCGCTGGTGCGCGAGGATCTTCGCGCGCGGGAAGAGGCGAGCGAACAGGCCGGCAAAGACGGCGGCAAGAAAGCGGCGGCCTGACCATTGTGGACCGCGAACCGGGCGCCTCCCTGCGTCCGGCTCGCGACCTGCCAAGCGCCTTCCATCGTCCGCATCCGCAAAGGCGCGCCATGCCGGATGCTCTACGGTTTCCGGCGGATTGCCGCGTGCTGGCAGCATTCCGGTCCCGAGCCTCTGCTGCAAGGCCGGCGAACGGACTATAGTCCTTGCGGGTCCGACAGCAGATCCCCCGCACAAGGCTTGGGGGATGACGGATGCGGGCGAACGGTTGCTCGACACCGGACCCTGACGAGCATCGACCGGAAACCGTACCAAACCAAAGCCAGAAAGCCCCGACCCCATGTCCGCGACTCCTCTGCATCGTCCCCTCCCCGTTTCGCAAGCCTCCGCCTCCGGGGTGCCGGCGTCCGGCCCGACCGTCCCCGACGCCACCATCCGCGCGGTCGCAGATGCCGCGCCCGAGGCGGATGCCTCCGGCCGGTTCCCCTGGGCGGGTCTTCAGGCCGTGCACCGCAGCGGCCTTCTGGAACACACCGTGGCCACGCGCTATGGCGGGCCGGGCGGCACGCTTCTGGACGCGGCCACCATTCTTCGCGCGCTCGGCCGGGGCGATCCCTCCGTCGCCCTGATCAGCGCCATGACGCTCTTCAATCACCTGGGCCAGGCGGCCAAGGGCCACTGGCCGGAAGATCTCTACCGGCGGCTGCTTGCCCAGGCGAAAGATCGCCCGCTGCTCATCAACGCCGCCCGCGTCGAGCCCGAACTCGGCTCGCCGGCGCGCGGCGGCCTGCCCGCGACCGTCGCACGGCGCACGGCCACCGGCTGGTCGATCTCCGGTCGCAAGCGCTTCGTCACCGGGGCCCATGGCCTGACCCACTTCCTCGTCTGGGCCCATACGGACGAGACGCCCGCGCGCGTCGGCACCTTCATCGTGGAAAACGGCCTGCCGGGCATCGAGGTCATCGAGAACTGGAACAGCCTCGGCATGCGCGCCAGCGGCTCGCACGACGTCGCTTACACCGATGTCGAGATTCCCGCCGAAAACGTGATCGATCTGGTCGATCCCTCCGTTGCCCAGCAGGACAACCGCGCCCATGCCGGCATGACGCTCGCGCTCACCGCGCTCTATCTCGGCGTGGCCGAAGCCGCGCAGGAAGCCTTCATCCGCTTTGCGCACACGCGCGTTCCCGCCAATCTCGGCCATCCCATTGCCCGCACGGAGCGCTTCGTCACGCTGTCGGGCGAGATCGACCTGCTCGTCTCCGGCGCGCGGCAATTGATCTTCGACGCACTCGCCCACCGGGCCGAGGAGACCGAGGCGCTGATCCGCGCCCGCCTGCTGGCCGGCCGGCAGCTGCGCGATGCGGTGCAGATCGCCGTGCGCGGCATCGGCAATCCCGGCCTCGGCGCCGATCTCGGCCTCGAGCGGCACTTCCGCGACATCCAGTCCGTGCTCGTCCACGCCCCGCAGGAGGATACCTCGCTCTCGCTGCTCGGCCGGAGCGCCTTCGAGCGCTGGGCAAAGCACGATGTGGAAGCCCCCGCGGCGGCCACGACGCCCCGCCCCGCCCTGAAGACCGCCTGACGCGAACGGACCCCCATGACCCGCTACATCATCATCGGCGCCGGCGCCGTCGGCGCGAGCCTTGCGGCCGAGTTCGAAACCCACGGCATCGCCTATGTCCTCGTCGGACGCGGCGCGCAGATCGACCATATCGCCCGGCACGGCCTGACCTATCGCCGCCCGCACGGCACGCGCCAGATCCGGCTTGCCGCCGTGGACACGGCGACGCCGCCGGCGCTGAAGCCGGACGACATCCTCGTTCTCACCGTCAAGACGCAGGATGTGGAGGCGGCGACCGCCTTCTGGGCGTGGCAGCCGGTGGAGGGCGGCGGGCTGGCCGCCGATCTGCCGCTGGTGACGCTGCAGAACGGGCTTGCGGCCGAGGATATCGCCCTGCGGCGCTTTGCCCGCGTTTATGCCGCCAGCATCAAGATCCCCGCGCGCTATACCGTGACCGGCGAAGTCGTCGTCGGCGGGGCCCCGAACCTCGGCATCGTCACGCTCGGCCTCTACCCGCACGGGCTCGACGACACAGCCCATGCGATCGCCGCCGACCTCGCCACGGCGGGATACCTGACGGAGGCCCGCGCCGACATCATCCGGTGGAAGGCGGAAAAGCTGATCTTCAACGTGATCAACGCCGCCGAACTCTTCGACGCAACGCCGGAGGCGCGCGCCGCCTTTTCGGCCCGCGTGGCCGAGGAGGCCCACGCCGTGTTGCAGGCCGCCGGCCTCGATCCGGCTTCGCCCTCCGAGCGCACGGTCGATATCTCCGGCTGGTCTGTGGCCGAAGACAGCGGCATCGAACGCGGACAGCAATCGACGTGGCAGAGCTTTACCCGCGGCACATCGAGCGAGGTCGATTACCTCAACGGCGAAATCGTCCGCCTCGCCCGCCTCCACGGCATTCCCGCACCGCTCAACGCGGCCCTGCAACAGGCGGTCGGCCGGCTGGTGCGGGATGGCGGGCGGCCGGGGTCGGTGGGGCTTGATGGGGCGAAGGGTGAGCCGTGAGCCGTGAGCCGTGAGCCGTGAGCCGTGAGCCGGATATAGGCAGTCGGCAGTCGGGAAGAACGGGTGGCGAAGAGCGAGTCGTGGAAGCCTTGGGATGTTGCTGGGCTTGAAGGGGATGTGATGGGGGCTGGCGGCGAGTATCTCTGGTATATTCCGAACGACACCCGGGCTGGGCATCGCGGGGATGTGGCTGTGGAGGGGCATGACGGTCTGGAGGCCCTGACGGCGCAGGCGACGGGGCTGGAGGCGGCGGGCTGGACGGGCGCACTGATCGGCACCGGCTGGGGCCGGCCGGATACCTTCACCGTGGCGACCGCGCTCGTGGCGCGCACCACGACGTTCGAGCCGCTGATCGCCGTGCGTCCCGGCTACTGGTCGCCCGCCCATTTCGCGGCCTCGGCCGCCACGCTCGACGGTCTGAGCGGCGGCCGCGTCCGCATCAATATCGTCTCCGGCCAGGACGATCTGGCTGCCTATGGCGACAGCGAGGGCGACCAGGACGAGCGCTACGCGCGAACCCGGGAATTCATGCGGCTCGTGCGCCGTCTCTGGACGGAGGAGGACGTGACCCATGCCGGCCGGTACTTTCACGTCTCGCGTTCCACCGTGCAGCCCCGGATCCGCGTGCGCGGCGACCGCCGGCACCCCAGGCTGCATTTCGGCGGCGCCTCGGCAGCCGCCGAGCGAGTGGCGGCGACGGAAGCCGACGTTCAGCTCTTCTGGGGCGAGCCGCTCGCGGATATCGGCGCGCGCATCGCGCGGCTGAAGGCTCTGAGCACCCGTCTCGACCGCGACCTGCCGCCGCTTGCCTTCGGTCTGCGTATCACCACGCTGGTCCGCGACACGCGCGCGCAAGCCTGGGCCGATGCGGAGGCCAAGGTCGCCCGTATGATGGCCGGCACGGCGGGCGACTGGCAGGATCATCGCACCGTCGTCGCACACGGGCAGCAGCGCCTCAACGACCTCGTCGCGCGTGGCGAGGTCCTCGACGACAATCTCTACACGGCCCCCGCCCGCCACGGCGGCGGCGGCGCCGGCACCACTTGGCTCGTCGGCACCGCCGCGGACGTCGCCCGATCCTTACGGAAATACGCGGACCTCGGCATTTCCCAGTTCATCCTCTCCGACACGCCCTATCGCGCCGAGAGCGAGCGCCAGGGCAGGGTCCTGCTACCGCTCATGCGATTGCGCTGAGGCTGCCCGCACACCTCCGGACAGGTAGGTCCTTCAATCCTTGCCGAAGCCCGGAAAAAGCTGGCGCAGGGCAAGCTGCAAGGTCGTATAAGGACGGCGATAGACGTCGACCGCCTCCCCCGTCTCCGCCTCCGCAAGCGCCGGGCCCTGCGGCCGCGTCTTGACCGTATGCGTCATGATCATGAAGCTCATTTCGTTCTCCGGTTCGATGTGCCGATCGTTTCTTCTCAACTGTCCCGCGCCTGATAAGATCCGAAGGCGTCACCCGGAAATCACCAACGCGGCAAGTCGGTTAACAGATACTGTCGCAAAGGCGGTGTGCGCCGACGCCGGGGCGATTACGATTGTCACCACTTACGAATATCGCTAAGGAGACGCAGGTTTCGACGGGAGCGATGTCATGGGTTGCAAGGCTGCAGGTATCAGACTGGTCAGCGGGGCTTTCGCCATTTTGCTGGCTTTCGGTACAGCCGAAGCTTACGCAGCCTGCCAGCGCGCCGATGTCGTGGTCTATGGTGGAACGCCCGGCGGGATCGCCGCGGCCATTCAGGCGGCCCGCCTGAAGAAGAGCGTCATTCTGCTCGAACCGACGCTTCATGTGGGCGGCATGATGTCGAGCGGCTTGACCAAGACCGACGCATCCCCCCGCAAAAACGTCTATGGCGGCATCGCGACCGAGTTTCTGAACAAGGCGAAAGCGCATTACGGCACGTCGGATTCCATCCGGATCTACTTCGAATCGAAATGGGCGGAATCGACGTTCAATGCGATGCTGACCTCGGCAAAGGTGAAGGTCGAGCTTCAGCAGCGCATCCTCAAGGCTGCGCGCGCCTCCAAGGCGCTGACCGAGATCACGATGGTCTCGGGCAAGACCTATTGCGGAACGGTTTTCGTCGATGCCAGCTACGAGGGCGATCTCACGCTGAAATCCGGCGCGCAAACCATCGTCGGACGGGAAAGCCGCGCCAAATACGGCGAGAGTGCTGCCGGCGTCCAGAAGCTCAAGCGACCGGAAGTGGAGGGAAAGACGATCCTGGTCGATCCCTATGTCGTCGCCGGCAACCGCAACAGCGGCCTTCTGCCGGGCGTGATCGATGTCGGCCAGAAGCCGCTCGGTTCTGCCGATACCAGCATGATGGCCTTCAACTACAGGCTCTGCGTGACGGAAGACGCCGGCAACCGGATCCCCTTTACACAGCCTGCCGACTACGATCCGCTACGCTACGAGACGACGGCGCGGTTTCTGCAGGCCCTGAAGACAGCGGGCATTGGCGTGGATGCGGCGCACTTCATCGGCCGTGGCTTGACGGTCAATGGCAAGCTCGACGTCAATTCGACGCGCTATTTCTCGACCAATGTCTGGCATATCGGCTACGACTATACCACCGGGACGGAAGCCAGGCGCGCGCAGATCCGGGCGCAAGTCCGCAGCCACATCGCTGGTCTGATGTGGTTCGCACAGACGGATCCCCGCGTTCCCGTCAACGTCCGTCAGTATATGACGCAGTTCGGCTACTGTGCCGACGAGTTCAAAGACAATGACGGCTTTCCCTACCAGATGTATGTCCGCCAGTCGCGGCGCCTCATCGGTCAGTTCGTCTTGACGCAGAACAATCTCGTCAAGAAGACCACCTACACCGACGCGATCGGCCTCGGCTACTATCCTATGGACGAGCATGGCATGATCAGAACCGTTCTGGGCGGTTTCATCGCAGATGAATCACGCGAGAGCATCGGCGTCGGGCCCTACCAGATCCCCTACCGCGCCATGCTGCCGAAAACCGCGCAGGTGACCAATCTCATTGTCCCCGTCGCCCTCTCCACAAGCCATGCCGCCTTCACCTCGGTGCGGGTCGAACCGACCTTCATGGTTCTCGGACAGGCCGCAGGCGCCGCCGCTGCGCTCGCGCCGGGCGGCAAGGTCAGCCAGATCAACATCGCCAAACTCCGCAGCACCCTGTCAGCCGCCGGTCAGATCTTGAAATTCTAGTCGAGCCTCGGCGGAATCGTGAACTGATCCAATCTCGCCCCTTACCGACAAGGAAAAGCGTTCGACAGAATGTTGCAGCCGACCTTACAGCCGATAACGGAGCCAGCCGTGAATGAGACCACGCATCTCGCGAAAAGCACTGTCTTGAGCATTGGAAAGGCTCAGGAAAACCCCAGCAAAGCGTGCAGGTCCTTCCCGATATGACAAACGTGATGCTTTTGTCCATTGAGTGAAGCGAAATCGACCCTGCCTAAATACGCATAGCATACCATTCCGCTGTGAGGTGACTGTATCGCCAACTCTGACGCCGAGAACGGCTTGCGCTAGCTGGGATCGCTTAGCTTCGATCTGATGGTCCCAGTGCCCCAGATCAAGTTCGATTGTTCATTTCCACTGAGAGCTGATGGAGTGGATGCCCGCTCCCGACGGCATCGCAATGTGCCAAAGTAATGTTCGCCAGAACGCCACTTAGAGGAGAGAGCATCCATGAAGGAAGTTAGTCTAGAATCGTCGGCCTGGACCTAGCAAAGCGGGTGTTTCAGGTTCATGCCGCCAAAAGCGATGGAAGCATGGTCCTGCGCAGGAAACTGTCTCGCGGGCAAGTCATCACATTATTTACGGAACTGACCAAATGCACGGTTGCTATGGAGGCCTGTGCCACCGCGCATTACTGGGTGCGTGAAATCGGCAAACTTGGCCATAATGTTCGCTTGATCCCGCCGGCCTACGTCAAGCCCTTTGTCAAACGGCAGAAGAATGATGCGGCCGACGCAGAAGCGGTCGTTGAAGCAGCGACCTGGCCGTCAATGCGGTTCGTCGTTCCAAAGACTGAATCCCAGCAGGCATGCTCCATGCTTTTCCGGACGCGAGACCTCTTCGTCCTTCGTCCTTCGTCCATCAGCGAACGCAGCTTATCAATGCCCTTCGCGCGCATCTGGCCGAGCAAGGCGTCATTGCACCACAGAGAATTGCGAACCTAACCTTGTTACTGGATCACGGACATACACCAATTCGCCCTCGGCGATGTTGTCCAAGTTGGCGGTGATTTCCTCGATCACGTCGAAGTTCTCGCCGATTATGCGGGTGACTTCTTTAAGCGTTTAAAAGAACCGCGATCGCGCCATCACGCAGCCTTGTATAAGCCTCGCAAGGTGAACGCTGCGTAGCAGCTGCGCATCAATCCTTGAACATCTTCAGACTGAGGTTTTTAAATTCCATTGTGGTGATGTTGAGCCCTGATAGTTCATAGCCGATATTCACACCGCCGATCTTGTAATCCGAAAGGTCCTTCGACTTCAGAATGCCCTTCCGGAAAGCTATCTCTACTGATCTTTTAGCGAATGGCAGTATGTCACCATTGAATGTAACCCATTCGCCGCTGTGCGTGTTGCCGTCTGTCAAGCTTGCCGTCGGCACGAAATAGATAGACATACCCGTACCGATATCTGTCATCTCTTGGTCTCGCTTCGAAACGGCCGTCTCCCGCCGGTCGTCATATGGATTGATTTGCAGCCAGACGTACTGACCGTAGCCTTTGCTCTCTGTATTCAGGTTCTGGATCGTAAAGTTGATCGGAAATATCATAGCGTTCTGTTTGGGATCGTATCCCGCTTGAATATTTTGATCCTCGTAGAGTTTCCTGAAATCCACATTGAAGATCAGTCGCTTCATATCGGCAACAGAACCTGTATCGCGACTATACGGGCTCGGGCCAGCTATACTCTGTCCTGCAATCAAGCTCGGCTTCGAGGGCCTTTCATTTCGATATTCGCTGTTGAACTCGCTCTCGCCGTTCGCGGCCATCTCCACTCTGCCGCCGGGATATATAACAAGCCGCTTATCTGCAGTAGTCCAAGCATAGCCTTCGCCGTATTTGACCGCAGGGTTACTGAAAGTGCTCTGGCTGCCCCACTGCCGCAGTTCCCAAACGGGTTTCACCTCGGCCATATTCGGGAAGGCTGGAGACTTCAGTTCATACCGCTTATCTTCTGCGCAAGCTTTTTCTTCAGGGCTATTACAGGCCGGCGTTGCGGCGAAACCCGCTTCAAATTTATTATCAGCGATGAGCTCAACACCGGTCGATGCGTCCTCTTGGAGGTTCCGGTTGATCTGCATAAGCTGCTCTGCCCATGCGGCAGAGCTCGGCGACAGGACTGCCAGGGACAGCGCTGCACGGAAAATGATAAACCGGATCTGTTTGAACAAGCTGACGCTCCACTCGATAGACTGCATGGCACCGGTCATGACATTTATCCGCAGCGTCCGCCACAGCTTCGCACTGGCGCCCGATCACCGTGGCGTCATCACCTTGTGCGCCAGATCCAAATATTCCTCACATTTCTACGTGGCCTGACGTGCCGTATCAATCCAGCCTATGTTCGGTGTCGGCGGCCCGCCACCATGCATTCGCGCGTATCCACCTGACCGCGGAAGATGCTTTGGAAGGGAGCCGCGATTGGTCGCACGTGGCTTGCTAATCCTGTTTCCTGCAGGAGCGTCCGCCTCATCCTCAGCATGGGTTACGGCGATAGCCGTCTCCGGGTCTTCCAACGCCAGATCGAATTGGTCAGGATCGGCCTTCTCGGATTTGCGTCCGAAGGCTGCCTGCTTGAACGCTGCGACGAGCTTCTCAAGCCGTTCGATCCACTCGTCCTTGCGGGCGATGTGCTCGTCTTTTCTGGCTATCGCGACGTCCTTGGCCGCCTCGCGTGCCTGTGCCGCAATCAGAATCGCCTTCAGGGCGGCAACATCATCGGGAAGGTCGGCGGCATCAAGCATGGCCGGAAACTACCAAATCCTGAGCTGATTTGCCTTCGGGATTTGCCGTGCTGAGTCATCGTGCCGCAGCTATTCGATAGCCTCTGGGGTTCTCGTCTGGACGGCATGAACACGGCGCCAATCAAGGCCCGCGGACAGCGCTTCAAACTGAGCGTGGGTCAGCGTCATCAGGTCATCTCTGATGCCACGCCAGGTGAAGCTTTGCTCTTCCAGCCTTTTGTAGGCCAGGACTATCCCGGAGCCATCCCAGTAGATCAGCTTCAACCGGTCCGCCTTTCGTGACCGAAACACCAAGACGGTTACGGTGAACGGGTCCTTGTGCAGTTCGTTCTTCAGCAGCGCCGCCAATCCATCATGACCCTTGCGGAAATCCACGGGTTTGGTTCCCACCATGATCCTGACGCGGTTCGACGGAAAGATCATGTCGTCGCCGCCAGGGCGCGGGCGATGGCGGCGATCCGGGACGCTGACGCGCCTTCCTCAAGACGGATTGTAACTGGACCAACGACGATCTAGGCGCGGGAAGCGACGTTGACGGTCTGCGGCTCCGGCGCTGGAGCATCAACAACGATTCACGCGAACTCCACTGGGTCGTCAGGCTCTGGCAACACCAACTTGCCTTGCCGTGCCAGCGTGCGCCAGGAAGACAAGTGATTGGCCTTCAGCCCGTAGCGTCCCGCTACTTCATTCACCGTTACGCCCGGACACAAGCTCTCCGAAACGATCTGCGCCTTGACCTCGTCAGGCCATTGGCGATGCGCCTCGCGTCGGCTCCGCCGCGTTGTGAGAACCTCCAACGTAGACAACATGGAGAAACTCCTTGTCGCTCATCCATGGAATGTCGATCACAAATCAGGCGACGGCGGACAATGTGGGGCGAAAACACCGGTTACGATGAACCCTCTGCGCTCACGCATCATCGTAAGCGCGTAGTGCACCCCACGTATCATTCGGACTGCTGATCGGCGATTTTCTGCATGAGTCATGCGGAGAGTCCTATGAATGATAGTGTGAATCAGCCTCGATCCTTTGAGGTTTTGACGGCAGAACCCGTCCGACGTCGGCGCAAGCCGCGGGATTGGTCGGATGACGAAAAGGCGCGGATCGTCGCCGTGACGCTGCAGCCTGGGGCCAATGTCTCGGCGGTTGCCCGGTCTGAAGGCTTGGATCCCTCGCAGCTTTACGGGTGGCGTCGCAAGGCACTGGCATCGGGAGTTGTTGCGCCCCTGACGGAGAGAACGGGCAAGGAGGTCAAGTTCGCCCGCGTTGAAACTGTCAGCAGCTCTGCGGTGGAAATCGTCATCGGCGATATCGTGGTGCGCCTCGGCGACGTTTTTGTGCTCTAATCCTTCCATGGATTTGCCCCTTCACGACCTGCCGGACGACGTTGACGCGCTGAAAGCGATGGTTCTTGCGCTGGCCCGCGAACAAGCCGTCAAGGAGGCCCGGCTTGTCGCCGCCGAAGCTGAGATCGCCCGACTGGAAGCCGTCGAGAAGAGCGCCAACGAGCGGATCACCAATCTCACATCGATCCTGAAGGTTCTGCAGCGCACACAACATGGCACCCGTTCCGAGCGGCTGCGCCTTGGCGTCAATGACGAACAGGTGTCCTTTGCCATCGAGGAAGTCGAGACCGGGCTTTCGGCAATCCAGAGCGAGCTTGATCACGCGGCTAAAGACAAGCCGAAACGAGCACCACGTCCGCGCAAGGGTTTTGCCGTTCATCTCGAACGCATCGAGGAAGTGATCGAGCCGGAGATCCCGGCCGGCTGCGAGGGACTGGAAAAGGTCCTGATCGGTGAGGATCGCTCCGAACGGCTGGATGTCGTGCCGCCGAAGTTCCGGGTCATCGTGACGCGCCGCCCCAAATACGCCTTCCGCGGCCACGATGGCGTGCTCCAGGCTTTGGCACCGGCGCACATCATCGAAAGCGGCCTGCCGACGGAGCGGCTGCTCGCCTATATCGCCGTCTCCAAATACGCCGACGGCCTTCCGCTTTACCGGCAGGAAGCAATCTATCTACGCGACGGTGTCGAGATCAGCCGATCGGTGATGGCCCAGTGGATGGGGCATCTGGGCTTCGAACTTCAGATTTGCGCCGATTATATCCTCGAGCGCGTCAAGGAGGGAGAAAGGGTCTTCGCCGACGAGACGACCTTGCCCACGCTTGCGCCCGGTTCGGGGAAAACGACGAAAGCATGGCTTTGGGCTTATGCTCGCGATGATAGACCCTATGGCGGAACCAGCCCGCCGATGGTTGCCTATCGTTTTGAGGATAGTAGGGGCGCTGATTGCGTGGCGCGGCATCTCTCCGGGTTCAGCGGCATCCTGCAAGTTGACGGATACTCGGCCTATACCAGTCTGGCCAAGACGCGTGCCAAAGCCGGCAGCAATGAAACGATCCAGCTCGCAGGGTGTTGGGCGCATCTTCGCCGCAAGTTTTACGACCTTCACATCAGCGGTGTCTCGAAGGCTGCAACGGATACGATCATCGCGATGACCGAGTTGTGGCAGATCGAGGATGAGGCCCGCGGTCGGGATGCCGACAGCCGCTCCACACTGCGTCAGGAAAAATCTGCAACCATCGTCTCCGGCCTCTTTGATCTTTGGCAAAAGGAACTGGGCAAGGTCTCTGGCAAGTCCAAGACCGCCGAGGCGATCCGCTACGCACTCACCCGGCGCGAGGCGCTGGAACGCTTTCTGACTGACGGGCGGGTCGAGATCGACTCCAATATCGTCGAACGTGCCATCAGGCCGCAAACGATCACGAGAAAAAACAGTCTATTTGCCGACAGTGAGGGTGGTGGACGCACCTGGGCAACGGTCGCCACCCTCTTGCAGACAGCCAAAATGAATGGCGTCGATCCGCTCTACTGGCTCTCCCAGACCTTGGTCCGCATCGCTCAGGGCTGGCCAGTATCAGAGATCGAGGCGCTCATGCCTTGGAACTTCAAATCAGACGTGATCGGCTGACCGCTTACGGTGGAGTATGCTAAATACTACGAATGACGCAGTCGAAGCCACTTTCGGGAAACTAACGGCAATGATTTGCGAGCATGAGGTAATCACCAGCCAGCAACAGGCGTGCATTGAAGAACTGGAGGACCAACTCAAGCTGCGCTGTTCGCGTTCCAAGAAGACGGTAGAGCCCCATAAAGCTTGAGGTTGCTTTCACAAACCGACAACAAGACCTCGCAGCCATGTAAGCTGGCCATCAACTTGATCGTCAAACTTGCGGACTGAAAGATTTTCTTCCCCATTTAGATCCAACTGCGCAAAACGTTCTCGGCTACCATCGCGGATCTTCGCTGGCCCCTCAGGAACGTTCGCGTCACCTCTGCGCATACGGGCAGAGAACTCTTCAAAGGTCTTGCACTGATAGTGGTTAATTTGAATACGGTGATAGACTATCCTATCAGAAAGACCGTTATTCACGGTCTCGAACTCTGTAAAATCAGAGACCGTACGCTTCCCTTCCGATGTAAAGACATTGTGGATCAAGGCTTCAGTTGCAAACTTCGTACGAGCAATAGTCTTAAAATGATGGTGGTTTCCCCATCCAACTGGTGCAGCCATATTGAAAGTACGCGTCACGAGATCGTAGCTACCCGACTGGACTCCAGATGAGCCAAAACCCCGCCAGTTTACGTGAACCGAGGATACCTCCGAAGGCACAGTCGCAAGCCAGTCGGTAATGGAAGCATCTTCCAACGGCACCAAAAACTCATCAATGTCGATGAAGCATACCCACGGCGTAGTGACCCGCTTCAACGCATCATTGTAAGCAGAAATTTGAGGTGAAATTCCCGGGTGAGATTTCCACTCCTGCCAGGTCACCCGCGAATCATGCCGCGCTATTGCATCAAGTTTTTGAGTTTGGTTATCTTCGGATTCGTTGCTGTAGATATGGATCCGATCTACGCCGATAGCCAAATGATACGCCAACCACTCGACTAGATAACGGCTTTCGTTTTTCGCAATCGCAAAGATTGTGATGCCGTTCGCAATTTGCGCGCTGCTTAGAACACCCTGCTCGAACTCATTAGGAAAGGTGTTGGAGGCAAAAAGGCCGCCGAACAACGGGGAGAAAACCATAGACAGGACTCGTTTCCAAGCGGATTGCATTCCTTCTTCCCTAGTCTACAGAAGAGCGGCTGTCACCCTCACTTCGAAAAACTCCCACTGGGAAGCCTCGTTACGGTCGCAAGAAATAGTTCCCGAGGGATCAGCGCTGAGAAACAGGCCGTTCCTTGCTAGCACAACGCGACCCTGAGGTCCCTCCCGCATTTCAAAGTCGTATTCCATGAGAGACACATCACCGGTGATTCGCGGTAACGACAACCTTGTGAAACGCCCTTCAATATAGATTTCTAGCCGTGTATTGCGAAGGAACAGCTTGACAGGGGCACACCCGGGACCAGCAGTTGCGGACGGTGAATGGACTAAGCTTTTAGATTTGTGGTCATAGAAGATATTTGTGCCAAATGGCGTAATCAGCGTAATTTCGATGTTACGATGATCAGGCAATTCTAAAGCTCTTTCAAACTTTTCGACGGCCGAGGTTTTGTCGTTGAGGAGATAAGCGACGAATTCCGGCATCTCCCCTAACACTTCATCTGCGGCTAGATCGTCTTTCAAATATCGCGGTAAATCCCGCATGATCTCGTTTACTAGCGGATCAGTTCTCAAAGCTCGTAGGGCAACGCCAACCGTAAGTTTTCGTTTTGCTTTCAGTCCCCGCTCAATAAGAGCCTTCTTGCGGAAAAAGTGTGAGCGGCGCAACTGATTTACAGTTGCCTGTAGCTTTATTACAGATTGCGAGCGACACAACGTAAGTATTTCTAGAAAATTTGCAGTCCCGGAGAGCACCGGGGTGACATTGTGATCGCAGAAATGTGCATTTATCTGATGTACACTGTCAGATCGATGAGTGATTTGCTGTCGATGGAACTCATCTCGAACTTCGCCCGGGTCGGATATTAAGAATATTGCGCCCCTCAGATCTGCCTCTTCAATCGCCATGTCGGCCATCGTTTCAGGGTTGTAATATTCTGACCATCCCAACGGGGTCGCCGTTTGATCTGAGGGATTTATACTCCATTGAGGGCACAACGCTATCGTCGTCGACGCCTGCATCAATCGACCTGCCTTCAAGGCTCCGTGCCCGCCCATAGAGGCGCCATAGAGAATACGCTCCTTATATGGATCCAAGAGCGCGGACAGCGCAGACACGAGCTGCTGCAAGTTTCTACGAGGATACCAGTTCGGACGTTTTGCCATGATACCAAGGCAGGCGATACCGGATTTTGATGCAGGTCCCTGGACGGAGAATGTTTGACCGTTAGCCATCGAAACCAAGTCGCCAAAGGCGATTAGAAGAAAATTCGATGAACCGTTAAGCCAGAACGCCTGCAGCTCCTCATCCTCGTAAACAATGGATGTCATTTGTCTAACCCACACGCAATATGCGGGTCGTCTGCCGTACCGGCATCAGTCCTGCGTCCAAGCTGGTCGCCGGACAAGTTATAAATGAAATCCACGTTGCGATTTCGGTAGGCAGCCGAAAAGCGCTCGAAAGTTACCAAATTGCCAAACGTCGAGCGACTGAGTCCAACGAAACGTTCCGAAGTTTTTGCCAACTCAAAGTCAATAAGCGAGGCGTCGAGGGGCGTCATGTCGACATGTTCCTCGTCTGTGAGAAGGTCGCTCTTCCACAAAGTGGTTATACCAGTTCTTTCAAAAACAATGCGCTTGGTATCTGCTTTCGACAACGGCATGTGTTTCTCGTCGCAGGATACGTATACCATTCCAGGTTTATCAGAGAAACTAGCTGTGACCTTGTGCATGATGACTTCAGGGGATATACAAAAATCTTCACCTGCTCCAAGCAAAGGCTCAAGGGTATACTGGCTATGAATCCTCCAGTCCTCCTCATACCTAGTTTGCACAACGGTATCGATATTGTGTGCATGAAATACAGATGTGGCTATCCGAGAAAACAGAAGCGAGTCTGCGACTTTCGGTCGGAGCGAGCGAAAAAAATCAGCGGTGATATCACAGGGATCGAGTCCTTTAACACGCAGATGGGATATGTTCCATGCCCCGGAGTTAAAGAAGTTCCAGCCGCATCGCTCAATCCTATCAGCGTAGACAGGGTTAGCTGGCTCTGAGACAATTTTGACATCCCAGCGACTTGCAAACTCCTCAAACGGCTCCCGCCAAAAAACGCTTTGGAATGAAACCACTTCTGAGCGCCGTTCGCTGATATCCTTGCTGTAGATCTTCGGCAGATAGATTTCGGCGCCGTTGCGAGATGCCTCAATTACTAGACCTAGCAAAGCCAATTTTTGGTTGCTAATGCCGCCGTCGTTCCAATCGTAGCCGAAAAGCATATTGTCTCCAAAATCGTCTTGAAGCCTGTAAATGGCCTGACGTGTATATGATCAAATTTGTCTCTACGCCACAGCCTCTGCTGCTAGCAACAAATTGCATGCGCCCCTTGGACCGTAAGATTTCGGCGTGCAACATCAATAGTGAGATGGCATAGGAACCATTCGATCAACAGCGGCGAGCAAGGCTGCCGGATCTATTGTGAAGCTGTGGTCGTCACCCACCCGGTCACCCATCAAATGCCCGTAATTTAATCGCGAGATCGCAGCAATTTTCTTCATACACCAGTTAATATGGGCTGGATTATGAAGCTCTAATATCCTGCTGAACGGTTGGCAAAAGCCAACATTTGTCAGCCCTGCGCCGTGTGGGCCTACGATATCCGTAGCATTATGGAAAAGGGAGATTTGCTCGCGAAGGGTCATCCCTGTTAGAGAGACGATCACAAAACCGCGATCTTTAAGAGCCATCTCGATCTCTCGTTCATTGACGAGGCGGCGCTGGTTGGAGTCTGAGCGGCTGATGTAGATTCTTCGGTGAGCAGAGGGCTGATCGCCAAGTTTGCGTTTCAGGACCGAGAAGGTTTCTGCCACGCACGGATGCGGGTCTACTCCTGTAGTTCCTCCTTGGTACGGAAACGCGAGACTGCCGACACGGAGGTCGGCATTGTCGCTCACATGCACCGGCTGCAATCCATACGCTGCCGCCAATGCATCGAGTCCTGATTTTTGGAACTCAGTCTGGGGCTCGGATATCGCAATTGTTTTGCAGTCTCCGGCGAACTCAGGGCGAACTTTGGCCATCAAAAACATTAGCCAATGATAATAATTCGAGTAGATCCCGCCACAGGCATAAAGCGCGCGCCCTATGTGGGTTGCACTACCAACCGACTGGTAAAGGTAGTTGCCCCGCTTGTCCTCCGTCAGTCGGTGGCAAAGATAGAAAGGATGCTGAAAAGCGGTTTCTCGAACAAGTTTTCGATCCTTCACCAGCGCTCCAAATTTCGACGCGAACTGGACATCTGCCAACTGGTACAGATCAAACTCGGGGGCAGAATATCCGTCACCATCAAGGCTCAAATCTCCATAAGTGGTCGGGGGATAGGGGACCCAAACCCTCTCGAACGGAGTAGTTTTTGAGCTCGAGAAGTTATGTGCCTCAATATCGCTGACGCGCTCAACGCCTTGTCCTTCATCAAGGCGCACGAGCATTCCGTTGAACTGCGGGACGATGAACTCACCCTCGATAATCAACTTTCCAAGGCTTCTGTATGAAACATCGAAGCGTACGGATCGATCACCGTAGACGTTGATGAACCATAGAGCTCCATCTTCTATCACCCACCGGGACTCCTGCTCTCCATTGTAGCCATTGATCTTTCCTGAAGGATCAAGCTCGAGAATTCTCCCGGGATTGGAGCCGTCATGCTGGAAGCGAATTAGCCAAGGCCTGTCTTGCAAAGCGGAGACAGCAACATTTTTGAGCATTTTTGTATGCACCTGAAGACGAGATTGCAACCTTCAGCCTTCTATCTGTGGCTGTCTTAGGCAGTCAACCTATCTGCCTTGCTTTACGCCATCACCTCGTAACGCGATTATCCAGCCTCTGAGAACGGGGTAATGGTGATGAGCGGATTCGAGCGGTTACTGGCGAAGGTGCTGGTTCACGAGGGCGTGTATGTGACCGCGCGGTTCGGGTGCCGAGACAAACCAGGGCGGGACGAAGATGGTCTATGAAGACTATCGGCATAACCTCGGCGCCAAGACGCGACAGCGCCTGGTCCACAGCAGCACGATTGCCGAGATGCAGCAGGCTTTTCGCGGACAGGGCGGCACCCTCTGGCAATTGTTCAGCATGTCCAAGGATCTGAGATGTAAGGTGCTGCATGGCTTTCTCCTGTCAGAAATAGAAACAGTTTTCTGACACTCTACAAGCGACGTCATAAGGGGAGCTGTCGGGCAGCCTGCTCGATCTGTAAGAGACTTCTCTGCCGGCACTGATGCTGCCAACCTTTGGCAGCATCGTGGTCAGGCCTACGGCATCAGCGGCGTGATCGACATTGTGTTGGTCCAGCGCCTGGAAGCCGCGCATCTGTCGTTGGGCCTTGACCTTTTCGCTTACGTGATCATCGTGCCGAGCTTATTCTCATCGTTTGCACCTACCTTTGCCCCATGGCAACCACGAAGAAACACCCCGGCAACGTACCGATCTCGCAACATGTTTCGCACTGCGACGCTAGCAGAAATCCAGACGTCGAGAGGCCGCCTGGCGAAAATGGAATGATTATCTCCAATTTAACCTCGTGTGGACTTTCTCGCACGGAAGCCTTTACTTGCGACCATCTCAACTTCGCGCCAGTATGCGAATACGTAGCTTTTCTAGACGGCAAGCGGCAAATCAGCTGATCTTCACCAGTGGCCAGCCAGAGGAATGAACGAGCGATGCTGAAGACCGATACCCGTCAGGCAAACTGGCG
>UBPA01000021.1 GCA_900467185.1 Hyphomicrobiales bacterium | reverse complement strand
ATAGAATGTACCCGGCTACATAGCCAAATCACAGAAGCAGAATTATGGAACTCACCCAAGCCCATCTATTCAGACCCTCGGCTGACGGCACTATTTGGGCAATCGCTCGAGCATCTCAGCGAGGCGTTTATTCTCGTCCAGAAGCTTTTTCTTAAAGAGCCTTCTCAGCTCTGAGTTTTCAGCATCAAGCTCAGCCAGCTGTTTTCGCGAAACTGGTTCTACCGGGAAGGCTGGTTCTTTAAAATCTTCAAACAAGGAGACGCGACCGGGGTCAGTGTCTTCAGCGCACTCAGCGGCATTTGATTCAAGCTCGGAAAACGAGTCTGGTGCCGGTGATGCGGCGATTTCCTCGCTCGGCCCGCATTCTGGTTCGAGAAGGGGACCGCCAGGGTTAAACACCTCGTTTCTCGGCAACAAAGACTTGGCTCCCACCACGGTGGGACGGCGCTCGGCCTCGGACTCTGCCTGAACGAGGTGCTTCTCTGACACCTCCTGTTTGACTGCCTTGCGGTCATCAGCGGCCGCACAGAGGACATTTGCGCTTGTGGCAGAAGGAAGATCCTGTTCGATCTGGCTTGTAAGCAATGCGAAGTCTACCGCACCCCAAATCGATTTCTTCGGAACCTGCTTCTGACGACGGCCACCTTTATATTCCACCACGAATGCTGGTTGGGATTTTCTCATGACGGTTCTCAATACAGCTCAAGTCGTCGACGTAGCTCCGCGTTTTCTGCACGGAGTTTTTCACCAAGGCTTTGCCGCAGTCGCTGGTTTTCTTGCTCAAGCTTGATGAGGTCAGCCAATTCATTGCCAAGGGACGGTGGTGCGGCGAATGGAGCGATTGCGTTTGGGGCGACGCCTTTGGATTTTTCCGCCCGCTTCCACTGGTAATAGGTCTGATCCGAAATCCCAACGGCTTCAACAGCGGCCTTCAGCGAAACACCACCCTTCTCAAGGGCCTCTTCGATGCGACGCAGTTTCTCGGTACGTTCCGAAGCTGTGTGGCGCTTGCTCTGGCGCATTGTGGGCTCTTCAGTGCGAGCCTTCTCCGAGGTCTTTTTTAGGGACTTCCGCCCTGCATCATCCGGCTGCTGAGCTTCCGTGGTCGCGGTATCCTCGGATACCTGAGACGCTTCGGACTGCTGTTCTTCGTCGCCCATCATGGCATTCTCCAAAATCGGATTATGTCGCGCAGTGATATTCATCTGCTACCGGGAACAGCAAAGGTGAGCAAGCTTGGTTCGTTGAAAGATGAATGTCTCGGATCAAATAGCAGAACAGCCTTTGTCGCGTTGTCGTATCTTGCCTCCTCTGAGGGAAAGGGCGACCCGTATTCATACCCGAGTTGCATATGCTGGTTCGGGCGACCAGCGACCCGACGGATAAGCAGTCTCTACCGGGCCCATTGCGATTGATCAAACATGGCATCTGCTACTGAAAGTTCCGCGCCTTCACCTTCAGCGTATCGATATGCAGATCCGGTACGAAGATGTCCCTTGGCTGCGGCACTTTCTTCGGCCGATCTCGCGCATCGCCGCCACCCACCGAGCCATGTGCGAACTCGTCGCCCCGCCCTGACGTGACCTTGAACGCCGCATCCATGTCGGCCAGCGCGGACAGGTCGCCCGAGAGATCGAAGAGCTGTTGCGCCACGAGGTGGACGACCTCCCCTTCCCGCTGGATGCGCCCGTTGATCGCCATCATCGAAGCCCCGAGTACCACGCGCCGGCGCTTCTCGAACAGGCTCGGCCAGACCACGATGTTGGCAGCCCCCGTCTCGTCCTCGATCGTGATGAACATCACGCCCTTGGCCGATCCCGGCTTCTGACGGACCAGCACGAGACCGGCGGTATAGACCCAGCGCCCGTCGCGGCCTGTCATCGCTTCCTCGCAGGTGACCATACTGCGCTTGGTGAGTTCGTTTCTTAGAAACGCGACCGGATGCTCGCGCAGCGTCAGCCCGACATGGCCATAGTCCTCGACGACATTGTGCCCCTCCGTCATCTGGCGCAGCGACACCTCCGGCTCCCGCTGTTCGGCGATCGCCCGCATCTCGCGCTCGGCCGCCGCAGCAAAGAGCGGGAGCGGCTCGTCGCGCAGCGCCTTAATCGCCCAGAGCGCGTCACGGCGCTCGAGCTCGAGACTGGGCAGGAAGGCATCGGCCTCCGCCAGCTCGACGAGAGAGGCCGCCGGCACGCCGGAGCGCCGCCACATATCGTCGACGCTCTCGAACGGCTCGTCCATGCGGGCGGCAACGATCCGGGCGGCATCGGTGGCAGCGAGCCCCCGCACCATCCGCATGCCGAGGCGCACGGCCCGCATCTTGGTGCCCGGCACCTTTTCCAGCGTGCAGTCCCAGCGGGAGCGGTTGACGCAGACCGGGCGGATTTCGACCCCATGCGCGCGGGCGTCACCGACGATCTGCGCGGGCGCGTAGAAGCCCATCGGCTGGGAGTTGAGCAGTGCCGCGCAGAACGCATCGGGATGATGGCATTTTACGAAGTTGGAGGCGTAGGCAACGAGCGCGAACGACGCGGCATGGCTTTCGGGAAAGCCGTAGGACCCAAACCCTTCGAGTTGGCTGAAGGTTTTTTCCGCGAACTCTGCCGTGTAGCCGTTCCGGACCATGCCCGAGACCAGCTTGTCCTTGAACCGGCTCACACCGCCTGTGAACTTAAAGGTGGCCATGCTCTTTCGGAGCTGATCCGCCTCACCGCCGGTAAAGCCTGCGCAGACCATTGCCACCCGCATGGCGCTTTCCTGGAAGAGTGGCACGCCGAGCGTCTTGCCGAGCACGGACTCAAGTTCAGGGGTCGGATATTCCACCTTCTCCTTGCCTTCGCGGCGCCGGAGATAGGGATGGACCATGTCGCCCTGGATCGGACCAGGTCGCACGATCGCCACCTGCACCACGAGATCGTAGAAGGTTCGGGGCTTGAGCCGCGGCAGCATGGCCATCTGCGCTCGGCTTTCGATCTGGAAGGTGCCGAGCGTGTCGGCCTTGCGGATCATCGCATAGGTCGCGGCATCTTCCTGGCGTATGCTACCGAGATCGAGATCTTCGTGCTTGTGCTCGCGGATGAGGTCGAAGGCCTTGGACATGCAGGTGAGCATGCCGAGCGCAAGCACGTCGACCTTCATCATCCGCAAAGCCTCGACATCGTCCTTGTCCCATTCGATGATCTGCCGGTCCGCCATGCTCGCCGGCTCGATGGGTACGAGATCGTCCAGACGATCATGCGTCAGCACGAAGCCACCGGGATGCTGACCGAGATGGCGTGGCGCGCCCATGAGCTGCTGGGCGAGCGACAGCGTCAGCACCAGCCGCCGGTCATCTGGGTTGAGGTTCAGTTCCTTCACATTGCGCTCACTGACCGTCTCCGACCACGACCACATGCCGGACGACAGCGCCTTGATCAGATCCTCCGGCAGGCCGAGCGCCTTGCCGACATCGCGGATCGCGCCCTTGGCCCTATAGCGGGTGACGGTGGAACAGAGGGCTGCCTTCTGGTGCGTATAGGTCTTGTAGATCCACTGGATGACCTCCTCGCGCCGTTCATGTTCGAAGTCGACGTCGATATCCGGCGGCTCGTCGCGCTCCTGGCTGACAAAGCGCTCGAACAGCAGGTCGTTGGTCTCCGGATCGATCGAGGTGATGCCGAGGATGTAGCAGACCGCGGAGTTGGCAGCCGATCCCCGTCCCTGGCAGAGAATACCTTGCGAGCGCGCAAAACGCACGATCGAGAAGACGGTGAGGAAGTAGGGCGCGTAGCGCATGGTGCGGATGAGATCGAGCTCATGGCGTACGGTCTTCAGCACGCTCGGGGGCAGACCTTCGGGATAGCGATCGGGGATGCACTCCCAGACATAGTGCTCGAGGGATGCCTGCGGTGTCTTGCCCGGAATGATCGCCTCTTCCGGATACTGGTAGGTTAGTTCCTCCAGACTGAAGGTACAACGGGACACGATCTCCATCGTGCGGGCGAGCGCCTCGCGGTGGCGCGGGAACAGGCGCTCCATCTCATGGGGTGGCTTGAGGTACCGGTCGGCATGGCGTTCCCGCTCGAAGCCGACCGCGTCGATGGTCGTGGTATTGCGGATGCAGGTGACGATGTCCTGGAGCTGACGACGGCCGGGCTCGTGGAACAGCACGTCGTTGGTCACCACGGTGCGCACCCGGTAGCGGTGGGCAAGGATCCCAAGCTCATGCAGCCGCATCTGGTCGTTCGGCCGGCGGCGCAGCGACAGAGCGAGATAGGCGCGGTCGTCGAAGACCCCTGACAGCTTGCGGAGCTGCACCGCACAGGTCTCGTCCGGCAAATCGGGCACGAGCACGGCAATGAGGCCCTCGGCATAGAGTTCGAGGTCCTCGAACGACAGGATGCAGTTGCCCTTGCCGCCACGCCCCTTGCCGAGCGTCAGAAGACGGGTCAGGCGGGAATAGGCGGCGCGGTCAGTCGGATAGACGAGGACGGACATGCCGTCGGTAAGATCAAGGCGGCAGCCAACCACCAGACGGATGCCGGTTGTGCGCGACGCCTCGAGCGCCCGCACGATGCCCGCGAGCGAATTGCGATCGACAATACCCAACGCCTGAATGCCGAGCGCATGGGCCGTCGCAAACAGCTCTTCCGCCGAAGACGCGCCGCGCAGAAACGAAAAGTGGGTGGTGACCTGGAGCTCGGCATACCTCATGCGAAGATCCCATGCAGGAACCAGCGGTGCGAGCCGGTCGCCAGGTTCTCGCCGTCGCCGCTGCGGAACACCCAGAAGCGCTCGCCTGCCTCGTCCTCCAGTGTGAAGTAATCGCGCACGGCTGCAATCTCGCTGTCGCGCTTCCACCACTCGCCAAAGACACGCTCAGGCCCGTCCGCCCGCTTGACGCGTCTCCGCTTGCCGCGCCAGGTAAACGACACGGGCGGCCGGTCGGGCAGGAGCGCGATGACGTCGATCGGGTCGGGGTGCGCTAGAAGACGCGTCGGGCGCGGCCAGTGTAGCGTCCATGACTCCAGCACATCGGCGGCGGCCGCCGCGATCCGGCGCACGCTACGTTCCGGTACGTCGCTTGCTACAGCGGCATAGCGGTAGACCCTGTGGCCGCGATTGCCGAAGATGTCGATGAGCGGCGTGATGTCGCGATCACAATCATCCACAAGGCTCGACGCGCTCTGTGTCTCCTCCAGCGGCTCCGCCATGACGGCGGCCAGCGACAGCTTCTCGATCCCAAAACCCGGCTCGATCTTTTCGGTGCGGTCGCGGAAGAGCTTTGTCAGCCAGGCGATGTCGCGCGCAGGCTTTGCCGTGCCCGCCCGGATTGCCTGGCGCGTGCCGTCCACTTTCTCCACAAGGAGATCGGCACGCCGGATGCCAAGCCCCCTCTCCTGCAGCTTCTCCACGAGTTCCACGACCAGGCGACCGACATATTTGTCGATGGTCTCGGCGGCTCCGATGGGCTCGGCAAAGGAGCGCGAGACGACGATGAGGTCGGGGTCACGGACCGGATCGATCGGTTCGGACACGCGCCCGTACATCTGATCAAGCCGGCGGCCGATCTCGGGGCCAAAGCGAAGCGCCAGCGGCGCACGCGGTGTGGCGGAAAGTTCGCCGATGGTGCGGAAGCCGAGCGTGCGCAGATCGGACACGGTCTTCTCAGGCAGCCGCAGCCGCGCGATCGGCAGACGCTCGACGGCTCTCGCTGTCTGGCCCGTGGGCACGATCACGGTCTCGCGCGCGATGGTGCGGGCGCAGGCGTGCGCGGCACCCCAGGTATCGGCGATGGCGACGCGTGCAGTGAGGCCCTTGGGGCGGAAGCGGTTGGCGATCCCGGAGATCATCATCGCCTCGCCGCCCTGGAGATGATCGGCGCCTTCCGTGTCGAGCACGATGCCGTCCGTGCCGTCGACGGCAACGACGGGCGAGTAGATCTTCAACGCCCAGAGCGACAACCGCTCGAGCGCCCGTGCGTCGGCCGAGGGATCGGCATCCACCATCATCAGCCCGGAGAACAAAGCCTGCGCCTTGGCCGCCGCCATGCCGACCCGCACACCGGCCGTAACGGCTGCCGCATCCGCTGACGATACCCAGCGCTTGGCACCGCTTCGCGCGATCACCACCACCGGCTGCTCAGGCGGAATATCCGGATCGTCGCGACGGATGCGATCGGTCGGCAGCGTCGGCAGATAGATGGATACGACCCTGGGCATCACAGGCTCCGACAGTAAATTCCGCGCATTCCCCCGATTTGACCCGCATCAGCTCCAGGAACCATTGCGGCCGGCCGACACCGGGAACCGGCAGCGCCACCGACGGCAGCACGCTGACCCGCCAGCGCGTGGTGGATGCCGTCGGCTGGCCGAAGTCATTGGCCTCCGTCTGCCGTCGCCATCGCCGCACCACCAGACCCAGCGTGCCGTATTTTTCTGCGGCAAGCTGCAGCCGGCGCGAGGCGGTCATCGGCAGACGCACGAGTTCGCCGACCACCGCGCCGAGGCCGCCATGCGATAGGCCCTCTTCCATCGACGCCAGTACCTCCTCCTCGCGATCGACCTCGACGAACACGACACGATTGGCGTCGAGGCCGACCTGGGCGAGTGCCGGAAAAAACAGGTCAGGCCGCGTGAGGCACCAGACGACCTTGCCTTTCGTGCGCGCAGCGATCCCGGCGGCAAACAGGGCTGCCGCCGCACCGTCGACCGTGCCGGATCCGCCGCCGGCGATCTCGTGCAGGGCGCCACGGGCAAGACCGCCGCCCGGCAGGACGGCATCGATGGCCAGCACGCCGAACGGCAGCCAACCTGCCTGACGCGGAACGCTGCGCTCCAGCGTTGCGATCCGGTCGCGAAGCTCGGTGAGAACCTGTGCGCGGGCAGCCGTCATCGATCACGCACTCCTCTCGAGATTTGCGGGTTACAAGCGCGGCATCATGCCGCTAACGAAGTTGATGTTCATGACTTGTTCTTTTCGCGATAGGAGTCAAGTCCGCCTTCAATAGGAAAATAATCGGAAAATCGAAGGGACTGGCGATTCTGCTTTTGATTCAGAATGGTAAGTCACGGACCACCTTCCAGATCATCAACAGGAAATGCACCGGCCTGTGGAGGACGCGTCATCTCCCATTCCCCAACTGGTCGTTACTCGCAAAATCTCGTCCGCATGCTAGGATCGCCTGACCCTATCTCTCGATCAGCCATCCCAGCGGGAAGCGACAGATGTGTAACCTCTACAACATCACGACGAACCAGGAGGCGATCCGTGCCTTTGCCAATGCTGCCCGTGACATCATCGGCAACATGGAGCCGTCGCTCGACGTATACCCTGACCGGATGGCGCCGGTTGTGCGCAATGCACCCGACGGGGTGCGTGAGCTTGCGTCTGTGCGATGGGGCATGCCGAGTTCCAGTCAGGCGCTGTACGAAGCTGCAACCAAGCGGGCCGACAAGCTGCGCGCCAAGGGCAAGAACGTGGACTTCGATGCGCTCCTCAAACATGAGCCGGACGGTGGCACGACCAATGTGCGCAATACAGCAAGCCGCCACTGGACGCGCTGGCTGGGGGTCGAGAACCGCTGCGTTGTGCCCCTCACCCGCTTTGCCGAGCCGAACCCTGCCGCCAAGGTCGAAGGCGAGCGCACACCGAATGCCTGGTTTGCGGGCGATGTGAGCGAGCCGCTGATGTTCTTCGCCGGTATCTGGGTCAGAGACTGGACGAGCGTGCGCAAGGTGAAGGAGGGCCTGATCACCGCGGACTACTATGCCTTCCTCACCTGCCCGCCGAATGCAGTGGTGGGGCCGATCCACCCGAAGGCGATGCCAGTGATCCTGACGAGACCGGACGAGGTCGAGGCGTGGCTGACGCTGCCCTGGGCAGAGGCGAAGGCGCTGCAGCGTCCGCTGCCGGATGATCGGCTTGTTGTCCTCAAAACCAACGCCAGACCAACGCAAGCGTGAGTAGACCACATCGGAGACCGAACGCGGTGCGTTGACTTGGCCGGGTCAAGACCCATTTCACCGTCATGTCAAAGCGCGAGAAAGATGACGTCGAACTGTTGCGAACCTGGACGTTGTCGTCGGAGGCGACACTCGGTTCATCGGTCCGCGCGAGAGGCATACTGCTGGAAATGCGCGCTCGACTGCCGATACCATTAAAAAAGCTGCTCGTTCTGGAGGCCGGGGAGTTGGTCCTCGCGATGCCCGCCAGCGCGAAATCCGAGTTTGTTGCCGCAGCGGGCATCGTCTCGACAGCTATGACAGGCATAGAAAGTCTTCCTGTGATCCCACGTGAGATCCAGGACATCCTCACGATCAAGGCAGGGGAGAGACACCGCTGGCTCGCGGACGGCCGCCTTCCGAGTTTGGGAACGAGAACCGTTCGACTGGCGGGCCGCGCAAAAAAGATCACCTTTCATGTCTTCGATCCGAGGGTCGTCGAGGACATTCTGAACAGTGGTGTGATCGATGATTGGCGGGCAGATGATGCGGCAGCGGCAACCGAGAACCGTCGGCGGGCAGCTTACAAAGCAAAGCTGACCCGGTCCCTGAGAAAGGGCCGCAGTGCCGTGCCCCGAGAGCCTCCTGCATTGGATGAGCCCGGCGCAAAGCTCGACGACTGGGAAGCATTTGGTCGAGACGGGCTTCTGCGCTGAGGCAGTCAGCAACCCTGTAAATGACCTCATGCGTCATCGAATGTCGTGACGTATGCCACGCAGTTGCGATCCTGGCACCGACGACATTCCGGTAGCGCCAATTCCGGACGGATGAGCTGCGGAACGCGCGTGCGACTGCTGCCCTCGAAGGATCAGCTGAGAAAGCAGGCGTACCAGCTGCAGCGCTTCGCGCGGAAGCCGTTCGCCTCCCGAGAGACCGGATAAAAGGGTTGCCGCAGGAGGTTTAGCATAGCGCCGACACCGTCGGAAACCGGGACCGACAGCCCCCGGCGAGCGGGTCCGCTTCCCGATCCTTCGACGGATTTGACATCGGGACGACAGAGCGAAACATAGTGTTAGAAGGTGAGGATGGTCCAGTGTCGGTGCTGTCAGCATCTCGACACTCTGGCGCGGTCCGGGCAGCTTTCCCGCACCAGCGAAAAAGAAGAGTGTCCCTATGGATATGAAAGCGGCAAAGAGCATAAACATTGCTGGTCCTCCCAGCAGTTCCAGCGCCGCGCCGCCGAACGTCGGCCCGATGAAGCCACCGACGGCCGAGAGGGAATGCGCTCCGAAGGAGCGTCCGCGGTTCTGGGCGCATGATATGCTGTCAAGGAGCATGTACTCGGCGGGCATCACGAGAATTTCGCCAAGGTTGAAGACCACCATGGAGGCGGCAAAACCCGCCGATCCATCCGATCTGGAAAACAAAGCTGGCTTAAGACGAGCAAGCCGGATCCCAAAAGCAGTGTCCGTATTGATCCCATCCGCTCGATCATCTGTCGGGTGAAAGCGTTTGCCGTGAGCACGACGAGACCATTGATGGACAACAGGTATGCGTAGATGGTCGCACCATCCTTAACGTTTTCAACGAGATACGGAGCAAGCGTTGCCGACCACTGGCCATACACGGCAACGAACAACGTGCTGCCCAAGGTAAAATAGAGCAAGGCGCTGTTGCCGAACGCCTCCAAGATACTCGCGATGACACCTGGCCTTAATTCTTTCGGCTCGTCTGGATCGACCGCGGCTGGCCGATATGAGCGATACAGAAGGAGCGCCATCGTCCCGTAAACGCATGCCCCGACGAGAAAGAGGGGTGATGACGCCAAGCCCGCACCGACGCCGATGAGAGGACCGACAACCCAACCGGCATTCGATGCCGTGTACCGCTAGGAGAAGTATTTCAGCCGTGTCCCCTCGGTGCAGAGGTCGCTCATCAACGCCCGCGAGATCAGGCCGTAGAGGGACATCGCCGTCGCCGCGACACAGCGAGCGACGCCGAGCAGGAGGACGCTTTCCGTCAGTCCCAAAACCACCGTTGAGATGGAAAGTGTGCCCAACACGAGCGACAACGTCACCTTCCGACCGGTTCGATCCGAGAGCGTTCAGCAAAAGGCCCGGCGATGGCACCTGTAAGCAAGCCGAGACCGAGCAAGAACCCGATCATCATCGGCGTCAACCCAAAGGTCTGCTGAAGTTTCAAGACAAGGAAGGAAAGCGTCATGGCGCGCGTAAGAATGACGAAACCGTTCCCCACCGTCAGGAGAAGCACCCCCGGGGGAATACGGTCTTTGATCGCCACGGGATCTGCCATTTCTCTCACCTTGTGTCGACAAACCACCATAGCATTGTCGGATATGACAGGTATGCGAAGCTGTCAGTGCATGCCCAATTGGACTATGGTCACGAGACATAAGACCTCGTCTCGATCGGAGTAAGATTGCGCCTTTACCTGTCGCTTGAGGACATCAGAGACACGAAGCATCGTGGTGAAATCGAAAGCTTACTGCGCAAAACCTGCGCGCGTTACGACCTCTCCCACGCGACGTTTCTCGCATTGAGATTCAACTCGTCGTCGAAGCACAACCCCTTCTACTTCACGACCTATCCCAAAGCTTGGGTAGACACCTATGTCGCTCGTAACTTCTTCGAACTCGATCCTCTGATCGGGGTCAGCCTTGCCGGCCTTCTGCCGGTCGATTGGGAAGCCGTAGATCGGACCGACCGCAATGTGGCTCTCTTTTTCGATGAGGCTCTGTCGCACGGTGTCGGTCCGAATGGCCTTACCTTTCCTATTCGCGGCCCCTACGGAGAACGGGCGTTTTTCTCCGTTTCTTCCCATCTCATGCAGCCGGACTGGGCAGACCTCAGGGCCCTGATCATTAACGACCTCCATGTTCTATCCTACTATCTTCACGAGACGATCCTTGGCGTCACAGGCCTGCGCCCGGTGGTTCGGAGCAAGGCTTTGTCACGCCGAGAAAAGCAGTGTCTTGAACTGCTTGCAGCCGGACGAATCCACAAGCAGATCGCGGCCAGCTTGGAAATTTCGGAAAGTTCCGTCCGTTTGTATTTGAGGACGGCGAGGCACAAGCTCGGCGCGCTCACCAGCCATCACGCGGTTGCCCGCGCTACGATCCTTGATTTGATCAGCATCTAGCGGCCCCTCCCCATCACGAACCCGGCTGCCTGGATCAAAAGGTCTTTGAGGCAGATGTGCAACCTATAGGATCCGTCAGATTGCGGCTGTCCAGCTCCAAGGTGAAACTCCGTCCATCAGGTTCGAACAGCGGCGGAAAACGATGGCATGATGCCAAATCTGCAGCCGGGCGAGCATTCCAACCCTTCTGCAGGAGACGATGATGGCCAACGCAAGCACGATCGATGGTTGGCGACAGGCTCCACGACTAACGTCCTTTTCGGCGTTCTTCGACCGAACCGCCGGCGGGCTCGACGGCATGCCGGATGTCGCAGTTCCGCGGCCGGATCTGAGCATGCTGGATTTCGATGTGGAGTGTGCTGTCTTCTTCGACACCCAGAAGGCCTTGTGGGGCGCATTCGACAGCCACTACTTCGCCAGCATTCCCTTCCGACTGGAAGAGGAATGCAGACTGGGCGCTGCGACGCTCTCTTTCGCGCTGAACCGTTGGATGTCGAAATCGTCACCCGCAACGCTCTACACATTAGGTGCGGGAACGGGGTGCCTTGCCCGAACGCTCGGCGCCCTCGGCGGCGGGCGTATCAAGACGCTCTGCTGCAGCCCAACGGCCGCCAATCAGACGGCATTCAACGAGCGGCGTGGCAGCGTGCATGCGCACTTCTTCCTGGGACCGTTTTTCGAACTTGATGACGCGCGCTACGCCAGCGACGATGCGCTCGAGCCATTTCGCGAAGGCTTTGACATTCTTCTGGAGGACACGACATTCCAGATGTACGGCTCTGACAGGGTGCAGCAACTCGACTTCATCATGCCGAGGATCCGCGACGGGGGCCTGCTGATCCAGGTCCAGAAGCTGTCTCATTCGGACCGCGATCTCTATGACGCCCGCGAGCGACAAAAAGACGACCTGTTCAAGCCGCGCTATTTCTCACGCGTCAGTATCTCGGGAAAGAAGAGCGAGATCCTCGACACGATGGTCGATTTCCAGGTGGATCTCGAGGCCACCACGAACGCGCTGAGATCCTTCTTCCGCTATTCGGTCGCCACCTGGAACAGCGGGAATTTCTATACCATCGTCTCGTCAAATTCCCGTTCATCCATCCTCGCGTTCACCTCTCTCCTGAAACGACCTGCGCTGCCGCCGGCCTACTGCTATGCCAAGCTTCCTCTCGTGCTCATTGACACGAGCTCCGATCCGATTGGAGCCGTGCTTCACTAGCGTGGAGACGTTGGCCATGCATCTCACAAGACGGCAGCGTAGATGACCTCGACCGCGGCAGAGGACGCCCGCGCCGCCGCCAACGCAGATGATGTCCGCCGTTGTCTGACAAACCTCATGCCGTCCACCGCGCGCTTCTGGTCACGCCCTATCAAAGACTATGCTGCATTCGCCTACAAAACTGCGCCGTTCGCTGCGAACATTCCGATCCGCGCGCATGCGATGACCCTCCTCCAAAGGCGCGTGGAGGCTGCGGCGCTTCGGTCCGGATATGATACCTGTGAGGCCAGGGCCGCTGGAGCGGAGGTCACGAAAAAGCCTGTGCTGCAAACAGGCCCGCACTGCCTGCTGCTGTTCGAGCCGGATGCCTTCTACACCCATTTGTTCAGCCTGATGGGTCTTCAGGCGCACGAGCGAGACTGGCACATCACCTATTGCGTCTCCACGACGAGTTTCAGTGAGAGCGCCAAGAAGGGTGCCGGATGGCTGCGCCTCGACGGTACACCCCTCAATCTCTTCGGGCTTCCCCGGAGCCGGATCGACAGATCCAGTATCGGATGCCTCAACGGGCCATACCGGTTCGCTCTTACAGACGCTGCAGGCAACATCGCTCCCAACGCTTCCGCAGCTCGATTGTTGGGAGAACTCCCCTCCGGCTCCTACCCATCGGCGGCCGAAGCCATCAAGGTCGCCAATCAGCACCTCTGGAACAGCCGGTTTTCGGGTCAGGCCAAACTGCTCCAACTCGATGACTTCGACATCGCCGACCTTCTGGCTGATCATTTAGAAGATGAACAGTCATGGCTGGCGACCGGATTTGCCGGGAATATAGAGGTCGCCACGGCGATGCTGGGTGAGATCGACCGCTTGAACGGCGGTCCGTGGGCAGGATGGGTCCGCCGGACGACCGATCTGTTCTGGCGATTGGAACGTGACAGGATTCTCCCCCTGCGTCTTGAAGCGGGCGCCCTCAGAAGTGGCGGCGACCAGGACTTCGAGCTGACGTTCGCGCCGCCTCGTCTCGCAGACGCGCTGCGAAAGCGCGATATTCTTCCCAGCCTTCTGACCGCCTTCCTGGTGATGTCGATCCTGCCGGGCGTGCGGGTGTTGGGTGGATGCCGCCAGACCGTCTACCTACCTCTGCTGCGTCACCTCGCCGCCGTCGGCGTCCGGCTGTCAGGTGCGAAGGACCTCCTTGAGGATATGAGGAAGGACGTTTTACCGGGCTTGTGGGGGCATCGTGTGATCGCACCCGAAGGGAGCGACCCTTACAAAGAGCTCGAGGCGTCTGGAAGCGTCTCGGCGATTTTGGCACGCTATGCCGAAAAAACGCTTGTCGAGACCAGTGGTGAGTTGTCGGCTTTTACCCGGGACCCCATCTGGGCCGAGATGTCGAGGCGCCTTGCTTTCGGCGAACGCATCCACGATCAAGACGAATGGCGCTGGGCCTAATACCGACAGGCGACAGCGGCACTTCACGCCCTGACCCGTTCTTTGTCATCGTCAGCGTAATCACCCGACGATTGTGAGAGATATCGACCCAACGTAGGCCAAGGATCTCACCTCGACGCATCCCTGTTTCGATCGCCAAGATGAGAATTGGGCAGAAGTAGGGAGATCTTACAACCGGCGCAAGCGTCGAGCAGGCGCTGCTCCTCGTTAACCTTCAGCCAGGGCGGGTCAGCAGCGGTATGCGTTTTTTACAGAGCGCTTTAAGACTGATGAAAGCACAATGGCTATAATGTGTCACAAACACCAAGAGCCGAAGCCATATTATGAGTTACGAAGACGAACGCCTGCACGCACTTACGAACCTCAATCTCCTTGATACGGGTCCGAGTGAAAGCTTCGACCGCATCACCAGAATGGCCAGCCAGATATTCCAGCTTCCGATTGCCGCCGTTTCACTCACAGACGGCGACCGACAGTGGTTCAAGTCGAAAGTCGGCGTCGATCACAACACGATACCACGGAAGAAGGCACCCTGCGCGCAAGTCGCGGACTCAAGCAAGTTTGTGGTCATCGAAGATTTTGAGCGAGACGAGCGATATTGCGACAGCTTGCTCGGTGTGAGCGGCATCCGTTTTTATGCAGGCGCGCCGCTCACGACACGAGAAGGCTATTGTCTTGGAGCCCTCTGCGTTCTGGGCACGGAGCCAAGGAAGATCACCGAAGCTGAGAGTACTGCGCTTACGGACCTGGCTTCTATGGTGATGTCACAGATCGAGTTGCAGCATGCTTTTGGACGCATAGACCCCATCAGCGGGCTTCCGAACCGGGTGCAGTTCGGCGATGATCTTGGAGATTTGGGCCGCAGCGCTCCTGATGAAGACAGGATTGCGGTAGCACTGGACCTTGCCCAGCCCCGTCAAATCGAGCGACTGTCGGCGGTCATGGGACCGGCAGCTTGTGAACGTGTGGTGAAGGACGCGGCCCGCTCACTGACGAGTTTCCTTGGCCGTGGCATTCCAATCTATCATGTTTCGGCAACGCAGTTCGTCTTTCTCGCCCCGTCCGGCATCGACGCAGTCACATACAGATCATACCTTGGGACGCTGCTAGAGTCACAACTCATAGGCACCGAAATCCAGTATGCGGTCACGCCGGTATGCGCCATGACGCTTTTGAAACTGGGCTCGACGTCATCGGCCGATTGCCTTAGGGCACTCTCAAGCGCGGTCCAGGAGACACGGGCAACTGAGCAAACGGTGGGACTTTTTTCCAACAGCGAAGATGCCCGCTATCGCAGAAAATTTCGCCTGCTGAATGATTTCGCAACTGCCCTCCAGGACCGCGGCCAGCTTCGTATCGTTGTCCAGCCCCGTATCAATCTCGCATCTGGCGAGATGGTTTCGGCCGAAGTGTTGCTTCGCTGGAACCATCCCGAACTCGGCGTTATTCCGCCGGGAGAGTTTGTGCCGGTCATCGAGAACAGTGGACTGGCATGGTCGATGACCCAATGGGTCCTTGCGGCAGCCTGCAGACAGCTCGGAGACTGGCAGAAGAAGGGGATTGCCATAAAACTGTCCGTGAACTTCTCGGCCAGCGACTTGAGAGAAGATGTCGTGGACGAAATTTTATCCTGCCTCTCCTCCAATGGGCTCCCTTGCCAGGCACTAGAGATCGAGTTGACGGAAACCTCATTGATGCACAACAGCGCCCAGGTTCTCGCAAAGCTCGACCAACTAGTCGCACACGGGATCAACCTTGCCATCGACGACTTCGGTACGGGCTACAGCAGCCTATCCTACCTCCAGCGGCTTCCAGTGAGCGTCGTGAAGATCGACCGGTCGTTCATCAAAGCGCTCTGCGACGGATCGCGCGAACGCCGACTTGTCCACTCCATGATCAATCTCTCCCATGAGATGGGATATCGTGTCGTTGCAGAGGGTATCGAATCCCACGATGCCGCCGAACTGCTAGATGTCATGGGTTGTGATGAAGGCCAGGGCTACTGGTTTGCGCGCCCTCTTGAACTGACGGTGTTCGAGGAACTACACGCGCGTTTGTCTTCGGTGAAAGTCACATCTGCGGCCTGATACGCCAACTGTGACGCGCAGGCGCGCGCGAGGCAAGCATGCCCATGTTAGGGTCAATGCGACTGACGAAGACTATCGTCTTCAGTGGGGCTGTGCGCTGGCTTCCGCCGCTTTTCCGACGGGGATACAGCCGCCACTGGTGGTTTGCATACCATACGAGCCATGCTCCGACGGTGACAGGCGGAGCGCATAGAGGCCCTGGGTCTTCTTCTACTTGTCCGGCCCTGCGTTCATTCTTTGCTTGCTTTGAGCTTGACCGAGCGGACACCGGCGCTGCCACCGTTCTCGAGGATGAACACGACGCCGGTGGCTTTAAACGGCTCTCTGCACCGCCTGGACGTTGTTGCGCAAGCCAGAAGCGGCGCCTTCGCTGGCCTTCATGCGGCGTCAATCGACAGGAGCATGGATGTACTCTGACCATGTCTTAATTAAGCATAGTCTCATGAAAATGACTCAAGTATTGCCTAAATAAGCGCTAGTGTTTTGCAGAGAACGAGACGGCTTATTCCGGGAACATTCGCTAATGTACGTTGATATCCGAAAATCAAAGTGGCGATAAAAATGGGAAAAACGCCACTTCTTAAGAAAAATATGAAGATAAATTAGAGCTTTACTGGGTATCGATGGCGGAGAGGGCGGGACTCTCCGCCAAATAGGCCAGCGATACCTGCAAAACCACGGTCTCCCGTAAGGCTCTACTTCCATTCGGCAAATTACGATACCTCAAGGTGTACCACGCGCGATACCCAGATCTCAAGGACCTCATTTGTTCGAAGTGATACAAGGGGGCGAAACTTTTTGATTGACATCACCCAGCGCGGACGAACTGCGATCCCACCTTCGTGCCCTGGGGTTGGGTGTGTCAGTCAACCGGGCGGGGTGCAGAAATAATTTCCGCTTCTTGCCTGAGCGAGCACATACGTCGGTTTCTGGGGATGGCGTCTCAGCATTGCTCGAGGCCGCCTGGCCGCTTTGGGCCGACAGTCACTCGCGCCTACCAAGTGCGAAAACTTGTGTTTCGACGGGCTGAAAGACGACCGTGTCCCATTTAACCCATGAGGAACATCGCCAGCGGCCCCTAGCTAAGCTCAAGCCACGCTTGGGAACCGGAGACTGAGTGTTAACCGCGGTCAGTATGTCTGGGCGATTTGAAGCGATAGTGTACTATCAGTGAATGCAGCCCACCCAAACAGTTGATAGCCGCTTCTCAACTGCGCTTTTCACCGCATGTGAACATGCGTCCGAGACCAATAGGCCGAATGGTTTCATGAGTGGCTCAGGAAACCCAAATTCGTCATCACCTCCGACTGGAGTGCCGCCTGAGAGCGCGTAACGAACAGTGGCCCACAGGGTCCAGGCGAGCTCTATTTCGCCCGACTGACCTTCGTATACGCTGCTTGCCGGGACGGTTTTCGAAACCAGCCCCAATTCCTCAAGAAGCATAGTCGCGATAAGATGTGCTGCGCAGTCCGCCAACTGGATCCCGGCCACTAACCTTGAATCGCACCCATATCGGACTGAAGCGCTAGCCGGCATCGAAGCTTTGCTGGGCCTAATGCCCTCGTCCAGATCAATCGTAAGAATTCTGCCTCCGGAGGGTAATTGAAGGGTTGATAGCAATTCGGCTACGTGGGTGGCTATGCTCGCGCGCTCTGAAATCGGGCAGATGGCCATCGCGATCTTGCAATCATTCAGCAGGATCTGCAGACGTCGGCGCAGGTCCTGCGCTGACGAGTTGCCACTCATTCTCATGCTGCTCTTAAATTCGTCTCGCGCCGGATCGAATCCGCAGTCGCTCAATGCCCGATAGACGTTTTGCTGAACGTCAGAGTAGCAACATACAGCCGCGATGACGATGAAGTCACCACGAACGTGAATGCTCTCGTCAACATACACTTGTAGCTCAAAGTTGACGCCACCCTCTGCGCTCATGTTGGCTCTCGACCCGGAACACAGGAGAAAGTGCCGGTGCGGAAGTTATTTCCGCGCATGTTAGGCGGACTGTGGAAACACCTTGAATTCAACGATCGTCCCATCCCGTACCCATTTCTGACCAATATGCAGCGTTGCGCTCGGCCTCGAGTTGCTCTGCGCTGACCTTTATGATTTCAAAGTCCAGATCGTACATCGGCAACTGCCAACGCTTGACCAAAGTGGACGGGTGCGTCGATATAGCATCGTATATAATCAACTCGGCGGCATCCAGGCGTTCCAACATGAGCCTGACGAGCCGTTCAGCTTCAGAACGCTGCGTGGGACCTTCAGCGTAAGAGGGCTCTTCAACGCGGAACTCCTTTTCCGCCCATACCTCTGAAACGATTTTCAGGCCTAGTTCTGAAAACACGCCCGCTGCGTTTAGTGTCTGCACCGTTTGCAGCGCAGGCCGCCGCGGCTGCCAGAAGGCAAGTTCGTTGGCGGTCGGGAAACTCCAGAACGGTTTGTCATCATCATAGGCTCCGATATCGACATACATCTGGCTCTCTCTTCGGTGGAGCATTGTGTTGGGAAAAATGTATTCGCCGACAGGGCCATCCACGAAGTGCGCAAGGCGCTCTTGATCGACGTAACGCCTGAGCTCGAACAGGTCGAGGGCATTCCAGCCTGCCGCCTCTGCGTAAATCAACCGGGTCAGATGGCTGTAGAAGTGCTTTAACAGCCGGTCTATTTGCTGTCCTCGCCGCTTGGGAGGGCAACGGACGATATCCAGGATGATGAGAATCTTGGCCGCCTCTTCCATTGCGAAGCCGTTGAGCACGTCAGCCTCGCGGCTTCCGGTGTCAAGACAATCCGCGGCTTCAGAGTACCCCCTTGCAGATCTTAGAAGATGTGGAAGGCCCTCGGCAAGAAAGCTCAGACGAGCGGCATCGCTCATCTGGGTCAGCCGCAATGCTTGCTTCAAACCGATCCTTGGGAATCCCATTGACCTTAGCTCCTCAGTTGCGTGACATCCAGTTGGCGGTGAATCGCTTCGTTGATATGAAATCGTAAAAGTTTAACGCGAATCAAACTGGAGGGGTAGGAGTTGTATAAGCCTGGGGGGACGATTGCGGATGCACTGGGGCGCATCCAAAACAAAAGCTATGTGCTACCGGCCATTCAGCGAGAGTTTGTTTGGAAGCCTGAGCAAATCGAAAGGCTGTTCGACAGCCTCATGCAAGGTTATCCCTTTGGCACATTTTTGTTCTGGAAGGTCGAGGCCGAGACCAGCGGCAAATTCAAATTCTACGATTTTGTCCTCAACTACCACCAGCGCGATGCCGCTCACTGCCCTGAGCTCGGTAGACTGCATAACCAGACGGTGATCGCTGTACTCGATGGCCAACAGAGACTGACAGCCCTCAATATCGGCCTCCGGGGATCAATGGCCATCAAGCAGCCGAACAAGTGGTGGACCAATCCCGACGCATTCCCGGTTCGCACGTTGCGCCTAGATCTACTCGCGGCGCCGTCTCCTGATGAAGATGGTGTTCGGTACCGCTTTCGATTCCTGGATGATCAACAGGCATCTCGCCATGAAGGTTCCTGCTGGTTCAACGTGCCAGACATACTGGCCATGAAAGATGGACCAACAATGCTCGCGTCTCTGATGAAGTTGGGTTTGCAAGGTGAAGACCTCGAGCGCGCCTATGCAACGCTGGACCGTCTTCATCGCGTCGTTCACGCACAGCCGCTCATTAACTACTATGAAGAGGAAACTCAGGATCTCGAGCGTGTTCTGAACATTTTTATCCGGCTGAACTCTGGCGGAACTGTTCTGTCGTACTCCGACCTGCTGCTCAGCATAGCCGTCGCTCAGTGGAAACAGGTCGATGCGCGTGCCGAGATCCACAAGCTGGTTGATGAGTTGAACCGCATAGGGACCGGTTTTGCGTTGAGCCAGGATTTCGTCCTGAAGGCTGGGCTGATGCTGGCCGACATCGCCTCGGTTGGCTTCAAAGTGGAGAACTTCACGACGCAGAACATGCTGGCCTTGGAAGCCAATTGGCCCGCTATCCGATCCGCCTTGTTGAAGACCGTCGAGCTCGCCGCAACCTTCGGGCTGAACGGCCAGACCCTTCGTGCGGATAGCGCACTGCTTCCAATTGCCTACTATCTCTACAAGAAGAATGCGCCGGCCAACTATTGTACTCACAGCTCACACGCAACCGACAGAGATGCGATCCGGGGTTGGCTTATCAGATCGATCGTCAAGGCCTCCGGCATTTGGGGCAGCGGCCTCGATACCTTGTTGACGGCACTTCGGGAGGCAGTCCAATCTTCCGACATGAGTGCTTTCCCGGTTGAAAAGCTCCGCTATGTCATGAGCCAGCGCGGCAAGTCGCTGACGTTTGAGCCAGCCGAAATTGAAGACTTGCTGCACATGGAATACGGTGACAAACGCGCCTTTCCGCTTTTGTCTTTGTTGTTCCCGTTCGTTGATCTCCGAAATCAATTCCACCTGGATCACGTCTTCCCGATATCGAGGTTTTCGGTTGCGAAACTGCGCAAGGAAGGGTTCGACGAGTCGGTCGCCGAGAGGATGTCGCGGCACGCGAATGCTCTGCCAAATCTCCAGCTTCTCGAGGGCGCCATCAACAACGAGAAGAGGGCAGCTCTGCCTCATGATTGGCTGAGCCGGTCTTATCCAGATGCTCAGTCTCGTCAACATTATCTGTCGAAGCATGAGCTGGGAGATCTCCCGCCAGACCTAGCGTCGTTGGATAGCTTTTTCCAGGAACGGCAAGAGCGATTGAGGCTCAGGCTTTACGCGCTGCTCGGTGGTGAGGCTCAGTCTGGCCAAAGCGCCTAAGGTGACGTCAGACGACTCCTGACTGTCAGCCCGACAACCAGTTTGCTATCACGCATCTGATGTGAAAATTGAGAGTACAAGCCCAACATGAACGTCCAGCTCCATAACCAGCTCAAGTCAGATATCTGGGAAATTGCTAACAGATTGCGCGGGCCGTATCGCCCACCGCAATATCGCCTCGTCATGCTGCCGATGGTGGTTCTGCGCCGACTTGATTGCTTGCTGGAGCCAAGCAAGGACGCTGTGCTGGCTCAGTTCGAGAAATTTAAAGCTCAGAATATGCCGGAGGCTGCCATGGAGCGTATCCTTGGCAAAGCCGCTGATCCCAATCGAAAGCACCCGCTCTACAATACCAGTAGCTACACATTTGAGCGCCTGCTGGGCGACCCTGAAAACATCGCGCCGAACCTCGTCGTCTATATGAACGGGTTCTCGCCAATCGCCCGTACCATCTTCGAGAAGTTCAAATTCACTGACCAAATTGAAAAGCTCGATGCCAGCAATCGGCTGTTCACCATAGTCAAGGCGATGGCAGGTGTCGATCTTCATCCGAACAGGATCGACAATCTACAAATGGGCTACCTGTTCGAGCATCTTGTCATGCGCTTCAATGAGCAGGCTAACGAAGAGGCGGGAGACCACTTTACGCCGCGTGAAGTAATTCGCCTGATGGCAAATCTTGTTTTCACAGGCGATGAAGAGATCCATAGACCACATGTCTACCGGGAAATTTATGATCCCGCGTGTGGCACAGGCGGAATGCTGTCAGAGTCCGAAATTCTCATTCGCGGGAAGCCAGATAATGATTTGGGACTGAACCGAGAGGCGAACCTTGCCTTGTTCGGGCAGGAATACAATGATGAGTCTTGGGCCATCTGCTGTTCGGATATGCTTATCAAGGACGAGGAGACGAGCAATATAGTGCTCGGCGACACGCTGGGGGATGGCAAGACACGTGACGGTTTCGAAGGCAAGCATTTCCACTACATGCTTGCCAATCCACCTTTCGGTGTGGAGTGGAAAGACCAGAAGCCAATCGTTGAACGCGAGCACAAGGAGATGGGATTTTCTGGTCGCTTCGGTGCGGGGTTGCCTGCGATCAATGATGGCTCGTTGCTGTTCCTTCAGCACATGATTTCCAAGATGTACCCCTACGAGGCTGGTGACGAAAACGCAGTAGGCTCCAAGATCGCCGTTGTCTTCAACGGCTCGCCATTGTTTTCAGGTGATGCCGGATCCGGCCCCTCGAACATCCGCCGCTGGATCATAGAAAACGATTGGCTCGATGCCATCGTCGCCCTGCCGGATCAGCTCTTCTACAACACGGGCATCTTCACCTATGTCTGGCTCGTCACCAACCGCAAGGCGCCTGAGCGGCGCGGCAAGGTGCAGTTGATTGACGGCACGCGGTTCCTCGAAAAAATGAAGAAGAGCCTCAACAACAAGCGCAACGAGATTAGCGATGACCAGATCAATGATCTGACGCGCCTCTATGCTAATTTCAAAGACGGCGAGACGGCCGAAGTCGTCATCGACCAAAAGACGGGCGAGAAAGAAACGCGCGTCGTCTCCCGCATCTTCGAAAACCGCGAGTTCGGCTTCTTGAAGGTGACGGTTGAGCGCCCCTTGCGCATGAATTTCGAGGCAACGCCACAGCGCATCGCGCGGCTGGACGAACAGACCGCGTTCGCCGCTCTAGCCATCTCCAAGAAACGTAAGGATGCAAAAGCGGTCGAGGCCGAGGAAGCCGCTGGGCGCGCCGAACAGGATGCCATTCGCGCCATGCTTGCAACTCTGGAAGCCAAAGGCCGTTCCATGGATCGCGAGGTGTTCGACGCCGACCTGACCCGCGCTGCCAAACGCGCAGGACTGAAACTCGCCGCCCCCATCAAGAAGGCGATCTTCGCTGCACTGGGCGAGCGCGACCCGGAAGCCGAGATCTGCCGCGACAGCAAGGGCCGGCCGGAGCCGGATAGCGAATTGCGCGACACCGAGAACATCCCGCTGCCCAAAGGCGCCACCTTGCCGCTGCCCATGCAGTTCGGGCCGGACAAGCCCAATAACAAGCTGGTCGAAGAACTCCGCGACGTGATCGACGCCTATATGGCGCGCGAGGTGCTGCCGCATGTAGTTGACGCATGGGTGGATTACGACAAGACTAAGGTGGGCTATGAAATCCCGATCAACCGGCATTTCTACGTCTACAAGCCGCCGCGCCCGCTAAGCGAGATCGAAGCGGATATCTCCGTACTGGAAGGCGAGATTGCCGGGCTCCTGAAAGGGCTGGTTGGATGAATCTTCTCGAAGCCGTCCCCCATAGTTGGATCAAAGCGAGCGTCAGCAAATACTGCGACGTTCGCCTCGGCAAAATGCTCCAGAATGACCCGTCATCAGACAGGGATGAGTTGAAACACTATCTGCGCGCTATCAATATCGCCAAGTCGGGGCTCGATCTGTCCCATGAATTCAGCATGTGGATCACACCGTCCGAGAAGGACCGCTTCCGTCTGAGAAATGGTGACATTCTTGTGAGCGAAGGCGGTGACGCTGGCCGAACAGCAGTGTTTGACAGTGACCGAGAATACTATTTTCAGAACGCCATCAACCGGGTCCGACCTGCCGCAACAGGGCTCATAGTTCCAGAATTCATCTATTACTGGTTCACCTTTCTAAAGGCTGCCGGATACGTTGAAATGGTCTGCAACGTCGCAACCATTCCGCATTTCACAGCCGAGAAAGTGAAAGCTGCGCCTTTGGCGCTTCCCCCAATTGAAATGCAACGACGCATCGTGCGGTTCCTGGATAAGAAGACGGCGCGGATCGACGGACTGATCGAGAAGAAGCGGGCGCTTCTGGAGCGGCTGGCCGAAAAGCGTCAGGCCCTCATCACCCGTGCCGTCACCAAGGGCCTGTACCCCGACGCCCCCATGAAGCCCTCCGGTACCGACTGGCTGGGCGACATCCCGGCGCATTGGGACGTGCTGCCGTTGCGTCGTCTCGCCCGATCTGTCTCGACGGGCCGAACACCTCCGGTGGCGGAAGTAGACTACTTTGCTGGCGGCGAGGTCAACTGGTTTACGCCCGGCGATTTTGGATCCGGCATCGAGCTGACGGAATCGTCTCGGCGTCTCATTCCTGAAGCACTGCATGATGGGGTCGCGTCACTTTTCCCGTCAGGAACTGTCTTCCTCGTTGGTATTGGTGCAACCCTTGGAAAGGTCGCCGTTGGTACTGAGCCGGGATCAGCCAACCAGCAGATCAATGCGATTGTTCTCGAAATGGAGAATGACCCATATTACCTCGCTTACTTCCTCCACGGTTTTCGAGATGAAGTACGTGTTTCGTCGAACGGCAACACACTAGGGATTCTCAATCAGAGCGGGACCAAATCGCTTCCCATCTTGAGGCCCCCTACTGCCGAGCAGAACGAGATTTCGGTCTATTTGAGGTCGCATGACGCGCGTAATGCGGATGTAGTTCAGCAGATTGAAAACAGTCTTATGCTTTTGAGACAATACCGCGCGGCCATCATTACCGCCGCGGTCTCTGGACAGGTTGCCGACCTCGCATGACTCTCGATGCCCCCAGCTATTTCGATCACATCAAGGCGTACATCAGCGACGAGTATATTGTTCATCGCGGTGACGGGGGAGAGATTGTCCTTCGCGAAAAGTACTACCGCGAGGGTGAGACCAAGAAGACGACACGTGAGGTGAAGCTGCCTTACAAAGGCAAAGCTTTTGCTATCAAGCTCGACGGGCGCAACGATCGTCTATTCCATTTTCTCGATGACAATGGGAAGGAGTGGTCCAAGCGTTGCGATTTTGTCGTCTTCCAGTGCTTTAACCGGAAGGTGACGGCATACCTGTTCGAGTTCAAGACGAAGAGCCTCGATGCAGGCTCGATCATCGACCAGCTAAAGTCAGGGCTGCATTGGTGCGCCTGCCTGCGAAAGGTGGTCGCCCAATACACCGGCGATAGCAGGCCGTTAAAGGTCAAGAAATTTGTCCTGACCGAGAACAACAATCCAGGCGCTTATCTCGACGCGAACAATAAATATCTGGCTCGTGACCCGTCCGTTCGTCACTATCACTATGATGAAATTGAAACGCTCGGGCTTGATGATCTTGAGAACGACTCCGTAAACACGGTCTGAGGTGAATATGGCGGGGCATACCGAAAACGACTTCGAAACAGCGATTGAAGCCGGGCTGATCGGCTCGGGCGGTTATGCCAAGCGCGCGCCTACTGTCTATAACGAGGCGCTGGCCTTGTTCCCGGACGACGTGATTGGTTTTCTAAAAGACACCCAGCCAGCGAAGTGGGGGCAGCTTGAAGCCCTATTGGGCCCCAAGACGGAAGCGACCGTTCTCGAAAGTGTCGTCAAGGAACTCGAGATCAAGGGCACGCTCCACGTTCTGCGGCATGGTTTTAAATGCTACGGCAAGACCTTCCGTCTGGCCTATTTCCACCCGAACTCGGGCATGAACCCCGAAGCTGCCGCGTCCTATGCCGCCAACCGGCTGACCATCACGCGACAGGTCGCGTTTAATTCGGTGATGAAAAAGGCGAACGGCAAGAACCGGCGCTGCATCATTGACGTCACGATCAGCCTGAACGGCCTGCCAGTAGCGACGGCTGAACTGAAAAGCAATCTCGGCGGCAGCCCGCAACGGGCGTCAGACGCAGTGCACCAGTATTGTAACGATCGCGATGAGCGCGACCTGCTGTTCGCTTTCAAGAAGCGCGCGCTGGTGCATTTCGCGGTGGACCCGGACGAGGTGTGGATGACCACGCGTCTCAAGGGCAAAGAGACTGTATTCCTGCCCTTCAACACGGGCAATAATCACGGTGCCGGTAATCCGCCCGTCGAAGGCAACTGGAAGACCCATTACCTTTGGGACGAGGTGCTACAGGCCGATAGCCTGATCGACATCTTGCAGCGCTTCATGCACCTGGAGGTGAAGGAGCGGCAGGTCAAGACCGACAGGGGCACGCGCACCATCCGCAAGGAAACGATGGTGTTCCCGCGCTATCACCAGCTTGATGCCGTGCGCAAACTCGTCACCCATGCGCGGGATAACGGAGCGGGGCGAAATTACCTCGTCCAGCATTCGGCGGGGTCGGGCAAGTCCAACTCCATCGCTTGGCTGGCGCACCGGCTGGCCAGCCTGCACGACGCCAACGACGAGAAGGTGTTTCATTCGGTCGTGGTCGTCACTGACCGGCGTGTGCTCGATCAGCAATTGCAGAACACCATCTATCAGTTCGAGCACAAGACCGGCGTGGTCGAGAAGATCGACGAGGACACCCAGCAGCTTGTTCGCGCCTTGTCACAGGGCACGCCGATTGTCATCACGACGATTCAGAAATTCCCCTTCATCTCGCAGGCGCTTTCTACCCTCGAAGGCAAGGGTACAGGCGTAAAGATCGACACGGCAGGCAAACGCTTCGCAGTGATCGTGGACGAGGCGCATTCCTCGCAAAGTGGAGAGACGGCCACTGCGCTGAAAGGGATGCTTAACAAAGATGGTATTGAGGCCGCCATCGCCGCTCAGATGTTAGACGAGGAGGGTGACGATCTCTCTGAGGATGCCAAATCGGCGATGCTGCGTGATGCGTTAAAGCGCGCCCGTCAGCCGAACCTCTCCTTCTTTGCCTTCACTGCGACCCCGAAATTCAAGACCAAAGTGCTCTTTGATGAGTTGGGGCCGTCTGGCACATCACCGTTCCACGAGTACACCATGCGGCAAGCCATCGAAGAAGGCTTCATCATGGACGTGCTCCAGAACTACACAACCTACAAGCGCTTCTTCGGCCTGATCAAGCAGGTGGAGAATGATCCAGAGGTTCCGCGCAAAAAGGCCGCCAAGGCACTGACGCGTTATCTGGAATTGCATCCGGTCAATATCGACCAGGTCGTTTCTGTGATCCTGGAGCACTTTCGACTCTATGTCATGCATGAGCTTGGGGGACGGGCGAAGGCAATGGTTGTAACCGGCTCGCGCCTTGCGGCCGTCAAGTACAAGCTAGCCTTCGATCGCTATATCAAGACCAATGGCTACACTGGCATCCGCTCCCTGGTCGCCTTTTCCGGTTCCGTTGAGGATCCCGAAGATCCCGGATCATCATACACTGAAGTCTCCATGAACGATGGGCTCGCCGAGACCGAGCTACCGGAAACTTTCGAACGCGATGACTACCGTGTGCTTCTGGTCGCGGAAAAGTATCAGACCGGGTTCGATCAACCCCTTTTGCAAACGATGTATGTCGTCAAGCGGTTGTCAGGTGTGCAGGCAGTCCAAACGCTCTCGCGACTCAATCGTATGGCACCGGGTAAGGCGCGGACTTTTGTGCTCGATTTTGCCAACGAGGAAGATGATATCTACAAAGCGTTCAAGCCTTATTATGAGGCGACGCCTATCGGCGAGAATGCTGATCCTCACCGCCTCTCCGAACTGCAGCACAAGCTTTTGGAATGGGCGATTTTCTCTCCTGCTGACATCAATGCTTTCGCCGAGGTGTGGTATCGCGGCAAGAGGGATCATTCGGCGACAGACCACCGTCTAATGAATGCGGTGCTCGATGCTGTCGTGCAGCGGTTCACCGATAGAGAAGAGCAACATCAAGGTGAATTTCGTAGTCAGTTGACCGCGTATCGGAACCTTTACGCCTTCCTTTCTCAAATCATTCCCTATCAGGACAGTGAGCTCGAGAAGCTCTACGCGTTCGTTCGCAATCTGATCTCGAAACTGCCGCCTCCGGGCGATGGGCAAGCCTTCGCGTTGGATGACGAAGTTGCCCTTCGCTTCTTCCGGTTACAACAAATGACCGAAGGATCGATTGACCTCGGATATGGTGAGGCCATGCCGCTAAAAGGACCAACCGACGTTGGTACAGGCGGGTTCCGAGAGGAGGCAGTGTCACTCTCTTCGCTCGTATCAAAGCTCAACGAGCGATTTGGGACAAATTTCACGGAAGCTGATCAATTCTTTTTCGACCAGATCCGGGCAAGCGCTGAAGAGGACGAGAAAATTGTCGAAGCCGCGAAGGCTAACAACCTTGCAAACTTCTCATCCTACTTGGAACGAATGCTTGATGAGCTCTTCATCGATCGCATGGAAGGAAACGAGGAGATTTTCTCACGGGTGATGACCGATAAAGACTTCCGATCGGCAGCGCATGAACATCTCGCCCTTGAGATTTTCCAGCGGATCCGAGACGGTCAACCTCGAAAGTGAATTGCGAAACGGACATTTGGTTCAATGAGAAAGACTACAATCCCTTTGCATGCATTCGTGAGCCGTGGTGCAAACAAGGGTCAGATCCTCTTCGCTCATGCTCACGAGGATGGCACCTACGTCGTCTCGAAGACCCGCTTTGAAGATGACTATATTCACATATCAGATTCGCGCGAGATCCTGCCTTGGCTCGAGAAGGGGTACTGTTTGCGGATGTCGAACCCTGACGAGGGTATCAGAGCCCCGAGCTTGATCGCACCGGAGTCAATCTATCGGCCCGTCAAGGTGTAGGAACTGCGGAAATTATTTCCGCAACCTCACCCCTTGAACACTTTCTCGCGGTGATATTGCAGAAACTGCGAATGTGGCCGCTCGTCCGGGCGTGAGGGCACAAGCAGCCGTCGCTCCGGATTCATCAGCCGCGTGATAGTATCAGGAACGCCGCCGCTTGCGATCAGCAGGCTGTAGTCGTCGTCAACCGAAACCAGGCCGCGGTCGAACATCCAGTGCACGGTGCCAGAGAGTGCAAGGCCATTGCGAACGCTGTCTGGGCCACCATCGGCCACCGGGCGGATGTGGGCGGCTTGCACCTCCGATCGGCCGCCACCGTTGAAAAGCTTTATTCCGGTCACGGCGCAGGTGTCTTGGTATGCCGTCTTGATGGCCGCGGAAAATGCTTTGTCCCGGAAAGGGCGTTGCACGACTTGCGAAACGATCCGCCGATCGATGCTGTCGATTTCAAAAGGCATCTGCGGGTTATCGCCAAACCCTATGCGGGCCTCTTCGACAGGATCCGGCGTCGGGCGCTCTCGATCGCGATTTCCCAAGATATGAGAAAATCCGGCGGCCAGGATCGTGTCGTATTCGGCGTCAGATATATTTCGCACGGCGCGGCCGAATGCACCTTTGTTGGTTGAGCCGTCCTCCTTGAGAAGGCCGCCTTCGTAATAATGGTCGGCGTCCTTGAACGGCACGGCATGATCGAACGGCAGGAAGTCTTCAATGAACGCGTAGAAGTGGTCGACCTTCGACGGGTCCTCGATGATGTCGGTGATCCTGGCTGTCGCGAAGTATGCCTGCTTGCCGCCCGTCTTCATCAGATCACCGCTCGGCCGCCGCGGCTCGTAGTAGACGATCCAATCGCCGCGCGCGGCGTCTACCTGCCGGAGGTAGGTGCGCGGGAAATGATTGTCAATCGGCTCGGAATGTTGACCCCTTATCGGCGTCCAATCTTGGCTCTGACGCAATTTTGGTGGTCAGAGGCCTATCCGGCGCCGATGACGCGGGCCTGAAGGAGGTCGATTTTTCCTCGCCCGTACATCTGGCGTTTTACAAGCTTGAGCTTGGTGATCTGCCCCTCTGTCTGTCCATTTGACCACGGCGATTTGATCGCGGCACTCACGGCTGCCCGGTCTTTGGCGACACCATTGGCGAAGGCCGCGACCAGGCTTGATCGGGCCCATTCCAACCACGGTTCGAGATCGGCGAGAGATTTCTTGCGGATCATGGCTTGGAAAGCGGCGACGAGTTCCCGCGCTTCGACGAGTTGTGGCACTCCCCCTTCAATCGCGGCAACCGTTACGGTCTGAGACTTGGAAAGATCGTCGCGCCCGATGGTCATGAGGCGTGCGACAGTCCGTGCCGACGGCGTACGGCTCAAGGCATCACCATCCATCTTTTCCGCTTTTCTCCGACGCGTCGCCCACTCGGTTACAACACGAAGGCAGCCCCGGAATCCCTGGCGCGTTAACTCTCGCCACAACTGGGTGCCATTGCGGTGACCGGCACTCCATTGAGCATCGAGCCATGGCAGATAAACTTCAAGCGAGTTCTCCCGCACGCGGAACACGTCGGATCTTTGCCCACGTAGCACTCGCCTGACGAGACCGCGACTGTGCCCGGTGCGACGAACGATTTCTTTGATTGCAACTCCGGACTTGGCCAAGTCCAGAATGGCGGCGTTCGTGTCTTCTCGATGAAGATATCCCTGATACTGGATCCGCTCAGCGGCCGTCAGCAGGTCCGGATTGATCGTCGCGGACCCGATCGCTGTTCTGATCTGTCGCATGGATTTGCGGACGGCGTCGAGGAATGCCCGACTGGCGTTCTCCATCAAGTGCCATCGATCGGCCACTTGGGTTGCCTCAGGCAGCGCTTTGGCTGCAGCAAGGGCGTAGGCGCCGCCGCGGTCGCGGGCGACAATATTGATCTGTTGCTGATCCGAAAGCCAGGCCTGAGCGGTTGCCGGCTCTCGGTCTGGCAGAAGTGCAATGGTTTTGCGCCGTTCGAGATCGCAGATGATCGTCCCATAGCGCTGGTTGCGCCGCCACGCCCAGTCGTCGATGCCGATCACCGTAGGCGGAACGAAACGCGAGATGCCGCGTCGTCGGACGACACGTAGCAAGGTGTCGTTGCTGACCGGCACCATCAGTCTGCGGGCGATGGTCGCCGCCGGTCGCCCACCCAAAGCAAGCCCGAGATGATGGACGATATGATCAAGCCTCGCAGTACGCCGCGCCCACGGCGCCAGAACATCTGCCTCGAAGCGCTCGGTAAAGATCCTTCGGCCACACAGCACTGCGTCACAGTGGAACCGGCGTGCGGCAATAACCAATCGCACAGTCTTTCCCGCGATGGGCAGATCTGTCAGGCGGCGATGATAACGACTGTGTATCCGCTCCGATCTTGTTCCGCAGCCTGGACAACGGCTGCACATATCCGTCGAGCGGACAGCGAGTATTATTGCGTCGCCAGCAGAAGCTGTCTCATCGATTACAAAGCCTCGAGGCACGAGTGCGGAGGGGCGAAGCGAATGAACCATGACACTGATTCCTTTTGCCAAACCAACGCCAGTCGACGCCCAGAATTCATCAAAAGTGAGTCAGAGCCAATATTCCACGCCGAAACACAAACGCCTTGCGCCGTCCCGCCGGTCCCACGACCCTGAAAGGGCCATCAACGACAACAGGGAGGACGGCATGGCACGACAGAGTGTGGAGGAGCGCAACGCCAGGCAGCGCGTGAGACAGCAGAGGCTCAGGGATAAGCATCTGGCTGAGCGGCGACCGGGTCGCGACGACGTTGCGCGTGCCTTGCTGTTCTGGGCGATCACCGGCTATCTCAGGGAAGATCGCCCCGATCGGATCGACCAGCTCGCTGACGCCGTGACCGCATTGCTGGTTGACCAAGGCTTCAACGAGCGGGCAGCATACGAGGTCTTTGACGATCTGGTTGATCGCTATGCACGCGACGACCGACCCTTCCTACGTAAGGCTCACCTGCAAGGGTGACGATTTCTGTCCATCTGCTGTGCCTGATTACCAAACTCATGCAAACGGCGTTGTCATCAGGGGCCTACGTCCACCCATTACTTCATGAAACGCGGTTTGCAACAGAATCGGTTTTTTGAAGCATCTTGAACGCGAGGCGGTTGACGTTGTACAGGGAGCTCGACGCCTTGACCAAGTACTCCGAGGTCTACCACTGCGCAGCGCGGGAAATCATTTCCGCTTCTGCGGACCACCCACACGTTTGCGCTTGGCGATCGCATTAAAGTCCAGTCCGCGGAAGACCGAGTAATCGATTTCAGGGTCGAGGGGCAGGACTTTCAGCTTACGAGCTTCCTTTTCCGTCGCGACGTCGAAGCCGTAGAGATCATGTTCATCGCTTCCGGCGCTATGGCCCGCCTGCATACGACGATCGCGCGGATCGACGCCCGAGTCACGCATATCCTGAATGCTGCCGCCTCGAAGAGAGTGAAACACCTCGCGTCGCCCAACGCTATCTTCGCCAGCCTTCGGTTTGATTCCCGCCTGCTTGAACAGCCGCTGCATGTAGGATGAAGCACTTTTGCTCGGGTCTTTAAGTTTCATGATGTTAGGAAGCAGAAACTTCGAACCCTGCCGGCTAGCCCAGTCGATGAAGCCGATTTCCTTCAGGAAATCATGCAACACGAAGTATCGTTCGCTGTCCTGCGTTTTAACCGGAATAGTTGTCCATGTTCCCTTGATCTGCGACAGACGCGTCACCTGCCCGACCCAGACCTCCGGGAACTGCTCACGAATGTCATTTCCACGCAAGTGGATCAAGAGTCCAAGGCGCCGAGAGGTGAGGTGGCCGAGAAGAGGAAGCATGATGTCCTCCATCAGCCCCGACGCTACGCCGGTTCTGAATAGGGTATTTATCTTCGCTGCCCCGATGGGCGTTGCCTTGACCGGACTTGCAGCCGTCTTAGGAATTCTGATCGTTCCCCCGCCGAAAGGATCATTGAAGCCGCCACCGGTGGCGCTGGTGGAGGAGCGTAAGCGGCACTTGGGGGCACGGCTTTGTCTGCGGCCTCAGGCGCGGTTGGGACGACGCTCGCGTTCTTCGCCGCTTGCAGCGGAGAATCTGCGAGCGCCGACGATGCGGACAGTTTAGCGATCGCCGATTGCTTCAGCATCTCCGCATTGCCAACAACGAGTTCATTGAAGGCTTCGCCCTGTGACTGCTTCTCCAACTCCCGGTTCAGGCTGACGAGGTCACGGATGCCTGTCGCTTTCTGCAGCTCCGATGCAGGAATCGGCGCATCCGAGCGGTCGATAATCCGAAGATAGGTTTTCAATTCGCCCTTCATTTCGATCAAGGCTTCAAGCGCTCGCGTCTCGCTGTCGTCTTCTTCCTGCATTCCTGTGACGTGCCTCAATGCGTCGAACATCAATCTGGCTCTGGCCGCCAGAAGGTCGGCCATCAGTCTTGCACGCCTGTGAGAGCAGGCGCCCAAGCTGAGCCGCAGGGGAGGAATAGCACGTGTGCCGCCGCTCGATCTGTCTAACTGGCGTCGATTCGCCACTTCAGGCGATACTTCAACATGTACCGGAAGCTGTACCCGACGCGATACCCGCATGATTCTTAACTCCTCATGGACCACTGACAGGCAGAGATTTTGCGAGGAAATCCAAGGATTTGCAGGTAATCTGGCGGAGAGTGACTACAACTTGGCGGAGAGGGTGGGATTTGAACCCACGATGCCCTTGCAGGCATGCCGCATTTCGAGTGCGTCACGGCTCGGAAAAAATAGAGCATGCCGCCGCGCATCTCACGTCGGGTCTTTGAAGCGGACACCGACCCCACCGCCATTTTCAGGAATGAACTCAATCCCCGCCTGCTCCAACGCGTCGCGGATGCGCGCAAGTGTTGTTTGTCGAAGGTCATCTCCTCGTTCCAAACGGACAACGGTTTGTGTCGAGACGCTTGCCGCTTTTGCAAGGTCTACGACTCCCCATCCCAACGCGGTGCGAGCCATCTTGCACTGAATTGACTTCATATCACCATACGATGGTGATTTTGGTTGCGCGCCATTCGTATTCCTTGTAAGTTGCTTCTGTAAGCGGCCAAACCGCGTGTTCCAGCACGAAGTTTGGCCTGACCACGCCTAGCTGTTGGGAGCTCGGATCATGGCTGATTCTGAGAATAGCAGAACTTTGCCTGCATTCACCCTAAGAAACCCTCCCCCAGTTTTCCGCGACACGTCCGCCTGACGACCTGTACGGCCGCCATATCGCCCAGTGCGACGACCTCTTGTTCGAGCTCGTCATAAATCCGCATGCAAAAACAAGAAAACGAAGGGAACGAAAATCATGTCAGTCCTCGATCGACCCCTCAGACGGCTCATCGCGAGTTCCATCGCAATAGCTCTGTCGGCCGGTTTATTTTGCACAGCCGCTGCGGCGGCCGAGTTGCGGATCGGCACCCAGCTCAAACTTATGACGCTCGATCCGCACTATGCAGACCTAAACGAGAACAACTCGTTGCTTGCACACATTTATGAGCGTCTCGTCAATCAGGACGCGTCATTAAACCCGCAGCCTGGCCTAGCCGTTTCCTGGACGCGCATCTCCGAGAACAGCTGGGCGTTCAAGCTCCGGGAGGGTGTTCGGTTCCATGACGGCGCGGCGTTTACAGCGCAGGACGTCATCTATTCGATCAATCGTATCCAGACGTTTCTGAAACCTCCAAGCGGCGGCTTTCAGAACTACACCCAGAACATCAAATCGGTCACGGCACCGGATCCCCTCACCGTCGTCATTGAAACGACCGACGCCGCACCAACTCTGCCGCTGTCTCTGACGTCCATTTTCATCATGCACGAAAAGAAGGGCGGCTTTGCAACGACCGAGGATCTGAACTCCGGATCGCAGCCCGTCGGCACAGGACCCTACAAATTTCAGAGCTGGCAGTCGGGCGAAGGGCTCAAACTGACGCGAAACGCGCAGTACTGGGGTGGAACACCTGCCTGGTCGGATGTCTCCTTCCGGGTGATCGAGAGCCCTGCCGCGCGCGTGGCCGCATTGAGCACGGGCGACCTCGATATTGCAGACTATATCCCGGCGCGTGATGTTGCCGGTCTTAAAGGCCGTGGCCTGACGATCGACAGCACCAGCGCCGCCAGATCCAACTTCCTGCAATTCGACGTCGGACGCGAGCAAATTCCGGGGGTCACCGACAATGCCGGGAACCCCATCAAGAATCCGTTCAGGGACAAGCGAGTCCGCGAGGCCCTGCGGATGGCCACCGACCGACCCTTTATTACGGAGAAGATCTTGCTCGGATTTGGAACGGCGGCTTCACAGCTCTTTCCGGCGGGCTTGTCGGGCACATCCAGAAAGCTCGCTGTCGAGCGTCCGAATTACGAAGCCGCGAAAGCACTCCTCTCGGAAGCAGGTTTTCCAAATGGCTTTCACGTCGTGCTCGCTGGGCCGGCCGGGCGATATCCCGGCGACAGTGAGTCGCTGCAAGCGGTCGCGCAGAATTGGGCCAGGATTGGCGTTGCCACTCAACCCGTCGTCGCGCCCTTCTCGGTTTTCGCCACACAGCGATCCAGCGGCGCCTATCCGGTCTGGTACGGAGGCTGCTCGGGTGAAGCTGTCACGTTTTGCCTGAAGGCCGTGCTCGCGTCTCCGGATCCAGACCTTGGAACGGGCTCGATCAATTACGGACAATATCAAAATCCGGCGTTCGATGAGATGCTTGCGAAAGCCACCGCCCTGGAGGATGGGCCTGCTCGCGAGGCGGCTCTTGCCGAGGCCACCGAGTTCGTCATGGCCGACGATCCCATCATCCCTCTTTACCATTTCCATCTGATTGTCGGCCACGGGCAAAGGGTGTCGTCCTACGCTGTCCATCCGCGCGGATGGACCACTGCCATGCAGGCCCTGCCTTCTGCAAAGTGAGGGATCGGCTGATGTTGAGCATTGTCACCCGAAGGGTTTCCCAAGCCCTTCTGCTTCTCCTCGTCATGTCGTTGATCGGGTTTGTCGGAATCCACAGCGTCGGCAACCCCGTCTTCAATGTCGTCAACGTCGAAACAGCGACCGTCGAAGACATCCGAAACGCGACGATCGCCCTCGGGCTGGATCAGCCCCTGTGGCGGCAGTACTTCCTTTTCATGGAAAACGTCGTCACCGGCGATTTCGGCACCTCCTATGTCTACCATCTGCCGGCCTTCAAACTGCTGTTAAGCAAGCTGCCGGCAACGCTGGAACTTGCGGTCATCGCTATGGCGCTGGCGGCCCCCGGGGGCGTCCTGCTCGGCTTATGGGCCGGACGACATCAGGGCGGGGCAGCGGATCGCGCCATCCTACGCGGCAGTGTTTTGGCTTTGAGCATTCCGTCCTTTTGGTTGAGCATGATGCTCATCCTGGCCGGCGCGCTGCTGACGGGATGGTTTCCATCAGGCGGTCGCGGAGCCACGCTTTCGGTCGCCGGTCAGGAGTGGAGTGTCCTGACCGGCGATGGTCTAAGGCACGTGTTCCTACCGGCGCTCGCCCTTGCTCTTCCCAACGTCGCGCTCATCGCAAGACTTGCGCGAGCCGGAACCATCGAGGTCGAACGGCAGGACTTCATCAGGTTCTGTCGAGCCAAGGGCCTCTCGAGCCGACGTATTCTGTTCCGCCACACATTGCCGAACATCAGCATTCCCCTGGTGACGATCATCGGGATGCAGTTCGGCGGCATGCTGGCCTTTGCGGTCGTTGTGGAAACGATCTTCGCATGGCCGGGCATCGGAAAGCTGCTCATCGACTCCATCCAGCTTCTTGATCGCCCGGTCGTAATGGCCACGCTAACCTTCATCTCCGTCGCCTTCATCGCGTTAAACGCTGTTGTGGATCTTCTCTACGCCGTGCTCGACCCGCGCGTGCGCCTCTCCACGTAAGGATCTTTCATGTCGATAGCTTTCATCGAGACGCTCCGGAGTCGCATGCCAAGGGGCAGCTTCCCTTTTTCTAAGGCGTTGCTCGGCACCTACATCCTCATCGCCTTCGCGGCACCAATTATCGCGCCACAAAATCCCTATGATCTCCTCCAGATCCGCGGATGGGAGGCATCCGCGGCTCCAGGGACACTGGGGGGCGATGGCTATATCTATTGGCTGGGGACCGATGGACTTGGGCGAGACATCGTCAGCACGATCCTCTACGGCCTGCGCATCAGCTTGCTGGTGTCCATCATCAGTACAGCCGTTGCAGCCGTGGTCGGCGTCACGGCGGGCGTCGTTGCAGCCTATTTCGGCGGTTGGGTCGATGCCCTCGTCATGCGCATCGTGGACCTCCAGCTCAGCCTTCCGACGATCCTCGTCGCGCTGATCGCTATCGTTACCCTCGGGCCAGGGATCGATCGCATCATATTGGCGATCATCGTCGTTCAATGGGCAACATATGCCAGGGTCACCCGAGCCGTCGCGTTGAGCGAGATCGGAAAGTCCTATCTCGACGCGGTCCGGCTTCTCCGTCTCCCAAAGAGGCGTATTCTCCTTCGGCACGTCATGCCCAACAGCATCGCTCCGGCACTCACGCTCATTCCCATCGAACTCGGGCACGCGATCGCGCTGGAGGCAACCCTGTCGTTTCTCGGGCTGGGCGTTCCCATCGACAAGCCGTCCCTCGGTTCCACAGTGGCTGCTGGGTTCCAATATCTCATGACCGGCCAATACTGGATCAGCCTGTTTCCGGGTCTCGCTCTGCTGGGCTTGATCGCCGCCATCAATTTTGTCGGAGAAGACACGCGTTCCAAACTGGATCCAAGGAGCAAATCCCTATGATCAAGCAAATCGCGCAGCAACCGCTACTGGAGCTTAAGAAGCTGACGATCAGCTACCGATCAAGGTCTCAGACGAGGCCTGTCCTTCGCGACGTCGATCTGCGCCTTAGACGCGGTGAAATTCTGGGGCTTATCGGCGAGTCGGGTGCAGGGAAATCGACCGTCGGAAACGCGATTATCGGGCTGCTCGCTCCCGAGTTCGTCCACACGTCCGGATCGATCCTGTTTGAGGGTCGTGCTCTGGAGGCGATGGACGAGGAGGATCGAGAAGCACTTCGGAGCCGCAGGATTGCGGCCATCTTCCAGGACCACACAATGTCGCTCGACCCCCTTATGACCATCGGCGCTCAGTTGACGGAAGCGATCCGGGCCGCCTGCCCTGACCTTTCCGGTAAACAGACGCGCGGTCGATCGATCGAACTGCTCACCCGTGTCGGGATCGACAATCCGAGGGAACGGTATCACAGTTATCCCCACCAGTTATCCGGCGGCCAGCGCCAGCGCGTCGTCATCGCGATCGCCTTCTCCGGAACACCTGACATCATTGTCGCGGACGAACCGACGTCCGCGCTGGACGCGACAATCCAGAAGCAGATCCTGCAGCTCCTGCGGGACCTTGTCGCGGAAACTGGCGTCTCGATCATTTTGGTGACCCACGACATGGGAGTGATTTCGGAGATTGCCGATACGGTGGTCGTCATGCGGGACGGACTTGTCGTGGAGCATGGCTCGACAGCGACGCTTCTCGATCATCCGCAGGAACCCTATACGCGTGACCTTCTCGCTGCCGTTCCGAGACTTCGCTTATCGAGCGGGAAGCGCGCTGATCCAGCGTTCACTGGTGCGGACCATGCTTCGGCGGATGATGATGATGAACCGGCGAAACGCGCAGCGATCCTTGTTGTGTCCGGCGTAACCAAAGCCTTCGGCGGGACGAGCTTCGGCTGGAGCACCAAACCGCGCAAGCCTGCTTTGCAGGATATCTCGCTCGAACTCAAGCCTGGCGCCATCACCGGCATCGTTGGCGAAAGCGGAAGTGGCAAGAGCACGATCGGTCGGATCATCGCGGGTCTGGAGACAGCATGCGAGGGCGAAATTGTTATCGACGGAACACGCGTTGACGTCACACGCAGGAGACAGCCTGGTGGCATGCTGGGGCGAGTTCAGATGATCTTTCAGGACCCTGCAATGTCCCTCAACCCCCGCCTGCCGATCGGCGACACCTTGGCGGAGAGCGTCAGGTTTGGCAGTGCACCCTCGACGGACGAAAGATTGGTCATCAGCGTCATCATGGATCGCCTGGGATTGCCGATGACGTTTTTGACCCGATACCCGCACCAACTGTCGGGAGGGCAGAAACAACGTGTCTGCATTGCACGCGCTCTTCTCGCCAGACCGCGCATTATCGTTGCTGACGAACCGACGTCAGCCCTTGATGTTTCAGTGCAGGCAGAGATCGTGGAACTCCTCGGACAAGCCGTCTCGCAGGATGGAATTTCCATGTTGTTCATATCGCACGATCTTGCGCTCGTGCAGGCCCTCTGCAGTTCGATCTACATCTTCCAGAACGGCAGCGTCGTCGATGACGGTTCACCGGAGTTCATATTCGGCCGTTCGACGAACGCCTACACGCGCTGCCTGATCGACGCCCGCCCGGAGCGTTTCACCATCTGACGGCGGCGTACCTCAACAGAGGCTTCTACCCCCTCGTTTTCCTCAGTCAGCTGAGCACCTTTCGGAGCGCAGGAGCATTCCCATGACAAAGACATTCACGATCGCGGTGACCGGGCAGTCCTTGATAAAGCACGACATTCGCAACACAGACGACCTGGCATTCCAGAGTGTACGGGACGTGCTTGCAAAGGCCGATTTCGCGTTCACGAACTTCGAGAGCACAATCGATGGTCAGCATGGGGGGTGGCCGCTGAAGGGGTCCTTCTTCGGCAGCAGTCGGCCCGTCGTTCTCGACAGTTTGAAGGACCTGGGTTTCCAAGGCCTTTCGCTATCGAACAATCACGCTTTCGACCTCGGGCCCTCGGGGATCCTGTCGACGCTGGAGGAAGTAGAGAAGCGCAGCTTCTTGCATGCCGGCATCGGGCGCAACCAGACCATGGCCGCGCGGGCAGGCACGGGGTCGTTTAACGGCCGGAAGGTTGCGCTGGTGGCCATGGATGCTGGACCCGGGCCAGACTTCATGTATGCCGGGGACGCCGCCAAGGATCGTCCCGAGCGCCCGGGCGTCAACCGGCTATACCTAACCAAGGTCATCGATGTCGATCCCGAGGCATTCGAAAATCTCCGACTGATCCGCGACCGTGTCGGTTATACCGACATGGATCTGGGCAATGACAGCCAGCCCGACGACCGACCGACGCTTGATCCCAAGAACGAGATCTGTATCGCGCGGGCCATCTTCAGGCGCGCCGAGCATTTTGGAAGAAGTGTCAAAGTCGACGAGGCCAATCTGGCGAGGCATCTGTCAGAGATCCACAGTGCCGCCGAGGCCGGCTGCCTCGTGATCGCCTATCTTCACCACCACCACTGGGCTTCTGACTGGTATGAGGTATCGACTTGGGTCGGAGATGTTGCGAAAACTTGCATTGATGCGGGTGCAGCGATGTTCGTCAGTCACGGAGCCCCGGTCCTGCAGCCGGTGGAGATCTATCGAAACCGACCGATTTTCTACAGCCTTGGCAACTTCATTTTCCACGTCAAATCAGAGAAATCGCAGTGGACTGCACCGGAAATCTGGGAGAGCGTCATTGGGTTGTGTGTCTTCGGTGAAGCAGGAGACCTTAAAGGGATGACGTTTCATCCTGTCGTCATCGGCTCAACGTCCAGCGGTCAGAACACCATATTGGAAGACCGTCTTATGCCCCATCTCGCACGAGGTGCCGATGCCGCGAGGATCCTGCATAGGTTTCAGCAACAATCGCTTCCGTTCGGATCTAACGTCACCATCAAGAACGATACGGCACATATCGGCTTTTAAGCTCTCTCGAACGAGACATTGTATCTCACCAAGGGTGTTGCCAGCTCGGAGATGCCGGGGGGTAGCTTGGTGCAGCGATCCGCCACCGTCTGCTCGTCATTAGGTTCCTCTTGTGTGTCCCTACTTGACCCACCCTCACCCACAGGTCATGCGACGGAGAACCTCTGCGTTCCAATAGACTTGGTGTGCGAAGGCGCCCATTTGATGACCGCCGATAAAGATCTAGAGGACCACCCGCAAAACGCAGGTGTAAATTTGTCGGTCAGAAGCCCCGAAATCGTGGGCGGCCCTCTTGGTGAGCGGCATAGCAAAGAGGAGGGCCCCGCAATGTTCGAGGCCCTCCGACCTACACGTCGCTCAGTGTCCGGCGACGAGCTTCATGACATGTGCCTTGTGCATTTCAAGCTTGGGCAACGTTTCTGCAGCAAACTTTTTAACGGCTTGGTCGTCGCCACCCTTGGCGTATGTCGCAAACAAAGTGACCGCCTCCATATGCGCTACCGTCTGCATATCAATGTAAAGCGGCTGGAAGTCCTGCTCGGACGCCCCTTTGAGCGTTTCGATCATGGCTGCGTGTTTTGGTGAAAGCTTCGGCGCTTCATCACCGAGAGCGGCAGCCTTTTTCAGCTCCTCGCCCGCCAGTGTGTGGTCCTTGATCATCTGGGCGGCGAACGTCTTGACGTCCGCGTCTTTTGCCTTCTGCTCGGCCAGCTTGCTGGACTCGATTTCGAACGCGTTGGAACTTGTGACGACTTTGACGAAAGACGCCTTGTCGATGGTCATCGGAGCGGCGGCCTCGTCGGCGCTGGCTGGCATCGCGGCGAAGGTCGCCGGCGACATCAGCAAGGACACCGAAAGAAGAGAGGCGGATAGCAGCTTGTTCATGGACGTGATCCTTATTTCTTGAATGCGGATGTCAGGTCGGCGACAGCGAGGTCGAGCGCCTGTTTGGCCTCGGGAACGACTTTGCCCATGCCGAAGAACTCGTGTGTCACGCCCTCGAAAGTCTTGAGGTTGACTGCGACACCCGCGTCTTTCAGCTTGGCCGCATAGGTCTCGCCGTCGGAGCGGAGGGGATCGATCTGGGCGAGGATCACCGTCGCAGGTGCTACGCCCGCCAGATCCGATCGACCGTTGAGGTTGATCCGCGGATCCTTCGTCTCGTCCATCGATGTCACAGTATTTTTCACGAACCATTCCATGTCGGCCTTGCCGAGTGGCTTGGCGTTGGCGTTCTCTTTGTAGGACGGCGTGTCCATGTCGCTTCCGGCGACGGGATAGACCAGCAACTGGTGAAGGGGCTGCTTCGTCTTCTTCTCCTTCGCCATCAGGGCGACGTTGGCCGCAAGGTTCCCGCCCGCGCTTTCTCCGGCGACTGCGATTTTGTCAGCGTCGCCGTTCAGCTCGTGGATATTCTCCACAACCCACGTGTATGCGGTCCAAGCGTCGTCGTGCGCGGCTGGGAACTTGTGTTCAGGCGCGTGACGGTACTCAACGGATACGACGATCGCGTTCGCACCAAGCGCCATGGCGCGAGGTGCACCGTCGTAGACGTTGATGTCGGCTACGACCCATCCGCCGCCGTGATAGTAGACCACAACGGGGAACGGACCCTTGCCTCCGGGAATATAGACCCGTGCAGCTATCCCACCCTCTTTTGAGGGGATGGTGATGTCCTTGGTAGTGACCTGTGCATCAGGATTGGACGACAGGCGCTTGTCCCACTGAACGGCGCGCGCGGCATCCGCCGGTGATGCCTGAGTCCGCGCTTCCGGAACCGTCAAAGTGGAGAAGGGCTTGGCTTCGAGTGCACCGAGTTTGTCGAGCACGGCCTGCATATCGGCTGTCGGCTTAGCCATTTCCTGCGCCGCGACGTTCCCAATGGACATGAACGGGATCGTCATAGACACAAGCAGTGAAAGCTTACGGTTGCGATTTGTATTTTCTAAACGCGTCATCTTTGGTCTCCTTGAATCGAGGAGCAAATCAGCAGCGCTCAGGACGGTTCCATCTTCACCGTGCGATTGAAGATAAAGTTCTGCCGTATCCTTCAGGCGAAACTTTTGCCGAGCTCGGTCCGTTTATTCCCATCTGTTCGAACAGCTTTTCCGAGACATCCTCCCCCAGCCTCGCGCCTCAGCAATCAGCCGAGCCTGATTGTCTCCCGACCAATCTAGCGGATGCGCTGCGTCCGCACCTGCGTTGCCGTCAATACCCCAAAGCATCGAGCTTGAATCATACTGTAGCTAACCCGACTACGCAGGTCGTCGCTCAATGCCCTTGCCATCCTTCGCTCCCGACAAATCACTGGCAAGGCCAAGGAACCAGAGTTCACGCAGAAACGGAATCCCAATCCGCTTCAATGTTCAAGGGACGTGCTCTAGCCAATCATGGTTTTAGAAGTCGCCTCGCAGACCTATATCACCTATGCGAACCTTAGCTCGTGACTTGCAGAACGATCTTGCCGCGGGTACGCCCCCCCTCTGAGAGATAAAGTGCCTCCTTGACGCTGGCAAGAGGCAGCACTGTCGCCACATGGGCTTTTAATTTGCCGGCTTCAGCAAAGGCGCGGATCGAGGCAAGCTGCTCGGCATTCGGCTTGCAATAGACCCGTCCGACACCAACGCCAAACGTGCTCGCCTCATCCTGAGGGAATGCTACCGCAGTGACCAGGAAACCGCCCTTTCTGAGAGTCAGGAATGCCCGATCAAAGGTCTCACCGCCGACCGTGTCGAAGACCACATCCATATCATGCGCTACGTCCTCGAAACGCTGCTGTCTATAATCGATGAATTCGTCTGCGCCGAGACTGAGGATATAGGCTTCGTTACGGGCGGAACCCATGCCGGTAACATGCGCACCCATGGCCTTCGCGAGCTGAATGGCGAGGGAACCGACGCCGCCCGAGCTGTTGGTAACCAACAGACGCTGGCCATTGGAGAGTTTGGCAAGGTCGAACATCGCCTGCCATGCCGTCAAGGCTCCAAGAGGTAGTGCTGCAGCCTGGATAAAGTCGACATTGAACGGCTTGTGGGCTAGGTCGCCAGCACTCGCAATGGCGTATTCGGCAAAACCACCCATGGGTATGATGCCATACACCGCATCGCCAACTTTAAACCCGCTCACGCCATCCCCGACTTCCTCGATGATGCCGGCTACCTCACCTCCCAGGTGGATGGGCAACGACATGCCCAGGCGTTGCCCGAGACCACCACGGATTTTCCAATCTACTGGATTAACCCCTGCCGCATGGACTTTAATCAGGACCTCGCTAGCCCGGGGGATCGGGCAGTCGGCGTCGATATATCTGACCACGTCGTTGTTGCCGTAAGCGTCAATGACAACTGCTTTCATCCTTCGTTCCTATCTGCATGCTGAGCGTCTGTGTTTGCTCGACCTTTGATGAAACGTATGCTATCTCGACCGCTCAGCGATGTGACGCCAATCCACATCGCTCAGAGGCCAATACAATGTCCGCACCGCCTTTCACTATGCGCCGTGGCAGGAAGCAGCGCGGCAGGGGCTTGTCGATCCACTCTCATGAAGAAGCGCAGCTAACCTTCGCCGCATCCGGCATGGTCCAGGTGCATACGGAGGCGGGTCGCTGGCTCGTGCCGCCACAGTTGGCAGTCTGGATACCCGCTGGAGTTCCGCACCGGGTTGAAGTGCTGACCGATTCCGAACTTTGGATGGTGGATTGGTCCCTGTCCGTGACACAGGCCTGGGCACCGACAACACAACTAGACCGACCATTCACGCTGCGGGTTACGCCGTTGATGCACGCCCTCCTTGAGGCGGCATTCTCGGCAAACATCGGATCGAGCAAGGCCGAACTTGTAGCCAGGCTGATGCTCCATGAACTGACGGAAACGGTTCATGCTCCGACCTTCTTGCCCCTGCCGGTAAGCCTGATCGGGCGGCGCGTTGCTGATCTCGCTTTTGAAGACCGCCAGAACCGGCTGAACATCGACGACCTAGCGTCACGTGCCGCGACCTCGGTCCGGACCGTAAGCCGACTTTTTCCAGCAGAAACGGGGCTGACACTGAAGGCCTGGCGACAGCGCGCACGGATCGTGCAAGCGATGGATGGGCTGGCAAGAGGGACCCCGATTGCCCGCGTTGCTGCAGAGTTCGGTTTTGCCAGTACGGCTTCGTTCTCATGTGCGTTCCGTCAGGTGACAGACATGACACCAACAATGTTTCGCGCCGAGGTGTGAGGTAAGCGGCAAGCTGACGCCGTTCAGGTCGCGCAGTTCCAGGGCATGAGTGCATCGAGATCGCTGCTTAGCCAGCCGTTGGCGATGCGCTCGAGGGTCTGGGTAAGCTAGGCCTGCGGATCAACGTTGTTCATCTTCGCCGTCTGAAGGAGCGTGGCGATTGTCGCCCAGCTCCTTCCGCCGCCGTCACTGCCAGCGAAGAGACTGTTTTTTCGCTTAATTGTCTGGGGCCTGATGGCGCGCTCAACGATGTTGGAGTCGAGCTCGATGCGGCCGTCGGTGAGGAAGCGCTCGAAGATGGAACGACGCGAGTAGCATAGCGGATCGCCTCGGCCAGCTTCGACCTGCGGGAGATCCGCGGCAGGGTCTGCTGCCAAAGGGCGAAGAGCTCCATCACAACCGCAGCAGATGTCGCCTGGCGCTCCGCTACACGGGAGTCAGGGCTTTGACCGCGGGCCACTTCTTCCACCTGCCAGAGCTTGCCATCAGCTCCACCGTCTCGGTGGCAATCCTAGAGCTGTCCGAAGCGTGCAGCTCGTAGAACTTGCGTCGGGTGTGGGACCAGCAGCCAGCGAGCAACATGCCGTCACTGCCGCCGTCCGATCGGGCAAGCTTGTTAAAGGACCGTTTGATCGAACGGCTGGTCATGCCGATGAACGGGCATGGGTAGAGCGGGAACTCAAGGATGTCGGAGAGCAAGCTCTGGTGCGCGGGTTAAAAGTCCGCGAGTCGATGATTCAAATCCGCCTCTGGGCACCATAATTCTTTCAATAATATAGTGGTTTAGACTCAATCGCTTAGAAAACGCGTTACACCCGTGTTGCAACGAATTACCAATGATTTCAATGAGTTTCGTCGTGTTGCAAAGCAATCCATGCAACACGGATGCACCGCGACGATTGTTCACCGGCCCTCTTGAGTTCGTCAAACAGCGCGTCATATCAATTTTACCGATGACGCCTCCCAACCTCCGTCATCGGCGCAGTTTCGGCTGTGAGAGCCTGCGGCCATTCTCCTCCCGGCCGCAGGCTCGCTTGTTTCTGCCGCCCGCCTATTACAGCGAGTGGACGGCAGCGGCTGGTGCCGCGCCTGAGAATGTCCGCTCCGCTGGTGGGGCGGCTACGGTGGTGGACAGACATTCTCTGTGTAGTGCTGGCGCGCCCTGAACTCGAATCAGGAACCTCCAGGGTAGAAAACCGGTGCGCTATCCGATTGCGCCAGCGGACCGAAACTTGAATGCAGGCGCCCCTCAGCAGCAGTCAGCAGGTTCAACGCCCGCGATAGCCCAATGCGCGTTGCCGTTTGATCGTCTGCGTCAGGCAGAGCAGACGCTGCCATGTAAACGATCTCAAGCTGCTGCCGTATGTCTTCCAGGCCACCTTGAGGCGTGACACGCGGCGGCGATGGCGCAGCTGCCGCCTTGGCATCAAGGAACGCGTGAAAGGCGCCGTGGGCCGTCCTGACGGCGTCCCGCGTATGCTCTACCGCACAGACCGCGACGTTGACTTCATCGTCGCTTATGACGTTTCCAGTCGATCCATCAATGATGGCATCCGCTGCGAAGGCCGCGCTGTGAACTGCGTTGATGACGTCCTCGAGATCGTAAATCGTGTCGCTGGACATAGCTTCGCTGTTCGCCGTTGAGACGTTATCTATCATGGCGCCTGTTCCTCCTTGCGGCGCTGTTGTTACCGTGTAATAAGGATGCAGGACACGGTGATACCTTTGAATGCCGTGTAACAACTATTTTCTACATGGTGCTATTATGAAGCCTTCGCAATTGAGAATGGCCAGATCTGCGCTCAAGATCGGCGTGAGAGATCTAGCCGCGATGGCAGATGTCACCACTGCGACGATCACCCGGTTTGAGAATGAGCGCGGTGGGCTAAATACTGTGACATTGGAAAAATTAAAATCTGCTCTTGAGACCTCCGGAATCATTTTCATCGACGAAAACGGTGAGGGTCCGGGCGTTCGGTTGCGGCGCCAGTAGCCATGCCCCCAAAGCCATTCCTATGGCGCAAGCCAACGCCCGCTCAGATCGCGCTCATTGACAGGCTCGTAACCCAAGGTGGCTCTTTGCCATACGGGCGCCTTAGCTACGTTGAGACGGTCGTGCTTGATGAACTCCAGAAGCTCGGTCTCGTTGAAGTGGAGACAGGTAAGCGAGCAATCCTGACTGAAAGCGGCTACGCCCTTAAGGCCGAATACTACATTTCTGATCAAGTCATGGTGGCTGTTACGCGTGCTCAGCTCGATCTTCTTTGGCTTCTACACAACGCACCTCATGGCCTCGAGCTCGGCCTCCCCGCTGATCTGATTCCCGGCCGCTTGGTCGATGTAGCCAGGCGAATGACAATACGAGGATGGGTAGAGCGCTATCAGAATAAAGGCGGGCGCTGGTGGGCCCGAATCACCGAGAGCGGCTTAGAGGTGCTACATGCTGTTGTTGAATTTGACGACGCAGTCCGCGGCGCTGCTTTGGCCAAGGCTAGCGGGAAACTGCACTGACGCCGCCACCTCTTACCGAGCCAACGTCCCGATCATCAGCCGATTGCCTTCCCGATTGCCGCACTGTCATATAAGCTTCGCCTAAAAATGATTGAGGCTCATATCAGTGCCAACTTTCCTGCCCACAACATCCATATCGAGCCATCCGACATTTTCGCACTTCGGGTAAGTGCCACCGAGGATCTCGTACTGCGGCAGGTCACCGATGAGTCGCCAGAGGTCGTAACTGGCGTTTCTCGCCCTAGCAGGCTTAAACGGTGCTGACATTTCCGTGTGCAGGTCGATCGACCGCGGATGCTTCACCGTCAGCCCTCCTGAGCTGGTATGCGCTCGAAGGCCGGGACCCAGCCTCTCCCCATTCCCTTGGACAACAGGCACGACGCAGTGTGCAGCTGTGATTGGAAGAACAAAGAATCCGCCAGAACCGACTTCAGCGCCGCCCGATGATCACCGTTGTAGGAGGCGATAATCTCCTCCGCTAAGGTGTCCGCTGACATATGAACGTCGTCGATTTGCTGGACACGGTGGGGCGATGCGCTAGTCATGAGGCAGACTCTCGGTTGGGAATGTTTTCAGGAACGACGGACTATGTTCCCATTTTGTTCCAGTAGCCGATGAGAGTCAAGCGCTGGTTTGGCCGCCCCCAACATTCCAAAAAGGGGCCTCAACCGTAACAGCCCTCTAGATGAACGAGGAGTTCACCCTAGGTTCATCCCTCGCCAGCTAATAGTGAGGCATACTTAGCAAGGATGACCCTATGACCAAGTTCACACACGTTCTTGGCGCTGCCGCTGTTGCGGTCGTGCTCAGCCTCACAAGCTTTACAACCGCATCTGCCGCACCTGTCGTTCCAGCGCCGGCTCAGCTGACTGCTGACGCACAGCAGGTACAGTATCGTCATCGTGACGATCGCCCCCGCTGGATGAAGCGACAGGATCGTAGGCATGAACGCCGCATGGAACGTCGCGAAGAGCGTCGTGGCTACTGGCGCGGTCACCGCGGCTACCGCGAGGCGCGTCGTGGCTACCGTCGTCACAGCGACGGGTACTACTACGCTCCGGAAGTCTTCCGCCTGGTTATTCGCTGAAAAGAAGTGGCCGTCGCACTGCAAAGGGCGGCGGCCATTTTGAATTGTTAATATAGTGCATCGGAATGTACGTCTGCAATGTAGCTCCTGCTTATTCAAGCTTGAGCATTCCAGCTACCACTAAACCCTTTATGTGTGTGTCGACAGCCGTTCTGTCATTGCAAGTGTGGAAGTGTCCTTCGCAGCGCTCGCTAAGCGCAACTAGATCATCGTATTTTGTCGACGTAGGAAGCTTGGCGGCGGCAATCAGTCGCGGAATAAGATAAGGCACATCTTCTGGCTTATTCAGGCTCGAGAAATCCAGCGGAGTCTCGTATGCATGAACAGCATAGAAGGTTTCGTAGATCTTCGAACGGAAGTCGGTCAAAGTATCGGCTGGCAAAGTGGCAAGCATCATATCGCGCGTCGCAACTGACTGGTGGTCGCCGAACTCTATGACGAGGGTGCCGTTAGGACCGGCGTCTGACTTCCGGGCGGCAAGAAACGCCTGCAGATCAGCTCTGGAGATGGTAATCCGCCTCATGTACTCGTTGATATCAGCAGAAGAGTGAAAGGTCGGCGCTTCCTCTGCAGCTTCTGGCAATAGCGTGGCTTCATATGGTGCGTGCGTGAACATGGTTTGGACAGCTATGAGAAGCGGCCTGCCATCTTCCTTGCGATGCTTCGCGATCAGATCGTTGACATAGTCGAAGTAAACCTTGTCCCGAACAGACATAGGCTCGTGTCCGGTCATCTCTGCCCCGATCACCTCCTGGAAGCCAATCGACTTTAGGAATTGGCCTTCATTGAACGCCGCAGTCGGCATGGGCATGACTGTAATTGTGCGGTAGCCGCACTGAGCTAGCAGCTCAGGGAACGCACCTCTGACCTTACCGTCAAGCACACGGGTGACGTAGGAGGCCTGCCAGCCATAATCGGCGCTCGACAGGCTGGTCATGACGCTGAAGTTCGTCATCCAGGTTCCGCCGCCGACGGTTTCGACGAACAAGGGCTTTATCGTGCCGTCGTCCGAGCGATAGCTGTCTGTCACCGCTTTCGGAAAGGTCAGATCCTTCAGGACAAGTGGCGATGATTGACTTTCTGATAGCACCATAACGATGTCCGGCCGGTTGCGCGTCCGACTGCAATCGGCACTGTCGATTATCTTCTTGCCGTCGGGAGCCTCCTTTACTTTACGTGACAGCGGTACCCAGCCTACCATGTCTGGTACATTCGCGAAGGACAGAGGAAACGCCGAGGCGTTGTATCCCGCGACATAAGGCAGAAACTCTGACTCCTTGACGTCGTGAAACGGATGAGCAGCGTATGTGACGCCGACCGCAGCAAAAAACGCAGGACCTCCCGCAAGCCAACGGAATGGGAGCGGAACCTCCTTGCGAAAGATGAACGTCAAAGCTGCACCGGCAATAGCTAGAGAAAAAAACGACACCAATGCAATCGACGTGTAGTTGAGCAGCAAAAATTTGACGGTCGCCATGTCGCCACCGGTGAAAACAAAGTCAAAGAGATGCAGTGCCAAACCCTTCAGTCGAAACTTCACGGCGGAAACAACGGCCAGTAGGATTATGATTGTGCCAGACAAATAGAGGGAGAATACGACGCGCCGCGAGATCAAGAACACAACCGTAGCGACAGATGCTGTAAAAGCAAACGTATATGGCATATACCGCCAACGTGTATCAAAATAATACACCAAGAAAAAGTAGGATACTGCCCCGGCAGCAAGAGCAAATAGCGCTGGTCTGCTTAGTAATCCTTGCATTGACATATGAAACGCCCCCAGTTGACACAATTCTGTCATAATCCAAAGCGAATTCGATTAGAACTAGGTTACATGTCCAGAGGGCATTAAATTAATAAATGGTAAATTTCTGACCGTGGCGTCACTCAGCCTCTGCCGACCGCGCAAACGGCTCCATCACGACTCTCTCTTGACGTACGGTGCAGAAGGTAAACTGGCCGCCCATCTCGTTCCTGCAGCGCGCCTAACGTTCGCAGATCGACATGAGAGCAAGCAAAGGCTCGCCACCTTCAAGCGGCAGCAGAGCGTCGTCAACGGGCGGCGTCACGAGACAATAGGGAACGTCCACTAACGCCCAAAGCTCCGTCCCGTGGCCCGCGTGGTTAGACAGCATAAACGCCTGTGGCAAGCCTTCCCGGCCAACGACGTGCATGCCGAAAATCCTGCCAGTGCATTGCCGGACATGGCGGACTTGGTGCAAAGCGCTCGGAACTCCTTCGCGAAGATCCGCCGCACATCCGCAAAGTCTTTTGCCACCCTGTGGTGCCTCGGAGATTGAGGTAGCTGACCAGACCCAGGGCATCCTGCAGCATCTGGATCGAGAGCTTGAACAGGGGGGCGATCGTGCGAACAGGTGCCAACTTTATGTCAAGCGTGATGTCGGAATAGGGCTTTTGCGTCGTCTCGGCGACCGGTGCAGCGTTGTTTGTGCAGCCAATTTCCTGGACAAACTCAATCGAACCCGCCGTGGTCTGGCCGGGCGCGATTAGGTCGTGGACGGTCAAGGCGCGATCTGGCGTCGTCACGATACCTGGTCGGCGGTCAGCCGGCACGAGCCATGTTAAGGCGGAGCGCCTTGTACCGACGGTCGTGTTGGCCGTGGTGATAGCGGCCATCTCGACGTGCGCGTGACCGCGGTTCACGCCGCCATTGAGCTGCTTGAAGGCCTCGGTTTGCCAATGCCGTCGGTGATTTGACCGAGCAGGGATCGCCGGCGTTCGAGGCTGCGATTCTTATTCTTTCCCAACTGCTCAAGGCAGAGACCGTGGAACGAGCGGTCCGATCGACGGCCTATCAGCTCGAAGCCGCACGCTCTCCAGCCTATCGTGATCTGGTGGCTTCGTCTTCGCCAGCAGCGAGCTCAACGAGGCCCTCGTGCACAGCTTCATCGCTGCGACTTCCTCGACGACGCCAACAAGATCGTGCTGGTCGCCGGTCTCGGCACGGGCAAGACGCATATCGCGACTGCGATCGGTATCGAGCCCATCGAGCATCATCATAAGCGGGTCCTGTTCTTCTCAACCGTGGAACTGGGCAACGCCCTGGAACAGGAGAAAGCGCAGTGCCGTCCAGGCCAGATCGCTAACCGTCTGACACCTTCCGATCTCGTCATTCTCGATGAGCTTGGCTATCTATCGTTCAGTGCCTCAGGCGGCGCACGGCTCTTCCGCAGCCTATGAAATTAGAAGCGGAGCCTTTTCATACAAACGAGAAGGAACGTTGAAGGGCATGCTCTTCGAACAGGCGCCCACCACCAGGCTGCAGCCTCTCGTATATTTTGGATCGGTTAGCGACACGATCGGCCGTGAGGTGGTGCCGAATGACGCCGGAAAGAGCAATGAAGCTTTTCTGCCAAGCGCGCGTAGGTCGCTCGTGCACGATGCCTTCATAGGAAATGTCGCGCCGGTTCAGGCGATATTGCAGATCGGGGTAGAGGTCGGCCCGTTGTCCATCGACCAGATTTTCGCGTGCAAGGCCGATGGAAACGGCGCCTTGCCGGTCGGCAAGCGTGACAAGACGCGTAAGGATATTTCCCAATTCCGGCGAAACGTCCTCGTCGGCATCCAACTGGAACATCCAAGAACTGCGACAGAGGGCTTGCAACGCATTTCGCTGATCCGCAAAATTTCCACTCAGCAGGCGTGAGGACACCCTCACGAAGCCGTCGCTGCTTTCCTGCCACGTCTTGGATGGGTCTCCAGCGCGATCGACGAGAACGACCACCTCAGCCGCCCAAGACGAATAGAGCGCTGCCGTCTGAAGCACGGATCCCGCCTCCCGATCACTGCACAGGATCCCTAAGGCGACCGGCGTCGGCGTAAGGGTCTCTAAGGGAACAAGATGGGCTTCTGCCGACAACGTTCCGTGTGGATTGGCGAGTTGATGCAATTGAGTGGTGCTTGCTGGCGAAGCAGCCAAGTTGAATCGGGTCGCGATCGTCCGCAACGTATAGATGTCACAGCCCAGAAGTGCATCAGCCTGAACGGTTGCCGATGTTTGCGCGCAAAGACTTCGGAGGAGCACATCAGTCTGCAGGGGATCAAGCCGGATGACCGGCTCATTGAGCAGCAGACCGCAGTGAGAGCAGGCATAGTCAAAGCTGCGAACGACGTTGCCGCTAAGCAACGTCCGCACTGTTGGTTCGATGCCACGGGCGTGGCAAAGTGGACACCTAGCAGTTATTGCATCTGGCATGTTGTGCTCCCCGCCCGGTCCTGTGTCAGCGTTTGATTAGCGCGTGCAGCACAAGCCGGCCGGCGTTATGAGCGGCCTCGAACCACGCGCGTTCGGCGCTCCATGCATGCCCCTCCCAGCCATCGAAGCCAAAGCCAAAGATGTCGAACGATGCGGTTGAAGTTCCGTCTTCCAGCATTCTGAAACAATAGAGAAAGCCGGAGCTGACTGCGGATGTCGTGCATGCGCCGTGGGAGAGAAGCGCGGCACGCGCCCTTTTCTCCGTGGCCGCGTCGATCCAGTCGATCGTTTTGCCAAGGGGTTCAAGGCGCTGACGAAGACCATTGGCATGGCACTCGTCTTCAGGCTTACGCGACGGGGGAAACACAAGCGTGACGCACTCGGCTTCCTGCACGGCCTTCCGGTCTAAGAACGTTGGATCGGCAAGCCATTCTGCTGGCTGTCCGCCGCGGCTGACCAGTACAAGTCGAGATGTTTTTGTGCCGCTCGTGGAGCCGAGCCCAGCCGTGTTGTTGAACCTGACGACGTAATCGTAACCGTCAATATCGAGATCTCGACCGTCGAACTCGGGCGCGTTGCCGATGATGGCGATCCGCGTCACGATGCCCTCGCCGATCCGGTGTCGCGATGACTGGAAATAGCCTGCTCGTAAACCTCGATCGTCTGGCGGCCGAGCGTGGCACGGGTGAAGGTTCCGGCCGCCTTCAATGCCTTCGAGCGCAGCTCACCGCGAAGCGTGTCGGAGATCAGCATGTCCTTCAGACGTTCTGCGATGGCTCCACCCTCCGTTGCCGAGGCGAGCAGGCCCGCTCCAGTCCGACCGACAAATTCACGTGCGCTTGGGTCCTCCGCCGAAGCGAGGATCGGGCGACCGAAGGCGATCGCTTCCTGATAGACAAGGCCGAAACTCTCGTAACGCGAGGGTGCTGCAACGATATGGGCGGCCTCGTAAAGATCAAACAGCATCCCGTCCGGTTGTCGGCCGAAAGCTTGAATGCGCCGGCGGGCGCCCGGGGGCAACGTCTCCGGCAGGTCGCTGTCGGGCACACCCAGGAGGTCGACGCGGAAATCCGCTACCAGACCAGCATCGGCCTCATGGGCGACAAGAGCAACCGCATCCATGAATTCGCGAAAGCCTTTCCTTGCCTCGGCTCTGCCGACGAAGAGAAGACGGAACGGCTCCTTGCCGGCCGGATATGCTGCCTTGCTAGCCCGCGTCAGTAAAGTTTCAGACAGAGAGAGGCCGATCGTCGCGTGCGTGCGGCGCGCATCCAGACCGTAGAGTTCGGCAATGCGACGTCCATGTTCGGTCGTGTTGGAAATCAGTGCCGCACTGGCGTTTGCCTGCCGGCGCTCCAACATATCTGCCATCCAGGCATCCAGCCGGTTGCGAGGTGAAAGGTGGCTTTCCCGCGACCAGGAGGCGGGCGTGGAGTTGCGCGTGACGAGCGGCAGATCCCGACGCCCGGCCAGCAGCACGGCTGGCGCATACCAGTTGGTCGCCTCGACCACATCGAACGGCACCTCTGCATGGGCGGTGAGCACCACGTCCCGAAACCGCCGGGGTGCTGCGACATGGCCGATGCCGGCATAGGTCCGCAACCGCCCGAGCCCCGAGCGCTCTGGTATCGCGCAGCCGATGATGCGCACGCCGTCACTCGTGCTCGTGCCGGTTCTGTCGCCGGAAAACACCGTGACGTCGCAGCCTTGTGCCATCAGGCTTCCCGCGATCTCTCGCGCCGCCGTTGAAAGCCCGCTTGGCGATGGCGGATAATCCCAGGCAATGAGAGCGGTGCGCATCATCGCTGGAGCAGCCTACGATAGATCGCCAGATAATCCTGCGCCATGCGCTGTGCGGTGAAACGCTGCTCGAAGCGCGCGCGGATCAAGCCCCGGTCGAGCCTTCCGATCTGCCCGATAGCCGCCACCGCTTCTTCTTCGCTGTTGACGATGAAGCCGGTCACGCCATGCTCCACGACTTCGGGAACGGAGCCCCGGTTCCAGGCGATGACAGGCGTGCCGCAGGCCATTGCCTCGATCATTACGAGACCGAACGGCTCCGGCCAGTCGATCGGAAACAAGAGCGCGCTTGCGCCGCGCAGCAGAACATTCTTTGCCGCATCGTCCACAGGACCGATATATTCCGCAGCCGGGGAGAGAAACGGGCGCACATGGGTGTCGAAGTAGAGAGGGTTGCCAACATCGACGGTTCCAGCAAGCCGGATCGGTCGATCCGCCGCCTTTGCCACGCGAATTGCAACATCCGGCCGTTTCTGGTCGGTCATCCGGCCGATGAATGCGAGGTACGAGTCTGGCGCATCGTTTGGATCGAACCGTTCGGGATCGATTCCATGCAACACGACGCCGGCACGGTTCGATACAGGCAGTGACGCTTCCTGCGATTTTGAAATGGCCGCGACAGGTAGATCAGGAAAAGCGGAAAAAAACAACTCGCGGTCGAGCTCGTCGACGCGCCAGTGAATGGTCGTCAGCGATGTTGTACGTTTTTCGCCCAGCGTCACTGCGTGAAAAAACTCGCCGTGGAAATGCACGATATCAAACGAAGACAGGGCGCATCGAACCTCTTCCATCCGCACCGTCTCGAGAACCGAAGGAATTGAAGGCGGCACAAGACCATGTTTCTTTTCGAGAAATTGCAAGCTTGGCAAGGTACCGACCCGAGGCACAGGGCATGTGCTATCGGACGGCGCAAACAGCGTCACCTGGCAACCCAACGCCTGCAGCCCGACCGACAAATCATGGATCACGCGCTCCGTCCCGCCATGGTTGAGCGGCGGTACGGGAAAAATACTCGGTGCAACTTGTGCAACTTTTATCGGCTCACTCAGTTCACGGTCGCGGTTCGGCATTTCAGGTCCTGACTGCACGGGAGATCATGTATGTTCGTTCTTCACGTCGCACTTCAAGGGTGCCTTCGCGGAAACAATGTCGAATATGGCCTGACGACGGATACAGGCGGGCATATCCGCTACCTTCTGGATCTGGTTGATGCTTGCAAAGACCAGCCGCAAGCCGAACGCATCGTCATCGCGACGCGTGCCTTCGAGGGTTTCGGCGACGATTACATTAGAGCTGTGGAGAGCGTGGACGAGACGACCAGCATCGTCCGCTTCCGCACGACGCGCGCGGGGTACCTCGCCAAGGAGGACCTGCATACCGAGCTGGAAAGCTTTTCAAACGCGTTGATCGAGTACATTGTGGAAGGTGGTATCCGGCCGGATATGCTCCATGCGCACTATGCTGACGCTGCGGTGGTGGCAGCCCGCATCGAGGATGCGCTTGGCATCCCCTTCCTATTTACCGGCCACTCTTTGGGCAAGGTCAAGCAGAAGGCTTTACCATCCTGCCTGTTGAATGGCAGCTTTGCCAAGCGGATCGCGGCGGAAGAACTGGCTCTTGCCAGAGCCTCTCTTGTGATCGCATCCTCCCGCGACGAAGCGGAACTTCAATACAAAGACTATGAGAACTACGATCCCGGGAAGATCCGCGTTTTGCCGCCAGGGAGTGACCTAAAGGCGTTTTGCGGCGCGGCATCCTCGCCTGCCGTCGAGCAGGAAATGACCCGATTTTTGGTTGAGCCGGATAAGCCTGTCATCCTCGCTATCGCAAGGCCGGTCGCCAAGAAAAACCTTGCAGGCCTGATCGAAGCCTATGGCCAGTCGGACACCTTGCAGGCCGCAGCCAATCTTGTGATTGTAGCAGGTTCGCGCGAAGACATCGATGCCTTGGAGGCGGACATGGCGGCCAACCTTCGTGAGCTCTTGCGTCTTATCGACCTCTACGACCTTTATGGCAAGGTGGCCTATCCCAAGAGCCATCGTGGCGAAGATATACCCGCCTACTACGCTTATGCACGGGACAGGCGCGGCGTCTTCGTCAACCCAGCCTTCAACGAGCCGTTCGGCCTGACACTCCTGGAAGCCGCTGCCGCTGGCCTGCCGCTGGTTGCGACAGATAGTGGCGGCCCGAACGATATTATCGAAACATGCGGCAATGGACTGCTTGTCGACCCGCGCGATGCGACTGGCATTGCTGATGCGCTGCTGCGGATCTTCCGCGATGCCGAGATGTGGGATCGTTTTTCTGCGTCGGGCGACAAGGCTGTGAAAGCCTATGACTGGAAGCGGCACGTCACGCGGTATCATGGCCTCGTGCACGATATCGCGTACCCACAGGATTTGCCGACCCAGCGCGCCATCCAGCTGCTGGTCAGCGACATCGACAACACGCTGGTCGGCTCCGTTCCGCATCTTCACGCCTTCGGCAACTGGCGTCGCGTGCAGGAAAACCTTGCTTTCGGCGTTGCCACAGGACGGTCCTTCCATAGTGCGATGGCCGTCTTGGAACAGCAGGACGTGCCCCGTCCCGAAGTGATGATCACCTCTGTCGGCTCGGAGATCTACACACTCTCGGAGAATGGGGTGTCCTACGAGCTGGACGAGGGCTGGCTGAAGACAATTGCGGCAAACTGGCAGCGATCGGCCGTAGAGCGCGTGTTGCGTGGCGTGTCCGGTCTGGTCCCCCAGGCGCCACTGGAACAGCGAGATTTCAAGCTTAGCTACTTCAGCGATGGCAACCATGCGACCGTGGAACGCGTACGCGCAGCCCTTCAGAATGCCGGTGTGCTCGCCTCGGTTATTCACAGCCACAGGCGCTATCTGGATATCTTGCCGATCAAAGCCTCTAAGGGCACGGCCGTCGATCATGTGCGCCGCCGCTACGGCCTACCAGAAAGTTCCGTTTTCGTGGCGGGCGACAGCGGAAACGATATCGAGATGCTGAAGGCTATTCCGCAGTCGATCATCGTTGCCAATTATTCCGACAATCTTGGCAAGCTTCCCGCATTGAAGCACTCCTACATCGCCTCAAGCACCCATGCTGCGGGCATCATCGAAGGAGTTCTCCACTTCCGCAACAAAGCGAAATCCTCGGGTCTCTCCGTATGACGGCAGAGGTCTTAGCGAGCGTTCTGACCATCGTGCGTGGAAGGGCCGATCACCTCCGGGCTTTGATGACGGGTTTGTCGCAGCAAAGCATACCGCCCTGCGAGCTTGTGATCGCCTGGATGCAAGCCGAGAAGGCTGAAGCGCTGCCTGTCCTACCCTTCCCGGTTCGTCATGTCTTTGTCGAGGGCGTTGACATGCCGCTTGCTGCCGCTCGTAACCGCGCGGCGGAAGCCGCTTCTGGCACCTATCTCATCTTCCTCGATGTCGACTGCATACCCTCGCCCACCACCGTCGAGGCTTACGCCGAGGCGCTAACCCAGCACGACGGCATCATGCTTGGCGAAGTCCACTATCTCCCGGGCGGCATGCCGACTTACACAGGTAACCTTGCCATGCTCGAAAAACATGGCTTGGTTCACCCCTCGAAGCCCCTATTCCCCGATATCGGCGTTGTCGAAGAGCCAGATTCAGGGCAACTCTGGGGCCTCTCGTTCGCATTGCGCAGGGCAACCTGGATGTCGCTTGGTGGAATGGACGAGGCCTTCTACGGCTATGGCGCTGAAGAAACGGACTTTGCACGCAGAGCGTCGCAAGCCAAGTTGTCGACCTACCGGGTCGGCGGCGCGCGCGCCTACCACCAGCACCACACCGTTTATATTCCGCCGCTCCAGCACTTCGATGATATCCTGCGCAATGCGCGCCTGTACCATGCAAAACACGGCATCTGGTGCATGGACTACTGGCTGGGACAGTTCGCGGCGTGCGGGCTGATCGAATGGACGAGCGTGGCATATGAAATCCGCGAGCTTCGCCGCCCGGATGGCCGTGAAACAGCCGCCGCACGCCAGCCAGAGCACATTCTCTTTTCCTAACGGGACCCGATTCATGAAAAAACCGATCGCCTTCTTCGTCCATCATCAGGGCCGCGGCCATGCCAATCGCACGATGGCGATGGCAGAGCACTTCAGCAAGGATCGCCCCGTTTCGGTGCTGACCGCGGGCCCTGAGCATTTTGCCAAGGCCGATCCGCGCATTGAGGTCATCACCCTGCCGAACATGATCGGCGAGTCCGTTCCGACGCCGCGGCTTTTTGCCGAACCCACACCATCGGTGATGCATTGCGTACCGCTCGGCTTGCCTTCCATGCGCCGCACGATGCGCACCATCGTCGATCATCTGGATGACCGCGATGTTGGTCTGTTCGTCGTCGACGTCTCCGCGGAAATCGGCATGCTCGGCCGCATCGTGAGCACGCCAACAGTGCAGATCCGAATGCATGGCGACCGTAGTGATGTTGGGCATATCGGCTCCTATGAGGCCTGCGTCGGCATGATCGCGCCGTTTGACGCTCGTTTGGAGCAGAGCGATTATCCGCAGACCCTCCGTGCCAAGACCATCTATACCGGCGGACTTTGCACAACACGGGATGCGGTACCGACGCGACAGGCTGCTCGGGGAAAGCTCGGCCTTGCCGAAGAGAGCAAGATTATTTTGGTGCTAACAGGCGGTGGCGGCAGCGGAACGCCGCTTGCACCGCTGACGATTGCCGCGCGCGCCGTACCCGACGCTCTGTGGCTGGTCGCCGGACCCGTCCACCGGGAAGGCCATGAGACCAATTTCGCCAATCTTCACGAACTTGGTTGGGTTGAAAACGTCACAGACTATATCGCCGCTGCCGACATCGTCGTCGCCTCGGCTGGCGATAATACGGTCCACGAGATCGCCCGTGCAGGTTCCAAGTTCGTCGTCATGCCGGAATGGCGCTATTTTTCCGAACAGCACCGCAAAGCGGAGGCACTGGTCACCTTGGGTGCCGCGGTTACGGCGTTTGCATGGCCGGGCGACTATCGGGGATGGCAGCAACTTCTGGAGGCCGCCGAGGCGATAGACCCTGCTATCTTGCGCTCCTTGCATAATCCGGATGCTGCGCGCACGGCGGCCAACTGGCTTGAGACGCTCTGTGACGATCTTTGGCGGCGTGTCAGCGTAAGCGAACAGCCGCTTCTTAAGGTGGTATAGCCAAGATGGTCACGCTGACGACGGTTCTAAAAAGCGGTGGCCGCTATGACGTAACTTGGGTCGAGCGGTTGAACGCCGGCGCGCGCCGGTCGATCCCCGGCCTCGACCGCGTCGTGTGCCTTACAGACCTCGATCTTCAGGTGGCGGGGGTCGATGTTGTGCCATTGCGCCATGGCTGGCCAGCATGGTGGTCGAAGTTCGAGGCTTACCGCACCGATCTTGCCGACGATCTTACCATTCTTTGTGATCTTGATACGGTCTTTACCGGAGATGCGGGCGCTCTCGTTGATGACAGCATGGCCGCCATGGAAGACTATTTTCTGAAAGGCCGCCTCTCCACCGCGCTCATGCGCTGGCGAGGAAGCGAGCTCGGCCATGTTTACGAAAAATTCAAGGCTGAGCCCGACCGCTGGATGCAACCCGGGTCCTGTGGCGAGGTACCCAATTCCGTTCATGGCGACCAGGTCGTGGTCGATCACCTATTGCGACACGGTGGTGTCATGCCCGAGTTCGTGCAGACCCGCCATCCCCACCTGCTCGACTTCTACGATCCCCTTCAGGTGGAACAGGGCCCCATCATCATTTTTATCGGTGAATCTAAGCCGGATACGGCTATCCAGGCGGTGCAGGATGTCTGGCGCGAGACACGAGTAACTGCAGACGGCTTCAGAAAACTGCAACTTGTATAACGCCTGCTGCTCGCACTACCGGCTGCATTTCTAAGACGGATCGACATTCGGGTTCCCCAAACCGGTTGATCGCTGGTTCGTAAGATTCCGTGATGATTTACGGAGGCGAGTACTGGCCGCGAAGCAATATAAACTGCGCCATTGGCAGTGGACCGGGATTGCGTCCTTGTTGCAAGGCAAGATGAGGGATCCGGGGCGCACTGGGTCGGACAACCGCTTGTTTATCAATGATCGTCTCTAGTTTTACGCTCCGGGGCACATTGGCGCGATCTGCCGGGACGCTATGGCGAGCAGGAGACAGTGCGTAAGCGTTTTAGCCATCGGTCGGATACTGGCATCTGGGAAGAAGCCTTTCAGAAGCCGACGGTCGATCGCGATAACCGGTATATGACGATGTGTGGTTAGATACCGCGAGCACGACGGACTAGTTCCCGACCGTCTATAGATCCGGCATATCGATATCCGTATTGAGTCCGTCGATGTCGGCATACGTCTCAAGCAAGATCATAGCAACGTCGGGCGCTCTGTGCGTCCACCGCCTGAAACCCTCATGAGATCGACAAGCATCGCCGTTTCTGGCTTTCAGGTCTGCGACCTGGATCGAGACCGGAATCGCGGTATTTCGAGCCGAGGTGAACAAGGGCAGCGCCCATACCGATGGCAAACATCCACCCTGACCGCGCTAGGGCTTGTCAACCTCACCTGGAACGTGTCGTCGTGGTGATCGAAGGAGATGTATCGGAGCAACTGGACGTCATGCCGGCGACGTTCCGCGTCATGGTTACCCGAAGTATGCCGATGGCCTTCCGCTCTATCGGCAGGAGGCCATCTCTGCACGTGACAAGGTCGAGCTTGACCGCAGGCTTATGGCCCAATCGGGGGCAAGCTCGGCGTGAAACTTGATATCCTGGCCGACTGCAACCTCACCGAGATCAAGAAAGGTGAGCGTATTTTCGGCGGCAGTAGCCTACCGATGGTTGCCAGTCGCTTTGAAGACTGCCGCGCTGGCGATTGTGTCGCCCGGCATCTCAGTGCCTATCGCGATATCGTGCAGGTGGACGGCCATTTGTGCCTATGACAAGCTTGCCAGATCTGACCGCGGCAATGACGGCGTGATACTGGCCGGCTGTTGGTCCTACAGCAGGCACAAGTTCCACGAGCCCTACGCCTTGGACAGCTCCGAGATCGCCAACGCGACGGCGAAGCTCTGCAGGTGGAAGAAGCGGCCTGTGGCCAGAGACTTGACGCCCGTGTCGCCGCGCACCAGGCGACATCCGCTGCGGTTGTCACGATGCGCTGCTGGCGTCGCCGCAGCATCCTAAGATCGGAACGCCGAACGAACATCAGATTGTCGACCGGGCAAAACTTCCATCAGCCGCTACTTTTTCTCGTTCGGTGCAAGCAGCGACGATATGCCGGAGGTCTCCTTCGGCAAGACGTTCATCAACAAGGAGGATCGGGCACTGCTCCAGAAAGTGCTGTACGAACTCCTGGAATGCGAGCGCCTGCTGGACCAAATGCGGTAAAATGTAAGTCCACCCTTTGTGCCGCTCCTCTCGACGGAGCTTTCACCCGCCGTCTTTGGGTTTTGCAGCGTCGGCACATGATTATGCGCGGCATGATGTCAATTCTCATATATGCAACCTGCGCCTAACTCTTTGTCTTTAAGTGGGTTTCGTTATCCTCGTTTGTTCCCGCGACACATTCGACCGTCCGGTTTCGGACCCTTTGTGAATACCGCCTTCAATTCAAGCGTGGGAAGGAACACCTTCTCCTCCGATGGGTTCTTCAGACCTGAACGCTGGCAAAATAGCTGGCGGGAAATCAGGAGATGAGAAAATGGTAAAGACCTATCTGACCGCCGCCTTTGTAGCTCTCAGCCTTGCAGGCACGGCTGTCGCCCAGACTGGTGGCGGCTCGAGCAATCTGTCGGGTTCCGATGCCGTCGGCGCGACTGGCGGCGCTGCGAATTCCGCAAGCGGTGCAGCACCGATGACCGGCGACCAGCCTTCCACAAGCGACGGCAGCAGCACGGGCGGTTCCATGTCAGGTTCGGCTGCAGCGGGCACCTCTGGGACCACAATGGCCCCACCAGCAAAGACAGCTCCGATGACGGGCGACCAGCCTTGTGCCGCAACGTCGGGTTCTACTTCGACGGGTGCAAACTGCCCGGCAAACTAAGTCGTCTGACAAGATAGACTTGGAATGGCCACCCGGCGCAAACGCCTGGTGGCCATTTTGCGTTTTCGCGGTTAGAGGCCTTTGTGACCGCGTGAGACACATCTTCGTGTGATGAGTGCCGGAAGGGCGTTCGCCAGACAGTCAGGACGCCGCAAGGTGGCGGAAAGTCGTAGCGCCGACTTGCTGACGGAAATGCTTTGGTCAATGAAGGCTCTGGGAAGCTGGAAAAGGGTGCCGTGCCGGTGCTCCCCGAGCCACGTTATGAGATCGACATGCGCTTCTGTCTTGTGGGCATAGCTGTCGCCGACGAGTGGACCGGGTCGAACATCGACCCGCCGGATTTGGGAGTGATACCAATGGCCCACGTTGCCTGCGCTCACCCGAAACGCACGGCAGCTCTCGATGAGATGCGCCGCCGCTCACAGCGGCAAGGACAGGTATGCGAAGCTCGACGGAAAGGACTCTCAACACATCTGCCGACCTGCATCGGCAGAGAGCGGGAATTAGTTGGAAACTGATTTTTTACAGCGATTCGATTCAATCAGTGAGAGAAACGCTTCAGAGGTCGACATAATACGAAGGTTCACGCAGTCCGCGACATCAAAAGCTACCCTCGCGTACTGCTCCTGACTCCTGACGCGCGGAACGCTAATGATTGCACCGTTGCAATGCGCTGCATCGACGTTCTGTTACCCGCTTCAGAACGCGTTGCCTGAAAAGATTACGACAGCGAGGCTCTGCGCGAGTGGTGCGACAAGCCTGACACCCGAGCCATCGCCCTGCGCGCAAGAACGGTACAATACCGCAGTGTTGCCGATCTGATGCTCTGTCGCCTCAAGGCCTGTATCGTGTCGCAACCCGCTTCGACCGCAACATCGGCACTCCGTGCGCGCGATCGCACTCACGGCGACCGTTACCTGGGGGTTGAGACCACCGACCCTGAGACGGCCAACGCTCGCTTCACCTCGACAAGATGGCTTTCACCGAGGGCTCGCCTTTGATATCTCTCGCTTGGCGACATAAAGTTACCGTGTATCACAGGCGAGCTGTACATGCTCCTCTATCTGATCAGGGCTGGCCGCCACCACCCGCCGCGCCATAGACCTGACCTGTAGAGAAACTGGCGCCGTTGTCCGCCAGTTGTACGTAGATGGAGGCCAGTTCGGCCGGCTGCCCAGGTCGACCCATTGGCGTATCGCCGCCGAATATCACCAGCTTCTCCATCGTGGCGCCGCCGCTCACCTGGAGCGGGGTCCAGATTGGACCTGGCGCAACACCGTTGACGCGAATGCCCTTGGGCCCGAGTTGTTTGGCCATGGACTTGGTAAAATTCATGCCGGCCGCCTTTGTGATCGCGTAATCGACCAAGTTCTCGGAGGGATCGTAGGCTTGCTCCGACGTCGTCTGGATAATGGAAGAGCCCGGCTGAAGATGCTTCAGCGCAGCTTTCGTCAGCCAGAACATAGCGTAGATATTGGTCTTCATCGTTGCGTCGAAGGCTTCGGTGGTGATCTCGGAGATGGAAGCCGCCTGCTGTTGGCGACCTGCATTGTTGACGAGAATGTCGAGACCCCCCAATGCCTTTGCAGCATCATCGATCAGTTTCTCGCAGAACGCCTCGTCGCGCAGATCGCCCGGCAATGCGACGCCTTTGCGTCCTTCCTTCTCTATCAACGCGATTACTTCTCGCGCATCCGGCTCCTCATCAGGCAGGTAGTTGATGGCCACATCGGCTCCCTCGCGGGCGTAGGCGATAGCTGCTGCCCGGCCCAATCCGGAATCACCGCCCGTGATGAGAGCCTTGCGGCCTTTCAATCGGCCGGATCCTTTGTAGGACGTCTCGCCGTGATCCGGTTTCGGCGTCATCTTGCGTGCCAAGCCTGGAAATGGCTGTTTCTGCTCCTGAAACGGCGGCTTAGGATACTTCGTTGTGGGGTCTTGCATGCTGGACATATCTTTCGATGTTGCCTGAGAGAACGAAGGAAAAGCCGATGCGGCAAGCGTCGTCGACGTTGCAGCGAGCACCGATCGACGGGTGAGATGGAAGAAGCGTGTCTTGGACATCTCACTGACCTGCGATCTTGCGTTCGAACGTGCCGACCACTTGGCCTTCCGCGAGCACATGGCCTGCCATGGCTTTAAGGACAGCGTCGCGTTTAGCGCCTGGATTGAGGCCGAGCGTGTCGATATCGAGCGCAAAGACCTGGAAATGATAGTGATGGGCAGGTTCGCCTACGGGCGGCTTGGGGCCAGTATAGCCGGTCGATCCCTGGCTGTTGGCACCCTGCTTCATCATCTTCGGCTCCTGCAGCACCGGGGTACCGGGAATGCCCTCGCGCAACTGTGTGGTCGCAACTGGAATGTCGTAGGCCAGCCAATGCGTAAATGGTTTCGGCTTGGCGGCATCCGGATCGTCCGCAATCAGGACGAAGGACTTTGTGCCTTCAGGTGCTTTCGTCCATTCAATCGCAGGCGAGGCATTGTCACCATCAGCTGTATATTGAACGGGAATGGGGCCATCCTTTTCGAACGCCGCCTTGACCACGATTCCATCGGTGCTCGTCGCATTGACGAGATCAATGGCGATCTTCGAGACTGGCATGTCCGTGACGACATTGGGGATCGCCGCAGCCTCCGACGGCGGCGCCTTGTCGCTGCCATGGTAGGAGACCTTGTAGACGACACCATTGCTATCGTCGGCCACGAAGAGCGCGCCATCCATTCCAACTGCAATCCCCGTCAATCGCCCGAGATAGCCATACTTGCCGTTTTCCTGCTGCAGTAGAAACCCTTCGAGAAATTTTTCGAAGCCGACCGGTTTGCCGTTCTCGAAATTAACCCGGACGACCTCGTAGCCACTCGGCGGACGACGGTTCCAGGATCCGCGCATCGCAATGAATGCATCACCGCTGTAATCGTCAGGAAAGGCATTGCCCCTGTAGAAGGCCATCTGCATGGGGGCGCTGTGGGCAGTATAGCCAAGGACTGGCTCCGTCGATTGTTGAGCCCACTGCTCGAGCGTGACGCCTTCGGGTGGATTGATATGGGGATTGATCCCGCTCATTCCATAGACGTAGGGCCATCCGTATTTCTTGCCCTCCTCGATCCGGTTCAGTTCCTCTATCTGAACCTCGTCTCCCAGCCAATCGATCCCATGGTCGATGCCGTAGAGCGCGCCTGTCGTCGGCTCCCAGTCAAAACCGATTGTGTTGCGCAGGCCGCTCGCAAAAATGGTACGCGTTTTTCCGTCTTTGCTGGCTCGCAAGATGGTGGCATTCTCCGGATTGTCTTCTTGACATTCGTTGCAGGTGCTGCCCGAAGTTATGTAGAGCATGCCGTCCGGGCCGATGCCGATTGTCCGGTTGGCATGCTGGCCCGCGTCCGGCAGATCGTTGATGATCCGGGTCAAAGGTCCGAATGTCCCGTCTTGATTGACGTCGGCGGTATAGACGTCGTGGATCGTCACAAGAAACACCTTATTGCCGTCGAATGCGATTCCATGCATGTTGGGGCGGCTGGCAACGGTCACAGCACGATCCGCCTTGCCGTCACCATTGTCGTCCTTGAGCATGATTACGTCACCCATCGTGCGACGGGTCGCATACAGTATCCCTTTCTGCGACACGGTCAGCATACGTGGATTGATGAGATCGCGGGCATACACTTCGACCTTGAACCCGTCCGGCGCCTTGATGAGACCCGTCAGCTTGGCGTCATCTTTGATCACCAGCTTTTCCGGCTCGAGAATAGATCCTTGAATGGTCACGTCGGACGCTTCGCCGACGATACCCTTGATTTGCGCGGATGCTGAAGTGGGTATTGTGAACGCAAGGGCTGAAACGGAGACGGCAAAGGCGGATAGACGCGCATTCATGAGACATCCTCGAAAGATTAGAGTACGGAACGTACCGAACCCAGCGTCGCCTGCGGGCTCGTGAAGCAACAAGGCGCTCATCGCGCGGCGAAGACCGTCAGCAATCGTCCGAAATGTTCGAGCGACATCGCAGGTCTCTTTATCGCTGAGCCCAAAACTGATACGTGCGAGACTTGTTCCTGAATGAAAGCTTGAGATGGGCCTTCTCATCAAATCTGCCCCACTGATGTTGTCGCAAATGAGATAGCTGCAGAAGAGTCGCTCGAAGGAGCATCATGTCGCGCACGTCAGAGTCGGAGATGCCTGTATTAGCGACCGCCGTCCAGGCAATGATCTCGCGGTCGAAAGCGTCGAGATGAAGGCGAGACGAATGACCTCGCCATTCCAGAAGGTGAACTCCAAGCCGCACGAGCACCAGCGCAGGTTGGAGCGCATGACCATCACTTTGCCGTTGTGGACGCGACCTTTGCGAACGGCCGTATGTTAATTCAATAGCACGGCGTGGTTGCCAAGGATGCGATGAACTCGTTTGGCGTTGATGACAGGCTTATCGGCGGCTCGCCTCTCGCGATTCAGGAGCGCGGCGATCCGCCGATAGCCAGAGATTGGCCTCTGATCCACCAGCTTGCGAATGATGGGTAGAAGCTCTGCATCCTCGGCCTTGCGATAGGAGCCGCGCGGCTTTGATCTTTCTTTGAACCGCTCCACGAGGTTGGAACGGGTTACGCCCAGCGTGTCGGCGACGGTCTTCATCGGGAACCGTCCTTCGGCAACAAGATCGACCGCGAAATCCGTTTTTTCGAGTCCGCATCGGACAAGGCTTCGCGGAGGATTTCGACCTCCATCGTCTTGGGGCTGAGCATGCGCTCCAGCTCCCGAATACGATCCCCAGTTTAAAGAGCCACCAAGGGCCTGTAATCCCGTACCAAGAACGTCTAACAAGAACAATCTCAACGTTCTCGGAACTAAAATGTATACGTTCAGTTGTCCTGCGCTCACAGTTCCGTGAACTGCCGGAGAACCTGCTATGACAGCACCTATTTCGACAAGTCTGCCGCATGATACCCTGCGCAGTATCGTAACTTTCGAAACCGCTTTATCCCCTCGCATATCGCGGTGTCAGCCAGACAGCTGCTACAGCCACCAGTGTTGTAGCGCCTTTAATCGCAAACTCTGCCAGCCCCGTGGATGATATCGAGCAGCAGGTCCGTGCACCAACCGGAAGCGACCCGCGGGTTCTTCAGAATGCTGCTGTGTTGAGCGTTCAAGAGGTGATGACAGGCGATGAAGCGACTGCGAAGGACGCCCGAGTTCGCGCGGCAGAAGCGGTTGCGCGCGCTCCGTACATTTCCGTTAAGCAAGCGCGGTCACAGATTAGCCAGCATGGAAAAACCTACCGCGAGAACATAAGCGCGGCAAAGCAGCAAGGCATTACTGCAATGCAGGCTGCGACGGCTGCCGTATCCGCCGGCGCCATTCTTGCACTTGTGGCGCTGGCTCTCGGCGCGCTCGCGTCCTGGTTCAGCGGTACAATAGGTACGAAGCGTCGCTGCGTCGTGCAAACGGAAACACTACCCCGCACCATCTGACATCGGTCCGGAATTGTCCGGTTTCGTAACACTCTAATGGAGACTCCCAACATGGCTTCCACCAAAACACTCAATGAACTCTTTCACGACACCCTCAAGGACGTCTATTTTGCCGAGCGCAAGATCGTTGAGACGCTTCCGAAGATGCACAACGCTGCGACGAACGCCCAGCTTAAGGCTGCCTTCGAGCAACACCTGTCCGAAACGGAGGTTCATATCGAACGTCTGGAACAAGTCTTCACGATTATTGGCAAGCCTCCCGAACCGAAGACATGTGACGCCATCCTTGGCATAACAAAAGAAGGCGCGGAGATTATGGACGAATACGAAGGTTCCCCTGCTCTTGACGCTGGCCTCCTTGCGGCGGCGCAGGCCGTCGAGCATTACGAGATGTCGCGCTATGGCACCCTTCGCACCTGGGCGCTGGAACTTGGCCTCAGCGACGCCGCTGGGCTTCTCCAGACGACGCTTGACGAAGAACAAGCAACCGACCTGATCCTGACGTCCATTGCTACATCGGTCGTCAACCAGAACGCCGAACGCTGAACAATGACGGGCTAACTGAAGAAGAGCCGCTTAAAGCGGCTCTTTTCATCTCGGCTTTCAGCGAAAAGCTGACCATGGCGGATTTAATTCTTGAAGGCAGAATTAAGTGCTCCTTTCAGCAAGCGATAAATTCGTGCCATCGGCACGGCCAACGATACAACATTAAGGACACCTTAAATGAAAGCACTCTGCTGGCACGGCAAGGGCGATATCCGTTGCGACAGCGTCCCGGATCCCACGATCGAGGATGGCCGAGACGTTATTATCAAGATGACCGCATGCGCAATCTGCGGATCAGACCTCCACCTCATGGACGGATACATCCCTTTCATGAAAAAGGGCGACATTCTCGGCCATGAGTTCATGGGCGAAGTCGTTGAAGTCGGCCGTGATAACAAAAAGCTGAAAGTGGGAGACCGGGTCGTGGTGCCGTTCACCATAAGCTGCGGCGAGTGCCAGCAGTGCCTCAAGGGCAACTGGTCAGTCTGCGAACGAACCAACCGCAACGCTGACAATGCGACGAAGGCCTTTGGCTATCAGACTGCGGGCTTGTTTGGATACTCGCACCTCACCGGAGCATATGCCGGCGGCCAAGCAGAATTTGTCCGCGTGCCTTACGCTGACGTCTCTCCGATCATCATCCCGAACGGCATGAGCGACGAACAAGCGCTGTTCCTGGGCGATATATTCCCAACAGGCTGGATGGCGGCTGCAAATTGCGAGATCGAGCCTTCCGACATCGTGGCCATTTGGGGCTGCGGTCCCGTCGGCCAGTTCTGCATCAAGAGCGCCCTGATGCAAGGGGCGGCGCGTGTGATCGCGATCGACAACGTGCCCGAGCGACTCGCAATGGCGCAGCGGGCAGGTGCAGAAATTATCAATTTTGATGATGAAGACGCGACCATTCTGGATCGGATCAAAGACATGACTGGCGGCCACGGTGCAGACAAGTGCATTGATGCGGTGGGTGCCGAGTCCCATGCCACCGCGTCGTTCGACGCTGTCATAGACAAGGTCAAGGCAGCGACCCTTCTCGGCACCGACCGCCCGCACGCCTTACGCTCCGCCATCATGGCATGCCGTCCAGGTGGGATCGTTTCGGTTCCAGGCGTCTATGGCGGCTTACTCGATAAGATCCCTTTTGGCGCGGCGATGAACAAAGGACTGACCATCCGGACCGGGCAGACCCATGTCAACCGTTACTCGCTCGACCTCTTGCGCCGCATTGAGAAGGGCGAGATTGACCCGAGCTTTATCATCACCCATCGGGCAAAGCTCGAAGACGGCCCTTCCCTCTATGAAATTTTCCGCGACAAGAAGGATGACTGTATCAAAGTGGTGCTGACCTCATGATTTGCCCACGATGATATGAGACTGCCTTGTGATCGGCGGCGGATCAGGCGGTCTGACGCCGCCATCTACCTGACACTCTCTGACATATCCGTGCTTTTCCTAGATCATGGTCAGCGCCTTGCGCCCCTTCTCCGTACCTGCAGCCACGCCGGTTCTGTTGTTTGGGCCATTGTGTGTTCCAGCCATGCCGTATCCCCAACAGTTCTGCCTCCCAGTGCTTTGGTCGAATAGATCGGACTGTTGACGGATATTCGAGACATCCTCTTGATTGACCGTGGAACAAAACTTGTTTGCTTTACTTGCATAGCGGTAACGGGCTGTGTCAAGCCGACATGATGGAGATGGTGGACAAGGTGCTTTTTCGGCTTTCTCACCTTGGCCAACGAAATGGCAATCGAGCGCCCGACCCGTCCGGCCTGTTACTCACCCTCATTTCAGACACCCTGCAGATGGGGTTCGTTTCACTCACTCGTGTAATAAACAACTACCAGTTCGTAGGGTTTCGCAACGACGTGCTGTTGCTCGGATAGTGTACTGCTAAAAAACGCGCCGCGATCAGCGCTAGCATCGAAGCGAGAATGAGTGAAATTAGTATCATCGGTCAGCCTTTCTGAGGTCATACCCAACTAATCGCCTGTGAAGCTGTTCCACCATTTCTTGTTGTGGCGGCATTGGCAAAGTTTGACCCCTCAGGATCTCTAGGCACTCCGCCTGTTATGCGGCTCCCCACTGAATTCGGCTCTCTCTCCGCTGCGATGAGTTCAAGTCTTTGGCGCAATCCAAAGGTTTGCGATAGGAGCAGCGATCTCATTACGCGCAGATTTCGACGCGGAAGGTCTTTGGCGCATTGCCCCACGATTACTGCTGAACAATGCTCATCGGACGGTTTTTCGAAAACGGTCATGGAACGTGGACCAAGGCGTCATCTTGATAGTGTCGCCTGATGGCGTCCGTATGAGCTAGCTCAGTAGCTCCGGTAGGGGTTTCGTGTGTCGGTGAGCGAGCAGACTCTGAGCCGCGAGGTGCGCGCCATGGGATATCGTAAGCTATCTGCTTGCCCGAAACGTCATGCTCAGGGTAAGCGGTGTTTTCCTCGCACATTGACCAAGCTCGATTGCGCATTCCGAAAAATGTCGGTCCGACATGAAGGGCAAGAATGCGCCAATTGCGGTCATCATGATATGTTCAGCGTTTGCCTGCCAACCCGCTTCAGGTAGCCAAACTAGACGGGCTGTCAGTTGTGACTGTGATGAGTTAGATATGCTCGGCACATTTTCAGTAACTCCCGACGTAAATCCTCTGCAACGGCTCCGGTCAGATTGCGTTCGAACGCATTGCGAACAGTGCCAAAGATGACAGTGACAAGGGTGCGATTGACCAACGCGAGATCGGCAAACGTCGTGTCCGAAGCCGTTGCCAGCATGGCCGTGGTCGCGGCATCCGCTCGAATGGCAAACGCCTCGATCAGGGCGCTGTTGTCCATGTCGGCGACGGAACGGTAAAGCGCGCGCGTCACGTCGGATCGTTCCGTCTTCGCCCGCCAATAGGTGTCGATCAGTGCCTCGATCATGTCGGCTGCGGGCTTGCCGTGATGCTCCCGGCAGACGACCTCGATCTTTTCGGCCAGAGCTTTCAGGTAGCGGTCGTTCAGCGCGTAGATCAGCGCCTGCTTGTGTGGGAAATATTGATACATCGTGCCGACCGATACGCCTGCTCTGTGTGCCACGCGGGTCGTCGTGAGCTGGTGCGGTCCGTCGCGCAACAAAAGCTGAATGGTTGCCTCAAAAACCGCATCCAGGGTGACGGCAGCGCGCCCCTGAATGGGCTGTTTGCGGGCGTTCAGCGAACGCGGCGTTGATGAAGCCAAAAGCGAATCCTCAAACTGAATGATCCTTCATATAATGGCGGCTTGTCATTGAAAGGAAGAGTCATGCAGAAAAATCGCGTTGCCTTGGTCACCGGAGCAAACAAGGGGATTGGCCTGGAGATCGCGCGCCAGCTCGCCCAGGTGGGTGTCCACGTCATCATCGGCGCACGGGATGAGGGACGAGGGCGCGCGGCCGTTGACGATCTGGCCTCGCAGCACATGGTCGCGCAGTACGTTCGGCTCGACCTGGACGACCTGGCAAGCGCCGAGACTGCGGCAAATACGATAGCGTCGGAACATGGAAAGCTCGACATCCTCATCAACAATGCCGGAATCTTCGACTTCGCCGATGCCCCGCCAAGCCGCGCCTCGATCGATGCCGTTCGTCGCGTGATGGAGGTGAACTTCATCGGCGCGCTGGCGGTGACCCAGGCAATGCTACCCCTGCTGCGGCAGGCTCCCGCAGGCCGGATCGTCAACCTTTCCAGTTCGCTTGGCTCTTTGACCCTGAATGGCGATCCGACATCGACCTACTACTCGCAGCGGTTCATCGGATATAATGCATCCAAGGCAGCGCTGAACATGCTGACCGTTCAACTGAGCGAAGAACTGAACGGTACCGGTATCGTCATCAATTCCGTCAGCCCCGGCTTTGTCAAAACCGACCTAACCGGATACGGCACCATGACGACTGAGCAAGGCGCGAAACTTCCAGTGAAATATGCCCTTGGGGGAGAGGAATCCGGCAGCTTTATCGAGCCTGATGGAAAGACTCCTTGGTAAAATCCGAATGCCATTCACTGGCCGCGGCAACTTTGCCGTGGCCAGCACGTGAAGATGATGAATGTCCGCAATGGGCCAACAGCAGACTTCAGCCGTTTGTCGTCCCGAATAATTTGACGGCAAAAGCTTATCGATGCGATTCTGCCTGTGCCCGTTGACGATGGCGGTGAGTGTCGCCGTCAAATAGGCTAGCGGATCGAGCGATGGCAGCGATCCGGGCGGCGGATGCCCCCTCCTCAAGGCGGATGATAACAGAACCGACAACTATCTCGGGTCGGCTAACCGTTTGGGCGGCGGTTCCGAAACTGGCGGATCGACGATCACCGCCGCGAACTCTACCGCATCCTCCGGTTCGGGCAGGACCGGCTTGCCCTGCCGCGCCATTGTCCGCCAAGTGGAAAGGTTGTTCGCTCGCAATCCATAGCCTTTCGTGACCTCATTGACCGTCGTATCAGGCCGCAAGCTTTCCGAAACGATCTTCGCTTTGACCTCGTCCGGCCATTGACGATGACGCTCACGTACAGGCTGCCTAGGTGTGAGAAACTCCCGTCCTTCATCCATGGAAAGTCGTCACAGATCAGGCGGCAGCGATCAACGTCGGACCAGAACACCGGTTACTGCTCCGGACCTTCAGGCCACCGAAGAGTTGCGAAAAATTCCGTCCTCATTGGCCGGAATTGTTGCCTGCACGCCGGCGGTAAACAAAGAGAAATTTGGCTTCGACACAAGGTCCGGATCGGTCCGAACAACAAGATCACGCGCCGTTGAGAAAAGCGAGCGTCAGCCCCGCATGACCGTCGGACCCGATCCGCATACATCTTCGGTGCCATCTGCCCAAGGGTCGGCAAGGCGGCGGCGCTGGTCATGCTTTGGGTAGCGATACTCACGCCATGACGCAACTTAAGGCCGGGATCTCATCATGTAGCCCATGACGCGCATGCTATCCTTAGCATGGATGAGGCAGGACGGAACGTGTCGAACAATCTCGTCGTGCCTATCAACATCTCGCTATCGCCGAAGTTGCCGGAGCTCAACCTGGTTGAGAACCTCAGGCTCTTCATGCGCGAGGACTGGATGGAGAACCGTGTTTCGAGCCTACGACCACATCGCCGCTCATTGCTGCAATGCCTGGCGAAAACTCAACGGCGAGCCATGGTCCATAATGTCTATCAAGCGCATACAATTCGCCAATGGGTTTTGATCGGCGAGAATATGTATATGACGAGACAAGCATTCACAAACTTCCGTAGCAGTGCACTTTTTGACTTAAATTCGTGTTCTTCTAAACCCGCCGATTTCAACTTCGACAATGAGCCTTGGTACCGACATGATTCTCAATAATCTCGACAGCGTCATCGACACCCTTTCCCGCGATCAGGAGTCGATGCTCGTCGCCATCCGGCGCGATCTGCACCGACATCCCGAGGTCGGGTTTAACGTCGAGAGAACGGCGGGCGTCGTCGCGCGAGAACTGGCGCGTCTCGGGATCCCACATATAACCGGCGTCGGGCGAACCGGCGTCGTCGGCCTCATTGAAGGCGGTGCGCCGGGGCCAACCCTTCTCATCCGCGCTGACATGGACGCCTTACCGATCCAGGAGCAGACGGGCTTGCCCTATGCCAGCACCGTCGATGGCCGGATGCATGCCTGCGGCCATGATCTGCACACTGCAACGCTGATCGGGATCGGTGCCGTCTTAAGCGAAGTCGCGCCGCATCTTCGCGGAAACATCAAGCTGATGTTCCAGCCGGCTGAGGAAACGCAGGAGAGCGGTGCGAATGCGATGATCGCCGATGGCGTCCTTGACGGCGTCGACTTCGCGCTCGGCTTTCACAATCATCCCGACGAGCCAGTGGGTACGTTCAGCTTCGTTAAGGGCATCGCCAATGGTTCGTCCGACGAGTTCGACATCACGCTTCACGCGGCTTCCGGCCATGCCGCCCGCCCGCATCTGGCGATCGATCCGGTCGTCGCTACCGCGCAGCTGATCACGCAGCTCCAGACCATCGTCTCGCGCGAGGTCGATCCCATGCAACCGGCCGTGCTGACGATCGGCTCGATCCATGGCGGCGAGACCCACAACATCATTCCCGACAGCGTCAGCATCATGGGAACCGTGCGATGCCAAGACCCGGCCACTCGCGCGATCGTCGAAGCCGCGATCCGGCGCATTTGCGCGGGACTGGAGGCCTCAATGCGGGTACGTTGCGCGATCAATTTCGTGCGCGGCGTTCCATCCCTCGTGTCCGACGAGCGGCTTCTTACGGTGACGATGTCGGCGATCCGCGAGCATTTTGGCGACGTCGTCCGCGCGCGGGCCTCCAATCTCGGAGCGGAGGATTTCGCGCTCGTGGGGGCGAAGGTCCCTGCCTTCCAGCTCGGCGTGGGTGCGGCACAGGATGGCCGTAACGACCAGCTTCACAATTCGGATTACCAGCCCGACGAAAGCTGCATCGTCAACGGCGTGGTGGCGTTATCGCTAGCCGCCGCGAGCTTGCTGTCGTAAAACCGTCTGCGTCGCGGCATTGGCTGCGGATCTGCAATTTCTTTTCCTCTAAGGGGTAAGTTTAGAACGATATTGCGGGATCGCACCATCAGAAACCTCTAAGCACCATAAGACGCCGCACGGTTTCCTGTGCTCGACCATCAAACGCTTTTGCCAGAACGGATCTTCGATGCCGGACCACACGACACCTTCCAGCTTCCTGCAGCCCACGCGTCGCCAGCTCCTGCAAAACACCGGGTTGTTGTCCGCAGCGCTTTCGGCTGGCGGGTTGCTGCTTCCCGAGGCCGTGCGCGCGCAAGAACCTGTGCCGGTCAAGGGCGGTCACCTTGTGCTCGGTCTCGATACGGCCTCAAGTTCCGACAGGATCGATCCTGCCTTCTACACGGAGGCCTACATGTACACCGTCGGTTTCCAGCTCTTCAACACGGTGCTGGAGCTGGGACCAGATGGCAAGCTGGCGGGTGCCCTGGCCGAGAGCTGGGAGGCGGCGACAGCCGATGCGAGCACCTGGGTGTTCAAGCTGAAGAAGGGCATTCAGTTCCACAATGGCAAGGAGCTTGTGGCGCAGGATGTCGTCTACTCGCTCAACCATCATCGCGGCGAGAAGAGCAATTCTGGCGGCAAGGGCCAGCTTTTAGCCGTGACCGACATCAAGGCGACCGATACGCATGAGGTGACGGTGACGCTAAGCGCCGGTAATGCGGATTTCCCTGCAGCGCTCGTGGATTATCACATGGGAATCGGTCCGGATGGCGGCGATTTCGACAAGGGTGTCGGCACCGGCGCTTTCATTCTCGAAGACTTCCAGCCCGGCGTCCGCGCGCTGACGAAGCGCAACCCGAACTATTGGGCACCGGATCGCGCCCATGTCGATTCGGTCGAGACGATCGCCATGAGCGATGCGACCGCACGCATGGCCGCGCTGCTCAGCGGGCAGGTGCACATCATCAACCGTGTCGAGCCGCGTGCCCTAAGCCGGTTGAGCGCACGCCCCGGCGTGCAAATCCTGCGCTCGCAAGAAAACACGATGTTCTGCTTCCCTATGCGGGTGGATACCGCGCCTTACGACAATGTTGATCTGCGGCTGGCGCTTAAATATGCGATCGATCGCGAAGAGCTGCAGAGGAGCCTTCTGGTCGGCACCGGCGCCATCGGCAACGACAACCCGATTGCGTCGTGGAACCCCTTCTTCGCCAAGGACATTCCCCAGCGTTCCTATGATGCCGACAAGGCGGCGTTTCACTTCAAGAGGGCCGGTTCGCCCAGTAGCATCCAGCTCAGCGTCTCTGACAACGGCTTTCCCGGTTCGGTCGATGCGGCACAGCTGTTCCAGGCATCGGCGGCAAGGGCTGGGATCACTATCGACGTCGAGCGCGTACCCTCCGACGGCTATTGGGACGAAGTCTGGCTGAAGAAGCCCTTCGTCGCCTCCAACTGGTCGGTACGGCCGACGGCCGACGCCATGCTGTCGCTGATTCTGCAGTCGGATGCACCCTGGAACGAGACGGCTTGGAAGGACGAAACCTTCGACAAGCTGCTGGCCGACGCCCGCGTGGAGCTGGACGAAACGAAGCGTAGGCAGATCTACCACGATCTCCAGGTCAAACTGGTCGATGAGGGCGGCGAGTTGATACCCCTTTTCGTCGACAACATTGCTGCGGCTTCCGACAAGATCGGTGGTTACGTGGCCGTGCCAGGCGGCGGCGACCTCAGCGGTTACCGCATCGCCGAGCGCGTCTGGCTGAACACCTGATCTTGCGCTTCGACCGGAACCGCCCGGATTGTATCCGGGTAGTTCTGGTCGAAGCAGGATTTGCCCGTTGCGTCGCGCGCCGGATCGCGGTAGCGCCAGCGCTTCAATTCTTGCAACACGGAAACAGGCATACTTTCTTTGGCTGATGGAATTGAAGCAGAAATCGAGGTCATGTCTGTGCTCGCGGCACCGAAGGGCGGCGGGCTCAGCCTCTGGGCGATGCTTGCGCGGCGGCTTGCGCTCGGCCTCGTGCTGCTCTGGGCGGTGTCGCTCGTGATTTTCGCCGGCACGCAGATCCTGCCGGGCGATGTCGCCTCCGCCATGCTCGGCCAGCAGGCAACGCCGGCGGCGGTTGCAAGCATCCGGCAGGAACTGGGCCTGGAGCAACCGGCGGCGGTTCGGTACGTCAAATGGCTGGGAGGTGCCGTCACCGGCGATTTTGGCCGCAGCTACAGCAACCGGCAGGATATCGCGAAAAGCATCGCACCGCGCTTGAAGAACACGCTGCTACTCGCCGCCATGGCCGCGGCGATCGCCATTCCCTTGTCGATCGCGCTTGGCATCGCCTGCGCTTTGACCGCCGGAAGCTGGATCGACCGGACGATCGGTCTCGTAACGCTGAGTGCGATCTCGCTGCCGGAGTTCTTCGCCGGCTACCTGCTGATTGCCTATTTTTCCGTCATGCACTTGTGGCTGCCGAGCAGCGCCACGGTCTCGGAGGGCATGTCGCTCGGCCAACGCTTCGTCGTGATGCTTCTACCCTGTCTGACATTGGTTCTTGCCGTTGTGGGGCACATGATGCGAATGACGCGCGTGGCGCTGCTCAACGTTATGACGTCGCCCTATATCGAGACGGCGCTGCTCAAAGGCCTGCCCCGGTCGCGCATCGTTTGGAAGCATGCGCTGCCCAATGCCGTGTCGCCCATCGTCAATGTTGTCGCGCTCAATCTCGCCTATCTCGTCGTCGGTGTCGTCGTGGTCGAGGTGATCTTCGTCTATCCAGGTATGGGCCAGTATCTGGTTGATCACGTGGCCAAGCGAGACGTGCCGGTCGTGCAGGCAACAGGCCTCGTTTTCGCGGCGATCTACATTCTCCTCAACATTGCCGCGGACATGATCTCCGTCATCGCCAATCCGCGCTTGAGGCATCCGCGATGAGCCGGCTGCCACCCCTGACGCCGCTGGCGGTGATCGGTTTTTTCGGGGCCGCGGCCTTTATCCTGCTCGCGGGCTTCGCGCCGTGGCTGGCGCCGCATCCCGTGTCCGAGGTCGTCGGTGGCGTCTGGGAACCGCCGTCGGCCGACGCCCTGCTCGGCACTGACAATATCGGCCGCGATCTTTTCTCCCGCCTCGTCTGGGGCGCGCGGGTGACGTTTGCCATCGCCGCCCTGGCGACCGCGCTCGCCTTCCTCCTCGGCGTATCCCTCGGATTCTATGCCGCTGTTCGCCGCGGTTGGGTCGATCAGCTTCTCTCGCGCCTCAACGATCTCCTTATGGCCATACCGACGCTGATCTTCGCCCTCGTCGTGCTTGCGGTGCTGCCGAAGACAATGATCGTCCTGGTGCTCGTCATGGCGATCCTCGAAGCCACGCGCGTTTTCCGCGTCAGCCGCGCCATTGCCGCCGATCTCGTCGTACTGGATTATGTCGAGGTAGCGCGGTTGCGCGGCGAGAGCTGGCGCTGGGTCATCCTGCGCGAAATCCTGCCGAATGCGCTTTCCCCGCTGCTTGCCGAACTCGGCCTTCGCTTCGCCTTTTCAATCCTGTTCCTCTCGACCCTATCATTTCTCGGCCTCGGCGTGCAGCCGCCCATCGCCGACTGGGGCAGCCTCGTGAAGGAGAACAAGGATGGGCTGCTGTTCGGCGTCTTCGCCGCGCTTATTCCGGGCGCGGCCATCGCGATCCTGGTGATCTGCATCAATCTCGTGGTTGACTGGATGCTCCAGAAAACCACCAGCCTGAAGAGGGGCCGCCGCGATGGGTGACGTCCTGTTGAAGGTGACGGACCTCGAGATCAAGGCGGGGGCGACGACGATCGTCGATCGGGTCTCGTTCACGCTCGACAAGGGCCGCGTGCTCGGTCTGATCGGCGAGTCCGGTGCCGGAAAGTCCACCATTGGGCTCGCCTCGCTCGGCCATACCCGCGAAGGTCTGCGGATTACGGGCGGCCGGGCCGAGCTGAACGGACGCGATATCCTCGCCCCGGCATCGGCGAAGGCCCGGTATCTTACAAGTGCCTCGGTCACCTATGTCGCACAATCCGCCGCCGCCGCCTTCAATCCGGCGCATCGGCTGATCGACCAGGTGATCGAGGCAACGCTCGGGCACAAGCTCATGCGACGCTCGGAGGCTTTGGCGCGGGCGAAATCGCTGTTTGGGCTTCTCGGGCTGCCGGACCCGGCGCATTTCGGCGACCGCTATCCGCACCAGGCCTCCGGCGGGCAGCTGCAACGGGCCATGACTGCCATGGCGCTTTGCTCCAGCCCGGAGTTGATCGTCTTCGACGAGCCGACGACGGCGCTCGACGTGACGACGCAGATCGACGTCCTCGCGGCCATTAAGCATGCGATCGTGAAGACCGGCACCGCCGCCCTCTACATCTCGCACGATCTGGCCGTCGTCGCGCAGGTCGCCGACGAGATCCTCGTGCTGCGCCATGGCCGCATGGTTGAGCGTGGCCCCGTCGAGCGGATCTTCGCGGCGCCCGTGGAAGTCTACACCAAGCATCTCGTGTCGCTACGCCGGAGCGAAAAACTGCTGACGGCGGGTGGCGGCAACGTCCTCCTGCGGGTGTCGGGCATCACGGCCGGATATGCGAAGGGCGTCGATGTCCTCAACGATGTCAGCTTCGATGTCGTGCGTGGCGAAACGCTGGCTGTTGTCGGCGAGTCCGGATCCGGGAAATCGACGCTAGCCCGCGTGATCACAGGTCTTCTTCCCGCCCGGTCGGGCACGCTGCAGTTCGAGGGCAAGAGTCTCGATCCCTCCCTTACGCGGCGCGACGCCCCGACCCATCGCAACATCCAGATCGTCAACCAGATCCCTGATCTCGCGCTCAATCCACGTCAGACAGTCGAGGCAATCCTGTCGCGGCCCCTCGCCTTCTATTTCGGGCTGAAGGGCAGTGCTTTGCGGGCACACGTCTCGACGTTGCTCGACCAGATCGAGCTGCCGTCCGCGCTGGCCGACCGGTATCCCGCCGAGCTTTCGGGCGGGCAGAAGCAACGCATCTGCATCGCCCGGGCGCTGGCAGCCGACCCTGGGCTGATCATCTGCGACGAACCCACCTCGGCGCTCGATCCGTTGGTGGCCGACGGCATCCTCGACCTGTTAATGCGCTTGCAAAAGGAGGCGGGCACCTCCTATTTGTTTATCACGCATGATTTGTCGATCGTGCGATCCATCGCCGACAGCGTCGTGGTCATGCTCGGCGGCAAGGTGGTCCGCAGCGGCGGAAAAACTGAGGTGCTGGCACCGCCATTCGATTCCTATACGGAAAAGCTGATCGCTTCGGTTCCGGAGATGCGCCCCGGCTGGCTAGACGACGCCTTGGCGGGACGCGGCCGGCCCGGAACACTCGAGCGGTAATGCAGAGGCGGAAAGAAAGGAACGATGCTATGACGAAACAGGGGCTCATCCTCGACGGCGGCACGGGCCGCGAACTCGAACGCATCGGCGCACCATTCCGTCAGCCGGAATGGTCGGCGCTGGCGCTGATGGAGGCGCCTGCCTTCGTACGGACGGTGCATGACAACTACATCGCCGCTGGTGCCGACGTCATCACCACCAACAGCTATGCCGTGGTCCCCTTCCATATCGGGGATGCCCGTTTCGAAGCCGATGGTGCGATGCTGGCAGCGCGGGCTGGTCGTCTCGCTCGCGAGGCTGCGGATGCGTCGGTCGACCGGAAGATCCTGGTTGCCGGCTCGCTGCCACCCGTCTTCGGCTCCTACCAGCCGGATCGCTTCGATCCTGAGCGGGCCAGCCGCTATCTCGACGTTCTTGTCGAGGGCTTGGCGCCGTCCGTCGATCTCTGGCTGGCGGAAACGCTAAGCAGTCTAGCCGAGGCGCGCGCCGCGCATGAGGCGACGCAAGCAACAGGCAAGCCGCTTTGGCTGTCTTTCACGCTGCGCGACGATATCGCGACCTCCGAAATGCCCGAGCCCTTGCTGCGTTCCGACGAAACGGTCCGGGCCGCGGCGGAACTCGCGGCGTCGGTCGGCGCGGAAGCAATGCTCTTCAACTGCAGCATGCCCGAGGTCATGGAAGCGGCAATTTCAGCGGCGCGATCCGCCTTCGACGCGCTCGATGTCGATCTCCTAGTGGGCGTCTACGCCAATGCCTTTCCGTCCCAGCAGGACGACGAGGACGCCAACGCTATCATAACCGCGATCCGCAAGGATCTCGATCCCGCGGCCTACAGCAATTGGGCGAAGCGCTGGGCAGGGTCCGGTGCCACTATCATTGGCGGTTGTTGCGGCATCGGTGTGGATCATATCCACAGACTATCGACCGAGTACCGCTGTTTTTAATCTAGTCTAGGCTGCCAGTTTGTCGGCAAAAGGATCAAGCTTGCTCGGCCGCTCCGGTACCGTGAACGTCGGCTGGATCGGGTCAGCGTTTCAATACTTCGCAATCGTGTTGCGCGACAAACCGGTATGCCGACTGATCTCGCGGATCGACGACGTCTCCCGCAGTTTCATCCAACGGATGATGTTGAAAAGTCCCATGTGGATCACTCTCTTGCCCCCGTCGCTCACCGCGTTGGGGGAAGGTCACATGGCTCAATTCTGAATGGAAATTATGCGCATAACCGGCTTAGTCCTGCGTGGATACCAACAATGTGGCATCTATCAAGAAATCTCCTACAGACGGAGGGTTGCCGGTTCAGATCCTAGCAAGGTGTGGCGCTCTACAACCGACACTTCGCTTCGCTCAAGCTGACTTGATGGAGCTACTGCGTCTCACTTTATCGAGACAATGTTGAGCGAGGTGCGGCAGATTCACTGTTATTGAGGTATTCCTAAAAAGCCAGTGAAACACGGCATGTCCTGAATGCCAGGTTGATAGGTGAGAGTAGAGCTGTGCAAGCGTCTACGGCCCGAAGCATCAGCTTTCCTTCGCTATTGCCAGAGCTGCGCGCCTTCGGCACAGTCTGCTTCCGAGAGCGATCGTCACGCTATGAGTTTGCGTGAGTTCGTGGGCGATCTCAAGCCATTGGTGCCTTAAACAAAGGAGCAGTCGCAGGTCAGAACCCGATACCAGCGATCAATGATGATTAGGTCACTCCATAACCTTCGCGCCAAGCGCGCGGAGGCAAAAACGGGCAATGACGACAGCACGGGTCACAAGGTCGTCGTCGATGGTCTGCTCAAGGATGCTAGGATGTGAGAACGGGTAGAGTGCCCAGAACACGGCTTCCGTGGCCTCTTCCACATCGAGCCCTGCATCGAATGTGCCGTCAGCCATACCACCCACGATGATCTCTCGAATGAGGACCCGCATCCGCGCCTTGTGTCGGGGCACGGCGGCCCAGTCCTCTTCCAGGCATCGTGACACAAGGTCATGCAGCTTGCGGTCAGCGAAGAACATGTCAACGCTTTCGCGGAGCGTGGTCGCAAAGAGGCCTAGTATTTTGTCGCGGGCGTCAATGTCAGACACCACAATCCGCTCCACCGCGCCCTGGATGCCCTCGAGGAGGCTCGCGGACACCGCCTCTCCAATGGCGGTCTTGGATCGGAAAAACTTGTAGAGGTAGGTCGGCGCGACATCGAGGTCGGCCGCGATGTCAGACACGCTTGTCGCCGCGAAGCCGTGCGAGCGGAACCGGGCGTGAGCGACGGCTATAATGCGCGAGTGCATGGTGTGGTCGGCGGGGCCACGCTGGCCTGGGAGGGGCGGAGAAGACATCGAGTAACCAGGTACAGCGCCAACGCTCACTCGACAAGCATTCCAAAGACGACATCAGCGGAAAGTTACGATTTCCATCACGTTAAAAATTATGGATTGAAGAATTCGTAACCGTCTCTATGTCCTGATTTAAGCTCCACCGCGGAGCCTACATTAGCTCATTTATTCCCGACGAAACCGGAGGCGGTTCCGAACGCCTCCTCGCGGCCTCATGCCTAACAGTGAGGCCGCGGTCGTCGATCTGAAACAGGAGAAGGCATCATGGATCTCAAGGACATCAGCTACGCCCAGTCGACAGCCCTCGTTACCGGCGGCAGCTCGGGCATTGGCCGTGCTATCGCCACCGAACTCATTGCGCGCGGCGTCAGGCAAATCGTTATTGTTGCGCAGGACGCGGAGAAGCTGGAACACGCCGCCTTCGAGATGCGCCAATCGAGCGACAGCGTTGACGTGCGCACACTCAGCATCGACCTGTCGAAGCACGATTCTCCTGCCGAGGTTCAGCGACAGATCGAGTCCTGGGGCTGGCAGGTCGACATCCTCGTCAACGACGCAGGAATCGCCCGCAAGCAAAAGTTCGCCATGAACAAGGAGAACGACATTTCGCTCCTGACCGTTGACCTGATGGTCCGAGCGGTTATCGACCTTTCGTTGCGTTTCCTTCCTCCTATGGTTGAGCGTGGATACGGTGGAATCCTCAACGTCTGCTCTACGGCCTGCTACAATCCCGTTCCCTTCACCGCCATGTACGCTGCCAGCAAAGCGTTCATGCTGTCGTGGTCGCAAGCGGTTCGGGAGGAGAATCACGACACGGGCGTGCGGGTGGCCTGCATCGTGCCTGGTGTCACGCAAACCAATCTCGACGGTGACGGGCACGGTGAGCGTCGCGGGCTTCTTGATGCCGTTGGCATTGACCAGCCCGAGGACGTGGCGAAAGCTGCCGTGGATGCTTTGGAGGATAACGCTGCACAAAGCATCGTCGGAGCCAACAACAAGCTGCTGCAAATGGCTCAGGGACTGTTGCCTGACGCGGTAAAGGCACGCCTGATCAGCAAGGCCCGCGGTGCGCCCGAGGAAAGCGACAACGTCAGCGCGAAACACAGCTGACGACCGGGGAAACGAAACGCGCGGTTGCGGTCCTGACCGCGCGAGTCCCGAGTTGAAGGGCTCTGGACGGGGAAGAGGACGCTGGTAGGAACAAAATCATCATTTGAGGACGTCATGACTAATTGACGTCTCGCATCAGGGAAGCGATACCCCGATCGCGACAATACCTGCGGCCACCCAAGATCAGAGCGTATCCGTTGAACGGGGAATCGTTTTGAGGATTCCCGTGGCTGCCAAATTCTGATTGCATCGCTCCGACTGGTGATTTGGTCTGAGGCAAAATGCCCCGAGCTTTTAGCGATGATCTGCGGTGCCGCGTGCTGGCTGCGTCGCGGGGTGGCATGTCGGCGCGGTCAGCAGCGGCCCGATTTGGGATCGGGATTCCAACAGGCATCACCTGGATTGCGAGTGCACGGGCTGGTCGGCTGACACTTGGGAAACAAGGCCGACGCGGTGGCTCGCGCCTTGATGCCCACGAGGACTTCATCGTCAGCATGATCGAAGAGGCAAAAGGTTACCCTCAAGGAGATGGTCCTGCAATTGCATAAGGAGAGAGCCGTCTTCATTGGCCATAGCGCGCTCGATGTCTGGCTGCGAAGGCGCGGCTGGACTTAAAACAGACCGCACATGCACTGGAGCAGGAGCGCCCCGATCTTCTGAAGCGTCACCAGGACTGGTTTGATAGCCAGCTCGAGTTCGATCCGGCACGCCTCGTCTTCTTCGATGAAACAGGCCTGAGCACGAAGATGTCACGGCTTCGCGGACGAGCCATTCGTGGAGAACGATGCCGCTCCCCGATCCCACACGGGCACTGGAAGACGACGACGTTTACCGGAGCGCTCAGGCTATCCGGCATAACCGCGCCCATGGTCTTGGACGGTGCATGAACGGGGTCGCATTCCAGGCCTATGTGCAACAGGTTCTCATTCCAACATTGGCACCGGGCGACATCATCATCATGGACAATCTGCGAGCACACAGGGCGGAGGAGGTGCGTCGCGCAATCGAAGCTGCGGGACGCCGGTTCCTCTACCTTCCTCCTACAGCTCGGAATTCAACCCCATCGAGTATCGTTCGCAAAGCTAATGGCTGTCTTGCGCGCCAAAGCCGAGCGAACGGTCTAGGGCTTGTGGAATACCGTTGGCCAGATCGTCATGCTATTCGAGCCGCAGGAATGTGCCAACCTCTTCAAATGCTGCGGGTATGACCCGGATTGAACAGGACGCACTCTAGACGAAGTGGTTGCTTCCATATGCTGCCGGAAACACTGGTCTTGGCGAGTCGTCGATCAGGCCAGGTGCCTTCTTGACAAAACAGTGCAGGCTCGGCGCGACACAAAAAATGCTAAGCGATTGCTCGTCAGACTAGTGAAGAAGCAGGGCCCCACGCCGAACCGGATCATTACCGACAAGCAGCGCTCATATGGAGCGGCAAACCCCGACGTGATGCCTCCGGTCTAACATCGATCGCATAAAGAGCTGAACAATCGCGCGGAAAATTGACCTACCGCTTCGTAAACGAAAGTGGATGATGCAAGGGCTTCTAATCCGCCCGAAGCTTGCAACGTTTTGCTAGGACTTTGCAGCCGTCAAAATCCCTCCGTGACGCCACACCACAAACGCTCAGCTCTCGCCACCCATACCCATCGCATCCGCGCAATCGCGCATTGGGAAGAGTTAATCGGCGCAATTGCGTAAGTTCATCGACAACCCCTGTCGGGCTCAGGCGAACAACGTGACATCGCCGTATGACTGAGTGATTTGCCGAATTCGTTGCATATGCGGGCGGGCTAGTCCTTCATCCCTAACGCACACAATACAAATACAATTTGCAAATGCAGTGCGTTATCAATTTCCTGGTCACCCTGCAGACGTTGCTCGACTAGGCCTGGGTTCAGGAATGACGTCATCGCGTCGACAACGGCACGAGCTGCGCTGCGTCGATCCAACGCTAGCTTAGCGGGAGTCTGGGCATCCCGAAGGATATTCTCAATCGCGTCTGTCAACCGCTGAACATATCGCTGCGCTTCGGGCCAGTCTTCCAGATACGCTGCGACGCAGAGCGCATGGACGTTTGGTGCATGCGTGGCGTCATCCCGTATGCGCCTATGAAGGTCTTTGAGAAGGGCCGCGAGCCGTGCAGACGCTTGGCTGAGCGTTTCCGATTGCATAAGCGCAGCTGACAGGGCCTGACTGGTATGCCGTGCATAGACACCTCGATCGATTGCCGCCCTGGTGGGGAAGAAGCGATAGATGTTGGCGCGACTCATGCCAAGCTTTTTGCCTATGTCCTCGACATTGGTTTTCTTGCGCCCGATGTGGCGGATGAGCGCTTCAGCTTGGTCAAGAATAAGGTCTCTGGTCTCGCCCTCATCAGTTTTCGCTCCCTCGGTCATCCAATGCACACTTTCGATATAGGGATCGTACGCGGATTAGGGGCCGCCAAGGTGACCTCGCTGCCGGTCTTCGCTGCTTTTCAGAATCGAGAAGCTATTTCAGTGTCGCTGGCTGGAGCTTGTCCCAGAGTGAAAGCCTGTTGTAAGACGCGCACCATCCTCATACCGCCCTAGCCATTTCTCTGTTGTTCTCAGTCTGTTTGGATGGATTTCACCGAGCGGCCGGCCATCGCGTGTGATGGTGTCATGTTCCACATATTCCAAAATCCGGTGAAATTGTCTCGGAAACTCATCGTACTTCTGTCGACGTGATCCGCATTGTAGCTGGCCGGTTGGTCTGCCGCGTTCCTGAGGGCACCGCCTAGATACTGATCGACGTCGGTGTCGAAACAGCGCGCCGAGTGTCTCGGTCATACGCTCGAATGCTGCCGCTAGTACGTCGTAGCGCACGTGTTCGATCGCAACCTCAAGGTCCGTTCCCACAGACCGTTCCGAGTTATCGAAGAGCCAGCGGCCTTTCAGTGAGACATGGACGACGGGCCCCTGACCTAGAGGCACCCTCCAGGTCACCACACCATCCTCGGTCAGGGGTGTCATTGGTGTGAAGGGCGAGAATGCTATCTCCATAGGCGGGCCGGCTCTAAAGACCGCGCCGTTCATTCTATGGGCATTGGATCTGTTTTGCGACAGGATCCATTCGGCGACGCGGCGTTTGCCATCGTAATGACCAGTGCGGAAGCGGGAATAGTATCCCGACTTTTCCAGGATATAGTCTCGGTTTCCGTAGACATAAAACTTGCCGCTCTCCTCAACCGCAATCTCATATGTCGTTATTGCGAGGAAAGTTTCTATCTTCTCCACGGTGTTGAATCCGTCGATGTTGACGAATGCCTCATCGCGTGCGCGAAAGGCTGATCTAAGGATCGATTCATCTGCGAATGAACCCTCGAGCAGAGTTACGTTGCCCATCGCCTGCAGCTGTTGCGCCCGTTCTGACGCCAAATCTCGGGTAAGGGCCAGGACCTTGTATTTTCCATCCGCGACCAGTCCTCGCACGACAAACGTACCTTGCGCCCCGGTGGCGCCGATGACGAAAATCCGCTTGATTTGCGATGACATGGATAGCGCCTTCATATGTTCGATTGAAAAAAGGCGATTGACTTGCCCCGCATGCAGGTTCTGGCCCTCAAGGCGAGCGAACATGGTTCGAGGACGTCCTCAACGCCCTCTGAAACGCCGGGCGCTTCTCGGCGCGTTCGACGTAGCTGTTAAGCATCGAGTTGGCTTCGAGCAGGTTAGCTCCACGCAGCACGCGCAGCACCGTGACCATCAGGAGGTCACCGGCGCTGAAGTCTCCGTCGAGCCACTCGTTGTCACCAAGCGCCGTCGATAGTTGATGGATTCGCTGTTGCACATGCGAGACGCTTCCTGACGAGATCGCGGGCTCGACCGTGTCCAGCGCCGCAAACATCCACATGACCGCGCGCGACCGGCTGTTGCGATCGGTTGGCAGCAAGCCCGGATACTGCTGCGCGATGTGATGAACGATTGCGCCTGACTCGAACAACGCCAAGTCCCCGTCCTCATAGGTCGGCATTTGTCCGAACGGATGAAGTTGTCGGTATTCTAGATGGCGCATTTCGGAGAACGTCAGCAATCGCAGTTGATAAGGCTGACCGACTTCCTCAAGCGCCCATCGCACACGGATATCGCGATGGAAGCCCCGGCCGCCGTCAGGCGGGTTTTTGAAGATGGATACGATCGGTGACATGTTGCTCCTGTTATTTCGTCTGGCCGTAAGTGCCTCTACCCCGGCGTAGCCGGGGTAAGTTGGGACCTGGCTCTATTTTAGAACCTCACGGTCGATGTCTGAGCCTATCGACTACTCTGCTGCGAAACGCATGTCGGGTTCCAGGCTCTTGTCATTCTGCGAGTGCTCATGGTCATGGTGCATCGCGCTATCTTCGGTCGGCTTGATCCGGAACCAGGCGGCATAGAGTGCCGGCAGGAAGAGCAGGATCATCAAGGTTCCGACCGCCGTGCCGCCGATCAGTGTGTAGGCCATCGACCCCCAGAAGACCGAATGGGTTAACGGGATGAACGCGAGGACGGCGGCAAGAGCCGTCAGGATGACCGGGCGGGTTCGTTGTACCGTCGCTTCGATCACCGCGTGATAATCATCGAGACCTGCCGCCTTGTTGTCCTTGATCTGCTCCGTCAAGATAAGCGTGTTTCGCATGAGAATTCCGGCGAGCCCAATCAATCCCAGAATGGCATTGAAGCCGAAGGGCTGATTGAACAGCAGAAGTGCTGGCACTGCACCGGCAAGGCCGAGGGGAGCGGTCAGCATGACCATGGTCATGGTCGAGAGGCTGCGAACCTGAAGAATGATCACGATCAGCGTTGCTGCGATCATCAGAGGGAAGACCTTGACGAGGGCGACGTTCGCTTTGAGGGATTCCTCGATATTGCCACCCATCTCGATCCGGTAGCCGACAGGAAGAGAAGCAATCAGCGGCTGGAGGGCCGTTATCACAGCTTGCGAGACCTCCGGCGGCTGCGTTGCCTCGTTGATATCCGAGCGGACGGTAATGACCGACGTGCGGTCACGGCGCTTCATGATCGGCTCTTCGAACGTCACCTCGGTGTGGCCGATCTGGTCAAGCGGCACGGCGCGCCCATCCCTGCTTATCAGGGAGAAATCGCCAAGTCGCGAAGGATCGAGGCGAATTTCGCCGCCGCTGCGTGCCACCACCGGAACGTTGCGGATGTTCTCTCGAACCTGGGTGATCGGCACGCCCGACAAGAGAAGCTGGATTTGCTGTGCCGCTTCGGCCGGGGAGAGGCCAATTTGGTTCAGTCTTTCCTGGTCGGGTATGAACCGGACCACCGGCGTGCGGTTGCCCCAGTCGCGATTGGCTTGGCGAACGTCCGGCACGGTGTTCATGACGGCGAGTGCCTGTTCGGAGATCTTGTAGAGCTTTTTCGGATCGGGTCCCATAATGCGGAACTCGACCGGAAAAGGCGTGTAGGGACCGAAGACGAGCTGGGTAACCCGAACGGACGCTTCCGGCGCGAGGCCTTCTGCGATGGCAGCGCGGAGGCGGTGCTTGAGCTCTTCTCGAGCATGGGCATCGGGCGTCAGTGTAACGATCTTGGCAAAGGCGGGATCCGGCAGTTCCGGTGCCATGGCAAAGAAGAAGCGTGGGGCGCCCTGTCCGATATAGCTGGTGACGATCTTGGATTCCGGCTGCTGTTTCATCCACTTTTCCAGCTTTTCGACAGTTGCCGTAGTGGTTTCGATGCTGGTGCCCTCGGGCAAGCGAACCTCAACGAGGATCTCAGGACGGTCCGAGGTGGGAAAGAACTGCTGTTTGACGTTGCCCATTCCGACCACCGACAATCCCATGATGACGACAACGGCGGCGCAGGTCAGGAATTTGTGGCGGACCGCAAACTTGATGACTGACCGTAGGCGCTGGTAGTTCGGCGTGCCATAGATGGCCTGGTGGCCGCCGTTGACCGGCCTGATCTCGGGCAGCATCTTGACGCCGAGGTATGGCGTAAACACCACCGCGATAATCCAGGATACGATCAACGCGAACCCGACGACCCAAAAGATGTTGCCGGCATATTCGCCGGCGGTCGACTTGGCGAAACCAACGGGCATCAGGCCGATGATGGTGACGAGCGTACCCGAAAGCATAGGTGCTGCCGTATGGCTCCAGGCATAGGCGGCGGCCTTGATGCGGTCCATGCCCTCCTCCATCTTCACCACCATCACCTCAATGGCGATGATGGCGTCGTCGACGAGGAGCCCGAGCGCGAGGATGAGCGCGCCGAGCGTGATGCGGTCGAAGAAGCGGCCAGTTTCCAACATGATCAGGAAGACGACGGCGAGCGTCAGCGGCACAGCAAGGGCGACGACGATACCGACGCGCCAACCGAGCGCGATAAGGCTGACGAACAGCACGACGCCGAGAGCCATGGCGAATTTGAGCATGAATTCGCCGACGGCTTCCTGGATGTTCACGGCCTGATCGCTGACTTTCTCGAGTGTCATACCAAGCGGAAGGGAGTGCGCGATTGTCGCCGAGCGTTCCTCAAGTGCCTTGCCGAGTTCGAGACCGTTCCATCCCGCCTGCATGACAGCACCGAGCATGATGGCGGGCTCGCCGTTGTGGCGGATGACGTAAGTCGCAGGGTCTTCGTATCCGCGACGAATGTCGGCGAAATCGGATAGTTTCAGGGTGCGACCGCCGGCGACGATCGGTGTGTCGGCGATGGCCTGGATATTGCTGTAGGCACCATCGAACCGGATAAACACCTGCGGCCCCCGCGTATCGATCGAGCCGGCTGGCGTGACAGTGTTCTGGTTCTGGAGCGCAGCAGCGATGTTCTGGGCCGAGACACCGAGTGTCGCGAGCTTGGCAAAGGAGAATTCGACAAAGATCTGCTCGGGGCGTTCGCCGAGAATGTTGATCTTCTTAACACCGGAGACATGAAGGAGGTCCTGTCGGATGGTTTCGGCCTGACGCACCAGATCGCGCATCGGCATGCCCTTGGCCTTAAGGGCATAAAGGCCGAAACTGACGTCGGAGTATTCATCGTTAACGAACGGCCCAAACACACCCGGGGGCAGGTTTCGCGCCTCGTCGCCTAGTTTCTTGCGCGCCTGATAGAACTCTTCCTCGACCGAACTGGCGGGTGTGTCGTCCCTCAGTGTCACGGTCAAATATGCGTAGCCGGGACGCGTGGTTGTCTCGACGCGATCATACCATGTCAGTTCCTGAATGCGCTTTTCCAGCGGTTCGGCGACGAGGTCTTGCATTTCACGGGCGGTCGCACCGGGCCAGACGGACGTCACCGTCATAGTCTTGATGGTGAAGGACGGATCTTCCGCGCGCCCCAGGCTCAAAAAGGCATAAACGCCAGCGGCCGCCAGGAGAACGATAAAGAACAGAGTGACTGCCCGCTCGCGAACGGCGAGCGCGGAGAGATTGAAGCTCATCAGTTCGCCGCCTCTGCTTTTTCGACGCTGGTGCGAATTTTCTCGCCATCGGTCAGGAGATGGGCGCCGAGCGCGACAACCACTTCTCCCGCCTTTAAGCCCGAGACGATCGCCGCGTCCTCGCTCAACCGTTCGAGTTTCAATGGACGGAAATGAACGCTCGAGGTCTTCTCATCCACGACCCAGGTTCCTGTGCGATCCCCATCGTCGAGAATGGCACCGACCGGTATCTCGGCATGGGCGAGCGCTTCCTTGTTGGCGATCTTGATGGTGACGGTCGCACCAAGCGGCGCGTCGGCAGCAGTACCTTGCAACACCCATCGCGTCTCATAGGTGCGTGTCTGGGAGTCGGCGGAGGCGGAGATTTGGCGGAGAACCGCGTTGTCGTCAGCGTCCCGACCGTAGATGCTCGCCTGAGCGATAACACCCGGCTTAGGTCTGAGGTTTTCCGGCATCCAGACCAAGGCCTCGCGCGCGCCGGATTTGGCTATCTTAACGACGGTCTGGCCAGCAGCCACTACTTGCCCCGGCTCACCCAAAGTTTCGACAATGGTGCCGTCAGCGTCGGCCAGAAGAATTGTATACATCGCCTCGTTCTCGGCCACCGTCGCGTCAGCCTTTGCCGCAGCAAGCTGTGCCGTAGCGGTGTCGAGCACTGCTTTGGCTCTCTCATATTGCTGTGTCGATGCGGCATTGGTCTTGACCAGCGCTGCAAAACGCTTCTCGTCGCTGACAGCCTGCACATAAGTCGCCTGCGCGGCTGCGACCGCGTTGCGCTTTGCCGACAGCGCAAGACGCAGATCGGTTCCGTCTATCTTCATCAGCGGCTGTCCAGCCTTGACGTCCTCGCCGAGATTGACGAGCCGCTCAACGATCTTGCCCGGAACCCTGAAGCCGAGATCGCTCTGAACACGTGCGGCAATCGTTCCAGTAAAGCTGCGCAAAACGCTATCGGGCGTCCTGACCTTTACAACACTGACAAGCGGAACGGCGGTCCTCGGATCTGCGGCTGCCGACACTTTTTCCGTCGGCCAGAACACAACTGCTGCCGTCGCGGCACCTGCGACGATCGCCGCCGTGGCGAGGAAAAACTTAGTTTTCATGTGCTGACCCTTCTTGACGGTCGACGTACTTGGAATAGATTGCACTCTAACTCTAAAAAGAATATAGATGTCAAATGAAATCTAAGAGGAGAGCACGATGAGGGTCAGTCGCGTCCAGGCCGAAGCCAACCGGGAAGCAGTGATCAACGCGGCTAGCCGTCTCTTTCGCGAGCACGGTTTTGATGGGATCGGCCTGAAGGATCTGATGAGGGGAGCAGGCCTTACCCAAGGCGGCTTCTACAAGCAGTTCGACTCAAAGGACGATCTTGCGGCACTCGCCTCGCGGCGCGCGATGGAGAGCGCAACGCGCCGCTGGTCGTCCGTTGCCGCCCTCTAGCAAAATTCCACTTGAGGCAGTCGTTGATCTCTATTTGTCAGCAGGCCATCGGGGAGAGACCAGCAGAAAAGGCCATGGTCGTGCTGTGACTGATGGTCGGTGCGGTCACGCTTTCGCGGATCATGACGGACGAAGCAATGTCCAATCGTGTTCTGGAAGCTGCATCGAACGAGGTGAAGCGTCTGGCTTCGACCGAATAGGTCTGGCGCCAGCAGTCTCTTTTGCAAAGTGAACAGGTGAAATCATCATGCGTCGTATCGTCGTCACAGGCATGGGAGCAGTGAGCCCGCTCGGTGCCAGCGTCTCCAGTTCCTGGGCTCGACTGTTGGCCGGTCAATCGGGCATCCGCCGCCTACCGGAGGAAATCGTCGGCGATCTGCCTGCCAAGGTCGGCGGCGTCGTCCCGTCGATCGAAGACGATCCAGAAGGCGGCTTCAACCCCGACCTCGTCCTCGCGCGGAAAGATCAGCGCAAAGTGGACCGCTTCATCCTTCTGGCGCTCGCCGCAGCTGACGAAGCCTTGGCACAGGCTAGATGGAAGCCCGCGTCCGAAGACGATCGCATGAGGACGGCAACCATCATAGCCTCCGGGATCGGGGGCTTCCCAGCGATTACCGAGGCAGTCAGGACCGTCGATCAGAAAGGACCGCGGCGTCTGTCGCCATTTACGATCCCCTCGTTTCTGGTTAATCTGGCGGCCGGCCAGGTCTCCATCCGTTATAGCTTTAAAGGTCCGCTGGGTGCGCCGGTGACGGCTTGCGCTGCGGGTGTTCAGGCCATCGGTGATGCCGCACGCCTTATCCGGTCTGGCGAGGCCGACATCGCGGTCTGCGGCGGGACTGAAGCCTGCATCAACACCGTCAGCCTCGGCGGTTTCGCAGCTGCACGGTCTCTGTCCGCAGGCTTCAACGATACGCCGGAGCTTGCATCGCGTCCCTTTGACATTCTGCGCGACGGTTTTGTCATGGGCGAAGGTGCTGGCATCTTGGTCATCGAAGCCCTGAGCCATGCATTGGCGCGCGGTGCAGAGCCGCTTGCGGAACTTGTCGGTTACGGCACGACGGCCGATGCCCATCACATCACCTCGGGTCCGGAAGACGGTTCTGGAGCTGCCCGCGCGATGCAGATCGCCATCAAGCAGGCGGGCATCGCACCGAAAGAGATCCAGCATCTCAATGCGCATGCGACCTCCACTCCGGTCGGGGATCGCGGCGAGATCGAAGCGATCAGATCGGTGTTTGGCACGGGATCGGGCCTCGCTGTGAGTGGCACGAAATCGGCGACCGGTCACCTGCTTGGAGCAGCCGGCGGTCTGGAAGCGATCTTTACGATCATGGCACTTAACGAGCAAATCGCACCTCCGACGCTCAACTTGAATGCGCCCGACCCTGTAAGCAACAGGATCGATATCGTTGCAAAACAAGCGCGTCCGCATTTGATGAATTACGCCATTTCGAACGGATTCGGCTTTGGCGGGGTCAATGCGAGCGTCGTGTTCAAACGTTGGTTGTAGGGTCTTCGATTGGCCAATGTTTCTTTCGATGTCTGGCTGCAATAAAACAACAGCAGTAACCATTGCTCAGTAAGGCATGACTGACCAAGAGCAAAAAACATAGTAATCGGGAAGCCGACTGAGGCCCCCAGCATCAGCTTTTTCGCGCCCTAAGCGCTGTTCAACAGCATCTTCCGTAATGACAACGAACAGGCAATTCAACCAGCAAGCGAAGACAGACGCTGACAAGCCCTATTTCGTAACCTTTTGGGCTAATGCATTCGCCCGAACCGTTAGTTGGCTTTGTAATTCCAGGGTGGTGACTGATCGATCCGGCTCTGCTTGTGGCCTTTGACGATGGCAGTGAGCCTGGCAGTCAAAAAGGCCAAAGGATCGACGGCATTCAGTTTGCAGGTCTCAACGAACGAGGCGATGGTCGCCCAGTTCCCTGCCCCAGCGTCATGTCCTGCGAAGAGTGCGTTCTTGCGATTGAGGGCAATCGGCCGGATAATTTTCTCGACGCTGTTACTGTCGATCTCGATGCGTACAACGCTGAAAACCTTCTCGCACATGGCAACTTTTTTAGGGTGTTCGCATTACCCGGCCATGAGCACTCTTGACGACCGTAGACCTTACGCACTTGTCGTCGATGACGACGCCCTGCTGTTAATGGACGCAGCCGACATCCTTGAGGATGCCGGGTTTCGGTCATTGGAAGCCCAGAACGTCAACGATGCAGAGTGCTTGCTGGAGGAGTACCACGGCGAAATCGTGCTGTTGTTCACCGACGTGCAGATGAACGGCGAACGCGACGGGTTTGCGCTGGCAAGGCTGACCGCCGAGCGCTGGCCAGATATTGGTATACTTGTCGCATCGGGCCTTGCCAACCCAGACCCGGGGTTGATGCCAGCGAACGCGGTCTTCCTACGCAAGCCTTTTTCGGCAGACGTGGTTTACGACCGCCTGCAGGTTCTGCTGCCGGACGGAAGAAAGCCGGAGCCGCTCAAGCAGAGAACCCGGCAGCACCCGTTGCCCTAGGACAGACCGAAATCCGTGCTGCTGGACAACTATGAGGAGCGTCCGCGCTTATTGAATGCGTTATCCCTGCCACTATGCATATTTAATCGTCATCTACGGTAAACTGTACTAAGCCGCGAACAATGCGCGAACCCGCCCCGCGCGTAGGGGTTCTAGAAGAGGCATCATGCCAATAACATCCGAAGAGCAGCGGCTTAATCGCGAGATCCACAGCGCCTATACCGGATCCGATCCGTTCGCCGCTGCCATGCGTGCTACGCGCATGCCTATGGTCATCACCGATCCGCGCGTGCCCAATAACCCGATTGTCTTCGTCAATGAAGCATTCACGCGAATGACTGGATACAGCCGCGAAGAGACGCTGGGCCAGAACTGTCGCTTCCTGCAAGGGCCCGGCACAAACTTGGACGATGTCGATCGTGTCCGTCAGGCGATCAAGAACCGTATCCCGATCGAAGTCGACCTGCTGAACTACCGCAAGGATGGCAGCCTGTTCTGGAACCGCCTGCTTGTCTCGCCGGTGTTCGACAGAGGCGAGCTGACCTACTATTTTGCGTCACAGCTCGACGTCACCCGTGAACGCACCGCAGGCTATCTGACCGGCCGAGATATGCTGGAAGAGGGTATACAGCAGCGTATTGCCGACCTAACCGCCAGTGAGCAGCGACTGCATTTTACCCTTCAGGCGGGTGGCCTCGGCATCTGGACCTTCGACGTGCCCAACGAACGGCTTGTGTCATCGGCGCTGTGCAAGGCGAACTTTGGAATGGGTGCGGCCGAAACACTGACTTTCACCGACTTACAGGAGATTATTTATCCCGATGATCGCCAGAGATGGCAGGATACGTTCAATGCAGCCCTAGCGACGGACGGCAATTTCCACATCGAATACCGGGTGATATGGCCAGACGGCTCTCTGCATTGGGTCGAGATGCGGGCGGAGACACGGTTCAGCGATAAGGGAGTACCGCTCATGATGAGCGGCATCTCCATCGACATCACCAAGCGACGTGAGGATGAAGCCTACCGCGACCTTGTGAACCGGGAAATGGGGCATCGTATTAAGAACATTCTCGCCACTGTGGGCTCAATTGTCAGCCAGTCGCTAAGAACGACTGTTCCCGCGTGTGACATGCGCGACACGGTGGCCGAGCGCATCCGGGCACTCAGCGGTGCCCATGAGATCCTGACCGGTAGGCAGCGGGATATCGCAGGTTTGAGGAACGTGGTGGACCAGGCTGTCAGCCCGTTCAACGCCGACGGACGGATCCGTCTGTCTGGACCTGACCTAGACGTGTCGCACCGCGCGAGCAGCGCTCTAACCCTCGCCCTGCATGAGCTCTCCACCAACGCTGTGAAGTACGGTGCTTTGTCCACCGACAACGGTTGGATCGAGGTCAGCTGGTCTGTCAGCGAAGAGACTTTCAATCTTACTTGGGAGGAGGCCGGTGGCCCACAGGTAAGGGTGCCGACCAGCTCAGGGTTCGGGTCCCGCATGATCCAGAAAGCACTGACCTCATCTGTGGGTGGAGAGGCCAGGATCGATTACCGTGTCGACGGCATCGTTTTTACGCTTCGGACAAAAGTGAGAGACATGCGCGAGATGGTTCCAAAAGCTTAACGGGGAAGAAGTATCGAGCCGCAGCCCCGGTTCTGACGATTTCCAGCAGGTCTTTCTGGACCGGCCACGTCGATGTCTTGCAGTTTAAACAAGACATAAATTTGTAGATCGAATAGTACAGAGATTTATAGACGCCTCCCGGGACGTACTGTCGACGTTGGAATACGGCCACAAACGCTCTCTTTCCGCACTACCGCGCGGAATCAGATTCGTCGCGTAAATCATCGCTTGCAAAAAGTTTGACCAAAAGCGCCCTTCGGCAACTTGCCCAAGATCTGATGCAGATCTTGCTTTAATTCGACACGTCTGAGCGGGGCTGACGAACTCGTTTGAAGAAGGCCCTCATATTATTTTAAATATTGTTCGGCATGCTTCGGCTGATGATCGGGGTGAAGCCATGTTTGCGCGTCGAAGATACACGCGTCCGGGGTGCTTGAAGCCTGGCGGACGGGAGAAGACCGAAGAAAAGTCGGTCATGGCTACCACGAAAATCTCAAGTCTTCGGGGCTTGGAGCAGGCGTTGCGGACCCCAGCGGTCTGGCCGGCCTTCCAGCCTCTTGTCGATCTCCAAAACAACGCGATCATCGGGTTCGAGGTCCTAGCTCGCTGGACCGACCCGGTCGCTGGCGCTATCCCACCCTGCGAGTTCGTGCCCTACGCCGAAGCGAAGGGTTTGATCGACGCACTGACACAGAAAATGATACTCGATGCCTGCCGTCACGCTGTGACATGGCCAGGGTCCTTCGTCCTTGCCATCAATCTCTCCCCAATTCAATTCAGGAGCCGCGACCTATCAGACTTCTTGATTACAGCCATCGCCTCCACCGGCTTTCCGCTGAGGCGGATTCATATCGAGATCACCGAGAGCGCACTTCTGGAAGACGATGAAAATGTTCACCAGACGATTGCTCAACTCAAGGCAAAAGGCATAGGTCTCGCGCTCGACGACTTTGGGACCGGTTTTGCGAGCTTAACGCAGCTCCACGCCTTCCCGTTCGACAAGTTGAAGATCGACATGAGTTTCGTCCAGACGCTGGAAGAGGACAGCGACAGCCGAAAGATCATCGCCTCCGTGATAAGCCTCGGTCAGAGCCTTGGCATGACGGTCGTGGCCGAAGGCGTAGAAACGGAGCAGCAGGCCATCATTCTCCGGCGGCTCGGATGTGACATCGGACAGGGCTGGCTGTTTGGGAAACCGCTGGACGCGTTGCAAACCAAGCAGTTATTGGCATCGCAACCGCAACAGCCGTTCTCGCCGCGGGTGCATAGTTCTCTTCTCCAGCGGGTTCATCAGCTGGACGCGTTGTACAGGGCGGCCCCAATAGGCCTTTGTTATCTCGACACCGATCTGCGGTATATCAGCGTGAACCAGCGCTATGCCGAGATGCTTGGCTCGTGTCCAGCCCAAATGGTGGGCCAGCCGATCGACCGCTTTATGCCAGATCGGGAAGCCCGTTATCTGACCGAAGACCTGCGGCGCATCCTCGACGGCGAGACGATGGTCGTGGACGAGTTCAAGATGGCTGGAACGGCGAACGCATTTCTGACCATCCATCAACGCGTTGATGACGACGCTGGCCATGCGATCGGCATATCGGTCACAGCGATCGATATCACGGACCGAAAACTGATTGAGACAGCGCTGAAAGAAACGGAAGATCACGCGCGATGGTCGATCGAACTGAGCCCGAACATCACCTGGTCGACCGATGCGCACGGCACCGTCAATTACATGGGGCCGACGCCTGATGGCTCCATTAGAGATCTCGACGGTCGCATCGCAGATTGGCAGGGCCGCATGCACCCCGACGATCGGCAACGGGTCAGACAGGAATGGCTCGCATGGCTGCCCACGGGAAAACCGTTTGAAACAATGTTCCGGATGCGGTTGAACGACGAGACATGGCAATGGATGCTGAGCCGAGCGCGCCCGCACCGCGACGCCGGAGGGGATATCGTCAAATGGTATGGGCTGATCAGCGAAGTGGCCGTCCAGGAGCGCCTTGAAGCGACTATCGCAAAATTTCACGAACTTTCGCGCAACGAAATCTTAGCAGGGGAACCCGTGACTCCCGCCGATGCTCCAAATCCAGGGATACCGGACGTTCTGCCGGAAACGCTCTTTGTATCAATGCTCATGAGGATGTTTGAATTTGCTCCGATAGCGATGTCAATCACGACGAGCGATACCAAAACATCCAGCTACCTAAAAGTGAATGATGCATATCTTCGCCTGACCGGGCTAAAATGGGACGACATCCGCGGCAAGAAGCTGACGTCGGAAGGCGCTGCGATCGACAACCCTGCCCGTGATAGGCGACATCATCTCCTCGCCACGAACGGTGCATATGAACTCGAAGAGGTCGATATCGCCTATGCAGACGGTACCGTCATTCCGACTTTGATCTCCGCACAGCGAACCGTGATCGACGGGACGCCGTTTGACGTGGAAGTGATCATAGACGTCTCCGCACGGGTCAGGCAGCAGCGTGAAATCGAAAGTGCCCTGAAGACCTCGGCACGCACCGACGCTCTGTCGGGGCTTCCCAATCGGGCCAGTTTCGACGAAGCGCTGGCGGAAGCTGTCGCGCGCAACCTGCAGAACGACAGAAAGCTCGCCCTCGCCTATATTGACCTGAATAAGTTCAAGGTCGTCAACGACACGCTCGGACACTCAGCGGGCGACGAGGTTTTGAGGATTATCGCCAGACGACTGCGTGAGAACTTCCGCGCAACAGATTTCATCGCACGGATAGGTGGCGACGAATTCGTCGTCATGCTCGACATCGACCGCAAGCTCGCGGGCGATCTTCAGTTTTACCTGCAGAAAACCATGGAGCGTATCTTCAAGCCGATTCCGTTGGGCGGTCAGGTTACGTTCACGGGCGCAGCCGTCGGCGTTACATTTCTCCAGGAGAACGATACTCCGCAGAGCTATGTCGAACGTGCCGACGAGTATATGTACATTGCCAAGACAACGGGCGAACGCGTTGCCGTCGTTTGCTTTGGCCAGTTTCTAGAGCCATCCACTCTACCCGGCCGCAACTCGACTGCCAGAGCCATGCCTCGCTGATGGCCTCGCTCGCCGCGCCAAAAACACACTGCGCCCTGCGCTTCCTGCCTTTTTGATCGTTGAATGACTGCTGCGATGCCATCACTATCCGCCTCCATGAAGAGATGGGAACAGGCGCCCGCGTCTACGAATTTCCGTCAACCCGCAGGACAGCAAACACAGCGGAAAGGCCGGTATGTCCTTTGACTGCGATAGGACGTTGGTTCCGTCGTTCGGCGCTCAACGCAGCGCGGGGCGGTAAAAGCTTGCCCCCTCGTTCAGCTTCTCTGTCTGCTCGAGATATTGATCCGCCATCCTGCGAAGCGCACGATGGATCGTGGAGCTCGACTTTCAAGACCATCCGAGAAGGTAACGTTGTCCAGGCGCGGCGCTCCGGAAGCTGATGCGAACGTTATCACCACATCGAAACCCCTCTTGAGGCTTGCGAACTCGTCACACAATTCCTCGGAGCGCCAGACGAAAAGTTGTCGTGCCCAGCGCCGTTACTGATTTAGGTGCCGAGGAAATCCGCCATTTCGGCATTGAAAAAGGTTTTGGTCCGCGGGCTCGCGAGGATCGGGTCGATCCGGCGTACACATTCCTGATAGTGCGGGGTCTTGCGGTGCTCGTCGACGGCTTCCGGCGAGGTGAACACCTCGTAGATCGTGAAGCTGTTTTCGTCTTCGGGGTTGCGAAGCACGTCAAAACGCACATTGCCTCGCTCCTGCCGGGTGCCCTCGTAATTGATGCGGAACGCTTCGAGGAAGTCCGCAGCATGGCCGGGCTTGACGTTGATGCTGACCATCTGGATGAGCATGTCTTATTCCTTGCTATATGTTGAAGTCTTCGATGAAAAGGTCAAAGGCCCGGTGCTTTCCACATGGCGGTGGTGATACACTCGTCGACGAGCTGGCGTTGCAGTTCATAGGCCTGCGCCCAACGTCGGCCCGCTTCGTCATAGATGGCCTTGTGCGTGAAATCAGGCTCGAAGTGCCTGTCCCAGCGCACCCAGCCATCCGCCGCCTCGACGAAATCCTGCCGCAAGCCGATGCCGATGGCCGCCGCGGCCGCGCAGCCAAGCGCTGTCGCTTCCTTCACGACGGGCGTGACGACCGGAAGGCCGGTGGCGCTCGACAGGATTTGTGACCAATGGGCGGATTTCGATGCACCGGCGGCAAAGACGATCTTTTCCGGCGTCCTGCCTGACAGCCTGAAGATGGCCGCGAGATTACGCGCCGCGACAATCGCCGCATTCTCCTGAAGGGCGCGAAAGATCGCGGCCTTGCCGGATTTTTCGGGATCGATAGACAGATTCAGCAGAGAGGGAGCTGCGTGATACCAGTTCCCGTAATGCATGACGTCGGAAAAGATCGGAATGATGCCGTGTGCGCCGACAGGCACGTTCGCCGCCTTTTCCTCCAGCAGCCGGTAGGCATCGCCGCCCTGGCCGGCAGCCGCCACCTCCTCCGCGCCGAAACTGTCGCGGAACCAGCGCATGACGATGCCGACGAAGAAGCTGATCGCTTCGACTTGGTTGAGGCCGGTCACGACATGCGGATTGATGCGCAGGTTCATAGACGGGTCGGAGACATCAAGGCCAACATTCACCACCTGTTGCCAGAAGGTGCCGCCGAGCACGGCGCAGTCGCCCTCTTTGACGACGCCGATGGCCGCAGCCCCGCACTGGCAGTCGCCGCCGCCCATGACGACGGGCGTGCCGGGCGCAAGGCCAGTCTCGTCGGCGGCCCTCTCCGTGACGCGGCCGATCACCGTCCCAGGCTCGACGCTCTCGGGGAAGATATCGTCACGCATGCCGGCCTTGGCCATCGCTTCCGGCAGCCAATCGCGTTCCGAAAGGCTGTAGAGGCCAGTCGTTCCTGCATTCGACGGATCGCTGGCGATGACGCCGGACAGGCGGGCGAGCACCCAGTCGGAAAGCATGCTGATCCTGTTAATGCGTCCATAGACATCGGGCAGGTTGCGCTTTAGCCAGAGCAGGCGCGGCAGTGCGCCGAGCGCGAAGGTCTGACCGCTTTGCGTGTAAAGCTCACTTTCGAGGCCCGGAAGATTGCGCTTCAGGTCGCGCACTTCGCTGACGGCGCGGCTGTCGACATTGGCGCAGGCCCAAATCTCTCGTCCGCCGCGATCATACGCGACGATAGCCTCGCGCATGCTGGTGGCGCTGACGGCGCGGATGTCGGCGGCCGCAATGCCGGCCTCATCTATCGCTTGCCGGATGGCGCGAGAAAGAAGCGCCCAGTTGCCCTCCACGTCGAAATCCATCGAGCCGGGAAAGCGCGGATCGGTCTGGTGCCACCATTCGCGCTGGGCGCTGGCAACCTGATTGCCGTTCTCGTCGAAGATCACGGCCCGGCCGCTGCCTGTGCCGGCATCGACGGCCAGCAGATAGATCGTCGTCATACGTTCAGTCCTTGATTTCGAGGAGGCCTGCGGCCGTCGTTTCGTCCGTGATGAGGATGCCGACGAACGTTCCGCGCAGCGCTGCGTGAATGGCCTGGACCTTCTGGATGCCGCCGGCCGCGGCCACGACCTTATCGGCGCGAGAGAGCCCCGCGAGCTTCACGCCGATTACCCGGTCGTGCAGGGGCAGGTCGAGCGCCTCGCCGCGCTCGTTGAAGAACTGGCAGAGGATATCGCCGACCGCGCCCTTGCGACGCAGCGGCTCCACCTCATCGGGGCTAACATAGCCGGCCCGCACCACCGTCGAGGCGGCGGAAAGCTCGCCGATGCCGACGAGCTGGTAGGTGGCATTGAGCGCCATGTCGAGCAGGTTCGCGACGGCCGGTTCGGAGGATAGATTTCGCGCCACGTCCGGGTCGCGCACGACGAGCGGTGCTGGCACCAGATGCACGCCGCTGCCCCAATTGGCAGTGCGCATGCCGTCGACATAGGTGCTAACGCCGCCGGTGAGGCTGACAAGGCCGATATTGCGTTCGTTGGCGAGATGGCCAAGCCGCTGGATGGTGTTGGAGACGGTGGCCCCCCAGCCGACTGCCAGCAGGTCATCGGTCTGGAGACGCTGCATCAGGAACTGTGCCGCGGCCTGACCTAGCCGGTCGCTCGGTTCCTGATTAGGAAGCTGTGGCACGACATAGGCCTCGAGCAGCCCGTAGCGTTCCTTGATCTGCCGTTCGAGGGTAAGGCAACCCTGATAACGCGAGTTGATGCGCACCTGAATGATACCGGAACGACGGCCGCTTTCGAGCAGGCGAGACACCTTGATGCGCGACATGTTCAGCTTTTCGCCGATCTCGCTCTGAGTCAGCCCGTCGTTGTAATAGTACCAAGCGATGCGCGTGAGGATTTCCTCGTCCGTATCGGCATAACTCCATTCTCCAATATCCATCGCCATCACGAGCCCTTTCGGCCATCTGCTGATCATTTGAATACCAAGGAAACTTTTGATACGTCAACGTTGTTCGTGATTAAAAATTATTTTCGCACACAATGCATTGTTTTTCTCGGATAAATCATATTCCGCAGTGCACCATCATGCGTTTTCGGTCACGTCGAGCATTGCGAGTATGTTGACCGCGATCTTGCAACATGATCATATGATTTCGGGAGATTACATATGAACAGGTGCAGAATGACGGATCAGGCGGCGACCGGGAGGGTCGCGCAGCTGACAGATATCTGGAAGTCCTATGGTGCCGTCCCGGTGCTGAAGGGCGTTTCGCTCGCCCTCCAGGCGGGGGAGGTGCATGCGCTTCTCGGCGGCAACGGTGCGGGCAAATCGAGCCTCATGAAGATCATGTCGGGCGTCATTCCGGCCAATTCCGGCGCAATCGAAATCAACGACCGTCCGCTCACCCAGGCCTCACCCGCCCTTGCGCAGAATCTCGGCCTCTATCTGGTGCCGCAGGAAGCGCATATCCTGCCCAACCAGAGCGTTTTGGAAAACATCTGCCTCGGCCTTGCCGCCTCGCCGCGGGCGCTGCGCCCGCGCGTCGCGCAGCTTGTGGCCGAGCTTGCGGTCTCGCTTGATCTCGATGCGCAGGCTGCAGCACTGGAAATTGCCGAGCGGCAGATTGTCGAAATCCTGCGCGGCCTTGTGCGTGATGCGCGTGTGCTCATTCTCGACGAGCCCACATCCGCGCTGACGCCCTTCGAGACGAATGCGCTGTTCAAGCGGGTGCGCAAGTTGCAGGCCCAGGGCGTCGGCATCTTCTTCATCTCGCACAAGCTGCGAGAAATCCGCGAAATCTGCCACACGATCAGCGTTCTGCGTGATGGCGTCATCGTGCTATCCGGCCCGCTCGACAACCACAGCGATGCCGAGATCATTGATGCGATGAGCCGGGTCCAGATCACGGAGGTGTCCGGCAAGGATCGCAGCGGCCGCAAGGTTTCGCAGGGCGGCCAGCCGCGCCTTAGCGTACGCGGCCTGAGCGGCGAGGGCTTCCGCAATATTAGTCTCGATGTCCGCGCAGGCGAGATCCTCGGCCTTGCCGGCGTTGTCGGTGCGGGCCGCACGGAATTTGCCGAAACGCTGTTCGGTCTGCGTCCCCAGTCGGCCGGAAACGTCGTCTTCGACGGCGCGGAGCTAAAGAAGCGTTCGCCGCGTGTCTGCATCGACCGCGGCCTCGTCTACCTGCCGGAGGACCGGCAGCAGCACGGCCTCTTCCTCGAAGCGCCGCTGTTCTGGAATGTCTCGTCCTATCTCGTACATCGCTTGCCCTTCTTCCTGCGCCCCGGTGCCGAGCGGAAGGTCTTCGAAACATTCCGGTCCTCGATGGGCATCAAGTGCACCGGCCCCGGCCAGGAAGCACGCGGCCTTTCGGGCGGCAACCAGCAGAAGGTTCTGCTGGCGAAGTGCCTGTCTGCCCGGCCGAAGGTGCTGATCCTCGACGAGCCGACCCGCGGCGTCGATGTGGCGGCGCGCAACGATATCTACGATCTCATCCGCAAGCTCGCCGCCGATGGCGTCGCGATCATCCTCATCTCGTCGGATTTCGACGAGATCGAGCAGCTTGCCGACCGCGTTGAGGTTATGGCCTTCGGCCAGTCCGGCGGGGAGCTTTCGGACAATATCTCGGTGGACGCTATTGCCCGGCTCGCCTTCGGCGCTTCGGAGGCCCATCATGCTTGATCTTTTCGCACGCAACCGCGTTGCAACGCTGATCGTCGTTCTCGCTGTTGCCTATGCTGCCATCGGCGCCGCCGCGCCCGGATATCTCTCGGGTTCCACCGCCTCTGTGATCATCTCCAACAGCCTCGTCCTGATGCTGATCTCGCTCGGCACGATGATCGTCATCCTGACGCGCAATATCGATGTGTCCAGCGGCTCGGTCCTGGGGCTCAGCGCCGCGGTGCTGGGCCTTTCGCTCAATGCCGGCATCGGCCTGCCGCTTGCCATCGTCTTCTGCCTGATGACCGGGGCCGCTGCCGGCGCGTTCAACGGATTGATGGTAGCCTACCTTGGCATTCCCTCCATCGTTGCCACGCTCGGAACGCTCGGCCTCTATCGCGGCATCATGCTGGTACTGACGGGAGGCCGCTGGATCGAAGACCTGCCGCAGGGCCTGAAGGCGCTCGCCGGCAATCTCGGCTCCGGCTTCTCGGCGCTGACCGTCGTGGTGCTCGCTCTCATCGTGCTCGCCTGGGTCTTCCTGCGCAAGACGCGCTTCGGCCGCTACTTCTATGCGGTCGGCGATAACCGTGCCGCCGCACATCATCTCGGCGTGCCGGTCCGGCGCGTTCAGTTCACCGCCTTCGTCGCGACGGGTCTTTGCGCCGCACTTGCCGGCCTCGTCTTCGCCGGGCAGATCGGTTTCATCCCCAATCAGGCCGGCAACGGTGTCGAGCTTAAGGCGATCGCCGTCAACGTGCTTGGAGGTGTTAGCCTGCTCGGCGGCACCGGCTCGATCGCGGGCGTGTTCTCCGCCGTCATCTTTATCACGTCAATCGACAGCGCGCTCGTGTTCTTGAAAATCCCCGCCTACTGGAACGACTTCATCGCCGGCGCCATCCTGCTTTCAGTGCTTTTACTGGACGGACGCATCCGCCAGATCATCGACCGGCGCATCCGTGCACGCCGTTATGCCGTGCATGAACGCGGCCTCGTTCCATCTGACGAAACGCAAACGGCACAGACCGTGGAGGCGGGCCGATGAGAAAGCTGATCTTCCGCTGGGAGACCGCGCTGATTGCGATGCTGGTCGCCGAACTCGCCATCTTCGGCATCATCAATCCGCGCTTCCTCAATGTCTCAAACCTGATCTACGGCACATCGGACTTCGTGCAGTTCGGTATTGTCGCCCTGCCGCTCACCCTTGTCATCATTGCCGGCGGCATTGATGTATCCTTCGCCTCGGTCATCGGCCTTGCGGCCACCGTGTTTGGCGTCGCCACTTTCTACGGTGTCCCACTGCCGCTCTCGATTGCGCTGGCGCTCGTCGCCGGTGCGCTGTGTGGGATGCTCAACGCTACCGTCATCCACCTGTCGAAGATCCAGCCTCTGGTCGTGACACTCGGCAGTCTCTACCTGTTCCAAGGCACCGCGACGGTCGCCTCCGGCCTCGTCGGCGCGGGCGGTTATGAAGGCATCGGCAACTTCCCCGACACTTTCAACGCTTTCGGTTATGCCCAAGTTCTCGGCCTGCCGGCGCCGCTCGCGCTGTTCCTTGTGCTCGCGCTGGTGCTGGTCGTACTCCTGCATTTCACGCGCTTCGGCCGCGCCGTCTTCCTGTCCGGCCAGTCGGAAAGTGCCGCGCGCTTCGCCGGCATCCCGTTCGAGCGCGTGCAGACCATCACCTATGTCATCACCGGCGCGTCGGCCGCCATCGCAGGCCTTGTCATGTCGGCCTATTTCGGCTCCGCCCGCGTCGACCTCGGTTCGGCGACGCTTCTGCCGGCCGTCACGGTCGCCGTGCTTGGCGGTGCCTCCATCTATGGTGGCCAAGGTTCCATCCTGGGCACGCTGATCGCCACCTTCGTCATCGGCTACCTGCAGCAGGGCCTGCAGGCCACCGGTGTGCCCAGCCAGATTTCCAGCGCGCTTTCGGGAGGGTTGCTGGTTGTCGCGGTCGCATTGCGCCACGGGAGCGCCATGCTGGCTGATTTCATCGCCGTCGCCCGGCAACAGAAATAATCCCGGGCGACAGTTACTTCAGGAGGAGAATGAGAATGATCAAGTTCATGTTAAAATCCGGCGCTCTTGCAACCGCCCTCGTTGCCGGCACAATGCTTGCCTCGGGTACGGCCCATGCCGAAAACCAGATTGCCTTCATCCCCAAGCTGGTGGGTGTCGGCTTCTTCACCTCCGGCGGCGCCGGTGCGACGAAGGCAGGCGAGGAACTCGGCATCAAGGTCACCTATGACGGCCCGACCGAGCCAAGTGTCTCCAGCCAGGTGCAGTTCATCAACAATTTCGTCAACCAGGGCTACAATGCCCTGATCGTCTCGTCCGTCTCTCCGGATGGGCTGTGCCCGGCGCTGAAGCGGGCCATGGATCGCGGCGTGCTGGTCATGACCTGGGACAGCGACGTCAACCCGGATTGCCGCAGCTACTACATCAACCAGGGCACGCCTGAGCAGCTCGGCGGCCTGCTGGTCGACATGGCGGCCGAAGGCGTGAAGAAGGATAAGGCCAAGGTCGCCCTCTTCTATTCCAGTCCCACCGTGACCGACCAGAACGCCTGGGCCGAAGCCGCAAAGGCGAAGATCGCTAAGGAGCATCCGGGCTGGGAAATCGTCACCACCCAGTATGGCTATAACGACGCGCAAAAGTCCCTGCAGACGGCCGAAAGCATCCTGCAGACCTATCCGGACCTCGATGCCATCATTGCACCTGACGCCAACGCGCTGCCGGCAGCGGCACAGGCAGCCGAGAACCTGAAGCGCGCTGAGGGCGTCACCATCGTCGGCTTCTCCACGCCCAACGTCATGCGCCCCTATATCGAGCGCGGCACCATCCAACGGTTCGGCCTGTGGGATGTCACGCAGCAGGGCAAGATCTCGGTTTATGTCGCCGATCACGTTCTAAAGAACGGCCCGATGAAGGTCGGCGACAAGCTGGAAATCCCCGGCGTCGGCACCGTCGAAGTCTCGACAAACAAGGTGCAGGGCTACGACTACGAAGCCGACGGCAACGGCATCATCCTGCTTCCTGAGCGCACGGTCTTCACCAAGGACAACATCGCCAATTTCGACTTCTGATCACGCATAAGCGGCGGGCGGCTTCGGCTGCCCGCCGTATTCAATCCGAAAAACAGGAGGATACGCATGAAAAGCCGCTGGAACGACGAGACCGCTGCCCGCTACGTAGAGGCCGCGCTGGCGGCAGGGCAGAGCGAGGCACTCGGCCTTCGCATCTACACCTCCCGCATTATCGGCGGCGATCCCGATCTCGTGCTGCACGGCGGCGGCAACACCTCCGTCAAAGTCACCTCTGACGGTGGCGAACCACTGATGCATATCAAGGGCAGCGGTTGGGACCTCGACACGATCGAGGCGCCGGGCCTGCCGGCCGTGCGTCTCGAACCATTGCTGGAAACCCGCGATGGACCCAGGCTTTCCGACCCTGACATGGTGTCGTTGCTGCGCGCCAGCCTGATCGAAGCGGACGCACCCAACCCGTCCGTCGAGGCGCTGCTGCACGCCTTCCTGCCCTTTGCCTTTGTCGACCATACCCATGCGACGGCCATCCTGGCGCTGGCCGACCAGTCGGACATGCGCGAAACGGTCCGGCGCATCTATGGCGATCGGCTCGCCTATGTGACCTATGTCATGCCAGGCTTCGACCTTTCCATCGTCGCAGACCGCATCTACCGCGAGCATCCGGGCTGCGAGGGCCTCTGGCTGGAAAATCACGGCCTCTTCACCTTCGCCGACGATGCCCGCGCCTCCTACGAACTGATGATCGAATTCGTCACCATGGCCGAGCAGGAGCTTGTCCGGAAGGGCGTCGCGCTCTCCGGCCCGCAGCTCAGCGACGGCTCGGAGGATATGGCGCTAAGGACGCGGCTGGAGACGGCGCTTGTCCGCGACGGCTCGCCTTTCGCAAAAGGCGTCTTCCTGGATTATCGCTCCACCGCCGCCATCCGCGCCTATGCGGGCCAGGCTGACGTGGAGGAGATCAGCCTGCGCGGCACAGTAACGCCCGATCACGTCATCCGCATCAAACCGTGGCCGATGATCATCGAGGCCAATCCGGATGCCGCCGCGATCGATGCTGCACTTGCCACCTATGCCGGGCGGTACAGGGCTTATTTCGCGCGCAACGCCACGCGCACAAGCGAGCCGAAGCAGATGCTTGATGTCTATCCGCGCGTCGTCCTCGTCAGGAACAAGGGGGTTTATGCGCTGGGTGCGAGCGCCAAGGCCGCCACGATCGGCGGCGATCTCTGTGAGCAGGCCACACGCGCCATCAACGCCGCCGAAGCCTATGGCCGCTTCACCCCCATCGGCGAGGCCGACCTGTTCGACATGGAGTACTGGACTTTGGAGCAGGCAAAACTGCAGGTCGCGAGCAAGTGACGCCGATGCGCACCATATCTTATGTCATGCTTGGCGGTTCCGAAGGTGGAAAACCTCCACTCTCCCTGGCGCCTTGAATGGGATATGAACCGCTGACACCGCTTTTCCAAGGACAATAACCAAGCGATTAAAAGACCTTGGCGGCGGCGAACGGCTGATTGAAACCAATTGCGGTGAAAAAATTGCGCCAATGAACGTGTCGACTCGGCGCTTCTATAACGCCTTTAGAGCCTTGGCGTCATTCTTGCACTATCGAAGGAGTTTTAAGTTCAATTGCTGCAGGACATATTGAGACAAATTCGGCGAGGGGCCACGATAGCAACACGCATGCGGATGTGACCTGCGGCACGCTCCTGAAGGCGGTCAACCCATCGTGATCTCCCGGATAGCCCGGCGCAACGAGCGAAAAGCCAGTGAACCTTCTACGGCATTGCGCGGACCGACACGCCAAGCTATTTAACTTGAAAGAGTTTCTCATATTTGGATGCTTCATGCGCATCGTTGTGTTGGCTTTGCTAGGCATCATGCTGTCGTCCCCTGCTTTCGCGCAATGCGATGGCAGGCTAATAGCGGACGGCGCGTTCCTCCACCCACCGCTGTGCGCTCCCAAGGTGCCGAAACGGATCGTATCCCTCGTCCCGACGTTCAGCCTTGACATAGCGCTGGAGCTTGGCCTGCCTGTCGTCGGCGCTCCGCTTTTCGGGATGAGTGATGAGGATCTGAAATCCAGAGCTGAGGCTGCTGGTGTCGTGGATCTCGGTTCCTTCATGGAGCCCAGCATCGAGAAGATTGTCGCGCTTCAGCCCGATCTCATCATCGGCAGCGACTTCCTGGGCGAGGAAGCGTACCAGATGGCATCGCGATTGGCTCCCACCGCACTGCTCACCGGAGCGAACTGGAAAGAATTTTACCGCACGCTGTCAAACATCGCTGGCGTCGCGGATGGAATAGAAGGTCGCTTCGTCGAATACGAAAAGCGGGTTGCATCCGTTCGCGAGCGGGTTCCCAAGGATGTGCGCGTGTCCGTCGTCCGCATCACCCCTTGGGAGTTCCAGGTTTACCTTGATGAACCCGATGCATGGGCTCCGTTCGACGTGCTGCGTGAGGCGGGTGTCAGGCGTACGGATTTCGAAACATCCGAAACGAAGGTCGGCACGAAGCGGCTCGATTTCGAGGGGCTGGCCGGCCTGGATGGGGATATCCTGCTCTACATCGTCGGCGGATCCAACGATTCAGCCACCAGCGGCAGGCATGAGGCGGTACTGGCGAACCCATTGTGGCAAATGCTGCCGGCCGTGAAAGCAGGCCGCGCTTATCGCGTGGACGCAGCCACCTGGATGGAGTTCAGCGGTCTAGCGTCGGCCAATAAGGTTCTCGATGACATCGAGACCTACATCATTTCGAGGCCATAAAATGACGATCGTCACGTCGACGAGGCGCAACAGCCCTGCGATGCGGATCTTTTCTTTTGGCCTGCTTGCACTTCTCCTTGCTTTTCTGAGCCTGTGGTCGCTGACAATCGGTACGACAGCGATACCGCTGGGGGACGCGCTGCATGCCATCATACTGGGGGGAACCACACACCAAGACCTAGTGATTTCCACGATCAGGCTGCCACGCACTCTTACAGCCATTATCGTAGGCTCCACATTAGGCGTTGCCGGGGCTTTGATGCAGGCGGTCACAAACAATCCGCTGGCATCACCCGATCTGCTGGGAATCAGCGCCGGGGCGGCTTTTGCGGTCGTCATATCCATCGTCTTCTTCGACGCGCAATCTCCGCTGGTGTTCCTCTGGTTCGCCTTCGGTGGTGCTTCAGTAGCAGGAGTCATCGTCTATCTGATCGCGTCAGCCGGCATATCCGGTGTGACTGCTGTTAAGCTCGCTCTGTCCGGCGCCGTGCTAAGCGTTTTCCTCGGTTCGGTGTCCGCTTCGCTTCTGCTGTTCGACATGAAAGCCATCGACACGATCAGAATGTGGTCGGTTGGTTCATTGACGGGAAAAGATATGGCTGCCGTCGCAGCCGTGGTACCCTTTGCCTTGGCTGGAATCGCTGCCACTTTATTGCTTGCAAGAGAGGTGACGACGCTCAGTCTCGGGGAGGATGTCGCGCAGGCCGTCGGTCAGAATGTCCTGTTATGGAGACTTATTTCGGGAGCCCTGGTGGTCCTGATGGCTGGAAGTTCCGTTGCGCTCGCAGGCCCAATTGGATTTGTTGGACTGGTGGTGCCACACATCGTCCGCCTGAGCCTCGGCGTCGACTACCGCTGGATTTTACCTTTTTGTGCGTTATCGGGAGCTTTACTGGTCGTCACGGCAGATGGACTGCAAAGAAGCGTGACAGGGATCGACATTCCGGTCGGCGTGACGCTTGCCTTGGTTGGCGCGCCTTTCTTCATCTGGCTGGCGCGATCGCGGGCTGGCGGGATTCGTTGATGCGGAGTGTTCTTGTTCTATTGGGCATGACGGCTGTCATGCTGTTCGTGGCACTGGCGATCGGCGACCACCCAGTCGCGTTGGCGCAAATTATTGCGGTGCTCACCGACAGCCCGGTGGCGGACTTGCAGTCCATACAGATTGTCCGCGATATTCGCCTTCCAAGGGTTATCATGGGTTTCCTGGTCGGTTCATCGCTTGCAGTTGCCGGCATGATCGCACAGTCGGTGCTTCGCAATCCGCTGGCAGAGCCGGGCCTGATCGGTGTCAATGCCGGCGCGGCACTCGCTGCGGTTATCGTCATCGTCAAATTCGAGGTGCCTCCCACAAACCTCCTTTCGTGGCTGGCATTCGCCGGAGCGCTCACAATGTCCCTTGCGATCTATGCGTTATCATGGAACAGCGGCAGCTCGTCGCTGCGCATCATTCTCATTGGCATCGGCCTCAGTTCGCTGGCCTGGGCCGGAGCCAATTTCATTTCTGCCTTCGGAGACCCCCAAGCCGTGCAGCGAGCGATGATCTGGCTCTCTGGTAGCATCTACAACAGCACGTGGGAGAAAATCCGTACACTTGTCATTTGGCTGGCGATAGGCATGGCCGGTAGTGGACTGATCGCGCGAGAAATGGACCTTCTTGTCCTTGGGGACGAGACGGCAAGAGCGCGGGGGCAACCGGTAGAGCTGCTCCGTGCCGTCATGTTCGTCCTTTGCGCGGTTCTGTCTGGCGCCGCCGTCGCTGCGGCAGGTCTGGTCGCTTTCGTCGGACTGATTGCGCCGCACGTCGCTCGCTTGCTCGTGGGTCATTCTCACGGTCTCATGCTGCCGGTCACGGCGCTTGCCGGCGGACTTCTGGTGGTTGCTGCCGACCTTGCAGCCCGAACCCTGTTTATGCCGGCACAGCTACCGGTCGGATTGATGACGGCTATTCTGGGCGCGCCCTTCTTTGCTTACCTGATGTGGCGGAAGAGAAATGTCTGACCAATCCGGCCTTCCTATCCTGGAAACACATGCCGCCTCCATCGGATACGGCGCGAGACTAATCCTGCGCGACCTCGATTTTTCTGCTCCGGAGGCATCTTTTACGGTGCTCCTTGGTCCGAATGGCTGCGGAAAATCGACTCTCCTACGCGCACTCGCTGGCCTGATCCGGCCGCAGCAGGGCACCGTGTTGATCAACGGACGCTCGATCTCGACATTTCCACGAAAGGAACTGGCGCAACGGATTGGGCTTCTCTCGCAAAACCAGTCGGCGCCGGAAGGCATGACAGTCAGGGATCTGGTCCGGCAGGGCCGTTACCCACACCGTACCCTGTTTGGCCGATGGACGAAGGAGGACGACGAAGCCTGCGAAGAGGCGCTCGCAGTCACCGACACGGCACATCTCGCGGGCGAGAAATTCGATACGCTTTCCGGCGGACAGCGACAGCGCGCCTGGATTGCGATGACGCTCGCGCAACGAACCAGCGTTCTCCTGCTCGACGAGCCAACAACCTTTCTCGACCTTTCGCATCAGATCGATACCCTGCGTCTTGCGCGAAAGCTTGTTCGCGAACGCGGCGTGACCGTGGTCGCAGTTTTGCACGACCTCAATCAGGCCGCACGCTACGCTGACAATCTCGTACTTCTAAAACATGGTGCGATCAATTCCGAAGGTCCCCCGGCGGATGTCCTGACACCGGAGACCGTCAAGCGTGTCTTCGATGTCGATGTGACAATCCTCATCGAGCCTCAGACCAAGGCTCCGATCTGCGTTCCGGTGGAAGGCGCTGACCTGTAAAATGAAAAACCCGCCGAGCTGCAACGCCTAGCGGGTTTGAAGAAGCCTGAAACGCTTGTCAGACAATCAGAAAGTCGCGTTGACGCGTACGCCGAAGGAGCGCCCGTCGCCGACAGTGGCGCTCGTTCCATCGGTAGAAATCGAGGTCAGATATTCTTCATCGAACAAATTCTTGGCAAAGGCAGTGATCTTGAAGTTGTCTTTTTCGTAGCCGGCATTGACGTTTACGACAGTAAACGAATCCAGAGAACGGACATTATTCACGTCCCCCTTGCTGTAGAAGCCGTCTGTGAAGGACACGTCGCCGCCTCCGAAGAAACCGCTTTCATGTTTGTAGACGCCACCGAAGGAGGCGGTAACCGATGGTGCTTCGGGAAACTCATTACCCTTGAAGTCGCCCTTGTCGAACCTCGATTTCACGAGGCCCAACCCGCTAAAGAGCTCCAGGCCATTGTCGAAGCCGTAGCGAACTTCCAGTTCAGCGCCGTAAGAATGCGATTCGGCTGCATTGAGACTGATCGTCTGGGCTGGGAAGCGAGGATCGAACTCGATTGGAACCTGCTGGTTCGTATAATCGTAGTAAAAGACGTTTCCGTTCAGCTGCAGACGGTCCTCTAGCCACTTGGAACGATAGGCAAGTTCATAGGCCCAGAGAGATTCCGGGTCGACTTTGTTGATGTCGGTGGTGCCGATAATCAGCTCCGAATAGCCTGGGCGGTAACCCTTGCTGATCGTGGCTGCGAGGTTCTGGTTTTCGGTAAGTTCAAACGCCAGGCCGATCTTCGGCAAGAACTCGGTGTTGGAAACGGAATTGTTCTCTGTAAGTGGAACATAACCGAAGGTGGAAGCGTCCAGCAGACTGCCCGTGTAGTTGGCCGAGACCTTATCATCGACCAGCCGACCGCCGGCCAGCAGTGTCCAGCGATCGACAAACTCGTAGCGGGTGTCCGCGTACAAAGCGATTGTCTCGCTCTTATTCTTCGCCAGTAACTGCTGAAACGGCACGATGGTCGGGGTGAATGGATCTGCAACGATCTGGATGTTTGAGTCGAGATCGAAGGTGGACCGGCCTGCGAATAGACCGAAGACGCCCGAAAATTGCGACTCCTCTGATCCATAAGTGATACGAGTATCTTGTGAAAAGTCCCCGCCCTCGCGCGTGTCGCCACGGATGAACTGGAACGGTTGAAGCGTCGACGTCTGTGGAGAATTAATATCCACATCAGTGTCGACGAACGACGTGATCGACTGAATCTTCCAGTCCTCGTTGAACTCATATGTCAAATCGGCGATGTAGCGGTTGACATAAGTATCGCGTCGTTCAGCGGTTGTATCATCGAAGCGTCTGTCGAAGAAATCGGGACCATCCACCGCACCCCATGCCGGTTTGTCATGAGTGCGGCTGACGGTAAACAGCGCTCGGAGGCCCGGTATTTCCGCCGGCTCCCAGAGCAGCTTGCCGCGAATTTCTTCGAACTCCTCTTTGCCCACGTCCGAAATGGACGGATCGACATAGTCGATATCGTTTTCCTTGCGGAAGATTTGGCCGGAGAGACGAAAGGCCAGCTCGTCTTCAACGATCGGCGCCGAAACGGCAAAAGCACCGGATTTGTAGTCTTCGGTTCCGATCTGGCCTTCAACACTGGCTTCGGGAGTATACGTCGGATCTTTCGTCTTGATAACGACGGACCCTGCGAGCGCATTGCGTCCCTGAAGCGTAGACTGCGGACCACGCAATACTTCGACCTGCTCGACGTCCCAAATGCCTCGCGTCCCGCGCCGGGTCGCCTCGACACCCTGTTCTGCGCCGTCCACGACCACCGAAATAACCGGATTCGAGCGGCTCGGAGCCGTTACCCCTTCGGAGCTCAACCCGCGGATGACAATGTCGGAATTCCCTGTGCCACCCATGAAGGCACGAATGTTGGGTGAGCTGTTCAGCGCATCATTGAGTGTGGGTCGAACAAGATCGTGAAGTTGTCCGCCCGTAAAAACCTCAACGCTCGAAAAGGTGGTGAACTGATCACGGCCGAACTTCTCGCCAAAGACGATGATTGGAGCCAGTATTGTAGCGCCGTCCTCGGAAGCCGCAGCTTCCTGAGCCGACGCGATGCGCGTGCCTGGCCCGATCGATGCTGCCGTTGCAACGATTGCGATTGCTGTGCAGTCGAGAAGCGGCTGCAATCTCTTAGTAAATGTCATTGTCCCCTCGCATCAGTAAACCCTAGCGAAAAGACAATACCGGAACAAAGATGAGTAAATCAATCCACTTATGATCGCGTGAGGTGACTGCAGCCAGGCGTTGCGAGAAGACACCACATTGAACCGCCTCTTAAAGCTTTTGACGAGACCAGTAGGATGCGACGCGCATCTCTGCCTTCTGAAGGCCGCGGTCGGCCAACATATCCCGAGCCTGATTGACCTCAGATCGCTCGCTCGCAATCCAGACAAAGCGGTCACCATCCGGAAGTTGCAACTTTTTCAGCTCGTCTAGCAGTGACATGTCCTTTCCACGCACCAGCCATCGCACAGTTAAGCCACCCGTCGTGTCAAGGTGCTGTACATCGCGCGGGTCTGATATGACTATAGTCGCGACACCACTGGACTTCTCGGGAAGGCTTTCCAATATGCGAGCGATTGCCGGCAACGCAGTCTCATCACCGAACAAGGCAATCCACCGCGCGTCTGGCAGCCACTCTCCTCCCGGCCCCATGATGGCCGCTTCCACGCCCGGCCGCAAAGTCCTGCACCAGTCGGTCACGCGTCCTCCATCATGTGCGAAGACGTCAAAATCAAGAGTGCCTTTTTCCAGGTTGACACTGCGGGTGGTATAGACCGGCCGGTGCCATTGACTTATGCCGCCGGGCCATTCAACGCGTCCGTTTACCGAAACAATCGGCCACTGACCTTTGTAGGCTTCCGGCGGGAACAACAGCCGGAAATGCAGGCCATCACGAGAGAAGCGTTCAAGAGACGCCCCGGATAGTCGCACCCGATAGTAGGACGGATACAAGCGCTCGCACGACACTACTGTCGCAAAGGTTAGAGTGGGAGGGACGACGCCCAGCTCGGTCAGCGACCAACGGCGGTCAAGGGCGACACCCTCCTCATCGAGACGGTGGTCAACCGCTTCCTGAAGGAGGTGTAGCTTCATCTGATCACTGGCAGTTAGCGTCAGTCGCAGACCGGCTGTTTCCTTGGATGCGCAAATCTGTCCCAGTGGCAAATCTAGGATTAGGCCATTGGACTTCTCCTCAAACGGTAACGAACGCTCGATTGCCCGTGCTCTGATCATCTGTAGACCATAGTCTGGGGAAATATGGAGCAGTGTGGTCGTTTGCATACTGAGCTCGATCTCGCTTGGTGCTCGGAAGACGTGCGGATGAAGTGACGTTGTATCGCGCGAAGGCATGGCGCAAAAGCGTTCCGTAGCTAATAGGCGTACTGTCAGAAATTCACCGCTTCTCCTAGCAGGCCCTCCGATCTGCGGCGCAAGCCTCCGTGAGAGCAAAATCAGCGATCCTACGAAGCGATGCGTCCTCACAACCCCAACATCCCGAACGAAGCAACGCCCAGAACTTTTACGGCACCCGTCTAATGGTGGACTACCAGGGCCAGCGCGGGGAAAGTCGCATGCGGATGATTAACGACCCCCACTCTTAGCGTTAAAACTCTTGTTGGATGGATAGAAACCAAAATGTCGGCAGCCGTTTCATTGTTCATTGAATGAGTGCGCCGCGCTCTTCCCGGAGAGGATACGGAACTAGGAAGTACGACGCAGCGGCTCGGCATTTCGCGATGACTGCCGACACTCTTGAAGGGGCTGGAGCGAGCAGCATCGAAGCAGACAGCCGTCTATTTGATCATTCGATTGTCAATTGCCTGCCTGATCCTGCGAACGTCGCGGACGGGCGGTGCCCCGAATTGCCGCAGATATTCGCGGTTGAACTGAGAGGCGCTTTCATAGCCAACCGCATAGGCGACGTCGGAGGCACTATGGTCGCCAGCGAGCAGCATCTGGCGCGCCTCCTGAAGGCGTAGCTGCTTCTGATACTGGATCGGGCTCAATCCAGTCAGCGCAACGAAGTGTCGATGCAGGCTTGCGCGGCTCATGCCAGCGGCTTCGCATAAAGCCTCGATCCTCAGTTGCCTGTTGCCGTGGTCGCGGATCCATTCGACCGCGCGGCGGATACCGCCGATCGCGCCTTCCGGGCGGGCGATGTGGCGCAGCAGTCGCCCCTGCGGGCCCTGCAGGAGACGATAAAGCAATTCGCGTTCCGCCATCGCCGCAAGCCCCGGGATGTCCGCAGGCGTGTCGAGCAACGCCAGCAGTCGCAGCAGCGTGTCGCGAAGATGGGCCGTCATCGGATTGATCGCGAGACCGCTGTCAGGCGTGCCCGCATCGCGCACCGCCGGCATCGTCGATGCGACCTCGGCGAGAAGTGCCGCATCAAGGACCAACGAAACCGAAACATATGGACTGCCGTCTTCAGCGTCATGGATCTGGCCGCTCAACGGCAGATCGAGTGCGCTGACCAGATATTGGGACGCGTCGTAGCGCAACAGGTCGTCGTGGATGACCACCTCTTTCGATCCCTGCAGAATAAAGCAGACCATCGAGCGGTAGAGGCACGGAGAGGTTCCTGATGCTGCCTGTCCTCCTACGCCGATTTCCAAGCGCGGGATTGGCGTGAGGGTCATTCCGGCCCGCCCGTGGCGAAGCGCGATATCGCGAAGGGGCTGTAGATTGTCGGGCATTTGTAGGAGTATGACACCATTGCTCCCATCTGCAAAGAGCTTGAGACAATCAGGCAATAAATTGAGAGCATTAGGCGGGGCGTCGGACATAGCGATCGCCTATTCGACTGGCAGCGAATGCGGCGCCCCAATGGCGTGCCATCCGACAATCCAAATCACAAGGAATGTAGCCATGTCTCAGAAGATCGCACTCATTACCGGCGCCAACCGCGGCCTTGGTCGCAGCATGGCGCTGCATCTCGCGCGTCGCGGCGTCGGCATCGTCGGCACTTATCGGCAGGGCGCGGCGGAAGCCGATGCGCTGGTTGAAGAGATCAAAGCCATGGGCGGAAAGGCGGCGATGCTCGAGCTCGACGTCACCAAGGTAGCCAGCTTCCCGGCCTTCGCCGCATCCTTCGCCGAGACGCTCCGGAGCCACCTCGGCAGCGACCGGTTCGACTATCTGGTCAACAACGCCGGTGCGGTCGTCCACGTGCAGGTCGCTGACGCCAGCGAGGAACAGTTCGATATGATGATCGACATGCACCTGCGCGGACCGGTGTTCCTGACGCAGGCATTGCTACCGGTTCTCGCTGATGGCGGACGCATCCTTAATGTCTCTACGGGCTTCACGCGCACGTCGATGGCCAGCTTCGGGCTTTATGCGGCGGCCAAGGCGGGGCTCGAGACGCTGACCCGGTTCATGGCGCTGGAACTCGGCGCGCGGCAGATTCGCGTCAACGCCATTGCGCCTGGTGCCATCGCCACAGATTTTGGCGGTGGTCGGGTCCGCGATGACGAACAGGCTCATGCCTTCGTCGCGAGCAAGATCGCGCTCGGCCGCGTCGGTCAGCCCGACGACATCGGCGGCGCGGTCGCAGCAATTCTGTCCGACGATTTCGGCTGGGCCAATGGCACGACCTTCGATGTCTCGGGTGGTCAGTCGCTTTGATGCTGCATCTGGCTCAATGGGAAAAACCGTCATGACCGACAGCGATCTTACTCTTATCAGCCACCCGCTGTGCCCGTTCGTTCAGCGCGCCGCGATCGTTCTCCTCGAGAAGGGGGTGGCGTTCGACCGGATCAGCATCGATCTCTCGAACAAGCCCGATTGGTTTCTGGCCCTGTCGCCGACCGGCAAGGTGCCGGTGCTGAAGGTGCGCCAACTGAGCGGTGAGGATGCGATCCTCTTCGAAAGCGTGGCGATCTGCGAATATCTCAACGAGACGCAGGGTGGCGAGGCGATGTATCCCGACGACGCATTGCTGCGCGCCCAGCACCGCGCCTGGATCGAATTCGCCACCCAGACCTTTACGGAGGGCTGGCAGTTCCTTCACGCCAAGGACATGGCGACCGCCGACGCCCGGGGAGCCGCCTTCCGTGCTCGGCTGAGCAAGATCGAGGCCGAACTGGGCGATGGCCCGTATTTTGCTGGGGCGGACTTCGGCCTAGTCGATGCGGTCTACGCACCGCTGTTCCGATATTTCGGCATCATCGATCGGCAAGTGGCGGACCCGATCTTTGCTGGCCTGCCACGCGTGACGGCGTGGCACGCGGCACTTGCCGAGCGATCCAGCGTCAGGAACGCCGTAATCGACACCTATTCCGACCTGTTTCGCGACCACCTGCGCCAGCAAGGTGCGATGATCGCGGCTTAACAACCAGTATTTCAAGGAGTGATTTTATGACCGACCCGTCTAAGACCGCGCTGATCCTGATTGAATACGTCAACGACTGGCTCTCTCCGACCGGCGGCATCTATCCGGCGTTTCAGGACCGGGAGCAGGTCAATACTGCCATCGCCAATTCGATGCTCATTCTCGAAGAGGCCCGCCGTCGAGGCATGCACGTGATCCACGCCTCTCTGAAGTTCGAGCCGACCTTCAAGGTGCTCGGCGAGGCAAAATATGGCCTGCGCAAAATGATGCACGACTATGGCTCGTTCCTGGGCGAGCAGGCCGATTTCTTCCCTGGCTTCGAGCCTGCGGCGGGGGAGCATGTTGTTCGCGAGCGCGCCGGCGGCAGCAGCGTCTTCGTCGGAACCACGCTCGACGGCTACCTGCGCAACAACGGCATTTTCGATATCTACCTCGCCGGCTTCTCGCTGCGCCAGTGCGTCGAGTCCTCGATGCGCAATGCCCATGACCTCGGCTACCACACCAACGTCATCTACGACGCGTCAGCCGGATATACCCGCAAGCAACAGAACGACTTCGTTTCGGAGATCGCACCTTTCTACGCCAACGCGATCACCGCCCAGGAGTTCGTGGCGAAGGCATAATCCCGCTGGCCCCGGCTCCGTCGTGGGGCCGGGTGTCGGTCTTGTCACCCTTAACCTTTCCCGTCCAATCTCAAGGTTTTAGTTGATTGATTTTTCTGCGTGTCGCTCCACACAGGTTAGCCGGCCAGCCGACCGGGGCCCCATTTGCTTACATGAAGAGGGCGCGGGCAATCCTGACGACGGTTTCAGCATCGGGTGACTTTCCCTCACCTTCCCGCTCCGCAAACACTTGAGCGGAGATTCCATGAACCGCCGTGAGCTCAACGGCGGTTCCGTTGCGGCATTGTCTTCTGTAATCGACGCGAATGGCACCAGGCTCTCTGCCGGAGCCACCTCGCCCTTCTTGATGCCCGCGACGACGTCGAAATCAGCCTTTGCCTGGCCCGCGGCATCCTGGAAGATGGTCTGGGACATGGTCCCGGTTTTGATGGCGTTCAGCGCATCAGCCGTGCCATCTACGCCGGAGATCATGACGCCTTTCAGACGATCCGCGCCCTGAAGCGCCTCCAACGCGCCAAGAGCCATCTGATCGTTGGCTGCGACAATCGCGTCGAACTTCGAGAAGCTCTGGATCCAGTCTTCCGTCACCTTCATGCCTTCGGCGCGATCGTAGTTGGCGGAAAGGCTGGCAAGCGTGGTGACGTCCGAACGGCCGAGCGCTTTCTCAAAACCCTTCTTACGCTCCTGGGTATGCAAAAGGCCGGGGGTACCCTCGAGATAGAGGATCTTGGCATCTTTCGGCAGATGCTCCTTCATGTACTCGCCCTGCAGTCGGCCGGCGTCGACGTTCTTGGAGCCGACGAACGTGTATTTGCCACCCGCCGACTGGATGCCGAGAGGAATGACGGGGATGCCGGCTTCGTTCGCCTTTTCAACGCCAGGTAGACGCAGCTCGAGCGGCTAGGCAAAATACCGAGTGATTTCGCCTAAACGGTCATCTTGGGAGTGAATTCTGCGTTCTGGTCCGATAAGACTGAACCATAAGTTCTGCTTCGGTATTCACCAGCTGACGTTCTTTAGCTTTGTACGCCTCGATGGTGCGCCTGAGAGGACCAAGGTCTCCTTGCCAACAATGACCGAGAAACAGGCTATCGCGGTTGCCTTACCCGCGGCGCATCATCTGTCGGAACTGACGAGGCGTCTTTCCTGTTCGGTCTTTGAAGACCTGATAGAATCGTGCGGTCGAACCGAAACCGCAATCCATCACGACCTTGATCAGCGCATCGTCCGTTCCGGTTAGCTGCTGCATCGCTCGCGACAATCGATAGCGTGTCAGGTACTCAATGACGGAAATGCCCAAAACGTCCCCGAAAGCCCGGTTTGCAGTCGTTGGATGAAGCCCCGCCATGTCCCCGATGGTTCCAAGGGTAAGGGACTCCGCGAAATGAACGTTGATAATTTGGGTCAGGAGCTGTGCGTGACGCAGTGCGGGACTAAGCGGATGCCGGTTGCTGACAACATGGCCGCGGTCGGTCGCGCGGTCGAGAAAGAGCCGTCGCACGGAGAGCTTCACCTCATCGCTGACGATCTGACGCCGCTGCGTGTCGCCCGTCTGCCACTCGCTGTGCCATTGCTCGGCAACGACCGGTGTCACGGGACGCTTGACTGCCTCTGTGACGAAATCGCCTTGCATCAACCCGCGCCGGGACGCCTCGGGTAAAGGGAGCGCCAGGAAATCGGCGAGGGGCAAGTAGATACAGATGAGAGATGCGCCCGGTGTCACGACGATGGTTTGATGAGGTATCGCAGCCCAGAATAGAGCGAGCCGCCCCGGCTCGACATGTTCCTGCCTTCCGTCGAAGAGGTAGGTCATGCCGCCGTCGAGCATGATGTTGAGTTCGACGTGGTCGTGCCAGTGAGCGCCAATCATCGTATTGGCGATGATTCGCTCTACGAAGAAGTCGCGTGCCGGCAACGACAGATTTTCCGCATCCGACATATTGATCTCCTTCGGTTGCGCTTCGATCCGGGAATAAAAAACCTCATATCGGGAAGAAGTCCTAAATTCGCAATGCCAAACTATGGCACGAACAATGCCATGAGGAGGCCGTGATGCCGAAGATTTGCCTGATCGGTGCGGGAAGCACCGTGTTTGCTCAGAACATCCTGGGGGACGTCCTCTCGACGGCTTCGCAAGAGAGCTACGTCATCAGCCTGTTCGATATCGATGCCGAGCGCCTAAAGACTTCGGAGATCGTGGCGCAGCGCATCTGTCAAACGCTGAATCTCAGCGATGTTCGCATCGAAGCCACGCTCGACCGGCGCTCTGCTCTGCGTGGGTCCGATTTCGTCATTCTCATGATGCAGGTCGGCGGCTACAAGCCAGCCACGGTCACGGATTTCAAGATCCCGAAGAAGTATGGGCTCCGCCAGACGATTGCCGACACGCTCGGTATCGGCGGCATTTTCCGCGGGCTCCGAACGATTCCCGTGCTCGAGGCCATCTGCCGGGATATGGAAGATGTATGCCCGGATGCGTTGCTGATGCAGTACGTCAACCCCATGGCCATCAACTGTTGGGCGGTCAAGCAACTCTCGCCTTCGATCCGCACCATCGGATTGTGCCATAGCGTCCAGCACACCGCCGCCCACCTTGCGGCCGCTCTCGGTGAAGACGTCTCCGACATTGATTATGTCTCAGCGGGCATCAACCATGTCGCCTTCTTCCTGAAGTATGAAAAAAGGCACAGCGACGGGCGTCGGGAGGATCTCTATCCGCGGCTTAACGCCTTGGCCGAGACGGGTAAAGTTCCTTTCGATGATCTGGTTCGCTTCGATGCGCTCAAGCGGCTTGGCTACTTCGTCACGGAATCCAGCGAACATTTCTCCGAATATACATCCTGGTACATCAAGGAACGCAGGCCCGAACTTGTTGGTCAACTCAACATACCCCTCGACGAATACATTCGCCGCTGCGAACAGCAGATCGCCGAGTGGCATACGCTTCGCAAGGATCTCGAGGGCGGAAAACCGCTCGAGGTCTGTCGGAGCAACGAATATGCGGCCGGCATCGTTCACGCCGTGACCTCAGGCAGTCCGGCTCTCGTGTACGGCAACGTGCCGAACAACGGCCTGATCGAGAACCTGCCTCCCGAATGTATCGTCGAAGTTCCCTGCCTTGTTGACCGGAATGGGGTCCAGCCGACTCGTATCGGTCGGATCCCGACGCAGCTGGCCGCCGTGATGAGGCTCAGCGTTTCCGTTCAGGAGCTGACGGTCGAGGCTGCGCTGACGAAGAAGCGTGACCGCATCTATCAGGCTGCGCTGCTTGATCCGCATACTGCAGCAGAGCTCTCGCCCGATCAGATCTGGCACCTCGTCGATGACCTGATCGAGGGGCATGGCGATCTACTGCCATCCTATCGTTGATCGATCCACAAGGTGCCGCCAACCATACGGTCAGCGGCACCTCACGAAATTTCTTGATCATAATTCCCCTCTATAAGATCAAAATAGATCAAAAACATGATTGACTCTGATCGTCTGTGGTGCGACTTTTCCGTGGGCGAGGTTTCGGGAGGCTACAATGAGCCAGAACACGGTGATCAAGACGGATCGACTGGACGCGATCAGAAGTCACCTCTATGCCAGCGGATTCTCGACCATCCAGGACATCGCCGACGCCGTTGGCGCATCCCTTCCCACAATCCGTCGGGACCTGCAGATCCTCGAACAAAGCGGGGTCATTGATCGTGTCCATGGAGGAGCGCGGATCGTCGAAGGATCTTCGGTCGAGCTCGTTTTCCAAGAGCGCGAGAAACGCAACCTTGCCGCCAAGCGCGCCATTGCAAACGCCGCGTTCGAGCTTCTTTCGCCCCGAACGTCGGTATTTCTCGACGCGGGGACGACGGTTCTTCAATTGGCCCGTCTCATCCGGATCAACCCCATGCCTTTGCGCATCTTTACAAACGGACTGATCGTCGCCCAGGAGTTCATGAACGTCCCGACGCTGGAGATCACCCTTCTGGGAGGTCAGCTCCGTAGCGAGAACGCGTCGCTCGTCGGTCCGCAGGCAGAAGCCATGCTTGAAACCCTCTGGTTCGACCAGCTGTTTCTTGGTGCAAGCGCCGTCAGTTCCGATGGTGCGATCTACAGCGTAGACAGTGCGGAGGCGAGCTTGAACCGCCATATGCTGACCCGCTCGGCCAATACCTACGTGCTGGCGGACGCGTCGAAACTTGGAACGATGGCGACCTACAAGGTTGCTCCCCTCGCCTGCGCAAAGCTCATCACGGATACGGACGTCTCGTCCGAATGGCGGACGATCCTCGCCGATATGGCAGTCGAGACGACATTTGCTTCGGCCGGAGCACAGCGATGAGGTCTGGCCTGATCCTGGGGATCGACGGAGGAGGAAGCAAGACCATCGTGGCGCTTGCCGATTGTCGCGGCCAGATCTTGCGGCTGGAAATCGGCACCGGCGTCAACCCCATGGACAATTCGCAATGGAGCGCGAACCTTCGGGAATGCACCGAGCGCTTCCGCGAGGAAGCCGACCTCTCGGCCGTTGCAGCCGCCCTCCCCGCCTATGGTGAAGTCGCAGAGCTTTCCCGTCAGCAGGAGGAGGTCATCACCAGCGTGTTTCCGAATGTGCCGACGATCGTTCTCAATGACGTCGATGCTGCGCATCGAGGTGCTTTCGCAGGCAGACCGGGAATTCTCCTGCTGTCGGGAACGGGTTCAATGGCCTGGGCACGCAACGCACTCGACCAACCCGCCCGCTCCGGGGGATGGGGAGACATGATCGGCGACGAAGGCAGCAGCTACTGGATCGGGCGTCGGGCGCTGAACATGATCAGCCAGAGCCTCGACGGGCGGGCGCCGCCAACCGTGCTGGTAGAGCTCGTTTTCGGTCGTCTCGAGCTCGACCGCTCCGACGCCATGAACAGCCTCGCAGGCTGGGTAACCTCGCTGCCTTCGCCGCGAGCTGGCGTGGCTTCGCTGTCGTCGCTCGTGGACCGCGCGGCGCAGGAGGGCGATCCCTCAGCTCTGTCTTTGCTGGACCTGGCGGCGGCCGAGCTTGCCAAACACCATCAAGCCATCGGGGCCCACTGCGCGACCGAAACCGGCTGGAGCTACGCCGGTGGGACTTTCCGCAGCACCGTGCTTCTCGATCGTCTGCAGCATCGCATCGGCAAGGCTCCGGCCGCCCCGATCCTGCCCCCTATTGGCGGCGCCCTGTTGGTCGCCGCGCAATTGTCGGGCTGGTCGTTGGGAGACGACTGGCTTGAAAGGATCGCCGAGACAACTCGCGCGGCGATCGAAGACACGAAAGCAGCATAGTCTTAAAACCAAAAAGGATGGGAACATGCGTAAATCGATCGTATCACTGCTTGCGTCAGCCGCTCTGGCAATCGCAACGACCGCCGTCGCGCAAGACGCTAGGCCGTTTGCCGGAACGTCCATCACGGTTCTGATGCCGTCTCCACAGGGCCCCGACATCGCTTCGGCTTTCGAGGCCGAGACCGGAATTCACGTCGACCTTCAGACCCTGTCGTGGGACGACATCCGTCCCAAGCTCGTAACGGCGCTGGTCGCGGGCACCGCACCGGCCGACGTGACGGAGTTCGACTGGTCCTGGACAGGACAATTCAACGCGGCTGACTGGTTCGTGCCGCTCAACGACCTGATCGACGCCGAAACGGTCGAGGATATCGGCGTTGCCAAGATCTTCACGGTCGACGGCAAGTTGCTCGGCATCCCCTACACAAACGACTTCCGTGTCATGCTGATCAACAAGAAGCATTTTTCGGACGCCGGTATTGCCGAAGTCCCGAAAACACTCGACGAACTTGTCGCAGCAGCAAAACAGCTGAAGGAGAAAGGCGTTTCTCAGTATCCGATCGGCCTGCCTCTTTCGGCGACCGAGGGCGCGTCCACCAGTTGGTATCTTCTGACGAAGGCATTCGGCGGCGAACTGTTCGACAAGGACTTCAACCCGCTTTTTGTTCAGCCGGATTCCGCCGGGTACAAGGCACTCGCCTTCGAGCTGATGCTCCTGAAGGAAGGCCTCGTCGATCCGGCATCGACGGGTCTGAAAGACACGCAGATCAACGAAGGCATGTTCTCTCAGGGCCTGACCAGCATCATGATCTCCGGGGAGCCCGGACGGCTCGGCCAGATGAACGATCCCAAGCAGTCCAAGGTCGCCGGCCAAGCCGAGGCTATCCTGGTCGCGACGGAAAGCGGCACAACGCGGAGCTTCGGGCTCCCCGAAGCTTTGGCGATCCCCAAGGTATCCGCCAATCAAGAGGCGGCGCTCGTCTTCGTGAAGTGGTTCACCAGCCGTGAGCACCAGAAGAAGAACTTGGCCAACGGATTTCTGCCGACCCGCACCTCGGCCTTGAGCGAACTGAACGCCGAAGGCAAGCTGAACAGCGGCGACGCTCTTGTCGCCCAGTCGAAGACCGTGGAAGCGCTGTTTCCGCAAGGTACGCCGCCTTGGTATCCCCAGTTCTCCAGCGGGGTGAATACGGCGATCAACAGTGCGGCGAAAGGACAGATCACGATCGACCAGGCCGTTCAGAAGATTGCCGAAGCGGCTAAGGAGGCCATGGCGCAATGACGGCTGTCGCCAATGGGCGACAGTCGAGCGCGAGGGGTGTCGGCTTTGGTGCCGACACTATCCTCGGAATTCTACTCGTCTCGCCGATCCTCCTGACCATGACAGCGCTCGTATTCTACCCAATGGGGCGCACCATCTGGGACAGTCTGCACCGGGTCAACCCGATGCAGGCGGGTACACCATTCGTCGGACTGGACAACTACGTTCGTATGTTCTCTGACGGGCAGCTCGGCGCGACGTGGACCAACACTCTGATTTACGTCGTCCTGGCCGTCGCTGCCGAAACGATATTCGGTGTCCTCGCCGCGGCGCTCATCAACCAGGTCAAGATCGGACGCCGGTGGATCCTGGCCGCGGTTATCCTCCCTTGGGCCCTGCCCGGCGTCGTCAACTCGGTGATCTGGCTCTGGATCTATCAGCCCGGAGCCGGTCTTCTGAACGGGATCCTCAGTGCCATCGGCTTGCCGTTCGAAAACCATGTCTGGTTCAACGACCGGGCAAGCGCCATCGTCGCCGTCACTGTTGTTCATGTCTGGCGAATGATGCCGCTGACGATCGTCATCGTCCTAGCTGCCATGCAGAGCATCCCGAGCCATCTCTACGAGGCGGCCCGTATCGACGGCGCCACACGTGGCCAGATGTTCGGGTTGATCACCCTGCCGCTCGTTCGCAGCGCGATTGCGGTGTCGATGACCAACGCTACCGTCAACGCCTTCAACCTGTTCGACGAAGCGTGGGTGTTGGCGGGGTCGAGCCTCGAAACAAGGCCTATCCTCGTGCAGATTTACCTCGAGACATTTCAGAACCTTCGCTTTTCCTACGGGATGGCGCTGTCGGTCAGCATCACGTTCGTCTCGCTGCTCGTGTCGCTCGTCTATGTCCTTCGCGTCTATCGCAACACACGGTTCGACTAATGAAAACCAACTTCTTCACCCGACTGCTTCTCTGGACAGGCTTGGGATTGCTCCTCGTCTGGTCGCTCGGGCCGATCTACTGGACACTTGCGAGTTCGGTGACCCCGACCGAGGATTTCTCGACGCGACCGATCCACTTCTACCCGCAGCATTTCACCTTCGATCACTATGCGCGCGTGCTCGGTATCAGTATCTCGCGGATCGGAGGCGTAGAGGTCTGGAAACAGTTCCGTGCCGCGCTGTTTAACAGTGTCGTCACCTCGGTTGCTGCGACCGTCCTGTGCGTTGCGATTTCGGCGCTGGGCGCCTACGCGTTCACGCGCCTTCGTTTTCCCGGTCGTCAGATGCTGTTCGGCCTCGTGGTCGCGACGCTGGCAATTCCAGCGTATGCGGTGCTGATCCCGCTGTATCAAATCATGATCAAGATGCATCTGGTCGACACCTATGTCGGGGTGGCACTGATTTATGTGTCGGCGTACCTTCCGCTATCTCTGTGGCTACTGCGCAGCGTTTTCGAAGCGTTGCCCGTCTCGCTCGAGGAAGCAGCGCAGCTCGACGGCGCCGGTCGCCTCTTCATCTTCTTCAATATCGTTCTGCCGCTGGCGGGACCGGGGCTGGCAGCGGCGGGCATCCTCACCTTTCTCGGTGCGTGGGGACAATATCTTGTGCCGCTGATCTTTTCTCCTCAGGTCACCAAGCCATTGACGGTGCTCATTCCAGAGTTCGTGACCAAGAACTTCATCGACTACGGTCTGATTACGGCCAGCGGATCCATCGCGATTATTATCCCGGCCCTCGTGGTCATCTTCCTCAACCGATACCTCGTCAGCGGTTTGCTGGCCGGCTCGGTCAAATAATCGGAGACAACATGAATACGACCGAAAAGGTGATTTTCGAGCAGTTCCCATATTGGGATGCGGCCATCGGCTCGACGACCGCCACTGCAAAGGACAAGGTTCTCGTCTATGTCGGGTGCGGGACATCCTACTACCTGGCGCAGATTCTTGCTGCCTATGCGAACAACGCGGGACGCCAGGCGATCGCAGTGCCGGGCGCAGAATGGTTGAACCGGCCGTCGTTCTTTTGGCCCGACTGGACGAAGACCCACGTTGTCGCCATCTCCCGGAGCGGCGAGACGACGGAAACCGTAGCCGCGGCTAGGAACAGCCGCGCCAACGGCGCCTTCGTCACGGGTCTGACGGTGGAGCCGGAAAGTTCGCTGGCGCGCAACAGCGATCAGGTCGTCGCGTCGAGGACCCATCCCGAGGAAGGCATCGTCATGACCGTCTCGGCAAGTCTGATGCTGCTACTCGGCATGCAGATGATCGGCACCGTCTTCCCCTCATCGGTGACGGCTTCGGCCGAAAACATCGCGAAATCGCTCGATGCTGCTTTACCGGCCGCCATGCATTCACGCTCGCACGTGGTGTTCCTCGGCGGAGGCCCCCTTTACGGGCTCGCGTCGGAAGGCGCCCTCAAGCTGATGGAGATGAGCCAGGTCATGACGCAGGCCTTCCACCCGCTGGAATATCGTCACGGGCCCATCAGTCTGGTCGATGAGAAAACGGCTGTGGTGATGCTTTATAGTTCCGACCAGAAGGACGCGGAGACACAGCTCGTCAAGGAAATTCAAGACAAGGGCGCCTTCGTGATCGGTCTGGGAGGACCCGGCGATATTGAAATACGCGTCGACGTCGATCTTGACGTCGCCGGTGTCGCGCTGCTGCCAGCACTGCAGATTCTCGGCGAGCGGGCGGCACAGGCGAGACATTTGGACACCGTCGCGCCGCGCCACCTGACAAAGGTCGTGACCCTAGCATGACCAACAATCTTACCAAAAACCGTCAGGCTGCCCTGGCCAAACTCTTCGCGCCAAGAGACTTGCCCATTCCCCGCGGCATCACCTCCGTCTGTTCGGCGCATCCCCTGGTCATCGAGGCAGCGCTCAGGCGCGCTGCGCGCGATGGTCAGGCTGTGCTGATCGAAGCGACCTGCAATCAGGTCAATCAAGAAGGCGGGTACACCGGAATGACGCCGGTCGACTTCCGCATGTTCGTTGCCGGCATAGCGCAATCCGTCGGTTACCCGCTCGATCACATCATTCTCGGGGGTGATCATCTCGGACCCAATCCATGGCGACATTTGTCAGCCGACGATGCGATGGCACGAGCCGAGGCAATGATCGTCGCCTTTGTCGAAGCGGGCTTCGAGAAGCTGCACCTCGATACGTCAATGGGCTGTGCAGGCGAGCCTCCGGCCCTTGCCGACGAGCGAACAGCTGAGCGTGCCGCACGTCTGGCGAAGGTGGCGGAAGAGACGTCTGAGCGCATTGGCTGCAAACCGCCGGTCTATGTCATCGGAACGGAAGTTCCGCCGCCTGGTGGTGCGACGCATGTGCTGGACACGATCGACCTCACGCGCCCGGAAGCTGCTCTGAAGACGATGGCTGTTCATCGCATCGCGTTCACAGCGGCCGGTGTCGAGCAGGCTCTGGAACGGGTCATCGGCATCGTTGTCCAGCCAGGTGTCGAATTCGGCAATGCCAATGTCGTCCTCTACCGGCCGGAACTGGCGAATGACCTCATCGCGACACTCGATCACATGCCGGGGGTGCTGTTCGAAGCCCATTCGACCGACTACCAGCCCTCTGAGCAGCTTTCATCGCTCGTCGATGGTGGCTTCGGAATCCTGAAGGTCGGGCCCGGCCTGACATTCGCATTGCGGGAAGCTCTTTACGGCCTTGATGCAATCCGCCGTGTCATTCGCGCGGACGACCGTATACCGGAACTGCGCACGGTCATGGACATGCTGATGCTCGAGCACACGGAGCATTGGCAAGGGCATTATCATGGGACGCCGAATGAACAGCGGCAGCAACGTCAGTTCAGCTACAGCGACAGGATCCGCTATTACTGGCCGCATCCCAAGGCCCTCGGGGCTGTTGAGGATCTCCTCGCGGACCTACCCGCGATCATCCCGGAAACGCTGATCAGCCAGTATCTCGGTCGCGTTTATCCCGACGTGGTTCTGGGGCGCGTCATGGCCCGACCCCGCGATCTATGCTTGGCGGCGATCGACGCGGCGCTGTCGCCTTACGCTCATGCGACGAGCAACTATTAAACGCAGCACCGCGATGCAGCGACAAAATGCTCGCAATCCAAGTATCTTGCCGGAGAAGACGATGGCTTCCGTGACCGTTGATAATGTGCGAAAAAGTTACGTGAATTTCGAGGTGCTTCACGGCATCGATATCGAGATACAGGATGGCGAGTTCGTCATCCTCGTTGGCCCATCAGGGTGCGGCAAGTCGACACTGTTGCGAATGATCGCCGGATTGGAGGACATTTCCAGCGGGACTGTCGCGATCGGGAGCAAAGTGGTCAATAATGTTGCCCCCAAGGAACGCGACATCGCCATGGTCTTCCAGTCCTACGCGCTCTATCCGCATTTGACTGTCGAAGCCAATATGGGCTTTTCGCTTCGTCTCGCAAAAGCCCCGAAAAGCGAGATATCAAGGCGCGTCAAAGAAGCCGCGCAGATTCTTGGACTCGAAACCTTGCTCGACCGTTATCCGCGGAATCTGTCCGGTGGTCAGCGTCAACGCGTTGCAATGGGCCGTGCCATTGTCCGGCAGCCTCAGGTTTTCCTGTTCGACGAGCCACTTTCAAACCTGGATGCCAAGCTTCGCGTCCAGATGCGGTCGGAGATCAAGCAACTGCACCAACGGTTGAAGACGACGATCGTTTATGTCACGCACGACCAAATCGAAGCCATGACCATGGCGGATAGGATTGTCGTCATGCGGGATGGCTACGTCGAACAGATAGGGTCGCCGCTCGAACTTTATGACCGACCGTCCAACCTCTTCGTCGCGGGCTTTATCGGCTCTCCTGGAATGAACTTCATACCCGGAACTGTCCTTGATGCATTACAGCCGGCATTCCGGTCAGAAAGCGGGCTGGTTCTGCCGCTTCCCACAGGGATACCTGTCACCCCTGGACAGGCGCTCATAGTCGGCATCCGTCCGGAACACATCGGAGTCCGACAGGGAGACATCGAGGCGATCGTGGAGCTCATCGAGCCGACCGGAGCAGAAACGCAGATCACTTTCAGGCTGGGCGGCACGCCCGTCATCGCCTCGGTTCGCGAGCGCTTCGACAAGCATCCTGGCGAAAAAGTCCTGCTTCAGATGGACCTGTCAGCCGTTCATGTGTTCGATGCGAAAACGGGCGCGCGTCTCGAGGCTTGAGGCGTCGTCTGGATAGATCTCAAGCTTTGAAGATCCCATACACCCTGGACTTTCCGGCACGGCGGGCAGACGAACGGCGTGGCAAGACCGTCAATGTTCGCTGTCAACGTCGCTTGCCGTCACGGAAACGTTGTCACTATTAGCTGTCGATGAAAGCGTCCAGTTCAGCGAACGTAGACGTTCCCTCCATAGGACCTCGCTTGGTCACGTTGCGTGCCCCTGCAGCGTTCGCGTATCGCATTGCGACCGCTGGAGGGTATCCGAAACGGCGGCATGTCAGGTAGGTGGCGCCAAAGGTGTCCCCGGCCCCTGTCGGGTCGATTTCGTCCACAGCGAACGCCGGACCACTCAGGTGTCCGCTGTCATGACTGTGGTAATCCGATCCGTCTCGGCCACGCTTGATCACGATTTCAGAAATTCCCGACAATAAAAGCGCTTCAACAGCTTTTTCTTCTTGAGGTATGCCGGACGCGAAGAATAGCTCCTCGCCAGAGGGGAGCAGAAGATCCGTCACGGCGAGCACCTTGCGCAGGCGATGCTCCGTTTCCTCGCTCATGAGTTCCTTTCGCACATTCGGATCGAGAGAAACTGAGCCACCTTTTGCTTTCACCACGTCGATGGCCTCGAAGAGAATGTCTGCAAGTGCTGGGATCGCTAAAGCAGACCCCATGACATGAACGTGACCTGCTTTCAAAATCAGGGTCCTTGCCGCATCCGTCATCTCGGTCCTTCCGGAAGCCGACCGGGCGATATTGAAGATGAAGTCGCGCGTTCGATCGTCCCTGTAGCGCACGAAGGCACTGCCTGTCGGCATATCGGGCAGTACGGCAATGGCTGAAACATCGACGCCGTCACGTTGTAATCGATTGATGTTGAGATGGCCGAAGTCGTCCTGGCCGACTGCCGCAATGATCCCGCATGCGCCCCCGAGCTTGGCCACCTGATCAACGAAAATCGCAGGAGCGCCGCTTGGAAAAGGCCCAATTAAAGGCTGCGGTTCCAGGAAGCCGTTGCCGACGGATGTCGCCATGATCTCAACGAGGATCTCACCTGCCGTGATTGTCGGTCCAAACATCTCAGGCGCCAGCATATAGTCTGCCTCCAGTGCCAACTCATCGATGGCAGATAGTGTCTAGGTTGGCGCTGCAGCCACCAATTTCAATGAGCACGAAGCTCCACCAGTCTTGAACGGATATATGCCAAGACAAATCGTCGGGCACGATTTATGAGGGCTGCCGTCGCTAATCTTTGCTGGGCTGGCAGAGCGTTGCCACTTTGCATCGGTGGTGATGGTGTCTGCTCTTGAATGGGGATCAAACCGTCGACAAACTGACATTGTCTAGCTAAGCTGCTGAATTGTTTTCAACTCTTTTGGCTAACCATGACTTCGGAGCTTGCAGCGCCGTCTTCCGGTACCTGCTGAACCCGGTGTTGCTATCGGCTGACCCGGCCTGGGACCAGCGGAAATTTGCCGCGGATGTCATGAACATGACAGTCGATATCTCCGTTCTAGACCGTCCAACACGGCGTTAGTTCAGTGTCGTTGGGGAACAGCTGTTCGCCGAGTTCAGCGGCCGCATTCCGAGGTGATTGCCCGAACCTGCTGGCAGCTACCGCGTCCTCGCACACCTTTTCTCCAAACAGCCGGCGGACCAACAAACCGCCATAGCGCGATATTGGTCGTTTGCGTTGCTCCAGATCGACCAGGTTCCACGGGAGATCCCAATGAACGATCCGCCGACACCAGCTGTGGAAGTCGATCCCCTCCTGACCGATCGACGTCGTGGCGAGGACATGCGGCCAGAACGGTGTGTTGAAAGCGCGTCTGACGCCCTCCGCACGCGGCAGTGCCTTTGAACATCACAGGCCTTACGGCGCTCTCGAAGCGGTTCGGTACGAGCAGCAAAGGAATGCCGATCAACGTCCAGATCGTTGGCAAGTGGCAGGCGGAGTCGACGATCCTGCATGTCGCTTCCCTGCTGGAGAGCGTCAGCCCGACGCGCGGCATCTATCCTAAACTCCGGACGCTATGGCCTACAACACGGCCTTCTCTACGCAGAAGGCCGTGTTGGATGCACGAGTCGCCACCGCGCGACGCGTGTTTCGGAGTAGGCGGGTTCTTCGTTGCTGGCCCTCATTATGTGGATCTTCGCTCTGTCGCGGCGCTGGGATTGAAGAGAGCGTATGCACACGGGTGCATTGATCATTGGACGCGACCGGCCTAGAGGTTCTGGCATTGATGACAGAAAGTTGAATCCGATGGCCAAGAGCTTTGTAACGTCGATCGATGTCGCAGAAAGGGCTGGCGTTTCAAGGTCAGCCGTCTCCCGCACGTTCACTGCCGGCGCCAGCGTGTCTCCTGACGTGCGGCAACGCGTATTGAAGGCGGCGCAGGAGCTTGGCTATCGGGTGAATCGCTTGGCGCAGACGCTGAACACCTCGAGCTCGAATCTCGTCGGGGTCGTCGGCGCCAACCTGTCCTCGCCATTCATCGCAAAGCAGCTTGATATGCTGAGCCTCGGGCTTCTCCGTCGGGGGCAACAGTGTCTGCTGCTCAACGCCGCCGATGCCCGAAGTGACATCGCGCCCTTGATCGAGTTGATCTTTGAATTCCGCGCCCGTGCGATCGTCGTGCTCTCGGGCGAGCCGCCGGCGTCGATCGTCGATGAGTGTCTTGCAAACGGCGTGAAGCTGATCGTCATCAACCGCCTCATGACGCGGCCAGACACGGATGTGATCCTCAGCGACGACATTCTTGGCGCGAGGCTCGCGGCCGAGCGGTTGCTGGCAGCACGATGCCGCAAGGTGGCGGTTGTCTGCAGCGGCAGCCTGACACCGACGCAGGTCCGGCGCGCCACGACGTTCTCAGAGGCCATCAGGGAGCATGGTGGCGAGGTGGTGCGCTGGAGCGAGGGGCCGACGGCCTACGAGACAGGCGTTGCCGCAGCGCATGCCCTGCTCGCGGATGAGCAGATAGATGGAGCATTCTGTGTGACGGATCTTATGGCCATCGGCTTCCTCGATGCCGCGCGGCATGATTTGCACCGCTGCGTGCCCGACGATCTGTCCGTCATCGGCTTCGACGACATCCCACAGTCGGCTTGGAAGGCCTATGACCTGACGACGGTCGGACAGTCCTTTTCCGTGCTGACCGACGCCGTGCTCGCAGCACTCGACCATGACGATGGAGAGGTGTCGACACAGATGGTTCCCGTCACGCTGATAGAGCGCGGTACCGCTCGCAAATAGCCCCGCACGAAACGAGCAGACGGGGACAGCGCAAAGGGGGAAAGCAAAAAGGGGCCGAAAATTTCCCATTGCTAGACTTGAACACGTGTGCAACATTGAACACGTGTGCAATGGAGTTCGGAAGTATGTCAATGAGTGAGACTTTCAGTGACGACATCGAAGGGCGGGCCATGCTCTGCCAGGCCGTCATCCGGTCGGCGGGTGCTCTGGTGCTCCGGGGTTTTCGCGACATTGCCAAAGCCGGCTTCACGATGAAAGGGCCGCAAGATTTCCTCACCGAGACGGACGCCGCATCCGAGGCGCATATCCGCGGCAGGATTGCAACCGCGTTTCCAGACGACGGGTTCTTCGGCGAGGAAGGTGGCGGCGAGATCCGGGATCGGGTCTGGGTCGTGGACCCGATCGACGGCACCGCAAATTTCGCCCGCGGCATCCCGCACTTCTGTATTTCCATCGGCTACATCGAAAACGGCCACGCCCAGTTCGGCGCCATCTACAATCCGGCGCTCGACGAGTTGCATTTCGCAAGGCTCGGGCGCGGCGCAACGCGCAACGGCTCGAAAATTCTCGCCGCCGGAACGAGCCGGTTCGACACGGCGTCCGTGGAACTGGGCTGGTCGACACGCGTGCCCAACGCGACCTATCTTGGCGTTGCCGCGGCGCTCCTCGGCAAGGGCGCCAATGTTCGTCGCTGCGGCTCGGGCGCTCTGGGCCTGGCCTATGTCGCCGACGGCCGTTCCGACGGCTACGTCGAACTGCACATGAATTCCTGGGACTGCGTTCCCGGCCTGCTGATCGTCGCGGAAGCCGGCGGGCGCGTCTGCCCCTTCATGGAGCTTGGTTCATTGCGCGAGGGTGGGCCCGTTCTGGCCGCAGCCGCGGGTATCGCGTCGGGCATCAGCGAAGCCAGCGGGATCCCGTTGGCGGCGGAAAACAACGCCTTAGACGCGGGAACGCAACAGGCGGGGACACAACAAGCGAGAATACAGGCCGCCTGAACTCGTCGGTGGGCGCTTCGGGCGCCCGAGGAAATGACATGCGGCCTGGAGAGCCGTTCGGGAGGGACTATGGCAATGGTAGCGGATATCGGAACGACACGAACGGCCGGACGAGGAGGGCGGATGTCGCGGCGCGTCGGGCGCTTCTTCACTGCGCCCGAGCGCCTGATAGCGCTTCTCTTGGCGATCGTGCTTTGTCTCCTGGTCATCGTCCCCCTGTTCCAGCTGATCCGGGAAACCGTGACCGTACAGCCCTATGATGCCGCCTACCTGCCCGGCCGCGCGCCGGGCGAACTGACAACCTTCCACTATGAGCGCGTGTTTACCGGGCGCATGTCGTGGGCACTGTTCTACAAGCCGTTCATGAACTCGCTCGTGACCGCGTTCGGGGCGACGGCGATCTGCCTTGCGCTGGGCGCGATACTGGCCTGGGTCGTCGTGCGCACCAATGTGCCGTTCCGCGAGTTCGTCAACACGGCCGTCGTGCTGCCTTACATGCTGCCGTCCTGGGTCATGGCGCTTGCCTGGGTCACATTTTTCAAGAACGACCGGGTCGCCGGCGCATCGGGCGTCTTTGCCTACCTCTTTGGCGTTCAGCCTCCGGACTGGATTGCCTTCGGCGGCATTCCCATCATCATCTGCCTCTCGCTCCACTATTACGTGTACGGCTTCCTGATCATCTCGGGCTCGCTCTCGACGGTGGACAGTCAGCTCGAGGAAGCAGGCGCCATTGCCGGCATGTCGCGTCTGCGCCAGTTCGTCTCCATCACCGTGCCGCTCGTTCTTCCGGCCGTCGGGTCAGCCGTCGTCATGACTTTCATCCGCGTCATCGGATCCTTCGGAACGCCGGCCGTGCTAGGGATGCCCATTCGCTACTTCGTTCTCCCGACGCAGATCTACGCGGCCATCGGATCGCGCAATGTTGGCGATGGCTATCTTCTGGCCCTCGTTCTCGTGTTTCTCGCCGTCCTGTTCATCTGGATCAACCAGCGCATGATCGGCGTCAGGAAAAGCTTCGTCACCATGTCCGGCAAGGGATTTCGCCGGCGGGAGATCGATCTCGGCCGCGCGCGCTGGCTGGTGTTCGCGCTCGTCATGCTCCTGATGTGCATCACGGTCGTGCTTCCGCTGGGCCTGCTCGTCCTTCAGTCCCTGTCGCGTACCGCCGGCAATTACGATCTTTCGAACCTGACCCTCCACTACTGGATCGGCGAGCGCGGCGGCGTCAATGCGCTCTATGCCGGCGTCTTCCAGAACCCACAGATCCTGCATGCGGCCTGGAACAGCCTGCGGCTCGCCTTTCTCACGGCTCTGGCGACGGCCGTTCTCGGCTTTCTCATCGGCTACGTGGTCGTGCGCACCCGCGGCAGCCTGTCGTCCCGCGCGCTCGAGACGGCCGCCTTCCTGCCCTACATCTTCCCGGCGGTCGCCTTCGGCGCCATCTATATCGGCATGTTCTCCCAGCCGGTTGGGCCGATCCCGGCCCTCTACGGCACGTTCGCGCTGCTGGTGCTGATCGCTGCGGTGAAGAACTTGCCCTACACCTCGCGCACGGGCATCGCCGCCATGCTGCAGATCGACAAGTCGCTGGAGGAGTCCGCGCGCGTCCAGGGCATCGGCTGGTTCGGCCGCATGCGCCGCATCGTCGCGCCGCTCGCCGCATCGGGCCTCGTTTCCGGAATGCTGCTCAGCTTCATCGGGACCATGCGCGAGCTTTCGTTGATCATCCTGCTCGTCACGCCGTCGACGGCGGTGCTCGCAAGCGTGATCTACACCTACCAGACGGATGACGTGCCACAGCTGATCGGCGCAGCAACGCTGCTGCTGGTCGCGCTGGTCGTCGGATGCAACCTGCTGTTCCGGCTGGTTTTTCGAAATACAAAGATGGGTTTTGCTTGAGGAGGCGACCCGAAGGAGGAGGACAACGATGCAGAAAATGACCATGGGAATGATGACCAATCGCGTGGCAATCAGGGGATTGGCGGCTGCTGCCATGAGCTTGATGATCGGATCGACGGCGTTCGCGCAGGACGCATTCGACACTTGGCTGAAGATGGCCGAACTCGGCGCGAACCAGCCGGCGGAAGAGAACTGGGAAGAGATTACCCGCAAGGCCAAGGAGGAAGGCGAGGTCACGATCTATGCGTCCTCCTCCAGCGTCAGCGCATCCGCCGAGGATTTCATGAAGCTCTATCCGGAGATCAAGGTGAACGCCTACGACCTCGGATCAGAGAAGACCATCGAGAAGGTGGTTCGCGAACAGCAGGCCGGCATTTTCGCCGTCGACGTGGTCAACACCGCAGGCACGGCCCAGATGTTCTTCGACCTCCTGCCCAACAAGCGCATCGTGAACTACGTGCCGCGCTATCTGGTCGACAAGATCCCGGTGGAGCTGCGCGAGCCTCTCCTCACCCAGGTGATCGAGGCAACGGTGCTGATGTACAATGCCGACACCTACAAGGACGGCCCGCCGGTCAAGAACGTGTGGCAGCTAACGGAGCCGGAATGGAACAAGCGCTTTGCCATGAAGAGCCCGTTGGGATCGCTGACCTCACTTGCGCTGCTGGCCTCGATCGTCGAGCACTCCGACAGTTTCGCCAAAGCCTATGAGGCGCATGCCGGCAAGGCGATCGAGCTTTCGGAGGGAATGGAAAATGCCGGTTACGAATTCCTGCACCGCCTTTTGAAGAACGACCTCGTGATCTACGACTCCGGATCGAAGCTCGCCACGGCATCCGGCCTGAAGGGACAGGACAAGCCACCGGTCACCTTCTCCAGCATGCACTACATCAACAAGAACGGCAGCGACGACTACGCCAATGCCATTCTCTACGATGTCGATCCGGCCGGCGTGTTCGCGTATTCGACCTACACGGCGGTGGCTGGCCAGGCGCCTCACCCTAATGCCGCCAAGCTCTTCATCGCCTTCCAGATGGGCTCGAAGGACCTGACGCCGGAGACGAAGGTCGAGAAGCCGTATCGCGAGGGCGAGAGCCTGAAGGCGCTGCAGGGCATGGCCGCCTACTTCAAGGTCGGCACCTTCTCGCCACGCACGGACGTGCCCTTGCCCAACGGTGGCGAGAACTGGCCGAACGTGAAGAAGATCTTCGGTTCCGCCGAATTCCAGCGCGACAATGTCGCCGCCGTCAACGACTTCTGGGTTGTCGAGACGAGCCAGTAAACGCTGCGGCAAACGGATCGGCGTGTCAGTGTATGCCGGTCCGGACCTGTTGATCCCGGGAGGAAAATTATGAACGAAGTGTCCCTGAAAGGCATCACCAAATCCTATGGCGCCCATCTCGCCATTCCGCCCCTCGATCTCGACATTCCCAAGGGAAAGTTCGTGACGCTGCTGGGGCCCTCCGGTTGCGGCAAAACGACGACCCTCAGGATCATCGCGGGTCTCGAACAGCCCTCCGACGGGGAGCTGACGCTTGCCGGGAAGACCGTCTTTTCCGGGCGCGACAGTCACTTCGTGCCGCCGGAAAAACGCGGCCTCGGCTTCATTTTCCAGAGCTACGCGCTCTGGCCGAACATGAGGGTCGATCGCAACATCACACTGGCGCTGCAGCAGGCGCGAAAGCCGAAGCAAGAGATCGCGGAGCGGCTTGCCGAGGCCTTGAAGAAGGTTCAGCTCGAAGGCTTTCAGGAACGCTTTCCCTCCGAACTCTCCGGCGGGCAGCAGCAGCGCGTCGCGGTGGCGCGGCTGATCGCGGCGCGGAACTCGATCCTGCTGATGGACGAGCCGCTTTCCAACCTCGATGCGGTTCTCCGGACGGAAATGCGCACGGAGCTGAAGCGGCTGTCCCGCGATCTCGGCGCGACGACGATCTACGTCACGCACGATCAGGTCGAGGCCCTGACCATGTCGGATATCATCGTCGTCATGAAGGACGGCGTGATCCAGCAGATGGGCAGCCCCTACGAGATCTATCACCAGCCGAGCAATCTCTTTGTCGCCGAGTTTATCGGCGATCCGCGCATCAACCTGTTCGACGGGCACCTCGACCAGCGGGACGGCCGCAGCGTGTTGCGGATCGACGAGACGGAGATCGTTCTGCCCTACACCGTGGCGCGGCCCTCGGGCGCGGTGAGGCTGGCCATCCGGCCGGAGCGGCTGACGCTGCACGACGGACCCGCACCCAACAGCCTCCCCGCCGAAGTGGACGTCGTGCAACCCACGGGATCGCAAACGATCCTATCGCTGACATCCCGTGGACATGCGGTGACCGCCCTCATCCCGCGCTTCGTCGAGCGCTGGCCGACCCGCAAGGTCTGGTTGGAGCTCGACCCGGCACACATCATGGTCTTCGATCCGCAGTCCGGGCTTCTCTCGGAAACGACGAATGGCGCTGTCCGGCGGGTCGATGCTGCCTAGAGCTTCCAGCCGGAGCGAAGTCGCTCCCGCGCCGGACATGCTTGAACTCAACCCGATCAGGACGATCGGCGCGGTCGCGGATCGCGCCTTGAAAGGACGGAACATGGATGCTCCCGTATATGCACGACCATCGATCAGCGCGATCTCGGAAGGGCTGAAACCGCACAATTCGACGCTTTATATCGGCGGGCTCGAAGGCGCACGCGATTTCGGGCTTTTGAAACGGCACGGGATCAGCATCGTCGTGAACTGCGCGGTCAATCTCGACATCAATGTCGTGCGAGATCCGGTAAACGCTCAGGACGGCGACCTCAGCGCGACCGGCTATTCCCCGATTCGCTACTACAAGCTCGGCATGATCGACGGCGGCGGAAGTCCGGATACGATGATGCTCGGCGGATACTACATCCTGCATGGCGCGCTGCACCAGACACTGCCGAAGCGGGAAACCTATCCCTTCGAAGACGGCGGCAACGTGCTCGTCAACTGCCGAAGCGGCCGCAGCCGTTCGGTTTCGCTGGTCGGCCTGTATCTGCACAAGCAGCAGCCCGATCTCTTCCCCACGCTCGATGCCGCGATCGCCCATATTCGGGAAAAGCGCCTCCTGCGACCGGACGAATGGTTCGAGGCGCCGAAGCCGATGCTCTACGATGCGGCACGCCGCGCCTCCGACTGGATCGACCTGATCGAAGCGCAGAGGGCGCGTGATGGGGTTGCGTGAGCATTCGCCGGTCGCCGTGATCGCCGATGCTCATTTCCACGATCTGGAAGGCGATTTCGGGCAGGACCGGATGACGGGCTATCACCGCCTGACGGCGCGGAGCTGGTCGGAGACCCGTTGCTCGACGCGCGTCTTCAACGAGAGTTTCGCGGCCCTTCCCGCAGCGCTCGACAGGATCGCCGCGCGGGGCATCCGGCATGTCGTCCTTCTCGGCGACTACAGCGATGACGGGCAGAAGGCGACCGTGGCAGCCCTCGCGGCACTCTTGGAGCGCTACGCCGCCCGTTTTTCCATGTGCTTCTACGTCCTCCCCGGTAATCACGACGGCTATGCACGGGCCGGGCGGCATCAGACGAAGGAGTTCCTGGCAGACGACGGCCGAGCCGTAATCATCACCAGTGATCCAGATGTCGCGGCCATGGATCCGCATGCCATCCTGACGAAGACGATGTATTGTGCGGGGTACCCCGAGGCGCTGATACCTCTTGCCCGGCATGGCCTCACGCCCCGCCCTGGCTACCTTCCTCGCCCTGGTCACCATCACTGGGAAACCCCGTTCGGCTCGTCCGGTGCCTTCGAGGACCGGCAATACAGGCTGACATCCGCTGACGGGCAAAGTCAGGCCGATCTGGTCGATGCTTCCTATCTTGTCGAGCCGGAAGAGGGTTTGTGGCTGCTGATGATCGATGCCAACGTCTTCCAGCCTGCCGACGATGCCACCGGTCTCTCCCGGGAGAGCGACTTCATCGATAGCACCGGGGCCGGCTGGAATGCCGTCATCCGGCAGCGCCGGTATCTCATCGACTGGATCGCCGATGTGCATCGCCGGGCGGCCCGCGATGGCAAGAACCTGCTGTGCTTTTCCCACTATCCGGTGGTAGATGTCTTCGCGGACAATCTGGAAAGCGAACTGGCCTTATTCGGACAGACAAATGTCGCCAGGCGCACGCCGCGCGAGGATGTGGCGGAGGCGCTTTTGCAGGCCGGCATGACCCGGCACTTCAGCGGCCATATCCATGTTTACGGATCGAGCGAACGAAAGCGCGGCGACCGCTCGCTGACCAACATCGCTGTTCCCTCGCTGGTCGCGTTTCCCCCGGCTTTCCGCATCGTCCATGGCGCAGCCGACGGATCGACATACGAGACGGTCAGCCTGGCCGACCTGCCGGTCGACGAGCCTATCGTGCATCTCTATCGCCGGGAATGCGATCGCCTTGGCGAACCCGCGCACCCCGCATTCGACGCCCTGAGCTATGGTGATTTCCTCTACGCGCATCAGGAGGCGCTCGTCACGCACCGCTTTTTCCCGCGCGAGTGGCCGCAGGAGATGGCCGCGCTCTTTTCAGGCTCGACCCTCGGACGCCTGCTTGCGCAACTCGACCTGCCGTCCTCCACCCTTTCCGATCTGGCGCGAGCGGGCGGCGTGCGAACGGACACCCTCGCGGCGCTTCCGTTGCTGCGGCTCGTCACCGACTGGTACGCGCTGCGCCAGGCGCAGGACATGGCGCTGCGCTTCATTCCGCCCGACCGCCTATCGATCTACAAGGCTCTGGCTGACCACGGCCAAATTTGGCCGATGGAGAGAGCGTCGGAAACGACGGCTTCGGGCAGGCAGTTTCTGAAGACCTTTCTGAGCGTGCTGCGCCTCTCCCTCGATCGTGCTTGCATCTCCCGATGACCTCCACCGTCATCATGATTAACCTGTTCGGGGCTGTCGCGCTTCTCATGTTCGGGCTCGCACAGGTCAAGGACGGGGTCACGCGGGCCTTCGGCGCGCGTCTGCGCACCGGCCTTGCCACCGGGACGAAGCGCGGCTGGAGGTCCTTCCTCTCCGGCTTCGTCGCGACTGTCGCGCTTCAGAGTTCGACGGCCACCGCGCTGATGGTGTCATCCTTCGTCGAGCGCGGCATGATCAAACCGCGCATGGCGCAGATCGCGCTGCTCGGCGCCAACATAGGAACGGCGGTCACGGCCTGGATCGTTTCTGCGGGCATCGAATGGCTGTCGCCGCTCCTCATCCTCATCGGCATCGTCCTTTTGCGGGGAGCTTCGACTGCTCGCAGAGGTCTTGGAACGGCGCTGGTCGGCATCGGTCTGATGTTGCTTTCACTCCACCTTCTCAGCTTGGCGACGGAGCCTCTTCGCACCTCGCCGGCACTTCGGGCCTTCATCGGCCTTCTCGACGGCGCATGGCCGGTGGCCCTGATCTTCGCGGCGGTCCTTGCCTTCATGTCCTCGTCGAGCCTTGCCATCGTCGTGCTGATCCTGTCGCTGGGATCGACGGGCATCCTGTCGCCCGGCCTGATGATCGTTCTCGTCCTCGGCGCCAATCTCGGCGGCGCCATTCCCCCGTTCATGGCGAGCCTGGGTGCCGGACCCGCCGCACGGCGCGTGACGCTCGGCAACCTCATCGTCAGAGGCTGCGGCTGCCTCATCGTCCTGCCGATGGCGGGGACGATTGCGGATGGATCGTCTGGGCTGCCCCTGTCGGCGGCAAAGCTTCCGATCGATATCCACCTTCTCTTCAATGTCCTTCTGGGTCTTGCCGCATGGCCGCTTTCCCGAAGGCTTTCCGCCCTCATGCAGCATTTCGTTCCCGACGCGCCGGCCGGCGAGAGCGGGCCGAGATATCTGGACGCCCGGGAATTTTCCACGCCCGCCATCGCCCTGACAAGCGCCACGCGGGAGGTCCTCGGCATCGGCGATCTGATCGAGCGGATGCTGCTCCTCTCGCTCGAGGCCTTTCGCCTCCACAAGGCCGACCGCCTGCAGCCTCTCCCAGCGCTGGAGCAGGCCGTGGACGGGTTGCAGCAGGCGGTGAAGGTCTATCTCTCGCGGCTCGCGGGGCAAGGGCTGGACGATGAAGGGAAACGTCGGTCGATTGTGATCATCGACTATGCGATCAATCTCGAGCACATCGGCGATATCATCGAGAAAGGCCTGATGGCGCAGGTGGGCAGGAAGATCGTCGAGGGTATGCGGCTGTCGGATGCCGGCAACAATGAGTTGCTGCAACTGTTCGAGATGACCATCGAGAACCTGCGGCTTGCCCAGACCGTCTTCGTCACCCGCGATGCCGGCCTTGCGCGGCGGATGATGGAGATTAAGGTGGAGGTGCGCAACATGGAGCGCCGGTCCGCCGAGCAGCATTTTCAGCGCCTGCGCGACGGACAGGCCGAAAGCTTGCAGACAAGCTCGCTGCATCTCGACATGCTGCGCGACCTCAAGCGGGTCAACGCGCACATCACCTCCGTCGCCCACCCGATCGTCGACGCCAGCGGGCTCCTCCGCGAAAGCAGGTTACGCAAATTCGCAAGTTCGGTAGCAACATGATTGTGGTGTCCAAGCACCACGAATCCACGTTTCAGTCTTGACGGTATGTGTTCCTACGGCATCTTCGCCAGGCGGAAATGATGTTTGCGTAATACCCATTCACGCTCCGACGCCTTGAACGAATCTGAACCAATCTCCCACTCAAGCGCTTTGGCCAAGCATCTGGAACTTTGTGATATCTTATGCAGATTCGCTAAACTGTAGACACAGCGATCAGGCGGCGTTCCACTCTCGATTTAGCCTCATCGTAATGCGAATTATCCAACCATTTGATAAATTGCAGTGCCGATCAACATTTTTGCCCGATGGCGTCGGGTGGCGGGAAAATTGAGCTAGATACGGCACTGACTTCCACAGGCAGCAGCCTTCTGCATGAGCGGAATTCCGTACATTCGATAATTGTGTTGCGGAATTCCGCTCGTTTATATAGAAAGGACTCCTGCGGAATTCCGCATTTTACCTGAAGAAGAGCGGAATTCCGCATGACAACTACTGTTTTCCAGTTATTGGGCGAACAACTACTCGCAGCCCGTAAAAGGCGTGACCTCAGTCAGCCGGCGCTCGCAGAGCGACTTGGCCGAGATCGTGCCCGCATATCGGAACTGGAACGTGACCTTGCCAATAATCGCTTGGGCAGGGACCGTCTGACTCTGTTTGCCGAACTCTGCGATACGCTTGATCTTGTCCCCGTGCTTATCCCGAAATCGCGTATGGAACGCGTACGGCTGCTAGTCGATGACGTACCTGTTGCTCCAAGACATTCGACCGAGGTTCCCAGAGCTTTCGACGAGCTATTCATCGACCTCGACGACGATGAAACAAAGGAAGGGTAATGGCAAAAGCAGCGGCGGTCCTTGGCGTCTTTATGCTCGACGAAAAAGGAGTGTCTGTCCGGGCCGGAACGTTGACGCGCGACGCGGATAGAGCGGTGTCTTTTGTCGTTGCGGAGAGCTTCCTGCGGGACGCGACGAGGCCGATCCTCAGTCTCGGCTGGTATGATCCGGATTCCGACCAAGGGACACGCGAAAGGCTCGCCTCGCGGGGAGATAAAATCGGGCTGCACGGAAGGTTGCCGCCCTGGTTTTCCGGGCTTCTGCCGGAAGGAGCCCTGCGCGAGCTGGTGATGACAGAAATGGGTCCGGGTGATCACGACGAATTCGACGTGCTGACCCGCCTCGGAGCGGACTTGCCCGGCGCGGTGTTCATTGTCCCGGAGACCGATATACCGGCGGCGGCGGGACCGCTGGACCTCGGAAATGTCCATGGCTTCAAGGCACCGCTTCCCGAAGGCGCTGTAAAATTCTCACTGGCAGGCGTCCAGCTAAAATTTACCGGCAACCGGGATGGCGATCGTCTGACAGCTCCAGCACGGGGAGAGACGGGTCGTAGCATCATCAAGCTGGCCAGCGAACGATTTCCCAATCTTCCCGAAGCAGAGTTTGCCGCCATGCAGATGGCGAGCGTAATCGGCGTCAGAACCGCGCCGTGCCGGCTTATCTCACGCGACGCGATCCGGGACGTTCCAGCCGAATTGCTCCAGCATGGCGAAAATGTGCTTGTCGTGGAGAGGTTCGACAGGTCTGCTGGCGGCCGCATCCATATCGAGGACGCCGGCCAGATTCTCGGCGCGGTAGGTGAGCGTAAATATACGATGGGTACGACCGAAACGGTTATTAACATGGTTCGCCGTTTCAGTACCGATCATCGAGATGACGTTCTAGAAGCCGTCAGACGTGTCGTCGCCGACGTGCTTCTAGGAAATGGCGACAATCACCTAAAGAACTGGTCCTTTTATTTCCCGCAAGCCTGCGAGATTAGACTATCTCCCGCCTACGATATCGTGCCGACGATCCTGTATCTCCCCCGAGACGAGATGGCATTGCGCTTCGTCAGGACACATGATTTCGATGCAGTCAATCTGCATCGTTTCGAACGGGTTGCGAGCTTTATCAAGCTGGATCCAAAGCTCATCGCGCGTGAAGTCGAGCATGCCGTCCGTCGAGCCTTAGAAACTTGGCCAAAGATTGCCCCCGGTCTCTTGGGACCCGACTCCTCGGATCGGATTATGAGGCGGCTCAACACGTTGACGCTTGTCCGTGAGGTGCGTCTAAGGATGGGGCTATGATAAGTCTGAGCGATGACGGATGCGCGGCATTTCAGCTACGTACCCGCCCTTGATATTAACTGCGTGGAGGCGTCATATCGCCTTGCTAGGATACGAACTCCTGGCAAGCTTCATAGACCATCTAAGCACGTGATCAATAAGACGACTACGATGCAGAGTCCTATATGCCCCATCTTGTTAAACGAGTAAGGCAACCACGGATAACGCATGGCCGGCATAGGGCGAGGGTGTTGAAAAACTGTAGCTTGTCAGCGCAAATACGCTATCCCAATGCGTAGACCATCGCTGAAATACCGATAGCTTTCATCGAACTGGACGCAGATTGGTCGCTGACTGCAGTAACGATCTGCATCGCAGACTCGATTTGGCGCGCATTTGATCTTGATGGGGATCATAGTTGCAATCTGCACACTTCAGGGCAAGATAACGGCAGTACCTGGAGGAGGATGCTCATATGTTGGAAAATGCGCTAGTTTATGATGCGCATGGTCAGCCGCTGCTGAACGGAAAACTGAATGCGTCCCGGGAGTGGGCTGAAGTCAACGAGTTCTGTAACAAGGTCTACATGCCGCTCGCGGCGCGACCGCTCATAAAGGGAGCGGACCCGAACGCAACGTTGCGTACGCTTTCAATCGGCCGGATCATCCTTAGCCGCTTCTGCTTCGGCGTTCCGACGAAAGCAGATGAATTTGATCCGTCCTCGGGCAATATCATCGTCGTCAATACAATGCGGGGGAGTGTCCGCCATCCGCTCGCCGACGGCGTCAGCATAGATACGCAGCCTGGCGACAGCTATGTCGTCGATTGCAGCCGCACTGACTATTGGAACGTTGCCAATGGCGACGACTTGCAGTTAAACCTAACAATTCCTCACAACCTGATGGAGGAAACGGCGCAGCGTTGGTATGGCTTCGTGCCAGACGATGACCTCTGGAAGGAACGCCTTATCTTCGGCCAGGGGCAATCTGCTTGGCTGTCGCTCGTGGAATATGCGACGCGCTCCGTTGATTTCCGCAATGACCGTATCGCCAATCCCCTTATCGAAAAGCGCATAGAGGAAACGCTATGCCTCGAACTGCTGCGCGGGTGGGCAGAATGCTCCGGCCTCACCCTGGAGACGGGTGCGCGCGGTGCCGCGCCGAAATATGTGCGAGAGGCAGAACGGCTGATGCAAGAGAGGGCGCATGAAGGGTATTCGGTGCTCGAAATCGCCGCCGAGATTGGCATTTCCGCCCGCAGTCTCTCCAATGGCTTCAGGCGATTTCGCGGCATCACCCCGCACGACTACCTCAAAGCACGCCGTCTCGACGCCCTGCGCAAGGCGCTGGAGGACGCGCCTCCCACCGAAACGGTCTCCTCGATCGGGCTTGCACGCGGCTATGTGAACCTCACCGCCATGGCCGCGAGCTACCGCCAGCGGTTCGGTGAAAGCCCTTACCAAACGCTACGCAACCGGGCAGGGACACACACCCTGTAGGCCGACCGACAAGCGACACGAAGAGACTGACACCGTGCAATCATCAACCCCTGTTCCCGCCGCTTCCCGTAAACGGCGAGCGCAGTTCCGTTTCGGCGGTGGACTGACGTCGTCCGCCGATCGCTTCCGTTTTCGATTACCCGCTTCCGTAATGGAGCAAAGCCCGGCCAGCGGCGCCCTCCTCCGTTGGCTATGATCGCTGGCGGGTGTCGTTTCACCGCCGACAGCCCGGACAGGAGGCCGGTTTGTGCGATCTTTGTAACATCATGCTGAGGGGTATGCCCTCGAGGGAGGATTTGATGAAAGCGCTTGTCTATAATGGACCAGGCAAGAAAGATTGGGTCGAGAAGCCCAGGCCGGTCATCCAGGAGCCAACCGATGTGATCGTGAAAATCACGAAGACGACCATTTGCGGCAGCGACCTGCATATTCTGAAGGGTGATGTTCCCACCGTTACCGAGGGGCGCACGCTTGGCCATGAAGGCGTCGGCGTGGTCGAAGAAATCGGTAGCGCAGTGCGCAACTTCATGAAGGGCGATCCGGTCCTGATTTCCTGTATCACATCCTGCGGTTCCTGCCCGAACTGCAAGCGGCAGCTTTACTCCCATTGCGACGACGGCGGCTGGCAACTCGGCCACACGGTTGATGGCACGCAGGCCGAATATGTCCGTATCCGCCACGGCGACAACTCGCTTTACCCAATCCCCGATGGGGCGGACGAGGAAGCGTTGGTCATGCTCTCCGACATCCTGCCGACGGGTCTTGAGATCGGCGTGCAGGCCGGTGGCGTGAAGCCGGGTGACACCTTGGCAATCGTGGGTGCTGGGCCGGTCGGCATGTCGGCGCTCCTGACGGCCCAGTTCTATTCGCCGAGTAAGATCGTGATGATCGATATGGACCCCGCGCGATTGGCACTGGCCCGGCAGTTCGGCGCCACCGATACGGTCCAGGTCGGCTCTGAAGATGCGGTCGTCAAGGTCTTGGAGATGACAGACGGACGTGGCGTCGATGTGGCCATAGAGGCCGTCGGCGTGCCCGCGACCTTCGATATTTGCCAGAAGATTGTCTCGGCCGGCGGCAAGATCGCCAATGTTGGAGTTCACGGCAAGCCAGTGGAGCTTCACATTGAACACCTCTGGATCAAAAACATCAACATCTCGATGGGGCTCGTAAACACCAACACAACGCCGATGCTGCTAAAGACAGTAAGGGCTGGCAAGTTCGACCCAGGCAAGCTGATCACCCATCGCTTCGCACTCAACGAGATCCTTGACGCCTATGAGGTCTTCGGCAACGCCGCCCGCGAAAAGGCGATGAAAGTTATTCTTGCAGCGTGAAATTTCTTGCAGACTACACGCACAGGCCACCGGTATCTATCATTGTACCGGTGGCTCATAGAGTAACACGGTGCAGTGGCTATCTGCGTCGTCAGCTGCAGCTATGTAAATCTGGTGGAACCAATCAAACAAATCGGGTCGAGTCGTGAGCTTGAAATTTGGTCGATCGTGATTTCCACGCTGCGAAGCCGAACGAGAAATGGCTGACCGATATCACTGAATTCCAACTGCCCGCTGGCAAAGCGTGTCTGTCGCCCATGATTGATTGTTTCGATCGGCTGGTAGTCAGTTGGCCTGTAAGCACGCGTCCGGACGCCCAGCTAGTGAACAGGCTTTATGCCGCAATCGAAACAATCACCGGCACTCCAGGCCGACCTATTGCGCACTCAGATCGGCGTGCGCATTGTTGTTGGCCGGGCTGGTTGTCACGCATGCAGAAAGCTCAGCTGCCCCGGTCTATGTCACGCATAGGATGCTCGCCGAACAACTCAGCCTGCGAGGGGTTCTTTAGGCGGCTGAAAAACGAGATGTACTACAATCGCACCTGGATCAATACGACCGCTGACAACTTCATGCAGCAGCTAGATTCCTACATCCACTGGTACCATCAGCATCACATAAAACTCTCAATGGGCGGCATTAGTCCCACCGAATACCGCTGGAATCTCGAAATTGCAGCATATGCAGTCCAAGAATTTGTCCGCAGCTCCTATTGGGGAGTATTGCTCCGGTGATGACAGCAAACCACCATGGCGTCGCGGTCGTTCGGCCGACCGGTGGTCACCCTCACCGACATGCAAGAGGCGGTGGCATGCTAAATCAGCCGCGCGGCCGAGAAAATGCACCGGGCGGGGCTGGTCACCCCTGCCCAGCAGATATTCGTTACCACCAACCGGTTTCGAGAGCAGGACAAGCATTAGACTGGGCAGCATACCGTGCACCTGCCGGTGGTAACCTCCGACACCATACGGCTGATCAAGGCTGCCTTGCATGGTCTCGACCGGATCTAGCAGCCAGGGTTCAGCTACAAGAAGGCAGGCGTGGTCTGCCTCGACCTGCACCGGGCGGAGACCGTGCAGGGCACACTGTTCCATGCGCCCGACAGTCCGGAACGGGTGCAGCTGAGGGCTGGGCTGCACGCGCTCAACAAGCGCTATGGTTGGGGGACGATGGGATTTGCGGCAAGTGGACTGAAGCAGACGTGGGCGCTGCGCAGCGAACAAAAGTCCCAAGCGTATACGACTGAATGGAATGAGCTGTTGGCTATTTAGTGTCAAGATGCTAGGTGTGCTGAACCAAGCTAGACGGTCGAATCTATCACGGACGCTGTAAAATACTGCCTATTTGAAGTAATTCACATGAGTAATTCGAAACTTAATTGTCTGTTTCAACGTTCAGTATCGAAACTAGCTTCCGTGCTGCGTCAAACGTCCATCCGTCTTGCCATATACCGTCCAAATGGGCTGTCTGCCCTGTAAATATATCCACGATGGCCCACGTGCCATCATAATCGGCTCGAAGTCGGTAGCGCCTGCGCGCCGACCCCTTCCCACCGTTCTCACACATGCGTTGTAGCGCTGGCTTTCCAGAACGAATTGTATCTGTCAACTGTTCCCTCGCCCGCGTTTGACCATCGCAACGGGTTATCGAAACACCGTCGTCCATTTCTGTAATCTTACTTGCAATTACACTGGCGAGTTCGCTCCATAGAACCTGCAACTCTGCCGCCATTTCCAGGAGCGGATCCCGGTCGTCGAGCGTCACCCGAATATCGGCGACAACGTCATCCAGCTTTGCAGCCAGATGCATAATCTCCATGTACAGCAGGGAGGCATGGTCGAGCCCTAGATCGGTCCTATCCAAGGCGTCTGCGACTTCATGCGACTTTTCGGCGCATAAATCGGCTTGAGCGAGAAGCGTAGCAAGCCAATCGACATCCATACTGTGCTCCTTTTCATTCAGCTCCGCTCTCGCATCTGCGTTTGCGTTTGCGTTTGCGCAGCAACGAAATTGGCAACGGTATGTGCCCGGCAGGAACAGACACATACCGTTACACCCTGGCCTGCGGAGGCGGCAGGCTCAACCAGCAGCCGTCTTAGAACTGCTTGCGCAATCCGAACGTTACAGCATGGCTGCGGAAGTCAGTGCTTGAATTCGTTCCGTCGCGAGCCACAAACTTGAAATCATCAGCGGCAGTGTAACGGTAACCGATGTCGAAGATGGTCTTTTCGAAAATGGCGTTGTCTCTGAACAAACCAACCGATTGGATGTCGATGGCGACACCTGCATCGAGGTGGTAGGAGAATCGTGTGTCGTCATCATCCATAAAGGTTGCCACGCCAGCCACGCCCTGCTTACGCAGCTCGAGGTTCATCACGCCGACACCGCCACCAATAAAAGGTGTGAGGCCGCTGAGAATGCCGTCATGTGCGATCGGCACATCAAGGTAGCCGTTCAGATATCCCTGAAGCGTGCGCGCGTCACCAAACGAGTTTATACCATCAACGCCCCTGAACCCTGAGACGCGATGCTCGTCTACGGATGCGGAGCCATATCCCACTTCGAGTTCCACACGGGGAGATACGAAGCTCATAGGAGAGAAGGTGTATCCTACGCGCCCTGCGGTGTAATACCCGGCATCGTAATCGGTCGATATGCGCCGTCCAGCCACGCCGAAACCAGTGTCGTCGAGAAAATTCACCGAGCTAAAAGACCCGAGGTAGAACCCGCCACTGCTTTCGATGACAACAGGGGACGTGTCGACGGGCGCCAAGTCGGCGGCCGACACATGAGAAGCAATACCCAGGAACGTCGCAAGGCTAGCCAATAGCCGCAATCGAGATTTCATTTCATGGTCCAATAAGGTGTGCGCTGCGCGCGTTTCTGAATTTTTTGGTCTGATGAAATCTGACCAAAGGCGGCTGAATCATTCGGCCATTGCATCTGGCTGACGCCTTCAAATTGCGTCAAAAAAAATGAAACCGAAAGGTATATTTTTTTTGAGAAGCAGCACTTTTCTCAAACAGAAGCCGACCGTGGCATTACTGCCACAATCACCTATTATTAGAATATTATTATCAACTTAGATTGGCGGCCGGTCAGGCTCATAGCCGTTGGGCCAGCAAATAAATCTATATCAGAAGCACTGGTGAGCTAGAGCAGAAGCAACGATCACGGAGTGAGAGCTAAACGCTAGTGTACGTTCAATCGAGCGGCAACTTTTGAGTTGGCGTTTGGCGTTCATGCCAGCACTACAGGGCTTACTTAACTTCAACTAGTCCTGCTCCACGTATGAAGAACTTAACGGTCTCCTCTACGTTTTCAACCAACAGGCTGGGCTGAAGCACACCGTGGAGTTGTCGCAGTGCTGTTATCGCTAGGAATTGTTTCCCCAGAAACTGCAACCGCGCGTCTGAGCAGTGACCTGAATGTATCCGAAGAATATCTGTAATAAGCTTCAACGCCGGCCTGACAGCAGCGTGTTCCATTATTTCGATCATTTCGGGAAAGCGCTGGTTATCTTCGACTTGCAAGCGGTGAAGATTATACGTTTCTTCTTCCTGAACGTAGCTGCACAATGCTGTCGCCGCCGCAACCAACTGCTTTTCCAAGCTGTCGGATGCGCGCAAATTCATTTGGATTCCACGCAACCTCTTTTCGACAAAATGTTCCAAGCAAGCCCGGAAGAGATCAGCTTTTGACGCAAACCGCGCATACAGCGTACGCTTTGAACAGCCTGCCAGCTTCGCGACGACCGCAACGTTGGCCTCATTATACCCGAGGCGGAAAAATTCTGCTGTTGCGTGGTCGAGGATAGAAGGGGTGATTGCTTCCTCATTTGCCTTAGTAGGCCGTCCCCGTCTTCTTGCGCCGTCTGACATCTAGTTTGCGTACTCCCTTACAACGGAGTTCTATCACGGAATGTCGCCAGGATCGAGGCACGCATACCTTGACGCCCAAACCACCGTAGAGGTGCCCATGGGTTTTCTTTCCTATCATTCTGATTTAAGCCGTCGTTCTTGTTGTCGCAGTAGCTAATGTTGCGTTCTGAAAGGCTTCAGATGCACGGACGGTCCTATTGGCACTGTTTAAGAAGCGCCGCCTTCATCTTCTTTTACGCAATCATCGTTATCCTGTGCCTCTCAGCGTGCGCTGGGCGTCCTAGCTCGGATGTGCTGAGGACGACTGCTGCGCCGCGTGATGCTAAATTCCATCGCTCAGGTTCTGATTCAGACATTGAAACCAGGGGACGTTGTCATCCTCGACAATTTGTCCCGCCACAAACGACCGGCAGCAAGAGAACTGATCGAGGCGGCCGGCGTAACAATGATGTTCCTTCCGCGTAAGCATCCGAGGAGCGCCGCCTTGAGCGGTTGAGATGAGTCTGTCGTTTTGTCGCTATGGACAGGCATAAGGACAGTTTTCGGACAACGGTGAACCGGATTGAAATCATCGACACAGGGCGTCGGCGCTTTACCGCCGAGGCCAAGTTCAAAATTCTCGAGGAAGCCTTTTCTGGCGATGGTCGCCAGGTCTCCGCGACGGCAGAGAAGCAGGAAGTTTCCCGCTTACAACTGTACCGTTGGCGTGCAGTCTTTGCCGCAATCGGATCGAGGGCTTCGCGCCCGCAGTGATCACACCGGACGTGCCTGCGCCCGTTTTGGCTCCATTGATTCCGGTAGTGGGTAGCGGTCGCATGTAGGTGCTGAGCACGAACGGACGACGCGTCATTGTCGACCGTGACGTCGACGTCGATGCGCTGCTGCGCATCCTGCGCGGGCTGGAGACGTTGCGATGATCCCGATCCCGATCCCGATCCCGACAGGTGTCCGAATTTGGTTGGCAACGGGCCATACGGATATGCGGTGCGGCTTTCCATCTCTGGCGCTGCGGGTCTAGGAAGTGCTGAAGCATGACCCGCTGGGCGGCCATCTGTTCTGCTTCAGGGGCAAACGCGGCGATCTGATCAAGGTCGTTTGGCACGATGGCCAAGGGGCCTGCCTGTTCACGAAAAAATTGGAACGCGGAAAGTTCATCTGGCCTACTGCCGACGGTGGCGCGGTGTCGGTCTCGACGGCGCAGCTTTCCTATCTGCTGTCAGGAATTGACTGCCGCGCGCCGCAGGAATCCTGGCGTCCCAGCCGCTTCTGATGGCAATTAGGCGTTGAGATTACTGGGAAATATGATTCAATGTCGTCATGACATTGCCGCTGCTTTCTCTGCCATCGGACCTTGCCAGCGCCCATGCGGCGCTGTTGGACGAACGCGCCGCGGCTCCAGGCCGAGGCGGAAGCTGCCAACGCGAAGGCGCGGCTGTCGCGCATCGAGACGATGGACGTGCATTTGCAGTTGCTGATCGGCAAGCTGGAGCGCGAGAAGCACGGCCCGCGCCGCGAGCGCACGCAACGGCTGATCGATCAGTTGGAATTGCAGCTCGAAAAGCTCGTGGCGTCGGCCGCCGAGGATGAACTGGGCGCCCAAGAGGCCGCGGCCAAAACGCAGTCCGTGCGAGCCTTTTCCCGAAAGCGTCCGGTGCGCAAGGCGTGGCCTGAAGACGTAAAGCGCGAACGCATCGTTATCGAAGCGCCGACGGCATGCGCCTGCTGTGGCGGCTCACGGCTGTCGAAGCTGGGCGAGGACGTGACGGAAACGTTGGAGGAGATCCCATGCCGCCTCAAGGTGATCGAGACGGTGCGCGAGAAGTTTACCTGCCGCGATTGCGAGGCGATCAGTCAGGCTCCCGCGCCGTTCCATGCCACGCCGCGCGGCTTTATCGGCCCTCAGTTACTGGCGACGATCGTATTCGACAAGTTCGCGTAGCAAATCCCGCTGAACCGCCAGAGCACGCGGTTCAAATGTGAGGGCATCGATCTATCGACCCAGTCCCTGGTCGATCAGGTCGGTCGCGTTACCTTCGCCCTCAAGCCTATCTTTGATCTGATCGAGGCACATTTGTTCCAGGCCGAGCGGCTTCACGGTGACGATACGACGATCCCAATCCTGGCCAAGGGCCAATGCACGACCGGGCGAATATGGGTTTACGTGCGCGATGATCAGCCGTTCGCCGGCCCTGCGCCGCGGGCGGCGGTCTACTACGCCTCCTGCGATCGGCGCTGCGACCACCCGCAAAGGTATCTGGCAGACTTCAGAGGTATTCTCCGGGCGGGTTGCTACAACCGCTTCAATTTAAGTAGCTCAGAACTAGTTCAATTCCTGCGGATATGATCCCACATGACAGGGAAACACTCTAGTAAGCCCTGAGACGTCAGCCTCCGATGCAATAGCTCATGGCTTCACTTTGCAGGCGGCATCCGATCCTGACATGAGCTGAGCGTTCGTTTTCATTGTGGATCGTCGGCCGATATCTAGGTTCGCAAGATACTTTGGCGCCAACGGCACGAGCGGAAGCTTACGGAGGCAGCCGGTGATACGCGACCTTATTTATTGGCCTGCGTCTCCCCGTCGATGCAATCAAGCTGGCGCTTCAGCAGGGGCTTGCGAGATTGGCGTCGCCGGCCCCCATCCGCGAATCTCGCGGATGGTTTGTGGTGCGGACGGAGAACTTTGGTCATGCAGCTTAATGGCGATAATCTCAAGTATTGCTGCCGCCGTGGCTGCTGCGGCGTGCTGGCCACTTATCAAAAATCCTCCCACGTCTGCTTGACGGCAGCATTGCCGGAAAACGCTAGGGCGACCTTTCCTGCCAGCTGTCTGACCGGCGATGCAACTTGACGATGCGCTGGGCTAGCACCCATGACCGCAGCCGTCCGACGCAGCGTGCCGGCGAGTTGGAACTGCGAGATCAGTTCTCTAAGCCTGCCGCTCTCGCTGGCAAGCGTGGCGCCGGCTGCGCTGGTTTCCTCCACCATCGCCGCGTTCTGCTGTGTGACTTGGTCCATCTGGTTGACGGCGGTATTAACCTCGGCGAGACCGACAGATTGTTCCTTCGCTGACGTCGCGATTGAGTCCATGTGCTGGTTGACGGTGACGATGTAGCCTTCGATGGTCTTCAGCGCCTCCCCCGTATCGCTCACCAGCTTGACGCCGCTTTGAACCTCGACGGACGAGTTGCGGATCAGCTCCTTTATCTCCTTGGCCGCCTGTGCCGACCGTTGCGCGAGTTCGCGCACCTCCTGAGCGACGACGGCAAAGCCCTTGCCAGCATCACCTGCTCGTGCTGCCTCCACACCTGCATTGAGCGCCAGAAGATTGGTCTGAAAGGCGATCTCATCGATGACGCCGATGATATTGGAGACCTGATTGGACGAGGACTCGATCTTCTGCATGGCATCGACGGCGTTGGCAACCACCCGGCCAGACTGAGCCGCACTCTCATTGGCCTGCATCGCAACCCGGCGGGCCTCTTCGGCGCGCTTCGAGGAGTTCGTCACGTTGACCGTGATCTGGTCGAGCGCAGCAGCCGTTTCCTCCAAGGCCGCCGCCTGCTGTTCGGTGCGCTTGGACAGGTCGTCTGCACTGGCGCTGACCTCGCGGCTACCCGTGTCGATAGCGCCGGTCGCATCGGCGACGGCTCGCAGCGTTTCAGAAAGCTGACCGACCGCCGCATTGAAGTCGGCACGTAGCGTTTCGAAATCAGGTGCGAAAGGATCGACGAGCTGGAAAGTAAGATCGCCGCTCGCAAGATGCTTCAAACCTTCCCCAAGTCCGACAGTGGCCTGCGCCATTTCATCGGCCCGCAGACGATCTGCTTCTGCCTTGCGGCGACGCTCTTCCTCCGTCAGATCCCGGTTTGCGGCGGCCTCCTGCTCAAGACGCAGATTGGCGACCGCATTGGACCGGAACACCTCGACGGCGGCAGCCATGGCCCCAATTTCGTCGGCGCGTCCATCGAATGGAATCGCATTGGCGCTGTCGCCATCAGCCAGTCTCTTCATCGAAGCCGTAATGGTCTGGATTGGCTTTGCCACGCCCACAACAGCGAAATAGATGGATGCGAGAATGATAGCAAGGCAGACGGCGATGATCAGATAGGTGATGGCCACCGTTGACGCGTAGGTTTCGTTGCTCGCCTCCTTCGCCTCGATAGCGCCATTGGTGTTCAATACGACGATTTCGCCCAAGGATTTGTCGATCTCATTCGCCAGTGGTCGCATTTGCGATTGCTGAATGTCCGTCGCCTCGTCGTTTTTCTGTGCCCGCGACATTTCGAGCATTGTATCTCCCAGTCTGTCGAGGTTTTCGAACGACGATTTAACCTTGGCTATACGCTGATGCCCATCGTCGGTGGTAACGAGCGCATCATACTTTTGAACGGTTTCGACGAAAGTCGATTGCGCTTTCGCAATGCCCTCTTCAGCCGCGGCCATGCTTTCGGCATTGAGCGCCAAAATGTGATTAAGATAGGCGCGCCTCAAGTCTGAAAGTGCGATGCTCATGTCCTTCGACAAGCTGAGTTTCGGCAGCCATGTCTCGGTGATGACCTGCGTGCTTTGATTAAGAGATCCCATGCTGATGATGGTGATCGTCGCGAAGGCGATTACCGAAGCGGCGATCAGGGCAAGGGCGCCTGTTAGCGCGGTTTTTATCTGGGGACGTTTCATGGAATACTCCTGGCAGACTGCCTCTGCCGCGTTAGACAAATCTGGCCGGTAGCAAAATCATTCTGCCGAGGGCAATTTTGTAACGACTTCAACGTCGTTCTTGATCTTGTTTTGACGCTACTGCTGCTTCATCTGTTGTTGCATCGTTTCCAAAAATGATGTCAGCGCAAGCATCAAGTCCCGGAGGTTCTCCGCACGATTGAGAAGCTCCTTTGGGGAGAGAACGTGTGACAGACGCTGACCGCTCACGATGTCAATCGACTGATTAAGCCGGTTTTTCGGCGTAAAGTAGAAGACGTTCGTCATGATGATCCCGTTACTCTAATGGTGCTTGTTGTTTGACCCGCCCCGCATAATTTCCAGACGCTAATCTTGAGAACGGGACAATACTCGCGCCTCACTGTTTTCGTGATTGCGACTTGAATTATCGTTTATTCTCATTTTCAAACAACTAATACGCTTACTCGCATCGCTTAAAAATCAGCAGCCATCTGAACGGAAATCACTCAGTTGTTAAATCGCTCCATCCTCTTGGATGGAACTGAATGATTTCCCCTCAGTTTGCGGTCTCATCGAAAGCAAATGAAGGATTCTGCCTTGCCGACGACACGACTGATGCAGTTTTCGCCGTTGGGGGGGCGAGCAGAGACGATCACCGAGGATGGACCGAAAAGTGTCCAACCGCTCAAAGGCCTATCATCGGCTCACTTCCTCAAACTGATCGAAGATCGCGGCCAAGTTGGCTTTTGGAGTTTGGAGTTTGGCTCGGACAATGCCACGGTCTCTGTTGGCCTTTACCGCGTGCTCGGTATCGACCCATCAATCGCCGTCAGTTACGATGATCTTATAAACATGACGCATCCTGATGACATACAGAAAAGCAACGACATCAAGGCTGCGTTGCGCTCCGGTTGTGCGATTGATCGCGAATACCGCATCATCAGGCCAGATGGAACGCTACGCTGGATCAACAATAAGGCTGAAGTTGTCGTTGACAGGCAGGGGCGTGCTCTGCGCGCGATTGGAGTGATAACCGACATTACTGACGGGCACTCAGCACGTCTGGGCAACGAGGAAGGGAGGGTGCGCTACAACGCTTTCATGAAGTCGATGTCAGTGGCAGAGCTACGGAGCGGGCCCGATGGAGAGATACTGGATTGGAGCGGCTGGTTTGAGCTCACGGGACAAACAGAGGAAAAAGCGAGGTCGAAGGGATGGCTAGAGGTCATTCACCCAGACGATAGGGAACGAGTTCTCGCGCTATTCGTGACGTCCTTAGGCATCGGACAAACATTTATTTCCAGCCATAGGATCCTTTGTGCGGACGGGTGCTACCATAGATTCAGCGTTTTCTCCGCACCTCTCATCGATACTGATGGATCTATACGCGAATGGGTGGGCGCGATTATTAAAGCCGTGGAGACCATTGTTGAGCAGTTCCCACCTCTCCAGCTAGACGATATTAAGTTGCAAAGTCCTCATATTCGGGCTGCTCGCACGCTGCTAAACTGGACCGTTGAGGATCTCGCTCGGGAAGCCAGAGTTTCGGTGTCATCCGTTAGCCGACTCGAATCTTCTCGCGGCAATACTGTCCGCGATCCGATTATCCAGTCGGTCAAAAGAGTATTCATGAACCACGGAGTGACATTCGCCTGCACCTCGAATTCGATCTCCATTCACTGTGACTTCGGCTCTCGAGAGGAACGCTCATTCTCAGATCCAGGTCGGGAGAGAGAATGAGAAAATTCTATAGAATTCAGGATTTCTGCGACATTATCTAGATAAGAAAGTGACCAGTTTGCATTTTGAAGGTATCACCGACACTGATAAATAGAATATTCACGTAATAATAAATTGACGTTCGCGTCGAGAAGATGCACGTCGACCCCTTAAGCCACGCCGTCGGTCAGCGAGAAGACGTTGTTCGGCTTCACGCCGAGGATTGCCGCCGCCTTTGAAGGAGACAGGGCTCCGTCCGCAAGCATCCGTTTCGAAAGGCTCAGGAGGCGGTTGCCAAGCCTGTGACGCCGGACGAGATAGCAGCTCGGCCCACCTTCGTTTTCACGCGCGCGTACTTCTTTGAGCTCCTTACTGTTCAGCCACTGCTGCCGGAAGACAGCCATCAGAGACGACCACATGGCTTGCTCGATGATCCCTTCGCGGTAGAGCTTTTAGGCGACCATCGAATGGCTGATCTGTCGTAGGTCCGCGATTTCGCCGATACGCGCAATCACGACGTCCTGGCGCGCTGCGCGCAACGCGACCTCGCCTGCCATCTCGGCCGAAGGCAGCAGAATACGTCCCGCAACATCATTGCAGAAAGTTTCGATAGCCGATGTCGGCCGGCCGCCGCTCACCCCCGTCTGGCCGAGCCAGATATGGGCAAGTTCGTGCAGCAAAGTGAACGACCAAGCCTGCTCGCTGTCCTGGACGTTAATCACAACGAAAGGCGCGACCTTGTTGGAAAGCGCGAAACCTCTGAAAAGCTCGACAATGAGAGCGCTGTGGTGACTTCCCAGGTTGCCGATCAACAGCACGAAAATCCCTGCGGGCTCTGCGCGTTCACGCAGATAGGCAAACCCTTTGGACGTGCCTCGACCATTGCCGGATCGGAACGACTGGAGGCTGAAATCTAAACGCTCGCTGATCACGGTAGCCAGACCTTCCGCTCCCCGGCGAATGTCATAAGATGCCACGAAATCGAGTGGCTCGGCTTCTTCCTCGCTCTCGAGCAATGAGCGCACCATTTCCTAACGAGCCCGAACTTCGCGCAACAGCGTATCTACCAGCGCTGCATCGCGCCGCGCGTACTCGTCGGGAAGAGTCCGAAAATCCTCTCCGCGCGCCGCGGTTACCGGCGGTTCGGCAAGATAGAAAGTGAGCAGCGGGCGCCGGTATTGTGTGGACATCTTGATCAATTGCGGACGGGTCGGCTCAAGCTGGCCGTCTTCAAGCATGGCAAGGCGATCGCTGCCCGCAACCGCGCGTGCATCGCCGATACCGAGCTTGTCGGCAGCATCGTCTACACTGAGCCCCGCGGTCTCGCGCGCCCAATGCCTGGGGAATACTCGGCGCACGGGCTGCGGTCGGGCTACCTCACGGAGGCTGCCAATCGTGGCATTCCCCTGCCGGAAGCGATGGAGCAGTCACGGCACAGATCCGTGCAGCAGGCGTCGAGCTACTACAACAACGCGACCGGGCGCAGCGGCCGCGCCGCGCGTATGTTATAATCACAGCAGGATAAACACCCTGCCACCCATGACGAAGCTTGAAACCGAGCCATCACAGAGTCGGTTCCGGCGGCGTGCAGAATGATGCCTTGCGGTATCGTCCTTGCACTCGCGGTGCGAACCCGAACAGTCACGACACCCATGTCCTGCGGCTGCTGACGGTGACGGGAGTTCACAGGCCAACAAGCGAACCATGCCGCCAGACTGCATGCTGAGACACGTCTCCCTGAACATGCTTGCAATCGAAACGGCTCGCACCTCTTACCAGTTTGTCACGGAACCATCACGCCGCTTGAGGTGCGGTGCTTCCCAATAGGCAAAGCTTTGTCTTGCCACTAATTCCTCATTGACCTCGATCCCGAGACCTGGTGCGTCGGAGACCGGGTAGCACGCATTTTCAAGCCTCGGCTGGATCGGGAAGACGTCCGAATTGTCGAAGCCGAGATGCGGCTCAGCAGGGCTCGCGCGTGTTTCCAGCCAGGAAAAGTTCGGAACGGCCGCCGAGAAATGGATCGTGGCGGCAGTACAAACCGGCCCGAGCGGGTTGTGCGGCATCATGTCCACGTAATGTGTTTCGCTCCAGGCGGCGACTTTCATGGACTCTGTCAGCCCGCCTACATTGCACACGTCAAGCCGGTTGAACTGGTGGATGTCGCGTTCGATAAAGGGCTGGAACTGCCATTTCGAGGAGAACTCCTCGCCGATGGCAAAGGGTATATCCGTCAGGCGTCTCAGTGCCTCATAGGCTCCAGGCGACTCGTCGCGGATGGGCTCCTCGAGGAAATCGAGCGTGCCCTTCGGCATCTTCTGGCAGAAGCTCGCCGCCTCGGCCACAGAAAGCCGGTGGTGGTAGTCGATGCCGAGGACGACATCGTCGCCGAGGATCTCGCGCGCCTTGACGCACCACTTCGCCGTTGTGGCGATGTGCTCGCGCGGCTCGTAGATCTCCTTTTCCTCATGGCCCGAAGGCGACAGGCGCATGGCCGTCCAGCCGTGCTCGACGAGCATCCGTGCCTGCTCGATCATGGCCGGCCCGGGCTCTGCGAAGGTCGTGGCGAAGGTCGGGATCCGGTCACGCTGCTTGCCGCCCAGGAGATCGTGGACCGGCACGCCCAGCGCCTTGCCCTTGATGTCGTGGAAGGCGATGTCGAGGGCTGAAATGGCGGCCTGGAGAACGCGTCCCCCCTCGAAGTACTGGCTCCGGTACATTTCCTGCCACAGGGCCCCGATCTTGAAGGGATCCCGGCCGCGCAGGAATTCGGCGTAGTGCTCGATCGCGCCGACCACCGCCTTTTCGCGGCCCGAAAGCCCGCTTTCTCCCCAGCCGAACGTGCCGTCGTCCGTTTCCACCTTGACGAGGAGCTGGTTGCGGATGCCGACCTTGACGGCATAGGTTTTGATCGCAGCGATCTTCATGATGCGTTCCCTTTCCGGCTTTGCCTACCAGTGCCACAGCGTGCCGTCTTCCAGCCGGTTCACCGGCAGGTAGGCGCGCTGATAGGGGTATTTTTGAGCCAGGGTCTCGTCGATCTCGACGCCATGGCCGATGGCGTCGCCCGGATGCAGGTATCCGTCCGTCAGGCTCCAGGCGCTCGGGAACACGTCGAGGATCTCGGGGAGGTAGCCTGAATATTCCTGGATACCGAAGTTCGGCACCCAGAGATCGAGGTGCAGATTTGCGCCGAGGCAGATCGGCGACATGTCCATCGCCCCGTGGCAGGCCGTGCGAATGTTGTAGACGCTGGCGAAATCCATGATGCGGCGCTGCGCCGTGATGCCGCCGGCATGCACCGTTGTCGTGCGGATGTAGTCGATCAACTGTTCCTCCATCAGGAGGCGCGCGTCCCAAATGGTGTTGAAGACCTCGCCAACGGCCAGCGGCGTCGTCGTGTGCTTGCGGATTAGCCGGAAGCCTTCCTGGTGTTCTGCGGCCACCGTATCTTCCAGCCAGAACAGCCGCGCGAACTCCAGGTCCTTGCCGAGCCTTGCCGCTTCGATCGGTGTCAGGCGGTGGTGGCTGTCATGCAGCAGCTCCACGTCCCATCCATGCGCCTCGCGCACGGCCTTGAAGAGCTCGGGCACGTAGCGGAGATATTTGGAGGTCGACCATGTCTCCTCATGCGGGAAGGCGTCGTCTTCCGCATTGTTCGTAACGGACTTCACCCCCGTCCCGTAGACATCGGGCAGGCCGGGAATGCCGACCTGAACGCGCACGGCCTTGTAGCCTTCCGCGATGCGCCGGCCGACCGCGTCGACGGCCTCTGCGATGTTGGTACCCTGCGCATGGCTGTAGCACAACACCTTCTCGCGGCTTGCCCCGCCTAGAAGCTGGTAGAGCGGCATATTGGCTGCCTTCGCCTTGATGTCCCAGAGGGCCGTGTCGATGCCGGCGATCGCCGCCATAGTCACCGGGCCACGACGCCAGTAGGCGCCGCGATAGAAATACTGCCAAATATCCTCGATCCGGGACGGATCGCGACCGATGAGTAGAGGGGCGAGATGCTCCTCCAAATAGGCCACGACGGCCTTCTCGCGGCCGTTGAGCGTGGCGTCGCCAACGCCGGTCAGCCCCTCGTCCGTGAAGATCTTGACGGTCACGAAGTTGCGGCCAGGCGAGCAGACGATGATTTTGACGTCGGTGATTTTCATGAGAGGTCCAATGTCTCTGGCAGTGGGTGAGTCAGCGCGACGGGGGCAGCCGCGTCGTATCTAAAACGCTTGTGGATGCGCCTGTCGCGTGGATCGGGATGCGGAATCGCCGAGAGCAGCGCGCGGGTGTAGTCGTGGGTTGGGTTGTGCACCACCTGATCGGTGTCGCCGACCTCGACGATCCGGCCGCGATACATGACGGCCACACGGTCGCACATGTATCGAATGACCGACATGTCGTGCGAAATGAAGATGTAGGACAGGCCCAGCTCGTCCTGCAGCTTCATCATCAGGTCGAGCATCTGCGAGCGCAACGAGACGTCAAGGGCCGACGTCGCCTCGTCGGCGACGATCAGGCGCGGCTTGACGGCGATTGCGCGGGCAATGCCGATCCGCTGGCGCTGCCCACCGGAAAAGGCATGCGGGTAGCGTTCGCGCCAGGCCGGTTCGAGACCGACCTGCTGCATCAGTTCGGCGACACGGTCCTCCCGTTCGCGCCCCTTCATGCCGGCGAGCTTCAGCGGCTCGGCAATGATCTGCCCAACGGTCTTGCGCGGGCTGAGTGAATTCACCGGGTCCTGGAAGATCATGCGCACCTCGCGGCGGATGTCCTTGAGGTCGCCCCGATCAGCGGTGCGGATATCGACGCTGTGTCCGTCCGGCCGCCGGAACACCATGGTGCCGACCTCAGGGTCGTAGATGCGCAGGAGGCATCGCCCCATGGTCGTCTTGCCGGAACCGGATTCGCCGACAATGCCGAGCGTCTCGCCCGGGCGCACGAACAGCGACACATCGTTCACCGCCTTCAAGCCTGATGGGAACGTCAGCGACAGGTTCTTCACGTCGAGAAGCGGTGGCGCGTCTTCAGGGATCGGCGCGCGCTTCAGACGCACCTCGGCCTTCGTCTCCAGCTTGACGACGGAGCCGATCAGCCCGCGCGTATAGGCGTTCGCAGGCGCGTGGAAGATCTGCTCGACCGGCCCCTGCTCCATCACCTTGCCCCGATACATGACCAGAACGTCGTCGGCGATTTCGGCCACGACGCCCATGTCGTGCGTGATGAACAGCACGGCCATCCCGTGCGCGGTCTGCAGCTTCTTGATCAAGCTCAGGATTTCGGCCTGCGTGGTGACATCGAGTGCGGTGGTCGGCTCGTCGGCGATCAGCACTTGCGGATTGCAGGCGAGCGCCATGGCGATCATCACGCGCTGACGCATGCCGCCGGAGAACTCGAACGTGTAGCGATCAATGGCCGTCTCCGGCCTCGGAATCTCCACCTGCCGCAGGAGTTCGAGCACGCGCTCGCGCTGCGCCTGTCCGCGAATGCCGAAGTGAATGCGCAGGGTCTCGCCGATCTGCGTGCCAATGCGATGCACCGGCGAGAGCGAGCTCATCGGCTCCTGGAAGATCATGGCGATCTCTTTTCCGCGCACCGTGCGGATATCGCGACCGCGCGGGTCGAGGCTGGCAAGATCCGTGATCGACCCGTCGGGCCGTGCGAGAAGGATGGACCCGCCGTCGATTCGTCCAGGCTTGTCGACGATCTGGAGGATCGAGCGCGCCGTGACAGACTTGCCGGAGCCGGACTCGCCGACCACGCAGAGCGTCTTTCCCCGCTTGAGCGCAAACGAGACGCCATCCACGGCATTGAACAGACCCGTTCGCGTGGGAAAGCTGGTGGCAAGATCCTCGACCTTGAGGATGACGTCGTCTTCCATCCGCATCATGACACTGACTCGTAAGGGTCGGCCGCATCGCGCAGGCCGTCGCCGAGGAAATTGAGGGACAGCACGGCGATGACGATGGCGGCCGCCGGTGTGAAGAGGAGCCACGGCGCCTGCGCCACGGCGCGAATGTTCTGCGCCTCCTGCAGGAGAACGCCCCAGGAGATGATCGGCGGTTGAAGGCCGATCCCGAGGAACGAGAGAGCGGTCTCGGCAAGGATCATCGAGGGAATGGCAAGCGTCAGCGTCGCGATGATGTGGCTCATGAAGGAGGGAACGAGGTGGTGGAAGATGATGCCGATCTCGCTCATCCCGTCGAGCCGGGCCGCGATCACGAAGTCCTCGTTGCGCAGAGAAAGGAACTTGCCGCGCACCTCCCGCGCGAGGCTTGTCCACCCAATCAGAGAGACGATCAGCGTGATGACGAAATAGGTTCGAAGCGGCGGCCAGCCGACGGGGATCGCGGCCGCAAGCCCCATCCAGAGCGGGATCGTCGGGATGGAGCGCAGGAGCTCGATGAAGCGCTGGATGACGATATCCGCCCAGCCGCCGAAGAAGCCCGATATGCCGCCGATCGTCACCCCGAGAATGAGGCTCATGAAGACGCCGACGAGACCGATGGAGAGCGAGATCTTGGCGCCGTGGACCACGCGCGAGAAGATGTCGCGCCCAAGACGATCGGCACCGAACACGTAGAGGCTGTCGCCGGGCTTGGGATCGACAAGGCCGAACAGCTTGGTCTGCATGGGGATGAACCCCAGAAGCGTATACGGCTGCTGTGCCGGCACGAGAAAGCCGACGGACAGCGGCTTTGCCGGATCGGGCGTGAACTCGCGCCGCATGGATTCCGTGTTGAGCGTCATCTTCAACTGATCGACATGCGGGTGAAACGCGCCGTCATGCAGCAGCGACAGCCCCTGGGGTGGCGCGTAGGTGAAGCGGGCATTGGTGGCGTTCGGATCGACAGGCGCGATGAAGTCGGCGAAGGCTGCGACCAGATACATGAGCACGATCACGACGAGGCTTAGAAGCGCGATCCTGTGCTTCTTGAACTTCAGCCAGAACAGACGCCACTGGCCGGCCACGGCGATGTCCCGGTTGTGAAGGTCGAGCGACGGCTCGGTGGCCGGCGGAAGATGGGTGATGTCTGTCATTGAAACCGAATCCGCGGGTCTGTGAGGGCGAGCAGGAGGTCTGACACGAGCGTCCCGATGATGGTAAGCACGGAGATGAGCAGGATCAGCGACCCGGCGAGATACATGTCCTGGGCCAAGAGGGCGCGAAGAAGCAGTGGTCCCGTGGTCGGCAGGCTCATGACCACGGACACGATGATTTCGCCTGAAATGACGGCCGGCAGGATCCAGCCGAGCGTGGAAATCAGGGGATTGAGCGCAAGCCTTACGGGATAGCGGATGAGCAGTTCGAGCTCCGACATGCCCTTGGCACGGGCTGTGGTGACATAGGGTTTGGACAGTTCATCCAGCAGATTTGCCCGCATAATGCGCACGAGCGCCGCAAGGGACCCGAGGCCGATGACCACCACCGGCAGCCAGACGTGCTGGGCAAAATCGAGGAGCTTCCCGAAACTCCAGTCAGCGTCGATGTACTGCGCGGAGAACAGGCCGCCGACGCTCTGCCCGAACCAGGCGGACATGGTGTACATGGCTGACAAAGCCAACAGGAAATCCGGAACGGCGAGAAAGAAGAACGCCAGGAAGGTCGCCGTGTAGTCGGAGATCGAATATTGCCGGACGGCCGAGAGGATGCCGATCGGAATGGCGATGGCCCAGACGAAGCAGAGGGTGAGCAGCGACAGGAGGAGAGAGAAACCGAGCCGGCTCCAGATCAGCTCGGTGACGGGCTTGCCGAGTTCGAACGAGATGCCGAAGTCACCGTGCATCAGAATGCCGGCCATCCACTTGTAGTACTGGAAGTACATCGGCTGATCGAGGCCGTAGCGCTCGCGCATCGCCGCAACGGTTCCGGCTTCGACGGCACCGCCCTGGCTTGCCCAGTCGGCCATCAGCGTCGTCAGATAGTCCCCCGGCGGCAGCTGGATGATGATGAAGGCGATGATCGAGACCGCGAAGAGTGTCGGGACAGCAAACATCAGCCGCCTGGCAAAATAGCGAAGCATGGCAGAGACCATTCATGGTGAAGAGTGCGACCGGAAGCGGTGGGGCTTCCGGTCCTTGCAAGCCGGCCTACTGGGCCTTGTCGAAATACCACTGCGACAGGGTCGGCGCGGGGTGCCAGAGGTTGCCGGTGATCGGGATGCCGTCGACGACGTTCTTTAGCCGGTTGGACACCATCATGTATTTCGGCATGGGCCTTGATATGCCGATGTTGAGGAAGTTGTCGGCCGACAGGGTGAGGAACTCGCGCATCAAAGCCTCACGATCCGTGTCCGTCACCGCCGCATTCACCTTGTCATAGGCCGCCATCAGAGCCTTGATCTCGGCTGGCGGTTCCTCGCCGGTTGCAGGGTTGGCGTACCACTCGGCCCAGCGCACCGCAAAGAAGATGTCGGCCTTCTGGAAGGGCATGTAGCAGCGCGGGTCGGTATACACCTCCGACAGGCCGCCGACGCAGTTCCAGATATAAGCGTCCTGCTCGTTGGCGCTCCACATGGTGTTGAGGCGCGCGCGGTCGGTCGTGCGGATCTGGATGTCGATGCCCACGTCACGCGCATATTGCTGCACCATCTGCATCACGTCCGGATAGGACAGGCCGAAGACGTCGGCGACCATGAAGTTGATGGTGAAGCGCTTGCCGGTCTCATCGAGACGGAAGCCCTCGGAATCCTTCTCGGGCAGGATTTTGTCGAGTTCGGCCGCCGACGCTTTGGGATCATACTCGGTGTATTGCGTCGCTTCCTTCTCGTTGAACAGCGGATGTTCCGGCTGGACCGCGACCTGAGCCGGGGCGCCCTGCCCGACATAGACGAGATCGATGATTTCCTGCCGGTTGATCGCCTTGCTGAGCGCGATGCGGAAATCCTTGTTCTGCAAGATCTTCTTCTTGACGGGATCGGTGGAATTCAGGTTCAGCAGGATGACCGCGTCGTTTGCCGGCAGATCCTTGACGTCGACGAAGCGGTACTTGCCCGTTTCCTGCCCGTCGAAAAGCACGGACTTGAAGGTGGAATTGTTGATGTGCCGGAAGGCGAAATCGAACTCGCCGGACGTCATCTTCAGCGCCATAAGCTGGGGATCGTCAAGCTTCGCCCAGGTGACGTTGTCGATATAGGGCAGCTGGTTGCCGGCCGTGTCGACCTTCCAGTAGTAGGGATTGCGGGTAGCCGCGACCCGTTCGCTGTCCGCATAGGGGATGGTCAGAACCCAGGGGTTGAGCGTCGGCAGATCCAGGTTCTGCCAGAACGGCGGCTGGAATGTCAGCGAGACCTTGGAGTTGAAGAGCGCCACCCAGTCGCCTGCGGCCGCATTCGCTTTCAGCAGGTCGGGCAGGCCCTCCTTGTTGTATTTCTCGTGGAACTGGCTGAGGTAGTGCTTTGGGTAGATCACCGGGAGGTGGCCCTGGCCATAGGCGAGCTGCTGCAGGAACAGGCCATAGGGCGCGTCAAACTTGAACTCGACCGTCTGCTCGTCGATCCTGCGGACCTTGACCGGCTTTCCAGCCACAGTGAAGGTCGGGTTCTTCGCCGGCGACAGCGCCTGGTTCATGAATACGTCCTCGTACCAGAACATGATGTCGTCGACCGTGAACGGCGCGCCATCGCTCCACTTCAGGCCTTTGCGCAGCGTAAAGGTGTAGGTGGTCGCGTCCTCGGAGGCCGTGAAGGATTCGGCCAGCGATGGCTCCACCTTGCTCCACTTCGGGTCCCACCGGACGAGGAGCTCGTTCGCGATGGTGCGCGTCAGATTGTACTGGTCGCCATTCGCCAGAATGGTGGTGCGCAGCGTGCCGCCGTACTGGCCGACGCCGTCCACCATCGTCTCGACGAAGGGTTTGTCCGGCAGCCGTTCCGAAACGGCGGGCAGCTTGCCTGCCGTCACCTGCTCTTCAAGGCCGGGTGCCTGGCGAAATTCCTGCGCGAATGCGCGGCCGCTCAGGCCGCAGACGATGATTCCGATCAGCCCCGACGATACGACAAGGCTGCGCAGCGTGCGCGAATAGCTCATGTGCTTCCTCCACTTGAATCGGCGCCCTCTCCTCAGGCACCTCCGGCGATCGTGGGCGCTCGGATGTATGAACGTTTCCATTTCGTACATTATTTGTCAACATCCATGTGCGAATAACATGTCAGCCCCCTTGGCACCCGGGCCGGAGCCGGGCTAGAAAGGCGCATGAGCACGATTGTCCCCATGCTGCAGACGGCGGAAGATTTTGAGACCGGCCCGGCGTCGATCTACGAGCGGATTCGCGACGACATCATCCAGGGAAGGCTTGGCCCTAATGACCGGCTGAAGGTAGCCGAGCTTGCCGCGCGGCTGGGAACCTCGACCAATCCGGTTCGCGAGGCTTTGCAGCAGTTGCGGGGCGAGGGTTTCGTGGTGCTGACGCCGAAGCGCGGCGCGCGGGTGCGGCCCATCGACGACGCCTTCGTGCGCGACATCTTCGAAATCGAAGTCTTGATCGAGCCGGCGCTCACCCGCTGGTTCGTCGGCCTTGCGACAAAAGCCGATCTCGACACCTTAAAAGACGTGCAGGCACAGATCGAGGCCTTAAATTTTGCCGATCCGCAGCAGCATTCCAAGCTCGACATGGCCTTCCATCAGGTCATGTACGAGCGTCACTACAATCGACACGCCGTGGATCTCTGGTGGCGCCATCGCGAAATCCTATCCGCCATTAGCCGCCGCTTCCCGACCTCTCTCAGCCGTCAGAGAAGCGTCATCTCGGAACATCGCCACCTGATCGCCTGCATCGAACAGCAGGACGCCGACGGCGCGGCGCGCGTGATCGCTCAACACGTCGAAGGATCCGGCCGGCATATTATCGAGCAGATGCGTTTCAACGCCTGACCCGCCCACGCTGGAACACTTGAAAACAAGAACAGAGGATGTCCCAAGGGATTGCCTCCATTCTCGAAACAAGGATGTGCCATTGGCGGTGATCATCTATTTTTTCACTATCGTTATGCGGGTAAGGCACACTTAGATCACGGTTTATACGAAGGTAGCGGAAGTGAGCCGTGATCACAGTGTGAGGCGTTCCCAAGATGCTTTGTTCGAGTCGATCGTCTATGCCACTGGAACGACATCGCCGGTTCGCTTACCTGCCACTATTTCACTGAAGACAGCCAGATCTCGATCAAAATCCGTTCAATCGAATTGACTTGATTTGCTGACAGGGAGATCGTCACCTCAAAATGAGGAACGGACCGGCACATGCTCCCATGAACCCATATCATCATATGAATTCTAGAGTGTCATCTGATATCGCAAGGCGTCTCCAATGAGTGCAGCACCACATAGGGGGCGCCGATATTCGAGTGACGTCGTCGACATCATCAGGGCTCAGATCAAGGAGGGCGTCTATGCGGTTGGCGACAAACTTCCAACGGAACCGGCCTTAGTTAGTCGCTTTGGCTTCAGTCGTACCGTTATTCGGGAGGCAATCGCGGCGTTGCGAGCAGATGGGATGGTCGAGTCACGCCAAGGTGCAGGGGTTTTCGTCGTCGCGTCGCGACCTAGTGATCTGCTGCAGGATCTCTTCAGCCGGGAAACAGATAGAATCTCCGATATAATCGAAGAACTGGAGCTTCGAATCGGCGTCGAAGTCGAGGCTGCAGGCTTGGCTGCTTCGCGTCGGTCACCTGCACAGGAGGCTGAGCTTCAAGCACAGGTCCAGCGTTTCGAAGATTTGATGGGAATGGGAAAGCCGACGGACGAGGTGGATTTCCAGTTCCATATGGCGGTGGCCACCGCCACCAACAATGCCCGCTTCCGCACCTTCCTCGAGCATATCGGCCGTCGAATGATCCCGCGGGTGAAGTTCAAAAGCGTCATGGGCGGCATCGATCCCTTGCCGAGCCGCGATCATCCAATCCTGGACGAGCACCGCGCCATTGCCGATGCCATCTCCGCCCAAGAGCCTGAAACCGCCCGCCAAGCCATGCGAATGCATCTCCTGACCGGCATGGAGCGATACCGCTCGCTGGTGGCACGACCAAAGCATAAGCCACCGACCACGGATTGACTCATTCCAAAAGTCATAATACGACTTGGGCCTTCAACGAATGGGAGGTTCTGTTGTCGCCTGAGGAAATCAAATCGGCCATCGCATCGGGTTTGCTGTCGTTTCCGGTCACCCATTTTAAAGCGGACCTGAGCCTTCATCTGGAGAGTTACAGTCGGCATGTGGCGTGGCTTTCCGGCTTCGATGCGGCGGCGCTCTTTGCAGCCGGCGGCACAGGCGAATTCTTTTCTCTGTCGCCCGAAGAAGTCGGCCTGGTCACGAAGGCGGCGAAAGAGGCCTCCGGCAGCGTGCCGATCATCACGGGCTGCGGCTACGGCACCGCACTTGCCATAGACACCGCGCGCCAAGCGGAGCGGGCTGGCGCAGATGGTCTGCTGTTGCTGCCGCATTATCTGATGGAGGCTTCGCAGGAGGGGATATACAGGCACGTCAAATCGGTCTGCCAGTCCACGCCGCTCGGGGTCATTCTTTACAACAGAGCCAATTCGGTTGCGACCGCCGATACAGTCGCGCGGCTTGCGGAGGCATGCCCGAACCTGATCGGCTTCAAGGACGGCACCGGACGGGTCGATTTGGTCCGTCACGTCACCGCCAAGCTGGGAGACAGGCTTTGCTACATCGGCGGCATGCCGACGCATGAGCTGTTTGCCGAAGGGTTCAACGGCGTCGGCGTCACGACGTACTCCTCTGCCGTGTTCAATTTCGTGCCGGCACTGGCGCTGCGCTTCTACAAGGCGATGCGGGCGGGCGACCGGGCGACGATGGAGAATATCCTCAACCGCTTCTTCTTCCCGTTCGCCACCCTGCGCGACCGGGAAGCCGGCTACGCCGTTTCCATCATCAAGGCCGGCGTCGACCTGATCGGCCAGACGCCGGGGCCGGTTCGTCCGCCCCTGACGGACCTGACCCCTGACGAAAAGCAGATGCTGGCTAGCCTCATCGAGGCCGCCGGCGCCTGACGACGCGTGCCGCCGCCGCGCAGGGAGAGCCGGTGGCCGCATCCATCGGATCACGGATCGGACGACAGCGCCTTGGCCATTGCGCGCAGCGGTCCGAACGACTTCAGACGACATCGTGTTCAATCGGGAGGAGCAACATGACTGGCATCACATTACGTCTTATCGCAGGAGGCCTGCTGGCCGCGGCGTCAGCATCCTATGCCATGGCGCAGGACGCCACGGCGATCCGCATCGTCCTGCCGGAGCAGCCGGCTAACCTCGAGCCCTGCGGCACCATCATCACCAATGTCGGGCAGATTCTCGCCCAGAACGTGGTGGAACCGCTCACGGTCATCGATGCGGCGACCGGGCAGCCGCGCCCGAAGCTCGCGACCGAATGGAGCCAGGTCGATCCGCAGACATGGCGGCTGAAGCTCAGGGACGGCGTGACCTTCCAGGATGGCGAGCCGTTCAACGCGGCGGCGGTGGCTTTTTCGATCGAGCGCATGACGGGCGGCAAGCTGAACTGCAACAACATCGCGAAGTTCGGCGATGCCAAGCTGACGGTGAGCGCCGTTGACGACCTGACGGTGGAGATCAAGTCCGATCGCCCGGAACCGATCCTGCCCACCTTGCTCAGCGTGGTCATGGTGGTGTCGCCGAAGACGCCGGCCGACAAGGCGGTCAACGATCCGGTCGGCACGGGGCCGTTTCGCCTGAAGACCTTCAACACGCAGACCGTCGAACTTGTCAGTTTCGACAAATACTGGGGCGACAAACCGAACGTGACGGCAGCGACCTATGTCTGGCGCGCGGAATCCTCAATCCGGGCCGCCATGATCGAAACCGGCGAGGCCGACCTGACCCCGTCGATCGCGATCCAGGATGCGTCCAATCCGGAGACGGACTTCTCCTATCTCAACTCCGAGACGACGGCGATCCGCATCGATGCGGCGCAGCCGCCGCTTGACGATCTGCGCATCCGCAAGGCCCTGAACCTCGCCATCGACTGGGAGGGGCTCGCCCAATTGTTCGGAGACGACATCAAGCGCGCGTCGCAGATGGTGGTGCCCGGCATCAACGGCCATGACGATGCGCTCTCGCCCTGGACCTATGATGCCGCAGAGGCCAAGAAGCTGGTGGAAGAGGCCAAGGCTGCGGGCGTACCGGTCGAAACCGAGATCACCCTCATCGGCCGCAACGGCATCTATCCCAACGGCTCGGAAGCCATGGAAGCCATGGTCGCCATGTGGCAGGATGCCGGGCTCAACGTAAAGCTGACCATGCTCGATGTCGCCGACTGGTTGCGCTACCTGCAGAAGCCTTACCCGGAGAACCGGGGTGCCAACATGCTGCAGATGATGCACGACAACAACAAGGGCGACGCGGCGTTCACCATTCCGATCTTCTATCGCTCGACCGGCAATTATTCGACCGTGAACGATCCGGCGCTCGACAAGCAGGTGGACGAGGCGCTGGCGGCAACCGGCGACGACCGCACGGCGAAGTTCAAGGCCCTCTTTGCCAAGGTGCGCACCGATGTCGTGTCCGATATCCCGATGTTCCACATGATCGGCTACACGCGCGTCGGCAAGCGCCTCGACTGGAAGCCGGATATCACCACCAACAGCGAAATCCCGCTGGCCAATATCGGTATCAAGTCCTGAGGACGGAAAAGACGCGCGGTGCCTTGCCGCGCGTCTGTCCGCCATGCCGGCCCTCTGCCGGCTGATACGGTCTCAAACGAGGGCATGCCATGCTCCGCTATCTCGGACGTCGTGCGTCGTACAGCCTGATCTCGATCATCGGCCTCGTCACGCTCGTCTTCTTCCTGACACGCCTGACCGGCGACCCCTCCGCGCTCTATCTTCCGCTCGACGCCAGCGCCGACGCCCGCGCCCAGTTCGCGCGGCTGAACGGGCTCGATCAGCCGGCGATCGTCCAGTTCTTCACCTATCTCGGCAATCTGGCGCAACTCGATTTCGGCCAGTCCCTTCGGCAGAACCGCTCGGCCATGGAGGTCGCGCTGGAGGCGTTTCCGGAAACCCTGAAGCTTGCCTTTCTGGCCATCGCGCTTGCGACCTCGCTCGCCATCGTCGTCGGATCGCTCGCCGCGGCCCGTCCGGGCAGCCTGTTCGACCGCATCGCCAGTCTCGTGTCACTGGCCGGTGCCAGCGCGCCCGATTTCTGGATCGCCATCGTTGGCATCCTCCTCTTTGCCGTCGGCTTCGGATTGCTGCCGACGTCAGGTACGGGAAGTGCGGCGCATTGGGTGCTCCCGATCTTCGTGCTGACGCTGCGGCCATTCGGTCTCCTAGTGCAGGTGGTTCGCGGCACGATGCTGTCGGCCCTGTCCGCCGCCTATATCAAGACGGCCCGGGCCAAGGGCATGCCGCGCCGCGAGATCATCTTCGGCCATGCGCTGCGCAATTCGCTGCTGCCGATCGTCACGGTGGCGGGGGACCTTGCGACAGGGCTCGTCAACGGTGCGGTCGTGGTCGAATCCATCTTCGGCTGGCCGGGCATCGGCAAGCTGATGATCGACTCGATCATCCAGCGCGATTTCGCGGTTGTCCAGTCGACGATCCTCGTGACGGCCGTCGCAATCTTCCTTCTCAACATCGCGATCGATCTCCTCTACGCATTCCTCGATCCCCGCATCCGCTACTAGAAGGCTCGCCCGATGACGCTTCTTTCGGCTCCCGTCGCGGCGATCTCTCCGCGCATGCCGCTCCTCTCCTACCTCTGGCGCGACAAGATGGCGTTTGCTGCGGCATGCTTTCTGCTGCTGCTGCTGCTCCTCGTTCTGTTCGGCCCCCTGCTCGTGGGCGAGGCCGCCGGCAAGCTCGGCCTCAGGCAGCGCAATCTTGCGCCCTTCACCTTCAATGGCGGCTTTCTCTACGTGCTCGGCGCGGATACGCTCGGGCGCCCCATCCTTGCGCGGCTGATCGTCGGCGCGCAGAATACGATCCTGATCGCTGCGGCTGCCGTGTTCAGTTCCATGCTGGCCGGCGGCGCGCTCGGGCTGATCGCCGGCTATTCCGAGCGCTGGTACAGCCATGTCATCCAGCGTTTCGCCGATGTGATCATGAGCTTTCCCTCGCTGCTTCTTGCCCTGATCGTCCTCTATACGCTCGGGCCGAGCATGACGAACCTCGTCATCGTGCTGGCAATCACGCGCCTGCCGATCTACCTGCGAACCGCCCGCGCCGAGGTGCTGGAGCTTCGCGAGCGCATGTTCGTCAGCGCGGCCCGCTCGATGGGCGCTTCGCCGGTTCGCATCGTCTTCCGCCATATCGCGCCGCTCGTTCTCCCGACGCTGGTCACGATCTCGGCCATCGATTTTGCGACCGTGATCCTTGCCGAATCCGCGCTGAGCTTCCTCGGCCTCGGCATCCAGCCGCCCGACTTCACCTGGGGTGCGATGGTGGCGAACGGGCGCGGCTATCTGCAGACGGCGTGGTGGATCGCCTTCTGGCCTGGCCTTGCGATCATGCTGACGACCTTGTCGCTCAACATTCTCTCCAACTGGGCGCGCACGGTCGCCGACCCGCAGCAGCGCTGGCGGTTGCAGGCTCTGAGAAAGGCTGCCCGATGAGCAGGATCGACGACGCGGGAATGCCCGCACCCCTCCTTCGGGTCGAGGGACTGACGGTCGACTTTCTCTCCGATGGCGATCCCGTCCGCGCGGTCGACGACGTCTCCTTCCATGTCGCGCGCGGCGAGACGCTGGTCATTCTCGGCGAGAGTGGCTCGGGCAAGAGTGTCAGCACCAGCACGCTGATGGGGCTGGTCGATTGCCCGCCCGGCCACATCGTCTCCGGCCGCTGCCTGTTCGACGGCCAGGAGCTTGCGCGCCTCGACGAGGACAAGCGGCGGGCGCTCAACGGCCGGCGTATCGCGATGATTTTCCAGGACCCCCTCGCCTCGCTGAACCCGGTCTACACCGTCGGCCGGCAGATCGAGGAGGTCTATCGCAGCCATGGCGAAGGCGACGGCGACCTGCGCTCCCGGATCCTCGACCTCATGCGCCGCGTCGGCATTCCCGAGCCCGAGCAGCGGATCGATCATTATCCCCATCAGTTCTCCGGCGGCCAGCGCCAGCGCATCATGATCGCCATCGCCATCGCGCTCAAACCCGACATCCTGATTGCCGACGAGCCGACAACGGCGCTCGATGTCAGCGTTCAGGCGCAGATCCTGGACCTGCTGCGCGATCTGCAGCGCGAAACCGGCATGGCGCTGATCATGATCACCCACGATCTCGAGGTGGCCGCGTCCATGGCGGACCGGATCATCGTCATGACTGGCGGCAAGGTGGTGGAAGCCGGACCGGCCAGAGACGTGTTTGAAACGCCGCAACACGCCTACACCCGGAAACTGATCGCCGCGCTGCCGCATGGCGACGCTGCCGATGCCGGCCACAAGCGCTCCAGAGAACGGGCCAATGCGGTGCTGCTCAAGGTCGAGGGACTCGGCAAGGATTACGTCCTGTCATCCGGCGCATTTGCCGGAAAATCGGTGTTCAAGGCGGTAGAGGATGTCGGCTTTCATCTCTGCAAAGGCGAAACGCTGGGCATCGTCGGCGAGAGCGGTTCCGGCAAGTCGAGCGTCGCGCGCATGCTGATGCGCCTGAACGAGCCGACATCGGGCAAGGCGATCTTTGCCGGGCAGAACATTTTCGATCTCAAGGGGAAGGACCTGATGGCCTTTCGTCGCCGGGTGCAGATGGTGTTTCAGGACCCGTACGGTTCGATGAACCCGCGCATGAGTGTCCACTCGATCATCTCGGAACCGTGGCAGATCCACGGCGACATCCTGCCACGCGCACGCTGGAGAGACCGCGTCGTGGAGCTTCTGGACCTCGTCGGCTTGAAGGCCGAGCATGAAGGTCGCTACATCCACCAGTTTTCCGGCGGACAGCGCCAGCGGATCGCCATCGCCCGCGCGCTTGCCAGCGAGCCGGAACTCATCATCTGCGACGAGGCAGTTTCGGCCCTCGATGTGTCGATCCAGGCGCAGGTCATCGATCTGCTGGCGGATCTGCGCAACCGGCTTGGCTTGTCCTATATTTTCATCACGCATGACCTGCCGATCGTGCGCCACTTCGCCGATCGCATCCTTGTCATGAAACAGGGCCGTATTGTCGAGGAGAACGAAACCACCGCGCTGTTCGCGGCACCTATCCATGATTACACAAGGACGTTGCTTAACGCGGTTCCGTTGCCGAAATGGCAAACGTCGAAAAAAATTGGGTAGCTTTCTCGTAAATAGATTTCCTAGATTTGATCTGATCAAAGAGGGATATCTCCTATCAGAATCCGGCATATGCCGCAGATAGCCAGCATCTTGTAGGTGGTGGTCTAGGCCCACAACCACGCCGTCATTGTTTTTCCTGAACCAGGCATCCGTGTTGGCAATGTCGTTTCGTCGGCAAAGACCCTTTCACCGAGGAGCTGATGCGCCAGCCAATGCGCCCCGGAACAAGCCTCGAAGGCGATCTCGAGCCGCTCCGTCTTTTGTTTAAAGAAAGCGATCAGCCCAGATCTGGTGAATTGTCGGCGAAGCACGATATCGCCCTCCATGCCGAGCCCGATCACATGAAAGCTGTTCTTGCCAATGTCGATGCCGATTTGCATGTAATGCCTCCTTCTTGTTGGACGACCAAGTGTATCCGCTGGGGAGGAGGCGAACTATCCCACAAGATGAGGCCCGTATCGGGCAGAAGAACACGAGGAGAGGCAAGATTGTATCTGACGATGTAGCGCCAGAGACGGCAACTCCGGGCGCGGACAAATGGTTCGCCGTATCCATCCGGTAGATCACAAGATGCAGAAAAGATTGATCGATGGCGAGCCAATGGCCTCCACTTCCTCCCGTCAAGACAGGTATCCGAGGGCTTTGCCCCTGGTGCGGGCGGGGCCACCTCTTCGAAGGCTTCCTGACATTGAAGCCGAAATGCGACGTCTGCGGTCTCGACTACCGTTTTGCTGATCCGGCTGGCGGGCCAGCCTTCTTCGTCATCTGCTTTACCTGTGTCCCGGCGGTCGCAGTCGCCTGCTGGATCGAGGTCGCTTTCACTCCTTCACCCTGGATGCATCTCTTTACCTCGCTGCCTCTAACACTTCTTGCCTGCCTCCTGCCGCTCCGCCCGTTGAAGGGATGACTCTTCAACAGCCAGTTCTTCTTTGAAGCCGAGGAAGGAAAGATTGATAGGGACTACGTCAGGCCAAAGACCGTGCCCCCAGACGCTGATCGGGATTGAGGCAACCTCACTTTGAACATCGGAGAGATATAGCGGCATGAGTGGACGGGACGACGCGCTGCTCACTCCGGCCGCCTTGGAAGAACGCCTCGGCATGATTGAAGTGCCCTGAGATCGTCAGATACCCTGGGCCTCGCAACAGACACCTGCTAACGACCGCTTGGAAAGAAAATGTGGGATTGGGTCCCGATAGTCTTCGTCACGTTCAAGGTCCTCGTACTAAGCTTGGCCATGTTCTTCGCCATCAAGTGGCACTACGACCAGAGCAAGAAAGGGGAGAGGCGCGCGGCTATACGCACCGGAGCGAAAATGGCCGCGGCCTTTCTACTGGCGCTCGTAGCCGTGATGCTCTTGGCTCTCGGCCTTAGCCGGATGCTGGGCTTGGACCTGAGTCTTCCTTGACGAATTACGCGCTTCGCAAGTGGATGTCCTAATCCTTCGACGCAGTGATCCCCATCTCAGCGATCAACCAAGCGACCAAAGTGGCGATGGCATGGCTTTTCCGGTATCTCTGCCATACGAGGTAAAAATTGGCAGGCCGCTGCAAAGATCCGTTAAGAACGCGGACGAATTGTCCCTCTTCGAGGTCCCTCTCGACGAATTGCCTGTTGGTCAGGGCTATACTGTCCTTCGAAGGCCTTTGGCGTGCCATCGCCGATATCTGCGATCTCTTGAGTCCAATTGAATGCCAGAACTTCCTCAATGCCGCAGGGTATTCGTCCGAGTAAAAGTCCTATCCTCCAGAACATGGCGCCAATATAAAATCTCTTCCAACTGCAGGTTCTTAAATGAAGTGCTGAATAATCGTGCAGCTCGCTTTGAAGGGATTCGAACCCACGCCCCGTTTCCTTTAGTTGCGCCCCTTGGAGTTTACCTAAGCGGAAAAAAATGCACGGCGGCGACACACCCGTGCCTTGTGTCAACGCGACTACGCGATCCCGCTGAGCATTCTCAGATGGCGGATTTCGACGGGGCGGGAAAGCAGTCTGTCGATCTCGCTCACAAGCGGCAGCAGATGCGGCATCTTCATGTGGGCATCGAGGTCTGCCTGGCTACGCCAGTTCTCGTAAAACACGAACATGTTGGGATCGTCAGCATCGACATGGAAGTCGTAGTTGATGCAACCGGATTCCAAGCGCGTCGGTGCCACCTGGGCCGAAAGGAGCTTTTGCAACTCCTCGCGCATTTCGGGCTTTGCGGTGACAGTGCCGATAATCGTGACATGGGACATGGCTCAGCTCCGCTTCTGCGACAGGGCGACGGCGAGGATGATGATGCCGCCCCGCGCGATGAGCTGCTGGGAGAATTCCAGCCCCATCAGAATCAGCCCGTTGTTGATCATGCCGATCATCAGGGCGCCGACAATGGTGCCGATGATCGTTCCCTTGCCACCGAACAGACTGGTGCCGCCGAGAACCGCTGCCGCAATCACCGAAAGCTCGTCACCCTCGCCAAGCTGGAACCGGCCTGACTGCAGCCGTCCCGCATAAAGCATGCCGGCAAAGGCGGCGGCCGTCGAGGACATGACGAGCACGCGGAACTTGATCGCCTTAGTGTCGATGCCGGAGTAACGCGCTGCCGTCTCGCCGCCGCCGGTCGCCAGAACGCGCCGGCCGAAGCTTGTCCGCCGCAGGACCACGTGACCGATCGCCCCGAAGACGACCATCCAGAACAGAAGGACCGGAATCTTGAACAGCGATCCACCGCCGAACAGCCAGGAATAGCCGGGGCTGAGGATCGGCACGGCAGCGGTGTTGGAAATCCACATCGCAACACCCTTAGCGATGCCCATCATCGCCAGTGTCGTCAGGAATGACGGTATGCCGATGCGGGTCGTCAGCCAGCCGTTGAACATGCCGACGGCGAGGCCCGTTGCAAGGCCCGCAAAGACCCCGGCGACCGGTCCCGCCACCGCAATCGCCATGGCGACGGTGACGGTTGCAAGCCCCGCGACCGCGCCGACTGAAAGATCGATTTCGCCGGCCGACAGCACGAAGGTCATCGCAATCGCCATGACGGCGATCATGGCCGTCTGGCGCACGATGTTGAGCAGGTTGTTGGGGTTGAGAAATCCCTTTTCGTGGAGCGTCAGCGCGAAGATCACGAAGATCACCGCAAAGCCGATATAGATGATGTTTTGCCGCCAGTTGGCCTTGAAGCTCGCGGCGGGCGTTGGATTTGCCGTCGTCATGTCAAACCTTCTGCCCTTGCTTCAGGGCCTCCTGAATTTCGATCTGCAAGCGTTGCTCGGCCGCCTGGAGGCGGTGGGCGGTGTCCTGTGCATCGATCGCCGGATCATCGAGCCGGTCGCGTGGAATATCGGCAAACATGCGGCCTTCGGACATGACGACGATGCGGTCACAGGCCGTCAACAGTTCACTCAGCTCCGAGGAAATGAAGACGATCGCCTTGCCGGCGGCCGCCAGATCGCGGACCAGTATGATGATTTCGGATTTCGAACCGATGTCGATGCCAGCGGTCGGCTCGTCGAGGACGAGAATATCCGGGTCGGTGGCAAGCCATTTGCCGATGACCACCTTTTGTTGGTTGCCGCCCGAGAGCGTCGACACCGGATGATCGCGGCTTGCAGTCTTGACGGAAAGACGCCTGATCTGTTCGTCGGTGACCGCTCTGGCCTTCGCACCATCCACCAGTCCGGCGGGAGAAATCCGGTCGAGGACCGCCAGCACCATGTTGGATGCCACCGAATGGGCCGGAATAATGCCCTGCGTTGCCCGCGCCTCCGGCACCAGCGCCACGCCGGCGGCGATCGCATCGCTTGGCGTGTGGATCTTCACAGGCCGGCCGTTGATCAGGATCTCGCCCGACTTTGCCGGCTCGATACCCGCGATCACCCGCGCCAGCGCCGATCGGCCGGAGCCGAGCAGACCGGCAAGGCCGACGACCTCGCCGCGATGGAGTGTGAGGCTAATGTTTTCGGGTTTGTACTTGCCCGAGACATCGCGCAGCTCCAGCAGCACCTCACCCTTTGTGGCATTGCCGCGCGCCACATCGGAGAGCCCCTTGGAACGCCTGCCGACGATATGCTCGATCATCGTATCGATCGGCAGGTCGGACAAAGGCGCCGTGATGACATGGGCGCCATCGCGCAGGATGGTTGCTCGGTCGCTGATGCGGGCGATCTCGTCCATCCGGTGCGAAACGTAGATGATCGCGACGCCTTTCGCCTTCAGCTTGCGCAGGAAGGTGAACAGGCGGTCGACATCGCTGACCGCCAGCGCCGTGGAGGGCTCGTCGAGCACCAGCACGCGGGCATCCTGCGAGATCGCCTTGACGATTTCAGTCAACTGCTTCTGCCCAGCACCGAGATCACCCACCAGAGCTTTCGGATCGACCTCGACCTCCAGCATCGCAAACAGTTCGGCTGCGCGCCGCTCCGCGGCGCGGTCATCGATCAGTCCCAGACCGCCTTTGCTTTCGCGCGTGAGAAATACGTTCTGCGCCACGGTCAGCGTTGGGATCAGGCTCAACTCCTGAAAGTTCATGGCAATGCCGGCCGCCCGCGCTGCCTCCGGCGTCACATCCTCCAACAGCGTGCCGCAGACCGTGATTGTGCCGGAATCCGGCCGGTGGACGCCGTTGAGAACCTTGAGGATGGTTGACTTTCCCGCGCCGTTGCCGCCCAGCAGGGCGTGCACTTCGCCCTGCCGGATATCGAGACTGACGTCGTTCAAGGCGCGCACACCGCCAAAGGACTTGGAAATCCCTTTCATGCTGACGGCCAATGGCATGCTTGACGCCAGGGGCATGCTGACGGCTGCGGCCTCGGTATTCATCTGCCTACGCGCTCCCACACTCCGGTTTCTCCCGAACGAAGGAGGGCATCCGCGACCAGTTCCGTCAACAGGCCGTCGTCGAAGTTCGGCGAGGGCAGCCGTCCAGTCTTGATCGCCGTGAAAAAATCGAAGCACTCGACGATCTTGGTCTCGGAATAGCCGATGCCGAGGCCCGGGATCGGCCAGAGACCGTCTCCATAGGGATGGGCCGGACCGGTGTAGACGGTTCTGAAACCGCGACTGTCAGCCGGATCATCGGCAAACATCACCTGCAGTTCGTCGCGGCGCTCGTAGTTGAAATGGATGGAGCCCTTGGTGCCGTGGATTTCCAGCGTGATGAAGTTGTTGCGGCCATAGGCGTTGCGCGTCGCCTCGAGGCTACCGATCGCGCCGTTTTCGAAGCGCAACATGCTGATAACTTCATCGTCCACATCCACCTCGCCGCGCTCGACATCGCCCGATGCCTTCTCGGAAGCACCCAGCTTGTCGACGCCACCCTGCTGCAAGGGTCGGGTCTTGTTGTAGGTGGTGGTGATCGCGTTGACCGTCTCGATCGGCCCGACAAGATAGTGTGCGAGATCGACCACATGGGTGGCGATGTCGCCAACCGTGCCTGAGCCCGCGATCTTCTTCTGGAAACGCCAGGACAGCGGACCATCCGGGTCGGCGGACCAATCCTGCAGATAAGTGCCGCGAAAGTTGAGAATCCGGCCGATGCGACCCTCCTCAATGTATTTTTTGGCAAGCGCCACCGCCGGCGTGCGGCGATAGTTGAAGGCGACCATGTGAATGACGCCGGCCGTCTTGACGGCAGCGGCCATGGCGCGGGCCTCCTCGACTGTGCGGGCAAGTGGCTTTTCGCAAATGATGTGCTTGCCGGCCTCGGCGGCGGCAATCGCGATTTCGGCGTGGACATTGTTGGGCGTGCAGATATCGATTACGTCGATGTCCGGCCGCGCGACAACCGCGCGCCAGTCGCTCGATGCCTCCTCGAAGCCGTAGCGGTCGCGGGCGGTTTGCGCCATCGCATCCGTCACGTCGACAACGACCTTGCGGTGCGGGATGGCCGGTGCCGGCCAGAAGAACATCGGCATGGAAGCATAGGCCATGGCATGCGCCTTGCCCATGAAGCCGCCACCAATCATGGCGACGTTCATCACTTTGGTCATCGTCTTTCTCCGTCAATGAAGGGGCGGGCGTTGGCCCGGTCTGATCTGAACGGCCCTACGGGCTTCAGGAGCGGGCGGCGCTAGCACCACCCGCGGACACGTCAGTGATGCCGGGACAGACTTATTGTCCGAGGCTGGTTTTCACGTTGGCGGTCGGCTCGGTGTTGTAGACAGCCTTCCATCCCTCGACCAGGGTTTCCTTGGTGACAGGAAGGGCGGGGAGCGCGACGAAAGCCGGGGCCTGCTTGCCGAGCAGGCCGTAGCCCGCCAGCATCGCCTCGGTGACACCCTGCGAGTAGGGACGCTGTGCGCCAAGACCCTTGATGAAACCGCCCTGCGCCATGGAGATGGCAACGTTCTCGCCAAGATCGATGGTGGTGATGACGAGGTCGTCGCGACCGGCAACGCGGGCCGCCGAAATGACGCCCTCCGCTGGCACGTCCCAGACGGCCCAGATGCCGTTCAGGCCGGGGTTGGAGGTCAGCATCGCGCTGGCCGCCTTGTCGGCGTCACCGGAAAAGTCCGGACCGCCGATGCCCTGTTCGGCTACGATCTTGATGTCTGGATAGTCCGACGCGATCGTTGCCTTGAACGCCTCATAGCGCTGCTTGGTGACAAAGAAGTCGGCTGCGTGAAAGACAAGACCGATCTCGCCCTTGCCGCCGAGGGCCTTGGCCATCAGATGGGCGGAGGCGACGCCATTGCCGTAATTGTCTGCCGACACTGAGGATACGTATTCCTTGCCGGACGTGAAACCCGCTGGAACATTATCCATGAACACCAGCTTCACACCGGCATCCGCAGCCGCCTTGTAGGCCACGGCCGTTGCAACAGGATCGGTCGGGATCGAGACGATGATGCTGGGCTTCTGCGCCATGATGGTTTCAAGGTCGGCGACCTGTTTTTCAGGCTTGAAGCCGGCGTCGGTGACGGCGATCACCTTGATGCCCATGGCTGCGAACTGCGTCTGCAGGCCATTGATTTGCGCCTGGCTCCAGTCGTTGCCGCCATAGTGCATGACGATGGCCGCCGTGGCGTTCATGCCCTTGATCGTGGCCAATTCCTCGTCCGTCAACGTGACCGAAGACGCGGCTGCCGGATCTTCGCCGTTCGGTCCCTTGGACAGAACGGTTTCCTGCAGCTTGGCAAGAGCCGCATCCGGATCGGCGAAGGCCGGTGCGGCGTTCGACAGGGTCAAGGCAAAGATCGCGCTGGTTGCAAGCAGGGTTCGTCTGGTTATCATGGTTCTTCTCCTCCCAAGAAGTCGAGGCGGCGTTGCCTCTAAGCGTACCAAGGCCGTCAGGCCTCTTTCAGATAGTCCATGCTGATGCGAGCGCCTTCGGCGGGATCGGACCAGGCATCGAGTTCGGTGCAGACCCAACCCTTGAACCCTGTCTCCCGCAGGGCGGCAAGGATGGGGCCGGTCGGCACATCGCCGCGATCAAGCGGCGTGAAGGCGAAGGGTTCCTTCTGGAAGCCCTTCAGGTGGACGTAGGAAATGCGCGATGCATGATCGCGGATGAGCTTTGCCGGATCGCCGCCGGCCGCAGCCAGATGCGCCGTGTCCGGGCAGAAATCGATCGATGTCAGACCGAAGATCCGATCTACCGTGTCGGGCCCTTCGACGATCGTCGAAAGATGGGGGTGATAATGGCCGCGTAGCCCGTGGGCCTCGGCGATCACCTTCACCATGTCCAGAGCTGCGCCGAGCTTCACATAGTCCTCGTCTCGGATACCGTCGAAACGCTTGGCCCCGCCCCCGACGACCAGGTGCGGCGCGTCCAATTCGGCGGCGCGATCAGCGGCACGGGTAACCCGGGCAAGCTCTTCCGGCAGGATATCGTCGAAAATGAAATTGCCGCCGGCATAGGCCGCCACCAGCGTCAGGCCGCTGTTGGCAAGGGCCTTGCGGAGCTCGGCGGCGCTGTGGTCGAGCAGGTTTCCGTCGAACAGCTCGACGCCTTCATAGCCCGCCGCGGCGATCTCGTCGAAGGCGCGATCCATGTCGCCAAACGTGCGATAGCTGAGCTCCGTGATCGAGGTCACACCCTGGGCGTTGCCACCAAGCATGCCCCAGCAATTGGCGTGATACGCCAGCTTCCAGTCCGACATTCTGTACTCCTCCGCTGCGAACGAAAGGCTCCCTGCCCGCACGCATTTCGCGACACCGCCGCTTTCCCACTGAGACGCTATGAGCGATTAATTTGTAAGTCAACATTATTTATGCACAAGTCACCAATCTTTTGCATATTTCCAGCATAAGTTTGGTCTTGCCCTACACATGGGTTCAATTTATCCAATGGAAGGGGCATCGGCGCTGAAATACGAGGCCTCATAATCCAACGCCTAAGGGAATATGGCAGCATGCCCATTGCCTCGACTTCCCGGATACGTGGAAAAGGCCGACCAACGACGCGTGACTCAGCCGCGGCTAGCCTTGGTGCTCTCCTGAACCTGATCCGGTCGGGCAAGGCGACGACGCGACAGGAACTGGAGCGCGAAAGCGAACTAGGACGGGCTGTGGTCGCCGACCGCCTGGCTACCCTTTCGGAGATCGGGCTGATTGTCGAAAGTGAACTCGGCATTGCCAGCGGCGGACGGGCTCCGCGCCTCGTCCGGTTCAGGACCGATCTCGGCTGCGTTCTCGTCGCGACTCTGGATCAGTCGGCGCTGGGCGTCGGTATCGCCGATCTTTCGGGCCGGCTCTTCACGGAGCACCACGAGGCCATCGATCTCGGCGCGGATGCGGCGTCGACCTTGCAACGCATTCTCGCGCTGTTTGACTGGCTGATCGCCAAACACGCGCCGGATATGCCGGTCTGGGGTATGGCGGTCTCGGTTCCCGGCCCCGTCAGCGAGGGCGACGAGAAGCCGTTCATGGAAAAAACGCCATCCTTTCTGCCGGCCTGGGAAGATTTTCCCTTCGTGGAAACGCTTGTCGATCGATTTGGTGCGCCGGTCTGGTTGCGCTCCAGCATCGAGACCATGACCATGGGCGAGCGCTTTGCGGGTGCGGGGCAAACCGCGCGCAACATGCTGTTCATCAAAGTTGGAAAACGCATCGGCGCCGGGCTGATTTTCGACGGGCGGCTCTATCGCGGCGCCCAGGGCGCTTCCGGCCTGATCGGACAGATGCCGGTGCAGGCAGGTGACCGGGCCTCAACGCTCGACGCCCTTGCCGGCAGCGACATGATCGCACGCGAGGGTCTGGCGGCGGCGCAATCGGGAAAAAGCCCGTTGCTCGCTGATACCCTGCGCCGGGGTGGCGATGTTGGCGCCATCGAAGTCAGCCAGGCCGCACAATCCGGCGATCCAGCCTCCATGGAAATCCTCGGAATCAGCGGACGCATGATCGGCCATTCGGTTGCGATGCTCGCCAACATGCTCAATCCGGACCTGATCATTCTGTCCGGCACAATGGCGCAGACCAATGATCTCCTGCTCGCCGCCGTTCGCGAAACGGTCTATGGAGAAAGCCACCCCCTGGTCACGCGCGACCTGATCATTGCGAAGTCGCAGATGAGCAGTTCCGCAGGGCTCGTTGGCGCAGCCATGGTGGTTGTGGAAAGCCTGTTCGAGCCGGGATGCCTGAAGGACTGGATCGTGCACGGCACGCCCCTCGCCCACCCCGTCTTCCTAGCGCTGCGCACGTCCTGTGCTACGAAGCGGGCCAGTATTACTGCAGAGCAAGATCGTCCGGCAATTGCACCCTGATGCGCAGTACCGGCTTTCGAGCAACAACGAGATCCATGCAATGACGATATCCGGATTGGGGCCACATGGTGAACGCGCAGCGCCGCCCGAGCGCATCGCGTTGCTTGCTGACGACATTGCCGCCGCCCGCATGGGGCGCTTCCGCGTCGCGATCGTCCTGCACACCATCGCCAGTGATTGGGCAAAACAGCAGATCGCCGGCATCATGGCGACCTTCGGCGATTGCGAAACCGCCGTAATCGAGGTTGTCGATTGCGGCTTCGCCCCGGAAGCGCAGGTTGCCGCGCTCGATCGCTTGCGCGGCGAAAAGCCGGACGCGATCATCTCCATCCCGGTCGCCAATTCTGCTGTCGCCAATGCGCACCGGCGCGTTTCGCAGGCGGGGATAAGGCTGCTTCTCCTCGATAACGTCCCGACAGGCCTTCTTCCCGGCTCCGATTACGTTGCGCTGGTTTCGGCCGATAATTTCGGCCTCGGAACGATTGCAGCCGCGTTTCTGGCGAAGCGGCTGGCGGACGGGGCTGCCGTGGGCGTGCTTTCGTATCATGCCGAATTCTTCGCAACCAATGAGCGGGAAATCGCCTTCAACAAATGGATGCTGACCAACCGCCCTGACATCCGTCTGCATGTCCGCAAATTCGACAGCATCCAAACCGCCGGAACCGACGCTCTGGCGCTGTTAGAACGCCATGACGACATCGTGGGCTTTTTCGTCGTCTGGGATACGCCTGCCATGGAAGTGGTCAAGGCGCTGGAACGGGCAGGTCACCACCTGCAGGTGACGACCGTCGATCTCGGACGCGAGGCCGCCATCAACCTCGCCTCTGATGGCATGATCTGCGGCATCGCTGCTCAACAGCCTTATCTGCAGGGTGTCGCCGTGGCACAGACCTGCGTGCTGGCTCTTCTGGGAAGGCAGACACCGGACTGGGTCGCCCTTCCAGGCCTTGCCGTGTCCAGCGACAACGTTGTCGAGAGCTTCCAGAAAGTCTGGCGCAAACAGGCACCGCGGGAAGTCCTTGTTAGCGCCAAGCTTGTGAAGGATCCCTCGGCTTCGTGAATACTCCCCGGAACGCATCAGCCATCCGCCAATATCGATAGGCGACGCCACCTATTGCGCTTTGCGGCGATTTCAGTGCCTTCGGACGGTCGAATTCCGAAAGCTCGTAAGAAGCTTTTCACGCCTTGAAACAGTTCGAACCACCGACCTGTTGGTCGAAGGACAGAGCGCTGGATATCCGATACCATTCAGATACTTAAGACACCTGCTCCGTGACTCTCCGCAATGAACCAGCCCGGCTTAAGATGACCTTGCGAATTGCGCTCAGGATGGGATGATTGATCCCCTCGTCTGCCAACTCTGCAACAAGGACATCAGCCTCGCTCACAATCCTTTCCGCCATTTGGGCAAGGTCGCGAACAAGGATGCGCTGAGAAGATTTGGTTTCGGGCACAAGTGTCGTCCAATGCTTCAGCTGGATCGTGTCGGGCACATCGCGGCCGCCAATCTTCATGGCCAGCCTCTTTGACAAGCGAGGATAAACGGCCGTGCAAACGACATCGTAGATCGGTGCTAGATCCGGTTCATCGGAGCCGTAGAGCAGGGCGTAGTTCTTGCCGTGGGCATCGGCGTTGCCGACGAGATAGTGGAAGATCAGCATGCGGATGAATTGTAACCGATCCGCGACAGGTCTAGCGCAGGCCTGGTCGATCAGCCCGAGAGCCCGTTCTGTTCCCGGTCCGCCCTCGGCCTCATACTTCAGCTCCGGCGGTACGCTAAGGGCCTGGCAAAAGTCTTCTTGGTGTTGGCGCTCAATGATGCCGTCTGCAGCCTTCGTCCGATCATAACGTTCAACCAGGAGAAAGGCAGTCGCCCCGCCTAGGCGTATCTCGACATGGGGTACCCGCAGCTTGAGGCGAGCAGCCAGCCGCATACAAAAATACTCGTTCTCCACTGTGCCTTCCAGCGCCTGGATGACCGATTTCAAGATATGGGTCGTTGGTCGACCATCTCTCGACAAGGCAATGGAATCTCCATCGACGATGACCGCCAGTTTATCCTGCGCGCCGGCGAGCGATAGGCGAATGCCCTCGTCTCCACCAAGCAAAGGCCGGGTCCGCAGCCTGCTTAGAATTTCATCCAGACGTTCTGGAGTGAGAATTTCGGCTTTGGACTGGCCAGAAGAGGGGGGCGCCGTGCCGGTAGGATAGAGTGACAAGGCACCTGCGCACTCGCCCCCGATAACTTCCAGTAGCCCGAAGGCATTGCCTGCCGAAAGGCCGAGGGCCCCAGCGAGGCGTTTCCGCGCGCCCTCGTCCGGCAAGAGACCGGAAAAAAACGGGCGCACCACCTGATCGCCAAAGGGTTCTTCTTGCAAAGGCATCGAGAACGAGATCGCACGCGATCGTTGGTCCAGGAGATATGCGCCATCATAGGCAAAAGTCAGCAGGCCGTCGTCAAGCCGGCCGAGTACGCCCGCCTTGGCGTCGCGAAAATAGACGTCTAATACCCGGGTCATGATCGCAAACTCTGGCGACGCCCGACCGAAACACTAAGGCCAAGACCGGCCAAGACTTGCATCGCACGGCCAATCTGGCAGCTCTCTTTGCCGGCCTCGAGCTCACGCAGAAAACGTACGCCCACACCAATCACCCCGGCGAGTTGCTCCTGGGTTAAACCTTGTTGTTTGCGCTCCTGACGGATCAGCATGCCGAGGCTTTTCGTATCTTTAATCTTTTCCATAATCACCCCTATCGGGATGATTATATCATCAGGCGGCATGAAGGGAAGTCAAAAGAACCGATCGGGATGATTTTATGATTATTGGCGCCGACGGACCGAAATAGACCCGCTCAGGATGAAACTACCACAGCGCAAGATCACCCTAGTGCTCACTGCTTAAAGCAGTTCTCACGGTGCCATTTCAGGAACTGGGGATGTGGCCGCTCGAAGACCCGGCCAGGCACGATCGCCTTCCCGGTCTTGTTGAGGAGTCCTTGAATGCTGTCAGGATCATTCACCTGACGCGATATCAGGATATCAAGATCATCCGAAAGGCCAATCAGACCGCGGTCAAACATCCAGTGTGCGGTGCCCGAAAGAGCAATTCCGTTAGAAAGAATGTCAGGCCCGCTCGCTTCCACCGGCCGAATATGTGCGGCGTCGACCTCCGCCCGGCCACCACCGTTGATGAGCTTCAATCCCGTGATGGCGCATCGTTTGTCATAAGCGTGTAGAACGAGCTGGCGAAACAGCCGACTTCGAACGATCCGCGACGAGAGTTGCGTGACCCGGTCGCGCTCTTGCTCGAACATGAACGGCGCTTGAGCTTCATCCGCAAATCCGTCGATCGCGGGCGTCGCCCTCGGCTCATCCAGCCGAGGCAGTTCAGGCTCGTGCTCGTCTATGCCTATAGATACGATGCGGTTGAAATCTGCTGCGGATATCGGCCGGACTGCGGCCTGTGCCCTGCCGGAAATGCGGCCCTCTTCATTCAGCACGCCTCGTTCTATGACACCGTCTGGTCCGCTGAACGGAACGGGATTGATGAAGTCGAGATAGCTACCGTGTTCAATCAGCGCCAGATACATGCCGGGCGCCTTCGGATCAGCAATTACCCGTTCAACCTTGGCGACAGCAAAATAGCCGCGGGTCGCTGCGACCTTCCGAGGCTCATAGTACACGATCCAGTCGCCGACGCATGCCTGGACACGACCGAGATACTGGCCCGGAAACTGATATTGTTCCGCCGGGCTGTCGTCGTAAATCGAATCTGACCGGTGAATGAAAACCCCGAATCCCATCTGCGACCTTTAGCATGAGGCTCTTGATGCTTCATTTCAAATCTGGGGACTAAGCTTGGCCCCACATGCTTTGCAGCTGCGGCAAAACCATTTGTTAAATGTCCGCTCCTATTCCCGCCTGCCCTCGGCACCGTTGCCGAGAGAAATGAAATAAGGAAATGGCAAAACACGATCTTTCATCTCATCACTTCCAACAGAAAATCTCTGATTTCTGCGAAGTGCGCATTGCGCCAATCGCCTCGAAGCGGATGCTGGAATGCATTCGGCCCTACCTCATACGTCTCATCGTCCACCGCCAAACGCCCCCGATCGTGAACGGCCGCATCGACTGGACGGTCATTGGCCAGGCATGCGGGATTGAAGCGCCGGCTTCGCATAGAGCTTTGCGTGCCGGTGCCGGTGCGCGCGCTTTTCGAGCAGCCCGTCCTTGCGGAACTGGCGGCCCATATCGATAGCCTGCGCGCGCAGGAAACCCCGGCCGCAGGCCATGTCGAGATCGAAATATGAATGCAATGCAGCCCCGCCCCGTCCTTCTCTGCCTGCCACCGGCAGGCACCGGGGCCGGTCTTTTCCGCAACTGGACGCGGATCACGCCGAGCACGATGACGGTGCATCCGGTGGCGCTGCCGGGCCGCGAAGCGCGCTACACCGAACCCACGCCGCGATCGATCGATGCGCTGGCCGACCAGCTTGCCGTGGAGCTCGAACCCTATATCGGCGGGCGATATGCGATCTTCGGCTATTCGATGGGTGCCCTGCTCGGTTACGAAATCGCCCGCCGCTTCGCGGGCGCGGGTCTGCGGCCGCCGGAGGTCTTCTTCGCGCTCGGTTGCAATGCGCCGGACCGCATGGTCTACGAGCGGGACCCGTTCCACACGATGGAGCCTGGCGCCTTTCGCCAGGCCCTCGTCGAACTCGTCGGAACCGACGCCGAGATCTTGAACAATCCCGAGGCGATGGAGCTTTTCGAGCCGGTGCTGCGCAATGACTTCCGCATCTGCGAGACCTATGCACATGACGCGGTGCACGGCAGGCTCGATTGCCCTGCCCATATTTTTCTCTCCGACGCGGACGCCTTTGTGAACAAGCAGGCCGCGGCCGCCTGGTCCAATTTCGTGACCGGCGGCACGAGCCTGCATCAGGTCAAGGGGCCGCACATGCTCGAACGTTCCGTCCTGGACACGCTTCCGGCACGGCTGGAGAGCCTCTGGTTCGCGACGGGCGAAAGTCGCCCGGCACCGTCAGGCTTGAGGCTATGACGGCTGCGATTGAAACGCCAAGGGCGGAGGAGGTGTTGGTGCGGCGCGCGCTCGAAGCGCAGGCCGCCTATATGCCGGATGTCCGCGCGGACACCGGCCCGGCCGGCGAAGGATGGATGACGGCCGAAGCCTTCTTGTCCGACGACGTGGCCATGGGCGAATTTCTCGCCTTCGAGCAATCGCTGAACGAAGGCACCGACATCAGGACCGCCGCGGCGCTACTGATGACCGACTACGGCTACATTCTAGCCGCCGCTGCCGTCCCCCTCTTCGCCGGTTTCGGCCTCGTTCCCGATCTTTCGCCAGCCTCCGTCGCGCTTTCCTTCTACACGACCGAGGAGCCGCATGACGGGAAGATGCACCGGACACGCCGCGCCCATGTCCGTTTCCTCGAAGAGATATTTTGGCACGGCCAATTGGAAGACGCCGCTGACGGGGAACGGTTTCGGGCCGAAATCGAGCGACATTTTCGCCTCGTCATTGAGGCGATCCACGCGCGCACGCGCCTCTCCCGCACGGCGCTATGGCGGCTTGCCGCCGATGCGATCGCGGGTCGCTTTCTCGATTCTGGCCGCCGGTTCGGCCCGGTCGAGATGGCCAAGGCGTCGGCGATGCGGATTCTCAAAGTGCCCGGTTCGCCGCTTGCCAATCGCCAGCTCCACTATTTCGACCTGACTGTGCTCGACAACCGGCAGGAGGATTTCTCCTATACCTTCCGCCAGCGCGGCGGCTGCTGCCGTTACTATCTCGTGGAAGGCGGCACATACTGCCCGACATGCGTGCTGAAGAAGCCGAAAGAGCGGGATGCGGAATTGCGTCTTGCCATGCGTAGGCATCTTGGCGTCGAGTGATCGATAATTCGATAACTTTTCTTCAAGTCTCCAGTCCCAAATCCGGAAAACCAATCGTCTTCCTTCATGAGCGGAGTGTGTAGCCGCTCATGAAGGTGGGCTGCGGCGCCTTGAACGCCGTGGGATTGGGGATTTCGGATGACGACGACCAGATGTATTTCGCGCAGGGCAAGGGCAAGCCTGCGGGCGGCATTCCTCGCAGGAACGAGCCTCGTGATGCTCCCCGCGGTGCCGGGGATTGTGCAAGAAGCGGCGGCACAGGTGACGGCGCAGCCGATCTCCGTGCCGGCCGGCCCGCTGACGCCAGCGCTGAACAGCCTTGCCGCCCAGACAGGCCTTCAGATCCTGTTCGATGCATCGGTCGCCGAGGGAAAGACGACACGGGGTGCGAAGGGCACGTTGACGCCCGAACAGGCGCTGAATGCGGTGCTCGGGAACACCGGCGTTACCGCGCGCTTTGCCGGCAGCAACCAGGTGACGCTGCAAAGCGGTGGGGCCGCGTCCGGTACGGTACCGGAAGGCGCGACGGAACTGGAGATGATCACGATCTATGGCGCGCGCAACGCAACGACGCTCGGCGGCACGACGAGCAGCGTCGCCATCGTCAACGCCGAAACCCTCGCCGACAGCCAGATCCGCACCACGCAGGAAACCTTCCGGCGGATGGCGAACGTGCTGGACAGCGGCACAGTCAATGCCGGCTTCGTCATCCGCGGCATGAGCTCGGAAGGCCTGGTCCCTTCGGGCGGCCCCGCGGGCTCGGTCTACATCGATGGCATCCTGCAAACGCGGTACAATTCCCGTTTCGGCGCACGCAACCTCTGGGACGTCGAGCAGGTCGAGGTCTATCGCGGTCCGCAATCGACGCTGTCCGGCCGCGCAGCCATGACAGGTGCCATCTATATCAAGTCGAAGGATCCGACCTTCGACAGGCAAGCCAAACTTTCCGGCACGGTCGGCAGCAACGACCTTGCCGGAACCGCCTTCATGGTCAACACGCCGCTCGTCGAGGACCAGATCGCACTGCGCATTTCCGGTGCCTTCGAGCGCTTTCACGCAGAACCCACCTATTACAATTTCAAGAGTTTCGACAATTTCGACGACCTGACGACCGATATCAGCGGTGTCATCAGGGCCAAGCTGCTGATCACCCCGTCCGAAATGCCGGATACGCGTGCGCTGCTGACCTATGCCTATTCGAAGGATCGGCCGAACGATGCGCTTGTCGGTCTTTACAGCGGCCGCGGCGACTTCAACAATTCTCCGGTCACCTATACCGAATATCGCTGGACCGAGGCGCACAATATCGGGCTGGAGGTTACGCATGATATCTCCGACACGCTGCGCTTCACCTCGATGACCGGCTATCAATTCGGCATCAACAATCGCCGTTCGATCGACTACGGGACGGAAGGTGTGGTCAACGGCATCACCGGCGAGGACGACAACTCGATCTTCACACAGGAACTTCGCCTGAACTATGAGGCTGACCGCTGGAAATGGGTCGCCGGCGTCTATGGCAGCCGGGAAGTCTGGGACGGCGAAACAGATATCGTTGCATTCGATGCGTATCAGCAGAGCGATTCACAACATCGCAGAACGTCGAACCTCGCCGTCTTCGGCGAAGCGAGCTACGAATTCGCCCCAACATGGTTTGCAACGCTTGGCGGACGCCTGGACTACCTGAAGGACAAAGACCACCAGCAGAACTACTTCGGCGGGATCGATTCCTCGCCCGTCCTGACAGGCGACCCGACGTCACTGAGCGAGCTGAACTTCGTACCGAAGGTCGGCCTTTCCAAGGAGTTTGGAGAGAACCAGACGGTGGGCCTCACCTACACGCAGGGTTTTCGCTCGGGCGGCTCCTATTTCGATCGTGTGACCGGTTCCCTTGGAACATACGATCCGGAATATTCCCAGAATATCGAGCTGTCCTACAAGGGCACGCTGCTTGACGAGCGGCTGACGCTCAACGCCAATGTTTTCTACACGAAATATGACGATCAACAGGTCGAAATCCGCCCGGATCCGACCATCCCCGGCTATCGCATCACGTCGAACGCCGCAACGTCGCGGGCCTGGGGCTTCGAAATCGAGCCGACCTTCGCAGTGACCGAACAGTTCACGGCATTTGCCTCGATCGGGTATCTCAACACCAAGTTCCTCGACTTCAATCACGCAGCGCTCACGGTTCCGCAGGATGGAAAGGCGTTTCCGGAAGCGCCGGAATGGAGCTGGGGCTTTGGCGGCCGATACGAATTCGAGAATGGTATCTTCGTCGGGGCGGATGCCAAGTACACGACGAGCTACAATTCACGCTTCGGCACGAAGGGCATGTACAAGATCGATCCGCGCTTCATCCTCAACGCGCAGACGGGCTTCAAGAAGGACAATTGGGAAATCACCGCCTTTGCGGAAAATCTGACCGACGAAAAATACTTCACGATTGTCGATCCGGACTACTCACTGCCCTTCGGCCAGGCCGGCAAGCGCCGCTCCTTCGGCTTGAATATCCGAACGAAATTCTAATGGCGAGGGACTGCGGGGCGCTGGTCCCGCAGTCCCTCCTTCAAGCCCGGTAACGACATGGTATCCGTCTTGCGCGTCTGTATTCTCCTTCTCGCATTTCTCTTGTCCAACGCGCTGGCCCACGCGGCCTGTGACGGCGAGACCATCACCGAGGAGATCTACAATCCGCCTGTCTGCATACCCATGGCGGCAAAGCGGATCGTCACGCTCGATCCGCTGATCACGCTCGGGCTGCTGATCGAGCTGAACGCACCCGTCGTCGCGACGCCTTACATGGGGATTGCGGAAAACGACGTCCTCGACGCGGTGAAGGCTGAGAGGATGATAGATCTCGGCAATCCGAAGGAGCCGAGCCTCGAACGCGTCGCAACGCTGAAACCGGATCTGATCATCGGTTCGGCCGAAGTCCACGCGGGCATTTACGAGCAGGCGGCCAAGATCGCCCCGACGGTCCTCTTCAAACACATGGACTGGAAGCGTTACCTCCAGCGTCTATCCGAGGTCACCGGTCGAAAGGGTGTCGCGGATGCTTCGCTTGCCGCCTATGACGCACGGGTCGCGGCGATCCGCGAGAGGATGAAGACGAAGAACCTCACGGTCTCCACGGTCCGTTTCGCGCCGGATCGCTTCGTCGTCTTCGTCGATGGACCCGATGCCTACGCGCCCTTTGCCGTTCTACGAGAAGCCGGGGTGAAGCGCACCGCCTATGAGACGGTCACCGATGGCACGATCGTCAAGCGGCCGGACTGGGAGGAGCTTGCCAACCTCGACGGGGACGTCCTTCTCTATGTGTCCGCCAGTGGCTTCGAGAGCGGACCGGACGACGCGCTGGAGAAACAGGTGACCGGGAACCCGCTCTGGCGGCTTCTGCCGGCCGTGCAGGCGGGCCGTGCGCACCGGGTGGATCGCGGCCCCTGGCAAAGCTTTCATGGCATCGGCTCGGCGAACCGGGTTCTCGATGACGTGGAACGCTATATCGTGGCGGATCCATGAAGGTGCGACGCGCAGGCGGCGTGACGGCAACCGAGCGCGGCCGGGCGTTGGCCTTGATTGTCCTTCTCTGTCTGCTGATGCTTGCCGCGATCAGCGCCGTCGCGCTCGGCACGACCACCATGCCGTTTTCCACCATCATTTCAGCGATCTTTCAGTATGACGGGTCGCGCAACCACCTTCTCGTGACAACGATCCGCCTGCCGCGCGTCATTGCAGCGCTGCTTGCCGGCAGCGCGCTCGCCGTCTCCGGCGCCATCATGCAAGCGGTCACGAACAATCCGCTCGCATCGCCCGGGCTCCTTGGCATCAATGCCGGTGCTGCCTTTGCCGTCGTCATGGCGATGACCTTTTTCGGAACGGGAACGAGCGACGTCTATCTCCTGTATGCCTTCCTCGGCGCAGGCACAGCTGCCCTTGTCGTCTTTACGCTCGGCTCGCTTGGTGCCATCGGGCACTCGCCGCTGGGCCTCGTGCTGGCCGGCGCTATTGTGGCAACTTTTCTCACCTCGCTCACCACTGCCGTTCTCATATTCGATGAGAGCACGCTCGATGCTGTGCGGCTGTGGACCGCGGGCTCGGTAACGGGCCGGACGATGGTGCAGGCGAGAACCGTTGCACCTGCACTCCTCGTTGGCCTCGTAGCCGCGTTTCTTGTCGGGCGACACCTCACCACGCTGAGCCTCGGCGCGGATGCTTCGCGTACCCTCGGGCAGAACCCGATCGTCTGGCGCGGCGCATCGGTCGTTGTCGTGATCCTGCTGGCAGGCAGCGCCGTAGCGCTCGCCGGACCCATCGGCTTCGTCGGCCTCGTCGTGCCGCATGTGGTGCGCATGCTCGTCGGTATCGACTATCGTTGGGTTCTGCCCTTCTGCGCGCTGGGTGGCGCCCTCCTCGTCGTCGTCTCTGATATGGCCGGCAGGCTCGTGTTCGGCAGCCAGAGCTTTCCAGTCGGGGTGACGGTTGCGCTGGTTGGCGCGCCCTTCTTCCTCTATCTCGCACACACGCGGCTGAAGGGTGCGGCATGATCCGTCTGCTCATCGCGTTGAGCCTGTCGCTTGCGCTCCTCGTTTTGGCCAGCCTGGCCTTCGGCGACGTGTCACTGACCTGGATGGAGCTCTACCATTCCCTCGGAAGTACGGATCAACAGAGCAGCATGATCGTGCACGATCTGCGCCTGCCGCGCGTGCTGCTTGCCCTTCTCGTGGGTGTAGCACTTGCCACCGCCGGAACGGTCACGCTGGCCATCATGCGCAATCCGCTCGCAGAGCCCGGGGTCCTCGGCATCAATAGCGGCGCGGCGGTCACGGTCATGGCGGTCATCGTTCTGGTGCGGGACCCGCCCGTTGCCCTGCTGCAGGCTGCCGGTTTCTGCGGCGCGGCAGCCATGGCGCTTGCCGTCTTTACGCTTGCCGGGCGGGGCGGCACATCGTCGTTGCGGATCATCCTGATCGGCATCGGCTTGTCGTCGCTCGCCACCGCCGGCACCACCTTTCTGTCCGCTTTCGGCGAGATCGGCAATGTACAGCGCGCGATGATCTGGCTTGCCGGCAGCGTCTACGATGCCAGCATGGTAAAGGTCAGGCTGCTCGCACTCTGGCTCATCGTTCCCCTCACCCTTGCCTTTTCAAGCGCCCGTGAACTCGATCTCATCCGCTTCGGCGACAGCACTGCCAAAAGTCTTGGTCAACCGGCCGACCGCATCCGTGGCTTGATGATCGTGCTCGTCACAGTGCTCTCGGGAGCCGCCGTTGCCGTCTCGGGTCTCATAGGCTTCGTCGGCCTCGTCGCGCCGCATATCGCGCGCAGGCTTGTCGGGGCCTCTCATGCCCGCATACTTCCGGTCGCCGCTCTCGTCGGCGCCTGCCTCGTCGTCGCTGCCGACCTTCTCGGCCGCATCATCCTGCCACCGATCCAACTTCCTGCGGGCATCGTCACCGGCCTCGTGGGCGCACCTTTCTTTGCCTATCTCCTGTGGGGACGCCGCCATGGCCGCTGATTGCGAACATAAAGCCAAGATCTCCGGCAAACACATCGATCTTACCTATGGCAAACGTCGGATTGTCGAGACGCTCGATCTCGATGTTCCGGAAGGACGCTTCACGGCGCTCATCGGCCCCAATGGCAGTGGAAAATCCACGATCCTCCGGGCCTATGCAGGACTCATGAAGCCCTCAAGCGGCAGTATACTGCTGGATGGCCGAGACCTGACGGACCTCTCGACCGGGGAGGTTGCCCGCAAGGTCGGCGTCCTGCTGCAAGGACCCGTCGCGCCCGAGGGGCTGACCGTCGGCGACCTCGTGCAGCAAGGCCGCTATCCCCATCGATCGCTCTTCAGCCGATGGTCCGCCGCCGACCAGCAGGCCTGCGACGAGGCGCTGACGTTGACCGGAACAATGGATATCTCCGACCGGCTGCTCGACAGTCTTTCCGGCGGCCAGCGCCAACGTGCCTGGATCGCCATGACGCTGGCGCAGCAGGGTGAAGTCCTGCTGCTCGACGAACCGACAACCTATCTCGACCTCGAACATCAGATCGAACTGATGAACCTGATCAAGACGCTGGTCGATAAACACGGCAAGACGGTGGTTGCCGTTCTGCATGACATCAACCAAGCGGCACGCTACGCCACGCATATCGTCATGCTCAAGGACGGCAATGTCATTGCGGCAGGCCGGCCGGACAATGTCATTTCCGCCAAGACGGTTGCCGATGTTTTCAAGGTGAAGACGCTCGTGATCCGCGACCCCGTTGCCGGCACGCCGCTTTGCGTTCCGCTGTAGCAAGACCATAGCTGTCACCGGATTATCACACCGCCTGCGCATTCGATCATCGTCTCGATGGAGGCAGGCGCTGGATACAAAAAAGAAGATCCGAGAATCCTGCAACGAAATCAGCGGTAAAGGTGACTCATTCACTCCTGTTTGTGGCTAGGGTCAAACATCTCTTTGGAATGTTTCTAACCTATTGCTCTTGCATGGATTTTCGGGATTCAGTAGCCATCCGTCATCAAGGTTCAGGCTATCGCTCTGAAGATGACCGCCGGTTTGGGAACATCGCACCAATGTCGAGCTCCACCCCTTCGCCCTCCATCTGGGACAGTGTCGATAGCAATGACTTGCTCAACCGGGCGATGGAAGCCCATTACGCCGAGATCACCAATGCCGTCCGCCGACGCGGTCATTCCGGCTCCAGCGCCAGAGACGTCGTCCACGACCTCTATGTGAAGCTCGCAGCCAGGCCGGACGTGTTGCAGAATAAGAGTTCGATCAAAGCCTTCCTCTGCCGCGCCGCGATCAATCTGGGGATCGACCGTCAGCGCCGGGAGACGAAGGAAGCACGGCTCTTCTCCGGCACCGAACGTGAGGCACTTTCGGTGGCAAGCGCGGGTCCGGCGCCCGATCACGCGCTGGAGATCGAAGCGCGGCTGGCTATACTGCGGCAAGCGATCGCCGATCTGCCGGAACGACGCCGCGTCGTCTTCATCCTGCATCGGCTGCATCAGCTGACGCCGGACCAGATTGGGGCAAAGCTGAATATCTCAAGAAACATGGTGGACCGCCACCTGCGTCGCGCTTTCGCCCACTGCCTTGATTGCCTCCTCTAGAGACCGTTCAAGATCCTGCAATCTGGAAAAGAAAACGGAGACGTATTCTCAGCCGAACAGATCTACACAGTCCTCAACCGATAACGTGAAACGTCTTGAGGACAGAGGCGGGGGCTACGGTCGATGATGCGGAGCAAAGACGTGACAAACACGCAAAGAAAGCGCAATCGCGAAGCATCCGACTGGCTGCTGCGCAACAGCAATCCGAACCTGTCGCAGGACGAGAGATCGAAGTTCGAAGCGTGGCTCGATAGTGATCCGGAGAACTGTCGGACGTACAGCGCTGCCGAGCGCCTGATGGGCGACGCGCGCCAAGCCATCCAGTCCGACCCAGGGCTTGCCAACATCAAAGTGACGTCCCGGAGCGGAGCAAAACCGATCGTGACCACGCTCGTCGCCGCAGTGCTCGCAACGGGAGCCTTTCTTGCCTTCGACGGGCCTCTGCGTCTTGAGGCGGACGTGATAGCAGAATCCGGAGAGATGCCGGTGATCACCCTTGAAGATGGGTCAGAAGTTCAGCTGAACGCGTCTTCGGCGATCTCCATTGATTTTACCGAGAAGCGTCGCACAGTTCATCTGTTGCGCGGGCAGGCTTTCTTTCGCGTCGCTACCGCCCCCGGACGGCCGTTCGCGGTAGAGGCGGGAGAGACAAGCGTAACAGCGCTCGGAACGGCGTTCGACGTCCGCTACGGCAACACGGAAACTGACGTGACCGTCACGGAGCATGCTGTACAGATCGATACTGTCGGGAACGCCTCTCGCTCGATCCAAGTCGATCACGGCGAACAGGCTGTTTATGATCACGCGACGAGAGAAACCAGGGTTTCGCCGGTGGATAGTTTTATCGCGCTCGCCTGGAAACGCGGCCAACTTGCCGTCGACAATGCGCCGCTTTCAGCTGTCGTGGATGAGATGAATCGATACTTTGGGGGTCACATCGTCATCACAAGTTCGACGCTGGCCGATCGCCGCGTTAGCGGCACGATAAAAGTTGCCGACACCGATGATGCCTTGGCCTTCGTGAAAAAGGCTCTAGGCGTAGAAGCTATACGACTTGGCCCTCTCATTTTCCTTCGGTGAGCAATAGACCGCTTGTGGCCGGCATAGTAAGCATTAATGAACAGTTCCCGCATCAGGACTGGCGACGAGCTGCTAAGACGCTACTCGAATGCTGCAAATCAAGAGCCTTTGTCAGACTGTGGTCCGACGCCTTGAAAGGAATCGAACCGGCGACCGGTCAATGTCGCCGCCATTATCCTTGTGGAACAGAGACTTGATTTTAGGCAAGTGAATCGAACGATCCACGGGCGTGCCTCACTTCAAGCTATGTTTTGTAGAGACGGTATCGGCGCGGCGCAGCTGGTTTATCAGATCCCATATGGGCAGTGCCCCAGCCGGAGAAAGCTGTTTGGCGAAGACGTCCAGAATGTCGAGGCACGCCAGTCTGCTTTCAGGCCACTGTTGCGCAATGACAGCAATTCCCGACCTGACCTCTTCCCCAAGGTCATCGAAGTTTTTTGCATAGAGAGATACAAAAACCCAGACAGCCTCTACGAGCGACGTAAACAACCTGTCCTGGGGCGTATCCTCGACGGTGAGAGTGATCTTTCGTTGCCGGGCATCGAGGACCTTTCGGGCCTCGTGGGCTGCGACATTCAGATCATCGAGGAAGATCTTCTTGTCTTCCAACCGTCCAGCGACATTCGCCCGGAAAATCATACCGGAAACGACATACCGCCCCTCAAGCTTCATGAGTGAGGTCAAGCCCTCACGGGTCTGCAATGATCGGATCCCAAGGAGTGTTTCGTGAGAGATCTCGGCGGTTTCGCAGAACCAGAGAAGGTTCCAAACGCCCTCGCCCTCGCCCTCACCGTAGGCGGCAGACTGTATTTCCGGGATGATCCGCGCTGCGATGAGTTCGGCCTCCCGCAGCTCAAAAGGCGGGGGCATCTCAACGACAGACAACGATTGCAGCTCGTGACCAATATCGCGTGAAAGCCATGTGTCCGGTACGTCTTTGAAGGATCTGTCGGTCAGGAGCTCGGAGAGTGGGACATCGTGACGGCCCACACGGCGCGATACGATCGCTTTCATTTTCGCAAGATTGGCGTCATCGCGACCAATGTCTGGCGTCGCGGCCCATGCGCGCCAGCTGGCTGCTGCTGCAAAGTACTCGCCCCGTAGGTTCGACGGGCTTCTCATGCCCATCCCAGGCAGTTTGGCGTTTTCGAAAGACTCGTCCAGGCGGGCCTTGAACTGCATGTCCAGAAGCTGGATGGTTTCGGGGATGGCCACATGTTGCTGCAGCATAACATCGACAACGCTGTTGGCGTGGCACCACAAGAGAGCCGTCCGCTCCCAATCGAGGGAGTGCCAATCCGGCGCCTGTGCAACGACCCGAAAGGTGAGCTGCAAAACGCTGACGAAGAACTCGGAGAACTCCTCGATATTGCGGAGCACGTCCGAGAGGTCGAATCCGGGGAGCGCCGACCCATTTTCGCACAGCGCCTTCCACAGCGCGACGATGGCGAGCGGAGTAGGACCGGTTCGAGCAAACACATCCTGAAGGGACATTGTTTTGGCTTCGGCAGCAATCGCCCGGTTCACGTCTTCAGGGAGTTCGACGGGAAGCGCCGAAATCCGCCGCAATGCCCGCAGTGCGCCGACCTCGGGGCTGAGCGCTCTAAAACTTGCAACCGCGAGGTCGGTCAGGCTGGCAAAGCCGCCACCACTGTTGCCGATCCGCAGGAAGCGCCGGAGAGCAGCAGGGTTTGACGGACCCAGTAAATCGTTCGGGCTTGCTGTTCCTGCGTGAATGTCGGCGGCGAGTTTATCCAGCCGCCAGACCACCGTATTTTCTTGCCGGCGTTGGAGCTCTGCTCGGCGTTCGTCGAACGTCGCGAGTTCGCCGACCTCGCGGGCAGTCCTTTCGAGATCACTCCCCGTGCAGTCGAACCAGTCAGCATGACGCATTAAGGCCTCGACACGCTTTCCTGAGTCCTCCAACAACAGGGCCAAGGTGTCATCTGCGATGTTGGTCGTGGTTTTCCGGTCGGCAATCGTGACCCCGAAAGCCCCATCGGCTTTTTCCGGGTCGAGAGGCGCAAACCTCGCCTGGCGACGAGTTTTGCGAATCGGCGCGGTTGCCCTTCCCTGTTCATGGGCGAGCTTTACCGCCGCGAAAAACGATTTGGCCGAGAATGACATGTCGCCGATCGTGACGATTTCGGTTCGTCGGAGCGCCAGTTTGTCACTGAGAAGCGCGTGCTCCTGCAGGAGCGTTTGGATCCGCTTCGGAAAACAGCTGACATAGTCTCGGGCAAGGGCGACCCTGACCGGATAGTCGTCTTCGTCCCTTTCGAGACCGGGCTCGAACAGCAAGTTAATGAATTGCGCCACCAGATCCACGAGCACCTTGTCGAAGGCGGGACGCCGAGCCGCGTAGTCATCGAGTATGGTCTTGAATGCCCAGTCCAGATATTGTTTGCGCACCCGACCGATGGATCGATAGGACCGGCCGGCGATCGAAAAGACCACGGTTGCAAAGCCCGCATATTGCAGATCGACGAAATGTTGGCGGGCGGCAGGTGCCCTATTTTCGATTGGAAGATAATCTACCTGCTCTAGGCGCAGATGCTGCCATGCCCAGGTGCAGGCCGCGGCCTTCGATTTGAGAGTAACGTCCTTGCTCCAGATCAAGGCCACAACCTTCCCCGCCAACCCCATCAGCTTCGACAGAAATAGCAGTTCCGATCCTGCAGCAACATTGCTCCCAAGGGGCACGTCCTTGAGATGCCGCCCATATTCGATCTGCCACGCTACCAGTTCGCGCAACTCGCCAAGGCGCGGGGTTTCGACGACCCCCGCTTTGCCGACCGGCGCGGACAAAAGGGAATCCACAAATTCGCCGGTTCTTGGGAGCAAAAAGCCATAGTGAGCCTTTTCCAAGCTCCGCATTAGCTCCTGCTCTCGCTTGTCATCGATCCGGCCGTGCGCTCGCAACACGGCAATGATATCGGTGACGTCCATCGCGGGGCTCGAAGCGAGCGCACCAAAACGGGAAAGAAATCTATCCTCGATCCAGACGGCGGCCGCGTCGTCACTCTCGCAATAGTGCAGGATGCCGACGAGGCTGCGCAACAGAGGTCCAGACTTTGCGAGTTCACGATCTCCTTTTGGGCGCGGCAGTTGGGGCAGCAGGCTCCATTTCCCAGCAGTCAAGCGATCGCTGACGTGCTCTCGCAGGCGGGTGAGCGCCTCAGCCTGCTTCACTCCGTCTTGTATTTCGGCAATGTCCTGCCGCATCCGGTCAGCGTCGCTTTCTGTCATGTGCAGCGGGAGGAAAGTTTGAAGCGGCGTGAGCAAGCCTGTGTCGGACAACTGAATGAAATCGCGCGCTGAAACCAACAATGCTTGCTCAGCCCGAAATGCTTTGCCTATTTCCACCTCGCTCAGGCCGAGTCTTGCCAATGCCGTCGCGCCGAGGTCACGATCGAGGCCTTTTTCATAAAGCTGGTTCAGGAGTGCCGGCAGGGTGACGTCCGTTTCGCTCGACTTGAAGTCGGTTAGAACAAGACGGCACATCGACGCTGCCTGAATGGCATCCACTTTGGCTATTTCGCCGTCGCGGACAAGATCTTCGACCTGAAGAGCCGCGGTTGAAACAGGTTTGAAATTCTGGGCCAACGCCGTCTCGGCCGCTCTCAGAACCTCTGGGATCTCGCGCGCAAGCATGATCCGGGCGCCGAGCTGGTCGATTTCGGTCAGCATTCCAAGCTTGGTTGCGAGCAGAAGCGCCGATGTGTCGACGATCAGGCCGCGGGCAGCGATGGTCGCGGCAAGAGCTTCGCCATTTTGCCGCGCTCGGACGTGGCCGCTACGCAACAGGAGTGGCACATCGAACGCGCCGGTCTTTCCTCCCCACACCTCCCCATGAAAGGGCCTGTGAAAGTAACCGGCCCATTCGAGCGGCTTGCCGTCGAAGAGAAGATGAAGCGGGATCTCGAGATTGAGCCAACTGGTCCGCAGTTTGTCAAAAACGCCCTCCTGCTTTTTCCGGTTTTCCTCAAGCCAAGCCAACATCTCGTCGAGCGTCTCGACCGTCCATCTTTTGGCTTGGTTCTGTGGAAGGGCCCGAACTTTTGGCAGCAAAGCGCGCTGGGCCTCGGCGAGCCCAAGTTCTGCCGCGAGTGCCAGTGCCGGATTGATGAGCCGTTTCTCCAGTTTCGACCAAGATACGTTCTCGAGTATCGAGCGCGCCAGCTCTGGATCCTCGTGGCGAAACTCGCCGGCGATGTGAAGTATGTTCTCGACTCCAATATCATTGGGGATTGTCCTTCCCTTGATCTGCCGGGCCGCACCAGCAACATCGCCAAGGCCAAGACGCAACCAGGCAGATCGGAATGCGATGGCTGACGCATCGCCCTCTCCCGCCTGCAAGCTCTCGATGACCTTCAAAGCGAGATCGGGCCGTCCCATCAGTGATTTCGCGTCGGCCTCCAGCAACTTGAGCCTGCGGGGCGGCGAACCGTTGGCAAACAGCTGGGCGTTTTCTTCCAATATTTGAATACAATCGCCCCAATCACCCGATTCGCATGCCGCGACAGCCATCATTTCGACGGAACTTGCGGTCTTGAACGGTGCCAACAGAGACCGGCGGGCGTTGGCATCTTTCCACATCCGACCTGCGAGCAAAGCTTCAAAGGCTGCCAGCAAACGATCGGATTCCAGGTGGCCTTCATCGATGAATGACACAAGCTTCGTCGCGTCGCGCTTCTTGTAAACAGCCGTCAAGGCTGACTGGAAACTTGAGCCGTCATCGCCAGAGGCTCTGGCTGCTTGCATCTCGCTGACCTGACCGATCCAGTGGTCGATCAATTCGAGGTCTCCTGACAGGTGGAATGCGGGCCGCCATTTTCTCAAGAAGTTCAGCGCGCGCGAGCTGTTTCCGGCATGAAGCATCAGGAATGCGGAAACGACCACCTGGGAGGATGTTCCGCGACCAGCGGATAGCTCGTTGTTGTATATCTTGATGACCGGGTCGGCTTTGACCGACAGGCCGAAGTGCACGGCCCAGGCGATGGCACCTGGGTGGGGGACCAATCGCGACATAATGCGGGCGAAAGCTTTTTCAGCGTCAACAGTCCGGCCACCGTGGCACAGGAGAGCTGCGAGATTCCAGATTTCGAGTTCCTCGGTCTGGCGTTCCACGTCGACCGCTTCAGCCAGACGGCCAAACATCTGTGCGGCCTCCGCTAGAAGCGCGCGCGAGACATCGTCTTCCCTGACAAACATTGGCCCGAGCGGGTTCGGATATGACCCACCCTGAAACCGAAGCTGTGGAGACAAGGCTGCATTGAAGCGTATGACGGCGCCTGCCCATTGAACCGCATATCGCCTCGGCGCGGCAATCTCGGCCTGACGGATGCAAGCGAGCGCCGCATCGTCCTGCCGTTCGACGCTGCTGGCAAACGCTAGAAGGCGATCGCGCTCCGATGAATCGCCTTGATGACCCTGGCGCTGATGAAGGAACTCCCGGGCCTCCCGGCTCTTTCCCTCTTCGATCAGGACGCCGGCATAGATGCTTTCCTCCTCGGGGGTTGTCGGGTCGACAAGCAGCGCAAGCGCTCCCTCTGTATCACCTTCCGTGACCAGAAGCAGTGCGGCTGCACTTCTGTCGGGCGCGGGATGATAGAGGGCCGCCTCGGAGCGGAGAGCCCTGGCACGGTAAATATCCTGGTCTCGCAGCGCGAGTGCAGACGCCGAACGCAGGACCTTGGCTTTCGTCTCGCCGCCCAGACTGTCCCAAGTCACGAGATCCTCGCGAACACGGGCAACCAGCGCCTCCAATGGTTTTGCCCTGCCCTCAGACAAGCTGGTCAGCGCTCTCTCCAATTGAAGGCCAATCTCCCGGCCATAGCGCTCCTTGATGATTCCGATCGCATCCGCCATCTCAGCGCCGGCGTGGCGTGTCACCACATTGGCTATGGCGCGATCATCTCGCAATGATAGGGTCGTTTCGGACTGGACGCCTGGATCGCAGACGATCGAAATCCAGGCAGGATGCATATAGTTTCCTACGACCCGGGGGAGCCCACGCAGCTTGTTAGTGAGCTGTCTGAGGCCCCAGGCTTCGTAAGCGATTCCCAGAGCCCAAAACCGCTGCTTTTCCTCGCGGATGGCCTCGTTCAGGCCGTCGTCATTGAACTCGACTGTCGCAGCAATGACGAAACGCTTGACGCCTTTGCCTTTCCAGTGGCCGTCATAGGCATCGAGGAAGTCCGATCCCCATTTCTTCAAACGGGATGGGGTTACCTTCTGGTAGCGTTTTGCGGAGATCACCAGAACGGGGACGTGCTCGGTCGAGAAACCCTCAACATCGGCACCGAACTGCTGGACACCGCGGGACCGCTTCAGATCAGCCTGGGAAACCTCGGGTTCCCGCTCGGCGATATCGATACAGATAAATTCGAAATGCTCGTCCTGCATCTCGTTGAGCGGCAAATATCGGGCAGCCGTACTCGGCGGCGGGAGCTGCGCGAGGCCCACCGTGGCTGTACCCTTGATGTCGGGCTTTGACTTGGGTCTGGAACGACTGTTTTTACTCATGTCTCGATGTCGCCGCCAAACAATGCTGGCAAGCAAGCGTACCGGCGTTGGGCCGCGCTTGAAAGTAAACATCCACGCAACCCACAACTTACAGGCAGGCATTCGCGACGGGTTCAACGCGATCGGTGACGGGCCCACAGCTCAGATGCATTCCGACCGATCTCAAAATCCCCTCTGCTTTTTAAGGCCGTTAAGCGCACTGTTAAGGAATGCTCCTTATGGTTGCTCTTAAAGACGGGAGAAATCAGAATGGAATTCTGGGCGATTGTCGGCGACGGCAACACGAGAAAAACGGCTACGGTGCGGGCCTTGACGGGCGCCGGAAGAGTGGAGGCAGGGTGGTCCGTTCGCATCGGCAGCGATCCGCCGCAGGGCGACAAGACAATAGTGTACGTCAAGTCGCCACAGGAGGGCGTAACGAAACACCTGCCTGCGCAATTGGTTGCAGAGGTGCTGGCGTTCAGGTCGGCCACGGGCGCCGATCGCCTGGTATTGCCAATCCGCCATGATGCGATCGGATCCTATCCCGACGCCTCTATCTACATCGATCATTTCGTTCATGTGGCCGGCTGGTTGTGCAAAGGCATCGCGATCACCGCAACGCGCGCCGTCAGCCCTCTTCTGACCCTGCACGCTGGGCTGGCATTTCCGGTCTCTTCCTCCGGCGGCCCACTCGCCGCCAACGAAATCGCCAGCCAGCTGCGGACACAGTGGCTGTTTCACTGAGAACTTCGTCTCTGTTTTTTAAGGTAACCTGATTGTCCCCCGAATTCTTGACCGCAATCTCCTCCTTATGCGGCGCGATTGCATGGCCCTTGTCGATATTCCTTGTCGTCGTCGTTATGCGACGCGAAATCACCCAGCTTCTCGGCCGCCTTGAGCAGGTCAATATTGCCGGCAATGGTATGAGTTTCAACAAGGCTGCCTTGAAAGCCGACATACAGGAAGCAGCTGAAAATCTAGCAGAGTCAGTGGAGGCCGAAGCCGCAAGCAGCCGCCGGCCGGTGCTCGATCCGACAATGATGGCGTTGATTGACATCGACCCAGTCCAGGCGGTTGTCTTTTCCTGGAAGCGCCTGGAAGCAGCAATGGTTGAACTCGCCGATCGGCACAATGTCTGGATCGACCTGCGCAGTGCGCGCAAGAGCGCGGAACAGTTGCGACAGGTCGGCGCCATCTCAGCGGAGATGGTGGAAGTGATCAAGTCGCTCTATTCGACTTACAAGAGCGCGATGCACTCCTACGACTTCGCATTGGAAAAAGGCTCCATCGTTGAATATGTTCTGTTGACGATCGAAAGTCAGGACGCAATCCATAAGACGCTCGCCAAGCGGGCAGCCAATCACAAGCCGCATACGAATTGATTACAGGAACGGCATCGGAGCCTTCCGGACCTCAGAGCGCAGTTTCATACTGACAAGAGATTCATCAACACCGCGGACCGGGCGGACAATCCGCCATCTCGGTTTTTACGCTCGGAGCATTTAATGCCGCGATACATCCAGGAAGCCATCGAAACCCGCCGGGTCAAGACGATGAGAATGGTGGAGGCCGATACGCAGGCACAGGCTAAACAGTTGTTCGACCGTGGAGAGAAGACCCTGCCGGTCAGCGAGGAGACCCTCGAAACCATCGCGGTTCAGCACGCCAATGTAACCGAGACTTCTCTCGGACCAAGAATAGCCCGCGTCGCCCGACTGAGGATGGCTCTCGGGCCGAAAATGACGACTGATATGAGTGCGCTAGTGGATTATCTTGCGCCGCTTCTTTTAGCGGATGTTGAGACGGACAGGCCGTTCGAGGAGCGGAAGGACGGGCAGGCCATCCTTCAAGCGTTCGGTCTGCTCGCCGATCTCTCCGAGAATCTTGATACCGACAGGAGATACGAGTCCGAGAACACGAAATGCGCCTGCTGCGGGGAAGATACGCAAAAGATCGGTGAATATTTTGATGTAAAAGATGCGATCTGGCAGGAGGCGGGCAAACAATTCGCGAAGAAGATCCTCTGCGTGGGCTGTCTGGAGGAGAAGCTGGGGCGGGCGCTGGTGCCGGACGACTTTTCGAATGCGCTGGTTAATCATAATCTTGCCCGTAAATCGGCACGTCTGCGCCAACGTAAGGGCAAATGAGGCGATGAATTCAGCCGGCAGCGCCGAGGTCAAGCCTCCCGGCAAGCGGGATACCCGGCTTCGCTTTCGCCCGAGGGTAGAAAATCACTCAGTTTCCATGAGCTTGAATGGCTCTGGGTCGGAGGAATTGATCGCTCAGATACGCCCGCCGCGATGCTGCTAGGTCTTCATAGGCAAACCACTTTTCAGACCCGTCAGAGCTGGCTCGGGAAATCAGCACAGTTAGGATAAGTGGAATTTCTGCCTGACTTCGGCTAAGATGCCGGGAACACAAGATACCATGACGAGACGACCGCGCCGGAACCACAGCCCGGCTTTCAAGGCAAAAGTTGCGCTCGCCGCCATCAGGGGCGAGCAAACACTGGTGGAATTGTCCCAGCAGCATGATATGCACGCCAACCAAATCAAGCAATGAAAAGACCAGCTCCTTGAGGCGTTTTCGCCGATGAAGCCAAGGCGGAACCGGCGGGTCCAAGCGTGCGGTAAGTTGCTCGAAGTGAGCCCTTAATCGCAGTCAAACGTTCAGGGAGAGACCGGCAGTCAGAATCATGGGCTTTGTCAAAAGCGGCGCCATCGCATCTAGCTGAAATAGTCAAATCGACGCGACAGCCTGACTGTCGTCCTCATCAGGGCAAGGCAATCGATGCGGGTCTGTCGCCCAGCAGTTGGCGGCGTAGATGCAGGCCCGGCAACAGAGATGGGTTTCGATGGGACGGATGTGGCACCGCGCCTCCCTCAGACTGAAGAGATCGTGCTGCGCGCAATGGCGATCCTGGCCGTCCTCGGTGAAGGAATTGCCGACATATCCTGTGTGAAGCTCTGGCGCAGCGACATTTTCGCCTCGGGCCGCCTTCCAGAAGTGGAAGTCGCACGCGGCGCCTGTCGGCAGCTCGGACTTGTAAAACCACTCGATCCCGGTCACGACAACAAATTCGGTTACGGCGCCGACCTCTCCCGAACCACAGACAAAAATCACTCCCTTCGCGTCGGCCGCTCTCATCCGATCCGCGGTGGAACCGGCGACGGGACCCGACATGCCTACAGACGGATCTGATCGGGACGGCTCGTCCGCGAAGCCTGGGAAGTGGTCGACCGTTTCAGGCACGAGCGGCAAGCCGAGGCGTTGGCGCAAACGCGTCAAGAGGGCCGTGCCCTTCTCCGTCAGTTCACTGAGAAAGTGGGTGATGCTACTCGCGCCTCGAGGCTCATCAATGCCCCGGTCGTAGTCAACAATCGCGAACCACCGGCTGCCAGTTTCGATGACGAGAGCTGGATAAACGGAGCGCGTCGGATGCGGTTTGCGCAAGGCGCCGGTCTTCGTTGATGTCGACACGAGCACGCTCTGATAGCACGCGCCGACACGATCCGGTGGAATCATCGCGAGCGCTTCTGTCACCGTCAGCGTTAACGGCAAGGTATCCACAAGCCGCGTGCGGTGGAGCAATTTGAACAGTTCAGGGTGCCTGTTCAGCATATCGTCAAGGCTGGTGAAACAGACAATGTGATCAGCGTGCACACTTGGCGCCGGCGCTGGATTTGCGGAGGTCACCAGCCCCTCAGTCCCTGACGTCCATGGCTGGAAGGCCGTGACGGGCTCAAGGAAGACAATGATCCAGCCGCCGGCGGTGATGGCGGCGCGACGCAGCGTCCGCCGGCCGAGGTCGTCGAGAGAGCTTATATATCCGTAGAGGTCGGTAAGAAATTCTGCCCATTGAGAAACGATCGATGAATTCTTTTGGCCGCGTTTCACATCTTCGATCGCCTTTGCGATCAATTCAGCCATGGCGCCAGGTTCAAGCTCGGGTCCATTGGCCTTCCGCGGCAGAGGCACATCAAATCCCTTCGCCTCGCACAGCAGCACGGGGGCTTGTGCGCGTGGCGCGACGCCCAGATAGTCGAAGTAGAGCCGGCGGCCCGTCGCGCTCGTCGATCGCGCCTCTTCCGCGATCTGGGCGGGATCGTCTACATTCCAGTCCAGCGCTTGCAGCAGGCCGTCGATAAGGTAGCGCCGCGTCGACCGTTCCAGCAGATCGGCTACCTTTTCCGGACCGCCCGGCGCCTGGGCATACTGCTCACGAAGGAGAGTTTCCTGCCGACGGAAGGTCTCAACGCATTCCCGAAGCTGAGCGCCAAATTGCGCGGTATCGTTTAGTGACGTCACCGCAATAGGTCCGGTAGTTCGTAGAGCAGCTTCATCGCTTCTGACCAACCTGCCCCGGAGAACAGTTCCAAAACGAGGAGCAGGTTGGCGCGGCGCGCTGGATCATCAAACACGCTGCGGTGATCGGCCAGGTACCTGCGCACAAGGCGGACCAAGACGTCAGACCCCAAGCTCTCGAAGTGATAGCCGTCCCGCTTGGCGGGCCCGACGAGAAGCGCGGCCACTCGATCGAAGACGTCCTCCGGGGCGGCGGCGGCGAGATATTCGTATAGCTCCACAAGGTGGTAGGCCGTTCGGGCGGTGCCACATTCGCCAATGGCGTCGAGCAGCGGCCCATACTCTTCAAGAAACCGCCGCATGGCATCGGCCGACATGAGCCCGGGCCTGTCGTCGTCCGTGTTGCTGCGGAACGCGCCCGAGCCAAAATAGAGCTGATTGCAGGCATGATCGAGCAGCGAGTCGCCGGCCTTGTAGAGGCGTGCGGCCGTCGCCTGCCCCGCTTCCGTCGTGTCGTCCTTCTGAAGGACCACCGCACGCTGAAGCGCTTCGGTCGACGATTGGACGACCTGAAGGAGAACCTCGCGCGCCCGATCCTGAATCAGACCGTCGCGCTCCGGCGCGTCGGGAGCAAAGCGCAAGAATAGCGCGCTTCTCAAGGCAGAGACAACATGCCAAAGACGCCCCTCTCCTTCAGGGATATCGTCCACCCAGCTTTTGATCCAAGCCTGGGCGGCATCCCGTTCCGATCCGACCCAAAGGTGAGCCGCCAAGTAGCCCAGGGCTTCGTCAAGGTTCCTCTCCTTGTCCAGGTCAGGGGTGTCTTGTCGCGACGGTAGCCTGGCGAGGATTTGACTCACCAACGCTTCTGATCGGGTGGGGTCAGCGCCAGCGATTTGAAACACGGGACCACTAAGGAAGAACCCAAGAACACCTTTGTGGGTCTCGGTTTGCGCAATATGCTCCATCATGCCCCACATGGCCGGCCGCGCGCTCTCCCAAAAGACGTTCAGCGACTGTGCGATCTGAAGCCTGACGGTCGGAACGGGATCGGCGAGAAACGGCGTGAGCCGGTCGACAAGGAGGGGGTCGGCGAGACAGAAGCGTTTCGCGAGGCCCATCAGACTTGACGCCACATAGACCCGGACATCCCAGTTGCTCCAGCCCATCAATGACGAGTTGGTATCCTCGCGCGGCTCAGGATACGGGCTGGTTGACATCCGGTCGAGCAAGCTAAGTAAGTCCGTCAACGCCGGGAGGCCCGCTTCTCCTGGCACGAATGCCTCGTCCTCCGCGACCTTTCCTACGGCATTGCTGACCGCGCCCCAGCAGGCATGGAGCGTTTCCGGGTGCGCACCGCTGCCATGGAGATCGATGCTCTCGACCACGTGCAAGGTCGTAACCCACAACCGAAGAAGTCGACCCGCGTCCGACGACTTGTCGTATCCTTTCAGGCCATCCTCGAGCGGCCGGGTAACGCTGCGAATCTCGTAGTCGGGTCCACTTTCGATTGGAGCGCCGCTGCGTTCCAAGAGCCGGTCGGTGATCCCGTCGGCCGGTCCGGAGGTAATGGTGAATGTCATGAAAGGCTGGTTGCCGACGAGCTGTTTTTCCGAGTCCAGCTCATCCCGGAGCGCCTTCATCGCTGGCGTAACAAGATCATCGACGGCAACGATAGACAGAAACCGCCCCGCGATTGCGCGCGGCCAACGTGCCTCCTCGTCCGTTGCGCCCTGCATGTGTGCGATCATGCCGTCTTCGAACTGGCGTCGTTCATCGGGACGCCGGCTCCCATACACGGCAGCAAGGTAGGTAATGGCGTCGCGCGAAACCCCTCGCAGGTTCAGGGCATCAATCGTGCTCGCGACGGGCCAGAGGAGGTCGTCCGCTTCTCCCCGGCGGTCCGCGCCGACACCAAACAGGCGCGCCCAGACGGAGGACGTGCTTTCGCCCGACATCGCGGCCTCGATGCAGGTGCGAAAGGCCTCTGTCGGGCAGTCGCGCAGGAAAGTTGCAAAATCGCTGAGGACGCTGTCGTTGGCGCGTCCCCTGCGCTCCTGATCCGTGCGCCACTCCTCAAGTGTCAAATTGTCTTCAACGATGTCGAAGGTTTGCTGCCCGACGACAAACCGCCGTTGCTCTCGGTAGTCCGCACCGCCTTTGCGTTCAAAAGCCAGCCCGATCGCACTCGCCTCGACGGCGTGTGTGCCGGCGGCCGGGTCCGCCTTAAGCATGGCAGGCAGTCCCTGGCGCAGCCGCCATCGCGCATGTTCATAATCCTGGCGACGATTGCTGGTTAAAGGCAAAATCCGGCTGGGCTGTCCACCGAGCCAGGTTTTTTCATCGGGCGGTGCCTCGCGGCCGAACAGGGCCGCAAATACTTCGACCGCGAACCCCGCATCGAACGGCAGAATGGTCAGCAAGCCTTCGGCCAACCAGGGCGCCTCCTCGTCCGCGTGCTCAGTAAACCGAGACGGATCCAGAATACGACCGAGAAGCAGGCGGGACGCGACTGGATCAGAGCCAAATGACTTTGCGACAAACCGGATCCCCATCGCCGTAAGTCGCCCCATCGGCGGGACACTTGCCCACGCGAAACCGAGCAGGTCGCGCGATGCCTGGCCGAACAGGGTGAAAACGTCCGGGTCCGTGAGGTCGGTCTTCTCAAAAAGCGTAGAAAGCAGGACGCTCGCGCCATCGGCGAGCGCGCGCTCCTCCTTACCGATGGCCACCTTTGCAACGGTGGCCCAAGCCTTCGCCACGTCCGCCGATACAGCGCCGTGTTCGGCGATACGCATATTCACGAACCGCGCGAGACGCGAGAGCGCCTCCGCCAGCGTGTCGGTGCGATTGCCGTCCCGAAGGAGACGGCATAGGCCCACAATGTCCTGTGGGTCTGACACGCGCTCAGCCACTGTGCGCAACGCGACACTCGTGACGACGGGATCGGTCTGTGGCGCTGCAACGATGTTGGCAATCATTCCCCACGTCTTCGGCCGACCGTTTGCGTCTTCGCGCCAGACGCGTTCCATCGCAAAGCGAAGCGAAGGGCTCAGCAACAGGCCGACCGCCGGGTCTTCGGTCACCTGCGAGACCAGATGCACCGGATCATCCCAGTCCAGGTAGAACCGCCCGGCGATATGATCGAACAAGACGTGGTGTCCGAAGGCGATGCGATCGCCGGCCGGAACCAGAACGCCGCTTTTCAGCACCTCATCGATGGCGTCGTGAGACACGTCGATTTTCCGGACCGACAAGCGTCGACGCTGCACCATGGTCTCCACGGCGAGCTTTGCCGCAGCTCGCAGTTTGGGCGACGGCAGTCGTTCGTCCTCATAGCGATCTATGAGGTCCGACTGAGTCCGCACCGAGCTGATGGTCTCGGCCGAAACACCATTGGCAACAAGTTCGGCCGCCAGCGACAGGTTGAAGACGTTCCGCAGCAACTCCCGGACGTCGGGAGGCGCACGCTCGACAAGCGTGCCCAGCTCACGGTCGGTTTGCGACACCTCACGAAGCTCCGCTTCGGTGAGACGAGAGATGTGAAAGTGCCGGATGTCGTGGAAATCCGCTTCGGCGTACCGGGTGGACGGCGGCGCGCCGGCCATGATTTGCCGGAAACGCCGGCCATTGCGCAAATCGAACGTTCGGATCGAGGCAACGATCGACCAGCGCTCGCCAAGTCGCGCCACCGCATCTTCGATCAGGCTCTCGAACACCGCTTCGGAGGCTCCCCCTCGGGAGGCGTCCAGCGCATCGATGATGAACACGCCCGGCTGTCGTCCCGGCCAGGCTGCGAGAACATCCAGAAGTGGGTGATCCAAGCCAAGCTCGGTACGGATTTCTTCGCGGACACTTACGCCGGAGAGCCGATCCACGGACAGGAAGACCGTCGGCGCTGCATCGGCCAGGAGCGCCTCTCCCAGGGTTACCAAGACGCCGGTCTTCCCGGCCCCGGGGTCCCCGGTGACCAGAAGGCTACCCCCTTCAATTGCCGCGATCAAATCCGGTTGGCACTCGCGAAGTATCGAAGTCCCGCCGGAAATAGCCAGCCGCGTGTGCCTTCCCAGGCGGGTGATTTCCGCTTCTGAAAGTCTGCGCACCTGGTCGATGTCTTTATCGAAGGACGGTGACCGCGTGTCGTCGAGGCCCGCATTCCGAAGGGCCGCAATAAGCCCTTTCTGGTCTGACAACGCTCCGTTCCGCATCAAGTGCCGAACGGCAACGTAGAGTGCGTCCAAAGCTGCATCGCCGGATTCTTGGGGTCCAAACAGGCGAGTGCCGACGGTGCGCGCGGCCTCGCGCCAATCGCGCCCGCTGTTATCATCATCAAACCTGGCGATTCGAAACAAGCGCGCCATACTGATAAGATCCGCATCGCTGACGGGACCAAAATAGGCGTCGTTCCACGCGGAGCGGACGCTTTTCTCAAAGACGTCCAGCGCTCCCAGTTGTCCTTGATTCATGCGTGATTTGCTGCCGGACCACTCTCCGCCATAATCGAAGTGGCGACAGGCGCTCTCAAGATAATCCAGGGAACCGGATGCGTCCGACGCGACAGCCAGGATCGCGGCGGATCGTTCAAGATCGAGCCCCGATGTGCCCGTTTTCGTGGCCGCAAACATCTCAACAAGCTGGGCTATTGTCCGGGTTAGCGCGGACTCTGGCCCAAATGACAGGGTCGGACGGGTTTTGCACTGGACCGAGATGAGACCACCGTCCGCAAGGTGAATCTCGATGTCATCCAGCCTTGCGCCGGTCTCGAATTGCAATTGAACGGGAAGAACGGTGGCATCGAGCCCGAATCGCTGGCCAACAGGCGCTTCGCCCACCACGTGGGCAGCGAACCAAGTGCCGACGACTGCCTGGAAGGCCATTCCTGCTTCCGTGGCTCGTCCGCCAGCTCTTGGACCCGTCTTCATGAATGCTGATCTTTTCCTGGCGTTTATCGCGAGCGAGCGAGAGTGAAACCCAAACGTGTACTGAGTCTCAATCTAGTCCGCTTCCGAAGCGGATGAAATGACAATTGTGGGCACTTCAACAACGCTGTCATGTGCAGCCCGAATACCAGAGACGCGGCGCATTGTCTTAGATCTAAGGAGATGGACAGGGACACATGCAAAACGCTCGGGCGTGAACATAAGTCCTGAAAGTGTGGCATAGCGGGCATTACGGCGCAGGGTTACCTGGAAGAAACGCAGATTGAACCGAAGGTATGGAGCTTAAGATATCGGTCTCTCTGGCAAACTCGACAGGGGCAGGTAGGCACGCCGTTAGTCCCATTCATTCTTCATCTTCACGTCGTCAAACTCAGCGAGATCTTTCCTAACCACAGCGATTTCTTCGGGTGTTAGCCGTTCCAGGTCAGCAACCGCACGATCCAGGTATTTCTTCCCACCTCGTTGCCGCAAAACGCGGAGACAGATGCGATCGACAATTCCGGCTCTGGCAGCGGCAAGAAGCAGGTATGCGGGGGGCCAATTCGCGCTCATGAAAGCGTCGACTAACCGGTGGCGTGCCGGCTTCGCCCGATCCCAATCGTAAAGCATCCTGGGTAGAGCGAAGAAAAGCCCCAGTAGTCCGGGATCGTCATCATCCTTTGAAACAAGCTCTCGATAGACGGCTGGAAATGCCGCTGCGAGCACCTCCGCGACCGGTGATTTTGTAAGGTCGATGGTAGCAGATACACTCGTCGTTGCAGCTATGAGGTAATGTCTGGGAGAGAAGTCCTGGGCTTCCAAAAGGAGACGCGCCCATAGCCTACAGACTTCTTCATTGATCCCATGAGGTCCACGTCTGGAAAGGCGATACGCAAGATCGTCGGCGCAACTAGCCACTGCCTGACGTTTATCTTGCGGCAGACGTGTGAGAATTGATAGATTTGCTGCAAGCCGGGCCGTAGAAATCCCGTCGCTAACGCTCCATCTAACCACTTGTCTTGCTCCCACCTCCTCGAAGTGGTCCTCAACCATTTGCTCGATGCGCTCGTCGGTCGACTCGGCGTGCGAAAAACCGCGTTCAAGCACAGCGTTGATAAGATCCGATCGCAAGCGGCCACCAGGTAAGGCGGCGAGGACAAGTTGCCCGAACTCGAGGTGATCGTCGACCGAGGCGGCGCCCAGAGTAAGCATCCTCGCGATCTCGACGGCGGAAATCTTGACATCTCTCGCCAGGATCTTCAACATATTCCGACGCATGTTAGGGTCACGTTGCGCCTCGGTTATTGAACGGTCGCCCTGCGCCGATAGCACAGCCGTCAACAGGGCCGCCGATCTGGAGCCCTCAATCGGCCCATCTAAAAGCCATTCGAGATCACTCGGAACAAGACGAATGGTTGTTGCAAGGAAACGGTCAGCACGAGCCTCCTGCATATTATCTGCAACGAATTCCTGTACGACGCGCATCGTCTCGTCGTCACGTATCGCGTCCACGAGTGCTTGATCGAATTCCGGAAACTGCAAACTTGATCGACGTACTATCTCGGTGATCTGAGCAACAAGGTCATCGCCGGAACGTCGGTTCAATACTGTGGGCAAGAGCGGAGCGAACTCGCGGCTATCTATCTCCGATATGAGTCTCCTGCTTGCCCTATCCCACCAATCACTGTCGCCCGCCTGGAAATATGGTAGAACGACGGATGGTGTTACCTCGCCTCTCCTGATACGGCGCGCCAACGCTTCGCTGAAGGCAGTGCTACTCGCCACGAGAAACGTGCCTACCCTTGGCGGTATTCTCTGATAGTCGATGATAGGCTCTCTTACAGCGCCCAGTCCGTCGGCAATCCCTCCCATAATGTCGACTGGAAACACCGTATGGCTTTCCTGAAAACGTTGCATGAATTCGATTGCGGCTTCCGGGTCTGAGGCGGCGAGTCTCTCGGCATCCCTTGTGGCCTCGATGCCGATTGGCTTGAGTGCATCCCGTCCCTGGGTCTTGCCGACAAGTGTCTGCAGGAAAGTCCACGCGTCCGCCGAGGACATGGTCCTGACCGCTGATCCTATGGCTACTTTGAGCGTGGGCAGCGAGCTGCTCATCGCGTTGGAGGCCAATCCGGGCTGAGAATTTACGATGTCGAGCATTCCCAGGACCGCGCTCGCGCTGGTTGGTGCTTTCTCAGCCAATTCGTTCCATAGTAGAGACTTTCGGAACGCTGCCTCGTCACCTGGACCGCCGGCGCCTAGAAGGCCGAGCGCATCGCCGGACGCAAGCGTGGGATGGGATGACTGGAAAATCGCGTCGGCAATAGCCGAAGACCAACGATGGCGAGCGCTTTTCGGCGATCCAGCCTCGATTTTTCGCCCAGACCAATCGGTAAACTTCGAGCGTGCGTTTTTGGGTGCGAAGACAAGATCGAAGTCTCGTCCAGCAATTTTGCGTGGTCCCAACGCGTAGGTGCACAATGAAAACTCGTTACGGAACGTCGGCCAGAAGGCAGTAACCAGTCTTGTCGCCAGCGCCTCCGCGTCTTTCGCCTCAAATACCACGATTGGTTTTCGCGCTTCGAGGAACAGCGCCTCCACAAGCTCAGCGGTTCGGACGTCGCTCACGAGAGGAAGTGGATCGCCAGCAATTTCGCTACCAAGGGAGCCCAGCTCCTCTATGCCGGGTGCAGACAGACTTACCAGCAGATCGCATAAATCGGCGTTTGCGGCCCACTGTTCTCGCGGGATAAGGAGGCTCCTCGTCAAGACACATCCTGCGCGAGGAGCAGTCAGGTCTGGCCAGGTTCTCGCGACAACATGATACGCGCGGCTCGGTAGCGGATAGATCGTGAGGTAGGGTGGAACCACCTCGCCCGGTCGTATCTGGCCCGAAAGGTCGGATAATCTATCGATCGAGTCTTGATCGGCCCTATCTAGCCGCACCGTGCTTTCGAGAAGCTGATGGCCGTTCCTGTAGCCATGTCTCTGCTGATGGATAGTAGATTCACGCATCTTCAAAAACGGGTCCGATTACCCAAGCAACGGGCAGCGTTACATCGTTACTCTGTTCGATTTCACCCTCCGGCTTGTCGATCACGACATAACCCATTTCATCAATGGTCCCTTCGAGAAATTCCACCGTGAAGGCCGGATCTTTAAAATCTCCGCCTACGATGCTGACGCCGAACGTCCGCACATCCAAGGTGGTACAATCAGTCAACCTACCTCCAAAGAGTGGAAACTCGTCTTTCAGATAGGCAGTCGGGCCTTTAAGACGGCGATGCTCATCAACAAGGTCCCACGCAGTGATCAGGACGGCCACCCTGGGCCCTCTGCCATCGGGACGTGAAAGAGTTTCATCGAGAAAACGCAACATCTGGCAAAGAGCGACCTGGGTCGGGATTAGAACCTCTTCACCATTCTCATCCTTAGGCGCACCGTCTCCCGCCCAGCTTAGGTAATCGGCCGAGTTGACCCAGTCCAAAGGAGTCGCATTGGCTTCCGACAAAACTCGTACGAACAAGAGCGCCCCTGAGGCCTGCCTTAGAGCAGTCATCCACTCAGGTGAAACGTCACCTCGCTGTATGGCCTCCTTCCAAAGTTCGCCGGAAACGTCGGGAACAGAAATAAGTACTTCTTTGCCGTCCGGATCGCTCGCGAGGCGAACGGGAATGTCTAGAGTCAGGTCGTCAGGTAGCGAGTTTGTGTCGGACCGTGGGGCGAATACGCCGCTTAAGATGTGCTCCGCACCGCCCTCGACATATTGTATGGTCACCGGATTTCGAGGTGCTACGATGGTTGATCGTTTGGCATTGAGCGCTAACCAAAGCCGCGACATGTAATTAGTCTTACCGGAATCCGGTCCCCCCAGAAGGACGATCGAGTGCTCAATCATATTTCGACGCCCCCCCGCCCGACGTTTTCAATCGCCCGGCCGATGTTGTCGCTCGATGAGGGCCAGAACACGGCTGCATTCGCTTGTTTTCCCATTGATGCTTCGATGAGCTCGGCGATGCCGGTGCCAGCAGGCACCTCCGCATTTGCGGAAAAAGACGAAATTGCTTGAACAGTAATTTCGATTCCAAGCGCAACGCCCTCAGTCAAAATAGTCTGCAGGGTTTTTTCGCTAGCAGTGCCAAGATCAGCTCGTGTCACGACCAGAATCACCCGTGGGAGATCGGGAAAGAACTCTTTGAGCCGTTGCAGGTAGAGCTTTGTTCGATGGATAGCTCCTTGCCGCTGTGTCGGACTTGCCAAACGCGCCCCGTCGACCATGAGCCAAATGACATCCGCGCGTTCGAGAAATGCAAGACGGTCATGTCGGCTTTCCTCCACCATCGCGGTCGACCACTCACCCGGCAGATCAGGCAAAAGGAAATCGACTGGGACATTGTCCTGCGCAGCTCGAATTCGCAGATGTAAAAAGCCCGCCGCCCGATCGTCGGAAAGCTCGGTATGCGGTGTCATCTGCTGCGGCATTCCACCTGTCCAGCGACGAGCCCCGCGACTGATCTCGTCGAAAGCCATTAAGCTACGACTGTCAGCGTATTCGAAACCTTGCAACCGCCCGTGCGACAGCAGCAGGTATAGGCTCACCAGCGCCGCCGTCTTGCCTGAATCCGGAGGTCCAACAATGCCCACCATAGTACAATATCGACCGCCCATCAGGTAACTAAGGCGATCCTCGGTAAGAGTGTTACTAGATGAGAAGGACGGATTCTGCTCGGGTTCCGGCAGCAGTTCCTCTTCTCCCCGCGTTTCGAGTGCCTCCGACAATGCCGTGTAATGCGGACAGGTTGCCGCGGGCTCATGGTTGAGCAGACATTGGCCTGTTGTACCGACGGTACAGTTTTCCTGGGGGCATTCCGCGAGCATCTCAGACCTCGCGCCTTGAAATTACGTCGAAAGTCACGCCTTCCAGCAGAGCTCGCAGTGCCAGATCTCTTATCGAAAAGGTGATTTTTCCGATGCTTCCCACAGAACCAGACGCAAGGGCGTTGAGGAGAGGAAAGACTTCTGGATTTGAAATCACGTCGGAGTCAGAACCATAGACCGCGCCCAATCGCTGCCGGTCTTCACCGAGCTCCTTGACGAGTTTCACGGCGGTCAGGCTCTCGCCTTCAGGCACTCGCCGGAGAACCAGCTCTTTGTGTAGCTCGATCGGCATGCGGCGTAGCCGCTTTGCTGCATCTAGCCCCAATGCAACTGCTGCAACGTGGGGCTTTGCGTCCGCGTACTTTGCGCCCAATGCGTCGCTCCACCCTGTAACGGACCACCACAACAAGTCTATTTCTTCGCGATCAACTGCCGCATTGGAATATAGCGTGGCGATCGTGGATTTAAGATTTTCGACAACATTTCCAAGATTGCTATTGTCTGCGGCGAGGTCAGTGATTTTGGAAGGCTGCGACCGGACACGTCCGTAGTTTGCAGCTTTTAAGACGTGATCTCTGCACAGTTCGAGAAGCGACTGCCGCAGACGCTCAAATCTTTCATTTTTACCCCCGCCCTGCAATGATATTGCTAACCATATACCGACGGCTAGGTAGTCTGCATTAGTAAGGTTGCTCGACTTGGTGCCCGTCTCTACTGCCGTCATGAGTGCGAGCATCGCGCAGGTCGCTAGCTCGAGGTCATGCCCCTCGTTGACGAACGACGGCGACACCTTCGTTATGGATTCCCCTACCTCGGTGGCCAAGGAAGGCGGAAGCTTACCATTGTCTATACTTCCTAGGGCCACTCCGTTCGCGACAGATAGCAGCCGCGACACTGTATTAGGCTTGACGAACTTGGCCGCAATCTCCTTGATCGCCGTCTGCCGCTTCTTAACGAGGTCATCAGTCGGATTACCCTCAAAAATTCTGACATGTAATGCAATATCGACCATAATCACCCCATCCGCTTCAATGTAAATCGTTCGTCTGTTCTCGTTCTATTTCCGCTTCCAAATTCGCTAACTGGCCCTCCCGCATCAATTTGTCGACAACGTTCCGTTCCATTCCGTGGGTCATGACGCCTTTCCAAGTCGGCGGCAACGCTTCCATTTTCACAAGTATTCGCATTCGCTGTGTCGGCGATAAATCTCTGAAGAATCTAAGAAGGACCATTGCGAATCTATCAGGCACGGTCGTTTCCTCAATTATCACTATCCGGTCGACTGCCATTTCAGGATACTCGACCTCGTCAGAGTTGTCTGGTGTCTCCAGTTCGACCTCAATCTTACTTGCGCGGAAATTCGCTGAAGCCAGAACAAGGCTATTACCCGTTTCCTTCAACAACTCTTCGTCGGCAACGAAATCCATGTCGTCGTCCGACCAAGTTCTCGGAACGATTGACACTTTAAGAGCATCATGGTGGGCGTCCCAATCGAATGTTAGGATGTTGTACGTATATCCGTATTCCTCGCTGGCATGGGGAGGAACCGCCGCACCAGACGCGATGGTAAGCAGATCGCGGCCATGTTTGCTGGTGTCCAGAGACACCGATGGCTTGTGCTCGTGTCCAGTCATCAGGACGCGCGCTCGATTTCGGATATACTTTTGCGCTGTCTTCCCGTCATTGAACCAATGAAGGGGGTGGTGACATAGGACCACTAACTCCTCGCCGGACGTGATTGGCAGCACGCGCTGTCTCGCGCCCAGAAAAAGGTCCCCCTCCTTCTCAGAAGACCAACACATTAAGGACGAATTCAAGCCCATAATCCGGATAAACCGACCTGGGGCGAGTTCAAAGGATTTATTGCTGGCAATTCCGCCCTTCTTATCCAGAAAGCAATTGTAGCCTTCTGCGAAGTCAAAGTAAGCGCCAAGTTTCCTATACAGAGCCTCACAATCAGCTGAGTTGTTCAGATACTTGTCAAACATCGACTCGCCGCTGTGCAATATGCTGTCAAGCATGAGCTTGCATCCGTCAGAAATTTCTTCGCGGTCAATGTCATGGTTGCCCGGCACTACCTGCACGGCGGTTTCGCGGCAACCAACGCCTTTCGCAAGGCGATCGAGCCAGTGACCCGCACTTTTGAACTCTTCGGACTTGCCTGCGTACGCCACGTCCCCGGTCACGATGATGCCATCTATCGATAGCCCCATATCTTTCACTTGAGAGGCAGCATCGACCAAAAGCCGTTCTTTCACATCATCATGGGTTTCCAACTCGCCGCCTTTTTCCTGGCCGAAGTGGATATCCGATAAATGAATGAATGATACAGCCATACGCTCCCCTCAGTTGCTTGCACGCCCATAGTCCAATTGGGACGCCCCAAAAGACAAAAATCACTCAAATTCTGTCAAGTCCACCAGAGAAAGATCGATTCACCAAAAACTTTTACGGACGATGGTATATAAACTGGAAGCTGTATGCCCCGAGCTCGCACTTCCACGTCCTTGGCAACCACCAATTGCAGATTTCTGAAGCTGAACATTATGAAAGGCCGACGCCGGAGGGCGTGGTCTCCTGTCGCCGGTCCAGGGCAGTCGACGACAAATGGACGATTCTGATACTGACGGTGATCTGTCCTAAGCCCTCGCGCTTCAACGAGATCAAGCGACGTTTGGACGGGATCACGCACAAGTCCCTGGCCGATGCTTTGAAGAGACTCGAGCGCAACGGCCTCGTGACGAGAACTGTCCTCCCGACGCAGCCGATCGGCGTGGAATATGCCATCACACCCCTCGGCCATTCCCTGCGAGAGCCGTTTGAAGCTTTGTGCTCGTGGGCAGCAGCCAACGGCGACAAAGTCGAGGCCGCAGCGCTGCGCTACGACAACACTGGAAATCGTCGGTGACGCCTCGCCCTGTTCCGCTTCTGGTGCACCTGATAACGCCATCGAACGGCAGCGCGACATCGGTAACATGCCCCGGATTAACCCCGTATCCTCCAGCATCTCGACAACGGGCAGATCCTGAAGCGTCTCCGGGTCGGAGGGCGAGTGGAAATGCCGGTTGGTCACGTAAGTGCAGGGAAAGCAAGTCGCTCAATCTCCAACGTAAGCACAACAAACTCTAACGGGAATAATGACGCCCCAGGGAAGAGCATCTACGCAGCGGCCGCATGCGGCATCATTGCCATCAGTTCAGCTGATAGGGATGGATCGACGCTCAGATCCTGCCGGATCAAGCCATGGCTCCATCGATTGCGGGATCGCGGCGCATGCCATGGCGGGCAGTCGACCATCGGATACCAGCAAATACTGATAACCTCGACTCCCCGGTCTTTGGCAATCTTGACCTCATTCTGCAA
>UBPA01000003.1 GCA_900467185.1 Hyphomicrobiales bacterium | reverse complement strand
TCCTGCCCCCGCAACCAAGTCACTCACAGACATTCCATCACAGCAATGCCAAAAAACCCCGACGCAAATGCGTGCGGGGGTTTTGGCGTTTCCCGCAGCCGTCCTCCGTCGGGAGATCGCAGGGGAACGCTGAGAAACGGATCTATGCCTTGGGGAGAAACCTTCACGCGGCGGTGGCGAGCGTAGGCCGCCAAGGTTGTGGCTGCGGCTCCTCATCTCCGGGCGGCATCTTCATCCCACGCGAGCACTTGGTACGGCGATGTGGACTCGGCGCCTGCGGACAACACTGCGGTAACGCCGTCCGCAGGGCGGTCGCCGTCCGATGGACCATCGACGACGACACGATAGGTTCGCGGTGGTTTGGTGTCGATCTGGGAGGCTGCGACAAGCACGAGGTTGGCGATGGCCTGCTCGGTCTCGGCCGCCCTCTTGCTCCGAAGAGTGACGATCTCCCGAGATGTGGTTTTGCCGATACCCGGAATGGCTGCCATGAGAGGCTCCGGCGCAAAGAAGGCCGAGAGGCGGCCGGTCGGGTTGAAGACGGTCAGGAAGGGGCGCAGCCGGGCGATGTCGTCTGCTGCCAGACCTGGGACGAAGGCCAGATCGTCAAGGGTTCGGAATGGACCATGTCTTGCCTGCTGGCCGGGCGAATTGTCGCCAGCTGTGTCGGCGCGGCCCGCTTGCGGCGGGTTTTCGGGCTCTCGCCACGCGATGATCCGCGCCGCGAACACCTCCGGGCGCATGGTGGTCGATCCCGAGGCCTGGTAGGCCGCGGCCAGCAGTTCCCTGCCGGAACCGTTAAGATCGACGTTTCCGGCATCGGAGGTCACCCGGAGTGTGACGACGCCCGCATCGAGGCGCAAGTGCTGACCGTCGATCGTCTCCAGCGGGCGTTTCAGAATGAAGAGTTGATAGCCGGCGAGCGCCACGGCGGACTGGAGAAGCGCGTCCTGCCGAAGATCGCGGCTTGCCAGATGCGCGCTGTCCGTCGCCGCGCGTCCGAGCAGAAGAAGTGCGGCGACGAGGCCCGATAGCAGGGCGACGACCGCGAGCACCGAGATGAGGATATAGCCGGAATCTCCGCGAAGGCGCGATGGAGGTCTCATGGTCGAACGTAACGCTCCCAGCCCCGGCTGTCATCGGGATCGATCGGCCCGTTCTCCGTCGCCGGATCTCCGGGCGTGGACGGCGCCTCGGGAACGAGGCTGCAGACGCCCTGCCCGGGCGCCGCGCAGCCCGGTTCGGCATCGACGCGGAGGGGCACGCGCAGGCTGCCCTGACCCCTGCCGAGCGCATCCGTCAGGGTGATGCGGATCGCAACCGGCATCTTGCTGCGCCCGGACCAGCGATCGGTCAGGGCCTCCTGTCCGTCGGGAAGGCGCGAGAAATAGGCAAAGCGCACGGTGTAGCCCTGCTCAAGAACCGTCGCGCGTGTGTCCGTCTCGCGGCCCATAACGTCTGGGAGACCGGTCGCATCCGGGGGAAGCGGACGCTCCTCTTCCCGCAGGGTCGGGCCATCGCCGACAAGGATCACCAGGCGGCTGCCCGTGCCGGCTTCGGATGCCTTCGGGAGGCGCGCGAAGAACAGGGTGGTTTCCGTTCCCTCAAAGACAAAGCCGGCCCGGGCGCCCGCCCAGCGCTGTGGCGTGATGGTCTCGATCCTGTCGCTGAGGGCGGAAAAGATGCGGCTCGTCTCCTCGATCGCCTGCGATGTCGAGGCCGTTCGGTCGGAGGCGCGCAGGACGAACGAGACCAGCGATCCCAGAGCCACAAGCAGCAGCGCGCCGATGGCCATCGCCGTCAGCGCCTCCACGAGCAGGAAGCCGGCGGTCGATGCGCCCGCTCGCACCGGTCCGGATGACGAGGCGCGCGTCATGGCGGACCCTCTTCCGGTCGTGCGCTATCGCTGGTCGAGACCCGAACGAGGCGGATGGTCTCGAGGTCCACCACCGGCTCCCGACCGGCGCCGAGGGACGAACGGCTGCGCGGCGGGAGGCGCACGGTCACAATCATCCGGCGCGGCACCCAATCGACGGGCTTGCCCGAGGCGTCGGCCTCGGTCGGAAACGGCAGGCGAAGCGGTTCGTACCGGATCGACCATGCGAACCCGTCCATGACGCCGCTTTGGGAGGCTGGGTCGGACCCCGCTACGTTTCCGGGACCAGGCGGGATCGGCGCTGTGATCAGCGAACGCGCCACCCGTTCCGCCCGCAGACGATCCTCGGCGCGCCGCGTGCCGTCGACCGAGGCCATCACCGCCTGCTGGATCGCCAGCGTGCCGAAGGCGAGCACGAGAAACGCCACCAGCACCTCGATCAGGGTAAAGCCGTCCCGGCTTCGTCCTGTCCGCATCACGAAAGCCTCCCCGAGGCGTTTCCGCCAGGATTGCGCAGCGGTCTTGCGCAAAAGATAGCGAGGAAACCACGCGATGGAGCGATGTCGCGATGCGAGGCAACGCGAAAAGGCTCTAGCGCGCCGCAACGGAGGCCTCCACAAGACGGATCATGGCGGTTGGTCCGGAAATGGCGATGCGCATGCCGTTGCCGCCGGAGGTCAGGGCCAGCGCGCTCGCGGTCGCCCGTCCGTCTGGAAAGAACCGGATACCCGCCGACCGGGCGGGCGAAAGGGTAAGCGCCATGGTTGCGGGCAAAACGATCTCGCGTGTCGTGCGCGCGGATCGGATGCGTCCGGCGTCGACAAGGACGGTGGTGGGACGTCCGGAGGCGATGGCGGCATTGCGCTCCATGCGCAGCAGCGCGACGATGTCGAACGCCTTGGAGCGCAGTGCCGTGGCGCCGGTCTGCGTGCGCACGAGCGGCAATCCCAGCGAGGCGAGAAGACCGAGTAGGACGAGGGCGAGAACGACGTCGAGCATCGCAAATCCCCCCCGCCGGTCGCGAAGGCCGGGGCGATGCGCATGCGAGCGGCCGAGCTTACTGGCTGACGATGTCGGCATCGGCGCCGCTCCCCCCCGCCACGCCGTCGGCGCCATAGGAGAGGATCCGGTACGGCGCCTTGTCGCCCGGAACGGTATATTGATAGGCATTGCCCCAGGGGTCTGAGGGCACGGTCTGCTGCTGCAGGTAGGGTCCGTTCCATCCCTGGGCTGCGCCCGGCCGCACCACGAGGGCGGAAAGGCCCTCGCTTCTGGAGGGATAGCGGCCCATGTCGAGATAGAAGAGATCGAGCGAGGATTTGAATGAACTGAGCTGCAGGGCCGCCGCGCGCGCGCGCGAACTGGTGAGGTAGTTCAGAACACGCGGCCCGACGAGACCCATGACGAGGCCGAGGATGACGAGGACGACGAGAAGCTCCACCAGCGTGAAACCTCCGGACCGGTCCCGCCGCGCGGGGCGCCTGTGTTGCGTGCGTGTGGGTATCATGGGAACGTCCGATGTAAGAGTGGCCGGTGTTTTAGACGATAAGGCTCGTTTATACGAGAAGGTCGTTGATGCTCATAAGCGCGCTCATGATGGACAGAATAAGCCAGCCGATCAGCATGCTGACGCCCATCATCAGCAACGGGCCGGCCACAGCTGTAAGACGTGCGAGCGAGGCGTCGAGTTTCGTTTCGTAGAAGCCCGCGATCCGCCCGGCACTGTCGGCGAGATGACCGGATTCCTCGCCCACGCGCAGCATCTGCACGACATGGACCGGCAGCAGGTTCTGCGTGGCCAGCGCTTGCGTCAGCCGCTTTCCGCCGCGCACGTCGGCGATGACCCCATCCACCTTCTCAACCGTGCTCGGCAGCGGGTGGATCCCGCGGATCAGCCGGAGCGTGGTGGAAATATCGACGCCGTTTTCCAGCAGGATCTCGAGCGTTCGGCAAAAGGTCAGCGTCAGGTGATAGGTGACGATGCGCGACGTGATGGGCAGGACGGCGAGGATTTCGAGAAACAGCGACCGTCGTTGCCCCAGCCGCTTCACCAGCATGAAGCCGAAAAGAAGAGCGGCGATCGCGATCAGAACGAGATCCACATTGCCGCGGAACCACTCCGACAGGCGGAAGACGAAGAGCGCCGAGGGCGAGATGCGGTCGCGAAAACCGGCGATCGCGCCTTCGAACTGGGGAATGATGTAGAGAAGCACGAAAGCCAGCACGCCGAGCGCCGCGACGGCCAGGAAGGCGGGATAGGCAAGCGCCGCGATCAGCCGCTTGCGCAGACGTTCCGATCTCTGCCGCTCGGCGGCAATGCTCGTCAGCGCCTGCTCCAGCCGGCCGGAGACTTCGGCCACCTCGATCATCTTCACATAGAGCGGCGGGAAGAGGCGGGGATGCTGCGAGAGAACCAGCGAGAAGCTCTTGCCGCTGGACAGGTCCGCATGCAGCCGCTCGATCAGCTTCACGAGCCAGCGCCGCGTCTCCATTTGCGTGAGGATGAGAAGAGCGTCGTTCAGCGTCACACCGCCCTTGAGCAGCATGGCGAGATCGACCGTGAAACCGGTGATATCCTCCCCCGCGGGCTCGATCGTCAGGCGATCGCGCCAGCTGCGACGCTCTTCCCCTGTCGTCTCCTCGATCGTGACGGGCGTGGCATTGGCGCGGTCGAGCTGATCGATGACCTCCGCCCGCGTGGAAGCCTCCATCGTGCCGACGATCATCTTTCCGCTGGCGCCGAGCGCCCGGTAGGAAAACATGGTCAATGGACGACGCCCTTCACACCAGGAGAAAATGAATCATGACGGTTCATACATCCTGCATATGGCTCCCGTTCTACCTGTCGTGCGCGAGACCGCGCTGTAGCACGCGCTCATGCCAGCGACGAGAGGATCCAGACAAGGCCGCAGGCCGGTGCCAGCAAGGCGCCGAACGGCAACCGTTCGATGACCGCCGCATTCCGCCGCAGGGACAGCGCCAGCACGGCCGCAATGCCGAGCGCGCTTGCGGCGAGAAGCGCATGCGCAAAGCCGGTCACGCCGACCAGCACGCCGCAGGCCGCCGCCAGTTTGACGTCGCCGAAGCCGAGACCGTCCACGCCCGTCCAGCGGTAATAGCCTTCGCGAATGGCAAGAAGAGCGCCGCCGCAGAGAACCGCATCGATCGCGAGCGCCAGAGCTTCGCCGGGCAGGTCGAATGTCAGGGACAAGCGGAGCGCGGCGCCCGCAAGCGCCAAGGCGACGAGCGGTCCATCGGGAATCGTGAAGGTGCGAAGATCCTGGCAGGCGATCCAGGCGATCATGGCGGAGACGAGAAGAGCGACCGCGGTCTGTGTCGGGACGCTTTGCATCGGCAAGGCTGCCACGGCCGTGGCCACGACGATGCCGGCCGTCAGGGCGAGAAGGTCGGCGCGGCCCATGACGCGGCTCATTTCAGGCGCCCGCCGCCGCGGCCGCCGATGACGGACATCTGCGCGCGCAGGCTTTCCGCCACATTGGCGGCGTCCTGCGCATCGCGGATGATGACGGGGCGGATGAGGACGATCAGTTCGGTGCGGTTTGCGCTCTTCTGCGTCTGGCCAAACAGTCCGCCGATGCCCGGCATACGATTGGCACCGGGAATACCGCTCTTGCCGTTGTTGGTGCCCGTGCTGATCAGGCCCCCGAGCAGCACGGTCTGCTGGTCGTTGACGGAGATCTGGCTTTCGATGCGCCGCTTGGAGATCGTCGGCGTCAGCGTGTTGGCGCCGCTGGAAACGTTGGAGATCTCCTGCTCGATCTGCATCGTCACGGCGTCGTTCTGGCTGATGCGCGGCGTGACGTTGAGGATGATACCGGTGTTCTTGAACTCGACCTGATTGATGACCGGCGCGACCGCGTTTTCGAGACTCTGCGACTGGCGCGTGGTGATCGGTACCTCATCGCCCACCTGCAGCGTCGCGGTCTGGTTTTCCAGAACGACGAGCGAGGGTGATGAGAGCACCTCGACATCGCCGATCACATCGAGCGCGGAGATGATGACGTCGGGATCGGCATTGGCGCCGATCACGAAATTGAGGCCCGGGATCTGCTTTTTCAGGACATTGCTTGCCTGATCGACGAGGCTGACGGAGCCGTTATTGGTGCCGAGACCGAGGTTCTTGCTGTTGATGAAATACTGGACGCCGTATTTCAACTCCTTCGTCAGCCGCACCTCGGCGATCGTCACGTTGATGGCGACCTGCACAGGGGTTGCGTCGAGGCGCTTCAGCGTCTGGATGATCTGGTCGGCCCGCTCGGAATCGCCATAGATGACGACCGAATTGTTGGACGGATCGGCACTGATGCGGATCGGCGCCTGTGTTTCCTGTGCGCCCGAGGTGAGATCGACGACATTGGGCACGCCGCTCATCGCCGAGCCGGTGTTCTCGTCCGATGTCGTGGCGAAGGCCGAGGCGATGCGGGCATTGGCCTGGGTTGCCAGTCCCGATCCCTCGGTTTCCGACAGGGCCGGATTGCCGGACCCAAGCGGCTCTTCCGCCGGCTGCGTCGGCATGGGCTGCTGGGTCGGGGAGGAAACGGCGCCGCTCGATCCGCCGAAGAGATTGTTCATGACGGCGGCGAGTTCGGCGGCCTTGCGGTAGCGCGCCTTGTAGACGACGACGTTCTGGCCGGATTGCCCGTCCTGCTGGTCGAGCCGCCGGACCCAGCTCTCCGCGCGTTTCAGGAGCCCGGCATTGCGCGAGATCGCCATGACGCCCTTCAGCCGGTTGACCGCGCGAAACTGGATGGCGCCGCTCTGCCCCTGGCTGTTGAAGATGCGCTCCAGTTCCGGAACGATCTGCTCCGGCCGCGCCTCTGCCAAGCGGAAGATCGAGACCGACTGGTTCTGCATGAAATCGGAATCGAACGAGATCACGGCTTCAGCGACCTCTGCGCGCTGCGGGCCCGAGCCGCGTACGATGATGCTGTTGCCGGCAGCGTTGACCCGCAACCCGTCGGCCTCGGCGACGAAGCCGGAGAGCAGTTCCATCATGGTGGAGGCCGAGACGAAGCTGAGAGGAATGACCGAAACGCCGAAGCCGGCCCGCGTGCGGCTGCCGAAATCCACCGTGCCGCCGGACAGGCCGCTGGCGGCGATGCGATACGCGCCGCCCGAGCGTATGAGCGAGAAGCCGAAGGAGGAGAGCGAGGTTTCGAGCGTCGCCAGAAGCTGCTCGCGCGTGACGGGGCGGGCGGAGGACAGCGTGACCGGGCCGGACAGTTCGCCGCTGATCGAGTAGTTCAGATGCAGCGCGTCGTTGAGGATGGCACGGGCCACGTCCTTGATGTCGGTCCGGTCGAAATTCAGCGTGTACTGTCCGGCAGAGCTCGTATCCGATGAGCCGACCGGCGTCAGGCCCCGGTCCGGGCCGAAGGTCTGCGTGCTGCCGGTGCGTCGTGCGGGCGATGTCGAGGTCGGGTCGGGATGTTCGCGCGGGTTGCGCGCCTGGAGATCGCTGAAGACGCCGCCTGCGAATGCGGATTCCCCGTCGCCGTCGCTGGTCTGGCACCCGGTGAGAGACCCTCCGGCGAGACAAACAAGAACGCAACACAAAACAGTGCGGCCAAATTGCATGAATGCCGGCACGCTCTCCACACCCCCAAGAGAAAAACGAGCCCCGCTCGCCATCGTATCACCTCAAACGAAAACACCTGCCTGCGCAAGCACCAAACCGGCCGGGCGCAGGTACACCACAGATCTTTCGTTAGAGCCGCCTGTCTTACGCAGGCTTGTCGGTTGCCCTGTCCGAAGAGACGAGGAATCGGGACGCGAAGTTTCACGTCGGTGTCAGGCGTCGAAAACGAGAGATTCCGGCGGTGAAACTTCCCGCGCTCCGGCTTCGTCGTGTGTGTGCCGGTGATTATGTGCCGGTGCGCGCTTTCGAGCGAATGGGGAAGGGACGAGCATATGACACAGATGCAAGACGAGGGCCTTGTGCCCGCACGGACGATCGATCTTCAAGCCGGCCGCAGGGCCTTCCTGCGCTCTGCGGGCCTGATGGCCGCAGGGGCTGCGACCCTCGGCCTCACCGGCCTGCCGCAGCAGGCCGAGGCCCAGGAACTGGACGACGCGACCATCCTGAACTTCGCGCTGAACCTCGAATATCTTGAGGCGGAGTTCTACCTCATCGCCGCCTTCGGCCGCCGGCTTCTGGATGGCGATACGACCGGAAACGGGCGTCTGGGCGGCGTTCTCGGTGGCCGCAAGGTGCCGTTCAAGTCGGCGCTCGTCCGCAGCTACGCGGAAGAGATCGCCCGCGACGAGCAGGCCCATGTCCGCTTCCTGCGCAAGGCGCTCGGCGATGCCAAGGTCGCTCGGCCGGGCATCAATCTCGCGACCAGCTTCACGGCGGCGGCGCGTGCCGCAGGCCTTGTCGGCGCGAAGGAAACGTTCGACGCCTTCGCCAACGAGAACAACTTCCTGCTTGCAGCCTTCATCTTCGAGGATGTCGGCGTAACCGCCTACAAGGGCGCTGCCCGTTTCATCCAGAACAAGGACTTTCTGGAGGCGGCAGCCGGGCTTCTCGCCGTCGAGGCCTATCACGCCGGCGAAATCCGCACCCTGCTGGCGTCGCGCGGCCTCTTCGCACAGGCGAACGCGATCTCCGACGCGCGGGACTCGCTCGACGGCACAACCGATCTCGACATGGGCATCGGCAGCGAGAAGAGCGTCAACATCGTGCCGACCGACGCCAACGGTCTGGCCTTCAGCCGCACGCCGCAGCAGGTCCTCAACATCGTCTATCTCGGCTCCGGTGCCAGCGAAGCGAGCTTCTTCCCGCGGAAGCTGAACGGCAACATCGCCTGATCGGAGACGAATCTCCGACAAGGACAGGCAGCCCGCCTCCGTGCGGGCTGTTTCTTTGCCGGGATACCTCCATCCGGCCGCCTTGTTTTTCGGATGGTGCACCGCAGCCGTCAATCGGTTCTTGAACCGGACCGTGTGCGGTGCTCAAAAGAGAGATAGTCGGATGCAAGGATCGCAAGCGTGAAGAGGAGGGTGTGCCATGCAGCAGCAGACTGACGCATCTGTCCCGGGCGCGTCATCCAAGGGTGCGCCGTCCCAGGGGACGTCGGCGGCGCAATCCGTCGAGGCCTTCGAAACCTTCATGGCCGCGCGCGCCGGCGGGCTCCAAACCTCTCTGCCGCAGGGCGCAAAGCCGCTCTCCCCGGAGGAGATGTGGCGCAGCGGACGGGCGACGGCGAGCGAGATCGCCGACGCGCTCGCCGCATTCCACGCCCTGCCGCGGGGTCGGCTGGAGGCGATCGCCCAATGCCCGCATCTGATGAACGATCTGTCGCGGCGATATCTGCGCGAGGCCTATCTCTTTCCCTATGAGGAGGACGGCGCGCCCATGCTGGCGCTGGCCGATCCTGCCCGCGACGATGCCGTGCGGGCCGTGCAGCTGGCCCTTGGCGCAAGGCCGGCGCTCCGCGTCGTCTCCTTCGAGGACATCGGGCTCCTGTTCGAGCGGGCGTCGGAGGAGGCGGCGCCTGAGACCGGCGTTGCCGCGATCGAAATGCCGCAGGAGACCGGCGACAGCCTTCAGGCGATCCAGGATCTGGCGCGGGGCGCCCCTGTCGTGCGGCTGATCGACGAGATTCTGGAGCGCGCCGTCGGCGTCGGTGCGACCGATATTCATCTGGAGACCGAGCGGGATCACCTGCGGGTGCGGCTTCGGGTCGATGGCTTCCTGCGGCGCGACCAGCGGCTGCCGCTCGGCCTTGCGCCCGCCGTTCTCTCGCGCATTAAGATCCTCGCCGGTCTCGATATTGCCGACCGCCGCCTGCCGCAGGACGGGCGCGCCAATATCCGCATCGGCACGGCCGAAGCCGATCTGCGCGTCGCCGTCATGCCGACGCTGCATGGCGAAACCGCGGTGCTGCGCATTCTCTTGCGCGATAGCCGGCTGCTCGATCTCGGCCGCATCGGCATGAGCACGCGCGACCAGCGCATGTTCGAAACGCTGCTTGCCGAGCCGCACGGCGTGGTCGTCGTCACCGGGCCCACCGGCAGCGGCAAGACGACGACGCTCGCAACCGCCATCTCGATGCTCAACGATCCCGGCCGCAAGATCGTCACGGTCGAGGATCCGGTCGAGTACCAGATCCCCGGCATCCACCAGACGCAGATCAAGCCGTCCATCGGACTGACCTTCGCCTCCGCGCTCCGCGCGTTCCTGCGCCACGATCCCGACGTCATCATGATCGGCGAAATGCGCGACCGCGAGACGGCCGGCATCGGCATCCAGGCCGCCCTGACGGGGCATCTGGTGCTGACGACCCTGCACACAAATTCCGCCTCCGATGCGGTCGTGCGCCTGATCGATATGGGCGTCGAGCCCTATCTGCTGGGCGCAAGCCTGCGCGGGGTCCTCGGGCAGCGCCTCGTGCGCCGGCTCTGCGACCGCTGCAAGGTGCGGGATGACGGCGCGCGGGACGGCCTCGTGACGCTTGCCGCTCGGCGCGGCATCCGTCTGCCCGCCGCGCTGAACGTTCACCGCGCCGTGGGATGCGAGGCCTGCGGCCAGAGCGGCTATCGCGGCCGGATCGGTATTTTCGAGGTTCTCCCGGTCGATGATGACATTCGCGTGGCCATTCGGAGAGATCCGGATCCCGCCGCGATCGCTCGCCGCGCCGAGGAACGGGGCATGACCTCGATGCTGGAGGATGGGCTGGCGAAATGTGCAGAGGGCGTTACCACCCTCGACGAAGTGATCAGGGCGACAGGATGAGCCACACGGTCCTGTCCCACCCGAAGGCGGCGCGCGCATGAGCGGCGTCCTCTCCCGCCTCCTCCGGCCGGCAAGGTCGCTGCTCTCCGCCTTCGTGGATGCCGTGGAGCCCGTCGTCATGGCGGTTTCGCCGGGCGCACGATGGGTGGTCGTCGAGGTCTCGGGCGACCCCGGCGATCTGCCGATCGGTGCCGAAACAGGGAACGCGCCGCCATCGCCCGACGATCTGGCCTTCTACCGCGTCTCGCGGCGCGGCACGGTGTTTCTCGGCCATGGCAGCAGCCTGTCCGACGCTGTGCGCCGTGATGTGCAGAGCCGCAGGCCGGCGGAGGCGGAGCTGCGTCTCCGGGCGGATCGCGTCGTGACGACCCGGTTGACCGTGCCGGCGGAGGCGTCCGGCTTTGCCGCCGAGATCGTGGCCAGTCGCCTCGACAGGCTGACGCCCTGGCAGCCGGAAAAGCTGCTGCACGGCTTTCATGTCGCCGTGAAACCGGGCGGCGACGGTCAGGTCACGGTCGATGTCGTCGCGACCGCGCGCGAGATCGTGGCGGCCGGCATCGCCCGGCTCGCCGCCTTCGGCCTGGTGCCCGCGCGCGTCGGGTCGGCCGGCCAGCCGGTCGAGGAGCGCCTGCGCATCGATCTCCTCAGGGGCGAAAACGATACGCTGCGCAAAACCCGCCGCAGCCGTATCGCCGCGGTCACGCTTGCGGTCCTCGTCCTGACCTTTGCAGGCTTTCTCGTTTCGACCGTCGCGCTGTCGATGAGCGCGAGCGATGTCACGGATGCGCAGGCCGCGCTGGACGCGACCCGCCGTAAGATGGTGGGTGCGTCGGGCAGCGGCCTTCGCGAGCGCGAAGCAGCGATGCTGGAGGGCAAGACCCCGGAGCGGGCGAGCTTCATGCTGATCGACCGGCTCGCGACCATTCTCCCCGAGACGACCTACCTCGACGAGCTCGACATCCTGCCGCAAAGCCTGCGGCTTGCCGGCACCTCCACCGAGGCATCGTCGCTCGTCTCGATCCTCGAGGCGGAACCCGCCCTCTCCAAGGCCAGCTTTGCAGCACCCGTGACGCGGCAGGAAGATGGGCGCGATCGTTTCGATATCTCGGTTATCCGCGCGGGTGCGGAGGGAGCGCCTTCGCCATGACCGCATCTCCGCCACGCTGGCAGGCGCTGCGCCTCTCGGCCATCCTCGTCTTCATAGGCCTGCCCGCGCTCTTCGTGACGCTGGGCGTGCTCAATGCTCTCCAGATCGCCGAAGGGCGCCTCACGGTGGCGGAAGCAACCCGGCAGGCCGCCACGCTGGAGCGCCGGCTTGCGAGTGTCCCGGCTTTGGCCGCAGACGCGACACCGAGCCTCACCCTTCGACATGCCTCGCGCACCGCCGCCATCGCAGGGCTGCAACAGGCGATCCTCGATGCCATCACGGCCGCCCCCGGCCGGATCATCGAGATGGCGGCGCGCGAAGGCGAGGTGGCGGCCGGCGAGGAAAGCGACGCGATCGCCGTCACCACGACCTTCGATATCGACAATGACGGCCTTCTTCGCCTGCTCTACCGGCTGGAAAGCGGCGTGCCGCTGATGACGGTCGAAAGCCTCTCGATCCGCCGTCTTGCCCCTGCAGAGGGGGCAAGCCCGGGGGGTGACGGGCAGATCCGCCTGCGGGTGGAGATGTCGATCGGGGCGCATTGGACGCTGGAGACGGCGCCGGAAGCCCCTGTGGAGACCGGATCATGATGTCTCCGCGCAGGCCGATCCCCCTCGTGCGACGCCGCCTTCGTCAGCCCGCCGTTTCGCTCGTTCTTGCAGCGGCGTTTCGCACGGCTCTCGTCATGGGATGGGTAGGCTTTGCGGCAGCACAGGATATGCCGGCACCCGACGCGGCTGGAAGCCCCAATCCCAATCCGCTGTCGGCGATCGATCCCACATCCCTGATCGGGTTCCGCGATCGGCCCCTGTTCTCGCCCGACCGGACCCGGCCGCCCGATCCGGTGACCGAACCCGCACCCGATGTGGTGGAGCCGCCGGCCGAACAGCCGCCGGAACCGGTGACCCTGCAACTCCTCGGCGTCATCGGCACGCCGGACGGCGTGAGCGCCCTCGTCCGCGACGAAAGCGACGACACTCGGCATGTGCTGCGCGCGGGCGATAGCTTTCGCGGCTGGTCCGTGGTCTCGGTCGATGGTCAGGCGATGGTGCTCGAGAGGGACGGGGAGACGATGCGCCTGCCGACCTTCAAGCCGTCCGAGGAAGGGCCGGAAGGCGACAGGCCGGATGGCGAGACGGAGCTGATGCCGGAGCTCGAACGTTCCGGCACGTCGCCGTAAGCGGCATAGGCCTCTGCAGGTCGACGGCGGTCAGGCGCCCTTGTAACCGGCCGAAGCCTGCGCCCGGCGGTTCGTGAAGCGCAGAACGGTGTAGCCGAGCAGGCCCGCCACCAGCGAGCCGATCAGGATGCCCACCTTGACGCGGTCCTGCATGTCGGGATCGGAAAAGGCGAGGAGGCCGATGAACAGGCTCATGGTGAAGCCGATGCCGCAGACGAGCGAGACGCCGAAGGTCTGGCCCCAGCTTGCGCGCGCCGGCAGGTCCGCAAGGCCCGTCTTGACGAGGATCAGAACGGTGCCGAACACCCCGATGCACTTGCCGAGCACCAGCCCGGTGGCGACGCCGAGCGTCACCGGCTCCACCAGGGCGGCCAGGCTGACATGCGCGAACGACACGCCGGCATTGGCAAAACCGAAGATCGGCACGATGACGAAGGCGACCGGCTTGTGGAGGGCATGCTCCAGCCGGTGCAGCGGCGAGGTCTCGGGCGTGGCCTCCGGCGTGCCGGGCGTGCGGCGGATCGGGATGGTGAGCGCCAGGATGACGCCGGCAAGCGTGGCGTGCACGCCGGAGGAAAAGACGAGCACCCAGAGCACCGCGCCAAGCGCGAGATAGGGCAGCAGGCGCTGCACGCCGGAGCGGTTGAGCACCACCAGCCCGCCGATCACCACCGCTGCGCCGCCCAGTGCCAGAAGGTTCATGTCGGACGTGTAGAAGAGAGCGATGATCACGACGGCGCCGAGATCGTCGATGATGGCAAGCGCTGCGAGAAAGATCTTCAGCGAGGCCGGCACGCGCGGTCCGAGCAGCGAGAGGACGCCGAGCGCGAAGGCGATGTCCGTTGCGGACGGCACGGCCCAGCCATGCACCGCGACCGGATCGCGATAGTTGAAGGCGATGTAGATCAGCGCCGGAACGGCCATGCCGCCGGCGGCGGCTGCTCCCGGAAGAATACGCCGGCTCCAGGTGGAGAGCTGCCCGTCGAGAAGCTCGCGCTTGATTTCGAGCCCCACGACCAGAAAGAAGGCGGCCATCAGCAGGTCGTTGATCCAGTGCTGCAGACTCAAAGGTCCGATATGGATGTGCAGCGCGCCGAAATAGCTGTCCGCCAGAGGCGAGTTCGCGGTGAGAATGGCAAGCAGCGCCACGCCCATCAGCAGGAGGCCGCTCGATGTCTCATTGTCCAGAAACGCGCGGACGGTCGAGTGGATACGGCCCTCGGATTTGGCGGACGATGCGTGGCGTTCGGTCATGGCGTTCGGCACCTCGAAAAGGTTGGACACAGTCTCCGTAGGTTTTCGGGCAGCCGAGGACGCACGCAGCACACGCCCACTGTCCTATACCGGCCGCCGGTCCGCAGGGCCAGCCCTTTCGGGGCGTCGTGCCGGTTGCGGGCCGTCTTCGGTGCAGGGCGCAGATGGGTTCGCTGGGCAGGGGCCGCGAGGCCGATGCGCGTGCGTCTACCAGAGCTTGGTGTGACGGTTGACGTCCTTGTAGAGCAGATAGCGGAAGCGTCCGGGTCCGCCGGCATAGCAGGCCTGCGGGCAGAAGGCGCGCAGCCACATATAGTCGCCGGCCTCCACCTCCACCCAGTCCTCGTTCAGCCGGTAGACGGCACGGCCTTCCAGCACGTAGAGCCCGTGCTCCATCACATGCGTCTCGAGGAACGGAATGACCGCGCCCGGCTCGAAGGTGACGATGTTGAGATGCATGTCGTAGCGCACGTCGTTCGGATCGAGAAACCGCGTCGTCGCCCAGCGACCGTCCGTATCGGGCATGGCGCTGATCTCGCAATCGTCTTCATGGGTAAAGACGGCGGGCGGAGCCTCGAGCCCGTCGACAACCTCGAAGGCCTTGCGGACCCAGTGGAATTTTACGGGCCGGTCGCCCGTGTTCTTCAGCGTCCACTGCCGGCCGGCGGGGAGATAGGCGAAGGAGCCGGTCCGCAAGGCCTTTTCTTCGCCTTCGAAGGTCACGATCATGTCGCCATCGACCACGAAGATCGCGGCGGAGGCGCGTGCATCGGGTTCCGGCCTGTCGCTGCCGCCGCCCGGCGCAACCTCCATGATGTATTGCGAGAAGGTCTCGGAGAAGCCGGTCAGCGGCCGCGAGATGATCCAGGCGCGCGTGCCGGTCCAGTGCGGCAGCACGCTGGTGACGATGTCGCGCATGACGCTGCCGGGGATGACCGCATAGGCGGTTGTGAACACCGCTTTGCTCGACAGCAGTTCGCTCTGGCCCGGCAGGCCGCCCATACTGGAAAAAAGACGCGTATTTTTCATCGGCTCGCTGGTATCCGTCCTGATTGTGACGCGACACCATAAAGCGGACTGGCGGGGAAAGAGAGAGGTTTCTTCGGGAAACCCAAGCTTTGCTTCTCAGGCTACGCCCTTGGTCAGCTCCGAATCGAGGCTGAGAATGAACTTCCAGAGCAGCGGGATATCGAAATGGTCGCCATGCTGCAGCATCCAGGACAGGGCGGTCGCGGACGACCACGGCTTCTTGTAGGGGCGCACCGAGGTCACCGCCTCGTAGACGTCGCAGATCGTGCTCATGCGCACATAGAGCGAGAGGTCCCCGGCAGGGAGGCCGTCCGGATATCCCTTGCCGTTCATGCGTTCATGGTGATGCCGGCAGATGTCGAGCACGACACCCGGCAGGTTGGCCTGCCGCTTGAGAATATCGTGGCCGATGGCCGGATGTTGCATGACGATATCGCGTTCGTCTGCTGTCAGGGCGCTGGACTTGTTGAGGATGGTGGTGGGAATCGCCAGCTTGCCGATATCGTGCACCAGCCCCGCAAAGCCCAGAACGTGCACCAGCGGCTCTTCGAACTGCAGGTGACGGGCGAAATGCACGAGCAGCGCCGACACGGCAACGGAATGGACGAAGGTTACCTTGTCCTTGGATTTCAGCCGGGTGATATCGAGCAGGATGGCCGGGCTGTCGCCGATCTGGGCCGAGATATCGCCCACGATCTCGGACACGCTCTCGATGTTGATCGGCTCGCCGCTGCGGCTCTGGTTGAACGCGGTTTCCAGCCGCTTGACCGAGGCCTGGACGACCCTGACCGTCGCGCGGCGTTCGTCCACCACGGCCTCTCGGGAAGGATTGCGGCGCGGGGGCGTCGAGGTGGCGAAACGGCCGCTCGACCCGTCGACATCGACGCCTTTGGCAAGGTTGATATAGATGCCCGTGATCCGGCTGTTCCTGATGAGGTCGACCTCCGTCTCCGACCGCAACAGGAAACGGCGCTGGCCGAAGGGATTGTCCTGCCAGGCACCCTCGAGCGACTCGATGAACATGCCAACCCGGACCTCATCCCTCTCGATACGCTTCACCATGATGTCGTTCCCCGTTGCCTCCCTGCGTCCACCGACAGGCGTCCGCACGTCGGCGACCGCTTGTCCTACCCCCCGCCTGCAGCCAGGAACCATCCTGCTTTATAGTCTTAGGTTTTTAAGACATCACTAAGCCGGATACACAAATGTCGTGTTTCTACTGTCCGGCACTGTAAAAAGACGCGGCATCGTAGAACGTTGCAAAAGCAAGCATCACGATTTTTGGTTGTTTTGCATGTGCGAGAAAACGTTTAACTTGCCGCAATCGGCGAAAGACGAAACTTCGTCAGAACTTACCTACGAGCACCGTCGACCACCGCCGGGAAAACCGGCGAGATTTTCATGCTGCCCTTCCCGGATGCGATACGCTCTGTTGCTGCGCTGTCGGCATGCCTTGCGCAGAGACGTGCCGCCGGTTTCCTCGCTCAGAGAGGCGCGTTCTGCAGGGGTGGCCGTACCGAGGGACGGATGCGGGGATAGCCGAATTCGGGGTCGCGCGCCGAGAGCGCCTTGTGCAGATGCACCATCAGCCCGGCCGCAAACAGCGGGGTCAAAAGGTTAACGATCGGGACGGCCAGGAAGGCGGCGAGCAGAAGGCCCGCCATGAAGATCGTCGTGCGGTGCTTGGAGCGGAAGGCCCGGGCCTCTTCCGGCGAGCGGAACCGCATGGCGGCGAATTCGAAGAACTCCCGGCCGAGCAGGTAGCCGTTGACGAGGAAGAAGGCGATCACATTGATGCCCGGCACCAGCAGCAGGAACAGCGCGATCAGGTTGCCGACGAGCACGATACCGAGGAATTTCAGCGTGCCGCGGATCGCCTCGCCCAGCGGCAGCGCCCTCCCGGCCGGCTCGTCTGGATAATCCCGCGTCTCGATGACCTCGGCGACGTCGTCGAGGAAGAATCCGGCGATCAAGGCGGTCACGGGCGCAAGCAGCAGGGCAAGGGCGAGCGCCAGTCCGATACTGGCGAGAATGATGAGGATGAAGGTGAACCAGCCCGCCCATTCCGGCGTGCCCGGCAGCATCTCGGTGACGAGCGGGGCGACGAAATAGACGAAGCTCTCGCGCAAGGCCAGCCAGAGCAGCACCAGCGCCAGGATCGTCAGGCCGAGCGTCTTCCAGAACGCGGCGCGCGTCTCCGGCGCGAAGAGATTGGCAAACGACAGGCGGGCAGCGTGAAAGATCATCCGGCGGCTCCAGGGCTTGTGCGTGTTGCAGTGCGAAAACTCATGTAGAGCGCCCGCCCGATCCCCGCAAGACGGTGCCGGCAAAGCGACGCAATGGTCCGTTTCCGCCGTGCAGAAATCGCCTGGGCCGATTTTGGTTTCCGCGAGAATGCAGTAGGAGAGAACGGCAACCCGCCGGAGCGCATCATGAACCATATCAGGACGGACCTTTCCGTCGCCAGCCTCGCCGTCCTTCTTCAGAAGGGCGCCCTCGACCCGGTGGCCTTGGCGGAAACGGTGCTCGCCGGCATCGCGGCCGCCGACCCGGCGATTTTCACGGAGGTTCTGGAGACACGCGCCTTGAGCGAAGCCGCGTCTGCCGGTGCGCGCCTGAAGGCCGGCCGGTCGCTCGGCCTTCTCGACGGCATTCCCGTCGCCTGGAAGGACCTGTTCGATACCAAGGGTGCGGTGACCCGGGCCGGCTCGGTCGTCCTCGATGAGGGCCCCGCGAAAAAGGATGCCGCCGTCGTCGCGGCACTCGCAGCCGCCGGCATGGTGGCGGTCGGCCGGACCAATATGAGTGAGTTCGCCTTTTCCGGCCTCGGCATCAATCCGCATTACGGAACGCCGGCCAATGCCGCCGCCACCGACGTGCCGCGCATTCCCGGCGGCTCCTCCTCCGGCTCGGCCGTCGCCGTCGCGGCCGGTCTCGTGCCGGTCGCGATCGGCACCGACACCGGCGGCTCCATCCGCATTCCCGCGGCCCTGAACGGCATCGTCGGCTACAAGGCGACGCGCGGCCGCTACGCCATGGACGGCGTCTTTCCGCTTGCCGCGAGCCTCGATTCGCTCGGGCCCCTTTGCCGGACGGTGCAGGATGCCGTCTGGCTGGACGCCGCGATGCGCGGCCTCGGCCTGTCCGAAGTCGGTCGCGGCGAGATCGACGGGCTGACGCTCGTCGTGCCGCAGACCGTGATGTTCGATGGGGCCGAACCCGCCGTCGTCGCCGCCTTTGAGGCGGCGCTCGCGCGCCTTGGCGATGCCGGAGCCCGCATCGAGCGCCGGGCGGTGCCGCTCTTTGCCGAGGTCTTCGAGCTTTTCGCCCGCCACGGCGCGCTCGTGACCGCCGAGGCCTTCGCGCTGCATCGCGAACGGCTTGCCGGTCCCGACGCGGAACGGATGGACCCGCGCGTCGTCACCCGCACGCGGATGGGCGAGAAGACCGCGATGGCCGATTATGTCGCACTGGCCTCCGCCCGCAGCAGGATGATCGCCGCCTTCTCCGCCATGCTCGGCCCGCGCGAATTGCTGGCCCATCCGACATTGCCCCATGTCGCGCCGCCGATCGCGCCGCTTCTCGCCGATGACGCGCTGTTCGTGGACACCAATTTCCGCACGCTGCGCAACACGCTGGTCGGCAACTTCCTCGACGGTTGCGGCATCTCCATTCCCTGCGGCACGGGCGATGCCGGCCTGCCGGTCGGCTTCCTTCTTTCCGCGCCGCAGGGCGAAGATCGCCGGCTGCTATCGGCCGCGCTGGCTGCCGAACATATCATCCGGGGTGAGGCATGATCGTCTGTTTCGATATCGGCGGCTCCGCCATCAAGGGGGCCGTCGCCACCTCGCCTGAGGATATCCGTCCGCTGACGCGCCGGACGACGCCGCTCCACGACTTCGATGCCTTCGTCGCGACGCTGGAGGCCGCCTTTGAGGAGGCCGGCATCCGGCCCGAGCGCATCGCCCTGTCGATTGCCGGCGTGGTCGATCCGGACACGCAAGCCATCACCGTCGCCAACATTCCCTGCCTGCACCAACGGCCGCTCGCCCGCGATCTCGGCGACCGCCTCCGCATGCCGGTGCTGATTGCCAATGATGCCGACTGCTTCGCGCTGGCGGAAGCGGGTCTTGGCGCCGGACGCGGACACCGCATCGTCTTCGGCGTCATCCTGGGCACGGGCGTCGGCGGCGGTCTGGTCGCCAACGGGCGACTGATCAACGGCGATGGCGGCTTTGCCGGAGAGTGGGGGCACGGGCCCGCCGTCGCCGCCACGGGCGGAAACCCGCCGGTCGCCATCCCTGCCTTTCCCTGCGGCTGCGGCCAGAGCGGCTGCGTCGATACGATCGGTGCCGCGCGGGGCATGGAGCGCCTTCACCAGCTGCTGCATACGGAGACGTTGCCGAGCCACGAGATCACCGCGCGCTGGCAGGCCGGCGATGCCGGTGCCGCCCGCACGATCGAGGTCCTGGTCGATCTCGTATCCTCGCCTCTGGCGCTTGCCATCAACATCACCGGCGCCACCATCGTGCCCGTCGGCGGCGGCTTGTCCGGCGTCGCACCGCTGATTGCGGCCATCGATCAGGCGGTCCGCGCCCGCATCCTGCGCAAATTCGACCGGCCGCTGGTGGTTCCCGGAGAATGCCGGATCGAACCCGGCCTGATCGGCGCTGCCCTCCTTGCCCTGACGGGAGACGATCGATGACCCGTGTCCTGCTCGAAGTCTGCGTCGATGACGCGGCCGGCCTCCGCGCCGCGGTGGAGGGGGGCGCCGACCGGATCGAGCTTTGTTCCGCCCTGTCGCTCGGCGGCCTGACGCCGACCGCGGGGCTCATGCAGCTTGCGGGCAGCATGCCCGTGCCGGTCTATGCGATGATCCGTCCGCGCGCCGGCGATTTCATCTTCGGCGAGACCGAGATCGCCATGATGGAGGCGGAGATCGATGCCGCGCGGCAGGCCGGCCTTGCCGGCGTCGTGCTGGGCGCGAGCCTTGCCGATCGCCGCCTGGACGCCGCCTGCCTTGCCCGTCTTTCGCACCGCGCCGTCGATATGGGCCGAACGCTCCACCGCGCCTTCGACCTCGTGCCGGATCAGGCGGCAGCGCTCGACACGGCGCTCGATCTCGGCTTCGAGCGGATTCTGACGTCGGGCGGCGAGAAGACCGCAGCGCAGGCTATCGCGGCCATCACGGCGCTGGTGCGCAGGGCAGACAGTCGCCTCTCGATCATGCCGGGTTCCGGTGTCACGCTGGCGACCGTGGGGCCGCTGCTGGGCACCGGTGTCTCGGAGGTTCACGCCTCCTGCTCGGGCGCCGTCCCGACGGACGACCGCCGCCTCGTGGAGCTGGGCTTTGCGCCCGAAACAGCGCGCCGCACGGACGCCGCCGTCGTCAGGGCGCTGAAGGCGGCGCTCTGATCGGAATCGGCTGCAGCGGTCGCTGTCAGGCCGAGAAGACGGCGTGGCCGCCGATATAGGTCGCGACCATGTCGAGATCGTCCGTCAGCAGAACGAAATCCGCGTCGAGCCCGGGCAGAAGCCGGCCCTTGGTGGCCGACAGGCCGATGGCGTCTGCCGGATAGGCCGACGCCATCCGGATCGCCTCGCCGAGCGGCAGATCGAGCGTCTGGTGGACGAAGCGCACGGAGGACAGCATGTCGATGTCGGCACCGGCAAGCGTTCCATCGGCCAGCGTCAGCCGCCCGTCGCGGCGGAAGATCTCGCGCCCGTTGAGCAGAAATCCCGTCTGGTCCGAGCCGATGGTCGACATGGCGTCGGTGACGAGGAAGATCCGGCCGGGCCCGGTTTTTGCCCGCAGCGCGATACTCATGGAGACCGGATCCACGTGGAACCCGTCGGCGATGATGCCGGCATGCAGCGTGCCGAGATCCAGCGCCGCGCCGACGCAGCCGGGCTCGCGATGCCCGAGCGGGCTCATGGCGTTGAACAGATGGGTGACGGTGCGGGCGCCGGCCAGCGCATAGGTCGCCACGGTCTCGTAATCGGCCGCGGTGTGGCCGAGGCTGACGGTGATGCCGGCCTTGCTCATGGCCGCCACCTGCGCGAGCGTCGCATTTTCCGGCGCGACCGTGACCATGACCGCATCGAACAGAGAGGCGCAAGCGAGGATCACGTCGAGATCGTCAGCCTCCATCGGCCGGATCAGGTCCGGATCGTGCACGCCCTTGCGCGCGACCGACAGATGCGGGCCCTCCAGATGCAGGCCGATGAAGCCGGGAACGCCTTCGGCCCGTGCTTCCCGCGCGGCCGTGATGGCAAGCGTGCGGACATCCGGCGTGTCGGTGATGAGCGTCGGGAGGAGCGCGGTCGTGCCGAAGCGCGCATGCGCCGTGCAGATCGTGCGGATCGTCTCCGCGCTCGGCGCGTCGTTCAGCAATGCCCCGCCGCCGCCGTTGACCTGCAGGTCGATGAAGCCGGGCACGAGCAGATGTCCGTCGACGGCCACCGTCTCGATCCCCTCCGGCAGCGCCTCCGGCGCGACGATGCCGGTGATGACACCGCTGCCGACCAGAAGCGCCTGTCCGGCGTGCCAGTCCTGCCCGTCGAAGATACGGGCACCGGTGACGGCGAACGCCGTGTCGTCGCGCTGTGCGTTCATCGCGTTTCCGTCACTTTCTTCAGCGCTGCCGGCTGATCCGGGTTAAAGCCCTTGGCGCGCGACCATGCCTCCACGAAGCCGTAGAAGGGCAGGATGAGGCAGAGCGCGTCGGTGAGCGGATGGCCGGTCGCCACGAAGGGAAGGGGCGCGGCGCGTCCATGGGCCTCGGCCGTCAGGAACGCCCGCGCGCCCTTGCCCGCGAGATCGTCGAGAATGCCGGTGACGGACGCTTCGGCCGCATCGCGCGCGGCAAGGCCGAGAACGGGAAAACGCTTTTCGACCAGCGCCACCGGCCCATGCAGCACCTCGGCTGCGGAATAGGCCTCGGCGTGCAGGCCGGAGGTTTCCTTGAACTTGAGCGCCGCTTCGCTCGCAATGGCGAGCGCCGGGCCGCGACCGAGCACGTAGAGCGAGTCGGATGTGCCGATGCCGTCGAACAGCGCGCTCCAGTCGAGCGTCACGGCGCGGGCGAGATGCATGGGCAGGTCCCGCACCGCGCGTTCGAGTGCGGCGTCCTGCGTCCATGCCGCGAGAACGGCGAGACCGGCGATGATCGAGTTCACATAGGATTTCGTCGCGGCAACGGCGATTTCCGGCCCGGCCATGATGTGCACCGGATGCGTGCTCGCCGCGGCGATAGGCGATGGCAGCGTGTTGGTGAGCGCGATGGTGACGGCGCCGGCCTTAGTCGCGGCCTCCGCCATGGCCACGATATCCGGGCTCTTGCCGGACTGCGAGATGGCGATGGAGCCCGCACCGGCCAGCGCCATCTTCGCGCCGTAGATCGAGGCGAGCGACGGCCCGAGCGAGGCGACCGGCCGGCCGGTGGTCAGTTCGATCGCATATTTCAGAAACAGCGCGGCATGGTCGGAGGAGCCACGGGCGATGGTCACGAGAAAGGCCGGGTCGTGTGCGGCAAGCGCCGCGCCTGCGGCATCGAGCGCTGTGCGCGACCCCTCGAGAAGCCGGGCGGCCGCTTCCGGGATCTCGTTGATCTCGCGGCGCATATGGGTCTGGTCGGTCGTCATGTCGTGCATGTCCTTCAAGGCCGTCTTTGTGCCGGGCCGTCTTCAGGTGTCGGAAAGGCTGAGTTCAGCCACGAAATCATAGGCATCGCCGCGATAGAGCGAGCGGGTGAATTCCACCACGCGGCCGGATGCGAGATAGGAGATGCGCTCGATCGACAGGCTCGCCGATCCGCTGGGAACGCCCAGCATGGCGGCGTCCGAATCCCTCAGCCCGCAGGCCGAGATCCGCTGCACCGCGCGCACCGGCCGGGCGCGCGTCTTGTCGAGTTCCGCATAAAGCGACGTCGCCACCCGCATCGGATCCGGCAGGAATTCGGCAGAGATGCTCGCCCGCTCGATGGCCAGCGGCATGTCGTCGGCGATGCGCAGGCGACCGAGGCGGGCGACGAGCGCATCGGCCGCAAGACCCAGCGTCATCATCTCGTCCGGCGAGGCGGCAAACAGGCCCCGCTCGATCCACTGGGCCCGCGTGGTCAGCCCCCGGCGCGCCATGTCCTCGGTAAAGGAGGTGAGGCGGGAGAGGGATTGCTGCACGCGCGCCAGCGGCTTGACGACGAAGGTGCCCGAGCCGTGACGGCGCACGAGCAGCCCGTCGCGCACGAGGTCGTCCACCGCCTTGCGCACGGTCACCCGGCTGATATTGGCGTATTCGGCAAGGTCGCGCTCCGGCGGCAGCGCATCGCCATGGTTGAGCCGGCCCGACTGGATCGCCTCTTCCAGCGACTGGCGCAGCTTGAGGTACAGCGGACCCGCGCCCGCGCCCTGCAGGCCGTCGAGCGGCAGCAGATGCGCCAGATGATCGCTCATTGCGCCGCCTCCCTGTGGTTCGGGGATGGGTCGGATGCAAATGCCTGGACCGCGAGCGCCACGGCCCCCGTCAGGGCATCGGCGGCAGATTCCGCGATCGTGATGCCCGGCCGTTCGGCGAGCCACGGCCTGTAGAGCGGCGCGAGGCCGCCGACGAGGCAGAGGGTGCGAACCCCGCGGGCGACGATCGCGTCGAGCGTCTGGTCGATGTGCCCTGCGGCCATGCGCACGAGTTGGACGCCCACGGCGTCGCCGGCGGCGCCCGCCGAAAAGACGCTGCCGGCGTAGCGGCCGTAATCGGCGGGGTGTGCGGTATGGGCAAAGGCGATGATGGCTTCGGGCGAGCGGCCGAACTCTGCGAGCACCGTTTCGGTCAGCGGCGTTGTCGGGCGAATGCCGTCATGGGCAAGCAGCGCCTCCTGAAGAAGGCCTTGCCCAAGCCTGGCGCCGCTGCCAAGATCACCCACCTTGAAGCCGTGACCGCCGAGCATGGAGACCGTGCCCTGTTGCCGAATGCTGTAGACGGTACCCGTTCCGAGACTTGCCACCGCGCCGTCGCGGTCGCCCAGCGCGCCCTGCAGCGCGACCAGCACGTCGGATACGATCTGCGCTCGGGCAAAGGGCAGGCGTGCGGCGATGAAGGAGACGGCATCCGCCACATTGTTGCCGGCGAGACCGAGAACGGCGGTGGCCGCGGAAAGCCCGGACGCGGGAAGGCCCGCCTCTTGAAAGGCAGCCTCCGTCGCCAGGCGGATATGGGCCAGTGCGGTTTCCGGATCGGTCAGGATATTGGCGGCGCCGCTGATGCCGCGGCCGAGAATACGACCGTCCGCGCCGGCCACTGCCGCCCGGCACCGCGTACCCCCGCCATCGATTCCGACACGATAATGATCCATGGAAAACCTCCGGCGCGATAATACCAAAAAAGGACCATTTACCAAGGTGAAAATCAACAAAATGTTGAAACATGATTTTATTGTGTCTTTACAAAACGGTAAGCTAGGTCCATCCATGGTTCTCAGTGTCGCGCCGCGTGCCGCCTTCGTTTTCTCCATTCTATTGGTATTCATTTGGACTTGTTTTTGAGGAGGTTCTCGTGGCGGACAGGACGGAAGAGCGCCATGCGCAGGCGCGGGACCTCGACGTCAGGGATCCGGCCTCGGTCCTGAAACTGCTGGCGGAAAGCCAGCAGGCCGCAGCGCGCGCGGTGGATGGGGCGCTGGGGCCGCTGGCGGCTGCGGCCGGACTCGCCACGCAGGCGCTGCAGGGCGGTGGCCGGTTGGTCTATGCCGGCGCCGGCAGTTCGGGGCTGATGGCGATGGTCGACGCGCTCGAACTGCCCGGAACCTACGGCCTTGCGCCGCATGCGGTCGTCGTTCTCCTCGCCGGCGGCGCGGCCAGCCTTGCCGACCTTGCCGGCGGCTACGAGGACGATCGCGATCTCGGCATTCGCGACGTCGAACAGGCAGGCCTCGGTGCTCGCGATTGCATCGTGGTCGTCTCCGCCAGCGGCTCCACGCCCTATGCGCTCGGCTGTGCGGCCGCGGCCCGTGCCGCCGGCGCCGGCGTGGTGGCGATCGCCAACAATCCCGGCGCGCGCCTGTTCGATGCGGCGGATGTCGCCGTTCTCCTGGAAACCCCGCCCGAGGTGATCTCCGGCTCGACCCGCATGGGCGCGGGAACCGCGCAGAAGATCGCGCTCAACATGCTGTCCACCATGGTCGGCATCGGGCTCGGTCATGTCCATGACGGGCACATGGTCAATCTGCGGCCCGACAATATCAAGCTGCGCCAGCGCGCCGCCGGCATGGTCGCCGATATCGCCGGGATCGACCATGCCGCAGCGGAGCGGCATCTCGAAGCGGCCGATGGTTCGGTCAAGATCGCCGTTCTCCTGGCATCGGGCGTCCGCCGCGATGTCGCGCAGCAGCGGCTCGATATGGCCGGCCAAAGCCTCCGGCGTGCGCTCGCCCTTGGCGACGCACCGGAAAAGGGCTAGCGTCGTCGGGCTTCCCGTTCGCCCGCTTAAAGGCCTTTCTGCCGTGACCCTTGCCAGTCTCCTTGCCTATGCCGCCGCCCTCTTCATCGCCGCGGCCATTCCCGGCCCGGGCATGACGGCGATCGTCGCGCGGGCGCTCGGCTCCGGTTTTCGCGATACGTTCCTGATGGGCCTTGGCCTCGTGCTCGGAGATCTCGTCTACCTCACGGGCGTGGTCCTGGGGCTCGCCTATGTTGCGCAAACTTTCACCACGGCCTTTCTCGTCATCAAGATCCTCGGCGCTCTCTATCTCGGCTTCATCGCCTGGAAGCTCTGGACGTCCGGCCTGATGGCGCAGGACGTGGAGGAAAACCGGGTGCGCACCTCGCCGGGGCTCGCCTTTCTCTCGGGGCTTCTGGTTACGCTCGGCAATCCGAAGACGATGCTGTTCTACGTGGCGCTCGTGCCGACACTGATCGATCTCGGCGCCATCGGCCCGCGCGACTACCTGTTTCTCGTGCTGACCACGTTCGCCGTCCTGCTCTCGGTGCTCCTCCCCTACATCGTGCTGGCCTCGCGCGCCCGCCGGTTCCTGCGCCGGCCGAGGGCGCTGAAGGTTCTCAACCGTGCGGCAGCCAGCATGCTGGGCGCCACGGCCGCCTATATCGCGCTGCGCACCGCATGATCCTTCTGCAAAACGCGCCTTTCGCGCAGATCTTTGCTCCTGGACACGGGAACCGCTGAAAGGCGGTTCTCGTTGATGGGAGCGCTGCGTTGTAAAGTCTGCCGACCGTCTGCGGCAGGCGGAAAGCGCGCAACAGGATCTGCGGAGACACGCATGGCAGGTGAGCACAAGCCCGGGCGCGGGCGCATCTACGGTTCGATCACCGAGACCATCGGCGACACGCCCATCGTCCGCCTCGACAGGCTCGCTGCCGCCCATGGCGTCACGGCGCATCTCATGGCCAAGCTCGAGTTCTTCAACCCGATCAGCTCGGTCAAGGATCGCATCGGCGTCGCGATGATCGAGGCGCTGGAGGCGGAGGGCCGGATCTCGCCCGAGCGCAGCACGCTGATCGAGCCGACATCCGGCAATACGGGCATCGCGCTCGCCTTCGTCGCCGCCGCCAAGGGCTATCGGCTGATCCTGACGATGCCGGAGACCATGTCCGTCGAGCGGCGCAAGATGCTGACGCTTCTGGGAGCCGAACTGGTGCTGACCGAGGGCGGCCAGGGCATGCGGGGCGCCATCGCCCGGGCGCGCGAGCTTCTGGAGACCATCCCCGGCGCCGTCATGCCGCAGCAGTTCGAAAACGCCGCCAATCCGGACATCCACCGCCGCACGACGGCCGAGGAGATCTGGAACGACACGCAAGGCGCCATCGACATTCTGGTTGCCGGTATCGGCACCGGCGGAACCATCACCGGTGCGGGGCAGGTGCTGAAGGAAAGAAAGCCGTCCCTGCACATCGTCGCGGTCGAGCCGGCGGAGTCGCCCGTGCTCTCGGGCGGTGCGCCGGGCTCCCACAAGATCCAGGGCATCGGCGCGGGGTTCGCCCCCGCAATCCTCGACACCGGCATCTATGACGAAGTCGTCACGGTCTCATCAGGCACGGCGGTCGAGCGGGCGCGGGAGGTCGCGCGGGTGGAAGGCGTGCCGGTCGGCATCTCCTCGGGCGCCGCCCTCGAAGCCGCTCTTCAGGTCGGGCAGCGCCCTGAAAACGCGGGCAAGACCATCGTCGTCATCATCCCCTCTTTCGCCGAGCGGTACCTCTCGACGGTGCTCTTCGAAGGGCTCGGCTGACGCTCTCAGCGGGTAGCGATCCGCTCCCGCCAGAGCGTCCGATAGGCTTCCGTCTCGGCCGCAGCACCGAGGGGCGTCACGGCCGCGGCCTGTGCGGATGTCGATGGCGCTGTGCCGCCGGCGAGCAAGGCGGCCCCGAGGCTCGTTCCCGTCGAGCCCTCCAGCGCACGCACGCTCCGGCCGGAAAAAGCCGACAGTGCGGAGAGATAGAGCCCGTTCCTCGCAAACGGTCCTTCGACCAATATGGGACCCCCGGCATTCAGGAGCCGCAGGCTCTCCTGCGTCATCAGCGCGAGATAAAGGCAGATCGCCACGTGACGCTCGGCATCCGTCGCGCCCTCTGCCGAAACCCACGCCGCTATCCTTTCCGGAAAGGGCCCGCAGCCCGGCACGACCGAGGGCAGCAGCATCATGCCGCGCGCGAGAACGGGCCGGACGCATGCGGCGTCTGCGGTCCCGGCCTGCGCAGGCTCAAGACCGGATGTCAGCATCTCATATTCCCGCCCGCCCATGAAGCGTGCGGACGGCACCGCCCGGCCATAGGCATCGACATTCGCAAGCGTGTCGCGCGCGGGGTCGAGCCGCCCCAGATCGCCGCCGACGCCGAAGGAAACGACCCAGGTGCCGGTGGAGACCACCGAGAACGGCGCCTCTCGCCCGATCAGATGGGGCAGGAGCGAGGCATTGCTGTCATGAATGCCGCAATGGACCGGGATGTCCCGTCCAGCCTCAAGCCCGATCTCCGTTGCGAGCGGCGCGAGCAACGGCCCCAGCGCCGCGAAGGCGGACTGCACGGGCGCCAGGAGCCCGGAAAGATCGAGCGTATCGACCAGCGTCGAAAACCGGCCGAGCGCAGGATTCCAGAGATCCGTATGGCACCCGAGCGACGTTACCTCCGTCACAAACTGTCCGCTGAGCCGGCCCGACCAGTACTGCGCATAGGTGACGATGGTGCGCACCCGGGCGAAGTCGTCGGGAAAGGCCGTCTTCTGATAATGCAGCTGGGCGCCCAGATTGAGCCCCATCGACAGTCGCGGCGAGAACGTCTCGGCGAAATCGGGGCGGATGCGGTCGTAGTCGGCCCGGATATCCTGCGGATAGTCGTGCTCATAGTCGAGCACCGGCAGCGCCAGCTCCCCGTCTTCATCGAGAAGGGCGGCCGCCGCCCCGTGGGTGGTGACAGAGATCGCATCGAAACCCGGCGTTTCCGCCACGGCCTTGAGCGAGGCGATGAGGAAGGCCCAGAGCGCCTCCGTGTCGTAATGCGGATAGGGACCCTGGCGCACCACGCGGTTGGTCATCCGATGGGACACGAGTTCCCGGCCGCTGGCGGTATCGAGGACCACGAGCTTGGCATTGGTCTTGCCGACATCGAAGACGGCGACGTTGCCAGCACCTTGCCTCATGGCTGCGCCGGCAGATGGAAGACGGGCACGAGATCGCGCGACACCGGCGCGTTGTCGGGATGGGTCTCCATGATATCGGCCATATACGCCCACCAGCGTTTCATCACGGGATGCTCCGGCAGGGCGGCCATGCCGTGGTCGTGCGGGCGCGAGAGCACGCCGAAGAGGGTCAGCGTTTCCGGATCGAGAAAGATCGAATAGTCGCGGACACCGGCCTCAGCGAGCAGCGCGCCGAGCTCCGGCCAGATCGCGTCGTGACGGCGGCGATACTCGGCCTCCTGCCCTGCATGCAGTTTCATGGCGAAGGCGTGGCGTTCCAGGGTGGCGTCGGATGTCATCAGGACCTCGCCTTGATGCGGCGCGCGAGAATCGGCAGCGCGATGGTGATGATGAGAAGCAGGCCGATGAAGATCGACATGACGATGCCCGGCACGTTGAGAAGCCCGAGCCCGAAGGTGACGAGACCCATGACGAAGGCCGCGATGACGACGCCGCCGATCGTGCCGGAACCGCCGAGAATGGAGACGCCGCCGAGCACCACCATGGTCACGACTTCCAGCTCCCAGCCTTGCGCGATCGAGGGCCGCGTCGAGCCGAGGCGCGAGGTGAGGCAGATGGCGGCAATGCCGCTCATCAGGCCCGTCAGCAGGAACAGGACGAATTTGATCCGCTCGACCGGAATGCCCGAAAAGCGCGCGGCAAATTCGTTGTTGCCGATGACTTTCACCTGCCGCCCGAAATTCGTCGCATGCAGCAGCAGGGCGAAGAGGCAGGCCAGCACGAGAAACAGCACGAATTCGAACGAGAACACCCAGACCACATAGCCCTGCCCGAAGAAGGCGAAGTCGGCGGGATAGCCGCCATAGGCCTTGTCGCCGAGCACGATGTAGGAAAGGCCGCGAAACAGGCTCATCGTGCCGATGGTGACGACGATCGAGGGCAGCTTCATGCCGGAGACGAGGACGCCGTTGACGGTGCCGCAGGCCAGCCCGACGCAGAGGCCGATGCCCACCAGCCCGGCCGCGCCCACGCCCGCCTGGGCCGCAGCACCCATGGCGGTCGAGGCCAGCGCGATGATGGCGGCGACCGAGAGGTCGATCTCCCCGGCGATGACGAGCAGCGCCATGGCAAAGGCGATCATCGCCTTCTCGGTGAAGTTGAAGGTCGCGTCGGAGAGGTTCCAGGCGTCGAGAAAGTAGGGCGAGGCCAGCGAATTGAACACGAAGATCGCCACCGCGACGCCGAGCAGCAGCACCTCCCAGCTGGCCAGCAGCCGGCGAAGCGGCGTGCCGAGCCGGTCGGGAATGGCGCGGCGCGTGGGCTGCGACGGGTCTGGCTCGGGAGATGTCGAGAGGATCGCGCTCATGCCAGGGCCTCCTTGCCCGTCGTTCCGGTCTTTTCGGGATGGCCGTCCTCGGCCGCCCGGTTGCGCAGGATGATCCGCCCGCGATGGCGCTCGCGCCGCGCATTGAAGACGACCGCGAGAATGATGACCGAGCCGGAGATCGCCATCTGCGTGAAGGGCGAGATGCCGATGACGGGCAGCGCGTTCTTGATGACGCCGAGGAACAGCGCGCCGAGCACGGTGCCGATGACGGTGCCGACCCCGCCGGCAATCGAGATGCCGCCGATGACGCAGGCCGCGACGCTGTCGAGTTCGAAGCCGATGGCGATGTCGACATAGGCCACCGCATAGCGCGACACCCAGAGATACCCGCTGAGACCGGCAAGCGCGCCGGACAGCGTGAAGGCGAGAAAGCGCGTATAGCCGACATCGATCCCGGCATAGACGGCGGCAACGGGATTGCCGCCCGCCGCATAGGCCGAGCGGCCGAAGGGCGTGTAGCGCGCCATGAGATAGACGAGCACGACGACGAGCACCGCGACCCAGGAGAGAACCGGGAGCCCGGCGATGGCAAGCCGGGGCACGTTGAGAAAGTCCGGCGTCATCTGGTGCGCGTTGACCCAGGCGCCGCCCGAGAGCACGAAGGCCATGCCGCGATAGATGGTGAGCGTGCCGAGCGTCACCACGATCGGCGGCATTTCGAGCCGCCAGACGAGAAAACCGTTGATGGCGCCGAGGGCCGCCCCGATGCCGATGGCAAGCAGGATGAGGAGGACGAGCGGCAGGCCCGGCACGGCCGCGTTCAGCATCGCGACCGCCATGCCGCTGAAGGCGAGGTTGGCGGCAACCGAGAGATCGATCGACTTGGTCAGGATGACGGTCATCTGCGCCAGCGCCAGGATGATCAGGATCGCCGTATCGTTGAAGATGACGCCAAGGTTGCGCGGATTCCCGAAGCCGGGCGCGCGTGTCGAGAACGCGACGACCATCAGGGCGATGATGAGGAAGAGCAGGGTTTCGCGCTTTTTCAGAAAGGTCATGGGCTCCTCCTCACGCGTTGCCGGTGGCGGCGCGCACCAGCATTTCCGGCGTCAGCCCGGCGCGCGGATGAATGCCCGCCGACAGGCCTTCCTTCATCACCATGACCCGGTCCGCCATGCCGAGGATCTCCGGCAGTTCCGACGAGATCATCACGATCGACAGGCCCTCGGCGGCAAGCTCGCTGATGAAGGCGTGGACGGCGGCCTTGGAGCCGATGTCGATGCCCTTGGTGGGTTCGTCGAGAAGGATCACCTTCGGCTGGGTCGCGAGCCACTTGCCGATGACGACCTTCTGCTGGTTGCCGCCCGACAGCGTGCCGACGGGCACGGACAGGGCGGCGGCGCGCAGGTCCAGCCGCTCGGCATATTTCCGCGCGAGCGCGAACTCGTCGGCAAGCCGCAGGAAACCGGCGCGCGACGTCCGCCCGAGCGAGGGCAGCGTCATGTTCTGGAAGATCGGCATGGGCAGCGCCAGCCCGTGGCGGCCGCGCTCCTCCGGCACATAGACGATGCCGGCGCGGATGGCGTCGCGCGGTGAGCGGATCGCCACCGGCCGCCCGTCGATCCGGACGGTGCCGCTGGCCGGCGCCGTGATGCCGAACAGCGACTGGCATAGCTCGGAGCGCCCGGCGCCGATGAGGCCATAGATGCCGAGGATCTCGCCGCGCCGCAGCGTGAAGGAAATATCGTGGAATTCGGTCGGGTGGCTGTAGCCGGACACCTCGAGCACCGGCGCACCCGGCGTCACCGCGATCTTCGGGAAGGCGTCGGCCACCGTGCGCCCGACCATCAGGCGGACGATGTCGTCCTGCGGGGTCGCCGCCAGCGCGCCGTGCCCGACGGCCTTGCCGTCGCGGAAGACCACGTAGTTCTCGGCGATCTCATAGACCTCGTCGAACTTGTGGCTGATGAAGAGGATGGCTTTGCCCTGGCGCTTGAGGTCGCGCACGATGCGGAAGAGATCGTCGATCTCCTTGCGCGACAGCGCCGCCGTCGGCTCGTCCATGATGACGATGCGGGCCTCGATGGAAAGCGCTCGCGAGATCGCGACCAGATGGCGCTGCGCGATCGACAGGTCCTTCAGCCGGATGGTCGGCTCGATCGTGCTTTCGAGCGAGCGCAACAGGTCGCCCGCGCGCCGGTTCATGGTCGCCCAGTCGATGGTGCGAAAGCGCGTACGCGGGGCATGGCCGAGGAAGATGTTCTCAGCAACCGTCAGCTCGTCGAACAGTACGGTTTCCTGGTGGATGGCGGTCACGCCGGCATCGATGGCCGCCTGTGCATCGGCAAAGACGATCGGCGAACCGTCGATCCGGATCTCGCCCTCGCTCGGGCGATAGATGCCGGTGAGGATCTTCACGAGCGTCGACTTGCCGGCACCGTTCTCGCCGATCAGCGCGGTCACCGTACCGGGATAGAGCGCGATATCGACGCCGTCGAGTGCCTTGACGCCTGGAAAGATCTGGGAAATGCCGCGCATTTCCAGAATGGCGGGCGCAAGCGTGCGATCCTCGGCGACGGGGTGTTGAAGGGCCATCATGTCCATGTCCGGTCGGAAAGAGAGGACCGGCGGCGCGGATGGGCGCCGCCGGATCGTCTGGAAGATCAGAAGACCTTGGAGAACTGGTCGATGTTTTCCGCATTGTAGACGAAGGGATCGGCCATGGCGGCCTCGCCATTGTCACCGACCTTGATCTTGCCCATGCGGCCGGCCTCGATCTCCGAGCCCGGCGCGCCGTCCGTGTCGCCCTTGACGAGGCGGTAGGCGATCTGGGCGGCGGAGTAGCCGAGATCGATCGGGTTCCAGATCGCGAATTCCTTTGTCGCGCCCGACTTGATGGCGCCGGCCATCTCGGAGGGAAGGCCGAGGCCGGTCACGTAGACCTGGCCGATCTTGCCGGCATCCTTGACGGCCTGCGACGCCGCAAGCACGCCGACGGTGGTCGGGGCGACGATGACCTTGACGTTCGGGTTGGAGGTCATGAGGCCCTGGGCTTCGCGGTAGCTCTTGTCCGAAAGGTCGTCGCCATAGACGGTGGTGACGAGATTGAGACCGGGGAAGTCCTTCAGCTGCTTCTTCATTTCCTCGATCCAGATGTTCTGGTTCGTGGAGGTCGTCGTGGCCGAAAGAATGGCGAAGTCACCCTTGCCGCCGTCGAGATGGTCCTTGACGAGCGTCAGGCACATCTTGCCGATAAGATCGTTGGACGACGGGTTCAGCTGCAGGATGCGGCCTTCCGGTGCCACGCCCGAATCCCACGAGATAACCTTGATGCCGCGCTGCGCGGCCTTCTTCAGCGCCGGTACGACGGCGTCGGGGTCGTTCGCGGAAATGGCGATGGCGTTGACGCCTTGGGCGATCAGCGCGTTGATCACCTCGATCTGGCCTTCGGCCGTCGTCGAGGTCGGGCCGGTATAGATGATCTCGACATCGCCGAGTTCCTTGGCCGCTTCCTGTGCGCCCTTGTTGGCGGCTTCGAAGAAGCCGTTGCCGAGCGATTTGACGACGAGGCCGATCTTGACCTCGGCGGCGTGCGCGGCCGAGCCGAAGGCGGCCATGGCGAACACCACCCCGATGGCAAGCTTTTGTGCGAGTTTCATGCTGTCTTCCTCCCAGTTGACGATAAGTGCCCGGCCGCTCATGCGACCGATGCGGTATGATCCTTCGTATCCGACGCCGACACGGCAACCGTGATCAGCTTGACTCCCGCGGCCTCCACCATGCGCACGGCCTCCTCAGACACGGCGCTGTCGGTGATGATGGTGGAAACGTTTTCGAGCGGGCAGAGGATGAGGCTCGACCGCCGGGCGAACTTGCCCGAATCGATCATGACGACGAGCTCGTCGGCCTGTCGCATCAGACGCTGCTCGCTCTGGATCACCAGGGCGTCGGACTCCATGATGCCGAGCGCGCTGGCCCCTTGCGCGCCGACGAACATGCGGCGTGCGGAGAAATTGCGAATGGCGTCGTTTTCGAACGGCGACAGGATCAGGCTCTGGTCGCGATAGATCGTGCCGCCGGGCACCGTCACCGTACATTTGGAGTGCTTGACGAGGTGCTCGGCGATCGCGAACGAATTGGTCATGACCTGCAGCCGCCGGGCCGCCATGAAATGCACCATCTGGAAGGTCGTCGTCCCCCCGTTGATGATGACGGCGTCGCCTTCCTCGCAGAGATCGACGGCCATGCGGGCGATTGCGCGCTTTTTATCGGAGTTGATCGATTCGGAAACCCTGAAGGGGCGTGCCGCGAGATTGCCGATCTGCGGCGGATGCACGGCTTCGGCCCCGCCGCGCACTCTGCGAAGTTTCCCCTGAACATGCAGCGAGGCGATGTCGCGGCGAATGGTCGCCTCCGACGCATCCGTCAATTCCGCGATATCCTGCACCGTCACCACAGGCTTTTCCTGGACGGCGCTCAAGATGATGCGGTGGCGTTCGCGTTCGTGCATGGGTGTCTCCTCGACAGCGAGTTATGCGAATTCAGCAGGGACTGTCAATCAATAACGATCAAAAATTTTAAGAGTGCGCTGCAGCATGAACATTTATGATCGAATATGATTGACACGGTCGGTTCGTCTGCGCGATATCGTTGGCAAGACGGGGCCGACCTGCGTTCGACGCAAGGGTTCCGATACCATGGGAGGATGACATGTCGGAACAGAGCCACCGTCTCGAAAGCCGTTGGGACGATGCGATCGCGAGCGCTCTCGATGAGCCGGGCAAGCTTCTTTATCGCTCCAACCTGCTGGGCGCCGACAAGCGCATCACCAATTACGGCGGCGGCAACACCTCCGCCAAGGTGACCGAGACCGACCCGCTGACCGGCGCGCCCGTGCGCGTCCTCTGGGTCAAGGGCTCCGGCGGCGACGTCGGCACGATCAAGATCGACGGTTTCGCCACGCTCTATCTCGACAAGCTGGACGCGCTGAAAACGATCTACAGGGGCGTCGAGGACGAGGACCGTATGGTCGGCTTCCTGCCGCATTGCACCTTCGCGCTCAACCCGCGCGCCGCGTCCATCGACACGCCGCTGCACGGCTTCGTGCCCTTTACCCATGTCGATCACATGCATCCCGACGCGATCATCGCCATCGCCGCGTCGAAGAACTCGCGCGAACTGACGAAAGAGGTGTTCGGCGACGAGATCGGCTGGCTCCCCTGGCGCCGTCCGGGCTTCCAGCTCGGTCTCGACCTCGCCGCCTTCGTCGCCGCCAACCCGAACGCCAAGGGCGTCGTGCTCGAAAGCCACGGCCTCTTCACTTGGGGCGACGATGCCAAAGCCTGCTACGAGCTGACGCTTGACATCATCAACCGCGCCATCGACTGGCTCGCGACGAAAACCGAGGGGAAGACCGTCTTCGGCGGCTCTGTCGCGACCAGCCTGGAAGACGCGCAACGCCACGCGATCGCCGCGCGCCTCATGCCGGAAATCCGCGGCCGCATCGGCCGGGAGGAGCGCAAGCTCGGTCATTTCGACGATCAGGTCGCCGTGCTCGAATTCGTCAATTCGGCCGACCTCAAGCGCCTCGGCGCGCTCGGCACCTCCTGCCCGGATCATTTCCTGCGCACCAAGATCCGCCCGCTGATCCTCGATTTCGACCCTGCCGCCGATGGCAGCCTCGACGCGGTCGTCGCCGGTCTCGATGCGGCGCTCGACGCCTACCGCGCCGACTACGCCCGCTATTACGAGGCCTGCCGCCACGACAATTCGCCCGCCATGCGCGATCCCAATCCGGTGATCTTCCTCATTCCCGGCGTAGGCATGCTCTCCTTTGCGCGCGACAAGGCGACGGCCCGCATTGCCGGCGAGTTCTACGTCAACGCCATCAACGTCATGCGCGGCGCCTCCACCGTGTCGGACTATCAGGGCCTGCCCGAACAGGAGGCCTTCGATATCGAATATTGGCTGCTTGAGGAGGCCAAGCTCCAGCGCATGCCGAAGCCGAAGAGCCTGGCCGGCCGCGTTGCCTTCGTCACCGGCGGCGCCGGCGGCATCGGCCGGGCCACGGCGACCCGCCTGATCGCGGAGGGCGCGTGCGTCGTGCTCGCCGATATTGATCAGACCGCGCTCGACGGCGCGCAGGCCGACTTCGCCAAGCGCTTCGGTGCGGATGCGGTGCGCAGCGTCAAGCTCGACGTCACCGATGAGCAGCAGGTGGCCGAGGCCTTCACGCAGGGTCTGGTCGCGTTCGGCGGCATCGATATCCTCGTTTCCAATGCCGGCATCGCATCCTCCGCACCGGTCGAGGAGACGGACCTCGCCATGTGGAACCGCAACATCGACATCCTCGCGACCGGCTACTTCCTCGTCTCGCGCGAGGCCTTCCGCCTGTTTCGTCGCCAGAAGCTCGGCGGCAACGTCGTCTTCGTCGCCTCCAAGAACGGCCTTGCGTCCTCGCCGAATGCTTCGGCCTATTGCACCGCCAAGGCCGCCGAGATCCACCTTGCCCGGTGCCTGGCGCTCGAAGGCGCGGAAGGCGGCATCCGCGTCAACACGGTCAATCCCGATGCGGTGCTGCGCGGCTCCAAGATCTGGGACGGCGAGTGGCGCGAGCAGCGTGCGGCCTCCTCCAAGATCGAGGTCAGCGATCTGGAAGAACATTACCGCAAGCGCTCCCTGCTGAAGGTCAACATCCTGCCCGAGGACGTGGCCGAAGCCATCTACTTCCTCGCCTCCGACCTGTCGGCCAAATCCACCGGCAACATCATCAATGTCGATGGCGGCAACGCGCAGAGCTTTCCGCGCTAGAGTTGAGGAGGGAGGAGACCATCATGACCGATTATCGTATCGCGCCCGACCTCGTCGCCGCGCACAATCAAAGCCGCGCCGCGTCGCAGGCTGCGGATTATCAGGCCCTCGGCGAGCACCTGTCGCGCCGGGGCATCGACATCGAAACGGTGACGCGGAAGGTCTCGGCCTTTCATGTCGCCGTTCCCTCCTGGGGGGTCGGCACAGGCGGCACGCGCTTTGCCCGGTTCCCGGGCATCGGCGAACCGCGCGGCATCTTCGACAAGCTGGCGGACTGCGCCGTCATCAACGAGCTGACGCGCGCCACCCCCGGCGTCTCCCTGCACATTCCCTGGGACAAGGCCGACCCGGCCGAGCTTCTGGCAGCAGCGGAAGCCTACGGCCTGCATTTCGACGCCATGAACTCCAACACCTTCTCGGATGCGGAAGGGCAGGCGCTCTCCTACAAGTTCGGCTCGCTCAGCCATGCCGATGCGGGAACGCGGGCGCAGGCCGTGGAGCACAATCTGGACTGCATCGAGATTGGCCGCGCCATCGGCTCGAAGGCGCTGACGGTCTGGGTCGGCGACGGCTCCAATTTCCCCGGTCAGAGCCACTTCACCCGCAGCTTCGAGCGCTACCTCGCCTCGATGGGCGACATCTACGCCGCCCTGCCGGACGACTGGCGCCTGTTCTCCGAACACAAGATGTACGAGCCGGCCTTCTATTCCACGGTGGTGCAGGACTGGGGCACGAGCTACCTCATCGCCTCGACGCTTGGTCCCAAGGCCCAATGCCTCGTCGATCTCGGCCACCACGCGCCCAACGTCAACATCGAGATGATCGTTGCCCGGCTCACCCAGTTCGGCAAGCTCGGCGGCTTCCACTTCAACGATTCGAAATATGGCGACGACGATCTCGATGCGGGCTCGGTCGATCCCTACCGGCTCTTCCTCGTCTTCAACGAACTGGTCGATGCCGAGCACCATGGCATCAAGGATTTCGATCCGGCCCACATGATCGACCAGTCGCACAATGTCACCGACCCGATCGAAAGCCTGATCTCCAGCGCCAACGAGATCCGTCGCGCCTACGCGCAGGCCCTGCTTGTCGATCGCGAGGCTCTGGACGGCTATCAGGACGAAAACGATGCGCTGATGGCGTCCGACACGCTGAAGCGGGCCTTCCGCACCGATGTCGAGACAATTCTCGCCGAAGCCCGCCGCCGCGACGGCGGCGCCATCGATCCGATCGGCGCCTATCGCGCGAGCGGCTACCGCAAGCGGATCGGCGCCGAGCGCCCCGCGGCCCGCGCCGGCGGTGGTGGGATCGTCTGAGCGGTCAGCGCGGACGCCTCACGGCGTCTGCTGATCCGTCGCCGCCCCGGCTGGCGGCTGGTCGCGCACTTCGCCCGGGCTGGACACGAACAGATAGACGCCGGCGAGCACCGCGCCGGCGATGAGGATGGTGATGACGAAGGTGGTCATCTTCTTGAGGGCCGGTCCCTGTCGTTCTGCCATGATGTCGTCCGTCTCCTGTGAGGTAGAGACCAAACCCGCAAAAGGGCAGGCGGGTTCCAGGGCACAGCCCGGTTTCCGCCGCGACGTTTCGTCCGGAATCGGACCGACCGGCAGATATCCGCCCTTTGCGGGCACATCTTAAGGTCGCGTTTACACGGGTAGCGTCTTATCCAGCGCAGAGACAGTTGGAGAGTTCGATGCCAGCAAGCTGCCAGGGATGTCGCGACGGCGCCGACTTCCACATTCCGTTTTCCATGGCGTTCCAGCCGATCGTCGATGTCGTGTCGAAGACCACCTTCGCGCATGAGGCGCTGGTGCGCGGTACCGCCGGCGAAGGCGCCGGCACGGTCCTGTCGGCTATCGATGACCAGAACCGCTATGCCTTCGACCAGCAGTGCCGGGTCAAGGCCATCGAGCTTGCCGCGCAGCTCTATGGCGCCCAGAGCGATGTCGGTCTATCGATCAACTTCCTGCCCAATGCCGTCTACGAGCCGCGCGCCTGTATCCGCCTGACGCTGGCCGCCGCTGCCCGAACGAAATTTCCGCCGAAGAACATCATCTTCGAATTCACCGAGGGCGAGATCCTCGACACGGCCCATCTTCTCAACATCCTGAAGACCTATCGCGAGATGGGCTTTCGCACCGCGATCGACGATTTCGGCGCCGGCCATGCGGGGCTGGCGCTGTTGGCGAAGTTCCAGCCCGATATCGCCAAGCTCGACATGGATCTCATCCGCGGTATCGACACCGACAAGGTGCGCCGGACGATCGTGCGCCACACCGTCTCCATGCTGCACGATCTCGGCGTCACCCCGCTGTGCGAAGGCATCGAGACCGAGGGCGAGGCCCGGACACTCGAGGATCTCGGTGTGCGCCTGATGCAGGGCTATTTCTTCGCGCGACCGAGCTTCGAGGCTCTGGCCCAGCCAGCCCTCGGGCCGATGGCCCTTCCGCACTGAAGGTCGAGAGGCGCGTCAGCCGAGTACAGGCGCGTCAGCCGATGACGCGCCTGTACTCGGCCTCGGCAAAGCCGTAGGAGCCGCCTGCAAGGCGCTCAAGACCCTGGCGGTCGCGCAGTGTCACCGTGCCGCGGCTGGAGCGGATCAGCGCCTTGCCTTCCAGGATGTGCAGCGCCGTCGTTACGCTAGGCCGGCGAACGCCGAGCATCAGCGCGAGAAAGTCGTGCGTGAGCGGCAGGTCGTCGTCGCCGGTGCGATCATGCGCCATCAGGATCCAGCGTGCCAGCCGCTCGTTGATCGTGTAGCGCGCATCCGCAAGCGCCGTTGAGGCCACCTGCATCATGAAGATATGGACGAACTTCAGGAGGGCGCTGCGGATCGCGGGATGATCCCGCAGGATGCGTTCGAACGCCTCCGCGCGGATGCGCAGCGCCGGCCCGCCGATCTGCATGAAGGCCTGGTGCGGCGCCTCGCCGACGCCCAGCAGCAGCGGCAGGCCCGACAGGCCTTCCCGACCGATGCAGCCGATTTCGACCCGCTGTCCGCCGGAATCCCGGATCACCTCCGAGGAGAGACCGCCAAGAAAGAAATAGGCGTGAGAGATTTTCTCGAAAGGCTGGTGCAGGATCTGGCCATGCGCAAGGTCGAGCGGCTCGAGGTTTGCGAGCAGGATGTCGAGATCGGGCGGAGAGAGGGACGCGAGAAGGCCGTTCTTCATGTCGATGGGGGATGCTCTGAAAAAAAGTGTCGGTCAACGTATGATGAGCGACGGCTCGACCCGAAACGGCACGATGGTCGGTGACGACATGCGGTGGTGGGTCGAACGCCGCAGGGAGCGTGCGGAAAAAGCCCTTTTCGGCCTGCGCATTACGGCAAGATATCCTCCATCGCCTCGTCATAGGTCACGGATGCCACGGTCTCCCCGGTCTCGTTCCGGATCTGGATCGAGGTCAGTTCGAGCCTGCTTTCGGTCTGCAGATGTTCGGCTGCGATCTCCCTGATCGCCCGCTCGGCTTCCCGCTTCGCATCTTGAAGCGACAGGAGCTCTGCACCCTCCAGATCGTCCAGGACCGCATTCCGCTCGACGATCTGAAAGTAGTATCTTGCCATGCGAACGCGCACTCCCAACGGCCTGTCGCCGATAGGCTCGCAACCGGGGATGCCGCCGAAAGTTCCCGGCGAAATGCCGTCGCTCCGCGGAAACGATCATCGCCCTCCTCTCTCGGCATGCGGCCATATTCACGCGGGATCGCAAAGGCGCTTGATCTTTTGTTCACGAGCGCCCTGTAATCACGGTCGTCTCCCTTTGGTGAGGATCGAAAGCCTTGGTCGAAAAAGAAGCAACGCTGCATCTGTCGCAGCTCATGGATGCCACCGACGTCATGGTTGCCGTCTATGATCAGGACGACCGGTTGCGCTTTGCCAATTCCGCCTTTCGTGCGGCCTGGCATCTCGAGGACGGCGAGCGTCTCCTCTGGTCCGACTTCATGCGCCGGAATTTCGCCGCCCGGCGCGGCACGGTCATCTCGGCCGAGGATTTCGATGTCTGGCTGCGCTCGGTTCTCGGGCGGCGGGGCAAGACCGGCTTCCGCGCCTTCGAAACCGATCTTCACGACGGCCGCTGGCTCTGGATGACGGAAACCATGCAGCCGGATGGCTGGATGCTCTGCGTGGCATCCGACATCACCTCGCTCCGGCCGGACGAGCGCGAGCTGCGCCAGGCCCGCGACATGGCGATCAAAGCCGCCGAGACCGACGAGCTGACCGGCATCGCCAGCCGGCGCTTCGTCATGTCGAAGCTCCAGGCCCTCGTGAAGACAGCCCCGGCCGAGACTTCGCTGCCGGCCCGGCAGACGGCCGCGGTCGGATGCGTCGCCGTTCTCGATATCGACAATTTCAAATATATCAACGATCGCTTCGGCCACAGCATCGGCGACGCCGTGCTCATGGATTTCGCCGCGACCATCCAGCGCCTCGTGCGCAAGATGGACGTTCTCGGGCGGGTCGGCGGCGAAGAGTTCGTTCTCGTCCTGCCGAACACCACGATATGGGAGGCGGAGGCGATCATCGGCCGCATGCTGGCGGAGGTACGGCAGTCCCGCCCGGTGCGCGAGCAGGTCAGCTTCCGCTACACCTTCTCCGCGGGGCTTGCCAGCGCCCAGGCAGGCGACGATCCGGCCGATCTCTATCGGCGCGCCGATCTCGCCCTCTATGCCGCCAAGATGCGCGGCCGCGACCAGATCGGCATCGATATCGACGGCCACCGGACCAGCGGATCGGCTGGCGGCTGACGCCCCGACCGACGTCGTCGGCCTTATGCAAACAACAAGCCCAGATGGTAGAACGCCGCCGAGATGAGGGCTGCCGCCGGCATGGTGACGATCCAGGCGATCACGATGTTGCCGGCAAGGCCCCAGCGGACGGCCGAGACGCGGCGGGCGGCGCCGACGCCGATGATCGCACCTGTGATGGTGTGCGTGGTGGAGACGGGAATGCCGAGCCATGTCGCCCCGAACAAGGTCAGCGCCCCGCCCGTCTCCGCGCAGAAACCCTGCATGGGGTTCAGCCGCGTGATCTTCGAGCCCATGGTGTGCACGATGCGCCAGCCTCCGAACAGCGTGCCGAGCGCCATGGCCGACTGGCAGGTGATGACCACCCAGAACGGCACGTAGAAGGTGGATCCCAGATAGCCCTGGCTGAAGAGCAGGACGGCGATGATGCCCATGGTCTTCTGCGCGTCGTTGCCGCCGTGACCCAGCGAGTAGAGCGAAGCGGAGATGAACTGCAGGACGCGAAAGCTGCGATCGACGGCGAACGGCGTCTGGCGCACGAAAATCCAGGAGACCGCGAGAACGAGCACCAGTGCCAGGAAGAACCCGATGGCCGGCGAAAGGAAGATCGCGCCGACCGTCTTTCCGAGCCCGCTCCAGACGATCGACGAGAAGCCGACCTTGCTCAGCCCCGCCCCGACCAGCCCGCCGACCAGCGCATGCGAGGAACTCGAGGGAATGCCGAAGATCCAGGTGACGATGTTCCAGACGATGGCCCCCATCAGCGCGGCGAAGATCACCAGCGGCGAGACGATGCCGGGATCGATGATGCCGGTGCCGAGCGTTTCCGCGACATGCAGGCCGAAGAACAGGAAGGCGATGAAATTGAAGAAGGCCGCCCAGAGGACGGCATATTGCGGCCGCAGCACGCGCGTCGAGACGATCGTCGCAATCGAATTGGCGGCATCGTGAAGCCCGTTCAGGAAGTCGAAGAACAGGGCGATCGCTATGAGGCCGACCAGCAGCGGAAAAGCCAGCGAAGCGTCCATCAGACGTTCTCGATCACGATGCCGCTGATCTCGTCGGCCACGTCCTCGAACCGGTCGACCACCTTTTCCAGCTCACCGTAGATCTCGGCCCCAACCAGATAGGCCATGGCATTGCCGGACGCGCCATGGCGCCGGAAGAGCTCCTTGAGGCCCATCTCGTGCAGTTCGTCGGAGCGTCCCTCCACCCGGGTCACGTCCTCGGCAATGGTGCTCAGCCGCTGCGCATTGGCCCCGACCTTGTCGAGCAGCGGGATGGCCTCTGCGATCAGATTGGCCGCCTTGACGATCTCGCCGCCCATCTCGCGCATCACGGGGTCGAATTCCGTCTGCTCGAACAGCCGGATGGTCTTGACCGTCTTGTGCATCATGTCGATGGCATCGTCCATCGACTGGATCAGGTCCTGGATGTCGCTGCGATCGAACGGGGTGATGAAGCTGCGGCGCACGGCGAGAAGCACCTCGCGGGTGATCGCATCCGCCTGATCCTCGAGCGCGATGATGCGCGCGCCGTTCCTCTCGAGGTCGATGCCGTTCAGCAGGTCGTTCAGCGCCCCGGCGGCCTCCACGACGAGCCGCGAATGCGCGGCGAACATATCGAAGAACCGGTCTTCACGGGGCATCAGCTTTCGGAATAAGCTCATCATGTCAGTCGGCCTGCACCATTATGTAAGTGTCACAAAACTGTCATAAATGGTATCGGCACCGTCTAGCAACGCAGAGCGACGACGTCACGGCATGAAACTTCGCAAAAAGGTTACGAAGAAGCAGACGAACCAGGCGGGTCATCTGTTGCAGCAGCTGGCGACCATGCCGGCAAAGCTGTTCCAGGGCACGTTTCGCCAGCAATATGGTGCCGTCTGCTTTCGTTATGTCGGGAGCGGCAATGCGATCGAGATCCTGGTGATCACGACGCGGGAAAGCCGGCGCTGGGCCATTCCCAAGGGCTGGCCGATGAAAAAGAAGAAACCCTATCGCGCCGCAGCGCTCGAGGCCTGGCAGGAAGCCGGCGTCCGCGGCCGCACGCGCAAGAAGCCGATCGGCCGCTATACCTATCTCAAATGGCTCAACGACGGCGACGTCGCACCCTGCATCGTCGATCTCTTTCAGATCGAGGTGCAGAGCGTCAGCAACGACTTCAAGGAGCGCGGCGAGCGCGTGCTCGCCTGGGTCACCCCCGACGAGGCCGCCCGCCGGGTGCGCGAAATCGAACTGAAGTCGATCCTCGTGGAGTTCAAGCCGCAGGGAACCCGGCAGCCGGGTGATGAGCCCGGCGGTTGACGCCGCTTGCCGGCAACGGTCTTCTGGTTTCCGGCGGAATGCCGGGACAAGGTTCCGTTGGGCGTGGCGCGCCGCTGCCCGTCAGGCCGAGAAGCTGACCCGGACGCCGCGCTGGCGGAAATAGGCCTGCATCATCTTGCGGCCCGAGCGGTTGTTCTGCGCGAGCTTGGCGGGATCGAACACGGCCTCTGCCGCACCTTCCCGGGCAAGCGCCGCCTTGAGGCTCGCAATATGGTCGTCGATGTCGGCATTGTCCGACTGGAGCGATGCATAGATCTTCTCGGTTACCTCGGCCACGGTCTGTTCGCTCACGGTATCTGTCCCTTCTGTCACGAAGCCGGTCGGATATCACGATTTGGAGAATCGCCAAACTGCAGACTGCGGATGTCGATCGGCGGTCTCGGAACGCATGAGGCCCGACATTCGGAAGAACATCCCGTGGCGGACGGAACGGAGAAGCACTCGTTCAGTTGCGGATGTGTCATTCCCAATGAAAGGTGACCGAAATGTTCATGCGCGTCGATCAACTGCAGGCAGAACTGCCTGCGCCCAAGCGGGCGGATCCGAATGCCGCGGCCGCCCTGCAGGAGCTGCTGGGCGGGAAATACGGCGAGATGTCGACACTGGGGAACTATATGTTCCAGAGCTTCAACTTTCGCTCGAAGGAAAAGCTGCGGCCCTTCTACAGCCTCGTCGCCAGCATCACGGCCGAGGAGCTCGGCCATGTCGAGCTCGTCAGCAACGGCGTCGCCATGCTTGCCAACGGTCCGGACAAGAAGGATGGCGACGCGGGCGATGGCGGCGACATCTCCGGCGCGCCGTGGGAAGACATGAAGGACATCCGGCTTGCAGCCGCCTTCCTGTCAGGTGGCGGCGGTGCCATGCCGGTCAACAGCAACGGCGCTTCCTGGAACAACGACTTCATCACGACGACCGGCAATGTGGTGGTTGATCTTTTGCACAATTTCCATCTGGAATGCGGCGCGCGTCTCCACAAGCTGCGCGTCTATGAAACCCTGACGGATCCGACCGGCCGCGAAGTCTGCGGCTATCTCCTCGTGCGCGGCTCCGTCCACGCGCATGCATATGCCCTGGCGCTGGAAAAGATCACCGGCGTAAAGATCAAGGACTTTCTGCCGACGCCGAACATTCCGCTGAGCAAGATCCCGGAATGCCAGAAATATCTGGACGAAGGCTCTCACCGCCGCCTCTATACCTTCAGCCCGAAGGACTACAAGGAAATGGCAGGCATCTGGGGCAATGGCGAAATGGCTCTTCCGGCCGACCCGCCGGGCGAACTTGAAGTCGTCGACGGCATGCCGGAAGGCGGCAAGATCCACCAGCTCGTCGGCGTCCCCTCGGCATTCACCCCGGATTACGCCCCGGAAGAAATGTTCGAGATCGCCCAGAAACTCTACAAGAAGTCGCGCTAGGGCCCGTCCCGTCGAAGCGGAGTTGCTTCGACATGGGATAATGCGGCAAGGACAAGGGACGATAGCATTTCCGGTGAACCCGCGTTCGCCGGAAATGCTTCACGCTTCCATTGCCCCAGGCTTGAAGCGACAGGCTGCGGTCCTCTCGGGGGCCGCAGCTCTCTCCCTGCCCGATAAAGCAGATGCTATCGCAAGGCTGCTCGCGTGCGAGGTGAGGCGAAGGGATGGCGTGCATCCACTTTCTCGATCGATCGCGGACGACGGCCCATGGCCTGCAGCAAAGCGTTTGTCAGCGACCGCTCTAGATCGATATCGGTGAAATCTGCGACGCGCTTGACATCAAAGCCGCAGAAAGCAGTGCGGACGTTCTCTCGCATCACACGAATAATGCGCGGGCTCAAGCCCGACCAAGGATCGTCGCGCTCATCGATCAGCCGTTCAGAAAGGCGAGCCTCTCGTCTGTACGGCCGGGTATGATGGAGAGACTCTCGACGCTGACGACAAGCATCACCATGGGGAAGCCGATGAGACTGACGACGAACATCGTCGTCAGTGGAGCTGTGCGCTGGCTTGGTTCGCTAATGTACGTGAATGACCGAAAAGTGAAGTGAGGATAAAAGTGGGAAAGTCAACTGATTGAAGAACGAATATTGAGTAATAACAATTAGTTGGAACTCGAAAATGGCGGACAGGGAGGGATTCGAACCCTCGGTACGCTTTCACGTACACACGCGTTCCAGGCGTGCGCCTTAAACCACTCGGCCACCTGTCCTTAGATCTCGTCACCGCTGGTTTGGGCGGTGAGATTGTTGCGTGGATGGCGAGGGATCGCGATCGGGTGCAACGGTTCGCCGAAAATCCTATGACGGGAAAATCCTGCGAACGGCGCGATATATACCGATGATCTCAAAGCGATCAACCGAAATCTGACAGTTTTTTCGACGGGGCGACACGCCTTTCCCTCCATACCGCGGAGGGCTTGCGGCATGGTGCCATTGCGCTTGGGCGCGGACAACCTATCTTATCCTTCAATGTCGTGCCTTGCGTGGCGAGAAAACCGGTCCCGGCATCGGCAGCGCGACCGTGGCAAGGGCAGCAAGGGCGCCAGGGACGGGAGGAGACGGGTGATGGCAATTCTCTTCAGGCTCGTCAGCGTTCTTGCGCTTCTCGCAGCCCTTCTGGCCGGCACGGTGGATGCCGTGCGCTCCGTGTCCGAAACGGCCGTGGTGATGACGCCGCTCGGGATTGCGGTCGCCTCGATCAGCACGTCCGGGCTTGAGATGATCGAGGCGCTGGAGCGTCCGGGCGGCAGCTTCGCCATGCTGCAGCCGATCGTGCGCTGGTGTCTGCAGCAGCCGGCCTTCGCGGTCTTTCTGGTCGTGGCGCTGTTGTTCTGGATGGCCGGGTACCGCCCGGCGCGCCGGCGGCGACTGGCCTGAAACCGTTTTGCCGGCTGCCGTTTTGCCAGATGCCCCAGATGCCCCCAATGCCTTTGTGTGAAGGTCGGCGGGGTGTGAAGGCCGGCAGGAGGGGCAGGGCGCGATCCGCGCGGTTCTTCGCCGCCGTTCCGCCGGCGACATACATTTCGACGACATAAACAACCCATTCTGGAATGGAGACGAATCACATGTTTCTGACCGAGCTTTTCAGCAAGAAGACCACCATGCCCGAGCCGCAAAATGCGCTTCCCGGGCGCGAGGCGCCCTTGCCGACCGCGACGCACCACGCCGTCAACCGGCAGCCGCTCAAGGGTCCGTATCCCGAGGGCATGAAGACCGTGCTGCTTGGCATGGGCTGCTTCTGGGGCGCCGAGCGCCTGATGTGGCAGCTGCCCGGCGTCTACGTCACCGCGGTCGGCTATGCCGGCGGCTACACGAAGAACCCGACCTATCAGGAAACGACGACGGGGCAGACCGGGCATACGGAGGTCGTTCTCGTGGTCTACGACCCCAAGGTCGTCGGGTTCGGCGAGATCCTCAAGATCTTCTTCGAGGAGCATGATCCGACCCAGGGCATGCGCCAGGGCAACGATGTCGGTACGACCTACAGGTCGGCCATCTACGTCGAAGACGAGGCGCAGCTTGCCGAAGCCAAGACCGCCCGCGATGCCTATCAGGCCCAGCTGAAGAAGGCGGGGCACCGCGAGCCGATCACCACGGAGATCGCGATGGCCGGCACGTTCTACTTCGCAGAAGCAGAGCACCAGCAGTATCTGGCCAAGAACCCCAATGGCTATTGCGGCCTGCGGGGCACGGGCGTGAGCTGCCCGGTGCCGGCCCTCTGAGGCACGACCTCTCGAAGCCTTTCCCCAAAGTGATGGCGGCAGAGCCTGCCATCGCCCGGCCATTGCGTCCGCGACCGTTTCGGGCTAATACATGACATTCTCTTTCATGTTTTAACCGCCGGGACGCCGCGACAGCGCCGATGACCTTCCAGCCCAGGATGAACAACAGGATTTCCGGTTTCGACGTGATCGGAACCTGGAACCGGCGCACCTATGCCGGCGTCGTTGCGGACCTCTGGGACGTGCAGTGCGCCCGGCTGGCGGGCGGGCTTTACGTGGCGGACGCGCCCCGGCTCTTCGTGGTGCTGGAAACGCTGGGAGACCCCGCGCGGCGCCTGTCCATGGCGCCGATGTCGACGGGCACGGCCTCCGCCAGCGACCACGGCCTGCCCGACGCGCCCTGCCGGCGCCTGTCCTATATTCCCGCCGGCATGGAGCTGCGCGCCGAGCTTCAGGGCATCAGCGCGATCCGCCATCTCGATCTGCATTTCGACATGGCCGCGCTTGGCCAGCGCATCGGCGGCGAGCTCGATCCCCTCGTTCTCGAACAGCCGCGGCTGATGTTTGCCGATCCCCGCCTCATCGCCGTGGCCGACCTTCTGGCGGCCGAATGCGCCGATCCCGATCCGTTGCACGACCTCTATGGCGATGGCTTGGCCCTCGGCCTCTTCATCGCGCTGATGCGTCTTCCCCCGCCCAGCCGGCGCTTGCGCGGGGCGCTCGCGCCCTGGCAGCTGCGGCGGGCCACCGAGTTCATCGAAGCCCACTGCCTGCGGGGGATCCGGCTGGAGGAGCTGGCCGGCCTCACCGGCCTTTCCCAGTCGCATTTCAGCCAGGCCTTCAAGGCCTCGACCGGCATGCCGCCGCACCAGTGGCAGATGAAGGCGCGCATCGAGCAGGCAAAATCGCTTTTGTCCGCCCGCAAGGCGAGCCTCAGTGAGGTCGCCGCCGTCACCGGCTTTGCCGATCAGGCGCATTTCACCCGGGCTTTCCGCAAGATGTCGGGCACCACGCCCGGCCGGTGGCTGCGCAGCCGCTGATCCGGGAGCGCCTCTGCCGCGTGGCGGATATGCCGCAGTCCCGCCGGAGATGGGGCTGGCGAGAATATCGCCTCGGAATCGTTCAAAATCCGCAAAACGGATCAATCCGATCGCAGATCCTTGCGCTATGCGAAACATGAGAAAACGCCTCATCTTCATGGGGTGATAGAGCCGGAGGGAACAGGTGTCGGGGCCGTTCCGCCGGGTGGCCGAGATGGGGTGACGACATGACGGAGACACGGAACAAAAATCGCAAGGCGGCCTGGCGCGCCGGGGCCGCAGCCATCGCCTGTGCGGCCGGCGCATCGGCATCCTTCGCGCAGGCGCCGGAGGGCCAGACCCAGCAGCCGACGCAGCTCGAAGCCATCGTCGTGCGCGGCGGACAGGCGACCGAGGCGTCGGCGACGGGGCCGGTCGAGGGGTACGTCGCGCGCGACACGACGGCGGGCTCGAAATCGGCGCTGCCGGTGACCGCCGTTCCGCAGTCGGTCTCCGTCATCGGCCGCAAGGAACTGGATGACCGCGGCGTCGTCACCAAGATCGACGAAGCGCTGCGCTACACCGCCGGCGTCACCACCGAGCCCTTCGGCGCCGATCCGGATACGGACTGGTTCTACATTCGCGGCTTCGACGCGACGCAGTCCGGCGTCTTTCTCGATGGCCTCAATCTCTATTCCTACGGCTTCGGCGGCTTCCAGACGGATGCCTACATGCTGGAGCGCGTCGATGTGCTGAAGGGCCCGGCATCGGTGCTCTATGGCGGCGCGACCCCCGGCGGCATCGTCGATCTCATCCGCAAGCGCCCGCAGGACGAGGCCGTTCGCGAGGTCGAGGTCGGCATCAACAATTTCGGCAATGCCTTCCTCGGCTTCGACGTCAACCAGAAGGTCAGCGATGCCGTGACCTACCGCGTCACCGGCAAGGTGGCCGGCGGCGAGCAGGAGAGCGACTATGCCAACGATCTGCGCGGCTTCCTCATGCCGCAGATCCGCTACCAGCCGGACGATGCGACCAGCCTGACCGTCTATGCGACACTCTCCGGCCTTGACCAGCGCCATACCGGCAATGGCTTCCTGCCCTACGAAGGCACGGTGGTGAACGCGCCCTTCGGCAAGATCGACCGCGACGCCTTCTTCTCGGAGCCCGATCTCGACACCGGCCGCTACGACCAGCAGATGATCGGCTACGAGGCCGAGCACACGTTCGACAACGGGCTGAAGCTCTCGCAGAACCTGCGCTACAGCCACCTCGACAAGCACGAAGTGCTGTTCTACCCGTTCGGCTACGTCAACACGACGGACCCCGCGGCGCCGAACTATTACGATCTCTACCGCGTGGGCTTCGAGCATACGAGCAAGGTGGACAGCTTCGCCGTCGACAACCGCGCCGAGATCGAGCTCGACACCGGCCCGGTCGAGCACAACCTGCTCGCCGGCATCGATTACAAGCACTACCGTCTCGATCAGGTCCAGGCCGTCCCGGCATGGCCGGCGGCCGCCACGCCGATCGATCCCGTCGATCCGGTCTACGGCCTGCCGCAGCCGGGCCTCAGCGGCGTCTACCTCGATCAGGTTCTCACCCTGCAGCAGGTCGGCCTCTATGCGCAGGACCAGATGCGCTTCGGAGACGGCTTCCTCGTCACGCTCAACGGCCGTTACGACTATGTGGATACGCAGTCCGACGCGCGGATCGGCACGAGCTACCGCAACCATGACAGCGCGCTCAGCGGTCGTGCCGGCCTTGCCTACGAATTCGACAACGGCATGACGCCCTATGTCAGCGCCGCCACCTTCTTCAATCCGCTGATCGGCACCTCCTATCTCGGCGGCGCTCTCAAGCCGGAGGAAGGTCATCAGTTCGAAGCCGGGCTGAAATACGTGCCCACCGCCATCGACGGCCTCTTCACCGTGTCCGTGTTCCAGATCGTCAAGGAAAACGTGGCGCTGACCCGGCCGGACTTCCTGCAGGAGCAGCTGGGCGAAGTGACCTCCACCGGCATCGAGCTGGAAGCCAAGGTCAATCTCGACGCGCACTGGTCGCTGCTCGGCTCCTATTCCTACACGGATCTTGAGATCACCGAGGATCTCAATCCGGCCCTCGTCGGCAACCGTCCATACCTCGTGCCGAAGAGCCAGGCGGCCGTCTGGGTCGATTATGCGCTGACCGAAGGCGCGCTGGACGGCATGAGCATCGGCGGTGGCCTGCGCTATCAGGGCACGTCGTTTGCGGACAACGAGAACACCCGAAAAGTGCCGGATGCGCTGCTTGCCGACGCCGCCATCCGCTACGAGAAGAACGGCTGGGGTGCCGCCCTCAATGTCGCCAACCTCTTCGACAAGGACTACGTGAAGAGCTGCCAGGGCGTTTCCACCTGCGGCTATGGAGCAGGCCGCACGATCACGCTGAAGCTCAGCAAGGCGTTCTGATCCTCGCCCATGAGGGCTCGCATCACCCGTGAACGACAGGAACCGTGGCGCATCCGCAGAGGAATTGCCACGGTTCTCGTCGTTCGCGGATCGGAGGATGAAAGTTTTACCAGTTGAAAAATTTCGGGTGTATTTTCCCAAAGCCCGTGCAAGGATACACCCCAATCAGGCCCGCCACAAAAGCGCGGCCGGTTCCGCAGACATGCTTCCGACATAAGAGAAGCGTGCGGGAGGACCCAGAAAACACATGGTAACAAACAGGGCTGCACAATGAAGAAAACCCTCCTCGGTCTCCTTGCTCTCTCGATGATGTCGGCCACGGCGCTGGCCGCCGACATCAAGCCCGCGGTCATTTACGACCTCGGCGGCAAGTTCGACAAATCCTTCAATGAATCCGCCTTCAACGGCGCCGAGAAGTTCAAGGCCGAAACCGGCATCGCCTATCGCGAGTTCGAAATCGCCAATGACGCGCAGCGCGAGCAGGCGCTTCGCCGCTTTGCCGGCGACGGCAACAGCCCCATCGTCATGGCCGGCTTCTCCTGGGCCGCCGCGCTCGAAAAGGTCGCCGCCGAATATCCCGACACCAAGTTCGCCGTCATCGACATGGTCGTGGACAAGCCGAACGTGAAGTCCGTGGTCTTCAAGGAGCAGGAAGGCTCCTATCTCGTCGGCATCCTCGCAGGCCTCGCCTCCAAGTCGAAGACCGTCTCCTTCGTCGGCGGCATGGACATTCCGCTGATCCACAAGTTCGCCTGCGGCTATATCGGCGGTGCCAAGTCCACCGGCGCCGACGTCAAGGTTCTCGAAGCCTATACCGGCACGACGCCGGAAGCCTGGAACGACCCGGTCAAGGGCGGCGAGATTGCCAAGTCGCAGTTCGACCAAGGCTCTGACGTCGTCTACCACGCTGCTGGCGGCACCGGTGTCGGCGTCCTGCAGGCGGCAGCGGATGCCGGCAAGCTCGGCATCGGCGTCGACTCGAACCAGAACGCCATGCAGCCCGGCAAGATCCTGACCTCCATGATCAAGCGCGTCGACGTCGCCGTCTACGACAGCTTCATGAGCGTCAAGAACGACACCTTCAAGGCCGGCATCTCCAATCTCGGCCTGAAGGAAGACGGCGTCGGCTATGCCGTCGACGACAACAACAAGGCGCTGATCACGCCCGAGATGCAGGCCGCCGTCGACAAGGCGAAGGCCGACATCATCGCCGGCACGCTCCAGGTCCACGACTACATGACGGACGAAACCTGCGCCTATTGAGACGATCCGCGATACGGGAAAGCATCGTCGGCCCATGTGGCCGGCGACGCCCCTCGATGGCGTGTCAGTAATGGGGCGGCCGCGTATTGGCCGGGGCCTCCAGCGAGGTCTCCTCCAGCGTCAGGAACCGTTCGGTCAGCCGGTCCAGTTTCGAGCGGACCTGGTCCACGATCTTCCACTGTTCGGCAAGCTGCTGCGACAGGTCCTCAATCACGCGGGCCTGATGCGCGATCGTTTCCTCGATGGCCGTCATCCGTGTCTCGTCGCTCGTCATGATCGTCATTCTCTCTTTGTCGCTGGCGGATCGCCTGCTCTCGTTATAGAGGGTTCGCCCGGCGGCAGGTCAAACGCGAAACAGCCGATCCGCTGATTTAGCGCTTCCGATCGTCGTGATCGATGTTAGCCTTAGGCTTCCCGCTTTCCTTAAAGCGGGCGGTCGGACAATCAAGCAAGCACCCGGCGGCACGGCCTGCCGACAACGGGTGCCGGGAACGGGATGCGGCTGCCATGAGCGATATCGCGATTGAGCTTCGGGGCATCGACAAGAGCTTCGGCCCTGTCCACGCCAACAGAAATATCAACCTCGTCGTCAAAAAGGGAACGATCCACGGGATCATCGGCGAAAACGGCGCCGGGAAATCGACCCTGATGTCGATCCTCTATGGCTTCTACCAGGCCGATCGCGGCGATATCCTCGTCGATGGCAGGGTGCTGACGATCAAGGACCCGAATGCGGCGATCGCAAGCGGCATCGGCATGGTGCACCAGCATTTCATGCTGGTCGAAAACTTCACCGTGCTGGAAAATGTCATGCTCGGTGCCGAGGACAGCCCGGTGCTGAACGCCTCGATCTCCAAGGCCCGTATCGAGTTGAAGCGGCTGGAGAAGGAATATGCGCTGGAGGTCAATCCCGATGCCATCATCGAGGAGCTGCCGGTCGGCCTGCAGCAGCGCGTGGAAATCCTCAAAGCCCTCTACCGCAAGGCCGATATCCTCATTCTCGACGAGCCCACGGGCGTTCTGACGCCGCCGGAAGCCGATCACCTGTTCCGTATCCTCGAGCAGCTGAAGAACGAGGGCAAGACGATCATCCTGATCACCCACAAGCTGCGCGAGATCATGGCGGTGACCGACGAGGTCTCCGTCATGCGCCGCGGCGAGATGGTCGCGACACGCGCGACGGACAAGACCTCGGTCGAGGAACTGGCCGAACTGATGGTCGGCCGGCGCGTGCTTCTGCGCGTCGAGAAGGGCGAAGCCCGCCCCGGCGACGTCAAGCTTTCGGTGCGCAATCTCACGGTTCGCGACGGCCGCGGCGTCACCATGGTCGACGACGTTTCCTTCGACATCCGGGCCGGCGAGATCGTCGGCATTGCCGGTGTCGCGGGCAATGGCCAGTCCGAGCTTCTCGAAGCCATCGCCGGCATCCGCCGCGCGACCGGCGGAACGGTCGAACTCAACGGCTCCACGGTCGATGTCACCGGCCTTGCCGATCCGGCCGAGCTGCGCACGCGCGGCCTCGCCCATGTGCCGGAAGACCGCCATCATGTCGGCCTCGTGCTGAAGTTCGAGGAGAGCGAGAATGCCATTCTCGGCTATCACCGCGATCCCGCCTACAAGAAGGGTGCCCTGCTCGATATCGCCGCCATGCGGGCGGATGCAGAGGAGAAGATCGCCAGATACGACATTCGCCCGCCGAACCCGCGCCTGAAGACGGCGAATTTTTCCGGCGGCAACCAGCAGAAGATCGTGCTGGCGCGCGAGATGGAGCGCAATCCCGACGTGCTGATCATCGGCCAGCCCACCCGCGGCGTCGATGTCGGCGCCATCGAATTCATTCACAAGCGGATCATCGAGATGCGCGATCAGGGCAAGGCCGTCCTTCTGGTCTCTGTCGAGCTCGACGAGATCCGCGCTTTGTCGGACCGGATCCTCGTGATGTTCGCCGGGCGCGTCGTCGGCGAGCGGACGTCCGACGCCGGCGAGGGCGACCTCGGTCTGTTGATGGCCGGTGTCGAAAACCGCGTCGAAAACCGCATGGAGGCCGCCCGGTGAGCAACCCTTACGCCAGACTGCCCGGCTGGGCCGAATACGGTCTCATCCCGCTCGTCAATCTCGTCGTCGCCTTCCTAGTGGCCGGTCTCGTGGTGCTGCTCGTCGGCGAAAGCCCGCTGGAGGCCGCCTACCACCTGATCAACGGCGCCTTCGGCCGCGGCGAATATATCGGCTTCACGCTCTATTACGCCACGACCTTCATCTTCACCGGCCTTGCCGTCGCGGTCGCCTCGCATGCCGGCCTCTTCAACATCGGCGGCGAGGGGCAGGCCTATGTCGGCGGCATCGGCGTCGCGCTCGTCTGCCTCTGGCTCGACCGCATCATGCCCTGGTACGTCGTCTTTCCACTGGCGATCCTCGGTTCGGCCGCCTTCGGTGCGCTGTGGGCCTTCCTGCCCGGCTGGCTGCAGGCCAAGCGCGGCAGCCACATCGTCATCACCACCATCATGTTCAACTTCATCGCCTCCAGCCTGATGGTCTACCTGCTGACGCGCGTCTTGAAGCCGCTCGGCTCCATGGCCCCACAGACGCGCACCTTCGAGGCCGGCGGGCAGCTGCCGAAGCTCGACTGGCTGCTCGGCCTCTTCGGGCTCGACATCGGCAATGCGCCGTTCAACATCTCGTTTCTGCTGGCCCTCCTCGCGGCCTTCGGCTGCTGGCTTCTGATCTGGCGCACGCGGCTCGGCTACGAAATGCGCGTCATGGGCCATAGCCCCTCGGCCGCACGCTATGCCGGCATCAAGGATGCGCGCATCACCGTCATCGCCATGATGATCTCGGGCGGGCTCTGCGGCATGATGGCGCTGAACCCGATCATGGGCGAGCAGTTCCGCATGCAGCTCGATTTCGTGCAGGGCGCCGGCTTCGTCGGCATCGCGGTCGCTCTCATGGGCCGCTCGCACCCGGCCGGCATCATTCCCGCCGCCATCCTTTTCGGCATGCTCTACCAAGGCGGCGCCGAAATCGCCTTCGAGATGCCCACCATCTCGCGCGACATGATCGTCATCATCCAGGGCCTCGTCATCCTCTTTGCCGGCGCGCTCGAAAACATGTTCCGCCCGGCGATCGGGCGCATCTTCGCCTCTGTCGCAAGCAGCAGATCGGCATCGTCCGCCGCCAAGGGAGCCTGATCCATGGATGTCTTTCACATGCTGGTGACGGTTCTGGAATCGACCATCCGCGTCTCCGTGCCCCTCATCTTCGCAGCCCTCGGCGGTCTCTTCACCGAACGCGCCGGCGTCTTCGACATCGGGCTTGAGGGCAAGATGCTGGGTGCCGCCTTCGCCGCCGGCGCGGTCGCCGCGGTGACCGGCAATGTCTGGGCGGGGCTTCTCGCCGCCATCCTCATCTCGGTCCTCCTGTCGCTGGTGCACGGCTATGCCTCCATCACCCAGCGCGGCAGCCAGATCGTCTCGGGCGTGGCGATCAACTTCATCGTCTTCGGCTCCACCGTCATTCTGGGCGAAGCCTGGTTCCGCCAGGGCGGCCGCACGCCGGCACTGGCCGGAGACGCCCGGTTCTCGACCATCACCTTCCCTTTCGCCGAGGAGATCCGCCCGGTTCCCGTCATCGGGCCGATCTATGCCGATCTCATCTCCGGCCACTTCTTCCTCACCTACCTCGCCTTCGCCATGGTGCCGATCACCTGGTGGATCCTCTACCGCACCCGCTTCGGCCTGCGCCTGCGCGCCGTCGGCGAAAATCCGGGCGCGGTGGATACGGCCGGCATTTCGGTCGTCTGGATGCGCTATCGCGCCGTCATCTGCTGCGGCATTCTTGCGGGCCTCGGCGGCGCCTATCTTTCGCTCGCCATGACCGCCGGCTTCGTCAAGGGCATGACGGCCGGCAAAGGCTATATCGCGCTCGCCGCGCTGATCTTCGCCAAATGGAAGCCGCTCAACGTCATGCTCGCCTGCCTGCTCTTCGGCTTCCTCGATGCGCTGGCCATCCGCCTGCAGGGCAATCCGCTGCCGCTGATCGGGCAGATCCCTGTGCAGCTCATGCAGGCGCTGCCCTATATTCTCACCGTCATCCTGCTCGCCGGTTTCATCGGCAAGGCCGTGCCGCCCAAGGCCGGCGGTGTCCCCTATGTCAAGGAGCGCTGATCCCATGGCGACCGATCTCTTCGAAGCCGCCCGCAAGGCCATGGCGCTTGCGCATGCGCCCTATTCCAAGTTCCCCGTCGGCGCGGCCATTCGCGCCGAGGACGGCACGATCTATGCCGGCGCCAATATCGAGAACCTCTCCTTTCCCGAGGGCTGGTGTGCGGAAACCACGGCGATCAGCCACATGATCATGGGTGGCGCCCGCAAGATCCTCGAAGTCGCCGTCATCGCCGAAAAACTGCCGCTCTGCCCGCCCTGTGGCGGCTGCCGCCAGCGCCTGTCGGAATTTGCCGAAGCCGGCACGCCGATCTATCTCTGCGACGAGACCGGGGTGAGGAAGACGGTGACCCTGTCCGACCTTCTGCCGCATTCCTTCGCCACCGACACCATCGGCTGATCGTCCCCTCCGAGGTTCCCAAGTCTCTCACGGCTTGCGAGGCCCCGATTGGCTTTGCCAAACGGCACCAAAACCTCTACCGCATCAGGACCGAACCCGCCCAAGGGAGGCACCTATGACACTGGAAGCCAGCAACCGGCAGCTCGCCTCTCTCGCGCTGTCCCTGCTCGACCTGACCGATCTGAGCGACGACTGCACGCCTCAGGCCATCGAGGCGCTGTGCGCGCGGGCGCGCACGCCGCATGGGCCCGTTGCCGCCATCTGCATCTGGCCGCGCTTCGTGGCACAAGCCCGCGGCATTCTCAGTGCGTCGAGCCCGGTGCGCATCGCAACCGTCGTCAATTTTCCCTCGGGCGAGTTGCCAGTGGATGACGTCGTCGCCGAAACCACCACCGCGATTGCCGATGGGGCCGACGAGATCGACCTCGTCATTCCCTATCGTGCTTTGATGGCCGGCGACGAAGAGGCGGTGCGCGAGATGATCCGCGCCGTCCGCGCCGCCTGCGGGGAAACCGTGGTTCTCAAGACGATTCTGGAGACCGGCGAGCTGAAGGAGCGCGGGCTGATCCGCAACGCCTCGCACCTCGCCATCCAGGAAGGCGCCGATTTCATCAAGACCTCCACCGGCAAAGTCGCCGTCAACGCGACGCTGGAAGCGGCCGACATCATGCTGACCGCCATCCGCGAGACGGGCCGCCGGGTGGGCTTCAAGCCGGCCGGCGGCGTCAAGACCGTGGCCGACGCGCGGCTCTACCTGACGCTCGCCGCCACCATTCACGGTCCCGACTGGCTGATGCCCTCCACCTTCCGCTTCGGGGCGTCGGGCCTACTCGGCGATATCCTGTCGGTCATCGAGGGGCGCGAGTCCCTTGCCGCGCCAGCGGCGTATTGAGGCGATGATCCCGCAGGAAATCATCCGCCGCAAACGTGATCGCGTTGCTCTTGCGCCGAGCGAGATCGCCGACTTCGTCGCCGGCATGGCCGACGGCTCCATCGGGGACGCCCAGGTGGCGGCCTTCGCCATGGCGACATGGTTTTCCGGCATGACCAGCGCCGAGACGGTGGCGCTGACGGTCGCCATGCGCGACAGCGGCACGGTGCTCGACTATCACGCCCTCGGTCGCCCGGTCGCAGACAAGCACTCGACCGGCGGTGTGGGCGACAATGTCTCGCTCATGCTTGCGCCGATCCTGGCCGCCTGCGGCCTCGTCGTGCCCATGATTTCCGGCCGCGGCCTCGGCCACACCGGCGGCACGCTCGACAAGCTCGAATCCATTCCCGGCTATCATATCGCGCCATCCGCGGAGACCTTGGGCCGTGTCGTGGAAAGCGTCGGCTGCGCCATCATCGGGCAGACGGCGGATCTGGCACCCGCCGACCGCCGGCTCTACGCGATCCGCGACATCACCGCGACCGTGGATTCCGTGCCGCTGATCACGGCCTCCATCCTGTCGAAAAAGCTCGCGGCCGGCCTCGGCTCCCTCGTGCTCGACGTCAAGGTCGGCAGTGGCGCCTTCATGGCCTCCCTGTCGGAGGCCGAGATCCTCGCCCGCTCGCTGGTGGACGTCGCCAACGGCGCCGGGCTGCGCACCACGGCTCTCATCACCGACATGAGCGAACCGCTGGCCGATGCCGTCGGCAACGCGCTGGAAATCCTCAATTGCCTCGCCTTCCTGCGCGGCGAGAAGCAGGGCACGCGGCTGGAGCAGGTCGTCATGGCGCTGGCGTCCGAGATGCTGCTGGTGGCCGGCGTCACCTCGGGTCCGGTCGAAAGCCAGGATGCGGCGCGGCGGGCGCTGGAAAGCGGAGCGGCCCTCGACATCTTCGGCCGTATGGTCTCGGCACTGGGCGGGCCTGTGGATTTCGTTGAGCGCCCGGAAGCCTATCTGACGGCAGCACCAGTTATCAGGCCGATCGCTGCCGACCGTGCCGGCGTTCTCGGCACATGCGACGCCCGTGCCATCGGCCTCTCGGTCATCGCGCTCGGTGGCGGACGCACCCGCGCCGACCAGTCGATCAATCACAGCGTCGGCTTCTCCGACATCCTGCCGCTCGGCACCCGCGTGGAGGCCGGACAGGCCCTTGCCCGCGTTCACGCTGCCGATGATGCGGCCGCCGAAGACGCCGCGTCGGCGTTCATGGCAGCCTACACGATCGAGGACGGCGCTCCCGCGCCCCGTCCGATCATCCTGTCGCGTCTGACGGCCTGAGCTTAGCGCTTCAGCCTCAAGGCTCCGTCTTCGACGGCAAAGGACGAGAGCCGATTGAGGAAGCTCATGCCGACCAGCGTGTCGGACAGGGCCCTATCCGGCAGCACCATGGCCTCGACATTCTCGACGGCGATGCTGCCGACCTTGATCCGCTTCAACGTCACCGATGCCGCCTTCGCCAGGCCGTTCGCGGTGGAAACGGAGATGGAATAGTCGAGCGTGGCGAGGGAGAGGCCGACCCGTCGTGCGGTGCTCTCGTTGAGCGCGACCACGGTCGCGCCCGTATCGATCAAGCCGCGAACGCTGCGGCCGTTCACTTCGAGGTTCGCGCTGAAATGTCCACCCGGTCCGGCCGGCAGCACCACCTCGCGCGCGCCGACGGCAGCCGGCGTCGCCGGGGCGGCGGCGGGCTTGGCCGGCAGCGTCGCTTCGGGCGTTGACGTCCGGTCGAGATACCGGCCGGTCAGGTTCGGAAGGGTGTAGGCGCAGAGACCGGCAAGGCCGGCGATCATCAGCACGCGGCTCATCATGCCCGCAACTCCGCAGCGAAAGGACGTTCGTCCTACTGCATCATTCGCTAAACCGAAATCGGTTTAACGATAAAATTATGCAGCAACTTAAAAGTGTTAGAACACCGCGTGTCATGAATGACGCGCGGTGTTCTAACTATCGTGCAGGGTCTTTAAGAAGACGCAAAGACGGCGCGGCCTGCCCCGTCTCTTGCGCCTGAGGGTTAACGAACCTTACTTCGTCCCGTACATCCGGTCGCCGGCGTCGCCGAGGCCGGGCATGATATAGCCCTTCTCGTTGAGATGGCTGTCGATCGCGGCGGTGAAGATCGGCACGTCGGGGTGGACGGCGTGGAAATTGGCGATGCCTTCGGGGGCTGCGAGCAGGCACAGGAACCGCAGGTTCACAGCGCCGCGCTCCTTCAGCTTGTCGATGGCGGCGATCGAGGAATTGCCGGTCGCCAGCATCGGATCGACGACGATCACCAGCCGCTCCGCCATGTTTTCCGGCGCCTTGAAGTAATATTCGACCGCTTCGAGCGTTTCATGGTCGCGATAGACGCCGACATGCGAGACTCGCGCGGAAGGCACCAGTTCCAGCATGCCTTCGAGAAGGCCGTTGCCGGCCCGCAGGATCGAGGCGAACACCAGCTTCTTGCCCTCGAGCACCGGTGCCTGGATCTGCTGCATGGGCGTCTCGATGGTCTCCATCGTCAGCTCCAGATCGCGCGTCACCTCGTAGCAGAGCAGAGTGGAGATCTCGCGCAGGAGCCGGCGGAAGCCCGCGGTCGAGGTTTCCTTCTTGCGCATGATCGTCAGCTTGTGCTGGACGAGCGGGTGGTCGATGACGGTAACGCTGGTCATGCTGGAAGCCTCTTGCCGCGACGGATGGAACCCTTTCCTTTTCCACGGAAAGACCCGCCGCCGCAAGTCCGCCGCGGCGCCGTCCCCAGCCATCAGGCGTCTGCCGAAGGTCAGAGCTTCGAAAGCAGTATGGCCCGCGTGTCCTCGTCGACGAAGGCCGCCTCGATGGCGGTGCGGGTCATGGCATCGATCTCCGCGTCGCCGAACCCCATCACCTCGGAGGCGATGTCGTATTCCTGGGCGAGTGACGTGTGGAAGAACGGCGGATCGTCCGCATTCAGCGTAACGCGGCATCCGGCATCGCGCAGCGCCATCAGGGGATGGGCATGGAAGCCGGGAAAGACGCCGAGCGCGATGTTGGATCCGGGGCAGGTTTCCAGCACCACCCCTTCCGCCGCGATCCGCCGGACGAGGTCGGCATCCTCGATGGCGCGCACGCCATGGCTAATGCGCGACGGCCTGACGATATCGAGTGCATCCCGGACGCTGTCGGCGCCCGCCATCTCGCCGGCATGGATGGTGAGGCCGAGCCCCGCATCGCGGGCGATGTCGTAGGCGCGTGCAAAGTCGGCAACCCGGTACATGCGCTCCTCGCCGGCCAAGTTGAAGCCGGTCACGAGCGGATGGTCCCGCCGGGCGGCATAGAGCGCGGTGCGCTCGGCCGGTTCTGCACCGAGATGGCGGATGATGGTGATGATCATCCGGCCCTCGATGCCGGTTGCAGCCTTCGCCGCCTCGATGCCGGCGGCAAGCCCGCGGAGATAGGCATCGGCACCGATGCCGATCGTGTTGCCATGGTCGGGCGAAACGATGATCTCGCTGTAGATCGTGCCCGCCGCGCTCAGTTCCGTCAGATAGGTTTCCGCAAGTGCGGCATAGTCCTCTTCCGTGCGAAACAGCGAAGCGACGCGGTCGTAGCAGACGATGAATTCGCTGAAATCGGTCCAGACATAGGACCCGTCCTCGATGAGGCCGGAGACGTCCACGCCGTATTTGTCCGCCTGCGCAAGGGCGAGCGCCGGCGGCGCGGCACCCTCGATATGGCAGTGCAGTTCCGCCTTCTTGAGATGCAACGTCACAGGAAACTCCTTCCATGGGGGCCGGGCGCGATGCCGAGATGCCGGGCCACCGTCTCGCCGATCCCGGCAAAGCCGGCGACGATGCCGATCGGGCGGCTGGCGATGCCGGGGCCGAAGAGCAGCACCGGCACCCGCTCGCGCGTATGGTCGGTGCCCCGCCAGGTCGGGTCGCAGCCATGGTCGCCGGTCAGGATGACGATGTCGCCCGGCGCAAGCACGGCGTCGAGTTCCGGCAGCCTCCGGTCGAAGGCTTCCAGCGCCGCGGCATAGCCCGCCACGTCCCGGCGATGGCCGTAGAGCATGTCGAAATCGACGAAATTGGTGAAGACGAGATCGCCGTCGCCGGCCTCCTCGATCGCCTTCAGGCTGGCGTCGAAGAGTGCTTCGTTGCCGTTCGCCTTGATGGTGCGGCCGATGCCCTGATGGGCGAAGATATCGGCGATCTTGCCGACGGCGTGCACGGTGCGGCCCGCTTCGGTCAAGCGGTCGAGCAGCGTCGGCTCGGGCGGCAGCACCGAATAGTCGCGCCGGTTTCCGGTCCGCACGAAGTCCTGCGCCGTCTGCCCAATGAAGGGACGGGCAATGACCCGCCCGATATTATAGGGGTCGAGCAGGCGGCGAACGGTCTGGCAGAGGTCCAGCAGGCGCTCAAGGCCGAAGCTCTCCTCGTGCGCGGCGATCTGGAAGACGGAATCCGAGGAGGTGTAGCAGATCGGCTGGCCGGTCTGTAGATGCGCCTCGCCGAGCCGCGCGATGATGTCGGTGCCGGAGGCGTGGCAATTGCCGAGAATGCCGGGAACATCGCCCTCGTCGCAGATGCGGGCGACCAGGGCCTCCGGAAAGGCGTCGCCCGTCGCGGGGAAATATCCCCAGTCGAAGCGCACCGGCGTTCCCGCGATCTCCCAGTGCCCGGACGGCGTGTCCTTGCCCCGAGACACCTCCTCGGCCGCGCCATAGACGCCGTCGATGGTCTCGGGAAGGGTGACGCCGGCGGGCAGGGTGCCGCTCGACAGGCGGGCAGCATGGAAGAGGCCCCGCGCGGCCATGTTGGGAAGGTCAAGCGGCCCGGCGCGCAGTCCCGCGCGGTCGGCCGCACCGGCTGCGCAGAATTCGGCGATATGGCCGAGCGTGTCGGCACCCTCGTCGCCGAAGGCGCTGGCATCCGGCGCGCCGCCGATGCCGAGGGAGTCGAGAACGAAGAGAAAAGCCCGCACGTTCCACACTCTCCTGACAGATCAGCCACCGATATCGATGCCCCGCACCGGCTCCGATCATTTTCGGCAAGAGATACGCTGCACCTTGCCGTTTTGCAAACCGGGCGTGCAGCCTGGCGCGCGGCAGTCCCTACTTGCAGAGCGCGCAACTGATCCCGAGGCCGACCCGCTGGCGGTAATAGTAGTTCTCCGCGAGGTTCATGACCTCCAGCGAATTCTCCTTCATCCCCGGCGGCGTGAACAGCATGAGTTCATAGGGAACGGAGAATTCCGAGCGGACGACGAAGGTGTTGAGCACGGTGAGATCGGAGGGAACGGACACGGTGGCATTGACGGCATAGGGCGTGCCGCCCTTTTCGTCCCGCGACCACGCGACGACCCCGACGCCCGGTGCGGTGACGCGAATGCCCGAGACCTTCAGCGTGTATTTGCTGACGGAGAAAGGCGCCATGATGCTCAGCGCCACGTTCTTCATGCCGTCGAGTTCGCTCGGCGTCACCTCGGTCTTCTGGCTGAGGATGTCGGCGACGGTGCCGGTGGCTTGCGACACCTTCTGCGACATGTTGAAGCCGACGGACAGCTCGAACGCGCCGAGATAGATCATCAGGAGGATCGGTGCGATCAGCGCGAATTCGATGCCGCTCGTTCCCCGCCGGTCGCGCGCCAGGCGGCGGAGCCGGGCAGCGAGACGGGAACGCGGGCGGGTGGTGCGGTTCGCGCCGGTCATCTCAGAATTTCTCGTTCATGAAGGCGGCCGTCGTCGCCATCAGATAGTCGTTCGGCATGGAGCTGCCGGCCGGGCGCAGATTGGTGATGTAGGGACGCACGAGATCGGTCACGACGGTCCAGCGGTAATAGGCGCGGATCAGGTTGATCGATCCGGGGCCGCCAGGCGCGTATTTGAAGCCGGTGACGTCGAGGTCGCTGCCCTTGCGCGGAATGTCGATCGGAATATCACTGAAGCTTGCATAGCTGCGAACGTCGATCAGCAGCTTGGATGGTGTTCCCACCTCGCCCGTCGAGCAGCTCAGCATGGCCGTCAGTTCGTTGCAGAAGGCGGCGCGGAACTCGCTCTGGTTCATCGTCGCCGGCAGCAGGCCCGTGCGGATCTTGCGGGCCATGGTCTGGGTGGCATTGGCAAGGATCTGCTCGCCGGTAAAGGCCACAAAGGTCTCGATGGAGGCAAAAATGACCATGAGGAAGGGAATGACGAGAATGGCGAACTCGATGGCGGCAGCGCCCTTGCGATCGCGCGCGAAGCGGCCGGCAACCGTCCGGCCTTCCCCGCAATCCTCTCCGTCGTTCCGTCTCGTCAGCGCCATCGTACCCGCCATATCCCGCGTGAACGCCAGCTTACCAAGAAAGCGTTTCTACTTCGTAACGGGGGGTAGCGAGGAGGACGTGCCGGGCGCCGCCTACTTCTTCGAGTGCTCTTCGCAGCTCGGCGTGCAGGTGAGGACCGCGCGGGCCGTCGAGCGATAGACGCGCAGCGTGTTGCCTTCGTCCGTCGAGACGAGGATGCGCTGATCGACGATCGGATTGTCGTTCTCGTCGAGAATGACGATGTTGGTCGTGCCCACGGCCTTGCCGGTGAGAACGATGGTCTGCGCATCGGCAACGGTGGCATCGGCGATCTCGGCGCTGCCGATGATTACCCGGCTGACGCTGCGGTCGAGTTTGAGAACCCGGGCATGGTTGAGATAGACGTTCATCAGTGCGGCATCCTGCGCGATCGCCAAACCCGGCGCCCCAGCACCCGCAGCCAGGCACAGGGCCACGCACAGCATGGCGCGCGAACGCGGACGGGCAGGGGAAGAAACGCGGGAAGACGAGAGAAGGGCCATGAGGCTGCAGGATCCGGTGATGCCGATGACACAGCATCCGTGGTTTTGGTGAATGAAGGATTAAGGGCTCGGGAGAGAGATGCCAGGATTGGCGACATCCCTCAAAGTTGTGCCGATCCATTCATTCTCCGGTAACGTTCTTTTTTAAGCGGATCGAAATGTGCGTTCTGTAAGTTCATGGCAACCGGCCGACAGAGACATGTCGGAGGGAGTGCTGAACACGAAACATTCAAGCAGGAGAAATGACATGACCGCAGTTTTCGCGCGTTTTCTCAAGGACGAGTCCGGCGCGACCGCCATCGAATACGGCCTGATCGCATCACTGATCGCTCTGGCGATCGTTGCCGGTGCAACGACCCTCGGGAACCAGATCAGCAATACCTTCACCAACATTTCCGGTCGCCTGAAGACGAGCGGTGGCGGCTGATACGTCTCGCTATATTCGATCAGTTCCCTTCAAAGGACCGCTCTTCTACAGAAGAGCGGTCTTTTGGTATTCAGCTCACTGACATGCCTACGCCAAATAAAAGTTCGCGCCTCGGAATAGGACGCGACGCCATTTGTTAACGCTCGTCTGTTAAAAATCGGCATCTTACGGAGTCTTTATGATGGTTCAGGCTGCGATTTTCGTCATTTTTCCCCTGTGCCTGGCCTTTGCCGCCTGTTCCGACTTTCTCTCGATGACGATTCCCAACCGGGTCTCCGCGATCCTGCTTGGCGCTTTCGTCTTGATCGCCCCGCTGGCCGGGCTCGACATGACCCAGATCGGGCTCCATCTCGCGGCCGGCCTTGCGGTATTCGCTGTGTGCTTTGCGCTCTTCGCCCTCAACGTCATGGGCGGCGGTGATGCCAAGTTGCTGACGGCGAGCGCCGTCTGGTTCGGCTGGAACATGAGCCTTCTCACCTTCCTCGTGGCCGTTTCCTTCCTCGGTGGCGTTCTGGTTTTTGCAATCCTTCTCTTGCGGAGCCGTGAGAACGTGATTCTTGCTTACCGCATTCCGGTCCCCGCCCAGCTCTTTCATGGCTCCAAGGTGCCGTACGGCGTCGCCATCGGCTGCGGTGCTTTCCTGACCTTTCCGGAATCTCCCCTCATGCAGCTGGCGCTGGCTCACTTGCGCTGAAGTGCAACCGGCGCCATTCGTCTTAACGCTCCGTTAAGCATAGTCGATTCGGTTTCGTTAACCTTAATTATACCTTTACGCCGTAGCCTTTTCCTATGTGATCCAAGCGTGATCAAGGAAGGGTTCGGTCCATCAGATGAAGCCGGCGCGCGTTTTTATTTTGGCGGTTGCGGTCGTTTCGGCCGGCCTTGCCGGCTTGCTGGCGATGAGCATTACCGGGCCGACCGTCGTCGAGACGGCAGAGCCGGTCATCGAGCGCGAGCCGACCGTCAACGTCCTCGTCATGGCCAAGAGCCTGCCGGTCGGTGCGCGCCTCAGCGCGGATGCCATCCGTTGGATGGCCTGGCCGAAGGCCGGAATCGTCGATGGCTTCATCACGGATGAGGCCCGCCCGGATGCGGCCACCCAGCTGCAGGGGTCCGTTGTTCGTCTGCCGCTCCTCAATGGCGAGCCGGTTCGCTCCGAAAAGATCGCCGATGCCTCCGGCCAGATCCTCTCCTCCATCCTGCCGGCCGGCAAACGCGCGGTTTCGACCGAAATCACGGTTGCCACCGGCGCCGGCGGCTTCATCCTGCCAAACGACCGCGTCGACGTCATCATGGTCCGCAAGGGCGAGGGCAAGACCTTCAACACGGAAACCGTGCTCAGCAACGTTCGCATCCTCGCCGTCGACCAGCAGATCGAGGAGAAGGACGATGGCTCCAAAACCGTCCTCGGGACCACCGCGACGCTGGAGCTGACGCCCGACCAGGCCAAGGTCCTCGCCGTCGCCCAGCAGATGGCCGATCGCCTGTCGCTCGCCCTGCGCTCGATCGCCGACGCGCAGGAACCCGACACGATCGCGGCCGACTACCTGCTCTCCGGCGGCAGCCGTCCGGCCGTCCAGCTGATCAAATCCGGCTCCATCGTCTCCTCCGACGGCGAGACCAAGACGGGAGCGATGCAATGATGGATAGCCGAGGAAAGAGCCCCATGACGTTCGGCAAAAAGCTCAGCGCACCGCTCGCCGGCATTCTCGCCGTGGCGCTGGCCGTGACGGCCGTCCCGGTTTTGCCGGGCTTCGCCGGTGTCGCACAAGCCGCCGACAGTGCGCTCGTGCGCATCGTCGACAGTGGCCCCGGTGTCAAGAAGACCATCAAGCTCGGTCTCAACAAGGCCGTCGTCATCGACCTGCCGACGGATGCCCATGACATCCTCGTCGCCGATCCGTCGCTTGCCGATGCCGTTACGCGCACGTCCCGCCGCATCTATCTCTTCGGCAAGTCCGTCGGTCAGACCAACATCTTCATCTTCGGCGCCGGCGGCGAGGAAATCGTCAGCCTCGATCTGGAAATCGAGCGCGACGTCTCCACGCTCCAGTCCAATCTTCGCCGCTACCTGCCGGACTCCGATATCAACGTCGAGATCGTCTCGGACAACATCGTGCTCACAGGCTCCGTCCGCACGCCGCTCGACTCCACGCGCGTCGTGGAACTGGCGCAGGCCTTCCTCCAGGGCGGCGAGGCGACGACCCGCAACATCACCGCCCAGGGCACCAACGGCGATGCCGATATCTACGCCGAAGACCGCCAGAAATCGAAGATCGTCAACCTCCTGACCATCGACGGCGAAGATCAGGTGATGTTGAAGGTCACGGTCGCGGAAGTTTCGCGTCAGATCCTCAAGCAGCTCGGCTTTTCGGGATCGGTCAGTGGCAGAAACGCTGCGATCACCTTTCAGAACCCGGCCAATCTGGGCAATGCGCTCAATCCCGGATCCTCCCTCATCACCGGCAGCATTGCCAACGGCGCCATCGGGCTTGCCAGCTACATCAACGCGATGGAGCAGGCCGGCGTCATGCGAACGCTGGCTGAACCGAGCCTGACGGCCATCTCCGGAAAAAGCGCCAAGTTCTTCGTCGGCGGAGATTACCGCCTTCCCGCAGGTCAGGAAGTGACAGAGGAAGAGGACAAGACGACGGGAGAGAAGAAGCCTTTGCTTGAACGAAAGGTCGAAACCGTCGAATACGGCGTCGAGCTGAATTTCAAGCCGGTCGTTCTCGGACCCGGACGCATTGCGCTCGACATCGAGACCAATGTGTCCGAACCGACCTTTGAAGGCAGTGTCGTCAGCGGCACTTATCAGGGCATTCCCGGCCAGAACTACATGTCGATCCGCAAGCGCGAGGCCTCCACCAGCGTCGAGCTTCCCTCCGGCGGCTCGATCGTCATCGGCGGTCTCGTTCAGGACAACATCCGCCAGGCCATTTCCGGTGTCCCGGGCTTTGCCAAGATCCCGATCTTCGGAACGCTGTTCCGCTCCCGCGATTTCCAGCGCAACGAGACCGAACTGGTCATCATCGCCACGCCCTATCTCGTGCGCCCCGTCGCCCGCAACCAGATCTCCCGGCCGGACGACAATTTCAACCCGTCCGCCGATCTTCCGGGCTTCTTTCTCGGCGAAGTCAATCGCATTTACGGCAACCGTGGCGCCCAGCCGGTCGGGCAGTATCACGGCAATGTCGGCTTCATTTACAAATAGGCGGGAACGGACATGACATCAGTGAATGCGCTCCCCCCGTTCGAAAGGCGTTCGGCCATGCCGTCTCCATCCCGCATTGCCCGTATCGCTCTGCTCGGCCTCGGCATCGCGGCAAGCCTTGCAGCCTGTGCCCGGCGCGACGATCTGTCGACGGGCGCCATTCCCGACGATTACCGCACCCGGCATCCGATCGTCGTGGGCGAAAGCGAGCGGGCGATCGACATTCCCATCGCCTCCAGCGACCGCCGGCTTCCCGTCGGCACGCGCGAGGTCATCAAGGGCTTTGCCCAGACCTATCGCGGCTCGGCCAACGGTGTCGTCCAGATCATGCTTCCGAGCGGCTCGCGCAATGGCGCTGCCGTCGAGGCCGTGCGCCGGGACATTCGGGCGATCCTCGTCCAGACCGGCGTTCCGGCAAACCGGCTTCTGGAAACCCGCTACGACGCGGCCGGCAGCGGCGATGCCGCACCCGTGCGCCTGAGCTTCACCGCCATCACCGCCTCGACGGGCCCCTGCGGCGCCTGGCCGGAAGACCTCGTCAGCAACACGACCGAGAACCGCAACTGGAGCAATTTCGGCTGCGCCAGCCAGTCCAACCTCGCAGCCCAGATCGCCAATCCCACGGATCTGCTCGGGCCGCAGGCGCAATCGCCGATCGATGCCGCCCGGCGCGGCCAGGTCATCGAAGACTATAGGGGGCTCAGCACAGCTCCGCCGGACACCACGATTTCCATCACGAACAACTGACGCAGCTGATGCGTCGCGGGGCACCACATGAGCGCCATTGATTACAAGATCGAGAGCCTGAGCGGCGAGGCGCCGGTCCATGCCGACGTCGTCCTGCCGCAGGACATCGAGCACCTGCGTCCGCTGCCCCGCATCTCCATCCACGCCTTCTGCGAGACGGATGCCGTTCAGCGCGCCCTGGAGCGCTGCGGGCAGGACCGGCGCATGGCGAAGGTCGGTTTCCGCATCAATAGCGGCAATGTGGCGACGGCCGCCAACATGTTCGCCACCATGCCGACGCCGAACCTCATCATTCTCGAGACCTCGTCGGAGCCCGGTGTCCTCATGCAGGAGCTCGCGCCGCTCGCGCAGGTCTGCGATCCCAGCACCAAGGTCATTCTCATCGGCCGCTACAACGATATCGGCCTCTACCGCGAGCTGATCCGCAACGGCATCTCCGAATATATGGTGGCGCCCGTCGCCATGTCCGACCTGATGGGTGCGATCTCCGCGATCTTCGTCGATCCCGAGGCCGAGCCACTCGGCCGCAACATCGCCTTCATCGGCGCCAAGGGCGGCGTGGGGTCCTCCACGCTGGCGCACAACTGCGCCTGGGGCATCTCCCATCTGTTCTCCACCGAAACCGTCCTTGCCGATCTCGATCTGCCCTACGGCACGGCCAACATCAATTTCGACCAGGACCCGCCGCAGGGCGTGGCCGAGGCCGTCTTCTCGCCGGAACGCCTCGACGAGGTCTTCCTCGACCGGCTTCTGACGAAATGCTCCGAGCATCTCTCGCTGCTGGCGGCCCCCTCCATGCTCGACCGCGCCTATGATTTCGACGGAAACGCCTTTCAGGCGCTGGTCGAAATCCTCCAGCGCAATGCACCGGTCTCCGTCCTCGACGTGCCGCACACCTGGAACGAATGGACGCGCAACATCGTCGGCGAGGCGGACGAGCTCGTCATCACCGCCGTTCCCGACCTTGCCAATCTTCGCAACGCAAAGAACCTCTTCGACAGCATCCGCAAGCTGCGCCCGAACGACAAGGCGCCGCATCTGGTCCTCAACCAGGTGGGCATGCCCAAGCGGCCCGAAATTTCCGTCGCCGACTTCTGCGAGTCGCTGGAAGTCGAGGCGGCAGCGATCATTCCCTTCGATGCCGCGCTGTTCGGCACGGCGGCAAACAGCGGGCGCATGATCGGCGAGACCGACAAGAAGGCTCCGACGGCCGAGATCTTCTCGCAGCTGGCGCATCTGCTGACGGGCCGGGTGACGGCCAAGAAGCCGAAGAAGGCGGGTCTCGGCATGGTGCTCGGCCTTCTCGGCCGCAGCTGAGCCTGGAAGGAAACGCGACGATGAGACGCAATCAGGTGGACAGCCATGTTTGGTAAACGCGGAAACGACAGCACCGGCCGGATCGCCAGTCCGCCGCCTGCCATGGCCCCGCCGGCCGTTGCCGTGATGGAGCGGCCCGCCGCTCCGGTGCTGGCGGAAACGGCCCGCGATGCGGCCGCGCTCGTGCGCCAGCCTGCACCTCCGGCACCGCGCAAGCGCGCGCCCCGCACGGAAGACTATTACGACACCAAGGCGCAGGTTTTCTCGGCGCTGATCGATACGATCGACCTGTCGCAGCTCGCCAAGCTCGATGGGGAAAGCGCGCGCGAAGAGATCCGCGATATCGTCAACGATATCATCACGATCAAGAACTTCGCCATGTCGATCTCCGAGCAGGAGGAGCTGCTCGAGGATATCTGCAACGACGTTCTCGGCTACGGCCCGCTGGAGCCGCTGCTGGCACGCGACGACATCGCCGACATCATGGTCAATGGTGCCGGCCAGACCTTCATCGAAGTCAACGGCAAGACGATCGAAAGCGACGTCCGCTTCCGCGACAATGCCCAGCTCCTGTCGATCTGCCAGCGCATCGTGTCCCAGGTCGGTCGCCGTGTCGACGAAAGCTCGCCGATCTGCGATGCGCGCCTGCCCGACGGCTCGCGCGTCAACGTCATCGCGCCGCCGCTCGCCATCGATGGCGCGGCGCTCACGATCCGCAAGTTCAAGAAGGACAAGCTGAAGCTCGACCAGCTCGTGCGCTTCGGGGCGGTCACGCCGGAAGGCGCCGTCCTGCTCCAGATCATCGGCCGGGTCCGCTGCAACGTCGTCATCTCCGGCGGCACGGGCTCTGGCAAGACGACGCTTCTGAATTGCCTCACCGCCTATATCGATGCCGACGAGCGCGTCATCACCTGCGAAGACACTGCCGAACTCCAGCTGCAGCAGCCGCATGTGGTGCGTCTGGAAACCCGGCCGCCCAACATCGAGGGCGAAGGCGAGATCACCATGCGCGATCTCATCAAGAACTGCCTGCGCATGCGGCCCGAACGCATCATCGTCGGCGAAGTGCGCGGCGCCGAAGTGTTCGACCTCCTGCAGGCCATGAACACCGGTCATGACGGCTCCATGGGCACGATCCACGCCAATACGCCGCGCGAGTGCCTCGCCCGCATGGAATCGATGATCGCCATGGGCGGATACACGCTGCCCGCCCGGACGGTGCGCGAGATCATCGCGGGATCGATCGACGTCATCATCCAGGCCGCCCGCCTGCGCGACGGCTCGCGCCGCATCACCCACATCACCGAAGTGGTCGGCATGGAAGGCGACGTGATCATCACGCAGGACCTGATGCGCTACGAGATCGAGGGCGAGGATGCCGTCGGCAAGATCGTCGGCCGCCACAAGGGTTCGGGCATCGGCCGGCCGCATTTCTGGGATCGCGCCCGCTATTTCAACGAGGACAAGCGTCTCGCCGCCACGCTCGACACCATGAACAAGGAGTAGGGCGATGTTCGGTCTCGATCCCTTGATCATCGCCATCGCCGTTCTCGCCGCCGTCTCGACGGCCGGCCTCGGCTACGGCTTCCTGTTCTCGCGCATCCAGGACGAGAAGAAGGCGAATGTGCGCTTTCGCAAGATCAAGGCCGCCGAGACGGACCGGGTCAACATCAAGGCCGCCCGCGACCGCATGAACGAACTGTCCAAGCGCCGGAAGTCGGTTCAGGACTCGCTGAAAGACCTGCAGAAGAAGCAGAAGGAAAAATCGGCGCGCGCCAAGCCACCCATCAAGGTGCGCCTGACCCAGGCCGGCCTGTCGATCTCGATCACGCAGTTCTACGTCTTCAGCGGCATTCTCGGGCTGTTCGCGTTCCTCGTGGCGCTGCTCGTCGGCGGATCGTTCCTGATCGCCTTGGGCATCATGATCTTCACGTCGCTCGGTCTGCCGCGCTGGATCGTCGGCTTCCTGGTCAATCGGCGCTGCAAGAAGTTCATCGAGGAATTTCCCAATTCGCTCGAGGTCATGGTGCGCTCGATCAAGTCGGGCCTGCCGCTGAGCGACGCCATCCGCCTCATCGCCAGCGACGGGCAGGAGCCGGTCAAGACCGAGTTCCGCCGGGTCATCGATGCGCAGGGCGTGGGCATGACCGTGCCGGAGGCCTGCACGCGGATGATCCAGACGGTGCCACTGCAGGAGGTCAATTTCTTCTCGGTCGTCATCACCATCCAGTCGCAGGCCGGTGGCAATCTGTCGGAGGCCTTGAGCAACCTTGCCAAGGTGCTGCGCGAGCGCCGCAAGATGAAGGCGAAGGTCCAGGCCCTGTCGATGGAAGCCAAGGCTTCGGCCTGCATCATCGGGGCATTGCCCTTCATCGTCACGCTGCTCGTCTATCTCAGCTCGCCCGAGTACATCATGGTCCTGTTCACAGATCCGCGCGGTCACATGATCATGGGAATTTCCGCCATCTGGATGGGCATGGGCATCTTCGTCATGCGGCAGATGATCAACTTCGATATGTAGGGATTTGGCCTCATGATGGACTTTTTCACGCCGGCGACCATCGTGGCGGTCCTCGTCTCCATCGCCGTCATGGCCACGATCTACACGCTGGCAGCCCCCTTCCTCGAAGGCGACAATCTGCAGAAGCGCATGAAATCCGTCGCCTCCGAGCGCGAGCAGATCCGCGCGCGCGAACGGGCGCGGCTGAACAACGAGATCACCGGGCGCGCCTCTCTGCGGGCGAAGAACAACACCTCGGTGCTGCAGGTCGTCGAGCGGCTGAACCTGCGCAAGGCGCTGGTGGACGACAAGACCGTCAACCGGCTGAAGATGGCCGGCTACCGGTCGCAGAACGCGCTCAACATCTTTCTCTTCGCGCGCTTCGTGCTGCCATTCGTCTTTCTGGCTCTGGCGATCCTCTATGTCTTCGGTCTCGGAGCCTTTGCCGACCGGCCGTTCACCATGCGGCTCTTCGGCGTCATCATCGCCGCCTATATCGGCTTCTACCTGCCCAACATCATCATCAGCAATGCGATCGGCAAGCGGCAGAGCTCCATCCGCCGGGCCTGGCCCGATGCGCTCGACCTGCTGCTCATCTGCGTGGAATCCGGCATCTCCATGGAACTCGGCATGCGCCGCGTGGCCGACGAGATCGCCGGGCAGTCGCCGGCGCTCGCCGAAGAGATGGTGCTGACGACGGCCGAGCTGTCCTTCCTGCCGGACCGCCGCGTCGCGCTCGAAAATCTCGGCCTGCGAACCGGCATCGAGGATGTGAAGGCGGTCACGCAGGCGCTGATCCAGGCGGACCGCTACGGAACGCCCATCGCTCAGGCGCTGCGGGTTCTGGCGCAGGAAAGCCGCGACCAGCGCATGAACCAGGCCGAGAAAAAGGCCGCCGCCCTGCCGCCGAAACTCACTGTCCCGATGATCCTGTTCTTCCTGCCGGTGCTGATCGCCGTCATCCTCGGCCCCGCCGGCATCCAGGTCGCCGATCGCATGTAGACGGGCTTTTTCCGGCTGATGCTCCAAACGGCAAAAGCCCCGCATCCATCCAGGATGCGGGGCTTTTGCGTGGAGAAAGGCTCAGTTCGTTCCGGTCTCCGTCGCCTTCCCCGGCTTGCCGTCTTTCGCCAGCTTCTGCCAGGCGTTCTGCTGCGACAGGATCGAGCGGAGATAGGCGACGTTCGCCTCGGCCTGCTGGGGCGAGAGTTCCTGGCGGGCGATGGCCTCGGCCTCGGGGAAGCGGCCCTGCAGGCCGATGGCGAGCGCGAGGTTCTGGCGCACGCCGCTGTCGGCGCCCGGCTGTTCGGTCGCCTTGCGCAGATAGGTCTCCGCCGTCTTCAGGTCCTTCGACAGGAGATAGGACATGCCGAGATTGGACAGGACGGACGGCTCGTTCGGCTGGATGTCGAGAGCCTCGCGGTAGCGCTGCCGCGCCTCCGGCGAACGGCCGAGCTGGTCGAGAATCGCCCCTTCGGCGGATTTCAGCTTCCAGTCCGGGCGGTCCGGCGTCTGCGCCCGGCCGACGGTCACGAGCGCCTGGTCGAGCTGGCCGGCCGCCGCCTGCGACTTGCCATAGGCGGCCAGCACCTCCCGGTCTGCGGGATACTGGATCGCCACCTGCTGCATGACGGCAAGGGCCTGATCGTTGCGCCCGGTCATGCGCAGCACATTGGCGTAGTTGAGCCCGACCGTGCGATCCTTCGGGTTCTTCTCATAGGCTTTTCCCAGGCTCTGCGCGGCGGCGTTAAGCTGCCCGGCATTCATCGCGGCCGCATTCAGGGAGGCCGAGCCGGACGCGCTGGCCGTGGGGATCGAGCCGGTGGTCAGCTCCTTGCGGGGGGAGGCGCAGCCGGCGAGAAGGCCCGAGATGAGAACAGCGGACAGGGACAGGTGGACGGATGCGCGGAGCGCACGCCGCGGACGAGGCTGGTAGACTGGTGCCGCCATGGCAAAGCTCCCGGACAAAAAGGGGAAGCACCGGCACGCATCAACTTTCACGGCGCAAATCGTGTCATCATCAATAATCTGTTAACCCTAACAGAGTGTTAATGACGGCCAGCCGACCACCCGCCGCAGCGGCGCGAAAGGCCGCCGACCGCCATCGCTTGCCTTCAGGAGAACCCATGCCGCCCTTTTTCCTTGATCACCGCCCGTCGCCCTTCACGCCGGGGGAGGGATCCACATCCTCGGAACCGGCTTTGCCGGTCCATGCGCTGACGCCCGAAGACCTGATGGACGAGACGCTCGATCCCTTTCTGCGGACCTGGGCACGCCATGCCGGCTTTGCCGCCGAAAGTGGCGCGCTCCTCCTCGTGCCGGCGCGGCCGGGTGGTGAGGGCGCAGCGGACGGGCTCGGCGGCGCCCTCTTCGGTCTCGGCACCCATCCGCACGATGCGCCCTTTGCCACCGGCAAGCTCGCCCGCAGCCTGCCGCCGGGCAACTGGCGGATCGTCTCCGGCCGCCTGCCCGCCGAACAGGCGGCCCTCGGCTTCGCGCTCGGCGCCTACCGGTTCGATCGCTACAAGCCGAGAACCGGCGAGCGGCCGCTGCTCGAACTCGACGGCGGCATCGACCGGGCCGCGCTCGAGCGCACGGTCGCCGGCATCACGCTGGCCCGCGATCTCATCAACACACCCACCAATGATCTCGGACCGGATGCGCTGGATGCGGCCTTCCAGGCGCTCGCCCGGCATTACGGCGCGACGGTCACGACGATCCTCGGCGAAGACCTGCTCACGCAGAACTTCCCCCTGATCCACACGGTCGGCCGGGCCGCCGAGCAGGCGCCGCGTCTCCTGGAGATGCGCTGGGGCTCGGGCGCCAAACGGATCACCCTCGTCGGCAAGGGCGTCTGCTTCGATACGGGCGGCCTCGACATCAAGCCGGCGGCCTCCATGCTGCTGATGAAAAAGGATATGGGCGGTGCCGCCAACGTCATGGGTCTCGCCCTGATGATCATGGATGCCGGTCTGGACGTCTCGCTGCGGGTGCTCGTGCCGGTGGTCGAGAATTCCATAGCCGGCAATGCGTTCCGGCCGGGCGATATCTACCGCTCGCGCAAGGGCCTGACCGTGCAGATCGACAATACGGACGCGGAAGGGCGGCTGATCCTCGCCGATGCGCTTGCCTATGCCAGCGAAAGCGAGAGCGATCTCCTCATCGACATGGCGACCTTGACCGGTGCCGCCCGCGTCGCGCTCGGTCCCGACCTGCCGCCGTTCTTCACCGACGACGAGGCCCTGGCCGCAGCCATTTCCCGCGCGAGCGTCGCAACGCATGATCCGCTCTGGCGGCTGCCGCTGTTCAAGGGCTACGAGAAGGACGTGACGACGCGCGTCGCCGATCTCACCAACGCCCCCTCCGGCGGCATGGCGGGCGCGATCACCGCGGCTCTGTTTCTCAAGCGCTTCGTGGCCGACACGCGCGGCTGGGTTCATCTCGACGTCTATGGCTGGAACCCGAGCGAGCGTCCGCACGCGCCCGTCGGCGGCGAGGCGCAAGGCATCCGCGCGCTCTACGAGATCATCGCGCGCGACTCGTAACGTCCCCTTGCGGCAACGGGAAAAGGCGCCGGATCGCTCCGGCGCCTTGAAACACTGCCGCGAAAGACGGCCTATTCGTTGATCAGACGCTTCAGGAGCTCGATCTCGTGGCTGAGCTTGGTATCGCCGGAGATCAGGTCCTCGATCTTGCGCACCGCATGCAGCACGGTGGTGTGATCGCGCCCGCCAAAACGGCGGCCGATTTCCGGGAAGGAGCGAGGCGTCAGCGTCTTGGCCAGATACATGGCGATCTGGCGCGGCTTGACGATGACGCGGGTGCGCCGGTTGGAGACCAGCTCCTGGCGCGAGACATTGTAATGCTTGGCAACGACGCGCTGGATGTCCTCGATCCGCACGCGGCGCGGCTCGCCGGCATTGACGAGGTGGCCGAGCAGTTCGTCGACGCGCTCGATGGAGAGCTGCGGCTCGAAGGACATGCGGAACAGGAGCTGGTTGAACGCGCCTTCCAGTTCGCGACCGCTGGCGGTGATGCTGCGGGCGACGTGGCTCAAAATATCGGCGGGAATGTTGAGCGAGGGGTCTTCCTCGCGCGCCACATCCAGGCGGCGCTTCAGGATTTCCAGACGCATTTCATAATCCGGGCCGTCCATCTCGATGGCGACGCCGCCCTGCAGGCGCGAGCGGACGCGCGGATCGAGCGATTCCAGCTCCCACGGCGCACGGTCGGCGGCGACGACGACCTGCTTGGCGCTGTCGAGCAGCATGTTGAGCAGATGGCAGAACTCGTGCTGGATCGACTTGCCCTGCAGGAACTGCATGTCGTCGATGACGAGCAGGTCGATATTGCGCAGCGTCTCCTTCAGCGACAGGGCGTCGTTGTCGCGGATGGCGGTGGCAAAGCGCCACATGAAATATTCGGCCGTGAGATAGACGACGCGCGAGGCGCGCGGGCTCTGGATCGCGGCAATCGCGATAGCCTGCAGCAGATGCGTCTTGCCGAGGCCGACGGAGGAATGGATGAAGAGCGGGTTGAAGCGCACGGCGCCGGCGCCGGCCTCCGCGATCGTCTTGGCGGCAGCCAGTGCGACGCGGTTGGACGAGCCCTCGACGAAGCTGGCAAAGCTGTAGCGCGGATCGAGCGGCGAACCGAAGAGGGGCGTGGCGACGGGAAGCTTTGCGGCGGCCGGCAGGGCGGCCATCGCCTGCTGTCCGATGCTCTGGCCGAGGCCTTGCGCCGCGTTTCTGCGGGCGGCGGTGGCGGCCGGCGCCGACGTTGCGGCATCGCCGACGGTCAGCTCGGCTTCGATCGGCGCACGGGTTCCGCGCATGGCGCTGCGCACCACGATCTCGACCTTCAGGATCTCGGCGTCTTCCTGCTGGAAGAGCGTGGTGATCTGGTCGAGATAGCGGTTGTTGATCCAGGATTTGAGGAAGGTGGTGGGCACGGAGAGACGCACGACGCTCTTGGACATCGAGTGCAGCTTCAGCCGACCGAACCAGCTCGCAAAGACGTCAGGACCGACCTGGGCCTTGAGGAGAGCGCTGACCCGATCGAAAAGTGCGCTCTGGGTCATGATGGCCTGCTCTCCTGTCGTCTGTTCGTTCTGCCCGCTCTTGATCGGCCGAGCATGTTCGCCGCCAGCGAATGTGCGCCCCGAGGTCACCGAATTTCCAAGCATGTGCCGCCTTCCAATGTCTGTCCCGATACCGGCTTCCATCGCCGGCAGTCTGTTGTCGGATGTGCCGCCGATCGCGGCATCATCATGGTGCTGTCCGAACGGCCGGGATCCTCGTTTCCCGCTCGTTCGAGGTCCCGCCGTCAAACCCGTCCGGCGTCGGCCTGTCCGACCGTGCCATCCGGGTCCCCGCTTGCCGTGGGACCACTCCAGCGCACCGCAAGCCGTTTCCGTCCTGCAAGCCGCGCTGCCGTCTCGACTGGTGCCATCGCTCCTTCAAAGCCGCGACGGCTTCGAGGTCTCCTGCACCAGGTCTTTCCTCCGGCGCATCCGCCGGGCACGATCTCCCGCCACGGCTGTCACAGCCGGCCAACGGCCCGTCAGGGCCGTCCGAGGTTCCCGATTGTCCTCAACCTTAAGATGCGGTTTCTCGTTCCCGTACGGCGAACCGGACGGGGTGAGGCCTCTCTTCAGTTGATGGAAAATTGTGATGTCCACCCCAGTTCAAGAATTGTGGAGGCTGAACGGACCCTTGTCAGGGCCTGCTGCCGACATCGAAAACTCGCTGTCCCACGTCTCTTGCTGAAACCATTTAGGCAGGATCATGACCCAAGATCAATCGCCATTTTTACGGCCCGCGAGGCCTTGCCCGTTGACTCTCAAGCAGCGTTTTGCAACTGCCCGAAGCCGCCTTTTGAGAATCGTAGTCGAATCAAAGGCTTTGTTTTTGAAGGCTCTAAAGCCACCCCGAAAAGCAAGAAAAATAAAAAATCGCTTGACTCAGATTCCCTGAGAAGGCGGCGGCTTATATGAGGCCGGCCTGTCACAAACTTTCGCAAGCCGTTGTTAATATGGGGATTATCTGTTCACACGCATGACATGAAGTCGTCATGGGGCACGATCGGCGCAAAAAGCCGGCGTACGAATCGAAAGGGCCCGGTCGATGACCGGGCCGCTCTCTTGAAAGGTAAAATCCTGAAGCGTCAGGCCGACAGGGCGTTGACGCGGCTGGCCAGGCGCGAGACCTTGCGCGATGCCGTGTTGGCATGCACGACGCCCTTGCTGGCAGCGCGCATCAGCTCGGGCTGTGCGACGCGCAGGGCTTCCTGGGCAACGGCCTGGTCGCCGGAAGCGATGGCTTCTTCGACCTTGCGGAGGAAGTTGCGAACGCGCGAGCGGCGCGACTTGTTGATCTCGGTGCGACGCGCGATCTTGCGGGTCGCTTTTTTCGCCGAAGTTGTATTGGCCATGGGTTTCTCTCTTCAGATTCTGACAAGCACCTCCGCCTCGCCGTGTCGGGTCACTGCGACCTGTCATCCAAGCTCTTCGGAGGCAATAGCGAGAAACCTGCAACGTGGCTTCCCAAACTGTGGGCGCCGTATAGACGCAAACGCCCATTTCGTCAACGCGCTATTTCAAGCGGCATCGACAGCTGACATGCGAGGTTGCCGCTACACCTGGCACGAAGCGCAGTGGAATGTCGAGCGTCCCGCCTGGGGTATCCGCGCAATGGTGCCGCCGCAGCCCGGTCGTGCACAGGGTTTGCCTTCCCGGTCGTAGACGGCGAAGGTGTGCTGGAAATAGCCGAGCGATCCGTCCGTCTGGATGTGATCGCGCAGCGACGAGCCGCCGGCGGCGATCGCGTCCGCAATGACGGCCCGGATCGCCTCCGTCAGCACGACGAGCGGCGCGCGCGGCCGCCCCTTGGCGTCGACCAGCTTTCCCGAGGCCTTCAGCGGCGACAGCCGCGCCCGCCACAGCGCCTCGCAGACATAGATGTTGCCGAGCCCGGCGATGACCCGCTGGTCGAGCAGTGTCGATTTCAACGGTTGCGCCTTGCCGGCAAAGCGGCTGGCGAGATAGGCGGCGTCCAGCCGGTTGCCGGTCGGCTCCTCGCCCAGCTGACGGAAGAAGGCATGGGCCGCCAGCGTTTCGCGCGGGCCGATATCCATGAAGCCGAACCGGCGCGGATCGTTGTAGATCACCTGCACGGGCCCGCGCTCGCTGAGAAGGTGAAGCACGACATGGTCGTGCCGTGCATCTTTGCCGCGGGGATGATGGAAGTCGCCCGGCGTGTCGGCGTCCCCGGTTGCCGCCTCGACCACGCGGAACGAACCGGACATGCCGAGATGCGCGATGACGACGTCGTCATTGTCGAGTTCGATGAGAAGATATTTTGCCCGGCGCGACAGAGCGAGAATCCGCCGGTTCTCGATGCGGCGCGCGAAATCGGGCGGAAAGGGAAAGCGCAGATCCGCCCGGCGCACCTCCGCGCGGGTGATCAGCGCGCCCTCCATTACGGGCGCAAGGCCGCGACGGACCGTTTCGACCTCGGGCAGTTCGGGCATGGACAGTCCTTTTCGCAAAGCGGGCGCATCGGCGGGCGTCCCGCAACAGATAGCGTCGCCGGATCGGATTCGCTATGGTCTGGCGATGCCGGTGGCTGGCAGGATGGACGCAAACGTCCTATGTGCCGGTTGACGGAAGAGGACGACGGTCCGGCATGACGGCGTTTCGCCGGTGGCGAGGCCCGGCTCCCGGCTTTGGAATGGACAGGGGATAGACGGTATGACGGACGAACGGGTTTCCGCCGAGGGCGGCATGGAGACGTCCTACGGTTTCCGCCGCGTGAACGAGGGCGAGAAGCAGGGCCTCGTCAACGACGTGTTCCACAAGGTCGCCAAGCGCTACGACATCATGAACGACGTCATGTCGATGGGTCTGCACCGGGCCTGGAAGGATGCGATGGTGGCCGCCCTCCATCCGCGCCGCAGCGCCGATTACAAGGTTCTCGACGTCGCCGGCGGCACGGGCGATATCGCCTTCCGCATCGTCGAGGCATCGGGCCGGCTGGCCCATGCGACCGTGCTCGACATCAACGGCTCCATGCTCGGCGTCGGGGCCGAGCGCGCCCGCAAAAAGGGCCTCGCCGCCAATCTCGACTTCGTCGAGGCCAATGCGGAAAGCCTGCCCTTCGAGGATGGCCGCTTCGATGCCTATACGATCGCCTTCGGCATCCGCAACGTGCCCCGCATCGATGTCGCCCTGTCGGAAGCCTATCGCGTGCTGAAGCGCGGGGGCCGGCTGCTGGTGCTCGAATTCTCCGATGTCGAGATGCCGCTTCTCGACAAAGTCTATGACGCCTGGTCGTTCAACGCCATTCCCCGCTTCGGCAAGATGATCACCGGCGAGGCCGAGCCCTACCAGTATCTGGTGGAATCCATCCGGAAGTTCCCGAACCAGACGGATTTCGCCCGCATGATCGAGAAGGCCGGCTTCGCGCGCGTCACCTACACCAATTATACCGGCGGCATCGCGGCGCTGCATTCCGCATGGAAGATCTGAAGCGCATGAGCAGCCTCCCGTTCCCGCCGTGCCTCCAGGCGAGCGCCCGGCACCCATGAGCACGCCCGCCACCTATCTCCGCATCGTCAGGATCGGCTGGGTTCTCGTGCGCGAGGGCGTCGTCACGGCCATACCGCCGGAGAACCTGCCGCCCTTCGCCCGCTTCGCCCAGAAGATCGCAGGCCTGCTGGAGCGCCGCCGCGCCCAGTTCGAGGAGCGCAGCGACCGCCTGTCGCGCGCCATCGGCCGGCTTGGGCCCTCCTATGTCAAGATCGGGCAGTTCCTGGCCACCCGTCCGGATGTGGTCGGTGCGGACTTCGCCGCCGACCTCGCCTTCCTGCAGGATCGCATGGCGACCTTCCCCGTCACCGAGGCCTATGCCGCCGTCGAGGGCTCCCTCGGCCGGTCGGTCGCGGATCTTTACAGCCGCATCGAGGATCCGATCGCCGCCGCCTCTATCGCGCAGGTCCATCCGGGCTGGGTGATGCGCGACGGGCGGGAGGAGAAGGTGGCGATCAAGGTGATCCGGCCCGGCATCCGCCAGCGCTTCGCGCACGATCTCGAGGCGATGTATCTCGTCGCCCGCCTGCAGGAGCGCTTTCTGCCGCACACCCGGCGCCTGCGCCCGGTGGAGGTGACGAAGACGCTGGAGCAGACGACCAAGGTCGAGATGGACCTGCGGCTCGAGGCCGCGGCCTTGTCCGAAATCGCCGAGAACACCGCCAATGACGAGGGCTTTCGCGTGCCCCGCGTCGATTGGGAGCGGACAGGGCGCGACGTCGTCACCATGGAGTGGATCGACGGCACCCGCATGGCCGATGTGGAGGCGCTGCGCGCCGCCGGCCACGACCTCAACAAGCTGGCGGAAACGCTCATCCAGTCCTTCCTGCGCCACACGCTGCGCGACGGCTTCTTCCATGCCGACATGCACCAGGGCAATCTGCTGGTCGATCACGCGGGCATGATCGTCGCCGTCGACTTCGGCATCGTCGGGCGCCTCGGCAAGAAGGAGCGGCGGTTCCTCGCCGAAATCCTCTTCGGCTTCATCACCCGCGATTATCGCCGCGTGGCCGACGTGCATTTCGAGGCGGGCTATGTGCCCTCGCATCACGATGTCGCGAGCTTCGCCCAGGCGATCCGCGCCATCGGCGAGCCGATCCACGGCCAGCCGGCCGAGACCATCTCCATGGCAAAGCTCCTGACCCTCCTGTTCGAGGTCACCGAACTTTTCGACATGGAAACGCGCCCCGAGCTGGTGATGCTGCAGAAGACGATGGTGGTCGTCGAAGGCGTGTCCCGCTCGCTTAATCCGCGCTTCAACATGTGGAAGGCCTCCGAACCCGTGGTCGGCGCCTGGATTCGCGACAATCTGGGGCCGAAACGCGTGGTGACCGACCTCAAGGACGGCCTGCACGCCGCTTTGCGCCTTGCGGAAGCCGCACCCGAGATCGTCGCCAAGACCGAGCGCTTCTCGCGGGATCTGACCGAAATGGCCGAGCACGGGCTGAAGTTCGACGTGGCAACGGCCGAAGCCATCGGCCGCGCCGAAGCGCGCCACACCCGTTCCGGCCGCGCCGCTCTCTGGGTGATCGCCGCGCTTCTCGCGGTCATCGTCGTCAAGATCCTCTGACGATACGCCGTTTCCCGATGGACTCCGCCGTTCAAGGGGTCTGTCCGGAAACGCGCGAAACCGCGGACATGACAGAGATGTAATCCGGCGCGACTTCAATTCACCGCAGTCACGGCTTAACTGGAGGGTGAAGAAACCTTCCGGAGGACCGGCCTGAATGGCGGACGCCTATCCCAAGATCGTCGAGCCCCGCTCGCCCGAAAGCCTGCCGCAGGGCCAGCCGGAAACGGCGCCGCCGCTCGCTCCGGCGGCAAAGGCAAAGCCGCGTCGGCGCAAGGGCCGCATGGTCCTGCTCGCCGGCGGTCTCGCGATCCTTGGCCTCGGTGGCTGGTACGGGTGGAAGACCTATAATGCGGCCGGCGTCACCCAGGCCGTGGTCACGGAAGCCGCCACCCGCGGCGACATCGAAAACAGCGTCACCGCCTCCGGGCTCCTCAGCCCCATCCGCGATGTCGATGTCGGCGCGCAGGTGTCGGGCCAGCTGAAGAGCCTCAAGGTCGATGTCGGCGACATGATGACGCAGGGCCAGCTGATCGCCGAGATCGACAGCGCCTCCATCGAGACCCAGATCGAGATCGCCGAGGCGGAGCTTGCCAATCTCGATGCCCAGATGACGGACAAGAAGGCGCAGGTGGTGCTGGCCGCCGCCAATCTCACCCGCCAGCGCAGCCTGGTCGCCGGCAACAGCGCAGCGCAGTCGGCGTTGGACGAGGCCATCGCGTCGCTGGCCACGGCCGAGGCCAATGTCGCCGCGCTCGAGGCGCAGGTCCGCAAGCAGCAGGCGACGCTCAAGGATGCGCGCATCAGCCTTGGCTATACCAAGATCTACGCGCCGCTCGCCGGCACCATCGTCGATGTCGTCGCCAAGGAAGGCCAGACGCTGAATGCCAACCAGTCGGCCCCCACCATCGTCACGGTGGCGGATCTCGACACGATGACGGTCGAGGCTGAGGTCTCGGAGGCCGATATCGGCAAGCTCAAGATCGGCATGGAGGCCTATTTCACGCTTCTCGGCCAGCCGGGCGAGCGCTATGCCGGCACGCTCCGGCAGATCAAGCCGACCCCTTCGACCGAAAACAACGTCGTCCTCTATTACGCGCTCTTCGACGTGCCCAATCCCGATCGCCGCCTGATGATGAACATGACGGCGCAGGTCTTCTTCGTGCAGTCCCGCGCGACCGACGTGCTGACCATCCCGGTCGCAGCGCTGCGCCTGCGTGAGGGCGGCAAGCGGGCCGAGGTCGCCGTCGTTTCGGGCAATGGCGGCCAAGAGGTGCGCGCGGTCGAGCCCGGCATCCGCAACCGGGTCCGCGTTGAGATCCGCAGCGGCCTGGCCGAAGGCGACAAGGTCGTGGTCGGCTCCGGCACGGACGGCCGGGCCTCCAATGCCCAGCGCGCCGCAACCCGGACACGCGGCGGACCGCCGCCGATGTTCTGAGGGGCGCCGCCATGACCACGACGATGACGCCGCTGATTTCGCTCCGGAATATCCGCAAGACCTTCATGACCGGCGATGTGCCGGTGGATGCCCTGCGCGGTGTCTCGCTCGACATCGCGCCGGGCGAGTTCGTCGCGATCGTCGGCCAGTCCGGGTCGGGCAAGTCGACGCTGATGAACATTCTCGGCTGCCTCGACCAGCCGACGGGCGGTGCCTACCATCTGGATGGCGAGGACGTCGCGGGCTTCGATGCCGACCAGCTGGCCGAACGCCGGCGCCAGATGTTCGGCTTCGTGTTCCAGAGCTACAATCTCGTGGCGACCTCGACCGCCCGGGAGAATGTCGAGATCCCCGCGATCTATGCCGGCGTCTCGGCAAAACGGCGCGAGGCGCGCTCGCGCGAGCTTCTCGGCGCGCTGCGGCTTGGCGACCGCATGGACCATCTGCCGAGCCAGCTCTCGGGCGGCCAGCAGCAGCGCGTCTCCATTGCCCGCGCCCTCATGAACGGGGGCCAGATCATTCTGGCCGACGAGCCGACGGGCGCGCTCGACAGCCAGAGCGGCAAGGACGTCATGGCGACCTTGCGGCGCATGAACGAGGACGGGCATACCGTCATCATCATCACCCATGCGCCGGATCTGGCCGAATCGGCCGACCGCGTCATCGAGATCCGCGACGGTCTGATCGTCGCCGACCGCCTGCCGCGCCGCATCACCCGTCCGGTGCGCGCCGCGCCGCGGGTCTTTGCGACCCAGGCCGGCGAGGCCGCCCTCTTTTCCGATGTGGCGGAAGCCGTGCGCATGTCGTTCCGGGCGCTGCGGGCGAATTTTTTCCGCACGGTGCTGACCCTGCTCGGCATCGTCATCGGCGTCAGCTCGGTCGTCGCCATGCTGGCGATCGGCACCGGCGCGCAGGATCAGGTGCTCAGCCGCATCGCCGCCATGGGCTCGGATCTGCTCGTCGTCAGGCCGAACATGGCGAACTTCCGCGGCGGCGAGGGCGGCAGCATCGTCTCGCTCGTGCCTGCCGATGCGGATGCGATCCTCGAACTGCCGAACATCTCGTTTGCCGTGCCGGAAATGTCGAGTTCGCTCACCGTGCGCGCCGGAAACCTTGACACACAGACGACCGTCAACGGCACGGTGCCGCAGTTTCCCGAGGCAAAGACCTGGCCGCTCGCCGAAGGCGCCTTCCTCGCGCCGGCCGATATGCAGAGCTATGCGAGCGTCGCCGTGCTGGGCAAGACCGTGGCCGAAACGCTCTTCCCGGATGGCGCCGATCCGCTCGGGCAGTACATCCTCATCAAGAACATTCCTTTTCAGGTCATCGGCATCATGGCCGCCAAGGGGGCGACGGCCGGCGGCAACGATCAGGACGATACGGTGCTGGTGCCGCTCTCCACCGGCAATCTCCGCCTCTTCGGCGCGCGCAACGTTCGCTCCATCACCGTGCAGGTGAAGGACGACAGCGCCATCAACATCACGCAGGACCAGATCCAGGCGCTGCTCGACGAGCGCCACCAGCGCCAGGATACCCAGATCGCCAACCTCGCCGCCATCCGCGAGACCTTCACCGAGACCTCCAATATCCTGAAGGTGTTTCTCGGCTCGATCGCTGCGATCTCGCTGCTGGTCGGCGGCATCGGGGTCATGAACATCATGCTGGTCAGCGTGACCGAACGCACGCGCGAAATCGGCATCCGCATGGCGACCGGTGCGCGCGGCCGCGACATCCTCACGCAGTTCATCGTCGAGGCGCTGGTGGTCTCGGCGCTGGGCGGCCTCATCGGCGTCGGTCTCGGCCTGTCGATCGGGGCGATCGCGCAGGCTTTCGGGGTGCCGGTCAGCTTCTCCGCCGGGCCGGTACTCCTTGCCTTCGCCAGCGCCTTCGTCACCGGTCTTGTGTTTGGCTATCTCCCGGCGCATAACGCGTCGCGCCTTCAGCCAGCCGTTGCCCTCTCGGCGCCTTGAGGCGGGTCGCGTGAAGAAAATTTGGTTCGCCGTGGAACCGAACCGCTTTTCGAACCTTATACACTGTCTGACGCCGTTTATTGAATGTCCGGAACACCTCTATGCACGACCGGTCGCGCCGAGTCTTTCTCCGCGAGAGCACTGCTGATGCCCATGCGGCGCTCGATGACATGATCGGCGCGTTCGACAGCCTGACCTCCTACAAGACCTATCTGCGCGGCATGAGCGCCTTCCGCATCCCGGTCGAGGCGATGCTGGCCGGTCGCACCTGGCCGGCCGATCTCGCGCTCTGGTCGGAGCAGGCTTTCGGCGCCCTCATCCGGGCCGATCTGGCCGATCTCGACATTCCCGCCGACGAGGCGATGCCCGTGCCGGCGATCGGCGGCGCGCGGGAGGACATGCTCGGCATGCTCTATGTTCTCGAAGGCTCGGCGCTCGGCGCCCGGCTTCTCTATCGCCGCGCCCAGATGCTCGGGCTGCGGGCGGACTTCGGTGCTCGCCATCTTGCGGCACAGGCGGAAAAGAGCGACCGCTGGTCGCGCTTCCTGCATCTCCTGGAATCGGCCGACGCCATCGAGATCGATCGCGTCGCGAGCGCCTCCAGGGCCACGTTCACGGTCGCGGAGACGGCCTTCCGGAGGGCTTCCCATGCTGCTGAATGACCGGACGCGCGTCCAGACCACGCCGGCCGATAGCCGTATGGTGAAACCCGGCGAGCCGATCGATCTGACCAATTGCGACCGCGAGCCGATCCATATTCCCGGCAACATCCAGTCGCATGGCTGCCTGCTCGCCTGCGATGCGCGGGCCGGCATGGTGCTGCGCCATTCCGCCAATGCGCCGGATGTTCTCGGTCTGGAGGGCGAGGTCAACGGCCAGCCGCTGGAAGCGCTGATCGGCTACGAGGCGACGCACACGCTGCGCAATGCCGTGGCGGCGCTGCGCGACGGCAGCCGGCCGGCGCTGCTGTCGGCGCTGAAGCTCGCCAACGGTGCTTACGACGTCGCCATCCACCTCAACAAGGCCACCGTCATCATCGAGTTCGAGCCGGCAACCGACGGGCAGCCGCTGCAGCTGGCGCGCACGCTGATCGGCCGCATTACCGATATCGACGATGTCGACCAGCTCCTGCGCCAGTCGGCCCGCCTCATCCGCGGCATGCTCGGCTACGACCGCGTGATGATCTACGCCTTCGAGCAGGACGGCGCCGGCAAGGTGGTGACCGAAGCCAAGCGCGGCGATCTCGAAAGCTTCCTCGGCCAGTATTTTCCGGCAAGCGACATTCCCCAGCAGGCGCGGGCGCTCTACCTGCAGAACACCATTCGCATCATCGGCGACGCCAGTGGCACGCGCATTCCGCTAGTGCCGGAAATCGACGTCTCGGGCGAGGCGCTCGACATGTCGCTCGCGCATCTGCGCAGCGTCTCGCCGATCCATTGCGAATATTTGCGCAACATGGGCGTCGCCGCCTCCATGTCGATCTCCATCATCGTCGACGGCAAGCTCTGGGGCCTCATCGCCTGCCATCACTACCAGCCGCGCATCCTGCCCATGGCGCAGCGCGTGGCGGCCGAGATGTTCGGCGAGTTCTTCTCCCTCCATCTGCATGCGCTGAAGCAGAAGCAGAAGCTCGACACCGCCAATCGCGCGCGGTCCTCGCTCGATCGCTTCCTGCGCATGGCCTCTCACCACGCCGACATGGGCGAGCTGCTGCGCGACCATCTCTCGCATTTCACCTCGCTGATGGCCTGCGACGGCATCGGACTGTGGATGAACGGGACATGGACGTCGTTCGGCTCGGCGCCGCCCTCCACCGCCGTGCCGGCCATCCTCCGGCTCATGGGGTCGGTCGCAGCCGGACAGGTCTGGGCGACGCACGCCATGGCGCAGCGCCTGCCGGAGGCCGAGACCTTCCGCGCGGAGGCCGCCGGCCTTCTGGCCGTGCCGCTGACGCAGCTGCATCGCGACTATCTGTTCTTCTTCCGAAAGGAATTCGTGCAGACCTTGAACTGGGGCGGCGATCCCAACAAATCCTACGAGAGCGGCCCCCTGGGCGAGCGCCTGACGCCGCGCAAGAGCTTCGCGATCTGGAAGGAGACCGTGCAGCTGCAGGCCCAGCCCTGGACCGAGGCCGATCGCGAGATCGCCGAGGTGACGCGTGCCGCCCTCGTGGAAATCGGCCTTCGGCACAGCGAGCTGATGGCCGAGGAGCGCAGCCGCGCCGATGTGCGCCAGCGCATGCTGAACGAGGAGCTGAACCACCGGGTCAAGAACATCCTCGCCCTGATCAAGTCGCTCGTCAGCCAGCCCGTCGGCGACGGCCGCAGCCTGACCGAATACGTCACGTCCCTGAAGGGCCGCATTCAGGCGCTCTCCTTCGCCCACGACCAGGTCGTGCGCGGCGATGGCGGCGGCATGCTGTCGGACCTGCTCGATGCGGAGTTGAGCCCCTATCGCAACACGGCCAACGTCATCCGCCTGTCGGGTCCGCCGGTGCTGCTCAACTCGCGGGCCTTCTCCGTCATGGCGCTCGTGCTGCATGAGCTTTCGACCAATGCCGCCAAATATGGCGCCCTGTCGCGGCCGGGCGGCGCCCTGTCGGTCAGCTGGCGCCTGACGCAGGGCGGCGATTGCGAGATCGCCTGGCGCGAGAGCGGCGGACCGGCCGTCCTGCCGCCGACGCGCAACGGCTTCGGCAGCGCGCTGATCGACCGCAGCGTTCCCTACGATCTCGACGGCCGCAGCGCCGTGACCTATGCCCCGGGCGGCGTGGAGGCGGACTTCGTGCTGCCGGCCAAGCATGTCTCGCTGTCCGAGCAGGGCGAGGACCGCAGCATCGCGGCCGGACCGGAGGCGACGACGGCGGGTGCCGACCTCGATCCGGAGCTGCGCGTGCTGCTTGTGGAAGACCAGATGCTGATCGCCATGGATGTCGAGGGCATGTTGTCCGACCACGGCATCCAGAAGGTGCTGACGGCGGCCTCGGCCGACGAGGCGCTCGCCAAGCTCGCCAGCTTCAAGCCGGATGTGGCGATTCTCGACGTCAATCTGGGCACCGGCACCTCTATCGAAGTCGCCGCCGAGCTGACGCGCCGGGAAATCCCGTTCCTGTTTGCCACCGGCTACGGCAACCTGTCGCCCATCCCGAGCGGCTTTGCCGACGTGCCCGTCGTGCGCAAGCCCTACGAGCGCGATGCGCTGGTGCACACGATGAGCGCCTTGCTGAAATCCTGAGGCGCTCTTCAGCCCGGCGCAGGAATTGTCGGGCGCTGCATTCCTGTTCGGCGCAGCATGGTCTAGGGTCGCGCATCGATCATGCCGCAGCGGTGGTTTCATGCCTGTCTCCCAGTCCCCGTCCGAGACGTCGCCCGACAGCCTGTCCGGGACGCGTGTTCTCCTCATCATCTCCGGCGGTATCGCGGCCTATAAGAGCCTCGACCTGATCCGCCGGCTGAGGGCGCGCGGCGCGCGGGTCCGTCCGGTCATGACGGCGGGGGCGCAGGCCTTCGTGACGCCGCTGGCCGTCGGTGCGCTGGCGGCCGACAAGGTCTTCACCGAGCTTTTCTCCCGCGAGGACGAGCAGGATGTCGGGCATATCCGCCTGGCGCGGGACTGCGATCTCGTTCTGGTCGCGCCGGCGACCGCCAACATCATGGCCAAGATGGCGCAGGGCCTGACGGACGATCTCGCCTCGACCATTCTGCTGGCCACTGACCGGCCGGTGCTTCTGGCACCCGCCATGAACCCGAAGATGTGGTCGCATCCCGCCACCCGCCGCAATCGCGAAACCCTTGCCGGCGACGGCATCGGCTTCGTCGGACCCGGCCTCGGCGAGATGGCCGAAAGCGGCGAGCGGGGCGAGGGCCGCATGGCCGAGCCGCTCGAGATCGTCGCGGCCGTGGAAGCCCGCCTTGCGAAAACACAGCCGACGTCGCTGCCGGGATCGGGCCCCACCGGTCCGCTGTCCGGACGCCGCGCCATCGTCACCTCGGGCCCGACCCACGAGCCGATCGACCCGGTGCGCTACATCGCCAACCGCTCCTCCGGCCGGCAGGGCCACGCCATCGCGGCTGCGCTTGCGCGGCTCGGGGCGGAGGTCACGCTCGTCTCCGGCCCGGTGACGCTGGCCGATCCCAAGGGCGTTACGGTCGTTCGCGTGCAGACGGCGGTGGAGATGCGGGATGCGGTGCTGGCCGCCTTGCCCGCCGATATCGCCGTCATGGTCGCAGCGGTCGCCGACTGGCGGGTTGCCGATGTCGCCGGGGGCAAGATCAAGAAGGCGCCGGGCGAGGACCCGCCGCCGCTGCAGCTGACGGAAAATCCCGATATCCTGAAGACCGTCGGCCATCACGCGCAGCGTCCGCGCCTCGTCGTCGGCTTTGCCGCGGAGACGGACGATACGGTTGATAACGGCCGCTTGAAGCTCGCCCGCAAGGGTGCGGATTTCATCGTCGCGAATGATGTGTCCGCCGGTAGCGGCGTTGCGGGCGGCGTCATGGGGGGAACGCGCAACCGCGTCACCGTCATCGGTCGCGACAGCGAGGAAAGCTGGCCGGAACTCGACAAGGGCATGGTCGCCGAACGGCTCGCGGCGCTGATCGCCGCGCGACTGGGCTAGCGGAGCGCCCGCTTCGCCTCGATCTCCGGATCGAGGTGGAAGATGCGCATGTCGATGCCGTTCTCGCCAAGCACCACGGCCGTTCCCTCGGGGATCTCCACCCAGGCATCGTCGTCGTCGTTGAGCGGTTCGGACACGAGACAGTATCCGCCCTGCGGTCCCATCGGCGCGGCATAGAGCGTGGGCGCGAACCGGTCGGACGCATAGCGCACGGCGTAGAGATCGATCCCGTCGGAAAAGGCAGCAGTGAAGCGCACCAGAACCTCGTGCTTCATATGCGCTGCCAACCGCTCGACGAAGGACAGTGTCTCCGCCATCGCGCCCAGCGGGTCGCGGTCGAGGCCGAACTGCAGGGCCATGAGGAACAGCAACTCGCTGTCGGTGGTACCGGTGCGCGCCGTGTAGAGCGCGTCGTCCAGCATCGCCTCCATCGGCCGGCGCAGATGCTCGAAGCCGCCGATCTGGCCATTGTGCATGAACGACCAGCGGCCGTGGACGAAGGGATGGCAATTGTCGCGGCGCGTGCCGCCGCCGGTCGCGGCCCGGACATGGGCGAGAAACAGGGGCGAGCGGATCTGGCGGGCGATGCTCTTCAGGTTGCAGTCCGACCAGGCCGGCAGGATGTCGCGGTAGCGACCGGGTTCGGGATGGTCGCCATACCAGGCGATGCCGAAGCCGTCGCCGTTGGTGGCGGTCTTCGCCCGGGTGGCGCAGTGCGATTGCTCGATCAGGGAATGGGCCGGCGAGGAGACGAGGTCCTCCAGATAGATCGGCTCTCCGCGATAGGCTGCCCATCGGCACATGCTGCTGACACTCCTTGTCGGATATCGTTGCCGGATCGATCGGCGGTCGCGAATCGGACGTTTCGATCGTCTTAACCATAAGCCTTGCCGATCTTCGGACGAAAGATGGTAAAAATGCGTTAACGATCTCCTGTGCCCTTTGGGCGACAGTCGGGTTTTGGAACGAACGTTCTATCATTCTCGTTCCCGAGGCGTTACGATCAACGGAGATGACGATCGTAGCGCGGGAGACGGGGATGACTGCATGATGCCGGATGCCGAGGCTGCGCCGACGATCGAGGACGAGAGCGACGCCGCCGCGACGCTCGCCGCCGTGCCGCAGGATTTTGATGCGCTGAAGGCGGTCATTCTGGAACGCAAGGCACAACTGCCCAAGCGCCTGCGCCAGGTGGCGGCCTATGCGCTCGATCAGCCCGACGAGATCGCCTTCGGCACGGCCGCAAGCATCGCCGCGGCGGCCGACGTTCAGCCTTCGACCCTCGTTCGCTTCGCCCAGCATTTCGGCTTCGAGGGTTTTTCGAGCCTCCAGCAGATCTTTCGGGCCCGGCTGCGCGAGCGCAATCCGGGCTATGAGGAGCGGCTGCGCGCGCTGGGCGACAACGGCCACAGCCGGTTGGAAAGCGGCGCGATCTTCAACGGTTTCGTTGCCGCCGCCCACCGGTCGCTCGACAATATCGCCGGTTCGGTCGATCCCGCCGCCTTCGAGCAGGCGGTCGATATCCTGGCGAAGGCCGAGACCATCTTTCTGATCGCCAAGCGCCGGTCCTACCCGATCTCCGGCTACATGGCCTATGCCTTCGGCAAGCTGAAGATCCGCTATCAGATGGTCGGCACGGCCGCCGGCATCGACGACGATATTCTGGCGCTGGCCGGGCGGCGCGATGCGGCCTTCGCCGTCAGCTTCTCGCCCTACACGTCCGAAAGCATCCATCAGGCCCGGCTTCTCGCAAACCGCAAGGTGCCGGTGGTCTCCCTGACCGACAGCGCGTTCTCGCCGCTGGTGGAGTCCTCGAGAGTCTGGTTCGAGATCGTCGAGGCCGACCACGCGGGCTTTCGCTCGCTGTCGGCCAGCATGGCCTTCGCCATGGCTCTGACGGTCGCCGTCGCCGAAAAGCGGCAGCGTGGCCCTCTGGCTTCGAATGTGGCCGGCACAGAGATGGAATGAAAATTCCATATTGACGGAGCCGCGGAATTTATGTTTCATAGGGCTCCATTCGAAAACGAAAAAAGACGATACGCCGCACGTCGGGAGGACAGGAACGTTGACCGGGATCAGCCAGAGGGATGCGGCACGGCCGCTCGACATCATCACCATCGGTCGCGCCTCGGTCGATCTCTACGGCCAGCAGATCGGAACGCGGCTGGAGGACGTGGCAAGCTTTGCCAAGTCCGTCGGCGGCTGCCCGACCAATATCGCGGTCGGCACCGCCCGCCTCGGGCTGAAGTCGGCGCTGCTCACCCGCGTCGGCAAGGAGCAGATGGGGCGCTTCATCGTGGAGCAGCTGACCCGCGAAGGCGTGGAAACGAAGGGCATTGTGACGGACCCCGAGCGTCTGACCGCCCTTGCGATCCTCGCCGTCGAGAACGATCACTCGTTTCCGCTGCTCTTCTACCGCGACAACTGTGCCGACAACGCGCTCTGCGAAGACGATATCGACGAGGCCTTCATCCGCTCGTCCCGTGCGATCCTCGTCTCGGGCACGCATTTCTCGCGGCCGAACACCGATGCCGCGCAGCGCAAGGCGATCCGCATCGCCAAGGCGGCCGGCGTCAAGATCGCCTTCGACATCGACTACCGCCCGAACCTCTGGGGTCTGGCCGGCCATGACGCCGGCGACAACCGCTATATCGCTTCCGCCCATGTCTCGGCGCATCTGAAGACGGTGCTGGCCGATTGCGACCTGATCGTCGGCACGGAAGAGGAAGTGCTGATCGCGTCCGGCGAAAGCGACCTTCTCGCCGCGTTGAAGACCATTCGCGCGCAGTCCACCGCCACGATCGTGCTCAAGCGCGGTCCGATGGGCTGCATCGTCTATGACGGCGGGATTTCCGACGATCTGGAGGACGGCATCGTCGGAAAGGGCTTCCCGATCGAGGTCTACAATGTTCTGGGTGCCGGCGATGCCTTCATGTCCGGCTTCCTGCGCGGCTGGCTGGCCGGCGAGCCGCATGCGACCTCGGCGACCTGGGCCAATGCCTGCGGCGCCTTCGCCGTCTCGCGGCTGCTCTGTGCGCCGGAAATTCCGACCTGGACGGAGCTGCAGTTCTTCCTGGAGAACGGCAGCAAGGAGCACGCGCTGCGCAAGGACGCTGACATCAACCATGTGCACTGGGCGACCACCCGCCGCCGCGAGATCCCGAGCCTGATGGCACTTGCCATCGACCACCGCAGCCAGCTGGAGGATATGGCCGGGGACGATGCCGGCAAGCTGGCGCGCATCCCCGCCTTCAAGGTCCTCGCCGTCAAGGCCGCGGCAAAGATCGCCGATGGCCGGCCGGGCTTCGGCATGCTGATCGACGACAAATATGGCCGTGACGCGCTCTACGCGGCCGGCGCGCTTAGAGATTTCTGGGTGGCCAAGCCGATCGAGCTGCCGGGCTCCCGCCCGCTGCAGTTCGAGTTCAGCCAGGATCTCGGCAGCCGCCTCATCGACTGGCCGGTCGATCACTGCATCAAGGTTCTGAGCTTCTACCACCCGGACGATCCGACTGACATGAAGGCGACCCAGATCGCCAAGCTGCGCTCGGCCTTCGAGGCGGCGCGCAAGGTGGGCCGCGAGATCCTGATCGAGATCATCGCCGGCAAGCACGGCACGCTGGACGACACGACCATTCCCCGGGCGCTGAACGAACTCTACGACGCCGGGCTGAAGCCCGACTGGTGGAAGCTGGAGCCGCAGGCGAGCCGCAGCGCCTGGAGCGCCATCGACGACGTCATCGAGACGCGCGATCCGCTCTGCCGCGGTGTGGTTCTGCTCGGTCTCGAAGCGTCCTACGAGGCGCTGAAGGACGGCTTTGCCGCCGCCCGCACCTCGCGCCAGGTCCGCGGCTTTGCCGTGGGGCGCACGATCTTCGTGGATGCGGCGCGCCGCTGGCTGGCCGGCGAGATCGACGACGCCGCGGCGATCGACGACATGGCGCGGCGCTTCAAGCAGCTGGTTGACCTCTGGGTCGGCCTGGACAAGGACAAGGCGGCCTGACCGGTTTCGGCCGATCGGGATGACGACAAGCACCGCCCGCAGGGGCGGCAAGGACAGGCAGGCGCAAAACCTGCGGCGTGAGGAGACCTTGAGTTCATGAACCAGCAAGCCCCCATCGCATCGGGCGACATCGGCACCCGCCAGCCGGGAACGGTGCGGCTCACCATGGCGCAGGCCGTGGCGCGCTTTTTGACCAGGCAGATGACGGTGATCGACGGCGAGACCGTGCCGATCTTCGGCGGCGTCTTCGCGATCTTCGGTCACGGCAATGTCGCCGGCATGGGCGAGGCGCTGCACGGCATCAAGGACACGCTGCCGACCTACCGCGCCCAGAACGAGCAGGGCATGGCCAATGCGGCGATCGCCTTCGCCAAGGCGAGCTTCCGCCGCCGCTTCATGGCCTGCACGACCTCGATCGGCCCCGGTGCGCTCAACATGGTGACGTCGGCGGCACTCGCCCATGTCAACCGGCTGCCGGTGCTGCTTCTGCCCGGCGACGTCTTCGCCAATCGCCGGCCGGACCCGGTGCTGCAGCAGATCGAGGATTTCGGCGACGGCAGCATGACCGTCAACGACTGCTTCCGCCCGGTCTCGCGCTATTTCGACCGCATCACGCGGCCCGAGCAGATCATCCCGGCGCTGCGCCGCGCCATGCAGGTGCTGACCGACCCCGCCGATTGCGGACCGGTGACGCTGGCGCTCTGCCAGGACGTGCAGGCCGAGGCCTACGACTACCCCGAAAGCTTCTTTGCCGAGAAGGTCTGGCTGCAAAGGAAGGTCCGCCCCGACACCGAGGAGCGCCTGGCCGCCTCCACGGCCCTTGCCCATGCGAAGACGCCGATCATCATCGCCGGCGGCGGCGTGCTCTATGGCGCGGCGAGTGCGGCGCTCGCCGAATTTGCCGAAAAGCACGGCATCCCCGTCGTCGAGACGCAGGCCGGCAAGTCCTCGCTGCCCGACAGCCACGCGCTCAACATGGGCTCCGTCGGCGTCACCGGCACATCGGCGGCCAATGCGCTCGCCGAAGAGGCCGACCTCGTGCTGGCCGTCGGCACCCGCCTGCAGGATTTCACCACCGGGTCCTGGGCGCTGTTCAAGAACGACGGCCTGAAGATCGTCGGTCTTAACGTGCAGGCCTTCGACGCTGCCAAGCACGAATCCCTGCCTCTCGTCTGCGACGCCGCAACCGGGCTTGCCGAACTCTCGGCAGAGCTCGGAGCCTACCACGCCGACAGCGCCTGGGGAGACAAGGCCCGCGCCCTGAAGGCCGACTGGCAGGCCGCCGCCGACACGGCTCTGGCCGCCACCAATGTGGCGCTTCCCTCCGATGCGCAGGTCATCGGCGCCGTCATGCGGGCTCGCAAGGGCGATACCACGCTGGTCTGCGCGGCCGGCGGTCTTCCGGGCGAGCTGCACAAGCTCTGGCGGGCGGAGAAGCCCGGCAGCTACCACATGGAATACGGCTTTTCGACCATGGGCTACGAGATCGCCGGTGGCCTCGGCGTGAAGCTCGCAAAGCCCGACAGCGACGTCATCGTGATGGTCGGCGACGGCAGCTACATGATGCTGAACGCCGAGATCGCCTCCTCCATCATGCTTGGCGCCAAGATCACCATCGTGCTTCTCGACAATGCCGGCTATGGCTGCATCAACCGGCTGCAGATGGCGACCGGTGGCGCGAACTTCAACAATCTGCTGCGCGACACGCACCATGTCGAGCTGCCGGCGATCGATTTCGCCGCCCACGCCGCCGCCATGGGCGCGGTAACCCGCAAGGTTGCCTCGCTCGCCGAGCTGGAGACGGCGCTGGTGGAGACGGCGGACGAAGCGCGCACCACCGTCATCGTCATCGACACCGACCCGCTGATCACCACCGATGCCGGTGGCCACTGGTGGGATGTCGCGGTGCCCGAGGTGTCGGAGCGCGACGCCGTCGGCGCGGCGCGCCGGGCCTACGAGCGGGCGCTCGCCGCCCAGCGCGTCGGCTGATCCATCCCTCATCGTTCCACCCTCACAGAGACAAGATCATGATCCGCTACGGAACCAACCCGATCGCCTGGAGCAACGACGACGATCAGACGATCGGCGCCCATCTCTCGCTCGAAGACTGCCTGTCCGACTGCCAGAAGATCGGCTTCGACGGCATCGAGAAGGGGCACAAGATGCCGAGCGACCCGCAGGCGCTGAAGGCGAAGCTTGCCGAATACGACCTCGTCTTCGTCTCCGGCTGGCACTCGACCAATCTTCTGACCCATGACGTCGAGGCCGAGAAACGCGCGATCCAGCCGCATCTCGATCTGCTCAAGGCCAATGGCTGCAAGGTCTGCATCGTCTGCGAGACGTCGAACGCCATCCACGGCGATGACGCGACCTCGCTGGTGGCCGACAAGCCGGTGCTGCCCGACGACCAATGGGAAAAATTCGGCGCCGACATCGAGGCGATCGCGCAATATTGCGCCGATCAGGGCATCGATCTCGTCTACCACCACCACATGGGCACGATCGTCCAGACGGGACCCGAGATCGACCGGCTGATGGAGACGACGGGGCCGGCGACCAAGCTCTTGCTCGACACCGGCCACGCCTGGTTCGGCGGCTCGGACCCGGCGGAGCTGGCCAAAAAATACATGCACCGCGTCCGCCATATCCACGCCAAGAACGTCCGCCGCGAAGTCCGCAGGCAAGTGGAGGAGAACGGCCTCTCCTTCCTCGAAGGCGTGCGCCGCGGCGTCTTCACCGTGCCGGGCGACGCGGAGGGCGGCGTCGATTTCGTGCCCGTCCTGAAAATCGCCGCCGAGCATGGCTATGACGGCTGGCTGGTGATCGAGGCGGAACAGGACAGCGCCATCCGCATTCCCTTCGAATACCAGTCGCTCGGGTTCAAGTCGCTCAAGGCCTTCGCGAAGGAGGCGGGGCTGGATCGGCGCTGATCTGACGTTGGCGATGGCCCCTCATCCGCCTGCCGGCACCTTCTTCCCGCTTGGGCGGGGCGAAGGGACTTGGGGCGGATGTTTGCCCCACTTGCGAGGCCGAGCAAGCCTCGTCCCCTCGCCCCGCAAGCGGGGAGAGGGTTAGGGTGAGGGGCTGACCGGTCTCCACCGTCGTAACGATTTTCCTGCAAGCATAGGACATCACCATGCCGAACCTCCTCGTCAAGCCGCAGGGCACAAGCGGTCTCGTCCATGACATCACGCCGGAGAGCGCCGGCTGGACCTATGTCGGCTTCGCGCTGCACCGGCTGGCTGCCGGCGAAACCACGTCCGGTGAAACGGGCGCGCGGGAGGTCTGCCTCGTCCTCGTCGCCGGCAAGGCGCGGGTAACGGTGGATGGTGGGGATTTCGGCGAGCTGGGCGAGCGGATGACGCCGTTCGAGGGTGCGCCTTTCTCGGTCTACGTGCCCCGTGGCGCCACTTACACGGTGACGGCGACGACGGATCTCGAGCTCGGCGTCTGCTCGGCGCCGGGCGGGGAGGGGTTCACGGCGCAGGTCATCCGGCCGGACCGGCACAAGCAGATGACGCGGGGCAAGGGCACCAACACCCGCTACGTCACCAACATCATGCCGGAGGATGACGGGGCGGCGCAGTCGCTGCTGGTGGTCGAGGTCATCACGCCGGGCGGCCACACCTCGTCCTATCCGCCGCACAAGCACGACGAGGACAACCTGCCGGCCGAAAGCTTCCTCGAGGAAACCTACTACCACCGCCTCAACCCGTCGCAGGGCTTCGCCATGCAGCGCGTCTACACCGACGACCGCGCGCTGGACGAGACCATGGCGGTGGAGAACGGTGACGTCGTGCTGGTGCCGAAGGGGTATCACCCGGTGGCCGCGATCCATGGCTACGATCTCTACTACCTCAACGTCATGGCCGGCCCCTCGCGGGCGTGGAAGTTCAACAATGCCAAGGAGCATGCCTGGCTCTTCACGGGCGTGTGACGCTTTCCCGGCATGTGAGGGCGACCCCGCGCGCGAAAACGCCGGAGGTTTGACGATCGTTTATCGGACGGGGCACCGAAAGCTGCCGCGAATGATAGGTTTGATATGACACCTTCCGGTGCCCCGTTCAGCCGTTTTAGCCCGCAACTGCAGTCCCTCTACTCCTCGCCGCCATGACCGGGCCCCTCTCCGGAGAGCGGGATCCCGATCTGGCCTGGCGAAGTCTGTGTGCCCCACAGGCACGTCCGGACGATTCACACCCGATGCACCGCATCGGGCCGCCACCCGGAGGGAGACCATTTTCTGCGGGCCCCGCGCGGCCGGGCTTGCGTCCATCCCCTGCCACACGGAGCCGATCCCGCCTCGCCGGAACGCCTTCCGGTGTATCCGCGACGGAACGGGAGGATGATGACATGGACGCAGACCGGCGGGGATGGATGAGGCCGAAAATTCCGGCAAGTCCTTGATGTGACAGGCAAGGGGTGCCGAAATATTCCCCGTTTTCGAGCCCTGGCGAGACGCGGTGCGCGCGGCCGGAGAGGGCTTGCGGGCCGCGCGGATTTGATTCGACAGGCAATTTCCCGTATGCCGTGCCCGTCCAACCGCCGGAACGGCTGCCGGATCGCTCCGGATCCTTTCCGCGTCTCCCCGAAACGGGAAAACTCTCTATCTCCTTGCCTTCACGCCAGTCCGAACGCAGACCGCTGCGCCCGCCCGCTGGAATCTCCAAAGCCCGAAAGGATTTTCAAACCTTGTCTTCCCCTTCGCACCCCACGCTCGGCAAACCCTTTTCCGCCTTCCTGTTCGACATGGACGGCACTCTTTTGAATTCCATTGCGGCGGCCGAGCGGGTCTGGGGCAAGTGGGCGCTGGCGCACGGGCTGGACCTTGCGACCTTTCTGCCCTTCATGCACGGCAAGCGCGGCATCGATACGATCACGCAGCTGAACCTGCCCGGCGTCGATCCGGCAACGGAGGCGGCCTATATCACGCAGGCGGAGATCGACGACGTCGAGGGCGTGAAGCCGATCCCCGGTGCGCTCGAATTCCTCAAGACGCTGCCGGCCGATCGCTGGGCGATCGTCACCTCCTCGCCGCTGCCGCTGGCACGGGCGCGCCTTGCCAAGGCCGGCATCACCGCGCCGACGTTCCTCGTGACGGCGGAAGACGTGACGCAGGGCAAGCCGGCGCCGGATTGCTACCGGCTGGGCGCCGAGCGCGTCGGCTTCGATGCCGCCGACTGCCTCGTGTTCGAGGACGTTCCCGCCGGCGTCAAGGCCGGGGAGGCCGCCGGCGCGGACGTGGTCGTGGTGACGACGACGCATGAACATCCGATGGAAACGACGCATCTGACGATCCCGGGATACGAGCGACTTGCGGTTGAAATCGCAGCCGACGGACGTCTCCTGCTGGTCGAAACGCCTGCCGCCTGAGCGCATGTCTCCGTCGTCAAGGGTTGCCGCGGCCACGCGGCGACCTAACTAGACGCTCATGCCAAACGACAGCCACACCCTTCCCGTGCCCGATCCGGGCGTCACCATCGCGCAGGAAGAGCCGCTTCCCGGCGCGTCTGCCGACGTGTTCGGGCGCATTGCCGCGGCACCCGACGACTGGGCCCTGTTCCTCGACATCGACGGCACGCTGGTCGATCTGGCGGAAACGCCGGACGCGATCGTCGTGCCCCCGGACCTGCCGGCAACGCTCATGGCGCTCTCCAACCGTCTGGGCGGCGCGCTCGCGCTCGTCACCGGTCGGGCGCTGCATTATGCCGATGTGCTCTTCGATCCCGCGACCTTTCCCATTGCCGGCCTGCACGGCGCCGAACTGCGCGACCAGTCAGGCGCGATCACGCGGCCGGAGATCACACCCGCCTTCGTGACGCTGAAGAGCGAGCTTGCAAAGACGATCAAGGACTGGGACGGCGTGCTGTTCGAGGACAAGGGGGCGGCCGTCGCGCTGCACTACCGGCAGGCGCCGGAACGCTGCGCCGATGTCGAGCACATCATGCGGCGCGCTTCGGTCGCCATCGGCGGCGACTGGGGCCTGCAATTCGGCAAGATGGTCGTGGAACTCCGCCCATCCACGGCGAGCAAGGGTGCCGCCGTCATGACCTTCCTGTCGCAGGCGCCCTTCGAGGGGCGCAAGCCGCTCGCCATCGGCGACGACGTGACCGACGAGGCCATGTTCAAGATCGCCAACGCCGCCGGCGGACTGTCGCTGCGGGTCGGGCCGCCCGGTTTCGAGACGCAGGCGCAGGCGACCATCGGCTCGGCGCAGGAGGTGCGCGACGCGCTGACCGCACTCGCCACCGCGGCCAGGCCGTGAGCGGCGTTGTGCCCCTGTCCGTCTGCCGGCAGACCGGCAGCCCGACATTTGAAAGGAAGAAGTCTTGAGTCGTCTCATCGTCGTGTCGAACCGCGTCCCCGTGCCGGAACATTCGGGCGATGCCCCGGCCGGCGGCCTTGCCGTCGCCCTGCAGGCCGCGCTCGAGGAGCATGGCGGCATCTGGATGGGCTGGTCCGGCAAGTCCAGCGGCACGCGCGAGCCCGCAGCGCTCGACCTCAAGGACCGCGGCAAGATCACCTATGCCCTGACAGACCTGACCGACAAGGATGTGGACGAATACTATTTCGGCTTTGCCAACCGCGTGCTCTGGCCGATCTGCCACTACCGGCTGGACCTCGCCGAATACGGCCGCAAGGAAATGGCCGGCTATTTCCGCGTCAACCGCTTCTTTGCCCATCGCCTGGCGCCGCTGCTGCAGCCGGACGACGTCATCTGGATCCATGACTACCACCTGATCCCGCTGGCGGCCGAGCTGCGCCAGATGGGCATCCAGAACCGGATCGGCTTCTTCCTCCACATTCCCTGGCCGCCCGCCGACGTGCTGTTTGCCATGCCGGTGCATGAGGAGATCATGCGCGGTCTGTCGCATTACGACCTGATCGGCTTCCAGACGGATCACGATCTGGAGAATTTCGCCGGCGGGCTGCGGCGCGAGGGCATCGGCAACGAGATCAAGCCCGGCCGCTACAGTGCGCATGGCCGCATCTTCAAGGGCGGCACCTACGGCATCGGCATCGAGACGAAGGCCTTCGCCAGCTTCGCGCGCAAGAGCGCCTCGCATGCGATGGTGCGCAAGGCGGCCGCGAGCATCGAGGGGCGGGATCTGATCATCGGGGTGGACCGGCTGGACTATTCCAAGGGCATCACCCAGCGCATCGACGCCTTCGAGCGCTTCATCGAGGGCAATCCCGGCCAGCAGGGCAAGGTGACCTATCTGCAGGTCACGCCCAAATCCCGCTCCGAAGTGCCGGAATATGAGGCGATGCAGCGGACCGTCGCCGAACAGGCGGGGCGCGTCAACGGCGCACTCGGCACGGTCGACTGGGTGCCGATCCGCTATATCAACCGCTCGATCTCGCGGCCGATCCTTGCCGGGCTCTACCGGATGGCGAAGGTGGGTCTCGTGACACCGCTGCGCGACGGCATGAACCTCGTCGCCAAGGAATATGTTGCCGCACAGGATCCGGACGATCCGGGCGTTCTGGTTCTCTCGCGCTTTGCCGGCGCGGCCCGAGAGCTCGACGGGGCGCTGCTCGTCAACCCCTACGACATCGAGGGCACGGCGAACGCCATCGCCCGCGCGCTGTCCATGCCGCTGCCCGAGCGGCAGGAGCGGTGGGGCAAGATGATGGATTACCTGAACGAGCACGACGTGGTGCGCTGGTGCGACGATTTCCTGAAGGATCTGGTGGCGTAAGGAAGGCTCAACGTCGTCATGCTCGGGCTTGTCCCGAGCATCTGCTGCATGGCCCGCGAGCTGAAGGACCGTGGTGTTTGCGGGGACGACCGCAGATCCTCGGCACACGGCCGAGGATGACGTCTCGCGAGGGAGAATGACGTTGCGGGGAGGAAAGATCACGCCGCCTTGGCGACGTGATATTCCTTGATCGCGACCATCTTGATCGCCTTCCAGCGATCGGCCTCGTAATTGAGCGAAAAGCCGTCCTGCGCCAGGAACACCGGGTCGCCGTCGAGGTCGCGGGCGATGTCGCCGCGGCGGGCCGTGATGAAACGGTCGAGTTCGGCGGGTTCGTCGGCGGAGACCCAGCGGCAGATCGAAAAGCGGGCCATTTCGAACGAGACGGGCAGGCCGTATTCGCCCTGCAGCCGCTCCTTCAACACGTCGAGCTGCAGCGCGCCGACGACGCCGACGATGGCCGGTGAGCCGTCTTCGGGCGAAAACAGCTGCACGACGCCTTCCTCGGCCATCTGCTGCAGCGCTTCCTTCAGCTTCTTCGCCTTCATGGCATCCTCCAGCCGCACGCGGCGCAGGATTTCCGGCGAGAAGTTCGGCACGCCCTGGAAGACGAGCTGTTCGCCTTCGGTCAGCGTGTCGCCGATGCGCAGGGTTCCGTGGTTGGGAATGCCGACCACATCGCCGGCATAGGCCGTATCGGCGAGCTGGCGCTGCGAGGCGAAGAAGAATTGCGGCGCGGTGAGGCCGAGCTGCTTGCCGGTGCGGGCGAGCCGCGCCTTCATGCCGCGCTCCAGCTTGCCCGAGCAGATGCGGGCAAAGGCGATGCGGTCGCGGTGGTTCGGGTCCATATTGGCCTGGATCTTGAAGACGAAGGCCGTCATCTTGTCCTCGCTCGCATGCACCGTGCGGATGTCGGCCACCTGGTCGCGCGGCGGCGGGGCCATGGCGCCCAGCGCGTCGATGAGGTCGCGCACGCCGTAATTGCGCAGCGCCGAGCCGAAGAAGACGGGCGTCATGTGGCCTTCGAGGAAGGCCTGACGGTCGAACGGCCGGCAGGCCTCGATGGCGAGCTCGGTTTCCTCGATGAAGGCGGCGCGCTCGTTTTCCGGCAGCCGGTCGGCGACCGCCTGCGGGCCGTTGACCTTCAGCGCCTCGACCTGGGTATCGGCGCCGCGCACCGTGTTCTCGGCGAGATAATAGGAGCCGCAGAAGCTCTTCGACCGGCCGATGGGCCAGGTGATCGGCGCGGTATCGAGCGCAAGCTTCTCCTCGACCTCGTCCAGGATCTCGAACGGATCGCGGCTTTCCCGGTCCATCTTGTTGATGAAGGTGATGATCGGGATGTCGCGCATGCGGCAGACCTCGAACAGCTTCAGCGTCCGCGGCTCGATGCCCTTGGCGGCGTCGATCACCATCACGGCGGCGTCCACCGCCGTCAGCGTGCGATAGGTATCGTCGGCGAAGTCCTCGTGGCCGGGCGTATCGAGAATGTTGAAGACATTGCCGCCATATTCGAAGGTCATCACCGAGGTGACGACCGAGATGCCGCGCTCGCGCTCGATCTTCATCCAGTCGGACCGCGTCTGGATGCGGTCCTTCTTCGCCTTGACCTCGCCGGCCAGCTGGATGGCGCCGCCGAACAGCAGCAGCTTTTCGGTCAGCGTCGTCTTGCCCGCGTCGGGGTGTGCGATGATCGCGAAGGTTCGGCGGCGGGAGACCGCATCGGCAAGCGTTTCAGCCATCGGGAATGTCCTGTTTTCTGGGGCTTATCTAGCGATATGACGGCCGATATGCAATTGACGCCGTTGAAACCTCTCTCGTGAAGGCGCCGCGCATGACGGACACCCCCGGTTCCATCGAAATTCCCGTCCTCGCCCTTGTCCGCCTTCCCCACGGGGAGGGCCTGGCGCTGCCGGCCTATGAGACGGCGGGTGCCGCGGGCTTGGACCTGCGTGCCGCCGTGGCCGCGGACGAACCGCTGGTCATCGCGCCCGGCGAACGCGCGCTGGTGCCGACCGGCTTCGTCTTCGAGATCCCCGACGGGTTCGAGGGGCAGGTTCGCCCGCGCTCGGGTCTCGCCTTCAAGAACGGCGTCACCTGCCTCAACACGCCGGGGACGATCGACAGCGATTATCGCGGCGAGGTGAAGGTGCTGCTGATCAACCACGGTGCTGATCCCTTCACCGTCACCCGCGACATGCGCATCGCCCAGATGGTGATCGCGCCGGTGACGCAGGCCCGCGTTACCGAGGCAACCACTTTTTCAGAAACGGCGCGCGGTGCCGGCGGCTTCGGTTCGACCGGGGTGTGATGTCAGGGCCAGGCGTCGATTTGGTAAGTCATCACAAAATTGTGCGCTGCATCATCGGCAGGATCCGCTTGACTCGAAAACATACACTCGTGTTTGTATAGGCCACGACCTGCCCTGAATCCGTCTCCGGGCCATTGTCTGATTTTCGTTTCCTCCGGCCGACGCCATGAGACCTCATGTGCGCGCCGGTCTTTTTCGTGGGACCTTCATATGCGGACCAATCGTCTGACGCTCGCCGCTCTCGTCATCAGTGCGGCTTTCTTGAGTGCCTGCCAGCAGGAAGAGCAGCAGGCGCAGGGGCAGCCGGAGCGGCCGCCCTCCGAGGTCGCGGTCGTCACGACGAAGACCGAGGAGCTGCCGATCACCAACGAGCTTCCCGGCCGCATCGCCGCGACCCGCACGGCGGAGGTTCGCCCGCGCGTGTCCGGCATCGTGGTCGAGCGCGTGTTCGAGCAGGGCACCACGGTGCAGCAGGGCGACGTGCTCTACCGCATCGATCCGAAGCCCTTCCAGGTTCAGGTGGACAGCGCCGAAGGCACGCTTGCCCGGGCGCGCGCCGCCCAGACGCAGGCCCGCAACACCGCCGACCGCCAGGAGCAGCTGCGCCGCTCGAACGTCGCGACGCAGCAGAACTTCGACGACGCCGTCGCGCTTCTGGCGCAGGCGGACGCGGACGTGGCGATCGCCGAGGCCGGCGTCGCCTCCGCCCGGCTGAACCTGCAATATACCAACGTCACCGCGCCGATCAGCGGCCGGATCGGCCGCGCGCTGATCACCGAAGGGGCGCTCGTCAGCCAGAGCGGCACGGAAAACCTCGCCACCATCCAGCAGCTCGACCCCGTCTATGCCGACTTCACCCAGACAGCGACCGACGTCATCCGCCTGCGCAAGGCGCTGCAGGACGGGCAGCTGATGACGGATGCCAACGAGGCGGCCGCCCAGCTGGTGCTGGACGACGGCACGCCCTATCCGGAAAAGGGCCGTCTGCTCTTCTCCGAAGCCGCGGTCGATGAAACCACCGGCCAGATCACGCTGCGCGGCGAATTCGCCAATCCGAACGGCGATCTCCTGCCCGGCATGTATGTCCGCGGCCTCATCCAGCAGGGCATCGAGCGCAATGCGATCGCCGTGCCGCAGCAGGCCATCCAGCGCGACACCGCCGGCAAGGCGCTGGTCTACGTCGTCAACGGCGAGAGCAAGGTCGAGATCCGTCCCGTCACCACGAGCCGCGTGGTCGGCGACCGCTGGGTGATCTCGAACGGCCTGAAGGCGGACGAGAAGATCATCGTCGAGGGCTTCCAGAAGGTTGGCCCCGGCGCGCCGGTCAAGGCCGTGGACTGGAACCCGCAGCCGGCCAAGCCGGAAGGCGACGCGGCCCCCGCCGCCCCCACGAAGCCGGAAGGCGAGCCTGCGGGCAACGATCCGGCGGGCGCCCCCGCGGCCTCCGCCGACAAGCCTGCCGCGCCCGAAGGCGGCGCCCAGCCTGCACAAGCGGCACCTGCACAAGCGAAGTAAGGACGGTCCATGCCCAGTTTCTTTATCGACCGGCCCATTTTCGCCTGGGTCGTCGCCCTCTTCATCATGATCGCCGGGATCATCGCGATCCCCTTCCTGCCGATCGCGCAGTATCCGAGCGTCGCGCCGCCGCAGATCAGCATCTCCGCCACCTATCCCGGCGCGTCCTCCACCGAGACCTATCAGGGCGTGACGCAGCTGATCGAGAACGAGCTGAACGGCATCGACGGTCTCCAGTATTTCGAGTCCACGTCGAACGCCGCCGGCGCCGTCTCCATCAACGTTACCTTCGCGCCGGGCACCGATCCCGGCGATGCGGCCGTGGACGTGCAGAACCGCGTGCGCCGCGTCGAGCCGCGCCTTCCGGATGCGGTGACCCAGCAGGGCATCCAGGTGGACGAAGCCGGCTCCGGCTTCCTCCTGATCATCTCGCTGACCTCCACCGACGGTTCCATGGACGCCATCGGTCTCGGCGACTATCTCAGCCGCAACGTGCTCAATGAGATCCAGCGCATTGAGGGCGTCGGCCAGGCGCAGCTCTTCTCCTCCGAGCGCTCCATGCGCGTCTGGATCGACCCCGACAAGATGGTGGGCCTGAACCTCACGGCCGGCGACGTGACCAGCGCCATCCAGGCGCAGAACGCCCAGATCGCCGCGGGCTCCATCGGCGCCCAGCCGAACCCGATCACCCAGCAGGTCTCCGCCCCGGTTCTCGTCAAGGGCCAGCTGTCCTCGCCGGAGGAGTTCGGCGCGATCGTGCTGCGCGCCAATCCCGACGGGTCGGCCGTGCGCTTGCGCGACGTCGCCCGCATCGAGGTCGGCGGCCAGAGCTACGACACCTCGACCCGCCTCAACGGCAAGCCTTCGGCCGCCATCGCCGTCCAGCTGACCCCGACCGGCAACGCGCTCAACACCGCGACGCTGATCGAGGCGCGGATGGAAGAGCTGAAAGGGTACTTCCCCGCAGGCGTCGAATATTCCATTCCCTACAACACCGCGCCCTTCGTCGAGGTCTCGATCGAAAAGGTGCTGCACACGCTGCTCGAAGCCGTCGCGCTCGTCTTCCTCGTGATGTTCCTGTTCCTGCAGAACATCCGCTACACGCTCATTCCGACCATCGTCGTGCCGGTCGCGCTGCTCGGCACCTGCGCCATCATCTATGCCGCGGGCTTCTCCATCAACGTGCTGACCATGTTCGCCATGGTGCTGGCGATCGGCATTCTCGTCGACGACGCCATCATCGTGGTCGAGAACGTCGAGCGCATCATGACGGAAGAGGGGCTGACGCCGAAGGAGGCGACGCGCAAGGCGATGGGCCAGATCACCGGCGCCGTCATCGGCATCACGCTGGTGCTGTCCGCCGTGTTCATTCCCATGGCCTTCTTCCCCGGCTCGGTCGGCGTCATCTACCAGCAGTTCTCGCTGACCATGGTGACCTCGATCCTGTTCTCCGCCTTCCTGGCGCTGTCGCTCACCCCCGCGCTCGCCGGCAGCTTCCTCAAGCAGATCCCGAAGGGCCAGCACCAGCAGAAGCGCGGTTTCTTCGGCATGTTCAACCGCGGCTTCGACAAGACCTCGCACGGCTATAGCGGCTGGGTCGCCTGGATGATCAAGCGGTCGGGCCGCTTCATGCTCGTCTACCTCGTGATCGTCGCTGCCATGGGCTACCTGTTCATGCGGCTTCCCTCGGCCTTCCTGCCGAACGAGGACCAGGGCTATATCATCGTCTCCATGCAGCTTCCCTCGGAAGCCACCGCCAACCGGACGACCGAGGTCATCCAGCAGGTGGAAGGCTTCTTCGGCAAGGAAGGCGCCGTCGATCGCATCATCGCCGTCAACGGCTTCTCCTTCTCGGGCTCCGGCCAGAACGCGGCCCTTGCCTTCATCACGCTGAAGGACTGGGCGGATCGCGGTGCCGACGATTCGGCCGCCTCGATCGCCATGCGCGCCTCGATCGCCTTCAGCCAGATCCGCGACGCGATCGCGTTCGCGCTGTCGCCGCCGCCCATCCAGGGTCTCGGCACCAGCAACGGCTTCGAGTTCCGTCTTCAGGATCGGGCAGGACAGGGGGATACGGCGCTCGCCGCCGCTCGCGACCAGCTGCTCGGCCTTGCCGCGCAGAGCCCGATCCTTGCCGGCGTTCGCGTGGACGGCCTGCCGGACGTCGCCCAGCTGAACCTGATCGTGGACCGCGAGAAGGCCAACACCTTCGGCGTCGCCTTTGCCGACATCAACGCCACGATCTCGACCAATCTCGGCTCCACCTACGTCAACGACTTCCCGAATTCGGGCCGTCTGCAGCGCGTGACCGTGCAGGCCGACGTGACCAAGCGCACCAAGCCGTCCGATCTGCTGACGCTCAACGTGCGCAACACCAATGGCGGCATGGTGCCCCTGTCCGCCTTCTCCTCCATCGAGTGGCAGATGGGCCCGGCCCAGACCGTCGGCTATAACGGCTACCCCTCCATCCGCATTTCGGGCCAGGCGACGCCAGGCCATTCCTCGGGCGAGGCGATTGCGGAAATGGAACGGCTGATGGGCGAACTGCCCTCGGGCTTTGCCTATGAGTGGTCCGGCCAGTCGCGCGAGGAAATCCAGTCGGGCTCGCAGGCGCCGCTGCTCATCGGGCTCTCCTGCCTGCTGATCTTCCTCTGCCTTGCTGCCCTTTACGAAAGCTGGTCGATCCCGATCTCGGTCATGCTCGTCGTGCCCCTTGGCATCATCGGCGCGGTCATCGCCATCACGCTGCGCGACCTCTCCAACGACGTCTATTTCAAGGTGGGCTTGATCACGATCATGGGCCTGTCGGCCAAGAACGCGATCCTGATCATCGAGTTCGCCAAGGAGCAGATGGAGGCCGGCAAGTCGCTGATGGATGCGACGATCGAGGCGGCGCATCTGCGTTTCCGTCCGATCCTCATGACCTCGCTCGCCTTCACGCTCGGCGTCGTGCCGCTCGCCATTGCCAGTGGTGCTTCGGCCGCAAGCCAGAACGCGATCGGCACCGGGGTTCTCGGCGGCATGATCTCGGCGACGATCCTCGCGGTGTTCTTCGTGCCCGTCTTCTTCGTCTTCGTCATGAAGATCTTCCAGCGCGGCAAGAAGAACGAGCAGACGACCACCGCACCGGCCGCTGGCCACGGTACTGGCCACACCGCTGGCACCACACCGGCCGAGTGATCGCGGTTCCGGCCCGCCGTCAGGCGGGCCGACCCCTGTGGGAGGTTCACGAGACCATGCGGCGGACGAAGGCGAAAGCGGAGGAAACGCGCAACCGCATCCTGACGGCGGCGGAGCACGTCTTCTTCGAGAAGGGCGTCTCCAACGCGACCCTCGAGGATGTCGCGTCGGTCGCGGGCGTGACCCGCGGCGCGATCTACTGGCACTTCCAAAACAAGGCCGATATTTTTCTCGAACTCTACAAGGCGGTGCCGCTGCCCGACGAGGAGCTGCTGCGCGACGAGATCGAGAATGTCGGCATCGATATCCTCGCCCATATCGAGGCGGTCGCCGGCGACTGGCTCGACGTCATGGCCTGCGACGAGCAGCGCCAGCGCATCCTCACCATCCTCCTGCGCTGCGACTACACGAGCGACCTCGCCCCGGTGCTCGGTCGCCAGCAGGAAATCGACGACGAGCACACGCGGTTTCTGGAGGACGCCTTCGGAAAGGCCGCCTCGCGCGGCACGCTCAGCCGGGCCTGGACGCCATCGAGCGCCGCGCGGGCGCTGCGCTGGATGATCAAGGGCCTCTGCAGCGAATGGCTCCTCTTCGGCCGCCGCTTCGACCTCGCCGGCGAAGGCCGCCAGGGCCTCTCCCGCCTCTTCGGCTGCTTCCGCCGGGAGGACGCGCAGGCGGTCTGAGCATTCCCAGCAGAAGAGCGCAGCGGTCTTGTGTCCGGGAACGCGGCTTGGAGAGGTCATTTCGGGAAAGGTGCGGTGCGGTTAGGCGCGTTCACGGGCCTTATTCATCCGGGAACAGGATGGCCTCGTAATCCATCGCCCCGTTCAGGACATGCAGGACCTCAACGGTGTTCTTTTTCACCCAGTAGAAGATCAGGTAATTGCCGTGGACGCGGCGGCGGATGCCCTCTTTCTCGCGACCGACGATCAGCGGGAACGCCTTCGGCATCGTGCCGATGCGTTGGCACTTGTTTTCCAGTTCGGCAACGAACGTCAAGGCCCGTGACGGATTATCCTTGCTGACGTAACGGCCAATCGCAATCAGGTTTGCGATGGCCTCGTCGGTAAGAACGACCTTCACGCATGACTGCTTTCATCGTCGGGAATGCCGATCGCGGCACGAATTTTCTCGAAAGCCTCACCCAGCGGTGTGACACGACCGGCGGCAGAATCCGCCATGCCGCGCTCCAAGGCCGCATTCAGCGTTTTCATCTTCTCTTCCCTGTCCTGCTTCTTGCGGTAACGCTCACGGACAAGGTCGCGAATATATTCGCTGTTGGAAGCAAAAGTGCCTTCGTTCACCTCGCTCCGGACAAACTGCTCCAACTCGTTCGTCAAGGTGATTGTCATTTGGCCGGCTGGTTTCATGATTTTGTACTCCTCTCGTTTCCTTACAGATCATAGTGCAAAATAGTGTCAAACACTAGAAAACACTTTTAAGGAGCCAAATGCGTCGTCGCTTCGTCAATCGAAATTTATAGCCGGGAGAAGGTCAGCGGGGTCTGCGAAAACCGGACAGACTCAGAGCGAGGCGCGCTAAAGTTGCGTGAAAAGAGATTACGCATACTTTAGTGCCTTGTTTTGACGCATGTCGTTCTCCCGAAATCGCTGAACACTTTCGGGCGGGCATGTATCAGTGCGCCTCATCCCAATTATGGGCGGCGCGGGCGTCGACTTTGAGGGGGACGCGCATGTTGAGGGCGGGCATGGCGGCGTTTTCCATGACGGAGACGATGAGGGGGATGGCCTTGTCGATGTCGGCGTCTTCCACCTCGAAGATCAGTTCGTCATGCACCTGCAGGAGCATGCGGCAGCGGTCGGAAAGCTTGGCGGCTTCGAGCGCCGGCTCCATCTGCACCATGGCGCGGCGGATGACGTCGGCAGCCGAGCCCTGGATCGGGGCGTTGATCGCCGCGCGCTCGTTGAAGGCGCGCACGGAGGGGTTGGAGGAGCGGATGTCGGGGTAATGCGCCCGCCGGCCGAAGATGGTCTCGACATAGCCGTTTTCGCGGGCAAACGCCTTGGTCGCGTCCATATAGTCGCGGATGCCGGGGAAGCGTTCGAAATAGCGCTTGATGTAGTCGCCGGCCTCGGAGCGCTCGATGGAGAGCTGGTTGGCAAGCCCGAAGGCGGAAATGCCGTAGATGATGCCGAAATTGATGGCTTTCGCCCGCCGGCGGATCTCGCTCGGCATGCCCTCGACCGGCACGCCGAACATTTCGGACGCCGTCATCGCATGGATGTCGATGCCGTCGGCGAAGGCCTGCCGGAGCTGGGGAATATCGGCGACATGGGCGAGCACCCGCAGCTCGATCTGGCTGTAGTCGGCCGAGATCAGCTTGTGGCCCGGCGTCGAGATGAAGGCCGTGCGGATCTTGCGGCCTTCGGTTGTGCGGATCGGGATGTTCTGCAGGTTGGGTTCCGACGAGGACAGGCGCCCCGTGGTGGTGGCGGCCAGCGCATAGGAGGTGTGGACGCGCCCCGTCTTCGGATGCACGAAGCCGGGCAGGGCGTCGGTATAGGTGGACTTCAGCTTCGTCAGCTGGCGCCAGTCGACGATGCGCCGCGGCAGGTCGTGGCCGGAGAGCGCGAGGTCTTCCAGCACCTGCGCCGATGTGGACCATTGCCCGGTCTTGGTCTTCGACGCGCCGGGCAGGCCCATCTTGCCGAACAGGATATCGCCCAGCTGCTTGGGCGAGCCGATGTTGAAGCTTTCGCCGGCCAGCTCGTGGATCTCGGCCTCCAGCCGCGCCGCGCCCTGCGCCAGCTCGCCGGAGAGCCGCGACAGGATCTGCCGGTCGATGGAGATCCCGCGCTCCTCCATGCGCGCGAGCACGGGCACCAGCGGCCGCTCCAGACGCTCGTAGACGCGCATGAGCGACTTGGCGGCAAGCCGGGGCTTGAGCACATGCCAGAGCCGCAGTGTCACGTCGGCATCCTCGGCCGCATAGGCGGTGGCGCGGTCGATATCGACATAGTCGAACGTCACCATCGACTTGCCGCTGCCGGCCACGTCCTTGAAGGGGATCGGCTGGTGACCGAGCCAGCGCTCCGCCAGGGCGTCCATGCCGTGGGTGTTGGCGCCGGCATCCGACACGTAGGACATCAGCATCGTATCGTCGAAGCGGGCGATCTCCACGCCCTGCCGCTTCATGACGAGATAGTCGTATTTCATGTTCTGGGCGACGACGAGAACGGCGGGGTCTTCCAGCAGCGTCTTCAGAAGGGCGATCGCCTGTCCGTCGGGGATCTGGTTTTCCACCAGCCCGCCGCCGAGGAGATCGCCGACGCCGCTCTTGTGGAGCAGCGGCACATAGGCCGCCCGGATGGATGTGCCGGAGGCGTCGCGGCTGGTGTCGGCGATGGCGAGCGAGAAGCCGACGAGATCGGCCTGCATCGCATCGAGCGAATTGGTTTCCGTGTCGAAGGCGACGAGGCCGGCTTCGCGCGCGGCTGCGATCCAGCTTTGAAGCGTCGCGACGTCGCGGATCGTCACATAGGTCGAGCGATCGATGGGCGCGGTGGCGAAGGCTTCGGCGCGAGATTGTGCGAGGCCCTGCGGCGTCGCGCCGGTTTCCACCGGCAGCACCGGCGCCTGGCGCAAGACCTTTGCCGCCTCTTCGGCCGTTTCGGGAGAGCCTTCGACGGCCGGCGCGCCCGCCGGAGCCGTGCCTGCAGCCTCGCCCTTGTCGAGATCCGGCCCATGGGCCTGCGCGCCGCCCTCGACGGGAACATGCGCCGTTTCCACCGCATCGGCATCCGTATCGGTGGCGGCGGCCACGCGGCGGGTCAGCGAGGTGAATTCCATCGCCTTGAGGAAGGCCACGAGCTTCGGTCCGTCCTGCGGGTGGAGGTCCAGCGCATCAAGCGGCGTCTCCACCGGCACGTCGGTCTTCAGCGTCACCAGCTCGCGCGACAGGCGGGCGAGATCGGCATGGGCGAGGATGTTCTCGCGGCGCTTGACCTGTTTGATCTCGCCGGCGCGGGCGAGCAGCGTGTCGAGATCGCCGAACTCTTCCAGGAGCTGCGCGGCGGTCTTCGGGCCGATGCCGGGAATGCCGGGCACGTTGTCGGTCGAATCGCCGGTCAGCGCCTGCAGGTCGATCATCTTTGCCGGCGGCACGCCCCATTTCTCAATGACCTCGGGAATGCCGATCTGCTTGTCCTTCATGCTGTCATACATGGAGACGCAAGGGGTGAGCAGCTGCATCAGGTCCTTGTCGGACGACACGATGGTCACGTCGGCGCCGGCTTCCTCCGCCATGCGGGCATAGGTGGCGATCAGGTCGTCTGCTTCGAACCCCTCCATCTCGATGCAGGGCAGGTTGAAGGCGCGCGTCGCATGGCGGATCAGGCCGAATTGCGGGATCAGGTCTTCCGGCGGGGCCGTGCGGTTGGCCTTGTATTTGTCGTAAAGATCGTTGCGGAACGTCTTCGAGGAATAGTCGAAGATGACGGCGAAATGCGTCGGCGTGACGCCGACCGAGGTATCGCGCGCGTCCGTCAGAAGCTTCCACAGCATGTTGCAGAAGCCCGAGACCGCATTGACGGGCAGGCCGTCGGATTTGCGGTTCAGCGGGGGAATGGCGTGGAAGGCCCGGAAGATGAAGCCGGAGCCGTCCACGAGGAAGAGATGATCGCCTTTTTTCATGGAGACACGGATAGCGCGACAGGCGCGAAAGGTCCATTCTACACGGGTTCGGTCTACAATCTTTCCGTGGTGATCTATGAACAGGACAGCGATCGTTCGAGCCTATGCCATTCCCCTGGCCCTGATGGTTCTCGTGGGGCTCGTCGCCGCGTCGATGGGCGACGGTGCCGTGAACATTGCCCGGAAGATATGCCTCGTGCCGATGTTCCTGCTGGCCATGCGGGGGCTGCGAAGCTTCTTTCCGGAGGCCAAGGATGAAAGCCGGAGCCTGCTGACGCATCTCGAATTCCAGCTTCTGGCCTCCGGTCTCATGGCGATCTTCGTCGTGCTGCTGGCAACGCCCGGGAACACCGAAGCTTTCTGGAAGATGGCGAGGTTGGTGGTTTCGATGACGCTCGCCCTGACGGCCGTCAACATGGCCCTCTTCTGGTGGAATCGCCGCAAGCATCTCCAAAGGCATGACACGGGCCCGAACCTTACCAATTTGTAATCAGCCGTCCCGGGCGCTTCCCTTGAAAAGCCACATTCGGACCCACAAATCAGGGTCAACGGCAGCGACAAGCGCCGTCATCTGGTCGAGGCCTGTCCCCCGCCGACCCCAGATGCAAGGACAAAGGCCTAACCCCCCTCTCCGGGCCTTTGTCCATTATCAAAAACCGTCATGGCCCCGCCTCCGCCATGGCGGTTTTTTCGGTTCCGGCGTCCGCTGCGATCTTGTCACCGTGCCGTCCCGGGCGTACCCATTGTCATGGCCTACGACCGCATGGAGTCCGCCACCTATCTCGCCAGCCTGCTGGCCAGACGCTTCTCCCGCCAGCTGCAGGAGAGGGGCCGCAAGCTCGGCTTTGCGCCGGGGCAGTTTCCCGTGCTGGCCGAATTGTGGAACGAGGACGGGCTGACGCAGCGCCAGCTCATCGACCGGCTGGATGCCGAGCAGGCGACGATTGCCAACACGCTGGCGCGGATGGAGCGCGATGCGCTGATCGCGCGCCGCCCCCACCCGACGGATCGGCGGGCGCAGCAGATCTTCCTGACCGAGCGCGGCCGCGCGCTCGAAGGCGACGCCATGACGGCCGCCCGGGCGGCCGACGATGCGCTGTTGACCGGCTTCCGCCGCTTCGAGCGGGCGCTGATGCTCGAATATATGCGCATGGCCATCGCCAATGCCGACCTTTCTCCCGTCGATGCCATGCGCGAGGCCCCGGTGCGGCAGGGGGCGGAGACGGACGCCCCGCGGAACGCCGGGCCGGACAATCCGGGCGAAAGTCCGCGGTGACGGGCGGGTCTTCCCAAGCCCGAATTTTTGAGTAGGGTCGCGCCGACATCAAGGAGCATTGCAATGACCGATATCACCGGCGTTCTCGCCAAGGCCGACGCCAATCTCGACGCCAGCCTCGAACGGCTCTTCGACCTCGTGCGCATTCCCTCCATCTCGACCGATCCGGCCTATAAGGACGCCTGCCGCACGGCGGCGGAATGGCTGGTCGCGGACCTTCGGGGCCTTGGTTTCACGGCCTCGGTGCGCGATACGCCCGGCCATCCCATGGTCGTCGCGCATCACGACGGTGCCACCACGGATGCGCCGCACGTGCTGTTCTACGGCCATTACGACGTCCAGCCGGTCGATCCGCTGTCGCTCTGGGAAACCGACCCCTTCACCCCGTCCGTGCGCGAACTGTCGCCCGGTCGCAAGGTCATCACCGGCCGCGGCACCTCCGACGACAAGGGCCAGCTGATGACCTTCGTCGAGGCCTGCCGCGCCTATAAGGAAACCCATGGCAGCCTGCCGTGCCGCGTCACGGTGCTGTTCGAGGGCGAGGAGGAATCCGGCTCGCCGTCGCTGAAACCCTTCCTGACCGCGAACGCCGAGGAATTGACAGCCGACTATGCGCTGGTCTGCGACACCGGCATGTGGGATGGCGAGACGCCGGCCATCGCGGCCGGCCTGCGCGGCCTCGTGGGCGAGGAGGTGGTGGTGACCGCCGCCGACCGCGACCTGCATTCCGGCATGTTCGGCGGTGCCGCCGCCAATCCGATCCACATCCTGTCGCGCATTCTCGCCGGCCTTCACGACGAAACCGGCCGCGTGACGCTCGACGGCTTCTATGACGGCGTCGAAGAGACGCCGACGCAGATCAAGGCCGCATGGGAAACGCTCGGCCAGACGGCGGAGAAGATGCTGGGCGAGATCGGCCTCGGTCTTCCCGCGGGCGAGCAGGGCCGCTCGGTTCTCGAACTGATCTGGGCCCGCCCGACGGCCGAGGTCAACGGCATCACCGGCGGCTATACAGGCGAGGGTTTCAAGACCGTGATCGCCGCAAAGGCGTCGGCGAAAATCTCCTTCCGCCTCGTCGGCCAGCAGAACCCCGATGCGATCCGCACGGCCTTCCGCGACTACGTCCGCGCCCGCATTCCGGCCGATTGCTCGGTGGAATTCCACGAGCATGGCGGCTCGCCGGCCATCCAGCTGCCGTATGATTCGTCGCTGCTCAACACGGCCAAATCGGCGCTGTCGGAGGAGTGGCCGAAGGCCGCCGTCATCATCGGCATGGGCGGCTCCATTCCGATCGTCGGCGATTTCCAGAAGATGCTGGGCATGGAATCGCTGCTGGTCGGCTTCGGCCTGTCCGACGACCGCATCCACTCGCCCAACGAGAAATACGACCTCCAGTCCTTCCACAAGGGCATCCGCTCCTGGGTGCGCATCCTCGACGCGCTGGCGACCGCTCGCTAGAGTTTGTCAGGGATCAGTGGAAACCGGTTATCCCGACAAGACAAACGAAATCAAAGAAAACGAGAATCTGTCAGGTTCAGAATGAACCTGACAGATTCGAAATGCGGCGCTGACACGTTGAAATCTCAAGATTTTGTGAAGACGCCGCCGGCCGGGACGCCCTTGACCCGGCCGGGTGGCGATGGTCTCATGACCCATATGACGTCGAGACTGCCTCCGCCGGACCGAAAAAGACCTGCATGAAGACGATCCGCGCTCTGATCTGGCCGGCCGTCGGGCTGGCGGCTATCCTGTTTTCGCTCTACGGCCTTTACCACGAGCTGCGGGGACTTTCGCTCGACGACTTTCTGACGAGCTTCCAGGCCGTGCCGCTGAAAAGCTGGCTGCTGGCGGCCAGTGCCACGCTGGTGGCCTATGCGGCGCTTGCGGCCTACGACCATCTGGCGCTTGAACATCTCGGCCGGCGCCTGTCGCTGACCTTCATCACCGTCTGCTCGTTCACCGCCTATGCCCTGTCCCACACCATCGGGGCCTCGGTCTTCTCGGGCGCCGTCGTGCGCTACCGGGCCTATGGCTCGAAGGGGTTGAGCGTCAGCGAAACCGGCATTCTCGTCGCCTTCTGCTCGCTGACCTTCGCGCTGGGCACGCTGACGCTGTCGGCGATCGTGCTCCTGATCGAGCCGGAGATCGTCGATCGCTTCTCGGACGTCATCCCGCTCGGCGCCTCGATCTCCACGGCGATCGTCATTCTCGCGCTGATCGGCCTCTATCTCCTGGGAAGTCTCATCGGCTTCAGGCCCATCCGCACGCGGTGGTTCCATCTGGAATATCCGCGACCGACGCTGGCGGTGCGCCAGCTGCTGATCGCGCCGGTCGAGCTGATCGGGGCTGCCGCCATCATCTATTTCGCGCTGCCGGAGGCAGGAAATCCGGGCTATATGGTGGTGCTCGGCGTGTTCCTCGCCTCGTTCTCGGCCGCTCTCCTGTCGCACGCCCCGGGCGGCATCGGCGTGCTCGAGCTGATCTTCATCGCGGCCCTGCCGGAGATCGATGCGGCCTCGGTGCTGGCCGCCCTCGTCATCTTCCGGCTGTTCTACCTCGTCATCCCGTTCCTGATGGCGCTCGTCGTGGTCGTGCTGTTCGAGCGCCGCCAGTTCCTGGAGCGCCGCCGCGCGGGGCCCTGATCCGGCTTCCGGCTGATTGCTTCCTGATGGCATTGTTCCGGTGTTGAGCGACGCCGCCGCCCTGCCGTCATGCTCGGCCTTGTGCCGGGCATCTGCTGCACTGGCCGCGATCTGAAGGACCATGGTGTTTGCGGGGACGACAGCAGATGCTCGGGACACGCCCGAGCATGACGGCGGAGAGGGCGAACGGTTGCTTGACACCAGAACCTGGCATCGATCAACCGGGAGCCGTATGAGCCTCCTTACGACGGGGAATGGCAGACCTTCGGGACGGCCTCGGCAAACGGCGTCTTCACCTCGCCGAGTTCGGCGCTCTCGATGTGCAGCGGTGTGAACGGCGGTTCCTGGATGGCGGCGTTGACGATGCGCGTCACGTAGCATCCGGCAAAGACGCGCTCTTTCCCGTCCTTGTCCACCGAGCGGACGGCAACGGGCACCGGCGCATAGAGGCTGCCGGCCGCACCCTCCTGCGTCACGACGCCGGTCTTCACCTCGACATCGACCGTGTTTTTGTAGCCCAGCACGAAGCTCGCATAGTCGCCGGCCGGCGGTTTGTCGCCGAAATAGGCATAGGCCCGCGCGTATTCCTTGCGCGCGATCGCATTGTAGAGCGAGCGGACGAGCTTTGCCCCGTCCGACCGATCGTCGACATAGGACACGTCCTGCGCGAGTGCTGCGTGTGGAACGGCGAAGCTTCCGGCGAGCAGGGCGGCGGAAAGGGCGAGGGAGGCAAAGGCGCGATGGGGCATGGAACGTCCTCGTGATGATGCCGCATCGTTAGGCCACCGACATGCGGCAAATTGACGACGCTCAGGCATCGGGAACGGCCGGCAATGCGACGATCGCTCAAATGGTAGCGATCGCTTCAACGCTGTCTTTCCGTCTTTTCGCTACCGTCCCGTCCAGAACAGATTTTTGCCGGGGGACGACATGGCGCTGAAGATGCTTTTTGCGGAATTGATGGCGGTTGCGGTGCGGGTGACGCCGCTTGCGCCGAGGCTTGCCGACCCGAAAGAGGCGGGCAAGCAGCTGAGCCGACAGGCCGCAGGCCGCCGCCAGGCAATGATCGCGTCGCCGGCCATGGACCTGCCCATGCTGCCTTCCCCGATCAATCCGGACTGGATCGTCGCGGGTGCGCCGGTCGCGCGTCTCGCCGAGCATTCGCGCAGCCACGACGATGCCGCCGTTACCGCCATGTGGGATTGCACCGCCGGCGAATTCAACTGGTATTTCGGCTGGGACGAAACGGTCGTGATCCTCGAAGGCGAGGTGCATGTCACGGCCGAGGACGGCACCGAGACGACGCTGCGCGCCGGCGACATCGGCTTCTTCAACGGCGGCACCTGGGCCAACTGGCGCATCGAGACCTATGTCCGCAAGATCGCCTTCTGCCGCAAGAAATTCCCCGAACCCGTGGTCATGGCCTATCGCCTGCGCGACCTGCTGCGCGGCGAAGCGCCCAAGGCGGCGCTTGCCGCCTGATCGGGTTCGTCGGGCAGCCGCGCGACTTTCGCGGAGCCGCAGGGCGGTCTGCCGTTGCGTTCGGGCTCGTCCCGTCCTACGTCATGAGGCCCGCCGGAGACGCGGCGGGTCGATTGGCAGGGGAAGACAATGGCAGCCAGCAGAACGGCACTCCGGAACGTCGCGGTTCAGATGGACCACGTCTCCACCATCAATATCGCGGGCGATTCGACCTTTGCGATGAGCCTGGAGGCGCAGAACCGCGACTACCGGCTGTTTCACTACACGCCGGACCGGCTGTCGCTGCGGGACGGGCAGGTCTATGCCACGGCGCAGCAGATGACGCTGCGCGACGTGAAGGGCGATCACTTCACGCTCGGCGAACCGGAGCGGCTCGATCTCTCCACCATGGACGTGGTGCTCCTGCGTCAGGATCCGCCCTTCGACATGGCCTATATCACCTCGACGCATCTTCTGGAGCGCATCCACCCGAAGACGCTGGTGGTGAACGACCCCGCCTGGGTGCGCAACTCGCCGGAAAAGATCTTCGTCACCGAATTTCCCGACCTGATGCCGAAGACGCTGATCACCCGCGACCCGGCCGAGATCGCCAAGTTCCGCGAGGAAATGGGCGATATCATCCTGAAGCCGCTTTACGGCAATGGCGGCGCCGGTGTGTTCCACTCCACCCGCGACGACCGCAACATGTCCTCGCTGCTCGAAATGTTCGGACAGATGTTCCGCGAGCCCTTCATCGCGCAGGAATACCTGCCGGCCGTGCGCAAGGGCGACAAGCGCATCATCCTCGTCGATGGCGAGCCTGTCGGCGCCATTAACCGCGTGCCCGCCGAGCACGATGCCCGCTCCAACATGCATGCGGGCGGCAAGCCCGAGCCGACGGAACTGACGGCACGCGAGAGGGAGATCTGCGCCCGCATCGGCCCGGCTCTGCGCGAACGCGGCTTCCTGCTGGTGGGCATCGACGTCATTGGCGATGTCATGACCGAAATCAACGTGACCTCCCCGACCGGCATCCGCGAGGTGAAGAACTTCGGCGGCGCCGATATCGCCAGCCTGCTCTGGGATGCGATCGAGCGCAAGCGCGCCTGACAAAACCGGCAGGGTTGTAATGTTTGCAACCCTGCCGACATGGTCGATTGTAATCGTTCCGCCAATGTTCTTGTTTTATTCCGACTGCCGTGTAATGTGAGGAAAGTCTCATAAGCGCATCGGTTGGAGTGGCGGGAACATGGTGGCACGGGTCAGCACGGTTGCGTTCCAGGGCATCGAGGGCGTGCCGGTCGATGTGCAGGTCATGGTCGCGCCCGGCAAGGTCGGCGTGCAGATCGTCGGTCTGCCGGACAAGGCGGTGGCCGAAAGCCGGGAACGGGTGCACGCCGCCCTCCACGCCTCCGGCCTGTCCCTGCCGCCCAAACGCGTGACGATCAATCTTGCGCCCGCCGACCTGCCGAAGGAAGGCAGCCATTTCGACCTTGCGATCGCGCTCGGGCTGATGGCGGCGCTTGGCGCCATTCCGTCGGATGCGCTGGCAGACTACGTCGTCATCGGCGAACTGAACCTCGACGGCACGATCGCGGCCGTTGCCGGCGCGCTGCCCGCCGCCATCGGCGCGAACGCCATCGGCAAGGGCCTCATCTGCCCGGCCGACAGCGGCCCGGAGGCCGCCTGGGCCGGTGCCGAGATCGACATTCTCGCACCCCGCAGCCTGATCGCGCTTGCCAACCATTTTCGCGGCACGCAGGTGCTCACCCGGCCGGAGCCGGCCATCCGCGCGACGGCGGCCAATATGCCGGATCTCGCCGACATCAAGGGGCAGGAGAGCGCCAAGCGCGCGCTGGAGGTGGCCGCCGCCGGAAACCACAATCTTTTGATGGTCGGCCCGCCCGGTTCGGGAAAATCGATGCTCGCAGCACGCCTGCCCTCCATCCTGCCGCCGCTGTCGCCGGGCGAGCTCCTGGAGGTGTCGATGATCCACTCGATCGCCGGGCAGTTGGCGGGCGGCAAGCTCTCGGATCGCCGGCCCTTCCGCACGCCGCATCACTCCGCCACCATGGCGGCCCTTATCGGCGGTGGCCTTCGCGCCCGGCCGGGCGAGGCGTCGCTCGCCCATAACGGCGTGCTGTTCCTCGACGAGTTCCCGGAATTTTCGCCGCAGGCACTGGACGCGCTGCGTCAGCCGCTCGAAACCGGCGAATGCATCATCGCGCGCGCCAACCACCGCATCAGCTATCCCGCCGCCATCCAGCTGGTCGCCGCCATGAACCCGTGCCGCTGCGGCATGGCGGGCGAGCCGGGGCACAGCTGCGCGCGGGGCCCGCGCTGCGCCGGCGACTATCAGGCGCGCATTTCCGGCCCGCTGATGGACCGGATCGACATCCGCATTTCCGTGCCCGCCGTGTCCGCCGCCGATCTCATCCGCCCGGCGCCGGCCGAAACCAGCGAGGTCGTCGCCGCCCGCGTCGCCCATGCCCGGGCCATCCAGACCGACCGCTTCATCGCCTTCGGCATGCCGAAGATCACCACGAACGCGCGCTGCACCACCGCCATGATCGAGACGCTGGCCGAGCCCGATGCCGGCGGCCTCCAGCTCCTGCGCGAGGTCGCGGAACGCATGACGTTTTCGGCCCGCGCCTATCACCGCGTCCTCAAGGTCGCCCGGACGCTGGCCGACCTCGACGCCCGCCCGACGGTTGGCCGCATCCACATCGCCGAAGCCATCTCCTACCGCATCGCGGCGGACCGCGTGACCAGCGCGGCGTGAGACGCGACCCGGCGGCCGGAATGCCATCGGCTCAGGACGGCGCGGGCCTTTCTTTGAATCAGGGGCTCTGGAAACGGGGGGCCGGGCTCCAAAAAACGCGGGCCCCTTTATCCGCGCGGGAGAATGCGGCAATGTCGCCCCTCAAGGACGGCGCCGTTGCGCCTTATCCGATGCCGGTCGCAGCCCACCCGGTCAAAACAAGGGAACGATATCCATGAAAACGCTCGTCGTCTGCTCCGGCGGACTGGACTCCGTCACGCTCGCCCATCATGTGGCGCGCGACCATCATCTCGCAGGCCTCCTGTCCTTCGACTATGGCCAGCGCCATCGCCGGGAGCTGGACTTCGCGGCAGAGGCGGCGCGCAGGCTCGGCGTGCCGCACCATCTGATCGACATCGGGCCGATCGGCGCGCATCTGACCGGCTCGGCGCTGACGGACGATATCGCGGTGCCGGACGGCCATTATGCGCAGGAGACGATGAAGACGACGGTGGTGCCGAACCGCAATGCCATCATGCTCACGATTGCCTTCGGCCTTGCGGCCGCGCAGAAATTGGATGCGGTCGCCGTCGCCGTTCATGGCGGCGATCACTTCATCTATCCCGATTGCCGGCCCGATTTCATCCGGTCGTTCCAGACCATGCAGACCCACGCGCTGGACGGCTATGCCGCGGTGACGCTCTACGCCCCCTATGTCGAGCGCTCGAAAGCCGACATCGTCACGGAGGGGGCCGGCAACGGCACGCCCTTCGCGCGGACATGGTCCTGCTACAAGGGCGGCACGGTGCATTGCGGACGGTGCGGCACCTGCGTGGAGCGGCGCGAGGCCTTCCATCTCGCGGACGTCGAAGACCCGACGCTCTACGAGGATGCCGATTTCTGGCGGGAGGCCTGCGGCGTCGGGCGCTTCGTGGCGCAAGAGATCCGCTGAGACGTTGCAAGGGCGCGAACCCGCCTTTGCCGTTCGGTCGTCGTGGTCCCGGGTCGGATCACTGCAGCGTCGGCGGCTCTTCGTCTCCGAAGAAGGAGCGAATGCCTTCGCGGGCAACGGTTGCGAGAAACTCGTCGAAGGCTTCGCGGTCGGTCGGGAAGGGGTCTTCCCACTCGGTCACGTCTTCTTCCTGCGTCAGCACCAGCATCTGCCAGTCGAGATTCGTGCCCGCCGGTCGCGAGATATCGACCAGAACGGTCACGCCATCTTCGGTGAACTCGCCGGACAGCTCCGAATACTCCATTTCCGGTTCATTATCGTTCGACATCGGTCCTCGCCATTCTCAATTTCTGCCCATCCTACACCGCAACGCGGGGAAAAGCATATCCTGCAACGCACGTCCTTCAAGACAGGCGCATGTCACAGTCCGCTCGGTATCCGGGCGACCGAGGCATCCGCAACGGCTGCCAGCATCTCGAGATCGCGCGCGCGGATCTCCGGCGTGACGTCGCTCTGCCGGATCGCGAACCAGGCTTTCAGGGCATCGACGGCGACGCCGTGGGGCTGCGGATAGGAGGGAAGGCCGAGCACCCAGCCCCGCAGGATATCGCGGTCCATGCGGCCCCTCTCATATTGCTGCTGCATGCGGCGAACGGCGATCGCCAGATCTTCCTGCGTTTTCATGGGTGTCTGCTGCACGAAGGGCCGATGAGGGGAAATGTCGTCGCTGTCACTCTGGTCTACCGCGGTCCGCGCCGCGTCAGGCGGCTCTGGTATGAAACCCTACTGCATAAATTCATATTTCGGAATCGATTTCAGGAATTAAGCCGTCGGGTCAAAGCCATCGCGGAAACCGGGTTTTGGCAGACATCGTTCACGCTCGCCGGCGGTGTGGCAGTAACGGCAAAAAGCCCCGGCAAGCGGGGCTTTGAGGCTTCAGGCGGGTCGATACCGGCTCAGCGCAGTCCGAAGAACGAGAGGACGGCGAGAACGACGACGACCAGTCCGACGATATAGATGATATTGTTCATGACGGGTTCCCTTGTTTGACATGTAACGAACGCGTGATTCCCGGTTTCGTTCCATTTTGCACGCTCCGGCAGCAGGATGCGCGCCGCATCCCTCTTCGTTGCCGCGACGAACGCCTTCGTTGCCGCGACGAACGCCTTCGTTGCCGCGACGAACGCTTTCATCGCCGCAAACCCGCCTCCGGGTGCGCAAGCGTGTCGTTAACGCCCCCTTAAATCGCCGCATTTACAGTTCACCGCACCCTGCGACGGCTTGGGCGGCTTGCCGGTCGCCTTGTCTTTCAGCGCACACACGGAGCGGTCACATCCCGGTATGGCAGGCACATCGCGTTCACGTCCCCGCATCGATCCGTCCTTTTCGAGCGGTGACGACGGGGGATTCCGCGTCGATGCGAGTGACCGCGTGAGCGGACGGCCGACAGCGTCCAAATCCTCCAAACCCACCAGGTCGAAGAGCAGCGGCAAGACCGCGCGCCGATCCTTAAAGGGGCGCGGCGGGCGGCGGGGCGGCGGCGGCCTGTTCGGCTTCCTGCGCGCCTTCGTCTACTGGTGCATCGTCGCCGGTATCTGGGGCGCGATGGGGATCGGCGGTCTCGTGCTCTATTACGGCTCGCGCATGCCGAACGCGACCAGCTGGACCATTCCCGAGCGGCCGCCGAACGTGAAGATCCTGGCCGTCAACGGCGACACGCTCGCCAATCGCGGCGCCACCGGCGGCGAGGCGATCGCGCTCGAGGATATGTCGCCCTTCATTCCCCAGGCCGTCATGGCCATCGAGGACCGGCGCTTCTATTCCCATTTCGGCGTCGATCCGCTGGGTCTGGCGCGGGCCATGATCACCAACGTGACCACCGGCCGCATGGTGCAGGGCGGCTCCACGCTGACGCAGCAGCTGGCCAAGAACCTGTTTCTGTCACCGGAGCGCACGCTGGAGCGCAAGGTGCAGGAGGTGCTGCTCGCCTTCTGGCTGGAGCAGAAATACTCCAAGGACCAGATCCTTGCCATGTATCTCAACCGCGTCTTCTTCGGCTCGAATGCCTATGGCGTCGAGGCCGCCTCGCAGCGCTATTTCAACAAATCCGCGCGCGACGTAAACCTCGGCGAGGCCGCCCTTCTCGCCGGCTTGCTGAAGGCGCCCTCGCGCCTGTCGCCGGCGCGCGATCCGAAGGCGGCCGAGGAGCGGGCGCAGGTGGTGCTGGGCGCCATGCGCGAAGAGGGGCTGATCACCGACGACGAGGTGAAGACCGCGATGTCGCAGCCGCCGACCAAGGCGAAGAGCTTCTGGTCCGGCGCGCAATATTATGCCGCCGATCTGGTGATGGACCAGCTTCCCGGCCTCGTCGGTGCCGTCAAGCAGGATCTGGTCGTGGAAACCACGCTCGATCTCGATCTGGAAGCCAAGGCCGAAAAGACCCTCTCCGACATGCTGAAGGAGAGCGGCGCGAAATCGCGTGCCTCGCAGGCAGCGCTCGTGTCGGTGGATGCGACGGGCGCGATCCGGGCGCTGGTCGGCGGACGCGACTATGCCGAAAGCCAGTTCGACCGCGCGGTCAAGGCCAAGCGCCAGCCGGGTTCTGCCTTCAAGCCTTTCGTTTATGCCGCGGCCATGGAGATCGGGCGCACGCCCATGTCGATCCGCAACGATGCGCCGGTGCGCATCGGCAAGTGGACGCCGGAAAACTACGATCAGAAGTATCGCGGCGAGGTGTCGCTGGCCGACGCGCTCGCCAATTCGCTCAACACCATCGCAGCCCAGCTCGTCATGGAGGTCGGCCCGCCGCAGGTGGCAAAGCTTGCCCATCGCCTCGGCATCGAATCGGAGCTGCAGGCGAATGCCTCCATTGCGCTGGGGACCTCCGAGGTCAGCCTGCTGGAGCTCACCTCGGCTTACGCGCCGTTCATGAACGGCGGCTTCAAGGCGACGCCGCACATCGTCAAGCGGGTGACGACGGCCGACGGCAAGGTTCTCTACGAGAACACCTACGACAACCCGCCGCGCGTGCTCGATCCCGAGATCGTCTCGGAGATGAACCAGATGATGGTGGGCGTGGTGGAGCGCGGCACGGGCAAGAACGCCAAGCTCAAGGGCTGGCAGGCCGCCGGCAAGTCGGGCACCACCCAGTCCTTCCGCGATGCGCTGTTCGTCGGCTTTACCAACAACCTGACGACGGGCGTCTGGTTCGGCAACGACGACGGCACCTCGATGAAGAAGGTGACGGGGGGCGGGCTGCCGGCGAAAGCCTGGCATACCTACATGACCGAAGCGCATGAGGGGCTCACGCCCTCGCCGATCTTCGGCACCAAGGGCATCCAGCCCTCTTTCGACGATCCCGGCATCCAGCGCACGATCGGCGACGTCATTTCCGGCGCGTTCGGGCAGAAGCCCAGGGATGTCTACCCCGATGCGCCGGTGGCGGATGCCGAGATGCCGCCGTCCGACATGCCGCGCGGGCAAGGCGGCCCGGTGGATGCTGCGGAAGGTGGTCCGGTACCGCCGGCCGATGTCGGTCAGACGACCGGCGGCACGCCGCAGACGCGCCGCACGACCCTCTTCGATATCCTGACCGGGGGTTGACGGCGGCCCTCGGACATGCGGATCCGGAAAGCGGTCTAAACTCTTTCGTCTCCGCATTTCTTTTCACCGTCTTCAGGGCTTGCGACGCCTTGCACAGCAAAAAACCCGTCCTTATATACGCCGCACGTCCAAGGCTTCCGGGCCGCGGCACAACACGACAAGAGCATCCCTAGGGGCTGTCGCACGAATGCCTGACCGGGTTCCGACAGTCCGCTGCAAGGAGAGAACGACATGGCAAAAGTAATCGGTATCGATCTGGGAACGACCAACTCCTGCGTCGCCGTCATGGACGGCAAGGACGCGAAGGTCATCGAAAACGCGGAAGGCGCGCGCACGACGCCGTCCATGGTCGCCTTCTCGGATGATGGCGAACGCCTCGTCGGCCAGCCGGCCAAGCGCCAGGCCGTCACCAATCCGGAAAACACCCTCTTCGCCGTGAAGCGCCTCATCGGCCGCCGCTACGAAGACCCGACCGTGACCAAGGACAAGGCCCTCGTGCCGTTCGAGATCGTCAAGGGCGATAACGGCGATGCCTGGGTCAAGGCCGGCGGCAAGAACCAGTCCCCGTCGCAGGTCTCGGCCATGATCCTTCAGAAGATGAAGGAAACGGCGGAATCCTACCTCGGCGAAAAGGTCACGCAGGCCGTCATCACCGTTCCCGCCTACTTCAACGATGCTCAGCGTCAGGCCACCAAGGATGCAGGCCGCATCGCCGGCCTCGACGTGCTGCGCATCATCAACGAGCCGACGGCAGCCGCGCTCGCCTACGGCCTCGACAAGACCGAAGGCAAGACGATCGCCGTCTACGACCTTGGCGGCGGCACGTTCGACGTCTCGGTTCTGGAAATTGGCGATGGCGTCTTCGAAGTGAAGTCGACCAATGGCGACACCTTCCTCGGCGGTGAAGACTTCGACATGCGTCTCGTCGAATATCTCGCCGGCGAGTTCAAGAAGGACCAGGGCATCGACCTGAAGAACGACAAGCTCGCTCTGCAGCGCCTCAAGGAAGCGGCCGAAAAGGCCAAGATCGAGCTGTCCTCCTCGCAGCAGACGGAAATCAACCTGCCCTTCATCACGGCGGATGCCTCCGGCCCGAAGCACCTGACGCTGAAGCTGACGCGTGCGAAGTTCGAAGCGCTGGTGGACGATCTCGTCCAGCGCACGATCGCGCCCTGCAAGGCAGCGCTCAAGGATGCCGGCGTCTCGGCTTCCGAGATCGACGAAGTCGTGCTGGTCGGCGGCATGAGCCGCATGCCCAAGGTGCAGGAAGTCGTCAAGCAACTGTTCGGCAAGGAGCCGCACAAGGGCGTCAACCCGGATGAAGTCGTCGCGCTCGGCGCCGCCATCCAGGCCGGCGTTCTCCAGGGCGACGTCAAGGACGTCCTGCTGCTCGACGTGACCCCGCTGTCGCTCGGCATCGAAACGCTCGGTGGCGTCTTCACCCGTCTGATCGAACGCAACACGACGATCCCGACGAAGAAGTCGCAGACCTTCTCGACCGCGGAAGACAGCCAGTCGGCCGTCACCATCCGCGTCAGCCAGGGCGAGCGCGAGATGGCGCAGGACAACAAGCTGCTCGGCCAGTTCGACCTCGTCGGCATTCCCCCGGCACCGCGCGGCATTCCGCAGATCGAAGTCACCTTCGACATCGACGCGAACGGCATCGTCAACGTCTCGGCCAAGGACAAGGGCACCGGCAAGGAGCACCAGATCCGCATCCAGGCCTCGGGCGGTCTGTCCGACGCCGACATCGAGAAGATGGTCAAGGACGCAGAGGCCAATGCCGAGAACGACAAGAAGCGTCGTGATGGTGTCGAGGCCAAGAACCAGGCCGAAAGCCTGATCCACTCGTCCGAGAAGTCGCTGAAGGAATATGGCGACAAGGTCACCGAAGCCGACCGCACCGCCATCTCCGACGCGATCGCCGCGCTGAAGACGTCGGTCGAGGCTTCCGAGCCGGACGCCGAGGACATCAAGGCCAAGACCCAGACGCTTCTGGAAGCCTCCATGAAGCTCGGTCAGGCGATGTACGAGTCGCAGCAGACCGATGCCGCCAATGCCGATGCCGCAGCCGACGCTGCGCGCGACAACGTCGTCGATGCCGACTACGAAGATGTCAGCGACGAAGACGACCGCAAGAAGTCCGCGTAAGGGGTCCAAGGGCCTCACGCCACGAAAAGGGGCCCGGAGCGAACGTTCCGGGCCTTTTTCGTGAGTGTCGAAAATCGACGCAGGCATGGATCTTGCCTTCATTTCGTCGAAAAAGCCGGAACCGGCGCGGATTCGCTATGGTATCGGAGGCCGGGATTTCCTAAATCCTTGTCAAGGGCATTCGGCGATACGACATCTGGCTCAAGGAAATCTGGCGACGACCGACGGCCGGTCCTGTCGCCGCGGTTCAACGGGATACGCGCGACCACATGAAACGTGATCTTTACGAAACACTCGGTGTTGCAAAGACGGCTGACGAGAAGGAGCTGAAAAGCGCCTTCCGCAAGCTGGCGATGAAATACCATCCGGACAAGAATCCGGGCGATGCGGAATCCGAGAAGACCTTCAAGGAAATCAACCAGGCCTATGAAACGCTGAAGGACCCGCAGAAGCGGGCCGCCTACGACCGCTACGGCCACGCTGCCTTCGAGCAGGGCGGCATGGGCGGCGGCGCCGGCATGGGTGGTGGTGCGGCGGGCTTCTCGGATATCTTCGAGGACATTTTCGGCGAGATGATGGGCGGCGGACGCCAGCGCCAGCGCTCGTCCGGTGGCCGCGAACGCGGCGCCGATCTCCGCTACAACATGGAGATCACGCTGGAGGAGGCCTATGCCGGCAAGACCGCGCAGATCCGCGTCCCCACCTCGATCACCTGCGACGTCTGTTCGGGCTCGGGCGCCAAGCCCGGGACGAAGCCGACGACTTGCGGCACCTGCCAGGGCTCCGGCCGCGTGCGCGCCGCGCAAGGGTTCTTCTCAATCGAGCGGACCTGCCCGACCTGCCAGGGCCGCGGCACGATCATTCCCGATCCCTGCACCAAGTGCCACGGCCAGGGCCGTGTCACCGAAGAGCGCTCGCTGTCGGTCAACATCCCCGCCGGCATCGAGGACGGCACCCGCATCCGCCTGTCGGGCGAGGGCGAGGCCGGTCTTCGCGGCGGTCCCTCCGGCGATCTCTACATCTTCCTCTCGGTCAAGCCGCATGAGTTCTACCAGCGCGATGGCGCGGACCTCTATTGCAGCGTGCCGATCTCGATGACGACGGCGACGCTCGGCGGCAAGTTCGACGTGCAGACGCTCGACGGCACCAAGTCGCGCGTCACCGTTCCCGAGGGCACGCAGGCCGGCAAGCAGTTTCGCCTGAAGGGCAAGGGCATGCCGGTGCTGCGCTCGACGCAGGTGGGCGATCTCTACATCCAGATCGGCATCGAAACGCCGCAGAAGCTGACCAAGCGCCAGCGCGAGCTGCTCGAGGAATTCGCCGAGATCTCGTCGAAGGACAACAACCCTGAATCCGCCGGATTCTTCGCCCGGATGAAGGAGTTCTTCGAGGGCTGATTTGGACGGACACGCATCAACGAGGCCGGAAGCAGGAATGTTTCCGGCCTTTTTCATGAGGACGGACGTCATTGCCATGGTTGCGATCCGCCCCATTTCTTGAACACGATGAAGACGATCGATGCGTGAGACGAGAGGATGCCCGCCATGACCTATGCGCTCTATTACTGGGACGGGCTTCCCGGTCGCGGCGAGTTCGTGCGGCTGGCGCTGGAGCAGGCGGGCGCCGCCTATATCGACGTCGCCCGCCGGCAAGACGGCACCGACCGGATGCTGGAGATCCTGGAGGACGATCGGGCCGACGCGCCGTTTGCGCCGCCGTTCCTGAAGGACGGCGACCTGATACTCTCGCAGACGGCCAATATCCTCTTCTATCTCGGACCCCGCCTCGGCCTTGCGCCGGAGAGCGAAGGCGAGCGCCACCGCCTGAACGCGCTGCAGATGACGATCGCCGATATGGTGACGGAGGCGCACGACACGCATCACCCCGTGGCGACCGGCCTCTACTATGAGGACCAGAAGCCGGAAGCGAAACGCCGTGCCGCCGATTTCCGCACCGCCCGCATCCCGAAATACCTCGACCACTTCGAGCGCATGCTGTCCGCCAATCCGGCAGGGCCGCAGCATGTCATCGGCCATGCGCTCTCCTACGGCGATCTGTCGCTGCATCACCTGCTGGAAGGCCTGCACTATGCCTTCCCGAACGCCATGACGGCCTATGGCGCGCGCTGGCCGCATCTCGATGCGCTGCGCGCCTACGTGGCAAGCCTGCCGAACATCGCCGCCTACCGCGCCTCCGACCGGCGCATTCCCTTCAACGAATCCTGCATCTTCCGCCACTATCCCGAGCTCGACGGCATCGAGACCGGTGACGACGAATGAGCAAACCAGCGGTGCCAGCCACGGTGCTTGTCAGACATCGCAAGAGGGCTTAGAGCCGGTCGGCATGCCGCAAAAAGTCTCCTTGTCCCGTCTGAAGCTCGGCGATTTCCGCAATTACGCGGCGCTTTCGCTCGATCTCGACGCACGCCATGTGGTGTTGACGGGCGAGAACGGCGCCGGCAAGACCAATCTCATGGAGGCCGTTTCCTTCCTGTCGCCGGGGCGGGGCCTGCGCCGCGCGGCCTATGCCGACGTGCCGCGCGTCGGCGCGGAGGCGGGGTTTTCGATCTTCGCCGCCATCGAGGGCATGCAGGGCGATGTCGAGATCGGCACGGGGACCTTCGGAACCGAGGAGGGGCAGGCGCGCCGCCTGCGGCTCAACGGCACCAATGCCAAGGCGATCGACGAGCTTCTCGACCATCTGCGCGTCCTGTGGCTGACGCCGGCCATGGACGGGCTGTTCACCGGAGCCTCCGGCGACCGGCGCCGCTTTCTCGACCGGCTCGTCCTCTCGCTCGATCCGGACCACGGACGGCGGGCGACCGATTTCGAGCGCGCCATGCGCAGCCGCAACAAGCTTCTGTCGGAGCATGGTGCCGATCCGGTCTGGCTGACCGGGCTGGAGCGCCAGCTGGCCGAACTCGGCATCGCCATGGCGCTCGCCCGCAACGAAATGCTCGGCCTGCTGGCAGCCCTCATCGATCGCAGCCCGGACGACGGGACGTTTCCGAAAGCGGATCTCGCGCTGTCCGGCTTCCTCGACGGCGAATGGCACCGCCCGGCCTTCGATCTGGAGGAGGACTATCTGGAGCGGCTGCGCACCGGCCGCTGGCGCGACGGGGCCGCAGGGCGCACGCTCGAAGGCCCGCACCGCAGCGATCTCCTGATCCGCCACCGGGCGAAGGACATCGAGGCCGAGCGCTGCTCGACAGGCGAGCAGAAGGCGCTGCTCGTCGGTCTGGTGCTCGCGCACGCAAGGCTCGTGGCAGACCTCACGGGCCATGCGCCCGTGCTGCTGCTCGATGAGATCGCCGCGCATCTCGATGCCGGCCGCCGGGCGGCGCTGTTCGATATCGTCGACGATCTCGGCGGGCAGGCCTTCATGACCGGCACCGATCGTGCCATGTTTTCGGCGCTGGGCGATCGCGCCCAGTTTCTGACGGTTGCCGACGGGCAGGTTTTCGAGGGAGGGCCGGGGCATGGCTGAGCCGCTGACGTCGCAGGAGATCGACCGCTATTCCCGTCATATCCTGCTGCCGGAAATCGGCGGGCAGGGGCAGCAGGCGCTGAAGGCGGCGCGCGTGCTGGTGGTCGGCGCAGGCGGCCTCGGCGCCCCCGTCATCCTCTATCTCGCCGCCGCCGGCATCGGCACGCTCGGTATCGTGGACGACGATGTCGTGTCGCTGTCGAACCTCCAGCGCCAGGTGGTCCACCAGACCGCAGCGGTCGGCACGCCCAAGGTGGAGAGCGCGCGGGACACCGTGGCGCGACTGAACCCGCATGTGACCGTTTGCCCGCTGCCGTTCCGGCTCACATCCGAGACCGCTTCCGAAACGCTCGCCGGTTACGACATCGTGGTCGATGGCTCCGACAATTTCGAGACGCGCTATCTCGTGGCCGAGGCGGCGGAAACCCTGCGCATCCCTCTCGTCACCGGCGCGGTCGGCCGCTTCGACGGGTCGCTGACGGTGCTTATGCCGTGGACATCGGACGCGGGCGGCCGGCAGGCGCCGCGCTACCGCGATCTCTTTCCCGCGGCGCCGCCGCCCGGCACGGTGCCCTCCTGCGCGGAGGCCGGCATCGTCGGCGCGTTGACCGGCGTCATCGGCACGCTGCAGGCCATGGAGGTGGTGAAGCTCGTTACCGGCGCCGGAGACCCCCTCGTCGGCCGCCTGCTGCTCTACGACGCGCTGGCCGCCCGGTTCGAAACCATCCGCTACAGGCGGCGCCATGCGGATCTTTGAGCGCACTCTGCCTTCGCGTCCATGGTACTGCGCATGATGGCAGAGGTGTGCAGGATGGCCGAAGCAGAACGTCTTTCCATCTTACGTTATGGGAGGAGATTCAAGAGAACTCGTCCATGGCAAGGCCGTCGGTGATGTCGTCCTCGACGATCGGTGTGAGCTGAAGCATCCGGCCATGTCGAACGGCTATGATGTTAACAACGCCGTCTTCGCGTATGTAATCGAAAAGATAGGTATCGACGACGAGGGTCAGCCCGCCACGGATCTGAAGTCCGTGCGTGACGTTTCCGGCTTCGTCGAACGTCCTCAAGACATCTCTCGCACGCCGGACGGTCTCTGAGAAACGCTGAGCGGCCTGTATGTTGCGGCGACGAAGATAGCCAACCTCGTTCCTGACGAAGGTCGCGGCCTCCCTCGAAACCTTGACTCGCGTCATGCCGCCTGGCCAGCGACGATCTTATCCAAATCGGCGATGAGATCGTCGATGTCCTCGAATTCGCCAGCCGCAATTTGGTCCCGTCCCCGAATTCCAGACAGGACATCCGCCCCCTCATTGAGGAGATACGTCTTCAGGGCGCGGACGATGATGTAACTTCTCGAACGGTCCGTTGCTTCCGCGATGGCCTCAATGCTTGCGAGGATATCCGAGGGCACGCGGAGAGTGACGGATTCCGATCCTTGCGACTTGGTCATAGGGTGTCTCCCGCTTCACAAAACGTAAGACAGTGTAAGACATTTCGATCCGGCGTCAACGTGCTTGACGCATGTCGGGAGCGTGCAGCCACTTGATCGACGCCGTGGCGTAAACCCCAAATGACGGCTCAATTGCGCCCGGGCAGCACCCGGTCGGGCGGGCGGTGACCGTCGAAGAAGGTGCGGATGTTGATGATGACCTTTTCGCCCATGTCGACGCGGCTTTCGAGCGTCGCCGAGCCCATATGCGGCAGCAGCACGACCTTGCCTTCGGCGGCGAGCTTCACGAGCTTGGGGTTGATGGCCGGCTCGTTCTCGTAGACGTCGAGCCCGGCGCCGGCGATGCGGCCCTCGCGCAGGCACGTGATGAGCGCGGCCTCGTCCACGATGCCGCCGCGGGCGGTGTTGACGAGATAGCTTGTCGGCTGCATCAGCTGCAGGCGGCGGGCCGAGAGCAGGTGATAGGTCGCCGGCGTCGACGGGCAGTTGACCGATACGAAATCGACGCGGGCGAGCATCTGGTCGAGGCTGTCCCAATAGGTCGCCTCCAGAGACGCCTCGGTCTCCGCGCTGACGCGGTGCCGGTTGTGATAGTGGATGGAGAGACCGAAGGCCTTGGCGCGGCGCGCGACGGCGGTGCCGATGCGGCCCATGCCGACGATGCCGATGCGCTTGCCGGAAATCCGCCGTCCGAGCATCCAGTTGGGCGACCAGCCGGCCCAGTCGTGGCGGCGGTCGGCGAGAATGGCAGCACCTTCCACGAGCCGCCGGGGTACGGCGAGAATGAGCGCCAGCGTCATGTCGGCCGTGTCCTCGGTGAGCACGGCAGGCGTGTTCGTCACCGTGATGCCGCGCCGCGCGGCGGCATCCACGTCGATATTGTCGACGCCATTGGAAAAGCTCGCGATCAGCTTGAGCCGCGGCCCCGCCTGCTCGATCAGGCCAGCGTCGATCCGGTCGGTGACGGTGGGCACCAGCACGTCGGCATGGGCCATGGCGGCGGCCAGCGCCTCCTGGCTGCGCGGCGTATCGTCGATGTTGAGTTCGGCATCGAAGAGTTCGCGCATGCGGGTCTCGACGATATCGGGCAGCTTGCGGGTGATGTAGACCGTCGGCTTCTGTCTCTGCGTCATCGTCAAATCTCTCCCCGACCCGCGCCAGGCGGTGCATCGCGTTGACGGCTTCTTAACCAAGATGATGGATCGTATCCGCAGAGCGTTATCTAGCAGAGACGCACGGGAAGACCAACACAGCCTGCCTTCGAAGCGACCGGGGTGACCGGAGGTCTCGAGACCCTGCAGGCTTGACGTCTCGGAGCACCGCGTGTCCTGACCGACACGCGGTGCTCCGGCCTCCGGTCGCTCCGCTGACGATGCCCACCCTGTTCGACCGGTTCGGAAAACGGATTTCGCCATGCGCCAGTTCCATCTCAATGTGATCGCGCAGCTCGGTGTGAAGGCGCGGCGGGCCGCCCGGCGCGGTCTCACGGCCGGCCTGCTTGCAGCCGTCGCGCTCTCCGGCATCGCAGATCCCGCATGGGCGCAGGCGGCCAAGGGTGCGAGCGGCCTGCCGCTGCCGCGCTTCGTCAGCCTGAAATCCAAGAGCGTCAACCTGCGCGTCGGCCCGAGCGTCGATTATGCGGTCTCCTGGCGCTACCTCAAGCCCGGCGTGCCGGTCGAGATCATCCAGGAATACGACAACTGGCGGCGCGTGCGCGATGCGGACGGCACGGAAGGCTGGGTCAACCAGGCGCTTCTCTCCGGCGCCCGCACGGCGCTGGCCGCCCCGTGGATGCGCGGCAAGGGGCAGGGCGTGCTGGTCAATATGCGCCGCGAGCCGCAATCGAACGCCAGCATCGTCGCCCGCGTCGAGCCGGGCGTGATGCTGCACATCGGCCAGTGCACCGGCGAATGGTGCAAGGCCGAAGCGCAAGGGGCGGAAGGCTGGATCGTCCAGACCGAGATCTGGGGCGCCTATCCCGGCGAGGCGTTCAAGTAATACGGTTTCCGGCTGATCGCGTTCCGCGAACCGGAAACAAGAACCATCGAAAATCTCTGGCCGGAAGGCCAGATTTTCACTGGACGGAATACGGCTTCCGGCTGATCAACCGGAAGCCGTATCACCCGCCGGAGCGGTCTCGGCCGCTACAGCAGGCCCGCTTTGGCGGCCGCGTCCTTCAGCGACAGCATCGGGCGGGGACCGACCTGCTCGATGACGATGCCGGCGGCAAGGCTGCCGAGCTTGCCGCAGATGTCGAGCGGCTTGCCCGCGGTGTAGCCGAACAGGAAGCCTGCGGCATAGAGGTCGCCGGCACCCGTGGTGTCCACGACGCGCGAGACTTTGGTCGCCTCGATCCTGATCCGCTCCTCGCCCCGCACGATGATCGAGCCTTCCTCGCTCATCGTCACCGCCGCCAGGCGGCAGTCCCGCGAAAGCCGGGTCAGCGCCTCGGAAAAGTCCTCCGTCTCGTAGAGCGCCAGCGCCTCGGCCCGGTTGGCGAACACGATATCCACCGTGCCGCTCGTCATCAGCTCCAGGAATTCGGCGCGGTAACGGTTGACGCAAAAACTGTCGGACAGGGTCATGGAGACCTCCCGGCCGTTTTCGTGCGCGATGCGCGCGGCATCGCGGATGGCGTCCTTGGCGCGCGGCGGATCCCAGAGATAGCCCTCGAAATAGGTGACGGCGGCATTGGCGACGACGTCCGGTTCGACGTCTTCCGGGCCGAGCTCGACGCAGGCGCCGAGATAGGTGTTCATGGAGCGCTCGCCATCCTCGGTCACGAAGATCATGGAGCGCGCCGTCGGCGGAAACGTGTCGAGCGGCTGCGTGCGAAAGTGCACGCCCTGCGCCTGGATGTCGTGGGTGAAGATCTCGCCGAGCTGGTCGTTGGCGATCTTGCCGAAATAGGCGGCCCTGCCGCCGAGGCTGGCAATGCCGGCCGCCGTATTGCCGGCGCTGCCGCCGGAGGCTTCGAGCGCCGGGCCCATGCGCGAGTAGAGAAGCTCGGCGCGCTCGGCGTCGATGAGGTTCATCGCGCTCTTGATGATGCCGTTGTCGGTGAGAAACCGCTCTTCGCAGCGTGCGATAATATCGACGATGGCATTGCCGATCGTCAGGACGTCGAATGTGGTCATGAACCCCGCCTGGAAAAACACTGTGGCCGGGGTTCGGTCTTACGCGAATTCCCGCACTTTGGAAGATCCTATCGGCTTGCGACGTCTCGTGCGATGCTTTCCGCGTGCAAATGTCGCGTTGCGGGCGACAGGGTCGGCATGGCATATCGTTCGCTTGTCTCCCGCAAGGGCAAGGAGGCCGCCTTTCGGCAGGCGCAAGCTTTCGGGAGACGGGCCCTTTCGAAATGCGGCTTGCGACGGGAGCCTGGGGAAAACGGAGTGCGTTCATGACGGCCACGATCTCATCGGAGCCAGACGCGACGGACGAACCGGGGGCGAGCGGACTTTCGGCGCGCCTGAACCTCGTTCTTGCGGCAGCCTGCGGCCTCATCGTCGCGAACCTCTATTACGCCCAGCCGCTCGTCGGGCCCATCGGTGCCTCGCTCGGCCTCTCGCCGGATGCGGCAGGGCTGATCGTCATGCTGACGCAGCTCGGCTACGGCCTCGGCCTGCTGCTGATCGTGCCGCTGGGCGATCTCTTCGAGAACCGCAAGCTGATCCTCGTGATGCTCGGCCTGTCCATTGTGGCTGTGCTGTCGGCCGGCCTGTTGACGCAGGTGGTGGCCTTTCTGGCGGCCGCCTTCGCCATCGGGCTTTGCTGCGTGGCCGTGCAGATCATCGTTCCCTATGCGGCGCAGATGGTGCCGGCGGCGGAGCGCGGCCGCGCTGTCGGCAATGTCATGAGCGGCCTGATGGTCGGCATCATGCTGGCCCGCCCGGTCTCGAGCTTCATCGCCGCCTTTCTGCCGTGGCACATGGTCTTCGTGCTGTCGGCGCTTGCCATGACCGGCCTTGCGGTCTTCCTTGCCCGCGTCCTGCCGCGCCGCATGCCGGCGTCGCGCCTTGGCTACGGCGCGCTGATCGGCTCGCTGCCGCGGCTGTTTGCGACGCAGCCGGTGCTGCGCCGGCGCGCGGCCTATCAGGGCTGCATGTTCGCCGCCTTCAGCGTGTTCTGGACGGTGACGCCGCTGCTCTTGTCGAGCCTGGCCTTCGGTCTCTCGCAGGTCGGCATCGCCTTGTTCGCGCTTGCAGGTGCGGCCGGGGCGCTGGCAGCCCCCATCGCCGGACGTCTGGCCGACCGGGGCCTGAGCTTTGCCGCCACCCGCATCGCGCTCGTCTGCGGCGCCTGCGCCTTCCTCGTCACGCATCTGGCGCCGGAGGGCTCGACCGTCGCACTCGCCGTGCTGACCCTTGCCGCCATCGGCCTCGATTTTGCCGTGTCCACGACCCTCGTTCTCGGGCAGCGGGCGATCTACGTGCTGGGCGATGCGCATCGCAGCCGGCTGAACGGCCTCTTCATGGCTAGCTTCTTCCTGTGCGGCGCGCTGGGATCGGCCGCCGGTGCCTGGCTCTACGGACATTACGGCTGGTGGGGCGCCTCGCTCCTCGGCTTCGCCCTCCCGGCCGCGGCCCTGCTCTACAGCCTCACCGAGCGGCGTTGAGAGTCAGAACACCTGCGGCGGCAGCGCGACGAGCGGCGCCGGGATGGTGTTGGTCTTCTCCGCCGCCTTGCAGAGATCCGCGATGATACAGTGCTCGCATTCGGGACGCCGCGCCTTGCAGGTGTAGCGCCCGTGCAGGATCAGCCAGTGGTGGGCATGGTAGAGGTAATGGTTGGGGATGACCCGGACGAGGTGATCCTCGACCTGATCCGGCGTCTTGCCCGGGGCAAGCCCGATGCGGTTGGCGATGCGGAAGATGTGCGTATCCACCGCGATCGTCGCCTGACCGAAGGCCATGGAGAGCACGACATTGGCCGTCTTGCGCCCGACGCCGGGCAACTTCACCAGCTCGTCCCGGTCGCGCGGCACCTCTCCGCCGAAATCCTCGACCAGCATGCGGCTGAGCGCGATGACGTTCTTCGCCTTGTTGCGATAGAGCCCGATGGTGCGGATATGCTCGCGCACCGCATCCTCGCCGAGCGCCAGCATCTTTTCCGGCGTGTCGGCAACGGCAAAAAGCGCCTTCGTCGCCTTGTTCACCCCCACATCCGTCGCCTGCGCCGACAGCGCCACCGCGACCACCAGCGTGAACGGGTTGACATAGTTCAACTCGCCCTTCGGCTCCGGCCGCTGCACGGAAAAGCGGCGGAAGATCTCCTCGACCTCCTCGGTGGAATAGGCGCTCTTCGGCTTGCGCGGTTTCGCCGTCGCTTTGGACATGCGCGGCTTTGACGCTGGCTGGAGGCCCGCAAGCTTCACGGATTTCGGTTTCGGCTCTGTCATGTCTTCTCTATACTGGCGTGCCATGAACGATGGCAACGCCGACATGCGCACTGCTGACAAGCCGGTTTTCGCCGCCGAGCTGACGCCCTATCGCTCGCTCGGCGGCAAGGGCCTGCGCGTCGTCTTCCTCATCGCCGCGCTGATGAGCCTCGTCCATGTCTTCGTGTTCCTCGTCATCGGTGCCTGGCCCGTCGTGTTCTTTTTCGGGCTGGATTTTTTGGGCCTGTTCGGGGCCTTCTGGCTGAATAACCGCTCGGCCGGCATGCGCGAAGAGGTCAGCATTTCGCGCGACGATGTCGCCGTGCGCAAGTTCGCCGCCAGCGGCCGCATGACCGAGCACCGGTTCCATCCGGTCTGGACCCGCTTCGACGTCGCCCGTCATGACGAGATCGGCATCGTCTCCATGCATGTCCGCGACCGGGTGCGCGCGACGGATATCGGCTCCTTCCTCAATCGCGACGATCGCGAGACCTTCGCCACCGCCTTTTCCGGCGCTCTGGCGACGGTGAAGCGGCGGGTGTGAGATCGGAAATCGGGTGGCATCGGCGGCCGGGATGTGATGGTCTCGGCCCAGCGCTTTCATGCGCGCCGCCGATCAAAGGGCGAAGGAGGAGACGATGATGACGATCATGCCGCGCCTGACGACGGAGATCACGCCCGAGGGCACCGACTACGAAACCGTCTGCCGCGTGGTGGAGCTGCTGACCGACGATTACCGCGACCAGCCGGGTCTCGACGACATCGCCGCGCGGCTCGGACAGTCGCCGACGCATCTGCAGCGCACCTTCACCCGCTGGGCCGGCCTCTCGCCGAAAGCCTTCCTGCAGGCCGTGACGCTCGACCATGCCAAGCGTCTGCTCGGCCGCGAAGGCCTGCCGCTTCTGGAGGCGAGCCTCGAGCTCGGACTGTCCGGCCCGGGGCGGCTGCACGACCTGTTCGTCACGCACGAGGCGATGTCGCCCGGCGAATGGAAGCTGCGGGGCGGGGGGCTGACCATCCGCTACGGCTTCCACCCGTCGCCCTTCGGCACGGCGCTGATCATGGTGACGGAGCGGGGCCTCGCCGGCCTCGCCTTCAACGATGCGGGTCAGGAGCGCGAGAGTTTTGCCGACATGGCCGGGCGCTGGCCGAACGCGACCTATGTCGAGGACACCGCGGCCACCACGCCCTATGCGGCGCGCATTTTCGAGGCCGAACGCTGGGAGGCCGAGCAGCCGCTGCGGGTCGTGCTGATCGGCTCGGATTTTCAGGTGCGGGTCTGGCAGGCCCTGCTCGACATTCCCATGGGACGGGCCGAAACCTATTCGGCGATCGCCGGCCGCATCGGCCAGCCCAAGGCCTCGCGCGCCGTGGGCGCCGCCATCGGCCGCAACCCCATCTCCTTCGTGGTCCCCTGCCACCGCGCTCTCGGCAAAAGCGGCGCGCTCACCGGCTACCACTGGGGCCTGACGCGCAAGCGCGCCATGCTCGGCTGGGAGGCGGGGAAGGTATAGGTCTCTGGGGATGTCGGAGGCAGGCAAGCCCGCTTTCGTCATCCTCGGGCTTGTCCCGAGGATCTGGTGGCGATGCCTAAGTCGTTGACGTTGCTGCTCGTCTGGCCGGCGGCAGATCCTCGGGACAAGCCCGAGGATGACGGTCAGGGGAGGGAGGCCGGCGTCAGTGCGCGCCGGACATATCGCCCAAAACCTCTTTCGACGCGACGGTCGAATCGGCGTTGAGCGTGTAGACCATGGGGACGCCGGTTGCGAGGTTGAGCTTCAGGATCTCTTCCTTGGTCAGGCGGTCGAGCACCATGACCAGGGCGCGCAGGGAATTGCCGTGGGCGGCGACGAGGACCGTCTGGCCCTTGAGCACGCGCGGCAGGATCTCGGTGAGGTAGTAGGGCCAGACGCGGGCGCCCGTGTCGCGCAGGCTTTCGCCGCCCGGAGGGGGCACGTCGTAGGAGCGGCGCCAGATATGCACCTGCTCCTCGCCCCACTTGGCGCGGGCGTCGTCCTTGTTGAGGCCGGAGAGGTCGCCATAGTCGCGCTCGTTGAGCGCCTGGTCGCGGATCGTCTCGAGCTCGGGCTGGCCGACGGCGTCGAGAATGATCTTCAGCGTCTTCTGCGCGCGCGTCAGATCGGAGGTGAAGGCGATGTCGTATTTCAGGCCGGTGGCGGCGAGCGCCTTGCCGCCGGTCTCGGCTTCCTCGATCCCGAGCGGGGTCAGATCGGGGTCCTTCCAGCCGGTGAAGAGGTTCTTCAGGTTCCATTCGCTCTGGCCGTGACGCACCAGGACAAGCGTGCCGCTCATGATCGTTCATTCCTCATTGTGTGTTTCAGTCGGGCAAAGGGGCGGACGAAGGGAGGCGACAGGCTCAGGCTGTCAGCCCCAGCACGTCCAGCATGGAATAGTAACCGGGCTTCTGCGACCGCGCCCAGAGGGCTGCCGTCACGGCGCCGCGTGCGAAGATCGAGCGGTCGGTCGCGGAATGGGACAGCGTCACGCTCTCGCCCTCGCCGGCGAGGATGACCGAGTGTTCGCCGATGACGGAGCCGCCGCGCAGTGTCGCAAAGCCGATCGTGCCCTCTGGCCGCGGGCCGGTATGGCCGTCGCGCACGCGCACGGACTGGCTTTGAAGGTCGATGCCGCGGCCACGCGCGGCCGCTTCGCCCAGAAGCAGCGCCGTGCCGGACGGCGCGTCGACCTTGTGCCTGTGGTGCATTTCGAGGATTTCGAGATCCCATCCGGCGGCGGGAAGCGCCCGGGCGGCCTGCTGCACGAGAACGCCCAGCAGATTGACGCCGAGGCTCATATTGCCGGACTTGACCACGCGCGCATGGCGGGAAGCCGCGTCGAACCGCGCTTCGTCGGCGGGCGAGCATCCGGTCGTGCCGATGACGTGGACGATGCGGGCCTGGGCGGCGAGCCCGGAAAATTCGACGCTGGCAGCCGGTGCCGTGAAATCGAGAACGCCTTCGGCCTCGACGAAGGCGCGCAGCGGATCGTCCGTCACGAGGACGCCTGTGGGGCCGAGACCCGCGATCTCGCCGGCATCCCGCCCGATAAAGGCCGAGCCGGAGCGCTCGACGGCGGCCGACAGTGTGACGCCCGGCATGGCGTGGATCGTGCGGATTAGCGTCTGGCCCATGCGGCCCGCCGCGCCCACGACGACGAGTTTCATATCCGCATTCCTCATATCGTCTTTTCCGCGCTGTCGACCAGATCTTCGCCGGCGACCAGATCTTCGATGGTGGCGGCCGGCTGGCTGCCCTGGAGATTGTGAAGGCGAGCGTAAAGCCCGTCCTTGCGATCCGCAAGCTCCGTATGCGAGCCTTCCTCGACCACCAGACCGTCGCGCATGACGATGATCTTGTCGGCATTGACGATGGTGGAGAGCCGGTGCGCGATCACCACGACGGTCCGGCCGTCCATGGCATGGTCGAGTGCCTTCTGCACGGCGGATTCCGATTCGGTGTCGAGCGAGGAGGTGGCCTCGTCGAGCAGCAGGATGGGCGCGCGCCGCACGAGCGCGCGGGCGATCGAGAGGCGCTGGCGCTGGCCGCCGGAGAGGGTCACGCCGTTTTCGCCGACCGGCGTGTCGTAGCCCTGCGGCTGGGCGAGGATGAAGTCGTGCGCATAGGCAAGCCGGGCCGCCTCGTACACCTCTTCGTCGGTCGCCTCCGGCCGGCCGTAGCGGATGTTGTCGCCGATCGAGCCTTCGAAGAGATAGGGCTGCTGCGAGACATAGGCGAGGCCGTTGCGCAGCGACAGCTTGGTGATGTGGGCGATGTCCTGCCCGTCGATCAGGATCTCGCCGACGGAGGGATCGTAGAAGCGCGGAATGAGGCTGATGACCGTCGATTTGCCCGCGCCCGAAGGGCCGACCAGCGCCGTGGTCTTGCCGCCTTCGGCCACGAAGCTGACCCCCTTGAGGATCTCCTCGCCATTGCCATAGGCGAAATGGACGTTGTTGAAGGTGATCGTCGCCGAGGACACCTCCAGCGCCTTCGCATCCGGCTGGTCGCGCTGGTGCGGCACCGTGTCGAGCACCTCGTAGATCATCCGGGCATTGACCGCGGCGCGCTCCAGCGACACCTGCAGGCGCGCGAGCCGCCGGGCCGGATCGTAGGCCATCAGCAGGGCGGTGACGAAGGAGAAGAAGGCGCCGGGCGGCACGTTGTCGTAGATCGAGCGGAAGGCGGCATAGCCGAGAACGCTGGCGATGGCGAAGCCCGCGAAGGTCTCCGTCATCGGCGCGGTGCGCTCGGAAAGGCGGGCGATGCGGTTCGCGCGGTTCTCCGCCCGCTGGATGATCGCCTCGACCTTGCCCTTCAGCTGCTCTTCCATGGTGAAGGCCTTGACGATCGTGATCCCCTGGATCGTCTCCTGCATGGCACCGAGCACGTGGCTGTTGATCTCGACCGATTCGCGCGTCGCATTGCGCAGCCGGCGCGACACGTAGCGCAGGCCGATCAGCAGCGGCGGCGCGATGAGGAAGACGATGATCGTCAGCACCCAGTCCTTGCCGAGCATGACGCCGATCAGCGCGATCAGCGTCAGCAGATCGCGCGCGATCGAGGTGACCGTCATGTTGAGCACGTCGCGGATGCCGGACACGTTCTGGCTGATCTTGGCGGAAATGCGAGCCGAGCGGGCATCGGTGAAATAGCCGACGCTGAGCGCCATCAGGTGCGAGTACAGCCGGCGCTGATAGCTGGCGACGATATTGTTGCCAATCTTCGACAGGGCGACCGCCTGCCCGTAGGTGGCGAAGCCGCGCACGACGAAGGCGACGAAGATGGCGGCGCAGATGATGAGCACCATGTCGGCGCGCTTGTTGGCGAAGGCCTCGTTGACCACGGCTTCCATGATCCAGGCCGTGAACGCCGTGGACGCCGCGACCAGCGCGAGGCAGGCGATGGCAAACAGATAGCCCTTGATATGTGCCCGCCCGTTCTCCCGCGCGACCCGCTTGAGCACGCTGGTGATCGTCTCGGCGTCCACTGGCGTGTGCTTCTTCTTCTGATCTTTCAAAAGCTCTTTCCCTGACCGGGCGGTCCTTCGATCGGATGCTTGCGCCGCGCTCTATAGAGCCTCTGGAGCCGTTTGGCGAGTCTCGGCCCTTTTGGGGTCCGGTCAGGCCTTCCAGTGGCGCCCGGTGGTGGCCACGCCGAAGCGCGCCGGGGTCTGCGCGAAGGCCGCGAGGCCGGCGAGGGCGGCGAAGGGATGGGTGACGACATAGGTCGGGATCGAGCGCATCAGCGCCGAATGCGGCGCCTTGTCCTCGAAGGCGGCGCGGAATTCCGGCTGCTGCAGGGCGGGCAGGATCTTCTGCGAAATGCCGCCGGCGAGATAGACGCCGCCGCGCGCCATGAAGATCAGCGCCATGTCGCCCGCCACGCGGCCGAGATAGCCGGCAAAGAGCGACAGCGTCTCGACGCAGGCCGCGTCGGTGCCGGCAAGGGCTGCCGAGGTCACCTCGGCCGGGTCGGTGTGCGCGGGCGTCAGCCCGTCCGTGTGGCAGATCGCCTGGTAGATATTGACGATGCCGCGGCCGCAGAGCAGCTGCTCGGCCGAGATCCGGCCCTCGATCGTCTCCAGATGCGGCCAGATGGCGGTATCGCGCGGCGTGCGCGGGCCGATATCCACATGGCCGCCCTCGCCGGGCACCGGGAAGTAAGTGGCGTGCGTGTGCAGAAGACCGGCCACGCCGAGGCCCGTGCCCGGGCCGAGCACCGCGCAGGAAGCGCTTTCCAGGGGCGTGCCGGTGCCGATCTGCGCGCAGTCGGTCTTGGCGATGGCGGCCACCGCCAGCGCCTGCGCCTCGAAATCGTTGAGAACGATAACGTCCGACAGGCCGAGCGTCGCGATCATGTCGGCCGGTGTGATGACCCAGCCGGCATTGGTCAGCGGGATCGCGTCACCCTTGACCGGGGCGGCGACGGCGATGATGGCCGAGCGCGGACGCTGGGCGGCTTGCGGAAGAATGCTGGTTTCGAGCGCGGCCTGAATGCTCGGATAGCCCCCGGTCGGCACCACGGGAAACACCACCGGCTCCGACGTCGCGTCGTTCAGCAGCGCGAAACGGGCATTGGTGCCGCCGATATCGCCGATCAGGATGGGAAAGGCGAGACCGGGAACCGTTTCTGCAGACGCGGACATGAAACCTCCTGAGGGATCGGGCTAAGGGGATCGGGCGACCGGGATCAGCGGGCGGAAAGCGCTTCGCATGTTTTGCCGGGCCGCTCCAGTGCAAAAGTCGAGACTGACGATAGCCGGGGCTCAGAGCGGCCGGAAATCCACCAGGCGCTCGGCCGTTGCGCGGTTGAGCGCCATGGGGATGTCGTAGACGGTCGCCAGCCGCGTCAGGGCCTTCACGTCGACATCGTGCGGCAGCGCGGTCAGCGGATCGATGAAGAAGATCAGAAGGTCCACATCGCCGGTGGCGATCAGCGCGCCGATCTGCTGGTCGCCGCCGAGCGGCCCGCTTTTCAGCCGCGTCACGTCGAGGCCGGGGCAGGCCTCCTGCACGCGGCCGCCCGTGGTGCCGGTGGCGACGATCCGCCAGTCCGCCAGCACGCTCTCATGGGCTTTGGCGAATTCCGCCATGTCCTGCTTCTTCAGGTCATGCGCGATCAGCGCCATGCATTTGCGAGCCGTCATCGCGTCCTCCGCATCATCCTCTCCGCTCATATTTCCCGGAACCTAAATCGATTCAAGAGGAAAGTGCGGACGCGTCACTGGACCCCGCCGGCAAGCGGACGGCGCGTGGGCACGGGAACGGAGGGATCGTCAATCGTGGCGGGTGGCATGATGGCGTCGGGCGCGGCGGGGGCGAAGGCCGAGACCGGCGCAGAGGCCGGCCCGGAGACCGGAACGGCGCCACCGAAGGTCGAGGCAGCTTCCGACGAGGATGGCGCGGCCAGCACACCGCTGCAGGCCTGCGGCAGATCCGACAGCATGACGAAGCGCGGCTTGACCGGCTTTGCATCCGGGTTGGGCTTGGGCTTTGCCCAGGGCTCCTGGGTGAACCACCAGGCAAGCGATTTGTCGCAGCCGTCGCCGGGCGCCACGGCCGCCTGCGGCTTGCAGCCGGGCGAATCGTCCGGGCATTTGATGCGGATATGGAAATGCTCGTCATGGCCGTAGATCGGGCGGATCTTGCCCATCGCCGTCCGGTCGCCGGTCCAGGTCTCGCACAGCTTTTTCTTGATCGCCGGGTTGACGAACACCCGATCGACCTCCGGCTCGCTCGCGGCCCGCATCAGCAGCCGCGCATGGGTGGGCGTCCAGCGCTCCGGATTGACGGTGAGGAACTTGGTCTTGTCGAGCATGGACACGAACGGCTTGGTCTCGCGTTCCGCGACGCTCATCGTCCGCGCGGGCTTGGGCTGAAACCAGATGTCCGCATCGAGGCCGATCTGGTGGGAGGCATGGCCGGTCAGCATCGGTCCGCCGCGGGGCTGGGAGATATCGCCGAGCAGGATGCCCGATCCCCAGCCGATCTCGGCCGCATCGCGCGAGAATCGCTCAAGGAACATGATCATGTGCGGATTGCCCCAGCGCCGGTTGCGCGAGAGGCGCATGGCCTGCCAGGTCGGCCCGTCGGCCGGCAGCGCGACCGCGCCCGACAGGCAACCCTTGGCATAGGAGCCGAAGGAGGCGGGAGCGGTTTTGCTGGGCAGCGTCATGCCGCCGAACAGCTGCTTGGCCGGCTGCGGCTCCGCCGACAAAGCGGGCTCGAGCCCGAGCGGCAGGACGAGGGCGGCCGCGAGAAAGGCTCTGGCCGCCCATCCGGCCGGAACGCGTGCGCGGGCCGGAAATCGTGTGCCGACGGAAAATCGTGTGAAAGACGATGTCATGCGGGTCTGTCCGGGCTTGTCGTGATCGGGCGGTGTCGTCCTTTCTCTCTCACACGGTCTTTGTGTCAGACTTGCGGTCAAGCCGAAGTGACGGCGGAATTCGCGTCCGGCAGGAACCCCGCCTGTCAATCGGCCGCATTTCGCCTATTGTGTGCGGCGAACACGACCAAGGAGACGAACCGCATGCGGCAGACGACGAGCAGGACGACACCGGCACGAACCTTCGGCGCCCTGGGCCTCATCGCCGCCGCCATCCTCGCCACTTCCGTCTTCTCACGTCCCGCACAGGCGCAGGACCCGCAATGGCGCCACGGCATGTCGACCGTGGGCGAGCTGAAATATCCGCAAGGGTTCAAGCAGTTCGACTATGTGAATGCGCAGGCGCCGAAGGGGGGCGAGGTCCGGCTGGCGACCATGGGCACGTTCGACACGTTCAACCCGGTGCTGGCAAAAGGCGAGATGGCCGCGGGCGTGGTCGGTCCCGTTGCCAGCGCCTCCGGCATGTCCGTCGGGCTGGTGTTCGAAACCTTGATGAAGCCCTCGATGGACGAGGTTCTCACGGATTACGGTCTGCTGGCCGAGGCCGTCGCCTATCCCGATGATTTCGCCTGGGCGAAGTTTCGTCTCCGGCCGGAAGCGACTTGGGCGGACGGCACGCCGGTGACGCCGGAGGACGTGATCTTCAGTTTCGACAAGGCCAAGGAACTCGATCCCAAGGCGGCATCCTATTACGCGCATATCGCCAAGGTTGAAAAGACAGGCGAACGCGAGGTAACCTTCTCCTTCGACGAGGATGGAAACCGGGATTTGCCGAAGGTGGCCGGCAGCCTTCTCATCGTGCCCAAACACTGGTGGGAAGGACAGGATGCCGAAGGGCGGCCACGGGATATCGCACGCACGACGCTCGAAATGCCCATGGGGTCCGGCCCCTACAAGATGACGTCCATGAAAGCCGGCTCCACCGTCCGCTACGAATTGCGGGACGACTACTGGGGCCGGAATCTGAACGTCAATGTGGGACAGAACAACTTCAAGGCCATCAGTTTCACCTATTATGCAGACCTCGACGTCGCGTTCGAAGCCTTTCGGTCGGGCAATGCGAACTACCGATGGGAGAATTCGGCGCGACGCTGGGCGACATCCTATGATTTTCCCGCGATCAAGGACGGCCGGATCAAACTCGAGCGGCTGGAGAACGACAGCCGGGACAGCGGTGTCATGGTGGGCTTCATCCTCAACCTGCGGCGCGACGCGTTCAAGGACGTCCGGGTGCGGGAGGCGCTCAACTACGCCTTCGATTTCGAGGAATTGAAGCGGACGATCTTCTACAACGAGTATGATCGCGTCGACAGCTTCTTCTTTCCGACGGAGCTGGCGTCTTCGGGACTTCCCGAGGGGCGGGAGCTGGAGATGCTGACGGAACTGAAGGACAAGGTTCCGCCGACCGTCTTCACCAAGCCTTACACGAACCCCGTCGGCGGAGACCCGGCCAAGCTTCGGGACAATCTGCGCAAGGCGATCGGGCTTCTGAAAGAGGCGGGCTATGAGCTGAAGAGCAACCGGATGATCGAGACGAAGACGGGCAAGCCGTTGAGCTTCGAGATCCTGCTCAACGGCACGACGATCGAGCGCGTCGCCTTGCCCTTCAGCCAGAACCTGCGGAAGATCGGGATTGAGGCACGGGTCCGCACCGTCGATAGCTCCCAGTACACCAATCGCTGGCGATCCAAGGACTTCGACGCCATCTATCTGGGCTGGGCGCAGTCCCTCAATCCAGGCAACGAACTGATGGATTACTGGGGCACGACGGCCGCCTCGCGCGAAGGCTCGCAGAATTTCTCCGGTCTTGCCGATCCGGGTGTCGATGCCCTGATCCGCAAGGTGATCTTTGCCAAGGATCGCGCCGATCTGGTCGCCGCGACCAAGGCGCTCGACCGCGTGCTCCTGGCACAGCAGATCGTCATCCCCAGCTATGCGTCGCGCGACATGCGGATCGCCTATGCGCAGGACCTGACGCATCCTGAAAACCTGCCGCAATACAATGTCGGCTTTCCCGCGATCTGGTGGTCTGCGGCCGCGAAAGCTCCATGAAAGCCTTGCACGTCAGACTGGCCTGCTTTTCATAGGCAGGCCGCGAATCAGGAACGGGAACGTCAGCGCATTGATCGGACATCGGAAAACCGGGTTGAACGACAAGAGGGGCCGTAGCGGCGTCATCATGACCAGAGGCTGGGCCAGAGTCCGGGCCGGGGTACGGGTCTGATGGGCGGCTATATTCTGCGCCGTCTGTTCCTGATGATCCCGACGATCATCGGCATCATGGCCATCTCGTTTGCCGTCGTCCAGTTCGCACCCGGCGGTCCGGTCGAGCAGGTCATCGCCGACCTTACCGGGCCGAACCAGGGCGGCGACCGGCTGTCCGGAGGCGGTGGCGACCTTGCGGGCGCATCCGGGGGCGACCAGAGCGGTGGCAGCTATCGCGGCGCGCAGGGGCTCGATCCCGATTTCATCGCCAAGCTGGAAAAGCAGTTCGGCTTCGACAAGCCACCGCTCGAACGCTTTCTGACGATGATGTGGAACTATGCGCGCTTCGACTTCGGCGAGAGCTTCTTCCGCAACACCTCGGTCATCGACCTCATCCTCGACAAGATGCCGGTGTCGATCTCGCTCGGCCTGTGGATCCTCGTTCTCTCCTACGCGATCTCCATTCCGCTCGGCATCAGGAAGGCGGTGTCGGACGGTTCGCGCTTCGACGTCTGGACCTCCGGCATCGTCATCGTCGGCTATGCCGTGCCGGGCTTCCTGTTCGGCATCCTGCTGATCGTGCTCTTTGCCGGCGGCTCCTTCCTCGACTGGTTCCCGCTGCGCGGCCTCGTCTCGGACAATTTCAGCCAGCTCAACTGGTGGCAGAAGATCCTCGACTATCTCTGGCACATGACGCTGCCGCTGATCACGCTGCTGCTGTCGGCCTTCGCCACCACGACGCTGTTGACCAAGAATTCCTTCATCGACGAGATCCGCAAGCAATATGTCGTGACCGCCCGCGCCAAGGGGCTGGCGGAGCGGCAGGTGCTCTATCGCCATGTCTTCCGCAACGCCATGCTGATCATCATCGCCGGCTTTCCCGCCGCCTTCATCTCCGCCTTCTTCACGGGTTCGCTTCTGACCGAATACATCTTCTCGCTCGATGGCCTCGGCCGTCTCGGCTACGACGCCGTCGTCAAGCGCGACTATCCGATCGTCTTCGGCACGCTGTTCATCTTCTCGCTGATGGGGCTGGTCGTCAGCCTGCTGTCGGATCTCATCTACACCTGGGTCGATCCGCGCATCGACTTCGAGCGGAGGGACGTCTGATGACGGACATCACCGCGAACCCTGATATCGTGACCGTTGCCAGACCCGGCCGGCTGTCGCCCGTCGCCAAGCGGCGCTGGGAGAATTTCAAGGCCAACCGGCGCGGCTACTGGTCGTTCTGGATCTTCCTCGCGCTCTTCGGCTTCAGCCTCTGCGCCGAGTTCATCGCCAACGACCGGCCGATCCTCGTCTCCTATAAGGGCGAACTGCTGGTGCCGGTGCTGGTCAACTATCCGGAAGACAGGTTCGGCGGCTTTCTGGCCGAGACGGACTATGCCTCGGACTTCATCCGCGAGGAGATCGAGGCGAACGGCTGGATGGTCTGGCCGCCGATCCGCTATTCCTACCGCAGCGCCAACTCCAACATCCCGCATTCCGCCCCCACGGCCCCCTTCTGGACGATGAGCGCGGCGGAGCGCTGCTCCGGCTACCCGCAAGGGGAAGCCGATCGCGGCTGCACGCCCGGCAATTTCAACTGGCTCGGCACCGACGACCAGGCGCGCGACGTCGCCGCCCGCACGATCTACGGTTTTCGCATCTCGGTGCTCTTCGGTCTGGCGCTGACCCTCGCCTCCGCCGTCGTCGGCGTCACCGCCGGTGCCGTGCAGGGCTATTTCGGCGGATGGACGGACCTTCTGATGCAGCGCTTCATCGAGATCTGGTCGTCCATGCCGGTGCTCTACATCCTCCTGATCATCGCGGCGATCCTGCCGCCCGGCTTCTTTGTGCTGCTCGGCATCATGCTGCTCTTTTCCTGGGTCGGCTTCGTCGGCGTGGTCCGGGCCGAATTCCTGCGGGCGCGCAACTTCGAATATGTCCGCGCCGCCCGGGCGCTGGGCGTCGGCAATGCCACGATCATGTGGCGGCATCTGCTGCCCAACGCCATGGTCGCCACGCTGACCTTCCTGCCCTTCATCCTTTCGGGCTCCATCACCACGCTCACCTCGCTCGACTTCCTCGGCTTCGGCATGCCCCCCGGCTCGCCCTCGCTCGGCGAGCTGATCGCGCAGGGCAAGTCCAACCTCCAGGCCCCCTGGCTCGGCCTCACCGCCTTCCTGGTCATGTCGGTCATGCTGTCGCTCCTGATCTTCATCGGCGAGGCCGCGCGCGACGCGTTCGATCCGCGAAAGACGTTTGGGTGATCTCGTCAGAGCACAGTGCAGATAGTATGTTGGAAGCTGAGCTATCGTTCGGAGAGGACCGTCATGAACAAGATCGTTCGCGAGCACTATCCTGCCTCCAGGCTGCCGGAGGATCTGAAAGTAGGACTTTCCGAGGGCGCGATGGTGCGCGTGGTCATCGAGGAAAGCTCGGCCCTCGATGAGCGGCGCGTCATCGCATTCGATGGTCCCTTCAGTTACAAACCGCCCGAAGGATTCATCCCCCTCGAAGAAACACTTAAGAGCATCCGCGATTACAAGGCTAGGCACAAGCCATCGACCACAGATGAAGAAGCAGTTCGGCGGATACGGGAACTTCGCGACGAGTGGGACGATGAATGACGATGCCACCCCGCATCTATCTCGACACCAATGCTTTTATCTTCGCAATGGAGCAGACCGACGAAAAGTCAGAACGCATGAACGACCTCTTTGCTCGGTCTGCGCTGTTTGTGCAGCCAGTGCTTGTCACCAGTGAACTGACCCTCGCGGAACTGATCGTCAAACCGCATCGAGATGGAGACGTCGATCTCATCGAGAGGTATGACAGGCTTATCCGTCCAAGCACCTGGCTTTCTGTCATGGAGGTCGATCGCGCTGTTCTCTGGCGCGCTGGAACGCTTCGTGCACAAGGTAAACTGAAACTGCCGGACGCACTTCATCTCTCGACGGCCTATACGGCAGGGTGCTCACATTTTCTGACTGCGGATATCGGTCTTCACAGCTTTTCGATTTCCTATTCCATCCGGAGCGAGGGCCGGCATGTCCCCGTCGTCTCGATGATCCGCCCCGACATCCCCACACTCACCACCCTCCTGGAATCCCTGTCCCCATGACCGAACCGCTCCTCTCCGTGCGCGATCTCTCCGTGGCTTTCCACCAGGGCGGCAAGACGTCTCTGGCGGTCGATCGGGTGTCGTTCGATATCGCGAAAGGCGAGGTCGTGGCACTCGTCGGCGAGTCCGGGTCCGGCAAGTCGGTTTCGGCCAATTCGATCCTGAAGCTTCTGCCCTATCCCGCCGCCAGCCATCCGGGGGGTGAGATCCTGTTCAACGGGCGCGACCTGCTGAAGATCGGCGATGCCGCGCTCAGGGATGTGCGCGGCAATGACATCACGATGATCTTCCAGGAGCCGATGACCTCGCTCAATCCGCTCCATTCGATCGAGCGGCAGATCGCCGAGATCCTCGATCTTCACCAGGGCATCAAGCCGGCGCAGGCGCGGCCGCGGGTGCTGGAACTTCTGCGGCAGGTCGGCATCCGCGAGCCCGAGAAGCGCCTCAAGGCCTATCCGCACGAGCTCTCCGGCGGACAGCGCCAGCGCGTGATGATCGCCATGGCGCTTGCCAACCGGCCGGAACTGCTGATCGCCGACGAGCCGACCACGGCGCTCGACGTGACCGTGCAGGCGCAGATCCTCGCGCTTCTCAAGCAGCTGAAGGACGAGCACGGCATGTCCATGCTGTTCATCACCCATGATCTCGGCATCGTCCGCAAGATCGCCGACCGCGTCTGCGTCATGACGAAGGGCAGGATCGTGGAGACGGGGCCGACGGCCGAGATCTTCGACAATCCGCAGCACGCCTATACCCGTCATCTGCTTGCTTCCGAGCCGCGCGGCATGCCGCCGGCATCCGACGAGACCAAGCCGATCGTCATCGAGGCGAAGGACATGAAGGTCTGGTTCCCGATCAAGGCCGGCTTCCTGCGCAAGACCGTGGACCACGTGAAGGCGGTCGATGGCATCGACCTGACCCTGCGCGCCGGTCAGACGCTCGGTGTCGTCGGCGAATCCGGGTCCGGCAAGACCACGCTCGGCCTCGCGCTCACCCGGCTCATCGGGTCGCAGGGGCGCATCGGCTTCGAGGGTCAGAATATCGAGCGCTATTCCTTCAGCCAGATGCGGCCGCTGCGCCGGCGGATGCAGATCGTCTTTCAGGACCCCTTCGGCTCGCTCAGCCCGCGCATGGCCGTCTCCGACATCATCGGGGAGGGGCTGCAGGTGCACGAGCCGTCCCTGTCGGCACGGGAGCGGGACACGCGCGTGGCTGCGGCGCTGGAAGAAGTCGGCCTCGACGCGGCCACGCGCTGGCGCTATCCGCATGAGTTCTCCGGCGGCCAGCGCCAGCGTATCGCCATTGCCCGCGCCATGGTGCTGAAGCCGCAATTCGTCATGCTGGACGAGCCGACCTCGGCGCTCGACATGAGCGTGCAGGCGCAGGTGGTCGATCTCCTGCGCGACCTGCAGGCCCGCCATGGGCTCGCCTATCTCTTCATCAGCCATGACCTCAAGGTCGTGCGGGCGCTCGCCAACGACATGATCGTCATGCGTCTCGGCAAGGTCGTGGAGAAGGGGCCGGCCGAGGCTATCTTCACGGCGCCGCGCGAAGACTATACCAAGGCCCTCATGGCCGCCGCCTTCGACCTCGAGGCCGTGCCCGTTCCCGCCGTCCGCCAGTAGACGGACGCCGCCAGATCCAATCCCCGGACATCGTCATGCCCTCCACTGCCGCACCTGTCGTCATCGACCTGAAGTTCAATGCCGGGGAGGTGCAGGCCGCGCTTGCCGATGCCTTTTCCGGACGCGACGTCATCAACCGCGCCGATCCCGCCCATGCCGGGCGCGATCTCTCGCAGGCCCGCTATGCCGTCGTCTGGAAGTCGCAAGCCGATCTCTTCGACCGCGCGCCGAACCTTGAAGCCGTGTTCTCCGGCGGTGCCGGCGTCGATCATGTGCTGACGCTGCCGGGATTGCCGGACGTGCCGCTGGTGCGCTTCGTCGATCCGACGCTCACCACCCGCATGAGCGAGTGGGTGGTGCTGCAGTGCCTGCTGCATCTGCGCCAGCATGTGCGCTACGAGGAACAGGCGCGGCGCGGCGTTTGGGCCGAGCTTTCCCAGCCGGAGGCGCGGGAGCTCACCGTCGGCGTCATGGGCCTCGGCGTGCTGGGCCAAGATGCGGCGCGCAAGCTGAAGACGATGGGCTTCACCGTCATCGGCTGGTCACGCCGGGCAAAGACGATCGAGGGGATCGACACCTATGACGGAAGCGGCCTCGACGCCTTCCTCGGGCGCACCGATATCCTCGTCGGCCTCCTGCCGCTGACGGCGGAGACGCGCGGCCTCTTCGATGCGGCGCTGTTTGCAAAGCTGAGCCGCAAAGAGCCGTTCGGCGCGCCCGTTTTCATCAATGCCGGGCGCGGCGGCAGCCAGGTCGAGGCCGATATCGTCGCCGCTGTCCGCTCGGGCGTGCTGCACGGTGCCTCGCTCGACGTCTTCTCCACCGAGCCTCTGAATGCCGATAGCCCGCTATGGACGTTGCCGAACGTCATCGTGACGCCGCATGCCGCCGCAGCGTCGGATGTCCGCGCGCTCTTCCGTCACGTGGAAACGCAGATCGAGCGGCACGAGGCGGGCCTGCCCTTCGAGCATCTTGTCGATCGAACAGCCGGCTATTGATCCCAAGCTCTGACGCTTTGCGTCAGAGGCTTTCCACAGGCCGGCGGAAGGCGGTCGGCTGTTCGTAGAGCCAGCCGATCCGTTCGATGGCCTCGTCCAGCCCTTCGCGCGCCACCGTCATGGTGTTGCCATTGGCGTGGATCAGGGTCGCGCCATCTTCCATGATCGCCACATGCCCCTTCCAGAAGACGAGGTCGCCGCGGCGCAGGTCCGCGCGGGCGATCTCGTGGCCGAGGGATGCGGCCTGCATGTCGGTGTCGCGCGGCGCGCTGACGCCGGTCATCATCAGCGACAGTTGCACGAGGCCCGAGCAATCGATGCCGAAGCCGGAACGGCCGCCCCAGAGATAAGGCGTTTCGAGGAAGCGTGCGGCGATGGAAACGTAGTCGCCCGGCAGGGCTTCGCCGACCGGCGCGCAATGACCGGCGACGACCGCCTGACCGTTCTCCAGCAGAAAATAGCGCGTGCCCCGGGTGCCGCGCTCGTCGATCGCGGTAATGCGGCTGCCCATCGACAGCGCCTGCACGGTGGGAAAGCGCAGATCCGCGCCGGAATAGACGAAGGTGCGTGGTGCTGTGATGACGTGCGTCGGGCTCTTCTGAATGCTGACCACCGCGAAATCCGGGACGTAGCCGACATAGCTGTCCGCATCCGCCTTGACCCAGGCCCAGCCCTGCGAGGTGTCGAGCACGCGCACGGTCTCGCCGATCAGGAGTTCCGTATCGGTGCCGCAGCCGAGATCCGGCTCGGCCCGCAGCGGCATCACCGGCACGCAGCAGACGGCGGACGAACCGGCGGTATAGGCCAGCGCGTCCACATGGCCGCGCAGGCTTTCCTCCGCGAGATCCGGGCGAAAGGCATGAAGCCTGCGGTCGAAGGAATGGGTCATTACGCTCACAGAAAAGGAGGTGTGGGAAGAAAAGTCAGAGCGACAGTCTACGGCCACGATCAATGATCAGATCGCCGAGCTTTTCAAGATAGAGCGCGCCGGTGACGGTGCGTTTGATGACGACGTTGCGGCGGTCGCGTTCGTCGCGCACCCGCTCCACCAGTCCGCGCTCGCCCATCGTGTCCAGTGCCCGCGTGATCACCGGCTTGGTGACCCCCAGCGTCGCGGCAAGGCCGCGCACCGTATGCGGCGGTGGTACGAGGTAGATATGGAGGAGAATGGCCATCTGCCGCAGCGTCAGGTCGCCGGTTTCGATGCGCACCTGATCGAGCGAGACCGTGTGCCAGAGCGTCAGCGCCTGCGTTGCGGACAGTTCGACCGGCATGATCCCTCCGGGCTTTGCGGAAAACAGATCCAACTTGTCCCGGAAAATCGTTACGGAAGCGTTCTCGCATTGACTTTCACGGGCCCGATTTGGTGCAGGCGCCGCGCGATGCGCTCGAGATGGGCGCGGCGTCGGGCGTCCGTCGCCCGGTCCATGTCGTGCAGCGACAGCATCCGGAAGTCCACGCCCTTGGCACAGAACGGCGCGATGCCCCGCCGCAGCAGGCGGCGAACGGGATCGCCCATGACGAGGCGTACGACCCACCAGGGCGAGCCTGTGGTCGTATAGGCATGGAGCAGGCGGATATTCGTCAGCTTGCGCACGATCCGCCCGCGCGCCGCGTCATGGGTGAAGGCGATGCCGGGCACGAAGATGCGGTCGAAGAAGCCCTTGAGGATCGCCGGGAAATTGAACCACCATTGCGGAAAGACGAGGATCAGCCCTTCGGCCGCAGACAGTCTCTCCACGATCGGCGCGACGCCGGTGGTGTCGTAGGGGTCGTCGAAATAGCCGCGTCGCTCCGCTTGGGCGAGGCGCGGGTCGAAGTCCTCCGCGTAAAGGTCGAGCCGATCGACGCTATGGCCATTGGCCTCCAGCGCCCGCGTCGCGGTGTCGGCCACGGCCGCGGCGAAGCTGTCCTGCAGCGGATGGGCGAGCACGAGAAGGAAATGCATCGTATATCCTCGAACGGTTCGTCGTCGCATCGGCCTGCGGCAACCGAGCCCGTCTGCGTGTGCCGCGCCTTAGAACAGGCTGCCTTGCTTGGCCGGCTCCGCGCTGCCGCGCCTGCGCGTTTTCGGTGCCGTCCCCTCGGTGGTGATTGCACCGACCGTGCCGTCGGCAAATTGCAGGGCCACGGACTGGCCGGCGGACAGCGCGGCGGCGGCCTTGACCGGTGCGCCGTCCGCATCCCGTACGATCGCGTAGCCGCGGGCAAGCACGTTCTGGTAGGAGAGCGACTGCAGCACCCGGTCCTGCGCCGTAACAGCGCTGCGGGCGCGGCGCAGCTCGGCGACGACGGCGGCGTCCGCGCGGCTCGACAGGCCTTGCAGACGGTCGGCCGAGTGATGGATCTGCGAGAGCAGCCGCACGGGCAGGCCGCGCAGCGCCGCATCCGCCGAGGTCACGCGCGTGCCGGCGCGGGCGATCAGCCGTTCGACATTGCGCTCCGCCCGCACCATCCGTTCGAGAAGCCGCTGGCGCCGGTCGTTGATCCGGGTGGTGAGCATGTCGGGGCGAAGATGCGCGCCGACGCGCTCGAAGCTGCGGCGCTTGTCGGCGGTGTTCGACACCAGCCCGCGCACGAGCCCGGAGGCCGCCTCGTCGAAGCGGCGGCGGGGCAGGGCGAGCACCTGATCGAGCGAGGGCAGCGCGCGCGCAAGTGCCCGCAGCGATTGCCGGCGATGGTCCATGTGCCGGCCGGCAGCACTGCGCAGGCGCGCCGTCAGCGCCGACAGTGTCGCCTCGAGGTCGGCGCGCACCGGCACCGCCATTTCCGCAGCACCCGTCGGCGTCGGCGCCCGCCGGTCGGCCGCGTGGTCGATCAGCGTCCAGTCCGTCTCGTGCCCGACGGCCGAGATCAGCGGGATATCGGAGGCGGCGGCGGCCCGCACCACGGCCTCGTCGTTGAAGCCCCAGAGGTCCTCGAGACTGCCGCCGCCGCGCGCGACGATCAGCACGTCCGGCCGGGCGATTGGCCCGCCGGGCTCCAGCGCGTTGAAGCCGCGAATGGCGGCCGCCACCTCGTCGCCCGAGCCCTCGCCCTGAACCTTGACCGGCCAGACGACGACATGCACGGGGAAGCGATCGGCGATGCGGTGAAGAATATCGCGGATGACGGCGCCGGTGGGCGAGGTGACGACACCGATGACGTGCGGCATGAACGGCAGGAGCTGCTTGCGGCTCTCCTCGAACAGGCCTTCGGCGGCAAGCTTGCGTCGGCGCTCTTCCAGAAGCGCCATCAGCGCGCCGGCACCGGCGGGCTCCAGCGTCTCGATCATGATCTGGTACTTGGACGAGCCCGGGAAGGTCGTGACCTTGCCGACGGCGATCACCTCCATGCCCTCCTCGGGCTTGAAGCGCAGCTTGCCCATCGTGCCCTTCCAGACCACGGCGTCGATGCGGGCGCGTTCGTCCTTCAGCCCGAAATAGGCATGGCCCGAGGAATGCGGACCGCGATAGCCGCAGATTTCGCCGCGCACGCGCACCTGGTCGAACGCCTGCTCCATCGTCCGCTTGATCGAGCCGGACAGCTCGGAAACGGAATATTCCCACAGGTTTGACGGCGAATCGGCATCGAAGGAAAAGCTCATGCCGCCATTGTGACGCGCCCCCGCGCAGAAGACCAGATGCGGCGTTCCGGCGAAGAAAGTCGCCTTCGTTTTTCCCCGCTGCGCCGTGCTGCGGCATTCTGTCGGCGAAAGACCAATGTGAACCGAGAAAAGGACGACAGACCCATGACCGACCGTTTCGCCCACACGGCAAATTCCCTTTCGAGCCCCGCCACCCACGCCTTCGCCATCACGCCGGCCGACGCGGCCGACCTGCCCGAGACGACGCGGGCGATCTTCGTAGGATCGGAAGGGTCGCTCGCGCTGCGCATGCAGTCGGGCGCGCTCGTGACGCTGGCCGGCATTCCCCAGGGCACGCTGCTGCCGCTGCGGGCCGACCGCATCCTTGCGACCGGCACCACGGCGTCGAGCCTCGTCGGCCTCGTCTAGCCTTTCGTTTCATGAGCCTCGTCCGACGCGGAAGCGATTCCGCTTCGGCGGGATATGGTCCGGGACTCAGACGGCCTCCCAGCCGTCCTTGTCGCTGGCGCGGTAGATCGCGTCGATGAAGGCCTGGTTGGCGCGCGAGTTTTCGAGCGTCACCACATCATCTTTGCCACCCGTGGCCGCGCGGGAAAAGGCTTCGGCCTGAAGCTTGTACTGGCGCGTGTCCTGGAAGCGGAAGAGCTGCGACTGGCTGTGGTTCTGGTTGGTCAGAACCACTTCCTGGCGCCCATAGCGCTCGGCATTGAAAGGCGAAGTCAGCTCGATCACGCCCTCGTCGCCGTGGAACACCATGACCTGGCGGGCCGCAAGCTGGGTGGAGATGTAGAAGGACAGCTCGAACGAGCCGAAATCGGCCCGGACGCTCGAATAGATGTCGGTGCCGAAGGTCGCATCCCGTTCCGTCGTCGCCTGCACCCGCTGCGGCTCGATGCCGGTCGAAAACCGGGTCGCCATGGTCGGGTAGACGCCGATATCGGGAAGGCCGCCGCCGCCGAGTTCCGGAATGTTGCGCATGTTGGCCGGATCGCGATTGAAATAGGTGAACGCACCCTGCACATGCCGCAGCCGGCCGATCGCGCCTTCGGCGAGCAGCGCACGGACCTTGTGCCAGACGGGGCTGTAGGTGATCATATAGGCTTCCGATATCAGGACGCCGGTGCGGTCGCGCGCCTCGATCAGCCGGTCGATCTCTGCTGCCTTCAGGGCGATCGGCTTTTCGCAGAGCACATGCTTGCCGGCTTCCGCCGCCCGGATCGACCATTCCACATGCTGGGCGGTCGGCAGGGGGATGTAGACGGCGTCGATCACGTCGGAGGCCAGCATCTCCTCGTAGCTCGCAAAGGCGTGCGGCACGGAAAACCGGTCGGCCATGGCGCGGGCGCGGGCGCCGTCGCGGCTGGCAATGGCGGTGACGACGCAGTTCTCCGCGTCCTGGATGGCGGGAACGACCGCATCGCGACCGATCTTGGCGGTCGACAGAATTCCGAACCTCAACATGACATGCTTCTCCCTGACTGTGCGCCGGACTATGCCATGGGCGCGGCGGACTGTCTGTGCCGTGGCCCGCGGATGGCCGCGCTTCCCCCATGTTTCTGGTGCGGCTTTTGCGATGCCGGCCCCACCTTTTGCCAAGCGCACCCTGTCAGGCGGTGTCGAGCGCCCCTATGTCGAAGGCTGGGCTGCGGCCCCAACCGTCCGATCCGAGACCAAACCGGAGAGTTTTCATGGAAAAGAGACATCTGGGCCGTACAGGTCTTTCCATCGCGCCGCTGGTGTTCGGGGGCAACGTCTTCGGCTGGACCGCGGACGAGACCACGTCCTTCCGCCTGCTCGACGCCTTCTTCGATGCCGGTTTCAACGCCATCGACACGGCCGACGTCTATTCCGCCTGGGCACCCGGCAACCAGGGCGGCGAGTCCGAGACGATCATCGGCAAATGGCTGCGCCAGACGAAGCGCCCGCGCGACGAGATCGTCATCATCACCAAGGTCGGCTCCGACATGGGCGAGGGGAAGAAGGGGCTTTCGGAAACATGGATCCGCAAGGCCGTGGACGATTCGCTCCTGCGGCTGAACACCGACCATATCGATCTCTACCTCTCGCACTGGCCGGATGCCGAGACGCCTTACGAGGAAACGCTGGGCGCCTATGACGCCCTCGTGAAGCAGGGCAAGATCCGCGCCATCGGCGCCTCCAATCTCGATGCGGGACAGCTGCGCCAGTCGCTCGACGTCGCCGCGGAAAACGGCCTGCCGCGCTACGACGTGCTCCAGCCGGAATACAATCTCTACGACCGCTCGAGTTTCGACGGCGCGCTGCGCAATCTCTGCATCGCCGAGGAGATCGGCGTCATCACCTACTTCAGCCTCGCCTCCGGCTTCCTGTCGGGCAAGTATCGCTCGCACAAGGATCTCGAGGGCAAGGCGCGTGGCAAGGGTGTGGAAAAATATCTCGATGGTCGCGGCATGCGCATTCTCGGCGCGCTCGACGACATCGCGGCGGAGAAGCACGCGACACAGGCCGAGATCGCGTTGGCCTGGATCATGGCCCGCCGCGGCGTCACCGCGCCGATCGCCAGTGCCACGAGCCTCGAACAGCTGCAGAGCCTGACCAAATCCGCCGATATCGATCTCTCCGACGAGGATTGCCGGCGTCTCAACGAAGCCAGCGAATAGTTGACGCGCGGTCGCGTCCGTCTAAGCTGACGCTTTCGACGCGCTTCGGATAAGGAAAACGCCATGGCGAAAGAGATCTTCGTTTCCTACGGCATCGATGTGGATGCGGTCGCCGGCTGGCTCGGCTCCTATGGCGGCGAAGACAGCCCCTGCGACATCTCGCGCGGCGTCTTTGCCGGCAAGGTCGGCAGCGTCCGCCTGCTGAAGATGTTCGAGAAATGGGGCATCAAGACCACCTGGTTCATTCCCGGCCACTCCATCGAGACCTTCTGGGACGAGATGAAGGCGGTCGCGGACGCCGGTCACGAGATCGGCATGCACGGTTACAGCCACGAAAACCCGATCGCCATGACGCCGGAGCAGGAAGAGGCGATCTTCGACAAATGCGTCGATCTGATCACGCAGCTTTCCGGCCGGCCGCCGCGCGGCTATGTCGCGCCGTGGTGGGAGTTCGGGTCCAAGACCAATGCCCTTTTGAAGGAGAAGGGCATTCTCTACGACCACTCCCTGATGCACAACGACCACTTCCCCTATTATGTCACCGTCGGCGACGAATGGACGAAGATCGATTACTCGCAGCATCCCTCGACCTGGATGAAGCCCTATGTCGCGGGCCCGGAGACGGACCTGATCGAGATCCCCGCATCCTGGAACCTCGACGATCTCCCGCCGATGATGTTCATCAAGGCCGCGCCGAACAGCCACGGCTTCGTCAGCCCGCGCGACCTCGAACAGCAATGGCTCGACCAGTTCGAATGGGTCTACGAGAATTACGACTATGCTGTTTTCCCGATCACCATCCACCCCGACGTTTCCGGCCGGCCGCATGTGCTGAAGATGCACGAACGCCTGTTCGAGACGCTGAAAGGCTACGAAGGCGTGAAGTTCGTGACGATGGAGGAGATCGCGCAGGATTTTGCCACCCGCTTCCCGCGCACCGGTGCGGAGCGCCCGAAGCCCTGACATGTGCGGCCTCTGCGGTGCCTTCGCGAATGCCGACCACTGGAGCCAGGGCGGCGACGTGGCGCTCGTCATGCCGGCTGCGGAGCGCATGCGGCAGGCGGCCGCCGCCAACCGCATGCTTGGCGCCCGCGGCTTGAAGCTGTCGGTCTGGGCCGATCGTTTCGTGCTGCGCGGACCGACGGGCAAAAGCGTCGTGGTAGATCATCTCGGCGCGCTCTGGCCGGCGGCCGACAGCCTCGGCGGCCGCTTCGATCCGCTCGACCTCGGCCTGATGGCACGGCTGGAAAAGGCCGGATGACGCGGGACCTGATCACCGCCAATGTGCTGACCGGCTTTCTCGGCGCCGGCAAGACGACGCTTCTCAACCGGCTGCTGTCGGGGCCTGATCTCGCCGACACCGCCGTGATCATCAACGAGTTCGGCGATATCGGCCTCGACCATCTCCTGGTGGAGAAGGTCGATGGCGATATTGTGCTTTTGAAAAGCGGTTGCGTCTGCTGCACCGTGCGCGGCGATCTGAAGGATGCCGTGCTCGCGCTGTTCGAGCGCCGCGCCCGCGGCGACATTCCACCCTTCCGCCGTCTCGTCATCGAAACGACGGGGCTTGCCGATCCCGCGCCGATCATCGCGACGCTCGCCGCCGACATGATGCTCAAATATCATTTCGCCATCGGCAATGTCGTCACGGTGATCGACGTGCCGAGCGGCCTGCACAATCTTGAGGCCTTCGAGGAGGCGGCCCGTCAGGTGGCGCTCGCCGACCGCATCGTCCTCACCAAGACCGATCTCGCGACTGCCGAGGCGTGCCATGCGCTGCGCATCGCCGTTGAGGCGATCAACCCTGCCGCCGTCGTGACGTCGGGTGACGACAGCGGCACTGTCGCCACTTTGCTGACGCAGGATATCCACGACCTCGCCTCCCGCCCGGCGGAAGCGCGGCGATGGGTGGCCTCCGCCCGGCATGGAGACCATTACCACGGGCGCGCAGACCGCAACCGGCACGGCGAGATCCGCGCTGTGTCGCTGACGATGGATCGCCCCATTGCCTGGGCCCGCTTCTCGCTCTGGCTGTCGCTGCTGGTCCATCGCCACGGTACGCGCATCCTGCGGCTGAAGGGGATTCTCGATGTGGAAGGGGCCGCATCGCCCGTCGTGGTGCACGGCGTCCAGCACCTGATCCATCCGCCCTTTCACCTCGACGCATGGCCGTGCGAGACGGCGAGCCTGCTGGTGCTCATCACCGATGGCGATCTGGGCGATCTCCAGCGCTCCTTTGCCGCCTTCATGGGCATGCAAGCCGAGGTCCGCACCGCCATTCCGGCAAGCCTGTGACAGCAAAAAGCCTTCGGCGAACTTGGTTCGCCGAAGGCTCGAGAGGCTGGCGCCAGCGCTCCGGCGCTGTGCCTATCCGCGCAGCACGCCGCCGGTGGTCTTGGCGACGTTGGCCACGATCTTGGCGGTCAGGGCCTCGAAATCCTCGTCCGTCAGCGTCCGGTCGGCCGGCTGGATGACGACTTCGACGGCGACCGACTTCTTGGCCTCGCCGAGCGCGGCACCTTCGAAGACGTCGAAGACGGTGACGCCAGCGACCAGCTTGCGGTCGGCGCCGGAGGCAGCCTTGACGATGGCGGCAGCCTCGACCGCGCGATCCACCACGAAGGCGAAGTCGCGCTTCACGGCCTGGAACGGCGAGAGCTCGAGTGCGGGCTTGGTGCGGGTCGCCTTCTTCTTCGGCTCGGGCAGGGCATCCACGAACACCTCGAAGCCGGCAAGCGCGCCCGAAACGTCGAGTGCCTCGAGCGTCTTCGGGTGAAACTCGCCGAAGTGGCCGAGCGTGATCTTCGGACCGTATTTGATGGTGCCGGAGCGGCCCGGATGGAACCAGCCGGGGGCGCCCGCCTCGATCTGCACATTGGCCATGGGCACGCCGCAGGCTTCCAGCACCGCCAGCGCATCGGCCTTGGCGTCGTAGACATCCACCGGCTTGCCGCCGCAGCGGCTGGCATTCGACCAGGCGCGGCCGGCGCCGGAAAGGCTCGCCGTGCCGCGACGGATGCCGCCCGCCACGCGCCGCTGGCCCTCGGGCCGGTCGTTCTCATAGGTGCCGGACACCTCGAAGATCGCGACGTCGCCATAGCCCTTGTCGGCATTGCGCTGGGCGGCGGTCAGCAGGCCGGGCAGCAGCGAGGGCCGCATGTCCGACATATCGGCCGCAATCGGGTTCGACAGGGCGAGCGCCGGAGCACCGCCGCCGAAAAGGGTCGCCTGCGCCTTCGGGATGAAGGACCAGGTGACGGCCTCCAGCATGCCGCGGGCGGCAAGTGCGCGCTTGGCCAGCCGCGTGCGGATCTGCAGCGTCGTGAGGATGCGGGTGTTGACGGAGACGTCGCGCTCAAGCGGGACCGGTCGGATATGATCGACCCCGTGGATGCGCATGACCTCCTCGACCAGATCGGCCTTGCCATCCACATCGGGACGCCAGGAGGGAACGGTCACGGTGAAGCGCCCGTCGTCCGCGCCGTTCTCGACAGCAAAGCCGAGGCCGCGCAGGATGGCGACGCTCTCCGCGGCGCCGACCTCCAGCCCCGTCAGGCGCTTGACCTCGGAGACCGGGAAATCGACGGTTTTCGGCGTCGTTTTCGGCCCGTCCACGATCCGCGCCGCGGCCGGCGTGCCGCCGCACAGCTCCAGCACGAGCTCCGTCGTGCGGTCGAGCCCCGGCACCATATAGGCCGGATCGACGCCGCGCTCGAAACGGTAGCGTGCATCGGTGATGATCCCGAGGCTGCGTCCGGTGCGGGCGATGTTCATCGGGTCCCAGAGGGCCGATTCGATCAGCACGTCGGTGGTGGTCTCGTCACAGCCGGAATGCTCGCCGCCCATCACGCCACCGATCGATTCCAGACCGTTCTCGTCGGCGATGACGACCGTGTTCGGCGTCAGCGTGTAGGTCCGCTGGTCGAGCGCGAGGATGGTTTCCCCCTCGACAGCGCGGCGCACGGTGAGATCGCCCGTCACCTTGGCGGCATCGAAAACGTGCATCGGCCGACCCCGGTCGAAGGTCATGTAGTTGGTGATATCGACCAGCGCGTTGATGGGGCGCAGGCCGATCGCGAGCAGCCGCTTCTGCATCCAGGCGGGGCTCGGGCCGTTCGTCACGCCGCGCACGAGGCGCAACGCGAAGCCGGGGCAGAGATGCGTGTCGGTGCCGAGGTCGAGGCGGACCTCGACCGGCGTCTCGCCCTCGGTCGAGAAGGCGGGCGCGGGCTGCGCCTTCAGCGTGCCGAGGCCGGAGGCTGCGAGATCGCGGGCAATGCCGTGAATGCTGGTGCAATCCGGCCGGTTCGGCGTCAGGTTGATCTCGATGATCGGGTCGTCGAGCCCGGCATAGGCGGCGAAGCTCGTGCCGACCGGCGCATCCGCCGGCAGGTCGATGATGCCGTCATGGCTGTCGGACATCTGCAGCTCGCGCTCCGAGCACATCATGCCGCGGCTTTCCACGCCGCGGATAGTGCCGACGGACAGCGTCACATCGATCCCCGGCACATACGCGCCCGGCGCGGCAAACGCGCCGATGAGGCCCGCGCGCGCATTCGGCGCACCGCAGACGACCTGCACCGGCTGCCCGGCACCGGTATCGACCATCAGCACCTTCAGCTTGTCGGCCTGCGGATGCTTTTCGGCGGACAGGATCTTGGCGATCACGAAGGGTCTGAACGCCGCCTTGTCGTCGATATCCTCGACCTCGAGCCCGATCGCCGTCAGGCGCGTGCAGATCTCGTCGAGCGAGGCGTCGGTATCAAGGTGGTCCTTGAGCCAGGAGAGGGTGAATTTCATGCCATGTTTCCTTCGCGGCCGGTTCCGGCCCGGATATCAAGAATTCTTGTTTGCCTTCACATGCGCCGCCAGCACGGCATTGATCCGGCTCTGCCAACCCGGTCCGGTCCGGCGAAAATGCTCGACCACGGCGTGATCGAGCCGCAGGCCGACGCGCTCCTTTACCGGCTCCTTCTGCGGTCCCCGCTGGCCGCGGGATCGTTCCAGAGCCTCGAGAATGTCAGGTAAGGCGCCCTTCATCGGGCGGAAATGCTGCAGGTCTTCGGCTGTGATCTCGCGAACCTCGCCGTCCTCGTCAGTGAGAGGGGGAAGGTGATCCGGAAGCGTCGAGATAGGCTTTCTGTTCACGCTCATTGGCTTTCCTTAAAGATATGACCCGCATCCTGCCGTCTCTCGGCGTCCAGCAGAGAACATGAAGGCGCGCCTGAATGAACCCGAAGACGATGAAGCGCGGCTCGCCGTAATCGGAGCGGCTGTCGATGACAGTCAGGACCGATGACGGATCCATCGAAGCCGCGGACGCGAAATCGATTCCCCGCTCCCGTAGGTTCTTCTGTCGCTTTTCCTCGTCCCACTCCAGGTCCATGATCTACCACACATCTCAATTTGTGGCCACGAAAAAATCAGCCGCTCAAGCCCCCGAACAGCGTCGGCATGTCGAGCGGGCGGAAGCCGTAGTGGGACATCCAGCGGACGTCGGCGTCGAAGAAGTTGCGCAGGTCCGGCATGCCGTATTTCAGCATGGCGATGCGGTCGAGGCCCATGCCCCAGGCGAAACCCTGGTAGACATCGGGATCGAGACCGCCGGCGCGCAGCACGTTCGGGTGCACCATGCCGCAGCCGAGGATCTCCATCCAGTCGGTGCCCTCGCCGAACTTGACGATCGGGCCTGAGGAGCGGTCGCACTGGATATCGACTTCGAAGCTCGGCTCGGTGAAGGGGAAGAACGAGGGGCGGAAGCGCATCGTGACGCTGTCGACTTCGAAGAAGGCCTTGCAGAACTCTTCCAGCACCCAGCGCAGGTTGGCGACGTTCGCCTTGGTATCGACCACGAGGCCTTCGACCTGATGGAACATCGGCGAATGGGTCGCGTCGGAATCCTGCCGGTAGGTCTTGCCGGGAATGATGATGCGGATCGGCGGCTTTTGCGCCTCCATGGTGCGCACCTGCACGGGCGAGGTGTGCGTGCGCAGCACCTTGCGCGCACCGCTCTCGTCCGGCGGGAAGAAGAACGTATCGTGCATTTCGCGGGCGGGGTGGCCTTCCGGGAAATTCAGCGCGGTGAAATTATAATAGTCCGTCTCGATGTCCGGACCTTCGGCGATCGAGAAGCCCATATCGGCGAAGATCGCGGTGATCTCGTCGGTGATCTGGCTGATCGGATGGATCCGGCCGCGCTCGGCGGGGGAGGCGCGCACCGGCAGGGTCACGTCGACGGTCTCGCGGGCCAGACGCTCGGCAATCGCCGCGTCCTTGAGATCCGCCTTGCGGGTTGCGATCGCCTCGCCGACCACGCCTTTCAGCGCGTTGATGGCCGCGCCGCGCGTCTGGCGCTCCTCCGGCGTCATCGTGCCCAGCGTTTTCAGCAGCTCGGAAACCGAACCCTTCTTGCCGAGCGCGGAAAGGCGCACCGCCTCGATCGCGGCCTCGCTGTCGGCGGAGGCGATCTCGCCGAGAAGAGTGCTTTGCAAAGTGTCGAGGTCGCTCATTCGTCGTCTGCCTTGTCGATGGGGCGTGTTCAAAAACGGAAAAACCCGCGCTAGCCTGCCAGCGCGGGTTTCCCAAAGTCGTCTGTCGTCAGGGAAGCGCTGGCTTACTTGACCGCGCTTTCAAACTCGTTCTTCGTGCCGGCGTCCTTGAGGTAGGACAGGGCATTCTTGGAGGCTTCGATGAGCGCGCCGAAGGCGGCGGCTTCATGGATGGCCATGTCCGACAGGACCTTGCGGTCGACTTCGATGCCGGCCTTGTTCAGGCCGTCGATGAAGCGGCCATAGGTCAGGCCATGCTCGCGGACGGCAGCGTTGATACGCTGGATCCAGAGCGCGCGGAAATTGCGCTTGTTGACCTTGCGGTCGCGGTAGGCGAACTGCTTGGAACGATCGACGGCAGCCTTGGCTGCACGGATCGTGTTCTTGCGGCGGCCGTAGAAACCCTTGGCTGCCTTGAGAACTTTTTTATGCTTTGCGTGAGCGGCTACGCCGCGCTTTACACGTGCCATGGTATGATCTCCTTAAAATCCAATAGTGCCAGACGTCTCAGAGACCGTTGGGCAGGTAGTTCTTGATGACCTTCTTGCCATCGGGCTCGGCCAGAACCATCGTGCCGCGGGCGTCGCGAATGAACTTGTTGGACCGCTTGATCATGCCGTGGCGCTTGCCGGCGGCAGCTGCTACGACCTTGCCGGTCGCGGTGATCTTGAACCGCTTCTTGGCAGAGGACTTCGTCTTCATCTTGGGCATTTTGCTACTCCATTCTGATTATGTGAGGTGACTGACGAGGTCGCCTCGAGCGTAAAAGAACGGCCACGGCATGCCCTGCCGGACCGTTCGGACGGCGGCTTATAACCGCAGGACGGGCAAAGAGCAACAGTCCGGCCGCGGGATTCTCATGAGCGAGGGCGTCCGCCCGCCAGAAACGGCAGGATGAGCGAGAGCCCGGTGCCGACGAGGGCGGAGACGACGATCAGCAGATGCGTGTTGACGCTGGCGCTGGCGAGCGTCTCCAGCGCGTCCGGCGCGCGCGATGCGCCGAGCGCTGCGGCACCGGCCGCAATGCCGGCCGGGTAGGTTCCCACCCCTGCGGGCGCGTGGACGGGCAGGACGGACGAGATCTCGCCGCCCAGCGCGCCCCCGACGCTTGCCGAAAGCGGCCACACGCCCATCAGCGCGAGAACCCAGGCGAGCACCGCCACCTTGATGCCCCAGTTGACGACGGTGAGGAACCAGGCGCGGCCGAAAGCACCGAGGTCGGCGGGAATGCCGGCATCGATCTCGTCGATCACCCGTGCAAGTTTTGCCGGCACCCGTGCAAGTTTTGCCGGAAGATGCCGTCTCGCGCGCCGGACGAGGCCTTTGCGCAAGGGGAACAGGAGAAGCGGCAGCACGAGAAAGAGCGCCCACAGACATCCCGCAACCGCAGGCCGCGGGGCCGTCGCGACCAGTCCCACGCCGCCGGCGGCGAGAAGGGCATGGAGATCGAGCAGGCGCAGGACGAAGAGGGCCGAGGCGCCGCGCGCCAGCGGCACGCCGAATTCCGAGCGCATCAACAGGGGAAAGCTCGTCTCGCCGGTGCGCAGCGGCATCATGATGTTGAGGAGATTGTGGATCTGCGTCACCCGGAAGAGCGCGAGAAAGCGGCCCTTCGTCTCGTGGCGAAAATAGTCCTGCATGCGATGGGTGCGGATGATATAGGTCGCCACCAGCAGCGCCAGCGCCATCGTGCCCGTCCCGGGCCCCACGGCCCGCCATCGCGAGAGGATCTCGCCCCATCCCAGGAACCATTGGAGGAAGACGGCATAGAGACCGACGACGCCGAGGGTAAGCAGCAGCATACGGTTGTGCTTTCTCGACGTTTGCACGCTTTCGTCTCCCCCGACGTCCCTGCGACGGCATGCCGCCCTGCGCTGCGGATTGCTCCCTGCGGCCGCCTGCTATAACGGAAGTGCGGGAAAAACCAGATAGATCCGGAGCGCCACGTGCGGGAAGCCACGTCAGAAACAGAGAGTGCGGACGAGACCGCAGGCGAGGTCGCGCTTTCGATCCTCATTCCGGTCTGCAACGAAGAGGAGAGCATTTCGCCGCTTTTCGACAAGATCTGCGATGCGATGCGGGATTTCGGCAAGCCCTGGGAGCTGATCATCGTCGATGACGGCTCGACGGACGGGACGCTGGTCAATCTGCGCAAGGAATTCGCCCGGCCCGGGCTCGATCTGCGGATCGTCGAGTTCCAGCGCAATTTCGGCAAGGCGGCGGGCCTGCAGGCGGGCATCGACGCGGCGCGCGGGCGCCTGCTGGTCACGCTCGACGGCGACCTTCAGAACGACCCCTACGATATCCCGCGCATGGTCGCCGTGCTGGAAGAACGCGGCCTCGATCTTCTCTGCGGCTGGCGCAAGGCGCGGCAGGACGGTCTCGTTCTGCGGCTGATCCCGTCCTGGTTCGCAAACCGGCTGATCCGCAAGATCACCGGCGTGCACATTCACGATTACGGCTGCGGCCTAAAACTCTACCGCACCGACATTCTCCGGCAGATCCGCATTCTCGGCGGCATGCATCGCTTCATCCCCGCCTGGATCGCGACCGTCGTGCCGACATCGCGCATCGGCGAGATGGTGGTGAACCACTATCCCCGCCAGTTCGGCGAATCCAAATACGGGATCTCGCGCACCTTCCGCGTCTTTCTCGATCTTCTGTCGGTGCTGTTCTTCATGCGCTTTCGCCAGCGCCCGGCCCAGTTCTTCGGCTCCATCGGCCTCGTTTTCGGGGCCGTCTGCAGCCTGATGTTCATCCATCTCGCCTGGACGAAGTTCGTGCTGGGGCAGGACATCGGCACGCGGCCGATGTTCATCATCGCCGTCATGCTCTTCATCGCATCGGTGCAGATGATCACCACCGGCATCGTGGCGGAGATGCTGGCGCGCATGCAGGTCGGGGAAACCAACTACATCGTGCGCCGTGTCCTCGGCCGGGACGCCTGACGTGATCGAAGCATTGTCGCGGCGTCGCGGGTGGCTCACGGGGCTGCTCGCCCTCTATTTCCTCGTCAACATCGCGCTCAGGCTGGCCCTGCCGGCCTCGCTGGAGCTCGACGAGGGGCAGCAGCTGTTCCTCGCGCAGTGGCTGGCCGTCGGTTACGACAGCCAGCCACCCTTCTACAACTGGCTGCAATATGGCGTCGTCCAGCTTCTGGGCGATACCGTGCTGGCGCTGTCGCTGCTCAAGAATGCGATGCTGTTTGCCTGTTACGGGCTGGTGGGCATGACGGCGGCGCGGATCATCCGCAATCCCGTTCTCACCGTCATCGCGGTGCTCGGGCTTCTCACCGTGCCGCAGATCGTCTTCGAGGCGCAGCGCGACCTGACGCACACGGTGGCCGTGCTCTTTGCCGCCTGTCTCTTCGTCTACGCGCTGGTGGCGACCCTGCAGCAGCCGACCGCCGGCCATTACGCGCTGACGGGGCTTGCGATCGGGCTCGGCACCATCGCCAAGTACAATTTCGTCCTGCTTCCCGTCGCGGCTCTCGTCGCCGTCCTGCTCGATCCCGTCTTCCGGCGGCGCCTTTTCGATGTGCGGTTGGTGCTGACGGCCATTGTCGCCGCCGCGATCGTGATGCCGCACGGCGTGTGGTTCCTGGAGCATTTCCGGACGGCGACGGACCGGACGCTCGGCAAACTGACGCAGGACGGCGATGACGGCCGGCTGGACCAGATCGCGGACGGCCTGATCTCGCTCGCGCAGGCTCTGATCGCCTTTTCGGTCGTCACGATCGGCGTGTTTGCCGCGGTGTTCGGTCGGCAGTTGCGCGCCGCGTGGCACACCCAAAGCGCCTGGTCGCGGCTGATCGGCCGTATGCTTCTGATTCTCGTCGCAGCGCTGGTGCTGCTCGTCCTGGTCGGCGGGGTCTCCCACATCAAGGATCGGTGGCTGACGCCGTTCTTCTTCCTGCTGCCGGTCTATCTCGCGCTGAAGATCGATCTTCTGGATCAGCCGCTCGGCGCCGCACCGAAGCACTTCGGCCGGATCGCCATCCTCCTCATGATCGTCGTTCCCCTGGTGCTTTTCGCGCGCGTGCCCGCGGCCCGGCTGACCGGCGACTACAAGAAGATCAACGTTCCCTACCAGCCCGCGATCGAGGCGATCCTGGCGACCGGTCGTCACCGCCCGACGCTGATCGTGACCGCCGATCTGCAGATGGCCGGCAATCTCCGCCTCAACGCGCCGGGCATACCGGTGATGATCCCGGGCTACGAGGCCTTCCAGCCGCCGGTCGCCTTCGATGCCGGGCATCCCCTGTTGATGGTGTGGCGCGACGATGGGCAAGCGGATGCGCCGCTGGTGCCGCTGCTGCGGGACTGGCAGGACGCCTATGTCCGCGCCGCCACGGGCGCCGCCGCCCGGCCGGTCGAGGCGCAGGACATCGCGCTGCCCTATCACTACGGCCGGCCGGGGGATCTCTATCATATCCGCTATGCATGGGTGTATCCGCCGGCGCCGTGAAGGCTCCCCGGGAAACGCCATGAAAAAGCCGTCCGGGACGATGTCGCGGACGGCTTTTGGAGGCTGGCCGGGCGTTTCCCGGCAGCGCGTCTCGCCCGGAGTTATCTCGGGGCGAGCACCATCATCATCTGGCGGCCTTCGAGCTTGGGCTCGGCTTCCACCTTGGCGATGGTGGTCGTGTCTTCCTTGACCTGAAGCAGAAGCTTCATGCCGAGTTCCTGGTGCGCCATTTCACGGCCGCGGAACTTCAGCGTCACCTTGACCTTGTCGCCTTCCTCGAAGAAGCGGTTCATCGCGCGCATCTTCACCTCGTAGTCGTGGGTGTCGATGTTCGGACGCATCTTGATCTCCTTGATCTCGATGATCTTCTGCTTCTTGCGGGCTTCGGCGGCTTTCTTCTGGGTCGCGTACTTCATCTTGCCAAGATCGAGGATCTTGCACACCGGCGGTTCGGCGTTCGGCGAGATCTCGACGAGATCGAGGCCGGCTTCCTCTGCCATGCGGAGTGCCTGGTCGGTCGGCACGATGCCCTGGTTGCCGCCCTCGGCATCAATCAGCTGGATCCGGGGAACGCGGATCTCCTTGTTGGAACGGGGGCCGTCCTTGACCGGGGCATCATTTTTGAAAGGTCTGCGAATGGTCGTACTCTCCTCGAGTTGTTGACGACGTTTTGATGTTCGACGAGGCAGGATCCGAAGGCGGCGCTGGCCGCGGGATTGCCTGGATCGTTTGAGGCGACGTCTTTACCACAGGCCGGAAAGAAAATCACCACCTGTCATGCGCCCGCAAAATCTGTTTTAGAACAATTTCGGCCGCCTCTTTGCCCGAATGTGCCGCTTTGGCCCGAAGACGTCGTCTTGGAAGGAACGGATATGTCGCTCACCCCCCAGCTTGTCCAGCCGGAGACTCTGAATGTCGGAACGGAGGCCGCCGCACGGCGCATCGCCTACATCCTCCAACCCGGCACGGACGAGACGAAGCCGACCCTCGTCTGGCTTGGCGGCTACCGCTCCGACATGAGCGGCACGAAGGCAGTGGAGATCGAGCGGCATGCGCGCGAGACGGGCTGTGCCTGCCTGCGGCTGGACTATTCCGGCCATGGTGCGTCCGGCGGCGCCTTCCGCGACGGCACGATCTCGCGCTGGCTGGAGGAGAGCCTTGCCGTGATCGACCACGCCGTCCGCGGCCCGATGATCCTTATCGGCTCGTCCATGGGCGCCTGGATCGCGCTGCGCACTGTGCAGACCCTGCGGGCCCGCGGCGAAGGCGAGCGGCTGCAGGGCCTCGTGCTGATCGCACCGGCGCCGGATTTCACGGTCGATCTCATCGAACCGAACCTGACGGACGCAGAGCGGGCCTCGCTTGCCGAGCGCGGCTATTTCGAGGAGCCGACGCCCTACGGCCCCGACGCCAACGTCTTCACCTCGGCCCTCATCGAGGACGGGCGGGCGAACGTGGTCCTCTCCGGCATGATCGAGACGGGATGCCCGATCCACATCCTCCAGGGCATGGCGGACCCGGACGTGCCCTTTGCCCATGCCCTGAAGCTGATGGAACACCTGCCGGCCGACGACGTCGTCATGACGCTCATCGGCGACGGCGATCACCGCCTGTCCCGCCCAGAGGACATCGAGCGGATCCTCGCGGCGATCGACGGCCTGACGGCGGTCTGATCCCGCCGCGACGGTTCAGGTGCTGCGCCGTCTCAGGCGCGCAGGGCTTCGCGTGCCGTGGCCGCTGCGCGCTGGTTGACGAGCGTTGCCAGCGTGCGGGCCTTCTGCAGGCAGGCCGGCTGCTGGTCGAGGAAGCGGCCCGAGTCGATTTCCATGATCAGCGTCGTATCGGGCAGGAAGGTCAGCTCGGAGAAGATCTCCTCCCAGGCGATGTCGCCCCAGCCGATCGGCAGGTGCAGGTCGCCGATGCCGAGCGCGGTGGCCTCCGCCGGGTGGTAGAAGGTCTTCTTCGTCGAGGGCAGGCCGAAGCTGTCATGGACATGCAGATGCCCGGTGACCGGCGCCATGGCGCGCAGTTCGTCGCGGAAATCGAGCCCCTTGAAGGTCGATTCGATATAGGCATGCGAGAAGTCGATCAGCGCCACGACATGGTCGGAGCCGATCGCCCGCACCGTCTCGGCCACCTGCCGCGGCGTCTGGCGGTACTGCCCGCTTTCGGTGGTGAAGATGTTTTCCAGCACGATGCGCACGCCGTAGCCGCGGGCGATTTCGCCCATCTCGGCCAGTGCATCGCGCTCCATCCGGTCGAGATCCGCGCCGTTTTCCTCCGGGCCGAGCAGGGCCGCACCCGAATGATGCACGAGAATGCCGGCGCCGAGCCGGTCGCAGAGCTCGAGCATGGCCCGCACCACCTTCTTCTGCAGGTGCAGATGCTGACGGTCCATGAAGTTGGAGACGATCTGCCCGTGTAGGGAGAGCTTCTGGAAGCCGTAGGGCCGCACGATATCGACGACCCGCTGCGTGCGGTCCTCGATGATCCGGCCGCCGGCGATGATCTCCTCGCCATAGATGCCGATCTCGCAGGCATTGGCGCCGGTCTCGGCGATCTCGCGCAGCGAGGCGTCGAGCACGGACAGGTCGCCCTTGCCGGTGCGGTTGCAGAAGCCAACGGCGGAAATGATGTCGCTCATGGATGAATCGTCCTCATCGTCTGTTGAAATCGGTCTGCCATCGCGACGATACCCGCCGCGATGATGTGTGTCGATCAAACGGCTTCCGCAGCCTGGCGGACGGGCTCGTGCCGCCCCGCCGAATGCGTGACGTCGAGGCGGCGCCCGGTTTCCCGGTCGAAGACGTGCAGCTGGGCGGGCGGCAGGGCCAGTCCGATCAGGTCGCCGGGAGCCACACGGATATCAAGCGGGATGGCGGCGGCAAAGATGCGGCTGCCGAAGGCGGCATGGACGATCCGCCCCGAGCCGAGCTCCTCGACGAAATCGACGCGGGCCGGCAGGCCCTCGCCCGCCGGCAGCACGCGGCATTCCTCCGGGCGGATGCCGAGCGTCACGTCGCGTCCGGCAAGGGCGGCGGCCATGGCGGAGGAGATCGGGATCGCCAGATGCTCGTGGCGGGCGAGCGTGGCGGATGCGTCGATGCGGGCGTCCATCAGGTTCATCGGCGGCGCGCCGATGAACGAAGCGACGAAGGTGCTCGCCGGACGGTGATAGATATCGAGCGGCTGGCCGACCTGCTCCACATGCCCCTTGTTCATCACGACCAGCTTGTCGGCGAGCGTCATCGCCTCCACCTGGTCGTGCGTGACGAAGACGGAGGTGGCCGACAGGCGCTGGTGCAGCTTGCGGATCTCGGCCCGCATGGTGACGCGCAGGGTGGCGTCGAGGTTCGACAGCGGCTCGTCGAACAGGAAGACGCCGGGCTCGCGGATGATGGCGCGGGCCATGGCGACGCGCTGGCGCTGGCCGCCCGAAAGCGCGGCCGGCCGGCGCTCCAGATAGTCGCCGAGCCCGACGATCCTGGCGGTCTCGACGATGCGGGTGCGGCGCTCGGCCTTGGGAACGCCCGCCACCTTCAGCGCATAGCCGATATTGTCGGCGACCGTCATGTGCGGATAGAGCGCATAGTTCTGGAACACCATGGCGCAGCCGCGCTCGCGCGGTTCGAGCGTGTTGACGACGCGGCCGTTGATCTCGATCTCGCCGCCGGTGATGTCCTCGAGCCCCGCGATCATGCGCAGCAGCGTGGACTTGCCGCAGCCGGAGGGGCCGAGGATGACGACGAATTCGCCGGAGGCGAAGGCAAGGTCGATTCCGTGCAGGGTCGCGGTCTTGCCGTAGGATTTGCGGACGGCCCGGATGGTGATGTCAGCCATGGGTAAAGCCTTTCTGTGAATGCTGTTCAGCGCCGGAGGTCATTTTTCGCTGGAGACGAGGCCGCGCACGAACCAGCGCTGGAGGACGGCGACGACGAGGAGCGGCGGAAGCATGATGATGAGGGAGCCGGCCAGCGTGACGTTCCAGTCCGGCGTGCCGTTTTCGGAAGGCAGCAGCGCGACGAGCGACATCATGGTGGTCTTGTAGGTGGGATCGGTGACCATCAGAAGCGGCCAGAGATACTGGTTCCAGCCATAGACGAACATGATGGTCGTCAGCGCCAGCATGGTCGTGCGCGAGAGGGGCAGGACGACGTCGAAGAAGAAGCGGATCGGCCCCGACCCGTCCATGCGGGCGGCCTCGGCCAGTTCGTCCGGCAGCGTCAGGTAGAACTGGCGGTAGAGGAAGGTGCCGGTGGCCGTGGCCACCAGCGGCAGGGATAGCCCGGCATAGGAATTCAGCAGGTTCCAGTTGAGCGACACGGTGATGCCGGTGACCCAGGCGATCAGGAGACGGATCGGCTCGAAGAGGTCGGCGGCCACAGCATAGGTCGGGACCACGCGCACTTCGAGCGGCAGCATCAGCGTGATGAACACGATCCAGAAGAAGACATGCTTGAAGCGCGTGCGGAAGAACACGATCGAAAAGGCCGTCATGGCCGAGAGCGCGACCTTTCCGAAGGTGACGAGGCTCGCCATGATGAAGCTGTTCAGCATGGCCGTGCCGAGATTGGCCCGCTGCCAGGCCTCCGCCATATTGGCCAGCAGCTGGCCCTGCGGCAGGAAGTTGAAGGGAACGGCATTGACCTGCTGCACCGTCTGGCTGGCGCCGGCGACGATCACCGCGAAGGGGCCGATGAGGAGGAGAAAGCCGAGCGCCATCAGCACGTAGGTGAAGGCGTCGGCGTAAGGGGTGCGCTGGATCACGGCCGTCTCACTTGTAATGCACGCGCCGCTCGATGAAGCGGAACTGGATGAAGGTGAAGATCATGATGAGACCGATGAGGACGATGCTCTGGGCGGAGGCGCCGGAATAGTTGAGGCCGCGGAAGGCTTCCTCGACGATGCGGTAGACCATCACCTCGGTGCTGTGATTGGGGCCGCCATCCGTCGTGCGGGCGACGATGCCGTAGGTGTCGGCACCGACGAAGCCTTCGGTCATCATGGTCACGAGCAGAAAGAACAGGGTGGGCGCCAGCATCGGGATCTGGATGTCGATCGCCCGCCGGATCGGCCCGGAGCCGTCCATCGCGGCTGCTTCGGTCAGCGATTTCGGCACGGATTGCAGCCCGGCCAGCAGGAAGATGAAGGTGTAGCCGGCCCATTTCCAGGCGAACACGACGATGACGAGGATCAGCGCGTGGCTGCCGTATTTCGCCGGATTCCAGAAATCTGGAAAGGCGGAATTCACCGAGGCCATCAGCCCGCGTTCGGGCGACAGGATGAAGCGGAAGGCCATGCCCGCGGCCGGACCGGCAATCGCGTACGGCAAGATGTAGAGAAAGCGCACCGCGCCGGAGCCCGGCAGCTGCCGGTCCACGGCGAGCGCCAGCACGAGGCCGATGAAGATGGTGCTCAGCGTGCCGGCAAAGGCGAAGGTGAGGCTGACGACGACGGAATTCCAGTAGAGCGGATCGGCGAACACGTCGCGGAAGTTGGCAAGGCCGACGAATTCGGCAGCGCCGCCGAAGGGCGGCTCCAGCGTGAAGGCCCAGCGGACGACGGCGACGGCGGGCCAATAGAAGAACAGCGCGATCAGCGCGAGCTGCGGCAGGGCGAAGGCGGTCGGAAGCCACCAGCTTCGAAAGACGGCGCGTTTGTCCATGATGTGGGAACCCGAAAGTAAGCAGACGGCAGGAGAGCCTGCCGCAGGACGCGGCAGGCCCGATGATGGCGGCGGGATCGCTTAGTTCAGCGTCTGGCCGGCATAGGTCTTCTCGAAGCGGCGCAGGACGGCATTGCTGCGTTCGGCGGCCTTGTCGAGTTCGGTCTGCACGTCGGCGTTCTGCATGAAGATCGCCTCGAGCGCGGTGCCGACTTCCTTGCGGATCTGCGTGAAGCCGCCGAGGCGGATGCCGCGGGTGTTCTCCGAGGTCGGCGTGTAGGTGAGGCTGGCGATCGCCAGTTCACGACCCTTGTAGGGTGCCTTGTCGTAGAAGCCGTTGGCCTTCATGGCGTCGAAGCCGGTCTTGGTGACGGGGATGTAGCCGGTGACCGTCGACCACCACTGCGCCATCTCCGGCGTGCCGAGATAGTTGAGGAAGGCGGCCGCGCCCTTGTACTGGGCGTCGGGAAGGCCGGCCATGACCCAGAGCGAAGCGCCGCCGACGAGCGAATTCTGCCGCTCGGTGCCCTTCCAGACCGGAAGCATGGCGACGTCCCACTTGACGCCTTCCGGCAGGGTCTTGCCGATCGTGCCGTGATCGGCGATCGAGGTCTGGATCATCTGGCAGGTCTGCGAGGTGAAGGCCGGAACGACGTCCATGCCGAGCTGCTTGGTCTTGATCACCACCAGCTTCTCGTCGGCCATCTTCTTCAGGAACTTCACCTGATCGACGAACTTGGTCTTGTTGAAGACGACTTCGGCATCGAGACCCTTGTAGCCATTGGCCTGCGTCGCGATCGGCTGGTTGTGGATGGCGGAGAACTGCTCCATCGTCGCCCAGGTGTCGAAGCTCATGCCCATCGGGCATTCGTAGCCGGCAGCCTTCAGCTTGCGTGCGGCCTCTTCGACCTGCTCCCAGGTGTCCGGCTTGAAGTCGATGCCGGCTTTGGCGAAGGCGTCGGCATTATAGTAGAACATCGCCGTGGAGGAGTTGAACGGGAAGGAGTTCAGCTCGCCGGACGCCGTCGCGTAATAATTGGCGATGCCGCCGAAATAGTTGTTCCAGTCGATCGTGTAGCCATTGTCGGCCATCAGCGTCTTGGCCGGAATGAAGGCCTTGGACAGCATCAGGTCCAGCGTGCCGGCATCGTAGATCTGGGTGATTGCCGGCTGCTTCTTGGCGCGGTAGGCCGCGATCGTGTTCTGCAGCGTGGTGTCGTAGCCGTTCTGCGAGGTGCAGACGATTTCGAAGTCGCCCTGCGACTGGTTGAACTTCGAGCAGGCTTCCTGCACGCGCTCGCCGAGATCGCCCGACAGGCCGTACCAGAATTCGAACTTGGTCTTTTCCGCATGGGCCGGGGTGGTCGTGGCGGTGAGGGTGGTGGCGGCCAGAAGGCCCGCCAGGACGGATGTCAGAACGGAAATTTTCATTTTGTGCCTCTTGCAGGGACGTGAAGGCCTATCCGGGCTCGAGGCCTCGGATAAATCCTCGCCGCTGCTAGCAGCCGGGCATGACAGTCAGGCGTCGGTTTGTTTACGGAATCATGACGGTCGAAAATGACGCAGTGCAGCGCACTCGAAACCGGCAAATGCCCGAAAAACCGCGGGAAGGCGGTGTTAACCTTTCCCAATAAGAACTTAATCCCTCAAAAAGAGGTGTTATTTCAACGGCATGGACGAGGTGATGCCGAATTGCCTCCAATTTTAACCATATGAATCGATCCCCAAATCTTCAGATTGACGCAGGGGGAAGGAGGCTGTTAACTTTCTGTTAACGATTAGAGCGGTGCGCGCAGCCTTCAAGACGCGAAACCGGCGTTGTTGTCATTTTTCGAGCGGGGACCGGACGTCGCATGCTTTGCGGCGAAGGCATCCCTGCGCCACAGGGGATGTGCATGGCACAGATGACGGGGCTCAAGGGAATGGTCTTCGCGCTCGCGAGCCTTCTCGTATCGGCAGGTGCCGCCGTACCGGCGCCCTCGGCGACCGCACTGTCCATGCAGACGGGCGCCATCACGTCCCAGCCCATCGGCCATTACGAATTCTGCAAGACGCATGCCGCCGAATGCGACATCCGCACCCGCTCGACGCCCGCACCTCGCGTCACCGCCTATGGCTGGTCCGTCATCCGTTCCGTCAACGCCGAAACCAATCACGAGATCACGCCGATGACCGATCTCGAGCTATACGGCCGGGACGAGGTCTGGGCCTATCCGGAAACCGCCGGCGACTGCGAGGACTACGTTCTTCTCAAGCGCAAGCGTCTTATGGAAAAGGGCTTCTCGCCGGCCGACGTGCTGATCACCGTCGTGCGCAAGCCGGACGGCGAAGGCCACGCGGTCCTGACCGTGCGCACCGCCCAGGGCGACTTCGTCCTCGACAATCTCGACGACGACGTGAAGCTCTGGACCAAGACCCCCTACCGCTTCCTCAAGCGTCAGGCCTCGTTCAACACGGGCCGCTGGGTCACCATCGAAAACGGTGCTGAAATCGTCGTGGGCTCGGTCGGGCGATGATCCATCACCTGTCGCTCGGTGTGTCTGACATCGAGACCGCGGGACGGTTTTATGACGGGTGCCTGACGCCGCTTGGCTATGCGCGGGTCTGGGAGGATCTTGAGCAGGGTAGCGAAGACCAAGCTATCGGTTACGGCCTTCCAGGCGGTGGCGACAAGCTTTGTCTGAAGCTGCGACCGGGAAAGGACTGTGCGCCGGGCTCCGGCTTCCACGTTGCCTTTCATGCCTCGACCCATGCGGCCGTCGACCGGTTTTATACCGCCGCCCTTGCGCTTGGCGGCAAAGACAATGGTGCTCCTGGCATCCGCGCCGATTATGGGCCAACCTACTACGCGGCATTTGTGATCGACCTCGATGGTCACCGCATCGAAGCCGTCTGCAAGGAATGAGAGGCGCCTGATGGCGCCTCAACTGTTTCCGATCAGAATGCCCGCCCCCAGCACCAGCCCGCCGCCCAGCACCACCTGAAAGGCCGCGCGCAGAAGCGGCGTTTCCATGAAGCGGTTCTGGATGAAGGCGATGGCCCAGAGTTCGATGAAGACGACGGCGACGGCGAGCGTCGTTGCGGTCCAGAAATCCGGGATGAGATAGGGCAAAGCGTGGCCGAGGCCGCCGACGGCGGTCATGATGCCGCAGGCAAGGCCGCGTTTCAGCGGCGACCCGCGCCCGGAAATCTTGCCGTCGTCATGCGCCGCCTCCGTAAAGCCCATGGAAATGCCAGCGCCGACGGAGGCCGACAGGCCGACGAGAAAGGTCTGCCAGGTATCCTGCGTCGCAAAGGCGGCGGCGAAGATCGGCGCCAGCGTCGAGACCGACCCGTCCATCAGGCCCGCGAGCCCCGGCTGGACATAGGTCAGCACGAACTGCCGCCGCGCCGTGTCGTCTTCCGAGGCCTTGACGTCGTCGGGGGCGTGCCGCGCGCCGAGCATCCGGGCGATGTCCTCGTGACCTTCTTCGGCCAGTGCGAGATCGCCGAGCAGCTTTCGCGTCTCGGCATCCCCGGTGCGCTTGGCCGCTTCATGATAGAAGTTCTGCGCCTGCCGCTCCATGGTTTCGGCTTCGTGGCGCATCCGGTCGAGCGTCAGGTTGCGCTGCAGCCAATCGGGCTTCTGGCGGATGAAGCCGCTGACATGCTCGCGGCGGATCAGCGGGATCCGCTCGCCGAACCGGCGGCGATGCATGTCGATCAGCATATTGCGGTGCGTATGCTCGACCGCCGCCATGTCCTCGAACACCTTCGCGGAGGCGGGATAGGCGGCGCGCAATTGATCGGCATAGGCGAGATAGATCCGCGCATCGTCTTCTTCCGAAGAGATCGCAAGCGCCAGAATTTCCTGCTCGCTCAAACTGTCGAAAGCGCGGCGGGAACGGGAAAAGAAGCTCGTCAGCATGATCGGTCCTGAATTTAGAATAATTCTAAACTAGACCCTTTGGCGACAAGATCAAGGCCGAAAACGCGCGGTCGGTTCCCAAACCCTGGCGTCGGTCCGAGACGACGGGACGGCGCGCCATTCCCTCGTTGCGCAGAGACGACGCCGAACCCGCACGACGGCGCGGGAACAAAACCACACGCTCCACGTTCACTTCAGCAATTCGAAATCATTGAACCCACGGAGAATGACAATGGACGTTAACGGCGTAGGCTGGCTCGCAGCTATCATCATCGGCGGCTTTGCAGGCTGGCTCGCAGAACAGTTCATGAAGTCCAATATGGGCGTGTTCATGAACATCATCCTCGGCATCATCGGTGCCGTCGTCCTCAATGCAATCCTCGCAGCCATCGGCGTATCGCTGGGTGCAGGCTGGATCGCTTACCTCATCACCGGTTTCATCGGTGCCTGCATCCTCATCGCCATCGGGCGTATGGTGCGCCGCTAAGCGGTCTGCAGCATCCGAGCGCGAACGTTTCTAGGAGATCAACATGCTGACATTCGCTGCCGAAGGCAACGGTCAGGGCAAGCTGGAAATCAACGGGCAGACGGCGCCCGTGACGTACGAACTTGTCGTCGCCCGGGAAGAAGACGATTCGCGTCAGGTGCGCATCCGCCTCAACGCTCCGCGCGACTGGCTGCTCAACCAGGGCTTCAAGGGTGAGGCGACACTCGTGCGTGCCAATGGCGACCGCATTCCCGTCCGTCGCGAAGGCGGGCTGGATGTGAGCGATGCCCTGTCGGTGACGCTCGAAGGATACGACGACACGCGGAGCGACGCATCCGATGTGGACGAGGCCTATCCCGAGTTGAAGCACTGACATTCGTTGTCGATCGAAAATGCAAAAAGGGCGCCAATCACATCGGCGCCCTTTTTCGATTGTGCGTGTGGGGGATGATCAGTCCTTCGCGCGCTCGACATAGGAATTGTCTTCGGTCGCGATGACGACGCGGGTGTTTGCGACGATATGCGGGGGAACGAGCGTGCGGACGCCGTTCGACAGGATGGCGGGCTTGTAGGACGACGACGCCGTCTGGCCCTTGGTAACCGGCTCGGTCTCGACGATTTCGAGCGTCACGTGGCGCGGCAGCTGGATTGCAATGGCGAGACCCTCGTGGATCGACAGCGTCACGGTCATGCCGTCCTGCAGGAAGACCTTCTGGTCGCCGATGTCGTCGGCCGTCATCACCAGCTGGTCGTAGCTTGCCGGATTCATGAAGTGGAAGCCTTCGCCGTCTTCATAGAGGAAGGTGTGGTCACTGTCCTCGACATAGGCGCGCTCGACCTGCTCGGTCGTGCGGTAGCGCTCGGAAACCTTCACGCCGTCGGAGATCCGGCGCATGTCCACCTGCGTTACCGGCGTGCCCTTGCCGGGGTGGAAGTTGGCGGCCGTGAGAACGACGTAAAGCTTGCCGTCGACGTCGAGCACGTTGCCCTTGCGAACGGAGGAGGCGATCACCTTGACCATAAGTCTTCCTTGTAACTGATAAAGATGCATCGTAGAGCGTTGAAATCTGCCCATCTGCGATGCGGGTAAAACCGGATTTGGGCCGCACCTAGCGCATATCAGGGCAAATAGCCAGTGCGGGCCGCGTAAGCGGCACAGGAATGCCTGATCCATGAAGGGCGGATCGCACCCGCGAGCGATGCCCGACACCGAACCGCAGACGGACCCTGCCATGACGCCAGCCGCAGCCTCCCCCTGGTGGACACCGCATGTCCACGCCGATCGCCGCCCGTTTCTGCTTGCCCGCAACCGGATCAAGGCGGCGCTGCGCGACTATCTCGCGCGCGAGGATTTCATCGAGGTGGAGACCGCGGCCCTTCAGGTCTCGCCCGGCAACGAAGCCCATCTCCATGCCTTCGAGACCGCCGCGATCGACCATGACGGCACGCGCACGCCGCTCTACCTCCACACCTCGCCGGAATTCGCCTGCAAGAAGCTGCTGGCGGCCGGCGAACAGCGCATCGCCTGCTTCGCGCCGGTCTATCGCAATCGCGAGCGCGGACCCCTGCACCATCCCGAGTTCACCATGCTCGAATGGTATCGCACCGGCGAGACCTACCAGGCGCTGATGGCCGACTGCCACGCGATGTTGATGCGCGCGACGGAGGCTGCGGGAACGCGGATGCTCGCACATCGCGGCCGGGTCTGCGATCCTGCGCTCGCGCCCGAGCGTCTGACGCTGGCGGACGCCTTTGACCGATATGCGGGCATCGATCTTCTCGCAACGCTTGCCCCCGATGGCGCGACCGACCGGGACGCCCTGGCTGCAGCCGTCGTCCGCGCCGGCATCCGCATGGCAGGCGACGACAGCTGGTCCGATCTCTTCAGCCGTGTTCTGGTCGAAAAAATCGAGCCGCATCTCGGGATCGGCCGGGCGACGATCCTTATGGAGTATCCGGTCGCGGAGGCCGCGCTCGCCCGCCCGTCGCCTGGAGATGCGCGCGTGGCGGAGCGGTTCGAGCTCTATGCCTGCGGCGTCGAGTTGGCCAATGCCTTCGGCGAACTGACGGATGCCGGCGAGCAAAGGCGGCGGTTCGAGCTGGAGATGGCGGAGAAGAGCCGCATCTATGGCGAGCGCTATCCGCTGGACGAGGATTTTCTCGCCGCCCTTTCGATCATGCCGGAAGCGAGCGGCAGCGCGCTCGGTTTCGACCGTCTCGTGATGCTGGCGACGGATGCCTCCCGGATCGAGCAGGTGCTCTGGGCGCCGGTGGCAGACACGGAAGCGGGAAGATGAGCGGTCCGAGGACAGGCATGGTGCTGAAAAGCATTTCTCAACTGCGCGATGCGGGGCTCCTGGGCGAGCAGGCCGGCGATGTCGAGGCGGTCGCGCGCCGCTATGCCGTCGCCGTGACCCCCGCGATGGCAGCGCTGATCGATCCCGATGATCCCCGCGATCCGATCGCGCTCCAGTTCGTGCCCGATATCGCCGAACTCGACCACAGGCCCGAGGAGCGCGCCGACCCGATCGGCGATGCCGCCCACAGTCCTGTGGAAGGCATCGTCCATCGCTATCCGGATCGCGTGCTGCTGAAGGCCGTACATGTCTGCCCGGTCTATTGCCGATTTTGCTTCCGCCGCGAGATGGTGGGCCCGGAAGGGCTGGGAACGCTGGCCGCCGACGCGCTGGATGCGGCAATTGCCTATATCGCAGACCATAAAGAGATCTGGGAGGTCATTCTGACCGGCGGCGATCCGCTGGTGCTCTCGCCCCGCAGGCTCGCCGATATCATGGGGCGACTCGCTGCCATCGACCATGTGAAGATCGTCCGTCTGCACAGCCGCGTTCCCGCCGTCGATCCCGCGCGGATCGATGCGGCGCTGATCGCCGCCCTCAAGGCGAGTGGCAAGACGGTCTATGTCGCGCTGCATGCCAACCATCCGCGCGAGCTGACGCCAGAGGCGCGCGACGCCTGCGCCCGGCTGGTGGATGCCGGCATCGTCATGATCAGCCAGACGGTGCTGCTGAAGGGCGTGAACGACGATGTCGAAACGCTCTCGGCGCTCATGCGCGCCTTCGTGGAGACCCGCATCAAGCCCTATTACCTGCACCACCCCGACCTTGCGCCGGGAACCGCGCATTTTCGCCTGTCGGTGGAGGAGGGGCAGGCGCTGGTCGCCGCCCTGCGCGGCACGATTTCCGGCCTCTGCCAGCCGACCTACGTGCTGGACATCCCCGGCGGTCATGGCAAGGCGGTCATTGCAGCCCCGAGCATTGCGCCGTCCGGAGACGGCCACAGGGTCGAGGATTTCCGCGGCGGTCTCCACGACTATCCGCCCCGCTGAACGAGAAAAGCCGGCACCTTGCGGCGCCGGCTCTCATCATTGCCGAAGCGAAATACCGCTTACTGTTCCTTGATCGGCGCGATGGAGATTTCCACGCGGCGGTTCTGGGCGCGGCCGGCTTCGCTGGAGTTGGACGCGACCGGACGTTCGGCGCCATAGCCCATGGCCGACATGCGGCGCTGGTCCACGCCTTGGCTGCCGAGATAGTTGGCAACCGAGGCGGCGCGGCGTTCCGACAAAGCCTGGTTGTGGCCGGCGCTGCCGGTCGAGTCCGTGTGGCCATCGACATCGACGAGCGTCTTGTTGAACTTGCGCAGCACGATCGCCACCGAATTCAGCGTCGAATAGAAGCCGGGCATGACCTGATCCTGGTCGGTTGCGAACGTGATGTTCGACGGCATGTTCAGGATGATGCGGTCGCCCTGGCGGGTGACGGAGACGCCGGTGCCCTGCAGCTGCGCGCGCAGCTCGTTTTCCTGGCTGTCCATGTAGTTGCCGATGAGGCCGCCGCCGAGCGCGCCGATGCCGGCGCCGACCAGCGCGGAATCCCGACGTCCACGGGCGCTGCCGCCGACGAGAAGGCCGGTTGCGGCACCGAGGCCGGCACCGATCAGTGCGCCGCCTGCCGTGTTCGACATCTTCTGTTCGCCCGTATACGGGTCGGTCGTCGTGCAGCCGGAAAGGTAGATGGCCGAGACGGCCACGATGGCGATTTTCTTCATCATCGAATCAAGAGTCCCCAAAATTGCTCCCTGTTCCTCATACCATGGATTACGGCCTTATGATGGAGATCGGATCTCGACAGAACGCGCCGCGCCGTCGGACGGCACGAGCGACTTGTAGAAAAGCGTGGTGCTGCAGAAGCTCCCGTCCGGAAACAGCGCATAGTCCGGAATGACGCCGGCACGGCTCCAGCCGAGGCGCGCATAGATCGCCTCTGCCGGGCTGCCGGTCGCCGTATCCAGCACGAGCAGATGCCGGCCGAGCGCCAGCGCTTCGCGTTCGGCGGCCGTCATCAGCAGGCGCGCGAGCCCCCGGCCACGGCCACGACGGTGGACGAGGAGCTTCTTCAGGTCGGCGCGGTGCGGCTGGTTCGGCGGCAGGCCGATGCCGAGCTGTACCGTGCCGAGGATCGCACCGTTCGCTTCCGCTGCGAACAGGACGGTCTGCCCGGCGGCAATGGCCTCTGCGACACCGGTCCAGTAGTTCGCCGCATCCGCATCGCCGAAGGGCGAAAGAAAGCCGACCGACGCGCCGTCGGCAATGCAGTCGATCAGGATCGCCGAGAGTTCGGCGATCGCTGCGCGGGCGTCTGCATCGGTCAGGCGGCGAATCGCGGGCGTATGCTCGATCGCGGCCGGGTTCATGGGCGTTCCTTGCGCGTTTGCGAATGACCGCGATGGAGGATGATGGCGTAACGGGCGAGATCCGCATGCGGGTTGGAGAACACGATCATCTCGCCGAGCCGCATGAACAGGCAGTCGCCGGGGTGGAGATCATAGGTCTCCCCGCCCGCCGTCATCGTCATGTGGCCTTCGAGCAGCCAGAGATGCTGCGTCGTACCGTTGTCGAAGGCCTGCGGCTCGAACACGACCCGTCCGCCCGGGGGAAAGCTGACATCGACGATATCGACCGGCGACCCCGTGGCCTCCGGAGATACGGCCCGCCGGATATAGCCGGTCTCCGGATCCCGCCAGACATGCTGCTCGGCGGCCCGCCGCAAAGGGCTTGTCCGTGGCGCATCGTCCGCGAAGAACCGCGACAGCGTCGTGCCGAGCGCATGGCAGAGCCGTGCGAGGAGCTGCGCCGTCGGATTGGCTTCGCCCCGCTCGATCCGCGAGATCATGGCGCGGCTGACGCCGGCGCGCTCTGCCAGCGCATCGAGCGTGGTCGCCTGCTGCTGGCGCAGCGACCGCAGTCTCTCGCCGATATCCGCATCGGATGGTGGGATGTTCAATTCCATTAAAAGAGAATTGCAGTCATCTATAGTGGAGTCAAGCGGTCCCGGGGGTGGCGGATTTATGGTATCCGAAAGCTGAATGCCCTGCATTTCCCGCTTTGCGGGCGTCGGACGCGCTGCTATATGCGGGCGCATGAGCACACCATCCTCCAAGACGCCGCTGGATCATATCCGCAACTTCTCCATCGTCGCCCATATCGACCATGGCAAATCGACGCTTGCCGACCGGTTGATCCAGTCGACGGGCGGCCTTGCTGAGCGCGACATGTCCGAGCAGGTGCTGGACTCGATGGATATCGAGCGCGAGCGCGGCATCACCATCAAGGCCCAGACGGTGCGTCTGCACTACAAGGCCAACAATGGCGAAACCTACATCCTGAACCTGATCGACACCCCCGGCCATGTCGACTTCGCCTATGAAGTCTCCCGCTCGCTGTCGGCCTGCGAAGGCTCGCTGCTGGTGGTGGATGCCAGCCAGGGCGTTGAGGCGCAGACGCTGGCCAACGTCTATCAGGCGATCGACAACAACCACGAAATCGTCACGGTCCTCAACAAGATCGACCTGCCAGCGGCCGAACCCGACCGCATCCGCGAGCAGATCGAAGAGGTCATCGGCATCGATGCGAGCCAGGCCGTGCTGATTTCGGCCAAGACCGGCCTGGGGATTCCCGACGTTCTCGAAGCCATCGTCCACCAGCTGCCGGCGCCGAAAAGCCCCGGCGGCGACAAGGCACCCCTGAAGGCGCTGCTGGTGGACAGCTGGTACGACACCTATCTCGGCGTCATGGTTCTGGTGCGCATCATCGACGGCGTGCTTTCCAAGGGCCAGACGATCCGGATGATGGGTACGGACGCGAAGTATCAGGTGGAGCGCGTCGGCGTTCTCACGCCGAAGATGCTCGCCGTCGACAGCCTCGGACCGGGCGAGATCGGCTTCTTCACCGGCTCCATCAAGGAAGTGGCGGATACCCGGGTCGGCGATACGATCACCGAGGACAAGAAGCCGACGGCGCAGGCGCTGCCGGGCTTCAAGCCGGCCCAGCCGGTCGTGTTCTGCGGCCTTTTCCCGGTCGATGCCGCCGATTTCGAGGATCTGCGCTCGGCCATGGGCAAGCTGCGCCTCAACGACGCGTCCTTCTCCTTCGAAATGGAAAGCTCGGCAGCCCTCGGCTTCGGCTTCCGCTGCGGCTTCCTCGGCCTGTTGCATCTCGAAATCATTCAGGAACGTCTCGAGCGCGAGTTCGACCTTGATCTGATCGCAACGGCGCCCTCCGTGGTCTACAAGCTGACCATGACGGATGGCTCCGAAAAGGAGCTGCACAACCCGGCCGACATGCCGGACCCGGTGCGCATTTCCGAGATCCACGAACCCTGGATCAAGGCGACGATCCTCACCCCCGACGACTATCTCGGCGGCATCCTGAAGCTCTGCCAGGACCGGCGCGGCGTGCAGACGGAGCTGACCTATGTCGGCAAGCGCGCCATGCTCACCTATGAGCTTCCGCTCAACGAAGTCGTCTTCGACTTCTACGACCGGCTGAAGTCGATCTCCAAGGGCTATGCCTCCTTCGACTACCATCTCGACGGCTACAAGGAGGGCAACCTCGTAAAGATGTCGATCATGGTCAATGGTGAGCCGGTCGATGCGCTTTCCATGCTCGTGCACCGCTCGGCCGCCGAAAAGCGCGGACGCGACATGTGCGAGAAGCTGAAGGACCTGATCCCGCGGCATATGTTCAAGATCCCGATCCAGGCGGCCATCGGCGGCAACGTGATCGCCCGCGAGACGATCTCGGCGATGCGCAAGGACGTGACGGCCAAGTGCTACGGCGGCGACGCCAGCCGCAAGCGCAAGCTGCTCGACAAGCAGAAGGCCGGCAAGAAGCGCATGCGCCAGTTCGGCAAGGTCGATATTCCGCAGGAAGCCTTCATCGCCGCCCTGAAGATGAGCGACGAATAGAGAAGCGAGACGTCGTCCAGGAGTTGCCGGAGTCTCAGCGGCGCAACGGACGATGTCATTTTCTCGCCGGCATTTCGGAAATGTGAATTTTGGTGTAGATCTCCCTGACGGCGGACGCTGCCCGGCCGTGAGCGAAGGGAGGACGTGACATGCATAAGTTCAAGATCCTGAAAGCCGCCGGCGGCCAGTTCCGCGTGCAGTTCCTCTACAATGCGGAGGTCATGGTCTGGTCGGAGAACTACGCTTCCAAGGCCAGCGCCAAGAACTGCATCGACTCCATCAAGAAGAATGCCCCGGGCGCGTCAACGGTCGATCTGACCAAGGATGAAACCGGCTCCGGCTATCACTTCGAAATCGTCGAGACCAAGAGTGGCGAGCACTTCGTCCGCTTCAAGGCTGCCAACGGCGAGCCCATGGTCCAGTCCGAGGCCTATGCCTCGAAAGCCAGCGCCAAGAACTGCATCGAATCCGTCAAGAAGAATGCGCCGGGTGCACCAGTCGAGGACGAGACGGTCACGGTCTGAACCGGGGGTCGTCCAGCCCCGTCGGTCCTGCGGCAAAGCCCGCTGAACGCTGCTCGGCAAGCACAGGGCCGGCGAGGGGGATATCCCGCGGGGAGCCTTCATCGTGGCCCTGAGGATGCGTCACGAATTGCCCTTTTTTTCCGGGCGGGATGGTCTATCCTGATGGCACCGGCCCGGACGCGGCCTGCAGCGTTGCACGACGATCTGCAGGATGCGTCGGGTTTTCATCGAGGACGCTCTCATGTCGAACACTGCCCGGATACGGCCCGACGTGTCGCTCGACGATCAACTCGTCGCCGAGGCGCTGGAGCTGAACATCGATCTCTCGAGCGCGGCCGCCGACGGCATCGCCAAGGCGGTCAAGGCGGAGCGTGAGCGTCTTTGGCTGATCGAGAACGCCGAGGCTTTTGCCGCCAGCAATCGCTATGTCGCCGAACACGGGCTGCCGCTCGCGCGCTATCGCCAGTTTTGATGACGCGGTTCTGCGTCCATCGCTTGAAATATGACGGCGCTCTGGCCCTCGACGTCCAGGCGGAAATCCTCGGCGATCTGGATACGCGAACGATGATACCGCTCCTGTCACAGGACGCGATCGCCAAGACCTTCCCGCGTCTCAACCCGACATTCGAGATCGAGGGCACCCGGCTTGTAATGGCCACGCAGTTCATGGCCGTGGTGCCGACGCGAGAGATCGGAGCGACTATTGTCGATCTCAGGAAACGTGCCGACGAGATCACGGCCGCCCTCGACTTTCTCTTCCAGGGCTTCTGAGCGTCACGCCGTCGCGTGATAGGCGGCGATCAGCCCGGCGAAATCCTCCATCGGGGGAAAGCGCTCGTAGCTATGGGCGGCACCGGTCTCGGCGAAGCCGAGCTTCTCGCAGGTATAGGTCTCGATGAACGGGCGATACCAGGCGATATCGTCCAGCATGGTCGCGCGAACGTTGACCATCTCCGGCATGCCGTCGATGCGCGTGAACATCCAGCTGAGGCAGTGCGGGCAACAGAAGTGGTGCAGCATCTCGCCATGCAGGCCGCCGATGACGGGCGTGCCCTCGGTGACGGAAAAGCCGGTCGCCGGAACCGCCACGCTCAGCGAATACGGCCCGGCCGTCATCTTCTGGCAACCGGTGCAATGGCACGCCATGGTCAGGATCGGCCCGGCAGTAATGCGCAGGCGGACCTTGCCGCAGCGGCAGGCGCCGGTCAGGGGCAGATTCGGTGAGAGCGCCATTCCGGTTTCCTCGCTCGTGCCGGTTTCAGTCGTGCCGGTTTCAGTCGTGCTCGTTTCAATCGTGCTTGCACGGCCAGGTGGGTGGCGGCGTCAGGCCGGGCGGAAGCTTGGTCTTTCCGTCGCCGCAGGCCAGCGCGATCTGCTCCTGTTTCAGGCCGGTCGCCGCCGACAGATCCAGTCCCTCGACGCGGGTGAGGAACAGGAACGCTTCGTCGAACGCGATCGGGCCCGTAAAGGTCGCGCCGGTCAGCTTGGCGCGGGCGAGGTTGGCGAGCGAGAAGCGCGTGCCGGTGATGGTCGACTTCGAGAAGTTGACGCGGGAAAGTTCCGCCTTGCTGAAATCCGCGCCGGTCAGATCGGCTTCCGTCAGGTTGGTGCGCTGCAGCTCGGCCCCGGCAAAGGAGGCCCCGGCCGCCTTGATGCCGGAAAAGTTGGAGCGATAGGCTTCGATCCGGGAGAAATTCGCCTTCCCGGCCGTGGCGCCGCTCAGCGATGCCCGGATCAGCGTGGCTTTTTCGAGGTTCGCCTCCGTCAGATCCGAACTGCCGAGGTCGGTGGCCGACAGGTTGGCGCCCGCCAGAACCGCCTTGGTCAGGGTGCTCGAGGGCAGCATCAGATTGGCTTTGCTGCAGCCGCTCCAATCGATCCCGGCATTCGGTGTCGCCTCACAATCCGCGGCCGCCACCGGGCCGGATGCACCGTAGAGGCTGGCGAGGATCATGCCGGCGCACAGGCCTGCGAGCGGCACGCTGGCATGTCGGACGGCCTTGATGCGGGCGGCGACCCCGTCGCGAAAGGCCCGGTCACGATAGGAAGGGGTCTGGGCCCGGCCGGTGTGGTTCGTCATCATTGCCTTGCACGCCGGAAACCGGCGTGTCCTCCACCTGTTCATGATGACGAACATAGGTGGAAGAAACCTAGGCTGCAATGGTGGACCCGGGTTTCGTCACCGCTGACAAACGCTCGATGACCGGAGCCTCAGGCCGCATCTACCCGTGCCGCCGCCCTATCCTGCGCCCCAACGATCCTGCGGACCCAGGCGCGTGCGAGCGCGAGGCCCGCTGTGTCCGACGCGGCACCGTGCTGCGCTTCGAGATCTGCGGCGCGGGCGAGCCAGCCGGGGTCGATCCGGTCGATCTGGTCCTTGTAGATAGCTTTCCATCTGGCGATGACGGCCGTTCCCGCCTCGAAGTGGAACTGCATCCCGTAGCTCGCCCGGCCGATGCGGAAGGCCTGCAGCGGAACCGCTTCGTTGCCCGCCAGAACCTTCGCTGCCTGCGGCAGGGTGAAGGTGTCGGAATGCCACTGGAAGGCCGGAAAGCGTGCGCCGGCGGCCGACAGAACCGGGTCCGCCTGTCCCGCCGCCGTCAGCCCGATCTCGTGCCAGCCGAACTCGCGCGCCGCGCCCAGACGATTGTCGCCGCCATGGGCCCGGGCGAGAAGCTGGCTGCCGAGGCAGATGCCCAGCACCGCCCGGTCCGTCTCGGTGAACCGGCGCATCAGATCGCAAAGCGCCGGCAGATAGGGATGGAGCGTATCGTCGCGCGCGCTCTGCTCCCCGCCCAGCACCACCATGCCATCATAGGCGTCCGGGCCGGCCGGCAGGGCATCGCCCGCATAGGCCTTGCGGATATCGAGTCCTGCGCCCGCTTCCGCCAGCGCGACGCCGACGAGACCGAGATCCGAATGGGGCATGTTTTCGACGACGAGGACGTGCATGGCGGCTCCGCAGGCGTGACGTTGCCGGATAGAGATCATGTGCGGAGATTTGGTTCAAGAGGGTGGCGCAAGCCCGCATTTGCGGGACTTTTGCGCGCCGAGCCTTGACCTTCCGCCGCGAAAGAGGCATTGCACCGCCTCAATCGCGCCGAGATCGGCGCTCGATACTGGATATATCATGGCCAAATCCACCTCTTCGGGCCGCACCCAGCGCATGCTGCGGGTCGGCGAACAAGTCCGCGCAGCCCTGGTCCAGGTTCTGCAGCGGGGAGAGGTGCGCGATGCGCTGATCGAAAGCACGGTGATCTCCATCTCGGAAGTCCGCATGTCGAGCGACCTGAAGGTGGCCACGGCTTATGTGACGCCGCTTGGTGTCGCCGATCATGCCGATATCATCGACGCGCTGAACCGGCATGCCAAGTTCCTGCGTGGCCGCCTGTCGCCGCATCTGCGCCAGATGAAATACATGCCGGAAGTGCGCTTCAAGGACGATACGAGCTTCGACAACTACAAGAAGATCGACGACCTTCTGCGGTCGCCCGATGTCGCCCGCGACCTTGGTCCAAGCGACGACGAGGCCGACGACCGCTAGGGCGGCAGGACGAGCCTGCACAGTGAAGCGGCCCCCCAGGGGTCGACGAAACCGACACGAACAGTGGAACGACAAGACGATGGGTAAACCGCGCAAACCAAAAGGGCGGCCGGTCTCCGGCTGGCTGATCCTCGACAAGCCGCTGGATTTCGGATCGACGGAAGCCGTCTCCAAGATCAAGTGGCTCTTCAAGGCCCAGAAGGCCGGCCATGCCGGCACGCTCGATCCGCTGGCCTCCGGCATGCTGCCGATCGCGCTCGGCGACGCCACGAAGACCGTGCCCTACGTCATGGACGGGCGCAAAGTCTACGAATTCACCGTCGCCTGGGGCGAGGAGCGCACGACCGACGACCTGGAAGGTGCGGTGGTCCAGTCCTCCGACACGCGCCCGAGCGAGGAAGAGGTCCGCGCCCTGCTGCCGAACTATACCGGCGTTATCGAGCAGGTCCCCCCGCAATTCTCCGCCATCAAGATCGCCGGCGAGCGCGCCTACGATCTGGCGCGGGGCGGCGAGGTGCTCGATATTCCCCCGCGCGAGGTGGAGATCTTCCGCCTGTCGCTGCTCGGCTGCACGCCCCATCTGGCGCATTTCGAGATCGAATGCGGCAAGGGGACCTATGTCCGCTCGCTCGCCCGCGATTTCGGTCGCGACCTCGGCTGCTTCGGCCATATCGCCTCGCTGCGGCGTTCCTTCGTCGCGCCCTTCGCCGAGGACAAGATGGTGCCGCTGTCGCAATTGACGGCGCTCGAAGCCATGGAAAGCGACGAGGACCGGCTGGCGGCGCTCGATGCGTTCCTGATCGATACCGGCGAGGCCCTGTCGAACCTGCCGCACATTGCCATCACAGAGGACCAGGCACACCGGATCCGTATGGGCAATCCGATCATTCTGCGCGGTCGCGATGCACCGCTCGCCGAAGACGAGGCCTATGCCACCGTTCGCGGCCGGCTGGTGGCGATCGGCGAGATCGGCGAAGGCGAATTCCGCCCGAAGCGCGTCTTCAACGCCGACTGATCCGGCCCGGACGCGGCCGGACCTTCCGCTTGCGCGCACACGAATCCGTGTCCTTTCAAACAGGGCGCGGGCGTGGTCTAGTGGCCGTGATTCGGGGCAAGCGCGCGCATCGGCCTTACCGGCCGGAGGAGGCGCCTGCCGGGTGAGGTGCGAGCCGGCATCTGCCGTCCGGACCGGGGTTGAGAGGCGGCGCCTCCGGCGTGTCCACACGGAGACGCGGCGCTGCAGGGGCGAGAGAGCTTGGGTGTAGGGCTGAACAGAGGCTTGCGCCACCGAACGATCAGTGGGCTTTCCGGCCTGCGCAAAAGCCTGCGCCGGCCACTGGCCTTCTACCTCGCCGCCTTGCTGCTGGTCGCGATTATCCCCTCCTTCCTCTTCTCGATGGCCGTCCTGAAACGCAGCATGGACGATCAGGAGCGCGTGGTGACCGCGCTTCTCAAAGCCTCGACCGGCTCGGTCACGCGGGCCGTGGAGCGCGAGGTGGACGGCATGCTGACGACGCTGCGCGTGCTCGCCTCGTCACGGACGCTGGAAAACGAGGATCTCGGTGCCTTCTACCGGCGCGCGTCCTCGGCGCTCGCCGGCACGGGCATGAACCTCCTGATCATCGACCGCAGCTACCAGCAACTGGTCAACACGCGCATTCCGTTCGGCCAGCCGCTCGGCCGCGCGTCCGATCCGGTCTCGGTCGATCAGGCCTTCCGGAGCGGCGCGCCCCTGGTCTCCACCGTGTTCTTCGGGCGCACGGCCCAGACATGGGTGTTCAACGTCTACCTCCCCATCTTCTCGGCCAACCGGCATGGCGACTATCTGATGACGCTGACGCGCGACGCGGTGTCGCTGGAGCGCTCGATCGGCCGTGACGTCCTGTCGCCCGGCTGGAACGCCGCGATTATCGACGGGGCCGGCGATGTCGTGGCTGCCTCGGACCCGAAGGTGGAGCCTGGCAAGCCGTTCTTCATGTCCATCGTGCCCTCCCTGCGTGTCGGCGTGGGCGAAGCGGACGAGGGCGGCACCCGCTACCGCACGGTCACGGAGTTCTCCGTGCTCAGCGGCTGGAAGATCGTCGCCTGGGCGAAGGCTTCCGATGTCGAGGCGGCCGCGCGCCGCTCCTATGCCTGGCTGGCGGGCGGGGCACTGGTGTTTGCCGCCATCGCGCTCGGCATCTCGCTCGCCATCGCGCGCATGATGAGCCGGGGTGTGCGCCTGCTGGCGGACGACGCCCGCAGGCTGGGGCAGGGCGAGCCGGTCGCCATGCGTCCGCATATGGTGGAGGAGGTCACCATCGTCTCGACCGCGCTGTCGGAAGCGGCGGCGGAGCGGGTGCGGGCCGAGGCGGAAATCCGCTTCCTGATGCGCGAGGTGGCCCACCGTTCCAAAAACCAGCTGAGCGTCATCCAGTCCATGCTGACCCAGTCGGCGGCGTCGCTGGAAAGCCGGCAGGACTTCGTGGACACCTTCCGCAGGCGGGTCGCAGGCCTCGCACGGTCCACCGACCTGATGATTGCCAATGCCGCCCAGGGCATCGACATGGACGAGCTGGCGCACAACCAGCTGCAGCCCTTCATCCCCGACGATGGTGATCGATTCCACATTTCCGGCCCGCCGGTGCTGCTGGATGCGCAGGTGTCGCAGACGCTGGGTATGGCGCTGCACGAGCTTGCCACCAACGCCACCAAATACGGCGCGCTCGCGAATGCGACGGGCCGGGTCGATCTGTCCTGGATCCTCGACGAGGGGACGTTCCGCCTCGTCTGGCGCGAAAGCCGCGCCGACCTGACGCCGGAAATGCGCGCGCCCGGCCGCAAGGGCTTCGGAACGCTCGTGCTGGAGCGCATGCTCGGCATGTCGCTCGACGCGCGGCTGCAGCGCCTGATGCACGAGGACGGTATCGAGTGGCGGGTGGAGATCGACAGTGCCCGGCTGAACACGCCGGCGCCCGACGGCGGCCAAGGCGCTGCGGCGGAATAGGGCGCTGCGGCGGAAGAGAGGCCGGGCACGCAGCTCTTTCCTTTCCGTCACGAATGCTTTATAGGCACCGCCAGCATAAGGATGAGCTTTGATGCCCGTCTCCTTCTGCCTTCAAGGCCGCAGCTAGACGACATCCCGGCTGCCGGCGACCCGCAATCCTTAAAATCGAAAGGATCACACGATGTCGATCACTGCAGAACGCAAGACCCAGCTGATCAAGGAATACGCAACCGCCGAAGGCGACACCGGTTCTCCGGAAGTCCAGGTGGCCATCCTGACCGAGCGGATCAACAACCTGACCGAACACTTCAAGGGCCACAAGAAGGACAACCACTCGCGTCGTGGCCTTCTCGCCATGGTTTCGAGCCGTCGTTCGCTTCTTGACTACCTCAAGAAGAAGGAAGAGGCCCGCTACACCAAGCTGATCACTTCCCTCGGCATCCGCCGTTAAGATCGTTCCCGGCGGGCGGCGCCTTCAGGCGCTCGCCCGCCGGCCTCTTTTACGGATGCGGTTTCCGCATCGCGCCTGAAAGTCCACGAGCAGGCCGGACGTGCCGGACTGCAGAGCAACAGATGACCTGTCATGGGGCAGGATTGCAGGATGCTTCGGAGCCTCTTCAGGCTCCGTGAACCCGGAAGCCTCCCGTTGTCTTGCCCGTGATGCGTCGACCATGCAGGGCCGCCCGCGCCGTTCTTATCCAAGGCCTGCGGCGCGGCCTTGCCGCACAAATGTTAGGACAAGATATGTTCGATACCCATAGCGTCGAAATCGAATGGGCAGGCCGCCCGCTGAAGCTGGAAACGGGCAAGATCGCCCGGCAGGCAGACGGCGCCGTTCTCGCCACATATGGCGAAACCGTCGTGCTCGCCACCGTCGTTTCGGCCAAGGCGCCCAAGCCCGGCCAGGACTTCTTCCCGCTGACCGTCAACTACCAGGAAAAGACCTATGCCGCCGGCAAGATCCCGGGCGGCTACTTCAAGCGCGAAGGTCGTCCGTCGGAAAAGGAAACGCTGGTTTCCCGCCTGATCGACCGTCCGATCCGCCCGCTCTTCCCGGAAGGCTACAAGAACGACACGCAGGTCGTCGTCACCGTCGTCCAGCACGACCTTGAAAACGATCCTGACGTCCTGTCGATGGTGGCGGCCTCGGCTGCGCTGACGCTCTCCGGCGTTCCCTTCATGGGCCCGGTCGGCGGCGCACGCGTCGGCTACATTAACGGCGAATACGTCCTGAACCCGCATCTCGACGAGATGGACGAATCGGTTCTCGACCTCGTCGTCGCCGGCACGCAGGACGCTGTCCTGATGGTCGAGTCGGAAGCCAAGGAACTGAACGAAGAGATCATGCTCGGCGCCGTCATGTTCGGCCATAAGGGCTTCCAGCCGGTGATCGATGCGATCATCAAGCTGGCCGAAGTCGCTGCCAAGGAGCCGCGCGAATTCGAACCGGAAGATCATTCCGCGCTCGAAGGCGAGATGCTCCAGCATTTCGAAGCCGAACTGCGCGATGCCTACAAGATCACGCAGAAGGCCGACCGCTACAAGGCCGTCGATGCCGTGAAGGCCAAGGTCAAGACGCACTTCTTCCCGGAAGGCCAGGACGCCCGCTACACGAGCGAAGTCATCGGCGCCGTCTTCAAGCACCTGCAGGCCAAGATCGTCCGCTGGAACATCCTCGACACCAAGAGCCGCATCGATGGCCGTGATCTCGAGACCGTTCGTCCGATCGTTTCGGAAGTCGGCATCCTGCCGCGCACCCACGGTTCGGCCCTCTTCACCCGCGGCGAAACGCAGGCGATCGTCGTCGCCACGCTCGGCACCGGCGAAGACGAACAGTACGTCGACAGCCTGACGGGCATGTACAAGGAGCGCTTCCTGCTCCATTACAACTTCCCGCCCTACTCGGTCGGCGAAACGGGCCGCATGGGCTCCCCGGGCCGTCGCGAAATCGGCCACGGCAAGCTCGCATGGCGCGCCATCCGTCCGATGCTCCCGAGCCCGGACCAGTTCCCCTACACGCTGCGCGTCGTCTCCGAGATCACCGAGTCGAACGGCTCGTCCTCGATGGCCACCGTCTGCGGCACCTCGCTCGCTCTGATGGATGCCGGCGTTCCCCTGGCAAAGCCGGTTGCCGGCATCGCCATGGGCCTGATCCTCGAAGGCGACCGCTTCGCGGTTCTCTCCGACATTCTGGGTGACGAAGACCACCTCGGCGACATGGACTTCAAGGTTGCGGGCACGGACGCCGGCATCACCTCGCTGCAGATGGACATCAAGATCGCCGGTATCACCGAAGAGATCATGAAGGTCGCCCTCAGCCAGGCGCAGGGTGGCCGCAAGCACATCCTCAACGAGATGGCGAACGCCATCACCGAAGGCCGCTCGCAGCTCGGTGAATTCGCACCGCGCATCGAAGTCATGCAGATCCCGGTCGACAAGATCCGGGAAGTCATCGGCTCCGGCGGCAAGGTCATCCGCGAAATCGTCGAGAAGACCGGCGCCAAGGTCAACATCGAGGACGACGGCACGATCAAGATCGCTTCGTCTTCCGGCAAGGAAATCGAAGCGGCCCGCAAGTGGATCCACTCGATCGTCGCGGAACCGGAAGTCGGCCAGATCTACGAAGGCACCGTTGTGAAGACCGCCGATTTCGGCGCCTTCGTCAACTTCTTCGGCCCGCGTGACGGCCTCGTGCACATCTCGCAGCTGGCGACCGACCGCGTTGCCAAGACCTCCGACGTCGTCAAGGAAGGCGACAAGGTCTGGGTCAAGCTGATGGGCTTCGACGAGCGCGGCAAGGTTCGCCTGTCCATGAAGGTCGTCGACCAGGCGACCGGCAAGGAAGTCAGCGAGAAGGGTGGCGAAGCCGCCGAATAAGGCGAGCCGCCGACCATCGACGGGAAGGGCGCGGGGCGTTGATCGCTCCGCGCCCTTCTTGCATCATCAAGGATGCTGCCAAGCGGCAGTGTCGGGACGAACACCGCTGGGCTCCTGTCAGGATCCGGCATGACGGGCAGCCGCAAGAGGTTGCCGAAGAGGCAAGACGAATGACGAGCGACAAGGTCAAGACCCTGTTTCATCCCTTCGACAGCGGCGTGCTGTCGCCGCCGGGCGAAGGCGAACGCGTCCTCTTCCTGGCCGCCGAAACCGGCTACCGGCTACCGGACGGCTTCGACGCGGCGCTGGTCTGCGTCCAGCCGAACCGCCCGGCCTATCGCGCGCTGGTATCCGCCGGCGCCACCGTCACCCCCTTCGTCGAGGGCGACGACTACGCCGCGACGCTGATCCTCTGCGGCAAGCACCGCGGTGAGAACGAGAACCGCATTGCGGAGGCGCTGAAGCGCACCCGCATCGGCGGCCTCATCGTCGTGGCCGGCACCAAGGAAGACGGCATCCAGTCGCTGCGCAAGCGCATTGGCGCGCTGGAGTGGGGTGGCGACAGCATGCCGAAATATCACGGCGTCGCCTTCTGGTTCGCGCGCCCCGAGGACCCGGCAGCCGAGATCGAACGCTTCGCCTCGAGTCCGGTTCGCGTCGAAGGCCGTTTCGATGCCGCTCCCGGCATGTTCTCGCATGACCGGATCGACGGCGGCTCGGAACTGCTCGCCTCGCGCCTGCCGACGGACTTCGCCGGCCACGCCGCCGACTTCGGCGCCGGCTGGGGCTATCTCTCGGTGATGCTCGCCGAGCGCGCGCCTGCTGTCAAAGGCATCGACCTGTTCGAGGCCGACTATCATGCGCTGGAGGCCGCCCGCGGCAATCTGAAGGCCAATGCGCCGAAGGTGCCGACCCGCTTCCACTGGCAGGACCTGACGCAGGAAGCCCCGCGCGATCACTACGACCTCATCGTCATGAACCCACCCTTCCACGAGACCCAGGCTGCCGATCCGGCGCTCGGCGTCGCCATGATCGCCATGGCCGCCAAATCCCTGAAAGCCGGCGGCCGCCTCATGCTGGTCGCCAACCGAGGCCTCCCCTACGAGCCGACCATGAACACGATCTTCAAGGAATGGGGCGAGACCTGCCGGAATGCCCGGTTCAAGATCTTGTGGGGCCGGAAGTAGGCCGGCTTCAAACGATAGACGCCCATCATGCAAAAGGCGCCGCGAGAGTATCGCGGCGCCTTTTTCGCATTCAGGGATAAGATTGGATCAGAGGAGACGGCTGCGGAGCAACCTCACTCCCCGTCCGCGTTCCGCAACGTCTCCAGCACCGGCATCGACGTGATGTTGTAGCCGGAATCCACGTAGTGAATCTCGCCGGTGACGCCGGAGGCGAGGTCGGAGAGGAGGTAGAGGGCGGAATTGCCGACGTCGTCGATGGTGACGGTGCGGCGCAGCGGCGCGTTCTTTTGGTTCCAGGAGAGCATGGCGCGCGCATCGGAGATGCCGGCGCCGGCGAGCGTGCGGATCGGGCCGGCCGAGATCGCGTTGACGCGGATGCCGCGCGGGCCGTAATCGGCGGCGAGATAGCGCACGGAGGCTTCAAGCGCCGCCTTGGCGACACCCATGACGTTGTAGTTCGGCATGACGCGCACGGAGCCGCCATAGGTCAGGGTCAGCATCGCGCCGCCGTCTGTCATCATCTCGGCCGCGCGACGCGCGATCTCGGTGAAGGAGAAGCAGGAGATGACCATGGTCCGGCTGAAATTGTCGCGGCTCGTATCGGCGTAAAGGCCCTTCAGCTCGTTCTTGTCGGAAAAGCCGATGGCGTGGACGATGAAATCCAGGCTTCCCCAGCGGTCCTTCAAGGTGTCGATGACGGTATCGACGGAGGCGAGGTCCTCGACGTCGCAGGGCAGCAGCAGATCCGAATTCAGCTGTGCCGCCAGCGGCTTCACGCGCTTGCCGAGCGCGTCGCCCTGGTAGGTGAAGGCAAGCTCGGCGCCTTGGCGCGACAGCGCCTGGGAAATGCCCCAGGCGATCGAATGACTGTTGGCGACGCCCATGATGAGCCCGCGCTTCCCCGACATGAGACCGGTCATGGCAACTTACCCGTTATAACGCTGGAAAACGAGCGTGGCATTGGTGCCGCCGAAGCCGAACGAGTTCGAGAGCACGGTGTCGATCTTCGCATCGTCGATGCGCTTGCGAACGATCGGCACGCCGTCGAATTCCGGGTCGATCTCGGTGATATGCGCACTTTCGCCGATGAAGCGTTCCTGCATCATCAGCAGCGCATAGATCGATTCCTGCACGCCGGCCGCACCCAGCGAGTGGCCCGTCAGCGACTTGGTCGACTGGACCGGCGGGATCTTGGTCCCGAAGACCTCGCGGATCGCGCCGATCTCCTTGCTGTCGCCGACCGGCGTCGAGGTGCCGTGCGTGTTGATGTAGTCGATCTCGGTCTTGACGGTCGCCAGCGCCTGACGCATGCAGCGGATGGCACCTTCGCCCGACGGTGCGACCATGTCGTAACCGTCCGACGTCGCGCCGTAGCCGGTCAGTTCGGCATAGATCTTGGCGCCACGGGCCTTGGCATGTTCCAGCTCCTCGAGCACCAGCACACCGGCGCCGCCGGCGATGACGAAGCCGTCGCGCGAAACGTCATAGGCGCGCGAGGCCGTGGCCGGCGTGTCGTTGAACTTCGAGGACATGGCGCCCATCGCGTCGAACAGGTTCGACATGGTCCAGTCGAGATCCTCGTGGCCGCCGGCGAACATGATGTCCTGCTTGCCCCACTGGATCATTTCCGCGGCATTGCCGATGCAATGGGCAGACGTCGAACAGGCCGACGAGATCGAATAGTTGACGCCGTGGATCTTGAACCAGGTGGCGAGCGTCGCCGAGGCGGTCGAGGACATGGCCTTCGGCACGGCGAACGGGCCGATGCGCTTCGGACTGTTGTTCTTGCGGGTGATGTCGGCGGCTTCGATCAGCGTCTTGGTGGACGGTCCGCCCGAACCCATGATGATGCCGGTGCGCTCGTTGCCCGAGATGTCGCTCTCTTCGAGGCCGGAATCGGCGATCGCCTGCTTCATCGCCACGTGGTTCCAGGCGCCGCCCTGCGACAGGAAACGCGCCGCGCGGCGATCGACCATGTCCGTCGTGTCCAGATCGGGCGAGCCCCAGACCTGGCAGCGGAATCCGTGTTCAGCGAAATCGTTGGAAAAGCTGATACCGGAGCGCGCATCGCGCAGCGAAGCCGTGACTGCTTCGGCGTCGTTTCCGATGGAGGAAACGATACCAAGACCCGTGACAACAACCCGTCTCATCTCGATGACCTTTTCTTGAAGTGAACTGGAGAAAGCGCCTGCGATCCCTCCGGGATCAGGCAGCCTTCTCCTTCGACAGGCCGACGCGAAGGTCCGTCGCCTGGTAGATGGTTTCGCCATCGGCCTTCAGCCAGCCGTCGGCGATGCCGAGCACCAGCCGGCCGCGCATGACGCGCTTGAAGTCGATGCCGTATTCCAGCAGCTTGGTATCGGGAAGAACCATGCCCTTGAACTTCACCTCGCCGGTGGACAGCGCCATGCCGCGGCCGGGCTCGCCGAGCCAGCCGAGGAAGAAGCCCGTCAGCTGCCACATGCCGTCGAGGCCGAGGCAGCCGGGCATGATGGGATTGCCGGGGAAGTGGCAGGGAAAATACCAGTCGTCGGGCTTCACGTCATACGCGGCCCGGATGAAGCCCTTGTCGAAGGTGCCGCCGGTTTCGGAAATCTCCGTTATGCGATGGACCATCAGCATCGGCGGAAGCGGCAACTGCGCATTGCCGGGGCCGAACAGTTCGCCCCGCGCGCAACGCAGGATGTCGTCGTAGCCGTAGCTGGATTGTCTGGTCGTCATGAACGTCTGGTGTCTCCGCCAAGGTGTCTCGTGAGCCCGATCGCACACCGGGTCTTGTCTTGCCGAGCCGTTCCGCCCGTCGTCCGATACCGTCCGGGACGTGCCGGCTCTGGCCCATATCCGCAGTCGCATAGCGCATGATACCGGAAACAACCAGTAGCAATTGCCATATCCGCAACTTTTCGGGCCGTTTTATCTCCGTAGACCGGTCCGGCACCTTTATGTGTATTGAAAGCCAAGCTCACCAAAGTTATATCGACACGATGACTCCACTTAACAAGAGCCGCCTGGACAAGTCTGCATGACGATGGAAACAGAGATGAGGCCCGACGACCGTTTGCGCCGCTTCGGCCTCAGGCCGACGCGGCAGCGCATGGCGCTGGCCGACCTCCTGTTTGCAAAGGGCGACCGTCACCTGACGGTGGAGGAACTGCACGAGGAAGCCGTGACCGTCGGCGTGCCCGTGTCGCTGGCGACCGTCTACAACACGCTGCACCAGTTTACCGAAGCCGGCATGATCCGGGTTCTCTCGGTGGAGGGCGCACGGACCTATTTCGACACCAACGTTTCCGATCACCACCACTTCTTCGTGGAGGGCGCGAACGAGGTGCTCGATATTCCGGTCAACAACATCACCATCGGCAATCTTCCCGAGCCGCCCGAGGGCATGGAGATTTCCCATGTCGACGTGGTGATCCGGCTGAAGCCGAAGCAGCGCTGATTTTTCGTCCCTTCGTTAGAGAACGTCGTCCGGGTCCCGTCCGGGGCCGGCCTTACCCGTGGGCAGCGTCCAGCCGAATTTCAGCGCACCGCCGCGCACGATGAAGGCGCAGACGATGCCGAGCGCGGAGGCGGCGATCAGCGGCAGGCCGGCAAGCGTTGCGAGCGTGAAGACGGCCGAGCCCGTCAATGCCGCCGTCACATAGATTTCCGGACGCAGCAGCACCGAGGGTTCCCCCGCGAGAAGATCGCGCAGGATGCCGCCGAATGTGGCCGTCAACATGCCGGTGACGAGCGCGACGACGGGGGACCCCGTGGCCGAGAGCCCCTTGGCGGCACCCATGACGCAATAGGCGGACAGACCGATCGCATCGAGCCAGACGAGCGCGCGATACCGTGAATCGAGCCGGTGCGAGGAGAGGAACAGGACGACGCCGACGCTCGCGCAGATGACGAGGTAGAGCGGGTTCTTGACCCAGAAGACGGGCGTTGCCCCGAGGATGACATCCCGCAGCGTGCCCCCGCCGATGCCGGTGATGGAGGCAAGGAAGACATAGCCAATGATATCGAGTTGCTTGCGCGAGGCCGACAGCGCGCCGGTGGCGGCGAAGACGGCGACGCCGGCATAATCGAGAAGATCGAGAACGGTCATGGGCGTTCCACGGACGGGAAGAGGGCAGAGGTGCGGCCCGTGGCGGCATAGGCGGCAAGGCCGATCCACTCGCGCACCGCGGTCGTCGTCAGCTGGGCGTTCAGCGCCGGCTGGCTGAAGTCGAAGCCCGCGCGCGCCTTGCCGGTCGTCCGGTAATCCGTCGGCCAGGCGGTCACGGCGATCCCGAGCTTGCGGAACAGCCCGATGGCGCGCGGCATGTGGAAGGCCGAGGTGATCAGCAGGCAGTTCGACAGCCCGTTCCGCGACAGGATCGCCTGCGTGTTCGCCGCGTTTTCGAAGGTCGTGCGCGAGGCGTCCTCGCGGATCAGGCGTTCGACGGGCACGCCGAACAGGGGAAAGAACCGCTCGGCGGCATCGGCATCGCCGTCATAGGTTCCGCTGAGCGAACCGTCGCCGCCCGACACGAGAATGCGCGCCGCGGGCACGAGGCGTGCGATGCGCAGCGCCTCGACGAAGCGGTCGGCCGCCTGGTTGAACTCGATCCCGCCCCGCGTCGCCATCACCTCGTTCTCGAAGGCGCCGCCCAGAATGATCATGCAGGAAAGATCGGCGGGGAGGGCCGGCGGCCGCGGAAACCGGTCTTCCAGCCGCTGCAGGAGCACGCTGCCGGTCGTCGTGAACAGCGCCACGAAGAGAAGGAGCGCGGCAAGGCCCGACAGGAGAAGCCCGAGCCGCTGATAGCCGGCGACGGCAGAGACGAAGCCGGAGAGAACGAGCGCAAAGGCAAGCGACAGGGGCTGGGCGAGGAGCCAGAAAATCTTGGAGACGAGAAACATGGGCTTGGGGCACGCGCGGTTCGGACATCGATGGCCGACCATAGACGTCAGCCTTGCCCGGAAGCAACCGGCTGCCGCGCGGGAGGCGCGTTTGTGACATGGTGTGATCTCTCCGGCTTGCCCCGAAGCGGCGTTTGCCGCATGAAACGGACCATGACGATAGCGGACAGCACAGCAAAGACGATCGCGATCATCGGCGGCGGACCGGCGGGACTGGCCGCCGCCGAGGTCCTGTCGGAAACGCATCATCGCGTCACGGTCTATGACGCCATGCCGACGATCGGCCGGAAGTTCCTGCTGGCCGGCAAGTCGGGCCTCAATCTGACGCATGCCGAGCCCTATGAGAGTTTCGCCGGCCGCTTCGGTGCCGCCACTGCCGGCCTGCGGCCGGCTCTCGATGCCTTTACCCCGGACGATGTGCGGGCCTGGGCGCAGGGGCTCGATGTCGAGACCTTCGTCGGTTCGTCGGGACGGGTGTTTCCCAAAGCCATGAAGGCTTCGCCGCTGCTGCGGGCCTGGCGCCGGCGGCTGGAGATGCGCGGTGTCGCCATCCGGACCCGCTGGCGCTGGATCGGCTTCCGCGCGGATGACGCGCTGGTCTTCGAGACGCCGGACGGTGTGCAGGCTGTCGCCAGCGATGCGACGCTGCTGTCGCTCGGCGGCGCAAGCTGGCCGAGGCTTGGATCCGATGCGCGCTGGGTGCCGATGCTGGAGGCGCGGGGGATTGCCGTTGCGCCGTTCCGTCCGGCCAATTGCGGCTTCGATGTCGCCTGGAGCGAGGATTTTGCTGCACGGTTCGCCGGCGCTCCGGTGAAGTCGGTCGCCGCCATGTCGGCGTGCGGGCGCACGCAAGGCGAGTTCGTCGTCACGCGTCACGGGATCGAGGGAAGCCTTGTCTATGCCCATTCGGCAGCGCTGCGGGACAGGCTGGAGGCTTCGGGAGACGCCGATCTCCGTCTCGACCTTCTGCCCGGCCGATCGCTGGAGGCTGTGGCATTGGCGCTGGACGCGGCCCCGCGCAAGGCGAGCTTCAGCAATCGGCTGCGCAAGGCCGCAAGGATCGACGGCGTGAAGCTGGCGCTGCTGCGGGAGATCGTGCCCGATGCAGATCGTTTGCCGGCAAACGATCTTGCTGCCGCCCTGAAGATGCTGCCGATCCCGTTGACCAGGCCGCGACCGATCGCAGAAGCCATCTCGTCTGCCGGCGGCATCCGGCTCGACGGGATCGACCCTGCCGGAATGATCCGGCAGATGCCCGGCGTTTTCGTCGCGGGTGAGATGGTGGATTGGGAAGCGCCGACCGGCGGATATCTGCTGACGGCGTGTCTCGCAACCGGCCGGTTCGCAGCGTCAGGCCTTTTAAGCTGGCTTGCCGACAGAGACGGCGTCTAGCGAAAAACCGGCGCCCGCGTGGCGTTCGTCAGCAATTCCTGCTCGGTCGCGAACGAACCGAAAAGGCGGGTCAGGCGGTTCTTTTCGTCATCGCCGAGCCGATATCGACGGCAGAAATCGTCCACGCTGCGCACGCGGCGCAAGGGGCTGTTTTCCACTTTGGCAACATCGATATGCTCGCTCACGGTCCGTCCCCTTCGTTTGGCGCATAACAAACACGCCGCGGCGGAAATGGTTCCGTCGCGGCTGTGATTTTCTCATCGATCAGTGGCAATGCGTCGCCTGCCTTACTTCTTCAGAATGACCCAGATGGCATGGATGATGCCGGGGATGTAACCGAAGATCGTAAGCAGGATATTCAGCCAGAAATGCAGGCCGATGCCGACCTGAAGAAACACGCCGAGAGGCGGCACGAGAATGGCAAGCAGAATACGGAGGACGTCCATAAAGGTCTCTTTCGTGGAAGAATGCGGGCAGGGGCCCCGGTAGGACTTATGGTCCAGCCGGCAGCGCCGTGGCCGCCGAATTTAGAGGACGGCGCTACCAGCCATGAAGGCAAGCACCACGAAGATCAGGAAGACCACGACGGCAATGGCAAACAGCACGCGCGCGATCGTTGCGGTCGCCGCAGAAACGCCGGAGAAGCCGAGAAAGCCGGTGATGAGGGAAACGACGAAGAAGATCAGCGCCCACTTGAGCATTGGTGGTTCCTTTACGAACGGGTTCGCAGGCCGAACGCATTCCTGCGATTTTTGTTCCTGATAGCGGCGTCGCCTTCGGCCAAACGCCTGTCTGCGCCCTTGCCATCACAAGGACGAAAAACGGTCCAGTTCCGTACGGTCGGGTTCGCATTAAAATAGTTGAATGACGCCCGGCGCATCGCGGAGGACAACGCTCGTCTTGAGAAGGACAGAGAACCTCTATGACCGAAGAGAAGAAGAAGCGTCGTCCGAAAGCGGGGCCGGCCCTCGGGAATATCGATGAAACCAAGGTGGTTGCCCAGGCGATCATCGACACGCAGCTGAGCGCTGCCCGCGAGAAGACGGAACGCTTGAAACAGCTTCGCCTGCAGCGGGAAACGCAGCAGGACGAAACAGCCCGCTAGCCACAGGCACCTGCTCCCCCAGGGCTTCGTTGGGGGGGCGCGACGGCAGCGCTGCGGCGGGGGGTGGTGATCGCTGGCCGGATGGGTTGGAAGCTCGACTGCCTTTGCGTTGGCCATAGGAAGAAAGCGGAAAAATCCCTATGTTCTTCATCCCCATCGCGTCCGCCTGACACGGCCTGCGATCTCTCATGGAAGTAAGTGAACCTTGCTTGGTTCCGGCCAAGTGCGAGATTTCATCAGGCCTCACACGCGCAGCGGCAGCCTCCCGGGAACCATGGCGAACCCCGGCGGTTTGCATCACCGTGGCTGTTCTTCTTGTCTACACACCCCCGTTCATGCTTCATGTGCAGCATTGCGCATAAACGTCTCTCATACTCTGCGAGGAGCTCACGGTGATGAACAATCTGGAACCCGCAGACCCCGTCATCGCACCGCCGCGCCGCCGGGTCGTCATTATCGGTGCCGGCTTCGGCGGTCTCGCCTGCGCCGGGGCGCTCGGAGACACGGATGTCGACGTGATCGTCATCGACCGCCGCAACCACAATCTGTTCCAGCCGCTGCTCTATCAGGTCGCGACCGCCGCCCTGTCCCCGGCCGACATCGCAGAGCCGATCCGCCGCACGCTCGGGCGCTATCGCAACATCCATATCATGCTGGCGGAAGCCGAGGGCATCGAGGTCGAGACCAAGCAGGTCAGGCTGAAGGACGGCGGCACGGTGTTCTACGACCAGCTGGTGATCGCCACCGGCTCGGACTACAATTACTTCGGCCATGACGACTGGCAGCATTTCGCACCCGGCCTGAAGACGCTTCACGAGGCCCGACGCATCCGCCATCGCCTGCTTTTGTCGTTCGAAAAGGCGGAGCGGACGAAGGATCCGGCGGAGCGGAAAGCGCTGCTGACCAGCATCGTCGTCGGCGGCGGGCCGACCGGCGTCGAGATGGCGGGCGCCATTTCCGAACTCGGCCGCTCCATGGCCGTGCGGGACTTCCGCACCATTCCCTCGAGCGATCTGCGCGTCATCCTGGTCGAGGCCGGCCCGCGCATCCTCGCCGCCTTCCCCGAACATCTCCAGACCTATGCCCTGCGCCATCTCGAAAAGATGGGCGTCGAGGTGCGGCTGGGCGCGCAGGTCTCCGACATCACCGCGGACGGCGCCGTCATCGCCGGGGAGATGGTGCCCGCGGGCAGCATCGTCTGGGGCGCGGGCGTCAAGGCCTCGCCGGCCTTCCGGTGGCTCGGCATCGAGGGCAAGGCCAACGGCCGCATCCCCGTTGATTCGAGGCTCCGGGTCGAGGGCTTCAAAGATATCTTCTCGCTGGGCGATACCTCGTTCCAGCCGGACAAGAAGGGTGCGCCGCTGCCGGCTCTGGCGCAGGTGGCCAAGCAGCAGGGCCGCTATCTCGGCAAGCTTCTCGTCAAGCCCGAAGCGATCGAGACGGCCAAGCCGTTTCATTTCGCCAATCGTGGCAACACGGCAGTGATCGGCCGCAACGCCGCGATCTTCGATTTCGGCCGATGGACGCTGAAGGGGTATTTCGCCTGGATCCTCTGGGCGATCGTCCATGTCTATCTTCTCGTCAATTTCGAGAAGCGCATGCTGGTCACCGTCCAGTGGATCTGGCGGTACCTGACGCGCCAGCGCGGCGCGCGGCTGATCGACGAGAACGACAAGGAAGACGTGGCACCCGCCATCATCCGCTGAGGTCGGCGGTGTCGGCACGGGCACCCGACACGCGTCCTTTCCCGCCGCCGCTGGCGGAACCTTCGGCGCGCCCGTTGGTTCGATCAGCGACAGTCGATGCGCGGGCACACCCTGCCATCCCTTCATCCGGCCTCGTGCCGGAATGCCTGTCGCGGCCGCGCCGGCTCCCCTGTCGCCGGTTCTGCCGCGACAGGCGCATCGTGGCGCCCGGCGCCCTTTGGTCGCATCCGGCATCGATTGCAAGCCATCGCCATTCCGCCTAGAGTTTGTCAGGGATAAGGGGAAACCGGTTATCCCGAAGAGACAAACGATAACAAGGGAATCGCGAGTCTGGCCGGTTCGGAATGAACCTGACGGGCTCTCGGGTTCGGCCCGCAATCAGGGCGGGATGACAGGTGACGCGGATCAAGACGATTTCGGCTTTTACGGCTGCAGCCATCGGACTGGCGCTCGCCATGTCCCTGCCGGCGAGCGCCGAGGTAACGGCGACGGAGACGGTCGAGACCTATGCGATCTCGGGCAGGACAGGCGCGGAGCTCTACGCGTCCATCGGCGAACGCGGGCCGCTTCTCGGCGCAAACCGCGTCATTGCCCACACGCGTTTCAAACTGACCTGGCGGCGCGACTATCAGAGGCAGGGCAACGACTGCGTGCTGGCGACAGCGATCCCGCGGCTGACCATCATCACCACCCTGCCGAAGCCGACGGACAAGCTGCCGGCGCCCGTGCGCACCAGCTGGACGACCTTCATCGATGGCGTTCGCCAGCACGAGGCGGTGCATGGGCAATATGTCCGCGACCTCGTGGCAAAGATCGAGAGGGCGACCATCGGGCTCAAGCAGCCGGACGATCCCGGTTGCACGAAGATCAAGACGGAGATGAACCGCCGGCTCGGCGCGATCTCCGACGAACGGCGCGCGCTCGACCGGGCCTTCGATCAGGCGGAGTTCACCGAGGGCGGCGCTGTGCATGCGCTCATCCTGGCGCTGGTCAACGGGCCGTGAGAGCCCGCCGCCTTGCGGGTGACGGCTGCAGGCCCGCCCGCTCATCCGTCAAGGCATCGCATTCGTCATTCCCGGTGCGGGAGGAGAAAAATTGATGGCCGGCTCTGCGGCCGGCCGGCCGGCGCAGCCTTGAACGGGAGCCGCGATGATGCCACTTTCCGACAACCTGAAAAGAGGACCGATCCATGAGCCTGCGCATCAACGATATCGCCCCTGATTTTACTGCGGAAACCAGCAAGGGGACGATCTCGTTCCACGACTGGATCGGCAATGGCTGGGGCGTCCTGTTCTCGCATCCGAAGAATTTCACGCCCGTCTGCACGACGGAGCTCGGTGCCATGGCCGGCCTGCAGGACGCGTTCGCCGCGCGCGGCGTCAAGGTCATCGGCATTTCGGTCGATCCGGTCGAGAGCCATGAGCGCTGGAAGAACGACATCCGCACGGCGACAGGCTTCGAGGTCGATTACCCGCTGATCGGCGACAAGGACCTCGCCGTCGCCAAGCTCTATGACATGCTGCCGGCCGGTGCCGGCGAAAGCTCGGAAGGCCGCACGCCCGCCGACAACGCGACCGTTCGCTCGGTCTTCGTGGTTGGGCCGGACAAGAAGATCAAGCTGATCCTCACCTATCCCATGACGACCGGCCGCAACTTCGACGAGATCCTGCGTGCGATCGACTCGATCCAGCTGACCGCCAAGCATCAGGTGGCGACGCCCGCCAACTGGAAGCAGGGCGAGGACGTCATCATCACCGCCGCCGTTTCCAACGAGGACGCCATCGCCCGCTTCGGCAGCTTCGATACGGTGCTGCCCTACCTGCGCAAGACCAAGCAGCCGACCGCCTGAGGCCGGAAGCTGGCGGCGCGTCAGGCGACGCGTTCGCCGGCCCGCCAGACACCGGCCACCAGCGGCGGCGCTCCGGCTTCGGCCCGCACGCGAACGAGATCGGCCCGAAGGCCGGTCTCGATCCGGCCGCGATCGGCAAGGCCCGCGGCCCGCGCCGGGTTGGCGGTGATCATGCGCACCGCATGTGGCAGATCCGTCTGCCCGCGCTCGGACAGCAGAAATGCGGCCTGCAGCAGGCTGAACGGCACATAATCCGACGAGAGAATGTCGAGCGCATCGCGCTCCAGAAGATCGAGCGCCGAGACGTTGCCGGAATGCGAACCGCCCCGCACCACGTTCGGCGCCCCCATCAGCACCTGCAGGTCTGACGCCTTGGAGAGTGTCGCCGCCTCGATCGTGGTCGGGAATTCGGCGAGCGCGATGCCGAGATCGACGCTCTCGCGCACATGGGCGGCCGTCGCATCGTCATGCGAGGCCATGGGGATGCCGGCCGCGCGGCAGCGCGTGGCCAGCGCCAGACGGTTGCGGTCGGCGTTCTCCACCGACTGGGCGATGCGCCGGGCGCTGAACGCCTCGAAATCCGCATCCGAGATCTTCTTCTTGCCCTGATAATAGATCCGGTAGGCCTCGAGGCTCACGAACTGTCGCTGTCCGGGTGCGTGGTCCATGAGGGATGCGAGCCGCACCCGGTCGTTGCCCTTCAACGCGTCGAACTGCTCGACCACATCCGGCATGGAGACTTCGCAACGCAGGTGGATGAAGTGCTCGGCGCGCAGGCGGTTCGCGGCGGTCGCCGCCGAGATGGTCGCCGCCATGTCGGCCATATCGCCGGTCCCGAGATCCGTATCGCCATCGAGCCCGACCCGAAGCGCGTCGAACACGGTGGTGATGCCGGCCGTGGCGATCTGCCCGTCATGCGCCTGGAGGGCCGCGGCAAGGTTCCAGCGCACCTTCGGGCGCGGCTGGATATGCGTTTCCAGATGGTCGGTGTGCAGCTCGACGCAGCCCGGCATCAGGTAGTCGCCTTGCATGTCCATGCCCTGCGCCGTCGTCCCCGGGGAGATGTCGGCGATCACGCCGTCGCGCACGACGACGGTGCCCGTGACGATCTCGGTGGGGAGGATGATAACGCAGTGGGTGAAGATCTGTTCGCGGGTCATGGTCTGCCGTTCCGCAGCGTCTGGCTGCGGCTTTTCGGGTGAGAGGTGAAGAAGGGCGGGAAGGGCCGCCTTAGATGACGAGCTTGCGCAGTTGCTGAGAGAGAATATCCATCAGCGTCACGGTGGCAACGATGATGAGAAGAATGGCCGAGGCCTGCGGATAGTAGAAGCCGCGAATGCTCTCGAACAGGATCTGCCCGATGCCGCCGGCGCCGATGAGGCCGAGCACGGTGGCGGAGCGGATGTTGGATTCGAGGCGGTAGAGCGAGAAGGAGATCCAGAGCGGCAGCACCTGGGGAATGACGCCGAAGATGACCTGCTGCAGCCGGGAGGCGCCGGTGGTGCGGATGGCCTCGACCGGCCGTGGATCGATCGCCTCGACCGCCTCGGAAAACAGCTTTGCCAGAATGCCTGTCGTATGCACGAACAGCGCCATGACGCCGGCAAAGGGCCCGAGGCCGACGGCGACGACGAAGAGCACGGCAAAGACGATCTCGTGGATCGCCCGGAAGAGGTCCATCAGCCGGCGAACGGGGTGCAGCACCCACCAGGGCGCCATGTTGTGGGCGGAGAGGATGCCGAAGGGAATGGACAGAAGCACGGCGAGGAAGGTGCCCCAGAGCGCGATCTGGATCGTGACGATCATCTCGCGGAGATAGGAAGCCCACTCCTTGAAGTCCGGCTTTAGGAAGTCCCGGGCATATTCTGCCATGTTGCCGGCGTCCGAAAAGAGGTAGGTCCACCGCCCCATTTCGGCCGGTCCCCAGCTGGCGGCAAGCGCACCGACGAAGACGAGCGTGACGAACCAGCCGCGCAGGCTGCCTTGGGCAGGCTTCGTGCCGGTCTGGCCGGCCATCGGGCGGGCGTTGGTGACACCTGTGGAGGCGATGACGTCGGTCATGGGCGTCGTCCTTGATGGGTCGGGCAGCGAGCGAGAGAAGCGAGAGAGAACCGGAGCGGACGGTGTTGCCCGCTCCAGTCCGATGCATCAGCCGTTGGAAGCCGTGCCGAGTTCGGCTTCGAACTTCGCCTTCTGCTCGGTCAGCGGCTTGACCTTTTCGGCCTTGGCGTCGGCCGACAGCGAGGCGTCGGCTTCGATCTTGGCGATCGACTTCGACAGTTCCATCACGCGGATCGGCAGGAGCTGCTTGTCGGTCGAGGCCTTGAACGGCGCCCATTTCAGGCCGGCGAGAACCTCCTTCTCATGGGCGACGTCGCCCGTGGAGTTGGCGGTGCCGTAGGCGAGGAAGAAGTCGCGCAGCTTGGTCTTGGCCTCTTCCGGCAGGTCCTTGCGCCAGACGATCGGGTCGGACGGGATCAGCGGCGAGCGCCAGATTTCGCGGATATTGGCAAAGGCATCCGGCTTGTTCTGCTGGATCAGCGCCATGTTCTCGGTGTTGTTGGCCGCCGCATCGACCTGTTTCATGGCGACGGCCATGGCATTGGTCTCGTGGTTGGCATTGGTCACCGTCTTGAAGCAATCCTTCGGGTCGATGCCACGGGCGCCGAACACGAAGGTCATGGGCACGAGATAGCCGGAGGTGGAGTTCGGATCGCCGAGGCCGAAGCTCTTGGACTTGTCGCAGGTCAGCAGTTCGTCGATCGTCTGGATCGGCGAGTCCTTGGGAACGATGACGACCGACCAGTAGCCCGGATCGCCGTTCCTGGCGACGCTCTGCACGAAGACTTCGCCATCGGCGCGGTCGACGGCTTCCATGGCCGACTTGTTGCCGTACCAGGCAACCTGCACCTTGTTGAAGCGCATGCCCTCGATGATGCCGGCGTAATCAGAGGCGAAGAAGGGCTTCACATCGAGACCGGTCTTGGTCTTGAGGTCGGCCAGAAGCGGCTCCCAGGACGTCTTCAGGTTCTGCTGGGACTCGGTCGAGATGATGCCGAAGTTGATGGTCTCGGCGGCCAGCGCCTGCTGGCTCAGGGAGGCGGCGAGCGAAAGCGCCGCAATGCTCTTGAAGATCGCGTTCATGGTGGTCTCCGGTTGGCAGTTATCGTGCGATCAGACGGTGGCGAGCGCCGTCTGACGTTTGTGAGGCTCGACGCCGGATGGCGCCATGGGGTCGGCCGGGCCGCTGGGCGCTGCATCCGGCAGGACGAGTTCTTCCGAGGCCGCTCCGTAGAGTTCGGCCAGGAAATCGTTGGAAAGGGCGGTGGACGGGCCGTCATAGACGATGGCGCCGTCGCGCATGGCGATCGTGCGGCGGCAATAGCGCCGCGCATATTCGACCTGATGGAGCGATACGAGCACGGTGATGCCGTCTTCGCGCGAGATGGCGGCCAGCACGTCCATCACCCGGCGGGCGGCCGACGGATCGAGCGCCGAGATCGGCTCGTCGGCAATCAGGATACGCGCTTCCTGCACGAGCGTCCGGGCGATGGCGGCACGCTGCTGCTGACCGCCCGAAAGCGTCGAGGCGCGTTGCGCGGCAACTTGCGGAATGCCGACGCGGGCGAGTGCTGCCCGCGCCTTGTCCTTCTCGTGTCGGTTGAACAGACCGAGCGTGCCCCGCCAGCGCGGTATGCGGCCGAGATGGCCGATCAGCACATTGGTCAGCACGGAAAGCCGTCCGACGAGATTGAACTGCTGGAAGATCACGGCGACGCGGCCGCGCGCCGCTTCCCGGTTCATCCGTCCGCCGGCCTGCGACACCGCGCCGAGGATCTCGACGCGCCCGCTCTCGCCATCGCCGATCTCGAGGCCGGCGATGTGGCGGATGAGCGTGCTCTTGCCGGAACCGGACGCGCCGATCAGCGCCACCATCTCGCCCTGCTCCAGCATCAGGCTGACGCCGTTCAGCGCCCGCGTCTCGCCATAGCGTTTCGACAGATGGGTCACGGACAGTGCGATAGGGGTAATCTCGGTCATGATATGATCCCGAACAGCAGCGTGAAAGCCGACCTCATGCCGGCTGCACGTCCAAGGACTGTGAGCGGCAAGCGATGATGGTTGCGTGACGGTCGCATGAAACTTTTGCGTCAGACGCTGACATTAGGCGGCGTAGCGTTCGAGAAACGCCGCGCCCGTCAGCGTGCGGAAATCCTCGAGCGCCGCGAACAGTCTCTCGTGCGGCCAGTCCCACCAGGCGAGCCGCTCCATGCCCTCGGCCGTCGCGCGTGCGAAGCGGTCGCGGATCAGCCGGGCTGGCACACCGCCGACGATCGTGTAGGGCGCCACATCGTGCGACACCACGGCGCCCGCGCCGACGACGGCGCCATTGCCCACCGTCACGCCCGGCAGAACCGTCGCGCCGTGGCCGATCCAGACATCATGACCGATGGTGACGCGCCGCGCCCGCCGCGCGGCAAAGAAGTCCGCCTCGTCCTCGGCACCCTCGAAATAGTCGCCGGCCCGGTAGGTGAAATGGTGCAGGCTGGCGCGGTCCATCGGGTGGTTGGTGGCGTTGAGCCGCACCATGGAGGCGATGTTGACGAACTTGCCGACGGTCGCGCACCAGAGGGCGCAATCCTCCATGACGTAGGAGTAGTCGTCGAGTTCGACCTCGCCGAGACGCGATCGCTCGCCGATCTCGACATAGCGGCCAAGGCGGCAGTCGGTCACCTTCGCCGTCTCGTGGATCGCGGGGTGAAATTCGGAAAGCTTGGCCATCACGCAGCCTTTCGGGCGGAAAATGCGGAAACGTCGATGGTGCGGGTCGCCACGGCCTCGCGCACCGGCTGGTCGTGGAAGATGCCGAGAATGGCCGTGCCGCGTGCGAGCTTCTCGCCGATCATCGCGGTCACCACGTCCCGGTTCTCCGCATCGAGCGAGGCGGTCGGCTCATCGAGGAGGAGGACGGGATGATTGGTGATGAAGCCGCGGGCGATGTTGACGCGCTGCTTCTCGCCGCCGGAGAAGGTGGCGGGGGGAAGCCCGTGCAGCGTTTCCGGCAGGTTCAGCCGGGAGAGCATGTCGCGCGCGCGCGAGGTCGCCTCTGTGCGGTCGATGCCGCGTGAAACGAGGGGTTCGGCGACGATCTCAACCGCGGAGACGCGCGGCACGGCGCGCAGGAACTGGCTGACATAGCCGATGCCGTTGTGCCGGATGGCCAGAACGAGCCGCGGATCGCCGGCACCGAGATCGCGAACCTCGCCGCTTACAGGGTCCCGCACGAGAACGGAGCCCTCATCGATGGCGTAGTTGCCGTAGACCATCCGCAGGATGGACGACTTGCCGACGCCCGAGGGGCCGCCGAGAACGACGCATTCGCCGGGGAAGAGATCGAAGCGGACGTTCGCCACCACAGGCAGCACGACGCCGTCGCGCAGATGCATGACGAAAGATTTGGCGACGTCGCGCACGCTGAGCAGCGCGCCGTCCGGCATCGTCTGGTGGGTCGAAGAGAGGGAAGAAAGGGGCATCGGCGGACTCCGGCTCAGCATTCTGTGGCTCAGGATTCGGGAATGGAGGCGACGAGAAGCTGGGTATAGGCATGGCGCGGATCGTCCAGCACCCGGTCCGTCAGCCCGGCTTCCACGATATGCCCGCCCTTCATGACGATCATCCGCTGCGACAGGAGCCGCGCGACGGCGAGATCGTGGGTGACGATGACGACGGCGAGCTGCAGGTCGGTGACGAGCCCGCGCAGAAGATCGAGCACGCGGGCCTGCACGGAAACGTCGAGGCCACCCGTCGGCTCGTCCATGAAGATCAGCCGGGGATGGGTGACGAGGTTGCGGGCGATCTGCAGGCGCTGGCGCATGCCGCCGGAGAAGGCGATGGGCTGGTCGTCGATCCGCTCGGCGGCGATTTCCACACGCGACAGCCAGTCGCCGGCCGTGCGGCGGATGTCGCCGTAGTGGCGCTCGCCGACCGCCATCAGCCGCTCGCCGACATTGGCGCCGGCCGAAACGCGCATCCGCAACCCGTCGGCCGGGTTCTGGTGCACGAAGCCCCAGTCGGTGCGCATCAGAAAGCGGCGTTCGGCTTCCGAAAGGTCGGCCAGATCCGGGAAACCCCCGTCGCGCATCCGGTAGCGGATCTCGCCGGCCGAGCGCTCCAGCCGGCCGGAGATGCAGTTGAGCAGCGTCGTCTTGCCGGAGCCGGATTCGCCAACGATGGCGACGACCTCGCCCGGCCAGACGTCGAAGGAGACATCCGTGCAGCCGATGAAGGACCCGTAGCGCTTTTCGAGGCCGCGGATGGAGAGAATGGGATCTGTCATCGCGTGGTCTCCTGCGCGCTCGATGCGTGGTCCCCGATCTGCGGCAGGCCCGGACCCCTGTGGCCGTCCGCCTGACGCGTCTCGCAATGGTCGGTATCGGAGCAGACGAACATCCGCCCGCCGCGGTCGTCGGTCACCACCTCGTCCATATAGACGCCTGTCGCATTGCAGAGCGCGCAGGGGCGGCTGAAGGTCTGGACCGTAAAAGGATGATCCTCGAAATCGAGGCTCGTGACCTCTGTGAACGGCGGCAGCGCATAGATGCGTTTTTCGCGGCCGGCGCCGAAAAGCTGCAAGGCGGGGGAGCGATCGAGCTTCGGATTGTCGAATTTCGGAATGGGCGAAGGGTCCATGACGTAGCGGCCCTCGACCTTCACCGGATAGGCGTAGGTGGTGGCGATATGCCCGTGCTGGGCGATGTCCTCGTAGAGCTTCACATGCACGAGACCATATTCCTCCAGCCCATGCATCACCCGCGTCTCGGTCTCGCGCGGCTCGAGAAAGCGCAGCGGCTCGGGGATCGGCACCTGGAAGACGATGGTCTGGTGCGCCTGCAGCCGTTCTTCCGGAATGCGGTGGCGGGTCTGGATGATCGTCGCCTCCGCCGTCTTCGTTGTCGTTGCCACATTGGCCGTCTTGGCGAAGAAGGCGCGGATGGAGACGGCGTTGGTGGTGTCGTCGGCACCCTGGTCGATGACCTTGAGAACGTCGTCCGGCCCGAGAATGGCGGCCGTCACCTGCACGCCGCCCGTGCCCCAGCCATAGGGCATCGGCATCTCGCGGGAGGCGAACGGCACCTGATAGCCGGGAATGGCGATGCCCTTGAGGATTGCGCGGCGGATCATGCGCTTGGTCTGTTCGTCCAGATAGGCGAAGTTATAGGCGGGCAAGGTCATTCCGCGGCCTCCTGTCGGTCCGTCCCGGCGGTCTTGTCCGCCGCGTGCTCCCGCCGCAGCATGCGCAGCAGGTCGAGTTCGGCCTGGAAGTCCACGTAATGCGGCAGCTTCAGATGCTCGACGAAGCCGGTGGCCTCGACATTGTCGCAGTGGGAGAGGACGAACTCCTCGTCCTGCGCCGGTGCCGCGCGGTTCTCGTCGAACTCGTCCGCGCGCAACGCCCGATCGACAAGGCTCATCGACATGGCCTTGCGTTCCGACTGCCCGAAGACGAGGCCATAGCCGCGGGTGAAGCGCGGGCCGTCTTCGCCGCCACCCTTGAACTGTGACACCATCTGGCATTCGGTGACGCGAATCGCGCCGATATTGACGGCAAAGCCGAGTTCCGGCAGGTCGATTTCGAGATCGACGAGCCCGATGCGCACTTCGCCGACGAAAGGATGCGTGCGGCCGTAGCCGCGCTGGGTCGAATAGCCGAGCGACAGAAGGAAGCCTTCGTCGCCGCGTGCCAGCGCCTGCAGCCGGAGGTCGCGGCCCGCCGGAAAACCGGTCGGGTCGCGGGTGAGGTCGCCGGGCTCGGCGTCGGAGGCGATATCCGGCTCGACCAGGCCTTCGCCGTTGAGGATATCGGTCACGCGGGGATAGGCCGCGTCTCCGGCGACCTCGCGCCTTGCGCCGCGTTCGACGGGATGGTCGCCGGCCATAGCGGGGTCGATCAGGCGGTGGGTGTAGTCGAAGGTCGGCCCGAGCAGCTGTCCGCCGGGAATATCCTTGTAGGTGGCGGACACGCGCCGCTCGATCCGCATCGTGGCCGTCTCGACGGGCCGCGTCGCACCGAAGCGCGGCAGCGTCGTGCGATAGGCGCGAATGAGGAAGATCGCCTCGATCATGTCGCCGCGCGACTGGCGCACGGCCATCGCGGCAAGCTCGGGATCGTAGAGCGATCCCTCGGCCATGACCCTGTCCACGGCAAGCGAGAGCTGTCCGGCGATCTGCTCCAGTGAGAGGGCGGGAACGGAGCGGTCCCCCCGGCGGCGGTCGGCGAGCAGCCGGTGCGCCTTCTCGATGGCGGCTTCCCCGCCCTTGACAGCGACATACATGGCTCAGGCCTCCTGAATGCGTGTGGTGCGCGGCAGCGCCAGCGCCTCGCCGCCCGAGACGAGAACGAGATCGAAGCCGAGCGGAAAGCCCGCACGGTTGGCGGCCATGACATCGGCAAAGCCTGCCGGCAGACCCTGCGGTGCGATGTGGGTCGTGGTCTCGATGCCCGGTCCGCTGAGAGCGAGGCGTCGGCCTCCATGAAGCGCTGCGACCGGGAGGAGCAGTGTCGCCGAGCGATCCGGATATTCCGCCGTGCCGACTGCAAAGCGGCTCCAGCCCGTGCAATCGCCGTCGGGAGCCAGGAGAACGAAGCGGGCTGACAGCGCATCGCTCGTCGCCGTCGCGCCGGTGTGGAAGCCGACCCAGGCCTGCGCATCTGGCATGTCTGTCTCGAAGAAGACGGGCGTGTCCGCGTCGGCAAGCGCCAGCAGGATCGCGCCCGCAGCAGGCGACATCGGCGGCGGGGGGACGGCAAGACCCGAGAGATCGGCAACGCTGCCCGGTCGCGCAAAGGCATCCATCAGGGCGCGAAAAGCGCGCTGTGATCCGAAGACGGGCTCGGCAAAACCGCCATCGACGATTGTGAGGCTCATCGGTCTTCTCCCCGGACCAGCGTGAAGAAGTCGACACGCGTCGCTTCGGTTTCTTCCGCGCGCTGGCGACGCGTCTCGGCGTCGAGCGCCAGCGCCGGTGCCACGACATCCGTCTCGATCACGGCCTGCCATGCGGCGAGCTGTCCGAGTGCATCGAGATGCGCGACCATGCGGGCCTTTTCAGTGTCGCGGCCGAGAATGATCGAATGGCCGACCTCGCCGCTGTCGAGCTTCACGGTCGCCCGCGTCACGCTCGTCTCGCCGAGGTTGAACGGAGCCCCGCCGCCGCCGATCCGCCCGCGCACCATCACGGCACCGATCTCCGGCCCGCGCACGGGAATGGCCTGCGGTGCCGTTTTCGCGATCGCGCCATAGCGTTCGCCGAGAAGATCGGCCGGCATGGACGCCATGGCGTCAAGGGCGCGCTTGCGGCCCGATGTCTGATGTTCTCTGGTCATTTCGGATCCTATTTGTCTATTTGTGTAGACAACTAATCTTGATCCGATTTATAACCCGGAAATCATGACGCTGCTATGACACGACGGCGCGATACGATGAGAAGGAGCGAACATTGGACGGACAGGATGACGGCATCTCGCGCTGGCGGCGGGTCGCCGACGGTATCCGCGCCTCGATCACGGATGCGGTCGTCACCGACCGCCTGCCGCCGGAAACCGAGCTTGCGGCGGATTACGGCGTCAACCGCCACACGGTACGGCGCGCCATTGCGGCGCTCGCGGCGGAGGGGATCGTCCGGGCCGAGCGGGGGCGCGGCACCTTCGTCAATCCGGTCGAGCCGCGCATTTCCTACCCGATCGGCGCGCGGGCGCGGTTTTCCGAAAACATGATGCGCCAGTCGCTGGAGCCCTCGGGCCGTCTCGTCGGATCGCAGAAGGTATCGGCTGACATGGCCATGGCGCGGCTGCTCGGTCTTGCGCCCGGCGCACCCCTTCACCGGCTGGACCATATGGCCGTGGTGGACGGCGTGCCTCTGTCCCGCTCCACCTCGCATTTCTCAGCCGAACGCTTTCCCGGCATCATCGCGGCCTATGCGCAGGAGGGTTCGATCACCCAGGCGCTCCGCCGTTGCGGCCTTGCGGATTATCGCCGGCGCGAGACGCGGCTGACGGCGGAACGCGTTTCGCCGGGCGATGCCGACGCGCTCTCCTGCGCGGGCGATGCGATCGTGCTGGTCACCAATGCCGTGGATGTCGATCTCGAGGGCCGGCCGGTGCAGGCGATCCGCACGCGCTTCCTCGCCGACCGCATGGAACTGGTCTTCGTCGCTCCGGAAAGCGCCTGAGCCAGCAACCGCCTTCTATCGCCCGGCCTTCGGCCGGTCCACCGGCGCAACCATCAGGTTGATGCCTTTGGAGCGCATGCGCTCCAGATGCTCCGGCGCGATGTTGTCGTCCACGATGACGAGGTCGAATTCGGTGAGCGCGGCGAAGGAATAGAGCGCCCGGCGCTCGAATTTCGTGTGATCCGCCAGAAGGATGCGCATGGCGGCACTGTCGAACATCGCCCGCTTGGTCTCCACCATTTCCGGCGACTGGTGAAAGGCGACGTCGTCGAGAATGGCCGACATCGACATGAACACGGTATCGGCCCTGAGCTTCTCGATCTCGCGGATGGTCATGCGCCCCATGAAGGCATTGCACCAGTTGTAGAACTGCCCGCCCAGCCCGAGCAGCGTCACGTCCGGCACGGCCTTCAGGTCGTTCATGAGGTTCAGCGAATTGGTGATGACCGTCAGCGGCACCTTTTCCGGCAGGTGATGCGCCATCTGCAGCACGGTGGTGCTGTCGTCGAAGAAGATCGCCTGTCCCGGCTCGATGAAGGTCATCGCCGCCTGGGCGATCGCGGCCTTCTCCCGGGCCTGACGGCTCGAGCGGTAGACGTCGCTGGATTCGATGAGGCTCGTCGGGGCGGCCGTCACGATGCCGCGCGTCTTGCGGAAGAGGCCGCGGCTGACGAGTTCGTCGACGTCGCGGTGGGCGGTCATCAGGCTGATGCCGAAACGGTCGGTCAGATCCTCGATCCGCATCGACCCCTCGGCCATCACGGCCTCGGCGATCAGCTGGCGGCGCACGATCTGGCGGGCATGGCGGCTGTCGCTCGGAAGCTCGGACATGAACTGACCGACAGTTGTCTTGTTCGTCATCCGGTTGCCCCCTCTGTTCGCTCTGCATGCGTCCTAGCGCATAAAACCTCTAACTGAAAACCCGTTCGAAAGGATGCGGCCGCGGGACGCCGCGACGTGGAGGGACTGCCGGTGGAAGGAGGGTGCCGCGGGCGGCACCCCCCCTGGTGTCGAAGGCTTACTTGTCGAGGACGAAGGGTGCCGAATACTTGTCGACATTGTCCTTGGTGATGAGCAGGCAATCGAACAGCTGCTTTTCGGACTTGGCGCCGGTCGCGCCCGTCTTGATGAAGCTGTCGGCCTGCTTCACGGCTTCTTCCGAGAAGACGGCGACGGGCTGGAGCACGGTGTACTGCAGCTCACCGGCCTTGATGGCGGCGACCGCATCCGGCGAACCGTCGAAGCCGCCGACCTTGACGTTGGCGATCTTGCCGGCTTCCTTGAGCGCGGCGATGGCACCGAGCGCCATTTCGTCATTGCCCGAGATCACGCCGTTGATGTCCGGATTGGCCTGCAGCATGGACTGCATCTTGTCGTGGCCCTTGGTGCGGTCCCAGTCGGCCACTTCGGAAGCGGCTTTTTCGAGGTCCGGATACTGCGTCAGCACCGTCTCGTAGCCGTTGGAGCGGGTCGCGGCATTGTTGTCGGACGGCGCGCCGAAAAGCTCGACATACTTGCCCTTGTCGCCGACGGCTTCCACCCACTGCGTGGCACCCAGCGCGGCACCCTGCGCGTTGTTGGACACGAGCTGCGCCTTGGCGAGGCCTTCCTGGTTGATCTCGGCATTGACGAGGATGACCGGGATGCCGGCGGCAACGGCCTTCTTCACCGCACCGACGGAGCCGTCGGCATTGGCCGGATCGAGGATGATCGCGACGGACTTGTTGGTGATCGCGGTGTCGATCAGGTTGCTCTCGGTGTTGGTGTCGCCCTTGTGCGCGCCGACGGTGGCGGTATAGCCGAGTTTTTCGGCGGCGGCCTTCGCCACATTGCCTTCGGTCAGCCAGTAGGGGTTGGACGGATCGTTGACGATCACCGTCATCAGGCCGTCGGCATAGGCGGTGCTGGCAAACATGGTGGCGGCAGCGGCGGCGGCCATCAGCAGGCGGGTTGCTTGTCTCATCATGGTCTCTCTCCCGGTTTGAAAATGCGGTTTCGGTGTGCCGGTCATCCGGCGGTGCTTGTCCGAGACCGGCGCTGCCTCTCCTGAAGGCAGGGGCCGGTGATGCGGAGAAGGTCGTGTGTCGGTCGCCTCCTACTTCGGGCGGCGGCCGTACTGGATGCTGTTGAGCAGGACGGCGAGCACGATGACCGCGCCGGTAAAGACCGTCTGCCAGTAGGAGGACACCCCGATGATGACGAGGCCGTCCGAGAGGAAGCCGATGACGAAGGCGCCGAGCATGGTGCCGCCGATCGTGCCGCGGCCGCCGGTGAGCGCCGCACCGCCGATGACGACGGCCGCAATCGCCGTCAGCTCGTAGGTCGTCCCGGCCGTGGGGCCGGCGGAGGTCAGCTGCGACGAGAGCACGAGGCCGGCAATGGCCGCGCAGACGCCGGACAGCACGTAGACGATGATCTTGACCCGCTTGACCGGCACGCCGGACAGCTCGGCCGCGCGCTCGTTGCCGCCGGACGCATAGAGCCAGCGGCCGAAGGCCGAGCGGCTGAGCATGACGAAGCAGAGGATGGCGAGGAGCGCGAGCACGAGCACGCCGATCGGCACGCCGAACAGCCGGTTGAAGCCCAGCCAGTCGAAGCCGGTATTGCCGAGCTCCGGCCGTCCGCCGAGATTGTTGAAGGTCAGGCCATTGGTCATCAGCAGCGCCACGCCGCGCGCGACATAGAGCACGCCGAGCGTCGCCACGAAGGCGGGCACCCGGAGATAGGCGATCAGCACGCCGTTGATGGCGCCGACGAAGGCGCCGAGCGCGCAGGTGAGGATGACCACGACCCAGACCGGCGGATAGACCACCACGCCGAGCTGGCTGAGCGTGACGCCCTGCATGAGGTAACCGGCAACCACGCCCGACAGGCCGAGCGTCGAGCCGACCGAGAGGTCGATGCCGCCATTGAGGATGACGAGCAGCATGCCGATGGCCAGCAGCCCGAAGATCGCGACATGCGACGCCATGATCAGGAAATTGGCGACCGAGAAATAATAGGGCGACAGGAAGGAGAACACGACGATGATGGCGATGAGCGCGAAGAAGGCGCGGCCTTCCAGGAGAAGATGGCCGATGTTCATCGTCTTCTTCGGGGTCGGTCTTGCGGTCGCTGGCGAGTGGGTTGCCGACATGATCAGTGTGTCCTCGTTTCGGGCGCGTGCCCATCCGATCCATGGCCGCCGGCTTTCTCGCCGGATGCTGCCATGATGCTTTCCTTGGTGACGTCGGAGCCGAACTCGGCGGAGATCCGCCCGCGGCGCATGACGACGATGCGGTGCGCAATGCTGAGGCATTCGCCCACTTCCGATGTGGAGTATATGACGGCGAGGCCCTGGCGGGCCCGCTCGGCCAGCAGCTTGAACACCTCGGACTTCGCGCCGATATCGATGCCGCGGCTCGGCTCGTCGAGCAGCATGACTTCGGGATTGGTCGCCAGCATCTTGCCGATGACCACTTTCTGCTGGTTGCCGCCCGACAGCGAGCCGATCGGCGCCGCGCCGCCAGCCGTCTTGATGTGAACCTTGGCGATGGCGTCGGTCACGAGGCCGGCTTCGCTGCGGCGCGAGGTGAAGATGCCCCGGGTGAAGGCGCCGATACTGGCCAGCGACAGGTTGCTGCCGACCGTCATCGTCTGCACCAACCCGTCGCGCTGCCGGTCTTCCGGCACGAGGACGAGCCCGTTGTCGATGCGCTGGGCGATGGAGAGCGACGAGACGTCCTGTCCGTGCAGCATGACGCGGCCGGACGAGGGCTGCAGCCGGCCGGCGACGCATTCCAGAAGCTCGGTGCGCCCGGCCCCCATCAGCCCGTAGATGCAGACGACCTCGCCGGCGCGGACATCGAGCGAAAGAGTGTCGACCACCGAATAACCGGCGCCCGAGGCATCCGGCACAGACAGGTTCTCGATCGACAGGGCGACCGGCCCGAAGGCATAGCCCGTCGGCGGTGCGCCGAGGTCGAAATTCTCGCCGACCATGTTGCGAACGATCCATTCGAGATCGATATCCGCGCGCGGCGCATAGGCCGTCATCGTCCCGTCGCGCAGCACCACGGCGTGATGGGTGATCTGCAGCGCTTCCTCGAGATGATGCGAGATATAGACGATCGACACGCCGCGCGCCGTGAGGTCGCGGATCACCTTGAACAGCACCTCGACTTCGGAGGCACTCAGCGCCGATGTCGGCTCGTCCATGATGAGAATGCGGGAATTGACCGAGAGCGCACGGGCGATTTCCACGATCTGCTGCTGCCCGAGGCGCAGCGCCTCGACGGGCGTCAGCGGGTCGATGTCTTCCTCCAGCTCCTCCATCAGCAGCCGCGTCTGCCGTTCTTCCTCGGCATAGTTCACGCCGGTCGGGCCCATGATCTCGCGGCCCATGAAGATGTTGTCGCGGACGTTCATGTTCAGCGCCAGCGACAGTTCCTGGTGGATGATGGAGACGCCGCTGTCGCGGGCATGCGACGAGGAGGAGAAGGTGACGGGCGCGCCATCGAGCATGATCTCGCCGGAGGTCGGCTGCACCACGCCCGACAGGATCTTCATCAGCGTCGATTTGCCGGCCCCGTTCTCGCCGAACAGCGTGGTGACCTGGCCGCGGCGGATCTCGAAATTCACGCCTTTCAGCGCATGGATGCTGCCATAGGACTTGGCGATATTGCGCGCCTCCATGACGACCGTGCCGTGGCCCTCGGACATCGTGCGGACTGTGCTATCGGCGACGGCGCTCATTTCACGGTCACCGTCACGGGCGTCACCAGCCAGTTCTTGGGGTTGATCAGCTTGAAGACGCCGGTGATCTCGACCGTTTTGCCATCGAGCGCTGCGGGGTCGATGCCCCCGAGCGTCTCTTTCTTCATGGCATTGTTCAGTGCAGAGCCGGCGTTCTGATACTCGATCTGGTTGGTGAACTGGCCGAATTCGATCTCGCCCGTCGCGTCGCGCAGGTCCGTGCCGTTGATGGCCGGGCCGGTCTGCACCCGCACCACGGTGCCCTCAGGCAGGCCGGGAACGGCAATCGTGTTGGTGCTCGACTTCCGCTCGCCGACCGTGCCGGTGAACTTGACCGGAATGACCGGGCCGGTGCTGGTGGCAATGCCGTATTTCGTTCCGGCCGCCGCCTTGTCGGCGGCGATCGCGCTGCCGAGTTCGGCCGCATCGACCGCGCGGCTGACCACGCTGTCGCGGACCTTGGGGAAATTCTCGGCCCCGAAGGCCTCGGGCGAGAACACGTCGGCGCGCACGTCATGCTCAGAGCCGATCCGCACCACTCTCGTGTCGTAGGCCATGGCGCCGACGAGGATCACGGCAAGTGCGGCCGTGATCACGCGTCCGCGGGTCAGGAGAGGGGTGTTCAGCGATTTCGTGTCGGCAACGGTGCTCATGACGAAAGCCTCAATTCTGGAAAACCTCTCGAAAGAGGCAGAAGGGTCGAAGGCGCCGCAGCGTCCCGCGACGAACGATCGGTCGGGTCGGGTGTCAGCGCTGGCAGAGGAGGACGGGGCTGCGCGTGCCGGAGGTCGATGCCTGACGCGGCAACAGGGCCGGGCGGCGGAACGGGGTCGCAGTGCTGGTCATGACGTCTCCTCCTTCACGCATCCGCCGACGATCTCCTCCCGTCGGCCTTCATGCTGGTTGATAAGAGATGGTAGCTCTGTGTTATCAACGAGGCGAACAATGATAGAAAAAATTTGAGGTGTCAACGGCTGCTGCATTTGGAAACGCATGTCCGTAAGTGGGCGATTTTCGGATCGGGATCGGTGGATGGGCTCGGATATCGGGGGTCTGCACGATCCTGGTGTCGCCGGTCAGGAGGGTTTATCGGCGGGATAGTGAGCCTTCGACCAGCCGAGAAGGCCGATCATATCATTGAAAAAAAATATAAAAATAGTCGGAATCGGAAGCTTCGGGCGGTTGCCGGCCCCGGGCCATCCGGCACGTGCACGTGGGGTTCCGGCGGCGACGGCAGACCGGCAGGGCCGGCTGGGACCGCCTCCTGTCGATCTTGACACATCGCGAAGGTTGTGAAAAAAAGTGTCAACGCAGAAAGATATTTCGATAACGATGTTATGTTTGTGAGATATCGATCGTTCCGGCGGGCTGGACGTTTCACGGGTCTGCTTTCCGGTCGCCGCTCGGAGGAGCCGGCAGCGGGCACTCTTCGGAGGAAGGGTTCGCGAGAATGGGAGGAGTTTCGATGATGCCATGTGCAGGAGCGCCGCTGCGACCCGTCTTGGTGCGCTGGAGCCGGCATCATGCGTGATGGCCGGGATATCATCATCGGCATCGACGCGGGAACGTCGGTCATCAAGGCCGTCGCCTTCGATCTCGGCGGGCGGCAACTCGGCTGCGCCTCGGTGCGCAACGTCTATGTGACCGGTGACGATGGTTCCGCCACCCAGTCCCTCACGCAGACCTGGGCGGATTGCGTGTCCGCTTTGAAGGGTCTTTCCGAAAAGATCGAGGGGCTTGCCGCGCGAACGGCGGCGCTGGCCGTCACCGCGCAGGGTGACGGAACCTGGCTCGTCGGGGCGGACGACCGTCCCGTCGGCGATGCCTGGCTGTGGCTCGATGCCCGCGCCGCGCCCACCGTACGGCGTCTTGCCGGCCAAAGCGCGGACCGCGCCCGGTTCGAGGCGACGGGCACCGGGCTCAATACCTGCCAGCAGGGCGCGCAGATGGCGCATATGGATCGGCACCGGCCCGAGCTTCTGGACAATGCCGACGTCGCCCTGCATTGCAAGGACTGGCTCTACCTCAACCTCACCGGCATCCGCGCCACCGATCCGTCGGAGGCGAGCTTCACCTTCGGCAATTTCCGCACGCGGCGCTACGACGACGTGGCCATCGACAGTCTCGGCCTGACGCATCGCCGCGCCCTCCTGCCAGACATCATCGATGGTACGCAGGTGATGCATCCGCTCTCCGCGGACGCCGCGCGGGCGACCGGATTGCTCGCGGGAACACCGGTGTCGCTCGGCTATGTCGATATGGTCATGACCGCGCTCGGTGCCGGCGTGCGCACGCACGCGACGAATGCCGCCTGCTCCACCGTCGGCTCCACCGGCGTCCACATGCGCGCCAAGCCCGTGGAGGCGGTGCACCTCAATGCCGAGGGCACCGGCTATGTCATCGCGCTACCGGTGCCCGGCATCGTCACGCAGGTCCAGACCAACATGGGGGCCACGCTCAACATCGACTGGATCCTGCGCCTGGCCGCCGACCTGATGGCGGATGCGGGCCGGCAGGTCGCCTTCTCGGATCTCGTCGGACGGATCGAGCATTGGCTGGAAACGACGCGGCCCGGCGCGCTGCTCTATCATCCCTATATTTCCGAGGCCGGCGAGCGTGGACCCTTCGTCAATGCCAATGCCCGTGCTGGCTTCATCGGCCTGTCCACCCGTCATGGATTTCCCGACATGCTGCGTGCCGTGGTCGAGGGTCTGGGCATGGCGACGCGCGATTGCTACGCGGCGATGGGCGCCATGCCGAGCGAGTTGCGGCTGACCGGCGGTGCCGCGCGCTCGCGCGCCCTGCGCGGTGTGCTCGCCGCCTCGGTCGATGCCCCGGTCCGCATCTCCGACCGCGAGGAGGCGGGTGCCGCCGGTGCCGCGATGATGGCGGCCGTGGCGCTGGGCGTCTACCCCACGATGGATACCTGCATCGACGAATGGGTAAGCCCGCTCCTCGGGCAGGCCGAAGCGCCCGATCCCGATCTCGCCCGCCAATACGACCGCCTGTACCCGGCCTATGTCGAGGCCCGGCAGTCGCTCGCGCCCGTTTGGGAAACGCTCGGCCGCGAGCGCGCGCCGGTGACCCCCGAGGGTGATGAGGCGATGACCGCACCCGATCCTGCCGACATGACGACGCGCGACGGCGCAAGCCCGTCGTCCCGCATTCCACCTTTGAGGAGCCTGACATGACAGAAGCAAAGACGGTCGATCTCTTCGTGATCGGCGGTGGCATCAACGGCGCCGGCATCGCGCGCGATGCCGCAGGCCGCGGCCTTTCGGTCATTCTCTGCGAAAAGGGCGATCTGGCCGAAGGCACCTCGTCGCGCTCCGGCAAGCTCGTCCATGGCGGCCTGCGCTATCTCGAATATTACGAATTCCGCCTGGTGCGCGAGGCGCTGATCGAGCGCGAGGTTCTGTTGAATTCGGCAAGCCACATCATCTGGCCCATGCGCTTCGTGCTGCCCCACAGCCCGGACGATCGTCCCGCCTGGCTCGTCCGGCTCGGCCTCTTTCTGTACGACCATCTCGGCGGCCGCAAGCGCCTGCCCGGCACGCGCACGCTGGATCTCCACAAGGATCCGGAAGGCGCGCCGATCCTCGACAAATACACCAAGGGGTTCGAGTATTCCGACTGTTGGGTGGACGATGCCCGCCTCGTGGTGCTGAACGCGCTCGACGCCCGTGAGCGCGGCGCGACGGTGCTGACGCGCACCGCCTGCATCAGCGCGCGCCGCGAAGACGGCGGCTGGCGCGTGGAGACGCGCAACGAGCGCACCGGCGACATCTCGTCGTTTCGCGCGAAGGTTCTCGTCAATGCCGGCGGTCCCTGGGTCAACGACATCGTCGGCCGGGTCGCCGGCTCCAACAGCAGCCGCAATGTCCGCCTCGTCAAGGGTAGCCACATCATCGTGCCGAAGTTCTGGGAAGGTCAACAGGCTTATCTGGTGCAGAACCACGACAAGCGGGTCATCTTCATCAACCCCTACGAGGGCGACAAGGCGCTGATCGGCACCACCGACATCCCCTATGAGGGCCGTCCGGAAGAGGTGCAGGCCGAGGAGAAGGAAATCGATTACCTGCTCGCCGCCGTGAACCGCTATTTCAAGGAAAAGCTGCGCCGCAGCGATGTGCTGCACAGCTTCTCCGGCGTCCGCCCGCTCTTCGACGACGGCAAGGGCAATCCGTCTGCCGTCACGCGCGACTACGTCTTCGACCTCGACGAGACCGGCGGCGCGCCGATGCTCAACATCTATGGCGGCAAGATCACGACGTTCCGCAAGCTCTCCGAGCACGCGATCCAGAAGATCGCCGGTTTCTTCCCGAACATGAAGGGCGACTGGACGCGCGACGCGACGCTGCCCGGCGGCGAGATTCCCAATGCCGACTATGTGCAGTTCGCCGAGCGCATGCGCAGCGACTATCCCTGGATGCCGCGCGCCCTGGTCAATCACTATGGCCGCCTCTACGGCGCCCGGGTGAACCGCATCGTCAAGGGCGCGACGTCGCTCGACGGGCTCGGCCGGCATTTCGGTGGGCAGCTCTACGAGGCCGAGGTGCGCTACCTCGTCGCCAACGAATGGGCGGAGACGGCCGAGGATGTGCTCGTCCGCCGCACCAAGCAGAACCTGCACCTGACGGAGGCCGAGCGGGCCGCGTTTACGGAGTGGTTCTTCGCCCATGGCGCGCTGGCCGCGTGAGGAGACGACCATGACGCTGACCCTGTCTCTCAACACCAATCCGCTGGTCAACCGCTTCGCCGCGCCGGACGACCTGATCGATACCGTCGCGCACGCGCTGAAGATCCGCGATCTCCAGCTCACGCACGAGTTTATCAATCCGAGCTGGCCCGCACCCGTCATCCGCCGCCTGACGCGGGAGATGCAGGCGGCGCTTGCACGCACCGGCGTGCGCGTCACCTCCGGCATGACGGGCCCCTATGGCCGCCTCAACCATTTCGGCCACCCCGACCGCGACGTGCGGCGCTACTACGTCGACTGGTTCAAGACCTTTGCGGATATCACCGCCGACCTCGGCGGCGTCTCCGTCGGCACCCAGTTCGCCATCTTCACCTACAAGGATTTCGACGATCCCGCACGGCGCGAAGACCTCGTCAAGATCGCCATCGACTGCTGGGCGGAGGTTGCCGAGCATGGCAAGGCGGCCGGTCTCGACTACATCTTCTGGGAGCCGATGAGCGTCGGGCGCGAATTCGGCGAGACGATCGCGGAGTCCATCCGCCTGCAGGACCGGCTGACAGCGGCCGACATGGCCATTCCCATGTGGATGATGGCCGATATCGACCATGGCGACGTCACCTCTCCCAATCCGGACGATATCGACCCCTATGCCTGGGCGCGGGCTGTGCCGAAACTCTCGCCGATCATCCACATCAAGCAGAGCCTGATGGACAAGGGCGGTCACCGCCCGTTCACCGCAGAGTTCAACGCCCGCGGCCGGGTGCACCCCGAGCCGCTCCTGACGGCGCTGGCAGAGGGGGGCGCCGAGGACAACGAGATCTGCCTCGAGCTGTCCTTCAAGGAACGCGATCCGAACGACCGTCAGGTGATCGAGCAGATCGCCGAAAGCGTCGCCTTCTGGGCGCCGCATATCGACACGGGCGCTGCCGACCTCAACATCTGAGGCGGCAGGTCGTCCGGACGAACCGCGGAAAAAGGGTGCCAGCATGCGGCGCGGGGTGTATGGCGAAGGGGAGGGCGAAACGGATCGGTCTGCGGCAGGACGCCGGCAGCGAGAGGCCCGAACAGAACGCGGGGCAGCACGTGTGGCAGAACGCATGACCGGAACCCGACGTCCCATCGATCCCGACGAATCGCTCGCGACCCGCGCCGCCTGGCTGCATTATGTCGGCGGCATGACCCAGGCGGCCGTCGCCAAGATGCTCGGTCTCCCCTCCGTCAAGACCCATCGCATGATCGCCCGCGCCGTGGCGGATGGCATGGTCAAGGTCACCATCGACGGCGACATCGTCGAATGCGTCGATCTGGAGGTCCGGCTCGCCGAACGCTATGGCCTCGACTATTGCGAGGTCGCGCCCGACATGCGCGAGGAGGGCCTGCCCTTGCGCGCGCTCGCCTCTGCCGGCGCGGCCTATCTGCGGCGGGAGATCGAGCGCGGCGAACACGGGATGATCGGCCTCGGCCATGGCCGCACGCTGGCGGCCGCCGTGCGCCACATGCCGCGTCTCGCCGGAAGCACGGTGTCCTTCGTGTCGCTCCTCGGCGGCGTTACCCGCAACTATGCGATCAACCCGCATGACGTGATGCACCAGATCGCGGAGAAGACGGGGGCGACGGCCTATGTCATGCCCGTTCCCTTCTTCGCCAACACGGCGGAGGATCGCGAGGTGCTTCTTTCCCAGCGCGGTGTCGGCGAGGTCTTCGCGCTGGCCGAAGGCGCCGACCTCAAGGTCGTCGGCATCGGCACGGTGGAGCCCGCGGCTCAGCTCGTCGCCTCCGGCATGATCGAGCCGCGCGAGATCCGCGAGATCTCCGGCAACGGTGCCGTCGGCGAGCTGCTCGGCCATTTCTTCGATGCCCGCGGCCGCCTGCTCGAGACCATGCTCACGGCCCGCACGCTCTCGGTCTCCTTCCACTCCGCAAAGGCCGATCGCATCGTCGCCATCGCCGGTGGACCGGGCAAGGTGGAGGCTATCCGCGCCGTGCTCACCAGCCGCCGCCTGTCCGGCCTCATCACCGACGAGCGCACCGCGCAGGCCCTGCTCGACACGGCGTGACGCCGATCGGTCGGCACGTGAGGATCAGGTGGAAAAGCCGTGCATCATAAATGCGCGGCCGACGCTTTCCATTCGACGGGACGACCACATGTATCTGTCACACGGGGCCGCACGGCACGCCCGTGACGCTGCTGCGTGAGGGACCATGGCCAGACCGACGGTGAACAAGTTCCTGCTGCAGGCGCGCAACGAGGTGCGCCAGAGCGCGGGCATGATCATCGTCGCGATGCTCTTCGTCGCCTTCGCCTCCATCGGCGCCTCGGTTCTCCTGTCCCAGCGCGAACGCGAGGCGCAGGAGGCCATCGCCCACACGATCGGCAACGAGCGGCGGATCTCGACCCTGCAATCGCTGTTGCAGGATGCCGAGATCGGGCAGCGCGGCTACCTCATCACGCAAGACCGGGCCTATCTGGAGCCCTACGAGGCGTCGATCGCGGATATCGACCGCATGATGGAGGAGCTTGCCACGGGGCTTTCCGACAACACGCGTCAGGATGCCAACGTCGCCGTGCTGCGCTCGCTGATCGTCCAGAAGCTGTCGGAGCTGCGCCAGAGTATCGACCGCCAGCGCGAGGGCGATACGGCAGGGGCGCTCGCCATCATGAAGACCGGCCAGGGCAAGATGCTGATGGACGGCGTGCGTAACGCGCTGAAGACCATGCGGGCGGAGGAGAGCAACCAGCGCATGGCACGTGTGGCCGAAGCGCGCCAGGCCGGCGCGCGCATGGAAATGGTGGTCTTCGCGCTGGCGCTGCTCACCGCCGTCTTCGCGCTCGTGGCGGTCCGCGCCACTGCGCGCCGCGCCCGCTCCGCCGAGCTGACGCGCGACGAGCTGCTCTCGCGTCTCGACCGTCGTCTGCTCGCCATCATGGCGGCCGATGTCGTCGGCTATTCCCGTCTGATGGAGGGCGACGAGACGAAGACGCTCGCCCGCCTCAAGATCGTGCGCGACCGGATCGATCCGATCATCGAGAATCACAGCGGCACGATCGTCACCACCGCGGGCGACAGTGTTCTCGCCGCCTTTGCCAGCGCCCTCTCCGCCATCGATTGCGCGATCGAGATCCAGCAGGCGATGGCGGAGGTGAATGACCGCCTCGAGGACGACGCTCGGCTGATGTTCCGGATCGGCATCAATGTCGGCGATGTCGTGGTGCAGGACGGCGACGTCTTCGGCGATACGGTCAATGTGGCGGCACGGCTGGAGGCGCTGGCCGAGCCCGGCGCGATCTGCATCTCCCGCACGGTGCGCGACCATGTCCGCAAGCAGCGCCCTCTGACGTTCGACGATCTCGGCTTCCAGCATGTCAAGAACATCGCCCAGCCGATCAGCGCCTTTCGCGTGCGGGTGCAGGCAGGCTAGAAGACCGGCCTCGACACCCCGCTTCGCGGCCCGTCTCCACCCGTCAACACAGCCGGAACACCATGCCGACGTTTCTGTCCCCCGTCATGCTCACCTGGGTCCTCTCGGCCCTTGCCGTCGCCGGCGTCATCACCCGGCCGTTCCGTCTGCCGGAGGCCGTCTGGGCCGTGCTCGGTGCCGCGGTCATCGCAGCGCTCGGCCTCATGCCGCTGTCGGCGGTGTGGACCGGCATCGCCCGCGGCACGGACGTCTATCTTTTCCTGGTCGGCATGATGCTGTTGTCGGAACTGGCGCGCAAGGAAGGTCTGTTCGACTGGCTCGCCGCCATCGCGACGCGCCACGCGAAGGGATCGCCGAAGCGCCTGTTCTTCCTGATCTACGCGGTCGGCGTGCTCGTCACCGTGTTTCTCTCCAACGATGCCACGGCCGTGGTGCTGACGCCGGCCGTCTATGCCGCCACGCGGGCGGCAAAGGTTGCAAAGCCGCTGCCCTATCTCTTGATCTGCGCCTTCATTGCCAATGCCGCGAGCTTCGTGCTGCCGATTTCCAATCCCGCCAACCTCGTGATCTTCGGCGGCGGCGAGATGCCGCCGCTCGGGGAGTGGCTGCGCACCTTCACGCTGCCGTCGATCGTCGCCATCCTCGTCACCTATGCGGCGCTGGCCTTCACACAGCGCCGCACCCTCGCCTCGGAAACGGTCGCCGCCGACGTGCCGACGCCCAGCCTGTCGCCCGCCGCGCGCGTCGCCGGCATCGGCCTTGCCCTGACGGCCATCGGCCTCGTCATCGTCTCCGCGCTCGATCTCGACCTCGGCCTTCCCACCTTCGTGGCCGGCATCGCCACGACGCTGCTGATCGTCGTGGTCAATCGCGAGCCGCCCGTGGAGGTCGTCAAGGGCATCTCCTGGAGCGTCCTGCCGCTGGTCGCCGGCCTCTTCGTCATCGTGGAGGCGCTGAGCGGCACCGGGCTCGTCGGCATGCTCGGCGATATCCTTGCCCGCAGCGCGGCGACATCGCCCGCCTGGACGGCCGGGGTCGCCGGCGTCGGTGTCGGCTTTGCGGCAAACCTCGTCAACAACCTGCCGGCCGGGCTCTTCGCCGGCAGCGCCGTTCAGGCCGCAGGCGCGCCGAGCCTCGTTGCCGCCGCCATCCTCATCGGCGTCGATCTCGGGCCCAATCTCTCCGTCACCGGCTCGCTCGCCACCATCCTCTGGCTGACGGCCCTGCGCCGCGAGGGCATCGAAGTCGGGACGTGGCAGTTCCTGAAGCTCGGGGTCGTGGTGATGATCCCCGCGCTCCTCCTCTCCATCGCCACCCTGATCGGCGTATCTCTGCTGTGACACTTCGGGATATGGCTGGCGTGCGCTGCAGCAAAAAGCCGGGACAACAGGGCGATCCCGTGCCATAAGGCGACCCGCAACGCAGCCGGGCCCGACCGATCATGATCCGCATCGAAAACATCTCCAAGCAGAACAGCCATCGCCTCCTCTTCATCGAGGCTTCGGCGGCGCTCAACAAGGGCGAGAAGATCGGCCTCGTCGGCCCGAACGGGGCGGGCAAGACGACCCTGTTCCGCATGATCACCGGCTCGGAACTGCCCGACGAAGGCCAGGTCGCCACCGAGAAGAACGTGACGATCGGTTACTTCAACCAGGATGTCGGCGAGATGTCCGGCCGCAGCGCCGTCGCCGAGGTGATGGAGGGGGCAGGGCCGGTGAGCATCGTGGCGGCCGAACTGCGCGAGCTCGAGGCCGCCATGTCGGACCCCGACCGCATGGACGAGATGGATGCGATCATCGAGCGCTATGGCGAGGTGCAGGCCCGCTACGAGGAGCTCGACGGCTATGCGCTCGAGGGCCGCGCCCGCGAGGTGCTCGACGGCCTGTCCTTCAGCCAGGAGATGATGGACGGCGATGTCGGCAAGCTCTCGGGCGGCTGGAAGATGCGTGTGGCGCTCGCCCGCATTCTCCTGATGCGGCCGGACGTCATGCTGCTCGACGAACCGAGCAACCACCTGGATCTCGAAAGCCTGATCTGGCTCGAAAACTTCCTGAAGACCTATGACGGCGCGCTGCTGATGACCTCGCACGACCGCGAATTCATGAACCGCATCGTCACCAAGATCATCGAGATCGATGGCGGTTCGCTCACCAGCTATTCCGGCGATTACGGCTTCTACGAGCAGCAGCGGGCGCTCAGCGAAAAGCACCAGCAGGCGCAGTTCGAGCGCCAGCAGGCCATGCTCGCCAAGGAAATCAAGTTCATCGAGCGCTTCAAGGCGCGCGCCTCGCATGCCTCTCAGGTCCAGAGCCGCGTCAAGAAGCTCGAAAAGATTGACCGCGTCGAACCGCCCAAGCGCCGCCAGACGGTCGCCTTCGACTTCCTGCCGGCACCGCGCTCGGGCGAGGACGTCGTCAACATCAAGCAGGTCCACAAGGCCTACGGTTCAAGGACGATCTATGACGGGCTCGACTTCATGGTGCGCCGTCGTGAGCGCTGGTGCATCATGGGCATCAACGGTGCCGGAAAATCGACGCTGCTGAAGCTCGTGACGGGAACGACGGTGCCCGACAAGGGCACCGTCACGGTCGGCGCCAGCGTCAAGCTCGGCTATTTCGCACAGCATGCGATGGATCTGCTCGACGGCGAGAGCACGGTTCTGCAGTGGCTGGAAGAGCAGTTTCCCAAGGCCGGCCAGGCGCCGCTGCGGGCCCTGTCGGGCTGCTTCGGATTTTCCGGTGATGACGTCGACAAGCGCTGCCGGGTTCTCTCGGGCGGCGAAAAGGCGCGCCTCGTCATGGCGGCCATGCTGTTCGATCCGCCGAATTTCCTCGTGCTCGACGAGCCGACCAACCACCTCGACCTCGACACCAAGGAAATGCTGATCAAGGCGCTCCAGGCCTATGAGGGCACGATGCTGTTCGTCTCGCACGACCGCCATTTTCTCGCCGCCCTCTCCAACCGCGTCCTGGAGCTGACGCCGGACGGCATCCATCAGTATGGTGGCGGATATACCGAATATGTCGAGCGGACAGGGCAGGAAGCGCCCGGCATACACGTTTAGGCTGCGTTGAAACGAACCGGTCGCATTTTGCCCTGCGACCGCTCTGTTTTTCCTCCGATGTCGCCACATATGGCAGCTTATGCCGCGACGATCGCTGCCATCGCGTGGACGATAGGCTACCATCAGGGGAGAATTCACGTGCGTCTCAAGTCTACACTCATCGCGGCGGCAGCCGCGGTCCTGTCCTTTTCCGCCGCGGCCCAGGCCGAGGTCGTCGTGTCCTCCAAGATCGATACCGAAGGTGGCGTGCTCGGCAACATCATCCTGTCCGTCCTGAATGCGAACGGCATCAAGACGACGGACCGCGTGCAGCTCGGCGCGACGCCGGTCGTGCGCAAGGCGATCACCGCCGGCGAGATCGACATCTATCCAGAATATACGGGCAATGCCGCGTTCTTCTTCGAAAAGGCCGAGGACCCCGCCTGGAAGGATGCCGCCAAGGCCTATGAAGAGGCCAAGAAGCTCGACTACGACGCCAACAAGATCGTCTGGCTGACGCCGTCGCCGGCCAACAACACCTGGGCCGTTGCGATCCGCAAGGACCTTGCCGACAGCGCCAAGGTCAAGACCTTCTCCGACTTCGGCAAATACGTCACGGATGGCGGCACGGTGAAGCTTGCGGCCTCCTCGGAATTCGTCAATTCCGCCGCCGCCCTTCCAGCCTTCCAGATCACCTACGGCTTTACGCTGAAGCCTGACCAGCTGATCACGCTGTCGGGCGGCGACACTGCGGCCACCATCGCCGCTGCCGCCAACCAGACGAACGGCGCCAATGCAGCCATGGTCTACGGCACCGACGGTGGCATCGCACCGTCCGGCCTCGTCGTTCTCGAAGACGACAAGGGCGTCCAGCCGGTCTACCAGCCCGCGCCGATCATTCGCGAAGCCGTACTGAAGGAGAACCCCGAGATCGAGACGCTTCTGAAGCCCGTCTTCGAAAAGCTCGATCTCGTGACCCTGCAGGACCTCAACGGTCGCGTGCAGGTGGGCGGCGAGCCGGCCAAGGCCGTGGCCGAGGACTTCCTGAAAAAGAACGGCTTTCTGAAGTAAGCGACAGGGCCGGGCGACGAACGTCTCCCGGTCTTTTCAGGTCCGCCATCGAACGACGGTGGCGGACATCCTGCGCATCTCTTGTAAGTTCTCACACGACAAAGCCCATGTCCCGGAGCCCGAGCAGGCTTGTCGTGCCGGGTCGTCCTTCTCAACGTCAGGAGAGGCATGCGCATTCGCTTCGACAAGCTCGGTGTCCTGATCGCCATCCTTTTGGGCGTCGGCACGCTTCTGGCGCCGTTCGCGACGTTCCGCGCCAACCGGATCGTGCCGGGTGGTCCGCGGTCCATCCTCGAATCCCTGCCGTCCGGCTGGGGCATGGCGCTCATCATCGCGCTCGTCGTTGCGGCCCTCCTCGCGCTCCTTCGAACCCCGGCCGCAGCGAGGCTTGGCGTCGCCGCCGCGGGCGTGCTCGGGCTGATGCTGCTCATCGGCACGGCGGGGCGCTTTCTGACGCCGGAGGGCAACACCTATGCGCGGGTTTCCCCGGCATCCGGCTTCTGGGTCCTTCTTTTCGCCTTCCTGCTGCTCGCGGCCGATGCCATCACCCGGTTGAAGCCGAAGCCCGCGGTCCGCGTGCTTCTCCTCGGCGTGACGCTCGGCGCGCTTGCCGCGGTCCTGGCCTCCGGGCGGTGGGACGCGCTGTCGCTTTTGAAAGAGTATTCGGGGCGGGCGGATGTCTTCTGGACCGAAGCGGCCAAGCATGTGACGCTGGCGATCGGTTCGCTGATTGCCGCCGTCGTGGTCGGCCTGCCGCTCGGCATCCTCTGTCACCGGGTGCGACCTCTGCGGGCCGGCGTGCTCAACGTCCTCAACCTCATCCAGACGATCCCCTCGATCGCGCTGTTCGGCATTCTCATCGCGCCGCTCGGCTGGATCGCGGTCAACGTGCCCGGCGCCTATTCGATCGGCGTGCGCGGCATCGGCGCCGCACCGGCTTTCGTCGCGCTATTTCTCTATTCGCTGCTGCCCGTCGTCGCCAACACGGTGGTGGGGCTTGCGGGCGTGCCCCGCGAGGCGAACGAAGCCGCGCGCGGCATCGGCATGACGGGCGCGCAGCGGCTGCTGCGGGTCGAGTTCCCCCTGGCCCTGCCGGTCATCCTCACCGGCATCCGCATCGTCCTCGTCCAGAATATCGGACTGGCCACCATCGCGGCGCTGATCGGCGGCGGCGGCTTCGGCGTCTTCGTCTTTCAGGGTATCGGCCAGACGGCCATGGATCTGGTGCTGCTCGGCGCGGTACCGACCGTGCTGCTCGCCTTCGCCGCCGCCATCATCCTCGATGCCCTCATCGAGATCAACGCGCCGCTCAACCGCGCAGGCAGGACCGCATGATCGAAATCGACGGCATCACCAAGCGATATGGCGACAACACCGTCGTCAACAATGTGACGATGACCATCGACCCGCGAACGGTGACCGTGATCGTAGGGACCTCCGGTTCCGGCAAGACGACGCTCTTGCGCATGATCAACCGTCTGGTCGAGCCGACCTCGGGCACGATCCGCCTGGATGGCGAGGACAACCGCGCCGTTCCCGGCTTCGAGCTGCGCCGCCGCATCGGCTACGCCATCCAGGGCCACGGCCTGTTTCCGCACCGCACGGTGGCTGAAAACATCGCAACGGTGCCTGTGTTGCTCGGCTGGGATGCCGCCCGCATCAAAGCCAAGGTGGCCGAGCTGCTGGCGCTCTTCCAGCTCGATCCGGAGACCTTCGCGGACCGCTTTCCGCATGAACTCTCGGGCGGCCAGCAGCAGCGTGTCGGCGTTGCCCGCGCGCTGGCGGCAGAGCCGAACGTGCTCCTCATGGACGAGCCTTTCGGCGCGCTCGACCCGATCATCCGCGCCAAGGCGCAGGAGGACCTGCTGGCGATCCAGCGGTTGCTCGGCACGACCATCATTCTCGTGACGCACGACATGGAGGAGGCGTTCCACCTTGCAGATCGCATTGCCGTCATGGACAAGGGCGAACTCGTGCAATACGGCCCGCCCGCCGAACTTGTGGAGCGTCCCGCAACCGGTTTCGTCGAAACGCTGATCGGCGCCACGGAGCGTCCGTTCCGCATGCTGTCGATCGAGACGGCGGGTGCCGCCGCCGAGCCGGGGGAGGCGCACGGCGCCGCCATCGCCGCTGCGACGAGCCAGCGGGATGCGCTGGCCGAACTCCTGTGGAGCGGCCGGGACGCGGCACCCGTTGCCAGTGCCGACGGCCAGCCGATCGGGCGCGTCACGCTCGACGGCCTGGTCCGCCGCGCCGCGAGGCGCCGATGACGGTGTCTCCCGCAAAGACCGGCCGCGCCGCGGAAGCACCGCGGACAGGCACGTGGATACCGCTGGCCCTGCGGACGCTGCTGCTCGTCGCGCTTCTCACCTTCCTCCTCGCGCCGGCGGTCTTCGAACCGATCCTGAGGCCGCTGGTGCAAGACAATGCGCCGGCGATCTACAATCAGGGGAGCCTCTTCACCTTGACGCTGCTGCACCTGCGCATCGTCGCGATCGCCACGACGGCGGCCATTCTGGTCGCGGTCACCCTCGCCATTCTCGTGACGCGGCCGTTCGGGGCGGAGTTCCTTCCCCTGTCGCGCAGCCTTGTCAATGTCGGGCAGACCTTTCCCCCGGTCGCCGTCCTCGCGCTTTCGGTGCCCGCTCTCGGCTTCGGGGAGAAGCCGACGCTGGTGGCGCTTTTTCTCTATGGTTTGCTGCCGATTTTCGAAAACACCCTGACGGCGCTGACCACCCTGCCGCCAGCCGTGATGGAGGCCGCAAAGGGCGCCGGCATGACGGACAGGCAGCGCCTGTTCCGGGTAGAGCTGCCGCTCGCAGCCCCCGTCATTCTCGCCGGAATCCGGCTGTCGATCACCGTCAGCCTCGCCACGGCGACGATCGGCTCCACGGTTGCGGCGCGGACGCTGGGCGAGGTCATCATCGCCGGCCTCCAGTCCAACAACCTCGCCTTCATCCTCCAGGGCGGCCTGATCGTCGGGGCGCTCGCCGTTCTCATCTACGACGGTCTCTCGGCGTTGGAAGCCCGCCTGCGCCGCCGCGCGGGGCTCTGAATTACCGATATCCGATCTCCAGAGACAAGAAAGCCCCGGCCGGAGGCCGAGGCGAGAGTGTCCGTTCGTACCTGCCCGACGGCGAAGCCGCGACGGCAATTAATGTGCGCGCAGCCTCTGCAGGCTCGAATCGGGGAAGGCGAGACCATCGAAGGTGCTGTCGCCTTCCTGCAGAACCGATCGCAGAGCGAGATCGAGGCAATGCACCGCATGTTCCATATTGAGATCGATCGCATTCTGCCGGGCGAACACGATCAACCGGGCGAGGGCCCGGACTTCCTGAGGGTCTCGCTCTGCGTGAGCGACGTCGATCTGTTCCGCGTGCGGGTTGCTGAGTGTCATGTTCCAAGCCGTTCCGTTGTCCCGGAATGACTGTAGACGCTGACGGAGGAAATCGCGCGTGACATTGCCGTGACATGCAAAGCGTGACTTGTCACGAGCGGGTAGAGGTCCTTCAAAACATAAGCAGTTTCGCATTTTCCCGGTCCAGAAGGTCGCGCCAGAGCGTCGTCTCCTGAAAGACCCAAGCGGGCCGGTCGGGCGACCGTTCGCCGGCATGCGCCGTCATCGCTGCGACCAGAAGCAGGGCATCCTCCCGCTTGCGGTTGCAGGCGCTGGCCTTCAGGTCCTTTTCGAGCTTCGTGCGAAGTCCTGCGTCCGGAAAGTCGATGCGATCGGCGATGGCCGCCCAGGTCCGCTCCTTGAAATGCAGCTGGCGCGCGGCCGCTTCGATCCGGTCGCACAGGTCCGGCGTGAAGCCGGCCGGCAGATGGGGCTGCTGCAGCGTGGCGACGATATTGACCAGAGGCTCGGTCAGGCTCGCCCAGCCGAGTTCGGCCGGTGCGTGAAGCTGCGCCACATCGGCATCGTCCACCAGCGTGCCGTCGGCATAGGCCTGCGCGATTGTTCCGATGCCGACCATGCCGAAGGCCCGGCACTCGGCCGCCCGCAGCGCGCCCATGCTGGCGGCACCCAGAACCGCGACGCCCTCGGACAAGGCGTAGAGGATCTCCTTGTGCCAGACAGGGGCGGTGTATTCGAACCCGCCATCGACCAGCCCGATCACGACGGCGCCATCGCGCACCGCGCGATAGAGATCGCCCTGGATGGCGGGCGGCCGGATGTCGAGGCCGGGCGCGCATCGCGCGGCGTCCGGCAGCGTTGGCCCGACAAACAGAACTTTCATGCTCGTCTCATCCTTGCACCAGTGTCTGGCGGAGCGCGCGCGTCCCGTATCGCTGCCGGCGCTTCCCCTCCGGATTTTCGAGCGCGGGCGCCAGAACCTTGACGACGGCGAAGGGAAGCTCGGGAGGGGAGAGCCGCACCGCGATCATCGAGCCGGCACGCCGCCCGTGGAGATGGCCGATCAGGGTTTCGGGCGTGCACACAGGTCGCTTGGCAAAGGCGCGGGTGACGGGTGCCGCCATCATCGCGTGCCAGATGCTTTCCGCCAAGGGTCGGTCGTAGTCGGCGGGAAACACGTCATCGCGCGCGCCGCTGATATAGGTCAGGCGCGACTGGGCGCATTCGGTGATGGCCCGCAGGGCTGCCTGCCGGGGCAGGGGGTGCGCGCCGCATCCGAAGGTCACATCGACGTGCCGCAGCCGCTTTCCCGCGAGACGCGCCGCATCCGGCCCGAGAAACGCGGCAAAGCAGGGAAGACCGAGATCGCTCGTGACATCGAACAGGCGCAGCGTCAGCCCCGCATCGCCGATCCGGCGTTCCGCGTCTAAGATGGTGGGATCGTCGAAACAGGACGGCGCCACGCAGCGCGCCTGCCGGGCCGCCTGCGGGCGCAACTGCCAGAGGGCATGCGCATCGCGTTCCACGCGCTCCATCAGCCCATGCAGGATCGCCTCCTCATGCGTGTTGCCGGAGGCGAGCCCGTCGGAGGATTGCCAGTAGCGGCTGTCGTGGATCGTCCGGTCGAGGACGACGGCCTGCCAGGGCACGAGGACCGTTTCGCCGCTGACGAGATCCCGCCCCTCGACCCAGTCCGTCTCGTCTTCCGCCGAAAGCGGATCATGGCCGGAGGCGATCAATCCCGGCAGCGCATGCAAGGCCCGTCCGCGCCGCGTCAGCTCCGCCATGCTCGCTCTGGTCACCGCCACGGCGGGATCGCAGCCGATCGCCCGTTCCAGCGCTTCCATGACGGCGGAGGTCCGCGCATCCGCATCGGTCGCGCCCTTGCCCTGCGCCACGACGATGGATCGGGCGTTCGGCGTGTAGGCGCACCAGACGGGAATGCCGATCCGGTCGAGCGCGGTATGCCGGGCGACCCGGGTAATGCCGTAACCGGCAAGAAAAGGTGCAACGCGGTCGAAGGTCTCGGCCGCGGTGCACTGTCTGTTGAAGCTCTGAAGGCGCAATGGCGTCAGTCGAAGAGGCCGGAGAAGGCCTTGTCGGCCGGATCGAGTGCGACGGCGATATCGACGCCGCGGATGAACGGCGCGCGCGACGAACGCAGTTCGCCGGCTCGACCATCCGTGTCCTCGAGCGGCTTGACGGTGCCCGCCTCGACATCGGCGACATAGAGCTGGCTATCCCCGGGGAAGCCGAAAACAACAGTTTTGGACATGCGATTTCCTTCATGGCGAGAATGAAAAGACAACCGATTGCCGCCTCTGGTTGAGGACGGAAGTGGCTGTCCCGGCAGGATCGACAAGCGATTCTGCCGTTAATATCCTGCCCGTGAAAGGCCTTCACGGTAAAGCTCTTTCTGCCAGGTTTCTCGTATGGGTAGAACGGAGAGCCAGCGGTCGAGGTCGAAATGCGGGTTGGCTTCACGATCCTTGCGCCGGTAGCGCCGCGCCATCGCGATGTCGCCGAGCATGGCGAAGGCCGCCGCTCTCAGGCGGTCGGCCGAGGACGGGTGGGACATTCTGCCGATATAGTCGATGGCATCCTGATAATGGCCGACGAAGTAGCTCGCGCCCGCCGCACTCCAGAAATAATCGTCGGGGCTGAGCGGATTGAGCTCGATCGCCCGCTGGATCTTGCGCAGCCCCTCGTCGGGCCGCGAGGCATGAACGAGCGAGTCGGCATAGCTGTAGATCGCATCGGCATAATGCGGGCTGAGCGCTTCCGCGCGCGCCAGGGCCTCGAGGCTTTCGTCGAGATCGCCGAGATACAGCTTGGCAACGCCGAGTTCCTTATAGCCGGCAGCGCCATCCGGATCCTGCGCGATGGCGAGCCGGGCATGATCCGCCGCCTTGAAGAGAAGGCTCTTGTCGCCGCGTGCCGTCAGCACCCACTCCAGCGAATAGGTGCGCGCGAGCCCGATGAAGCTCGGTGCGAAGTCCCGCCGATACTGGAGCGCCTCGCGAAAGCCGCGCCGCGCACCGCGAATGGAGGGCAGGGAGAGATCTTTCGTCTGGCGGGCGCCGGAGAGATAGGCGCGATAGGCATCGGGATGGTGTTCGTACTCGACCAGCGGGTTCTGATTGCGCTTGAGCTCCGCGGCAATGCTGTCCGCGATGATCCGGGCGATCACCTTGCGATGCGAGGAAAACGGAACGTCGAGGGCGAAGCGCTCCGCCCAGATGACCCGATCGAGCGGCACGAAGATGATCTGCACCATCAGGCCTTCCGCGCAGAGGGTCGTATCCACGAGATAGGAGACGGCATGCGTTTCCAGCATAGCGATCTTGTCGTTGCTTTCCTGGATCCGTTTGGCGGTGTGGGGCGCGACGATCGAGATGTCGCGCAGGGTGCAGAGGCTGATGGCGATGTCGTCGATGAGGGCGGCGACCGTGCCGGTCAGCGTTCGCGACGCGCCGGCCCGCAAGGCCGGTGGCAGCAGCGCCAGCCGCGGTAGCGATGCCGTCACCGTCAGCGCGCGCTGCACGCGCGGCATGACCTCGGCATAGACGGGCCGGCGCGTGTCCACTGCCGTGCTTCTCGGCGTGGCTGCCGATCGCGGGGCCTGCCCGTCGGCGGTCGCGCGCATCGCCGGCTGTGACGACGGAGCGTCGGCCTCCAGAAGCGACCGCACCGGCTCGTCATGAACGTTGTGTTCGAGGAGCAGAAAGGCCGCCTCCCGCATCGCCGCGATATCCGGGCCGGCAGCCGTCGCGCCAGGCGAGGCGAGCAGGCGCGCGCGTAGAAGGTGATATTGCGTATCGACCTGCAAATCGGCCCAGCGACGCAACGGGCCGTCCGGCAGCTTGCCGCCGAGGAAGCGCTCCCGCAGCAGGGCCAGCATGGTGTCGAGCGACGTGTCGTCTTGCCGGAAGCAGGCGGCGTCCACGACCAGCCGCTGCCCGTCATCGCCCAGCGTGATGGACGTATCGTCGATATCGAGAATCACGCTGTGATAGGCAAGCTGCGCCTTGCGGATGCGCGAAACCATCTTGCGCAGATTGATCTGCTGCGCCTCCCGGTCCGCCTCCGGCCAGAGCAGGGCCGAGGCTTCGTCCCGTCGCAGCACGGGACGTTCGCCCAGGCGCAGCATGCAGACGAGCAACAGGGCCTTCTGCGGAAAGGCGAGGTCCTCGCCACTCCGGCTCTTGAGCGCCAGATTGCCGAAGGTCTGCAGCCGCAGCGGGCACATCAGGAGGCGTTGGCGGACGCCTGCACGGCGGAAGCATCCGCCGGCTGCCGGGCGGCAGCCTCTTCGCCCTGCGCCAGCGAGGTCACGAGGGCGACGACCGTCTTGCGGATGTCGGGGCTCTTGATGGAGGAGAACGCCTTGTTGAGCGACAGGCCCTCGCGCGTGGACAGAAACGCATTGACCGCGTCGAAATCGGCGGCCTCAGGGCGGGTCTGGTCGCTCGGATTGTCCTGGAAGAAGTAGCTGATCGGCACGCTCAGAATATCGGCGGCGGCCTGCAGCCGGCTCGCGCCCATCCGGTTCACGCCCTTTTCGTACTTCTGGATCTGCTGGAAGGTGATGCCCAGCCTGTCGCCCAGCGCCGTCTGGCTCATCCCGAGGATCAGCCGGCGCGCACGAACACGACCTCCAACGTAAATATCGATCGCATGGGGGGCCTTCGCGTTCATAGTCGCTCCTGCAGAAATACCGGCTGAATTCTCGTTTGCGCGAGAATGTATGATTTTTCAGAAAGAGCAATGAATTTCCTGCGGGGTTGCGACCGCGGGCTCATGGCACTTCTGGTTAGCAAGCGATAACGTTTTCCGCCCCGTTCCGCCACCCTTTTTGGTCGCAAGCAGATCGGGATGGTCGAGGAGGGAGACGCGCATTTCGGCAGAGACTGTTCGAAATGGTCCCGCCTTTCGGCCGATACCTCCAAATGTGCGGAGGTCGTGATAGGAAACGATGAAGATTTAGCCGTTATCGTCGTCCTCATCGCACGAGGTATGCTTCCGTCGCATAGCTGCACTGCAATATAACAACTTTCGGATCTTCCGTTTTCGCGTATGATCAGCCTCATCGAAGCACGCACCTCCTCCCGCGTCCTTCGAGTTTCAGGGCTCCGATCCTCCTCCCCGGACCCCTGTAGGAATAGCGGCACTCCTCCTCCCAGCCGCTGTTCGGTTCTTTTGGAAAGCCTGCCGCACCTCCTCCCGCGGCAGGCTTTTCAGTTTCTGGAGGAGCTTTCCAAGCCTGTATTTCCGATCTCTCTTCGTCTAGGCCGTTCGTCCGCGTGGTGTCTCGGCATGTCTGTCTGGCATCACGCCACGTCCGATGCGGAGCGATGGTGATGCGTATCTCGCGCAAGAGCCCGCGACGCGCATCCTTTTGGCCGATATCGCGTTCTCCGGTATCGTTCGCCAAGGGGAGAAGGCATGGCCGGCCGGGAATGGATCGATACGGGCACGGACAAGCGCTATGTCCGTCGCGATTGCGCAAGGCCGTTTCACGGAAAGTGTCGATGTCAGCCGCTCGCTATCGGCCGACGCACGCCACGATGCGAAGACGACGGCAAGGCCCGGAGAGGGCGACCAGGGCGACCGCCACGGCGACTGACGCCTCGGCGCGACAGCCGGCATTTTCAGAAACGAGCCACATCGGAGCCCGACAGCACATGCGCATCGCGACGTATAACGTCAACGGCATCAACGGGCGGCTCGACATTCTCCTTCGCTGGCTGAAGGAAAGCCGGCCAGATATCGTCTGCCTGCAGGAGCTGAAAGCGCCGCAAGCCCGGTTTCCGGAGAAGGCTCTGGAGAGGGCGGGCTATGGTGCCGTCTGGCATGGGCAGAAGGCCTGGAACGGTGTGGCAATCCTCGCGCGCGGTTCCATCCCCGTTCTCGCCCGCCGCGGCCTGCCGGACCGAGGCGACGACGCAGAAAGCCGCTATATCGAGGCCATCGCCGGCGGCGTCATCGTCGGCTGCCTCTATGCCCCGAACGGCAATCCGTATCCAGGACCCAAATTCGCCCGGAAGCTCGACTGGTTCCGCTCCCTGACGCGCTATGGCGAAACGCTTCTGGAGTTCGGCATGCCGGCCGCGCTCATCGGCGACTTTAACGTCATGCCCACGGATCTGGACGTCTACAATCCCGCGCGATGGCAGGACGATGCGCTTTTCCGCCCCGAGATCCGCAAGGCCTATCGAGACCTCGTCGCGACCGGCTGGACGGACGCCGTCCGCGCGCTGCATCCGGACGAGCAGATTTTCACCTTCTGGAAATATCTGCGCAACGCCTTCGCCCGCAACGCCGGCCTTCGCATCGACCATTGCCTGCTCAGCCCCGACCTCGCCCTCCATCTCACCGCCTGCGGCGTCGATCGTCATGTGAGGGGATGGGACAAGACCAGCGACCACGCGCCGGTCTGGGTCGAGCTATCGCTTTAGGGACACTCATCTGCGACCAGGCGAAATCGTCAATGATTTTTCTGATCGGAGAGGATTTGGTGGAGCTAAGCGGGATCGAACCGCTGACCTCTTGCATGCCATGCAAGCGCTCTCCCAGCTGAGCTATAGCCCCATAAAGGGTCCGGCAAGGCCGGTTCCGGGTGCCGCCAGGCGCTTCGTGCCGGGCAGGTGCGGCTTATTACTTCCGCTTCCCGGAGATGGCAAGCCATAAAATCGGTGGCATCGACATTTTGTTGAAATAGCGTCGAAAAGCGCTGTCCGGGCCAAAAAGAAAAGGCCTGCCTTTCGCGGGGAAAGGCAGGCCTCGAAGCGTGCGATGGTGGAAACGATCAGACTTCGTCGTCGTCGTCGTTGACGCCGATCAGGTCGGACAGGCCGTCATTGTCATCGTCTTCGTCTTCCTCGAGGAAGGTATCGTCGTCGTCATTGTCGATCTCGACTTCGTCGTCGCCCAGATCCGGGATGTCGTCGCCATTCGCGCCCTCGTCGGCCTCTTCCAGGGAGACGAGTTCGACCTCCGGGTTCTCGGTATCGACTTCGGCGACGTCCTCTTCCTCGGCTGCAGCCTTTTCCATGACCTTGGCGACCGAAGTCTCCTCGAAGAAGGAGAGCGGGTAGGACTTGCCGGTGTACGGCGACACGATCGGGTCCTTGTTCAGGTCATAGAACTTGCGTCCCGTTTCCGGGTCGATGCGCTTGGTTCCGAGTTCCGCTTTTGCCACTGTCAATGCCTCTTGAACGGCCGGACGAACCGGCGTCAGCCGGAATGCCGGCGGTAAACCTAAGATGAATTAGCCGGTCCCCTTAATCGTAAGGGCGGAAACTGTCAAAGCCAAAACGTGAATGGAGACCGTTTCCCTGCGCGGGAAGGGGTTGTAAGGCGGTGCCGGACGGCGGACTGCGCGTCGGACACCGCACGATATCCTCACGATGGAACCATGATGATCTTTCTCTGGCGCTTCCTCATGGTTCTTATCCTCACCGCCCTGACGCAGATCGGAGGCCTTGCCTATCTCGTCTCGCTCGGGCTGGCGCGTCTTGCCGGGAGACGCAAGGGCGTCGTGACCTTCTGTATGTTCCTCGTCGTCTATGCCGGGGCGACCGTCCTCACATGGTCGGTCGCGCCGCTCTTCGGGCGGGTGCCGCTGTCCTGCGGGCAGGCGGATATGCCGCTGGCGGTCCGGTCGCCGCTCTTCTGCGCGCTCAACCGCAACTATGTGACGCCGGCCATGAAGACGGCTGCGATCGCGCTCGCCCGCCACATGGAGACGACGTATCCCGGCACCGTCACGCTGGCGCTGGATGCGAATTTTCCATTTTTTCGCGGTTTCCCGCTTCTGCCGCATCTCTCCCACAACGACGGCAGAAAGCTCGATGTCGCCTTCTACTATCGGGCACCCGACGGCGAGCCCTTGAACGGGGTCACGCGCTCACCGCTCGGATATTTCGCGTTCGAGCCGCCGCAGCCCGGCGATGTGCTTCCCTGCGCCGGGCGGCACGACCTGTTGAGCTTCCGGTGGGATCTCGATGTGCTGCAGCCGATGTTCGCGCGTCTGCCGCTCGACGAGGACCGGACCGCTGCCGCCGTTTCCTGGCTTTCGACGCGCGGGACCGATCTCGGTGTGGAAAAGATCTTCATCGAGCCCCATCTTGCCAGAAGGCTCGGCGTCGAGGATGACGCCGTTCGATTTCAGGGATGCCGCGCAGCGCGTCACGACGACCATATTCATTTTCAGGTGAGACCATGACATTCATTATCGCGATCGACGGACCGGCTGCGGCGGGCAAGGGCACGCTTTCGCGCCGGGTCGCCGAAACCTACGGCTTTCACCATCTGGATACCGGGCTGACCTATCGCGCGACCGCCAAGGCGCTGCTCGATGCCGGCCTGTCGCTCGACGACGAGGCGGTGGCGGAGGCCATGGCGTTCAAGGTGGACCTGGCCGGGCTCGATCGCTCCGTCCTCGCGGCGCACGAGATCGGCGAAGCCGCCTCGAAGATCGCGGTGATGCCGGCGGTCCGGCGCGCGCTGGTCGAGGCGCAGAAGGCATTTTCCGGCCGTATCCCCGGCACGGTGCTCGACGGGCGCGATATCGGCACCGTCGTTTGCCCGCAGGCGCAGGTGAAACTGTTCGTCACGGCCTCGCCCGAGGTGCGTGCGCGGCGCCGCTTCGACGAGATGACGGGACACGGCGTGCCCGCCGATTATCTTGCGGTGCTCGCCGATATTCTCAAGCGCGACGAGCGCGACATGGGCCGCGCCGACAGCCCCTTGCGCCCCGCCGAAGACGCGCACTTGATCGATACCTCGGAAATGGGTATAGAGGCGGCGTTTTCAGCGGCGAAGTCAGTGATCGACGCCGCGTTAGCGCACTAGCAGTCCGAACCGACCGTCCCCGCGCCGGAATTGTTCCCGATACGATGCCCTATGTGGCGATCGGGAGCGGAGGGTCATCGGATATGATCAACGCAAACCCCCGGCGCCCGTGCCACATGGCACGACCAGGAGTATTCATGTCTCAAGCACAACCCACCCGCGACGATTTCGCAGCGTTGCTGCAGGAATCCTTCGCCCAGCAGGATCTGGCCGAAGGCTACGTCACAAAGGGTGTGATCACGGCCATCGAGAAGGACGTCGCGATCGTCGACGTCGGTCTCAAGGTCGAAGGCCGCGTCGCCCTGAAGGAATTCGGCGCGAAGGCCAAGGACGGCACGCTGAAGGTCGGCGATGAAGTCGAAGTCTATGTCGAGCGCATCGAAAACGCTCTGGGCGAAGCCGTTCTGTCGCGCGAGAAGGCTCGCCGCGAAGAAAGCTGGATGCGCCTGGAAGTGAAGTTCGAAGCCGGCGAACGCGTCGAAGGCGTCATCTTCAACCAGGTCAAGGGCGGTTTCACCGTCGATCTGGACGGTGCCGTTGCCTTCCTGCCGCGCAGCCAGGTCGATATCCGCCCGATCCGCGACGTCACCCCGCTCATGCACAATCCGCAGCCCTTCGAAATCCTCAAGATGGACAAGCGCCGCGGCAACATCGTGGTTTCGCGTCGTACGGTTCTCGAAGAGTCCCGTGCCGAGCAGCGTTCTGAAATCGTTCAGAACCTCGAAGAAGGCCAGGTCGTTGACGGCGTCGTCAAGAACATCACCGATTACGGTGCGTTCGTCGACCTCGGCGGCATCGATGGTCTGCTGCACGTGACCGACATGGCATGGCGCCGCGTCAACCATCCGTCGGAAATCCTGAACATCGGCCAGCAGGTCAAGGTTCAGATCATCCGCATCAACCAGGAAACCCACCGTATCTCGCTCGGCATGAAGCAGCTTGAGTCGGATCCGTGGGATGGCATCGGTGCGAAGTACCCGGTCGGCAAGAAGATCTCCGGTACCGTCACCAACATCACCGACTACGGTGCATTCGTCGAGCTGGAGCCGGGCATCGAAGGCCTGATCCACATCTCGGAAATGTCCTGGACCAAGAAGAACGTCCATCCCGGCAAGATCCTGTCCACGACGCAGGAAGTCGACGTTGTCGTTCTCGAAGTCGATCCGACCAAGCGCCGCATCTCGCTCGGCCTCAAGCAGACGCTCGAGAATCCGTGGCAGGCCTTCGCGCACAGCCATCCGGCTGGCACGGAAGTTGAAGGCGAAGTCAAGAACAAGACCGAATTCGGCCTGTTCATCGGTCTCGACGGCGACGTCGATGGCATGGTGCACCTGTCGGATCTCGACTGGAACCGTCCGGGCGAGCAGGTCATCGAGGAATATAACAAGGGCGACATGGTCAAGGCCGTCGTTCTCGATGTGGACGTCGACAAGGAGCGCATCTCGCTCGGCATCAAGCAGCTCGGCAAGGATGCTGTCGGCGAAGCCGCCACGTCCGGCGAACTGCGCAAGAACGCCGTCGTCTCGTGCGAAGTCATCGCCGTCAACGACGGTGGCCTCGAAGTTCGTCTCGTCAACCACGAGGACATCACCTCGTTCATCCGTCGTGCCGACCTGTCGCGCGACCGTGACGAGCAGCGTCCGGAGCGTTTCTCGGTCGGCCAGACCGTAGACGCCCGCGTCACGAACTTCTCCAAGAAGGACCGCAAGGTCATGCTTTCGATCAAGGCGCTGGAAATCGCCGAAGAGAAGGAAGCCGTCGCACAGTTCGGTTCGTCCGACAGCGGCGCGTCGCTCGGCGACATCCTGGGTGCAGCCCTCAAGAACCGCGGCGGCAACGAGTAATCCTTGCTCCGTTCGACGGTTCCGTCGAACATGGTTTGAAACGAAAGGCCCGCGGCGAGACATCGCCGCGGGCCTTTTACGTTGGGTCGTGACGGAGCGGACGGTCTGTGCCGATCAGGGCAGGTCCGAAAGGCGCTGGTAGAGATCGTAGGCGTCATGACGCTCGCCGTCCTCGTTGTCTTCGGACGGTTCGGCGCCGGGTGTCTCGTCGTGCTTCGAAGATGCGCCGGATTCGCGTCCACCGCTCCCGTCCTCCTCGCCTTCGGAAAAGCCGGCCTCGTTCTCGCGGCGCTGGCGGCGAGGCTCGTCTTCTTCGACCTCGACGCTGCCGGTATCGGCGACGGGGAGGTAGGGCACGAACGGATAACCGATCGTCTCACGGGCGATGACGGCCTCCAGACCGCGCGGCAGAAGCGGCACGGGAAGTGCGTCTTCGGCGGATGGCTGCGGAGCGGCCGCATGCGGCGTGCGATCCTCGTCGATGACCGACAGCAGGTCCTTCTCGACGCCATGGCCTATCGGCGGACGCGCACCGCCCGTCTCATCCTGTCGCTCGGGCGCGAGAGAGGCCTCCTGCGGCGCAGGCGCTTCGGAGGTTTCGCCGAGGCTGCCGGACAGCATGTAGAACAGCGTCTCCCATTCATTGAGCTGGCCGATCGTGTTGGCGACCTCGCGCGCACCCGTCGTCATCAGGGCGATCTCCACCTTGGGCAGGAGGTGATCGAGCCCGGCGGCGCCCGGTTCGCGCGAGCGATGCGCATCCCCGCTGCGATCTGCGTCGAGCAGCGATAGACCGGGCCGCCGCGCGCGTTGTCCATCATGCTCCGCCGCGGCGGACCGCGCCGTGACGTCTCCCGCCGGTGGCGTTGGCGCCTGCTCCTGTCTCGATCGCGCGGCAGGCAGGTCGGACAGGATCGGGCGAACGCGAAACGTGATCGTCTCTTCGATCGGATGCTCGCCTGTGGCAAGCGGCAGGCCTTCTGCCACGTGCGGGGCAAGGCGGTTTGCCATTGTGGCCGAAGCTGTCGCGGTCTTGCGCGCAGCTTCACCCGCCTGCAAGGGGGAGGGTCCGGCGGCAGCGGTCCGGTCCATCTGCATCGGCGTGGCGCTGCGCGGTGTCTGTTGCGGTTCGAACGATAACTGGCTGTTCGTCGAAGGAGCCCTCTCGGATCGTCTCGGATTCGGATGATCGGAGACGGTCGCAGGCTCTTCGGCGACCGGCTGTGCCACCGCGCGCCCTTCGCCGGCGCCGGTGGTCGATACGGCCGGCGCCGCTGCGAAGCCGCGGGTCGATGCATCGGTTCGGGGCGTCGGACGCAGCGACGGTGACGCGATGGGCTGGCCTGTTGCCTCTTCCTCCGGCTGCAGGAGGGCGCTTGCGGTTTCCGCCCCGGTCGGTATCTGGCGGGCGACATTGTCGGACGGCCGTGCGAGGACCGGGATCTCACCTTTGGAGATCGTCTCGCTTGGCTTGGACGCCATAGGCCCAGAACGAAGCGGTTGTTCCTCCGTTGCAGGCTGAAGGCCTTCGGCGGCGACGAGCTCCGGTGACGCAGAATGAGGCTCCGCCAGGGGCGTGATCGGCTGGTCCGGGCTTGCGACGCTCGCGAGATGCGCGTCGGAAGGCTCGTCGGTGCCAGTTTCAGGCGAGCTTCCCGCAGCGGCCGTCTCGACGTCGGGCTGGGCCATACCTGCACCGGTCGGATCGAGGTCGGCGGGCGGACGGTCCGTGACGAGGCCGATCAGGACATCGGCGGCATGCCCCCGGGCGATGGCCACGGCCTGCGCGAGCGCGTGGGCGTCGGAGGCGAGGAACGCTGTGGCCTCCCGCAGGGGCGGCAGGGGTTCGTCCGCGGTCTGCGGCGGATTGCCTGTTGCAGCGGGCGCCCGCGCCGTCGTCTCGGGCGAGAAGGCCTGTCCCAGAGCCTGCTGCAGATGCGGCGCACCGGGTGCCACGCCGGGCGCCTGCGAAAAGGCCATGCGGGTGGGAAGCGGCGCCTGGATCGTCGGCTGGCGAAAGGCGGGTCGCTCGTCCTCGTCGGGAAAAAGGGCGGAAACGGCATCCGGGTGCCAGAGGCCGTCGCGCGTGAGCGGCAGGTCGATCCGCAGATCGAGCGTCAGCGCCGGGCGCAGCGTTTCCACCAGCATCTTCAAGGCCGCGAGCAGCGGCTGCTGGTTCAGCTGCTTCTCGATCAGCGCGCGGGCGGCGGGCGGCAGAACGTCCATATGGGCGGCCAGCCGGCGGGTGAAGTCGCGCAGGCTTTCCTGCGGCTGCGGCGGGAAATCGACGATGCGGGCCAGCGCTTCGGTCAGGCGTGCCAGCGCGACGCGCGTTGGCGGGTCGGCATTCGCCATGTCGCGCAGCACGATCTCGATAACATGGAGGATGGCATCGAACCGCTTCGTCGCCGCTGCCGGCAGCACGTGCCGGTCCTTCGCCGTCCCGCCATCGGTCAAGGCTGCGGCTGCACTCCGGGAGATGGCGGTCGATGTCTGCATGGCAGTCTCCGTCCATAAACCGGCTTCGGCCGGGTGCGATTGCTGAAAAGCGACGCAGGGAACGGATGTGCCCTGCCGGCCGGCGGGTTCAGGCGCGGCAAACATGCCGGTGTCACGATGTCGATGGGCGCGTCATGCGCATGCCCGACAGGATACACCTGGAGGCAGCACGTGCCGGAAAAAGAGCCGGCTTGGCATGAATGTCTCCAGATTAGCGCAATATGGTTACGATATCGTTACCGGACTGCGGATCACGTGCCGCGCGATGGACGGAAGGCCGAACGACATGAACTGGGCGAATCTCATCCTCAACACCGACAGCTACAAGCTCAGCCATTTCCTGCAATATCCGCCGGAAACAGCCGCGATCTCCTCCTATATCGAAACACGCGGCGGGAGCGATCTGATCGACGTGGTGTTCTTCGGTCTCCAGATCTTCCTGAAGGATGTGCTGAGCCGCCCGGTGACCATGAGCGACGTTGCCGAGGCCGAGGAGGTGGCGCAGGCGCACGGCCTGCCGTTCGACCGCGCCGGCTGGACGCATATCGTCAACGCGCATGGCGGTTACCTGCCGCTGAGGATCGAGGCGCTGCCGGAGGGCACCCTGACGCGACGGGGCGTGCCGCTGGTTCAGGTCGTCAACACGGACCCTGCCTGCTGGTGGCTGACCTCGCATATCGAGACGGCCCTGCTGCGCGCCGTCTGGTATCCCTCGACCGTTGCCAGCAACGTCCGCAAGGTCAAGCTTGCGCTGCGCGACGCGCTGGAGCGCACGGCCGACGAACCCGAGCTTCTGCTGCCCTCGCGCCTGCTGGATTACGGTGCCCGCGGCGTCGGCGCGTTCGAGCAGGCCGGCATCGGCGGTGCCGCCCATCTCGTTCACTTCACCGGCACGGACACGCTGTCCGGCGTCCTCACCGCACGCCGCTGCTATGGCGCCGTCATGGCCGGGCGTTCCATGCCCGCCTCCGAGCACTCGACCATGACCGCCTGGGGCGGCGACCGCGAGGCGGATGCCTATGCCAACATGGTCTCGCGCTTTGCGCCCTCCGGCGCTTTCGCCGTTGTGTCCGACAGCTACGACATCAATCAGGCCGTATCCTTCATCTGGGGCAAGCAGCTGCGCGACACGGTCAAGGCCAGCGGCGCCACCGTCTATATCCGGCCGGACAGCGGCGACCCGATCGAGACCCCGGTGCAGGTGGTGCAGCAACTCGACTACCGTTTCGGCACGACGCAGAACCGCAAGGGCTTCAAGGTTCTCGACCGTTGCGTCCGGGTGATCCAGGGCGACGGCATCACGCTCGCCGACATGAACCAGATCCTGAACCGGCTGGAGGCCTTCGGCTATTCGGCGGAGAACATGACCTTCGCCATGGGGGGCGGCATTCTCCAGAAGGTCAACCGCGATAGCTATGCCTTCGCCATGAAGGCGAATGCGCGCCAGGACACGAGCGGCCGCTGGCACGATGTCTGGAAGCGCCCGGCCACGATGAACGTCAAGGCCTCGAAAGCCGGCCGGCAGGCTGTCGTGTCCGGCATGGCGGGCCTTGAGGCCGTGCGGCTCGATGCGCTGGCCGGCCGCGAGAACCATTTGCGGCCCGTCTGGCAGGACGGTCGCCTGCTGAAGGACTGGTCGTTCGAGGAGGTTCGCGCGCAGGCCCGGTGAGATGAGCGTACCGCACCTCTTGCAGGTCAGGGGCGCGATCCCCAGATCCGGAATGACAGCGGAGGCATGACGGCTGCCCGGCCGCACGGCGAGACGCAAGCAGGAGGTCCGAAATGTCGGTCAGGCCGCCACAATCGTTCGGCAATCCCGGGGGCGCCGGTCAGGGCGGCCTCGATATCCTCGAATACGAGCTGATGGCCGAACGCGCCGATGCGCTCGGTCGTCATGGGTTAAGGGTGGAAAAGGCGATCGCCGCGCTGCAGGGCCTCGGCGACCCGGAAACGACGCCGGAGGGCCGCGAGGCGCTGCTGGATGCGGCGGCCGACCCCGTCTGGTCCTTCTTCATTCAGCGCGAAATCTGCGGCCTGCGCTCCAACCGCGATGCCATTGAGCGCTACGGCATCCCCAAGGAGGTCGTCGCCCGCCTCGGCGTGGTGCGCAAGCCCTCACAAACGTAGCGATGGCCGCTTCAGCTGTGCGCGAAGATATCCGTGGCCTCCCAGCCGATGAGGTCGAGCTTTGCGCGGGTGGGCAGGAAGGCGAAACATGCCTCCGCATGGTCGATCCGCCCGTCGCGCATCAGCCGCTGGTTCAGCTTGTCGCGGAGCGCATGCAGGTGCAGCACGTCGGAGGCGGCATAGTCCAGCTGTGCTGGCGTCAGCGTCGCGGCGGCCCAGTCGGACGATTGCTGCTGCTTGGAGATATCGACCTCCAGCATTTCCTTCAGATTGTCCTTCAGGCCGTGTCGGTCCGTATAGGTGCGCGCGAGGCGTGAGGCGATCTTCGTGCAGAACACCGGCGTCGTGGTGACCCCGAAGGTGTGGAAGAGCACGGCGATATCGAAACGGCCATAATGAAAGATCTTCTGCCGCGCCGGATCGGCCAGCATGTGCACAAGGTGGGGCGCTGTCGTCTGGCCCGGCGCGATCTGCACGATATCGGCCGTTCCGTCGCCCGGCGAAAGCTGCACGAGGCAGAGACGATCGCGACGCGGCACGAGGCCGAGCGTCTCGGTATCCACCGCGATCGCGCCCTTGTAGCGGGCGGCGTCCTCGGCGGCGATATCACCTTCGTGAAACCGTATTGTATTCGGCATGAAATTCCCCACATCATCATCCTGCCCGATGGGCAGGCTGCCGGCCATTATCGACGGTCGGGGCTGTCACCGAGGTGGTGCCGCAACCGGTGGAATGCGCAGGCGGTATAACGCGGAACCGGCCCCGATGCGATAGCGTTCGCTTGGCTGCCAGATGATGGGCGAAAGGGGCGTGAGCCATGGAACGAGCAGGCATGCGAAACGGATCCATCGTTCTTGTCGGCCTCCTGGCCGCGCTGGGCGCGATGGCGATGCCGGTTGCCGCACAATCGCAACAGCCGGTCGTCACCTTCGACAGCCTGCCCGGCGTCGAGCCACTCGATCCGATCGGCACGACCAGCAATCTGCGCTGCGAGCAGGCCCTGATCGATCGCGCGCAGGGCAATATCCTGCCCAGTCGGGGGCCGCGTTGTCACACGGTCAACGTCTGCAGCCGCGATGGCGGCCCGGAGTTTGTCTCTCCCCGCCTGCCGCCGTCGAACTACCGGCAGCTTCGCGGCTTCAATTATTGACGCAATCCCCCGATGTCCTCCACGCTTTTCGTCTGATACGCAGGGTCGTCGTCAACCGCGGGAGGTTTGAGCGACTGTCCGACCTCTGCCCTGTGAGGCTGGACCGCGAGGAGACAGGGCCGGAATGATGCGGGAGGAATGCGAATGTCCAAGAACGAAAAGCCGCTGGTGATCAGCGCGCCCGAGCCGCGAACGCTCGATCTGATTTTCACGCCGGAAGCCCTCGGCGTTCTCCACGACCGATATCGGATCGTGGAGGTGGAGGCCGATACGGTGGCGAGCCTCGATGGCGATATTCTGGGAGCGGCGCGCTACGTGCTCGGCCAGCCGCCGCTCGATGCCGCGACGCTCGCGCGGATGCCGCAGCTGCGCTGCGTCCTCAATGTGGAAAGCAACCTGATCAACAATATGCCCTATGACGTGCTGTTCGAGCGCGGCATTCATGTCGTCACCACCGGGCAGGTCTTTGCCGAGCCGGTCGCGGAACTGGGCCTTGCGATGGCGCTCGGCATTGCGCGCGGCTTGGTCGATGCCGATCTCGACTTCCGGGAAGGGCGCGAGCTCTGGGGCGGAGACGGCAACCGGACGGCACGGCTTTTGAGCGGTTCCAACGTCGGTATCATCGGCTTCGGCGATCTCGGCAAGGCGCTGAACCGGGTGCTCACCGGCTTCCGGACGGTCACGCGTGTGTTCGATCCCTGGCTGCCCGCCTCGATTCTCAAGGACAACGGCGTCATTCCGGCAGATCTCGACACCGTGCTGTCCGAAAGCGATTTCATCTTCGTCGTGGCGGCCGTGACCAGCGAGAATGAGAATTTCCTGAATGCGCAGGCCTTCGCAAGGATGAGGAAGGGCGCCGCCTTCATTCTGCTGAGCCGCGCCAATGTGGTGGATTTCGACGATCTGATGGCCGCCGTCGAAGCGGGCCATATCGTCGCGGCCAGCGATGTCTTTCCCGAAGAGCCGCTGCCGCTCGACCACAAGGTCCGCAGCCTGCCTGGTTTCCTGCGGTCCGCGCACCGGGCAGGGGCCCTCGACAGCGCCTTCAAGAAGATGGGCGACATGGTGCTGGAGGATATGGACCTGATGGATCGCGGACTGCCGCCCATGCGCTGCAAGCGCGCGGAACGCGAGACCGTGTCGCGCATGCGCTCCAAGCCCGTCACCAACAACTGAGACCTGTCGACCGAACTGTAACGCGGCTTCGGGAGTCGGGCATGCTTTAAGGAGATGCGGGGATCGGCCCATCGGGATCGATCCTGCGCATCGCCGCCAGAAGCGCCGTCTCGGTCGTATGGCCCGTCTTGTAGAGAGCGAGCAGCACGGTCGCGACATCGCGGCCGTCCGTGCTGTCGATGGGCACGCCGATCTCCCGACACCAGAGATCGAGCGCCCGATAGACGATATCGATCTCCGTTTGCTCGAGCGCCATATCCGATAGAAACGACATGAAGGCTCCCTCCCTCTGCAGGAAGGCGAACTGTAGCTGTGTCGTGCCCGTCTCGACATCGCTAGATCTGTGGCCCGATAGCCGCGTATCGACGCGACGTCAGAACGACGCGCTACCGCAGCGGTGGCGCCCGGACGCGATGCCGGGCGTTACATATGGCGAACGGCGCCCTGGGAGGTCCCCTCGGCTCGCAGGGAGGAGGCGGATGCCTCCATCAGCGATGCGGCGATCGCCATGGCCAGAAGCTTTCCCTTGGCGCGAACCGCCCCCGTATTCGCATCGCGGGCCGACACGGCAAGGTCCATGCCCTCCCGCATCAGGATCTGCTGCGCCCGCAGCACGGCCCAGTTTTCAACGTTATCGTTTTTCCCCATCACGACACCCCCTTCGCTTGATCATGAAGCTCGACGCGTTCCCTCCGAGGTGCAAACGGTCGCGCCGCGAATCATGGAAACATGTTCAAGAAGATGCGAAATCTCGCCGGCTGAGAAGCGTGACTTCTGCACGATGAAAAGTAAGAGTTTTGTGACATGCCGTGCGGCAGGGCGCGCGCACGTGGTTCATAGCCCGTAGGACCCCGACGCAGGCACGGCCCGTCGACATCCGTATTCTCGTCCATCCATGTCCCGAAACGCCAAAAGCCCTGCGCGAGCAGGGCTTTATGGGTAGTTTTCGGGAATTTGGTGCCCAGAAGAGGACTCGAACCTCCACACCCTTTCGGGTACCAGCACCTGAAGCTGGCGCGTCTACCAATTCCGCCATCTGGGCGACGAGCGGGGATGTAAAAGGCCGGGCGTCAAGTGTCAACAGCGATTTTGAAGAATTCACGACACCTCGGCTAAGGTGCTGTATTCGCTATCTTTTCATTCTGTGGCTTTACCGGGCTCCATCGCCCGTCCTGAGCCTGCCTGGTCGGCCCAGGCGCGAATGCGGGCAAGGCCGGCGGTTAGCAAGGCGACAGCCTTGGCTTCCGTCTCCGCTTCGACGTAGCAGCGCATTTCCGGCGCATTGCCGGAGGGGCGGAGATGGACGATGCTTTCGTCCCCAAGCGTCACGCGCAGACCGTCGATATCGCTGACGGACGTGGGCACGCCGAGCGGCTCCAGGAAGGCCGCAAGCGCTGCAGGGCTGCTCCGGAGATGTGCCATCAAAGCCTGACTGGTTTCCACCGGAAACCGCTCCAGACGGTCGCTGAGGGCGATGGGAAGGTTGTAGCGGCCGACGATGGCCGACAGCGGCTGACGGCGCTCCGCAGCCTCGGAGAGGATCGCCAGCACCGGCAGGAAGCAGTCGCGGGTTGGAAGGGCGGCAAGCGTGGTGCCGTTCACCGTCACGGTGCTTCCCGTCAGCGTTCCGCCATTGGCCTCGAAGCCGACCACACGCGCATGTCCGGCCTTCGCCGCGTCCTGCATGCCCGCGATGACGAAGGGAGAGCCGACGCGCGTCCGCAGGATCTCGGTCGTCCCGCGGCGCTCCAGCCCGGAATTCGAGGTGACCGGCGTGACCGCGACGGTGGCGCCGAGGAATTCGGCGGCGATCAGACCGAGAAGATCCCCCCGGATCGGCTCGCCGGCCTCGTTGCCGACGAGAGGGCGGTCGCCGTCCCCATCCGCAGAAACGATCGCGTCGAGCCGATGTTCGCGCGCCCAGCCGCGCAAGGCCGTGACGGTCTCCGGGGAGACCGCTTCGGTATCCACCGGAATGAAGGTCTCCGAGCGTCCGAGCGGCACGACGTCGGCGCCGTAATGTGCGAGAACCTCGACGAAGAGGTCGCGCGCGACCGTGGAGTGCTGGTAGACGCCGACCCGCAGACCGGAGAGCGCGCGATCGGGCAGGAGGCGCACATTGCGGGCGACGAAGAGATCGCGCACCGTGGCCGCGATGGTCGGCACGTCTGCCGGCGTGACATCGATCACGGTCTGGCTGGCGCGAAGCCGATCCGCCGCCGCGGTGATCGCCTCTTCGTCCGCCTTGGCGATCTCGCCGTCCGGGCGGTAGAACTTGATGCCGTTGCGGTCGGCGGGGATATGCGAGCCGGTGACCATCAGGGCCGCGGACCGCGTGGCGAGCGCCTGCAGCGCCAGCGCCGGCGTCGGCACGGTGCCGCAGTCGAGAACGGTCAGGCCGGAGCGCAGAAGCGCGCCCGCGGCAATCGCCGAGATCGCCGGGCTGGACGCGCGGAAATCCCGGGCGATGAGGACGGTATCGCCGGGCCTCGCCTGGCCGGTGGAGAGCAGATAATGCGCAAAGGCCGTGGCATAGAGCGCGGCGGCCGGACCCTCGAGATCGACGGACAGACCACGCAGTCCGCTGGTTCCGAATTTCAGGCTCATGTCGCGGCTCTCCTGCGTCTGCGATGTGTTGCAGGCAGGAATATCGCAAAGCCGTGCCGTATCACAGGCATACGCGCGGGGCGCGGCGGAAAAAGCGCGAGGCGGTTAAAGGGGCCGCCTTATCCGAATGCCCAGACCAGCACGGCATAGCGCGCCGCCTTGCCGAGGGCGACATAGATCAGGAACGGCAGCCACGGCATGCGCAGCAGGCCGGCTGCCAGCGTCAGCGGGTCGCCGATGACGGGCATCCAGGAGAGAAGCAGCACCGGCTGGCCGTATCTTCGGAAGATGGCCTCCGCCCGCGCGCGACCTTTCTGCGACACCGGAAACCATCGTCGCCCCTCGAACCGCAGGAAGAAGCGGCCGAGGACGAAGTTGACGACGGCACCCAGCACATTGCCGGCCGTTGCGACCAGAAAAACAAAGCCGCGTGGCAGGTTCGGATCCTGAAGGGCGGCGATGACGGCGGCTTCGGAAAGGCCGAACAGAAGCGTGGCCGACAGGAAGGCGGCGGCAAAGACGCCGGTGAGGGCTGCGAGGCTCAAGAGGCAGGCCGATCCGTATGTCCGAGATCGCGCTCGGGCGCGATAATGTCCCGCACCCGCTGCTTCAGTTCCTTGGGGCCGGGGAAGCCGCCATCGCGCTTGCGCTCCCAGATCAGAGTCTCATCGACATGGATTTCGAAGTTTCCACCGGTACCCGGGACAAGTGCGACTTCGCCCAGCGCGTCCGGAAAGGTCTGCAGCAACTCCTGCGCCATCCAGCCGGAGCGCAGAAGCCAGTTGCACTGCGTGCAATAGAGAATGCTGACACGGGGTTTTCCCTGGCTCATGACCCGGCTCCTTGGGCGGTGTGGTTGCGGACGAGGCTTACTGCATTCCCGGGCGGACCGAAACGGTTCGCGCAGGGTCCGCCCGGTTTTCGACCGGAACTTTCACGCAAATGTTAACCTGAAGTCTCAGGTTTTTCGACGGCATGGCTTGCGGTGACGATCAACTGCGGGAAGAGGGGGAGGGCACGTCGTTTGCCCCGAACCCAGGAGCCCGTTTTATGACCGATCTCGTTACCGGCCGCCCGCGGCCGATCTTCCCGTCCCTCCAGCGCCTCTATCGTCCCTTCGATACGACGGCGGAAACCGTCCTGCGCGTCGCCGCCGGCGCTCTTCTCGTCACCCACGGCTTCGGCAAGATCACCAACCCCTTCGGCGCCGTCGGCATGGTCGAGGGTCTGGGCTTCTATCCCGGCGTCTTCTGGTCGCCGCTGCTCGCCGCCACCGAGTTCTTCGGCGGCATTCTCGTCGCCATCGGCCTCTTTACGCGGCCTGCGGCCTTCGCCTCGATGATCGTTCTTCTCGTCACCGTCTATTTCCACGGCATCGTCAAGGCCGAGGGGCTGGCCGGTGCCGAGAAATCGATTTTGTGGGCGGCGATCTTCCTCTATTTCGCCATCCGCGGCTCGAACGCCCAGTCGGTCGATGCGAAGCTCGGCCGCCAGATCTGAGGCGACCGGACACGAAAATGGCGGCCGAAGCCGCCATTTTCAAATCTGCGATCCACCCGCGCCTTACAGCGTGCGGGTGATGTGCTCCACGCGGAAGCACTCGATGGTGTCGCCGGCGCGGATGTCCTCGTAGTTCTCGAAGGCCATGCCGCATTCCTGACCGACCGGCACTTCGGACACTTCGTCCTTGAAGCGCTTGAGCGTCTTGAGCTTGCCTTCGTGGATGACGACGTTGTCGCGCACGAGGCGGACGCCCGCACCACGCTCGACCTTGCCCTCGACCACGCGGCAACCCGCGACCTTGCCGGTCTTGGTGATGTTGAACACTTCCAGGATTTCGGCATTGCCGAGGAAGGTTTCGCGGCGCTCCGGCGAGAGCAGGCCCGACATCGCTGCCTTCACGTCATCCACCAGGTCGTAGATGATGTTGTAGTAGCGGATCTCGATGCCCGAACGCTCGGACGCCTGGCGTGCCTGGACGTTGGCACGAACGTTGAAGCCGATGATCGCGGCATCCGACGATTCCGCCAGCGCGATATCCGACTCGGTGATCGCACCGGCGCCCGAATGAACGATGCGGGCGCGAACTTCGTCGGTGCCCAGACGATCGAGCGCGCCGATAATGGCTTCGACCGAACCCTGCACGTCGCCCTTGATGACCAGCGGGAACTCCTTGAACCCGGTGTTCTGCAGCTTGCTCATCATCTGCTCGAGCGAACCGCGCTGGCCGGACTGGCGGGCGACTGCCTTGTCGCGCGTCAGGCGCTGGCGGTACTCGGAGATCTCGCGGGCACGGCCTTCGTTCTCGACGACGGCGAAGCGATCGCCGGCAGCCGGCGTTCCCGAGAGGCCGAGGACTTCGACCGGGGTCGCCGGACCGGCTTCCTTGACATGGTCGCCCTTGTCCGTGACGAGCGCGCGCACGCGGCCCCACTGGTCGCCGGCAACGATGATCTGGCCGGGCTTCAGCGTGCCCTTCTGGACGAGGACGGTGGCGACCGAGCCACGACCGCGATCGAGCTGGGCTTCGATGACGATACCTTCGGCCGTCCGGCTCGGATCGGCCTTGAGGTCGAGGATTTCGGCCTGCAGCAGGATCGCCTCGAGCAGCTTGTCGAGGTTGACCTTGTTCTTGGCCGACACTTCGACGTCGAGAACTTCACCGCCGAGCGATTCCACGAACACTTCGTGCTGCAGCAGCTGCTGGCGCACCTTGTCCGGGTTGGCTTCGTGCTTGTCGATCTTGTTGATCGCCACGATGATCGGAACGTCGGCAGCCTTGGCGTGGCTGATGGACTCGATCGTCTGCGGCATAACGCTGTCGTCGGCCGCGACCACGAGGATCGCGATGTCGGTTGCCTGCGCACCACGGGCACGCATGGCCGTGAAGGCGGCGTGGCCGGGCGTGTCGATGAAGGTGATCTTCTGGCCGTTCTGTTCGACCTGATAGGCACCGATATGCTGCGTGATGCCGCCGGCTTCACCCGAGACGACGCTCGTCTGGCGGATGGCGTCGAGCAGCGAGGTCTTGCCGTGGTCGACATGGCCCATGATGGTCACGACCGGAGGACGCGACACCATTTCGCCGGCGTCGTCGGCCTGGTTGAAGATGCCTTCTTCAACGTCGGATTCCGACACGCGCTTGACGGTGTGGCCGAATTCGGCGGCGATGATCTCGGCGAGATCGGCGTCGATGACGTCGCCGGGCTTCATCATCTGGCCGTCCTTCATCAGGTACTTGATGACGTCGACGGCACGTTCGGACATGCGCTGCGACAGTTCCTGAATGGTGATGGTTTCCGGCAGGATGACCTCGCGCATGACCTTCTCGCGCGTTTCCTGCATCTGGCTGCGGCGGAACTTCTCCTGCCGGCGACGCATGGCCGCGAGCGAGCGACCACGGGCATTGCCGTCGTCATCCAGCGCTGCCGTCAGCGTCAGCTTGCCCTTGCGGCGCTCTTCCTCGGTCTTCGGACGTGCGGGAGCCTTGGCAGGCTCGGGACGCACGGGCTTGCCGCGAACCGGCACCGCGCCCGGACGGGCAGGGCGGGTTTCCTCGGCCTCGTTGGTGCGGCGCGTGCGCACGCCGTTCGCGTCCGTCGTGATGACGGGCGCCGGGCGTTCGACGACCGGCGGCGCAGCCGCAGCTGCGGCGGCCGCTGCCTTTTCGGCTTCGGCGGCAGCGGCCAGCGCTACCTTCTCGGCTTCGCGCTCGGCGGCGGGACGGGCAGCCTCTTCCGCTTCGCGGCGGGCGGCTTCCTCGGCTTCGCGCTTCAGGCGCTCGGCTTCCTCGATCTTGCGCTTCTCTTCGGCAGCGGCGCGCGCCTTGGCTTCCTCGGCATCGCGGATCTGCGCTTCGGCGAGTGCGCGGCGGCGCGCATCGATTTCACCGGCAGACAGCTGGTTCAGGACGACGCCGGTGCGTGGACGTGCCGGATCGGGCCGCGGCGCCTGGGGCTGCGGGCGAACCGTGGTCTGCTGCATGGGGCGCGTTTCCGGCGGGCGCGGCTGCGGCGCACGAACGGGAGCCGAGGCGATCGGTGCGACCGGCTTCTCGTCTTCCGGCCGTGTGGGGCGGCGCTTGCGGGTTTCGACCACGACAGCCTTCGTGCGGCCGCGGCCCATGTCCTGGCGGACCGTGCCCTGGCTCACGCCGGAGGGGCGCAGCGTCAGAGTCTTCTTGCCGGCTCCGCTCAGGGTCTTGTCGTCGTTGTTATCGGTCATTCCGTTCCGTTCCTAAGATCGAAGCCGGATGCGTATCACCAGACCCCGTCGTTCGATTGTCGTCTTACCGTATTGCGGTCGTCACGGCCGTGGCCGGTGTCCCGCGTCATAATGTCGGCTGGGAAGCGTCGCCGAAGGCACGGGGGGACACGTCGCCCCGGTATCTTTCCAGCATGTTTGCGCGCTTCACTACACCCTCACCCGCCTGCCCTGCAAGCGCTGCGGCATGGATAAAAGAATTACTTCCGAGCAACGTATCCAATTCCTCTCCGGTGAAGAAGCGGAAGGTGGGTATCTGCTCGCCGTCATCGGCGACAAAGCTCATGGCCTTGCGCGCCTGGTCGATTTTCCGCACGCCGTCGGGTGCGGCCGTGGTGGCGTGGAACGTGGCGAGGGCCGCCATGCCGCGAACCGCCTGTTCCACCTTCGAAGACCCGGTGATGAACTGCGCGGCCTTGCGCGCCATGTTCATCATGCCGACGAGCTGTTGGACGAGAAGCCTGTCGACCTCGTCCAGAAGCTCGGGGCCGGGCTTGGCCTCCGCCGTCTTCAGCGCCCGCGCAAAAAGCTTGCGCTTGATCGCCGTCTCCAGAACCGCCCGCTCGGCGGTGACCCAGCAGCCGCGACCCGGCAGCTGGCGTTTCAGGTCCGCAACCACCCGGCCGTCCGGCCCCGCGACGAAGCGGATCAGGCCGTCATCGGCCGGGCCGCTCGTGCGGGTGACGATGCACATGCGCCCGTTGAGCGGCAGGTCGTCGTCCTCCACGGGGACGTTCACATCGTCCGGTGCCATGTCTGGCGGGTTGGGTACGGAATTCATGGGGATCAGGACGCGGCTTCCGCCTCGTCCTCCTCGGCACCTTCCGTTATCTGGAGTGCCTCGGTCTCGCGTGCAAGGTCTTCCTCCGTAATCCAGCCCGCAGCGAGGCGCGCCTGGAGGATCATGGTTTCCGCTTCCGTGCGCGAAATTTCCAGCTTGGAGAAGAGGCCTTCGAAACGCTTGGTCTCGCCGTCCTTGCGCTCCGACCAGCCGACGAGGTCGTCGGCTGCACAGCCTGCGAAGTCTTCCATGGTCTTGATGCCGTCCTGGCCGAGCGCCACCAGCATCTGCCCGGTCATGCCGTTGATCGTGCGCAGCTCGTCCTCGACGCCCAGCGCCTTGCGCTTCTCGTCCATCTCGGCTTCCAGCTTGTCGAGATATTCGCGGGCACGCGTCTGGATCTCGCTGGCGGTCTCCTCGTCGAAGCCCTCGATCGAGGCGATCTCGTCGAGTTCGGCATAGGCGAGTTCCTCGACCTGCGCGAAGCCTTCCGACGCCAGCACCTGGCCAACCATTTCGTCCACGTCGAGCGATTCCATGAAGAGGTTCGTGCGCTCGTTGAATTCCTTCTGGCGACGCTCGGACTCTTCGGCTTCCGTCATGATGTCGATGTCCCAGCCGGTCAGCTGCGATGCCAGACGGACGTTCTGGCCGCGACGGCCGATGGCCAGCGACAGCTGCTCGTCCGGCACGACGACTTCGATGCGCTCTGCATCCTCGTCCAGAACGACCTTGGCGACTTCCGCCGGCTGCAGGGCATTGACGATGAAGGAGGCCGGATCCTGGCTCCACGGAATGATGTCGATCTTCTCGCCCTGAAGCTCGCCGACGACGGCCTGGACGCGGCTGCCGCGCATACCGACGCAGGCGCCGACCGGATCGATCGACGAGTCATTGGAAATGACGGCGATCTTGGCGCGCGAACCCGGATCACGGGCAACCGAGCGGATCTGGATGATGCCGTCGTAGATCTCCGGCACTTCCATGGTGAAGAGCTTGACCATGAACTGCGGATGCGTGCGCGAGAGGAAGATCTGCGGACCGCGCTGTTCGCGGCGCACGTCGTAGACATAGGACCGGACGCGGTCGCCATAGCGCATGTTTTCGCGCGGGATCATCTCGTCGCGACGGATGATGCCTTCGCCGCGGCCGAGGTCCACGATGACGTTGCCGTATTCGACGCGCTTGACGGTCCCGTTGACGATCTCGCCGATGCGGTCCTTGTATTCGTCGAACTGGCGGTCACGCTCGGCTTCGCGAACCTTCTGGACGATGACCTGCTTGGCGGACTGGGCGGCGATACGGCCGAAATCCATCGGCGGCAGCGGATCGGCGATGAAGTCGCCGAGCTTGGCGTCCGGGTTGCGGTCGCGCGCCAGTTCCAGCGGGATCTGCGTGCCGTAGTCTTCGGCAACCTCGACCACTTCCAGAAGACGCTGCAGGCGGATCTCGCCGGTCTTGGAGTTGATGTCGGCGCGGATGTTGCTTTCCGAGCCGTAGCGCGAGCGCGCCGCCTTCTGGATCGCGTCGGCCATGGCGGCCAGCACGATTTCGCGGTCGATCACCTTTTCGCGCGCGACGGCATCCGCGATCTGCAGAAGTTCGAGCCGGTTAGCACTGACTGCCATGGGGTAGGTCTCCGTAGGTCGAATAGTCCGGGTGGTGCCTCTCGGCCGGCGCTTCAGTGGAGAAGCGCCGGTCGGGCGCGTATCATTCCTGCGAAGGGGTCTCGTCGTCGCCGTCGAGCTCTTCGAAATTCTCGTTTGCCGCCTCGCGTGCGGCCTTGGCCTTCTTGTCGGCCGTCAGCGCATCGCGGATCAGCTCGTCCGTCAGGATCAGCTTGGCTTCGGCCAGTGCCGAAAACGGCACGACGATGGTCGGCGCCTCGTCCGGACCCGGCTGGTCGCGCTCGATGGTGAAGCCGTCCGCGTCCGCACCGAGGATGACGCCGCGGAAGCGCTTGCGGTTCTCCACGAGAACCGAGGTCTCGCACTTGACGAGATGGCCGGTCCACCGCACGAAATCACCCTTGCGCACCATCGGCCGGTCGATACCCGGCGAGGATACTTCCAGATGATACGCCTTGCCGATCGGATCGTCCACGTCGAGCACCGGCGAGATCGCCGTGGAGACGGATTCGCAGTCTTCCACGGTCATGGTGCCGTCGGTGCGCTCGGCCATGATCTGCAGCGTCGCGCCGTTCTGGGCCGAAAGCCGAACGCGCACCAGCTGGTAGCCCATCGGGATCAGCACGGGTTCGATGATGTCGGCAACGCGGCGATCGATCCCGGTCTCGGTGATCAGGCGCGGTTCCTGCTGGATGTCTGCCGTGTCGATGTCGGACAAGCGATGTCTCCCGTCATGCATGTTCTGTCATGATGGTAATAAAAAAGAGCGGGTCCTTGCGGGCCCACTCTTCATCAACCGATCAAGAATTTGAGCGTCATATACGCCGCATCCGCCGCAATTGCAAGCGCCGCGCCGGATGCGGACCGACTGCTGAATTTCGACCGCCGGTGCGGGTTGCCGCCCGCGGCCTTCGGGCTACATTGCCTTCGAGGACCTCAAGCCGCCTGACGATGCCGTTCCCCGAACTGCGGTCGTGCCCCCGCAGGGTGCGGCAAGGCTATCTGCGGCCAGGACCGTGCGTGAAGAAGGAGACCGACGTGCCAGATCGAACATCGCCCTTGGCACCCTTCCGCCACGACACGTTCCGCATCATCTGGATCGCAAGCCTCGCCTCCAATTTCGGCGGCCTCATCCAGTCCGTCGGCGCGGCGTGGATGATGACCTCGATCTCCACCTCGGTGAACATGGTCGCCCTGGTGCAGGCGTCCGTGACGCTGCCCATCATGCTGTTTTCGCTGATCTCCGGCGCACTGGCCGACAGTTTCGACCGGCGGCGGATCATGCTGGTCGCGCAGGTCTTCATGCTCGTCGTGTCGGCGCTGCTGACGGCGTTCGCCTGGTTCGGGCTCATCACGCCGTGGCTGCTGCTGATGTTCACTTTCCTCATCGGCTGCGGCACGGCGCTGAACAACCCGGCCTGGCAGGCCTCCGTCGGCGACATGGTGCCGCGCGAGGACCTGCCGGGCGCCGTGTCGCTGAACAGCATGGGCTTCAACATGACGCGCAGCGTTGGCCCGGCCATCGGCGGCGTCATCGTGGCGGCAGCCGGTGCGGCGGCAGCGTTTGCTGTGAACACGCTCACCTATTTCGCGCTGATCACGGCGTTGCTGCGCTGGAAGCGGACGCCGGCGCCGAACGCGCTGCCGCGCGAGCCGCTGGCGCGTGCCGTGGGGGCGGGCCTGCGCTACGTCGCGATGTCGCCGAACATCCTCAAGGTCATGCTGCGCGGCTTTCTCTTCGGCCTTTCCGCGAGCGCCATCCTCGCTCTCCTGCCGCTCGTCGCCCGCGATCTCGTGGCCGGCGGGCCGCTCACCTATGGCGTCCTGCTCGGCGCCTTCGGCATCGGGGCCATCGGCGGCGCGCTGCTCAGCGCCCGGCTGCGCGAGCGTCTGGCCGGCGAAGCGATCGTGCGCATCGCGTTCCTCGGCTTTGCGCTGTCCGCCGTCATGGCCGCGCTCAGCCGGTCGGAGATCGTGACGGGCCTGGCCATGCTCATGTCGGGTGCCGGCTGGGTGTTGGCCCTGTCGCTGTTCAACACGACAGTGCAGCTCTCCACGCCGCGCTGGGTGGTTGCCCGGGCACTGTCGCTCTACCAGACCACGACGTTCGGCGGCATGGCGCTCGGCAGCTGGGTCTGGGGAGCGGCGGCGGAGGCCTACGGCCCTTCGACGGCTCTCGTCGCCTCGGCGGTCGTCATGCTGTTCGGCGCGGCTGTGGGCCTGCGTTTCGCCCTGCCGGAGTTCAAGGCGCTCAATCTCGATCCGCTCGGGCGTTTCACCGAACCGATGCTGAAGCTCGATCTGAAGCCGAGAAGCGGACCGATCGTCGTGATGATCGACTACGAGATCGATCTGGCCGACGTCGAGGCGTTCCTGTCGATCATGACGGAGCGCCGCCGCGTCCGCATCCGCGACGGTGCCGGCCAATGGACGCTGATGCGCGATCTGGAGCGGCCGGAGATCTGGACGGAGACCTACCACGTGCCGACATGGATCGAGTATGTCCGCCACAACCAGCGGCGCACCCAGGACGACGCGGCGATCCACGAACAGCTCCGCGCACTCCATCGCGGCGAAAACGCACCGTATGTTCACCGCATGATCGAGCGCCAGACCATCCTGCCGCACGAATACGAGCAGTTCAAACGGCAGGTCGATATCGGCCACTGACCCGTGTGATCTATCGCAGTTTCGCTTTCAGCCCCGCATCCGGGAAGCAGGTCGCCGCAAGGCCATTCTTCTCCTGCCACTGGCCGAGCGAGCGGCGGGTCTTGTACCCGGCCAGCCCGTCGGCCTTGCCGATGTCGTAGCCCTGCGCCTCCAGCCGCTTCTGCATGGTCAGCACGTCCGAGCGCAGCATCTTGCCGACATCGCCCCAGCTGCCCTGGAAGGCCCCGCCATTCGCGCCGATCCGGTCGGCGAGATTGCCGATGAAGAGGGCATAAAGGTCGGAATTGTTATATTCCTTGATCACGTAGAAATTCGGCGTCACCAGAAATTCCGGCCCGTGGCGGCCGGCCGGTACCAGCATCATGCCGCTGGCCTTCGCTTCGCTCCGGGGAAATGCCTTGCCCGAGATGCGGGTGATGCCGGTCGCGGCCCATTGCCCGAGTGGCTTTGCGAGATCGGGCCCTTCCTGCGCGCAGGAAACGTTCTGCGGGATCGAGACCTCGAAGCCCCAGTCGCGCCCGCGCTGCCAACCCTTTTCCGACAGGTAATGCGCGATGGAGCCGAGCACGTCCGGCACCGAGTTCCAGATGTCGCGCCGCCCGTCGCCGTCGAAATCGACGGCATATTGCAGGAAGCTCGAGGGCAGGAACTGCGGCTGGCCCATGGCACCCGCCCACGAGCCGCGCATGTCGGCCTCGTTGACGTCGCCGCTTTCCAGGATGTGCAGCGCGGAGATCAACTCGCGGGTGAAAAGCTCGCCGCGGGTCGACATGAAGGCCTTCGTCGCCAGCACATCGAGCACCGGATGCGGGATCTTTGCCCGGCCAAAGCCCGATTCGCGGCCCCAGATCGCCAGCACGATCGGCCCGGGCACGCCATAGGTCTTCTCGATCCGCCGCAGCGTGGCGGCATGCGTCGAGGCAAGGCTCCGGCCGGTCGCGGCGAGCCCCTGCAGGCGTTTTTCGGAGAAGTAGGCGCCGGGCGAGGCGAATTCCGCCTGGCTCTGCTTCTGCTCGCCTTGCGGCCTGGAACCGGGCGGCACGAGGTCCGGCAGGTCCCAGTCGAGCTTCACGTCCCCGAAGGCCTTGTCGAAGGCGCTTTTGGAGATGCCGCCCTTCTGTGCCTGCGGCCAGAGGTCGGTCTGCAGCCAGCGGCGGAACTGGGCCTCGGTCTCGGTCCTGGAGGCGGCGAGCGCGGGAATGGCAGTGGAAGCGCAGAGGAGGGCGGCGAGTGCCGCACGGCGGAGATGCTTTAGGAATGTCATGTCAGATAACCGTTCTCGCCCGCAAAGCCGCGGTCAGTGTGCCGTCGTCGAGATAATCGAGCTCGCCCCCGACGGGAACGCCATGGGCAAGCCGGGTGATGCGAACGTCCAGCCCGTCGAGCTGGTCGGTGATGTAATGTGCCGTGGTCTGGCCCTCGACCGTGGCGTTGACGGCGATGATCAGCTCGCGCACCTCGCCCTTGACGACGCGATCCACCAGGCCGCGGATGTTGAGATCGTCGGGCCCGACGCCATCGAGCGGCGACAGCGTGCCGCCGAGCACATGATAAGCCGTGTTCATGGCGCCTGTGCGTTCCAGCGCCCAAAGATCGGCGACATCCTCGACCACGATGATGCAGCTATGGTCGCGCCGCGCATCCGTGCAGACGCTGCACGGATCGCTCGTGTCCACATTGCCGCAGCAGGAGCAGATCCGCACCTTGCGGTGCGCCTCGACCATCGCATCGGCGAGCGGTCCGAGCAGCTGGTCCTTCTTCTTGACGAGGTGCAGCGCGGCCCTGCGTGCCGAGCGCGGGCCGAGGCCCGGCACCTTTGCCAGAAGCTGGATGAGTTTTTCGATTTCGGGGCCGGTGACTCGCTTTGCCATGAGGCGCGTTCTACCCCATATGCGGCGCGAGTGAAAATGCTTTGCATCGCGCTGCCACGATCCGCAAGGGCGGAGGAAAGAAGGGGCCCATGAAGATCGACGCCGTCTGCCTCGGCCCTGCCGCCGTCATCGACGGCAAGAAGGCAAAGACCGGCATCGTCAAGCATCCGCAGGGCGGCACCGTCATCGTCGATGCCGCGGGGCTCGCCGGCGATGCCGTCTGCAATCGGAAATATCACGGGGGACCGGATCAGGCGGTCTATGGTCTCGGCTCTTTGGATCTGGCGGCATGGGCGGACGAACTCGGCCACAGGATCGAGCCAGGCCTGTTCGGCGAAAACATCGTGATTTCGCAGATCGATAGTCGGATAATTGCCGTCGGCGACCGGTTCGAGACGGAGAGCGTGACCCTGGAGGTTACCTCCACCCGCATCCCCTGCTCGACGCTGTCGCTGCGGCTGAACGATCCCGGCTTCGCCCGCAGGTTCCGCAGGGTCGCAAGGCCCGGCTTCTACTGCCGCGTGCTGCGGCCGGGCACGCTCGGTATCGGCGATGCCGTTACCTATCACGCATTTCAGGGGCCGAGGATCACGATGCCGGATATGCTCGGAGCCTCGGTCACGAACCTGTCGGAGGAGGAGCGGGCCCGCTACCGTGCAGCCCCGATCAGCGCGCGCGTCCGCGCCCAGCTGGATGCCCGCGCGCCTTAACCATTCCTTAAGGATCCGCTTCGCGCACGCCGTCCTCTCGGCTATGTCCTCGGCATGCCCGTGAGGCTGGCGATGGAGAGATGGGATGGCTTCGGCAGACAGGATCAGACGGCAGGCGGGATGGCTCGCGCTCCTTCTCCTCGTCGCGGTACCCGCAAGCCATAGCCTTGCGAAGACCTGTACGCCGTCGGGCAGCGAAGCGTCGCGCCTCCAGCGCCAGATCGCCTCCAACATGGCCATGGCACGCAATCACGCCTGCACCATCGGAAGCGGCGGCTTTGCCTGCCGGGAAATCGCCGGCCGCATCGCGCAGGCGCGCGCCGAACTGGCCGCCCTGCCATCCGCATGCAAGCCCGTCATGCGCACCGTGCGGGAGGAGGTCAAGCCGAAGCCGAAACGCGCCGTGGTGCGCAAGCCGGTCAAGGTCGCGGCCGAATCCGCGGTAACGCGCGCCGCGACGCTCTGCGTGCGGCTGTCCGACGGCTACTATTTCCCGACGCCCAATTCCGGCTTTGCGGCGACACCCGCCTCGAGCGAGACTCTGGCCGCGCAGTGCAAGGCCATCTGCGACACTGCGGATATGGACGTCTTTCGCCAAGACGTCGGACAGGGCGACCCGAAGGATATGATTTCGCTGTCGTCGGGCAAGCGCTATGGCGATCTCGCCACCGCTGGCCTTTATCGCATGGCAGCCGAGGCCAAGGCCTGCGACATGAGCCGGCTGTCGTCGACGGTTGCGCGACCGGCACCCGCCGCAATCGCTTCGCCCACGGTGACGGAGGCGGCCGCGGAGGCAAGTCCAACAGGAGAGCCGACGGTCCTCGCGGCCCTTGAAAACGAGCCGATGACGGGACTTTTCATGAATGTCAGCCTGCGCGGCACGAAGACCGACATTCCCAGACTTCCGCGCAAGGTGCGCATGGTCGGCCCGGCATTTCTGCCGGAGCCCTGAGCGGACCGCCTCGCAATGAACGTGACGGACGCTAGAACGGCAGCTTCATGCCGGGCGGGATCGGCAGGCCGGCGGTCAGTTCGCGGGTCTTCTCCGCGGTGATCGCCTCGGCCTTGTCCTTGCCGTCCTTGTGCGCGGCAACGATCAGATCCTCGAGGATCTCGACGTCGTCCTCCTTGAAGAGGGATGGGTCGATCTTGATGCTTTTCAGCATGCCCTTGCCATCGAGCCGGACGGTGACGAGGCCGCCGCCGGAGGTGCCGTCCACCTCAAGGAGGGCGATTTCCTCCTGAAGCTTCTCCATCTTGGCCTGCATTTCCTTGACCTTGCCCATCATTCCCATGATGTCGCGCATCGTCCGTCTCCTCTGCTGATCACTTAATGTTCGATATCGTCGCCGGGAAGAATGTCGCCCTCTTCGGACTCGGCGACAGCGGCGACCTCGGGCGTCTCGTCCAGCTCGATCTCCGACACCTTGATGCGGACATCGACCATCTTCGATCCGGGAAAGCGGGCGAGGATAGCGGCGACATCGGGGTCCTGGCGCGCATCGTTGAAGCGCTGCTCCTTCGCCGCCGCTTCGGTCTCGACCATCGTCGGCTGGCCGGGCTCGCGGCTCACCGTCACCATCCAGCGCAGGCCGGTCCATTCTTCCAGCCGCCGCTGCAGATCGGTCACCAGCGTTTTCGGCGCGTCGTCCGGAACGTTCATCTCCAGACGGCCCGGTTCGAGCCGCACGAGACGCACGAAATTGCGCACCAGCGTCTTCAAGAGAATGTCGCGGTTCTTCTGGCAGAGATCGACGATATCGGCGACCGAGCGCAGCGGCACAACCGGTTCGGCCGGTGCCGGCTTGATGTCGATGTTTCCGCGCTCCTGCGCGGCGGGAAGCTCGGCTTCCGGCACGGCGCGCAGCATGGCTGCGCCATTGGCCGTCATCCGGGAGGGCGTGACCGGTTCGCCGGCGCGTGCCTGAATGCTGCTCTGGCCCTGCGGCGATGCGGAGGAGGCCGCGCCGTTGCCATTGCCGGGGGCCGGCCCGCGGGGCGCAGGGCGTCCGGCATCGCTGCCCGACATCTCCAGCAGCCGGCGCGCGGCGTCTTCCGGAGAGGGGAGGTGGGCCGCATGCGTCAGCCGGATCAGCACCATTTCGGCGGCCCCCGCGGGACGTGCGGCATTCTCCGTCTCCGGTATGCCCTTCAAGAGCATCTGCCAGATCCGCGACAGGGTGGACACGGCGACGGCGGCGGAGAATTCCGCGCCACGCACCCGCTCGACCTCGCTCAGCGACTGGTCGTTGGCCGCTTCAGCGGAGAATTTGAGCTTGGTCACGAGATGGGTGAAGTCGGCGAGATCGGTCAGCACGACGGCCGGGCTGGCGCCCGCTTCGTACTGCCAGGCGAACTCTTCCAGCGCCGCTTTCACGTCGCCGCGCACCACATGGCCGAAGAGATCGACGATGCGGGCGCGATCGGCAAGGCCGAGCATGCTGCGCACCGCCTCGGCTTCCACGATGCCGCCGCCATGGGCGATCGCCTGGTCGAGCAGTGACAGGCCATCGCGGGCCGAGCCTTCGGCGGCGCGTGCGATCATCGCCAGCGCCTCGGCCTGCGCCGTGATGCCCTCCTTGCCGAGAATGGTGGAAAACAGGCCGACCAGATCGGTCGCCGCGATCCGCCGCAGGTCGAACCGCTGGCAGCGCGACAGGACGGTGATCGGGACCTTGCGGATTTCGGTCGTGGCGAAGATGAACTTCACATGCTCCGGCGGCTCTTCGAGCGTCTTCAACAGCCCGTTGAAGGCCTGCGTCGAGAGCATGTGCACTTCGTCGATGATATAGACTTTGTAGCGCGCGGAAACGGGCCGGTAGCGCACCTGCTCGATGATCTCGCGAATGTCGTCGATGCCGGTGTGTGACGCGGCGTCCATCTCGATCACATCGACATGCCGGCCTTCCATGATCGCCTGGCAGTGCTCGCCGGGCGTGCGAAGGTCGATCGTCGGCTTGTCGATCTCGTCCGTCTTGTAGTTGAGGGCGCGCGCGAGAATACGGGCGGTCGTCGTCTTGCCGACGCCGCGCACGCCGGTCAGCATATAGGCCTGGGCGATGCGACCGGTCTCGAACGCGTTGGTCAGCGTCCGCACCATCGGTTCCTGCCCCACCATCAGGTCGGAGAAGTCCTTCGGCCGGTACTTGCGGGCCAGCACGCGATAGGCGGCCGGCTTCTCGGTCGAGGCTGCGTCAGGAGATGTGGTGGTGATGTCGTTCATGCGCCCCGCCGCTGGTTCCGTCTGTCCGGACAGTCGGCAAGCTTTAGACGCGGCAGCGAGCTTGCGAACGGGCGGCGCTGGTCTGAAGGTTCAAGGTCTCTCACGAAGACCCTGAGGGTGGGAGGCTGGCACGATGACCCGTGCCGGGCTCGTTGGGGCTGCTTCCTTCCGGACCTGACCCGGTTGGCGAGTGGCTCGTCCACCACCAACCTCCCGACCTCCATATCGGCAATATCGCGCCGGAATGCAAGTCGGCCCTTGGAAGAATCTGGCATCCCTGTCAGAACTCTGAAAAAGACGACGCATGCCGGAAGGAGGAACCGTGACCCCGTTCGATCTCGACCCGCGCCTGGCGCGCGACAGCGACCTCGTGGCCCATCTCGATCTCTGCCAGCTCCGGCTGAGCCGGGACGCCCGCTGGCCCTGGCTCATCCTGATCCCCGAGCGAAACGCCGTCAGCGAGACGTTCGATCTGTCGCCCGACGAGCAGGCGACCCTGTCCTACGAAACCAACCGCGTCGCGGCGGCCCTGAAACGGGTGACCGGGGTGACCAAGATCAATATCGGCGCCCTGGGCAATATCGTCCGGCAGCTCCACGTCCATGTCGTCGGCCGCACCGAAGGGGATGCGAACTGGCCCGGCCCGATCTGGGGCTTTGGCACGGCGGAGGCCTGGGACAAGGCCGAGCGCGACGATTTCATCCACCGTCTGACGGAATCCCTGACATGACCCATCCCATTTTCGACCTCAAGGGACCCCATCCCGAACCGAGCTCGCTCGTTGCCTTCGCCGAAAATCATCTCGTGCGCGAGAGCGAACAGCGAAGCGACGACTGCCTGGAACAGGCGCTGAAGACGGAAGGCGCGCATCTTTTCGCCTTCGCGGAGGGCAAGCTGGTCGTCAAGCACGACGAAAACATCATCGACCCGCTGTTTGCGCCCTATGAGATCGCCGCTCTCGAGCCCGATCTCGACGCTGCCGTCCTTCTCGGCCGGCTGCCGTCGGGCGAGCCGCGGATCGCCGTTCCCGTCAACCGCACGGAGGCGACGCTGGAGGAGCCCTTCAAGCTCGCCGACGGCCGCAGCCTCTATCGCCAGGCGATGCTGCCCGACGAACTTCTTGGACAGTTCGCGCAGGCGGCAAGCCTGATCGCCTGGAACGCCTCCAACCGCTTCTGCGGCAAGTGCGGCAGCACGATGGACGCAAAGGGCGGCGGATATCGGCGGGTGTGCACGGCCTGCGGCCATCTGGCGTTCCCGCGCACAGACCCCGTCGTCATCATGCTGACCATCGACGTCGCACGCGATCTCTGCCTGCTCGGCCGCAGTCCGCATTTCCCGGAAGGCATGTATTCTTGCCTTGCCGGGTTCCTGGAGCCGGGAGAGACGATCGAGAATGCCGTTCGCCGCGAGACGCTGGAGGAATCCGGCATCCGCACCGGTCGCGTGCGCTACCATGCCTCGCAGCCCTGGCCCATGCCGCACAGCCTGATGATCGGCTGCTACGCGGAAGCGCAGTCGAGCGATATCCGTATGGACGATCTGGAACTGGAAGACTGCCGCTGGTTCACCCGCGAGGAAACGCGCGCCATGCTCGCCCGCAACACGGGCCATGATGCGAGCCACCCCTCCACCCCGCCCAAGGGCGCGATCGCCCACCAGCTGATGCGCGACTGGCTGGACTGGCCCGCCTGACGGCCGCCCGAAAACGAAGAGCCTGAAACGATAGGAACCGGCGCGGGCGCCGGTTCTCTTCTGTCGTGCCGTTGTCAGAAATCGCGATCAGAAGTCGCGCTGGAAGCGGATCGTGCCGCCGAAGGCATCGCCATTGCCGCGCTCGCCGTCGAACTTGGTGTAGTTGAATTCCGGTTGCACCTTGAAGTTATCGACGATCATGTACTCCATGTTGAGGGCGGTCGCGAGCGTGCCGTCCTCTTCATAGGCGACCTGGCCATTGATGGAGGTCTTGTCGTTGACCGTCGCGGTGAAGCCGCCCCAGGCCGCCCAGTCGCCGTTCCACGGACCGTAATAGTTGCGCTGGCGGGTGTTGCCGATGCCCTTGTCGTTGTCCCAGTCGGACTGGTAGCCGGCCATGATGAAGATCTTGAACACGTCGTTGAAGACGACGTCGGCGCGGATCTTGCCGCCGAAGGCATCGGCTTCCGTATCATAGCCGCCGATGACGAACAGGCCGCCCCAGTCTTCCTGGATGCGCGCGCCGGCCAGCGGATGGGCACCCTTGTAGTCCTCGGTCGGACGGCCGAGGAAGCCGGTGTCGTAGGTGCCGCCGCCTTCCTCGAGGCCGATGAAGGCCGAGAAGCCCTTGTCGCCGCCCCACTGGTAGCTGATCTGGTTGGTCCGGCTGCCGGTATAGTCGATGACGTCGTCGTTGATGATATTGCCGGCCGAATTGAGGAACAGGTCGTAGCGCGAATCATTGACGCCGGCCATGAAGCCGCCGAGCGTGATGAAGCCGGAATTGATGTAGCTCGTCGTCTCGCCGCCGCTGGCTTCCGACCGCATCTCGATGAAGGAGCGCAGCTGGCCGTATTCGGTATCGCTGCGGGCATCGAGCGTCAGGGTCCCGCGCGTAAACGGCGACCAGGCCTGATCTTCGCCGTCATAGGGGCTGTCGCCGACATTGTTGTCGAAGCGGACGTAACCGCCGATTTTCAGGCAGGTTTCCGTACCCGGAATGTAGAAGAAGCCTTCGCCGAAGGCGTCGCAGACACGGACATATTCCATGGCTTCCGGTTCTGCTGCCACGATGGCATCGGCGGCCTTCGCGCCGGCGGTGATGGAAAGAGCTGCCGTCGAGGCAAGAAAAAGCGTTCTGATGATCATGGTAGGCGTCCTCCGGATGCCGCCGTCCCGCGGCTGTCGAAACGAGAGGCGCGCGCGGCATCGCCGCAAATCAGTCACCTCTTTGCCGTACGCAATCACTTTCGCGCGATAAACACTACCCCACATTTTCGGTCCGTCCGCCCCTGCGCGAAGGATTTCGCAGGGGCGCGACTTTTATAACACGCGCCGCATCGGGTGCGCCGGGTAGGAGCCGAGGATGCGGACTTTCTCGGAAAAGAACCGCAGCTCCTCCAGCGCCCGCTTGACGTTCGCGTCGTCGGGATGCCCGTCGATATCGGCGTAGAACTGCGTCGCGATGAACTTGCCGCCGATCTGGTAGCTCTCCAGCTTCGTCATGTTGATGCCGTTCGTGGCAAAGCCGCCCAGCGCCTTGTAGAGCGCGGCCGGGATGTTGCGGACATTGAAGACGAAGGTGGTGACGATGAGGTCGCTCGCCGCATCGCGCCGGATCGGCTTCTCGTCGCGCGAAAGCACGACGAAGCGTGTCACGTTGTTTTCGGTATCCTCGACGTTCTCGGCAACGATGTCGAGCGTGTAGAGGTCTGCCGCCAGCCGTGGCGCAAGGGCGGCCATCGAGCGGTCGCCGGTCTCGGACACGAGCTTGGCGGCACCTGCGGTATCGCCGGCCACGACCGGCTTCCAGCCGTTGGCGCGCACGATCTTGCGGCATTGGCCGAGCGCATGGATGTGGCTGTGCACCGTGCGGATCTCGCTGCGCGACACGCCCGGCAGCACCATCAGCTGGAAGCGGATCGGCATGAAATATTCGCCGATGATGTGCAGGCGCGATTCGGGCAGGAGATGGTGGATATCGGCGACGCGGCCGGCGATCGTGTTTTCGATCGGGATCATCGCAAGATCCGCCTCGCCGTTCTCGACGGCGAGAAACGCATCCTCGAAGGTCTGGCAGGGCAGGGGATCCATCGTCGGGAACATGTCCCGGCAGGCCATGTCGGAATTGGCGCCGTAATCGCCCTGGAAGGAGATGCGGTTCGTGACGGGCATCATGATGCGGCTCCGGTGCGGGTCGATAGCAGCCGCCTTGCGGCCTCCAGATCCTCAGGCGTATCGACGCCGAGCGGAATGGAGCTGACGATTTCCACGTCGATGCGCATGCCCGCTTCCAGCGCCCGCAGCTGTTCGAGCGATTCGCGCCTTTCGAGCGTCGAGGGCGGCAGGGCGACGAACCGCTCGAGGGCGGCGCGGCGATAGGCGTAAAGGCCGATATGGTGATAGAGCGGCCCCGCCCCGTGCGGCGCGGTCGCGCGGGTGAAATAGAGCGCCCGCAGGCGGCTGTCCGACAGCGGCGCACCGACGACCTTGACGACGTTGGGGTTGGTCTTCTCCGCCTCGTGCACGATCTCGACGGTCAGCGTCGCGATGTCCACGGCCGGATCGTCGAGCGGCCGCAGGGCTGCGCGGATGGTCTCCGGCTCGATCGTCGGCAGGTCGCCCTGCACGTTGATGACGGTCTCGACCAGGCCGTCGGGGTCGCACAGGGTCAGGGCCTCGTAGATGCGGTCGGAGCCGGACGGATGGTCGGTGCGCGTCATCACGGCCTCGAAACCGGCAGCCGTCACGGCGTCGAACGTGTCGGGGTGATCGACGGCGACGACGATGCGTCCGACCGCCGCGTCACGTGCGCGGAGCGCCACCTGAACGATCATCGGCAGCCCGCAAATGTCGGCCAGCGGCTTGCCGGGAAGCCGCGTGGAGGCCATTCGCGCCGGGATCAGCACGAGTGTTCTGGCCAAATTGTCGCTTTTCATGCCGAGCCCTTCAAAACGCACGCGAAAAGTGCCAGAAGTGGTTCGTCCGGCACGGATATCGCTGTTGCAACGCTCGGTCAAAAGACATAGCTTCCGCGCGATTTCAAGGTGCCGGGGCAGATTGTTCATATCGGCGGCGCGCGCATAAGCTTGAAGCCGGACGCAAGGGGAGGTGTGTTGATGAACTCGCATGTAAATATGGCCGTGGGAGCCTTTCTCGGAACGGTCTTCGTGCTGATGTCCGTATCGATCGCCTCCGAGGGCATTTTCCATTCGGAAGCGCCGGAAAAGCCGGGCTTCGCCATCATCGCCGAGGAGACGACGGGCGAAGCGGGAGCGGGTGCTGCAGCCGAGGTCGAGGTCGACATCAAGCCGCTGCTGGCCAGCGCCGATGCGAGTGCCGGCGAAGCGGTGTTCAAGAAGTGTGCCGCCTGTCACACCATCGAGAAGGGCGGGCCGAACAAGGTCGGTCCCAATCTTTGGGGTGTGGTCGAACGGCCGATCGCCTCGCACGAGGGCTTCGCCTATTCGGCCGGCATGAAGACCTTCGCCGAAGCCAACAAGACCTGGACCTACGACCACCTCAGCTATTTCGTCGAGGCGCCGAAGAAGCATGTGCCCGGCACCGCCATGGGTTTTGCCGGCGTGAAGAAGCCGGATGAGCGCGCAAATCTCATCGCCTGGCTGCGTGGCCAGGCCGATGCACCGGTCGCCCTTCCCGCCGCCTCCGCATCCGCCGCGCCGGCCGAGGGCGCCGCACCGGCGGCCCCTGCGGAAGGTGCCGCACCTGCCGCACCGGCACCCACTGCACCGGCACCTGCTGAACCGGCGAAGTAAGCCGGTTCCTTCCAAAGGCAGCCCCTATCGAAGCCCGGCTCGCGCCGGGCTTTTTCACGTCGCGAAGGAAGGCGTCTGCGGTGGCGTCAGAGAAGCACGTAGGCCCAGGCGGAGACGGTGACGACGCCGAACGCCGTGGTCAGCGTGATGGTCGAGGATGCAAGGCCGTGGCCGACATTGAAGTGGTTGGCGATCAGCCAGGCATTGACCCCGGTGGGGACGGCGGAGGTCAGCACCAGCGCTGCCGTCCAGTCGCGATCCAGCCCAAGCAGATGGCTGGCAGCGAAAACACAGGCGGGCAGCACCACGAGCTTCAGCGCGCTGGTGAAGGCGGCAAGGCCGAGATTGCCCGAGAGGCCGTACTTGTCGAGCGCCATCCCGATCGAGATCAGCGCGGCCGGGCCGGCGACGGCGGCGGTCTGGTCGATGGCGATCCGGAGCGGTCCCGACAGCGGCAGGTTGGCCACATGCATCAGCGCGCCGCAGACGAGCCCGATCACCAGCGGGTTGCGCACGAGGTTCCGCAGGATGCCGCGGGCGAGCGCCAGCGGGCTCTGCGCCACGCCGCCATTGGTCTTGCGCTCCGCCCGCTCCATGAGGATCGTACCGGTGATCATCATCACCGGAAGATGGACCGAAATGAGGATGGACAGCGCAACGATACCGGCATCGCCGACATTGCGCGAGACCAGCGGCAGGCCGATGAAGATCGTGTTGGCAAAGGCCGAGGAGACCCCGGCGAGGACGCCGATGCGCCGGTCCCGCCCGAAGCCGAGCGTGGCGACGAGATGGCCGAGCGTCCAGACGACCGCGACGCCGGAGAAATAGGCGACCCACAGCGGCCACGGCGAGCCCCCGGTGAAATCCGCCGTCGCGATGGTGCGAAACAGCAGGATGGGCACGGAAACCTTGAAGACGAAGTCGCCGAGTGCATCGCCGACGGCCGGCTTCAGATAGCCGGTGCGCACGATCAGCCAGCCGGCAAAGATCAGAACGAAGAGGGGGAGGACATTGATCAGGACGTCGGACATGAGACACTCCGTGCCTCTATCGCATAGACTGCTTTGCACGCGTTTCGCAACCTTTCCGTTTGCGACGCAATGCTAGCGTAAGCCTCGACTGTCATATTGCCGGCCGGTCACCCGCAATGAAGGGATTGGACATGGCGGTCAGCGAAAAATGGTGGCGGCAACCGGTTCTGCTCGAACTGGACGGCATCGGGGACTACAGTGTCGTTCGCAACACGCGGGAGGCGGCGGAAGTTCTGCTCGACAGATGGCCGACCCATGAGGGCGCCGCCTACAAGGCCGCCATCCGGATGTGCCGCTATGTTCTCAACGGAGAGCAACCCGCCGACTACGCCCGCGAGGACTTCATCGCCGCTGCGGTGGAGGCCTATATTCACGTCGATGAGAGCCGCCCACCGGTCTCTTGAGGTCTCTTGGAGCATGTCGCGCAAAAGCGCGCAGCAGATCGCTAAATGCTTTGGGCCCCAGTCGGCGGCAGGCGTTCGCACCGATGGAACATTCCGGCAAGACCCCGCGTTTGCTCGTGATCCGAACGCTGATCGGCATGAGGCTCTTATAGGGCCAAAGGCGACATGCGGCCGGCAAGCAACGAGGGATGCAGGCATGCCGATGGACAAGCAGATCTTCTGCCGACGCGACGACGAGCCGCACCTGCGGGACGACGACCTCGCGGGCAAGGTTGCCCGCTATATCCAGTATGTCGCGCTTGTGGATACGACGCACCTCAACGTCACGGCCATCGGGCGAACCATCATTCTCTCCGGCTCCGTTGCCAACGAGGCGGAGGTGGGCTGCGTCGAGCAGGCGGCAGCGTCCGTCATCGGCGTCCATCTCGTCGAAAACACCGTAACCATCCGGCATCACTAAGCGTTTCCCAAGACTCAAAGGGCCCGGCTAGAACGCATCCTCGATGTGGACCGGCCATCGCCAGGGCCGCACGGCCATGATGTCGTAGCGGATGGAAAGCCGGTCGGCGTCGCCCTGCTTCTGACGCCAGAGGTCGCTCGTCCGGCGAATGCGCGCCTTCGAATGGTCGCTGACTGCAAAGACGGCGGCATCGACCGTTGCGCGGGCCTTTACCTCGACGCATGCGACAAGGTCGCCGCGCCGGGCGATGATGTCGATTTCCCCGAGTTTCGTGCGATGGCGAAAGGCAACGATCCGGTAGCCGCGCAGCATAAGCGCCACGGCGGCGAGATACTCCGCAAGGGCGCCCCGGCGCACGGCTTTCAGGCGCAGCGGGTCGGTTGCTCCCGTCACGGCGCATCCTTCAGTGCCAAAAGCCGGTCGTAGAGCGTGCGCCGGTTGAGGCCCGTCACTTTCGCCGCCTCGGTCGCCGCCTTGCCGGCCGGCATCTCGGCCGACAGTCGCGTCAGCAGCGCATCGACATCGCGCGCGTCCGGTGCCGCCTCTTCCGGCGGCGGACCGATGACCAGCACGATCTCGCCCTTCACGACGATATCGCCACCATAATGATCGGCCAGCGACCCCAGCGTCCCGCGTCGGAATTCCTCGTAGGTCTTGGTCAGTTCGCGACAGACGACGGCGGGGCGCTCCCGCCCGAGCGTGTCCGCCGCGCCCACCAGCGTCGCGCCGATCCGGTGGGGGGATTCGAAGAAGATAAGCGTCGCCGGCACGCGGGCGAGTTCCGCCAGCCTGTCGCGTCGCGCCTTGTCCTTGGAGGGTAGGAAGCCGGCGAACAGGAAGGCGTCGTTGGAGAGTCCGGAGCCGACGAGGGCGGCAAGCGGCGCGGAAGGGCCGGGGAGCGGCACGACCCGATGCCCGGCCGCAATGGCCGTCTGCGCGAGGCGGTAGCCGGGATCCGAGACGAGCGGCGTGCCGGCATCCGAGACGAGCGCGACCGAACGGCCGGCATCGAGCGCGGCGATCAGCCGGGGCCCTGCCTCGTTGGCATTGTGCTCGTGATAGGCATAGGGCCGGTTGGCGATGCCGTAGCGATCCAGCAGAACGCGGGTAACGCGGGTGTCCTCGCAGGCGAGCACGTCGGCGCCGGCGAGCGTTTCCAGCGCCCGCAGGGTGATGTCGCCGAGATTGCCGATGGGCGTCGCCACCAGATAGAGCGCCGGCTCGATCGGCCGTGCCTCCACGATCGTGTCGTGGACGCGGTAGCTGCGCGGCCGTGCGCCGGCGTCCGGCGCGGCATCCCGTTCTGTTGTCTTGTCCTTCATGCCGTCTTTATGGGCGAGCCGGCTCCTGCCTGCAAGCCGGTGCGCCGAACGATAATGGTGGGTAGTTCGGCTTCAGGGCAGGCTTGGGCCTTGCACTTCGCCACAGTGTAGTGCCATTTTGCGCGTCCATATCCACGCCGCCCTTCGGCCGCCCGCGGCCCGGTGGCCGAGGCGTTCAAGAGTTCAAGCCGGGAGGCGTCTTCCGGTCCTGATGGAAAGCGACAGCATCACATGCGCATTACGATCGAGCGGTCCAATCTTCTCAAATCGCTGAACCATGTCCACCGGGTCGTCGAGCGCCGGAACACCATTCCGATCCTGTCGAACGTGCTGCTGCGGGCCGACGGCGAAAGCCTCGACATGAAGGCGACGGACCTCGATCTCGAGATCACCGAGGCGACGCCCGCCCAGGTCGAGCAGCCGGGCGCCACCACCGTGCCGGCCCATCTTCTCTACGATATCGTGCGCAAGCTCTCGGACGGTTCGGAAGTGCGGCTTTCGACCAATGCCGAGGGCACGGCCATGACCGTTGCCTCCGGCCGGTCGAAATTCTCGCTCCAGTGCCTGCCGCAGTCGGATTTTCCGGATCTGAACGCCGGTACCTTCACGCACAAGTTCACCATGAAGGCGACCGATCTGAAGATGTTGATCGATCGCACCCAGTTCGCGATCTCGACGGAGGAGACGCGCTATTATCTGAACGGCATCTATATCCACACGATCGAGAGCAAGGGCGACCTGAAGCTGCGCGCCGTGGCGACCGACGGCCACCGCCTCGCGCGCGCCGACCTGGAAGCGCCGTCCGGCTCGGAAGGCATGCCGGGCATCATCATTCCCCGCAAGACGGTGGGCGAGCTGCAGAAGCTGGTAGACCAGCCGGACGCGATGGTGACGCTGGAAATCTCCGACGCCAAGATCCGCATGAGCATCGGCTCGATCGTCATGACGTCGAAGCTGATCGACGGCACCTTCCCGGATTACCAGCGCGTCATCCCGGCCAACAACGAAAAGGAGCTGCGGATCGACTGCCAGTCCTTCGCGCAGGCGGTGGATCGCGTCTCCACGATTTCCTCCGAGCGCGGCCGCGCCGTCAAGCTGGCGCTGGCCGACGGGCAGCTGACGCTGACCGTGAACAATCCCGACAGCGGCAGCGCGACGGAAGAGCTGCCGGTCGGCTACGACAACGACCCGCTCGAGATCGGCTTCAACGCCAAATATCTCCTCGACATCACGGCTCAGCTTTCGGGCACGGAAGCCGTCTTCATGCTCGCGGATGCCGGCTCGCCCACCCTCGTGCGCGACCTTGCCGGTGAAGATGCGCTGTATGTGCTGATGCCGATGCGGGTGTAGTCCACACCTGTTGCTGCGGGCCGAGGTCTCCATCGAAAGCCGGGGCGTTTACCGCTGGCGGATGATCGTGCCGATGGCGTTGACGACCAGGCGTGACGCCGTCAACGCCGAGATGCCCCCAATGTCGGCCGGCGGAAAAAGCTCGACCAGATCGAACCCGACGAGCCTGCCACGCGTGCCGACGCCGGCGATGGTGTCGATCACCTGCGTATAGGTGAGCCCGCCCGGCGACGGCGCAGCCACGCCCGGCATCATGCACGGGTCGAGCCCGTCGCAATCCACCGTCATGACGACTCTTGCGCCCTCCGGAATATGTCGAAGGGCGGCCGCAACGCCCTCGGCATGAACCTGCCGCGCGGTAACGAGATGGCTGCCGAAGCGCGCCGCATCCTCGACCTCGGCACGGCGCGCACTGCCGATACCGCGCATGCCCACCTGAACGATGCCGGCGACATGGGGCATTTCGCTCGCCCGCCGCATGGGGCTCGAATAGCCGTATCGCTCGCCGTGCAGCGCGTCTCGCCAGTCGATATGCGCGTCGATCTGGACGATCCAGATCGGCCCCGCGTCGCCGAAGCCCGCGAGGAACGGGGTCACGACGGAATCGTCGCCACCCAGAAGGACCGGTGCGGCACCCGTTGCGAGGACCTCCCGTGTCGTCGCCTCGATACGTGCTCGGTTGCCCGCATTGTCCTCCATCCGGGTCGGCACGTTTCCGCGATCGAGACAGCAGGGCGTGCCGGCATCGAACAGCGGGCCGCCGAGATCGAAATCCCAATGATCGATCAGTCCGGCGTCCTCCTGGCTCGCGGCCCGAATGGCGTCCGCGGCCAGCGCGTAGCCGCTGCTATCCTTGCATGTATAGGTGCTTCCATATGCGGCACCGAAGACGGCGGCGACGGGCTCGATGCCTTCGGGAAGGCCCGACGGGAAGCCGAGGAAGGACGGAATGGCGTTCATTTGCAGCCTCAGTTGTTTCGAGTGAGAGTCTACATGATGACATGGATCTTCTCCCAGCCGGATTATCCAGAAAGCCGGCATTTTAGAACCAGTCATGAAATGACGCAGGAGAACGGCTTTGTCACCTGGGAGGCCGGACTGCCCCGCGGTGCCTTTTGGCGGAGCAGTCCGGAGGCTCCCCTAAATGTTGTCTCCGAAAAGCCCATGTCCCCCGTGAAGGAAGCAGGTCTTGGAAAAGACGCCGGTATCGAAGGGATTCGGCAAGCGGATATCCCGCATGTCCGGCAGGGTCTTAAGCTTCGGATCGTAAGAACGGGCGATCTGGGAGATGAAGGCCAAAGTGACCCCGGCGCCACGTGCAAAGGATTGCAAGAGACGCATCTGTGTCGAGATATCGGGCGCTTTGCGGTTCTGATCGAGGATCTGAAGGTAGTCGATAACAGCGATCGTTCCGCATGCCGCGTTTTTCAAATGACCTATGATGAAATCGGCACAGATGTCGTCCGAAGCCACCACGTCAACATCCTGCCGGGGTTGTGGCTCGTGAGCTTGAAGAGATGCGAGGCGTTCGCGGGTTTCCCCAGCCGTATATTCGAGCGTAAAGAACACGCTTCTGCGGTCAACTTTGGATGCTTCGAGCAGGAGCTGAAGTCCGAGGCTCGTTTTGCCTTGTCCGGGCCGAGCCCCGAGAAGAAGCAGATCGCCATCGCGTAGGGCGGGCAGTATTTTGCTGGCCGGTCCGCTTGCGCCGATTCGAGCGGAGAGCAGGCTCCATCTTTGAAATCCCTCCTCACGCGCAATCGTGTCGAGGGCTGTATGCAGCGCAATATCCTCGTGGCGCGCCAGGTTTTTTGCGCGACTTTTCAACGAATGAATCGGCATCGAAAGTTTCATCGGGGAACCTCCATTCCGAGCAAATACGCAATCCCTCCTCATGCGATGCTCGAACAGATGGCTCGGCGATCTCAAAACCCTGCATGTGTCATGCTTCCCGATGGAGGGAGGAGGCGTGGGCGCAGCCTTGAAGCGAGAATAACGCCGAAGGGCGTCGCCAGCAAGGGCCTGCACATCTTCTGGACACTGGTCGCCTGACCTCGGATCGGCGCAAGGCTTCTGCAGTGCAAAGATCAACGAAATGACGCAAAGAGAACGGTTTTTGTCGCCTAGGGTTTTTGAATGCGGTATGACAGCAAACGCTCAAGCAGCGAGTCGCAGTGGAGACGAGTATGAATTTGCGTTTGAAAGAGCGTTTCGGCAAGAAATTCGATGAGGAAATCCGGTTCTTCAAGGGCTGGCGCAGCAACATGAAGGCCGTCGGTGCGATCACGCCGACTTCGTCGATTGCGGCACGGCGGATGGCGAGCGTCATCGATACGGGTTCCGGTCTTCCGGTCCTCGAACTCGGGCCCGGAACGGGCGTCATCACCAAGGCGATCCTCGATCACGGCGTGGCACCCGAGCAGCTGGTTTCGGTCGAGTATTCGAGCGATTTCTACAATCAGCTCCTGAAGCGCTTTCCCACGGTGGAGTTCATCAACGGCGATGCCTTCAATCTGGGAACGACGCTCGGCCGCCGCTCCAACGATCAGTTCGATTGCGTCATCTGCGCCGTGCCGCTCCTCACCATCCCGATGCAGCAACGCGTCGCGCTGATCGAGGATCTGCTGACGCGGGTGCCCGTCGGCCGTCCGGTGGTGCAGATTTCCTACGGCCCGCGCTCGCCGGTCGCCAACATGCCGGACCGGTTCCGCACGGAACAGCTCGACTTCATCATGCGCAACATTCCGCCGGCGCGCCTCTGGATCTATCGCAAGACGCACTGAGGCCTCATGTTCGGTCTCTATATCAGCCACCCCGAGGTCGCGATCGATCCGGACGTGCCGATCCCGCGCTGGGGGCTTTCCGAGAAGGGCCGTGAGCGCGCCCGGATCGCAGCCGCCTCCGGCTGGGCGCGCCGCCTCTGCCGCATCGTCTCCTCCGACGAGACCAAGGCGCTGGAGACCGCAGGCCTTCTCGCCGAGGCGTCGGGATCATCCGTCGATGCTCTGGAGGACAGCGGCGAGAACGACCGTTCGGCGACAGGCTTCCTGCCGCCGGCAGAGTTCGAGGCGGCCGCGGACCGTTTTTTCGCCGACCCGGCCGTGAGCTTCCGCGGCTGGGAGACGGCGCAAGATGCGCAGGCTCGCATCGTTCGCGTGGTCACGGCTCTGCTCGCTGCGCATGATCCGTCGATTCCGATCGCCATCATCGGCCATGGCGGCGTCGGCACCTTGCTGTATTGTCATCTCTCCGGCATTCCCATTTCGCGGGCGCACGACCAGGGTCCGGGCGGCGGCAACCTCTTCGCTTTTCCCCTTGCCCGCGGGCGCCCGGTGTGCCAGTGGACCCGCATCGAGGACTGGCAGGGGTGGACGGATGGCTGAGGCAGCGCGCGACAGGTTGATCATCGGTCTCGACGTTCCCACAATCGCCGAGGCGCAAGGCATCGTCGATGCGATCGGCGACGACGGCCAGTTCTACAAGATCGGCTACCAGCTGGTCTTTGCCGGCGGTCTCGACTTTGCACGAGACCTCGCCGCGTCGGGCAAGAAGATCTTCCTCGACATGAAGCTTCTCGATATCGACAATACCGTCGCCAAGGGTGTGGAAAATATCGCGCGCATGGGCATGACCATGCTGACGCTGCACGCCTATCCCAAAGCCATGGCGGCGGCCGTCGAGGCGGCGAAGGGTTCCGGCCTCTGCCTGCTCGGCGTGACCGTGCTGACCTCGATGGACGCGGACGATCTCGCGGCCGCCGGTTATGCCGACGACCCCCGCGCGCTTGTGCTGCGCCGGGCCGCGCAGGCTCGCCACGCCGGAATGGGCGGAATCGTCTGTTCGGCCGAAGAGGCTGCGATCGTCCGCGAGGTCGTCGGTCCGGATCTCGCCGTGGTCACGCCCGGCATTCGCCCGGCCGGGGCCGACAAGGGCGACCAGAAGCGGGTGATGACCCCGTTCGATGCCATCTCGGCCGGTGCGAGCCACCTCGTCGTCGGGCGGCCGATCGTCAAGGCGGACGACCCGCGGGCTGCAACGCGCGCCATTCTCGACGATATGCGCCGGGCGAGTTGGCCCAGCAGCGACTGACCGTTTCAACACCGAACGCGTGAAGAAGGAGAGTGCGATGGCCAAGGGATACTGGATCGCCCGCGTGGATGTCCGCGATGCCGAACGCTACAAGGATTACGTTTCGGCGGCCAAGCCCGCCTTCGAAGCGTATGGCGCCGTCTTCCTCGCGCGCGGCGGAGCGGTGGAAAAGCTCGAAGGCGATATCCGCGCGCGCAACGTGATCATCGAGTTCCCGTCGATGGAAGCCGCCGTCGCCTGCTACAATTCGCCGGAATACCAGATCGCGGCAGCCATCCGTCAGGAGGTCGCCGATGCTGACATGCTGGTGGTCGAAGGCGTCTGAGCCGTGCTTCCCGTCTGCGGCCTGTTGCGCCGCAGGATACCTTCCCGTAGGAGGCGAGGTAAGCTATATCGCATGTCTGATCCTGCCTGAAAAACACCGGAGCGCCGTTCCATGACCCTGTCCAATCTTCCCCCGCTCGTCACCGTCTTCGGCGGATCGGGATTCGTCGGGAGGCACGTGGTGCGCGCGCTTGCTCGGCGCGGTTTCCGCATCCGGGTCGCCGTGCGCCGCCCGGATCTGGCGGGCTTCCTGCAGCCGCTCGGCAATGTCGGCCAGATCTCCTTCGTCCAGGCGAACCTGCGCTATCGCCAGTCGGTCGATGCGGCCGTTCAGGGCAGCGATCACGTGGTCAATTGCGTCGGTATTCTGTTCGAGGCTGGTCGCAACACGTTCGATGCCGTGCAGGATTTTGGCGCGCGCGCCGTGGCCGAGGCCGCCCGCAGCGTTGGCGCATCGCTTACCCACATCTCCGCGATCGGTGCGGATGCCGGCAGTGAATCCGTCTACGCCCAGTCGAAGGCGAAGGCCGAGAAGGCGGTGATGGATATCAAGCCGGCCGCCGTCATCCTGCGCCCCTCGATCGTCTTCGGTCCGGAAGACGGGTTCTTCAACAAGTTCGCCCAGATGTCGCGCTTCTCGCCGGCCCTGCCGCTGGTTGGCGGCGGCAAGACCGCGTTCCAGCCGGTCTATGTCGCGGATCTCGCGGAAGCCGTCGCCAAGGCGGTCGAAGGCAAGGTCGAGAAGGGCCGGATCTACGAACTCGGCGGTCCGGAAGTGCTGACCTTCCGCCAGTGTCTCGAAATCATGCTGAAGGCGATCGACCGCAAGCGCGCGCTCGTCACGCTGCCCTTCGGTGCCGCGTCGCTGATCGGCAGCATCGCCTCCCTGGTGCCCCTCATCGCGCCTCCGCTGACGTCGGATCAGGTGACGCTGCTCAAGAGCGACAACGTCGTCTCGCCGGCAGCCGAAGCCGAGGGACGCACCTTCAAGGCCTTCGGTATCGAGCCGACGCTGGTCGAGGCGATCATCCCGAGCTACCTCGTCCGCTACCGGCCGCAGGGTCAGTACACGCGCTCCGGCAAGGCGGCCTGAGCTCACGGACGAGCGACCGAACGAACCCGCCGCCGGCTTGCCACCGGCGGCTTTCGTTTGTCCGGACGCAGCGGCGTTGCAGTTCTGCCGCACTGCGCATTTGCCGTCGGCCTTTACCGGCGATTCAACATGTTGCGTTATTGCTTGTGCCGGTGCTGGAGCATAGACAGCAGCCGCGTGCCTTTGTCAGGGTCAGGGCACGCCATTCCGACATCTCGAAAGGCTAGAGAGTAAATGGGTAAGTCGATCGCAATCTTCTTTGCGTGCGCGGCATTGGTCATCGTTGCAGGCTCGTTCGCCGCGCCGAAGACCGTGGCAGGCAGCCACGATAACTGTGCGCCGGCTTATGGCGTCGATCCTTGCACGACCTCGTCGATCGGTCTCGTTTCCGGTCGCTGATGTCGTCGTCGCAGCCGTGATATTCGATCGGCTGCCGACACGAATTTCGCAAAGCTATGGCGGGGGCCAGGAAACCGCATGCAGACCGTGACCCGGCTGCATGCGGTTTTTTCTTGTCGAGTGTCAGCCGAAAACGGTGAGGCCGATCAGGCCGACCGTGCCGACGATGATGCGCCAGATGGCGAACGGGGCGAAGCCGCGGCTGGAGACGAAGGCGAGCAGCGAGCGCACCACGAGCAGCGCCGAGACGAAGGCGGCGATGAAGCCGACCGCGATCAGCGAGGCATCGTTGAAATCCAGCACGTTGCGGTTCTTGTAGAGATCGAGAACCGTCGCGCCCAGCATGGTGGGAATGGCGAGGAAGAAGGAGAATTCCGCCGCCGAGCGCTTGTCGGTGCCCATGAGCAGCGAACCGGCGATGGTCGCGCCGGAGCGGGACGTGCCGGGGATCATGGCGAGGCACTGGAACAGGCCGATTTTGAGCGCCAGGGCGGGCGTATAGTCCATCATGTCACGGTAGCGCGGCGTCATCGGCATGCGATCGATCGCGTAGAGAATGATGCCGCCGACGATCAGCATGACGCAGATCAGCTTCGGCGTCTCGAACAGCACGTTCTTGATGAAGTCATGGGCAAGGAACCCGATGATCGCCGCCGGCAGGAAGGCGAGCAGGATGAGGAGCACGAAGCGCCGTGCCCGGGGATCGCTGGGCAGCGCGATGAGGATCGACCACAGCCGCTGGAAATAGACGGTGAGGATGGCAAGGATCGCACCGAGCTGGATGATGATCTCGAAGGTCTTTCCCTTCGACTCGAAGCCCAGGAAATGGCCGGCCAGCAGGATATGCGCCGTGGAGGACACGGGAATGAACTCGGTCAGGCCTTCGATAAGGCCCAGAATGAGCGCACTGAAGATCGAATGTTCGGGCATGAGGTAAAGTTTCCTTTAAGCAAAGGAGTTTAAGGGTTTACGAACCGGGGGAGGGCCGATTCGCTTGAGTTCGGGAAAGCTTGCTTCTATAGCTGCGACGAGCGCTGTCTTATAGCTGCCTTCTCTCTGCCATTGCCAGATGAAACCGCGCCCCGCGATCCAACCTAGACAACCTGTTCCGAGACAGACGCATCGATGCCCACACTCTATCATCACCCCATGTCCACAGCGTCCCGTTTCGTCCGGCTCATCCTGTCGGAATACGGCTACCAGACGGATCTGACGGAAGAGCAGCCCTGGGAGAAGCGGCGCGATTTTCTGGCGCTCAATCCCGCGGGCACGCTGCCGGTCTATGTGGATGATAGCATGCGCGCCCTCAGCGGCGCCTCGGTCATTTCCGAGTATCTCGACGAGACCAACGGCGTGCTGAAGCGCGAGCGCCGGCTTCTGGCGGAAGATCCGTTCCAGCGCGCGGAAATCCGCCGCCTGACCGAGTGGTTCCTCGTGAAAATGGAGGCGGACGTGACGCGTCCGCTGGTGCGCGAGCGGATCTTCAAGCTGCAGATGACCGCGGAGCAGGGTGGCGGCGCCCCGGATTCGAAGATGCTGCGCCTGTCGCGCGCCAATATCCGCCAGCACATGAAGTATCTGTCCTGGCTTGCGGGGTCGCGCACCTATCTGGCGGGCGACCGGCTGTCCTATGCCGATCTCGCGGCGGCGGCAGCCCTTTCCGTGCTCGACTATATGGGCGAGATCGACTGGACGGAGGCGCCGGCCGCCAAGGACTGGTACCAGCGCCTGAAGTCGCGCCCCTCCTTCCGCCCGCTCCTGGCCGAGCGCGTGCGCGGCCTGACCCCGGTATCGCATTATGCGGACCTCGACTTCTGATCCGCAAGGCCGCGCGGACGGCGCGACCCTGCGCCGCCGCGCGAGCCTCACGGCCTTCCTGAAGGCCGAAGCGCGCGACAAGGGCTTCGACCTCTGTCGCGTCACGACGCCCGACACGATCCCGGATGCGCCAGCCCGCCTCGCTGATTTTCTGGAACACGACTATCACGGCACCATGGACTGGATGGCCGAGACCGCAGAGCGGCGCGGCGACCCGCGCACGCTCTGGAGCGAGGTCCGCTCCGTCGTCATGTTCGGCATGAATTACGGGCCGGACCACGACCCCCGCGCCGTGCTCGACCTGAAGGATCGCGGCGCGATCTCCGTCTATGCCCAGAACCGCGACTATCACGATGTCATCAAGGGGCGCCTGAAGGAGGTCGCGACGCGCTTTGCTGCGCGGGCCGGCGCCGACGTCAAGGTGTTCGTGGATACCGCGCCGATCATGGAAAAGCCGCTGGCCGAGCAGGCGGGCCTGGGCTGGCAGGGCAAGCACACCAATCTCGTCAGCCGAAGCTTCGGCTCGTGGCTGTTTCTCGGCAGCCTGTTCACGACGGAGGAACTGGAGATCGACGCGCCCGAGCGCGATCACTGCGGCTCCTGTCGCGCCTGCCTCGATGCGTGCCCGACGGATGCCTTCCCCGCGCCCTACAAGATCGATGCGCGCCGCTGCATCTCTTATCTGACGATCGAGCACAAGGGGCCGATCGATCCCGCGCTGCGCCCGGCCATCGGCAACCGCATCTATGGCTGCGACGACTGTCTTTCGGCCTGTCCCTGGAACAAGTTCGCGGCCGTCGCGAGCGAGATGAAGCTGAAAGCCCGCGCCGATCTGGCGGCGCCCTCGCTCGCCCTTCTCCTCGCGCTGGACGATGCCGGTTTCCGCGCGCTGTTCTCCGGTTCCCCGGTCAAGCGCATCGGGCGCGACCGTTTCGTGCGCAACTGCCTGATTGCCGCCGGCAATTCCGGCGATGCCGCGCTGGTCGCCCCGTGCCGCGCGCGCCTCGCGGATGCCGCACCGGTGGTGCGCGGCATGGCCGTCTGGGCGCTGTCCCGGCTGCTGTCGCCCGATGCTTTCAGGGACCTTGCCCGGGAGCGATCTTTGGACGATGACAGCGAGGTCTTGGACGAATGGAGACGAGCAGGAGCCGCATGATGGACGTTCTCATTCTGGGTGCCGGCTTTTCCGGCGCAGCCATCGCGCGCCGTCTTCTGCCGGAGGCGCGCTCGGTGTCCGGGACCACCCGCTCCCCGGAGCGGCGACAGGCGCTTGCCGACAGGGGTCTCGATGCGCTCGTCTATGACGGGGAGACGATCTCTCCCGCACTTCGCGCCGTGATGGAGCGGACGACCCATCTCGTGCAGTCCATCGCGCCCGGCAAGGCCGGCGATCCGCTGATGCGCACCGGCATGCCCGATATCACCACCCTTATGCCGAACCTCCGTTGGGCCGCCTATCTCTCGACCGTCGGCGTTTACGGCGATCACAAAGGGGCATGGGTGACCGAGGATGCACCGCTCGAACCCGTCTCAGACCGGTCCAAGGAGCGCGTCGAGGCGGAGCAGGCATGGCTGGAGCTGGGACAGGTTGCAGACATCCCTGTCGCCGTTCTCAGGCTGTCGGGCATTTACGGGCCCGGCCGCAACGGCTTCTGCAATCTCGCGAATGGCACGGCGCGGCGACTGGTGAAGCCCGGGCAGGTGTTCAACCGCATCCGCGTCGAGGATATAGCAGGCTCCGTCGCGTTCCTGAGCGAGAAAGGCATAGGCGGTATCTTCAACGTGACGGATGACGAGCCTGCCCCGCCGCAGGATGTCGTGCTGGAAGCCGCGCGCCTGATGGGCGTGACGCCCCCGCCGGAAATCGCTTTCGAGACCGCCGAACTCTCACCGATGGCGCGCACTTTCTACGGCGAGAACAAGCGTGTTTCGAACGCAAAGCTACGGGCCGCCGGATATACCTTCCTGCATCCCGATTACCGTCAGTCTCTTCGTCAGATGTGGAACGAGGATTGCTGGCAATCCTGATGTAAGGGCTGAATTTCCTTTTGCCGGCAATGCAACCATGTCGAGAGAATGCGAGTTTGAGAATACTACAAATCGACCTCTTTTTCGCGATTTCAAACTTTTAATCTCATTTTATCCAGCCTGTGGAAAAATCATTCCACAAAAAGCCGTATTTTATGAATCAGTTTGATTCCATGGGCTTTTTTCAAGCCATCGGTAATTTTTCAAAAATTTAAGAAAATTCAACGGAGGGCAGAAGCAGTAAATCCTAACCGTTGCTTAACGGTTGAAGCACGTTTCCGCCATTTTTGCCCCGGACAAGCCGTCTCGTTCGCTGAAAAGCAAGACGATACGACGAAGGGGTAGCTTGTTGACGAGTATGAAACTTGCCAATGTCGCATTGGCGGCATGCGTTGCTTTGGGGGCAACATTGACGTCCATCACACCATCACAGGCAGCCGGTGCCGGTTGCGGCGGGGCTTCCTGGTACGCCCTCTCATCCCGGACGGCATCCGGCGAGAGAATGAATGCTTCCTACCTTACCGCCGCGCATCGCAGCCTGAAGTTCGGAACCCGCGTCGAAGTCACCAACAAACGCAACGGCAAGAGCGTCGTCGTCCGCATCAATGATCGCGGCCCCTTCATTCGCGGCCGCGTCCTCGATCTCTCCAAGGCCGCCGCGTCCCAGGTGGGCATGGTGAGCTCCGGTCACGCCAGCATCTGTTATCGCGTCGTCGGTTAAAGCCCGACGCTGGAAATGGTTCCGGAAAAGATCGGGGCCGATGAATAGACCTCCTCCACGGCCTGAGCACGGCACGGGAATGTGGAGGGAAGAACAAAGGCCGCAAAGGCCTTCCCGCTTGCTCTTCGCCTTCATCGCCGGTACACGCGCCACGATAGACGATGGATTTGTGCTGCAGGCCGATGGAGTGTGACCGATGCGACTGGGTGGACGGCTTGCCGGTGCGATCGATGTTCTCTCCGACATCGAGACGCGAAAGCGCCCGGTCGCGGATGCGCTGAAGGACTGGGGCCTTGCCCATCGGTTCGCCGGATCCGGCGACCGTGCCGCGATCGGCAATATCGTCTATGACGCGCTCCGCCAGAAACTCTCCCACGCCTACCTGATGGACGACGACAGCGCGACCGCGCTCGGTTACGCCGTCATGCTGCGCCAGTGGGGCCAGACGCCGGAAACGCTGGCCGCAAGCCTGGAGGGCGACCGCTTTGCGCCGCCCCCGCTACCGGACGCCGCGCTGGCCGCCTTTCGCAGCCGCGATCTCGGGCAGGCGCCCGCGCATGTTCAGGGGGACATTCCCGAATGGGTGGTGCCGTCCTTCCAGGCGGTCTTCGGCGATCGCTGGCTGGAGGAAGCCGCAGCACTGGCCGAGCGCCCGGCCCTTGACCTGCGCGTCAACACGCTGAAGGCCGATCGCGCGAAAGTTCTCAAAGCCCTCGACGAGGCCGGCGTGCAGCCGACGGAGACCGCGCGTCAGGGCCTGCGCGTCGCGCCCGGCGAAGGCCCCTCGAGGCTTCCGAATGTGACCGCCGAGCTCTCCTTTCAAAAGGGCTGGTTCGAGGTTCAGGACGAAGGTTCGCAGATCGTCGCCGATCTGGTCGGTGCGACCGGCGGCGAGCAGATCCTCGATTACTGCGCCGGGGGCGGCGGCAAGACGCTGGCTCTGTCCGCGACCATGGACAACAAGGGCCAGGTCCACGCCTTCGACACCGACCGCAAGCGTCTGGCGCCGATCATCGAGCGGCTGAAGCGCGCAGGCACCCGCAACGTGCAGGTTCACGACCGGCCACAGGCGCTCGCCGCTCTCGCGGACCGTTGCGATGCCGTGCTGGTGGATGCGCCCTGCACGGGGACCGGAACATGGCGCCGGCGTCCGGATACGAAATGGCGCCTGAACGAACGCAATATCGAGGAGCGCCAGGGACAGCAGCGCGAGGCGCTGGCGGAAGCGGCCCGCTACGTTCGCCCCGGCGGGCGGCTCGTCTATGTCACCTGTTCCGTCCTGCCGGAAGAGAACGACCGGCAGGTCGAGCGCTTTCTGGGCGAGAACCCGGCCTTCACGGCCATGGCGGCGCTCGACAGCTGGAACGCCCTGTTCGGTGAGAGCGGTCACCGCCCGGTCACGCGCGATGGCCGCACGCTGACGCTGTCGCCGGCCTCCACAGCCACCGACGGCTTCTTCTTCGCCATGCTGCAGCGGCAGGCGCAATAGGTTCAAAGCGTTCTAAACTATACGCTTTGACACAAGTTTACTTTTGGTTCATGAGGATCGAACGGGACGGGGCCGTGCGTGAGCGCGCGCCCGGATCCCGGATCCGTTTCACGCGTGCGGTACCCCTGTCCGGAACCCGGCCGGGCTCCGCCGAGGAGAGGTCATGACCGTATCATTCCTTCGTACCGCCGCTCTGGCGCTGGCGACCGCCACCTCCGCCCTGGCGATCCAGCCGGCCCATGCCGCGACCGATGCCGCAGCCGTGCTCAAGCACTATTCCGAGGTGGCCCATGCCAAGTTCGAGGATGCCCTGACGACTGCGCAGGCGCTCGACAAGGCCGTGGATGCGCTGATCGCGACGCCGAGCGAAGCGACGCTCAAGGCCGCGCGCGAAGCCTGGCTCGTTGCCCGCAACCCCTATCAGGAAACCGAAGTCTACCGCTTCGGCAACCCGATCGTCGATGAGTGGGAGGGCAAGGTCAATGCCTGGCCGCTCGACGAAGGGCTGATCGACTATGTCGATGCGAGCTATGGCAGCGAGAGCGACGAGAACGCGCTCTTCACCGCCAACGTCATCGCCAACAAGACGATTTCGATCGACGGCAAGGAGATCGACGCCTCGAAGATCACGCCGGAGTTCCTGTCGGGCACGCTGCAGGAAGCCGACGGCATCGAGGCGAACGTGGCGACCGGCTACCACGCCATCGAATTCCTGCTCTGGGGCCAGGACCTGAACGGCACCGGTCCGGGCGCGGGCAATCGCCCCTATACCGATTACGACACCAAGGCCTGCACCAACGGCAATTGCGATCGCCGCGCCGCCTATCTCAAGGCCGCGACCGATCTTCTCGTTTCGGACCTGAAGGAGATGACCGCCAACTGGACGCCGGACGGCGCCGCCACCAAGCATGTCGAAGCCGATCCGAAGGCCGGCCTCACCGCCATCCTGACCGGCATGGGTTCGCTGTCCTATGGCGAACTTGCCGGCGAGCGCATGAAGCTCGGCCTGCTGCTGCACGATCCGGAAGAAGAGCATGACTGCTTCTCGGACAACACCTACAACTCGCACCTTCATGACGCGATCGGCATCGAGCAGGCCTATCTCGGCACCTATACCCGCACCGACGGCACGAAGCTCACCGGCCCGTCGCTCTCCGAACTCGTGGCGGCCAAGGACCCGGCCGTCGATGCGGAGATGAAGGAAAAGCTCGCCGCAACGGTTTCGGCCATGCAGGCCATGGCCAAGCGCGGCCAGACGGTCGAGGCCTACGACCAGATGATCGCGGAAGGCAATACCGAAGGCAACGCCGTCGTCCAGAAGGCGATCGACGGCCTCATCGCCCAGTCGAAGACCGTCGAGCGCGTGCTCACCGCCCTCGATCTCGGCAAGATCGAGCTCGAAGGATCCGACAGCCTCGACAATCCGAACGCCGTCTTCAAATGAGAGCCGCGTCCGGACGCCGCAAAGCCTGATCCGCGATGACCGCCCGGACCGCCCCGCGTTTCGTTACGCCCCTTGCCGCCGCGATCCTCGCGGCGGCTTTCGTCGTGGCATGGATCGGCTGGCGACCCTCGGCGGCGGATAGGCCCGTACCTGTGCCGGCCGTCGCGCGCGGCGAGACACCGGCGCAGCGAACCGATCTGTCGGACACGGATAGGCGCCGCGTTGCGGATGTGACCCGACCGACGCGCGATTTCACCCGCCCCGAGGCTTTCGAGACCATGGCGGGCGGCGCGGGAACCTCGACCGCGAAGCCCGACCGGGCCGGGCTCACCCATCCCGCCGGCAATCTCGATGCCGCTGGCGAGGAACGCTTCCGCCTCGGCAGTGCCCTGTTCGAAAAGCTCTGGGTCTCCTCGCCTTCCTCGACGCAGGCCTCGGACGGCCTCGGCCCGCTTTACAATGCCCGCTCCTGCGAAACCTGCCATATCAGGGACGGGCGGGGACGCCCGCCCACCGGCACTGCGGGGAGCCCGTCGCTGGTTCTAAAGTTTCTGTTTCCCGATGCGTCGGATTCCCGCGTGCAGACAGCGGGCGACCCGGTCTATGGCCGGCAGCTGCAGGACAGCGGCGTTCCCGGCCTGCCGGCCGAGGGGCATCTGGCGCTCCGCTACGACGAGCGGTCGGTCATGCTGGCCGGCGGCGAACGCGTCAGCCTGCGCCACCCGGTCTACGGTATCGAGGGACTCGCCTATGGGCCGCTCGACAGCGCCACCCGCCTGTCGCCGCGCCTCGCGCCGCCGATGACCGGCCTCGGCCTGCTGGAGGCGATCGACCCTGCCGATATCCTCGCCCATGCGGACCCGGACGATCGCGACGGCGACGGCATCAGCGGCCGGCCGTCCTGGCTGACGACGAGCGCCGATGGCGCGCCCGTGCTCGGCCGGTTCGGCTGGAAGGCGCAGGCGGCGACCGTGCGCGCTCAGGGGGCGGACGCCTTTGCGACCGATATCGGGATCTCCACGCCCGACGACCCGAGAAGCCATGGCGATTGCACGGCCCGGCAGCCGCGATGCTTTGCCCTGGAGGACGGCGTGCAGGCCCGGCTAGGATCGAGCGAAGCGCCCGATCCGGTTCTCGAACTCGTCGCCTTCTACGCCCGCCACCTCGCCGTCCCGGCGCGGCGGAACGTCGCGGCACCCGCTGTCCTCGCGGGGAAGCAACTCTTCTCCGATATGGGCTGCGCCTCCTGCCATGTTCCGAAATTCGTCACCCGCCGCGATCCAACGTCGCCGTCCACGGCGTTTCAGCTCATCTGGCCCTATTCCGACCTGCTCCTGCACGACATGGGGGAGGGCCTGTCCGATGCCGTCTTGCCGTCCGATCCGGCAAGCGCGGACGGGGCGAAGCCGCGGCCGGAGGAATGGCGCACGCCGCCGCTTTGGGGTATCGGTCTTGCACAAACCGTCGATGCGCGGGCGGGCTTCCTGCATGACGGCCGCGCGCGGACGCTGACGGAGGCCATCCTGTGGCACGGCGGCGAGGCGCAGGCCGCGCGCGATCGTTTTGTTTCCCTCGACGCCGCGGATCGCCGGGCGTTGCTCGCCTTTCTGGAGTCGCTCTGATGCGTCTATGGACAGCCTTCCTGCTTACCGCGGCGCTCGTGTCCGCCACGCCGGCCTTTGCGCAGGAAGCGGACGACGATGTCGGCGCGGCGCCGTCGAGCGGCCTCGTAGCCGAAGCTGTGCCGAACGCGATGGCCCGCGCCGTCGATGGCTTCATCCGCCCCGGCTATCGCGATCTGGTGGAGCGCACCGGCGCGCTGGCCGATCACCTCCGCCCGCTCTGCCACCGGCCGTCGCCGCAGTCGCTTGCTCGTGTCAAGCGCGCGTTCTCCGAGGTCACCGCCGCCTGGTCGCGCATCGAGATCGTCCGTGTCGGGCCCGTTCTCGAGGACAACCGCTTCGAGCGCGTCCTGTTCTTTCCCGACCGCAAGAGCACCGGCCTGAAGCAGGTTCAGCGAATCCTCGCCGAGAGCGACGAGACCGCCACGATCGCCACCGCGCTGCGCGGCAAGAGCGTCGCGGTGCAGGGGCTCGGCGCGCTGGAATACGTGCTGTACGGCACTGATGCCGACGCGCTGCTCGACGCGCCCGACGGCTTTCGTTGCCGCTACGCCCGCGCTATCGCCGAGAACCTGACAAGCGTCGCTGCGGAGCTGAGTGCTGCCTGGGAAAACCCGCAGGGGGTACAGGCCGCGTGGAAGGCACCGGGGCCGGACAATCCGCTCTACCGCACGCAGGGAGAGGCCGCGACCGAACTTCTCGGCATCCTTGTCCATGGCGTGGAAAGCCTGCGCGACCAGCGCCTGCGCCCGGTCTTTGCCGGCGCCATCACCCCTGTGCCGTCAGCGGGCCACCCTAGGCTTGCCGTGTACTGGCGCTCCGGCGAAACGATGGAGTCCGTTGCCGGCAATGCGCGTGGCCTCAAGGCCCTGTTCGATACCGCCGGCATGCGGGCGCTTCTGCCGGCCGACAAGCAGTCGATCGCTGCCTCGATCGACATCGTCTTCAACGATCTCATCGCCTCGGCCGATGCCGTCGATCAGCCGATCGACGCGGCGCTGATGGACCCGGCCGAACGCGCGAAACTGCTTCTCGTCCTGCGCAACGCCAACGATCTGCTGCAACGGCTGAACATGGATTTCGGTGCCGCGATCGGGCTCGGCGCCGGTTTCTCCTTTGCCGATGGCGATTGACGGGACCGAGCCATGACGCTTTCCGGCAGACGCGCGCGCGCGGATCTTCTCGACAGGCGAGCCTTTCTCTCCATGGTCGGCGCCGCCTGGGCGGCGTCCCTCTCGCCTGCGTCCGCCGCCGCCCTCTCCCGGACGGACGCCGTGTTCGCCTCCGCCTTCCGGGCCGGTGATGGGTCCTACGGCATCGCCACCGTCTCCGAGGAAGGCGAGGTCATCGACCGTCACGCCCTGCCGGATCGCGCCCATGGCCTGGCGCATTCGCCGGTGTCGGGCCGCACCGTCGCCTTTGCCCGTCGCCCGGGGACCTTCGCGATGATCCTCGACGCAGCCGCGCCGGGCAGACCCGTCATCGTCACCGCCAGCGAGGGGCGGCACTTCTTCGGGCATGGCTGCTTCTCGGCGGATGGCCGGCTGCTGTATGCGACGGAGAACGACTTCGCCGCCAATCGCGGCATGATCGGCGTCTATGACGGCACGGACGGCTTCCGCCGCATCGGCGAATTCCCGACCCATGGCATCGGCCCGCACGACATGACACTGTCGCCGGACGGGCGCCTGCTGGTGGTCGCCAATGGCGGCATCGAGACGCATCCGGACTTCGGGCGGACCAAGCTGAACCTCGATCACATGGAGCCGTCACTGGCGCTCATCGAAACGGCGACCGGTCGTCTGGTCGAACGTCACGTCATGCCACCGCATCTTCGGCAGCTCTCGACCCGGCATGTGGATATCGATGCGACCGGCCGGATCTGGTTTGCCTGCCAGTATGAGGGGCCCCGCAATGACCGCCCGCCTGTCGCCGGCGTCTTTGCGCCCGGCGAGGACATTCGCTTTCTCGACCTGCCCGACGAAGCCTCCGCGGCGCTCGCCAATTATGTGGGTGCCATCGCGGTCCATCGCGGGCAGGGCCTGGTCGGGCTCGCCTCCCCGAAAGGCGGGGCGGTCGTCACCGTGGACGCGCGCACCGGCGCCGTCGTCCGGCTGGACCGGCTTGCCGATGCCGCCGGCATCGCGCCGGCGCAGGGCCCGGGTTTTGCGGTCTCCTCCTATGGCGGCAGCTTTGCGGGAAGGACCAGCCCGATCGCCTGGGACCAGCATATCGTCCGCACCCGCCCGACCTGACAAACTCTATGCCGCGGCATCTCCCTGTAAACCGCCGGGCTCTGCCCTAATTTTCCTTCGACCTCGCTTGCCGGAATCCCCAGCCGAGTTTCGCAGCTGTCCGGTCGGTCCCGAAGCCTTCACGCTCCGGCTGGACATTCCCTCGATCGGACCCTCATGCGCCCAAGCCTGACTTATGCTCTCTTCATCGTCGCCGTTGTCGCCTGCGGCCTTCTCATCGGGATCAACAATATCCCCGGAGAATGGTACCAGTCGCTGCAGAAGCCGCCGTTCAACCCGCCGAACTGGATCTTCGCGCCGGTCTGGACCACGCTCTACGTGATCATCGGATATGTCGGCGCCCGCACCTTTCTGCACCATCGGCGCTCGCGCGCCATGCGCTTCTGGGGTGCCCAGATGCTGTTCAACTTCGCTTGGTCGCCGCTGTTCTTCGGCTTTCACGAGATCGCTCTGGCGCTGATCGTCATCCTCGCTCTGCTGATCTCGGTCTACGCCTTCATCGCCGTCTCCTGGCGGCAGGACCGCCTGTCCGCATGGCTCTTCGCTCCCTATGCCGCCTGGGTCTCGTTCGCCATGCTCCTCAACGGCTCCATTCTGCTCCTGAACTGAGGATGCCCGGAGCGAAGCCCTTGCGGGGAAGGGGAACTGCATGCCAGTCTCCGCCCGTTCCGAACATGCGCCGGCCAGAGCGGTTCGCCGAGGGCCAGCCGGGTTTGGCAGAGGGGGTGTAGACATGGCTGAGACGATTGAACCGGACTTTCGCGCCCGCGTCCGCCGGAGTTTCGACCGGCAGGCCTTCATGCGCACGATCGGTGCGGAACTGACGCGCGTCGAGCAGGGCATGGTGGAGATCGAGCTGCCCTTCGACGAGATGATGACGCAGCAGCACGGCATTCTCCATGCCGGCATCATCTCGTCGGCGCTGGAAACGGCGAGCACCTATGCCGGTTATTCGGTGCTGGAGCCGGATGCCGGGCTGCTGACCATCGAGTTCAAGGTCAACCTTCTCTCGCCCGGCCGGGGCGAGCGCTTCCTGTTTCGCGGCGAAGTCACGAAGCCCGGCACCACCATCATCGTCTCCGACGGGCGCGCCTACGCCATGTCGCAGGATGCCCCGCCGAAACTGATCGCCTCGATGACGGCCACCAAGATGGTCGTGCGCGGCCGCGAAGGATTTGCAGAGTGAACGCCATGCCGGACGTGATGCCCGAAACCCTGCTGAAACCCGTGGGCGAGCAATCCATCCTCTATGTCATGGCGGCGGAGGCCGAATACGGCCCGCACCTCAAGACCCGGATAACGCCACTGATGACCGGCGTGGGCCCGGTGGAGGCGGCCGTCTCCGTCACCCGCGCGCTGTCGCGGCTTTCGGCAGCAGACCGCCTCCCGGCGCTCGTCGTCTCGCTCGGCTCGGCCGGCTCCGCCAGGCTGGAGCAGGCGGAAGTCTATCAGGCCATCTCGGTCGCCTATCGCGACATGGATGCCTCGCCGCTCGGCTTCGAGAAGGGCGCGACGCCCTTTCTCGATCTGGCTGTCACGGTTCCCTTGCCCCTGCGCATCCCGGGTCTTGCCGAGGCGAGCCTCTCCACCGGCGGCAATATCGTCTCGGGCGCGGCCTATGCCGACATCGCCGCCGACATGGTGGATATGGAAACCTTCGCCGTGCTGCGCGCCTGCCAGGCCTTCGGCGTGCCTCTGCTCGCGCTGCGCGGCATTTCCGACGGCAAAGCCGAGCTTCGGCATGTCTCCGACTGGACGGCCTATCTCCATGTCATCGACGAGACGCTCGCAGGCGTGGTGGACCGGCTGGAAACGGCGATGGCACAGGGCGCTCTTGGCCTTTGAGCTGGGCAAAAGCGGGTTAGACGTTGCACTTGCCGGCCTGTTTATTTAAAGGCTCGGAATGATCCCGCGCGTGAAAAGGCCAGGCATGACCGAGATAGCCCATCCCGACAGCATCCTCATCATCGATTTCGGCAGCCAGGTGACGCAGCTCATCGCGCGCCGGGTTCGCGAAGCCGGGGTCTATTGCGAGATTCATCCTTTCAACAACGCCGAGGATGCCTTCGCCCGCATGGGCCCGAAAGGCGTCATCTTCTCCGGCGGCCCGGCCTCGGTAACGGCCGAAGGCAGCCCGCGCGCGCCGCAGGCGGTGTTCGACAGCGGCATTCCGCTGCTCGGCATCTGCTACGGCCAGCAGACGATGTGCACCCAGCTGGGCGGCACCGTCGAGGGTGGCCACGCCGCCGAGTTCGGCCGTGCCGATGTCGAGATCAAGGCGGCGAGCCCGCTGTTCGAAGGCCTGTGGGAGGTCGGCGGCCGTTATCCCGTGTGGATGAGCCATGGCGACCGCGTGACCCAGCTGCCGCACGGCTTCGAGGTCATCGCCACCTCCGAAAATGCGCCGTTCGCGATCGCGGCCGACGAGAGCCGCCGCTACTACACCACCATGTTCCACCCCGAAGTGGTGCACACGCCGGATGGCGCAAAGCTCCTCTCCAATTTCGTACACAAGATCGTCGGCCTCAAGTCGGACTGGACCATGGCCGCATACCGCGCCGAAATGATCCGCAAGATCCGCGACGACGTGGGCGATGGCCGTGTGATCTGCGGCCTTTCCGGCGGCGTCGACAGCTCGGTTGCCGCTGTGTTGATCCACGAGGCGATCGGCGACCAGCTGACCTGCGTCTTCGTCGATCACGGCATGATGCGCCTCAACGAGGCGGATGAAGTGATCAAGATGTTCCGCGATCACTACAATATCCCGCTCGTCCATGTGGATGCGTCGGACCTCTTCCTGACCGAACTTGCCGGCGAGGTCGATCCCGAGGTCAAGCGCAAGACCATCGGCCGCCTGTTCATCGAGGTGTTCGAGGCGGAAGCCGCCAAGATCGCCGCGGACGGCAAGGGCGCGCCGGCCTTCCTCGCGCAGGGCACGCTCTATCCCGACGTCATCGAAAGCGTGTCCTTCTCGGGCGGCCCGTCCGTCACGATCAAGAGCCACCACAATGTCGGCGGCCTGCCGGCCCGCATGAACATGAAGCTCGTCGAACCGCTGCGCGAACTCTTCAAGGACGAAGTCCGCGTGCTCGGCCGCGAACTCGGCCTGCCCGAGCGCTTCGTCGGCCGCCATCCGTTCCCCGGCCCGGGCCTCGCCATCCGCTGCCCCGGCGGCGTGACGCGCGAAAAGCTCGACATCCTGCGCAAGGCCGATGCCGTCTATCTCGACGAAATCCGCAAGGCCGGCCTCTACGACGTCATCTGGCAGGCTTTTGCCGTGCTGTTGCCCGTGCAGACCGTCGGCGTCATGGGCGATTATCGCACCTACGACTTCGTCTGCGCCCTGCGTGCCGTGACCTCGGTCGATGGCATGACGGCCGATTTCTACCCTTACGACATGAACTTCCTCGGCCGCACGGCAACCCGCATCATCAACGAAGTCCGCGGCATCAACCGCGTCGTCTACGACGTGACCTCGAAGCCGCCGGGCACGATCGAGTGGGAATAGGCAAAGCCGGCAGGCGCGACCCGAAAGGGTGTGGCGCGCCTGCCGTCTTGCGTCTGCTTCCGCCGCGCAAGACGTCGTCTGCCAACGTCGCTTGAACATCCCCGCCGCTTCCGCCATTCCACCATAAATCCGTGCCGCCCGGGACTATCGTTCCCTTTTCGTTCTTGAGTGTGGCGGCGGTTCGGCTATAGTTGCGCCACAGGATGGAGGCCAGGGTGAAGCAGGACGTGATCGTCATTCCCGGAGATACGCCGGAGGTGAGCTGGCGGGTTCCGGTGTTGGAGTTCGCCGGTACGCAGGCCGGCTCCGCGCCGAAGGTCTATCTTCAGGCCGCCTTGCACGCCAACGAATGTCCGGGCGTCGCCACGCTTCACCGGCTCTGCGCGCGCCTTCGCGCGGCGGACGCGGCAGGGGCGATCCGGGGTGACATCACCATCGTGCCACAGGCGAACCCGATCGGCGCGGCACAGTCGCATTTCGGCGAGATGCAGGGCCGCTTCGACTTGGGCTCGCGCGGCAATTACAATCGCGATTTCCCTTTGATCCCGGCCTCGGCCCGAAACGACCTGCTGGTCGATCTCGATCGCCTCACCGCACCGGAGCGGCTGAAGCGGGAACTGCTTCATCGCGCGCTCGGTGCCGATCTCGTGCTGGACCTCCACTGCGACGACGAATCGCTGCCCTATGCCTATATCGACAGCGCCTTCTGGCCGGAGGCCTCCGATCTCGCATCCGCCTTGAAAATGGACGCCGTCTTTCTCTCCGACGGCGAAAGCTCGGCCTTCGAGGAGGCCGTCTCCTACGCCTGGAAGCAGAACGAGGGCGGCAAGGGCGTCTCTCTGCCCGGCCGTCTCTCCGTCACGGTGGAGCTGCGCGGACGTCGCGATGTCGGGCCTGATGTGGCAGCGCGCGACGCCGACGGCCTCTGGGCGTTTCTGGAAGCCCGCGGCGTGGTGGACGGCGGATCGCCGGCGCTTCAGCCGTATGGCGGCCCCGCCTTCGCGCTCGATACCATCGAGATGATCAAGGCACCGGCGCCCGGCACGATCCTCTTTCATCGCGACATCGGAGATCGCGTCGAGGCCGGCGATCTTCTGGCCGTGCTCGTCCCGCGCCCCGGCTTTCCCGAGGACGATGTGGCGGTGCGCGCACCGCAGGCCGGGCTGGTCGTCACGCGGTCGTCGGCACGCTTTGCCCGCCGCAGGGACGACCTGATGAAGATCGGCTGCGCCGAGATCACCCGAGCGGGCCGCAGGGCCGGCACGCTGGAGGACTGACCCGTGACCACGACCCTTTACGGCATCCGCAACTGCGACACGATGAAGAAGGCCCGCACGTGGCTTGATGGCCACGCTGTCGACTACCGGTTCCACGATTACAAGATCGACGGCATCGACCGCGCGCATCTGTCGGGCTGGTGCTCTGCACTCGGCTGGGAAACGGTGCTGAACAGGGCGGGGACGACCTTTCGCAAGCTGCCGGACGTGGACAGGCAGGATCTCGACGCGGAAAAGGCCATCGCCCTGATGCTGGCCAACCCGTCCATGATCAAGCGACCGATCCTCGATCGCGACGGCGCCCTGGCGGCAGGCTTCCGGCCGGAGGTCTACGACACGCTTTTCGGAAGCTGATCCATGTCGAAGACGACGCGTGCCACACAGATGCTGACCAAGGCGGGAACGGCGTTCACCACCCATAGCTATGATTACGACCCCTCGGTGGACCGGATCGGCATCGCGGCCGCCGAGGCCATGGGGGAGGCGCCGCAGCGCGTGCTGAAGACGCTGATGGCGGAGGTCGATGGCAAACCGGTCTGCGTGGTCGTGCCGTCCGACCGCGAGGTGAGCATGAAGAGGCTTGCCGCGGCTGCGGCCGGCAAATCCGCCGCGATGATGAAACCGGCGGCCGCCGAACGGCTCACCGGTTACCATGTCGGCGGCATCAGCCCGTTCGGACAGAAGAAGGCGGTGCCGACCTTCATTGAGGAGACGGCGCTCGCCGAGCCGCTGGTCTACATCAATGGCGGGCAGCGCGGCTTGCAGGTCCGTCTGTCGCCTGCAGATGCGCGCGAGGTTCTCGGTGCCATCGCCGCACCGCTGGTCACATAGGAGAACAGCAACAAGGCGTTGGAAACGAAGCGTTAACCAAAATCTCCTTACATCGGGGTGACAGAAGGAGAATCGGTGTGAACATGAAGGCAGGACACGACGCCCGGGAAACGCATGGGGGGATCATCGCCTTTCCGCTGTCCGGACGGACAAACCTGATCCGCCGGTGCGCAGCCGAACTCGAGGCCATCCATGGCGACGCCGCCGTGACCTATTGGCGCATGGCCTGCCGCGCGCTTGCCGACGATCTCGACGCGCTCGGCTGCAACGAGGACGACATCCACCATCAGGTCATGGATTTCCAGACCGAAGTTCAGCTCGAAATGATGCGCCGCTACACCGAGCGCCTCGAGGCCGGCGCCGATGCCGACCCGGAAACCGGTCACCGCGCCCGCACCTGACGCTGTCAGACGAGCGGAAAGCGTGCCGCCATCTCCCAGGGGCCGCCATCATAGTGCCAGAGGCAGAGCCCCGTGACGGTGAAATCCCACGGCGTGAACTCGTCCGCCAGCGTGGCCTGAAGCGTCCGCGCGGTTTCCGCCGGAACCTTGTTCTGCACGGTCACATGCGGTCGGAACCCCTGCTGGTCCTGCCGCGTCAGCCAGGGGTGAAAACGGTCCGCGAGCCTGGCCCGCAGATCCTGCAAGCCCACGCTCGACAGCGCGAACGCAACGCCGTTCCCGAGAAAGCGCACGCTCTCGACCGTCACCGTGATCGTCGAGCCCCCGACGACGGCCTGCGCGACGTGCTGCGCGACAGCTTCCCGTTCCTCGCCCGGCAGGGCGTGAAACAGCGTGATATGCGCGGAGAGCCAGTTTCGCTCCGGCGGAAAATGCCGGTTTCGGAGGTGGTCGAAGTGCGCCTGCGCCGCATCTTCCATCCCGGCTGTAAGGATCAGGGGCCGACGGTCTCCATCTGCGGAGAAAACCGCGTCGCGCTGCTGGTCTGCCCTCTCGGCCATGCTTCTCGCACTCCTCTTCTGACGTTCTTACGCCAGCGCGCCCGGCGCGGATGCAGGAAATGCACGTCCCGCCATTTTGCCTCTTGTAGCTCTAGTCGCTAGAGACTTTACAAGGATGCATCACGTGACGGAGATGATGATGGGCGAGATGCGACAGACGCGATTTGACGTTTCGGGTATGGATTGCGCCTCCTGCGCATCCAAGATCGATACGGCCGTCCGGCGTCTGCCGGGCGTCTCCGATGTCGCGGTCTCGGTGACCACCCAAGCGATGACCGTCCACCACGACGAGACGACGGACCTCTCTGCCCTGGCCCGCAAGGTCTCGGGTCTCGGCTACAGGACCGCGCCCGCGAACCGGACGACGCCGGTGCCGGTCGCCTCGGCTCCAGCCTGTTGCGGCGGTCACGCCCATTCCGACCATGATCACGGCGATCACGACCACGCCCATCACGATCACGATGCGAATCCGGCAAATCAGGCGGCAGCCTCGTCCTCGGGCCTGCACGGCCACGACCACGAACCCACATCCGGACCCTGGTGGGCATCCGACAAGGGCCGACTGACGCTTCTGTGCGGTGGTGCGCTCGTGGTCGCCTATGTCGTCGGGCATCTCTTTCCTCCGCTCGCCGCGAACGCCTTCCTCATCGCGCTTCTCGTCGGTCTCGTGCCCATCGGCCGCCGCGCCATCATGGCGGCGCTGGCGGGAACGCCCTTCTCGATCGAAATGTTGATGACCATCGCGGCCATCGGCGCCGTCATCATCGACGCGGGCGAGGAGGCGGCAGCCGTCGTTTTCCTGTTTCTCGTTGGCGAACTGCTGGAGGGCGTGGCGGCCAGCCGGGCGCGGCGCAGCATCCAGGCCCTGTCGGATCTCGTGCCGAAGACGGCTTTCCTCGAGGCGGGCGACGCCACGCGCGAGGTGCCGGCGGAAACGCTCGTTCCCGGCAATATCATCCGTATCCGCCCCGGCGACCGCATTCCGGCCGATGGCGATATCGTCTCCGGCGAAAGCGCGATCGACGAAGCGCCGGTGACGGGCGAAAGCGTGCCCGTCCGCAAGACTGCGAATGATCCGGTCTTTGCCGGCACCGTCAATGGCGAAGGCGTGCTGCGGGTCACCGTCACGGCGGCGGCGGCCGACAACACCATCGCCCGCGTCGTGCGCCTCGTGGAGGAAGCGCAGGAGGCGAAGGCACCGACCGAGCGTTTCATCGACCGTTTCTCGCGGTATTACACGCCGGGCGTGGTCATGGTCGCCGCACTGGTCGCCATCCTGCCGCCGCTTCTGGCCGGCGGGTCCTGGTCGGAGTGGGTCTACAAGGGCCTTGCCATCCTGCTTATCGGCTGCCCCTGCGCGCTGGTCATCTCGACGCCGGCTGCCATCGCCGCTTCCTTGTCGGCGGGCGCGCGACGGGGACTGCTGGTCAAGGGCGGCGCCGTCCTCGAAAAGCTGGGCACCATCGATACCGTCGCCTTCGACAAGACGGGAACGCTGACCGAAGGCCGTCCGGTCGTCACCGATATCCTCGCCTTCACGGGTGAGGAAGGCGACATCCTGCGGCTCTCGGCCGCGCTCGATGCCGGGTCGAGCCATCCCCTGGCGCTTGCCATCCTTGCCCGGGCGGAGGCGGAGGGCATTGCCTATCCCGCAGCCGAAGGCGCCTCGGCTTTGGGCGGCAAGGGTGTTGCAGGCACGGTCGATGGGCGAAGGCTGTTCCTCGGCTCGCCGCGTGCCGCGGGCGCGATCGCGCCGCTTTCCGCGGAGCAGGCCAGCGCCATCCAGGCGCTCAACGACGATGGCAAGACCGTGTCGGTGCTCGTCATCGACGCTCAGGTGGCCGGCGCCATTGCCATGCGCGACGAGCCGCGCAAGGACGCACGGCAGGCACTTGCGGCACTGAAGGCGGCCGGCATCCGCACCGTAATGCTCACCGGCGACAACCGCCGCGTGGCAGAGGCCGTCGGGCGTGACCTCGGCATCGACGTGCGGGCCGAACTGATGCCGGAGGACAAGCAGACCATCGTGCGCGAACTGAAGGCGCAGGGCGCGACGGTTGCCAAGGTCGGAGACGGCATCAACGATGCGCCGGCACTGGCGGCGGCCGATATCGGCATCGCCATCGGCGGCGGCACGGATGTCGCGCTCGAAACTGCGGATGCCGCCATCCTCCATGGTCGCATCGCCGATGTCGTGGCGCTGATCGATCTGTCGAAGCGCTGCATGGCGAATATCCGTCAGAACATCGCCGTCGCGCTCGGTCTGAAGGCCGTGTTTCTCGTCACGACCGTGGTCGGTATCACAGGCCTCTGGCCGGCCATCCTGGCGGATACCGGGGCGACGGTGCTCGTCACCATCAATGCGCTGCGCCTGCTGCGCGTCCGCACCTGATCTTTAACGACCAAGAAAAACGCCCGGCATCGCTGCCGGGCGTTCGTCTCCGGGATCGCGCGGGAGGATCTGCGCGACCGGCGGAAGGAAACGTTATTTCGCGGTGTCGAGACGATCGATCGCCTTGACGTTGTCGGCGGACGAGCCGTTGGGATCGAACTCCGAGGCAAGCCAGGTATCGACGATCGCCTTGGCGAGTTCCGGGCCGATGACGCGGGCGCCCATGGTGATGATCTGGGCATTGTTCGACTTTGCGGCGCGTTCCGCCGAATAGGTGTCGTGCGTCAGCGCCGCCCGGATGCCGGGCACCTTGTTGGCCGAGATGCTGACGCCGATGCCGGTGCCGCAGAAGAGGATGCCGCGCTCGTTCTCGCCGTCGACGATGGTCTGGGCGAGCTTCTGCGACAGGTCCGCATAGAAACCCTGCTGGCTGAGATCCGTGACCTCGACATCATTGCGGGTGGCGAGATGCTTGGCGATGACGTCGAGAAGCGGCTTGCCGGCGCTGTCGGCTCCGATGGCGATTTTCATGGCTGTTTCCTTTCAGGCTTTTTGTTGATGTCAGAGAGCGGATGAAACACGGGTGAGGATGTCGAGATAGCCGCCGACGTCCCAGGCCGAACGGCCGATGAAGAGGCCGTCGATGTGGGGCTTGGCGATCAACTCCGCGCAATTGCCCGGATTGACGCTGCCGCCGTAGAGAACGGGCACGAAGACGCCGAGACAGGCTTTCGCCACCGCGGCGATGCGGGCATGGCGGTCGTCCGCATAATCCGCCGATGCCGGAATGCCGTTGACGCCGATGGCCCAGACGGGCTCATAGGCGAGAAGGACCGGCTTTTCCCGGTCGGCGCCGGTGAGCCCTGACAAGGCCCCTTCGACCTGCCGCTTCAGCACGGCATCGGCTTCGCCGGCCTCGCGCTCGGACAACGTCTCGCCGATGCAGATCAGCGGCGTCAGGCCGTGACGCACGGCGGCGGCCGTCTTCAGGCCGACGGTCCGGTCGGTCTCGCCGAAATGCTCGCGCCGCTCGCTATGGCCGAGCTCCACGAGATCGAGCCCGCAGTCGGTCAGCATCGGCGCGGAGATCTCGCCGGTCCAGGCGCCGGCATCGTCCCAATGCATGTTCTGCGCGCCCACCTTGACGCTGGTGCCGGACAGACGCTGCTTGACCTCCCGCACGGCGGTAAAGGGCGGGATGACGAAGCGCTGGATGCGCGGATCGCGCGCGGCGTCGCTCGTCCGAAGACCCTCGGCAAACGCCATGGCCTCGTCGAGGGTCTTGTTCATCTTCCAGCTCGTTCCCACCCAGATGCCGTTCGTTTCCACTGCATGCTCCTCGTCGTGAAGTCCCGGTCGTCAGACCTTGATGATCGTGATGCCGACATCGCTCAGCGCGGCCTCGTGGCCGGCGTCGATGCGGTCGCTGGTGATGACGGCTCGAAAGCCGTCCAGCCCCGTCAGGAAATGCAGGGCCGGCTTGCCGAACTTCGCGTGGTCCACCATGAGGTAGCTGCGGCTTGCCGAGCGCATCATCTGCCGCTTGGTCTTCACCACCTCCTGATCCTGGTGATAGGCGGCGGCCCCCTGAATGGCGGATGATGAGAGAAAGGCGATGTCGGCCCGAAGCGACGACAGCGTCTCTTCCGTAACGATGCCGAAGAAGCCGTTGAATTTCCGGCTGTACTGACCGCCAAGCGAAATGACCTCGATGCCGGGTACGGCAGTAAGCTTGACGATGACGGAGAGGTTGTTGGTGATCACCGTCAGCGGCCGGATGGTCGCGAGGTGATCGGCAAGCCCCCCGGCCGTCGAGCCGTCGTCGATGATGATGATCTGCCCGGGCTCCACCAGCGTGGCGGCGTGCGACGCGAGCTGCCGCTTTTCCTCGGCCGCCATCTTCTCGCGGTAGCGAAAATCGCTTTCGAACTGCGCACTCGACTGGATGGACGCTCCGCCATGGACCTTGCGCAACAGGCCCGCCTGCTCGAGATCGTCGAGATCGCGATGAACGGTCATCTTGCTGACGGAAAAGCGCAGAGCCAGATCCTCGACGGAAGCAGAGCCTGCCTCCATCAGAATATCCATGATCTCCTGCCGCCGATCGTCCGGTTTCAAAGCCACTGCGATCTCCATCCTCGCCTGTATCTAAACAGCATCGGATAAAAAGACAACATATCTGGTGAGATTTTGTGACGATGGAATGTTATGATTTGGAGGGGATTTTGCGCTGCCTGCCGTGTTGCAGGTCGCTGTCGGGCATGGCATGAAGATGCAGCATGTCGCGCCGATCGAGCGCGACGCGGGAGGAATGTCCGCTGCGGTTCGACCGTTCAGGCGGATGCGGGGATACGGCATGACGAAGACGGATATTGCGCGGCGCGTCTACGACAATGCCTGGAAGCTGGACCCGGTGGTGCGAAGCCTGCTGGACACGGACTTTTACAAGCTCTTGATGTTGCAGATGATCTGGCGTCTCTATCCGGATGTCGATGCCACCTTCTCGCTCATCAACCGCACCAAGACGGTGCTTCTGACGGAAGAGATCGACGAGCAGGAGCTGCGCGAGCAGCTGGATCACGTTCGCACGGTGCGCTTTACCAAGAAGGAGATGATCTGGCTGGCCGGTAACACCTTCTATGGCCGCAAGCAGATCTTCTCGCCGGACTTTCTGGCGTGGCTCGCCGATTTCCAGCTGCCGGATTACGAGCTTTCGCGCCGCCACGGCCAGTATGAGCTGACGTTTCCCGGCAAGTGGACGCATACGAGCATGTGGGAAATTCCCGCACTCGCCATCGTCAACGAGCTGCGCTCGCGCACCGCCATGAAGGGCATGGGCCCTTTCGCGCTCGACGTGCTCTATGCCCGCGCCAAGGCGAAGATGTGGTCGAAGGTGGAGCAGCTTCGGGCGGTGCCCGACCTGCGCATCTCCGACTTCGGCACCCGCCGCCGCCATTCGTTCCTGTGGCAGCGCTGGTGCGTGGAGGCGCTGAAGGAAGGCATCGGCGAATCCTTCTCCGGCACGAGCAATGTGCTCCTCGCCATGGATACCGATCTTGAGGCGCTCGGCACCAATGCCCATGAATTGCCGATGGTGGCGGCCGCGTTGGCCAAGACCGATGCGGAACTGGCGGACGCGCCCTACAAGGTCCTTCAGGACTGGAACCGCCTTTATGGGGGCAATCTGCTGATCGTCCTGCCGGATGCCTTCGGGACGGCGGCGTTTCTGAAAAATGCGCCCGACTGGGTCGCCGACTGGACCGGTTTCCGCCCCGACAGCGCCCCGCCGATCGAGGGCGGCGAGCGCATCCTCGACTGGTGGCGTGCCCATGGCCGTGATCCCAGGGAAAAGCTTCTGATCTTCTCCGACGGGCTCGACGTCGACATGATCATCAAGACCTACCGGCATTTCGAGGGGCGGGTGCGCATGAGCTTCGGCTGGGGCACCAATCTCACCAATGATTTCGCCGATTGCGCGCCGACGGAGGTCAGCGGGCTCAACCCGATTTCCATCGTCTGCAAGGTCATCGACGCCAATGGCCGCCCGGCCGTCAAGCTGTCCGACAATCCCCGCAAGGCGACGGGGGACCCGGCCGAGGTGGAGCGCTATCTGAAATTCTTCGGAACCCAGGACTTCGAGGAACTCGCCGTCCGCGTCTGACGCGGTCACCCAGCAGCAGATACGAAAAACCCGACCGGAGGAGGTCCTTCCGGTCGGGTGTCATACGCCCGGGAACAGGGCGTGCCTCACGGGCCGGCGTGAGCGACGCCAAACCCGCAAGACGGGACCGCGGCGCTTAATAGCAAGCGGCGCAGGCGGAGCCCGAGCGCACCGCCAGCGGATGCACCATGGCGAGCAGGCGGCGTTTCGGCGCGGCCAGAAGCTTGGCCGCATGGGTGCGGGCGCCGCCCGGCTCGGGCTTGGCATGCTCCAGCGCGTTCGCTGCCGAATAGAGCAGCGTCTTGAACTGCGAGGAGGTCACGCCATCCGCCCGCATCACGGCGCGGATCATCGGATCGGTCAGCACCTCGTTCAGGGTCAGATCGTCATGTGCCATGTTCATGGCCATCTCCTTCGTGTCGTCCACAGTGAAGGACAGGCTGGGGTTGGGCCTGTCCTTGACCGAAAGGCTTTAGCGTGTTACCGGTAAGTAACACGTCATTTGTTACCGAACGGTCACACCTATGTCAATCGCTGTCGTGAATAAAAACGCCAAACGTGGCTCTACTGTGAAGCCGGACCAGGAATCGACCTCGCCCCCCGGCCTGTCTTCCGTAAAGGTCGCTCCGCGCGACCGGATCGTCACCACGGCCTGCGAACTGTTTCGCCAGCACGGCATTCGCGGCATCGGCGTCGATGCGATTGCCGAGGCGGCCTCGACCAACAAGATGACGCTCTACCGGCATTTCGGCTCGAAGGACGACCTCGTATGCGAGACGCTGCGCGTGACCTCCGAAAAGAGCGGCGCGATGTGGGCGGACATCGAGACCCGCTTTCCGGATGATGCGAAGGCCCAGCTCGGCGCCTGGGTAACGGCCCTTTCGGACTGTCTCCAGCGCGAGCCTTCCGGTTGCGACATTGCCAATGCCGCGGTGGAACTCAAGGAAGCCGGCCATCCCGCCCATGCCGTCATCGAGACCTTCAAGATCCTCCAGCGCGAAAAGCTGACGGATCTCTGCCGGCGGACGGGCATCCAAGAGCCTGAGACCCTGGCCGACACCCTGCTCCTCCTGCTGGAAGGCGCCCGCGTCAGCCGTCAGGCCTCGGGCCTCGAAGGCCCCGCCCAGTGTTTCCAGCGCGCCTGCCGCAACACGCTGACCGCCTTCGGTGTCGGCGCGCCCTGACGCTGCATCCTCAGCTTTCGTCTCGCGGAAAGCGCCATCGCGGCAGGTCCGTGATGGCGCCTGGCGTCGGACTAGTCTAGAGACCGTCGCGCTTCAGAAGCGCGCGAACCTCTTCGAAACGGCGCTTGTTGGCGTCGTTGCGCTCGTTCGGGCCGTAGCAGGTGCTGGACACGCAGAAGCGCTGCAGGTTGAACGGCGACGCAGTGTTCTGGAACTCGCACTCGATCGTATCGACCATGTCTTTCTTCTCGACGCCCTCGCGGGTGGAGAAGGTGAGGCGCGCGCCCGGTGGCTTCAGTTCGGGAAAGGACTGAACGACGCCGGTCTGGAACGTCTCGGCAAGAAGCAGGTGCTTTGCGACCTGGACGCAGACATCCTCGATCTTGGGCGTTTGCGCGGCGGCCGGCGACAGGCCGACGAAAGCCGATGCGGCAGCAATGGCTAGAACAATCCGTTTTCTCATGACACACTCCGGAAAGCCGCACGGTGCGGCAGTGACTTGGCGGATTCTTCGCGTCGGCTGACAAGGCCTGGGTCGAGACGATCCGTGAGCGCTAGATAGGGCGGTTTCGACCGTCATCCAGCCGTCGTGGCAATAGCAGGGCCACGCGGCTCCCTGTCTTTAAGGACCTCCGTCGCTCAGCCTCTGAAAGAGCGCCGGAACACGGGAAAATGTCTGTCTGATCTGGAACCAAATCGACCCTCCCTGATTTGGGAGTGGCGGTAGTCCGATTATGAAAGGGAGAAGGCCATGACCGAGAAAGACGAAGACCTGATCAAGAAGCGGGCCTATGCCTTGTGGGAATCCGAAGGTCGGCCGGAAGGTCGGCACGACGAGCATTGGAGCAAGGCGTATCAGGAGTTCGCCAACACAGAAAACACCTCCGTGCTCGGCGCGCCAGAGGAAGAGACCGCACCTGTGGAAGAGCCCGCAAAAGCCGACAAGGGAAAGACTCCGCTCTCTGTCGTCGATGGTGGAGCAGCCGGCACACCCGGCGCCAAGCGCAAGCGAAAGACGGTCTAAGACCGCACAGGCGCCGGCTTGCCCGGTGCCTGATTTTCCCGGCGCCGGTGGCTCTCACCCGGCGTCCCGCGCACGCTGTGCGCACCTTCATCGCACTGCACAAGTTTCTCACCTGCTCCGCAATATTTGTGCGGACACGGGGTTCGGTTTCCTCCATCATTGGAGCACGAGGTGTTTCGCTTTTCTCCCGACCTCCATTTCAGCCGGCAATCCCACCGGATTGCAAAGAGGAACGTGACCTGCGTGAACGTACTGTCTGTGACGTCGGAAATCTTTCCCCTGATCAAGACCGGCGGCCTTGCCGACGTGACAGGGGCCCTGCCGAAAGTCCTCGCCGCGCGCGGGTATCGCACCCGCAGCCTGATCCCGGGCTATACCTCCGTTCTCGCGGAGGTGAGCGATGCGCGGCCGGTGCATTTCTTTCCCGACCTCTTCGGAAATCCGGCCTGGCTGCTGGAAGCCGAATGCCAGGGGCTCGATCTTCTCGTGCTGAACGCGCCGGCGCTCTACGATCGTCCCGGCGGCCCCTATGTCGGCGAGGACGGTGTCGATCACCCCGACAACTGGAAGCGTTTCGCCGTGCTGTCCTACGTGGCGTCGGCGGTGGCGGGCGGGCTCCTGCCGGACTGGACGCCCGATCTCGTGCACACCCATGACTGGCAGACGGCGCTGACGTCCGTCTACATGCGCTATTCCACCAATGCGCGGGCGATCCCGTCCGTTCTCACCATTCACAATCTCGCCTTCCAGGGCCAGTATTCCGCCGGACACCTGAAGGATATCGGCCTGCCGCCGGAGGCGCTGTCGATCGATTGCCTCGAATATTACGGCGACATGAGCTATCTCAAGGGTGGTATCCGCACCGCGAGCGCGATCACTACCGTCAGCCCTACCTATGCCCGCGAGATCGTGTCGCCGGAGCTGGGCATGGGCATGGAAGGCGCTCTGCTGTCGCGTCTCGATACCTTCACCGGCATCGTCAACGGCATCGACAGCGAGATCTGGGACCCCGCCACCGACCCCTATCTGCCGGCACGATACGACGTCCGTCACATCCGCAACCGGAGCGTCAACCGGGCCCAGTTGCTCGAGACGTTCCGGCTCGACGCGACGGCCGGACCGGTCTTTGCCGCCGTCACCCGCCTCACCTGGCAGAAGGGCGGCGATATGCTGGCCGAGGTCGCCGAAGAGATCGCGGCGCTCGGCGGCAAGCTGATCGTGCTCGGCAAGGGCTCCAAGGATATCGAGACCCAGCTGCTGCTCGCTGCCGGGCGGCATCCCGGCAGGATCGGCGTCCGCATCGGCTATGACGAGGAAACGGCGCATCTGGTGCATGGCGGCACGGATATCATCATCCAGCCCTCCCGCTTCGAGCCCTGCGGGCTCACGCAGCTGTATGCCCTGCGCTATGGCGCCGTCCCCGTGGTCTCCCGCACGGGCGGCCTGTCGGAAACGATCATCGACGCCAACGATGCGGCCATGTCAGCGCGCGTGGCCACAGGCTTTCAGTTCCACCCCGCCACCAGCGACAATCTCCGCCTCGCCGTTCACCGGGCCTTCCACGCCTATCGCGACCCAAAGAAATGGGCGCGCCTGCAAAACCAGGGCATGAAGGCCAATTTCTCCTGGGAGCGCAGCGCCGAACAATATGCGGAGCTGTATGGCAAAGTGATCGCCAAGGCGCAAAAGGCAACGGCCTGATCTCGTCTCGCGAAGACCGAAAAAAGCCGGCCTGACTTCGCGTCAGACCGGCTTTTCGTGTTCGGGGCGGAGACGAGCCGACCCGCGACTTGCGGGTCGGTTCTCGCGTGATCAGGCCGGGCGGAACACCGCGAGGCTGCGGGCCTGCATATCGAAGGCGTCTGCCGCATCGACAGACTGCGCTTCGACCGCAGGATCGTCCGTCGTCAGTTCCAGAACCCAGCCATCGCTGGGCGATTCGGGAAGGGCGAAGGGCACGACGCCGTCATGCGGGTTGAAGATCATCAGAATATGCGACCAGACGCCGTCCTTGCCGACCAGATCGTCGCGCGAGATCAGGGCGCCGATGGTGGTGCCGCCGCCATCCTGCCACTGCTCCTCTGTCTGCTCACCGCCGCCGGCATTGAGCCAGGTGATGACCATGCCGTCGCGCCAGTTCTCGCGGTGCAGTAGGGGCTGCGTTGCGCGCAGCGTCGTCAGCCGGCGGACGAAGTCCCGCAGCACGTCGGCGCTGGGCGGCAGGTTTTCCCAGTGGATCCAGCTGATGTCGCTGTCCTGGCAGTAGCCGTTGTTGTTGCCCATCTGGCTGCGGCCGAACTCGTCGCCGCCCAGAATCATCGGTGTGCCATGCGACAGCAGCAGCGTGGCGAGGAAGTTCCGCTTCTGGCGTTCGCGGGTAGCGTTGATGGTCTCGTCTTCGGTCGGACCCTCGGCGCCGTAGTTGAAGCTGCGGTTGTCGCCGTGGCCGTCCTTGTTGTCTTCGCCGTTCGCATCGTTGTGCTTCTCGTTGTAGGACACGAGATCGTTGATCGTGAAGCCGTCATGCGCAGCAACGAAGTTGACGCTGGCCCAGGGGCGACGGCCGCGAAGGTCATAGATATCGCCGGAGCCGAACAGGCGTGCGGCAAAATCCGGCGCAGTGCCGTCCGTGTCCATCCAGTAGTCGCGGACCGTGTCGCGATACTTGTCGTTCCACTCGGCCCAGCCGGGCGGAAAGCCGCCGACCTGATAGCCGCCCGGACCGATATCCCAGGGTTCGCCGACGAGCTTGACCTTGGAGAGAACCGGATCCTGCGAGACCGCATCGAAAAAGCCACCGCGCTCGTCGAAACCTTCCGGCTCACGGCCGAGAATGGTGCCGAGGTCGAAGCGGAAGCCGTCGACGTGCATCTCCTCGACCCAGTAGCGCAGCGAATCGGTCACCATCTGCAGCACGCGGGGATGTGACGTGTTGACGGTGTTACCCGTGCCGGTGTCGTTGATGTAGTAGCGGTGGTTGTCGGGCAGGGTGCGGTAGTATGAGAAATTGTCGATGCCCTTGAAGGAGAGCGTCGGCCCGAGCTCGTTGCCTTCCGCCGTGTGGTTGTAGACCACGTCGAGAATGACCTCGAGGCCGCCATCATGCAGGGCGCGAACCATGTCGCGGAAGCCATCGAGAGCGCGTGGACCGTAGTAACGCGTGGCAGGTGCAAAGAAGCCGAGCGTGTTGTAGCCCCAGTAATTGTGGAGGCCTTTGTCGACCAGCATGCTGTCGTCGGGGAAGAAGTGGGTCGGCAGCAGCTCGACCGATGTGATGCCGAGGCTCTTCAGATAATCGACGGCTGCCTTGTGGCCCATGCCGTCGAAGGTGCCACGCATGTTTTCCGGAATGGCCGGGTGCAGCTTGGTGAAGCCCTTCACATGCGTTTCGTAAAAGATGGTCTTCGACCAGGGGATGATCGGGCCGCGGTCGCCCTTCCAGTCGTAGGTCTTCGGATCGATGACGCGGCCCTTCGGCGTCACCGACGCGCTGTCGAGCGCGTTGAACGTCAGATCCTTGTCGTTTTCCGCGTCCATGTCATAAGCGAAATGTGCCTTCGACCATTCCACGTCGCCGACCAGCTCGCGGGCGTAGGGGTCCACCAGCAGCTTGTTGGGATTGAAGCGATGACCCCGCTCGGGATCATAGGGGCCGTGAACACGGTAGCCATAGAGCGCGCCGGGCTTCAGGCCGGGGATGTAGCCGTGCCAGATTTCGTTGGTGTATTCCGGCAGTTCGATACGGGCGACCTCGATGGCGCCACTGTCATCGAAAAGGCAGAGCTCGACGCGCTCGGCATGGGCGGAAAAGATCGCGAAGTTGACGCCATCCTTGTCGGGTGTCGCCCCGAGCGTATGCCACGATCCCGATTCGACCGCGTAGTGATTGACCTTGGCGTCCATGAAAGTGTCCCCTGTGTTGATCGGATCAGAAATTGTGCGTCGCATCATTTTGTTCCCTCGCAACCTGTAAATCTTGTCGTTCGACGGGCGTCGATCCGGGCTTGTTCCATCTCCAAAGAGCCGGAGGGTGCGGGGCTGCGCGTAGTCGATGCTAACGGTCGGAGGTTGAACAAGTTCAATCCGCGCGAAACATTGCAGTTCCTCCGCTGCGCGGGCTGGATTTTCAGGGCGCGCAACGCATTTCTTTCGCAACGCAGCAAACCCGCGGACGCAGCCGGAACCTTTGGTCGGATCCGGTTGTTGAAAGGCGGATCGCAGCCCCGCCGGGCGGGCGCAGACCGCGCCGGACCCCAAACCGATACGAGGACAGGATGGACTCCCTGATGACCACCGAGAGCGTACGACCTTCCGCAAACCGGCAGACGACAGCCTGGGGGCCGGAAATCCTGGCCGAGGGTGGCGCCCGCTTCCGCCTCTGGGCGCCGGGCGAAGACACGCTGACGCTGCGGCTGGACGGCAAGGACCACGAGATGGCCAAGGCCGGCGACGGTTGGTTCGAGGCCGTCATTTCCGAGGCAAGGCCCGGCGCGACCTACGCTTTCGTCCTGCCGGACGGGAAGGTGGTGCCCGACCCCGCCGCCCGCGCGCTGGCAAAGGACGTCCATGGCCCCGCCGTGCTGGTCGATCCCGATGCCTACCAGTGGCAGCATGCCGGCTGGACCGGCATGCCCTGGGCCGAAACCATCCTCTACGAGTTCCATGTCGGCACCTTCACGCCGGAGGGCACGTTCCGGGCGGCGATCGACAAGCTGGCCGATATCGCGGAAACCGGTATCACTGCCGTCGAGATCATGCCGGTCTCGCATTTCGGCGGCACGCGTGGCTGGGGTTATGACGGCGTCTATCCTTACGCGCCACACAATGCCTATGGTTCGCCGGACGATCTCAAGGCCTTCATCGATGCCGCCCATGGGCTCGGCCTCATGGTCTATATGGATGTCGTCTACAACCACTTCGGACCCGACGGAAACTATCTGAGCGCCTATGCGCCGGACTTCTTCCGCGAAGGCAAGAAGACGCCCTGGGGTGCCGCCATCGCCTACAACAAGCAGCCGGTGCGCGATTTCTTCGTCGAGAATGCGCTCTACTGGCTGCGTGAGTTCCGGCTCGACGGGCTGCGCTTCGACGCGATCGACATGATCTTCGACGATGCGGAAACGCATGTCCTGATCGAAATCGCCCGCCGCGCCCGCTCGGAGTTCGATGGCCGTCACATCCACCTCGTCACCGAGGATCCGGAAAACCATATCGAACTGCGCCGCAGCGACGACAACGAAGCGCTGCTCTATGACGCCGATTGGAACGACGACTATCACCACGCCGCCCATGTGGTCGCGACGGGCGAGAAGAACGGCTACTACGGCAAGTTCATCGACAAGCCGGTCGAGAACTTCGCCCGCGCGCTGACGGAAGGCTATATCTATCCCGGTCAGAAGCCGGTCGAGATGAGCGAACCGGTGCCGATGGAAGCCTTCGTCGGTTTTCTGCAGAACCACGATCAGATCGGCAACCGAGCCTTCGGCGACCGGCTGATCACCCTGACGTCGAAGGAGATGCTTCAGGCCCTCACCGTCGTGACCATGCTCGCCCCGCATATCCCCATGCTGTTCATGGGCGAGGAATATGGCGAGACGCGTCCCTTCCTGTTCTTCACCGATTACGATGGCGACCTGGGCAAGGCTGTGCGCGAAGGCCGGCGCACGGACATGGACAATTTCGGTGGCCTGCCGGACGGCAAATCCGTCGAGGACGTGGCCGACCCCAATGCCATCGAAACGATGGAGAACACGCGCCTCGACTGGGCCAAGTCCGAAACCGACGAGGGCAAGACGTGGCGTGGCCTCTATCGAGAGCTGATCGCCATCCGCAAACGGGCCATCATCCCCCTGCTGGTCGCCGCTCCGAACACCCTATCGGCTGGCACCGTGCTGACTGCAGAGGGTCGGCTGCTCGCCATCGACTGGCAGCTCGGTGACCGCCGCCTGCAGCTGCGCGCCAATTTTGGCGACGTGGCAGCGGACCTGCCGCCGGCAACCGGCGAAACGCTCTACGGCACGCACAGCACGCAGGGCATGGCGCCCTTCTCGGTCCTGTTCGCCCTAGACCGCGCCTAGAAGACGGAGGGCATGGGCGGCGGAGTGACCTTCGCCGCCACCGCCTAAGATGTGAACAACGAAACGTGATCGTTCTCGATTTGAGAACAATCCGTCCTGCATCGATCCTCTATCGCGGGCGGCTGTCCTGCACCATCTTGACCTCATCAAACGCCCGGTCACCGCTGATGCGGCAAACCTCCGGGCAGGAAAGGATGAGATCATGATCGACCAAATCAAGGGCCTCCATCACGTCACGTCGATGGCCGCAAACGCCCGCGTCAACAACGCGTTCTTCACCGATGTGCTCGGCCTCCGCCGCATCAAGAAGACCGTCAACTTCGACGCGCCCGACGTCTACCACCTCTATTACGGCGACGAGATCGGCACGCCCGGCACCGTCATGACCTATTTCCCGTTCCCGCACATCGCGCGGGGTCGGCCGGGCACCGGCGAAGTCGGCACGACCGTCTTCGCGGTCCCTGAGGGCTCGTTGCCTTATTGGGCCGACCGCCTGACGAAGAAGGGTGCGACCGGTGTGACGCCGAGCGAGACCTTCGGCGAGAAGCGCCTGTCCTTCGACGGGCCGGATGGCGATGGCTTCGCGCTGGTGGAGACGGCTAACGATCCGCGCACGCCGTGGACGGAAGGTGGCATCAGTGCGGATCACGCCATTCGCGGCTTCCACTCGGTCGCCATGCGGCTGCGGGATGCCGGCGCGACCTCGGAGCTTCTCGGCTTCATGGGGTATGACAAACTGGAGACGCGCGACGGCGTGACACGCCTTCTCGTGCCGGGTGCGCAGGCTGCCGGCGTCATCGACATCGAGACACTGCCGGATGCACCCGGCAGCCGGCAGGGGGCGGGCTCCGTCCACCATGTCGCTTTCGCCGTCGACAATCGCGCGGCCCAGCTGGAGGTGCGCAAGGCGCTGATGGATACGGGCTATCAGGTCACTCCGGTCATCGACCGCGATTACTTCTGGGCGATCTACTTCCGCACGCCGGGCGGCGTTCTGTTCGAAGTGGCCACCAACGAGCCGGGCTTCGAGCGCGACGAGGAACGGGCGCATCTAGGCGAAGCGCTGAAGCTGCCGCAGCAGCACAAGCACCTGCGCCCCATTCTGGAGCAGCAGCTGGAAAAGCTCGACTGAGCGCTTCGATCCAGCACCCACGAAACACACAGAACCGGCGCCGTCGCAGGAGATGCGGCGGCAGGACCGGCGGAGGTTTGTCATGACCGATACGGACTACAAGCACCTGATTAAGAAGGGAGCGCCCGGCGCACCGCTTCTCGTGACGCTGCACGGCACGGGCGGCGACGAGAACCAGTTTTTCAGCTTCGCCAGCCAGCTGCGCCCCGACGCCACCATCCTGTCGCCGTGCGGCGATGTGTCGGAGCACGGGGCGGCGCGCTTCTTTCGCCGCACCGGGGAAGGCGTCTACGACATGGCGGATCTTGCCCGCGGCACGTGGAAGCTTGCCGATTTCGTGCGGAAGACGGCCGACACGGTCGGAGCGTCGGAGATCTTCGGCCTCGGCTTCTCCAACGGCGCCAACATTCTGGCGAACGTGCTGGTGGAGGTTCCCGATCTTTTCGACCGGGCGGCGCTCCTGCATCCGCTGATCCCGTTTCAGCCGAAACCCGCACAGGGACTGGCCGGTCGCCGCGTTCTTGTGACCGCGGGCGAGCGCGACCCCATCTGCCCGACGCCGCTCACCATCGCGCTCGCCGACTACTTTACGGGGCAGGGCGCCACGACCCAGCTTGCCTGGCACAATGGCGGCCACGATATTCGCGAGAACGAAATCGAGGCGATGCGCACGCTGTTTGCGTGAACGCTCAATACCCCCGCGCCGCACCCGATGCGGCGCGGCTGTCCATGGCGCCATAGTAGCGAGCGCCTGCAGACCCTTCCGCCGCCTCCGCCGCCGTCCGACCGCCGACCAGGATGCCGGCGGCCTGACCCCAGACCGGCCAGTTCTTGTCCGGGCCGACATCGTGCCCCATGCCCTGCAGCACGTTCAGCGTGTCGGCGGAGAGGGCAACGGGCTCGATGGCCACCGTATCCGGCATCCACTGGTGGTGCAGCCGCGGCGCATCGATCGCCTCCTGCAGCGTCATCCCATGGTCGATGACGTTGAGGATGGCTTCGAGCGTGATGGTGATGATGCGCGCGCCGCCGGGGCTGCCGATCACCATGAACGGCTTGCCGTCTTTCGTCACGATGGTCGGGCTCATGGACGACAGCGGCGTCTTGCCCGGCGCGATCGCATTGGCCTCGCCCTGAACCAAGCCGTAGAGGTTCGGCGCACCGGGCTTCGAGGTGAAGTCGTCCATCTCGTTGTTGAGGAGAATGCCGGTGCCGGGCGCGACCACGCCGGCGCCGAAGGAGCCGTTGAGCGTATAGGTCACCGAGACCGCGTTGCCGGCGCTGTCCATGATCGAGTAATGCGTGGTCTCGTGGCTCTCCCCGAGACCCTTGGGCGCAAGCTGCGCGGAAACGCCAGCCTTCTGAAGATCGATCTTCCCGCGGATCTCCTGCGCATAGGCCTTGTCGAGCAGTTTCTCCACCGGGTTCTCGACGAAGTCGGGGTCGCCGAGCGCCGAGTTGCGGTCGACATAGGCATAGCGCATCGCCTCGATCATCACATGCGCCGTTGCCGCCGAGCCGGAGCCGAGTTCACCGAGCGGATAGCCCTCGAGGATATTGAGGATCTCGCAGAGGATGACGCCGCCGGAGCTTGGCGGCGGCGAGGAAATGATCTCGTAGCCGCGATAGGTGCAGGTGACCGGCTTCAGTTCGCGCACCGCGTAGCGCTCGAAATCCGCCTTCGTCAGGATGCCGCCCTTGTCGGTGCTTGCCTTGACGATATCGTCGGCGATCGCGCCTTTGTAAAACGCGTCCGTCCCCGTCTTGGAGATGGCAGCCAGGCTGCGCGCCAGGTCCGGCTGCAACAGCGTCGCGCCGATCTTCGGGGCCTTGCCATCTGGGGTGAGGAAGATCGCGGCGGCGGCCGGGTCGCGGCCGAGCTTTTTCAGACTGTTGCCGAGCGAGGCGACATCGCCGCCATCGAGGGTGAAACCCTGCTCCGCGAGCTTGATCGCCGGAGCCAGAAGCGCCTCGCGCGATAGCGTGCCGAAGCGGGTGCGCGCGGCTTCGAATCCGGCGACTGATCCGGGGACACCGACGGCGAGATAGCCATCCGTGCTGCGGCCCTTGGCGATCTCGCCCTTGTCGTCGAGATACATTGTCTTCGTCGCGGCAAGCGGCGCCCGCTCGCGAAAGTCGAGAAAGCTGGTGCGGCCATCGGCAAGGCGAACGGTCATGAAGCCACCGCCACCGATATTGCCGGCCGTGGGATAGACGACGGCCAGCGCATAGCCGACGGCAACCGCGGCATCCACGGCATTGCCGCCCTGCTTGAGGATCTCCACGCCGACATCCGAGGCCAGATGCTGGGCCGTGACGACCATGCCGTTCTCTCCGGCAACCGGCTGCGGCGAGGCCGCCTGCGCCGGCGATACGGCAAGGCCGATCGCGAGGGTAAAATGCACGAGAGAGGTGCGGATGAGGGTCATGAGCGGGGCTCCTCCGGGTCGGCGACACGGTCGCAAGCCGGGAGGATAGCCCAAACGGCACGCCGCCGCTTCGAAAAAAATGCGCGCTCAGCCGTCGATCCGCAGCACGCCATAGGCACCGAGCCGAGCGTTGCCGGTACCGAGCCGTTCGGCTTTCAGCGTGCCGGCCGCCGCATCGATCATCGTGTCCGCATCGAGCCGATATGCCACGGCATCCGGCGCGATGCCGAGCGCGGACAGATCGAGTGTCTGCGGCAGCGGCGTCAGGTTGACGGCAAGGATCGTCCGTCCAGCCTCTCGCTGCGCGCACATTGCGAGAACGACCTCCGGCCGGTCCGCGGCAATCGTGGTGGCCTTCGCACCGGCAAGCTCGGCGAGCATGGCGACGGCATGAAAAAGCGGTCGCCGCCCGCCTTGCGAAACGGGTTCGCCTGCGTCGGCGAAGAGGCCGAACGGGCCCGTCAGGGCCGAGAGCGTCAATTGGTCGAGCCCGGCCGGTGCCACCGCGATGGCATAGCCGATGGCGTAGGCGGCGGCGAAGAGACCGTTCTGGCGCGGGTCGCGGTTCGCCATCGGAATCCGGCTGCCGTCCGGGTTGTCCATGGTCCGGCTGCCATAGGGGTTCTGGCGCATGGGGAGGGTGGACGGGCCGATGCGGTAGCGCCGGTCGCCATAGATCGCGCGCACCGATCGGGTGATGAAGGGCAGCGCCTCCAGCGTCTGCAGAACGCTGCGATCGTCTGCGGCATGCACGATCGGGTTTGTGCAGTGGCTGATGAAATCCAGATTGGTGGCCGGCACCCGCTTGCGGTTCAACTCGGTGAAGTAGCTGAGCATTCCGCCACCGAGCGCCTGGGATCGGAACGCCGCGCGCGTTGCGGCATAGATGTCGTCGAGCGGCGGGCAGTCCGGCCAGGCGCTCCCCGGCGGCGTCGATTGCCGATCGACGGCCGGAGACATCATGACGGCATCCGGCGTGAAGCCTGCCCTGTCCATGGCCGCGGCCAGCGCGTGCAGCTCGTCGGCAAAGGGCGCTTGGCAGGGCAGAGCGATCTCCAGCGTGGTCGATCCCCGATGCCGCGCGGAAAGGGCGGCAAAGGCATCGAAGACGGCGTCATCATGGCCCGCGAGCGGATCGACGTGGAAGAGCAGCGCCTGCACCTGCGGATCGCGGTCGGCCTCCAGCATCGCGCGCGTTGCCGCGACCTCCTCGGACGTGACGACGATCCCGATGGGCGGCAGAGGCTGCGCGGGGCCTTGGGTCAGCGTCAACCGCACCGGGCCTGACGGCGGCGGTGAGGCGGCGCCAGCGCGGCGCGGCCGCTCGTCCACGATCTGCAGCGTGATCCGCTGTACGACATCGATGCCCGCCTCGATCCGGTAGGGCCAGGGCAGAGCAAGCGGACGGACATAGGTCTTGTAGGAGGCATCCGACCAGTTGCGCTGATCCTCCATCTCGAACGTGTCACCCTCCATCCGGCATTCCACGCTGACGCCGGGCAGGGCGTGATGGGTAATGGCGCGCATCGCCATGAAAGGCTGCCAGGGTGCGATGAGGTCCGGCAGAACCGTCGCCTCGAGGGTTCCGTCGACATGCTCGACCCGGACCGGCGTTCCCGCGACACCGACGATCGGGTGGAGCACGCAGAAGCCGCAGCGATTGGTCTCAAAGCCCGTGTCGGACCGAGCCGTGCCGGAAAAGGCGAGCCGACCAAGGTCGTCGCCGTCGATATGGGCTCGAAGGATGAGCTTCGTCCCCTCCGGCCCTTGGCAAGTCGCGCTGTAGGTGACGGTGAAGCCGTCCGCGCGCTGGTCCACCACGAGATCCTCGACGTCGGGATCATAGGTGCCCCAGTCACGATCGCGCACGAGGAAGGAAACAGCGCGAAGCACCTCCGTGCCGTCATAGCGGATATCGCGCAGCGCGCCGCCGGAAAGCTCGGCCGAAAGGCGCCCGGCCGTGAGCAGTCGCGACTCCGGCTCAGTGCGAACGGTGCCGGTCAGGCGGAAGGCGAGCGTGTCGTCCGTCATGCGATCAGCGGCCCGATCGCGACGGGCTGCAGGGTCGCGGCACTTTCATAGGCGGCTTCCACCAGTGCGAAGGTCTTCAGATTGTCGGCGCCCGAGGTCGAGGCCTCCGCGCCGCTTGCCAGCCTCTCCGTCCAGTGCTGCTGGATGGCAAGAACGCTCTCCTGAATATTGTGCCAGGGACGCGATGCCCAGGGGAGGAGGGCCGGCTGGACGTCGTGGATCTCCGTGCCGGAGGCGTTGGTGATCTCCAGCCGGTACCCCTGCATCAGCCGCAGCGAGCCTTCGGTCCCGTCCAGCTCGATCAGCGTCTCGGGAAAAGGCTCGACGGAAGCCTTGGTGGCATAGCTGACATCAACGACAGAGGTCGCCCCGGTCTCGTGATCGAGCAGGATCGTCGCGACGTCCTCGCCGTTGATGGCAGGATTGACGCGCTTGGTGCGGGCGGTCAGCGCGGTGACGTCTCCGAGGATGTAGCGCGCGATGTCGAGCGTGTGGATGCCCAGATCCTCGATGATGAAACGCGCGCCTTCGGCGAGATAGGGTTGGCCCGAGAACACGTCATAGCCGGAGCGGAACGAGAAGCGGCCCCAGAACGGCGTGCCGATCTGCGCCGCATCCAGCGCCTTGCGCACCGCCTGGATCGGCGTCTGCCAGCGGAAATTCTCGTGAATCATCAGGGGAATACCGGCCGCAGCGCAGGCCGCGACCATGGCTTTGGCATCGGCAAGCGTCGGCGCGAAAGGTTTCTGGCAGATGACGGGCAGGCGATGGGAGGCCGCCATCTTCACCAGCGCGCGGTGGCTGTTGACGGTGGTGGCGATATCCACAAAGTCGAAGCCGCCATCCGCCATCATCTGCGCGGCGTCGCTATAGCGCCGCGCGATCCCGAACTGGTCGCCGACGATCCGCAGGCGCTCCGGGTCGCGGTCGCAGATGGCGACGATCTCGGCGCCTTCCACATCCTGCCAGGCATGCATCTGGTTGACGGCAAAGAAGCCGCAACCGATCAGCGCTCCTCGAAAACTCGGCATGGTCTCAGTCCTTGCAAAACGGTCGTTCAGGGTCCCGCCCGGCCGATCAGGTCAGGCACTGTAAGATTTACTGGTATAATGAGTCAACCAGCCGACGTCGCGCGTCCATCGCGGATCTGGGCGAAATAGCCGTCGCGTCCCACCTGTCCGCCCTTCAACGCAATCTGCAATCCGTTGGTCGGCGCATGCAGGCCGTGAGCGGTGCAGAGCGGCGATCCCGGCGTTTCCGGCAGTGGCAGAAGGGTTGTCAGGGCATCGACCTTCAGGCCCCCCAGCGCATGGCTCGACGTGTCGCCGCCTGCGATGACGGCGCGGCCGAGGCCTTGCGTTTCGATGAGCTGCAGGAGAATCCGGCCAAGCATCTGACCCAGCCGGTGCCGGCTGCCGGCCACCCGGTCGATTTCGCCGCCACGATCGGCCTGCGGACCGAGGGCCGTGTGCAGGATGACGCTGCGGCCAGCGGCAAGGCTCATCCGCGCCTCCTGGATCGCACGGTCGATGACGCGTTCGCCATCTTCTCCGAGAAGTGCCAGCGGATCGAGCGCCACGCCGTCGAAGCCGTCGGAGCCCGTCGCCTGACGGATCTGCCGCTCCGTGGTCGGCGAGACGCTGCCGGATACGACCGCGATCCGGTCGGCCGTGCCGGGAGACGGAAAGTGCCGTGCGCCCTCGACCAGCCCTGCGGCACGCCAGGCCTGAAGGAGCGCATACTCGACGCCCGAAGATCCCGCCATGAACCGTGAACCGCGCTCGGCAAGCCGCAGAAGCTGTGCGCCTGCCGCCGTCTGCGTCTCCGGTCCGTCCACGTCCAGCATCAGTATGCCCTTGCCGGCAAGGGTCGCAGCGCGCGCATCGACCTGCGCATCCGTCAGCATGGTCAGGTCAGCCAGCGCCACAGGCAGTTTCGTCTGGCGCTCGAGGTGCTGCGCAAGATCCGCTTCGGTCATGGGTGTCACCGGATGCCGGCTCATGACGGGGTGGCGGTCGATGCGATAGACCTCGCCTTGATAGCCGGCGAACAAGTGACCGAAGGCCGTGTAGCGCCTGAGCTGCGGCGCCCCGACGACAAGGGGCGCGATACCCTGCCCGAAGACGTCAAGCCCGATCTCGATCGCCCGGCCGATATTGCCCACCGCAGGGGCGGAATCGAAGGTCGAGCAGACCTTGTAATGGCAGATGGCGGCCTGCCGCGCCTTCAGCCAGTGAAAGACCGGCGTCAGCTTTTCATCCATCCAGTCCGGTGTCTCGCTGCGGCTGGTGCCGGCAAGGCCGATGGCGCGGCAATGGGCAAAGCGCTGCACCAATGCGTCTTCGGGTATGCGCAGGAAAAGCACGGTCTCCACGCCGTGGGAGGCCAGCGCCTCCATGACGTCGGTCGAGCCGGTGAAATCATCGCCGTAATAGCTGAGAAGCAGGGGCGCCACCATGTCAGGCATCCTTTCCGCCAAAGGTCTTCAAGGATGCGGCAAGCTCGGGGTGGTCGAGCGCGTAGGTTTCGAGCGGAATGTCGGCAACCGCAGCCTCCCAGGCCTGCTGCACGGCATGCACGCCGGCGGCCGGTCCGCCGGGATGGCTGACGATGCCGCCGCCGCAGAGATAGAGGAGATCGGTCGTGCGTCCTGTGCGCCGGTAGGTTTCCGGCGCCTGCCCGCCCCACTGCCCGGACCCGGCCACGGGAAGCGGGCAATCCGCCGGCGAAAAGAGCGGCGTGGACACGGCCTTGAAGGATTCCACAAAGCTCTCGTCCGGCTCCCAGTACTTCACGCCGATGCCGTTGATCTGGAACTGGTCGACACCGAGCAGCCGCCAGAACTGCTGCCAGACCTTGAAGTCGAAGCCGATGCCCGGATGCCGGGTCAGGACGTCCCAGCCATTGCGGTGCGCATGCAGAACGAGGCCGGAGCGCTTGCGGAGAAACGCCATGCCGCCCATGCCGATCGAGTTGATGTTGACGACGGCGCAATTGCCGCCCGCCTCCAGCACCATGTCGTGGTTGCGCATCATCTCGTCGGGGTCCGTATGCGAAATGCCGAAGGCGTACATGACCTTCTTGCCGGTCTTCTGCTCGTGATCGAGGATCAGCGGCATGATGGCGGCGACGCGCGCCTTCAGCGGCGAATAGGCCGGGCTCATCAGCTTCTCGTCGTCCTTGATGAAATCGACGCCTGAGCCAATCAGTTCGCCGACCAGTTCGGCCGTTTCCATCGGCCGAAGCCCAAGGGCTGGCTTGACGATCGTGCCGATGATCGGCCGGCCTTCGACGCCGGTCAGCCGCCGGCTGCCCGGCATCCCGAACTGGGGCCCGGGATAGGCGGCACCATATTCCGGCGGCAGCTTGAGATCCACGACGCGAAGCCCCGTCATGCCCTTGATGGAAAAGATGCCGCCGATGGCGATGGTCATCAGCGCCGAGAGATCCGTGCCCACGGCGTCGAGCGGGAAGGCGATGTCCACATCGGCCCTGTGGATCAGGCCGTGATCCGATGGCGCTTCCGGCCAGCTCGGGGTCGTCGCGGGCTCAAGCGGGCGGATGGCGATCACCCGTGCGGCTACGCGGGCTTTCAGCGCTTCCGTTTCACCCGGAACCGGCACGAACGTCCCCGTCGATTGATCGCTGGCGATCTTGGCGCCCATGGCCTCGACGCTTCCCGTCGTCTCGATGCGATAGGTCACGGTGATCATCGGCGTCTCCTCCCCGTCTCGAACGACCGGCTACGGCAGATCGTCGTTGATGAACTGGTATAATGAGTATAACAATGAAGCAAGTCTCGCTGCGCGGAAAATGCACAAGAAGGCGGAGCCGCTGCGACAGGGGAGAAAGCGAGGCGCGGACGCGTTTCCCTTTTCCAAGCACGCGGCGGCATGCGAAGATGCAGGATCGAATGAACGCCCGGAACCTCATGCGCCAGCCGACCGAAACCATCACGCGCCGAAAACTGTCCGACGAGGTTTTTTCCCGCCTGCGGGCGATGATCACCTCCGGCGAGCTCAACCCCGGCGACGAAATGCCCTCTGAGCGGGAACTGATGGAGCGCTTCGGCGTGGGGCGGCCGGCGATCCGCGAGGCCATGCAGGCACTGGCCAATATGGGCCTCGTCGTCATCTCGCATGGAGAGCGCGCCCGTGTGCTGGAGCTTACAGCCCGGTCGATCCTGCGTCAGGTGGATACGACCGCCCAGATGATGCTCGCGAAATCCTCCGACACGCTGGAGCACCTGAAGAGCGCCCGCATCTTCTTCGAGCGGGGCATGGCGCGGGAAGCCGCGGCGAAGGCGACCGAAGCCGATATCGCAGACCTCGAGGCGATCCTCGGTCGGCAGGCGGCGGCGCTCGACGATGCCGCCGCCTTCATCGCTGCTGACATGGAGTTTCACGCCCGAATCGCCCGCATCTCCGGCAATCCCATCTATGTCGCTGTCAGCGAGGCCATGCTGGCCTGGTTGCGCGGCTACCACACCCACATGCTGATCTGGACCGGTAAGGAGACCGTGACGCTCTCCGAGCACCGATCCATCATCGATTGCATCGTCGCCCGCGATGCCGATGCCACGGAGCAGGCCATGCTGCGCCACCTCGAACGCTCCCGCGCGCTCTACACGTCGAAGGATACGTCAGAGACGGCTTAAGAGTCCGGGCGGGTCGAAAACGATTCCGGTTTGCCGGAATATGGGGTAGAACCCGGCGCCCTCGATCAATTTTCTGCCGTTCCAGATCGAATCCGAGGGGCCAGGAACCGCAGCATCATGACGACGGGTACAGGGAGTGGCGGACATGGACGCAGGCGAAATCGCACGCATTTCCGCATGGCTGACGACGCAGGGTCTCAAGGGCTCCGACGAGATGGAGATCATGCGTGGCTTCTGCGAGCATCTGCGCGAAGCCGGGCTGCCGCTCGACAGGGGGCTCGCGCTGATCGATACGCTGCATCCGGTCTATGAAGGGCGCGCCTTCCAGTGGGACAGCCGGGAGCCGGGCAAGGGCATGTTCGAATACGGCCCGACGAACGAGGGCGTTTCGGAGGAAAACTGGAAGCGCTCGCCGTTCTACCATCTGCGCGAGACCAACGGCAACGAGCTGCGCCGCCGCATCGGCTTCGGCGATCCCACCGATTTCTACGCGCTGGACACGCTGCTGGCCGCCGGTCATCGCGACTATATCGCCATGATCCACCGCTTTTCGCCGGACGCGCATATCGGCGACATGGACTGTTTCTACTCCCACTGGACGACGGCCGACGAGGGCGGCTTCACCGATCACGGGATCGATGCCCTGCGCTCGCTGGTACCGGTCCTCGCTCTTGCCATCAAGGCCGGGTCGCTCAACCGCGTCACGCGCACGATCGCGGAAGTCTATCTCGGCGAAGATGCTGCAAGCCACGTGCTGGAAGGCCGCATCACCCGGGGCAAGGCCGAGCGGATTTCGGCGGTGCTCTGGTTTTCCGACCTGCAGAATTACACCCGCATCACCGAAAGCCTCGCCCCGGACGAAATCATTCCGTTTCTGAACGATTACGCCGATGCGGTCATCACCTCTATCCACGAGGCGGGGGGCAATGTGCTGAAACTGATCGGCGACGGCACGCTCGCGATCTTCAAGGCGGAAGAGCGGGAAGATGCCTGTCGTCGGGCGCTGGACGCCGAACGGCGCCTGCGCGGCAAGCTGGCCGATCTCAATGCGCGCCGCGCCATGGAAGGACGCCCGACGACGGAGGTCTATCTCGGCCTGCATATCGGGGACGTCTTCTACGGCAATATCGGCAGCGCCGATCGCCTCGATTTCACCGTCATCGGCCCGGCCGTCAACGAGGTCAGCCGCATCGCCTCGCTCTGTCGCTTCGTCGATCGCACGGTCGTCATGTCCTCGCCCTTCGTGGCCGCGGCACCGCCGCCCGGCGACAGGGAGGTGGTCTCCATTGGCCGCTATGCCCTGCGCGGCGTGAAGCTGGCGCAGGAGCTTTTCACCCTCATGCCGGTGCCGGAAACGGACGCGTGAACGAGAGACGGAAGGCGGAGACGGCAGGTGCCGACACCTGAAACCGCCGCAGATAGCCTTCCGATTTCCGCCTTATGACTTACGTATGATCCGCCGGGCCGCTCGCTCGGAACAGGGAAGGTCGAGAGATGAAGATGAACAGGCTCACCGAGCAGGTCCGCAAGACAGGCTCCGTGCCGCTCTCCTGGGCGGGATCGACGATGGCGATGGACTACCTCAATATCGGCGATGCCCTGAGCCCGGTCATGGTGGCGCTCCTCAGCGGAAAGCCGGTCCATCGGGTTCCCTCCCGCTCGAAGACGATGCGGATGGCCTGTGTCGGCACCATCGCGCATGGCATTTCCGGCGGCGAGGTCTGGTTCTGGGGCACGGGCTCCTCGCGCTGGACCAATCCGTCGGCGGCAAAGGAAGAACTGGTCCCGTTTGCGCCGTCCGCAGATTCGACGTTCCACATTACGGCGACGCGCGGCCCCCTGTCGGAGGCGCTGATCACCGGCGCGGCGGAAGGCACGGTCGGCGTCTATGGCGATCCTGTCTGGCTGCTGCCGCGATTCTATGCGCCGCGCATCGAGAAGACCTGGAAGCTCGGCGTCATCGTCCACCTGTCGGAACTGGCCGATCGTGATCCGGAAGCACATCTGAAGGAAACGCTGCTGCGTTACAAAATACCGGAGGCGTTCGCTCCGCATGTCCGCCTGATCAACACGGTCACGTCCATCGGCATGGATGCCATGAAAACCCGGATCGACGAGATCCTGGCCTGCGAACGCATCGTCTCAACCAGCCTGCACGGCATGGTCTTTGCCGAAAGCTACAACATTCCCTGCCTGCATTTCGCGACGCATGGTCCGGTCAAGGGGCTGCACACGCGACGGCTCGATGAGACCTGCGACCTCGATCCCCGCGTCATCGATCTCTATCGCGGTCTCGGCCTCTCGGACTTGCCCGTCTATGCCTTGCCCCGCACGGAGCCGACCGATTGGGAGGATCTCATCTCCGCCATCGACCGCGCCTGGACGCCGAAGGCCTTCGATGCGGAAGCGCTGATCGCGGCCTTTCCGCTCGATGTTGCACCGCTGGAAGCCCGTCCGGGCGAAACCATCTGGGAGCATCCCGTACTTCAGGGGCTCGTGCTGCAGCACGACGTGAAGGAGCTCAACCTCGCCGACAGGCTTCGCAACAAGGCCTGAGGGCGCCGCAGGCGCTCGGCACGGCGTGACCGGGGTCAGCGCCCTTTGCTGGTCTCGATCAGTGTGAGAACGAGGGCGGACAGCAGTGCGAGCGGCGGGGTGGGCGCCGTCTGCGGCTTGGAGCTTTGCGCCGGCGACAGCCCGACCTTGCCCACGGGTTGATCGTTGGCGTTGATACCGCTGTTGCCGAGGGTCCACCAGCCTTCCCGCAGAATGCGCTCGAGGATGAAGGTGGTCACATCGAGCGAGCGGGACGGAGAGCCCGGTGGCAGGATATCGGCGGCCGTCGGATTGCGCTCGTTCATCACGGAATAATAGATCCGCTTCAGTTCCTCGTCGATATCGTCGGATCCCTCGGTTGCCGTATTCACCTTCTGGCGCAGGCGCCGCAGGTCGGCAACCGTCACCGGTTCTCCGCCTGCGACCTTCATCACCTCGTTTGCAAAGGCTTCGGGATCGGCATTGGCCGAGGAGAGCAGGTCGCCGAGGGGAGAGCCGGGGGTTGCCTGTCGGTTGCGGATCACCTTGGCCGCACCGCGGATGCCCTCGCGGAAAGCCTCGCGACGAACGGTTTCCTCGGCACCGTGCGCCGCATCGAGTGCTGCCGCCATTTCCAGGAGAACGGCCGAGATCTCCGGGCTGGCACCGGAAATTGCCGTCTCGCGCGCACGCGCCACGAGACCGTCCAGCCGAGCCTTTTCGTCACTCATCGCTGCTCTTCCGTATCGACTGCATCAAAATGTCACTTCAAAGTGGTGTAGAGCGAATCGAGCCGCTCTGCATAGCGCTCCGGCGAAAACAATTTCGCCCGCTCCAGACCCTCGGCCTCGTAGTACCGCATCAGGGCATCGTCGTGCGCGACATCGCGGATCGCCTGCGCGATTGCATTGACGTCATAGGGGTCCACGACGATGGCGCTGTCGCCGGCGATTTCCGGATTGGCGCCTTCGCTGCCGGTGATGACCGCCGTTCCCAGCTGCATGGCTTCGAGAATCGGCAGGCCGAACCCTTCGTACAGGGACGGGAAGACGACGGATCGGGCGCAGCGGATCAGCGACGTCAACAGGCTCAGCGGCAGATATTCGAGACGCACGATCGAGGCGGACCGCGTCACATGACCCACCGTCGGGTCGTAGACGTCCGTCTTCTTGCCGCCGCCGGGAACGCCCAGAAGCCGCAGGTCGTTGGCGTTCTTCCACACCAGCTGGCCGACGATGACGAGAGGATAGCTGACCTGGCTCGCCAGATAGGCCTCGATGATCCGGCCGATGTTCTTCTTCGGCTCGATTGCGCCGAAGAACAGAAAGAACTTCTTGTGCTCCAGTCCGAAGATCGACGCAACCTCGTTGCGCACCTCGTCCTTGTCGCGGTTGAGGATATGGCTCGGCAGGTTGACCGCCTGGTAGGTGTTGGTCACCCGGCTTTCGTCTACGCCGAGGAGTTCGACGATATCACGCTTGGAGACCTCGGAGACCGTAACGATGTGATCGGCCTTGTCGGCGATCTTGCGGACGGTCTTGAGGAACTCGCGTTTGTTGTCGAGCGTCGCATAGGGGAGGCGCAGCGGCACGAGATCGTGGATCGTGTAGATGTTGGCCGCGTTCTTAAGCTTGATCGGCAGCGGATACGTCCAGTGGGCGATATCGGCGGACTGGTCGTAGCTCGTCTGCATGAACTGGCCGTAGGTGCGGAAGTGCCAGCGCGAAATCGTATAGAGATTGCGAGAGTTGAAGATGCGCTCGTGCTTAGGCAATCCGCCCGGCACATGCCGCGCGATGACCTTGCCGGTGATCGGCACCTGGCGCGCCGTGGTCCCGAGCGGCGACGTCGCCAGCCGCTTGATGACCTCGGTCGGCTTCAGGGCGCGCGTCGAAGGGTCGAAAAACCCGACTTCCGACAGCAGGGGATTTTTCCCGACCGACGCGCGAACGCCGTAGAGAAGGTCGATGGGGTAGCCGAGTTCGGACAGATGGCCGCTGAGGTTGCGGGCATAGGTGGCAATGCCGGTCCCCTTTTCCAGAGCCAGATTGTAACCGTCGATCATCACGCGGGGCTTGGTCATCGAATGCTTATCGTCCTGTCTTCGTCCCTTCGGATGCGGTGCGGGCGGCAAGCCCACATCTCGAGGGGAGATGTGTCTGTAAGGATGGGAAGACCGCGTCCTGAAGCGAAACTGCGTTGGCTATCTAGGCGATTGACCTCCCGGAAGCAACCGGAAGGGTGCATCGCTCTGTCGGTCCGGTCCCTCGTCGAGCGGATAAAGCAGGCGTCCGATGGCGCGGAAGGCGCGTTCGGGCCGCTCGCGGAAGAAGTCGATCGGGTAGTGCCGGTAGTAATCCGCATCTTCGGCCGTTGCGACACGCCTGACGGCAGCAGCAACGACCGGCGCCAGCGCGTGGCGCCAGCCCAGAAGCCCGTATGGGCCTGAGGCCTGCCAGGAAGGCGGGTTCCGATACGCAAAAGCGGGTGCGACAGGATCGCGGAGATCGCCGATGACGGCCTCGAACGTCGTCGCCTCACCCGTCTGCGGCGCGAAATACCGGGGATACAGCAGATAGGTCGCGGCGAACATCTGCTCGATGGTCAAGCGCCGCTGCCTGCGTGGTGTCGTCTGCCGGTCCTCCGTCAGGCCCCATCCGGCATAGAAGGGCAGGCCGAGAACGGTCACCGGCAGCCGTCGCAGCAGCGCCTCGAACCCGGCAAGCGACGTGATGGCATAGACATGGTCGATCGTCTCGAACGCGCGGGCCAGGGGAATGCGGTCGGTCAGGATCGTGCAGATTCGCGAAAGTTCGGAAAGGTTGGCCGACGAGCTTCGAACGCCGTTCAGCACGTCGGGATGCGGCTTGTAGATGACCTCGGCATCAGGGTTCTCGGCAACGGCCTGCCGCACCATGTCCTCGTTGGTCACGGGCCGCGGGCAGCCGAATCGGATCGACGCATCGCCATCCACCTGGCCTAGTGCGAGCACCCTTCGTTTGCGCTTGGGACCGTAGGGCAAGGCGATCTGGCGCAAGGGTGCGTTGTATTTGCTGATCCCCGTCGACAGAAGCAACGCCATCCCGTTCCGCGCCCGTTTCATCAGGAGAGGGTCTGCGTCGAAGTCGTGATGTTGCAGGATGTCTTCGAGATCGGAGGCGGTCCGACTGTCGAAATAGGCCGTCTGCCTGTCCACGATCAGAGACAGCGGCGGCGTGCGGCCGGCATGCGGGACGGCCGAGCGGATGAAGCCATCCTCCACGACATGGACCGGAATGGCGTTGCGGTCCGCAAAGGCCCGAACCGTTTCCGGCAGGTTGAGGCTCCAGACGAAAAACTCGGGCGAAACAGCAAGATCGATCCGGTCCAGCCATTCCGTGCGAAGCCGGGTCTCGCTGAGGAAGAAAGGAACGAAGACGAAGGTCCGCATCGGAAAATAGCGGCGCAGCACCTCCCGTTTCCAGGCCTGCATATGAAAGGCATAGGTGAGGACCCGCCGGCTCTCCGGGGCAGCGCCCTCTTGCCCCTGTGGATCGGTGGCCGACATCATCCCGGGTTGATCACGGAGGTATCGTCGCTGCTCTCGTCGATGCCTTCGATATCGCCGGCGCCGAACTTCAAACGATCCTCGCCGATGGCGGCCACGGCATCGTCGGTGCTGTCCATCGGTGTGATTTTCATGCGGTCTATGGTGAAGAATGCGTTGCAATAACGGCGCAGCAGCACGGGCGACGAGGTGAAGATCAGGAAGCCCGAGGTCTGCATCCGCTCCTCGACCAGTTCCACGCACCGCTCGCGAAATGCACCACGACCACCCAGAAGCGTCTCGTCGACGATGTAGGTTTCGAACGGGATCGCATAGCACGAGGTGAACAGCAGGCGCGTGCGCTCGTCGCGGTTGAGCAGCTTCATCGGCTTGTCGATCGCCTTGCCCACCTCGGCAAAGTCGATCACGAAACGGATGATCGGCAGGGGATCGAAACCGAAGACGCGGCACAGAAAGGCGAGGTTTTCCCGTCCCGTAAGCGCGTTGTTGAAAACACCGCCGCCGGCCACGGGGAAGGAAACGAGCGATTCCCGGCGCACGCTGCCGAGGTCCGGGCGAAGCTTGCCTGTCGTCAGTTGCACGGTGGTCGACTTTCCGCCGCCGGGCGGCGAGAGGATGCCCGTAATCCTGTCGCCCGGGAAGAGGGCGCTCGCATCCTCCAGCACCTTCGTCTTCTCGTTCTTCTGACGAAGCGTCTTATGCACATTGGTAAAGGTGATGCTCACGCCTGGTCTTCCGTCTCGTTTGTTCCGCCTTCCCCGCTCCGGGCAAGGATCTCGCGCATCCATCCCAAACCGTCGATCGGGTTGAGAAAGACAGTATCCGAAGGCGCAATCTCGTGAAACACGGGAATGTCCGACACGATGGCGGGAACGCCGAGCGCGCCCGCTTCCAGAAGAGGAATGCCGAGCCCTTCCGCGAAGGAGGGAAAGAGCAGGGCTCGCGCGCCCCTGAGCAGCGACTGGACCTCGTGATCGCCAAGAGCGCCGAATTCCAGCACATGCGCGCGAATCGCCGGCGACCGCTCCAGCATGTCGATGACGTTCTCGTTTTCCCATCCGCGCTTGCCGATGATGCAAAGGCGCGGGATCTCCTGTCGATCCGCCATCATGCGCCAGATCTCCAGCAGCAGAAGATGGTTTTTTCTGGGTTCGATCGTGCCGAGCGTCACGAAATAGGGACGCCGATCCTCGATGACGGCGCGAACGGAGGGGGCGATCGTGGCCGAGGCGGCGGCACCGAATGTCAGCGTGGGGATGATCACCTGCGTGCCGGACAGCCGCATGCCCTGCGCCGCGGCATAGGCCTTCATGCGTAGCGCCGTATCCTGCGAATTTGCAACGACCTGAACCGGGGCATCGAAAAGCTCATCGAGATAGGCGGTGAACTGCTTGTAGGTCTGCGGCCTCTGGTACTCCGGGAAATCGACCGGGATCAGATCGTGGATATAGACGACGCGCTTCATCTCGGCCCGGGGATCGAGCCGCTTCATGCCGCCCTTCACCTTGCCGAGGCCGGAATGGGAAGCGACGACATAGGTGGTCTGCGGGTTGACGATCGAGCGGGGGACGCCATGCGCTCTGCGATCGAGGAAGGGCAGGACCGAGAGCCGCCAGTCGGCGGTCTTTCCCAAGCGTTCGCCGGGACTGCCGTTCCAGGCCGCATCGAGATGGCGCAGGACGGCGCGACCCAGTGCCTGATCGAGCCGGCAGATGCCGTGGATGCCGGCGTGCAGAAAATGGCAGTCGGTGCCGAAGCGGGCGACAAGGTCGAGGCCGATGGCGAGGTCGATGCGATCGACGCCGGTGCCGAACGGCTTGTGGCGACTGCGCACCAGTCGCGAAAGATCGAAGAGCACGCTCGGCGTCTCGATCGTCAGCGGCGTCATGGAAAGGCGATACATGAAATCTCGTCAGGCGTTGCGGCTGCGCGCGTTCGGGTCGCGCAATGCCGGTCGAAAAGCGCGGGATCACCCCGCAAGGATGGGCTTACTCGCGCCACTTTCGCACACTAATCGCCTATGGTATACGCTCGGCCGAAGGGCCAAGGCGATACCGGGCGGCCGGTAAGCCCATTTCAATAATGCCGCAATGGTGGAATTTGTCTCAAGAACTTATTGATATTGTTAAAGCGGAGGGCAGCATTCCGCTCTCCTGGGTCACCACGACGGGTAAGGAATCCTATCTCAACCTCGGCGATGCCCTGTCTGCCGTCATCGTTTCGATGATGTCCGGCCTGCCGGTGCATCATATGGCTGCCAAATCCCAGGCCACACGGCTGGCCGCGGTCGGCACGATCGGGCATATGTTTGCGGGCGGCGATGTTTCGTTCTGGGGAACGGGAACCTCGCCCAATCTCAATCCGCATCAGGGCGACAAGCCGAAGATCGCCTACCGCACGCCGGCGGACACCCGGATCACCACCTATGCGACGCGCGGGCCTTTCAGCCGCCGCCTTTTGGCCACCGACGCACAAGGCGCCGGCGTCTTCGGCGATCCGCTCTGGCTGCTGCCGCGGTTTCACACCGCGCCGGTGGAAAAGACCTGCGAACTCGGCGTTATCCTGCATTTGTCGGAGCTGGAAGATCGCGCTTACGAAGCGCATCCCAAGCCCGAATCCGTGCGCCACCATGTATCGGAGGCCGACAAGGCGAGCGTCCGCCTGATCAATACGGTGACCCCGATTTCCGTCGGGTCCCTGCGAGAACGGCTCGACGAGATCCTGTCCTGCAAGCGGATCGTCTCGACCAGCCTTCACGGCATGGTCTTTGCCGAATCCTACGGTATCCCCTGTCTTTACTTTTCGCCACGGGCGGCAGAGGCCGGTCCGGGCAAGATCGACCTGATGGGGGAGGAGGGCCTCGACCTGCGTTTCGTCGATCTCTATCAGGGCATCGGTCAGGACAGTCTCGATGTCTGGTATCAGCCCCGTCGCACGGCGACGGACTGGGAGACGCTGATCCGGGCGATCGACGACATCTGGTACCAGAAGACGTTCACCGGAGAGGATCTGATCGAAGCCTTCCCCTTGCCCGGAACGATGCTCGACAAGGGCCCGACCGGCAGCGCCTTCGATCATCCCCTCATTGCTTCGCTTCCCATGGAGCGTCACCGGCCGCCAACCGAAGGCGTGCCGCCATCGCGCGGTTGGCTTTCGAAACTGGCGGCGCACGCCCGTGGCCTGAGCGGAGTTTGACGTGCCTTTAAAAGCAGCAAGAAGACTTTTCCGTCGTTCCGTTTCTCCCGACAGATCGGCAGCGTCCGGCGCTCTGGTGACGGGCGACCGGGGTGCAGCCGAAGCCGTGCGCCTCTCTTGGGTCTGGACGACGGACCGGCATCCCGATGCCAATCTGGGCGATGCCTTGAGTGCCGTGGTCGTCTCCGTGATGTCCGGCCTGCGGATCGAGCCGGCGGCGTTCGATCAGCCAAGGGAAAGACTGGCGGCCGTCGGCACCATCGGGCATGCCCAGCAGGGCGCGCGGGTGCATCTGTGGGGCACGGGGTTCGACCTCAACCGCGGCCCCTCGGGCGCCCTATCGCCCTATGCCGTTCCACCGGAGACCGAGCTCGTCGTGCACGCGGTGCGTGGGCGGCAGACGGCCACCGGTCTGCGGGCTCTGGGTCTCGATGTGCCCGACGTCTTCGGCGATCCCGTCTGGTTCCTGCCGCGCATCTTTCCGTTTCCGGACCTCGAGAAGCGCCACGAGCTGGGCGTGATCGTGCATATCTCGGAGCTCGACGAGGCGACGGCGGCGGCAAGCGTCAAGGCGCAGCTGACCCGCTATGCCATTCCGTCAGAACTTGCTGACGATATTACGATCATCAACACCTACACGGATGCGACCATGGAGGGTTTCGAGCGGAAGGTGCGCGAGATCGCCGCCTGCCGCCGGATTCTCTCGACCAGTCTTCACGGTTTGGTCATAGCTGAAACCTACAACATCCCTTGCGCCTGGTTTTCGACCGGGCGCGGTGAGGCTGCCGCTTTACCTTTCGACGGCCCGCAGCCGATCGATCATCGCATGATCGACTTTTACGGCGGCGCCGATCGCGAGACCGTGCTGAGCTATCTTCAGCCATTGATGGAACCAACCGATTGGGCCGACGCCATGGGCTTCATCGATCGAAACTGGAAGGGACTGACCTATACCGGAGAAGCGCTGTTCAAGGCATTTCCGCTTCGCAAGGCCGTAAAGTTCAAGGACTCCGTGTGGACCTGTCCGCCGGAAATCCTGGAGTCCAACCGATACTGACCTCAGGCACTGTGCTCTTTTTGCAGAGGCCTGCTTGTTTTTGTTTGGTGCGACCTTGAAGTCATTGTTTACCAGTTGGTGTTGAGATAACCAAAACGACACCGCTATTTCGGGGGAGCAGATCGTCTTCGTCTGAAGGATCTGCGCTTGAGGGTGCCCATGCCGTTCTTGACCAAATTCACCAGTTTGTCGCTGGCCGCTATCTGCCTGAGCACCACGTCCTGCACGGTCATGCCGAGTTCCGGACCGAGCTCCGGGCAGATTCTTCAGGAAGCCAAGGATAGCTATTCGCCCTACACGGTCATTCCGGTCACGCCGGGTATCGTCTCGCTTCTCTCCAGCAGCCTCGATACGCAGCTCGCCGAAACGCTCGGCAATGCGCGCAAGCGAAGCTCGTCCATCATCGGCGTCGGCGACACGGTCGTCGTCTCCATTTGGGAAGCGTCGCCTGACGGTCTCTTCTCCGGCGGTTCGTCGAAGGGCGGGACGCAGATACCCGAGCAGCCGGTCTCCGAATCCGGCACGATCTCCGTGCCCTATGCCGGCACCGTGCAGGCTGCCAACCGCACGCCGCAGCAGGTCAAGACCGCCATCGAGAATGCCCTCGCGCGCATTGCCATCCAGCCGCAGGTTCTCGTCAGCGTCGTCAAGAACGTTTCCAACACGGTGACCGTCACCGGCGAAGTCGCCAGCAGCGGCCGCATCGCTCTTTCCCCCCGGGGCGAAAAGCTGCTCGACGTCATCGCCATGGCCGGCGGACCGCGCATCGAATCGCATCAGCTCTCCGTCCAGATCACGCGCGGACGACGCACGGAAACCGTTCCCATGGAGCGGCTGATCTCGGACCCGAGCGAGAACATCTACGTCCAGTCGGACGACGTCATTGCGCTCATCCGCCAGCCGCGAAGCTTCACCGTGTTCGGCGCGGCGACGGCCAATGCATCCATCCAGTTCGATGAATCGCAGCTCTTCCTCAACCAGGCGCTTGCCAAGGTGGGCGGTTTGAATGACGAGCGGGCCAATGCGCGCGGCGTCTTCATCTACCGTACCGAGCCGACGTCGCTGGTGCAGCGCATGGTTCCGGGCAAGGTCGCATCGTCGGGTGCAACGACGAACGTCATCTACCAGATCGACCTGAAGGACCCGAACGGCTTCTTCCTTCTCAAGGGCTTCAGCCTGCGCAACCGCGACCTGATCTACATCGCCAACTCCTCGCTGGCCGAGGTGCGTAAGTTCGCGACGCTGGTCAGCTCGACGGCAGCGCCCGTCGCACAGGCCGCCTCCGTCGGCAGCACGCTGAACACCTTCAAGTAAGCCGGACCACGAAGGCATTGCTGCGCCGCAATAATGCCTTCATCTCCGGGCAGAAGCTGACTCTGGACAGGATCGCCACGCTTTGTCGCGGCGATCTTCCGAATGGCCGTAAGGCATGGTATACATGCTGACAGACAGGCCGACGACCCCTTCAGGAGTGCCAATGAGCGACGCGTCCAAGACCGCGAGAGCCGACAAGCTGAAATCACGGCAGGAAGATGGCGCACTTGTTTTAAGGCTGGATGAGGTTCGACCGAACCGCCAGATGGCGGCTGCGCCCAAGCGCATGCCCGATCTTCCGGCAAAGCCGGTCCGCAAGACCACGGTTACCTATAAATCCGAGAAGATGACCGGCTTCGTCACCAAGGCGAAGGGCGGATTTTCGGGCGCCAAGCTCGCTTTTCTGCTGGTTGTCGTCATCCCCACCATTATTGGCGGCCTTTACTATGCCGCCGTCGCGTCGCCGCGGTATATCTCGGAGTTTCGCTTCTCGGTACGTCCGGGCGAAGGCGGAAGCGGTTCGAGTGCTGCCGAACTCGCTCTGACGATGTCGAACAGCTATATCGTTTCCGACTATGCCATGAGCCGCGATGCGGTCGAGTCGCTGGAGAAGGACGTCGGGCTGCGGGAGATCTATTCGCGCCCCGAGGTCGATTTTCTGTCGCGTCTCAGCTCGGATGTGTCCCTCGAAGGGCTTGTCAGTTACTGGAACAAGCGGCTTTCGACCAGCTATGACCTGACCACGGGCATCAACACGATCGAAGTCGCGGCCTTCTCGCCACAGGACGCCTTCCGTATCTCGACGGCGCTGAAGGATCTTTGCGAGAAGCTGGTCAACGACCTGTCCGAAAAAGCCCGCCAGAGCCAGCTTGCCTTCGCCAAGGCCGAGCTCGATCGTTCCGAAGCCAGGCTGACGAATGTCCGCAGCCAGGAAACGGAGCTTCGCACAGGCCAGAAGAGCATCGACGCGCGCAAGGAAGCCGACGGCAAGATCCAGCTGATCACCAAGCTGCATGGCAGTCTCGCGGACCTGCAGGCGCAGTACACGGCGCTCGGAAGCTACATGGATGCCAAGTCGCCGCGGCTGACGGTCCTCAAGTCCCAGATCAATGCCACGCAGCAGGAACTGGATCGTCTCCAGTCTCAGGTTCGCTCGTCGGGCGACGGCAGTTCAGGCGGTTCGAACCCCGCCATGCTGGCCGATGCGCAGTTGATGACGCAGTATGACAAGATCCAGAGCGATCTCGATATCGCCACCAAGCTCTACACCTCGTCGCTGACGAACTACGAAAATGCGCGCATGCTCGCCAGCAACAACCAGATCTACCTGGCAACCTATGTTCAGCCCGGTATCGCGCAGATTGCTGCTTATCCCAAGGTCGTTTTCGATACGTTCCTGGTCTTCCTGTCGGGTCTTGGTCTCTGGATCGTTCTGACGCTCGTCTACTACAGCATCAGAGACCACGCCTAGTCTGGCGCGACCGGAGAGTTGCCAATGAGCATGGGTGCCATTCCTGTCGGGATCTCGCGGCAGCTGCGGATCGTGAGCGCACTGACGATCCGCGAAGTTCGTCTGCGCAACAGCAAGCACGCGTTCGGCCAGCTCTTCGATCTGCTGGAAGCGATCGTTTTCATCATCATCCATTGGGCGATCTTCACGTTCATGCACCGGCATCTCCTGATCGGAGACAGCCTGCTCCTCTTCATCAGCACCGGCATTCTGCCCGTTCTGTTTTTCCGGACGATCAGCGTGAAGACGGCGACGGCGCTGGAGGCTGCCAAGTCGGTCACCAGTATTCCGTATATCGAGGCACTGGATTACTCGCTTGCCCGGAGTTTCGTGGAGTTTCTGTCCTTCACGATGATGTTCGGATTGGGTTTCGTGATGATTTATGCACTCGGGCTCTCTCGCTTCGCAATTCCTTACGATTTCACACCCATCATCGTCTCGATTTTGATGCTGACGGTTTTCTCCTTCGGGATCGGCCTGATAAATTCCTTCATCACGTTCCTGTTTCATCCCTGGAAACTGTTTTGGGGCTTCTTTTCGCGTGTTCAGATTTTCCTGAGCGCCGTGTTCTTCATCCCCGAATACATGCCGCCCGAGTTGCGCAATATCGTCGCCTATAATCCGATGATGCACTTCGTGTCGCTGTTTCGCACCGGCTTCTATCCGACCTATCCGACCCATCTTCTGTCCGTGACCTATATCGGTTGCTGGACGGCAGCCGTGCTGATCCTCGGTCTGGCTCTGGAGCGGGTCCTTCGCAACCACCGCGCCGGTCACTGATCCCGCCATATCCCTCTTCAAATGGCGGCTCTCATGTCCTAACGTCGAACCTCGTTTCCCAGTGAAAGATGTTCGACATGTCAGCACCTGCGACAGACACCCAGCCGATCGACCAGAAGAAACTCGAGAAACTGGCCGAAGTGGCCGTCAAGATCGGCCTCGGTCTGGAACGAGGCCAGGATCTGGTGATCACGGCGCCCATCGCCGCCTTGCCGCTGGTCCGGTTGATCACCAAGCATGCGTATCTCGCCGGTGCTGGTCTGGTCACGACGTTCTATTCCGATGAAGAGAGCACGCTCGCGCGCTACGAGCATGCGCCGGACGAAAGTTTCGACCGCGCCAGCGACTGGCTCTATGAGGGCATGGCCAAGGCCTATGCAGGCAATGCGGCCCGTCTGGCGATCTCCGGCGACAATCCCATGATGTTGGCAGCACAGGACCCGTCGAAGGTCGCGCGCGCCAACAAGGCCATGTCCATCGCCTACAAGCCGGCACTGGAGAAGATCTCGAACTTCGATATCAACTGGAACATCGTCTCCTACCCCAATCCGTCATGGGCGCGGCAGATGTTTCCGAACGATCCCGAGAACGTGGCCGTGGAGAAACTGGCCAACGCCATCTTCGCGGCCTCCCGCGTCGATGTCGAGGATCCGGTCGCAGCCTGGAAGGAGCACAACGCCAACCTGCGCAAGCGCTCGACCTGGCTGAACGGCGAACGCTTTTCGGCGCTCCATTTCACAGGCCCCGGAACCGATCTGACCGTTGGTCTCGCGGATGGCCACGAGTGGCATGGCGGCGCGTCCACCGCCAAGAACGGCATCACCTGCAATCCCAATATACCGACGGAAGAGGTCTTCACCACGCCACATGCCTTGCGTGTCGAAGGCCATGTCTCCAGCACCAAGCCGCTGTCGCATCAGGGGACGCTGATCGACGATATCCAGGTTCGTTTCGAAGGCGGGCGGATCGTCGAGGCGAAGGCGTCGAAGGGCGAGTCGGTTCTCAACAAGGTGCTGGACACGGACGACGGCGCCCGGCGTCTGGGTGAGGTGGCCCTTGTGCCGCATTCCTCGCCAATTTCGGCCAGCGGCATCCTGTTCTACAACACGCTCTTCGACGAGAACGCCTCGTGCCACATCGCGCTCGGCCAGTGCTACTCGAAGTGCTTCATCGACGGCGCCTCGCTCAGTCAGGCGCAGATCACCGCACAGGGCGGCAATTCCAGCCTGATCCACATCGACTGGATGATCGGTTCCGACAAGGTCGATATCGACGGCGTCCGGGAGGATGGCACGGCGGTGCCCGTGATGCGCGGCGGCGAGTGGGCCTGATCTGCCTCGTGACCGGCCTCGGATTTTGTCAGGGATAAGCGGATACGGTTATCCCTGACAGATTTTGGGGCCGGTCACGTCTCTTCGGACGTCTTCAGCAGGCGAGATCCGCAACGACGGCGTCGAGGATCAGCATGCCGGACGGGGTACAGCGCAGGCGGGAATTGCCGATCCGCTCGATGAAGCCGTGTTCGATCAGGAAACGTTCCTTTTCCGGATCGGGCGCGCGACCGGAGAGCGCTTCCCAGCGCACGAGGTCGATGCCTTCCTTGAGGCGCAGGCCCATCAGCAGCAGTTCGTCGGATTGCTCGTCATAGCCGAGCACTTCCTGATCAATCATCCCGTGACCATTGGCCTCGACGAGGTCGAGCCATGTCTCCGGCTTGCGCTCGGTCGCCGTCGCCAGCTTCTCCCGGCCGATCGTCAGACGGCCGTGGGCGCCGGGGCCGATGCCGGCATAGTCGCCATAGCGCCAATAGGTCAGGTTATGCCGGCTCTCCGCCCCGGGTACCGCATGGTTGGAAACCTCGTAGGCCGGCATGCCGATCGATGCCGTAATATCCTGGGTCGCCTCATAGAGAAGCGCCGACTGGTCGCCATCCGGCACGACGAGCTTGCCCGCCTTGTGGAGACCATAGAACGGCGTGCCCTCCTCGATGGTCAGCTGATAGAGCGACAGATGATCGACGGCATAGGAAACCGCCTGCTTCAGCTCCGCTTCCCATTCCTCGACGGTCTGCTTCGGCCGGGCATAGATCAGGTCGAAGGACATGCGCGGAAAGATATCGCGCGCAAGCCCGATCGCCTTCAGCGCATCCTCCACGTTGTGAAGCCGCCCAAGGAACTTGAGGTCGCGATCGTTCAGCGCCTGCACGCCGAGGGACACACGGTTGACGCCGGCGGCACGGTAGCCACGAAACCGCGTCGCCTCCACGCTCGACGGGTTGGCCTCCAGCGTGATCTCGATGCCGTCCGGCACGTGCCAGAAACGGGCGATGCCGTTCATGATGGCGTCCACCGTCGCTGGGTCCATCAGCGAAGGCGTGCCGCCCCCGAGGAAGATGCTCGTTACGGTGCGTGGGCCCGACAGCCGTCGCGCCTCCTCCATCTCCTTCAGGAAGGCGGAGACATAGCGTGCCTGATCGACGCCCTGGTGGCGCACATGGCTGTTGAAATCGCAATAGGGGCACTTGGCCGCGCAGAACGGCCAATGGACATAGACCCCGAAACCAGGGTCCGTCTTGTCGCCGATGAAGGAAAAGTCAGCCATATCCGTCAGGCGCCGAGGCAGCTCTCGGCAAACACCTTGAAGGCGCGGGCGCGATGGGAAAGGGCGTTGGCGTCGCCCGGCTTCCAGCCATGCTTCTCCTCCGCGCTCATCTCGCCGAAGGTGCGCTCATGGCCCTCCGGCTGGAAGATCGGATCGTAGCCGAAGCCTTGGGTGCCGCGCGGCGGCCACACCACGGTGCCCTCCACCTCGCCGCGAAATAGCTCCACATGCCCGTCCGGCCAGGCAAGGCAGAGCACGGAGACGAAGCGGGCGGAGCGTGACGCCGGCGTCGTCGCGCCCGCCGCCTGCAGGGCCACTTCGACCTTGTGCATGGCCATGGCGAAGTCGCGCGTCCCGTCGGCTGTCTCCGCCCAGTTCGCCGTGTAGACGCCCGGATCGCCGTTCAGAGCATCCACGACCAGACCGGAGTCGTCGGAGAGGGCCGGCAGGCCGGAGGCCTGTGCGGAGGCGAGCGCCTTGATGGTCGCGTTCTCCTCGAACGTCGTGCCGGTCTCGTCGGGCTCGATGAAGTTGAGGTCGGCGGCGGATTTGGCGGAGAAGCCGAGCGGGCCGATCAGGTCGCGGATTTCGCGGATCTTGCCGGCATTGTGGCTGGCGACGATCAGGGTCTTGTCGTCAAGCGTGCGTGTCATGGTGGGTCTCGAAGGGTGAACCGGAGGACGTCGAAACGCCGCGGAAACAGGGGTCGGTGAAAATGGGTCGTCCGATCCGGGTAAAGGCGATCGGGCGACGCACGGCAGGCAGAAGACGGTTCAGGCGATGGACCAGAGGCCCGGTTCGGCGCATTCCAGGCTGTTGCCGGCCGGGTCGCGAAAATAGAAGGATCGCGCACCCGTCGGCCAGGTGATGTCACTTTCGATGATCACGCCGTCCGCCGCAAGTCTCTCCCGCAGGGCATTCAGATGGTCGCGCGACACGCGGAAGCAGGCATGGCCGGGGCCGGTCGTCCCGTGCGTCGGGACAGGCAAGGCATCGCCTCCGGCGGGCTTCAGGGTCTCGGCCGGGTTGAAGATCAGAAGCACGCTCTGTCCGCAACGAAAGAACACGTGGCGGCCATCGACGCGGGCGATACGCTCCAATCCGAGCACGTCGCCATAGAAGCGGTCGGCCGCATCCAGATCCGCGGCATAGAGCGCCGTTTCCAGAATGCCTTCGAGAGCCTGCGTCCGTCCCGCCACCGCCTGCCTCCGTCGTTACGCGATCGTCTGCTTCTGCAGGGTGACCAGTTCCGAGATGCCGTTCTTCGCCAGCCCCATGAGGCTTGCGAATTCGGCTTCGGAGAAGGGCTTGCCTTCGGCCGTACCCTGGATTTCCACGATGCCGCCGGACCCGGTCATGACGAAGTTCGCATCCGTCTCCGCGGCGCTGTCCTCAAGATAATCGAGATCGATCACGGCCTGATCGGCGAAGATACCGCAGGAAATCGCCGCGACATGATCCTTCAAAACGCGATCGACCTTCGTCATGTTGCGCGCTTCCATCCACTTCAGGCAGTCGTGCAGCGCGATCCATGCGCCGGTGATCGACGCCGTGCGGGTGCCGCCATCGGCCTGGATCACGTCGCAGTCCAGCGAGATCTGGCGTTCGCCCAGCGCCTGCAGGTCGACAACCGAGCGCAGCGAGCGGCCGATAAGGCGCTGGATTTCCTGCGTGCGGCCGCTCTGCTTGCCGGTTGCGGCCTCGCGCTTCATGCGGTCGCCGGTCGCGCGCGGCAACATGCCGTACTCCGCGGTCACCCAGCCCTTGCCGCTGTTGCGCAGCCATGGCGGCGTCTTTTCCTCGAGGCTCGCCGTGCAGAGCACATGCGTATCGCCAAACTTGACCAGGCAGGAGCCTTCGGCATGCTTGGAGACATTGCGCTCGAAGGTAACCTTGCGCATCTGATCTGTTTTTCTGCCGGACGGCCGCATCGTGGACTCCTTGGTCTTAAGCTTGCGTGCCTTCTAGCCTATGTTGCCGCGCAAAGGAAATGCGAGCAGCGAAATACCGCGGTCAAAGTCGCGTACCGGGCCCCGAACGCCAATTTTCCCTTTGTCGATCCGACGCCCTCTCACTATATTTCAGCCATGGCACAAAAGGAACGATCCGCCGAAACGGCGGCGCTGACATCGGCAATGCGCGAGAGGCTCTCGGCCCTCGACGAGCGCTCCGGCGAGGTTTTCCGCCGCATCGTCGAAAGCTATCTGGACAGTGGCGAGCCGCTGGGCTCCCGCAGCCTGTCGCGGCTCCTGCCGATGTCGCTTTCGCCGGCCTCGGTGCGCAACGTCATGAGCGATCTGGAGGATCTCGGCCTCATCTATTCGCCGCATGTCAGCGCCGGGCGCCTGCCGACGCAGATCGGGCTGCGTTTCTTCGTGGACGCCTTCATGCAGGTCGGCAATCTCTCGGCCGAAGACCGCGCCTCGATCGACCGGCAGGTGCGGCGCAGCGACCGCGACCAGCCCGTGGAACAGCTGTTCAATGTCGCCAGCCAGGTCCTGTCCGGCATGTCGCGCGGCGCCGGCCTCGTCATCACGGCGAAGAACGATCCGGTGCTCAAGCATGTCGAGTTCATGCGCCTTGCCCCCACCAAGGCGCTGGCGGTGCTGGTCGGCGAGCACGATCAGGTGGAAAACCGCATCATCGAGCTTCCCGCCGGCGTCACGAGTTCGCAGTTGACGGAAGCGGCGAATTTTCTGAATGCGCATCTGGCCGGCCAGACGCTTGCCGAGGTGCGCGGGCAGCTGCAGAAGGTCAAGGAGACGGTCCGCACCGAACTCGATGTGCTGTCGCAGGATCTGGTCGAGCGCGGCCTTGCCAGCTGGTCCGGCGGCGATGCAGACGACAAGAACCCCACGCAGCTGATCGTCCGCGGGCGTGCCAATCTTCTCGAAGGCCTCGCCGGTGCGGAGGATATCGATCGGCTGCGCATGCTGTTCGACGATCTTGAGAAAAAGGACAGCATGATCGAGCTTCTCAGTCTCGCGGAGACGGGGCCGGGCGTGCGGATTTTCATCGGGTCCGAGAACAAGCTCTTTTCGCTCTCCGGCTCGTCCCTGATCGTCGCGCCTTACAAGGATGGCGACGACCGGATCATCGGTGCGGTCGGCGTCATCGGCCCGACGCGGCTGAATTACGCGCGGATCGTGCCGATGGTGGACTATACGGCACAGCTCATGTCGCGCCTTTCACGATGAGCTGCCCCGTCGATGTCCGGGGCGGCGAGCGATCGGGCGCGACGACCCTTGATTTTTGGCGCCCGAACCTCGATATCGGCATCAAATTCCCGAAACGATCCTGAATGCGGAGACGTCATGACCGACGAAACGAACAAACACGGTGCCGAAGCCAGCAAGCCGGCGGAAGACATCGTCACGCCGGCCGAGGCAGATGTGCAAGACATGTTTGAAGATGCCGATGAGGCGGCGCAGGCCGAATCCGAGGCGCTGGAAGCTGCACGGGCGGAAGCGGCCGATTTCCGTGACCGTTACATGCGGCTGGCCGCAGACATGGACAATCTGCGCCGTCGTACGGAGCGCGAGGTCAAGGACGCCAAGTCCTACTCCGTCGCTGGCTTTGCCCGCGACATGCTGGCCGTCTCGGACAATCTTCGCCGTGCGCTGGATGCCATTCCTGCCGACGTTCGGGCCGGTGCCGATGCGGGTCTCAGCACCCTGATCGAAGGTGTCGAGCTGACCGAGCGGTCCATGCTCTCGGCTCTGGAGCGCCACGGCGTTCGCAAGCTGGAGCCGGAAGGCCAGAAGTTCGACCCGAACTTCCATCAGGCCATGTTCGAAATCCCGAACCCCGACGTGCCGCACAACACGGTCGTCCAGGTCGTCCAGGCCGGCTTCACGATCGGCGAGCGCGTACTGCGTCCTGCCATGGTCGGCGTCGCCAAGGGCGGACCCAAGGTCGCTGCAGCCGCAGGCGAAGCCTCGGCCAACTGATCATCGAGGGATGCCGGGGAGGGCGGAAACCCTCTCCGGCATCCTGTCTGCCCACGCGGCTGCTCTCTGGCCTACCCGAACAACTGTCGCAGGTGGTCGTTCAGGAACACGCCACCGGGATCGAGTTTCTCCCGCAAGGCGCGGAAGTCCCCGGCACGGGGATAGAGCGCCGTCACATCCTCGCTGCCCAGAAAATGCAGCTTGCCCCAGTGCGGGCGCGAGCCGAACTGGCGCAGGATATCATCGACGTCCTTCAGGTAGTTCCAGTAATCCGTCCCCGGCTGGCCCGAAACGGAGAGCGTGATGGAGTCCTGTTCGTAGAACGGGCTGATCCAGCCGCCATCGCCGGCGGTGAAGCGGTACTCGATCGGATAGATACAGGTCGGATGCTTATCCAGCATCAGCTTGCGCACCTCGCGGCACGCCTGCTTGCCGTAACGCAGCGGCACCGCATATTCGAGCTCGTGAAAGTTCGGCACATATTCGATCGGATAAATTTCCGAGGAATAGGCGATCTTCTCGAACGCGCTTTCCATCGGCGGCCGGTCGGTGATGTCGATGGTCTTCATCTCGCAGACATCCGACAGGCTGTCGGTGGTCGAGACAGACGCGGTATCCGGCAGGCAATAGCAGTGCCGGCTTTCCGGCACCGGGCACCAGAAGAAGCCGAAATGCCGGTGGTTGGCCGCCAGTTCGTCATGGCGCTCCATGCACTCCTCGAAGGTGCAGCGCCAGAGTTTTTCATGCAGGTTATAGCTGTCCATCACCTGCAGCGTGATTTCCGAGATCACGCCGAGCATGCCGATGGAGACGCGTGCGGCATCGAGCATGTCGGGCTGCGTGTCGTCGATGGCAAGGATGCTGCCGTCCGGCTGCACCAGCCGCAGTCCGACGATCTGAGAGGCGAGATTGCCAAGCGAGAGGCCCGTGCCGTGCGTGCCGGTCGTCAGCGCGCCCGCCAGCGCCTGGCTGTCGATATCGCCCTGATTGCTGGTCGACAAGCCTACCTGCTTCAGCGCCTTGCCAAGCTGGTTGATGGTGGTGCCGGCATGGGCCGAGACGCGCTTGCGGTCGTGGTCGATATGGGTGATGCCCTGCAGCGAGGAGAGAGTCAGATGCAGGCCGCTCGTCAGCGCCACCGGCGTGAACGAGTGGCCGGACCCGGCGCACCGCACCGCCAGCCCGTTCGAGGTCGCCTCGCGCACCATGGCGGACAGCGCGTCCTCGCTGGTCGGTGCACCCCGGTGCCGCACGATACAGGACTGGTTTCCCACCCAGTTGCGCCAGTGTCCGCCCGCTTCCATCATGCTGCCTGCCTCCTGTGACCAATGAGAAAGCGCGGATCAGACTGCCGTGAAACAGTTGTCCACGAAAAGATGCGTGCCGTTGATGAAGCTCGCCTCATCGCTGGCAAGAAACAAGGCGGCGCGCGCCACCTCGATCGGCTCGCAGAGGCGCCCCTGCTGGGCGGCAATGGCCGCATCCGAGACGTCGATGCCATACTTGGCAAGGCCCACCAGTTCGCGCTTGCCGTGGTCGGTGGCGATGAAGCCGGGGCAGACGGCGTTGGAGCGGATATTGCGGTCGCGGAACTCCACGGCGATGGCACGCGCAAACATGTGGCAGGCGCCCTTGGTCGTGTCGTAAAGCACTTCCATCGGCGTTGCGGCCACGGCCGAGATGGAGGAGGTGGATACGATGCTGCCGCCGCCGGCCGCGATCATGCCCGGCAGCACCGCCTTGGTCATCAGGAACATGGAGCGGACGTTGACGGCCATCAGCCGGTCCCACTCGTCGTCTTCGGTTTCGAGAAACGGCCCGACGGCCAGGATGCCGGCATGGTTGAAGAGCACGGTGATGGCGCCGAAGGCGGCTTCCACGGCCTTGACGGCTCCGGTGACATCGCGGGAGACGGACACGTCGGCCGGGGCGAAGATCGCCTCGCCACCCGCGGCTCGAATGCCCGCGGCAACCTCTTCTCCGCGGCTCGACGGCAGGTCGACGATGCCGACCTTCGCGCCTTCCCGAGCAAAAAGCTCGGATGCTGCAAGGCCGCATCCGCCGGCGCCGCCGCTGATCAGGGCAATCTTGCCCGCCAATCGTCCCGAACCTGTTCCGCCCATGCGCGATCGTCTCCCGTTTGTCGAACGGGAGTATTCACCCGCAGCCGGGCGCTGTCGATATCAACCTGCAGGGATTGCCGGAAAAGATCCGCTTACACGGGGTCGAGATCAGGCGGCGTTGGAGGTCTGGTCGTCGCTGAGGAAGGTATAGATGGCTGAGGCGGACTCGGTGCCGCGCAGGCGGGCGACCATGTCCGGGTCCCGCAGCACGCGGGCGATGCGCGACAGCGCCTTCAGGTGGTCGGCGCCGGCGCCTTCCGGGGCGAGCAGCAGGAAGACGAGATCGACCGGCTGGTCGTCCAGCGCCTCGAAATCCACCGGCGTTTCCAACCGTGCGAAAATGCCGACGATGGCGGTAACGCCGGGCAGCTTGCCGTGCGGAATGGCGATACCGTTGCCGACGCCCGTCGAACCCAGCCGCTCGCGCTGCAGGATGACGTCGAAGATCTCGCGCTCGGGCAGGCCGGTCAGCTTGGAAGCCTTGATGGCCAGTTCCTGAAGCAGCTGCTTCTTGGACTGGACCCGAAGGGTCGGAAATATCGCATCTTGCTGCAGCAGACCTGCCAATGCCATTGTGTCTTACCTTGTTGACAGGGTCGCGTCGGGCGGCACGACGTGCCGGCCCTGCGGCCCATTTCCCTCGATGCCCGACAGGCTTCATCCCCGTGCCAGCCGTTCACCGTCGATCAACGAGGCGGCCGCTTCTCGCGCACCGCCTCGCTTGTCCTGACCGTCTGCCTCGGGACGCAAGCGTTCCGGGCAGGTTCGGTCTCTGTTTCATGCGCCATCCGGCCGCCCTCCACAGGCGATCGCGAAGCGGCGCTCCGTCCTTTGCGTCAGCTCTTCATGCTGGCGGCGTCGATCCAGCCGATATTCCCGTCCGTCCGGCGATAGACGATGTTGAGTTCGTCATTGCCGGGATTGCGGAACATCAGCACCGGATTGTCCGTCATGTCGAGTGCCATGACGGCATTCGCCACCGACATGGTCCGGATCTGCTTGGAGCTTTCCGCAACGATGGTCGGTGCGTAATCCTCCGGCAGCTCGTCCTCTTCGTCCGGCACCGAGTCCATTACGGTGTAGGCGACTTCGAGGCCCGCGTGACCATTGCCGTTATGGTGATCCTTCAGCCTGCGCTTGTACCGCCGAATGCGCTTTGAGATCCGTTCCGATGCTGCGTCGAATGCGGCCTGCGGCTCGGAAGCCTCGCCGTTCGCATGCAACGTAGCGCCCGTGTCGAGGTGGATCATGCAGTCCGCGCTGAAACGCGGTCCCGACTTCACCACGGTGACCTGGCTCGAATACCCTCCGTCAAAATACTTGGTGACCGCCTGAGCGATCTGGTCCTCGATTCGAAGACGAAAGCTCTCGCCGATTTCCATATGTTTACCGGATACACGCACACTCATGGAGTTTCCTCTCTTTCATGATTTGCGTGTCCAGTTTATTCCAAGCGCCTCCTACCTCCAAGCGTTTCACGCAGCCGTTTTCACTTTGCGCGTGATCGGCAGCGTCAGGGGAGGGGAAAAAGGAGCCCATCTTTCGTGACTGTCGGCGCGCCCTATAAGCGGGCTGCCGATAAATGTCAATGAAAGCTTAACATCCTTTGCGTGTTGCCGGTGCTGCGGTGCACTCGCCCCGGCCCATCCCTCAGGCGGAAACCTTTGCCATGGCGCGCTTTTCGCGCCGGCGCTGCACGGATGAGGGGATATTCATGGCTTCACGATATTTTGCGACTGTCCGGCGCGCGAGATCGACGCCACCCTTCTTCAGGATCTCCACGATGTCGTCGTCCGACAGCACGGCCTCGGGGCTTTCCAGCACGATCATGTTGCGGATGCGGTGGCGCACCGATTCCGCCGAATGCCCGTCTCCGCCCTCGGCCGAGCCGATCGAGACGGTGAAGAAATATTTCAGCTCGAACAGACCGCGCGGCGTCAGCATGTACTTGTTGGAGGTCACGCGGCTGACGGTCGACTCGTGCATCTTGATCGCATCGGCGATGGTCTTAAGGTTGAGCGGCCGCAGGTGATCGACGCCGTTGACGAGAAAGGCATCCTGCTGGCGCACGATCTCGGTCGCCACCTTCATGATGGTCTTGGCGCGCTGGTCGAGGCTGCGGGTCAGCCAGTTGGCGGTCTGCAGGCACTCCGACAGAAAGGCATGGTCGCCGCTGTTCTTCGGCGCATGACGCGAAACCGTGGTGTAATAGACCTGATTGACGAGCACGCGCGGCAGCGTTTCCGGATTGAGCTCCACGGCCCAGGTGCCGTCCGGCGCGGCGCGCACCACGATATCCGGCACGATCGCCTCGCAGGGCGACATCTCAAAGCTGGTGCCGGGCTTCGGATCGAGCTTGCGGATCTCGCCCAGCATGTCGATCAGGTCTTCCTCATCGACGCCGCAAAGCTTCTTCAGCGTGGCGAAATCCCGTCGTGCGAGCAATTCCAGATGGCCGATCAGTGCCGACATCGCCGGGTCGAGCCGGTTCTTCTGGCGCAGCTGGATCGCCAGACACTCGCTCAGGCTCCGGGCGAACACGCCGGGCGGATCGAAGCTTTGCAAGGTGGCAAGCACCGCCTCGACATCGCGCACCGTGCAGCCGAGCTGTTCCGCCGTTTCGGTTGTGTCGGCGTGCAGGTACCCCGCATCATCCAGCTGGTCGATCAGCGTCTGCGCGATCAGCCGGTCGCGGGCGCCGTGAATGCTGAGAATCAGCTGCTCGTTCAGGACATCGCGCAGGGTCAGCCGGTTGGCCACGAAATCCTCGAGGTCGTAGCCCTCGCTGCTCTCCCCGTCGCCCCCGCCGGACATGGATTTCCACTGGCTGAGCAATTCCGGCGCGTCGGCGCGCTGCGGGGTCGTGTCGTCCGGGAAGACGTTTTCGAAATTGGCGTCGAGCGTTTCGCTCATGCGCAGGGAGTCGTCGCGCGTCGTGCCGTCATAAACGTCGGTCATGCCGGAGAAATCGTCCGTCTCCCGGCTCTCGGACGGCATATCCTCGCGGGCGATGTCCCCCGGCTGGTCGGCCTCGGAGACGAATTCGAGCAGAGGGTTCTTCTCCACCTCCTGCTCGATGAACTGCGTCAGCTCGAAATGCGTCATCTGCAACAGCTGGATCGATTGCATCAGCTGTGGCGTCATGGCCAGGGTCTGGGACTGGCGCAGATACAGGCTGGCCGAAAGTGCCATGAACGCAAAACTCCCCTACCGCAGACATCTCAAGACCGGAAACGGCCTCGCGACCTCTGCATCAGCTTAAAGCGATGGAGCCATATCGGTGTCGTCGAGGACGACGCGCAACGTTCCGGACGTCCGGCATATTGCTCGCTTTGACGCGAAATCTTGGCCCGTTTCATCAACTGGCCCGAAAATTGCTTATTAAAAAGGTTTGGTCAAGCGGCTGTCGTAAATTTGATAGAATTGCCGTTGCGAACCGCATCCTGCCGGAAGAAACGGCATAACGGGCGGTCGCGTGCCCTGCCATGCACCAGGATCAGCGATGCCGTTAACGAACCGGTAAGGCTGTCGGGGCAGCGGCAAGCGTCGGAAAATGCCTCGTTCCGATGGCGCGGCCCCCGCGGCATCGATGGTCGAACGTCGCGCAATCCCCCGGCGACGTCAAGGGGCGAGGTGCGCAGGTCAGCGAGCGCACACATCAAACATCCCGGCCTTCGCGACGCCTGCAGCCCTAAAGGCTGAAATTATCGCCGAGATAGAGCCTGCGCACGTCCGGATTGTTGACGATGTCGTTGGCGCGCCCGTGGGTCAGCACCTCGCCCGCATGGATGATGTAGGCGCGGTCGATGAGACCCAGCGTCTCGCGGACATTGTGGTCCGTGATGAGCACGCCGATGCCGCGCGAGGTGAGGTGGCGGACCAGCGCCTGGATGTCGGCGACCGAAATCGGATCGACACCGGCAAACGGCTCGTCGAGCAGCATGAAGGTCGGGTCGGTCGCCAGCGCGCGGGCGATTTCCAGCCGCCGCCGTTCGCCGCCCGAAAGCGAGATCGCCGCCGCCTTGCGCAGATGCGTGATGTTGAATTCATCGAGCAGCGCATTCAGCTTGGCGTCCTGCGTCGCGCGCTTGGGCTCATGCAGTTCCAGAACGGCGCGGATGTTGTCCTCGACCGACAGCCCGCGAAAGATCGAGGCTTCCTGCGGCAGGTAGCCGACACCGAGGCGGGCCCGGCGATACATCGGCATCGACGTGACGTCGTTGCCGTTGATTTCGATGCTGCCTTCGTCGACGGGAACGAGCCCGGTGATCATGTAGAAACAGGTGGTCTTGCCGGCGCCGTTCGGCCCCAGCAAGCCCACGGCCTCACCGCGCCGCACGACCAGGGAGACGCCGTTCACCACCCTGCGGTCGCGATAGCTCTTGGTCAGGCCGCGTGCGATCAGCGTGCCGTCGTAGCGCGCCTTGTCCTCGGCCGACCGGTCATCGAAGACGGCGGTGCCGGGGTCCTTGGCATGGGAGGTGTCGGCCGGCTCGCCGCCGCGCTTGCGCTTGAAGGAAATGTTCACGATCTGGGGCTGCGTCAGTTGGTCTTCTGGGATTTCGGATCGAGCTGGATCTGGACGCGGCCGCCGCAGGAGTCCAGCTGGGCCTCTCCGGTTTCCATCTGCACATTGAGCTGGCACCCGCTGAAGACGTTCTTGCCTTCCGACAGCACGACCTGCTTGCCCTTGAGCACCAGCGTCTGCGCCGCCATGTTGAACTGGCCGCTATCGGCCGTCGCCTGCTGCGTGCCCGACTGCAGGAAGACCTTGTTGTCGACCTCGATCCGGTCGATCTCGGCATTGCCGCCCGAAATCGAGCCGCCGCCGGACTTGTAGTAGACGACCATGCTGCCCGCCTGCAGCGTCGTTGCGCCCTGCACCACCTTCACGTTGCCGGTGAAGATCGCCTTGCTCTCGGGGTCCTTGATCTCCAGCTTGTCGCTCTCGATCTGGATCGGCTGGTCGTTGGACAGCTTCATGCCGCTCATCCGGCTTTTCTGCTGGGCAGAGGCCGGGGCGATCGTCAGGCAGAGACAGGCGAGCGATGCCGCGAGAATGCCGGCGAGGGAATGGCTGCGGCGGGGGAAGGAGGCATGGAGGGTCGACATGGATGGCACCGGGTCCTAATTTGCGTTCTTGCGTATGGTGCTCGGCTCGACGACGACCTTCACCATGCCTTCAAAGGAAATAACCCGCCCTTTATCCGTCATTCTCATCTCTTGCGCAACAATCGAGCCGCCCGACATCCGGATGGCGATCGGCTTCCTGCTCTGCATCTCGCCGGCATTGATATCCAGATAGGCGGACTGGAAATCGGCGATGACGCCATTGTTCATGGAGATGGTAAAGGGCGCGTTCATGTCGAGCGTATTGCCGCCGCGGTCGTAAAGGCCGCTCGTCGCATCCACGGTCGCGACCGTCTTGTCGTTGACCGGCATTTCCGCGTGGATCTTCTCGAGCGTGATAAGGTCCGGATTGGCGATGTCCTGCAGCGCCCGTTCGGCCTTCATCGAATAGCTGATGTCCTGCTTGTTGCGCCCCGATATCGCGGGATTCTGCATGACGATCTTGCCGTTCTCGATCGTCGCGTTCTCGATATGCAGTTCCTCCGGCAGCATGGTGCGCACGATGGAGACGGCAGCGAAGATCACGGCGATGACCACGGCGATGATCGGCAGGACGATCTTCAGCCGCTTGACCCGGCGCGAATGCCGCGCGGCCCGTTCATAGGCGTCGTTGACCGTCGGCCCCGTATGCGGCAGGGCGCCGGGAAAATGCACATCGTTCGCCATGAGCGGTTCCGTATGTCCAGGGGCGATGACGAAGCCGAGGTCCGTGCTGCGTCCGCCGATGGTGTCAAGAAGAGCGAATATGGAGATTTTTATGTCGCCGTACAATGGAGGCTTGAAATTCTTTGTCGTGGAAGCAGAAGAGCGTCGGTCGCGCCTGTCAGAAAGCTTGGCATTGCCGATGGGCGCCGGTCGAATTTTTGCATGCGCGCCGATACCGGATCGCGTGTTTATGCAGTAGGAGTCGTGGTCGGAACAGACGGCGCCGGCGTGTCCTGCCGCGCGCCGAACAGGGAAGTGTGGAATGGATCCTCTTGCATTCGTCGATCGGCGGCAGCTTCGTCGCAAGCTCGGCTTCTGGCGCCTCGTGGCGATCGGCCTCATTGTGCTCGTCGCCATCGGCGCCTATGTCGGCATCGCGCAGTCGCGCTCGGGCGTGCTCGGCGCAAGCCAGGTCGCGCGCATCACCATCTCCGGCGTCATCCTCGACGATCGCGAGCTGATCGAACGGCTCGACCGCATCGCCAAGGCCGATCAGGTCAAGGGTCTGATCGTCAGCATCAATTCGCCGGGCGGCTCGACCTTCGGCGGCGAGACGCTCTACGATGCGATCCGCAAGGTCGCGGAGAAGAAGCCGGTCGTTTCCGACGTCCGCACGCTGGCCGCGTCCGCGGGCTACATGGTGGCGCTGGCCGGAGACCGGATCATCGCCGGCGACACCTCCATCACCGGCTCCATCGGCGTCCTCTTCCAATACCCGCAGGTCAAGACGCTGCTCGACAAGCTCGGCGTGTCGCTTGAGGAGATCAAGTCGGCCCCGTTGAAGGCCGAGCCGTCGCCGTTCCATCCGCCGAGCGACGCGGCGAAGGCCGTGATCCAGTCGATGATCGACGACAGCTATGCCTGGTTCGTCGATCTCGTCGCCGAACGCCGAGAGATCCCGCGCGAGGAAGCGCTTCGCCTGGGCGACGGCCGCATTTTCACGGGGCGGCAGGCCATTGACCTGAACCTGATCGACGAACTCGGCGGCGAGCGCGAGATAAGGGACTATTTGAAGACCCGGGACGTGGCCGATACCCTGCCGATCGTCGATTGGGAAAAGCCGCAGACGACGCTACCCTTCGGGCTGGGCTCGCTGGCCGCAATCTTCGCCAAATCGTTGGGATTTGACGGTTTTCCGTTTTCGGGAAATCTGTCGCAGGACAAGTTGTTTCTTGACGGTCTCGTTTCCGTTTGGCAGGTTGGCCGCGATTGAGAGACGCCGGGCGCGGGGCAACCCGCCCTGAGGCGTGTCCGGTTCGTGAATGGATCTCGATCATTTGCCCGCGGATGACGGGCGTATCGCGAAGAGCGTCGTCAAGAGGGGGCAGAGGGTGATCAAGTCGGAACTGGTGCAGATCGTGGCGGCGCGAAATCCGCACCTCTACCACCGCGATGTCGAGAACATCGTCAATGCCGTTCTCGACGAGATTACGGACGCGCTGGCGGCGGGCAACCGCGTCGAGCTGCGCGGTTTCGGCGCCTTTTCCGTCAAGAATCGTCCATCGCGCTCGGGCCGCAATCCGCGCACCGGCGACAGCGTCTTCGTCGAGGAAAAATGGGTGCCGTTCTTCAAGACCGGCAAGGAGCTGCGCGAGCGGCTGAACCCGGGCTCCGACGCGGATGTGGACGAGGAAGACGAAGACTGATCTCGCGGTCGCCGTCCGTGTGCATGGCGATCCGATCTTGACCCGGCACGTTTGCCACCCATGTTGTCGTCAAGCCCTGATAGACGCGGAGACCGGCTCGCATGCTTCGTAAAATTCTCAATATTGTCGTCCTCGTTCCGCTCGGGATCGTGCTCGTCGTGCTGTGTGTCGCCAACCGGCAGCCGGTCACGCTCGGCTTCAATCCGTTCGATCCGTCCGACACGGTTCTCGCGATGTCCGGCCCCTTCTTTGTCTTCCTGTTTCTCGCCGTCATCCTCGGCCTCGTCATCGGTGCCGCTGCCGTCTGGTTCGGTCAGGGCAAGTATCGCAAGCGTTCGCGCGTCGAGGCGAAGGAGGCGCTGAAGTGGCACACGGAAGCCGAGAAGCGCCGGCTGCAGCAGGAGGCGATCGTGTCCGCCCAGGCAGCGAACGCCGTGACCGATCGCCCGGCCTTCCAGGGCTCGACCCCGACGATGATCGCCGCCCAGCAGAAATAAGGCTCAGGCCGCCGCAGCCTTGGCATTGGCGGCTGCGGTGAAGTCGGAAAAGAAGCGGCTTGCGATCCGGTTCGCGCCGGATTGCACGAGCTTGGACCCGAGCGAGGCGATCTTGCCGGAGACGTCCGCGACGATGGCGTAATGCAGGATGGTCTCCTCGCCATCCTCGACCAGCCGCACATCCGCGCCGCCTTTCGCGTATCCGGCAAGACCGCCCTTGCCTTCACCCGAAATCGTATAGCTCTCCGGCGGGTTCATGTTCGACAGCGTGATGACGCCCGAAAACGCCATCGACATGAAGCCGAACTTGACCGTGACCACCGCATCGAGTGTCGTCGGCGAGGTCCATTCGAGGCGCGTGCAGCCGGGAATGCAGCCCTTGAGCACCGCGGGGTCGTTGAGCGCTGCCCAGACGGCGTCGCGCGGCGCGGCGATCCGCTCTTCACCGGTCATGTCCATGGATAACCTCCTCGATCTCGTGCCGTGCGACGGCGGACGGCGATCCTTGCCGCTGTTCGGCTTGGAATCTACGGGTGGAAACCGCTTTGCCAAGAGCAGCTGCGGTGCTATTTGCACGCGACACGCTGAAGAAACGGGAAACGACGCCCCTTGAAGGACAAGCAGAGACGATCGCCCGGCAAGGCACCGGCAAAATCCGGCTCCTCCCGCAAGAGCGGCCCGAACACCGGGCCCGCCCGGTCGGATGCCGCCGCCGTGCCGCCGTTCAAGGCGGGGGCGAAGCCGGCAGCGCAGGAACCGCACGGACAGCGCTCGTCGAGCCGCCCGCAGCCGTCCTCGCCGCGTCCATCCCCGTCCGAGCCCCGGCAGGAGGCGTCCGCGCCCGTCACCATGCGCCCGCGAACCGGCGACAAGCCCGCCGAGCGCGTGCCCGTCATTCTGGAAACAGCAGGCGAGGCCGATTATCGCCTGATCGACAGCGGCGACGCGCTCAAGCTCGAGCAATATGGCCCCTATACGATCGTACGCCCGGAGGCGCAGGCCTTGTGGCCGAAGTCGCAGGCTCCGCTCTGGGACAGGGCGGACGCGATCTTCACCGGCGATACCGATGAAGACGGCATGGGCCGCTGGCGTTTCCCGCGCGAAATGCTCGGTGAGACCTGGCCGATGCGCCTGCTCGACGCCGAATTCTTCGGTCGCTTTACCTCCTTCCGTCATGTCGGCGTGTTCCCCGAGCAGCTGGCGCACTGGCGCTGGATGAAGACGCAGGTCGAGGAGGCCGGCCGGCCGCTGAAAGTGCTGAACCTCTTCGGCTATACCGGCGTGGCCTCGCTTATCGCGGCAAAGGCCGGGGCGGAGGTGACGCATGTCGATGCGTCGAAGAAGGCGATCGGTTGGGGACGCGAGAATCAGGCGCTCGGCCGGGGCGAGAGCCTGCCGATCCGCTGGATCTGCGACGACGCGATGAAATTCATCCAGCGCGAGGAGCGCCGCGGCAGCCGCTACGACATCATCCTCACGGATCCGCCGAAGTTCGGCCGTGGTCCGAACGGCGAGGTCTGGCACCTCTTCGACCATCTCGCCGGCATGCTCGATGTCTGCCGCGAACTCCTGTCCGACGATGCGCGGGGCCTCGTTCTCACGGCCTATTCCATCCGGGCAAGCTTCTATTCGATCCATGAGCTGATGCGTGAGGTCATGCGCGGTCGCGGTGGTGTCGTCGAATCCGGCGAATTGATCCTGCGCGAAACCGCGGGTTCGAAACAGGATGGCGAGGCCGGGTCCGGCCGGGCGCTGTCCACCTCTCTCTTCAGCCGATGGGTGCCGAAATGAGCAGCGATTATAGCGACGGCAATCCGCGCGGACAGGTCGGGCGTGGCGAAGGCCGGGTCGGCCAGGTGAAGGAGGTCACGAGCCTCGCCAATCCGATCATCAAGGACATCCGCGCGCTGACGCAGAAGAAGGCCCGCGACGAGAGCGGCACCTTCATCGCCGAAGGCCTGAAGCTCGTCATCGATGCGGTCGAACTCGGCTGGACCATCCGCACACTGGTCTATGCCAAGGCCGCCAAGGGCAAGAAGCCCGTTGATGACATCGCCGCACGCACCGTGGCCCGTGGCGGCCTCGTGCTGGAGGTCAGCGAAAAGGTCATCGCGACGGTGACCCGCCGCGACAATCCGCAGATGGTCGTCGGCGTGTTCGAGCAGCGCTATGGAACCTTGAGGGATATCCGGCCGCGCGCGAACGAGACCTATGTGGCGCTCGACAGGGTGCGCGATCCCGGCAATCTCGGCACCATCATCCGCACGGCGGATGCGGCCGGTGTCTCCGGCGTCATCCTCATCGGCGAGACGACGGATCCCTTCTCGCTCGAAACCGTGCGCGCGACCATGGGCTCGGTCTTTGCCGTGCCGGTGTTCCGCGCCAGCGTGGCCGAATTTCTCGCCTGGCAGAAGCAGGCGGGCGTCATGGTCGTGGGAACGCATCTGGCCGGCGCAGTCGACTACCGGACGATCGATTACCGCCCCCGCCCGGTGGTCGTCCTCATGGGCAACGAGCAGGCAGGCCTGCCGGACGAACTCGCCGCCAAGGCCGACAAGCTGGCCCGCATTCCGCAGGCGGGACGCGCGGATTCACTCAATCTCGCCATCGCCACCGGCGTCATGCTCTTCGAGGCCCGCCGACACCTGCTGACACTGGACGACCGCGGATGACCGAAAGCCAGACGCCTCTCTCGACCGCCGCGCCTGACCGGGGCCCGACCCTGTTCTCCCGGCCCTGGCCGATCGCGATCTTCATCATCGTCGCCCTTGTGCTCGACCAGGCGATCAAGCAGGCGGTGGAAGCCTACCTGCCGATGGAGGAGGCCGTTCACGTCATCCCCATGCTGGCGCTCTACCGGGTCTACAATTACGGCGTCGCCTTCTCCATGCTGTCGGGCATGGAGGGCTGGTTCATCGTCGGCATGCGCCTCGTGGTGGTCGGCTTCGTGCTCTGGCTATGGCGCAGGACGCCGAAGGACCGGTTCTTCGCCCATCTCGGCTACGCGATGATTATCGCCGGGGCGCTCGGCAATCTGGTCGACCGGTTTCTCTACGGCTATGTCATCGACTATATCCTGTTCTACACCGAGACGTGGTCCTTCGCGGTCTTCAACCTGGCCGACGCCTTCATCACGGTCGGGGCCGGCGCGATCGTGCTGGACGAAATCCTGCAGGCAAAAAAACGCGATCGTTAGAATGCGAGCGATCGCCTGAAATCATTTCCAACGGCTGCGTGATACACGACGTGCATGAGCGAGCCGTCGAAACTGCAGCGCGAGATCGTCGAGAACCTGTCGCAGCATCCCGCAGCGCCGGATGTGCTTGCGCCACGCACGCTTTTTCCCGAGCACGAGGCCACGGAGACGAACCCCGCGACCAGCCGCATTGCGGCTTTTCGCCCCGCCCTTGCCGCAGCCGGCCTTCTCGCCTCCGCTGGCATCATCGCCGCCGGTCTGGAGGAAAATCTTCTTCTCCTCCCCGTCGGGCTCGCCCTGGCCGGCCTGGCCGGCACGGCGCTTCTCCTCGGTGACGGACGCCGCAGCCGGCATGACAGCGGCGCACCATCCGAACGATCCGGCGACCGGGCGTGGGAAGCCCGCGAAGCCAGCATGTCGCGGTTCGCAATCCACGATGCGCTGGGCGACATGGCGATCCTGCGCGACGCGAGGGGCGTCATTCTCGAGGCCAACGAGACGTTCCGCACTCTGACCAACGCGCCCGCGCCCGAGGGGCAGCGCTGCGCGGCGCTGGGGCTCAAACTCCGGCCGGCCGGCACATCCGGCCGCTATACGGTCGAGGTCGAAACCGAAGATGGCCTGCGCTCGTTCGACTGGCACGACGTGCTGATCCGCGAGGCGGATACGGGCACGCTGCGCATCGTCAGCGTCGGGCGGGATATCACCGACAATGTCAGCGCGGCGCGCAGCAGCGAGGCGGCACTCCGCCGGGTCGAGGCCGAAAGCCAGGCGAAATCCCATCTGCTGGCAACCGTCAGCCACGAGATCCGCACGCCGCTCTCCGGCATTCTCGGGATGAGCGACCTTCTCGACCAGACGCGGCTGACCGCGCAGCAGGCGAACTATCTCGCCGGCATGCGCCAGTCCGGCCATGATCTCGTCCAACTCGTCGATGACCTCCTCGATTGCGCCTCCATGGAAGCCGGGCGGTTCGCCCTGCGGCCGACACGCCAAGCCTTGCGGCCGCTGGTCGAGAGCGTGGTGGAGATGCTGTCGCATCGCGCCCATGCGAAAGGCATCGAGATCGCCTCGACGATCGCCGCTGATGTGCCCGATACGCTGCAGATCGACGGTCCCCGGCTGAAGCAGGTCCTGTTCAACGTGGTGGGCAACGCCGTCAAGTTCACAGCCATCGGCGGCGTCCTCGTCAGCTGCGCCGAGCAGCAGGGAGCGCTCGTGCTGCGCGTGACCGATACGGGGCCGGGCATGACGCCGGACGACCAGTCCCGCATCTTCGATGCGTTCGAGCAGGCCGGCGATACCGCTTCAAAAGCCGGGGGAACCGGTCTTGGCCTGGCCATATCGCGTCGCATTGTCAGGGCCTTGGGCGGCGATATCACCGTCTCCAGTCGCCTCGGCATGGGCAGCCTCTTCGAGATCCGCTTTCCGCTGAAGGCCTCCGCCGCATCGCTCGCTACCGCCCGCACCCGCACGCTCGCCACCTCGCGCGTCCTCTTGGTCGCACCGAAGGGCCCGGCCTCCGAAGCGCTGGCCGCAACGATCGAGACGCTCGGCGGCCGCTGCCGTATCGTCTCGACCATCGAGCAGGCCGGACATTTTCTCACGATCGCGATGGATGCGGGCAGCGAGGAGCGCCTGACCGACATCATCGTCGATCATCGCTGCGCCGCTCTCTTCCGGCGGATCTGCGATGACTGGCCGGACCTCGAAGCCCTGCCGTTGCGCAGAACATATCTGGTCAATCCGGAGGAGCGTATCCAGCAGCCGCTGCACCAGACCGACGGCTTCCACGCCTGGCTCATCCGTCCGCTGCGGGAGCGCTCGCTGGTAGCGGTGCTGAAAGGGCAGCTGAAGGGCATCGAGGTTCGCGACGCGATCAACGACAATCGTCCGGTCCTCAGGGATGCGGCGGACGCCTCGAGCGACCCTGCGCCGCTGGCCGTGCCGACCGTGCTTCTGGGCGAGGACGATCCGGTCAATGCCGCGATCCTGCGCAGCACGCTGGAGCGCGCCGGCCATGCCGTGCGCCATGTCGTGGATTTCGCCGCCATGGAAGACATCCTCGATCAGGGACTGTCGGAGGCCCCCGGCAGTGGGCAGGCGCCGAAGATCCTGATCACCGACCTTCATATGCCCCATGGCGACGGCCTGACGATGTTACGCCGTCTGCGTCTATCCGAACGGTTGACGGACGGCGCGCCGCACCTTCCGGTCATCGTGCAGACGTCGGATCGCCGCCCGGAAACGCACCGCGATCTGCTGGAGGCGGGTGCGGACGCCGTCCTTGCAAAGCCCGCGGATCCCAAATCCCTGATCGCGCTGGTCGCCCGATTGCTTGCCGGCTAAAGATCGGCCTGCAAGCCTTGTCACGGTCTTGTTGCAGTGACATGCTTAAAGGCCTGCAGGAAGCGGACTGCCACCGCGGGCCGAGCGCGATTTGGAGAATGTCGGGAAAATGCCCGTCGTTTTCCCCGGGCGTTCGCGGCCAACGTGCAGCCGCATGCTCGCGATTAGGGGTAATCTGCGATGACGATCGAAATTCTGGAATCCGTTTCGGCTCTCCGCACCATGTCCGTGCCCGTACCGAGCCCGACCATCGTCCGCGCGCGTCCGCCGCGCGAAACGGCGCCGGCCAGCGACGTGCTCGGCCGCATCGGGCCGCTCGAAACCCGGATTGCCCGCACGGCCTCCGAAATCGACGCCGCACAGGCGCTGCGCTACAAAGTGTTCGTTGAGGAAATGGGGGCCCGCGTCCCCGCCGGCGCCGCCTTGCTCGGCCGCGACATCGACGGCTGGGATGCCGTCTGCGACCATCTCCTGGTGCTCGACACATCGCTGCCCGGTCCGTCGGAAGCGCAGATCGTGGGAACCTACAGGCTGCTGCGCCAGGACGTGGCGGCCGCTGCCGACGGCTTCTATTCCGCCTCCGAATTTCTCGTTGACCCGCTGATCGCTCGCCACCCCGGCAAGCGCTTCATGGAACTCGGCCGCTCCTGCGTCCTGCCCTCCTATCGCACCAAGCGCACGGTGGAGCTTCTCTGGCAGGGCAACTGGGCCTATGCGCTGAAGCACGGCATCGATGCCATGTTCGGCTGCGCCTCGTTCCCCGGCACCGTCCCGGAACATCACGCTCTGGCTTTGTCCTTCCTGCACCACACGGTGCCGGCCAGCGGCGAATGGCAGGTGAAGGCGCGGCCGGAACTCTACCGCGTCATGGACCTGATGCCGGTCGAGGCGATTCAGGCGCGCGCCGCGCTCTCCGCCATGCCGCCTCTCATCAAGGGCTACCTGCGCATCGGTGCCATGGTCGGCGATGGCGCCGTCGTGGACGAGGCTTTCCGCACGACCGACATTCTCGTCGTCCTGCCCATCACCAACATCGCCGGCCGTTACCTCAACTATTACGGCGCCGACGCCACCCGCTTCGCCCTCTGACGCCCGTGCGCGGGCACGTCGCTTGCGCGCGCGTTGTCCGGAGTCGTGAAGCGGAAAAGCCGTCTTATCGTGTACGACGGGCGCATGGCGCCGACGAACGGAGAGGCCCTTCCCGGCTTGGGAAGGGCCTCTTCACGATTCCGACCGGGCATTACCCGGCGTTGTAAGCCGCCAGCGCCGCCATGTTGACGATCTCGGAGTCCTTGGCGGTCAGCGAGACGATCTGCACGGACTTGTCGAGGCCGACCAGCAGCGGGCCGATGATCGTGGCGCCGCCGAGTTCCTGCAGCATCTTGGTCGAGATGGACGCGGAGTGGAACGCCGGCATGACGAGCACGGTGGCCGGGCCGGAGAGGCGGCAGAACGGATACTGCTCCATCACCTTCATGTTCAGCGCCACATCGGCCGCCATTTCCCCGTCATACTCGAAATCGACGCGACGCCGGTCGAGGATCTTGACCGCCTCGCGGACCCGCTCCGAACGCTCCCCCTGCGGATGCCCGAAGGTGGAGTAGGCGAGCATCGCCACGCGCGGCACATAGCCAAGACGGCGCGCAAGGCCCGCGGCCTCCACGGCGATGTCGGCAAGCTCTTCGGACGACGGCATGTCGTGGACGGCCGTATCCGCCACCAGAACCGTGCGGCCGCGGCAGAGCGCGATCGATACGCCGATGACCCGGTGGCCCGGCTTGGCGTCGATGCAGCGCCTGACATCGTCGAGCGCGGTCGAATAGTTGCGGGTGATGCCCGTCACCATGCCGTCGGCGTCGCCCAGCGCGACCATGCAGGCGGCAAAGTGGTTGCGGTCGTTGTTGATCAGGCGCTGCGCGTCGCGGAAGAGGTAGCCCTGCCGCTGCAGGCGCGCATAGAGATAGTCGGTATAGGCGCCCGTGCGATCGGAAATGCGCGCATTGACGAGCTTGATGCCGGGGCGGTCGAGGTCGATGCCCTCGCGCGCTGCCGTCTCGCGCATGCGGTCCTCACGGCCGAGCAGCAGCGCAGTGCCGAGTTTCTGGTTGGCATAGGCCAGCGCCGAGCGCATCATCGGCACTTCCTCGCCCTCGGTGAAGACGATCCGCTTCGGCGCGAGCCGCACGCGCTCGTAGATCCGTGCCAGCGTCGAGGCGATCGGGTCGCGGCGCATCGAGAGCTGATCGCCATAGGCGGCAAGGTCGGCGATCGGCTTCTGTGCCACGCCGCTCTCCATCGCCGCCTTGGCGACGGCGACCGGAATGGACGAGATCAGGCGCGGATCGAAGGGAACGGGGATGATGTACTGTGCCCCGAAGCGCGGACGGTTGCCCTGATAGGCGGCCGCGACGTCATCCGGCACGTCTTCCTTGGCAAGGCTTGCGAGCGCCTTGGCCGCGGCGATCTTCATGTCCTCGTTGATCGTGGTGGCCCGCACGTCCAGCGCACCGCGGAACATGTAGGGGAAACAGAGCACGTTGTTGACCTGGTTCGGATAGTCCGATCGCCCGGTCGCCATGATCGCATCGTCACGGATGGAGGCGACTTCCTCCGGCGTGATTTCCGGGTCGGGATTGGCCATGGCGAAGATGATCGGCCGGGGCGCCATCGAGCGGATCATGCCTTCCGAAAAGGCGCCCTTCTGCGACAGGCCGAGCACGACATCGGCGCCGTCCATCGCCTCTTCCAGCGTCCGCCGGTCGGTCTTGGCGGCGTGGGCCGACTTCCACTGGTTCATGCCCTCGGTGCGGCCCTGGTAGATCACGCCCTTGGTGTCGCACATGATGATGTTCTCGGGCGCAAAGCCGAGCGACTTGATCAGCTCGACGCAGGCGATGGCCGCAGCACCCGCGCCGTTGCAGACGAGGCGCGTGGTCTTCAGGTCGCGGCCGGTCAGTTCCAGCGCGTTGATCAGGCCGGCCGTCGCGATGATCGCGGTGCCGTGCTGGTCGTCATGAAATACCGGAATGTCCATGATCTCGCGCAGCTTCTGCTCGATGATGAAACATTCCGGCGCCTTGATATCTTCGAGGTTGATGCCGCCGAAGGAGGGGCCGAGATAGCGCACGCAGTTGATGAAGGTATCGGCATCTTCCGTATCGACCTCGAGGTCGATGGAATCGACATCCGCGAAACGCTTGAAGAGGACCGACTTGCCTTCCATGACCGGCTTGGAGGCCAGCGCGCCCAGATTGCCGAGGCCGAGAATGGCCGTGCCGTTGGAAATGACGGCGACCATGTTGCCGCGCGTCGTATAGTCATAGGCCGTCGCCGGATCGGCCGCGATGGCCTTCACGGGAACGGCAACGCCGGGCGAATAAGCCAGCGACAGGTCGCGCTGCGTCGCCATCGGCTTCGTCGGCGTGATCTCCAGCTTGCCGGGGCGTCCCTGCGAATGGAAATCCAGCGCTTCCTGATCCGTGACGGCCGTTCCGCCTGCGCGGGCCTTGCGTTCGTTTGCCATGATGATGCTCCCTCGGATCCCCAAGCTTCTGTGGGCGGCCACCCCTGGCCGCGCTTTCTTGTTGTCTTCTATAGACGCCGTTCGCTAGGGTGACACTGTCTTTTTTGGCCGGCCGGCGGCTTTTTTTAGCGAAAACTGGTATATCTTGACGACGCACTTTTCCTCCATGGCCGAAGCAACGGCTGCGCCATCCCCCGCGCCTCCAGAGGTGCGCGTGCAGGCAACGCCGATGATGGAACAGTATATCGAGATCAAGGCGAACAACCCCGGCTCGCTTCTGTTCTACCGCATGGGCGATTTCTACGAGCTGTTCTTCGACGATGCTCTGGAAGCCTCGCGTGCGCTCGGGATCGTTCTGACGAAACGCGGGCAGCATCTCGGGCAGGACATTCCTATGTGCGGCGTGCCCATCCACGCCGCCGATGATTACCTCCAGAAGCTGATCGGCCTCGGCTTCCGCGTTGCGGTGTGCGAGCAGACCGAGGATCCGGCGGAGGCCCGCAAACGGGGCTCCAAGTCTGTCGTCAAGCGCGACGTCGTGCGCCTCGTCACGCCCGGCACGATCACCGAGGAAAAGCTGCTCGTCGCTTCCGAGAGCAACTACCTCATGGCGATGGCCCGCCTGCGCGGCAGTGCCGAGCCGGCTTTCGCGCTTGCCTGGATCGATATTTCCACCGGCATCTTCCGGCTGTCCGAAACGACGGAAACGCGGCTTCTCGCCGATATCCTGCGCATAGAGCCGCGCGAGCTCATCCTCGCCGACACGCTGTTCCACGATCCCGACATGCGGCCCGTGCTCGACGTCATCGGTCGCGTCGCCGTGCCGCAGCCGGCCATCCTCTTCGACAGCGCCACCGCCGAAAATCGCCTGGCCCGCTATTACGGCGTGCAGACGCTCGACGGTTTCGGCCAGTTCTCGCGGGCGGAACTCGCCGCCGCCTCGGCGGCCGTCGGCTATGTGGAAAAGACCCAGCTGGCCGAACGCCCGCCGCTCGACAGACCCGAGCGCGAAAGCGCCGCCTCGTCGCTTTTCATCGACCCGGCAACCCGGGCAAATCTGGAGCTGGTCAAGACGCTCTCCGGCAGCCGGGACGGATCGCTGTTGCGGGCCCTCGATCGCACCGTGACCGGTGGCGGCGGGCGGCTTCTTGCCGAGCGGCTGATGTCGCCGTTGACCGATCCTGAGCGCATTCGCACGCGTCTCGATTCCATCGCCACCATCCTCGCGCAGCCGTCGCTCTCTGCCGATCTGCGTGCGGCGCTGAAGCACGTGCCGGACATGCCGCGCGCGCTGTCGCGCCTCTCCCTCGGCCGCGGCGGCCCGCGCGATCTCGGTGCGGTGCTCATCGGCATTCGCACCGGTGCCGATATCGCCCGGCTTGTCGATCAGCCCGATCTGCCGACGGAGCTGGAGACGGCGCGCACCGCGCTTGCCGCGCTGCCGTCCGAGCTGTCCGAGAGACTTGCCGGCATGCTGGCCGACGACCTGCCGCTTCTCAAGCGCGATGGCGGCTTCCTGCGAGATGGCTGTCATGCCGAACTCGACGAGATGCGCGCTTTGCGCGACCAGTCCCGCCGGGTCATCGCCGCGCTGCAGCTGCGCTATGCCGAGGAAACCGGCATTCGCTCGCTGAAGATCAAGTACAACAACGTGCTCGGATATTTCATCGAGGTGACCGCAGGCAATGCCGGTCCGATGACGGACGGGGAGGGGGCCAAGGCCCGCTTCATCCACCGGCAGACCATGGCGAACGCCATGCGGTTCACCACCACGGAACTGGCCGATCTCGAAACCAAGATCGCCAATGCCGCCGACCGGGCGCTGGGTATCGAGCTTGCCGCCTTCGACGGCATGGTCGAGGCCGTCATTGCTGCGGCAGACGAGATCAAGGCGGCAGCGCTCGCACTCGCAGTCCTCGACGTGTCCGCCGGCCTTGCCGTTCTCGCCGAGGAGCAGGATTATCGCCGCCCGACGGTCGATACCTCGAAGATGTTCGCGATCGAGGGCGGCCGGCATCCGGTTGTCGAGCAGGCGCTGCGCCGCCAGGCATCCGCCGCCTTCGTTGCCAATACCTGCGATCTCTCGCCCCTCTCGCCGGAGGACGATGGTGCCCTGTGGCTGCTGACCGGCCCTAATATGGGTGGTAAATCGACGTTTCTGCGCCAGAATGCGCTGATCGCCATCATGGCGCAGATGGGCTCCTACGTGCCTGCCGCCAGCGCCCATATCGGCGTGGTCGATCGCCTGTTTTCCCGCGTCGGCGCCTCCGACGACCTCGCGCGCGGCCGATCCACCTTCATGGTGGAGATGGTCGAGACCGCGGCCATCCTCAATCAGGCGACGGACCGCTCGCTCGTCATCCTCGACGAGATCGGCCGGGGAACCGCGACCTTCGACGGCCTGTCGATCGCCTGGGCGGCCGTCGAGCATCTGCACGAGGCCAATCGCTGCCGCGGCCTGTTTGCCACGCACTTCCACGAGCTGACCGTTCTCTCGGAGAAGCTCAAGCGCCTGTCCAACGTCACCATGCGCGTCAAGGAATGGGACGGCGACGTGATCTTCCTGCATGAGGTCGGCCCCGGTTCGGCTGATCGCTCCTACGGCATCCAGGTCGCCCGTCTCGCGGGCCTCCCCGCAGCCGTCGTCGCCCGCGCGAAGGACGTTCTGGCGAAACTCGAGGATGCCGACCGGAAGAACCCAGCCAGTCAGCTGATCGACGATCTCCCCCTGTTCCAGGTGGCCATCCGCCGCGAGGAGGTCGCCCGCGCCAAGCCGTCGGCGGTCGAGGATGCGCTGAAGCGCCTCAATCCGGACGACATGACGCCGCGCGAGGCGATGGATGCGCTCTACGCCCTGAAGAAGCAGCTCTCCTGACACTTCTCCTCAACGAGATCCTCATCTCGCAGCACACTCTCTTCAGCCTTCAGCGGCAGGTAAATGCGCCGCCCAAGTCCCCTCTCCCCGCTTGCGGGAAGAGGGGCAGGGTGAGGGGCTACCGCACCCGCTGAACGCGCAGCAAGCCCCTCATCCGGCTGCAGCCACCTTCTCTCCGCACGCGGGGCGAAGGGACGCAGGGCTTGACCTTGCCCTGTCGCCTCCACCATATCCAGTCCTGGGTCAGGCGAGCAGCCTAGGACGCCCTCGAAAGGGCGCAATTGCCCGTTGGAAAAGACGCATCGGCCGGGTCGGAAACGTCTTGGCAATCGTTTTGCCCTATACCCTTGAGGCCCTGGCGGGAAATGGGGGTCGGGGTGCAAATGACGATCGCGCTGCGACCGGTGGCCCGTTGACGCCGGAAGGGCGGAAGGTTCGAATGTGATGCCAAAACAGCGGCTCGCAACTATCGCGCGCCCGGAGTATATCCGGCCGGCGCCAAGGAGACAGGACATCGACTTCAGCGACATCCTGGACATCGCAGCCCTCAAGGCCAAGGTGGATTTCATCGCGTCGGCGCATGCCGAGCAGCGCGACCCCATGCGTCAGGCCCTGCTGGCCGCGCTGAAAGACGCCAATGCCCGTGGCCGCGCCAAAGCCTACGAACTCCTGAAGGAGGACGGCGGCGGGCTTGCCTGTGCGGCCCGCATTTCCTGGCTGCAGGACCGGCTGATCGCCATCCTGCACGACTTCGTGCTGAACCACGTCTTCAACGCGGCTGGCATGCCGCCGTCGATGCAGATCGCGGTGGCGGCGGTCGGCGGCTACGGCCGCGGCACGCTCGCCCCCGGTTCCGACATCGATCTCCTGTTCCTGCTCCCGGCCAAGAAGCTGCCCTTCTGCGAACCGGCGATCGAGTACATGCTCTATCTCCTCTGGGACATGGGCTTCAAGGTCGGCCATGCCACCCGCACAGTGGAGGAGTGCATCCGCCTGTCCGAGGAGGACATGACGATCCGCACCGCCATTCTCGAGGCGCGCCTGATCTGCGGCTGCGCCGGACTGGTGGACGATCTGGAAGCTCGCTTCGATGACGAGATCGTCCGCAACACGGGTCCGCAGTTCATCGCCGCCAAGCTGGCCGAGCGCAACGAGCGCCACCGCAAGGCCGGCGATACCCGCTATCTGGTCGAGCCCAACGTCAAGGAGGGCAAGGGCGGCCTGCGCGACCTGCACACGCTGTTCTGGATCGCCAAATATTACTACCGCGTCCGCGAATCTTCCGATCTTGTCAAGCTCGGCGTGCTCTCGCGCTCCGAATATCATCTGTTCCGCAAGTCCGACGATTTCCTCTGGGCCGTGCGCTGCCACATGCACTTTCTGACCGGCAAGGCCGAGGAGCGCCTGTCCTTCGATATCCAGCGCGAGATCGCCGAGAGCCTCGGCTATCAGGATCATCCCGGGATGACCTCGGTCGAGCGCTTCATGAAGCACTACTTCCTCGTCGCCAAGAATGTCGGCGACCTCACGCGCATCTTCTGCGCGGCCCTGGAGGACCAGCAGGCCAAGGAACTGCCCGGCCTTTCCGCCGTCATCAATCGTTTCCGCCGCCGCCTGCGCAAGATCCCGGGCTCGCTGGAGTTCGTCGACGATGGCGGGCGCATCGCGCTGGCAAGCCCCGACATCTTCCGGCGTGATCCGGTCAATCTCATCCGCTTCTTCCACATCGCCGACGTCAACGGACTGGAGTTCCACCCCGCAGCGCTCAAGCAGCTGACACGGTCGCTCGGCCTCATCACGCCGGCCCTGCGAGAGAATGAGGAGGCCAACCGCCTCTTCATCTCCATCCTCACCTCGCGCCGTGATCCGGAGCTGGTGCTGCGCCGCATGAACGAGGCCGGCGTGCTCGGCCGCTTCATCCCCGAATTTGGCCGCATCGTCTCGCTGATGCAGTTCAACATGTATCACCACTATACGGTGGACGAGCACCTGCTGCGGGCCGTGGACATGCTGTCGCGCATCGATCGCGGGCTCGATCAGGATATCCATCCGCTGGCCGCCAAGCTGATGCCCCAGGTCGAGGAGCGCACCGCGCTCTATGTCGCCGTGCTCCTGCACGATGTTGCCAAGGGCCGCCCGGAGGACCACTCTCAGGCCGGCGCCCGGCTCGCCCGTCGCCTCGCGCCCCGCTTCCGCCTGACGCACAAGCAGACCGAAACGGTTGCCTGGCTGATCGAGGAACATTTGACCATGTCGATGGTCGCGCAGACCCGCGACCTCAACGACCGCAAGACGATCCTCGACTTCGCCGAACGCGTCCAGTCGCTGGATCGGCTGAAGATGCTGATGATCCTCACCGTCTGCGACATCCGCGCCGTCGGCCCGGGCGTGTGGAACGGCTGGAAGGGTCAATTGCTGCGCACGCTCTACTACGAGACCGAGCTTCTGCTGTCCGGCGGCTTCTCCGACGTGCCGCGCAAGGAGCGCGCCGCGCATGCGGCCTCGCTGCTCTTCGATGCGCTTGAGGATTTCAGCGGCAAGGATCGCAAGACCTATTCGCGGCTGCACTACCAGCCCTATCTGCTGTCGGTATCGCTCGACGATCAGGTTCGCCACGCCCGCTTCATCCGCGAGACCGACAAGACCAAACGGACGCTGGCGACCATGGTGCGAACGCACCAGTTCCACGCCATCACCGAGATCACCGTTCTCGCGCCCGACCATCCGCGCCTGCTCGCCATCATCGCCGGTGCCTGCGCCGCCGCCGGCGCCAACATCGTCGATGCGCAGATCTTCACGACATCGGACGGACGCGCGCTCGACACCATCCTGATCAACCGCGAATTTACCGTCGATGACGACGAGACGCGGCGTGCGGCCAGCATCGGCCGGATGATCGAAGACGTGCTGTCCGGCAAGAAGGATCTGCCCGGCGTCATCGCCAGCCGCACCAAGGGCCGCAAGCGCAACAAGACCTTCACCGTGCCGCCTGCCGTCACGATCAGCAACTCGCTGTCGAACAAGTTCACGGTCGTCGAGGTCGAATGTCTCGACCGGACGGGCCTTTTGTCGGAGATCACGGCGGTCCTGGCCGATCTGTCGCTCGACATCCATTCCGCCCACATCACCACATTCGGCGAGAAGGTCATCGACACGTTCTACGTGACCGACCTCGTGGGCGCGAAGATCACCAACGAGACGCGGCACGGCCATATCACGGCACGCCTGAAGGCCGTGATGGCCGAACAGGCCGACGAAGTGCGCGACCGCATGCCGGCCGGCATCATCGCGCAGGGCATTGCGCCCCTGGGCCATTCGCCGGACGGCAGTGGCACGCCGCATGCTGCGGCGGCCCCGTCGAACACGCGGTCCGCAGGATCCCGCAAGATGAAAGCTGACGGATGAGCCTTGCCCGCAAGTTTGCAACCGTCGGCGGAGCCACGCTCGGCAGTCGGCTGCTCGGCTTCGGCCGCGAGACGCTGATGGCTGCGGCGCTCGGCACCGGCCCCATGGCCGATGCTTTCTACGCCGCTTTCCGCTTTCCCAATCTCTTCCGCCGCCTCTTTGCGGAAGGCGCGTTCAACGCCGCCTTCGTGCCGCTGTTTGCCAAGGAGATCGAGGCGAACGGCATCGACGGGGCGAAGCGCTTTTCCGAGGAGGTTCTCGGCGTCCTCTTCACGGTGCTGCTCGTCATCACCATCGCCATGGAACTGGCCATGCCGCTGATCGTCTCGACGATCATCGCGCCGGGTTTCGTGGGCGACCCCGAGAAGTTCGACGTCACGGTCAAGCTGGCCATCGTGATGTTTCCCTATCTCATGTGCATGTCGCTGACGGCGATGCTGTCGGGCATGCTGAACTCGCTGCACCATTATTTCGCCGCCGCAATCGCCCCCGTCTTTCTCAATCTCACCCTCATTGCAGCACTTGCCTACGGTTTGTGGACCGGCGCCGACCCGTTGATGACGGCCTGGTATCTTTCCTGGGGCGTGCTCGTTGCCGGCATCCTGCAGATGGCGGTGCTGTATGCCGGCGTGCGCCATGCCGGCATGCGGTTCGGCCTGCGCCGCCCGCGCTACACGCCCAACGTCAAGCGCCTTCTGGTGCTCGCTTTTCCCGCCGCGATCACCGGCGGCATCACGCAGATCAACCAGCTGATCGGCCAGATGATCGCCTCCACCAAGGATGGCGCCATCGCGGTGCTGCAATATGCCGACCGGGTCTATCAGCTGCCGCTCGGCGTCGTCGGCATCGCCGTCGGCGTGGTGCTGCTGCCCGAGCTGTCGCGCGCCCTTCGCGGCGGTGCTCTGAAGGAAGCGGCGAACCTGCAGAACCGCTCGCTCGAATTCGTGCTGTTCCTGACGCTGCCGGCCGCCGGTGCCATCTGGGTTATCTCCGACGAAATCGTGCGCGTGCTCTACGAGCGCGGCGCCTTCTCGCCGGCCACCACGGCCACGGTCGCCTCGACGCTGGCGATCTACGGTCTTGGCCTTCCCGCCTTCGTCATGATCAAGGCGCTCAATCCCGGCTTCTTCGCGCGCGAAGACACCAAGACGCCGATGCGGTTCACTGGCATCTCGGTCGCCTTCAACTGCCTGCTCGCGGTGTCGCTGTTCCCGATCTACGGCGAGCGCGGCATCGCGACGGCGGAGGCCGCCTCCGGCTGGCTGACGACGGTGCTGCTCTTCGTGACGCTCGTCCGCCGCGGTCACTGGGAGTGGGAGCCAGCCTTGTTCTCGCGCGTCCTGCGTTTGATCGCGGCAACGATCGTCATGGCCGTCGCGCTGCATTACGCTTCCGGCTACCTCGCCGACTGGCTGACACCGCAGGCACGTCTCCTCACGCAATTGACGGCGCTGATGCTGCTGATCGGCATGGCGATGATCGTCTATTTCGCGCTCGCCTTCGCCATCGGCGGCGCCGACGCCTCGATGCTTCGCCGCAACCTGAAGCGCAAGCCGCGCCCCGAGACGGCACAAGAGGAGGCCGACACCAGCGTCCTGCCTCCGCCACAGATCTGATCGGAAAGGCAACCGATGCAACAGACTATCGCCTGCATCACCCTCGTTGTGCCCGACTACGACGACGCCATCGCCTTCTATCGTGACAGCCTCGGCTTCGAGCTTCTGGAAGATCTCGACATGGGGGACGGAAAGCGCTGGGTGCTGCTGCGGCCCCGCGGTGCGCGCGAAACCGCGCTGCTGATCGCCAAGGCGGACGGCGCGGAGCAGGCGGCCGCCATCGGCAACCAGACCGGCGGGCGCGTCGCGTTCTTTCTGCACACTGACGATTTCGCGCGCGACCACGCCGCCATGCTCGCCAAGGGCGTCGCTTTCCGGGAAGCGCCGCGGCATGAGCCTTACGGCACCGTTGCGGTCTTTGCCGATCCCTTCGGCAATCTCTGGGATCTGCTGCAGCCCGCCGGCTGAGGCCGGCAGACAGAGAACCACCTTGATTGTCGGGCACCGCCCGTGCATAAGCCCGGAAAAATCCGCCGGCCGTTTCCGCGGCAGACCGCATGATTTCCCGCGCCCGATCGAGGTCTCCATGTCAAATTTTCCGCCGCTCGTCTTCTCCGGTGTCCAGCCGACAGGCAATCTCCACCTCGGCAACTATCTCGGCGCGATCCGCAAGTTCGTGGCGCTGCAGGACAACAACGACTGCATGTATTGCGTGGTGGACCTGCATTCGATCACCGCGCAGCTGGTGCATGAGGACCTGCCGGGGCAGATTCGCTCGATTGCCGCCGCTTTCATCGCCTCCGGCATCGACCCCAAGGCCCATATCGTCTTCAACCAGTCGGCCGTGCCGCAGCATGCCGAGCTTGCCTGGATCTTCAATTGCGTCGCGCGCATCGGCTGGATGAACCGCATGACGCAGTTCAAGGACAAGGCCGGCAAGGACCGCGAGAACGCCTCGCTCGGCCTGCTCGCCTATCCCAGCCTGATGGCCGCCGACATCCTCGTCTACCGTGCGACGCATGTGCCGGTCGGCGACGACCAGAAGCAGCATCTGGAGCTGACGCGCGATATCGCCATGAAGTTCAACCTCGACTATCAGGCCCATATCCGCAAGGGCGGCAAGGGCATCGACATCACGGTCGGCGAAGAGCCGGTGCATGCCTATTTCCCGATGGTCGAGCCGATGATCGACGGCCCCGCGCCGCGCGTCATGAGCCTGCGCGACGGCACGAAGAAGATGTCGAAATCTGATCCGTCCGATCTTTCGCGCATCAACCTTGTGGACGACGCCGAGACGATCTCCAAGAAGATCCGCAAGGCAAAGACCGATCCGGACGGTTTGCCCTCCGAGATAGAAGGTCTTGCCGGACGCCCGGAAGCCGACAACCTCGTCGGCATTTATGCGGCCCTTGCCGACCGCACCAAGGCCGAGATCCTTGCCGAATTCGGCGGCCAGCAGTTCTCCGTCTTCAAGCCGGCGCTGGTCGAGCTTGCGGTCAATGTGCTTGCCCCGATCACCGGCGAAATGTCGCGGCTGATGGGCGACACCAGCCACATCGATGCCATCCTGCGCGATGGCGGCGAGCGGGCGCGGGCGCGGGCGGAAACCACGATGCGCGAGGTTCGCGAGATCATCGGCTTCCTCCAGTAGGCCGCGGCCGTCCGAGGTCGGGGACGAGACGAAAACGGCCTTGCGAAGGGCGGGCGCGAATGCGAGTGTCCGCAAATGGTCTCGACACGTCTCTCCCGCATGGAAGGTCACCGCCGCAAGTTTCTCGCGGTGATCGACGACACCCCGGAATGCGGCCGCGCCGTCCACTATGCCGGCATGCGCGCCAAGCATTCGTCCGGTGCTCTGGCTCTGCTCTACGTCATCCCCGATGGCGACTTCCAGCAATGGCTGGGCGTCGAAGGCATCATGCGGGCCGAAGCCCGCGCCGAAGCCGAGGCGACGCTGGCCAAGGTCGCCCATGACGTGCGCGAAAAGATCGGCATCGAGCCGGAAATGATCATCCGCGAGGGACTTCCGACCGAGCAGATCTACGGCCTCATCGAGGAAGACCGGGACATCGCCATTCTCGTTCTTGCCGCCGGCTCCTACAAGGACGGCCCCGGCCCGCTGGTCGCTTCCATTGCGGGCAAGACGGCGGTCTTCCCGATCCCCGTCACCGTCATTCCCGACATGCTGACGGACGAAGAGATCGACGCGCTGAGCTGATCGGACGCAGCTGCCGGCGGCGGATCTTTCTGTCAAACCGGACGGGCCTCTGGTATGCAGCCTCCACGATCACCATGTTGCTGTCGGCAGCGCAGGCTTGATGGCAAGGCGCGAGACGCCTATGCTCATCGGGCATTTCTTTGACCGTCGGCCTTGACCCGACAGGGAGCACATCATGTTCATTCAGACCGAATCGACCCCGAACCCCGCAACGCTGAAGTTCCTGCCGGGCAAGGTCGTGCTGGAAAGCGGCACCGCCGAGTTTCGCGACGAGACCGAGGCCCGCGCGAGTTCCTCGCTTGCCGCCCGCATCTTCGACATTCCCGGCGTCACCGGCGTCTATTTCGGCTACGACTTCATCACCGTCACCAAAGCGGATGCCGAGTGGCAGCACCTGAAGCCCGCCATCCTCGGCTCGATCATGGAGCATTTCATGTCCGGCCAGCCGATCATGGCGGGGCAGGGCCGTGCGGAAGAGGCCGACCAGGAAGGCGAATTCTTCGAGAAGGGCGACGAGACCATCGTCGCGACCATCAAGGAACTGCTGGAAACGCGCGTCCGCCCGGCCGTCGCGCAGGACGGCGGCGACATCACCTTCAAGGGGTTTCGCGACGGTACGGTCTTTCTCAACATGAAGGGTGCCTGTTCGGGCTGCCCATCCTCGACCGCAACGCTGAAGCATGGCGTGCAGAACCTCCTGCACCACTTCGTGCCCGAGGTTCAGGCCGTCGAGGCGGTCTGATCCGCCACCGACGTGACGAGACTGTCCTTCAGGAGACGCCGGGGGCGGCGTTTTCCTGAGGGTTCGACGACCGCCCGGGGACGGGCATCCTGAGACGGGGCCATCCTTCCGCATGATCGTTCTTGCCATCGATACCGCCGGCACGGCCTGCAACGTCGCGCTTTACGATGCCGCGCGCGACGTGACGCTGAGCACGGCCGGTGCCGATATCGGCCGCGGCCATGCCGAGCGGCTGATGGGCTTCATCGACGAAGCGCTGGCGAGCGCCGGCGTCGCGATGGACAAGGTCGATCGCATCGCCGTCACCATCGGTCCCGGCTCCTTCACCGGCATCCGGGTCGGCGTGGCGACAGCCCGCGGGCTCGGTCTTGCTCTGGATCGCCCCGTCGTCGGCATTTCCGTCCTGCAGGCGCTGGCGGCATCCGCGCTTGCCCTCGCACCGGGCCGTCCCGTGCTCGTCGTCACCGATGCGAAGCGCGAGGAGGTCTACCTCCAGCCCTTCGACGCTGACGGCCAGCCGATGGCCGAGGCCGAGGCGCGCGATGTCGGCTCCGCGCGAGCCGCGTTCGCCACCTTCGCCGGCACGATCAGCGGCTCCGGCGCGTCCTTGTTGCGGGACGACGCGGCAGCCGAGGCGAACGAGCGGCCGTCCGATACCGCCGATATCGCGGTCGTGGCAAAGCTGGGCGCGGCCGTCTATCCCGCCATCGCCCTGCCGAAACCGCTTTACCTGCGGGGCCCCGACGTCCGCTCGCAGGCGGGCTTTGCCGTGGCACGTGCCTGACATGGCCCTGATCGACTACTTCATCCGCCGCCCGGAGTTCGACATCTTCGACATGACTGTCGATCATCTCGCAGGCGTGGCGCGCATTCACGCCGCCCTTTTCAAACCGGCCTGGAGCGCGAGCGAGTTTCACGCGCTGCTCCTGCAGGAAAGCGTCTTCGGCTTCGTCGCCCGGCAGAACAATGCGGCCAGCGGATCGGCGATGGGCGGCTTCGTGTTGACACGGTCGGCCGGCGGCGAAGCGGAAATCCTCACCATCGGCGTCGATCCCCGCTATGTCAGGGTCAGCCTTGGCTGGCGCCTCATGCAGGCGGCGCTCGGCCGCGCCCGCCAGGATGGCGCGGAAGCCATGTTCCTCGAGGTCGATCAGGCGAATGTCGCCGCACGGGCGCTTTACCGCCGGCTCGGCTTCCGCAAGGTCGGCGAGCGCAAGGCCTATTACAAGCCGTCCGGTCCGGATGCAGCCGCCGGCGGTGCCGACGTCCTTCGTCTCGATCTCTGAGCGGCCGATGATCGTCTGGCTCCGGATCGTCGTCTGCGTCTCGCTCCTGGTCCTGGCGACGCTTCTTCTCGCGCCGGTGCAGCTCGTCCTGCTCTGGCGGGACAGACCGGCAAGGCGAACCCTGCCGCGCCTCTGGCACCGCATCGCCTGCCGCATGATCGGGCTTCGCGTGCATGTCCATGGTGCGCTGGACACGAGGCGACCGCTCCTGCTCGTTGCGAACCATGTCAGCTGGAAGGACATCCTCGCCCTCGGTTCGGTCGCCGATGTCGTCTTCATCGCGAAAGCGGAGGTGAAGGCATGGCCGGTCTTCGGCCTGCTCGCCCGCCTGCAGGCAACCATCTTCGTCGCGCGCGAGCAGAAGCGCACGACCGGCAACCAGGTCAACGAGATCGGCGCACGCCTTGCTGCAGGCGAAATCGTCGTGCTGTTTCCCGAAGGCACGACCTCCGACGGCAACCGGTTGCTGGAGATCAAGACCTCTCTCTTCGGCGCTGCCGCCGCCGCCGTGCCGCTGGCGCCTGAGGGAACCGTCCACGTCCAGCCGGTCGCCATCGCCTATACGCGGGTCCACGGCATGCCGATGGGCCGCTACCACCGCCCCATCGCCGCCTGGCCGGGCGATATCGAGCTCGTGCCGCACCTCATGGGTGTGTTGCGCGAGGGCGCCGTCGATGTCGATCTCGTCTTCGGCAGCACCATCGCGTATCGCGCCGACAGCAACCGCAAGCTGGTGAGCCGCGATGTGGAGACGCAGCTGAAGACCATGCTGCTGGCGCGACTTCGCGGGCGGTGAGAGGGTTTTCCTTCCTTTTTCCTGTTTCCAATGCCCTCACCTTCTCAAACCCACATCGCTTCATTTCCAGCCCGATTTGCGCTATGCACCTCGCATGACCGACCAAACGCTCCTTGCTCCCGCATCCGCCCTCGCTCCGGCGCCCACGAAAAAGGTCTTCGTCAAGACCTATGGCTGCCAGATGAACGTCTATGATTCCGACAGGATGACGGACGCGCTGGCCAAGGACGGCTATGTCGCGACCGACAATGCCGAGGATGCGGATCTCGTTCTCCTGAACACCTGTCACATCCGGGAAAAGGCGGCCGAAAAGGTCTATTCCGCGCTCGGGCGGCTGCGCGACCTGAAGAAGCGCAAGGCGGGCGAAGGGCGCGAGATGATGATCGGCGTGGCCGGCTGCGTGGCGCAGGCCGAAGGCGACGAGATCCTGCGCCGGGCACCGGCCGTCGATCTCGTCATCGGGCCGCAGACCTACCATCGCCTGCCGGAGGCACTGAAGCGCGTCGGCCGCGGCGAGCGCGTGCTGGAAACCGACTACGCGATCGAGGACAAGTTCGAGCACCTGCCGGCGCCCGACAAGGCAAAGACCCGTGCGCGCGGCGTCACGGCGTTCCTGACCGTGCAGGAGGGCTGCGACAAGTTCTGCACCTTCTGCGTCGTGCCCTATACGCGCGGCTCGGAAGTCTCCCGCCCCATGGCGCAGATCGTCGCGGAAGCCGAGAAGCTCGTCTCCGCCGGCGTTCGCGAAATCACACTGCTCGGGCAGAACGTCAATGCCTGGCACGGCACCGTCACCACGGGCGGCGAGGGCCTGGGCGCCCTGCTGCAGCGGCTGTCGCAGATCGATGGCCTAGCGCGCCTGCGCTACACCACCAGCCATCCGCGCGATATGGACGACAGCCTGATCGAGGCGCACCGCACCCTGCCGGCGCTGATGCCCTACCTGCACCTGCCGGTGCAGTCCGGTTCGGACCGTATCCTCAAGGCCATGAACCGGCGTCACACGGCAGCCGAATATGTGGCGCTGGTCGAGCGGATCCGCCGCGCCCAGCCGGACCTCGCTCTGTCGGGCGATTTCATCGTTGGCTTCCCCGGCGAGACGGATGCGGATTTCGAGGATACGCTGAGCCTCGTGCGCAGCATCGGTTATGCACAGGCATTTTCGTTCAAATATTCGACCCGTCCCGGCACGCCCGGCGCCGACCTGAAGGATCAGGTGCCCGAGGACGTCAAGGCCAAGCGTTTGGAAACGCTGCAGGCTTTGCTGCTCGAGCAGCAGCGCGCCTTCAACGAGAGCTGCATCGGCCGCACGATCGATCTGCTTCTGGAAAAGCCCGGCCGCATGCCCGGCCAGCTTATCGGCCGCTCGCCCTGGCTGCAGTCGGTGAATGTTGATGCAAAGGGCGTGGAAATCGGTGACATTATCAGGGTACGAATCACCGCCGCGGGTCCTAACAGTTTGTTTGCCGACGTGGTCGACGACTGATACTATCAGGGCCTGACGACATCCTCGGGAGCCCTGCCGCTTGAACGGACACGAATTGGTTTCAACCCCGCCGCGCCAGTCGAAGACAACGCCTACGACAGACGCCAATCACTTCGTGCTCACATTCGAGAACAACCGCTTTGCGAGCGAGCTGTTCGGACAATACGATCAGAACCTCAAGCTTATCGAGCAGCGCCTGCATGTGGACGCCCGCCCGCGTGGCAATTCCGTAGCGATCTCGGGCGAGGTGACGGCGACCAATCAGGCGCGCCGGGCACTGGATTATCTCTATGGTCGCCTGCAGAAGGGCAGCTCGGTCGAGACCTCCGACGTGGAGGGCGCGATCCGCATGGCGGTTGCCGCCGACGACCAGTTGCAGCTTCCTACCATGGAGAAGAAGGCCAAGTTGAACCTCGCGCAGATCCTGACCCGCAAGAAGACCATCGCCGCCCGCACGCCGACGCAGGATGCCTATATCCGCGCGCTCGAACGCTCCGAGCTCGTCTTCGGCGTCGGCCCGGCCGGTACGGGCAAGACCTATCTCGCCGTCGCCTATGCCGCCCAGCTGCTGGAACGCGGCGCGGTCGATCGCATCATCCTCTCGCGCCCGGCCGTGGAAGCCGGCGAGCGCCTTGGCTTCCTGCCCGGCGACATGAAGGAGAAGGTCGATCCCTATCTCCGCCCGCTCTATGACGCGCTCTACGACATGATGCCCGGCGACAAGGTGGAACGCGCGATCACCGCCGGCGTCATCGAAATCGCCCCGCTTGCCTTCATGCGCGGCCGCACGCTGGGCAATGCCGTCGTCATTCTCGACGAGGCGCAGAACACGACGACCATGCAGATGAAGATGTTCCTGACGCGTCTCGGCGAGAACGGCCGCATGATCGTCACCGGAGACCCGAGCCAGGTCGATCTGCCGCGCGGCACGAAGTCCGGCCTCGTGGAAGCGCTGCAGATCCTCAAGGATGTCGAGGGCGTGTCGGTCGTTCGCTTCAAGGACGTGGATGTCGTGCGCCATCCGATGGTGGCGCGCATCGTGCGGGCCTACGAGGCGCAGACGGCCGTGCCGGACGAAAGCCTGTAGAGCATGTCGGGCAAATCCTTTCTGGACCTTCAGGTCAGCGTCGAGGAAGGCGGCTGGCCGGATGAGGCCGTGCTCGAGGCATCGAGCACGCGCATTCTCGAACATGCCGCCGCCTTTCTCGCCCGCGAGGAGAAACAGCCGTTCCCGAAAATGACGCCGGAACTGTCGCTCGTCTTCACCAGCGACGCGGAAATCCGCAGCATCAACGCGGAATGGCGCAGCCAGGACAAGCCGACCAACGTCCTGTCCTTCCCGGCCTTCCCCATCGTGCCGGGCGGCATGCCGGGTCCGATGCTGGGCGATATCGTGCTGGCATACGAGACGCTGGTGCGCGAATCAGAGAACCTCGGAAAGCCCTTCGACGACCATCTGACGCATCTTCTGGTGCATGGATTCCTGCATCTTTTCGGCTACGACCACCTGGAAACGGAGGAAGCGGAGCGAATGGAACAGCTGGAGACTCGCATTCTCTCGGGTCTTGGGGTATCTGATCCCTATGGGGACAGCGATCCCGTTTGACAGTTTGGAACGATGAGCGACTTCAGATCACAGCCCGCCGCGGCTGGCAAAGACGATGCGGACGCCTCCAGTCAGGACGAACCGGGCAGTAGTAGCGCGGTTCAGGCCTATGAGGCCGAAGCCGCCGAGGCCGTAAAGCCTGAGGCCCACAAGCCGGAAGGTCACCGGCATCACACCTCTTTCTGGGCCCGGGCGGCCCGCTTGTTCCGCAGCCCGAATGGTGCCACGATCCGCGAGGATCTCGCCGACGCGCTGATGGCGGATCCGGGCGCCGACGAGGTCTTCTCGCCGGCCGAGCGCGCCATGCTCAACAACATCCTGCGCTTCCGCGAAGTGCGCGTGGAGGATGTCATGGTGCCCCGCGCCGATATCGAGGCGGTCGACCAGAGCATTACCATCGGCGAACTCATGATCATCTTCGAGGAGTCCGGGCGCTCGCGCATGCCGGTCTATAGCGAAAGCCTCGATGATCCCCGCGGGATGGTCCACATCCGCGATCTCCTCTCCTATGTGACGAAGCAGGCGCGCGCCCGCCGTCGCGGCCCTCCGCGCGTGGCAGCATCTCCGGCCGTTGCGGCCCTGGCGGCGGATCGTCCGCAGAAGGTGCAGCGCCAGCCGCGCGCCGGCATTGACCTCGCCCGCATCGATCTCGACAAGACGGTGGAAGAGGCCGGCATCATCCGCCAGGTTCTCTTCGTGCCGCCGTCCATGCATGCCTCCGACCTCATGCAGCGCATGCAGGCCGCGCGCATCCAGATGGCGCTCGTCATCGATGAATATGGCGGCACGGACGGGCTGGCGTCGCTGGAAGACATCGTCGAAATGGTCGTTGGCGATATCGAGGACGAGCATGACGACAGCGAGGTCATGTTCTCCCGCACCTCGGACGACATTTTCGTGGCCGATGCACGGGTCGAGCTCGAGGTGATCGCGGCTGCGATCGGTCCCGATTTCGACGTGCGCGAGCAGTTGGAAGAGGTGGATACGCTGGGCGGTCTGGTGTTCGCATCGCTGGGCCGCATTCCCGCCCGCGGCGAGGTCGTGCAGGCCCTGCCGGGCTTCGAATTCCAGGTTCTGGATGCCGACCCCCGGCGCGTGAAGAAGGTCCGCATCGTCCGCAAGCGCCCGCCGGCCCGCCGTCGCGCGGCGGTCAAAGGCGAGGACGACGTCGGTGTCGAGCCCGTACGAGCCGAAACCAACACCACCGAGGGGCCGTCCAGCCCTCCGGTCGGCTGACGGCGCCGCGCCGCTCAGCGTCCGGGGCTGCGATCGGTGACAGGACACATGCTCTGGGCATGCCTGATGCATCATGAAGAGAGCGGGACATCGACCGGCGCTCCGGCATCTTCGGCGCGCGTGATGCCGGATGCCCGGATCGCAGCAGGCGGATAGGAATGCGAATGGAACGTTTGGCCGGCAGGATCATGCTGTCGTCGGGTCTTCGTCGGGCGTCCCTCGGCTTTCTGGCCGGGCTGGTCACGGTCCTCGCCCTGCCGCCCTTCAATATCTTCGCCGTTCCGTTTCTGACCTTCCCCGTCCTCGTCTGGCTGATGGACGGCACCTCCGGTCAGCCGGAGCACGGCCCGCTTCGCCGGGCGCTGCCTGCCTTTTCGCTCGGCTGGTGCTTCGGCTTCGGCTATCTCCTCGGCAGTCTCTGGTGGCTTGGCAATGCGCTGCTGGTGGAGGCCGATACCTTCGCCTGGGCGCTGCCGCTCGCCGTCGTCGGCCTGCCTGCCGTGCTTGCGATCTATTACGGGCTGGCGGCCTTCGTCGCCCGCCTGCTCTGGTCGGACGGGGCAGGGCGCATCGCGGCGCTCGCCGTCGCTTTCGCGGGCGCCGAATGGCTGCGCGGTGTGCTCTTCACCGGCTTCCCCTGGAACGCCGTGGGAATGGCCGCCATGCCGGTGCCGCTTCTCATGCAGTCGGTCTCGCTGGTCGGCATGGTCGGCATGAACCTGCTCGCCGTCTTCGTCTATGCGGCGCCCGCTCTCATCGGTACGCGCAAGGGTATGGGCGTGGGCCTGACGCTGGCGGCCGGTCTGGTCGCGGCCCATGTCGGCTATGGCGCCTACCGGCTGCACACGCCCGAGCCGCCCGCCGCCGAGCCGCAGGCAACGGTGCGGATCGTCCAGCCGGTCATCGATCAGGCCCGCAAACTCGATGACAGCGCGCGCGCCTCTGTCTTCGAAGCCCATCTGGCACTGAGCGCAGCGCCGCCCGAGGCGGGCGGCAAGCGCCCGGATATCATCGTCTGGCCGGAAACCGCCGTTCCCTTCATCCTCACGGACAATCCGGACGCCCTGACGCGGATCGCCGACGTGCTGCAGGACGGTCAGCTCGTCGTCACCGGCGCCGTCCGCACCGAAGATGCGGGCGCCGGCCTGCCGCCGCGCTATTACAACTCCGTCTATGTCATCGATGATCGAGGCCAGATCGTCGGCGCGGCCGACAAGGTCCACCTCGTGCCCTTCGGCGAGTATCTGCCGTTCGAGGATCTCCTGTCGCGCATGGGGTTGAACGCGATCGCCGCTGCCATGCCGGGCGGCTTCTCCTCCGCGGCAACGCGCACCATCCTGACGCTGCCGGGCGGGCGCACGCTCTATCCGCTGATCTGCTACGAGGCGATCTTCCCGAACGAGATCGGCAGCGATGCGATCTCCACCGCCGCGCTGCTCAACATCACCAACGATGCCTGGTTCGGCGATACGCCGGGGCCTTACCAGCACTTCCAGCAGGCGCGCCTGCGCGCGGTCGAGAATGGCGTTCCGATGATCCGCGCGGCAAATTCCGGCATCTCCGCGGTCATCGATGCGCGCGGAAATGTCGTCTCCGGGCTTTCTCTTGGCGAACGTGGCTTTTTCGACACAATTCTGCCCGGTCGTGCAGCTTTGGTCGCCGCGCCCGAGCAGCAGCGGAGGCACGCTCTCGTTCTGGTGCTTTTTCTGATGGTGTCCGCAATAGTTTCTCGTTTTGGTTTTGTTTTTCGGCAGAATTGACCCAAAACGCGTGAAGTTGCATAGTGTCGCTGCCGTCAAACGCACCTATGCTCGGAGGGGAATGACCCGGACTACGTGGCATGGCATGTGGTCTGCTCTTTGCAACGGCCGAAGTATGGGCTGAAGGTACTTCGAATAATAGGAACCCGCTATGATTGAGAACAAAAAGAAGCCGAATCCGATCGACATCCATGTCGGAAGTCGGATCAGGCTCCGTCGGACAATGCTCGGAATGAGCCAGGAAAAGCTGGGCGAAGCGCTCGGCATCACCTTCCAGCAAATTCAGAAGTACGAAAAAGGTACCAACCGTGTCGGTGCAAGCCGTCTTCAGAACATCTCCGCCATTCTCAATGTCCCGGTGTCCTTCTTTTTCGAGGATGCGCCCGGCGACTCCGGGTCCGGCAGCGGTGCGTCCGGCATGGCCGAAGCCTCGAGTTCGAACTATGTCGTCGACTTCCTGTCGTCGTCCGAAGGCCTCCAGCTGAACCGCGCCTTCGTCAAGATCAGCGACCCCAAGGTGCGCCGTAAGATCGTCGATCTGGTCAAGGCGCTCGCGGCAGATGTCGAATCCGAGTAGCGCAACGGGCTTCCTATGAAAAAAGCGGCTTACAGAGCCGCTTTTTTTATGCCGGCAAGGATGCGGCCGGTGCTCGGGTTCGCACCTCAGCAAGCCATGAATGGGCAATAAACAACCTCATTTGCCCATATAAAGATATATTTATGTCCTTGTGCGCTTGTCTTTTACGGGCATACTTACTACACCGTCGAAGCCTGTTTTCACTGAGGGGACGTCCCGCATGCGTGCTAACTACCTGTTTACATCCGAGTCCGTGGCCGAGGGTCATCCCGACAAGGTTTGCGACCGGATTTCGGACGAGATCGTCGATCTGGTCTACCGCGAAGCTGCAAAGACGGGTGTCGATCCCTGGGGCGTGCGCATCGCCTGTGAAACGCTGGCGACCACGAACCGCGTGGTGATCGCCGGTGAAGTGCGCCTGCCGCCGAGCCTGATGAAGAAGGACAAGAACGGCAAGGACGTCATCAACCCGGCCAAGTTCAAGACGGCTGCCCGCAAGGCGATCCGCGAGATCGGCTACGAGCAGGACGGCTTCCACTGGAAGACCGCGAAGATCGACGTGCTGCTGCACTCGCAGTCGGCCGATATCGCGCAGGGCGTCGATAACGCCTCCGACAAGCAGGGTGACGAAGGTGCCGGCGACCAGGGCATCATGTTCGGTTACGCCTGCCGCGAAACCGCCGACCTCATGCCCGCCCCGATCTACTATTCCCACCGCATCCTCCACCTGCTCGCCGCCGCCCGGAAGAAGGGCGAAGGCGATGCCGGCAAGCTTGGGCCGGACGCAAAGAGCCAGGTCACGGTCCGCTATGTCGATGGTCAGCCGAAGGAGGTCGCCTCCATCGTCCTGTCGACCCAGCATCTGGACGAAAGCTGGGACTCCGCCAAGGTGCGCGCCGTCGTCGAGCCCTACATCCGCGAAGCCCTGCATGACATCGAGATTGCGGCGGACTGCAACTGGTACATCAACCCCACCGGCAAGTTCGTCATCGGTGGACCGGATGGCGATGCAGGCCTCACGGGCCGCAAGATCATCGTGGATACCTATGGTGGTGCCGCGCCGCATGGTGGCGGCGCTTTCTCGGGCAAGGACACGACCAAGGTCGATCGTTCCGCCGCCTATGTCGCCCGCTACCTGGCCAAGAATGTCGTGGCGGCCGGTCTCGCGGACCGCTGCACGATCCAGCTCTCCTACGCCATCGGCGTCGCCCAGCCGCTCTCGATCTATGTCGATCTGCACGGCACCGGCAAGATCAGCGAAGATGAGGTCGAAGCCGCGATCCGCAAGACGATCGACCTTTCGCCCTCCGGCATCCGCCGGCATCTCGACCTGAACAAGCCGATCTACGCCAAGACATCGGCCTATGGCCATTTCGGTCGCAAGGCCGGCCGCGACGGTTCGTTCTCCTGGGAACGTCTCGATCTCGTCAAGCCGCTCAAGGATGCGCTGAAAGCCGCCTGAGCCGTTTCGGTTTTCGCGAATGTGTGACAAGAGAACGGATGCCCTCGCCGGCATCCGTTTTTGTTTTTGGAGACGTCAGCGCATGACAGACAAGCGCCCCTCCGGGTCCCCCGCCCGGGCCACAGAGGCCTTTTTCGGCCGCCGCAAGGGAAAGCCGCTGCGCGCCAGCCAGGCAGCGAAGCTGGAACACGGCCTGCCGACGTTCCGCCTCGACCTCGATGCGCCCGCGCCGGACGATCTGAAGAGCCTCTTCCCGGATGCCGTGGAGCGCGTGCGGATGGAGATCGGCTTTGGCGGCGGCGAGCATCTGGTCCACCGGGCCGTCGAGCAGCCCGCAACCGGCTTCATCGGCGTCGAGCCTTTCGTCAACTCCATGGCAAAGCTGGTCGGGCGCATCGAAGAGGTCGGCGCGCGCAATATCCGCCTCCATGACGATGATGCGACGCAGGTTCTCGACTGGCTGCCGGCGGCCAGCATCGACCAGATCGATTTGCTCTATCCCGATCCCTGGCCGAAACGGAAGCACTGGAAACGCCGGTTCGTCTCCCCCGTCAATCTCGATCGCTTTGCCCGTGTGCTGAAGCCCGGCGGGCTGTTCTGCTTTGCCTCCGACATCGACACCTATGTGAACTGGACGCTGTTGCACTGCCGCGATCACGCGGCCTTCGACTGGCCCGCCCGCAATGCCAGCGACTGGCTGACGCCTTACGCCACCTGGCCGAGCACGCGCTACGAGGCGAAGGCGAAGCGCGAGGGACGCAGTTCCGCCTATCTCACCTTCCGGCGCAAGGACGCCTGAGGCGTTTGGTCCTCAAGGGACGGGCGTGAGTTTCGGCTTGCGCCCGAAGGGCACGAGGCCGAGCACCAGCGCGCAGCCGGCGATGATGACGGCGGCGCCGGCGATCTGTATGGGCGCGATCGGCTCGTCGAGCACGACAGCGCCGACGAGGACGGCGACGACCGTCACGGCGAATTCGACGCTGATGGTGCGCGTGGCGCCGATGGAGGCGACGAGGCGGAAATAGGTGACGTAGGTCAGCGCGCTCATGACGCAGGCGAGCACCAGAAGCGCACCGACATCCGTCCATGAGGGCAGGCCCGGCACCGGCACGGCCAGCAGAAGCGGCAGCGTCATGATGCCGCCGGAGAGGAATGCGCCGATCGTGACCTCCAGCGAACCGGTGCCGCGCAGGCGGTGGCTCGCATAATTGCTGCCGAAGGCGGCGCAGAAGGCGCTGAAGAGCGACGCGGCACAGCCGAGCAGGAAATCGGTTGTGATGGGCACGGCGGGAAAGCCGACCAGCAGGACGATGCCGACCGTGCCGGTCACGAGCCCCAGCAGCCCTTGCGCACGCATGCGCTCCAGCTTCCAGAGATGCGCGATGACCATGGAGAAGAGCGGGATTGCGGCGACCAGGATGGCGGCCATCGCCGTCCCGATCCGCGGCGTTGCGTAGGAAAGGCCGATCAGCTGTCCCGCCACCGTCGTCGCACCGACGATGACAAAGGGCCATCGCCGCGGGCCGAAATGAAGCGCGCGGCGGCTAAGGCCCGCAAAGGCAAGCAGCGTGCCGCCGGCGACAAGACTGCGCAACGTGACCGCGCCGACCCAGCCGAAGGCATCGACCACGTGCAGGAGCACGAGGAACGACAGACCCCAGGCGAAGGCGAGAAACAGATAGGCGGCAATGTCCTGCTTTTTCATGCGCATCGGTTATCCCAAGGCGGCGAAGACGGCAAAGACTTTTGCGGGAAGCGTATGGACGCCGGTTTCACGGCATCATCTGCGGTGCGGCGTCCTCGCGGAGCCGGACCGATCAGTGAAGCGTGACCGTCTTCAGGTCGTCTTCGGCAGCCTTGAAGAAGGTGCTGGAGCGGTTGTCGGTGAGGAGGATCGGCGTGCCGTCGGCGCCGAAGAGGGCCCAGAGGTCGAGACCCGGCTCCATGCTCGGAGCCTCGGGAAAGCAGCGCGAGACTTCATCAGACCGCATTTTCCGGATGTAACCGACTTCACCTGCACCAAGATGTGCCAGGTCGGTTTTCGACAGATGGCTGCTGACGTGCTTCAATCCCATGAACTCTCTCCTCGTTGCCGCACGAGCCTTTCTTCGGAAAGGTCACGCGACATAAGATTATGTTTTCATGCGAGGATTGGCGAAATTCGCAACCAGGGTCGCCAGCCTTGCAGCCGACGAGGTCACCCTTGCCGGTGAGATCACTCTGAGACCAAAATGTTAATTTTCTTTACCATACGAACAGGTTCCGGACGAATGAGATCGACGGAAAGCAGTCCATTGCGCAATTCCGCCTTCAGCACCTCCATGCCTTCGGCCAGCACGAACATGCGCTGGAACTGACGCGCCGCGATACCGCGATGGAGATAGTCGCGCTCTTCCGTGTCGCTCTGGCGGCCGCGAATGACGAGCTGGTTCTCCTCGATCGTCACGTCGAGATCATCCTCGGCAAAGCCGGCGACGGCGAGGGTGATTCGCAGCCGTTCCGGCTCTTCCGTCGCCCCGCCGCGCACACGCTCGATATTGTAGGGTGGATAGCCGTCATTGCCCTTGGCGACGCGTTCGAGCGTCTTCTCCATGGCGTCGAAACCCAGCATCAGCGGGCTCGTAAAGGGCGTCAGGCGGCTCATATCTCGTCCTTGCAAACCTCAAGCGACCGATACGCGAACCCGCGAGGCGGCGTCCGCGCTCGATATATGGGGTGGACCGCAACGACGCGCAAGCCGCCGCGCACCTCTCTTCGCGCGAATCATCGCGGCTGGGATCGGACGCCTTACGGCGTGGCAGGAATCGTTCTATTGAGAGACATATCGACAGCAGGAAAAGGATATCGCCGTGGCCGCACCCGCCAAGATCATCATCGACACGGACCCCGGACAGGACGACGCGGCCGCCATCATGCTGGCGCTCGCTAGCCCGGAAGCGCTCGACGTCGTCGGCATCACGACGGTCGCCGGCAACGTGCCGCTCAGCCTCACTGCCCGCAATGCCCGTATCATCTGCGAGCTCTCGGGGCGTCCGGACGTCAAGGTCTATGCCGGTGCCGAAAAGCCCCTGTTGCGCACCCTTGTGACCGCCGAGCATGTGCATGGTTCGACCGGGCTCGACGGGACGGAGCTCGCAGAGCCGACCATGCCGCTGCAGGACAAGCACGCCGTGGACTTCATCGTTGAGACGCTGCGCGCCGAGCCCGCGGGCACCATCACCCTCTGCACGCTGGGAGCTCTGACCAATATCGCCCTGGCACTGCAGAAGGCGCCGGAGATCGCGGGACGGGTGAAGGAACTCGTGATGATGGGCGGCGGCTTCTTTGAGGGCGGCAACATCACGCCGGCGGCAGAGTTCAACATCTATGTCGATCCGGACGCCGCCGACATCGTCTTCAGGTCCGGCATGCCGATCGTGATGATGCCGCTCGACGTGACGCACAAGGTGCTGACGCTCAAAGCCCGCGTCGATCGCATCCGCGCCATCGGCCGCCCGGCCGCCGTCGCCATGGCGGAGATGCTGGATTTCTTCGAGCGTTTCGACATTGAAAAATACGGCAGCGATGGCGGCCCGCTGCATGACCCGACCGTGATTGCCTATCTCCTTCGCCCCGCGCTGTTTGCCGGGCGCGACTGCAACGTCGAGATCGAGACGACGTCGGAGCTGACGGTGGGCATGACGGTCGTGGACTGGTGGCAGGTGACGGGTCGCCCGCACAACGCCAAGGTCATGAAGGACGTCGATGCGGACGGCTTCTTCGATCTTCTGACCGAGCGGCTGGCGCGCCTCTGAGCAGAAGCGGTCAACGAAAAGCCGCGCGCCCTGTTCGGACGCGCGGCTCTTAATTTCCACTCTTGAGCGGAGGCTTAACGCCACCAGGACCGGGGCTCGGGCTCGCTCGATGAACCGAGGATATAGCCCACGGCCACGCCGATCGCCGTCGCGAGAACCACGACGCCGGCGATGCCGGTCGGGTGTTCGCGGGCGACATCGGCCACAGCGCGGCTTTCGGCCTTCACCTGTGCCACGGCCTTCTTGGCGTAGGGCGCTGCCGCATCATAGGCCTCGGCGGCTTTGTCGCGCGTGTCGCTATAGGCGCGGGCACTCTGCGAGGATACGATCTTGGTCAGGCGGGCCACTTCGTCGCGAAGCGCGCTGACATCTTCACTGGAGGAATTGAAAGACATTTCGGGTTCTCCTTGTCTACCGATCGCTAAACGCCCCCGGGCAAAGATTGGTTCCGGTCAGGCGGGCGCCGCCGGAGCTCAGGAGCACACGACTTCCCTCAAAAGGCAGCATCCACCGCGCTTGCGAGCGGGATGGCGGGCTGGGCACCGGGCTTGAGGCAGGCGAGCGAGCCCGCGACGGCCGCGCGCCGCAGCGCGGTCTCGAACGGCAACCCGGCATCGAGCCCGGCTGCGAGATAGCCGCAGAACGTATCGCCTGCGCCGACGGTATCAACAGGCTCGATCACGAGACCGGCGGCCGCATACATTTCACCCTCGTGCATGGCGATGACGCCGTCCGCGCCCAGCGTGACGATGACCGTCTGGCCCGTTTCTGCGCTCAGCGCGCGGATCGCCGACCGGCGTTCGTCCGGCGACAGCCGGTCACGCCCGGCCAGGCGCTCGAATTCGGTTTCGTTCGCCACCACGATATCGGCCATGCGGCCGAGCGCGGCTGCATGCCCGGTCAAAGGCGCGATGTTGATGATCGAGCGGACGCCACGCTCGCGGGCGGCGATCAGCGCACCTTCGACGGCCTCCGGCGGCACCTCCAGCTGCAGCACCAGCGTATCCTGCGGCGTCATCGTTTCGATGGCGGCCAGCGCATCCGCCTCGTTGACGGTGCCATTGGCGCTGGCAACGACGACGATCACGTTTTCGCCATCGCCGCCGACCAGGATATGCGCCGTGCCCGTCGGCTCGCTCGCGGTCTTGACCAGCGACAGGTCGGTGCCCGCCTCCTTCATGAGGCCCAAGGCGGCTTCGGCAAAGGCATCCCAGCCGACGGCGCCGGCCATGCGCACGGAAGCGCCGGCGCGGGTTGCGGCCAGCGCTTGGTTTGCGCCCTTGCCGCCCGCCGCCGTGGTGAAGCTGTTGCCCGTCACCGTTTCGCCCGGTTTCGGCAAGCGCGCCGTGGTGGCGATAAGGTCCATATTGATGGAGCCGAAAACGGTGATCATGCAATGCCTCCCGAATGCGCCGCATCAAGCGGCATGTGTAAGCCGGACACTGCCCGACGCCTTCAGTCCTCGTCAACCACTCTCAGCTTCAGCGCACCGATGCGGCTGCCAGGGGCAGGCGTCTGTCCGGGCTGCGAACCGCCCTGCACGGGTGACGTGGGATCCCCAGACGCGACGCCTCCACCCTCCTGCTGCAGGTCGAGAGCCTCGATCTTCGCCCCGCGGCGTTTCAGCTTGTCGGAGGAGATCAGGATGTCGTCGACATCCTTCTGCGTGGTGGTAAAGTGCCCGTGCAGCTTACGCACCCGCTCGTCCAGCCGCGAAAGGTCCTCCATCAGCCGCACCACCTCGTCCTGGATCAGGTGCGCCTGCTGGCGCATGCGATGGTCGCGCAGGATCGCCTGGATGACCTGAATGGACAGGAGCAGCAGCGAGGGCGAGACGATGACGACGCGCGACCGGTGCGCCTTCTGGACGATGCTTTCGAAATGCTCGTGAATGTCTGCGAAGATCGACTCGGAGGGCACGAACAGGAAGGCGGTATCCTGCGTCTCGCCGGAGATCAGATATTTCCCCGCGATATCCTTGATATGCACCTCGATGTCGCGCCGGAAGAGAAGCGATGCCTGTCGTTTCAGCTCCGGCGTCTGTGTCGCCCGCATGGCGTTCCACGCCTCCAGCGGAAACTTCGCATCGATCGCCAGTCCCGGCTGGCCGTTCGGCATGCGGATGATGCAGTCCGGCCGCGAGGCGTTGGACAGTGTCGCCTGGAAGACATAGGCGCCTTGTGGCAGGCCGTCGGCGATGATCGTTTCCATGCGGCCCTGGCCGAAGGCGCCGCGCGTCTGCTTGTTGGCAAGGATCTGCTGCAGCCCGGCCATGTCCCTGGCGAGAGACTGGATGTTCGTCTGCGCCGTGTCGATGACGGCCAGCCGTTCCTGCAGCGTGCGCAGGTTCTCGTGCGTCTGCCGCGTCTGCTCGGTGATCGAGGCGCCGATGCGCTGGGTCATGCCGTCGATACGTTGGTTGATCGACTGGTTGAGTTCGTATTGTCGCGTGCCGAAGATGTCGGCGATGGCCGCGATCCGGCCCTGCATCTCCGTCTGCGACTGGATCAGCGCGGCCATCTGCTCCTGTGCCGTATCGGCTTTGGCGCCGCTCCGGCGACGAAAGGCGGCAAGGATCGCAAGGGCGACGAGACCCACGGCGCCCGCGAAAAGCCAGGCGAGACCGGACACGGAAAGGCCGGTCGCGTTGGCGACGGCAAGCATGATATCGGTGGGCGAGGGAGCGTTCATGGCCGGACTGTATCGAAATTTATCGCCAAGGCCAGATCAAATCGTGAACATCCTCTTGATCAGCAGCAATTTCCGCGTGAAAATCGGCGCAAATTCTCCGTGCCCGAATTCCATCGCCAGAAAAGATCGGCTATCACGACGCCATGACGATCAAGCCTCTCATCATCCTGCCCGATCCCCTGCTTCGCCAGATCTCCGCGCCCGTCGAGCGTGTCGATGACGACGTGCGCCGGGTCGCCGACGACATGCTGGAAACCATGTACGACGCGCCGGGCATCGGGCTGGCGGCGATCCAGATCGGCCTGCCTCGCCGTTTGCTGGTGATCGACCTTGCGAAGGAGGGAGAAGACGCGGCGCCGCAGGTCTTCATCAACCCGGAGATTCTCACCTCGACGGACGAGCGTTCGGTCTATGAGGAAGGTTGCCTGTCGATCCCCGACTATTACGCCGAGGTCGAGCGTCCCGCCGGCATCACCCTGCGCTATCTCGATCGCGAGGGCCACCAGCAGGAAATCGCCGCCGATGGCCTGCTTGCGACCTGTCTGCAGCACGAGATCGACCACTTGAACGGTGTGCTGTTCATCGACCATATCTCCAAGCTGAAGCGCGAAATGGTCGTGCGCAAATTCACCAAGGCCGCCAAGACCCGCGGTTCGAAGGCGATCTGATCGGGGCGGCCGCCGTCGGCTGCCGGCGCGACCGCACTATCGAGAGGGAGGCCATCATGCCGCTGCGCATCATTTTCATGGGAACACCGGAGTTCTCCGTGCCGACGCTCGCCGCGCTGGCGCAGGCCGGCCACACGATCGTCGCCGTCTACACCCAGCCGCCGCGCCCCGGCGGCCGGCGCGGGCTCGACCTGCAGAAGTCTCCCGTGCATCAGGCGGCCGAACTGCTCGGCATCGAGGTCCGCACGCCAGCAAATTTCAAGGCCGACGAAGACCGCGAGGCGTTTCGCGCGCTCGATGCCGATGTGGCCGTGGTCGTGGCCTATGGCCTGCTCCTGCCGGAAGCGATCCTGTCGGGGACGCGGCTCGGCTGCTACAACGGCCATGCGTCCCTGCTGCCGCGCTGGCGCGGAGCCGCCCCCATCCAGCGGGCGATCATGGCGGGCGACCGGGAAACCGGCATGATGGTCATGAAGATGGAGAAGGGGCTCGACACCGGGCCCGTGGCTCTCACCAGCCTCGTCACCATCGCCCCCGATATGACGGCGGGCGTGCTGCACGACAGGCTCATGGTGCGGGGCGCGGCCCTCATGCGCGAGGCCATGGAAAAGCTGGAGGCGGACGATCTGCCGCTGACCCCGCAGCGCGAAGAGGGCGTTCTCTACGCCGCCAAGATCGCCAAGGGCGAAACCCAAATCGATTTCGCCCGTCCGGCGCAGGAAGTCCACGATCACATTCGCGGCCTGTCGCCCTTTCCGGGCGCCTGGTTCGAGCTCGACATCGCCGGCCGGCGCGAGCGCGTCAAGGTTCTCGCCTCCACGGTCGAGGCGGCCGGCGGCGAGACGGGCACGGCTCTCTTCGACGACCTGACGATTGCCTGTGGCGACGGCTCGATCCGCCTGACGCGGCTGCAGAAGGCCGGCGGCAAGGTGCTGGCGGCCGAGGAATTCCGGCGCGGCACGCCGGTTCCCGCCGGCACGAGGCTGTTCTGAATGCCGCGCTTCCGGCTTCTGGTGGAATATGACGGGACGTCCTATGTCGGCTGGCAACGCCAGGACAATGGCCGTTCCGTGCAGGGCGCCATCGAAGGCGCCATCCTGCGGCTGACGGGCGAGACCGTATCGGTCCGCGGCGCGGGCCGCACGGATTCCGGCGTGCATGCGCGCGGGCAGGTGGCCCACACGGATCTCACGCGCGACTGGCCGACGGAAACGCTGCGCAATGCACTGAACGCCCATCTCGGCCAGCATGGCGAGCGGGTCGCGATCCTCGACGCCGAGAGCGTGCCGGAGACGTTCGACGCGCGCTTCTCGGCCCTTCGCCGGCATTACCTCTATCGCATCATCTGCCGCCGCTCGCCCCTGGCGCTGGAGGCCAAGCGGGCCTGGTGGGTGGTGAAGCCGCTCGATGCGGCGCTGATGCACGCGGCCGCGCAGACACTGGTCGGCCGTCACGATTTCACCACCTTCCGCTCCGTCCACTGCCAGGCCAACAGCCCGGTTCGCACGCTCGACCGTCTGGATGTGACGCAGCACGGCGACGTGATCGAGATCCGGGCCACGGCCCAGAGTTTCCTACACAACCAGATCCGCTCGCTGGCGGGCACGCTGAAGATGGTGGGTGAGGGGAAATGGCCGGTCGAGCGGGTGGGCGCCGCGCTTGCCGCCCGAGACCGCAAGGCCTGCGGTCCCGTCGCCCCGCCGGAGGGGCTCTATTTCATGCAGGTCGATTACTGATCGCGCTTATGCCGGCAGCAGACCGAAGCTGCGTTGCAGCATCTCGCCGATCATCAGCGAGGGCAGGATGAACAGCGCGGAAAGGGTTGCGGCCAGCAGCGTCTGATCGCCGCCCGTGATCACCTTCAGCACCCGGAAGATCGCGATGATGATGGCGACGAGGGCGATCAGCGAGAGCATGCCGGTCAGTCCCTCGCTGCCGGGAACGACCAGCCGGATGGCTGCCGGAAACGCCATGCCATAGAAGGTCGGGATCGACAACCAGTTGGTGACGACGATGATGGCGCCCAGCGCCTGCCCGTAGCCGAGCGGCCGCGCAAGCAGGACGATCAGCAGGATCGGCAGGATCCACGTTGCGACGTCAACGATGAAGAGCTTGGCGATGAAGGCGAGACCCGCCGTCGAGCCGTCGGGCATGTTGGCAAGGTAGAACATCCTCCAGGCCGACCAGCTGACGGCCATGGCCGGCAGGCACCAGAGAATGGCGGCAAAGGAGCGCCAGACGCCGGAGGCGCTCAGATCCAGCCAGTCGAAGCCTTCCGGCTTGCCGAGCACCAGCATCCAGACGCCCCGGAGATAGATGCCGATCTCGTCAAGCTGCGGCATCGTCGAACCAGCGTTCGAGAAAGGCGAGATAGATGCCTGTCAGCGTCTCCAGATCGGCAACGGACACACGCTCGTCGACCATATGCATCGTCTGGCCGACGAGGCCGAATTCCACCACCGGGCAATGATCCTTGATGAAGCGCGCATCCGAGGTGCCGCCCGTGGTCGATAGCGCCGGCTGCCGGCCGGTCACGGCCTCGACGGCGGACGACAGCGAGGAGATGAGCTGGTTGCTGCGCGTGAGAAAGACATGGCTCGGCCGCTCGTTCCACACGAGATCGTAGCGAACGGGATCGCGACCCGGCCGAAGCGGGCCGTCTGCGGCTGCGCGGTCGAGCCGCGCGATGATCTCCGCCTTGAGGCCGTCGGCATCCCACGTATCGTTGAAGCGGATGTTGAAGCGGAAGGTCGCGCGCGCCGGAATGACGTTGACGGCGGGATTGCCGACATCGAGGCTTGTGACCTCGAGGTTCGACGGCTGGAAATTCTCGGTGCCCGCGTCGAAAGGCGGATCCATGAGCGCGGTCGCAAGCTGCAGCGCACCGCGCACGGGGCTGTCGGCCAGATGCGGATAGGCGGCATGGCCCTGTACGCCTTGAACCATGACCGTACCCGACAGCGAGCCGCGGCGGCCGATCTTGATCATGTCGCCGAGCCGGTCGGGATTGGTCGGCTCGCCGACGATGCAGGCGTCCCAGCGCTCGCCGCGGGCCTTCGCCCAGTCGAGCAGCTTGGTGGTGCCGTTGATGGCGGGGCCTTCCTCGTCACCGGTGATGAGAAGGGAGATCGCCCCTTTCGGCGCACCATGCCGTTCGATGTAACGGGCGACCGCGGCAATGAAGCAGGCGATGCCGCCCTTCATGTCGACCGCGCCGCGGCCATACATCATGCCGTTCTCGACGGCGGCGGAGAAGGGCGGGTGCGTCCACGCCGCCGCGTCACCAACCGGCACAACATCGGTGTGGCCGGCAAACAGCAGATGTGGGCCGGGGACATCGCCGGAACGGCCGAGCCGGGCATAGAGGTTTTCGATATCCGGTGTCCCCTCTTCCTGCGCGAGCACGCGGTCCACCGCAAAGCCGAGCGGTGCCAGCATGGCATCGAGCACCCCGAGCGCACCGCCTTCGGCAGGCGTCACGGATGGGCAGCGGATAAGGGCGGCAAGATTGGCCACCGGGTCGCTGGACGAGAGTGCAGAGGACGGATGGGCGGAGGAGGCGGGATCGGCAAGGGACATGAAGGCAGCCTGTTGAGTCCGCAAAGATGTAGCCGATCGCTTCCCGGCTGTCACGGCAGTTCGCATCCGCAGCAACGGATTGCCCGAGAGATCAATATAGGGTATCCCCCTATCCTATGTCGCATCTGTCGAAGACTAAGACCAAGCTGATCGCCCGCGTCCGCCGCCTCAGGGGCCAGCTGGAGGCGATCGAACGCGCGCTGGAAGCGGATGAGCCCTGTGGCGCCATTCTCAACCAGGTCGCCTCCGTGCGGGGCGCGGTCACCGGGCTGACGGCCGAGCTGATCGAGGATCACATCCGCAACCATGTGGCCGATCCGGATACGGATGCCGATCCCGAGCGGGCGAGGGGTGCTGCAGATCTGATCGAGGTGATGAGGACCTATCTGAAATGACCGAAAGCCGCCTTTCGAGCCCGCACGACCACGTCTTCCTTGGCCGCGACCACGCGCGCAACGAGCGCCGCACATGGATCGTCATCGCGCTGACCACCGCCATGATGGTGGCGGAAATCGTGGCCGGCACCGCCTTCGGCTCCATGGCGCTGGTGGCGGATGGCTGGCATATGTCCACCCACGCCGCCGCGATGCTGATCACGGCGCTGGCCTATGTCTATGCGCGACGCAACGCCCGCAACCCGCGCTTCACCTTCGGCACGGGCAAGCTCGGCGATCTCGCGGGCTTTGCCAGCGCCATCGTTCTGGCGCTGGTCGCGCTGTTCATCGCCTGGGAAAGCGCGCTCCGGCTGTGGTCGCCGGTGTCGATCGATTTTCATCAGGCGATCGCCGTCGCCGCGCTTGGCCTTGCGGTCAACCTCGTCTGCGCTTGGCTGCTCGGCGGCGATCATCATCACGGACATGGCGGGCATAGCCATCATAGTCATGGCCATGACGGGCGCCATCATGACCACACCCACGGTCACGATCACGATCATGCTGGCCACGACCATCCGTCCCAGGCGGCGCGTCAGACCGACAACAACCTGCGGGGCGCCTACCTGCATGTGCTCGCCGATGCGCTGACCTCGGTGCTCGCCATCGCCGCGCTGGTTCTCGGCAGCCTGTACGGTTGGCTCTGGCTCGACCCCGCCATCGGCATCGTCGGGGCGCTCGTCATCGCCCGCTGGTCCTTCGGCCTCCTGCGCGACAGCGGCGCCGTCCTGCTGGATTATGTTCCGGCAGGCGAGGACCTGCCGGACGAAATCCGCCACGCCGTCGAGGATGGCGATGTCAGGATCACCGATCTGCACGTCTGGCAGCTGGGTCCCGGCCATCACGGCGCCATCGTCGCGCTGACGGCGGCAAGCCCGAAGCCGCCGGCCTTCTACCGCGCGCAGCTCGCGCATATTGCCGAGCTGTCGCATGTCACGATCGAGGTCGAGGCGGCGGAACCCGCGGCGGCCTGAGCACGAGCGGATGGGCGATGCGCTGGACCTGCGCGTGCCCGGCGCTAGCTAGTAGGTGACGACGGATCCAAGACGATCATATCGACAGGGATGGGAACAGATCATGCGCTACAACCAGCTTGGCAATACCGGCCTCTTCGTCTCCGAACTCTGCCTGGGAACGATGACCTTCGGCCCGTCGGACGATCCGCGCTGGGGCCCCATCGCCGATGTCGATCAGGACGCCGCCGACCGCATCGTCGAGCGCTCGCTTGCGGCCGGCATCAATTTTATCGATACGGCCGACGTCTACTCCTTCGGTCAGTCGGAGCAGCTTCTCGGACAGGCATTGAAGAACAATGCGGTCCCCCGCAAGGATGTGATCATCGCCACCAAGGTTTATGGGGTGATGAGCGGCAAGCCCAACGACCGCGGCGCCTCCCGCGGCCATATCATGGACTCGGTCGAGGCGAGCCTCGAGCGCCTGCAGACCGACCATATCGATCTCTACCAGATCCATGCGACCGATCCCGTCACGCCGATCGACGAGACGCTGCGCGCACTGGACGATCTCGTTTCCCGTGGGCTCGTGCGCTACATCGGTGTCTCCAACTGGCAGGCCTGGCGGATTGCCAAGGCCCTCGGCATCTCCGAGCGCAAGGGGTACGCCCGCTTCGACAGTCTGCAGGCCTACTACTCGATCGTCGGCCGTGATCTGGAGCGCGAGCTTGCGCCTCTTCTTCTGGAAGAAAAGCTCGGCCTTATGGTCTGGTCGCCGCTGGCTGGCGGGCTCCTGTCGGGCAAGTATGGCCCCGGCGCGCCCGGAAACGGCGAAGGCCGCCGTGTCGCCTTCGACTTCCCGCCCGTCGACAAGGACCGGGCCTGGGCCTGCGTCGCTGCCATGCGCGAAGTGGCCGAAAAGCACGGCGTGAGCGTCGCCGAGATCGCGCTCGCCTATATCCTCGCCAAGCCCTTCGTCAGCACCGTCATCATCGGCGCCAAGCGGCTGGAACAGCTGGAGCAAAACCTGAAGGCCACCGAGGTGCGGCTGGATGCTGCGGATCTCGACCGGCTCGACACGGTCAGCGCGCTTGCCCCGGAATATCCCGGCTGGATGCTGGAGCGGCAGGGCGCCAACCGGCGCCCGGAGCCTTTCAAACGTTAGATATCGCTACATCAACGGAGCGTCATCAGGGCAGATGCTCCGTTGCGCCCATTGCTTGTGGGTGTGCGAAAGGTTACCCTCTCAACCACGTCTAATGTTCTGTTCCGAGAGTGTACCGTTGCCCGATCTGGCCGCCGAATCCGTCGATATCGTCTCCAGGATCGATGCCGTACCGAAAGTGCTCGATGTCGTCTGCCGCGTCACCGGCATGGGTTTTGCGGCCGTCGCCCGCGTCACGGAAAGCCGTTGGATCGCCTGCGGCGTTCTCGACAAGATCGACTTCGGCGTCGCCCCCGGCAATGAATTGGCGATCGAAACGACCATCTGCAACGAGATCCGCGATCATCGCGAGGTTGTCATCATCGAGCATGTGGCCGAAGACCCGGAATTCGCTTGTCATCACACGCCGGCGCAATACGGCTTCCAGAGCTACATCTCCGCCCCCATCCTTCTCTCGGACGGCTCCTTCTTCGGCACGCTTTGCGCCATCGATCCTGCACCCAACAAGCTGAACACGCCTGAGATCGTCGATATGTTCAGGCTGTTCGCCGAACTGATCGCCTTCCACGTCGATGCCCGTCGCAAGATGGAGCAGGACCGGCATGCGAACGAACTGCGCGAACAGTTCATCGCGGTTCTCGGCCACGACCTGCGCAATCCCCTGGCCTCGATCGACGCGGGCACGCGCATGCTGGCGCGCACCGACCTCAGCGACAAGTCGAAGACCGTGGTGGACCTCATGCGCGCCAGCGTGGTGCGCATGTCGGGCCTCATCGACAATGTTCTGGATTTCGCGCGCGGCAGGCTGGGCGGCGGGCTGGCGGTGGAGCAGGCCGAGCGCGTGCCGCTGCGCCCGGTTCTCGAGCATGTGGTCGCCGAACTCAGCATCGCCAATCCCGGCCGGCCGATCGAGACGGATTTCAGCGATTGCCTCGTGCGGTGTGACGAAGGCCGCATGGGCCAGCTGGTCTCCAACCTCGTCGCCAATGCTCTGACGCATGGCAACGACGATCGCCCCATCCGGGTGCGGACGGCGGAGGTCGGACGCGAATTCATCGTCAGCGTCACCAATTCGGGTAAGCCGATCCCCCAGGCCGTGCAGCGCGACCTGTTCAAGCCCTTTGTACGCGCCACTGTCGAGCATGGCCGCGAAGGATTGGGCCTCGGACTCTACATCGCCTCGGAGATCGTCAAGGCGCATGGCGGCACGATCGACGTCACCTCGAACGAAGCGGAAACCTGCTTTACCTGCCGGATTCCGCTCCGCTGAAGCGCGTCGTCGGCGGCGACCTTAGTCGCGCAGCAGTTCGTTGATGCCGGTCTTCGACCGGGTCTTCTCGTCCACACGCTTGACGATCACGGCGCAGTAGAGGGCTGGTGCCGGCTGTCCGTTGCCCATGACCTTGTCGGATGCCAGCGAACCGGCGACGACGACGGAGTAGGGCGGGACTTCACCATAGGTGATCTCGCCGGTGGCGCGGTCCACGATGCGGGTGGACTTGCCGATGAAGACGCCCATGCCGAGGACGGAGCCTTCCCGGATGATGCAGCCTTCCACGACTTCCGACCGCGCGCCGATGAAGCAATTGTCCTCGATGATGGTCGGGCCGGCCTGCATGGGCTCCAGCACGCCGCCGATGCCGACGCCGCCCGACAGGTGCACATGCGCGCCGATCTGGGCACAGGAGCCGACAGTGGCCCAGGTATCGACCATCGTGCCCTCGCCGACATAGGCGCCGAGGTTGACGAAGGACGGCATCAGGATGGCGTTCGGCGCGATATAGGCCGAGCGGCGGACGACGCAGTTCGGTACGGCGCGGAAGCCGGCATTCTCGAATTCGTTTGCGCCCCAGCCATCGAACTTGGAGGGCACCTTGTCCCACCAGGTCGAGCCGCCCGGGCCGCCCTTGACGATCTCCATCGGGTTGAGCCGGAAGGAGAGGAGAACGGCCTTCTTGAGCCACTGGTTGACCGTCCAGTTGCCGTCGGACGCGCGTTCGGCCACCCGGACCTTGCCGCTATCCAGAAGATTCAGCGCCGTTTCCACGGCGTCGCGCACCTCGCCTTTCGTACCCGTCGTCACCGCATCGCGGTTGTCGAAGGCGGTCTCGATCGTGGAAGCGAGAAAGGCAAGATCGTGGGAGGTCATCGCAAATCCTAAAAGTCCGGGCTGATTTCCAACGCTGTAGAGCATGATGCCCGAGATTTGAAGCGTTTTTCGGTTGCAGCGTACCGGGAGGCACGGTCTATGTCACGGGAACGTAAGTGATGAGATTCGCCGGCCGTTGCCGCGGCTGGCGTTGGAGACGAGAGCCCCATGACACGGATGAAGAAGCGGAATTTGCGGCGCAAGGACGGGGTCTGGGATCCGCTTGCAGATAGCGCGCAGGCACGGACCCGTGCCGCCAGCGTCGAAAAGACCCCGCAATCGCTCTCGCCGTCTTATCGTCTGGCCTATGCCGACGAGGACTTTCTCTGCCGCGAGGAACTGCGGCCGATCCGCCTGCAGCTCGAACTGCTGAAGACCGAGATGGCGCTGGCCGAACGCGGCATCACCTCCACCGTCGTCATGTTCGGCGGCGCCCGCATTCCCGAGCCCGGCAAGGATGCCTGGGCGGCGAAGAATGAGACCCAGCGCGAGAACCTGACGGCGGCGTCGGTCTACTACGAGGAGGCCCGCAAGTTCGCGCGGCTCTGCGCGGAGCATTCCGCGCAATCCGGTTACAAGGAGTTCGTCGTCGTCACCGGTGGCGGGCCGGGCGTCATGGAGGCGGGCAATCGCGGCGCGGCCGATGTCGGCGCGCCGTCGATCGGGCTCAACATCGTGCTGCCGCACGAGCAGGCGCCGAACCCCTACGTCACGCCGGACCTCAGCTTCAATTTCCACTATTTCGCTATCCGCAAGATGCACTTCCTCGTGCGCGCCAAGGCCGTGACGGTCTTTCCCGGCGGCTTCGGCACGCTGGACGAGCTGTTCGAGACGATCACGCTGATGCAGACGGGGCGCATGGCGTTGGTGCCGCTCATCCTGTTCGGTGAAACATTCTGGCGCTCCATCGTCGATTTCGACGCGCTCGCCGCCTTTGGCACGATCGCGCCCAGCGATGTCGATCTGATCCAGTTCGTGGACACCGCCGACGAGGCCTGGGACATCATCGCCCGCTTCTATGGCAACGTCGATCCCGCATCCCTGCCGCTCGCGTCCGGCGAGCGTTAGAACGTCCGCTCGCGCGAAAGCGGCAGGCAACAAGTTGGTCCGGCCTGCGTTCTCCTCGGTCACGAAGAGGAGACCGAGACGATGACCAACAAGAGCCTTGCCGATCTCGCCGAGAAGATGCGTGAGATCGACATCTGCATGCTCTCGACGCACACCGATGGCGGCGCGATTGCCGGCCGGCCGATGAGCAACAACCGCAACGTCGATTACGACGGCAGTTCCTATTATTTCACGCTCGACGACACCCGCATGGTGGACGACATCAAGGCCGACCCCAAGGTCGCTCTCGCCTTTCAAGGGACCAAGGCTTTCCTTGTGGCCGTGGAAGGCAAGGCCGACCTCATCCGTGACAAGGACGCTTTCCGGGAACACTGGTCCGCCGATATCGACAAGTGGTTTGCCGATGGCATCGACACCGAAGGTCTTGTGATGATCAAGGTCGTTGCCGAGCGCGCGCACTACTGGGACGGCGAGGACGAAGGCGAAGTCACCCTGTGACGCTCTGAAGGCAGAGCCCTGTCGAAACGAAAAATGCCCCGTCTCCGGGGCATTTCCATGTGATGTGCAGGCGTCAATCCGGGATCAGATCTTCCGGGTCAGATCGGCCGCGTCGATGAAGCCGTCGCCGTTCGTGTCCCGCTTCTGGAAGCGCTCGCCGGCTGCTGCCGTCACTTCGGCCAGCGAGAGCGAGCCGTTCTTGTCGGCATCGGCCTGCTTGAACATGCGCGGGCCCATCGCGGGGATCATGGCCGGGCGCAGTTCCTCCAGCTTGGCGCGGGCTTCCTGACGCGCCGGACCCTTGTCCGCCTTGCGCATCTCGGCACGTGCGGCTTTGAAGGCCTCGCGCTTGGCCTTCACCTCGTCGCGCGTGACCTGTCCGTTCTTGTCGGCATCGAATGCCGCGAAGGCGCGCGATACCGCGGCCTCGGCCTCGCTGCGCGAAACCTTGCCGTCCTTGTCCGTATCCAGCTGCTTGATCGTCCACGCGGCGCGCTGCTCGCGCGTCGGGCCGTCGTGCTTGGCGGCGAAGGATGGTGTTGCCAGGGCCGAGGCAGCGATGGCGACGGCGGAAAGGCCGAGGATGAGGGTTTTCTTGGTCATGAGTGGTCCTTGTCTAGAAGCATGCGCCTTCGTCCCGAAAGACAGGAGGTGCTGCATGCTGGCTTGGGGGATGCGGTGCCGCTTTTTTTGCAGGGCTGACCGCAGCATGTTCGTCCCTGAGAACAAGGATAGAGAAGACGTCGCCGGGCACCAGTTAAACTTCGGTAATGAAGGGGCGGCTCAGGCCGACGGCACCAGCCGTCGCAGGAAGGCGGCAAGGTCTTCCGTCACGAAGTCGATATCCGCGTTTCCGTCTTCGCTCTGCTCCCAGGCCTCCGCGAATTCGTACTCGAAATTCTGTGGTACCAAGAGAACCGTCTTCATGCCGAGCGCCTTGGGCACCGTCAGGTTGCGCGGCAGGTCCTCGAACATGGCGGCGTGGCGGGTGTCGATGCGGTTGAGGCTCGCGAACTTGTCATAGGTCGCGCCCGCGGGCTTCGGCACGTAGTCGGCCGCGACGATATCGAAGATGTCGTCGAAATGATCGAGAATCCCGAGCGCCCGCGCCGCCATCTGCGCATGCACCACCGTGCCGTTGGTAAAGATGAACTTGCGCCCCGGCAGCGCCTTGATCGCGTCGCCCAGCGCGGGATCCGGCGGAATGACGTTGTAGTCGATCGCATGCGCCTTCTGCAGGAAGTCGTTGGGGTCGATACCGTGATGGACCATCAGGCCCTTCAGCGTCGTGCCGTGGTCGCGGTAATACTGCTTCTGCAGCAGCTTGGCGTCCGCCGGCTCCATCTGCAGCAGGTCGGCCACGAAGGCCGTCATGTTGCGGTCGATCTGCGAGAACAGGTCGACGCGATGCGGGTAGAGCGTGTTGTCCATGTCGAACACCCATTCGGTGACATGGGCGAAATCGTCGATGGTCGGCAGTCGGTCGATCGAGGTCATGAGGGCCTGTTCCAGGAATGCGAAGTCGGGCGCCAGAAAAGAGCGGCAGAGAAGAATGATACGCAGCTGACAAACTATAAGTGTGCTGCGATAAGGAAACAGCCATGAGAACGATTTTCGTCGTCACGCACCCGGAATCCGCCCACCATGTCGAGAAGCGCGTCGGCGGGTGGTTCGATACCGGCTTGACGAAACGGGGCCAGGCGCAGGCAGGTGCCATCGCGCAGGCGCTCTTTGCGCGGATCGGTAACCGGCCGGTCGAGATCGTCAGCTCCGATCTGCTGCGCGCGTCCGAGACGGCCGATACGATCGCCGATCTCTTCCGAACGGGGATCACCGTCAATCGCGATTTGCGGGAAATGAGCTACGGTGCCGCCGAAGGGCGGCCGCAGGAATGGCTGGACCTGCGGCACGAATCGATTCCGGACGACGACCGCCTCGACTATCGCAACAGCCTGACCGGCGGCGAGACCCGGCGGGAACTGGCGACCCGGATCTACGGGGCGATGGATGCGATCATGGCCCGCCCCTGCGACTGCCAGATCGTCGTGACCCATGGCTTCGCCCTGACCTTTGTCGTGGCGAAGTGGATCGGCATGCCGATCCATGCGGCCGGCTGGGTCGCCTTCAGGGCGGCGTCGGGCAGCATCACCCATCTCGAGCAGGACGACCTGTGGCAGAGCCGGGCGGTCGTGTCGCTCGGCGACACCACCCACCTCGAGGTCTGTGCGGACTGACCGTTTACGGAACGATCAGCGTTCCCGCACCATGCTCGGTGAAGATCTCGAGCAGCACCGAATGGGCCGTCTTGCCGTTGAGGATGACGACGCCCTGAACGCCGGCCTTGATGGCCTCGATGCAGGTTTCGACCTTCGGGATCATGCCGCCGGAAATCGTACCGTCGGCGATCAGCGCCAGCGCTTCGGCGACGGAGAGTTCCTTGATGAGTTCCTTGTTCTTGTCGAGCACGCCGGGAACGTCGGTGAGGAACAGGAGGCGCGTGGCATTGAGCGCGCCGGCGATGGCGCCTGCGAACGTATCGGCATTGATGTTGTAGGTCGCGCCGTCGCGGCCCGGGGCGACCGGGGCGATGACGGGGATCATTTCCGACTTCGCCAGAAGATCGAGAAGCGTGCGATCCACCTCGATCACCTCGCCGACGAAGCCGAGATCGAGCACGCGCTCGATATTGCTGTCGGGATCGATAACGGTCTTGCGGGCCTTTTCGGCAAAGACCATGTTGCCGTCCTTGCCGCACAGGCCGATCGCCCATTCGCCGGTCTGGTTGATGAGCGCGACGATCTCCTTGTTGATCGAGCCGGCCAGAACCATTTCGACGATCTCGACCGTCTTCTGGTCCGTGACGCGCAGGCCGCCCTCGAATTTCGATTCGATGCCCATCTTGGTCAGCATGGCGCCGATCTGCGGGCCGCCGCCGTGGACGACGATCGGGTTGACGCCGGACTGCTTGAGAAGCGCGATATCGGCGGCGAACGCCTTGCCGAGTTCCGGATCGCCCATGGCATGCCCGCCATATTTCACGACGATCGTCTTGTTCTCGTAACGCTGCATGTAGGGCAGGGCCTGCGCGAGAAGACGGGCCTGAATTTCGCTTTCGGATGGGGACATGTCGGAAACCTTCGGGATCGATGCGGATGCTGTTTAGCGCAAGTTTTTTCTCGGGGGAATGATCGGAAGGGAATATAACGGCATGATGACAGCCGGAAATGGCAGCGCGCCGCGCCGCCTGGGGTCGAACATAAGATCTTTGGCGTAAAAGCCGTGGAAAATGTGCGAAACCATGCGTATGATCCCGTCCATCATCCGCTTGGCATGTCCGCGATTATAGGCGAGCACATTGACATCATGACGACAGAAAACGCGAAGAGTGGCGATTCCCGCCTCGATCAGGTCATTGCCGGAGAGTACGTCCTCGGCGTTCTCTCCCCGGAAGACCGGCAGAAGGTCGAGGCGCGCATGACGCTCGACCGGAACTTCGCAGCCATGGTCGATCACTGGCGCAGCAACATGCTGACCGTCGATCAGACGCCGCGGCCGACCCGCCGCGCGCCGCGCCGTGCCTCGCCCTTCGCCGAGCCGATCGCGGCGCGGGCACGTCCCCAGCGCGAACGCGTGCCGGTCTTCAACGTCGCCATCTGGAACTCCGCCGCCTTCTGGCGCGGCGTCGCCTGCGTCGCGACCATCGGTCTTCTCGCAACGGGCCTCTCCCAGTCCGGCCTGTTCGCAGCCGCGCCGACGCGTGGCCTGACGACGAGCCTCGATCTCGCCGGCTCCGATCTGGCGCTGACGGCTCGCTACGAGAGCGAGAGCGGCCGTCTCCGGCTTGCCCCGGTCGCGGCGGCGGCCAGCGCCCCGGGCGTGGCGGATGCGAAGTCGCTCGAAGTCTGGCTGACGCCGGAGGGGGCAGCCCCCGTGTCGCTCGGCGTCGTCAACGCGAACAGCCATGGCGAGATCGTTGTGCCCAAGGCGGTGCGTACCCGCCTGCGCGACGGTGCGCCGATCTCGGTCAGCCTCGAGCCTGCAGGCGGTTCGCCGACGGGCGCCCCGACCGGCAAGATCCTCAGCAGCGGCATCGCCGGTCGCTGAGCTGGCCTATCCGAGGGTCGGTGATGCTCACGCGGGTTTGATCGGCAGGCTGCTTTCTGAACGGACCGGACAGGCGTAGAACACCGGCGCGGGCTTGCTATCGCCCGCAAGGAGGTCCCATGCTCAGCCGCCGCTTCTTTCTCCTGACCGGCACGGCCGGTCTTGCCGCTTTTGCTTTGAAGAACCAGATCGCCCCCTTCGCCGCTGCCGAAACATTCGCAGTGACGAAGACAGATGCCGAATGGAAGGCGATGCTCGGTGACGAGGCGTATCGCATCCTGCGGCACGAAGACACGGAGCGCCCCTTCACGAGCGCGCTCAACGAGGAGAAGCGCAAGGGCACCTTCCAGTGCGCCGGCTGCGCCCTCCCGGTCTATTCCTCGGAAACGAAATTCGACAGCGGCACCGGCTGGCCAAGCTTCTGGCAGGCGTTGCCCGGTGCCGTGGCAACGCGCACAGACACCTCGTTCCTGATGGTGCGGACCGAATGTCACTGCAGCCGCTGCGGCGGCCATCTCGGGCACATCTTCGACGACGGCCCGAAGCCGACCGGCCAGCGTCACTGCATCAACGGCCTGTCGATGACCTTTGTGCCGGGCGCGGCCCCCGCCTGATACCGCGCGGCACGACTTGAGGCGCGGCCAGCGGCCGCGCCGGATGTCTCCGGAGAGATCTCAGTTCCGGATCGCGGTGAGGATCGCCGCGCGCAGTTCCTCGATGCCTTCGCCCTTTTCGGACGATGTCGCCACGATTTCCGGGAAGGCCGCGGGACGCTTGCGGATCTTTTCCAGCGTCTCCGCCATCAGATGCGGCACCGCGCCCGCCTTGATCTTGTCCGTCTTCGTCAACACCACCTGATAGGACACGGCAGCCTTGTCGAGGAGCGACAGCACGTCGTCGTCGTTCTTCTTGATGCCGTGGCGGCTGTCGATCAGCACATAGACCCGCTTCAGCGTGGCGCGGCCGCGCAGATAGTCGAACACCAGCTTCGTCCAGGCATCAACATGGGCCTTCGGTGCCTGCGCATAGCCGTAGCCGGGCATGTCGATCAGCGCCATCGGCGGCAGGTCGCCGGCCGCACCGGTATATCCGTCCGGCACGAAGTAGTTGAGCTCCTGCGTACGCCCGGGCGTGTTGGACGTACGCGCCAGCCCCTTCTGCCCCACGAGCGCATTGATCAGCGACGACTTGCCGACGTTCGAGCGTCCGGCGAAGGCGATTTCCGTCGGTCCCTCGGGCGGCAGGAACTCCATGGAGGGAACGCCGCGAATGAAGATCCACGGATTGCCGAACATCGGCTTTTCGTCGTTCAGGGCGGTGTCGGTCATCGGCAGATCCCTTGAGGGCTGAAAAAGAAAACCCCGGGCTTGCGGCCCGGGGCGGGAAGGTCGGTGGCTATTCCGCGGGCTTCGGTTTTCGCGAGAACAGGCTCTTGATGTTGTCGAACAGCTCGATCTTGACGCCGTGGCGCTTCATGATGAACGCCTGCTGGATGACCGAAAGCGTGTTGTTCCAGGCCCAGTAGATCACCAGACCGGCCGGGAAGCTCGACAGCATGAAGGTGAACACCACCGGCATCCAGGTGAAGAGCATGGCCTGCGTCGGATCGGGCGGCGTCGGGTTCATGCGCATCTGCAGGAACATGGTGACGCCCATGATCAACGGCCAGACGCCGATCATCAGCGCATGCGGAACGCTGTAGGGCAGGAGGCCGAACAGGTTGAACAGCGAGGTCGGGTCCGGCGCGGACAGATCCTGGATCCAACCGAAGAACGGCGCATGCCGCATTTCGATCGTGACGTAGATGACCTTGTAAAGCGCGAAGAACACCGGGATCTGCAGGAGGATCGGCCAGCAACCCGCGATCGGGTTGATCTTCTCTTCCTTGTACAGCGCCATCATGGCCTGCTGCATGCCCATCCGGTCGTCGCCGAACTTCTTCTTCATCTCCTCCATCTTCGGCTGGATTTTCTTCATGTTCGCCATGGAGGCGTACTGCTTGCTGGCAAGCGGGAAGAAGAGCGCCTTGACGACGATGGTGGTCAGAAGAATGGCAACGCCGAAATTGCCGAAGAAGCGGAAGAAGAAGTCCATCAGCTTGAACATCGGCTTGGTGATGAAATAGAACCAGCCCCAGTCGATCAGAAGGTCGAACTTCGGAATATTGTAGCTCGCCTCATAACCATCGACGAGCGGCACCTGCTTGGCGCCGGCAAAGACGAGGTTGTTGAGCGTCGTCGTCTGGCCTGGTGCCACGGTGATGGCATCCTGCTTGTAGTCGGCCTGGTAGCGCGGGCGACCATCCGTGAAATGCGCAAAGCGCGTCTCGTAGGGCGTCGCCTGCGGTGGAACGATGGTCGCCGCCCAGTACTTGTCGGTGATGCCGAGCCAGCCGCCGGTCGTCTTGCCGGGCTGCGCGGGCGCATTGTCCTCGACCTTGCTGTAGCTGACCTCTTCGAGGCCGTGCTCGCCGATAACGCCGATGAAGCCTTCATGCAGAACGTAGACGCTGGGTGTTGCCGGCTTGTTAAAGCGGGTCACGCGGCCATAGGTGGACAGGGCGATCGGTGCGCCGGTCGTGTTCTGGATCGTGTCGTCGATCTTGAACATGAAATGCTCGTCGATCGAGATGACGCGCGTGAAGACCACGCCCTTCTCGTTGGTGAAAGTCAGGGTGACGGGTGTCGCCGTCGTCAGCTTCGCGCCTTCGGGCGCCGTCCATACGGTGGACGGGCCGGGAACCGCACCGGTCGAGGCATCGCCGACATAGCCGATTTCCGTGAAGTAGCCTTCCGGCGTTTCGGCCGGGCTGAAAAGCGTGATGATCGGGCTCTTGTCGTCGACCGTCTCGTGATACTCGCGCAGCTTCAGGTCATCGAGACGGGCGCCGGTGAGATTGATCGAGCCGGAAAGGGCCTGCGTATCGATGACGACGCGGGCGGAGCGGGCGATGGCCTCGTCGCGCGAGGCGCCCTGCGGCACGGCGCCGGGAACGGCGGTCGTCGCAGCACCGGGAACGGCGCCAGGGATGGCGGCGCCGGTCGCATCGGCCGGCGTCTGGGTCTGCTGGGCCTGAACGGCTTCCTGCGCGATGCGCTCGCGCTCCATCTTCGGATTGATGTAGAGAAACTGCCAGGCGATGAGGATCAGCACCGACAGGCCGATCGCGATGAAATAGTTGCGGTTCTTGTCCATCATTCTTTCCTGGAGCCGGCCGGCGGCCGAGCCTGTTTCTGCCTGCCTTCGAGGGGGCCTTCGATTCGGGCACCGAGCATTTTTGCCAGCCTGTCGAAGGGGACGCCAAGCACCTCGCGGCGGGCGACAATCACATAATCGTGGCCGGGTTTCATTGCAAACGCGGCCTGGAGCCTGACGGCCTCGCGCAAGCGACGGCGCATGCGGTTCCGTTCCACCGCATTGCCATGCTTCTTCGTCACCGTGAAACCGACGCGGGCGGGCTCGTCCGCCGCCTGTCTGTCGAGCACTTCGAGCAGGAAGACGGAGCCCTTCCGCTTCTCGCCTGCACGCACGGCAAGAAACTGCGGCCGGCTTTTCAGCCGCCCGACAGTTGGTTTGGGATTACCTGACGTCATGCGTCTGGGATCTCTTGTCACCGGCAGCCTCCTGCAGGGCAGGAGGGCCGGCTATGGCGACGGCGCGGGCGCCGTGTGCCATTAGGCCGAAAGACGCTTGCGGCCGCGAGCGCGACGGGCAACGATGACCTTGCGGCCGCCCTTGGTAGCAATACGTGCACGGAAGCCGTGGCGACGCTTGCGAACAAGCTTGGAGGGTTGGTAGGTACGCTTTGTCATTTATTTTAATACCGCGGTGTGCGGCCCTTCTTGGGTTGCTTCCTTAAGCAAGCAGCGTTTCTGTCAAGGCACGGCAGAGCCGGCAAGCACGGAGCTCACCCGCCATTCGGTTCCCAGACGTGCGGCGGCTTATAAGAATAAAAGTGCCAAAGTCAATCGCCAGCCCGGTTTCAGGGCGTTTTTCACGTGATGACGGCGCTTTCCCGAACCGACGTCCACCATCGCCTCGACAAGGCGAAGACCCAAGACCTCCGCGAATTTCACGGCCTGCGCTAGAACGTTATTAACCAGTTACCGATAATTTGCCGGGACAGACGCGGGAGGCGGGGAAATCTCCTGCGGGGGAAAGCCGTTGGAGGGAACGCGGGCCATGCGCATACGCGGTAAGATTTCGTTGATCGTCATCGTCATGAGCGTGGTTACGCTCGTCGTGGCCGGGATGGCGTTTGCCGTCGTCGCCCGCTACGACAGCCGGCTCGCCGCCTACGAGGGCGCGTCCGAGCGCGCCTATAACGGGGAGAAGCTCAACCGCCTCGTGACCGCCGTCGTCATGGATGCCCGTGGCATCTATGCCGCGCCCACGCCGGAAAAGGCTGAGCCCTTCGCCGAGGGGCTGCTCAAGACCCTCGACAAGATCGATACGCTGACTGCCGAATGGCGCCCGCTGGTGCCGCAGGCGGATCTGCCGGCGTTCGACGCCGTCGTCGCCCGTGCCGCCGAGTTCCGCACCTTCCGCACGGAAACCGCCCGCCTGGCCCGCTCCGTCTCCGTGCAGGCGGCCAATGAGCAGGGCAATACCGACCAGAACCGCGCCAACCGCAAGGCCTTCCAGGCCGAGATCGACGCTGTCGTCACCAAGGACAAGGCCGATCTGGCGGCGATCCAGACGGAAATCGACGGCATCGGATGGCAGATGACCATCATGATCGCCGCGACCGCGCTCGCCGGCCTTGCCGCGGGTCTGCTGGTGGCCGTGTCCATCGCCCGCCGCGAACTCAGCCGTCCGATCTCCGACCTGACCCGGTCGATGACGGCGCTGGCCGGCGGCGATCTCGACGTCGAACTTCCCCAGGCCAAGCGCTCCGACGAGATCGGCGAGATGGCGCGCGCCGTCGAGATCTTCAGAAGCAATGGCCTGACGGCCCGTCGGACGAGCAGCGAAGACGGCGTTCTGCGCGAAAAGACCGACGACCTGCAGGTCAGCATGGCGCATGTCGTGGAAGCCGCCGCCGCCGGCGATTTCTCCCGCCGCATCACGCGGACCTATGGCGAACCGAGCCTCGATCGCTTCGCCGGAAACGTCAACGAACTCGTCGCCGGTGTCGATCGCGGCATCGGGGAGACCGGCCGCGTCATCGCGAGCCTTGCCCAGGGCGACCTGACGCAGCCGATGACGGGCACGTTCCAGGGTGCTTTCGCCGACCTCCAGCGCAATGTGAACGAGACGCTTTCGGTCCTTCAGAAGACGCTCGGCGAAGTCCGCTCGACGACGCTCGAGATCACCGGCAATTCCAGCGAACTGCGCTCCGCGACGGATGATCTCGCCAAGCGCACGGAACAGCAGGCCGCGTCTCTCGAACAGACCTCCGCCTCGCTCGGCCAGATCACGGTTGCCGTCCAGACATCGACGGAGCGTGCCCAGGAGGCCACCGTCATCGTGACGCAGGCCAAGGAAGCGGCCGCCCAGTCCGGCACCGTCGTGCGCAGCGCGGTCGATGCCATGGGCCGCATCGAGCAGGCCTCGAGCGAAATCGGCAAGATCACCAATGTCATCGACGAGATCGCCTTCCAGACGAACCTGCTGGCCCTCAATGCCGGCGTCGAGGCCGCGCGTGCGGGCGAGGCGGGCAAGGGCTTTGCGGTCGTTGCCCAGGAGGTGCGCGAACTCGCCCAGCGCGCGGCGCGCGCCGCCAAGGACATCAAGGTGCTCATCGCCAAATCCGGCGCCGAAGTCTCCACCGGCGTGCAGCTCGTGCAGGAAACCGGGCAGGTGCTCGGCGAAATCGAAAGCCGGGTCCTCTCGATCACCGATCACATCCACTCGATCGCCACGGCGGCGCGCGAGCAGGCCACGGGCCTCGGCGAGGTGTCCACGGCCGTCAACCAGATGGACAAGGTGACGCAGCAGAACGCCGCCATGGTGGAAGAGGCGAATGCCGCCACCCACCGGCTTTCGACGGAGGCGGAAAACCTGGCCCAGATGATCGGTCATTTCCGGCTGGATCAGGCCAAGCCCGCCGCGGCCTACGCCACGTCGAACACGCGCCCCGGCGCCACCGTCCTCCCGGTCCGTCCGGCGCCTGTGAAAGCGGCTGCGCCGCGTGCAGGTGCGCCCAGGCCCGTCTCGGCCGCGGCCCGTCCCGTCGCCTCACCGGCCCGCAAGATGATGGGCTCCGTCGCCCGCGCCTTCTCCGCCGGTCCCGCCACCCACGCGACACCGGCGCCCGCCGCCTCGCAGGACAATTGGGAGGAGTTCTGAGGCGACCCGGGAGCCTCGGGGCCCGGCTTGGACATTCGGCAGGTGTGACCTATAATTGGCGGCATGCGCCGGTGAACGGCCGGTTGTGTCCGGCAGGTCGGCGCCATGGGAACGCTGAATGTCGATGGACGCCATGAACGAGACGGCTCTGGACGAGCCGCAGCTGCGCTCGGGGTTCCTGCGCGGCCTTTCCGGCAAGCTCCTGCTGCTGACGATCCTGTTCGTCATGATCGCCGAAATCCTGATCTTCGTGCCGTCGGTCGCCAATATGCGGCTGCGCTGGATGCAGGACAGGCTGAATACCGCCGCGGCCGCCGCTGTGGTGGTGGATGGCCTGCAAAACATGCAGCTCTCCGGCCCGGTGCGCGAAGATACGTTGATGGCGACGGGAACGAAGGCGATCGCCCTTCGCCGCGCCGAGGAATCGCGCCTGATCGCCGCCACCGAAATGCCGCCCGAAGTGGATGCCAAGTTCGACGTCGCCAATACGGGCGCGGCCGGTGCCATTCGCGATGCCTTCGACACGCTGCTCTTCGGCGGCGATCGCACCATTCGCTTCTACGGGCCGATCGGCGAGAGCGACACGCTGATCGAACTGGTCATGGATGAACGCAGCCTGCGCAAGGCCATGCTCGTCTATGCGCGCTCCGTCTTCCTCGTCTCCATCGGCATCTCGCTGTTCACGGCAACTCTGATCTTCCTCGTCATCAACCGCGTGATGATCGCCCCCATCCGCCGCATGACGGCGAGCATGCGGGATTTTGCCGCCGACCCGGCCGATCCCCGCCGCGTGATGGATCCTCTGCCGGGTCACGACGAGCTCGCCATGGCCGGCCGGCACCTCGCCGCGATGCAGACCCAGCTGCAAAAAACCCTGAAGCAGCAGAAGAACCTCGCCGATCTCGGTCTCGCCGTGTCCAAGATCAACCACGATATGCGCAACATCCTGTCGTCCGCGCAGCTGCTCTCCGACCGCCTGGCCGATGTGGACGACCCCGTGGTCAAGCGATTCGCACCGACCTTGCTGCGCACCATTGACCGTGCGGTCGGCTATACCAGCGAGGTGCTGGAATATGGCCGCACGACCGAGCCGGAGCCGCGCCGCCGCTTCATCGCGCTGCGGCCGGTGGTGGAGGATGTGGGCGACGTGCTGGCGATCGACCCGAAGTCCGGCATCGGCTTCGTCATTGCTGTGCCCGACGATCTGGAGGTCGATGCGGATGGCGAGCAGTTGTTTCGCGTGGTGCACAACATCTGCCGCAATGCCGTCCAGGCGCTGATGAACGAGAACGATCCCGGCAACCCCGCGCGCAACGTGACGGTCTCCGCCATGCGCACCGGCAGCGTCGTCAGCATCACCGTCGACGATACCGGCCCCGGCATGCCGCGCAAGGCGCGGGAGAACCTTTTCGCAGCCTTCCGCGGCTCCGCCCGCTCGGGCGGCACCGGCCTCGGCCTGGCGATCGCCCGCGAACTGGTGCTTGCCCATGGCGGCACCATCGCGCTGGTGGAGAAGGCGACGCCCGGCACGCTGTTCCGCATCGAACTGCCCGACCGTCCGGTCCCCCTCGACGCGTTCCGGACGCAGGGACGAACCTGACCCGAAAATCGACGTCATCTCTTCGTCATGGAAAATGACAATTGATTCAGAGAGATAGAAAATCCAAGCCGCAAAAATCAGGAAATTTCCGGAATTTGGCTTGCATTCATTTCTCCCAGGCTTTAGAGGATCGCCACGCACACAGCAGACGCTGTTGCACGCACCCGTAGCTCAGCTGGATAGAGCATCAGACTACGAATCTGAGGGTCGGACGTTCGAATCGTTCCGGGTGCGCCATTTCTCTTCCCTTGTAAAACATGACGATACAGAAGCTTTTCTGCCGCTTGCCGCAGAGCTGTCCGAGGCTGTCGTCCGGTCGCTTCCTCCTGCGTCTTCATCGTCCGCTTGTCGCGGCCTGCAGAGCTGCGGGACGGGCAAGGGCAGGCTTGAGCAGGTCGAGGGTGCGCAGATCCGGCTTGCCGCCGAAATAGCGCTTCAAGGCAGTCTGGAACGGTGCGGCGTCGTTTCCCGAGTGGGTGGCTGCATGCGCGAAGAGCGTCATGGACGAGCGGAACTTCAGGTCGTCGGGACTGGAGAAGATCGCGCGGGCCGTCAGTGCATCGTCCAGCCCGTTGACCGTCGTCGTGCACGCAAGCAGCCTTTTTCCGAGAAGCGGGTGCCGGAGATAGGCCTGCGCTTCCGCCAGCCCGGCGATCGCGAAATGTCGAGCGGTGGGCGATGATCCCAGGCCCTCGATTTGCGGAAAGACGAACCACATCCAGTGCGTCCGCTTTTCCCCGGCCGTCAGTTCGCTCAGCGCCTGCGAATAGACACGTGATTGCGCGTCGATGAAACGGGTGAGATGGAAGGTGTCTTTCATGGCCGTCTCCTGAATGTCAGGTAGGCCAAACCATCTCGCGTCCTGTTTGTTCGGCGCGTTCCAGTTGCACAGGCTCTAAGGAAACGAAGCCGGAAGGTCGCCCTCGAACCGCAGGATGGAGCGCCCGCTGGTCACATCGCTGGCCAGCAGCCGCGCCGGATCGCGCAAGCCTTCCGGCACATCGATCGTGAGATCCGCGCCCGTGTCGATGAAGGCTTCCTCGATGACGAGGGCACCTAGGCCTGCGAGGCGGGCGCGCAGCAGTGCCAGATCGGCGAATGCGACACGCACGGTGCCGCGTGCCATCGCGATATGCTCGATGCGCTCGGCGCCGTGCAACACCATGGCCGCCGTGCCGCCATAGGCCCGCATCAGCCCGCCGCTGCCGAGCAGGATGCCGCCGAACCAGCGGATGACGAGGACGACGACATGATCGAGCCCTTGCCCGTCGATCGCCTGCAGGATGGGTTTGCCGGCCGTGCCGCCCGGCTCGCCGTCGTCGCTGAAGCGATAGGTCTGACCGACCCGCCAGGCCCAGCAATTATGCGTGGCCGTCGGGTCCGCTTGGGCGGCGAGAAACGCGCGCGCCTCCGCCTCGTCGGTCACCGGCGCACAATGCGCCAGAAACCGGCTTTTCCGGATCTCCTGGGGAAAACTGTGCGGGCGGGCAAGCGTGAGCATGCCGTCTCATACGGCAAATTCAGGAGCGTTGAAATCCGCATCGAGGCGCGTTTCGAGAGCCGGAACGACGCGAAGTGGCCCCGGCTCTCGAAGACGCCAGGCGTCAGCCGATCGACATCAGGCTCGCATTGCCGCCGGCTGCAGCCGTGTTGACGCTGGTCGAAACCTCCTCCAGCAGCCAGTTGAGGCCGTAGGCGTCCGGGTTGGTCGCAAGGTCTTCGGTCGTTGCCGCCTGCACCAGCACGAGCGGGCCCGGCAGGCCGGCGATGGACTGGCTGGCCGCCTTCACCCGGTCTGCATCGCCTTCGATCAAAGCGCCGGAGAACGGGCCGCTGGACGCCCAGTCGCGGGCAAAGGACAGGCGCGCCGCAACGCTGGTCGGCAGCGCGGCGAGCTCCCTCTCGAGCCCTGAGGCGGCATCGATAACGCCCGTGTTGCCGGTCGCGAGCACGGCGGCAATCTGCCGGATCAGGCCCTCCATCGTTTGCGGCACCAGAAGGATCTGGCCGCGCGGATGCAGCGCGTAAAGATTGCGCTCGCCGACGGGCCCCGGCATCTCGCTGACGAGGCCGAGCGGCGACTGGCTGCCGGTGTCGCGGGTCGCAGATGCCTGCATCTTCAGGCCGCGGCCATCGAGCCATTTGGCGAAATCGTGCAGCGCCGGATCGGTGTGGACGGAGCTGACCTGCGGCGGAACCGGGGCGACACGGACGAGCCGGCCGAGATAGAGCGGACCGCCGGCCTTCGGCCCCGTGCCCGAAAGCCCGCGCCCGCCAAAGGGCTGCACGCCGACGACCGCGCCGATGATGTTGCGGTTGACGTAGAGATTGCCGGCCTTCACCCGGCTGGTCACATGCGCGATGGTCTCGTCGAGGCGCGTGTGCAGGCCGAAGGTCAGGCCGTAGCCGGTCGCATTGACGTCATCGATCAGCCGGTCGAGATCGTCCCGCTCGTAGCGCAGCACATGCAGCACGGGCCCGAACACCTCGCGGGCGAGGTCCGACAGTTTTGCGATCTCGATGATCGTCGGCGCGACGAAGGTGCCGTGGGCGGTGGCATCCGGCATGGCGATCTGCTCGACGCGCGCGCCGATGCCGCGCATGGCGGCGATGTGGCGATCGATCGTATCCTTCGCCTCGGCCGAAATCACCGGCCCGACATCGACAGACAGCCGGTCGGTGCGCCCGATGTCGAGTTCGTGCAGGGCGCCCTTCAGCATGGTCAGCACGCGGTCGGCCACATCCGTCTGCAGGCAGAGGACGCGCAGCGCCGAGCAGCGCTGTCCTGCGCTGTCGAAGGCGGATGCGATGACGTCGGCCACCACCTGTTCGGCGAGCGCCGAGCTGTCGACGATCATGGCGTTCTGCCCGCCCGTCTCGGCAATCAGCGGGATCGGCTTGCCCTCGGGCGAGAGCCGTCCGGCAAGCTGGGCCTGGATGAGCCGCGCCACGTCGGTCGAACCGGTGAACATCACGCCGGCAACGCCGTCCGCCCCGACGAGAGCCGCACCCACGCGCCCGTCGCCGGGCAGGAATTGCAGGACGTCCCGGGGGATGCCGGCCTCATGCAGCAGGCGCACGCCTTCGGCGGCGATCAGCGGCGTTTCCTCGGCCGGTTTGGCGAGCACCGGATTACCCGCGACAAGCGCGGCGGCGATCTGCCCGGTGAAGATGGCGAGCGGAAAGTTCCACGGGCTGATGCAGACGATCGGCCCGAGGGCCCCATGCGCGGGCCCAAGTGTCCGGCCGGCCTGCTCCGCATAATAGCGCAGGAAGTCGATCGCCTCGCGCACTTCGGCAATCGCGTTGGCCACCGATTTGCCGGCCTCGCGGATGATGAGCCCGAGCAGGTCGGGCATGCGCGCCTGCATCAGGTCGGCGGCCCGCGACAGGCAGGCGGCACGCTCGGCCGGTGCCGTCGCGCTCCACCGGGCGCTGGCCTCGGCGGCGAGCGCCACGGCCCGCACGGCATCGGCGTCCGACGCCTCGCTCACGGTGCCGACGCGGTCGCGCCGGTCGCCGGGGTTCTCGACAGGCCGCGAGGGGCCGGCCGGCAGGTCGCCCGCGAGCATGGGGGCAGCGGTCCAGTCGGCGGTCGCCCCCTTGGAAAAGCTTTCCGACAGCATCGACAGCGTCGTTTCCGAGGAGAGGTCGAGGCCTGCCGAATTGCTGCGGCCGGGATAGAGCGCTGCGGGCAGGCGGATCTTGTCATGGGGCGCGCCGGGGGAGGGCATGCCGCGAACGGTCGCCACCGGGTCGGCGATCAGGTCGTCCACGGACACGGTGGGATCGGCGATGCGGTTGACGAAGGACGAGTTGGCGCCATTCTCCAGCAGACGGCGCACGAGATAGGCAAGCAGCGTCTCATGCGTACCTACAGGCGCATAGATGCGGCAGGGCCGGTTCAGTTTGTCCGCACCGACGACCTCGTCGTATAGCGGCTCGCCCATGCCGTGCAGGCACTGGAATTCATAGTCGCCGACGGTGAAATCCGGGCCGGCCATCGCGTGGATGGTGGCGAGACTTTGCGCGTTGTGCGTGGCGAACTGCGGGAAGATGACATCCTTGGCCGCCAGCAGCTTGCGCGCGCACGCGATGTAGGACACGTCGGTGTGGATCTTGCGCGTGAAGACCGGGAAGTCTTCGAGCCCGTCCACCTGCGCCCGCTTGATCTCGGCGTCCCAGTAGGCGCCTTTGACGAGGCGCACCATCATGCGGTGTCCGGAGCGGCGGGCAAGATCGATGACGACATCGAGCACCATGGGGCAGCGCTTGCCATAGGCCTGGACGACGAAGCCGACGCCGTGCCAGCCGGCCAGATCCGGATCGAGCCGCAGGGCCTCGAGGAGATCGAGCGACAGTTCCAGCCGGTCGGCCTCCTCGGCGTCGATATTGAGCCCGATATCGTAGCCCTTGGCGATCAATGCCAGCGCCTTCACGCGCGGCAGAAGCTCGCGCATGACGCGCGCCGCCTGTGCCCTGACGTAGCGGGGATGCAGCGCCGAGAGCTTGATGGAAATGCCCGGACCCTCATAGATCCCCCGGCCGGCTGCGGCCTTGCCGATGGCATGAATGGCGTTCTCGTAGTCGGCAGAATAGCGCGTCGCATCGGCGGCCGTCGTGGCGGCCTCGCCGAGCATATCGTAGGAATAGCGAAAGCCGCGGGCTTCCAGCGGGCGGGCACGCTTCAGCGCTTCCTCGATGGTTTCGCCGGTGACGAACTGCTCGCCCATCATCCGCATGGCCATGTCGACGCCGCGGCGGATGACCGGCTCGCCGGCCCGTGCGATGAGGCGTGTGAGCGCTGCCGAAAGCCCGCGGTCATTGACGGTCGCGGTCAGCTTGCCGGTGACGACGAGGCCCCAGGTGGCGGCGTTGACGAAAAGAGAGCGTCCGCCGCCGACATGCGAGCGCCAGTCGCCGGTGGCGATCTTGTCGCGGATCAGCGCGTCGCGCGTCGCGGTATCGGGAATGCGCAGCAGGGCCTCGGCAAGGCACATCAGCGCCACGCCCTCCTGGCTCGACAGCGAGTACTCGTGCACCAGCCCCTCGACGCCCGAGCCCTTATGCTTGGCGCGCAGCGCGGTGATGAGCCCGCGCGCCGTCGCCGCCGCCTGTATCCGCACGTCCTCCGGCAGCGTCGCCTGTTCGAGAAGGGCGGCAACGCAGGCTGCCTCCGGCTGGCGATAAGCGCGCGTGACTGCAGCCCGAAGCGGTGTCGGGGCGGCGAGCGGCGGGGCAAAGGCCTCGAAGGGCAGCGGCATCGTGTCGGGGGTGGACTTCAGCGACGTCTGGCTCATCGGGAGGCCTTTTCAGGTGCGCAAAGGGGGATGCTTCGTGTCGGACACGATGCGCAGGATACGGCCGAGCGCGCCGCATCTCCATCCGGAAAAAATGGCGAGATGCCTTACGATTCACGCTTGGATGCGCTCGATGCCGCGTTTCATGCGGCGCATCCGACGATGCCCCGTCGGATCGGCTAGAGGAGTACGTGTGCCGACAAGGCCTGCCGGGCCGTCAGGCACTCGTCGTCGCCCGGCATGCAGGTGCGACAGACGATCGGCCTGACAGCGTAGATGCCGCAGCCGACATGCTGCCCCAGCACACCGGACAATGCCACGCACCGGTCGTTCTCGCATCGCATACCACCCAGATCGGCGGACACCATCGCTTCCGGAATCCGGGCCAGGTCCTCCTCGCTCTCCATCGAAAAGCGCGGCCAGTCGGCGGAATAGGCGCAGCAGGCGCCGCAGCTCTGGCAATCGAAATCATCTGTCGGGACGGCAGGCATCATGAGGCGAAACCTACCACGCAAAGCCATGTCGCGCCATGCCGGTCGCGGGTGTCGCAAACACCAGAAGGATCGAACGAGGTCCCTAGGCAAAAGCTGCGAACAGGCGTAAATGCCATTGTACACATTTTGTCGCCAACCTGTGCGGCGCGACGGCATAAGAGGAGTTCGACCGATGAGATGGAAGCGCACGATTCAGCTGCTGGATGTTCATTGCGAAGGCGAAATCGGCAAGGTCGCCATCGGCGGTGTGCCGAAGATTCCGGGCAACACGATTGCCGAGCAGCTTCACCACATCAATACGGTGGATGACAGTCTCCGCCGGTTCCTCTGCCTGGAGCCGCGCGCGGCCTCCATCGGCTCGGTCAATCTGCTGGTGCCGGCCAAGCGCCCGGAAGCCGATGCCGGCTTCATCATCCTCCAGGCCGATCAGGCGCATGCCATGTCCGGCTCCAATTCCATCTGCGTTACCACAGCGCTGCTCGAATCCGGCATCGTCGAGATGAAGGAGCCGGAAACGGTCGTCATGCTCGACACCGCCGCCGGTCTCGTCAAGGCGACGGCGACCTGCCGCGACGGCCGCTGCGAGCGCGTCAAGCTGACGATGACCCCATCCTTCGTCCAGGCGCTGGATGTGGAGGTGGAAACGCCGCAATGGGGCACGATCAAGGTCGATCTCTGCTATGGCGGCATCTTCTATGCGTTGGTGGACGTGCACCAGATCGGCACGACGATCGAGAAGGCCAACGCCCGCGCGATCGTGGAGGCCGGCATGATCATCAAGGATATCGTCAATCGCACGATCCCGACGGTCCATCCCGAGATCCCGGAAATCTCCGGCGTCGCCTATGTCATGTTCCGCAGCACGGAGGCCGACGGCACGGTGCGCACCTGCACAACCATGTGGCCCGGCCGGGTCGATCGCTCTCCCTGCGGCACAGGCAGTTCCGCCAACCTGGCCACGCTGCATGCCCGCGGTCTCGCCAAACCCGGCGATGTGTTCAAGTCCCGCTCGATCATCGGTTCGGAGTTCGAGGTCGGGCTCGAAAGCGTCACCGAGGTCGCCGGTCGCCCGGCCATCATTCCCACCATCTCCGGCCGAGGCTGGACGTTCGGCCTCCATCAGGTCGCCCTCGATCCGTTCGACCCGCTGGCCGACGGCTTCGCGCTGACCGATACCTGGGGTCCGCAGGCGGGCGAGATCCGGTAGGCCGATTGATCTCCGGTGCAGGCCGATATGGGCGTTGACGATCCGCCAGGATTGTTCAGCTGTTGTGAACGATGTGTCGTCGTGCAACGGGCTATATTCGTTATGCAGGGCTGCTAAAGCTGTACCATCGTCGTCCTCAACGGAGCCTGCCCCATGTCCACCAGTGCCATCGTCCTCGTCGGACGCATTCTTCTCTCCGTCATCTTCATCCTCGCCGGTTACGGCAAGATCACCAACCTCTCCGGCACCGCCGGCTACTTCGCCGGCACGGGCCTGCCGGTGCCGATGGTCACCGCGGTCGTCGTATCGCTGGTCGAACTCGTCGGCGGCATCTTCATTCTCGTCGGCTTCTTCACGCGCCCGACGGCCTATGTTCTCGCCGCCTTCTGCATCGCCACGGCGTTCATCGCGCATTTCAACTTTGCCGACATGAACCAGATGATCAATTTCCAGAAGAACTTCGCGATGGCGGGCGGCTTCCTCGTGCTCGCAGCCTTCGGCCCCGGCGCCCTTTCTGTGGACGCACGCCGCGCCTGATCGCGTCTCTTTCGCCCAATGAAAAACCCGCCGGATCGACATCCGGCGGGTTTCGCGTTTCTCGGATGGTGCGTCACGCTGCGGGGTAGATGACCCCCTTGCGCAGGATCATGTTGCCGTAAAGGCGCGGCTCGCTGGTCTGCACCACCGTATGCGCCGCCTTCACGCGCGGATAGAAATCGGGCCCGAGCAGCGGCACCACGGCTCTGTCCGGCTCGTGCCGGGCGCAGCAGGCGATCAGCTCCGCGTGGACGGGGTCGAGAAGATCCTTGTCCTGCTTCACCGTCGCGCGAAAGATCGCCTCCTCCACGAAATCGTCGATCGGCATGACGCTGAGGATGGCATCGACCACCGGCACCACGCCATGGCCATCGAGACGGATCAGGCGGCGCGCATGTTCGAGCGCCGGATAATTGCCATCGACGATGGCGATCTCGTCGCCATGGCCCATGGCACGGAGCGTTGCGAGCAGGTCGGGGCTCAGGAGGGGTGAAAGACCTTTCAGCATCAGGTAGGTTCCTTGAAGAGGACATTGGTGTCGAGAAGATAGCGCGAGAAGAGCGGCAGGCTCGCCCCGCCGATGGCCCGCGCCTCCGAGCCGACGGCGCCCTCGATAATATCGGGCACGATGACGCCCTGCAGGTCGAGATCCTGCACGGCCGTGCGCGTGGCGGCGACGATGCGCGCGCGCACCCAGCCGGGAAAGCCGCCATCGATGACGGCCGCGGCAAAATCGATGATCGAGGCGGCGGAGATGATGGCGCGGGCAAGCGCCTCGGCCGTCTGCACGATCCAGTCCTCCAGGGCTGCGCCGAAATCGATCCACTCCTCGGCGGTGTACCAGAGCGGCCGCGCATCGATGCCGCGGTCCCGCAGCATGTTTTCCAGCACGAAGATCGAGGCCACCTTGAGAAGCGGCTGCGTGCGCCCGTCCGGTCCCGGCACCTGCAGGGGGCCGAGCGCGCCCGCGGTTCCCGTGCGGCCGGAAAAAAGCGCGGAATTCAGCACGATGCCGCCGCCGATGAAGGAGCCGATGTAGAAATAAATGAAATCCGGATAGTTCGCCCCGACGCCGAACACGAGCTCCGCGCCGCAGGCGCTCGTCGCGTCGTTCTGCAGATAGACCGGGTAGGACGTGCGCGCCGAGACTGCGGCCTGCAGGTCGAAATGCCGCCAGTGTTCCATGGCCTCGCTCGGCGCGCCGACCTCGGGCGCCCAGTTCCACAGCTCGAACGGCGTGGCGATGCCGATGCCGGCGATGCGCGAGCGCTCGTCGGCGCTGAGCATCCGCTCCAGCTTCGCCACACCCTCGGTGATGAAGGCGAGAATGTCGTCTGGCATGGGGTAGGGGTAGGGCTGATGCAGATTGAGGCGGATCGTGCCGACGAAGTCCATCAGGATGAGGTCGGCGCTGCGGCGGCCGATCTTCACGCCGAAGGAGTAGACGGCCGACGGATTGAGATGCATCGGCACCGATGGCTGGCCAACGCGCCCGCGCGTCGGCGCACCGCGAACGAGAAGGCCGTCCTTCTCTAGCGCGCGCATGATCACCGACACGGTCTGCGCCGAAAGACCCGACCGGCGCGCGATATCCGCCTTCGACAGGCCGTCGTGGCGGCGAACGAGCGACATGACGAGGCGCTCGTTGTGCGCGCGCACGCGCGTCTGGTTTGCCCCGCCCGCGGGATCCACGACGTCGGGCATGACAGGCAGCGTCTCCTGTTCGGTAAAGTCCGTCATTCCAAGTCCTCCCGTTCCGGCGCGATGCCGGAACCGTCCCTGTGCTTTTTCTCTGCATGCGAGACATGCGGCTGCACAATCGACAGGCAGAGAATGCCACAGGTTTTTAATAAATCAATTTGATTTAGTTATTGACAGGCAAAATCGTTTAGTGTTTCCTCGCTAACGGAAGCGCGGTTTCATTGCGGAGGACGTAACGATCGCGAAGCCTGACGGGCCGGGAACCCGGCTCACCATTTGATCCTTGGGAGGATATCCATGAAGAATCTCGTAACCGCCGGTCTCGGCGCGCTGGCGCTTGGCGTCGTTTTCGCGGGCTCGGCACAGGCTGCCGACGTGACCGCCTGCCTCATCACCAAGACGGATACGAACCCCTTCTTCGTCAAGATGAAGGAAGGCGCCGAAGCCAAGGCCAAGGAACTGGGCGTGACGCTCAAGGCCTATGCCGGCAAGATCGACGGCGATAGCGAAAGCCAGGTTGCCGCCATCGAAACCTGCATCGCCGATGGTGCCAAGGGTATCCTGATCGCCGCGTCCGACACCAAGGGCATCGTGCCCACGGTCAAGCAGGCCCGCGACGCCGGCCTTCTCGTCATCGCGCTCGATACCCCGCTGGAACCGGCCGACAGCGCCGATGCGACGTTTGCGACCGACAACCTTCTCGCCGGCAAGCTGATCGGCCAGTGGGCCGCGGCCACCTTGGGCGATGCCGCCAAGGATGCCAAGGTCGCCTTCCTCGATCTCACCCCCTCGCAGCCTTCCGTCGACGTCATGCGCGACCAGGGCTTCATGATGGGCTTCGGCATCGACCCGAAGGACCCGAACAAGATCGGTGACGAGGACGACGCCCGCATCGTCGGACACGACATCACCAACGGCAATGAAGAAGGCGGCCGTACCGCCATGGAAAACCTTCTCCAGAAGGATCCGACCATCAACGTCGTCCACACGATCAACGAGCCGGCCGCAGCTGGTGCCTACGAAGCGCTCAAGGCCGTCGGCCGCGAGAAGGACGTGCTGATCGTCTCCGTCGACGGCGGTTGCCCGGGTATCAAGAACGTCGCGGACGGCGTCATCGGCGCGACCTCGCAGCAGTATCCGCTGCAGATGGCGGCGCTGGGCGTTGAGGCCATCAAGAAGTTCGCCGACACCGGCGAAAAGCCGCAGCCGACCCCCGGCAAGGCCTTCTTCGACACGGGCGTCTCGCTCGTCACCGGCAAGCCTGCAGCCGGCGTCGAATCGATCGACGTCAAGGCCGGCACGGACAAGTGCTGGGGCTGAGCCGCGCATTTCGCTGCGACATGCGAGGGGCGGCTTCGGCCGCCCTTTTTTCAAAATAAGTCCATCTTGACCCGTCATCCCGACGAAGCGCCCGGCCCGGCGTGACCTCCTCTTCGAGGTCATCTGCACAGGCCGCCAAGCGGAGGATATATTGATGAGCGAGCCAACAGCCGCTGCGCGGCCCTCGCAGGACTTCGAGTCCGTCCTGTCCGGCAGTTCCAAGACGGTCGCGTCGTTCGACACCGATCGCAAGACACCCGTCCAGCACTTCCAGCATTTCCTGCACTCGCGGCCCTCGGCCGTACCGTTGATCGTGCTGGTGCTGTCGCTGGTGGTCTTCGGCTCGATCCTCGGATCCAAGTTCTTTTCCGCCTTCTCCCTGACGCTGATCCTGCAGCAGGTCGCCATCACCGGCATCATCGGTGCGGCCCAGACGCTGATCATCATGACGGCCGGTATCGACCTCTCGGTCGGCGCCATCATGGTTCTGTCGTCCGTCGTCATGGGGCAGTTCGTGTTCCGCTACGGTCTTCCGGCGGAACTCGCCATTCTCTGCGGTTTCGCCGTCGGTGCCGCCTGCGGCGCGATCAACGGCTGGCTGGTCGCGCGCATGAAGCTGCCGCCCTTCATCGTCACGCTCGGCATGTGGCAGATCATTCTGGCCTCCAACTTCCTCTATTCGGCCAACGAGACCATCCGCAGCCAGGACATCGAGGCGACCGCTCCGCTTCTGAAGTTCTTCGCCGAACCCGTCCGTCTCGGCGGCGCCGTCTTTACCTATGGCGTTTTCGCCATGATCCTGCTCGTCATGCTGCTCTGGTACGTGCTGAACAAGACCGCCTGGGGCCGGCATCTCTACGCCGTCGGCGACGATCCGGTGGCCGCCGAACTCGCGGGTGTCAACGTCAAGCGCATGCTGCTTTCGGTCTACACGATCTCCGGCGTCATCTGTGCGCTCGGTGGCTGGGCGCTCATCGGCCGCATCGGCTCCGTCTCGCCCACCGCCGGCCAGTTCGCCAACATCGAATCCATCACCGCGGTCGTGATCGGCGGCATCTCGCTCTTCGGCGGACGCGGCTCCATCATGGGCATGCTGTTCGGCGCCCTCATCGTCGGCGTCTTCCAGCTCGGCCTGCGCCTCGTCGGCACGGATCCGCAGTGGACCTATCTCATGATCGGCGTTCTCATCATCGCCGCCGTCGCAATTGACCAGTGGATCAGAAAGGTAGCCGGCTGATGAACGCGCCCTCCTATTCCGAAGCTCCCATCCTCACCGGCCGCGGCCTCGTCAAGCGCTATGGCCGCGTCACCGCCCTCGATCACGCGGATTTCGATCTGCACAAGGGCGAAATCCTCGCCGTCATCGGCGACAACGGTGCCGGCAAGTCCTCGCTGATCAAGGCGATCTCCGGCGCGATCAGGCCCGACGAAGGCGAGATCCGCCTCGACGGACAGCTGATCAGCTTCAAATCGCCGATCGAGGCGCAGAAGGCCGGCATCGAGACCGTCTACCAGAACCTCGCGGTGTCTCCGGCGCTGTCGATCGCCGACAACATGTTCCTCGGCCGCGAGATCCGCAAACCCGGTGTCCTCGGCTCCGTGTTCCGCATGCTCGACAAGAGCGCCATGGAAAAGTTTGCCCGCGACAAGCTGTCCGAGCTCGGCCTGATGACCATCCAGAACATCAACCAGGCGGTGGAAACGCTCTCCGGCGGCCAGCGTCAGGGCGTGGCCGTGGCCCGCGCCGCGGCCTTCGGCTCCAAGCTCGTCATTCTCGATGAGCCGACCGCGGCTCTCGGCGTCAAGGAAAGCCGGCGCGTGCTGGAGCTGATCCTCGACGTGCGCTCGCGCGGCATGCCGATCGTGCTCATCTCGCACAACATGCCGCATGTCTTCGAAGTGGCCGACCGCATCCACATTCATCGCCTCGGCAAGCGTCTCTGCGTCATCAATCCGAAGGACTACACGATGTCGGACGCCGTGGCCTTCATGACCGGCGCCAAGGAGCCCCCGCGCGAGGCGCTGGCGGCATGACACGGACCATTGGCGAGATCGCCGATCTCGTTCTCGACCGGGCGGCCGGTGCCGCCCGTTTCATCGTCGCCATCGCCGGTCCGCCAGGCGCCGGCAAATCGACGCTGGCCGATGCGTTGCATGCCGAGCTTTCCGCCCGCGGCGAGACGTCCGGGGTGCTGCCCATGGATGGCTTCCACATGGACAACGGCATACTGGAGGAACGCGGCCTTCTGAAGCGCAAGGGCGCGCCGGAAACCTTCGACGTGCGCGGTTTCCTCGATATCGTCACGGCGGTGCGCCGCGGCGACGAGGAGGTGCTGGTGCCGGTCTTCGACCGCTCCCGCGAGATCGCCATCGCCTCCGCCCGTCCCATTGCGCCGGAGACGCGCTTCATCCTGGCCGAGGGCAATTACCTGCTGCTCGACGAGGCCCCGTGGACCCGGCTCGCGCCGCTCTTCGACCTCACGATCTTCGTCGGACCGGCCTATGCCGTGCTTGAGGAACGCCTGCGCCAGCGCTGGATCCATTACGGGCTCGACGAGGAGGCCATCCGCTGGAAACTCTACGGCAACGACCTGCCGAACGGCGAGCGCATCTGCAACGGCTCCCGGCCGGCCGATGTCACGCTGGAGGTTTTCGAGCAGCCGTGATCGCGAACGCTATCAGGCCATTGTCATCCGTGGCCCGATGAGGCAAACGGGAACGCACGGCCCCGGGCTCTAGGGCAGGGCACGCGACCTGGCAAGCGATCGATGCGGATGCTCTTGGACCTCTCCGGGTCCGGTGATGTCCGCAAGAGGAAAGGCAGACGATGAGCGACAACAAGACGACCACCCTCACCATCCGCCGGCCCGACGATTGGCACCTGCACCTGCGCGACGGCGACATGATGAAGGGCGTGTTGCCCGACACCAGCCGCCACTTCGCCCGCGCCATCATCATGCCCAATCTGGTGCCGCCCGTGGTAACCACCGCAGATGCCGAGGCCTATCGCGCGCGCATTCTCGCCGCACTACCGGCCGGCGACCGCTTCGCGCCCCTGATGACGCTCTATCTCACGGAGCACACGGACGCGGCGGATGTCGCCAAGGGAAAGGCCAGCGGGCTCATCCATGCGGTCAAGCTCTACCCCGCAGGTGCCACGACCAACTCGCATGGCGGCGTTCGCGATCTCGAAAAGGTCATGCCGGTGCTTGAGACCATGGCCGAGATCGGCCTGCCGCTCTGCGTCCATGGCGAGGTGACCACGCCCGAGGTCGATATCTTCGACCGGGAGGCCGTCTTCATCGAGACCGTCCTCGATCCGCTGCGCCGCCGCCTGCCGGAGCTGAAGGTGACGATGGAGCACGTGACGACGCAGGACGGTGTCGACTACATCAAGGGTGCCGCGACGAACCTCGCCGGCTCGATCACCACGCACCATCTGATCATCAACCGCAATGCGCTCCTCGTCGGCGGCATCCGCCCGCATTATTACTGCCTGCCCGTCGCCAAGCGCGAGGTCCACCGGCAGGCGCTGCGCAAGGCCGCGACCTCCGGGGACGCGCGGTTCTTCCTCGGTACCGACAGCGCTCCGCATGTCGATCCGCTGAAGGAATGCGCCTGCGGCTGTGCGGGCATCTATACCTCGATCAACACGATGAGCTGCCTTGCCCATGTGTTCGAGCAGGAAGGCGCGCTTCACAATCTCGAAGCCTTCGCCTCCCGCAACGGCCCGACCTGGTACGGTCTGCCGGTCAATGACGAGACGATCACGCTCACCCGCCGCAGCACGCCGGTGGAATATCCCGCAAAGATCGAGACGGGCGCCGGCCCCGTGACCGTCTTCGACCCGATGTTCCAGCTGCACTGGGCCGTGGAGCAAGCACATGACTGACGCACGCGCTGAGGCCGGGATCAAGCCGGCGATACCGATCTTCCGCATCTTCTCGGTGGAGAAGGCGATGGAGTTCTATATCGGCTTTCTCGGCTTCACGCTGGATTGGGAGCATCGCTTCGGCGAAAACATGCCGCTCTATGCACAGATCTCGCGGGATGCGCTGAGGCTGCATCTGAGCGAACATGCCGGCGACACGACGCCGGGCACCCGCATCTTCGTGCCCGTTGGGGATGCGACGGCGCTGCAGGCCGAGCTTTCCGGCCGCAACTATGCCTATATGAAGCCGGGTCTCGACACCGTGCCCTGGGGGCTGGAGGTCACCGTCACCGATCCCTTCGCCAACCGTATCACCTTCTGCGAGCAGAGGTCCTGACGCGGGAACCGCCGCCGCCTGCCGCCACGCTTTGAGCCTTCGATCAAGAGGAACCGCACCATGATCCCCACTTCCTTCCCCGACAAGGCCGTGATGGCCGAGCTGCTGGCGAAAATGCTGTGGGAGATCAAGGCGGTGCACTTCCGGGCCGACCAGCCCTACAAGCTGGCTTCCGGCATGGCGAGCCCGGTCTATATCGACTGCCGCAAGCTGATCTCCTACCCGCGCATCCGTTCCGCCGTCATGGATTTCGCGGCCGTCACCGTCATGCGCGAGGCGGGCTTCGAGAAATTCGATGTGATCGCCGGCGGCGAGACGGCGGGCATTCCCTTCGCGGCGATGCTGGCTGAGCGCCTGGCGCTGCCGATGATCTACGTGCGCAAGGCGCCGAAGGGCCATGGCCGCACGAACCAGATCGAGGGCCACATGCCCGAAGGTGCCCGCGTCCTCGTGATCGAGGATCTGACGACGGCCGGTGTCTCCATGTTCACCTTCATCGACGCCATCCGTGCGGCAGGCGGCGTGGTCGATCATGGCATGGCGCTGTTTTACTACGATATCTTTCCCGAAGGCCGCGCCAACATGGCCAAGAAGGGCATCACGCTCCACAACATCGCCACATGGCGCAATGTGCTTGCCGTCGCCCGTGACGACAAGCTGTTTGATCCGGAAACGCTGGCGAGCGTCGAGGCCTTCCTCGATGCGCCGCTCGAATGGTCGGGCCGTCACGGCGGCATCTCCGCCCTGGCGGGCTGAGCCCGTCGCAAGGCCGACCGCCCGACACGTCCATTGACCGCAACGCTTAATGCCCCAAGAGGAAAGCCCATGATCATCTGCTGCGGCGAAGCCCTGATCGATATGCTCCCGCGCGAATCCACGCTCGGCGAACCCGCTTTTGCGCCCTATGCCGGCGGCGCGATCTTCAACACCGCGATCGCGCTTGGGCGCCTCGGCATTCCCACAGGCTTTTTTACGGGTCTGTCGAGCGATATGTTCGGCGATATCCTGCGCGACACGCTGAAGAGCAGCAATGTGGATTTCGCCCCGTCGGCGACGTCCGATCTGCACACGACGCTCGCGGTGGTCAAGCTCGTCAACGGCTCGGCCACCTACGCCTTCTTCGACGAAAACAGCGCCGGCCGCATGATCACGGAAGCGGATCTGCCGGCGCTTGGCGATTTCTGCGAGGCCCTGCATTTCGGTGCCATCAGCCTCATTCCAGAGCCCTGCGGCTCGACCTACGAGGCGCTGATGACGCGCGAGCACACCAAGCGCGTGATCTCCTTCGATCCGAACATCCGCCCCGGCTTCATCAAGGATGCCGAGGCGCATAAGGCGCGCATGCTGCGCATGGCCGCCATGTCGGACATCGTCAAGTTTTCGGACGAGGATCTCGACTGGTTCGGCGAGGAGGGGGATCATGAAACGCTGGTCGGGCATTGGCTCGCCCGCGGCCCGAAGCTCGTCGTCATCACCAAGGGTGCCGACGGCGCCGATGCCTATACGGTTCGCGGCAAGGTGTCCGTGCCCGGCGAAAAGGTGACGGTGGTCGATACGGTCGGCGCCGGCGACACGTTCGACGCCGGCGTCCTCGCGTCGCTGAAGATGAACAACCTGCTCACGAAGGACGCCATCGCGACTCTCAGCGACGACGCCATTCAGGCGGCCCTGGCACTCGGCGCGAAGACGGCGTCCGTCACGGTCTCGCGTGCCGGCGCCAATCCGCCTTGGGCCTACGAAATCGGCCTGTAACGTTTAAAGATGCCGCGCGCCGATTCTCCGGCGCGCGGCCGATGATCTTACTGATGAACGACGATACGTGCGTGATAGGGAACGCGCGTATAGAGATCGATGATGTCCTGGTTCATCAGGCGCACGCAGCCGGAGGACACGGCCTTGCCGATCGAGCGCCATTCCGGGCTGCCATGCAGCCGGTAGAGCGTGTCCTGTCCGTTCTGAAAGATATAGAGGGCGCGCGCGCCGAGCGGGTTCTTCAGACCCGGCTCCATGCCGCCGTTCTCGATCGAGAAGCGGGCGAGCTCCGGCTGGCGGGCGACCATCTCGTTCGGCGGCTTCCAGCGCGGCCAGTGCTGGCGCCAGTGGATAGTGCCTTCGCCCTGCCACGCGAAACCTTCGCGCCCGATGCCGACGCCATAGCGCATGGCCGTGCCGCCGGGCTCGGTGATGTAGAGGAACCGGCCGGGCGTATCCACGACGACAGTGTTATCCGGCTCGCCGGTCGTGTTGGCGACACGCTGGCGGTAGAAGCGCGGATCGATCTCGCGATAGGGGATGGCCGGGATGAGAATGCCGTCATCCTCCACCGCGCCATACATCACCGCGAGCTCTTCCTCCGTCGGCGGCAGGATCGGGCGGCTGATCACGGGCGGGACCGGCGGGCTGCGCACGCCCGTCGAGGTCGTGCAACCCGCCACCGTGGCGGCCGCGGACAGCGCGCCGAGCAGGAGGGTGCGGCGCGAGAATGGATCGGCGATATCGGTCGGTGTCATAAGCAGTGCCCCGGTGAGACCTGATCTCTATCCCCCGCCCGTACAGGCACAAGGCGTGATTCGATCACGTTTCCCGGAAACAATGGTAAGTCAGCGGAAACCCCGCCGGTGTCGCCGAGCGGCAACAGTTTTGCCTGTTCGAAGGGCGTCGTTTTTCAGTAGGGAGATCTTCCCCTGCAGGGGAAGATCCATATCGGATGGGCCGATCTGAAGACGGGACGGCGTTTACGCCTTGGCTGCCAGCAGCGCCTTCACGAGGCCGACGGTCGACGAGTCATGGCCTTCGGCGCTTTCCTTGCCCTCCACCACGGGAAGCAGGCCCGTCGCCAGCTCTTTGCCCAGCTCCACGCCCCACTGGTCGAAGGAGTTGATGTTGAACAGGGCACCTTCGACGAAGACGCGATGTTCGTAGAGCGCGATCAGCCGGCCGAGCGCAAACGGCGTCAGCTTGTCGTAGACGATGGTCAGCGACGGGCGATTGCCAGTGAAGACGCGGTGCGGCGCGATATGGTCGGCCTTGGCGTCGTCCATGCCCTTGTCCGTCAGCTGGGCCTTTGCCTCTTCCAGCGTGCGGCCCTTCATCAGGGCTTCCGACTGGGCGAGGCAATTGGCGATCAGCAGGTCGTGCTGATGGCGCAGCGTCGTCTCATGCGCATTGGCCGCGATCATGAATTCGGCCGGAATGACTGTCGTGCCCTGGTGGATCAGCTGGTAGAACGCGTGCTGCCCGTTGGTGCCCGGTTCGCCCCAGACGACCGGCCCGGAATTGCCCTCGACCGGCGTGCCGTCAAGCGTCACGCCCTTGCCGTTCGATTCCATGTCGAGCTGCTGCAGATAGGCGGGGAAGCGCGACAGGCGCTGATCGTAAGGCAGGGTGGCGCGCGAGGGATAGCCGAGCACATTGCGGTGGTAGTAGCCGATGAGGCCGAGCAGCATGGGCAGGTTTTGACGCAGCGGCGCGGTTCTGAAATGCTCGTCGATCGCATGTGCGCCGGCCAGGAACTCCCCGAACTTCTCCTTGCCGATGGCGATCATCAGCGGCAGGCCGATGGCCGACCAGATGGAGTAGCGTCCGCCGACCCAGTCCCAGAAGCCGAAGATACGGTCGCTGGAAATGCCGAAGGCGGCGACCTTGTCGAGAGCCGTGGAGACGGCGCAGAAGTGGTGACCGACGGCGTCTTCGCCGAGCGCCTTGGCAATGAAGGCGCGCGCCGTCTGGGCATTGGTCATCGTCTCGATCGTCGTGAAGGTCTTCGATGCGACGATGAACAGGGAGGTTTCCGGATCGAGCAGCTTCAGCGTGTCGGCGATATGGGCGCCGTCGATATTGGAGACGAAATGGGTGCGCGGGCCGTCATGTTCCGGCGCCAGCGCCAGCGTCGCCATGACCGGGCCGAGATCCGAGCCGCCAATGCCGATATTGACGATGTCGGTGATCTTCTTGCCGGTCGCCCCTGTCAGTTCGCCGCTGCGGACCTTGTCGGAGAACGCGCCCATGGCATCGAGCACGGCATTGACGTCCGGCATCACGTCGCGGCCATCGACCAGAACCGGCGTGTTCGAACGGTTGCGCAGCGCCGGATGAAGAACGGCGCGGCCTTCCGTGAAGTTGATCGGTTTGCCGGCAAACATCTCGTCGCGCTTTTCAGCCACGCGTGCGGCCTTGGCGATGGCCTCGAGGCCATCGAGCACCCGCGCGTTTACGGCGCATTTCGAATAGTCGAACAGGATGTCGTCGAGCGTGACGGAGAAGCGCTGGAAGCGCTGCGGATCGGCAGCAAAAGCTGCACGGATATCGGTGGCGTCTGTTTCGGTGGCGGTGCTCTTCAGCTCTTCGACCAGCGCTTTCATCATCGGCTCCTCGGGCAGTTCCGGCAGAGCCCTCGGGCCGTCCGTCCGGACATGCTTTCAATGGTTTTTATCAGCCGCGATAGCTAGTGCGTTTGGTCACCGCAAATCAAGCCTCGACGCCCGATTTTCGCGGGCGCCGGGATATTCGTCGAGGGCGTCTTGCACCCTCTGCCGTCTTCAGCTGCGCAATTCCTTGCGCAGGATCTTGCCGACATTGGACTTCGGCAGGTCGTCGCGGAATTCGATGATGCGCGGGCGTTTGTAGTTGGTCAGGCTGTCGTTGCAATGCGCGCGGATCTCGGCCTCGGTCACGTCGGGGTTGCGACGGACGACGAACAGCTTCACCGCTTCGCCGGAATGCGCATCGGGAATGCCGATCGCCGCACATTCCAGAACGCCGGGATAGGACATCACCACTTCCTCGATCTCGTTCGGGAAGACGTTGAAGCCGGAGACGAGAATCATGTCCTTCTTGCGGTCCACGATCTTGACCAGCCCGTCGGCGCTCATACGGCCGATATCGCCGGTGCGGAAGAAGCCGTCTCGGGAAATCGCCTGCGCGGTTTCCTCCGGCTTGTTCCAGTAGCCCGGCATGACCTGCGGTCCGCGGATGCAGATCTCGCCGACCTCGCCGATCGGCACGTTCTCGTCGGCCTCGTTGCGGATCTCGATCTCGGTCGAGGGCAATGGCAGGCCGATCGTTCCGGTAAAGTCCGGCAGGTCGAGACGGTTGGCGGTGGCGACCGGCGAGGTTTCCGACAGGCCGTAGCCTTCCTTGATCGGGCAGCCCGTCACCTTTTCCCAGCGCTCCGCCACCGGCCGCTGGACGGCCATGCCGCCGCCGAAGGTGAGCACCAGCGACGAGAAGTCGAGCGCGCGGAACGGACCATTGTTCAGCAGCGCATTGAACAGCGTATTGAGGCCGGGGAAGATCGTGATCTTGTGGCTGCCGAATTCCTTGACCAGCGACGGGATGTCGCGCGGATTGGGAATGAGGATGTTGTGGCCGCCCAGCACCAGCCCCATCAGCCCGTTCACCGTCAGCGCGAAGATGTGATAGAGCGGCAGCGCACAGAGGAAAACGAGAGTTTTAGGCTTCGGTTTGTTGGCAAACGCCGTCTCGATCCAGAGGCTCATCTGCGCCGCATTCGCCAGAAGGTTGGCATGCGTCAGCACGGCGCCCTTGGAAACGCCCGTCGTGCCGCCGGTATATTGCAGGAACGCGATGTCGGCGGCCTTGACCTCGGGTTTGGCGAGCGTCAGCCGCTTGCCCTTGGCGATGGCCGTGTTGAACCTCACATGGCCGCGCAGCGACCAGGCCGGCACCAGCTTCTTCACCCGGCGGACGATGACGTTGACGAGAAGTCCCTTGGCGCCGAGCAGGTCGCCCATCGACGCGACGACGATGTGCTGGAGTGCGGTCTTGGAGGCGACCTGTTCCACGGTGTGGGCGAAGTTTTCGAGCACAACGATCGCCTTCGCGCCGCTGTCCTTCAGCTGGTGCTCCAGTTCGCGCGGCGTGTAAAGCGGGTTGACGTTGACGACCACGAGACCTGCCCGCAGGATCGCAAAGATCGTCACCGGGTTCTGCAACACGTTCGGCATCATCACTGCGACGCGGTCGCCCTGTTTCAGTCCCGTCGATTGCAGATAGGCGGCGAAGGCGTCGACGGTTCGGGCCAGGGCACCGAACGTGATCGTCGTGCCCATACAGGTATAGGCGGGTCGATCCGCATGTTTCGCGCAGGACGTCTCGAACATATGGCCGAGGGATGTGTAGGGGCTGGCCGCGATTTCCGTCGGCATGCCGACGGGATAGGACGCAAGCCAGGGCCTGTCAGGCAACATCGATTGTGTCCGGCTGGCCGTATCGGGCATGTTCGTCCTCCCTGCGCCGGCGTTCGTGTCGCGCGGCAATCCTCCAGATGCCCCACTTCTCCCGAGTGGGCCGGTTTTCGAAGTCTATGCTCTTCAGCAGCGTCTTCAAGTGCCTTCAGAATTATATGACCTACACGTAAGCGTCAATAAGTCATGTCGGAAAAGCATAGGTCCCTTTCGGTAAGCGCATGGCTAAGCACCAAGTCTTTGCGGCGGCGGCGGATAAGGTTTACGCCAGTCACGACGGCATATGCCCGGCTGCGTCCCCGCGCCGGCTGCCGCCCTCTTCCCTGGGACCCGCTGCGGTCTCGACGCAAGGTCAACACTATGTCCGATACCGCGCTTCCGTCTCACCCTGTCGCCCGCTTCGGCGGCGTCTCCATGGCGGAGGTCGCCCTGGCGGTGGGCGGTTTCGGCATCGGCACGGGCGAGTTCGCCATCATGGGGCTGCTGCCGCAGGTCGCCCAGGATCTCGGCGTATCCGTGCCGCGGGCCGGCATCGTCATCAGCGCCTATGCGCTCGGCGTCGTCGTCGGTGCGCCGCTCATCGCCGTCGTCGCGGCGCGATACGCCCGCCACACCGTGCTCCTGACGCTCATGGCGCTGTTTGCACTCGGCAACATCGCCAGCGCGCTCGTGCCGTCCTTCGGCCTGCTGGTCACGGCCCGGTTCCTCGCCGGCCTGCCGCACGGCGCCTATTTCGGCGTTGCCGCCCTCGTGGCCGCCGGCATGGTGGCGCCGCACCAGCGGGCTCGCGCCATCGGCCGCGTGATGATGGGCCTCACCATCGCCACGCTGCTCGGCACCCCGCTCGCCGCGTGGTTCGGACAGGCGCTTGGCTGGCGCGCGGCCTTCGCCATCGTCGGCGGCATCAGCCTGCTGACCATCGGGCTCGTCATGGGCTTCGTGCCCAAAGACCGGGGCAATGCCGCATCCTCGCCGCTGCGTGAGCTCGGCGCGCTGAAGAAGCTGCAGGTCTGGCTGACGCTCGGCATCTGCGCAATCGGCTGTGGCGGCATGTTCGCGACCTTCAGCTACATCACGCCGGCCCTGACGGAGGTGGCGGGCCTGTCGCTGTCCAGCGTGCCGCTGATGCTGTCCGTCTTCGGTGCCGGCATGATCCTCGGCAACATCATCGGCGCGCGGCTCGCCGACTGGTCGCTCCTCAAGGCGATCGGCATCGGCCTCGTCTTCAATCTCGCAGCATTGCTGCTGTTCTACGCCACGATGCAGTCGCCCGCGATGGCGATGTTCAACATCCTCTCGATCGGCTTCGGCTTCCTGATGGTGCCGGCCATGCAGACCCGCCTGATGGATGTTGCCGGCGACGCGCAGACACTTGCCGCAGCCCTGATGCATTCGGCCTTCAACCTTGCCAACGCGCTCGGCGCCTGGCTCGGCGGCGTGGCGATTGCCGCCGGCTACGGTTGGACCTCCACCGGCCTCGTGGGCGCCGTCATGGCCGTGTTCGGCATCGGTATCTTCGCGGTTTCCGTCGCCGTCGAGCGCGGATCGCGCCGCATCTGAGCCCTGTCGCGCGGACGCCCATTCCCGGCGTCGCCATATTTTGGCTCTGTTTGTGGAATTGTCATCCCGCGCTTGCCATTCGGCTGTTATAGAGAGTGGACGAGGCAATTGCAGGCGAAAGCCTGACGGAGGTACCGGGTGCGCCATCGCGAATTGGAAAACCAGCCTGCAGAGCCGCGGCTGTTCGGGCGTCCAGCCTATGATCGTTCGGCCCTGGTCGGTCCCGCATCGGCGGCACGCTGGCTGCTTGTGTTCATTCTTCTTGCCGGCGCCTATTTCTTTCACGGTTTTCTCGTGCCAGTTCTGGCGGCCGTCGTCATCGGCTTTGCCAGCTGGCCGCTCTATCGCCGCCTACTGGTGGCGGTGAACGGCAATCGCACCGTCGGCGCCACGATTGCCATCATTCTCGTCGTCGCTTTCATCGTGACGCCCGTGACCTTCGCCGCCATCTACGCGGTCGACGAGTTCCGCGGCTGGGTCGGGTGGGCCGTCGAGGCCAATTCCGTCGGTGCCGACGTGCCCGCCTGGGTGCTGCAACTGCCGTTCGGCGGTGCCTGGCTGGGTGTGCAATGGGCCAAATATGTCGGGCATCCCGGCGCGCTTGGTGAACTCGTGCAGCTGGTCAGCGGCTCCAACATCGGCAGCATCTATCGCGGTGCGCTCGTGGTCGGGGCGGGCGCTGCCCGCTCGCTGCTGACGCTGCTGTTCATGCTCATCACCCTCTTCTTCGTCTATCGCGATGGCGAAAAGTTCGTGGCGCAACTCGACAAGCTCGGCGAGCGCATTCTCCCCATGCGCTGGGAGCGCGTGTCGCGCATCGTGCCGCTCACCATCTCCTCCACCGTCACCGGCATGGGCCTCATCGCCATCGGCGAGGGTCTCGTGCTCGGCGTCGCCTACTGGATCGCCGGCGTGCCGTCGCCGGTCACCCTCGGCATCATCACCGGCTTCATGGCACTCATCCCCGGCGGCGCGCCGCTCTGCTTCACGCTCGTCTCCGTCTATCTCCTCGCAAGCGGTGCGCCGGTTGCCGGTTTCGCCCTCTTTGCCTGGGGCACGATCGAGCTCTTCATCGTCGACAAGACGCTTCGTCCGCGCCTTGTCGGCGGGCCGATCAAGCTGCCGTTTCTACCGACCTTCTTCGGTCTCGTCGGTGGCGTGAAGACGATGGGATTTCTCGGCCTCTTCGTCGGTCCCGTGCTGATGGCCCTGATCGTCGCCATCTGGCGCGAATGGCTGCACGAGGTGACGACGCCTGCACCCGAGCAGACCGCCAAGCTGATCAAGCAGGTCTGATAGGTCTGCAAAGCAGGGCGCAGAGCCTTTTCCCGGGCCGCCGCCTGCCGTAAGGTTGGCGGCGACAGCGATGAAGACGGGATGCGTGCCGGTGAATTTCTTTTCAGCCTATGATCAGGGTTTCGTTCGCGTGGCGGCCTGCACCCCGCATTGCGAGGTCGCGGACCCCGCGTTCAACGCCGAGCAGGTGATCGCGCTGGCAAGGGACGGCCATACCCGCTCCGTGGGGCTGATGGTGTTCCCCGAGCTCTGCATTTCCAGCTACACGCTCGACGACCTGCTGGGGCAGGCGGCGCTGCACGAGGCGGTGGACATGGCGCTCGCCCGCGTGGTCGAGGAAAGCCGCACGCTCTCGCCCGTCCTCCTCGTCGGCGCACCGATCCCGAAGAACGGCCGACTCTACAATTGCGCCCTTGCCATCCATCGCGGCCGCATCCTCGGCGTCGTACCGAAGAGCTATCTGCCGAACTACCGCGAGTTCTACGAGAAGCGCTGGTGCGCGGCCGGCCGCGACATTCGCGGCGAGACCATCGCGGTGGCCGGGCAGATGGCCCCGTTCGGCGTGGATCTCCTGTTTTCGGCAAGCGACGTGCGCGGCTTCGTCTTCCACATCGAAATCTGCGAGGACGTCTGGATCGCCGCGTCGCCGAGCGACTTCGGGGCGCTAGCCGGCGCGCTGATCCTCACCAATCTCTCGGCCAGCAACATCACCGTCGGCAAGGCGGAGACGCGCCGCCAGCTTGCGGGCTCCCAGTCCAGCCGCTGCTTTGCCGCCTATGTCTACGCTGCGGCCGGTCCGGGCGAATCCACCACCGATCTCGCCTGGGACGGCCAGGCCTGCATCTACGAACTCGGCAACTTTCTGGCCGAGACCGAGCGCTTCCCGAGCGGCCCGCAAATGTGCGTCGCCGACATCGACGTCGATCGCCTGCTGCTCGAGCGCCTGCGCACCGGCACGTTCAACGACGCCGCCAACCACCAGCACCGCGCGGATCGAACCTTCCGCACGGTCGATTTTTCATTCGAACCGGATCGGAGCGATATCGGGCTCGAACGCGCCATCTCGCGCTATCCCTTCGTGCCCGCCGATCCCGCCCGGCTCGATCAGGATTGTTACGAGACCTACAATATCCAGGTTCAGGGCCTGATGAAGCGGTTGCAGGCCACCGGCATCAAGAAGATCTGCATCGGCGTCTCCGGCGGCCTCGACAGCACGCATGCCCTCGTCGTCGCCGCGCGCGCCTTTGACCAGCTGGGCCTCCCGCGCTCCGGCATTCTCGGCTTCACCATGCCGGGCTTTGCCACCGGCGACGTGACGAAGATGAACGCCTGGAAACTGATGCGGTCGCTCGGCATCACCGCCGACGAGATCGACATCAAGCCGCTGGCGGAACAGCTGTTGAAGGACCTGAAGCATCCTTACGCCGAGGGAAAGCCGGTCTACGACATCACCTTCGAAAACGTGCAGGCAGGCCTGCGCACGGATTTCCTGTTTCGCGCGGCCAACCGCTACGACGCGCTGGTGCTCGGCACCGGCGATCTCTCGGAGATCGCGCTCGGCTGGTCCACCTATGGCGTGGGCGACCACATGAGCCATTACAACGTCAACGCCTCCGTGCCGAAGACGCTCATCCAGCACCTTATCCGCTGGATCATCGCCAAGGATCTCTTCGATTCCGACACGAACGCGACGCTCGCCGACGTTCTGGACACCGTCATCTCGCCCGAGCTCGTGCCGGCCGACGAGACGGGCGCGATCCAGAGCACGGAGGATAAGATCGGCCCTTATGCGCTGCATGATTTCGCGCTCTACTACATCACCCGCTTCGGCCTGAAGCCCTCCAAGGTCGCGTTTCTCGCCTGGTATGCCTGGCATGACGCAAGGGCCGGCGCCTGGCCCACGGGCTTTCCCGAGGAAAGCCGCAGCGCCTACGATCTCGCCACCATCCGCAAGTGGCTGGAAGCGTTCCTGTTCCGCTTCTTCACGACCAGCCAGTTCAAGCGCTCCGCCTCGCCGAATGGCCCGAAGGTCACCTCCGGCGGATCGCTTTCGCCGCGCGGCGACTGGCGCGCGCCCTCCGACGGCAATGCCCGCCTGTGGCTGGACGAGCTGCGGCGCAACGTGCCGGAAAACGAGCAGGCCTAAGTGTCGGGACTCGTCCCGATCCAAGGTTTCGCTCCTCATTTCTGCGACTTGAGAACGACACCGTTTCCGCCATCATGGGGACGCGTTCGTTTCCTGGGGCAGAGAATGGGACTGAGACTTGTCGGAAAGGATGACGCCGACCGCGGTGCGGCACCGGTCGGTGTCCGCGATGTCGAGGCGGAGGCGCGCCGGCGCCTGTCCGTGCTCGGCTACGAGCAGCATCGCGCGCGGTCTCTCGCAACCGGCATCGACATGCCGCGCGAGGTCCATATCCGCCATCTGCAGATCATGGCGATCGCGCTGGCGTTGTCCAGCCTCGACGGCATCCCCGACGATTATCGCTCGGATGTCTACTGGCCGGTATGATCCGCCTCAGCGCGGCTCCACGGTCAGGCTGAGATAAGTCGGATCGAAATCCGCGATCTCCCGGAGGACGTCCCAGTCGAGGATCGTCACCGTATGGTTGATCCAGCTGATCAGCCCGTCCTTGCGCAAGTTCTGGATCGTGCGGTTCATGTGGACGAGCGATAGCCCGAGCACGTCCGCCATCTCCCCTTGCGAGAGCGGGAAGTGGAAGCTCAGATCCTGCGTCAGCCCCATCGCCTGCAGGCGCATGTGCAGCTCGCAGAGAAGATGGGCCAGATGCGCGCGCTTTGACCGGCGCCCCATGGCGACGATCCACTCGCGGTGAATGGCCCCGTCGATGATCGTCTTCAGCCAGAGCAGGCGCGTCAGGTGCGGCGCCTTCTGCGTCACGGTCTCCAGCTCGTCATGATCGATCTGCATGACGCGGCAGGGCGAAAGCGCGATGATCCCGTGGTCCATCGTCTTCAGGAGGAAAGCGTGCAGATCGACGAAATCGCCGGGGACGTGCAGCGCCGTGATCTGCCGCGTGCCGTCCGGCGTCAGCTTGTAGCGTGCCGCAAAGCCCGCGGTCAGCAGCGTGCTGTAGGAGGGCCGCGTGTTCTCCGACACCAGGTCCTCATCGATCTCGTACGACCGCTCGCGCGCGGCAAGGGATTTCAGAAGGCTCCGTTCATCCTCCGACACGATGTCGTGGTTGGCGAGGTTCTGAATGAGAATGTCGATCACGATAAGGCCTTCAAGAATGAACCCGCAGAGACAAGCCGCGCGACCCGAAAAAAGCAACAGATGAAACAGGATAAAGTTTCACGTCGGGGCCGCGGCGCATTTTAAACAGCGGCGCCGGAAGGACGGCAAGCGCAAAAAGCAGGACGGCACCGCCTGACGCATGTTTTACCGCCGGCCGTCCGATCGCGCCGGAACAAAAGGGTCATCCCGGGCTTAGCGTGGCGCAAATGCAGAGAGAACGTCGAGAGATGTGATGAGCCGCTACTTCTTCGATCTTCACAATGGAGATGGTCCGGTGCTGGACGAAGACGGCCAGGAAATGGCCAGCCGCGAATCCGTCGCCATGGAGGTCGCCCGCATTCTAGGCGACATCGCCCGCGACGAGATGCCGGAAACCCGCAATGGCACCATCGCACTGACCGTGCGCGACGAAACGGGCCGAACGATCACCGTGGCGCGCTTGACCTTCAGCAACGAGTGGGTCGACTAAACGCGGCGCGAAGGCGTTTCAGGTTTCATGCTGGCGCTTTGCGCCGCCAGGCTGCCGATGAGCGAGGCAGGATCGGATACCCGCACGGCCAAGTGGCCTCGATTTCCAGCAGAGCCTGCCGGCCGTTCCTGGCGGGTATGGAAACGGCGTAGATGGAAGGCGAACGATCGTTTCGTTCGACGCGCAGCGGAACGAAAAGCGGGGTGGGGTGCTTCTATCGGGTACGCGCAGCACACGGCAAACCCGCCATGCCCCTGCGCCATGCCAATGGAGTTTATCATGGACCTTCCCCAGAATGCCGTCGTTGCCGTTGCCGATGGCAAAAAGCTCGTCCTTTTCAAGAACGAGGGCCAGGCATCCGACATCCAGCTCAAAGCCCTGCCCGACGCCGAAGTCGATGACTCGAAGATCCCTTCGGGCGGTCGCCATTCCAGCAGCGCGGCCAACCCGAGCGATGGTCAGCAGGACGAGGACGGTTTCACGGCCGGCGTGGTCGATCTCCTCAACAAGCGCGTCCTCGACGGCAAGATCAAGAAGCTCGTGATCATCGCGGCACCCCGCACGCTCGGTGAACTGAGAAAGGGCTACCACAAGGCCCTCTCCGACGCGCTCGTCGGAGAACTGGACAAGGATCTTACCGGACACTCGGTCCAGGACATCGAAAAAGCCATCGCCGCGGCCTGACGGCAACCGAGCGACAAACCGCCCACAAAGGCAGAGCCGCACCCGCGCGGCTCTGCCTTTGTTTTTGAAGCGGGTAAGGCCAGCCTGTTTCAGACAGACGGTCGCTTGCATAGGTCAATAAGCCGATCGGCCGCAGACATGCTGCGACGGCACGATGAGACGCAGCCGAAGATGCCAGTTGCTGCTACGATATGGTGAAGAAAAATGGTGCCGCTTGCAGGACTCGAACCTGCGACCCCATCATTACGAATGATGTGCTCTACCACCTGAGCTAAAGCGGCTCACCGGGCGAACCAGAGGGTTCAGCCTGTGTTGTGAGGGGCTGATACCTGCAAAGTTCGGGGAATTCAAGCGGTCTCTTCGTCTGTCGAGGGAAAAACTGACGCGGGCAGGGTGGCTGCCCGCGTGAAGAGGGTGGAGCCGTTACAGCGAGAGGCGGGCGCGGGCTGCGTTGTATTCCGTCTCCAGACGCTCCACGAGTGTCGCGACCGGGGTGACGGCGGTGATGGCGCCGATGCCTTGGCCCGAGCCCCAGATGTCGCGCCAGGCTTTCGCGCCGGTGCCGACGGCGGCCTCGAGGTCCATGGTGGCAGCGTCCGCCACGGGCAGGTTGTCGGCGTCCAGCCCGGCCGCGGCGATGGAGGGCCGGAGATAATTGCCGTTGACGCCGGTGAAGTGCGGCGTTTCCACGATGTCTTTCGCCTGGCTGTCGACGATCATCTGCTTGTAGCCGTCGCTCGCCCGCGCTTCTTCCGTCGCGATGAAGGCCGAGCCGATATAGGCGAGGTCCGCGCCCATGGCCTGCGCCGCCAGGACCGCACCGCCATTGGCGATCGCGCCGGACAGCAGGAGCGGGCCGGAAAACCAGCTGCGAATCTCCTGGATGAGCGCGAAGGGCGACAGCGCCCCGGTGTGGCCGCCGGCGCCGGCCGCGACGGCGATCAGTCCGTCCGCACCCTTGTTGATGGCGGAGCGCGCATGGCGATCGTGGATCACGTCGTGCAGGACAATACCGCCATAGCCGTGAACGGCCGCGTTCACCTCCGGCACGGCGCCGAGCGAGGAAATGACGATCGGCACCTTGTACTTCGCACAGAGCATCAGGTCGTGCTCCAGCCGGCGGTTGGAGCGGTGGACGATCTGGTTGACGGCGAAGGGGGCGGAGGGACGGTCCGGATTCGCCTTGTCATGCGCGGCAAGTTCCTCCGTGATCATGGCCAGCCACTCGTCGAGCTGCGCTTCCGGTCGGGCATTCAGCGCCGGGAAGGAGCCGACGACGCCGGCCTTGCACTGGGCGATCGTCAGCGCGGGATGCGAGACGATGAACAATGGCGCCGACACGACGGGAATGCGAAGGCGGGACAGGATCGGCGGCAGGGCCATGGTGCTCTCTCTTGATTGACGTTTGCGTAAACGGAAGATAGCCGCGGGATGGCGGGTCTGACAAGGGGGATGTTCACGGCAGACGGTGGCAAGGCCCCGGGGCGTTGCGGACATCCTTTTCCCACGCGCGCGACATCCGACATCGGTTGTACCACGATCCCCCAGATGCGTTGCATTTCAGATGGTTGAAGCCGGCTTTGCCCGGCGAACCCTGGTGGAAAATGCTGGAAAGGCGCTCATACCCGCCTATGTGCCTTTCGCGGACTTGCGTAACGGGACGGCAATCGTTACCGAAAAGTGAACGTGCTTTCCTGTTATCGGCGCCGACCTTCACGGATGCCCGAAACGCAGGCCCAAGGTGGCAAGGGGTAACCGTGAGCGGACTGGAAACGGCCATCAAGCAGGCGCTGGAGCGCTCCGACCGGGCAAGTGCGGAGACCCGCGCGCGGATCTACCAGTCGGCGCGGAATGCCCTCGAAGCCGGCTTGCGCAAGCAGAATGTCCTTGACGAAACCGTCGTCGCCCAGCAGCGTCATCGGCTGGAAGTCACCATCCACGCGATCGAACAGCAGGAGCGGGCGGCGCTTCGCGATCTCTCGGTCGTTCCCTCTCCCGTCTCTCCGGCCCCGATCTCTCCCGCCCCGGCGGCTTCGCAAGATCCCGCATTTGCCGCCGAGCCCGACGCGACGACTGTCGGCGTTTCCCGTGCCGAGCCGCGTGGGCGCGGGCGCGAGGCGGAGCGCCAGGAGCCCGGATTTGCGGATGTGATCCCCGAGCGTCCGTCGTCTCGCAGCGACGGTCCTTCGTTCGATGCCCCGTCTGTCGATGGGCCGCGTGCAGATGTCCGGTCGCAGCGCGAAGAGCAGCACCGCGATCGCGAGGATGCGCCGTTCACCGAAGCGCCGACGCCGATGGTGGCGCCGGTGCGCGATGCCAAGCGGCCGGGCGCGCAGGCGCGCGATGCCGTCAACGATCTCGGCCTACCCGGGGCAGAGCCGCTGGTGCCGCGCAGACGCCGCGGCCGCGGCGGGCGGATCGCCTCCATTCTCATGGTCGTGGCCGTGCTCGTGGCAGCCGTCGGCAGTGCAACCTGGTGGGTGATGAGCACGGGTCTGCTCGAGCGGCCGCAGGGCCAGCCGGCGCTGCCGCCGACCGTGGCCGCCGAGGATTTCGATGGTGGCGCGGGCCTGCGAACGCTCGGCGCCCAGGCGGGTTTCACGGCGGACTGGATCGATCTCTATCTGCCGACCGCGACGAGCGGCGTAGCGCCGGGGGCGCGCGTCCGGACCGAGGTCGTGCGCGACGAGGGCGGAGCCCGGTTGCGCATCACATCGGGTACCGGCGACGTCAGCGGCAACGTCGCCATCGACGTCCCGGCGTCGGCGCTGCAGCGCATGTCGGGACAGACCTCGACCCTTGCCCTCAGCGTGCAGTCGGCAAACGGCAAGCCGACCCAGTTTTCCGTGGAGTGCGACTTCGCGACCCTCGGCGATTGCGGCCGTCATCGGTTCACGGTCAACGACGAGAAGAGCGACATGCTCTTCAAGATCAGCTTCGACCGGACGATGTCGCCAAACGCCCCCGGCCGGATCCTGATCAACAGCGACGTCACCGCCAATGGCGGCAGCCTCGATCTTTACGCCATCCGGCTCTTGCCCGGACAGTGACGGGAACGGCGGCCCCGGATCCCGGCGCCGCCTTCCGATGACGTCAGCACATCACGACTTGAGAAAATGGTGTTCCGATTTGAGGATCTTGCGGTCGATCTCGCCGATCGCCTTCTCGTCTTTCCCGGTATAGTCGAGGTGGGTCAGGATATGGCGGATGAGGTTCAGGCGGGCGCGACGACGGTCATTGCCGAGGATCACGGTCCACGGCGCCTTGCCCTTGTGGGTTTCCTTCAGCATACGGTCGCGCTTCTCGGTATAGTCGTCCCAGCGTGACAGGGCCTCGATGTCCATGGGCGAGAGCTTCCACACCTTCAGCGGATCGTGGCGGCGCTGGTGGAACTGCATCAGCTGCATTTCCTGCCCGATTTCCAGCCAGATCTTGAAGAGCACGATGCCCTCGTCGACGATCAGCTTCTCGAAGGGCGGGACCTGCTTGAGAAAATGCTCGTACTCCGCCGGCGTGCAGAAGCCCATGACCGGCTCGACGCCGGCGCGATTGTACCAGGACCGGTCGAACAGCACGAACTCCCCCTTCGTCGGGAAATGCGAGACGTAGCGCTGAAAATACCACTGCCCGCTTTCCGTCTCGGTCGGTTTGGTCAGCGCGACGATCCGTGCGGTGCGCGGGTTCATATAGGCGCGCGTCTCGTGGATCGCGCCACCCTTGCCGGCCGCATCGCGGCCCTCGAACAGCACGATGACGCGCTTGCCGCTCGCCTGCTGCCAGGTCTGCACCTTCACCAGCTCGATCTGCAGTTTTTCCAGCTCGGCCTTGAAGACGTCCTTGTTCAGCTTCTTGTCATAGGGGTAGCCGCCGGAGGCCATGGCGGATTTCGTGATCCAGTCCGGCAGCTCCGGCGTGTCGACGTCGAACAGGCGCGTCTTCCCGTTGATGACGATCTCGACCGGCTTGATGTCGTCCATGCTGCTCATCTCCCGTGTGGCGGGCGGGGCCGAGCCGGAAAGGCCGGTCGCCGCCGTGGCTGGGGAGCAGGCCATAAGTCCATTGCGATTTCAAGCGCACCGTGAAAATCATGTCATGAAGCCGGGTTACATGCTGCATGTCGCCGCACCGGCCAACAGGTGTGATGGGACGGGCCTGTCGGCTCCGGCCCGTTCCGGCAGGCAGCGACAGTCGGGAGGACGCGTGCAGGAAACGACATATTGGCGGACGATGGCCACCCGCATCTGGGCGGAGAAATGGCTGATCGGCCTGACGCTTGCCGGCTGCGCCGGGCTGAGCGCGACCAGCGGCCACGCCGTGCTTGCCGGCGCATTCTGGATCATCCTCGTCGCCGCTCTCCTGAGGCAACCTGCAGCACCCGCACCGCCCGCATCCATCGAGCCGCTGCCCTCGACCGGCGAGGCCGAACTGGTGACGCTCGAAGCCGGCTTCGACGCCCTGGACATGCCGGTGCTCGTCATCGGACCGGATGAGCGCGTGCTCTTCCAGAACCAGGCCGCCGAGAAGGCTTTCGGCGTCATTCCTGCCAATTCCGACTTGTCCGGCCGGGTTCGCTCGCCGGGCATCCTCGATATGGTGCGCGAAACCATCGCCACCGGCCGCATCAACCAGATCGAACATTCCGAGCGTCTGCCGTCAGAAGCCGTCTATATCGTTCGCGTCGCGCCGGCCGCGCTGTCGGCTGCTCAGCCCGGGCCGGCATCCACGCCGGAAAACCGCGATACCGTCTATGTCGTCTCTTATCGCGATATCTCGCAGGCGCGCCGCATCGATCGCATGCGCTCCGACTTCGTCGCCAATGCCAGCCACGAACTGCGCACGCCGCTCGCCTCCCTGCGCGGCTTCATCGAGACGCTGCAGGGGCCGGCGCGCAACGATGTGAAGGCGCATGAGCGGTTTCTCGGCATCATGCTGGAGCAGGCGACGCGGATGAGCCGCCTGGTCGACGACCTGCTGTCGCTTTCCCGCCTCGAGCTGAAATCCCACATTGCTCCCGAGCAGGAGGTGGCGATCGGACCGCTGCTCAGCCATGTCTGCGACACGCTGGGACCGCTCGCCCAGGACTTGGGCATCACCATCTCGCTCGATATTCCGTCATCGCCCGTCGTGGTTCAGGGGGATCGCGACGAGCTGATCGAGGTGTTCGAGAACCTGATGGAAAATGCCTGCAAGTACGGGCAGGACGGCAAGACCGTCGAGGTTACCGTGTCGGGCGGCGGGGGAGATCCGGTCGAGGTCTCGGTGCGTGATCACGGGCCGGGCATTCCTGCCGAGCATGTCCCGCGCATCACCGAACGTTTCTACCGGGTGAACGTGGAGGCCAGCCGCTCGAAGAAAGGCACTGGTCTGGGGCTTGCGATCGTCAAACACATCCTCACCCGGCATCGCGCACGGCTGATCGTCCGTTCGGTTCTGGGCGAGGGAACCGTTTTCACTGTCCGTTTCTGACGGAATATCGTACGAATCCGGCTCTCGGAACAAAAATCAAGAAAATTCAATGAGATGGGCTGTCATAAATCTTTCGTCAACTTGACATAAAAGCTTGTGGCATCGGCCGCTAATGAATGACGGCCGATGCGAATAAACGGCGAAAGCGAGCGCTGACACTCTAGCGCACCCACACAAGCCCATCCGGGAGAATTCCATGAACGCCCTGAAACTGACTGCTGCAGCCTTGGTGGCTTCCGTCGCCTTTGCTGGCGCTGCTGCTGCCCGCGACCAGATCCAGATCGCTGGTTCGTCCACCGTTCTTCCCTATGCCAAGATCGTTGCCGAAACCTTCGGCGAGACCTTCCCCGACTTCAAGACGCCGGTCGTCGAATCCGGCGGCACGGGCGCCGGCCTCAAGGAATTCTGCAAGGGCGTCGGCCCCGACACCATCGATATCGCCAATGCTTCGCGCAAGATCAAGGACAGCGAACTGGCGGAATGCAAGTCGGCCGGCGTGACCGAAGTGCAGGAAGTCAAGATCGGCTATGACGGCATCGTGTTCGCCACCGACAGCGGCAATGCCGACCTGAAGCTCGAGCCGAAGGACCTCTATCTCGGCCTCGCAGCCCAGGTCGTCGTCGACGGCAAGCTCGTCGCGAACCCCTACACGAAGTGGTCCGAGGTCAACAAGAACCTGCCGGACGCCGACATTGCCGCCTACATCCCGGGCGAAAAGCACGGCACGCGCGAAGTCTTTGAAGAGAAGATCCTTCATGCAGGCTGCAAGGCTTCCGGCGCCGAAGACGTCATCAAGGCGGCCGTTGCCGACGCCAAGGAACAGGCCCGCACCTGCGTCGCCGTTCGCAAGGATGGCAAGGCTGTCGACATCGATGGCGACTACACGGAAACCCTGGCCCGCATCGCTGCCAACAAGAACGGCATCGGCGTCTTCGGTCTCGCTTTCTATGAAAACAATGCCGACAAGCTGAAGGTTGCGACCGTCAACGGCGTCGTTCCCTCCACGGAAACGATCGCTTCGGGCGAATACCCGGTCTCGCGCCCGCTGTTCTTCTACGTCAAGAAGGCGCATCTCGGCGTTATCCCCGGCCTGAAGGAATTCGTCGAATTCTTCCTCGACGACCAGATGGTCGGCCCGGAAAGCCCGCTGTCGGCCTATGGTCTCGTGTCCGCACCGGACGCAGAGCGCGAAGCCGACCGCAAGGCCTTTACCGACGGCACGCTGCTGTAATAGGAGCCGATCCGGAGACCCGGTCTCTTAAGGATCACCCCGCACGGCGCCTGAGCGCCGTGCGGGAGCCCCAACGTTCGAATGGCCGGCGTCCGATCTTGCAGCATGCGATGTCGTGAAACGACCGGGGGACCCAGACCATGAGCGCTTCTCTCCTCTTTCTCCTCGTCCTGCTCGTCGGCGCATCCGCCTTCGTCATGGGGCGATCGCGGGCCATGGCCACGGCCGGCGGCAAGCTATCCTCGCTGCATTCTCTGCCCGGCTACCACGGCAGCTACGCTGCCATCTGGGCCCTGCTTCCGTCGCTCGTCGTGCTCGCCGTCTGGCTCGTCGCCGCACCGCCGATGATCGATCGCAGCGTGCTCTTCCATCTTCCGACAGAGGTCCTGAACCAGGGCAACGCTCCTGCCCAGCTTGCGCTCGGCCAGGTCAAGTCGGTTGCCCGCGGTCTCGCCCTTCTCTCGGACGCCGAGCGCAGTGCGCTCGACAGCGGCTCCATCAATCTTCGCGACGCCATGGGTGCCAAGGGTATTCCGCTGGCTGGCGCCGGCGAGCCCTGGATGATCGAGTCCGCCACGACCTTCAACAGGATGACGGCAAACAGCCATCTCGCCATGGCCGGGGTCGTGCTGCTGCTGGCCATCGGCGGAACGCTCCTGGCGCTCCGCGGCATCTCGCAGCGCTTCCGGGCCCGCAACCGTGTGGAGCAGGTCATTCTCGGCGGCCTGATCCTCGCATCCTCCATCGCCATCCTGACCACCGTCGGCATCATCGGTTCCATGCTGTCGGAGGCCCTGCGCTTCTTCGCCTCCGTGTCGCCGATGGAGTTCTTCTTCGGCACGGTCTGGGATCCGCGCTTCGCCGCCGCCGGCCAGGCGGGGCAGGCCGGGCAGTTCGGCCTCCTGCCGCTTCTTGCCGGCACGCTCTACATCGCCTTCGTCGCCATGCTCTTCGCCGTGCCGATCGGCCTCTTCGCCGCCATCTACATGGCGGAATATGCCAGCAACACGGTGCGCTCGATCGCCAAGCCGCTGCTCGAAATCCTCGCCGGCATTCCGACCATCGTCTACGGCTTCTTCGCCCTCGTCACGGTCGGCCCGTTCCTGCGCGATATCTCGGGCCAGCTGAACGGCCTGGTCACCGGCAACTATGCCAGCTTCATCCAGGCGCAGAGCGTTCTCACCGCCGGCATCGTCATGGGCATCATGCTGATCCCCTTCGTGTCCTCCCTGTCGGATGACATCATCACGCAGGTTCCCGGCTCGCTGCGCGACGGTTCGCTCGGCCTCGGTGCCACGCGGTCGGAAACCATCAAGCGCGTCGTCCTTCCTGCCGCTCTTCCAGGCATCGTCGGTGCGCTTCTGCTCACGGCATCCCGCGCCGTCGGCGAGACCATGATCGTGGTTCTTGCGGCCGGTGTCGCCGCCCGCATGCAGATCAACCCCTTCGAGCCGATGACGACCGTCACGGTGAAGATCGTCAACCAGCTGACGGGCGACCTGGAGTTCACCTCTCCCCAGACCCTCGTCGCCTTCGCGCTCGGCATCACGCTCTTTGCCATCACGCTCTGCCTCAACATTTACGCGCTCTACATCGTGCGCAAATACCGGGAACAGTACGAATGACCGACATGACCTCATCGCTCGCCGGTGCGTCGCAGCGTCCCGCATCCACCCGTCGCGATATCGGCATCAAGCGCCGCTACGCCGCAGAACGCCGCTTCCGGGCCTATGGCATCGGCGCGATCTCCATCGGCATCTTCTTCCTCGGCCTTCTGCTCTGGACCGTCGTGTCCAAGGGCTACACGGCCTTCCTGCAGACCGAGATCGTCCTGCCGATCACCTTCAGCGAACAGGTCATCGACCCGAAGAACGAACGGGCGACCAATCCTGGCAAGCTGATGACGGCGAACTATCCGCTGCTGGTGCGCGATGCGCTGGTGCAGAAGCTGGGTCTGGACCCGGCCAACCGGGCGGACGTCAAGCTGGCGACCGACATGGTTTCGGCAAGCGCCCGTACGCAGCTTCGCGACGTCGTCGTCGCCAACCCGGCCATCATCGGCCAGACGGTGCCGGTGGCGCTGCTGGCCGAGGGCAACATCGACTCGGCCAACAAGGGCCAGATCGACGTGACGGTGGACGAGGCCAACCGCAAGGTGAAGGACAAGCAGCTCGGCTGGATGCAGACGCTGTCGCAGGACGGCGCGATGACGAAGTCGTTCAACACGGGCCTCTTCACCTCGGGCGCCTCCTCGCGTCCCGAAGCCGCCGGCATCGGCGTCGCCGCGCTCGGCTCGCTCTACATGATGCTGATCGTGCTGGCGCTGTCGCTGCCGATCGGGGTCTCCGCCTCGATCTACCTCGAAGAGTTCGCGCCGAAGAACAAGCTGACCGACCTCATCGAGGTCAACATCAACAATCTCGCGGCCGTTCCCTCCATCGTCTACGGTCTGCTCGGTCTGTCGATCTTCATCAACTTCGCCGGCATGCCGCGCTCGGCAGCCCTCGTCGGCGGTCTCGTCCTCACACTGATGACGCTGCCCACCATCATCATCGCCACGCGTGCGGCACTGAAGGCCGTGCCGCCGTCCATCCGGGCCGCGGCCCTCGGCCTCGGCGCCTCGAAGATGCAGACCATCTTCCACCACGTCCTGCCGCTCGCCATGCCGGGTATCCTCACGGGCACCATCATCGGCCTGGCGCATGCGCTGGGTGAAACCGCGCCGCTGCTTCTCATCGGCATGGTGGCCTTCGTGGTCGACTTCCCGGGCTCGCCGCTCGAACCGTCCACGGCACTCCCGGTCCAGATCTATATGTGGGCCAACGAAGCCGAACGTGCATTTGTCGAACGGACCTCCGGCGCGATCATCGTGCTCCTGATCTTCCTGGTGGTCATGAACCTTGGCGCAATCCTGTTGCGGCGCCGCTTTGAACGACGCTGGTAGTGAGGTAGAAAACAATGAACATGATGTCAGAAGCGACTCTCGAAAAGGCGGTCGATCAGAAGATGAATGCTGTCCCTCACAAGATGATCGGCAAGGATGTGTCGGTCTACTACGGCGAAAAGCGTGCGCTCTTCGACGTAAACCTCAACATCCGGGAAAACACGGTCACGGCGCTGATCGGCCCCTCGGGCTGCGGCAAGTCCACCTTCCTGCGGACGCTCAACCGCATGAACGACACGATCGACCACTGCAAGGTCACGGGCAAGATCACGCTCGACGGCGGTGATATCTACGATCCCTCGATCGACGTCGTCGAACTGCGGGCCCGTGTCGGCATGGTTTTCCAGAAGCCGAACCCGTTTCCGAAGTCGATCTACGAAAACGTGACCTACGGCCCGAAGATCCACGGTCTCGCCCGCAGCAAGGCCGAGCTCGACGCCATCGTCGAGCAGAGCCTGCAGAAGGCCGGTCTCTGGAACGAGGTGAAGGATCGCCTGCATGAGTCCGGCACCGGCCTTTCCGGCGGCCAGCAGCAGCGTCTTTGCATCGCGCGCGCCGTTGCCGTCAGCCCCGAGGTCATCCTCATGGACGAGCCCTGTTCGGCGCTCGACCCGATCGCCACCGCCAAGGTCGAGGAGCTGATCCACGAGCTGCGCGCCAACTATACGATCGTGATCGTCACGCACTCCATGCAGCAGGCCGCCCGCGTCTCGCAGCGCACCGCCATGTTCCACCTCGGCAATCTCGTCGAGGAGAACGACACCGACAAGATGTTCACCAATCCGGATGACCAGCGCACCCAGGATTACATCATGGGCCGCTTCGGCTGATCGGTCGACCGACCGACAGCCTTGCGCCCGTGACCGAACTCCAAGGACAGGATCCATGGCAACCCATATCGCATCCGTCTATGACGAAGACCTGAAATACCTCAGCCGCCGCATCTCCGAAATGGGTGGCCTTGCCGAGCAGATGGTGGCCGAATCCGTTCGCGCCCTCGTCAATGCCGATCTGGGCCTGGCCCAGAAGGTCATCTCCGACGACGTCGTGCTCGACGATGCCGAGCGGCAGATCGGCGAGAAGGCGATCGTGACGATCGCCAAGCGCCAGCCAATGGCGGCCGACCTGCGCGAGATCATGGGATCGATCCGCATCGCCGCCGATCTCGAGCGCGTGGGCGACCTCGGCAAGAACACGGCCAAGCGCGTCATCGCCGTCTCCAGCGCCAGCCTGCCGCGGCAGCTGGCCCGCGGCATCGAGCATCTGGCCGAACTGACGCTGATGCAGCTGAAGGAAGTGCTGGACGTATACGCTTCCCGCTCGGCCGAAAAGGCAAAGGCCATTCGCGAGCGCGACGGTGAGATCGACGCGATCTACACCTCGCTGTTCCGCGAACTCCTGACCTACATGATGGAAGATCCGCGCAACATCACGCCCTGCACGCATCTTCTCTTCTGCGCCAAGAACATCGAGCGCATCGGCGACCACGCGACCAACATCGCCGAGACGATCTACTACATGACGACCGGCGCGCAGCCGCTCGGCGAACGTCCGAAGGACGACTCGTCGAACACGGTCGGCGCACTCGCCACCTGAGCGCGGGGCGCGGGAGCCGGCCCGCTCCCGCGCCATCGCCGCCGGTCTTGGAGCCGGCAGACGTTCGGCTGAAGGTATGCAGCCATCCGGCGGTCTCTCGCCGCCACGCATGAAAACTGTCAACGATGATCGCCGCCCTCGGGTTCTGGCGAAAGCCTTGTCGCGTGACAAGGACACTACGGAGTCCAGAAATGCAGCCGAAAATTGCCGTCGTGGAAGATGAAGAAGCCCTGAGCGTTCTCCTGCGTTACAATCTCGAGGCCGAGGGCTTCGATGTCGACACCATCAACCGGGGCGACGAGGCGGAGGTGCGGCTGCAGGAACGGCTGCCCGATCTTCTGATCCTCGACTGGATGCTGCCCGGCGTTTCCGGCATCGAGCTCTGCCGCCGTCTGCGCCAGCGCAGCGAAACGGAGCGCCTGCCGATCATCATGCTGACGGCGCGCGGCGAGGAGAGCGAGCGGGTCCGCGGCCTTGCCACCGGCGCCGACGATTATGTGGTCAAGCCGTTCTCGACGCCCGAGCTGATCGCGCGGGTGAAAGCCATGCTGCGCCGCGCGCGCCCGGAGGTTCTGTCCTCGCTTCTGAAATGCGGCGATATCGAGCTCGATCGCGAAACCCACCGCGTCCACCGCAAGACCCGCGAAGTCCGCCTCGGGCCGACGGAGTTCCGCCTGCTCGAATTCTTCATGGCCTCGCCCGGCCGTGTCTTCTCGCGCTCGCAGCTTCTCGACGGCGTCTGGGGGCACGATATCTACGTGGACGAACGCACCGTCGACGTCCATGTCGGCCGCCTGCGCAAGGCCCTGAACTTCTCCAACATGCAGGATGTCATCCGTACGGTCCGCGGGGCGGGTTACTCGCTGGAAAGCTGAGCCCGCGCCGACCGCCCGAAGCGCAACGTTTCCCGGAGGCGTCAGGCCGGTCGATCGGCCGCATCTTCGGGACATGCGCGAACACTCCATCATCCAGAACGCAAAAAAGGCCTTCTTCGTGCTCCGAAGAAGGCCTTTCACGTCGTGGATCTCTGGAGCGCCTATCGCGCGCGGCGACGCTCGGCCGAGGGCTGGTAGGCCAGCTTGGCGTGGAAGGTGCAGTAGGGCGAGCTGTCGGGCGAATCGTTGCCGCAGAAGTGAAACTCGTCCTTCATCGGGTCGCCGATCGGCCATTTGCAGGTGCGGTCTGTGAGCTGCGTCAGAACGAGCTTGCGCGACATCGGCACGACGACATTGCTGCCGGTGGCGCCGCTCGCTCCGCTGCCGGTCACCGTCAGTGCGGTTTCCGGTGCGAAGGCGCTTTCGGAGTCCTCGATCACGTTCATCGTGCTGACCGGGCGTGCCATGGGGCGCAGCGGTGCTGCGCGCGGGGCGGCGTTGGCGACGACGGCTTCCGGGGCTGCCGGGCGTGCGGCGACGACGGGACGCTTCGGGCGGTTCGCGCTCGGGGCGGCACCACCGGCCTTGGCACGACCCGGGAGCGACAGGCGATGAACCTTGCCGATAACGGCGTTACGGCTGACGCCGCCGAGCTGTGCTGCGATCTGGCTCGCGCTCAACCCCTCGGCCCAGAGCTTCTTCAGTCTCTCAACCCGCTCGTCAGTCCAATTCATGGTCGTCTCCGTTCCAGGCCGTTCATGAAGGACGAATCCCTCACCGCGCCCCGAATGACTCCGAGACTGCAACGCCTTGACTCTTTTGGTGACTAGGTCCGCCGCATGCGTCTAGCAATTATTTGCTAACCTAGAGATGGGGTGACTCCCTGACAAGAGTCCGGGGAATCGACCCGAATCGATTTTTGGGTTTTCCCCAACTTGCTGTCACCGCGTGATATATTTGCAAGGCCTTTTCTCCAGAAAGCATCGCGCTCGAAAAACGCGCGACAAGGCTGTAATTCCGGGACTTTTGTTGACAGCGGCACCTGAAATACCGATAGTGCGCTCGCCGCCGTCAGGGCGGTATTTTTAATTTCGGGCCGGCACTGCCGGTCTCTGCAAAACAGATCGAACCTTCCCGCAGCCCGCGCGGACAGGACGAGGAGATTGGCACGATGGCCGAGGCAACCCCGCTTTACGAAACGTACATGCGCGCGCCGCTGCGCTTCGAGCGCGGCGAGGGTGTCTGGCTGGTGGCGGAAGATGGCACGCGCTATCTCGATTTTGCCGCCGGTGTCGCCGTCAATTCGCTCGGTCACGCTCATCCGCATCTGGTGGCGGCGCTGAAGGATCAGGCTGAAAAGGTCTGGCATCTGTCGAACCTCTACGAGATCCCCGGCCAGGAGAAGCTTGCCAAGCGCCTGACCGACAACACCTTCGCCGACAAGGTCTTCTTCACCAACTCCGGCGCGGAAGCGCTGGAATGCGCGATCAAGACCGCGCGCCGCTACCAGTTCGCCAAGGGCCGGCCGGAGCGCTTTCACGTCATCACCTTCGAAGGCGCTTTCCACGGCCGCACGCTTGCGACTATCGCAGCCGGCGGGCAGGCGAAATATCTCGAGGGCTTCGGCCCGAAGGCGCCGGGCTTCGTCCAGGTTCCCTTCGGCGATCTCGATGCCGTCAAGGCGGCGATCACGGAGGAGACGGCTGCGATCCTGATCGAGCCGATCCAGGGCGAGGGCGGCATCCGCCCGGCGCCCAAGGCCTTCCTGCAGGCCCTGCGCGACCTCTGCGACGAACACGGCCTGATGCTGATCTTCGACGAAGTCCAGTGCGGCGTCGGCCGGACTGGCAAGCTCTTCGCCTATGAATGGTCGGGCATTTCGCCGGACATCCTGGCGGCCGCGAAGGGCATCGGCGGGGGCTTCCCGCTCGGCGCTTGCCTCGCGACGGAAGAGGCCGCCTCCGGCATGGTCGCCGGCACGCACGGCTCCACCTATGGCGGTAACCCGCTGGCCATGGCCGTCGGCAATGCCGTGCTCGACGTGGTTCTGGGCGAGGGCTTCCTGGAGCATGTCCGCGACGTTGCGCTCGTCTTCCGCCAGGGCTTGGCCTCGCTTGCCGATCGTTTCCCCGATGTGATCGAGGAGATCCGCGGCGAAGGCCTCATGCTCGGCATCAAGGCAGCGGTTCCCTCGGCGGATTTGCTGAAGGCGATCCGGTCGGAAAAGATGCTGGCCGTTCCCGCCGGCGAAAACGTCATCCGCCTGCTGCCGCCGCTGATCACGACCGCTGAGGAAGCCCGCGAGGGCCTTGCCCGCATCGAGCGCGCCAGCGAGACGCTGACGGCGGTCAAACAGCGCGCCACGGCTTAAGGCCGAGACGGAACCGAAACCTAGGATTACCGACACCCATGCCCGCACACGGAGGCTGAAGCCCCGATGGGACAAGGACAGGACACCGCATTTCCATGGCTGATACCCGGCACTTCCTCGATCTCTCCGCCATGTCGGCGGAGAACCTGCGCTCCATCATCGATGATGCGCGGGTGCGAAAGGCAGCGACCAAGGCCGGAACCGCCGAGAGGCCGCTGGCCGGCAAGATGCTTGCCATGATCTTCGAAAAGCCCTCGACGCGGACCCGCGTGTCCTTCGATGTCGGTATGCGGCAGCTCGGCGGCGAGACGCTGTTCCTGTCAGGCACGGAAATGCAGCTCGGTCGCGCCGAAACCATCGGCGATACCGCCAAGGTCCTCTCGCGCTATGTCGATGCGATCATGATCCGCACCACGGATCACAGCCGCCTTCTAGAGCTGGCCGAACATGCCACCGTGCCCGTCATCAACGCGCTGACGGATACGACGCATCCCTGCCAGATCATGGCCGACATCATGACCTTCGAGGAGCATAACGGCCCTGTGAAGGGCAAGACGATCGCCTGGACCGGCGACGGCAACAATGTGCTGCACTCCTTCATCGAGGGCTCGGCGCGTTTCGGCTACACGATGAAGATGGCCGTGCCGCTCGGCTCCGAGCCCGACGACAAGATTCTCAACTGGGCGCGCAACAATGGCGGCAATGTCGTGCTGTCGCACGATCCGGAAAAGACGGTGGCCGGTGCCGACTGCGTGGTGACCGACACCTGGGTCTCGATGAACCAGGAGCACCGCGCCCGCGGCCATAATGTCTTTCAGCCGTATCAGGTCAATGCCGCCCTGATGGCGCGGGCGGATGAGAACGCGCTGTTCATGCACTGCCTGCCGGCGCACCGCGGCGAGGAAGTCACCGACGACGTGATCGACGGCCGCCAGTCCGTCGTCTTCGACGAGGCCGAGAACCGCCTGCATGCCCAGAAGTCGATCCTCGCCTGGTGCCTGGGCGCGCTCTGAGCACACGCCCTTAGCCTTGCATGGTTGAAACCTTGAAAAGCGGCATCCGGCTCCCGATTTAGGGGCAAGCGGATGCCACGGTTTTCTGCTGGCATTTCATATCAATCCAATAGAATGGAGTTGCGGCGTGCGATTCCCGGACCTGTCCGGGGCGCTGTCATCTGCGTTCGGGCTCGCCGCGGCGGGTCTTGCATCAGGAGGTTGGACATGGTGGACAAGGGACCAGATCTCGGCGAATTCGGCTATGCGGGCGACGACCGCGTCGTGCCCTTCCAGGTGGAGGGCCTCGACGTGCGCGGTCGCGCCGTCCAGCTCGGGCCGATGCTGGATGCGATTCTCGAGCGTCACAATTACCCGCTGCCGGTCGCGCGTCTCGTGGCCGAAACGGTGGTGCTCACCGTTCTGCTCGGCACCTCGCTGAAGTTCGACGGCAAGCTGATCATCCAGACAAAGAGCGATGGTCCGGTTGATCTCGTCGTCGCCGATTTCTCGACGCCGGACCGGGTGCGCGCCTATGCCCGCTACGACGAGGAGGCCTTGGCCAGCGCCATCGAGAAGGGTGAAACCGATCCGCAGGCTCTGCTTGGCGAAGGTGTTCTCGCCTTCACCATCGATCAGGGCGAGTTTACCCAGCGCTATCAGGGCATCGTGCCGCTCGACGGCGCTTCGCTCGAGGAGATCGCCGGCGTCTACTTCCGCCAGTCGGAGCAGATCCCGACCAAGGTGCGCCTCGGCGTTGCCGAGCTTCTGGATCGCGACGAGAACGGCAAGCCGCGTCATCGCTGGCGGGCCGGGGGCATGGTCGCGCAGTTCCTGCCGGAAGCGCCGGACCGGATGCGTCAGCCGGACCTGCATGGCGGCGATGGTGCCGAAAGCTTCGATGGCAGCGTGGACGACCTCTGGGACGAGGCCCGCGTCATGGTGGAAACGATCGACGCGGACGAACTGACGGACCCGATGGTCGGCACGGAACGGCTCCTCTTTCGCCTGTTCCATGAGCGGGGCGTGCGGGTCTATCCGCCGCAGGCCGTCTACGACCAGTGTGCCTGCTCGCGCGAAAAGCTGCGCGATGTCCTCGCCAGCTTCAGCCAGGAGGAAATCGACAGCACGGTGGAGGATGGTGTCATCTCGGTGACCTGCGAGTTCTGCTCGACCACCTACACGTTTGAGGCGACGGAAGTCCGTCCGCAGTAGTCGGCTCGCGAAACGCGCGCCGAGAGGCAGGCTCCCGGCTCTTCCCGCCGGGGGTCAGTTCAGCGTGCGGCTCAGGCCCGGCAGGTCGAGCGAGAAGGCGGGAATGTCCACCGTGAAGGTCTCGCCGTCCGGCGTCTCCATCGCGTAATGGCCGAACATGACGCCGGATGGCGTGTCGAGCGGACAGCCGGAGGAGTATTCGAACGTATCGCCCGGGTTCAGGATGGGCTGTTCGCCGATCACGCCGGGGCCGTTCACCTCGTCCACCTGTCCGTTCTCGTCGGTGATATGCCAGTAGCGCGTCATCAGCCGCACCGTCTTGACGGAGCGGTTGGAGATCAGGATCCGGTAGCCCCAGACGTAGCGCCCATCTTCGGGATCGGACTGATCCTCGAGATAGTAGGGCTCTACGGTGACCTCGATGTCCCGTGTCAGCGCGCGATACATGATGCAAAACCTTTCCAGTCGCTGAACTCAGTCTACGGCCAGATGGTTTCCCGAAGAATAACGCGCGCGAAAAGTGTGTTGCAGCGCGGGACAAAGAAAAATCGCGCCGGTGCGGCGCGATTTCAGGGTCTACAGCGATCGCGGACGGGTTGGCTCAGGCCGAGACGGCCTTGAGCGCCCGGGCGAAATCCTCGATCAGGTCGTCACTGTCCTCGATGCCGGCGGAGAGGCGCACGGTGCCGTCGGAAATGCCGAGTTCGGCGCGGGCGTCTTCGGCGAGGTTTTTGTGCGTCGTCGTCGCGGGATGCGTGATCAGGCTCTTGGCATCGCCGAGATTGTTGGAGATCTTGACGATCTCCAGAGCGTTCTGCAGCGCGAACGCCGCCTCCTTGCCGCCCTTCATCTCGAAGCAGACCAGCGTGGAGCCGCCCTTCATCTGCCGCGCGATGATGTCGGCCTGCGGGTGGTCCTTCCGGCCGGGATAGATGACGCGGGCAACCTGGCTCTGCTCGGCCAGGAAATCGGCGACCTTCGCCGCATTCTCGCTCTGCTGGCGCACGCGCAGCGGCAGGGTTTCGATGCCCTTCAGCAGCGTCCAGGCATTGAACGGCGACAGGGCAGGGCCCGTGTGGCGGAAGTAGTCGTGCAGATGCTCGTCGATCCAGTCTTTCGACGACAGGATGACACCGCCGAGGCAGCGGCCCTGTCCGTCGATATGCTTGGTGGCGGAGTAGACGACCACATGCGCGCCGAGTTCGAGCGGCTTCTGCAGGAGCGGCGTCGCAAAGACGTTGTCCACGACGAGCTTGGCACCCGCAGCATCGGCAAGCTTGGCCACGGCGGCGATATCGACCACTTCCAGCGTCGGGTTGGTCGGGCTTTCCAGAAAGAAGACCTTGGTGTTCGGGCGGATCGCCTTTTCCCAGTTCTCGATGAAGCGGCCATCGACCAGCGTGCATTCGATGCCGTAGGACGGCGCAAGCGTTTCCACCACCCAGCGGCACGAGCCGAAGAGCGCACGGGCGGCAACGATATGATCGCCGGCCTTAAGCTGGCAGAGAATGGCCGCGGAAACGGCTGCCATGCCCGAGGCCGTGGCGCGCGCATCCTCGGCGCCTTCCAGCAGGCACATGCGCTTTTCGAACATGTCGTTGGTCGGGCTGCCGTAGCGGGCATAGATGAAGCCGTCCGTCTCGCCCTTGAAGCGCGCTTCCGCGGCCTCCGAGGTGTCGTAGACGAAGCCCTGCGTCAGGAAGATCGCCTCGGACGTCTCGCCATGGTTGGAGCGGGTGGTGCCGCCGTGAACGAGCTGTGTCGCCGGGCGCCAGGTGTTGTTTGCCGTGCTCATCGCTTGTCTCCTTCCAGAAACAAAAAAACCGGTCGCGTAAAGCAGACCGGTTCGAGCCCGGTCTTTTTAGCCATTTGTTTAACGTGGCTGCAAGCCGACCGGCCAAATCACCACGGGATAAGTTCCCATACGTCTTCGCCCCGCTTGCGTCAATCGGCCGTATTTGGTTTTGTCGGCCTTCAAAAAAGGATGATGGCATGGCGCGCGAAACGGGCATTCTGGCGGATAGCGCAATCGCTTCGCTGTTCGATGATGGCCGCCTTCTCAGCGAAGGACCGCTGGATGAGGACCAGATCCAGCCGGCGAGCCTCGACCTGCGGCTCGGCGCCCGGGCCTTCCGCGTGCGCGCGAGCTTCATGCCGGGTCCGGGCCATCTCGTCGCCGACAAGCTCGATCGCCTGAAGCTCCACGTGATCGACCTGACCGAAGGCGCCGTGCTCGAAACGGGCTGCGTCTACATCGTCCCCCTGATGGAAAGCCTCGACCTTCCGGCTGCGATGTCGGCCTCGGCCAATCCGAAAAGCTCGACCGGCCGGCTCGATATCTTCACCCGCGTCATCACCGATCGCGCGCAGGAGTTCGACAAGATCCCCGCCGGCTATCGCGGTCCGCTCTATCTCGAAATCAGCCCGCGCACCTTCCCCGTCATCGTGCGGCGCGGCTCGCGCCTGTCGCAGATCCGCTTCCGCGTCGGCCATGCGCTGCTGACGGAGAGCGAGGTTCTCGACCTTCACCGCACGGAGACGCTGGTGGCCAGCGATACGCCGAACGTCTCCGGTGCCGGCATCGCCCTGTCGATCGATCTGAAGGGAACCGGGGCCGACGGGCTGATCGGCTATCGCGGCAAGCACCACACGGCCGTGGTGGACGTGGACCGCAAGGGTGCGCACGGGATCTACGATTTCTGGGAGCCGCTCTACAGCCGCGGCGCCGACGAGCTCATCCTCGATCCCGACGAGTTCTACATTCTCGTCTCGCGCGAGGCCGTGCATGTGCCGCCGCTCTTTGCTGCGGAAATGACGCCGTTCGATCCGCTGGTCGGCGAGTTCCGCGTTCATTATGCCGGTTTCTTCGACCCCGGCTTCGGCCATGCGCAGGCGGGCGGCACCGGCAGCCGCGCCGTGCTCGAAGTGCGCAGCCACGAGGTGCCTTTCATTCTCGAACACGGCCAGATCGTCGGCCGCCTCGTCTATGAGCACATGATGGAGCGCCCGAAAGGCCTGTACGGCCTTGGCGTCGGCTCGAACTATCAAGCGCAGGGCTTGAAGCTTTCCAAGCATTTTCGCGGCTGATAAGCGCGTTTCGAAGCCTCGTATTCTCGCTTGAGGATTGACACGCCGCCGCATCTGTTGGATGTCTGGCGCATCGGCGGGTGTAGCTCAATGGTAGAGCAGCAGCTTCCCAAGCTGAATACGAGGGTTCGATTCCCTTCACCCGCTCCAGCCCTTTCCTGTGCGACCCGGAGACATCCGTCACCGCTCCAAGCCGGCTCGGGGCCGGTCGATCGGCCGGAATGATGTCTCAAAGAAAATTCGGCTTTGACTTGAAGCCGTCACATTCGGCCCCTATATCTCTCTCATCGGCAACCGGTCGAGCGTTTCGAAATAAGAGATGTTCTCGGGTCCGATACAAGCTTTCGTCGATTTGACCACGGATGTACTGGCAACTTGATAAAAGCGAATGAGGAAGGTCGGTGCGGTTTCGCCCCGGCCTTTTTTATTGTCTTGAAGTCGCAAAAAAATATTGACGAATTTTGAGCGATGAACCCTGGCGACTACGCCAGGGTCACGCCATGCAGCCGCGAGAGTTCGTCGCTGACGCTCTCGATCTCCTGCTCCATCCTCGCCGCATCCCACGCGAGGGCCTGTCCGGCAATCTCCGCGATCCGGCGGAGGAGGCGCCGTGTCAGTGTTCCCGTAACGGCGAGCGCCGTGCGGCGAAGCACGATATCGGCGAGCCGTCCCACCTGCTCATGGCGTATGAGATAATCGATCTCGCCTTCGACATGGTCCGGCGCGTCGGGAAGGGGGACAGCACTCGACGCGGCGATGTGCCGGGCGACGGCGTGTGCCGTCGTTCCATAGCGGGCAAACAGCGCTTCCGCCTGCTCAAGGGGAAGGCCTGATGTCGCGGTGATATCGGCCACCAACTGGTGGCGTGCCGCATCGTTGTCGGGATAGTCGCGCCCGCCGCCGATCGGCATCGCCTCCGTCGAAACGGTGCGCGACCGGCCGAGGCGCTGCAAGATAGTGTCGGCCACCTCTTCCGCATAACCGCGAAACGTCGTCCACTTGCCGCCGACCAGAGACAGCACGGGGAAGGGGCGATCCCCCGTCGGCTCCAGCACCGGCGTCACGTGATCGCGGCTGATCAGGCCGGGATCGCTCACATTATTAGCCGGCAAAGGACGGATGCCGCTATAGGTGTAGACGATCTGGCTGCGGTCGAATTGCATCTTCGGCAGGAGCTTGCCGAGGCTGTCCAGAAGATACTCGATCTCGTCATCCTCGCAGCGCACGCTGTCGGGCTGGTCGGCCTTGATGTCGGTCGAGCCCACCATCGCGCGGCCGAGATAGTCGAAGACGAGGCAGATGCGGCCGTCATCGGCCTCGAAGTAGATCATCCGGCCGGCGAGTTCCTTCAGCAGCGCATCGTGGCGCAGCAGGATGTGCGAGCCCTTGGTGCCGCCGATCATGCGAGAGGTCTCGCCGAGCGTCGCATTGACCGTGTCGATCCAGGGCCCGCCGGCATTGACCACGAGCTTCGGCTTCACGCGCAACTGCGCACCGTTGAGGAGGCTGGAGATAACAAGCGTATCGCCGGCGCGGCTTTCCAGGCGTGCATGATTGACGGCGGCAGAGGTGGGGCTGGCCGCAAGGCCGTCGCGCACCAGTTCGGCCACCAGCCGCTCGGGATGCGTCACGGTCGCGTCGTAATAGGTGCCGGTGGCCACGATGCGGGGCGTGAGTGCCGGCAGGCTGCGCAGCGATGCGGCCTTGCCGGCCATGCTGTGCCGGGGCATCACCCGCTGGCGCGCGCCATAGGCGTCGTACATCGACAGTCCGGTTTTGATCAGAAGTGCGCCGCGGCTGCGCGGCGTTCCCTTGGCTCCGAAGAGCGTGCGCACGGCCGACCAGACGCCTTTCGTCCAGGAAAAGATCGGAATGACGGTCGCGAGCGGCTTCACATAATGCGGCGCGTTGCGCAGGAGCAGGTTGCGCTCGTAGGTGGATTGCGCCACCAGCCGCAGCTCGCCCGTTTCCAGATATTTCAGGCCCCCATGGATCAGCCGCGAGGGTGCGGCACTGGTGCCGGATCCGTAATCCGACTTGTCGAGGATGAGGCAGGTCAGCCCCTGCGCGCAGAGATCGCGAAACAGCCCGGCGCCGTTGACGCCGGCGCCGATGATGACGACATCGGCGGTGCCGGTTCTCGCGATCGTTTCCATGCGCTCGGCCATGCCGCCCGGCCAGCGCGTCTCGTTGACGGTTTCGCTCATGATGTCCTGCCTGTCTTGATGATGCTGAGGGGAACGCCGCGTGCCAGAAGATCGGCGCGGACGGTGTCGGCCAGCCTGTCCGTCGCCAGCACGGCATCGAAGGCCGTGAGATCGGCAAAGACGTTCAGCGCGACCTTGCCGAACTTCGACGAGTCGAGCAGCAGGATACGGCGAGAGGCCGCGGCCATCATCGCCTGCTTGACCTTGGTTACTTGCGCGTCCTGGATGAATGCCGTGCCGCCATCCACCGCCGAGGCCGAGCAGAAGAATACATTGGCCCGGAGCGCTGCGACGGTGCGTTCCGTCGTCAGGCCGATGAAGGCGTTGAAGGTGCGGTGGTAGGTGCCGCCAAGGCAGAGCACCTCGATGTCGTCGATGTCGATCAGCCGGTTGGTGGAGACGAGCCCGTTGGTGATCACCGTCAGCGGCCGCACGCCGGCGAGGAGGTCGGCAAGGGCGGCACCGGTGGTGCTGTCGTCGAGCATCACCGCCTGTCCAGGCTCCACATGGGCAAGCGCTGCACGCGCCAGCGCCGCCTTCTCTGCCTTGCCTACGGTCTCGCGATAGCGGAAGGCGCTCTCGTAGAGGCCGGAGGGCTGGACCGTGACGGTGCCGTGAAGCTTGCGCAGCACGCCCTGATGCGCGAGCCGGTCGACATGGCGGTGGATCGTCATGCGGGACACGCCGAAATGCGCGACGAGATCCTCGATACGGGCCTGTCCGGCCTGCATGATATAGTCGGCGATCTCCTCCCGGCGGGCGTCGGCCTTCATGTCGCGATCGCCCGTCGTGAGCCTTCCGCAAGCCGCTCGATGGCGCGCCAGTGGGGCTGCATCGCCTCCGCCATCTCGCGGTAGAGCGTATACCGTGCCGCAAGGGCCGCCCGGCGCTCCGGGTCCGGCGTGTGGCTGCGCAGGATCGTCGTCGTCTGGCGGGCGCCAGCCTGCGGGCTCTCGTAGAGGCCGATCGCGGCGCCCGCCGTCAGCGCGGCACCCCAGGCGGCGGCCTCATCCGCCGAAGTCACGTGGACCGGCAGGTCGAGCGCATCGGCAAACATCTGCGACAGCGCCGGGTTGCGCGCGCCGCCGCCCGAAATCCGCGCCTCCGTGATCGGCATGACGCTCCGCAGGTCGTCCACATGGGCCTTGTGGTTGAAGACGATGCCTTCGAGCACGGCCTTCAGCATGTCACCGCGATCGTGCCAGCCGTGAACGCCGAAAAACCCCGCGCTGGCCGTGCTGCCATAGGGCGAGCCGAACAGGTAGGGGTGGAACAGGATATCGGACGGACGACCGAAGGCGGCATCGAGTTCGGGTTTCAGAAGCGCGTGCACGCCGATGCCGCTCGTTGCGGCTTCGCTCTGCTCGGCGCGGCAGAACTGGTCGAGGAACCAGTCATAATTCGCGGTCGAGGCCGGGGAAACGGCCATGTTGTTCCACTGCCCGGGCTCGATGGCGCTTCGGCAGTGCCAGCGCGGATCGGTGACCGGCCGGTCCGTCACCACCTCGTTGATCGAATAGGTGCCGGCAACGATCGACAGCAGCCCCACCTCGTGTCCGCCGATGCCCAGGGCGGAGGCGGTGACGTCGTGCAGGCCGGCGGCGACCGGCGTCCCCTCCACAAGCCCGGTCAGCGCGGAAGCCGCGGCCGTCACTCCGCCGACGATCGCCGCCGACGGTGCCATGTCGGGAAGCGCGTTCCACAAGGCATCCAGGCCGAACAGCGCCAGCGCGTCGCGGTCGAAGGCCTGTGTCGCGACATTCGTGAAGGAAATGCTCGCCTCCGTCCGGTCCGTGCCGATCGTGCCGGTCAGGCAGAAGCGCAGCCAGTCCTTGCAGGCCAGCACATGACCGATGCCGGCGAACCGTTCCGGCTGGTTGTCGCGAATCCAGGCAAGGATGGCCGAGGGTGCGGAAGCATGCGGAGACTGGCCGGTGAGTTCGAGCGCCCGCGCCGCAATCTCCGTCGCATTCCACGCGTCGGACAAGGTGCCGGCGCGGCTGTCGAGCGACAGGATGCCAGGCCCGAGGGGCCGGCTGTCGCGGCCGAGAACATAGACGCCATCGCCATGCGCGGTCGCAGCGACGGCCTTGATGTCGGAGGGACGGCAGCCGGCCGTCGTGATCGCTTCGCGGATCGCCTCGGCGGTGGCGGCCCAGAGCCCGTCCATGTCGCGCTCCACCCAGCGCGGATGCGGTAGCGACTGCGCGACCCGGCGACGTGCCACGGAGATCGGCGTTCCATCCGGCCGGAAAACGACGGCCTTCGTCACCGTCAGCCCGTTGTCGATGCCGAGCAGGCAATCCATCGTTCGTCCTCCCATCCCGATTCCGAAAGCGATGGCCGTCGGCGAGCGGTAACATACGGATGTGTGATATTCCCGTCAATCGGCGTGACATTGCCGTGACGATGTCACGCTGAGCCAGAGGCCATGCTGCAAATGGCGGGTTTTGCGTGCGGCGCAGCATAGGTTGCGTTGCAAGATCGTCTTTTCTTGGCTACGGCTCTCATGGTCAGTCAAACATGACGCATCGGTTCAACAAGGATCCATGATTTCGTGACGATGGAAGACGATGTAGCCCAAACGTTCGATCTGGCGCCGGTCGCCATGTGGATCGAGGATTTCAGCGGCGTCCAGGCCTTGTTCGAGACATGGCGTGGCGAAGGCGTCGAGAACATCTCCGCTTTCCTTGCCGAGGATCCCACGCGTGTCGCAGCCTGTTCCAGCCGTATCAAGGTGCTGAAGGTCAACAGGCGGACGCTGGAGCTGTTCGAGGCGCGCGACCTCGATCATCTGGTCGAAAACCTTGGCCTCATCTTTCGCGACGACATGCTGACCAGCCACATCAGCGAGCTCTCCCAGCTCTTCGACGGCAAGTCCGTCTTTGCCAGCAATGCCATCAACTACACGCTGGGCGGCCGCAGGCTCGATATCCAGCTGAGGGGCAATGTGCTTCCGGGTCACGAGAGGACGCTGGCCCGGGTGCTTCTCACCACGGAAGACGTGACGACACGCGAAACGGCGGCCCGCGCGGAGCGGGAGAGCCGCCAGTATGCGGAGGGGATCTTCGAACACTCCCCGGTCTCGCTCTGGGTGGAAGATTTCAGCCGGATCAAACTGCTGCTCGATGACGTGCGCCGGCGGGGCATCATGGACTTCCGCGTGTTCACCGACGTGCATCCCGAATTCGTCACGCAGTGCATGAGCGAGATCCGCGTGATCGACGTCAATCAGGCAACGCTCGATCTTTTCGGGGCGCCCGATCGCCGGACGCTGCTTCACCGCCTCGCCGACATCTTCCGCGGCAACATGCAACAGCATTTTCGCGAGCAGCTGATCGAGCTTTGGAACGGCAATCTGCTTCACCATCGCGAAGTCGTCAATTACGCGCTCGACGGGTCCGAGCGCTTCGTGCTGCTGCAGTTCTCCGTGTTGCCCGGACACGAAGACGATTGGTCGCTGGTCCAGGTCGCCCTGACCGATATCACCGCCCGCAAGAAGGCCGAGGCCTATCTCGAATATCTCGGCAAGCACGACGTCCTGACCAAGCTGCACAACCGTGCCTTCTACATGGAGGAGCTGAACCGGATCGAGCGGAAGTCCCTGCGTCCGGTGTCCGTCGTCATTCTCGATCTCAATGGCCTGAAGGAAGCGAACGATCAGCGCGGTCACGATGCCGGCGATGCGCTGTTGCGGCGTCTGGGAGAAGTGCTGAACGAAGCGGTCAGCGGCCCCAATCGCGCCGCACGCATCGGCGGCGACGAGTTCGCCTTGCTCATGCCCGGTGCCGACGAGGCGGCGGTGGCGGCGATGATCGAGAGCATCGACGATCTCCTGAAGATCAACAACCAGTTCTATCCCACGGGAACACTCAGCGTCTCCATGGGCCGCGCGACCAGCGCGGTCTCGGAAAGCCTGGAGGCTTTGGTCAAGCGCGCCGATATCGACATGTACAAGCAGAAACAGGTCTATTACAGCCAAGCCGCGGCCAATCGGCGGCGCTGAGTAGCCGGCTTGCAGGGCGGCGTCCTTATCGTGCCGTCGCGTCCGATCCTGAAGCGAGCCCGCTTCCACGGGCTATGTCCTATGAACCTGTCGGGCGGTGCGGCGTCTTGTTCCAGACGAACGGCTTGCGATAAAGCTCGATGATGGCAGCCCAGGCCGCGCCGGAAATCATGAGCCAGTAGGCAGGTACGGCCCGCCATCGTCCGCCCACGGCCCGCCACTCCTCGGCGCCCATCGGCTTGCGACCGAGCTGGATCATGATGGCGTAGCTGCCGATGATGTTGAGTGTGTCGAGGATCATTAGGCCGGAGGCAAGGATCGTGTCTCCGCTCGACAGATGGCCGGCCAGCAGCGTCCAGCCGAGATAGAACAGGAAGGCCAGCGTCAGCGGGTGCGCCAGCGCCGACAGGATCATGCCGGCAACGAGGATCTGTGCGGTCGCGAACGCCCTCCACCCCATCTGCCGGTAGAGGAGGGCGGGGTCCCGCATCATCACGAGCCATGTCTGCAGCCAGCCCTTGAACCACCGCGTCCGCTGCGCAAACCAGGCCGCCGTGTCCGTTGGCGCGTCTTCGAGCGTCGGGCGACAGATCATCTGCGCGCGGTAGCCCAGGCGATAGAGCCGCATTCCGAGATCCGCGTCCTCGGTCGTGTTGAACGGGTCCCATCCTCCGACCGCCTTGAGCGCATCCACGCGAAAATGGTTCGACGTGCCGCCGAGCGGCAGGGGAAGGCCGGCCGATGACAGGAAGGGCAGCAGCCCGCGAAACAGAGCGGCATATTCGAGTGCGAACATGGCGCTGAGCCATCCCGCCTTCGCATTCGTGACGACCAGGGGCGACTGGAGGCAGGCAATGCGCGGATCCGCCGCGAGAAAGACGGCGTGAGCCTCGCGCAGCTGGCCCGGGTCCGGCCGGTCCTCCGCGTCGTAGATGGTCAGGAACGTGCCGCGCGCACCGGGGAGAGCATAGCTCAGCGCCTTCGGCTTCGTGCGCGGCGCGGCGGCGGGAACACGCACGATCTCGTATTCGGGCGATAGGGGCAGGGCTTCCAGGGCAGCGAGCGTTTCGCCGTCGTCGGCCTCGCAGATCAGCTTGATGTCGAGGCGCGACCGGGGCCAGTCGAGCCGATCGAGCGCGCCGACCAGCTGTGCCACGACCTCCGTCTCGCGGTAGAGGGCGACGAAGATCGAGTAGACCGGAAGGGGGCCCGTCGCGCGCGTATCGAGTCTCGGCGCGGACGGCGGCTTCAGCACGGCTTTCTTCACATGGAGGAGGGCGCGTGTGCGCAGGAAAAGCTGGCAGAAATAGAGGGTGGTCAACACGAGATGCGTGACCAGCAGCCAGACGAGCGGCGTGAGAAAGGCGGAGACGACGAGAAACGAAAGCCCGAGACCGGCATAGAAGCCTTGCTTGCCCCAGAACACGATGCGGGCGCTCTGCACGGGCCTGGCATCGAAAAGGAGGGTCACCGCGTCGCGCACGCGCCGCTCCCGGCCCGCCGTCCAGGCCGCCGTCCGCACCGCGCGGGGTGTCGATACGGCCAGGATATCGACAAGCGCCGGCCGTCGATCGAGCGTCAGCGCGAGATCGTGGATCTGGTTGAGTTTGGGTACGATGACGGTGATCGCCGGGCGACTGGAATGAAAGAGACGCAGCATGTCCGGCGAGACGAGCTGCGCATCCAGCGGTTCTGCATCATGAACCTGATCGGCATCGATGTCCGCCATGAACGGAAGTCCCAGCAGATCCGCCAGCGCCTCGAAATAGAGCGTATCGACGATTTCGCCGGACGCCAGAAGTTCGTCCTCCGCGGTCGTGCCGTTCTCATGCGCCTGCAGCATCATCCGGGCGATCGTCGGCTTGCCGATGCCGAGTTTCAGGAGAAGACGCCCTTCGCGCAACAGATCCGCGGAAAAGGTCGGTAGAGGCGTGTTTTCCGGAACGGGACGCGCTCTTCGAGTAGCCATTCCCGGCGGCGGCGGATAGTCTAGGACACGCATGAACACCTCGTCGCAGACAGCGTCGGCCGTTAAGACCGGAAGCCGGAATTTGATGAGAATGAAACGGAACGTCTCAATTCAGCCGATCATTAGGACAATCTTAATCATCTTTGCGGCGGTCTGGATAGGGAATATTGCAGTGCACGCGGCGGAACCGGTGCGCGAATTGCCCCTGTCCTTCGATGCCCGCGAGCGGATCGCAAAGCCCGATCTCAGCGGGCTTGCACGCCTGCGGTTCCTGACCACCGTCGATTTTCCGCCGTTCAACTTCATCGACCAGTCGCAGAAGCTCTCCGGCTTCCATGTCGATCTCGCGCGCGAGATCTGCCGGGTTCTGGAGATCGAGGCGAAGTGCCAGATACAGGCGGTGACCTTCGAGGAGCTTCAGCCGGCGCTGGAGGAGGGGCAGGGCGAGGCTGTGCTTGCCGGCGTCGATATGACGGACGCGCTTCGTCAGCGCTTCGCCTTCACGCGGCCGTTCCTGCGTCTCCCCGCCCGCTTCGCCGCGCGGACCCCGCCCGGAACGGTCGCCAAGACCGACCTGCCGGCGCTCCTGGCAAAGCCGGTCGGCGTCGTCGCGGGCACGACGCACGAGGCCATGTTCAAGGCGTTCTTTCCTGCAGCCACGGCGCAGGCCTTTCCCGATCGCGCGGCCATGCTTCAGGCCCTGAAGACGGGCACGGTGGAGGCGGTCTTCTCGGACGGGATGCAGCTGTCCTTCTGGGCAGCTTCGCCCGATGCGGCTGCCTGCTGCAGGCTCGTCGATGGCGCTTACGTCTCCGAGCACTTCCTTGGCGAAGGTCTGGCGATCATGAACCGGAAGGGCGATCCGGCCCTGACGCAGGCGCTCGATCACGCGCTTCTGGAGCTGTCCCGCAGCGGCCGCTTGAACGAAATCTACCTGCGATACTTCCCGACGGGCATCTACTGATCGCGCGTGCGAAGCGCACTTTCAGTGGCGCATACGCGCCTGTGCACCCCGCTCGATGGCGGCGCAGACGAGCTTGTCGAGGCCGAGGCGGTCGCGCAGCAAGGCGAGGAGCCGCAACTCTTCGGTTCGGACAGTGAGATCGACGGCCGCGATATCGACGGCCAGCGCATAGGCCGTCTCGAACAGACGCGGCGGCAGCGCCTCGCGCACCAGTTCCAGCAAAATATCGAGCCCCTCCGGTGCCGACAGCAAGGTCGCGCAGCGCTGTGCCACGGGCAAGAGGTCCTCTTCCTCGAAGTCGTCGAAGACGGGCAGGATGCGGCAGAGCTTGCCGATCCGCTCCAGCTCCTCGTCGCTCATGGCGCTGTCCACCGCCGACATCATGACCATGACGTGGATCAGGGCTTCCTGGTGGTTTAACGTTTGGGACATGCGATCTCCGGGGTTCATCCGCTCCGGACGTATGGTCGCAGCCGCCCCGTTGCAAGACACCCGCCGATCCTTCGGCGTTCCAGCCGCAAGCCGTCCGTCGCGAACGACATCAAGGCGCAGGCTCGGCCGACGGCGCCGACGGCTCCGTGCCGCTGCGGTAGAAGCCCTTCGACGTGGTCTTTGCGGATGCGACCGCAGCGGTCAGAGCCGTATCGTCGCCCTCCACCTCCGCCCAGCCATTGCGGGCCAGCCAGAGGGCGGGGTCATCGGTGCCGATCGTGCACCGCGCCGTGGCCGTCCCGCTCCACCCGCCTTTCGGCGTCTGGCAGGTAAAGGCGCGGGCGCGGATGAAGTTGCGGAAGGCGGTGCGGGCAATGGTGCCGCACGGCCAGTCACCCGTCGTCGCACGGCAGATCCGCTCGGCCGACTGCGGCTTGACGCCCGCGATCTGGATCGTTCGTCCCTCGAAATCGACCAAGCCTGCCGACAGAGCGACGGGATGCCGGAGAATGGTCTCCTCCAGCGTCGCCGGATCGACGGGCGTGGCGCTGGGGCGCGCGCCGGCTGCCGGCGGCGGCTCTGGAACGGGGCCCGGCGTCACGACGCCGCCCGGCTGCGGCACCTCGGGCGAAAACGGCAGCGGCTCCGCCCCGGGATCGGCGGGAACGATATCGCCGATGTCAGGATCTTCGCCGATCGTCGGGACATCGCCGAGATCGGGCGTCTCCAGCGTCATTTCCGGTGCCGCCGTGCTCTCTTCGCCCGTGATTGCCGACTTGCCCGCCAGAAGCAGGCCGAGGGTCAGGACGACGCAGAGCGCGGGACCACCGATGCGGAGCAGGAAACGGTGCATGAGGAAAACGGTCCTACTGGCTCGCCCAGATGATCCGGGCGATCCACTCCACCTCGGAGAGGTCGAAGCTGCGGTTCGGATGTTCGGGATTGAGGGAGTGGAGGTCGATGCCGCGTGCGCTCTGCCGCATCAGCACCTTGGCCATGACCTCGCCTTCGGTGGTCTTGACCACGACGCGGTCGCCGCGGCGGACTTGCGCGCCCGGCTCCACGATGAGCACATCGCCATCCCGGTAAAGCGGCTGCATGCTGTCGCCCTGGATCTCCAGCGCATAGACGCCCGCCTTGGTGCCAGCCGCGGGAAAATCGACCACATCCCAGCCCTGGCCTGCGGGAAAGCCGCCATCGTCAAAAAAGCCGCCGGCGCCCGCCTGGGCAAAGCCGAGAAGCGGAATGGCGTTAGAGGACGCCAGCGTCTCTACGCCGTTCGAGCCCTTGCCGCCGTCCGGCCGCAGGAATTCCATGAACTGCCCGATGGTCGAGCCCGTCGCGTCGAGAACCTTGGCGATGGATTCGGTGGAAGGCCAGCGCTCGCGTCCGTCGGCGGACTGGCGCTTGGATTTGTTGAACGAGGTCGGATCGAGGCCGGCACGCCGGGCAAGTCCCGACGGCGACATCTGATGCCGCTCCGCCAAGGCGTCTATCGCATGCCAGATACGCTCATGTGACAGCATCGTCCCGGTATCCTGGTAATCTCGGTGTCCCGGTCACGTGTCCGCATGACACGTCCGGGGAAGCGGAGCCTCTCCTCTATCCGGCAGGACACTAGCCAAAAATCAGCATCAAGTAAAGAATGCGAGGAAAATAATCCTTGGTTTATCACGCGCGGCACTTTTATTGAATTGCGTGTGCCGGCACCTATACTTGCATTTTCCGACCCCCTTCAGGCCGACCGGGCCTCAGTCCAGCATCCAGACGAGCGAGGCGCCGTGCTCTTCACCCTCATCCGCTCCGAGCGGCTCATCCTCGTTGCCATTGCGGCGGGTATCGCCGGCTTTTCCGCCGAGCACACGCTGATCGGCATGGGGCAGGTGGCCTCGCTCGCCGGCGCCGTGTTCCTTATCGCGGCCATCATCCTCGCCTCCATGCGGGTGGCGCACCATGCGGAAATCCTCGCCACCAAGGTCGGCGATCCCTATGGCACGATGATCCTGACGCTGTCGGCCGTTCTGGTCGAGGTGGTCATTCTCGCAATCATGATGCGCTCGCCCGAGAGTTCGCCGACCCTGGTGCGCGACACGATCTATTCCGCCGTCATGCTGGATATCAACGGCATTCTCGGCATCGCCGCCCTTCTGGGTGGCCTGAAGCATGGCGAACAGCCCTATAACGACGATTCCAGTCGCACCTATTGCGTCATGATTCTCACGGCTATGAGCATTTCCATGATCGTGCCGGAATTCGTACCGCAGGCGAAGTGGCACCTCTATTCCGGCTTCACCATCGTCGCCATGATCATGCTTTACACCTTGTTCCTGCGCATGCAGGTCGGCGCGCATAGCTATTTCTTCAGCTACAGCTACCCCAAGACGCGCCGCGAGAGCGCCGGCGGCCCTGTCGAGGCGCCCCAGAGCACGGCGCTCTCGATCGGCATCCTGGTGTTCGGCATCGTCGTCATCGGCGTTCTCGCGGAAATCATGTCGACGCTGCTGAATACGGGCCTGGAGGGCACCGGCGCGCCGCCGGTTCTCGCCGCCATCGTCGTCGCCGCCATTTCCGCCGCGCCCGAGATCATGACGGCCATGCGCTCGGCGCTCGCCAATCACATGCAGTCGGTGGTCAACATCGCTTTGGGTGCGTCGCTGTCGACGGTCATCCTCACCGTGCCGGTCATGGAGGCCATTGCGCTATATACCGGCCAGCCGTTCATCATGGCGATGACGCCGGTGCAGACGGTCATGATCACCATCACGCTGATCGTCGCCGCCATCAACCTCAATGATGGCGAGACCAACGCCATCGAAGGCATGACCCATTTCGTGCTGTTCGCCACCTTCATCATGCTGTCGTGTCTCGGGCTCTGATGCCGAGAGCAGGCTGCGTCAGGAACGGTCGGCAATCAGGCGGCGGAAGGCAGCAAGCGTCTCGTCGCTGACATGGTGCTCGATGCCCTCGGCATCGATGCGCGCCGTCTCCGGGCTGACGCCGAGGCACCGCAGGAACTGCTCCACCGTTTGATGACGCTCGCGGCTTTCGGCTGCCATCTTCTGTCCGGCCTCCGTCAGGAAGACGCCGCGATAGGGCTTGCGCGAGACGAGGCCGTCCGCCGCCAGCCGTGCGAGCATCTTGGCGACGGTCGGTTGCGCCACGCCGAGACGCGCGGCGATATCGACCTGGCGCGCCTCGTTGCCGTCATCGATCAGGTCGGCGATGAGTTCGACATAGTCCTCGACCAGAGCGCCGCGCCGTGCTTCCCGTGTCTGGCGAAAGCCCTCGGAGTGAATGTCGGCGTCCGGAAGGGGATCCGCGCGGGGAATGGTTCGGCGCGCCACGTATTCCTGATCCTTTCAGCTTGCATGCCGGATGGGCATGGCATCGTGTTTTGCGTGTCTAGCATGCAAGCCGGATTTTGCCGAATGGCTTTCTCCGCTCTTCCACCGCCACAATTCCCGCGTTGCGGCCAAGCCGCCGCACTGCAGAAAAAAGCAAGATCGATGAAATATAGCATATTGCATAATGTTCGGACCTGCCCTAGCTTTCCGGCATTGACGTCTTTCCGCATCCGGAGACTGCCCCGATGGCCACCCCCGACCTTTCCTTGAACCAGCGCGAGACCCGCTCCAGCTGGCGGTTCAACCATTCCGAAGAGGAGGGGCGTCAGAGTCTCGCCGATGTCCATTCCACCGTCGCCGTGCCCACCGGCGGCACATGGTTCCGGCGGTTTCTGGCCTTCGTCGGCCCCGGCTACATGGTGTCGGTCGGCTATATGGACCCCGGCAACTGGGCGACCGACATCGCCGGCGGCGCCCAGTTCGGTTACACGCTGCTGACCGTCATTCTCCTCTCCAACCTCATGGCCATTCTGCTGCAGGCGCTGGCCGCGCGTCTCGGCATCGCCACGGGCCGGGATCTGGCGCAGGCCTGTCGCGATGCCTATCCGAAGCCTGTCGGCTTCGTCCTCTGGATCGCCTGCGAACTCGCCATCATCGCCTGCGACCTGGCGGAGGTCATCGGCACGGCGATCGCGCTGAAGCTGCTGTTCGGCATTCCCCTGATCGCCGGCGCGCTGATCACCGCGCTCGACGCCATCCTGCTTCTCTATCTGATGCAGAAGGGCTTCCGCTTCCTGGAAGCGTTCGTCATGGCGCTGCTCGGCATTATCGCCCTCTGCTTCATCGTGCAGATCGCGGCAGCGGCCCCGCCGGTCGCCGCCGTCCTGCAGGGCTTCCTGCCCTCGACGGAGGTCGTCACCAATCCGGCCATGCTCTACATCGCCATCGGCATCATCGGCGCCACCGTCATGCCGCACAATCTCTACCTCCACTCCTCCATCGTCCAGACACGCAAGTTCGAACGCACAGAGCCGGGCAAGCGCGAGGCCATCAAGTGGGCGACGCTCGACAGCACCATTGCGCTCATGCTGGCGCTGTTCATCAATGCCGCCATCCTCATCGTCGCAGCCTCCGTCTTCCATGCCAATGGCCGCACCGAGGTGGCGGAAATCGAGCAGGCCTACGAGCTTCTCTCGCCGTTGCTGGGCCTCGGCATCGCCTCGACGCTCTTTGCCGTCGCGCTGCTCGCCTCCGGCCTCAACTCCACCGTCACGGCGACGCTTGCCGGCCAGATCGTCATGGAAGGCTTTCTGCGGCTGACGATTCCCAACTGGGCACGCCGTCTCATCACCCGCGGCATCGCCATCGTGCCGGTCGTCGTCATCACCTATCTCTATGGCGAACGCGGCACGGCCGAGCTTCTGGTGCTGAGCCAGGTCGTGCTCTCCATGCAGCTGCCCTTCGCGGTCATCCCGCTCGTCAGCTTCGTCACCAATCGGGAGAAGATGGGCACCTTTGTGGTTGCCCGCTGGGTCGGCGTGCTCGCCTGGCTGGTCGCCACGATCATCGTCGTGCTGAACGTCAAGCTGCTCTACGACACCTTCATCGCCTGATCGCACAGAGGCTGACGGGGATGTGAAGGAACGTCGCGCCTCGGCGCGGCGTTTGTCGCGTGAAGGAGATTCCCCATGATCCGCAGTCTCAAGACGGTCGCCCTTGCCCTTCTCGCCGCCGCCGACACATCGGGCGCCAGCGCCGCAGGTCTCGATGCCTTCGGCTGGAAGAACCGCGTGCTCATCGTCTTCGCAAGCCCCGGAGATCCCGGTGCCCAAGAGCAGAGGCGGCTCCTCGCCGGGGAGACGAAGTCCCTTGCAGACCGCGACATGGTCGTCCTCAAGGTTCTCGGCGACAGGGTGAACCGGGTTTTCGGCACGGCGGCTTCGGTCTCGGCGCAAGAGCTTCGCACGGACGCCGGCATTGACGCGGACCGTCCTTTCACGGCGATCCTCGTCGGCAAGGACGGCGGTATCAAGCTGCGGGCGGACGCGCCCGTGACGCCCGATCGGCTCTTCGGCCTGATCGACAGCATGCCGATGCGGGCCAACGAAGCGTCCCGCTAAGCCCCACGACACTTCATGCTTCCGTCATCGCAGCTTCACGGCGCTGTCACGGCCGGATTCTAAGCCCAGTGGACCCGCAACCGTCCAAAGGGCTTGCACGATGCGCTGGACCGGTCTCCTCATTTCCACACTCGCTGGCTGTCTTGCCGTGGCCGCGACCTTTCCCGCCCGGGCGATCGAGACGACGCGAACTTCTCAGATTCTCGACCGGTTGAAGAATGCCAATGCCTGGCGCAGCCACATCATGGTCGTCGCGCACCGGACCGGCTGGAAGGAAAACGGCCGCATGATCCGGGCGGAGAATTCGCTCGATGCAATCCGCAACGCCATCGCGCTCGGTGCCGAGATGATCGAACTCGACGTTCGCAAATCCTCCGACGGCACGCTGATCCTCATGCATGACGATTTTCTGGATCGCACCACGACCTGCCGGGGCGAGACCCGCGCGACGCCACTGGCCGTGCTGAAAACCTGCCGCCTCGTGGTGGAGGCCGATGGTCATGCGACGGATGAAACGGTGCCGACGCTCGAGCAGGCCCTGATCGCGACGCGCGGACGTATCCTCGTCAATATCGACAACAAGCTGACGCCGGACGTCCTGCCGGAGGTCGCCGCGCTCGCCCGTCGCCTCGGGATGGCGGAGCAGATCCTCGTCAAGGAAAACCTCTGGAACGACAGGCGCATCGCCGACGCCAAGGCGCTGATGACCGCCATCGGTCCCGATGTCACCTTTCTGCCCATCCTCGCCGACGATGCGGTGCACGACCCGGCGTTCATGGCGAAGGCGATCGCACCGTTTGGCGCGCCGGCCGCGGAACTCGTCCACTGGCATGCCGACGGTGCACCGCAGACGGAAGATGGCGGGGTGCTCTTTTCCGCAAAAGCCCGTGCGGCGGCAATCCGCGGCAACTGGCACCAGTGGGTTAACACCTACACGATCGTCAACCGCGCACCCGGCATGCAGGCCGGCGGCCGCGGGGACGAACGCGCCGTTGTCGAGGGCAAGCCGCTCGAAAGCTGGGGCTTCTGGATCGATCGCGGTGCAACGATCATCCAGACCGACGAGCCCAAGGCTCTGATCGCCTGGCTGGAGACGAGCGGCTATCGTGCTCCCTACGACTTGACGAACTGACGGATGCGATGGCGCCGCCTCTGATATCGACAGGCGAGCGGCGCCCGGCTGTTCCGTCACGGACGATGCCGTTTTCGTGAACGCGGCGCAAAAGCCTTTCAACCCGCGGCATCCATGCCCATATATCCTGCACGAGGGTCCGTGTGACCCGGTTGAACAATAACGGGGATGAGGCATGTCAGGATTGAAGAAATTTGCAGTGTTGTCGGCGGTCGCGATGACGCTTGTCATCACGGCGACGGATTTCGCGGAGGCACGCCGTGCAGGCGGTGGTTTCGGCAGTCGCGGCACGCGCACCTTCTCCGCACCGCCCGTCACGCGCACGGCCCCGAACACCACGGCGCCGATCGATCGCACCATGACCCCGCAGTCCACGCGTCCGAACGCGGCGCAGAACCAGCCGGGTGCCGCCCAGACCGCGCCCGCGCGCCGTCCCGGTGGTTTCTTTGGCGGCTTTGGCGGTTCGCTGCTCGGCGGCCTCGCGCTCGGCGGCCTGCTCGGCATGATGATGGGTAACGGCTTCGGCGGCGCTGCCGGCTTCCTTGGCATGCTGCTTCAGCTCGCGCTGATCGCCGGTGCTGCAATGCTGCTGATGCGCTTCCTGCGCAATCGCCAGCAGCAGCCGGCGACCGGTCGCGCCGGAGCCGGCGGTGCCAGCGCCGGCAATCCTTACAATGGTTATGCCCGCGAAGCAGCAAACGAACCGGCACAGGCAAATGCGCAAGCTTCGCGCGGCCCGGGCTTCACCATCCCGCGCATCGGCGGCGGCCCGGCACCGCAGGCCCAGCCGGCGCGCTCCGCAGCCGTTTCGGATGAACTCGGCATCGGCCCGGCCGATCTGGAGCGCTTCGAAGCCATGCTGAAGGACGTGCAGACAGCTTACGGCGCCGAAGACTACGGTGCTCTGCGCCGCCTGACGACACCGGAAGCCATGTCCTGGCTCGCCGAGGAGCTGAGCGAAAACGCGACCAAGGGCGTTCGCAACGAAGTCCGCGACGTCAAGCTTCTCCAGGGTGACCTGGCCGAATCCTGGCGCGAGGACGCCGGCGAATTCGCAACGGTCGCCATGCGCTACGAAAGCATCGACGTCACCCGCGACCGCGACACCGGCAAGGTCGTCGAAGGCGATCCGGATCGCCCGACCGAAGCCACCGAAGTCTGGACTTTCTTCCGTCGGCCGAGCACCCAGTGGCAGGTCTCCGCCATCCAGGCGGCCTGATCACGCTTCTGCGGCTCTGCCCCGGAAAGACGGGTCCCAAATAGAAAAGGCCGGCGCAAAATGCGCCGGCCTTTTTCATGGGCGAAACCATCGGGACATGGGCGCCGCCCAGCCCGCTGGTCATCGTCAGGCCGCGACAGCGACCTTTGCATAGGGGTCGAAGCGGCCGTAGAAGGTCTCGCCCTTGGCGGCCATGTCCTTCAGCAGCGGCGTCGGCGCGAAGTGGTCGCCATAGCTTAGCGCCAGCTTCTCGCACAGGGCGACGAAGGCCTTGGCGCCCATGCCGTCGATGTAGGACAGCGTGCCGCCGGTATAGGGCGCAAAGCCGAAGCCGAGGATGGAGCCGACATCGGCCTCGCGCGGATCGGTGACGATGCCTTCCTCGATGGTGCGGGCGGCTTCCAGCGCGATGGTGACGAGGAAGCGCTGCTTGAGGGTCTGCACGTCCAGCGTGTCCGCCGGCTTCTGCGGATAGAGATCCTTGAGACCCGCCCAGATGTGCTTCTTCGCCGGCTTCTCGGGATAGTCGTAGAAGCCCTTGCCGTTCTTGCGCCCGCGCCGGTCGAGGTCGTCGACGAGCTTGTTGACGAGTTCGAGATGCGCCGGATCGACCGCCTGTTCACCGAGATCGGCGACGGTCGCCTTGAGGATCTTCTGCGACAGGTCGATCGCCACTTCATCGTTGAGCGAGAGGGGCCCGACCGGCATGCCGGCCATCTTGGCCACGTTCTCGATCATCACCGCCGGCACGCCTTCGATCAGCATGTCATAGGCTTCGTGGATGTAGCGGAAGACGCAACGGTTGACGTAGAAGCCGCGTGTGTCGTTGACGACGATCGGCGTCTTCTTGATCGCGGCGACATAGTCGAGTGCCCGGGCAAGCGCGGCGTCGCCGGTTTCCTTGCCGAGGATGACCTCGGTCAGCATCATCTTCTCGACCGGCGAGAAGAAGTGGACGCCGATGAACTGGGCAGGCCGCTTGGAGTTTTCGGCAAGGCCGGTGATCGGCAGCGTCGAGGTGTTGGATGCGAAGATCGCGTCGGGAGACAGCACGGCTTCGACGGCCTCGATCACGTCCTTCTTGACCTTGCGGTCCTCGAACACGGCCTCGACCACGAAATCGGCGGTCTTCAGGTCTGCATAATCGGCTGACGGGGTGATCAGCGCGAGCAGCTGTTCGCCCTTTTCCTGCGTCATGCGGCCCTTGGCCACGCTGTCCTTCACCAAACCTTCGGAATGCGCCTTGCCCTTGGTTGCCGCGGCGATGTCGCGGTCGATGAGGGTGACGGGAATGCCGGCGGCGGCCGTGACGTAGGCGATGGAGGCGCCCATGAAGCCCGCACCGACGACGCCGACATGCTTGAAGTCCGACTTCGGAACGCCGGCCGGGCGGCGTGCGCCCTTGCCCAGTTCCTGCATCGAAATGAACAGCGAGCGGATCATCGAGAAAGCCTCGGTGGTCTGCAGGATCTGCGTGAAGTAGCGCTGTTCGATTTTCAGCGCCGTGTCGAAGGGCACCTGGAGGCCTTCATAGACGCATTTCACGATGGCCAGCGCGCCGGGATAGTTGCCATAGGTTTCGCGGCGCAGGATGCCGGAGGCAGCCGGCCAGAGCTGGGCACCGGCTGCGCTCCACATGGAGCCGCCGGGCGCCTTGAAGCCCTTTTCGTCCCAGGGCTGAACCGCCTTCAGGCCGTTCTTGATCATGGCCTTGGCGGCATCGATCAGCGCCTCGGGCGCGGCAAGCTCGTGCACGAGGCCGAGCGCCTTGGCGCGCTGCGGCGTCAGCGTCTGCCCCGTCGTCATCATCTGCAGCGCATCCTGTGCATTGGTCAGACGGGGCACGCGCTGCGTGCCACCGGCGCCGGGGAAGATCCCGACCTTGACCTCGGGCAGGGCGATCTTGACCGCCTTGGAATTGGAGGCCACGCGGCCGTGGCAGGCGAGCGACAGCTCGAAGGCACCGCCCATGCAGGTGCCGTTGATGGCGGAAACCCACGGCTTGCCGGAGGTCTCGATCTTGCGGAACAGGCCCGTCATCTCGCCGCAAAGCTCGAACAGCTTCTGCGCCGCGGTGTCGGGGTTCTTGGTCTTCTCCTCCGCCTGGAAGGTGAACATGCCCTTGATCATCGACAGGTCGGCGCCGCCCGAGAAGGTCGACTTGCCCGAGGTGAAGACGACGCCCTTGACGGCCTCGTCCTTCACGACCGCGTCGTTGACGGCAGCGAGTTCCCGCAGGACCTCGGCCGTGAACACGTTCATCGACTTGTCCGGCATGTCCCAGGTCACGAGAGCGATGCCGTCGGCGTCCGTTTCGATGGTGAAATTGGTGTAGGTCATGGCAGGTTCCTCTCCCTGAAAGGTGTCTATAGAAGCCGCTATCGGCCGAGGCATGAGGCCTCTAGGTCCAGATCACTGAAAGTAAAGAAAGACGACGACGCCAGCGATGACGAGCAGCGTGAGAAGAAAGCCGACAGCACTTCCTTTGGCCCGCTGCGCAGCTTCCTTTTTTGAGATCACGCGGGACGCCGCCTCGTGGGCGCCCCGCATGGTCTCGTCCAGATCACGCAGTTCGAAATGCCGGTTCGTCTCGTTCTGACCCACTCCGTCATCCTTCCCGCCGGCCGATCGAAATCAGACGCGTTCGATGATCGTCGCGGTGCCCATGCCCGCGCCGATGCAGAGCGTGACGAGGGCGGTGTTCAGGTCGCGGCGCTCCAGCTCGTCGAGCACCGTGCCGAGGATCATCGCGCCGGTGGCGCCGAGCGGATGGCCGAGCGCGATCGCACCGCCATTGACGTTCATGATGTCGTGCGAGATGTCGAACGCCTGGAGATAGCGCAGGACCACGGCGGCAAAGGCCTCGTTCAGCTCGAACAGGTCGATATCGCCGATCGTCATGCCAGCACGCTTCAGAAGCTTTTCCGTCACGTCCACAGGGCCGGTCAGCATCAGCGCCGGGTCGGAGCCGATGTTGGCAAAGGCCTTGATGCGGGCGCGGGGCCTGGCGCCGAGGCTTTCGCCGCCGGCCTTGGAGCCGAGCAGCACGAGGCCGGCCCCATCCACGATGCCCGACGAGTTGCCGGCATGGTGGACGTAGTTGATCTTCTCGATTTCCGGATGCGCCTGAATGCCGACGGCCTCGAAGCCGCCCATCTCGCCCGGCATCTGGAAGGAGGGGTTGAGGCTCGCAAGGTTCTGCATCGTCGTCGTCGGACGCATATGCTCGTCCTTGGCGAGGATGACGATGCCGTTCTGGTCCTTCACCGGAACGACGGACCGGTCGAAATAGCCCTTTTCCCAGGACACGCCGGCGCGGCGCTGGCTCTCGACGGCGTAGGCATCGACGTCATCGCGCGTGAAACCGTATTTCGTGGCGATCAGATCGGCCGACACGCCCTGCGGCATGAAATAGCCGGGGAAGTTGACGGAAGGGTCCATGTACCAGGCGCCGCCCGACATGCCCATGCCGACGCGCGACATGCTCTCGACGCCGCCGGCGATGACGATGTCATCGGCGCCCTGCGCGATCTTGCCGGCCGCCAGATTGATGGCATCGAGCGCCGATGCGCAGAAGCGGGAGATCTGGATCCCCGGTGCGCGATTGGAATAGCCTGCCTCGAAGGCCGCGGCCTTCGGGATCACGGCGCCGGCCTCGAACACCGGATCGACGCAACCCATGATGATGTCGTCGACGGTGTTCGTGTCGATCCCGTTGCGGTCGCGCAGTGCTTCCAGCATGCGCGCGGCAAGGCGGGGCGTCGGCACCTCGTGCAGGGCGCCGTCCTTCTTGCCGCGACCGCGTGGTGTGCGCACATGGTCGTAAATGAAGACGTCAGTCATGATCCCGTTCTCCCAATCGGCTCGAAGCCGTCGATCTATCCGTGGAGGCGATGAAGTGTCAGGTGCAGCCTTGAGTTTCAGAATGCGGCGGCGTCGAGTGCCATCAGCGTATCCGATCCCGCTTCGATGCGCGAGCGGCGCAGCGCCGTCTCGGGCAGGATGCGGTCCATGAAGAAGGTGGCCGTCACCAGCTTGTTCTTCAGGAAGTCCTCGCGGTCGCCGGCGCCCGAGGCGAGCAGCCCCTGTGCGGTCTTTGCCATCTTGGCCCACATATAGCCGAGCACGACGAGCCCGCTGAGATGCATGTAGTCGGTCGAACCGGCACCGGCATTGTCGGGCTTCGCCACGGCGTTCGACATGAACCACATGGACGCCGACTGCAGGTCGTTGAGGCTCTTCTTGAGCGCCTTGGTATAGGCGGTCATCTGCTCGTCGCTGCGGTTCTCGTCGCAGAAGTCGGCGATCTCCTTGAAGAGAGCCATCACGGCGCGACCGCCGTTCAGCCCCAGCTTGCGGCCGACGAGGTCGAGCGCCTGGATGCCGTTCGCACCTTCGTAGATCATGGCGATGCGCGCGTCGCGCACATACTGGCTCATGCCGTGCTCTTCGATATAGCCGTGCCCGCCGAAGACCTGCTGCGCCATGACGGCGTGGTCGAAGCCGCGGTCGGTCAGCACGCCCTTGAGGATCGGCGTCACGAGGCCGAGCAGATCGTCCGCCGTCTGGCGTTCGGCCTCGTCCTGCGAGCGATGCGCGACATCCGACTTCAGCGCTGTCCACAGCGTGAAGGCGCGGCTTGCCTCGTTGAAGGCGCGGATCGTCATCAGCACGCGGCGGATGTCGGGGTGGACGATCAGCGGATCGGCCTTCTTGTCCGGCGCCTTGATGCCCGACAGCGAGCGGCCCTGCAGGCGCTCGCGGGCATAGGCGACGGCGTTCTGATAGGCGATTTCCGAGACGGAGAGACCCTGCAGACCGACGCCCAGGCGGGCCTCGTTCATCATGACGAACATGGCGTTGAGGCCACGATTGGCCGTGCCGATCAGGTAGCCCGTCGCATCGTCGTAGTTCATCACGCAGGTCGAGTTGCCGTGGATGCCCATCTTGTGCTCGATGGCGCCACAGGTCGCGCCGTTGCGCGTGCCCGGCGTGCCGTCGGCTTCCACGATGAACTTCGGCACGATGAAGAGCGAGATGCCCTTCGTGCCCTCGGGCGCGCCTTCGATGCGGGCGAGAACGAGATGGATGATGTTATCGGCCATGTCGTGTTCGCCGGCGGAGATGAAGATCTTCTGCCCGGAGATCTTGTAGCTGCCATCCGGCTGCGGCACGGCCTTGGAGCGCAGAAGCCCGAGATCGGTGCCACAGTGTGGCTCCGTCAGGTTCATCGTTCCCGTCCATTCGCCGGCGATCATCTTGGGCAAATAGGTGGCCCGCTGCTCGTCTGTGCCATGCTCGATGATGGCGGCGATCGCGCCCTGCGTCAGGCCGGGATACATCGTCAGCGACATGTTGGCCGACGACATATATTCGCCGATCGCCGTGTGCAGCGTGTAGGGCAGGCCCTGGCCGCCGAACTCCTCCGGTGCGGCAAGGCCGAGCCAGCCGCTTTCGCGGTAGAGCTCATAGGCTTCCTTGAAGCCCTTCGGCGTGGTGACCGAACCGTCCGGGTGGCGCACGCAGCCTTCCTGGTCGCCGGAGAGGTTCAGCGGGAAAAGCACTTCCTCGGCAAGCTTTGCGGCTTCGCCGACGATGGCGTCCAGCATGTCCGGCGTCACGTCCGAAAAGCCGGGAATATTGTTGTAGCGCTCGATGCCGAGCACGTCGTTAAGAATGAAAAGCGTGTCCTCGACCGGAGCCTTGTAGATGGGCATCGACTGTCTTCCTCCCTGGGCCTAACCTCATGAGGCCATTCATGAGGGTACTCTATTAAAAACTGACGTGCGCGTAAACGTCAAAATTCACGTCCGCGGCATTTTGCCCGAACAATCTGGCGTGAAGGGCGCGGCGGCATCCGGAAATTTCGAGGGTGGAAACCGAAATCCTCCCGTCGGTTAACGGCTTGTTTACCACGTTCCGGGAAAGTGGCGCGAGAGGTCAATGCTGCTTGTTCCGTTCCGAGTCGTCCGCAGCCTTGTCCACCGGCGCAAGGGGCCTGATCCTTCAGCCGTGTTCGGGGAATGCCAGGCGAAGAGGCGAAAGCACATGAACGGATCGCGATCAACTCCTCCCCGGATGGGCACCCAGGCCGACGAGCGTCTCGATGGCAGACACGGCGAACGCTCGTCGCTGGAAGCCCTCAACCGGACGATCGAAGGCCTGGAAGCGCGGATCGAAGGCCTGATCGCGCCCGCCAAGCGCGAGGCCCGTCCGCCGGAAGCCGCCCGCGTCGAGGCGCGGCCCGTTGCTGCCGAACGTCCCGTTTCCCGCGCCGATGCCATCTCCGAAATTCTGCAGCGCCAGCGCGCGCTGAGCGCCACCCGTCTGGAAAAGGCGACCGAGCGGCATCAGTTCCAGACGCGTGCGCCCTCCACCCCGGCCCCGGCCCCGGCAACGAACCCGACCGTTTCGCGCCCGGACGACCGCTACGTCATGCCCGCCTATGACGACCGTCAGCCTCCGCGTCGCTCGCTGGACGACGACCGCTCCGCCCGGATGCCGGCCGAGCCGGTACGCGCCGCATCCCGTCCCGTTCCGCAGGCCGCACCCGCCGCCATGCCGGATGCCGCCGTCCGCGACATCGCAACGGCACTGGTCGGCCTTCGCCAGGATCTGAAGCGCGATATCGAGCAGGGTCTTTCGCGCGAAATGTCGTCGCTGCGCAGCGAGATGCACGGCATCGCCTCCGCCGCCACGCAGGGCGATGTGCTCGCACACGATATCCGTCAGGACCTGCAGCGCCTCTCACTCTCGCTGGCCGATCTCGGTCGCCAGCCGACGACCTCCGACAGCAAGGCCCTGCGCGCCGATCTCGACGAGATGCGCGCCATGATCGACGGTCTCGCCCGCGAGGAAAGCGTGCGCCGCATGGAGAGCCGCTGGACCGGCGTCGAGGATCGGCTGAACGTCTTCGATGCCGCCCGCGACGACGAACTCGTTGCTCTGGCCTACCGTCTCGACGAGATCAAGTCGCAGCTCGGCACCATGAACAACGGTCCGGCGCTCTATGCGCTGGAAGACAAGCTCGTGGCCGTGGCGCAGGCCATCGACCTCATCGGCCGCCACATGCAGCCGGACGATCACCGTTTCCAGGAGCAGTTCGCCGATCTCGATGCGCGTCTGGACGAGATCAGCCGCGCCATCGTCGCCAGCGGCCGCACGGCGTCCGCCTCTGACAGCCCCGGCGTCACCCGCGTCGAAAGCCGGCTCGTCGACCTGTCGCGCCAGATCGACGATCTCGCCTTTCCCGTGGACAATGGTCTCGCCTCTCGCATCGAAGCGCTGTCCGCGCGCGTGGAAGATCTGGTCAACGCCGAAGCCGCCGCCCGCCTCGAAGAGCGCCTCGATCATCTCTCCGCCATGATGGAGCGTGCCGAGCGTGCCTCCGCACAGCCGGATCTGAGCGGTCACCTCGCCGAAATCTCTGCCAAGATCGATGCGCTCGACACTGGCGATGTCAGCGACACGCTGGCGCGCCGTTTCGACGATCTCGCCCGCCGGATCGATGGCCTCGACAGCCCGGCACCGCTGGTTGATGACCGCTTTCTGCGCCTCGAAGACCAGCTGTCGGGCATCGCCCAGCGTCTCGACGAGACGCATGCCGCACCCTACGACGATGGTCAGGTGCTGCGCAGCCTGCAGGACCAGATCGCCAATCTTTCCTTCCTCATCAGCGAGCCGCGCGAGGTCGCCACCGCCGTGCCCGCCGACGTCGAGGGACGCATGAACGCGCTGGAGGATTATCTCGCCTCCAGCGACGAATACATCATCGAGGCTGCGCGTCAGGCCGCCGAAGCCGTGATGGAAGCCTATACGCGCAACGGCATGACGCAGTCGGCAGCCCCGGGTATCGCAGACATCGCGGCCATCTCGGCTCTGGCCGACGACCTGAAAACGCTGGAAGACCTCAGCCGCTCGAGCGACGAGCGGACCGCCCGCACGTTCGAGGCGTTGCACGAAACGCTCGTGCACATCGCCGACAAGCTGGAGCGTATCGAGGAGCGCGCCTCCGCGCCGATCTCCCGCGAAGACACGCTCCGCGACGAACCCGCCCCCGCCTTCGGCCGCCGCGAGACGGCGGCACAGATGCCGCGCGCCGAAACGCCCGCCTTTCTGGAGCGCGAAGAGGTCGGTAGCAGCTATGACGACCTGACGCGAAACATGCGCGCCACCGTCGCAATGCCGGGGGAACGCGACCACCGGGTCGCAGATGACATCGGTCTCGATGCGTCGCCGGCCGCCGAAGCCGACCTGCGCGAGCCCGCAACGGCGGTTTCGGTCGATACACCGGCTGCCCGCACCGGCCTTCTCTCGGGCCTCACCGGTCGCTTTTCGGGCAAGCGCGGCAAGCAGCTCGCCCCCGTCGAGCGCCAGTTCGTCGAGCCGACGCCGTCGATCGATGCGCTGGACACCATCAATCCGGACGCCGCCAACCAGCTGCTCGAGCCCGGCTCCGGCACGCCCGATGTCAAGCGGATCCTGGAGCGCGTCCGCGCCGGGCAGGCGGCACACCCGGCTGTTTCCGGCGATGGCGACAAGTCCGATTTCATCGCGGCGGCCCGCCGCGCGGCCCAGCAGGCGGCGCAGGAAGTGGACACCGGCAACCGGACGGCGGCACGTCCGGGTGCCGCCCCGAGCGCTCTTGCCCGTCATCGCCGCCCGATCCTCATGGCCGTCGGCGCGGTGCTCCTCGCCATCCTCTCCTATCCGCTCGTCAGCACGCTGATGAAGCACGAGCAGGCGGCGGCACCGGTCACGACCATCGAAACGCCGGCCGCAACCGAAACGGCCCCGGCCGATGCCGCGCCGGAAACCTCCTCGGACGCGGCCCCTGCTCTCGCTGCACCCACGAGCGAACCTGCGCCGCAGGCGTCGGACGAAGGCGTCGCACCGTTGAGTTCGCTGCAGCCGCAGGGCGAGGCGACCGAACCTGCCGTGGCATCGCAGCCCGAACCGCAGGCAACGGCACCGGCCGCCGAAAACGCTCCGGCCGAGACACCCGTGGCAGAGACCCCCGTCTCGGCGCCCCCCGTCGAGGTTCCGGCCGAAATCGTGCCCGCAGCGCTCGCCGACGCGGCCCGCGCCGGCGATCCCAAGGCCTACTTCGAGATCGGCGCGGTCTACACCGAAGGCCGCGGCGTCAAGGCCGATTTCGCCAAGGCCGCCGAATGGTACCAGCGCGCGGCGGATGCCGGCGTGGTTCCCGCGCAGTATCGCCTCGGCAGCCTCTATGAAAAGGGCACCGGCGTTCCGCGCGATCCCGCCCGGGCCCGTGCGCTCTACCAGCAGGCGGCCGAAAGCGGCAACGCCAATGCCATGCACAACCTCGCGGTCATGCTGGCCAGCGGCAACGGCACCACGCCGGACTTCACGCTCGCCAGCATGTGGTTTGCGAAGGCCGCAGATCTCGGCCTGCGCGACAGCCAGTTCAACCTCGCCATCCTCTATGCCCGCGGCAACGGCGTGGCGAAGGACCTCGCGGAATCCTACAAGTGGTTCTCGGTCGCGGCCGCCGATGGCGATACGGATGCCGCACAGAAGCGCGATCAGGTGGAGAAGGAGCTGTCTCCCGACCAGCTCTCGGCCGCCAAGGCCAAGGTCGCCGCCTGGAAGCCGGCGACGCTCGATCCGAAGGGCAACGACACCACCGTTCCCGACACATGGGTCGGCAAGGGCACCAAGACGTCCTCCGTCGATATTAAGAAGGCCGTCCGCAACATTCAGGCCATTCTCAACAACAACGGCTTCGATGCAGGGACGCCGGACGGCGCGCTCGGTACCAAGACCGTCAACGCCATCAAGGCCTTCCAGACATCGATCGGTCAGGAGCCCAACGGCCGCATCACAGACGCCCTCGTCAAGGAGCTGCTGAAGCGCAACGGCTGATCGACGCGCCTGTCGCGTGCGGCGCGTTGCGCCGTACAAAAATCGGACGTCGTTTAGACATTATGCAGCAGCCCGGTGCATACTGCGGCAAACGGCGCGGCCTTCCGGCGCGCGCTGCCTTCGTTTGGGAGCGTCAACAAGCTGCGCCGCTCCGTTCGACGTTCGAGGTCCGGCCGTGACGATCTACCTGCCCATTGCGGAACTGTCGGTGAACGTGCTGATCATCCTCGGTATGGGGGCGGCCGTCGGCTTCCTCTCCGGCATGTTCGGCGTCGGTGGCGGCTTCCTCATCACGCCGCTGCTGATCTTCTACAACATCCCGCCGGTCGTTGCCGTCGCCACCGGCGCCAATCAGGTCGTGGCCTCCTCCATCTCCGGCGCCATCACCCATTTCCGCCGCGGCACCATCGATATCAAGCTCGGCACTGTCCTCCTGCTCGGAGGTCTGGCGGGCGCGACGCTCGGCATCTGGATCTTCGCCGCCCTGCGCCGCATCGGCCAGCTCGATCTGGTGATCTCGCTCGCCTATGTGCTGCTGCTCGGCTCCGTCGGCTCGCTCATGCTGGCCGAAAGCATCAATGCGCTGCGGCGCGCCAAGCGCAACGAGGCCATGCCGCTGCGCCGCCCCGGCCATCACGGGTGGATCCACCGCCTGCCGCTCAAGGTGCGGTTCAAGAAGTCGAAGATTTATCTCAGCATCATTCCCGTCGCCGGTCTCGGCTTCTGCATCGGCATCCTCACCTCCGTCATGGGGGTCGGCGGCGGCTTCATCATGGTGCCCGCCATGATCTATCTCCTGCGCATCCCCACCAATGTCGTCGTGGGCACGTCGCTGTTCCAGATCATCTTCGTCTCGGCCTACACCGTCATCGTCCAGGCGACGGCGAACTACACGGTCGATATCGTGCTTGCCTTCGTGCTGATGATCGCCGGCGTCATCGGGGCGCAATATGGCGTGCGCGTCGGCCAGAAACTGCGCGGCGAGCAGCTGCGGGCGCTGCTGGCCCTCCTGGTCCTCGCCGTCGGCATCCGTCTTGCGGTCGAACTCGTGCTGCCGCCGGCCGACATCTATTCGGTCATCTCGTCGGGGTCCGGCTTCTGATGCGCCGTCGTCTCGCAAGCTTCCTCGTGGCCCTGGCGCTCGCGGCTCCCGCGGCGGCCCAGAACCGCGCGGACGAGTTCACCGAAAAGCTCGACATCGGCATCTCCACCGACGAAATCGCCATCACCTCCGACTTCCGCGGCGCCGACCTCACGATTTTTGGCGCGATCGACGGGTTCGCGCCCGACCTTCTGGCGCAGGGCAAATACAATATCGTCGTCTCGCTGGAAGGGCCGAAGGAAAGCGCCACCGTGCGCAAGAAGCGCCGCGTCTTCGGCATCTGGGTCAACACCCAGTCGATGACCTTCGAACTCGTGCCGGAATCCTACTCTCTGTCGAGCACGCGCGACATCGATGCCATCGCGCCTGCCAACGAGATGAACAATATGGGCATCGGCGTCGCCCACATGACGCTGAGCCCGATCGGCTATATCGGCGATGGCAGCAGCGTCACCGAGTTTCGCAGTGCCTTCCGCCGTCTGCGTGAAACGAGCGGCGTCTACCAGCGCGATCCCGGCGGGGTGCAGTTCATCTCCGCCAGCCTCTTCAAGGCCTCCGTGCGCCTGCCGGCCGACGTGCCCAACGGCGTCCATGTCGTGCGCGCCTACCTCTTCCGCGACGGCGTGTTCGTGGCTGCCAAGGCGCTGCCGCTCCGGGTCATCAAGACCGGCCTCGAAGCCGCCATCACCGAGGCCGCCCACAAGCACCCCTTCTTCTACGGCCTCTTCGCCGTCCTGCTCGCCGTCATCACCGGCTGGGCCGCCAGCGTCGCCTTCCGACGCGACTAGGGAGAAAAGCGTCGCCTTGACGTGACTGACGGAAAAGCCGCGTCGCCTTCCGGGACGGCACGGTTCCACAGACCGCGATTCTGCCCTATGTCGTGCGGAAACATATGAGGACCAACCGCCATGAAGCCGATCTTCGTCCAGCTCCAATGCGCCCCCGGCAAGACCTACGAGGTCGCCGACGCGATCTACCGCAAGGAAATCGTCTCGGAAATGTACTCCACCTCCGGCGATTACGACCTGATCATCAAGGTCTACATCGAAGAAGGCCAGGATATCGGCAAGTTCATCAACGACAACATCGCCACCGTCCCCGGCATCACCCGCTCGCTGACCACACTGACGTTCAACGCGTTTTAAGAGTTCAGTAATCCTCGTTCTGCGGCTGCTTGACTTTGAGTTGCGGCTAAGCAACCTCCTGCATGCAGAGGGCGAGGTATCATGACAACAATTGAGGAAAGTCTGCGTGCGATCTCAGAGCGTGTGAGATCACATTCGAGTACAATGGTCACGGAAGAGGCCGTGAAGACAGCGGTAGTCCTCCCTTTCTTGAGGGCTCTTGGCTATGATGTTTTTGACCCCAGCGAGGTGATCCCGGAGTTCACGGCAGATGCTGTCGGGAAGAAGGGCGAGAAAGTCGATTACGCCCTAAAGATAGATAATGATGTCCGGATACTTATAGAGTGCAAGCCAATCTCCGTCGCGTTGGAGAAAAAGCATCTCGATCAACTCTATCGATACTTTAGCGTTACAAACGCAAAGTTCGCGATCCTCACGAATGGGCGGACGTTCAACTTCTACACAGACCTCGAGGCGCCAAACAAGCTGGATACGAGGCCGTTCTTCATATTTGACGTCACCGACTTCAGCGCCTCTGTGATTTCAGAGTTGAGAAAGTTCGAGAAGGCAAACTTCGACGTGGCAGCCATTTTGGCGACAGCGGAACGCCTCAAATACACATCGGGCGTCAAGCAGATCATTACGAAGTTGATGGAGGAGCCGTCAGAAGATTTCGTAAAACTCGTATCCAGCAGCATCTATGAGGGCCGAATGACGTCGGCCGCGCGCGAGATGATGACGGGAGTCGTGCGAACGGCTTTCCGAGAAGTGATCATGGACGTTGTAAAAAGTCGCTTGTCAAATGCCCTCGCCGATACTCAAGAGGTCATCGAGAAGATCGATGAGCCAGCAGTCGAGGAGCCAGAGGTTGTCACAACGGATGAAGAGCGGGAAGGCTACATGATCGTCCGTGCAATTCTGAGAGAGGTTACGACTTCCAAGCGTGTCGTCATGCGCGATCAGAAAACCTATTGCGGTATCCTGCTGGACAATAACAACCGGAAGCCCTTGGCTCGGCTGTGGTTTAACCGGTCTGTCAAATACATCGGACTGTTCGATAAGGATCAGGAGGAACGAATCATTATCGAGTCGCTGGAGCAGATTTACGAACACAGCGAGAGACTGCGCAGTACCGTCCGAAAATACGATAGCGCAGGCGAGTGATTATCCCCGCAAATTCGCAAACCGCACCGAATAGATCCGATCCCGGCCGAGCATATGCGCGGTCAGTCTCGTCTGGTCGAACAGGCGGCAGATGGTGGGATGGGCGAGGTCCATGCCGCCGGTGGTGACGCCGAAGGCGGGCATGACGAGGCGGGTACCGTCGGTCGCGAAACAGGCGCGGCGCACGGATTTCTCGCGGCGGCGGACGATGGCGGCGGGGTGAAGGTGGCCGGCGATTTCGCCCGGTATCGCCTCGAGGCTCGGCTCGTGTCGGAAGGTGAGGCCGCCGAGCCGCAGCTCGTCAAGGGATGTGCCCGGCAGGGTCGCGGCTCCGTCCGGGTCGTGGTTGCCGTTGATCCAGATCCATTCGCGCCCGCGCGCCATGTCGACGATCATCTGGCGAAACATCTCCGGCATCAAAGCGGAGCCGACGCGATCGTGAAAATTGTCGCCGAGGCTGATCACGGTCTTCGGGTTATGGCGGGCGATGATGGCCTGCAGGATCTTCAGCGTCGAGAGGGTGTCGTAGGGCGGCAGCATCATGCCGCGCCGGGCGAAGGCCGAGCCTTTTTCAAGGTGCAGATCGGAGACGACGAGCACGTCGTGATCCGGCAGGTGCAGGCCGCCGAGCGGATCGCAGACGGCAGCGACGCCGTTGATGGCGATGCGCTCGGAGAGGGCAGGGTAGGCATCGGCCGCGGTGCGGCTGGCATGGTAGAGGCGGTGCATCAGCGCGTCATTCCCACCGGTCGATCCACCGGTTCGTCAGAGTCTTCCGAAAGAGCCGGCGCGCCGGACCCTTGCGAGAAGCCCGGCATGTCGGCGTGTTCGCCCATCGCCTCGAAGATCAGCTCGTCGGCGGCTTCCGCCAGCAGCGCATCCGGTGCCTGGCCCGGCACGGATTCCCGGCCGATTTCCAGCATGATCGGGACGGCGAGCGGCGAGACCTTTTCGAGCGGCCGGTGGACGATGTGGCTCTTGATTCGCACCAGCATATCGCCAAGCCGCCCGATATCCAAAAGCCCTGTTGCCGCATCGTTGCGTGTCGCCTCGAGCAGGATGTGGTCCGGTTCGTGGCTGCGCAGCACGTCGTAGATGAGATCGCTGGAGACCGTGACCTGCCGCCCGGTCTTCTCTTTACCGGGGTGTCGCGGCTCGATGAGCCCGGCGATGATGGCGCAATTGCGGAAGGTGCGTTTCAGGAGATAGCTCTCGTCCAGCCACGCCTCCAGATCGTCGCCCAGCATGTCCTCGTCGAAGAGCTCGGCCAGCGAGGGATGTCCGGCCTGAAACGCCTGCGTCATATCCTCCATGCACCAGATCGCCAGAGAGTAATCCGTGGCGACGAAGCCCATCGGGTTCAACCCCGCCCGGTCGAGCCGCCGTGTCAGCAGCATGCCGAGCGTCTGGTGGGCAAGCCGCCCCTCGAAGGCATAGGCGACCATGAAATAGCGGTTGCCATAGGGAAAGGTCTCGATCAGCAGCTCGTCCTCGCGCGGCAGCATGGAGAGATCGCGCTGGATCGCCAGCCAGTCGCGCACCTGCTCCGGCAGGTCGGCGTGAGCCTCGGGGTCCGCCAGCATCCGGCGCACCTGGGCCGCGAGATAGGTCGAGAGCGGAAACTTGCCGCCGGCATAGGAGGGGATCTTCGGGTCGAGCTTGTAGCCCTGCGTCACCAGACACTCGTTCTCATGGATGCCCTCGAAGCGAATGACCTTGCCGCCGAACAGGAAGGTATCGCCCGGCGACAGCATCTCCAGAAAGAACTCCTCCACCTTGCCGAGCGACAGGCCGCCGCGCCCCATGCGCGCCTTGCTGGCCATCTTGCCGACCAGCCGCACGTTCAGCGTCGGCGATTCGATGATGGTGCCGATGTTCAGCCGGTACTGCTGCGCGACCTTGCCGTTGGACACGCGCCACAGCCCGTCCTCCGTCTTGCGGATGCGGGCATAGCGCTCGTAGGTGCGCAGCGCATAGCCGCCCGTCGCCACGAAATCGACGATGCGCTCGAAGGTCTCCCATGTCAGCTCGGCATAGGGCGAGGCGCTGGTGATCTCGTCGTAGAGCGCGAGCGGATCGAACGGGGCGGCGCAGGCCATGCCGAGCACGTGCTGGGCGAGCACGTCGAGCGCGCCGCGGCCGACCGGCGGCGTGTCCTGCGCCCCGAGATAGTTGGCATCGAGCGCCGCCTGGCACTCCATCACCTCGAAACGGTTCGCCGGCACGAGGATCGCCTGGCTCGGCTCGTCCATGCGGTGGTTGGAGCGGCCGATGCGCTGGGCGAGACGGCTCGCCCCCTTCGGCGCGCCCACATGGATGACGAGATCCACATCGCCCCAGTCGATGCCGAGATCGAGCGTCGAGGTGGCGACCACGGCGCGCAGGCGGTTTTCCGCCATGGCCGCCTCCACCTTGCGTCGCTGCCCGACATCCAGCGAGCCGTGATGCAGGGCGATCGGCAGGTTGTCGTCGTTGATGGTCCAGAGCGCCTGGAACAGCCGCTCCGCCTGGTTGCGCGTGTTGACGAAGAGGAGGGCGGTGCGGTGCCGCTTGATCGCCTCGTAGACCTCCGGCATGGCATAGCTCGCCGTATGCCCGGACCAGGGCACGCGAACCTCGCTCGCGAGAATGGAGATGTCGGGCTTCGCCCCGCCCGAAACCGTGATGACGCCCGCGCATTCCGCCCGATCCGGCACTTGCGCCACCAGCCAGCGCTGCAGGTCCATGGGGTCGGCGACCGTGGCGGAGAGGCCGATGGTCTTCAGCCCGGGCGCCAGCCGCCGCAGCCGCGCAAGCCCGAGGGCGAGCAGATGCCCGCGCTTGGAGGTGACCAGCGAGTGCAGCTCGTCGAAGATGACATATTCGAGATTCTTGAAGAAGCGCTCGGCCTCGCCGTTGGCGATCAGCAGGGCCACTTGCTCCGGCGTGGTCAGGAGAATATCCGGCGGATCGAGCTTTTGGCGCTGGCGCTTGGATTGCGGCGTGTCACCGGTGCGGTTCTCCACCCGGATCGGCAGCCCCATCTCGCCGACGGGCGTCATCAGGTTGCGCTCGATATCGACGGCCAGCGCCTTTAGCGGCGAGATATAGAGGGTGTAGATGCCGTGAAAGCCGGAGCCGGGCGGGATACGGCCGCGCTCGGTGAGCGACACCAGCGAGGGCAGGAAGCCTGCGAGCGTTTTGCCGGCCCCGGTCGGCGCGATCAGCAGCATGCTTTCGCCACCGCGAATCCGCGCAAGCAGATCGAGCTGATGTGCACGCGGCTGCCAGCCCTTGCGCGAGAACCAGCGCAGGAACGGTTCTGGCAGAGCGAAGGCCGGCGATGCGGGCTGAACGGACGGGATCTGTTTCACGGGTACGAATGTAGAACGCCGACCCGGCTCTTTCCAGAGATCGGCGTCGTTGAAACCGGCCAAATCGGCAAGCGGCCTTGGCCGTCAAAACGCGATGTAGCGGTCCTTGCGATGGTTCACGGCGATGGTGAGGTTGAGGACCAGCGCGCCGAGGACGGAGCAGAGGATGATGAAGGGGCTGGCCAGAAGGACGGCGAAGGCGAGGATCACGGCATCGAAGCCGAGCTGCACGAGGCCTGCCCGGAAACCGAAGCGATCCTGAATGTAGACCGCGAGGATGCCGATGCCGCCAAGGCTCGCCCGGTGTCGGAACAGCGCCAGCATGCCGGCGCCGATGGCCAGACCGCCGAACAGGCCCCCCACCAGCGGATCGACCCGCGCGAGACCGAGCTGCGCCGGCACGACCTCGGGCAGGAGCGCCGTCAGCGCGATCGCCGCAAAGGTCTTCAGCGTGAAGCCCATCCCCAGCCGGCGATAGGCGAGATAGGCAAATGGCAGGTTGATGGCAAAGAAGCAGGCGCCGAAGGACAGTCCCGTCGCGTAATGCAGCAGGAAGGCCGCGCCGGCCGTGCCGCCCGTGAACAGGCCGGCACCCTGCAGCAGCGCCACGCCGAGCACGGCCAGCATGCTACCGGCCACGATGCCCTGCGCGTCTTCCAGGAGCGAATGCCGCTCCGCCCGCGAATGGATCAGCGCCGTAAAAGCTCCTCTGACGGCCGTCATGTCCTGCCTCTCTGCTGTATCACGAAGAGGCATACGGCTTTGCGACGGAAACGGAAAGGTGTTGAGCCGCCCAAGGAACCAACGATTTCGCCGCTCGTTTCCTCTCGTTGACAGAAAGCGATGTTCGCGAAGACGAAAGGATGGCATCATGGACGAGAAAGATACGGCACCGGCCGGCGACAAGATCCTGCAGGAGCCCGCCGAGGGAGATCGCGCGACGATCGACCGCGAACTGGAACGCAAGGACGGCGGCAATGTCGCGCATCATGATGCCGACAAGGATCGCGATGCCGATGTGCACGACACCGTGCGCAAGGCCATGGACGAGGCGGCACCGCAGACGGGTGTTCGACCGGGCCCATGATGCACTCATTTATTTCATGTTTTTCTGATAGAAGAGGATCAACAGGAGTAGGAGACAGGAGATGACCTTCATCGTGCCGGGACAAACGGGAGAACACACCGCCACGCGGACCGCCGATGCACCCGCACCGGTTCTTGCCGCGTTGCGCAGCATTCAGGCGCGGCTGGAGCGGGATATGCCCTTGCCGTCCGACGACTGCGGCGAAGCCGAGCCGGCGCTGACGCCGGAAGAGGCGGCGCGGCTGCGATGCGAGGGCCGGAATGCCGCCTTCGAAGGCATGGCGCTCAGATCCTGCCCCTATGCAGCCTCCAGTCGTGCGAAGCGCGACGCCTGGATCGAAGGCTTCAACACGATGAAGTGAGGCCCGCCGGACGCCGGTTCGGCACCGCCCGCCTAGAGAGCGATGTAGCGATCGGACCGGTGGTTGATCGTCACGAAGAGGTTGAGCGCCACGGCGCCCAGCACCGAGTAGAAGACGACCGAGGGAAGCGTGACGAAGAAGGCTGCGGTGAGCACGCAGAGATCGATCGCAAGCTGCACGAGACCCGCGCGGATGCCGAAACGTTCCTGCAGATAGATCCCGAGAATGCCGACGCCGCCAAGGCTTGCGCGATGGCGATAGAGCGCCAGCAGGCCATAGCCGAGCAGCAGCCCGCCGAGAAGGGCGGCCCAGGCCGGATGGATGCTCGAAATCACGAAGAAGCGCGACTGCATGTCGGCGATGACGGATGTCAGGCCGATGGCGATGAAGGTCTTGATGGTAAAGGCCCATCCGAGACGCTTCAGCGAGAGATAGAAGAACGGCAGGTTGAGCAGGAAGAAGGCCAGCCCGAAATTCACGTCCAGCGCATAGTGCAGCAGGAAGGCGATACCGGCCGTGCTGCCGGTAAGAAGTCCGGCGCTGGCCAGAATGTAGAGCCCCAGCGCCGAGACGACGCTGCCGGTGAAGACACCTTGCACATCCTCGATCGGCGTATGCCGCGCCGCATTGGTATTCCAGAAGCCAAGGGCCGAAATCAAGGACATGGCATTCGCTCCGAAAAGGCGTTGAGGTCGGTATCGACAGGCGTGGCGCCCGAGTGGGTCAGAAGATGCGCGTGTTTCGCAGGTCGGCGTATGCGGCTGACGCCTTGGAAACACCGATATCATCGGGCTTTCGCAACGCTTTGCAAGGCAAATACGTAAGGTATGCTGACCTATTTCAATTTCGCAATAAAGCGTCGTTTAGAGGTTCTTGCGCGAAAGAAACAGGATGCCGGCGATGTCCTGCGCGCCATCTTTGCGAATGGCCGCGCGCGTCACATTCAGCACGTCGAGCCCGGCTGTCTCGCAGAGGCTGCGGACATAGGCCTCCGTGTGCGCATAGCGCAGCGAGGGGCGCAGGAGGAAGCCCTCGGCAGCGCCGTTCCCCGCACAGTCCTGGGCGTCCTCGACGGAAAAGGCAAAGAGCCCTTCGGCCGTCAACAGATGCGGGACGAGGGCAAAGACCGAGACGAGATCGCCGAGATACATCAGCACGTCGGCCGCCGCCGCGAGATCCGCGCGCCCGCGGGGACGATCCGGGGCGATCAGGCCGGACGTGTCGAGAGGCCGGGAAAGATCGGCTTCCCCGAGATGGTCGTAGAGATGCTTCTCGTCCGCCTTGGCCAGCATGTTGGCGGAGAGGTCGTAGCCCTCCAGAATGCCCACCCGATGCCGGATCTCCGCACCGAAGAGGCCGGTGCCGCAGCCAAGGTCGATGGCGCGCTCAAGCATCGCTCCGCCCCTAAAGCGCTCCACCATCTCCGCCAGCCGTGCGGGCACCGTATATCCCAGCCGCTCCACCAGAGCCGTGTCGAACCGGTCGGCATAGTCGTCGAAGAGCCGCGCGACATAGGCGCTGGGCGCCTGGGCCGGCACATCGCTGCCGCCGAGGACGGCGCGTTTCAGGCGGGCGCCGAAAATGTCTTCCGGGTTGAGGTTGAGAACGCGGCCAAGCGATGCCACGGCTGCGTCGCGTTCTCCGGCCTTCTCCTCGTGTTCGGCCAGGCGAAACCAGCCGGCCGCCCAGTCGGGCACCCGCTCCAGCGCCTGGCGCATCAGGTCCGCCGCTTCCGCATGATCGCCGCTTGCCGCCAGCATCTGCGCATATTCGGCACGCCGGTCGGCGATGAGGTCGCCGGAGGACAGTTGATGCGGGTTCATGGCGAAGCTCCTGTGCCGGATGCCGGATGGCGAGCACATAGGCTGTCGCCGGAAGCCTGAAAAGGGAATTCGCGTGCGATGTCCTGCACGCCGCGATTCCGCCCACAATCCTTGCGACAGGAGGCCGTGACCGCTACATGCTGGGCTGGGACGTTTGAGCCCGGCGCAGATACGCGCGCGACAGCCCAGGGAGACGGATGGACATGGCGGATGGTGTGAACAGGTTTCTTGGCGATACGCCCGGCCGGGTCATCGTGAAGCTCTTGGTCCTGTCGCTGATCGTCGGCTTCGTCATGACCGTGTTCGGCTGGACGCCCTACGGCATCTTCCGCGGCATCCGCGATTTCTTCGTCGATCTCTGGTACACCGGCTTCGATGCGCTGGGCGATGTCGGCGAGTATCTCCTGATCGGTGCCGCCGTGGTCATTCCGGTCTTCATCGTGCTCAGGCTTCTCAGTTTCCGTCGGTAACATGCTCTCTTCCTCCGCGCAGAACCGCCGCACTTTTCTGAAGGCGGCGGCCGCCCTCTCGCTGGCCGGTCTGGCCGGCTGCAACACCACCGCCGTGCTGGCGCCGCCCGGCGATGGCAGCGATCAGACCGAAGCGACGCTCGGCCTGATCAACGGCCTGCGCAAGCAGCGTGGCCTCAGCCCGCTTTCGCGCGATCCGGCAGCCGCGAGCGCCGCCCTCTCCCAGGCCGGCCGAATGGCGAAAGCCGGCAAGATGGCGCATCTGATCGGCATCACCGACAGTTTCGGCGGTCGCATGAAGAGTCAGTCGGTGGCGCTTCCCGCAGCCGAAAACATCGCGGTCGGGCAGGCGGACGCGCAAAAGGCCTATCTCGCCTGGCTGAACTCGCCGAAACATCTCGAAAACATGCTCGGACCCGGCTATTCAGGTCTGGGCGTTGCCGTCATGCGCAACCCCGCCTCCGGCAACCGGCCCTATTGGGCGATGGTGCTGTCCTCCGGCACCTGAAGGACGGGGGAAACGCCGCTGCATGACGTCGGGAGACGCACACATGCAGGCAGGCAGCATCGATCGTGACGCAAGCGGCCTCGACCCGGAAGGGGCGGGCGCCTTTCATGTCACCAACCGGCTCATTCTCTCTATCGCCGTGCCCATGACGCTCGGCTTCCTCACGACGCCGCTTCTCGGCCTCGTCGATACCGCCGTTGTCGGCCGGCTCGGCGACGCCACGCTGCTTGCGGGCCTCGCCGTCGGGGCCGTCGTCTTCGACCTCATCTTCGTCACCTTCAATTTCCTCCGCTCGGCAACGACCGGGCTCGTGGCGCAGGCCTATGGCCGCGGCGACCGGCGCGAGGAGCAGACGGTGTTCTGGCGCTCGATGATCATCGCGCTGACCGCCGGCGTCGCGACCATCGCTGTGTCGCCGCTCCTTCTCTGGGCAGGGCTGACGCTGCTCGATCCCGGCGAGGCCGTGGCCGAGGTCACGCGCACTTATTTCCTCTGGCGGATCCTCGCCGCCCCTGCATCGCTCGCCAATTACGCCATCCTCGGCTATGTGCTCGGGCGTGGCCAGGCGACGCTCGGCCTCCTGCTGCAGACACTGATCAACGGCGTCAATATCGTCCTGTCGATCACGCTCGGGCTTTACCTCGGCTGGGGCGTGGCCGGTGTGGCCATCGCCACGCTGACCGGCGAACTGGTGGGTGCCCTCGTCGGCTTCGCGATCGTCGTCGCCCGCTTCGACCCCACGGCGCGGCCCGCCTGGCGCGAGATCGCCGAGCGCGCGGGTCTGACGCGGCTCTTCGCGCTCAACCGCGACATCATGATCCGCTCCTTCGTGCTGCTCGCGGTCTTTCTGGTGATGACGCGGGTGGGCACCGCCTTCGGTCCGGTCACACTGGCGGCCAATGCCGTGCTGATGACGATCTTCCTCGTGGCCGGCTACTATCTCGATGGCCTTGCCAACGCGGCCGAACAGCTGATCGGGCGCGCCATCGGCGCGGCCTATCGCCCGGCCTTCGAGCGCGCGCTGAAGATGACGGCCCTCTGGTCCTTCGGGCTCGCGACGCTGACCACCCTCGGCTTCTTCCTGTTCGGAAACGCTCTCGTCGATCTTCTGACCACGGCGCCGGACGTCCGCGCCGTCGCTTATGGCTACACGCCCTGGGCGGCGCTGACGGCCATGACGGGCGCGCTCGCCTTCCTCATGGATGGCGTCTTCATCGGCGCGACGTGGTCGCGCGACATGCGCAACATGATGCTGGCGGCGTTCGCGGTCTATGTCGCAGCGCTCTGCGCCCTCGTCCCGGTCTTCGGCAATCACGGGCTATGGGCGGCGCTGAACCTGTTCCTGCTTTGCCGGGGCCTGCTGCTTTTGTCGCGCGTGCCCCGGCGGGCGGCTCAGACCTTCGCGGCCCAGTAGTCGGTTCGGGAATCCCGGATATCGCGAATCGCCGAAAGCCCCTCGCGGTCGCAGATGCGCGACAGGCCGCGCACGATGCGGCCGGGCAGCGCCGGACCTTCGTAGATCATGCCGGAATAAAGCTGCACCAGATCGGCCCCCGCCCGGATCTTCTCCGCGGCGGTTTCGGCTGAATGGATGCCGCCGACGCCGATGATCGGCAGATCGGGGCCGACGCGCTGGCGCATCTTCGCGAGCACGACGGTCGAAGGGTCGAAAAGCGGCTTGCCGGAGAGGCCCCCGGCCTCCGCCGCTTGCGACGTGTCGCTCAGCCCGGTGCGCGAAAGCGTCGTGTTGGACACGATCAGCCCGTCGAGCGGATGGGCGAGCGCTTCGGCTGCGATATCGTCCAGTCCCTCGTCGGTGAGATCCGGCGCGATCTTCAGGAACACCGGCAGCTTGCGTTTCAGCTTGCGCGCCTCGATATCCCGCGCTTCCAGCACCGCCGTCAGCAGCGCCGACAGGCTTCCGCGCGCCTGCAGGTCGCGCAGGCCGGGCGTGTTGGGAGAGGAGATGTTGGCGGTGAAATAGCGGGCAACGGGCGCAAAGCAGCGAATGCCGAGCACATAATCGTTCACCCGGTCGGTGCTGTCCTTGTTGGCGCCGATGTTGACGCCGATCAGCGGGTCGGCCCGGCAGGCCTTCAGGCGTTCGAGCGCAGCGGCATGGCCCTCATTGTTGAAACCCAGCCTGTTGATGACCGCCTCGTCTTGCACAAGCCGGAAGATGCGCGGCCGGTCGTTGCCCGCCTGCGGGCGCGGCGTCACGGTGCCGATCTCGGTGAAGCCGAAGCCGAGGCGCAGCAGCGCTTCCGGCACCTCGGCGTTCTTGTCGTAGCCGGCGGCCATGCCGACCGGGTTGGGAAAGCTGATGCCGGCCACCGACTGGCGCAGCCGCGGATCGGCCGGCGCGGCATGCGACGGCACGAGGCCGGACCGCAGGGCCTTGATGGAAAGCCCATGGGCCGTTTCCGGATCGGCGAGAAACAGCGCGCGTCGCGCCAGCGCTTCCAGATTGACCCTCATGCGCCAAGCTCCGGAAAAACATGGGTCCCGTCCGGCGACAGCGGCAAGGGCTGCTCGGACACCACGGCCGTCAGGGGAAGCGGGCCGTAGAGATGGGGAAACAGCGCCCCGCCACGCGATGCCTCGTAGACAAGCGCTTCGCCCAGGACGTCGCCGTCGATGGCGACCAGCAGCAGATCGTCCTGCCCGGCAAAATGCCGCTGCGCGGTTTCCCGCACCTGTTCTCCGGTCGAGAAGTGAATGAAGCCGTCAGCAAGATCGGCCGGCGCGCCATCGAACGTTCCGCCGGCCTGCGCGTTTCGCCACAGCGTCGATGGCACGATTTTGTAGATGATGCCGGACATGGTGCTCGCTCCTCGTCTTTCTGGTTCGTCCCATGGCGTCAGGCGGGCTTCATGGTCCGCGACGCGCGATGGGACGGGCAGGCCCTGATGCCGTGGACTTGCCGCAAAGCGCCGTAAAAGTCCACCATCTGTGTAAGAGGCGTGTCATGTGACGCGCCCGAACGACAACGACCCAAGGGAGATTTGCCGCCATGCCCAACCGTCGCCTTCCATCCCGGAAAGTGTCCCTCGCCCTCGTCGCGCTGCTGGCGGGCGTCGGTCCCGCCCTTGCGCAGGAGCCGGCGCCGGGGCGCTACAGCATGCAGAAGACCGATACCGGCATCGCGCGGCTGGACACGCAGACCGGCGAGGTGACGCTCTGCCAGGAAAAGGCCGGCGATCTCGTCTGCCGCATGGCGGCCGATGAGCGGACGGCCTATGATCTGGAGCTCGACCTTCTGGACAAGCGCGTGGAGGCGCTGGAAAAAGCGGGGAAGGACGGGACGTCGGGCTTCTCGCCGCGCCTGCCGACGCAGGAAGAGATTGACCAGACCATGGGCATTATGGATAGAATGATGCGCAGCTTCATGGGGATCGCCAGGGACTTCGGGCGCGAGTGGCAGGGAGAGGAGACCCCGCCGGCGCCTGAGCCTGACGGCGATCTCCGCAAGACGTGATCGGGGGCATCCTCCGGAGCGTCAGGACATGAAGCCGGCCGCCGGGTTGGAGGACCCGACGCCCGGTCGCTCGAGGAGGAGCATCATGGCAATGGGAATGACCATCATCGTTGCAGACGATCACCCGCTCTTTCGCGGGGCGATGCGCCAGGCGCTGGCCGCCATGCCGGGTGCGCCCGATATTGTCGAGGCCGGGGACTTCGCCGACGTGCGCGAGGCGGCCGCCGGCCATCCGGACGCCGATCTCCTGATGCTCGATCTCACCATGCCGGGCATCAGCGGCTTTTCCGGCCTGATGGTCCTGCGGACCGAATTCCCCTCGCTGCCGATCCTCATCGTTTCCGCGCATGACGAGCCCGCGACCATCACCCGCGCGATCGATCTCGGCGCCTGCGGCTTCCTGTCGAAATCGGCCGGTATCGAGGACATCCGCCGCGCGATCGATACGGTGATCGCCGGACATCTCTATACGCCAGACGGTTTCCGGCGCGGCATGAGCCACGAGCCCGATGTGGCCGACCTCATCCAGCGGCTGAACACGCTGACGCCGCAGCAGTCCCGTGTGCTGGCCATGCTGGCGGAAGGCCTTCTCAACAAGCAGATCGCCTACGAACTCGGCGTGTCCGAGGCGACCATCAAGGCGCATGTCTCGGCCATTCTCCTCAAGCTCAATGTCGACAGCCGCACGCAGGCTGTCATCCAGCTCGGCAAGGTCACGGCCGTCGCGGCGTAACCACGCCGTTTTGGTGTGATCACTCGGCCGCGGCTCTTGGCATCGCCGCCGAACGCGTCAGCCAGGCCCGTAGCGCGGCCGGCCGCACCGGCTTGTTCTGCAGCGCGATCCCGTCGCGCTCGGCCGCCGTCCGGACCTCTACAGACCGGTCCGCCGTGATCAGCAGCGCCGGTATCGCGCGGCCGAACGCCGTGCGGATATCGCGGATGGCGTCGATTCCCGTCGTGTGATCGAGATGGTAGTCGGCAATGATCGCCTCCGGCACGTCGCCGATATCGCCCGCAAGCCAGGCCTGCGCCGAAGCCGCGGTCATCACGCGGCATCCCCAGCTCTCCAGAAGGCTGCGCATGCCGTCCAGAATGCGTGGCTCGTTGTCGATGCAGAGCACGGCAAGCCCGTTCATCGGCGTGACAGAGCCGGAGGCCGCAAGATCCGCAACGGGCCCTACTGGCCGCACCGTGCTCGTCTCGATCGGCAGCGTCACCCGAAACCGCGTGCCTCTGCCGGGAACCGACTGCAGATCGACGCCGTGATGTAGGACGCGCGAGATGCGATCGACGATCGAGAGTCCCAGCCCCAGCCCCGAGGCCGTCCGCGCACCTTCCTCCAGTCGCGCGAACTCCTTGAACACGGTGCGGAATTTCGAGGCGGGAATGCCGATGCCGGAATCGATGACCTCGATCACCGCCTCCGCGCCCCGGCGCCGCACACCCACCAGCACCCGGCCGCTCGGCGTGTATTTCACGGCGTTCGACACGAGGTTCTGCACCAGCCGGCGCAGCAGGTTCGGGTCGGTGCGAACGCTCAGCGAGGTGGGCATGACGGTGAGCGTCAGGCCGCTCGCCTTGGCGACGGGTGCAAAATCCGTCTCGATCCGCCGGAGGAAATCATCGAGCGGCACGGTCTGCAGCCGCGCCTTCATGGCGCCCGTATCGAGCCGGGAAATATCGAGTACGGCACCGAGAATGGCTTCGACGGACTCGAGCGAGGAATCGATGTTCTGGACGAGAAGCCGGTTCTCGGAGGCGCCGAGCCGCTCGACCAGCGAGGAGGAATACAGCCGCGCGGCGTTCAGCGGTTGCAGGATATCGTGGCCGGCCGCCGCGAAGAATCGCGTCTTGCCATTGTTCGCCTCTTCGGCCGCGGCGCGCGCCTCCGCCACCTCGCGGTTCACCCGCGTCAGCTCCGCCGTGCGCTCGGCCACGCGGGCCTCCAGCGTTTCGTTCGCCTGCAAGAGTGCCATGTCGGCCGCCACCCGCTGGGTGATATCGGTATAGGTCGTTACCAGACCCTTGTCCGGCATCGCATTGCTGCGCACCTCGATGATCCGCTCGCCGCCTGAAAGGACCAGTTGAAACGGCTTGTCGAGCACGAGAAAGCTCGTCAGCAAAGCCGGCTCGCCGTCGCGCACCCGGTCGCCGCGCTGCGTCAGGATTGCGACGATCTCCGACAGCGGGAAGCCTACCTGTCCCGAGGCCTCCGGCAGGTCGAGCAACTGCCGGAAGCGCCGGTTCCAGATGATCAGGTGGTTGGAGCTGTCGAACACGGCGATGCCCTGGTCCATCTGCGAGAGCGCCGTCTGCAGCATGTCCTGATTGTACTGCAGGGCTTCGCTCGCCTGATCGAGCAGGATCGCGGTGTCCGGCGAGGTGTCGTCGAGCCGTTGCAGGACGAGCGACAGCACGAGGCGGGCCGAGGACGAGCCGATGGCGCTGCCGAGGATCTGCTCGGAGAAATGGATGAGCGCCATGTCGGCCGGCTGCCCGTCGTCGAGCCGCCGCCCGCTCCTGGCCGCATAGGTCTCGAACGATCGCTGCATCCGCTCCTCGCCAAGATAGCGCGCGATGGTGCTTTTCAGGTCGAGCACCGTGATCTTGGTCTTGCGCCCGCGAAAGGCGCGTTCCGTTCGGGACGCCCGGCGGATGAACAGCCCGGCCTGCAGCCGCTCCAGCGGTTTCGGCGTGCGCGACAGCGAGAACAGCACATAGGCCGTGCTGTTGAAGAGCAGGCTGAGCGCCGTGGCGTTGACCAGCGGATCGGCCGCCTGTGCGGTGAACATCTCGGCAAAGGGAAACAGGAAGCCGAGAATGGTCGCGGCGACCTGCGAATTGTCGGGACCGCCGAGGCTTGGCAGGAAGAGCAGATAGGCCCAGACGAAGAAACCGATGGTCATGCCGGCAATGGCACCGCGCGCATTCGCCTGCCGCCAGACGAGCCCGCCGAACATGGCCGGCGCCATCTGGGCGATGGCTGCGAAGGACAGGAGGCCGAGCGAGGCGAGACCGGCGCTCATGTCGGCCGCCCGATAGTAGCCGTAGCCGAGCAGCAGCACCGCGAAGATCGCCATCCGGCGGACGTTGAGCAGGGTGGCGCCGACATCCTTTGAGCGCCCGCGCCCGGTCAGGTTCCGCCGCAGGAAGATCGGCATGACGATGTCGTTCGACAACATGATCGACAGCGCGACGGAGGCCACGATGACCATGGCGGTGGCGGCCGAGAAGCCGCCGATGAAGGCGACGAGCGTGAGGACCGGCAGATCGTGCGACAGCGGCAGCGTCAGCAGGTAGAGATCGGCGACGCCATTCCCCTGGAACGTTAGCATGCCGGCAATGGCGACCGGCAGCACGAAGAGATTGATGCCGATCAGGTAGAGTGGAAACAGAATGCCCGCCATCCGCAGCTCGCCCGGCGTGCGGTTCTCCACCACCGTCACATGGAACTGCCGCGGCAGCATGATGATGGCGATGGCCGAGAGAAGGGTGAGCACGATCCAGCGCGCCATCGGCGTCCGGTAGGTCAGGGCCTCCATCACGGCGCTGTTCTCCCCGGCGCGGACCAGCATGTCGGCGGGACCGTCGAACAGGAAGAACACGACATAGAGCCCGACGGTGACCAGTGCCACGAGCTTGACGACCGATTCCATGGCGATGGCGAGGATCAGCCCGTCCTGATGCTCCGTCGCATCCGTGTGGCGCGTGCCGAAGACGATGGCAAAGCAGGCGAGAAACAGCGTCACGAGCAGCGGCAGGTCGATGAACGCCGTTCCGCTGTCGAGCCCGTAGGGCCGCGTATCGACCAGCACCGCCATCGAGCTCGACACGGCTTTGAGCTGCAGGGCGATATAGGGAATGGCTCCGACCAGAGAGATCAGCGCGACGATGCCGGCGACGGTCGGGTTCTTGCCATAGCGCGCCGCCATGAAGTCGGCGACCGATGTCAGCTTCTGCGACTTGGCGAGCGTGGTGATGCGGCGGATGATCGGCAGGCCCACGGTGAACATGAGGATCGGCCCGATATAGATGCCGGTGAATTCCAGCCCCCGTTCGGCCGCAAGGCCGATGCCGCCGAAATAGGTCCAGCTCGTGCAGTAGATCGCCAGGCTGAAGGCATAGACGAGCGGCCGCCCGCGCGCGGCCAGACCGCCGGACGCCGCCTTGCGCGCCTTCCGGTCGCCATAGGTGGCGACGGCAAACAGCAGCAGCAGATAGGTGAATGCGGCCGCGAAGACGACCGTGCCGGATAGCATGGGTTCCTCCCTCTGCCGCGTCCCTCATGTCGAGCATAGGCCAAAGGCAGGCTCAAGAGAATTGCCCTGGCTTTCGTCTTAAGTCGAAGCCCGGTTACGAACGAGGAGACGGATCACGAAAGCGTGCAAGCCCCACTTTTCTTTCCCGCGTAAGGCGATAGGTTGCATATCGGGGTCCGGCAAGTCCGGTGCGCGTCAAAGGAGAGTTGGAATGTTGAACGAATTCAAGCAATTTATCGCCCGCGGCAACGTGATGGATCTGGCCGTCGGCGTGATCATCGGTGCGGCCTTCAGCAAGATCGTCGACAGCGTCGTCAACGATTTGGTGATGCCGGTCGTCGGCGCGCTGACGGGCGGCGGCTTCGATTTCTCCAACTACTTCCTTGTGCTCAGCGGCAATGTAACGGCGACGACGCTGGCGCAGGCGCGCGAGCAGGGCGCCATCTTCGCCTACGGCAATTTCATCACCGTCTTCATCAACTTCCTCATCCTCGCATGGATCATCTTCATGATGATCAAGGCCGTGAACAAGCTGCGCGCCTCCGTCGAGCGCGACAAGCGCGAGGGCAAGGAAGAGCAGGCTCCGCCGCCGGCAGACGTCCAGCTCCTGACGGAAATTCGCGATCTGCTGCGCGCGCCGCGCGTCTGAGGCGACACATCACGAAAATCGATCGGACGGCCAGCGATTATCGCGTGATCGTCCGATCGAAAGGGTCTAGGACGTCCGGGTCGTCGTCAACCGGACCGCAGCAGCCATGTCGTCATCCTCCATCTCCCCATCCTCCGATCCTGCTTCGACGGACGCCGCGTCCGGCCTCAGCGCCCGGGCGCTTGCCGCACCGCAGAGCGGCATCGTCGAGGTCGTGAACTATGCGCGCGGTCGCGAAGGGCTCATTCCGCTCTGGGTGGGCGAGGGCGACCTGCCGACGCCGGACTTCATCTCGCAGGCGGCGCGCCAGTCGCTGACGGCCGGCGAGACCTTTTATACCTGGCAGCGCGGCATCCCCGAGCTGCGTCAGGCGATCGTCCGCTATTACGACCGGCATTTCAACAAGACGCTCGGCATGGACAATGTCTTCGTCACTGGCTCCGGCATGCAGTCGATCAAGCTGTCGGTCGAGGCGGTGGCGTCTCCGGGCGACGAGCTTCTCTATCTCACGCCGGCCTGGCCGAATTTCGCGGCCTCTGCCGAGCTTTCCGGCGCCCGCGCCATCGGCGTGCCCCTGTCGTTCACGAACGGCAAGTGGCAGCTGGACCTCGGCCGCATCGAGGCAGCGATCACCCCGCGCACCAAGGCGATCTTCGTCAACACGCCCTCGAACCCGACCGGCTGGACGGCAACGCAGGCCGATCTCGTCGCCCTTCTGGATCTCGCCCGTCGCCATGGTCTGTGGATCATCGCCGACGAAATCTACGCGCTCTACTTCTATGCCGATGCCCGCGCACCGTCCTTCCTCGACGTGATGGACGACGAGGACCGGATTATTTTCGTCAATTCCTTTTCCAAGAACTGGTCGATGACCGGCTGGCGGGCAGGGTGGATCGTTGCCCCGGCAGAGATCGGCCAGGCGCTCGAAAACCTCATCCAGTATTCCACCTCCGGCGTTGCACCCTTCATCCAGGCCGGCGCCTGCGCCGCCCTCGATCACGGCGACGAATTCGCCCGGCAGAACGTCGTCAAGGCGACGATGTCGCGCGACATTCTCTGCGATGCGCTGATCGCGACGAACCGCGTGGAGACGCTCCGCCCGGACGGTGCCATCTACGCCTTTCTGAAGATCGACGGCATCACCGACGTGCGCGCGGCAGCGCTCGATATCGTCGATCGCACGCTGGTCGGCCTTGCGCCGGGCACGGCGTTCGGGGCCGGCGGTGCCGGCTTCATGCGCGCCTGCTTCCTGCGGGACCCGCTTCACGTCCGCACGGCCGCCGACAGGCTTGCGAGCTATATCGCCGCGCTCTGATCGTCGGCGGTCGACATCGCAGACAGAACCATCCGGCAAACCAGCCTTTGCCGGATATGTCCGTGGCGTAATCAGGTGTTCGAGATCGTGTCCCGCGGCGCGAGAATCTCTTCCTCCCGCACGATGCTATGGCGAATCAGCTGCGCCCAGATCGCATCGTAGAAAGCGGGATCGAGGCCGAGATCGGCGGCGTGGCGGCGGACATTGGCGCGGACCTCATCGACGCGGCTCGGAATGTCGGCGGGAAGGCCGACCTCCGTCTTGATCTCGCCCGCCCGGCCGATATAGCTCCAGCGTTCTGCCAGAAGCCGCATGAGCGTCTCGTCGAGCCGGTCGATCTCCGTCCGGATATCGGACATCGATTGGCATTCCGCCGCCGTCTTCATCGCTGCCATCCTTCTCGCCATTTGCCAAACGCCCGTCGCGGCCGTCACGCATGTCGCCCGACATGCCAATCGAGGCAAGGGGAAAATGATCCGGCCATGATGCAGAACCGGCGTCGATGAGGAAATGGCAGGGGATTGCCGGCGGGCGGATCGGGATCCGCATGGGTTGCGGACATGCAGGATGCCGTATGCCCGCCGGCATGTGAGAGGAGATATCGTCCCAATCTTGAGCCAGGCTGCAGCCTGACGGCGGGAGGGCGAGCGGATGGAAATGTGGCGATCGGTCAAATTGTCCCGAAACGCTTAAGCCGATGCTGACGGGCGGTGGCTAAGGTCGGCCCATCGACACCGTGCGTGCGGTGTCGCCTGATAGACTGTCCCGATTTCAAGCCGCAGGATCGTCCCGTCCTGCGGCCTTTTTCGTGGCCCTTGTCGCCGTCGCAGGCCTGCCTATGATGCGCGTCCGATGCAGGACGGGCCGCTGGGTGCTTCGTTCGGACAGGAGAGATCATGGCGGAATTCGGCGTTCGGGATATGTCGGCCCCCCTCAGGCGCGTCCTCATGCGCCGTCCGGCGAAAAGCCTGATGGCTGCCGATGCCGCGCTGTGGCATTACGGCGCGGCTTTCGACGCTGAAAAAGCCATCCGGCAATATGACGGCGTTGCGCGCCTCGTGGAGCAATCCGGTGCCGAGATCCTCTGGATCGAGGACAGAGGCGATGGTCTTGCCGATGCGATGTTCACGCAGGATCCGCTGTTGATGACGCCGCATGGGGCGGTCCTCCTGCGGCCGGGCAAGGTCGAGCGGCGCAAGGAGGTCGCGCTCCACGAAGCCGCCTGCAAGAAAGCGGGCGTTCCGATTCTCGGCCGTATCGGCGGCTTCGGTACGGTCGAGGGCGGAGACCTCGTCTGGCTGGATGCGGAAACGCTGCTCATCGGCCGCGGCTTGCGCACCAATGACGAGGGCATCGCCCAGCTGGCGACGATTCTTGCCGCGCAAGGCGTCGACGCCCTCAGCTACGACCTGCCGCTCTGGAACGGCGACGATGCCTGCTTCCACCTGTCCTCGATCGTCAGCCCCCTGCGGCGCGATCTGGCGCTGGTCTTCGCGCCGCTTCTTCCCGTCGCGCTCTACCAGATCCTGCAGGAATGGGGCATCAGCCTTATCGAGGCGCCCGCCGACGAATTCCATGCCAGCAACGGTGTCAGCCTGCAGGTTCTCGCGCTGAAGCCGGGCGAGCTGGTGATGCTGTCGGGATATCCGAAGACGCAAGGGGCGCTGGAGGCGGCCGGCTGCACGGTGCAGACCTTCGAGGGCGACGCCCTCTGCGTGGCATGCGAAGGCGGCCCGACCGGGCTGGTCTGCCCGCTCCTGCGCAGCGCCGGCTGAGCTTGCCGCATCCGTGGAGAGAGCGTGATTTGACTTTGCTTGCCGGGAATGGTTGTAAAGCCCGCATCGACGACGCGTTTTAGCGTGACCAGAAGAGACGGAGCGCTCCGAAGCGGTCCGCAGGGAAGGACAGGCCCGTGAGCGACGGGATCGGCAGAGCGAGCCGCCGGCAGCAATGGCGCCGGGCAGCGTGGGGAGCCTCGACGCGGCTTCTGGCGCTTCTGTGGCTGTTTGCCGCCGTGCTGGCGATGCCGCTCGTCGCGTCAGCCCAGATCGTCGCCTCGGGCACCGGCGCTTTCCTTCGGTCCGGCGACGTCTCCGACCGCGAGAACCGGGACGGCCGCGCCGCCGATACCGCGCTCTCCCGCCAGGCCCTTCGGGCGGCCCAGCCGGCCGATATCCGTTTCACGGCCGAGCGCGTGGACGCAAAGCCCGTTCCCGGCGGTGCCGATCCGTTTCTTCTTCCGGCCGTCCGGGCGCCAGCCCGTCTTCACCCCGCCACCGTCACGGCTGCTCCAGGCCGCAGCCATCGTCTCCACGGCGGTGTGTCCGAGGCCGCCGAAGCCCGGGCGCCGCCGGTTCTCGGGCCGTTTGGCCGCTGACGCGCCGGCGCCTCGCGCGTCATACCCTTTGCCTTCACGACCCGCCGCACCCGTCAGGGGTTCCGGGCGGACGATATTGGAAACCCTTCATGCGCACATCGAAATGGGCCATTCTGGCCTATGTCGCGATCACCCTCTTCGGGATCATCGCGGCGCTTCCCAACGTACTCTCGGTGGAAACGCAGCAGCGTTACGCCGCCTACCTCCCGGTCAAGCCGGTCACCCTCGGTCTCGACCTCAAGGGCGGCTCCCACCTCGTGCTCGAAGTCGATGCCGCCGGTCTGCGGCAGGCCCGGCTGAACACGCTTCTGGATGATATCCGCGGCGTGCTGCGCACGGAGCGCGTGCCCGTTTCCTCCGCGCGCATCGCCGGCGACGCCATCGTCGTCACGATCGCCGATGTGGACGCCCGCGACCGCGTGACCCCGAAGATCAACGCGCTCGCCGCGCCGGCTAGCCCGCTCGGCTTCGGCTCGTCGTCCTCCGATATCAACGTCACCAGCGCCGACGCCGCCATCACGGTTCGCCTGACCCAGGCCGGCCTCGATGAACGCATGACGGCGGCCGTCGATCAGAGCCTCGAGATCATCCGCCGTCGCGTCGACCAGGTCGGCGTTGCCGAGCCGCTCATCCAGCGCGTCGGCTCGGACCGCATCCTCGTCCAGCTGCCGGGTCTGCAGGACCCGACGCGCCTGCGCCAGCTTCTCGGCTCCACCGCCCAGATGAGCTTCCACATGGTCGATCAGACGGTCGATCCGAACGGCGTCGCACCGCGCGGCGTCGATATCCTCGTGGGCGCCAACGATCCGGCGAAATATGCCGTGGAGACCCGCGTCGCCATTTCCGGCGAGCGTCTTGCCGACGCCAAGGCCGGCTTCAACCAGCAGACCAACGAGCCGATCGTCTCCTTCTCCTTCGACGCACAGGGCGCACGCCAGTTCGCCGAAATCACCCGCGACAATGTCGGCAAGCCCTTCGCCATCGTGCTCGATGGCAAGGTGCTGACGGCGCCCGTCATCCGCGAGCCGATCCTCGGCGGGCAGGGCCAGATCTCGGGCAACTTCACCGCCCAGGAAGCAACCGTCCTCTCCGCGCTCCTGCGGTCCGGCGCGCTGCCGGCGCCGCTCACCATCATCGAGGAACGCTCCGTCGGCCCGAACCTCGGCTCCGACTCGATCCGGATGGGCATCTTCACCGGCATCGCCGGCTTCATCCTCGTCGTCACGCTCATGGTCGTGCTCTACGGCTCCTGGGGCATGATCGCCAATATCGGGCTGCTGCTGCACACGATCCTCACGATCGGCGTTCTCGGCATGCTGGGCTCCACGCTGACGCTGCCCGGCATCGCCGGCATCATCCTCGGTATCGGCATGGCCGTCGACGCCAACATCCTGATCAATGCCCGTATCCGGGAAGAAACTGCAGCCGGCGCCGGTGCCATGAAGGCACTCGATGTCGGCTTCAACAAAGCTTACGCCACCATCATCGACAGCAACGTCACGACGCTTGCGGGCACCGTGCTGCTGTTTGCCTTCGGCTCCGGCCCGGTCCGCGGCTTCGCCGTCACCATGATGCTCGGCATCGTCATCTCCATGTTCACCTCAATCACCGTCGTCCGCCTGATGATGCGCGAAGTCGTTGTGCGCCGGAAGATGAAGAAGCTCGACATCCCGTGGCTGTTCGGCAAGGTCAGGCATCTGCCGCACTTCTCCTTCATGCGCGGCCGCTACATCGCCATCGCGACGTCGGCCTTCCTGTCGATCAGCTCGGTCATCCTGTTCTTCACGCCGGGCCTGAACTACGGCATCGACTTCGTCGGCGGTATTCAGGTGGAAACCACGTCGAAGACGACGCTCGACCTGCCCAAGCTGCGCGAAAACCTCGAAGGCCTGAATCTCGGCGAAGTCGCGCTGCAGGAATTCGGCCAGGGCACGTCCGTCCTCATCCGCGTCCAGCGCCAGCCGGGCGGGGAGCAGGAACAGACGGTGGCGCTGAACGCCATCAAGGGCGCCGTTGCCAGCACCATCCCGGATGCCTCGTTCGAGCGCACGGAAGTGGTGGGCCCGACCATCAGCGCGGAGCTTGCCCGTTCCGGCTTCCTGGCCGTGTCGCTCGCCATGCTCGCCATCCTGATCTACATCTGGTGGCGCTTCGAATGGCACTTCGCGGTGGGCGCCATCGCGGTTCTGCTGCTCGACATCACCAAGACCATCGGCTTCTTCGCGCTGACGGGGATTGACTTCAACCTCACGGCCATCGCCGCCGTGCTGACGATGATCGGCTACTCCGTCAACGACAAGGTCGTGGTTTACGACCGCATGCGAGAGAACCTGCGCAAGTACAAGTCGATGCCGTTTTCCGAACTGATCGACATGTCGATCAACCAGGTGATCGCACGATGCATCTTCACCTCCATGGCGACGGCCTTCTCCCTGGTCCCCATGGCCATCTGGGGCGGCGACGCGGTGAAGAGCTTCGCCTGGCCGATGATCTTCGGCGTGATCGTCGCGACCACCTCCTCGATCTACATCGGCGGCCCGATCCTCCTGTTCCTCAGCCGCTGGTGGAAGGACCGGGAAACGGCCCGCGCGGCCGGCGTCCCGGGAGAACCGGTCAAGGGCTGATGCCTGTCCGGCCGGAGCGGGTGCGCTTCGGCTTGGCATCACAAATGTCATGAAAATTTCACGGGGCGGTCCAACGGGCCGCCCTTTTTTCGTGCGAAGAACACCCTAGATCTGTCGTGCCCTGACGGCGTTTCAATGCATGTCTTCGAATCGGCATAATTTTCCGAATAATGGCAGAATGTGGAATGAGACTATCGGTAAAGGCGATCTATAGAGATTTTTTGGAATGAGATTGCGCCGTGAATGATTTTGTATTTGACTTCGGATATAGACTGCACTAGTTTCAGATCATCCGCAGAGACCGAGGTCGGCGGGATGTTCCAGAAACCCGCTTGGCGGGTCGAGCCAGAGGAGAAGGCATGTTCGACATTGACCGCACTGCTTCCATCCGCGGCTCGCGTTCCCTGTGTCGTAAAGCAGTGGCAGACCGGTGGATGTGTTCGCTTTCGCGAATGTGACCCCGGATTAAACCATCAAGATTTGCGAAACTGACAGACACTCCCGCCTCTGGCGCGGAAGGAGCGTTTACTATGGAAAAGAACACCATCAACGCGAATGCGACCACCAACCGGCAGGTCATCGAATTCAACGGCGAAGCTGTCGGCGTTGTCGTTCCCGATGCCGGCACGCTGAAGTTCGTTGCCGTCAAGTACCATGTCTGGGAACTCGATGCGCAGCGCTTCGCTACGGCCGATGCCGCACGCCACGCGGTCGTCGCCCATCTCGCCGGCACCCGCGGACAGCCCGGGCGGCTGGCGGATATGGCAGCGTAAGGCGGGCTGTCGCCCTCGTGATCCGTATTTGTGCTGCTTTTCCGGTAAAAACCTTGGTCCGGGGTGCAGTGGCTATGTCTGAAATGCGCCAAACGTGATAGTGTGGCGTGGCAGCACGCCTGAATTGTCGGGCGTAGGGCTTCTCAGGACGAGCACGCGGAATGTTGACGAAAAAGGGTAAGTACGGATTGAAGGCGCTGGTGGATCTGGCGCATCTGGATCCGGGTGAAACGGCGTTTATCACCGAGATTGCAACCCGCAACAACATTCCGAAGAAGTTTCTCGATGCCATCCTGCTCGAATTGCGCAATGCCGGCTTCCTGAAGTCGAAGAAGGGCCCGGGTGGCGGCTACTCGCTGTCGCGTCCCGCGGCGCAGATCCGCATCGGGCAGGTGGTTCGCACGCTCGACGGTCCGCTGGCACCGATCCGCTGTGCCAGCCGCACGGCCTACGAGGTCTGCGACGATTGCAACGATCCCGAAACATGCGAAGTCCGCCGCTCGATGACCATCGTTCGCGACGCGATGGCCGATATTCTGGATTCGATGACGCTCGAGGATTTCATCGCCAATCCCGAGAAGCACCGCGTGGCGCTGCCGGACGATACGGCTGTCAAGCGCGTCAGCTGAGCACACAGCGAGGCCGACGCGTCGAGGCCTTCATGGCATCAAGGTGCTCCGGCGGTGACTTCGTTCGTTCATGTTTACGCGTTGATCTTTCCCCGCGCAGGGAGTAACCCGCGTTGAGATTGCCGGGAGAGACACAATGAGCCTTAGATCGATCGATGCCAGCCTGACCGGGGACAGTGCGATTCTCGATTCCATCGGGCGCTCGCTTGCCACCACCGTCGATGGTGCCAACGCGCTTGCCACCAGCTTTGCCAATGACGCGGTTTTCGCCCGCAATCTGGCCGATGCCGTAACGCTGATCGGCGAGCGCAACGGCCGCGTCGTCGTCTCCGGCGTCGGCAAGAGCGGCCATATCGGACGCAAGATCGCGGCCACCATGGCGTCCACGGGAACATCGGCCTATTTCGTGCATCCGACGGAAGCCAGCCATGGCGATCTCGGCATGATCACCTCGGACGATCTGCTCATCCTGCTGTCGTGGTCGGGCGAGACGGTGGAGCTCGGCAATATGCTGACCTATGCCCAGCGCTTCAAGGTGCCTGTGATCTCGCTGACCTCGAACCGCGACAGTCTGCTGGCCCGCCATTCCACTGTGCCGATCGTCCTTCCCAAGGTCGTCGAGGCCTGCCCGCATGGGCTCGCGCCAACCACCTCGGCGCTCCTGCAGCTGGCCGTCGGCGATGCACTCGCGATCGCGCTCCTCGAGCGCCGCGGCTTCTCGGCCGAGGATTTCAAGACCTTCCACCCCGGCGGGAAGCTCGGCGCGCAGCTCCTCCTCGTCGGCGAACTCGGCCATCGGGGGGAGGCCATGCCGCTCCTGCCGCTCGGCGCGCAGATGGGGCAGGCCCTGATCGAGATGTCCTCCAAGGGCTTCGGCGTCGTCGGCGTGGTCGGCAAGGACGGCAAGCTTGCGGGCGTCATCACCGATGGCGACTTGCGCCGGCACATGTCGGACGGTCTCCTGCAACAGACGGTCGAGGCGATCATGTCGGTCAAGCCGCGCGTGATCTCGCCCCAGCTGCTGGCGAGCGCTGCCATGCAGGTTATGCAGGCGAGCAAGGTGACCGTGCTGTTCCTGGTCGATGAGACCGAGACGCCGGTCGGCATCCTGCACATTCACGACCTGCTGCGCGCCGGCGTCGCGTGACGGTTAAGGTCGCGGTTGTTTGATCGCACGTTTACGCGGCGGCGGATCCACGAACGCATCGGGCTGGTTGACGTTTCGCGCCAGTAGACGCGCCGTGATCGCCTCCGCACCGGCATCCGTCCCGGCTTTCGAATAGAAATTTCCGCGAACCTGAATGGCGGCCGCGACGAGCCGGAAGAAGGCCGTGCAGACATCCGCATCAGGCAGGCGCGGCGCGTGCCAGAAGCCATCGAGCGGCTGTTGATCCGTCAGCCTGTCGATATCGAACATCGCGACGCCGAGGACCTTGACCGGCTTGCGCTGTTGCAGCGCATGCAGGCCGACGGTGGAGTTCACGGTCACGATGCCGGCGCTGAGGCCGATCAGCACAGCGAGATCCCCGCCATCGAGAAACGAGACGCGCGATCCGAGCCCGAGCGACGCAGCTCTGCGCGCGATCGTTCCGGCCCAGTCGACAAGGCCGTTGTCGAGCGGATGGATCTTCACCACGAGCCGCGCGTCGGGTGCAGCGAAACGCGAGAACGACGCCAGGACCTCCTCGATCGCCTGCTGCTGGTCGTGATAGGGCGAATGCGCCCGAAGCTGGAAATCCGTCTGCAGCTGCAGCGGAAAGACGAACAGGGGCCCATGGCTCGCTTGAAGAGCCGAGATCGTCGCCTGCGCTTGCCGTGCGCGCCGCTTCTCCTGCACGAGCCGCAGGATCCAGCCACCATATTCCACCAGCGGATGGTAGAGCGCGTGGCGGCGGTAATGCGGGTAGAGGAACCAGAGGAACGCGTTGGGCAGGTTATAGAGAAGGTCGTAGGCGGCCTCCGCCAGAAACGTCTGGGAATATCTCCGCGTCCAGTCGGGCTCGGGCAGGTCGCGGGCGGCCCGCAGGATATGGTCGGGATCATCCGGAAAGTGCGAATTGGTCGACATGCCGTCGCGCTCGAGCGTCAGCCAGTCCGGTCGCAGATATCCCATCTCGATGACGTAGACGTCGATCGAAATTCGCTTTGCAGCCGCGGTCGCCACCCGGTGGTAGGGACGCTCCTCGCCCAGAAGGACGAGGTCGGTCACGCGGTGGCGCGTGAGAAAATCGGCGATCCAGCCGGCCCATGCCTCCGGTCGGCCCCGATACGCGTATCCGCCGCGCCGGCGCCAGAAGATCCGGTCGCCGATATTCAGGTTCACCCGCAGGCAGAGATGCCCCTCAGCTTCCAGCCGGTCGGCGATCTTCATGAAGAGCGGCGACGACGGTCCTTCGAGAAATAGAAACACCCGCTGCGCGCTGCCGGATGCATGCGTGCCGCCAAGGGTCATTGCCGTCTAGTCCAGCTCGTCCTTGTGAAGGTTCGCATGCTTCAGCATGGCCTTCAGCAGGTTCCAGGGCTCTTCGTTGCGCGGGAAGACGGGCCCCTGCTGCAGCGTGCGGGCGGCGGCCAGCGGCGTGATGAAATAGTCGGTGCGCGGGTCCGGAAAGGGGTCGGCAAAGGATTTCAGCAACGGGGCATGGTCGCCGTAGAACACGAGCCAGACAGGCCGGTCGAGCTTGTTCAGGTGATCGACCAGCTGGCCGAGCGCCCTGTCCGACTGCTGCAGGATTTCCAGATAGATGCTGACGGGATCGCTGTAGCCGGGGACGCGGCCGGGCTCCCAGGGCCCGTGATTGGCCATGGAGGCGACGAAGATGAAGCTGCCCTTGTCGTCCTTCTGCTTGTCCACCGCCTCGATCACCTTGCGCGTCAGCGCAACGTCGGAAACATAGGGTCCGTCGCGCGCCGGATCGTGATCGAACGCATCCAGCATCGTCATCTCCTCGAAGCCGAGCAGCGGCATCGCCTTGTGGCGCAGGAAGAACGTGCGGTCATAGGGGTGGATGAAGTGCGTCCGCCAACCCGCCTTCTTTAGCTTGGTCGGCCACACCACATCGGTATAGTGCCGCGCCCGGAGATAAGGATAGCTGGCATCCACATGGATATCGTCGGGCTGCAGCCCGCTCAACACGGCAAATTCGGTGCGCAGCGTATAGCCGCCTTCGAACACCGTCGCGATGCGCCCCCACTGCGTGGAGAGCTTCTGCAACCGGTCGATGGTCGGAAGGCGGATGGAGTTGACGCCGTAATGGCGCATGTCGAGGAAGGATTCCGACTGCCAGACGACGACCAGCGGTGCCTTGTTCTCGGCATCGTGTCCGATCAGGTCGTTGACGGCGGCGAAGAAGGCGCCGGACAGCTCGTTGACGATTTTTTCCCGGCGGACGCCGAGCCAGATAATGAAGTGGAAGACGACGGAGGAGAAGGTGCCGAAACGGACGGTGCTGACCTTCGCGTCCGGCTTGCCGACGAGCCGCTGCACGAGGTCGGCTGTCGGCGTGTTGACCGGGCCCCAGAAGAGCGAGATCCAGGGCAGAGCGGCGGCGATGACCATCAGCACGATGTAGAACGGCTCGGCATGGTTCGGGAGCACGTTCGGTTCGAAATACATGTAGAGGCCGGACACGCCGAAGACATAGCCGAAGGCGACGAACCAGAAGACGATGTTCAGGGAGTTGGCGTAGAAGATCGACTTGTACTTGAAGACGTCCGCCACCAGCGCGATGTCGGAAAACACCAGCGGTTCGCGGATGAACCGGAACTTCGCGCGCGAGATCGCGGTGAAGATGATGAAGAAGCTCATGCAACCAGCGGCACCATAGAGCGGACGCCAGGAGATGGCGAAGAAGAACGCGTAGATGATGCCAACGACCGGCATGCGGGCGATGCCGTCTCGCAGAGCGTGCCACACGGTCCTGTTTGCCGGCATGTTGCGGCGGCGCTCGCGCGCGGGCAGCGCGAACCTGTCGGTGAACCACGCAACGAGGAACGAGAGCGTGAAGCAGACGAGGATCAACGATACCGGATGATCGTGAAGCTGGAGCGATGTCGACGGCAAACGAAACCCTTCAATATCGCGGCGTGAGCGGTGTCACGTCGCGACCGAGTTCTAGAGACAATCCCGACGGGTGACAAGCGTTGTCACGGTTCCGTTACCCTGTGCATGCGGCGAATCTGTCGGTCGAAGTGCCGGTCGATCAGGGGACGAACGAGCGGAGCGAGCCTTCCGAGTGCGAGCAGCGTCAGCCCGAAATAGACGTCGAAGCGTCCGCGATCGAGCGCCCGAACGAGACGGGTTGCCACATGCTCCGCGCTCCAGGGTTTCACCTGGCCCATGATCACCTCGGCTTCCGCCGGACGGGCCGCGCGTTCCCGCTCCAGTTGTAGCGTCTCGGTGTCGGGCGGGAAGCAGATGGAGATCGTGACGCCCTTCGGTTTTGCTTCCGATCGCAAGGCCTCGGCAAAACCGCGAAGCGCGAACTTCGATGCACAATAGGCGGCATATCCCGGAATGCCGATCAGCCCCGCGCCGGAGGAGACGAGCATGATACGCCCGTGTCCGCGCGCGCACATCCGCGCATAGACGGCGCGCACCGCATGGACGGAGCCGGACAGGTTGATGGCGATCTGCTGGTCGAAATCGGCCGGCGTCTGCGCGTCGAACGGAGAGGGCGTCACGATGCCGGCCGAGCAGATCAGGATGTCGCAGGGGCCGGCCTCGGCCTCGCAGGCCCGGATGGCTGCGCTCACGGCCTCCGCATCCGAGACATCGGCCGTGGCAATGTAAACGCGCCCGTCGCGCGCCTCGTCCAGCGCGATCCGTGCGGCCTCGAGCGCCGCCGCGCCGCGCGCGATGAGAGAAACGCGATAGCCGCGACGCACGTAGATCCGAGCAACGGCAAGGCCGATACCGCTCGATCCTCCGGTGATGACGACATGGGTCATGCCGCGCACATCCTTCTGGAGGCGCGCGTCATCGAAGGCCGTCGCGCCGGTTTCACCGGGCCGCCATCAGTTTCATCATCTGCTGGATGTCGATGGAGGCCAGCCCGAAATTGCGGTCGGTAAGATCTTTAAGCTTCTCCGCCGTCAGCGTCACCGTCTTGCGGATCTGCTCTTCGGTATGCTCGCTGGTGATGAAGAAGCGCAGGCGGGCAAGCCCTTCGGGCACGGCAGGGTGAATGATCGGCAGCGCGTTGATGCCGGCCGTCAGAAGGTCGTTGGAGAGCTGCACCGCCCGCAAGCTATCGCCGACGAGAACCGGAACGACGGAAAAACCGGCGCTGAGACCGGTGTCGAGACCGGCTTCCTGCGCAAGCTTCAGGAACAGCGTCCCGTTGCGCCGAAGGGCTGCGGCCCGCTCCGGTTCGTTCTCCAGAATGTCGAGGCTGCCGATGGCCGCGGCCGTCAGCGCCGGTGCGAGCCCGACGCTATAGACGAACCCGCCCGCCGTCGCCTTGAGGACGGAGGCCAGCGCCGCATTGCCAGCGATGTAACCGCCGCAGCTCGCCGTCGTCTTCGACAGCGTGCCCATCCAGATATCGACCTCTTTCGGGTCGATGCCGTAATGCTCGAACGTGCCGCGACCCCGACGGCCGAGGATGCCAAGGGAGTGCGCCTCGTCCACCATCAGCCAGAAGCCGTATTCCGCCTTGAGCTTGAGGATGGCCGGCAGGTTCGCCACGTCCCCATCCATCGAATAGATGCCTTCGACGATCACGAGGATACGGCGATAGTCGCCGGACACCGTCCGCAGCACGGTTTCGAGGTCGTGGGCGTCGTTGTGCTTGAACAGGCGACGCGTCGCGCCCGAAAGCTTGATGCCGGCAAGGGCGCTGTTGTGGATGAACTCGTCGTGGACGACGAGGTCCTTCGGGCCGAGCAGGCAGCTGATCGCCGCGACATTGGTCAGGTAACCGCTGACGAAACAGACGGCGGCATCCACGCCGTAGAAACGGGCGATCCGCTCCTCCAGCTCCCCATGCACCGGGCGCTCGCCCGCCACGAGGCGGCTGGCCGAAGCCGAAATGCCATAGGTGCCGATGGCGTCGTTCGCCTTCCCCAGCACATGCGGATGACGGTTGAGGCCGAGATAGTCGTAGGAAGCGAAGTTGATCAGCTCGCGTCCATTGATGATGGTCGTCGCGCCGGCCGCCGTCGCATGCGCCCGATAGAACGGGTTGTCGATGCCGAGCTGCGCGCTTGCAGCCTCCTGCGTCTGCACCTGCTTGTACTCCGGCAGGTCCTCGAACCGCATCTGCGTCCGGCGGACCGCCGTGGGAACCTCGCGTTCGGAGCGGGCCATCCGGTTGCGCTCGGACGATTGATGCGTGTTGCGCATCCGGTCGAGCAGGTTCTCCCGGATGCTGCTGTTCATCTTCGATGCGGCAGGTTGCCGGTCGTCGCTCATTGGCTTGCAGCTTTCTCCGGAGGCGTCGCCTTATGGCGCTGGGTCAGTTCGCTCAGGATCTTGTCTTCCGTCGGCGGCTCTTCCTCGTCGCTTCCCTGGTCGCGCTTGCTGACCTTTTCGTACAGCTTGTGCGCAACGTCCCCGACGGTCGTATTGTCGGCGACGCCCGAGAGCGGCATATCGAAGCCCGTATTCTGCTGGAAGCTGATGCCGAGTTCCACGGCCATCAGACTGTCCAGCCCGATTTCCTTCAAGACCTTGTTCCGGGAGATCGTATCTTTGGAAACCCGCAGAATTGCGGCGATTTCGTTGGCCACAAGCTCATAAAGCAGGTCTTCGCCCTCCTGCGGCGATTTGCCCTCGATCATGGCGACGAGATCGAGCGTGCTGCCGTCGCTGCTGCCGGTATGCTGGTCGGCGGTGCGCATCACCACCGAAAACAGCGGCTGGCGCACGACCGGCAGATTGCGTGCCGCCGTCCAGTCGAACTCGGCAACCATGGCGGTCGCCGCATTCACCGTGCCGGGGTCGGCGACGATATAGGCTTCCACCTGGTCGAGGGCTGCCTGGGCCTTCATCGCCGTCTTGCCGATGCGCTTGGACAGGATGTCGTTGACCTCGGTATTCTGCGCCAGATAGCCGGTGTCGGAGATCGCGCCGAAGCCGATGGCGAGGCCTTTCAGCCCCGCTGCCCGCCGCGCCCGCACCAGTCCCTCGAGATAGCCGTTGGCCGCGACGTAGTTGCCCTGACCGGGATTGCCGACCAGCGTCGTTGCCGACGAGAACAGGAGGAAGAGGTCGAGATCGTCCTTGCGCGTCAGGCTGTCGAGAACGGCGGCACCCTTCGCCTTGGTGTCGATGACGGGGCGGTTGCGCGCCCGGTCGAGATTGGAGATCAGCGCATCGTCGAGCACCATGGCGGCATGGACGATGCCCTTCAGCGGGGCCTCGCGCCGCAGCGTTGCGAGCAGCGCGGCTGTCGAATCGACATCGGTGATATCGCAGGCGTGGACGCTGGCAACGACGCCCTTGGCTTCCCAGCGCTGGATTGCATCCAGCGTGTCGGCACCGGCCACACCGCGGCGGGTGGTGAGCGCGATCCGGCGGGCACCCTTTTCCACGAGCCAGTTGGCCGCAGCAAGGCCGAAGCCGCCGATGCCGCCGACCACCAGATACACGCCATCGTCGGAGACCGTCATCCGCGCGCCGGCCGCTGCCGAAACGGAGTCCCGTCCGGCAACCGGCGGAAGCACGACGATCTTGCCGATATGCCCGGCATTCTGCATCAGGCGGAAAGCGTTGCCGATCTCGTCATGCGCGAAGGCCCGATAGGGCAGCGGCACGAACTTGCCCTCTTCGAACAGCTGCCCGACTTCGGCGAAGATCCGCTTTGTCAGGTCCGGCTGGTTGACGAGCAGCTGGTCGGCATCGATGCCGAAATAGCTGATGTTGCGGCGGAACGGACGAAGCCCGATCTTGCTGTCGGCGAAGTAGTCGCGCTTGCCGAGTTCCAGGAACCGGCCGAAGGGTTTGACCAGCGACAGGCTCTGCTCCATCGCCTCGGCGAAAAGCGAGTTGAGGACGAGATCGACACCTTCGCCATGGGTCACGGCGCGGATGTCCTCCACGAAGGACAGCGATCGCGAATCGAACACGTGGTCGGCGCCCAGCATCGTCAGGAAGTGACGCTTCTCGCGGGTGCCGGCGGTGGCGATCACCTTGGCACCGGCGTGCTTTGCCACCTGCAGCGCGGCCAGGCCGACACCGCCGGCTGCGCCGTGGATGAGGATGGTCTCGCCGGCACGGATGCGGCCGAGTTCGATCATCGCATAATAGGCCGTAAGGAAGGCGACCGGAACCGTCGCGGCGGCAACCGGGCTGACCGTTTCCGGCAGCCGGGCGATGCCCGCGCGCGCAACCACGGCATGCGTTGAGAAGGCGGCCGAAGCCATAGCCATGACGGGATCGCCGATGGCGAGATCCGTGATCTCGCTGCCGAGCGCGACCACGTGGCCGGAAAGCTCCATGCCGATCGTCGCACCGGCAAAACCGTCCTCGAGCGCCTCTTCGGGAAGAAGGCCCATGGCCCACATCACGTCCCGGAAGTTGAGGCCGGTGGCGGCAACTTCGACGACGACATCCGTCGGGCCGGGTTCCGGCAGGCTGGTGGCCTCCCATGCGATGCTGCCGACCTGCGAGGCCACCCGCTGGCGGATGGTGGCTGCCGCAAAGGACTGCGTCTGGCGAAGCGTGCCTTCGACCGGGCCGGGAACGGCACGGATCTCCTGCGCATGGCCGTCGATCACCGCCCATTCGCGGTTCTCGTGCTGGCTTTCGATGAGTGACGCGGCAAGGCTAAGGGCCGTCTCGATTTCTGACGGCGTCGCAGCGGGAGCATCGATCGCATGGAGATCGATCAGCTCGTATTCGTTCTGCAGCACGCGGCAGAAGGTCCACACGCCGCTGTTCAGTGCCGATGTCGCAGAGACCGGCGATCCGCCCGGGGCAACCAGTGCCAGGCGCGGACGCTCGTCGCCCGTCGGTTCGCGATCGGCATGATGCGTGCGCACAGCTTCGCCAAAGGCGCTGAGCGACAGGACGACGGTCTGCAGGTGCTCGGAATCCGCGAGCGTGTCGGCGGACGGCACGGGCGACAGGTAGACCGCCCGGATGGCGCGACCCTGAAGCGCCTGGAACGCTTCGAGAAGCTGCACCTTGTCGGTCTCTTCACCGGTGAGCGTCACCGGAACGATCGCACAGTCGGAGAGGGAGGACGGCAGAGCGGCGGTCGCGGACGCTGTCCCGAGCACAAGGATCGGGTGATGCGAAACCGGTGCGGTGACATCCTGCGCATGGGCGTCGAGCGCGGACCGGCCGGCTCTCGCCTCCAGGGCGATCAGGGCGCCATAGGCCCCTTCGCGATCGTTGATGACGATGTCGGACAGCCTCAGGTCGGCAAGACATTTTTCCCACTGCGGCGCGGTCGCAAATCGGCCGATCGGGAACTCCGGCGACTGGCTTCGGGCAAACCATCCATCCGTCAGCCCGTAGGCGAAATCGCTGAACACGGTCGGCGCCGTCGTCACGGCGATGAAGGCGCCGCCCGGGCGCAGCGCGTGACCGAGAACGCCGCGCAGGGTGGGATCTTCGTCCACCAGGGCAAACAGCATCTCGGACGCGCTGACGACGATATCGACCGTCTTGACGGAGGCGAAGGTGTCCTTCTTGAGGACAGACACCCGCGCATCGTCCTCGAACGCGATTTCGAGATTGCGCTGCGCATTGTCGCGCGGCTCGATCACGGCAAGGCTTGCGCCGTGGCGCACGGCAAGAGCCGCAAGGCGCCGGGTGAAGCTCGCAGAGACCGTACCCAGTTCGATGACGCGGAGGCCGGTCTCGGCCGACGATAGGGCCTGTTCGAGTGCCGCGTAGACCATGTCGGTGCGCTGGCGGGTGGCCAGCGCGTGGACGGCCTGATGATCGAGCGTCGCTTCGCTGATGAAGCCCGTCGTCTGAACGACGGTGTCCTCACCGCTTTGGCCGGACAGTTCTGCGGCATAGAGCGCCGACAGGCGATCCAGCGCCTCCGTATAAGCGTCGTTGATGAGCACGGCCTCGACGGCACGCGCGGCGTTTTCGGCGTAGAGTTCTTTCAGGATTTCACTGACCGGAGGCAGCGCGAAGTCGGCCGCCACCGTCCAGCGATTGTCCGCATGCTCGGCAAGGCCGGCATCTTCCAGCACGACGAGGCAGTTGCTGAGGAAGCAGCGGAAGCCGACATCGCCGGGCAGAAGCCGCATGTCCACCTGGTTGCCGCCGCGCGCGAGCTTCAGCGCGATCTCGTGGCAGGCTCGGTAGATGGCGGCGTTGAAGAGAAGCGTCGTGTTGTCGATCCCTTCGCCGCGATCTACCGGCAGAAGGATAGCCGGCAGCGGCTTCGGCTGCGCAGGCCGTAGCGCCGCAAGCGCTTCCGAGGGCACGGCCTCGTAATGGTAGGACAGCATGTCCAGCGTCTTGTGCTGGCGCAGGTAGGTCCGGCGGAAGCGGCAGTCGTCGAACGCGGCGACGAGCTTGCCGTCCTCCCCGTAGAAACGGAACTTGGCCTTGATCGAGTTTGCGCTGACGCGCTCGACCTCGGCGATCGCCCGCTTGATCACCTGGCCCGAGGCGGCCAGCCGCACCGAACCGAAACGGACGGGAATATAGGGTGCGCCGCCGGCTTCGCCGGTGAACCGGCCGAACAGCGCCACCATGCCGTGGAACGTCGCATCGACGGAGATCGGATTGAGACTGTAGGACACGAAGGGATGCCCCGCCTCGGACGGCGTCTTCAGCTCGACATCGATGAACCGGTCACCGAACGCGACGGCCTTGGACATCAGCTGGAAGCGCGGACCATAATCCAGCCCAAACTGCCGCGCCGTCTCGTAGGCTTTCGCCGCAAGAACGGTTTCTGTCTTCTCCAGACCCTTGAAGTCGGGCCGGATGTGGTCGTTGCGTGCGATCGGCTTGCGGCAACGGGCGACCGCATGCACCGCCCAGTCGTCTTCGGTCAGGCGCTCGCGCGAGCGGATCTCGATGTCGCCGGTCTCCGGGGACAGAATCGTCGAGAGCTCCATGATCCTGTTGTCGCCGAGTTCGAGCGGCCGCACGATTTCGAGATTGGTGATCTCGACGTCGCTGCTGCCATAGAACTGCTGGGCGGCGGAGATCGCAATCTCGATGAAGCCGCTGCCCGGAAGGATGGGCTTTCCGTCGACGACGTGTTCGGCCAGATCCGGGAAGAGGTGCCCGTCGATATGGTTCTTCCAGCTACCGCCGTTTAGGTCGGCGCGCCAGCCGGCAAGCGTATAGGGCACGCGGGAGCCGCGGCCAAAGAGATCGGCGCTGTCGCTGGTCACCGCGGGACGAAGTTCGGTCGGCTCGAAGGGCAGAAGCGGCAGGCGCACGGAGGCATTCCGCTTGCCGAAGAGGCGCGCCGTATGGAAGTCGGCACCATGCGCGATGGCGCGGGCCATGGCGCGCGACACCGGGTCGATTCCCTTGGCGGCAGCATCCTTCAGCAAGGTGGGAACCACGATGCCCGGCGCGGCGGCTGCCTTGATCGTTTCCTTCACGTAGGACGACAGGATCGGGCGGGGCGACACCTCGAGGAACAGCGTGCAGCCGAGCGCGATGGCCGCTTCCGTCGCGGCCTGGAAGCGAACCGGCTCGCGCACGTTCTTCCACCAGTAGTCGACGTCCAGTTGAGATCCGTCGAGGCGCTCGCCGGTGACGGTCGAGAGATAGGCGATCTCGGTGGTGCGTGGCGCCAGGTCCGGAATATCGCCCATGAAGGCCTTTTTGGCCTGGTCGATGATCGGGTGGTGGAACGGATAGTTGATGTCGAGGATCTGGACCGGGATCTTCGCCTTGCGGGCCGCATCCCGGAACGCGGTCACTTCGGCCACGGGGCCGGAAATCGTCACGGAGTTGCGCGCGTTGATGGCGGCGACGCAGACATTGGCGATGCCGTGCTTCTCCGCGAAGGCCTGTGCGGCCTCGTCGCCGAGCATGACGGCGGCCATGGTGCCCTTGCCGGCCAGAAGGTCCTGATGCAGCGAGCGCTTGGCGACGATCGCCACGGCATCGACCAGCGACAGGGCGCCGGCCGCGTAGGCTGCAGCGATCTCGCCGACGGAATGGCCGAAGACAGCCGTCGGCTTGATGCCCATCGCGACCAGAGAGTCCGACAGGGCTGCCTGCACCGCAAAGAGCAGCGGCTGGGCGATCTTGGTATCGGCCAGCTTCTGGGCAAGATCCGGATCGGTCAGGAGCGCTGCCAGGTCAAGGTCCGCATGGAACTTGAACAGGGCGCTGATCGAGGTGAAGCACTGGCGGAAATGCAGGTTTTCGCGGAAGGCGTCCGCCCCCATGCCGGCCCATTGCGAGCCGTTTCCGGAAAACACGAAGGCGACCTTCGCGTCCCGCGTCACGGCTTCGCCGGTCTCGCCCAGATCGGATGCGGGAACGTCGATATGGCTCGAAATGGCGCGGATGATGTCTTCGGGATTCTCGCTGCGGACCGCGAAGCGGTGGCGCATGGCCGTGCGGTTGGCACCGGAAGCCGCGATGATTGCACGGGCTTCCTCGCGCGAAGCCTTGGCGAAGGACGACTTGTAGGCGCGCAGAAGCTCTTCGAGACTGCTCGCCGTGTGGGCGCTCGCCATGAACATATGGCCGGCCGTCGTGTTGCGCTGGCGGTCTTCGGAGACGGGTTCGGGATCGGAAATCACGACATGCGCATTGGCGCCGCCGAAGCCGAAGGAGTTGATGCCGGCGAGACGCGCGCGCTTGCCGCGCAGAAGCTCGATCGGGTTTGCCGTAACGCGCACGTTCAGGCCGTCGAAGTCGATGTTCTCGTTCGGCGTGTCGAAATGCAGCGATGCCGGGAGATAATTGTTCTCAAGCGCCATGACGGCCTTCAGCATGCCGAAGAGGCCGGAGGCAGGCTCGGTGTGTCCGATATTCGACTTGATGGAGCCGATCGGTACCGGCGCGCGCCGGTTGGTGCCGATGACCGTGCCGATCGACCAGACTTCCGCGGGGTCGCCGACCTTCGTGCCGGTCCCGTGGCCTTCGACAAAGGCGACCTGGTTGGCGTCGATATTGTTGCCGTCGTAGATCGACCGCAGCAAAGCTGCCTGGGACTCGCGCGACGGCAGCGAGATGCCGTTGGTGCGCCCGGCCGAGTTCGTGCCCGTCGCGACGATGCGCGCGTAGCTGCGATCCTTTTCCTGCCGGGCCCGGTCGGAGCGACGCAGCACGAAGACAACGCCGCCTTCGGCCCGCACATAGCCGGCGCCGTCATTGTCATAGGCGCGGCACAGGCCTTCGGGCGACAGCATGCGCGCCTGCGCAAAACCGACGAAGGGCAGGGGATGGGCAAGAATGTTGATGCCGCCGACGATGGCGGTGTCGATCTCTCCGGCATTCAGCGCCCGCATCGCCTGATCGAGTGCGACGATGGAGGACGAACAGGCCGTATCGATGGTCATGGAGGGGCCGCTGAGCCCGAAGATATGCGAGATACGGTTGGAAATGACCGACAGCGTATTGCCGGTCATGAAGTAGGGGCCGGCCGCCGCCGGGTCTTCGACCGTCAGGTTCGCATGGTCGAGGCTCGATGCGCCGACATAGACGCCGACATTCTCGCCCTGAAGCGAGGTCAGCGAGATGTTGGCGTCTTCGATCGCGCGCCACGCCAGCTGCAGGAGAACGCGCTGCTGCGGATCCATATACATGGCTTCGCGCTGCGACATGCCGAAGGCGGCAGGGTCGAACCCGTAAATGTCGTCGATCACCCCGGCGGCAAACGAATAGGTCTTGCCGGGGTTGCCCATTTCGGGATGCCAGAAGCGAGCAAGGTCCCACCGATCCGATGGAATCTGCGTTACCGCACATTTGCCCTGCCGCAGAAGCCGGAAAAGCGCTTGAGGCGAATCAGCTCCCGGAGCGACGCAGGCGCGCCCTATGATTTCTGCTGTCATCTTTTATCGAACGCTCTGAACTGTCTGCAGTGTGACTTGCTGATTGCACTTGGGTCCCGAAAAATCAATCAGAACTTCTCCTGGGTGGCAGTCCCCGATCGGGGACACGGTCAAAATGGGGCTATCTATATGATATATAACTAAAATAGAAGGCTTTGATATAAGCGTGTAGGCTTTCAACTTTACGGCGCAACAACCGACGCCTTACCGAGTACAGCAACAAGCGGGCTCGTTTGTCGAGCGATTCATTTCTCTTTTTTCTGGTCATAAAGGAAAGAGACCTTCCTTGCATGAATGGAGGCTGAATGTCCTTAAAACCGGCGATGGATGACCCGAAAATGTGCAGGTTTTGAGGCCTGCTGCCGGACACCGAACGGCACTGAACCAGTGCGGTGCGCTTCGCGATGCTGACCCACGCCAAGTCCGCGCTCGGCGGTGGTTACCAGAACATCCCTCGCAACGCCATAGGAGGAAGGCCTTCGTACGGTCAACAACGTCCTGCGGGATTGCGGATGGAGCGCGGATCGCGGCACGCCTGTACGGCGATCAGATTGTCACCTGTTCGCCAAGCTCCACCACCCGGTTGGCCGGAAGGCGGAAGTAGTCGGAAGGGTCGATGCCGATGCCGGCGAGCGCGATATAGAGGCGATCCTGCCACTTGGGCAGACCGGAGTTCGGGTCGCTGATCAGGTTGCGCCGTCCGACATAAAACGACGTTTGCATGATCTCGAACTTGAAGCCGGCCTTCTTGCAGAGACCCAGCGCCTTGGACACGTTCTGGTCGTCCATGAATCCGAATGTGATTTGGAGGCGGAGGAAGCGATCGGAAATCCGGACGAGTTCGATGCGCGACGCAGGCGGCACATAGGGCGTGTCGGCGGTGCGCACGGTCAGGATGACGTTCTGCTCGTGGAGGACATGGTTGTGCTTGATATTGTGCAGCAGCACGGCAGGCGTCTTGTCGGGCACGCTGGTGAGAAACACCGCCGTGCCGGGAACGGCGACCGGAGCGTGATCGGACTTCTTCTCGATCGACCGGATGAAGGTTTCGAGCGGGATGTCGTTGCGCGCGGTCTTTTCGCGCAGGATCATGGAGCCCTTCCGCCATGTCCACATGATCACCATGATGGTGGCCGCCAGCAGAACCGGCACCCAGCCGCCGTCATGGATCTTGAGGAGGTTGGCGGCGAGGAAGACCGTTTCGAGAAGCAGCAGCGGCAGAAGAACGGCACCGGCGGCAACGGCACTCCATTTCCACACCGAGCGCAGAAACTGGAAGGCCATGAGCGTCGTCACCACCATCGCGCCGGTGACCGAGATGCCATAGGCGGTCGCCAGCGACTCCGAGTCCCCGAAGGTGAAGATGAGCACGAGCACGCCGACGAAGAGCAGCGTGTTGACGGCTGGCACGTAGATCTGCCCCGTATTCGTCTCGGAGGTGAAGGTGATCTGCAGGCGCGGGAGGAAACCGAGATGGACCGCCTGGCGTGCCAGCGAGAAGGCGCCCGTGATGACCGCTTGGCTGGCGATGATGGTGGCGGCCGTCGCCAGAAGCACGACCGGCAGCAACGCCCAGTCGGGATACATCAGATAGAACGGGTTCTCCGCCGCCTCCGGATGCGCCAGCACGAAGGCGCCCTGACCGAGATAGTTGAGCGCCAGCGACGGGAAGACGAGGATGAACCATGCGACCTGGATCGGCTTGCGGCCGAAATGGCCGAGATCGGCATAGAGCGCTTCCGCCCCCGTGACGGTCAGGAACACGGCGCCGAGCACGATGAGCCCGACGAAGCCGGCATGGGTGATGAACCAGACGGCGTTGACCGGATTGAGCGCTTCGAGGATCGTGTAGTCGTCACCGATGTGCAGGATGCCGCCCCAGGCCATGGCGAGGAACCAGAGAACGGTGATCGGCCCGAAGAAATTGGAGACGGCAGCGGTGCCGCGCGACTGGACGGCGAAGAGGCCGACCATCATGGCGGCCGAGATCGGCAGGACATAGCCGCTGAGCGCCGGTGTCACGAGCTTCAGCCCCTCGACGGCCGACATGACCGACAGCGCCGGCGTGATCATGGCATCCCCGATGAACAGGGCGGCGCCGATGATGCCGGCAAAGAATAGCACCGGCATGTAACGCCCGGTCTTCTTCATCAGCAGGGCGAGAAGCGACAGCGTGCCGCCTTCGCCGTCATTGTCGGCCCGCAGAAGAAAGAGAACGTATTTGAAAGTGACGATGATCGTCAGCGTCCAGACCATCAGCGAAATGAGGCCGATGACCTCGTTGTGGCTGATGCCGTCATGCGAGAAAGGGCGGAGTGCTTCGCGAAAGGCATAGAGCGGGCTGGTCCCGATGTCGCCATAGACGACGCCGATGGATCCCATGAGCAGGACGAGAAACTTCTTCGTGCCTGCGGTGTCCTGCTGGGCAGGGCCGGCGGATGCGGTCATGGAATGTCAGACTTTCCTTCACGTCTCGCACCGGGCAAGACACGTTGCGTGCGCGAAACAGCTTGCGCGAGACGATCCGTCTTCAGGCAGGCACCACGCGCCGTCGGTCACGGCGCCTGCGAGCCCAGGCGGACAACGTATCCCGGCCGTTTCGAACACACCGTTACAATCATTGTCCGGTCGCGAGCAAGCCCGAAGACGCGCCGCCCGTCGCCCTCGCGAAATCTTGCCGCGGCAGCGCTTGCGCATTCTGTTGCGCTGCACAAGAATAGGCGCATGCGCAACGCCGATCTTACGATCCTCGTCATCGATGAAAATGCCATCCGCTCCTCGATCATCGAGGAGGGTTTGCGCGAGGCCGGGCATCTCAAGGTCACCGTGATCCACGAGGTTAATGGCGTCGCCCGTATCATCGAGACGCTGAAGCCGGATGTCATCATCATCGACCTGGAGAACCCGAACCGGGACATGATGGAGCATCTGTTCCAGCTGACGCGCACCGTCAGCCGCCCGATCGCCATGTTCGTCGATCGTTCGGATACGGCCTCCATCGAGGCGGCCGTCGATGCCGGCGTTTCCGCCTATATCGTCGATGGCCTGCGCAAGGAGCGGGTGAAGCCGATTCTCGACATGGCCGTGAGCCGCTTCAACGCGTTCTCGAGGCTGCAGCGGGAACTGGCGGAAGCGAGATCCGCGCTCGAGGAGCGCAAGGTCGTGGAGCGGGCCAAGGGCATCATGATGAAGTTGCGCGGTCTTTCCGAGGAGGAGGCGTTCACCCTGTTGCGGCAGACCGCCATGAACGAGAAGAAGAAGATCGCCGATATCGCGCAGAGCGTCGTGACGGCGGCGGGTCTGCTCACATGATCGCCGCGTTCCACCGCTATTTTGTCGATTGGAGGATACGCCCATGACGTCAACGCTGATCTCCCCCGGCGAAGCGTCGGTGGCCCCTGGCGCGAAGCTTGCGGCGCCCGCACGTGGCGCAAGGAGCGAGGGTGCGCGTGTCCTCAGGGCCGGCTTCATTCCGCTCGTCGATGCCTCCGTGCTGATTGCAGCGGCAGAGTTCGGTTTCGCGGCCCGCGAGGGGCTGGCGCTCGACCTCGTGCGCGACGTCTCCTGGGCCAATGTGCGCGACCGCCTGGCCTTCCGCCAGTTCGACATCGCCCATATGCTTTCGCCGATGCCCGTTGCCTCGATGTTGGGGCTCGGCTCCAACCCGTCGCCGACGATCACGCCGTTTTCGCTGGGCCGCGGCGGCAATGCCATCACGCTCTCGACCCGGCTCTTTGCCCGCATGCGCGATGCCGGCGCGCCGGAGGGTGCCGATGCCCTTGCGCATGCGCGGGTGCTCCGCCGCGTTCTCGACGGGATGCGGGATGCCGGCGAGACGCCGCCGACCTTCGGCATGACATATCCGTTCTCCTCCCACAATTACGAGTTCCGCTATTGGCTCGCCGCCGGCGGCATCGACCCGGACCTCGACGTCAAGCTGGTCGTCGTTCCCCCGCCGCTGACCTCCGATGCGCTGGCCGCCGGCGCCATCGATGGCTTCTGCGTCGGCGCGCCGTGGAACATGGTGGCATCGGAACGGGGCGTCGGCCGCATCGTCGCCGCCAAACAGGACATCTGGCCGTCCGCACCCGAGAAGGTCATCGGCATGCGGCCGGACTGGGCGGAGAGCCATCCGGAAACCGTCTCCCGTCTGCTGGTGGCGCTCGATGCGGCCGCCCGCTGGTGCGACCGGGGCGAAAACCACGACGACCTCGCAACGCTTCTGGCGCAGCCGAACTACATCGCTGCGCCGGTCGATATCATCCGCCGCGTTCTGGCCGGCGAGTTCAGCCTCGATGACACGGGCGAGCGACGCGTGATCCCGGACTACTTCACGTTCCATGCCGGCTTTGCGAACTATCCCCGGCCGAGCCATGCGCTCTGGACCTACAGCCAGATGCTCCGCTGGGGGCAGGCCGACTGGTCGCCGGCGCTGGCGGAAAAGGCCGTGTCGGCCTATCGGCCCGATCTCTACCGCGCCGCCTTGGGCGCGGGCCCCGCCGATGCCGATCTGCGGGCGGAAGGCACCTCCTTTGGCGATCGCTTCATGGATGGCTTCACCTTCGATCCGCACGCGATCCCGGATTATGTCGCCGCTTTTCCCGTCCGCTATGAGCAGGTCGCGGGCTCCCTCGGCGACGAAGCCTGATCCCGCACATGCTGTTTTGCGATGCACGATTTTCGCTGCATCGCGAGCATGTGGCTAGAAGATGAGCAATGACGGGATTGGTTATCTTTCGGGCACAAAGATATTTTCCGATTTGAAACAACCGGTTGACCCCGTTTCGCGCATCTGGCACGGCTTTTGCTTTTAAGAAATTGCTCAGTCAACGGCGATTGAAGCGAAAGAGCGCAAGACGCGCTCACCCAATGACACCGACGTCGCAAGGTTTTTGCTCCGGAGCTTCAGGCTCCTTGAGATGCATTTTCCGAGCGGCGTTTTTTTGTGCCGAAATTCCGAGCTTCCGCCCGTTTCACCAGAGGATATCTTCCGATGACCCGTATTTCGACCCCGTCCCTGAGCCGCCGCTCGATCCTCAAGACCACGGCCGCCGCCGCCCTCCTCACGGCCGTGAAGGCAGCCTTTCCCGGTGGGGCCTTCGCGCAAGGGGCAGGGCCGGAGACCGCCAAGGCGACCCTCGGCTTCATCGCGCTGACGGACAGCTCGCCGCTGATCATCGCGAAGGAGAAGGGCTTCTTCGACAAGCACGGCATGACCGAGGTGAATGTCGTCAAGCAGGCCTCCTGGGGCACGACGCGCGACAATCTGGTGCTCGGCTCGGCCGGCAACGGCATCGACGGCGCGCATATCCTGACCCCCATGCCCTACCTCATCTCGGCCGGCAAGGTCACTCAGAACAACCAGCCGCTGCCCATGTCGATCCTCGCCCGGCTGAACCTCGATGCCCAGGCGATCTCGGTCGGCTCGGCCTATGCGGATCTGAAGGTCGGCATCGACTCCGGCGTGCTGAAGGAGGCTTTCGCCAAGAAGAAGGCCGAGGGGACGGCGGCCAAGGTGGCCATGACCTTCCCCGGCGGCACGCATGATTTGTGGATCCGCTACTGGCTGGCCGCCGGCGGCATCGATCCGGACACGGATGTCGAAACCATCGTCGTTCCCCCGCCGCAGATGGTCGCCAACATGAAGGTCGGCACCATGGACTGTTTCTGCGTCGGCGAGCCGTGGAATGCGCAGCTCGTCAACCAGGGCATCGGCTACACCGCGGTCAACACGGCCGAGATCTGGGACAAGCACCCGGAAAAATCCTTCGCGATGCGCAGCGACTGGGTCGAGGCCAACCCGAATGCGGCCAAGGCGCTCACCATGGCCATCATGGAAGCCCAGCAGTGGTGCGACGACATGGCCAACAAGGAAGAGCTGGCCGCGATCATCGGCAAGCGCGCCTGGTTCAACGTGCCGGCCAAGGACATCGTCGGCCGCCTGAAAGGTCAGTACGACTACGGCAACGGCAAGGTGGTCGATCAGAGCCCGCACCTCATGAAGTTCTGGGCCGACCACGCTTCCTACCCCTACCAGAGCCATGACGCCTGGTTCCTGACCGAGGATATGCGCTGGGGCAAGTATGCGCCGGGCACGGACATCAAGGCGCTGATCTCCAAGGTCAACCGCGAGGACATCTGGCGCGCCGCCGCCAAGGACCTCGGCATCACCGACGTGCCCGCCTCCACATCGCGCGGCGTCGAGACCTTCTTCGACGGCAAGACCTTCGATCCGGCAAATCCGGAAGCCTACCTGCAGAGCCTCTCGATCAAGCGCTTCGCCTGACCGGACCCGATCGGCCGGCGCCTCGTGCTCCGGCCGCAACCCTCATTCTCAGGAGACCGGCATGTCCGTCACCAATCTGAACACGGCCCCCGCCAAGGCAAAGCCGAGCGCCCAGGTCGTCACCTTCTCCGCGCCGGCCAAGCGTCCGGCCCCCTCGCAATTCATGCGGCGCCTCTCGGCCGTGGCCGGCGATATCGTGCCGCCGCTCGTCACGCTGCTCGTGCTTCTGGTCGCCTGGGAGTTCATCTGTTCCTCCCCGACATCGAGCCTGCCGTCCCCGACGCGTGTGATGGCCGAGAGCTGGGACCTCATCGTCCATCCCTTCTATGTCGGGCAGGGCACCGATCAGGGCATGGCCTGGCACATCATGGCCAGCCTCCAACGCGTGGCCGTCGGCTATGCCATCGCCGCCGTCGTCGGCATCGCCATGGGCGTGCTCGTCGGGCAGAGCCAGTGGGCCATGAAGGGTCTCGACCCGATCTTCCAGATCCTGCGCACCGTGCCGCCGCTGGCCTGGCTGCCGCTGTCGCTCGCCGCTTTCCGCGACGGCAATCCCTCGGCGATCTTCGTCATCTTCATCACCGCGGTCTGGCCGGTCATCATCAACACCGCCGTCGGCATCCGCAATATCCCGCAGGACTACCAGAACGTCGCCAAGGTGCTGCGTCTCAACCAGTTCGAATATTTCGCCAAGATCATGCTGCCGGCCGCCGCCCCCTACATCTTCACGGGCCTGCGCATCGGCATCGGCCTCTCCTGGCTCGCCATCGTCGCAGCCGAAATGCTGATCGGCGGCGTCGGCATCGGCTTCTTCATCTGGGATGCGTGGAATTCGTCGCTCATCAGCGACATCATCGTCGCCCTTATCTACGTCGGCGTCGTCGGCTTCTTCCTCGATCGTTTCATCGCATTTATCGGCCGCGCGGTCACCCGCGGCACCGCAACGGCCTGAAGGAGGACGTTCCCATGGCAAAAAGCTATCTCTCCATCGAACTGGTCGATAAGTCGTTCGAGCGCAACGGTCAGGTCTCCGAAGTTCTCAAGCAGGTCTCGCTCGGCGTCGAAAAGGGCGAGTTCATCTCGATCATCGGCCATTCCGGCTGCGGCAAGTCCACCCTGCTCAACCTCGTCGCCGGCCTGACCAAGGTTACCAGCGGCGCGGTGTTGCTCGAAAACAAGGAAGTCTCCGAGCCCGGTCCGGAGCGCGCGGTGGTCTTCCAGAACCATTCGCTTCTTCCCTGGCTCACCGTCTACGAAAACGTGTCGCTTGCCGTCGACAAGGTCTTCTCCCGCAAGAAGTCGAAGGCGGAACGCCATGACTGGGTCATGCGCAATCTCGATCTCGTGCAGATGACCCATGCCAAAGACAAGAAGCCCTCCGAAGTCTCCGGCGGCATGAAGCAGCGTGTCGGTATCGCCCGCGCGCTCGCCATGGAGCCGAAGGTCCTGCTGCTCGACGAGCCTTTCGGCGCGCTCGATGCGCTCACGCGCGCTCACCTGCAGGACCAGGTCATGCAGATCCACTCCAAGCTCGGCAACACCGTGCTGATGATCACCCATGACGTGGACGAGGCCGTGCTGCTCTCCGACCGCATCGTCATGATGACCAACGGTCCGGCGGCCCGTATCGGCGAGATCCTCGACGTGCCGATCGCCCGCCCGCGCAACCGCATCGAGCTGGCCACCGACCGCAGCTATCTGAAGTGCCGGGAAGCCGTCCTGAAATTCCTCTACGAGCGCCACCGCCTCGTGGAAGCCGCGTGAAGGAGAGGATGACATGAAACAGAAACTGGTCATCATCGGCAACGGCATGGCGCCCGGCCGCATGCTAGAAGAACTCTTCGAGCAGGCCCCCGGCCTCTACGATGTCGTGATCTTCAACGCAGAGCCCCGCGTCAACTACGACCGCATCATGCTGTCGCCGGTCCTCTCCGGCGAGAAGCTCTACGAGGATATCGTCATCCATGGCGACGACTGGTATGCCCGCCACGGCGTGACCCTGCACAAGGGTGCGAAGGTCACCGGCATCGACCGCGCCGCCAAGACCGTGACCTCGGCAAACGGCGTCACCGAAAGCTACGACAAGCTGGTCATCGCCACCGGCTCGCTGCCCTTCATCATCCCGGTGCCGGGGCACGCGCTGCCGGGCGTGCTGGCCTATCGCGATCTGGACGACGTCGAGAAGATGCTGGATGCCACCCGGCGCGGCGGCCGCGCCATCGTCATCGGCGCCGGACTGCTCGGGCTGGAGGCCGCCTACGGCCTCAAGCGCCAGGGCATGGATGTCACCGTCATCCACATCATGCCGACGATCATGGAGCGCCAGCTCGATCCGCCGGCGGCCTACCTGCTTGAGAAGGCCCTGAACGATCGCGGCATCGAGATCATCACCAAGGCGAACACCAAGCGCATCGTCGGCGAGGACAAGGTCGAGGGCATCGAGCTCGAGGACGGCCGGGTGATCGAAGGCACCATCGTCGTGATGGCCGTCGGCATCCGCCCGGCAGCCCAGCTCGCCAAGGAGGCGGGCGTCGTCACCAATCGCGGCATCGTGGTGGACGACGGCATGATGACGTCGGACGGCTCGATCTATGCGCTTGGCGAATGCGCCGAGCACCGCGGCGTCTGCTATGGCCTCGTCGCGCCGCTCTATGAAAGCGCGAAGACGCTGGCCGATCGGCTGATCGGCGGCGCGTCCGAGTATCGGGGCTCCGTCGTCAACACCAAGCTCAAGGTCACCGGTATCAACCTGTTCTCGGCCGGCGACTTCGCCGAAGGCGAGGACCGCGAGGAGATCGTGCTGCGCGACGCCACCGCCGGCGTCTACAAGCGCCTCGTGCTGAAGGACAACCGCATCGTCGGTGCCGTGCTCTACGGGGAGACGGCCGACGGCGCCTGGTTCTTCGATATGATCAAACGGGGAACCGACATCTCCGAGATGCGCGATACCCTTATTTTCGGCCAGGCCTATCAGGGGGGCAGCCCGCTGGACCCTACGGCGGCCGTTGCAGCCTTGCCGGATGATGCGGAAATCTGCGGCTGCAACGGCGTCTGCAAGAGCAAGATCGTCGGCACGATCACGGCCAAGGGTCTGACATCGCTCGACGACGTGCGCGCCCACACCAAGGCCTCCGCCTCCTGCGGCTCCTGCACCGGCCTCGTCGAGCAGCTGATGGTGCTGACATTGGGCGACAGCTACAATCCGTCTGCCGTCCAGCCCATGTGCACCTGCACCGAGCTCGGCCATGACGACGTGCGCCGCCTCATCGTCGCCAAGGGGCTGAAGACGATCCCCGCCGTCATGCAGGAACTGGAGTGGAAGACCTCCTGCGGTTGCGCCAAGTGCCGCCCGGCGCTCAACTATTATCTCGTCTGCGACTGGCCGGACGAGTATGCCGACGACTACCAGTCGCGCTTCATCAACGAGCGCGTCCATGCCAACATTCAGAAGGACGGCACTTACTCCGTCGTTCCCCGGATGTGGGGCGGGGTGACCAATGCCGGCGAACTGCGCGCGATCGCCGACGTGGTCGACAAGTTCGAGATCCCCATGGTCAAGGTGACCGGCGGCCAGCGCATCGACCTTCTGGGCATCCACAAGGAAGATCTGCCGGCCGTCTGGGCGGATCTCGGCAAGGCCGGCTTCGTCTCCGGCCAGGCCTATGCGAAGGGCCTGCGAACGGTGAAGACCTGCGTCGGCACGGACTGGTGCCGCTTCGGCACGCAGGATTCGACCGGGCTCGGAATCCGGCTTGAGAAGTTCATGTGGGGGTCCTGGACGCCGGCAAAGCTGAAGCTGGCCGTTTCCGGCTGTCCGCGCAATTGTGCGGAGGCGACCTGCAAGGACATCGGCGTCATCTGCGTCGACAGCGGCTACGAGATCCATTTCGCAGGCGCTGCCGGCCTCGACATCAAGGGCACGGAAGTGCTGGGCCTCGTCGCCACGGAAGACGACGCCCTCGAACACATCGTGGCGCTGGCGCAGATGTACCGCGAGCAGGGCCGCTACCTCGAGCGCATCTACAAATGGGCAAAGCGCGTCGGACTGGACGAAATCCGCCGTCAGATCATGGGCGATGCGGAAAAGCGCAAGGGCTATTTCGACCGTTTCGTCTTCTCCCAGACATTCGCACAGGTCGATCCCTGGTCGGAGCGCGTCTCCGGCAAGGACAAGCACGAGTTCAAACCCATGGCCGTTGTCGGCATGGCGGAAGCGGCGGAGTGAGAACCATGGAAACGAAGACCATCCGGGAAGGTGATGCCGCCGGTTTCGAAAGCGGCTTCGGCATGAACTGGGTCGATATCGGCACGATTCACGACATTCCCCTGCGCGGGGCCCGCTGCGTGCGCACCCCTCAAGGGCGCATTGCGGTGTTCCGCACGGCGGACGATCAGGTCTTTGCGATGGAGGACCGCTGCCCCCACAAGGCCGGTCCCCTGTCGCAGGGCATCGTCCACGGCACCTCCGTCACGTGCCCGCTGCACAACATGGTCATCTCGCTGGAAACCGGCAAGGCGCTCGGTGCCGATGAAGGCGAGGTTCGCACCATCCCGATCCGCAACCGCGACGGCCTCCTGTCGATCGCGGTCGATACCCTTAGCCTGCTCGTCGCGGCGGAATAAGGGCCGGTATCAGCCCCTCATCCCCCTGCCGGGACCTTCTCCCCGCAGTCGGGGAGAAGGGACATGCGGCAAGCGCTCGCTTCTATCTCGAAGGCTCATGACTGAGTCTGAGCCCGTGCCACAAATCCCTTCTCCCCACCTGCGGGGAGAAGGTGGCGGCAGCCGGATGAGGGGCTACCCCTCGCGTCAACTTTGGGAAATATCGATGCCCGTAGAAACCAAGACCACCTGTCCCTATTGCGGTGTCGGCTGCGGCGTCATCGCTCGCGTCGAGGAGACGGGTGCCGTTTCGGTGCGCGGCGATCCAGACCATCCGGCGAACTTCGGCCGGCTCTGCTCCAAGGGCTCGGCGCTCGCCGAAACCATCGATCTCGACGGGCGCCTGCTGACGCCCGAGATCGCCGGCGCGCCTGCATCCTGGGATGCGGCGCTCGATCTCGTTGCCACGACGTTCGCCGACACCATTCGCCAGCACGGGCCGGATTCGGTCGCTTTCTATGTCTCAGGCCAGCTGCTCACCGAGGACTATTACGTCGCCAACAAGCTGATGAAGGGATTCATCGGATCGGCGAACATCGACACCAACTCCCGCCTCTGCATGTCCTCGTCGGTGGCCGGTCATCGGCGCGCCTTCGGGTCGGATACGGTGCCGGGCACCTATGCGGATATCGAGCTTGCCGATCTCGTGGTGCTCACAGGCTCCAATCTCGCCTGGTGCCACCCGGTCATCTATCAGCGCCTCGCCGCCGCCAAGGCTGCCCGGCCGGAAATGAAAGTCGTCGTCATCGATCCGCGCCGCACCGCGACGAGCGATATCGCCGACCTGCACCTCTCGATCCTGCCCGATGGCGACACGGCACTGTTCGGCGGACTGCTGACTGATCTCGCCGCGAGAGGTGTGCTCGATCGGACCTTCATCGACGATCACACGCACGGCTTCGATGCGGCCCTCTCCCGCGTCGCACATCTCGGCATTCCCGACGTGGCGGAGGCGACGGGGCTCGCTGTTACTGAAATCGCAGCTTTCTATTCCCTGTTCGCGGCCAGCGAGCGCGTCGTCACCTGCTACAGCCAGGGAGTCAACCAGTCCTCTTCCGGCAGCGACAAGGTCAATGCCATCATCAACTGTCACCTCGCTACCGGCCGCATCGGTAAGCCCGGCATGGGGCCGTTCTCGCTCACCGGTCAACCGAATGCCATGGGCGGGCGCGAGGTCGGCGGTCTCGCCAACATGCTCGCCGCCCATATGGCGATCGAGAGCGCGGAGGATCGCGACACGGTCCGGCGCTTCTGGCAGTCGCCGGTCATCCCCGACAAACAGGGTCTGAAAGCCGTCGATCTCTTTCGCGCCGTTGCGGATGGCCGTGTAAAGGCGATCTGGATCATGGCGACCAATCCCGTCGTCTCCATGCCGGAAGCCGATCTCGTGCGGGCGGCGCTGGCAGCCTGTCCCTTCGTCGTCGTCTCCGACGTCATCGCTGAGACCGATACGACGGCGCATGCCCATGTCCTGCTGCCATCGCTCGGCTGGGGCGAAAAGCACGGCACGGTGACGAACTCCGAGCGACGTCTCTCGCGCCAGCGGGCGTTTCTCTCCGCACCGGGCGCGGCAAAAGCCGATTGGTGGCAGATGGCTGCGGTCGCCCGGCGCATGGGCTTTGGCGCCGCCTTCGATTTTGCCGGCCCGGCCGCCGTTTTTGCCGAGCACGCGGCACTTTCCGGCTTCGAGAACGAGGGACGGCGCGATTTCGACATCGGCGCTCATGCCGATATCACGGAAGACGCCTACGACGTGCTCGCGCCCTTCCAGTGGCCGCAGCCAGCGGGGGTGGCGCCGCAGATGGCCGACAGCCGCTTCTTCGCAGACGGTCGCTTCTACCATCCGGATGGCCGGGCGCGCTTCGTGCCCGTCGTGCCCGCTCGCGAGCAACGGACCACGGCGGCGCATCCCTTTGCGCTCAACACCGGCCGCATTCGCGACCAGTGGCACACGATGACGCGAACCGGCAAGACGGCGCGCCTGACCGCGCATTTCGCCGAACCCTTCGTGGAAATCCATCCCGACGACGCCGAGGCGCTCGGCCTGACGCCGGCGGATCTCGTGGTGCTGGAAAGCCCGCAGGGACGGGCGGTGCTGCGCGCCCTCGTAACCCCGCGCCAGAAGCCGGGGCACCTGTTTGCGCCCATGCACTGGAACGACCAGTTCGCCTCCGCCGCCCGTATCGATGCGCTGGTGCCGGGACGGGTGGATCCCGTGTCTGGCCAGCCTGCCTCCAAGCATGTGGCCGTCAAGGCGACGAAGCTCGATGTCGGGCTCTACGGCTTCGCCATCTCTGTGGAAAAGCCCGATATCTCCAGATCCTCCTCTCCTCCGCTCGCCTATCACGCCCTTGCCCGGGCGGGCGGCGGCTGGCGGATGGAGTTTGCGGCTGCACCCCTGCCTCTCGGGGAGGAGGGCGGGGTGCAGGATCGCGACTGGACCGGGTGGAGTGTCGAGACGCTCGGCATTCCCCCGGGCCTTGAACCCCTCGGCTACCGCGATGCCGTTACCGGCCATATCCGGCTGGCCTTCTTCGACGGCGAGCGGTTACTTGCCGCCGTCTTCCTGAGCCCGCGCCCCGTCGCCGTCGCCAGAAACTGGGCCATCGCCCAACTCGGCGCCGCCCATGCCGATCTGCGGCGCCGCTTTGCGGTCGTCGCGGGCCGCCCGGGCGCCGAGGCGGTGGATCCCGGCGCGACGGTCTGTTCCTGCTTCAACGTCGGCATCAACCAGATCGTCACCGCGGCGGCCGGTGGATGCTGCACGGTCGAGGCCATCGGCAAAGCCCTCAACGCCGGCACCAATTGCGGCTCCTGCCGCGCAGAGATCAGGGAGATCCTCAATGGAACGCGTATCGCTGCTGCAGAGTGACGCAAACGGCGCCCGTAAAGGCTCGCCCGCCCGAACGGCCGCCCGCGTCGAGGCGCTGGCAAAGCTCCCCGTCTTCTGGGGGCTGGAGGGCAAGCGCGTCGTCCTGGCCGGCGGCACGGAAGGCGCATGCTGGAAGGCCGAGCTTCTCGCCGCCTGCGGCGCGGAGGTTCACGTCTATGCCCCCGACGACACGCTCTGCGACATCTTTGCCGATATGCTCCTGCGCCATGCGGCCGACAGCGCGGCAGGGCAGGCGCGCGGCGCCTTCGTCCACCATGCGCAGGCGTGGACGGCCGGCGTCCTGGCCGGTGCCGCCCTGGCCATTGCCGATTGCGAGGAGGACGAAGAAGCGCGCGCATTCCACGCCGCCGCGATTGCCGCCGGCGTGCCGGTCAACGTCATCGACAAGCCGGCCTTCTGCCAGTTTCAGTTCGGCTCCATCGTCAACCGCTCGCCCGTCGTCGTTGCGATCTCAACCGATGGCGCCGCGCCGATCCTCGCGCAGGCGATCCGCCGCCGCATCGAGACGCTGCTGCCGCAGAGCCTCAAGGGCTGGTCGTCGCTAGCGCAATCATTGCGCGACGCCGTCGCCATGCGCCTGCACCCGGGCCCGGAGCGGCGCGCCTTCTGGGAGCGCTTTGTCGATCGGGCCTTCACCAGCGTTCCCACACCGCAGAGCGCGGCAGATCTCGTCGCCGAAGCCGATCGCCTGGCTGCAGGACGCCTAGAAACGCTTAACGGACCGGCGCTCGGCAAGGTGACGCTGGTCGGCGCGGGTCCGGGCGATGCGGAATTGCTGACACTGAAGGCCGTGCGCGCATTGCAGGCCGCCGATGTCATCCTGTTCGACGATCTCGTGTCCGGCGACGTGCTGGAACTGGCCCGGCGCGAGGCCAAGCGCATGCTGGTCGGCAAGCGGGGCGGGCGAACCAGCTGCAAGCAGGAAGACATCAATGCCATGATGGTGACCTTCGCCAAGGCCGGCAAGACCGTGGTGCGCCTGAAGAGCGGCGATCCCATGGTGTTCGGCCGGGCCGGCGAGGAGATCGCCTGCCTGGAGGCGCACGGTATTCCGGTGGATGTCGTGCCCGGCATCACCGCCGCCAGCGCGCTCGCCTCCCGCCTCGGCGTGTCGCTGACCCACCGCGATCACACCCATGCCGTCCGCTTTATCACCGGCCATTCGCGCAAGGGCTGCCTTCCGACCGATGTCGACTGGCGCGCCTGCGCCGACCCGCGCACCACGACCGTCTTCTACATGGGCGGCCGCACGGCCCCCGCCATCGCCGAGCGTCTGATGGCCGAGGGCATGACGGGCGACATGCCGGTGGTCATCGCCTCCAACATCAGCCGCGCGGAGGAACGGCGCTGGCATGGCACGGTATCGACGATGCACATCGGCATCGCCGAAGTCGGCTACGACAATCCGGTCCTCATCGGTGTCGGCAGCGTCTTTCCCAAGGCCTCCGCCGAGAATTACAGCCTCGCCCCGGACGACAGCTCGGAACGCCCGCTGCAGCGGATTGCTATGTAGCCGGCGACATATCTGCGTTGACGGCGACGGCGATGCCGTCTCCGCGCGGATCATGCGCGCCATCGAGCGTGCCGTCCGCATTGACGCGGATGATGCCTGCCTGTCCGGCGATCGGGCTCCGTGCGGGCAGCGGCGACAACAGATGGCCACGAGCCGCGAGCGTTTCGAAAACCGCCTCGCCCGCATCCGCTTCGAGCTTCAGGCTGTCGCGGCTGTCGGAGAAGGTCTTGCCGAGCAGGAAGCGCGGGCCGGCCAGGGCCTCGGCCGGATCCTCGCCGAAATCGATCAGCCGGGTGAGAAGCATGGCCAGCGTCTGCGGCTGCCCGTCGGCCCCTTGCGTTCCGTAGATCAGCGCCGGCCGCCCGTCGCGCAGGCCCATGCCGGGGTTGAGCGTGTAGAAGGGCCGCTTGCCCGGCGCGAGCATGTTGGGGTGGCCGGGGTCGAGCGAGAAAGCGGCGCCCCGGTTCTGCCAGAGAATGCCGGTATCGCCCACGACCACGCCGCTTCCCCAGTCGAAATAGGTGCTCTGCAGCACGCTGACGCTGCGCCCCTCGGCATCCGTCGCACCGAAGAACACAGTATCGCCCGTGCGAAACACATGCGGCCAGTCTCGCGCCTGGGCGATATCGATGGCCTGCGCCCGGGCGGCGAGATGGGCGGGATCGAGCAGCGCATCGATCCGCTGCTCGCTGACATCGGGATCGGCAAGGCCGTGCCGGTCGAGAAAGGCCTGCTTCACCGCCTCGACGCAGAGATGCAGATGGTCGGCACCCCCGGCGTCGAGCGCCGCCACATCGAACTGCGCGAGAATGCCCATGATGGCCAGCGTCGTCGCGCCCTGCGTCGGCGGCGGCGGCGCCAGCAATTCCATGCTGCGATAGAGAAGGCGCACCGGCGCTTCCTCGCGCGTCCGCGTCTCGGCCAGATCCGCTGCTGTCAGCGGAGATCCCGCCGCGCGGAGCCCGTCGGCGATCGCCTGCGCCAGCGGTCCCTCGTAGAAGGCGCGCGGTCCGTCCGCCGCCAGCCGTTCGAGCGTGCGGGCGAGGTGGGGCTGGCGGAAGATCGTGCCGACCTCGGGCGCAGAACCGCCCGGCATGAACACTTCGGCAAAGCCGGGCCAGTTCCCCGCCTCCGCCTTGCGGAAGGCGAGCCAGAAGGCCTGCGACGCCGTGACCGGAAACCCGTCTCTCGCAAAGCCGATGGCATCGTCCAGCAACTGGGCGAAGGTGTGCGTGCCGCCCCAATGCCGCACGGCGTAGGCATGCGAATGCCCCCAGCTATCCACCACGCAGGCGCTGGTCAGCGCCGAGCCCGCACCGCGAAGGGCGATCGCGGTCTCATCGGCATGGCGCCCGGGCAGGTGCCGCGCCGCCTGCCCGATGCCGAGAAAGCAGGTCCGCCGGCCATCGGGATCGGCAACGATCCAGACGGCATCGCCACCGAGGCCGCAAAAGTGCGGGTAGAGCACGGCGATGGCAGCACCTGTTGCGATGCAGGCCTCGATCGCATTGCCTCCCTCGCGCAACACCCGTGCCCCGGCCTCGCTCGCCAGACCATGCGGGCTGGTGACCATTCCGCCACGACCTCGCGCAGAGGCCTTGGCCGCCATTCCAGACCTTTCCGTGGATTGCTGAGTGCTCATCGCTTCATCGCCATCTCCGGCCTTGCGTTCCCGCAAAAACCCGTTTCAACTTCGCCGACCCCTGGAACGCCGCCGCGCGTTCACCTGAATGCGCAAAGGCCACTCCTGCTGCAGGGTCTGCACCCGAGCGATCGCGAGGCAACAATGACCATCGATTTCGTGATCCGCAATGCCCGCCTGCAGGGACGGCAGGGCGTAACCGATATCGCGTTCGAAAACGGCGTTATCGCCGGCATCGCCGCCAACCAGGCGCGAGCCTTCGTCTGCGATGCGCCGGAACGGGATGCCAAGGGCCAGTTTCTCTGCCGCGGCCTTATCGAGACCCATCTGCATCTCGATAAGGCCGGCATCATCGGCCGTTGCACGCTCTGCACCGGCACGCTGGCCGAAGCCGTCGTCGAAACCTCGCACGCCAAGGCCGGTTTCACGCAGGCCGACGTCTACGCACGCGCGGCGGATGTCGTGGAGCAGGCGATCGTCAACGGCACGAACCGCCTCCGCACCTTCGTGGAGATCGACGGCCGCGCCGGCTTCCGCTCCTTCGAAGCCATCAAGCAGCTTCGGGACGATTATCGCGCGCTGATCGACGTCGAGATCTGCGCCTTCGCGCAGGAAGGCCTGACCAACGATGCGGGCACGCTGGAGATGCTGGATGCGGCACTGCGGTCCGGCGCCGATCTCGTCGGCGGCTGCCCCTATACCGATCCCGATCCGCAGGCGCATATCGCCGCCATCTTCGACCTTGCCGAACGCCACGGCGTGCCCGTCGATTTCCATCTGGATTTCGATCTCGACCCCGAAGGCTCGAACCTTCCCACCGTCATCGCCGAGACGCTCGGGCGCGGGTATCAGGGCAGGGTCTCCGTCGGCCACGTGACCAAACTCTCCGCGCTGCCGCCGGAGGTTTTTGCCGTGATGGCCGGGAGGATCGCGAACGCCGGCATCGCCGTTACTGTCCTGCCGGCGACAGATCTTTTCCTCACCGGTCGGGCAGCGACGCATCTCGTCCCCCGCGGCGTCACGCCGGCCCACCGCCTTGCAAGCTTCGGCGTGCTCACCACCATTTCCACCAACAATGTGCTGAACCCGTTCACGCCCTTCGGCGACGTCTCGCTGCTGCGCATGGCCAATCTCTACGCGAATGTCGCGCAACTGGGCACAGAGCAGGCTCTTGCTGGTGTTTTCGATATGATCACGGTCAATGCGGAGCGCCTGCTCGGTCTGGAGGGCCTGCCGCCCGCCATCGGCGACCCCGCCACCCTCGTCCTCCTGTCGGCGCCCTCCGCCGCACAGGCCATCGCCGGCCCGGCGACGGCCATGGCCGCCTGGAAGAACGGCCGCCAGAGCTTCGAGCGCCCACCAACCCAGCTCTTCCGTACCCTCCCGACAGGCTAAGGCCGCGGACCGCCCAACCGTCCGGCGGGCGATCCACGACCCGACGGCAGATCCAGGAGAATACCATGTGCGACAAGACGACAGCCGAGCAGACATCGACGAACCCGGCAGCACGCGACCGCGCTGCCGCTTCCGAGAGCGGCGCCACGCACGTCATCGCAGCCCCGAACACCCAGCCCGTCACGGGCTCGCCTCTGACCGAAGCCGACGCGCGGCACCTGCGACAGACCTTCGACATCGCCCGCCGCGCCCGGACCCACGGCAACATGCCCTTCGGCGCGCTTCTCACGGGCCCGGAAGGCGAGGTGCTGATCGAAATGGAAAACGGCTACTTCCCCGATCTCGACGCCACCGCCCATGCCGAACGCCTGCTCGCGACCGAAGCCTCCAAACGCTACCGCGAACCCTTCCTCGCCACATGCACCATGTATTCCTCGGCCGAACCCTGCGCCATGTGCGCCGGCGCCATCTACTGGACCGGCATCGGCCGCGTCGTCTACGGCCTCTCCGAACACGCCCTGAAAACCCTCACCGGAGACCACCCCGACAACCCCACCATGGACCTTCCCTCCCGCACCGTCTTTGCCGCGGGGCAGAAGCCGATTGCGGTCGAGGGCCCGTGCCTGGAGGAGGAGGCGAGGGCGGTGCACCAGGGAGCCTGGTGAGCGCGGCGCTTGGCCGGCAAGAATAGGCTCGGTCAGCAGTGCCATCTCCCCTCCACGGTCGAAGGGCTGCCTTGGGCATTGTTCGGGACGATGGATTTGCCGCGTTACGTGCGAGAAGGCAGCGCTGTACCGCGACGTTCTTTGACCGCAAGCGGCAAAGCACTCTCACCCTGAAGCAGGCCGAGCAGCCTTTTCCGTGTTGAGCCGGAGGTCTGTTTCGCTCAAAGCAGCCACGCGCTACCGGCGATAGGCGCTGATGGGCACGACGAAATTCTTTCCCTCCGCGGTCAGTGACCGGTCGGTGACGCCGACAACAGCCCTGGACCTCGGATGGGGATTGAGGGCCGGTTTAAAAAGTTTTCACTCGCCAGAGTAACCTTTCCAAATGTCGGAAATATCCGTCTGCCACGCGCAAATTTTAGACCGTCAACGACATCCGAATTTCTGGCTAAAATTTCCTATGTCCCGGCATATCGGTCAGCCCATTCAGCAATACGCCTTTACGGGAATGGAGCAACACAGCCCGTGATCTGGAATTAGACCTTTCCCGAGAAATCATCCCGCATGGGAGATAAAAGGCTTCTCGAACTAATCGCGTTGAAGCATGGCTCGCAATCGACGTGGGCACTGGTGCCCTGACCCATTTCTTAGACGCCGCACGCGTCAAAAGATCACTTTGACCGCGTAGTTTTATTCTCAGAACCTCAAATGCGTATCTTGCCCAGGAGCAAGCGAGCTTAAAGAGCACCTGAAAAACTGAAATTTTTGAAGGTTAATGGTGCCCGGAGGCGGATTTGAACCACCGACACGCGGATTTTCAATCCGCTGCTCTACCAACTGAGCTATCCGGGCATACCGGCTTCGAAGGTCGTTTCGGACCGTGGGGCTTTGGTTTTCCCCGGGAAGCGAGCGGGGTTATAACATCTTGTTCGGAGGTGTCCAGCGCCAGATGGCGTTTTTCTGACAGAAAATGCGTTTCGGGATCAACGTGTTGATAGACTTCAGCTTCTTCGGCTGTTTCGGTGCGCGCGTGGGTGGTTCGGCCGGGCCGCGCGGGTCTTTGTCGCCCGATCATCTGGGCGAAGGGCGCATGAAGGCTGATGTGGGGGCGCTTGGAAGAGGGTGGCCGTTGTTGCTGTCCGGCACACTCGATCGCACGGCGGCAAAAAACGTCGTCGGGCGCTGCGGCTTATTCGTCGTCGCGCGTGCTGTTCTGCAGCGTATCGTCGGGATTGTCCTCGTCCTGCGAGACGGGGATGGCATAGGCGCCGGTCAGCCAGCGGCTGAGGTCGAGGTCGCGGCAGCGGTTCGAGCAGAAGGGGTAGTGCTCGCGGTGGGACGGGCGGCCGCATTCGGGGCAGGGCACGGTCTTGCGCAGGGGGGCGACGTTGGACGCGGGTTTGGCGGGTGCGGGGCCGGTGTCGTTGGCGGGCTTGGCGCCGCGTGGCGGCTTGGGGGTCTCGTTGCTCATGCTGTCATCCTTCGAGCCAGGCATCATGCACGTTGAAGCCCTCGCCGGAGAGAAGGGCAACGGTTTCGGTCAGGGGTAGGCCGACGACATTGGTGTAGGAGCCGACGAGCTTCACCACGAAGCTGCCGGCAATGCCCTGGATGGCATAGCCGCCCGCCTTGCCGCGCCACTGGCCGGAGGCGAGATAGCTTTCGATGTCGTGCGAGGTCAGGCGGCGAAAGCGCACCTTCGTGTCGACCACCTTCTGCCGCACCGAGCCATCCGGCGTGATGAGGCAGATGCCGGTATAGACACGGTGGCTGCGGCCGGAGAGCAGCGTCAACGCCGCCGTGGCCTCGCCGACGCTCTCGGGTTTCTGCAGGATCCGCCGGCCGACGCTAACGACCGTGTCGGCCGCCAGCAGATAGGCGCCGCGCGCCTCGTCCATGCCCTTCAGCGCCGCGGCGGCCGCGCGCGCCTTTTCGGCGCAAAGCCGCCAGGCGAGCGAGCGCGGATGCTCGGTGCGCCGCGGGGTCTCGTCGAGATCCATCGGCATCAGGCGTTTGGGTTCGATGCCCACTTGGGCGAGCAGCTCGACGCGGCGCGGCGAGCCGGATGCCAGGATAAGCGTCTGATCGTGTGCCATCGTCTGTCGTTCCCGGATCTCTCCGCGGGGCTCTCGACCGGAACCGGTTTCCAGGAACGAGCACCTGCGGCAGGTTACGTTGCGCAGCGGTGTGGCGCAGGTCCACGTCTGCCTCGACACGGCTTTCGCACGGAAACGGTGGGTGGTCGAGGCGCCGTGTCGCGACCGCGGCGGAAAACAGGGCGACCGCTGAAAGGCGACCGGACCGCGGTCGATGGCAGCCGTCCCAAGGCCGGCGGTGCGCGCCGTGCCCGCGCCGCCCGCTTTACTTGAAGCGGTAGGTGATACGGCCCTTGGTCAGGTCGTAAGGGGTCATTTCCACCAGCACCTTGTCGCCGGCGAGAACGCGGATGCGGTTCTTGCGCATGCGGCCGGCCGTGTGGGCGATGATCTCGTGTTCGTTCTCCAGCTTGACGCGGAACGTCGCATTGGGCAGCAGTTCGGTTACGACGCCCGGGAATTCGAGGACTTCTTCTTTCGCCATTGACGATTTGTCTTTCCGAGTTTCAGGAAGGCACTGGGCCTCTTTAAAAAATTTGCCGGAAACTACACAATCACCGTCCGTTTGTGAACAGCGGCGTTCCGGTTTTCGATCTTTCCGTCAGCAACCAGGGCTCGGCAACGGCAAAACGGCGTCTTTCGACGCTGCAGGCCGGGCACGAAGGCTTCGACGAGGGTCCGTGCGGCCGCCGGAGAACGCCTGTCCTCGCATGCGCGGCTGCGCGTGACCCGCTCTATGGCATCTTGCGCGGCGCTTGTCCAAGCAAACGATGCCGGATGAGACTTTCCAGATGGTCGCGGACGTCGCGATAGGCCGCAAGGATCTGGTCGCGCGTGCCGCGGGTGGCCGTCGGGTCGGCCGTCGGCCAGTATTCGACATCCACCGCCATGGAGCGGGTGAGCTCCAGCGCCGTGTGGTGGGCTTCCGGGGCAAGGGTGACGATCATGTCGAAATAATCGTCCTCGAGCTGGTCCAGCGTGTGCGGCTCGTGGCGTCCGGCGGTCAGGCCCAGCTCGTCCAGCACGACATCGACGAAGGGATCGCGCTCGCCGGTTTTCACGCCTGCGGATGCGATATAGGTGCCGGGCGGCAGCAGCGCCTTCGCCAGTACCTCGGCCATGGGCGAGCGGATGGCATTCATGCCGCACATGAACAGCACCGATCGGGGTGGACTGGCGCCGTCGTCTCGCGGTTCAAGCCCCGGCGCCATCGTCTATCCCCGCCAGTAAAGCACGCAGACGAGGGTGAAGAGCCGGCGCGCCGTATCGAAGTCGAGCTTGATCTTGCCCGAAAGCCGATCCATCAGCGTTTGCGAGCCCTCGTTGTGGATGCCGCGCCGCCCCATGTCGATCGCCTCGATCTGGCTCGGCGTGGAGCTGCGGATCGCCTCGTAATAGCTCTCGCAGATCATGAAGTAGTCGCGCACGATCCGGCGGAACGGCGTCAGCGACAGGATATGGGTGATGACGTCGCCACCGGCCTCCGTGGTCACGACGAGCACGAGCTTGCTGTCCATCAGCGACAGTTTCAGCCGGTAGGGGCCGCCATCATGACCGATCGGCTCGAAACTGTTCTCCTCAATCAGGTCGAAGATCGCCACTGCCCGCTCGTGCTCGACATCGGGCGTCGAGCGGCCGATCGTTTCGTCCAGCACCACGTCGCACAGGCGAAAGGCGGGCGGCTGGCTCATCCCGCCTCTCCGAGGTTGAGCCGGATCGCGACGGAGCGCGCATGCGCCTCCAGCCCTTCCGCACGGGCAAGCGCGATGGCGGCGGGGCCGAGATCGCGCAGCTCGTCCGGGCCGAGCCGGAGGATCGAGGTACGCTTCATATAGTCGAGCACGCCGAGACCGGAGGAGAAGCGGGCCGAGCGGGCCGTCGGCAGAACATGGTTGGAGCCGCCGACGTAATCGCCGATGACCTCCGGCGTATAGCGCCCGATGAAGATCGCCCCGGCATTGCGGATCTGCGGGATCATCGCATCCGCATCGGCGAGCGCCAGCTCGACATGCTCGGCGGCGATCCGGTTGGCGAGATCGGGTGCTGTGGCCAGGTCCTCGACCAGGATGATGGCGCCGAAGTCGCGCCAGCTGCTGCGCGCCGTCTCGGCCCGGGGAAGCGTGGTCAGCTGCCGCTCGACCGCGCGCTCCACGGCGTCGGCAAGGTCGGCGTCGTCGGTAACGAGGATCGACTGCGCGCCCGGATCGTGCTCGGCCTGCGCCAGAAGGTCGGCGGCGATCCAGTCCGGATCGTTGTCCTTGTCGGCGATCACGAGCACTTCGGACGGGCCGGCGATCATGTCGATGCCGACGGTGCCGAACACCTGCCGCTTCGCGGCCGCGACGAAGGCATTGCCGGGGCCCATGATCTTGGCGACCGGCGCGATGGTGGCCGTGCCGTAGGCAAGCGCTGCGATCGCCTGCGCGCCGCCGATCCGGTGGATCTCCGACACGCCGGCCATGCGGGCCGCGGCCAGCACGGCGGGATTGATCGCGCCGGCCAGCGCCGGTACCACCATGACCACGCGCGGCACGCCCGCGACCTTGGCCGGCAATGCGTTCATCAGCACGGAACTCGGATAGCTCGCGGTTCCCCCGGGGACATAGAGGCCGACGGCGTCGATCGGCGTCCAGCGCGAGCCGAGGCCGACGCCCATGGCGTCGGTATAGATGTCGTCCTTCGGCAGCTGGCGGGCATGATGCGCCTCGATCCGCACGGCGGCGACCTTGAGCGCGCCCAGCACCTCGGAGGGCACGGCCTCGATGGCGGCATCCACCTCCTCGGCCGTCACGGTCATGGACGTCGAAGAGAGGTCGAGCTTGTCCCATTTCAGCGTGTATTCGGCGAGCGCCGCGTCGCCCCGCTCGCGCACATCGGCGATGATCCGGCGCACGGCGAGGTCGACATCCTCGGACACCTCCCGCTTGGTGGTGAGAAAAGCCGCAAAAGCGGCCTCGAAATCGGAGGCGCGATGATCGAGGCGAATGGCCACTGGGTCTGGTTCCTTCGTATCGGCGGGCGTCGTATCGGATGCGGCATGTCAGGCGAAACGGCGCCATTCGGAGCGACAGCCGTACTGGCCGCTTCTCCGTCGGGCGCGGACCCGCATCGGTTCAGCTGTCCGGCTCAGCTTTCCGGATGATGGGGCCTGAAAGCGGTTTCCCACGCCCCGCCCGTATCCGCAAGCTGTACCTCGATACATTCCACATGCAGCGCGATCGTCGCGTCCCCGGCCAGCACCAGTTCCAGCACGCCGTCGGGGCCTTCGCCCGTGGGCTCGAAGCGCAGGGCCAGCAGCGAGAGCACGGCATCCGTATCCGTTCGCGAAAAGCCGATGGAGCGCACGGAGGTCACCCGGTGAAAGCCGATCACGGCGCGGCGGCGCTCGTTGGTCTTCTTGTCCGGGGTGCCGGTTTTCCCATCGACCGTCTTTTCCCAGACGAACCGGTTCACCACCAGCGCGAAGGTGCCGGTGCGCGGCGCATAGGAGATGCCCTCGACCTTGAAGACCGCATCCTGCACATGGGCGGATATGATCTCGAGGTCCTGCGCGTCGAGCGCCATGAGCTTCAATGTGTCCATGCGATCCTGCCTGTGCGGTTCTGCCTGTCGGGCCATCGGGGTCCGTGGTCCTGTAGCAGAGATAGGTCGCGGCTCATCCTTGCGCAACGGGTGCTTGCGCCGAGAGCCGCGACCGGGGTCGCATCAGTCGGTGACGCGCTCGACGATGGCGCCGCAGCGGGTCAGCTTCTCTTCCAGCCGCTCGAAGCCGCGATCCAGATGGTAGACGCGGGAAACGGTCGTATCGCCCTCGGCCACGAGGCCGGCGATGACGAGCGACACGGAGGCGCGAAGGTCGGTCGCCATGACCGGCGCACCCTTCAGGCGCGGCACACCCTCGATCTTGGCCGTCTGGCCGGACAGGGTGATGCGCGCGCCGAGGCGGGCGAGCTCCTGCACGTGCATGAACCGGTTTTCGAAGATCGTCTCCGTGATGTGCGAAACGCCGCTGGAGCGCGTCATCAGGCCCATGAACTGTGCCTGCAGGTCGGTCGGGAAGCCGGGGAAGGGATCGGTGACCACATCGACCGGCTTGATGCCGCCGCCGTTGCGATAGACCCGGATGCCGGTTTCCGTCGGCGTGATCTCGGCGCCCGCGCGGCGGATCGCTTCCAGCGCCGTATCGAGCAGGCGCGCATCGGTCCCTTCCAGGATCACGTCGCCGCCGGTCATGGCCACGGCCATGGCATAGGTGCCGGTTTCGATGCGGTCGGGCAGAACCCGGTGGCGGGCGCCGGAAAGCGAGGTGACGCCCTCGATGGTGATGGTGGAGGTGCCGGCACCGGTGATCTTTGCGCCCATGGCATTCAGGCAATTGGCGAGATCGACCACCTCCGGCTCGCGCGCGGCATTGCCGATCGTCGTCGTGCCATTGGCAAGTGTCGCCGCCATCATCATGACATGCGTCGCGCCGACGGAGACCTTGGGAAACACGTAGCGCGCGCCGATCAGCCCGCCGGTCGGCGCCGTCGCATTGATATAGCCGCTGTCGATCTCGATGTTCGCGCCAAGTGCTGCAAGGCCCTCGATGAACAGATCGACCGGCCGCGTGCCGATGGCGCAGCCGCCCGGCAGCGATACGCGGGCTCGGCCCTCGCGCGCCAAAAGCGGGCCGATGACCCAGAAGCTCGCCCGCATCTTGGAGACGAGTTCGTAGGGCGCCGTGGTATCGACGATGTTGCGGCAGGTGAAGTGGATCGTGCGGGCATAGCTTTCGCCCTGCCGCTCGCGCCGGCCATTGACCGAAATATCGGCGCCGTGATTGCCGAGGATGCGGATGAGCTGCTCGACGTCGGCCAGATGCGGCACGTTCTCCAGCGTCAGCGTGTCGTCCGTCAGGAGCGATGCGATCATCAGCGGCAAGGCGGCGTTCTTGGCGCCGGAAATCGGGATGATCCCGTGAAGCTCGTTGCCACCGGTAATTCTGATGCGATCCATGATCGGTCCTCGTCGGGGCTAGGGAGCCCCTGAATGATAGATATGCCGTACATCGGCAGGAAAGACGGCTTCCATAAAGCAAGCCATGGCAAATGAGAAGCGACCCGCAGGACGCCGAGGCGCAAGCGGGTGTATGGGCGATGCTGGAGCCCCAAAAGAAGGGTGCCGCGCGCCATTATCTCGAGGATTCGTCCGGATTTGCGGCAGACTGCGGGATCGGCGCGGCGCTCGCGGCCGATCCTGCGCGCGCTCTCGTGATCGATCATGCCCCTGCGCCCGCCGATTCGGCTGCGGCGGGAGCAGCGTGCCGCCTATTCCTCTGCCTTCTCGCCGGCCGAACCGGTGCCGGCAAGGGCACCGTCACCTGCGGCCATTGAGGCTGCAGCGGTCGGCACCTCGCCGTTTGCCGCCGGCAGTCCCACGGCCTCGTCGGGATCGCCCGCCCGTCGCGCACGCCCCTGCTGCTTTCGCCGCTGAAGGTTTTCCCGCAACGTCCGTGCCGCCCGTTCCCGCCGCGCCTGCGCCTGCCGCTCCGCTTCGCTCATTCCGTCGTCTCCCCTCCGCCTCGATCTGCCGCCCGCATCGACGGATCCATCGTGTCGAAGCCGCCGATCACCGCATGGCCAGCGCGCCATCCTTACGAAATCACCGCGCCCCGCGAAACCCGCGTCCCGCTCCTCAAATCCGACCAAACACAAGAAAACCGCACCACCCGCCTTGCGCTCCCGGAAAACCTATGGCAATAGGCCCTCGCTCCGACACGGTCGCCAACACGCCGCCGCTGTCTTCAGTGCTGCTATAGCTCAGGGGTAGAGCACTCCCTTGGTAAGGGAGAGGCCGAGAGTTCAAATCTCTCTAGCAGCACCATTCTCCTCACGAAATATTTCGGCAAGATCAGGCAATCGAAGCCGCGAACGATCCCCGCCTGTTGCGCGCCACGTCGGTTTCCCGGCGCATTGGCAGTTTCACCCACGCCGCTGACATCACGCGAAAAGAGCCGGCTTGCGACCGGCTCCTTCCTTGCGTGCATGCACCTCTTTCAGGCGATCAGAAGTCCATATCGCCCATGTCATCGCCCATATCGGCACCGACATCGTCTGCCGGTGCTTCCGGCTCGGCCGGTGTTTCCGCCGCGTTGGCTTCGCCGCCGGAGAACATGCTGCCGATGGCGCTGCCGAGGAGCATGCCGCCGGCGACGCCCATGGCGGTCTGGGCGGCTCCCTGAAGAAAGCCGCCGCCGCTGCGCTGGCCCTGCTGGGCCGCACCCTGGTTGCCCCAGGGGCTGTTCGGCTGGCCCGCTGGCGGCTGGCCCATGGCCGTGCCGGTCGTCTGGCCATAGCCGCCTTGCTGTGCCGCTTGCTGTCCGTAGGCGGCGGCAGGGGCCGCGCGGCTGGCAGGGGCGGCCGGGCTTCCGCCGCCGAAGAGGCTGGAAAACAGCCCGCCGGAAGACCGGCTCGAGGGCTGGCGCTCCAGGTCCTGGATGCGCTGCTCGGCTTTGGCGAGGGCCTGCTCCTGCATCACGATGGTCTGTGCCATCAGGTAGGGGGCCGTCGGCTGGGCTGCGATCTTCTGGCCGATGAAGGCATTGGCCTCCTGATCGAGCGGGCCGGATTGGCGCTCGACCTCGGCAATGCGGGAGAAAAGCCCGTCGATCGCCTGGCGGTCATTGCTGTCCATGGTGATGTGTCTCCGTGATCTCATGCGCAACGGAACTGTTGCAGGGGTCTGGTCGGATGGGCTCCCTCCCGGCCATCGCGGCCGGAAGGGAAGGGGCGTCTGTTTCGGGGAATGCGGCGGACTATTCGCGCTCGCCGGTGAAGTTCAGCAGCAGCTGGAAGATGTTGACGAAGTTCAGGTACAGCGACAGCGCGCCGAAGACGGCGAGCTTCTGCTGCGATTCCTGATCCATGTTCTCGGCGAACTGTTCCTTGATGTTCTGCGTGTCGTAGGCGGTGAGGCCGACGAAGACGACGATGCCGATCACCGAGATGGCGAACTGCAGCGCCGACGAGCCGAGGAAGATGTTGACGACCGAGGCAATGATGACGCCGATCAGGCCCATCATCAGGAACGAGCCCATCTTCGACAGGTCGGCCTTGGTCACATAGCCATAGAGGCTCGTCGCGCCGAACATGGTCGCGGCGATGAAGAAGGTGCGTGCGATGCTCGTTCCGGTGAACACGAGGAACACGGATGCGAGCGACAGGCCCATCACGGCGCAGAACGCCCAGAACATGGCCTGTGCCGCGCCGGCCGACATGGTCTGCAGGCGGAACGACAGGAACAGCACGAAGCCGAGCGGGGCCAGCATGACGACCCATTTCAGGGGCGTCTGGAAGATCGGCACGTAGAGCGCCGGCGTCGTGCCGACGATGAAGGCAACGAGGCCGGTGACGACGAGGCCGAGGCCCATGTAGTTGTAGACGCGCAGCATGTGCTGGCGCAGGGCCTGGTCGAGGAAGGCGCCGCTTTGCGCCGTTGCGCCGTAACGCGGGCCGGGATTGCTGAAGCTCATCGAGGTTCTCCTTGATAGATGAGAAAGGGTGAATGACCTGGCGCCGGACGCGCCAGAGGTCAGTAAAGGGTTTTGGACAGGCGCTCCGCCGTCTGCGCCAGCCTGGCGTCGCCACTTGCATCGTCTGTCGCCGACACCAGCGCGTAGGCCACGTCGCCGATCTGCCAGTCCGCCGCCTCGATGCCGTCGATGGCGTAGGTCTTGACCGGCCGCACCGAGAAGGCCCCGGGCCGCACGGCAAAGAGCGACATCTGCTCCTTGTCCGGCGTGCGGATCGCAAGCTCGACGCTCGGGCCGAAGCGCGAGGGGAACACCTGAACATCGACCACCGTCCAGCCGTCGGGCAGGGCCGGCATGACGATCGCCGTCGCCGCGCGAATGTCTTCGCGGTCGTAAGTCCGCACCTCCGGCTGCGACGACATGGTCTCGCGAATCTCCGCCGTGCGGTGGGCGCGCACGGCCTCTTCCACATGAGCGGGCGGCGGCTCGGAGGCCACGACCTCGGTCACCTGGAACGGCCCTAAGCTCGTGCTGGCAACCCAGCCGGCCCCGACGAGCAGGGCGACGGCCGCAGCCTTCTGCAGCTGCTGACTGACGCGGGGAAAGCGCAGGCCGCTTTCCAGCCGGCGCGCGGCGTCACGGGTCTGCCGCGTGCCGCCGGGATCGACGGTTGCCTGCAGCGACAGACGCAATTCGCCGCGCAGATGCAGGTCGCCCATCACGCGGGCAGCCGACTCCGGGTTCTGTGCCAGATACGCTTCGACCTGACGCCGGCGCTGCGGCGTCAACTGGTTGTCCACATAGGCATCGAGGTCGCTGTCGAGGATCGGGTCAGCCATGGTCATTGTCGGTGCCTCCAACGATCTTGAGGTGGGTCGGCGTGCGGTCTTCCTCGAACGCGCGCAGGCGGGCCCGCGCGCGGGAAAGACGCGACATCAGCGTTCCCACGGGAATATCGAGAACGCGTGCGGCGTCCTGATAGGACATCTCGTCGATGGCAACGAGATGCAGCGCGGCGCGCTGCTCTTCGGGAAGGCTGAAGAACGCCTCGCGCAACTGCCCGAGACGAACGACATCTTCCGCACCGCCATGGTAGAGGCCCTGCGAAAGCAGGGCCGCTTCCTCCACGCGCCGCGTCTGCGAGCGCTTGCGCCGCAGGCTGTCGATATGCGTGTTGTGAAGGACGGACATCAGCCATGCCCGCAGGTTCGCACCCTGGCGAAAGGTCGGGCGACGCTCATAGGCGCGCATCAGCGCATCCTGCACCAGATCTTCGGCATCGTCGGGATTGCGCACGAGCGACCGGGCGTAGCGCCGCAGAGCGCCGAGCTGGCCGATGACATCGAAGGGGCTTTTCCTGTCGTCCATGCAAGATATACGCATGGCGACGGCGCTCTATTCCACGCCCCTCCAAAAAAATTCTCGCAAGCGCGAGAGCAGGGGATGAATTATCGCATTTGCTAATAGACAGAGCTTCACATCTCTGTCATGAGGTTTCTTAACGAATAGATGATATACTCGCTAGATCAGGGGCCTCGGCGCCTGACGAGGGATACGCCTTGGAGGAGGCCGTTCCGGAAGAGCGGCAGGTCGATCGGGAGAAGCGTGCGGCATGCAGCAAGCATCGGCCGCGCTGAGGGAGGAGTTGAACATGGCCACACACATGATGCGCACGCTGTTGAACACCATGGCGTTCCTCGCCGTCCTCACGCTTCTCGGTCTCTGGGCGTTTCTCTAAATCCGTCCTGACGGTCACCCCGAAAGACGTGGGACGAAGGATCGGCGGACGTCAGGGATAGAGATAGTGCCTTTCCCAGGCATCATGCGGAATCTGGCTGCCGATCTCGTATTTGAACGATCGCACGTCGATGTGATCCGGGCCGGTGGTGCAGCGAAATTTCAGCCGGTACCATTCTCCCTGACTGCGGAATACGGCGCCGGGCGCGGAGATGGTGTTGGCGCCCGTCACCGGATCGCCGAACGCATAGGCGATGACCTTGTCAGGCCGGTACGTGGTCTTGTCCTTGTTGATGCGCTCCATCGCTTCGGTATCGCAGCGCTGCTCCAGCCGTGTGGCGGGATCGAGTTTCTGGAACTGGCGAACGAGCGTCTGGTCCATGGCGGCAGCCGAGGTGGCGGTGCACGCCGCCAGCAGAGCCGACAAGGCAATCCTGTTCATGCGTTGATTCTCTCACTATCGGTCGGAACCGCCGCTTCAAGGCAATTTTCTTGGCCATTCGATGGCTGAAACAAGGCAGGCGATCCGCAAGGTGGGAACATCTGCGTCTTGTCATGGTGCAGAGATCCCGCAACCATTTGTTCCCAATGATCTTTTTAACAGGTGAGACGATCGGCCGATTTATGTCGAGGCCGTTACGTCGATCCACGCCGCTCCGGTGATCTCGGCCATGCGCTCGGGCGAAATCCGCACGGCCGCATTGGTGGCGCCGGCTGCCGGCACGACGATGTCGAACGCGCGCAACGAGACGTCGCAATAGACCGCGAGCGGCTTGGGCAGGCCGAACGGGCAGACGCCGCCCACGGGATGGCTCGTTTCCGCCTCCACTTCGGAAAGGTCGAGCATCCGGGCCTTGGTGGCGAACCGCGCCTTGAATTTCCTGTTGTCGAGACGCGCTTCGCCGCCCGTGACGATCAGGATCACGTCGTCGGCGACACGAAGCGCCAGGGTCTTGGCGATCTGCGCCGGCACGACCCGATGCGCGGCCGCCGCCATGGCGACGGTCGCCGTACTCTCGTCGAGAACGATGACCTCGAGGTCGGGCGCTTTCTTGGCCAGGAAGGCGGTCACGGAGGAAAGACTCATGAGGCTGTCCGCTGTCTGAAAGGTTTATCGGTGGCCAGCCCCTCACGCCCCTGACGCGAAAAGGCGCTGAAACGAAAAGGCGGGCCGTTAAGCCCGCCTCCAGCATTGCTGTCGCCGATTTTTTCAGTCGTCGTTGGTCGCGTCAAGGTCTTCGGGGCGCGTGCCCTCCTGACCGTGCGGCAGATAGCCGTGGCTCGTGAACCAGTTCTCGAGAATGGCGGCGATGGCCGCGTCGCGGCTGTCGATTTCCGGATGGTCGGAAATGAACGACGCGAGGGCGGCTTCGATCTTGGGGTCAGTCGTGCTGGACATGATACCTCCTTCTCAGGCTCGTTTGATCACGCGGATGAGAACGAGGAGAATGATCGCACCGAGCGTCGCATGGATGATGGCCGCAAGGATGCCGCCGCCGATCACGAAGCCGAGACGCGGGAACAGCCAGCCTGCGATGAAGGCACCGATGATGCCGACGATGATGTTGCCGAACAGGCCGAAGCCGAAGCCGGACACGATGAGGCCGGCGAGCCAACCGGCCACTGCGCCGATCAGGAGGAAGATGAGGATGCTTTCGATACCCATGGATGGTTCCTTTCCGAATGGATGAACCAGGAGATAGGGCAGCGCGCGCGCCGGGTTAGATCTTCAGCAACAGGAAATGTTCAGATGATGCGCGTCCCGAGGACGGTTCAGAGGACGCGCGAGGGAAGCGCGACGCGACCGTCGTCGATGTTGAGAAGGACGGAGATGGCAACGAGCGTCAGGCATGCGATGAGGGTGGCGCTCAGTCCGAGAACAATCATTGCCCGTTTCCTTTTCGCGTCATCATCATGATGTCCGCTGGATCCTTCCCGAAAGACGCGCACGATGCCGGGACGACCTCATCGCGTCGTCCATCACGCGGTCGCCGGGCTGCAAAATGTCGCGCCGGAAGTGTCCTCTTTCTATGCGCGCGAGACCACGGCCACAATTGCGAGGAATGGGGGATGAAAACCTGTGCTGACAGGCATTTGCGGCCTTTCCGGAACGATCTTTCAGCGTTCTGTGGATTAGGGGGCCGGCGTTAACTTTCAAGCAACGAATTAACCATAAACATGGTCCCTACACGTCGAAGCGGGGACCCCTTGTCCCCTCCCGGGCATGATGCCGATCCGACGAGCCGGTTCCAACCCGGTATGTGACGTTAACGGGGCGCATGTTCCGTTTTCGGACAAGCAGGCATCATCTGGCGCATCGCGCGCCCTCTCATTTCATTCGGCAGGCGGTGATGGTCACCGGTCCTGACGGGAGACATACCGGGACCGGGGATAAACGTGGGACAGGAAGCCGTGGCAGACCAGAATCGGAGGGCGCAGGCAGGAAGCCTGGTCGAGCGCCTGCGGTTTGCCGGGCTGGATTCCAGCGAAACCGACATCCTGCGCCGTCACCGCCAGGCCCTCCAGCCGCAGGTCGATCTCGCTCTGCGCGATCTTTTCCAGCGCCTTCAGACCTTCCCCGAAGCCTCGCGCCATTTCTCCAGCGACCGTCAGATCGACCGGCTGCACGACCTCCACGCCGCACACTGGAGCGTGTTGACGGATGCGCGGTTCGACAGCCTCTATGCCGAGCGCGTCAAGGTGCTGGCCGATGCGGAAAGCCGCATGGGCCTCGATCCCCGCTGGCAGATCGCCGGCCATGGCGTCATTCTCGAGAAGCTGATCGTGTCCGCCATCGAGGCGTTCTGGCCGAAATCCATGCTGGCGACCGGCAAGGGCAAGCAGCAGGAACTGACGGAGCTTGTCTCCGCTCTCCTCCGCACCGTCTTCGTCGATACCGAAATCGGCGTCACCCTTCGCTTCAACGAACAGCGCCAGACCCATCAGCGCCAGCTGGCGGAAACGCGCGCGACGTCGCAAGCCGAGGTGCTCGCAGCCTTCACCGGCATCGCCGAGGCTCTGGCGGCGGGCGACGTGTCGGCACGCACCCCGGCCGACGCCCCGGAGGCCGCAGCCCCGCTCGCCCGTTCGCTGGATGCCGCGCTCGACGCGATCGAGGCGAACCTGCGCAATCTGGATGCCGGCATCGCCTCGTCCGCCACGGCAGGCGAGACGCTGGCCGAGGGAACCGAACGCCTGGGTTCGGCCGCGCAGTCGGAAGCCGCGGCGCTGGATTCGGTTGCCGAGCGCCTGGAAGCCCTGGTCATCAGGGTTCGCGACAGTGCACGCGAAAGTGCTGCGGCCGAAAAAGCAGTTGCGGCGACGGGACATTCGGTCGAGCGCAGCGGCGAGATCGCCGGTCTCGCCATCGCGGCCATGGCCGACATCGAGTCCTCCGCCGAAAAGATCGGCCAGATCATCGGCGTGATCGACGAAATCGCCTTCCAGACCAATCTGCTGGCGCTGAATGCCGGCATCGAAGCGGCACGTGCCGGCGAAAGCGGCCGCGGTTTCGCGGTCGTCGCCCAGGAAGTCCGGGCGCTCGCCCAGCGTTCGGGCGATGCGGCCCGCGAGATCAAGCAGCTCGTCACGGGCACCAAGGCCCAGGTCGATGCCGGTGTCGAACGCGTCGGCCGCACGCAGGCCGCCATCGGCAGCATCGTCGAGCAGGTCCACGGCATCCAGTCCGCCATCACCGGCATCGCCCGGCAGTCGGGCGAGGATCTGTCCAGCCTCGAAGACCTTCGCAGCGAGATCGGCCGCTCCGGCCGCGCGCTCGCAGGTCTCACCGGCGACGCCGAACGCACGGCGGCTGCCGGGCAGACCGCGCGCATGGTGACGATCGAGCTTGGCGAAACCATTCGCCGCTTCACGCTGCGCCCCGCTGGTGCACGCGCAGCGGACAAGACGATGGCCGCCCCCGCGCTGCCGCGACAGGCTCTGCCTGTGCCGGTGGCGAGGACGGAGGCCTTTCTCGAAGACGAGGACGACATCGCCTTCGGGCGCGTGTCGGCATGGGGGCGATCATGACGATGCTCCCGGCTCTGCGTCCATGCCCGTTTCGCCTGCGTGACACCGGCCCTGCCGGCCATCGCAGTGCGGACGGTTTCGTTCGACAGGTCAATCTCCTCCAGGTGACACAAGGAAAGGCGCCGTGATGGCCCCAAAGAAAGCCGCATCGAAGACGCTCAATCTCGCGCCGGTCCTCGACCTCAACGAGGCCAGCGCCCTTCATCGCAAGCTGACGGAGATGCGCGGCAGCAACATCGTCATCGACGCCTCGGCGGTGGAGCGGGTCGGAGCGCTTTGCGTTCAGGTGCTGATGGCAGGCGCCAAAAGCTGGGAAGAGGACAAACATGCCTTCACCCTTTCCAAGGTGTCGGACGCTTTTACAAAAACGACGCAGCTCATCGGGGTCAATGTCGACCACCTGATGGCGAAGGAGATTTGAAAATGAAGAAGAAGGTTCTCACCGTGGACGATAGCCGGACCATCCGGAATATGCTCCTCGTGACGCTCAACAATGCCGGTTTCGAAACCATCCAGGCGGAAGACGGCATCGAAGGTCTCGAAGTCCTCGAAGACTGTAATCCCGATGTCATCGTCACCGACATCAACATGCCCCGCCTCGACGGCTTCGGCTTCATCGAAGGTGTTCGCCGCAACGAGAAGTACCGCGCCATCCCGATCCTGGTCCTGACCACGGAAAGCGACGCGGAAAAGAAGAACCGCGCCCGCCAGGCCGGAGCGACCGGCTGGATCGTCAAGCCCTTCGATCCGACCAAGCTGATCGACGCCATCGAGCGCGTAACCGCTTAAAAAAACCCTCGCCAGGATTCCAGCTATGGATATGAATGAAATCAAAGAGATCTTCTTCCAGGAATGTGAAGAACAGCTCGCAGAACTGGAATCTGGTCTCCTTCGTTTGAACGACGGAGATCGCGATCCGGAAACGGTCAATGCGGTCTTCCGTGCCGTTCACTCCATCAAGGGTGGCGCGGGTGCCTTCGGGCTCGATGATCTCGTCTCGTTCGCGCATGTGTTCGAAACGACGCTGGATTGCGTTCGCTCCAACAAGCTGGAACCCACGCAGGACGTTCTGAAAGTCATGCTCAAGTCGGCCGACGTTCTGGCCGACCTGACCAACTGTGCCCGCGACGGCGGCAGCGTGGATGAAGCGCGCTCCAAGCAGCTGATCCGCGAACTCGAGGCTCTGGCCCACGGCACGCCGCTTCCCGGAGCTGCGGAGGCTCCCGTGGCCAAGGCTGCAGCCAAGCCCGCGGCCGCCAAGTCCGCGCCTGCCGCGACGGCCCCGGCCCCGGCTTCGCCAGCACCCAACGACCAGGGCTTCGTGCCCGTCGCTTTCTCGTTCGACGATTTCGGCGACGAAGCCGCCGTCGATCCGGTCGCGATGTCGACCTTCGAGATCTCCTTCAAGCCGAATGCGGATCTCTATCGCAAGGGCAACGAGGCGACGCTGCTTCTGCGCGACCTTTCGCGTCTGGGCGAGATGAGCATCCACTGCGACATGGACAGCCTCCCGTCGCTGGATGGCCTCAACCCCGAGGACGCCTACTTCTCCTGGAAGATCTCGCTTCGCACCGACAAGGGCGAGGATGCGATCCGCGGCGTCTTCGAATTTGCGGAATGGGACTGCGAACTCGAGGTGGCCGAGCGCGCCGAAGGCGAACAGCCGGACGCGATCGAAGGCGAAGCCCCGATGCAGGCCGTTCCCTTCGATCTGTCGATCCTCGATGAGGAGCCCGAGCATCCGCTCGGCGTGGTGGAAGAAGAGGAGCAGATCGCTGCCGGCGAGCGCGAAGCCACGGTCACGGCGCTCGAAACCGCCAGCAACGTCCTGAACCTCGCCAGTGCCGCCGCCAAGGCTGCCGACGCGAAGCAGGCGCCCGCCAATGCCGCCAGCGCCCAGCAGGCCGCCGCCGCAGGCCAGACGATCCGCGTCGATCTCGACCGTGTCGATCGCCTGATCAACCTTGTCGGCGAGCTCGTCATCAATCAGGCGATGCTCTCGCAGAGCGTCATCGAGAACGATACCAACGGCACGTCGTCGATCAATATGGGCCTCGAGGAGCTGCAGCAGCTCACCCGCGAGATCCAGGACTCGGTCATGGCCATCCGCGCCCAGCCGGTGAAGCCCGTCTTCCAGCGCATGGCCCGCACGGTGCGCGAAATCGCCGACATCACCGGCAAGTCGGTGCGCCTCATCACCGAGGGCGAGAACACCGAAGTCGACAAGACCGTCATCGACAAGCTCGCCGAGCCGCTGACGCACATGATCCGCAACGCGGTCGATCACGGCCTGGAAATGCCGGAGAAGCGCGTCGCCCTCGGCAAGAACCCGGAAGGCACCGTCCGCCTGACCGCCAAGCATCGCTCGGGCCGCATCATCATCGAGCTGGCCGACGACGGCGCCGGCATCAACCGCGAACGCGTCCGCCAGAAGGCGATCGACAACGACCTGATCGCGGCCGATGCCAACCTGTCGGACGAGGAAATCGACAACCTGATCTTCCACGCCGGCTTCTCGACCGCCGAGAAGGTCTCCGACCTTTCCGGCCGCGGCGTCGGCATGGACGTGGTCAAGCGCTCCATCCAGGCGCTCGGCGGCCGCATCAACATCTCGTCGAAACCGGGGCAGGGCTCCGTCTTCACCATGAGCCTGCCGCTGACGCTCGCCGTGCTCGACGGCATGGTGGTCACGGTCGCCAGCCAGACGCTGGTCGTGCCGCTGACGGCCATCGTCGAAACGCTGCAGCCCGATGCCGCCTCGATCCATTCCTTCGGTGCGACACAGCGCCTGATCTCGATCCGCAACTCCTTCTGCCCGCTGGTCGATGTCGGCCGGATCCTGAACTTCCGCGCCACGCAGGCCAATCCCGTCGAGGGCGTGGCGCTGCTGGTGGAATCGGAAGGCGGCGGTCAGCGCGCGCTGATGGTCGATGCGATCCAGGGCCAGCGCCAGGTCGTCATCAAGAGCCTCGAGGCCAACTACACCCATGTGCCCGGCATCGCCGCGGCCACCATTCTCGGTGACGGCCGCGTGGCGCTGATCCTGGATGTGGATGCTGTGGTCGCGGCCTCCCGCGGCCAGCCCCTCAGGCTCGAATCAGCTCTGGCAGCTGTGGGGTAAGCCATGACGACGCTCGCAAACACCATGACCAGCGGTGCCCGCGAACTGATCGCCTTCAGGATCGGCGACCAGGAGTTCTGCGTCGATATCATGTCGGTGCGCGAGATCCGCGGCTGGACGCCTGCGACGTCGATGCCCCATACGCCGGGCTACATGCTCGGCGTCATCAACCTGCGGGGCGCGGTCCTGCCGATCATCGATCTGGCAGCGCGCCTCGGAATGAACCCGGCCGAACCGACCGTTCGGCATGTCATCATCGTCGCTCAGTCCGGACAGAGGATCGTCGGGCTGCTGGTGGAGGCGGTGTCCGACATACTGAGCGTGACGAACGACAACATACAGCCGACGCCCGATGTCAGTTCCGACTTCGAGCGAACCTTTGCCCGCGGCGTTCTGGCCATCGAAAAGCGCATGATCTGCCTGATCGAACTGGACGCCGTCTTCCCTCACACCGAAAGCGAAGCCGCATGAGCAGAATGGCCGCCTTCGACACGAAAGCGTCGCCCGACGAGTGCCTGGCCAGCGGCGAATACCCGCTGACGCGCCGCGATCTTTCCGAGATCGCAGCGATGATCTATGCGGATGCCGGGATCTATCTGAACGAGACCAAGGCCTCGCTCGTCTATTCGCGCCTGTCGAAACACATCCGCAATCTCGGGCTCGGGGGTTTCCGCGAGTACTGCAACCTCGTGTCGTCTCCCGCCGGTGCCGCCGAGCGACGGGACATGCTCTCGCACCTCACCACCAACTTCACGCGCTTCTTCCGCGAGAACCACCATTTCGAACATCTGCGCGACACGGTTCTGCCGGGGCTGATCGCGCGTGCCAAGACGGGCGGCCGTGTTCGCATCTGGTCTGCCGCCTGTTCCGACGGGCAGGAGCCCTATTCGATCGCGCTCACCATCCTGGCGGTCCTGCCCAATGCGGCGGATTACGACATCCGTATCCTGGCGACCGATATCGACCCGAAGATTCTCGCGATCGCCCGGGCCGGCGCCTACGATCTCAACGCGCTGGAAACGGTCACGCCGCAGATGCGCAAGCAGTTCTTCTCGCAGACCTCGGTCAACGGCCGCGAGAAGTGGCAGATCGACGACAAGGTCAAGCGGCTCATCACCTTCAACGAGCTGAACCTCATGGCGCAGTGGCCGTTCAAGGGGCCGTTCGACGTGATCTTCTGCCGCAACGTCGTCATTTATTTCGACGAGCCGACGCAGATGAAGATCTGGTCGCGCTTCGCAACCACGCTGGATGGCGGCGGGCATCTTTATATCGGCCACTCCGAGCGCGTCTCCGGCGACGCCAAGGCCGTGTTCGACAATATCGGCATCACCGCCTACCGCTATACCGGCAAGCACGCGGGAGGCCGCTCATGACCGCTCCCGCTCGCGTTCTCGTCGTCGATGACAGCGCCACCATGCGCGGTCTCATCACGGCCATCCTGAATGCCGATCCCGCCGTCAGCGTGGTCGGTCAGGCGGCTGATGCCATGCAGGCGCGCCAGGCCATCAAGGATCTGAATCCCGACGTCGTCACGCTCGACATCGAGATGCCGAACATGAACGGTCTCGAATTCCTCGAGAAGATCATGCGGCTGCGCCCCATGCCCGTCATCATGGTGTCCACGCTGACGCACAAGGGCGCGGAAGCCTCCGTCGCGGCACTTGAGATCGGCGCCTTCGACTGCGTCGGCAAGCCCCTGCCGGGCGACCTGCACCCCTTCGCCGACCTTGCCGAAAAGGTGAAGGCGGCGGCGCGCTCGCAGCGCAAGTTCATCATCTCCGGCAACAAGGTCGCAGCACCCAGTGCCGCGAACACCAATGCCACGGCGGTCGACTACCGGGCCGCGCGCCGGATCATCGCCATCGGGTCCTCCACCGGGGGGGTGGAGGCCCTGATCAACGTCTTGCAGAAGTTTCCGAAGAACTGCCCGCCAACGGTGATCACGCAGCATATGCCGGTCACCTTCACGAAGAGCTTTTCGGAACGTCTTAACCGGCTTTGCGCCCCGACGGTCGAAGAGGCTTTCGACGGTGCCAGGCTCGAGATCGGCAAGATCTACCTCGCTCCGGGAGGCGATCGTCACCTCCAGGTGGTCAATCCGTCGGCACCGACCTGCCGGCTGCTCGACCGGGAGCCCGTCAACGGACATCGCCCGTCCGTGGACGTTCTGTTCGATTCAGTGGCGGACCTCGTCGGTCGCAATGGCATCGGCGTCATCCTGACGGGCATGGGGCGCGATGGCGCCTCCGGCCTTCTGCGGATGCGCCAGGCCGGCGCCCGGACGTTCGGCCAGAATGAAAAGACCTGTGTGGTCTATGGAATGCCGAGGGTGGCCTACGAAATAGGTGCCGTCGAAATGCAACTGCCCCTCAACTCCATCGGGGAGGAAGTTCTGAAATGCGCCGCGACCCGAAGGGAAGGAACTGAATAAATGTCTATCGCCGAAAAAATCAAAGTGCTGATCGTCGACGATCAGGTTACCAGCCGGCTTTTGCTGGGCGAAGCGCTCCAGCAGCTCGGCTTCAAGCAGATCACCGTTGCCGCCGATGGCGAGCAGGGGGCCAAGATCATGGCGCAACAGCCGCATCATCTCGTGATCTCGGACTTCAACATGCCGAAGATGGACGGTCTCGGCCTGCTGCAGGCCGTGCGCACCAATCCGGCAACCAAGAAGGCCGCCTTCATCATGTTGACGGCGCAGGGCGACCGGGCGCTCGTCACCAAGGCGGCGGCGCTCGGCGCCAACAACGTCCTGGCCAAACCCTTCACCATCGAAAAGATGCGGGCGGCGATCGAAGCCGTATTCGGAGCACTCAAATGACCTTAGACGCTGCGGTTAAGCGCGTGCATGTCATCCAGGGCGAGTACAAGGTCGTCACGGACCCGGACGTGGTTCTCTCGACGATTCTCGGCTCCTGTGTGGCGGCCTGCATGCGTGATCCCGTGGCAGGCGTGGGCGGCATCAACCATTTCCTGCTGCCCGGTTCCGCCGAAGCGATGTCATCGGGAGGAGACGCCACGCGATATGGCGTCCATCTCATGGAATTGCTGATCAACGGACTTCTCAAGAAAGGCGCGCGGCGCGACCGTCTTGAGGCCAAGATCTTCGGCGGCGCCAAAACCATTGCACGTTTTTCCAATGTCGGTGAGCAGAATGCCTTGTTCGCCCGCCGCTTCCTGCAGGACGAAGGGATTCCCATCGTCGGCGAAAGCACGGGCGGCGAGCATGGCCGCAAGCTGGAATACTGGCCAGTGACCGGCCGGGCCCGTCAATACGCCCTGACCGGCGTCGAGACGCAGAAGACCGTGGCCCAGGAGCAGCGCCCGGTCCCGGCTCCCAAGCCCGCCGACAATTCGATCGAATTTTTTTAATCAGCAACCGCGCCGACCGGCGCGCGGTCAGGGGACATCATATGCAGAGCGAGCGAAAAGAGCACCCCGGCGACATGCACGAGGCCCTGCCGGACGTGATGATGCGGGTCGTCTCGGAGCTGCACGACGTCGCCTATCTCATCGAGCGGATCGAGCCGATGCTGGGCGAGATCGCCGGCGACCCCCAGGCCAATGCGGCGCACCGTATCCAGGTGCTTCAGGGCATCGACCTCGCGGTCCAGAAAACGCGCGGGCTGGCCGAGTTCATCGACACCATCACCGCGGCGCTTCCGGAATCCTGGCTGGTTGATATCTCCACGGCGCTGAACCTCGTGAAGCTTGCGGATATGCAGAAGTCGCTTGCAAATGGCCTGCGCCACGGCCACTCGCAGCCGCTGACGGAAGCCGCCGGCGACTTCGAAGCCTTCTAGGGCGAAGCGCGTTTCCGACGACGCGCTGACGCGGTCCTCCATCGCCCAAGCGGTCTTTTCAGGCCGAAAACAGCAGCGAAACGCACCTCCGGCTCCGGTCCGAGGTGCGTTTTTTCGTTTTAGAATCTTTCGAAATACCGCGGCGCGTGGGGGCGAACGACAAGTTCGCGCAAGCTTCGCATCCTATTCTCCAAACGGGTCAGATGGATCTATGCCCGCATTTGCGAGAGTTTTCGCCGGATGCGGCCGGATCGGACCTCAATGTTGGGACTGCGCAATGAAGCTTCGTCCGTGCAATCTCGCACGGTGAAGTGCGCTACTGGGTGCGAAACAGAATGAATCTGTTAGAACAACTTTCGTCGGTCACGAAAAATTTGAAGAGCCTGGGGCAGGGCAAGCTGATCGCATTGGCGGCAGCCGCTCTCGTCACGGTCGGGCTCGTTCTGGCAGCCGGGCTCTATGTCAACAAGCCGGCCTTCGAGACGCTCTACGTCAACCTTGAATCGGGGGACCTGAACCAGGTCACCATGGCGCTGTCCGAAGGCGGTATCCCCTTCGATGTCGGCTCCGATGGCAAGAGCGTCCAGGTTCCGGTCGGCACCACGGGCAAGGCCCGCCTGTTTCTCGCCGAGCGCGGCCTCCCCAACAGCGCCAATGCCGGTTACGAACTTTTCGACAATGTCGGCTCGCTCGGCCTGACCTCGTTCATGCAGGAAGTCACGCGGGTCCGCGCCCTGGAAGGCGAAATCGCCCGGACCATCCAGCAGATCTCCGGTATCGCGTCGGCCCGCGTCCACATCGTGATGGCCGACCGCGGCAGCTTCCGCAAGACCGAGCAGAAGCCGACCGCCTCCGTCATGATCCGCGCAAGCTCCACCATCGGCCGCAACGCCGCAGCCTCCATCCGCCATCTCGTGGGCTCGTCGGTCCCCGGCCTCTCGATCGACGACGTGACCATTCTCGATAGCGCCGGCCAGCTGCTCGCCTCCGGCGACGATCCGCAGAACGGTGCGATGAGCCAGTCGCTCTCCATCGTCCAGTCCGTCCAGGGCGAGATCGAGAAGAACATCGACAAGGCTCTTTCGCCCTTCCTCGGCGTCGACAATTTCCGCTCCAGCGTCACAGCGCAGCTCAACACCGATACGCAGCAGGTTCAGGAAACCACGTTCGATCCGGAATCTCGCGTCGAGCGGTCCACGCGGGTCACCAAGGAAGAGCAGAAATCGAGCCAGCAGCAGGCCGACAATGCGACGACGGTCCAGCAGAACGTGCCGCAGGCAGCCCCCAAGAGCGGTGGCGCCGGCCCGCAGTCGAACGACCAGGCCGAGAAGAAGGAAGAGCAGACCAACTACGAGATCAACTCCAAGACGGTCGCCACCACCAAGAACAGCTACAAGGTCGAAAAGCTCTCCGTCGCCGTCGTCGTCAACCGCAGCCGCATCGCCGCCATGGTCGGCGAAGGCGCGGACCAGGCGAAGATCGACACTTATCTCGCGGACATGCAGAAGATCGTCGCCTCCGCCGTCGGTATCGACGCGGCCCGCGGCGACGTGGTGACGCTGACTGCCATGGACTTTGTCAACAACCAGCTGCTCGACACGCCGATCGAAGGGCCGGGCATCATGGAAACGCTGACGCGCAACCTCGGCGGCATCATCAACGCACTCGCCTTCATCACGGTCGCCGTCCTCGTGGTCTGGATGGGCCTGCGTCCTCTGGCCCGCTCCATGGGCTTCGGCGGACCGGGCACTCTCACGGAAACCGAGGCCGTCGGCCTGGAGCTTCCCGACTTCTCGCCGGCCCCCACCGGTGCTGCAGGCGGGGCCCTCATGGAAGGCTTCGGTTCGGATTTCGGCTTCGACAGCACCGACGACCTGCTCAGCCTCGGCGAAGACGGCGGCGACTTCAATCGCCGCGTCAAGGAAGGCCCGGAGCGGCGGTTGGCCCGCATGGTCGAAATCAACGAGGAACGCGCTGCCAAGATCCTGCGCAAATGGGTCGCAGAAAAAGCAGCCTGAGACCAAAAAACGGACCAGACGAAAAAATCCGCCCCTTCGGCGGATTTTTTTCGTTCGAGCCTGACAGTTGCATGACAAAGAAACGGTGGTGGCTCGTCTCGCTGTCGATGGGCCTGGAAAGGTCATGCAGCACGAGGACCGGAGTCTTCCCGTCGTTTCCCCAGTGTCCCGCCGGTGTCGCCGGAGTCGCCCCGGCGCATGAGGGATTCCTCTATTTAACCATTTGGTTATTTTTTTATGTGGAAAGGCGACTTTGCTTGCTTGCGAATGCGCCTCGACTCCGGGCCTGGGGAAATCGATTGTGTCACGTCAAGAAAATAACTTTCGAAAACTGGTATAGTTGTCAAAGTTGCTAGGTGTGTGCTTACGGACAAGCCCTATTGTGCTCGAAATCGTTTTGGTGCAATTGCGCAACATGATCCCGTCAAATACAAACCCGATTCGACACCTGATTCACTGACCGCGCATTTTCAGCCTGCCAAAGGCCCTGGAAAATGCGATTTTGCGACCGCTCCGGCCCCGAGGGCCTCTGTTGCGAGCAAAAAAATATAACGTTAACAATGTGGTATTGTGGATGTTCTCGTTTGTTCACGGTCGCCATCGCGGACGGGCTGCTTCGTTTCCGAATCACTTCAGGTTATTAACAAAAAGTAAATCCCGATAAGCTGGCAGTAGTTTTTTGAGTTCGGGCCTGTATAGTTTTAACAGTGATTCGCATGATGATGTGTGCTCGCCGGGGAATGCGGATCCCCGGCCGTGTCGCTGCCCTGGCAGCGCGCGTGCGCAGATCGCATGACCGGATCCGTCACGGGGAAAATATCATGGAAGCTCTTCAGACGGAGATTGCGGGTCGACCGGTACCGGTCGCCTCGATGCGAGCGGCGATGGGCGGATCAAGCCCGGCCGTTCACGCGGGCCAGCCGTCGCCGGCAGGCCCGACGTGCCTCGGTACGGCCGGCCATCCCGCTGCAAAGCGCCAGCTTCTGGAAAAGCTCGGCGATTACGCGGCACGCGGCCAGCTGAACAAGGCGCTTGCGGCGCTGACGGATTATGTCGGTGCCAGCCATTATCTTCTGGCGCGTTACGACCTGTCGCAGGACAGCGGCCTCGACTTCGTCATGGTCTCGGACTGGCCCTTCGATGTGGTCAAGCGGCTGGGCCAGGTGATGCAGGGGCTTCACGCCAAGACCAACGAGCAGGAAAAATGCCTGTCGCTGCTGCATCCCGTCTTCATGCGGCTTCCCGAAGAGGCCGTCCTTGGTCGCGGCATCAGCCGCGAATATTGCGCCATCACCTTCTCCATCGGCCGGTTGCGGCTGTCGCTCATGCTGCTTTTCCCGCAGGACCTGATCCTGTCGCGGGAGGGCCTGCGCGATATCGGCCTGCTCACCGGCTATTTCGCCAGCCTCGCGCGCGACACCTCGCTGCGCTCGGAACGCGATTTCGACCTGACGGAACGCGAGCTCGAATGCCTGTCCTGGATTGCGGAAGGCAAGACCAGCGAGGAGATCGCCCTCATTCTCGGCATCTCGCGCAATACCATCAACAACTACATCACCAGTGTCATGCGTAAGACGGCGACCAAGACGCGCTCGGAAGCGATTGCCTGCGCGGTCCGAAACAACCTGGTATAGGAACGCCGATGGTCATCTACATCCCAGGAGGTCGAAGCGGCGATGACAGCCGCAACGGCCGCCAGACCCGGGCCTCGCGCGCAGCCACCCTGGTGGCCCGTCTGCAGGTGATGCAGAAGGATATCGAAGCGCGCAACTTCGCCGTGTTCCGAATGAACGGAAACGGCCTGCCGGCCTCGCGCAAGCTGACCTGCGTTCTCGACAACTGGGGCACGGCGGCGGAAGAGATGACGCACGATGTCGTCTCGACCTATGGCGACGAGATGAAACAGCATCTCGACATCTCGCTTCTGCCGCTTCTGTGGAACGGTGCCGACAATCGGCAGACGGCGGAGACGATCGATTTCGACCGCTTCGTTCTGCGCATGAAGCCGCGAACGCTGCCCTATGCCGGCATCGCCTTTCCCGTGCGCCTCGGCGCGCAGGGCAATGGCTATGTCGCCTTCATGGCGCCGTCGCTCGATCTGACGAGCGAGGTCATTCTCGATCTCCACGGCCGCAGCTGCCATGTGATGACCGATCTGTTTGCCGCCGACGAGCGCCGCCTTCAGCCGGCCGAGGCACTGAGCGAACGCGAGATCGGCTGCCTGCAGATGGCCGGTGACGGTTACATCAGCGAAGAGATCGCGGAAAAGATGGGGCTGTCGGTGCACACCGTGAACGCCTATCTGGGGGCGGCCACCGCCAAGCTCGATTCCGTCAACCGCATCCAGGCGATCGCCAAGGCGATCCGCCTCGGCTATATCAGCTGAGCTGCGCTTTCAGCTGGCCATCGCGGTGGGATAGGATTTGATGAACTTGGCCGCATCCAGACTGCGGGCGAGGAATGCCGTGTTCTCGTCCGGATCGACGGACGGCTTCTTGAAGGCGATGTGGTTGATCTCGATGGCGGCCGAGTTGTCGCGTAGCGCGAGTTGCGCATAGACCGTGACGCCGTCGGGCTTCAGCTCGAGATCGAGCACGATTTCCGGATTGCGATTCCAGTCGAGCATGTAATTGCCGCCGATGCCGAAATTGACCGTGCCCGGCACGAAATACAGCTCGGCCGCCGACGACACGAGGTCGGCGAGACTGCCATGCGATTCATAGCGCAGGAGCGCGATGAAGTCGGCGGCATCGATGAGACGAAGTTCGGTCGCGACCGGACGGATGGCATCCGCAACGATCTTTTCGCGCTGTTCGGAATATTCGCATTTTTTCATCGCAATCAGTTCATCCGTGTCGGGTTCGATTTCGTTGCGTAGACCCGGTGGATGAGTTCGGCGACCGCCTTGTAAAACACCGGTGGGATGACACTATCCACCGAGACTTGCGCAAACATTGAGCGTGCGAGAGGCGGGTCTTCGAAGACGGGGATGTTGTTTTCCTCCGCAAGCGCGCGAATGCGCAGCGCCACGAGGTCCTGCCCCTTGGCAACGACGACCGGAGCGTCCCCTTCTTCCCGGACATAGCGTAGCGCGACGGCAAAGTGGGTAGGGTTCGCAATCACCAGAGTTGCGCGCGGAACGGAGGAAATCATGCGACGCCGCGCACGGTCGCGTGCGATCGAACGTAAGCGAGCCTTTACGATTGGATCGCCCTGCGTCTGCTTCATTTCCTCCTTCACCTCCTGCTTCGTCATGCGCAGCTCGCTGTGCCAGTGATGCCGCGTCCAGAAAAAGTCGGCGATGGCGATGGCCGCCGTCGAAAAGAGAACGACGTTCATGATCTTGTTGAAGTCGCGACCCATGATCTCGAAGATCGTGATCGGGTCCGAGAACATCGCATCGAGCGTCGCGTAGAAATCGTCCCACAGCGTCAGCGCGACGATGCCGGAGATGACGGCGATCTTGAAGAAGGATTTCGCGAATTCCACGAGGCCCGGCAGGCTGTAGATCCGGCCCACGCCTGCCATTGGCGAGATCCGGTTGAGCTTCGGGGCGATCCGGTCGAAGACGGGGCTCGGCAGGTTCTGCAGGATCGACGATCCCACCCCGAAGGCGATCATCAGCACGAAGACCGGCACGACCAGTGCGCCGGAGGCCCAGAGGAGCTTCGAAATCAGGGCGGACGCATCGTTCGATGTGGTGATTCGCCAGGCGTCCGGCTGCTCGAACACATCTTTCAGCGCTTCGGACATGCTGCGGAACCCGTCCGGCAGAAAGAAGACCACATAGATGTAGATGGCGAGCGTCGAGGCGAACATCGTGACCTCGCGGGAAAACGGCACGTTTCCCTTCTCGACGGCATCGCTGATCTTTTTCTCGGACGGCGATTCGGTTTTGCTGTCTTTATCCTGATCGTCCGACATGAAAACGGCCCTTCACGATATCGCATCTGTGCCAGGGCCGATCGTCTTGGCCGGCTGGCAGTGTTGCCGATGTTGTGGGCTGATGGGCGCCGTCTGGCAAGAGCCCCGTCGCTGCGGGCTCGTCGCGCAAGGCTCGGTTCTCGTCGGCAGAAGGCCGCATTCCGAAACGCGAAAGCCCGCCGCAACGGGTGTTGCAGGCGGGCTTCGATCGATGCCTATCGACCGGTTCAGGCGGCGACGGCTTCCTTCGGCTTCAGCTCGATCTGACCGCTGGCGGCCAGACGGATGGCCTCCTGCGTGACCGAGCGGCGCGCAACCGCGATGTCGCGCGGGTTGATGCCCGCATCGCCCGAACTCAGATCCGACTCGATCATGCGGCGCTGGCGGGCGCCGATCGAGGCGAGAACGGATTCGCGCATTTCCATGCTCGAACCGCGCAGTGCCATGGTGATGATGTCGCCGGCAATATCGTTGAACAGGGCCACGCGGCTCTTCTGCGGCATGAGAAGGATGTCGTCGAACAGGAAGATCTTCGGGCGAACCTTCTTGACCGAATCCGTGCTGATCGTCTCGAGCGAGGCGAGCAGGGTATCGACGTCGCTCTTTTCCATCTCGTTCATGACTTCGGCGATCTTGACCGAGCCGACCGAGTTGCGCTCGGAATCCATCTCGCGGAGAAGCTCGACGACGCGCGTCTCGATGATCGCGGCCGCCTTCGGCGCCACGTTCTTCATGTTGACGGTCCGGTTGATGATGTCGCCGCGCCCGGACTCCGGCAGCTGCAGCAGGACCTTGGCGCCGAAGGTGGAGGGCATCATCGAGAGGATGTAGGCGATGGTCTGGGGATGTTCCTTGGCAAGATGCTGCGAGACGAAGATCGGATCGGCATCCTGCAGCCGGTCCCAGATGCTGGTCTCGTAGGACTGGAACGCGGTGCGGCGGCCGAGCAGGCCATCGACCTCGTCGGGCGTCAGGCCCTCTTCGAGGATGGCCTCGATCGCCTTGGCATTGTCCATCAGGCCTGCACCCTCGGTGAACAGGTCTTCGAATTCGTTGACGAGGATTTCGAGTTCGTGCGGCTCGATGGATCGCAGCGTCTGCGCGGAGGCGATAATGCCCTGCAGCTCGCTTTGCGTGAAGAATTTCAACAATTTCCCGGCAACCGGCTTGCCCATGCTCAACAGCACGGCCGCGGCCTTGTCCATCTGGGTCAGGGGGCGCGTGAGCGCCGATGCTTCGAAATCGTCGTAATCCATCATGGATCCTTCCTGGACGGCGTCGCTCTCAGTCACGACGCCGAAACGCTCTTACTCGGCTGCGGTGGTCTTCCGGGCCCTGATGGGCCGGAAGGAATGCAGTGCCCTTGCGGGAGGTGAAAGCCGGACATCATGACCGCCTTCCACCCGTCTCATCCGGCCCTCAGGCCTTCTTGCCGCTGTTGATCTCGATCAGCTTCACGCCGAACCGGGTATCGTCTTCCTCGAGAACCGTGATCTCGCCGCGGCCGATGACCCGGCCGTTGACCATGATCTCGACCGGCTCGCCGATCTTGCGGTCGAGCGCGATCGTCGCGCCCTCCGTCAGACCCATCAGACCGGAAACCTGCATCCGGCTGGATCCGAGCACGATCTGCACATCGATCGGGATGTCCATGATCAGATCGAGATTGCCATGCATGGTGGCGCCGGCCGTCGCAGAAGGCGTGGCGAAACTGTCGTCGAACGCCGTCTCGCCAAAGGCCGATGCGGCACTTGGCGCGGGCTCTGCGAAGCTGCCGGCAAACGGGTCCTCGTCCTCGCCGATCGCGCCGAAATCGCTCATGAAGTCGGGAGCCGCAGCAGGGGCTGCGCCGAAGTCCATGTCGAAGTCGGTTTCCGGCAGGCCGCCCTCGGCATCGGTCTTCAGAACGCCGCGCAGGTCGTCGATCGCCTGGTCGAGCTCGGCATCGCCGGTGACCGCGCTCAGGTCTTCTGTCAGGGGTGCTTTCTTGATTGCCATGTCGAGAGTATTCCAGTTGAAACTTGCCCCAAGCCTGTCGTGGCGCGGGGACCCGTGGATTAGCGCGTGAGATGCTGGAGAAGCTCGTCTTCCGTGCCGTGCGTGTCCTTGACCCGCACGGTGTAGCGCGCGCCCGAGCGTCCGAATTCACAGACATAGAGGTCGCGACCGTTCGCCTTCACATCGACGCGGACGTCCTTCGGATCGTGGAAGGGAATGACGTCGCCGGGCTTGAGCTGGGTGATCGCGGCGAGCGTCAGCGCCTCCAGCTTGATATGCGCCTGCAGCTCGACCATGGAGCGGCGCACCTGTTGCTCGACCTGTTCGGCCCAGGCGGTCTTCTGGCGGCGCGCCTGTCCGATGCCCTTGGGAAACACGATCGTGGTTTTCAAGAGAGTCTGCTGCGGCACGAGGATCGAGAAGGTCGACAGGACCGGCCCGACGCCGAGGGTGATGTTGACGCAGGCCGCGTAGACGTCCTCGGCATCCTTGTCGGCCGCCGCCCGGCTTTCCGCATTGTAGGCCTTGCCGACGATCGGCTCGAAGCCGCCGGCCGCGTTCACCGCGGACTTCAGCACGCCCGCCACCTTTTCGAAGACGATCGCCGCCACGTCGAGCTCGATGCCCGAGAGATTGCGCGGCTTCGGCTCCTCGATGGAGTCGGCCGGCGAGCCGAGCAGCATTTCCATCATGGCGATGATCGCCGGGCTGTCGCAGCTGATGGTGAAGTCGCTGCACCAGTTGCGCAACAGACAATCCGAGAGGGCAACACCGTCGCCGAGCTTGCGGATCAGCTCGCTCTTCAGGCCCGTGTCGAACCCGGCATAGCCGATGGTCAGGTCGAGCCCGGTTTCGCTGTGCAGCAGGTCCGGCAGGAACTCGCCGAAGACCTGGCCGAGATCGGCGCAGATCTTGCCGATGGTCTTGTCGTCGCCGAGCGCCCCGGTCATACGGGCCAGAAGTCTGCGATCGAAGGAGTAGATGTTCTCGCTGCTCATGGATCAGGCCGCCTTGCTCTCGCCGCCGCCACCGGGATTCATCATCTCCTGCTCCACGGCATCGATCGACGGACGCTCGTAGGAGGAGATCGTCTTGCGGCCGTATTCGAGCGCCACCTGCGGCACGGAGCCGTTCATATAGGCGAGCAGCGTCTGCTTGACGATGATGTAGAGGCGGTTCTGCTTTTCGCGCACATGCTTCACGTTGGCGATCAGCGGGCTCACGATGCAGTAGGACAGGAAGATGCCGAGCATGGTGCCGACGAGGGCGGCCGCGATCTTGCCGCCGAGAACTTCCGGGCTCTCGGTGATGGCGCCCATGGCCTTGATGACGCCGAGAACGGCCGCGACGATGCCGATGGCGGGAAAGGCGTCGCCCATGGTTGCCAGCGAGTTGTACGAGTGCATCTTGTCGTGGGTGATGGTGTTGATTTCCTCGTCCATCAGCGCCTCGATCTCGTGGCTTCGGGCATTGCCGATGATGATGAGGCGGACGTAGTCGCAGATGAAGGCCGTCAGGTCCTTGTTCTTCAGCACGGTCGGCGCCGACTGGAAGATTGCGGATTCGTCCGGGTTGTCGATGTGGCTTTCGATCTCGTTGCGCGATTTGGTGCGCAGGTCGCGCATGAGGCTGTAGAGCACGCCGAGCGTATCGAGATATTCGCGCTGCTTGGGCACCTTGTGCTTAAAGGCTTCCACGAGCGCCTTGCCGGCGTCCTTCACCGTCTTCATGGAGTTGCCCATGATGAAACCGCCGATGCCGGCACCGCCGATGATGACGAGCTCGAACGGCTGGTTGAGAACGGCCATGTGCCCGCCCATCGCAATGAAGCCGCCGAGAATACAGCCCATTGTCATGACGAGTCCGATGATGATGTTCATGTCTCTACCTGCCGCAGTGGTGGATTGTGGGGTCCATCCCTAGGGTCCGATGCTTGCGTGAGGCTGATTGCAACCTGTGGAAAGGTCGACAGGTTCGCGCAAGGAGCGTGGTTCAGCTTGGCCGCGAACAGGAGCCGGGCCCAAGCCCTGCGCTTCGCCTTCGGGGACATGCCGTGACCACCACCTTCACCAGCTACAGGCAGATAACGGCCGACCTCACGACGTCGCTCAAGCGCGTCACGGAGAAGCCCGACGTGGCGCGGGAAACGGACTATTATCTCGCCCATATCGGCAATGTGAAATCGATCGACGACTTCTTCGCCGACAGCCGCCTTTACGATTATGCCCTGAAGGCCCACGGCCTCGAAGACATGGGCTATGCCAAGGCCTTCATGCGCAAGGTGCTGACCGAAGGCGTCGCCAGTGACGATGCCTTCGCCAACAAGCTCTCCGACAGCCGCTATACCGATCTCGTGAAGTCGCTGAACTTCGCTGCGGACGGCGCTGCCGCCACGGCCTCCGACAAGGCCCGCAAGGGTGTGACGGAAAAATATGCGCGCCAGACGCTGGAGCAGGATGCCGGCGAGGACAATGCCGGCGTGCGCCTGGCCCTCTATTTCGAACGCATGGCGCCCGGCGTCACCAATGCCTTCGGCCTCTTGGCCGACGAGGCGCTGGCGCAGGTCGTGCGCACGATCATGCAGGTCCCGGAGGCCTTTGCGGCGGCCGATATCGACAAGCAGGCCGACGCCGTCTCCAAGGCGATCGACCTCAAGGATCTGCAGGATCCGCAGAAGATGTCGAAGCTGATGGAGCGTTTCACGGCGCTCTGGGAGCTGGACCATGCCACGAGCAGTTACGATCCCCTGGCGCTTTTCGGCAAGCAGAGCGGTTTCGGCATTTCGTCCGATCTGCTCCTGTCCATCAACACGTTGAAGCTCGGAGGTCGATGAGCATGCAAACCGGTCTATACGTCGGCGTCTCCTCGCAGATTGCGCTCGAAAAGCGCATGAACACCCTGGCCGACAACGTCGCCAATGCCACCACCGTCGGCTTTCGCGCCACGGAAGTGAAGTTCAACACCGTGCTCGGCGATACCCGTCCGACCAAAGTCGCCTTCGTCGGCGAGGGTGCGGAGTTCCTCAACACCTCGTCGGGCGGTCTGTCGCACACCGGCAACACGCTCGATGTCGCCATCAAGGGCGATGCCTGGCTGTCCATCGAGACGCCCGCCGGCCCGGCGCTGACGCGCGACGGGCGGTTTTCCCTGACCGAAACCGGCGATCTCGTCACCATGCGGGGCTACCCGGTGCTGGATGCGGGCGGCGCCCCCATCCAGCTGAACGCCAATGCCGGCGAGGTCGTCATCGGCAATGACGGCGTCATTCGCCAGAACGGCACCCAGGTGGCGGCCCTCGGCCTCTCCGAGGCCAACTTCGCCAATGGCTTCACGCGCTACGACAACTCCGCGGTCATTCCGGCGATGGCTCCCGAGCCGGTCGTCGATCGCATGGATGTCGGTGTGATGCAGGGCTATGTCGAGGAATCCAACGTCAATCCCGTGCAGGAGATGTCGCAGCTGATCACCGTCTCGCGCGCCTTCGAGAGCATCGCCTCGCTGCTGCGCGACAGCGAATCATCGCTGGATGAGGCGATCAAGACGCTCGGTGGCAGCAAGTGACCGTCATCAGCGACCAGCCGCTGGAGGTTCGGCAGGCATCGACCGCCTTGTCGGCGCTCGCCGGTCTGGTCGATCGGTACTCCAAGGCCGAGCACGCCGTCGCGCCCGGCGGCCATGTCCAGACGATCTCGCCCGGCCACTACACGGTCAGCGGCCTGTCCCGCCATGTTCGCCTCGGCGAGTTCGTCGCCCACAAGAGCGCGACCGGCATCCATCTCGGCGAAGTCGTCAAGGTCGAGCCGGAAACCGTCGTCGTCTGCCCGATCGAGCCGGGCGAGCCGATCGGCATCCACGATACGGTCATCCGCAAGGGCGCCTTCCGCGTCGCTCCCGCCGCCAGCTGGTGCGGCCGCACCATCAATTCGCTCGGCGAGCCGATCGACGGTCGCGGGCCGATGATGCAGGGCGACGTCCGCCGTGCCATTTCCACCTCTGCGCCGCCGTCCATGACGCGCCAGCGCGTCGAGCACGGCTTCCGCACCGGCGTTCGCGCCGTCGATATCTTCTCGCCGCTCTGCCTCGGCCAGCGTCTCGGCGTGTTCGCCGGCTCCGGCGTCGGCAAGTCGACGCTTCTCTCCATGCTCGCCCGCGCCGATGCCTTCGACCGCGTCGTCATCGCGCTGGTCGGCGAACGTGGCCGCGAAGTGCGTGAATTCATCGAGGATACGCTCGGCGACAATCTCAAGAAGTCGGTCGCCGTGGTCGCCACCAGCGACGAGAGCCCGATGCTGCGCAAGATGGCGCCGCTGACGGCCATCACCATCGCCGAGCATTTTCGCGACCAGGGCGACAACGTCCTCCTCATCATCGACAGCGTGACCCGCTTCGCCCACGCGATCCGCGAAGTGGCGACGGCCTCCGGCGAGCCGCCGATCGCGCGCGGTTATCCCGCCTCCGTCTTCACGGAGCTTCCGCGCCTTCTCGAGCGGGCCGGCCCCGGCCCGGAGGGCACGGGCACCATCACGGCGATCATCTCGATCCTCGTCGACGGCGACAACCACAACGACCCGATCGCCGACTCCACCCGCGGTATTCTCGACGGCCATATCGTCATGGACCGCAGCCTGGCCGAAGAGGGCCGCTATCCCCCGATCAACCCGCTGTCCTCCGTTTCGCGTCTCGCACGCAAGGCCTGGACGCCCGATCAGGAAATGCTGGTCTCGCGGCTGAAGTCGCTGATCCACCGCTACGAGGAAACCCGCGACCTCCGTCTGATCGGCGGCTACCGCGCGGGCTCGGATCCCGATCTCGACATGGCCATCAAACAGGTGCCGGTCATCTACGACATCTTGAAGCAGACACCGGGCGAACGCCCTGCTTTCGACGCTTTCACCGACCTCGCCAATGCGCTGAAGGCCGGAGCGGGCGGACAGCAGGCGCGGCGCTGACGACGGGGAGGAGGCCGGCATGAACGATATGGACGCAGACGAAATCGTCAGGCAGCGCAAGCAGAGCGATCGCATGCCCATCTTCGACAAGGCGCTCGTCGGCACGGGCATCGCCCTTGCGGGCCTCGCCATGTTCTTCCCGTGGTACGCCTTCCTCAATCAGGAGAAATTCGCGCTTCCCGCCCTCTGGAACGGCGCCACGCAGGATCTTCCCGAGAAGATCGGTACGCCGGGCATGGCGTCCGCCCCGGAGGCGTCTCCGTCCGAGCCGGCGCAGACACTGGCTGCGGAAACGCAGGCGGCCGTCGATCGGCTCGTCACGGCGACGGTGCCCGCGCCTGCGGCGACCTCGGGAGAGGCTGCCGAGCCGATGCTCGACCAGCCCTTGCCCGGATCGATCACCTTCAAGCTCGTCCACGTCGCCGGCGGTCGCGCCCTGATCGAGGATGTCAGCGGCATGTATATCGTCCGGGTGGGCTCGCCCCTGCCGGACAACAGCCGGCTTGCCACGCTCGAGGAGCGCGATGGCAACTGGGTGATGATCACGTCCCGGGGAGACGTCTTCAAGGCGGAATGACGCGTTCCGCTCTTCCTTGCATCCCGCTCGCATGATGCTTGCGCAGGCTCGGCCATCACCCTCGATGGCTGCAGCGCCCTTTGCGTTCTCAAAAACGCCCGGCGCCCGCTGCGAGCCCCGCCATGACGGCCTTTTCACAGTTTTGGTCGAAGGCCGTTTTCTGCGCTCCCACGCGCCGAAAGCCTGCAAATCCGCGCCAGTCCCACGCAAGTTTACGAGCCTAGTGTCTCCAGCAACAAGCATGGAGTCGCATGATGCAACCTATTCAGCTGTTCGAACTGGCATCGAGGCAAGCGCAGTGGCTCGCCGTCCGCCAGAATGTCGTCGCAGGCAACATCGCCAACGCCAATACGCCCCATTACGCATCGAAGGACATCAAGCCTTTCGACAGCGTCATGAAGGAAACCGGCTTTCAGCTGGCGGCCACCAATCCCGCGCATTTTTCCAGCGGTCCCATGAGCAACCAGATCACCGAGACCTCGCTGATCGACGATGGCGAAGTCCAGCAGTCGGGCAACAGCGTCGAGATCGAGAAGGAGCTCATGAAGTCCGGCGAAGTGAAGCGGGATTATGAGCTCAACACCGGTCTCGTGAAGTCCTTCCATCGCATGATGCTGATGGTCGTCAGGAAGTAATGGCCATGGATCCTCTCGTCTCCGCCCTCAAAGTCGCAGCCTCCGGTCTCGAAGCCGAGTCCACCCGCCTGCGCATCGTGTCCGAAAACATCGCCAACGCCCGCTCGACCGGCGACACCGCCGGTGCCGACCCCTACCGTCGCAAGACGGTCAGTTTTGCCGCGGAGGTGGACCGCGTCAGCGGTGCTGCAAGCGTCGAGGTGCAGAAGCTCGGCGTCGATCAATCCGATTTCAGCGTCGAATTCGACCCGGGCAACCCGGCCGCCGATGCCAAGGGCATGGTCAAGCTGCCCAACGTCAACGTGCTGATCGAAATGGCCGACATGCGCGAAGCCAATCGTTCCTATGAGGCCAACCTGCAGACGACGAAGCAGGCACGCGACCTCATTTCCCAGACAATCGACCTCCTGAGGGCTTCGCAATAATGATCGACGCAATCAAGACCATCGGTGCCGCGCTCTCTTCCGCCACCGAAAGCACCACGAACGCCACGAGTTCGGCCGCCTCCATGGCCTCGCAGGCGCTCGGCAGCACCACACCGGCCGGGCAGAGCTTCTCGGAGGTCTTCAGCGGCATGGCATCGGAGATGACCAATTCCCTGCGCTCCGCCGAAACCTCGTCCATCGCGGGGATCAGCGGCAAGGCCAATACCCGCGAAGTCATCGATGCCGTCATGAGTGCCGAACAGTCGCTTCAGACGGCCATCGCCATCCGCGACAAGATCGTCACCGCCTATCTCGAAATCGCCCGTACACCGATCTGAGGCGCGGATCTAAAGGAATAGTACCATGAAGGCTCTCTCCATCGCCGCCACCGGCATGAATGCGCAGCAGCTCAACCTTGAGGTCATCGCGAACAACATCGCGAACATCAATACGACGGGCTACAAGCGGGCGCGCGCTGAGTTCTCCGATCTTCTCTACCAGACCGAGCGTGCCGCCGGCGTGCCCAACCGGGCGAACCAGGCGGTCGTTCCGGAAGGCGCCAGTGTCGGCCTCGGCGTCCAGACCTCGGCCGTGCGCAATCTGCACATCCAGGGCAGCCTCGTTCAGACCGGCAACGATCTCGACATGGCGCTCGTCGGCCGCGGCTGGTTTCAGGTGGAAACGCCCGACGGCGAGACGGCCTATACCCGCGCCGGCGCCTTCAACACCAACGATACGGGCCAGCTCGTCACCATCGACGGTTACACCGTCGTCCCCGGCATCACGCTTCCGCAGGGTTCGACCGACGTCACCGTTTCGACCTCCGGCCAGATCATGGCCCGGGTGAACGGGGCCTCGATCCCCACCGCGATCGGGCAGCTGACGATCGCCAACTTCATCAACGAGGCCGGCCTCGCGCCGCAGGGCGACAATCTCTTCAAGGAAACGCCGGCCTCGGGTGCCGCAGTCGTCGGCTCGCCGGCCGATCCGGGCTATGCCCAGATCAAGCAGAAGTACCTCGAGGCGTCGAACGTCGATCCGGTCAAGGAAATCACCGACCTCATCTCCGCGCAGCGCGCCTACGAGATGAACTCGAAGATCATCCAGGCCGCCGACGAGATGGCCTCCACGGTCAGCAAGAACCTGAGATAAGCGGCGAAAACGCGGAAGGAGCGGCAGACATGATGTTTCGCCCGATGAACAGGCTGGGGAAGGAAAGGTTGGCGGCGCGCTTCGTGCAGCACGCCACCCGGCGCCTGCTTGCCACGATGCTGTGTGCTGCCGCCTTTTCCACCATGACGATGACCGGCGCGAGCGGCCAGGCCGGAACCCAGAGCAGCAGCCAGAGCGGTGCGCGCACGGCCTCCAAGACCGCCGTCATCCCCACGGAAACCATCTATCCGGGCCAGACCATCGAGGAGACGCATCTGGAAGTGGTCGCCGTCACCAATCCGGACCTGTCGGGCGACTACGCCTCGGGGCTCGATCAGGTCGTCGGCAAGGTCACCAACCGCACGCTTCTCGCCGGGCGCGTCATCTTCGTCGCCGGGCTGCGCGAGCCCTATACCGTGGAACGCGGCAAGGCCGTGCGGATCGTCTATTCGAACGGCTCGCTGACGATCACGGCCGGCGGCTCGCCGCTCGACAATGCCTCGGTCGGCGACCTCATCCGTATCCGCAACACCGATTCCGGCATGATCGTCTCGGGCACCGTCATGGCAGACGGCACAGTACATGTGGTGGCAAAATGATCGTTTCCATGGCACGGCGCGTCATCGCGGTCGTTGCGGCGCTGGCTCTCAGCCTGCCACTCACCCTCACCCTCGGCATCGACGTCGCATCCGCCGCGGCCCGCATCAAGGATGTGGCCTCGCTGCAGTCGGGCCGCGACAACCAGCTGATCGGCTATGGTCTCGTGGTCGGCCTTCAGGGCACGGGCGACAGCCTGCGCTCCTCGCCCTTCACCGAACAGTCGCTGCGCGCCATGCTGCAGAACCTCGGCATCTCCACGCAGGGCGGCGAGTCGCGCTCCAAGAACATCGCGGCCGTGCTCGTCACCGCCAACCTTCCGCCCTTCGCAAGTCCCGGCAGCCGCATCGACGTGACCGTCGGGTCGCTTGGCGACAGCACGTCGCTGCGCGGCGGCACGCTGGTCATGACCTCTCTGTCGGGTGCCGACGGGCAGATCTACGCGGTGGCCCAGGGGTCGATCGTCGTCACCGGCTTCAGCGCCGAAGGCGATGCCGCAACCTTGCAGCAGGGCATCACCACGGCCGGACGGGTACCGAACGGTGCCATCATCGAGCGTGAGCTGCCGGCGAAGTTCAAGGATGCGGTCAATCTCGTCCTCCAGCTCCGCAATCCCGACTTCTCCACCGCCGTCGGCATGGCCGCGGCCATCAATCGCTACGGCCGCGAACAGTTCGGCGGCCAGATCGCCGAAGCCCGCGACAGCCAGGCCGTGGTCATCGACAAGCCGAAAATGGCCGACCTTGCGCGCCTGATGGCGGACATCGAAAACCTCGTGATCGAAACCGACGTTCCCGCCCGGGTCGTCGTCAACGAGCGCACCGGCACGATCGTCATCGGGCAGGACGTGCAGATCTCGCCCGTGGCGGTGAGCTTCGGCACGCTGACGGTGCAGGTCACGGAAACGCCGACGGTCGTCCAGCCCGAACCTTTCTCGCGCGGCGAGACCGCCGTCGAGCCGAACACGCGGATCGACGCCACAGAGGCCGGCGGCAAGGTGGCCATCCTCAACGGATCCAATCTGCGCACGCTCGTTTCCGGCCTGAATTCGATCGGCGTGAAGCCGGACGGCATCATTTCCATTCTCCAGGGCATCAAATCGGCCGGTGCCCTCCAGGCGGAGCTCGTTCTGCAATGACCGCGACACACACGCTTTCCCCACGCCTGCGCCAGCTGCTCATCGGCGCCGCCGCGACGCTCGTCCTGACGATCCCGGGCGCTTTCGCCCAGGAGGTCGCCGCACCGGCAGGAGCGGGCGCGCCCCAGGGCGGCGAGATCCAGCAGTTCTGCACCAACATCGCCGATGCCGCCCGCGACCAGCGCTACCTTCTGCAGAAACAGCAGATCGAGCAGTTGCAGGCCGGCGTGGACGAGCGCATCGCGCTTCTGGAGAAGAAGCGTGCGGAATACGAGGACTGGCGCAAGCGTCGCGACGAATTCCTCAAGCAGGCCGAGCTCAATCTCGTCGATATCTACAAGACGATGAAGCCGGACGCGGCGGCGGCGAAGCTCACGCTGGTGCGCTCCGAAATCGCAGCCGCCGTCATCATGAAGCTGCCGCCCCGCCAGTCGAGCCTTATCCTCAGCGAGATGGGCGACGAGAAGGCGGCGGTTCTCACCAATATCATCTCCAGTGCCGCCGATCCGAACACATCGAAGGAACCGTCATGAACATTCGCCTTTCGGCCGCCCTGGCCGCAAGTCTTCTGACCGGTTGCCAGTCGTCGCTGCACGACGTCGGCCGCGCCCCGGCCATGAGCCCGATCGGCAGCGGCCTGCAATATACGCAGACGCCGCAGCTGGCCATGTATCCCAAGGAGCCGCACCAGGTGGCCAGCGGATATTCCCTGTGGAGCGACCAGCAATCGGCGCTCTTCAAGGACGCCCGCGCCATGAAGATCGGCGACATCATCACCGTCGATATCCGCATTGACGACAAGGCGAGCTTCGACAACAAGACCGACCGCAAGCGCACGAACGACAGCGGCTACAATGTCGGTGCCGCCGGCAATTCCCAGACGAGCGATTTCGCCTGGAAGGGCAATCTCGATTACGGTTCCAACACCTCGACGAAGGGGGAGGGGACGACGGAGCGTTCCGAAAAGCTCGTCCTTCTCGTGGCCGCTGTGGTCACCGGGGTTCTGGAGAACGGCAACCTGCTGATCAGCGGTTCGCAGGAGGTCCGCGTCAACCACGAACTCCGCATCCTCAATGTCGCCGGTATCGTCCGGCCGCAGGACGTCGATGCGAAGAACATGATCTCCTACGACAAGATCGCCGAAGCCCGCATCTCCTATGGCGGCCGCGGCCGCCTGACCGAAGTGCAGCAGCCGCCCTGGGGGCAGCAGGTCATGGACATCATATCGCCGCTCTGATCGCCGCTGCGCAGACCCGAAAGGGTCGGCAGGACGCGGATCGGACGGGCATCTGGAAGGCACAAGCGAGGCTCTGATGGACGAGATCGAAGGCGGCGCACCGCCGAAAAAGAAGAGCGGCATGGTCATGACCATCGCGGCGATCGCGATCGTCTCGGTGCTCGGCGCTGGCGGGGGCTGGTTCCTCGGCGGCATGCTCGCGCCCGAAGCGCTGACCTCGGACGAGGCGCGGGTCCTGGAAGAGGCGAAGGCCACCATCAAGGCCAGGGAAGCGGCGGAGGCGGCCAACGAGCCGGCCCCGGCCGGGGGCGAGCATGGCAACGCCAAGAAGGAGGACGAGGGAGGTCTCCCGAAGGCCTCGACGGAGGCCAATGGCGTTCTCCAACTCGACCCGATCACCACCAACTTGTCCTATCCGACGGAAAACTGGATCCGGCTGGAGCTGGCGCTTCTCTTCAAGGGCGCGCCGGACGTCACCATGGCGCAGCAGATCCACGAGGACATCGCCGCCTATCTGCGCACCGTCTCCCTTCAGCAGATCGAGGGGCCCCGTGGCTTCCAGTATCTGAAGGACGATATCCAGGAACGGGTTGACCTGCGCTCGGAAGGGCGCGTAACGAATGTGATCTTCAGAACATTCGTGGTCCAATGATTCGTCTGGTCGCATTCATAGCCGCCATGGTTGCCATGACGGGGATCGCAGGGGCTCAAGGGTTTCCCTCGCAGATTTTCAACCAGCCGATCGACGGCTCAGCGGCCTCGTGGATCATCCGCACGTTCGGGCTTCTGACGATCCTGTCGGTCGCGCCCGGCATCCTTATCATGGTCACGAGCTTCCCGCGCTTCGTCATCGCCTTTGCGATCCTGCGCACCGGAATGGGCCTTGCGACCACGCCGTCGAACATGATCATGGTCAGCCTCGCGCTGTTCATGACCTTTTACGTCATGGCGCCCACCTTCGACCGCGCCTGGCGCGAGGGCGTCGATCCGCTGATCCAGAACCAGATCACCGAAACCGAAGCGCTCACCCGCATCAGCGAGCCCTTCCGCGAGTTCATGCTCGCCAATACCCGCGACCGGGATCTTCAGCTCTTCGTCGATATCGCCCAGGAGAAGAACCAGACCGTCGTCGTGGACGGCCGCGTCGATCTGCGGGCCGTCATCCCCGCCTTCATGATCTCCGAGATCCGGCGCGGCTTCGAGATCGGCTTCCTAATCATGCTGCCCTTCCTCGTCATCGATCTGATCGTGGCGACCATCACAATGGCGATGGGCATGATGATGCTACCGCCGACCTCCATTTCCCTGCCCTTCAAGATTCTCTTCTTCGTCCTGATCGACGGCTGGAACCTGCTCGTGGGCAGTTTGGTGCGCTCCTTCAACTGACCTTCGCGGCGTGGTTAACCAAGTATTGCGTAGCACGGTGTATTTAGTCTTAATCTCTTTTTCAAATTACTGTTTTTGTTGATTATTTTTTTAGATCACGACGTTTTGCGGCCAGTCGAGCCGTAACCCTCAAAAGACCAATTTAAGCAAATCGCAAGCTTTGACTGCGATATTCACCCTACATGACGGGTTTGGTTCTCCTGAGGAATAACAGGTACCGAGTGGCATGATGCCGAACCGTTATCACCGGTAAGTTAGTCCGGTATGTCCCTAAGTTTTTGTTTTTTGTACCTTAGAGGGACAGTCTAATGACGAGCATCAATACCAACGTTTCTGCAATGGCAGCACTCTCCACGCTGCGCACGATCAACAACGACATGGAGTCGACGCAGTCGCGCATCTCCTCCGGCCTCAAGGTCGGCCAGGCTTCCGACAACGCCGCTTACTGGTCGATCTCCACGACCATCAAGTCGGACAACAAGGCGCTTGCAACCGTACAGGACGCCCTCGGCCTCGGCGCTGCAAAGACCGACGTCGCCTACACGGCCATGGACGCTTCCATCAAGGTCGTCGATGAAATCAAGGCCAAGCTGGTCGCTGCCAGCGAGCCGGGCGTCGACAAGGCCAAGGTTCAGAAGGACATTTCGGAACTGCAGAACCAGCTGAAGTCGATCTCGAAGTCGGCCTCGTTCTCTGGGGAGAACTGGGTTCAGGGCGCCGCAGGCGCGACGAAGAGCATTGTCGGCGGCTTCAACCGTGACTCGAGCAACGCCGTAAGCCTGACGACGCTGGACTTCGACACCTCGAAGAGCCTCCTGGTCGAGCTTGACGGGAGCGGGAACATCGCCACTGGTGGCACTGTCGGAAAGTTGACAACCGACATCACCGGACTTGCGAACGCCAAAAGCGTTCTGACGCTGGATATCTCGGGGCTGGATGCTTCGGAACTCAAGATCGCAATTTCCGGCGTGGACAAGGTCCTCCAGAGCATGACCGATGCCGGCGCCGACCTCGGCGCTCTCAACAAGCGGATCACTCTGCAGACGGACTTCGTCAGCGACCTGACGGCATCCTTCACGAAGGGCGTTGGCCGCCTTGTCGACGCCGACATGAACGAAGAATCGACCCGCCTCAAGGCTCTGCAGACGCAGCAGCAGCTCGGCATCCAGTCGCTCTCGATCGCCAACTCCGACGCACAGAACATCCTGTCGCTCTTCCGTTAATCGGAGCGGAGGGCCCGTTCGGGCCTGGACAAAACGCAACGTCGAAAAGGCCGCGTCTCGCAGGAGGCGCGGCCTTTTCTTTTGCCTTAATCAAATTTTTTTCCGCTTTAGCTGTTCCTTAACCCTGATGGTGTTTTCTGTCTTCATCGAAACAGCGGGTTAACCAAGAGATTTAACACGTTAGCAGGCATGAAGCTGGCTGCTGTTTCCCGGTAAAGGCCGGAATGTCCCTTCCATATTTTCCTGTTCAAGAGGGGCAGATTACAATGACGAGCATTCTGACGAATTCTTCCGCAATGGCAGCACTCTCCACGCTGCGCCAGATCGGCTCCGACATGGAGACCACGCAGGGTCGCGTTTCCTCCGGCCTCAAGGTCGGCGTAGCCGCCGATAACGCCGCATACTGGTCGATCGCAACGACCATGAAGTCCGACAACAAGGCCCTCGGAACCGTCCAGGACGCGCTCGGCCTGGGCGCTGCAAAGACCGACGTCGCCTACACGGCGATGGACTCTTCGATCAAGGTCGTCGATGAGATCAAGGCCAAGCTGGTCGCTGCCAGCGAGCCGGGCGTCGACAAGGGCAAGGTTCAGAAGGAAATCACGGAACTCCAGAACCAGCTGAAGTCCATCGCGAAGTCGGCCGCCTTCTCCGGCGAGAACTGGGTACAGGGCACCGCAGGTGCATTGAAAAACATCGTCGGCGGCTTCAACCGTGACTCGAACAACGCCGTTAGCCTGACGACGCTGGACTTCAGCACGACCAAGAGCCTCCTGGTCGAGGTTGACGGGACGACGGGTCTGCCCACTGTCGGTGGTACCGCCGGGATGCTGACGAAAGACCTGACGGGCACGATGACCACGGCGGCGAGTGTGCTGACGCTCGATATATCGGTGGCCGGCTTCCTGCCTGCCGATCTGGCTACAGCCATCTCGGGTGTCGATGAAGTTCTCCAGAAAATGACCGATGCCGGCGCCGACCTCGGTGCTCTCAACAAGCGTATCGACATGCAGGCCGATTTCGTCAACGATCTCAGCTCGTCCTTCGAAAAGGGCATCGGCCGTCTGGTCGACGCCGACATGAACGAGGAATCGACCCGCCTCAAGGCTCTGCAGACCCAGCAGCAGCTCGGCGTTCAGTCGCTCTCGATCGCCAATTCCAACTCGGAAAACATCCTCTCGCTCTTCCGTTAAGAGACGGGGAAACGGCGCTCCGGCGCCGTTCGATCCGACCAAGGCAAAGGCCGCTCTCGCAAGAGGGCGGCCTTTTTCGTTTTTGAACAACGGCTTAACGATTTCCTCATCTTCGTTTAAATCTGTTCATGAAGATTGACGCCTCGACCTGCCATTTAAACCTTTGTTAACCATAACGGGATTAAATCATTCTTAAGACGACGAACTGCCGATCGGGTAAATTGGGCAGTGTGCATGACGCCGCTCCGTCGCTGCAGGCTTCTCAGCCGCATGTTCCCGACGTTTGACAAAAGGGCAAACCCCAATGACCAGCATCATGACCAACGGCGCCGCAATGGCGGCTCTGCAGACACTGCGGACGATCAATACCTCGATGGAAGAAACGCAGGCGCGTGTCTCCTCGGGCTATCGCGTCGAAACCGCAGCCGACAATGCCGCCTACTGGTCCATCGCAACGACCATGCGCTCGGACAACATGGCGCTTTCGACCGTGCAGGACGCGCTGGGCCTCGGCGCCGCCAAGGTCGATACCTCTTATTCGGCCATGAGCTCCTCGATCGACGTTATTAGCGAGATCCAGTCGAAGCTCGTCGCAGCCAGCGAGCCGGGCGTCGACAAGTCCAAGATCAACAAGGAACTGACCGAGCTGAAGAACCAGCTCGCCGCCGCCGCCCAGTCCGCCTCCTTCTCCGGCGAAAACTGGCTCTACAACGCAGGCACGACCGCTGTCGGCACCAAGTCGATCGTCGGCTCCTTCAATCGCTCGTCGGACGGGTCCGTTTCCGTCACGACGCTCGACTACGATACGGCGTCGTCGATCATGATCGATCTGCAGGATCCTTCCCGTGGCCAGCTGACCAAGGACATCACGGTCGATCAGCCCGATGGCCTCGGCGGCACGGTACTGACGGCCTATCACCTGATCAACGCGCAGGGCGGCACTCCCGCGGCTGGAACGGCGATCGAACTGAAGACCTCGACGACACCCCAGGAAATTGCCGGCATGCTGTCGGTCGTGAACGAGATTTTGTCCGGCCTCACGGATGCAGCCTCCACGCTCGGTGCCATCACCAAGCGCATCGATCTGCAGGAAGGCTTCGTCGCCAACCTGATCGACGTGATCGACAAGGGTGTCGGTCGCTTGGTGGATGCCGATATGAATGAGGAATCGACCCGCCTGAAGGCCCTGCAGACGCAGCAGCAGCTCGGCATCCAGTCGCTCTCGATCGCCAACACCAATTCCGAAAACATCCTGCGTCTCTTCCAGCAGTAAGCCGGGACAAGGCCGCGCCCTTCGGCGCGGTCGTCATTCGCCGGAGCCGCGGTCATCGGCTTCGGTGGATCGGTTGGACCGCGCTATTGCCCGAGCGCGGTCCAACACCCTTCAACCCTCGCACAAGTTTGACCCGCTAGTCTCCTCTCGCAGCCCCGTCTCTGGCAGGCTCCTTTCCTGGGAGTGCGTCCAGACCGAAGATCCCGCATGTCGCGGGAAGGGGTCGCCGGTGCATCCTGTCCTTGCACTGCCGCTTGCAGCCTTCCGGATCCCGTTCCGTCTGTCTGCTCAACGAGATGTCCGGGCTCTGCCGACACGGCACGGGCCCAGAAGGAGACGGTCGGACGTGCCCATGCCCCGTTGTTTCGGCCCCGAAAGCCTGTTGTCCCCAGCCTGCACCGCCTGCATGCGCCCCGATGCGCAGCGGCCGATGCCGGAGATGCAACGATGACGGCGCCGCTCTCCCGATATCTCAAGGATTTCAGCGCGCCCAAGGTAGACCTGACGCGCGTGCCCAAGACCTATTTCCCCGACATCGAAGAGCCCGTCTCCCGCGACACGCGCCCGGTTGCAAAGCTGCCGCCGGAGCCGGTCATCGACATCGAGGCCGAACGCCAGAGCGCCTACGGGCGCGGGCGCGAGCATGCCGAAATGGAAATGCGCGCCCGCCATCAGGCCGAGATCGCCGCACTGCGTGCCGAACATGAAGCCGAGTGCGAGGCGATTCGCGAGCGACTGGAAAACGAGGCCGCCGCGATGATCCATCAGCGCTTCAGCGAGATCGGCTCGCTGCTCGCCGACATGATCTCCGAGCAGACGGCCCAGGTTCTCGCGCCGATCCTGCAGGAGCAGCTCACCGAAAAGGCCGTCGAATCGCTGGCCCTCGCGATCCGGCATTCCGTTGATGGCGATGCGGTGAAGATCACCGTACGTGGCCCGTCCCGGATGTTCCAGGCGCTCGAGGCGCGTCTCGCCGACACGGAGGTGACCTTCCGCCACGTCGAGACGGACGAGATCGACCTCTCCGCCGAATTCGGCGATTCCATTTTGATGACCCGGCTATCGGCCTGGGCTGATACCGTGCGGAAAGTGATAGCATGAGCGAGAGCAACAGCCATCACGGCAAGAATGAGATCATCATCATCAAGCGGCACGCCCCTGCCCATGGCGGCAGCCATGGCGGCGCCTGGAAGATCGCCTATGCCGACTTCATGACCGCCATGATGGCCTTCTTCCTGGTCATGTGGCTGATCAACGCCTCCAACCCGAAGACCAAGGCCGCCATCGCCTCCTACTTCAACCCGGTCCAGCTGACGCAGCAGGAACCGGCGGAGAAGGGCGTCAAGGCGCCGGCAAAGGACGCCAAGGGCGAGGAGACGCAGTCGCGTTCCAAGGTCGATGGCGACCAGCCGAAAAGCGGTGGATCCGCCAAGACCGGTGAGGATGAAGCCGCGACGTCGGGCGAGGAAACCAAATATTCCGATGCCGATTTCTTCGAGAACCCCTATTCGGTCCTTTCCGAAATCGCCAACGAAACGGGCCGTGAGGCCAATATCAGTTCGAAAGGGGAGGGTGGGGCCTCGACCTCGGGCCCTGCAACCGGTGCCGAAGGCGGCGAAGCCTATCGTGATCCCTTCGATCCGGATTTCTGGACGAAGCAGGTCGAACTGAAAAAGATCGCCGACGCCGGTTCGGCTACAGCCGACAAGGCGGGCAATGGTGCTGCGGAGAACATCGGCGACGGCAAGGCCGATGCCATGGCGGCTGCGAACGATCCTGCAATGCCGAAGGCCGCGCCGTCTGTCGCCGAGACCAAGGCTGCAACGGAGCTGAAGCAGGCCATCGAGAAGGAGATCGGCGGCGGCGCCGGCAAGCTTGCCGAAGGCCTCATCGTCACCCCGACCGAAGGCGGGCTGCTGGTCTCGATCAGCGAGCAGAGCGATACCCCGATGTTCGGCCTTGGTTCGGCCGTTCCGGAACGCGCCACGGTTCTCGCCATGGAAAAGATCGGCAAGCTGCTCTCAACCCGCAGCGGCGCGATCGCCATTCGCGGCCATACCGACGGACGGCCGTTCAAGTCGGGCGGCTATGACAACTGGCGTTTGTCGGCCGACCGTGCGCAGAGCGCCTATTACATGCTCGTCCACGGTGGGCTTGCCGAGAGCCGCGTCAGCCAGATCAGCGGTTTTGCCGACCGGCGCCTGCAGGTTCCGACGGATCCGAACGCGGCTGCCAACCGGCGCATCGAGATCCTCGTTCAGACGAACCAGGGCTAGGCCATGAAGAAGGCTTTCCGCTCCGTTCTCTTCGGCGCCTGCGTATCGCTCGCCTCGCTGTCGGCCGTTCAGGCCGCAGGCAGCGAAGACGACAACCTGCCGCCTTACAAGATGATCCGCTCGCTGCAGCACGTTCAGGACAGCATCGTGCATGGCGATCTCTCCTCGGCCGATATGCAGCAGTTCATGCTCGGCGCCATCGAGGAGCGCCTGATGACGGCCGATCGCAGCGTCTTTGCCGATCCGCGCAATGTGGATGCGGCGCTGATCTACGCCATGAGCGGCGGAAACCCCAAGACGCTCGCTTATCTTGCAAGCCGCGATATCGACGGCAATTTCGACAATCGCGTCACAGATGCCCTTGGCCACTACCTGAACGGCAAGGGTGGCCTGATCGTGGAGACCATGTCGAAGACGATCGACGAGTACAAGAATGCGCCGATCGGCCCCTATCTCTATCTGGTTTATGGCAATGCGGTCGCGCAGCAGGATCCCGGCAAGGCCGTGAAGGCCTATGACTGGGCAAGGCTTGTCGCGCCCGGCACCAATATCGAGGAGGCAGCCCTGCGTCGCTCCCTCATGCTGACCACGCGAGCTGGAAATGTCGACCGGGCGCTGGCTTACGCGCTCGCCTATACCCGCCGCTTCATGACGTCGCCCTATGCGGGCCAGTTCGCGGATATCTTCGTGGAGCTTGCGGTCGCCAACTATGGCGATGCAAAGCGCCAGAAGATCGAGGAGATCCTGTCCTTCATGGACAAGCCGCGCCAGCGCGAGGTCTTTCTGCGGATTGCGCGGAATGCCGCCATTGCGGGGCTGAAGCCGCTGACGAAGCTTGCCTCCGAACGAGCGGCGGCCCTGTCCGCTACGGCGGATGCCGAGCCGAACGCGCTGGCGACATTCTATTCCGGTCTCGTGGACGTGCCGTCGACCGGCATCCTCGAAGCCGTCAAGGATATCGAAGCCATTCCGGACGCCGAACTGTCTGCGCGCGACCGCAGCTTGAGGGCCGCAGCCCAGGCCGTGGCACGGGAGGTGCTGCGGGCTCCGGTTGCGGATGTGCCGGCCCATGCCGACAGTTCAGCACAAGCCAGCACCGACATACTGGCTTCACAAACGCCGTCTCCCGACGCCATGTCGGGCGCCGGCAGCAGCGACAGCCCTTTTGCAGCCCCTGCGACGCCGACGACGTCCGAAGCTGCGCCCGCCAAGCCCGAGACATCGGCCTCGGCGGATATGGATCCGGCGCTGGCGACGTTTCTCACGAGTGGGAAGAGCAAGCTGGGCGAGATCGATGCCCTGCTGCGGGAGGATATGTAGATATGAGATCCCTCGATGACGCGCTGCCGGCAGCCAAGGCTGCCCGCGCAAGTGTTTCTGCCGTCAAGAATCGGCACGGCGACGCCGAAGGCGGCGCAGCCTTTCGCAAGACCTTCGCCGATCTCGGGCAGGCTCGGGACGCGACTGCAAAGACGCCGGCCGGCGGCGCCAACGCCCAGGCGGACGAGCCTGCGGATATCACGACAACCGGTCCGTCTGTCCGCACCCGGCAGATCGACAAGGTGGGGGCGGCACCGGAGCGCTTGCGCGAAGCGGCGGGCTCCGTGTCGCGTGAGGGAGAGCCGGACCTAGCGTCGCAGGCTTCCGTCACCCGTGGCGCAAGCCCGTCGACGAAAACGGATCCGCCTGTATCGCCCGAGTTTCCTGCCGGAAAATCCGACGCGCTGGCGCTCCTGTCCCTCGTCACCGCAGCGCAGCCAGAGGATACGGATGGCGAAGCTGTCGTGCCTCCGTCAGCCTCGGACGATGCCGCAAGCGAGAGCCGGCCGGCGCTTCCCAAGACGACACAGGCAGCTGCGACGGCAACGCTTTCCGCCACCCTCGCATTGAAAGCCATCAAGGCCGACCCTGCGACAGCGGATGATACGAAAGAGATCCCAGCGGCCAAGAGCCGCGATGTGGCCGCCACGCCTCGCCTCGCGACGCCGTCACGGATGGCGGCGGCTCCGGTCGCGCCGACGTCTGATGCCATGATGCCAGCGATCGCATCCGAACCGCCGCCGGAGCCGGATGTGCACGCGTCCGCCGCTGTGCGCGTGGCAAGGACGCCCTCCGGTCCGAAATCGGCGGATGCACTTGGCACGGGCGAGGACGCGCATCCGGCAACGGCCGACACGGCGTCTCCTTTGCCGAAGATGCCCTTGCAGCTTCAAGCGGTTGCCCTTGGAAAGTCCGCCGCCGCAACGGCATCGGACGTGGTCGAGCCTGACGCTGACACGCCCTCTCCGCAGGTTGCGGCACGACCTCTCCTGCGCCAGGTAAAGCAGGAAACGACCGAGATGACGCTGGAACCTGCGGAAGCGTCCGCGGCGGAAGCGGCGCCAGCCGCGGCCGCGGCGGTGGATATTCCCAGCCTCATGGCCATTCTCGGGCCGGTCACGCCGCAGCCGGCTGTGGCTGTGTCTGCGAGAGATGGAAGCATCGCGGCCGAGATGGAGACCCCGGCTCTGAAGGTCGCGGGCGACAGGGCGCGCCTGCCGGTGGCCGAGACGGCAGCGGCCGATGGCTCGGCCTTGCCGACATCGACCGATGGCACCGACCCGGTCTTCCGCTTTGCGCGGGCGGATGGCAAGGTCAGCCCGATCTCGCTGCGCGCGGATGCCGAACGGCCCGCGTCCAAGACGCCGAACGATCCCGCCAGCGCGAAGGCCGAGACCGTTACCGTGCTGGATGCGCGGCGCTACCTCGGCATCGCACCGACGCTCGGCAACCAGCTGCCGATGACGGCCAACGCCCAGGCGGTCGCCGCGGCCATCACCGGCAATGGCGATCCGACGCAGGCGCTCCAGGCGAATACCGGCATCGCGGGTCCGCAGGGCGCCACAGGCAAGGTGGTGAACACGCTCAAGATCCAGATGCATCCGATCGACCTCGGTCTCGTCACGGCCACGCTGCGCCTGCGCGACGACGAGCTGCAGATCGATCTCCGCGTCCAGACGGGCGATGCCTACCGGCAGCTGACCAACGACCAGGATGCGATGATCAAGGCGCTTCGCGCGCAGGGGTTTCAGGTCGATCAGGTCAACGTGATCTTCACGCCGTCGGACAGCGCCGGTGGAAATGACGGCTCGGGGCAACCCCAGAGCAACCAGCAGCAGCCGTCGCAGAACGGACGGGACAGCCAGGGCGGCCTTGCGGCGGGCAATGGCGGAGAAGGCCGGAACGGCGGTGCGGGACAGCGGAGTGCAGATGACGGGCGGACCAGACAAGACACGCTTCGTGAAACGCCTGCGGCACCTCAGCCTGCTGTGTCTGACGAGCTTTATCTCTAGTGCTCCTTTGATCGCACAGGCTGCGTCCGGTTCGGATGCTGGTCTGTGCGAGCGCCAGATCGTCGCTGCGGCCGCCAAATACGGTATCCCCGAAGGCATTCTCTATTCGGTCGGCCTGACGGAGACGGGCCGCAAGGGTTCGCTGCAGCCCTATGCCATGAACATCGACGGCAAGGCCGTGTTCGCCTCGAGCGCGGCGGAGGTGCTGCAGCTTTTCGAGGCGGCCCGGGCAGGGGGCGCCAAGCTCATCGACCTCGGTTGCATGCAGATCAACTATCGCTACCACGGAGAGAATTTTGCATCACCGGAAGCGATGCTCGATCCGCGCGCGAACGTCGAATACGCCGCACGTTTTCTCGCAAATCTCCATGCCCGCCACGAGACCTGGACCATGGCGGTCGCGCGGTATCACGCCGGTCCGAACAACGATCCCGCCCAGAAGCAATATGTCTGCCGCGTGATCGCAAATCTGGTAGCGACAGGTTACGGTAAGTGGACGCCAAACGCCGCGTCCTTCTGCCGTTAATCGTTCGTTCGTCACAACCTTTACGATTTTAAATCGATGATTTGTTGCAATGCACGCGCATGCCCATCGTTGCGGAAATGAGGCGCGTGCAATGGCGATCATTAACACGTGTTAACCTTTCCACAGAATTAATAGTCGATGTGCCGAAATGAGCCACTACATCTTGATCAAATCGGTCTGGGGACCCTGAGCTAGTACCATTTCTACCCACCAAAAGCCTCTAATTGTGACGAGGCGCCACGATTCGTACCAATGACGTATTGGAAAACACCATACTGATTCGGAGCGGACGAATGATCGTAGTGGTTGATGAACGTGAACTTGTAAAAGATGGATACACCTCTCTCTTCGGAAGGGAAGGCGTACCCTCCACCGGGTTCGATCCCAAGGAATTCGGCGACTGGGTCTCGACCGCCGCAGACAGCGATATCGATGCTGTCGAGGTGTTCCTGATCGGTCAGGGCGAACGGGCCATGACCCTTCCCCGCGCCATCCGGGATCGTTCCGCGGCACCGGTCATCGCCATCAGCGACACGCCGTCGCTGGAAGCAACGCTCGCCTTCTTCGACTGCGGAGTCGATGACGTCGTGCGCAAGCCGGTTCATCCCCGCGAGATCCTCGCCCGTGCAGCGGCCATCCGCCGCCGCCTCAAGTCCCTGTCCAACTATACCGACATCGGTGCGATCCGCGTCTTCTCGGACGGCCGTGATCCCGAGATCGAAGGCGAGACCTTCGCCCTGCCGCGGCGCGAGCGCCGCATCCTGGAATATCTGGTCGCCAACCGCGGCCGTCGCGTCTCCAAGTCGCAGATCTTCAACGCGATCTACGGCATCTTTGACGAAGACGTCGAAGAGAACGTCGTCGAAAGCCACATCAGCAAGCTGCGCAAGAAGCTGCGCAAGAAGCTGGGCTTCGACCCGATCGATAGCAAGCGCTTCCTGGGCTACTGCATCGACTGGAGCTGAGCCTCCTTCTTCCACCCCGGTTTCTATGGGAGCCATGGGGTCTTTCGAAAGCGAACGACGAGGGTTCGCAATCGGGAGACGCCATGGCTCTCTTCCGTTTCATGCGGCTGTATTTCTTCAAGAAATCGCGATCGTTCTTTTGCCTCCTCCCTCGGGACGGGCAGGCTGAACAGGTTCACGCAAGGCTTGCTTCCTAGTGTCACCAGGACGAACGAAACGAGGATTGGACATGAGTCTCTACGGAATGATGCGGACCGGCGGATCCGGCATGAACGCACAGGCCAACCGCCTGAGCACCGTCGCGGAGAACATCGCGAATGCCAGCACCACCGGCTACAAGCGCTCATCGACGGAATTCTCTTCGTTGATCCTGCCCGCGACGGGCGGAAGCTACAATTCGGGCGGCGTCGATACCAATGTTCGCCGCAGCATCGACGATGAAGGCGCGACGGTCACGACGACCTCCGGTTCCGACCTTCGGATCAACGGCGAAGGCTTCTTCGTGGTATCCGATGCGACAGGCGCGTCCTACATGACCCGCGCCGGCGCCTTCACCAAGAACGAATCCGGCAATCTTATCAATTCGGGCGGCTACGCCCTTCAGGGCTATGCCTATGTCGACGGCAAGGCCCCGACAGCGGTCGCCAACAGCTTCGATGGCCTGACGAACATCAATCTGTCGTCGGGAGGCCTCACGGCAACCGGCACGAAGGTCGCGGCTTTCGGTGCGAACCTCGACTCGCGGACGACTGCCGGTGATGCGGCATCCACGACCTCGATGAGCGTCTACGACACGCAGGGCAATGCGCGCGTTCTCGATATCTCCTACGCCAAGACCGCAACCAACGCCTGGAGCGTCTCCGTGAAGGATCGTGCCAGCGGCGAAGAGCTCGGCACGACCACGATGGCGTTCGGCGAGGACGGCAGCCTGACGACGTCTCCGGTTACGGTGACGACGGCCGAGAAGACCTATGCCGGCGCCAAGCTGAACGAGATCACGATCGACCTGTCCAAGACGACCCAGCTGGGTTCCGCCTTCACGCCGGTTCCCGGAGACAAGGACGGCAACGCACCGAGCGCCGTCGCCGGCTTCGAGATCGACAAGGAAGGCGTTGTCTACGTCCGATACGCAAACAACGATCTGGATCCCCGTTACCGCCTGGCGCTTGCAACGGTCCAGAGCGTCAACAACCTCGAGCCGCAGGCCGGCAACGTCTATCTGGCAGGGTCTTCCTCCGGCGAAGTCTCCGTCGGTTATGCCGGCACCGGCCAGTTCGGCGGGGTCCAGGACAACGCACTGGAAGGCTCCAACGTCGATATCGCTGACGAACTGACGGCGATGATCGAATCCCAGCGCAGCTACACGGCCAACTCCAAGGTCTTCCAGACAGGCGCCGACCTTCTGGACGTCCTGGTCAACCTCAAGCGCTGATCTAGAAAAGGACGGGCTCCGTCATGTCTCTCGCTTCTGCCATTACCACGGCTCAGACGATCTTCAGCAATACCGGCAAGCAGACGGCCGTCGTATCGCAGAACATCGCGAATGTCGGCAATGCCGACTACTCGCGTCGTCTCGCCATGATGGGCGTAGACAACGACGGACAGCCCTATCTCAAGGTGCAGCGCGCCCAGAACGACGCGCTGTTCAAGCAGACCGTTGCCAGCATCTCGGACAATGCCGGGCAGTCGAGACTCCTGTTCGGTCTTCAGCAGATCCAGTCGGCCTTCGGCGGCGCGGATTATCCGACGGCGCCGTCGACCTATATGGCCTCGTTCCGCAGCAGCCTGCAGACGTTTGCCGCGTCGCCGAGCAGCATCACGATCGCCCGCTCCGCCGTGGCGGAAGCGCGAGACGTGGCGAATGCCTTGAACTCCGCCTCCACCGTCCTCGACGAGGTCAAGGCGACGACGGACAAGGAAATCGGCGAGCAGGTCGTCCAGCTCAACGAGTATCTCTCGGCCTTCGAGAAGGTGAACTACACCGTCATCGGCATGCTGGCCAATGGCAAGGATGCGAGCGATGCGCTCGACAAGCGGGACTCGCTCCTGAAGTCGATCGCCGGCATCGTCGGAATTTCGACCACCATCCGCCAGAGCATGGATACCGTCATCTATACGAGCGATGGCAGCGTGCTCTTCGAAACGTCGGCGCGCAAGGTCGAGCTGGCCGGCAAGGACGGGTCCTCGTCTCCGCCGTTTCATGTGGAGATCGACAATGAGGAGCTGAAGCCCGGTTCCGGTGGCAACACCTCGTCGCAGGGATCGCTGGCGGCGCTCTTCCAGCTGCGCGACGATATCGCACCGATGATGCAGAACCAGCTGGACGAAATCGCCCGCGGTCTGATCGTCGCCTTCCGCGAGACGGACCAGACCCTTCCCAAGGACAGCCGCGAGCCGGGATTGCCGGGTCTGTTCGTCGAAGCGAACAACACGGACATGCCGGCGTCGGGCAAGATCTCCTCGGGCCTTGCCGGACGCATCCGGATCAATGCCGCCGTCGATGAAAATCCCATGCTGCTGCGGGATGGCGGTTTCAACAACACGTCCACCTCGACGAACTACACCTACAACACGGATGGTGTCGCGGCCTACACCGGTCGCCTCGACGGCCTCATCGAGGAGATGGGCACGCAGCAGACATTCGACGCCAAGGCGGATATCGGCGAAAGCGCGAACGTCATCGGCTACGCCTCCAGCTCGATCGGCTGGATCGAGCAGCTGCGCAAGGCGGCAACCTCGGCCGACGAGACCAAGGGTGCCATGCTGGCCCAGATGCAGCAGACGCTGAGCAACGAAACCGGCGTCAGCCTCGATGAAGAATTGTCGCTGATGCTCGATCTTGAGCAGTCCTACAAGGCATCGGCAAAGCTGATGACCACCGTGGACGAAATGCTCAAATCCTTGCTGGACATGGTGAGATAAGATGAAGACGTCATTCATTTCCAATCTGGCGGTTCAGAACGCCATGCGGCTCAGCGTCCAGCGCGGCCAGTCCGAAGTCGTGAAGCTCCAGCAGGAAGTCACGACCGGCGTTCATGCCGATCCGGGTGCGGCGCTCGGTTCCAGTGCCGCGCGGCTCGTCAGCCTCAAGGACGAGCTGCAGCGCCTGACCAACATCAAGGACACGAACGCGCTCGTGACCCAGCGTCTCTCGACGTCGCAGCTCGCCATCGAATCGATGCGCAAGGCGGGCGAGGAAATGAACACGACGCTGGTCGGGTCCATGGGCGTCGACGACGCCTCGCGGCTTGCCAACACGAAGACGGCACTCGATTCGACCTTCAACGCCTTCTTCGTGGCGGCGAACTCCCAGTCCAACGGAGAATACCTTCTTTCCGGTCTCAATTCCGACGCTAGGCCGCTGACGCCTTACGCCGAGAACGCGGCCGCCAAGCAGACCTTCGCCGATGCGTTCGCGAGCTTCAAGCAGGAGAACAACAGCAATCCTGCCAACGCGACCATCGCGACCTATCGGGACCTGTCGGCCGAGCAGATGAAGGACTTCATCGACCGCAAGATCGTGCCGCTCTATGTGGGCGATACGAGCGCCGGTGAGAATGCGGTTCCCACGCAGTGGATGACGGACTGGTCGAAGGCGTCGGACAAGAATGTCCAGAGCCGGATTTCCGGATCCGAGGTCGTCTCGACGACGACGAACGCCAACGAGGCGGGTGTCCGCAAGATGGTGCTCGCCTCCGTGATCGCCAGCCAGTTGCTGACCGAGGATCTTTCCAGCCAGGCACGGTCGGTCGTCAACGAAACGGCCCAGAATTACACCCAGCAGGCGATTTCCGGCATGATCAGCATGGGAAGCGATCTCGGCACGTCCGAAGGACGCGTCAACAAGGCCAACACGCTTCTGGACTCCCAGGCGAAGCTGCTCACCACCCATGTCGGCGATCTCGAGGGCGTCGATCCCTATGAGGCGAGCACGCGCATGAAGTCGCTGATGACGCAGATCGAGACGTCCTACACGCTCACATCGCGGATGCAGCAGCTGAGCTTGATCAATTTCCTCTGATGCGAAGAGGCCTTAGACAAACATGAGGGATGTCTGAATGTATCAGTTTTCGTATGCCGAGATCATGGAGGACGGCGTTGCCGACTCCAAGGATCGTGAGCGGCAAGTCCTCGACCGTTCGATCGCGCTTCTCGCATCTGCCAGCCGGCAGAAGGGCTATTCCCGCGAGGCCATCGAAGCGGTCTACTATACGCGGCGTCTCTGGATCCGTTTCATCGAGGATCTGCGCGCCCCGGACAATCAGCTGAACGAAGAGCTGCGCGCCAATCTGATCTCCATCGCCATCTGGATTCTGAGCGAAACCGAGAAGATCCGCAAACGCGAATCCTCGAACTTCCAGGGCATCATCGACATCACAACCATCATCAGGGATGGACTGAAATGAAAAGCACACTGCGCATCTCGCTGAAGTCGGGCGAACGGATCTTTGTGAATGGCGCCGTTCTGCGGGTCGATCGCAAGGTGGCGGTCGAATTCCTGAACGATGTCACCTTCTTGCTCGAAAACCACGTTCTCCAGCCGGAGGACGCGACCACTCCGCTGCGTCAGCTCTATTTCATCGCCCAGATGATCCTGATCAATCCGGAAGGGGCCGAGCAGTCGACCATCATGTTCCGCAAGTCGATCGTCATGCTGCTGAATTGCTTCAAGAACGACGAGATTCTGTCGGAACTGAAGCGCGTCGACGGCCTTGTCATGCAGGGTCGTGCCTTCGACGCCCTGAAGGCGATCCGCGGCCTCTACCCGATCGAGGACAAGATCCTCAACGCCCAGGAAATGGCCCCGGCCATGATCGAACACATCCGTAAGGAGATCGCACCATGGCGGTAGCTATGCCGGTTGGCGCCGCGGCGGCCGCCAACACCACGACGAACACCACGGCCAAGGACGCTGCAACCGCGTCCACCAAGGCCAATCTCAACTATGACAGCTTCCTCAAGCTGCTCGTCGCCCAGATGAAGAATCAGGATCCGACGCAGCCGATGGACTCGACCCAGCAGATCGCCCAGCTGGCGACCTTCTCCCAGGTCGAGCAGACCATCCAGACGAACACCAATCTGGAAAGCCTGCTGCAGCGCACCTCGCTCTCGGAAGCCAATGCCGTGATCGGCAAGACGGTGACGAGCGCGGACGGCAAGACGACTGGCGTGGTCAAGGAGGTCACGCTATACTCCGACGGAATCGTTGCGCTTCTCGAAAACGGCACCAAGCTTCCCATCGGTCCTGGGGTTTCGGTAAAGTAGCGGTCTCGGCCCAGGAATGGGTCCGATCCTCCGTGGTGAAGTGATACTGCAATGAATGAGGCCGACGCACTCGACATGGTTCAGACGGCAATGTGGACGGTGGTCGTGGCCTCCGGCCCGCCCGTTCTCGCCGCCATGATCGTCGGCCTCGTCGTCGCCCTGATCCAGGCGCTGACGCAGGTTCAGGAAATGACGCTGACCTTCGTTCCGAAGATCCTGGCGGTTCTCGTGACCGTCGCCATCGCGGCGCCGTTCATCGGCTCGCAGGTGTCGATCTTCACCGACATCGTCTTTTCCCGCATCCAGACCGGCTTCTGATCCCTCTTCCCGATCGCGCAGGTCCCGTGGGGCGCCGCCCGTTTCGCCGCGCCAGCCATCCCCGCGCAAGCTTGGACCCCTAGAACTGTCGGCATATGGGGCGACAGGTATGAATGTCGCCCGCCTCTCATGACGAGACGGACATTCCGATGGCACAACCTCCTGCAATTGTAATCCCCAAGATCGCCCCGAACGGGCGCGATGTCGGCTTCGCGCTCGGTATCGTCGCGATCCTGTCGATCCTCTTCCTGCCGATCCCGCCCTTTCTGATCGACATGGGGCTGGCCTTCTCCATCGCCTTCTCCATCCTCATCCTGATGGTATCGCTCTGGATCCAGCGGCCGCTCGATTTCTCGTCCTTTCCTGTCATCCTGCTGATCTCGACCATGATCCGCCTCGCGCTGAACATCGCGACGACGCGCGTCATTCTCTCGCACGGACACCAGGGGCACGACGCGGCCGGCAGCGTCATTGCGGGCTTTGCCAGCCTTGTCATGTCCGGCGACTTCGTCATCGGTCTGATCGTCTTCCTCATCCTGATCACCGTGAACTTCATCGTCATCACCAAGGGCGCCACGCGTATCGCGGAAGTCGGCGCCCGCTTCACCCTCGATGCTATTCCCGGCAAGCAGATGTCGATCGACGCCGACCTGTCGGCGGGCCTGATCAACGAGAAGGAGGCACAGCATCGCCGGCGCGAGCTGGAAGAGGAAAGCTCCTTCTTCGGCTCCATGGACGGTGCCTCGAAGTTCGTGCGCGGCGATGCCGTCGCCGGCCTTCTCATCACCGGCATCAACGTGTTCGGCGGCATCATCATCGGCTATTTCCGCCACGGCATGTCGATCGGCGAGGCGGCGGACGTGTTCGTCAAGCTTTCCGTCGGCGACGGTCTGGTGTCGCAGATCCCGGCGCTGATCGTTTCGCTCGCAGCCGGCCTTCTCGTATCGCGCGGCGGCACTTCCGGCTCCACCGACCAGGCGGTCGTCGGCCAGCTCAGCAACTATCCCCGCGCGCTGATGGTCGCGGCCGGCCTTCTGGCCATGCTCTCCATCATTCCCGGTCTGCCCTTCATTCCCTTCGCCACGCTCGGTGTCGGCATGGCCGCCATGGCCTACATCATCCCGCGTCGTGCAGCAGCCGCAAGCCAGCTGAAGCGCGAGCAGGATCTGCAGACGGCAGCCCAGGTCAAGGACAGCGAGAAGGACAGCGTCAAGTCCGTCCTCAAGACCGCGGAAATCGAGCTGCTGCTCGGCAAGCAGGTCTCGACCCGACTGCTCGGCGCCCATCAGGAACTCGCCTTCCGCGTCGGCAAGATGCGCCGCAAGTTCGCCAGCCAGTACGGGCTCATCGTCCCCGAAATCAAGGTCTCCGACGACATCGCCGTGCCGGACAAGGCCTACCATATCCGCGTTCACGGCACGACGATCGCGTCGAACACGGTGCGCGTCGGCGAGGTCATCGTCGTCACGGGCGGCGGCCGGCGACCGACGGTTCCGGGCGACGACATCCGCGAGCCCGCCTTCGGCATGCCTGCCGTCTCGATCCTCGAAACCTTCACCGAGGACCTGAAGCGCGAAGGCTTCCATCCGATCGACAACGTCTCGGTCGTGCTGACGCACCTGTCGGAAGTCATCCGCAACAACCTGCCGCAGCTGCTGTCCTACAAGGACGTCAAGATCCTCATCGAGCGGCTCGATCCGGAATATCGCAAGCTCGCGGACGAGATCTGCACCTCGCATATGTCCTATTCGGGCCTGCAGGCCGTGCTGAAGCTGCTGCTCGCCGAGCGCGTCTCCATCCGCAACCTGCACCTCATCCTCGAAGCCGTCGCCGAACTCGCCCCGCACGTCCGCAAGACCGAGCACATCGTCGAGCACGTCCGCGTCCGCATGTCGCAGCAGCTCTGCGGCGATCTCTCCGACAACGGCACGCTGCGCGTCCTGCGCCTCGGCAACAAATGGGACATGGTGTTCCACCAGGCGCTGAAGCGCGACGCCAAGGGCGATATCGTCGAGTTCGACATCGACCCGCGCCACCTTGAGGAGTTCAGCGAGGAGGCGACCCGCGTCATCCGCGAGCATCTGGATCGCGGCATGCCGTTCGTGCTGGTATCTTCGCCCGAATCCCGCTCTTATGTTCGCATGATCATCGAACGTCTGTTTGCCACGCTGCCGGTCCTCAGCCATGTCGAGCTCGCAAAGGGGCTCGAGATCAAGATCATCGGCTCCATTTCATGATAACGGACCCGGAAGGCACGGTGCTGGCGCTGTTTGCGGCGTTCTGCCGTATCGGCGCCTGCATCATGGTCATGCCGGGGTTCTCGTCGGCGCGCGTTTCGGTCCAGATCCGCCTTTTCGCGGCGGTCGCGATCTCGATGGCGATCCTGCCGCTGATGTGGAACGACATCTATCCGCAGATCTCCGGCAAGGGGCACACCTATATCTATATCATCACCACCGAGGTCGTCATCGGCAGCGTGATCGGCCTCATCGCCCGCTTCTACACGCTCGGTCTCCAGTTCGTCGGCACCGTGCTCACCATGATGATCGGCTTCACCGCGCCGCCCGCCAGCGACGTGCTCGAAGACTCTTCGGAAAACCAGGTGACGAACATGATCTCCTTTGCCGGGCTCATGGTGCTCTTCATGCTCGATTTCCATCACGTGATCTTCGAGTCGATCTTCGACAGCTATAAGGCCATGCCGCTCGGGGTCGGATTCGATCCGCAGGGCATCCTGATCACGATGACCAATGCGCTGGAAATGACCTTCATGATCATGCTGCGCCTGTCGAGCCCGTTCATCATCTACGGCCTGCTCTTCAACGTCGCACTCGGCATGGTCAACAAGCTGGCGCCGCAGATGCCGCTCTACTTCATCTCCGCGCCCTACCTCATCATGGGCGGGCTGTTCCTTCTCTATCTGGGCATCGCCGCCATGCTGCGGCTCTTTGCCGATGGCTTCGCGGTCGTCATGCAGGGGATATAGACATGGCCGGAAACCGCTCCGACAAGCTGAAGCGACTCGTCGCCGTTCAGCGGCATCTCGAGCAGATGGCGGAGAACGAGCTGTCCGAAACCGCCCGCCAGCGCCGGGAGCTCGCGACCACGATCGATGTCGTCGCCGACGCCATGGGCTCGGCCAAGCCTCTTCACGCCATGTTCTCCGGCCACTATGCGTCCCAGCTCGGCCGTCTCGCCCAGAAGGACCAGATGCTTGAAGGCATCCAGCAGGTGCACGAAGCGCGCGTGCTCAAGGAGCGGGCGAAGGGCGACCGGCTGGCCGAACATATGAAGGACGCCCGCGCGCTCGAAGAGCGTGCCGAGGCCGACGATGCCATCTACGATCTCATCGACCAGCATGTCATGCATGGCGCGCCAGCTTCCGGTAAGCTTGACCACTCATAGTGGCCCCCGTCGACAGAATGCGGCGATCTCGTCTCATTCTGTCAAATATCTGATTTTCATCGCGGATTTGCAGCCTCTCCTCAGCGGGCTGCAGGCCGCATGACGAAGGAAGCACCCGGATGGCCATTTCTCCTCCGACCGATCTGGTGATGGATGTCCTGCGGGCGGCCGATCCGACGCAGGTCAAGGAAGCCCAGGCGCGTCTGCAGTCCAACCGGGCGGCCTTCCGCGCGTCGAGCCTGGCGGAGACCGGCAACGGCTTTGCCAACACGGTCGCGATCCTCAATCAGAACCAGGCCGGGTCCGGCCTCGGAAGTATCGAAAATCGCGCCGAGCCGAAGAAGGTGCCGGAAACCTATCGCAAGTTCGAAGCCATGGTCCTCCAGAACTTCGTCAAGTCGATGATGCCGAGCAACAGCGAGGACGTCTACGGCAAGGGCACGGCCGGCGACATCTGGAAGAGCATGATGGCCGAACAGATCGGCAACGTCATGGCCAAGGGCAACGGCGTCGGCATTGCCGCAAGCATGGTGGCCGATGGCGCCGGCGGCGCGGACATGACCAATCGCGTCAGTGCGCAGCTCGATGGCAACAGCGCCAACATCGCCCAGAGCATGGTGCAGGAATATCAGCGCAAGGCGCTGGACGGCTTCCGGGCGAGCGACGCGCTGTCCTCGACCGACAGCACGGAATGAGAGGATGCCCGGCCCTGAGCGGGCCGGCGCAGCGACACGGACCGGCTGCCGGCATCGTCGAGATGCCCCGGCCGCCGGCAGAGGTTCATGTTCCGCACGCGGCGTCATAGGGCGGGCCCTGACGGCGAGACGTGCGGGAAATCAGGAATGCAGGCGCAGGGTGAGCGGCGAAATCCACCCGGGCACCGTGCCAAGACGGGAGACGTTCTATGGAAATTCAGGCTTCGGGCGATGTGCGGGTCCGCAACATTCTGGGTCGGCTCGAGATGATCCTCGACAATGAGAACGCCCGCATCGGCGTCGATCCCACCTTCGACCTCAAGGCGTCCAACCTGCGCAAGAGCCGGTGCCTCTACGAGCTGACCATGCTCAACCGCCGGCAGGCGCCGCCGACGGACGTGTCCCCGTCCTACCTGTCGCAGGCCAAGCATATCCGCAACAAGCTGGCGGCCAATTCCGAAAAGGTCGAGGCGCATCTTGAGGCCTGCCGCTCGGTGGTCGAGCTGCTGAAGACCGCCGCGCAGGATGCCGATGCCGATGGCATCTACTCCGAAGAACAGTTCCGTTACGGCGCGATGGTATGATCAAGCTTCTTCTGACCGGAGTCTGGGTCGCAGGCATCACGCTCGGATCGGTCTATGTCTCGATGCGTCACGCCTCCGCACCGGTGGAATCCAGTGAGGAGCAGGCCCGGCTCGCCGTGCAGGAATACGTTCCCGGCGAGCTGATCACGGTCCCCGTGCTGCGCAATGGCGGCGTGCAGGGGTATTTCCTGACGAAGCTCTCCTTCGCCGTGGACAAGACGAAGCTGAAGACGCTGCCGGTTCCCTTGAAGGAGACCGTCACCAACGCGTTGTTCGACATCCTCGTCGGCAAGCAGCTGATCGACATCGAGGACAGCAAATCCTTCGATCTCGCCAACTTCAAGTCCGTCGTGAAGACGGGCCTGAACGAGCAGATGAAGGAGGAGGTGATCTTCGAGGTGCTGGTCGAACAGCTCGAATATCTCTCCAAGGCCGATGTCGCGCGCGTCGCAAACCGCGAAAGCCGCAAGCAGCCGGAGCCCGTCGCCATCGTCGATCGCAACGGCAATACCGCACATGACGTCATCCCCGGTGCTGCCGAGAAGGCCGCCGCCGGCCACTGACACGTGGCATGAGTCGGCTTCAGGGCAGGCGACGATCGTCGCATGCCTGTATCGCCTTGAAACGATCGCACGACCGCCGGCGCGCAGGATGCGTCGTTTCCCGCGCCGCGATGCCTGCTCTTGCTCGCCTTTTCGACGGATCGTCGTAAACGGTTCCTGAATTCCCGAAAAGGCTTTTGATTGAATGGTTTAAACGCGATTTCAGATCGCTTTGCTAGTGTGCCGTCAATTGATCCGAGGATCGTGACCGCACAGGCATTCGGGAATATCCGTTCTCGTTCCAGCCCGCTTCCGTGCCGCGCAGCGGCAAAGCCGAGCGAGAGCAGGGACAGGCGAATGAGGACGATGTTCGTGCGGCGTGATGCTCCTTGATGGAGGAGTGCCCGCATGAAATATTTTCCGCCCGTGTCGATCCAGCCGTCCCACCGCGATATCCTCGATCTCGCGGTCTGCGATTTCGAATGGGAGGAAGCCTTCACCTTCGTGGACGAGGTCGCCTCGCTGCCGATCGGGCAGACGATCGTTTCCTTCCTGAATGCCAACAATGCCAACTACATGATGGAAGACCCGGATTACCGGTCTATCCTCGAGCGGCATGTGGTGCTGCCGGATGGCCATGGCGTCGATATCGCCTCCAAGATCTTTCACGGCAAGCCGTTTCCCGCCAATCTGAACGGCACCGATTTCGTGCCGGCCATGCTGACTTATATGCGCACGCCCCGCCGTGTCGCCATGGTCGGCGCGCGCGCCGATGTCCTGCAGCGGGCAGCTGAGAATTTCGCCAAGCATACGCCGTGGCACACGTTCATTCCGGTCTCGGACGGCTATTTCGATCCCTCCGAATCCGATGCCGTCATGGCGAAGGTCCGCAGGGCCAACGCCGATATCCTGCTGATCGCCATGGGCACGCCGCGTCAGGAAAAATGGATCGACCGCTATGTCGGCCCGGGACATGCCCGGCTCGTGCTCGGCGTGGGCGCCCTGTTCGATTTCATCGCCGGCGAAGTGCCACGCGCACCCGAATCCATCCGTCGCATGCGCTTGGAATGGCTGTATCGCATGACCATCGAGCCGCACCGCCTCTGGAAGCGATACGTCATCGGCATCCCGGTTTTCCTGCGCTTCGTCATTTGGCGCAAGCTGACCGGACCGCGCACCGCCCGCACCCAGCCGGTCCGGCGTCTCTCGTCGCTGTAAGGCGCGCCGGACAGTCTGTTCCAGCGAAAACGGTGCACCGGAGAGCGATCTTCCGGTGCGGACCCCTGTCGGCCTTGAAATCCCCGCGAAGAATAGCTTAGGACGCATTGAGGCGATCTTCCGGCGTTCGCGCCCTGTATGTCCCTCTGGACGAACCACATCCGCGAGGGCCTGATGAGCACCGTTATTGATGGAAAGACCGTAGCCGCCGCCGTTCTCGACCGCGTCAAGACCGCGGCCCGCACGCTGGAAGAAAGCCACGGCGTCAAGACCGGGCTTGCCGTCGTCATCGTCGGCAATGATCCGGCCAGCCATACCTACGTGTCCTCCAAGAGCAGGATGGCCAAGGAATGCGGTTTCGTATCCGTGCAGCACACGCTGCCAGAGGAAACCACCCAGGAAGACCTCGCCGCCATCGTCGATCGTCTCAATGCCGATCCCGCGATCCACGGCATTCTCGTGCAACTGCCCCTGCCGCCGCATTTCGAGGCCGACCCGATCATCCAGTCGATCCGGCCGGACAAGGACGTGGACGGACTGAATGTCGTCAATGCCGGAAAGCTCGCGACCGGCGACCTCAAGGGCGGTCTCGTTTCCTGCACGCCGGCCGGGGCCATGGTCTTCGTTCGCCAGACCCACGGCGCCGATCTCTCGGGTCTGAACGCCGTCGTCATCGGCCGCTCCAACCTGTTCGGCAAGCCGATGGCAGCCCTGCTGCTGGCCGCCAACGCGACCGTGACGGTCGCCCACTCGCGGACCCGGGATCTGCCGGGCGTCTGCCGCAACGCAGATATTCTCGTCGCCGCTGTCGGCCGGCCGGAAATGGTGAAGGCGGACTGGGTGAAGCCGGGCGCGACGGTCATCGATGTCGGCATCAACCGCATCGCAGCACCCGAGCGCGGGGAGGGCAAGACCCGCCTCGTCGGCGATGTCGCCTTTGCCGAATGCAAGGATGTCGCCGCGACCATCACGCCGGTCCCCGGCGGCGTCGGGCCGATGACCATCGCCATGCTGATGGCCAACACCGTCATCGCCGCCCACCGCGCGGCCGGCGTGGAAGCGCCGAGCTTCTAGAGCCGTCCCGGTTGAACACGGGTCCTCCGGCACTGCTCTCATCGCTTGTCTTGTCGCATTCTCCGACGCTGAAGCGATTCCGCTTCGGCTGGACATGATTTGGCGTTTGAACGTCAGCTCCGCGGTGCCGGCTTGGTCGAGTCCCGGATGATCAGCTCCGCCTGCCACACCTCCTGCTCCACCGCGTCTTCCGGACTCAGCACATGGGTGATCAGCCGTTCGGCGACGCGGGCGCCCGCTGCCCGTAGCGACGACTGCGTCGTCGTCAGCGGCACGTTGAAATGTTCCGGTTTCAACAGCGGCAGCACGTCGTCATGCGCGATCAGCGACACGTCGTCGCCGACCTTCAGCCCGGCGCGGTTTAGCGCCCTGACCACGCCCAGCGCCATGACCGTGCTGGAACAGAGAATGGCGGTCGGCGGCCGGGCATCCGCCAGGAATGCGGTCGTTGCCCGAAATCCGTATTCGTCCGTCATGAAATCGTGCGCGATCAGAACATCCTGCGTTTCCAGCCCGGCCTCCTTCAAGGCCGCCAGCATGCCGGCCTTGCGGCGCATGGCGAAGGTCAGGTGCTCCTGCCCGTTGATCAGCGCGATACGGCGATGCCCGAGCGAGATCAACAGCTGCGTCGCCGCGTGGAAGGCACCCTCATTGTCGATGTCGAGGAAGGGATAGTCCTCGCCCTGGCCGATCGCCCGACCGTGCACCAGATAGGGGATCGGCAGGGAGCGCAGCATCTCGATTCGCGGATCGTCGCGCCGCACGGAGGCGATGAACAGCGCATCGACATTGCCGCTGGCTGCGAGCCGCCGGAACGTCGTCTCCTCCTCTTCCGGTGCGCTGGGATTGATCACGAAGTGAAAGTCGTGACGAACGGAAGCTTCCCCAAGGCCGGTCAGGAAGGCGCTGAAATGCACGTCCGCGTCGATGTCCGGCGCGACCGTCATCACGAGGCCGATCGAGGCGGCACGGCCGGTCGCCAGGCGCTGCGCCGCGCGGTTCGGACGATACCCTGTGTCGCGCACCGCCTGCAGCACGCGCTCGCGCGTTTCCGCATTCACCTCCGGATAGCCGTTCAGCGCCCGGCTGACCGTCGTCTGTGACAGACCGAGCATCTCGGCCAACTGTCTAAGATTGACGACCATCCTCCAAAACCCCCGCCAAAGCGCTTCGATGCCTCTTCAAAGCGGTATGATGGCTCATTATCACCAAAGCCATGGCTGCGCAAAATGGTTCTCGCCTTGCCGCAGCGCAAACCTTTGCTGCACCGCAATTTAACAACTTGCGATGGACGGAGATGCAAAACCTCTTGACTTGCCGCCTCGACCAATGATTTCTTACACTTCTCAAAGCGCTTTGAAAGCGGGCATCGCTGAAAGATGCACGGCACGGTGCAGCGGTTTTTCGGGAGGAAACACGTGAAGACCAAACTGATCCTGGGCGCAGCTGCGCTTGCTCTCATCGCCGGAACCGCCTCGGCGGCGGAGCTGAAGTTCAAGCCGGGCGAAGACGCCAAGTTCAACTGGAAGAGCTACGAGGACTTCAAGTCCGGGCACGACCTCAAGGGTCAGTCGCTGACCATCTTCGGCCCCTGGCGCGGCGAAGACCAGGTCCTGTTCGAAGCCGTGCTCGACTATTTCCGCGACGTCACCGGCGCCGACGTGAAATATTCGTCGTCCGAGAACTACGAGCAGCAGATCGTCATCGACACGCAGGCGGGCTCGCCGCCGGATGTCGCGATCCTGCCCCAGCCGGGCCTCATCGCCGACCTCGCCTCCAAGGGCTACCTGACGCCGCTTGGCGAAGGCACAGACAAGTGGCTGCTCGACAATTACGCGGCCGGCCAGTCCTGGGTCGATCTGTCGACCTATGCCGGCAAGGACGGCCAGAAGGCGCTCTATGCGTTCCCCTACAAGATCGACGTCAAGTCGCTGGTCTGGTACGTGCCCGAGAACTTCGAGGATGCGGGCTATGAAGTGCCCAAGACCATGGAAGAGCTGAAGGCGCTGACCGACAAGATCGTCGCCGATGGCGGCACGCCGTGGTGCATCGGTCTCGGTTCGGGCGGCGCGACGGGCTGGCCGGCGACCGACTGGGTCGAGGACATGATGCTGCGCACGCAATCGGCCGACACCTATGACAAATGGGTCTCCAACGCCATTCCGTTCAACGATCCCGCTGTCGTCGGCGCGATCGACGAGTTCGGCTTCTTTGCCAAGAACCCGAAATATGTCGATGGCGGCACGCAGGCGGTCTCCTCCACCGACTTCCGCGACAGCCCGAAGGGCCTCTTCGCCTCGCCGCCGAAGTGCTACCTGCATCACCAGGCCTCCTTCATTCCGTCCTTCTTCCCGGAAGGCACGAAGGTCGGTGAAGACGCGGATTTCTTCTACATGCCGCCTTATGCCAGCAAGCCCGAACTCGGAAATCCGGTCCTCGGTGCCGGTACGCTTGCCATGATCACGAAGGACACGCCGGCCTCGCGCGCCTTCCTCGACTTCCTGAAGACGCCGATCGCGCATGAAGTCTGGATGGCCCAGTCGAGCTTTCTCACCCCCTACAAGGGCGTGAACCTCGACACCTACGCCAATGCGCCGATGAAGAAGCAGGGAGACATTCTCCTCAACGCGACCACCTTCCGCTTCGACGGCTCCGACCTGATGCCCGGCAAGATCGGCGCCGGCGCCTTCTGGACCGGCATGATCGACTATGTCGGCGGCAAGCCGGCCGCCGATGTGGCGACCGACATCCAGAAGTCCTGGGACAGCATCAAGTAACGACCGCTTCGCGACGTCGCGCGCCACTTGTCACCATGGCCAGTGGCGCGCGCGGGTTCGATCTTGTGGGTGGACGACGGTCGGCCGCGCCGCGGCTACTGCACAATTCCTGAGATCGGAATCGATTTCAGGATGAAATTGTGCAGCCGGTATAGAGCGTTACAGCGAACCTGAGTGCGTCATATATGACGCACGGCGCTGTAAGGGGGGAACATGCAGCAATTGTTGATGGCTGTGGTAACGATGGTGGCCGGCGTTCTCGCCTGCGCTGCCTATTTCTACGGAACGAACCTGATCCTCGACCTCATCTTCCCGTCAAAGGGTCGATCGGGCGCCAAGGCGTCGCGCAATCTGCGCATCAGCAACGCCATCCGTCCCTGGCTTTTCCTGTTTCCCGCGCTCTTCGCCATGACGATCTACCTGGTCTATCCGGTCATCGAATCCGTCTGGCTCTCCTTCCACGATCGCGCCGGGCAGAATTTCGTCGGCGGCGCCAATTATGTCTGGATGATCAATGACGGCGAATTCCGCCAGTCGATCTTCAACAATTTCCTCTGGCTGCTCGTCGTCCCGGCACTCGCCACCTTCTTCGGCCTGATCATCGCGGCCCTGACCGATCGCATCTGGTGGGGCAATATCGCCAAGACGCTGATCTTCATGCCCATGGCCATCTCCTTCGTCGGCGCCTCGGTCATCTGGAAGTTCATCTACGACTATCGCGCCGCCGGCACCGAGCAGATCGGCCTGCTGAACGCCATCGTCACATCGCTCGGCTTCGAGCCGCAGGCCTGGGTTACCATTCCGCTCTGGAACAACTTCTTCCTGATGGCGATCCTCGTCTGGATCCAGACCGGCTTTGCCATGGTCATCCTGTCGGCAGCCCTGCGCGGCATTCCCGAGGAAACGGTCGAGGCCGCCGTCATCGACGGGGCGAACGGTTTCCAGATCTTCTTCAAGATCATGATCCCGCAGATCTGGGGAACCATTGCCGTCGTGTGGACCACGATCACCATCCTCGTCCTCAAGGTGTTCGACATCGTGCTGGCGATGACCAACGGGCAATGGCAGACGCAGGTTCTGGCCAATCTCATGTTCGACTGGATGTTCCGCGGCGGCGGCGATTTCGGACGCGGCGCGGCGATCGCCGTGGTCATCATGCTCCTCGTCGTGCCGATCATGATCTGGAACATTCGCAACGCCGCCAAAGAGATGAAGGGACACTGAGATGATTGCATCGAAACGCTCCCCGCTCGTCCTCTTCGTCCATCTCTCGGTGCTGCTGCTGGTCATCCTCTGGACGATCCCGACGGCTGGCCTCCTCATCTCGTCGCTGCGCGACAAGGACCAGCTGGCCGTCTCCGGCTGGTGGACGGCGCTGTCCACCTCCAGCCAGAACCTGACGGTGCGCGCACCCGGCCCCGAGGCGCAGCAGCAGCGCGACGGCAAGTTCGTCATCACCGGCAATGCGCTCGACAATCCCGGCGCCCGCGTCTCCGCCTTCGGTTTCCGCACGCAGGAGCCAGCCGCCTTCGAGCCCGGCCAGACCGCAACGCTCAACGACGGCGAGCGGCTGACCGTGCAGGAGGATGGCAGCTACGAGATCGTCTCCGACGTCGCCATGGAAGGCTCGCGCGGCCAGCGCATCTTCGTTCAGGCCGCCGTGCCCTCGCGCTTCACCTTCGACAATTACCGCGAAGTCTTGAATGCGGAAGGCATCGGCGCGTCCTTCATCAACTCGCTGACCGTCTCCATTCCCTCCACCATCATCCCCATCCTCGTCGCGGCCTTTGCCGCCTATGCGCTCGCCTGGATGCCCTTTCCCGGCCGCACCGTTCTCATCGCCATCGTCGTCGGCCTGCTGGTTGTGCCGCTGCAAATGTCGCTGATCCCGCTGCTCAAGCTCTATAACGGCGTCGGCGCCTTTCTCGGCGTGCCCGCCAAGACCTATGTGGGGATCTGGCTCGCGCATATGGGCTTCGGCCTGCCGCTCGCCATCTATCTGCTGCGCAACTATATGGCCGGCCTGCCGCGCGAGATCATGGAATCCGCCCGGGTCGATGGCGCCAGCGATTTCGACATCTTCGTCAAGATCATCCTGCCGCTGTCCTTCCCAGCACTCGCCTCCTTCGCCATCTTCCAGTTCCTCTGGACCTGGAACGATCTGCTCGTCGCCATGGTCTTCCTCGGCACCGGCAATAACGAGCTGGTGCTCACCGGCCGCCTCGTCAACCTGCTCGGCTCGCGCGGCGGCAACTGGGAAATCCTGACGGCGTCCGCCTTCATCACCATCATCATCCCGCTCATCGTCTTCTTCAGCCTGCAGCGCTATCTCGTGCGCGGCCTGCTGGCGGGATCCGTCAAGGGCGGTTGATCCGCGTCGAGCGACCCGACTCCGCATTTCCGAACCCATCCGTCCCCGAACCCATCCGCCCAAGGACCTGCCCCCTTCCATGAGCCTGCCCCTTTCCAAGAGCCAGACCGAACAGACCTCCGCCCTGCTTCCCGCCGATCGCGACTGGTGGCGGGGCGCCGTGATCTACCAGATCTATCCGCGGTCCTATCAGGACAGCAACGACGACGGCATCGGCGATCTCAAGGGGATCACGCGCCGACTGCCCTACATCGCCTCGCTGAATGTCGATGCCATCTGGATCTCGCCGTTCTTCACATCGCCGATGAAGGACTTCGGCTACGACGTCTCGAACTATAATGGCGTCGATCCGATCTTCGGCCTGCTGTCGGATTTCGACGACCTGATCGCGGAGGCACACCGCCTCGGAATCCGGGTCATGATCGACCTCGTTCTTTCCCACACATCGGACCAGCACCCCTGGTTTGCCGAAAGCCGCTCCAGCCGCTTCAACCCGAAGGCGGACTGGTACGTCTGGTCGGACTCCAAGGCTGACGGCACACCGCCCAACAACTGGATGTCGATTTTCGGCGGTTCCGCGTGGCAGTGGGACCCGACGCGCCTGCAATATTACATGCACAACTTCCTGACGTCGCAGCCGGACCTGAACCTGCACAATACGGAGGTCCAGGACGCGCTGATCGCCGTCGAGCGCTTCTGGCTGGAGCGCGGCGTCGACGGCTTCCGGCTCGACACGATCAACTTCTATTTCCACGACCTGCAACTGCGCGACAACCCGGCGCTGGCGCCCGAGCGCCGCAATGCCAATACGGCACCGGCCGTGAACCCCTACAATTACCAGGAGCACCTCTACGACAAGAACCGGCCCGAGAACATCGCCTTCCTCCAGCGCTTCCGCGCCGTCATGGACGAGTTTCCGGCGATTGCCGCGGTCGGCGAGGTGGGCGACAGCCAGATCGGCCTCGAAATCGCCGGCCAGTACACCTCGGGCGGCGACAAGATGCACATGTGCTACGCCTTCGAGTTCCTGGCGCCCGATCCGCTGACGCCGGCACGCGTGGCCGAGGTCCAGCATGCCTTCGAGCGGGCAGCACCCGAAGGTTGGGCCTGCTGGGCGTTTTCCAACCACGACGTCGTGCGCCATGTCTCCCGCTGGGGGCAGGGCATCGCAGATCATGACGCGCATGCGAAGTTTCTCGCCAGCATGCTGATGTCGCTGCGCGGCTCCGTCTGCATCTATCAGGGCGAGGAGCTGGCGCTGACCGAGGCCGATCTCGCCTTCGAGGATCTGCAGGACCCCTACGGCATCCAGTTCTGGCCCGACTTCAAGGGCCGCGACGGCTGTCGCACGCCGATGGTCTGGGAGGCCGACGCGCAGAATGGCGGCTTCGGCGACGGCCGGCCCTGGCTGCCGGTGCCGCCCGAGCATCTGCCCCGCGCGGTTTCGGTGCAGGAGCAGGATATGCGCTCCGTTCTCCACCACTATCGCCGCTTCCTCGCCTTCCGCCGTCAATATGCGGCGCTGGCCAATGGCGAGATCGCCTTCAAGCCCTATGCCGCGCCGATCCTTGGCTTCGAGCGGAGCCATGGCAACGAGACGCTGCTCTGCCTCTTCAACATGAGCGGCGAAACGGCATCGGTCGAGCGGCCGGCCGAGCGGCTCGAGGTCCTGACCGGCCACGGCTTTGCCTCGGAACTCGGCGACAACAGCATTACACTGCCCGCCTGGAGCGGATTTTTCGCGCGGATCGTCTGACGATCACGATTGAAGTGAACGGGGAGGGACCCATGTCCGGACTGGAACTACGCAAGATCCGCAAATCCTATGGTGCCGTGGACGTCATCCACGGCATCGATCTCACGATCGAAAAGGGCGAGTTCATCGTCTTCGTCGGCCCGTCCGGCTGCGGAAAATCGACGCTGCTGCGGATGATCGCCGGGCTCGAGGAGATCACCGGCGGCGAGATGTTCATCGAGGGCGAGAAGGTCAACGACACCCCGCCCTCCAAGCGTGGCATCGCCATGGTGTTCCAGTCCTATGCGCTCTACCCGCATATGACGGTCTACGACAACATGGCCTTCGGCATGCGAATCGCCAAGGAAAGCAAGGAGGAGATCGACCGCCGCGTTCGCGCCGCCGCCGATATCCTGCAGCTTACGCAATATCTCGATCGCCTCCCGAAGGCGCTCTCCGGCGGCCAGCGCCAGCGCGTCGCCATCGGCCGCGCCATCTGCCGCGATCCCAAGGTCTTCCTGTTCGACGAGCCGCTGTCCAACCTCGATGCGGCACTGCGCGTCGCCACCCGGATCGAGATCGCCCGATTGAACGAGCAGATGGCCGACACGACGATGATCTACGTCACCCACGATCAGGTGGAGGCGATGACGCTCGCGGACCGCATCGTCGTGCTCTCCGGCGGCCATATCGAGCAGGTCGGCCCGCCGCTCGAACTCTACGAGCGCCCCGCCAATCTCTTCGTCGCCCAGTTCATCGGCTCGCCCGCCATGAACATCATCCCCGCCAGGATCGTCGCCACCGGCGCTCAGACGACGGTCGAACTCGTCGGCGGCAAGCGCGACATCCTCGATATCCCGACGCCCGATACCGAAAGCGGCCGGCAGGCAAGCTTCGGCGTCCGCCCCGAGGATCTGCAGATCACGACCGGCGACAGCTTCCTCTTCGAAGGCACCGTCTCCATCGTCGAAGCCCTGGGCGAAGTCACACTCCTCTACATCGAAGGTCTCGTTCCCGACGAACCCATCATCGCCAAACTTGCCGGCATCCAGCCGATCAAGCGCGGAGAGCGCGTCCGCTTCACGGCAGACCGGGCGAAGCTGCACCTGTTTGACGGGGAGGGGAAGACGTATCGGCGGTGACGTCCATCCATAGCGGATCTCCCGCGCTTTTCCCGGAACCAAACCCGCTCTCTGCGAATTGGGTGGGGCGAGAAAGCAAAGGAGCTTCGCATGGCGTATATCGACGCAAAAGACGGCACGAAACTTCACGTCAAGGATATGGGGCAGGGCCGTCCCGTCGTCCTCATTCACGGCTGGCCTCTGACCGGCGACATGTTCGAATATCAGACTGTCGCTCTATTGGAAGCAGGCTACCGCGTCATCACCTATGACCGCCGCGGCTTCGGCCAGTCGGGCCATCCCGCGACCGGCTACAATTACGACACCTTCGCCGACGACCTTGCAAGCGTCATCGACGGGCTTGATCTGCAGGATGTCTCGCTGGTCGGGTTCTCCATGGGCGGCGGCGAAATCGCGCGCTATCTCTCCCGTCACGGCGCATCGCGCATCGCAAAGGCCGTCCTCGTGGCGTCCGTCGCTCCGTATCTTCTCAAGGACGAGAGCAACCCGGATGGCGTTGATGCGAGCGTGTTCGAGGATATGAAGACGCAGATTCGCGAGGATCGTTTCGCCTTCCTGCAGAGCTTTGCAAAAACCTTTTACGGCGTCGGGCTGGTCAGCCGTCCGGTGAGCCAGGGTGTGCTCGACTGGTCCTTCGTGCTCGGCGTCATGGCCAGCCCCAAGGCGACGATCGATTGCGTAACCGCCTTCGGAACGACCGACTTCCGCCCGGATCTCGCGTCTTTCACCATCCCCACGCTCGTCATCCACGGCACCGCCGACAAGACCGTCCCCATCGATCCCTCGGGCCGTGCGGCTGCGAACGGCATCGCTGGTGCCCGGCTGATCGAATATGACGGCGAGCCCCACGGCCTGTTCGCCACCGTGCCGGACCGCCTGAACAAGGATCTCCTCGAGTTCCTGGCATAAGAGACAAGGCATAACAACAAAGAGAGCGCGCCGATGATGTCGGCGCGCTTTTTCCTCATCCGAGAGGCGGACGTGTCTTTCGATCATCCATGCTTCGTTCCCGAGAAGCGTCGTCGATAGCGGCCGACGTCGTCATCAGGCATTTCTCGTTCAAGCAGCCTCTCGAACCGAAACATCGACATGCAGCCCAGCTCGTAAAAGCAGGGTCACCAGCGCGTCGATCGAGAACAGAGTGATTTTCCCTCGCATAAGGTCCGAAATGCGCGGTTGCGGGACGGCCAATCGGTCTGCGGCCTCGGCCTGCGTCCAGCCTTCCGTGCGGATATGCCGCTCAAGGGCGCCCATCAGCTTCGACCGAAGCTTAAGACTTTCAGCGTCAGCAGGTTGATCCTCGATCGCATCCCAAACACTCGCAAATGTTTCTTTTATCATGGGTCGAGGTCCCTGATGAGCTTGCGATAGCGTTGCATCGCCATGTCCAGATCCGTCTTGCCTGTCTTCTGCGTCTTCTTCTGGAAGCAATGCAGCACGTAAACCGCATCCGCAAACCGGGCGACATAGATCACACGGAAGGCCCCGGATACGTCCCTCAGTCTGATTTCGTGCACACCCGTGCCGATGGACGGCATGGACTTCCAGTCGGAGGGCGACTGTGCGTTTTGCACCTTCTCAAGTTGATAACCGGCCTCCCGCCTTACCGTATCGGGAAAAGCCCGCAAATCCGAAGACTGCTACCGCAGAACGTAAGAGCCCGCATTCCTCAAATATATAGGATCTGAGTATCCGGGAAAGCTTCATCAGAGTGTGTTAATGAAAAAACACGCTCGCGCCGTGTTCCGCAGCCCCTGTCATGGCCCGGAACGGTGCGAACAGTTCGCGGCCCATGCCGAATTCGTTGCCGGAGAGGTCGGCCTCTGCCGGCGCGCGTGCGGCGAGGTCTGCATCCGGCACCAGCACGTTGATCTCGCCGGTCGTCGCGTCGAGGCGGATGATGTCGCCTTCGCGGATCTTGGAGATCGGGCCGCCATCTTTGGCTTCGGGGGTCATGTGGATGGCGGAGGGGACTTTGCCGGAGGCGCCCGACATGCGGCCGTCGGTGATGAGGGCGACCATCTGGCCGCGATCCTGAAGGATGCCGAGCACGGTCGTCAGCTTGTGCAGTTCCGGCATGCCGTTCGCCTTCGGGCCCTGGAAGCGCACGACGGCGACGAAATTGCCCTCGAGCTTGCCCTCCTTGAAGGCGTCGTTGAGGCTCGCCTGATCGTGGAAGATCTTCGCCGGCGCTTCGATGATGTGGCGCTCCGGCTTGACGGCCGAGATCTTGATGACGGCCTTGCCGAGATTGCCGGTGAGCATCTTGAGGCCGCCCGTCGTCTGGAAGGGCTTGTCGATGGTAGCGAGCACCTTCGGGTCGTGGCTGACATCGGGTGCGCGCTCGCGGGCGACCGTGCCGTTCTCGCCGAGCTTCACGTCGATCGCATAGGCCTGGAGCCCATGGCCGAACACGGTGCGAACGTCCTCGTGGATCATGCCGGTTTTCAACAGCTGACCGATGAGATAGCCGATGCCGCCGGCGGCGTGGAAATGGTTCACATCCGCAAGGCCATTGGGGTAGACGCGGGCGAGCAGGGGGATGATGTCGGAAAGCTCCGAGATATCCTGCCAGGTGAGCATGATGCCGGCGGCGCGCGCCATGGCGACGAGATGCATCGTGTGGTTGGTCGAGCCGCCCGTCGCATGCAGGCCGATGACGCCGTTGACGATGGAGCGCTCGTCGATCATTTCGCCGGCGGGGGTGAATTCATTGCCGAGCGCGGTGATTGCCAGCGCCCGCTTGGTCGCCTCGCGTGTCAGCGCGTCGCGCAGCGGCGTGCCGGGATTGATGAAGGAGGCGCCGGGCATATGGAAGCCCATGATTTCCATCACCATCTGGTTGGAATTGGCCGTGCCGTAGAAGGTGCAGGTGCCGGGACCGTGATAGGACTTGGACTCGGCGTCCAGCAGCTCGTCGCGCCCGATCTTGCCTTCGGCATAGAGCTGGCGCACGCGGGCCTTTTCGTCGTTCGGCAGGCCGGTCGTCATCGGGCCGGCGGGAATGAAGACGGCGGGGAGGTGGCCGAATGTCATGGCCGCGATCATCAGGCCGGGCACGATCTTGTCGCAGACGCCGAGATAGACCGTACTGTCGAACATATTGTGCGACAGGCCGATGCCGGCGGCCATGGCGATGAGGTCGCGCGAAAACAGCGACAGCTCCATGCCGGGCTGCCCTTGCGTCACGCCATCGCACATGGCGGGAACGCCACCGGCAACCTGCGCGATGCCACCGGCTTGCGCCGCCGCTTCGCGGATCATCGCCGGGTAGGTTTCGAACGGCTGATGCGCCGACAGCATGTCGTTATAGGAGGTGATGATCCCGAGATTGGGCACGGTGTCTCCCGACAGCGCGACCTTCTCGGAGGGGGAACAGACGGCGAAACCATGCGCGAGATTGCCGCAGCCGAGCACGGAGCGATGCACGCCCTTGGCGGCGGCGTTGCGGACGCGATGTAGATAGAGTTCGCGCGATGGCTTGGAGCGCTCGACGATACGGGCGGTGATGGCTGCGATGCGGGGATCGACGGTCATGGCCTATCCTTCCGGGGCCTGTCTGGCCCCTGTCTCAGATGTGGATCATCGGTGTCGGCGCGAATGAGCGCCGGGTGTGTCAAGTCTCGCGCGACGGGCCGGTGACCGGGAGGGCACGCCCTTTACGGCGCCCAGTAGATCGCGACCGGCGAGGCGGCGCGGCGCAGGATGGCGCGGATCGGCATATCCGTTTCCGGACCGTCCCCTTGCGCCGTCTCCAGCACCGTCTTCTTGGCGTCGCCTTCGATATGCAGCACCAGAAGCCGCGCATCCTCGAGGCTCGTAAACGTGAAGGTCAGCCGCGGCTCGCCGGCCCCCTCCGCCTGCATGGTCATCACGCCGCGCGGTGTCTGCGGGTCGAGCGCCTCGGCAAGGCGCGATCCGCCGGGGAAGAACGAGGCCGTGTGCCCGTCGCCGCCCATGCCCAGCACCACGACGTCGAAAGGTTGGCCGATCCGGGCCGTTTCCTTGGTCGCGGTGGCCGCCGACTCCTCGGCCGTGGCCGTGGGGTAGTAGAGCGGCTGGAAGACGGCAGCGGAGGCCGCGCCCGTCAGAAGGTTGTCGCGCACCAGCTTTTCGTTGGAACGGTCGCTGTCGGGCTCGACGAACCGCTCGTCCACCAGCGTCACCGTGACCTTGGTCCAGTCGAGCGGCGTGTTCGCAAGCGCCTTGAAAAAGGCCTTGGGCGTCGAGCCGCCGGAAACGGCGATGGAGGCCGAGCCATCTCTGGCAATGCCGGCGGAGAGGGCGTCGGCAACGGCCGTCGCCAGGTTTTCGGCAAGCTCTGCCGAGGTCTCGAAGGTGTGGAGCTTAGCAGTCATGGCTTAGACCACTTCATGCCATGTGCGGCCGTCACGCTCGATGAGCGCGATCGCCTGGCTCGGACCCCAGGTGCCGGCCGTGTAGGACTGCGGCTTCTGGCCCACTTCGTCCCAGGCCTTGAGGATCGGATCCACCCAGCGCCACGCCGCTTCCACCTCGTCGCGGCGCATGAACAGGGTCTGGTTGTTGCGGATCACGTCGAGCAGCAGGCGCTCGTAAGCGTCGGCGCTGCGAGCGTTGAAGGATTCCGCAAACGTCATGTCCAGCGACACGTTGCGCAGGCGCATGCCGCCCGGGCCCGGATCCTTGATCATCAGCGACTGCTTGACGCCCTCGTCCGGCTGCAGGCGGATGATCAGCTGGTTGGCCTCCACGCGGCCGGCGGCATCGTCGAAGATCGAATGCGGGATCGGCTTGAAGGAAATGACGATTTCCGACATGCGGGTCGCCATGCGCTTGCCGGTGCGGATGTAGAACGGCACGCCGGCCCAGCGCCAGTTGTTGATTTCGGCCTTGATGCCGACGAAGGTCTCGGTGTTGGAAACACCCCCCTCAAGCTCTTCGAGGTAGCCCTTGACCGGACCGCCGGCAGACGCGCCGGCCTTGTACTGGCCGCGCACGGTCATCTTCTCGACATTGGCCGCGGTGATCGGCTTCAGCGCGCGCAGAACCTTCAGCTTCTCGTCGCGCACGGCTTCCGCGTTCATCGACGGCGGAACCTCCATGGCGACGAGGCAGAGCAGCTGCAGGATGTGGTTCTGCACCATGTCGCGCAGCGCACCGGCCGTGTCGTAGTAGCCCGCGCGGCTCTCAAGGCCGACGGCTTCGGCCACCGTGATCTGGATGTGGTCGATGTAGGACGAATTCCACAGCGGCTCGTACAGCGTATTGGCAAAGCGCAGCGCCATCAGGTTCTGCACGGTTTCCTTGCCGAGGTAATGGTCGATGCGGAAGATCTGTTCTTCCTTGAAAACCTTGCCGATCGTGTCGTTCAGCTCGAGCGCGGAGGCAAGGTCGCGGCCGATCGGCTTTTCCACCACGATGCGGGTGGTCTTGGTGATCAGCTTGTGGTCGCGGATCTTCTCGGAAATGGCGCCGAAAATGCCGGGGGCGACGGCGAGGTAGAAGGCGCGCACGCGGTCCTTGGCCTCGTCCAGCAGCGCCTTCAGCTTGTCCCAGCCCTGGTCGGTCTTGGCATCGACGGAAATGTAGAAAAGGCGGTCGGTGAAGGTCTTGACCTCGGCCTCGTCGTACTCGCCGGCCTTCAGGTGTTCCTTCAGCGCCGCGCGGCCGAACTGGCGGTATTCCTCGTGCGTCATCGCGGTGCGCGAGGCGCCGATGATGCGGGTCGGGTCGGTCAGCTGGCCATCGAGCTGGCGGTGGTAGAGGGCAGGAAGAAGCTTCCGCTCGGCAAGATCGCCGGTGCCGCCAAAGACGACATAGTCAAAGGGTTCGACGGGAATGATCTGGCTGCTCATGGGATATCGATCTCTCTCAGGTCGGGCGTTTTATAATCTAATCGATTTAAAGGCGCTAGTGCTGCGTTGCAAAAAATGCGCCGGGGGGAGGGTCACAGCTTGTCGCGGAGAGCATACCAAGTGAGCGCGAGGAACAAAAGCGGCGATCGGAAACGCCGTCCGCCGGGAAAGGCGGGAATGCGCAGAGCCTTCAGAAGGTCGATATCGGTGCCGCGTCCGAGCACGAGATCGGCATAGAGCTTTCCGCAATGATTGGACAGCATGACGCCATGGCCGGAGAACCCGCCGATGGTGGTAACGCCGGGCATGACCTCGCGCACGAAGGGCTGGCGCGGCATGGTGATGCCGACGGACCCGCCCCAGGCATGCGTCATCTGCACGTCGGCAAGGTCCGGGTAAATTTCCGCGATCTGCCGCCGGATATGGGTGGAAATGTCGCGCGGATTGTCGGCGGTATAGGCCTCACGACCGCCGAAGAGCAGCCGCCCGTCACGCGACCGGCGGAAATAGCGCACCACGAAACGGCTGTCGGCAACGCTCTCGCCGCCGGGCAGCACGGGCGAGGCGTCGCCCAGCGGCGCGGTGGCGCCGATGAAGGAGCGGATCGGCATGACATGCGACGCGGTCACCGGCTCCAGCCTGCCGATATGGGCGTTGCAGGCGATCAGCGCCCGGTCGGCGCGGATCGTGCCGCGTGCGGTTTCCACGAGCACCTTGCCCTGGGACAGCCGGATGTCCGTCGCCTCGGTGTTCTCGAACAGCTGCGCGCCGGCCGCCTGCGCGGCGCGGGCGAGCCCCACCAGCAGCTTCATCGGCTGGATATGGCCGGTGCCGCTATCGCGGATGCCGAGCACGTAGTGCCGGGAACCGAGCCGCTCCGCCGTCTCCGCCGCATCCATCATCTGCATATGCGGGTAGCCGTAATCGCGTGCCATGCTTTCGACATAGGCCCGGTAGGCCTTCTCGGAGGAAGCCTTGTGCGTCACCGAGAGGTGGCCCGGCTGGTATTCCATGTCGATGGCGTGGCGTGCGGCAAAGTCGAGGAGGCCGCGCTTTGCGTCCTCCGCCATGTCGAAGAGCGCTTTGGCCCGCGCCCGCCCATACTGCTTTTCGAGCTCGTCCACCTCGGCGCGCTGGCCGGTGCCGAGCTGCCCGCCATTGCGCCCGGACGCCCCGTCGCCGAAGCGGCAGGCGTCGATCAGGACGACCCGCACCCCGCCCGCGGCAAGGTTATAGGCCGCCTGAAGACCGGTGAAGCCGCCGCCGATGACGGCGACATCGGCCGTCATGTCGCCGTCGAGCCTCGGATAGGCCGGGCGCTCGCCGACGGCATCCTCGTACCACGAGATGCCGGGCGAGATCGGGCTCTGCCACTGTGCCGCGGAGGTCATGGCAGGGCTCACACGTTCAGAAGCAGATATTCCCGCTCCCAAGGGCTGATCACCTGCATGAAGGTCTCGAATTCGCCGCGTTTCACGCCGGCATAGATGGCGATGAACTCGGCCGAGAACACGTCGTGGAAGGCGGGTTCGGCTTCCAGCGCTGCGACGGCTTCCAGAAGTCCGCGCGGCAGCTCGATCGCCTTGGTGTTGACGCTATCGTCGGCCGGTGCGGTCGGCTCCAGTGCCTGCGTCAGGCCGAGATAGCCGCAGCCGAGCGAGGCCGCGAGCGCCAGATAGGGGTTGGCGTCCGAACTCGGCAGCCGGTTTTCCACACGCCGTGCGGCCGGTTCGGAATCCGGCACACGAAACGCCGTCGTCCGGTTGTCGTAGCCCCAGGCATTGTTGACCGGTGCCGACATATCAGGCGTCAGCCGGCGATAGGAGTTCACATAGGGCGCCATCATCGACAGCGCCTTCGGGATATAATGCTGCATGCCGCCGATGAAGTGGAAGAACTCCTTGGAGGGCGAGCCGTCCGCGTTGGAAAACAGGTTGCGACCGGTGTTCACTTCCACGATCGACTGGTGGATGTGCATGGCCGAGCCCGCCTGGCTCTGCATGGGCTTCGCCATGAAGGTCGCATAGATCCCGTGCTTCAGCGCGGCTTCGCGGATCGTGCGCTTGAACAGGAACACCTGGTCGGCCAGCTCGATCGGATCGCCATGCCGCAGGTTGATCTCCAGCTGCGCCGGACCTTCCTCGTGGATCAGCGTGTCGATCTCCAGACCCTGCTTTTCGGAGAAGTGGTAGATGTCGTCGATCAGCTCGTCGAACTCGTTGACGCCAGCGATCGAATAGGCCTGCCCACCCTGGATCGAGCGGCCCGAACGGCCCTTCGGCGGATGCAGCGGATAGTCGGGATCGTCGTTCTTGGCGACGAGGTAGAATTCGATCTCGGGAGCCACGACCGGCTTCCAGCCCTTCAGCCGGTAGAGTTCCAGCACGTGCTTCAGCACGTTGCGCGGCGTGTAGGGCACGTTCTCGCCCTTGGATCCCGCGATGTCGCAGATCACCTGCGCGGTCGGGTCCGTCTCCCATGGAACGATGGAGAGCGTGGAGAGATCCGGCACGAGCTTGATATCGCTGTCGCGGCTGTCATAGCGGAAGTCGCCCGTCTCCTCCGGGTACTCGCCCGAAATCGTGTGCCGGTAGATGGCGGAGGGCAAGGCGAGCGAGGTGTTGGAGGTGAATTTCGAGGAGGGCATCATCTTGCCGCGGGGAACGCCGGCAATGTCGGGAGTGATGCACTCCACGTCTTCGATGCCCCGAACTTTCAGCCAGTCGGCGGCTTCCTTCCAGGTCTTCACCCCGCGCGGCGCCTGAAGGGCGGACGGGATCTTGTTGCTTTTGGCGGATTTCGTCGTCGTGTTCGCGATTGTTTTCTTCGCAGGCATAAATCACCGGGGTTCTTTCGGATATTGCTTATCATAGACGGTGTTTGACGATTGGCCAGCTTGCCAAACGCGAAAATGCTGGCGAACCGATGCCGTTGACGTTATCGGGGCCTTTCTGACCAGAGGAGACGCGACGTGGCAAAGAGCTTCGACGTGGTGATCATCGGCGCGGGTGCGGCGGGAATGATGTGCGCGGCGGAAGCCGGGCGCCGGGGCCGCAGCGTGCTCGTGCTCGATCACGCGAAAGCGCCGGGCGAGAAAATCCGCATCTCCGGCGGTGGTCGCTGCAATTTCACCAATCTCCACACGGCGCCTGCCAACTTCCTCTCGCAGAACCCGCATTTTGCCAAATCGGCACTCGCCCGCTACACGCCGCGCGATTTCGTCGCCCTCGTCGAGCGGCACGGTATCGCCTGGCACGAGAAGACGCTGGGCCAGCTTTTCTGCGACGATACCGCCCGCGACATCGTTCGCATGCTCCTGGAGGAGATGAAGGCGGCCGGCGTCTTGCTCCGGCTGGGAACCGAGATTTCGGGCGTCGACGCTTCGGCCACCGGCTTTCGCGTCACGCTCGCCGAGGAGACCATCGACGCACGCACGCTCGTCATCGCGACGGGCGGCAAGTCGATCCCGAAGATGGGCGCCACCGGCTTTGCCTACCGCATCGCCGAGCAGTTCGGCCTGGGACTGGTCGAAACGCGTCCGGGTCTCGTGCCGCTGACGGTGGCCGATTCGGCCAAAGAGAGCCTCAGTGCGCTCGCAGGTCTCGCCGTCGATGTGCGCGCCGCATGCGGCAAGACGGCGTTCAACGAAGCCATGCTCTTCACCCATCGGGGCCTGAGCGGGCCGGCGATCCTGCAGATCTCGTCCTACTGGCGCGAAGGCGAGGAGATCCGCGTGGCCTTCGAACCGAGTGTCGAGCTCGGCGCCCTCTTGAAAGCGGCCCGCCGCACGCAGGGCCGGCAGGCCGTCCAGACCGTGCTCGGCGAACACCTGCCCAAGCGCCTCGCCCAGCATCTGGCGACGGAGGCGGGGCTTCACGACCGCCCGCTGGCCGACCTCTCCGACAAGGCGATCGACGGGCTGGTGGCGCTCGTGTCCGGTTGGTCGCTGAAACCCGCGGGATCGGAAGGCTACCGCACGGCGGAGGTGACGCTCGGCGGCGTGGATACCCGCCATCTCGATTCCCGCACCATGATGGCCAAGGCCGTGCCCGGCCTGTTCTTCATCGGGGAATGCGTGGACGTGACCGGCTGGCTCGGCGGCTATAATTTTCAGTGGGCCTGGGCCTCCGGCTTCTCCTGCGGGCAGGCCGTCTGACCCGCGCCCCGCGCCGTAATGCCGAAAGCGTGAAGGCGCTTCAGGCCTTGTTAACGAAACTGTCCGACCCTACCTGTCGAATGGGAACGGATGGTCCCTCGGCTGCACGGTTCTCGCATTTTTAACGAGTGCGACAGAATGTGGCTGGTGGATCGTCTCAACCGGGTCTATTCTCTTCGGACGGAAGGACATGATATCATGAACCAGCATAGCCGACGCAATGCCCGTGCCATCGCCATCGCAAAGGCCGATGATAGCCGTACACAGAAAATCTTGGCGCTGACCTACACCGCAGCCGCCGTTCTGACGGCCGCTGCCGTTATCGGCCTCTCGGCCCTCGGATCGTTCTGAGCGGTCGCAGACCGGCACATGTGCTTTCGGCTGCATCCAAGGCTGCAGCCCGACACCTTGGGCGAATGACAGCGCGCACTTCGGCGGCTCGTTTCGAAGGCGCGGCTTGCCCGCTGGCCAACCATCTCTCCCCTGCAAGCGCCCTTGAGGGTCATGTTTTCGACGCCCGTCCGACCGTTATTATCATGGTCGCGGAGTGACGCGCCTGTTCTGCCATGTCCAGATGGCAGGCGCGTGACAATGTGTTCTGTCGCTTACACGAAATTAACGCCTATCGTCCAAGCTGGAACCATTGAGGAGCAGGCTTGGACGACGCGCCCGGAGGGCTGCGGCGTCTTGCAATGATTGCGAAGCGGCTGGCGGTTTCCCCGCATTCGAATCAGACCATGATGACGGCCTGACATGAAGCGCACCGAAGCAGCCGATGACGGCTCGGGGGGAGGCGGATGTAGGCCCTGCAAGCCAGGACGCGCCCATGTTCATCGACAAGATTCTTGCCCGCTTCAAGATCCAGACGAAGGTCCTCTTCTTCATCCTGCCCTTCGTCGTCAGCATCTGCGCCGTGGGCCTGACGGGGCTCTATGCATCCGGCTTGCTGCAGGGGCGCATGGAAATCTCCAACAGCGTGCTCCAGTCGCTGTCCGGCTTCCGCGACGTCTATGCCGGCATGAATGCCTTTCTGACCGACGCGAGCGAAAAGACGCGCGACGACGTCGTTCTCAAGATCACCAGCCAGGAAGCCGTGCTCAACGCAACGCGCGCCCAGATGGAAAACAGCGAGGGCGCCAGCCAGCTCGACAGCGCCATCGCGGGCACCGCGAAGATCCGCGAGCGCGTCGGCGAACTCTGGAAGCTGCATGAGGCGGAGGTCGCGCTGCGCACCTCCATCACCAAGAGCATCCGTCTTCTCCTCTCCACACAGGGCAAGCTGATCGAGGAGGCGACGTCCGTCGAACAGCGCGTGCGCGACGACGAGACCAAGGCGAAATCGCTCCTGCGCGAAGCCGAGCGTCTGACCGCCTCCAGCGATATCCTCACGGGCCTTACCTCCGATTTCGCCCGCGCGCCGACACCCGAAGCCAAGATCGCGGTGGCGCGCGATGGCCAGGCCGCGCTGGATCAGGTTCTCGCCCAGATCGGCACAGCCCTGCCGGCCAGCCAGAAAGCCGTGGCCGACACGTTCAAGGCGACCATCGTTGAGATCCGCACGCTGACCAACAATGGCGACCTGAGCGATGAAAACGCCAAGGCGATCGGCCGGCTGGTCGCGCGCTTCCGCCAGGCGAGCATCCAGTTCCAGACGGCGGCGACCGCGACGATGCGCAATGCGACGGCGACTTTCGGCAAGCTCGATGCGCCCCTGATCAAGGCCAACAAGATCCTCGAAAACGCACGCGCCATCGTCACCGCTGTTTCCGGAATCCGGCTTGCTGCCAGCAGCTTCCTCGAAACGTCCCAGCAGACGGATCAGGCGCGGCTCGCCCGCGAGGTCAACGTGCTCAATCAGGAGGTCCTGAACATCGCCTACACGGCGCCCGAAATGCCGTTCTTCTCGGGCCTTGCGGCCACCGTCCAGCCGGTCGCCGGCAAGATCAAGTCGGACAGCATGTCGCTGATCGGCGTCAGCGCCGGACGACATAAGGAATTTGCCGACGCCGCAGCCGATATCGACCAGATCTGGCAGCAGCTCGTCGGCTTTGCCGAAGACCAGAAGACCAACGCGGCGATCGAGCGCGAAAAGGCCAACCAGGTCTCCGTCTTCGCGACGGGCGGCGGTGTCGTCATTGCCCTTCTCGCCGGCCTCGCGCTGGTTCTCACGCTAAAGGGTCCGATCGGCCAGATCACCGCCGCCATGCGCCGGCTGGCCGAAGGCGCGCTCGACACGCGCATCGACGGCGACGCCCGCAAGGACGAGATCGGCGACATGGCCCGCGCGCTCGGCGTCTTCAAGGAGAATGCCTTGTCGAAGGTGCGCATCGAGGCGGAAAGCGAGGAACAGCGGCTTCAGGCCGATGCCGAGCGCAGCCGCAACGATGCCGAGAAGCGATCGATGGACAGCCAGATCGATTTCGCGGTGAGCCAGCTCGCCGCCGGCCTCGGACGGCTTGCCCAGGGGGATCTGTCGCAGCAGATCGAGACGCCGTTCAACGGTCGCCTCGAACAGTTGCGCGTCGATTTCAACGGCTCGCTCGTCCGGCTGCAGGACACGCTCCTGCAGATCCGCAACAATGCCGTCCTGATCCAGCGCAGCGGCAACGACATGCACGCCTCGGCCGACAGCCTGTCGCGCCGCACCGAGGCGCAGGCCGCCTCGCTCGAGGAAACCGCCGCCGCCGTCGATCAGATCACGGTCACGGTGCGCTCCTCGGCCGAGCGCGCGCACGAAGCCAACGTCGCCGTGTCGCACACCAAGAAGAGCGCCGACGGCTCGGGCGTCGTCGTCACCAACGCCATCTCGGCCATGAGCCGCATCGAGGAGGCCTCGCGCCAGATCGAGCAGATCATCGAGGTCATCGACGAGATCGCTTTCCAGACCAACCTTCTCGCGCTCAATGCCGGCATTGAGGCAGCGCGCGCAGGGGAGGCGGGCAAGGGCTTTGCCGTGGTCGCGCAGGAAGTGCGCGAGCTCGCCCAGCGCTCGGCCGGTGCCGCCCGCGAGATCAAGGGTCTGATCAACAAATCCACGCTCGAGGTGACCGCCGGTTCGCAGGCGGTGAAGGAGACCGGCGCCGTGCTCGCCTCCATTAGCCAGCAGATCGTCGCGGTCAGCCAGCACGTCGACATGATCGCCACCGCCAGCCGCGACCAGGCCTCCGCACTTCACGAGGTCAACGGCTCCGTCAACCAGATGGACCAGATGACCCAGCAGAACGCCACCATGGTCGACGAAGCCACCACAGCCAGCCGCGCCCTGGCAGAGCAGGCCGACACCCTGATGCAACTGGTCGAACAGTTCCGCCTGGAACCTGCGACCGGCCACCGCCTGGGCCGGGCGGCCTGAGGGTAGCGATGGACCGCAGGTCGAAACGCAAAACGCCGGGCTCAGTCCCGGCGTTTTGCGTTAGGGTATCTGGTTTTTGATAACCGTTTGAAGAGTTTGCGAAAAAAAGGCCCTCTCTGCTCGGCAGGGCAGAGAGAGCCTTCCTGGCTACCGGATCCTGCGCATCCTCACGATGCCCACTCACCCCGCAGCAAACGCCGCCCGCTCGTCCCGTTCCCGCTGGATCTGCTGGCGTCGGGAGACCAGGGAGGCGATGACGACGCCGGTGGCGACGATGCCGATGAGGATGGTGCAGGCGGCATTGATCTCGGGCGTGACGCCGAGGCGTACCTGGCTGTAGATCTTCATCGGAAGCGTGGTGGCGCCGGGGCCCGAGGTGAAGCTGGAGATGACGAGGTCATCGAGCGAGAGCGTGAAGGCGAGCACCCAGCCGGAGAAGACGGCCGGCGCGATGACCGGCAGCGTCACCTGAAAGAAGGTGGCGGTCGGCGTCGCGCCGAGGTCGAGGGCGGCCTCCTCGATCGACCGGTCGAAGCTTGCCAGCCGCGACTGTATGACGACCGCGACGAAGCACATGGTGAAGGTGATGTGTGCGATGGTCAGCGTCCAGAAGCCGCGATCGAAGCCGATGGCAACGAAGAGCAGCAGCATCGACAGGCCGGTGATCACCTCGGGCATAACGAGCGGCGCATAGATCATGCCGGAAAACAGCACCCGGCCGTGAAAGCGCTGGTAGCGCGTCATGGCGAGCGCCGCGAGCGTACCGAGCACGGTGGCGATCGTGGCCGAGAGCAGGCCGACGCGCACCGTGACCCAGGCGGCATCCATCAAGGCCTCGTTGCGGAAGAGCTGTCCGTACCACTGGGTCGAGAAGCCGGCCCAGACGGTCACGAGCTTGGAGGCGTTGAAGGAGAAAATAACGAGCAGCACGATCGGCAGATAAAGGAACGCAAAGCCGATGACGATCGAGGCGATGTTGAAGCGGGACCAGCGGTTCATTCTATCGGCCCTCGCGATCGAGGCGCGACTGCGCGTTTTGGAAGAACATGATCGGCACGACGAGGATCATCAGCAGGAGGGCGGCGACGGCCGAGGAGACGGGCCAGTCCCGGTTGGCGTTGAACTCGTTCCAGAGCGTCTTGCCGATCATCAGCGTTTCCGAACCGCCGAGTAGATCGGGAATGACGAACTCGCCGACGGCAGGAATGAAGACCAGCAGGCAGCCGGCGACGACGCCCGGCAGCGACAGCGGGAAGGTGATGCGCCAGAAGGCCGAAATCGGCGTGCAGCCGAGGTCCTGCGCGGCTTCCGTCAGGCTGTGATCCATTTTTTCCAGCGCCGAATAGAGCGGCAGCACCATGAAGGGCAGGTAGGAATAGACGATGCCGATATAGATCGCGGTGTTGGTGTTGAGAATGATCAGCGGCTCGCTGATGAGGCCTGTGGACAGGAGAAGCTGGTTGAGCAGGCCTTCCGGCTTCAGAATGGCGATCCAGGCGTAGACGCGGATGAGGAAGCTCGTCCAGAAGGGCAGGATCACCAGCATCAGGAGCGTCGGCCGCAGTGTCGTGGGCGCCTTCGCCATGCTGTAGGCGACGGGGTAGGCGATGAGCAGCGTCAGCGCGGTCGAGATCAGCGCGATGGTGAGGCTGGAAATATAGGCGTTCGTGTAGAGCGCATCTTCGGTCAGCCAGACATAGTTGTCGAAGGAGAACGTGCGGACATTGTCGATGAAGCCCGAAATGCCGTCCGCCCAGGCGAAGACGGGAAGATAGGGCGGCATGGCGACGGCGGTTTCCGACAGCGAGATTCGCAGCACGATGACGAAAGGAATGAGGAAGAAGACCAGCAGCCACGCATAGGGGATGATGATCACGAGACGGTTGACGATGGCGGGGAACAGCCTGTTCATCATCGGCTCAATCCTTCAGCACGACGCCGGCATCCCGGTCGAACGAGATCCAGACCTTCTGGTCGTAGCCGAGCGGGTCCTCGACGGCGCGCACCGCATTCAGTGACGATGCCTTGACGACTTTGCCGCTGTTCAGCTTGACGTGATAGACGGTCATGTCGCCGAGATAGGCGATATCCCAGAGCTCGCCCTCCGCCGCGTTGACGGGACCTCCGGCTGGCACCTGCCGGCCGACGCGGATCTTTTCCGGGCGGATGGCAAAGCCGGCTTTCGCGCCCTCGCTCGGATGTTCGCTGCTCGCCGCCTCGATGGCAAAGCCCGCATCCGCCTCGATGCGGATTTCGGAGGCCTGCGCCCGCGAGACCGTTCCGTCGAAGATGTTCACGTCGCCGATGAAGTCGGCCACGAAGCGGGAGTTCGGCGCCTCGTAGATCTCGGCCGGCGTCGCCACCTGAATGACCTTGCCATGCGCCATCACGGCGATGCGGTCGGCCATGGTCATCGCCTCTTCCTGGTCGTGCGTCACGACGACGAAGGTGAGGCCGAGATCCTGCTGCAGGTCCATCAGTTCGAACTGGGTCTCCTCGCGCAGCTTCTTGTCGAGCGCGCCGAGCGGTTCGTCGAGCAGCAGCACCTTCGGCTGCTTGGCGAGCGACCGGGCCAGCGCCACGCGCTGCCGCTGGCCGCCGGAAAGCTGATGCGGCTTGCGCTTGGCGAACTGCTCCATCTTCACGAGCTTCAGCATTTGCGTCACCCGCTCGGCAATCGCCGGTTTCGGCATGCCGTCCTGCTTCAGCCCGAAGGCGATGTTGGCCTCCACCGTCATGTGCGGAAACAGGGCATAGGACTGGAACATCATGTTGACGGGGCGGCGGTAGGGCGGAATGCCCGCTAGATTCTGCCCGTCGAGGACGATTTCGCCGGAGGTCGGCTGCTCGAAGCCGGCGAGCATCCGCAGCAGCGTCGATTTTCCGCAGCCGGACGCGCCGAGCAGGGCGTGGAATTCGCGCGTGTAGATATCGAGCGACAGATCGTCGACCGCGACGAAATCGCCGAAGCGCTTGGTGACGTTGCGGAAGGAGATGAAGGGTTTGGACGTGGGGTCCGTCCAAGGCGAAAAGGAGCGGCGAATGCTGCCAAGAGACTTCATGAAAGGGTTCCCGATGGGCCGCAAGGCCACGTGAGCTGAAGAGAGGACGCCGCAGGATGGAAAATGCCCGGAACTGAGAAGAACCGGGCATTGAAGGAAGGACTTACTGACCTGTGAGAACCCGGGTCCAGAGGCGTGTCGCCACGCGTTGCGTTTTCGGGTCCCAGGGAGAGATGGTGTAGAGCTTGGCCATCGTCGCCTCGTCCGGGTAGACGGCGGGATCCTCGAGGATGTCCTTGGAGACGAACTGCTGCGAGGCCTTGTTGCCGTTGGCGTAGAAGACGTAATCGGACGCCTTCGCGATGACCTCCGGCTTCATCATGTAATTGATGAAGGCATGGGCTTCCTCCAGATGCGGCGCATCGGCGGGGATCGCCATCATGTCGAACCACATCTGCGCGCCCTGCGACGGAATGGAATAGTTCACCTCGACGCCGGCCTTGGCTTCCTCGGCGCGCGAGCGGGCCTGCAGCAGGTCGCCGGAATAGCCGAAGGCGATGCAGATATCGCCATTGGCCAGCGCGTTGATGTATTCGGACGAGTGGAACTTGCGGATGAAGGGCCGCGCCTTCAGCATCAGCTCGCCGGCCTTGTCGAGATCCGCTGGGTCGTGGCTGTCGGGGTTGAGCCCGAGATAGGTGAGGGCGGACGGCAGCACGTCCTTCGGCGCGTCGAGCACATAGATGCCGCAATCTTTGAACTTCGCGGCGATCGCCGGATCGAACAGGACTTCGAGGCCGGGGCGCGCGTCGGAGCCGAGGATTTCCTTGGCCTTGGCGACATTGTAGCCGATGCCGTTGGTGCCCCACATATAGTCCACGGCATATTCGTTGCCGGGGTCGTAGCGGGCGGTGCGCTCCATCACCATGTCCCACATGTTGGCGATATTCGGCAGCTTCGACTTGTCGAGCTTCTGGAACACGCCGGCCTTGATCTGGCGCTGCAGGAAGTCGGCCGTGGGCACCACGACGTCGTAGCCGGTGCCGCCCGCCAGAAGCTTGGTCTCCACGATCTCGTTGGAATCGAACACGTCGTAGACGACCTTGATGCCGGTTTCCTTGGTGAAGTCCTCAAGGATGCTGGCATCGATATAGTCGGACCAGTTGTAGACATTGACGACGCGCTCCTGCGCGCTCGCAAACCCCGCGGATCCGGCCAGGACGAGGCCAGTGACCAGGCTGACGAACTTCAACGACATGCTATTCCCCTTTATTGTTCGCGGCCTCAGCCGCGTAACGAAAGGTTAAGCAGCTTTCCATCGAAGCTCAAGACCTTTCGCACCCGCGAACGACGCCCGCGAAGGACATCCACGGGAACCGCCGCCGACAGCGTTCGCCTTTGGTTACTGGAAGTCGAAGACGCTCAGTCCGGCGACCATTTCATCGAGCCCGAGGGGGCGGGTCACCGGCGGTTCGGCGCGCGCAAGACAGCCCTGCCGTTCGCAGAGACGGCAGGCCGTGCCTGCGGCCAGCGGCGGTGCGGGCACGGCGGCATAGACCGTCTCGCCGGCCTGTGCGGCCTCGCAGCCGAGCAGAAGCGCGGTACGCCGCACGCGTTCGGTAAAGCCCGAGCGCGGCCCGTCCGTCGTGCGGGCAACGAGGAGAAAGCCGGCGCCACCGGGCATCTCCGCGCGCTCCACCAGGATCTGCCCCGGCTGGGCGAAGGTCGCGTGCAGGCTCAGCTTCACGCAGCCGCCGCCGAAGGTCCGATGCGGAAAGCCGGTCGCGCCGCGTGCGCGCAGCCGGTTGCCGGCATGGTCGATTTCCAGAAGGAAGAAGGGAGGTCCGAGCGCGCCGCCGCGTTGCAACGTTACCATGCGGCTGGCTGCCTGCTCGAAGCTCACCCGCATGCGCACCCGCACGAGATCGATATCGAACTGCACGCGCCGACAGATGTCGAGAAAGGTGCCGTAAGGCATCATCAGCGCCAGCGCGGCATAACGGGCCAGCTCGAACCGGGCGATGCGCCGCGCCTCGCCGGAGGTGAGCGGCAGGGCCGAAAGCTCCTCGGCCAGCGCCTCGGGCATGACGAAGTGCGCAGCTTCCATGGCGATTTCGCAGAGCTGGTCCTCGGCCGACAGGCGCTCGGACAGGAAGAGCCGCAGCGAATGCCGATCGAACCGGCGCCGCAGATCCGGCATAACGTGGATCGGCAGGGTGCGCACCGCCAGCCCATGGTCGCGGCGCAGCCAGTCCTTCAGCGCCGTCTGCAGGTCGTCTCCGGGCGCCAGCCGTTGGTGGAACGCCTCGGCGGCGGCATCGAGCCGCGCGAAATGATAGGGCCGGGTCTCGAAGATCTCGCGCACCTCGTCCATCGGCAGGCGGGCGCCGCTAAGGGCTGCGGCCTGGTCCTGACCGGACAGCAGGCTCGTCAGATCCTTCAGCCGGGAACCCTGCTCCTTGTAGGCCCGGTAGAGCTTGATCAGCCCCATCGCCGCATTCGGCGCCGCGTCCGCGATCTCGATCAGCTCCTGGTCGCCCGGCAGCTCTCCCGACAGCAGCGGATCGGCGAACACGGCGCGCAGCTCGCCCAGACTGTCGGAGGCCTGCCCGCGCAGCTCCGCAAGGTCGATCTGGTAGACGGATGCCAGCTTCAGGAGCAACTGCACCGTCAGCGGGCGCTGGTTGCGTTCGATCAGGTTGAGATAGGACGGCGAGATGCCCAGCGCTTCCGCCATGGCCGTCTGCGTCAGCGACAGCCCGTTGCGGATACGGCGGACACGCGGTCCGGCAAAGATCTTGTTCTCGCTCATGACAAAATTTACACCCCGCCAGAGGTTTTTGGCTGTGACTATTTTTACAATATTACAGGCCTGTGATGTAAAAGACAAGACAGCATAACCTCTTTCACCTCCGCAATGCTATGAAACCATTGGCGAAAAATTGCGCTGTCCAGTACATCTCTCTGCATCGATCACGGAAACGCCAACAGGGCTTCCTCATGTGATCGATGCGAGAGGAGGATCTCATGACGAAATTTGACACGACGATATCATCGGCTTCGGCTCGAGGCTTTGACAAGATCGTGGGACGGATTCCGGTGGACGATGTGGCGCGCCTTCGTGGCTCCGTCGCCGATCGCTCGACACTGGCAAGGAACGGCGCGAACCGCCTCTGGAAGCAACTCCGTGAAGACGCCTCCTTCACGGTACCGGGAGCCCTGTCCGGCGACCCGGCATGCCAGGTGGTTCGCGCCCGCCTTCGCCGCGGCGGCTAGACGTCGGAAACCCAGCACTATTCTACCACAGTACTCGAATCCACGATTTCCAGGAAAGGACGACCCCAATGACGATCCAGACCCGCGTCAAGGAACGCGCAGACGAACAGGCTTCCAGCATGACCACCGACCAGCAGGCCGCGATCCGCATGGTCGCCAACGACCTGCACCGCCTGAACCACACCATCATGAAGGCCGTCGAGGCAGGTGTTTCGGTCGAGCTCGTCCGCTCCGCCCGCCATCACGCCGGCGAAGGCAACTGGGGTGACCTGATGATCCCTGTCATCGTTACCCAGGGCCGTGGCTGATACCCGCCACCGGCTGTGATCGAAGGCCCGGCAAGACCTCTGCCGGGCCTTCGTCATGCCGTCCGGTCCTCTCGCACGTTCGGGTGCGAGCGGCAGGAAGCGGCCGGCGGCGGGAAATCGGCAGGGCTGCGCCAAGGTCCGTTTACCCCGCGCGACGACGTGTTATAGATCGGGTGCCGCGTATGAGGGAGACATGATGCAATCCGACCAGCCGCTCTGGACACCGTCGCAAGCCTCCATCGATGCGCAACCGCTGACGGCCCTCATGGCGCTCTGTAGCAAGCGGCACCGCGTGCACTTTGCCGATGTCGATGCCTTTCAGGCATGGTCGGTCGCCGACCGCGCAGCATTCTGGACCGACCTGTGGGATTTTTGCGGCATCGTGGGCGACAAGGGCGCCCGCGCGCTGGTCGATGACGGTCATATGACCGAGGCCCGCTTCTTCCCGGATGCCAGCCTGAACTTCGCCGAAAACCTCCTGCGGAAAACCGGCAGCGACGATGCCCTCGTCTTCCGCGGCGAGGACAAGGTCTCCTCCCGTCTCTCCTGGGATGCGCTGTCCGCGCTCGTGTCGCGCCTGCAGCAGGCGCTGTCCGCGCTCGGGATCGGGGAGGGCGACCGGGTCGCTGCCATGATGCCGAATCTGCCGGAGACCGTGGCCCTGATGCTGGCGACGGCCTCGCTCGGTGCCATCTGGTCGTCCTGCTCTCCCGATTTCGGCGAGCAGGGGGTGCTCGACCGTTTCGGCCAGATTTCCCCGAAACTCTTCATCGCCTGCGACGGCTACTGGTACAATGGCAAGCGCCAGGACGTGGCGGAGAAGGTCAAGGCCGTGTCCGGGCACCTCGGGATTCCCGTTCTCGTCATTCCCTATGCGGGAGAGGCCGATGCGCTGGCCTCCAAGCTTCCCGATGGCCGCACGCTGCCCGATTTCATCGCGCCGTTCGAGGCGCGGGCGCTGTCGTTTCGCCGGCTACCGTTTTCGCATCCGCTGTACATTCTGTTTTCCTCGGGCACCACGGGCGTGCCGAAATGCATCGTGCATTCGGCCGGGGGAACACTGGTCCAGCATCTGAAGGAGCATGCCCTGCATTGCGGGCTGAAGGACGGCGACCGGCTGTTCTACTTCACCACCTGCGGCTGGATGATGTGGAACTGGCTCGCCACCGGCCTCGCCTCAGGCGTCACCCTGTGCCTTTATGACGGCTCGCCCTTCTATCCCGATGGCGCGGTCCTGTTCGATTTCGCGCAGGCCGAAGGCTTTACCGTGTTCGGCACGTCGGCGAAATATATCGACGCGGTCAGAAAGTCCGGGCTGACGCCGAAGGCGACGCACGATCTCTCGGCCCTCCGCGTCATCACATCGACCGGCTCGCCTTTGTCGCCGGAAGGCTTCACCTTCGTCTACGAGGGCATCAAGTCCGATATCCAGCTCGCCTCCATTTCGGGCGGCACCGATATCGTCTCGTGCTTCGTGCTCGGTAATCCGCTGAAGCCCGTCTGGCGGGGCGAGATCCAGGGGCCGGGGCTGGCGCTCGCCATGGATGTCTGGGACGACGAGGGCCGGCCGATCAAGGGCGAGAAGGGTGAGCTGGTCTGCACCAAGGCGTTTCCAAGCATGCCGATCATGTTCTGGAACGACCCGGACGGCGCGCGCTACCGTGCCGCCTATTTCGAGCGCTTCGACAATGTCTGGTGCCACGGCGATTTTGCGGAATGGACCGCGCATGACGGCTTCGTCATCCACGGCCGTTCGGATGCGACGCTCAACCCCGGCGGCGTCCGCATCGGCACGGCGGAAATCTATAACCAGGTCGAGCAGATGGAGGAGATCACGGAAGCCCTCTGCATCGGGCAGGACTGGGACGACGACGTGCGCGTTGTTCTGTTCGTGCGCCTTGCCGGCGGAGTCTCGCTCGATGACGATCTGGCCAAGGCGATCCGCGCGCGCATCCGCACCGGCGCCTCGCCCCGCCACGTTCCCGCAAAGATCATCGCCGTCGCCGACATTCCGCGCACGAAGTCCGGCAAGATCGTCGAGCTTGCCGTTCGCGACGTGGTGCATGGACGGCCGGTGAAGAACAAGGAAGCGCTGGCCAATCCGGACGCGCTGGATCTCTATGCCGATCTCGCGGATCTCAAGGCCTGATATCCCGGTCTCGATGACGGCGATCATCAGCGGTGGCTCGATCGAATTTCCAACTGCGTCAGTGCATTCTTTCGATCGAAAGCCTGCCGTAGGGGTTGCATCGCGACTTTCAACGACAAGATTGCAGGGAGCGGTTGTTAAGTCTTCCTTATCGTCCGCAGCGGCATGATCGGGCTCTCGCAGGTCCATGACGGGCCTTGCGCCGGCCAAGCCGGATCTCCGACATGATGTCGATTGTACGTGTTCGAAAGCATCTACCTTGAGGCAGCCCATGGCTGCCTCCCTTTCGAGCCCCGGCGTTTGCGACCGGTCAGTTGGCCAGAACCCGTTGCGACGGGAAGGTGATCTCCACCAGCGTTCCTTCGTTCGGCGCCGAATTGATGGCAAACAGCGCGCGGTTGGCTTCCGCCATCGCCTTCGTCAGCGGCAGGCCCAGCCCCGTACCCTCGCCCCGCATGCGCGTGCCGGTCGTCACCTGCCGGAAGGGCTTCATGGCCTGTTCCAGTTCTGTCCGGGTCATGCCGATGCCCGTGTCGCGGATGCGCAGCATCACGCTGCCATTGGTTTCGTAAGCCGTGGAGACCACGATCTGTCCACCGGACGGCGTGAAGCGAATGGCATTGGCGAGGATGTTGAGCGCGATCTGCTTGATCGACCGGTTGTCGGCGACGACGCTGGGAACCGAGGTCGACAGCGAGGTGCGGATGATGACGCGTTGCGCATTGGCCTGCGGCTGCACCAGCGAAACGGCTTCCGAAACCGCCTCGTTGATCTCGACGGCCGCAAATTCCAGCTCCATCTCGCCGGCTTCGATCTTCGATATGTCGAGGAGATCGTTGACGATATCCAGCACATGGCGACCGGACCGGCCGATATCGCTTGCATATTCGATATAGCGGGCGCTGCCGATCGGCCCGAAATGTTCGCTCGCCATCATGTCGGAAAAGCCGATGATGGCATTGAGCGGCGTGCGGATCTCGTGGCTGACGCGCGCCAGGAAATCGGTCTTGTGCGCGTTCGCCGTTTCCGCCGCGCGCTTGGCGCTGCGCAGTTCCTCCTCCGTGCGCTTCCACTGCGTGATATCGCGAATGACGGCGCAATAGCCGCTGGAGGAGGAAAGGCGTCCCATGGTCATGAACAGCGGAATGAACCCGCCGGAAGCCTCCCGGCCGATCACCTCGCGTCCGTCGTTGAGCACGCTGGCAACGCCGTGGCCGGCAAGACCCGCGAGGTAATCCATGACGGCGCGCTGGCTCTCATGGGCGAATAGTGTGGCAAACGGCTTACCGATGACATCGGCATCATTGTAGTTGAACAGGGCGTTGGCGGAGCGGTTCAGCGACCGGATGTCGCCGTCGGAGCCCATGACCACGACGCCGTCCGTTGCCGTCTCCAGGATCGCGCGCAGCTCTTCGGTTTCGATCCGGAGGGCGTCCACCCGCGCCTCGGCCGCGGCAATCGCGGCGTCATCGGTCACCGCCGGCGAACCTGCCTCGGCGGTCTCGGCGGTATCTGCAGGGCTTTCGGCGATCTCCGCGACGCCTTCGCCATCGGGCCGCGCGTCGTCCTCGACGGGCGCGGCATCGGCGGGCGACGTCTCGACCAAAGCCAGCGACATCATCAGCGCCACGCCCTTGTCGTCGAAGGGAATGGCCTGCAGCCGCGCGGTCACGGGCAGCAGCCGGCCATCATTGCGGATCATCATCATCGCGCCCGGAGGCACGTCGAGAATGCCTTCGTCTTCGCCGACGAACAAAGCGTCGATCCCGCCCTCCACGCGCAGATCCTGCAGCGTCTGGTAGCCGGTCAGTTCGAGAAAGGCGGCATTGGCGTGATAGAGCTCGTCACCGCTATGGATCAGTACCGCGCTGTCGAGGCGATCGATCATGGCCGGGCTCAGCACCTCATCCCGGTCGCCAGCGCCGTCGTCGCCCTCAAACGTCTCGCTCTGCACAGCCTCGCCGGCCTGCGCCTCGTTCTCCGGTGCGCCAACCGGTTCCGACAGACCTTCGGCGGGAAGCGCGGCGGCCTCGACCGCAGGCGTCTCGTCCGTCACGGCATCGTCCGCAGCCGGCGTCGCGGCGTCGGCATCCGCGACCGTCTCACCAGGGAGAAGGTCGGCGCGCGCGCCCTCGTCGTCCTGCACGGATTCGGATGTCGCGACGGCCTCGTCGCTCTGCCCGCTGCCGTCCTGCGATACCTCGCCCTGATCCGGCGCGCCGGCAGCGGCCTCGTCCGTGTTCCGGTCCTCGGCGGTCCCATCGCTCCGGCCAAGCTCTGCTTCTGCCGCTCCGTCCGCGGCGGCCTCGTCGCCGGCGTCTGCCTCGCCTTCGATCGGCGGCGCCACCGGTTCGGTGCGCTTGCCGAAGGTGGTCGTCAGCTGCCGGGCGATCTCGCGAAAGGCTGCCTGTTCGCTGCGTGTCAGTGTTTCGGTGCTCGCCGGGCGGGCATCGTCTAGCGGCACGATCTTGTCCGAATGCCGCCGCGCGGGCGTCTCTACCAGCTTCAGCGCCGGACGCTCGCCCATGAACGGGTCGCGCGGGAGCCCGTCCGCGAGGGGCGCAAGGTCATCGTCAACCACATCGGTTGCGTCCGCCGCGTCCGAAAAGGAAAGGTCTTCATCCGCCGCAACGAAGAACGCGCCGTCGTCCTCGATCGTCTCGCGCGGCGCATCGCCTGCGACCGTCGTGTCCGGCAGGGCAGGGGTCTCGTCCTCGGCGTCGCCGGGCACCGCTGCGTCCTGCGCAGCCGGCTCTGCCTCGTCCTCGAGGGTCGGCAGATCGGCAAGGTGGAGGCCGCGCGCCGCCGGATCCGAAGCCGCATCGGACACCCGCACGATGCCGAAGCCGCGGAAGCCATCGAATTCCCGGTTGCGCGAATAGGTCGGCAAGGCGGCGAGGTCGACCGGAACGCACAGTGCTTCGCCCTCGACCGGCCACAGCACCGTCTTGCCTGACCATGTGTCGCGCCGGTTCAACAGCTCGACGATGGTGCCGTCGGGATCGAGCGCGAAGCGCGCGGCGAGATCCGCAAAGCTCTGCCCCAGAACATCGGCAGCCTGCGGGCCGACCGCCAGCGCGAATTCGCGCGAAATTTCGCTGAAACGCCCGTCCGCCCCGATTTTCCAGACGAAGCGGATCGACCGCATCGCCGGGTCGAAGGCGAAAGGGGCAGGCTGCGCGACGGCGACATCGTCACCGCCCTCGGCCCCTGTTGTGGCAGACACGTCATCAGACACGTCATCCGACACGGCGACCACTTCGCCTGCCGCCTGGGCAGTCTCGGGTAAATCTTGCTCTGTTTTACCAGCGGACGAAACGTCGTCTTCGTCTTCGTCTTCGCCTTCGTCATGGGCAAGGTCGCTGGCGTCGTCCGCGTTCAGGTCCGCAACCTCGTCGGCAACAGGCGAAATCTCCGCAGGCTCTTCCGCCACCGGAGCGTCCTCGACCGGGTCCAGCGCTTCGTCGCCCGGGACAGTCAAGACGCTGTCCGCGTCATCCTGCGCGCTGTCGCCCGATGAACCGTCAGCCGCTGCATCCCCGCTCTCGGCTGGCGCGACAACATCGGCCGCGACCTCTTCAGCCCCCACATGGCTGTCGCGTGCCGCGACATCGGCGATATCGACCGCGTCCGGTACGTCCAGATCGGCGGCTTCGGCGCTCGCCAGCGGCTCCGCGGCAACGGCCGCCGCGTCCACCGGCACGTTAAAGTCGCTGGTCGCATCCATATGCCCGAGGATCGTCTCCACCGCGAAAAGCAGATGAAGCGCCGGCTCGGCCGAAACCTTGCCGATGGCGGCCGGCAGCGTTCCCTTGCCTGTCGGCACGGGACGCTTCAGCAGCCAGTCGCTATCCCGGCCCACGGCATCGACCAGCGACAACAGCGTCTGCTGCGTCATTCCGAGCGCCTGGAACTGCGGCGACGCGGCGAGCACCACCCCCTGGCCGTCGAGCACCGCCATATGCGTGTCCGGATCGTCGAAGCCGGAAATCATCCGAGCGGCCATTTCCGCCACCGGCACGGTCTGGCCGGCACGGGTGGGCGCAAGGCGCGGCGCGGTGAAGAGGATCGCCCGTTCGCCGGCGCGCACGTCGATCAGCGCGAGCGCCGCCGTCACGGTCACGCTCCGGAAGCCGGCCGACATGCGCATGAGAAAGCTGCGCGTGTCGCCAGCTTCCCGCAGCTGGCGCGCGGTCGATTGCAGCTGGCGGAAGGCGACGCTGGCGGTGCCCGGGCCCCCATCCAGAAAGTCGTAGATCGACCCCAGCCCGAAGAGCGCCGCACCCTCTCCGTTCGACCAGAGCACGCGCGACAGATCGGGCGCAAACAGAATGGCCGCATCCCCACGCGCGAAGTGATCCCGCACACGTTCATGAACGGCAATGTCGATGAAGGGGTAGGATTTCACGGGCATTCTTCTATCCGGCTCTGGCGGAGGTCTCGGGTCTCCGGATGCGTTAATAGACTATTAATATCCGTGACCCCCGGAAGGGTCCAGCTTGAGCATCGTTTTCGCAGTGAAAACCGCCCTCTTTCCTAACGCAAGGTTAATGTAACGAAACGGCACATGGTGCAGTGCAAAATTATGTTGCACTGCACCATAAACAGGTGTAGAAGGCATTCCGAACCCGAAATCCGCCGCTACGAGCCCCGCCGCCAGACAGGACACTCCGATGACTCAAGACATCTTCTCCATTTCGACGTTCGACCCCAACAAGGTGACGGAAACCTTCCGTGACTTTGCGGAAAAAGGGGCAACCCAGTCGCGCGAAGCCTATGCCAAGATGAAGACGGCCGCCGAAGAGGCAGGCAAGACGATCGAAGCCACGGTCGAGAGCGCCCAGTCCGGCACGGTCGAACTGAGCCTGAAGGCGATCGACGCGCTGCGCACCAATGCGGAAACGTCGCTGTCGCAAATGGAAGCGCTGATCGCCTGCAAATCCCTGTCGGAGGTCTTCGAACTTCAGACGGCCTTCATCCGCAAGCAGGCCGAGCTTGCCATGGAACAGGCCCGCACCATGCAGGAAACCACCCGCAAGGTCGCCGAAAACCTGGTCAAGCCGACCAAGGACGCCGCCGAAAAAGCCCTGCCCAGCATCCCCCGCGCCTGATCCTGCGGCCTGAAAGGCCCACACATCCGGAACCGGACGGGAAACCGCCCGGTTTTTTGGCCGAAAGTCGAAGTTCGGACTTGCCAAACCGAACCCATGGCCGTAATGACGCGGCCAAGCGACATGCTTGTTCGTGCGGTTGTAGCTCAGTTGGTTAGAGCGCAGGTTTGTGGCACCTGAGGTCGGAGGTTCGAGACCCCCCAACCGTACCATTTTTCCACAGTGCGATGAAAACAGCGGATCATTCGGCGTCTTGCGCTGGATCTCGCTCAATCGCGATTATGCCCTCGCACAAACTCCGCAACGGATTCTCCACAGGCGCTTAGCGTCGATCGGCTGCATAGAGCGGTCCGCATCTTCTTGGCTGCGTCCGAGCGTTCCGGGCATGGTCCTCTTCGGGTTTACCCGGACACATCCCCCAAAACATCCCGCACACCACCAACGGAAAACGCCACCCGCGAACTCTCGCGGGTGGCGTTTTCGGGCGTTCGTCTGCCGTTCTGACGGATCAGAAGTCTTCCCAGGTCTGCTGCACGGCGGCATTGCCGGAGAAGGAGCGGGCGATCTGGGCGGTCATCTTGCGGGCAGGGGAGGCTGCCGGGCGGTGGGTGGCGTTGGCGGCGGCGACGGGGGACGTGGTCCTTGCCGAGGCGCGGTTGGCGTCACCGAACTGGAAGCGGCTGATGAGGTCGCGCAGGCGTTCGGCTTCGCCGGCAAGGGCTGCACTTGCGGCATTGCTTTCTTCCACCATGGCGGCGTTCTGCTGCGTCACCTGATCCATCTGGTTCACGGCCGTGTTCACCTCGGACAGCCCGACCGACTGTTCGCGTGCCGATGTCGCGATGGCGTCCATGTGCTGGTTGATGGTGACGATATAGTCCTCGATGGTCTTGAGGGCTTCGCCGGTCTGGCTGACGAGCTTGACGCCGCTCTGCACCTCGACCGAGGAGTTGCGGATCAGGTCCTTGATCTCCTTGGCAGCCTTGGCCGAGCGCTGGGCGAGTTCGCGCACTTCCTGGGCGACCACGGCGAAACCCTTGCCGGCTTCGCCGGCACGTGCCGCTTCCACGCCGGCATTCAGCGCCAGCAGGTTGGTCTGGAAAGCGATTTCGTCGATGACGCCGATGATGTTGGCGACCTGATCGGACGACTGTTCGATCTTCTGCATGGCATCGACCGCATCGGCAACGACCTTGCCGGACTGGCCGGCACTGGCATTGGCCTGCACGGCGATCGACCGGGCTTCCTCGGCGCGCTTGGACGAGTTGGTCACATTGGCGGTGATCTCGTCGAGGGCGGCAGCGGTTTCCTCGAGCGAGGCCGCCTGCTGTTCCGTCCGGCGCGAGAGGTCGTCGGCGCTCTGGCTGATCTCGCGGGTTCCCGTGTCGATCTGCGTCGTCGCCTGGGCGACCGAGAGAAGCGTGGCGGAGAGCTGGCCGATCGCACCGTTCAGGTCGTGGCGCAGCGCCTCGAAGTCCGGTGCGAAAGCCTGGTCGAGCTGGAAGCCGAGATCGCCGGAGGCCAGACGGCGCAGGCCGGTGGCAAGGCCCGATGTGGCCTGCTGCATGCGCTCGCGGGCGGCGGCTTCGGCCTCGGCCGTCAGGCGCGTCCGCTCGGCTTCGGCATGGGCACGGGCGGCTTCCGCCTCCTGCTCGAGCCGCTTGTTGCTGATGGCGGACTGGCGGAACACCTCGACCGCGCCGGCCATGTCGCCGATTTCGTCCTTCCGGTCGGTATTGCCGGGATCGATGTCGGTCTGCCCGGCGGCCAGCTGGCGCATGGCCTGCGTCATCACGCGGATCGGACGGCCGACGCTGCGCACGAGAACGGCGGCGGAAGCGATGAGGATCAGGATGATCGCGCTATTGATGGCGAGGGAGACCGTGCGGGCCTGCGCGACCATGTCTTTCAGCGATGCCTTCGCACCGGCCGTGATCTCGGTGGCGTCCTTCACCGCGTCGTTGATGAGCTTGCTGGCGGTTTCCGCGACCTTGGTGTTGTCGGCGGCGGTGTTGGCGACGGCAGCCGACATTTCCTCGAGCGTCAGCTTGCGCCCGCCGACCTTCTGGAAGGCCGCGAGCACATCGACCGAGCGCTTTTCCGAAATTGTCTCGTAATCCGTCAGCCGTGCGGCGATCTGCTTCAGCGTATCGCGCTCCGGCGCGACCTGGATGGGCTTCTGCATCCCGGCCATGCCGTTGTCGTAATAGGCCCGGACGTCGGTTGTCGCCTTCTGTGTCTCGGCCTCGCTGGTGACGAGGCGAAGACCGCGCGAGGCGAACCGCATGTTGCTCAGGGCGAGCTTTGCATTGATGACTCCGTCGAGAACGATCTGTTCGCGCTCGAGGATGGCATTGGCTTGCGCCGTCTTCGCATCGCTGATCATCTGGTTGGAAATGATGCCGACGACAAGCAGGATACTGATCCCGGACGTGATCATCAGCTTGGTGCCGACCTTGGCATTCTGGAAAAAGGACATGGGCTCTCTCAACGCGTGTTGGGGGGCAAAACGGGGACATGCCAGTGTGATCCGAAGCCGATACCGCGCAGATACGCCCGATCGACGTGGGAGGCCGACGGTACGGGCGATGCGTCATATGCAGGGATGGACCGTGCGGGCATCATGCCTGCAACCGACCAGTGTAGTTTTAATGAGGTAGTCTAAAGAAAGTTTGAATTTTGAACGTCTAATATATGGAGTGTGCAACTCTTTATCGCCGGCGTGCAAGGGCGGGCGGATAGAAGGGGCGGGTCCGAAGGACTGCGCCCGCGCGCAAACGCGCAAACGGGCGGGGGTGTTTCACCCCGCCCGTCCTGTTGCGAAGCGATCGATATCAGCGGATGCAGGGATATTCGCAGACATAGCCGGGGCGTGCCGGGCCACGGCGGTCGTCATCGCGATCGCGGCGATCGCCATTGTCGCCGGCGTCCCGGTCGGCCTGCTCGCGGCGCACGCGACGATCGTCGCTATAGCGGTCGCGCCGGTCGTCCCGCGCACGGTCGTATCGGTCGTACCGGTTGTCGCGGTCATAGCGCGCACGGCGGTCGCGGTCGGTGTAGACAGGCACGCGATAGATGTCGGGTCGCGATTCCCGGATATAGACGCCGCTTGCCGAATAGCGGGGCCCGCTGTCGTAGCGGGCGCCGTCATCGACGCAGCCGGCAAGAAGGGCGGTGGAAGAGAGAAGAAGAACCGACAGGACGGCACGCATGGGGGTCAACCTTTCAAGGTGGCAATCTGCAAAACGGCAAGCGCCGGAACCGACGAGACGTCGCCGCCGGTGCGCCCGAAGAGACGCGGCAGAGAAATGTCGTCATGCTATCTGCGCTCTCGAACATGAACGGCAGCCGAACATCGCCCTCTCGGGACGCGGCAGGATTGCCAAACCCTCCGGGCTGATGCATGGAGCGTTCGAACACGAATATGCGGCAGCCCTTGGAAAGAACAAGTCCGGCGGCAGGGGATGCGCTGCCCCGTCGATCGGGCCGCGCCGGATCGGGCCGATCGTGGCGCGCATTCCGGCATACGGGAAAACCGGGCCGGGAAGAACCGGGCGGAACAGCCATGAAAGGACGTCCATGACAGATGGCGACGCCTCGATCGTCCGCAAGCGGATCGTCCTGCATTTTCCGGGCTTCGAGCCTCTGGATGCCCATGCGCATCTGGCGCGTTTCGCGCGGGCCGCGGTGCAGAGCACGCATGTCTGGGGCCTCTATTTTCATGTCGGTCCGCTGGTGGAAACCACGGAGGTTCCCTGTTTCGATGTCACGGCCACCGGCCAAGGCCACCACACGGAAAGCCGCGTCCACATCTTCGACCATCATCGGCTGGTGGCGCTGCTGACGGACAAGCCGCTCCACCGCCGGCTCATCGCCGGGTCTGCGAGCGCTCTGCAGGTGGTCCGCCACGGCGGGCTCACCGGCTACTTCCGCCATGCCTGGCGCTTCGGCCTCTTCTTCATCTTCCCCTTCCTGCTGGTCGCGCTCGCCGTTCTCGCCTCGATCGGCGCCGCCTTCGCACCGCTTCTCCTCGGGCTGCCCGGCTGGAACCTTCTCTGGAGCGCGCCGGCCGCGGCGGCGCTCTTCCGCTTCGTGCTGATCCCCCAGGCCGAACGCTTCCGCACCCTGCACCTTTTCGCCGATTGGGAACTCGCCGTCGCCATGGCGGCGCTTGATCGGCCCGAGGTCGATCTCTGGCTGGAAACGGCGATCGAGGCCGCGCGCAAGGTTTTCGTCACGGCCCGGGACACCGGCTGCGACGAGGTGCTCGTGACGTCTCACAGCATGGGCTCCACCATCGCCGCCCATGTCATCGGCGCGCTTCTGGAGCGCGAGCCGGAGCTGATGCGCGGGCGCCGCATCGTGTTCGTCACGCTGGGCGGGGCCATCCTGCAATGCGCGCTGCTGCGCCCCGCGACCGTCCTGCGCGCCCGCGTCGGGCGTCTGGCGCACGCAAGCGGGATCGACTGGCTGGAAGTCCAGTGCCTGACGGACTCCATCCATTTCTACAAGGCGCCCGTCGTGGCCTTGTGCGGCCATTTGGACGCGCCGCCGGCGCGCATATTGATGATCCGGCTGAAGCACATTCTGTCTGCGGAGCGTTACAAGCGCATCAAGCTCGATTTCCTGCGCGTGCACCGGCAATATGTGCTGGGTCCGGACCGGAAATCCTCGTTCGATTTCACCCTCATGACCTCGGGCCCCCTGCCGGCCTTCGACTTCGCAACGTTTTCGCAAGCGTCGATGCCGGAGGTCCCGGTCATCGGCAAGCCCGGTTCCGAAGATCCGGCCGTTGTCGGGCAGGCTCGGTAAGCGCCGGCCATTTCTCTCTCGCGCGGCGCGGCAGGATATGGTTTATCCCGACTGCAGGCGCCGGAGACGGCCTCGACCTTAAGAAGGATGCCCCATGACCGCCCGCTTCGATGTTGCCATCCTCGGTCTCGGTGCCATGGGCAGCGCGGCGGCGGCGCATCTGGCCGCCCGTGGCGTGTCGGTCGTCGGCTTCGATGCCCATTATCCCGCTCACGGGCTCGGCTCCTCCCATGGCGACAGCCGCCTCATCCGCCTCGGCTATTTCGAGGATCCGTCCTACGTGCCGCTGCTGCAGCGCGCCTATGCCAACTGGCGGGCGATGGAAAGCCGGCTGCGCGAGGATATTCTCACCATCACCGGCGTGCTGCAGATCGGCCGGCCCGACAGCAAGATCGTCAGCGGCACCCGCAAGAGCAGCGAGATGCACGGGCTGGCGTCGGAGACGATCGACGCGAGGGCCCTGCGCCTGCGCCATCCCGCCTTCGCCATCGATGACGACGAGATCGCCGTGCTCGATCCGCAGGGCGGCTATCTCCGGCCCGAAGCGGCCGTCATGGGCTATGTGAAGATGGCCGCGACCGATGGCGCGGCCCTGCATTTCGGGGAGAAGGTCACCGCGATCAACCCCGAGGCCGATGGCATCTCGATCGAAACCGCCACCGGCCGCTATAGCGCCGGCAAGGTCATCGTCGCCACCGGCTCCTGGATCTCGGACCTCGTGCCGGATCTCGCCGGCACGGCCGTGCCCATCAAGCAGGTGGTGGCGTGGTACCAGCCGACGGATGGCTTCATCGCCACCCCGCAGCGCATGCCGGCGTTCATCCGCGACGAGGGCGACGAGGGGTCGTATTTCGGTTTCCCGGCCATCGGCGTCGATGGCATCAAGGTCGGGCGCCACGCGCATTTCATGGAGCCGATCGACCCGCATGCGCCCAATCCGCCGGTCAACGCGCGCGATACGGATCTGCTCGATGCCTTCGTCCGCCACCGCCTGCCGACGGCGGCCGGCATGCGGGTGCGTGCGACGACCTGCCGTTACACCATGCTGCCGAGCGAGGATTTCCTGATCGACCTCCTGCCGTCCGACCCGCGCATCGTCGTTGCCTCCCCCTGTTCCGGCCACGGCTTCAAGTTTACGAGCGTCGTCGGCGAAATCCTGGCCGACCTCGCCCTCGACGGCGGCACGCGCCTGCCGATCGGCGCCTTCTCCTTTGCCGCCATGGACCGTTTCATCGCCGCGAAAGGCGCGAGCGCAGACCTCGAAAACCCGACGCTCTAAGCTTAGCGCTCAAAGCCGGAAGGGCGCGGGGGCTGGCGGTTAAACTGCATCGATCCGGATGAGATAGACGGTCACCGGTTCGTCGGCCGTAAGAGCGACGTCGCCATCGAGCAGCATCGCGTCGAGACGACCGAGCCGCACCGGGCCTACGCTGACCTCCCCGAGCGACAGCAGCATCTGCGTCCCGCCCTGCCGCTTCACCTCCGTCGTCCCGTCGATCACGCGCCGCTCGACCGCATGCACGAAGGCCCCGCGGCGGGTCATGACGTTGAGATCGGTGATCGCGCCATCGACCAGCGTCGCCTCCGTCGCGGCATCGGCAGGAAACGCATGAGGCGCGTCGCCCGCCGTCAGCGTCACCGGCGTTCTGCCTGATATGTCGAGCACCATGCCGTGACCGTCGAGGATCGACAGCGTCCGGTCCACGCCCGGAAAGACGGAGAACGGGCCGTTCGTCTTGACCGAGGCCATGCTGATCCGCCAGCCGAACGTCTCCATGGAAGCATCCGCCGGAAAGACGGCGATCTCCACCGTCTCGCCGCCGCCGTTCTTCCAGGGCATGCGGCGGTGGTCGCTGTTACGAAGGACCGTCATGGGGTATCTCCGAAAGAAAGAACCGAGAGCTGCGGCAGGCGTGAACGCCCGCCGTCGCGCAGTCAGTTGCCGAGAATACCCGGCAGGCGCAGGCCCTTGTCGCGGGCGCAATCGAGCGCGATGTCGTAGCCGGCATCCGCATGGCGCATGACGCCGGTGGCCGGATCGTTCCACAACACGCGTTCGATGCGGCGGTCGGCATCCTCGGAGCCGTCGCAGCAGATGACGACGCCCGAATGCTGCGAGAAGCCCATGCCGACGCCGCCGCCGTGATGCAGCGATACCCAGGTCGCGCCCGAGGCGGTGTTGAGCAGCGCGTTGAGCAGCGGCCAGTCCGACACGGCGTCGGAGCCGTCCTTCATGGCTTCGGTCTCGCGGTTGGGCGAGGCGACGGAGCCGCTGTCGAGATGGTCGCGGCCGATCACGATCGGTGCTGCGAGTTCGCCGGTGCGCACCATCTCGTTGAAGGCAAGGCCCAGCCGGTGGCGATCGCCCAGGCCCACCCAGCAGATGCGCGCCGGCAGGCCCTGGAAGGCGATGCGTTCGGCAGCCATGTCCAGCCAGTTGTGCAGGTGCTTGTTGTCCGGCAGCAGTTCCTTCACCTTCGCGTCGGTCTTGCGGATGTCCTCCGGATCGCCGGAGAGCGCCGCCCAACGGAAGGGGCCGATGCCGCGGCAGAACAGCGGGCGGATATAGGCCGGCACAAAGCCAGGAAAGTCGAAGGCGTTCTCCAGCCCCTCGTCCTTGGCGACCTGACGGATATTGTTGCCATAGTCGAAGGTGGGAATGCCGGCCTGCTGGAAGGCGAGCATGGCCTCCACATGATCGCGCATCGAGGCGCGGGCGGCCTTTTCCACGGCTTTCGGGTCGCTCTCGCGCTTCTGGCGCCATTCGGCCATGGTCCAGCCCTTCGGCAGGTAGCCGTTGATCGGGTCGTGCGCCGACGTCTGGTCGGTCACCATGTCCGGCCGGATGCCGCGGCGGACCATTTCGGGGAAGATGTCGGCGGCATTGCCGAGCAGGCCGACGGACTTCGCCTCGCCGGCGGCCGTCCAGCGCTCGATCATCTCCATCGCCTCGTCCAGCGTTTCCGCACGCGCATCGACATAGCGGGTGCGGATGCGGAAATCGATGCTGTCCGGGTTGCACTCGACCGCAAGGCAGCAGGCGCCAGCCATGACGGCGGCCAGCGGCTGCGCGCCGCCCATGCCACCCAGTCCGCCGGTCAGCACCCAGCGGCCGGTGAGGTTGCCGTCGTAATGCTGGCGCCCGGCTTCCACGAAGGTCTCGTAGGTGCCCTGCACGATGCCCTGGCTGCCGATATAGATCCACGAGCCCGCGGTCATCTGGCCGTACATGGCCAGGCCCTTCTTATCGAGCTCGTTGAAGTGATCCCACGTCGCCCAATGCGGAACGAGGTTGGAGTTGGCGATGAGCACGCGCGGCGCATCCTTGTGGGTGCGGAAGATGCCGACCGGCTTGCCGGACTGCACCATCAGCGTCTCGTCTTCCTCGAGATCGCGCAGCGAGGCGACGATCTTGTCGAAATCCGCCCAGGTGCGCGCCGCCCGGCCGATGCCGCCATAGACCACGAGCTCGTGCGGGTTCTCGGCGACCTCCGGGTCGAGATTGTTCATCAGCATGCGCAGCGGCGCTTCGGTCATCCAGGATTTCGCGGTCAGCTCGGTGCCGCGGGCAGCGCGGACGTCGCGAATATTGTGGCGCGGGTTGGTCATCGGTTTCCCCTTTTATGAGTGTGCGAGCGTGGGCGCGATCGTCGCGATGCGCTCCAGAATGTCCTTGAGATGGTGGCGAAGCGGCTCGGCCTTGGCAGGATCATAGGCAAAGGGCGGCGCTTCGGTCGCCAGATGCGTGGATTGCGCCAACTCCATCTGGATGGCGTGCACGCCCTCATTCTGCTGGCCGTAATGTCGCGTGGTCCACCCGCCCTTGAAGCGGCCGTTGAGCACGCTGTCATAGCCGGCGGCTGAGGCGGTGACCGTCACGGCCGCCGCCTCGATCTCGGGCGCGCAGGTCCGGCCATTGTCCGTGCCGATGTTGAAGTCCGGCAGCTTGCCCTCGAACAGGAACGGAATGTGCGAGCGGATCGAGTGGCAATCGTACAGAATGGCCACGCCATGCAGCGCCTTCACCCGTGCGATCTCGGCGGCAAGCGCGGCATGATAGGGCTGGTGGAAGGCCTGCAGACGTGCCGAAATGTCCTTGGCCGTTGGCGCAGCACCTTGCCTCCAGATCGGCGCGCCGTCGAAATCGGTCTCCGGCACCAGCCCGGTGGTGTTCTGCCCCGGATAAAGGCTGCCGCCCTCCGGATCGCGGTTGGCGTCGATCACGTAGCGGTGGAAGGTGGCGCGCACGGTGGTCGCATCGGCCAGCAGCCCGTCATAGAGTGTGTGGATATGCCAGTCCGTGTCGGCAAGGATACGACCATTGTCGTTCAACCGCTCGGCGATCTCGGCTGGGACATCGGTTCCCGTGTGCGGAAAGGCGAGGATGACCGGCGAGTTGCCCCGTGTGATCTCGAAAACGGCCATGTCAGACCTCCAGAACCGGCAGGATGCCGGGGGCAACCGCTGCGGTCAGCCGGCCATCGGCGACGATGTCGCGCGCGGCCTTGAGGTCGGTCGCCATATAGCGGTCGGTTTCGAGCGTCGCCACGACGGTGCGGATGGTCGCGATAACGTTGGACAGCTCCGGGCTCGACACCAGCGGCGCGCGGAAATCGATGCCCTGCGCCGCCGTCAGCGCCTCGATGCCGATGATGGAGAAGAGGTTTTCGGTCATCTGCAGGAGCCGCCGCGCACCGTGGCAGGCCATGGAGACGTGGTCTTCCTGATTGGCGGAGGTGGGCGTCGAATCGACCGAGGCCGGGTGCGACATCTGCTTGTTCTCGCTCATCAGCGCGGCCGACGTCACCTCGGCGATCATCAGCCCGGAGTTCAGCCCCGGCGTTTTCGCGAGGAAGGCCGGCAGACCGTAGGAGAGGGCGGGATCGACCAGAAGCGCGATGCGCCGCTGGGCGATGGCCCCGATCTCGCAGACCGCCAGCGCGATCTGGTCGGCGGCAAATGCCACGGGCTCGGCATGGAAGTTGCCGCCGGAGACGACGGAATTGTCGGAAAGCACCAGCGGATTGTCCGTCACCGCATTGGCCTCGATCTCCAGCGTGCGGGCGACGGAGCGCAACAGGTCGAGGCAGGCGCCGTCCACCTGCGGCTGGCAGCGGATGCAATAGGGGTCCTGCACCCGCTCGTCGCCCTCGATATGGCTTTCGCGGATCACCGAGCCCGCAAGCAGCCCACGAAGGGCGGCCGCCGCATCGATCTGGCCCCGATGGCCGCGCAGGGTGTGGATATCGGGATGGAACGGGGCGGAGGAGCCCATGGCCGCATCGGTCGAGAGCGCGCCGGTCACCAGCGCGGCTTGCGCGGCGCGATGCGCGCGGAAGAGGCCGGCCAGCGCCAGTGCGGTCGAAACCTGCGTGCCGTTGATCAGCGCCAGCCCTTCCTTGGCCGCGAGAATGACGGGGGCGAGACCTGCCCGCTCCAGCGCGGTGCGCCCGTCGAGCCGTGCGCCCTCGAAAAACGCCTCGCCTTCGCCCATCATCACCGCCGCCATATGGGCGAGCGGCGCGAGGTCGCCGGATGCGCCGACGGAGCCTTTTTCGGGAATGACCGGAATGACGCCCTTTTCCAGCATGGCCTCGATCAGCCGCACGAGTTCCAGCCGCACGCCGGAGGCGCCGCGACCGAGCGAGACGAGCTTCAGCGCCATGATCAGCCGAACGATGTTGTCGGCCAGCGGTTCGCCGACGCCGCAGCAATGCGACAGGATGAGGTTGCGCTGGAGCGTCGCGACATCGGCGGCATCGATGCGGATGCTTGCCAGTTTCCCGAAGCCGGTGTTGATGCCGTAGACCGGAGCGTTGCCGCCGGCGATCTCGGCGATGCGCGCCGCAGCCTTCTCGATGCCGGCATCGAAGGACGGATCGAGCCGGGCGGGCTCGCCGGTCCAGTAGAGCGTTTCGAGGGTGGAAAGGGGCACGGAGCCCGGCTGCAGAACAAGCGTCATGGCGAAGTCCTAAAGGTCTGGCGGGGCTTTGTCCGCGCCATCAGTGTCCGTTGTAAATGCGGGCATGGAGCGGGTTGAACCCCATGCGGTAGACGAGTTCGGCGGGGCGGGCCACCGACCAGATGGCGAGATCGGCCCGCTTGCCGGCCTGCAGCGTTCCTACCTCGTCGACGAGGCCGAGCGCGCGGGCGGCCTCCCGCGTCACACCGGCAAGGCACTCGGTCACGGTCATGCCGAACAGGGTCGCGGCCATGTTCATGGTGAGGAGCAGAGAGGTCAGCGGCGATGTGCCCGGATTGTTGTCGGTGGCGATCGCCATGGCGACGCCGGCCTGCCGGAAAAGGTCGATCGGCGGCTTCTTCGTTTCGCGGATGAAGTAGAAGGCGCCGGGAAGGATGACGGCGACGGTGCCGCTCGCCGCCATTGCCTGCGCACCGGCCGCATCGGTATATTCCAGATGATCAGCCGACAGTGCGCCATATTCTGCGGCAAGGGCCGCACCATGCAGGTTGGAGAGCTGGTCCGCATGCAGCTTCACCGGCAGTCCATGGGCTTTCGCCGCATCGAACACGCGCCGCATCTCGATGGGCGAAAAAGCGATCCCCTCGCAGAACCCGTCCACCGCGTCCGCAAGGCCTTCCGCGGCAAGCGCGGGGAGCATCTCGTCGGCCACCTTGGCGATATAGCCCGTGCTGTCGCCCTTGAACTCCGGCGGCAGCGCATGGGCGCCGAGAAAGGTCGTGCGCACGGTGACGTCGCGCAGTTCGCCGAGCCGGCGTGCCGCGCGCAGCGTCTTGCGCTCGTGGAGAAGGTCGAGCCCATAGCCGGACTTGATCTCCACGGTCGTCACGCCCTCGGCCATCAGCGCGTCGAGCCGGGGCAGGGACTGGGCGACCAGATCCTCTTCGCGCGCCTCCCGCAGAGACCGCACGGAGGATACGATACCGCCGCCGGCACGCGCGACCTCTTCGTAGGTCGCGCCGGCCAGCCGCATCTCGAATTCGTTCGCGCGGTCGCCGGCATGGACGAGGTGCGTGTGGCAATCGATCAGGCCCGGCGTGATCAGCCGCCGGCCGCAATCGACCACACGTCCGGCAGCCTCGCGCGGAAAGGGAAGGTCCGCTTCCGGCCCGGCATAGACGATCCGGCCATCCGATACGGCGATCGCACCCTGTTCGACGAGACCGAGGTCCGGCAAGGCGGGATCGAGCGTGGCGAGCCGGGCGTTGTGCCAAAGCGTGTCGCAGGCCGAGGCGCCCGACGCTGCCGATGGGGACTTCATGGAAGACATCGCTTTTCCCGCCTTTCCTTCGCTCGTCATTATGTATATACAAATGGAGACGGAGCGCAAGCCTCATTCTGAAGCTGCGGCGCGGCCGGGAAACGGGAGCAGGACGATGGAAAGCCAGGCAGGGACGGGACAGGCAACGGCGGCGCAGGCGAGCGGAAAGACGGACACGATCTTCGCGGCATCGGCGCTCCTGCCGGACGGCTGGCACGACAATATCCGGATCTCGCTTGCCGACGGTCGCATCGCATCCGTCGAGGCCGATGCGCAGCCTCGGGCCGGCGAGGAACGTCATGCCGTGCTCGTTCCCGGCATGCCGAACCTCCACAGCCACGCCTTCCAGCGCGGCATGGCGGGGCTTGCCGAAGTGCGCGGCCCCGGTGCCGACAGCTTCTGGAGCTGGCGCACCGTCATGTATCGCTTCGCCCTGACGATGACGCCCGAGCAGGTCGAGGCGGTCGCGGCCCAGCTTTACATGGAAATGCTCGAACAGGGATTTTCCCGCGTCGGCGAGTTTCACTATCTGCACCACGCGATCGACGGCGGACCCTATGCCGATATCGCTGAAATGGCCGTCCGCATCGCCGCTGCCGCATCCGAAACCGGGATCGGCCTGACGCTTCTGCCGGTGTTCTATGCCCATTCCACCTTCGGGGGAGCCGCGCCGAGCGATGGCCAGCGGCGTTTCATCAATACGCCGGACAGCTTCGCCCGCCTGCTCGAAGGGTGCCGCGCGGCCGTGGACGGCTTGCCGGCGTCCCGCGTCGGTGTCGCCCCGCACAGCCTGCGGGCGGCAACGCCGCAGGAGATCGCCGCTGTGGTCGCGATGGCCGGGGAGGGGCCGATCCATATTCACGTTGCCGAGCAGGTGAAGGAGGTCGAGGACTGCCTCGCCTGGTCCGGCGCTCGCCCGGTCGAATGGCTTCTCGACCATGTCGGTCTCGATGCGCGCTGGTGCCTCATCCATGCGACGCACATGACCGAGGACGAGACGGTGCGCATGGCGAAGAGCGGCGCCATTGCCGGGCTCTGCCCGATCACCGAGGCCAATCTTGGCGACGGCACCTTCAACGCCACGGTCTTCGGCGCGGCCGGCGGACGCTTCGGCATCGGCTCGGACAGCAACATCCTCATCGGCCTGCCCGACGAGCTGCGCCAGCTCGAATACTCCCAGCGCCTGCTGCACCGGTCGCGCAACGTCATGGCATCGGCCGGGCAATCGACCGGACGGGCCCTGTTCGATGCTGCGGGGGCCGGCGGGGCCGTCGCGCTTGGCACTACCTCTCCGCTCGGTCTGGTTGCGGGTGCTCCGGCCGATGTCGTGTCGCTGTCCGCGCCCGACAGCGGCGCGCGGCACGATGCCGTGCTCGATGGCTGGCTGTTTGCCAACGGCACCCGGCCCGACAGCGTCTGGGTCGCCGGCAAGCGGCAGGTGACGTCAGGGCGCCATCACGCGCGTGACCGGATCTCGGATCGTTTCCGGCGTGTGATGAGCGAACTTTCGGCATGAGGCGCATGACATCCGTGGCTCATCCCCCCATAAGTCACATCCTCGCGTTCACCGGGTATTAACCTTTAACGCGGCGCAGCATGCCGGACGGTGGTCCGATTAAGATCCCGTTTACGTTTCCGCCGCTATGGTTACCATGTTCGATGCAGAACCGAGGCGCATGACGCGCAGCTCGAAAACAATGTTGGATGACGTGCATGATGTGCGCAGTTCGTCTGGCAATTCCGGCCGGCAAGGCCGGAATTGCCAGGATGCCCGAAGGCGCGACGCACCGCATGATCCGCTGATGCCGGATCGCTCAGACGAAGATCGCATGCTCCGCAGCGACGAGCTCCTGCAGGAAATCGGCCACCGTCCGCACGCGCAGCAGGTCCCGCGCACTCTCGTGATAGGTCGTCCAGTAGGCCCGCCGGATCGTCGCCTCGGGCAGGATGCGGCAGAGTTCTCCATGCTGGCGCGCGATGTAGTTGTGCAGGATGCCGATGCCGGCGCCGGACCGCACGGCCTCCGTCTGCCCCGTGGCACTCGAAATCTCGAAGCCCGCATCCCAGTTGCGCATCACTTCGCCGGTGAAATCGAGCGAGGCCGTCCAGAGAAGATCCTCGACATAGCCGATCCGCCGATGTCGCTTCAGCGCCTCGATGCTGTCGGGCGTGCCGTTCTCCTGCAGGTAGGCGTCGGACGCGTAGATGCCGAGCGTGTAATCGGTCAGCTTGGACGAGACGAGACGTCCCTGCTCGGGACGCTCGAGCGTGATAGCGATATCCGCCTCTCGCTGTGACAGCGAGAAGGAGCGCGGCACCGGCACGAGCTGGATGCGCAAGGCCGGAAAACGCGCCGTCAGCCGCCCGAGGCGCGGCGCGAGGAAGGAGACGCCGAAACCGTCCGGCGCGCCGATCCGCACCGTGCCGGCAACGGCGGTATCGACCCGGCCGACATGCGCCTGCGCCGCCAGCATCTCCGTCTCCATCCGCTCGGCGGCGTGAAAGAAGACCTCGCCCTCCGCCGTCAACTCGCAGCCATTGGTCCGCCGCACGAGAAGCCGCGTCTTCAGCGCCTCCTCCAGCGCCGTCACCCGCCGGCTGAGCGTCGCATGGTTGACGCCCACCCGCTTGGATGCCGAGAGGATCTGCCCCGTTCGGGCGATCGCGAGAAACATCCGCACATCGTCCCAGTTCATGCCATCCGCCTGTCTTGTGTCGATTTCCGCACAACAGTTCCTGAATTTCGCACGTTGATTTGTGTAGACTGTAGTGCGATCGTCCTCGTAACAGCAATGACAATCTGGAGGAGACAGCATGTACGAGATCGGCCATTTCATCGGCGGCAAAACGGTTGCCGGCACGAGCGGACGCACGAGCAACATCTTCAACCCGGCAACCGGCGAGATCCAGGGCAAGGTGGCGCTTGCCAGCGATGCCGAACTGGCGGCAGCCGTCGAGAATGCCAAGGCCGCGCAGCCGAAATGGGCGGCCACCAACCCGCAGCGCCGCGCCCGCGTCTTCATGAAGTTCGTCCAGCTCCTGAACGACAACATGGACAGCCTGGCCGAAACGCTCTCGCGCGAACACGGCAAGACCATCGATGACGCCAAGGGCGATATCGTCCGCGGCCTCGAGGTCTGCGAATTCGTCATCGGCATCCCGCATCTGTCGAAGAGCGAGTTCACCGAAGGCGCAGGCCCGAACATCGATATGTATTCGATCCGCCAGCCGGTCGGCATCGGTGCGGGCATCACGCCGTTCAACTTTCCGGGCATGATCCCGATGTGGATGTTCGCCCCGGCGATTGCCTGCGGCAATGCCTTCATCCTGAAGCCGTCGGAGCGCGATCCCTCCGTGCCGATCCGTCTGGCCGAACTGATGATCGAGGCCGGCCTGCCGGCCGGCATCCTCAACGTCGTCAATGGCGACAAGGGCGCGGTTGATGCGATCCTGACGCATCCCGACATCTCCGCCGTCTCCTTCGTCGGCTCCACGCCGATCGCCCGCTACGTCTATGGCACGGCGGCGATGAACGGCAAGCGCGCCCAGTGCTTCGGCGGCGCCAAGAACCACATGATCATCATGCCGGATGCCGATCTGGATCAGGCGGCAAACGCCCTGATGGGCGCCGGCTACGGCTCGGCCGGCGAGCGCTGCATGGCGATCTCCGTTGCCGTTCCCGTCGGCGAGGAGACCGCCAACCGGCTGATCGAAAAGCTGACGCCCATGGTCGAGAGCTTGCGCATCGGCCCCTATACCGACGACAAGGCCGATCTCGGCCCGGTCGTGACCCGGGAAGCGCGCGACCGCATTCTCGGCCTCATCGACAAGGGCGTGGAGGCTGGCGCCGATCTCGTGGTCGATGGCCGCGGCTTCAAGCTGCAGGGCTATGAGGACGGCTATTTCGTCGGCGGCTGCCTGTTCGACAATGTCACGCCGGACATGGACATCTACAAGACCGAAATCTTCGGCCCCGTCCTCTCCGTCGTCCGCGCCAAGACCTACGAGGAAGCGCTCGACCTGCCGATGAAGCACGAATACGGCAACGGTGTCGCGATCTACACCCGCGACGGCGATGCGGCCCGCGACTTCGCCTCGCGCATCAATATCGGCATGGTCGGCGTCAACGTGCCGATCCCCGTTCCGCTCGCCTACCACTCCTTCGGCGGCTGGAAGTCCTCGTCCTTCGGCGACCTCAACCAGCACGGCACGGATTCGATCAAGTTCTGGACCCGCACCAAGACGATCACCAGCCGCTGGCCCTCCGGCATCAAGGACGGCGCCGAATTCGTCATGCCGACGATGAAGTAGGACCGGTCTCTGCGACTGTCGTGGAAGGGCCCTCGCAAGGGGCCCTTTTTTCATGAGCATCTTTCTCGACAATTCGTCTTTTTGGAATTGTTCCAAACTGGCAGGCGTTCTATATGTAGGCGAGACAGGGAGTGGCGATCTGGGATTCGCCTGCGTCCGAGCATCGGAGTGAAGAATGCGCCTGACCAAGCAGACCAATTACGCCGTTCGCATGCTGATGTATTGTGCCGCAAACGAGGGCCATCTGAGCCGCATTCCGGAAATCGCCAGGGCCTACGGCGTGTCCGAACTGTTCCTCTTCAAAATTCTTCAGCCGTTGAACAAGGCCGGCCTCGTGGAAACCGTCCGCGGCCGCAATGGTGGCGTGCGCCTGCCCAAGCCCGCCTCGCAGATCACGCTGTTCGATGTCGTCAAGGTGACGGAAGACAGCTTCTCGATGGCCGAATGCTTCGATGCCGGTGAAGTGGATTGCCCGCTGGTCGATAGCTGCGGCCTGAACACGGCCCTGCGAAAGGCGCTGAACGCCTTCTTCGACGTGCTTTCGCAATACTCGATCGACGATCTGGTCAAGGCGCGCCCGCAGATCAACTTCCTGCTCGGTCTCGACCCGCTTCCCTACGTCGCCCCGGCAGCGCAGCCCCAGACGGCGGCCTGAAAGACGGCTGACTCATCGGCTCTCGCGGACGATACGCTTGAATGAGGAACGACGCGTCTCCCGCAGACGCGTCGTTTCCGTTTCAGGACTTCACCAGATATTCCTGCAGCAGGAATTCGATGGCGGTAGGATCGAGTTCCGCCTTGTCGAGCCGGAAATCGACGCCGTATTCCTGGAAGGATTGGAAATAGGCGTCGTCCAGCGAGCCGGAGATCACGCCGACCGGGCCGATGAAGCCCTTCTGGCGGATTTGCGGCACCGTCTCGCGGAAATCGCCATGCGGCGGCAGCCGGTTGTCGACCAGCACCATGGACACCGGCGTGCCCAGATCCATGAGGTAGAGCGCGGACTCGATCGTCTCGCAGTAATGCAGTTGGATGGCAAAGGCCTGAACCTTGCTCATCAATCGCCGGAGAATCACATGCTCGGCGGGTTCGTCGTCGATCAGGAGAACGTGGACAGGTGTAGGCATCGGTATGAATGTTCCATCATCTTTAAATATTTAAAATAATCGCGGTTTTAAGTCGTTCGGGGTTCGATCGACGCCAAATACGGTCATCGTATAATTTGTTCCCGAATGGCTTTGGCAACCATTTGCGTCCGATTGACGACATCGAGTTTCTTCAGGATCGTCGCCGTATGCGAGTTGATCGTATGTTCGGAAACCGAGACGATGAGGGCAATTTCGCTCGCCGTCTTTCCATGTGAAATCCACCGGAGAATTTCCGTTTCCCGCGCCGTCAGCCCCATTCCGGCCCGTGTTGCCAGCACGAAGCGGTAGAAATAGTCGAATGCGGTGATCGAGTTGTAGCAGAGCTCGACATGGCGGGTACGATCGATGTCGTCGTTATCCCCGAAATACAACACGACATAGCGTGTGCCGACGATGCTGTGGACGGGAACGCAGGCGACGAGATCGAAGCCGATCTGCGCCAGAAAATCCGTCCCCACATTCGCGCTCGCCGCGTCGTCCAGGGAGGCCGACCAGACGGAGGGCACGGTGGAGGCGTGGAGGCTCTTGAGCAGAAGGCACTCGGAAAGTCGGTAGCGCCGGTCGTACTCTTCCGTCAGCCCGGGCGGCAGGTCGTGCAGCACCAGCCGGTTGGTCAGAAGGGCGGGCTCCGCCTCCTGGCCGAGCTGCAACACGCCGAAGTGATCGAACCCGGCACCAAGCGCCAGCATGTGGAAGATCCGGAAGAAATCGACGCGGTTCAACGCCTTCTCGAGATCCTTCTGGAAGTCGTAGCGTCTGCAACTGTCCAGCAACGCGTCCACGTCGATGAGGCCCCCCTGCTCCGAAATACGAGCTTAGCGGGCATTCTGCGCTTGGCAACTCCCCTAAAAAAGGTAGTTCCCGCGCATAATCGGAAACACACGGCGCTTTCGCGGCGTGAAGCGCGCGGCCGGTAGGGCGCTCGCCGTCGGAGCGGAAACCGGTCCCGGCCGGCCGGACAGCCGTTCTGAAGCCCGAGGGATGCGAAAGCCCGTGCCGCAAAGCCTGCGCCGCGCAGAGGCGAAAATCCGGAATGACATAGCGTAGATGTCTTATATCTTGGATAAATTTTCCAACTGGACAAAAGAATGGAGCTGGTTATTGCATTGCCGCGGCAAATGTCGTTCCTTTCCGGTCTGACCGGTTGCGGCTGCGATCCGGATCATTTGCGAATAAGAATGTTTCAAGAGAACACAAGAAAACTGGGAAAAACGGTGATGAAAAAGCTCTCTACTCTTCTCGCGGCGACGGCTGTCGCGACGCTGATGGCCGGCAGTGCCTGGTCGAAGACGCTGGTTTATTGCTCCGAGGGCTCGCCCGAAGGTTTCGACTCCGCGCTCTACACGGCCGGCACCACGTTCGATGCCTCCTCGCGCACGGTCTACAACCGCCTCGTCGAGTTCAAGAAAGGCAGCACGGAAATCGAGCCGGGTCTGGCCGAGAGCTGGGACATGTCGGCTGACGGCACCGAATATACGTTCAAGCTGCGTCCCGGCATCAAGTTCCAGACCACCGACTTCTTCACGCCCACCCGCGAGCTGAATGCCGACGACGTCATCTTCTCGTTCGAGCGCCAGTACAAGACCGACAATCCCTGGAACAAGTATGTCGCCGGCGGGACCTACGAATACTTCAGCGGCATGGGCTTTCCCGAGCTGATCAAGTCCATCGAGAAGGTCGACGACCTCACCGTCAAGTTCGTTCTCAACAAGTCGGAAGCGCCCTTCCTCGCCAATCTGGGCATGGACTTCGCCTCCATCTATTCCAAGGAATATGCCGACAAGCTGCAGGCCGACGGCAAGATGGAACTGATGAACCAGCAGCCGCTCGGCACCGGTCCCTACACCTTCGTCGCCTATCAGGCCGACGCGGCCATCCGCTACAAGGCCAACCCCGACTACTGGGGCGGCAAGCAGAAGATCGACGATCTCGTCTTCGCCATCACGACGGATGCCGCCGTGCGCGCGCAGAAGCTGAAGGCCGGCGAATGCCACATCATGCCGTATCCGAACGCTGCCGACGTCGCCGAGTTGCAGAAGGATGAAAACCTCACGGTCCTCAAGGAAGAAGGCCTGAACGTCTCCTACCTCGCCTACAACACGCTGGTTGCACCGTTCGACAAGCCCGAAGTGCGCAAGGCGCTCAACATGGCCGTCAACAAGCAGGCCATCGTCGACGCCGTCTTCCAGGGCGCCGCGACCGTCGCCAAGAACCCGATCCCGCCGACGATGTGGTCCTACAACGACGCCGTCGAGGACGACAAGTACGATCCGGAAGCGGCCAAGAAGATGCTGGAAGACGCCGGCGTCTCCAACCTCAAGATGAAGATCTGGGCCATGCCCGTGTCGCGTCCCTACATGCTGAACGCCCGCCGTGCGGCCGAACTCATGCAGGCCGACCTGGCCAAGATCGGCGTCGAGGTCGAAATCGTGTCCTACGAATGGGCCGAATACCTGAAGCTCTCCTCCGACAAGGCCCGCGACGGCGCAGTCATCCTCGGCTGGACCGGCGACAACGGTGACCCGGACAACTTCCTCGACACGCTGCTCGGCTGCACCGCGGTCGGCGGCAACAATCGCGCGCAGTGGTGCAACAAGGAGTTCGACGATCTCGTCAAGAAGGCCAAGCTGACGCCGGACCAGGCAGAGCGCACCAAGCTCTACCAGCAGGCGCAGCTCGTATTCAAGAAGGAAGCCCCCTGGAACACGATCGACCATTCCCTGGTCTTCATGCCGATGAGCAAGAAGGTCTCGGGCTTCGTTCAGGATCCGCTCGGCATCCACCGCTTCGACGGCGTTGATATCGCCGAGTAATATCGCCACACCAGCCGCATCCGCGGTGTCTCCGGCGGTCCGATTGTTTTCGGGCCGCCGGTTTTGCAATCTTACGGAACGCTCATGCTGCGCTTCATTCTCGGGCGGCTCGCCGTCCTCGTCCCGACCTTCGTCGGGGTATCCATCATCGCCTTCTCCTTCATCCGCCTGCTTCCCGGCGATCCCGTCATGCTGCTCTCCGGAGAGCGCGTCATGGCGCCGGAGCGGCATGCGCAGATCATGGCGGAGCTCGGGCTCGACCGGCCGATGTACGTCCAGTATTTCGACTATCTGTTCGGCCTGCTGCAGGGTGATTTCGGACGCTCCATCATCTCGAAACGACCTGTCATCGATGACTTCATGACGCTGTTTCCGGCGACCATGGAGCTGGCGATCTGTGCCATCATCCTCGCGGTCTGTCTCGGGATCCCGGCAGGCGTGGTGGCGGCGGTCAAGCGCGGCACCTGGCTCGACCAGACCATCATGGGCACGGCGCTCGTCGGCTATTCCATGCCGATCTTCTGGTGGGGCCTGCTGCTGATCATCTTCTTCTCGGGAACGCTCGGCTGGACGCCTGTCTCGGGCCGCATCTCGTTTCTCTATTTCTTCCCGCCCGTCACCGGCTTCATGCTGATCGACAGTCTCCTGTCCGGCCAGAAGGGCGCGTTCGGCTCCGCCGTCAGCCACATGATCCTGCCGACGATCGTGCTCGCCACCATTCCGCTCGCCGTCATCGCCCGCCAGACGCGGTCCGCCATGCTCGAAGTTCTCTCCGAGGACTATGTCCGCACCGCCCGCTCCAAGGGCATGTCGCCCTTCCGCATCATCGGCGTTCACGCGCTGCGCAACGCCATGATCCCGGTCATCACCACCATCGGCCTGCAGATCGGCGTGCTGCTCGGCGGCGCGATCCTGACCGAAAGCATCTTCTCCTGGCCGGGCATCGGCAAGTGGATGGTCGATAGCGTGTTCAAACGCGACTATGCCGTCGTCCAGGGTGGCCTCATGATGATCACGCTCGTGATCATGTTCGTCAATCTGATCGTCGACCTTCTCTACGGTTGGGCGAATCCCCGCATCCGGCGATAGGAGACGCGACCGATGTCATCCGTCGAAACCAAATCCGTATCCCCCGCAGCGGCCGCCGCCGCCCCGTCGGCGCCGCCCTCCGGCTTTGCCGAGTTCTGGTTCTACTTCTCCAGCAATCGCGGCGCCGTGCTCGGGCTCGGCATCTTCGTGATCATCCTTTTGATGGCGATCTTCGCGCCGCTGCTGACCACCCATGATCCGATCATTCAGAACCGCGACGTTCTCCTGCTGCCGCCGGTCTTTGCCGAAGGCGGCCGCGCCGAATATCTTCTCGGCACCGATCCGGTCGGCCGGGATATCCTGACCCGTCTGATGTACGGCGCGCGCTTCTCGCTGTTCGTCGGCCTCATCGTCGTCACCCTGTCGGTGGTCGTCGGTGTCCTCGTCGGCCTCGTCGCCGGTTTCTTCCGTGGCAAGGTCGACACCATCATCATGCGGCTGATGGATATCATCCTCGCCTTTCCGTCGCTGCTGCTGGCGCTGGTCCTCGTCGCCGTGCTCGGCCCCGGTCTGGTCAACGCCATGATCGCCATCGCGCTCGTCAACCTGCCGCATTTCGTGCGCCTGACCCGCGCCTCCGTCATGACGGAGCGCAACAAGGACTATGTCATCGGCAGCCAGGTCGCCGGCGCCGGCACGCTGCGCATCATGTTCGTCACCATTCTGCCGAACTGTCTGGCGCCGCTGATCGTGCAGGCGACGCTGGCCTTTTCCGCCGCCATTCTGGACGCCGCGGCCCTCGGCTTCCTCGGCATGGGCGCCCAGCCGCCAACGCCGGAATGGGGCACGATGCTGGCCGAAGCGCGCGAATTCATCCAGCGCGCCTGGTGGGTCGTGACCTTTCCCGGCCTTGCCATTCTCATCACCGTGCTCGCCATCAACCTGATGGGCGACGGCCTGCGCGATGCGCTCGATCCCAAACTGAAGAGGTCCTGATGCCGCTTCTCGATATCCAGAACCTCACCGTCGAGTTCCAGACCTCCACCGGCACCTTCCGCGCGGTGGATGGCGTCTCGCTGACCTGCGACACCGGCGAAATCCTGTCGATCGTCGGCGAAAGCGGCTCCGGCAAGTCCGTCTCCATGCTCGCCGTCATGGGCCTTCTGCCCTGGACCGCGAAGATCACCGCCGACCGCATGTCCTTCAACGGCCAGGACCTGCTAAAGCTCTCGCCCCGCAACCGGCGCAAGATCATCGGCAAGGACATGGCGATGATCTTCCAGGAGCCGATGTCGAGCCTCAATCCATGCTTCACGGTCGGCTTCCAGCTGGGCGAGAGCCTGCGCATCCACATGGGTCTCGACCGCGCCGCGCGCCGCGCCCGCTCGATCGAGCTTCTCAAGCTCGTCGGCATTCCCTCGCCGGAAGACCGCCTGTCGAACTTCCCGCACCAGATGTCGGGCGGCATGAGCCAGCGCGTCATGATCGCCATGGCGCTCTCCTGCAATCCGAAGCTCCTGATTGCTGACGAGCCGACGACGGCGCTCGACGTGACCATCCAGGCCCAGATCCTCGACCTGCTCGTTCGCCTGCAGAAGGAAAACGGCATGGCGCTGGTGCTGATCACCCACGACATGGGCGTGGTCGCGGAAACGGCCGAGCGCGTGCAGGTGCAGTATGCCGGCCAGAAGGTCGAGGAGCAGCCGGTCAAGGCGCTCTTCCGCGATCCGCATCACCCCTACACCGCGGCCCTTCTCGCCTCGCTGCCCGAGCGCGCCCAGATCGGCGAGCGGCTTCCCTCCATTCTCGGCGTCGTGCCGGGCCAGCACGATCGCCCGCAGGGCTGTCTGTTCTCGCCGCGCTGCGCCTTCGCCACGGATCTCTGTTCGCGCTCCGTTATGCGTCAGGGCCCCGAGCTCGGCCGCGCGCTATGCAACTACCCGCTGATTGAAGGCATTCCGCAGAACCACCCGACGATGTCCGTCGAACTGGCAGGGGAGGGCATCCGATGAGCGAGACCGTGACGGCACAGAGGCCGGTCCTCGAAGGCCACGACCTCCAGCGCTTCTATTCCGTTTCCCGCGGCATGTTCAAACCGGCGGCGACCGTGCGGGCCTTGAACGGCGTGTCCTTCTCGCTGCATTCCGGACGCACGCTGGCGGTCGTCGGCGAAAGCGGCTGCGGCAAATCCACGCTCGCCCGGCTCGTCACCATGATCGAGGACCCGAGCGGCGGCGAACTGCTGATCGACGGCAAGCCGGCACGCGTCGGCGATGCTTCGCTGCGCAGCCTCGTGCAGATCGTCTTCCAGAATCCCTATGGCTCGCTCAATCCGCGCCAGAAGGTCGGCTCCCTGCTCGAAGAGCCGCTGAAGATCAACACCACCGACGACGCCGCCACGCGCCGCGCCAAGGTGGAGGAGATGATGCGCAAGGTCGGCCTGCGGCCCGAGCATTACGACCGTTACCCGCATATGTTCTCCGGCGGCCAGCGCCAGCGCATCGCCATCGCGCGCGCGCTGATGCTGCGGCCGAAGGTGCTGGTGCTGGACGAACCGGTGTCGGCGCTCGACCTGTCGATCCAGGCACAGGTGCTCAACCTGTTGATGGACCTGCAGAAGGAGATGGGTCTTGCCTATCTCTTCATCTCCCACGGCCTCTCGGTCGTACGCCACATCGCCGACGACATCATGGTCATGTATCTCGGTCGCCCGGTGGAAACGGGAACGGCCGAAAGCGTGTTCACCAACCCGCAGCACCCCTATACCGCAGCCATCCTGTCGGCGACCCCGGTCGCCAATCCGGAAGGTCAGCGCCAGCGCATCCAGTTGCAGGGCGAGCTTCCGTCGCCGCTGAAGCCGCCGAGCGGCTGTCCGTTCAACCCGCGCTGCTGGCGCGCGACGGATCTCTGCCGCGAGGCGATGCCGGCACTCGATGGCCCGGTGGACCATCGTTTCGCCTGCTACCACCCGCTCGATGACGCGCCGCCCTCCGCACCGGCCGCTTGACGCGCATTTCGCGCGTCGGCCGACAGCCGGATGACGGCAAGAGATCGGCATATCTCCAGGTGTCCGGCCCTGGAGATTGCTGATGCGCCGCCTGCTCCGTCTTGTGCTTCATCTTCTGCCCCTCGCACTTCCCGCAGGCACGGCGCTGGCCGGTGGCGCAAGGGCGGAGTGCACGCGCGAGCCGCAGGCGCACTGGATGAGCCGCGAGGCCATCTCGCGCAAGGCCGTCGCCGCGGGCTATCCCGATGTCCGCCATGTCGAGGTCAACGGCTCCTGTTACGAGATCGAGGCCCTGACGGCGCGCCGCCTACAGGCCGATGTCGTCATGGACCCGATGACCGGTGATGTCGTCGCGGCCTCCATGGGCAGCGACCCGCAACGATGATGCGGCAGGCGCTGTCGTCGGCTGCAAAAGCTGATACGGTCCGCTTGTGTTCCGCTTAGCCTTTCCAAACCGTGAGACATGATGCATGCGGCTGCTGCTGGTTGAAGACAGTCCCCGGCTCGCCGAGCTTCTGGGCGAAACCGTCCGCGAGGCCGGCTGGCGGCTCGATGTCGTGACGACGATCGCCGACGCCACGGTGACACTGACCTTGCGCGAGCACGACCTCATCCTCCTCGATCTCGGTCTGCCCGACGGCAACGGGATCGAGCTGCTGCGCCAGATCCGCAAGACCTACAAGGACCTGCCGGTTCTCGTCATCACCGCGCGCGGCTCGATCGAGGAGCGGATCGAGGGACTGGATGCGGGGGCGGACGATTATCTCGTCAAGCCGTTCCACCACCGCGAGTTTCTCGCCCGCTGCCGCGCCATGCTGCGGCGCAGCCCGACATCGCTGCAGCCGGTGCTGGAATGCGGCCACCTGCGCTATGACCCCGCTATGGCGGAGCTTTCCTGCAGCGGCACCATCGTCGCGTTGCCGCCGCGCGAGCGGGCTCTGGCCGAATTGCTGATGCGCGATGCCGGCCGGGTGGTGCAGAAGCGCAAGCTGGAGCTGGCGCTGTCGGAATTCGGCGAGGAGATGACCGCCAACGCGCTGGAGCTTGCCGTTTCGCGGCTGCGCAAGAAACTGTTGCCGTTTGATGCCGGCGCCGATCTCGTTACCGTGCGCGGCGTCGGCTACATGCTGCAGGCCGCGCCATGAACCCGGTGCGGGATCGCTCGCTGATCGGCATCGTCTCGCTGCGCATCGTCACCTTCACGGTGCTCGCCATGATGCTGGAGTTCGGCATCGTGCTCGCAGAATACTGGTCGAACGATGCGGATCTGGGTGGCTTCCTGATCGGTCAGGAGGCGGAGACGCTGGCCGAAGGCATCGTCGTCGCCAAGGACCGCATCTCCTTCCAGATGCCGGCGGCGCTCGCCGAGCGCTATACGATGCGCGAGGACGAGACCGACGGCGACATCTTTGTTCGGGTCCGCACCTCCGCCGGCGAGGTCCTGTTTTCCAATTGCGAGGCTCTCTGCCAGCGCCACTTCCTGCCGATCGAGATCAACCCGCCGACCTTCTGGCAGCGCGAGATCGCGCCCGGCAAACCACTCAGCGTCGCCGGCGGACGCTCGTTCCGCTTTGGCACGCAGGAGGTGTTCGTGGAGCTCGCGGTTCTGCGCGATCCCCACGGCTTCGTGACCAGCGTGCTGTTGCACGAGCTGCGCGACCACTTGATCATCCCCATGCCGCTGATGTTCGGGCTCGTCGCCGGCGCCACCATTCTCTCCGTCCGGCGCGCCCTGAAGCCTGTGGTCGAAGCCGGCAAGGCGGCGGACCGCATCGATCCCCGCGCGGCCTTCAGCCCGCTCTCGACGGAGGGCATGCCGCGCGAGATCGCCAATTTCGCCAATGCGGTCAACCGGCTCTTGGTGCGGGTGGCAGACCTGATCCAGGCGCAAAAAATCTTCTCCACATCGATCGCGCACGAAATCCGCACGCCCGTCGCCGTCGTCCGCATGGAACTGGAGCGGATCGACGACCCCCGCGCGCGCAAGGCCGAAAAGGACCTGGAGGCGTTGACCCACATGCTGGAGCAGCTGACCTCGCTCGCCAGACTCGACGTGGTCGATGCCGCCTCGTTCAAGCCGGTCTCGCTGGCGGGGCTGGCGAGCGATGTCGTCGCCCAGCTCGCGCCCTTCGTCTTCAACAGCGGCCGCACGCTCGAATTCGTGGAGGAAGGCGGCGGCGAGATCCGCGCCGTGCCGGCACTGGTCGAAAACACCATCAGCAATCTCGTCGAGAACGCGGTCAAGCATACGCCGAAGGGAACGCGCATCTCGGTGCGGACCGCGCAAACGGGCCTTCTGGAAGTGGCCGACGACGGCCCCGGCTTCGGCCGGTCGCCGAGCCACATCCTCGATGGCGGCCGGATCAAGAGTTCGGACGCGCTTGGCGTCGGCCTGAAGATCGTGGAGCGCATCGCCGAACTGCACGATGCCGCATTGACGGTGGATTCGCAGCCCGGGGAGGGGACGCGCGTGCGGCTCGAATTCCCTCCGTCACCTGAGCCGGTTTAAACGCCTGAACGCGACGAACTTTCAGCCTGACGGTTTTCCTGAGGCCCGTTCTCCTGTAAGCCCCGGGGCGTCTGCGCTTCGGCGTCAACGCATTCGAGCAAGAGGAATTTCACGATGGATATCACACGCTTCGAGACCGGCCCGCGCATGAGCCAGGCCGTCGTTCACAACGGCACTGTCTATCTCGCCGGCCAGGTCGGCAATGCTGGCGACGACGTCGCGACCCAGACGAGCCAGGCGCTGGCCTCTGTCGATCGCCTGCTGGAACAGGCCGGCACCGACAAGACCCGCATCCTCAACGCCACCATCTGGCTGGCCGACATGGCCGACTTCCCGAAGATGAACGCCGTCTGGGACAAGTGGGCACCGCAGGGCAACACTCCCGCCCGCGCCACCGGCGAAGCCAAGCTCGCGACCCCGGAATACCTCGTCGAAGTCATCGTCATCGCCGCGCTCTGAAGCGAAAACACCGGGCGGCGACACCGTCGCCCGGTTCCGCCCCTAGTTCCCGATCCGCGCCACGCCGCTCTCGCCATTGTCGCGCACCCACTTCACCTTGTCGGCGCCGGTCGCGGTCAGGTCGAAGCACATCTTCGCACCCTTGTACCAGGTGTTGAACTGCTGGCAGAGCTTGTCGTCGGCGATCCACCATTTGCCAATGTCGCTCGGCTGGATCAGCTTGCCGATCCCGAGCGCCTTTCCATCCCCGTCGACCACGCCCGACGTGCGGTAGTTGAGCGGAAACTCGCCTCCCATCGGGGCTTCGAGATAGATCGTGTGTCCGATGATCTTTTCGCGAATCTCGGCCTCGGTCATGCCGGCAGCGAATGCCGCCGTTCCGAAGCTTAAGGAGAGTGTCATGGAGAGGAGCAGTCTGTGCATGGCGCGGGCTCTCGGTTCTTCGTTCGCGGAGACGTACGGCGCTGAAAATGCCCCGGATCACAAGCCTCGCGAAAGCTTGGGAACAATTCGCCGAATCGCGCCGTTGTTAGGCCAGAATTAACGTTTCCAGACATCGAAGGACGCTCCCATGCTTTACTGGCTGCCCAGGCTCGGCCTGATTCTGCTCGTCTGCGCCGCACTCGCCGTCGGCGTCGTCTCCGCCACATCCGACGACGTGGCGAACACGCTGCTCGTCGTTCTCCTCGGTCTCGGCCTTTTCTCCCTGACCTTGCGCATCTTTCCGCCGGAAAAATACTGATCTCCTCAACGGCTCAAAGTGCGCTGAAAAACACCATTTTTGGTGGAAAATGACGGGCGATCATGGCGTTACGGGAACTTTTCTTACGCTTCCGAATTGACTGGCGTCCCGCCTAGCCGATCTATTCAACGGAAATGTTGCAAGACGGCGGATTGCCGGGGCGAGGCAAGATACCGCGGCAGCTTTCGGCCCGCGCTCGTTGCGAGTGGAGGTCCATCATGAATGCTGCCATACCGGAGCGAGCCCTGTTCAAGGCACGGAAGAAAGCGCAGATCGAGAACCCACCTCCATCCGAGGCGACGGCGCTCGTCGATCCGAAGACCGGCCTTGATCTCGTCGTCGCCTGGAGCATCGTCGGCACCTTCGTCATCCTGATGTCCGGCGTGATCTACACGCTTGAATCGATCCTCATGCCTGTCACGCTGGCGATCGTCGTCGGCATGGTGCTGGGTGTGGCGGCCGACCGGCTCTCGCGTTTCGGGCTGCCACCCATGCTCGGCGGCCTCTTTTTCGGCGTCGTCTTCGTGGTGCTGGTCTTTTTCCTCGTTAATGCTCTGATCGAGCCGATCTCGACGCTGACCGCCAAGGCGCCAGCCATGTTGGAAGATGCGGTGCAACGTTTCTTGCCGTTCTTCGAGCGGTTCGAATGGGTGAAGCGCGCCATCAACGGGGCGAACGAAAAGGCGATCTCGGACATGGTCATGGCCAATGCCGGCGCCATGCTGGGGCTGGTCGCCACGGGTCTCACACCCGCCTTCGTCCAGACGCTGATCTTTCTGGCGGCGCTCGGCCTGTTTCTCATCGGCCGAACGCATCTGCGCAAGACGATCATCCTCGCCTTCGCCACGCATGAGCGCCGTCTGACGGCCATACGCGTCATGAACGCCACGGAGAGCGCGGTCGGCTTCTACTTCTCCACCGCCAGCCTGATCTATATCTCGCTCGGCACGATCACGGCCCTTATCGCCTTTGTCGGCGGACTGTCCGGCGCCGTTCTCTGGGGCCTCTTCGCCTTCGTGTCGAGCTTCATTCCTTATCTCGGCGTGACCGCCATGACGATCGCGCTCAGCTGCGCCGGCCTGATGACGCATGACAGCATGATCATGGCGCTGCTGCCGGCGGCCTGTTTCTTCCTGCTGCATCTGGTCATGGAAAATCTGGTGACCCCGGCGATCCTCGGGCATCGCTTGGAGATCAACCCGTTCCTGATCTTCATCGCCATCATCTTCTGGACATGGATGTGGGGTGCCGTCGGCGCTATGCTGGCCATGCCGCTCGCGCTCATCGGCCTTACCATCTTCAACGAGGTCCGCACCCGGCCGCCGGAACGGCAGCTGCCGGGCTGAAGCCCGCTCAGGCTTCGCCGGCGTGGGCGTTCTCATCGAAGAACAGCGCCTGGCTGATCAGCGCCTTGACCATGTCGGGATTGAACGGCTTCGTGACGAGGAAGGCGGGCTCGGGCTTTTCGCCCGTCAGCAGGCGCTCCGGAAACGCCGTGATGAAGATCACGGGCACGGTCGTCGTCGCAAGAATTTCGTTCACTGCATCGATACCCGAGCTGCCATCCGCGAGCTGGATATCGGCCAGAACCATCTTCGGCGACGTCCGCTTGAAGAGCTCGACCGCTTCGCTGTGCGTGCGAGCGATGCCGGCCACGCCGTGACCGAGGCTGCGCACCATATCCTCGATGTCCATGGCGATCAGGGGCTCGTCCTCGATGATGAGGATGTCCGTCACGACCTGCCGGGCGATGTCCGCCGACGCCTGCTGGATCAGCCCGGCGACCGCATCCGGCGTGACGTCGAGAATTTCCGCCGTCTCATCCGTAGTAAAGCCCTCGACGGAAACGAGCAGGAACGCCTTGCGCGCATCGGGCGAGATCCGCGCCAGATTGGCGGCAGCCTTCTTTTCCCATGCATAGGGCGAGTTCACCGCGTCCTCGTCGATCTTGATGGTGATCGTCTCGAACAGCGAGCAGTAGAGCTTGAAGACGCTGACCCGGTCGCTCGACGCTTTGGGAAACAGGTCGATATTGGCGATCAGCGCTTCGAGCACGGCCGCCACATAGGCGTCGCCCGATGTCTGCGAGCCCGTGATGGCGCGGGAGAAGCGGCGGACATAGGGAAGGTGAGCGGCGATCCGCATGGAAAGTGACATGAAAGACGTCCTTCGATATATTGGCGCCGAAACCGGACAGTGTTTGATCGTTCGACGAGTCGAAACAGGGACGTTTGACCATGTTTCCCGTCGTGTGGAAAGTTTGATCGGCAAGAATTACAAAGCATGAGGTCGACGTGATCATTTTGAGGATGCTGACGGGTCGCGCCGGGACGCGGGCGGCCGGATTTCGGACGAAACGGACCTGACGTCATGGCAGAGAGGACAGATCCCAAGCCCCGCCCGACTCCGCACGGTGCAGAAACCATCGACCCGAACAGCCAGATCGTTTCGAAGCTGAGAGCGTTTTATGACGCCGTCGAGCAGGAGCCTCTTCCCGACGTGTTCCTCGATCTGCTGCAGCAACTCGATAGCGTCGAGAAGACACGCAAGGGCTGACGGACAATCACGAGATCGAGCGAGAGCCGGACGGTGGACACAAAAAAACGGGCCGAGGCCCGTTTTTCCGTTTTCGTCGATGACCGATCGATCCGATCAGCACGAAGCCGTATAGCGGCGGCCGTTCCGGTCGCGATAGATGCAACGGCCCGGTTCGTTCGCCTGGCCGATAAGGGCGCCGGCAAGGCCGCCAACGCCTGCGCCGATCGCTGCGCCACGGACGTTACCTGTGGCCACGCCGCCGATGATGGCGCCCGATGCGGCACCGATGCCGGCGCCGCGTTCCGTCTGGGTGCAGGCTGCGAGCGGCATAATCAGGGCGACGGCGAGAAGAGCTTTTTTCATAATGATATCCTCCGGTTCAACGTAGTGTGGATGGCCCTCTGGGAAAGCCGGGTTTTTAAATGCGTCCCATAAGGACCAACACAAGAAGGATAACGACCACCAGGCCCAGTCCACCGGAAGGTCCATAGCCCCAGCTGCGGCTGTGGCCCCACGTCGGCAATGCGCCGATGAGCAGGAGTACGAGGACGATCACGAGAATGGTGCCGAGCATTGGCGGTTCCTCTTTGGGTTCATTCGGAATGCGCAGCTACAACGCGCGTTCCTCCTTTTTGTTCCGAACGGTCATCGACACCGGGTACAGGGCCGTCGTCCCATTCTCGCGGAACAAAAGCCGCTCTGCCCGCGTTTCGGAGGCTGTGTGGATGAAGGGATAGTGCGGTGTGGCTGCTGACGGCGCGAGACCAGCGACGTTTCCAGTGTCACGGACGGGCCGAGACGATCGGCCCTGCGACATGAAGTCGGCCATGATGGCCGCCGGTACGCTTCTTAAAGATGCGTTTCGCCCCTCACACGGTCTTCCAGCTTTCAAACCAGCAAGACGCCTTGTCAGACATCGTCTTCCGCGCCTTGCAATCCCGGCCCGTCATCCGACGTTCTTTCATCTTCCCACGTTCCAAGGAGCAATCCGATGCTGAAAACTCTTCTGGCAAGCACCGTTCTTGCTGCCGCGCTCGCCGGTACCGCACTGGCGCAACAGACGCCGGCAGCACCCGCAGCAGCACCGGCAGCCACGGCCCCGGCGGCTGCCGCGGCCGGTGACGACATGCTCGCCTCCAACGTCATCGGCAAGACGGTCTATACGGGCGTCGATGAGGAGGGCGAGGCGATCGGCGAGGTCAAGGATGTCGTAATCAACGCGGCCGGCGCAACCGAAGCGCTCGTCGTCGGCGTCGGCGGCTTTCTCGGCATCGGCGAAAAAGATGTGGCCGTCAATTTCGATCGCGCCTCGTGGTCGGAGCGCGATGGGTCCAAGATCCTCGTTGTGTCGATGACCAAGCAGGATTTGGAAGCCGCCCCCGCCTTCCAGCGCAAGGCCGTCATGGATGGAGCCGTGACCAAGGACACGGCCGCGGCCACGCCGCCGGCCGTGGCCGACAGCGCGGCCAAGCCGCTCGCGACGCCTGAGAATACCGAAGTCCCGATGGACGCTGCCGGCGCCGATCCGGCCATTCCGCAGACGGGCACGACGCCGGAAATGACCGATCCCGATCTGGCGCCGGACGCCGCGACCACCGCGACGGTCGAGCCCACGGACGAGCTGAAGCCGGTCGATGCCGCCATGCTATCGGCCGACAAGCTGATCGGCACGCCGGTGAAGGTGGCCGACGACACGAAGATCGGCGAGGTCGGCGACGTGATCCTTTCCAAGGACGGCAAGCTTGAGGCCTATATCATCGATGTTGGCGGCTTCCTCGGCATCGCGCAGAAGCCGGTGGCGATGAGTGCGGCCAATATTCAGGTGATGGCGGACGCCAAGGGCGCGATGACCATCTATTCGCCCTATACCAAGGAGCAGCTGGAAACCCAGCCCGCCTACGATGCTGCCGCGTATAAGGCCGATCCCGGCAGCATCGTGCTCGCCAACCCGAAGCCCTGATCCCGTTGCGCCGGGCGGCCGATGTTTCGCCCGCCCGGCGCCGGACACGAAAAAAGGCGGCTTTTGACAGCCGCCTTTTTCGTGTCTGCCGGAAAACGATCAGTGCCGGTCGCGGCGATCCTCCGACGAATCCAGCGCTTCCAGCAATTGCTCGAACCGTCCATCCGTCGCCGGCATGTTGCCGTTGAAGTAGAGATCCTTGAGCGTCTGACCGATGTGAAGGTTCTTTTCATTCGAACGCGACGCAGGCCGCGCCGAGGCCGCGACGGACTTCCAGATATGTGCGTTTGGTACGGTCATGTCGGTGTCTCGCCTCGATGGATTGTGAACTCAACGCCTCTTGCACGGTGAAGTTCCGCTTATCCTGTGGCGGCGGCGTGTCAAAATGAACCAGCGCTCCGATTATGGTAAAGGAATACTTAAAAACGGGTTCGCCCTGGGTGCGCGCAAAGCTTTGACGAATGCGCTTCACGACAACGTCTGTCAGGCCGCAAGGTTACAGCGGCTCGCTTTCACGATTCACCGCCCGCAGCCACCGTCCGTCCTGCCGGGCTTTGCAAGCATGAAGGGAACAAACGATGTCGTGATGCGTTGATTGGCATGTGTTAATCGGAGGAAGAAGTCATGCTTTACTACGCACTTGTTTTTCTCGTCGTTGCTATCATTGCAGGTGTTCTCGGGTTCGGCGGCATTGCTGGCGCGTCGGCCGGTATCGCGCAGATCCTGTTCTTCCTGTTTCTTGCTTTCCTCGTCATCTCGCTCGTCGCCGGCCTCATGCGCCGCCGCACCTGAGCTTTGATGAAACGAGCTCATGAATGATCTTGAGAAGGGAGCGGTTCGCCGCTCCCTTTTTCGTTGTGCGGGGAGGGTCGCCGAACGGGGGATTCACGATCTGACCTGTTGCAGAACCTCCGGAAAATGCTGACATAGGCACAAAGACGCGACGCGCGCCGCGAATAGGGAGTTGACCAGGATGAAGACGGATGTGGCGGTTCTGGGTGCGGGGATTGTCGGCCTGTCCACGGCGATCCATCTCGCACGGCGCGGAAAGTCGGTTCTGCTCGTCGATCGCCGCGGGGCCGGGGAGGAGACCTCCTTCGGCAATGCCGGCCTCATCCAGCGGGAAGGCGTCGTGCCCTACGGCTTCCCGCATGATTTCGGCGCGCTGTTCCGTTACGCCCTCAACAACACGATCGACGCCCACTACCACCTCAAGGCCCTGCCGGGCCTCGTGCCGTTTCTGGTGCGCTACTGGTGGAATTCGGGCTTTACCCAGCACCAGCACATCGCAAGGCTCTATGCCCCGCTGATCGAGAACTCGATCACCGAACATGATGATCTCATCAAGGCATCCGGTGCCGACAACCTCATCCAGCGCGATGGCTGGATGAAGGTCTTTCGCACGGATGCGGCGCGGGATGCTGCCTATAAGGAGGCCGAGCGTCTGTCGGCAGGCTTCGGCGTCAATCATCAGAAGCTGTCGCCAAGCGACGTCAAGGCGCTGGAGCCCTCGATCCGCATCGACCTAGCCGGCGGCCTGCGCTGGACCGATCCCTGGTCGATCCGCGATCCTCACAGCCTGAACAAGGCCTATCTCGCCTATTTCCAATCCCTCGGGGGGCGTCTGGTTGCGGGCGATGCGGCAACGCTCGAGCATGTTCTGGAGGGTCCCGGATGGCGCATCGCCTCGCCGGACGGCCCGATCGAGGCGGCGGAGGTCGTCGTGGCGCTGGGTCCCTGGGCGGACACCGTCACCCGCAAGCTCGGCTATCGCTTCCCGCTCGCGGTCAAGCGCGGCTACCACATGCATTACGGCACGCAGGCGGGCGAGCAGCTCAACAACTGGGTGCTCGACGCCGAGAAGGGCTATTTCCTCGCGCCGATGCTGCGCGGAATCCGGCTCACGACCGGCGCCGAGTTTGCTACCCGCGATGCGCCGAAGACGCCCGTGCAGCTCGCCCGCGCCGAGCGCGTCGCCCGCGACTTCTTCCCGCTGGCCGAGCGCCGGGACGAGGAGCCGTGGATGGGCGCGCGGCCCTGCACCCCGGACATGATGCCCATCATCGGCAAGGCGCCGCGGCACGAAGGCCTGTGGTTCGCCTTCGGCCATGCCCATCACGGCATGACCCTCGGCCCCGTCACCGGCCGTGCACTGGCCGAAAAGATGACCGGCGAACGCACGACCATCGTCGATCTTGGCCCCTATCGTCCGGAACGTTTCGTCGCCTGAGACGCGACTGCCGGTTCGGCCTGCCATCAAACGAAGCTCGCGCTGCGGACAAGTTTGTTTGATGTCGGCCGGGGAACGATAGGCCTCGCCTGCCGTTCTCCCGTCGCAGCACACGACAGACCGTCGTTGCTGCGACGAGACGGGCTGCCGGGGCACGGCGGCGGGAGAAAAACATGCAGAAACAGATCGTTGAGATTGCCGGCGAAGCCGTCGGCGCTCTGATGCCGCACGCACGCGGCCTACGCTTCATGGCCGTCAAGTTCCATGTCTGGCCGCTCGATGGTGAAGTCTATGCCGATCCCGCCACGGCGCGTGAGGCCGTGACCGCGCACATCGCCGCAACCCGAAAGGCCATGGCCGACCGTGTCCACTAAAGGCGAAAGCAAAGAAGCGGTGTGTCAGGGATCGCTGTAGCCGGAGGCACGAAGTTCGACCCGATAGCTGCGGGGGTCGCCGGAAAACAAGAGGGCGCCTTCTACCTGAGACTGGGCGGGCACGTAATCGATCGTTACCTCCCGCGTTTCCACCGCCTGCCGTTCGCCGTCCAGCAGCCGCCCCGTCACCGGGACGCCGGCCGCCGTCTTCTTCCCGGCATTGGAGACGACGAAGGACAACGCGAAGCCCTGAATGGTCTGCCGCTGCGCCGTGACGGTGACGCTGAGGTCCGGAGCGGCATCCTCGGCCGTCACGCCGTGATAGACGATCATGCCGGTCATGGTGATTACGAGCGCGGTGGAGAGAAGACCCGTGGTCCACTCGATCCAGTGCGGATGGCGGCGGACGATCTTGCGGCGGGAACGTGCCATGAAAACCTCACAGGATCAGCCGCGCGGCGGCCGCGCCGATCGCGCCGGGAAAACCGAGCACGATGGTGGACATCAAGGTCGGCATGGAGCCGGTGCCGTCGAGCCTGCCGAAACTCCACAGGCAGTAGACGCTGACCAGAAGCGCGATGACGTAGCCCGGCAGCGTGAACCGGATCAGCGCGTGCCACCCCGGCGTATCCTCCAGCGCATGTCCGCCCTTGAACGATACGGTGTAGACGAAGGCGTGCATGACGAGGATCGATAGGCCGATGGTCGCCAGCGCGTGCCATGGCGTCATCTTATAGGAGATCAGGATCATTTCCTCCGTCGGCGCCATGTTGAGGTTGAGAAAAAGAGCACCCACCGCCATCATGAAAAGCTCTGCGCCATAGCCGCTGTCTGGCGCGTCCTCCGCATCGTCGGGATCCGCGCCCAGCTGGCTGCGGCCGAGAAGCGCGCCGATGCCGGCCGGAACGGCCTGCAACGCGATCTTGCCGAGAAAATCCTGCTGTGATGTCTCTGGCGTCAGCAGCTTGAACAGAGTGAGGATCATCGCGCTGGCGAGAATGCCGATTGCATAGGCGATCATGGCATCGCGAACATCCTCGCGCCAGGAGAACGTCTTTTCGAACCCGATGCGATGGGCGATGCCCACGAGCAGGGGAACGGTGATGACGAGAAGCAGAGCGAGCCGGAAGCGATCCATGGCAAAGCCCAGATCCCACATTTCCATCGTCATCTGCATGGGCAGGGCAAAGAGAAGCGCCCCGGCGATGCCGCGCCCGAGCCCGGTCACGAAGGCTGTCGTCTGAAACGGCGCGCCGCGCGCCGTGTTCTCGGTCTCCATTACCCCTCCCTGACCCTCACATGCAAGGTGCGCACATGCAAAACTGCGCGGCCCAAGGGACCGCGCAGTCAGCATACTGCAAAGAGGGTTGCAAAAGGTTATCGTCTCGGGAAACCGAGCGTCGATACCCTGTATTAGCCGTCCAGCCCGCTCGGCAAGGCGGCATCGACCGCAATCGTCGTCAGATCGTTGCGCACCTTGGAAATGCCGGGGATGCGATAGGCCAGCGCCTCGACCGCGCGGCGATCCTCTGCCGTCTCGACCTCGCCGGTCAATTCGGCGACGCCGCGCAGAACCTTGATCTCGACGGCGGAGGTGTCGATCTCGTGCTCTTCGAGCGCATTGGACAGAGCCTCCTCCATCCCGTCGTCGTCGGTGTCGGCTTCCGGGTCATCGCGCAGGATATCCGGGCCACCATGGCCGATCCGAACCGTTTCGTCCGACGTCTCGAAACCGGGATTGCCTGATTCGTCGAATCCTTCCGCCGTCTCGCCATAGGAGCGGTTGGCGACATCGGTCGGCGAACCGGAGACGTCGTCGGCATAGGGCCAGCCGTCCTTCAGGTCCCGATCCTCGTAATCACGATAGTCTTCTTCGCGGCGTGTGGTCTTCTCGATCATCGTCTGATCCTCGATCTGGTCGTTTCAGATAGGTAAACCGCTGAACGCCGCTTTGGTTCGGCCAACCGGCAGATTATGTCCGGCCGGAATGCCTGACCGGGTCATGGTCTTGCTCTCGCTCCGCATCTCGCACCGACGGAGCGAATGTCAGCCACGACTGAAGTGCGCAGCCATCTACCTCTTGGCTCGCGAGGGGGAGCATGATTGGGTTCCCAGCCGATTGCCTGCAAAGCTTTTGCCGCGTTGAAAGCATGCCACGAAAAAAGCGAGACCTTCCGGCCTCGCTTTCTCGTTTTTTTACGCAGTTTCAGCGCTTGGCGCCAGCGTTACGGAGCCGTGCCGGTGGCCGGAGCAGTGCCGGTTGCCGGTGCCGTGTCGGACGCAGCCGGCGGCGTTGCCGGAGTGGCAGGCGCCGTGGCCGGAGCGGCAGGCGCCGTGTCAGCGGGAGCCGTTGCAGCCGGCGGTGTCGTGGCTGCCGGTGCTTCGGCTGCCGGCGGCGTTGCCGTCTGGCTGGCGGGTGCAGGCTGCGTCGCGGTGTCGGACGCGTCGTTCGACATTTCTGCCGGCAGCCAGACCAGCAGCGCCAGCACGAGGCCCGCGAGAAGGATGATCAGGACCGGCCAGTTGCTGCGGCGTGCCCGCGCGGCGGGTGCCGCCGGATCGAGCGGGCGCTGCGACAGCGGGTCGCCCAGCGGTGCCGCCGTCACCGGGTCGATCCCGGTCGTCGGCCGCATCGTCGCCGTATCGGTGCGAAGGGCCTCGTCGGCTCTCGCCGCATCATCGGCAGGCCAGGACGTCGGATTTGCAGGGCGCTTTTCGTTCGGATCGAAACGCTGGTTCATGGTGGCTTCCTCCTTCTGGTTTCGCCGGAGACCGGCACATGGGAAGAAAACGCACCGTCACGCCTTAAGTTCCTGACGGCCGCCTGAGGCGCTCCACGCACGAAGCGCCCACAAAAAAGAGCGGCAAAAACCGTTTCGCCGCTCACGCCAGAGACCAGAGATCATGTTCGAGGGAACGTCAGTCCTGCTCGCGCACGCCGGGCGTTGCTTCCCGCTGGTCCGCATCTTCGAGATCCGAACGCACGAGGAACACATCGCCCTTCAGCCGGGCCGCCTCCCGACGCGCCGCCGCCGACATCATATCATCGCCTTCGACATCGTCCCCATCATCTCCCTTTAACGCCGCCTCACTCTCGATCGGTGTCACATCCTCATCCTGAATATCGAGATTGCCCTCACTACGCCCCGGCTTCCCACCCACATCTTTGTCGGCCATATCGGTTCTCCTTGTTATCACGCCAGAAAACGCCGGCTGCACGCCAATGTTCCGGGAGAGGAGCGACTGCTTTGTGCCATCGGGGGAAGCATAGGGCATCAGGTCGCCGTGGATGGCGAACGAAGTTCGGTGCCTAAGCATCATAACCAAAGATGAAATGATTTTTTGGCTGGGGAACCTGGAAAGTAATCCAACTTTCAGTAAGCCCATGTTTCGAAACAACCTATTGCAAACAATCAGCTTATTTTCTAGGACTGTTCCGGTTGGGTGTTCCGGAATAGTGCTACGGCTGGGCAATTTTGGCAAGAGTTACATATCTCGAACGGCGAAACGCTACCTACTATGCGAGGCTGGACGTCCCGCACGATCTCGTCGGCCATTACGGCACCACCACGCGCAAAAAGTCGCTGCGCTCCAAGGATGAAAACGAAGCGAAAAAGCGCCTCTGGCCTGTAATAGAAGGTTGGCGCGCCGAATTCGAAGAGGTTCGTGCGCGCCGGGAAATAACCTCGGACGACAGGGCGATCGCCGTCTGGCAGCACTACGAGGCTACGATAGACGATTACGATCGCAAGCAGCGGTCTATGCCCACGCCGCAGCAGATGGACGCTGAGCTAGACCAGATCTATCGCCAGATCGATATGGGGGAGATCACGTCCGAGAATTTCTTAGGCATGATTAACGCCTACACCGGCTATGAACTCATGCTTCGCGCACGCACCGATGACACAAACCTTCGTGCGCGGCGGCTCAAGGCGCTGAAGAGCGCGCTCACAGCCGGGGATGCGAAGTTGATCGAACCTGCCGTGAAGAAGTTTGTTGCCCAGCATCGGCTGCTTGTCGACGCGGGATCCGATGAATACCGCGAGCTCTGCAGCTTGATGACACGGGCGGAGATAGAGGGGCTGCAGCGCACCCTGGAGCGTGACACAGGAGACTTCTCGGGGGCTCCGAAAGATCCGATCGTCAAGCCGGCAAGCGGTAGAGCTCGCGAAGCTGCAGCGCCGGGCGAAACTATCATGGAGCTTTTCGAGAGATATGCCCGCGAGAACCCGAACCAGATTAAGTCGGACACGCTGGCACAAGCACGCCGGGACGTGGGCCTGTTCGTTGAATACGTCGGGAGCACATGCCCGGTGCATCAGATCGATAAAAAGGCCGTCCGCGAGTGGAAGGCGCTCTTGCTGCAATATCCGGTGAAGGCGAGCGAGACAAAGGTGTTCGACGGTATGAAGCTTGCGCAGATCGTCAAGCACAACGAGACTGCCAAGAAGCCAACCATCAGCACGGCGACCGTCAACCGCTACCTATCCGGGTTCAGCGCCTTCTGCACTTGGCTAACGAACCACGGCTACCTCCCGGTAAACCCTGCCGCCGATATGTTCTTGAGGAAGTCGAAGGACAAAACCACCAAGCCGTTCACGGTTGAAGAAATGAACGCACTGTTCAAGTCGCCCTTCTTTGTCGGGTGCCAGAGCGACGAGGCGCCGCGCTTTTGGAGCAAGCCGGGCAACGTGCAGATTCGCGACCATCGTTATTGGGTTCCGCTCATAATGCTCTATTCCGGCGCTCGCCCGGCAGAGATTGCACAACTGGGTCTCGATGACGTGCGGGAGGATCGCGGTCATTGGATCATGCACATCACCACCGAGGGGGAGGGAGATAAGAGCGTGAAGACAGATGGCTCTATGCGTGTCGTCCCGCTTCATCCCGAGCTGGTGAAACTCGGCTTGCTCGACTACCATGCCGACCTAAGGGAGCGCGGCCAGAAGCGCCTCTTTCCGCTCGCCGAGCGCAATGAACGCGGACAGATGATCGCCGACTTTAGCCGAGACTTCCCGCGCTATTTGACGAAGATCGGGCTGAAGGAAGGTCGCGGTCTCTCCCTTTATAGCTTCAGGCACGGTGCGGCCGACGCGCTACGTCGTGCCGGCTTTCTTGATGATCAGTTCGGCTTCATTCTAGGGCACACGCCCGGCACGATGACACAACGCTACGGCACGCTGCCGCAGGGAATGCTTGAGCAGCGGGTGGAGCTGGTCCACGCTATCTCCTATCCCGGCATAATGATCGATCATCTGAAGGCAGCAGATGGAGCAGGGGAGGCGGCTTAATCGCACTGCTTTGGCTGTCCATCGTCCGCATCGCGGTCAAGCTCGTAACCTAGACGCCAATTAGGAGCCGCATCAATCGCGGCTTGATAGCGCCATCGTTGTTTCGTGCGAGGTCTGACCCATGCGACCGACATTCGCTTCCCTGGATCGAGAGCGTGCTTGATGGCCTGCTGCATCTCAGTGGTGGGCTTCACCGGGACGATGCGTAACCCGCTTGTCTCGATCTGCTCCAACATAAAGCGCGTGATGAGAGATGCTTGTTCGGCGTCGATTTTGAAGCCGCGGTCTGAAAGACCCGTTCTCAGCGCCTTCTTGAGTATGCGCCATGTATCGATGTCAGCCTGCGAGGTAGCTAAGGCCTGAGTTTCATCTTTCGTCTGTGTCATGGAAATTGAAGGCCTTGTCCTGTGATTTCCCCGCTGCGGTGCTAGCGAGATTTCCTTCGCTTCTTCCTCTTCTTGTGTTGTTTTTCTTGCCTTCCATCGTTTTCGCTGCTTTCAATCGTTTCCTGATGTTGAAACGGATGTGCCGCAATAGCCTCCCAAACGGCATCTACGTCCGGCTTGGGAAAAAACTGAAGTAGAATGGAGTAGGTGAGCTCGCCCCAGTCAATGCCAAGTGCTTTTGCCGTAGGTTTCGCAAATTCCAGCGGAAAGTAGTGTCTGCCTGTGACGAAGTAGATGATCTTAGTGTTTGACACCCTCAGTCGTTGAGCGAGATCGCTATGCGATACCTCCGATTTGGCTAGGTGGGCCTCTAAGATCTGGCCGACACGCAACGAGGCGTGTGGATTTCGATAAGGGGCCATCGCATCACCTCAAGTAATAGAATGAGTTAATGTTTGCAAGTTAATATAAATATTGTAAATCCACAATAAGAATAAATATAAAATGACATAAGTAATTGCTTACTGACATATAAAGATAAATGATAATTATATCCATAAGTTAGCCAATGTAATTCTGCTATAATAATTGATATACAATCGTTATGGAGGAATGTTATGAGTTTGAATCGGAATTTGGAAGTGGCCAGCTTCGTCCGGGAGCACATCGAGAAGTGTGATTACAAGGTGGAGGAGATCACTCTCCTCCTCGGCTTTCAGAACACCGAGGTGGTCGATGGTATTTGCCGCGGTGATCGAAAGGTTCCGCTGGATAAGGTGAATGCTTTGTCTGAGGCGTTGGGTTGTGAAAGGCGGCGGCTCTTTTTGCTCGTCCTCAACAGTTGGTTCGACACGGACTTTGTTAAAATGCTGGAAGATGTATTTGCAGATGGCTCTGCCTCAGCAGTAGAGCAAGAGTGGATCAACTTTCTCCGGGAACGCTACTCTGGAAACATTCCCGAATTGACCCCTCAATTGCAGCGCCGGTTTCGTTTACTGGTGAGCCTTCCGCGTTAGATTGTGGGCACGGCTTTTCCTCAGTGCCGCTATTTGAGGCACAGGAGGTTCCAGTCTCCGATACGTCTCGGCCACGGAAGGCATCCCCATCGCGAATAGACGAGTCTTCTAAGACTTCGTGTCCGGTTGTCAGCGGGTTCAACAACAGCAAGAGGAGGTTCACGGCCGCCGGTTCATGGGAAAAGGAACCGGCGTAGCTTCCACCCACTGTCCGATGGCGGCATCACGCGTGCATTATCTTCTCGGCGAGTGGCTGTTCGATGACGCTTGATACTGTTAGCAAAGCATCCTTGCATGTTATGCAAAGCTGTCTGCAGCGGGTGAGAAAAATATGTATTCGGCGTTGCCCCATAAGCTTTGCAGGTGGTGAGAGCTATGGACCCCTCATCCTGAGCGCATGACAGTCTCCTGCAAAACTGATGGCAGAGAACTAAGAGTGATTGACAAGGTGAACACACCTATAAGCTGTCACCAGACCTTTACACTCCAACCAAAAACGTGTGAATACGTGGTTTCTGTCAAGTTTACGTAAACCTCTGTCAAGGTTTAACCCGATTTCCGCAATGGTTTCGGATTTTACGACAAGGTCGAAAGCAACCTTAGATTGGTATTCTTGCTGCATTTCCAACAGTGCACCTTGACATATGCAAGGTCGATTGCCCCGGAATGTAAAGGTGCGCTGTGTTCGCAGCTATCTGTGTGGGGAGATCGTCGCGATTTTATCAATCCATCGCCTCGATCAGTTCACTCTCGTTTCGTGCGTCCACCACCTTGATGTCGTTCGCACGAAACAAATTCACAGCTTCACGGAAAGCCTGTTTCCGCTTTGGGGAATCGTTGGGTCCCTCGACTGCCACGACTACATCGGGTGGGAGCTTTTCCTTTAGGCGTTGGATAGTGAACAGCCACTTGTTGCCATGATCCAGAATACGCGTCGGCTCGTCCTGACCCAGATAGATGGGCTTCAAGACTTTGAATGGCTTGTCTTCCACAACTTCCACGAATGGAAACTTTGCTGAGTAAAGGCCATCCGAAAAGGTCATAGGCTTGAAGTTCCGGCCAATTTCGCGCAGCTTGAACAGCGCACGGACCTGCTTCTCAAGCAGGCCTTCCCGGTAAACCGCGCCGGCGAAGTTCCGTCTGACGTAATAGTTGAACAACTCGTCGAGCTTGCCCTTGGGATCATCCGTCATTGCGAAGCGCACTTCGCTGAAGCGGATCATTCCCTCACGATCTTTGGTCAGCGCGTGGAACAGGTGTTCGGCGTTATCGCTTAGCTCGAACTCAAATCTCGTCTGACCGCCCGTATGCCCGGCGAGATCACGAATTCGCTTCAGTTCAATATGATAGCTCTTCAGGACGTCACGAGTCGTCGTAGCCTCGACGGTATCGAAGAAGCTCGTTAGCCGTCCCAAGCGCCTATCTTCGATCCGGAAATCGAGAAAGCTAATGCGTGGCGCGACCAGCACGATACCGATATTTGCGAATTCTTCCGTTTCAACATGGGGCTGGAAACGGATAATCGCATAGCTGACAGCATGCTTTTTCATGTTCGTTCCCAAAAACCTGGCACTCTGTGACGCCTCAAGGTGTCCTCGACATGATGCAGCGACAAGGAAATGTCGACCGTGCAGGCGTCGTCTACATAGTGCCATCGATCCGGGATGTCACCAAGGATCTCTGGCAACCCCAGCAAGGCATCCTCAAACAGGTCGCCGTAGTGGCTCTGCAGCTCAGTCCGATCACAGATCTCGATCAGCGCGCTGCGAAATATATGACTTTCAAGCAGTGTATGAAGCGTTACCGTTTTATCGAAGGCCAGATTGTGATCAATCACCGTCATCCGCCGATCTGTCTCCGACCAGAGGATGTTGGGATTACCACCAGTGTCACTCAGGGTGCGATCACCATTCCGGATCCACCAATCAAACGCAGCAACATCGCGCTTCAGCTCAGCCGTCGCCTTCTGCACGTTGGTGAATGAGATTTCGTTGGCGCTCTCAACACTCTCAGAGCCGAATAGAAGTCCTGATCCAAGGTCCCGCAATGCTCCATTACGACCCGCTTCAAAAAGCTCGTGCGGAACCGCGACGATACAAAATCGCGGAACGGGCAAGCCCATCCGAAGCGCCAACTTGCCGGCGATCCATTCTTTGACCAGCGAATCGTAACCAGCTCCCCGGCCTTTTACAAAATAGATTCTACCGTCAGCGCCCCGACAAATATAAGGCTCTGTTACGCCTTGATCGGCACGTCTTAGCACCTCATCGATTTCGATCGGCATCAGTCCCCACGAGCACCAAGCAACAGGATATTCTTTAATCATGCTACGAGTCCACGTCCAAGACCGTGAGTATGCCATTTTCGCATCTACCCTCGCCGTGACCGGGCCATCAGTCCCGCGAAGCTCGCATTCTCCCGGATGTCACTGTCCGCCACCAAGGCGTATCCCCAGGTCTTTCCGTGGGTCTCCTTGGCGAGGTCAGTCGCATATTGCACCCACTTCACCGCAGCGCGTGCCTTCTCTTCTACGATAGGATCCTGCATGTCGCGGTCAGCCTTCACCTCAACAATCAGTTTCTCGGTCGGCGTTTCCACGACGAAGTCGGGCTCGTAGGCCTTGCCGGCACGATACTCGATCTGGAACTGGCCAGCAGCGGGTTTCAACCAGCGCACAACGTCCTTCTCTGCATCATGATCAATCAGAGCAGCAAAACGGCGTTCTGCATCCGAGTCGAACTTGTGCTGCAGATAGGGGCTCTTCTCGGTTCCATAGAAGACGTAGCTGCTGGTGTCAGACAGCGGCTTGGCCGCCTGGCCGATCGGCAGACGTTTTGCCGTTGAATAGACGGCATAGGATTGCGACCGGAGCACGCGGAACGAGCGGACCATCTTTGCCCGATAGTCGGTCGGGGTCTCGCGGTAGTGCGCCTTCATCTGTTCAAAGATAACCTGCGCCAGCGTCCGACCATGTGCGAGGGCAACATTCTCGACATCGTCTTCGGTTTCCAGATAGCTCCGCAAATGCGTGACCATCTGGCCAGCAAGCTTGTAAAGAAGGTCCGCCTGGCTGTCGTAGTCGACCTGATCCATGTCGATGAGATGCTTGACGATGTAGTTTTCGACCCGCGCTTCCTTGGGCGCGCTCACGGATCGTGCCAACTCACGTTGGGACTGGTCGCGCAAATTGCGGATCCGAATTCGATCCGAAATGGGCTGGTGGCGCACACTCGATAGATTGCTAAGGTCGAAATTCTCAAACCAGAAGTTCACTTCGCGGCTTGGAATCACCACGATCTCCGGGATTTCGATCGTGTTCTCGGCGATGCTGGCGGTAACGATGCCGACGATCTTCTGGAAGTCTGGTTCGACAAGCACGCCTTCCAACTGACCTTGCACCTGCTCACGGTGGGCGCGGCGAATGTCGGCGACGAGTTCTGCCTGCACCTCCGGCTTGGTGAGATCCTGGACGCCGCCTGCGAGAGTGCGCTCATACTTCTTGGTGATGAAATCAATTGCAGATGCAGCGACCTCGCGGTCGTCCGGATGGTCGAAGACGAACGGTTGACCCTCGTCTTCCAAACCATTGCCTCGGCCGGTCAGCATGGCCTCCACAGCCGTCGCAATTTCGAGGACATGCGACGGCTCCGGCTTTACGTCTCCAGATGCCCCGATGGTGATGGCACGCATCTGGACCAGCGAGTCTGACTCCTTGGCCTTGCGGATCACCTCGTCGAATCGGTCGTGCGCAATGACGGTCAAGGTGTCTACGAACGCGTTGCCCGTCCGTTCGCCATAGGGAAGACGCAGACCGCGACCCAACGTCTGTTCCGTCAGGATGTCCGAGGCGGAAGCGCGGAGCGGCACGATTGTATAGAGATTGGTGACGTCCCAGCCTTCTTTCAGCTTGTTGACGTGAATGACGATTTCCGTTTTGTCGTCACTCTCGAGCCTGACCAGGCGAGACACCGCCTCGTCGCTTTCTTCCCCTTTGAGATTGGAGTGGATCTCGATCACGCGGCCCTTGTAGGCACCCTTCAGGAATGTCTCGTCCTCGATCCGCATCCGGATCTCGCTGGCATGTCTCGTGTCCTGCGCCACAACAAGGATGAAGGGATGGACGCGCTTGCGCCCGGTCTGACGAGCAAAGAGGTCGAGTTGCGTCTTCACTTCCTCATGATAGTGAATGCCGTCCTCAAGCATGATCATCTCCAGGTCGGCCTGGGCGTAATCCTGCGGGCGGAAATCGACGCGGGTCGCGACAGCTGGCTCCTTGACATAGCCGTCGGCGATCGCGTCACCGAGGCCGTATTGATAGATCACGTTGCTAAAGGCTTTCGACTTCCCGCCGACGGATTTAGGCGTTGCTGTCAGCTCAAGGCCCATAACCGGTTTCAGCTCGCTGATGGCCCTCATGCCGGCATTGGCGCGGTAGCGATGCGCCTCATCCATCAACATGACGAGATCAGGGAGTTCGGCCAGGTAGTCGAAATAGGACTGGCCGATATATTCCCGCATGGTGCGGATACGGCCTTTGTCCTTGTTGATCTTGTCGACATTGAAGATGTTGATGACAACCTCGTTGCCGAAAAGGTCGGAGCCACGAATGCCTCGCCCTTCCTCCCAGGTGTCGCCGGTGACAATGATAGGTGGACGCTGAGCAAACTCGGCGATGCCGCGGAACACGTATTTCGGCGAGGACTGCCGCGAGAAGTCGGCAACCAGTTTGTCGTAGATTGTTGTGTTGGGAGCGAGCACAAAGAAGTTCTTCGAGCGGCCGGTCAGGTAGAGATAGCTGATAAAGGCACCCATCAGCCGCGTCTTGCCCACGCCTGTCGCGAGCGCGAAGCAAAGAGAGGGAAAATTTCGCTCGAAGTCCTCGACGCTCGGGCAATGTTTCTGCACAGCCCGGAGTGTTTCGACCAGATCCTCCTCCTTGCCGAGCGGGAGAATCTCAAGCAGGTCGGCCAGTATGTTCAGCGCCTGTTCCTGGGGCTTTCTGAGGGAGAGGCGCTGGGCGATCTGCCGGCGGATGCGGTCCGGATGGATCATGGCTCAGCCCTCGCTCTTGTCGGCGTCAGTGTCGAGGTCATCAAAGAGGTTGAGGCTGCTCAGATCACCAAACCGATCCTTGGCGGCAATCTTCTGCTTGCGTTTCCGTGCGGCCAACCCCTCCATGGATGCCGGATCGACGTCCTCGTCACCATTATCGTCGACCAGGGGAAGCTTGGCGATATTCAGCGAGTAGTCATCACGTCCCCATTCGCATTGCGTGAGGATGGCCGACGGGATCTTGACCAGGATCAGGTTCTCGAAGCTGTCCGGAGTGGCGCTGAAAGCCTTGCAGCAGACAACAAGCGACCGATCCGGCCCGACATCCTCAGAGATCTTGCGGCAGGCCTCATGGGTCAGCTGCTGCGTCGTGACGTAGATGAAAGATTTTTCGGTGGCGTAGCCATGGTTCCAGTATTCCTCGGCAAGCAGGCTCGGCGCATAGGTGTAACCCATATGCTTGCACATGGCCTCGGCTAGCATGGCAGGATTGTAGTCCTTGCTGATCACCCAGTTGCCGTATTTGTCCTGCTTGAGAAGGGACGGTGCGAGATTGAAGTAGCGGAAACCGCCGCCTCCCTTCCAGCCCGCAGCCTCACTCACCCCGCCCTTGTCCTCTCCGTCGACCACCTTTTTCATGCGCGGAAGAATGTGCGTGTCGCAATGCTCGCCGAGTTCCACCATGATCCATCGCCGACCCATTTTGTGGGCTACGGCACCGGTGGTGCCGGAGCCGGCGAAGGAGTCCACGACAAGGTCGCCGGGGTTGGTGGCAATTGACAGAACCCGCTGCAATAGCCTCTCGGGCTTTGGAGTTGAGAAGGCGGAGTTTGAACCGAATAGCTGGATACTCTCTTTTTTCGCTTCTTGAGTATTGCCGACATCCGAATTCATCCACATTGTTTGCGGCACTACTCCCGACTTCACCTCGTTTAGGAAGCGTTTGATACGAGGCGTATTATTGCCGTCTGCGCCCCACCAAATGCGATTGTCGGCATCCATTTGTTCAAATTTTTGCTTCGAAACACGCCAGAACATGCCATTGGGCGGGCCGGCAATGATTTTTCCGCTAGGACAGGTTATTGGATAGGTTCCGGCGCTGTAATAGTTCCGGGCCGACAAATCGCCCGAAGTCCACGAGCCGCGCGGATCGTTGTCAGGATTCCTGTATGATGCATTCAGTTTGTCTGATCTGGGGAGTTCATTTGGGCGCCACACAACTGAATTTTTAGCAAATACTAATATATGATCATGGTCTTCAGAGAAGTGTTTAGCACTATTCTTAGGAGAGAATATCTTTTGCCACACTACATTGCTGATAAAATTAGACCGTCCGAATACGCCATCAGCAAGCACCTTTAGGTAATGCGACTCATTGTCATCGATAGAGATCCACAACGATCCGTCATCGGCCAATAAAGATCTGATAATTTCCAATCGATCCCGCATCATTGATAACCAGAGAGAATGCTCTAGGCCATCTTCATAATGCTCGAAGGCGCTTCCCGTATTATAAGGCGGGTCGATGAACACGCATTTCACCTGCCCTTCGAACTGGCTCTCCAGTGCCTTAAGGGCGAGCAGGTTGTCCCCCTTGATCAGCATGTTGTCGAAGATGTCCGCCTCAGAATGGCGCGCGGCAGCGTGGTAGGTCTTGGCCGGGTCCTCAATAAGGATGCGCGGCTCCAGCTTCGGCCGCTCGTCCTTGCCGATCCAGGTCAGTTCCAGCTTGGTCTTCTTCAACATCGGTCTTTCCGTCTTCTACTTCATGGGGCCCGAAGCTAAGAGCCACCGCTATGGCTTCGTGATCCGGTGTATCCTTACATGCCGTTCGGCGGAACCACGCGCTCACAAACGCCCCCCTCGCTTAACGAGCACGTTTGTCATGCGCTTGTCCAATAAGGGTGATAAAATCGGAGCAGCCGCTTTCACCCGAGCTGTCTGAGAAGAGCAGGAGGTCGCCTCGCTCAAGGTTTCGGCTTGTCAGACCTTTGACCTTCTTGGTCCTCACAGCGTCGCACTATTCCGGCACAAGAGGTCGCCGCTCCTCGTTTTGCCAGATTTTCTCAATCACCGCGTGCCGACGGGCGTTCGGCAGATCGATGTCCACGGCGTCACCGACCCTCTTGCCGATGAGGCAGATAGCCCCAGGATCAGTCATCGCAAGAAACCCTTTGGACGGGTCGTTTTCAAGCCCCCAGATCGTGTAGCGAATAAAGCGGCCGATGCCTCCATCGGTAAAGCGCAGCAGGATCGTGTCACCCTCGGCCACCGATCGCGGCCTGTTCCAGATGGTGGCGTTCCGGCTGTCGATGGCTAGCAGCGGGTCAGAAATGCTAAGCACAGGCGTCTTCGGCTCCAAGCCAAACGGCAGCGTCTTCTCCTCAGGCCGAGACAGAAGTTCCGAAACGGTGACGGGCTTTTCTAGCACTGCTACGAACGGAGGATCCAGAGATCCCTGCGCAACACTCGTTGCCTCCGGTTGCTCCGGGCCAGCGATGGCATCATCTTCTAACGCCAGCCGCAACTCCTGGAGAAGCAGATCTTCATCCACCAAGCCTACCTCCGAAGAGCCAGCGCGCAACTCAATGGGCGGGGCATCCTCTTGCTTCGGTGATAGAGAGGACTTGCCTGTATTCTGCAGGGCAACTGGCGCCGAATGCGGATCAGTCGACTGTTCGACAGCAGGTGCCTTTGGCTTGCTGGCCAGTGGAGCTCTCGCCACCTTCATCCTCACGCCCGATGGCCTGGTCACCCCGTCAACAGAGCCATGGCGTGCTTGCCACCTTCGTGAGATCTCTGCGATTTCCGCCTGTCTTCCCGGCCTTGCTCGAACATGCGAAGAATGGACGTCTGACAGTGTGCTCAGCGGTGGGGCATGTGACGTCCAGGCCAAGGATTTTGGGGGGCTCATTGCCTTGGTAATTTCACGCACCGCCTGACCCTGCCATACCTGAACTTGAAGCTTCTCTTCCAGAGCAGCGTAGTAGTCGTCGAGCTCCCTTCGCTTCTGCTCCAGACGCAGTTTCCGCCCTCCAGTCATCTCAGCCTGAGTGGCTAAGTGATCTGCCTTGTGAGTCTGTGGCACGGGTAGTCCAAAGCGCATCTCAAATTCGGCGTTGGCAATGGTTCGGACCTTGCTGTGCCGCGTCTGCCAGTAGACGGTGTAGAGAGGGCGCACGCTGCCATGGTTTTGAAGCGCGGCGAGCACCTGGCTCTCGAACGTTGCGAGTTCAGCGTGAAGGTCTTGCAGGCGGCCCTGATGCCATATCTCGGTCTCGGCCTGCTTTGTCTCGACCTCCTCGATTTTGGCGCCGAGTGCCATGCAGAGCTCGTCGTTGCCTCTTTCGCGCCGGCGCCGCGCGTAGAGGCTGGACAAGAACATGTCCACTTTCTCGTAGACCTCCCGGCGCCGCAGCTCCAGGCGCGAGATCGCTAAGCTGATCCGGCGCTCCTCCTCTTCAAGGGTCTTGAGATGGGCGATATCGCAACGGCCGAGGAAGTCCCAGTAGAGCGCATCCAACGCCACAGCCAAGTCGTCCGGCGGCTCGACGACTACCTCCTGTGGCAAGGAAGACTGCATAGAAAACAGCGCTTCGACGACCCACTGACCCAGCACTTCACCTTCATCATTGGTGCAGGCTGCGATAACCGCGCGGGTTCTGTCGAACTCGGTTTCCATTTCGACTTCCGCAACCGAAAGCCAACCCGATCGATTGAAAAGCGCTGGCACGACCCAGGAGGGCCCAACATGGCTGTCGAGCGACACGTGCAATTCGACCGGATAAATCCCAAACTCTGGTGATCGAGAACCCGCCCAGTTGCCCATTATCTACTCGACGGACCAGCGAATTGTGAACAAAGGAGACAGCTCGGGCTTACGGTCGAGTGCCGCTGCGAACTCATCGAGCATGTCATTGACCTGTTTGCGAATTTGCTTGCGGCGTTCATGCTTTGAGAATTTCAGATCGTCGATCTCTCCCTCTACGGACTTGATCTTCCGACCGAGCGCCAGCTTTTCTTCCATCGACAGATCGGGCGACCGCCGATCACGGCGAAGCTGTTTGGCAATCTCTTCAATTTCGTCGATCTGGGCATCGACTTCGACCTCGATGTCTCGCGCATAGTTGTCCAGGCGCTGCTCTTCTTCCTCGAGCCACTGGAAATTCTGCTTCTTGACCGTCTCGGCGAAGTTGGAAAAGAGCTGGCTTTCGATCTTGTCCAGCGGCCCGAGGCCACTCGGGATAGCCACAACACCATCGTCGATCGCCGGGGCCATCAGCAATCGCTTTGCGGTTTCGACGTCAATGTGGGATCCGTCATGGGTGATGCACGAGACAAGAAGATCCTCCCGGACCTTTTGTTCTGTCCGGACAGCTGCCTTTGCAACGCGCAGGAAGCCACTCTTGCCCCGCAGCGCAGAGACGTTCGCGAGCTGTCCATCAAAGGGAAAGGCTGCAGGATTGAAACGTAGGGAGCTTGCCTCGCTACTGTAATCACGCTCTGAGGCTCGCTTGGCTGCCTCCAGGGCCAGGTTCTCATCGGTGAGCCGGAAGAACTGCCAATCCTTCTCTTCGGCCTCCTGCCAATGAGGCGTATAGACATGGTCTCCCTGCCGGAAGGCATGGGACCCGCCAACATTAAACTCCGCATCCGGAAACTCGGCGCGGGCCATCATCAACAGGCGACGAGAGAAATCATCAAGGGCATGAGCAAGGCTGGTCTTACGGGTGTTCAGGCGAGAGACGACATCCGTGTCGAATTGCTCCAGGACCTTGGCACGGGCAGCCTCGACTTCAGCAGAGATCGTCTCCTGCAGCTCTTCCTTCAGCGCGTCGAAACTCGCCTCAATCTCTTCTGGTGAGCGGGATTTTTGAATGATGTCGAGCACGCGTTTTTCAAAGTCCACGCCAAGCTCGATCGTTCCAAGCACCTCGTCGCTTGAGCCAAAGACACCCTCGAACAACTTGAACTTCAGTGCCAGCAGCTCGTAAATGCGCTTCTCGGCATGATTCTTCAGGTTCAACATATTGACGACGGTAACGTCGATCTTTTGACCATATCGGTGACAACGACCAATGCGCTGCTCGACGCGCTGCGGGTTCCAGGGCAGGTCAAAATTGATTACTAGGGAGCAGAACTGCAGGTTGATGCCCTCCGCGCCACTCTCCGTCGCAATCAGGATCGTCTTGTCATCTCCCTTGAACGCATCCACGATCGCGGCTTTCATGTCGGCGGTCTTGGAGCCAGAGACACGGTCACTTCCGGCGTGGCGCTCTTTCCATTCCTTATAAATCTGGTGACTTGATGGATCGTTGTTCGACCCGTTCAGCAGGACGATCTCGCCGGCATAGCCCCTGTTGGAGAGGAGAGCTGAAAGATAGGTCTGCGTGCGAACACTTTCCGTGAAGATGACCGCTTTCCGTGCGCCGCCTTTGCTTTTGATCGCATCCAGCACGTCCGGCAGGCGATCGACGAGCTTCTCGCCTTTCGCATTCGCGCCAATGGATCGCGCCAGCTTCAGGAAGCCGTTGAGTTCATCAAGCTCGGCTGCCAGCTTCTCGGGATCAATAGGGTCTTCCGACAGCGCTTCTTCATCTACCTCCTGATCAGTCATCTCCTCCCCAATCTCGTCAATCAGTTCGATGTCATCAGTGATAGACGTGTCGATGGTGGTTTGTTTTTTCTCTAGGCGATCGATCAAAGTCTCGAGATACTTGATGACCGCGAAGGTTGAAGAGCCAAGGATCTTGCGGATCTGTAGGATGACGAGCTGGTTCGCGCGATCACCATAGGAAACGGTGCCTTTCTGTTGCAGAAAGCTCGAAATCGAATCGTAAAGCTTCACTTCGATATCTGGGGGATCAAAGTTAAAGACCGTCGCATTGCGCTTCGTGAAGTTGATGTGTCCAGCTTCCTGGACCTGACGACGCAGAGTTCGGTGGCAGATGAGTTTAAGTCTCTCTTTCAACGCCTCCGCGGACGCGCGGCTGGCACCGGCACCCATATACTGGCGTTTGAACGCAGCCTCGCCGCCAAAGTGGGTTTCATCGATGATGGAGACGATCCCGAACAGCTCAAGAAGCGAGTTCTGCAACGGCGTAGCTGTAAGGAGCACCTTGAAGGGATCGGCCAGCGCCCGTCTGAGATCCTTCGCCCGCTGGGAGCCGTTCTTCTTGTAAACGCTTCGGAGGCGATGAGCTTCATCGAAGACGACCAGATCCCACTTCGTTCGGTGCAATTCATCCTTCTGTCGAGCCGCGAATTCGTAGGACGATATGACTACGCCGCTGACCTTGTCGAAGGGATCACGGACGCCGGACTTCTTCATCTCGCGATGTTTGCCCGCTTCCATGATGGTGCTCTTCAAACCAAATTTCTCGATCAGCTCCTGTTCCCATTGCTTGCGCAAGGAAGCCGGCACGATCAGCAGAATTTTGCGCTTCTGCTCGGCCCACTTCTGCGCCATCACGAGGCCGGCCTCGATAGTCTTCCCTAGCCCGACCTCATCGGCGAGCAAAACGCCCTTATTGAGTGGCGACTTGAGGGCGAAAAGCGACGCCTCCACCTGGTGGGGATTCATGTCGACGCGGGCGGCACTTAGAGAGCGGGTGAAAGCTGCCTCGTCTAGGCTCTCAAGCAGGAGGGAGTTGGCGAAATAGTGACCTTGGATAGGTTGATACAGCGGTGTTCCACTCGTCATGCGTCAACAACTCCAGATCAGCGTCATGCATAGATTCGCTTATTAGTATTGATGTTATTCGCTTACGCAAGGACCTCCTTGCACCTATGCACTGCTCCCAACAGTAACTAAACGAGTTGCCTTAAGCCCAAGCAGGCACTTAGATCCGTTTCAACGGCACGAGCTGCTGCGTTTCGATGTCCAATTTCTCATATTACTCAAGGAGGCTCTTCACGAGGTCGTCGAGATCCATCAGCGCTAGCGGAATGCTGACTCGATCGGCTTTCCGCCCTACCATCTCCTCATCTCGGCTGACGCGAAACACTGGTTAAGCGCTCTTTGAACGCTGGCTCTAGGCGTCGTATGCCGTCGACCATCCATTCAGCCATGGAACCCCATTCACCTTCATCGAATCCATTAAATGGATGGCACGCCGCAATAATGGACTTTAGCTGACCGACGTTGCGGCGCCACTCCAGTGGAGCTCCGAACGCTTCTTCAATTTCAGCCTTCTGAGCAAAAAGAGCATCAAAAAGTCGCTTGTTTTCGTCCTCCGTTTTCCGGTTGAGGTTCACCTCGACACGTGCTTCAGACTGTGTGAAAGCCAGTGCAAAAGGACAATCGCGCACGCCGGAGCCTGCGACGATCCAATTTTGGCGGCTTGGACTGCTGTTGCTGAAAAGCGAGATGTTGGCCTCCTGCATCTTTTGTAACGCTATGGCCCAGTATCGCAGTCGGATATCATGACGTCGTGTCTGGGTGGCGAAAGTTGTTGTCTCCTCCACTTCCTTCGAAGCTATCCCAACCATGTATGAAGCAGCTTCGGGCGGCGGAATGATCTGCTGCAGATCAAGAAAAAGTTCTTCTCCGAATCCGAATGGGGTTATGCGGAAACATTGAACAGCGATACCTCGGCCGATCAGCCACAGTGCTGTCGCCGTCACCTCGCGGCGGAAGCTGGCAGCGACAAACATGATGCGTTGACCGCTTCCAGGATTCAGGACAGCCTCCTCCATTGTTTCGACTGCTAGAAATTCGCAGATCAGCTCGGACGCGCTGCCGCCTCCACAGTGGCGGTCGAGGTATTGCTGGAAGATGTCGATGACCTGCATCTTCTTCAGGGTTGAGACGTAGGCTGTATATTTGATTGCCTGCCAAGTAACGTCACGCCCGGAGTCATCGAGCTTGTTCTCGATTACGACGAGATTTCCAGACTTATCGAGTGCTAAAAGGTCGAGCCGCTCACGTGTTTCGTCGAAACCATCGAACTCCTTCTGCAGGATCAAGAGATCCTCGCCCAGAGCGTCTGGCTGGTGAACGAGCCACTCTTGCAGGTGATCGCGCTCGCGTAGTGCAAGGTCGCCAAAGCGCTTGCGGCTGAGGCGCGATATTCGGTTACTGGAGCGATCGACTCGGAACATCGAAATACCTCTCAAGAGTATCGTATACAGCTACAAATTTATTTGTAGGGGCCGCATCGCATTACTAGCAAGCGAAACATGCGGACACTGACGCAGTCCACCAGCAGCACTGAGAAGCTGACGAAGAATGTCAGTCACTCTCGTTCCGAGATGACCGCGTGAACCCGTAGCTCTCTCCTCCGAAAGTGAGAGGAGCTCTGCAGCCGCTTACCTATAAGCCCTATTCCTCCGGAGCAGATGCGATAGTCGTATCCGAAAACCCGAGGGACAATTCAGTCGAGGCCTCGGGAACGGCTCCGGATCGCTAGCCATGCCAGAGCAAGGCTCGCGCAGAGAGAGTGCATCTTTTGAACCGGGAGGTGTAGGTCCGTCTTTAGGGCAGCCAAGGACTATTCGAGCAACCCTAAGTTCCTCAGCGTATGGCCAATTTATCACGGCGCGCTAGAAACTCCTCGTAGTGCCGAGCAAGGAATTCGTGTTTGGCATGGTGCTTGACCACGAGGCCCGAGAGTTTCTCATATAAGCTGCCAATTAGAGCATCCGCAACAACGACCTCATCAGTCTTAGGATGGATTGTTATCAGTGCTCGATCAAAAAGCACGTGAAGGTCGGAGCGCAGAAGGAGGCCATTAGTGGGGTCGTTGCGATATTCAATCGCCTTCGAGAACGGGACTATATGTGCTGCCTGGAGGACTGCGGAGACTGAGACCCGGCTGATGGCGCACCGACCGCCATACAGGTGCATCATGCATTCTTTAAAGGCGGCCTGCCCTGGCCTTGTCTCGATACTCGCAAAGCGTCTTTCGAATCCTTCCGCGATCTCCCGGTGATCAGCCTCAAGAGCCTTCTGTTCATTCGTCTTAACGGTCAAAGAATACGATGCGATCAGCTCTTGTCTTTTAAGTTCAAGCTCACTGAGCGCCGCCCAAAACTCGGACGCCTGAAAGTCATTCACCTCAATAGTCCGACTGTGTCTGTGGCTCCTCAAATAATCAAGCAGTTGGCTTCCCGTTGGTCCACCCGCCTGACGATCTAGCCGGACATGAGGCCTAAGCAGCTTTACATCGAGCATCTCCAGAGTCGAATCCTCCTCATCGTGCACGACGTGTCCGGCCTTCGCTGTCGCTGTCAGTCCCAGGCCTTTTCCCCATTCAGCAGCCTCGTGGGTCCAGATAATTAAAGTATCTCCCGTCGTCACTTCAGCACCCTGCCCACCACCAAGCGATCGGGGCGGGAGCGCAGTGACGGCTTGCCCCTCCCAATCGGATGCCTCTTTTGGTCTAGGTTCTGCACCGTGAAAGTCGAGTTCACAATTCAACTTCAGCAGAAAAGTTGCCACGCTAAACACTCATTCAGTAGAGGCTCTGAACCGCACCGGGTCTGCCGGAGGCCGTTTCGTTTAAGTTATGCGGCCATGGCTGGTTCGTCCAGCATGGCGTAATACCGGTCCTCGGCTTCGGCTGGCGGTATATTCCCGATAGGCTCGAGAAGCCTTCGATGATTGAACCAATCGACCCATTCCAAGGTGGCGAATTCCACCGCCTCGAAGCTGCGCCATGGTCCACGCCGATGAATGACTTCGGCCTTGTAGAGTCCGTTGATCGTCTCAGCGAGGGCGTTGTCGTAACTGTCGCCGACGCTTCCGACAGACGGCTCGATGCCAGCTTCTGCCAAGCGCTCGGAATACCGAATGGACACGTATTGAACGCCGCGATCCGAGTGATGCACGAGGCCGCTGCCATGAGCGGGACGCCGATCATGAAGTGCCTGCTCCAGCGCATCGAGGACGAAGCTCGCATGTGCTGTCCGGCTTGCCCGCCAGCCGACGATGCGACGAGCGAAGACGTCGATGACAAAGGCCACGTAGACGAAACCCTGCCAGGTGGCGACATATGTGAAATCTGAAACCCACAGCCTGTTTGGTGCTGGGGCTTTGAACTGGCGGTTCACCCGGTCAAGCGGGCTCGGAGCCGTCTTGTCCGAGAACGTCGTGGAGATCGGCTTTCTCCGAATGATGCCCTGCAGGCTCATTGACCTCACAAGCCTGGCGACACTGCAGCGGGCGACGTCAAAGCCTTCACGCTTCAATTGCCGCCAGACCTTGCGAACGCCATAGACGCGGAAGTTCTGTTCGAAGACACGCCGTATCTCGATCTTCAGGCCGATATCGCTGCGGGCGCGGATCGACAGGCGATCCACGTCCAGACGTTTGGCGACATTCTCGTAGTAGGTTGACGGGGCGATCGGCAGCAGTCTGCAGATCGGCTCGACCCCGAACACACCACGGTGTTCGTCGATGAACGAAATCATCGCTTGAAGGGGCGGTCGAGCTCCCCTTGCCCGACAAGCGAATGCTTGCATTGGCTGAAAGGGGCCATGGCGAAATAGGCCGAAGCTTTGCGCAAAATCTCGTTGGCCTGACGAAGCTCACGGTTCTCCCGCTCGAGAGCCGTCATCTTCTCGGCGACATCGCTCGGCAGGCCTGCTCTTTTGCCACTATCGACCTCGGTCTTCTTGACCCATTCGTGCAGCGTGGCTGGCGAGCAGCCAATCTTGGCGGCGATAGATGAAACGGCAGCCCAGCGGGATGGGTGCTCGGCTTCGTGGTCCAGCACCATACGGATGGCACGGCTGCGGACTTCAGGTGAAAACTTGTTCGTTGTCTTGCTCATGGTGGCTCCACTTTCTCAGAAGTTGGAGCCTCCGGCAAACCCGGCGCGGTTCACAGCGTGCGGTGCGCGATGTCGTGACGCTTCAGCATGTCGATGCGCTGGATTTCCCGGACTGAGCCGCGCCTAGTGGGAGATACTTCTGTTTTGTAGCGCTCCAGGAGCGCACTGAGCGTCTTGCTCTCAAGGATGCGAGTATCCGGCGCGGCACCGAACCGATCGACCTGAGCCTTAAGCTCGCGTGCCCACTTTTCAGCGTCGATCTTGATATCAAATGACTTGCAGCGCGGCTTCATGCCACGCCGGCGCACCTGCGCTTGCCAGCGTCCTCTGAGTTTCCGGATCGTTGCCATCTCAATCTCCATTTGTGATCGGGATGATGCGCAGGATGCCCCTTTGAGGGGGCCAAGGAGGATTCCCGGACTGCCAGCAGCAACAGTTAACTGCAACCGCAAGCGGCTCAGCCGGCCGCTGGGAGATCCTTGCTCTCGAACAGCAGATGTAGTTTGATAGCTGCGGCTAAGGGTCTGATTTATGCGTTATCTAGTTCGAGCTGCGCTCGCTGGCATTGTGCTATCGTTTATTTACATCAACGGCGTCGCGGCTGCAGAGAAGAGGTTCGGCCCCTTCGCGGTTGACGACACCAATCCCGGTGTGATTGTTCTTGATGGCGACATCGACGTCAACTCGGGCCTAAACTTCCGGCGCGCACTTCAAGCGGCGCCGACCGCCAAGCTCGTCACTCTCAATAGCCCAGGCGGCAGCGTTCAGATGGGCTTGCTGATCGCGGACGACATCCATGAGCGCAAGCTGGCGACCTACATCCCGAAGGAGAGCAAGTGCTTCTCAGCATGCTCCTTTGTCTTTCTCGCCGGCAATGAGCGGAAAGTCGACGGCGCCCTCGGCGTGCATCAGATCTCGTCTGACACACCCGATCTGGTAGGCGCACAGCTCGCGATCTCGGATATCATTGAGGTGCTCAATCGGTTCGAAACTCCGATGGACGTGATGCACATCATGTTCAAGACCCCGCCTGATGACATGCACGTCTTCAGTCAGGAAGAGGTAGCGCAATACAAGCTCAATCGAACTGCTGGCTCAGCAGCGCCGCAAGTCGCGGCAAAAGATGCGCTCACGTCTATTGCCAGCTCAGAAGCAAACGTAAAAGACCAGGTATCGAACACAGAAATCTCGACGGAGGCAGCTGTCGCATCATTGGCGCCAGAAGCGAACCAGCAGGCTAAGCTGTCACCATTGGAAGAGTTTACGCGCCGCCCGAACCGTATAGTTGTCTACAATGGTCTTGATCTCTTCGGCGACGACATCTCATCGATCCGCATGCCCGATGCAGCCGAGTGCGCGAAAAGCTGCCTCGCGATGGACGGGGAGTGCAAGGCGTTCACGTTCAATGCCAACCCTAAGATCAAGCGTGGACCAAATTGCTTTCTCAAGTCTAGCGCTGGCCGGGCCGATGGAAATAGCGTCGCGTTCTCCGGTCGCTTCCTCAGTGGGGCCGAGTCAGATCCATCTGCTTTGACGCTAGGAACGATTGACCCCACGACAGCTCTCTACGACGACATTGACCTGCCTGGTGGAGATCTTTCACGTCGGCCCGAACGAGCAGCGACAACACCGCTAGATTGCCGACTCGCCTGCATAGATGATGAGCTTTGCGTGGCGTTCACTTACATTAAGCCCAAAAAGGAATGCTGGCTGAAGGGAGCCATCGGCACGCCGAGCTTTGGTAAAGGCATGGTGTCCGGACTGAAGAAGCTAGAAACGTTCTCGCCGGCTAGAATCATCAGCTTAGACCGAGGTGGTGGGTTGGTCGGTGGCCAATGAGTTGCCCAACTGTAGCCCCTTGATCTTTCTCTGCTGGTTTGAGTTCACGAGCAGAATGCTCAGAGGAAGGTTTCACAAACGTAATGGACAACACTTTGACCAGTGAAAATTGTTAACCTGTGGTTGCTAATAGTCATGATGCACATCTCGAGATATACGAAACGGTATGTCCATGAGCATATGGTGGGTGAACTTAGGAACAGGCTATACGTCGCAGGTCGACGCATCAGCATTATGGGCTCCAAATCAAGGAAGTCGGCCTGAGACTAGGGAGCTGTATGGGCCTCGGTGGCATTGGTCGACCCTACAAGATGCGCTTCCTGGAGAGTTCGTTGTCCTGTGCGATGACCAGTATATCAAAGGCATTGCGATGGTCACAGCCAATGCAATGATGGAGCAAGAACCACCGGTCGGCCTCGCCCTACAGCCTACATGGCATAACCGCGGTTGGCTTTTACCGGTCGCTATGGCGCTCCTTACCAATCGCATCAGCAGAGATACGCTAGCACGAGGACTCTTCTTGGCTTATTCCGAGCGGAACCCTCTCCGCCGGGAGGAAGGAACGTTAAAGGGAAACCAAATCTACTTCGCGAAGCTTCCTGACGGTGACGACATCGTATTTTTTGAACGCTTGGCGGCAGCCTTAAACGCTCAGCGACCGGGCGCAATGGAAGTCCTTATCGGCACCGCAGCAGCCGCGGTTCAGGCCAACGGTGCTGCCGGGGACCCCGAAACGACTCGCGAAGCTCTAGTGCTAGCTCGTGTTGGGCAAGGGCGCTTCCGCACCCAGCTCCTAGAGAGATGGGCTGGGCGTTGCTGCGCCACCGGATTAGCTGAAGCGAAGCTGTTGCGAGCGTCTCACATAATGCCGTGGAAGGTAGCGAATAACCAGCAAAGGCTGGACGTATACAACGGGTTGCTGCTGTCGGCGGGCTACGATGCAGCGTTCGACGCCCATCTCATAACCTTGAGTGATGGCGGAGTGTGGGAATGTGACCCGAACTTCTCTGCCGAAGCCCGAGTCCGAGCGGGTCTCGGAGAGATCGACCGGAACGTTGTTACTGGTCTAACAGCGGCACATTCTCATTATCTCGCCCACCATCGAAAAACGGCTCAAGAGAAGTGGAATAGAGCCGAGTAGCCCGCCGAGTCACCGTAGCTTGATTTTCCTGGAGCGAGGAAGGCGCGTGCAATGAATCTTCCTGCGTTCGACGCCGAGAAATCTGGGAACGCTGTGCTCGAAATCCGTAAGCTCACCACCAGCGAGCCGGAGGTTTTCTATCCCCGGACAGTGGATCTATATCGCGAAGCTGGCGTGGCGTTTGCGCTTAAAAAGCCGATATCGAAGCCTGTTTATTTGGCTCCGCTCGCTGGTTCGAGGGCGATAGAGCAATCACTCAGATGTCGTTGCGAATGAAGAGCACCGACCATTGCTGCTGGCCATTCTTCCATGAAACCGCCCACATAAGGCTTCACAAGGGACGAGCGTTCGCTGACGATAACGGCGGCGAGGGTGACGGAGTAGAGACCGATGCCCGGCATAAGAAACATCATTGGCAGGACTAGATTTGCAGCTTCGAAAGAACTAACCCGAGCGCAGAATTAGCTATGAAAGTGTTTACTAAACAGGTCGAGATTCATCCAGAATCATTGTTGAATGCTACAGCACAGCGATGCAGTCCCATACCGCAACCTGAACGGGCTTAAAGCGCGCTATTAATGGACAGGCTGGTTAGGAGCTCATTACCTTAGCGGCACCTACCATGACCACTAATTGCCGCCCGGCGCCCGCTTCGCTTTAAGCCGCGTCCGCTTCGATGAAATTGTCCATGTTGCTCGGTCAATCGGAAGTTGCTCGACCTTTTCGATCATGCCCCAATAGGACGACATGAACGCTTTGTTGGGGGACTCAACCAATAACTCCACAATCTCGCAAAGAATTTTTTGACAACTAAACCACAATTCGACCTTAATGGCATCCAGAGAGCGTATAGATTCGGTAAGGTCCGCATTGATTTTCGTATTATCTCGATTCAGAGCTTCGACCCACTGCCCATGCGCAACTTTGTTACGAATGAGACTCGGATCTGCCACAAAAGACGCAACGCATTTACGCAACCTTTGTTTGGCATTTTGCGTGAAATTGCTTTTGGTTGCTGCACTCTTTAAGAAAGCTAGCTCTATACATTTTTCCCAGCCATCGACAACACTCCCGGCGCGTATCGACTCCTTAATTTGCGCGATCTCGATAAGTGAAAAGCCTTTTGGCGTGTGGATTGTTTTCGAAAAATTCGCCTCAACCCAGGCACAGAAAACCAACGCTAGTGCTTTCGTATGCACATCAACCGCGACTAGATTGCCAGTTCGAAGAGCATCATTAATTGCTCGCCTAATTTGCGTGCGAGCAACTTCCAGCGCACGAACATTAACGCATTGCGCGCTATAAACCGCCAGGCGGGATGCATTGTCCATTTTTTGCTCAACCCGGGCTGTCGAAACGCAGCCTGATAAGACAACGTTTCAACAGCCCGGAATTGAACCGGGGCCTCGCGACTCAGTCGCGCGCTCTGACCTTGCTGAGCTACTGCTGCAGCTTGTCGATAGCACAACAACTAGTTCCGATCAAGCACGCCCCCTCGAGGGACGACTGACCGGATGGTCAAGCTCTATTCAAAGCGGTCCAGATATACCCAAGGACCACTTTCATTGATCCGGCCAGCCGCGCGCTGAGCTATAGCCGGATCCACATCAGCGAAGTTTTCTTCGATCCATTCTGTGGGATCGATGTTCCAGTCCTCAACAAGATCTCCAGCATAGTCCTGGTGATCGGCCGCTAGCCCAATATTTTCTTGGCTCATAAAAGCCGCGATGATTTCGTCCTCGTCCATAGCGTTCTCCACGTCGTGTTTCTTCTAAATCGGGATCAGGTCGCAACGGCGATGAGCGCGCCGCTAGTGTGGCCCTGACTCAAACTCCCCATTCAAAGATAGGAAGCGACAAGGACAATCAACAAGGAAAAGCCTTACGGCCAAAGGCTCCGATGGCGGAGAGGGTGGAATTGAACCCACGATGCCATTGCAGGCATGCCGCATTTCGAGTGCGGTGCATTCGACCACTCTGCCACCTCTCCACGAGGTCAGAAGGCGCTTTGGAGCGCGAGGCGGTTCATAGCGGTAGTTCGGGGATGGCAATTACAAGACGGGAGTGGCTGTGGTGCGCCGGTGAGTGTGCCAGACTATGCGATCGGCCCATCCCTTCGGCTAGCCGCAGCGATGATCGTCTCAGGAACGCCGTTGATTGCTGGAGAGATAATATAGCCGTTCTCCAGGTCGCCAACTATAACCGACTGTTCCCGTGGCGCCACCAGCCAGTGCAGCCCGATAAGACCGCAGGTCGTGCCATCGATCTTGTCCTGGTCAGCTTTTCTTGGCGTCGGGTTGGCAGACGCTGCTGAACACCAGAGTTCCAGCTGTTCCAGGACTTAGGTGTTTCGAATATCCGAATCGTTTCTGCAACCGCCTGCCAATGCTCCACCTTGAACATCCTCCGATTGGCCGGATTATATTTTGGAGCGCAAAGACGGCGGCAGTAGGCTTCATCGATGGCGAATAATGCGAGGGCTGGAAACACTTCAATCAGAAAGAGTCCCTCGGATGCTGTCCTTGCGGTCTCCGGATTCTCGCTAGCGCCGATTGCTTGCTTGAACTGCCAGATCATTCGGCATCGTCAAACATGCCCAGCTTCGATCTGTTGGCTGGCTGAACACCACCACCTACCCAGGAGATCAGCGACCCGGCTACATTATCAACAGGACGCGAGCCGATGAGGTTTCGCACAATGTCGGCTGGTCGAGCGCCACAAGACACTGGTTGACCTGCGAAATCTCAGCCTGATTATCCCAGCGGCTTCGCTAAAAGAGGCCATGCGTGCTCCAGGTGAAGTCGCGCGCCTGCGAGTCGAGCCGGATGACGCAGATCGCGCCAGGCGACTTCGGGTTGTCGGCCCATGCAGAGCCGAATCCGACCACTGAAACGGAGGTAGCGCTCACCCTCAGCCCCCCTCATACGCCCGGCGCATTAGCGGTTGCGCCCGCTCAAAATCCGACATTGTTTTAAGCGTCACATGGAGATCGCCTGTTCCAAAGTGTCCGATTTTCCGGACATCGCGCATGAAACCCTCATCAAGGTTCACTGCGTCTGGATCCAGCTTTAGATAAAGTGACACCGTTCGAGCCTGTGGATAGATCTCCACACATACGAAATTTTTCAAGCGTTTGAATGCAGTATAGAGCTTTAGTTCCTTCACCTGAACGTCGTCACCCAGGCCGGTTAAGAATTGATGGACAGCGTGGTAGATGTCCCGAAGCTCCGTCGAGGACTGCGAGAGGCGGTAGCTCATCCTCTGGTTTAGATACGGATCACTCTCCTGGAGTGTCTCAGCATTTTGCTGGGCTACATTGACGGGCTTCTGCTCAGCCATGCCCCCTCTTACACTGCCGAAGCTGCTGGTCTTCGGCGCATGCACCAGCTCCAACATCAGCAGATCATCGCCAAACTGGCGATAGCGGATCAGCTCGATGTTGCGGGCGATCTGCTTGACCGCGTGTTCGTCGTAGCGGGTGAAGTCTCCAGCAATGCAGATCAGCCGCGGCGCCGTCCATTCAACGGTCTTGGCAACCTCGGGGCCAAGGCGCTCCATCACCATCCACTGAAATTCTTTCCGGTGGTCGAGCAGCCAGTCGAGATAGAACAGGCCCTGGTTGATGACGTTCTCGTTCACCGAGCGCTTATATTCGATGATGACCGGCGAGTTGTCTTCGTCCAGACCGAGCGTGTCGATCCGCCCGCCATGCACGGGACCGGTGGAGTGTTCGGTCGCCAGGAAGCGGATGCCGAGCAGCGCATCTAGATTGGCCTCAAACAGGACCTGTAGGGACTTCTCCACCTGCATCGCGCTGCCGTGCAGCTCGGTCACCTGAGCACCCCCAAAGTGGAACAGTTTGATATCGCTCAAGATTCACCTAGGGTATAACTGCAGATCGACGCTCGAATTTCTATTCGCTTTGCGGTCCTTGTCCAGATAATTTCCCAGTGGGTAGCGATTTCCTAGGAACGGCCTGCGAATGATGTGAGCTTCAACAATGGTTCTCAGTCCATAGCCTGTAGATCTGACGCCTGAGTTATCCGACGCTGCGATCGAGAGCGCGCATAGCCTCTCGTTGAAACGCCGCGTCCGTGAGGACGCCTAGGTTCTCGTCCGCCGCGTTGGTGAGCGGTATAGGCTTAGACCCCGCTGCGTGCGGATCAAGGACCGGAAATACATGTGGGGCCGCTGTGGCGGAGACCAGCGGGTCACTCTGGAGTGGCACCTGACGTTCGCGCCCAAGGCCGTGCCAGGATACGCCATCGTCCAAAATGTGCCACCTCACGAAGGGTAGCCACGAGTCGGAGTTCTAGGACCTTTGCTGCGCATGATGCGGGACCGGCAGCAGCGCAGTGATTGACTTGACAGGAAGAAATACCTGCGACGGCGGGAAGAGGTGTAGCCGTTGACCTTAAGCGCAGGATGTATTCTTTGACTCGACGTTGGTCACTGGCTCGCACGGACGCCGGGCGCGTGATCAAGGCTCGTGACATGCCGAACGAGCAGGTGAGTCTCTATTTCCATTAGACATGCTATTAGCCAGGCCGCTCTGTAGAACGCCCATCGAGGTCTCGGATGAATATGATGACAGGTCTTGTTCCGGCACCGGTGGCAGGACTTCATTTCCGATCCTCTGTGCTTTACGTGGATTCACGTAGTGGGAGCATATTTGATGAAACACCTGATCGCAGCGGCTGCCCTTGTGGCTGTAGCTAGCGCTGCACACGCCCAAGAACGCGACACGCTGATTGAGGCGACCAATCTCGACATGCTGGTGAAGATTTGCAAGTTCAAGCTGGAAGCGGGCGTGATGGCCCGCCACATCAAAGCAATCGCCACCGAGCGCAATGTGACTGTCGAAGGCGCAATTCAGATGCTGGAAGACAGCTCGCAAGCAGAAATTTACGATCTTGGCGGCCGCAACATGTTGGGTTTTTGGTGCGCAGGCGCGACCCTGACTTACAACCCCGATGGCACCCGCAAGCCTGGCTGACTTTCCGCTCGAACAAGGTCGGCGTCGGTGAATTGGCGATCGAAGGCGTAGGTATCGCTGGCTCAGGGCGGCACTTGCAGTTGGCCACTGAACTCAGAACCGGCCGAAGTCAGGGTCGCGCAGATATTCGATCGTCGTGGACGACCTTAAGGCCTCGATAGCCGCCTTGTGGGGCTTGCGGAGCGACCCTGCACTCCAAGGCTTTCCGCGGCTAGTCTTCACGCCTAGCCCGTTCAGTGCATCCGCCAAGGCCGGCACAGAGAGGTGCTGCCAGTCGTATTTTCGGATAGCTGAAGCGATCTCATTGGCCTTCTCCTCGGCCCGGCGCTTATTTGATGCTGCTCCGAGCCTCTGAGCCTCCGGAAGATTGGTCCTGTTGCCGAGCTTCGCACCCTCCGCCTTCTTCCTGTTGAGGGCGAGCTTGGTCCGCTTAGAGATCTGCTCGCCTTCATACTCTGCCCGGGCAGCTCGGCTGGCAAGCACTAACGGATCCTTGGTGCGCTCGTCGGAGACTGACACTACTGCGACCTTCCTTTCGCGCATGATGTGTTCCGAAGTCTTGGTATGCCGAGATAGCCGATCGAGACCGTCCACAAGGAGATCGACGTTGTTCTTCTCGGCGAAGTCCAGAGCCTTGTTCAGGCCCTCCCGGCGTTCGAGGTTCTTGTCCCCTCGACCGCTTGCCACATCGTGGAACCATTCGATGATCTCGACACCGGAAGCATCAGCATAGGCGCGGATAGACGCGCGCTGAGCTTCAAGCCCGATGCCTCCTTCCCCCTGGTTGTCGGTTGACACGCGAATGTATGCGACTGCCTGTTTAGACATTCGGTAAGTGACCATGTGCTATACTCGTGATGTGTGATGGAGTGACCAAGACTATACGACCCCTTTTAGAAACGAGCAGGTCTTGAGGTGTTTGTGCAACTCTAAGTGAGAGTTCGCATTTCAGGCGTGTGCTGCCCGTTCCTTTCCGGGCTGGATACGGCGCGTCCCTGTATGGCTGCCGTTCCCCGGCCCCGCACCGTGCTGCACGATGTTAGGGTTGGTTTGGCTAGGAACGTTCCCCTACTGGTCAGCTATGAGCGGGACACAATGCGCGCCGGAGCGTTTGTCACGCCTCGGAGAGAGCCTTTCTCAATACAGCAAGGTCGGTCTTGAGAATCTCGTCGCGCAAAGGCAAGAACTTATCTCCGAACCGCTTCCTGAGGTATCCAACGATCTTCAGGGCTCGAAGCTCCTGCACTTGCGCGATTGTAGGCGACTGAGCCGCATCTCCATCCTGGCTTGCGAGAGCCGGCACTTCGTTTGCCGAAGCTCGATCCAGGGAGGCTACCACGTTGTCCGGCACGGAGATCTCTGACGGTTCCGGGGGAATGCCAGCGGAAACACTCTCGTCTGTGTCAGCATTCTGTCGAGCTTCGCTCTTCGTCGCGGCAATCTTTCTCTCGATCTGCTTGGGGTCGGGTTTCTCGCCCCGCTCGATCTCGTCGATTACCGACTGCCTGAGCGCGTCGGGCGTGCTCTTTGCCGCAAGCTTATAGACCGTCGACGGAGGCAGGACGTCGATGACCTGCGGTGTTGAGCCGAAAGCGGTCGCTGAATTCATGTAGTTCTGCGCAGTCCGCTCCTTCCAGCCGAAATGAAATTCCAGCCATTTTCCGAACTTGCCGTGTCCGAGCTCCTTCTTGATAATCAGGAGTTCCTTGCCAGTCTCGATGGTGTGCAACCTGAGGCGATTTCGAATACGCTTGGCGGTGGCTTCCGCCTCTTTCGCAACAGCTGCGGAAACTCCGGAATAGTCGAAACCGTAGACCTCCGCGGCTTTGCGTTTCGCCTTCGGCAGCGACACAACATTGTGGATGGGCGTGGGCAACTGTGCCGCCGCAGGGGCTGCCGTCGTCGATGTAGGGATTTCGAGGTCCGTCAGCTCGATGTCATTTGAACGAGATAGATAAGTCATCGAATAGCTCCTTTGATAACTGGTCACCGCAAAACCGCAACCAATGCGGTTCTGGCGTGTCGCTCACGTGGCTGAGATGGGGAACTAGCCCGCCGCCCTGGTCGACGGGAGGGTCCGTCTAACGCGCTTGGTGAGGTTGTGACGCATCTTTTTCAGAAGCTCCAATTCATCCAATGCGGCCTGTGAGTTCGGACCGGTGAGACCGGACTTTTTGACCTCCTCGATCCGAGCCTCGATCTCGCTCCGCTTGAAATCGGAGATGTCGTGCGCCAGCGTTTCAACCACGTCCTCGAGCAGGCTGAGGACCAGCTCGGCTTTGCCAAGAGAATTGAAGGCTGCGGCCTGGTCGTCTTCATCGATCTCAGATGGATCCAGCGGCTCGATCCCATCGTCCTGGCCAAAATCCCACCAATTGCTGCCGAGAATAAGGAAGTGGGTTCCGAATCCGGTGCGTTTGTTCTCCCGGCAAAACTCGGAAAACGCCTCCTTAAACACCGAGGCATTCAGCGCTCGCTCCAGCGCCAATTGCCTTGCTCGTTCCCGTTTCCGTGCCTCTCGCTTGTATTCGGCCCAACTTTTTCGCATGTCTGTCCCCTTTCGTTGGACGGACAATGTCCAAGTGCGTTGGACATCTCAAGTCCAATTGTATGTCCAACGAATATGGTTGCGGATCGCGATTGGGAGGCTGCGCGTGGACCGGGGCAATCGGCTACAAAGCGGCAATACGAAGGTTATCAGAGCTATAAGAAACTGCGTCAGCGGAACCCTAGGATCTCTGCCTTTTCTGCCCTGCCGCCCCGCTTGGTTACAGTTGAGGTAGCGGGACCGGCAGTGAACTAACTAGGGGAATGGGTAGACGAAGGGCAATTTCGCAGCGAAGGTGTCGTTTGGAGAAGCGGATGGCCGACGTTAACGCAGCTCTGGCCACCTCCGGTAGTCGAGGCCATTGGCGGTATTGGATCTTCAATAGTTATTGCCACAGAGGTATTGAACGGAGGAGGCAGCGCCCCCCGCAAAGGCCTCCGCGCGCCTGGTCTTGGCGGTGCTCCACGAGCTAGTTCCGTCGCTGCTCGCGCGCTGTCCGCGTGCTGTCCGCGTAGACTGTAATCCAAAGATTCAGATGTAACGGATAAATGCACCGGAAAACTGTTCCGGTTGCTTATCTCTTCGTCGCGTCAACTCTTTGATTTTTATCGAAAAAGAAAGATTGGCTGGGGAACCTGGATTCGAACCAGGACTAACGGAGTCAGAGTCCGTGGGTCTACCGTTAACCTATTCCCCAACGCGCGGGCTGTGCCCGTCGGTGTGCCGGGCTTATAGACAAAAGGAGGCGGGATGCAAAGGGGGTTTTTGAAAAACTTTGCGGGATGGTCGAGCGGGGGGATTTTTCGTGCAGGGCCGGGCGGCGCGCTTGTGGACCATGCGGGTCCGGCGGGGCGGATTGTCGTTCGGGAAAAAGCAGTTGGCGAAAGGCGGGCGCGCTGGTAGAGTCGGGGCAACGAAAATCGAGAGAGCGTCTTGAGCGACCGGTTAAGGCTTCGCGCGACGCGGTGGTAAGATCAGTGAAAGACCCCGAGCACGGCGATACGCCGTATGAGAGCGGGGCGTCGGCAGCGGCCGGAAACCAGGGGCATTCCATCCCCGGGTCCGGCAAAGCCAAGCGCAGGCGTCGTAAGGCGGCGCGCAACGGCTCTGCACATGCCAGCTCCCATCAGGCCAGCGCCCAACAGGCGAGCCCCCAAGGCCCCTCCGTCTCCGGAGCAGGCCATTCCGGACAGACGGTTCTGGATGGCGAACCCGTGCGCAAACGCAAGCGGCGGCGGCGCACGAAGGCGGCGTCGTCTGGCGCCGCGCGGGGCCGCGGCGCTGCGCAGAGCGATGGCATGGTGCACGGCGCCGACAGCAGGGCGTCCGGCGCGGATGCGCATGTGCGCGGTGTGCAAGCCCGCGATTCCCAGGCTCCTCATTCCCACGGCCCTAACGCTCAAGGCTCGAATCCCCAAGGAGACGATCTCCCGTCACGCGACAGCCCGGTGCGCGATTCGCGCGATGCCGCCTTCGAGGGGGCGCGTCACGCGTCCGGCCGCCGGTCGGCCGAGCGGCGGGACGATGCGGGTGCCGCGACAGGGGCCGGCGCCTCGCGCAGCCACGCCGATGGCGGATCGGCGGTGCAGGGCGCGTCCGGAGGCGGTGGGTCGAAGCCCGGGGAAGGACGCGGGACGGAGCCGGCCGGCAAGGGCCACCGGAACCACAATCACAATCACAAGCATCGCCACCGCCGCAATGCGCAGGCGCGCCCGCTGCAGGGCACGGATGTCGTCCGGTCCGGGCGTGACCGCGTCGCGACAGGTCATGACGGTCGTCCGCCCTTGGGGCAGCGGCAGGGCCGCCATTCGGGCGCCCAGGCCGGTGCGGCGGCGCAGGTGGAGGCACAGGGTGCGGGTGCGCAGGCCGGCATGTCCGGTCGCCCCGTGTCGCAGCAAAGCGGCCATTCGGGGCATCAGCGTTTCGAACAGGGCAGCAATCCGGGCGGCGCGCGCGGCGGGGCGCAGACAGGCGCGCCGAACAACAAGGCATCCGGCGCCGGGCGCGGTTCGAACGGCGCCGGGCCGGGCGCGCATTACGGATCGGCTGCGGACAGCGGCTATGCCGTGCGGCCCGGCAGCGTCAACGCGGGAAACCGCGCCGCCTCCGGCGGGCGCATGGATCTCTTCGAGAGCGAGGACTCAGGTCCGCCGCCGCTCTATGCGGCGCTCGATCTCGGCACCAACAATTGCCGTCTCCTCATCGCGCAGCCGACGCGGCCGGGCCAGTTCCGCGTCGTGGATGGCTTTTCCCGGATCGTGCGGCTGGGCGAAGGCCTTGCGGCCAGCGGCCGCCTGTCCGAGGATGCGATGAACCGCTCGGTCGAGGCGCTGAAGATCTGCGCGGCAAAGCTCGGCCATCGCAACATCCGGCGCAGTCGGCTGATCGCGACCGAAGCGGCGCGTGCTGCCGAAAACGGCGTGTTTTTCATGGAGCGCGTGTCCGCGGAAACCGGGCTCGAGCTCGAGATCATCGATCGGGAGACGGAAGCAAGGCTGGCCGTGTCCGGCTGCGCATCGCTGGTGGGGCGCGAGGCGCGCTCCGTGGTGCTGTTCGATATCGGCGGCGGCTCGTCGGAAATCGCCGTGCTGCACATCGGCGATAACCGATCGAGCCGGCTTGCCAATCACATCACCCACTGGACCTCGCTGCCGGTCGGCGTCGTCACCCTGTCGGAGCGCCATGGCGGCCGCGACGTGACGCCGGAAAGCTTCGAGGGCATGATCCGCGAAGTCTCCGGCATGCTCGATCGCTTCGACTGCCCGGCGATCGAGGCCGTGCGTGCGGCGGATGATTTTCACCTCATCGGCACGTCCGGCACGGTCACGACGCTGGCGGGGGTGCATCTCGACCTGCCGCGCTACGATCGCCGCCGGGTGGATGGGCTCTGGCTGTCGGACGACGAGGTCTCCGCCATGCAGGCGCGTCTGCTCTCCTGGGATTTCGCGGCGCGCGCCGCCAATCCCTGCATCGGGCCGGATCGGGCGGATCTCGTTCTCGCCGGCTGTGCCATTCTGGAAGCCATCCGCCGCCGCTGGCCGTCGACCCGCATGCGGGTTGCCGATCGCGGGCTGCGCGAAGGCCTTTTGACGGATATGATGGCCGATGACGGCGTCTGGCGCCGCGGCCGAGGCCGCCGCCCGTCGCGTCCCGGCCCGCAAACTGGCTCCGAGGAGGGCCGAAGCTCATGACCAAGCCCCCCATCGGCGGCAATCGTACCGGGCGTAAACTCGGGCAGAAGGTGAAGAAGGGCAAGCTGAAGGCGTCGTCGCGGCGCTGGATCGAGCGCCACATCAACGATCCCTATGTGCAGCGCGCCCAGCTGGAAGGCTATCGCGCCCGCGCGGCCTTCAAGCTTTTGGAGATCGACGAGAAGCACAAGATCCTCACCGGCGCCAAGCGCATCATCGATCTGGGCGCGGCCCCCGGCAGCTGGTCGCAGATCGCCGCCAAGGTCACGAGCTCGACGGATACGGATCCGCGCGTGGTCGCGATCGATTTTCTCGATGTCGATCCGCTGCCCGGCGTCGTCATTCTGAAGCTCGACTTCCTCGATCCGTCTGCCCCCGACGCCCTGATGGATGCGCTGGGCGGCACGCCGGATCTCGTGCTCTCCGACATGGCGGCGCCCACCACGGGCCACCGCCAGACGGACCATATCCGCACCATGCACCTCTGCGAGGTCGCCGCCCACTTCGCCATCGACGTGCTCGGCCCCGGCGGCCACTTCCTCGCCAAGACCTTCCAGGGCGGTACGGAGCGTGAGCTTCTCAACCTGTTGAAACAGAACTTCCGGCAGGTCCTGCACATCAAGCCGGCCTCGTCCCGCGCCGAATCGGTCGAGATGTTCCTGCTGGCAAAGCACTTCAAGGGCCGGCGCGACGGCATCTCGGATCACGACGATCTTCGGGCGGAAGGTCAGACCTTTCGGGACGAGCGCGAGGATGTGACGGAACACGATGACGAGGGCTGAGTGGATGTTGCTCTACGTCACCGTTGGTTCGAACGATTCGGTCCGCGCAGGCACGTTCTACGATGCTGCGCTGGCCCCTCTCGGCCTGGTCCGCCGGCAGGAAAGCGGCGCCGATATCCGGCTATGCGCATCCCGATGACAGCCGATGCCGCCTCTGGGTCGTCGCACCCTATAACGAGCGACCGGCAAGCTTCGGCAATGGCGTGACGATCGCACTGGAAGCCGCCAGCCGTGCGGCGGTGGATGCATTTCACGCGGAAGGCCTGCGGATGGGCGGCACATGCGAAGGCGTGCCGGGCCTTCGGCCGTTTCATGCCTCCTTTTACGCCGCCTTTCTGCGCGATCTTGATGGCAACAAGATCGCAGCCGTCTGCGAACGCGCAGGGTAGTTACTTCCCCCCAAGCGACTCCAGCTGTGCCTCGCCCTTTTCCCGCGCCGCAGCGCCGTGGCCGGACACTTCGGCGCCGGCGGTTTTCGCCATGCCGATGAAGGGGATGACGGAGGTGAGGGTGATGGCGGAGATGAGCATGAAGGCGAGCTGGAAATCGCCGAGTTCCAGCTGGGTCCCGGTCCAGCGGTTTTCCACTTCCAGAATGGCACCGGCGACGGCGACGCCCAGCGCCAGGCTCATCTGTTGCAGCACCGCGCTCATCGCGGTCGCCTTGCTGGCCATAGCGTCGGGAATGTCGGCGAAGGAAAGCGCGTTGATGCTGGTGAAGAAGAACGAGCGGGCAAAGCCGGCGATCAGCAGCACGAGGCACATGACGAGATAGGGCGTGGCCGGCGTGAAGAGGCCGTTGACGAAGGTCAGGACGGTGCCGATCAGCGCGGCGATGATCAGCGTGGTGCGAAAGCCGGCGAAAACGAGCACGCGCTTGGCGAAGAACTTCGTCGTCAGCGCGCCGATGGCGCCGACGAAGGTGATCATGCCCGACTGGAACGGCGACAGGCCGAAGCCCACCTGCAGCATCAGCGGCATGAGGAAGGGAATGGCGCCGATGGAGATGCGGAAGAGCGTGCCGCCGATCGCCGCGGCGCGAAAGGCGCTGTCCTTGAAGAGGGCAAGGTCGAGCAGCGGTGCCGGATGGTGCCGGGCACGGCGGACGTAGAGGATGCCGCAGAGAATGCCGAGGCCGGCCGCAATGGCGCCGACGCTCGGCGGCAGGGCCGGCAGGCTCATGACCGAGAGGCCGAACATCGTGCCGGAGGCGGCAATGGCGCTGAGGAAGAAGCCTGTGACGTCGATCGGCGGCGGGCGGTCGCTGACGACCTCGGGCAGGTATATGCCCGAAAGGATATAGCCGAGAATGCCGACCGGCACGTTGATGATGAAGATCCAGTGCCAGGAGAAATAGGTGGTGATGAAACCGCCCAGCGGCGGGCCGGCGAGCGGCCCCGTCAGTGCGGGAATGCTGAGCAGCGCCATGGCGCTCACCAGTTCGCTGCGTTGCGTGCTGCGCACCAGCACCAGCCGCGCCACGGGCGTCATCATCGCCCCGCCCATGCCCTGCAGGAAGCGGGCGCCGACGAAGGAGAGAAGGTCGCCGGAGATGGCGCAGAGAATGGAGCCGGCGACGAAGACGAGGATCGCGGAGCGGAAGATGCGCTTGGCGCCGAACCTGTCCGCCATCCAGCCGCTTAAGGGAATGAAGATCGCAAGCGACACCATGTAGGAGGTCAGTGCCAGCTTGAGCGTGATCGGGCCGACACCGAGATCGCGGGCGATGGCGGGCAGGGAGGTCGCGATGACGGTGGAGTCCATCTGCTCCATGAAGAGAGCGACGGCGAGGATCAGCGGAACGATGCGGTTCATGCGAAGGCAAGCCTTTTCGACGGCCTCTTCGGCGCCCGGCCTGTTCCTGCCGGGGACGGCCGTCATGGTAGGGAGCAGATGCCGCTGCGCGGAGGCATGCGGTCTTGCCGGGTTGTATGGCGAGGGAGATAGAAACGGAACCGCGAAAGTCGCGCATCCGGTCTCACGCGGCAGTCAACTTCCTGTGAAGGAAGGACGGGCGTTCTGTCAATGCGTGCGTCTTGCGCTACCTTCGACGCTCTTGCCAGCGCGATAGGCCCCCTGTTCCGGGCGGCGCCTCCGGATCGCGTATCCCGGGCCGCGCTTCCGCTTCGGAGAAGCGCGAGCCGCCCTCGGCGATCGGACCACGAGGTCCGAAGACAAAGGAAACGATCGATGCACGGATTTCCCCTCGGCCGACGCACCCTCTTTGCTGCGACCGCCCTCGGCGCCCTGGCTGCGCCCATGCTCATGAAGCGCGCCGCCTTTGCGCAGGATGCGGCGGGCGCGAAGGACACGCCGAAGGCGTCGCCGGGCGGCAAGAGCTCGAGCGTCAAGCTCGGTGATTTCACCATTACCGTCATCAGCGATGGCCTGCGGTTTGCCGACAAGCCGGGCGAGACCTTCGGCATCGACCAGCCGCCGGAGGCCGTGGCGGCGCTTCTGGAGAAGAATTTTCTGCCGACCGACCGCTTCGTCAACGGCTTTTCGCCCGTGGTCGTGGAGACCGGGTCCGATGTGGTGCTGTTCGACACCGGCAATGGCGAGGCGGGGCGTGCCGCCGGCACCGGCCTGCTTCTGGAGGGTCTTCGGGCCGCAGGCTATCCGCCGGAAAGCATCACGCTCGTGGTTCTCACCCACATGCATGGCGATCATATCAACGGCCTCATGGACGGCGGCAAGCCGGCCTTTCCCAATGCGCGCTATGTCATGGGCGAGACGGAACTCGCCTTCTGGAAGGATCCGGCCCGCATGGGCTCGCCCGCCGAGGGCGGCCACAAGGCCGTGCTGAAGAACGTCGTGCCGCTGGTGGAAAAGGCGACGCTGATCGGCGATGGCGCCGATGTTGCACCGGGAATTACGGCCATGGCCGCCTTCGGCCACTCGCCCGGCCACATGGTCTTCCGCGTCTCCTCGCAGGGCAAGGATCTCATGCTCACGGCCGATACGGCCAACCACTACGTCCTGTCGCTCCAGCAGCCTGACTGGCAGGTGAAGTTCGACATGGACAAGGAGAAGGCTGCGGCGTCGCGCCGCAAGGTGTTCGACATGGTGGCCTCCGAGCGGCTGCCCTTCATCGGCTACCACATGCCGTTTCCGTCCATCGGCTATGCCGAGAAGCTGGACGCCGGCTACCGCTTCGTGCCGGCGTCGTATCAGCTGTATCTCTGAGCCGAACGGCCGGTCAGGCCGCGTACATCTCGTCGCGCAGCGAGCGCAGCATGCCGGTCATGCGCTCGCGAATGTCGTCTTCCAGGAAGATCACGCCGGCGGCTTCGAAATCGGTGTGCAGCCGGTCGAGGACGCCGTCCGGGTTCTCGACGCCGGCCTCCACGATCCCGCGGGCATAGGCCTCGGCATCCGGCCGGTCGATCATGGCGGCGGCCCACAGGCCGATCAGCGCGTTACGGCGGGCTTCGGCCCGGAAGGCCAGTTCTTCTTCACGTACAAAACGCGTTTCCTGAGCGTGGGCTCGTTTGCGCAATGCGGTCATCCTGTCAGTCCCCGTTTCTCTCTGTTTCGCCGGCTGCCCTTCTTCCGAGGCGCCGTGAGGAGAGGTGTAGCGGACGCAGCTTAATTCTGTTCCAAAACGCACGGCTAATAAAAGCTGAAAATGCTTCTCCACCGGTCATCGGCCGCAGCGCCGGGGTCGCCCGGCTTTTTCTATTTCCATCCCGTCACATCCGTGTTACGTGCCCTCGCCAACTTCCATGAAACACTTGCCGCCATTCCCCTCCCAGAATGCCCGGCAGGCGACGCTCCCGCCGGAACCCCGTCCGTCCGGGCGCCTTGCACATTTTTAAAGGAATTGGCCCATGGCGCGCATCATCGAAACGGCTACCGGTCTGGAGGCTCTGACCTTCGACGACGTCCTCCTGCAGCCTGGTCACTCCGAGGTCATGCCGGGGCAGACGAACATCGCCACCCGCATCGCCCAGGATATCGAGCTCAACCTGCCGATTCTCTCCTCCGCCATGGATACGGTCACCGAAGGCCGCCTCGCCATCGCAATGGCCCAGGCCGGCGGCATCGGCGTCATCCACCGCAATCTCTCGCCGGTCGAACAGGCCGAGCAGGTGCGGCAGGTCAAGAAGTTCGAGAGCGGCATGGTCGTCAACCCCGTGACGATCGGCCCGGAAGCAACGCTCGCCGACGCGCTCGGCCTCATGAAGACCTACGGCATCTCCGGCATTCCGGTCGTCGAGAATGCCGGCAAGGGCAACAAGCCCGGCCGCCTCGTCGGCATCGTCACCAATCGCGACGTCCGTTTTGCCTCCGATCCCGGCCAGCGCATCTATGAGCTGATGACGCGCGAGAACCTCATCACGGTGAAGGAAAACGTCGACCAGCAGGAAGCCAAGCGCCTGCTGCACACCCACCGCATCGAGAAGCTGCTGGTGGTGGACGCCGACGGCCGCTGCGTCGGCCTGATCACGGTCAAGGACATCGAGAAGTCGCAGCTGAACCCCAATGCGTCGAAGGATGCGCAGGGCCGCCTGCGGGCCGCAGCCGCCATCTCGGTCGGCGATGACGGCGTCGAGCGTGCTGAACGCCTGATCGATGCGGGCATCGACCTCATCGTCATCGACACGGCGCATGGCCACTCCCAGCGCGTTCTCGATGCCGTCACGCGCGTCAAGACCATGTCGAACTCGGTCCGCATCATGGCCGGCAACGTGGCGACCGCCGACGGCACCAAGGCGCTGATCGACGCGGGCGCAGACGCCGTCAAGGTCGGCATCGGCCCGGGCTCCATCTGCACCACGCGCATTGTCGCCGGCGTCGGCGTGCCGCAGCTGGCCGCCATCATGTCGGCCGTCGAGGCCGCCCGCGCAGCCGATATTCCCGTCATCGCCGATGGCGGCATCAAGTTTTCGGGCGACCTTGCCAAGGCCATCGCGGCCGGCGCCTCCGCCGTCATGATCGGCTCGCTGCTCGCCGGCACGGACGAAAGCCCAGGCGAAGTCTTCCTGCACCAGGGCCGCTCCTTCAAGGCCTATCGCGGCATGGGCTCGGTCGGCGCCATGGCGCGCGGTTCCGCGGATCGCTACTTCCAGGCGGAAGTGCGCGACACGCTGAAGCTCGTGCCGGAAGGCATCGAGGGCCAGGTGCCGTACAAGGGCCCGGTCTCCGGGGTCCTGCATCAGCTCGCCGGCGGTCTCAAGGCCTCCATGGGCTATGTCGGCGGCAAGACCCTGAAGGATTTCCAGGAGCGCGCCACCTTCGTGCGCATCTCCGGTGCGGGCTTGCGCGAAAGCCACGCCCACGACGTGACGATCACCCGCGAAAGCCCCAACTATCCCGGCGCGTGATCGTCGGAATGACCTGAACTCGGGAGGGAGCCGCACGCAAGCCGCGCGGCTCCCTTTCCTTTAGCAGGACCTCACCTACTTCTCCCGGACATATCGAACCGATCATCAGGCGAGGAGACCAAGCTGCATGACCAATACCGCCATGATCTGGCCCGTGATCGCGCAGGTTCTGCTCGTCTACATCGTCTATGGCCTGATGGGAAAACGGCGCTTCGGCGCCGTGCGGCAGGGAACGGCCCGCGCCCGCGATTTCCTGATCCCGTCGGTCGAGCCGGAAACGAGCGCCACGGTGGCGCGAAACCTCACCAACCAGTTCGAGCTTCCCGTCCTCTTCACCCTCGTCTGCACGCTTCTCTATGTCACCGACGGCGTGTCCATCCTGACGGTCTCCGCGGCATGGCTCTTCGTCCTCTCCCGCTATGGCCATGCCTTCGTGCATGTCACCTCCAATCGGCTGATGCTGCGCCACAGGCTGTTCGTCGCCGGTTTTTTCCTGAATGCGCTGCTCTGGCTGCTGCTGGCAATCCACCTCGTCTGATTGTTCAGCACATTTCCGGGACCCGCCGGCTTTACCCGGCGCGCGAAGCGATTATCGTCCGGGCTGTGGCCACGGGCACCGGGTATCGAGGGAGAGCAACATGAAACTGAAAGACAAGGTCTGCATCGTCACCGGCTCCGCCAGCGGCATCGGCCGGGCCATCGCCGCGCGATACGTGGCCGAAGGCGCCCGCGTCGCCATCGCCGACCTGAAGCGGGAGGCATCCGACGCCACCGCCGCGGACCTCACGGCCTCCGGCCCCGGGCAAGCCATCGGCCTTGCGATGGACGTGACGTCGGAGGAGGCGGTGAATGCCGGCGTTGCCGCTGTCGTGGAAAAATGGGGCCGCGTCGATGTGCTCGTCTCCAATGCCGGCGTCCAGATCGTCCACAAGATCGAGGATTTTCCGTTCGAGGACTGGAAGAAGATGCTGTCCATCCACCTCGATGGCGCCTTTCTGACCACAAAGGCCTGCATGCCGCACATGAAGCGCCAGGGCGGCGGCGCGCTGATCTACATGGGCTCGGTGCACTCGCACGAAGCTTCGCCGCTGAAATCGGCCTATGTCACCGCCAAGCACGGCCTGCTCGGCCTTGCGCGCGTGGTCGCCAAGGAGGGCGGGCCGCATGGCGTGCGCTCCAACGTCATCTGCCCCGGCTTCGTGAAGACGCCGCTGGTGGAAAAGCAGATCCCGGAACAGGCCAACGCCCTCGGCATTTCGGAGGAAGAGGTCGTCAAGCGCGTCATGCTGGGCGGCACCGTCGATACCGAGTTCACCACCATCGAGGATGTGGCCGAGGTCGCGCTGTTCCTCGCCGGCTTCGAAACCAATGCCCTGACCGGCCAATCGTTGATGGTCAGCCACGGCTGGGGCATGCGATAGAGCCGATCGCGGCCTAGGCGAGCAGCTTCGCCGAGGCGTCGATGACGACCTCGGCCAGCGCCCGGTGATCGGCGGTCCGGCGCGACCGGCCACGCCAGACAAGCCCGATCTGCCGCGACGGCTGCGGTTCGGCAAAGGGCACGATGCGCATGCGGCTGCGCCCGCGCTCCTCCTTTACCGCGATCTCCGGAATGAGCGTGATGCCCATGCCATGGCTGACCATCTGCAGAAGCGTCGCCATGGAGGTCGCGCCATAGTTCGCCACCCGGCGCCCGGCCGAAGCGCCGCAGACGGCCAGCGCCTGGTCGCGCAGGCAGTGACCTTCCTCGAGCAGCAGCAACCGGTCGACATCCACCTGCGCCTCCGTCATCGGCGACATCAGCACGGTGCTCTCGTCGTCCGCCGTAGCGATGAGGAACCGGTCCTGGAACAGCAGCAGCGTCTCCAGCGTCTCCTCGTTCTGCGGCAGCGCCACGATGGCGCAGTCGAGCCGCCCGGCCTTCACATCGTCGACGCAGCCCGAGGTGAGCAGCTCGCGCAGCTCGATTTCCAGCTTGGGAAACCGCTCCCGCAGCATGGGGATCAGCACCGGCACCAGATAGGGCGCGACCGTGGGGATGATGCCGAGCCGTAACCGCCCTTCCAGAATGCCGGTGACCTGCCGCGCCCGGTCGTAAAGGGCATCGACCGCCCGCAAAATCGCCTGCACCTCCGGCAGCAGCGCCTCGCCCTGCCGCGTCAGTAGCGCGCCCGCGCGGTTGCGCTCGAAGAGGGCGACGCCGAGGTCCTTCTCCATCTCCGCGATCTGCGCCGAGAGCGCCGGCTGGCTGACATTGACCATCTCGGCCGCGCGGCCGAAATGGCGCGTGGTGGCGAGGGCGTCGAAATAGCGCATCTGGCGAACGGTCAGCATGATCGGAATTTCCTATCGAACATTACAAGAAATACAATTGGAAATTATCAGGGCCGGATGCGAGAAGAAGGTCGGGCTTCTGATATCTGACGCATGTCGCATTTTTGGCATGTTGGAAGATCAGGATGAGCCTCGGGCCCGAGGGCCGGGGAGGCTCCAGAGGCCTTGCAAGCGGAATTGGGTAAGCAAGCTCGAGACGAGACCTGCAAGCCGACGTGCCGGAGCCCTGTGGGATCCGGCGATGAACGAGCGGGACCGGCATGACCGGGCCCGACATGTCCAGACAGGAGGACGAAATGACTGATCGCCCGACAATGACGACGACCGCCGGCGCGCCCGTGCCGGACAACCAGAACTCGCTGACGGCCGGCCCCAAGGGTGGCATCATGCTGCAGGACTACCAGCTGATCGAAAAGCTGGCCCACCAGAACCGCGAGCGCATTCCGGAACGCGCCGTGCACGCCAAGGGCTGGGGTGCCTATGGCACGCTGAAGATCACCGGCGACATTTCCAAATACACCAAGGCCGCCGTGCTGCAGCCGGGTGCGGAAACCCCGATGCTCGCCCGCTTCTCCACCGTTGCCGGTGAGCAGGGTGCAGCCGACGCCGAGCGCGACGTGCGCGGCTTCGCACTGAAGTTCTACACGTCGGAAGGCAACTGGGACCTCGTCGGCAACAACACGCCCGTGTTCTTCGTCCGCGACCCCTACAAGTTCCCGGACTTCATCCACACGCAGAAGCGCCATCCGAAGACCAATCTGCGCTCGGCAACCGCCATGTGGGACTTCTGGTCGCTCTCGCCGGAAAGCCTGCACCAGGTCACCATCCTGATGTCCGACCGCGGCTGTCCGACCTCGCCGTTGCACATGAATGGCTACGGCTCGCACACCTTCTCGTTCTGGAACGATGCCGGCGAGCGCTACTGGGTGAAGTTCCACTTCAAGACCCAGCACGGCCACAAGTTCTACACGAACGAGGAGTCCGAGCAGGTCATTGGCAAGACGCGCGAGTCCTATCAGGAAGCGCTGTTCGGCTCGATCGAGGAAGGCAACTATCCGCGCTGGACCGTTCAGGTCCAGATCATGCCGGAACTGGATGCCGAGAAGACCTCGTACAACCCGTTCGACCTGACCAAGGTCTGGCCGCACAGCGAATATCCGCCGATCGAGATCGGCACGATGGAGCTGAACCGCAATCCGGAAAACTACTTCGCGGAAGTCGAGAACGCCGCCTTCTCGCCGTCGAACATCGTTCCCGGCATCGCGTTCTCGCCGGACAAGATGCTGCAGGCCCGTGTGTTCTCCTATGCCGACGCACACCGTCATCGCCTCGGCACGCATTATGAGCACATCCCGGTCAACCAGCCGAAGAACCCGGTCCATCACTACCATCGCGATGGCCAGATGAACACGTTCGGCGGCATTCGCACCGGTAACCCGGATGCCTATTACGAGCCCAACTCGTTCAACGGTCCGGTCGAGCAGCCCGCAGCCGTCGAACCGCCGCTGCGGATCGATGGCGACATGGCTCGCTTCAACCACCGCGACGGCAACAACGACTACGTCCAGGTGACGGCCCTGTTCAACCTGTTCGACGCCGACCAGAAGGCCCGCCTGTTCTCCAACATCGCGGCCGCGATGGGCGGCGTTCCCGGCGAAATCGTCGAGCGCCAGCTCGCCCACTTCAAGCTGGTACACCCCGACTACGAAGCTGGCGTCCGCGCCGCGCTCAACAAGGCGCACGGCTACCAGGCCGACACCATCAGCGCCGACCAGCCCGCCGCCGCCGAATAATCGGCGTCAGGGTCTTGATATCAAGGAACCGGGAGCGGAGACGCTTCCGGTTTTTTGCTGTGGGGTGGGGACGCAGGAGGCAGTAGGCAGGAGGCAGGAGGCAGGAGAAAAAAAGACCTTCTCTGGCCTGCCGGCCATCTCCCCCACAAGGGGGGAGAAGACTTGTGATCCGCCCACCGCTTAACGATTGTACGTCTCTGGAGGGACAGGGAGTTCAGCCCAGGATCTTCTCCCCCTTGTGGGGGAGATGCCCGGCAGGGCAAAGAGGGTCTTGTTTTTTCTCGGTCTCAGACCTCAAACGTCCTCAACCATGCTCCACCGCCGCTGCCGCACCGGCCGCCTCCGCACTGGCCTCCGCCTCGCTCTTCACCCCATTGAAAAACGCATTCAACGACACCGAAGCGATCGCCGCCAGCAGGATCCCGGACTCCAGCAGCGGGTGGAGATCGTGCGGCAGGGCCTTGAAGAAGGTGGGCGCGACGATGGGGATCATGCCGAAGCCGACGGAGATGGCGACGACGAAGAGATTGTTGGCATTGGTGCGGAAATCGACGGTTGCGAGGATGCGGGCGCCGGTGGCCGCCACCATGCCGAACATCACGAGACCGGCGCCGCCCAGCACCACCTGCGGCACGGCTTCCACCAGCGCCGCCATCTTCGGCAGCAGCCCGAGCACGATGAGGATACCGCCGCCCGCGATCGTCACCCAGCGGCTGCGCACGCCGGTGACGCCGACGAGGCCGACATTCTGGGAGAAAGAGGTGTAGGGGAAGGTGTTAAAAATGCCGCCGATCAGCGTGCCCAGACCGTCGGCGCGCAGGCCGCGCGTCACCGCCTCGCGGGTTACCGTCCGGCCGGTGATGTCGCCCAGCGCGAGGAACATGCCGAGCGATTCGATCATCACCACGATCATGACGATGCACATGGTGATCGAGGGGACGAGGTGGAACTGCGGTATGCCGAAGTGAAACGGCAGGATGATGCCGACCCAAGCGGCCTTGCCGACCTTGTCGAAATGCATCATGCCGAGCGCGCCTGCCAGCACGCAGCCGGCGACGATGCCGAGGAGAACCGCGATGTTGCGGGCGAAACCCGTCGTCCAGCGCAACAAAGCGAGGATGACGAGGAGCACGAAGAAGGCGACGCCGAGCCCCGGCAGCTGCGCATAGTTCGGGTTCGGAAAGGCGCCGGGCACGCCGTCGACCACCTTTATCATCGTCGGCTGGCCCCCGCCGGCCCAGTTGATGCCGACCCGCATGAGCGAGAGCCCGATGACGAGGATGATGGTGCCGGTGACGACCGGCGGAAACAGCGGCAGCAGCCGCGAGATGAACGGCGCGACGAGAATGCCGAAGAGGCCGGCGACGATGACCGAGCCAAAGATGCCGAGCAGTCCTACATCCGGCCCGTTCGCCATCGAGAGCATCGGCCCGAGCGAGGCGAAGGTCACGCCCATCATCACCGGCAGGCGAATGCCGACCCCGGGAAAGCCGAAGCACTGGATAAGCGTGGCGATGCCGCAGGCGAAGAGATCGGCGCTGATGAGGAAGGCGACCTCTTCCGGCGCGAGATTGAGTGCCCGCCCGACGATCAGCGGCACGGCGACGGCGCCCGCATACATCACGAGCACATGCTGCAGCGCCAGCGGCGCAAGAAGGGTGGGGGCAAGCTTTTGGTCGACGGGATGGACTGAGGCGGTCATGGATCGCTCCGCTACGGCATCGCCCGCTCGCAAGCACTCGTTCGCGCCCCGCGAGAAAGCCATGCACCGGTTTCAAGGTCCTCAGCCCGAATGCCCATGGAAGGGGCAAGACTGGGATGTGGGCAGGCTCGAAGATGCGATCAGGGTTCGACTGTCCGGCTTGCCTGCGCCCGCGCCGCCCCTCGGCCACGCAGAGACCCGAAAACCGTCACTCCCGTCTTCCCGATTCCATGTTGCCGGAGGCGCGGTGTCAGGCTGCCGGCCCCGATGGCGGTCAGTATGGCGCAGGCGAAACAATGCGTCCAGAGGTTGATGTCCGGATGTGGATATCTTTGAAACGGAGGCTGCGATCGGCCTACCAGCCGGAGAGCAGCTGGTTCTGCCGAGCCCGCGGAATGCGCGTCAGGCCCTTGAGGTCGCCGTCGAGATCGTCGCCCGTCACCTGCGGCGTGATGTTGTCGAGGCAGGCGGTGATGTGGTTGCTGATCGCGGTGGACAGCGAGGGCGAGAGGCCCGGCCGCTTCATGATGCCGATCTGCACCGGGGCGAGCGCGGGAAAGCCGTCGGCCTGCGTCAGCACCTTCATGCCGCTGCGCAGCGCGGATTCCGGCAGCACGGAAACGGCCATGCCGGCGAGCACGGCGGCGGCGACCACGGTCGAGGACCAGCTGGTAAAGAGGATATTGTACTCCTTGCCGGTCGCATCCAGCGCCGAACAGGCGGCCTGCCGCCAGCCGCAGTCGCGCTTGCCCACGGCCAGCGGCACCGAAGCGTTTTCCGGCAGGGGGTGGTTGGCGGAGCTGACCCAGCAGAGCGGCTCCGTGCGCACGACGTCGGATGCGCGAATACGCGGATTGTGGGTCACGAGCGCGATATCAAGCTCGCCGCGCGCCATCTTCTCGGCAAGGTCCACCGACGGTTCGCAGACGATGAACAGTTCGACATTCGGATGGGTCTTGGCAAAGCGGACGATGATTTCCGGCATGTAGCGGTCGGCATAGTCGTCGGGCGTGCCGATGCGCAGCGTGCCTTCCAGCCGGTTGTCGTCGAAGGCGGCGATGGCCTCGTTGTTGAGGCGGATCATGCGGCGGGCGTAGTTGAGCAGCTTTTCGCCCTCGGTGGTCAGCCGGTTGCCGCGCCCGTCCTTGGCAAACAGCGCCTTGCCGATCCGCTCTTCCAGCCGGCGCATCTGCATCGACACGGCCGACTGCGTCTTGAACACACGCTCCGCCGCTCGGGTGAAGCTTCCCGTATCGGCGATCGCGACGAATGTCTGGAGCTGGTCGAGGTCGAGAGGAGCGGCCATGGCGGTGCCTATAAGTTTGTTTGATCAATACCATTAGAAACATTCGTTGGACTGATCAATATCGATTTGCGACTGTCGGGCTGCAAACAACGTCCTCCCAACCTCCGCGGCGCGAATGCTCCGGTCGATATCCATCCAGCCTGCGCCCGCTCACGGGTGTGGGATGACATACCCGTGCCTTTTCAGGAGCAAAGCCCATGCGCACGCCAGAGACCGCCCTTGATGTCACCTTCGCCGGCAAGCCGGCCGCCCTGCGCGTCTTCGCGCTGGCGCAGGGTCTCGTGACGGTTTGGCGCCTCCTGAGGAACCGCCGCGCCACAGGCCATCTGCACGAGCTTGACGACCGGCAGCTTGCCGATATCGGCTTGACCCGAAACGATGTGCGCGATGCGACCATGTCGGCCTTCTTCGAGGATCCGAGCCGCCATCTCACCCGGGCCGCCCGCGAGCGCGCCAACCGCTATTACCGGGATGTGCGCAGCCGCTGATCCCTGGTTTGTCTCTTTGGCGTCGCGTGCTCTCCCCGGGCCCGCGGCGCCCGGATGATGCGGCCGCTCGCATCATCCGCGTTCCCCGCAGGGTTATAGCCAACGACCCTGCCGCTTGCCCGGCGCTCCGATTTGTTCGGCGCCGGGCTTTTTTATGCGCGAATGCCGGGGTCTCAGCTTTTGGGTCTCAGCTTTTGGGCTGGAACGGCTTGAAAAGCCCGTCGATCGCCTTCTGATATTCCTTCTGCGCCTCGATGCCGCTGTCGAACATGGTGTTGAACATATCGACGACCGGCGCCTTCGGCGCCGGCGGGGCCTCGGCGGGCTTTGCCTGGCCTTGCGGAGATGCCATGCTCATCATGTCCTGAAAGGCCTTCATGAACGGGTTTCCGGCGAACATGTCCGGTGCCGCCTGCGGCTTTTCCGGTGTCTTCGGCGGAGTGAAGAAGGCCTGCATCGCCTGCGTGAACGGGTTGTCGAAGGGGTTCGGCATGGCCGGCGGCTCCTTCTTGCGGGCAAGGCCGATCGTCTCCAGCCACGTCTGCATCGCCGGCCCGAACGGGTTGTCGCCGAAGGAGGGCGGCGCGCCCATCTGCCCGGTCGCCTGCTTGAACAGCCCGCCCATGATGGCGCTCGCCACCACCGGCAGCATCTGCCGGTAGATGTCCTGCCCGATCCCGGTCAGCTGCGCGGCCTGTGCCGCCACCGCCCCCGACATGTCCTTGGAGCCAAAGATCTGCCCGAGCGCCGCCTGCCCGTCGGCCAGTCCCTGGGGCGTGAAGGCCTTGGTCATGTCCTCGAAATATTTGGCGTAGCCGCCGCTGCTCATGGAGGCGAGAAACGTGCCGAAGTCGTAAGGGTTGGCGGCATTGGTCTTCAGCCCGGCGGAGAACGCCGGCATCAGCGCCGCCGTCGCCTTGGCCATCTGCTCCTGCGCCAGCCCGAACTGCTGCGCCATGACATCCATGGCACGCCCGTTCTGTGCCTGCATCATCATGTCGAATAGGGGGATCATCGTCTCATCCTTGTTGCAGGCAGCGCGTCAGGCTGCACTATAACGGGAAAAAGACGTTAGGAAATTGCTTTCTAAGGCGAGGGGCGCCGATACCCGGCTCAGTAGGCGTAATCCTTGAACACCGGTTCGACCGAGCCGTTCCAGCGGCCCTTGTAGAGCGACAGCATTTCCTGCGCGAGCGTGGTGCCGCGGGCGACGACCTCGTCGAGCGGTGCGAGGAAATGGGTTTCGTCCACGCCTTCGCCGTTCAGCCGGTTGCGCGCCTTCAAGCCGGCGCGCGACACCGAGAGCACGTCGCGGGCGATGTCGCCGAGCTTGCGGCCCCGCACCGTCGCATCGAGCCCTTGCGCGGGCACGGCATCGCGCAGTGCGATCACGTCCGCGTAGGTCCAGTCCTTCACCAGTTCGGCAGCGCTCGCAAGGGCGGCATCGTCATAGAGCAGGCCGACCCAGAAGGCGGGCAGGGCACAGATGCGCCGCCAGGGGCCGCCATCTGCGCCGCGCATTTCGAGGAACCGTTTCAGCCGCACATCTGGAAACAGCGTCGAGAGGTGGTTCGTCCAGTCGCCCATATTGGGCTCCCAGTCGGCAAGCTCGCCCTTCAGCGCGCCGGCCATGAACTGGCGGAAGGTCACATGGGTACAGTCGTGATAGCGCCCGTCGCGCACCACGAAATACATCGGCGCATCCAGCGCCCATTCGACATATTCCTCGAAGCGGAAATGTCCGGTCAGGGCCGCGGGCAGCACGCCGGCGCGCTGGTTGTCGGTATCCCGCCAGATCTCGCCGCGCCAGGATTGCAGCCCGTTCGGCTTGCCCTCGGTGAAGGGCGAGCTGGCGAACAGGGCGGTCGCCAGCGGCTGCAGCTTCAGCGACACCTGCATCTTGGCGGCCATGTCGGCTTCCGACGAGAAATCGAGATTCACCTGGATCGTGCAGGTCCGGTACATCATGTCGAGCCCCTGTGTGCCGACCTTCGGCATGTAGCGGGTCATGATGTCGTAGCGCGACTTCGGCATGCGCGGCGTTTCGGCCAGCGTCCATGTCGGGCTGCCGCCGATGCCCAGGAAGCGAATGCCGAGCGGCTCGGCGATATCGCGCAGCACGGCCAGATGCGTGTTGGATTCCTTGCACGTCTCGTGCAGCGTCTCGACCGGTGCGCCCGACAGCTCGAACTGCCCGCCCGGCTCCAGCGAGATCGCGCCGCGGCCGCTCGGCTCCACGAGGCCGATCAGGTGCCCGGCATCGATGATCGGTTCCCAGCCGGTTTTCTGCTGCATGCCTTCCAGAAGCGTCAGGATGCCGGCATCGCCGGCATAGGGCACGGGGCTGTTGTCGGCGGTGTAGAACACGAATTTCTCGTGCTCGGTGCCGATGCGGAAAGCCTCTTTCGGCTTGTTGCCGCCTGCCAGATATTCGGTCAACTCGGAAACGGAGGTCACCGGGGTCTGGTCGGTGGTATCGCGGGCCATGGGCATCGTCTCGGTAACGGAGAAACCCGGCCGGAGAGCAGGGCATGAGAGCAGCTGTGAAGGGCTGATTGAACCGCTTTCAGATGCGGTGCAAGCAAAAATATTTCAACCTCGGTTCCAAAATCAAGCCATCCCTGTGGCGTTTCAGCGCCAGTCGCCGAGCGTGGCCTGAATGATCCCCATGGCGGCGACGGCCGCCGTGTCGGCCCGCAGGATCCGCGGCCCGAGCGGGATCGCGGTCACGAAGTCGAGCCCGCGCAAGATGCTCCGCTCCGCCTCGGAAAACCCGCCTTCCGGACCGACGAGCAGCGCGAACCGCTCGTCCGTCAGTCCGCGCAGCACCGGCACCGGATTGTCGCCGGCATCGCCCTCGTCGCAGAAGAGGATGCGACGGTCGCGCGGCCATGTTTCCAGCAGCGCCTCCAGCCGCACCGGCGCGCGCACCTGCGGCACCGCCAGCACGCCGCATTGCTCGGCGGCCTCGATGACATTGGCCTGCAGCCGCTCCAGGCTGGTGATGCGCCCCTGCACATGCTGCGTCATCACGGGCTGCAGGAGCCCCGCGCCCATCTCGACCGCCTTCTGCACGAGATAGTCGAGCCGTCCCACCTTCAGTGGGGCGAAGAGATAGTGGAGATCGGGCAGGGGCGACTGCGGCCGCGTCTGCTCCCGCGGGATCAGCGCCATGCGCTTGCGGCTGGGCATGGAAACGTCCGCCCGCCACTCGCCGTCGCGCCCGTTGAAGAGGAGGAGGTCGCGGCCGTCCTCCATGCGCAGCACATTGGCGAGATAGTTGAACTGGTCCTTCGTCGTCTCGACCGCGATCCCCGAAACGAGATCCGGCTCGACGAACAGGCGCTGCATGCGGAAATTGGCTCTCATGATGCGCTTCTACAGAAAAATGGCGGCGAGGAGAACGTAGAGAAGGGCGGAGAGCAGCGCGGAGGCCGGAACGGTGATGACCCAGGCGCCGACGATGGTCATGAAATGCGACCGCCGCACCAGTTGCCGCCGCCGCGTCTCGTCCGCGCCATGCTCGGCTCGCAGCTGGAACTCGGACTGGCCGGTCTTGCGCCGCACATATTCCAGCCGCAGCTTGGAGTTGCGCGTGTACCATTCGCGGAAAAAGCCGATGCCGAACACCGCGCCGACGGCGATATGCGTCGTGCTGACCGGCAGGCCGAAGGTGGAGGCGAAGATGACCGTGATGGCAGTGGCGAGCGCGACGCAGAAGGCGCGCACCGGATTGAGCTTGGTGATCTCCTCGCCCACCACGCGGATGAGCTTCGGCCCGTAGAGCAGCAGCCCGGCGGAGATGCCGAGCGCGCCGATCAGCAGCACCCAGAAGGCGACGTCCGCGGTTTCGGCCGGCACCATGGTGCCGACATTGGCGACGATGGCCGAGAGCGGCCCGACGGCGTTGGAGACATCGTTCGAGCCGTGCGCGAAGGAGAGGAGCGCAGCCGACACGACGAGCGGCAGGTGGAACAGCGGCCGCAGCGACTGGTTGCGGTTCTCGAGCCCCACCGCCTGGCGCGCCACGGAGCGACGCGAGGCGAGATAGATCAGCAGTCCGACGACAAGACCTATCCCCAGCCCTTCGCCGAGCGCGATCTCGTAAACCCGCTCCAGACCGATCAGCGCGAAATAGGCGGTGAAGGTGCCGCCCATCACGGCCAGCAGGATCGGAATCCAGAACACCGCCGCGGAGATCTTGTCCTCCCGGTAGATGATGAACGTCTTGATGAAGAAAAGGAGGCCCGCCGCCACCCCGCCGCCGATGAATGGCGACAGCATCCAGCTGAGCGTGATGCCGCCGAGCGACAGCCATTCGACCGACGACAGGCCGACGGCCGCGATGCCGCCGCCCAGAATGCTGCCGACGATGGCATGCGTGGTGGAAATCGGCGCGCTGCACCAGGTGGCGATGTTGATCCAGACGGCCGCCGAGATCAGCGCGGCCATCATCACCCAGACCAGCGTCGGACTGTCCGTGAAGGCCGCGGCATCGACGAGCCCGCCCTCGATGGTGGAGGCGACCCGACCGCCGGCAAACAGGGCGCCGGCGATCTCGAAGATCGCGGCGATCACGAGCGCGCCGGTCATCGTCATCGCCCGCGCGCCGACGGCCGCGCCGACATTGTTGGTGACGTCGTTGGCGCCGATGTTCATGGCCATGTAGCCGGCGATCGCCGCGGCCGCCACGACGATGATCGCCCCGGGTTCCGCGGACACGGCGCTCGCCGCGATGATCATGACGAAGACGAGAAAGATGAAGCCGAGCCCGAGGCCGACGGAGCCTTTCAGGACGAAATGCGACGCTTCCTCGTTCAGCGTCAGCTTGTCGAGGTCCTTGTCGAGCGTTGATTTTTCAAGAGCGGGTGTCGTCTTCCCCATGTCGTTCCTCGTCGCACCGGCGCGCTGCCGCGTAAGCCCCGCGTGATGGTTACGTCACGCGGCAGGGCAGGCGCCGTCAATATCGTGTCGTTGTCTTACAGGGAAAATCTCGCACGACGCTTGCCAAGGCAAACCTCGCGCCTGTCCCGCGGCGCGCTTCCCTCGGGTTCCACGCTACGCCATGTCCCTGACAGTCTCGTGATCCGCTGCATGCCGCCCGAAAGCGGCCAAAAGCAGGCCGATGGATCGTGCCGGGAGTTTCGCGTGGGATGAGCGTTCCGCTATTGCGCGGCGCTGCGGGGCTCGTCCGGCTGCATGGTGGCGAGAAGCTGGGTCTGGAAATCGAGGATCAGCTTGCGCAGGCCCGGTTCCGCAACGCGGCCAGCCGCCTCCGTGAAGGTCACCCATTCCAGCGTGCGCGAGCCCTTCTCGGGAAAGCGCTTGGCCATGTCGAACACCACGACCGGATAGACGTGAACCCGGCAGGTGATCTTCAGGCCTTTGCTCATGCCCTTTTCATAGATGAAGCTGCCGATCGAATCGGAGGACGGCTCGCCCTTGACGCCGGCCTCTTCCCAGGCTTCGCGGGCTGCGACCTCGTGCGAGGCCTTGCCTTCCATCGGCCATCCCTTCGGAATCACCCAGCGCCCGGTGTCGCGGCTGGTGATCAGCAGCATTTCCGGCACGGCACTTTTCTTCCGGAACCGATAGCACAGGGCAGCGAACTGCATGCGCTCGGGACGGCGGAACATCAGGCGGACTTCGGAAACGATGCTATCGAGGATGGTCAATGACGTCAGGCCCTTTCAACGGAATCAGCGTCCGGGGAGAATAGTCGTGTTTGCCGCAAGCGGCGGTGGTCATGCCCGGTCTAACTCCAACGAGGGGAGGTCGATCCATATTTTTAATAAAAAACGATACGGCTCTGGCCATATCCGAAAAAATGAATATTCGAATGGACGCGGACGCTGTCACAGTCCATAGAAATCTATGGCAAGTGGGTGATTCTTACTATGCCTGCAATCTCGCGCAGACATAGTCGTGCACCGCCATCGCCTATCGCGGATGCGACATCCCATGGCGCATTTCAATCCGGACGACGTTCCTGCAGGCGCAGGCGCGCAATGCGGGCGCGGTCCTCCGCCCGATGGGCATCGAGGCTCGCGCCGATCACGAAATCGATATGGGTCTCGGCGGCGCGACGCGCGGCACCGGCATCGGCGGCGAGGATCGCCGCATGGATGGCCTCGTGCTGCTCCAGCAGCCGGTCGGCTGCCCCCGGTGCCGAGAAAACCGTGGTGCGACTGAAGAAAATGTCCTGTTCGAGCAGCCGGTAGCAGGAGCGCAGCGTGTGCAGCAGGATGATGTTGTGCGCGCTTTCGCCCACCGTCATGTGAAAATCGATATCGGCGCGCAAGCCGCCGTCGCGGTCGTCCGCGTCCCGCGCGGCCCGCATCCGCGCCACGATCCGTGTCAGGCTCTCGCGATCGGCAGGCGTCGCATGGCGCGCGGCCCGCTCGGCCGTCAGGCCCTCGATCTCGCGGCGATAATCCAGATAGTCCCGGGCCGCCTTTTCGTGGCGAACGATCAGGGCGCGCATGGGCTCGGAAAAGATCTCGCCGATGATATCCGCGACGAAGGTCCCGCCGCCGTGCCGGCTGACGAGCAATCCGCGCGCCTCCAGTTCCTTCAGCGCCTCCCGCAGGATCGGTCGCGACACGTCGAAACGGGCGGCAAGGTCGCGCTCTCCCGGCAGACGGTCGCCGTCGCGCAGCACGCCGTCGAGAATGAGCGTCTCGATCCGCTGCACGATTTCGTCGGCAGCCCGGCTGTGAGGGATGGCGGAGAACATTTCGACAGGCTCGTTCGCCATGCGCTTCCCCCACAGCATGTCCAGCCGAAGCGAGATCGCTTCGGCGTCGGATCATGCGACAAAACAAGAGACGAAAAAAGGACCGGCCGGCATCAAGCCGACCGGTCCCGAAAGTTGACACCCAAACGATCAGCCGCCGAAGATGGTGCGTAGCAGATCGATGCCGCGATCGTCGTATGAGACCTCACCCTGCCTGTTGCCGGGGCCGACCACGATCACCTTGGCGCCGATCGAAGCGCGATCGTAGAGATGCTCGACGTCCTGGTTCATCATGCGGATGCAGCCGGACGACATGTTCTGCCCGATGGTCCAGGGCTGGTTGGTGCCGTGGATGCGGAAGCCGCTGTCGCTCTTGCCCTTGTAGAGATAGAGGGCGCGCGCGCCGAGCGGGTTGTTGATGCCGCCTTCCATGTAGGCCGGCAGAATATGGCCGTTCTTGCGCTCGCGCGCGATCATTTCGGCGGGCGGCGTCCAGCCGGGCCATTCGGCCTTGCGCTGCACCTTGACCACGCCCGACCAGCCAAAACCCTCGCGCCCGACGCCGATGCCGTAGCGCGTCGCCTTGTTGTTGCCCTCGACGTAGTAGAGATATTTGTGGTTGGTATCGACGATGATGGTGCCCGGCGCCTCGTCGGTGCGCAGCCGCACCTTGGTGCGCCAGAATTCACGCGCCGGCTTGCGCTGCGAGGCGGCAACGGTCGTCACGTCGCTCTGCCCGATGGTCGCGGCCGGCCGCTCGATCATCGTCGCCGATGCCAGGCCGGCGCCGCCGATGAAGAGCGCTGCCGACAGCGCCGCGCCGGCCAGTGTTCCCAGTTTCCTCGTCATGTCGTGTCTCTCCCTCGCAAGGCCCGTTTTGCGCCGTCCGGCCGTGCGGACCGTATCCGTGCAACGCATCGGGGAAACGCTATTCGATCGCACGCATCCCGCAAGATCATCGGGCGCAACATAAGCCGAATGTTGCCATCCCCGCCGTCACCTCGGTCGTGGCTGTTGCCGAAAAAGCACGATGCTGCGTCAGAAAAGGCCGACGCAGTTGCCGGCCTCCGCGCTTACATCACGATGACGCGCGTGCCCACGTTCACCCGTTCGTAGAGGTCCGTCACGTCCTCGTTGCGCATGCGGATGCAGCCGGAGGAGACGGCATAGCCGATCGTCCAGGGCGCATTGGTGCCGTGGATGCGGTAGAGCGTGGAGCCGAGATACATGGCGCGCGCGCCGAGCGGGTTGGCGGGGCCGCCCTCCATGCTGGCGGGAAGATAATGCCCCTTGGCGGCCTCGCGGGCGATCATTTCGGAGGGCGGCCGCCAGGTCGGCCATTCCGCCTTGCGCGTCACCTTGTGGGCGCCGGCCCATTCGAAGCCCGGCTTGCCCACGCCGACGCCATAGCGCCGGGCTTCGCCATTGCCGGTGACGAGATAGAGGAAGCGGCTGTTGGTATCGATGACGATCGTGCCGGGCCGCTCGCGGGTCTCGTAAGCCACCATCTGCGGCAGGAACTGCGGATCGATCGGCCGCACGGGACGCTGCGGCGCCACCATGCCGGCCGAGCGCACCAGCGGTGCCGCCCGCTGCAGGGCAGGCCGCTGGTAGATCACCTGTTGGCGCGGAGCATAGGCTGCCGGCCGCTCGCGGTAGACGATGCGGGGCTGGTCGATCGCGGTCCGCTGCCGGCGCACGGCCCTCTGGTCCACGCGCGCATTGCCGGCGCCGAGCTGCATCAGCCAGGGCGCGGTCAGATCCGGGCTGACGATCACCGGCGGGCGGTTGCCGTAGCGCTCGGCGGCCTCAGCGTATCCGGACCCGATATCGGTCAGCGTGACGGACAGGAGGGTGGTGAGGATCAACAATGTCTTCATGACGGGCTCGTTCTCGATCTGGCGGCGGCGGTGGCTCAGCCGGTTCATCCGGCGTATCGTGGAAGCCTGACACCGCAGCGGAATAGGAAGCGTAAACGAGCGTCGCGGAACGGGTGGACGGACCGTGAAAGTGTTCGGTAGGGTTATTGCGTGCTTTCGAGAAATGGTTGACGAAGCATGAAACGTCGAAGTCTGTGATGTCGGGAGGGCGAATGCGATGAGCGAGACCGAGGCACCCAAGGGCCTGATCACCGGCACGGACGGTCTGACCCGCTGCTTCTGGCCGGGCCAATTGCCGGATTACCTGCGCTACCACGACGAGGAGTGGGGCCGCCCCGTCACCGACGACATCAGGCTGTTCGAAAAGATCTGCCTCGAGGGCTTCCAGTCCGGTCTTTCCTGGCTGACGATCCTCCGGAAGCGCGAGGCCTTCCGTGCCGCCTTTGCCGGCTTCGACATCGATGCCGTCGCGGCCTTCGGCGAGGAGGATATCGCCCGCTGCGTCGCCGACGCCGGCATCGTGCGGCATCGCGGCAAGATCGTCTCGACCATCAACAAAGCGCGGCGCGCGCAGGATCTCCGCGCCGAGTTCGGCTCGCTCGCCCGCTATTTCTGGAGCTTTGAACCGGCCCTGCACGAGCGGCCGGACCCCGTCACCTTCGCGGCCATCGCCGCCAATCCGACGACGCCCGTCTCCGTGCGGATCTCCAAGGACTTGAAGAAGCGCGGCTGGACCTTCGTCGGCCCGACAACGGTCTATGCCTTCATGCAGGCCATGGGCCTCGTCAACGACCATATCGAGGGCTGCGTTTGCCGGCAGCCGGTCGAGGACCTGCGCGCCACCTTCGTTCGGCCGTAACCGTTACAGCGTGCGGCCCCGCCGCCCGCTCGCCAGAAGCACCACGCCAATGACGGCGACAACAAGGCCGATGACGAGCCAGTGCGTCTGCCCGGTCATGAAGCTTCCGCCCATCAGATTGGCGCCCTGCAGCGTCCAGATCAGGCCCACCAGCAGACAGAGCACACCTGCAATCGTCTTGAAACGCTTCATAGTCTTCTCCTCCAAACCGTCTCGCCGTGCAGCGTGGGGCAAGCCTTGGTCCGCCCCACGCCTCTATGTTTCAGGCCTCAGCCGCCGTTCTTGGCGAGCCAGTCCTTCATGCGGGTGATCTCGGTTTCCTGCGCCGCGATCACCTCCTGCGCCAGCGCGCGCAGGTTCGGGTCGGTGCCGAATTCGAGCTCCACCTTCGCCATGTCGATCGCGCCCTGATGATGCGCGATCATGCCCTTGGCGAAGTCCACGTCGGCCTTGCCGGTGAAGGTGATGGCCATGCCCTCGTGCATCCGGGCATTGGCCTTCGCAAAGGCCTGGCTCGATGGTCCCTGGTCGCCCTTGGGCTTCGTCATGCTCTCATGGGTCATCTGGCTGTGATCCATGGGTTTGGCCGCGTCCTGCGCCACAGCGAACGGGGTCGCGAGCGAGATAAGGGCGAGGGTGGCGGCGCATGCGGCCGTGTGTCGAAACATGGTCTGTCCTTTCGAAATGATGATGAACGTGATCAGCTCGAAAGACCGCCTCTGGGCGGCGGCGCGGCCGGTTGCGGGGCGGAGGCGATGAGGGGACGCTCCACCGCCGGCCGCAGGCGCTGCACCGGGACCGGCAGCCGGCCGAGATCGCCGGCGGCGACCTCCAGCGCGAAACAGGCCGAGCAGAGCATCGGATGCGCGCCCTTTGCCGGATGAGGGCAGCCGCCGGCGCAGTCGGACGCGTCGGAAGGGCGGTGCACATCTCCATGCGCGGCATGGGCGACGGCGAGGCCGTCCCGATGCGCCAGCCCGTGTGCCTGCGCAACGGCAGAGGTCCATCCCGACAGGATGGCGCAGAGCACGGCGAGGGCGAGGATGAAAGCGCGCATGCTCCCAACATAAGCAGGATCCGCGCGAAGGGAAGCCCGCTCGCGCCGTGCCGTTGCGCCCGTACAGCCTTGCCGCCAGCCTTGCCGCTATGGCTGCGATCGGATAGGGAAGGCGCCACGCCAGTGAACCAGCCCTTCCAGCCGCAAACGAGACGGTCGAGACGCCATGAACGACAAGAAGAAGAAGCCTCAGAAGCTCAAGGCCCGCCTGCCGCGCGGCTTCGTCGATCGCTCTGCCGCCGACATCCGCGCCGTCGATGGCATGGTCGCGAAAATCCGCGAGGTCTACGAGCGTTACGGCTTCGATCCCGTGGAAACGCCGCTGTTCGAATATACCGACGCACTCGGCAAGTTCCTGCCCGACAGCGACCGCCCGAACGAGGGCGTCTTCTCGCTGAAGGACGACGACGATCAGTGGATGTCGCTGCGCTACGATCTCACCGCGCCGCTCGCCCGCCACGTCGCGGAGAATTTCAACGAGATCCAGCTGCCCTACCGCACCTTCCGCGCCGGCTGGGTCTTCCGCAACGAAAAACCCGGCCCCGGCCGCTTCCGCCAGTTCATGCAGTTCGACGCCGACACCGTGGGCGCCGCCGGCGTGCAGGCCGATGCCGAAATGTGCATGATGATGGCGGATACGATGGAGGCGCTGGGGATCGCGCGCGGGGACTATGTGATCCGGGTGAATAATCGGAAGGTTCTGGATGGGTTGCTCGAAGCCATCGGCCTTGGCGGTGAGGAGAATGCGGGTCGGCGGCTGACTGTGCTACGGGCAATTGATAAGATGGATAAATTTGGCGTTCAGGGTGTCGAGCTGTTGCTCGGATCTGGTCGCAAAGATGAAAGTGGCGATTTCACAAAAGGCGCAGGCCTTGACAGGAAGCAAGTTGCCTTGGTTGTGGCGTTTTTCGGAATGGAAATCACTCAAGATAGCAGACTTGATCCGTCATCAGGCGGGAGCTATATAAAATTCGGGAACGAAGATTCGTTTCGCATTAAAGTATCCGCTGAGTTTGAAGCTCATGATTTTAATGCAAATGCTCTCCTGTCGAATAACTTGATACTTGAAGGGTTCAAAGACCTTGCAATTATTCAATCGATGTCTTTAGCTTCAGGTTATGGGTCCGACAGGATCAGGATAGATCCTTCCGTCGTCCGAGGCCTCGAATACTACACCGGCCCCGTCTTCGAAGCCGAACTGACCTTTCCCGTCACCAACGAGAAGGGCGAAAGCGTCGTCTTCGGCTCGGTCGGCGGCGGTGGTCGCTATGATGGCCTCGTTTCCCGCTTCATGGGCCAGCCCGTGCCCGCCACCGGCTTTTCCATCGGCGTCTCCCGCCTGATGACGGCGCTGAAGAACCTCGGCAAGCTGGGCGACGACGAGGTTCTCGCCCCGGTCGTCGTCTGCGTCATGGATCGCGACATCGAAGCGCTCGGCCGCTACCAGCGCTTCACCCAGGCGCTGCGCCATGCCGGCATCCGCGCCGAAATGTACCAGGGCAACAAGAAGAACTTCGGCGACCAGCTGAAATATGCCGACCGCAGAAGTGCGCCGCTGGCCATCATCCAGGGCGGCGACGAGCGCGAACAGGGCCTCGTGCAGATCAAGGACCTGATCGAGGGCAAGCGCCTCTCCGGCGAGATCGAGGACAACGCCACCTGGCGCGAAGCCCGCGTGGCGCAGGTCTCCGTGCCCGAAGCCGAACTGGTGGAAAAAGTCCGCGAGATGCTGGACGCCCAGAGGCAGGACCGCGACCGGGCGGCAGGCTGACGGACGTGTCTTTGATATCGTCAACCTCGCAGCCCCTCACCCTAACCCTCTCCCCGCTTGCGGGGAGAGGGGACGTGCCTCGCTTTACCTTTCGATAGAGGCGGGCGGATCGCCACAACCTTCCTTCTCCCCGCAGGCGGGGAGAAGGTGCCTGCAGGCGGATGAGGGGCAGCCTTCTCACTCCGCTGAGCTTGAGTCCTCAACGGAGACGACCGCACTATGGCGACCACCGCTGCAAGCAAGCCGACACCGGCGCCGGATGCGCGGGTGCGCATTCCGAAATCCTTCCGCCTCCCGCCGCGGGCTATATCCTACCTGCAGTCGGCGCCGCTGATCGCCATTCTCGGCTTCTTCTTCCTGCTGCCGATCCTCATGATTCTCGTTGTCAGTTTCTGGGATTACGATTTCGCGGGGCTCTATCCCGATTTTCTCACCCTGAACTACGAGGAAACGCTGGGGTCCTGGGTCACCTGGAAGACCTATCTGAACACCCTGAAATACACGGTCGTCGTCTGGGCGCTCACGACCTTCATCGGCTTCTGGGTCGCCTATTTCCTTGCCTTTCACATCCGCACGACGACCATGCAGATGGTGCTGTTCCTCGTCTGCACCGTGCCCTTCCTGACCTCCAACATCATCCGCATGATCTCGTGGATCCCGGTTCTCGGGCGCAACGGGCTGGTGAATTCGACGCTGATCGAGATGGGGATCATTCCCGCGCCCATCGAATGGCTGCTCTATTCGGAGTTCGCCGTCATTCTTGCCATGGTGCATCTGAACACGCTGTTCATGGTCACGCCGATCTTCAACACGCTGATGCGGATCGACAAATCTTTGATCGAAGCGGCGCGCGATGCGGGCGCTACCGGCTGGCAGATCCTCTGGAACGTCATCATTCCGCTCGCCAAGCCCGGCATCGCCATCGGCTCGATCTTCGTCGTCACTCTGGTCATGGCGGATTTCTCGACCGTGCAGGTCATGTCCGGGGGGCAGAGTGCGTCGGTGGCGCTGATGATGCGCAACCAGATGTCGCTGCTGCAATATCCGGCCGCCGCCGCCAATGCCGTCGTGCTGCTGATCGTCGTGCTGCTGATGGTGGCCGCGATCCTGCGCGTCGTCGATATCCGCAAGGAGCTGTGACATGAGCCACGAAAAACGCACCTTCGAATTCTACGTGCTCGCCGCGTTCTTCGCGCTGTTCGTGCTCTTCCTCTACGGCCCGCTGTCGGCGGTCCTCATCCTGTCCTTCCAGGGGCCGAACGGCGGGTTGACCTTCCCCATGAACGGCGTGTCGCTGCGCTGGTTCTACAATCTGTTCGAGCAGCAGGCGGTCGGCAATTTCGGGGCGTCGTTCCGGCGGTCCTTCTCGCTCGGCATCATGGTGATGATCGTCAACGTGCTCGTGTCGCTGCTGGCGGGCCTGGCCTTCCGACGCAAATTCCGCGGCTCGACCACGCTGTTCTACCTGACGGTCGCCAGCCTCGTGGTGCCCTCCATCATCATCTCGCTCGGGATCGGGGTCGTCTTCCAGCAGTTCGGGCTGAAGCCCGCCTGGTACTCCTCGGCCTTCGGCGCACATCTCACCTGGACGCTGCCCTTCGGCGTGCTCATCATGTTCGCCGTGTTCAACCGGTTCTCGCCGGCCTATGAGGAGGCGGCGCGCGACCTCGGGGCCAGCTCTTGGCAGACTTTCCGGCATGTCGTGCTGCCGATGATCGCGCCGAGCCTGATCGGCGTCGGCCTTTTCGGCTTTACGCTCTCCTATGACGAGTTCGCCCGCACGCTGATGACATCGGGCACCTACAACACGCTGCCGCTCGAAATCTACGGCATGACCACCAACGTCACCACGCCGGTGCTCTACGCGCTCGGCACCGTCACCACCGTCTTTTCCTTCACCGTCATTCTGCTGGCGCTCGGCATCATCCTCATGCTCGGCCGCAAGCAGGCCAAGCTGGTCTGATCCCTCGCATGCGCATTCTCGTCGTCAATCCGAACACCACCGTCTCCATGACCGAAAAGGCAGCGGAGGCCGCGCGTCTCGTCGCCGCCTCCGGCACGGAGATCATCGCCGCCACCGCCGCCATGGGGCCCGCCTCGATCGAGGGGCATTATGACGGGGCGCTCGCGCTGCCGGGCCTGCTCGATGCGATCCGGGCGGGCGAGGCGGCGGGCGCGCAAGCTGCCGTGATCGCCTGTTTCGACGATACGGGGCTCGATGCCGCGCGGTCGCTCGCCTCCATTCCGGTGCTCGGGCTCTGTGAAAGCGCATTGGTGACGGCCGGCTTCCTCGCGCAACGCTTCACCGTCGTCACGACGCTGGAACGGTCCCGCGTGCTGCTCGAAAATCTGACGCGCCACTATGGCTTCGGCGGGCGGGCCAAGGTTCGTGCCGCCGACGTTCCCGTGCTCGACCTGGAAAAAGAGGGATCGGGCGCGCTCGACAAGCTTCGTCACCAGATCGAACGGGCGCTTGCCGAAGACGGCGCGGAGGCCATCGTGCTCGGCTGTGCGGGAATGGCGGATCTCGCCTACGAGCTGCAATCCATCTACCACGTGCCGGTGGTCGATGGCGTCTCCGCGGCCGTCAAGCAGGCCGAGGCGCTGATCGCCCAGCGGCTGACGACCAGCAAGCGTGGCTCTTACGCTGCGCCCCTGGCCAAGCCGTATGCCGGCATGCTCAGCGGTTTCGCACCGGCCGCCTCTGCCTGATCCGCGCACTCTCCAAAATCCAAGCTCCATCCGACAAACCCGCGCACCGCATATCCTTTCACGCCGTTCTTTCTATATTGTCCGATCGAAGGACCGGACCTGTGGTCCTGAGATGAAAAAGAGGGACGGCATGGAACGGGATGCGGATGTGATCGTGGTCGGTGCCGGCTTCACGGGGCTGGCGGCCGCGCAGGCGCTGGTGGATGGCGGCCTGTCGGTGATCGTTCTCGAGGCCCGTGCCGAGGTTGGCGGGCGCGTCCGCTCCTTCGAGACATCGGACGGGACGCGGCGGGACGCCGGCGGGCAGTTCGTGTGCGATGACATGCCGGAGGTGATGGCGCTCGTGCGGGCAGCACGGCTGGAGATCGTGGAGAGCCGCTGGAAAGGTGCCGCGACGACCGTGTCGGCGACACCGTCGAGACGTGCGTCGTACCGCGACAATCCGCTCTATGCGAGGATGGAAGCGGCTGATCCGACCGATCCCGCACTCGCCGGTCTCTCCATCGCCGACTGGCTGGACGGACAGGATGTGCCGGCAGCGGCCAAGCGGGATTTCCTCAGCATGGTGCACGGGCTCTGGTGCCTTCCGGCGGAAGTCATCCCCTTCTGGTATCTTGTGGACAGCGACCGTCGGAACACCGCCGAGGTGTCCGAGCTGCAGTATTTCCTGAAGGACAGCGCCGCCTCGCTGGCCGATGCCATGGCCGCGCGCCTGCGGCCGCACGTCTGTCTGTCCGCGCCTGTCTCCCGCATCCGCAGGAGCGAGGAGCATGTCGTCGTGGAGACGGTGGAACGGCAGCTGACCGCGCGGCATGTGCTCGTCGCCGTGCCGCCGGTACCTGCGCGCGACATCGTGCAGGAGCCGCCTCTGCCGGGGCCGTTGGCGCAAGCACTCGGCTGCTGGCGGAGCGGCGCCGTGATCAAGATCCTGCTGCGCTACGGCGAACGGTTCTGGCCGCCGTCCGTTTCCTCCGGTGTCTCGTGGGAGGATGTCGGCGGGCTCTACGCCTTCGACGTCAGCCTTGATGCCTCGCATGCGGCCTTCGTGGTGTTCGTCGGCGGCCCGCTTGCGCTCGACTGGCGGGCGCGGGGCAGGGCGTTCATCGAGCAGACGGTGCGCGCGCACATGGGTGAACTGCTGGGCCCCGACGCGCCGGAGCCTCTCGAATTGATCCTGCACGACTGGACGGATGATCGCTGGAGCGGCGGCGGCTATAGCGATGTGATCATCGATGTCGCCGCCCACGATGCCGAGGCGCTTCTGCGGCAGGGCGCCGGCCGTGTCGCCTTTGCGAGTTCCGAGCTTTCGCCGTCCTTCCCGACATACATCGAAGGGGCGATCGTGGCCGGGCGGCTCGCCGCCGGGCGGATCGCGGATGCGCTGGCCACCGAGGACGCGGCGACGGCAGCGAGCGTCAAACGGGCGCGCTGACGCAGGTCACCGGTCGAAGAGGCCGGGTCGAAGCTTTTCGCCGATCAGACAATCCACCGCCGCGGGATTTGCAACGGGGATGGGGCGGAGCGGCGGCTGGTGTCCGCTGACCTCCATCACGAGCTTCTGACGGATGGCGACGGCGAAATCCTGCGGCGTGTGGATCGGCAAGACGAAGGCGCCGGGGCCGCCGATGACGCAGTCGCCGTAATAGCGGTCGAGCCGGACGCCGACACCGGTGGGGCGGATGATGATGGCAAGACCGTTGACGATGATGCCGCTGCGCACGGCCATGTCCCGCGCGGGCAGAACCGGCGGGCCGAGATTGTTGGGACCATCCCCGGACACATCGATGACGCGACGCTGGCCGTCGAAGGCATTGGTGTCGATCATGCCCGTCGCATAGGTCAGCGCATTGGAAATCGAGGTGCCACGGCGGGTGGTGACGGGCCGGGCGGCGATTTCGTCAGCAAAGGCAGCAGCGTCCGCAGCGCTCGAGATCCGGTGCCAGTCCACCCGCGAGCTTTCATTGACGCTGCCGGCCCACTCGAAATAGCTGATGGCGATCTCGCCGATCAAACCGCCGCGAACGGCGTCGATGAACTCCCGGTGGCGCAGCGCGTCGAGATAGCCGGCCCGCTGGATGCGCGCCTCCTCCAGATCCATCGATCCCGACATATCGACGGCCAGCACCAGCTCGACATCCACGTCGCGACCTCCGGGTGCGGCGATGGTCGTTATGTGCGTCGCTTGGGTTGTGGAAGGGGTATCGGGGAGCCCTTGGCCGGAAAGGCCCATCAGCAATGCAATTCCCGCCAAGATCATGTCATCCAATCCCTGCTTCGCACCGTAGAGGCGAACATTAACACAACGGGTGATGGCGGCGACCGGTAAGCGGCAGCATGGCTTCAACACTCGGTGAGTGCAAGAGATGTTGAGCGCAAGAGACGGCACGCTTTGCGTAACCGCTCGTCAGGAGTTGCGATGCTTTTCAAAGATACGACCGACGCCGGGCTGATCGATCGATTTCAGCTGGGCGCCTTCCGGTATTTCATGCGGTTTACGCATCCGGAAACCGGTCTCGTTGCCGACAGTTCGCAGGAAGGGTCGCCGGCCAGCATCGCTGCAACCGGCTTCGGCCTGTCGGCGCTGCCCGTCGGCGTCGAGCGCGGCTGGCTGTCCCGTGCGGATGCGGCGGAGCGGGCGCTGAAGACGCTGCGTTTCCTGCGCGACAGCGAGCAGAGCCGCGACACGCTGGCCACCGGCTACAAGGGTCTCTACTACCACTTTCTGGAGATGAAGAGCGGACGGCGGGCGTGGCGCAGCGAGATCTCGCTGATCGACAGCGCGCTGCTGATCGCCGGCGCCATCACCGTCGGGGCCTACTTCTCCGAGGCGACGCCGGCGGAAAAGGAAATCCGCGATATCGCCGAAATGATTTACGCCCGCGCCAACTGGGCCTGGGCGCTGGACGCGGAGGACACGCTGGCGCTCGGCTGGAAGCCGCGCAGCGGTTTCCTTCCCTATCGCTGGCATGGATATAGCGAGGCGGTCATTCTCTACACGCTCGCCTTGTCCTCGCCGTCCTACCCGATCCCGGCCAAGAGCTATCTCGCCTTCGGCAACCAGTGCGACTGGAAGGAGGCGCTCGGCAAGCCGTTCCTCTATGCCGGGCCGCTGTTCATCCATCTGTTCTCGCATGCCTGGATCGACTTCCGCGGCATCCGCGATACGGCGATGGTCGAGCATGACAGCGACTATTTCGAGAACACCCGCCTTGCGATCGAAGTGCAGCGCGACTACGCCGAGCGAAACCCCGAGGCCTTTACGGGTTACGGCAGGGATTGCTGGGGGCTGACCGCGTGTGACGGGCCGGAGCGCTCACGCCGCCTGCGGGATGGTCGCCAGCAGCATTTCTCGGGCTACGCGGCGCGCGGTGCGCCCTTCGGGCCTGATGACGGCACGCTTGCGCCCTGGGCGCCGCTTGCCTGCCTGCCGTTCAACGAGACGGCTGCGCTGGCGGGAACGCGCCATATGCTCGGGACCTATCCGGGTGTGGTCGAGGAAGACGGCTTCATCGGCAGCTTCAATCCCAGCGTTCCCGCGCGCTCCCCCGAAGGATGGATGAACACGCGGCGGATCGGGCTCGATCAAGGCATTCTGCTGATGATGATCGAGAACCACAGGACCGGCTTCTTCTGGAACCTCCTGCGGTCATCGACGCCGATCCGGCGCGGGCTGAAGCGTGCCGGTTTCACCGGCGGCTGGCTGTAGGTTTTTCCAGGCGATCCGGCCCGCTGTGTCGCGGGCCGGTTTCTTGTCATGCCACTTTCAGAAAGCGGTCGTTGAGGGCGCCGGAGACGGTGCCGAGGACGAGCCAGAAGGCCAGCGTGGTTGCCAGTGCCGCGACCGCGAATTCCGCGCCGAGAACGGCGGGAACCGGGCTTGCGATATCGCCCGGCTGGGGTGCGCCGTAGATGTGGGGCAGGGCAAGAAGAATAAAGCCCGCACCCTTCGCCACGATCTCCCGTCGCAGCGCGATCAGGCCGAGACCGAGCGCCGAGAGCGCCGCTGTGACGAGCCACCACGTCTGTCGATCGCCGAGGTCGGCGGCGGGAAAGCCGGGCAGTTCGGGGGGAAGGCCGAGAGCCGGAAGCATGTGGACCGACAGCCAGCCGAGGGCACCCCAGGTGAGGCCGGTGCGCAAGGTCGGCGGGCTGCCGGTCAGAATGCCGATGCCCCCCAGCAGGAGGCCGAAGCCGGCACCCGTCACCAGATTGGCGATCAGCGTACCGGAAAAGCGGCTCATGCCGAACATGATGCCGCCCTCCGCATGCGCCTCGCCGTCATGCGCGTAGGCCGGCGTCACCGGCTGCAGCGCGGCTGCGAGGGTCGCAAAGAGCGTGCCGGAGTCACGTGCGGAATGCTCGTGCGCCGCCGGGGCTCCCGGGGCGGGTTCGCCCTCGTAGGTTTCCGCATGGAGGATCAGCGGCACGACGCGGAGTTCCTGTGCGGCCGTCATGAAGAGGCCTGCGATAAGGCCGGCGCAGATGGCGGCCAGAAGTGTCTTGACGATCATAGATATTCCTTTCGGAGCAGCGCCTTGCCGGCGTGCTCTCGTCCTGTGCATGTTTGGAATGATCCGATCTGTCGGCACGACGATGCGCAGCACGGCCGGCGCGCACGCGCGGGCGGCCACGTCGGGCATGCAGGCGTCAGCGGCGCAAAGTCCCGGTTGCGGGGCTTTGCTCTCGCCTGTCGCTTGAGAGATCGGGCCTGTTTACGCTAGTGGCAGGGGAAGCCGAACGAGTGGCGGACGTCGTGCGCGGTATCGTGCAGCACGGCCGAATTGGCCAGGCCGGCGCCGAACACGAGGAACGCCCCGATGCACAGGGACAGGAAACCCGCAATCATGCGGTCATTGAGGGAAAGCGAAACGCCAGATGCGTTGGTAACAGCCATGACAACCTCCGTGATGGCAATGTGGGACGTGTCCCACTCCTTTGGGCGAAATGCCCGACATCAATCGGCAGGTGTCCTGGCTCGCGGCGTCTGATGCCGGATGGCATCGTCGGATCTTTCTCGCCTTCCCGCAGATCGGAGATGTCCCCGTCACCACAGTGGCTTCTACCGGTTGCCCGGCATGAAAGACCCTGACCGCTCTACAGTCGCGGGGTCGGCCGTGATTGAGGTGCCGCACTGGGTCCACCCGTCACGTTCCCATTTACTCCCCGGATGGTGTGGCACCCGGAGAACCTATTGATGAGGATCACTATGACGTGTGCGGAACGGCTGTCAATCGCCGTGATCCGCCTGTCGCACGGATCAGAGAGTTGCGGCAAGGGCCGCCAGCTGGTCGGCGCACTGGTTCCAGCCTTCGTGGAAGCCCATCTGCTCATGCGCATCGCGATCGGTCTTCGTCCAGTGGCGGACGCGGGCTGTGTAGCGTGTGCCGTCGTTCTCCGGCTCGAAGGTGATGATGCCGGTCATGAAAGGTTTTTCCGACGGCGTCCATGCGCGGATATAGGCATCGGTGAAAACGATCTTCCGATCCGGCACGACCTCGAGATAGACGCCGCGATTGGGCATTTCCTCACCTTCCGGGCTCTTCATGACGATCAGGTTCGAGCCGCCGACGCGCAGATCGACCTCGGCCGTCGCAATCGTCCAGGGTTTCGGCACGAACCATTGCTGGATGAGCGCAGGCTCCGTCCAGCAGCGGAACAAGGCGTTCGGCGAGGCGGCGATGTGGCGGGTGATGACGAGGTCGCGATCGTCGGAGGTGGTGGGTTCTGTCGTGATTTCGGGCATGGTCTGTGTCCTGGGTCGGCGCCTGCGTTCCGGTCGAGTGTCCGTCATCGGGCGCTGACTGTCGAGGCCCTTACGACGGTCTTCGATCTCCGATTACGGACCGGCGGGGGAAGACTGGATCTTGACGATCGCGGTCGTCCATTTTGGTGCTTCGGGCGGGCCTGTGCGGGGTGCGGGGAAGACGAGGGAGGTGCGGAGCGGAGCAGAATGACCCGGCGGGATGCGGGCGATGATCAGTGCATCGTCGCGACCGATCGTGCGGCAGGTGCCCGACGGGCAATCATCGAGCGTGACGTCGAGAGTGAAGTAATCGAGGAAGGCGGTGCCGTCATTGTGGACCGTGCCGGTCACGACATAGCTGCTGGCCGGGGTGCTCTTTTCGAATTTCAGATTTTCCAGCCGGACCTGGCTGTCCGCGATCGTCGCGACGGGTCGATCTGCCGTAACCGGCGACAACGGTTCTGGCGGACGGGCATTGTCGTCGGTCCACCAGACGACGAAAGCACTGACGAGGCCAACGGCGACGAGCACCGAAAGCGCCGGCTCGGCCATCTTGCGAAACCGCTGGTCCCAGACGGCAAGCGCGACGACCACGAAGCTCGCGATCGCGAGCGAAATCCAAAGCATGAACGGCCTCCCCATGCATTCCTATATAGGGACGACACGGCCGGGTTGAAAGCGGACGCGGTGAATCAAAAGGGGAACAAAGGTGAGATCGCCAAGTTCCTCAGCCGCAGAAACACCGTTTGAACCACCGCGGCGGCAAGCCTGTCCCGCGGACCCCGTGAAAGGATAAAACCATGGCAGGAAAAGCTCTCGAGGATCTGTTCCACGACATGCTCAAGGATGTCTACTACGCCGAAAAGAAGATTGCGAAGACGCTGCCGAAGATGGCCCGCGGTGCGCAGAGCCCGGAGCTGAAGGCTGCTTTCGAAAAGCACCGTGAAGAGACCGAAGGCCAGATCGAACGTCTCCAGCAGGTTTTCGAAATCTTCGGCAAGCGCGCGACCGGCAAGACCTGTGCCGCCATCGAAGGCATCATCGAGGAGGGCGAGGAAGTCCTGGAGGAATTCAAGGGCTCGCCGGCCGTCGATGCCGGTCTTCTCGCCACGGCACAGGCCGTCGAGCACTATGAAATGGCGCGCTACGGCACGCTGAAGACATGGGCCGGTCTGCTCGGTCTCGATGAGGCCGTCAAGCTGCTGGACGAGACGCTGAAGCAGGAAGAAAAGACCGACGCCGACTTGACGAAGCTGTCGAAGGCGGTCAATGCCAGCGCCATGACCAAGGCGAAGGCAGCCTGAGCTTCAGGCTGATGCCACAGACGAGAACGCCGGCCGGATCGCTCCGCGCCGGCGTTTTCATGTCCGGATGGGACAGCATCATTCCGAGAGGCTGATCCAGTAGGCGCCTTCGAACGGGACCGCGGCGAAGCGGGTGTTGATCTCGGCAAGCGTCGCCTTCGGGTCGAGATCGGCGAAGAGATCGGGTCGAAGCCAGCGGGCGAAGGCTTCTGCCGCGAGGATGTTGAGCGGCACCGCGTTGAAGAAATTCCACAAACCGTGCACCCGCTTGTCGCGCACGCCCTTGAGGTTGGCGAGAATGGGGGAGGTGACGACCTGCGCGAGCGTCTTCCGAGCCTCGGCATCCGGCACGCCGGGGCCGATGGAAAACGTGCTGTAGGTGCCGCCAGGGGAGCCGGTTGCGATATAGACCTCGGGGTCGGCGCCGATCAGATATTCCGTGCTGACGATGCCGCCCTGAGCGGGCAGGTTGCCTTCCGCGATGTTCCGGCTGCCGGTGAGGCCGATGAAGGCGCCCAGTCCGCCCGTGCCATAGGCGTAGCAGCACTTGTCCGGGTTGGGGAAGGCATCCATCAGCACCGTCGGGCCGGGAGCGGCCGCCTGTGCCACGCGGTCGCGAATGTGCTGCAGATGCGTCTCGTAGAAGGTCGCGAAATCCTCGGCCTGCGCTTCGCGATCAAGGACGGTGCCGAGCAGGCGCATGGCGGAGGGTGTGTTCTTCAGCGCGTCGCCGTTGAAATCCACCACGATGACGGGGACGCCCGTGCTTTCCAGATAGTCGATGGCGCGCTTGCCGAGTTCGGTATCGGCCTGCCAGTTCGCCATGATCGCGAGATCGGCGTTCAGCGACAGGATCGTCTCGAAGGACAGGCCGTCGCCAGTGCCGTCGCCGATGGTGGGGAGCTTCGCGATGTCGGGAAAGCGCTTCTCGAAGGCGGCGTAGATTTCCGGGTTGTCGCCCTTCATGTCGCCCGACCAGCCTGCAAGCAGGCTGACGGGATCCGGATGAAGAAGCGAGAGCGCGACGAGGTTGAAGCCGCTGCCGAGCAGGATCGCCTTCGGCTTCTCCTTGATCGTCACGGTGCGCCCGATGGAATCGGTGACGGTCAAAGGGAAGGTGGAGGCGCTTGCCGTACCCGCCGGGAGAGCGGCGACCAGCGAGACCAGACAGAGAAGAACGGCGAACAGGCGGCGCGAAAACATCGGGTCTCAGTGTCCTTTTGGCGAGGCTTCACCGCGCTGGCTGGGCAGAGCGCAGAGCGCGCCGCAGCTCGGAATGCCGGGAAGGAGGTAGCGCAAGCAGCAGACCTTGCGGCGACAGACGGTCTCGTCGCCGACGGGCTCATGGCGCAGACAGCCGCGGAAGGGGTTCGCCGTGCCATCCGCGAGCACCGGCTGCTCGAACAGCGGGCGGGCCGCCCAGTCGTCGCTGCCGCCGGCCGGTGCCGTGGCATTGATCGCGTAATCGATATAGACGGCCGCATTGTTCCAGGCGAGTTTCGGTGCGAGACCTGCGGCGGCTTTCATCGCCGCGACCACGGCGGCAAGGTGCCGGTGGACCAGCGGCACGACATAGCCGTCCGCGCCATCGGCCGCGTCGGTCTCGCTCCAGTCGCCCTCGGTCTCGAGACCAAAGGCCCGCGGCAGGCCGTCTTCGGCAAGCGCGATGGTCATGCTGGCGAGATCGACCGGGAGGACATAGTCGGCCCGGCGTGCGACGATGAAGGGGATCGTCAGTCCGGCGAAGTAATAGAGCGACCACATGGAGGCTATCGCCCGCCGGTCGCTGCCGCCGTGGGTTTGCGCATAGCGATCGAGCGCCGCGGTAAAGGCCGGAGACGAAAAGAATCCGGCAAGGGGCAGAGCCCCTTCCAGATCCCGCGACAGCATCATCTTTTCGCCGCACCAGGCATGCTCGCCGGTAAAGACCGATTTCAGTTCCGGCGGCCGGAAGGCGTCGTTCGTTGACGGGGAAGGGGTCGGGATCATCCGGGCCTACCAGCTATATTTGAGCGAGCCGATGACGGTGCGGCCCTGATCACGATAGCAGAAGCCGCCCGAGCAGACGGCATCTCGCCGGTCGAAAAGGTTGGTGGCGTTGACCTGCAGCTTCAGCCCCTCGTACTTCTTGTCGATCGCGGCGAAATCGTAGTGTACGGCGGCATCGAACAGAACCCGCGAGGAATTCTTCACCGTGTTGATGTCGTTGCCGAAACTCGAGCCGATGAAGCGCGCGCCGGCTCCGACGCCCAGCCCATGTGCGAACGTATCTTCCGGCATGTCGTAGTTCGCCCAGACCGAGGCCATATGCAACGGAACCGACGAGACGAAATTGCCCTGGCTGTCCGCCGGCCCCTCGATGATCTTCATATGCGTGTAGGTGTAGGACGCCGTCAGCGAGAGCCCGTTGTCGAGGCTGGTTGTTGCCTCCAGCTCCAGCCCGCGCGAGCGCAGCTTGCCGCGCTGGACCTGGATGTTCTCAGGCTCCGTCGGCAGGTTGACGACTTCGTAGTAGAGGCCATTGTCCTGATCGATATTGAACAGGGCGGCGGTCAGGAGCGTGTTGCTGTCGGGCAGAAGATACTTCACGCCGATTTCCTGCTGCTGGCTCTCCGTCGGGTCGAAGGGCCGGCGCGTTTCCTGGTTGATCCCGGCATTGGGCGAGAAGGCCGTGGAGTAGCTGGCATAGGGTGCGAGGCCGAAATCTGTCTCGTAAGTCAGGCCGATGCGGCCGGAAAACGCCTTGTCGCGCTGCGACGTGGTGGTCGTGTCGCCGCTTGCCAGCACGGTGTCGTCGGTGTCCGTATCCACCCAGTCGTAGCGGCCGCCGAGCGTCAGCGTCCAGGCATCGTAGCGGATCTGGTCCTGGACATAGGTGCCGATCTGCCACTGGTCCTGAACGGTGCGGGTGGAGAAGGGAATGGGATCCACATCGCGCCCGGCATTCGGGTTGGCAGTGTCGAGCGGCGGCGCGGTTCCGGTGCCGTCGAGCGAGCGATAGCGCAGCTTCTGGAAATCGACGCCCAGGAGGAGGGTATGGTCGAGCGCGCCGGTCGCGAACGTCGCTTCGATCTGGTTGTCGATGACGCCGGCCGTCAGGCGCTCATCGAAGGTTCCGGCGCTGCTGTCGAGCAAAGTCGGGTCGAGTGCGTTGGGCGCATAGGCGAAGGCGTAATCGGCATCGATGTTGAGGGTCGAGAGACGGGCGTTCTGGCGGAAGACGAAGACGTCGTTCAGCCGGTGCTCGAACTCGTAGCCGAACCGCGCCTGTTTCTGGACGGAATCGTTGAAATCCGGATTGCCGCCGAAGATATCGGTGACCTTGCCGGTCAGCGGATCGTTGTAATAGGCGGCCGTGCCACCGGATTTCGTGCGGGAATATTCGCCAAGGATGGTGAGCTTGGTATCTTCGTCGGGCTTCCAGGTGATCGCGGGCGCGATATAGGCGCGGTCGTCGGAAACGGAGACCTGTTCGGTATCGGCATCGCGCAGCAGGCCGGTCAGGCGGTAGTAGACCGGGTCGGTTTCGTTGATCGGACCGGAGAGGTCGAACTGGCCCTGATAGCGCTGGTTCGTGCCGTATTGCAGCTCGATCTCGCGCAGTGGCTCGATCGTCGGGCGCTTGGTGATCAGGTTGTAGAGACCGCCGGCGCCGGATGCGCCGTAGAGGGCGGAGGACGGTCCGCGCAGGATTGAGACGCCTTCGAGCCCATAGGGTTCCGTCTTGAAGAGCGAGGAGCCCGCGCCCGGCTGGCGCAGGTTGTCGCGGAAGATGCCGGTATAGGTGACGTCGAAGCCGCGGACGGAAAAGCTGTCGAAGCGCGGGTCGAAGCCGAAAGCGCCGACGCGCGTACCGGGCGTGTAGGCGAGGGTCTCCTGAAGCGACTGCGGATTGCGGTCCTCAAGCTGCGCGTCCGTGACCGAGGAGATGGATTGCGGCGTCTGGAGGAAGGGCGTGTCCGTCTTCGCGCCGGTTGCGCTCGCCGTCCCGACATAGCCATCGCCCGTGATGACGCCGCCGCTGCCACCGGTGACGACGATCTCCTCCAGCACCGTCGCCTGGCCTGTGGCTGCGTCCTGTGCAGAGGCCGTGCCTGTAAAGGAAAGGCCGATGGCGAGGATCGATGTGCTGGCGACGAGGGCGGCGCGAAGCGGAAAACGACGGGGCATGCGACTTATCTCTCGGTGAAAAGTTGATTTTCACTATCAAGATTCCGTCACAATGACAGCCCTAAAACATGATTATTATGTTCATGTTTTAGGGCTGTGGGAATTTCGCAACGCTCAACTTACTCAGGTGCGCGAGGGCAAGATGCCCGGAGGTGTTACTCAGACGCCGTCAGCCTTTGGCCTGCGAGACCAGCGCCGGCTTGTCGCGGTAGGTTTCTGGGAAGATAGTCTTGAGGTTCTCGATCTTCGGCAGATCGTTATAGACGATATAGGGATAATCCGGATTGAGGGTCAGGAAGTCCTGATGGTAGGCCTCGGCCGTGTAGAACCCTTTGAGATCGGCAACCTCCGTCACGACCTTGTCCGGGAACACCTTTGCCTTGTCGAGCTGCGCCACATAGGCGTCCGCGACCTTCTTCTGCTCGGGGCTGAGCGTGAAGATGGCCGAGCGATACTGCGTGCCGTGGTCGGGTCCCTGGAAATTCAGTTGCGTCGGATTGTGCGCAACGGAGAAGAAGATCTGCAGCAGCTGGCCGTAGCTGACCTGTGCGGGATCATAGGTCACCTCGACCGCTTCCGCATGACCGGTCCTGCCGCCGCTGACGGTTTCGTAGGAGGCCGTTTCCTTCGCGCCGCCTGAATAGCCGGAAACGGCGTTGGTGACGCCCTTCACATGCTGGAACACCCCTTGAACACCCCAGAAACAGCCGCCCGCGAAGACGGCCTTTTCGGTCTTGGCCGACGTTTTCTCGTCGATGCTCGGCGGCGGAATGACCACGGCCTCCTCGGCGGCGCCGGCGCGCACGGCCGTGACGGCGATGATGAGGGCGGTCAGCGCGAAAGCGCCGAGAACGCCGCCTGTCAGATTGCGGCGGAGATTAGAACGGGCGGTTTTGGACATAGGGCAATCCCTGAGGGCGCGGATGGCAGAGGAGCCTGACGACGCGCCGCGACGTTGCGGGTCTGCACGGACTGTGAGCCCATCGCCCAACGCCGTCAAATCGCGTTTTCGTGTAGTCTGGCGGCGATGCGGACGGGAGGGAAAAGGCGACGTTGATGCTTTGAATCAAGGCGCTCGCCTGATGCTTCAACGGCGCGGGATTGTCGAATCATCCGAATCGCTTGCGCGGTTTCTTTGAGGTCGTGAGTCTCGCGACGGTGGTGGCGTGATGTGTTTTCCATGTTCTGGAAACGGCGATGGCGTCCGATGTCTCTCAAGACGTCGGACGCCATCGGTTTCGATCCAAGGCAGGACCCCGGCGGCTCGAGAGCAGCGGGCTCCCCTCTTATCAGGCGGTCGCTTCTGCCGGAACTAGCGCGATTTCCGCACGGGCTGCCAGCAGCTGGCGCGCGGCATTGGCCGCTTCTGCACCCTTGATCACGAAGTGATCCGTGAAGAAGCGGATGTGGGCTTCCGATTCCTGGAAGTGATGCGGCGTCAGGACGGCGGAGAGGACGGGAACGCCGGTGTCGAGAGAGACGCGCACCATGCCGTCGAGCACGGTGGACGCCACGAAGTCGTGGCGGTAGATGCCGCCGTCGACCACGAAGGCGGTGCCGAGGATGGCCGAGAAGCGGCCGGTCTTCGCCAGCGTCTGGGCGTGAAGCGGGATTTCGAGCGCGCCGGGCACGTCGAAGATCTCGATATCGGTCGCATTGCCGCCGAGCTCCTGCCAGCGCGCGGCGAACGCGTTGACGCACTGATCAACGATGGCGGCGTGCCAGCGTGCGCGGATGATGGCGATTTTCTGTGAGGGATGGGATGCGATGGTCATGCAAGTGGCCTTTCAAGGGTTAGCCGTTCGACGGGATCCCTTGGGCGAACACGCGGACATGGCGCAGCCTTGTCGGGCCGTGACCTGCCGTTTGCTCTCTTTCATCCGGACTATACCGTCGGCTCCGGAGTCACACCGGATCTGCTGACCTTCCTGCCGCCCCGCAACATGCGGGAGACCGGAAGCGCTCGCGGGCTTCAGGCATTTCCGCCTGTTACCGCCGGTGGGGAATTTCGCCCCGCCCTGAGAACGTACGAGGGTGACTATAAGCACCTGCAGCAAACCGTCAAATCCGCTTTGTTTCATGCGGACGGGTTTTTGAAGAAAACTATTCCCTAACGATGAGAAGATCGCCGGCCGTGAAGCGCAGGGTCACCGTGTCCCCGATCGCCGGCGGTTTCAGGCCGGGATTGTTGAACATGTCGAAGGATATGATGCTGTCGGCGATCTTCATGCGGGTGCGGATGACCGAGCCGAGGAAGTTGGTGGCGACGACCGTGCCCGTGAGGGCGGTGTCGCCCTTGGCGTCCGGTGCAATGGAGCCGGCTTCCGGCCGGAGTGCCAGCGAGACGGTATCGCCGGCCTTTGCGGCGCCGAGCGGCTCGCGCAACGTGATGGCCTGATCGCCGATGGCGATACGGTTGGCCGCGGGATCGACCACCTTGGCGTCGATCAGGTTCAGCGTTCCGACGAAGGAGGCGACGAAGCGGGTCGACGGGCGATTGTAGATCTCGAACGGCGTGCCGATCTGGTCGGCGCGTCCGGCATTCATGATGACGATGCGATCGGAAATCGACAGCGCCTCTTCCTGGTCGTGGGTGACGAAGACGGTGGTGATGCCCAGCTGCTGCTGGATCATGCGGATCTCTTCGCGCAGCGAAACGCGGATCTTGGCGTCGAGCGCCGAGAGTGGCTCGTCGAGCAGGAGAACCTGCGGCTTGGGGGCGAGCGCGCGGGCCAGCGCCACGCGCTGCTGCTGCCCGCCCGACATCTGGTAGGGGTAGCGCTCCGCCAGGTGCTCGAGGTGGATCAGTGCCAGCATTTCCTTGACGCGGCTGTCGATGTCGGCCTTCGGAGCGCCGGCGACCTTCAGGCCGAAGGCGACATTGTCGCGGACCGTCATGTTGGGAAACAGGGCATAGGCCTGGAACACCATGCCGATATTGCGCTGGTTGGGCTTCAGTTCGTTCTGGTTCCGGCCATTGATCATGATGGTGCCGGAGGAGGGCGTCTCGAAGCCGGCGATCATCCGCAGCACCGTCGTCTTGCCGCAACCGGACGGCCCGAGGAACGAGACGAACTCGCCCTTCTCGATCGCCATGTCGAAGTCGTGCACGACCTGCGTCTGGCCAAAGGATTTCCGGATGTGGGTCAGGGTAAGAAACGACATGGAGCCTGTGACCTTTATGCCTTGGCGGGGGCGGACTTGCCAAAGCGCGAGACGAGATTGAGTAGGCCCATGGAGAGCCATGTGATGGAGAAGGCGATGACGGCGAGCGCCGACGGCTCATAGGCCTTGTTGGCACCGACGAGCTGAAGGTAGGGGCCGAAGGCCGGACGGTTGAGGAGGGCCGCCATGGTGAACTCGCCCATGACGATGGCGAGCGTGATGAAGGCGCCGGAGAGCACGCCGCTCATGATGTTGGGGAAGATGCAGCGGAAGAGAATGGTCGCCCAGCTGGCGCCGAGGCTCTGGGCTGCCTCCGTCAGCGTGCGCACGTCGATGGCGCGCATGGCGGTATCGACGGCCTTGTACATATAGGGCAGCGACAGGGTGATGTAGGAGAAGACCAGCAGGATGTTCGTGCCCGTGGTCGAGCCGGTGAGCGGGAGGACGGACGAGGAATTGTATAGGCGCAGATAGCCGAACACGATGACGATGGCCGGGATGACCAGCGGCAGCAAGGTGATGAACTCGACCACCGGCCGCATCTGCGGCAGGCGCAGACGCACCCAGTAGGCCGTGGGCACCACCAGCAGCATGCCGAAAACGATGGTCAGCAGAGCCATCATCATGGAATAGCCGAAGGTCTCGCGGAACTGCATGTCCGAGAACACGGAGCGGTAGGCGTCGAAGGAATATTCGCCGCGGCGCATGCGCAGCGAGAATTCGAAGGTGGCGATGAGCGGGATGACGAAGTAGCTCGCCCCGATGGCCATGGCGATCCAGGCGCCGATACGATTGGTCTTCATTTCTGCCACCTCTCGGCGCGCATGCGCAGCATGAGGTAAAGCACGTTGGAGAGACCGGTGATGACGATCATGCCGAGCGCGATGGCGTAACCCAGGTTCGGATTGTGCAGCACGTCGCCGCGGATCTGCGCATAGAGCAGGATGGGCACGATGTTGAGCGAACTGCCCGTCAGCGCATAGGCCGTGGCGATGGCGCCGAAGGCGTTGGCGAACAGCAGAAGCGTGGTGCCGAGCAGGCTCGGCCAGAGGATCGGCAGGGCGACCATGGTCCAGTATTGCCGGTTGGTCGCGCCGAGAATCTCGGAGGCTTCGCGCCATTCCTTCTTCATGCCGTCGAGTGCCGGCGTCAGGATCAGCACCATCAGCGGGATCTGGAAATACATATAGGTGAGCGTGAGGCCGGTGAAGCTCAGCAGATTGAAGCCGGTCGAATAGAGATTGAAGCCGAACCAGTCGCGCAGGAGCACCGTGGCGAGCCCGGTGCGGCCGAGGGTGGCAAGGAAGGCGAAGGCGAGGGGGACGCCCGCGAAGTTGGAGGCGACGCCGGAGAAGGTGAGGAGCGTCGAGCGCACCGAGGCCGGCAGCCCGCCGAGCACCACGGCCCAGGCGAGGAAGAAGCCGATGAACGCGCCGCCGAGAGCGGAGGCAAGCGAGATGCGGATCGAGATCCAGTAGGCGGACAGGATCGACGGGGTGAAAAGGTCGGAGATGTTCTTGAGCGTCAGCTGGCCATCCGGCGTGAAGAAGGCGCCGATGACGAGGTAGAATGTCGGCGCCAGCAGGAAGAGCACAGCAAAGAGCATGAAGGGCGCGATGCCCAGCCAGTCGATGATCCGGTCCTTGGTGATGGTCGGGCCCGATCTCGGTATCGGCGCTGTCGCTGTGCTGATCGGTGGGCTCATCGGCGAGCTTTCGTTGGGGAGGGCGTATCGGAGGCCTCTCCGCGCGAACGCGGAGAGGCGGTGTCATATCGGTCTCTCAGACCGCTCGGGCACTTTACTTGACGTTGGCGCCGACGACGCTGTCCCACTTGCCGGTGATTTCGGCCTTGCCAGCGGCCTGCTCTTCAAGCGTCGGAAACACGGCCTTTTCGTAGGACGCGGCCGGCGGCAGCTTGTCGAGCAGCTCCTTCGGGATCTTGTTGTTCTTGGCGAGATCGTTGAAGCGGATCGGGTGGCAGTAGCCCTTCAGCCAGCCAAGCTGACCTTCGTCGGAGTAGAGATACTCCATCCACAGCTTGGCGGCGTTCGGATGCGGTGCGAAAGCCGAGATGGCCTGGACGTAGACGCCGGCGACGACGCCCGTTGCGGGAACGACGACTTCGAAGGGCGGGTTGCCGTTGAGGCTTTCGCCCCAGGAGAGCGCGTTATAGTCCCAGGCGATGATGATCGGAGTCGAGCCCTGGGCGAAGGGTGCCGCCTTGCCGACCACGGGAACGAAGTTGCCGCTCTTGTTCAGTTCGGAGAAGAAGGCAAGGCCTTCGGCGCCGGCCTTGGTCGCGTCCCCGCCAGCGACGGACAGGCCTGCGGCGTACACACCCTGAACGGCCTGGTTTGCCGAACGCGGATCACCCGCAAGCGCGACGGCATTGGCATAGTCGCTCTTCTTCAGATCGGCCCAATCCTTCGGGGACTCCTTCACGAGGTCCTTGTTCACGAGGAACGAGAGAACGCCGTAGTAGTCGCCGTACCAGTAGCCGTCGGCATCCTTGGCGCTATCGGGGATCGAGTCCCAGGTAGAGACCTTGTAGGGCTGGATCAGGCCTTCGGCCTTGGCCGACGGGCCGAAGGACAGGCCGACGTCGATCACGTCCGGCGCCTGCGGACCGGTATTGCCCTTGTTGGCCTTGATGGCCTCGATCTCGTCGCCGGAACCGGCGTCGGGGTTCAGCTCGTTGACCTCGAGACCGTACTTGGCCTTGAAGCCCGCGATGACGTCGCCGTAGCCACACCAGCTGTGGGGAAGCGCGATGGTGGTGAGCGTGCCTTCCTTCTTGGCGGCAGCGATCAGGTCTGCGCTCGGCTCGGCAGCGGCAAGCGCCGTGGAGGCGACGAGCATCGCCGATGTCAGCGACAGAAGGCGGTGGGTCTTTGACAGCACGAAAGTCTCCTTGGGTTTGTCAGGCCGGGGTTTCCGACCCGGTGGGTCAAGCGATAGAGCGGCGTCATGAAGCTTCTATGACAGACGCGGTGGACAGTTTCAGGCTTCGTCTTCCGGCTAACCCCCTGTATTCAGGGTTTTGTCGCAGGGTCTCCGGCGTCACGCCTTTCTCTCCTGAAAAGGCTTGCGAAACAACGGCGTCGCATCGAACAGGGTTTCCAGCGCCTTCATCCGGTCGCGGGTCTCCTCCCAGATCGAGTTCTGTACGGCTTCGATCAGCGCCTCGACCGTGAAGAGGGTCACCACCGAGCTATCCCAGGCGGACGGCGCCTCGATCTGCACGCGGAAGACCTTGGCTGCGGACTTGGCGACGGGGGAAGACCACTGGTCGGTGAAAAGGACGATCTCGGCGCCGCGGGAGCGGGCGGCCTTGGCCAGCGTCTCCAGGTCCTGCTCGTAGCGTCGGATGTCGAACACCACCAGCACGTCGCCCTTCTTCATGTCGAGCACGTAGTGCGGCCAGGGGCTGGAGCCCGAGGCGATCAGCGTCACGCCGGCGCGGATGACCTGAAGATGGGTGAAGAGATAGTCGGCCAGCGTGCGGGTGATGCGGCCGCCGATCAGGTAGACGCGTCGCTTCGGATCGGCGATCAGCGCCGCGGCGCCGTCGAAGTCCTGCGTCTCCATCTGGGCAAGGGTTGCCCTCAGATTGTTGATGGTGGCGTCGGCAAAACGGTTGAGAATGTGGGTGCCCGGCGCGTTCGTCGCCCAGCGGTCGTGCTTGCTGATCGGGTTGGAAATCGTCGCTTCCAGCTCCTGGTGCAGCCGGGCCTGAAAATCCGGGAAGCCGCGAAACCCGAGCTTCTGAACCATGCGCGCCACCGTCGGCGTCGAAACGCCGGCATTCTCGGCCACGGTCGTGATGCTGCCGAGCCCGGAAACGGGATAGTTGTCGAGCAACGTTTCCGCCAGCTGCTTCTCCGCCCGCGTCAATGCGGTGAAGTTTGCGGCGATCACGTCCGACACCGTCTTGTGTGTTTCGGTGCTGATCACGATTTTCCCCTGAGGCCGATCTCCGCCGACCTTGTGTGACAGAGTAAACATCGCTGTCACAATCGGAGTCAATGGGGTTCATGAAGAGATCGTTTCAGTTTGCAATTGACAGACACAGAATTGTGAAGAATTCTCTTCAGTAAGGGAGGCCTGCCATGATGGCGGGCGCAGCGACGGAGCCGGATGTGAGTGCTCTTTTGACGGCCGGGGATGGCGCGCCCGTCGCGCTGGAGAATACGGATGCCGGGTCGCGCATCCTTCTCGTCTGCGAGCATGCATCCTCCCGGCTGCCGGAAAGGATAGGGACGCTCGGGCTTTCGCCGGACGCGCTGGAAAGCCATATCGCCTGGGATCCGGGCGCGCTTGCCGTTTGCCAACTGCTTTCGGCGTCGCTCGATGCGACGCTGATCTACCAGCGCTTTTCCCGTCTCGTCTATGATTGCAACCGTCCCCCGGATTCGCCGGGCGCCATGCCGGCCGTCAGCGAGGTTTTCGACATTCCCGGCAATGCAGCGCTTTCGGCGGCCGAGCGGCTGGCGCGGACGGAGGCGATCTACAGCCCGTTCCGCAAGGGCCTGTCCGATCTCGTCAAGACGCGGGTTGCAAACCGGCGCCCGCCGGTTATCGTCACGATACACTCTTTCACGCCGATCTGGCACGGCCGGCCGCGGGAGGTGGAGGTGGGCATTCTGCATGACAGCGACAGTCGGCTTGCCGATGCGTTTCTGGCGGATGCCGCCGAGGACGAGGCCTTCGTCACGCGTCGCAACGCGCCCTATGGGCCGCAGGACGGCGTGACGCACACGCTGATCGAGCACGGCATTCACAACGGCCTGCTCAACGTCATGATCGAGATCCGCAACGATCTCATCGCCAACACAGACGGCCAGAGGGTCCTGGCCGGCTATATCGGGGATCATCTGGGCAAAGCCCTGATGCGCCTCGAACCATAAAAAGACCCGGGGAGCGGCATGTCCGCGGAGACCGTTTCCGCCTCGTTGGCGGGGGCACTGGCACGACTGCGTGAAGACCTCGAAACGAACCTGAAAAACGGGGCACACACGCAGCACGATCAAGCGTTGCAGCGCCCGCGCGCCATGACGGTCGCGCGTCGCTGCACCGGCATCCGGCAATACCGCCCGGCGCCGAGCGTTCAGAGGGGAAAATCATGTCCGACTATAGCGATGTCGACAAGCATGCGGACCTACAGGTCCTTCATTCCATGGGTTACGCGCAGGAACTCGAGCGGCGCATGAGTTCGTTCTCGAATTTCGCTGTGTCCTTCTCGATCATCTGCATTCTTTCCGGCGGCATCAATTCGCTGGCGCAGGCGACGGCGGGGGCCGGCGGTGCCGCCATCGGCATCGGCTGGCCGATCGGGTGCTTCGTGTCCTTCGTCTTCGCCATGGCGATGGCGCAGATCTCCTCGGCCTATCCCACGGCCGGCGGCCTCTACCACTGGGGCTCGATTCTCGGGAACCGTTTCACCGGCTGGCTGACCGCCTGGTTCAACCTGCTCGGCCTCGTCACCGTGCTCGGCGCCATCAATGTCGGCACCTATTATTTCTTCATGGGCACCTTCGGCACGCCGTATTTCGGGCTCGATGACACGACGACGTTCCGCATCCTGTTTCTCGTGGTGATCACCGGCCTGCAGGCGCTGGTCAACCATATGGGCATCGGGCTGACGGCGAAGCTCACCGACTTCTCGGGCTACCTGATCTTCGTCACCGCCATCCTGCTGTCGCTGGCCTGCCTGATCGCCGCCGATAGCTACGATATCGCCCGCCTCTTCACCTTCTCCAACTTCTCCGGCGCTGCCGGCGGCAATGTCTGGCCGGAGACGTCCTCCACCTGGGTGTTCCTGCTCGGCCTGCTTCTGCCGATCTACACGATCACCGGCTACGACGCCTCGGCCCACACGTCCGAGGAAACCGTGAAGGCTGCGACATCCGTGCCGCGCGGCATGATCTCGTCGGTGCTCTGGTCGGCGCTCTTCGGTTACATCATGCTGTGCTCGTTCGTGCTGATGATCCCGGCGCAGGCGCCGCTGGCCGACGGCACCGTTGCCGACGGCATGACGGCCGCTGCGGCGCAGGGCTGGAACGTGTTCTTCTGGTCGATGGACACGCAGATGAACCCGATCGTCAAGGACGTGCTCTATCTCGCGATCCTGTTGTGCCAGTGGCTCTGCGGTCTTGCGACGGTGACCTCGGTTTCCCGCATGATCTTCGCCTTCTCGCGGGACGGGGGCCTGCCGGCCTCCAAGGCGCTTGCGAAAGTCAGCCCGAAATTCCGCACGCCGGTCTCGGCCATCTGGACGGGCTCGATCCTGTCGGTGCTCTTCGTCTGGGGCTCGTCGCTGATCACCATCGGCGAGACGCCGGTCTACACCATCGTCGTGTCCTGCACGGTCATCTTCCTGTTCTTCTCCTTCGCCATTCCGATCACGCTCGGGCTCTTTGCCTGGGGTACGTCCAAGTGGCCGGTGCAGGGACCGTGGAACCTCGGCGAGGGCGTCTTCAAGCTCTTTGCCGGCCTGACGGTTCTGGCGATGATCCTGATCTTCGTTCTCGGCGTGCAGCCGCCGAACGGTCCGGCGCTCTACGTCACCGTCGGCTTCCTTGTACTGACCGGCGTGATCTGGTTCGGCTTCGAGAAGCGCCGCTTCCGCGGTCCGCCGATCGGCGAGGAGGTCAAGCGCCGTGCCGCGGAGATCGCGGCAGCCGAAAAGGCCGTGGGCCAGGCGTAACACTCTCTGCAAGCGCGGCGGCACCCGAAAGCCGGGTGCCGCCGACGACACACACCAACGCATTCCGAAAATCGCAGACAGGACGCCCGATGACCTACTCGTTCGAAGAGCTGAAGACCGACGTTGCCGAAGGCCGTATCGATACGGTTCTTGCCTGCCAGATCGACATGCAGGGGCGACTGATGGGGAAGCGCTTTCAGGCCGAATATTTCGTCGAGAGTGCGTTCGAGGAAACGCACAGCTGCAACTATCTGCTCGCCACCGACCTCGAAATGGAGACGGTGACCGGATATACGTCCACGAGCTGGGAGTCCGGCTATGGCGACTATACGATGAAGCCGGATCTCGGCACGCTGCGCCGGATTCCATGGCTCGAAGGCACGGCGCTGGTGCTTTGCGACGTGCTCGATCACCACACGCATCAGGAAGTCCCGCATTCGCCGCGCGCCATCCTCAAGCGACAGGTGAAGCGGCTGGAGGCCATGGGACTGAAGGCCTTCATGGCGAGCGAGCTCGAATTCTTCCTCTTCGACCAGACCTACGACCGTGCGCGCGAAAGCGGCTATCGCGACCTGAAGCTCGCCAGCGGCTATAACGAGGACTACCACATCTTCCAGACCACCAAGGAAGAGGACGTGATGCGCGCCATCCGCAAGGGGCTGCAGGGCGCCGGCATTCCGGTCGAGAACTCCAAGGGCGAGGCCTCCTCCGGTCAGGAGGAGATCAACGTTCGCTATGCCGAGGCGCTCGACATGGCCGACCGGCACGTCATCATCAAGAACGGCTGCAAGGAAATCGCCTGGGCGAAGGGCAAGGCGATCACCTTTCTCGCGAAGTGGCACATGAACGCCGCCGGCTCGTCTTCGCACATCCACCAGTCGCTCTGGAGCCTCGACGGCAAGACGCCGCATTTCTTCGACAAGCAAGGTGAGTACGGCATGTCGGAGACGATGCGCCACTACATCGCCGGACTGCTGACGCATGCGGGCGAGATCACCTATTTCCTTGCGCCCTACATCAATTCCTACAAGCGCTTCATGGCCGGTACCTTTGCGCCGACCAAGGCCGTCTGGTCGAAGGACAACCGTACGGCGGGCTACCGCCTCTGCGGCGAGGGCACGAAGGGCATCCGCATCGAGTGCCGCGTCGGCGGCTCCGACCTCAACCCCTATCTCGCCATGGCCGCATTGCTGGCTGCAGGTATCGCCGGCATCGAGGGCAAGCTGGAACTGGAGGCGCCATTCGTGGGCGACGCCTATTCCGGCAAGGATATTCGCGAGATCCCCAAGACGCTGCGGCACGCGACCGACCTCATGACGAACTCCGCCATGCTGCGGCAGGCCTTCGGCGACGATGTCATCGACCACTATACCCGCGCCGGCACTTGGGAGCAGGAGGAATACGATCGCCGGGTCACGGACTGGGAGGTGGCGCGCGGTTTCGAGCGGGCTTGAGGTTATCGCAACGATCAAACTGGTCGTGACATTATCGCATTTATGGTGTATTTTTCACATTAAATGCGGAGACCGGATATGGCGATCGATACGGCGTGGTTTCATGACGTGCTCAGTACAAAGGGAAAATCCCTGCGGGATCTCGCACGGTTTCTCGCACTTGATCCTAGCGCCGTTTCGAGAATGTTGAAAGGAGAGCGGAAGATGACCGCCGAAGAACAGGATCAGATCGCGGCGTTTCTGGGTGTCGGCATTCTCGATGTCGCGGCGCATCGCCGTGGGGATCCGCAAGACTTTCAAGGACTCGTGTTTGAAGAACGTATTCAGAAGGCCTATGTGCCGCAAGACAGGCAGACGGTGCGCGGTGGATCCGCGTCCCGCGTGCGTCTTGTCGATCCTGCCGATCCCGCCTTCGTTCACCCGGCGTTCGGGTGCATGGTCGGAACCATGACGGTCCCCGGGGATCTCGACCTTACCGCTCCGATGGATGTCGAATGGAGTGACACCGTCTATAATGCGTAACGAGATTCTTCTCGATACCTGCGCCATCATCTGGATGGCGACCGGGCAGCCGATGCGGCCGGAAGCGATCGATGTGTTCAAGGCTGCCGGGAGCGGAAACGGGCGATTGTACGTCTCCGCGATCTCGGCCTGGGAGATTGGAATGCTGATGTCGCGCGGTCGGCTGCCGGCAACGAAGGATGCCTTGTCGTGGTTCAACGAGTTCGTCGCGCAGGGAGACGTCATCGTGGAAGCCGCGTCGCCGGATATTCTGGTCGCGGCGTCCTCTCTTCCCGCGCTCGCGCACCGTGACCCGATCGATCGCATCATCATCGCGACCGCGCGAGAACGGGATCTGAGGATCGTGACGCGCGACCATGTCATTCTGGACTATGGTGCGCTTGGCAATGTGATGACGCTGGCCTGCTGACGCGTGCTTGCCGGGTTGAGGAGCTCCCGGCAAGCTTTCGTGTTTTTCTTTTCGTTTGTCTTGTCGGGGCGTCGCTGTCCAGCTCGCCCTTGAGAGACCTTTCTACCGGAGACCTTCATGACGATGATCCACTGCATTTCGCCGGTCGACGGCTCGGTCTATGCCGAGCGGGAGGCCATGCCCTACGAGGCCGCGGCGCAAGCCGTCGCGCGTGCGCGAAAAGCGCAGAAATCCTGGGGCAAGCGGCCGCTCGAAGAGCGGGTGCAGCTTGTGCTGAAGGGTGTGACGCGGCTGAACGAGATGGCGGCCGAGGTGGTGCCGGAGCTCGCCTGGCAGATGGGCCGGCCGGTGAAGTATGGCGGCGAGTTTCGCGGCTTCAACGAGCGCTCCAACTATGTCGCCTCGATTGCCGCCGACGCCATGAAGCCGTTGGTGATCGAGGAGAGCGATCGCTTCGAGCGGCGGATCGTACGCGAGCCGCACGGCGTCGTCTTCGTCATCGCGCCCTGGAACTACCCCTACATGACCGCGATCAACACGATCGCGCCGGCCTTCATGGCGGGCAATGTCGTGATCATCAAGCATGCGAGCCAGACGCTGCTCGTCGGCGAGCGCATGGTGCGCGCCTTCACCGAGGCCGGCATGCCGGAGGACGTGTTCCAGAATCTCTTCCTCGACCACGAAACGAGCGCGCGGCTGATCGCCGCCAAGAGCTTCGACTTCGTCAACTTCACCGGCTCCGTCGATGGTGGCCGGTCGATCGAGCGCGCGGCGGCGGGAACCTTCACCGGGCTCGGCCTCGAACTCGGTGGCAAGGACCCGGGCTATGTCATGGAGGACGCCGATCTCGACGCCGCTGTCGATACGCTGATGGACGGCGCCACCTACAATTCCGGCCAGTGCTGCTGCGGCATCGAGCGCATCTACGTGCACGAAAGCCTTTACGACGATTTCGTCGAGAAGTCGGTCGCCTGGGTGTCGAACTACAAGCTCGGCAATCCGCTCGATCCGGAAACGACGCTCGGGCCGATGGCCAACAAGCGCTTCGCCGCCGTCGTGCGCGCGCAGGTCGCTGACGCGATCTCGAAGGGCGCGCGGGCGACGATCGATCCGAAGCTGTTTCCGGCAGACGACGGCGGCGCCTATCTCGCGCCGCAGATCCTTGTCGATGTCGATCACTCCATGGACTTCATGACCGAGGAAACTTTTGGCCCTGCCGTCGGCATCATGAAGGTGAAGAGCGATGCCGAGGCGCTCGCCTTGATGAACGACTGCAAATACGGGCTGACGGCCTCGCTCTGGACGCAGGATCCCGAACGCGCGGCCGCCATCGGCGCCGAGATCGAGACGGGCACGGTCTTCATGAACCGCGCCGACTATCTCGATCCCGCCTTGTGCTGGACCGGCGTCAAGGAAACCGGCCGCGGCGGATCGCTCTCCGTCTTCGGCTTTCACAATCTGACCCGGCCGAAATCCTATCACCTGAAGAAAGTCACGGCATGACCATCACCGCAAACTGGAGCTACCCGACCGCCATCAAGTTCGGGGCAGGGCGTATCAAGGAACTCGCCGAGCATTGCAAGGCTGTGGGCATGACGCGGCCGCTGCTCGTGACCGACCGCGGCCTCGCGCCGATGGCGATCACGCAGAATGCGCTGGATATTCTTGAGGCCGCCGGCCTTGGTCGTGCGATCTTCGCCGATGTCGATCCGAATCCGAACGACATCAACCTCGAGGCCGGGGTGAAGGCCTTTCACGATGGCGGACATGACGGCGTCGTCGCCTTCGGCGGCGGTTCCGGGCTCGACCTTGGCAAGGCCGTCGCCTTCATGGCCGGCCAGACGCGGCCGGTCTGGGATTTCGAGGATGTCGGCGACTGGTGGACACGGGCCTCCGTTTCCGGCATCGCACCGATCATCGCCGTGCCCACGACGGCGGGCACCGGCTCGGAGGTCGGCCGCGCCAGCGTGATCACCGATTCGAAGACGCATACGAAGAAGGTCATATTCCACCCGAAATTCCTGCCCGCCGTGACGATCTGCGATCCCGAACTCACCGTCGGCATGCCCAAGGTCATCACGGTCGGCACAGGCATGGATGCCTTCGCACATTGCCTGGAAGCCTACTCCTCGCCGTTCTACCACCCGATGTCGCAGGGCATCGCGCTCGAAGGCATGCGGCTCGTGAAGGACTATCTGCCGCGCGCCTTTGCCGACGGACAGGATATCGAGGCCCGCGCCAACATGATGAGTGCTGCCGCCATGGGTGCCGTGGCCTTTCAGAAGGGCCTTGGCGCCATTCACGCGCTGTCGCATCCGGTGGGCGCGCTCTACAATACGCATCACGGCATGACCAATGCCGTCGTCATGCCGGCCGTGTTGCGCTTCAACCGACCGGTGATCGAGGAGAAGATCGCAAGGGCGGCCGCTTATCTCGGCATGTCCGGCGGCTTCGATGGCTTTGCCGATTATGTGCTCGAATTGCGGGCGAGCCTCGGCGTTCCCGATGCGCTCTCGGGTCTCGGCGTCGGCACCGACCAGATCGACCGCATGGCGGCGATGGCGATCGTCGATCCCACGGCGGGCGGCAATCCGGTGGAGTTGACGCTCGATGCCGCGCGGGCGCTGTTCATCGAAACGATCTGATCTCGCAATGCCGCCTGGCGGGGCATCTCCCGAAGCTCGCGCCAGGCTGTCTCTCATTGGTTCTCGTATGGCGGATTAACACTTCGTTAACCACGATTTGAAAGGTTCGGTTAACCACAGCGGCTTCAGGGGCTGGAGCTGTTTGCGGGGCAAACCGGGGCTTTGCATCCCCAACGAGGTTTCCATGCCAGTCATCACATTCGCCAACACCAAGGGCGGCGCGGGCAAGACCACCGCAGCACTCATTCTCGCAACCGAACTGGCACGCGCCGGCAACCGCGTGACGGTGCTCGACGCCGATCCGCAGCGCTGGATCTCGACGTGGCATGAGATCTCGGGTCGCATGCCGAACATCGACGTCATCTCGGAAATCACGATGGCGTCGATCCAGGGCCACATCATCGAGAACCGCCGCAACACCGATTACTTCATCATCGACCTCGCCGGCGCCCGCAACAGCCTGCTTGCAACCGCGATCGGCCTCTCCGATCATGTTCTCATCCCCATCCAGGGCTGTTCCATGGATGCCAAGGGCGGAGCGCAGGTTCTGGAACTGCTGGCCCAGCTGGAAAAGCAGGCCGGCGTGCGCATCGACCATTCCGTCGTGCTGACCCGCGTCAGCTCGCTGGTGACGACACGGGCGCTGCAGGTGGTGAAGGGGCTTCTGGCCAGTCGTAACGTGCGCGTTCTGGAAACGCCGATCGTCGAGCGCGCCGCCTTCCGCGACGTGTTCGATTGCGGCGGGACGCTGCAGACCATGGACCCCGCCCGCGTCAGCAATCTCGACAAGGCGCGCGAGAACGCCCGCGTGTTTGCCGAGGAAGTCCGCCGCCTCGTGCCGCTCCACGTTACCCGCGCCTTCCGCCGCGCCGCTTGAGGCGCTCTTCAGGACGCGACGTCCTCGGCGTCGCGTCCTAGAGCGTTTCCGCTTTTCTCCGAATCGCGAAAACCCTCCATCTCATTGTTTCAACGCAATTCCGGACGCAAAACCGCTGCGCACTTTTGCTGGAATTGCTCTAAAAGCGTCGGTCGATCAGGTGCTTTGCTTGCGCGCCGACGTGGTAGAAAACCGACTTCACCGTCCGCAGCGGATCCGGCGTGAGCGGCGTCTCATCGAGCGGCATTGCATGGGCGCCGCCGGTGATGTGATGGGCAAGCGCCCGGCCGAACACGGTGCCGGGCGCGATGCCCCGGCCATTGTAGCCGCTGACCGAGAGAACATCCGGTGCCACCGTGTGCAGGCGGGGCAGGGCATTGGTGGTCATGCCGATGCGGCCATCCCACCAGTATTCGAAATCCACCTCGCCGAGCTGGGGGAAAAGCGCTGCCAGCGAGCGCTTGGCGAAGGCGCGATGTGTGCCCGTCGCCAAGGCATCGAGACGGCCTATGCTGCCGAAGATCAGGCGGTTCTGCTGGTCCATGCGGAACGAGGTCATCACCATGCCGGTGTCCCAGCATCCCTGCCGCTCGGGCAGGATCGTGGCCGCGACATTGGCCGACAGCGGCTTCGTGGCAAACTGGAAATAGGGCAGGATCGTCAGCTCCGTCGTCGGCGCGCTCCAGGGCATGCCATCGACGAGCGTGCCATAGGCGTTGGTGGCGAGAACCACCTTCGGCGCGGTGACGCTGCCGGACGGCGTCTTCAAGACCCAACTGTTTCCCTCGCGGGTGGCGCCGGTCAGCGGTGTCTCGGTAAAGAGCCGGACGCCGGCTTTGACAGCCGCATGCGCCAGACCCCGCGCATAGGCCAGGGGCTGGATCGTGCCGGCACGGCGGTCGAGAAGGCCGCCTGCAAAACCCTCTGCACCCGTCAGCTGTCGCGCGTGATCCGCATCGAGCACCTCCACCGGCGCGCCGAAGCCCGCCCATTGCGCCTGCCGGTCGGTGATATCGGCAAGGCCCTCGGCGCCCACGGCCATATGCAGCGTGCCGTTGCGCGTTGCCTCGCACGAGATCCCGTGCCGGTCGATCAGGTCGAAGACGATGGCCGGACCATTGCCGAGCGCATGCAAGAGACGCTCGCCGGGCGCCTTGCCGAGCGAGGCGATGAGATCGGCGGGCTTCGTCCACATGCCCGCATTGACGAGCCCGACATTGCGCCCCGACCCGCCAAAGCCGATCATGCGCGCTTCGATGAGGGCGACCTTCACGCCGTTTTCCGCAAGATGCAGCGCGGCCGAAAGCCCCGTGAAGCCTCCGCCGATGACGGCGACATCTGCCGTGACATCTGCCCGCAGGGCTTCGGTCTGCGGCGGGGGCGGCGCGGTCGCATGCCAGAGATTCGGCCCGATCTTGTAGCGCGCGCGTTCATCCGCCATGCGGCAATCCTCGTCAGTTCTGCAGGTCTTCGACATCAGAGATAGCCGATCCCGCACGCCTTGCGTCATGACAATAGCGGATGACGTGATGAGCCGCGGCGATCCATCTCGAACCCTGCGCGTCCAGCACCTCGCCGTCAGAACCGTCCGAGCCGGGAACGCGCATGTCGCGATCCCGGCATCCCGGTGTCCATCCGGTCCGTCATCGCCCGCCTAATCGAGGAATTCGACCGTCGTGCCGACACTGACCATCTTTGCCAGTTCCGTCGCGTCCCAGTTCGTCAGTCGCACGCAGCCGTGGCTCTGCGTCTTGCCGATCTTCGACGGTTCCGGCGTGCCGTGAATGCCGTAGGTGGGCTTCGACAGCGCGATCCAGACCGTGCCGACGGGACCGTTGGGGCCGGGCTGCAGCGTCAGCACCTTGTCGTTTTCGCCCTGCTTGAAATTGATCTTCGGATTGTAGGTATAGCCGGGATTGAGCGCGATCCGATCGACCTGCACGGTGCCGGAGGGCGAGGGCGTATCCGACGAGCCGATCGTTGCGGGATAGGCGGCAATCAGCGAGCCCGCCTCGTCATAGGCAAAGACCTGCTTGCGGGCCTTGTCGGCGACGACGCGCGTGACCTTACCCGTTTTCGGCTCGCCCGGATTGATGACCTTGATGATCGTTCCGGGAATCGTGAAATCGACCCCGGGGTTCAGTTCGCGCAGATAGGCCTCGTCCATATGGAAGCGCTCGCCGAGCATCTCCGTCGTCGAGGTGAAGGACATATGCGGAAGCTGGGCCTTGTGGGCGTAATCTTCCGGAATTTCCGCGACATAGGGACCTGCCGCATCAGCCGCCGTGATGGTGTAGGTGGTGATGGCAAGGCCGCCGCTAAGGCGCAGCCGCTCCAGAATGTCGTCCGTATTGTTCGGATCGAGCGTTTCTCCCGTCGCCTGCTGCCATGCCTCGATGGCCTTGGTGACGTTGGAGCCGTTCTTGCCGTCGATCACGCCGGGGGAGAAGCCCTCACGATCGAGGAAGACCTGCAAGGCGGTGATCTCGGCGCTCGACTTGCGGGTGATCGCCGCCGCACGGGGCAGGGTGGTGCCCTGCGAGGCCGTCGGCTGCTCCGGCGGCAATGCGGCCAGATCGTTTTCGTCCTGGGGAGCGGTCTGGTCCGTCATCGGAAGATCACCGCGCTCGACGCCCGGGGGCACGAAGTTGCGATAATCCGGCACCCCGTTTGCGCCGCCGCGTTGGCGAATATACGGGCGCTCGCCGTAGGCCTCGTTGCCGAAGGTCGTGTTGCGGGAAGGCTGGCCGCCGAACGCTTCGTCGCCATAGGGCTCCGCACCATAGGGATCCGGCGGCGGGCGGCGGCGGCCTTCGTTTGCGGCGCGCGACCCCATGACCGTCGCAACGATGTTGCCCCAATTGTCCACCAGCACCGTACGGCCCCGCGCATCGCGCATCACCCGAACCTCGCCGTTTTCGGGGACATAGTCGAGGATATCGCCTTGCGGCGTCACCAGGACCTGATCCGGCGACAGCGCGATGCGGGACTGCGCCGCAGACGGCGTTGACACCGCTGCGAGGCCGGCCGTCACGAGGGCGGCCATGAGGAAAGAAGTGAGACGTCTCGGAGCAATGGTCACGACAAGAACCTGTTGATGGGCGGGCCGACCCGCGAGCTACAAGCGGAATGGGACGTTAATATGAAAAGACTGAATTCAACGTTAAAGAACTGCTAACCATAGGCCGGGCACGACGACTGACCGCACGAGAGACGCCGCGGGCGTTGCGAGGAGGTGACGATATGCGCATGGATGGAAGCCACGATGGCAAAATCGTGACGCTGCTCCTCGATCCCGCATCGGCCATGGATGTGGCCGCGCTGGTGATCGACGGGATCGATCTTTCGCCGGGCGATGCGATCCCGTCCGATGGCGATCCGCGCATCGATCAGGCGCTGAAGGGCTTCCTTTTCACCTGTGGTCCCGACCACATCCGGCATCCCGAGCCGACGGCGAACGGGGGACGGTATCCGCTGCATGGCTCCCTGTCCGGCACGCCTGTGCCGGCGGAGACGCTGACCGCGACGGAGACGATGTGCCGGGCGATCGCCGATATCCGTCTCGCGGATGGCGGCCGCGCACGGCTGACACGCCGGTGGTCGATGATGGACGATGCCGTTCATCTCGAGGACCGGATCGACAATATCGGCGAGACGCCGTTTCCGCCCATGTGGATGTATCATCTCAATATCGCAGGCCGGTTCTTCGACGACGACACGCGCATGCGCGGAGCCATGATTCCCGATGGATCACAGGGCTGGCGGTTCGGCGAGGGCGACAGTGCGCATTGTCTCTTTCCCGCGATGGGGCCCGATGGCTGGGCGCGCGTGACGGTCGGGCCGTTTGCCGCGCTCGGACATCGCACCCTCGACATCCGGTTCAAGACCGACAGTCTGCCGTTCCTGCAGATGTGGCGCTGCCAGCGTTGTGACGCCGACGTGGTGAGCATCGAGCCGGCCTCCCACAGGATCGCCCCGCGTTCGGCGCTCTGCGAAAGCGGTGCCCTGTCCCTGCTCATGCCGGGTGAAGGGATCACCTACGCGCTGAGGTTCGGCTTTTGCGAAGACGCCTCGTCCGTCACGGCGTGATTGACGTTTGCCGCAAAGGCGTCCTACATCGTCGTCAACGAAGGTTGCGGCACGCCGCGCGCCGAGGAGACTATGCATGGACGATATCCGCTCGATCAATGATGAATATTCAGTCACCGGCCAGATCACGGCGGCCGATCTCGACCAGATCAAGGCCCTGGGCTTCAAGTCGATCGTCTGCCACCGGCCCGATCATGAGCAGCCCGGCCAGCCGGACTTTGCCGAGATCGAACAGCGTGCCCATGCGCTCGGCATCGAGACGATGCACATCCCGGTCGGTCCTGCCGGCGTGACTGCCGACGCCGTCCACAAGATGGTCGATGCGCTCGATACCTTCCAGCGTCCCATCCTCGGTTACTGCCGCTCCGGCGCACGCTCGACCGCGGTCTATCAGCAGACGCAGCATATTCGCGGCTAGGGTATTCCGCGCTTTTTCAAATCGCAAAAATCCTTCTATGTCGTTGTTTCCCAGGCCATTCCGGACGCAGAACCACGGCACGGTTTTGCCGGAATTGCTTGAGACTGTGACCCGCACCCCTGCGGCGATTGCCGGAGGTCATTGTCGATGCTCATGACGGAGGATCCGATCCTTCAGCCCCCGTCATCTCGCGTTTGGTCCGGCCCGGTGCGCTTGCGCCTGTCCCGTCCAGAGGCCTGATCATCCCGACAAGGTCGGCTCCTTCGCCGTTCCGGGTCCAGCCTGGAGTGATGGGGAACGCTGGCAACCCACGCAGCGTTGGCCGAGCGCGACCTGTGCGAGAAACACCGTCCGAACGTCGTGCAATACCTGATGCATCGAGATTGCTTCAAAGGGCGAATGTGTCGGCGTTATCTTTTTCCCTTAAGTTGTTTAAAGTCTAAGACATTCTCGTCCTGACCCGGCCTCCTTAGCCCTCTACAAGTGCGATGGCGTCTGGCCTCTATCAGCGACGCGCAGGCACCAGGCCGAAAAATCGTCGATCGCCTGATCCCGAATCGTGTCGTGCAGCGTCTCATGTCGTCCGCCCGGATAGATGGTCGTCGTGACGTCTCGCAGGCCCGCCGTTTTCATCCGGGCGTCCAGCCATTGCATGGCCTTCGCGTTCTCTGTGGCCGGATCCTCTCCGCCGCCGACGAGGTTGACGGGCATGTCGGGCGGAAGCCGCCCGAGGCGGTCGGGCCGGGCGCCGGCGTAGCTCATGCGAAACAGGTCGATCCAGAGGGAAACCGTCACGTCGAACCCGCAGAGCGGATCGGCGATATAGCGATCGACGGCTGCCGGGTCGTGCGATAGCCAATCGAGATCCGTTCGGCGTGTCTGGATGGTGCGCGCCCAAGCGCCGAAAGAAAGGCGCGTGACGAGCGGGCTCGGAACGTCCGAACCCTTCAGCATGCGCTCGACAGCCAGCCATCCCTGGCCGAACCGGCCGGCGAGACCCGGATTGAAGTTGGCGTTCCAGACCGCGAGGCCGTCATAGAGACCGGGCTCGGCTTCCGCCGCATTTAAGGCCACCAATCCGCCCATCGAGTGACCGAAGAGGACGACGGGAAGACCGGGATGCCGGGAGACCGCATGGTGCCTGACGGCGGCGACATCCGCCAGGACCGCACCAATCCCGTCATCGGGCGCAAATCGCCCCTGCAATTGCGCGGGACTTCGCGTCGCGCCATGCCCGCGATGATCATGCGCATAAACCGCAAATCCCTGTGCTGCCATGGCCGCGGCGAACTCCCGGTACCGCCGGGCATGTTCTGCAAGACCATGGCTGATCAGAAGCACACCGCGCGCATCGGTGCCCGCCGCCATGTGGTAGAGCGCAAGATCCGTCCCGGACGGAGTTGCGAGCCGACCCTCCTCGAATGCCACTGCCGTCACCTTTTCGACCTGCCGCCGGAGCACCACTATCCCGCCCGGGAACCGGGTCTGTCAATATGAGGATCGTCTAAAAAAATTCGCGATGTGCACGAATCGTGCTTGCGTTATTCCTGTTTTAGACCTTTATTGATCATGGTTTGTTCTGGAGGTTGAGATGAGGTCAGCTTATAGGAATATGACGGTTTCCGCCAAGGCGCGGTGGCTGTGCGCCGTTCGTCCGGCGCTGATATCCTGCGCGATCCTGGCGGCAGGTTGCGCAGCGTCTCATGTTCAGGCCGAGGATGGGGCCTCGCCGGAAAGCGCGGTCGGTAGAGTGGCACCCCGTCTTCCCGACAGTGCGTTTCCGGCCGGAGTGTCCGGCGGTCTCCCCGGCGTTACACCCGTTCGGCCCGTTCCGGCGGAACCTGTGGCGCCAACCTCCGCGCGAAGGCCGCTCGATGCCTCCGTTGCGGAGAAGGTCGATGGCGGTCGATCGGCAGTCGGGAGAACGGGCTTTGTTCTGGGTCTCAGCTGGCTGCCGGCGTTCTGCGAGACGAAGGGGACGCGACCGGAATGCGTGGGGCAAGATGCCGGGCGTGCGGATGCAAGGCAGTTGACGCTGGCCGGGCTCTGGCCGGTCCGCAACAGCTTCTGCAAGGTCTCCGAGACGTTGCAGGACGAGGATCGCAAGCGCGACTGGCTGGCGCTGCCGCCGGTGCCGCTTTCGGCAGAGGTTGCTACGCGCCTTGCCGCGTCCATGCCGGGTACGGCCTCGGGTCTCGATCGCCATACATGGCTGCGCAGCGGCAGCTGCCAGGTTCTCGATCCAGACGCCTATTTCTCCTTGCAGATTCGTTTGCTGGAGGCCGTGAACACATCGGCTGTCGGCGCGCTGTTTCGAAGCCGGATCGGCAGCGACGTGACCTTAGCCGAAGTCAAAACTGCGTTTGACGCGAGTTTTGCGGCCGGTGCCGGCGATCGCGTTCGCCTTCAGTGCCGGCAGGTCGGAGACCGCGTGCTGGTCACGGGGCTGACGATCGGGCTGTCCGCGGCCATGGAGGCGACGTCCGATCTTGCGACCTTGATCCATGCGGCAGCGCCGACCACGTCTCGCTGCGACGGCGGTGTGGTCGATGCGGCCGGCCGGGTTCGTGCCGAGCGTCCGTCCGTCGTCGGCCAAAAGGCGCCCGGGGCGGAGAAGGGCACGACCACGCTGGTCGATAGCCGCGCGGAATGAGGCAGATGGGTGCCCGTGGGTCTCATCGAGGATACCGCGTCCGAGACGTCTGTCCGAAGCGCATCCGGGTGGAAATGAGGCGAAGCGTCATTGCTCCCCCGGCGCAATTCGCCTACATAGCGGGCCAAATTCCATTTCCCGCGGAGCATTGATCGAGCATGGCGCGTCAATTTATCTATCACATGGCCGGGCTGAACAAGGCCTACGGCACCAAGAAGGTTCTGGAGAACGTCCATCTTTCGTTCTACCCGGACGCGAAGATCGGTATTCTCGGCCCGAACGGGGCCGGTAAATCGACGGTCCTGCGCATCATGGCGGGTCTCGACAAGGAATATACCGGCGAGGCGTGGCTCGCCGAGGGTGCGACGCTCGGCTATCTGCCGCAGGAGCCGCAGCTCAATCCGGAGAAGGACGTCCTCGGCAACGTCATGGAGGGCGTGGCCCACAAGACGGCCGTGCTCGAGCGTTACAACGAACTGATGATGAACTACTCAGACGAGACGGCCGACGAAGGTGCGCGTCTGCAGGACGTCATCGACAGCCAGAACCTCTGGGATCTCGACAGCCAGGTGGAAATGGCGATGGACGCCCTGCGGTGCCCGCCGGCCGATGCCGACGTCACGGCGCTGTCGGGCGGTGAGCGTCGTCGGGTGGCGCTCTGCAAGCTGCTTCTGTCCCAGCCCGACCTTCTGCTTCTCGACGAACCGACCAACCACCTCGACGCCGAGACGATCGCCTGGCTCGAAAAGCACCTGCGCGAATACCCGGGCGCCGTGATGATGATCACCCACGATCGCTACTTCCTCGACAATGTCACGGGCTGGATTCTGGAGCTCGATCGCGGTCGCGGCATTCCTTACGAGGGCAATTATTCCGCCTACCTGCAGTCCAAGGCCAAGCGCCTTGCGCAGGAAGGTCGCGAGGATGTAGCCAAGCAGAAGGCGCTGTCGCGCGAGCAGGAATGGATCGCGTCCAGCCCGCGTGCCCGTCAGGCCAAGTCCAAGGCGCGTATCCGGGCCTATGACGAGTTGGTGGAAGCAGCGGAAAACCGGAAGCCCGGCGAAGCGCAAATCGTCATCCCGGTCGGCGAGCGATTGGGTCAGGTTGTCATCGAGGCCGAAAACCTCTCCAAGAGCTATGGCGATCGCCTGCTGATTGACAACCTGACATTCAAGCTGCCTCCGGGCGGGATCGTCGGCGTCATCGGCCCGAACGGCGCTGGCAAGACCACGCTGTTCCGCATGATCACGGGACAGGAAACACCGGACACCGGCAAGATCACCGTCGGTGAGACGGTCGATCTCGGCTATGTGGACCAGAGCCGCGACTCGCTCGGCGGCGACAAGACCGTCTGGGAAGAAATCTCCGGCGGCAACGACATCATCAAGCTCGGCAAGTACGACATGAACAGCCGCGCCTATTGCGGTGCGTTTAACTTCAAGGGTGGCGACCAGCAGCAGAAGGTTGGCTCGCTTTCGGGCGGTCAGCGCAATCGCGTGCATCTGGCGAAGATGCTGAAGGACGGCGGCAACGTCATCCTCCTCGACGAACCGACCAACGACCTCGATACGGAAACGCTTTCGGCCCTCGAGGAGGCTCTGGAGGCGTTCGCAGGCTGCGCCGTGATCATCAGCCACGACCGCATGTTCCTCGACCGTCTGGCAACGCACATCCTCGCCTTCGAAGGCGACAGCCATGTCGAGTGGTTCGAAGGCAATTTCGAAGACTACGAGAAGGACAAGGTCCGCCGCCTCGGCCCGGAATCGGTCAATCCGCGCCGCGTGACCTACAAGCGCCTGACGCGATAGGCGCCGTCTGAAAAGATGATCTTCGGTCGTGCCGTTTTTCTGGAACGGCACGACCGCCCTCGTCACGCACCACCGAGCTCGCGCCTCGTGTCGATGCGGCATCGACGAGCGACTTGAGACGACGGCACGGGCTTGCGGCTTTCACGCGTGAGCGGAGTGTATGCGTCCATGTGCGGGGGATGTGCATCGGATGAGACGTCTACGTCGTCCGTCGAGCGTCCTTTTGCGCACTGATACCTGCGGCATGGCCGGTTCGACCCCTGTGGGTTCTCGAAAAGGCCGGGGACGTGCTGCGATCGAGATTTCGAGATTTGCAGCACAGCCGTGCTTCATGGACACGGAGGCTTCATCCTTTGGGGCAGGCCGTTGTCTTCCGATCCGGGGGAGATTCCGTTTCTTGATACGGTCCATATCGTCGGCGATATCTCGGACTCGAAGCAATCTGCCGCGCGGAAGAGGAGCGGGCAGCGCTACGGCGGTGATCGTCGTTCTTGAATGTGGGCGGCCAGTCGGCGTGCCAGCTTTTCTGGTTCTTCGCTTGCCGTGTCCAGCGTGAGATCCGGTGGGGTCGTCCATGGGTCGTATTGTCGAGTCACGATTTGGTCCCATGATGGCTTGATCAGGCCGGCAACGTCGCTCTGGCGGGTTTCGACGCGTCTTCGGTGTTCGGCGGTGTCGCTGCAGATGAGAGCGACATCCAGCGCGGCCACCTCTGCACGTGCCGCGACAGACCGCCATCCCGCTCGGGAGGCTTCAACCGGGTTGACGCAGTCCGCAACGACGATATGGCCGAGCCGGAGATTATCGGCAGCGATCGCCTGGGCGACACCATAGCCCAAGGTGCTGTCCGCCGAAGGCTGACCCTGCGAAGAGAGAACGTGCTCGATGGTGTCGATGCGGATGTGCAAGGCGTGCAGGTGACGACACAGGCAGGTGGCCAGCGTCGTTTTCCCTGTCCCAGGCAGGCCCGAAAGGATAATGAGCATCGTCATGACGTCCTGCCGGGAGGCAATGTCTTGTCTTGCAGGCAGCCTCTGCGGCGGCCGATGGAACCGGCGGTGATGGTACCGTGCGTCAGCGCGTCTTTCCACTTGCAGCACACTCTTAAATCACATAAACATATCTTTATGTGTTGATGGGAAGAGCATGATTAACGAGACCGGATTGCGGCTGGATGAGGTGGTGGACGTGCTGAAGGCGGCGGGGGAGCCGACGCGCCTGAGGTTGCTCGCGCTTCTTGCCGCCGGAGACCTGACGGTGACGGATCTGACCGAGATCCTCGGGCAGTCGCAGCCGCGCATTTCCCGGCATCTCAAGCTTTTGACCGAAGCCGCTCTGATCGACCGCTACCAGGAAGGCGCCTGGGCGTATTTCCGCCTTCGCGGGCAGGGGCAGGGCGTCGCGCTGGTCCGCCGGATCCTGGGTGCGGCGGATGGCGAGGATGCCGTTCTCGCCCGCGACAGCGAGCGTCTGACGGCGCTGAAGCAGGCGCGGTCCGATCGGGCGCAGGCCTATTTCAGCCGCAACGCCGCGGAGTGGGATGCCATGCGGCGGTTTCATGTGAGCGAGGCGGAGGTCGAGGCGGCGCTGGTTGCGGCCGTCGGGCCGGAGCCGGTGGAAAGCCTGCTCGATCTGGGAACGGGGACGGGCCGCATCCTCCAGCTCTTCCAGGGTCTCTACCAGACCGCCACGGGCGTGGACGCCAGCCGGGATATGCTGGCGGTCGCGCGCGCGAATCTCGATCGCACCGGCGTCTCTACCGCCTCCGTGCGTCATGGCGATATCTTCAACCTCCCGCTCGATGGACGCCAGTTCGATCTGGTGACGATCCATCAGGTCCTCCATTTCCTCGAAGCGCCGGAAGCGGCGATCGAGGAGGCCGCGCGCCTGCTGGCGCCGGGCGGACGACTGGCGATCGTCGATCTCGCGCCGCACGCGCTCGAGCATCTGCGTCAGGATCACGCCCATCTGCGCCTCGGATTTTCGCATCAGGTTATGGGAGAATGGCTGGAAACATCCGGTCTTTCCGTCCAGCGCGTCATCGATCTCTCGCCGAAGGCGGCGCAGGATACCCCTCTCACCGTCACCATCTGGATCGCGGAAAAGCCCGCCGATTCCTCTGCCGATCAGACCCGCCGTCTTGCCTCAGGAGCCCGCTGAATGTCCACCCGCACGCTTTACCCGGCCGAGCGCGGCGATCTGCGCCTCTCCTTCGAATATTTTCCGCCGAAGTCCGACGAAATGGACGCGCAGCTGACGCGGACCGCGACGGCTCTGAACGCTTACGCGCCCGAATTCGTCAGTGTCACCTATGGGGCCGGCGGCTCAACCAAGGCGCGTTCACTGACCACGGTCCGCCGCCTCATCGACGATTGCGCTCTTCCGGGCACGGCCGCACATCTGACCTGCGTCGGCGCGACGCGGGCCGAGGTGGACGCGGTCGTCGAGGAGTTCGCAGCGGCAGGCGTCCGGCATTTCGTGGCGCTGCGCGGCGATCCGCAGGGCGGCATCGGTGCGCAGTACCAACCCTTTCCCGATGGCTACGAGAATGCGGCGGCACTCGTCGCGGCGCTTTCCCGCAGCGGCCGGTTTCAGATTTCGGTGTCCGCCTATCCCGAAAAACATCCGGAAAGTTCGGATGTCGATGCCGATATCGACATGCTCAAGCGCAAGGTCGACAATGGCGCGACGCGTGCGCTGACGCAGTTCTTCTTCGACAACAACGACTTCGAGCGTTATCTGGAGCGCGTTCGCAAGGCGGGCATCACCATCCCCGTCGTTCCCGGCATCCTGCCGATCAACCAGTTCTCGCAGGTTTCGAAATTTGCCGGCCTCTGCGGCGCCCGTATTCCCAAAGCGCTGTCGGCCCGGCTCGCCCATCTCGACGATTCGCCGGAAGAGCGCTTCAAGGAGGCGACGCATATCGCCGCCGAGCAGATCGTGGATCTCGCGCGCCGCGGCGTTCGGGATTTCCACCTCTACACGATGAACCGTTCGCCGCTGATTACGGCCGTCTGCGATCTCGTGGGTTTCAAGCGCACGGACGAGACGGTCGTGGCGGGCGCTGCCGCCTGAAGCGATCTCTGTTCCAGACGTACAAAAGCCCTCGAAGGTTCATTTCGAGGGCTTTTGCCTGCCAGATCAGGGAGACGATATTCTCCCGTCCCACGCTGAGAGCGTCCCGTCGGCCTCCTCCATCCTCAAGGCCGCCGGGATTTTCATCTCCTCCTAGATGAAGAGCATCATCGCAACGAATGCGAACGAGGCACCTATCATGAGAACATTCACGGACCGTGCGATTCCCATTCAACCCTCCAAGCGTTAACGCGTGAAACATAGGTTGAAAATGTCACACCTCCAAGGAAATCTTGTGCTGCACTGCAGTCGCTTCAAAGGTGGAGACGCGTGCAAATCGCGTATGTCCTTGGCTTTCCTGCTCGAATGCGAATTAACAGATTGTTGGGAGGTGTTAACAACTTTCTGACGGAGGCCGATGATCGTTAACGTCTGCGGCCGAAAAGCGACAGTCCGAAGACGAGCGCACGATTCCGCGTGATCTCTACAGGGCCCCACGTCGCCTCAGCAAGCGCCCGTCCAGCACGATCAGGCCGGCGGCGATCAGCGTCATGCCACCGATATCCGTGGCGTCGAGGCGCTCGCCGAGGAAGGCGACTCCGAAGAGGAGGGCGCTCGGCGGCACGAGCAGCGTCACGAGGGAGGTATTGGTCGCGCCCGCCCGCGCCATGATCCGGAAGAACAGGATGTAGCCGTAGGCGGTGGACACGAGCGCCAGAGCGAGGATGGCAAGGATCGTCGTCAGCGGCGGCATCGTCAGCGTCCATGGATGGTCGGCCAGCAGCGAGAAGGGCAGCATGATGAGGCTCGAGGCCGTCAGCTGGCCGGCGGCGGTCACCGGCGGTGCCAGCGACCGGAAGCGGCGGCCGTAAATTCCGGCAAAGCCGTAGCTGATCGCGGCCCCGAGTGGCAGGATCAGCGCCCAGAGCGGGATGCCGGCGGAGGTCGCGCCGAGATGGCCGAGAGCGCTCGGCCCGATCAGGAGGACCGTGCCGGCAAGGCCGAGCGCGGTGCCGCCCAGCTTCCGCGGGCTCAGCTTCTCGTCGTCGGTCAGCGCATGCGCGATCAGCACGGTCCAGATCGGCGTGGTCGCGTTGAGGATGGAGGCGAGGCCGGCGCCGATCTGGGTCTGGCCGAGAAAGATCAGGCTGTGCGGGACGGCATTGTTGAGAAGCCCGAGAACGAGAAACGCGCGCCAGCGTGCGGCAAGCTGGGCATAGATGTCGAAGCGGCCGCGAATGAAGAGATGCAGCGCCATAGCGGCAATCGAGACGCGCAGGAACACCAGCGTGAAGGCGGGAACGTGCTGAACGGCGATGCGGCCGAAGAAGAAAGAGGCGCCCCAGATCAGCCCCAGCAGTGCCAACAGGCCCCAGGTCAGCGGTGTCATCCGTGTTTCCACCGGTGTCATTGCCATCGACATTTTCGCGTTCCCCTGCCACGGACTGAAGGTCCGCTTCGTCTTCGCTCCGCGGACTTGGATCCGGGCTGTAGCGCTTTGCGTGTGCAGCCACCACCCGTTTCTTGCGCCGGGGATCGCTGTCCCGAGAAAGCGTCGGATGCGTCCGAGCGCCGATGTCGGGATGGCTTGACCTTGCCCGCTTCCTGCCGAACATGGCGGCATGTTCGCATGCGTTGCCGTAGACCGGTCACGCGCGCGCCGAAGCGCATGGACCGAGGGAGACGAACGCTGCCATCATCATCCACCACACATACGGCTGCCCAGGCGGCAGGACATGGACAGGATCTCGTCTCGATCGCGCTGGTCATCGCGGTCGCCGCGCTTCTGGGGCTCGGTTTCCTGCGTCTACGCCAGCCGCCGCTGGTCGGGTTCATTCTCGCCGGCGTCGCGCTCGGACCGACAGGATTCGGTTTCATCGCCGACAGTGCCAATGTGACGCTGCTGGCCGAGATGGGGGTGATCGTGCTCCTGTTCTTCATCGGCATGGAGCTTTCCATCCGCGCCTTCATCCTCAGCCTGCGGCAGGCCTTGCTGGTGGCCGGCGGGCAGATCGGTGTCTCGGTCGGTGTGGCGCTGCTGATCTCGGCGATCTCCGGCACGCCGTTTGCCGAAGGGCTCATTCTTGGTTTCGTGGTTGCGCTGTCCTCCACCGTCGTTGCGATGAAGATGCTGGATGATCGCGGGGAACTGCGCAGCGAGACCGGCCGTATCGCGGTCGGCGTGCTGATCGCGCAGGATATCGCTGTCGTGCCCATGCTCATACTCGTCACCAGCCTCGGCGGGGAGGGCCGTGGCGGCGAGATCGGAGTGTTGCAGATCGCGGTCAAGATGCTTCTGGCGATCGGCCTGCTCGGCGGCCTGCTCTGGTGGCTCGGGCGCCGCGGAAAGCTCCGGCTGCCGTTCAGCGCCGCCATCGAGGACAAAGTGGAGATCCTGGCGCTGGGCGCACTTGCGGTCTGCTTTTCGGCGGCGGCACTCTCGGGCGTTGCCGGCATGTCGCCGGCCTATGGCGCCTTTCTGGCGGGTATCGTCATCGGCAATTCGACGCTGCGGTCGCGGGTCATTCCCGTCATCGAGCCGATCCAGAGCGTGCTTCTCGTCGCCTTCTTCCTGTCGATCGGGCTTTTGATCGACCTGACCTTCATGGCCGAGCATCTGTTTATGGTGCTCTCGCTGGCCATCGTGGTCATCGCGGCCAAGACGGTGCTCAACATCGCGCTGTTGCGCCGCACCGGTTCGCCGCCGCAGGTGGCGCTGGTGGCGGGGCTTTCCATGGCGCAGATCGGCGAATTCTCGTTCGTGCTGGCCGCCGCAGGGCTGTCGGCCGGGGCGCTCGATCTCGACGCCTATCGCATTGCCATCGCCGTCACGGCCCTGTCTCTGCTCGTGTCGCCGCTCTGGGTGTCGATCATGCATCGGCTCGACGGGCTGGCGGCCGAACACCGGGAGAGCTACCGCCACGCCTTTGCGATCGCCTATGCCCGGGAGCTTGCCGAGGTGTCGCGCGGCGGGGCGGCGCTTGTGGGGATCGGGCGGGCGCTTCGTATCCGTTATCGCGCGTTGCGGCTTGCCCGGCAGCATCGGCGTGATCGCGCTGACGGGGCGTGATCGCATAACGCGAAACGCCGCGGTCGTTTCCGACGCGCGGCGTTTCGTAGCCTCAGGATTGCAAGGGCTTACGGCAGGGCGTCGAGGACGGCCTGCGTCGCCCAGCCGTCGGCGGGGATGCCGAGGCGCAGCTGCTCGCGCTGCAGGGCGGCACGGGTACCGGAGCCGAGAATGCCGTCGATCTTGCCGACGTCGTGGCCGATGGCGTCGAGCTTGGTCTGTAGCACCTTCATCTGCTCGTCGTTCAGGCCCTGTTCCGGGTTGCGCGCCTCATAGGGCGGCGCGCCGGCAAGGCGGGTGGCGAAGTAGGCGGCGGAGGTCGTGTAGATGAACGACTGGTTCCATTCGAGATAGATGTTGAAGTTCGGATAGGTCATGAACGCCACGCCCTTGCGGCCCTGCGGAATGACAACCGAGGCGGGGAGGTCGCCGAACTGCGTGTTGCCGTCGCGCGGCTTGACGCCAAGCGCGAACCACTGTCCGGTGGTCATGCCGGGCTGGAGGCCCGTCTTCTCCCAGGGCAGGTTTTCCGGCAGGGTGACTTCCTGAATCCAGGGCTGTCCGGCGGTGTAGCCGAGGCTCTTGATGAACTTTGCCGCCGTCAGGATGGCGTCGGCCGAGCTTTCCTTCAGATTGACGTGGCCGTCGCCATCGCCATCGACGCCTTGTGCGATGATGTCTTCCGGCAGCATCTGGACCTGGCCGATCTCGCCGGCCCAGGCACCCGTCGTCGTGGCCGGATCGAGGTCGCCATGCTGGACCATCTCGATAGCAGCGATCAGCTGCGGGCGAAACATTTGCGGGCGGCGGCAGTCATGGGCGAGCGTGACCAGTGCGTTGCGGGTGTTGAAGTTGCCCTGCACGGCGCCGAAGTCGGTTTCCATCGCCCAGAAGGCGGTGATGACTGGGGCGGGCACGCCGTATTCCTGCTCGGCGCGAGCAAAGACGCTCGCATATTCCTTCATCTTCTTCGCACCGATATCGAGCCGCGCCTTGCTGACGGTGCGGTTGGAGAATTCGGCGAAGGTCTGCTTGAAGACGCCCTGCGCCCGGTCGCGACCAAGCACCTTCTCGTCGATGACGGCACCGGCCAGCGCGCGATCGACCACCTCGGCCGGAATGCCCTTGGCGACGGCTTCCGTCTTCACGCCGCTGAGGAAGGCGGAGAGATCGCCACCGCAGGGTGCCGCCGGTGCTGCAGCGACCGGCGCAGCGGCCGGGGGTGTCGCGGTCTGTGCCGATGCCGGTCCCGAAACGGCTGCCGATGTCATGAGCGCGAGCAAACTGGCGGTGACGAGGCGGGACGAGAGCGGGCGTGTGCGAAGCATAGGCGGGTCCTTGAAGATGGTTCGGTCAAGATGACGGCAACGGAGGGCCGCCGGTCGCGGGACCGGCGGCATCAGGCCGATTTCACACGGCAATAGGGCGGAATGAAGAAGCGGAGAGGCCGAAACCGGATGATGGTGCCGGAGCGGCAGCGGCGACCGTCAGTTCCCGGCAACCTGCTTCGGCTCGGAGACGGCCTTCACCCACTTGCGCCAGTTCTTCTCGGACCCCGCGAAGACGTTGATGTCGGTGTTTCCGGAAATGCCGGGGATCTGGCCGGTGCTGGTGTACTGCCAGAAGGCCCAGCGGCGGTCCTTGTAGATTTCGACCGGGTGCTTGGCGACGGAGCGCACCCAGAAATGATGCTCGTTGAACTGCCCGACGAGGTTGTCGCGGTGGAAATCGACGGAGGTATAGATGATCGGGCGCTTGCCGTAATAGGCCTCGAGCCGGTCCATGAAACGCTTCATCTCGCTCTGGACGGTCAGCGGCGAGGGGCGATAGCGGCAGGTTTTCGACTCGCCGTTCCACTCCACGTCCAGCACCGGCGGCAGGTGAACCGCGCTTCTGGGAACGTTGCGGATGAACCAGTCGGCCTGCTCGTCGGCCGTCGAGCAGAAATAATAGAAATGATAGGGCGCATAGGCGATTCCGGCAGCGCGCGCCTTCGGCCAGTATTCCTCAAAACGTGTGTCGACCACGTCCTTGCCCTCGGTCGCCTTGATGAAGGCGAAGGAGACGCCGGACTGCTTGACGGCTGCCCAGTCGATATCGCCCTGCCACTTGGACACGTCGATGCCGTGAATGCTGTGATGCTGGGGCGTGCGATCGCCGAAATCCTGCGGGTCCTTGTCGTGGAAACGCGGCGGTATGGACGCCGTCTGCACGAGGTCGTAGTCGGTTGAGGTGCACGCAGACAGGAGCGTGACAATCGGCAGAAGAGCGAGGAGCAGCCGGCGCATGGGGTTCCCGTTCGTTGATGATGGAACGTTGTGCCTCACCGTTGACTGCCCATTCGTGCCGACCCCCCGGAGACCTTGAACCCCATGTTCATCATATCAACGTAAAAATTGGGTTAGTTTCAAGCCCCGTTCGCAGCATAGCGTTCGTGGCTTGTGTCAGACGACCCAAACGCATTGCGCGATCCGGCGAGATTTTGGGCCGTCAGGCGCGTCTGCCGGCGACCAATGCGTTCGGGAAGACTGTCATATGCGCCGGCAGATGACGAGCCAGGCATAGCCCCGGCCGATGGATCGGGTCTCGGAAATCATGCCGCGCGACTGGGCCTTCGCCGCGACGACCGCCATTAGTTGCGCGCGCGGCGTGACTAGAAAACGCGTAAGCCAGGCTGCGAGAAGGCGGCGTGCGATCGGCGGCAGACCTTCCTGCTGGCCGAAGTCGGCAATGTGCAGGGCGCCGCCCGGCGCGAGTGCGTCGAGCGCTCTGTCGATGGCCTTTTCCCACTCGGGAATCATCGACAGAGCGTAGGAGATGACGACGCGGTCGAAGCCCTCGACGCCGAAGGCGCCTGCGTCGAAATCCGTGGCATCGGCCGTCTTCAGGGTCGCATCGCTGCCGGCAAGCGCCTTCTGGGCGGAGATCAGCATTTCCGCTGAAATATCCAGACCATAGAGTTTCGCGCGGGGGTAGCGCTTAGCAATCAGCGCCAGGTTCCGCCCGGTGCCGCAGCCCACTTCCAGTACGCGGTCACCGCTCGCCACCTTGAGGTCCTCGATCAGCGTATCCCGACCGAAGAGATAGTATTTTCGAGTGGCGTCATAGATGTGACGCTGGGTGCGATACATCCGGTCCATGCGACCGGCATGCGCGCTATCGGAGATGATGGCCTCGGGCATCTGGCTCACGCCTGCCTGCGGTAGATATGGAATCCGCCATAGATGGCAGAGCGATCCTTGACGTTAAGGGCGCCAGATCGCGTGCGGTCGTAGTGCCAGTGTGCAAGCAGCCTTTCGGCCACGCGGCCTTCGAGGATGCTGCGTTCGGCCGCGGTGCGGAAGATGACGACCGCGCCCGGCGCGGCGGTGCGGGTGATCTCGGTCCAGAGGTCGTCGAGCTGCTGATCCGTCATCCAGTCCTGCGCATCGAGAAGCACGTAGCGATCCACGGAGCCCGGCAGCTTGCGCGCGAGGAGATCGGTAAAGCTTTCGTGATGGACGTGGACCCGCTGTGCATTGTCGCGAATCGCCTCGTAGGCTTCCGGCTGGAGATGCAGCGGCAGCATGCCCTCGTGCGGCAGCGGGTAGCGGCGGCCGAAGGCCTGCCAGGCGAAGTAGTTGTGGCGAAGCGGGAAGTGGCAGACGAGCTTCTCCAGCCGGTGGCGGAGAACCGGCGCCAGCGTCTTCTCGGTGCTGAGACTCGCCAGCTCATCGAACTGCTGCGGCGGGATGCCGAGGCCGAAGAGAGAGCTCTTGCGGCCCGTCAGCCAGCGGATCACCGGACGCTCGAACAAGGGCGCCAGGCGCTCGTCGAAGAACTGGCGTTGCTCGCGCAGGGAGCGCGTGGCCACAAGCTCGGCCGGGTCCACGCCATGGGCGCGGGCCAGCATGTGGCTGAGCCAGATGAAGCGACCGAGCAGGCCGGTGCGATAGAGATTGGCGCCGAAGACGGAGACGCGCCGGCGACCGTTCAACTTGCGGCCCTCCCAGTAGCTGCGCGTCGATGCATCAAGATGTGGCGCGATGAACCGGTCGTAGGCGGCGACGTTGGATGCCATCTGTTCGCGGGCGAGAAAACGCACGAGGTCGCTATGCGCGGGAAGGTGGCGGAAGGCGGCAAGCTTCAGCCGGTTCAGCGCCACATGATGCCTGTTCAGGTCCACGACGTCGATGCGCTCCGGCGTGGCGGAGAGATAGGCGAGCATGTTGCAACCGCCCGAGCCGATGGTGACGATGTGGTGTTCCGGCCGGATCTCCATCGCCTCCATGTCCACGGCGGGATCCTCCCAGATCTGCGGGTAGACGAGGCCGGAGAAGAGAAGGCCGAAGAGACGCTCCGACAGGCCGGATGCCGTCAGCGGCTGGTGCTGGATCAGGGCCTTGCGCAGCTTCTGGTTCTTGCGCCCCTTCGGCGCATCCGCGACGCGCGGGGAGGAGACGAGATCGATGGGCGCAAGATCGGTCATGGTTAACAGCCGTTCGTTGAAGATGCGACGCTTCTAGGATGCTTGCGCAACACTTTCGTGACGCGGGCTGTGGACCCCCGGTTTAGCGTTCCGATCGTTTACCAAACCTCCAAAGTTCGCTTGGCAGGCGGCAGGCGATCAACCAAAGGTATAGGCTGGCGACATCCGTCGGCCGTTCGAACGGCTGCGGAGGGCGTGGCGCTCCGCGAAGCAGGTGATTCCTTTTGGAAAGAGCATGATGTTGACGTGGCTGCAGAAGAGACGATCCGAGCGCAAGAGCGCGAATGACGCGCCCGTTGACGGCGCGACGGCATCACCGATCGCGCCTTTTCTGCACATCGATCATCTCACCGGCATTTCCAACCGTTTCGCGCTCGAACACGACCTCACGGCGGCACTGAGCCGTCCGCAGGGGCAGGGCCGGGGTGCGCTGCTCCTGATCGACCTCGACCGGTTCAAGTTCATCAACGACGCGATGGATCATGCTGCGGGCGACGAGGTGTTGATCCGAATCGCCAAGCGTCTTTCCAACGTGCTGACCGGTGTGGGAACGATCTACCGGCTGGGCGCGGACGAATTCGCGGTTCACGTCGCCGGATCGCCATCCCGCGGCAAGATCGAGGATATCTGTGCGACGATCAAGATCGTCCTGGGCACGCCGTTCGAGCTTACGGCTGGCGAGGTCTGGATCGTGGGGAGCATCGGCATCGCCGTGCCGGCACCCGATGACGTGTCCATGTCGGCTCTCTTGCGCCGGGCGGACCTCGCCGTGACGAAGGCGAAACAGATCGCCGGCAACAGCCATGTCTTCTACGAAGCCGGCATGTCGGATGAGGCCTCGGCGCGCTCGGAGCTCGAATACGATCTCTCGCGGGCGCTCGACCGGAACGAGTTCTTCCTCGAATACCAGCCGATCGTCTGCTCGGAAACGCGCATGATCAAGGCCTTCGAAGCGCTGATCCGCTGGCGGCATCCCCAGAAGGGCGTGATCGCGCCTGACCAGTTCATCTCGGTCGCGGAGACGACAGGCCTCATCCTGCCGATCGGCAACTGGGTCATTCGCACGGCCTGCGAAGAGGCGCGGCGCTGGCCGGCGCCGATCGGCGTCGCCGTCAACGTGGCGGGAGACCAATTCCGCGATCCGAGCTTCCTCGCCTATGTTCGGGACTGCCTGCGCCAGTCGGGTCTCGCATCCGAGCGCCTGACGATCGAAGTGACCGAGTCGATCTTTTCGGTCGATCCCGCCATCATCTCCGACAGTCTGACGGAACTTCGGGCGGAGGGCGTGAAGATCGCGCTCGATGATTTCGGCATCGGCTTTTCCTCGATCAACAATCTGCGCCGCTTTCCGCTCGATCACCTGAAGATCGACCGGTCCTTCACCGCGGCCATGCTGGGCAGCAAGCGTGATGCGGAGCTTGTCGATATCATCCTGAAGCTCGGCACCACCTTCGATGTTTCCACGACGATCGAGGGCGTGGAAACGGAACCGCAGCTCGAATATGCGCGCGCCCGTGGTGCGAACGCCATACAGGGCTTCCTCATCTCGCGTCCCGTTGCGGCAGGTGACGTCTCCGCCATTCTGGACCGCAACCGCGTGCACCACACCAAGGCCTGAGCCGTTGTCCCGCGGCTGGCGGGTTGCGCTCCCCCTGTCGAAACGGCCATAGTGGCGGCGGCGTCAGCCTGGATGCGGTCTCGTGCCGCCGACAGGCGTTCGCCCGCGCGCGTTGCCGCCTCTGTCTTGCTGGGGGCACCGTCGTGGCAGCTTCATTCGCTGCATGGCCTGCTGTCCTGCCGTTTCGGCCGACCGTGGGCCCTGCAGTCATGCGGAACCGGATCATGCGCAGACGCACGTTTCTCATGTCGATGGCCGGCGGGCTGTTCACACTCGTTGCCGGTGCCGGCGCCTGGCTGACGGTCGCGCCCCCCGACCTCCTGAAGCTCGGGGACAGCTATGCGGCGAAGATGGTCTGTTCCAGCCTGTTCGTTGCCGGCCGAAATGCGTCGGAGGTTCTCGCCGACGACGTGCAGGCGCCGGGCCATCCCTTGCTCCGCTTCATTCGCGTGTCCGTCGACGAGCAGCGCAAGACGGTGACGGCGCGCATGTTCGGCTTTGCCGCACCCGGGCACGCGATCTTCCGCGACGGCCTCGGCTGCTCCAACGTGACCGACGGCGCCTTTGCGGCCTTCCCAGGCAACCGGTCGCTGCGCCGTCGCGGCGTGGAGCCCGACACCACGCAGCCCTGGCCGGAGGGTGGTGCGCTGGTGGCGGATGCCGGGGTTCAGGCGCTGATCGAGGACGACCAGCGGGTCGGGCCCGGCCTGCGCGGTCTCGTCGTCATCCGGGACGGGCGAATCATCGCCGAACGCTATGGTCGCGGTTTCTATGCCTCCACGCCGCTTCTCGGCTGGTCCATGACGAAGACGGTGACGGCGGCGCTGATCGGCTTGCGCGTCCGGGACGGGCAGATGGCCCTCGACAAGGCCGACCTCCTGCCGCAGTGGCGCAACGACGAGCGCAGCCGGATCACGCTTTCGGACCTGCTCGGCATGCAGAGCGGCCTCGGCTTCAACGAGAGCTATGGCAGCGTGACGGATGCGACGCGGATGCTCTTCCTCGAAAACGACATGGCGGCCTATGCCGCGTCAAAGACGCTCGATACAGCACCGGGCACGCAGTTCTCCTATTCCAGCGGCACGTCCGTCATCCTATCGCGCCTGTGGATGAATTCGTTTGCGAGCCCGCGCGAAGCGCTGACCTTTCCGCGGGCATCCCTGTTCCGGCCGCTCGGCATGAGCAGCGCGATCCTTGAGCCCGATGCGCACGGCACCTTCGTCGGTTCGTCCTACATGTATGCGACGGCGCGGGACTGGGGGCGGTTCGCGCTCTTTCTGCTGCAGGACGGCGTCTGGAATAACGAGCCGATCCTGCCACCCGACTATGTCCGCCTGATGCGCACGGCGACGTCGGCCTCCAACGGGCGGTTCGGCTCGGGGCAGGTCTGGATGAAGACGGGGCCGGAGGCTCAGGGCTTTCCGAGCGATGCCTACTGGATGCGAGGGCATGACGGGCAGTCGATCCTGCTCGTGCCCTCGATGAAGCTCGCCGTGGTCAGGCTGGGCCTGACGCCGCGCCGGACGGGCTATGACGACAGCGTGCTCCATCGCGACATCATCGCCGCTCTCGCAAAACCGCAGCCCTGATGGCACAGGGACATCCGGCGTTCACATTTCGACCGGGAGGAAAGCGCTGGGGGATCGAAGGGCTGGGGTCCCGAGCCATGCGGGACGGGAGCGCAATCAGGCGATTGACCGCGATTCAGCCTCTGGCTGGATGTGCGATCAGCGCATGCCGAGGGTGTCGAGCAGACCCTTGCGCTTGGCGTGGTAGTAATAGCCGCTGGCATAGAGCTTGACGGCATTGTCGTTCTGGTTTTCGGCCACGACCCAGGCGCCGCGCAGATACTGCGTCGCATATTTCAGGTTCGTTTCCGCGTCGAACAGGCCTTCCGGCGGGCCGTCGTAACCAAGACCCTTGGCCGTGTTGTAGCGGATCTGCATCAGGCCGTAGTTGCCGTTGTGATAGGCGCGGGGATTGTAGGTGCTCTCGCGGCGGACGACGCGATGGACCAGTTCCTCGGGCACGCCGTTCAGCTTGGCGTAATGGGTGATGAGCTTGTCGAGTTCGGGACGCGAACTGGTGGGTTTCTCACGGCCGAGGAGAGCGCTGGCGGCCGATTCCATTTTGGAATAGGCGACCGAGATCAGCTGCGGCTTGGCGGCGGGAACGATCATGCGCTTGGCGACGAGCGTTTCCAGGCCGACCGGCTCGCCGGTGTCGAAGTCGGAATCCATGGCGCCGGCGCTGGCGATCGTCGGCTGAACCGGGACCTTGCGCACGGTGATCATCGCATTGGCGGTTTCCGGCAGGGCATCGGTCGCGGTCGTGGCGAGAAGCGGGTTGGCGGCGTTGGCGGATGTCGTCGTCTTGGCCGGGGTGAGGGACGCGACCTCCGTGTTGGCCAGTGCCGTCATGGCCGAGGGGGTGGCCGGTGCGGTCTTTGCGGCCTCGGCCGAAGCTGTGGCCACCGCGGTGGTGGTGGTCGCCGCGGCAACGCCCGGTGCGGTCGCGGAGGGGGAAGCCGACGCATTGGCCGTCTGGGCGGCGAGGGCGGCTGCGGCCGTTGTGGCTGCGCCGTCCGGTGTCGGCAAAGCGTAAGCCGTCATTTCCGTTCCGGGCTTGGCAAGCGGCGTGACCGTCTGCGCTGCCATCAACTGCTCCATCGGAGTGCGCTCGACGCTCGAGCAGCCGGCCATCAAGGTCGCCGAGATCAGTGCGCATGCCGTAAGAGATTGTTTATGAACGGAAAGACGTGAAACTGCCATGCTGTCGCTTTCGTGCTTTGTGGCCCCGTAGCCTTACCAGTGCTGCAGCCAAAAGCCGCCATGTCGTGCCCGTCATTAACCTATATGAAGGCCGGTCGCAAGCGAGGGCGGGACATGGGCCCTGTCGGTGGAGGTTTCCACAGGTGCGAAAGCCCGGAAATGCGGGCGCCGGAGCCTCTGTTTTTCCAAGCCCCGGCGCCGTATTCTGCCGTCTATCGGCGCTCGGGAGCCTGGCGGCGGATCACAAAACCAGCAGCCAGGTTCCCGGATTTCGTGTCGTCAGTGTGCCGGCTTCCAGCTCTGGCCGATCGCATCCATCACCTCGCCGAACCATGGCGTGGCCGTGTTGAAATGCTTGCCGCCGCGGATGCGGGGGAACTCGATGGTGCGCAGCTTGCCGCCCTGGTCCTCGTCATGGCCGGTGACGCCCGAGACCTTGTCGAGGGCGCTCTGGACCGCGAGATCGACCATGCCCTGGATGAGGCGGAGGTCGTCGATATTGGCCGGGGCGGAGCGGGCGTAGTAGCCGGACTTCTGCACCATGGCGCGCTGGGCGCCGAGAAGGTCCGCGAACTGCTTCGAAAACCAGTTGCCGACATTGATGGTGTCGAGCTTGACGTGGCCGAAGGCGTCGCGCTTGACCGTTTCGCCGGCGGCTTCGCGCTCGGCAACGATCGCATCCATGCAGGCGCCTTCGCTGACGAAGAGGGTGACATAGCCGGTCTTCGCCATGACGGCGCGCAGGCGCTCGGCTTCTGCCTGCAGATCGAAGGCTGTCTCCGGGAGATAGAGACCGTCGATGGTCTTGAGCGCCTTGTTCATCATGAAGCCATCGACGAACTCGGTTTTCTCGACTGTCTGCATGTAGGAACGTGCCGTGGCGGCGGTCAGCCAGCCGCAGTGGCGGCCCATGACTTCGTGAACGATCAGCGTCTTGGGCGCCGCGCTCTGCTCGTTGCTGACATTGTCGAAGAATTTCGCGCCATATTCGGCAGCCGTCCAGGCGCCGAGCGACTGGCGGATCGGCACCACGTCATTGTCGACCGTTTTCGGCAGGCCGACGACGGTGAGGTCGTAGCCGTTGGCACCGAGATAGGCGGCAAGATCGGCGGCCGTGGTGTTGGTGTCGTCGCCGCCGATCGTGTGGAGAATCGTCACACCGTCGGAGGCAAGGCGCTCGGCTGCGACGCGCAGCGGATTTTCACCCTCCTTGACGAGGCCGCGCTTGACGCAGTCGGCGGCATTGGTGAGCTTGACGCGGCTGTTGCCGAGGGGCGATCCGCCATAGCGATGCAGAAGGCCAGCCTTTTCGCGCATCTGCGGCGTGATGTCGATCCGGTCGGCCAGAAGCAGGCCGTGATAGCCGGAGCGGTAGGCCATGAGTTCGATATCGGGAGCGATATCCGTATAACGCTCGATCAATCCGCCTACGGCAGACGACAGGCACGGGGCAAGACCGCCTGCCGTGAGCATTGCGACTTTCTGCTTGGCCATGATTCCTCCTCGGGATGATGCCATTCATCGGGTTCCGCATCTGTCCTAGCCCAGATCCCCCGTAAGTAAAATGACATGAGCCGCACGGCTGCCGAGCGTGGAGCGCAAATTGCAGCATGAAAATAGTGAGGGCCATCACAAAAGTGTCATTCGAGGCCGTCGTCGTCTTGCAATCGCTGGCGACATCTGATCAGACTTCGGCTCCTTGCCGAGCTGTGACCCGAGATGTCTGCTGTTCCGATGCAACAAATCGCATGTGCGACGCTTTAGTCCTGACAATCACCGCCGGACGAAACGGGCCTGAGACAGGCCGGACAAACGGGAAAGACCATCTTCATGTCGATCTGGGATCGCCTCATCGGAATCGTGACATCGACCGGCAATGCGCTGTCGGGTCTCGTCGAAGCGATCCGGACGCTGTTCGAGGGCGACCCGGAAACACGCCGCAAGGTGGCCTTCTCGGTTGCCATGATCGCGCTGTCGGCCAAGATGGCAAAGGCGGATGGCGTGGTGACGGAGGCCGAGGTTTCCGCATTCCGACAGATCTTCAAGTTCCCGGAAGATCAGGCGCAGAACGTGGCCCGGCTCTACAATCTCGCCCGCCAGGACGTGGCCGGATACGAGGCCTATGCCGAGAAGTTGTCGGGGCTTTGCGTTTCCGGCGAAGCCAATTGCCCGGTGCTTGAAGACATCATCGATGGGCTGTTCCATATCGCCAAGTCCGATGGGGCGCTGCACGAGAAAGAACTCACCTTCCTGCGCCGCGTCGCCGAAATCTTCGGCATGGACGATATGAAATTCGAGGCGATCCTCTCGCGGCATGCCTATCTTGAGGGTGTCGATCCCTATGACCTGCTCGGCGTTTCCCGGAAGGACGATTTCTCGACCATCCGCCGGCGTTATCGCGTGCTTGTGTCCGAGTATCATCCCGACCTTTTGGTCGCCCGCGGCGTTCCCGCCGAGCAGTATGCGTCGGCGAACGACCGGATGGCCGCGTTCAACGCCGCCTATGCGGCGATCGAGAGAGAACGTCGCGCCGCATGAGCCTTCCCGTCTGCGACTTCCCGAAGGCGCGGTTCGTCGCCTCGCCCAATCACAACGAGCGGTTGGGCGTGTCTGGTCCCGACATGATCATCCTGCACTATACCGGCATGCCGACGGCGGCCGGTGCGCTCGACTGGCTTTGTCGCGAGGAGAGCCAGGTTTCCAGCCATTACTTCGTGCATGAGGACGGCCGGGTGGACCAGCTGGTGGCCGAGGACCGGCGCGCCTGGCATGCCGGAAAGAGCGTCTGGAAGACCGAGACGGACATCAATTCCCGCTCGATCGGCATCGAGATCGTCAATGCGGGACATCCCGGCGGATTGCCGGATTACCCTGCGGTCCAGATCGCGGCGGTCGTCGAACTGTGTCAGTTTTGTGTCGAACGCTGGTCCATTGCCCCTGAGAGGGTGCTTGCCCACAGCGATATCGCCCCTGTCCGCAAGGTCGATCCAGGGGAAAATTTCCCCTGGAAGAACTTGTATGAAAACGGCGTTGGCCACTGGGTCGCGCCGGCGCCCGTGGGCGGCGGACGCTACTTTCAGCGAGGCGACCACGGGCAGCCCGTCGAAGCGGTGCAGAGCATGCTGTCGCTCTATGGCTATGGCCTTGAGGTGACTGGCGAATTTTGCGAGAAGACCCACGGGGTCGTAGAGGCTTTTCAGCGCCATTTCCGACCAAGCCAAGTCGATGGAATCGCCGATATTTCGACGCTCGACACGCTGCATCGGCTGCTCGGTTCGCTGCCGCAGTTCGCGCGCTGACGATCGCCGTCACATTTACCGTTTCGCAGCATTTTGCTGCATCGCCATATCATGACCATGTTCCACACGGATTTTGACGCCGTACCGAGGGCGGGGTCCTGAGGGTTGCGTACCGTTCCCCGCTGATGACCATGATCATGGATCGGACGAGGCCGGGGCGGGGCGTCCGCTGGCTTCCCGATCCCAGCGGAGATTACAAAATTCATGAGACGAACGACTGTCGTCCAGGCAGCCGCCTGCTTTTGCGTGCTTTTTTCGGGGGTTCAACCATCATTCGCCGGTGCTTTCGCACCGGTCGTGCCGGCACCGGAAGCCGCTTACCAGACTGCATCCACAGACCTTTCCCTTAAATCCTCACCGACGAGAACAGCCTCTCTCGAGGACGTCAAAACGTCCGAGATGACACGTTCGCTGCCCGAAATCGGGCGCACGCTCGGTTTTCCGCTGACCAGTTTCGAGATGGACGCGCCAGCCTATTCCGGTCTCATCGCTACCTATGCGCAGGCCTTCGGCGTGCCGATCGATCTGGCGCATGCGGTCATCCGGGTCGAGAGCAATTTCAACCCGAAGGCGCGCGGCAGTGCCGGTGAAATCGGGCTCATGCAGATCAAGCCGGCGACGGCGCGGATGATGGGGTATGACGGCAGCCGGGCAGGGCTGTTCGATCCGGAAACGAACATAAAATTCGGCATGAAGTATCTTGCCAAGGCGCATCGCCTCTCTGGCGGCTTCACGTGCGGTACCATCCTGCGCTACAACGCCGGTCATGGCGCCACCCGCATGAACCCGGTCTCCCGGCGCTATTGCGGCAAGGTCCAGACTCTGCTGGACTCGTGAAGGCGAGGGCTGAGACCTTCGTTCGAGATGGTACAGTCCGGAGATGACGATGAGCGGAACGTTCGACACGATCGTGATCGGCAAGGGTATGATGGGCGCGGCCGCCGCGCGCCATCTGGCGGTGAGCGGGACGAGCGTCGCCCTGATCGGCCCGGACGAGCCGCGCGACTGGGCCACGCATGAGGGCGTCTTCTCCAGCCACTACGACAATGGCCGGATCACCCGCACCATCGACAGCGACGGCGACTGGGCGCGCATGGCCCGCCGCTCCATCGAACGCTATCACGGGATCGAGACCCGGTCCGGCGTTTCCTTCTATACCGAGGTCGGTTGCCTGATCGCGGCGGCAGACGGGGGTGCGTATCTGCGCAATGTCGATGCCGCCGCGCGAGGGCTCGACGTCCCCATCGCCCGGATGGCGAAGACCGACCTGCGATCGCGCTTTCCCCATTTTTCCTTCCATGACCATGAGAGCGGAATTTTCGAGGCGCGCGCTGCCGGGCATGTGAACCCGCGGGCACTGGTGGCCGCAGAGACCGTCTGTGCCGCCATGGCCGGCGCGTCCGTCATCAGCCACGTGGTGACCGGCCTTGCCGAGACCACGGACGGCGTGACGGTGACGACTGCCGATGGTGCCGCGTACCGGGCGCAGAAGGTGCTGGTGGCGACCGGCGGGTTCGCGCTGTCGGACAGGCTTCTGCGACGCAGGCCTGCCATGCAGGTCATGGCGCGCACGGTTCTCTTCGCGGAAGTTGCCGAGGCGGATCGGGAGCGCCTGTCTCTCATGCCCTCGCTCATCCGCAACGGGCCGACGGAGGCCGAAAGCTTCTACCTTCTGCCGCCGATCCTCTACCCCGACGGCAAGACCTACATCAAGATCGGCGGAGATCCGGACGATCTTGCGCTCGGCGACGAGGGGGCGATCCGGTCGTGGTTCCGCAGCGGCGGACGCGGCGAGGCCGCGGCGCATCTGGCGCGACATCTCGCCGATGTCCTGCCGGATTTCGCACCGGTCTCCACGCATTTCTCGCCGTGCGTCGTTTCGCTGACGGAGAGCGGCTATCCCTATATCGGCTATGTCGAGTCCGACCGTGTCGCGCTTCTCACCGGCGGCAACGGCATGGCGGCGAAGAGCTGCGACGAGATCGGCCGGCTCGGGGCCTCGCTCATCCTTAACGGCGTGGTGGACGACGACGGCTACACGCAGTCCTTCGCGCCGATCTTTGCCTGAGACCCTTACGACTGCTCGTGGATAAAGCTGGCCAAGGCCGGAAGTCTCCGCTATCAGGGCGCTGCCAGTCGGCCGGGCAGCCGCTCTCCGCTATGACCGAAAGGTTGCGGGGGGAGGAAAGTCCGGGCTCCACGGAAAAACGGTGCCGGATAACGTCCGGCGAGGGCGACCTCAGGGACAGTGCCACAGAAAGCAAACCGCCCGCGTCTGACGCGGGTAAGGGTGAAAGGGTGGGGTAAGAGCCCACCGCGCGTCTGGTAACAGGGGCGGCACGGTAAACCCCACCGGGAGCAAGACCGAATAGGGATGACGTGGGAGCCGCAAGGCTGCCGGCCTGTTCCGGGCCAGTCATCCGGGTGGGTTGCACGAGGCGGCGCGCGAGCGTCGTCCCAGATGAATGGCTGCCACGTTCCGGTCCTCAACCGGCCGGAGTCATACAGAACCCGGCTTACAGGCCGACTGGCGCTTTTTCCCTTCCTACCATTCCTGCGTGCGATACCCCGTATCGGCGTGCCCGCACATTTTGTCTATGTCGCTGTTCTCTCATGCATTTGAGCATTTCCGAATGCTGCGGTTTTTCGAACCTGTTGGAACGCGCTTTGTAAACAAAGTCTTGCCGGGGCCATCGTAACCATTTGTTAAACTTAACAGTCTATCAATGATGGGTGGAGGCGGCCCCTCCAGCGACCCAAATCCCATTGACCCCCATATGGTCCCATGCTATCCCAATCATGCACTGCACAGGGGTCGTTGACGGCCCGATCATCGCGAGTTTGGTGGTTGCCCCGACAGGGGTTTTGGAACGGGCCTCTCGCCCGGCGGTGGCGTATTGTGTCTGCTTCCGGGGTTGCTTGCGGGCGTTTGCCGTCGGCGCATTGGATGAAAACGGCTGTTGCGCGTCATGAACCGCTTTCTCTCGCATGCCACGAACCGTATCGATGCGAAGGGACGGGTCTCCGTTCCCTCGTCGTTTCGCGGCGTGCTGGCAAAGCTGGATATCCGGGAGCTATATTGTTTCCAGGATTTCGTGTTCCCGGCCATCAGTGCGGGCGGACCGGAATTGCTGGACCGTTTCGAGCGGCAGATTGCGGGCGAGGATCCGTTTTCGCCGCAAGCCAACGAGATGTCGCTCCTCATTCACGGGGGCGGGGTCTTCATGAAGCTCGACCAGGAAGGTCGGTTGATGGTCACGGATTTCATCCGCGACTTCACCGGCATCACCAACGAGGTGACTTTCGTTGGCCGGGCGGATCACTTTCAGTTATGGGCGCCGCAGGTGTTTCAGGAAGCACAGGCGGCGGCACGTCAGGAACGCAGGTTGCGAGGTCTGCGCCCCGGCTAGCATGGAGAGACGGAATGGTGGCGGATCTTGGCGACAGTGCAACTGGAGCCGATGGCGGACCGGTCCGCCACATTCCGGTTCTTCTCCCAGAGGTTTTGAACAGTCTTCAGCCGGGACCCGGCAAGACGATCCTCGATGGCACGTTCGGTGCTGGCGGGTACACGTCAGCGATTCTCGAGGGCGGCGCCGATGTGATCGCGCTCGATCGCGATCCGAGTGCGATCGCTGCCGGGCAGGCGCTCGTTGCGGCGAGCGCCGGTCGGCTCACCCTCGTCCACGCACAATTTTCCGAGCTGGCCCGTCATGCACCCGAAGGCGGGCTCGATGGCGTCGTGCTCGATATCGGCGTGTCCTCCATGCAGATCGACGAGGCCGATCGCGGTTTCTCGTTCCAGCGGCGCGGGCCGCTCGACATGCGCATGTCGAGCCATGGTGTGTCCGCGGCCGATGTCGTGAACCGCGCGAAGGTCGGCGATCTCATCCGCATCTTCGGTTTTCTCGGCGAAGAGCCGCAGTCGGGCCGCATCGCGCGCGCCATCGAGAAGCGCCGGACGGAGACCCCGTTCGAGACGACGCGCGATCTTGCCGGGCTGATCGAGGTGGTGACCCCGCGCAAGGCCAAGGACAAGATCCATCCGGCAACCCGTGTCTTCCAGGCGCTGCGCATCTTCGTCAACGACGAGCTTGGCGAGCTCGCTCAGGCGCTGTTTGCCGCCGAGCGCGCGCTGAAGCCCGGCGGTCGGCTGAGCGTTGTCACGTTCCACTCGCTCGAAGACCGGATCGTCAAGAAATTCTTCCAGGACCGCGCCGGCAAGGCATCGGGCTCGCGTCATCTTCCCATCATGCACGAACGCCCGGCAACCTTCGCACCAGTTGGTAAGGCGATGATTGCTGCCAGCGAAGACGAATCATCCAGGAATCCGCGCGCCCGCTCCGCCAAGCTGCGGGTCGGGGAACGCACGCATGCTCCAGCCGAGGCCGCCGACATGTCGATTTTCGATCTGCCAGACCTTGCAAGTCTTTCGAAGCTGGGAGGCTGACGCATGCTGAGAACGCTCGATATCGTGCTGATCGTCGTCATGACCGCTGCGGCGACCGTGACCTATACGATCAAGCACAAGGCCGAGAACAAGCTCGAGGAGGTCCGCTCGCTTGATGCGCAGATCAAGCTCGAGGAAGACACGATCGACCTTCTGCGGGCCGACTGGGCGCTCCTGACCCAGCCGAACCGGCTCGATCGTCTGGTGAAGGCCTATGACAAGGACCTGCAGCTCGTTCCGACCGATCCGACGCAGCTTGCGCATCCCGAAGAGCTGCCGATGCTGAAGGCCGATGTCCCGCCGCCCGAAGAGAAGGACAGCAAAGGCAAGAAGAAGGCCGCATCAACCACAGTTCCGGCCATCGCATCCAGCGAAAGCCGGGAGACCGACGAAATCTCAACAGGTTCGGTGGCGCGCTGATGTCGTTTCTTTCCCGCATCATGGTCGTCAAGAGCAAGGCGCATTTCTCTGCCGGCGGCAACAACCACCCCGGCGATCTTTCGCGCGGCGCGCCGTTCGAGGGCATCCGCAAGCGGCGTGGCAACCAGGCCCGCAGCCGCGTCGCCATCGTCATTGCCGGCTTCTCGGTCGTCTATTGCATCATCGGCGGGCGCCTGATCCAGTATGGTTTCGCCCAGCCCGAGACCGTGTCGAGCATCGGTCGCGCCGACAATCTGATGGCCTCACGCCCTGACATTCTCGATCGCAACGGCCAGATTCTGGCAACCGACATCCGCACCGTCTCGCTCTTTGCCGAGCCGCACAAGATCGTGGATGCGGACGAGGCTGTCGAGCAGCTGGCGACAGTGCTGCCCAACCTCAACAATGCCGACATCTACAACAAGCTGAAGTCCAAATCGCGCTTCCAGTGGCTGCGCCGCCAGCTGACGCCGAAGCAGCAGAGCGAAATACTCGCGCTCGGCATTCCCGGCATCGGCTTCCGGCCGGAGAAGCGCCGCTTTTATCCGGGCGGCGTCACCGCATCGCATGTGGTCGGCCACGTCAATGTCGACAATCGCGGCATTGCCGGCATGGAGCGCTGGATCGACAATCAGGGCCTTGCGGACCTCGCCGCCATCGGCATGACCAGCGATGCGAAGCTGGAGCCCGTGCGCCTGTCGATCGACCTGCGCGTCCAGAACATCATGCGCGATGTCGTCGTCGATGCCATGGTCAAGTTCAAGTCGCTGGCCGCCGGCGGCGTCGTCATGGATGTGAAGACCGGCGAAATCCTCGCCATGGTTTCCTATCCCGATTACGATCCGAACAAGCCGGCCGATGGCGCCAAGGAAGGCTGGATGAACCGCATGTCGAACGGCACGTTCGAGATGGGCTCCACCTTCAAGTCGTTCACCACGGCCATGGCGCTCGACAGCGGCAAGGTCAAGCTGACCGACAGCTTCGACGCGCGTTTCCCGATCCGCATCGGCGGCTTCACCATCAAGGACTTCCACGGCAAGCATCGCGTGCTCACCGTGCCCGAGATCTTCCAGTATTCATCCAATATCGGCACGGCGAAAATGGCCGATATCGTCGGCATCGACGCGCACAAGGAGTTCCTGACGCGGATGGGCCTTCTGACGCGGATCCCGACAGAACTGCCGGAAATCAAGATGCCGAGCCAGCCGAAGGTCTGGAAGAAGATCAACTCGATTACGATCTCCTTCGGCCATGGCGTCTCCACCACGCCGCTGCAGACAGCGGTTGCCGGCGGCGCGCTGATCAATGGCGGCAAGCTGATCGAACCGACCTTCCTGCCGCGCTCCATCGAGGAGGCCGCGGCCGCCTCCACGCAGGTCATCAAGAAATCCACCAGCGACGACATGCGCTACCTGTTCCGCTGGAACGGCGTCCACGGATCGGGCCGCAACGCCCGCGTTCCCGGCTTCAACGTCGGTGGCAAGACGGGCACGGCCGACAAGGTGGTCAACGGTCGCTATTCGAGCGACGCCAACTTCAACGCCTTCCTCGCCGGCTTCCCGATCGACGATCCGCGCTATGTGGTGCTGACCTTCATCGACGAGCCGAAGACGGACAAGGGCAATGGGGCGGCGCTGGCCGGCAACACGGCGGCGCCGATGGTGCACGACATCATCAGCCGTTCCGCGCCGCTTTTGGGCGTCGAGCCGAAGTTCGGCGCCGACGGTTCCGCCTTGCTTGTGGCGTATTGAGCGGTAAAGGACGGTCACGCGGCCGTGATGGCCCGAGGGAATCGTGTTGGGAAAAGTGCAATCGATGAAGATCAGTGACCTAGCGACGCTTGCGAATGGTAACGATGGGGCAGGCGCGGTCCTGCCTCCAGGTCAGGTCGATGCCGATATCGGCGGCCTGACGGCCGACAGTCGCAAGGTTTCGCCCGGCACCCTGTTCGTCGCCGTTCCCGGCAACAAGGCGAATGGCAGCCTCTATGTCAATGACGCCGTGTCGCGGGGCGCGGTGGCCATCGTGACCGAGGACGATCTCGGCCCCGATCTTCCCGTGCCCGTCCTTCGCGTCGCCTCGACCCGCGCGTTTCTGTCTCTGGCCGCCGCACGCTTTTATGACGGGCAGCCGGAAACGATGGTCGCCGTCACCGGTACGGCGGGAAAGACCTCCGTCGCCTCGTTCACCCGCCAGATCTGGGCGCATGCCGGGCTTGCCGCCGCGATGATCGGCACGACCGGCGTCGTTGCGCCCGGTCGTAACGATTATGGTTCGCTCACGACGCCCGATCCGGTCTCCCTGCACAAGCTGCTTTGGGAACTGGCCGCGGCCGGCGTCACGCACGCGGCCATGGAAGCCTCCAGTCACGGGCTCGACCAGAGCCGGCTCGATGGCGTGCGCCTGTCGGCCGCTGCCTTCACCAATCTCGGTCGCGATCACATGGATTACCATCCGACGATCGAGCACTATCTCGGCGCCAAGATGCGCCTGTTCGAAGCGCTGCTGCCCAAGGGCGCGCCGGCCATCATCTTCTCCGACGACGAGTGGTCGGACGCCGCGATCCGGGCCGCGAAGGCTGCCGGCAGCGACGTGCGCACCGTCGGACGCAAGGGCGACTATCTCGCTTTGAAGCGCGTCGAGCATTTCCGCCACAAGCAGATCGCCGAAGTGCATGTCGATGGACGCATCTTCGAGGTGAACCTGCCGCTCGCAGGCGACTTCCAGATTTCGAATGCCCTGGTGGCTGCTGGGCTTGCTTTGTCCACAGGCGTCGATACGCCCACGGTGATGCTGGCGCTCGAAAAGCTGCAGGGTGCCCCGGGCCGGCTGGAACTCGTGGGTCAGACGCCGGACGGCGCGCTGGCCTATGTCGATTACGCTCACAAGCCGGACGCGCTGGCGCAGGTTCTCTCCTCCGTCCGCCCCTTCACGACCGGACGCGTCGTCACGGTATTCGGCTGCGGCGGCGACCGCGACAAGGGCAAGCGGCCGCTGATGGGCGAGATCGCGAGCCGCTTGTCCGACATCGTCATCGTCACAGACGACAATCCACGCTCCGAAACGCCGGCGACGATCCGCAGCGAGATCCTGGCCGCGGCACCCGGCGCGACCGAGATCGCCGATCGTGCGGAGGCTATCCGCCATGCCGTCGGAATGCTGGGCCCCGGCGATACGCTGATCGTTGCCGGCAAGGGGCACGAGCAGGGACAGACGGTCGGCACGGCCACGCTGCCCTTCTCGGATCATGCCGAAATTCGCAAGGCTCTTGGTGTGCAGCCGACCGCGCACCAGGCAACGGGAGGCTGACGACATGGGTTTTCTCTGGACGAGCGCCGACCTGATGGCGGCCATGCACGGTCGCCCGGTGGGCAACCTGCCGCAGGGCATTACCGGCATCTCGATCGACAGCCGCGCCATGGGCAAGGGCGAGGCCTTCTTCGCCATCAAGGGCGACCGGGTGGACGGGCATGACTATGCCGGGCTCGCCATTGCCAATGGTGCCGCACTTCTTGTCGTCAGCGAAGGCAAGCTGCCGGCGCTCGGGCGCCTGATCGCGCCGATGATCGTGGTGGATGACGTGCTCGCGGCCATGGTCCGGCTCGGCTGCGCGGCGCGCGATCGCAGTGCTGCCAAGATCATCGCGGTCACGGGCTCCGTCGGCAAGACGACCACCAAGGAGATGCTGCGGCATGCGCTGTCGCCGAGCGGCCGCGTGCATGCGTCCGTCGCCTCCTTCAACAATCACTGGGGTGTTCCGCTGACGCTCGCGCGCATGCCCGAAGCCACGGACTACGGTGTCTTCGAGATCGGCATGAACCACCCGGACGAGATCCGGCCGCTGGTGCGCATGGTTCGCCCGCATGTCGCCGTGATCACCACGATCGCGCCGGCACATCTCGGCAATTTCCGCGATCTCGAGGAGATCGCCACGGCGAAGGCCGAGATCATGGAAGGGCTGGTCGACGGCGGTCATGTCCTGCTCAACCGCGACAATGCGCAGTTCGCCACGCTGGAAAAGGCGGCCGCCATGCTCGGCGTCTCCAACGTCCACAGCTTCGGCGTCGATCAGCGCGCCGACTTCCGGATGATCGAATATGCGGCGACGCCGGAGGGCGGCACGCTGTGGGCGATGATCGACGGCCGCACGCTCGAGATCCCGCTCGGGGCGCCCGGGCGCCACATCGCCGAGAATGCGCTGGCCGTGCTCGGCGCGGCGAGCCTTGTCGGCGCAGACCTCGAGACGGTGATATCAGCGCTCGCGACGTTGCAGCCGGAAAAGGGCCGTGGCGAACGCCATCGCCTGTCCGTGGGCACGGGCACGCTGACCTTGATCGACGAGAGCTACAACGCCAATCCCGCCTCCATGCGCGCAGCCATCGCCCTTCTCGGCGAAGCGGAAACCGGCATTGCGGGCGGACGGCGGATCGCCATACTCGGCGACATGCTGGAGATGGGTACGCATTCCGCGCAAGCTCATGCGTCTCTCGCGGCTCCGCTCCTGGAGCAGGGCATCGACACGGTCTGGCTTGCCGGACCCGAGATGAAGCACCTGCGGGATGCCCTGCCGGAGACGGTCTCCGTCGTGCATTGCGATGCGGTCGATGATCTGCGCAATCACGCGGTTGCGTCGGTGCGCGCCGGCGATGTCGTCATGATCAAATCCTCGAAGGGAACGGGCTGCGGACGGATCGTCCAGGCGCTTCTCGATACATTTCCGGCGCAGGCCGAAACGGAGCGGGCGCTCTAGCACTCGCTTTTCATCAACGATCCTCTCCGGTTGCGAGAGGGTGCCGACATCGAATTCTCGGGGAAGGGTCCCTCATGCTCATCTGGCTTGTCGAACTGGCGGACCATTTCCAGTTTTTCAATCTGTTCCGGTACATCACCTTCCGCACCGGTGCGGCGCTCTTCACCTCGGCCATGATCGTCTTCCTGTTCGGGCCGAAGATGATTTCGTCGCTGCGCGTGCGGCAGGGCCGGGGGCAGCCGATCCGCGCCGACGGACCGCAGACGCATTTCAAGAAGGCGGGCACCCCCACGATGGGCGGCCTGATGATCCTGGCCGGTATCGTCGTCTCTTCGCTGCTATGGGCCGACCTCTCCAGCGTCTACGTGGTCTCGACCCTGCTTGTCACGCTCGGCTTCGGCGCCATCGGTTTCTACGACGACTATCTCAAGGTGACGAAGCAGTCCGACAAGGGCTTTTCCGGCAAGGCGCGTCTCGGAATCGAGTTTGCGGTCGCCGCCGTCGCCGTGTTTTTCATGATGCGCTCGGCGATTTCGGCGGGCACGGCCGGCTCGACGTTCGGCTCCTCGCTGACATTCCCGTTCCTCAAGGATTTCACGCTCAACCTCGGCTATTTCTTCATCCTGTTCGGCGGCTTCGTCATCGTCGGCGCCGGCAACGCGGTGAACCTGACGGACGGGCTCGACGGTCTCGCCATCGTGCCGGTGATGATCGCCGCGGCGTCGTTCGGCGTCATCGCCTACCTTGCCGGTAACGCGGTGTTCGCGAACTACCTGCAGATCCACTTCGTGCCCGGCACGGGGGAGTTGGCCGTCATTCTCGGGGCAGTCATCGGGGCGGGGCTCGGTTTCCTCTGGTTCAACGCGCCGCCCGCCGCCATCTTCATGGGCGACACCGGGTCGCTGGCGCTTGGTGGTCTCATCGGTACCGTCGCTGTCGCCACCAAGCACGAGATCGTCATGGTCATCATTGGCGGCCTGTTCGTCATGGAGACCCTGTCCGTCATCATCCAGGTCTTCTGGTTCAAGCGCACCGGTCGCCGCGTCTTCCTGATGGCGCCGATCCACCACCATTTCGAAAAGAAGGGCTGGACGGAAAGCCAGGTCGTCATCCGCTTCTGGATCATCGCCGTCATCCTGGCCATGGTCGGTCTCTCCACGCTGAAGCTGCGGTAAGTCGATGATCCCCGTCACCACGCTCAACGGGCGTCACGTCGCCCTCTTCGGTCTCGGAGGCTCCGGGCTTGCGACTGCGCGCGCGCTGGTGGCCGGCGGCGCCACGGTGACGGCGTGGGACGACAATGCCGAGAGCGTGGCGAGGGCCGCGGCCGAGGGTATCGGCACGGGCGATCTGCGGCAGGCCGACTGGTCGGCCTTCGACGCCTTCGTGCTGTCGCCCGGCGTGCCGCTGACGCATCCGACGCCGCACTGGACGGTCGATCTCGCGCGCGGCGCCGGGGTCGAGGTGATCGGGGACGTCGAGCTGTTCTCGCGCGAACGACGGGCTCTTTCGCCCGAGGCGCCGCTGATCGCCATTACCGGCACCAACGGCAAGTCCACGACCACGGCGCTGATCGCGCATATCCTCGTGGCCAGCGGCCGCGACACGCAGCTTGGCGGCAATATCGGCACGGCGGTGCTGACGCTCGATCCTCCGAAAGAGGACCGCTTCTATGTGGTCGAGTGCTCGTCCTACCAAATCGACCTTGCGCCGTCGCTGGAACCGACCGCCGGCATCCTCCTCAACCTTACGCCCGACCATATCGACCGGCATGGGACCATGGAAAACTACGCGGCAATCAAGGAACGCCTTGTCGCTGCGAGCCATACCGCCATCATCGGTGTGGACGATGCCTGGTGCGAAGCCATCGCGGATCGCGTGGCGCTCGCCGGTCGTGCCGTCATCCGCATCGCGCGTCACCGGTCGCTGGGTGACGGCTACTACGCTGAGGGCGCCGCCGTAATGCGCGCCGAGGCCGGTCTTGCGGAGGTCTTTGCCGATCTCTCCGGCATTGCGACCTTGCGCGGCAGCCATAATGGCCAGAACGCGGCAGCGGCGATCGCCGCCTGCCTTGCAGTCGGCGTGTCGAAGGCGGACATTCTTGCGGGGCTTGCCTCTTTCCCCGGGCTGAAGCATCGCATGCAGCCTGTCGCCACGGTCGGCGACGTGACCTTCGTCAATGACAGCAAGGCCACCAATGCGGAGGCGGCGGCGCCGGCGCTGTCGAGCTTCGAGCGGATCTACTGGATCGCGGGCGGCGTGCCCAAGGACGGCGGGATTGCGTCGCTGTCTCCGTTTTTCGCCAAGATCGCCAAGGCCTATCTGATCGGCCGTGCGGCCGACGATTTCGCGGCAACGCTCGGCGATGCTGTCCCCTTCGACCGGTCTGAGACGCTGGAGAAAGCCGTGGCCGACGCGGCGGCGGACGCGGCGCGCGACGGGTTGCCGGCCGCTGTTCTGTTATCACCGGCTTGCGCAAGCTTCGACCAGTACAGAAACTTCGAGATGCGCGGGGATGCGTTCGTGGCCCATGTGGCGGCTCTTCCCGGCGTGACCATGCTGATTTGACAGCCGTGGCGGCTCCGCCGCCGCGGTTCGACGGTTTACGGCGCGACGGCGCTCTTTGACGAGGATGATGACATGGTGAGTCGTGCGGAGCGTGGCCCTGTGGCCGACTGGTTCTGGACCATCGACAGGTTCTTCCTGGCGACGTTCATTCTGTTGATGGGTATCGGCTTCATGCTGTCCTTCGCCGCGAGCCCTGCGGTCGCCGAACGGCTGGGGCTCGACAGCTTCCACTTCGTGAAGCGTCAGGCGGCCTTCCTCATTCCGTCGCTGATCGTCATGATCGGCCTTTCGTTTCTGACGCCGCGTCAGGTCCGTCGCACGGCCATCGTCATTCTCGCCGCCGCCATCGCCATGATGATCCTGGCGCTCTTCTTCGGCGTCGAGATCAAGGGCTCGCGCCGCTGGTTCTCCATCGGCCCGATCGGCATCCAGCCGTCCGAGTTCATGAAGCCGGCCTTCGTCATCGTCTGCGCCTGGCTCTTCTCCGAACACGCCCGCCAGCCGGAAATTCCCGGCAATCTCTTTGCGATCCTGCTGTACGGCATCGTCGCCACGCTCCTCATCGCCCAGCCCGACCTCGGGCAGACCATCCTGACGACGGCCGTCTGGGGCGGCATGTTCTTCATGGCGGGAATGCCGTGGCTCTGGATCGTCGTTCTCGGCGGCTCGGCCGTCGGCGGTCTGGTCGTCGCCTATACGCTGCTTCCGCACGTGGCCGGCCGTATCGACCGGTTCATGACCGGCGAGGGCGACACGTTCCAGGTGGACACGGCGCGCGAAGCGATCATCCGCGGCGACTGGCTGGGGCAGGGTCCCGGCGAGGGCATCATCAAGCGGATCATCCCGGACAGTCATACCGACTTCATCTTCTCGGTCGCGGCCGAGGAGTTCGGCATCGTGTTCTGCATGGTGATCGTCGCCATCTTCTCCTTCCTCGTCATGCGCGGCCTCAGCCATGCGTTTCGCGAGCGCAACGACTTCAACCGGTTTGCCGTTGCCGGCCTCGTGCTGCAGATCGGTATCCAGTCGATCATCAATGTCGGGGTCAATCTCGAACTGCTGCCCGCCAAGGGCATGACGCTGCCGCTGATCTCCTATGGCGGGTCTTCGATGATCGCGATCTGCGTCACGGCAGGCTTCATCCTCGCACTCACCCGGCACCGCCCGGAAAAGCGCGCTCTGGAGCGCAGCCTGTTCCGCACCGGTGCGCCCGTCGCGGCGGAGTAGGATCACGGGATTTCATGCGCGCTTCTCCGGCGTGTAGATCATTACATGACAGCGTCGCGCGTCTCTCCGACACGCGACGCTGTGGCACTTCAAGCGGCTGCAGAATGGGTCAGGAAACCGGTCCCGATTTCCGACATTATGCGCTAGAACATTTCGTCCGTGCTTTTTTGACACATCTTCGCTGCGCAGGTTTGCGCAACACGCTTCGTACTGGAGGTCTCGAGTCTTGACCAAGGGCATCGTCATGCTAGCCGCCGGAGGTACCGGCGGTCATCTTTTTCCAGCCGAGGCGCTTGCGCACGAACTGGCCGCACTGGATTTTTCGGTGCACCTGATCACAGACCATCGGGCCGAGCGCTATGCCGGTTCCTTCCCGGCCGAGCGCATCCATGTCGTGCGCTCCGCCACGATCGGCTCGCGCAATCCCGTGAAGGTCGCGTCCTCTCTCTGGCAGCTGTGGAGCGGCCTGCGCGAGGCCCGCGCTATTCTTAAAGAGGTGAAGCCGAAGGTGGTCGTCGGGTTCGGAGGCTATCCGACCGTGCCGCCGCTCCTTGCTGCCAGCCGGCTGCGTATCCCCACGATCATTCACGAACAAAACGCCGTCATGGGCCGCGCGAACAAGGGCCTTGCCGGCCGCGTCACCGCAATCGCCGGCGGCTTCCTGCCGGAGACGGACGGACGCTATGCGCGCAAGACGGTGACGACGGGCAATCCCGTGCGCCCGGCCGTGCTTGAAGCAGCCGAGGTTCCCTATACGGCCTCCGGCGCAGGCGAGGCATTCCGGCTCGTCGTGTTCGGCGGCAGCCAAGGGGCGCAGTTCTTCTCAAAGGCCATTCCCGCGGCCATCGCCCTGCTGGAGCCCGAGCTTCGCGCCCGACTGCATGTCACGCAACAGGCGCGGCCGGAGGATCTCGATGGCGCCCGGACGGCGATGGCGAAATTCGAGCTGACCGCGGAGATCTCGCCTTTCTTTACGGATATGGCTGGACGGATCGCCGCGGCCCATCTGCTCGTCTGCCGCTCCGGTGCCTCCACCGTGTCGGAAATCGCCGTCATCGGTCGTCCCTCCATCCTCGTGCCCTATCCCTTCGCGCTCGATCACGATCAGGCCGCGAATGCGGCGGCGCTTGCCGAGACCGGAGCGGCACGGCTCGTGCCGCAGAAGGACCTGACGCCGGAGGTTCTGGCGGGCTTCCTTCGCGATGCGATGAACAACCCTGAGAGCATGGCGGCAATGGCGACCAGCGCCAAGGCCGCAGGCCGGCCGGACGCCGCGCGCTTGCTTGCCGGCATGGTAGAGGCTATTGCCAGCGGCCAGACAATTGCCCAATTCAAGGAAAAACGCTCATGAAACTGCCGCAGACGATCGGTCTCGTCCATTTCATCGGTATCGGCGGGATCGGGATGAGCGGCATTGCGGAAGTGCTGCACAATCTCGGCCACCGCGTCCAGGGTTCCGATCAGTCCGACAGCGCCAACGTCCAGAGGTTGCGCGAGAAGGGCATCGAGGTCTTCGTCGGCCATAAGGCGGAGAACCTCGGCGAGTCCGAAGTGGTCGTCGTGTCCACGGCCATCAAGAAGACCAATCCGGAACTGATCGCGGCCCGCGAGAAGCTGCTGCCGGTCGTGCGTCGCGCCGAGATGCTGGCCGAGTTGATGCGCTTCCGAAGCTCGATCGCCATCGGCGGGACGCATGGCAAGACGACCACGACCTCCATGGTCGCAGCGCTCTTGGAAGCCGGCGGTCTCGATCCGACCGTCATCAATGGCGGCATCATCAATGCCTATGGCACCAATGCGCGCATGGGTGCCGGGGAATGGATGGTGGTGGAGGCCGACGAATCGGACGGCACCTTCCTCAAGCTTCCGGCCGATGTGGCCGTTGTCACCAATATCGACCCGGAGCATCTCGATCATTACGGCACGTTCGACCAGGTACGGGCGGCGTTTCGCCAGTTCGTCGAGAACGTCCCGTTCTACGGTTTCGGCGTGATGTGTCTCGACCATCCCGAGGTGCAGACGATGGTCTCCAAGATCGAGGATCGCAAGGTCATCACCTATGGCGAGAACCCGCAGGCGGACGTGCGTTTCTTCAACATCCGCATGGACGGGGCGACCTCGATCTTCGACGTCGCCATCCGCCGTCGTCGCACGGGCCAGCTGATCGAGCTGAAGGACCTGCGCCTGCCGATGCCCGGTCGTCACAACGTCTCCAACGCGACAGCCGCGATTGCCGTCGCCAACCGGCTCGGCATGAATTCCGAGGACATCGCCAAGGGTCTTGCGGCGTTCGGCGGCGTCAAGCGACGCTTCACCTTTACCGGCGAGTGGAACAACGTTCGGATCTATGACGATTACGGGCACCACCCGGTCGAGATCAAGGCCGTGCTGCGCGCCGCGCGCGAGGCCTGCCAGGGCCGAATCATCGCCGTGCACCAGCCGCATCGATTCTCCCGCCTCCAGAGCCTGTTCGAAGATTTCGCGGCCTGCTTCAACGATGCCGATACGATTCTCCTGTCGCCCGTCTACTCGGCCGGCGAGGAGCCGATCGAGGGGATCACCTCGCAGGAGCTTGTTTCCCGGATCAAAGCGGGTGGACATCGCGATGCCCGCTACGTGGACGGGCCGGAAGCCCTTGCGCCGCTCGTCTCCACCATTGCACAACCCGGTGACTTCGTGGTTCTTTTGGGCGCCGGCAGCATTACCTATTGGGCTGCGGCGCTGCCAAAGGAATTGGCCGACATCACAGGGCAGGGGACAGGACAGGACGCATGAAACAGGTCGACGGAACAAAGCTGCTCGCATCGCTTGGCGAGGGCGTCAACGCGCTTCGGGGACGGCTGACGCCGGATGCGCCCATGGACCGCGTGACGTGGTTCCGCGCCGGTGGACTGGCCGAGCTGATGTTCCAGCCGCACGACGTCGATGATCTCGTGACGTTCCTGAAGCTCGTTCCCGAAGATGTGCCGGTGATGGTGGCCGGCGTCGGCTCCAACCTGCTGGTGCGCGACGGCGGAATTCCCGGTGTCGTGATCCGCCTCTCTGCCAAGGGCTTTGGTGATATCGAACGTGTGGGCGACAACCGCGTGAAAGCCGGCGCGATTTGCCCGGACAAGAACCTCGCGGCGATGACGCTCGATCACGGCATCGGCGGCTTTTTCTTCTACTACGGTATCCCCGGCACCGTCGGCGGGGCGTTGCGCATGAACGCGGGCGCGAATGGCGGCGAGACGCACGAGCGGGTGGTCGAGGTGCATGCCGTTGATCGTCAAGGCGAGACGCACGTGCTGAGCAATGCCGACATGGGCTACAGCTACCGGCATTCCAGCGCGCCGAAGGAATTGATTTTCACGCATGCCGTATTCGAGGGCTATCCCGAGGACAAGGCGAAGATCCGCGCCGACATGGATGCCGTGCGGCAGCACCGCGAAACGGTTCAGCCGATCCGCGAGAAGACCGGCGGCTCGACCTTTAAAAATCCGGAAGGGCATTCCGCCTGGAAGCTGATCGACGAAGCCGGCTGCCGCGGCATGATGATCGGCGGCGCCCAGATGTCGCCGATGCATTGCAATTTCATGATCAATACGGGGCAGGCGAGCGGCTACGAGCTCGAATATCTCGGCGAAACCGTGCGCCAGCGCGTGATGGAGCATTCCGGCGTCAAGCTTGAATGGGAGATCAAGCGGATCGGCAAATTCATGGCCGGTTATGAGGTGAGGGAGTTTCTGGGCCGGGCGACGGTGTGATGGCGAGCGGTAGCGATTCGCCTCTCGTTCACAATGAGCGGGTGAAGCTCGCTGCCAATTCGATCGACCGCCTCGCGACGGCGTCCATTGCGGCTAGGTTCATAACGCCGGTTGTGTCGCTTGCGAACGGGCAAGTGCTGTTCGGTCTGTCAGCGCCGCTTGCTATTTCGACGATCACTTGGCTTTTAACAGCGCTCGTCTTACATTGGGCAGCAAGACATATGCTCGGGAAACTTAAGCAGTGACATTCGGGACCATCTTTTACCTCTATCTTCTGCCCGTTTTGCTGGCAGCTTCCGTCTGGGGTGCGATCTGGATTTCCGAGTGGAGATCCGGGCGTCGTGACAGGCTGCATCCCGGGGAGTGACCCTCGCCCTATCATATAAGAAGGCCGCGATGTCAGTGACATCGCGGCCTTTTTGTTTGTTCTGATTCTGCTTGAACTCAGACTTCGTTTTTGCCCGAGAGCAAAATGCAGATGAGTGTGATGACGGTTGCGAACAGAAGGTAGTAGCCGACAGCCGTCATGCCATAGGTCGCTTGCAGGTAGGTGGCGATGTAGGGCGCGAGCGAGGCACCGAAGATGCCGGCGAAGTTGAAGGTGATCGAGGAGCCCGTGTAGCGCACATTGGTCGGGAAGGGTGCGGCGAGCGCCGTTCCGATCAGACCATAGGTGATGCCCATCAGCGCCATGCCGATGACGACGAACAGGACGACGCTCGCTTCACCGCTTGTCAGCAGACCCGGCAGGAAGAAGGAGAAGATGCCGATCAGCACGGTGACGCCGATCAGGATCTCGCGGCGGCCGAAGCGCTCGGCAAGCTTGCCGGCGATCGGAATGAAGATGCCGAAGAGGACGGCGCCGAGCAGCTGGATTTCCAGGGCATCGACGAAGGGCAGCTTCAGGACCTTGATGTTGTAGGACAGAAGATAGGCCGAGCCGATGTAGAACAGCACGAAGGTGGCGAGCGCCACGAAGGTGCCGAGAACCAGGCTGCGCTTGTGGTTGCGGAAGAGTTCGACGACCGGAACCTGAACGCGCTCGTGGCTGTCGATGGTCTTCTGGAACGCGGGCGTCTCGGTGATGGAGAGGCGGACCCAGAGACCGACGGCGATCAGCAGGATCGAGGCGATGAACGGCACGCGCCAGCCCCAGCTGAGCAGCGCTTCCTGCGACATCACGTGCAGCAGCAGCCAGAAGACGCCGGAGGAGAGGAAGAGGCCGACAGGCGCGCCGAGCTGCGGGAACATGCCGTACCAGCTTTTCTTGCCTTCGGGAGCATTTTCCGTCGCCAGCAGAACGGCACCGCCCCACTCGCCACCGAGGCCGAAGCCCTGACCGAACCGGCACAGTGCCAGCAGCAGCGGTGCGAGAACGCCGATCGATTCGTAGGAGGGGAGGAGGCCGATGATGACGGTGGAGATGCCCATCGTCAGGAGGGCTGCGACCAGCGTGGTCTTACGGCCGACGCGATCTCCGTAATGCCCGAAGACGACAGCGCCGAGCGGGCGGGCGAAGAAGGCGATGGAGAAGGTGGCGAAGGAGGCCAGCAGTGCCGTCGTCGGATCGCTGTTCGGGAAGAACAGCGTCGGGAACACCAGAACGGCAGCCGTCGCGTAGACGTAGAAATCGAAAAATTCGATGGTGGTGCCGACGAGGCTCGCCAGGAGCACGCGAGCCGGGGAATTGGTAGCGCGTGCGTCCAAGACATCTGCCTTCGACGATACCGCAGATATCGCGTTGCTCATGATCTTGTCCGTGTTGAGGATCCGCCACCCTCATAGGTAGCTGACGGCTTCTTACGGCAAGTTAATGTCGGAAGAAACCCTTTTTGCGCAAGAATATGGCGCATTGTCCGACGGCATCGCGCGAGGTGGAACGATGTCGCATAGCCGATTGCCGTGTCGCCTTATCGCTGCCTTGTCTTTGGGCGAAAGCGCGGAGAGGGCGCTTCATTCGACAGGAAAGCGCCGGGGAATCGACGGCAGCCGTGCAGGCTCCGCACCCGTGCCATTTTCAACACAGGGGGCAGCTGCCGTGTCGAAAGACCCTCCCGGACGTACCGCTCACCGCACCTGGTTAACGAAAGTAAACGGTTCGTTAACCTTAATGACGCTTTAGTGAGTGCAGGCAGGCAGGCTTTGAGTCGGGTTCGAACCGGTCGCTTCGCCGCCGCAGAATGGGTCAGAAATGTCGGGGGTTTTCATGAGTGGCAAACACGTCGCAGTGCTGATGGGGGGCTTCTCGTCGGAGCGGCCGGTCAGCCTGTCTTCGGGCGCCGCCTGTGCCGATGCCCTGGAAGCCTTCGGCTATCGCGTTACCCGCGTGGATGTCGATCGGGATATCGCGACGGTTCTCGGCGCCTTGCGCCCGGATGTGGCGTTCAACGCGCTGCACGGGCCGTTCGGCGAAGACGGCACGATCCAGGGCATCCTGGAATACCTTGAAATCCCCTATACCCATTCCGGCGTGCTGGCCTCGTCGCTGGCCATGGACAAGGGGCAGGCAAAGATCGTTGCGAAGGCTGCGGGCATTCCCGTCGCCGAGGCGAAGGTCATGAACCGCCACGATTTCGCTCAGGACCATCCGATTCCCACGCCCTACGTGGTCAAGCCGGTGCGCGAGGGGTCGAGCTTCGGCGTCGTCATCGTCCAGAAGGACCAGTCGCACCCGCCGCAGATCATCACCTCCAGCGAATGGCGCTATGGCGACCTCGTGATGGTCGAACGGTACATTCCCGGCCGCGAATTTACTTGCGGCGTGATGGGCGGCGAAGCCCTTGGCGTGACCGAGATCATTCCGCAGGGCCACGCCTTTTACGACTTCGATGCGAAATATGTGGCCGGTGGCTCGAAGCATGTCATTCCGGCAGAAATTTTACCGAATATTTACCAAAACATACAAAGACTGGCCGTTGCGGCACATCATGCGATGGGGTGCCGTGGTGTCAGCCGCTCCGACTTCCGTCTCGACGAAAGCGCGTCCGAAGACGGCGAACTGATCTGGCTCGAAATCAACACGCAGCCGGGCATGACCCCGACATCGCTGGTTCCTGAAATGGCGGTTCATGCCGGCCATTCCTTTGGTGAGTTCCTCAGCTGGATCGTGGAGGATGCGTCGTGTTTGCGTTGAGAGGTCGTTTCCAGGAGCGCGTCCGTGCGCCGCAGGAATTCCGGGACATGGATGGCCATGTGGTCCTGCCGCGTCCGCTGCGCCGCGTCGTCCGCTTCTTCGTCGCGCTCGGCACGGGCCGCATCCATTTCGCACCCTACACCGGGACTGTCTCGGCGCTGGCCTTGTTTGCGGCAACTGGTCTTTACGGCATGGCGATCGGCGGGCACACGCCTGAAGTCGCCAAGGCGACCACGTCGGCCGCCGGCTTTGCTATCGAGGACGTGAAGATCTCGGGCAATGACCAGACATCGGAGATCGACATTCTCCAGGAAATCGGCCTCGACGGTGCGACGTCTCTCGTTGCGCTCGACATCGATGCCGCCCGTCAGGCGATCGCCAAGATGCCCTGGGTGGAAGAGGTGACGGTCCGCAAGGTCTATCCCGGCACGATCGAGGTGAACCTCAAGGAGCGCAAGGCCTTCGGGATCTGGCAGCACGGGTCCGATCTCTCGCTCATCGAAAAGAGCGGCAGCGTGATCGCGCCGCTGCGCGACAACAAGTTCGCCGAACTGCCGCTGTTTGTCGGCCGCGATGCGGAAACGGCTGCGGCCGACTTCTATGCCCGCTTCGCCGACTGGCCGGAAATCGCCGGCCGCGTGAAGGCCTATGTCCGCGTCGCCGGTCGTCGTTGGGATCTGATTCTCGACAACGGCGTCATGGTGAAGCTGCCCGAGCAGGATCTCGACCGCGCCATGCAGGTGCTGTCCACGATGGAAGAAGGCCAGCAGCTGCTGGAACGCGACATCGCCGCCGTCGATCTTCGTCTCGAAGACCGCACCACCATCCAACTGACCCCCGGCGCCGCAGAGCGCCGACAGGTCGCCCTTGAAGCCCGTACCAAACAGCTCAAGAAAATCGAGAGCCAAGAGGACCGCATATGAGCCTGTTCGGTTCGTCGCATTTCGGCCTGCCGCGTCTGAAGCCCCTGTCGGCGAAGCGATCTCACATCGTTTCCGTGCTCGACATCGGTTCGACGAAGGTCGTCTGCATGATCGGCCGCCTGACACCGCGCGCCGAAAGCCAGATCCTGCCCGGTCGCACGCATGCGATCGAGGTCATCGGTCTCGGCCACCACAAGTCGCACGGCATGAAGAACGGCGTGATCGCCGATCTGGATGCGGCCGAAAGCGTCGTCCGGCTCGCCGTCGATGCCGCCGAGCGTATGGCCGGGCTGACCATCGACAGCCTGATCGTCAACGTCTCCGCCGGCCGCCTTCAGAGCGACATCTATACGGCTTCCGTCGATCTCGGCGGTCAGGAAGTAGACGGCGCCGACCTCAAGCGGGTTCTTGCCGCCGCCGGCCAGCGCTCGCAGCGTCAGGACCGCGTGATTCTCCACTCCCTGCCGACGGGCTTCTCGCTCGACGGCGAACGCGGCATTCGCGATCCGCTGGCCATGTTCGGCGATACTCTCGGCGTCGATATGCACGTGCTGACGGCCGAGCGTGCGGCGCTGAAGAACCTCGAGCTGTGCATCAACCGCGCGCATCTCTCGGTCGAGGGCATCGTGGCGACACCTTATGCCAGCGGCCTTTCCGCTCTGGTGGATGACGAGGTCGAACTCGGCTGCGCCTGCATCGACATGGGTGGCGGCACGACGACGATCTCGGTCTTTGCGGAAGGCAAGCTCGTGCATGCCGACGCCGTGAGCCTTGGCGGTCATCACGTGACGACGGACCTCGCACGCGGTCTCTCGACCCGGATCGAGGATGCCGAGCGGCTGAAGGTCGTCCATGGCTCGGCCATGCCGAACGATGCCGACGAGCGCGAGATGGTGACGGTTCCGCCGATCGGCGAGGACGATCGCGACCAGCCGACTCACGTGCCGCGCGCCCTCGTCTCGCGAATCGTGCGTGCCCGCGTCGAAGAGACGCTCGAACTTATTCGCGACCGCATCCAGCGTTCCGGCTTCTCGCCGATCGTCGGCAAGCGCGTCGTTCTGACCGGCGGCGGAAGCCAGCTGACGGGCCTGCCGGAAGCGGCGCGCCGTATTCTCGCCCGCAACGTGCGGATTGGTCGTCCCCTCGGTGTTTCCGGCCTTCCGCCGGCCGCCAAGGGCCCGGCCTTCTCCACGGCTGTCGGCCTGATGATCTATCCGCAGGTCGCCGAAATGGAGACGCATGCTGCCCAGGGCGGAATGCTGTCTGCGCTCGGCGGCGGTGACAGCCGCTTTGCCCGAATGGGCCAGTGGCTGAAAGAGAGTTTCTAGGTTCGCGTAAGGTAGAACCGCCATAAGGGTAAATTGAGATCTGGCCGGCTCGGCAAGGCGACCAGAAACCAGGAAGGAACGGGTAAAATGACCATTAACTTGCAGAAGCCGGATATCACCGAGCTCAAGCCCCGCATCACTGTCATCGGTGTCGGCGGCGGCGGCGGCAACGCCGTCAACAACATGATCACCGCAGGTCTCCAGGGCGTCGACTTCGTCGTCGCCAACACGGACGCCCAGGCGCTGACCATGACCAAGGCCGAACGAATCATCCAGATGGGTGTGGCCGTTACCGAAGGTCTCGGCGCGGGTTCGCAGCCGGAAGTCGGTCGCGCGGCCGCCGAAGAGTGCATCGACGAAATCATCGATCACCTCTCCGGCACGCATATGTGCTTCGTCACCGCCGGCATGGGCGGCGGCACGGGGACGGGTGCTGCTCCAGTCGTCGCTCAGGCGGCGCGCAACAAGGGCATCCTGACCGTCGGCGTCGTCACCAAGCCCTTCCACTTCGAAGGTCAGCGCCGCATGCGGCTTGCCGATCAGGGCATCGCCGAACTGCAGAAGTCGGTCGATACGCTGATCGTCATCCCCAACCAGAACCTCTTCCGCATCGCCAACGACAAGACGACGTTTGCCGATGCTTTCGCGATGGCCGACCAGGTCCTGTATTCGGGCGTTGCCTGCATCACCGACCTCATGGTCAAGGAAGGCCTGATCAATCTCGACTTCGCCGACGTTCGTTCGGTGATGCGCGAGATGGGCCGTGCGATGATGGGCACCGGCGAAGCCTCCGGCGATGGCCGCGCCATGGCCGCTGCCGAAGCCGCCATCGCCAACCCGCTTCTCGACGAAACCTCGATGAAGGGTGCGCAGGGCCTCCTGATCTCGATCACGGGCGGTCGCGACATGACCCTGTTCGAAGTCGACGAAGCCGCGACGCGTATCCGCGAGGAAGTCGATCCGGACGCCAACATCATTCTCGGCGCGACGTTCGACGAAGAGCTCGAAGGCATGATTCGTGTCTCCGTCGTTGCAACCGGAATCGATCGTACGGCCGCGGAGGTGGCCGATCGGACTGCCAGCTTTCGCCCGGTAGCATCCAAGCCCGCCGCGCGTCCGGCAGCACCTGCCGCCGCACCGGCCATGCAGGCCCAGCCGGCACCCGTCATGCAGCAGCCGGCGCCGCAGCCGCAGGCACCGCAGGCCGATCACATCGCCGAAGCCATCCGCCAGGCCGAAATCGAACGCGAACTCCTGATCCAGGCGCGCGCGGCCGAAAAGGCCCAGGACGACTTCCGTCCGCAGAGCAAGCTGTTTGCCGGTGCGCCGGAAACCGCACCCGTCATGCGGGCTCCGGCACCGCAGGCGCCGATGCAGCAAGCTCCGGTCGAGATGCCGGTCTACCAGCCGCAGCCGATGCAGGCCGCACCGATGCATGCCCAGCATGCCCCGGCGCACCACATGCCGCATGAGCCGATGGCTCAGCGTCACGAGCCCGCGCCGATGATGCGCCAGCCGGAACCGGTTCGCATGCCGAAGGTCGAGGACTTCCCGCCGATGGTGAAGGCCGAAGCCGAGCACCGGTCCCAGCCGGCCGTCGCGCATCACGAAGAGCGCGGTCCGATGGGCCTTCTCAAGCGAATCACCAATTCGCTCGGCCGCCGCGAAGAGGAAGATCATTCCGTCGCGTCGGACATGACCTCGGGAGCGCCGAGCGCTGCGTCGCAGCAGCGCCGCCCGCTGTCCCCCGAGGCGAGCGTCTACGCACCGCGTCGCGGTGCGCTCGACGAACGCGGCCGCGTGAACCCGCAGCCGCGTGCGCAGGACGACGATCAGCTCGAAATTCCGGCTTTCCTTCGCCGGCAGTCGAACTGATTTCAACCCGCCTTCTACCTTGCCGGAACGCCTGGGCCCCAAGCCCAGGCTTTTCCTTTTTTTCACAAGCTTTGCAGAGACATAGTCCGCGAGGAAGAAGCGTTACAAAGCGAAAGAAACAGTGATTTGGAATGACCGGTCGAGGGCCTTATCTTCACGCTGGAAAGTTTGCGGATATCAAGTCTCCCGATCGCGACGAAGACTGGGGGCGGCAAGTTCGACTTGCTGTCGAGAGGTTGACCTGAGGCTCAAAGACGTATCTTGCAGACACGGAATGAGGCGGTTCGCCGCCAGAATTGTGAAAGTGAAGAGTATGGGACTGGGAATTGGACTGCTGGGGTTCCAGACGACGATCGCCGATCAGGCAACCCTGAGCGGGACGGGCGTGCATTCGGGCGCCGACGTTTCGATCACCTTCCATCCGGCTGAAGCCAATACCGGCATCGTCTTCCAGCGCATCGAGGGCGAGCGGGTCCTCGGCGAATATCGCGCCGTGTCGTCCAACGTCGGCAATACGGATCTCTGCACCATTCTCGGCACGTCGCCGGCCACCTGGATCGCCACGATCGAGCATGTGATGGCGGCGATCTACGCCGTCGGCATCGACAATCTGCTGGTCGAGGTTCACGGCGCAGAAATGCCGATCATGGACGGAAGCTCCGCACCCTTCATCGAGGCCATCGAGCAGACGGGCATCAAGGCGCTCGCCGTCAAGCGTCGCTACATCCGCATCCTGAAGCCGGTGCGCATCGAGAACGGTGCCTCCTGGTCGGAATTCGTGCCGTATGACGGCGGCATGCGCTTCGAGGTTGAGATCGATTTCGACACGCCGCTGATCGGTCGCCAGTCCTGGCAGGGCGACATGACGGCCGCGACCTTCAAGAACGAGCTGTCGCGCGCCCGCACTTTCGGCTTCATGCGCGATGTCGAGCGGATGTGGGCGGCCGGCCGTGGCCTCGGCTCCTCGCTCGAAAATTCGGTCGTCATTGCCGACGACCATACGGTCATCAACGTCGAGGGCCTGCGTTACGCCAAGGACGAGTTCGTCCGTCACAAGACGCTGGACGCCGTCGGCGATCTCGCGCTCGCCGGCCTGCCGTTCATCGGCTGCTACCGGTCCTATCGCGGCGGCCACAAGATGAACGCCAATGCCTTGCAGGCTTTGTTCAGCGATCCCACGGCCTACGATATCGTGGAAACGGCGATGCCGCGCACGCGGGTTGCGCGCGAGAAGCAGGTTGCAGGCGCGTCCGAGCTGTCTGCCTGACGCACAATATCCATAAGAATTGCCTTAAAGCCGGTCATATGACCGGCTTTTTCATGGACGCGATGCCACAAAATTGCGTTAATCGGTCACCATGACGTTGCGGACTTGTTCTAGTATGATCTAGAACCGCATGGTCGGCGGCGGGGCAGCTGCCACTCGAGTTGGGATGTTCTGATGGTTTTTGCAGACGGCTTCGAATGGAAGACGATCACGCGCGTTGCGATGGTCGCGCTTGTAGCGGCGACAACCAGCGTCGTCGTGACCGCCTGCCAGAACGACCCCGACATCGACATCACCAAGCTGACGGCCGAGACCGATCCGCCCGAGGTTCTCTACAATCAGGGTCTCGCCAATCTGAATGCCGGCAAGACGACGGAAGCCGCGCGCAAGTTCGACGCGATCGACAAGCAGCAGCCGTTTTCCGAATATGCCCGCAAGGCGCTGGTGATGAAGGCCTTCGTCAACTACCGCCAGGGCCAGACGCAGGACGCGATCAACGCGGCGACGCGCTATCTCAATCTCTATCCCGAATCGGAAGATGCGGCTTACGCCCAGTACATTCTGGGCCTTGCCTATTCCAAGCAGATCCCGACGGTGACACAGGACCAGAAGCCTGCCTTCAAGACCATCGAGGCCATGCAGGTCGTCGTCGATAAATACCCGAAATCCGAATATGTCGAGGACGCGCAGGCGAAGATCCGCTTTGCCAAGGACCAGCTGGCCGGCAAGGAAATGCAGGTCGGGCGCTACTATCTGGAACGTAAGGAATATCTCGCCGCCGTGACGCGTTTCCGCACCGTGGTCGAGCAGTATTCCGGCACGAACCAGGTCGAGGAAGCGCTGGCCCGACTGGTCGAGAGCTACTTCGCCATGGGCATCACCAGCGAGGCGCAGACGGCTGCGGCCGTCCTCGGTCACAACTATCCTGACAGCCAGTGGTATGCCGACAGCTACAAGCTGCTGCAGTCCAACGGCCTCGAGCCGCGCGAGAATGGCGGGTCCTGGATTTCCCGGGCCGGCAAGAAGATCCTCGGCGTCTGATCCGAAAGAACAGAAGACCGGATGCTTTCCCAGCTCTCGATCCGCGATATCGTCCTGATCGAACGGCTCGACCTGTCCTTCGATGCCGGCCTGTCCGTGCTGACCGGCGAAACCGGAGCCGGCAAGTCGATCCTGCTCGACAGCCTGTCGCTGGCGCTGGGCGGGCGTGGCGATGGCTCGCTCGTGCGCCATGGCGGCACCAAGGGGCAGGTGACCGCCGTCTTCGATGTCGCGCCGGATCATCCGGCCCGCGTTCTGGTGCGCGAAAATGGCATCGACGATGATGGCGATCTGATTTTCCGCCGCGTACAGACGTCCGATGGGCGCACCAAGGCCTATGTCAACGACCAGCCGGTGTCCGTCCAGCTTCTGCGCCAGGCGGGGCAATTGCTCGTCGAGATCCATGGGCAGCACGACGATCGTGCGCTGGTCGATACCCACGCCCACCGGCTGCTCCTCGATGCTTTCGGCGGACTGACAGCCGATGCGGAAACGGTTGCCGATCTTTTCCGGATCTGGCGCGATGCCGAGCGGGGCCTGAAGCGCCACCGCGAGAAGGTGGACGCCGCCGCCCGCGAAGCCGACTATTTGCGCGCTGCCGTGGAGGAGCTCGAAGCCCTGTCGCCGCTCGATGGCGAGGAGGACGAGCTTGCCGAACGGCGGGCGACGATGATGAAGTCAGAGCGCATCGCGTCCGATATCAGCGAGGCCAGCGATTTCCTGAACGGCAACGCCTCTCCCGTGCCGCAGATCGCCTCGCTGGTGCGCCGTCTGGAGCGCAAGAGCCACGAGGCGCCGGGCCTTTTGGAGGAAACGGTCAACCTGCTCGATGCGGCGCTGAACCAGCTGTCCGACGCGCAGATGGCGGTGGAAGCGGCGCTTCGGCGCACGGAATACGATCCGAAGGAACTGGAGCGGGTGGAGGAGCGGCTGTTTGCGCTGCGCGCCGCTGCCCGCAAATATTCGGTTCCCGTGACGGAGCTTCCGGCGCTCGCTGTCCGCATGATCAACAGCGTGGCCGATCTCGATGCGGGCGAAGAGAAGCTGAAGCAGTTCGAGGCGCAGGTTGCGATCGCGCGGGCGGATTTCGATGCGGCGGCGGCGGCTCTTTCCTCCAAGCGGCACAATACGGCAAGCGCCCTGTCGGAGGCCGTGATGGCGGAGCTTCCGGCGCTGAAGCTGGAGCGGGCCCGCTTCATGGCGGAGGTCGCGAGCGACCCGACGCAGCTAACGGCCGAAGGCATCGATGTGGTCGAGTTCCATGTGCAGACTAATCCGGGCACGCGGCCGGGGCCGATCATGAAGGTCGCGTCGGGCGGCGAGCTTTCGCGCTTCCTGCTGGCGCTCAAGGTGGCGCTGGCCGATCGCGGCTCCGCACCGACGCTCGTCTTCGACGAGATCGACACCGGGGTGGGCGGCGCCGTTGCCGATGCGATCGGGCAGCGGCTGAAGCGGCTGTCGAAGACGGTGCAGGTGCTCTCCGTGACCCACGCGCCGCAGGTCGCGGCACGGGCTGCGACCCATCTGCTGATCTCCAAGGGCCCTTCCGAGAAATCTGCCGAGATGATCGCGACGCGCGTGGCGCGCATGAACGACAAGGACCGGACCGAAGAGATCGCCCGCATGCTGGCCGGCGCCTCGATTACCGAGGAAGCGCGTGCTGCGGCGGCGAAGTTGCTGGCGGGCGGCGGCTGAGGATTGCGGCCGCGTTTCTGTGCGATTTTCCGTATTTTCGCAAGGATATCGGCGCGGGATGAGCGTGGGATGGCGGGCATCGTCCTCTTCTCAAAGGAGCGATTTTCGCTACAACACTCCCGATAGCAGGAGTGACCGCCATGACCGACATCAAGCCCGTGGATGCGCTGAGCGAAGCCGATGCCGTGGAAGAGCTGGCGTTCCTGGCCTCCGAGCTTGCCCGTCACGATGCGCTCTATCATGGCAAGGACGCGCCTGAGATTCCGGACGCCGACTATGATGCGCTGAAGCGGCGCAACGGCGAGATCGAGGCGCGGTTTCCCGATCTCGTGCGGCCGGACAGTCCCTCCGGCAAGGTGGGCGCTGCTCCCTCCGGCCTCTTTCAGCAGGTCACGCATGCCAGGCCCATGCTGTCGCTCGACAACGTGTTTTCCGACGAGGACGTCGGCGATTTCATCGCGAGCGTCTACCGCTTCCTTGGCCGCCTGCTGGATGATTCCATCGCGTTTACGGCCGAGCCGAAGATCGACGGCCTGTCGATGTCGCTGCGCTACGAGAACCGCAAACTCGTCTCGGCCGCCACGCGGGGCGATGGTACGACGGGAGAGAACGTCACCGCCAATATCCGGACCATCGCGGAGATACCGCAGACGCTGCCCGACGGCGCACCCGACGTGGTGGAGGTGCGCGGCGAGGTCTATATGGCCAAGAGCGACTTCCTAACCCTGAATGCGCAGATGGAGGCGGAGGGGCGCCAGACCTACGTTAATCCGCGCAACACAGCGGCGGGCTCCCTTCGCCAGCTCGATCCCGCCATCACCGCCACCCGCAAGCTGCGCTTCTTCGCCTATTCGTGGGGGCAGATGTCGGAGATGCCGTCGGACACACAGTCCGGCATGGTCGAGGCGCTGAAGATCTGGGGTTTCCCGGTCAATCCGCTGACACAGCGGCTGACGTCGGTCGCCGCCATTCTCGACCACTACCGCGCGATCGGCCTCACGCGCCCGGAGCTCGACTACGATATCGACGGTGTCGTCTACAAGGTCGATGATCTCGTGCTCCAGGGCCGGCTCGGCTTCCGCTCGCGCTCGCCGCGCTGGGCGACCGCGCACAAGTTCCCGGCCGAGCAGGCCTTTACGGTGCTCACGGCCATCGACATCCAGGTCGGGCGAACCGGAGCGTTGACGCCGGTGGCGCGTCTGGTGCCCGTCACCGTCGGCGGGGTCGTCGTGACCAATGCGACGCTGCACAATGAGGATTATATCAAGGGTCTCGGCAATGCCGGCCAGCCGCTGCGCGAAGGGCGCGACATCCGCATCGGCGATACGGTCATCGTCCAGCGCGCCGGGGACGTCATTCCGCAGATCGTCGATATCGTCGAGGAGAAGCGGGCGGAGGGCAGCGCCCCTTACGTTTTCCCAAAGACCTGTCCGGTCTGCGGCAGCCATGCGGTGCGCGAAGTCAACGAGAAGACCGGCAAGGTCGATTCGGTGACGCGCTGCACCGGCGGCTTCGTCTGCCGGGCGCAGGCGGTAGAGCATCTGAAGCATTTCGTCTCGCGCAACGCCTTCGATATCGAAGGCTTCGGCGCAAAGCAGATCGATTTCTTCTTTGCCTCCGACGATCCGACCCTGTCGATCCGCACTGCGCCCGACATCTTCACGCTGGAGGAGCGCCAGCAGGGCTCCCTCGCCAAGCTCGAAAACATCGACGGATTCGGCAAGGTCAGCGTCCGCAAGCTCTATGAGGCGATCAACGAGCGGCGTCAGGTGGCGCTTGCGCGTTTCATCTATGCGCTCGGCATTCGCCATGTCGGGGAGACCACGGCAAAGCTGCTGGCGCGGTCCTATGGAAGCTACGGCGAATTCGACAAGGCGATGCGGGCGGCAGGCGAGCCGGGGGCGGAGGCCTGGGACGACCTCAACCGGATCGACGGGATCGGCGACGTCGTGGCGCGCGCGATCGTGGAGTTCTACAAAGAAAACCGCAATGTCGCGGTGGTCGATCGTCTCCTGGGGCAGGTGACGCCGCTCGATGCCGAAGCGCCGTCGGGCGAGGGCAGCCCGGTTGCGGGCAAGACGGTGGTCTTCACCGGATCTCTGGAAAAATTCACGCGCGACGAGGCCAAGGCTCGGGCGGAAAGCCTGGGGGCCAAGGTTTCCGGCTCTGTGTCCAAGAAGACGGATATTCTCGTCGCCGGCCCGGGCGCGGGCTCCAAGCTCGACAAGGCGCGGGAACTCGGCGTCCAGACGATGGACGAGGACGCGTGGCTGGCGTTGATCAGCGGCTGATTCCGTCCGTCGACGTCCGTGTATGAGCGGTTTATTTTGCACCTGCTTCGTCTTTGAATTGTCTTTTTGCACCGCACACGATACCGGATGCCGCATAACGGAGGGGAGATCCGGGATGGAGACAGTTTCGACAATCGTGAGCCTGCGCCAGTTGTTGGGTGAACATCGGCGGGCAGGGCGCTCCGTCGGTCTCGTGCCGACCATGGGCTATCTTCACGATGGGCATATGGAACTCGTGCGTCGGGCTCGTGCGAGCAACGACGTCGTCGTCGCCAGCATTTTCGTCAACCCGCTGCAGTTCGGCGCGGGCGAGGATCTTTCGCGCTATCCGCGCGATCTCGCGCGCGACCAGGCGATGCTCCTGGGCGGCGGCGTCGATATCCTGTTCGCGCCCGGCGTTTCCGATATGTATCCGCGGGCGATGGAAACGGTGGTCGATGTGCCCGCGCTCGGGGCCGAGCTCGAGGGGGCGGTGCGTCCCGGCCATTTTGCGGGTGTGGCGACCGTGGTGACGAAGCTCTTCAATCTCGTTCAGCCGGACCGTGCCTATTTCGGCGAGAAGGATTTTCAGCAGGTGCAGATCATCCGCCGGATGGTGGAGGATCTTGCCCAGCCGGTCGAGGTGGTGGCCGTGCCCACCGTGCGCGAGGCCGACGGATTGGCCTTCTCCTCGCGCAATGTCTATCTGTCGCCGGCCGAGCGCCGCGCGGCGGTGATCGTGCCGCAGGCGCTGGACGAAGCGGCGCAGTTGCTGGCTTCCGGTCTCGCCACTGCGACGGAGATGGAGCAGGCGATTGCCGGCTTCATCCGCCGCGAACCGCTCGCCGTACCCGAGGTCGTCGCGGTTCGCGATCCCGAGACGCTGGCGCCCATCGATACGGTTCGCGGTCGTGCGGTGCTGGTTCTTCTCTTTGTCCGGTTCGGTGCCACCCGGCTCCTCGACAATCGCGTCTATCCTCCGTCCTCTTCTTCCGAAAGCCGTTTGCCATGAGCGTTCAGCCCGGTTCCCCCTCTCGTCGTCGCCTGACGCCCTCCGCCATTGAGGCGTTGAAGGGCGAGCGGCCGATCGTCAGCCTCACGGCCTATACGACGCCGATCGCCCGGCTGCTCGATCCGCATGTGGACTTTCTGCTGGTCGGCGATTCGCTTGGCATGGTGCTCTACGGCCTGGAGTCGACGCTAAGCGTCACACTGGAGATGATGATCGCGCATGGTCAGGCCGTCATGCGGGGAACGTCGGCCGCCTGCGTCGTCGTGGACATGCCGTTCGGCTCCTATCAGGAAAGCCGCGAGCAGGCCTTCCGCAATGCCGCCCGCATCCTGAAGGAGACGGGATGCAGCGCCATCAAGCTCGAGGGCGGGGCGGAGATGGCCGAGACGGTGGATTTTCTGTCGAGCCGGGGCATTCCGGTGCTCGGTCATGTCGGGCTGATGCCGCAGCTGGTGAACACGACGGGTGGCTATCGTTCGCTGGGGCGAACGGAGCGCGAGGCGGCCAAGATCCGCCGGGATGCCAAGGCGATCGATGACGCCGGCGCCTTCGCCATCGTGGTCGAGGGCACCGTCGAGCCGCTCGCGCGCGAGATCACGGCCTCTCTGAGGGCGCCGACGATCGGCATCGGCGCATCTCCGGCTTGCGATGGCCAGATCCTCGTATCGGATGACATGCTTGGCCTTTTCAACGACTTCAAGCCGCGTTTCGTCAAGCATTTCGCCAATCTTGCGCCGCAGATTTCGGCGGCCGCCGAAGCCTATGCGGCCGAGGTGAAGGCGCGCAGCTTCCCGGGGCCGGAGCATACCTTCACGGTGAAGAGCTGAGGGACGCGCGTCCACCTTTCCATGCATGACGCAGCTTGATCGGGCCATCAGCGGAATTCATTTGCCGCCGATGCCGTCCGTGGCTAAAGCCGGGGCCTCAAGCCGCAGGCCCGGCACTTCCCTTGGATCTTCATTATGGCATCTCGTGATTTCTGGGACGGCGCTCGCCGTGGCGTTCCGATCGTGCTTTCCGCATCTCCCTTTGGCGCCCTGTTCGGTGCTCTCGCCATCGACAACGGATTCAGCATCGTCGATGCGATGTTCATGAGCGCAACCGTCTTTGCCGGCGCGAGCCAGATGGTGGGGCTCGATCTCTTCGGCCACGCCGTCCAGCCGTGGCTCATCGTGCTCTCGGTCTTTGCCGTGAACTTCCGCCACGTGCTCTATTCCGCCTCCATGGCGCGGCACATCGCGCATTTCACGCTTCTCCAGAAAGGGGCTGCGCTGTTCCTGCTGACCGATCCGCAATATGCGGAAACGGAGAAGCGGGGCGAGCGCGGTGAGCCGGTGACCTTTGTCTGGTACATGGGGCTCGGCCTTGCGATCTACCTGCCGTGGCTGCTTGCGACCTTGCTCGGGGCCGTGTTCGGCGGGCTGATCGGCGATCCCAAGGCGATCGGGCTTGATGTCATGCTGCCGATCTATTTCATGGCGCTGGTGCTCGGCTTCCGCAGCCGCGACAACTGGCTGCCGGTGGTCGCCGTCAGTTCGGTCGTCTCCGTGATCGCGATGCATCTGGTCGGCTCGCCGTGGCATGTCAGCATCGGGGCGCTGGCCGGCGTCGTGCTGGCCGCCTGCCTGCCGGTGAAATCCGGGGAGATTTCTCGATGAGCTTCGACCATTTCCTGCCGCAGGACCTCCGCCTGATCGGCATCATCATTCTCGCGGCCATCGCCACCTATCTCACGCGCGTCGGTGGTGCGATCATGATGGCCCGGATGGAGCGCATTCCGCCGCGCATGGAAGCCGCCCTGAACGCCGTGCCCGCAGCCGTGCTCTCGACGCTGGTCGCACCGGCGCTCTTCTACGGCGGAGCGGATGTGACGATCGCCATCTTCGCCGCCTTCCTTGTCGGCCTGCGGTTTTCGGCACTGCCCATGCTGTTTGCCGGATGGGCCGTGGTGATGGTGTTGCGGTACACCGGACTGTTCTGATCGGGCCGACGAGCCTATCGCCTGTCGGCCCTCCCACGCTTCCCTAAAGCGCAGCCGTCGCAGCTCCCAGCCAAGCCTTCACATCGGCGCCGTCGATGAGGGGCGTCACCTTGTCGCGCGTTTCGGCGTGGTAGGCATCGACCCAGGCCCGTTCCTCTGCCGTCAGAAGCTCCGGCAGGATGAGCCGGCGATCGATGGGGCAGAAGGTCAGCGTTTCGAAGCCGAGCATCGTCTGGTCGCCGCCCTCCACAGGCGCGGCCTCCAGCACATGCAGCAGGTTCTCGATCCGGATCCCGAAGGCGCCGGGACGATAGTAGCCGGGCTCGTTGGAGAGGATCATGCCGGGCAGAAGCTCCTGCATGCCGGCGCGCGAGATGCGCTGCGGCCCTTCATGGACGGAGAGGTAGGACCCGACGCCGTGGCCTGTGCCGTGCCCGTAATCGGCGCCGGCCTTCCAGAGGGCGATGCGGGCCAGCGGATCCAGTTCCACCCCTCGCGTGCCCTTGGGGAAGCGGACGGTGCTGATCGCGATCATGCCCTTCAGCACCAGCGTGAAGAACCGCTTCTGCTCCGCCGGCACGTCGCCGATGGCGACGGTGCGGGTGATGTCGGTGGTGCCGTTGACATATTGCCCGCCGGAATCGACCAGGAACATGGTTCCCGCTTCGAGCGGCTGATCGCTTTCCGTCGTCACGCGGTAGTGCATGATTGCCGCATGCGCGCCCGCACCGGCGATCGTGTCGAAGGAGACGTCCTTCAGCGGGTTCTGCAGCCGTTCGCCGCAGGCGATCCGCACGGCTTCCAGCTTTTCCGTGGCGGAGATTTCGGTGATGGTGCCGGGCGTCGTTCCATCGAGCCAGGCGAGGAATTCGACCATGGCCGCCCCATCCTGCAGGTGGGCGCGGGCGGAGCCTTCGAGCTCGACCGGGTTCTTGCACGCCCGCGGAAGTCGCGCCGGATCGGGCGCCTCGATCACGGTGCCGCCGTCCTTGCGGATCCGGTCCGCGAGCGCGAAGGCGGCGTGATCCGGGTCCAGCACGAGGCTGACGCCGGACGCGGCGAGTGCCGAAACGCGGGCACCGAAACTGTCCGGCGCGGCGATGTCGGCCATCTGGGTGAGATAGGCTTTTTCCTCGATACCTGTCTTGCGGGCGTCGAGGAAGATTTCCGCCTTGCCATCGGCATGAATGATCGCGCGGGCAAGGGGATGCGGCGTGTGGGGCACGTCGTTGCCGCGCAGGTTGAACGTCCAGGCGACGGAGGAGGGGTCGGTGAGGATGACGGCGGCAGCGCGGGCTTTCACCACCGTCTCGGCCATGTCGGCGATCTTCTCTGTCGCGAGGATCCCGGCCTGTTCGATCTTCTGGATGACGACGCGGCCCAGCGGCGCGTCCGGCCGTCCGGTCCAGAGGCGATCGAGCGGATTGTGGTCGAGGTGGACGAGGGCACCGCCGATCTTCGCGAGGGCCGTTTCCAGCTTGCGGACGTCCGCCCCCGTGTGCAGCCAGGGGTCGATGCCGAGGCGGAAGCCTTTCGGTGCGTGACGCTCGATCCACAGGTGCGGCGGCTCGCCGATCAGGTCGCCACCGGTAAAGACGGTGCCATCTACCTGTTCGGCAAGCTGCGTGACATACCGCCCGTCCACGAAGACGACCGCCGTCTCACGCAAGACGAGGGCGATGCCGGCCGAGCCGGTGAAGCCGGTGAGCCAGGCCAGACGCTCGGCGGAGGCCGGGACGTATTCCCCCTGAAATTCGTCGGCCCGCGGCACGAGGACGCCGTCGATGCTGAGCGCATCGAAGGAGGCCCGCAGACCATCGGCCCGTTCGCGACCGAACTGCGGTGTGGAGGTGACGTCGAAGGACTGGAACATGATGTCTTCCTGCATGCGGCTGAAATGGAACCCTCCGCCTTATAGCAAATCCGGTCCCGATGTCCCATCGGCGCAGGCGATGACCAGAGCGCCCGGATGCATTCATCATACTTATGCAGTTTCCGCATGGCACCTATTCGCGCCAGCCCCTATCTCTCATCGGGCAATGCTTTAGAAGCACCGCCAACGGACGGGCCGCGAACACCCCGTTGCCGCAGATGCCGCAAGGCAATCGTCTGAGTGATCCGTTCGATCGGTTGCCTTCTCCTCCTCCCTCCGGGCGCCGTTTTTGGGATCACGCAGGGTCCGCTTGAGCGATCCTCCTCCTTTGGCTCGCGGACATTGACCGGCTTGCCGGTCACGGGCGATGCTTCGGCATCGCCTTCGTTTTAAAAAAGCCGTCCGATGCTCCCGCATCGGACGGCTTTTTTCGTTATGCCGGGTGCCGTTGCCCGCGCCTCAGGCGCGGCTGTCGAGATGGATGGTGACCCAGCCGTTGCGCCAGAGCGTGCGGACATGGCGCAGCTTCTGGGCATTGTAGGCCGAGAGAACCTTCCAGCGCTGTTCCGCGAGAATGCCCGAGAGAATGACCGAGCCGCCGGGCACGAGGTGGCGGGCGACATCCGGCGCCATACGCATCAGCGGACGAGCGAGAATGTTGGCGATGATGAGGTCGAAGGGACCGTGTTCGGCAAAGGCCGGGGACTGGAAGCCGGTGGCGGTGACGGCCGCGATGCCGCTGGCGATGCCGTTGCGGCGAACATTTTCGCGGGCGACGCGGGTGGCGATCGGATCGATATCGGTCGCCAACACCGGCACGGTCTTGATCTTGCGCAGGCCGATCGCGAGGACGCCGCTGCCGGTTCCCAGATCCAGCGCATTGGTGACGGTGCGTGAGCGCACGACGCTTTCGATCATCTCCAGGCAACCGGCCGTGGTGCCGTGGTGGCCGGTGCCGAACGCTTCGCCGGCGTCGATCTCGATGGCGATCTGCCCGGCACGCACCTTGTCCCGGTCATGCGAGCCGTGGACGAGGAACCGGCCGGCGGCGACGGGGCTCAGGCCCTCGAGCGATTTGGCGATCCAGTCGATATCGGGGATTTCCTCGCGCAGGATGTCGGTGCCCGGCTTCCAGGCATCGACGATCTGCGAGAAACGTGCGCGCAGTTCCTCCTCCTCGGCAAAGTCGAGATAGACGGACGCTTCCCAGATGTCGCGCTTCTCATCGATCTCCATCGTGGCGATGGCATAGCCTTCGTCCTCGAAGGCATCGGTCATCAGAGCGAGAATGCTGTCGGCACCTTTTTCGGTGGTGGTGAGATAGAGGCGCAAATCAGCCACGGTCGGTCCTTCAGGTCTCTTGAGCTTCGGATGAGCGCTTTACCACGACCGCGCGGCATTGCACGGCCAAAATGCCCGTTGCTGTTACGGGCTCTTCCCGCGCGGCGAAAGGACGCTCAGCGTTTCGTCAGGTTTTCGAGCTTCTGGACCGCCGTGTCGGTATTCTCGCCATAGGCGATGGTGCCGCGGAAACGGCCTTCCGCATCCAGCAGAAAGACGGAGGCGGAGTGATCCATCGTATAGTCGCCATCGGGCTTTGCCGCATCGAGCGGGACCTTCTTGGCGTAGACCCGGAAGCCCTTGACCATGTCCATGACCTTGTCCGGAGGCCCGGAAATGCCCGTGACACGGCCGGAGACGTTGGAGACGTACTGCCCGAGGATTTCCGGCGTATCGCGTTCGGGATCGACGGTCACGAAGAAGGCGTTGAGCTTCGTGTTGTCGGGATCGACCTTGGCAAGCCAGCCGTTCATTTCGAACAGCGTCGTCGGGCAGACCTCCGGGCAATGGGTGAAGCCGAAGAAGACGGCCGAGGGCTTGCCGGTCAGGGCCTTCTCGGTGATCGGCTTGCCATTCTGCGCCACCAGCGTGAAGGGAACGCCGAAGGGGCCGCCTGCTTCCGCCTCCTTGGTCTCCGTCATCTTGTAGGTGAGGAAGCCGAGCGCCGAGGCGGTGACCAGAACGGCGATCCAAAGCACGATTCGAAGGAGTTTCATGTCAGGCCCGTTTCACGTCCATGCCGCTGCGCTTGATGTCACGACGAAGGCTTACTGCATAATTCCGTCGATCGGAATCGATTTCAGAAGCAGAGCGACAGGCTGCCGGCGGCAAGCGCCAGGATCATGTCCGGACCGTATGCCCACCAGCCGAGCATGCCGGCCCAACCCAGCAGCAGGAGGCCGGCTGCAAGGAGAGCGATGCGCGAGGCGTTGCGGGGCGAGATGCGGTCCATGATGCCGCTGTTATAGCCGGTTTTCGCCTGCGCCAGAAGCCCGGATGAAGCTTTGTTATCTTTACCGGATCTTTAACGCATCGCGCTTATGCTTCTTTTCCGTGCAGGTCTTTCCGCGCGTCGACATGAGGTCGGCCGTTCCCGCCATCGCCATCTGTGACCGCTGCTCTCCCATCTGCGCGCGACACGATTCGCGCCATCCCGGACCTCGATCATGCATTATGAAGCCCGCCAGAGATCCCTGACCGTCAGCCAGAGGCTTGCCACGCTCGGGGTCGTTACCTTCGTCGGAATCAGCGCGATTCTTGTGACGGGCTGGTACGAGCAACGGCAGGTCGAGCGTGTTCTCGCCGAAGCGAGCATCGCGAAGTCCGTCGAGAACCGCGCAATCGAGCTGCGGGTCACCAGCCTCGACCTCGTGCTCGCGGCCATGGATACGATCGTCGACAAGGCCGACAAGGTCATCGCCCCGGACCGCATGAAGGAAATCGATGCAGCCGTGTCGGACCTTCAAAACGCCAGCGGCGATGTTGCGGGTCTTGCCGTCGCCGTCGGCAAGCCGGAGCTCGGTGCCGGGGTTGCCGAGATGATCACCCAGCTGAACCAGTCCATCCAGACGGACCTGAAGGCGCTTGTCGAATCCGGCGCCGACCAGGCCGCGTTCGACGCGATCGACGACCGGATCGATACGGCCGGGTCTCAGCTGACGCAACATTTTTCGAGCCTTGCGGAAGCGGGCATGGCGATGACGCAGATGCGTGTCGAAGAGGCGGGTGCGATTTCGCGCTCGGCCTTCATCTGGCAGTTCGTCTGCGGCCTCGGTGCCATGGCGTTCGTTCTCGGCCTCCTGACCGTGCAGGGCAACATCCTGCGCCGCGGTATTCTCGGCGTGCGCGACAGCATGCAGCGCATTCATGGTGGCGATTACGCGACGCCCGTCGGTTCGGTGGAGCGCAGCGACGAGATCGGCGACATGGCGCGTTGCGTCGATCGCTTCCGCATCGACGCCATCGACAAGCAGAGGCTGGAACGCGATGCCGCCGACAGTCGCAGCCACAACGACACCGACCGCCGCCAGCGCGACGTCGCGGCCGCGGAAGATGCCCGCCAGGTCCAGCTCGCCGTCAGCGCGCTCGGCCAGGCGCTGAACAAGCTTGCCGACGGCCAGTTGACCGTTGCCATCGACACGCCGTTCCGGGCCGACCTCGAATCGCTGCGCCTCGATTTCAATGAGGCCGTCGAGAAGCTGCGCACTGTGCTTTCCGGCATGCGCGACAACAGCGCCTCGATCACGGCCAACGGACGCCAGATGCGCTCTGCCGCGGACGATCTTGCCAAGCGCACCGAAATGCAGGCGGCCTCCCTCGAGCAAACCTCCGCCGCGCTCGACCAGATCACCGTGACCGTCCGCACCGCGACCGACAAGGCGGAAGAGGCGAGCCAGATGGTCAGCCGCACGCATGCCAATGCCGAGGAGTCCGGCCGGATCGTCGGCGAGGCCGTTGCGGCCATGGCGCGCATCGAGGATGCCTCCGCCGAGATCGGCAAGATCATCAACGTCATCGACGAGATCGCCTTCCAGACCAATCTTCTCGCGCTCAACGCCGGTGTCGAGGCCGCGCGGGCCGGGGAGGCAGGCAAGGGCTTCGCCGTGGTGGCCCAGGAAGTCCGCGAACTGGCACAGCGCGCGGCCGGCGCCGCCAAGGACATCAAGGGCCTCGTCAACCGGTCGTCGACCGAGGTCGGCACCGGTGTACGGCTCGTGCAGGAAACCGGTGAAGCGCTCGGCCGCATCGGGACGGACGTCGATCTGATCAATGAGCATATGCGCACGATCGTGGTCGCCGCCCGCGAGCAATCAACCGGACTGACAGAGATCAACGTCGCCATCGGTCAGCTCGACCAGATGACGCAGCAGAACGCGGCCATGGTCGAGCAGACCAATGCGGCCAGCCACACGCTGGCGCAGGATGCCGAGAGCCTTTCGAGCCTGATCGCCCAGTTCGCCATCGGCGGTGCCGCGGCGTCCTATGCCACGGCATCGGGGCCCTCGCATTCGCCCCGGACGATGGCGTCGTCATCGAGCCAACGCCCCGCGGCGTCGGCGAAGACGGCGGCCTCCGCAAAGAGCCCCATCGCTATCCGCTCCGCGATCATCAAGCCGGCTGCCGCCAATGCGCGCCCGGCGCCATCGCCCGCCAAGGCGCTCATGGGCAAGCTTTCCGGCGCGTTCGCAACGCCGTCGGCCTCCAGTTCCAACGATCAATGGGAAGAATTCTGATCATGAACATCACCTCCAAGCAGTCGGGAAGCTCGATGGAAATCGTCTCCTTCCACCTCGGCAACCAGGAATTCTGCATCGACATCATGGCGATCCGCGAAATCCGCGGCTGGGCGCCGGTCACGCCGATGCCGCACACGCCGCCTTACGTGCTCGGCCTCATCAACCTGCGCGGTGCCGTCATTCCCGTCATCGACATGGCCTGCCGTCTCGGCATGAACATGACAGAACCGTCGGAGCGTTCGGCCATCATCGTGACGGACATCGCCGGCAAGCTGGTCGGTCTGCTGGTCGAGCAGGTCTCCGACATGATGACGATCCGCAGCGAGGACCTGCAGTCGGCACCGGAGATCATTCCGGAAGCCCAGCGCGCCTTCTGCCGCGGCATCGTGGCGCTGGAAAAGACCATGGTCTGCTTCCTCAACCTCGACACCGTCATCGCCGACGAACTGGCCCAGGCTGCCTGATCAGGGCTGCCTGATCGATGGTCTCTTGTTTCGACGGTGCGTGCCGGGGTAGCCCGGCAGGCACCGTCGGTCTATGCTGCGTCTCGCAAGATCATGCCTTGGGAGACGCCCGGCCGATGAAATGCCTTTTGCTTGTCGATATCCAGAACGGCTTCTGCCCCGGCGGCCATCTTGCCGTGCCCGGTGGGGATGCCGTCGTGCCCGTTGCCAACCGGCTGATGGCAGAAGGCGGCTACGACCTCATCGTCGCGTCGCAGGACTGGCATCCGGCCGATCACGGAAGCTTCGCCTCGCAGCATGAGGGCGCCGCGCCCTTCACCATGGGAACGCTGAACGGCCAACCGCAGATGCTGTGGCCGGACCATTGCGTCGAGGGCACGGAGGACGCGTCCCTCCAGCCCGATCTCGACCAGAGCCGGATCGACACGATCCAGCGCAAGGGGCTCGATCGCAGGGTCGACAGCTACTCCGCCTTTCGCGACAACGATCAGACGGCGCTGACGGGGCTCTCCGACCTTCTTCTCGCACGCGGCGTGACGCGGCTCGACATTTGCGGGCTGGCGACGGACTACTGCGTGAAATTTTCGGCCCTCGATGCCCGCGCCATGCTGCCGGAGGCGCATATCCGCTTCATCGAGGATGCCAGTCGCGGGATCGATCCCAACGGTGTCCGTACCGCGATTGACGAGATGACGCAGGCGGGTATTGCCGTGGTCACCTCGGATACGGTTCTTAGCGAGACGCGGAGCTGATCCGGATCTCGCTGGAGGGACAGCGCCCTATTGCGGCGCGCCCTTCTTCCATGTCACCTGCTGGTTGAAGAGCGGAACGGTCGAGATCGACATCTTCGCCGACCCTTCGACGACCTGGCGGGAATGGGCGAGATAGATCAGCGTGTTGTTCTTGCGATCGTAGATGCGGGTGACCTGCAGCGATTTCCAGATCAGGGAGAGACCCGAGCGAAACACCTCTTCGCCGCTCTTGGACAGGTCGATATCGTCGATGACGACAGGGCCGGTCTGGCGGCAGGCGATGGAGTTGTTGGAGGGGTCCTCGAACCAATTGCCCTTGCGCAGGCGATCGATGACGCCGCGGTCGAAATAGGTCACGTGGCAGGTGATGCCCTCGATCTTCGGATCGCTGACGGCGTCCACGACGATATCGTTACCGGTCCAGTCCACACCGACCTCGCCGACGGTTTCCGCCGTGGCCGGTGCCGCAAGGGCGGCGAAGCTCATGAGGGCGGCAGCGGCGGCAAGGCGGATCTTGGGCAGGGACATGGGCGGATCTCCGGGTCGGGTTCACAGCCGAAATAAGCGTGCGGGAGAGCAATACAAGCCGTCGGTGATGAATATGCTGTTCCCACGACATGCTTATGTCCTCTCGCGATGACACTTCGGGAAATTGGCGGTCAGGTAGGGATTTCTCACGCATCGAATGATATTAATATATATTTTCTATCTATAAAGTAGATTACTTTGCACTCTGTCGGTGTTTCAACAAGGAGCGCCCCTATGGGAGTGATCGAACCGCAGTCTATCGACTACACGCAGCACCCGCGCGTGAATTCCAGCGATCCTGTCCCGCCGCGCGGGCGACCGACACAGGCTGCGCATGTCATCGCCAGCGACGAAGAGGCTCTTGCTGTCGCGCACCGGCTCGCGGCGCAGTTTGTGGTCGGCGCCGCTCTGCGCGACCGGGAGGGCTTGCTGCCGATCGCGGAGGTCGACGCCTATTCGCAAAGCGGCCTCTGGGGGATCAATGTACCCAAGGCCTATGGCGGAGCGGGCGTTTCCTACCGGACGCTGGCGCGTGTCATCGCCATTCTCGCCGCCGCCGACCCGTCCATCGCACAGATCACGCAAAATCACCTCGCGATCACAGGTCATATCGATCTCGACGGCACGGAGGAGCAGAAGAAGGAGTTCTTCGGATGGGTTCTGTCCGGCCTGCGCTTCGGCAATGCCTTCTCCGAACTGAACAGCAAGACCGTCGCAGCTTTCGAGACGCGGGTCGTCCGGGACGGCGACGATGTGGTCGTCAACGGCGAGAAATTCTACACGACGGGCGCCTTGTTGTCGCACATCATCCCCATCGTGGCCGTCGATGAGAACGACCAGGGAGTCCTCGTCTTCGCCGACCGGGAGGCGCCCGGCATCACGGTCACGAACAACTGGTCGAGCTTCGGTCAGCGAACGACGGCCTCGGGTTCCGTCAAGATCGAGAATGTCCGCGTTCCGAAACATCGTCTCCTGCCGATTGCCGCCTTCGATCGTCCGACGATCGCCGGCCCCGTTTCGCAGATCATTCAGGCGGCCATCGACGCTGGAATCGCACGCGGGGCCATCGATGCGACGATTGCTTTCGTCAAGACGCATAGTCGGCCCTGGGTGGACAGCGGCAAGGAAACGGCTGGCGAAGATCCCTTTACGATTGCCGCGATCGGCGATCTCAAGATCAGGCTGCATGCCGCCGAAGCCCTGCTGGCGATCGCCGGCGACGCGATCGATGCGGGATATGCACATCCGACGGAAGAGGTGATTGCCGATGCGACGGTGAAAACCGCCGAGGCGAAAGTTCTGACGACGGAGATCGCCATTCTCGCGACGAACAAGCTTTTCGAACTGTCGGGGACGCGATCAACGCTCGCAAAATACGATCTCGACCGCCATTGGCGCAACGCCCGTGCGCACACGCTGCACGACCCGGTGCGCTGGAAGTTCTTCCATATCGGCAATTTTTATCTGAACGGTCTCAATCCGCCGCGTCACCCCTGGAGCTGAGGCAGCCAGGGCTGTGCGGCGGTGCCGAATCGCTCCGTTTTTCGTTAATCGTGAAGCCGCGGGTGTACCCTGCGGCTTATGCATTTTTGACAATCCTCAGATTTCGGGAGGCTCGTAAAGGAAATGGTTACCATGTTTCGCCATTCTTTCGCCTAGCCGCAGTGTTCTAGGGAGCGCGCAACTTCAGCGCCAGGCGACCCAAACGGCCGGCTTCGACGACAGTGCGTAGTGCTGTTTTCGGATTGCGTAACCAATTTGGGTAAAGAGTTCCATGGCGCTAGCGATTGAGAATGTTCGACAGGTCGACACGCGTTCGCAGACGCGCCCCCTCCGCCAGAACGCCCCTTCGCCGCATAAAGCCGGCCCTGCCAAAACGCAGCGCTCGCGTCTCTTTCCGGCCGTTCTTGCCGCAGGCGTCGGCCTTGCCGGCGTCGGCTGGTTGATGGCCACCATCCTCACCATGCATGGCGTTGCCGGCGATCTTGCGACCGGTAGACGGCCGACCTTCCAGACCTCGCTCGGGCTCAACGCCATTCCCCGCGGCCCTGTGGGTGAGCGAACGGTGCATGTGGCGAAATTCTCGCGTCTCGTGAAGACGCCGGTCGTGGCCGTCGCAGCTGCCAGGACGCAGCCGCAGATGGCCTCCGCCAGCACCGTTCATCGCATCGTTCTCGCCGCTGTGCCGCCCAAGCCGGCGACGCCGGCCCCGCCGGTTCAGGTCGCGTCGCTGGACACGCGCTCGAATGTCGTCGTTCCCTTGCGCGAAAATGCGATGCTGGAGCCGGATGCCCGGCCGACGGGATCGCTGCCCAAGCCCTTCAGCCTCGTTCTCAACGACGACGAGACGACGGATCATCTGCCGGACCTCGGGCCGCTGCCGCTCGCGCGCCCCGGCATCGCCATCGAGGCGGACGAGACGCCGACCGCGGCCGCGCGCCCGCGCAAGCCGTCGATGCAGCTGGCCTATGCCAAGCCGAACGCGCCGATCGACCTGGAAGACGACGAGCCGTCGATGGCGCCGCGCAAGCCGCTGTTCGGCAGCCGCAAGGGCGTTGCCTATTACGATATCTCGGCCGGCGTCGTGCATATGCCGAACGGCGAGAGGCTGGAGGCGCATTCCGGAATCGGCAAGCTGCGCGACAACCCCGATGCCGTGCACATTCCGATGAAGGGCCCGACACCGCCCGGCACCTACAAGGTGACCATGCGCGAATCGCTGTTTCATGGCGTGGAAGCCGTTCGCCTGACGCCGATCGACGGGGTCGCGCCGCATGGTCGCGTCGGTCTGCTGGCGCACAGCTACCTTCTGCGCAATCGCGGCGACAGCCATGGCTGCGTCGCCTTCGCCGACTATCCGCGCTTCCTCAAGGCCTTCAAGCGCGGCGAGGTGACCCAGATGGTCATCGTCAGAAGCATGAAGGGTGGCTTCTCCAAGCCTGCAAAGACGCTCGCTTCGCTCTTCTCGCGCAACGGGTAAGGTTTGGTGTAAAGACAGAAAAACCCTCTCTGGCCGGCAGGCCGGAGAGGGCTTTGTTTCTTCATAATTACCACGCCGGAGCCTTTCAGGCAGGCGTTTCTGCGAGGCTTAAGCGATGCTTCCTTGGATCGAGATCGACACGGCCGATATTCCCGGCGGTGGCGGGCAGTTGCGGCTGAAGAGCCGGGGCCAGGAGTTTTCGATCATGCTCGGCAGCAACGAGCTGATGAACAGCCGGCTCAGCGGCTCGGAAGAGGCGCTTGCGACCCTTGCTCACGACGCGATCGGCGATCGTCCGCGTCCGGCCTTCCTCATCGGCGGGCTCGGCATGGGGTTCACGCTGCGCGCCGCGCTTGCGATCCTGCCTGCAGATGCCGAGGTTGTCGTGGCCGAGCTGGTGCCGGCGGTCGTGCGATGGGCGCGGGGGCCGATGGCAAGCGTGTTCAAGGGCTGTCTCGACGATCCCCGGGTGACAATCTACGATGGCGATGTCGGTGCCTGCATCGCGGTCGCGCGTTCGGCCTATGACGCGATCCTGCTCGATGTGGACAACGGACCAGACGGGCTGACCCGTGCCTCCAACGACCGTCTCTACGACCATGAGGGCCTGCGGGCCGCGCAATTGGCGCTTCGCCCGGGCGGCGTGCTGGCCGTCTGGTCCTCCGGGCCTGATCCGCGCTTCACGCGCCGGCTGAAAGAATCCGGGTTCAAGGCCGAGGCGGTGACGACGCGGGCCAACAGCAAACGCGGCGGTGCGCGCCATGTCATCTGGCTGGCCGTGAAACGATAGACGGCGTCACACTTTCTCGACGAATCCGTCCAGCACGCGTTTCTGGCCGGCGCGGTCGAAATCGATGGTGAGTTTGTTGCCTTCGATACCCGCGATGTTGCCGTTGCCGAACTTGATGTGGAACACGCGGTCGCCGACGCCGAATTTCGACGGGGTTTCGACCGTCGAGCGGACGGTCAGTTCGCCCTCGATGGTGCGGGCCTTGGGGCCGCTCTCGCCATAGCCGATGCGATCGATGGCGACGCCGGAGCGGTTGCCCCAGTTGTCGCGTGTCGCGTCCGTCTTGTTGGCCTGCGCGCGCTTCCAGCCCGGTGTCGCATAGGTGTTCTGGAACGGCTCCTGCTTGTCGAAGCGGGACTGGCCGTAGCCGCCGCGCCCGTAGCCGCCATAGGATTGCTCCATCTCGGCGACCTCGACGTGATCGACCGGAAGCTCCTCGATGAAGCGCGAGGGGATGGTCGATTGCCAGAGACCGTGAATGCGGCGGTTGGAGACGAACCAGAGGTGGCAGCGACGCTTGGCGCGGGTGAGGCCGACATAGGCGAGGCGGCGCTCTTCCTCGAGCCCCGAACGGCCGCCTTCGTCCAGCGAGCGCTGGTGCGGAAACAGGCCTTCCTCCCAGCCGGGGAGAAACACCGTGTCGAATTCCAGTCCCTTGGCGGAGTGCAGCGTCATGATGTTGACGGCGTCGAGGTTCTCATTCTGCTCGGCATCCATGACCAGCGATACGTGCTCGAGGAAGCCGCGCATGCTCTCGAACGCTTCCATCGAACGCACGAGCTCCTTCAGGTTTTCGAGCCGACCCGGCGCTTCCGCCGTCTTGTCGACCTTCCACATGTCGGTGTAGCCGGATTCCTCAAGGATGATTTCGGCAAGCTCGGTATGCGGCGTGTTTTCCAGCAGCCCCTGCCAGCGGCGCACCATGGTGACGACGTCGAACAGGGACTTGCGGGCCTTAGCCTTCACCTCGTCGGTCTCGATGATATCGGCGGCTGCCGCGAGCATGGGAATATCGCGGGCGCGGGCATAGTCGTGCAGCAGGCGGATGGTGGTGTCGCCGAGGCCGCGCTTCGGCGTGTTGACGATCCGCTCGAAGGCGAGATCGTCGGCATCCTGGCAGACCAGCCGGAAATAGGCCATCGCATCGCGGATCTCCATGCGCTCGTAAAAGCGCGGTCCGCCGATGACGCGGTAGTTGAGGCCGAGCGTGACGAAGCGGTCTTCGAACTCGCGCATCTGGAAAGAGGCGCGCACGAGGATCGCCATGTTGTTGAGCAGGTGCTTGTCGCGCTGGAGCTGTTCGATCTCTTCGCCGACGGCGCGCGCTTCCTCTTCCGAATCCCAGGCCGCGTGGACCTGAACCTTCTGGTCCTCGGGATCGTGGCGGTCGGTAAAGAGCGTCTTGCCGAGGCGGCCCTCGTTGTGTGCGATCAGATGGCCGGCAGTGGCAAGGATATGGGCGGTCGAGCGGTAGTTCCGCTCCAGCTTAATGACAACCGCGCCGGGAAAATCCTTGTCGAAGCGGAGGATGTTGTCCACCTCCGCACCGCGCCAGCCATAGATCGACTGGTCGTCGTCGCCGACGCAGCAGATATTGACCGTATTGTCCGCCGTGCGCGGCTCCCCCTTCGCGGGACTCGGTCGCTGGGCCAGAAGCCTCAGCCACATGTATTGAGCGGTGTTGGTGTCCTGATACTCGTCGACGAGAATATAGCGAAAGCGGCCGTGATATTCGCGCAGCAGGTCGGGATGCTTGCGGAAGATGGCGATGGGGTGCAGCAGCAGGTCGCCGAAGTCGCAGGCATTCAGCGTGCGCAGGCGTGCCTGATAGGCGGCGTAGAGTTCGCGGCCCTTGCCGTTGCCGAATGCCCGCGCGTCGCCTTCCGGAATGTCGGCGGGCGTCAGGCCCTTGTTCTTCCAGCCGTCGATCAGCTGGGCGAACTGCTTGGCCGGCCAGCGCTTGTCGTCGATGGATTCGGCCTGCAGGATCTGCTTGATCAGGCGGGTGACGTCGTCCGTGTCGAGAATGGTGAAGTCGGAACGGATACCGGCAAGTTCGGCATGGCGCCGCAGGAGCTTGACGCCGATGGAGTGGAACGTGCCGAGCCACGGCATGCCCTCGACCGCGCCACCGACGAGGACGCCGATGCGCTCCTTCATCTCGCGCGCGGCCTTGTTGGTGAAGGTGACGGCGAGGATCTGGCTCGGATATGCGCGGCCGGTCGCCATGATATGGGCGATGCGCGTGGTGAGCACCCGCGTCTTGCCGGTGCCGGCACCGGCCAGCACGAGCACCGGGCCATCCAGCGTTTCCACGGCAAGGCGCTGCTCCGGGTTGAGACCGGAGAGATAGTCCGGTGCGCGATCGCGGTCGCGGGCCGCCATGGCGCGGGCTGCAAGGCCGGAGGGGGCCTGTGCCGGGGCGGTGCCCTGATCCTGTCCGGGACGCCCATCGCGTGTATCCGCGGGCCCATCGGCCGTCACGGCGGCGCGGCGTTCGCCCCGCCCGGGCGCGCGTGCGGGCTCTTCGTCGAAGAAGGGAATGTCGTCGAAACCGTTGCTCATGCGGCTCAATGTAGTGATTCGGGTCCGAAAGGCCAGAATTGCGTTCTTCTTTTATTCCCCGCGCGAAGGTGCGGTTCTCTCGCGAGGAGAGGAAATCCATCATCATTACAATTGCGTAATGATGAGCCTGCGGGATTGCGTGACATGCGGGCTGCCCGGTACCTTGGGACAAACCGTTGCATTCCGTTCATCTGAACCGTCCCTTCCGGGAATGTCGACGTCGGAGACCTGCATGCAGATCTGGAAACAGCTGGCCCTCAGCCTCGTCATTCTCCTCGTCGGCCTCGCCGCCTGGGTGCGCTTCGTGCCGTCCGCCGGGCCGATGCTCGTGTCTGTCGGTGTGCCCGGCAGCGTCGTGGCTCTGGTCGCGCCGTCTGCAGCTTCCGGCGACAAGGGACAGGGGCAGGGACGGGACGGTCAGAGCGGGACGCAGCGGGCAGCGGCCGGTAACCAGACGCCGCTCGTCGTGACCGAGGCTGCGGGAACCGCGCTGGTCAACGACCGGCTGAACGCCATCGGCAATGGCGAGGCCATCCTCTCCGTGACTGTCACGCCGCTTTCCACCGGCAATCTCACGGAAGTGCTGGTGAAGTCCGGCGAGCGGATCGAGCAGGGGCAGGTGATCGCCAAGCTCGACAGTGACGAGCAGGTGCTGGCCGTCGCACAGGCCAAGGTGCTGCTGGACGCCGCCCGCGACAAGGTGGAGCGCAACCGCCGCCTCGGCAATGCGGTTTCGATCGCCACGCTGCGGGAAGCCGAGTTCGCCGAGCAGGCGGCGGAGCTGGCGCTGAAGACGGCGGAACTCGATCTCACACGGCGCGATATCGTCGCGCCGTCCAAGGGCATCGTCGGCATCATCACCGTCAATCCCGGCGATTACGTCACCACCTCGACGCCCATTGCCGTGGTGGACGACCGATCGCAGATCCTCGTCGATTTCTGGGTTCCCGAGCGTTTCGCCAACAATATCAAGGTCGGTCAGGAGGTCTCGGCCGTTGCCGTGGCGCAGGTGACGCGCCAGCTGACCGGCGCCATCCACGCCATCGACAACCGGATCGACCAGGCGAGCCGAACCTTGCGGGTGCGGGCGCGTCTCGCCAATCCGGACGACAGCCTGCGGGCCGGCATGTCCTTTTCGGTCAACGTCCGCTTTCCTGGTGACAGCTATCCCACGGTCAATCCGCTCGCCGTGCAGTGGAGCGCCGATGGCTCCTATGTCTGGCGCGTCGTGGACAGCAAGGCCGAGCGCGTGCCGGTGACGATCATCCAGCGCAACTCCGACAAGGTGCTGGTGGATGCCAAGCTCGAAAAGGGCGACATGGTGGCGACCGAGGGCGTGCAGAGGCTGCGCGACGGCGGCGCGGTCAAGGTCGCCAATGCGACGGCGGGCACTGCCGAGCAGAAGGTTTCGAGCGCACAACCCGTGGCCATGATCGCCGAGGCCGCGCGATGAGCGGCGCGCACAAGGCGGGCGCAGGTGGCTCTGCGGGGTTTACCGCGCTCTTCATCCGGCGGCCGATCCTCGCACTGGTGGTCAATACGCTGATCATCGTCGCAGGTCTTGCGGCGCTCAACGGCGTGGAGATCCGCGAACTGCCGGAGGTCGACCAGCCGGTCGTGTCCGTCAATACGCGCTTCGAAGGGGCGGCACCGGAGACGGTCGATCGCGAACTGACCTCGGTCATCGAAGGCGCCGTCTCCCGCGTGCAGGGCATCAAGGACATCTCCTCCACCTCGCAATATGCCCAGAGCCGCGTGACGCTGCAGTTCAGCGACACGACCGATATCGGGCAAGCGTCCAACGATGTGCGCGATGCGCTCGGCCGGGTGACGAACGATCTGCCCGATGGTGCCGATGCACCGCAGATCGTGAAGGCGGATGCCGACAGCCAGCCGATCCTGCGCCTTGCGCTCACCTCCGACACGCTGTCGATGGAAGACCTGACGCTGCTGGCCGAAAACGAGGTGACCGACCGGCTCGCCTCAGTCGAGGGGGTGGCCGACGTTCAGCTGAACGGCGAGCAGGAGAAGATTTTCCGCATCGACGTCAACCAGGGCAAGCTCGCCGCCCGCGGCCTGACCGTGGCCAACCTGCGCACGGCGCTGGCCAGTGCCTCGCTCGACGTGCCTGCGGGCTCGCTGACCAGCGCCAACCAGGACCTCTCCGTCCGCGCGACGGCCGACTTGCAGACGCCCGAACAGTTCGAGAAGGTCATTCTCGGGCCGAACGTGCGTCTCGGCGACGTCGCGACGGTGACGATGGGACCCGACATCGGCACGTCCTCGCTGCGCTCCGGCGGCAAGCAGGGTATCGGCCTCGGCATTATCCGGCAGGCGCAATCGAACACGCTCGACATTTCGAACGGCGTGAAGACGACCGTGGCCGAGATCGGCAAGATCCTGCCGCCGGGCACGGAGCTTACCATCACCAGCGACGATGCCGTCTTCATTCAGGGCGCCATCCACGAAGTCGAGATCGCCCTCGTCGCCTCGGTCATCATCGTGACGGTCGTGATCTACATGTTCCTGCTCGACTGGCGGGCGACGCTGATTCCGGTTTTGACCATGCCGATCGCGCTGATCGGCACCTGCGCCGCCATCTACATGGCCGGCTTTTCGATCAATATCCTGACGCTGCTTGCCATCGTGCTGGCCACCGGCCTCGTGGTCGATGACGCGATCGTCGTGCTCGAGAACATCGTGCGACGGCGAAGCGAGGGAATGGGACCGCGCGCCGCGGCCGTTCTCGGCACGCTCGAAGTGTTCTTCGCGGTCATCGCGACGACGGCGACGCTGGCGGCCGTCTTCATTCCCCTGTCCTTCCTGCCGGGGCAGACGGGCGGGCTTTTCCGCGAGTTCGGCTTCGTCCTCGCCTTCGCCATCATTCTGTCCGCCTTCGTGGCGCTGACCTTCTGTCCGATGCTCGCCTCGCGCATGCTGAAGGCGCAGAATGCCGGTCACGGCCATAGCGGGATCCTCGGCCGCATCGGCGGCATGTTCGCCCGTGGCTATCGTCTCTCGCTCAAGGCCTGTCTCGATTCGCCTCTCGTCGTGTTTCTGGCCGCCGGGATGGTCGTCGTCGCCGGCGGCATCGCGTTCACGACGCTGCCGTCCGAGTTGACGCCGACGGAGGACCGGGCGCGTATCCTCCTGCGCATGCAGGCGCCGCAGGGCGTCTCGCTCGACTACACGCAGGCGCAGATGCGCCGGGTGGAGGATGCGCTGCAGCCGATGGTAAAGGCCGGCGAGATCGCCAATGTCTATTCCATCTCGGGGCAGGGCGGGTCGGTCAACAACGGCTTCATGGTCCTGTCGCTCTCGCCCTGGGGCGATCGCGCGCGGACGCAGCAGCAGATCTCCCGCGAGATCTCGCGCCTCTCGGCCGAAATCCCCTCGATCCGTGTTTTCCCTGTACAGCCGAACAGTCTCGGCATTCGCGGCGCCGGCAACGGCCTGCAGCTGGCGCTCGTCGGCAACGACTACAAGGCCCTCGGCGATGCCGCCGCCAAGCTGGTGCGGCAGATGGAGGACAGCGGCCGCTTCGAAAACGTGCGCCTGAACTACGAGGCGAACCAGGCGCAGCTGTCCGTGACCATCGACCGGGAGCGTGCGTCCGATCTCGGCATCGACATCAACGGCCTGTCGGCGGCGCTGCAGGCCATGCTCGACGGCAACAGCGTCATCGACGTCTATGTCGAAGGCGAGGCCTATCCGGTCAAGCTGCTCTCGACCACCAATCCGGTCAACGACCCGACCGACCTCGAAAACCTGTTCCTGAAGACCGGGGACGGGAAGATCGTGCCGATGTCGTCCATCGCCACCGTGAAGGAGCAGGCCGTCGCGCCGCAGCTTTCACGCGAATCGCAATTGCGGGCCGTGTCGCTTTCGGCGGGGCTGGCGCCCGGCACAGGCCTCGGCGAGGCGCTCGCCTATGCCGAGCAGGTCGCCAAGCCGCTGCTGCCGGCCGGCTCCCGCGTGGTGCCGCTGGCGGAAGCCGCGACGCTCAACGAGAACTCGGGCGCGCTCTTCGTCACCTTCGGCTTTGCCATCATCATCATCTTCCTCGTTCTGGCGGCCCAGTTCGAAAGCCTGATCAGCGGCCTCGTCATCATGTCCACGGTGCCGCTGGGGCTCGCCTGCGCCGTGTTCGCGATGGTCCTTACGGGCAACTCTCTCAATATCTACAGCCAGATCGGTCTGGTGCTGCTGGTCGGCATCATGGCGAAGAACGGGATCCTGATCGTCGAATTCGCCAATCAGCTTCGCGACCGCGGGCAGGGTCTGCGCGAGGCGATCGAGAATGCCTCCAACATCCGGCTTCGCCCGGTGATGATGACGATGATCGCGACCATCGTTGGTGCCGTGCCGCTGGTGCTGGCCAGCGGCGCCGGGGCGGAAGCGCGCATCGCGCTCGGCTGGGTTCTCGTCGGCGGTCTCGGTCTTGCGACGGTGGTCACACTGTATCTCACGCCGGTCGCCTATCTTGCCATCGCTCGCTTTTCGAAGCCCCAGGTGGACGAGGAGCGCAGGCTGCAGCGTGAGCTTGCAGCCGCCTACGGCGTGCACGAGGTCGAGCCGGAAGAGACGCTGCGCGCTGCGGAATAGCCCGTGGCGCGGCGCCCGATGTCTCGGATCGGTGCACCTGTGGCGCTTGCGTCCCATGTGGCTCCAAAATGCGCGGCAAAGCTGATGCGATGCAGGAGACGCTGGACAAAGTGATTCCGGATTCTACAGTAGGGCCTTGATATTTCAGCAGGACCACAGGCAGGGTGCCTGCGGTGGAGGATGCGGTCGATGGCTCTGAAGGCGATCAGGTCGGGCGTTCGCAACGAGACGGGGATCGTCGGGGCGATCGCGGCGCTGAAGGCGCGGTTCGGCGAGCGGCTGCAGACGGGGCAGGCGATCCGGGCGCAGCATGCCCACACGACCACCTATATTCCGGCGCAGCTGCCGGACGCGGTGGTGTTTCCGGAAAACAGCGCCGAGGTGCAGGCGATCGTCGGCATCGCCTGTGAAAACGAGGTGCCGCTGATCCCGTTCGGAACGGGTTCCTCGCTCGAAGGTCACGTCAACGCGCCGCACGGCGGCATCAGCATCGACATGAGCCGGATGAACCGCGTGCTCTCCGTCAACGAAAGCGATCTCGACTGCACGGTGGAGCCGGGCATCACGCGCGAGGACCTGAACCGTGACCTGCGCGCGACCGGACTGTTCTTCCCGATCGATCCCGGCGCCAATGCATCGATCGGCGGCATGGCATCCACGCGCGCCTCGGGAACCAATGCGGTGCGCTATGGCACGATGCGGGAAAACGTTCTTGCGGTCACTGCCGTCATCGCCGACGGGCGCGAGATCCGCACCGCGCACCGGGCGCGCAAATCGTCGGCGGGCTATGATCTCACGCGGCTGTTCGTCGGCGCGGAAGGCACGCTCGGCGTGCTGACCTCGGTCACCTTGCGGCTGCATGGCATCCCCGAGACGGTCGCGGGCGGTGTCTGCGCGTTTCCGGATGTGGGTGCCGCCTGCAACGCCGTCATTCTCACGATCCAGTCCGGCATCCCCGTTGCGCGCATCGAGCTTCTGGACGAGACGCAGGTGAAGGCGAGCAACGCTTATTCCGGTCTGCACCTGCCGGAGATGCCGACGCTCTTCGTGGAATTCCACGGCAGCCCGGAGAGCGTTGCGCTGCAGTCTTCGGCCTTCGCGGAGATCGTCGAGACCTTCGGCGGCAGCGCTTTCAGCTGGACCTCGAATGCCGACGAGCGCGCGGTGCTGTGGAAGGCGCGGCATGATGCCTATTGGGCGCAGAAGGCGCTTCGGCCCGATTTCGCTATGCTCTCGACAGACGTCTGCGTGCCGATCTCGCGGTTCGCGGACTGCGTCGAGGCGACACGGGAGGATATCCGCGAAAACGGCTTGATCGCGCCCATCGTCGGCCATGCCGGCGACGGGAACTTTCATGTCGGTCTGCTGTTTGACGACAAGGATCCGGCCTTTGTCGACAGGGCGGAAGCTTTCGTGGAGCGACTGAACGCGCGGGCGCTGGCCATGGACGGAACCTGCACGGGCGAACACGGCATCGGGCAGGGTAAGATGCCGTTCTTGGAGGCGGAGCTTGGCGATGCGCTCGATCTGATGCGGCAGGTCAAGCTTGCGATCGACCCCACGGGAATCTTCAATCCGGGTAAGATTTTTACGCGATGAACGAGAATTTGCCGCCGTGCCATGCTACTGCATCGCCTGCGCGGTGCCTCGCCCGCACGGGAACGACGGCAGATATTTGATGTGCGCTGGCCGGTATCGTGACGTCCTTGACGACGCGGGGTGCAAGGCGGCAAAGGCCAAGAGGATACACCGGCCCGCTGTGGGCTGGGTGGCAGGATCGGACAGGACGTAAGGCTCGGTGCTTTCGCGTATTTTCGTCATCGTCGGCGGTTTGTTTGTGCTCGCGCTGTTTGCCGCGCTGATCGCGCCGCTGTTCATCGACTGGACGGATTTCCGCAAGGATTTCGAGCGCGAGGCCGGCCGGATCATCGGGCAGCCGGTCGTCGTCCACGGCAGCGTCGATGCGCGGCTGATCCCCTTTCCCTCCGTGACGCTCAACGACGTCCGTATCGGCGAGACCGAAGCCGGCGCGCCGCTGGTGCAGGTCGAGCATTTTTCCATGGATGCCGAGCTTGCGCCGTTTCTGTCCGGCGAGGCGCTGATCTTCGACATGCGGCTGGACAAGCCCAAGGCGAAGATGCGGCTTCTGCCGGATGGTACGCTCGACTGGGCCCGGGGTCGCCGTGCCGCCATCCCCGCAAAGACCGTGGTGCTCGAAAACGTCGAGATCACCGATGGCGAAATCGAGTTCATCGACGAGCAGACCGGGCGTACGCGCGAAGTCACGGGGTTAAACGCCGATCTTTCGGCGCGCACCCTTGCCGGCCCCTGGAAGGTTGAGGGCCGGGCGGCGCTCGATGGCGAGGCCGGCAGCTTTTCCTTTTCCAGCAGCGAGCCGCTCGAGGGTGGCGGACTGCCGCTGCGGGCACGGCTCACGCCCGACAAGCGGCCGTTCGGCGTCGATCTCGATGGCGAGCTGAAGATCGTTGAATTCCGCCCGGTCTATCAGGGCAAGTTCACCATGACGGAGAATCGGCCTGCCGACGCCCCGAAGCGCGAGGACGATGCGGCGGCGCTCAGAATCAACGGACAGTTCGAACTGACCAATGACCGGATCCGCGTGCCGGACTACCGCGTCGAGGTCGGCCCGCGCGACGACCCCTATCTCGTGACCGGCGAGGCGACGCTCGACACCGGCAAGATGCCGGAATTCCTGCTTCTGGCCGACGGCCAGCAGATCGACGTCAGCCGCATCGGCGGCAAGGCGGGCGCTGCCGGCAAGACCGGGCGCGATCCCGCGATCTCCATCCGCCAGCGGCTGTCCGCGATGATGGAGATCATCGCCAACATCCCCATTCCGCAGGTGCCGGGCCGGGCGAGCCTGAAGCTTCCCGCCATCGTCATCGGCGACACGACGGTGCGCGACGTGCGGCTGGACCTTCGCCCGGATGGCGCCGGCTGGATGATCGACAATGCCGTGGCGCAGTTTCCCGGACGGACGCAGCTCGAGGCCAAGGGCCGGCTCAATCTGTCCGGCCAGCGCGCCTTCCGCGGCGATCTTCTCGTGGCGTCCAACCAGCCCTCGGGGCTTGCGTCATGGCTCGCCGGCTCGGTCGATCCTGCGATCCGCCGGCTTCGCACGGCAGGCTTCTCGGCCACCGTCAACCTGACGGACACGCTGCAGCAGTTCGAACGCCTGGAAGTCGCGGTGGGTCCGGCGACGCTGAACGGGCGCGTGGAGCGGCAGGCGCTGAACGGCGTACCCCCGACGCTGTCCGTGCAGCTGAAGGGTAACCGTATCGATCTGGAAGCCTTGCAGGCGCTGACCGGGCTGGTGGCAGGGGATGCCTCCTACGAAACGCTGCTGTCGCACACGATCGCCGCCGATATCTCCGCCGATACGCTGCTGGCGCTCGGCGAAGAAGCGCGGGACGTGCAGCTGGTGGCGACGCTCAAAAACGGGCAGTTGCAGGCCGAGCGCGCCTCCATCGGCAGCATCGCCGGCGCGCAGCTTGCGGCCTCCGGGCGCATAGGCGGCACGCTGGCCGCGCCGATCGTGTCCGCCAAGATGAAGATCGCCGCGCCAGACATGACCTCGTTCTTCCAGATGGTCGAGCGGCACGCGGCGGCCCATCCGATCCTCACACGGCTCGCCCGCAGCGGCGGCTACTACAATGATGCAGCGCTGGACGTGACGCTGACGGCGGGCAGCCGCGAGGGCGACGCGCCGGTGACCTTCGGCATCGTCGGCACGGCCGGCGGCAGCCGCGTTGCTGCGAACTATCAGGCGCCGACGATCGCGCAGGCGCTCGCCGGGCAAGGCATCTTCCTCGAAGCGACGCTCGAAAACCCGTCGAGCCTTGCACTGCTCGGCCAGGCGGGCTTCGACCCGCTGCCGTTCGACACGGATGCGAACGGCCTTCTCTCCATCAAGCTGCAGAGCACGGAGGGCGACAAGGCCTCGGGAACGCTCAGCTTCACGACGGAGAAGACGGCGCTCAACGCCAGCGGCGAGATCGACCTGTCGCGCGACCGCTTCCTCAGCGGCCAGACCAAGGTGACGCTGGAAAGTCAGGATTTCGAGCCCTTCCTCCTGGTACAGGGCATCGCCTTGCCGCAGACGGGAACAGGCCTGCCGGTGAGCCTGAAGAGCGACGTGACCGTGACGCCGGAGGCGGTCACGCTGTCCGCCATGGAGGGCAAGGCGGACCGGAATGGTTTTTCCGGACAGATCGCCTTCGACCGCACCGTGTCCGGCAAGGCGACCGGTCAACTGGCGCTCGATACGCTCGATCTTGCCTGGGCTGCCGAGGGTCTGCTCGGGCCTGTTCAGGACCCGCTGGAGGGAACGCTGGCGACATCGGCGGTCGCACCGGTGACCTGGAGCGGATACGACGTCGCGCTTGATCTCACCGCCAGACAGGTCTGGCCTGGTGTCTACGGCGCCATTTCCAACATGATCGGCAAGGCCGTCTGGAAGGGCGACCAGCTCGAAATTTCGGATGCGGCCGGGGAATGGCTGGGCGGCAAGATGTCCGGGCGGATGTTGCTCGGCAATGGCAACGGGTCCGGCTTCCTTCAGGCGCGGCTCGACCTTGCCGGCGGCGATCTCTCGGCCGCGGCGTGGAAGACATCCGGCGCGTCCGTCGCCAATGGCCGGTTCGACCTGTCGCTGGCGCTGGAGGCTTCGGGCAAGACGGCGAAGGGCATGGCTGAATCCGCCAGCGGGTCCGGTGCGGTCAACCTTACCGATTTCACCGTGCGCGGACTGAATGTCGGCGCGCTTCCCGCCATTCTCGCCGGTGCCGACCGGCTGGAGGGCGAGATCACGCCGGCGGCCGTCGAGCCGATCACCCGTCCGGCCATTCTTTCCGGCGACGCCGCCCTCGGCACGGTCAAGGTGCCCTTCAGCATCGCCGGCGGCACGCTGCGCGCACAGAACGTGACGTCCAAGGTCGAGGGTGCGACGGTGACCGGCGATGCCGAGGTGTCGCTGCCCGACCAGACGCTGAATGCCGCCCTGCAGGTCGTCTTCAATGTCGGCGATCAGACCGTTGCCGGGGCCGAGCCCAAGGTGGAACTCTCCTATACGGGCGCGCTGGAGGCGCCGGGCTTCCAGCTGCAGACCGGGGAACTCGCAAGCTTCCTGTCGCTGCGCGCCTTCGAGCGCGAGCGGCGCCGGGTCGAGATCCTTCAGGCGAACGTGCTGGAGAAGCAGCGCCTGCGCCGCGAGGCTGCGCTCTACAAGGCGCGGGCCGAGGAGCGTGAGGCGGAGCGCGTGCGTGCCGCGGAAGAGCAGCGCCGCCGTGCGCTCGCGCTCGAGGAAGCGGCGCGGCAAAAGGCGGAGGCGGAAGCGCGTGCGGCCGCCGCCGCCAAGGCTGCCGCGGAGGCGAAAGCCATTGCCGACCAGTGGGCCGCGCAGGCAGAACGCATGGCCGCGGAGAAGAAGGCCGCAGCAGAGGCGCGCGATGCCGCACGGGCTGCGGAACAGGAGCGCCAGCGGCGCCTGATGCCGGTCGATCCCGGCGAACAGGTGGAGCGGGGTGGCACCCTGCCGGCACCGGGGACGATCCCAGATAGGCTCAACTTCCAGACATTGCCGGGCGTGAGGCCCCGGTGATCGCACGCGCCGGGCAGGCGGTCGCCCAAGGCTCAGGCCTGTGGCGTTTCGCCTGTTTCGGGTCCGGAAAAGCGTGCCGCTTCGGACTTCACCCAGGCGAGCACGTGCACCCGCAGTGCGGAGGAGAGATTGCTGTCAGCCGGGCGCGCATCGTCGATCTCGGCGATGAGGCGGGCGAGGGGAACGGCGCGGGCGGCGGCAATGGCCTTCAGCTCCTGCCAGAAGACGTCTTCCAGCGAAAAGCTCGTGCGGTGACCGTGAAGGGTGGCGGAGTGTTTCTTCAGCATGGCCCGTGCGGCCGTTTGGGCGTTTGAGGCACCGTGCTCGTCGCGGGGCGCCCGTCGCGAGGCTTTGAGCGGATCAATCCTTGTCCTGCCCGTCCTTGCCCCGCCCGTCCTTGTCTGGGCCGTCCTCATCCCACCTGCCGGTCGAGGGTGCCGTCTCCCGCCGCCCCTGATCCAGCCGACGTTCGGACGTTTCGTTCAGGGCCTTCGTCAGCGCCTTCTCGACCTTGGTGCGGCCGAAGCTGATGCGGTTCTGCTCCGCCGTCTTTTCGTCGTTCGCGCGCGACTTCTGCTTGCGAAACTGGCGCAGATTGACGACGTCGCCCGTCATGATGCGTCAGTTCTTCTTGCGGAATGCGTCGAGGGAGACCACGGACGCGCCGGGCTTGCCGTCGTCGGTCTTCGGCGCTTCCGCGTCCGCATCGTCGTCGCGCTCGAGGCTCACGCCCGGCCGCTCGACGGTGACGCCGGGATAGGCGGTGATCTCGGCGGATTCCGTTTCCGCATCCTCGTCTTCGGCGACCGCCACGTCGAACTCCAGCTCGAAATTCACCGATGGGTCGTAGAAACCACGGATCGCGTTGAACGGAATGACCAGCTTTTCCGGCGTATCGGAGAAGGAGAGGCCGATCTCGAACAGGGATTCCGTCACCTTCAGCTCCCAGAACTGGTGCTGCACGACGATGGTCATCTGCTCGGCATATTTGGATTTCAGATGCTGGGAGATACGGACACCGGGGGCGCCGGTCAGGAAGGTGATGAAGAAGTGGTGATCGCCCGGAAGGTGACCGGTCGCTGCAACCTCGCTCAGAACCTTGCGGATGACGCCACGCAGCGCGTCCTGTGCGAGAATGTCGTAGCGGATATGGTCCTGGCCCATCGGATCCCCGTCTTGCCTAGCTGTTTCAGTGTGCGCTGCCATGAGCCGCGCGAGCGGCGTCCGACGGCGTGTCGTTCACCAAACCATTTGCACTATTGATAGACGATTTCAAGGCGCAGCGGTCGCAGGCCGGGAATTGGCATCGCCGCGCATGCGTCCGGAGCATGGCTCCGTGTGGTCGTGATGGTGTGGGGAAAAGTGGAGGTTTCTGTTGCCAGGTACCTCCGAACCCCGCCTTACGGTGCGAACCGGAAGGACTTGATTTGAAGTGTCACACCGCGATTAAGCAGCGAGACGAGCTTCCGCATAGTTGTCGTTTGCAACTACTGTTTGAGCCCGATAACGGTGGTACAATGCCGAGCAAAAGTTCGATCTTTACGCCCTTGTCGATCCTATTTCGCCCCCATCAAAAGCCGGCCGTTTCGGCCTTCGCCCTATCGACATGCTGTTTCCAGACATCTCAAGGCCGGTTTTTGGTGGAGGCGCCGGGTACCGCCCCCGGGTCCAATAGGTTTATTACACCGACAGTTTATTGCCATATCCGCCTTGCGACGGCAGGAGTGATATAGGCGTTCCCGCAGCCGATGAAAAGGGCAAAGCGCATGGAAAAAGGGCACCGCCGCCGAAAAGCAGGGTGCCCTGTCGCATCCGTATTCCCGACGACCTCAAGGGCCGTACGCTCAGGCGGCGTCCTGCTCGATTTCGGCGATCTCGATGCGGTCGTCCGTCGAGATGGCGTCGATCGTGCGGCCGGGCTTTTCGGGCGAGCCGTCGGCATGTTCGATGGTGATGTTCACGGCGCCGGGATCCATCAGGCCGAAGGGCGTGCAGAAGGCGATTTCGGCGGCATCGCGGCCGACGCCAATGCGCACGAGACCATCGAGATTGGCCTGGCGCGTCGCATCGAATAGCCACCAGCGACCATCCAGATAGGCTTCGAAGACGGCATGGAAATCGGACGGGCGCAGGCCGTAGGCGTAGCAGCTGACGAAGCGGGCGGGGATGCCGAGCGCGCGGCAGAAGGCGATGCCGATATGGGAGAAGTCGCGGCAGACGCCGGCGCGCAGAAGCAGGCTTTCATCGGCCGTCGTCTGGCCGTTGGAGGAGCCGCGCTGGTAGTCGATGTTGTTGTAGATCCAGTTGCAGATCGACGTCACGCGCTCGTGTCCCTTGGGCAGGGCGCCGAACTCGCGGATGGCAAAGGCGGCGAGACGGTCGGAGGAGACGAAGCGCGAAGGCAGGAGGAACGGCATGATGTCGAGCGGGATGTCCGACAGCGGCGTCTCGTTGATCGTGGCCGGGTCGGCGCGGAAGACGTCGAGCGTCACTTCGGCTGCATAGTTGATTTCGAGCGGGCCGGGGGCCGCATCGATCTTGAAGTAGCGGTTCTGCTCCTCGGGCACGGTGTAGGTCCAGCGCGGGCCCTTGGGGCTGATCGTCAGCGTTTCCACCAGGTCGTGATGGCGCTGCAGCTTGGCGACTTCGACGTTGAAGATGAACACGGTGGGTTCGCGAACCTCGTAGCTGAGGGTGCAGCCAAGCTTGTAACGGACGGTCATGAGCGCGCTTTCGTAAAAGGGGATGCAGGTCGGGCAAACGCCGGGAGGAGACGCTGCCCGGATGACGGGTAAGATCAAGGTGCCGGGGAACACGCGGGAGGGTAAAAGGTTCCGGCGTTCATTCGAAAATGATAAATGGTGTGAATGTCAGGTCTGTGACCGTTGCTCAAGGTGGTTTTTCGGCCGTGCTGGTCACGGACGACGCGCTTCGCCGCGAGCCGGCGCCGGAAGGCCGGGACAACGCGGCGCGGGGCCTATCGCGGCGGCGTCACAGCCCTTATTCTCGTGCGGACCTGAAGTTTGCGGACAGCCGATCATGAAACAATATCTCGACCTCCTTCGCCATGTGATGGATACCGGTTCCGACCGCAGCGACCGGACCGGGACAGGCACGCGCTCGGTGTTCGGCTATCAGATGCGCTTCGACCTTTCCGAGGGCTTTCCGGTCCTCACGACCAAGAAGCTGCATCTGCGCTCGATCATCCACGAGCTCTTGTGGTTCCTGCGCGGCGATACGAACATCGCCTATCTGAAGGAAAACAGCGTCAGCATCTGGGACGAATGGGCCGACGAGGCAGGCGACCTCGGCCCCGTTTACGGCTACCAGTGGCGTTCGTGGCCGGCACCCGACGGGCGGCATATCGACCAGATCGCTCAGCTGGTGGAGGGGCTAAAGACCAATCCGCATTCCCGCCGGCATATCGTTTCCGCCTGGAACCCTGCACTGGTGGACGAGATGGCGCTGCCGCCGTGCCATTGCCTGTTCCAGTTCTACGTGTCGGAGGGCAAGCTCTCCTGCCAGCTCTATCAGCGCTCGGGCGACATCTTTCTCGGCATCCCCTTCAACATCGCCTCCTACGCGTTGCTGACGCTGATGGTGGCGCAGGTGACCGGGCTGGAGCCGGGGGATTTCGTGCACACGCTGGGAGACGCGCACATCTACAGCAACCATTTCGAGCAGGCGCGGCTGCAGCTGACCCGGACGCCAAAGGCGCTGCCCGTCATGCGGCTGAACCCCGAGATCAAAGACCTGTTCGCGTTCCGCTACGAGGATTTCCAGCTCATCGGCTACGAGGCGGAAGCGGCGATCCGGGCGCCGATCGCGGTATGACGGCCGCAAAAGTCGTCATCGTGGTGGCGGCCGGGCGCAACGGCGTGATCGGCCGGGACGGGGACATGCCGTGGCGCCTGCCGACCGACCTCAAGCACTTCAAGGCGCTAACGCTCGGACGGCCGGTGGTGATGGGCCGCAAGACGTGGCAATCGATCGGCCGGCCGCTGCCGGGCCGCCCGAACATCGTCATCACGCGCGACGCCGGCTTTGTGGCGCAGGGCGCCGAGCGGGTAGGCTCGCTGGAAGAGGGCGTTCAACGCGCGCAGGCGGAGGCGGACGGCCTTGGTGTGGACGACATCTGCATCATCGGGGGCGGGCAGGTCTATCGTGACGCGATGTCCATTGCCGACATCATCCAGATGACGGTGGTCGAGGCGGAAATCGAGGGCGATACGGTGTTTCCGACGATCGACGCGTCTCTCTTCGAGAAGGTTTCCGAGGTCGCACCGCCGCGCGGCGAGACGGACAGCCACAGCGTTGTCTTCACGACCTGGCGCCGGCGGACGAAGGCCGTGCCGGACCCCGACGCCGCTTCGCTCGAACTTTAGCAATAAACGGAACGAAATTGCCTTGTTAACGCCAAAGTTATGACGCGCCGCGTTGAAAGGCTTCGGGGCGATACCTATAACGGGTTTACTTCCCAGTCGGTTCCGCCGATTGCCGGAGGTGGGAGTGTAACGAAAGAGGTATGAATGCCCTGGAGCAATCAGAACGGCGGCGGCGGTGGTCCTTGGGGCGGCGGCGGCGGTAACGGCGGCAATGGCGGTGGTGGAAACAAGGGCCCGTGGGGCCAAGGTCCCAATCGCCCGCGTGGCGGCGGCGGTGGTCGCGGCAATGGCGGTCCGCCGGATCTCGAAGAGATCTTGCGCCGGGGTCAGGATCAGCTGAAGAACGTCGTTCCCGGCGGCTTCAATGGTGGCGTTGCCGCCATCATCGGCCTGCTGATCGTCGGCTTCATCCTCATCAATTCCGTCTACACCGTCCAGCCGGACGAGCGTGGCGTCGAGATGCGCTTCGGCAAGCCGAAGGAAGAGATCTCGATGCCGGGCCTGCATTATCATTTCTGGCCGCTGGAAACCGTCGAGCTCGTCAAGGTCACCGAGCAGCAGCAGAACATCGGCAGCAAGTCGGTCTCGGCCGACCCGTCGTCGGCCGGCCTGATGCTGTCGGGCGACCAGAACATCGTGAACGTCCAGTTCTCGGTGCTGTTTTCGGTCACCGATCCGAAAGCCTATCTCTTCAACGTCGAGGATCCCGCCAACACCCTGCAGCAGGTCGCCGAAAGCGCCATGCGCGAGGTCGTCGGCCGTCGTCCGGCACAGGACATCTTCCGCGACAACCGTCAGGCGATCGCGCAGGACGTCAAGGCGACGATTCAGGCGACCATGGACACCTATGGCGCCGGCATCTCCGTCAATACCGTCGCGATCGAGGATGCGGCTCCGCCGCGCGAGGTTGCCGATGCGTTCGACGAGGTGCAGCGCGCCGAGCAGGACGAGGATCGTTTCGTCGAGGAATCCAACCAGTACGCCAACCAGGTGCTTGGCCGGGCCCGCGGTCAGGCGGCCCAGAATCGTGAAGAAGCCGCCGCCTACAAGGACCGCGTCGTCAAGGAAGCCGAGGGTGAGGCGCAGCGCTTCGTCTCGGTCTACGATGCCTATGCGCAGGCTCCGGACGTGACGCGCAAGCGTTTGTATCTGGAAACCATGCAGGAGGTTCTCGGCAAGTCCAAGAAGGTCATTCTCGACGAGCGCAACGGCCAGGGCGTGCTGCCCTACCTGCCGCTGACCGAAATCGGCCGACCGGCCCCGCAGGTCGGAGGAGGCAACTGATGAATAGCCGTCTTCCCTATTTTCTGATCGCTCTCGCGGTCATCCTGATGGTCGTCTATTCCTCCGTCTTCGTCGTCACGGAGCGCCAGCAGGCGGTCGTCGTCCGCTTCGGTCAGATCCAGGACGTCAAGACCGAGCCGGGCCTCTACTTCAAGCTGCCCTTCGCCTTCATGGACGCCGATCGCGTCCAGTATGTCGAGGACCAGGCCTTGCGGTTCGACCTCGACAACATCCGCGTCCAGGTTTCCGGCGGTAAATTCTACGAGGTCGATGCCTTCGTCGTCTATCGTATCCAGGATCCGCGCCGCTTCCGCGAGACGGTCTCCGGTGACCGGTCCTCGGCCGAAGCCCGGCTTCGCACGCGTCTCGATTCGTCGCTGCGCCGTGTCTACGGTCTGCGCGGCTTCGAATCGGCACTGTCCGAAGAGCGTGCTTCGATGATGCGGGAGGTCCGTGCCGACCTGAAGAACGATGCCGAATCGCTCGGTCTCAACATTCAGGACGTTCGTATCCGCCGCACCGACCTGACGCAGGAAGTCTCGCAGCAGACCTTCGACCGCATGAAGGCGGAACGTCTGGCCGAGGCCGAACTCATCCGCGCCCGCGGTAATGAAGAGAGCCAGCGCCGCCGCGCCATCGCCGACCGCCAGGTCGTCGAGATCGTGGCCGAAGCCCAGCGGGATGCGGAAATCCTGCGCGGTGAAGGCGAAGGCGAGCGGACCCGCGTGTTCGCCGATGCGTTCTCCCGCGATCCGAGCTTCTTCGAGTTCTATCGCTCGATGACTGCTTACGGCGCGGCCATCGCCAGCCCGGACACCACGCTGGTGATTTCGCCGGACTCGGAGTTCTTCCGCTTCTTCAACAGTTCGCAAGGCGCGCCTCTGCCGTCCGCGGCGGTACCGTCGGCTCCGGCTGCACCTGCAGCCCCCGCGACACCGGCCGCGAACTGAGCGAAACGAACCGCATCACAAAAGACGGGGCCGGCAGCGATGCCGGCCCCTTCGTTCTTGACGGCATGCGCTAGGGATGGCAGGGCAGGCTTGCAGGGCGGCATCTCCCATGTCAGGCCCTCACCGAATGGTTTGACCTGCTGCTTCAAGCGCAGCAGACGTTAGGTCCACAACGCTTGCTACCCGTCAGGCCCGCTCTTTGGGCCCTCGATCCGGGCCGGCGTATCGAGGGGTATGAATGTCTCGCAAACTGCTGATCCGGCTGGTTGAAGCCGAATATTCGATCACCCGGCTGAATGTCGGCTCCCCGCTGCCGGAATGGCTGCCCGGCGCCGGTTTCTGGTCGGTCTCCTCGTCGCGCGAGGAAATGACGCTCGTCTGTCGCGCCGCGCGCGTGCCGACCGGGGTGATCTCGTCGAACGGCTGGCGGTGCCTGCGGATCGAGGAACACTTCGCCTTCGATATTCCCGGCATCCTGTCGTCCGTGCTGGAGCCGCTGTCGACCGCCGGCGTCGGCCTATTTGCGAACTCGACCTTCAGCACCGATTACATCTTCATTCTCGGCTCCGACCTCGACAAGGCCGTCGCCGCGCTCAAGGCCCATGGCCACGAGGTCATGGTCTGAGCGCGACACGTTTTCCGACGGTCAGGCCTTCTTGAGGAACTCCGTGCGCAGCACGAGACCTTGACCTTTTCCGCATTGCATTCGACTTCCGCCGGATCGTCCGTCAGGCGGATGTTCTTGACCAGCGTGCCGCGCTTCAGCGTGACCGAGGTCCCCTTGACCTTGAGATCCTTGATCAGCGTGACCGAGTCACCATCGGCGAGTGCGGTTCCGTTGCTATCCCTGACGACAATGCTCATGGTTGTATCCCCTCTGGCGCGCCCCCGCGCTTGCGTGTGAGTTTCGCCGCTTATGACGCCCGGGCGATGTCGGCGCAAGGGCCACGGCACCGGATGGCATGCGGTGCCGTGTCGCATCCGCACCATAACGAAAAGATGACTGGACGGGTCGGGCTTGCGCCTTATCTTCGCTTTCATGCGGGCGCAGGACATCGGACTGCCGGATGGGCCTCTATCTGCTTCCGCACCGCGCGTGTCGCGCGCCCGAGGCTTTTCCTTCCGCCGTGCTCCCGGTAAGGTATCGGTGAACCGACGGCTTATCTTTCCGAAACGAGGACTTCATGGGATCACACCGCTCCAGCTTCACCCGGACGGCGGCGCTTGCCCTGTCGACGGCTCTCGTCTTCGCAGGCCCGTTCGAAGCGATGGCCCAGGTCGCCAAGCCGATCGCGCCGCCCACGGCCACCGGGCCGCTGCCGGTTCCGCCGCAGCCGTCGCCCTCCATCCCTCCGCAGGCACGTGCCGCGCAGGGGCCGGATTCGGTGGCCGATCTCGCCGCTGGCCTTCTGGATGCGGTCGTCAACATCTCCACCTCGCAGAATGTGAAGACGGACGACGACACGCCGATGCCGAAGGTGCCGCAGGGTTCGCCGTTCCAGGATTTCTTCGACGAATTCTTCAAGGGACAGAACGGGCAGGGTGCGCCCGGCCGCAAGGTCGAATCGCTCGGCTCCGGCTTCGTCATCGATCCCACCGGTTACATCGTGACCAACAACCACGTGATCGAAGGGGCCGATGACATCGAGGTCAATTTCGCCAACGGCTCCAAGCTGAAGGCGAAGCTGATCGGCACGGACACCAAGACCGACCTTGCTGTGCTGAAGGTCGAGCCGAAGAAGCCGCTGACGGCGGTGCCGCTCGGCGACAGCCGCACAATGCGGATCGGCGACTGGGTGATGGCGATCGGCAACCCGTTCGGCCTCGGCGGCACGGTCACGGTCGGCATCATTTCGGCGCGCGGGCGCAACATCAATGCCGGCCCCTACGACAATTTCATCCAGACGGATGCTGCCATCAACCGCGGCAATTCGGGTGGCCCGCTCTTCAACATGAAGGGCGAGGTCATCGGCATCAACACGGCGATCATCTCGCCCTCGGGCGGCTCGATCGGCATCGGCTTTTCCGTTCCGACGGAGCTCGCCTCCAACGTCATCACCCAGCTGAAGGATTTCGGCGAGACCCGGCGGGGATGGCTTGGCGTGCGCATCCAGCCGGTCACCGACGATATTGCCGAAAGCCTCGGCATGGACACGCCGCGCGGCGCACTCGTCGCCGGCATCATCGAGGGCGGGCCGATTTCCAAGGGTGAAATCAAGAGCGGCGACGTCATCACCAAGTTCGACGGTCGCGATGTGGCGGAGATGCGCGACCTGCCCCGCGTGGTGGCGGAAAGCCCCGTCGGCAAGGCTGTCGATGTCATCGTCATCCGGGACGGCAAGGAGATGACCGTGCAGGTCACGCTCGGCCGGCTGGAAGATGCCGATGTCGCGAATGCCGAGACCTCGACGGAGGATGCGCCGGGGTCTTCGGACGACGCGCCGGCGACCAAGGGCGAGGGCGAGGGCGAAGGCGGTGCGGGCAGCCCGGAAGGGACGGATCAGGCAGAGCCGCCGGCCGCCGAACTGCCGAAATCCGACGAGGTGCTCGGCATGAAGCTGGCCTTGCTGGAGGCGCCGAATCGCCGCAGCTTTGGCATCGGTGACGATGTCGAGGGAGTCGTCATCACGGACGTTGCTCAGGGCTCGGCGGCTTCCGAGCGGCGGATCACGGCGGGCGACGTGATCGTGGAGATCGGCCAGGAAGCCATGAAGACACCCGAGGACGTGACCGCACGGATCGAGGAGCTGAAGGCAGACGGGCGCCGCAATGCCCTGCTGATGATCTCCAACAAGACCGGCGAATTGCGCTTCGTCACGGTGCGCATCGAGTAGCGGGGACATCGCGCCGGAAACGCTGGGCCTCCGGTCGGAGGCCCACGATCACTCTGGACGCTTCAGGCGATAGAGCACGTGGTGTTTGAGGTGCGGATGGGTGTCGGGCACGCGCGGATGCTCGAAATCGCCGTCGATATCGCGGGTAAGACCGATGCGCTTCATCACGGCAATGGAGCGATCATTGTCGGCGACCGCGAAAGAGACGATCTCTTCAAGCCCGCGCGTCTCGAACCCGAAGGCGAGCAGGGCGCTTGCCGCTTCCGTCACATAGCCTTTCGACCAGTAGCGCCGCGCCAGGCGCCAGCCGATCTCAACGGTGCCGATCGGCAGAATCGGAGCGAGATCCGGAATGGCCAAGCCGCAGAAGCCGATAGGCTCGTCGGTCTCCTGCAAGGCGAGCGCGAAGAAGCCATAGCCCGTGTCCGCGATGGCTTGGCGGTTCCGGTCGAACAGGGCGTCGGCATCCGCGCGATCCCTGCGGAACGGGAAGAACGTCATGACCTCCGGATCGCTGTTGATCTCGAAGAAGAGATCCCGATCCGAGTCCAACCTGTTGCGGATGCGAAGGCGTTCTGTTTGCGTGATGATCATGCGCGGCCGGTGGGTGTGACGAAATCCGTTTTGCGATAGCCCTGGATGTAGAGGAGCGCGGTGAGGTCGCCATGGTCGATGCGGATCTTCGCCTCGGCGGAGACCGTTGGCTTTGCATGCAGGGCGACGCCCGAGCCGGCCAGCTTGATCATGCCGAGATCGTTGGCGCCATCGCCGACCGCAATCGCATCCTCGGGCGTGATGCCGAGGCGGTCCGTGATCTCGATCAGCGCATCGACCTTGGCCTGCCGGCCGAGGATCGGTTCTTCCACCGTGCCGTCGAGAACGCCGTTCGCGACGACGAGCCGGTTGGCGCGGTTCTCGTCGAAGCCGATGCGCTCGCCGATCGGCCCCGTGAAGACGGTAAAGCCACCGGAGACGAGGGCGGTATAGGCGCCCTTCGCTTTCATCGTGGCGACAAGTTCGATCCCGCCAGGCGTCAGCGTGATGCGCTTGGCGATCACATCGTCAACGACGTCGAGCGAAAGGCCCTTCAGCAGGCCGACGCGTTCGATGAGGGCCGGTTCGAAGGCGATCTCGCCATTCATGGCCCGTGCCGTGATGGCGGCGACCTGTTCCTTCAGGCCGACTTCGGCGGCGAGTTCGTCAATGCACTCCTGCCCGATCATGGTCGAGTCCATGTCGGCGATCAGCAGGCGCTTGCGCCGGGTTTCTGCATCCTGCACGATGACGTCGACGGGCTGTCCGGCCACGGCGTCGCGCAAGCGCCGCTCGGCCTCGACCGGGTCGGTGCCGTCGCGCAGGGCGATATCGCAGGCGACCCCGTCGGCAAGCCAGTAGAGACCGGAGGCGGGAACGGCCGCAGCGGCCTTTTCACCGAGAGCCGCGCTCAGCACCGGATTTGACGGATTGGCGACAAGCGTGGCAACGAGAGCCATGATGAAAAACCTTGAAAGAGGACAGGACACGATCCTGATAACGGGACCGACTGCCAGCGGCAAGTCCGCGCTGGCCGTTCGGCTGGCGCGTGACCACGGCGGCGTGGTCGTCAATGCCGACAGCATGCAGGTCTACGATACGCTGCGCGTGCTGACGGCACGGCCTTCGGAGGCAGACATGGGCGGGGTTCCACACAGGCTCTACGGGCATGTGCCGGCTGGCCACAGCTATTCCACCGGCGAATGGCTGCGGGAGGTGACAGTGCTTGTGGACGAGCTTCGCGCGGAAGGCCGCATGCCGGTCATCGTCGGTGGCACAGGGCTCTATTTCAAGGCGCTGACGGGTGGATTGTCCGAGATGCCGGATGTGCCGGATGCGATCCGCTCGCGCCTGCGGGCCCGCCTTCAGGCGGAAGGGCCAGGCCCGCTGCATGCCCGGCTTGCGGAATGCGATCCCGAAACGGCGGCCGTGCTCAAGCCCGAGGATGGGCAGCGCATCGTCCGAGCTCTCGAAATCTTCGAGGCGACGGGGCGCTCCATCCGGGGTTTTCAGGCGGCGCCCGGCGCCATGGTGGTGGATCCCGACCGGGCCCTGAAGATGGTCGTCATGCCCGAGCGGGACGAGCTTCGCCGGCGGATCGACCGGCGGTTCGAGACGATGCTGGACCAGGGCGCGATCGAGGAGGTCGAGCGCCTTCTGGCGCAGGATCTCTCCCCCGACCTGCCGGCCATGAAGGCAATCGGCGTACCGCAGATCGCGGCAATGCTGCGCGCGGAGATAGACCGGCGCGGCGTGATCGAGACCGCGTCTGCGGCAACCCGGCAATATGCCAAGCGGCAGATGACATGGTTCCGCAACCAGCTGGACGAGCGCTGGGAGCGCGTGGTGCCGTGATCGAGCCGCTCGGATGAAGAAGCGTCAGCCTACTTCCGGATCATGCTGCCGAGCGGCTTCCGGAGCAGGCTTTCGCGAAGGGATGGCGTACGCGGGGATGCCGACGGGTCGTCCGGTGCCTGCGGCGCGGGTGCTTCGGGCGGGCGCCGGTCGGTTTCTCCGCCGAGGATCTGCCGGCGATAGGCGTTGAAGCGGTCGGTCTGCGGATTGGATATGGGATCGGGGTGCTGCGGTTCGACGCGCGGCAGCATGTCAGGACGATAGCTTTCGAGCCTGCTCGATCCGGCCGGTATCTCCGTTCGGTTCGGGCTCTCGGACCGCTCGGGCACGCGCGGCGAAAGCGGCGGCGGCTCAAGGCTTTCGCCGAACGCGAGGCTGCCGGCTCCGATGGCCCCGGGTGAGAATGGCGTTGCTTCGCCGCCGGAGCTTGCGCGCATCCGTGCGACGATCGTGCGCAGGTCCACATTGGCGGGCGTGTCGTCGTCGGCCTTCATCAGCCCACCGGCCGCCTTCGGCAGGCGGCTCTCAGGTATCCGTTCGAACCGCATGCGCATCGGCACGGAAACGGCCTCGCCGAAGGCGATAGCCTCGCCGTTTCCGATCGAGGAGAGGAAGCTCATGGTCGAGACGGACGAGTCCGGGATGGCCGAGCGGATGATGTCCTGGTCGCGATCGTTCGACAGGCGCATCGCAAAGACCGTCGAGCACTGCGAGAGGATCGTCGGATCGAGTTCGCCCGGGCGCTGGGTGATCATGCCGAGCGAGACGCCGTATTTGCGGCCCTCCTTGGCGATGCGGGCGATGGCCTGGCGCGTCGGCAGGAAGCCGAGCGACTGGTCGGACGGGACGTAGCGGTGCGCCTCTTCGCAGACGACGAGCATATGGACGCCGCCATTGCTCCAGAGGCCGATTTCGAACGCCATGCGGCAGAGCACCGAGGCGACCGAATTGACGACCTCCGAGGGAATGCCGGCCAGCTGGAACGTCGTGATGGGGCGACCGTCGCCGGGAATGCGGAAGATCTTGGCGATCGTCTCCAGGATCGTATCGTTGATCGTGTTGGAGGAAAACATGAAGGTGTAGCGCGGGTCGTTGACCGCCGCCATGATGCGGACCTTCAGCGAGCGGAGAGACGGCTTTTCCGTGCGGCCTTCCAGCCGGCCGATGCGCTCGTCGATGAGCGCCATCAGGTCGGCGATGCGATAGGGGACGGGCGTATCCGCCGTCAGCGAGCTCTTCTCCGTTTGCCGCCGCATCAGGCCGCCATCGCCCTTGAAGCCTTTCTTGGCCTCGGGAATAAGGTCGCGCAGGATATCGAGTTCCTCGGCAACGGCGGGCCGCCCGCGGAAGACGACTTCCGCAAACTCCTCGAGCCGCATCAGCCAAAAGGGCAGGTCCAGCGTGTCGGTGTCGATGACCACGGCATGGTCGGGGAAGGCGGCGGCGAACTCGTTGTGGGGGTCGAGGATAAGAATGCGCAGCTTGGGATCGGCCTCGATCGCCTTGCGCAGGAGCAGCGTCACGGCCGTCGATTTGCCGACACCCGTGGTGCCGACGACGGCGAAATGCTTTGAGAGCATGGAGGGAATATGGATCGCCGCATCCAGGCTCTCGTCCTGCGTCAGCTTGCCGATGGAAAAGCTGCCGCCGCGGCCGGTGTCGTAGATGCGCGCGAGATCGGCCGTGCGGATGCGGTGCGCGATGGCGCCGAGATAGGGATACTGGCTGATGCCGGCGGAGAAGGCCTCGTGCCCGTCGCTGTCGACGCGAACTTCGCCCACAAGTTCCACATCGATGCGGAAGATGTTGTCCTGCTGCTCCGCCCAGTTGTCATCACTCGTGCGCATGGAGGAAACCAGGGCGACGACGCGATTGACGCCGACCGTGATGGAGACCAGCCGCCCGACGGACCAGAGTTCCGTCAGCGACGTCTCGCCGTTCTCGGCAAGGGCCGCAATGGTCGCGCGGGAACCGTTGCAGGCGATGACGCGTCCGAGGAAGCGATTGCCCCGGGCGACCGTATCGCGCCTGTCCGCCTCCGCTGTCCGGCCGTCGGCCTGAAGTTCGTTGTTCACCACGTCGCAACCCCGCTTACAGGACGAAATGTAAGCGAGGGACTTTAAGAAGATGTTTCCCTTTGGCTATTTTTGATTTCCACGTTGTCAGGACGTTGCGGTATCAGGGCTGATCGAGACGGGGTCTTGCGCGGCCGCCGCAAGAGGGTGCCCGCCCGGCAAAGGTGTAAAAAGCGTTGACGGCGCGGCCGAATGCCGATATCAGTGCGCCCCATGAACATTCAAGCAATCATTCTTGTGGTGGGATCGCGCATGGGCAGGATGGTGTAACCATCCGGCGACAGCCACCCATGCGCAAACCAAGGCTCCTGACGGGGCCTTTTTTTATGCCTTCGAACAAGCAGAACACGGGATCGAGACATGTCGGGCGGAAATAGCGAAATGGATGCAGCGAGCAAGGATAACAGGATGACGGGCGCGGAAATCGTTCTGCGCGCTCTCAAGGACAATGGCGTCGAGGTCATCTTCGGCTATCCCGGCGGTGCCGTCCTTCCGATCTATGACGAAATCCACCAGCAGGAAGACATCAAGCACATCCTCGTCCGTCACGAGCAGGGCGCCGGCCATATGGCCGAGGGCTATGCGCGGTCCACTGGCAAGGTCGGCGTCATGCTCGTCACCTCCGGCCCCGGCGCGACCAATGCCGTGACGCCGCTGCAGGACGCACTGATGGACTCGATCCCGCTCGTCTGCCTGTCCGGTCAGGTCCCGAGCTCGCTCATCGGCTCGGATGCCTTCCAGGAATGCGACACGGTCGGCATCACGCGCCCCTGCACCAAGCACAACTGGCTGGTCAAGGACGTCAACGAACTGGCGGCCACCATTCACGAGGCGTTCCGTATCGCGCGGTCCGGCCGTCCCGGACCGGTTCTGGTCGATATTCCCAAGGACATCCAGTTCGCGACGGGCACCTACACCCCGCCCTCCGCCGTTCCGATCCAGACGAGCTACCAGCCGAAGGTCGATGGCGATATCCGCCGGATCGAGGAAGCCGTCGCGCTGATGAAGACGGCGCGCCGTCCGATCATCTATTCGGGTGGTGGCGTCATCAACTCCGGCGACGCCGCGACGCGTCTGTTGCGCGAGCTGGTGTCGCTGACCAATTTCCCTATCACCTCGACCCTGATGGGGCTCGGCTGCTATCCGGCCTCCGGCACCAACTGGCTCGGCATGCTGGGTATGCACGGCACCTACGAGGCCAATATGGCCATGCATGACGCGGATGTCATGATCTGCATCGGCGCGCGCTTCGACGACCGCATCACCGGACGGCTGAACGCGTTCTCGCCGAACTCCAAGAAGATCCACATCGATATCGACCCGTCCTCGATCAACAAGATCGTCCGCGTCGATGTTCCGATCGCCGGCGACGTCGGCCGGGTCCTGGAGGACATGGTTCGCCTCTGGCATGCCGGATCGGCCGATCTCGACAAGGCGCGGCTCAACGACTGGTGGGGCGACATCGCGCGCTGGCGGGGGCGCAAGTCGCTGTCCTACAAGCCGAGCGACGACGTCATCATGCCGCAATACGCCATCCAGCGCCTGCATGCGCTGACGAAGGATCGCGACACCTACATCACCACGGAAGTCGGCCAGCATCAGATGTGGGCGGCACAATTCTATGGCTTTGAAGCACCGAACCGCTGGATGACGTCGGGCGGCCTGGGCACGATGGGCTATGGTTTCCCGGCCGCCATCGGCGTTCAGGTCGCGCATCCCGACAGCCTCGTCATCGACATCGCGGGCGATGCCTCGATCCAGATGTGCATCCAGGAAATGTCCTGCGCCGTCCAGTACGGGTTGCCGGTCAAGATCTTCATCCTGAACAACCAGTACATGGGCATGGTGCGCCAGTGGCAGCAGTTGCTGCATGGCAACCGCCTCTCCAACTCCTATACGGAAGCCATGCCGGACTTCGTCAAGCTGGCGGAGGCTTATGGCGGCGTCGGCATTCGCTGTGAAAAGCCCGCCGAACTGGACGATGCGATCCTGCGCATGATCGACAGCCCGGCGCCCGTCATCTTCGACTGCCGCGTGGCGAACCTTGCCAACTGCTTCCCGATGATTCCGTCGGGCAAAGCACACAACGAGATGCTGCTGCCGGACGAAGCCACGGACGAAGCGGTCGCCACCGCGATCGACGCCAAGGGGCGGCAGCTGGTTTGATTGCACCGGCGGGACGCGGTAGTGTGGCGGCGTCCCGTTCGAGAGAGGTGAAGGCCATGGCGAGAGTGAGGATGTCGGAGACCGGAATGGTGGAACTGCCACGGGCGCTCCGCGATGCCGTGGGACTTTTTCCAGGATCCGAAGTGGAGATCACGGAGAGTGCCGGCCGATTGATTGTGGAGCCTGTGCCTGCCGTCTCACCGGAAACGGTGGACATGCGGAAAATGGCCATGGAGACCCTTTTGGCGAAGAGGATCCGGTACGATGGTCCGGCGATCACCGACGACATGATCGATCAAGCTATTCTCGATGAAGCCCAACAGCGGTGGGACAGGGTTCAGCGACAGCGGGATAAAGGCGTCGATGAAAACGCTGTCGATTGACACCAATGTTCTCGTCCGGCTCTTGGTCCTTGACGATACCGAACAGAACGAGATCGTTGAACGTCTCTTTATGACCTCCCGGTTTTTTGTCGTTTGGACAGTGTTGTTGGAAACGGAGTGGGTGCTGCGAAAAGTCTTCAAGGTGGACGCAGTGCGCATCAACGACCTGTTCAGATCGATGCTGATCGAAGAGGTGGTCCAAATCGAGCATCCGGACGCGCTGGCGAGGGTTCTCGATCTTCATGCCTCCGGCATGGATTTCGCCGATGCAGTGCACCTCTCTGTCACGGATGAAACCATGTCCTTCGTGACCTTCGACCACGATCTCGTACGCCGTGCGAAGAAACTCATACCCGATGCCAGCGTCGAACTGGCTCGATAAATTCTGGAGGATCCTATCTCATGAACGCCCACCTACAGCCGACCGGCTCGGCCTATTTCATTGCCAAGGAAACCGAGATTGCGGAGAAGCATACGCTGTCCGTTCTGGTGGCCAACGAGCCGGGCGTTCTGGCGCGGGTGATCGGGCTGTTTTCCGGGCGCGGCTACAATATCGAAAGCCTGACCGTGTCGGAGACCGAGCACGAAGCACATCTCTCGCGCATCACGATCGTGACGCGGGGGACGCCGCATGTTCTCGAACAGATCAAGTCGCAGCTCGAGCGGCTGGTGCCGGTTCACCGTGTCGTGGATCTGACGGTGCGTGCCGGCTCGCTCGGCCACGATCGGCCGATCGAGCGCGAGGTTGCGCTGGTGAAGGTCAAGGGAACGGGCGAGAACCGCGCGGAGACGCTGCGCCTTGCCGATGCCTTCCACGCCAAGGTGGTCGATGCGACGGTGGAGCATTTCATTCTGGAGATTACCGGCAAGTCGTCGAAGATCGACCAGTTCGTCGCCGTCATGAAGCCGCTCGGCCTCTTGGAAGTCTGCCGCACCGGCATCGCCGCGATGAACCGCGGTGCGCAGGGCATGTAAGAATGCCTTGTCTTTCAAGCGCTTGAGGCGGGTTCTGCGGATAGGGAATCCGGTCCCTCAAGCATCGAATCACACACGAAGGCCGCGCTTCCAAAAGGAGGCGCGGCCTTTGTCGGTTCAGATCATTTCGAGAGGGCGTTTTCGCGTGGGCGGCGGGAAGGCGGCGTCGAGCATCGCCTTGTCCTCGTCCGTCAGGCGGATGTCCAGCGCGGCGAGGTTCTCGCGGATGCGGTCGGGTCGGCCGGTCTTGGGAATGGCGATGACGTCCGGAGTCGCCAGCACGAAGGCGAGCGCGATCTGAGCGACCGTCGCACCGTGCGCGGCGGCAACGCGCTTCAGGGTGGCGTTGCCGAGCAGACGACCTTCGTCCAGAGGCGAATAGGCCATGATCGGCACGCGCCTTTTAGCGCACCAGGGCACGAGATCGAAGGCGATGCCCCGGCGCGAGAGGTTATAGAGAACTTGATTGGTCGCCATCCTGCCCGGCGCCAGGCCCTCGACCTGCTCCATGTCATCGACATCGAAGTTGGAGACGCCCCAGGCACGGATCTTCCCGTCCTGCTGCAGGCGCTCGAAGGCTTCCAGTGTTTCGGACAGGGGAACGCCGCCGCGCCAGTGCAGAAGGTAAAGGTCGATGTGATCGGTGCCGAGCCGCTTCAGGCTGTCCTCGCAGGCGCGCAGCGTCCTTGCGCGCGCGGCGTTCGAGGGCAGCACCTTGCTGACGATGAAGGCGTCGTCGCGACGACCGGCAACGGCCTCGCCCACCACGTGTTCCGCGCCGCCATCGGCATACATTTCGGCCGTATCGATCAGCCTCAGACCGAGATCGAGACCCATCCTGAGGCTGGAGACTTCGTCCGCGCGCGCGGCGTGGCTTTCCCCCATGTGCCAGGTCCCTTGGCCGAGAACGGGAACCGAGACGCCGTTGGGGAAGGTGGTGCTGGGTAAAGGGGTGGTCATCGTCATCGTGCGTATCCTATCCGTGTCGTCAGGAGGATATAGGCGCATGCGGGGCGGACGGAAGAGCTGTCAGTCCAGGGGTGGCCGGGCGCCGGCGCGCCTGGCCACGAAGCGGGCGAGGGGCGGGCCCATGGCCATGACGAGGAGGAGCCGCGCCGTCTGAAGGGCCATGACGAAGGATAGGTCCACATTGCTGGAGGCGGCGATGATGGCGATCGAGTCCATGCCGCCCGGGCTTGTCGCAAGATAGGCCGTCAGCGGATCGATGCCGGCGGTCTGCGTCAGGATGAAGGCGAGGAGGCCGGATATGCCCATCAGCACGAGGATGGAGGCGACGGTCGGCAGGAGGACGCGGCGGGCATGGGCGAGGATCGGGCGGGTGAAGCCGAGGCCGATGTTCCAGCCGAGCGCGGCATAGCTGATGGCGAGCAGCCATTCGGGCAGATGGATGTGAACGGCGCCGGTGACGCTGAGCAGTCCGCCGATGAGGAAAGGCATCAGGAGAACGCCGGCCGGGATGCGCAAGTACCAGCCGAGCATGCCGCCGAAGACGGCAACGGCGAGTGTCTGGGCAAGCGAGAGCGCCGCGATCGGCGCGAACCAGACGATGGCGGTGCTGGCGCCTTCCAGCCCTGCCCAGTAGCGCGCGACGAGGGCCGCCGCCGCCGCGACGAAGACCACGCGGAGATATTGCATGAAGGCGACCAGCCGCACATCGGCGCCATAGGCTTCCGCCATGACCATCATCGTCGTGGCGGCACCCGCCGAACAGCCCCAGATGGCGGTCGTGCCGGGCAGCACGTTGAGCCGGGTGATCATGTAGCCGCTCAGCGTGCTCATGGTGATGACGCAGATGATGATGCCGAGGAAAAGCGGCCAGTTTCCAAGGAAGGTCCCGACGATGTCGCCGGTGATGGAGCCCGCGATCATGGTGCCGATGAGCGTCTGGCAGGCGAGGACGAACACACGGTTGAGGCGAATGGTGCCGCCATTCAGCCCGACGATGCCGCCGGCGACCATGGGGCCCATCAGCAGCGCTGCCGGGATGCCGAGTGCTTCGAGACCGCCGGCAATGGCGACCGAGAGGGCCAGCAAGAGCGGCCATTGGACGCCGTGCGACCGCCGGGCAAGGCCGGTCTTCACAGGAGAGGGGTGTGATGTCATCAGGCAAGCCGATCTCGTGCATCTCCGGCCGAAACAAGAAGGTTCGGCGCAGGACATGCGGGAAAGCGATGGTCAGATCGTCTCCGGGGCGCTGACGTTTACCGGAGAGGCTCGGACCGGAGGAGGGACATCCGGTGCGCGTGACGCACGGGTGTCTGTCGTCAGCGCGTTAAGAACCATGGGCGCTGGGAAGTCAAGGTTCCGGGGCGGCAGCCAGCCGAGAGACATCGGGTTCGCGTGTTTCCTTGCCGTTCGCATCGCGGCGTGTCGACCGTCCATGCCGGGAAAGCGCACGGCCGGGCTTGCGCTCCGGCGCCGAATCCTGCCACGTCGTTCCATGGAATTTGCACCCCAGCAGGATGAGGCGCTGAAGGCTGTCAGCCAGTGGCTGAAGGCCGGGCGCAAGCCTCTGTTCAGGCTGTTCGGCTATGCCGGAACCGGCAAGACGACGCTTGCGCGTCATTTCGCCGAGCATGTCGATGGCGAGGTGCTGTTTGCCGCCTTCACCGGCAAGGCCGCACAGGTGCTGCGCTCCAAGGGCGCGTCCAATGCGAAGACGATCCATTCGCTGATCTATCGGCCGCGCGGCGAGGAGGAGGTTTCCGACGAGGAAACCGGCAAGACCTCGGTCTCGCCGATGTTCTCGATCAACCGCCAGAGCCCGGTCGCGAAGGCTGCGCTGATCATCGTCGACGAATGCTCGATGGTCGATGAGGCGCTCGGCAAGGACCTGATGAGCTTCGGCACGCCGATCCTCGTTCTCGGGGACCCCGGGCAGCTGCCGCCGGTTTCCGGCGGTGGTTATTTCACCAATGACGAGCCCGATTACCTTCTGACCGACATCCACCGGCAGGCGCGCGACAACCCGATCATCAAGCTTGCCATGCAGGTGCGCGAAGGCAAGGAGATCATGTTCGGCGACTACGGCACGGCGAAGATCATTCCGAAATCCGAGGTGACGCAGGATCTCGTGCTCAAGGCCGATCAGGTGCTGGTGGGCACCAACAAGACCCGGCGCCGCTACAATACGCGGCTGCGGGAGCTGAAGGGATTCACGACGGAATACCCCCAGTCCGGCGACAAGCTCGTCTGCCTGCGCAACGATCCTGCGAAGGGGCTCCTCAACGGCTCTCTCTGGCAGGTCATGACCTCGTCCAAGGAGACGGTGAAGCCGGGGATCAACCTGATGATCCGGCCGGAAGATGACGACATCGATCGCGGCGCGGCCAAGATCAAGCTGCTCAAGACCGCCTTCGAGGATGTCGAGGGCGAAATTCCCTGGTCCACCCGCAAGCGCTATGATGAGTTCGACTATGGCTATGCGCTGACGGTGCACAAGGCACAGGGGTCGCAGTGGAACGACGTCGTTCTCTTCGATGAGAGCTGGGCCTTCCGCGATACACGCGAACGCTGGCTCTACACGGCCATCACGCGTGCTGCGGAAACGCTGACGATCGTGCGCTGATCCCGACCGGGGCTTCGGCGTCCGGGGGGACGCGTTCACCCGTCAGGGGTGAACGTTCCGCTTCAACTCGCTGGCGCTGATGATGAATTCGTGGTCGCTCTTCCGCTTGCCCAGCAGCTTTTCCTGACAGAGGCGTGCCTGTTTCAGGGCATCCCGGCTTTTCTCGCGGCGATAGGTATCCGTGATCAGCATGCACTGCATCAGCGGGCTCGATATCCCCTTGTCCACGGCATAGTGGAAGAGGTCGCCATTGGTCGCCAGCGTTTTGGCGGCGATGCCGAGGCTTTCGAACAGCAGGTCGAAATCGTTGGACAGATTCTCGTTGTCGATCCAGATCTGGGAGACGAGATCGCCCGTCGCATCGCTCGACACCGTGACGCGCGTCTGTCCTTCGGTCTCCGCGGGACTGATGGCAATCGTAAAGGCGAGGGGGCTCTTCGACGGTGTCAGCGAAGCCGCAACGCCCTTCTGGGGCGCCGGGATGATGACCGTGTAGTAGTCCATCGCAGCGCGGATCTCTCCGGCCAGCTGCGCCGCGAGGCTCGTCTGCGCGCCATCGGCGCGGACGGTGACCCGTGGCAGGCCGATATCGTCCGCCTTGGTGGAGAGCGAAAGGCGGGCCTGGACCTGCGGACTGACGCCGAGCGCCGTCGAACTCAGCGGCGCGAAAAGAAGCAGAGGAAGGAGGGAGATCATCGCGACGGGCGATGCGAGCGGAGCCGGAAGCCAGCCGGGCCGCGTCCGCCGGCTGATCGACAGGCGGGATTTCACCCGCTCGCCAGCCGCCGCAGGCGTCGGCTCGATCACCGTGTTCTCGTCCGCTCCGTCCGCAGGCGGCGCTTGGCCGACGATCCCGACCGGCTCTGTCTGCTCAGGTAGCGCCTCGAGCACCGCTGCGGGACCGACGACCTCCGCCACGGTCTCGGTGACGGTTATTTCCGGAAGCACCGCTGCCGGCGGACGGCGCAGGTAGACGGGCGCATATCCGCCTTTCGGGATCTCAATCTGCCAGACGGCATCCTTCCCATCGGTCTCGTAATAGGTTGTCAGAAGCTTACGCAGTTTGCCGGCGTGCACGCGGACGAGGGGGTCGCTGTCGGCGTTGAAGGCGTCCGGCCGGCGGAAAACGTCCACGGCAATGGTGTAGCCCTTCAACTGCGTCGCCTGTCCGGCCAGGTCCTTGGTCACGACATAGGAAAGGAACGCGCGCAGGCGTTCGGAGCGCGCAAAAGTGGTGCTGGACAGCACATCGGCGAGGGCCTTGCGCATTTCGGTATCGGTTGGTCTGTCCAACGGCTTCAAGACACTGTGTCTCCTTCCTCTGAAAACGGCCTGCGGGCCAGCCCCGTCCATGGGGCTCCTGCGTCACGGCAATTCTCGACGTCCTCGATGCGTATCAAGCACTTAAAGTGCGGTCTGACCAGTCAGAGGCATGGTACCACACAAACAAATTTCATCGTCGTTCCGCATCAAATAACCCTTAAGGGTTGCATGACGTCACTCTTCCGTACCGCTCGGCATTCGGCTCTGAGAGCCATCCTTGGGTGCGCGCGACTCGATGCCGTCACACACGGTTCTGTGCGCTATTGTTCGTGTTCGCTTTCCTTCTAGCAAGGCCTGATATCCGCATCGTTTAAAAATGATGTTTTTTACTTACTAATAATGGAGAAATAAACCGCTGACGTACCATCGCAGGGCGCCGACCGGCATATCGGTGCGGCGTCCGTCCCGAGGCGACCCGGAGGCCGTCATGATCGGCCCCTCGTGGGGCGTGCCGGCTCTGGAACGGTGTCTCGCGGGATGGTAGAGGTGGCGTCGTCGTCCTGATTTCCCCGGTTTCCATAGGTGTCTCATGCCCGCCAAGCTTTCGGTCAACCTCAACGCGATCGCCATGCTGCGAAACCGGCGCGATCTTCCCTGGCCTTCGGTCGTCGGCATCGGCAAGCGCGCGCTCGAGGCCGGCGCGCACGGGCTGACCGTGCATCCGCGTCCCGACCAGCGCCACATCCGGTTCTCGGATCTCGGCCCGCTGCGCACGCTGATCGACGAGATGTTTCCGCAGGCGGAATTCAATATGGAAGGTTATCCGAATGCCGAATTTCTGGGGCTGGTCGAGCGGCATCGCCCCGAGCAGGTTACGCTGGTGCCCGACGATCCGGCGCAGGCGACGTCGGATCACGGATGGGACTTCCGGGCAAATCAGGCACTGTTGACGGACGTCATCGCGCGCCTGAAGGACCTCGGGCTTCGCGTCTCGCTGTTTGCGGATGGCGATGGCGACCGGGAAGCGCTCGAGATCGCACGGGCGACCGGTGCTGACCGGATCGAGCTCTATACCGGTCCGTACGGCGGCTGCTTCGGCGCGCCGGATCAGGCGACGGCCATCGCGAAAGAGCTGGGGCGGACGGCGGAGATCGCCCGCACGCTCGGCCTCGGGGTCAATGCCGGCCATGACCTGACGGTGGAAAACCTGCCGCTTCTCGTCGAGCACGTCCCCCATCTGGATGAAGTCTCGATCGGCCATGGCCTGACGGCCGATGCGCTGGAATACGGAATGACGGAAACGGTCCGCCGTTTCCGTCGGGCCTGCGGCGAGGCCGTCGCCTGACCGCAGGCCCTTCCGAACCGATCAACCGGCCAGCGCTGCCGTGTTGGCTTCGAGGAAGGCCTTGAGCGACGTCGAGGGCCGGCCTGTCAGTGTTTCCACCGAGTCCGTCACGATCTCGATGTGCCCGAGCCTTGTGTTCGCGTCGAAGGACACGAATGTCGGGATGAGGAAACCGGGCACGCCGGCGCCTGCCATGCCCTCGGCGAGCTGTTCATCGGTCAGGTTGACGACAGCGAGCGGCTTGCCCGTGACCGCGCTGACGAGCGCCGCCACCTCGGCATTGGTGTAGCCGACAGGGCCGGTGAGGGTGAGCGTGAGATTGGCTGTTTCGTCGGACAGCAGCGCTGCGGCCGTTGCGGCGGCGAGATCGGCCCGGGCGACATAGGATGTCCGTCCATCGCCTGCCGAGGTGTACCAGGTGCCGGACTGCAGCGCGCTCGGCAGCGACAGAAACAGGTTCTCCATGTACCAGCTGTTGCGAAGGATCGTATAAGCCAACCCTGACGCCTTGATGGCTTCTTCGGTGCCCAGGTGATCCGGCGCGAAGGTGACGACCGATGTCTCGGGATTGGGCAGGGACGTGTAGAACAGGCGGCCGACGCCGGCGCGCTTGGCGGCGGTGACGGCATTGCGGTGCTGGGTCAGACGCTGGCCGGGAACGGCGAGCGCATCGGTCGAGATGATCAGGGCCTTGTCGATGCCTGCAAAGGCTGCGTCGAGCGTGGCGGCGTTATCGAAGTCCGCCGTGCGGAGCGTTACACCCTTCTCTGCATAGGCGGCAAGCTTGCCCGTGTCGCGGCTGGCGGCGACGATATCGGCCGGTGCGACGCTTCCGGATGCGAGGAGGGCGTCGAGAACGAGACGGCCGAACTGGCCGGAGGCGCCGGTAACGAGGATCGTGGACATGGACTTCCTTCTCAAGAATGACGGCTGCGGCATTGCCGGCGAGGCCGATGAAAGATATGGTCTCGAAAAGAGACCTTCTCTTCATCCATGAGCAGGGCGCATCTGTAAAGGCGGCAGTTTTTTCGCCGATAGGCACAGAAAGGGAACCGACCGGTGAACACGAACGTCCGCAAGACCCAGGGGGAAAGCGCCATCATGATCGGCGGCATCGTCTTCACACCGGCGAACTGCCCGATGCGCGACGTGCTCGGCAACATCGCGGGCAAGTGGACGACGCTGATGATTCATGCGCTGAGCGAGGGGCCGATGCGGTTTTCGGCGCTCAAGCGCACCATTCCGGATATTTCGCAGCGCATGCTGACGCAGACACTGCGCGATCTCCAGCGTGACGGCTATATTTCGCGCACCGTCTACCCGACCAATCCGCCGAGCGTCGATTACGCCCTGACGGACCTCGGCCGCTCGTTCCTCACCGTGCTTCTGCCGCTCGTGGACTGGTCGACAAGCCACCACGGCGCCATCCGCGAGGCGCGCACCGCGTTCGACGCCGCAGGCTGAACCCGTCGTTTCAGGCTGCCTTGCGGCAGACGGTTTCGCCGGCTCCGTTCAGCGCGAAGGCGACGGCGGCCTTTGCATGGATGGCGGTCGAATCGAAGCCGGGCAGGGCGAGCGTATCGGGGTCGAGGATCAGGCAGATCTCGGTGCAGCCGAGAATGACGGCATCGGCACCCTGTGCCTTCGCTTTGGCGATCACCGCGTGCAATACCTCGCGCGAAGCGGCGTGGATGTGGCCGGCACAGAGCTCCTTGAAGATGACGTCGTGGACGAGCGTGCGATCATCGGTGTCGGGCACCATGACCTCGATGCCGAGGCCCGCCATGCGACCGGCGTAGAAGCCGTGTTCCATCGTGTAGCGGGTGGCAAGCAGCAGCGGCCGGCGGATGCCGGCGGCGGTCATGGCCTGCGCCGTCTCGTCGATGATGTTGATCAGCGGAACGCCGATCGCGGCCTGCACCTCTTCGGCCACCAGATGCATCGTGTTCGTGCAGATCAGAACGCAGTCCGCACCGGCGGCTTCCAGTCCGCGCGCGACATCGGCCAGGCGCTTGGCGGCATCGGCCCAGCGCCCTGCCACCTGCAGATCGACGATCGACTGGAAATCCACGGAATGCAGCAGGACCTCGGCCGAGTGCAGGCCGCCAAGGCGGGACCGCACCGCTTCGTTGACCATGCGGTAATAGACCGCCGAACTCTCGAAGCTCATTCCACCGATAAGGCCAATCTTGCGCATGATGCCGTTTCCCCTGCTTCGTTTGCTATGACGACCATGATGCGGCGGATCTCTTCGTATGTGCTTGCATTTTCAGGTTCTTCTGCGTCTGATCACGCAAATGAATTGCGTTAGAAACCTGATGCGTGCAATATTTGCGCGCCATACTGCATGGGGACGCCTGAATGCTCGACGATCGTGACCGGAAGCTGCTGGGATTGCTGCAGGAGGACGCGGACCAGTCGGTGACGGTGCTCGCCGAGAAGATCCGCCTGTCGCTGTCGGCCTGCTCGCGCCGTATCCAGCGGCTGGAGGAGGCGGGCTATATATCCCGCCGAATCGCCGTGCTCGATCGCGACCGGATCGGCGTGCCCACAACGGTCTTTGCGCTCATCAAGACGACGCAGCATTCCGATGAGTGGATCGACGGGTTTCGCCGGATCATCCGCGACATACCGGAGATCGTCGAGGTGCACCGGCTGACCGGCAATTACGATTATATCCTCAAGATCGTGCTGCCGCGCGTCGAACATTACGACGTCATCTACAAGCAGATCGTGCGCAAGACGGAACTCTTCGATGTCTCCGCCTCGATCTCGATGGAGGTCCTGAAAAGCGGGGGCGCGTTTCCGGTCGATTACGCCGTCTGAGCCGTCAATTGTTGATGCTGGTGATGGCCCAGTGCGAGACGCCGCAGTCGTCCGTGTCGCAGATCGCCGCCATCCACAGGGCGCCATTGGCAAAGCCGACGCCGTCGCTGTTGACGATCAGGTCGCCATAGGCCTGTTCCGCCACGCTGTTCTGTGTCTCCTGCATCACCAGCTTCTCGTAATTCTCCACCATGTCGTCGTCCGACTGGATCTCGTAGGTCTCGCCATTGGCATTGATGGTCAGCGGGTAGGCGCCCAGATTGGCCACCGTGACCGGATCGCCGAAGCGCATCGCCTCCGTGAGCAGCTTGAAACTGTCGTCGAAGCCTTGGGAATTGCCATGCAGCGACTCGATCCGCTCCCGGGTCTCCGCCGTCGATTGCGCAAAGGCTGATGGCGCCGACGACAGCGCGGCGACGAGCGTGAAGGCGATGGCGTAACGCTTCGACATGGTGTTCCTCCGAATATTTCCGATCGATCTGTAGACCAGCCCGCGCGCAAGCGGGAGGTCCATTCTCGAGTTTCCGCGTCTTCGATAAATTTCGATCCGGCGACTTGACCGGCAGCGCGGCATCCGGCATAACCAGAACCGTACCGTACGGTACTTTTTTGGAGGTTTGCAGCCCGTGTCGTCTCTGTCCACCCAGCCTGAATTTTCGCCGCGCCAGAACGCTGTTCTCGACAGCGCGCTTCGGCTGCTGGTCGATGGCGGCGAGCGGGCCTTGACGACGGCAGGCGTTGCGAGGGCGGCGAACTGCTCCAAGGAAAGCCTCTACAAGTGGTTCGGCGATCGCGACGGCATTCTGTCGGCGATGATCGGCTATCAGGCGAGCAAGGTGCGCACGCTGGACGAGCGGGCGGAAACGCTGACCGTGGACAGCCTGCGCGCGCATCTCGTGGTTTTCGCCCGCGATCTTCTCGATGTCCTCAGCGGCGACGTTTCGCTGGCGCTGAACCGTCTGGCGATCGGGCAGGCGAGCCGCGACGGCTCGCATCTCGGGCAGATGCTGCAGGAGCGCGGCCGGCGCCAGATCGGCAAGCGTGCGGGTGGGCTGCTCGATGCCGGCCGCAGGGCAGGGCTGCTTCGCTTCGACAACGGCGAGGAGGCCTATGGCATGCTCTACGGGCTCGTCGTCACCGATCTGCATCTTCGCATGCTGCTCGGCGAGGACATGAAGCTGACGAAACAGGATTTCAGCCGCAGGGCGGAGCGGGCGGTCGACGCCTTTCTCGATCTCTGCGGCACGAAGAAGGAAACGGCCAAGCCCTGAAGGCGGCCTAGAGTTCAACAAGGGAAGGATACATTCCATGCGCGTCTATTACGATCGTGATGCCGATCTCAATCTCATCAAGTCCAAGAACGTCGTCATCGTCGGCTATGGCAGCCAGGGTCGCGCCCATGCGCTGAACCTCAAGGACAGCGGCGCCACCAACGTCGTCATCGCGCTGAAGGCCGGTTCGCCGACCGTCAAGAAGGCCGAAGCCGACGGCTTCAAGGTTATGACCGTTGCAGAAGCCGCCAAGTGGGGCGACCTCCTGATGATGGCGACGCCGGACGAGCTCCAGGCCGACATCTACAAGGCCGATATCGCCGGCAACATCCGTGACGGCGCCGCCATCGCGTTCGCACACGGCCTCAACGTCCACTTCGGCCTCATCGAGCCGAAGGATACGCTCGACGTCGTCATGATCGCGCCGAAGGGCCCGGGCCACACGGTTCGCGGCGAGTACCAGAAGGGCGGCGGCGTTCCCTGCCTCGTGGCCGTCGAGAAGGACGCTTCGGGCAACGCGCTCGATCTCGCGCTCTCCTACGCCTGCGGCGTTGGCGGCGGTCGTTCGGGCATCATCGAGACGAACTTCAAGGAAGAGTGCGAAACCGACCTCTTCGGCGAACAGGTCGTTCTCTGCGGCGGTCTGGTCGAGCTGATCCGTGCCGGCTTCGAAACGCTGGTCGAAGGCGGCTATGCGCCGGAAATGGCCTATTTCGAGTGCCTGCACGAAGTGAAGCTGATCGTCGATCTGATCTATGAAGGCGGCATCGCCAACATGAACTACTCGATCTCCAACACGGCCGAATGGGGCGAGTACGTCACGGGTCCGCGCATCATCACGGCGGAAACCAAGGCCGAGATGAAGCGCGTCCTGCACGACATCCAGACCGGCAAGTTCACGTCGGACTGGATGCAGGAATACCGTTCGGGCGCCGCGCGCTTCAAGGGTATCCGCCGCATGAACGACAACCATCAGATCGAGGAAGTCGGCGCCAAGCTGCGCGGCATGATGCCCTGGATCGCCAAGAACCAGCTGGTCGACAAGGCCAAGAACTGATCCGCCTTCCACGGTCGGAACAGGAGAATGCCGGGCTGTCATGCCCGGCGTTTTCGTTCATGGCAGCAATCGGCATAGTCGTTGTTTTTGCAGTGCAAAAATGATTGTGCTTCGCAAAAAATGATATTGAAGGTTGCATGATCGCGCTGTTGGGCGCACACTGACCCCTGTCTCGTTCCACATCGAGGAGGATAGTGTGATGACGACTGTGATGGAGTATTTCGCCTGGTTCGACTTCGCGATTCTCTGCGCCATCGGCGCCCTGATCGCGTGCAGTGTGACATCCGGCAAAGCGTAAGACGTGTCAGCCACGCTGATGCCTGGGGAGGTCGGCCGAGGACCGGACCCTTCCCGAGAGACCTCGCCGGGCATGCGTGCCCGGCGCTCCACGTCCGGCATAATCTCCCATGTCACCCATCCGCTGCAGCCCGCCGCCCGCCTCTCTCGGCCACCCCGACGAGAGGACTTTTTCCGCTGATTTAGGTCAGTATTGTTGACTTATTCCACCTGCCGTGATGTGGTTCGGCAAAAGCATTATCGAGGAAACATCCATGCTGGACTGGGAATCCATTTTCGCAACGCGCTCGAGCCGCATGCGCGCGTCGGAAATTCGCGAACTTCTGAAGCTGCTCGATCGCCCCGACATCATCTCGTTTGCCGGCGGCATTCCGGACCCGGCGCTGTTTCCGGATGCGGAATTCAAGGCGGCCTATGCCGATATCTTCTCCGGGCCCTCGGTCGGTGCCGCCCTTCAATATTCGGTGAGCGAAGGCTATCTGCCGCTGCGCGAATGGCTGGTCGGCGAGATGGCGAAGATCGGCATCCCTTGCGAGGCGGAAAACATCCTCATCACGTCCGGGTCGCAGCAGGCGCTCGATTATTTGGGTAAGCTGTTCCTGTCGCCGAACGATACGGCGCTGGTGACCTGGCCGACCTATCTCGGCGCTCTGCAGGCCTTCAATGCCTACGAGCCGAACTACGACCAGCTGACGCCCGGCGGCAATCGTACGCCCGCCGCCTATCAGGAAACGGCGGCGAAAGCCGGCGGCCGCGTCAAGTTCGCCTATCTCTCGGCCGACTTCTCCAACCCGACCGGCGAGACCGTGACGCGCACCCAGCGCGAAGCGCTGATCGATATGGCCGACGAAATGGACATCGCCATCATCGAGGATGGCGCCTACCAGTCGCTGCGCTTCAACGGCGATGCGATCCCGCCGATCCTCGCGCTGGAAATCGCCCGCAAGGGCGCCATCAACGAGACACGCACGATCTATAGCGGCTCGTTCTCCAAGACGCTGGCGCCGGGTCTGCGTGTCGGTTTCGTCGTGGCCGCCATGCCGGTCATCCGCAAGCTCGTCCTGATGAAGCAGGCGGCCGACCTGCATTCCTCGACCATCAATCAGATGGCAATCTGCCATGTGGCCGAGCGCGGTTTCGACCAGCAGGTCGACAAGATCCGCTCCGTCTACAGCCAGCGCCGCGATGCGATGCTGAAGGCGCTGGAAACGCATATGCCCGACGGCGTGTCTTGGACGCGTCCGGAAGGCGGCATGTTCGTCTGGCTGACGCTGCCGGTGGGCATGGAGGGGGCGGCGCTGCTGGCCAAATCGCTGGTCACCGCCAAGGTCGCCTTCGTGCCCGGCAAGGCCTTCTTCGCCGATGGCTCCGGCGCCAACACCCTGCGCGTCAGCTTCTCCTGCGCCAATGAGACCATGATCGAGGAGGGCATCTCGCGCCTCGCCCATCTCATTCGCGGTGAAATACTCGCCAAGGTCGCCTGATCGTCTGCAAGCATCGCTCTATGTATTCGCGTACCACTCTGTCATGAGAGGGGTACGCGGCTTTCCCCGCGTGATGTCACCTGAGAGGACGATCGATGCAGGGCCAGAGCGATGCCACAAAAGCCTTTATTTCCAACCTTGCCGGCCGGTTTCAGCTGAGCGAAAGCGCTGTCACGGCCATGCTCGTTGCGGTCAAGCGCGGACACGGCACGATGGCGCAGTTCGATATCGCGGAGCTCGGCGGTCACGGCCAATGGATGCGCGGCGGCATGACCATGGTCGGCGATATGTTCAATCACGGCCTGAAGACGACGGTCGATAATCTCTGTAACAGCCTCGCGGACGCCTTGTCGTCCGGACGCATCGATCTGCCGGACGGTTCGAGCGGGCAGCACGCCTGGTGGCCGCAGTGGCTCGGCGTTCCCTCCAGCACCGGCGCGCAGAACGACAGCGCCTATGCCGTCTTCCCGTCCCAGCGCTGCCTTGCCATCAAAGACGGCGACGGCGTGACGCTCTACGATACGGAGGATCATCTGATCTCCGGCGTCGGCCAGCAGCAGGGTATCGGGGGCTCGCAGACCTTTACCAGCCAGCGCGGTTCCTTTTCCGTCTCCGGCCTTCGCCGCCTCAACAATGGCGGGGATCTGCCCTGCGCCGAGCCGAGCGGCAACCATGACAAGAGCCATGCGGGTGCCGGATATGCCGATGCTCCGGACCGATCCGATCCCTGGTCCGCGCAACACACGGGCGCCGGCGAGAAGGGCGGGGAAAGCTGGTCTTCCGCTCAGTCCGCGCCGCTCGCCGCCATCAGCCCTTCGAGCGCGTCGCTGGAGGAACGTCTGGTGGATGCAGCGGAATCCCGCACGGAAACGTCCGCTCCCGCATTGGATCGATCGCAGGCCGCGGCCTCGACATCCCAGCCGGCTTCGGACGGCCTGCAAGTTATCGCCTTGATCGAGAAGCTGGCTGCCCTGCGAACCGCAGGTATCCTGTCGGATGACGAGTTCTCCGCGAAGAAGGCCGAGCTGCTCAAGCGTCTCTGATCGCGGCTCCCGCGGCGGACCATCGTCCGCCGCGGGCGCTCGGGCATTACGCCCTGGCGATATGCGGGCCGAGAAGCGACAGATCGGCTTCGCCAAGACGCTCGGCGGCCGTCTGCATCTGGTGCCAGTAGGGGTAGAGAATGGGCGGCGCGCTGACGGTGTCGAGGCGGCTGCGTTCCTCGTCCGTCAGTTTCAGGTCGGCGGCAGCGAGATTGTCGCGGAACTGGTCCTCCGTCCGCCCGCCGATGATGACCGAGGTCACGGCCTTGCGGCCGATCAGCCAGGCCAGCGCCACCTGCGCGGCCGACACGCCGCGGCTTTCCGCAATCTCGACCAGCACATCCACGATCGACCAGAGACGATCGACGTCGCGGATCGGCGGTTCCGTCCAGCCGGCGGCCTGACGGCTGCCCTCCGGCGTATGGTTGCGCCGGTGCTTGCCGGAGAGCAGGCCGCCGGCGATGGGGCTCCACACGAGAACGCCGAGGCCCTGGTCGATCGAGATCGGCAGAAGCTCGTATTCGGCCTCGCGCGCTTCGAGCGTATAGTGGATCTGCTGGCTGACGAAGCGGTGGCGGTGGTCGCTGGCGCTGATGCCCATGGCCTTCATGATGTGCCAGCCGGAGAAGTTGGAGCAGCCGATGTAGCGCACCTTGCCGTGCTGCACGAGCGTGTCCAGCGCCGCCATCGTTTCGTCCAGCGGCGTCTGTCCGTCCCACTGGTGGACCTGGTAGAGGTCGATGACGTCGGTGTTCAGCCGTTTGAGGCTGGCCTCGCATTCGCGGATGAGGTGGTGGCGCGACAGGCCCTGATTGTTTACGCCGTCGCCCGTGGGAAAGCGCGCCTTGGTCGCGATCAGCACGTCGTTCTTGCGCTTGCCGCCCAGAACCTCGCCGATAATTTCCTCCGAGGCGCCGGCGGAATAGGCGTTGGCGGTGTCGATCAGGTTGACGCCAGCGTCGAGGCACATGTCGATCAGCCGGCGGGCCTCGTCCACGCCCTGGCTGCCGACCATCGAGGCCCAGCCCTTGCCGCCCATGGTCATCGTCCCCATGGTGATGGTGGAGATCTTGAGGCCCGAGCGGCCGAGGTTGCGGTATTCCATGCTGTTTCCTCCTGTTGTCCGTCGTGCAGACCCAGATAGGGCAGAGCGACCTTTGCGGGAATGACGGTTCCGGCAGATGAGTGGTTGCTTGCGTGAGCACAGCCGCTTCCACGCTTGCCTCTTTCGCCGTCCCGTCTATGGTCGGGACGAGACAGCGGATGCCTTCATGACCCTTCGACTTGCCACCTTCAACATCGAAAACCTCATGCGCCGGTTCGATTTCTCCGGTTTCCGCAACCCATCCAAGCAGGACCGCGTGCTTCGCCTGTTCGATATCGGCAACGAGGCGGCCTATGAGCGTCTCGAAGAGGCGCGCACCATCACCCATGCCGACGACACGCGGCAGATGTCGGCACTGGCGATCGCCGATTGCGATGCCGACATTCTCTGCCTGCAGGAGGCCGACGACATCGCCGCACTGGAAGCCTTCGAATATGGCTATCTCTACCGGATGATGGGCAGCGGCTATCGCAAGAAGGTGCTGATCGAGGGAAACGACGGACGCGGCATCGACGTCGCGGTGATGATGCGGGAGACGACGCGCGACGGCGAGGCGATCGTCTGCACCGGCGCCATCTCGCACGCCGCGCTGACCTATGCGGACCTCGGCCTTCACGATGCGGAGATCGCCCGCACGAACGTCCCGGAGGACCGCATCTTCCGCCGCGACTGCCTGCAGCTGGAGCTGACGATCGGCGGACGGCCGCTGACGCTGTTCGTCGTCCATTTCAAGTCGATGGGCCCGAGCCGTGACGGGGTGGACGGCCGGCTTTCCACCATGCCGGTGCGGCGTGCCGAGGCGCTGGCGGTGCGCAGCATCATCGAAAAACGGTTCGCCGGCCAACTGCAGGCCGCAAGCTTTGCGATCTGCGGCGACATGAACGATTATCGCGAGCGCATCGACGTCACCGGCGACCGCCGCAACGGTTACGGTTTCGTGCCGGCAGCGGACGCGTCCGCAGCGCTCGACGTGTTTGCAGCGGATGGCTTCGCCGAGAACGTCGTCCAGCGGCGACCGGTGCTCGATCGCTGGACGCTGTTCCACAGCCGCGGCCCGGCGGAGCGTCATCTCTGCCAGCTCGACTATATCTGGCTGTCGCCAGCGCTGGCCACGCGCAATGCCGGCGCCGTGCCGGAGATCATCCGCGCCGGGCAGCCCTATCGCACCGTATTTCCGCCGGGCCAGGACGTCGAACGCTATCCCCGCACCGGATGGGACCGGCCCAAGGCATCGGACCATTGCCCCGTCGTGGTGGCTCTGAATGTCTGAGGTGCCGCAGATCCACACGCATGGCAACTCCGGTATCGGGGTCGGCTGGCCCGCCGAGGGCACGATCTTTCCCGTCGCCGGCACCGACCTGCGGGTCCTGCCGGGGTCGCATCCCATCCTCGCCCGGCATGGTCCCGAGATCGCGGCGAACTGGGTGCGGGAGCATGCGGCCAATCCTTCCCTCTTCGACGGCGAGATGGTGCTGCAACACCGCCTGACCGTGGATGCCGGTACGATCGTCGGCGAGGGCTATCTCGCGCCCTACGCGGCATTTCTCTGGTGGCGCAACGTCTCCCGGCCTCCGGTCGCCTGCCACCTTGCGGCGATTCCCGTCATCGAGACCGCGGACGGGGCCGTCATCGCGGTGCGCATGGGCGCGCGAACGGCCAATCCGGGCAAGGTCTATTGCGCGGCCGGCTCCATCGACGCCTCCGACATCGTGGAGGATGCTCGCGGCCGGGTCTGCGACGTGCCGGGCAATATGCGCCGCGAGGTGCTGGAGGAAACGGGGATCGATCTTGCGGAGGCGCAGGCCGGGCCTTTTCAGGCGCTGCATAACGGCGGCGCCGTCACGCTGTTTCGCCGGCTCCGCTTTGCCGAAACGTCGGCCGCCATCCTCGAGCGCATCCGGCTGCATGTCGAGACGGCCGAGGAGGAGGAGATCGACGGTGCGGTCGCGATCTTCGATGCCGATCCCGAGAAGCATAACTATCAGCCGTTCATGCGGGTGATCCTCGCGCATATCTTCGGACAGCCGCGATGACGTTTTGGCCTTGCCCGCGGCGGAGCGCGAAGGCAAGGTCCGCGGGCGGCCGGTGATACCGAGGCGGCCGTATGGAGTGGGAGAACGGATTTGGCACGCCGCTATGCGATCTATGACGTCTTCACCAGCGAGAAGCTTCAGGGCAACCCGCTCGCCGTGGTCTTTGACGGTGACGGTCTTTCGACCGAGGCCATGCTGGCGATCGCCGGCGAATTCAATCTTTCAGAGACCGTGTTCGTCTGCCGGCCGGAAAATCCGACCTTCGCCGCGCGGCTACGGATCTTCACGCCGGGTACCGAACTGCCCTTTGCCGGACACCCGACCGTCGGCACGGCAGTGGCGCTTGCGGAGGCCGCGCAGGCGGGCGAGGGGGTGAACCGCGACCTGGTGCATGTGCTGGAGGAGAGCATCGGTCCGGTGCGCTGCGCCGTGAAGCTGCGGCCGGGAGAGGCGGGCTTTGCGGAGTTCGACCTGCCGCGCAAGTCCGTGCGGCTCGATGCACGTTTCGACATCGGCCGGCTTGCCGATGCGCTCGGTTTGAAAACGACCCAGATCGGCTTCGAAAATCACGTACCAGCACTCTGGAGCGCGGGCGTACCCTTCGTGGCCGTGCCGTTGCACGACCTCAATGCGATGACGGATGTGGAATTCGACGCGGGGCGCTGGGAGCAGATCGCGCCGATGGCCGACGGTCGTCTGGCGAGCGCCTATCTTTATTGCCGCGGCGGCATCAACCACAACGCCCGCTTCCATGTCCGCATGTTCGCGCCCGGCATGGGCATTCACGAGGACCCGGCGACCGGTGCCGCACTCGCCGCCTTCTCGGCTGCCATCCATTGTTTCGACAAGCTCACCGAGGGCCATCACAGCTTTCTCGTCGAGCAGGGCGTCGAAATGGGCCGGCCCTCCTTCCTCCACCTTCATCTCGACATCGCGAATGGCGATATCGCCGGTGCGCGGATCGGCGGGCAGGCGGTCAAGATCGCTGCCGGCGAACTCTATCTCTGATAAGTTCGCCCTTTCCACGGATTCCTGTCCGCGACAACTGGACAAGCCGCGCGAAGGCCTTTATACGCCGCGTCAGACCGCAGCAATGCAGTCCTAGTGGGTGATTAGCTCAGTTGGTAGAGCAGCTGACTCTTAATCAGCGGGTCGTAGGTTCGAACCCTACATCACCCACCAAAACGTCCCATTCCATCTTCAGGCTGACGTTTTTCCTAGCCATCGTCACAATGGACATCATGCGATCGATCCAACCGTCTGGAATGTATCGCGACGTCATACGCTTGACGTCGATGACATATCTGATTATCTGGATATATGGAATCAACATCTGCAATCGATGCGCTCGGCGCCCTTGCACAAACCACCCGGCTTGAAACCTTTCGTCTGCTGGTTCGACATGAGCCCGAAGGGCTACCGGCCGGCGAGCTCGCGCGGCTTCTGGGCGTGCCGCAAAATACCATGTCGGCGCATCTTGCGATCCTGTCTCGCGCGAACCTCGTTGAAGGCGAGCGCTTTAGTCGATCGATCGTTTATCGCGCGAAGATCGATGCACTGCGCGAACTGACGCTCTATCTGGTGAAGGATTGCTGCGGCGGACATGCGGATATGTGCGCGCCCCTCATCGCCGCACTGACCCCTTGCTGCGCTTCGACAACGCAGGGCGGGTCGCAATGACACGTGTGCGATGCCCGGAAATCTCGGTGTGCGGTTGCAACGAGACCGTTGTGTCGATCCTTCAGAATACAATTCGTGAAGGCCAACAGAGAGATTCGGGGACCTGATGTCGACGTTTGAGCGCTACCTGACCCTGTGGGTCGCTCTCTGCATCCTCGTCGGCATCGCCCTTGGGCATCTGATGCCCGGCGTGTTTCAGTTCGTCGGGGCGGTGGAGGTGGTCAAGGTCAACCTGCCAGTGGCGGTGCTGATCTGGCTGATGATCATTCCGATGCTGCTGAAGATCGATTTTGCCGCGCTGGCCCTCGTCGGCCGCCACTGGCGCGGCATCGGCATCACCCTGTTCATCAACTGGGCGGTCAAGCCGTTCTCCATGGCGCTGCTCGGCTGGTTGTTCATCGGTTGGCTGTTTCGGCCGTATCTGCCGGAAACGCAGATCGACAGCTATATCGCCGGCCTCATCATCCTGGCCGCCGCACCCTGCACGGCCATGGTGTTCGTCTGGTCGAACCTCACTAAGGGCGAGCCGCATTTCACGCTGAGCCAGGTCGCCCTTAACGACGCGATCATGGTGGTGGCCTTCGCGCCGATCGTCGCCGTGTTGCTCGGGCTCTCCGCCATCACCGTCCCGTGGGATACGCTCATCCTTTCGGTGGTGCTTTATATCGTCCTGCCGGTCGTCGTCGCACAGCTGCTGCGCCGGAGCACGGATGTCGAGCGTCTGGCAACCCGTCTGCAGCCGGTGTCGCTGCTGGCGCTTCTGGGCACGCTCGTGCTGTTGTTCGGTTTCCAGGGCGAGCAGATCATCGCGCAGCCGGCCGTGATCGCGCTGTTGGCCGTGCCGATTCTCATTCAGGTGTATCTCAACTCCGGCCTGGCCTATCTGCTCAATCGCGTCAGCGGCGAGGCGCACTGCGTTGCCGGGCCCTCCGCACTGATCGGCGCCTCGAACTTTTTCGAGCTGGCGGTCGCAGCAGCGATCAGCCTGTTCGGCTTCACATCCGGTGCTGCGCTCGCAACCGTCGTCGGCGTTCTGGTCGAAGTGCCGGTGATGCTGTCCGTCGTCTGGATCGTCAATCGCAGCAAGGGCTGGTACGAACGCGGCGCCGCCGTTCGGACCCATGCCGCAACCATCGGAAAGGCCTGAGACCATGGATGTCACCATCTACCATAACCCCGCCTGCGGCACCTCGCGCAATACGCTGGCGATGATCCGGAGCGCAGGGATCGAACCCACTGTGATCGCCTATCTGGAGACGCCTCCGACCCGCGAGCGGCTGGTGAGGATGATCGGGGATGCCGGTCTGACGGTAAGGGACGCGATCCGCGAAAAGGGGACTCCCTATGCGGAGCTGGGTCTCGATGATCCGGACCTTTCCGATGACCAGTTGCTCGACGCGATGCTGGCGCATCCGATCCTGATCAATCGTCCCTTCGTGGTGACGCCGATGGGCACGCGCCTTGCCCGTCCCTCCGAGCGGGTGCTGGACATCCTGCCGGAGACCCATACCGGCGCCTTCGCCAAGGAAGACGGCGAAGAGGTTCTCGACGTCGAGGGCAAGCGCATCGTTTGACAGTCGGCCGGCACGGTCCGTTTTCCTTCACCGCACCTTGCCACGGTTCGCCGAGGCAACGGCGCGGGGCGTGGCCCCAGACGCAGCACGGCCGGGCGATGTCGCCCGGCCGTGCTTGTTCGTGCCCAATCCCTCAGAAGCCGCCGGCCCCCGGGCCCGTGCGTCAGGCCCGTCTGCGAAGCGGGGCGGCCGACATGCCGGCGTCGCGGTCCGGAAGGACGAAGTAGGACAGGAGGTTCGTCAGGTTGGCGCTTTCCTGTGCGAGGCCTGCGCCGGCCGCCGTCATCTCCTCGACCATGGCTGCGTTCTGCTGCGTGGCGTGATCCATGTGATTGATCGCGACATTCACTTCTGCAAGGCCGGAAGACTGCTCTCCCGCCGCCGTGGCGATGGCATCCATATGGGCGTTGATGACCTGAACGAGCTGTTCGATCTCCGTCAGGCCTTCGCCGGTTTGTCCGACGAGGTCGACGCCCTGGCTGACCGCGGATGTGGAGTTGACGATCAGCTTCTTGATCTCGCGCGCCGCCGTGGCGGAGCGCTGCGCCAGTTCGCGAACCTCCTGCGCGACCACCGCGAAGCCTCGCCCGGCTTCACCGGCGCGGGCAGCCTCGACGCCGGCGTTCAGCGCCAGAAGGTTGGTCTGGAAGGCGATTTCGTCGATCACCGAGATGATCTGCTCGATCTGGCGCGACGAATCCTCGATCCGCTGCATGGCGACCACGGCATCGCGCACGACCACGCCGGACCGATCGGCACGCTCCCGGGCCGAGCGCACGACATCGCGCGCCTTGACCGTGAGCTGCGACGTGGCGGCCACGTTGACGGTGATCTGTTCGAGCGCTGCCGCCGTTTCCTCGAGGGCTGCGGCCTGCTGTTCCGTTCGCTTGGCGAGGTTGTCGGAGGCCTCCGAGATTTCGCTGGAACCGTTGGTGACGATGACGACGGAGCCATCCACGGACACCAGGGCGGAGCGAAGCTTCTCGACCGACGTGTTGAAGTCCGCGCGCAGGTTTTCGAACTGCGGCGCCAGAGGCACCTTGATTTCGCATTGCATGTCGCCGGTCGACAGGCGGCGCAGGCTGGCGGCCAGCGTTCCTGTTGCCCGGTTCAGGCGGTCCTCGGCTTCCGCTTCGGCCGTGATGCGGATGGTCTCGCGTTCCTGCTCGGCGGCCAGACGGTTCGCCGTCGCGTTGTTTTCCAGTTCCTGGTTTCGCACGGCAGCGATCTGGAACACCTCGACCGATTGCGCCATCTTGCCCATCTCGTCCCCGCGCTCGACGCCGGGGATCGTGATCTTCAGATTACCGTCCGCAAGGGCGCGCATGCAGTGGGTCAGCGCAGCCAGCGGCTTGGTGACCTTGTAGACGATGACGCCCATGGCGACCACGCCGGTGGCAAGGGAAAAGGCGAACAGTCCGAGCAGGGTGAGGAACTGGCTCAGGGCTGCGGATTTCGTCGCTGTCGCCTCGCGATCGATCGTGTCCATCGCGAGGATCGCGACGTTGGCGATCTTGAACAGCGATGCGGTCGTCGGCGCACGCCAGTCGTCGATGGTCAGGGAAGGCTTCTCGCCGGCGGTGATCTTGGCGATCACGGCGTTTCGGATTTCGGCATAGCTGCCGGCGAAATAGGTCCGGTTCGCGTCTTCGAAGGCATCCTGGATCTCCCGGGGGGTCTGCGGATGCTTGACCAGCATTTCCACGGCCTTCCAGGCGTAATCGATCTTCGCGTCGAAAATCGCCAGTTGCGAGGCGATCTGCGGGTCGGGAGCTGTCGGGCTGGTGACGACGTTGTTGAGGAGGAGCGAGGCTCCGCCGCCAAGCGCGCGCGTGGACCAGGCGGAGGCCCGGATCTGCATCATCGGCACCGTTGCGGGATCGACCGTCCGGATCCGCGCCTCCGAGGCGAGGAGCGCCGTCTCGATATCCGTGAGGAAGGTGGCGCCAAGATCCATGGAGGTCTTGATGAGGCTCGCGTCGCGGCTCTCGAGAGGATTGGCCAGCGCGCTGTCGATGGTCGCGCGATAGGTCTTCACCTTCTCGAATGTTGCTTGGACCGTTGCATATTGCTGGCGAACGTTGCTGTCCGTGATGTCGCTCGTGACCCGGTCGGCTTCCGTCATGCCACGATCGACGATCTGGCGCATCTTGGTGACGGACGCGATCGATCCGGCCGCATCGCTGCTTTTGAGCTTCAGGGCCGAGGCGCTGTCGCCGCGCTCGCTGCGGAACGCCACCAGCGCCTCGAACAGAGCCTTGTCGAGATTCGTCAGCGTCGAAACTTCGTCGTCGCGAAGATAGGCCCGATAGGACAGGACCATTGAGAATGCGATCGTTGCAGCAAGGGTCAAACTCAGAACAGCAAACATGCCGATCAGGAGGCTCCGTATAGACATCTTCATGAACAGATCCTTTAAGAATTTGCTCAATTCCTACGGTGAAGCGATGAAGAATTACTTAAGTGTAATATATCAAAAGTCGTAGCCGCCGGGTTCTTCTTTCGGGTTCCGGTGCACATTTCCCGCCTTCGTCTAAAGGCTCGAATGTGACAGAAGATCCGGCCGTTTTACCATCGGTATTCGGAGCTCTGGATAAGGCCGCGCGAGCACCATCCTGCGCATGTGGTTCATTGGTGCGGTGTGTACCACGAGGTAAAGATTGCAGGGGGCGCCGGACCGGTCCGAAGTGCGCGCAACGGCCATGGCTCGCGCCGGACGCAGCAATGCCGGCCCCGGGACCGTCGCAAGGACGTCCGGCACCGGCATTGGTTTGTTCCGTCGCCGGCCAGCCCGTTCGACCGTCGAGACGGTCTCGGCCAGCCTGCTGGGCAGTTGCTTGCTACAGGAAGCCGATCGAGATCCAGGGGATGAAGATGATCAGCAGCAGGGCAATGAAGAGGGCGAGGAGGTGCGGCCAGACCTTGCCGATGACATCGTCCGGCGAAACGCGGCCGATGGCGCAGGCGAGGTAGAAGCCGACGCCGAAGGGCGGCGAGAACAGGCCGAAACCCATCGCGAAGACGGCGACGATCGCGTAATGCACCTCGTCGATCCCCATCAGCTTGGCGATGGGGAAGAGGAGGGGGCCGAAAAGGACGATTGCCGGGACGCCCTCGAGCACGCTGCCGAGAATGATGAAGGCCAGCGCCGAAAGCAACAGGAAGCCCATCTTGCCGCCGGGAACGCCCTGCATCAGATCGACCAGGTACTGCGAGAAACCGGACTGAGTCAGCGCCCAGCCCATGGCGGTGGCGGCGCCCACGACGAGCAGGATCGAGCCGGACAGCGAGGCGGCATCGACCAGCATGGGATAGAGCCGGCGCCACTTCATCTGACGATAGAACAGGGCTCCGACGATGATGGAGTAGATGATGCCGATCGTCGCGACTTCCGTGGCCGTGGCCACGCCTTCGACGACGGCCGTGCGGATGACGATCGGCAGGCCGAGGCCCGGAATGGCCGCAAGGAAGAGCTTGAGCTTCGTCTTGCCGTCGATCTTGCGAGCCTGGCTGTTGTCCTCGCCGCGCGTCTGGATGAAGACGACGACGCAGAGGGCGAGCATGCCGACGAAGGCGGGCAGGAGGCCGGCGGTGAAGAGCGCCGCGATCGAGACGCCCGTGACGGAGCCGACCGTGATCAGCACGATCGATGGCGGAATGGTTTCCGACATGACGGCCGATGCCGACAGCAGGGAGACGAGGTCGCTGTCCTTGTTGCCGCGCTTCTTCATTTCGGGAAACAAAGCAGGGGCGACGGCGGCCATATCGGCGGCCTTCGCACCGGAGATGCCCGAGACGAGATAGATGGCGCCGAGGAGGACATATTGCAGGCCGCCGCGCAGGTGGCCGATCAGCGAAACGAGGAAGGCGATCATGGCCTGTGCGAGGCCGGCCATTTCGATGACGGCGCCGAGGAAGACGAACATCGGAACCGAGAGCAGGATCATGTGCGACATGCCTTCGCTCATCCGCCCGGGAACGATCGAGATCGGCACCCAGCTGGCGAAATTGAGATAGGCGGCTGTCGCAAGCACGAAGGCGAATGCAATGGGGACGCCGAGCATGATGCCGAGGAGGACGAGGCCGATGAAAAAGATCAGCAGGCTGTAATTGCCGATCTCCTCGAACCAGGGCATCGCCAGCTGGAAACAGCCGAAGACGGCGGCGAGAACGACAAGGCTGACCGCGATCTGCGCCAGCGAGCTGGCCCGCAGCATCTTGTCGGCCGCGGTGATGAGCATCAGCACGATGCCCACGAGCAGCGCCGCTTCGCGCCAGGCTTCGCTGATCTGCAGAACGGGGGTCACGCTGATGATGCGCTCCTCGACATGCTCCCAGGTCGGCAGCAGCATGAGCGCGAGCAGCGTCGTCACAATCACCATGGCGAAGGCATTGGCGCGGCTCTCCCAGACAGGCGAAAGCTTGCGCACGAAGGCCGTGAGCCGCATGTGCTGGCCGCGCCGCAGAGCGACGACGGATCCAAGCATGGTCATCCAGACGAAGAGGATCGTTGCGACCTCGTCGGACCAGACGAGGGGCGTGTGGAGGAGGTAGCGGGCTGTGGTCGCCCAGCCGAGGAGAATGATCTCCGCAAGAACGATCGTGGCGGCAATGGCTTCGACGACATGCCCGAAAAGGCGGTCGAAGCGCTGGAATGCGCCTTTTGGAGCGGGAACGTCCGCGGTGGTTGTTGCTTCCATGATGATACCCCCCGAAAATCCGCTTCAACGCGGCATGTCATCCTGTTCGGGAGGGCCCAGCGGCTTCCCGAAGCAACACGGCGCACAGTCCCTGTTGGGGGGCTATGCGCCGCGCTTTGATCGTCAGAGCGTGCCGACGTCCTTCTCGAGCAGGCCCCAGGCTTCCGCGCCGAACTTTTCTTTCCAGCCGGTATAGAAGCCAGCCTTTGCCAGAACCTCGCGGAACGGCGCCTTGTCGACCGTGTGGAACGTCAGGCCGGCAGCCTCGATGTCGATCTTAGCCTGTTCGTTCAGGGCCTTGATGTCGGCGCGTTCGTTGACCGCGGCGGCCGACAGCTCTTCCAGAATGATGGTCTGGGCTTCGGCAGGCACGGCCGACCAGCGGCGGTTGTTGCAGAAAATGTGATGGCCGTCCCAGATGTGGCCGGTCATCGAAACATGCTTCTGCACTTCATAGAGCTTGGAGCTCTGGATGAGCGCCAGCGGATTTTCCTGACCGTCGACGATGTGCGTCTGGAGCGCGGCGTAGAGTTCGCCGAAGTTCAGCGGGGTCGGGGCGGCACCCAGGGTCTGGAACAGCGTGACCCAGAGCTGGTTGCCGGGAACGCGGATCTTCATGCCGGCGAGATCGGCCGGGGTGACGATCGGCTTGCTGCCTGTCGTGATGTTGCGGTAGCCGTTGTCGAGCATCTTCGGGAAGACGAACAGGCCGGCCTCGAAGAAGGCCTTGCGCACGAAATCGCCGAGGTCGCCGTCCATGGCCTTCCAGACATGGTCGTAGGTCGGGAAGGCGAAGGCGACGGCATTGATGGCGGCGAAGGGTACGATGGTCTGGTTGACGCTCGACGTGGACATCAGGTCGAGGGCGCCGCCGCGGACTTGGGCAAACATATCGGATTCGCCGCCGAGCTGGCTGCCCGGATAGACCTGCAGGTCGATGGCGCCTTCGGAGCGCGCTGCGATGGTTTTCGACGCCTCGACGATGCGCGTAACGCCCGGATGCGTGGGAGGAAATGCCGTGCCGTAGCGCAGCTTGATCTTGGGCGCCGCGCGCAGGATGCCCGGTGCTGCAACGAGCCCCGCAGCCGCACCGGCCGCAAGTGTGCCGAACGTTCGACGTGTGATGTTCATGATAGTCCTCCCAGGTTGATATGCGTTCCTCGTCCCGCCGCAGCATCTGCCGCGCGGGTTGGTCGTTCGCGATGATCGGTCGGTGTCGATGGGGTGAGCGAGGCAGGCCGTCGAGGCCGTTCCATCGCGTCGTTCGGATCTTGCGCTTTGCAGGCGGCCTCGAGATCACGATCTCAGCGGCAGTCCAGCGATGCAATTCCTTGATGCAGTTCCCCCTGCTTCCTCCATTCGCCGATCCGCGGCTATCCTCCCAGCTTGTCTATGACTACCATGGTAGAATGTCAACTGTCCGTGTGGCAGGTATTTTAGCGAGGCCCGGTATTCACGCCTCGATGAGATCGGCGCGCTGTTCGCGCAGGCGATGGGCAGTGCGCAGAACCTCGCGCAAATGCGCCGCCATGCTGTCGCCGGCGGCGGCGGCGTCCCCCGCTTCGATGGCATCCACGACGGCGCGATGCTGCCCCAGGAGGGTGCGAAGGTGCGACGGGTCCGGCAGGCTGAGATAGCGCACGCGGTCCATCTGCAGCTTGACGGACTGGATGACGCGCCAGCTCTTCGACAGCGATGCCTCCTCGCAGAAGCTGCGGTGAAAAGCTTCGTCGAGATCGAGGAAGAGGTCGAGCGCCTCCGCCTTCACGGCCTTCTCCTGATCGTAGAGATTGCTCTTGATCTCCGTCAGGAAATGCCGTGAACAGCCTGCCGCAAGGCGCTTCGTGATGGAAACCTCCAGGGCTTCCCGGATGAATTGCGCCTCTTCCACGTCGCGAAGGCGAATCGGTGCGACGAAGCTGCCGCGCTGCGGGAGGATGTCGATGAGGCCTTCATCGGCCAGCCGGATCAGGGCCTCGCGCACCGGCGTACGACTGACGCCGAGCTGGAGGGACAGCTCCTTCTCGCTCAGCGCCTCGGACGGCATCATGGTGAGCGTGATGATCGCACGCCGGAGCTTCTCGTAGATCTGGGCCGCGATCGGCTGGCGGGGATTGATGGTCAGAACAACCGGCGAGGCGGGCGCCCCGATCCCGGATTCGGAGGTCTCATCCGTACGTTTCATCACCATCCTGGGCGACCCTTCATCTCTATCGTTTGGACCGTAATCGCACAGTTCCGCAAGAATATCCACGGCTGGTGCGTTGACACGCTGCCATGGTAGTATATTAAATAATATGACCCTAATGGTCGGGATGGCGAGGAGCGCATTCCGACTCGGTCGGCTGGGGAGGCTTCCATGATTCACGTACCGCCGGTTTGTGTCGCCGGGCATCTCCCTTGGCCGAGCCCGGTCGATGTCGATCGCGCCCTGCGTGGCGTGCCGGCACGGCACCTTGGGTTCCCCATGAGACGTGCGGACGCGGAAGCGCGAAGCCCGAAGAGGAAAAGAACATGAGACATATCTGGCGCTGGTTTGGTCCGATCGACAAGGTGACGGTGCAGGATGCCGCGCAGGCCGGGGCCCGCGGCATTGTCAGCGCGCTGCATCATGTGCCGACAGGCATCGCCTGGACCCAGCAGGAAATCCAGAAGCGGCAGGCGGAGGTTCGCGCGGGTGGTCTGGAATGGGAGCTCGTCGAGAGCATTCCCGTGTCCGAGAGCATCAAGACGCAGACGGGCGACTGGAAAGCGCATGTCGAGGCCTGGAAGGAAAGCCTGCGGCAGCTGGCCAAGGCCGGCATCTCGACAGTCTGCTACAATTTCATGCCGGTTCTCGACTGGACGCGAACCGAGCTTCGCTGGGAAACGGGCGATGGCGCGCGCGCCATGCGCTTCGATCTCGTCGATTTCGTCGCCTTCGATGTTCACGTCCTCAAGCGTCCCGGCGCTGCCGAAGACTATCCCGAGGCGCTGCTCGACGCCGCCCGTCAGCGTTTCGCCGAGATGTCGCCCGAGAAGATCGCGGCGATCTCGCGCAATGTCGGTGCCGGTCTGCCGGGTTCCTCCGACGGCTACAGCATCGACGAGCTCAATGTCGCGCTGACGCGCTATGACGGGATCGGCGCGGAGAAGCTGCGCGCGAACCTCATCGATTTCCTTGCCGAAGTGGCCCCTGTCGCCGAAAGCCTGAACATGCGCCTCTGCGCCCACGGGGACGATCCGCCGTGGCCGCTCCTCGGCCTGCCGCGGGTGCTTTCGACGGAAGCGGATTATCTGAAGGTGCTGGACGCCGTCGATCTGAACGCCAATGGCGTCACCTTCTGCACCGGTTCGCTCGGTGCCCGGCCGGACAACGACCTTCCGGCCATGGTCAAGCGTCTGGCGCCGCGCATCCATTTCGCGCATCTGCGCAACGTGACGCGCGAGACGGAAGGCTTGCCATGCTCGTTCTTCGAGGCGCAACATCTGGAAGGCAATACGGACATGGTGGCGGTGATCGCCGCGCTCGTCTCCGAAGAGCGCCGCCGCAAGGCAGAAGGGCGGGCTGACAGCGTGATCTTCATGCGGCCCGATCATGGCCAGGAGATTCTCGAGGACCTCACCCGGGGCGCGCAGCCCGGTTATCCCGCGATCGGCCGGCTCAAAGGGCTCGCGGAATTGCGCGGCATCGAGCAGACTTTGTCCCATGCGGAATATGGACTGAATTAAGCGATGACACGCCTCGACAGGACGACCCATCTCCCGGCCCATGTCGAACGCCCGGCGTTCGATCCGGCTGCCTTGAAGCCCGGCATCGTCCACATCGGCATTGGTGCCTTTCATCGCGCTCATCAGGCCGTCTATACCGATCTGGCGCTTGCGGCCGCGGGTGGCGACTGGGGGATCGTGGGCGCCAGCCTGCGGTCCGTCGATATCGTCGCGGATCTGAAGGCGCAGGATCATCTCTACAGCGTCGTCACGCGCGGGGCGGACGGCGATCGGGCGCGCATCGTCGGCTCGATCGTTGAGGCCATCGCCGCGACGGAACAGCGCGAGCATCTTCTCGACCGGCTGGCCGACAATGCCACCCGAATCGTCACCCTGACCGTCAGCGAAAAGGCCTATGGCATCGATCCGGTGTCCGGCGGGCTCGATCTTTCCCATGCGGCCGTCTCTCATGATCTCGCAACGCCGGCCGCGCCCGTCGGCGTGATCGGACTGCTGGTCGAGGCGCTGGCGCGGCGCCTGCGGCTGGGTCGCAACCCCTTGACCGTTCTCTGCTGCGACAATCTTCCGGGCAACGGGCAGGTGGTTCGCCGCCTTGTCCTGGAGATGGCGGAGCGCCGCGACGCAGCGCTGGCCGGGTGGATCGAACGGGAGATCCGCTTTCCCTCCAGCATGGTCGATCGGATCGTGCCCGCGGCAACGGATGCCACGCGGGCGCTGAGTGCTTCCCTCATCGGGGCGGACGATCATCTGGCGCTCGAAACCGAACCCTTTACCCAGTGGGTCATCGAGGACGATTTCGCTGCCGGACGCCCCGCCTGGGAGGCGGGCGGCGCGATCTTCGTCAACAATGTCCATGCCTACGAAACGATGAAGCTGCGGCTGCTCAACGGTTCGCACTCGCTGATCGCCTATCTCGGCCAGCGTCATGGTCTCGACTATGTCCGGGACGTCATGGCGGTTCCCGAGCATGCCGATCGGGTTCGCCGCCATATGCGCGCCGTCCTGCCGACACTCGACGCCGTGCCGGAAATCGATCTCTCCGCCTATTGCGAGCAGCTCGTCGCGCGCTTTGCCAACCCGGCCATCGCGCATCGCACGGCTCAGATCGCCATGGACGGGACGCAGAAAATGCCGCAGCGCATTTTCGCGCCGGCGATGGAGCGGCTGGCCGCCGGCGATGACGCCGCGGATTTCGCCGATGTCGTGGCGCTCTGGCTCGCCTATATCGTCGCCGTCGATCGGCTGGACGATCCGCGGGCGCAGGAGCTGAACGTCGCAGCACAGCAGGCGGTCGCCGCCCGCACCTCTGCGCCCTTCTTCGCGGTCGCCGGCCTGTTTCCGCCGGCGCTTCAGGAAAACACGGCCTGGCGCGCATCGATCGATGCCCGGCTTTCGGCAATGAACGCTTTCTGACAATAGCCAGGCGCGACGGCGCGCAGGAGACTGACGACATGGTGACGATTTCCGTTCGCGAGCCCTACACGCTCGAAATCGACGACAGGCCCGCTCACCAGCCCGGCCCGGGCGAGGTCGCGATCCGGGTTCGCCGTGCAGGTATTTGCGGGTCCGACATGCACATCCTCCATGGCTCGAACCCCTTCGCGGTCTACCCGCGCGTCATCGGCCATGAATTCGCCGGCGTCATCGAGGCGCTGGGCGAGGGCGTGTCGTCGCTGGCGATCGGCCAGCATGTCGTCGCCGATCCGGTCATCTCCTGCGGCACCTGTTACCCCTGCCGGATCGGACGCTCCAATGTCTGCGCCAATCTGCAGGTCATCGGTGTCCACCGCGATGGCGGCTTCCGGGCGGTCGCGATCGTGCCCGAAGCAAATGCCGTCAAGGTGTCCTCCACGCTCGGGCTCGACGTCGCGGCGCTTGCCGAGCCACTGGCCGTTGCGGCCAACGTGCTCTGGCGCACCGAATGCACGAAGGAGGATGTCGTCCTGATCTACGGTGCGGGCACCGTCGGCATCACCGTGCTCCAGATGGCCAAGATGAAGGGGGCTCGCTGCATCATCGCCGATATCGACGCCGACCGTCTCGTGCGCGCACGCGAGTTCGGCGCCGACGTGGTCATCAACTCGCGGGAGCAGTCTGTGGCCGAGGTCGTCGCCCCAGAACTCGACGGTCTCGGTCCGTCGATCGTCATCGACGGTGCCGGCATTCCGAGCCTCTTGGAAGAAGCCTGCCGGGTGGCCGCACCTGCCGGACGCATCGGCCTTCTCGGCTTCTCGCCGGGGCCCTGCAACATCAGCCAGCAGGAAATCGTGCGCAAGGAACTGACCCTGGTCGGCTCGCGTCTCAATCGCCGCTTCATTCCCGAGGTCATCGGCTGGTTGGAAGCCGGTCTGCTGCGTCCGGAAGCCATGATCACGCAGACCTTCGACGCCCGTGATGCGCGCGCAGCGTTCGATCTTGTCGAAAAGCACCCCGAGCAGACGCTGAAAGTCCAGCTCGCCTTCTCCTGACAGGCTTGGAATGGCGGCTCTTTGCACCTGGGGGGCCGCCTGTCGTTAAAAAAGCGAGAAAACCGTCCCAGACTGACCCCTATTTCTGGTATTTTATCTTAGTGATCTCTTAATTTTAAACTCTGATAGTTCTTCACATATATTTATGGAGGATTTGATGACTCGTCTTTTTTCAACAGCGTCCGATAGAGTTCTTGAGGCGCTCGACCGATCGTCCGCGATTATCGAGTTCGATACGACCGGGAAGATCCTTAAGGCGAACAAGAATTTTTGTGACCTTCTCGGCTATGCCGAAAGCGAGATCGTCGGCCGGAACCACCGGATCTTCGTCGAACCGGATTACGCCGTCTCCGACGACTATGCGGCGTTCTGGAAGAACTTGCGGGACGGGAATTTCGTGAGCAGCGAGTTTACGCGAATCACGAAAAGTGGCGCCGAGGTCTTCATTCGGGGCAACTACAATCCCATCCGGAGCGCGACCGGCAAGGTCGTGAAGGTCATCAAGTTCGCCAACGACGTCACCGAGACGAAGCTGGCGGGCATGGATTTCAGCGCCAAGATCGATGCGATCTCCCGGGCGCAGGCCGTGATCGAGTTCAAGCCGGACGGCACGATCATCACCGCCAACGCCAACTTCCTCGATGCACTCGGATACAGTCTGGCGGACATCGTCGGCAAGAATCACAGCTTGTTCGTCGATGCGACCTACCGTGCGTCCGGTGCCTATACCGACTTCTGGCGGAAGCTGAACGCGGGCGAGTTCGTCTCGGGCGAGTTCACGCGCATCGGCAAGGGCGGGCAGGAGGTCTTCATTCAGGCGTCCTACAACCCTGTCTTCGATCTGAAGGGCCGGGTCATCAAGGTCGTCAAGTTCGCGACCGACGTGAGCGAGCGCGTGACCAATGTCGATCGTCTGGCCGACAGCCTGTCGAAGCTTGCGGACGGTCATCTCGGACAGCAGATCGAGACGCCGTTCCTCCCCAGCCTCGACAAGCTGCGGACCGATTTCAATGCAGCCTGTCGCAAGCTCGAAAGCGCGCTGAAGGCGGTGAGATCGAATGCGGAAGCGATCGCCGCCGGTGCGGACGAGGTTCGCGTCTCGGCCGACGATCTCGCGCGGCGAACCGAGCAGCAGGCGGCGTCCGTCGAGGAAACGGCCGCGGCGCTGGAGGAAATCACGACCACGGTGAAGGGCTCCAGCCGTCGGGCCGAGGGCGCAGGCGTTCTCGTCGGTCGGGCCAAGGAGAGTGCCGATCATTCCGGCGATGTGGTCCGCGAAGCGATCTCGGCCATGGACAAGATCGACAATTCATCCCGCGAGATCGCCAACATCATCGGCGTCATCGACCAGATCGCATTCCAGACCAATCTGCTGGCGCTGAATGCCGGTGTGGAGGCCGCGCGGGCAGGGGATGCGGGCAAGGGCTTCGCGGTTGTGGCGCAGGAGGTTCGCGAGCTCGCGCAGCGGTCTGCGGTCGCTGCCAAGGAGATCAAGGCGCTCATCACCACCTCGACCGCCCATGTCGAGGACGGCGTGTCGCTCGTCAGCAAGGCCGGGGACGCCCTGCAGACGATCGCCGGCCATGTGCAGCAGATCAACGAGGACATCCGGGCGATCGTAGAGGCCGCCCGTGAGCAATCCACCGCGCTCGGCGAGATCAACCAGGCCATCAATACGGTGGATCAGGGGACGCAGCAGAATGCGGCCATGGTCGAGGAGCAGACGGCCGCAAGTCACGGCCTTGCCGAGGAAGCACGGGCACTCTTCGTTCTGCTGGAGCAGTTCGAGTTCGACGAGCCGGTGTCGCATCGGACGGTCTCTTCCCCGTCCGTTGCGCGCGGCGCGCGTTCCAAGGCCGCCGCCTGACCCGTCACGCAAGCGTCATGAACCACGGCCATCGCGTCCTTGGGATGCGATGGCCGAACCGTTTCACCGGCTTGCGGCGGCTGCAGGGGTGGCAGGACCATAGCGTCTCCGGAAGTGCGTTAATATCTGTCATATTCAGACGGAAAATCTTGACAAATCAACACGCCATGTTCGAATAAAGATGACAACTTATTGCGGAGGCTGTCATCTTGCTGGTCATTCTTGCCGACGATCTCACGGGCACGCTCGATGCCGCCGCGCCTTTTGCCGCGCGGGGCTTGACGGTCGAGGTCGCCCTGACGCCCTCTGCGATCCCCGAGGCTCTGGCCGATCGACCGGATGTTCTCTCGATCAACGTCCGGTCGCGGGAAGTCGGTGCGGACGCCGCGCAGGCGGCGACGCGGGCCGTCCTCGCCGCTCTGCCTGCGGATGCCGTGCTCTTCAAGAAGGTCGATTCGCGGCTGAAGGGACATATCGCCGCCGAGCTCGACGTGACGCCGTTTCGGGCGGCGCTGGTGGCGCCGGCGATCCCGGATTTCGGCCGCATCGTCCAGGGCGGAAAGGTCTCCGGCTTCGGCGTCGATGTGCCCATTCCCGTTGCCGGGCGTCTCGGCCCGCATGCCGACAAGGCGCGGATACCGGACACGGCCGGCATGGACGAGATGGCGGCAGAGCTCGAGGTGGCTCTGGCGGCAGGCATCGATCTCTTCGTCGGCGCACGCGGTCTCGCCGAAGCTCTGGCGCGGCGCATGACCGATGATGCGCCGGCCATCGGCGCGAAGGTTCCGGCGGGCCCGGGCCTCTTCGTCATCGGGTCGCGCGATCCCATCACGCTGGCGCAGATCGAGCATCTTCGCACCCGTCATGCGCCGGCTTACGTCGCCGCACCGAACGGCCGTCTGGCGCCCGATGATCGTGCGGGTGCTGCCCTGACACTGGTTCAGGCCATTCCGGGCGAGGAGGAGGTGTCGTCGCTCGATGTGGCACGTCATCTCGCCTCGGGCGTCTATCCCGGCTGCGTGGACCCGTCGGCAACACTGGTTCTCTCGGGGGGCGCAACGGCAGAGGCGGTACTTGAGCACATGGGCATCCATCGGTTCCGGCTGATGGGGGAATGCACGCCCGGTCTTGGTGTTGCCTTTGCGAACGGGCATTGCATTATCGCGAAATCCGGTGGCTTCGGCGGGGCGGAAACGCTGAGCGAGATTGCCGCGAAGATGCTTCGGGACGGGGGTTGAGGGATGGGACTGGAAGCGGGAACGACACGCAAGAGCCTCGGCGACGTGGTCTTCGAGCGCATGCACCGCGCCATCAAGTCCGGGGCCTATCAGCCGGACGAGCGTCTGCCGACGGAGCATGATCTGGCGGCGGAGTTCGAAGTGTCGCGCCCGATCATCCGCGAGGCCTTGCGGCGGCTGCGGGAGCAGGGCCTGATCTATTCGCGCAGAGGCGCGGGAAGCTTCGTGCGGGCACTGGGGCTGAAGGAGCCGCTTGGCTTCGGGCAGCTCGAAAACGTCGCGGATCTTCTGAATTGCTACGAGTTCCGGCTGACGCTGGAGCCGGCGGCGGCCAGTGCTGCGGCCGCGCGACACACGGAGGCGAGCCTCACCGCCATAACCCAAGCGCTGGAACTGATGCGGGATGCGACCAACCGGCAGTCCCATCGCGTGGATGCCGATTTCGAGTTCCATCTCGCCATCGCGCGGGCGGCGCGTAATTCCTACTTCTCGACCGCCATGGAAGCTCTGAAGGAGCATATTGCCGTCGGCATGAAGTTCCACGGCGCGTCCGTGAAGCGCGACAGCGCCGGGCTTGCCCGGGTCTTCGGCGAGCATGAGGCCATCGCCAAGGCTATTGCCTTGGGCGATGGCCCGCTCGCGGGACAGTTGATGCGGGAGCATCTGACCGGATCGCGCGAGCGGCTGTTTCCCAACTGAGTGTTCGGCCGTCAGTAGGCGGCGCGGTAGATGGCGAGCACGTCCTCGACGCTCATGTCGGTCGGGTTGTTGTCCATCAGGCGACGGTTGGCATGGGCGTCCGCCGCGTAGACCGGCAGGTCGGCCTCGGTCGCGCCATGCGCCCGCAGCGACATCTCGATGCCGAGATTGCGGCAGAAGGTGTGGGCGGAGCGCAGGAGATCATCCTGGGACAGCCGTTCGCCCAGCCCGAGAGCCTGCGCGACCTCGGCCGATTTGTCCGCGGCCACCGGCTGGTTGAAGGCAAGGACCTGCGGGAAGATGATGGCGTTCGCCAGGCCATGAGGCAGGCGCAGCCGCGTGCCCAGGGGGTAGGCGATGGCGTGTCCCGCCGCAGTGTTGACCGGACCGAGGCAGATGCCGCCGTAGTAGGAGGCGAGCATCATGCCCTCGCGGGCTTCCGTATCCGTGCCGTCGCGGACGGCGCGGGCGAGAAAGCGGCCGACGAGACCGAAGCCCATGCGGGCGAAGCCGTCGATCATCGGATGGGCGCGGCGGTTGGTGAAGGCCTCGACGCAATGCGCCATGGCATCCACACCGGTCGCGGCCGTCACGGCCGGCGGGACGGAATAGGTGAGCTCGGGATCGAGCACGGCGACATCGGCGATCAGGTGCGGGCTTTCCACCGCGATCTTGTTGCCCTTTCCCGGATCGGTGATCAGCGACCGGATGCCGGCTTCCGAGCCCGTGCCGGCGGTGGTCGCAACCTGCACGAGGCGGGTGCGGCGACCGGCGACCTTGTTCGGTCCGGCCACGTCGGCAAGCGTCTGGTCACCGTCCCACAGGGCCGCCACCAGCTTGGCGACGTCCAGCACCGAGCCGCCGCCCAGACCGATGACGAGATCCGGGCTGCAGCTGCGCGCGGCCTCGATCGCGGCATCCAGCGTCGTGATATCGGGTTCGCCGGGGATGGCGTCGAAGACGGTGATGCGGCCTTTCAGCTGAAGGCGGTCGATGAAGCCGGCAGTGATGGGCGTCGCGATGACCAGCACGGAGGTCGCGTCCGCGGCCCAGGTGCCGACGTCGCGGATGGTGCCGGCGCCGACGATGAGGCGGCGCGGCTGGTGAAGGGTGATGGGCGCGATGGTCATGGCGGTCATCCCTGCTCTGTCTTGCCGGCAACGAGCTTGCGGGCATAGGCGATCGCCTCCAGCATGTTGCCGTGATTCGCGATGCCCTTGCCGGCGATGTCGAAGGCCGTGCCGTGATCGACCGAGGTCCGGTCGATGGGCAGATCGACGGACACGTTGACGGCCGTGTCGAAGGCGACGAGCTTGATCGGAATGTGCCCCTGATCGTGGTACTGCGCGACGATGAGGTCGAAGGCGCCGGTATAGGCCCGGTGGAAGACGGTATCCGCCGAGATCGGGCCGTGTGCGTCGATGCCTTCGGCCCGCGCCGCCACGACGGCCGGGCCGATCTGGTCGTCGTCCTCGGTTCCGAAGAGGCCGTTCTCGCCGCAATGCGGATTGATGCCGGCAATGGCGATGCGCGGCGCGGCGTAGCCGATGCGCTTCAGATGGGCGTCGCCGGCGCGGATGGTGGCGAGCACGCGCTCCGTCGTCGCCCGCTGGATGGCTTCCTTGAGGGACACATGGGTGGAGACGTGGATGACCTTCAGCTTCTCGGAGGCCAGCAGCATGTAGGCGGCCTTGGAGCCGGTCAGGCTGCGCAGCATGCCGGTATGGCCGTCATAATGGTGCCCGGCGAGGTTTAGCGCTTCCTTGTTGATCGGCGCGGTGACGATGCAGCCGATGGTCTTCGCCTCGGCATCCCGCACGGCCTTCTCGATGAAGCGGAAGGCGGCGTCGCCGGCGACCGGGCTCAGCTGGCCCCAGGCGAGCGGCGCACCCTCGATCGGCAGGTCCACGACGTAGGGCGCGAGATCGATGTCGAGGCCCAGCGCATCGCGCGCCGCTTCGAGCGTCGGCAGGTTGCCGTAGATGCGGGTGCGGTCCCGGTCTTCCCCCGTCATATCGAGAAGGGCGCGCACGGAAATCTCCGGGCCGACGCCGCAGGGGTCGCCCATGGTGATGCCGATGATGTTGCTCATGAAAGTCTCCGTCCAGCCGCACTGTCCCAGCCGGGAGCCAGGCGGACATGTTTGATCGCGCGACGATGGTAGGTATAGGCGAGGTGCAGCGTCCCGTCGGGGTCCTCGAGCAGCCAGGGATAGGACATCTCCTTGTTGCGGCCGTCGATGGAATCGTTCGACAGGCAGGTTCCGGGTCCCGTCTCAACGACCAGCCGTTCCGGGAAGGTCAGGCCGTCGTCGGTCGAGAGGCAAAGGGCGACCGGTGCCCGCGGCACGCCCCAGACCGGCACGCAGCCACCCGTGGGGTCCGCATCCGGCCGGTCGTCCGCCTCGCCGAGCTCGTCATAGAGCGAGGCGCGGCGCTCCGACGACTGGCTGGAATTGACGGGGTTGCAGATGATGGCGAGCCGGCCATCCCGCAGGCGGGTGGCGGCGATGGAGGAATTGTTGTTCGGCACGTCCGTAGGGGCGGGCGCCGACCATGTCCGTCCACCGTCCGTCGTCTCGGTGCGATAGATGAAATCGGCCTGCCGACGGCGGAAGAAGGCGGCGTAGCGGTCTTCTCCGAGGCTGACCGGCCCGAGATGGACGCAGCCGATGGAGGCTTCGATATCCTGCAGCCGCCATGTTTCGCCGCCATCTTCCGAGATGGCGACGGCTGCGGTATCGTGGCTGCCGTTCCATTTCTGGTTCGGCCGCTGGATGCAGCGGAAGATCGGTAACAGCCAGGCGCCATCCGCCCGGACGACGATGCCGGCGCGCACGAAGCAGCCGCGCGGCAGATCGAGATAGCGCCCGCCCGGCGCGGTGAGCACGAACGGATCGTCGGCATCGCGAAAGACCTCGACCATCCGGATCCGGCATTCGTCCTGATTTCCGGAGGGCTGTGCGGTGTGGAACAGCCACAGCCTCCCGTCCGGTGCGGCGAAGAGCATCGGGTTCTGCTCGGAATGGGCCGGATCGTCGCTCAACCGCTGCGGCGGCCCCCAGGCCGATCCGCCTTTGGGGAGCACGCAGGCAAAGATCGAAATATCCGACTTTCCTTCCAGCGTGCCGCCGAACCAGGCGCAGACGAGCGCCCCATCCTCCAGTCGGTGCAGAAAGGCGGCGTGGTTCTGAATCATCGGCGAGGGAAGCAGGGCTTCGTCCCGCCCTGAGGCCACGGGTAAAAGGGCTCCGCTCATGCCGCGGGCGATGTCTTCGGGATTCATTTCGTCCTCCATGACCGCCAAAAGTCACGGAATTTGTCTAGTTGTCAAGTTTTGCAATGTCAAAGAGGAATGGTATTCCCAATCACTAAAATAATAGTGCACTGAAAATATTGATATATTTGTCAGAAAATTTTTTGTGAGAAATGACATTCGAAATTAATTTGACAAACTCGCGACGAGGTCCGATGGTATGGTCAGCCTAAGCGAGAGGAAGCTCGGGACAACGCACATTGCCGGCCGGACGTTTCGAGCGGCAGCGCGACATCGATGCTCCGAGAGGGCTGGGGTCGCGGTCAACGGATGGAAGAGGGAGGAGATTATCATGAAGAAAACACTGATTCTCGGCGCGCTGATGATGTGCACCGCCTTGACGCCGGCATTCGCCGCGTCCGGCCCGGTCAAGATCGTCCTGGCTGAAGAGGCCGACCTGCTGGAGCCCTGCATGGCGACCCGCTCGAACATCGGGCGCGTGATCATGCAGAATGTCAGCGAGACGCTGACGGAACTCGACGTGCGCGGACAGCAGGGCGTCACGCCGCGGCTGGCCGAGAAGTGGGAGCAGAACGCCGACGGTTCCTGGCGTTTCCATCTCCGCCAGGGCGTCACCTTCTCCGACGGCACGGCCTTCGATGCCAAGGATGTGAAGCACAGCTTCGACCGGATCTTCAGCGACAAGAACGCCTGCGAATCCCGCCGGTATTTCGGCGGCATGAAGATTGAGGCGAAGATCGTCGACGATCATACGGTCGATTTCAACGCGGATCCCGTTCAGCCGATCCTGCCGCTTCTGATGTCGCTCGTCACCATCGTTCCCGAGGAGACGCCGCTGGAGTTCATCCGCGAGCCCATCGGCACCGGACCGTACAAGCTCACCAACTGGACGCCGGGCCAGCAGATCGTGCTGACCGCCCGCGACGACTACTGGGGCGCAAAGCCCGACGTGACGGAAGCGACCTATCTGTTCCGCGCCGATCCGTCCGTTCGCGCCGCGATGGTGCAGGCCGGCGAGGCGGATCTCGCGCCGTCGATCTCGCAGCTCGAAGCGACCAATGCCGCCACCGACCTGTCCTATCTCGACAGCGAGACCGTCTATCTGCGCATCGACCACAATATTCCGCCGCTCTCCGACGTGCGCGTCCGTCGTGCGCTGAACCTTGCGATCGACCGTCAGGCGTTCCTCGGAACGCTCGTGCCGGAAAGCGCGGTTCTCGCCACGGCCATCGTGCCGCCGACGACGCTCGGCTGGAACCCGGATGTGAAGCAGTTCCCGTTCGATCCCGAAGGCGCAAAGAAGCTGCTCGCGGAAGCCAAGGCCGATGGCGTGCCGGTGGAGACGCCCATCGAGGTCATCGCCCGGTCGGCGAACTTCCCGAACGTCACGGAAATCATGGAAGCCATCCAGGGCCAGCTTCAGGATGTCGGCTTCAAGATCGACCTGAAGTTCGTGGAAGTGGCCGAGCATGAGGGCTACTATTCCAAGCCCTTCAAGGAAGGCCGCGGACCGCAGATCGTCGCGGCCATGCATGACAACTCGAAGGGCGACCCGTCGTTCTCGATGTTCTTCAAGTACGCCACGGAAGGCACGCAGTCCGGCTTCTCCGATCCGAAGGTGGACGACCTGATCAAGCGGGCCTCGGCTGCCGTCGGCGACGAGCGGGCCAAGCTGTGGTCCGAAGTCATCGCCTACCTTCACGACGATGTGGTGGCCGATGTCCTGCTCTTCCACATGGTCGGCTTCGCCCGGGTTTCCGAGCGTCTGACGTTCACCCCGACGATCGCCACGAACTCGACGCTCCAGCTGTCCGAGATCAAGATCAAGTAAGGCCGGATGGCGGGCGCTTCGGCGCCCGCCACGGCAGCACGGCAGCGGCGAGATGATCCCGCCGTCCCATGCCGCAGAGTTTCTGGCGAGGATGCCATGTTAAGCTTCATTCGAAAACGCGCCATCGCCAGCCTGATCTCCCTCGTCGGATTGATCGTGCTGGTGTTCTTTCTTTCGCGGCTGACCGGCGATCCGGCCGCGCTGTTTCTGCCCGTCGAGGCTTCGGCCGAACTGAAGCAGCAGTTCCGCGAGCTGCATGGCCTCAACGATCCGCTGATGGTGCAATTTGCGCATTATGTCGGCGATGTCCTCACCGGCAACTTCGGCGAGTCGCTGCGCAAGGCGCGTCCGGCGCTCGACGTGGTGCTCGAAGCCTTCGTGTGGACGCTCTGGCTTGCCGCCATCACCATGTCGCTCGTCACGGGTGCGGCCATCCTCGTCGGTTCGCTCGCCGCTTTTCGCGCGGGTGGCTTCTTTGACCGCTTCTCGTCGATCGTCTCGCTCATCGGCGCTTCCGTGCCGGATTTCTGGCTCGCGATCGTCGCCATCGTCGTCTTCTCGGTCAATCTTGCCTGGCTCCCGACGTCGGGCACGGGCTCGATCTGGCACTGGATCCTGCCGATCTGCGTCCTCTTCGTGCGGCCCTTCGGCATCATCGTCCAGATCGTGCGCGGCTCGATGATCGGTGCGCTCTCGTCCGCCTACGTCAAGACGGCACGGGCGAAGGGCGTGAAATCTGGGCCGATCATCTTCATCCACGCGCTGCGCAACGCCATGCTGCCGATCATCACCGTCATCGGCGACCAAGCCGCCAGCCTGCTCAACGGTGCCGTCATCGTCGAGACGATCTTCGGCTTCCCCGGCGTCGGCAAGCTGATGATCGACAGTATCCTGCAGCGGGACTTCAATGTCGTGCTGGCGGCGATCCTGGTCACCGCACTCGCGATCTTCCTCATGAACCTGCTGATCGACCTCGCCTATGCGCTGCTCGATCCGCGCATCCGGCACTGAGGAGAGACGCATGACGCTCCAGACCATCGACGCGCCGCTGTCCGAAGACCCATCCTTTCTCCTGCGCATGGGCCGCATGCTGTGGGCCGACAAGTTCGCGCTCTGTGCCGCGCTCTTCCTTCTGATCGTCCTGCTCCTCGCCATCATCGGCCCGCACTGGCTGGGCGATCTTGCGACCAAACAGAACCTGCGCGGCCGCAACGCCGCCCCGTTCGACTGGGAGCGCGGCTGGGTGTGGTGGATGGGTGCCGACGCGCTCGGACGGCCGCTGCTCGCCCGCATCGTGGTGGCGACGCAGAACACGCTGATGGTCGCGGCGGGGGCCGTTGCCATCTCCTCCATCACCGGCACGCTGCTCGGCCTCATCGCCGGCTTCTCTTCGCCGCGCGTCAACCAGATTATCATGCGGCTTGCCGACGTGATCATGTCGTTCCCGTCGCTGCTGATCGCGGTCATCGTGCTCTACGTTCTCGGCGCCTCGATCCTCAACCTCATGCTGGTGCTCGCCATCACGCGCATCCCCGTCTATCTGCGCACCACGCGGGCCGAGGTGCTGGAAATCCGCGAGCGCATGTTCGTTCAGGCAGCAAGGGTCATGGGCGCGTCCAGCAAGCGCATCCTCTTCCGCCACATCCTGCCCGTGGTGCTGCCGACGCTGACGACGCTGGCGACGCTCGATTTCGCCTATGTCATGCTCGCCGAAAGCGCACTGTCCTTCCTCGGCATCGGTATTCAGCCGCCGGAAATCACCTGGGGCCTGATGATCGCGCAGGGGCGCCAGTACTTGCAGAATGCCTGGTGGCTATCGTTCTGGCCGGGCCTTGCCATCATTCTCACGACCATGTCGCTGAACCTCCTGTCCAACTGGATGCGGATCGCGCTCGATCCCGTGCAACGCTGGCGCCTCGAAATGAAGGGTCGCAAACATGGCTGACCATCTCCTGGAGGTCCGCAACCTCTCCGTGGAATTCCACACCGCCGTCGGCGTCGTGAAGGCGGTTCGCGATATCTCCTACCATCTGGATCGCGGCGAGACGCTGGCCATTCTCGGCGAGAGCGGCTCGGGCAAGTCCGTCTCGTCCTCCGCCATCATGAACCTCATCGACATGCCGCCGGGTCGGATCAGCGGCGGGCAGATCCTGCTCGACGGTGTCGATCTGCTGACCATGCCGGCGCAGGCGCGGCGCGAGGTCAACGGCCGGCGCATCGCGATGATCTTTCAGGATCCGCTGAGCCACCTCAATCCTGTCTACACCGTGGGCTGGCAGATCCGCGAGGCGCTGACGGCGCACGGAACGGATGGCACCAAGGCGCAAGCCGAAGCCCTGCGGCTGATGGGCCGCGTCGGCATTCCCGACCCGGAGCGCTCGCTCGACAAGTATCCGCACGAGTTTTCCGGCGGCCAGCGCCAGCGCGTCATGATCGCCATGGCGCTCGCGCTTCGGCCGGACCTGCTGATCGCCGACGAGCCGACGACCGCGCTCGACGTGACCGTGCAGGCGGAGGTTCTGGCGCTGCTCGAAGAGCTGCAGCAGGAAACCGGCATGGCGATCCTGATCATCACCCACGATCTCGGCGTCGTCGCCGAAGTCGCCGACCGCGTCGTCGTGATGGAGAAGGGACAGCTGGTCGAAAGCGGTACGGTGCGCGATGTCTACCGCAATCCACAGCATCCCTATACCCGCAAGCTCATTGCCGCTGCCCCCGGTAAGGGCGAGATGCATGCGCCGCTGCCCCGGGTCGAGCCCGTGCTGCAGGTGCGCGACGCCCGCAAGACCTATGGCGCCTTCGAGGCGCTGAAAGGCGTCTCGTTCGATCTGATGCCGGGCGAAACGCTGGCGGTGGTGGGCGAGAGCGGATCGGGTAAATCGACGCTCGCACGCATCCTCCTGCGCCTCGACGAGCCGACCAGCGGCAGTGCGCTGTGGAAGGGCAGGGACCTTTTCCAGATGGGAGCTGCCGAACTCTACAAGCTGCGGCGCGACCTGCAGATGGTCTTCCAGGACCCGACGCAATCGCTGAACCCGCGTATGACCGTCTACCAGCTCGTGTCGGAAGCCTGGGTCATCCATCCGGATATTCTGCCCAAGGCCAAATGGCGCGCCCGGGTGGCGGAGCTCCTCGTTCAGGTCGGCCTCGGCCCGGAGCATATGGGACGGTACCCGCACCAGTTTTCCGGCGGGCAGCGGCAGCGCATCGCGATTGCGCGCGCCTTGGCGCTGGAGCCGAAGCTGATCATCTGCGACGAGGCGGTCTCCGCGCTCGACGTGTCGGTGCAGGCGCAGGTCATCGCGTTGCTCGACAATCTTCGCAAGACCATGGGCATCGCCTTCATCTTCATCGCGCACGACCTGCCGGTGGTGCGGGACTTCGCCGACCATGTGATGGTGATGCAGAACGGCAAGGTGGTGGAACTCGGCACCGTCCGCGAGGTCTTCGAGACCCCGCGCGAGGCCTATACGCAGGCGCTGCTTGCGGCCGGTCTCAATCCCGATCCCGACGTCCAGGCTGCCCATCGCGCCGCCCGCCTCCAGCGGGCCTGAGGCCTGCGGCCCTTGCCGCACCAATCGAGAATTCAGGAGAACGTCATGTCCAAGAAAGCCTTCGTCGCGCTCGTCACCTGCTTCAACGACGATGAAACGATCAACTATGCCGCCACCCGCGCGCAGGTGCGCCGGCAGGTCGCGGCCGGCAACAACATCATGTGCGCCGGCACCAATGGCGACTTCTCTGCCCTGACCTATGACGAGAAGGTGCGGTTGACGGAAGAGGTGGTGGACGAGGTCGGCGGCAAGGTCGACGTCATCGTCAATGCGGGCATGCCGGCGACGTTCGAGACGCTGAAGCTTGCCCGGGAATTCGACCGCATCGGCGTCACCGGCATCGCCGTCATCACGCCCTTCTTCATCGCCTGCACGCAGGACGGCCTCATCCGGCATTTCTCGACGGTCGCGGACGCTGTGCAAACACCGGTCTATCTCTATGACATTCCCGCCCGTACGCAGAACCATATCGAGCCGGAAACGGCGCGGGCGCTGTCCGCGCATGGCAACATCGCTGGCATCAAGGATTCCGGCGGCGCCAAGGAGACGCTGGAGGCCTATCTCGCGGTCGGCAAAAGCGTCGAGGGCTTCGAGGTCTATTCCGGCCCGGACCATCTCGTGCTCTGGTCGCTGCAGAACGGCGCCGCAGGCTGCATCTCCGGTCTCGGCAATGCCATGCCGGACGTGCTCTCCGGCATCCTCAACGCTTTCAACAGCGGTGATATCGCCGAAGCGGAACGCCAGCAGGCAATCTACACCGCCTTCCGCACCGATCTCTATGCGCTCGGCTTCCCCCCGGCGTTGGTCAAGCGGGCGCTCTACCTCTCCGACCCTTCGGTCGGCGCCAGCCGCCAGCCGGCCTTGCTGCCCGACCGCGCGCAGGACGAGAAGATCGCCGTCATCCTTCAGCGCTACGGTCTCGTGGCGGCCTGATCGGCCTTCTCGAGATTTCCCGTGGGACATCGTAAAAAGATGCCTGCTGCAACTGGACAAGCCGGGCGAAGGTCTTTATACGCCCGGTCACACCGCAGCGATGCAGTGTCGCACAGCAGAGATGCAGTGTGACACCGCAAATATGCAGTGTGGGATGGGTGATTAGCTCAGTTGGTAGAGCAGCTGACTCTTAATCAGCGGGTCGTAGGTTCGAACCCTACATCACCCACCAAAATTTTTTCCGGCATATTGCTATGATGTTTGACCGCGCTTCCGGCGCGGTTTTCGTCGTTTCTTGTTTGCCTCTCTCACGCGCGTCGTTTTGTCGTTGGACCGTCATTTCTCAACGCGTGTTGCAGCAATTCGAAGACTGAAGCGCTGATAGCGCAGCCTGCCTGACCATCGACGCCTCCACCGTCTTCGCAATGCATCTCCACGCGTCTAAATCTCCTGTATTTATTTTGTCGACAGAGATTGCGCGATTTGCTAAAGCCTTCTCAACAGCGGGTGAGCGATGGTAAACATCGTTCGGTTCGCGCTTCTTTTGGAGAGATGAGATGACCGATCCCGTTTTCGCAGGCTGCATTCCCGCGCTGATGACGCCGTGCCTGCCCGATCGCACGCCGGACTTCGATGCGCTGGTGCGCAAGGGTCGCGAGCTGATCGATCTCGGCATGTCGGCCGTCGTCTATTGCGGATCGATGGGCGACTGGCCGCTTCTGACGGACGCGCAGCGGCAGGAAGGCGTTCGGCGCCTGGTGGAGGCGGGCGTTCCCGTCATCGTCGGCACGGGCGCCGTCAGCACGGCATCGGCTGCCGGACATGCTGCGCACGCCGCGAAGGTCGGCGCCAAGGGGTTGATGGTCATCCCGCGGCTTCTGTCGCGCGGCTCGTCGCTGGCCGCCCAGAAGGATCACTTCTCGGCCGTTCTGAAGGCGGCCGACGGCCTGCCGGCCGTCATCTACAACAGCCCCTATTACGGCTTCGCCACCCGCGCCGATCTCTTCTTCGCCCTGCGCGCCAGCTTTTCGAACCTCGTCGGCTTCAAGGAATTCGGCGGCAAGGCCGACATGACCTATGCGGCAGAAAACATCACCACCGGCGATGACGATCTCATCCTCATGGTCGGCGTCGATACGGGCGTCTATCACGGCTTCGTCAACTGCGGCGCCGGCGGCGCCATCACCGGCATCGGCAATGCGCTCCCGAAGGAAGTGCTGCACCTCGTCGCTCTCTGCGAACGGGCAGCGGCCGGCGACGCCGAGGCGCGCAGCGATGCGAAGGAGCTGGAGGAGGCGCTGTGGGTGCTTTCCACCTACGACGAAGGCCCGGACCTCGTTCTGCACTACAAGTATCTGATGGTGCTGAACGGCGACGCTGAATACGAACTTCACTTCAACGAGGGCGATGCGCTGAGCGCCTCGCAGCGCCGCCACATCGAAAACCAGTACACGCTGTTCAAGGCCTGGTACGCATCGCGCTATCCGGCTTAAAAAGCCTCGCGTGAGATCATGAAAGAGCCCATGCCGCACATCCGCAGCATGGGCTCTTGTCGTTTCGGAGGTTGCGTCTCAGCCTACCATTTCTGGTGGACGTGGGGCGCGATCAGGCTCTTGTAGATCTCGCGCGCGGCGGCCATCACCTCGTTCGACAGGGGTGCGAGATCGGCGGCGGCAGCATTGGCGCGGGCCTGCTCCGCATTGCGGGCGCCGGGGATGACGACGGTGACAGCGTCGCTCATCAGGATCCAGCGAAGGGCGAAGGCGGCCATGGTGGCGCCCTGCGGCACCAGCTTGCGCACCTCTTCGACCGCCTGCAACCCGACCTCGAAGGGAACGCCAGCGAAGGTCTCGCCGACGTCGAAGGCATCGCCGTTGCGGTTGAAATTGCGGTGGTCGTCGCTGGCAAAGGTCGTGTCCGCCGTGATCTTGCCGGACAGGAGGCCGCTGGCGAGCGGCACGCGGGCGATGACGGCGATGTTCTTGCGGCGGGCTTCCTGGAAGAACAGGTGGTCCGGGCGCTGGCGGAAAAGGTTGTAGATGATCTGGATGCTGACGACGCCGGGATATTCGATCGCCTTCAGCGCTTCCTCGACCTTTTCGACCGACACGCCATAGCCGCCGATCTTGCCGGCGGCCTGAAGCGCGTCGAGGCCTTCGAACACCTCGGGTCGATAGAGGACCTCGGTCGGCGGGCAGTGCAATTGCACGAGATCGAGAATCTCGACGCCGAGATTGGCAAGGCTGCGGTCGATGAAGCCTTCGAGGTTTGCCTTGGTATAGCCCTCGGCGACATGCGGGTTCAGCCGGCGGCCGGCCTTGGTGGCCACCATCGGCCGCGTGCCGCCGCGCGTCTTCAGAACGTCGGCGATGATCTTTTCCGAGCGGCCGTCGCCATAGACGTCGGCGGTGTCGATGAAGGTGATGCCGGCATCCAGCGCCGCATTGAGAGCCGCACGACCATCGGCCTCGCTGACGTCGCCCCAGGAACCGCCGATCTGCCAGGCGCCGAAGCCGACATTGGACACGGTGAACGGCAGTCTGCCGAAGGAATGGTTTTTCATGATGATCTCCCTCGACGACGTCCGGAAAACGTGCGTTTTCCGGACGTCGTCTGTTTCTTGTTTTGTCGCATTGTCCGACGCCGAAGCGATTCCGCTTCGGCTGGAAATGCTGGCGTCGAAGTCCCCGAGATGACCCGAAACGCGGGCCTGAGGGTGCCTTCCTGTCGAAGGCTATGGCCGAACGTGTTGGCCATGGCAAGCAAAGCCATGCTCGCGATGAAGGTTCCCAAACAAAGCCGGGCATTGCTGGAATGCCCGGCTCGATGACGCGGTCAGGATGGCTGTCAGGCCGTCTGCATGGCGCCGGGGCCGGCAATGGCTTTCGGCGGCACCTTGCCGAGGATGATCATGCCGAGCACTTCGTCCTTGGTCACATCCTCCGTTCGGGCATGCCCGACGACCTGGCCGTTCTTCATGACGGACACACGATCCGCGAGATCGAAGACGTCGTGAATGTCGTGGCTGATGAGGAAGATGCCGATGCCCTCGCGCTTCAGCTGGCGGATGAGGTCGCCGACCTGTGCCGTTTCCTGCGGGCCGAGCGCGGCTGTCGGCTCGTCCATGATGAGGATGCGGGCGTCGAACAGGATCGCGCGGGCGATCGCCACGGATTGCCGCTGTCCGCCCGAGAGCGCCTTCACCGGCTCCTTGAAACGACGGAAGTTCGGGTTGAGCCGGCCCATCACTTCGCGGGCCTTGGCTTCCATCGCCACGTCGTCCAGCGTTCCCCATGGGGTGCGCAGTTCGCGCCCGAGATAGAGGTTTGCCGCCGCATCCACATTGTCGGCGACGGCGAGCGTCTGGTAGATCGTCTCGATGCCGTATTTCTTGGCGTCGCGCGGATTGGCGATCTCGGCCGGCTCGCCATTGATCAGGATCTCGCCGGCATCGCGTTTGTAGGCGCCCGAGAGGATCTTGATCAGCGTCGATTTGCCGGCACCGTTATGGCCGAGAAGCGCCACCACCTCACCGGGGTAGAGGTCGATCGAGGCGTTGTCGACGGCGTGGATGCCGCCGAACGAGATCGAGACGTTCTTCATCTCGACCAGCGGCGTGCCGGACGGGGTGGTCGCGGCTGTTGAAGGGGTGCCCTGGGGTGTTGTCGGGGTCATGATCGGCCTCCTTACTTGGCGCGCGCGCGATAGACGGTGTCGAGCCAGACGGCGACGACCAGCACGAAGCCGACGACGATGCGCTGGAGCGGGCTGTCGATGCCGAGAAGCACCATGCCCGACTGCAGGGACTGCATGACGAAAGCGCCGAGCATCGCGCCGGCGATGGTGCCGACGCCGCCGGCCAGCGACGTCCCGCCGATGACCGCGGCGGCGATCGTGTAGAGCTCGTCGAGCTCGCCCTGCGCATTGGTGGCGGCGTTGAGGCGGGCGGTGGAGATGGCCGCGGCGATGGCGCAGAGAATGCCCATCAGCGCGAAGATGCGCACGGTGACCCAGCGGGTCTTGATGCCGGCGAGCTCCGCAGCCTCCTGGTTTCCGCCGATGGCGAAGACATAGCGGCCGAAGCGCAGGCGGGTGGAGATGAAGGTCATCACGATGCCGACGGCGATGGCGATGAGGACGGGAACGGCGATGCCGTGGGCGATCTTCAGTCCGCCTTCCGGAATGGGAATGGCGTTCGCCTCGGCATAGCGGGTCGCGATGTTGACCGGCCAGTAATAGCTGTTGGCGACCAGCACGGCCCCGATGACGACCGCGCAGGAGAGGGTGGCCAGCACATATTCCGCCCAGACCGGCCGGCGCGGAAAGCCGAAGCGCTTGCGCTGCTTGCGGGCGTTGAGAATGGCGCCGACGATAGCGAGGCAGGCGATGAGCCCGACGATCCAGCTGGCGGTGGCGCCGATGGAGCCTTCCGTGCCGCCGCCCATGAGGCGGAAGGTGGCGTTCATCGGCGCGACCGTCTGCCCCGACGTGACGAACCATGTGGCACCGCGCCAGACGAGCAGGCCGCCAAGCGTGACGATGAAGGAGGGCACGCCGAGAAAGGCGATGATAACGCCGTGAAGCGCGCCGATGAGGCCGCCGACGACCACGCCGCAGGCGAGCGTGACGATCCAGATGAGAGCGCTATCGAGGCCGAGATATTGCGGCAGGATCTGGGCCTGCAGGATGCCCATCACCATCCCGCAGAAGCCGAGCACGGAGCCGACGGAGAGATCGATGTTGCGCGTGACGATGATCAGCACCATGCCGGTCGCCATGACGGCGACGGAGGAGGTCTGCACCGTCAGGTTCCACAGGTTGCGCGGGGTCAGGAACAGGCCTCCCGTCAGCATGTGGAAGCCGATCCAGATGACCAGCAGCGCGCCGATCATGCCGAGCAGGCGCGTGTCGATCTCCGTGGCGCGAAAGAAGCGCCGGACCGGATTTTCCGTCGTCGTTCGTGCGGGGTTGAAGGGTATGGTATTGGTGGTTTCGGCCATGGCCTCGTCGTTCTCCCTCATGGACCGGGCAGGCGTGCCGCATCTGCGCGACCGTGCCCCCGCCTGCGCAGATCCCTGCTTTGCGAGATCGGGGCGGACGCGGCATGCCCGATGCCCCGTCCGCCCCGTTTCACGTCCGATGGACGATCAGTTGCAGGCAGCGACCGCGCCGGCCTTCACGCCCTGGCAGGCTTCTTCCTTGCTGATCCACTTGGCATCGATCACGGCGTTCAGATTGTCCTTGGTGATCGGCATCGGGGAGAGGAAGACGGACTTCATGGCCACCTTCTTCGGGCCGCCTTCGAAGGTCTGGACGTCGGCAATGGCGTCCATCTTCTTGCCGTTGGCGAGATCGACGGCGATTTCCGCGGCGCGCTTGCCGAGAACGCGGCTGTCCTTCCAGACGGACACGGTCTGGGTGCCGAGCGCCACGCGGTTGAGCGCCGCCTTGTCGGCATCCTGGCCGGAGACGGGCACCGAACCTGCCAGCCCCTGCGCGTCGAGCGCCGCGATCGCGCCGCCGGCGGTGCCGTCATTGGAGGCGACCACGGCATCGACCTTGTTGTCGGCGGCGGTCAGGAACTGCTCCATGTTCTTCTGGGCCAGTTCCGGCTTCCAGCCGTCGGTATAGGCTTCGCCGACATTCTTGATCTTGCCAGCGTCCATGGCTTCCTTCAGCACTTCGACCTGGCCGGAGAACAGGAAGTCGGCGTTCGGATCGGACGAAGAGCCCTTGATGAAGACGTAGTTGCCTTCGGGCTTCGCCTTCAACACTTCGCGGGCCTGCATACGGCCGACTTCCTTGTTGTCGAAGGTGATGTAGAAGGCGGCGGGGTTCTCGATCAGGCGGTCGTAGCCGACGACCGGAATGCCTTCAGCGGCCGCCTTCTCGATCGCCGGGCCGATGGCGTCACTGTCCTGCGCCAGCACGATCAGCGCATTGGCGCCCTGCGAGATCAGCGACTCCACGTCTGTCAGCTGCTTGGCGGCGGAGGACTGGGCGTCGGCGGAGATGTATTTGTCGCCGGATGCTTCGAGTGCCGCCTTGATGGCGGCCTCGTCGGTCTTCCAGCGCTCTTCTTGGAAGTTCGACCAGGATACGCCGACGACGAGGTCCTTGGCCTGTACGGCGGAGTGCAGGGATACGATGACGGCGACGCCGGCCATGAGTTTCAGAACGGATTTCATTAAAACCTCCCAAACGCGGCTGACCGTTCGCGCGAACCTCCCGCACGACCCCCGCCCAGCCCGAAAACCTGCCGAACCCTCCTCCTGAGAGTTTTTTCTCGACAGTCGAGAAAATAGATGTCAGAGATTTTCAGGGCTGTCAACACGGTCATTTCTGGGGTTTTCGTGGCGATTTCGCCGTTTCGGGCAGGAAAGGTCAGGCTGCACATGCTCATCAAGTCCGGCTCCGAGCAGATGCGCCAGCACAACGTCCTGCTCGTTCTCTCGAGCCTGCGGCGCCATGGTCCGCAGTCGCATACGGACCTCGGCACACGCACCGGACTGTCCTCGGCGACTGTCTCCGCCATTACCAATGAGCTGGAAAAGGCAGGCGTTCTCGAGCGGAGCGAGCAGCAGCCGGGGGCAGGGCGCGGCCGGCCGCGCGTGCTCTTTTCGCAAAGGCGCGATGGCGGCTATCTGATCACCGCGCAGATCTCGTCGGATGCCGTGCAATATTCGCTGGTCGATTATGCCGGCCGCCTGATCGACCGTTTCGACGAGACGCGGCGGCACGATGCCCAGAGCGCGGCCCGCTTCGCGCCCCAGTTTCGCGAGGCGCTGGCCCGGCTCGCCGAGCGTTCGCGGCTTGCGCGCGAGGCGGTGATGGCAATTTCGATCAGCAGCAAGGGTACGGTCGATGCCGACGGGCATCGGCTCCTTTGGTCTCCGCTTCTGGGCGAGCAGGAGATCGACTTCGCCGCTCTGCTGGCGCCGGACTGGCGCGCCGTCGTGACGCTCAGCAACGAGACGCTGCTGGTGGCGCAGGCGCTCGGGATCGCGGCAAAACCGTCCGCCGAACACCATGCCCTCGCGGTCGTCTCGCTCGGTCATAGCATTGGGCTCGGCATCGCCCGCCTGGGGCGATACGACGAGGTGGAGGCGAGCGCGCCCAATTTCGGGCATATGCTGCACGCACCGGGCGGCGGGCTCTGCCGCTGCGGTGGGCAGGGGTGCATCGAGGCGACGGCCGGTTTTTACGGTATCCTGCGCACGGCCTTCCAGGTGCCGGCGGATACGATTCCGGCGAAGTTCGTGCCGCTGCCGGAGATGGACAAGATCGCGCAGACGGCGCGCAGTGGAAATCGGATGGCGGGCTATGCCTTCCGTCAGGCGGGGCTTGCGCTCGGCAATGGTCTGTCGCGGCTGATGAGCTTCCACGGTCGCCTGCCGATCGTCTTCACCGGGCCGGGAACGCGCTACTTCGACCTTCTCGCGCCCGGCATCGACGAGGGGCTTTCCGCCTCGCACGAGGTGCGGCTGAAAGGGCCGCCGGACATCACGGTCCATCCCGACGAGCAGCGGCTCGTCTTCGAGGGGCATCTCGACCGGGCACTGACGGGCATGGATCAGGCCATCGCGGAAGCCCGCCTCTCGCCCTCCGAGAAACGGTCCGCCTGAAACGGCTCACACGCCGAGGGTCTTCAGGCGGCTCTCGCGCAGGAGGCCGCTCGCATCCATGATCGGATGGGCGACGGAGACGATATGGGCGTTGATGCGCTTCAGGTCGCGCAGCATGTCGAGATGCAGCGAGCTGGTCTGCAGGCTGTCGGCATGGCCATCGCGCAGGCGCTGGAAATGCCGCTCGGCCGACTGTTTTTCCAGATTGCGGACCTCGACCTTCACCTCCATCAGCTTGCGGGCAAGGTCCATGTCGCGGGTGACGAAGATCGTCTGGGCGATGCGCAGATTGTCGATCGTCATGTCGAACAGGGTCTGTAGTTCCTGAAAGCCGGCATCTGAAAATTTAAGCCCGAGCGTAATCTTCTTCGTGACCTGGTCGAGCAGCCCCTTCTCGATGATGTCGCCGACATGCTCGAGGTTGATGGCATAGTCCACGATGACGATGGAGCGCCGTCCGTTCTCGTCGTCCAGACCCTTCCGGCCGAGCTTCGAGAGGTAGATCTTCACCTCCTGCTGCAGGCTGTCGACGCTGTGCTCCAGCGCAGGGATCTGGCGCAGCGGCGCCATGTCGTTGGTGCGGAAGCTGTCGGAGGCAAGGATCAGCATGCGCTCGATGAGGTCGCCGACGCCGAGCACTTCGCGCGTGGCGCTCGTCAGGGCGACGACGGGGGTGGAAAGCTCGTGGTCGTCGAGGAATTTCGGCGCGTTCTCCCGTTCGGGCTGGTCGGGCACCATGCGCATCATCAGGATCGACAGGCTGCGGGCGAAGGGCCAGGCGGCGATCGCCAGCAGGATGTTGAAGATCAGATGCGCATCGACGGGCAGCTTTTCCGGGGGCAGGGGCAGCCCGCCGAGGAGATCCGCGCCGATCCCGGCCAGCGGCAGGGCGATGAGACAGCCGCAGGTGCGCACGATCAGGTTGCCGAGCGTCACCCGGCGCGCCGCCGGTGGCCCGTTGAGGGTGGCGACGAAGGGCGGGATGGCGCCGCCGAGATTGGCACCGAGCACCAGCACGACGATGAGGCCGGGCGAGAGAATGCCGGTGGAGGCGAGCGACAGGATCAGAACGACGATCGCAAGGCTGGAGGACGACACGAAAGCGAGCACCGCGCTGAAGATGAGCGCGACCAGCCAGGCGCCGTCGAGAAGCGCGATGAAGGCGGCGAGCGCCGGCGACGCGCGCATCGGCTCGGTGGCAAGGCCAAGCAGGTGCAGCGAGAGCAGCATGAGGCCGATCCCGATCAGCGCCGTGCCGCCGCCCTGCCGTCCGCTATGCTTGCCACGATAGAGCACGGTGCCCGAGAGAATCAGCAGCGGCGAGAGCCATTCGATGCCGGTCGAGACGATCCAGGCGGTCACGGCGGTGCCGATATTGGCGCCGAGAAGCACGATCTGCGCCAGCCGCTGCTTGACCATGCGGCGCTCGACGAAGGAGGACACCATCAGCGCCGTGGCCGTGGAACTCTGAAGGGCCACGGTTGCCACGAAGCCGGAGAGAAAGGCCCGCCAGCCGCGCTTCGTGCCCGTGGCCAGGCCCGTGCGCAGCCGGGCGCCGAAGGCGCGCGATACCCCGTCCTTGACCAGCGACAGGCCGAAAAGCAGGAGCGCGATGGCACCGAACAGGTTGATCATGACGATGGTGGATTGCATCGATCTCTATCCCGGCATGTCCGGCAGGTGGGGCTTCGCCTGCAGACATCGGGGAGCATAGGATGCGCAGGCAAGCGGGGCAACGATGCTGCCGAACGTAGCGCATGGCATGCGCTCTGCACGGTGCCGCTGCGACGCCGTTCGTCGTTCCCTCCTTTTCATGCGGCGGCGCGAGCGCCTCAGGAGGTCTGCGCGGATACCCTCGGCATCAGAGAGGGGCGCATGAGCGACAGCAGATGGTCGATGCGGCCCTCCCGCTCGCGGTCCGTCATCGGCAGCGGCCGGCGGATGAGCGCCGTCACCAACGATTCGCCGATGATGGCGCCGACGAGGAGGCTTGCGAGGTCCGACGGGCGCTCCGCCCTCAGGCGACCGGTCGCGTTGAGGCGGGAGAGGATGGCGGTCAGCTTTTCCTTGCAATAGCGCAGGCCGTTGTCGTGAAAGGCGGCCGCGAGTTCCGGCGCGTGCGCGCTTTCGGAAATCACCAGCCGGGTGATGTTGATCTGCCGGTCAGAGAGAACGAAGGCCGAGAGCCGCGACAGGATATCGGCGATCACGGCATCGGCCGGTTGATTGTCCTCCGGCATGTCCAGCCTGATGCCGTCGCGCATGACCCGATCGATCAGGGCGACGAACAGGTTCTCCTTGGTGCCGAAGCTCCGGTACACCGTCTTCTTCGACATGCCGCAGGCCTTGACCACGTCGTCCATGTGGGTCGAGCGATAGCCTTGCGAGACGAAACAGCGTTCGGCGGCATCAAGGATCTGGTCCCGGCGATCGGCTTCGCTGAGTGCAGCGGGACGGCCGGGTTTTTTCTTGATACTGTATCCGCAGATGCTCATGAGGGCCCTCTTGACTTTCGGAAACCGATGAGTTTTCTATCATTAGGAAACTGCAGGGTTTCCCGTCAAGTCCGAGAGGCCTCTATCCCGGACGGAACGGCAATATGGATCCGATCATGACCTTCCCCTTCCTCCGCATGGCGCTCGCCGCTGCCCTGGCGGTGTCTTTGCTGACGGCCTGTTCCGACGACGAGGCGGCGGCGCCTAAGCCCGTGCCGCGCGTGCGGGTCGAGGCCGTCGAAGCCAAACCGTCCCGCACCGAGATCAGCCTGACCGGTTCGATCGCGGCGCGCACCGAGACGAACCTGTCGTTCCGCACCAGCGGCCGCATCATCGAGCGGCTGGTCGATGTGGGCGACGCCGTGCGCAAGGGGCAATTGCTCGCACAAATGGACGACGAGGTGCAGCAGGCCGATCTCGACTCCGCCCGTGCCACGCTGTCAGCCGCCAATGCCGACCTGTCGCATGCGACGGCGGCATTTGCGCGCCAGCAAACGCTGCTGCGCGCCAATTCCACGGCGCAGACGACCTACGATCTCGCGGAAGAAAACCTCAAGGTCGCGCGCGCCTCGCTCAAATCGGCCGAGTCGGCACTCTCGAATGCCGAGGAGACCCTGTCCTACACCAAGTTGACCGCCGATGCGGACGGGATCGTGACGGCCCGCAACGCGGATGTCGGCGAGACGGTGCAGGCCGCGCAGGCCGTCTTCTCCGTCGCCGTGGACGGGCCGCGTGATGCGGTGTTCGATATCTATGAATCGCTTCTGGGAAGCGGGGAGCCGCCGGAGGTTGTCGTCAGCCTCGCGTCGGACCCCTCCGTCGTCGCCCGCGGCCCGGTGCGCGAGATCGCGCCGACCGTCGACCGGCAGACGGGGACCGTGCGCGTCAAGGTCGGGCTGGATCAGCCGCCGGCGGCGATGACGCTTGCCTCGGTCGTGCGCGGCACGGTGTCGCTCGTCGGCCCGCCTGCCTTCACCCTGCCGCCGACCGCGCTCGCCGCGTCGGGCGGAAAGCCTGCTCTGTGGATCTTCGATCCCGCCAACACCACCGTTTCGCTCCGCCCGGTGACGCTTGCCGAATACCAGACCGGCGCCATGATCATCGCCACCGGCCTGAAGGCAGGCGATCAGGTCGTCGTCGATGGCACGAAGCTGCTGCGTCAGGGCCAGACCGTCATGCTGTCCGAGGGGAACACCCCATGAAGCCCGTCCTCCTTCTTCTGCCGCTCGGCTTCCTGCTGGCGGCCTGCTCCGAGGATCACGAAGCGGCGCCACCGCCGCCGCGGCCGGTCAAGTCGCTGGTGCTGGAGGAGACGAATTCCGTTCCGCTGTCCTTCGCCGGCACCGTCGAGCCGCAGATCGTCACCAATTACAGCTTCCAGATCCTCGGCCGCATGATTTCGCGCAATGTGCAGGTCGGCGACGGCGTGGAGCGGGGCACGCTTCTCGCCGTGCTCGAGGCGACGGCGCTCGAACAGGACGTTCAGGCCGCGCAGGCCTCGCTCGTCAGCGCGCAGGCGTCCGCCAACAATGCCCGGGTCGTCGAGCAGCGTCAGAAGGGCCTCTTTGCCAAGACCGTCGTGTCGCAGGCCGCCGTCGAGGATGCCGTGCAGGCCGCGCAGGCGGCGCAGTCCGCCGAACTGCGGGCCCGGGCGAACCTTGCCAAGGCGCAGGAGCGGCTGAGCTATGCGAAGATCGCGGCCGACTACACCGGCGTCGTCACCAGCACGGCCGCCGAACCCGGCCAGGTGGTTGCCGCCGGACAGACCGTGGTGACGGTGGCGCGGCCCGATCTCCGCGATGCCGTGGTCGATCTTCCGGCTTCCGCGGCCTCCGGCGTGAAGATCGGCGATCCCTTCGCGGTCGTGCTGCAGTCCGACCCGACGACCGTGGTCAAGGGTCGCGTGCGCCGCATCGAGCCTTCGGCCGATCCCGTGACGCGCTCGCAGCGCATCCGCATCGCCCTCCAGGCGGCGCCGGCCGCGTTCCGTCTGGGCTCGGTCATCTCGGTGTCGCTGCCCGACACGCGCCCGTCCGAGCTTCTGCTGCCGGCCTCCGCCATCGTGACCCGTGACGGCAAGACGCGGGTGTGGATCATTCCGGAGGGGACCGAGGCCGTCGCCCTGCGCGACGTGACGACCGCCGGCACCGGCGGCGACCGCGTCCCCATCACGTCCGGCCTCAAGCCCGGCGACCGCGTCGTCGTCGCCGGGGTCAACAGTCTGACCGACGGGCAGAAAATCCGCATCTCCGGAGATTTGAAATGAAGCCGTTCAACCTGTCGGACTGGGGGCTGGGTCACCGCTCGCTTCTCTGGTATTTCATGCTGGTCTTCTCGCTCGCCGGCTTCCTGTCCTACATCAATCTCGGTCGCGAGGAGGATCCCTCCTTCACGATCAAGACCATGATCATCACCGCGCAGTGGCCCGGCGCCACCGTCGAGGACACGATCAAGCAGGTGACGGAGCGGATCGAGAAGAAGCTCGAGGAACTGCCGCAGCTCGACTATACCAAGAGCCAGACGGTGGCCGGCCAGACGACGGTGTTCGTTTATCTGCGCGAAACGACGCCGGCAGCCCAGGTCGCGCCCACCTGGGTGCGGGTGCGCAACCTTGTCAGCGACATCAAGGGCAATCTTCCCTCCGGCGTGCAGGGGCCGTTCTTCAACGACAGTTTCGGCGACGTGTACGGCAATATCTATGCCTTCACCTCGGACGGGTTCTCCCAGCGCGAGCTTCGCGACACGGTGGAGGCCGTGCGGGCCGAAGTGCTGACCGTGCCGAATGCCGGCAAGGTCGACATCATCGGCGCGCAGGACGAGGTCATCTTCCTTGAGTTTTCCTCCCGCCAGCTGGCGGCGCTCGGCATCGACCAGCAGAGCGTTGTCGATACGCTGCAGGCGCAGAATGCGGTCGCCCCCTCCGGCGTCATGCAGGACAGCCCGGAGCGCATCAGCGTCCGCGTCTCCGGCCAGTTCTCCTCCGAAGAAAGCCTGCGCAATCTCAATCTGCGGGTCAACGACCAGTTCTTCCGGCTGAGCGACGTCGCCTCCATCCGCCGTGGCTACGCCGATCCGCCGAGCACGATCTTCCGCTACAATGGCGAGCCGGCCATAGCGCTGGCGGTCAACATGAAGCAGGGCGCCAATCTTCTGGCGTTCGGCGAGGCGCTGACGGAGCGCATGGATGCGATCGAGCGGAAGCTGCCGGTCGGCATCGATGCGCATCTCGTCTCCGACCAGCCGAAGATCGTGGACGAGGCGGTGTCGGGCTTCACGCGCGCGCTGTTTGAGGCCATCGCCATCGTGCTTGCGGTCTCTTTCGTCAGCCTCGGTCTGAGGGCCGGGCTGGTGGTCGCCGTGGCGATCCCGCTCGTGCTCGCCATGACCTTCGTCATCATGGAGTATCTCGGCATCTCGCTCCAGCGCATCTCGCTGGGCGCGCTGATCATCGCGCTCGGCCTGCTGGTGGACGATGCCATGATCGCCGTGGAGATGATGGTGGCGCGGCTGGAGGCGGGCGATGATCTGCGCACAGCCGCCACCTATGTCTATACGTCCACGGCCTTTCCGATGCTGACGGGCACGCTCGTGACCGTCGCGGGCTTCATTCCCGTCGGCCTCAACAACAGCGCGGCCGGTGAGTTCACCTTCACGCTGTTCATCGTCATCGCTGCGTCGCTCATTCTTTCCTGGATCGTGGCCGTGCTCTTCACGCCGCTTCTGGGCGTGCTCATGCTGCCGAAGACCATGAAGCAGCACCACGGTTCCAAGGGAATCGTCGCCCGCATCTTCTCGCGCCTGCTGCTTGCCTGCATGCGTTTCCGCTGGGTCACGATCGCCGTGACGCTGATCGTGTTCGCGGGCTCGGTCTACGGCATGCAGTTCGTGCAGCAGCAGTTCTTCCCGTCGTCGGACCGCAACGAGCTCATCATCGACTGGAACCTGCCGCAGAGCGCGTCGATCCGCGAGACGCAGCGGGAGATCGCGCAGTTCGAGGCGGAGAAGCTGAAGGACAATCCGGATGTCGAGCACTGGTCGAGCTATGTGGGGCAGGGCGCGCTTCGCTTTGTCCTGTCGTTCGACGTGCAGCCGAACAGTCCGGCTTTCGGCCAGACGATCATCGTCAGCAAGAGCATCGAGGCGCGCGACCGGCTGAAGCCCGATCTCGAGGCCTATCTGAAGAAGACCTTCATCGGCACCGATGCCTATGTGAAGCTTCTCGATATCGGCCCGCCGGTCGGCCGTCCCGTCGCCTATCGTGTCAGCGGGCCGGACATCCAGACGGTGCGGCAGCTCGCGCTCGATCTCGGCAATATCGTCGGCGGCAACAAGCATCTGGGCGACGTCGCCTATGACTGGAACGAGCCCTCGCGCGTGGTCAAGATCGACGTGCTGCAGGACAAGGCCCGCCAGCTCGGCATCACCTCGCAGGCGATCGCCACGACCATCAACGGCATCGTCGGCGGCACGACGGCGACGCAGGTGCGCGACGATATCTACCTCGTCAACATCGTCGGCCGCGCGGTCGAGGCGGAGCGCAGCTCCATCGAGACCTTGCGCGACCTCCAGCTGCCGGTCGGCGACGGGCGGTCCGTTCCGCTCGCGGCCGTCGCGTCCTTCCGCTACGATGTCGAGCAGCCACTGATCTGGACCCGCTCGCGCATCCCGACCGTCACCGTGCGGGCCGGCATGATCGACAAGGTGCAGCCGGCGACGGCCGTGGCCGAGCTCGATCCGGCCGTGAAATCCTTCGAGGCGACGCTGCCCCCCGGCTATTCGATCGCCGTTGCCGGTGCGGTCGAGGAAAGCGGCAAGGCACAGGGACCCATCGCCGCCGTCGTGCCGCTGATGCTGTTCGTCATGGCGACGATCCTGATGATCCAGCTGCAGAGCTTCAGCCGGTTGTTCCTCGTCTTCGCGGTCGCGCCGCTCGCCATCATCGGCGTCGTCGCGGCGCTGCTGCCGAGCGGCGCTCCCATGGGCTTCGTCGCCATCCTCGGGATCCTCGCGCTGATCGGCATCCTTATCCGCAACTCGGTGATCCTGATCGACCAGATCGAGACGCTGCGGCGGGAAGGGGTTGCGCCCTGGCGCGCCGTGGTCGAGGCGACCGAGCATCGTATGCGGCCGATCATGCTGACGGCCGCCGCCGCCAGCCTCGCGCTCATCCCGATCGCGCGCGAGATCTTCTGGGGTCCCATGGCCTATGCCATGATCGGCGGCATCATCGTGGGCACGGTCCTGACGCTGCTCTTCCTGCCGGCGCTCTATGTCGCCTGGTTCCGGATCCAAGAGGAAAAGACGGACGCACCGGCGGCGGATGCCCATCCCGCAGCCCAGCCGCAGGCCTGACGCCGCTCCCATACGATCCTGATCTACCGGCGCCGCCCGTCCACCCGACGGGCGGCGTTTTCGTGCGGCACACCGGCCCGGGCTGACGCACAGGTCAGCGTCGAACCCGTTTACGGGGCTGCGAACATTTCGTTTCCCAAGCGCGGAATCCTTTGCCAAAACATCGCGACCAAGGAGACGATGCGATGACATTGACCGGACCGCGGCCAGACTGGCTGACCTTCGATTGCTACGGCACGCTGATCCAGTGGGACGAGGGCCTCATGGCGGCGATCGCCACCATTCTGTCAGGGGAAGGAGATGCCGTCGATCCCCAGGCCTTCATCGCGACCTTCGACGGGCATGAGCATGCGCTCGAAGCCGAGCGGCCGCATCGATCGTTTCGCGAGGTCAGTGCGCTTGCCCTGGAGAAGACGATGGCGGCGTTCGGCCGCGCGTTCGATCCGGCGGATTCCGAGATCCTCACCGGATCGATCGGCCGCATGCCGCCCTTTCCGGAGGTGGTGGAGACGCTGCGGCGGCTGAAGGACGCCGGTTTCAAGCTGGCCATCATCTCCAACACCGACGACGCGATCATCGCGGGGAACGTCGCGCAACTGGGTGGCGTCATCGACCGGGTCATCACGGCCGAGCAGGCGGGGGCCTACAAGCCGACGGCGCAGATCTTTCACCACGCCTGGAAGAGCCTCGGCATTTCCAGCGAAGAGCTGGTGCATATCTGCGCAAGCCCGCATCTCGATCTTGCGGCAGCGCGAGACTTGGGCTTTCGTGCGGTCTGGGTCGATCGGGGAACGGGTCGCAAGCCGCCGCAGGATTACCGGCCGGATGCGCGCGTCCCGACGCTCGACCACGTGCCCGGCCTGTTTCAGGCTGCCGGCTGGATGCAATAGGATACTGGAGGCCGACATGGCGCATGAACTGACGATCCCGAAAACCGGCCCCGTGCTGCTGCGCAATTCGTCCCTCGATACGGACGAGATCTGGCAGGCCCGTATCGATCTCGCCGCGAGCCTCCGCATGGCGGCGCGGCTGGGGCTGGAGGAGGGCATCTGCAATCACTTCTCCGCGGTCGTCCCGGGCCATCCCGATCTTTTCCTCGTCAACCGTCTCGGCTGGGCCTTTCAGGAGGCGACGGCGTCCTCGCTGCTGATCTGCGACTTCGAGGGCAATGTGATCGCGGGCGACGGGGTGCCGGAGGCGACCGCGTTCTACATTCATGCGCGGCTTCATAAGATGAGCCCGCGCGTCGGCGCCGCCTTCCATACGCATATGCCAAATGCGACGGCGCTGAGCATGGTCGAAGGCGAGCCGCTCGTCTGGGCGGGGCAGACGGCGCTGAAATTCTACGGCCGCGTCGCGATCGATGAGGATTACAACGGGCTGGCGCTCGACGAGCGCGAGGGCGACCGGATCGCCGCCGTCCTGGGTGACAAGGACATTCTGTTCATGAAGAACCACGGCGTCATGGTCTGCGCGCCGAACATCGCCGAGGCCTGGGACGACCTTTATTATCTGGAGCGTGCCGCCGAGGTGCAGCTGAAGGCCATGAGCACCGGTCGGAAGCTTCTGCCGGTGTCGCACGAGATTGCAAGCGCCGCGGCCCGCCAGATGCGGGACGGTGACCCGGAAAGCGCCCGGCTGCATCTGGAAAGCGTGCGGCGCGTGCTGGACCAGGAGCAGCCGGCTTATCGGACCTGACCACTCGGGGCGGGACGCGCACAACCTATCGGTCGAACCCGTGTCCGGTGGGTAGGCTCAGCCGGGACGTCTGTCGTCGCTGTCCTCGTCTTCGTCGCCGATCGGCGCTTCCATCGTGAAGACGACGCCCGTGACGTCGTAGCGGAGTTCCGCGCTGCCGCCGAGACTGTTGGACAGGACGCGCTCGATCATGCGGGTGCCGAAGCCGCGGCTGGTCGGGGGCGACACCGGCGGGCCGCCGCTTTCCTCCCAGGTCAGCTTCAGGCGATGCAGGGGCGCGTCGGGCAGGGCGTGCCAGCGGACGCGGATGCGCCCCGACAGGTTGGAGAGGGCGCCGTACTTGATGGCGTTGGTCGCCAGCTCGTGCAAAGCCATTGCCAGCGTCAGCACGAGGTTGGACGATACCTGCAGGTCCGGCCCGTCGATGTCGATCCGGTTGGGATAGCTGTCCCAGAACGGATCGAGGGTCGCCCGGATGATCCGGCCGAGATCGGCACCGGAAAAATTGCCGGACACGAGCAGGTCCTGTGCCGCGCCGATCGACTGCAGGCGCGAGGTGATCGCCTTGCCGGCGGCGTCCTTGTCCGGGGCCTGGCGAAGCGTCTGGTTGATGACCGACTGCACGGTGGTCATCAGGTTCTTCATGCGGTGGCTGAGTTCGCGCACAGTGATCGCGCGCGCTTCCTCGGTCCGCTTGCGGTCGGTGATGTCCATCGACAGCCCCGACATCTGCGAGGCCTGCCCGTCGGCCTCGTAATAGACGAGCCCGCGCACATGCACCCAGCGCATCCGTCCGTCGGGAAGAACGCAGCGGTGCTCGACATCGTACTCCTCGTGGTCCTCCACCGCTTTGCGGAAGGCGTCGTGCACCCGCGCCTGGTCCTCCGGCAGAACGGCATTGAGAAGATTGTCGACGGTGAAGTCCTCGTCCGGCCCATAGCCGAAGTTCGCCTTGCAGTCCGGCGAGGCCACGAGCTCCATGGTGGAAATGTTCAGCGTCCAGTAGCCGAGATGGCCGGCCTCCATGGCAAAGCGCAGCTGCGTCTCGTTGCGCTTCAGCTCCGCCGTACGCTTCTGGACTTCGCCCTCCAGCAGATCACGGTCGCGCTCCAGGCGCACGACACGATCGCGCTCCATGGTGACGTCGAGCTGGGACGCGAAGAAATAGGTGAGTTCGCCCTTCTCGTTAAAGACAGGGGAGATCAGCAGGCGATTCCAGAAGGGTTCGCCACTTTTCTTGTAGTTCACGACGTCGATTTCGATCGGATACCGGTTGGTGATCGCGTGGCGCACCTTCGCGATATCGCTTCGATCCGTCTCCGGCCCCTGCAGGAAACGGCAGTTCCTGTTGATGATCTCGTCGCGCTCGTAGCCGGTGAAGCGGACGAACGCGTCATTTGCAAAGACGATCGGATTGTCGGGCTTGGAGGGATCGGTGATGATCATCGGCATGCGCGTTGCGCGCACGGCCGCTGCAAAGGGATCGGGCCCCAGATCCTTGCGGATGATCTGCGCCTCGATGCGCTGGTGTTCTGTGACGTCGTTCAATGATCGTCCTCTCGGTGACCTTTCTCCTAGACGGTAAATTCAGGGCGGCCATTTAAAAAGAATAATGTCGGCTGTCGAAATCTGGAGACGCGGAACCGCGTCCCGGCTGCTCTGCAGGATGCGGCGATCTCGTGAGATCCGCTGAGAGATACGGCAAGCGACCGTATCGACGTTCCCCTGGCTCAGCTTCCGCTTTGCGACAGCACACGGTGGCTTGCATTGTCGAGCGCTCGGCTCGTGTCCTGTCCGTCACGCTTCAGACCGTTTGCCGTGTTGCCGCAGCCGACAAGCGTGAGGGCGGCGACGCTGAGGATGGCGATGAAGATCGGGCGCATGGTGTCTCCTGTGCGTTCGTGCGTTGGGGTTCGTTTTATCGGATAAGAGAACTGTGGCGAGACGCGACTTTTTCAATGCTTGTTCGGGTATGTGTTTGCACCTGTTTTCGTTTGCGTGAATGCGCGGCTCACATAGGCGGAGCCGGCGAGGCCGAATCGCCAGGGATGTCCGATCGCCTTGGTGATGCCGATCCGGGGGCCCATCACCACCGCCGGCGCGGCCTCGGGACGCGAGATGGAAAAAGGTGGCGCAAACAGGGACAGCCCGTCGTGCCCGCCATCGATGCCGAGCGCCTGGCAGATCCGGCCGGGACCGGCGCACAGCCGTTTCGGATTGTCGAGCCCGCGCCGTCGCGCCATGACATCCTGTCCCGATATCGGCTGCAGCGCCCGGATGAGCACGGCGCTGCCCGGCCGGCAGACCATGTTGACGCACCAGTGAATGCCGTAGGACCTGTAGACATAGGCATGGGCAGGCGGCCCGAACATGGCATGATTGCGGGGCGTCGGACCGCGAAAGCTGTGGGAGGCCGCATCGTCCGGCTCATAGGCCTCTGTCTCCACGATCACGCCGCCGATTCCATCCACGAAGAACGACGCGCCGATGAGATCGCGGGCAGCAGCGACGGCGGAGCGGTCGAAAAAGGCAGCGTCGATCATCACGTCTTTCTGTCGTTCGGGGCCGGTCGGCGCGGACGATCCATGGGCCCGCCGACGTCCTTGAACCGAGACCGGTCCGAGGGCAACGTCACGCAGCGGCTGTCATCCGTTCGAGAGCCCTCAGCGCATCACGAAGGACGCGATCAGGACTCTCTGCGGGAACCAGACCGATGATCTCTCCGTTCTCGTAGAAAGAGGAGATCTGGTATGTTCGTCAAGGATTTCATTCGCGTAACGCTCCTATCGGCCGCCATCGCTCTTCCCGCCGGCGCGGCCTTTGCGCAAGCCCAGCAGGGCGAATGCACCACCGGCGTGCCACCGGCCGGAACGTCGCCAAACGCCAATCCCGGCAGCGGCGCGCTGACGGAGAAACTCGACGACTGCAACGGCGTGCTCAAGCCGCCGTCCGTCGGCGATGGCGACATCGTCGCGCCCGCACCGCAAACGGGTCAGATGCCGGTGATCACGCCAAATGAACTGCCGCAGGATGGAAATCCGCCGACACAGCCGTAAGTCTCTCTCAAAGACTGTGAGAGGGTTTCATGGCAGACGGATATCAAGCCGGCAGGCAAGCAGCGACAGTGGGCGGCGTACCGCTTCCGGACGACGAGAAGAGGGGGCGTCTTGCCGAGACACCCTCGGCCATTCCCTATCCCGGCCTGAAGGACGTTTTCTGGCGGGTTATCGCCGAAATCAGCGAGGACCGGGTGACGTTGATCGCCGCCGGCGTCACCTATTATCTCCTGCTCGCGCTCTTTCCGGCACTGGCCGCACTCGTCTCCATCTATGGCTTCGTTGCGGATCCCGGCGCGATCGGCGCGCAGGTGACGCTTCTCTCCGATATCGTGCCGACCGGCTCGCTCGACATCATTCTCGACCAGTTGAAGACACTGGCGACGCAGAAGACCTCCACCCTGTCGATCGGCTTCGTCTTCGGTCTCGTCGTGGCGCTGTGGAGCGCGCATAACGGGATGCGCGCCCTGTTCGATGCGATGAACATCGCCTATGGCGAGACCGAGAAGCGCGGCTTCTTCAAGATGACGGGGCTCGGCTTTCTCTTCACGCTGGGTGCGCTGGGCGTCGCGGTCGTCGTCATCTCCGCCATCGGCATTTTGCCGGCCGTGCTGTCCTTCCTCTGGCTCGATCGCTGGGTGGAGCTCCTGGCACGGTTCGCGCGCTGGCCGCTGATGCTGGCCATCGTCTGCTTCGCCACGATGATGCTGTATCGCTACGGCCCGAGCCGCGAGACGGCGCAGCTGCGCTGGCTGACCTGGGGTGCGGCCTTCACCAGCATCGCCTGGCTCGGCGCCTCGCTCGGCTTTTCCTACTACATCGAGAATTTTGCCAACTACAACGCGACCTACGGCACCCTCGGTGCCCTGATCGGCTTCATGGTGTGGACCTGGATGTCGGTGATCATTCTGATCGTGGGGGCGGAGATCAATGCCGAGCTGGAGCATCAGACGACGGTCGATTCCACGACCGGGCACCCTATGCCGATGGGCGAGCGCGGTGCCTATGTGGCCGACACCATCGGCGATCCCGCGGCGTAATCACGCCAGATTGGACAAATCCCTCAGAGACTGGACATGAAAAAAGCGATTGTCGCATCTCCGCGGCAATCGCTCTTAACGTCTGAAGGAATGTGGCATCTGTACCCTTACTGGGGCTTCGTCTCGTTCATGGCGGCTTCGTGATACCAGCTGTCGATGATCACGGGGGAGGCCTCGGCCTCGACCTTGGCATCCATGCCGGTCTTCCAGGTCTTCAGCCCCTTCAGGCCGCCGATCGGGAATTGATAGATCGTTGCCGAGTGGCGCTGTGGTGTCGTTGTCATGGCATCGGCTCCCTTTTCTGTGTTGGAGGTATATGACGTTCATATGCACATATTTTGCGCTGAATGTCTAAAAATAAATCAAATCCCTGTTGGGTTTTCGCGCATTTTTCCTGTTGGGGCCAAATTTTCGGTGTGACTCGGGGTTTCTGCCTTCATTTTCCACTTACCGATTGCCCCGCTGGAGGCCGAGTGCCCGGGGCAGCGCAACCCACTGTCGTTGCGGGCCGGAAATTGCTCTGTCTTTTCAATCGTACCGCCGTCCGGTGCCCGTTTCCGCCGCTTCACCCGTTAACAAATTCGTCATCCTTGGCGCCGACGCCCGGAACTGGCACGGCTTGTGCATTCCCTTCAGGTCAGAGGGGTCGGTCTCCGGTTTCGGATGTCGGTCTTCTGGATTGCTCACCACCTATGAGAGATTTGTCATGACCAAGTATAAGCTCGAGTACATCTGGCTCGACGGGTACACACCGGTACCGAACCTGCGCGGCAAGACGCAGATCAAGGAATTCGACGCGTTCCCGGCACTGGAGCAGCTGCCGCTCTGGGGCTTCGACGGTAGCTCGACCATGCAGGCCGAAGGCCGCAGCTCCGACTGCGTTCTCAAGCCCGTCGCTCTCTATCCCGATCCGGCCCGCACGAATGGCGTTCTCGTCATGTGCGAAGTCATGATGCCGGACGGCGTCACCCCGCATCCGACCAATGCCCGCGCGACCATCCTCGACGACGAAGGTACGTGGTTCGGCTTCGAGCAGGAATACTTCTTCTACCAGAACGGCCGTCCGCTCGGCTTCCCCGAGCAGGGCTACCCGGCGCCGCAGGGCCCGTACTACACGGGCGTCGGCTACAGCAATGTCGGCGACGTCGCACGTGAGATCGTCGAAGAGCATCTCGATCTTTGCCTGGAAGCCGGCATCAACCACGAAGGCATCAACGCCGAAGTGGCCAAGGGCCAGTGGGAATTCCAGGTGTTCGGCAAGGGCTCCAAGAAGGCTGCCGACGAAATCTGGATGGCGCGCTATCTGCTGCAGCGCTTGACTGAAAAGTACGGCATCGACATCGAGTACCACTGCAAGCCGCTCGGCGACACCGACTGGAACGGCTCGGGCATGCACTGCAACTTCTCGACCGCCTATATGCGCGAAGTTGGTGGCAAGGCGTACTTCGAAGCGCTCATGGCCCAGTTCGAAAAGAACCTCATGGAGCACATCGCCGTCTACGGCCCCGACAATGACAAGCGTCTGACGGGCAAACACGAAACGGCGCCGTGGAACAAGTTCAGCTATGGCGTGGCCGATCGCGGTGCGTCCATCCGCGTTCCCCACTCCTTCGTCAAGAACGACTACAAGGGCTACCTGGAAGACCGCCGTCCGAACTCGCAGGGCGACCCCTACCAGATCGCGTCTGCCGTCCTCAAGACGATCTCGGAAGTTCCCACCGAAGGCTACGCCTCGGCTGCTGCCTGATATCCTCCGCGCGTTCCGCCTCTTCGCCGCTGGCGCAAGGGGCGGGCCGGTGATGGCCTTTAGAACGGAAATAAAGAACGGCGCTGGGAAACCGGCGCCGTTTCTCTTTGTCGAGATGACAGAGTTGGGATGGATCGATATCGACATAGCCGCGCGTCATTTATGGCGCGCCTCGTCTGGCTGTCGTCCCGCCGTGGTTGATCCCCCGGATCACTGCGCGCAACCGGAGTGTGTTGGCACCCCTTAAACCAGCCAGACTCTCGATGTCCTTGTCGTCGTTCGTCTTCTCGGCACAACCGGATTCCACTTCGCCAATACGAAAAAGCCCTTCCGCCGATGTCGGCGAAAGGGCTTCTCTGTTGTCGCGGCGCGACGGTCGTCTGCACTGAAGGCGCGGTCCGACGCTCTTCAGCCTGTTACGGCGCGGGTGTTGCCGCCGGCGGCGTTATCGGCGTAGTTGTCACGGCTGGCGTCGTGGCGGCGCTGCCGTCGATATAGGGCAGGATCTCCATCCCGCCGTGATAGAGCATGCTCAGCGCCACGTAGAAGATGACGGCGAGGCCGACATAGGCGATCCAGCGATGCTTGTGCAGCAGGTTGGCGATGAAGCTGGCAGCCAGGCCCATCAGCGCAATTGAGACGATCAGCCCGATGACGAGCACGGTGGGGTGGTCCTGCGCCGCACCGGCGACCGCGAGCACGTTGTCGAGCGACATGGACACGTCGGCGATGACGATCTGGGTCGCGGCCTGCAGGAAGGTCTTGCGCACGCGGGTCTCGTCTGCGGCATCGTCCGTTTCATGCGCCGCATTCTGGTCGGCCTGGCGCAGTTCGCTCCACATTTTCCAGCAGACCCAAAGCAGCAGCAGGCCGCCGACGAACTGCAGGCCGACGATCGCCAGAAGCTGGACGGTGATGGCGGCAAAGGCGATGCGCAGCACGGTTGCGGCGATAATGCCGACGAGGATCGCCTTTCGACGCTGGTCGGCCGGAAGGCCCGCGGCGGCAAGGCCGATGACGATGGCGTTATCGCCGGCCAGCACCAGATCGATGGCGATGACCTGCAGAAATGCAGCCAGCCCGGCTGCGGTGAAAATTTCCATATCCGATACGTCTCCCTCGTGCCCTTCGCTTCGAATGACAATTGCGTGTCTTGTCCGCTAAAGCCATTCAATCGGGTAAGGCAAGGAGAAATCGAGGAATTCGGCATCCTCTCGGCGATCGTCGGCACGGGATGTCACAAAATGGCATTCTCACCACATATCTATGCCGCCTCAGCGATCGACGGTCCCTAGCGCCGCATCGGCTCGATGGAAATGCTCTCGCGCTGCGTCACGTCGTAGAGCGCCGGTTCGATCCGGCTCGTTTCGACATTGGGAAGGTAGTAGAAGTGGACGAAGCCCAGAGCGAGAAGGCCACCGATGACGTTCATCGCGGCGAAGATGAGAATTTCGGAGTCCATTTTGCGTCTCTCATGAGAACGCTCCGGTTTCGCTCTGGCGGGACGACCCTTTTGCCCAAAGGCCGCCCGACCGATTTCATATGGTCTTAAAGTGCGGGAACGCGGCGTTTCGCCGCCATCAGCAGGTCCAATTCCGTCATGGACGGGCCGAAGCGTTCGTAAAGCCGCTTCGCCTCGTCGGTCTCCAGACCATAGCGCGACTGAAACTCCTCCAGCGTGCAGGCTTCCCCACGCACTGTCTTTCCTCGTATGCCCTTCAGATCCGTCATGTCACCCGCTCCCTTGCACGTCTCAACTGCAAACGCGCAGGTGAACGTCCCGATTTCGGCGAAGTTCCCTCTGTGCCGTGCAATTCGGCGCCCGGCGGGATCGTGGCGGTGTCAGCGCTCGAAACGGGGCGGGGGGAGGCGACCCTGCACACCCGTCGCCGTTTACGCTGGGCGATTGCCCTCGAGTGCTTTCAATGCCGCCATGCCCGCCGCCTGCGCCTGAAGCTCGGATGCGAACCGGCCGGTGGCAGGGTGGGTGACGCCGCGGAAGATCAGCGTGAAGCTCCATTTTCCGTCTCGCTGCCGGGCGACGGTCACGCTCGAGTTCGCTTGCTTGGTCATCGTTTCTCTTCCGCTTGCGGCCTGGCCATCGGACGTGGCGCTGCCGTCTCTCTACCGATGGTTCTCCCTTAGTCCATCTCGATCGCAGCGGAAATCGCTTTCGCGTCGATGGCTCGGGCATCGTGCTGTCTTCGCATGTGCAAAACGCATAGCTGCGATGCAATAATTCTGCTCGCATGAACCGCGCAAAATTGTATGATGAACCTATCGAAGCGATGCACCTCCTCCCGCAAAGCTTCGACGTCCTTGACGATCCTCTCCTCCTCCCAGGATCGTCGATGGTGGTTGCAGCTTATCCTCCTCCCAAGCTGCCAACCGGAATTGAGAGCCTGCTGCACCTCCTCCCGCAGCAGGCTCTTTTCGTTTCAGGTCCTGTCCATTTGCAGAGGCGGGACAGCGCGGCCTCGCTGTGCGGCAGGGTGGGGCGCTCAAGGCGAACGGGACCGTTCTCTCCATCCTGCGTGTTCGCACCGGAAATACATCTGTCCTTTCATCATCGTGCCCTTATCTCGGAGGAACATCAAAGAGAAGCGTGCGTTTTAGCCGGTGGTTCTACAAGATAGCGAACGTCTCGTTCTGTCACCGGGCAGGTGGCTCTGACCCCGCGAAAACGGGATATTGAAGATCGCGGGCCTATGGTCCGCAGAGCGATTGTCGAGGAGAGCGTTTTGCCAGTCCGTTACATTATGCTCGGGGTTGTCGGCTTCGTGATTGCGGCGATCCTCAGCGTCGTCGTCGTCCAGCGTCTCGAAGGAAAATCGGGCGACCAGTCCATCACCCCGCCGGATCCGCTCGTTGTCGCGCCGGAAAAGGCCGCCGAGCAGAGCCCTTGATGAAGGCGGTCGTGATGCCTCTCTTCTATTTCAATCTGATCGACCATGAAGGTTTCTCGCGGGGCGAGGAGGCCTATGCGTTCACCGATGTCGCCGCAGCGCTTGCCGAGGCCGAGATCGTGCTTGCCGAAATGGCGCTCGACGGTCTTCCCCGGGAGCCGGACAGCCGCATCGAGGTCGAGGTGCTCGATGGTGACAGGATCTGCGTTGCAAAAGTGAGCCTCGAATTGCGGCGGCAGGTCTTCACCTGACGCCGTTCGCCGCTGAAGGGCTCGTGGACGCCGATGCCGTCAGGCGGCGAACCGCGTCGATCATGGGCGGCATCAGCAGAGCGGCACCGGCATTCGACAGGTGGTCGTCGTCAAAGTAGAAGATCTCGTCCGTGGAGATGCTGTTGATGCAGCGGCCGGGAACGAAGCTGTCGCAGAAGATGGCGGCCGGTTTGATCTTGGCCAGACGAGGATGGTCGAGCGCGTCGAACGCCGCAATCACGGCCGCATTGCGCGCGCGGTAGCGGCCCGACGACGTTCCCAGCGGCTCCACATTCGTCGATGTCATCGCCGCGCGGGCCAGCAGGTCCGGCACGTTCCAGCCCGCTTCCGGTATGGGATAGACGAGCACGACGTTCACGCCGCGGTCGAGATAGGCATGGATATCGGCGATGAACGCGGCGAGCACGCGCGCCTTCCGGGCAGGGTCGGTCTCGCTGCCCATGTCGTCGCGACGGTCGTAGAGGTCGGCATAGGTCGGCTTCAGGGCCTCGACGCCGCCCTCGCCATTGTCGAAGGCATTGCCATCCAGATAGAGCGACCAGCGGCTGACCATGATGACCGTCTTGATGCTGCTCCGGGCAATGTAGTCCTCCACACCTTCGAAGAAGCGGTTGCAGCGGAGGTGGTATTTGGCGTTCGACACCACGAAGCCGGAAAAGCCGGCGCAGGACGAGTGGGAGAGGGCGTAGAGGTCCAGCCCGGCGCTTGCAAAAGCCCGCAGAGCCTCACCGGTGATCGCGCCCGCGTGGGAGTCGCCGATCAGAATCGTATCGCTCCGGTCCGTGTCCGGCGTCATGCAGGCGCGCACCGGATGAGGCAGTGCGGCCTCGCCCTTGTCGAACAGACAGGTCGCCATCGCCGGATCCGGATGCGCCTGCACCTCAAGGGCGGCAAGTGCTGCGGGCGGGAGGCGGAAGGACAGACCGTGGTCCAGTCGCCCTGCTGCGCCGATCGCCATCATGACAACGGCGACCGCGCCGGTCGCGGCGAGAACGCGGGGCCCGCTGGCGAGCGCCGTGATGCGCCCGGTGCGGAACGGGGTTTCGACGAAGCGCCAGGAGAGGATGGCGAGGAGGACGGCGGCAAGGGTGAGGAGCGCCATCAGGAGCGGTGTCGGCTCCGTCAGGCTGCGGATGCGGGCGAAGGCGAAGAGCGGCTGGTGCCAGAGATAGAGGCTGTAGCTGATCAGCCCAATACCGGTCATGAGCCGCAGGGACAGGAGCCGGTGCACCAGCGTGCCGGGGCCGGCAAAGAGGATGATCAGCACCGTGCCGCCGACCGGCGCCAGCGCCCAGGCCGAGGGAAACGGCGTGCCGTCGTCATAGAGGAAGACACCGGCAAGGATGGCGGCAAGGCCGATGAGGGAGAGGACGTCGTTGCCGGGCTGCTCGCGCTTGAGGAGGATCAGAGCACAGAGCGAGCCGGCCAGCAGTTCCCAGGCGCGGGTATGGGGAAGGTAAAAGGCGGCATTGGGGAAGGCGACGGCGCCGTAGACGGCGAGCGCGAAGCTCGTCAGAGCGGCCACCAGCACGGCGGCGAAGCGGAGGCGGGCGCCGTAGCGGTGGAGCGCCATGAGCACGATCGGGAAGACGACGTAGTATTGCTCCTCGACCGCGAGGCTCCAGGTGTGCAGCAGCGGCTGCTTCTCGGCGGCAGCGGCGAAATATCCGCTTTCCTGCCAGAAGAGGACGTTCGACAGGAACAGGCAGACGGCGATGATGCTTTCGCCGAAGCTCTTCATCTGCGCCGGCAGCATCCAGGCCCAGGCAAAGGGCAGGCAGCAGAGGATGACGGTGAAGAGCACGGGCATGATGCGCCGCGCCCGCCGCTCGTAGAAGCCGAGAATGGTGAAGGTGCCCTTGTCCTGCGCGGCTGCGATGATCGTGGTGATCAGATATCCGCTGATGACGAAGAACACGTCGACGCCGACATAACCGCCGGAGAACCAGCCGACGCCCGCATGGAAGAGGATGACCGGGACGACGGCCACGGCCCGGAGGCCATCGATTTCTGGTCGGTGCTGCATGGGATCTTCGCGTCAGGGGGGCGGGCGGGTGCGGAGAACGAAAAAGACGGCGGAGTGAACCGCCGCCTAAAGGAATAGTCCACCGCCGCCGTTGTTCAAGATGCTAATGGAGCAGCGCCTGCGCAATCTCCGCCGGTGTGGCTGCCGCGCACGGCCCGGCCCTTGGCGTTCAGGACCGGAACAGCCGCCAGCGATTGGGGCGGAAGGCGATGCGCGTGCCCGGCGTAGCTGCGACATCGGAGGGCAGCTCGATCTCGATGCGCCGCGTGCTGCCGGCAATGTCGAGTTCGACATGCCGCGTGCCGGCAACGCGCCGGCTGAGCGTGACGACGCCGGCAAGACAGCCGCCGCAGCCGTCGAGCAGATCGATATCGTGCGGGCGGAAATAGAGTTCGGCCGGTCCCTCGGGCTCGCCAGGCGCGCTGAGGCCGATCGAGCGATCCTCCAGCCACAGCTGTCCGTTCTCGACCCGCACCGGCAAGGTGTTGGACTGTCCGATGAAGCCGAAGACGAAGGGGGAGTTCGGCGTGTCGTAGATCTCGTCCGGCGTTCCCACCTGCTCGATCCGGCCCTTGCTCATCACCACGACGCGATCCGCCAGTTCCAGCGCCTCGTCCTGATCGTGCGTCACGAAGACGGTGGTGTGGCCCGTGCGGTCGTGGATCTCGCGCAGCCAGCGGCGCAGCTCCTTGCGCACCTGCGCGTCGAGCGCGCCGAAGGGTTCGTCGAGCAGCAGCACGTTCGGCTCCACCGCCATGGCGCGGGCGAGCGCCACGCGCTGGCGCTGGCCGCCGGACAGCTGTGCGGGATAGCGCTTCTCCAGCCCGCCGAGCTGCACCAACTCGATGAGATCTTCGGCGCGCTTGCGGATGTCGGCCGCCGCCGGGCGGCGCGACGAGGGGCGCACCTTGAGGCCGAAGGCGACATTGTCGATCACCGTCATGTGCCGGAAGAGGGCATAATGCTGGAACACGAAGCCGATATTGCGCTGCTGCACGGTCTTCTTCGAGGCATCGTCGTCGCCGAAGAAGATCGTGCCGTCGGTCGGGCTTTCCAGCCCGGCGATCAGCCGCAAAAGCGTCGTCTTGCCGGAGCCCGAGGGCCCGAGAAGGGCGATGAGCTCACCGGAGCGGATGTCGAGCGAAACCTTGTCGAGGGCCGGGAACCGGCCGAAGTCCTTGCGGATATCCTGTACGCGTACTTCCATGAAACCGTATACCTTTTTCAGTGCTTGCGTGCGGCGGCGATCTGCGCACTGAATTTGAATTCGAGCAGCGACTTGATGACGAGCGTGACCAGCGCCAGCAGGGCGAGCAGCGTGGCGACGGCAAAGGCGCCGATGAAATTATATTCGTTATAAAGGATCTCGACCTGCAGCGGCATCGTGTTGGTCATGCCGCGGATATGGCCCGAGACGACCGAGACGGCGCCGAACTCGCCCATGGCCCGCGCATTGCAAAGCAGCACGCCATAGAGCAGGCCCCATTTGATGTTGGGCAGGGTCACGTACCAGAAGGTCTGCCAGCCGCTGGCGCCGAGCGACAGTGCAGCCTCCTCGTCGCTCGTGCCCTGCTCCTGCATCAGCGGGATCAGCTCGCGGGCGACGAAGGGGAAGGTGACGAAGACCGTGGCGAGCACGATGCCGGGCACGGCAAAGAGCACCTTGATGCCGTGGCTGCCGAGCCAGGGTCCGAGCAGGCTGTGCGATCCGAACAGGAGCACGAAGACGAGACCCGAAATGACCGGCGACACCGAGAAGGGCAGGTCGATCAGCGTGGTGAGGAACGCCTTGCCCTTGAACTCGAACTTGGCGATGGCCCAGGCGGCGGCGATGCCGAAGACGAGATTGAGCGGCACCGCGATGGCCGCGACCAGCAGGGTCAGCCGGATCGCCGCCCATGTTTCGGGATCGGCGATCGCCTCGAAGAAGGCACCCGGCCCCTTGCGCAGCGCTTCCGTGAACACGATGGCGAGCGGCAGCACGAGGAACAGGCCGACGAAGGCGAGCGAAAGGGCGATCAGGCCATAGCGGGCAAGGCGGCTTTCCGAGGTTGCCGACCGCACCATTTCGGAGGTGCCACCGGCTGCGGGAGCGACGGCATCATGCGCCATAACCATACCTCCGCCGGCTCCAGGCCTGAATGGAATTGATGACGAGCAGCATGACGAAGGAGATGATCAGCATGACGGCGGCGATCGCGGTTGCTGCGGGATAGTTGAACTCCTCCAGCCGGATGACGATGAGCAAGGGCGCGATCTCCGAGACGTAGGGCAGATTGCCGGCGATGAAGATGACCGAGCCGTATTCGCCGACGCCGCGGGCGAACGCCAGCGCGAAGCCGGTCAGCACGGCCGGCGCGAGGCCCGGCAGCAGGACCCGGCTGACGGTCTGGAAGCGGGTCGCTCCCAGCGTTGCCGCGGCTTCCTCGACCTCGCGGTCGATCTCTTCCATGATCGGCTGCACCGTGCGCACCACGAAGGGCAGGCCGACGAAGATCAGCGCGAAAACGATGCCGAGCGGCGTGAAGGCGACCTTGAGCCCAAGCGGCGTCAGCAAGCTGCCGATCCATCCGTTCGGGGCATAGAGCGTGGTGAGCGCGATACCGGCGACGGCCGTCGGCAGGGCGAAGGGCAGGTCCACCATGGCGTCGATGACACGCCGGCCGAAGAAGCGGTAGCGCACCAGCACCCAGGCGAGGAGTACGCCGAACACCACATTTGCCAGTGCCGCGACGAAGGCGGTGCCGAAACTGATCTTCAGGGCGTTCAGCGTCCGCTGGTCGGTCGCCAGCGTCCAGAACGTGCTCCAGCCGAGCGCACTCGATCGCCAGGCCAGGCCGGAAAGCGGAACGAGAATGATGAGAACGAGCCATGACAAAGTGACGCCGAGCGCCAACCCGAATCCCGGGATGACGCTCGGCTGTCGAAATTGCCACCGCTGAGGGAGGCTTATGGTCATGTAATCTTATTGCCCCGGCTTGTAGATCTGGTCGAAGACGCCCCCGTCTCCGAAATATTTCGGCTGAGCTTCCTTCCAACCACCGAATTCGTCAATGGTCGAGAGCTTCACGTCGGCAAAACGCTTGATATCGTTCGGATCGGCCGCTTCCGGCTTGAACGGGCGGTAATAATGCTTGGCGGCGATCTTCTGCCCGACATCCGAGTAGAGGTACTGGAGATAGGCCTCGGCCACCTTGCGGGTGCCCTTCGTGTCCACATTGCCATCGACCAGCGCCACCGGCGGCTCGGCCTTGATGGAGACGGACGGCGTGACGATGTCGAAGCTGTCGGGGCCCAGTTCCTCGAGCGAGAGATAGGCCTCGTTCTCCCAGGCAATCAGCACGTCGCCGAGGCCGCGCTGGACGAAAGTGGTCGTCGCGCCGCGCGCGCCGGTGTCGAGAACCGGGACGTGCTTGAAGAGCTGGCTGACATATTCCTGCGCCTTGGCGTCGTCGCCGCCATTGGCGGCCCGCGCCCAGGCCCAGGCGGCCAGGAAGTTCCAGCGAGCGCCGCCCGAGGTCTTCGGGTTCGGCGTGATAACCTGGATGTCGTCCTTCACCAGATCGCCCCAGTCCTTGATGCCCTTCGGATTGCCCTTGCGGACGAGGAAGACGATCGTGGAGGTGTAGGGCGCGCTGTTGTTCTCGAACTTCGTCTTCCAGTCGGCGGGGATCTTGCCGCTTTCCTTGGCGATGGCGTCGATGTCGGCTTCGAGCGCGAGCGTCACCACGTCGGCCTCGAGGCCGTCGATGACGGAGCGCGCCTGCTTGCCGGAGCCGCCATGCGAGGTCTGGATCGTCAGCGTTTCCCCGGTGTCGGTCTTCCACTTCTCGGCGAAGGCGGCGTTGAAGTCCTTGTAGAGTTCGCGCGTCGGGTCATAGGAGACATTCAGGATGGTCTGATCGGCAAAGGCGAACCCCATACCCCCGACCTGAATGCTGGTGGCCAGCAGGGCCACCGTGAAAAAGCGGGTTAGTCCCTTTGCGTTCATTGATCTCGACCTCCGTGTTGTCGGACGTACTCTAGCGGGTCTGTCGAATAGGATAACGAAGAAGTTTGCGATTGCGACGCCCTTTGGAGAAAAGTCCTGCCGTCAGGTCTCCCGCTCGCGCAAGATTGATGCAACAAGGCTTTTCCACGTCCGGAAGAGAGGGGATATCCATGACCGAAACGCTGTGCACACCGCAGGAGGTCATCTCGTTCTGGTTCGAGGATATCGATCCGGAACAGTGGTACAAGGCGGATCCGGCGCTGGATGCGGAATGCGACCGGCGTTTCCGCGCCACGCATCTTGCTTTGTCGCGCGATGTGGGCCCGCTCTGGCGGGAGACGCCAGAAGGGCGGCTTGCGACCCTCACCCTGTTCGACCAGATGTCGCGCAACATCTATCGCGGTTCGCCGCTCGCATTTGCCACGGACGGGCTTGCGCGGCGCGAAGCGTGGCTGGCGCTGGAGGCCGGGGCCGACCAGGCGGTCGCGCCGGTGCAGCGCGCGTTCTTCTACCTGCCGTTCGAGCATTCCGAGGCGATGTCGGACCAGGATCTCGCGGTACAGCTCTTCACGGCGCTGGGCGACCCTGTGCTGCTCGATTTCGCCGTGCGGCACCGCGAGATCGTCGCCCGGTTCGGCCGGTTTCCGCATCGCAACGCCATTCTCGGGCGTGTGCCGAGCCCGCAGGAGGAAGCCTTCCTGCTGCAGCCGGGGTCGCGCTTCTGACCTCTCCACGGGAAAGCCTGCGGCAGAAAGCCCAAAATTCGCCATACCGAGCCGCCAACCGGAGCGCGTATGGCGTTTCCCTGCCGCATGATTCTCTCGGCCGTGTGCCGCATTCTTTCCTTCAGTACCTTTCGGCCTCGTCCGTCGGGAAGACAAACCCAACCGTGAAAGCGTGTTCCCCAACGATGCTTCGTTTCCTCGCCATTCTTCTCGTTCTCGTTTCCAGCCTGTCGCCGGTCCTCGCGCAGCAGCCGGCCCCCAGCCAGCCGGCCCAAAGCCAGCCCGCCGCGCCCGCGCAGCCAGCGCCGACCCAGCCCCCGGCAAGCGCTCCGCCCGCCACGCCGGCTGCGAGCGTCGGACGCCAGAATGCCGGTGATGGCGGGACGGTGCGAGACAGGCCCGACGATGCGCAGGCCGATGCGGCGCAGCAGCTCGATGCCGCGCGCAAGCGGCTCGATGCGCTGTCCGCGCAGGTCGAGACGGCCGATGCCGCGGAGACCGCGCGTTCGACCCAGGCCAACAATTCGAACGCAGCCGACAACCGTCTTGCCGAGATCAAGGCGCAGGTGGACGACCTGTCGCAGCAGGTCGGCGGCCAGATGGATGCGGCCCGCACGCGCATCGAGCAGATCAAGGCGCGGCTGACCGAACTCGGCGATCCGCCATCGGCCGGTGCCGAGCCCGAAGCCTCCGTCGTGACCGAGGAGCGCGGTCGCCTGATCGCCGAGCGCAATGCGCTGAACGCCGTGACCGGCACGGCCGAAACGCTTGTCGCGGATGCCAATGCGCTTTCCACCGCGATCACCGAAAAGCGTCGGGTTCTGTTTTCCAGCACGCTTCTGCGGCATACGGACATCAACATCGACATGCTGGTCGATGCCGGCCACGCGCTCGTGGTCGAGGCGCAGGCCTTCTCCCGCAATATCGGCAGCTGGCTGACCTTCGTCTTCACCTACAAGCGCGTGCCGCTGATGTCGGCGCTGTTCCTGTCGCTCTGCTCGGCACTGGTGCTTTTGGCCGGCACACACCGGCTGTTCGCGCCGCTTCTGCGCCGTTCGGTGCGGGATCTGAACCCGACCTATATCGCCCGCCTGTCGCGCGCCTTCGGTTCCACGCTGGTGCCGACCATCGCATCCGCCACCTTCGCGACGACGGCCTTCTTCTTCCTGCAGTCGTTCAACGTGTTGAGGCCGGATATCGCGCCGATCGTGGTGACGTTCCTGGCGCTCTGCGTCGCCCTTCAGTTCGTCTGGACGATCTCGACGGCGGTGCTGGCACCCGGCCAGGCCGTCTGGCGGCTGGTGCGGGTGTCGGATCGCGGTGCGCGGCTTCTGGTCGCCCTCATCATGGCGATGGCCTTCGCAAACCTGTTCGACTACCTGCTGGAGACGATCAGCGTCACGCTCGGCTCGCCCCTGGTGCTTACGGTCGCCAAAAGCCTGATCGCCTCCATCCTCATCGGCCTGCTGCTGATGGCGATCGCGCTCATCCGCCCGGTCATTCCGCAGGGCGAGCCGCTGGACGGGCAGGGGCGGCCATGGCCGCGGGCCATCACCATCCTCCTGCTGCTTGCCGGCCTCGGGCTGATCACGGCGGCGCTCTCGGGTTATGTCGGGCTGGCGCGCTTCATCGCCACGCAGATCGTCGTCACCGGCGCGATCTTCGTCACGATGTATATCGGCATTCTCACCGGCAAGGCGCTGGCCAAGCAGAACGCGCTCGCCAAGACCGTCGGCGGCCGCTACCTGTCGCACCGCTACCGGCTGGAGCCGATGGCGCTGGACCAGATCGGTCTTGCGGTCGGCCTCAGCATCTATCTCCTTGTCGCCATGTTCTTCGTGCCGCTGCTGCTGCTGCAGTGGGGCTTCAAGATCGCGGACATCGAGGCCTGGGCCTACCGGATCTTCACCGAGATCCGCATCGGCACGATCACCATCTCGCTCGTCGGCATCTTCGCCGGCATCCTGCTCTTCGTTCTCGGCTTCGTCATCACCCGCTGGCTGCAGCGCTGGATCGACGGCAGCGTGCTGGCGCGCAGCCGGGTCGATCTCGGCGTGCGCAACTCGGTCAAGACGGGCATCGGCTATCTCGGCATGGGCATTGCCGGCCTGATCGGCATTTCCGCCGCGGGCCTCGACCTGTCGAGCCTCGCACTGGTCGCCGGCGCCCTGTCCCTCGGCGTCGGTTTCGGCCTCCAGAACATCGTCTCCAACTTCGTCTCCGGCCTCATCCTGCTCGTCGAGCGGCCGTTCAAGGTAGGGGACTGGGTCATCTCCGGAACGACGGAAGGCTTCGTCAAGCGCATCTCGGTGCGCGCGACCGAGATCGAAACTTTCCAGCGGCAGACGATCATGGTGCCGAACTCGCTGTTCATCAACGCCTCGGTGGGCAACTGGACCCACCGTAACAAGCTCGGACGCGTCGACATCACCTTTTCCGCGCACTCCTCCAACGATCCGCGCAAGGTGGTGGAATCGCTGCGGGCCGCGGTGACCGGCCTGCCGAACATCCTGCGCAATCCCGAGCCGATCATCGTCTTCCGTGGCTTTACCTCGGCCGAACTCGAATTCGAGGTGCGCGTGTTCCTGGCCGATATCCTGCAGGGCGTGTCCGTTCGCACGGATGTCCGCATGGCCGTCTTCGAGCGCTTCCAGGCCGACGGCATCGCGCTCGGCGGTCCGGCCGCGCCCGAAGTGCCGATCAAGATCTCGCCGGAAGATGCCGAAGTTCTCTCGGCCATCTTCCAGGGGACGCGCTCGGAATCGGCGAGAGGTTCCTCGCAGGTGCCGGGCGATGCCGGCGGTTACGTGGAGCAACCGGGCATCGAGCCGCCGGACAGCCGCAGCAGCGATGTTCCGGACTCCTCGGAAAATGATCGTCGCGATGCGCTGCGGGGCGAAGAGTTGCGGGCCGATGGCAGGCCCGGTCATGCCGCCGCGACATCGCCGGCGCCCGCTGCACCGGCGCCAAAGCGCGACGCCGGCGAGGACAGGCAGGCACCGGGGACGGACAGGGACGGACCGAAGAGTGGCTCCCGCAAGCGCCGGCCCGGCCGGCCGCGCTGATCGCCGTTCGGCGCTTGGCAGCCTGATCCCGTAGCCGGCGAAGACCGCATTCGAGTCCTTTGCCGGCGTCCCGCTTGCCTCCTGAAAAAGCCACCCTAGGTAGCGGCATTTTAACGACTGCGAAAACCTTTTTTGCTAATGTCTCTCTCAGTGTAGAAAAAGAGAGCGCGCAATGTCGTTTTTCGGTGTGTCGGGGATGTATTACTCCGGAGAGTCCCTGCAACAGCACCGTATCGTGCTTGCGGAAGATAGCAATCTCTTCGCGGCAATGGTGTCGAAACGTCTCAAGGAACTCCTGGATATCGATGTCATCGTCTGCAAGGACTATGACGAAGTCACCTTCGCCATCGAAAACGCTTCCTTCCCCGCAACACTTGCCATCTCCAACATCAATCTTCCCGGTGCGGAAAACGGCGAGGCCCTGTCCTATCTGGTCGATATGAGCATTCCCACGATCGTGTTCACCGGCACGTTCCAGGAGAGCACGCGCGAGTCGATCCTGGCCAAGGAGATCGTCGATTACATCATCAAGGACAGCGTCTTTGCCGTCGACATGCTGGTGGAGTCCGTCTGCCGCTTCCTGACCAATCACCGGCACCACGTCATGATCGTGGACGACAGCCCGACGGCGCGCGCGCTTCTGACGACGCAGCTCAAGCGGTTCAATTTCCGCGTCAGCACTGCCGATTGCGGCGCGACCGCGCTCGAACTTCTCAAGCGCCACTCGGATATCGCTCTCGTCATCACCGACTACAACATGCCGGATATCGACGGCTTCGAGCTGACCCGGCGCATTCGCGGCGCCTATGGTCCGCATCAGCTGCGCATCATCGGCGTATCGTCCTCGACGAACCGCCTCCTCTCTGCGCGGTTCCTGAAGGCCGGCGGCAATGATTTCATCATGCGGCCCTTCGTGAACGAGGAGTTCTATTGCCGCGTCAACCAGAACCTGGACACGCTGACGAAGATCCGCACGCTCGGTTCGCAGATGGCGCTCAGCGCCTGATCCGACGACGGTGACAATCCGGATCGATCTCACCGACATGACGCTTGCGCGTCCGCGATATGCACCCGTGCGCCTCTTCTCGCGCCCGATGCCTTGCGCTGCGCCACGTCTTTTCTTGCGATCGTTCATCCTCGGCCGGATGCCTCTCGTCCCCTTTTTCGGGTCGCGTTAACGGAACACAAAACCCTTCGTGGTAAGTCATACGAAACATAGCAGATCCTGCCTGCGCAGCGTCGACGGCCGGGGTCTTTGGGGGGAGCAGAGCCGCAGCGCGGCCTCCTGCTCGAAAAGGGTGGGGACCTTGACGTTCAGCAAGCAAGAGCAGACCGGTGATGCCGCGCTGAAGCAGGGCGGCAGGCATCTTCTGCTGATCGAAGACTCCCGCGTCTTCTCGACGCTCATCCGTCATGAAATCCAGAATGGTCAGGCGATGACGGTCACGCACTGCGCCTCGCTCGGCGACGTGACGCGGGCGCTGGAGTGCCAGAACTTCGACGTCGCCGTGCTCGACCTCAACCTTCCCGACGCGCCGAACTGCGAAGCGCTCGACCTTGTCCTCTCGCACGGCATTCCTGCCATCGTCTTCACCGGCAGCTTCAACGACAGCACGCGCGAGCGCGTGATGGCGCGCGGCGTGGTCGATTGCATCATCAAGAACGAGCGCGACTCGGTGTCGTCGGTCGTCGCGGCCGTCAACCGCATGCTCAGCAATGCTGGCACGAACGTTCTGGTGGCCGACGACGATGCGGAACGCCGGCAGGCGCTGGTGTCGGTCCTGCGCGAGCAGCGGTTTCAGGTGAGCGAGGCGGTAACGGGGCAGGACGTGCTCAGCGCCGTCATGGACGGGCGCGTCGATCTGATCGTCTCGGAATATGCGGCCAGCGACCTCTCCGCCCAGCAGCTTCTTGTCGGCCTGCGCTCGTACGAGTGCGAGACGACGGTGCCGATCATTGCGCTGGCGCCACAGTCGGCCCGAGGGCAGGCGGCGCGGTTTCTGAAAGGCGGCGGTGCCGACTTCGTCGAGCGGCCGTTCGATCGCGACGAGTTCGTCAGCCGCATCAACCGGTCGATCACCGTCCACCGGCGCATCGCCTCGCTGCAGCGGCTCGCCTCGCGCGATTACCTGACGGATCTCTACAACAGGCGCTTCTTCTTCCAGGAAGGCCCGCGCATCGTCGAGCAGTGCTTCCGCCGCAATGCGGGCGCCTCGATCGCCATTCTCGACATCGATCACTTCAAGCGGCTCAACGATACGTTCGGCCACGAGGTCGGCGACCTCGTGCTGAAGGCGGTTGCCCGCACGCTGCGCAATTTCGTCGGCAACGACCATCTGCTCGCGCGTCTTGGTGGCGAGGAGTTCGGCGTCTTGTTCGATGGGCTCGATATCTCCGCCGCCAGCCACTATTGCGAGCAATTGCGCGAGACGATCGCAAGGACGCAGGTCGTCACCGACGACGAGGATCTCTCCGTCACCGTGTCGATCGGCCTCGCGCCCATCGAGCAGCGCGAGGTGTTCGACAACTACCTCCACGCCGCCGACCAGTTCCTCTACATGGCCAAGCATGCCGGCCGGAACCGGATCGTCTCGGAGCTTACGATGATCAACACGATGGCGTCCTGAGGCTGCATCTCCTCTTTCTGCCGCATGTCCAGGGCCGAAGCGATCCCGCTTCGGCTGGACATTATAGAGAGCCTATGAGGTTCATTCCGAACCAGCCAGACTGCCGACTCCCACTCCCACTCCCTCGTCATCGCTCGTCTCTTCGGGGTAGCCGGATGTCCCTTATCCCCGACGAACTCTAGCGCGCCGCCTGGGCGAGCGTCACCTTGCGGTCGGCGCGCTCCTGCTGCGGCGAGCGGTTGTAGAGTTCGCGATAACACTTGGAGAAGTGCGACGCGGAGACGAAGCCGCAGGCGACAGCCACCTCGACCACGGGCATGGCCGACTGGACGAGCAGATGGCGGGCGCGGTCGAGCCGGATTTCCAGATAATAGCGCGCGGGCGAGCGACCCATCTCCTGCCGGAACAGCCGCTCGATCTGGCGGCGCGAGAGGCCGGCGCTGTCGGCGAGTTCGAGCAGCGACAGCGGCTCGGCGAGGTTGCCCTCCATCAGCTCGATGATCGACAGGACCTTGGCATTCTGCACGCCGAGCCGGGCGCGCAGCGGCAGGCGCTGACGATCGTGCGGGCCGCGGACGCGGTCCGTCAGCGCCTGTTCGCAGACGCGATTGACGAGATTCTCGCCGAAATCCTGATCGATCAGGTTCAGCATCATGTCGAGCGAGGCGGTGCCGCCGGCGCAGGTGTAGATGTTGCTGTCGATCTCGTAGAGATCCGCGAAGACATCGACCTGCGGGAAGGCCTCGGCAAAGCCCGGCAGGTTTTCCCAGTGGATGGCGCAGCGCTTGCCCGTCAGCAGGCCGGCCGAAGCCAGCACATGGGCGCCCGTACAGAGACTGCCGACGGCGACGCCGCGATTGTAGACCTCGCGCAGCCAGGCATTGACGGATTTGTTCTGAAAATCCTCCACGAAGACGCCGGAACAGACCAGCACCATCGACGGCCGGCTCTCGCCGCCCAGATGCTTGCGCTCGTCGGCAACCGACGAGTTGACCTCCAGCGCGATACCGCTGGACGACACGACCTGCGCGCCATCCGTGGAGGCGAGCCGCCACGAATAGGCATCGTAGCCCAGCATCCGGTTGGCGATCCGCAGCGTCTCGATGGCAGCGGAAAACGGTAGAAGCGAAAAATTGGGAACAAGGAAGAAGACCAGCGAGCGCTTGGCGGTGAGCGGCTTGTTCACGAGCGATATCTCCATGCAGGGCGGATGACCATTCGTCGCGTGGGCGCGGCCGACGAGCTTGCCTGAATGCGACACTGGCATGGACGGTCGCGACTGCCAAGGATTAAAATTTGCGACATGCTGCGACATGCCTGAAAAAGCATCTGCCGATGGTGCAAACGCCCAATTATGTTGCTTTGCAGCATGAGATTGGGATCTTGAAGCCGACGATCAGGTTGCGCCTTGGTCGGCGACTGATCTGTTTGCGACGCTGGCCGATCGGGTATGCCTGTCGGAAACAGGCGGGTCCGGCGTCATCGCGTGAAAGCGCGAACCGGACACGAAAAAGGGCGTCCTGCCGGTCGGCGGAACGCCCTTGTCTCATCACCGCGCCGGTGACACGGCGGGTCTTCTTTGGCCTCTTCGACAGATGAGATCATCGTGCAGGCGTGTTCCGGCTGTCGGTGGTCGAGGGAAAGCCGATGTCCTTGAGCGTGTCGTAGGAGAGCGACGCCAGAGCGCGTTCGGCGCGCCGGTCCTGCCATGCCTTGACGATGCTCCGCGCGAGCGACGCGGCGCCGGCAAGCGAACGGGATCCGAGGGACGGGGTTGCGTGGGAACGGGAAAACGAGACGGTTGACATTGCACTGGTTCCTTTTGATGAGGGCTTCAAAAGGTCGCGACCATGAACACATCATGTCGCAACCCGGTCTATCAATCCAACGAATAGAATTGATGCGTTTGTTCAGTATTCTTGATGGTCCCGGACGTCGGTCATGCCGACGTCGCGGCGGACCACCGTGGGAAAATTCTGCAATTGCCGGCGCGTCATCCGGCGCGTGGCCGCCAGTTTCTGCTGCCCGATGACCGTCCGCACCATGCCGACGATCGCGGCGAGAGGGCTGTGCGCCGCTGCCGCCGGCGCGGGCGTTCCCGATGTCTTGAACGGGATGATGTTGCTGGTCATGTCGGCACCTCCATTGTGCGTGCCTTGACAATGCGCCCGGGTAGATGTTCAATCAAACGAAATGAACTCATGGTATCGTTCAGTTTTTCTGATGATGGATCCGACATGAACATGATGATGCGGCATGCGCTGCCGATGCTGGAAATCGACGTGCTCAAGACCTTCGTGGCGATTGCCGAGACCGGCAATTTCACGACGGCGGCCGAGGCCGTCTACCGCACACCGTCGGCGGTCTCCATGCAGATCAAGAAGCTGGAGGAGCTGCTCGGCTGCGCCTTGTTCCTGCGCGATGCGCGCTCGGTGTCGCTGACGCCGAAGGGGGAGATCCTGCTCGGCTTTGCCCGGCGCATGCTGGCGCTCAACAACGAGGCGGTCACGCGTTTTCTGATGCCGGACATGCACGGCGTGGTGCGCCTCGGCGCGCCGGAGGATCTGGGCGAGCGCATCCTTCCCGACGTGCTCAAGCGGTTCGGTGAGACCTTTCCGAACGTCACGGTTGATGTCACCATCGGGCAGAGCAATGTCATGCGCAAACGCGTCGAGGAGCGGCGCATGGATATCGTCATCTACAACAGCTTTCCGAGCGAGACGCTGCGCGACGGCGAGATCCTCATGGAGGAACGCCTCGTCTGGGCGGGTACACGGTGCGGCACCGCTCATCTGCGCGAGCCGCTGCCCGTCTCGATGTGGGAAGACGGCTGCGTCTGGCGGGCCGATGCGATCGACAAGCTGAACAAGGCGGGGCGGGCGCATCGCGTGGCCTTTCTCAGTGCCCATACGACGGGCCAGAAGGCGGCCATCCTGGCCGATCTCGCGATCGCGCCGCTGCCCCGCTATCTCGTGCAGGGCGATCTCGTGGAACTCGGGCCGGCGGAGGGGCTGCCGGATCTCGGAACCTACAATATCGGCATCCAGATGATCGACGACGCCTCGGCGCCGGTGCTGGCGGTGGCCGAGCATGTGCGCGCGGCCTGCGTCGCGCTCGTCTGAGCGTCAGGCGCCGTTCGTCGTCTTCTTCAGCCAGCGCAGGACGCGGATTTCGTCGTCGTTCATCCAGCGCGTCATCGTCTCGCTGGTGCTCTTGCGCTGCGTGCGAAGGCTGCGCAGTTCGCCGTTCTCGAAATCCTCGAACACCTTGGGGTGGATATAGGAGCTGCGGCAGACGGCGCGCGTATTGACCAGCGCCGCCGCGATGCCGTCCACCGCCTCGTTGATCTGGCGCTTGCGCTGCCGTTCGCTCGTCTCCGGCTCCACGGTCGAAAGTGCCGTGGCTGCCATCTGTGTCGCGCCCCAGGTGCGGAACTGGCGCGAGGAGAACTCGCCGCCCGTCGCCTCGCGGATATAGGCGTTGACGTCCTGCGAGCGGATCTGGTGGCGCGCACCGTCCTCGTCGAGATACTGGAACAGGTTCTGGCCTGGCAGTTCCTGCAGCGAGCGGATGATGCGGGTGATACGGCGGTCGTTGTGGCTGAGGCGCCATTCCTTGCCGGATTTTCCCTTGAACTGGAAATGCACGCTCGATCCCGACACCTTGACGTGCCGGTTTTTCAGCGTCGTCAGGCCATAGGAGCCGTTCTCCTCGGCGTAGACGGTGTTGCCGACGCGGATGAAAAGGTGATCGAGCAGCCAGACGATGGTGGCCAGCGCTTTTTCCATCCCGGGCGTGCGCATGCGCAGATCGTGATCGACGCGCTCGCGGATCTTCGGCAGGCGCGTGGCGAAGGCCGGTAGCAGCGCGAATTTCGCTTTGCCGCGCTCGGCGTGCCAGTCGGGATGGTAGCGATATTGCTTGCGGCCGCGCGCATCCTTGCCGATCGCCTGCAGATGCGTCTGCGGATCGGGCGAGATCAGCACCTCGGTATAGGCGGGGGGAATGGCGAGTGCGGCGATGCGCTCGACTTCGCCCGGATCGGAAATGCGCTGGCCGTTGGGCCCGTAATAGAGAAAGCCGTTCTTTCCCTGCTTCCGGGTTATGCCGTCTTCCAGTCGCGAAAGGTAGACGAGTTCCGGCGCGGGCGTATCGCCGGTCTCGCCGGCGTCGCGTTTCTTGCCGACCGAAGCGGCTATCGAGGCTGTGATCTGGTCCACGGCCATATGAACTTTATCGGCAGGCGGAAGTTCCCGGACAGGCCTGCTGGCTGCACGATTTTCTCAAGGCCGTGACAGCGATTTTTGTCACGAACATGTGAACCTTTTTGAGGCTTGGGCGTTATCCGGCCGAAGACAGCTGTCTTTCCTCAACTGGCGTTATTCAAGGACCCAAGCCATGACCGCAAAGACCATCGCCACCGTCGGCATCGTACTCGTTTCTCTCGTCTCGCTTTCCGCTTGCGGCAATACGATCCGCGGCATGGGCAAGGACACGGCCAACACCGTCAACGCCACGCAGGATGCAGGCCGCAGCGTCGAACGCGCCGCCAACTGATCCGAACCGTCTTTCTGAAAACGCCGGCGACCAAGGGGCCGCCGGCGTTTTCGTGTCTGGCAACATGGCGTCCTTCGCCTATCTTGCCGTCCATGTTCGCAAAATTTCTTCTGGCGCTGGTTCTGATGGTCTCTGTTTCTCCCGATGCCCGTGCCGCCTGCCGGATCGTACGGCACCTGGGCACCGACTACGCTGTCTGCGATGTCGATCCCGCGACCGCCTCTCTCACGATCTACCATGCCGGCGATGATGGCCGCCCCTACGGCGGCTTCACGGCGTTGAAGACGGATCTTCTCCGGGATCAGACGCGGCTCGATTTCGCCATGAACGGCGGCATGTACGAGAAGGACCTGTCGCCGGTCGGGCTGCTGGTTACCGACGGCGTCGAGCGCAAGCCGATCGCGACCGGCGAGGGCTGGGGCAATTTCTATCTGCTTCCGAACGGTGTCTTCGCCGTCTCGAACGGCAAGGCTCTCGTCCGGGAGACGGAGGCCTACCGCCGATCGGTGGTGGCCACGCCGGATGTCGCGACGCAATCCGGGCCGATGCTCGTCATCGACGGCGCGCTCCATCCTGCTTTCAAGCCGGAGAGCGACAGTCTGCAGATCCGCAACGGCGTCGGCGTCGACGAAAAGGGCCTCGTGCATTTCGCCGTCGCGCTCTCGCCGGTGCGATTTCACGATTTCGCGAAGCTCTACCGCGACGCGCTCGGCTGCCCGAACGCGCTCTTTCTCGACGGGCACATTTCCAGTCTCTACGCACCGGATCTCGGCCGCTTCGACGAGACCTATCCCATGGGGCCCATCATCGCCGTGACGACGCCCATGTGGCATGGCGCCGTGCGACCCGATCGCACTCCCTAAAGACCCGCGCCCGAAAGCCCCCGCTCGATAAAGCCTATGCCTTCGGAAAGGCCCGCTCCAGTCCGCCCGACTTGGTCAGCCCGGTGCAGAAGGCCTGATACGCCGCGTGCTGTGACGAGCGTGCGGCTTCCATCAGGCGGATCTGCAGGCGGGCAGGGGCGGCATTGCCGAGCCAGACGCCGCGCTGTTCCAGCTTCAGCGTGTGCAAGAAGCGTGCGCCGGCGGCGCGGTCGAGGAAGCGGTGCAGCCCGTCGATCAGCGCGTCGTCCTGATGCGCATTGTCCATCATCAGCGACAGGAAGGCCGTGTCCGCCGTCTGGAAGCGCTCGATGACGTCGGCAACCGCATCGCGGTCCGTCGGCGTCGGCTGCTGCATCGGGCTGATCGTCGTGTGCGTGTTCATGGGTCCCTCGCGCCGGTGTCTGCGTTATCGCGCCGTCATGCCACGCGAAGCTGAAGCCGGACTGGAGACCGAAGCGCTTTCCGAGAGCCGTCAGAGGGCCGCCTTGACCTTTGCGGCAATGTCGGCGGGCACCCAGGTGGTCCAGACAGGCTCGAATGTCTTGAGGAAGTAGTGGGCCGCATCCTCGCGGCTGCCGTTCGTCTGGTCCATATGGGCGAGCACGCTGTTGACCGTCTGGTTGTCCCATTGCCGTTTCGAGACATAGGCGAGGGCTGCAGGGCCAGCCTTCTCGGGGAAGCCTCTGGTCACGATCGTGTAGACGTCGGTGGTGGGGTAGCCGTTGACGACGGGCGTGCTGCAGTCCGGCACCGCCGTGCAGCTGTTCCACTCCGCCCGGTCATGGGCGACGCCGAAGGACAGCTTGACCATCTCGTATTTGCCGAGGATCGCCGTCGGCGCCCAGTAATAGCCAAGCCAGCCTTTCTTTTCTGCGAAGGCCCGCGCGATCGAGCCGTCGAGACCGGCCGCCGATCCGGAATCGATCAGCTGAAACCCGGCGTCGTCGCCTTTCAGGGCCCGGTAGAGGTTGGAGGTCGGGATCTGGCAGTTCCAGTCCGCAGGACAGGTATGGACGGCGCCCTTCGCCGGGTCCTGCGGCGAGGGGAAGAGCTCCGGATGCTTTAACGCATCCTGCACGGTCTTGATATCGGGATGGGCCTCGCTGATGTAGCGGGGTATCCACCAGCCCTCCACGCCGCCATCCGTGAGGACGCGTGTGGTCTCGACCAGCCGGCCGTCCCGCAAGGCGTCGTCGAGCGGCCTCTGCAGCGAGGCCGCCCAGATTTCCGGCGCGATGTCCGGGCGTCCTTCCGCATTCATGGAGGCGAAGGTCGGCATGGTGTCGCCGGGCACGAGCGTGACCGTGCAGCCATAGCCTTTTTCCAGAATGAACCGGTCGATATGGGCTGTAATGGCTGCGGATCCCCAGGTCATCTCGGCGATGGTGATCGTGCCGCAGCCCTCGGCCCGGGCCGGCGCGCCGGGGAGCAGAACCATGGCGCCGGCAAGAAAACCGAATGCAGTCGCAAGGGTCGGGCCGACGGCGGCTTTCGCAACCTTCTCGCAGATGTCGCGCATGTTCTTCATCAGACCGACGCCTCCCGCGCGAACGCATGATGTCCCGCGCTATTGTCTCTCCGGCATTTCGTCCGCGCAGATATCTTGGAATATTCCTGCCGTATCCGTGCCAGCCTAGAAGCTCTCCGGCAGAAATCAACCGCTCTTCTTGCCATGTCGAATCGGAACGGCGGTGCAAGCCATTGAATTTCATCTCTTTCGAATGTTCGCTTCCGTGCACGCTTCTGGTATGGGAGCGTCCTTGCGGCAGGCGCGGCGATCGCGCGACAGCTCGCTCCGGTGGCGTCAGGGATGACGTGATTGTGACAAAAACGACGAGCGCGCCTTGCAGGTAACGCTCTGGTAACCCTCGCGGCATAAGGATGGTGCCGTGGCTGGCGACAGCTGCTCTGCCGGATCAGGTTTTGCGTCCCGGCACCCTGCCAGCCAGTCGGCATCCGTTCGATGCCGCCGCTTGCCCGCCCCGCACCGTGCGTTTCCCGGTGTCGATGGCGGAAAACCGCAGGGCTCCGGCTGCTGCGGTTTTTGCGCGTCGTCATCCCGGCCCGTCCATGGCGCCCGGCGCTGGCCGGTGATATCAGGCCGTATGGCGAAATCGATCATGCTACAGGGAACGGGTTCGGATGTCGGCAAGACCGTGCTGGTTGCCGGTCTCTGCCGGCTCGCGGCCAACCGCGGCGTCCGCGTCGCGCCCTTCAAGCCGCAGAATATGTCGAACAACGCGGCCGTGTCGGCCGATGGCGGGGAGATCGGCCGGGCGCAGTGGCTGCAATCGCTCGCTGCCCGCATCCCGTCCTCGATCCACATGAACCCGGTCCTTCTCAAGCCGCAGTCCGAGACCGGCAGCCAGGTCGTCGTACAGGGCAAGGTGGTCGGGCAGGCGCGCGGGCGCGACTATCAGGCGATGAAGCCGAAGCTGCTCGGCGCGGTGCTGGAAAGCTTCGAGACGATCCGCGCCGGCCGCGATCTGGTCATCGTCGAGGGCGCGGGCTCGCCGGCCGAGATCAACCTGCGGGCCGGCGACATCGCCAATATGGGGTTCGCGACGCGCGCGGGCGTGCCCGTGGTGCTGGTCGGCGACATCGACCGCGGCGGCGTCATCGCCTCACTTGTGGGAACGCATGCGGTGCTCACGCCCGAGGACCGGGCCATGGTCACGGGATACCTGATCAACAAGTTCCGGGGGGATGTGTCGCTGTTCGACGATGGGCTCACCGCCATCCACGGCTTCACCGGCTGGCCCTGTTTCGGCGTGGTGCCCTGGCTGAAGGCCGCGCGCCAGCTTCCGGCGGAGGATTCCGTCGTTCTCGAACGCCTGTCGCGCGGAACGGCGCGGGCGCTGACGATCGCCGTGCCCGTGCTGCCGCGCATCGCCAATTTCGACGATCTCGATCCGCTCGCCGCCGAACCGTCCGTGGACCTCCGCTTCATTCAGCCCGGCGAGCGCCTGCCGGAGGATGCGGCGCTTGTCATCCTCCCCGGCTCGAAAGCGACGATCTCGGATCTGGCGGCGCTCAAGGCGGCGGGCTGGGACGCGGATCTCGCGCGCCACCTGCGGCGTGGCGGACGGGTGATCGGCCTTTGCGGCGGCTATCAGATGCTCGGGCGCCGGATCTCCGATCCGCTCGGCATCGAGGGCGGTGCTTCTCATGTCGATGGTCTCGGCCTGCTCGACGTGGAAACCGAGATGGCGCGCGAAAAGGTGGTGCGCAACAGCGGTGCCCGCTCCATTGAGCACGACGTCACGCTGGACGGCTACGAGATCCATCTCGGGCAGACAACCGGGCCCGACTGCGCCCGACCACCCGTTCTCATCGGGGACCGCCCCGATGGTGCGCTCTCGCCCGACGGCCATGTCATGGGGACCTATCTCCACGGCCTGTTCGGCAGCGATGCCTATCGCGCAGCCCTCCTGCGCAGCTTCGGCATCGAGGCGGAGGCCTTCGATTATCGCGGTTCCGTCGATGCGGCGCTGGATGCCGTCGCCGGAGAACTGGAGGCGGTGCTCGATCCCCGCTGGCTCGACGGGCTCATGGGTCGCTAGAGCGTCGTCGCCTGCGTCGCTGAAATCGTTCTAGAATTCTCCGGATGCCTCGCGCCGGCGGCGGTCGAGTTCCTCGCTGTAGCGGCGCAGCGTGTAGCTTTCGGTGAGCACGCCGACGACGCGGCGTTCGATCAGGTTGTTGCAGACGGCCAGCGCGTCGCTCTCGGTCTTGTCGAACAGGGTCGCCGCCTGCCGGGCGTTCATGTTCGGCTGCAGGAAGTCGTTCGGCAGCTTGATGTAGTCTTCGATGCCCTTGCCGGCCGCATCCTTTTCCACCGGGCTCGCATAGACCTCGGGAATGAGGATGACGCCGCCATAGCGGTTGGTGTCATCCACGACGATGGCGCGCTGGGCCGAGCCGAGCGGAAATTCGGCTTTCAGCTCGTCCAGTGTCGCCTTCGCGTTGATGGTGCGGACGTCGGGCCGCATCAGCCGTCCCACGGTCAGGTTGCGGATCCAGCCGACATCGTGGGCGCTGCGAATGCTCTCGCCCCGCAGATGGAAGCGCCATGTGGCGAAGGAGTAGCCGAAGGTGGTGCGCACGACCAGCGAAGAGGTGATGACGGCCGCCAGCACCAGCGCGGTGATCGGAAAGTCGCCGGTGATTTCCAGCGCGAGAAACGTCATGGTCAGCGGCCCGCCGATGATGGCGACCGCGAGCGAACTCATGCCGACGACGGCGTAGATGACCGGCGTCAGCGTCGTGTCGCCGAAAACGTAGGGGACGACGCCGGCAAAGACCTTGCCGAGCAGCGCACCCATGAACAGCGAGGCGAAGAACAGTCCGCCGCGAAAACCCGACCCGATCGAGACCGCCGTTGCCACGGACTTCATCAGGAACAGGCCGATCAGCATGGCGATGGGCGTGGCGTGGGCGAGATTGAGATGGAGCGCGCCATGACCGCCGGAGAGGACCTGCGGCGAGATGGTGGCCAGCAGCCCGACCACCACGCCGCCGATGGCGGGACGCAGTGGCGCGGGAATGTCGCTCCTGCGCGCGACCTCCTCCGTCAGCGAGACGCCCTTCATGATCAGGATGGCGACGCCGGCGCAAAGCGCGCCGAGGAGGATCGCCGGAACGTAGTCGCCGGGAACGACATCGCCGAAGGCGCCGATGTCGATGGTGAACTCTTCGCCCCAGAGCAGGCGCGTCACCAGGTTGGCGACGAGCGCCGAGACCACGACCGGGGTCAGCGAGGCGATGGTGTAGGAGCCGATGATCAGCTCGAAGGCGTAGAAGGCGCCGGTCAGCGGTGCGTTGAAAGCCGCCGCGATGGCGCCGGCCGCGCCGCAGCCGAGCAGCGTGCGCAGATCGTTGCGGCGCAATTTCAGTTTCACGCCGATCTTCGAGGCGAGGCCGGAGGCGAGCTGGGTGTAGCCAGCCTCCAGGCCGACCGAGGCGCCGAAGCCGTTGGAGACGAGGTTCTGCACGGCGACCACGATGCTGTCGGTCAACGACATGCGGCCCCCGTGCAGCGCATTCGCCTCGATCGGGTCGACCATCGCCTTCTTGCGCCAGAGCGCGAGCCCCATCATGAGCAAGCCCAGCAGCAGCCCGCCGACGATCGGCGCCATGAGAATGGCGATCTGGCCCTTGAGGTCGGCGGAGCTGACGCGCTCGTACTCGGAAATGCCGAAGATCAGCTTGTGCAGCTGCAGCGAGACGAAGCTCATGGCGATGACGGCAAGCCCGGAGGTGAGACCCACGACGATGCCTGCCACGAGAAGCCCGATTTCGCTCCGCCGGGCAAAGATGCGCCACTCCGAAAAGGTGACGGATTTCCGGGCGATACGCTTCACGCGGGCAAGGGTCAGGGACTTCAGGACGTCGGGCATGGGAGGCTCGATCTCGTCGGGCGTCTTCGCGGGGGGCAAACGCTTAAGCTTCGGGTCGGGCGAAGCTGCGGACATAGCGCGGAAGATTGACTTGATCCAGCGACGCGCCTAATCTTCGCTTTATGGATGGTTCCCGTGCGGCGCGTGTCGTTCGGGAGTAAATGGGAATGCGAAGGGATGGACCCACACAGGGCATCCTCATCGCAGCCGACCCCGCGACTGTAGAACGGTCAGGGTTCGCCATCCGGCCTCGTCCAACGGGCGACGGACCATGCCGCGTGGTGCGGCTGGCGTCATCTGAAGGGCTAGGCCGGAAAAGCCACTGAAGCAGCGATGCGAGCAACCGGGGTCGGACGCCTCCTTTTCTACGAATCGTCCACCTCTTCGCCATCGATCCGGCCGTCAAACGCCGGGCAACCTGTTTCGGGAAGGCGAGGCGAACCCGTTCTCAGGGTTTCGACCCTGCGTGACGCCGTGAGCCAGGAGACCTGCCAGCCACACCGCGCCGCATCCTCATGATGCAGCGTTCCAGCGCCAGCACGGAGGTTGTCGTGGCACACGAGACGTTCGCCCACCGGGTCGCCCGGGCCGGCGATTTTTACGCATGCGATTTCGGTTCATGCCCGGCAGGCGCCTGCAGACCCCGCAGATCGCGTTGGCTTTTACGTCATGGGAGCAGCGGGATAGCCGCGCGATCATGACATCCCCTCTTCATGGTACCACGCTCGTGCTCGGTGGCGCACGCTCCGGCAAGTCGAGCTTTGCCGAGCGGCTGGCTGCGGACACGGGCCTCGACCGGCATTACATCGCCACCGGCCGCGCCTTCGACGACGAGATGCGCACGCGGATCGACACGCACCGCACGTCGCGCGGCGATCTCTGGACGACGCATGAGGAGCCGTTCGATCTCGTCGGTCGGCTGTCTGCCATCGACGCTGTCGGATGTGTCGTTCTTGTCGATTGCCTAACGCTCTGGGTCACCAATCTCATGCTGGAGGCGCGCGATGTCGCGGCGGAATCTGCGCGTCTTGTCGCCGGTCTTGCGGCGCTTCGCGCCTCCGTCATTTTCGTTTCCAACGAGGTTGGCCTCGGGATCGTGCCCGACAACCGCATGGCGCGGGATTTTCGCGATCATGCCGGCCGGCTCCACCAGCAGGTCGCGGCGCAGGCGCGCGACGTCTATTTCGTGGCGGCAGGTCTGCCGCTCAAGATGAAGGGTTAGTTCATGACATTCTCCAAAATCGGCGACCGTAAAGCGTCGGGCGCCAAGATCCCCGCGACCGTCATCACCGGCTTTCTCGGTGCGGGCAAGACGACAATGATCCGCAACATTCTGGAAAACGCCGATGGCCGGCGGATCGCGCTCATCATCAACGAGTTCGGCGATCTCGGCGTCGATGGCGACGTCCTGAAGGGCTGCGGGGCCGAGGCCTGCAGCGAGGACGATATCATCGAGCTCACCAATGGCTGCATCTGCTGCACCGTGGCCGATGATTTCATTCCCACCATGACGCGCCTTCTGGAGCGGGAAGGCCGCCCCGACCATATCGTCATCGAAACCTCCGGCCTCGCGCTGCCGCAGCCGCTGATCGCCGCGTTCAACTGGCCCGATATCCGCACGCAGGTGACGGTGGATGGCGTGATCACCGTGGTAGACAGCGCCGCCGTCGCAGCCGGCCGCTTCGCCGACGATCATGACAAGGTGGACGCCGCGCGCGCCGAGGACGACAATCTCGATCACGAGAGCCCGATCGAGGAGCTGTTCGAGGACCAGCTGACCGCCGCCGACCTCATCGTTCTCAACAAGACCGACCTGCTGGATGCCGCCGGTATCGACGCCGTCCGGCGCGAGGTCGCCGCGCGCACCACCCGTAAGCCCATGATGATCGAGGCCGCCAACGGTGCGGTGCCGGCCTCTGTTCTGCTCGGCCTCGGCGTCGGCACGGAAGACGATATCGCCAACCGCAAATCCCACCACGAGATGGAGCACGAGGCGGGCGAGGAGCACGACCATGACGAGTTCGCGAGCTTTGTTGTCGAACTCGGCCCGATCGCCGACTCCACCGGCTTCGTATCGCGGCTGAAGGCGATCGTCTCCGCGCACGACGTCCTGCGGCTAAAGGGCTTTGCGGATGTTCCCGGCAAGCCGATGCGGCTTCTCATTCAGGCCGTGGGAACGCGGATCGATCCCTATTTCGACCGCGCCTGGGCGGCCGGCGAAGCCCGTCGCACGCGCCTCGTCGTCATCGGGCTGCACGATCTGGACGAGGCTGCGGTGCGCGCGGCCATCGTCGCGGCAGCGGAATAGGCAAGGCAGGATCAGCGGCGGATGCATCTTCTTCTTGCACAGAAAGGCACGATCTCGGATGGGGACGAGGCCATCGACCTCGGCCAGTCCCCGGGCGAGATCCTCTTCCTGTCCGCCGCCGATACGGAGCTTTCCGCCATCGCGAGCGCCTGCAGGACCGCTCCCGACGGGCGGACCCTGCGGGCGGCAAGCCTTCTGTCGCTGAAGCACCCGATGTCGGTCGATACCTATGTCGAGCGCACCGCGCGGCATGCAAAGCTGATCGTCGTGCGGGCGCTCGGCGGCGCCTCCTACTTCAGTTACGTGCTGGAAGCCCTCCACGCCACGGCCGTCACCCATCGTGCCAAGATCGCCGTGCTCCCGGGTTACGACAAGCCCGATCCGGCGCTCGACGCCTATTCGACCGTGTCGGCGGAGGATCGGGCCGCGATGCTCGCCTACTTCACCGAAGGCGGCCCCGACAATATGCAGGCGTTTCTCGCCTATGCCGGCGCGGTCGTCGATGACGGCGAGCGGCCGCCAGCGGCGACACCGTTGCTGCGGGCCGGCCTCTGGTCGCCGGAAGAGGGCATTATCGGTGCTGCGGATTGGGGACGCGCGCATACAGGGCAGCAGCCGATCGTGGCGCTCTGCTTCTATCGCGCACTCGTCCAGTCCGGCGAGACGCGACCGGTGGCAGCGCTGGTCGATGCTCTTGTCGCCGAGGGGATGCGGGTTCTCCCGGTCTTCGTCTCCAGCCTGAAGGATGCCCTGTCCGTCGGCACGGTCGAGGCGATCTTCGCGCGGTTCACGCCGGATGTCGTCCTCAATGCCACGAGCTTCGCGGTGTCGGCTCCGGGGGGCGATCACAAGGGCACCGTGCTCGACGCCAGCGGCGCGCCGGTGCTGCAGGTGCTGTTCTCTGCCTCGACCCGCCAGGCCTGGGAAAGCTCGTCGCAAGGCCTCATGGCGCGCGATCTCGCGATGAACGTCGCGCTTCCCGAGGTGGACGGTCGCATTCTCTCCCGTGCCGTCTCCTTCAAGGCGGCGGCGATCTATGACGAGGCGGTCGAGACCAACATCGTCGGGCATGCGCCGCTGCCGGACAGGGTCGCCTTCGTGGCGAAGCTTGCGGCGAACTGGGCGCGCCTGCGTCACACGCCGCCCGCCGACCGCAGGATCGCCATCGTGCTCGCCAACTACCCGAACCGCGACGGTCGGCTCGGCAACGGCGTTGGGCTGGATACGCCGGCCGGCACGATCGAGGTGCTGCGCGCGATGGCCGCGGCGGGGTATCCTGCGACCGATCTGCCCGCAGACGGCGATGCGCTGATCCGGCATCTCATGGAAGGCCCGACCAATGCAGCCCGCGACGGGCGGCATATCCGCGAGACGCTATCGCTCAAGGATTACAACGCGTTCTTCGCAACGCTTCCCGAACGGATTCAAGCCGAGGTCACGGCACGCTGGGGAGATCCCTCGCGTGACCCTTACGCGGATGGCGACCGTTTCGCGCTGCCGCTCGCGCGCCTCGGCGGCGTCCTCATCGGCATCCAGCCGGCACGTGGGTACAATATCGACCCGAAGGAAACCTACCATTCGCCGGACCTCGTGCCGCCGCATGGCTATTTCGCCTTCTATGCTTTCCTGCGCCAAACCTTCGGCGCGCATGCGGTGATCCACATGGGCAAGCACGGCAATCTCGAATGGCTGCCGGGCAAGGCGCTGGCGCTGTCGGAGAGCTGCTACCCGGAGGCCGTGTTCGGCCCGCTGCCGCATCTCTATCCGTTCATCGTCAACGATCCCGGCGAGGGGACGCAGGCCAAGCGCCGCACCGCGGCCGTCATCATCGACCACCTGACCCCGCCGCTGACGCGCGCCGAGACCTACGGCGCGCTGCGCGACCTCGAAGGTCTGGTCGACGAATATTACGACGCGGCCGGTGGCGATCCGCGGCGCCTGCGGTTGCTGTCCAACCAGATCCTGCACCTCGTGCGCGACATCGGGCTCGATGCGGATGCCGGCATCGCCGAGACGGATGGCGAGGATGCAGCACTCCAGAAGCTCGACGCCTATCTCTGCGATCTGAAGGAGATGCAGATCCGCGACGGTCTCCACGTCTTCGGCGTCTCGCCCGAAGGACGGCTCCTGACCGACCTGACGCTGGCGCTGGCCCGGGTTCCGCGTGGCACGGGCGAGGGCGGCGATGCGAGCCTGCAGCGGGCGATCGCGCGGGATTGCGCACTGGTCAACGGGGAGGATGCCGAGGCGCCTGTGTTCGATCCGCTGGACTGCGCGCCCGCCACGCTCTGGCAGGGGCCGCGCCCGGCAATGCTTTTGGCCGTCAGCAACGACCCATGGCGCAGCGAAGGCGATACCATCGAGCGGATCGAGCTGCTTGCAGCAAAGCTTGTCAGTGGTGAGATCCCGTGCCCGGACGGTTGGCTGGCGACGCGCGCCGTTCTCGACTGTGTCGAGGCACGGTTGAAACCATCGCTGACCGCCTGCGGACCGGCTGAGATCGCCGGCCTGCTGGCCGGTCTCGACGGCCGGTTCGTCGCCCCCGGACCCTCCGGCGCGCCGACGCGCGGACGGCCGGACGTGCTGCCGACAGGGCGCAACTTCTACTCCGTCGACAGCCGCGCCGTGCCGACGCCGGCCGCCTTCGAACTCGGCAAGAAGTCCGCCGATCTTCTCATCCGGCGCTACCTGCAGGATTACGGCGAGTGGCCGACGGCGGTTGGCCTAACCGCCTGGGGCACCTCCAACATGCGCACCGGCGGCGACGATATCGCGCAGGCGCTCGCCCTCATCGGGGCAAAGCCGCTCTGGGATCCGATGTCGCGGCGCGTCACGGGTTACGAGATCGTTCCCCCGGCGCTTCTCGCCCGCCCGCGCGTCGATGTCACGCTGCGCGTCTCCGGCTTCTTCCGCGATGCCTTTCCCGAGCAGATCGCGCTGTTCGATAGCGCGGTGCGGGCGATCGGCGCGCTGGAGGAGGATGACGAGGACAACGCCATCGCCGCCCGCATCCGCCGCGAGAGCGCGGAATGGCGCGAGAAGGGACTGAGTGCGGCCGAGGCCGAACGCCGCGCCTCCTACCGCGTCTTCGGCTCCAAGCCCGGCTCCTACGGCGCTGGTCTGCAGGCGCTGATGGACGAGACGCGTGGCCCCGAACGTGCCGAGCTTGCCGACGCCTATCTCGCCTGGGGCGGCTATGCCTATGGCGCGCATGCGGAGGGCCGCGACGCGCGCGCGGTGCTGGAAACGCGCCTTGCCGGCGTGCAGGCCGTGGTGCAGAATCAGGACAATCGCGAGCACGATCTCCTCGACAGCGACGACTATTACCAGTTCGAAGGCGGCATGAGCGCGGCCGTCGAGCAGCTTTCGGGCACGCGCCCGGTCATCTATCACAACGACCATTCCCGGCCGGAAAAGCCGGTCATCCGGTCGCTCGAGGAAGAGATCGGCCGGGTCGTGCGCGGGCGCGTGGTCAATCCGAAATGGATCGCGGGCATGATGCGGCATGGCTACAAGGGCGCCTTCGAGATGGCGGCGACGGTCGATTATCTCTTCGCCTTCGCCGCCACCACGGGGGCCGTCCGCAGCCAGCATTTCGAGGCGGTCTATCAGGCCTTCGTGCTGGATGACGCCGTGCGCGCCTTCATGGAGGCGGCGAACCGCCATGCCTTCCACGACTTGGCAGCGCGCCTGACCGACGCCATCGACCGGGGATACTGGCAGCCGCGGTCCAATTCGGCGCGCTTCGAGCTTTCCAGCAGCCTGACGCTCAGGGCGTCGTGAGAACCCAAAGGGACGAGATATGACCGAGAAAATACCGGCCGCCGAGGTCGATCTGGAGCGCCACGCCATGAAGATGGCGAAGAAGAAAGTCGCGCGCGAGAAGATCATGGCGACGAAGACCGACGGCAAGGGCCTGATCATGGTCCACACCGGCAAGGGCAAGGGCAAGACCACCGCCGGCTTCGGCATGATCTTCCGCCACATCGCCCACGGCATGCCGTCGGCGGTCGTTCAGTACATCAAGGGCGGCTGGGAGACCGGCGAGCGCACGCTGATCGAGACGCATTTCCAGCATCTCTGCCGCTTCTACACGCTCGGCGAAGGCTTTACCTGGGAAACGCAGGACCGCGCCCGCGACGTGGCGATGGCGCAGAAGGCCTGGGAAACCTCGAAAGAGCTGATCCGCGATCCCGCAAATTCCATGGTGCTGCTGGACGAGATCAACATCGCGCTGCGCTACGATTACATCGATATCCACGAGGTCGTGCGGTTCCTCAGCGAGGAAAAGCCGCCGATGACCCATGTTGTGCTGACCGGCCGCAATGCCCGCGAGGAGCTGATCGAGATCGCCGATCTCGTGACCGAGATGGAGCTCGTCAAGCACCCGTTCCGCTCGGGCATCAAGGCGCAGGTGGGTGTGGAATACTAGAAGCCGAGCCAGAGCCTGACGGGATGCGCCGGGTCGGCGAACAGGCGGATGGCGAGCGCGATGCAGGTGAGGACCAGCAGCGGTTTGATGACCTTGGCGCCGCGCTTCATGGCAAAGCGCGAGCCGACCTGCGCACCGGCGAACTGTCCGGCGCCCATCATCAGCCCGACCTTCCACAAGACGACGCCATAGAGGGCAAGCACGAGGAAGCCGCCGATATTCGAACCGAAATTGAGGAGCTTTGTATGCGCCGTCGCCTTCAGCACCCCGAAGCCGGCAAGCGCGATGAAGGCCAGCATGAAGAAGGAGCCGGTACCGGGCCCGAAGATGCCGTCGTAGAAGCCGATCGCCGGCACGATGGTGAGGCCGAACACGAAGGGCGTGATCCGCTGGGCGCGATCGAGATCGGCGACGTTCGGCTTCAGCGCGAAATAGAGCGCGATGCCGATGAGCAGGAAGGGAAGCACGGCGCGCAGCACGTCGCCGGGCACCACGGTCGCCACCATGGCCCCGATCGCGCCGCCGGCCAGCGACAGGAATGCCATGGGCAGCTGGCTTTTCAGGTCCACATGGCCGGCGCGGGCATAAGCAAGGCTTGCCGAGCCCGAGCCGAACAGGGACTGGAGCTTGTTGGTGCCGAGCGTTTCCAGCGGCGGCAGGCCGGCCAGCAGCATGGCCGGCACGGTGATCATGCCGCCGCCGCCGGCAATGCTGTCGATGAAGCCGGCGACGAAGGCCGCAAGGAAGAGGAAGAGGAGCAGATGAAACGCGAGATCGTGCACGATGGACCTTTGGCCGTGTCGCCGGCAGCGGGCTATCTAGGGACGCGCGCGCTCCGGGCGCAGACGCGCACGCTCTTTGGCAGAGCCGGCGGCCAAAGGGAAGGGGTCTCGCACGGTACGCCCTTCGCGCTGTCCCGCCTTCGCGCCGCGCCGATTTTGCCGCAGGGGCTCCATAAGCAATTCCTGTCGGCGCAAATCTCTTGTAAGACACGCGTCATGCGACGGCGCCCGGTTCGGGCTGAAAACGCGTCCGGTGCGGCCGACCCTGATCGGGGGCTCATGCCGGAGCTGTCGAGGCCTCGACCGGGGAGAGATCTCCGGCCGCGTGGCGTCTGCGCGACTGAAGCCTGTGGCGTGTCCTCGACCGCCGCATCGCTGCAGGATCTGAAACGCGGCTTTCCTGTCCGGCCTCTTCGGGCGCAGGTGGCGTGCAGCGGAGAGCGTGGAATGGTCATGAGCGGTGAGACGATGGAGCGCGGGCTGGTTCTCGGCCTCGGTTGCCGGCCGGGTTCGCCCTTCGCCGATGTGCTCGATCTCGCTTTTGCCGTGCTGGCTAAGGCCGGCTACCCCGAGCGTCCGCTCCACGCCATCGCATCGATCGATGCCCGCGCGACGGAGCCCGCCATCCTCGCCCTTGCCGACCGGTTTGCCGTTCCCCTCCTGACATTCGACGCCGTCCGGCTGGAGACGGAGACGCCGCGCGTCGCGTCTCCCTCGCCGGACATCTTTCGCCTGATCGGATGCCATAGCGTCGCGGAGGCCTCCGCCCTTGCGGCTGCCGGGCGCGGCGGACGGCTGGTGGTGGAAAAGCACGCGTCCCGCCAGGCGACTGCTGCCGTGGTGGAAGCCCATTCGAAACAGCTGCTTGCCGCGCTTTCTTCGACCGGTTTGGTCGCACCCTCCCACATCGAATCATCCGCGCCGGCCTTGGAGTTGGCGGGATGAGGGATTTCTCCTTCGACGGCCTGCCGCTGATGGCGCCGGGCGCCGTCTGGCTGGTGGGCGCGGGGCCGGGCGATCCCGGCCTGCTGACGCTGCATGCGGTCAACGCCCTGCGACAGGCGGATGTCATCGTGCATGATGCCCTGGTGGACGCCGCCTGCCTGTCGCTCGCGCGGCCCGGTGCCGTGCTGGAGTTCGCCGGGAAGCGCGGCGGCAAGCCCTCGCCGAAGCAGCGCGACATTTCGCTCCGCCTCGTCGCGCTCGCCCGCGAGGGCAAGCGCGTGCTGCGGCTGAAGGGCGGCGATCCCTTCGTCTTCGGTCGCGGTGGCGAAGAGGCGCTGGTGCTGGTCGAGCACGGCATTCCCTTCCGCGTCGTGCCCGGCATCACGGCGGGTATCGGCGGTCTTGCCTATGCCGGCATCCCGGTGACCCACCGCGACATCACCCATGTCGTCACCTTCCTCACCGGTCACGACTCTTCGGGCCTCGTGCCGGATCGCGTCGATTGGGCGAGCGTCGCCAAGGGGTCGCCGGTCATCGTCATGTACATGGCGATGAAGCATATCAGCGAGATCACCGCGAACCTTCTGGCCGCCGGCCGCGCGCCGGACGAGCCGCTCGCCTTCGTCAGCAATGCGGCGACATCTCGCCAGTCGGTTCTCGAAACGACGCTGGGCCGCGCGGCGGCCGATGCCGCCTCCGCCGGCGTCTCGCCACCGGCGATCGTGGTGCTCGGCGAGGTCGTGCGGCTGCGGTCCGTTCTCGACTGGTTGGGCTCCGCGCAGATCGATTCGGCATCGGCGGGAGACTGTACGGCATGAGCGGCATCCTGATCGCCGCCCCGTCCTCCGGCTCCGGCAAGACCACCATCACGCTCGGCCTCTTGCGCGCGCTCAGCCGGCGCGGGGTCGCGGTGTCTCCCGGCAAGGCGGGCCCGGACTATATCGACCCGGCCTTCCATACGGCCGCCTGCGGCATCGCCTGCGTCAACTACGACCCCTGGGCCATGCGCCCCGCCTTGCTCGATGCGCAGGCATCCCGCGCGCGGCACGATGGCCGCCTGCTCGTCATCGAGGCCATGATGGGCCTGTTCGATGCGGCGATGGATGGTACCGGCGCGCCGGCCGATCTCGCGGCATCTCTGGGCCTGCCGGTGGTGCTGGTGGTCGATTGCGGCCGCATGGCGCAGTCGGTGGCGGCGCTCGTGTCCGGCTACGCCCGCTTCCGCGCCGATATTCGGCTCGCCGGCGTCGTCCTCAACAAGGTCGGCAGCGCCAAGCACGAGGCGATGCTGCGCGGCGCGCTGGCGGATATCGCCATGCCGGTGCTCGGCATCATCGGTCGCGATCCGGGCCTTGCCCTGCCCGAGCGGCATCTCGGCCTCGTGCAGGCCGGCGAGCATGGCGGTCTCGATCGCTTCATCGACCACGCCGCCGATGCGGTCGAAGCGGGATGCGATCTCGACGCGCTGGTGGTGCTCGGACGGGAAGCCCTCCCGGTGCAGCCTTTCACACAATCCGTCGTCGCCATGGACCCGCTCGGGTCGCGAATCGCGGTCGCCCGCGACGTCGCCTTCGCCTTCGCCTATCAGCACCTGCTGGCTGGATGGCATGCAGCGGGCGCGAGCCTGTCCTTCTTTTCACCGCTTGCGGACGAGGCGCCGGCAGACGCTGCCGATGCCGTCTATCTCCCCGGCGGCTATCCCGAACTGCATGCGGGGGCATTGTCGACGGCTGAGACCTTCCGCGCCGGCATGCAGGCCGCCGCCCGGCGCAAGGCGCGGGTTTTCGGGGAGTGCGGCGGCTACATGACGCTCGGCGACGGGCTTGTCGATGCTTCGGGGACACGCTACCCGATGCTCGGCCTCCTGCCGCTGACCACCAGCTTTGCCGAACGGCGCCGGCATCTCGGCTACCGCCGCGTGCGGCCTCTGGATGAAACCGGGTTCTTCAAGCCGATGATGGCGCATGAATTTCACTATGCGACGATCGTCTCGGAAGGCGAGGCCGCACCGCTGTTCGCCGTCGAGGATGCGGCGGGCACCTCTCTGGGGACCGCCGGCCTACGCGTCGGCTCGGTCGCCGGCTCCTTCATGCACCTCATCGACCGCGCGCCGGACCTTGCCGGCGTGGAGACGGCATGACGGCGCCGATCCAGCATGGCGGCGGCCTGTCTGGCGCGATCGGCCGCTATGGCGGCACCGCGGAGGACTGGCTCGACCTCTCCACCGGCATCAATCCGTGTCCACCATCGCTGCCGGACATTCCCGCATCGGCTTGGCACCGCCTGCCGGACGCCGATCTCGTGCGCCGTGCCGGGGCCGCTGCTGCCGCATTCTACGGCACCGGGGAGCACCGGCCCTTGGCCGTGCCAGGCACGCAGTCCGTCATCCAGCAACTGCCGGCGCTCGCCCCGCCGGGCCGCCCGGTCGCCATTCTCGGGCCAACCTATGGCGAGTATCGGCGGGTCCTGTCGCTGTCGGGTTTCCCTGTCGATCAGATCGCCGATCCGGGCGAACTTCGCCCCGATCACGGTCTTGTCGTCATCGTCAATCCGAACAACCCGACCGGCCGCCTTCTGCCGCACGATAGGCTGCTCGCCATTGCCGACCGCATGGCTGCGCAGGGCGGCCGGCTTGTCGTGGACGAGGCCTTCGGCGACGGAGTGTCGGGAAACAGCGTCGCGGCCGAGGGGTTCGCGCATCCCGGCCTCATCGTCTTCCGCTCCTTCGGGAAGGTCTTCGGGCATGCCGGCATCCGGCTGGGCTTCGTCATGGCGGTGCCAACCGTGCTTGAAGCGCTTGCCACGGCACTTGGTCCCTGGGCCGTCTCCGGGCCGGCGCTGGCGGTTGCTGAGCCGCTTTTGCAAGGCGATATCGAAGGCCTCCGCATCCGTATCGCCGCGCGGAAAGCCGGGCTGGACGCGATGCTGTCGCAAGCCGGCCTGCGCATGATCGGCGGCACGCATCTGTTCTCGCTTGTCGAGGTTGCCGATGGCGCCGCTCTGCAGCATGCGCTTTGCGAGCGGCATATCCTCACGCGCAGCTTCGATTACGCGCCCGGCTGGCTGCGAATCGGCCTGACGCCCGATCCGGCCTCCGACCTGCGTCTTCTCGCCGCCCTTCGCAAGGTTGCCCCCTGATGCGCCTCGTCATTCTCGCCGCCGGCCTCGCGATCGACCGCATCGTCGGCGATCCGGACCGCCTCTGGCGCCACCTGCCGCACCCCGTCGTCCTGTTCGGTACGGCGATCGCCGCCTGCGAACGCCGGCTGAACCGGCCGCATCTCGGTAGCTCGCAGCTGCGCAGGCGCGGCGCGGGCGCCATCGCAGGTCTTCTTCTGCTGTCCGCAGCGATTGGCGGTCTCCTTCATATTGGCCTGTCGTCGCTCGGTCTCTGGGGCGCCGCCATCGAGGCCCTGATCGTCGCGGTCTTTCTTGCGCAGAAGAGCCTGTCCGATCACGTGCTGCGGGTGGCTAAGGGCCTTGAGGACAGTGGGCTTGCTGGCGGTCGGCGGGCGGTCTCGATGATCGTCGGGCGCGATCCCGAGAGCCTGGACGAGGCCGGCGTCTGCCGGGCCGCTATCGAGAGCCTTGCGGAAAACTTTTCGGACGGGGTCGTCGCGCCGCTCGTCTGGTATGCGATCGCAGGACTTCCGGGGCTGCTTGCCTACAAGATGCTGAACACGGCCGATTCGATGATCGGCCACAAGACCGAGCGCTATCTCCATTTCGGCCGGGCATCGGCCCGGCTCGACGATGTCGCCAACCTCCCGGCCGCGCGGTTGTCGATGCTGCTTATCGCGGGGGGAGCGTGGTGGCGGCTGGGGCGGCGGGCCGGGCGCAATGCGCTTTCCGTCGCCCTGCGCGATCAGGGTCTGCACCGTTCGCCCAATTCCGGCTGGCCCGAGGCGGCGATGGCCGGCGCGCTCGATCTCCAGCTCGCCGGTCCCCGCCTTTATGCCGGCGGCCGGGTCGAGGAGCCGATGATGAATGCCGCCGGACGGCCGGTCGCAACGGCAGACGATATCCTGCGCGGCATCCGCGTCTTCCACGCAGCCTGCACGCTGGCACTCGCCGCCGTAATCGGCATGGCCGTGGCTCTGTCGGCGTTCTGACGCCTCCCATTCTGCGGCGTCGATGTCTCCCCGGAATGGAGGGGGAACCGGGGATTGCGCGTCTCGTTGTCGCATCGGGGTGATCGCCGATGCTGCAACGCGGTCCTTTCGGCAACAGGGGCCGGCAAAAATCCCAGCATGGCCGCAAGGCCATTGGCTTTTCCTGCACAGTTACCCTATAGCTTCGGCAAAACTTGCCACTCAAAGAGGTCCGCGCGTGACAGCCACATTCGACAAGGTCGCCGATATCATTGCAGAAACCAGCGAGATCGATCGCGAGACGATCACGCCGGAAAGCCACACGATCGACGATCTGGGCATCGACAGCCTCGATTTCCTCGACATCGTGTTTGCGATCGACAAGGAATTCGGCATCAAGATTCCGCTGGAAAAATGGACGCAGGACGTCAACGAAGGCAAGGCCTCGACGGAGGAATACTTCGTTCTGAAGAACCTCTGTGCCAAGATCGACGAACTGCGCGCTGCCAAGGCCTGATCGGCCTTTCCAACTGCACCCGTTCCGCGATGCCGCCTGACGCCGCTCTTGCGTGCTTGACAGGCGGCATCGCCGTTTCTACCTGACGGCCTCGAACGCAACGTCCGGGTGCCGCCGTCACCGGTCCTTGATGCCTGTTGCGGGTCTCCCGTCGCGGGTGTGAAGGTGGTCAGCGGATGATGTCTTATGCTGCTTGAATATTTCCAGATGATTGACCGTGTCGAAGCCGTCGACATGACGGCGAAGACGCTGCGCGCCCGCTCCGTCGTGCCCGCGCAAAGCCCGGTCTTCGAGGGGCATTTCCCCGGCTATCCGCTCGTGCCCGGCGTCCTCCTCATCGAGACGATGGCGCAGGCCTCCGGCTTCCTCGTGCTTGCCGTCACCGATTTTGCCGCCATGCCGTTCCTGATGACGGTGGATGGCGCCAAGATGCGCTCCTTCGTCGAGCCGGAAGCCGTGCTCGATATCGAGGTCGTGCTCGAACATGACGGCTCCGGCTTTGCGGTCACCAAGGCGAAGATCTCGTCGGCCGGCAAGCGGATCGCCGACGCCCAGCTGAAGCTGCGGACCGTCCCGTTCGACCAGCTGCCGCTCGGCCCCATCGTGCGCAAGCGGGCCGACGACGTCGGGTTGACGGCAGCGCTGGCCGGCCAGCTATCCCCGGAATCGCGCCCGGAATCGTCCCCAGAATCGCCCAAGGAGTGACCGCATGAAGGCCGCCAACGATGTAGTGATCACCGGGGTGGGGATCGTCACCAGCCAGGGCGTGGGTGTTGCGCCGCATGTCGCCATGCTCACGGCAGGCGAGCCGCCGGCAGTGGTGGTGGAGACGGAGCGTTTCGCGCCCTATCCCGTGCACCCGCTGCCGGCCATCGACTGGTCCGCCCAGATCGCCAAGCGCGGCGACCAGCGGCAGATGGAGAACTGGCAGCGCCTCGGCGTGTTCAGCGCCGGCCTCGCGCTCGACGATGCCGGGCTGAAGGACGACGCGGAAGCCTGCGGCACCATGGACATGATCGTCGCGGCCGGCGGCGGCGAGCGCGATATCGCGGTCGACAGCCTGATCGTGGACGAAGGCCTGAAGCGCAACGACCGCGAACATCTCCTCAATGAAAAGCTGACGACCGAACTGCGCCCGACGCTGTTCCTCGCCCAGCTCTCCAACCTGATGGCCGGCAATATCTCGATCGTCCACAAAGTCACGGGATCGTCGCGCACCTTCATGGGCGAGGAGGCCGCCGGCATTTCCGCCGTCGAGACGGCTTTCGCCCGCATCAAGGCCGGCCAGTCGAGCCATACGCTGGTCGGCGGCGCGCTGTCGGCCGAGCGGCTCGACATCATTCTGCTCGTCGAAGCGCTGCAGGCACATGCGACAGGGCCGTGGCATCCGCTCTGGTCGCGCGCGGACGGCGAGGGCGGCGGCATCATCCTCGGGTCCGTCGGGGCCTTTCTGGTGCTCGAATCGCGCGAACATGCGGAAGGCCGCGGCGCGCGGATCTATGCGACCATCGATGCCGTCGGCGGCGATCGTGGCCAGCGCGACGGCGGCGGGCTGGAGCGCCGGCTGGACCGGTTGAGCGAGGGCGCACCGGGCGCGGAGACCATCGTGTTTTCCGGCGCTAGCGGCCTTGCCGGTCTCGCCGCGCAGGAACGGACATGGCTGGAGACGCGGTTTCCGAACGTGCCGGTGCGCGGCTATAGCGGTGCCGTCGGGCACGGCATCGAGGCGCAGTTTCCGCTGGGTCTGGCGCTCGCCGCCCTCGCGCTCGATGCCGGGGCCGTCGTGCCGCCGTTCGATCCGTCCGAGACGTCCATGACGCGCGCGCCCAGGCACGCGATCGTCACGACGCTCGGCCACGGCCGAGGCGAGGGCATCGCCGTTCTCACAGCCCATGCCAGAGCCAGTGCAGAGGAGCATTCGTCATGACCAATGCCTATAAGGATCACCTGGGCCGCCCGCTGATCGCCGTCACCGGCATGGGCGTCATCACGTCGCTCGGCCAGGGGCTTCAGGACAATTGGGCCGCGCTGACAGGTGGCGTCTCCGGCATCCACAAGATCACCCGCTTCCCGACGGACGGGCTGTCGACGCGAATCTGCGGAACGGTCGATTTCATTGATGTTCCCAACGAAAACTCCGTCGAGCGGTCCTACGCCATGGCGCGCGAGACGACGCTGGAGGCTCTGGCACAGGCTGGCATCTCCGGCGATTTCGACGGCCCGCTGTTTCTCGCGGCACCGCCGATCGAGCCGGAATGGAGCGCCCGCTTTGCACTTGCCGACCGCTCGCCGCCGTCCGAAAAGCCGGCGGACGCCTATAACCGTTTCCTCGCCGCCATGCGCGAAAAGGCCGATCCGGTCTTCTACGAGGCCGCCCTGTTTGGCGCGATCTCCGAGCGTCTGTCCGACCGGTTCGGAACGCGCGGTCTGCCGGTGACATTGTCCACCGCCTGCGCCTCGGGTGCCACCGCCATCCAGCTCGGCGTCGAGGCCATCCGCCAAGGGCGGACGACCCGCGCGCTGACGGTTGCGACCGATGGCTCGGTGAGTGCGGAAGCGCTGATCCGCTTCTCGCTGCTTTCGGCCCTCTCCACTCAGAACGACCCGCCGGAAAAGGCCTCCAAGCCCTTCACGCGCGATCGCGACGGCTTCGTCATTGCGGAAGGTGCGGCCACGCTGGTGCTCGAATCGCTCGAAGCGGCCGTTGCGCGCGGCGCGAAGGTGCTCGGCATTCTCAAGGGCTGCGGCGAAAAGGCCGATCTCTTCCACCGCACGCGCTCCTCGCCGGATGGTGGACCGGCCATCGCCACGATTCGCGCCGCACTTGCCGATGCCGGCATCGCCGAGAGCGATATCGGCTATGTCAATGCGCACGGCACATCGACGCCCGAGAACGACAAGATGGAATATGGCGCGATGTCGGCCGTCTTTGGCGAGGGGCTTGCGCGTATTCCGGTCTCCTCCAACAAGTCGATGATCGGCCACACGCTGACGGCGGCCGGTGCCGTCGAGGCGGTCTTCTCGCTGCAGACCATTCTCACGGGCACGCTGCCGCCGACCATCAACTACCAGAACCCTGATCCCGCCATTGCCCTGGATGTGGTGCCGAACGTCAAGCGCGATGCGCAGGTGACGGCCGTGCTGTCCAACTCCTTCGGCTTCGGCGGGCAGAATGCCAGCCTGGTCATGACGGCCGAACCCGCCTGAGTCCGGCGGCACTGACGACCTCGCGGAAACGATAAGGAAAAGACCATGCGCGCCCTGCAACTGATCGACGACCGGAAGCTCGAAGTCACGGACCTGCCGGAACCGGCCGCTCCGGGCCCGGGCGAGGTGACGCTGCGCGTCAAGGCCGTGGCGCTCAACCATATCGACGTCTGGGGCTGGCGGGGCATGGCCTTCGCCAAGCGCAAGATGCCGCTCGTCATCGGTGCGGAGGCTGCCGGCGTGGTCGAGACCATCGGGCCCGGCGTCGCCAACGTCCTGCCGGGTCAGCTCGTGTCGATCTATGGCGCGCGTACCTGCGGTCTCTGCCGCCCCTGCCGCGAGGGTCGCGACAATCTCTGCGAACACGTCAGCGGCGTTCACGGCTTCCACCTCGACGGCTTCGCGCAGGAGAAGGTCAATCTTCCCGCCCGTCTCCTCGTGCCCGCACCGCCCGGCGTCGATGCCGTCGCCGCAGCGCTGGCGCCGGTCACCTTCGGCACGGTTGAGCACATGCTGTTCGACAATGCCAGGCTCGAGCCGGGCGAGACCATCCTCATCCATGCCGGCGGCTCCGGCATCGGCTCGGCAGCGATCCAGCTCGCCAAGAAGATCGGCTGCACCGTCATCACCACGGTCGGCTCCGACGACAAGATCGAGAAGGCCAAGGCGCTCGGCGCCGATCACGTCATCAACTACCGCACCGACCGCTTCGAAGGCGTGGTGCGCAAGCTGACGAAGAAGAAGGGCGTCGACGTCGTGTTCGAGCATGTCGGCAAGGACACCTGGGCCGGCTCCATGCTCTGCATGAAGCGGGGCGGGCGTCTCGTCACCTGCGGCTCCACCTCGGGCGTTTCCACCGATATGAACCTGATGATGCTGTTCCAGCAGCAGCTGAAGCTCATCGGCTCGTTCGGCTGCCGGATGGAGAACATGGCGGATGCGATGCAGAAGATGGCTCGCGGCCTCGTCCATCCCGTCATCGATACCGAAGTGACCTTCGAAAACATCGATCGCGCGCTCGAGCGCATGGAAGGCCGACAGGTGTTCGGCAAGATCGTCCTGCGGCTGGATTGATCCCGGTGCGCAGTCTGATCACGCGGCTCGTTCTCTTTTACCGGCACGCGAGCGACTGGATCGTGGCGCAGCTGGCGTTTCTGCCGCTTCTGCTGCTGAAACTCCTCCCACCGGACACCGCGCTGAACGTCATGGACCGCGCGGCGCGGCTTGCCGGCCCGCGCTTCATGCGCGGCCGTCATCTGCTGACGCTGGCCAATCTCCGTGCCGCCTTCCCGGAAAAAAGCGAGAGCGAGATCGAGGCGATCGCGATGGAAAGCTGGGGGTCGATCGGCCGTCTGGCCGCCGAATACGTCTTTCTCGACCGCTTGTTCGACTACGACCCGACGCGGGGCGCGCCGGGCCGGGTGGAGGTTGTCGGCGCACCGATCTTCCTCGATCTGCGCGACAATCCGCGCCCCTTCATCGTCTTCACCGGCCATACCGGCAGTTTCGAGATGCTGCCGGTTGCGGGATCGGCGTTCGGTCTCGATGTCACCGTGCTCTTTCGCCCGCCGAACAATGCGACCATGGCCAAGAAGGTCTACGACTTCCGGGCCAAGCGCATGGGAACGCTGGTGCCCTCACACGCCGGATCGTCGTTTACGCTCGCGCGAAAGCTGGACGAAGGGCAGGGGATCGGCGTTCTCGTCGATCAGAAGTTCAAGAAGGGCCTGAACACCACTTTCTTCGGACAGCCGGTCAAGACCAATCCGCTGCTTGCGAAGCTCGTGCGTCAGTTCGGCTGCGAAGTTTATCCGGCGCGCTGCATTCGCTTGCCCGGCAATCGATTCCGCCTGGAAATCGAACCCGCCGTCACGATTCCTCGCAAGGAGGGCGGCAGCGTGGATGTCGAGGCGACGGCCCAGCTCCTGAACGACACGGTCGAGCGCTGGGTCCGCGAATATCCCGGCCAGTGGCTCTGGTATCACGACCGCTGGCAGGTGAAGCGCAAGCTCGCGCGCGAGACCAATACGAAGATGTAGGCGCAAGCCTTCGACAGGCTGTCACAGCTTTGCGGTATTCCTCAAGCAAGTGTCTGCCTTTGCAGTTTGAATTATAAAAAAGACATATAGAATTCATGATATTGTAAAGGAAAGGTTGAACGAGCCGGCGGCGCGTGTACAGTGAGATGGCGCAAATCCGGCGTTTCGTGACACATTATGGTTGTGCTGTCGAAATAGACAATCTTTGTCTGTTTTCGGTGATGTATGGATATGAGGGAAAAGGTTCTTGAAGACGCTGATCGATTTGTTCTGGGTGAAGTACAGCCAGATCCAACAGGCGGTTGCCAGCGGGGAAACCTTGCTGATCGACGTCCTCGACAGCGAGATCGACCCGCTTCTCAAGGCCGTCGAGAACGAACGTGCGACATCCATTGCGGATGCCCGCCTTCAGTTCCAGTTTCTGCTGGATCTCCTGAAGATCGAAGCCGGCGACAGTTCCCATGTCCTGCGGCACAGCAATGCCCTGTCCAAGCTCGCCGAGCGCTATTTCGTTGAGGCGGGGACCGGGCATCTCGTCGTCCGGTATCCGGGCGTGGCGGCTGCACCAAGCGTGCCGCTCCCCAAGCTCCGGGCGGACGAGGGGCTGTTGAACGAGGCGATTCTCGACAGTCTGCCGGACCGCGTCTGCGTCATCACGCCGGATTACCGCTATCTCTATGCAAATGTTCTGCACGCGCAGTTTCTCGATGAAACGCCGCTGTCCCTCATCGGGCGGACGATTCTCGAATTTTCCGGGCTTCAGTTCTTCGAGGACAATGTGAAACCCCGCCTCGACCGCTGCTTTGCCGGCGAGACGGTGGATACGACCTATGCCCGCGAAATCGACGGCCGGACCATCGTCATCCGGTCCCGAATGACGCCGTGCCGGACATCGACGGGGCAGATCATCGGCGCCATCGTCGTCTACCAAGAGCTTGCCAACCGCCGTCGCGCCATCGCGGCCTGACCGAGCGGTCAGCCATTTCCAGCCCGGCGGTTCAGGTCGTCGCGTCCGCTTCGGCTTCCAGAATGGCCTTGAGCCGGGTCAGGTCCTTTCGCACCCAGTCGATATCGCGGGCGAAGCTCTCGTCCGTCGCATCCGCCGCCTGCAGCAGCGTGAAGACGACGACGGCGTCGGCCCCATTCGGTGTCACACGAAAGGCGTTGTAGGTCGAGACGCCGGTTGCCTCGACGACCGTATGGTCCATCACGCCCAGTTCGTTCGCCGGCGTGAAGAAGATCTTCACCGTTCCGAGCGGCCCGCTTGCGACCCAGTGATCGCCGGCCGGATGCAGCCCGCTCGCAAGCCCGGATGCCCAGAGTGGCATGGTCTCGGGGCGATGCGCATAGGCATAGACCGCAGCCGCATCCCGCTCGATGACGACCTCGACGGTGCGCACATTCATCGCCATGTCGCTCTCTCCCTCGGCTCCGCCGGCCGGTCCTGGCGGTGCCATCGCGGCTCCCTCGCGGCCGCGCCGCATGCCGCCGTTCCGTCTGCCGGCGTCCGGGAGGAAATGTAGCTGCGAACTTCAACAATGTCTTGTGGTTCACTCTTTCCGGTGCCAAAACTTGCGGCGTTCACCCATTCGGCAACCGGCTGCAACGGTCGGCACTGCGGGTACGGCACATCAATGGAACGCCCGCCGATGACCGGCATCCCCGCGTTCCAGCATCTATGGAGGCTTATACGTGGCACAGGCGGAAATCGGCCTAATCGGGCTCGGCGTCATGGGGTCCAACCTCGCGCTCAACATTGCCGAGAAGGGCAACACGATCGCGGTGTTCAACCGCACGGTCGAGCGCACGAGAGAATTCTACGAAGAGGCAGGCGATCTGAAGTATCGCATCATCCCCTGCGAGACGATCGAAGACTTCGTTGCGGCCATCAAGCCGCCGCGGCCGATCATCATCATGATCAAGGCCGGCGATGCCGTCGATCAGCAGATGGAAATCCTGAAGCCGCATCTCGAGGCGCACGACATCATGATCGATGCCGGCAACGCCAATTTCCGCGATACGATGCGCCGCTTCGATACGCTGAAGGACAGCGGCCTGACCTTCATCGGCATGGGCGTGTCCGGTGGTGAGGAAGGTGCGCGCCATGGCCCCTCGATCATGGTCGGCGGCCTGGAAGAAAGCTGGAAGCGCGTCGAGAAGGTCCTGACCTCGATTGCCGCGCGCTATGAAGGCGACCCGTGCGTCGCATGGCTCGGCGAGAACGGGGCCGGCCACTTCGTCAAGACCATTCATAACGGCATCGAATATGCCGACATGCAGATGATCGCCGAGATCTACGGCATCCTGCGCGACGGCCTGAAGATGAGCGCGACCGAGATCGCCGAGGTTTTCGCGACCTGGAACAAGGGTCGCCTCAATTCCTTCCTGATCGAGATTTCCGAAATCGTGCTGCGCGCCGGCGACCAGCTCGGCTCCGGGCCGCTCGTCGATGTCATCCTCGACAAGGCCGGCCAGAAGGGCACCGGCAAGTGGTCGGTGATCGAGGCGCAGAACATGGGCGTGCCGGCCACCGGCATCGAGGCCGCCGTGGCTGCCCGCAGCCTGTCGTCGATGAAGGCCGAGCGCGAAGCTGCCGAGAAAATTCTCGGCCTGCCGGACGTGCCGCCGCTGTCGGTCGGCGACAAGACGGCCTTCCTTGCCGATCTCGAAAACGCCCTGCTCGCGGCCAAGATCGGCGCTTACGCGCAGGGCTTTGCCGTCATGGCGGCGGCATCGCGCGAATTCGGCTGGAACCTGCCGATGCCGACCATCGCCCGCATCTGGCGTGCCGGCTGCATCATCCGCTCGCAGTTCCTCGACGAGATCACCAAGGCGTTCACCGAATCGCCGGATGCGGCGAACCTCATCGTCACGCCGGCGTTTGCCGCCATGGTCAAGGAGACCGACGCGCCGCTCCGCCGCGTCGTTTCCACGGCCGTTCTCGGTGGGCTTCCGGTTCCCGCGCTCGCCTCGGCGCTCGGCTACTTCGACAGCTACCGCCGCGCCCGCGGCACGGCGAACATGATCCAGGCCCAGCGCGACTATTTCGGCGCGCATGGCTATGACCGCACGGACGGCAAGGATTCGCATCACGGCCCATGGGGAAGCGGCCTCGTCGCCGAACGCTCCTGATCCGAACCACCCCCGACAAGGAAGGCCGCGCGGCGTCTGCCGCGCGGCCTTTTTTATGTCCGGCTTCCCCGTCGGAATTTGTCAGGTCTTCGCTTTGTCGAGGCCACTCAGGCTCTGAAGCTCTTCCGGCGGCCGGCCGGCGATGCGGGCCAGGACGGCCTTGGCGAGCTCATGGCCCGCATGCCGAATATCTTCCTTCATGGTGATAACCTCCGGGCGCAGCCAGCCGAGGAAATCGCTCGGTACCTTGGAGACGACGTCGAGGTCGGTGCCGATCTTGCGGCCCGTCGCCTCGATGGCGGCGATCAGGGCGATCGTTCCCGCGCCGCTTCCCGAGACGATGCCATCCGGCACCGCGCCGCCGCGCAGCAGGCTTTCGAAAGCGGTGCGGATGTCGATCAGCGAATGATCGATATCGACGGTGTCGAAGGGAATGGTCTCGACGCCGAAGTCGCGGACCGCGCGGTCGAAACCGTTGCGCATGTGCCGGTGAAAGGTGAGGTGACGCGGCGGCTGCAGCAGCGTCAGGCGACGGCGCCCGCGCTCCACCAGCGCCCGCACGGCGGCATAGGCGAAGCCTTCATTGTCATAGTCGTGGTAGGGATGTGCGAGCCCCATATCGGTGCGGCCATGGGTGGCGAAGGGGAAGTTTCGCTCCAGCATCAGCGCCACGCGCGCGTCCTTCGGTTCCGTGCGCGAGATGATGACGCCATCGGCGGCACCCGTGTCGAGCACGTAGCGAACCGGGGCGAGGGCGTCCCGCGAAGGGCTGTAGGGCGTCACGACCAGATGGTAGGGCGTGGCCGCCAGCACCTCGGAAATGCCCACGACGATCGGGCTGGTGAGGCCCATGATTTCCTCCTCCAGCGACAGGACGAGGCTGATGACGTTGGTCTTGCCGGTGCGCAGTCTGACGCCTGCTCGGTTCGGCTGGTAGCCGACCTGCCGCGCGACGAGGCGCACGCGCTCCTTGGTGTCCGCGCCGATATCGGGCGCATCCTTCAGGGCGCGCGACACCGTGGTGATGCCGAGCCCGGTCATGTAGGCGATCGTCTTCAGCGTCGGGCGGTCGTTGCCGGGAAGGTGAGGCGCGGCCTGCGGGTTGCCGGTCTGGAGGCCGGACTGCGCGTTTGACGGGGCACCAGACTGTGTCGCCGTCGGTCGCACACCATCGGTCTTCGTCTTCTCGTCCATCGACGCCTGCCCTTCCATCCGGTCCTTGCAACCGGTGTTTTGCCGCTCATCCTAGCCGGTTCGATGCGGCTTGACCAATGTCACCCGCTCCGTGCCTACACGAAAAAACTGCAACGATACAGTTGGTCATGGCCATCATTCCGATGGTTTCGGTCAGGTTGCAATCATTGGAGGAAAGCGTGATCGCTCTTCTCGTATTGCTGCGCTGCAAAGTGGCATTGTGCCATCCGATGAGGCAATTCCGGAAAATTCGATGCCTATTCAACGCGCTTCTTGCACCTGAAGACGAATGTTGCACCGCATTTATTGTCTCCGGAAACACTGCTGCTCGGCTTGGAGTTCTCCTTCTAGTAGAAACGTCGATCTCACGAATAATTTGGAGGTTGCTCTGTTGCGTGGCTCAAACACATCCGCTAGGTTTTTACGGCAACGTTACAGTGAGGGAGGAGACTCATGATGACACGCTTTCGCGCAGCAATTCTGGCTGCCGGTGTGGTACTGCCGCTCGGTGCGGCTCATGCCACGGATCTGGAAGTAACGCATTGGTGGACGTCCGGCGGGGAGGCTGCGGCGGTCGCGGAATTGGCCAAGGCGTTCGATGCGACCGGCAACAAATGGGTGGACGGCGCGATTGCCGGCTCCGGCGGTACGGCACGCCCCATCATGATCAGCCGCATCACCGGCGGCGACCCCATGGGCGCCACGCAGTTCAACCACGGTCGTCAGGCCGAGGAACTCGTGCAGGCCGGCCTGATGCGCGACCTGACCGATGTCGCCACTGCTGAAAAGTGGAAAGAGGTCATCCGGCCTGCGAGCCTGCTCGACGCCTGCACGATCGACGGCAAGATCTACTGCGCGCCCGTCAACATCCATTCCTGGCAGTGGCTGTGGCTCTCCAACGCGGCCTTCAAGACGGCCGGCGTCGAGGTGCCGAAGACCTGGGACGAATATGTCGCGGCCGCCCCGGCGCTTGAGAAGGCCGGCATCGTTCCTCTGGCGCTCGGCGGTCAGGCCTGGCAGTCGGCCGGTCTGTTCGATGTGCTGTTGATTTCGCTCGGCGGCAAGGATCTCTATCTCAAGGTCTACAAGGACAAGGATGGCGAGACGGCCACGGGGCCGGAGATCGCCAAGATCTTCAAGGCCGCGGACGATGCCCGCAAGATGGCCAAGGGCAGCAATGTTCAGGACTGGAACCAGGCCACCAACCTCGTCATCACCGGCAAGGCCGGCGGGCAGGTCATGGGCGACTGGGCGCAGGGCGAGTTCCAGCTGGCCGACCAGAAGGCCGGCACCGACTATTCCTGCCTGCCGGGGCTCGGCATGAACGGCTTTCTCGCAACGGCCGGCGACGCGTTCTACTTCCCGCTCCTGAAGGACGAGGACAAGTCGAAGGCGCAGGAGGCGCTGGCGAAGTCGCTGCTCGATCCGGCCACGCAGGTCGCCTTCAATCTCAAGAAAGGCTCGCTGCCGGTGCGCGGCGATGTCGATCTGAACGCTGCGAATGACTGCATGAAGAAGGGTCTCGATATCCTGGCCAAGGGCGACGTGGTGCAGGGGACGGACGAGTTGCTCTCGGCCGATATCCAGAAACAGAAGGAGGATCTGTTCTCCGAATTCTTCGCCAGCACCACGATGACCGTCGAGGACGCGCAGAAGCGCTGGGCCGGGATCATCGCGTCCGCCGAGTGATGACGAGGTGACGGCCTGTCGCCGTCACCATGCCCATCCGCGATCATCCTGCGCATTTACCGCCCGGGCCTTGACGAGGCCCGGGACCGCCCGCCCGAGCGTGTGTCCGGACACGGGGACCCCGGTTATCCCGAAGAGAAGACGACGACACCAGAAGCCAGGGTCTGGCGGGTTCAACATGAACCTGACGGACTCGTCTCATGTTTGCCGCGCTCCGCCCATTGGCGAGAGCCACGAGGAGGCGCCTGACGATGACGGTTCCAGCGACAACAGCTGCCCCACCGGCCCGGAGATCCACCCGGCCGAACCAGTATTTCCGGAATATGAGCGCGAAGATCGCGTCCATTCCGATGATCCTCACCGCCGTGGTCATCTTCGCCGGCGGCACGCTCTGGACAGTGCTCTACTCCTTCACCAATTCGCGGCTGCTTCCGCGCATGAGCTTCGTCGGCCTCGACCAGTACGAGCGCCTGTGGGCCGCACCCCGCTGGACGGTGTCGATCGTCAATCTGGGCATCTACGGCATCTTCTCGCTGATCTTCAGTCTGGTGATCGGCTTCCTGCTGGCGGCGCTGATGGATCAGAAGATCCGGTTCGAAAACACCTTCCGCACCATTTTCCTCTATCCCTTCGCGCTCTCCTTCATCGTCACCGGCCTTGTCTGGCAGTGGATCCTCAATCCGGAATTCGGCATCCAGTCGGTCATCCGCTCGCTCGGCTGGTCGTCCTTCCGCTTCGATCCGCTCTACGATCCCGCTCTGGTCATGTACGGCATCCTCATCGCTGCGCTCTGGCAGGGAACCGGCCTCGTCATGTGCCTGATGCTGGCGGGGCTGCGCGGCATCGACGGGGAGATCTGGAAGGCCTCGCGCATCGACGGCATTCCCGCCTGGAAGACCTATCTCTTCATCGTCATTCCCATGATGCGGCCGGTCTTCATCACCACGCTCGTCATCATCGCCTCCGGCATCGTCAAGGTCTACGACCTCGTGGTGGCGCAGACCAGCGGCGGACCGGGCATCGCGTCCGAAGTGCCGGCGAAGTACGTCTACGACTATATGTTCCAGGCCCAGAACCTCGGTCAGGGCTTTGCAGCCTCCACCATGATGCTCCTGGCCGTCGCGATCATCATCATCCCCTGGGCCTATCTCGAATTCGGAGGACGCAAGCGTGGCTGATATCGCCTCCCTCAACACCACCGCCGCCGCGATCGACGCCGCCAAACCGCGCTTGGCCGCCGGGCCCCGCGGCAAGCGCCCGAGGCGCGCCTTTTCCGGCACCAACATCATGGTCTACGGCACGCTGCTCATCTTTGCCTGCTACTACCTGCTGCCGCTCTACGTGATGGTCGTGACCTCGCTGAAGGGCATGTCCGAGATCCGGCTCGGCAACATCTTCTCGCCCCCGGTCGAGATCACCTTTGAGCCCTGGGTGAAGGCCTGGTCCAGCGCCTGCACCGGGCTGAATTGCGACGGCCTGTCCCGTGGGTTCTGGAATTCGGTGCGCATCACCGTGCCCTCGACCATCGCCTCCATCGCGCTTGCCTCGATCAACGGCTATGCGCTGGCCAACTGGCGCTTCAAGGGGTCGGAGACCTTCTTCATCGTTCTCATCATCGGGGCGTTCATTCCCTATCAGGTGATGATCTACCCGCTGGTCATCATCCTGCGCGAACTCGGCATCTACGGCACGCTCACCGGCCTCATCATCGTGCACTCGATCTTCGGCATGCCGATCCTGACGCTGCTGTTCCGCAACTATTTCGTCTCGCTGCCGGAGGAGCTGTTCAAGGCGGCGCGGATCGACGGGGCGGGGTTCTGGATGATCTATTTTCGGATCATGCTGCCCATGTCGCTGCCGATCTTCGTGGTCGCCATGATCCTGCAGATCACCGGCATCTGGAACGACTTCCTGTTCGGCGTCGTGTTCACCCGGCCGGAATATTATCCGATCACCGTCCAGCTCAACAATATCGTCAATTCGGTGCAGGGCGTGAAGGAATACAACGTCAACATGGCCGCCACGCTTCTCACCGGCGCCGTTCCCCTCATCGTCTATTTCGTTTCCGGGCGCCTGTTTGTCCGCGGCATCGCCGCCGGCGCCGTGAAAGGCTGATCCTCATGACGTCAAGCGTTTCCATCCAGGATCTGTCGCTGAGCTTCGGCGCAGTCACCGTTCTCGAAAACCTCAACCTCGATATCCGCGACGGCGAGTTCCTCGTGCTGCTCGGCTCGTCCGGCTGCGGAAAATCAACGCTGCTCAATTGCATCGCCGGGCTTCTGGAAATCTCCGACGGGCAGATCTTCATCAAGGGCAAGAACGTCACCTGGGAAGAGCCCAAGGACCGCGGCATCGGCATGGTGTTCCAGTCCTATGCGCTCTATCCGCAGATGACCGTCGAGAAGAACCTGTCCTTCGGCCTGAAGGTCGCCAAGATGCCGCAGGCCGAGATCGACAAGCGCGTCGTCCGCGCCGCCGAGATCCTGCAGATCCAGCCGCTCCTGAAGCGCAAGCCGGCCGAACTTTCGGGCGGCCAGCGCCAGCGCGTGGCCATCGGGCGGGCTCTCGTTCGCGACGTCGATGTCTTCCTGTTCGACGAGCCGCTGTCGAACCTCGATGCGAAACTGCGCTCCGAATTGCGCGTCGAGATCAAGCGACTGCACCAGTCGCTGAAGAACACGATGATCTACGTCACGCACGATCAGATCGAAGCGCTGACGTTGGCCGACCGCATCGCCGTCATGAAGAGCGGCGTCATCCAGCAGCTGGCCGATCCGATGACGATCTACAATGCACCGGAAAACCTCTTCGTCGCGGGCTTCATCGGCTCGCCGTCGATGAACTTCTTCCGTGGCACGGTGGAGGAAAAGGGCGGCCGCAAGGTCGTGCATGTCGGCGGCGTGGATTTCGCCATCGACGCCTATCCCGCCCGCGCACCCATCCGCGCCGGCACCAACGTCGTGCTCGGCATCCGCCCGGAGCATGTGACGGTGGACGAGGTGCCGGCCGGGGGCGATGCGCATGCCGCCGTGGTCGATATCGAGGAGCCGATGGGCGCCGACAACCTTCTCTGGCTGAAGCTTGCCGGTCAGACCATGTCGGTGCGGATCGCCGGTGCCCGGCGCTACGCCCCGGGATCGCAGGTGCGCCTCGGCATCGACATGGGCATGGCATCGATCTTCGATGCGGGCACCGAGCAGCGGCTGTGACGGCAAGCGCTTTGATGTGCCGCCGCCCCTCACCCTAGCCCTCTCCCCGCCTGCGGGGAGAGGGGACGTGCCGCAAGGCCGCTCCAAGTCCCTTCTCCCCACCTGTGGGGAGAAGGTGGCGGCAGCCGGATGAGGGGCTGCAACCTCGCAGCAAGACGATGACGTCGCAAACATGACCGAGCAGAGACCCGAAATGACCAACACCACCCACACCACCGATCTTTCCGGCACCTGGACCCTGTCGAGCCTCGACGCGAAACACACCCTCACCATGCCGGTCCCCGGCGATGTCCACAGCGCGCTGCTTGCAGCCGGCATCATCCCGGACCCCTATGTCGGCCGCAACGAAGCCGACGTGCAGTGGGTGGCCGAGCAGGACTGGGTGCTGGAGCGGACCTTCGACATCGACGATGCCGCCGCGACCGACAGCTGGTATCTCGACCTTGCCGGGCTCGACACGGTGGTCGATGTCACCCTCAACGATACCCTCGTTCTTGAAGCCGACAACAGCTTCCGCCGCTACCGCCCCGACGTGTCCGGCAAGCTCGTTCCCGGCGTGAACCGGCTGAAGCTGGTCATCAAATCCTCCGTGCGCGAAAGCGCTGAGCGGCAGGCAAAACAGCCGTTCTACATTCCCTATTCCACCGCCAATTCTCCCATTCCCAACGGCAGCATGCTGCGCAAGGTCCAGTGCCATTTCGGCTGGGACTGGAACATCGCCATCGCCCCCCTCGGCGTCTACGAGCCGCCGCTCCTCAAGCGGCTTGCGGAGGCGCGGATCGAGCATGTGACGACGCGGCAGGACTGGCATGAGGACGGCTCGGTCGATCTCGTCGTCACCGCTGCGCTCTTCGCCACGAAGACCGGCCATGCCTCCGTCAGCTTCGATCTCGATGGCACCGTGCAAGTGCTCGACGTCGATCTCGCCAAGGGCACGACCACGGTCGAGCATGTTTTCCCGGTCCGGCAACCGAACCTCTGGTGGCCGGCCGGCAGCGGTGAGCAGGCGCTGTCGCGCCTCGTCGTGTCTGTCGCTGGCGACCGTGTCGAAAAGACCATCGGTTTCCGCAGGATCGAACTCCTGACCGATCCGGACGAGGCCGGCAGCCGCTTCGCCTTCCGGGTCAACGGAGTCGAGATCTTCTGCCGCGGGGCGAACTGGATTCCGGCCGATGCGCTGTTTTCGCGCGTCACGCAGGCTGGCGTCGCGGATCTGCTGCAGTCGGCGGTCGATGCACATATGAACATGATCCGCGTCTGGGGCGGGGGCTTCTACGAGCCGGACTGGTTCTACGACCTCTGCGACCGGCTCGGCCTCATGGTCTGGCAGGACTTCATGTTTGCCTGCAACCTCTATCCCTCGACCACCGACTTCCTCGACAACGTCGCGGCCGAAGTGGACGATCAGGTGCGCCGCCTGTCGTCGCATCCCTCGATCGCGCTCTGGTGCGGAGACAACGAGCTTGTCGGCGCGCTGACCTGGTTCGAGGAGAGCCGTCGGGATCGCGACCGCTATCTCGTCTCCTACGACCGCCTGAACCGGACCATCGAGACCACGATGAAGAAGGCCGCGCCAGACCTGATCTGGTGGCCGTCGAGCCCGGCCGTCGGCCCGCTCAACTTCGGCGATGCCTGGCACGCCGATGGCGCGGGCGACATGCACTACTGGTCCGTCTGGCACGAGAACAAGTCGTTCGACAACTACCGCACCGTGCGCCCGCGCTTCTGCTCGGAGTTCGGCTTCCAGTCCTATACGTCCATGCCCGTCATCCACGACTTCGCAGCGGCGAAGGATCTCAACATCGCCTCGCCGGTGATGGAGAGCCACCAGAAGAATGCGGGTGGCAACGAACGGATCGCGGGCACCATGTTCCGTTACTTCCGCTTCCCCAAGGATTTTTCGAGCTTCGTCTATCTCAGCCAGATCCAGCAGGGCCTCGCCATCAAGACGGCCGTGGAGTTCTGGCGGTCGCTCAAACCCCATTGCATGGGCACGCTCTACTGGCAGCTCAACGACACCTGGCCGGTCGCATCCTGGTCGAGCCTTGACTATGGCGGCAGCTGGAAGGCCATGCATTACATGGTCCGCCGCTTCTTCCAGCCGGTCGCCGTCGCCGCCATCCCGTCGGAGGATGGAGAGACCATCGCGCTTTCGATGGTCAACGACACTCGGGCGGCCGTCAGCATCGAGGTGCAGACGTTCCTCGTCTCCCTGTCGGGCGAACGCCGTCCGCTGATGGCGGCAAGCGGCACGTGCCCGGCCGATCGCGCCGCAACGCTCGTCGCGCTTTCCGCGGCTGATATCCCGGACGGCATGCTGCTGTTCTGGACCTTCGAGGCCTCGGACGGTGCGCGGGGCGAGGGGCATTATGTTCCCGGAACCTACAAGGCGCTCGATCTCCAACCGTCCGGCCTGCAAGTGACGACGGCCAGCCAGGATGGCGGCATCGACGTCACCGTCTCCGCAAAGGGCCTCGCTCTCCACGTCATGGTTGAGGCCGATGTCGCTGGCCGCTTCAGCGACAACGCCTTCGACCTCACGGCGGGCGCAAGCCGCACGGTTCGCTTCACACCATCGACGCCGGGCGAGGGCCCGTCGCCGGTCTTCACCGTCTACGACCTGCAATCCTCGGCCGGTTGACGCTCCTCGACGGAGCCGCAGACCGACCCGCATTTCTAGAAAAAGGACAGTTCCATGAGACCGCTCAGCTTCCAGCTCTACTCCGCCCGCAACTTCTCCCCGCTGTCCGATGCCCTGCATCTCGTGGCCAAGGCCGGCTATGCACAGGTCGAAGGCTATGGCGCGCTCTATGGCGATCACGACGACAGCGCGGTGAAGGCGCTGAAGGCCGATCTCGACCGCAACGGGCTGACCATGCCGACCGGGCATTTCAGCCTCGACATGCTGGAGAGCGAGCCGGAACGTGCCATCGAGGTCGCGAAGATTCTCGGCATCCAGACGATCTACTGCCCCTATGTCCTGCCGGAGAACCGTCCGACGGATGCGGCGGGCTGGAAGGCCTTCGGTGCCCGGCTGCAGAAGGCCGGAGAGAAAGTCCGGGCTGCCGGGCTCGGTTTCGGCTGGCACAATCACGACTTCGAATTTGCAGCCCTGCCGGACGGCACGGTGCCGATGGACCTGATCTTCGAAGGCGGTCCGGATCTCGAATGGGAAGCCGACATCGCCTGGGTGATCCGTGGCGGCGCCGATCCGCTGGCCTGGATCGACCGCTATGCCGATCGCATCACCGCCGTCCACGTCAAGGACATCGCGCCCGCCGGCGAGAACACGGACGAGGACGGCTGGGCGGATGTCGGTCATGGAACGGTCGACTGGAGGGGGCTCTACGCCCGTCTCGCTTCGACGCCAGCCAAGACCTACATCGTCGAGCACGACAATCCGAGCGATCTTGCCCGCCTTGCCGAACGCTCCATCGCCTCCATCAGGACCTTCTGACAGCACGACCTTTTCAAAGGAACATACGTCATGACACAGGATCTCGGCGTCGGCATCATCGGATGCGGCAATATCTCCACCACCTATTTCCGGCTCGCGCCCCTGTTCAAGGGCATCGACATCCGTGCCTGCGCGGACATCAACCCGGCTGCGGCCGAAGCGCGGGCCGGCGAGTACGGCGTCAAGGCGCAGTCGATCGATGACCTCCTCGCCAATCCGGATATCGATATCGTCGTCAATCTGACGATCCCGGACGCGCATTTCCCCGTCTCCAAGCAGATTCTCGAGGCCGGCAAGCATGTCTATTCCGAAAAACCACTCGTTCTGACGCTGGAGCAGGGCGAAGAGCTTCGCTCGCTTGCGACCGCGAAGGGCCTCACGGTCTGCTGCGCGCCGGATACGTTTCTCGGCGGCGCGCATCAGCTGGCCCGCGCCCAGGTCGATAGCGGCCGCATCGGCCGCGTGACCTCCGGCACCTGCCACGTCATGAGCCCGGGCATGGAGATGTGGCATCCGAACCCGGACTTCTTCTTCCTGCCCGGCGCCGGTCCCGTGCTCGATCTCGGGCCCTATTACGTCGCCAACCTCATCAACCTCATCGGCCCGATCAAGCGCGTCGCGGCCCTTGCCTCCAAGGCGGCGAAGACCCGCACGATCTTGAGCGAGCCGCGCAAGGGGCAGGTCATCCCGGTGAAGACGCCGACCAATATTCACGCGCTTCTCGAATTCCACAGCGGCGCGACGGTGACGCTGACGGCGAGCTGGGACGTCTGGTCGCATCGCCACGGGAATATGGAACTCTACGGCACAGAGGGCTCGCTCTATGTGCCGGACCCCAACTTCTTCGGCGGCAAGGTCGAGGTCAGCGGCAAGGGCAAGGAGATTTCGCCGGTCGACCGCTGGGATCACCCTTTCTCCGTCGAGAACCAGGAACATGCGCAGGGTCCGCTCGCGAACTACCGTACGGCCGGCCTTGCCGACATGGCGCAGGCGATCACCGACGGCCGGGACCCGCGCTGCTCGCTGGAGCGCACGCTCCACGGGGTCGATGTCATGGTCTCGATCCTGAAGTCGGGCGACGAGGGTCGCTTCGTCGATCTCACCACCACCTGCACCCAGCCGGCCCCGCTCGGCATCGAGGCGGCGCGGGCGCTGCTGCGGTAGACGACGACGGTCAGGACCGCCCCTCATCCCCCTGCCGGGACCTCCTCCCGCCAGGCGGGGCGAAGGGGCCTGTGGCACCGCGTCCGCTCCATATGAAAACATCACGCATGGCACGTCCCCTCTCCCTGCAAGCGGGGAGAGGGTTAGGGTGAGGGCTGGTTCACCCACGACGCAAACAAAATCCGCGTGACGGTTCCTGCCGCGGGCGTTCTGCGATAGACCACGCCAATACCGACGAACGGAGGACAACACCATGACCTGGCATCCCGCCGACACCCGCTACGACACGATGATCTACAACCGCTGCGGCCGCTCCGGCCTCAAGCTGCCGGCGATCTCGTTCGGGCTGTGGCACACGTTCGGCGAAACCACGCCGCATGCGCTGAAGCGCGAGATGTGCCAGACGGCCTTCGATCTCGGGATCACCCATTTCGACCTCGCCAACAATTACGGCCCACCCTATGGCGCTGCCGAAACGGCCTTCGGCGCGATCTTCGCCCAGGACTTCAAGCCCTATCGCGACGAGATGATCATTTCCTCCAAGGCCGGCTACGACATGTGGCCGGGTCCGTACGGCGAATGGGGCAGCCGCAAGTATCTCATCGCCTCCTGCGACCAGAGCCTGAAGCGCATGGGCCTCGACTATGTCGATATCTTCTACTCGCACCGTTTCGATCCCGAGACCCCGCTGGAAGAAACCTGCGGCGCGCTCGACCATATCGTCCGCTCCGGCCGGGCGCTTTATGTCGGCATCTCCTCCTACAACTCGCAGCGGACCCGGGAAGCGGCCGCGATCCTCAAGGATCTCGGCACGCCGCTTCTGATCCACCAGCCGAGCTATTCCATGATCAACCGCTGGGTCGAGGATGACGGGCTGCTGGACACGGTCGAGGATCTCGGCGTCGGCTCCATCGTGTTCTCGCCGCTGGCGCAGGGCATGCTGACGACGAAGTATCTGAACGGTATCCCCGACGACAGCCGTGCCGCGCTGAACCATTATCTCAACCAGCGCCTCATCCGTCCCGAGGTCATCGACAACGTCCGCAAGCTCAACGAGATCGCGACCCGTCGCGGCCAGACGCTGGCGCAGATGGCGATCGCCTGGGTGCTGCGCGGCGGACGCGTGACGTCGGCGCTGATCGGCGCCAGCAAGACGTCGCAGATCGTGGATTGCGTGAAGGCGATCGACAATCTCGCGTTCACGGCCGAGGAACTGGCCGAGATCGACACCTATGCCCGCGAGGCCGACATCAACCTCTGGGCCAAGTCGGCCGAACTGGCCTGACGTTCAACGCTCTGCAAGCCGGCGCGTTGCCGGCTTGCTCACTCTGCCCGGTTCAAGCCGGCGTTGTGGAAAACACCCGCGGACGCAGGATTTCCAGCGTTCCGCGTGCGGTTGTGCGGAAGGGGAATTCCGGCGCGGTGTCGAATTCGACATGCTGGCCGTCTGCGGTCACCGCGAGGATCCGCTTGGAATCCGGGCGGTCGATGACGCGCAGGATGACGGCGGGGATGCCGGCGCCGTCCTCGCGCCAGATGACGTCGGCCGGGCGGAAGAACAGGTCCGCCGGACCGTCGGGCACGCCTGCCGCATCGAACAGGACCTCGTTGACGCTGGCGCGGCCGGACGTCACCGTCGCCCTCAAGCGGTTGGCATCGCCGAGGAAATTCATCACGAAGGCATTTTCCGGTGCGCGGCAGACCTCTTCCGGCGTGCCCGTCTGCACGATCCGGCCCTTGTCCAGGATGACGACGCGATCGGCGAGATCGAGCGCCTCGGCCTGGTCGTGGGTGACGAAGAGTGTGGTGATGCCGAGTTCCTCGTGGATCTTGCGCAGCCAGCGGCGAAGATCGCGCCGCACATTGGCATCCAGCGCGCCGAACGGCTCATCGAGCAGCAGCACCTTCGGATCGACCGCGAGCGCGCGCGCCAGCGCCACGCGCTGGCGCTGGCCGCCGGAGATCTGCGCGGGGAAGCGATCCTTCAGCCCGTCGAGCTGCACCAGCTTGAGGAGATCGGCCACGCGCTCCGTGATCTCGGCCGTCGAGCGGCGGGTCTTCGAGACCTTCATGCCGAAGGCGATGTTCTCGCCGATCGTCATGTGCGGGAAGAGCGCATAATGCTGAAACACGAAGCCGACGCCGCGGTTGCGGACCTCGATGTCGGTCGCGTTCTCCTCGCCGAAGAAGATCGCGCCCTCATCGGGATATTCGAGCCCTGCGACCATGCGCAGGATCGTCGTCTTGCCGGAGCCCGAGGGGCCGAGCAGGGCGACCAGTTCGCCGCTTTCGATCTCCAGCGAGACGCCATGGACGGCGCGGAAGGTGTCGAAGGTCTTGACGATCGTATCGAGGCGGATCTTCACGGCTTGGATATCCCCGGTTCAGTCGTTTCAAGGGTCGGGCCGGCCAATGCGGGACGCCGGACGCGGCCGGCGCCGCGGCGCTCCAGCGCGACCTTGGCGATCAGCGTCACGATGGCAAGGCTTGCGAGAATCGAGGCGGCGGCAAAGGCGCCGACCGCGTTGTAGTCGTGGTAGAGCAGCTCGATGTGGAGCGGCAGCGTATTGGTTTGGCCGCGGATATTGCCCGAGACGACCGAGACGGCGCCGAATTCCCCCATGACGCGGGAATTGCAGAGGATGACGCCGTAGAGCAGCGCCCATTTGATGTTGGGCAGCGTGACGGAGAAGAACGTCCGCCAGCCGCTGGCGCCGAGCGAGGTCGCGGCCTCCTCCAGATCCCGGCCCTGCGCCTGCATCAGCGGAATGAGTTCGCGGGCGACGAAGGGGGCGGTGACGAAAAGGCTGGCGAGCACGATGCCGGGAAGGGCAAAGAGGATCTTCATGTCGGCGGACTGCAGCGTCTCGCCGAAGAGGCCCTGAAGCCCGTAGACGAAGAGATAGGCCACGCCGGCGACGATGGGCGAGACCGAGAAGGGGATCTCGATGACGACGAGCAGCAGGCGGCGTCCGGGGAAGTCGAACTTGGTGATGGCCCAGGCGGCGGCCACGCCGAAGATGGTGTTGATGGGAACGGCGATCAGTGCCGTCAGCGCCGTCATCCAGATGGCATGCACGGTGTCGCGGTCGGTGATCGATTTTGCGAAGAACGCGGCGCCCTTCGAGAACGCCTGTACGCCGATGATGGCGAGCGGGGCGACGATGACCAGCGCCACCAGCAGGAGAACGATTGCGATGAGGCTGTTGCGGAAGATCGGCTTTTCGCCGATGCGCGGCGGGCGACGGGTTTTCTTGTTGGTCATGGTCAGCCCTTCACCGTGTAGCGCAGGGCGCGGGTCTGCAGAATATTGGTGATTGCCAGCATGAGAAACGCGGCCATCAGCATGACGGAGGCGATGGCGGCGGAGGCGGGGTAGTCGTATTCTTCCAGCCGGATGAAGGCGAGGAGGGCGGTGATTTCCGTCTCGTAGGGCTGGTTGCCGGCGATGAAGATGATGGCGCCGAATTCGCCGAGGCTGCGGGCGAAGGACAGCGACAGGCCGGCGAGGATGGCGGGGAAGAGCTGCGGCAGCAGCACCTTGGCGAAGATTTCGCCATCGCTCGCGCCCAGTGTTTGTGCGGCTTCTTCCAGCGCGCCGTCGAGCTCCTCCAGCACCGGCTGCACCGTGCGCACGATGAAGGGCAGGCTGGTGAAGGCCATGGCGATGATGATGCCGAGGGGGGTGTAGGCGACCTTGATGCCAAGGCTCGACAAGGCAATTCCGAACCAGCCGTTGCTCGCAAACAGCGTCGTCAGCGCGATGCCCGCCACCGCCGTCGGCAGGGCGAAGGGAAGGTCCACCAGCGCATCGATGATGCGGCGGCCGGGGAAGCGATAGCGCACGATGACCCAAGCGAGCGCCATGCCGAAGACGAGGTTGAAGGCGGTCGCGGCGGCAGCGCAGAGCAGCGTCACGCGATAGCTGGCGACGGCACGGTCGGACGAGACGATCGTCCAGTAATCGCCCGGACCGAGGCTGGCCGCCTTGAAGATCAGCGCGCCGAGCGGCAGCACCACGATCACGGCGACATAGACCAGCGTGATGCCGAGGGTTAGCGGCAAGCCGGGAAGAATGCGCCGAGCCAAGGCCGGTCCTCTTTCTGTCAGGTCGCGGGGGCGGCGAAGGCCGTCCTGCGGTCGTTCATGGGCCGCAGCTTGGTCGTCACGGGTGACGATGGGGCAAGCTGCAAACGGATGGAAGCCGCGGGGGACGTCGTGTCCCGCCGCGGCTTCCGTTTTCCATAGATTGGCCCTGCGATCAACGGCTGCCGTAAAGTTTGTCGAGATGGCCGCCTTCGGCGAACTCTTCCTTCTTCACGTTGGCCCATCCGCCGAACACGTCCTCGACCTTGAGGAGGCGGACGTCCGGGAACTGGTCCTTGAACTTTGCCGCGACGATCGCGTCGTTCACGCGGTTGCCGTTCTCGGCAAGAATGGTCTGGCCTTCGGGCGTGTAGAGGAAGTCGAGATAGGATTTCGCGAGATCGCGGGTCCCATGCTTGTCCACGACCTTGTCGACCACGGCGACCGGGAATTCCGCGAGCAGGCTGACGGAGGGCACGACGATGTCGAACTTGTCCTCGCCGAATTCCTTGGCGATGCCCTTGGTCTCCGCCTCGAAGGTGATCAGCACGTCGCCGGTCTCGCGCTCGACGAAGGTGGTGGTGGCGGCGCGGCCGCCCGTGTCGAAGACGGGAACGTTGTCGAACAGCTTGGCGATGAACGCGTCCACCTTGGCCGGATCGTCCTTGAAGGTCTCCTTGGCGAAGGCGAGCGCTGCCAGATAGGTGTAGCGCGCATTGCCGGAGGTCTTGGGGTTGGGGAAGATGACCTTCACGTCGTCGCGAACGAGATCGTTCCAGTCCTTGATGCCCTTCGGGTTGCCCTCGCGCACGAGGAAGGCGGGGAAGGAGTAGTAGGGCGAGGCGTTGTTCGGGAAATCCGTCTTCCAGTCGTCGGTGACGAAGCCGCCCTTGACCAAGGCATCGATGTCGATGACCTGGTTGAACGTCACGACATCGGCTTCCAGACCTTCCAGAACGGCGCGCGCCTGTTTGGACGATCCACCATGCGACTGATCGACGGTTACGCCGGGGTGCTTGGCGACGAAGGCTTCGTTGACCTTCTCGAACAGCTCGCGCGAAATATCGTAGGACGCGTTGAGCAGCTTGTCGTCGGCATGGGCGGAAGCGGTCAATGCGGCAAGGGCGGCACCGATCAGAAGGAAGCGTTTCATTCAAGTCTCCGGTAGGTTGATGGCGGCATCATAGGGTGGTGTCGCCGTATGTCCGAGGTCGGCTATCTCAGGTTGTTCGATCATCCGGGAAAATTATTGCCGGGATGAGGGCCGGGGCAGAAAACCTGTCGTCGTCATTGGCATGTCTACGGCATGTCTCCCTTTGCGGCGAAAGTCGAAGACCCCGGTCGCCGCCTCTGCTGGACACGGCGACCGGGGCGTGTAATCTCCCACTCCGGGCAAGCGGTTTTTCTCACAGAAACCGCTTCTGGGATCCGGCGTCTGCAAGGGCGCCCGCAGGGAGGACAGACCGGCATTCTACCGGCTGACTGCGACAAGAGGAGGAACAGGACATGGATCGTCGTTCATTTATTCGCCGGGCAGGGATTGGCGGCGCGGGAGCCGCCGCTGCGACCGTTCTGGCAGCACCCGCCATCGCGCAGACCACACCGAAAGTCTCCTGGCGACTGACCTCGTCCTTCCCGAAATCGCTCGACACGATCTATGGCGGCGCGGAGGTCATCGCAAAGTACGTGTCCGAGGCGACCGACGGCAATTTCCAGATCCAGGTCTTTGCGGCCGGCGAGATCGTTCCCGGCCTGCAGGCGGCGGATGCGGCGGCATCCGGCACGGTCGAGGCCTGCCACACGGTTTCCTACTACTACTGGGGCAAGGACCCGGTCTGGGCGCTGGGCGCTGCCGTTCCCTTCGCGCTGAACGCGCGTGGCCACAATGCCTGGCAGTATCACGGCGGCGGCATCGACATGTTCAACGAATTCCTGGCGCCGCAGGGTCTGGTCGCCTATCCCGGCGGCAATACCGGCGTGCAGATGGGCGGCTGGTTCCGCAAGGAAATCAAGACCGTTGCCGACCTGCAGGGCCTGAAGATGCGTGTCGGCGGCTTTGCCGGCAAGGTCATGCAGACGCTCGGCGTCGTGCCGCAGCAGATCGCCGGCGGGGACATCTATCCGTCGCTCGAAAAGGGCACGATCGATGCGGCGGAATGGGTCGGCCCCTATGACGACGAGAAGCTCGGCTTCTACAAGGTTGCGCCCTACTACTACTATCCCGGCTGGTGGGAAGGCGGCCCGACCGTCCACGCCATGTTCAACAAGACGGCCTTCGATGGCCTGCCCAAGGCCTACCAGTCGCTGCTGCGCACCGCCTGCCAGGCGGCGGACGCCAACATGCTGCAGAAGTACGACTATCTGAACCCCGCCGCCATCAAGCGGCTGGTGGCCTCCGGCGCCAAGCTCAGCCCTTTTAGCGCCGATATTCTCTCCGCCTGCTTCGACGCCTCCAACACCGTCTATGCCGAGATGGAAGCGACGAACCCGGCCTTCAAGAAGATCTGGGGCTCGATCAAGGCCTTCCGCGCCGAGTTCTATCTCAACGCCCAGATCGCGGAATACAATTACGACACGTTCATGATGATCCAGCAGCGCAACGGCAAGCTCTGATCCCTTTCACCATGTCAAAGACCGCCGCCGGAGCCCCTCGTTACACAGGGGCTCCGGCGGTTTTCGTTTGCCGTTTTACCACATGAGAAATGGCCGGGGATGAGCCCGGCCTTCAGGTTTCTGGCAAAGGATCACGTCGGACGAAATCGATCGGTTGCAGATGCTCGGGACAAGCCCGAGCATGACGGAGGAGAGCGTTGCGCATCTTGGCATCCGTCTTACGGTCGGGGTTCATCTCCGGCCGCTGTGTGCTGTTTTCCCACGCCTATTTGAATGATGGCGGGGCGCTGAGGTCGTTCATGGGCGGTGCCGCGGGGTCGGCGGGTTTCGTGCCGTCGAGCGGGTTTCCGGACGGAAGCTGCAGGCCGCCGGGGAGGCTCAGGCCCCCGCCATTGTTGCCGAAGCCGGGCACCTCGATCTTGATCGTGTTCGGGTCCACCACGGCGCCGTCACCCTTGTAGTGCATGACCATCTGCGGAAACATGATCGTCAGGGCCACCATGAGGATCTGGATGCAGACGAAGGGCACGGCACCCCAATAGATCTGCCCGGTCGTCACCGGCGGTGTCATCTTGCCGGTGAGGCGGTCGAGATAGGGAATCTTCGGGGCGACGGAGCGCAGGTAGAACAGCGCGAAGCCGAAGGGCGGGTGCATGAAGCTCGTCTGCATGTTGATGCCGAGCAGCACGCCGAACCAGATGAGATCGATGCCGAGCTTGTCGGCCGCCGGCGCGAGCAGCGGCACGATGATGAAGGCGAGCTCGAAGAAATCGAGGAAGAAGGCGAGGAAGAAGACGAGCGCGTTGACCGCGATCAGGAACCCGGTTTCCCCGCCCGGCATGGCCGTCAGCAGATGTTCGACCCAGATATGGCCGTTGACGCCGTAGAAGGTCAGCGAGAAGACGCGGGCGCCGATGAGGATGAAGAGGACGAAGGCCGACAGGCGTGTCGTGGCGGTCAGCGCCGAGCGGATCACCTCCATCGACAGGCGGCCCTTGGCGCCGGCCATGATGAGCGCGCCGACCGCACCCATGGCGCCGCCTTCCGTGGGCGTGGCGATGCCGAGGAAGATGGTGCCGAGCACGAGGAAGATCAGCGCCAGCGGCGGGATGAGGACGATGATGACCTGCTGGGCCAGCCGCGACATCATGTTGAGCTTCGTCGCCCGGTCGATGAGGGCGACGACATAGATGAAGGCGACGCCGCAGGTTCCGCCGAGAATATCGGCATCCGGCCCATAGGTCGGCGACAGCAGGACATGGGCGGCATAGGCGAAGGCGAAGGCGACGACGAGGGCAACGAGCAGCGAGGTGACGCCCGAGCCGAGGGTGCGCGCCTCGAGCGGCAAAGCCGGCATGGCCTCGCGCTTCAGGAACGACATCAGCAGGATATAGCCCATGTAGAGGCCGGTCAGGACGAGGCCGGGGATAAGCGCCCCGGCATACATGTCGCCGACCGAGCGGCCGAGCTGGTCGGCAAGGACGATGAGGACCAGCGAGGGCGGGATGATCTGCGCCAGCGTGCCGGATGCGGCGATGACGCCGGAGGCAAGGCTGCGGTCGTATCCGTAGCGCAGCATGATCGGCAGCGAGATGAGGCCCATGGCAATGACGGAGGCCGCGACGACGCCGGTGGTGGCGGCCAGCAGCGCGCCGACAAAGATGACGGCATAGGCGAGACCGCCGCGGACGGGGCCGAACAGCTGGCCGATCGTATCGAGCAGATCCTCCGCCATGCCGGATTTCTCCAGCACGATGCCCATGAAGGTGAAGAAGGGGATGGCGAGCAGCGTGTCGTTCGACATCACCCCCCAGAATCGATCGGGCAGGGCGTTGAGCAGCGGCCAGGACAGGTTGATGCTGTCGGAATAGGGGGCGAGTTCGACGCCGATGACGAAGAACAGGAGGCCGTTCGCGGCCAGCGAAAAGGCTACGGGATAGCCGATCAGCATGAAGACGATCAGCGACAGGAACATGATCGGGGCGAGGTTTTCGGCGATGAACTCGATCACGGGCGCACCTCCGGAGCGACATTGGACGGCGCGGTTTCCAGCGGCGCATGTGTCGGCACGTAAGGCGCGGGATCGTCGATGATGCCGCGCATGATGGCGATCTTCTTGATGATCTCGGAAACGCCCTGAAAGGCCAGGAGGATAAAGCCGGCGAGCAGGATGGCCTTTGCCGGCCAGAGGATGAGGCCACCGGCGCTGGAGGACATCTCGCCGGAGACGTAGCTCATGCGGACATAGGGAATGAGGTAGACGATCATCACCAGCACGAAGGGCATCAGGAACAGGAGGTGGCCGAGCAGGTCGATCCAGTGCTGCACCCGGCGCGAGAAGTTGCCGTAGACAACGTCGATGCGGATGTGTTCGTTCTGCTTCAGCGTGTAGGCGGCGGCCAGCATGAAGGCGGCGCCGAAGAGGTACCATTGCGCCTCAAGCCAGGCATTGGACGACATGTTGAAGGCTTTGCGAATGATCGCGTTGCCGGCGCTGACGAGCACGGCGACGAGGATGAGCCACGTCACGGACTTCCCGATGAACTCCGTCGTCGCATCGATCAGGCGGCTGAGGCCCAGCAGTGCTTTCATGTCGATCTCCCCCTTGCGGCCGCTCTCCCCAGCGGCCTTCCCTCGGCCACAGTGCCGATTTCGGCCGTGCTTTCAAGCGGTTTGAGCCGTTACGCGCGGTGTTTGGCCGGGATGCGACGAAAGTCGCAGATGCGGCATGGCCGGCATCTGGAGGTCTCAAATGCCAGCCTCTGCGCGCGGGAGGCCGTCCGAAAATTTCATGCGCTTGATGATGAATGACTTATAATATGCTGATATGGTTACGGAAATGTAATGTGTGTCTTCATTTCCTGTTCATTATCCCGGGCCTAGGTTCCGCCTGTCTCGAAACACGAAGGACATGCCTCATGAAACGCCTCATCATCACCCTTCTCGCCACATCCTTCCTCGCCGCGCCGGGCGCCTTCGCCGCGCCGCAGGACCGGCACGATGGCGCGCGGGGTCGGACGGTCGAGCGTCAGACGACCACGACGATCAAGAAGACGGAGGTACGCAAGAACCGCTGGGCCCGCGGCCACCGCCTGTCGCCGGCCGAACGCCGCCGCACCGCCGAGGTGCGCGATTACCGCCGCTACCGCCTGAACGCCCCGCCTCGCGGCCAGCGCTGGGTGAAGGTCGACAACGACTTCCTGCTCATCAGCGTCGCGACCGGCGTGATCGTCGGCCTCGCTTCCAGCCGGTAAGGCCAGGACGGCCGCAGCTCCCCTTGCGGAGCTGCGGCCGTCTCCTTCAGCGAAACGGTCTCGTCCGCTCCGGCAGCGCCGGTACATCGAAAGATGCTGGCGGCAACCTCGATCCGGCTCTCTGCGCCATCTTCTCATAGGCGGCTTCAAGGTGGCGACAGAAACGCTCGGCGTCGAACAGGGGGTACAAGTCCCGGTTCTCGACCAGCCGCCGCTTGAGGCTTGAGACCTCTCCCCCGTTCCGCGCCAGGTCGATGGCCCGAGCGACGAAGGCCTGTCTGTTCGGGAGGACCAGATCGGGCAGGCCAATGGCGGTTAACAGGCTTTCCGATACCCGCGAGGCAAAATTCTTTCCCCGGATGGTGATGACCGGAAGGCCCACCCAAAGCTGGTCGGACGTCGTCGTATGTCCGTTATAGGTAAAGGTATCGAGTCCAAGGTCGGCAGCCTGCAGCCGGGCGAGATGGTCATGGTTTCGAGCCTTCGCTGCAAACACGATCTGCGCTTCCGCGACGCCCCGGTCCTTCATGCCACGCAGAAAGTTTTCGCGCGCGAGATCGCCGTCGACCAGAACCCAGAGAAGGCCGTCCGGCACCTGTCGAAGAATCTCGGACCAGATGTCGATCGTTTCGATCGTCATCTTCCGGGTTGCGTTGAAGGCCGCAAAGACGAAGCGATCCTCGGGAAGGCCGAGTTCGGCGCGGGGTGTCGCAGCCGGCAGGGCGCGGTGGAGCGGATCGTTCGGCTGGTATGTCTCGGGCAGGCGGCAGATCTGCTCGTGGTAGAAACGTGCCGACGCCCGGGGCGTCACGATCGGGTCGCCGATGACGTAGTCGCAGTCGATACCGATGTTGCTTCCGGGAAAGCCGAGCCAGGAAACCTGCACCGGCGCCACGTTCTCGTTGAGGATAGCGTATCGGGTGTCGGCGGTCGAACCCTTGAGATCGACCAGAATGTCGATGCCGTCGGCGCGGATCTTCCGGGCGGCTTCCGCGTCGGTCATCGCATGAATAGGAACGATGCGGCCCCAGAGCGAGCGGTCGGTGGTTTCGGCTTTCAGATACTCTTCGCTCGTGTGGCAGTAGAGCGTGATGTCGAATCGATCGCGGTCGTGCAGGGTGAGGACGGTTTGCAGCAGGCGCATGGTGGCGTGGCCGCTCCAGAAGTCGCTGGAGAGGTAGCCGATGCGCAAGGGTTGTGTGCCGCGTTTCCGGCTCATGCGGGGACGGGCCGGGAAAGCGGGTTTCGACCGGTTGCGTGCCGGTGAGCCGTTGGCCGCAAGCCGGTTCAGCCGCTCGTTGTCGCAGTGGAGCAGGTTGGCGAAGGACGTTTCGCCCTTAAGGAGCAGCGGCGTCGAGGTCGCGGTGTCCCAAGTGGCCTTTTCCCAACGGCTTTCCAGCTCGGCCAGGGCTTCGTAATCGCAGAATTCCCGCGCGACTGCCATATAGGAGGCCTGCGCGTAGGGATTTTTGGTGTCCAGATCCGCCAGTTTCCGGAAGGCTGTCAGCGCGGCAGGATCCCGGTCTTCGCCGTTATACAGCTTTGCAGCGAGATGGATATGGGCGGGGTCGTTGCTGTCGACCAGTGCGGTGCGAACGAGATGCGCCGACTTGGTGTCGCCCTTGCGAAGAAAGGTCGAGGCGACAAGCGCCGCGACCTCTGGATTTTCAGGCTGCAGCACGAAGAGGCGCATCCCGAAGAGAAGGGCACGGTCGTCGTCGCCGACCGCGACGGCCGAGACGGCTGCGCGCTTCAGGACCTCGGGTGTCGGATCTAGATCGACAGCACGGGCGAACATGTCGAGTGCGTCTTTTTCCAGTCCGAGCTTTTCAAAGGTTAGACCAAGAAGTGTCAGCACCTCTGAATCTGCGCCGTCATCAATCATGCTGCTCAACAGCGTGAGAGCGGCGATGTAATTGCCGCTCTCGTAAGCCTTGTTTGCGTTTGCCAATCGTCCCGTCATAGCGTCTAGCCTGTCTTTTACCGATGCCGGGATGATGGCGAAAGGACCTTGTGCGAGGCGATCAGCCCTCCTGGGACAGGCAATTTTCCAGCGACTGGGCGATGCTGTTCATCAGCTGGAAGTAGAGGTCCGGCCCAGCGGTCAGCGTTCCCGCCTCCGGGTCGAGCGTGCCGGATCTGGCGTTCGTGCCTTCCAGCACGACATTGACCAGCTTCGGCTCGAACTGCGGCTCGGCAAAGACGCAGGTGGCGCCGAGCGTTGCGATCTTGGCCCGGATGTCCTTCAGACGCTGGGCGCCCGGCGTCGTTTCCGGGCTGACTGTGATGGAGCCGGCGACCGTGACGCCGTAGCGGTTTTCGAAATACTGGTAGGCATCGTGGAAGACGATGAAGGGGCGATCCTTGATCGGGGCGAGCGTCGCGGCGATGGCGAGGTCGAGGGCGTCGATGCGGGCGTCCAGCGTGGCGCGGTTGGCGCGGTAGGCCGCAGCATGCTTGGGGTCGGCCTTCGCCAGCACGGTTTCGATCTCGGCGGCCATGGCCTTGGCGTTGCGCGGGTCGAGCCAGGAATGCATGTCGAAGGCGCCGTCGTCGTGCGCATGCTTGAGGTCGTCGGCATGCTTCTTGTCATGGGCGTCCGCGGGCTCATGGGTATGGGCATGGCCCCCTTCGGCCTCGTCGCCATCGTCGTGCGGCTCGAAGGGACCGCCTTCGCGCTGCGGCAGTTTTTCCACACCCGGCGCCTCCTCGAGCGCGACGATGGTCGCCTTGGTGCCCAGCGTTTCCAGCGGCTTCTCCAGGAAGTGCTCCATGCCTTCGCCCATCCAGAAGACGATATCGGCCTTTTCGAGCGCCGCGGCATTGGAAGGCTTCATATTGTAGGTGTGCGGGGAGGCGGCACCTTCCACGATCAGCTTCGGCTCGCCGACGCCGGCCATGATGGAGGCGACGAGCGCATGGATCGGCTTGATCGACACGACCACGTCGGGTGTGCGGGCGTGGGCCGTGCCGGCGCCGAGGAGGGCGGTGGCGGCCAGGATCAGCGAGGTGCGAAAGGGCATGGGCAAGCTCCTGCAGGGTTCATGCGGGTCCGGTCGCCACGCCTTGCCACGACAGGTCTGCGGGCGGCGGGGCGGACGGACGATGTTTCAAGATGTCGGCCGTGAACGGGGCGGGTGCCAACACCTTGTAATCTCTTCGTAATGTTATTACATCAATTGCGTTATGCTATAACGTGTGGCATAGCCGCTGGCAACAGGGTCCTCCGGGAAATTTCCGATGTCCGAAACCGACGCTCATTCCCACGCCGCGCCTTCGCGTACGGGCGCGCCCGCGCGTTCGGACGGGCCTGCGCGCGCCGGGCGCGATGCGCTGGTGACGCTGCGGGAGGTGGGCATCCGCCGGAGCGGACGGTGGCTGGTGCGGGGCGTCGATTTCTCCGTTTCGCGCGGCGAGATCGTGACGCTGATCGGGCCGAACGGTTCGGGAAAATCCACCACGGCCAAGACCGCGATCGGCGTGATGAAGCCGGACGAGGGGCGGGTGGACAAGATCGGCGGCCTGAAGGTCGGCTATGTCCCGCAGAAGCTCGCCATCGACTGGACGCTGCCGCTGACGGTCGAGCGGCTGATGACGCTGACGGGGCCGCTGAAACGCGCCGAGATTGCCGAGGCGCTGTCCTCCACCGGGATCCTGCATCTGGCGCGGGCGGAGGTGCAGCACCTTTCCGGTGGCGAGTTCCAGCGGGCGCTGCTGGCGCGGGCCATCGCCCGCCGGCCGGACCTGCTGGTGCTGGACGAGCCGGTGCAGGGCGTCGATTTCTCCGGCGAGATCGCGCTCTACGACCTGATCAAGACCATTCGCAACCGGACCGGCTGCGGCATTCTTCTGATTTCCCACGATCTGCATGTGGTGATGGCGGAGACGGACACGGTGATCTGCCTCAATGGGCATGTCTGCTGCCGCGGCACGCCGCAGGCCGTGAGCCAGAGCCCGGAATATCAGCGTCTGTTCGGGGTAAAGGCCGCACAAACGCTTGCCGTCTACAATCACGATCATGACCACACCCATCTGCCCGACGGCCGTGTCCTGCATGCGGACGGAAGCCTGACGGACCATTGCCATCCCGATGATGGCCACCACGCGGAGGATACGGCCGCTCCGGACCACGTGCATGACGAAAGCTGCGGATGCGGCCACAATCAGATCCGCCTGAAGCGGCTCGAACCGGGGAAGCGCGACCGTGCTTGACGATTTCTTCATCCGCGCCCTCATCGCCGGCGTCGGTCTCGCCATCACGGTCGGGCCGCTCGGCTGCTTCGTGGTGTGGCGCCGCATGGCCTATTTCGGCGACACCATGGCCCATTCGGCGCTGCTGGGTGTCGCGCTCTCGCTGCTGCTCGACCTGAACCTGATGGTCAGCGTCTTCATCGTCGCGGCGATGGTGTCGCTGCTCCTGCTGGCGCTGCAGAAGCGTGGCGGGCTTTCGACGGACGCGCTGCTCGGCATTCTCTCGCACTCGGCGCTCTCCATCGGCCTCGTCATCGTCGCCTTCATGACCTGGGTGCGGATCGATCTCGTCGGCTTCCTGTTCGGCGACATTCTCGCCGTGTCGGAAGCCGATATCGACATCGTCTGGGGCGGGGGCATCCTCGTTCTGATGGCGCTGGTCATGCTCTGGCGCCCGTTGCTGGCCTCCACGGTCAATCCGGAGATCGCCGAGGCCGAGGGGCTGAACCCCGAGCGGTCGCGGCTGTTCTTCATGCTGCTGATGGCGCTGGTCATCGCCATCGCCATGAAGATCGTCGGCATTCTGCTGATCACCTCGCTGCTGATCATTCCCGCCGCCACGGCACGCCGTTTTTCGGCCTCGCCCGAGATCATGGCGGTGTTCGCCTCGCTGATCGGCGCGGTGTCGGTGGTCGGCGGTCTGTTTGGCTCGCTGCATTTCGACACGCCGTCCGGCCCCTCGATCGTGGTCGCCGCTCTCGTCATCTTCGTCCTTAGCCTGCTGCCGATCGGCCGGCGCAGCCGGGACGGCACGCCGTATTCACCGCCGGAAGGACATCACTGATGGAGCCACGCAAGCTGACCCGCAACCAGGCGCTGGTCCTGGAGACGCTGACACATGCCGAGGCGCCGCTTAGCGCCTATACGATTCTCGACAAGCTGCGCGACCAAGGGTTCCGCGCGCCGCTGCAGGTGTATCGGGCGCTGGAGAAGCTGACGGAATTTGGCATCGTGCATCGGCTGGAGAGCCTCAACGCCTTCGTCGCCTGCACCCATCCGCACGATCACGGGCCGGAAAAGGCCGTGATCGCCTTTGCGATCTGCGAGGATTGCGGGCAGGTGAGCGAGATCAGCGATCCCGAGATCGAGGACCGTCTGGCGGTGCTGGCCACCAAGCGGCAGTTCAAGACCGAGAAGACCACGATCGAGATGCGCGGCCATTGCGGAAACTGCACGGCCTGACGGCGATCGCTTACACCTCCTCGATCTTTGCCAGCGTGGCGGCGAAGGTCTGCCAATTGCGGACGTAGTGTTCGGCCGAAGTGCGCAGGCCATCGATCGCGGTGTCGTCGAGCGTGCGCAGGACGCGGGCAGGGGCGCCGACGATGAGGGAATTGTCGGGAAAGACCTTGCCTTCGGTGACGAGCGCATTTGCGCCGACGAGGCAATTCCGGCCGATGACGGCCCCGTTGAGGATGGTCGCGCCCATGCCGATGAGGCTGTTCTCGCCGATGGTGCAGCCGTGGACGATGGCGCGGTGGCCGATGGTGCAGCCTTGCCCGATGGTGACGGGGAAGCCGGCATCGACATGCACGACGGCGCCCTCCTGAATATTGGTGCCGGCGCCCACATGGATCGGTTCGTTGTCGCCGCGCAGCACGGCGCCGAACCAGATGCCGACATCCTCCCCCAGCACGACATCGCCGACGACATGCGCATCCGGCGCGATCCAGTAGCGGCCGGCGGGCGGGCAGGTGGGTCTGGTGGTGCCGAGGGCGTAGAGGGGCATGATGGCTCCAAGGGCGTGGGGCGGGGCGGTTAGCCTGCGGGGTGTCTCCCCGCAGGCCGGATATGTCGGACGGTGTCCGGCCGATCGCTGGGCGAGCCGGAAACCGGTTCAGACGATGGTGACGGTGAGGTCGCCGAACCCCTCGACGCCGCAGGTGACGACATCGCCGCGGTTGACGGCACTGACGCCGGCCGGCGTGCCGGTGAGGATGATATCTCCGGCGGCCAGCGTGAAGAGCTTGGACAGTTCGGCGATGATCTCCGGGATCTTCCACGTCATCTGCGCAAGATCGCCATCCTGCCGGGGCTCGCCGTTGACGCTGAGGTGGATGCGGCCGCTGGCCGGATCGGGGCAATCCGCGGCGGCGACGAGCGGGGAGACGGGGCCGGAATGCTCGAACGCCTTGGCGGCGGCCCAAGGGTGGCCCTTGGTCTTGGCTTCCGCCTGGAGATCGCGCCGGGTGAAATCGATGCCGACGCCATAGCCCCAGACGCAGTCCATCGCGGTGGCCGGATCGATCTCCGTGCCGCCGGCCTTCAGTGCCACGACGAGCTCGACCTCGTGGTGCACGTCGGCGGACTGCGCGGGATAGGGGAAGCCCGACGCCGGCAGGACGAGATTTTCCGGGTTCTTCTGGAAAAAGAAAGGCGGCTCGCGGGAGGGATCGTGGCCCATCTCGATCGCATGGGCGGCATAGTTGCGGCCGACGCAGTAGACGCGACGAACGGGAAACCCGGCCTCGCTGCCGCGAACGGGCAGGATGACGGGCGGGGCGGCGGGAATAACGGTGTTCATGACAATCCGGATGCTGATGACGACAGCGGCAGGATAGCACCCGGACGGAGCCGCGGGGAAGACAGGGCGGTGTATTCGTGTGCCCTTGACCGCACGTCAGAAGATGTCGGCCGGCGCGCGAACCGTCGCCGGTCGTCCATCCCCGTCGTGGCCGTCAGCGGCAGGCGTAGGCCTGGAGCTGGGCGCGGGTGATGAAGGGGCTGCCGCTGCGCGTCTTGCGGTCCGGGTCGGTATATTCGAGACTCGGCACATCGGGCAGGGCCAGAGCCTGGCGCACCGTCATGATGCCGACATCGCGCCGGTCGGTGCCACGCTTCACGCTGACTTCAACGATGCGATACAGATTATCCTCGACCATGATTCTCTCCCTCGCCTCTTTTTCCGATCACTTTTCTGCGACGTGTTTTCGCGACTCAGGCATTTGCGGCTGCGAAGCGGGTTTTTATGAGGCACCTCACGAAGAGCTTGCCAGAAACAGGACGATGCAACCAGAGAAAATTTCCAAAAACGGAAATTAAAACCGGCTTTTCGAGCAAAATTTGCCTCGTTATACTGCACTGCAAAAACGGATTGCCCTGAAAGCGCGGTTTGTTTCGGCACTGCGGAACAAAATTCCTCCCCGCGATGTTGGAGATGTTCACATCACCTACAACCGGAGCAGCGAGATGTCCGACATCAAGACGGGATTTACCGGCGAACTGGAAGACAAGACGACGGTGGCCGCGCAGGTGAAGCGCGCAGCGACCGCCGTACACCGCGAGGCGGGCGCCGTCGTCGCCACCGCGCAGGATCACCGGGCGGCGACCGGGTCCGTGCTGCTCCTGGTGGGCGCCGCGGCCTTCGTCGCCGGCTATCTTCTGGGCTCCGGCGAGCGGCAGGAGACGCTGGCCTCGCGCATCTGGCGCTAGGAGGGCTGCGGTCGGGACAGGGGTTCGTCGCGGCCTCGTAAGGGTACGGCGAGCCTGGCGGAGAAAATCGTCGTCGCCATCTTGTTTTTGCTGCAATGCAATATTATCTTCAAGCCATCGAAGCGCCCATCCTCCTCCTCCCGGGCGCATCGAGAGATCCGGGTCACCTCCTCCCGACCCTTGGATCCTTTTACAAAGCCTGCCGCACCTCCTCCCGCGGCAGGCTTTTTTCTTTTCCGGCGCCCGGCCAGGGTTTCCCGCATCGGGCGCCCGGCTCTTGGCGCCAATGATGGCGCGGGATAGAAGGACGGGCAGGGCGGCCGGTGCGGCCCAACGCCTGGCTTCGAGCCTTGCGCGCCTGCTTTGCCCGACGACCCCTTCGGATGACGAGACGACATGATGACGGACATTGACAACGCTCCCGCGGCAGCAACGGCTCGCATGTTCAGGCCACCCGTCTTCGCCGTCGCCCCCATGATCGACTGGACGGATCGGCATTATCGCTTTTTGGCGCGGCAGCTGTCGGCGCATGCGTTGCTGTATACCGAGATGATCGTTGCCGATGCCGTGTTGCGGGGGGATCGGGAGCGGTTGTTGCGGTGCGCGGTGGCGGAGACGTCGGTGGCGTTGCAGCTGGGCGGCAACGATCCGGGCAAGCTGGCGGAAGCGGCGCGGATCGGCGTGGGGTTCGGCTACAGCGAGATCAACATGAATGTCGGCTGCCCGTCGGACCGGGTGCAATCCGGCACGTTCGGCGCCTGCCTGATGCGCGAGCCGGAGGTGGTGGCGGACTGCGTGGCGGCGATGAAGGCGGCGGTCGGCGTGCCCGTGACGGTGAAATGCCGGATCGGCGTCGACGACCAGGAGCCGGAGATCGCGCTGCGCGCGCTGCTCGACCGCGTGCGGGCGGCGGGTGTGGACGGCGTGTGGGTGCATGCGCGCAAGGCCTGGCTGCAGGGCCTCTCGCCCAAGGAGAATCGCGATATTCCGCCGCTCGACTATGCGCTGGTGCACCGGATCAAGGCGGAGAACCCCGACCTGTTCATCGGCATCAATGGCGGGCTTCACACGCTGGGTGATGCCGTATTGCAGCTTCGTCATGCCGAGACGCCTCTTTCTCTCGACGGCGTGATGCTCGGCCGGGCGGCCTATCATGATAGCGCGATGCTGACGGGCGTGGACGGGGCCTTTCCGCATCCGCTGACCGGGGCGGCGCCCGTTGCCGTCGATCCGGGTGAGTTCACCGAGGCGGGGCATCGGCGATCCCCCGATTTCTGGTGCGGCGTGCGGGATGCGATGATGGCCTATGCGGCCGGGCACATCGCGGACGGCGGGCGGCTGGTGCATGTGACGCGGCACATGGTGGGCCTGTTTCAGGGCTGGCCGGGCGCGCGGCGGTATCGCCAGATCCTGTCGGCCGATGCGACGCGGGCGGGCGCCGGGCCGGAGGTGATCTCGGCGGCGTTTGCGGCCGTTCTCGCCGATGCGGGTGCGCGCGCGGCGGCGGAGTAAAGGGGCGGCGGGCAGACCGGCGGGTGGGTTTCAAAGAACGCTGAAAGAAACGGGGCGGCGGTTCCCCGATCGCTTCAGGCTCAGTCTACCCTGCGCTTTGCGCGCGGGGAGAGGCGGCGCGGATTTTTTTCGCGGTCGCGAATGTCCGGACAGCAGGGGCAGTCCCCACAGACAGAAACGGCGCCACAAGGGCGCCGTTTCCGGATGTCGTCAGCGGCAGATTAGGCAGCGCTGATGTTGACGGCCTTGGGGCCCTTGCCCATGCGATCCGGCTCGGTGTCGAAGGTGACCTGCTGGCCGTCCTTCAGCGTCTGGAGGCCGGCGGCCTGGAGAGCGGAGATGTGAACGAAAACGTCCTTCGCGCCGCCTTCCGGAGTGATGAAACCAAAACCCTTGTCCTGGTTGAAGAATTTTACGATGCCTTTGGTGGCCATGGGGATGTCCTCTGGTCTTCCCTGGATGTGGTAACCGCACCCCCGGTGCCGGGGAGGCGGGCGGTCATGCGTGTCGAAACAGGACACGCCGTCTGGATGTCACGTACGGGAGCAAAGAACGTCTACGCCCATGGGAGCCGCAAGGCCTGCCGGCCATCCGCCCCATGCTGCCGTTCGGCCGTGTCCACAGCGGATTTCCCCACCGGAACGCCGCCGAGCGGCACAACCACATCAGTCCAGTCTCCGGGATGAACAGCCCGAACGGTATATGTCTGCCAGCAAATACGCGCCTTGGCAAGCCGCTGCGATCATCCACGGATCGCAGAAAAAGGCCGGGCCTCCACATTTTCGTCGGATGCAGGGCGGAGTGTCCCGAAGCGGTGCACAGCGGCAGGTCTGCGGCGCTCTAACGCTTGATGCCGGCGGCCGGGGCGGGTACTGCAAGGGGGGCCGGCCCTATGGTAAGACCGGCGGAACAGCCGGTGCGGCGAGAGGATTGGGGGCAAGGTGATCGATCCCTATGCGATGCTGGGCGTGGAGCGCGACGCCGACGAGGCCGCGATCAAGACGGCCTATCGCCAGGTGGCGAAGACGGCGCATCCCGACCAGGGCGGCGACGTGGAGGCTTTCGGCAAGCTGCAGGCGGCCTACGACCTGTTGCGCGACCCCGTGCGCCGCAAGATCTTCGACGATACCGGCTACGACCCGCAGCTGGCCGACCCGCGCGACCTCAAGGGCCTGCTGGTGATCGAGACGCTCGTCAACGAGGTGATTCTCGACGAGCGCGAGCCCGGCAGCTTCGACCCCGTGGCCGCCATGCGCCGCCGCCTCTCCGACGATATCGTCAAGAGCCGCTTCCACATTCTCGAGCTGGAACGCCACCGCACCCGCGTGCGCCAGCACATGGACCGCCTCGGCCGCCGCCCGGACGCCGACGTGCTCGGCTCCATGCTGCGCGCCCGCTCCCAATCCATCGCCGAGGCGATCCGCAGCGCGGAAGGGCAGATCGAGGTGATCGAGCAGGCCTATCTGATGCTCGAGGGGTATCGGTACGAGCTGGAGGTGTTGCGGGCCGAGGAGCGGGATGAGGCGGCGGAGTGAAGGGGGGAGTGGTGAGCCGTAAGTCGTGAGCCGTGAGCCGGGATTGGTTAGTAGCGAATAGCGAATAGGGCGTAGCGAACAGCGTTTGGGAGGTAAGGCGAAGGGCGCTCTCTGGGTTGCCGGCCGTCTTCCTTACAAGGCGAGAAAGGCTTGGGGTTATTCGCTTGGGCCGTTTTTACTGTCTTGTTTGTTGGTTTTTTGATTCCCTATTCCCTATTCCCTATTCCCTATTCCCTATTCCCTATTCCCTACTCACGGCTCACGGCTCACGGCTCACCACTCCCCCGCGCCGCCTCCCGTCGCCAGAAATCCTGGAACTCCGCCTTGAGCGGATCGCCGCGGGGCAGGCAGCTTTGGAGGGTGGCGTAGATGGCGTTGTCGTGGGCGCGGAACGGGCTGTCCTCGCTGGTGTCGGTGAGCAGCCGGAGAAGGCCGGGAACCAGACGCTTTTCCAGGTGCATCGCGACGCCGAGGATTGTGTGGAATTCCTGGATGACCTCGATGGGCGCCGTCAGCAGGCAGCGGGGATACATGGTAACGGGCGGAGCGACGCCCTCCTTCAGGTCGGGCTCCGTCGTGCCGGGCAGGCTGCAGCGCCGGTGCCGGCGGCAGCGGGCGCGGTCGCAGAGCAGGGCCGGCGCAAAGACCGTGTCGGCGGCGGCGCAGGCGATGCTGCGCGGCTCGAACGGGCGGGACGGCGCCGGGGCCGGGCCTGCTGTGGCGGGGTCTGCGGCGTCGCGGCCTGCGGTGTCGGGGCCTGCGGGGCCGGGACCTGCGGAGTCGGAGCGTGAGGGGATGGATGCGACGGGGCCAGCCGGCGGTAAGCCGGCGTTGAGGGGGCCGGCCGGCGGTGGGCCTGCGTTGCCGCGGCCGGCCGGCGATGGGCTGGCTTTGCCGCGGCCGGCTGGAGATGGGCCGGCGTTGAGGGGGCCGGCCGGCGGTGGGCCTGCGTTGTCGCGGCCGGCTGGAGATGGGGCGGCGTTGAGGGGGGCAGCCGGCGGTGGGCCGGCTTTGAGGCGGGCGGGCGGCGTTTGACCGGGGCGATCGGGGATGGCGGCGCGGGCCGGTCGGGCCTGTGCTTCGGCGCGACGGGCGGCGGATCTCTTGCGTCGTCTGGACATGCGGTCTCCTTCACGCAGGCGGTTCGGCCTCGCGGTATGGCGCATCGGGTGGTGTCCGGCCGTTCGGGCCGATGATCGGACGGGGCGCTGGAAGCTGCCGCGTTGATAGATAAAATTATGACACCTTCCGGCGCCCCGTTCGGCGGTTTCTGCCCGCAGGTGCCTCTCTGCCGCCGTCCCGACGCGCCCGGAGGCGCGCCCTGAGACGACGCTCCATGCCGCGAAGGCAAACCCGAACCGTACTGGAGCATCGCTTGCGCAATGCGCCGGCGCCTCGGGGGGAGGTCGTTCTGCGAACCGTGATGCGGGAGGCGCACGTCGTTCCTCCAACCCCACAGCCGGCTCCGCCTCGCCGGCACGCCTGCCGGTGTATCCGAGAGCGGAACGGGGCCAGTATGCGGTGGCTTGCGCGATGCGGGGAAGAGGACGGGTGCAAAAATGCGGGGCATGGCGGGTTTCGGCCGCTCCCGAGCCGGCGACGGCTGCGGACTAACCGGAACTGCGGCAGGGCCGTGTCCGGCCGGCCGCCTTGTTTATAAACGGTTTTTCAGAGGCGCGGGATCAGCTGTAGCCGCCCTTGGCGCGCTGCTCGGCGGCGTCGCGCTGGGCGGTGTCGAGATCGTCCTCGCCGTTGTTTTTCCCCGTTCGTTCGATCTCCGGTTCCGCCCTGGCCGCCCGGTCCTCACCGCTACTGGCATGCGCGCCGGCCGCATGGGCGCGGGGAATGCGGGCGCTGTCGAAATAGGTGCGGAACGACGCGATCTTGCCATCCGCCTCTTCCAGCACGCTGACGCCGCCATATTCGAACGCCGCGCCGGCCACCGTGCCGCGGCTGCGCCATTCGAGGAAAGCGACGCCGTCGGTCTCCGTCACGGCGCGAAATTCGGAGGCAATGTCCTCGAAGGCATCGCGGTAATGCGACCAGAACGTCTTCGCCGCCTCCGTCCCTCCGTCCTCATAGGAGACCAGCGGACTGGACAGGCTGGCATCCTCTGCGAACAGGCCGGCGATGGTGTCGGTATCGCGGTCGGATTCGAGGCGGTGGAGGGCGGCGATGAAGGTGTCGGCGAGGGCTGTCATGGGGCGCTCCTGAGGTTTGGGCTCAGGAGGGAACTGGGGTGCGGGTGGGTTGTTCCTGTCTCAGCCTCCAAAACGAGAATAGTTCTTCACACAATCCAAATTACGACACGCCAAAGTGAGCTTACAACACGACGAGACTTGATGTAATGTATTAATTTTATTGATATCTAATATTAAAAGATGCCCCTACCCTTAGAAGGGCGTCGATGCTATGAGTCTGAATCAATTCTGTAATCCAATGGAGAATAAATGAGAGCAAAGCTCATCAGCCGCAATATATTTGCTTATGCCATACATGCTCATGGCAAAAAATTTAAAGGTGATTATCAAGACCTGTTCTCCCGTATTGCTCAGATGGAAAAGAAAGATAGGGTAATTAAGCGGCGGGACTTGATAGTTGCGATCACTGATATCCGGGAAAACAACGGTCTATATTTTATAACCTTCGTGGAAGGCGAGGCAGGGCTGGAGCCGCTGATTTTGGATCTTTCAACTGGCGAAGCGCACCGAAGAGCTTGAAGACCACGAATTGCTTGGCGCTGTAACCCACGCATTGGTTAAACCAGTTGGACGCAGAATTCTTGTCGAGTATGTGAAAAGCGGGGCAAAAGCTGAAGTTATAGCAAGTGTGATCGAAGAGTTGTTAACTACGCAATTCGGGAATGATTTCAGAATGACGTTTGCGCCTGTCGTACGTGAAGATTTTACGAAAGAGATCGGGAAATTCAGACGAATCCGGGTTGCGTCATTGACTATGGTAAAGCCGAACGCAGGATGGGACGATCATTACACTAAGATTTCGCAGTTGCTTGAGGAATCACATGGGGAAAAAGCAGAGTTAGAGGTGAGGGCTGCAAGAGGTGAGTCTCTTAGAAAAGATAGTGGGATAGTAGAACTTATCAAAGAAGTTGCGAACGATGAGCAGCCTTATCTTGCTGATGCGGAAATAAAAGGCATTAAAGACGGCGAGCAGGTTGAAACGTCATTGCCGTTGCATAAGCATGTCTTAAGTCAAACTGCAAAAATTAATCGGGAAAAAGGTGGTGGAGTTAACGTAATGAGGCTTCGCGAAAAGATGATGGAAATGATGAGTGCTCTTTTTTGATAGACTCGTTTTACTCTTATTTTCGAAAAGATGTAATTCCGAGATGTCATCGGATATTATTTACAACACACCCGTGGTTGTCGGGGATATACTCGTTAGCTATTGCTGGCGGATGGCTCTCTACGTCAAAAGATTTAAGATATTTTGACGTCGGTAGTCCGTTACTTACATATGATACTGTTGTCATTGGTTTCTCTGTCACTGCAATGGCAATCTGCTTCTCCTTCTCAAAAAGATTTGCGTCATTATTAAATTCGTCCAGGGATGCGGAAAGTGACTTCAACGGGTATCAGGATTTGATATTTGTTTTTTCGTGGACTGCGTTTGTCCACATGATATCGTCTTTATTGCTGCTGTTTACTTATTTTGACAGCGGAAACTTCAAATTTTCTGATGTAATAGATAATGGTTTTAGTTTAAAATTATTCTTTCAATTATTTTTTCAGTCTTATTCAATAATGCAATTTTTTGTTACTATAATAACTGTGCATCAAGTGGCCAATTTGTACGCACTGCTAAATTCTAGGGACTGAGGAATAATTTTAAGACAGTGATTCTAACCAGCTGAACTTGTTGGATTTCTGTCACCGCCCCGGCCGTCCCGTCTTCCCCTTCGTCCGGCCCTTCTGCCGCTTCACATCCCCCGCATCCTCATAGCTTCCGACACCCGCCTTCGCCCGCACCAGCGGGCGCGGGTCGTCTTTGGCGTGTTCCGGCAGGCCTTCGGTCAGCGGGGAGAAGCGTTTCGTGGCCTTTGCGGCGTCGGGTTTGACCGGGAGGGCGCCGGGGACGGGTTTTTCGGTGCGGCCGACGGTCATTTCGTCGAGGTCGTTGCGGCGGAAGAGGGGGCGTTCGGTGTCGGTGCCGGGGCCCATATTGTCGAGGCTGTTCTGGCGGAAGAGGGAGGGTGCGGGGTGGGGCTGCCCCTCATCCGCCCTTTGGGCACCTTCTCCCCGCGTACGGGGAGAAGGGAGGGCGCCCGTGGCGCTGTCCGCGTCCTCGCCTGCCGTAGCATCCGGATCTCGCGCAGCTTTCGATTTACCTGTAGCGACTTCCTGCCCCTTCGCCGCGTCTCTTGCCTTCGCGCTCTTCTGGTCGGCTTTGCTGACGAAACCTTCCTGTGCCTTGGCTTCCTGGCGGGCCATCGGGTCGTCCATCGTTGCCAGCTCGCTGGCCTTGAGGCGCTTGATTTCGTCGCGCAGGCGGGCGGCGGTTTCGAAGTCGAGGTCGGTGGCGGCGTTGCGCATCTGTTTTTCGAGCGCTTCGAGATGGGCGGCGAGGTTGTTGCCGACCATGTGGCCGCCGCTGGCAAAGCCCTTGCCCGAGGCGCCGGCGATGTCGGCGCGGACATGGTCGCGCTCGTAGACCGAGTCGAGAATGTCGGAGATCTTCGCCTTGACCGATTCCGGGGTGATGCCGTGGGCCTCGTTATAGGCCATCTGCTTCTCGCGGCGGCGGGAGGTCTCGTCCATGGCGCGCTGCATGGAGCCGGTGACCTTGTCGGCATAGAGCACGACCTTGCCGTCGACATTGCGCGCCGCGCGGCCGATGGTCTGGACGAGGGAGGTTTCCGAGCGGAGGAACCCTTCCTTGTCGGCATCGAGAATGGCGACGAAACCGCATTCCGGGATGTCGAGACCCTCGCGCAGCAGGTTGATGCCGACGAGGACGTCGAAGGCGCCGAGGCGGAGATCGCGGATGATCTCGATGCGCTCCAGCGTGTCGATGTCGGAGTGCATGTAGCGGACGCGGATGCCCTGCTCGTGCAGATATTCGGTGAGATCCTCGGCCATGCGCTTGGTCAGCACGGTGCAGAGCGTGCGATAGCCCTTGGCGGCGGTGTCGCGGATCTCGCCCAGCACGTCGTCCACCTGGCTCTTGGCCGGGCGGACCTCGACCGGGGGATCGATGAGGCCCGTGGGGCGGATGACCTGCTCGGCGAAGACGCCGCCGGACTGGTCCATCTCCCAGGCGCCCGGCGTGGCGGAGACGGCGATGGTGTTGGGGCGCATGGCGTCCCATTCCTCGAAGCGGAGCGGCCGGTTGTCCATGCAGGAGGGCAGGCGGAAGCCGTATTCGGCCAAGGTTGCCTTTCGTCTGAAGTCGCCCCGGTACATGCCGCCGATCTGGCTGACGGAGACGTGGCTTTCGTCGATGAAGAGCAGGGCATTGTCGGGGATGTATTCGAACAGGGTCGGCGGCGGCTCGCCGGGGCGGCGGCCGGTGAGATAGCGCGAATAGTTCTCGATGCCGGCGCAGGAGCCGGTGGCTTCCAGCATCTCGATGTCGTAGCGGGTGCGCTGCTCCAGCCGCTGGGCTTCCAGCAGGCGGCCGGCCTTTTCCAGCTCGGCCAGGCGCAGCTTCAGCTCCTCCTTGATCGATTTGATGGCGGCGTTCAGCGTCGGGCGCGGGGTGACATAGTGGCTGTTGGCGTAGATCTTGACCGACCGGAGGTCGCCGGTCTTGGTGCCGGTCAGCGGGTCGAACTCGGTGATGGCGTCGATCTCGTCGCCGAACATGGAGATGCGCCAGGCCGCGTCTTCAAGGTGGGCCGGGAAGAGCTCGATCGTATCGCCGCGCACGCGAAAACTGCCGCGCTGAAAGTCCATGTCGCGGCGCTTGTACTGCTGGGCGACGAGGTCGGCCAGCAGCTGGCGCTGGTCGAGCCGGTCGCCGACCGACATCTGGAACGCCATGGCGGTGTAGGTTTCCACCGAGCCGATACCGTAGATGCAGGAGACCGAGGCGACGATGATGACGTCGTCGCGCTCCAGCAGCGAGCGGGTGGCGGAGTGGCGCATGCGGTCGATCTGCTCGTTGATCGAGCTTTCCTTCTCGATGAAGGTATCGGACCGCGGCACATAGGCTTCCGGCTGGTAGTAGTCGTAATAGGAGACGAAATACTCCACCGCATTGTTGGGGAAGAAGTTCTTGAACTCGGAATAGAGCTGCGCCGCCAGCGTCTTGTTGGGCGCGAGGATGACGGCGGGGCGCTGCGTCGCCTCGATCACCTTGGCCATGGTGAAGGTCTTGCCGGAGCCGGTGACGCCGAGCAGGACCTGGCTGCGCTCGCCGCTGTTCAGGCCCTCCACGAGATCCTTGATGGCGGTCGGCTGGTCGCCGGCCGGCTGGTACTCGCTGACCATCTCGATGCTGATGCCGCCTTCGGACTTCGACGGGCGGGCGGGCCGGTGCGGCGTCCACATCTTGCCGTCCTTGAACAGCGGATTGCCGCTCTCGATCAGGCTCGCCAGCGCATCCACCGTGGCGGTGACGGCGCCGGGGGCAAGCGTGGCGGAATCCTCCAGCGAGATATCCATGCCGGAGACGGCGGGCAGGCCGGCGGCGGCGCGCGACTTCGGATCGCTGGCGCCGCCCATGGAGGTGCCACGCGCGGATTTCGACGTCTTGAGGGCGGGCTCGACCGGCTTCGCCTTCGCCTTGGCGGCGGCGATCTCGACCTGCTTGCGGTGCTTGCCGGCCTTCGACGCGACATCGCGCCGGGTCTCGTGCGAGGTCGCCTCGGCCTCGGCTTCGAGCTGTTTCACCCAGTCGGAGACCGAACCGGCCGAGGGGCTGGACAGGGGAGCGCCTTCGAACGGCGCCTGCGGGGCTTCCTCGAACCCGGATGTCTCACGCGGGGAAGCAGCTGTTTTCTTCGGGGATCTGGCCATGGCGGAAATATGGAGAGAGTCTCGGCGAAAGTGAAGGGGAGAAGAACACATCGTGTACGACGCCCGGAGGGGCAATCGTGTTTGTCACGGGTTCGCTGCGGACTCTCGGCCCGGGTCGTCTTCGCGCATTTTGTACAACTTTGCGACGCATTGCTCATACATTAGAAACCATTTTCACAGCATCTTCTCCTTCTGAATTGAAAAGATGGGGGACTGGACAATGAAGTATTTTCGAATTTCCGTGCGGCTCTATGCGCTGGTGGCGATGGCATTGCTGATCATGGCGGGTGCCATGACGTTTTCGCTGCTCCAGGCGCATGACCGGCTGGTGGACGAGCGCAAGGCCATGCTGGCGGCGATGGACGAGAGCGCCATCGGCATCTTCACCTATTACAACGGGCTGGAGACGGCCGGTAAAATGACGCAAGACGCCGCACAGGCCGCCGCGCTCGACGCGGTCCGCGCCATGCGCTTCCAGAACAACGGCTATCTCTGGATCAACGACATGCAGTCGCGCGTGCTCATGCATCCGATCAAGCCGGAGATGAACGGCACGGACCAGAGCGGCCTGGCCGACACGGACGGCAAGAAGATCTTCGTGGAATTCGTCAAGGTCGTCGCGGCGAACGGGCAGGGCACCGTCGAGTATCACTGGCCGAAGCCCGGCGTCGATACCCCGGTCCTGAAATATTCCTACGTCATCGGCTTCAAGCCCTGGGGCTGGGTGGTCGGCACCGGGGTCTATGCGGACGATCTCGCGGCGATGTTCCGGCAGGGGCTGATCCAGCTTTCCGTAATCTCCGGCGTTGCCGGTCTGCTGATCCTCGGCGTTGCGCTCGCGGTCGTGCGCAGCGTTGTCGGCCCGGTGGAGCGGCTGAAGGCCTCGATGCTGGCGATCTCGCGCGAGGACGTCTCGTCGCCGGTGCCGGAGACGGATCGCGGCGACGAGATCGGCCAGATGGCAAGTGCGCTCCGCGTGCTGCGCGACAGCGTGTCCGAGCGGATCGCCCTGCGCGGCCGCGAGGCGGCGCAGCAAGGCGAGATTGAGACCGAGCGTCGCGGTAACGAGGCGCGGACGGCACGCCAGACGCAGGCGCAGGCCGACGCCATGGCCACCATCGGCGCGGCGCTGGAAGCGCTGGCCAGCGGCGACCTGACGGCGCAGATCGACCAGATCTCGCCGGAATATGCCAAGCTGCGCGACGACTTCAATCAGGCGGTCGCCGCGCTGGCCGGTGCCGTGCGGTCCATCGCGCACTCCACCGACGTCGTGCACGAGAATGCCGGCGACATTTCCGAGGCGGCCGGCAACCTGTCGCGGCGCACGGAGCAGCAGGCGGCGGCACTGGAGGAGACGGCGGCGGCGCTCGACCAGATCACCTCCACGGTGCGCAACGCCTCCGAGCGGGCCGGCGAGGCGCGCAGCATGGTGGCGGAGACAAAATCGAGCGCGGCGAAATCCGGCGAAATCGTGCGCAGCGCCATCGCGGCCATGAGCCGGATCGAGGGCTCCTCGGCGCGCATCGGCCAGATCATCGGCGTGATCGACGAGATCGCCTTCCAGACCAACCTGCTGGCGCTGAATGCCGGCGTCGAGGCGGCGCGGGCCGGCGAGGCGGGCCGGGGCTTCGCCGTCGTCGCCCAGGAGGTGCGCGAGCTGGCCCAGCGCTCCGCGCAGGCGGCCAAGGAGATCAAGGAGCTGATCCGCAGCTCGACCGGCGAGGTGGAAAGCGGCGTCGCCCTCGTCCGCTCGACCGGCGACGCGCTGATGGAGATCGAAACGCTGGTCAACCGCGTCAACGACCACGTCGCTTCCATCGCCACCGCCGCCCGCGAGCAGGCGACCGGCCTGCAGGAGGTCAACGTCGCCGTCAACAGCATGGACCAGATGACCCAGCAGAACGCGGCCATGGTGGAGGAAACCACCGCGGCGAGCCAGACGCTGGCGCAGGAAAGCCGAACGCTGAAGGATCTGCTGCAGACGTTCCGCCTGGGCGGGGCCGGGGAGCGATCGGTGCGGCGGGCGGCCTGAGGCCAGAGCTGAGGCGGGCGAGAGCCTGGGCGGGAAGGGCGTTGCGCGAGCGGCGCCCTTTTTGCGTTGGAGGGTGAGGGGCGGGAGTTGGCAGTCGGCAGTCGGCAGTCG
>UBPA01000015.1 GCA_900467185.1 Hyphomicrobiales bacterium | reverse complement strand
CAGCGCCAAGGCGGTCGCCAGCCTGTCCACGGCAAACGTCGCCGTCCTGACCTCCACCCAGCTCGGTGGTCTGACGACGGCACAGACCAATGCGCTCTCCACGGCGCAGATCAAGGCGCTTTCGACCGCCCAGATCGACGGTCTGACGACCGCGCAGACCGGTGCCCTGACCTCGGCTCAGATCGGTGCTCTCACCACTGAGGGTGTGGCTTCGCTCTCGACCTCGCAGGTCTCGGCCTTGAGCACGGCAGCCGTCGCCGCACTCTCGACCGCCCAGCTGGATGCCATGTCGTCGGATCAGATCGGCGCCCTGACCTCCACCCAGGTTGCAGCGCTCGGCTCGGCAGCGATTGCCGCCCTGTCTTCGCAGGATCTCCTGGCCTTCTCGACGGGTGACATCGCCGCTATCAACGTCAAGGCGCTCGCAGGGCTCTCGACTTCGGATATCGGCAGCCTGACAACCGCACAGCAGGTGGCCTTCACCTCGACCCAGATCGCGGCGTTCAACACCGAGCAGACGAACGCGATCATTCTGGCCTACCAGTCGATCTAAAACACCCACCGCCATCCGGGCCTGTCCCGGATGGCGGTGGCCTTTGATATCAAGATCTCGCCGGCCGACGCAGACGCGTCAGCCGGCGAATTCGTTTCGGATTATGCCCGGTTTCTCGCAACACCGTAGGTTAGCGCCAGCGCTCCGACGAGCACGGCGCCCTTGATGAAGTCCTGGGTGTAGTAGGGGGCGTTCAGCATCGTCAGCCCGTTCAGCAGCACGCCGACGAATACGGCGCCGATGATGGTGCCGAAGACATTCGGACGGCGCAGGCCGAGCACGGCAAAGCCGATCAGCGACGCGGCGACCGAATCCATGAGGAGAGACGCGCCGGAGGAGACATCGCCGCGACCGACGCGGGCCGCGACAATGATACCGCCGACGGAGGCCAGGGCGCCGGAGAGACTATAGGCGATGATCTTGATGCGTGCTGTGTTCGCGCCCGCGAGCCGCGCAGCGATTTCGTTGCCGCCCGTGGCGAAGAGGACGCGGCCGAAGCGGGTCTTTTCGGTGAGAACGAAGAGAACGACGGCAAACGCCGCCATGAGAACCACGGGAACGGGGATGGTTCCCCAGAGGCTGGACCGCCCGATCAGCAGGAAGGCCGGATCGACCCTTCCTGTGGCCGTCGTGCCGTCCGGCAGGATGAGGCCGGCCGAGATCGAGCGACCCGCGGTCGGGATCAGTTGCAAGCCCGTGAGAAGGAACATCGTCGAAAGCGTGGCGAGCAGATCGGGCACCCTCAGGCGGACGATCAGCAGCGCGTTGAACAAGCCGACGAGGGCGCCGAAGGCGACCACGAGCGGCACCGTTTCCGTCGCATCGAGGCCGAGCACGATCATCGCATAGCTCGCGGCCATGACGCTGGAGGCCGCGACGGCGCCGACCGACAGGTCGAAACCGCCGATAGCGAGCGTCACGGTCACGCCCGCACCGATGATGGCGACGACGGAGACGCCTTGCAGGATGCTCATCAGGTTTCCGACCGTCAGAAAGGCGGGTTGCGCGACGGAAAAGACGATCAGCAGGCCGGCCAGCAACAGGAAGACGGCGCTGGCCCGGACCGCCTCGCGGATGGCATCCCATCCGGGTCGGCGGGATGAGGCAGCCCCGTGCGGATCGAGGGGAGGGGCGGCGTGTCCGGTGTCCTGCGAGGTCATGCGTCTTCCTTTTGGTCGCGGAACGCGGGCAGCGCACGGGTGTCGCGGTGCGTGAAGGTCTCGATCGTGTGGCGGGAGAGGGTGAGGACGCGGTCGGCGACGGCGTGGGCCTCGTCCGGGTCGGACGTTACAATCAGCGTGGCGCGTCCCCGCTGGCGGCGCAGCGCGTCGATGATATCCTGACGGGCGCCGACATCGACCCCCTGAAAGGGTTCGTCGAGCAGCAGAATGCGGCTGTCGGCGGCGTCCCAACGGCCGAGCACCACTTTCTGCTGGTTGCCGCCGGAGAGCGACCAGACCGAGGCATTCGGACCGCGGGCCTTGATGCCCAGCCTCTCGATGGCCGTCGCGGCCTCGCGGCTTTCCCGTCGTGCGTCGATGAGGCCCGCGGGATACCAGCGGGAAAGGTGCGGCAGGCTGATCGTTTCGGCGATGCTCTCGCCCGGCCAGCCCGGCGGCATGAAAGAGGAGCGATGGCGATCCTCGGCGGCCATGACGACGCCGGCGGCGATGGCGTCGGCCGGTCCCCTCGGACGGTAGGGCAGGCCGGCGAGCGTCATGGTGCCGGACGGTAAGGGATAGACGCCGAACAGGGTCGAAAGGAGCCGGCTCTTGCCCGCACCGAGGACGCCCGTGATGGCGACGATCTCGCCCTCGTGAAGGGTCAGGTCGAACGGTACCCCGTCGGGCCGGAGCATAACGCCGCGAAGCTGCAGGAGAGGTGTGCCGGGTGCCGCCGCCGCCCGTGTTTCGGTCGTGGGAAGCGGCCGCCCGATCATGGCTTCGATGGCGGCGTCGAAATCGATCGGTCGCGCGAAGTGCCCGACGTCGCGTCCATTGCGCAGGACGACGACGCGATCGGCCAGGGCCTGAAGATCGGCCGTGCGGTGGGAGATGTAGAGAATGGCCAGGCCTTGCGCCTTCAGACCCTGCAGAAGCGCATAGAGCCGATGGCTTTCCAGCGACGAAAGGCTCGCGGTGGGCTCGTCGAGGATCAGCAGTTCGGCCTTGTTGGAGCGCGCGCGGGCGATGGCCACCAACTGTCGATCCGCCGTGCCGAGATCGCCGAAGCGACGATCGAGCGGCAGGTCGATGCCGGTGTCCTTCAGAAGACGGGCAGCCGATCGGCGAACCGAGGCCGAGGAGAGAAAGAAGGGCTGACGGCCGTCGATGAAGCGGTCGAGCAGCAACGCGTCGGCAACGGTGAGATCGGGAATGCCGACGACATCCGTCGACTGGTGCACGGTGACCACTCCGGCGCGCGCGGCTTCCGCTGGGCTCGCCGGGGCGTAAGGCGACTCTTTCCAGAGAATCTCGCCGCCATCGGCATTCTGAACGCCGGAGAGAATTTTCACGAGCGTCGATTTGCCCGCGCCGTTTGCGCCCATCAGGGCGACGATTTCTCCCGTCTCGACACGGAGCGACGCCGCATCCAGCGCGCGCGTGGAGCCGAAGGAGAGGGAAATCGAACGAATGTCGAGTAGCGGCATGGCGGGGTCTCCGGATGTTCGGCAAGGCGTGCCGTACCCATGAACCTCCGGCAAGGCGTGCTCCGGTCATTGTCGAGTACATTTGTAGAATATTATTGCGTGGCCCCGGCGGCGGTCGCCTTTGCTGAAGCCACAGAGAGACGGGGCGTTGGCGCGCAGCGTTCTACGCCCTGCGCGGCATTTGTAAAATGCATCCGCAAACGCAAGGAATGACGATATTTATTCTCTACCAAAATAATAGACAACATGGCCTGATAGGTGAACGCTCGATCCGGCGTCGTCCAACGGGAACCCACGACCATGAAGCCCTTCCTCCGTCTCGCCCTCTCCACCGCCACGCTCCCTCTCTTCCTCGCGCTGCCCGCGCAGGCCGCGGGACTTCCCGGCGCGCCGGCACCGTTCGACAAGGGCGGCGCAAAGATTGCTCTGATCAGCTACATTTCCGCCGGTGACTTCTTCCAGGCCTATCAGGCGGGAGCGGAGGCGCAGGCCAAGGCGCTCGGCGTCGATCTCCGGGTGTTTCCCGGCCGCCAGAATGCGAGCGAACAGCGCGAGCAGATTCTGCAGGCCATCAATCTCGGCGTCGATGGCATCGTGATCGATCACGGCTTGCCGGAATCGCTGGGCGATGTGGTCGAACAGGCCTTGAGCAAGAATATCAAGGTCGTCGCCTTCGACGTCAATCTCGACAATCCGAAGATCCCGCAGGTGGAGCAATCCGACCACCGCCTCGCCGAACTCGCTCTCCACAAAGCCATCAAGGACAACGGCACGGCCTTCAAGGCGGGCTATGTCTATGTCGCCGGCTTCGCACCGCTCGACCGGCGCAACGAGATCTGGGAAAAGGTGAAGACCGCGCATCCCGGCATCGAGCAGAAGGCGCATTTCGGCAGCGTCAGCGACACCACGGCCGCGACGACTGCCGATCAGGCCAAGGCGGCGCTGCAGGCAAACCCGGATATTACTGTCGTCTTTGCGCCCTATGACGAGTTTGCGCGTGGTGTGAAGCTGGCGCTTGCCGATCTTGGCCGGTCCGACGCGGTAAAGATCTATTCGGCGGACGTCTCCACCGCCGATATCCAGGAGATCACCGAGACCGGCAGCCCCTGGGTCGCGACGGCTGCGACCAACCCGGCCGTCGTCGGCGCGGTTTCGATCCGCGCGGCGGCGCTGCAGATCGCTGGCCAGCCCGTGCCGCCGCGGATCGTCGTGGAGCCTCTGCTGATCACGCAGGACGAGCTTCGCACAGCCGGGGTCCAGACGATCGAGGACCTTGCCCGGAAGATCCCGGCCTTCTCGACCAGCGCGGCCGTGACGGCCGACTGGATCCCCGCTCCGGCCTTCTGACCCGCAATCGATGGCGTGGCGGCGACGCAACCTCGCAGGAGGAACGATATGGCAGGCGTAAGACATGTCCTGCGGCTGGAAAGTCTGCGCGACGATCTGGAAACCCGCCTGTTTCTCCACGAGGAGCGTCGTTGCCTCGGCGATGAGGAGGTGGACGACGGTACGCGGCAGGATCTGACAGTCCGCATCCGGGACCTATCCCGGGAAATCAGTGCCCTGCGCCAGTGCGCGGGGTGCTAGCATACGTTTAGGGGCAAGCCTTTCCGGTCGCCGTTCTCCGATGACGGCGCGCGAGGATAGCCGAGCGCGCTTCAGGCGCCATGCACGGACCGCCCGCCCGTGTGGCCAAAGCCGTGTCGAGCGAGCGGCCTGAAGCCTCAATGCCATCCCCGTCTCGCCTGTGCCACGCCGCTTCCAGGCGAGATCGGCCGCGCTCTCTTGCGCCCATCGAGCCGTGCGGGCCGGATCGTCTCGCCCCGTCGCACATCCGGAAATCTCATGGCTCGGAAATCTTCTCGAGATCTTACGGATGTCAAAGAGCACGCACCTGATGTAGCAATATCTGTGGAGGGCGGCATACGGCAGCTGCAGGGAGTGACTTCATCCGATGCTCGAATGGCTTCAGCTTCAACTGTCTGCCGCGTTACCGGGGCGCTCGACCTCCGACGAGCAGTCGCGGCGGCTGCACGATGCGGAACTCGCGGGCCTGGCGACCGCGTTCCGCGTCCGGCTCTGCGCCGTGGCCGTCATCGCGCTGTGGCTGCTGATCAGCACCGCCTGGCCGCGCAACATCTACTATCTCTCCGTTAGTCTCACCTTCCTTGCCCTAAGCTATATTCCCTACGCAACCCGACGCCATCCGGCCGCCTGGACGATCAAGCTCGCCTGCACCATCCTCGACGTCGCCCTCATCACGTCCACCATCCTTCTGCCGCCTTTCGGCGACTTTGCGTCCGACTGGCCGATCCAGACACGGACGCGGGGACCGGAATTTCTTTATGTGCTTCTGCTGCTCGCCGAATCCGCGCTGACCTATTCGCCGATCCTCGTCGTCTGGACCGGGGGTATCATCATTGCGGTCTGGTCCTTCGGCATCAACACGATCTATGACAGGGTGGATACCGTGCGGTTCACGGATGCCGGCGACCTGACGGAGATGCAGGCGCTGGGCCGCTTCCTCGATCCCTATTTCGTCGGCCTTACCCAGATGTGGGTGCAGGTGGTGACGACCGGCCTCTTCACGCTGTTTCTCGCCATTGCGGTTCTGCGCAGTCGCAACACGCTGATCGCCCAGATCAAGGACAATGCCGTCCGGGAATCTCTTGCACGCTATGTGTCGCCCGATGTCGCACATGCCATGGGAGACGGTGTTTCGAGTTTCGGCGCGCCTTCCAAGCGCGCGGTCGCGGTGATGTTCGTGGATATCGTCGGCTTTACGCGCATGGCGGAGAAGCGTTCGCCCGAGCAGGCGCTGGCGCTTCTGCGCAGTTTTCAGAAACGCGGATGCGATGTGCTTTTTGCCTGCGGCGGCACGCTCGACAAGTTCCTCGGCGATGGCTTCATGGCGACCTTTGGCGGCGTCGAGCCGCAGCCCGATGCGGGCGGGCGCGCGTTTTCCTGCGCCTTCGATCTTCTGGACGCCTATGCGGCGTGGAATGCCAAGCGGCTGTTGCGCGGAGCCGAGCCGGTGCGGGTGGCGATCGGTCTGCACTTCGGCGAGGTAATCGTCGGCAATGTGGGGACAAGCGAACGCCGGGAATTCACCGTCATCGGCGACGTCGTCAATGTAGCAAGCCGGCTGGAGCGCGCTACGCGGGATCTTGAGGGTCGGCTCGTGGTGTCGGACGCCTGCCTGCAGGCTGCAGGAGGGATCCCGCCCGGTCGCAGCTTTACCCGCATGCTGACGGTTGATATCCGCGGCCGGGATCATCCGGTACGCGCGCATCTGGCATGATGGCAGGCGGCGTCAGCCGTCCCGCGCGAAGCGATCCGCACGAAACGGAACCGACGGAACGGATGCGCCGCGGCGATGTCCGGAGATCTCGTCGGCGCCGATAGACGCGCTGGCGGCGGCCGCATTGCCACGCCGCAGATGTCCCGGAAGCGCGAGGCGGTGGAGCGTGTCGGTACGGGCCAGCGCCCAGCCGAGCAACGAACCGCCGGAGACGGTCCATGCAGGCGGCGCGGTCTGCCGTTGAGCAGCAAGGGTTGTCTCCGCAGATGTTGGCTGTCGCAGGGTGCGCCCGGCGAGCGCGAGCCCCGCGCGGGCCATGAACAGCGGGGAGGGCACGAAAGCGGACGTGCTCGGGGGTGTGGCGCTCCGTTCACCCTCCGGCCCCGTCGCGGTCTGTTCTTGCATCACGGGCGCGCGGAACGTGGGAACGGGCACGCTGAGCGCTGCGAGATCGGCAAAGACGGCCGGGCGGGTGTCCGGTACCGGCCGCGTCTGGAGATCGAGCGCTTCCTGGGCACGGCTTCTGTGTGTCGGCAGCAGGGCGGTAACGAGGCCCGCGCCGGTTTTCGACGTCGTCCCGGATGATGGGCGCGCATCCGCACGTGTCGCCATGACGATCGACTTGGCGGTGACCCGGCGCTTATAGTCCGTCATGGCGGTGTCGTAGCCCGGCAAGGCTCGCCCGTCCGAGGGCAGATGCAGTGTCTTGCCGTCCGGGAAGATGCGAACGAGCTCCTGGCGCGACATCCGCGGCCATGCACGCACATTGCCGACATCGAGATGGACGAAGGGCGTGCCGGATGTCGGGTAGTAGCCGACGCCGCCGGCCTGCAGCTGCATGGCGATCGAACGGAGCTTCGCCAGGCTCACGCCGGGAATGAAGAAGTCCATGGCCTTGCCCAGCGTGTGTTGGCTGTTCTTGGCGACGCCCGAGCTGCGGGACCGGCCGCGAAGCATGCTGTTGGTGGCGGGCGAACGATAGGCCGAAACGATGTTGATGTGGCTCTTGGCACCGCTGCGCGCGTAGACCTCCCAGACGAGGTCGAGCAGACGGGGGTCCATGCGGGCGGGCTCGTTGCGGCGCCAGTCGCGCAACAGCCGGTTGACCTGCGCAAGCCCCTTCGCATCGTATTGCCCGTCCCGCTTGAAGATGATCGTCGCCCGCTCGCCCGTGTGGGTAAAGAACAGTTTCAGAGCGCGATCCTCGGCCATCGCCTCGAAGGCGCCGAGCGTGAGCGCCGATAGCGCGATGGCGACGATGGCCGATACGCGCGCAGTACACCGTGCCGCGGCTTCGAGAGCCCTGCGGGCGCCGGGCGGGAGCAGGCCGGCGAGAGAGGCGGCCACGGGACGGTCAAACACGGCGTTTCCAATCTCTGCGAGACACAGGGAAGACCGGCGTTCGCCGCCGGCCCGTTCGTCTGGCCAAGATTATGGTCAACGAAGACTTAACAATACATTGATGGAGACGGCGAACGTCTGCGTTGGCGAGATGATGGCGACCGACGAACGGGCCGGAGCCGCATCAAACACGCGTCTACCCGCGACCATTATATTGCGCACAAAACAATTGCAGGAAATTGACATGGGTAAGTCGATGATGGTATGTAGTGTGCGCAATCCAATTGCTAGCCAACGAATTTCACCTGAGGAGAAGACTATGTCTGTTGATGCAAAGTACAAGACCAGCGCAACGGCGTCCGGCGGCGGCCGTGACGGCAAAACCGCGCTTTCCGATGGCACGCTCGACCTGCAGCTCGTTGTTCCCAAGGAACTCGGCGGTCCCGGTGGTGATGGCGCCAACCCGGAAAAGCTCTTTGCGCTCGGCTATTCCGCCTGCTTCCTCGGCGCGATGCGCGTCGCCGCCTCGCAGCTCAAGACCAAGGTTCCCGACGGCTCGACCGTCGCAGCCACCATCGGTATCGGCCCGCGGTCGGAAGGCGGGTTCGGGATCACGGCGGCCCTCGATGTCTACCTCCCGGGACTGGACGATGCCGACGCGCAGAAGCTGGTTGAGGTCACCCACGGCATCTGCCCCTACTCGAACGCCATCAAGGCCAGCGTCGACGTCGATTTCACGATCCGACACTAATCGCCGCCCGGCGGGCGGAACAGCCAGACAACGGGTGGATGGCTGCCGTAGAGCGGCGATCCACCCGTGCGAGCCACGACGCACCAACGACCCCGAACGAAACCATGAAGGCGTATCGACCATGTCCATTCTTCGCCAAGCAGCCCTCGGCCTGACGGCCCTCCTTCTTTCCTCGGCTGCCGTGACGGCGCCGGCCTTTGCCGATGCGCGCAACATCGTGCTGGTCCATGGCGCGCTCGTGGACGGCTCCGGATGGCGCGGCGTCTATGACGTCCTCACCCGCGACGGCTACACTGTCAGCATCGTCCAGCAGCCGATGACCGGACTCGACCACGATGTCGCGGCCACCAGACGTGTCCTCGACCGACAGGATGGCGACGTCGTTCTCGTCGGCCACAGCTATGGCGGGACGATCATCACGGCTGCGGGCGACGATCCGAAGGTCAAGGCACTCGTCTACGTCGCCGCGCTTCAGCCGGAAAAGGGCGAAAGCACCGGCCAGCTGGTGCAGTCGATGCCATCGCCAAGCAATGATATCAAGCCGACCAAGGACGCCTTCCTGTTCCTCGACCCGGTAAAGTTCCCGGCCGATTTCGGCGCCGATCTGCCCAAAGATCAGGCGGAGTTCATGGCCCGTGCCCAGATGCCGGTGGCGGTCGCCGCCTTCACGGCGCAGGTCCCGGTCGCCGCCTGGCACGACAAGCCGAGCTACGGCATCGTCGCCACGAAGGACATGACGCTGAGCCCCGACCTTCAGCGCTGGATGTACAAGCGCTCAGGTGCCAAGATCACCGAGATCGAAGGCAGTCACGCCCTCTACATCTCGCAGGCCGAGGCCGTTGCGAAGGTCATCGAGGACGCGGCCAAGGCGGTGAAGTGACCGCCAGCGGAACGGCGGCCGGCAGCGGCCGCCGTTCCGCGACGAGACGCATATTCGCCATCCGACCCATGCTCTATCAGGACGCTTGACGGCGCTCCGGATCCGGAATGGGGACGGCTTTCATCAATGCCCGCGTATAGGCATCCTGTGGATCTTCGAACACGGCGCGGCGCGAGCCCATTTCGACGATGCGTCCCGACCGCATGACCGCGACGTTGTGGGACATTCGCTCGATCACTGCCATGTCGTGCGAGATCAAGAGATAGGCGAGCCCCATCGTTTCCTGCAGTTCCAGCATGAGATCGAGCACGCGGCCGCGAACGGAGACATCGAGCGCTGCCACGCTTTCATCCGCAACGATCAGTTTCGGACCGAGGGTCAAGGCCCGGGCAATGCAGATCCGCTGGCGCTGGCCGCCGGAGAACTCGTGCGGATAGCGGCTGGCCGCCTCGGGCGGCAGTCCGACGCGGCGCAGCAGTTCCGCGACCCGGTCATCCCTCTCGCCCTTGTTGGCCAGTCCGTGGATGATCAAGGGTTCGGCAATGGCCGCTCCGACGGCCATGCGCGGGTCGAGCGAGGCATAGGGGTCCTGAAAGATCATCTGCGCACAGCGTCGCACCGGCCGCATCTGGCGCTGGCTCAAGCCGCCGATATTCCGTCCGTCGATGACCACATTGCCGTCCAAGGGAATGAGGCCGAGCACGGCCTTGCCGGTCGTGGACTTGCCGGACCCGCTTTCGCCGACAAGGCCGAGCGTCTGGCCGGGAAGGATCTCGAAGGACACATCGCTAACGACCGGCAGAGACGGCGTTTTGCCGAAGAGCCAACCCGTCGCCCTGCCATAGGTGACCGCAAGTTTCTGGACGGTCAGGATGGGCTGGGGATCGAGCGGGGGATTTGGTGCGGTCTGCGGGCTGACCCGCGGCGGGCCATCGGTTCCGGCATGAGCGCCGAGCCGCGGCACGGCTGCCAGAAGCTCGCGTGTGTAGCGCTCGCGCGGCGCGTTGAAAAGCGGCACGACGTCGCCCTGCTCGATGATGCGGCCGGATTGCATGATGACGACACGGTCGGCCATCTGGGCGACGACGCCCATATCATGCGTGATCAGGATGATCGAGGCGCCGAACTCGCGCTTCAACCCGTTGATCAGCTTGAGGATCTGCGCCTGCACGGTGACATCGAGCGCCGTCGTCGGCTCGTCGGCGATCAGCACTTTCGGCCGGCACGACAGCGCCATGGCGATCATCACCCGCTGGCGCATGCCGCCGGACAATTCGTGGGGAAACTGCTTCAGCCGCCTGGCGGGCTCGGTCATCTCGACGGCATCGAGCATTCGCAAGGCGACGGCTTCGGCGCTTTTTCCCTCGGAGCCCTGATGCTCGCGGATCGCTTCGGTCAGTTGCGTGCCGATCGACATGACCGGGTTGAGCGATGTCATCGGTTCCTGAAACACCATTGCGATATCGCCGCCACGCACGCTGCGCATGGCGCTGTTGGACAGGCGCGAGAGCTCCCGACCCTGCAGCGAGATGCTGCCGGCGGCGATCTGCAACGAGGCTTTTGGTAGAAGACCCATGATCGCGAGCGATGTCACGGATTTGCCCGATCCGCTCTCGCCGGCGATGCACAGCGTTTCCCCAACGGCCAGCGCAAAGCTGATGTCGTCGATCACTCGCCGCAAGCCTTCCGGCGTTCGCGCATCGACGCACAGCCGGTCGACGGTGAGGACCGGCGGAGTGACCAAGGCCGAGACCGTCACGAAAATACGATCCTCGGGAAATAGAAGGACACGACCCAGTTCGGCATGTCGACGATTTCGCTGATTCGGAGATCCCCGCAGACCGAGCAGAGCATATAGGCATCGACCGGGTTCATGCCATGTTCGGCGACCAGAAGGTCGATCATCCGCATCACGCTTTCGCGCGCGCCCGTCATCAGGTCGGGGCCGATTCCGGTGGTCACCTCGTAGCCCATGCCGTCGAGATGGCGGGTTACCGGCTCCGTCGTGGTGAAGCGCGGGCTTTGTAGGCGGGCGTCCTTGACGAGTTCGATGGTCGCCTCGACGTTCATCTGGCTCTCGATGGCCGTGCCGCAGACTTCGCCATCCCCTTGGGCGGCGTGCGTATCGCCGATCGAGAAAAGCGCACCCTCGACGTCGACCGGCAGGTAGAGCGTGACGCCCGCGGTCAGGTCGCGAATGTCGAGATTGCCGCCGACGCGGCGTGGTGGCACCACGGAATGAAGGCCCGGCTCGGCCGGCGCTACGCCGATGGTGCCGGCGAAGGGTTTCAGAGGCACCCGGCCGCCGGGCCCGAAGAGGGACGGCGCCATGGTGTTGGCGTCATAGGTCCAGACGTGCAGGGCCGGGTCTTTGAACTGATCGGCGAGAAGCCCGAAGCCCGGAATGTTCGCCGTCCAGCCGACGCCGGAGGGAATGAAGCGGCGAATGGTGACTTTCAGCGCGTCGCCGGGGGCCGCACCCTCGACGTAGACAGGGCCCGTGACCGGATTGATCCTGCCGAAATCGAGTGCAGCCAGGCTCTCTAGCGTCGAGCCTGCGCCGAGCTGGCCGCCGGAGGAATCCAGGCATTCGAACTGGATGGTCTCGCCCGGCTTGGCGATCACGGCCGGCTCGAAGTCCTTGTTCCAGCCGAAATTGTGCTGGGCACGGTGAATGGTGTAGGTGCAGGCGACACACATGGTGTTTTCCCGGATTGGCTTTTGACGGAGACGTTGCCCTCACCCTCTTCCCGTCAATGCGAAGAGGGTGGGGGGAAGGGCGGGCTGCGAGCCTGAAGCCCGGAAAGGCCTACTCCTTCACGAAGATGGCGTCGTAGTTGATCACGCGGGTGGGATCGATGTAGATATTGCCTTCGCCGCCCATGCGGGGCGACTTGGCGACGACGCGGCGTTCGTTGGTCACCGGGATCCAGGGTGCATCGGCCATGATATCGACGAAGATCTTATCCCATGCGGCTGTACGCTCGGCTGCCTTGGCCGGATCGGACATCGAATCGGCCGCAACGGCCCGCGCATCCAGATCCTTGTTGCAGTACCACGACCAGTTCCATCCGCCGGGTACCGCGCCCGCGCAACCGAGAATGGGGCCATAGAAGTTGGAGGGATCCGGGAAGTCGGCGATCCAGGCCATGCCGCCGGACCAGATCATGGGCGCTTCGCCTTCCGTGCCGCCGGCCGCAATGACGTTCGACTGCGCCAGGGCGCGTACCTCGGCCTTGACGCCGATGGCGGCGAGATCCTGCTGGATGGCCTGGGCGATGCGCGGCTGCGGGTCGGTGTTCGTGGAGTAGAGGACCGTTTCGAAGCCGTCGGCAAGCCCGGCTTCCGCCAGCAGCGCCTTCGCTTTCGCAACGTCGTAGCCATAGCCGGTGTAAGCTTTGTCGTAACCGGGCATCAGCGGCGGCAAGACCTGGTTGGCGGCCGTCGCGCGACCGTTGAGAATGCGGGTAATGCGTTCCTTGTTGATCGCCATATTGACGGCCTGGCGAACCTTCAGGTCGTCGAACGGTTTCACCTTGGTGTTGAGCGTCACGTAGCCGGTGTGCAGCTGTTCGCCATCGACGATCATCTGCGCGCCGTCCGGCGAATTCTTGATCTCGAGGAACTTTGCCGGAGGAATTCCGTCTCCGGCAATATCGACCTCGCCCTTCTGCAGTCGGAGGAGGGCGACCAGCGGCTCCTGACCGACCTCGACCGTGAACGTGTCGACATGCGGCATTTTCTCGACGAAATAATCCGGATTGCGTGCGAACACGAGGCGCTGCCCGATGGTCCACTCCTTCAGGACGAAGGTGCCGGAGCCGACCGGATTCTTGCCAAAGTCGCCGCCTGCGGCCTCGACGGCTTCCTTCGGAACGACCGATGCGAAATTGATGGCCAGGACATGCAGGAAGGTCGCATCGGGACGCGACAGGTGGAAGACGACGGTCGCATCATCGGGAGCCTCGATGCCGTCCAGGGTCTGCGACGTGCCGCCCGAAAGCGCGTCGAAGCCCTTGATCGCGCCGAAGAAACCGGCGCCCGGTCCCTGCGTCTTCGGATTGACGGCGCGCTCTATCGAGTATTTCACGTCTGCGGCAACGACGGCGCGACCATTCGAGAACTTGACGCCCTTGCGAAGCTTGAACGTGTAGGTCAGACCATCCGGCGCGACCTCGAAGCTTTCCGCCAGCGACGGAACGAGATCCGGCGTGCCCGGCGTGTAGTCCATCAGCCGGGAGTAGAGGCTCTTGATCATCGACCAGTTGACCCAGTCGTAGCCGATTGCGGGATCGAGCGTCGCGATGTCGTCCTTGTAGGTGATGACGATGTCGCCGCCTTGTTTCGGTGCGTCCTGTGCGAAGGCGGGAAGCGGTGCGATGGCAAGCGCCGCTGCAACCGTCGTGTTTCGAAGCCAGCGTTTGAACATTGTCAGTTCCCCTTTTTTGGTGGCCGTTGCGGTTCGGGATCAGCGCGCGCGGATGCGCGGATCGACGAGTGGTGCGATGATGTCGGCAACGAGGTTGCCGAGAACGATGGCTAGCGCGGAAACAAGCGTCACGCCCATGATGATGGGAATATCGACCTGCTGGATGGCCTGCCAGGCGAGCTGGCCGATACCCGGCCATCCGTAGACGGCTTCGACGACGACGACACCGCCCATGAACTGGCCAATATCGATGCCAATCATGGCGATGATGGGCAAAAGCGCGTTGGGCAGCGCATGGCGGAGCACGATGCGGGCGGACGACAGTCCCTTGGCCCGTGCGGTGCGTACATAGTCCTGATTGAGCACGTCGATCATCGCGGAGCGGACCATGCGCGCATACCAGCCGGCACCGAGAATGCCGAGCGTGGCGGCCGGCAGGACGACATGGGCGAAGGTGCCGAATCCGCTCATCGGAAACCAGCCGAGCGTGACGGCGAAGACATAGAGCAGCAGCAGGGCCGCCACGAATTGCGGTGCGGAAACCCCCACGAAGGACATCATCATGACGATCCGGTCTGCCGTTCCGCCACGGCTGAGCGCGGCGAAGACCCCGAAGAAGACGCCGAGCAGCACCTCGACGAAGATGCCGGCAGCCATGAGCACCAGCGTGGCCGGAAGCCGTGCCGCAATGAGAGTGCCGACATCCGTTTTCTGGGCGTAGGACCGGCCGAGATCTCCCTCCACGATACCGCGCAGATAGGTCCAGAACTGGACGGGCAGGGGCTGATCCAGCCCGAGTTCGTGACGAATGTTGGCGACGGTTTGTGCCGTCGCGCTGCGGCCGGCAATCATGCGGGCCGGATCGGCCGGCAGGGCATAGAGGAGAAGAAAGGTGATCGCGGCGACGCCGAGCAGGATGAAGGCGGTCTGGACAAGGCGGCGGGCCAGCAGAAACATCATGTCAGCCTCTCCCCCGCTGGGTCGGATCGAGAATGTCGCGGAGCGCGTCGCCGACAAGATTGAAGGAGAGGGCCGTCAAAAGGATGATCGCGCCGGGGATGAACACCAGCCATGGCGCTGCCTGAAAGTAGCTCTGGCTTTCGAAGATGATATTGCCCCAGGAGGGCTGAGGTGGCTGGACGCCGATACCGAGAAACGACAGCGTTGCCTCCAGAAGCACGGTCGTTGCGATGCCGAGGGTGCCCCAGACGATCGCCGTGGGCATGAGATGCGGCAGGATGTGGTGAAAGAGGATGCGGACATGGCCGGCGCCGAGCGAACGCTCTGCCAGGATGAAATCGCGCTCCACGAGGCCGCGCGTTTCCGTATAGACGATCCGCGCCACCTGAACCCAGTTGACCAGAGCGATCACCATCGCGACGATCCAGAGACTGGGCCGCAGAAGCGCTGCGAGGACGATGGCGAGCAGAAGGGCTGGAAACGCCATCATCAGATCGGTGAAGCGCATCAGAATGTTGCCGAAAATGCCGCGCAGATAACCCGCGAGGATGCCGATCAGCAGACCGATGGAAACGGCGATGCCGTTGGCGACGAGGCCGATCAACAGGGACGTCCGGGCACCATAGAGAAGTCTCGAGAACAGGTCGCGGCCGAGCGTATCGGTTCCCAGAAGGAATTGCCCGCCGGGCGGCATGGGCGCGCCCTCGAGCGTCAGGCCGTCGAACATCTGTTCGTCGGGGCTGTAGGGCGCAATCAGCGGCGCGGCGACGGCCAGAGCCATGACGAGCACGACGATGAAGAGGCCGAAGAGCGCGGCGGGCTGGCGCACCATCATTTTCAGCACACGCATCATAGGGCCTCCGGCATCGGTTCGGCGCCGCCGACAATGGACGCTGCCATCTGCTCTACGGGCATCCGCCGTTTCATGGCGCAGTTGCGCAGGGTGGTGTAGGCATGGTGCTCGTCAACTCTGCGTGCGGCCATGATCTGCTGCACGGCGGCGTGCACCAGCGGTCGCAAGCGGACGCGCTCCTCCAGGTGCTCGATCTTCTCCGCGACGGCACTGCGCTCCCGGTGTATGGCAAGCGCCATGACGAGCGCTGGGTAGACCGCCGAAATGGACAGCGGCTTTGCGATGATGGCACCGGCGCCCTGCTGCATCGCCCAGGCGATCCGGCCCGGTGCTTCCGACCCGAGAAGCGCCACCAGCGGGCGTGGTGCGACCGCGCCGGTCCACGGCAGAAGCCCGTCCCAGCCCTGATCCGCATCGACCAGAATGATATCGGGCAGCGCTTCCGCGGCAAGCGGGTGCCACTGGCGCGTCACCGAGCAGCCGAACAGCCTGAGTTGGCGCACCAGACGATCCGTCATGGAGTCCTCGCGATGCAGGATCGTGGCTTGCCAGCCGGCGAAGTTCGGTGTCTCCCTCATGAAACGACCCGCAGCTGCGGCGAGGTGCGTCGGTGGCGTCCGGTGAGGTAGGGATCGGCGGCGATGGCAGTCTGCGACGTGAGGATCTCGAAACCGTTGTCGTCGTTGATGCGTCCGAGATGGAATGGCAGGGCGGCGTGATGGGTCTCCGGATCGATCAGGATCGGGCCGAGGACGGTGCGCGCCGGTGCCGCCGAGAGGATCCGCCGGACGGCGAGAGGCTCGTCGGTGCCCGCGGCAATGATGGCGTCCGCGCAGAGCTTCAAAGATGTGTAGGCACAGGCGAAGACGCTCGAAATCCGCCGGCTCGCGCCGAAGCGGGCCGCCACACGCTGCTTGAAGTCGAGGTTTTCGGCCGTACCGAGGCTGTCGAAATAGGCAGCGGCGCAAAGCTGACCCGTCGCCACCCCCGTGCCGATATCGGACAGTTCGCATTCGGTCAGGTCGCAGCTGACGACCGGGCAGTTTTCGGGCCTGAAGGCGGGATCGCGCGCACCCAGCGCCTTGATCGCGGCCAGAAAGGCATAGCTCGACGGGCCGACAAGATTGTTCAGAATGAAGCTCGGCCGCCGCTGCTCGATGTCGGCGACGATGCGCTCGACCGCCGTTTCCTCGAACGGCAGATAACGCTCGCCGAGCACCTCGCCGCCGGCGGCTCCGATCAGCTCGCGTGCCAGCCGGTTCATTTCCCAGCCCCAGACATAGTTCGCGCCGACGAGATAGGGCCGGTTGCCATAACGTGGCAGCAGGTAGTCGAAGACCGGCAGCAGATGCTGGTTGGGACAGCCGCCGATATAGACGACGTTCTCGTTGGCCTCGAAGCCTTCGTAAGGGCACATGTACCACAAAAGCCCGTCGTGCTTTTCGACCAGCGGAAGCACTTCCTTGCGCGCCAGCGACGTAATCGTTCCCACGATATGCCGGCATCCCCGATCGCGCAGCAGCCGGCGCGCGCCGTCGAGATAGTCCGGAATATTGGCATTCGGGTCGATGAACTCCGGTGCGATCCGGCCCGCATAGGCGTGCTGCAGTTCCTCGATCGCGAGGACGGCGCCATCCCAGGCATCTCGCCCCATAGACCCATATGGGCCGGTGGTGGAGTAGAGAATGCCGATCTTGATCGCGTCGCGCATGAATCTGCCCATACCAAAAACCCCATGACGGAGTTCCCGTCGTGAGACGGGACGTCATGAGGCCAAACTGCCCAGAGACCACAAAAGGTCATGTGAAGACAAGGAATGCTTAATCGTGTTGCATGATGAAAATACGAGCACTCGACCGATTGTCAAGCGGGATTTGTGACGAGCCCCTGCCGCAGGCCGGCAGGGGCTCGGGATCAGAAACCTTCGAGCACGAGCTTGCCGCGCGCCTTGCCGCTTTCGATGAGGGCATGCGCCTGTTTCAGGTTCTTCGCATCGATCGGTCGCAGCACATCCGTTACGGTCGTGCGGATCCTGCCGGCGTCGATCAGGGCGGCAACCTCGGCCAGAAGCTTGCCCTGCTCCTCCATGTCGGGCGTTTCGAAGATCGAGCGGGTAAACATCAGCTCCCAGTGGATGGACACGGCTTTGCGCTTGAAGCCGGTGACGTCGAGGCTTTCGGGATCGTCGATCAGCCCGAAGCGGCCTTGCGGGGCGATGAGGCTGACGATCTCGGTGAGGTGCCGGTGTGTCTCCGTGGTGGAAAACACGAAGGCCGGGGCGCCGATGCCGAGGGCCGTGATCTGGTCTGCGAGCGGCTTGCTGTGATCGATGACGTGATGCGCGCCGAGTTCGCCGACCCAATCCCGCGTCTCCTGGCGCGACGCCGTCGCGATGACGGTCAGGTCCGTCAGGGCGCGGGCGAGCTGTATGGCGATCGATCCGACGCCGCCGGCGCCACCGATGATGAGAATGGCGTTTGCGGCACCCGCAACCGGTTTGCGCACGTCGAGACGGTCGAACAGCATCTCCCACGCCGTAATGGCCGTCAGCGGCAGAGCGGCCGCTTCGGCATTCGACAGCGACGACGGCTTCCTGGCCACCAGCCGCTCATCGACCAGATGGAATTCGCTGTTTGCACCCGGACGCAGCAGGGAACCGGCATAGTAGACCGCGTCGCCGGGCGCGAATGCCGTGACGGCGCTGCCGACCTCCACGACCCGGCCGACCGCATCCCAGCCGAGCACTTTCTGCGCGCCTGCATCCGGAGACACGTTCTTCCGGATCTTGGTATCCACCGGGTTTACGGAGATCGCATCCACGGCAACCAGAAGATCGCGGGGCCCCGGCGCCGGCTTGGGGATATCGACGTCGATGAGTGCGTCATCGCGTTCGATGGTGCCGGCCTCGGTATAGGCAACTGCTTTCATGATCGGGGTCCTCGTTCTCTTGCCGCCGGCCTGTCCGGTTGCTTCCAGCTGGATATGCGCATACGCTTGACGGAATGGAATACGCACAAAGAGCGTACATAGTGTCGAAAAGGATACCGTCATGGCGAAGATCCGGCATTCCCGGTTCGATTGCAGCCCGGGTTGCTCGGTGGAAGCAGCGATCGGCTTGATCGACGGCAAGTGGAAATCCGTCATTCTGTTCCATCTCCTGTCGGGTACGCTCCGGTTCAACGAGATTCGAAAGACCATCCCCAACGTGACGCAGCGCATGTTGACCAACCAGCTGCGCGAGATGGAGGAGGACGGCCTGATCTCGCGCAAGGTCTATGCGCAGGTTCCGCCGAAGGTGGAGTACAGCCTGTCGCCGCTCGGCCGGTCGATGGAGCCGGTGCTTCTGGCGCTGAAGCGTTGGGGAGACGCCAATCTTGGCCTCTACGGCAAGCCGAAGGTCGCCGACACCTCCGAGGCGACGTCCGGTGACAAAGCGGCGGCCTGAGGGCGGCGCCGTTAAACGGGTTGAGATCAGGGGGGCGAGCGGCTATCTGATGGACACGCGCAGGCGCGACCCTCCTGACAGAACAAGGCATCCGGCATGACCCCTACCTATCTCGTCACCCATTCCGGTGGCTTCCATGCCGACGAGCTTCTGTCGAGCGTCATCCTGACTCGGCTGTATCCGGACGCGAAGATCGTTCGCAGCCGGGCGCCGGAGTGGATCACCGCCGGCGCAGACCGGATCGTCTACGATGTCGGCGGTGCGTATGATGCGGAAACGCGGATATTCGACCACCACCAGCGCGGCGCGCCCGTTCGCGACGATGGCCAGCCCTACAGCTCCTTCGGTCTGGTCTGGCGCCATTTCGGGCAGGCATATCTCCATGCATTCGGTGTTCCCGAGGCGCATGTCGCGGCAATCCACGCCGCCTTCGACGGCAGCTTCGTCCTGCCGGTCGATCTGGTCGACAACGGCGCGCTCAGCCCTTCGACCGCAGGCCTTCTCGCCGGACTGACGCTTCCGGCGCTGCTCGAAACGCTGAAGCCGGTCTTCGACGAAGCCGACCCGGATGCGGAAACCCGGAGCTTTCATGCGGCGCTCGTCATCGCGCGCAGCTTCGTCGAGGCCAGCATCGGCAAGTCTGCAGCCAAGCTGCGCGCGGAGGCGCTGGTCATGAGCGCGATCGAGGCGGCGGGGCAGGGACATATTCTGGAGCTTCCGCTCGGCATGCCCTTCCGGTCGGCGGTGGTCAAGGCCGGGGCCAATCACCTGCTCTTCGTCGTGCATCCGCGTGATAAGGACTGGTGCGTCACGGGCATTCGCCGCGCGGACGAGGGGTTCGAGCTTCGTGCCGATCTGCCGGCCGCCTGGGCCGGGCTGACGAATGCCGACCTCGAAGCCGCGAGCGGCGTGGCCGGCGCGAGCTTCTGCCACAAGGGACGCTTCATCGCGGCCGCCCGCACGCGCGAGGCGGCTCTTTCTCTGGCGCAGATCGCCGTTGCCGAAGCCTTGGCCGAGCAGGCAGGCGTCGCCGCCGTCGCCTGATGGCGGCGCGGTTCAGGGAGGTTCGGAATGAGTGTCGCCTTTACCAAGGAAGAAAGCTTCGAGACGGCATCGGAAACGCTCGTTCCGGACCGTCCGATCTCGGAGCATCCGAACCTCGTGACGCAGGAGGGTTTCGCGGCACTGGAGGCGCAGCTGGAGCTGGCCCGAACCGCCTATGCCGCGGCAAACCTGATCGAAGACGTCAACGAGAAGCGCCGGCAGGCGGCCACGCCGCTGCGCGACCTGCGTTATCTCCAGGCCCGCCTCCGTTCCGCGCAGGTCATGCCGGAGCCGGCATCGGCCACAGCCGTCGCCTTTGGCAGCACCGTGACGTTTTCCCGCGATGACGGCCGGGTTCAGACCTACCGGATCGTCGGTGAGGACGAGGCGGACCCGAAGGCCGGGACGATCTCGCATGTCTCGCCGGTTGCGGCCGTTCTGATCGGCAAGGGCGTTGGCAATGTCGTCAGCGTCAACGGTCAGGAACTGGAGATCGTCGCCATTGCGTAGGGTGGTGCGATGCGCAGACGTCGCGACGGAATGGAACGGCGAAGTGGCATCCGGTAAAAATATCCTATCCAGCCCGCAAGACAGGTAAATATTTACTGACAGCCGGTCGGCAATGAGGCAAATTGCGCCGTCCTATCACCGGCGTTCCGCATCGAGCTTCAGCATCACATGGTCACCATCAAGGAAATTGCGAAAGCTGTCGGCGTGTCGTCCGCGACGGTTTCCCGCGTCCTCAACTACGATCCCGCTCTCTCGATTTCCGCAGCCAAGCGGCAGGCGATCATCGAAACGGCGGAAGCGCTGAACTATGCCACGCCCCGCAACCGCGCCCGCCAGAGCGAAGCCTTGCAGCAGGAGGCCGCGCAGAACGGAGCCGGTCATCACAGCGGCGCTGGTCCGAGCCCCCTTCAGAGGCTCGCCATCGTCCATTTTCTGGAGCCGTCCGACGAGGTGGCCGATCCTTATTACGTCGGCGTTCGTCTCGGCATCGAGAATCGGTGTCGCGAGTTGCGTACCGATATCGTCAAGGTGTTCCACTCCGACACCCTGCCGGACGCTGCGCTTCTGGCGGAGGTTGCCGGTGTCATCGTCATCGGCAAGCATTCCGACAACGAGATCGCCTGGCTCGACGAACATTGTCGCCACATCGTCTTTGCCGATTTCGTGCCGTCGTCCGACCGGTTCGACTGCGTTCATAGCGATCTCGTCGCGGCGACGCACAAGATATTGGATACGCTGCAGGATCTCGACTACGACCGGATCGCCTTCATCGGCAGCTACGAGCATCTGAACGGGGAAACCCAACGCTTTGGCGAGCGGCGCTGCAAGGCCTACATCGACTGGCAGACGGCGCGCGGCACTTTCGACGCAGAGCTTCTGGTGCTCGGCGAAAGCTGCGATTCCGGGCAGAACCTGCGGCTCGAAACCGGCTACGAGCTCGCCCGTCAGCTCCTGTCGCGGCGTCCGCTACCGGATATCATCCTGACCGCGAACGACAATATGGCGATCGGCACCTATCGCGCCGCGCGGGAGGCGGGCCTGTCCATTCCCGACGACGTGGCCCTCGTCTCGTTCAACGATATCCCCGTGGCGCAATTCCTGACGCCGCCGCTCTCGACCGTGAAGATCCACGGGGAGCATATCGGTGAGACGGCGGTGAACCTGCTGCTCGAGCGGCTAAGTGGTCGGAGCTATGCCAAGATGGTGACGATCCCCACCGAGACGATCTGGCGCGGCAGCTGCCGCAATCCCGGCAGCGTGGGATCGCAGGTGCAGCACGACATTTTCGCAGCGCGATAAATATTTACTAAATTTCTGTTGCCCTTCGGCAAAGTTTAGGAAATACTCCCTCCCAAGACAGGTGGAGCTGTCTCATTATCGGGACTTCAGGGAGGAAGACCATGCATTTTCAGTGTATTTCCAAGACCTTCGCGGCCATCGCTCTGGCGGGCACGAGCGTCTTCGCCACCACCGCAGCCTTTGCCGGCGAGATCACCGTCTGGTGCTGGGACCCCAATTTCAACGTCGCGATCATGAAGGAAGCCGGTGCGCGCTATACCGCCAAGCACCCGGAAACCACATTCAACATCGTTGACTTCGCCAAGGCCGACGTCGAACAGAAGCTGCAGACGGCCCTGACCTCCGGCACGACGGATGCGCTTCCCGATATCGTCCTCATCGAGGATTACGGTGCGCAGAAATACCTGCAGTCCTTCCCCGGTGCCTTCGCGCCGATGTCCGATACGGTCGATTATTCAGGCTTTGCGCCTTACAAGGTCAAGCTGATGACGGTGGACGATCAGGTCTACGGCATGCCGTTCGACAGCGGCGTGACGGGCCTCTACTACCGCAAGGACTACCTGGAGCAGGCCGGCTTCAAGCCTGCCGACATGCAGGATATCACCTGGGATCGCTTCATCGAGATCGGCAAGGCGGTCGAGGAGAAGACCGGCAAGAAGATGCTCGGTCTCGACATCACCGATGCCGGCTTTACCCGCATCCTCATGCAGTCGGCCGGGCAGTGGTACTTCGATGCCGAAGGCAATCTCAGCATCGAGCATAACACGGAGTTGAAGGCGGCGCTGGAGACGCAGCAGAAGATCCTGAAGGCCAACATTCACAAGCCGGCCGCCGGCTGGACGGACTGGGTCGGCACCTTCACCTCCGGCGATGTCGCGACGGTGACCACCGGCGTCTGGATCACCGGAACGGTGAAGGCCCAGGCCGACCAGTCCGGCAAATGGGGCGTTGCGCCGCTGCCAAGCCTTGGCATCGAGGGCGCGACACATGCCTCCAACCTTGGCGGCTCCAGCTGGTACGTGGTCGAAAGCTCGCCCGAGAAGAAGGAAGCCATCGACTTCCTGAACGAAGTCTATGCCAAGGATGTCTCGTTCTATCAGGACATTCTGACGACGCGCGGCGCCGTGGGCTCCTTGATGGCGGCCCGCACGGGCGATGCCTACATGCTGGCCGATCCGTTCTTCGGCGGCGAGAAGGTGTGGCAGAATTTCTCGGACTGGCTCTCCAAGGTGCCGCCGGTCAATTACGGCGTCTTCACCAACGAGGTCGACACCGCCGTGACGGCGCATCTGCCGTCGCTCGCCCAGGGCGCCGACATTGCCACGGTGCTGAAGGAAATCCAGTCGCAGGCCGAAGGCCAGATCCAGTAAGCGGTTCCTCCCGACCGCACAGCGGTGTCGCGCCTCCTTCCCGGCGCGGCACCGGCTTCTCGCCCTTGCCCCATGGGTCGGGTGCTCGAGCACACTTTCCATCCAACAGGTCCCGGTCGAAACCATGGCTCACGCGAAAACAGGCGGCGCGCGAACGCGCGGGCTCAAGCGCTATTACGACGTTAACGGCTGGCTGTTCATCGCGCCCGCGATCGGGCTGATCGGCCTGTTTCTCATCTATCCGATCTTTCGTTCGCTCTACCTCTCCTTCTTCTCCGGCAGGGGCATGATGATGAAGTTCGCGGGCTTCGGAAACATCACGCGGCTGAGCGGCGATCCCGTGTTTCTGAAGGCGCTGACCAACACGACGATCTTCTTCGTCGTGCAGGTGCCGATCATGATCGTGCTGGCGCTGATGCTGGCCTCGCTGCTCAACACGGACCGCCTGAAGTTCGCCGGCGTCTTCCGCACCGCGATCTTCCTGCCCTGCGTCGCCTCGCTGGTCGCCTATTCGATCCTCTTCAAGAGCATGTTCTCGATCGACGGCATCATCAATCAGGCGCTGCTGGCGGTCGGCATCATCGGATCGCCGATCGGCTGGCTGACCGAGCCCTTCTGGGCCAAAGTCCTCGTCATTCTCGCGATCACCTGGCGGTGGACCGGCTACAACATGATCTTCTACCTCGCCGCCCTGCAGAACATCGACCGCTCAATCTACGAGGCGGCGCGGATCGACGGCGTGCCTGCCTGGGCACGGTTCGTGCACCTGACCATTCCCATGCTGAAGCCGGTCATCCTGTTCACCACCATCATCTCCACAATCGGCACCTTCCAGCTGTTCGACGAGGTCTACAACCTCACGGAAGGCAAGGGCGGGCCGGCGGATGCGACCATCACGCTGTCGCTCTACATCTACAATCTCACCTTCCGCTACATGCCGAGCTTCGGCTATGCCGCCACGATCTCCTACGTAATCGTCGTCATGGTGGCGGTGCTGTCCTTTCTGCAATTCTATGTCGCAAGGGAGCGTTCATGACCGCCGTCTCCGCCAATCCGGCCGTTCCGGCCTCCCGGGCAGGCCGTGTCCTGCCGCGCGCCGCGACCTACGTCGCCCTCTCGGTCGCCGCCTTCGTTTCGGTCTTTCCCTTCATCTGGATGATGATCTCCTCGACCAATACGTCGATTGACATCATCAAGGGCAAGGCGACGTTCGGCAGCGCCTTCTCCACCAATGTCGCGAACTTCTTTGCGCAGGTCGATGTCCCCCTGGTGTTCTGGAATTCGGCCAAGGTGGCGATCCTCGCCACGCTGCTGACCATCGCCGTGTCGTCGCTTGCCGGCTACGGCTTCGAGATGTTCCGCTCCAGGATGCGCGACCGCATCTATTCGCTGGTGCTGCTGACGCTGATGGTGCCGTTCGCGGCGCTCATGATCCCGCTGTTCATGATGATGGGCAAAGCGGGGCTGATCAACACGCACATCGCCATCCTGCTGCCAACGGTCGCGTCCGCCTTCATCATCTTCTACTTCCGGCAGGCGACGAAGGCCTTTCCGACAGAACTTCGCGACGCCGCCAAGGTAGACGGTCTGAAGGAGTGGCAGATCTTCCTCTACATCTACGTTCCCGTGATGCGCTCCACCTATGCCGCCGCCTTCGTCATCGTCTTCATGATGAACTGGAACAACTATCTCTGGCCGCTGATCGTTCTCCAGTCGAACGATACCAAGACGATCACCCTCGTCGTCTCCTCGCTGGCCTCGGCTTACTATCCCGATTTCGGCGTGGTCATGATCGGCACGATCCTCGCCACGCTTCCAACCCTTCTCGTCTTCTTCGTCATGCAGCGCCAGTTCGTGGCCGGCATGCTCGGTTCTGTGAAATAGGATGTCGACAATGCGTAAGTATGAAAGCTTCAACGGCAACTGGACCTTCAGCGAAGGCTTTGACGCGGCCAAGGCCGGCGAGCCGCTGAGCGGGGAAACCGTGCGCCTGCCGCACACCGCCGTGGAGCTGCCTTACAATTACTTCGACGAAACCAGCTACCAGAAGGCCTTTACCTACCAGAAGGTCATCACCTGGGAGGCCGGCTTCGAAGGCCGTGAGGTCTCGCTCGTTTTCGACGGCGCCATGGCCGACAGCGAGGTCTATCTCAACGGCGAGAAGATCGCCTTCCACCGCGACGGATACACGCCCTTCGAGGCGCGGCTGACCGCCGGACTGAAGCCGGGCGACAATATCGTCACCGTCAAGATTGACGGGTCCGAGAACCCCGAGATCCCGCCTTTCGGCGGCATGATCGATTATCTCTGCTATGCCGGCATCTATCGCGATGTCTGGCTGAAGGTCGCAAGTCCAGTCTCGATCCGCAATATGAAGATCGAAACGCCCGAGGCGCTGTCGGCAAGCAAGGTTTCGGTGCGCGTTGATCTCGCCAACCCGCAGAGCCTGCCGACGGCAGGCACGATCCACGTCTCGATCGCCGACAAGGCGGGCACCTTGGTCGGCAAAGGCACGGCGGACGTCGCGGGTGACAGCACGACGCTGACCATCGACGGCCTCACAGGTCTCCTCCTCTGGGATATCGACAATCCCGTGCTCTACACGCTGACGGCGGAGCTGGAGACCGCATCCGGCACTGATGCCCTGTCGAGCAGGTTCGGCTTCCGCACTGCCGAATTCACCCCGGACGGCTTCCTGCTCAACGGCAAGCCGCTCAAGCTGCGTGGGCTCAACCGGCATCAGGCCTGGCCCTATTCCGGCTATGCCATGGGCCGGCGCGCGCAGGAGAAGGATGCGGATATCCTGAAATTCGACCTGCGCTGCAACATCGTGCGCACCTCGCACTATCCGCAGGCGAAAAGCTTCATCGAGCGCTGCGACGCTATCGGCCTTCTCGTGTTCGAGGAAATTCCGGGCTGGCAGCATATCGGCGGCGAAGCCTGGAAGGCGGAATCGGTCGAGAACGTGCGCCGCATGATCGAGCGGGACTGGAACCACCCGTCCATCATCATCTGGGGCGTGCGCATCAACGAGAGCCAGGACGACCACGATTTTTACGCCGAGACGAACCGTCTGGCGCGCGAACTCGACACGACGCGCCAGACCGGCGGCGTGCGGTTCATCACCAATTCCGAACTGCTGGAAGACGTCTACACCATGAACGACTTCATCCTCGGCCAGGAGGAGATGCCGGGCAACAATCGCGGCCGCGTGGTGCTGCGCGACCGGGTGGAGACGACGGGCATCACCCGGCCGATCCCCTATATGATCACGGAATATAACGGCCACATGTACCCGACCAAGCGCTTCGACCAGGAGCAGCGACAGGCCGAGCACGTGACGCGGCATCTGCTGATCCTCGACGCGGTCGCCGGCCGCGACGACATCTCCGGTTCCACCGGCTGGTGCATGTTCGACTACAACACCCACAAGGATTTCGGCTCGGGCGACCGTGTCTGCTATCACGGCGTGCTCGACACGTTTCGCGAGCCGAAGCTCGCGGCCTATGCCTATGCATCGCAGGGCGAACCGGAAGGCGGCGTCGTGCTGCAGCCCGTGACCTACTGGGCGCGTGGCGAACGCAATATCGGCGGCGTCCTGCCGCTGATCATTCTGACGAACTGCGACTATGTGGAAATCAAGTTCGGCGATTTCGAACCCAAGCGCGTCGAGCCGGACCGGGAAACCTATCCGCATCTCGCGCATCCGCCCGTCGTTCTCGACATGCGCAACGTCACGCCGTCCGAATTCGGCACCTGGGGCCGAATCTGGCGCGACGGCGTGATCACCGGCTATGTCGGCGGCAAGGCGGTCAAGACCGTGGTGCTGCCGGCCGATCCGTTGCCGACGACGCTGCAGATCGCGCCGGATGACACGCAGCTGCGCGCCGGCGAGAAGGATGCGGTTCGCGTCATCGTCCGCGTGCTCGATCAAGGCGGCAACATCCTGCCCTTCTTCGAGGAGCCGATCCGCTTTGCAGTCGCCGGACCCGGCCGCATCATCGGCCCGTCGCTGCAAAGCTTCAAGGGCGGCGTGACGGGCTTCTGGCTGGAGGCGGGCGATGCTGCCGGTACCGTCACGCTATCGGCGGAGTGCGGCCTGTTCGCCGCCCAGACCGTCACCTTCACCGTCAGCGCATAGGAGCCGGAATGGCCGACGTCACCCTCACCGACATCCGCAAGACCTTCGGCGCGCTCGACGTCATCAAGGGTGTCGATCTCGACATCAAATCGGGCGAGTTCGTCGTTTTCGTCGGACCGTCCGGCTGCGGCAAGTCCACGCTGCTGCGCATGATCGCGGGGCTGGAGGACATCACCTCCGGCACGCTGGAAATCGGCGGGCACGTGATGAACGATGTCGATCCCTCCAAGCGTGGGATCGCCATGGTGTTCCAGTCCTACGCGCTCTATCCGCATATGACGGTGCGCGAAAACATGGGCTTCGCCCTGCGGTTTGCCGGGCAGGACAAGGCGGAAATCGCGCGCCGGGTCGATGCGGCCGCAAAGATCCTCGAACTGGGGCCGCTGATGGACCGCAAGCCGAAGGCGCTCTCCGGCGGGCAGCGGCAACGCGTCGCCATCGGCCGCGCCATCGTGCGCGAGCCGGACGTCTTCCTCTTCGACGAGCCGCTGTCGAACCTCGATGCGGAACTGCGCGTCCACATGCGGGTCGAGATCGCCCGGTTGCACAAGGAGCTGAACGCGACCATCGTCTACGTCACCCACGATCAGGTCGAAGCGATGACGCTTGCCGACAAGATCGTGGTCCTGCGGGCCGGCATCGTGGAGCAGGTCGGCGCGCCGCTCGATCTCTATGATGATCCCGCAAACCTCTTCGTCGCCGGGTTCATCGGCTCGCCGCGCATGAACGTCTTTGCCGGCCGGGTGATCGGCGCCAGCGGCACTTCCGCTCTCGTCACGCTCGACGGCTTCGCCGACAAGGAAATCGCCGTGCCCTTGCAGGGTCCGCTGCCGTCTGCCGGCACACCGATCCGCCTCGGTATCCGGCCGGAGCATTTCACCGATACCGGCGAGGACAGCCTGTCGATCACCATCGACATGTTCGAGCATCTGGGCGGCGAGACTTTCGCCTATGGCCGCTCGACCTCCGGCGAAACCATCGTCGTCACCACCCGAAACGGCCGCAGCCTGTCGGCGGGCCATGTGCTCAAGGCGGGCTTCGACCCGACGCGGGCGCTGCTGTTTGCGGAAGACGGCAAGCGTATCCGATAACGATTAGAAACGTCGAATGTCGAAGCGCCGGAGCCTTTGCGAGGTTCCGGCGCTTCTTCTTTTGGGACGGAGGCGGTTGTCAGCGGCCTCTCTCTCCTTCACGGACCGAATGGCAGAAGGCCATCCGGTCCGTCCGCGCGGCGGCGACGATGTCGTCTCGACCCGGGAGGGAGGTCGCGCGCGATTTCTGTCCGGTCAGGCGGCGCGGACCTTCTTTTCGATGCGCGCCCACTGCGGAATCCACGTGTCATGCGCGATCAGCAGATCGTCCACGAGAGACCAGATCTGGTCGAGATCGAGCTCGGCAGCCGTGTGCGGATCCATCATGGCGGCGTGATAGAGATGTTCGCGGTTCTCCGTCATCAGGGCCTGAACGGTGAGTTCCTGCACATTGATGTTGGTACGCATCAGGGCGGTCAGCTGCGGCGGCAGGGCCCCGACGAAGGTCGGGTGAATGCCGTTTTCATCGACCAGGCAGGGCACTTCGGCGGCGCAGTTGTCGGGCAGCGAGGTGATGCAGCCATTGTTGCGCTGGTTGCCGTAGATGACCGAAGGCTCGCCGGTCCAGACGGAATTGACGATCGAGGACGCATATTCCTTGGATTTCTTTACCTCGATCTTGTCGGCGGAGATGTAGGCTGCGGCCTGGCCTTTCCAGCGTTCGATCTGCTCGACGCAGCGCTTGGGGTACTCGTCGAGCGGGATGCCGAACTTTTCGATCAGGTCCTCTCGGCCCTCCTTGATGAAGTAGGGCGTGTACTCGGCAAAGTGCTCCGAGCTTTCGGTGACGAAGTAGCCGAGACGCGTCAGCATTTCATAACGCACCTTGTTCGGGCAGCGCGGGTTCCAGGTCGCCTTCGGCGCACGGCCTTCGCGATAGCCACGCAGGAGATCCGGGTAGAGATCCTTGTAGGAACCGTCGGGCTGGCGGTGCTCGAATTTCAGATAGAAGGCCATATGGTTGATGCCGGCCGACGTATAGCGGATCTCATCGTAGGGGATATCGAGATCCTCTGCGAGTTCCATCGCGGTGCCCTGCACGGAGTGGCAGAGGCCGACCTGTTTGATCTTCGGATATTTCTCCGCGATCGCCCAGGTGTTGATGGCCATCGGGTTGACGTATTGCAGCAGGATCGCCTCCGGGCAAACCTGCATCATGTCCTCGCAGATCGACCAGAGATGCGGCACGGTGCGTAAGCCCCGCATGATACCGCCGACGCCCAGCGTGTCGGCGATCGTCTGACGCAGGCCGTATTTCTTCGGTACCTCGAAATCGGTGACCGTGCAGGGCTCGTAGCCGCCGATCTGGAAGGCGACGACCACGAAGTTGGCACCGTCGAGCGCGCGCTTCTGGCTCGAATGCATCTCGATGGTGGCCTTCGCGCCGAGCGACGAGATCAGCTTGCGGACGATGACCTCGCTTTCGGCCAGCCGTTCCGCGTTGATGTCCATCAGCGCGATCTTCGCACCGGAAAGAGCCGGGCGCTGGAGGATGTCGCCGATGATGTTCTTCATGAACGTGGTCGATCCCGCGCCGATGAAGGTGATCTTGGGTTGTCTGGTCATGGGGGCCTCTTTCTGCTCAGGCTGCAACATTGAAGGCGGCTCGGACGAGCCGTTCGGTGTAGTCGGTCTTGGGGTTGGACAGGACATCGGCGACGGGGCCTTCCTCGACGATCTTTCCTCTCTGCATCACTGCGACCCTATGGCAGAGCGCGCGCACCACCTTCAGGTCGTGGGAAATGAAGAGATAGGACAGGCCGCGCTCTTCCTGCAGCTTGCGCAGGAGGTCGATGATCTGGGCCTGGACCGAAAGATCGAGCGCCGAGGTCGGCTCGTCGAGAAGAATGAACTCCGGCTCCAGCGCGATGGCGCGGGCGATCGCGATGCGCTGGCGCTGGCCGCCGGAGAACTCGTGCGGGAACCGCCCGAGGATATTGCCCGGCATGCCGGCGCTGGCCAGCGCGTCGTAGATCCGTCCCAGCCGCTCGTCGCGCGTGGCGCCAAGACGGTTGACGATCAGGCCTTCCTCGATGATCTGGCCGACCGACATGCGCGGGTTGAGCGAGGAGAACGGGTCCTGGAAGACGATCTGCATGCGGGCGCGCAGCGGGCGCATCTCGGTGCGCCCGTAGGACTGGATCGCCTCGCCGTCGAACGTGATCTCGCCGCTCTCGGCGTTCAGGAGCCGGATGAGCGCCTGCCCGAAGGTCGTTTTGCCGGAGCCGCTCTCGCCCACGATGCCCAGCGTTTCGCCGCGCTTCAAAGTGAGGCTCAGGTCGTTGACGGCGAGAAACTCGCTGAAGACCGGCTTGAAGAAGCCGCCGGATTTGAGCGTGAAGGCGACGCGAACATTGCGGCCTTCGAGGATCACGGGCGCGGTCTCGGTGATCGGCTTGACCGTGCCGCGCGGCTCGGAGGCGAGCAGCTTGGCGGTATAGGGATGGCGGGGATCGGCAAACAGCGCTTCGGTGGTGTTGTGCTCGCGCACCTGGCCGGCGCTCATGACGTAGACATAGTCCGAAAACTGCCTGACGACGGTGAGGTCGTGGGTGATCAGGATTACGGCCATGTTCATTTCGCGCTGCAAAGAGCGGATGAGATTGAGGATCTGCGCCTGCACGGTTACGTCGAGCGCCGTCGTGGGTTCGTCGGCGATCAGCACGTCGGGCTTGTTGGAGAGCGCCATGGCGATCATGACGCGCTGGCGCTGACCGCCGGAAAGCTGGTGCGGATACTGGTTCAGCCGTGCTTCCGGCTCGGGGATCTGGACGTGGCGCAGAAGCTCAAGCGCTTCCGCCATGGCCGCCTTGCGGCTCATGCGGCGGTGGACGAGGATGGCTTCGGCAATCTGCGCACCGATCGTATAGACCGGATTGAGCGAACTCATCGGCTCCTGAAAGATCATGGAAATCCGGTCGCCGCGCAGCTTCCGCCGGCGGTTTTCCGAGAATTTCAGCACGTCCTCGCCCTTGTAGGCGATGGTGGAGCGCGGGCTGGTCACCGCGCGTTTCGAGAGCAGCCCCATGATGGTGCGGGCGGTGACGGACTTGCCGGACCCGCTCTCTCCGACGATGGCGATGGTCTCGCCACGGTAGAGCTGGAAGGACACGTCCTTCACGGCGCTGACCATGCCATGTTCCACCTTGAAATCGACGGCGACGTTGCGGGCGTCGATGATCGGCGTGTCCGTGTGCTGCGCAAGGTCGCAGCGCTCGGCGGGGGCCGTGACGGAGATGTCTGAGGTCGTCATGGTCTCGCTCCTCTCAATAGGGGTCGATGGCATCGCGCAAGCCGTCGCCGAGCGCATTGAATGCGAAGACGGTGATCAGCACGATGCCGACGGGCGACAGGATCCAGGGATAGGACCCGATGACGGAATAGGTCGAGGTGTCCTGCAGCATCAGCCCCCAGGAAATCAGCGGCGGCTTGACCGCGAAACCGAGGAACCCGAGGAAGGATTCAAGGAGCACCACGCTCGGAATGGCCAGCGTCACCGCGACGATCACGTGGCTCATGACGTTTGGGAAGATGTGCTGGAGGATGATGCGCCGGTCGCTGGCACCGACCGCGATGGCGGCACGGACATAGTCGATCCGAGCGAGCGCCAGCGTCTTGCCGCGCACCTCCCGCGACATCTGCGCCCAGCCGAGCGCCGACATGACACCGACCACGAAGACGAGGAACACATGCGTGGGCGCGGTGACCGGGATCAGCGAGGTCAGCGCGAGGTAGAGCGGCAGCTGCGGAAAGGCGAGCACGAGTTCGACGAAGCGCTGCGTCCAGGCATCGAAGCGGCCGCCGAAATAGCCCGAGACCATGCCGACTGTGGTACCAACGACGGTGACGATGAACACGACCGTCAGCGCGATGGACAGCGAGATGCGGGAGCCGTAGAGCATGCGGGAGAGGACATCCCGCCCGAACTTGTCGGTTCCCAGAAAATGGATCGGCGAACCGTCCTGCGTGCCGATCAGATGCCGATCGAGCGGAATGAGGCCGAGCAGCCGATAGGGCGCGCCCTTGACGAAGAGCCCGATGATCTGCGGGTTGTCGTAGTCCGGGCCGATGATCGGCTGGAACGTGACCGGATCGAGTTCGTCCGTTTCCCGCACCGGGTAGACCCGCGGGGGGAAGACGACGTTGCCGTCCTTGTCGGTGAAGCTTGGCAGTTGCGGCGGCGAGAAGCCGATATTCGTCGCCTTGGGATCGACCGGCGACAGGAAATCCGCAAAGACCGCCGAGACGAGGAGCAGGCAGACGAGGATCAGGCCGAGCATGCCGGTCCAGGATTTCCTCAGTCGCCTCCAGACGAGCGACAGATAGCTCTCGTTGCGATGGCGCTCGCTCATCCGGGGTTCGGTCTGGTGCTGTTCCGCGGCGGAGGTCGCGATCGGTAGGGTAGCCTGGGTTTCGAAGGTCATGCGGTGGCCCCTCCCATCTGGCGGACGCGGGGGTCGAGGGCTGCGAGCAAGAGATCGGCGATGATGTTGCCGACGATCAGGGTGGCCGAGAGCACCAGCATGAAGGTGGCGGTGACATAGACGTCGCCCACGGCCATGGAGCCGACGATGGCCGGACCGACGGTCGGCAGAGCGAAGATGATGGCCGTCTCGATCTCGCCGGTCAGCATGTAGGGCAGGACGACGCCCTGATACATGACCAGCGGATGCAACGCGTTCGGCACAGCATGGCGCAGGATCACCTTGCGCTCCGACAGGCCCTTGGCGCGGGCGGTCTCGACATATTGCGCATTCAGCGTATCGAGCAGATTGCCGCGCATGACCCGCATATTATAGGCAAGGCCTCCGAAGGTCGCGATGGCGATGACCGGCCAGACATGCTTCAGGAGATCGACGAACTTGTCCCAGGACCAGGGCGCGCCGCCGTAGCGGGCCGACTGGAACGAACCGATATCGCTGACATTGAAATGAAACACCATGATGTAGACGATGATCAGCGCCATCAGGAAGCGCGGCACCGTCATGCCGAGAAACGAGATGCCGGAGAGCAGCGTATCCACCCAGGTATATTGCCGGGTCGCCGCGAGGATGCCGAAGGTGATGCCGATGACGGATGCGAGGATATGGCAGACGAGTGCCAGCGCCAGCGTGCGGGGCAGGCGTTCGCCCACCACCTCGGACACCGGCTTGTTGTAGAACAGGCTGTGGCCGAAATCGCCGCGCGTGACGATGCCCGTGATCCAGTTGACGTACTGCAGAGGCAGCGGCTTATCGAGGCCGTTCGCGATCTTGTAGGCCTGCGCCTGCGCGTCGGCCTCCTCGAAGGAGGCGCCGCCCTGGTTGATCGCCTGCGAACGGATATAGTCGCTGTAGTCGCCGGGTGGCGCCTGAATGATGACGAATGTGACGACGCTCAGGACGAAGAGCACCGGCAGCGCGGAGGCGATCCGCACAAGCAAAAACCTGAGCATGTCGTATCCTTTGGGAGAACGGGCCGCCGGACGCGACGCTGCCATGCGCCCGTGCGGTCATTTTTCTCTGCCGCCGGAACGCCCGGCGGCGGTGATGTCGGAAGGCCGCGCCCCGATCCGTTGATCGGGCCGGACCACGATCAGTTGATCGGGCCGGGGTCTCCGGGCTTGCCGGGCAGCTGCTGCTTGAACAGCTCGTAATCGCCCTGCTTGTCGGCGCTGACGAAGACGCGTTCGCGCAGGATCGTGTCTTCGGCCCAGTTGAACATGTAGATCGGCGCGCCCGGGGGAATGTTGGAAAAGCGCTTGTTAATGATGAGCGCGCCCGGATACTCCGTCAGGCCGACCGTATCGACGTTCTCGGTCGCGATCTTCTGATATTTCTTCATCAGGTCCTGCCGCTCGGCATTGTCGTTGGACGCGATGAAGCTGTTGACGGTCGCGACCATCTCCTTCTCGAACGGCATCAGGTCCATCGTGCCGTCTGGCCCGGCGCGATGGTGCCAGCTGGTGCGCGGCCCGGTCGGGGCCAGCTGCGGCGTGTTCTGGACGACGGAGGAGATCTCCGACCCGTGCCGAAGAAGGGTCCAGTCGAACCGCCCGGCATCGCGGGCCGCGTCGCGCTTGACGCCGTCGAGCGAGTTGAGCGTGACCTTGATGCCCAGCTGTTCCATCTGCCCGATCACGCCTTCGGCCAGATTGCGGTCCGTGCCATAGTCGGAGGTCGAGAGAAGCACGATCTGCACGTCATCGCCGCCGGCGGTGCCCGCGGGGAAGTTGACGAAGCCGTTGCCGTCCGTGTCCTTCAGGCCGATCTTCTCCAGGAGCGCCTTGGCGCCCTCCAGATCGAACGGGTAGTAGACGGTCGACTGGCGGTCGTAGAAACTTGTGCCGGACGAGATGCCGCCGGGATAGATCGAGGTGAACGGCCCTTTCACGAGGCTGTCGCCGATCTTCTTGCGATCGACCGCCATGGTGATCGCCTTGCGGAAATCGGGATTGCGGTTGAGTTCGCGCACCGCCTTCGTCCGCTCGTCCGGATCGCCCCAGCCATTGGCCGAGAAATTCATGTGCACGTTATAGCCGATGAGGCGCGCGCCGAAGGCGAGGCGGGCAGGGGCGCTTTCCTGCGCGGCACGCTTCAGGCTCTCGACGAAGTTTTCCGGCTGCTCGAGGTTCGAGAAGTCGCCGGAGCCGGCAATCGCCTGCACGTCGCGATCGGCCCAGGTCGAAAGCTTGTAGTGCAGCTCGTTGACGTAAGGCAGCTGGTGACCGGCTTCGTCCACCTTCCAGTAATAGGGATTGCGACGCAGCACGATCATGTCGTCCGGCCGGTAGGAAACGGGAACCCAGGCCCCCATGACCGGGATGTTCATGTACTGGGCCGGGAAGCCGTTCTTGTACTGGTCGTAAGTGACGTCCTTGTTGTACTTCGGATGCTTGGTTTTCAGGATATGCGCGGGCCCCGGGCAGAAGGTGCCATAGGCCATGGCGAAGAGGTGCTGGCGCGGGAAGGCATCCTTGAAGGTCCATTCGACCGTGTAGGCATCGATGGCTTTCAGCGTCGTGCCCTCGCCGAACGTCTCGGGCGAAGCGCCGTTGAGCGGGGTCACGTTCGGATCGACCACATTGTCGTTCCAATAAAACATGACGTCGTCGGAGGTGAACTCGACGCCATCCGACCATTTCGCACCCTCGACCAGATGCATGGTGAGCTTGTGGCCGTCCTGCGACCACTCCCAGCTTCGCGCGAGGTTCGGCAACGGCTCGACGTCATCAGCCTTGACCTGAAAGAGCGGTGCGGTGCGCGTCAGGCACTCCGACATGGCGATGTCGATGCCGCCCCAGCCCTGCGTCTGCCCGGCGGAATAGTTCCAGCCTTCCGGCCGTCCGCCGATGACGTGGCGAAGGGTATCGCCGTAGACGCCGATGCCGTCCGGCATGTTGCCCGTCTTGTAGACCAGGGGTTCCTTCGGCAGGCGCTGTTCCACCGGCGGCAGCTTGCCGGTCGCGACGAACTTTTCCGTCACCCAGTCCGGCTCGCTATATTTCGGCAGTGCCTTGAACTCAAGGATCGAGTCGCGCGGAACATAGGTGATTTTGCCTTGCCCCGGAAAGGGCGGCGCTTCCGGCGCGACGGTCGGCTCGGAGGCCGAGGCGGTCATTGCGAAGGCGGATACGCCGAGCATCAGCGCGGCAACGGCCCTCAAATGGCGGTTCGATGTCATGGTTCTGTCTCTCCCTCAATCTCTGCCGGTCCGGTTTCCCCGGCTGCGGCACTCCTCCGGAACAAGCCGGGCCGCCTCTCCTCCAGAAGCGGGCCGTCTTATGGTCAAGCCGTTGTTAGCTCGCAGCCCGCAGTTCGGCCTTCTCGGCCCTCAACTCCTCGATGGAGCGGACTTCGCGGCGGGCAACGCCCTTCCAGTCGCGGGTCTTCACTGTAGCATGCTTCAGGCGTTCGCGGGCTTCCGGAACGGCATGGGCATATTGCGGCAGCCATTCGGCCTGGGCGACGACCATCTCGTCCACCATCTGCCACACCTCGTCCGGCGTGCAGATCGCGCCGACCAGTGGATCGTGCAGCACGGCAAGCTTCAGGAGATCGATATCCCCGGAGATGGCGGCATGAACGGACATACGCTGGACGTTGATCGAGGCGATGCAGGTTGCCGCACAAGCTTCCGGCAGCGTGATGCCGGCAACCATGTTGATGCCGAAGCGATCGACGAAGCCGGGCGACTCGATGATGGCATCGGCCGGAAGATTGGTGATGACACCATTGTTCTTGACGTTGAAGTGGCCACGATAGACACGGCCCGTTTCCAGCGCCTCGAGAATGTGGCTCGCATGTTCGTTGGAACGCTTGGCGGGATCGAGCGGCTTGCCGGCGCTTTCCAGGAACTGCGGAAATTCCGTTTCGAACCAGTTGCGCGTTTCCGTGGAGTAGCGGAGATAGCCGCCGGTCTCGCCGTGGATCCAGTCCGACATGTCGATCCAGCGGGTGATTTCCTCCGGCCGCTTGCGATACCAAGGCAGGTACTCCGACAGGTGACCGTTGCTCTCGGTGGAATAGACGCCGAAGCGCTTGAGAACGTCGATGCGCAGCTTCTCCTGCTGCGAGAACACCGGATGCGCCTCAAAGGCGGCGACCAGCTCGTCCTTGCCGATCTTGCGGCCCTTCAGGCGAACATCCGTGAACCAGGTCTGGTGGTTGATGCCCGAGCAGATGAAGTCGAGGTCGCCATCTTTCGCGCCGAGGATCTCGGCGATCTGCTCGCCGCCATGCTGGACGCCATGGCAGAGGCCGATCGTGTCCACCTTGCCATATTCGATCGCCGCCCAGGTGTTCATCGCCATGGGGTTGGCGTAGTTCAGGAACTTCGCGCCGGGTTCGGCAAGCTCTCGGATGTCCTTGCAGAAGTCGAGGATGACGGGAATGTTGCGCTGGCCGTAGAGAATGCCGCCGGCGCAGATCGTGTCGCCGACGCACTGATCGACGCCGTACTTCAGGGGAATGCGGATATCGTCCGCATAGGCGCCGAGCCCGCCGACGCGGACGCAGCTGATGACATAGCGCGCGCCTTCGATCGCCTTGCGGCGATCGGTCGTCGCGGTCACCTTGGTCGGCAGACGATTGGACTCGACGATCCGGTCGAGGATCGTCTTGATCATCGAGAGGTTCTGCTCGCTGATGTCGGTCAGCGCGACCTCGATCTCGGCGAATTCCGGTACGGACAGGATGTCCGTGAAAAGCTTCTTGGTGAAGCCGACGCTGCCTGCGCCGATGATGGCGATCTTGAAGCTGCTCATGGCGGTCTCTATCCTCCGAATGGGTCTTGTCGTTGAGCCGGGTAAAATCGCGCGGTGCAGGCGACGCAGGAGGCCCTTTCGGCTCTGCGTTCGGCTGTCATGATGCGCTCTGTACTCTCCCGGTATTGCTCCCTTGGACGGCATTATGCGTATAATGCCGAGACGTGATAGAGAGGGATTGTGCTTTCATGGGTAATTCTATGCTGCAAAGACTGATGGCCAGCGGACCCTGCATGAAGACGGTTTCCCTGCCGCGCGGGCGGCATCGGCTGCACACGATGCCGACGAGCACCGGCTACGAGATCCGCGAAAAACCCAACTACGACTGGGACGGGCGCAAGAGGGGACAGACGCCGTTCACCGTCCTCCAGCACACCATCTCCGGCGCCGGCAACCTGCGCTATGACGGGCGAGCCTACCGCGTCATGCCCGGCGAAACGCTGCTGGTGACCGTGCCGGACAATCATCGCTACTGGCTGGAGCCGGGAGGCCGGTGGGAGTTTTTCTGGATTTCCATGAACGGGGAGGAGGCCATGCGCCTGCACCAGGCCATTCTCTCCGCCAATGGGCCGATCCTCTCGCTCCAGCCGGAAACGATCGAGAATCTTGCAGATTGCAGCTACCGGCTGATCCATGGCGGCGGCGAGATGCCGGGGCGGGCCTCGGCCATCGCCTACGAGGCGGCGATGACGCTCTATGACGATGTCTTCGGGGCGCATCCGGTGTTCGGGCAGGAATATCGCACCATGCAGCATGTCCTGACCCACATCGCCGACAATCTGGAGAAGCCGCTTCCCGTGGAAGACCTCGCGCGCGTTTCGGGTCTCAGCCGGGCGCATTTCTCTCGCGTCTTCAGCGCGACCGAGGGCATGCCGCCGGCGGAGTTCGTGCTGCGCAAGCGGCTGCAGCGCGCCGCCAAGCTGCTGACGCAAGCTGCCAATCTTTCGGTGAAGGAGATTTCGCTGATGTCGGGTTTCGAGGAGCCGAACTATTTCGCCAAGGTCTTCCGCCGGCATTTCGGCGCCAGTCCGACGGAATTCAGGACGACGGGTATGTATGCAAGCGTTGTCGAGCCGCGGAAACTGCCGGAAGAAAGCGCCAAGATCAGATAAGTCTTACAGATCCGTTACGCCGTGCAAATTCGAGGCATGCGGCTCATGCATATGTCACCTGAGGCTTTCGCGCTGGTCGATGCTGCGGTGCACGCGTATAACGATCCCAACACAGCGGATGAGACGAAACAAGGGTTTTGCCAGCGCTGGAGACCTTGGAAAGGGGATCATCATGAACGTAGCACGCTCTTTCAACAACTGGCGCAAGTATCGTCAGACGGTGACCGAACTCGGCCGCATGTCGACGCGCGAACTCAACGACCTCGGCATCTCCCGCTCCGAGATCACCAGCGTCGCCCGCGCTGCCGTCCGTTAAATCCGGTCTCGGCTTGCAGCGGCAGCGGAAGCTGCAAGGAGTATCGGCCAACGATCTGCCTCACGCCCGCGATTGCCGCGGGCGTTTTGCGTTTCGCGCGCTCTGCAGCGCCGAACGACATGACTTACGCATGGTGCGGCGCGATCTGTGCGACGATGAGGGTCGACAGCGCATCGACAAGCGCGGCGTCCGCACCACGTCTCTGCACCAGCACGAATTCGACATCCGCAAGCGGCGGCAAACGGTCTGCCGAGACCTCGCGCAGGCCGCTCGGCGCCATGCTGCGCGGCTGGACCAGAAACCCCATGCCCGCGCGCGCCGCCGCGGTCAGCCCGCTCAGGCTGCCGCAGGTGCAGACGATCCGCCATGGCATGTGCGCCGCGTCGAGCGCCTCCTGCGCGATGCGACGCGTGATGGAGGGCGGAGGGAAGGCGATGAGGGGCAGGGCGTTCCCGCGCGAGAGCAGGAGATCGGGATCCTGCGCGAGCCAGACGAGTGGTTCGCGGTAGAGCAGCCGTCCGTGCGTCTCCCCGATATGCCGCTTGGCAAGCACCAGATCGAGATCGCCGGCATCCTGCATCTGGTTGAGGACCGCGCTGAGGGCGACCGTCATTTCGAGATCCACCAGCGGGTAAAGCCGGATGAAGTCGGCGAGGATCGCCGTCAGGCGGCTGGCCACGACATCTTCCGACACGCCGAGCCGCAGACGGCCGCGCAACCGGTTCTCGCCGAAGAGAGCGGCCACCTTGCCATTCAGATCGAGCATTCCACGGGCGTGGCCGAGAAGCGCCTCACCCTCCGCGGTCAGCCGCACCTGGTGCGTGTCACGGAACACCAGTTGTCGCCCCAGCGCCTTTTCCAGCCTCTGGATATGCTGCGTGACCGTGGATTGACCGATACCGAGACGCACTGACGTCTCCGTAAAGCTGCCGGTCTGCTCCAGCATGACGAAGCTGGCGAGATGTGTCAGGTTCAGCACGGTTATTCCGTTTCATAATGACTGTTAGTGTTTGCATCTGGAAACATGATAAGCGATGACGCGGGCCAACTTCAAGGCAAGACCTGCCCCCAAGAGCTACCATGGGATCGCAACATGCGCCGATATCTGCCCGATACCTTCACCGTCCTCCTCGTCTGCACCGTCATTCTGGCGTCGTTCCTGCCGATCCACGGCGCTTATGCCGATGTGTTCGGCCTCGCGACGGATATTGCCATCGGGCTTCTGTTTTTCCTCCATGGCGCGCGCCTGTCGCGCGATACCGTGGTGGCGGGCGCGCTGCACTGGCGGCTACACCTGGCGATCCTTCTCACGACGTTCTGCATCTTCCCGCTTCTGGGTCTTGCCATCGGCCTCATCCCGACATCCGTTCTCGCAGCGCCGCTCTATACGGGCATCCTGTTCCTCTGCGTGCTGCCCTCGACGGTGCAATCGTCGATCGCCTTCACATCCATGGCCGGGGGAAACGTTCCCGCAGCCATCGTATCGGCCTCCGGCTCCAATATTTTCGGCATGTTCCTGACGCCGCTGCTGACGGGTCTCGTGCTGTCCACCACAGGCGGCGGCGGGTTTTCCTGGGATGCGCTGCAGAGCATTCTTCTGCAGCTGATGCTGCCCTTCGTCGTCGGGCAGATCCTGCAGCCGTGGATCGGCAACTGGATCCGTTCGCGCAAGAAGCTGCTGATGCCCGTCGATCGCGGCTCCATCCTGATGGTCGTCTACCTCGCATTCTCCGAGGCCGTGATGGAGGGGCTGTGGCACACCTTCTCGCTCGGCGACATCGCGGCCGTGATTCTCGTCGACATGATGCTCTTGGCCACCGTTATCTGCATCACCATGTTCGGCAGCCGCCTTCTCGGCTTCTCCAAGGAGGACGAGATCACCATCACCTTCTGCGGATCGAAGAAGTCGCTTGCCAGCGGCGTGCCCATGGCCAATGCCATTTTCGGCAATGCCTCGTCCTCCGTCGGCGCCATCGTGCTGCCGCTGATGCTGTTCCACCAGATCCAGCTCATGGCCTGCGCGGTGATCGCACAGAAATATGCCGCGCGGCTGAAGGAGAAGACGGAGGCAAAGCCACTGGCCGCCTGAAGGGTTTTTGAGCAAGTTATCTGTAAGCGACTGTGGACGATGAGGCGAAGAATCTGTTCGCATGTGCGAATGCTGATGCGCACGTAAACCATCGTTTAAAATTCACGCCGTATGGTGCCGCCATTCGTTGTTCGTATGGCTTGAGGCATCTTGTGAAACACATTCCGATCATTGGCAAATTTTTGAGCCTGATGGGCGTCTTCGCGCTCTTCTCCCTGGGGGTTGCGTTCTACTCGGGCGATCGGATCATGAGAACCGATGACGCCTATTCCGCGCTGCTGGCCCAGCAGTCGAAGGCGGCTACGGAGCTCGCTCTTGCCAACCAGGCATTCCAGACCGCACGGGCTGCGGCCGGCACGCTGATGATCGTCACCACAGAGGCGGCGAAGGCAGCGGCAACGGCCGAGCTTCAGGCTGCCAAAACGCAGTTCGGCACAGAAATGGACGCGGCACTGGCTGCAACGCCCGAGAACGCACGAATCTCCGAACTGAAGACCAAAGGCCTGTCCATCCTCAACGAGGCCTGCGGCAATGCCTTTACGCGCGCGGCGGACGCGCGAGGCTCGCAGGATCGCCTCAGCGCGCAGGGCGCTTTTCTGCGGGAATGCGAGACGCAGTTCGCCCCCATGAGCCAGGCCATGGCGGAAGAAACCAACGAGCTCCTCGTCATTGCCAATACGGAGAGCGACGTGCTGACGACCGGATCGATCCACACCTACTGGGTGACGATCGCCTTGGTTGTCGTGGGAACGCTGACCGTCATCCTCGCGGCATTCTTTGCTATCCGCGCCTGGCTCGTCCAGCCGATCGATGCGCTGGGTAGCGTCATGCAGCGGTTGGCGACCGGCGACCTCGACGCCGATGTCATCGGCACGGATCGCCGTGACGAAGTGGGTGGTATGGCGCGTGCCGTGGAGGTGTTCAAGGAGAATGGCCTGAAGGCGCGGGCGCTGGAGGCGGAAGCCGTCGAGCAGCGTTCGATGAGCGAAGGCGAGCGCCGCCGCCAGGCCGAACGGGAGCACGAGCGTGCCGAAGCGATGGCGCAGGCGACCAGCGGTCTCGCCAAGGGGCTCACGCATCTGGCCTCCGGCGACCTCAGCTTCCAGCTCACCGAGCGCTTCGCAGACGACTTCGAGACGTTGCGCACGGACTTCAACCGGGCCGTCGAGCAGCTTCGTGACACGCTGAGCGCGGTTGCGGATGCCACCGGCTCAATCGACAGCGGTTCGCGCGAAATCAGCCAGAGCGCCGACGACCTGTCGCGCCGGACCGAACAGCAGGCGGCCTCGCTTGAGGAAACCGCAGCGGCTCTCGACGAAATCACCGCCAACGTCGCCAGCTCCTCGAAGCGCGCGGAAGAAGCCCGCACGGTCGCCGTGCAGGCCAATGACAGCGCCCGTCAGTCCGGTGCGGTCGTCAACAGCGCGGTCGATGCGATGAGTAAGATTGAGCAGTCTTCCAACCAGATCTCCTCGATCATCGGCGTCATCGACGAAATCGCCTTCCAGACCAACCTCCTGGCCCTGAATGCCGGTGTGGAAGCCGCCCGTGCCGGGGAAGCCGGCAAGGGCTTTGCGGTGGTCGCGCAGGAAGTGCGCGAACTCGCCCAGCGCTCGGCAAAGGCTGCCAAGGAAATCAAGGACCTGATCCGCAATTCCTCAGGCGAAGTGCAAAGCGGTGTCCAGCTCGTCAGCCAGACGGGCGAAGCGCTGAAGACGATCGAGACTTACATCGTCACCATCAACCAGCACATGGACGCCATCGCGACGTCCTCGCGCGAACAGTCGGTGGGTCTTGCCGAGGTGAACACGGCCGTCAACCAGATGGATCAGGTGACGCAGCAGAATGCGGCGATGGTGGAAGAGGCCAATGCGGCCGGCGCCACGCTTGCCGCCGAAGCTGCGCGGCTGAAGGATCTCGTCGCGCGCTTCCAGTTCGGCGGTGCCTCCGCGGCCAGCTATACGCCTGCGGCATCCTACGCGCCGGCAGCGCCGTCGAATCCGGCCCCCCGCGTCACGACGCCGAGCCGGCCCGCACTCGCCTCCGCCACGCGCGCCGCGCCTGTCGCGTCACCGGCCCGAAAGATGGCGAACACGCTGGCCCGCGCCTTCTCCGGCGGTTCCGCCAGGGCCGCACCGGCCGCAGCCGCAGCACAGGACAATTGGGAAGAGTTCTGACAAGCGCGTCACTTCTGCCAAATCATCAAGAGAGGTCCCCGAATAAAACCGGGGACCTTTTTCTATGACGCGGTATCGACGGGAGTCATGCCGAGAACGAGGGTCGGCCAGAATTCCGAAACGGTCGGATGGATCGGCACGGACCAACGCAGATCGTCGTATCGGGCGCCGACATTCATCATGTCGAGTACGCCATGAATAGCCTCGTCGCCACCCGTACCGAGAATGGCAGCGCCCAGGATCTCGCGCGTGTCCGCATCGGCGATGATCTTCATCAGCCCCTGCGTTTCGCCTTTCTCGACGGCCCGACCGACGCGCGTGATCGGCAGGCGTCCGACGAGGATCCGCCTGCCGGAGGCGCGGGCCTCCCGTTCGCTTATCCCAACGCGACCAAGCGGCGGGTCGATATAGAGCGCGTAACCTGGCACGCGGTCGGAAACCTTGCGGGTCTCGCCATCCAGCAGGTTCGCCGCGATGATCTCGAAGTCATTGTACGCCGTATGGGTGAAGGCGCCGCGGCCGTTGCAGTCGCCCATTGCCCAGATGCCGGGCGCGCTGGTGGCGAGCGCGTCATCGACGATGATGTAGCCGCGTTCATTTAGAGCAACACCGGCGGCGTCGAGCCCGAGATCGTCCGTGTTGGGTTTGCGCCCCGTGGCGAGCAGAATGTCAGAGCCGCGAATGTCTGGCTCCCCCTTCGTGCAGCTGACGCCGACGACCACGTCGTCGCCGTCACGCGAAAAGCGGATGCACTCCGCCGCCGTTCGAACGGCAATGCCCTCGCCCTCCAGCACCGCTTGGATCGCGTCGGATATCTCCTCGTCTTCCCGCGCGACGAGCCGCGGCCCTTTTTCCACAATGGTGACCGCGGCGCCGAACCGGCGGTACATCTGCGCGAACTCCAGGCCGATATAGCTGCCGCCGACGATCACGAGGTGTTTCGGCACACGATCGAGCATGACGATGTCGCTGTTGGTCATGGCGGGGACATCGTGAATGCCGGGAAAATCCGAGATAGCGGCGCGGCCGCCGACATTGATGAAGATCTGCGGCGCGGACAGGCGCTCCTCGCCGACACGCACCGTCGTGCTGTCCTCGAAGCGCGCATGGCCACGGATCAGCGTAACGTTTTCAAGCCCCTCCATCCATCGCTCGTTGCTCTCGCGGCTGTCGAGCGTGATCCTGTGCGACCGGCGAAACACGGAGAGCATGTCGATCATCACATCTCCGCCGACGACGACCCCGAAATCCGCAGCGCGCCGGGCGATATGGGCGGCGTGCGCGCTGGCGACGAGCGCCTTTGTCGGCTTGCAGCCGGTGTTGACGCAGGTGCCGCCCACATGCTTGCGCTCGATGATGGCAACGCTGCGGCCGGCGGCGGACAGCCGGGCGGCGAGCGACGGGCCGGCCTGACCGGCACCGATGATGAGCGCGTCGAACGTCCTCATGCGGGGATTGGCATGGAGGCGGAGACGGGCAGGGCGCTCATGATGAGGAACGCGCCGATGATGGCGATGGCGTCCTCCACAAAGGCTGCCGGCCGATCGCGGCCGAAGCTGGCCGCGAGACGGCCCCGGAGAGCGGCCCCACCGAGGGTGCCCGCGATGGCGCCGAGAAGACCGGCGATCAGGCAGATCAGCCAGCCGCCGGAGGGCGTTCCGATGACCGCGCCGCACAGCGCGCCAACGACGACGCGGGTGGCGAACTGCACCGGCACCTTGCGGCTCGGCGTTGTCGGCAGCTGGTCGGTGACATATTCGCCAAGTGCGAGAACGGTGAGGATGCCGGCCGCCCAGATCGACCCCATGAAGGATGCCCAGGACCCGGAGAGATCAATCCATCCGAGCGTTGCGGCCCAGGCAATGGCTGCCGGCGCGGTCATGGCGCGCAGGCCGGCGATGACGCCGATCAGAAATGCGAGAAGCAAGAGCATGAAACCTCCAGGGCCGGATCGGCATGTCCAATGCAATCACGGACTGACATTATAAACAAGGGCGGCGGTATCGGAGGCCTTTGCGCGCAGCCACCACGGTCCGATCTTGCTCTTCTTTTTCTGCATAGCTGCACTGCAACATTGCCTCTCGTAAGGGCAGGAATGTCCGCGTACATATGATCCCAACGAAGCGATGCACCTCCTCCCGCATCCCTTCGTGTTTCGAACGCTCCCCTCCTCCTCCCAGGATCGTTCGAAGGAATGGCGACATCCTCCTCCCAGTCGCCGTTCGGTTCTTATCGAAAAGCCTGCCGCACCTCCTCCCGCGGCAGGCTTTTTCGTTTGGAGCCTCTCTTTTGCCGGCGGCGTCCGCAGGCGCCCAAAGCTACAGACCGAGATCGAGCTGCGGTTCCGCGCTCGCGTCGGCCTCTCCCCCGCTCGTCGTCAGCGAGGATAGCGTTACGCCGAGAAGCCGCACGGGCCGGCGAAAGGGATGAACCGTCGCCAGCAGCTGGTCGGCGACATCGAGAACCTCCTCTATCCGGGCAAAATTCGCCGCCAGCGTTCTCGCACGCGTCGCCTGCGTGAAATCCGCATATTTGATCTTCACCGTCACCGTCTTGCCGGCGATGTCGTGCGCCTCGCAGTACCGCCAGACCTTCTCCGCCAGCGGGCGCAGTTCGGCCTCGGCGAGGGCGAGGTCGGATATGTCCTCGCTAAAGGTGTCCTCGGCGCCGACCGACTTGCGAATACGGTCCGGCCGCACGCGCCGCTCGTCGATCCCCCGCGCGATCCCGTGAAAATACGCGCCGGACTTGCCGAAATGCTGCTGGAGATAGGCAAGCGGCTTCGTTTTGAGATCAAGGCCCGTCTCGATGCCGTGCTTCTTCATCCGCTCGGCCGTGGCCGGGCCCACACCATGGAATTTCTTCACGGGCAAGGCCTCCACGAAGGCCGGGCCGTTCTTTGGCGTGATGACGAACTGACCATTGGGCTTGCGCTGGTCCGACGCCATCTTGGCAAGAAACTTGTTGTAGCTGATGCCGGCAGAGGCCGTTAGACCGGTGGCGGCGAAGATCCGGGCACGGATCTCGGCGGCGATCTCGGTCGCGATCTCCATGCCTTTCAGGTTTTCCGTGACGTCGAGATAGGCCTCGTCCAGCGAGAGCGGCTCGATCAGGGGTGTATAGTCCGCGAAGATCTCCCGGATCTGCTGTGACACGGCGCGGTAGACCTCGAAGCGCGGTTTGACGAAGATCAGGTCCGGGCATTTGCGCTTGGCCGTCACCGATGCCATGGCGGAGTGCACACCGAACACCCGGGCTTCGTAGCTCGCTGCCGCCACCACGCCGCGCGCGGCCGATCCGCCGACGGCGACGGGCTTGCCGCGAAGCTCGGGATTGTCCCGCTGCTCGACCGACGCATAAAAGGCATCCATATCGACATGGATGATCTTGCGCACCGGCATATCGCCGGGTTGAAGCGTGGCCACCGGTGCGGCTTCCGGAGGCGGAGACGCCAGTGCGTCTGCCAGATCCGCCGCCTCGCGGGCCGCTGCCGTCTCTGTCAGGGTGGGAGCACCCGTCTGCACGGCCTAGCTCCACATGCCGCGCATGCGGGCGGCGACGTCGATGCGGATCTCGCGCGCGCTGCGCTCGGAGGCGGAGGCCGAGACCAGCGGCCAGGTTGCACTCTCGAAGAACTGCAGCAGCGTTGCGGGGATGAAGCGGGTGCGCGCGGCATAGACATGCCGATCGCCCTGCGGGTTCTGCCCATGGGTGAAAAAGCGCTGCGGCGTGATGAGCGACAGGCTGTCTTTCGCCCGCGTCATGCCGACATAGAGAAGACGGCGCTCCTCCTCGATCTCCTGCGTCGTCCCGGTTCCGAGATCCGAGGGGATGCAGCCATCGACCACGTTCAGCATGAAGACGGACCGCCATTCCTGCCCCTTGGCGGAGTGGATGGTGGACAGGATGAGGTAATCCTCGTCCAGCAGCGGCACGCCGGCCTGATCGCTCGTGGCATCGGGCGGATCGAGCGTCAGCTCGGTGAGGAAGCGCTCGCGCGAGGCATAGCCGGTGGCGATCTGCTCCAGTTGCAGGAGGTCCGCCTTGCGCGTTTCGCCGTCCTCATGGATGCGGTCGAGATGCGGCTCGTACCACATCCGCGCGAGACCGATCTCCGCCGGCCAACCGGGGCCGGACTTTCGCAGGCTTTCCAGCATGGTGACGAAGCGGCTCCAGTCGTCACCGGCCCGGGGCGGGGCGGGGATTTCGGCCAGAGCTGCGAGCGGCTCGGGATCGGCAGCGATCGCATCGAGGATCTTGCCCGCCGTCTGAGGGCCCACACCCGGCAGCATCTGCAGCAGCCGGAACCCGGCCACCCGGTCGCGCGGGTTCTGCGCGAACCGCAGCATGGCCAGCATGTCCTTCACATGCGCGCTGTCGAGAAACTTCAGCCCGCCGAACTTCACGAAGGGAATATTGCGCCGCGTCAGTTCGACTTCGAGCGGCCCGCTGTGGCTGGACGAGCGGAACAGCACGGCCTGCTGCTTCAGCGTCATGCCCGTCTCGCGGTTGGCCAGAACCTGCTCGACGATGAAGGCGGCCTGATCGGTCTCGTCCTTCACCGTCACCAGTTTCGGCCGCTCGGCCGACTGGCGCTCCGTCCAGAGATTTTTGGTGAACCGCTCGCGCGCGAGATCGATGACGCCATTGGCGGCGGCGAGAATGGTCTGGGTCGAACGGTAGTTTCGGTCGAGCGTGATGACGTCGGCCGCGGGGCTAAAGGAGCTGGGAAAATCGAGAATATTGCGAACGGTGGCGGCACGAAAGGCATAGATCGACTGTGCGTCGTCGCCGACCACGGTCAGGCCGCGACCGCCGGGCTTCAGCGCCATCAGCACCGAGGCCTGTAGTCGGTTCGTATCCTGATACTCGTCCACCATGACATGGTCGAAACGGTCTCCGATATCCTGCGCGAGGCCGGGATCGGACACCATCTGCGCCCAGTAGAGCAGGAGGTCATCGTAATCGAGCACGTTCTGGGCCTGTTTGGCGGTGACATAAGCGGCGAACAGGCTCTTCAGCTGTGCGTCCCAGCCGGCGACCCAGGGGAAATGCAGGCGGAGCACGTCGGCGAGCGGCGTTTGCGAATTCACCACCCTCGAATAGATGGAGAGGCAGGTGCCTTTGGTTGGGAACCGGCTTTCCATCTTGGAGAAGCCGAGCTCGTGCCGCACGAGGTTCATGAGGTCGGCGCTGTCCTCGCGGTCGTGAATGGTGAAGTCGATATCGAGACCGATCTGCTCGGCATAGATCCGCAGCAGCCGCGCGCCGATGCCGTGAAACGTTCCGGACCAGGCAAGGGCGTCGGTGAGAACGCCGGCATTGGCGCCGAGCACCTTCCGGCAGATCCGCTCGACCCGTCGCGCCATGTCCGACGCCGCGCGGCGTGAAAAAGTCATGAGAAGAATGCGCCGGGGGTCGGCTCCATGCACGATGAGATGGGCGACGCGATGCGCAAGCGTGTTGGTCTTGCCCGACCCCGCTCCGGCGATGATCAAAAGCGGACCTGCGACGGTGTCGGATGTCGTCCCGTTGGAAACGATGCCATGCTCGACGGCCTGGCGCTGTCGCTCGTTCAACGTCTCCAAATAGGCTACCGCCGCCATGCCGTCTTCCCCGTGCTGCCTGCATGTTCCCAAGCCCACCACGGAATCGTCGCGCCCGGGACTTGGGAACAAATAACGAACATATCAGCCGGGGAAACGCTTGAACAGAGGGCCTGCGATACGCCGAAGCTTATCCGCTCAAATGTCAGCGCTCGATCACGCCTTTGGTCTGGTCTCAATCTGCCCGGAGCGGTACATCGTCAAGGGCTTCCCGGCAGTCGCCGTGACGGAAGCCTTCGGGATGAGCGGCGGGCGCCGCGACGAAGACGTAATGGGAGGTTATCTTGCTGAAGAACATTCATCCGGCACTCGGTGCCGACGTGCTGCATGCCCTGCGGTCGATGGGGCATGGCGATACGCTCGTGGTGTCGGACACCAATTTTCCCACCGATAGCGTTGGACGACAAACGGTCATCGGCCGGCCGCTGTCGATGGCCAATCTGAGCGCACCTCAGGCGATCGCGGCAATCCTCTCCGTTCTGCCGCTGGACACGCCGCTGCAGAATTCGGCGGGCCGCATGGAAGTGATGGGCGCACCGGACGAGGCGCCGGATGTGCAGCGCGAGGTTCAGGCGGAGATCGACCGCGCGGAGGGCAAGCCGTGCCCCATGTACGGGATCGAGCGCTTCGCTTTCTACGAGCTGGCGAAGAAAGCCTATTGCGTCATCTCGACGGGGGAGACGCGGTTTTACGGCTGCTTCCTGTTGACCAAGGGCGTCATTCCGCCCGCAGGCGCGTAACGCGCAGCCATTCCGCCATCGCCGACCTCGGCCGCTGGTAAACTGGACGGCCGACGTTCACCCCGTGCCGCTGAGCGATCATGCGGCACGGGGTCGATGTCGTGTACCCTCAGCGCGGCGAAGGTTCATTTCGGAACATTCGTTGGCATGGGGCTTGAAGAAGCGGTGATAGCCGCTTGACAAAACCGGCACGGCATTCTCAATTGGCAGGATGTCAGACCAATTCTCCATCAACGAGTCCCGATCGTGAGTGTGTCGCGCCGTGCACCGACGCACATCGAGCCCTTGCCGCCCATGAACCGGGCGCAGCAGGTGGAGACGGCGCTGGTGCAGTATGTGGAGCATGCCGGCCTGAAGGCCGGGGATCGGTTGCCGGCCGAGCGTGAGCTGATGCTGGCGCTCGGTGTCGGCCGCTCCACCATCCGCGAAGCGATCGGCAAGTTTCAGGCGCTGGGCGTGGTCGAAAGCCGCAAGGGCAGTGGCAACTACCTGCTGAAGCCGATCTCCGCCGGCACGGTCCATATGCCGCTGTCGTTCGAATCCGTCGGTCTTCGCGACGCCCTGTTGATGACGCTCGAGGTTCGCCGCGGCATCGAGGTCGAGGCCTCCATGGCCGCCGCCCGCCGCCGGACGGAAGCGGATCTCCAGATCATCGAAGCCCGCCTCGACGAGATGGAGACGGTGCACCTTGCCGAGGGCACGTCGGGCAAGGCCGATCTTGCGTTTCATCTGTCGATCTACGACGCCACCCACAACCCGCTGTTTGGGCAATTGCTCGAACAGATGCGGGGTGGTTTCGAGCGCTTCTGGTCGAAGCCCTTCGACCGGCCGGATTTCGCGGCGCGCTCCTTTCCTTTCCACCGGACGCTCTTCGATGCGATCGCCGCAGGCGACGCGGAGGCTGCGCGGACGGAAACGCTAAAAATCCTCGCCATCGTCGAGGAAGATATCAAGGACATGTCGAAATGACCCAAGGCCACGATCTCTTCGATCCCGCCTCGCTGATCGTCGCCCATGACGAAACCCACGCGTTCGAGGCCGTCGTGCCGCCGATCGTGCAGACCTCGCTCTTTACCTTTTCGAGCTATGACGAGATGGTCGCGACCTATCGCGGCGAACGCAACAGGCCGGTCTATACCCGAGGCCTGAACCCGACGGTCCGCCTGTTCGAGGAAATGCTGGCAAAGCTCGAAGGCGCTGAAGACGCGCTGGGTTTTGCGAGCGGCATGGCCGCGATCTCCTCGACGGTGCTGTCGTTCGTCGAGCCTGGCGACCGGATCGTTGCCGTCCGCCATCTCTATCCCGATGCATTCCGCCTGTTCGGCACCTTCTTCAAGCGGATGAACATCGCTGTAACCTATGTCGACGGACGCGACGAGGCGGCCGTCGAGGCGGCCATGCCCGGCGCCAAGCTCTTCTATATGGAGAGCCCGACGAGTTGGGTAATGGAGGCGCATGACGTCGGCGCGCTCGCGACGATTGCCCGCCGTCACGGCGCGATCTCGGTGATCGACAACTCCTGGGCAAGCCCGATCTTTCAGCAGCCTCTGTCGCTCGGCTGCGATCTCGTGCTGCATTCTGCCTCGAAATATCTCGGCGGCCATAGCGATGTCGTCGCCGGCGTCGTCGCGGGCCCGAAGGCGCTGATCGATCGTATCCGCGGCGAGGCCTATCCCTATCTCGGCGGCAAGCTTTCGCCGTTCGACGCCTGGCTCATCGTGCGGGGTCTGCGCACCCTGCCGATCCGCATGAAGCAGCATCAGACATCCGCACTGGAGATCGCCACGCGTCTGCAGTCGATGGATGCGGTGGAGACCGTGTGCCATCCGGGTCTCGCCAACCGCCTTCCCCCGGGACTGAACGGCACGTCCGGCCTCTTCTCCTTCATCTTTCGCGAGGGTGTCGATGTCAGGGCCTTTGCCGATCGGCTTCGGCTCTTCAAGCTCGGCGTATCCTGGGGCGGGCATGAAAGCCTGATCGTTCCCGGCGAAGTCGTTCTGGAACAGAAGGCGCAGCCGAATTCCGCACATACCTTCGGCATCAGCGCCCGGTCCGTCCGCCTGCATGTTGGGCTGGAGGGAACCGAGGCGCTCTGGGCCGATCTGGAACCTGCCATCCACGCCGCGACATCCGCGGCGGCGGCCTGAGACCGACATTCCAATCAAAAAAGGGAGAACAGCATGAAACGCCTGATCGCAGCCACACTCTTTACCGCCCTGATGGCCGGCACCGCGCTGGCCGATACCACCCTGAAGCTCGTCGAGGTCATCACCAGTCCGGAGCGCACCGAGACGCTGAAGAGCATCGTTTCTACCTTCGAGAGCGCCAATCCGGGCACGAAGGTCGAAATCGTCTCGCTGCCCTGGAGCGACGCTTTCCAGAAGTTCGCAACAATGGTCTCGGCCGGCGACGTGCCCGACGTTATCGAAATGCCGGACACATGGCTCTCGCTCTATGCCAATAACGGCATGCTGGAGAGCCTTGAGCCCTATCTGAAAGAGTGGGAACACACCAAGGACCTCAGCGCCCGCACGCTGGAACTCGGCCGCGACGTTAAGGACACGGCCTATATGCTGCCCTACGGGTTCTATCTCCGTGCGATGTTCTACAACAAGAAGCTGCTCGAACAGGCCGGTGTGACCGAACCGCCGAAGACGCTGGAAGCGTTCGCCGAGGCCTCCAAGAAGGTTTCCGCCATTCCCGGCAAGTACGGCTACTGCCTGCGCGGCGGCCCGGGAGGCCTGAACGGCTGGGTCATGTTCGGCGCCAGCATGGCCGGCTCCAACAGCTTCTTCAACGCGGACGGCACCTCGACCTTCGACAGCCCTGGCTGGATCAAGGGTCTGACCTACGTGGTCGATCTCTACAAGAACGGCTATGCCCCGAAGGACAGCGTCAACTGGGGCTTCAACGAGATCGTCGCTGGCTTCTACTCCGGCACCTGCGCCTTCCTCGATCAGGACCCGGATGCCCTGATCGCGATCGCGCAGCGCATGAAGGCCGAGGACTTCGGCGTCATGACCATGCCGAAGGGTCCGGATGGCAAGACCTTCCCGACCATCGGCTTTGCGGGTTGGTCGATGATGGCGTCGTCGGCCAACAAGGACCTCTCCTGGAAGCTGATCTCGACGCTCGAAGGGCCGGAAGGCAACATCGCGTGGAACAAGAAGACCGGCGCCCTGCCGGCTCTGACGACGGCCGAGAAGGACCCGTTCTACCAGAGCGAACAGTTCAAGGGCTGGTTTGCTGAGCTTGCCGACACCAACGCCGTGCCGACGACCATGCCGACCTATCTCGAGGAATTCGCCTTCTTCAAGGACTCGCTGGTCATCAAGACCTCGCAGGAAGCGCTGCTCGGCGACATCACGCCGGAAGATCTTGCCAAACAGTGGGCGGACTACATGACCAAGGCGCAGAAGAAGTTCCTCGCCGCGAAGTAAACCTCGTCGAGATCCCGGCGCGCAACCATGCCGTTGCGCGCCGGATTTCGCCCTCATGACAGCGCCGGACCTTCAGGTGACGACACCATGACCTCTTCCTCGACCGGCAGCCGCCCGCGCAAGCCTTTCGCACGCCGGCTTGCCGATGCCGCAGAGCCATGGCTCTACACGGCACCCGTTCTCGTGCTGATCGTCGCCGTCATGCTGGTGCCGCTCGTGCTTGGCCTGTCATACGCGTTCCGCGATATACAGCTGCTCAATCCGTTCTCCGGCGGGTTCGTCGGGCTCGACCATTTCCGCGAGCTTTCGCAGGACACGGCGTTCTACCGCGCGCTGCGCAACACGCTCTGGTGGACCGGCGCATCCGTCTTTCTCCAGTTCTTCTTCGGCCTCATCCTGGCGCTTCTCCTCGACAAGCCGTTCGCCGGACGCGGCCTCGCGCAGGCGCTGGTTTTCCTGCCCTGGGCCGTCCCGACCTTTCTTGCCGGGCTCAACTGGGCGTGGATGTTCAACCCGGTCATCGGCCCGCTGCCGCATTGGATGGTCTCGCTCGGCATCCTGTCGGCGCCGAACAACATCCTCGCCGATCCGCAGCTTGCTATGTGGGGGCCGATCATTGCCAATGTCTGGTGGGGCATTCCGTTCTTCGCGATCACGCTTCTCGCGGCGCTTCAGGCCATCCCGCGCGACCTCTACGAAGCCGCTGCAATCGACGGTGCCAATCCGCTGCAGCGCTTCACCTCGATCACGCTGCCCTTCCTCGCGCCGACCATCGCCATCACGGTCCTCCTGCGCACGGTCTGGATCGCCAACTTCGCCGATCTCATCATCGTCATGACCAATGGCGGGCCCGCCGACCGCACCCAGATCGTCGCCAGCTACATCTTCACCCAGGCCTTCAAGCGGCTCGATTTCGGCTATGCCTCGGCCATCGCGCTGGTCCTCCTCGTGCTGCTGCTCGCCTATTCCATGGTGATCGTCGTCATCCGCCAGCGCCTGATCGAGAAGGATTGAGCATGAGCATCCTTCTCACCATCGCGCACCGCCTGGCCATTCTCGCCTATGTCGTCTTCGCCCTGTTTCCGCTCTACTGGCTGCTCAAGGTTTCGGTGACGCCGAACGACCTGCTCTACAGCGAGGGTGTGCGCATGTGGCCGTCGCATGCAACGCTCGAGCATTATCGCTACGTTCTCGAAAACAGCGCGTTCCCGATCTTCTTCCGCAACAGCCTGATCGTCGCCGGCTCCACGGCGCTGGCCGTCACGCTGATCTCGTCGCTCTCGGGCTATGCGCTCTCACGCTTCGTCTTCCGCGGCAAGTATGCCGTCGTGGCGCTGATGCTGATCACCCAGATGTTTCCGCTGGTCATGCTGGTCGCGCCGATCTTCAAGATGCTGTCGCCGCTCGGGCTGACCAACAGCCTGACGGGCCTCGTCATCGTCTACACCGCCTTCAACGTACCGTTTGCGACCTTCCTCATGCAGTCCTTCTTCGACGGCATTCCGAGGGATCTGGAGGATGCGGCGATGATCGACGGGGCGAGCCGGTTCACCGCCTTCCGCCAGATCATCCTGCCGCTGACGCTGCCGGGCATCGCCGCCACGCTCGGCTTCGTCTTCACGGCCGCCTGGAGCGAACTGCTTTTCGCGCTCATGCTGATCTCGGGCAATGACAGCGCCACCTTCCCGGTCGGGCTGCTCACCTTCGTGTCGAAATTCTCCGTCGATTTCGGGCAGATGATGGCGGCGGGCGTCATGGCGCTGGTGCCGGCCTGCCTCTTCTTCCTCCTGATCCAGCGGTATCTCGTGCAGGGCCTGACGGCCGGCGCGGTGAAAGGGTAACTCATGGCCTCCATCGAAATGCGCGATATCGTCAAGACCTATGGAGACCACCCGGTGCTCCACGGGGTCGATCTGTCGATCGCGGACGGCGAGTTCATCGTTCTCGTCGGCCCTTCCGGCTGCGGCAAGTCCACTCTGCTGCGGATGATCGCGGGGCTGGAATCGATCTCGTCCGGGACGATGTCGATCGACGGGCGCGAGGTCAACGACCTCAAGCCGAAGGACCGCGACATCGCCATGGTGTTCCAGTCCTATGCGCTCTACCCGCATATGACGGTCGCCGACAATATGAGCTACAGCCTGCGCCTGCGCCGCACGGCGAAAGAGAAGATCGCCGCCGCCGTTGCCGCCGCGTCGGCCAAGCTCGGCCTCGATCCATTCCTCGCCCGGCGCCCCAAGGCGCTCTCCGGCGGGCAGCGACAGCGCGTCGCCATGGGCCGCGCTATCGTGCGCCAGCCGAAGGCCTTCCTGTTCGACGAGCCGCTCTCCAATCTCGATGCGCGCCTGCGCGAGCAGATGCGGGCCGAGATCAAGCGCATGCATGCCGAATTCGGTGCGACCTCCGTCTACGTCACCCATGACCAGATCGAGGCCATGACGCTCGCATCGCGCATCGTCGCGATGAATGCCGGCGCGGTGCAGCAGATCGGCGCGCCGCTCGAGCTCTACGACCGGCCTGCCAATCTCTTCGTCGCCGGCTTCATCGGCTCGCCGGGCATGAACATGCTGGACGGCACCATGGTCTCCGACAACGGGACGAGCCTCGTGCGCCTGACGAACGGAACCACGATCGCGCTGGGTCAGGCGGTCGATCTACCCGAGGGGACGTCCGTCACGCTCGGTATCCGCCCCGAGCACGTTTCCATCCGCCCGGCGACAGGCGGGGTCGCGGCGGCCGTCGAGCTTGTGGAGCCGACCGGTCTCGGCATCATCCTCCACCTCACCGTGCATGGTCTGCCGTTCAAGATCTTCACCAGCGACCGTGCGCTCCTCGCGCCGGGAACGAACCTCACCGTCGGCTTCCCCGCGGAGCGTCTGCATCTGTTCGGCCCGGACGGTCGCCGGATCGCGCTCGACGCGCCGGACGGCAGCGGGATTTCGTCGCTGACGACGTCGTGATCGTCGAGCGACACCTTTCGGGGAACCGAACGGGTGGTTTCCGTCTTTCCGGGCTGCAGACGACGCCGACCGTGGTCTGCGTCATCATCCCATAAAGACGGAGTCCTCTATGACAAAGCTCAAGACCCGCATCGCCACCACGACCCTCGCGCTTCTCGCAGGCGCTGGAGCCTCTTTCGCGCAGGCGCCGGCGTTTGTGGATGTGTCGGGAAAGACGATGGTGCCGGGCTTCAACGTCACGGCAGACGATCTGGAAAGCATGCACGTCTATAACGCGGCCGGCCAGAAAATCGGCGAGATCGAGGATGTCGTGGGCAGCGACAAGGCGACGCCGACCGGTGTGGCGATCGATTTCGAGCGCGACGCCAATCTCGGACGCGAGCATCGCGTGGTCGCTCTCGACAAGATCAAGCAGGACGGCCTGCGCCTCGTCGTGGATATCGACACCGCTGCTGCAGCACAGCTGCCCGTCTACGACGATTGATCGGAAGAGACGTTTCGGGTCACGAACGCAAGAGAACCGGCCTCATCGCCAGGCCGGTTTTCGTTTGTGGATGGGTAGGGTCGCTCGCTCCTACCGATCGTCCAGCGCATAGGCGATGACATAATCGCCGCGATCCTTCGACTGCCGGGCACCGCCGGCGGAGATGACGATATACTGCTTGCCGGTCTTCTGCGACTTGTAGGTCATCGGCCCGCCCTGACTACCGACCGGCAGGCGGCCCTTCCAGACCTCGGCACCGGTGCGGCTGTCGAACGCCCGGAGGTAGTAATCCTGTGTCCCTGCAATGAAGACGAGACCGCCCTGAGTCGCGAGCGTGCCGCCAAGCGTCGGCATGCCGACCGGGATGGGCAGCATCATCTTGATGCCGAAGGGCCCCGTATCCTGCACCGTGCCGACAGGAACCTGCCAGACGATCTTGCGGGTCTTCAAGTCGATCGCCGTCAGCGAGCCGAAGGGCGGCTTCTGGCAGGGGATCTGCAGTTGCGAGAGGAAACGGTTCTTGTTGACCGAATAGGGTGTGCCCTTCAGCGGAACGGCGCCCATCCCGGTGTTCGGCGTCTCGCCGCCGGCATTGACGGCAACCTTGCCGTCGACATCGCCCTGGTTCGGTCCCGATTTCGGCTGGGCGGCATCGCGCTGCACGCTCTGTTCCACCGGCTGCGGGAACATCTGGATCCAGAGGCCGAGGCGCATGTCGTTGAAGAAGGCGAGCCCCGCCTCGGGATCGACGGACAGGCCGCCCCAGTTCATGCCGCCGAGCGAGCCGGGAAAGCTGAGCGCCACATCCGTGCCGGGCACGGTATAGAGACCGTCATAGCGCATGGACTTGAACTGGATCCGGCAAAGAAGCTGGTCGAACGGCGTTGCGCCCCACATGTCGGCTTCGGTCAGCGTCGCCGCACCGATCTGCGGCATGCCGACGGATCGGGGTTGGGTCGGCGCATATTGCTCCTGCCGGATTGTGCCGGGCTTCACCGGCTGCTCCACAACCTCCGTCAGCGGCTTGCCCGTCGCCCGGTCGAGCACATAAACCTGACCTGCCTTCGTGCCGAACATGACGGCGGGGACGCTGCTGCCGTCTTCGCGCGGAAAGTCGATCAAGGTCGGTTGCATCGGCACGTCGAAGTCCCAGAGGTCGTTGTGGACGGTCTGGTAGACCCATTTCTCACGTCCCGTCGTCGCATCGAGCGCGAGAACGGACGCGCCGTAGCGATGATCGAGGGCCGTGCGCGAGCCGCCCCAGAGATCGACGGAGGGGCTGCCGACGGGCATGAACACGGTGTTGGACGCGGCATCATAGGTCATGGGCGCCCAGACGTTCGGCGTCGAGCGCGTATAGGTCTGTCCTTCCGGTGGAAGGCCGGTGATCGCGGGATTGCCGGGGTCGAAGGCCCAGCGCAGCGCGCCGGTGATGACGTCGAAGCCGCGCATGACGCCGCCCGGCATATCCACCTGGACGTTATCCGCGATGCGCCCGCCGACGACGACCGTCGTACCGGCGATGGTCGGCGGCGAGGTCAGCTGGTAGTCCGGATCCGGCGCGGCGCCGAGGCCGACCTTCAGATCCACCCGGCCGGCCGTGCCGAAATCGGGGCAGAAGGCGCCCGTATCAGCATCGAGCGCGATGAGTTCGGCATTGATAGTGTTCATGAGAATGCGGCGCTGGCACAGGGCGCCCGGCGCAACGGCAACCGCGGTGACGGGCGTCGCCCCCGCCGCCGTCGGTTGTTGCAGCGGTGCGGCGGCGTCGAAATAGCCAAGGCCGCGGCATCGGTTCCAGACGGACGCCTTTGCGTTGATCTCGGCCTTCCAGATTTCCTTCCCGGTATCCGCCTCGAGCGCGACGACATTGTTGTGCGGCGTGCAGAGGAAGACGCGGTCGCCGATCTGCAGCGGCGTCTGCTGGTCCTCGGCTTCGTTGCCGGTCGGGCTCTCGGCGACGTCGCCGGTCCGGTACGTCCATGCGACCTTCAGCTGGCCCACATTGTCGCGGTTGATCTGGTCGAGTGCGGCGAAGCGGCGCCCGGCCTGGTCGTTGCCGTAATGCGCCCAGTCCTTCTGCTCCTGCTCCGGATCGACCGGCACGAGCGGAGCGGCGGTTCCGGCAAAGGGCACGGGCGGATGCGGCACGAACATGCCGGCAAAGCCGGCGCCGGACGCGACCGCCAGCACGACGGCAAGACCGAGCGAGGGCAGGGTGGCGGGGCGGAGGCCCCGCGCGCGCCGAAGAAGTGGCAAGCTCAGCGTAACGACGGTCGCGCCGACGCCGAATGCGAGCAGGCGCGAAACCAGCGGCCAGAAGTCGAACCCGACCTCCCAAACCGCCCACACCACCGTCAGCGCCGAGATGACGAGGAACAGAATGGCGCCGGCCGGCCGACGGGCGAGAACCAGCGCGCCGGAGAGGATGACGAAGACGCCGGTCACGACGAAATAGAGGCTGCCGCCGAGAAGTGCCAGCCGGCCGCCGGCGATGGCAAGAAACAGGCCGACCAGAGCGAGCACTATACCAAGGATGACCAGCCAGATCCTGCCGAGGAAGCCAAGATGGCCGGGCGCTGCGTTCGTCATGGGAATGTCCTCATCCTCGAAAACCAGAAATCGACACGCCGCGGGGTCCTTGCTTGCGTCGCGGCACCTGCAGAATACGCGGCGCGGCGCGTCGATCCGAAGCCGATCGCCGCGCTTTAGGCGCGGCGTATGTATCGTCAGGGGTAAACCAGGACGGTCGAGTCTGGCAACCGTCTCGCGTCAAGAGACGGTGGAAAGGGGCGTCAGCTCCGCTCGATGGCTTTCGCGGCCGCATCGAGCGCCGAGGCAATCGCCTCGATGGTCTCGGCATCGACCGTCTCCTGCTTCAGCCGGAGACGCAGGGCGAATTTGACGTTCTCCATGGCGCGCAGAACGGGCGGCGGGATGTGGCCACGGGCCGAGGGCGAGAGACGGGCGAGAAGGACATCCGCCATCTCCCGGTTCTCCGTCAGGAAGGCCTGGCCCTCCTGCGTGATGCGGTAGAGCTTCCGGCCCTTTTCTTCCGGCTCGATCACCGCGTAGCCCATATCGTCGAGCCAGGCGAGGGTGGGGTAGGCGACGCCCGGGCTGGGGACGTAATTGCCGCCCGACCGTACCTCGACGGCCTTGATCAGCTCGTAGCCGTGGCTCGGGCGGTCGGCGATCATCGCGAGGAGAAGCAGGCGGAACTCGCCATAGTCGAACAGGCGATGTCGCCCGCCGCGGCGCTCTCCCTCATGTCCACCGTGCCGACCATGACGTTCGCCATGCTCTCCATGGTCCCCGCGCGGTCCGCCACGGGGGCCATGGCCGTGTCGCTCATGCTTGCCGTGATGCCCGTGTCGTTCCGCATGGGTGTGCCCAACAGGCGAGGTCGTCGCCTCACCTCGATCTGCTGAACTTTCTGAAGATGGCATATCGGTCGTTTCAGGGAGGGGCGTCTGTTGATATTTTTTCATATTGTGGATATATCACGATATATCGGAATGTCAAGCTGACGCCCAATTTGGCGGGCTTCGATGCACCGACATCTCCTATCCGTGTCTTCTGAAAGGACGCCCGACCATGACCCCCTCCATGACCTCACCTGAAAACCAGCCACCGCGAATCGAGCGTGTCCGCCATGTGCTCACCCGGCGAACGCTGACGGTTTCCGCCATCGAACGCGTTACGCCCGCGATGTTGCGGATCACCCTTGGTGGTCGAGACCTTGTCGGCTTCACGAGCCTGTCGCCCGACGATCATGTGAAGATCCTGCTGCCCTCCGCCGCGAGCGAGGAAGAGCGCCGCGACTACACGCCACGCCGGTATGATGCCGAGACCGGCAGCCTCGCCATCGACTTCGCGGTGCACGAAGCCGGCCCGGCGACGCAATGGGCGGTGAATGCGAAGGTCGGCGACGAGTTGCAGATCGGCGGACCGCGCGGTTCGGCCGTCGTGCCTGCGACGGTGAAGCGTTGGTTGCTGATCGGAGACGAGACGGCCCTTCCGGCGATCGGCCGCCGGATCGAGGAGGCAGCCCCCGATCACGTCGTCACCAGCCTCGTGGCGGTCGCCGACGCCGGAGAAAAGCAGGTCTTCGAGACCAAGGCATCGCTGAATGCGCTCTGGGCCTACCGCTCGCTTGCCCCTGCGAACGATGCCGGCCCGCTTCTCGACCTTTTGAAGACCGTCACGATCGAGCCGGAAACCTTCGTCTGGATCGCAGCGGAAGCCTCCGTCACCCGCGCCTTGCGCGCGGAGGTCGAACGGCGGGGCCTGCCGCAGGGCTGGCTGAAGGCGGCCGGCTACTGGGTCATGGGAAGGGCAGACGCCCATGAAAAATTCGACTGAAACACGCCAGTAGCACAAACGAAAACAGGCCCGGCGGGCGGCCGGACCTGTTCCATCTGTCGATCACGCCTCGCCTAGAAGACGGCGAGATATTTCAGCAGCGAGATGATGCCGATGATGATGACGATGATCTGGACGATCTGCTTGGCACGGCCGTCGATCGGCAGGCGTGCGACGAGATAGAGAACCAGAACAACGACGAGAAACGTGATCAGGATGCTGATCAGTGCAGAACTTCCCATAACCCCAACTCCTTACATTCAAGGCCTCCGGGAAAAGCCTCCAGGACGCTGAAGAAGGAGATATGGCGGTTCCCTGTGAAGGGAAGGGCGTATCCGTCTGAAATTGATGGAAACTTGACGATGACCATCGGCGGTTCCGCTCAGTCGCCGATCAGCCCATCGAAGACTTCGAGCATCGCTTCGGAAATGGCCGTGCCGAGGGCCGCGGCGGTGGCGGCCAGAGCATCCTCGTTCATGTCGCGCGCGGCGATCGCAAAGGCGGCGCCCTCGCTCGTGACGATCTCCTGGGCGCGCTGGATCGCCCAAAGCGCAAAGTCGCTGCGGCTGCCGATTTCAGTGGTTTCCAAGGGCTTGCTCCTGACGTTGGCCTGGTACCGGGTTATACTGATCCAGGCGAGTCCCGATAGACTCAAAGCACAAGACGGGCGGAAGAGGCAGGCGATGGCAATGCAGTTCGACATGTTCGCGCCGGAGGCGCGCGAGACATCCCGACCGGCGACACGCCGCGCGCGGCCCGCGCCTTCGCCGTCCGGCCCGGCCGCGGAAGCGAGCCTCGTCGCCCAATTGACCGGTACCGGCCGCTACCGGATCCTGCGCAAGCTGGAGCCACGCGCGATTGCGGCGGAGCCTCGGCCCGGTTTCCCGTTGCGCGGCATTATTCTGGATACGGAAACCACAGGCCTCGATCATCGCCGCAACGAGATCATCGAGATCGGCGCCATCGCGTTCACCTATAATGCCAGTGGCGACATCGGGGATATCACCGGCATCTTCGGCGGCTTGCGCCAGCCCCTGGCACCCATTCCGCCGGAGATCACGCGCCTGACGGGGATCACGGACGAGATGGTCGCGGGGCAGGAGATCGACATCGCGGCACTGGACGCCATGGTGGCACCGGCCGACCTCGTCATTGCCCATAATGCGGCCTTCGACCGGCCTTTCTGCGAGACATTTCACCCCGTCTTCGAACGCAAGGCATGGGCGTGTTCGAATGCGGAGATCGACTGGTCCGCACGCGGCTATGAAGGCACCAAGCTCGGCTATCTCATCGGTCAGGCAGGCTTCTTCCATGACGGTCACCGGGCGGTCGACGATTGCTTCGCGCTTCTGGAAGTGCTGAACCGAGCCGTCGATGGCGTTCCCACGGCCTTTGCCGAACTGCATCAGGCGAGCCAGGCCAGCCGCGTGCGCATCTATGCCGAACACAGCCCCTTCGACATGAAGGACCACCTGAAGGCGCGGGGCTATCGCTGGGCGGACGGCAGCGACGGGCGGCCGAAATCCTGGTGGATCGAGATCGCGGAGGAGGCGGTGGATGATGAACTGCGCTTCCTGCGCAGCGAGATCTACCGCTATCCGGAGGCGGATCCGCCCAAACGGCGACTGACGGCGTTCGACCGGTTTCGCGCCTGATCGAACGTCGTCGCTGCCCCGGCTGCTCAGTCCTGCTTCTACCGCATGGCTGCAGTGCAAAGACGTCTCTGGGATCGACCGCCAAAATCCGTATACTCAGATCCAACGAAGCGATGCACCTCCTCCCGCAAAGCTTCGTTCCACAGATGTCCTACTCCTCCTCCCAGGGACGTCTGTTCGAACATCGGCACTCCTCCTCCCAGCCCATGTTCGGTTTTTTCGGAAAGCCTGCCGCACCTCCTCCCGCGGCAGGCTTTTCCGTTTCTGGAGAGCTCTCACGATCGATATTCGACCCTGCGACGGCAAGGCGCTGGATATCTGCGGCGGACCGGCATTCGCCGAGACGACGCGCGTGGACGTGCTGCGTCAGCCACCGCGCGTCGCGCCGGGACGCGAAAACGCCCCGCATCGGGAGATGCAGGGCGTTGCGAGACCTGTGGATGTGCCGGGCGTCTATCGGAAGACGGACGGTAGCCAGAGCGAGAGCGCGGGGATGTAGGTGACCAGCAGCAACACTGCGATACTCGCGCCGAAGAACGGCCAGATCGTCTTCATCGCTTCCCGGATCGAGATACCGCCCACGGCGCAGCCGACGAAGAGGACCGTGCCGACCGGCGGCGTGTTCAGCCCGATCCCGGCATTGAGGATCATCACAACGCCGAAGTGGACCGGATCGACACCGAATGCCTTGACGACCGGCAGCAGAACCGGCGTTGCGATGATCACCATCGGCGCCATGTCCATGAAGGTGCCGAGCAGCAGCAGAATGATGTTGATGACGAGGAGAACGATCAGCGGATTATCGGAAATGGCGCTGATCGCCGCGATCATCAGTGTCTGCACCTGCAGGAAGGCCATCAGCCAGCCGAACGCCGCCGCCGTGCCGATGACGAGCAGCACCATGGATGTGGTGCGGGCCGCCCCGAGGACCGCCTCGACGAAACCGGACCAGTCGAGTTCGCGATAGACGAGGGTGGCGACGAGGAAGGCATAGAGCACGGCGATGCAGGAGCTTTCCGTGGCCGTGAAAATACCGGAGCGCACGCCGCCGAAGATGATGCCGATCAGGAGCAGGCCGGGAAACGATGCCAGCAGGTAATAGCCGACTTTCGAGAAACCGGGGAAGGGTTCCGCGGGGTAGCCGCGCCTGCGGGCGACGATATAGGCCGTGATCATCAGAGCGCCGGCCAGCATGAAGCCGGGAACGATGCCGGCCGTGAAGAGATCGGCGACCGAGACGTTGCCGCCCGCAGCGATCGAATAGAGGATCATGTTGTGCGACGGCGGAATCAGCAGCGCGATGATCGCCGCATTGACCGTGACGTTGACGGCATAGCCCCGGTCATAGCCACGCGCGGCCATCTGCGGGATCATCAGCCCGCCGACGGCCGAGGCATCGGCGACGGCCGAGCCGGAAATGCCGCCGAAGAGGGTCGAGGCCACGATGTTGACTTGGCCCAACCCGCCCTTGAGGTGGCCGACGAGGCCGGCTGCAAAGCGGATCAGCCGCGTGGCGATGCCGCCCCGCACCATGAGGTCGCCGGCGAAGATGAAGAACGGAATCGCCATCATGGCAAAGACGTTCATGCCGGAGTTCATCTGCTGGAACACGACGATCGGCGGCAGGCCCATATAGAGCACGGTGGCAACGGACGCGATGCCGAGGCAGAAGGCGATCGGCATTCCGATGAACATCAACGTGGTGAACGTGCCGAAAAGGATGGTGTAAGCCATTACGCAATCTCCGTCAGCACGACGACGTCGGTGACTTCCTGGCCGAGGGACACATCAACGAAGCGTTCGGCTGCAAACAGCGCGATCAGCACGCCACCGACGATCATGGGGATGAAATCGACCCCGCCCGGCCAGCCGAGCACCGGAATGCGCGCGCTCCACGTGCCGGCCGCGAGGAGGATGGCATAGTAGGTCATGGCGATGCCAAAGAGGGTGATGAGACCAAGGCTGATCTGGTCCATCAGCCTCTGGACGGCGGGCGAGACCATGTGGTGCACGAGATCGAGACCGAGATGCACGCTTTCGCGAACGCCGACGGCGGCGCCGAGAAGAATGAACCACGACATGAGATGCAGCGACAGCGGCTCCGACCAGCTGGGCGTGTCGTTCAGCACATAGCGGCCGAACACCTGCCAGCCGATGATCAGCGTCATCGCGACGATCCCGAGGCCGGCGAGGTAGAGCGCCGTCCGGTTGAGCACGGCCAGAATCGGCCGCACGGTCGACATGAAATGCCGCATTGCAGAGTCCTCCCAAAGAGCCGGTGAAATGCCCGCGCCGGCACGTGCGACGGCAGGCCCGAGACGGGCCTGCCGGATGCGGATGTTACTGAACGGCCTTAACGCGCTCGAGCAGGTCCTTCATGGCGGGGTCGGTGACAAAGCGGTCATAGACAGGCCCCATCGCGTCGGCGAAGGGCTTCTTGTCGACCTTGATGATGTTGTTGCCGGCCGCACGAACCTTCTCCTCGGACGCCTTTTCGCGCGCGGTCCAAAGCTCCCGCATCTTGCCGACGGAATCCTTGGCAGCCTGGCGCAGCAGCGTCTGGTCTTCGGGCGTCAGCTTGTCCCAGGAGATCTTGGAAATCACGAGGATCTCCGGGTTCAGGGAGTGTTCGGTCAGCGTATAGTTCTTCGCGACCTCGAAGTGGCGGGCGGACTCGTAGGAGGGCCAGTTGTTCTCCGCGCCATCCACGACGCCGGTTTCGAGCGACGAATACACCTCACCCATCGGCATGGGCGTCGGGTTCGCGCCGAAGGCCTGCATCATGGCGATCCAGAGGTCGGACTGCTGGACACGGATCTTCATGCCCTTGAGATCGTCCAGCTTCTCGATCGGCTTCTTGGTCGTGTAGAAGGAGCGGGCGCCGCTGTCATAAAAGGCCAAGCCGACGAGACCATGCGGCTCGAACGCCTTGAGCACCTCATCGCCGATCGGTCCATCCACGGTGTGGTGCATGTGCTCGGTGGAGCGGAACAGGAAGGGCAGGCCGAGAACCGTGGTTTCCGGCACGAGATTGTTGAACGGCGCGGCATTGACGCGGTTCATGTCGATGACGCCGAAGCGCGTCTGCTCGATCGTGTCCTTCTCGTTGCCGAGAACGGCATTGTTGGACACCTCGATCTTGATCCGGCCGTTCGACCGTTCCGAGAGCAACTGTCCCATATATTTGACGGCCTCGACGGTCGGATAGCCATCGGGATGAATGTCCGCGGAGCGCAGGGTGATCTCCTGCGCCTGCGCGGTCGATGCGGCGAGGGCAATGCCCAGCGCCATGATCAGCTTGCCTGCGATGTTCATGTGTTTCCTCCACCTTTTCAAGAAATCCGGCTCTCCTCTGCCGGTCGCGTCAAACTCTCTTTTCGGCCGCCTGCCATGCGGGAAGGCCGAACAGTTCCTCCGGATTGTCGACCAGCGCCTGACGGATGGACGCTTCGTCGCCGATCCAGCCGAGAACCGTGTTTGCGAGAGCGATATCGTCGGGATAGGCGTCCTGCGTCTTCGCCAGATTGTGCGGCCAGTTGCTGCCCCAGACGATGCGCTCCGGCGCATGCGCGGCGAGCACGCGCGAGAAGGCCGCGACATCGGCAAAGTCAGGCCCGCCGGAACGGGAGGACTCGTAGACGCCGGCAAATTTGAACCAGCATCGACCGCCATCTATCAGCTGTTTCAACGCCGTGATCTCGGCGCCATCCGGCGCGGCGCCTGCAAAGAACTTGCCATGGTGATCGAAGACCCAGCGCGATTTCAGCGCCTTCAGCCGATCGACATGATCGAGGATCCGGTTGCCGTCGAACTGGATGGCGACCATCCAGCCACGGCTGGCGGCCTTGGCATCGACGGCTTCCAGCGCATCGAGGCCGACGGCGCCGCCCGGGAGATCCATGATGCGCACGCCGACGACGCCCGCAGCCGAAAGACGATCGAGCTCGCCTTCGCTCGTCTCGGCATCGATGACGGCGACGCCCCGGGCAATGTCGCCCATCTCTGTCAGGCAGGCGATGAGATTGCCGTTGTCGCGCTGGTGCGCATTGCCCTGGGTGATCATGACGCGGTCAATGCCGAGCCAGCGCATGAAGGCGCGATACTGATCGGCGTCGGGGAGGCTGCCCGCGGGGAGGTCGGGACCGCCCGGCTGTGCGGGATATCCCGGCAGATACATATGCATCTGTGAATCGACGGCGCCGGCGGGAAAGGCGACCGTCGGTGCTGGTCCAGAGAGAGGTCTGACGAGCATTAGATGTCCTTTTCTGCGTCGGGCATGCGGTATTTGGCCAGCGCGTCGCGATCGATCTCGATGCCAAGGCCCGGGCCATCCGGGATTGCGACGACACCACCGACATGATCGATCGGCGTCTTCACCACGGCCTGCCGAAACGGGTTTTCCGTGCGGTCGAACTCCAGAATCGGCTCTACCGGGTTGACGCGCACCGGGCTCGGCACCATCGCCGCCATGAAATGGAGGGCTGCGGCGATATGCACTGCCGTTCCCCAGACATGCGGCACGACGCGCACGCCGTGAAGGGCTGCAAGATCCGCGATCCGTCGCGCCTCCGTGAAACCACCGGTGCCCGCAAGATCGGGCTGGAGGATATCGACGGCGCGGGTTTCGATGGGTTCGCGCATGCCCCAGCGGCTGTGCCAGGTCTCTCCGCCCGCGACAGGGATCGGCTGGCGATCGCGGACTTCGCGATAGGCGGCAAGCTGCTCGGGCACGACAGGCTCCTCGAACCAGTCGATGTCGAGTTCGGCCGCGGCGTTGCCGAAGCGGATGGCGTCCAGCGCGTCGTAGCCGTGATTGGCATCGACCATGATACGGAATTCCGGGCCGACGGCCTCGCGCACGGCCCGCACGATTGCGAGATCCTCGGCAACGCCGAAGCCGATCTTGATCTTGCTCGCGTGAAAACCTTCGCGCTGATAGCGGGTGATGTCTGCGACATTGTCATCCAGGCGATTGACGCCGTCCCGCTTAAAACTGCCGGTGGCATAGGCCTTGACGCTCTCGCGGAAGCGGCCGCCGAGGAGGGTCGAGACGGGCACGCCGAAATGCTTGCCCTTGATGTCCCAGAGCGCGATGTCGATGCCGGACAGCGCCGTGATGGCAAGGCCGCGCTGGCCCTGGTCACGCAGCGCATTGTAGAGCACGGCCCAGATCTTTTCGGTTTCCAGCGGGTCGGCGCCGATCAGCCACTGGGTATAGGCCTTGACCACGGCGGCGTTGGGCCGAACAGGGCCGAGGCATTCGCCCCAGCCGACGAGGCCGTTGTCGCAGACCACCTCCACCAGAATATGCGCCCGCCGGTCGAAGCGCATGGAGGCGCTCTCAAACGGCGTCGGCAGCCGGTATTCCAGCAGATGGGTGTGGACCGCCGCGATCTTCATCTCAACGCCTCCAGGGGTCGATCAGCCTGTCGAGAATGCCTTCTTCCTCTGATGTCAGGTCGGAAAGTGGCGGGCGGACCGGGCCGGCATCGAACCCCTGCAGCCGCACGCCAGCCTTAACGGCGGCGACGGCATAGCCCTTTCGGCGGCTGCGGAGTGCCATGAACGGATAGAAGAAGTCCTTCAGGATCGTCTCGCACCGGGAACGATCGCCGCCGCGCAGGGCGTCGTAGAATTCCACGGCAAGCTTCGGCACGAAGTTGAAGACGGCCGAGGAATAGGTGGTGAAGCCCGCCGCCAGATAGGCTTCCGCGAACAATTCGGCCGTCGGCATGCCGCCGAGATAGGTCAGCCTGTCGCCCATGGTGGCGGAGATCTGGCGGATGAGGCCGATATCGCCTGTGCCATCCTTGAAGCCGATCAGGTTGGGACAGGCATCGCAAAGCTTCTGCAGCGTATCGACCTGTATGACCGAATTGTCGCGATTGTAGACCATGACGCCGATCCCGACTGCCTGGCAGACACGGCGCACATGCTCGAAGATGCCGTCCTGCGGCGCATCGATCAGGTAATGCGGCAGCAGCAAGATGCCGTCGGCGCCTGCCTTTTCCGCGCTGCGCGCAATCTCGATCGCGATCTCCGTACCGTAACCGCAGCCGGATACGATGGCGGTCTTACCGGCCGCTTCCTTGGCGGCGCGGATGATGTCGGGAATTTCGCGCGGCGCCAGCGAGAAGAACTCGCCGGTGCCCCCGGCCGCAAACAGAACGGGCGCCGGGAAACCGGCCAGCCACTCGACATGCCGGCGATAGCTCTCGGCCTGGAAAACACCGTCCCCATCGAAATGGGTCACAGGAAATGACAACAGGCCGGCGCCAAGCGCGACCTTTACGTCTTGCGGATTCATCGGGATGTCCTCTTTGCCTCCTCCGGCAATCCGAGGTCTACAAGTTCATCAGACGGGTGTCAATAACCTGTCATACAGCTTTTCGGTTTTCGCGCAGCAGCGCCCGATATCGCGTCTGGCTGCCGCGCAGGTGCCGGCGCATGGCCTCGCGCGCGCCGTCGTCGTCGCCGTTTGAGATGGCAAAGACGATGGCGCGATGCTCCTCGTCGATCAGCTTGAGATAGGCTGTGGGGTCGGTCTCCTCATCGCCGGTGCGCAAGGCCGCCCGCGGGATGACGTTGGCGCCGATCATCGAGAGGAAATCGCGGAAACGCGGATTGTTCGTGGCCTCCGCAATGGCGAGATGAAGCGCAAAATCCGCCTCCGAACTTGAGGTGCCCGCTTCAAGACAGGCGCGAACCGCATAATGCCGCTCGAGAATCACTTCCTCCTGCAGCGGAGAGCGCCGAAGCGCTGCAAGACCGGCGGATTCGACCTCGACGGCGGTCCGAAGCTCCAGAACCTCGATCATGGAGGAGACGCGCGCCGGGTCGATCGTCTGCAGCGAGAGGGCCGCCGGCACCATCGGTTGCGGCGGCTCCAGCACGAAGACGCCGGCGCCCTGGCGCGTATCGACCAGCCGGTCGGCCCGCAGGCTGGCGATGGCCTCGCGCACCACCGTGCGGCTGACGCCATGCGATTTCCCCAGCTGTGCCTCGCTCGGAAGCTTGGTGCCCGGGGGGAAATGACCGTCCACGATGGCCGTGCGCAAACTTTCTCCGAGCCTTGCCGTCAAGGTGCCTCCCGTGGCGCGGGCCTTGTTCATTCTTTGCGTCTCCGACTGATGTTCGATGCAGTATACGTGCATCCGCCGCCACTGATATAGCCGATCTGTTGACGCGATTCCAGCAGCCTGTATGATAAGTTCGACAACAGAGGAGGAATTGCCGTTGAAACGACTGCTTGTAACGGGCGCTGCGGGCGGGCTGGGCCGCGCGATGCGCGAGCGACTGGGCAAGATGGCCGACATCGTCAGGTTGTCCGACATTGCCGACCTTGGCGACGCCGCGCCGAACGAGGAACTGATGGCGTGCGATCTCGGCGATGCCGACGCCGTGATGGCGCTGGTCGAGGGGTGCGATGGCATCCTTCATCTCGGCGGCATCTCGGTCGAGGACACGTTTTCGAAGATCCTCAACGCCAACATCGCAGGCCTCTACAATCTTTACGAAGCCGCACAGGCGCACGGCCAGCCGCGGATTCTCTTCGCGAGCTCCAATCATACGATCGGCTTCTACCGGCAGGACGAGCACATCGACGCGACGTCGCCGATGCGTCCCGATGGTCTCTATGGCGTTTCCAAGTGCTTCGGCGAAGCGCTGGCGCGGATGTATTACGAGAAGTTCGGGCAGGAGACGGCGCTGGTCCGCATCGGCAGCTGCTTTAAAAAGCCGCGCAACCACCGCATGCTGGCGACATGGATGTCTTTCGACGATTTCGAAGCGCTGATCGGCCGCGTCTTTCATGCGCCCCTGCTCGGCTGCCCCATCATCTGGGGCGTTTCGGACAATGACTGCTCGTGGTGGGACAACAGCGCAGCCGCCTATCTGGGATGGCGGCCGAAGGATAATGCCGAGATTTTCCGGGCCGAACTCGACGCCGCCATACCTGTGCCGCCGAAAGACGATCCCGCGTCGCTTTACCAGGGCGGGCCTTTCGTGGCAGAGCCGATCCATAGGGATCGCTAGGTCCATCCGAAACAGGGCAGCGAGAGGGGCATGAGCATGGATTTGGCAGATATTCTGGCAGAGGCTATCCGGAGTAGCGGAAGCGTCGATATCGACGCCGTGTCGCAACCGGATCTGGCCGAGGCCTATGCGATCCAGTCCACGATCGTCGCTCGGCTGGGTGTCGATCCCAAGGGATACAAGCTTTCCCTGCGGAGCGACGGCGTGCTCCGCGCCCCGCTCTTGTCGGTAACCGAAGCGGCGAGCTTTTCCCATGAGCCTGGGCTGAAGCTCGAGGTCGAGATCGCGCTCGTTCTCGGTCGGGATCTGCCGCACCGCGCCGAGCCCTATGGCCGGCCGGAGATCCGGGACGCCATCGCCGGCGTTCACATCGGCATCGAGTTCGTTCGCAGCCGCTATGCAGGCGGCCCGCAGGGGCGCACCGCCCTGCTGGTTGCGGATCTCATGAGCAATGCCGGCTATCGCGTCGGGCCGGCGCTCGAAGCATTTGTTCTCGATGAAGGCCGGGCAGCGGACGATCTTCGCGTCACCGCAGGCAACCAGCCTCTCTTCGATGCGCCGGGTCTGCATCCGGACGGCGACCCTCTGGCCGCACTCGTCGCCTACGCCAACGATGCCGGTCGTCCAGACGGGACATTGCGGCAGGGCATGGTGGTCACCACGGGCTCCCTCTGCGGAGGCCTCGGCATTCCCGCACCAGGGATCGTGACCATCGCCCTCGGGCAGGCGACGTGGAGCCTAGAGATCGCCGGATAGGCTTTCCACAACCGAATATGTCTCTCTGTCAGCTGCGTCCTCTCGCCGATTGTCTATTCTGTAAATTTTAGCTATCGCTTCCGCAAACCGGGAGGGGTACGATGCTTGGTATTGCAGATTCGATAAAGCGTGTGTGTCTCGTTCTGGGCATCTTTGTCCTGTTCGCAAGCTCACAGGCCGTGGCGGCAGTTTGCCAGCGTGCAGATGTCGTCGTTTACAGTGGCACGCCGGGAGGAATCGCAGCGGCGATCCAGGCTGCGCGCCTTAAGAAATCCGTTATCTTGCTGGAGCCGACGGCGCATATCGGCGGCATGATGTCGAACGGCCTGACCAAAACCGACGCATCTCCCCGTAAGAACGTCTATGGCGGCATCGCCGCCGAGTTTCTCGCCAATGCGAAGGCCTATTACGAAACATCGGATCCGATCCGAATTTATTTCGAGTCGAGATGGGCCGAGTCGACCTTCAATGCCATGCTCGCAACAGCAAAGGTCAAGGTGGAATTCGAGCAGCGCGTGCTCAAAACCACGAAGATCAATAAGGTCATAACCGAGGTTGCGATGATCTCGGGCAAGACCTATTGCGGAACCGTGTTCATCGACGCCAGCTACGAAGGCGATTTGATGTTCAAGGCTTTCGTGGACACCATCGCCGGCCGGGAAAGCCGCTCCAAATATGGAGAAACGGCTGCCGGTGTCCAGAAGCTTGCACGCCCGCTGGTTCACAACAAGCAGATCTTGGTCGATCCTTACGTCATCCCGGGCAACCCTCAAAGCGGATTACTGCCTGGTGTCATCGGGGTTGGTCAGAAGCCGCTTGGCTCGGCCGACACCAGCATGATGGCCTTCAACTATCGGCTTTGCGTCACTGACACCGCAGACAACCGCATCCCGTTCTCCAAGCCTGACGCATATGATCCGGTGCAGTATGAAACAACGGCACGGTTTTTCGCCGCCATGGAGAAAGCCGGATTGGGAATCGATGAGGCTTACTTCGTCGGTCGAACGTTGACCGTTCGCAACAAGCTCGACGTCAATTCGTTGCGCTACTTCTCGACCAATGTCTGGCACATCGGATACGACTACACCGTGGGCACGGAGGCCGTGCGCGAGCAAATCCGCACCAGGGTTCGCAATCATATCGCAGGGTTGATGTGGTTCGGCCAAACGGATCCGCGCGTCCCGGAGCATGTGCGACAGTATATGACGAAGTTCGGCTACTGCGCCGACGAGTTCACCGATAATGGCGGTTTGCCCTATCAGATGTACGTCCGGCAGGCGCGGCGTCTGATCGGTCAATTTGTTCTGACGCAGAAGGAGCTTGTCAAGAAGACGACGTATAAGGATACCATCGGCCTCGGCTTCTATCCCATGGATGAGCATGGCATGATCCGCACCGTGCTGAACGGTTATGTGGCCGATGAATCGCGCGAAAGCATCGGTGTCGGTCCTTATGAGATACCGTATCGCGCCATGCTGCCGAAGGCAGCTCAGGTGACCAATCTCATCGTTCCCGTTGCCATCTCGTCGAGCCATGCTGCTCTCACCTCTGTGCGGGTGGAGCCGACTTTCATGGTGCTCGGCCAAGCGGCGGGCGCCGCAGCGGCTCTGGCGCCGTCGGGCAATGTGAGCAAGGTCAATGTCAACGATCTCCGCAAGAAGCTGTTGGCGGCCGGGCAGATCCTGAAGTTTTGATCCCACGTCGCGAACCGGCTCCGCGTGCGGAGCCGGTCCATCCGCGGCCAGGTCGTGGATGAGAGGCGCCCTCTGTGTGCCGCGCGGGTTACACAGGCCGATTTTCCGACGTGGATTCCGTCACCGACACGGTAACGCGCATGTTTCCGTCGGAGCCGGCTTGAAATACCGGCCTGTGCTCGTATGTCTGAGCCGAACATCGCAGCCACTGGATTGTCCCTCTGGCGCGGGTCGGGGAAGATCGGCCGTATCAAGGTCGACAAGGTCAGGATGAACGCCGAAGAACTCGCCGCCCAGCGCATCGCTGCGATCCGTCGCAGCGGACTCCTCGACAAGGCCGGAAACGAACAGTTCGGGCACCTGACGGAGCATGTTCGCGCGGCACTCGACGTGCCCGTCGCCATCATCTCCATCGTGGATGAAAATCGGCAGGTTTTTGCCGGTCACTGCGGCTTGCCGGAGCCTTGGGCTGCGCGCGGGGAGACCCCCATTACCCATTCGTTCTGTCGGCATGTCGTGGCCACAGACGACGTTCTGACGATCGAGGATGCGCGCCTGAACGCGCTGGTGCGCGACAACCTGGCCATCGACGATCTCGGTGTCGTCGCCTATCTCGGCGTTCCCATCCGCCTGCCGGATGGGCAACTGATCGGCGCTCTCGCCGCCATCGATACGAAGCCGCGCATCTGGACGGAGCGCAACCGGATAGCGCTGGAAACGCTGGCGAAGGTTGTCGAGAAGCAAATCGAGGTCGGCGTTTCCGAGCTGATGTATCGCTCGCTCTTCCACGACATGCAGGAAGGCTACTATGTCGCAAGTGCTGTGCGCGATGCGGCGGGCGGCATCGTCGATATCCTGTTCGAGGACGTCAATCCGGCCTTCCAGCGCCTGACCGGAATGCCACCCGAGACGGTCCTCGGCGCCACCCTCTCCCAGATCGCGCCCGGCGTGCTCGATGATATGATGCCGGCCTATCGCTCCGTCTTCGATCTCGGCGAGCCCATCGTTCATGTGAACCAGGCAACCGAAATCGGCGGAAAGTGGTTCGAGAACCGCATTCGCCGGATCGGGTCCGATCGCGTCGCCTCCGTCTTTTCCGACGTGACGGCACGCAAACTGGCGGAAGAGCGCCTGCAGAAGAGCGAGGCGCACTGGCGTGGCCTGTTCGAGCAGCTTGAAGAAGGTTTCATCCTCGGAGAACTCATCCGCGATGCGGATGGAGATGTGATCGACTGGCGCTATATCGAGGTCAACCGAGCCTGGGGCGAGCTGGTCGGCATTGCCCCTTCCTCGGCTGTCGGGCGAACGGTTCGCGACGTTTTCGGCGGCAGCGAGGACGAGTGGATCTCGGCATTTGCGCATGTCGTCCACTCCAACGAGCCGCTCGTTTTCGTGCGGGAGGTCGCCACGACCGGCCGGTGGTACGAAGGACATGCCCAGCCGGTCGACGAGGAACGTTTCGTCGTTGTCTTCGTGGAGGTCACCGAGCGCCTGAAGCTGGAGGCCGAGCTGCGCGACCAGCAGCAGCAGCTCTCGACGATCATCGACACCATGCCGGTCGGCGTGCTGCTTGCGGAGGCGCCGACGGGGCGGATCATTCTCCAGAACGAGCGGTCGCAGCAGTTGCTCGGCCACGACGCGACCGCCGCACAATCGGTGGAGGAGTACGATATCTTCGTCGCGACCCACCACGACGGCTCACCGTTCGATCCGCAGCACTATCCGCTGGCCCGCATCATGACCCGCGAATGCGACAGCGCCAAGGTCGAGGTGCTCTATCATCGCCCGGACGGCAGCAAGACCTGGATCTCGATTGTGGGCGAGGCGATCAAGGACCGTTCCGGAGAGCTTACGGGCGCCGTCGTCGCGGTCACGGATATTTCCGACCGCAAGGTGGTCGAGGCCGAGAAGGAGCTCATCAACCGGGAAATGGCGCACCGGCTGAAGAACATGCTGGCGATGGTCCAGGCCATCGCCGCACAGACCTTGCGCCCGGTCACCGAGCAGGCGCATGTGCGCACCTTCGAAAAACGGCTCCATGCGCTCAGTCGGGCGCATGACGTGCTGCTGCACGACAATCACGATGCCGCACCGATCCAGGCGATCATGGCGACAACGCTCGAGAGCGTTGCACCGGCGGACCGGGTCGATATGCGCGGCCCGCGAACGATCGTCGGCCCGAAGGGCGCGCTGTCGTTGGCGCTGCTGCTGCACGAACTCGGTACCAATGCGGTTAAATATGGCGCGCTTTCGAACGAACATGGCCGCGTCGCGATCGACTGGTTCATCGACGGGAAGGGCGCTGAGCGGGCCCTGCATTTGACGTGGCGGGAGACGGGCGGACCCCACGTCACGCCGCCGGAACGCAAGGGTTTCGGCACGAAGCTCCTGCGCATGGGCCTCGCTGGTGCTGGCGGCGTCGATGTCGACTACGCGCCGACGGGGCTGGTGGTGAAGATGAAGGCCCTGCTAACGCAGCTTCAACAGGCGGAGTAGAACGCCCACCTGCGTCGCAAGGTGCATTTCGCGCAAGTGGATCCACCGGTTCCACCTGTGCTTTCGCAAGTCACGAAGGCTCTTTGGGAGATATACCGGCAACACTTCGCGCAAACTGACCGGGAGTGAATCTCCCCCTACCGCTCCATCTGAGACCGCGACGACCAGATCTCGCGCACCGCGGGCGCGGCCACGAAACTCGATGGCTGGCTGGATGCCGGCGGCGGATCTGCGATGCCCTCGCCAAGATAGTTCAGCGCCGACAGAAAGCCGCTGCGCGAGAAAGGCTTGGCGATGACGCCGTGCGCGCCGGAAAAATCTTCGGGGATTTTCTTCGGGTTGGCCGTGACGAAGACGATCACGGCGGAAGGCCACCGGTCCTGGATCAGTTTCGAGACGTCCAGTCCGTTCGTGCCCCGGGCAAGCTGCATGTCGACCAGTGCGAGATCCGGCACCGGCTCGGTCGCCATCGCCTCGACCTCGTAGAGAGACGCCGCTTCACCGACCACGCTGTGGCCGGCTTCCTCGACCATCATTTCCACGTCCATGGCCAGCAGGGGTTCGTCCTCGACGATCAGAACCTGAAGGGCCTTGAAGACCGAGGGGGAGGGGGTCATGATGTCTGCTCCATTTCGGGTATGCGCAACGTCACGCGGGTGCCTGTGGGCAAGCGGTCCCATGCGACGGTTGTGCCGCTTTGCGGCGACAGGCGTTTGATCAGGGCGTGGCCGAGCCCACTCGATGCGGGGTCCATCACCAGTCCCACGCCGTCGTCCTCAATCGAGAGCTTCGCCTCCTCACCCTCCCGCGTTGCGATGATGGAAACCGATCCGGCGCGATTTTCGCGCAGGCCATGCTTGATGGCGTTGGTCAGGACCTCGTTCAGGATCAGCCCGAGAGCCGATGCGTGCTCGGAGCGCACCTCAATCGGCTCGATATCGCATTTCAGCCGGATATTGCTCCGCCCGCTGGCGCCGATAACGTCCGACGCAAGATTTGCGGCAAAGGCTGCAACGTCGAAACGCGTCACGTCGTCCGCCTGATAGAGTCGACGATGAACGGTCGCGAGCGCGTCGATTCGCTCCATCATCGTTTCCAGCTTCACCCGAATGTCGGCATCGTCGATCGCGCGGACCTGCAGCCGTAACAGGGCGCCGATCATGGTGAGGTTGTTTTTGACGCGATGATCGACCTCGTGAAGCAGCAGGGTCTTGGCTTCCAGCGCCTTTTCCAGATCTGCCGTGCGGCGGCGGACCTCGCTGTCGACGGCGGCTTTCTGCGCGGCGATCATCTCCTGAGCCATCACCCGATCCGTCACGTCGAGCTGTGATGCGAAGAAGAACTGGACGTCCCCGCTCTTGCCGCGAACCGGGCTGAGGAACAGGGCGTTCCAGAACGTGGAGCCATCCTTGCGATAGTTCAAAAGGTCGATGTGGATGCTCTCTTCCGCCTCGATGGCGGTGTGGATTTTCGCAACACTGGCCTTGTCGGTATCGGCGCCCTGCAGGAAACGGCAATTTTGGCCGATGACCTCTTCGCGGTCATAGCCCGTCAGGTTCTGAAAGGCTTCGTTACAGAAGACGATTGGGTTGTCGCGTTGTGCAGGATCCGTGATAACCATCGCCATGCGGGTCGCACGAACGGCTGCGGCAAAGGGGTCGCCTCGGCCATGCTCGTAATCGAGGATCTCCGTCAGATGCCAATCATCTTTCTGGCTCATGCGTACTCCAGGCGCCGAAAAAGAGGCAATTACAACGGCCACTTACAATGCCATATCGCGCCGTTTGTTCCCGCGCCATGCGGCTTGTCGGACGAGCTGCGTGTATTGACCGCTCACGAAGCGCTCTACGCGTCCGACCTGTGATTGGATCTGAAGGGTCTCGGACGATACCCTCTTTGTCGTTTCTGCCGGGCAACCTGCAGAAAAACCGCGAGGGCCGCAGCCTCGTCTTCGAACAGGTGGATTTTCTCGCGCCCTGTCGTACCGATACGCCCCCAGCGGCGGACGAGCGAGGCCTTGCCGAACAAGGACGGCTCGATCGACAGGGCGTAGAACCGGGCCATGTTTTTCGATGGCTGGGTCCGTTCGATGTAGAGATAGGTGGGGTGCTGGTTCATGGGCCGAGAATCGCTCGTGGCGGCAGACGCGTCCAACCAAACTTATGAATCGATCAGGGATGTCCGATTCACGCGGGTGATGCATCCGGGCTCGGTGACACCTTCATCCGCAGGTCGATCGAGCGCAACAGGTTGGAACGCGCCGTTTTCAGGTGCTGGCGGCAGGCGCGGTCGATCGCCCTGAGGTCGCGGCGCAGCAGGGCCTCGATGTAAGCGAGGTGCTCGGTCAGCGCGGTGAAGGTCCGCTGCTTTTCGTCTTCGGCGTCCCATTGGGCATTGTAGTGGAAGAGCATCGAGATGATGTCGTAGAAATCCTTGATGAACCGGTTGTCGGCCGTCTCGTGGACGGTGCGGTGCAGGCGTTCGTCCAGATCCGGAAAACGGGCGTAGTCGGTGTCGATGCTTGCGAGCAGGACCCGGTGTTCCGCCTCGATCGTCCGCATGCGCCGCCAGGGCGCGGACTCCTCGGGCAGATCGATGAAACTGCGCGCGGCGCGCAGTTCGAACATCTCCCGCACCTCATAGATCTCGGTCGCGAAGGCCGGTGTGACGCCTTTGAAGAGCCAAGCACTGTTCGGGCGTCGCTCGATGAGGCCGAAATGCTGGAAATGCGGCAGATGTTCGCGGATGATCGTGGTCGAGGTGCCGAACTGTCGTGCCAGTTCCGCAGCCGTGAGAAGATGACCGGGGCCGATATGGCCGTCGAGGATCCATTCCAGAAACCGACGTTCGACGGTGGCGCTGGTCGATACGGTCTGCATGTCGGGAAAGGCATCGTCCGGCTCGGGGTGGCGCGCCAGACGGCGGGCGCCTTCTTCACGACGCAGAATGCCTGCGGCCTCCAGGCCGGCCATGACCGTGCGTATCGTGGTGCGGCTGACGGCAAGAGCCTGCGAAAGCTCGTTCTCGGAGGGCATTTCCGCGCCGAGCGGAAGGCCCCCGCACATCGCGAGGCAGCCGTTGTAACTCCGCTTGTAGACGGCATTTCCCTTCATTCCAAACTCCTCCCGGCCGGTCCCCATGTCGGCACCTTCCTGTTTATTGCATAAAATAAACAAAATAAAGCATTGCGGGTCAGTTTGTTTTTTGTATATAAAACGCAAGGGAGAGACTGAGGAGGATCGAACGCATGACCCACTTGAAAAGCCAGAGAACTGCGTGCTCCACGCCTTCGGTTGCCGGCGCGCCAGAGCTTTGCGCATGAGCACGCGCATCCTTCAGTTCGGAACCAGCCGGTTCCTGCAGGCGCATGTCGATCTCTTCGTTCACGAGGCGCGCGAAGCGGGTCAGGCCATCGGTCCCATCACCATCGTGCAGGTTTCGGGCTCTGCGGAACGCGCCGGTCGCGTGGCCGCCTTCGGACATCCGCAAGGCTATCCAGTGGTCATCCGCGGTCTCGAGGCGGGTCGGCAAGTCGAGCGCCGGATCGCCGTGACATCGGTCGATGGCGGCCTCTCCGCGCAGGCCGATTGGGCCAGATTGACGGCGCTGTTTGCAAACGACACCGGCTTCGTCGTCTCCAATACCGGGGATCGTGGATACGAGGTCTCGGAAGACGATCGCAACGACGCGCTGTTTTCCGGTCGTGTCCCATCGTCGTTCGTCGGCAAGCTGACGGCCTTGCTTTTTCATCGCTGGCAGGCGCGGGGCGGTCCGTTGACCGTCCTGCCGTGCGAGCTTCTGAACCGCAACGGCGACATTCTGCAGCAGGCGGTTCTTTCGCTTGCAGCCGAGGCCGGCGCGGATGAGGCCTTCCATCACTATGTCGAGACCGAGGTTCTCTTCGCCAACACGCTCGTGGATCGCATCGTCTCCGAGCCGATCGAGCCGGTCGGCGCCGTAGCCGAGCCTTACGCGCTCTGGGCGATCGAGGCGAAGCCGGGGCTCGCGCTTCCCTTCGACCATCCGTCCGTCGTCTTGACCGACGATCTCGAGCCCTATGAGCGACTGAAGCTGCATATCCTCAATCTCGGTCACACGCTCCTCGCCGACATTTGGCTGGGCGAGGGCCGTGCCGTAGACGAGACGGTGCGGGCCCTGTTGCAGGATGCGACCGTGCGTGAGCGGCTGCTGGCCGTCTACCGGCAGGAAGTCGTGCCGGGCTTTGCAGTCCATGGCATTGCCGACGACGCGAAGGCCTATGTGGACGTGACGCTGGAGCGGTTCGACAATCCGTTTCTCGACCACCGCGTGGCAGACATCGCCCAGAACCACGGCGTCAAGATCGAGCGGCGGATCGCCGCCTTCCTCGACTGGGTCGCGACGACAGGCACCACGCCGGCGGCCCCGATCCTTCGCGGCGTCGTCGCCGGGCAGGCCGTGGCGACGCCTCATACGGAGAGGGCAAAGGCATGACCTATACGTTCGATTTCTCCGCGCTTCTGCCGTATTGGCCGGATTTCCTCTGGGGTGCGGTTCTCACGCTGCAGCTGTCCGCCGTCGCGACGGTTGCCGGCTTCATCGTCGGCACGCTCTGTGCCATCGGCCGGGCCGACGGTTCGCCCGTCGTCAAGGCGATCGTCGCCGCCTATGTCGAGGTGATCCGCAACACGCCGCTGCTGGTGCAGGTCTTCATCATCTATTTCGGCATCGCCACGCTCGGCATCCGCGTCTCCGCCAATCTCGCGGCGATGATCGCGCTCACCGTCAATGTCGGTGCCTATACCTGCGAGATCGTGCGCGCCGGCCTCCAGTCCATCCACCGCTCGCAGGTCGAGGCGGCGGAGTGTCTCGGGCTTTCCAAACCGCAGATCTATTGGCACGTGATCATCCGCCCGGCCATCGAGCGGGTCTATCCGTCCCTGACCAGCCAGTACGTGCTGCTGATGCTGGCGTCCTCGATCACCTCGCAGATTTCCGCCGAAGAGCTCACCGCCGTTGCCAACCGCATCCAGTCGGGCACCTTCCGCGCGTTCGAGACCTACATCGTCGTCGGCATCATCTATCTCGTCCTGTCCTTCGTGATGCGCGGTGCCTTCTCCGCCTTTGCCCACGCAGCCTTTACCCGCCGGCGCAAGCTCGGCACGACATTGTGAGGCGGCCCCTGTGATGACGACCCCCACATTCAGCCTGCTCCACGTCGAATTTCTGGCATGGGCCGCTCTCTGGACGCTCGGCCTCTCGGCCATCGCTTTTATCGGCGGCGGTCTCCTCGGCTTCGGCGTCATGCTGGCCCGCATCGGACCGTCGAAAATCCTGCGGAGGGCGGCCAGCACCTACATCCAGATCGTGCAGGGCACGCCGCTGCTGATCCTCCTGTTTCTCATCTATTACGGCATCGCCATCTTCGCCGGCCCCGGTTTTCCCGCCATCCTCGCGGCGGGCGCGGGCCTGACCATCTACGCCTCCGGCTTCCTTGCCGAAATCTGGCGCGGTTGCATCGAGGCCGTTCCGAAGACCCAGTGGGAGGCTGCCGAATGTCTGGCGCTCACACGCTGGCAGCGCATGACGCGGGTCATCCTGCCGCAGGCGCTGCGCATCGCAACGCCGCCTACGGTCGGTTTCCTCGTGCAGATTGTGAAGAACACGTCGCTCGCCTCGGTCATCGGCTTCATCGAGCTCGCTCAGGCCGGCAAGCTCATCAACAACTCCATTTTCGAACCCTTCACCGTCTTCATGGTGGTGGCAGCGTTCTACTTTGCGATCTGCTTCCCGTTGTCCATGTGGAGCCGGAAGCTTGAAAGGAAGCTCAATGTCGCCGGTCGTTAAGCTCAGCAACGTTCACAAGTATTTCGGGGCTCTCAAGGTTCTGGAAGGTGTATCCTTCGAGGTCGAGCGCGGCGGCGTGGCTGCGGTCATCGGCCAGTCCGGTTCGGGCAAGTCCACGGCGCTGCGCTGCATCAACGCGCTGGAGACCATCGAGGATGGCACGATCGAGGTCTGCGGCCATGCCGTCGGCGACCCGAAGCTCGACCGCCGAGCCCTCCGCCGCGATGTCGGCATCGTGTTCCAGAGCTACAATCTGTTTCCCCACCTGACGGTGGAGCAGAACATCATGCTGGCGCCCACCTGCGTGAAATCGATCGGCAAAAGCGAAGCGCGCGAGCTTGCGCGGGATGTGCTGGCGCAGGTCGGACTGTCGGAAAAGGCGCAGCAATATCCCGAGCAGCTCTCGGGCGGCCAGCAGCAGCGCGTGGCCATCGCACGGTCGCTCGCCATGCAGCCGAAGCTGATGCTGTTCGACGAAGTCACCTCGGCACTCGATCCGCAGCTGACAGGCGAGGTCCTGAAGGTCATGGAGGATCTGGCGCGCGGCGGTATGACCATGATCCTCGTCACCCATGAAATGGCGTTCGCCCGAAAGGTCGCAAGCCAGGTCATCTACATGCACAAGGGCCAGGTCTGGGAGACCGGTCCCGGCTCCATGCTCGACGCCCCGAAGACGCCGGAACTGGCGAACTTCGTCGGCAGCGGCCTCTGACGCGCACGACGTGCCTCACAACAAGCGCACGCAAATGCTCTACAGTCTTTCAACCGGGAGGAATATCATGAACAGACGTAACCTGCTTGCCACCGTTTCCGCGGCAGCCTTCGCCCTCGTCATCGGCCTGCCGATGCTGGGCGGCTCGAACGCCGTGGCCGATACGCTGGCCGACATCCAGCAGCGCGGCAAGATCCGCATCGCCGTCGATCTGGGCTCGCCGCCCTTCGGCATGACGGACGCGCAGATGCAGCCCACGGGCTCGGACATCGAGAGCGCGCGTCTGGTCGCCGAAGCGCTCGGCGTCGAACTGGAACTGGTGCAGGTCACCGGCCCGAACCGCGTTCCCGCGCTCCTCACCGGCCAGGCCGACATCGTCATGGCCTCGTTTAGCGTCAATGCCGAGCGCAAGAAGGTGATCGATTTCACCGATGCCTATGGCGTCATCCAGATCGTGGTTGCAGCCGGCTCGGGTGCCGGTGCGAACGCCACCAAGCCGGAAGACCTGAACAGCGTGCAGGTCGGCACGACGCGCGGCTCGACCAACGACCTCGAGGCGACGGCCAAGCTGCCGGGCGCGCAGCTGACGCGCTACGATGACGACGCGACGCTGGTAACCGCCCTCGTCTCCGGCCAGGTGGACGTGATGGCGTCCTCGCCGCAGATCATGACCGCGGTCAACCAGCGCCGCGCGGCCGACCCGCTGACGGTCAAGATCGTGCTGAAGACCAATCCCTACGCCATCGGCCTGCGGAAGGGCGAGGACGCGCTGAAGGCCAAGCTGAACGCGGTCATCGCCGAAAACCTGAAGAACGGGAAGCTAAGCGAGATCTACAATCGCTACACGGGCGTGCCGCTGCCGGCGACCCTGCCGAAGACCTGATCGCGCCGCCGATGGCGCAATCGCGGAAGCCGGCCGTCCCGGCTTCCGCACCCTGACGAGACTGCGAACGATCTGCGAAAGTGATGCTATGAGAGCCCTGATCTGCAACGAGCCCGGCCGTCTTTCGGTCATCGACCGCCCCATTCCCGTGCCGGCGCCGGGCGAGGTTCTGGTCCGCATCCGCCGCGTCGGTATCTGCGGCACGGATTACCACATCTTCCAGGGCAAGCACCCGTTCCTCGAATATCCCCGGGTCATGGGCCACGAGCTGTCGGGCACGGTGGAAAGCGCGCCGCAGGGCAGCGCTCTGAAAGCAGGGGAGGCGGTCTATATCGTACCCTACCTGTCCTGCGGCACCTGCCACGCCTGCCGAAAGGGCGTGTCGAATGCCTGCCAGAGCATTGCCGTGCTCGGCGTGCACCGCGATGGCGGCATGGCGGAATATCTCTGCGTGCCGGAAGGCAATGTTGTGTCGGCCGGCGGCGCCTCGCTCGATGCCGCAGCCACCATCGAATTTCTGGCCATCGGCGCACATGGCGTGAAGCGCGGCAGCGTTTCGGCCGAAGATCGTGTCCTCGTCGTCGGCTCCGGCCCCATCGGCATGTCGGCGATTATCTTCGCCAAGGCGCGCGGCGCGAATGTGACCGTCATGGATGTCCGCGAGGATCGTCTGGGCTTCACGCTCGACCGGCTCGGCGCCGATGCGATGATCATGGCGGATGCGTCGGCGGAAGCCGAGGCTTCGCGGATGACGGGCGGCGACTTTTTCGACGTCGTCATCGACGCGACGGGCAATGCCGCAGCCATGCAGCGCGGCTTTGGTTTCCTCGCCCATGCCGGGCGCTATGTCCTCGTCAGCGTCGTGCGCACCGACATCACCTTCTCAGACCCGGAGTTCCACAAGCGCGAGGCGACGCTGTTTGGCAGCCGCAACGCACAGGCCGACGATTTCGCCGAGGTCGTGCGCCAGATGGCCGCCGGCCGCGTGCCCGTCGATGCCCTCATCACGCATCGCGGCGCGCTTGAGGATGGCCCTGAACTTTTCCCGCAGTGGCTGCGCCCGGAAGCTGGTACCATCAAAGCCATTCTGGAGATCTGACCATGGCGACGCCCCGCATTCTGCGCCTCAACGATGCCGACAACGTGGTCATCGCCATCGACCGCGTGTCGAACGGCGACAGCCTGCAGAACGGCGTGGTGGCGCGCAGCGCGTTGGGCAAGGGGCACAAGATCGCGCTGGCGCCGATCGCCGAAGGCGAGCCCATCCGCAAGTTCGGCCAGATCATCGGCTTCGCCGCCGTTCCGATCGCGCCGGGTGACTGGGTGCACGAGCACAATGTCGCGATCCACGACTTCTCCCGCGACTATGCCTTCGCCTCGGAGGCGCGCGCCGATGGCGGTCTTCTGGCCGGCGAGGTGCCGGAGACATTCCAGGGATTCCGCCGCCCGGACGGGCGTGTCGGAACGCGCAACTATATCGGCATCCTGTCCTCGGTGAACTGTTCCGCCACCGTCGCCGGCTTCATTGCCGAGGCGGTGGAGCGGTCCGGCATCCTGAAGGATTATCCCGATATTGACGGCGTCATTCCGTTCACCCACGGCACGGGCTGCGGCATGGCCTCGAAGGGCGAGGGCTACGACATTCTGGCGCGCACCCAGTGGGGCTATGCCACACATCCCAACCTTGCCGCTGTGGTTCTGGTCGGCCTCGGCTGCGAGGTCTTCCAGATCCCGCGCCTGAAACAGCAGTATGGCATCGTCGAGGGCGATCATTTCCAGAGCCTGACGATCCAGGAAACCGGGGGGACGCGTCGCTCGATCGAAGCAGGCGTCGAGCGCATCCGCGATCTTCTGCCGCTGGCCGCGAAGGCGCGCCGTGAGACCGTTGCCGCCTCCGAAATCACGCTGGCCCTGCAGTGTGGCGGCTCCGACGGATATTCCGGCCTCACCGCGAATCCCGCGCTCGGCGCGGCCGTAGACCAGCTGGTTCGGCAGGGCGGCACGGCCATCCTGTCGGAAACGCCCGAGATCTTCGGGGCCGAACATCTGCTGACCCGCCGGGCCGAGAGCGCGGCGGTCGGGCAAAAGATCGTCGATCTGATCGACTGGTGGACCGACTATGCCGCGCGTGCTGGCGGCGAGCTGAACAACAATCCATCGCCCGGCAACAAGGCCGGCGGGCTGACGACGATCCTCGAAAAGTCGCTCGGCGCCGTCGCCAAGGGCGGCACCTCGACCCTGCGCGGCGTCTATGCCTATGCCGAGCGCATCGACCGCAAGGGCTTCGTTTATATGGACACGCCCGGCTACGATCCGGTTGCCGCAACGGGCCAGGTAGCCGGCGGCGCGAATGTGATCGCCTTTACCACGGGGCGCGGCTCGGCCTATGGCTGCAAGCCGACGCCATCGATCAAGCTCGCCACCAATTCCGATCTCTACCGTCGCATGGAAGAGGATATGGACATCAATTGCGGCGACGTCCTCGAAGGCGTGAGCATCGAGGAAAAGGGCCGGGAGATCTTCCAGACCGTCCTGCGCGTCGCCTCCGGCGAGCGCTCGAAATCCGAAGAGCTTGGCTATGGTGCGAACGAGTTCGTTCCGTGGCAGATCGGGGCAACGATGTGATGCCGAACGAGGACAGGGCTCGGAGCTTCCACCCTGTCCGCGCGCAGAAAGGCTCTATCCCATCTTCGCGATCGGCGGCAGAGGCTGGATCGCATTGCCGTTCAGGGCGTCCCTCTTGATCTGCGCGGAGATCTCGGCGTCGTGTAGCAAACAGTTTCGACCAGCGGCCTTTGCGAGGTAGAGAGCCTTGTCTGCCGCCGCGAAAAGGGGGCCGAAGCCGGAATAGGTGGAGAACTCCGCAACACCGGCAGACACCGTGACCGATGTGACCTGGTCTCCCAACTGGATGGGACTGCGCGCCACCATCGACAGGGCCTCTTGCGCGAGCGCCAGACGGTCCTGCGCCTGCAGGCCCACCACGAGAGCGGCGAATTCCTCCCCGCCGATCCGCGCGACGACGTGGGGCGCGGGAAACATGGCCGTGAGGACGGCGGCGACGGAGACGATCGCATGGTCGCCGGCGTCATGGCCGAAACTGTCGTTCAGCGCCTTGAACCGGTCGATGTCGAAGACGACCAGAGAGGCATCGCCGCGATGGAGCGCATGGGCTTCGAGGAACGCGCGCCGGTTGAGAAGGCCGGACAGTTGGTCGGTCTGGCTCAGATGCTGGAACGTCGCCCGCGAGATCGACAGTTCGTGGATCGACAGCCCGACGATATAGAGGATGCTAAAGGTCAGCGAGCTGGCAAGAAAGGTCGTGATGATGACGCCGACGGTCGCCGCCGGCACGACGGCATAAGGGAGCAGGCCGAAAGCATCGAGCGTGAGATGCGCGGCTACGTTCAGGATATCGGCGACCAGAACGACAGCAAGCGTGATGCGGCTGGCAAAGGACAGGACGTCGCCACGCGTGGCAAACGCATCGGTTGCACACAGCGTGAGGATGCGGCGTTTCACCCATGCGTTCATGACGGCAGTTCTCCCATGGACGCCATCCTAGCTGCATGCACTTAATAGAACGCGTATGGAAACGGATGCTTTTGAAGAGACGCTGCGAAAGACTTTTGCTGGCTGACATGCGACGCGAGACCGACGCGGGAACGCCGTCCACGACCAGCGTGTCGGCGGCGACACGCCACGAAATTTTGTCCTTGACTGAGAGTGCACTCGAACCCGTAGCCTCGGGAGCGTCGTTGGAAGAAAAAGGGGCCCATGAAGATCGGTGAGCTTGCAAGACGGTCCGGGCTATCGGCGCATACCATCCGCTACTACGAGCGTATCGGTCTGCTGCCCTATGCCGATCGCGACGGATCGAGCCAGCGTGATTACGATACCGGCATCCTCACCTGGATCGCCTTCCTGCGCCGCCTGAAGGCGACGGGCATGCCGATCCGGGAGATGCTGCTCTACGCCGAACTCCGCAGCCGCGGTCCTTCGACCGAGCCGGAGCGGCGGACCCTTCTGGAGCGGCATCGGGATCGCGTCGGGCAACACGTCGCCGATCTCCAGGCCAATCTTCTCGTCCTCGATACCAAGATCTCCGGATATGCCGGATCAGCACAAGGGACAGATCATGATGATGCAGGAACACCGACGCGCGAGCGAAAGCCGGCTGGAAAGAGGGCGGCGCGCCCTCGCTGAGATCGACGGGCAGGCGGGGGAAAACGTCGTAGCCGCTCTGGCGGATATCGCCCCGGATTTTGCGACCTATCTCCTCGAGTTCCCCTTCGGCGACATCTACAGCCGGCCGGGCCTCGATCTGCGGGCCCGGGAGATTGCGACCATTGCGGCTTTGACGGCCATGGGCACGGCAGCGCCGCAACTGAAGGTCCACATCGAGGCGGGGCTGAATGTCGGGATAACGCGGGACGAGATCACAGAAATCATGATGCAGATGGCGGTCTATGCCGGCTTCCCCGCAGCACTCAACGGCCTCTCCGCAGCAAAGGACGTCTTCGGGAAACGGGACGCTCACACGCTTCCGCAGACGGCATAAGCGGCCGGCATCTCCTGCAACGATCCCGAAAGGCTGGCGCTTCGATCCGCCAGCGGCCGGGTTCGTTGCGGGAGCGTGTCGATCCGGATCGCGCTCACAAGAACGCAGCTGTGGGTAGACCAGCCTTGCTCATTTTATAACCCCGTAAGCCGCTTGACACATTTTTAGGCCCCTCATAGAAATTGAACCAATCGGTAAAAATGGGGAACGCAAATGACGAAGAGATTCTTGATGTCGCGCCGTGCCGTTCTGGCATCGGGAATGGCCCTCGGCGCGAGCGCCTTTGCGCCCTCCCTGCGCGCCGCAACGCCGGTGAAGGTCGCCGGCATCCACGGGTCTCCGGTCGAAAATGCTTGGAACTCCGTGCTCCACAAGGCGCTTCAGGACGCCGCCAAGGACGGCACCATCGAATATGTCTTCTCGGAAGGTGTCTCCGGCACGGACTATCCCCGCGCCATGCGCGAATATGCGGAGCAGGGGGCAAAGCTGATCATCGGCGAAACCTTCCCGGTCGAGAAGCAGGCGCGCGAGGTAGCCGCCGACTACCCCGAGACGGCCTTCGTCATGGGCTCCAGCGGCAAGGAAGCCGGCGACAATTTCGGCGTCTTCGGCACATGGAACTTCGATGGCGCCTATCTCGCGGGCATGCTTGCCGGCAAGATGACCAAGTCGAACGTGGTCGGCTCGGTCGGCGCGATGCCGATCCCGGAGGTCAACATGCTGATCAACGCGTTTGCCGCGGGCGTGAAGGCCGTCAACCCCGATGCCAAACACCTCGTTACCTTCATCGGCACCTTCTTCGATCCGCCGAAGGCCCGCGAAGCCGGTCTCGCGCAGATCGATGCCGGCGCGGACATACTGTTCGGCGAGCGCATCGGCACGGCGGATGCCGCCAAGGAGCGCGGCATCCGGTCCGTCGGGTCGCTGGTCGATTACACGCCGCGCTATCCCGATACGGTCTTTGCGAACGCCCTGTGGAACTTCCGCCCGATCCTGAACGCCGCCTTGGCCGATGTCGCGAGCGGCAAGCCGACCGGTCGCGACTACACCGCCTATGGCCTGATGAAGGAAGGCGGCAGCGATATCGTGTTCGTGAAGGGCGTCGCACCGGCGGATGCCGAAGCCGCGATGGAAGCTAAGCGCGCCGAGATCAAGGCCGGCACGTTCGATGTTCCGCGGGTTGCGGACGAGCCGAAGTAGCCTGCGCGTGACGGCCGATGCGACTGCGCTGGCCGAGGCGATCGCCAGTGGCCGCCTCACCAGCACGCAGGCCATGCAGGCGTCCTTCGCTGCTGCCGAGACCTTCGCGGGTCTCGGCGCCATTGCCTATCGGGACGAGGCGAGGGGCCTTGCCGCCGCCGCCGCCATCGATGCCCTTCCTCCCGGCGCACCGGAACGTGCCGCCATGCCATTCGCCGGCGTGCCGACACTGGCCAAGGACTTGGGTGGGCCGTTTGCGGGCTTTCCGGTCGCGGCCGGCTCCCGCTTGCTTGCCCGTGCCGGTGCGGAAATCGACAGCCCGGATTCCGATCTTGCCACACGCTTCCGCGCCGCCGGCCTCTGCCTTTTCGGGCTGACCACGAGCCCCGAATTCGGGCTCGCGCTGGCAAGCGAACCGGCCATCGGCCCGGTCTGCCGCAACCCGCTCGATCCCGGGCGGACGGCGGGCGGCTCGTCGGGCGGGGCCGCGGCCGCCGTCGCCGCCGGTATCGTCGCCATCGCCCATGCGACGGATGCGGGTGGGTCGATCCGCGTGCCGGCCGCCTGTTGCGGCCTCGTCGGCCTCAAGCCCAGCCGCGGTGCGATGCCGGCCGGCCCGAACTTCGGCAATCATCTCGGTGGCATCGCCTCGGAACTTGCGGTCTGCCGCTCGGTTCGCGACACGTCGACGGTCTTTGCCGCACTGAGCGGAGATGCGCGAGGCCCGTTTCCGCCTGCGACACGGACTTGCGAGGCCACTGGTTCTCTTCGCATCGGCATTCTTACCGAAACCGGCACGCAATACCCGACCGACGCCGACCGGATGGCGACGGTCGAGGCCGCGGGACGGGCCCTCGAGGCGGACGGGCATCGGCTGGTCTCCGTGCCTTTCGCGGCGATAAAGGACGCCTGCGCCGCCAGCCGCCGCGCCTTCGTTGATATCGTCTGCGCGAACCTCGCCACGGCCGTCACCACATTCGGCCTCGATGCCGCGCGTGCGGAAACACTGACGCAGGCCGTCATCGCGCGGGGCCTGTCGCTTCCGGCCGTCGATCTCTGGAAGAACCTCAACGCCATGGTTCTCGTCAGCCGCGATCTCTGGCGTCTCTTCGACGGCATCGACGTTCTGCTCTGCCCGATCCTCTCGGGGCCGCCCGTGCCCATCGGCTCCTTCCCGAGCGACCACACGGATCTCGACCTGCACTTCGGGCGTATGGCGGCCTTCGCGCCGCTGGTCTCGCTGGCCAATGCTTCGGGATGTCCGGCCCTCACGCTTCCGTTCGGCAGCGATGCCGCCGGCCTGCCATTGCCGGTTCAGATCATGGCGCCGATGGGCGGCGAGGCGCTGCTGCTGCAACTGGCGCGGCGTCTGGAGCAGGAGGGACGGTATGCACATCGGTTCCCCGTCGCAGGGCTGACGTCATGACGGTGGCCGTGCCCGTGCTCGAGATCGTCGGCGTCAGCAAGCGTTTTGGCACCAACCTGGCCAATGACGGCATCTCGCTTTCGCTTGCGAAAGGGGAGATCGTCGCGCTTCTCGGCGAGAACGGCGCCGGCAAGACGACGCTGATGAGCATTCTCTTCGGCCATTACGTGCCCGACAGCGGCAGGGTGCTGGTCGACGGAACGGCTCTGCCGCCGGGCAAGCCGCGTGCCGCCATCCGCGCCGGCATCGGCATGGTACACCAGCATTTCTCGCTCGCCCCGAACCTCACGGTTCTTGAAAACGTGATGACGGGAACGGAAAGCCTCTGGTCGCCCCGCTCCCGCCGGGCCGAGGCCCGTGCGAAGCTTGCCGACATCGCGCGACGCTTCGGGCTTGGCGTCGATCCCGACGCCCGGCTGGGGGATCTCTCGGTGGGCGAGCAGCAGCGCGTGGAAATCCTCAAAGCCCTCTACAACGATGCCCGCATTCTCGTGCTGGACGAACCGACGGCGGTGCTGACACAGGCCGAGGCCGAGACGCTGTTCTCGACGCTGAAGGTCATGGCGCGGCAGGGTCTTTCGCTCATCTTCATATCGCACAAGCTGGACGAGGTGATGGCGACCGCCGACCGCATCGTCGTGCTGCGCGGCGGCCGCCACGTCGCGGACCGCAAGGCCTTGGAAACCAGCAAGGCGGAGCTTGCCGAACTCATGGTCGGGCGCAGCGTGGCGCGGCCCGTGCGGGAGGCGGCGGTACCCGGCGAAACGGTTCTGGAGGCTGCCGCCGTGACGGTACGCCAGCACGGCGTCGATACGCTGAAGGCGGTGGATTTCCGCCTGCGGGCCGGCGAGGTTCTCGGCATCGTCGGCGTTTCCGGAAACGGGCAGGGCGTCCTCGCCCGGCTTCTGTCGGGAACCGTATCCCGCACCGCGGGAGACCTCCTCCTGTTCGGCAAGCCCGTCGATCGTCTCACCGTCGCCGATGTCGTGGCCGCCGGCATCGGGCGCATTCCGGAGGATCGCAACGCGGAGGGCGCGATCGGCGAAATGGCGATCTGGGAAAACGCCATTCTCGAGCGGCTTGGCGACTACGCGCGATACGGCCTCGTGGACCGCGCGGGCGGCATGCGGTTTGCCGGCAATATCATTGCGCAGTTCGACGTGCGCGGGGGAGCGCCCGGCACGCGCACTCGGCTGCTCTCCGGCGGCAACATGCAGAAGCTCATCCTCGGTCGCAACCTCATCAACCGCCCGCGCATCCTGCTCGCCGCCCAGCCCGCACGCGGTCTCGACGAAGGCGCTGTCGCCGCCGTGCACGAACGCATCCTCCAGGCGCGCAAGGCCGGCACGGCCGTGCTGCTGATCTCGGAGGATCTGGACGAGGTGATGGCGCTGGCCGACCGGATCCAGGCCATTGTCGGTGGCCGGCTGTCGCCGCCGATCCGCAACGAGGATGCCGACCGGCAGAGGCTCGGCCTGATGATGGCAGGCGAATGGCAGGCGGAGGTGAACCATGCGGTTTGAGCGGCGCGAACACCGGCCTCTCGCTCTGGTCATCGCCACCCCGATCCTTGCGATCCTCGCGGCGCTCGCCATCTCCGGCGTGCTGATCGCCATTGCCGGTGCGCCCGTCCTCGAGGCCTACTGGCGCATCCTGAAGGGCGCGTTCGGCTCGCGCCTTTCGGCCACGGAAACGCTGACACGCGCCACACCGCTGATGCTCACCGGCCTTGCCGCGGCCGTCGCCTTCCGGGCGCGGCTGTGGAATATCGGCGCCGAGGGCCAGCTCTATCTCGGGGCCATCACCGTGGCCGCGGCAAGTTCGCATCTCCTCGGCGGTCTTCCGCCGCTCGTCCAGATTCCCGCGCTGCTCGCGCTCGGCGCGATTGCGGGGATGGTTCTCCTGCTGGTGCCGCTCTGGCTGCGCTTGCGCTTCTCGGTCGACGAAGTGGTGACGACACTGCTGCTCAACTTCGTCGCCGTCCTCTTCGTCTCCATGCTGATCGACACGGTGCTGAAGGACCCCGCCGCCTTCGGCTGGCCGCAATCCCAATCGGTGGCGGATGGCGCGATGCTGCCGAAACTGCTCTCGCGCTCCCGCCTCCATCTCGGCCTCGGCATCGCGCTCGTCCTTGCGGTTCTCCTGCATGTCGTGCAATCGCGCACGGTTTTCGGCCTCCAGTCGCGCGCGGCCGGTCTCAACCCGCAGGCCGCCGTCTTCGCCGGCGTGCCGCTCGGTCGCACGCTGGTGGCCGTGGCCTGCATATCGGGCGGCCTTGCAGGCCTCGCAGGCGCCGTGGAGGTCATGGGCGTCAAGGGCTATGTTACGACCGACCTCTCGCCCGGTTACGGTTATTCCGGCATCGTCGTTGCCATGCTGGCCAATCTGCATCCGCTCGGCGTGGTGCTCGCCGCGCTGTTCACCGCGACCATGTTCGTCGGTGCCGACGGCATGAGCCGCAGCATGGGCATTCCGAGCTATATCGCAGATCTCACCGTGTCGCTGTCGCTGCTGACCATGCTGGTCGCCTTGTTCTTCACCCAGTACAGGATCCGCCGATGACCGCGGTGCTTGACATTCTTGCGTCCGCCGGGCTCTGGGCCGCCGTGCTGCGCATCGCCACGCCGCTGATCCTCGGTACGCTCGGCGCGCTTCTCTGCGAGAGGGCAGGTGTCCTCAATCTGGGGATCGAGGGCATCATGACCTTCGGCGCCATGATCGGCTGGCTCTCGGTCTATAACGGTGCCGACCTGTGGACAGGCCTGCTCGTCGCGGCTGTTGCCGGTGCGGTCTTCGGTGCTCTGCATGCGCTGCTCACCGTCACGCTCGGCCTGTCGCAGCATGTGTCCGGTCTCGGCGTCACCCTGTTTGCCTCCAGCTTGAGCTATTTCCTCTTCCGCCTGCTGGTGCCGGTCGCCGGCACGCCGCCGACCATCGAGCCGTTCCAGCCGATCGCCATCCCGGGTCTGAGCGATCTGCCCTTTGTCGGCCCGGCGCTCTTCGTCCAGACGCCGCCGACCTATCTCGCGATCCTGATCGCGCTGACCATGGCCTATGGCCTGTTTCGCACGCCGCTCGGCCTCGCCATCCGCATGACCGGTGAAAACCCGCATGCCGCCGAAGCGCAAGGCATTAACCCGATGACGGTGCGCTACGGCGCCGTCATGGCCGGCAGCGCTCTGATGGGCATGGCCGGCGCCTTCCTGACGCTTTCCGCCTTCAACAGCTTTTTCCCGACGATGGTTCAGGGGCGCGGCTGGATCTGCATCGCACTCGTCGTCTTCTCCTCCTGGCGCCCGGGCCGCGCGCTGCTCGGCGCGCTTCTTTTCGCCTTCTTCGACGGCTTCCAGCTCCGCCTCCAGACCACGCTGGGCGGCACGGTCCCGTACCAGCTCTTCCTGATGATCCCCTATATCCTCTCCATCGCCGCCCTCGCCATCATGGCCCGCCGCGCCCGCGTCCCCCAGGCGCTGATGCAGCCATACCGACGCGGCGAACGGTAAACGGGTGCGACGACGGTTCGCGCGGCGGGCCGTTCTATCCTGGCGGTTAAGTTCCATAACGTTGATTATGTGATCGGACCGTGTAGCCGGGTACATTCTAT
>UBPA01000034.1 GCA_900467185.1 Hyphomicrobiales bacterium | reverse complement strand
ACGGCCGCATCGAGCTCGACACGGATGTTGTTGAACAGTCCCTTTCTCAGCCTTTTTGTGGTTCAGGTGGCCTATCTCTCCAGGCTTCGACCATGGCTGCGTAGGCTGCCTCCGCCTGTGCAACGAGCTCCATCTCTCGATGGCGGATTTCCTTGATCCAGTAATCGCGGGCGGGACCAGCTGGCCCATGTGCTTTGGCTGCCCCGGCACGCAGTTCGAGCTTGCGCATCTTCATGGCAACAAAGGCGGGCCGAGCCCATCTGTAGGGAGCTTCCTTGGTCAGCAACTGCCAGATCAGATTCGCAATCTTGCGCGCCGTTGCGACCGCCGCGACGTTGAGGCCTTTGCGGTCCTTGATCCGGAGAAAGAAGGCCCGCAGCGGCCCCGGAACCGACGCGGCCGACCAGGCAGCTTCAATCAGCATCGTTCTGGCAATCGCATTTCCCTGTTTCGAGATGCGGCCATGGATTGCCCCGCGATCGCCGGACTGGCGCACCCGCGGGGTCAAGCCGAAGTAGCTCGCAAGCCGGTCGGGCGTCTGGAACCGGGAGATGTCCCCAATGGCGGCTATCACCGCCGTGGCAACCACGGAATTTATTCCGGCGATCGTCATCAGCTTGCGCGTGCGAGTGTCGTCGAGCGCAATTCGCGCCATGGCGCCATCCAGCTTTTCAAGCTTGCCCTTCAGCCAGTCCAGTTCATCGAGATGGCGGGCAAGGAGGTCGCGCTCTGCCTTGGGCAACGGGGCCGTCGAGAGCCAGTCCCTGCCGCCTTTTCCGAACAGATGTCCCGAGTATTTCGGCACGAGATTGGCGTGAAGAAACGGCCTGGACCCGGCTCTTCACCCGTCGCACTGATCGCACGAGCGCCGCGCGCTCCGAGACGAGACGACGCAGGTTCAGGGTATCGTCATCCGCGGCCCAGACCTCTGGCAAAAAGCCGGCGGCATGAAGCTGCGCTAGAATCCTCGCGTCGACTTTGTCGGTCTTCACGCGCGCGTGCGCGATGGCCTTCACCTGAAGCGGGTTCGCGATAACGACCTTGGCCACAAAAGGCGTCAGCAACCTTACGATGGCCGAGGTGTTCCCGGTCGCTTCCAGTATAACTTCGTCATCCTCTCGAAGCTTCTGCCCAAAGCCCACCACAGCGTCGTAATCCAGTTCCACCCGGAATTCTTCTGTGACCTTGCCCCGGTCAAGAACCGCGACCTGCGCAAAACTTCGATGCACATCCATTCCGATCGACCGCATTCAAAATCCTCCATGTTGTTAATGGGGGAGTGCGCGGGCTGTGCGACATCTACGGATACGCGCTCGCAGCGCAGACGGGATAGTGGCAGGGGCGGCCAGATAACAACGCGAGCTCGCAGCTCAAAGTCAATTCGGCCTGCCCGCTTCTTCGCACTCCGACGCCCCTGTCCCGACACGACAACTCTAACATGACAGGATAGAATCTGCCGAGCGTTCGTGGGGCCCCGATAGCAACATGCCCGATAACAACATAGTTGAGCGCGCAATCAGGCCCCAGACGATCACGAGAAGGAACAGTCTCTTCGCCGGCAGCGATGGCGGCGGAAGGACCTGGGCGACAATCGCTACGCTGCTTCAGACGGCGAAGATGAA
>UBPA01000011.1 GCA_900467185.1 Hyphomicrobiales bacterium | reverse complement strand
TCCTGCCCCCGCAACCAAGTGATTGCATAGGCAAACAATCCATCATATCAATGCCAAAACCCCGACGCGAATGCGTGCGGGGGTTTTGGCGTTTCCCGCAGCCGTCCGTCGTCGGGAGATCGCAGGGGAACGCTGAAAAACGCGACGTTCGGTCGGAGATCAAGCGATCGTCATTTCCAGACCAAGTCCATGATCAAGAACGTGTTCGCACACATCCTTCTTTCCAGGACGCGGAGCCCTATGTCGTTCTCTCGCACGGCATCGCCCATGCGGATCGGGCATCAATCAGCTCGAACGGATCACGTCGGGACGAACGCAGAGAAGGCATGCGATGACAGCGAAGGATCAGACACTCGGGAACCATGTGGCCATCGTCACCGGGGCCAGTTCCGGGATCGGCATTGCCGTTGCCGAGGCGATGGCGCAGGCCGGTGCGGCCGTGATCGTCAACTACCGCTCTCAGCAGCAGCCGGCCGAGGAGCTGGTCGCGAGGATCACGAGCGAAGGCGGGAAGGCGCTCGCGGTTCAGGCCGACGTCTCACGGGAAGACGATGTCGTCAGGCTCTTCGATGACGCCGTCACGGCGTTCGGCCGCGTCGATGTGCTCGTATCCAATTCCGGCGTCCAGAAGGATGCGGCCATCGCCGATCTCTCGCTTGAGGACTGGAACACCGTCATCGACATCAACCTGACCGGCCAGTTCCTGTGCGCCCGCGAGGCCGTGCGCCGTTTCCGATCGCAATCCTGGGAGGGCCGGCCCGCCCGCAGCGCCGGCAGCATCATCGCCATGAGTTCCGTGCACGAGATCATCCCCTGGGCCGGTCACGTCAACTATGCCGCGGCCAAGGGCGGCGTGCGCATGCTGACGCGGTCTCTCGCTCAGGAAGTGGCCGCCGACGGCATCCGGGTCAATGCCATCGCGCCGGGCGCCATCCGCACGCCGATCAACAACGACGCGTGGGAGACCGATGCGGCGCTGACGAAGCTTCTCCGGCTGATCCCCTATGGGCGAATCGGCGAACCGGACGATGTCGCCCGCGCGGCCGTCTGGCTCGCATCCGATGCAGCCGACTACGTCACGGGCACGACGCTCTTCGTCGATGGCGGCATGTCGCTCTATCCGGAGTTCCGTGACAATGGTTAAGCCGAACCGCGCCATCAGCCAGCATGGCATCGTCGGAGACATGGAGACCGCGGCGCTCGTTGCGCAGGATGGGACGCTCGATTATCTCTGCTGGCCAGCGCTCGACAGCCCGACGATCTTCGCCGAGCTTCTCGACGCTGAAAAGGGAGGCGCCTTTACGATCGCCCCGCAGCTTGCCGATCCGCGCAGTCTTCAGCTCTATGTGCCCGAGACCAACGTTCTAATCACCCGGTGGATGGCGGATGGCGGAAGTGCTGAGGTCCTGGACCTCTTGCCGCATCCGGACGCCCGCGTTCACCCCGGGCACACGGCTCGCTGCATTCTCCGCCGGATCTCGGTGACGCGGGGAACGATTGCCTTCACGATCCGGTGCGCACCCCGTTTCGATTATGCCCGCGAGATCCCGAAGAGTGTCGCCATCGATGGTGGGGTGACGTTCAAGGGCAAGGATCTAACGATGTGTCTCTTCGCATCGATCCCCCTGACAGCCACCGACGGCGCGGCCGAGGCGACGTTTACGCTTTCGGCCGGCCAGACGGCCTGGTTCACGCTCGGCGGCGACGATCTCACCATGTCCGACGACGCGATGATCTTGGCGGAGATCGCGGAAACGACGGCAGCCTGGCGCCGCTGGGCCGGCAAGGCGACCTATCGCGGCCGCTGGCGCGAACAGGTGCTGCGGTCGGCGCTCGCCTTGAAGCTCCTGACCTCGCGCGAGCACGGGTCGATCGCCGCGGCCGCGACCTTCTCGCTTCCCGAAGCGATCGGCGCCGGGCGGAACTGGGACTATCGCGCAACGTGGATCCGCGATGCCTCGTTCACGGTCTACGCGTTCATGCGGCTCGGCTTTCTGGAGGAGGCGCAGCATTTCGGCCGATGGGCCGGCCAGCGCGTCATGGCTTCGGACGCCGACCATCCGTTGCGCATCATGTATGCGATCGACGGATCGGAGGCGAAGGACGAGGAGGAACTCCCGCATCTCGCCGGCTATGCCGACAGCCGGCCGGTACGGATCGGGAATGGCGCAAACGTCCAGTCCCAGCTGGATATTTTCGGCGAGCTGATGGACAGCGTCTATCTCTCCAACAAATATGGCGAGGCCATCAGCCACAATGGCTGGCAGCACGTTTGCAACATCGTCGAATATGTCATCGAGCACTGGCAGAAGCCGGATGCCGGGATCTGGGAAATGCGGTCGGTGCCGCGCCACTTCCTGCATTCGCGCCTGATGTGCTGGGTGGCGCTCGACCGTGCGATCCGGCTTGCGAAGAAGCGCTCGCTGCCGGCACCGATCGTGCGCTGGGCGGAGTGCCGCGACGCCATCAATGCCGATGTGTGGGCGAATTTCCGCCATCCCGAGCATGGTTATTTCGTCCAGGAACGCGGGGGGACGGCACTCGATGCCGCGCTTCTCATGATGCCGCTCATGCGCTTCGTCTCCTCGACCGATCCGGTCTGGCTGAAGACGCTCGATGCCATCGGCGAGCAGCTCTGCGACGACGGTCTCGTCTATCGCTATCGCATCGAGGACGGCCTTGCGGGCGAGGAGGGGGCTTTCACCACCTGCACGTTCTGGTATGCCGAGTGCCTTGCCCGGGCCGGACGCATCGACGAGGCACAGCTGACGATGGCCAAGGGCATGCGTTATGCAAATGTCCTCGGCCTCTTTGCGGAAGAGCAGGATGTGCGCGGTCGCCAGCTCGGCAACTTTCCGCAAGCCCTGACGCATCTTGCGTTCATCAGCGCCGCTTTCTTCACCGATCGCCGACTGGACCCCTCCCACCGCCCGAACTGGCAGCCGTAGCGTGCCGCGGAGATTCGAGACGACCTTCAGACCCCGATGGTGCCCAATGCGCGGGTGTCCCTGAAAATGAAGGTGCAACATCCGGGTCTGCCCGGGTGAACGTCTGGACCTGCCCACAGGGATATCGCGAGGGAAAGGCCCGTCCTCGAACGTGATTGAGGTCGCGGGGTGCGGGGAAATCGGCCATGATGCCGTGCCGTCATCCGCGTTCCGAAATCCGTTCTCCATGCCCTTCATCCCGCTTCCGTTCGTCGTTGCTCTTCTCTTGCTCATCCTTCTCGCCGTCGTGCTGCGGCGGGATGGGGGATCGACGCGCAACCTTCCTCTGCTGGCCTTGATCGTCGTGAGTATCTGGCAGTCGGTCCTGTCGGGTTTGCGATGGGGCTATGATGTGCGGGCGGTGATGGTTCTTGCGCCAGTAGGGGCGGCGATCGTGCCGCCTTTGGCCTATGCCGGGGTCGTCCAGCTCGTCCGGGGAACCCGGCGCCCGGGGGCGAAGGGCCTGATGCTTCATGCGCTGCCGGCGTTGACCGTGGGTCTGCTCATCCTTGCGTCGCGTGATTGGATCGATGTCGTTCTCGTTGGGGTTTTCGTCGGCTATGCCCTTGCCATTCTGCGCCTCATGCTGCCGGGCGCGGATGCCTTGCGGCTGGCACCGTTCGAGGGGGCTGTGCCGGCCTATCGCGCCATTCTGTTTACGGCCTTCTGTCTTCTCCTGTCGGCGGCTGTCGATACGTTCGTGTTTCTGGATTTCCTCTGGACGCATGGCGACCATACGCGGCCGGTGGTCGCGATCGGAAATCTCAGCCTGCTGGTGATCCTGTCGATCGCGGCTGCGGCGACCGGCTCTTTGCCGGAGCCGGCCGTCGTCGCCAGTCCGCCCCCGGCGCTTGATGCTGCCGAAGATGCGGGGACGATGGCGGCGATCGATACATTGATGCAGGCAAAACGGGTCTATCGCGATGTCGATCTCAATCTCGATCGGCTGGCGCGGAAAGCCGGCATTCCGGCGCGGCAGATCTCCGTTGCGATCAACCGGGCAACGGGCAAGAACGTCTCGCAATATGTCAACGAGCAGCGCATCGCGGAGGCGTGCCAGCTGCTCGCGGAAACCGAGAGGTCGGTGACGGACATCATGCTGGAGGTCGGCTTCCAGACAAAGTCGAACTTCAATCGCGAATTCAAGCGCGTGACGGAGATGACGCCGTTGCAATGGCGGGACCGCGCGTCCTTGATCGCGATCTAGCACGGTCTCGATCCTGTTTCCGGTCTCCAAAGGACCGGCCGCGGTTCAGACTGGCGGTATGAACCACCCTATCGAACATCCCCCACGACACGCTCTCTCGCTTGCCGAAACGCTCGGCTCGCTTTCCTTCGGGCCCGAACCGGCTCATCTCCCACCGCGAAGGCTTTCGCGATGGTCCATATTGGCATCGGGCCTGCTGGTCCTCGCGGCGGGTCTTGGTGGCACGGCGATTTTGGCACCCGGCTCGGCGCCGTCCTGGATGGCATACCAGCCTGTGCACCCGCCGAGCGAGACCAGTGCGCTCGGGCACATCGCTCCAAGTATGGCTGCCGGGCATGTTGCGCCGCCGGCCGCATCGTCTCCCGCGCGGGAAATCACCGGATCGGGCTTCGTGATTGCGGAGCAAGGCACGCGTGTCTTTTCCAAATATGAGGGCCGCGTGGTCGCCGTCGCGGTGACGGCAGGCGATGTGGTGGCGCGGGGGCAGGCTCTCGTCGTGCTGGAGGATCGCGATGCCCGCTTCGGGCTCGAGCAGGCGCAGGCCTTGACAGCCGCTGCGGGGCTGCAGGAGGTCGCCCGGCGCATCGACCTTGTCCAGTCCGAGACGGAGCGCGACCGCATGAAGCGCCTGTTCGCCAGCGATGCGGTTTCGAGGCAGGCGCTCGAGCTTGCCCGTCTTCGGCAGCAACAGGCAGAGAACGCCGCGGCACAGGCGCGCCAAGCCGTCGAGAGTGCCGATATTGCGCTTCGCATGGCGCGGGATCGCCTCGACGAGCAGACGGTTTCTGCTCCGTTTGCCGGAGTGGTGACGGGTCTCTCCGTGCAAGTCGGGGATACGGTTCTTGCGCGTGCCGACAGCGTTCGCGAAGACCAGAGCCTGCTGACGCTGACCGACATGGACCGCCTGGCGATCGATGCGGACGTGGCGGAGGCGACGATCGCGACGCTGACGCCGGGGCTTGGCGGCGAGGCGGTGCTCGATGCCTTCCCGGACCAACCCTTTCGGGTCGCGATCCGGCGCCTTGCGCCGGTGGCCTCGGCCGAGAAGGGGACGGTGACGCTTCGCCTCGATCTCATCGATCCGCCGAAAGGCCTGCGTCCCAACATGGCGGCGCGCATTCGCATTCCCATCACCACGACAGGAGACATCGCGCAATGACCGAAGCGCAGGACATCTACATCCAGCTTGAGAGCGTCAGCAAAGCCTATCGCATCGGCGGGCAGACGATCCCTATCTTCTCCGGCCTCGACCTTGCCATTCCCAAGGGGGACTTCGTGGCCGTCATGGGGCCTTCGGGCTCGGGCAAATCGACGCTTCTCAACATGCTGGCCGGGATCGACCGGCCGGATGCCGGGCGGGTGCGCATCGGCACGCATAGCCTCGACCAGATGGGCGAGGCGGCGCGCGGGTCCTGGCGGGCGCATCATATGGGCATCGTCTTCCAGTTCTATAATCTGCTGCCGATGCTGAATGCCGCCGAGAATGTCGAGCTTCCGCTTCTCTTGAAGCCGTTGTCGGCGCGCGAGCGGCGTGTGCGTGTGGCGCGCGTGCTCGATCTCGTCGGGCTCTCCGGACGCGAACGGCACTATCCCGGCATGATGTCGGGCGGGCAGCAGCAGCGGGTCGGCATTGCCCGCGCCATCGTCGCCGATCCCGGCTTGCTGCTCTGCGACGAACCGACCGGGGACCTGGATCGCGCCTCTGCCGATGATGTTCTGGAGATGTTGCAGACGCTCAATCAGGTGCTGGGCAAGACGATCGTGATGGTGACGCACGATCCGCAGGCGGCGCGTCGTGCAAAGCGGATCCTGCATCTGGACAAGGGCGCCTTCGTCGAAGACGGGAGGGTTGCCGCATGACCTTCCTCGATCTTGCACGACGAAACGCTTTGCGCAAACCGCTGCGCGCCGTGCTGCTCATGATCTGCATCGCCACGGCATTCCTCCTCTATGGCCTGACGACGAGCTTTCTTGCCGGGGCGCAGGGCGCATCGGCGGCGAGCGAGGACATTCTCGGCGTGACGAGCGCCGGCGGGCGGACGCAGGCTCTGCCGATGGCTGCCCTCTCGCCTCTGGCCTCCATTCCCGATGTCGCGGGGGTCGCCTATGTCACGCGATTGCGTGGCTTTGTCGACGTCGAGAAGAACGTCGTGGCGGTGAGCGCGGCCGACATGGCGCGGCTGATGGACGTCAACGGCAAAGGCCTCGGACTGACGCCGGTGCTTCTTTCGGCCATGGACATGGCGCGCGACAGGGTGCTCGTCGGTCGGGCACTGGCGGATGCGCAAGGATGGACGGTCGGGCAGCGGGTCACGGTCACGGCGTTCGACGTCGCCAGGCAGGAGGGCGGTCGTGACTGGCGGTTCGAGATCGCGGGCATCTTCGAGGGTGAGACGGCCTCCACCGACACCTATTTCATGATCGCGCGCTATGAGTATGTGAATGCCGCCCGTGCGCGTGGACGCGACACGGTCGATGCTTTCGTCGTGCGACCGTCGGCGCAGGTGTCGCCGGCCGTGCTTGCCGCCCGCATCGATGCGCGGTTTGCCAATTCCGCCAGCCCCACGCGCACCCAGTCGGAAAAGCAGTTCCTCGAAGCCTTCCTGCGGCAATATGCCGATGTCGGCCTCATCGTGAACCTCGTCGTGGGCGCGGCCTTCGTCACGCTCCTGATGATCGTGGTCAACACGATGATCTTCGCCATTCGGGAGCGGACCTTCGAAATCGGCGTCCTGAAAACGCTGGGTTTTTCAAGCGTCCATATCGTCACCCTCATCCTGGTGGAGACGTCATTCGTCTTTCTGCTCGGCGGCGGGATCGGGCTGCTGCTGGCGTGGCTTGCGGCGCAGCTGGCCGGCCCGGAACTCGGGCTTGTGTTTTCGCCTGCGGTCCTCGTGAAGGGCGCGGCGATCATGGTGAGCCTCAGTCTTGCGACCGGCGCTCTTCCGGCCATCGCGGCCCTGCGCATTCCCGTCATCAACGCCTTCAGAACACGGTGAACTCCATGTCCACACTCGTACGACAGACCGGCATCATGATCCGGGTCAATCTCCTCAGCCTGCCGCGCCGCCTCGCCATTTCCCTGTCGATGGCCTTGTCCATCGCCCTGGTGGTTTGCGTGCTTGCGGGCTTCCTCGCTCTCGCCAAGGGCTTCGAGACGGCCCTTTCCGGGGCGGGCTCGCCGATGGTCGCGGTTATTCTCGGTGGTGGCGCGCAGCAGGAGAACGGCTCGGATCTTCCGCCCGACATCATCCGCTCGCTGGAAGCGACGACGGAAGATATCGGCGTGATGCGCGATGACGGGCAGCGGCTCGTCTCGTCACGGGAGGTGGTCGTCGCCGTCGATGCGGATACGGCCGGCGCCGATGCGGTTCGCACCGTTGCGGTCCGCGGCATGGATGCCGCCGGTGCCTCCATGCGAGATCAGATCGCTCTGTCGGAGGGGCGGCTCTTCTCGCCGGGCGCGCGGGAGATCGTGGTGGGTGACCAGCTTGCCGCGACGCTCGGGTTCACGGTCGGGCAAAGCGTGCGTCTCGGCGCGATCGACTGGAGGGTCGTCGGGCGATTTTCCGCCCATGGCAGCGCGTTCGAGTCCGAGATCTGGGCCGATCTCGATGCGGTGCGCGCGGGCTTCGACCGAGAGAATACGGTGCAGAGCTTGCGTCTCCGGCTGATGGAGCCGGAAGGCCTGGCGCGCTTTCAGGCGCGGCTTTCGACGCTCGGCACCGTGCCTCTCGTGGCAATGACGGAGGCGGATCTCTATGCCGCCCAGTCCGGCCGCACGGCGCGCCTCATCCGGCTCTTTGCCTGGCCGTTGGCGCTGCTCATGGCGATCGGCGCGACGGCCGGGGCGCTGAACACGATGATGAGTTCCGTGTCCGACAGGACGGTGGAGATCGCCACGGTCCGCGCGCTGGGTTTCCAGCGGTTTGCGGCCTTCGTCGGAACATGGGTGGAAGCCCTGTGCCTTGCCGCGGCCGGCGTCGTTCTGGGGCTCGTGGTCTCCTGGCTGGGGTTCAATGGCTGGCAGGCAAGCACGATCGGGGCCAACAATGCCCGACTGGCCTTTCAGCTGTCGGTGACATCCGATGTCGCCATCGTCGCCGGCCTGCTCGGCTTGGCGATCGGTGCTCTCGGCGGCCTCGTCCCGTCTTTCGTGGCCACGCGCTTGCCGCTGACCGCGGCGCTTCGGGCGCGGGGCTGAGGGAGCTAAGTCTTCCGCCGGAAGGTGATGACCGTGAGCTCGGAGGGGCGGCCGAGGCGCAGTGCGAAGCCGGGCCAGAGGCCGGTTCCGTTGTTGACGTAGAGTTGCAGGCCGCCGACCGTGTAGAGACCGGAGACGAAGCCGTTGTTCGGCTTCGCGAAGAGACGGTCGAGGCCGAGGATCAGGCCGCCATGCGTGTGGCCCGACAGCTGCAAGGCAACGCCGGCGGCAGCGGCGCGTGCCGCGTCGCGCGGCTGGTGATCGAGAAGGATGATGGGCGCGTCTGCCGGCGCGCCGTCGAGCGCCTTGGCAAGATCGGGGCCGGACTGGCCGTGGGCGCTCGCTGAAAGGTCGGTGACGCCCGCAATGGTGATCGCGGCATTGTCCCGTGTCACGGTGACGTGCTGGTTCTCGAGCACCGTCATGCCGAGCGAGGCGAAATGGGCCATCCATTCGGCATAGCCGAAGAAATACTCGTGATTGCCGGGAATGGCGATCACGCCGTCACGGGCGCTCAAGCTTGCGAGCGGCGCGACATCGGCCCGCCGATCCGCCAGGCTGCCGTCGATCAGGTCGCCGGTGATGACGATCACGTCGGGTGCGAGCGCGTTGGATTTTTCGACGACGGCCTGCGCCCAGACTTGCGGGAAGAGCCGGCTGATATGCATGTCGGTCAGTTGCAGCATCCGGTATCCATCGAAGGATGGCGGCAGGTTGGGGATGGCGATCTCGATCGATCTCAGCGGGGGAACACGGATGGCCTGCGAGACGCCGAGGGCCGCCGCTGCCAGTGCCGTCGCGCCCATGGCATAGCGAATGCCCGGGGGAACCGTGATGAGCCGGCCCTTGACGAGGGCGACCAGCAGCGACACCAGGTCGAGCGCGATCTGCAGGACCGCCAGGAGGGCGATGGCGCCGAAGAGCAGGTTGAAGCCGATGACCAGCCAGCGCGGGAACTCCGGCGAAAAGACGGAGCCAGAGGAGAGGCGGCTGAAAAAATGGTATTGCGAGGCGAGCAGCAGGACGATAGCCAGCAGCGCCTTAACCGACCAGAGCCACGGCAGCGGCTGGATGAACCGGACGAGGACGACCAGCCAGGGGAGTCCGAAGATGAGATGAAACATGCGGTTCCGGATGTGAGAATAACAATGGGGTCCGGTGTAGCATACGGCACCCCGCAGGCCTTGGACTTTTCGCATCACGAAAAAGCCCTCAGCCCCGACGCCCGCCGGGTCTTGGGTTGCGACCTCTCGGGATCGCGCTCATTCGATCCTAAGAGGCGGAAAATCGTTCAGTCGACCGTGGAGTCGCCGGCGTATTCCGCGTCCGTCACCTTGTCGAGCCATGTCACGGCGCTGCCGTCGAGAGCTTCGGCAACAGCGAAGTGGACCATGGGCGTGTCGACGGCCGCGCCGTGCCAGTGCTTGACCAGCGGCGGGATCCAGACCACGTCTCCGGGACCGAAGGCTTCGCGCGGACCCCCTTCCTTCTGCACCCATCCCTTGCCGGAGACGATGTAGAGCGTCTGCCCGAGCGGATGGGTGTGCCACGCCGTGCGGGCACCGGCGGGGAAGGAGACGGTGGCGCCGCCGATGCGGGCCGGGGCGTTGCTCTTGTACGGGGTCGAAATCTCGACATTGCCGGTAAAGTACGCTTCGGGACCGCCTGTGGCGGCGGAGCCGGCTCGCGTCAGGGTGATATCGGCGTTCTCGGACTCGGGTCTTTCAGACATGGCTTCGGCTTTCTTTTCATGACGGGTGGCGAGCACGCGTTCCAGGACGGGAACGGCCGATATGGCCCGGGGCCAGCCGGCGTAGAAACCGAGATGAGTCAGAACCTCTGCAGCTTCCGTCTCCGTCAACCCGTTGTCCATGGCCCGGTTGGCATGAAATGGCAACTGTTCGGGCTGACCGATGGCAATGAGCGCGGCCATGGTCACGAGGCTTCTGTCGCGCGGGCGGAGGTCCGGTCGTTGCCAGAGATCGCCGAAGAGAACATCGTTCGTCAGCGCGGCAAGGGCCGGTGCCGTCGGCGCGACCGTGGCGTCCACCGTCCGCCGGCGTGCGGCCTCGCCGCCCGCATCGAGCACGATGGGCGCGGCGTCGCTCTCGCTCACCGGTGCGATGTTGCGGGCTTGGAAGACGGTCTTTGCCTCGGTGACGGCAGAGATGGCATTCGGCCATCCGGTATAGAAGGCGAGGTGGGTGATCAGTTCGCCGATCTCGCGCGGCTCGACGCCGTTGTCGAGCGCGCGGGCGACATGGCTGCCGATCTGCGCGGAGTTGCCGGTGGCAACCAGCGCGGCGACGGTGACGAGGCTGCGGTCCCGAGCGGCAAGCTGCGGGCGACGCCAGACGTCGCCGAAGAGCACGTCATCGGTAAAATGGCCGAGGCCCGGCGCGACATCGTAGACGGCGGCCGGCGCGACACGGGTGCGCCGGTTTTCCTCGGCTGCGACGCCGGTGGTGGCGAGGGCCGAAAGGGCGATGGTGGTGGCGATGGTCTTCAAGGGAACCTCCTGTCGATATGACCGCACCGGATGGCGGGAGGACGGTGCGGCATGACGCAGGTAGGCGCCCGGGGCGGGAGGATTAGGCCCTGAAAACCGCATGGACCTATCGATTTCGGCCATGAATGCACATATGCGCAGGAGCGACTTTGCGGCCTGTCGCCTTTGCGCCGCAAACGCTTGGGATACGGGACGGCCGGAATCGCGCGCGACCTTGCGCCGGTGAGGCGATTGGCTCTCTCGCGATTTCCGCGGAACCGAACAGCGCGATGCGGGTTCGGGAGTTTGACCGAAGCCGGGTGCCGCTCCGAACGAGCGGCCACCAAAACCGGCTCATGGAGGAAACGACAGAATGACGAGGAACGGGTGGTGAGTGAGGAAGCCGACATTTTCGACAAGGTCTTTCTCGTTGTGGAGGACGAGTATCTGGTGGCGGCGGATATTCTGGACGTGCTGGGCCGGGCCGGGGCCGATGTCATCGGGCCGGTGTCGAGCCTCGAAGGCGCCCTGAAGCTGGTGGACGAAGCCGAGCAGATCGATGCGGCCGTTCTCGACATTCATCTGCGCGGCGCGGAGGTCTATCCGGTGGCCGATGCCTTGTCGCTGCGAAATGTGCCCTTCGCCTTCCTGACGGCCTATGACCGGGGCGACCTGCCGGAACGATTTCGCGAGGCGCCCTTCCTTCAAAAGCCGGCCGATCCCGATGAATTGCTGCACCTCCTGAGCCGTTTGTAGATCGGCCCACAGACAGAGGATACGGGCCATGATCTCTCATGACACGCCTCGATCTCCGCTCCTGGCACCGAAAAGCGACGACCTGCTGCGGGTCGTCTTCGAAAGCGCCGTCGATTTCGCGATCTTCTCGCTCGACCCGGAGGGGCACGTGACGAGCTGGAACACGGGCGCCGAGCGCGTGCTGGGCTTCACCGAAGCCGATATTCTCGGGCAGTCGGGTGAGGTGATCTTCACGGCCGAGGACCGGGCAGCCGGCGTGCCGGCGCTGGAGCGCGCGGAGGCCACAGCCCATGGACGGGCGGAGGACGAGCGTTGGCAGATGCGCAAGGATGGGACGCGCTTCTGGGCATCCGGGCTGACCATGCCGCTCAGTGACGGGTCGGGCTTCGTCAGGATCCTGCGCGACAGGACGGAAGCGCATCTTGCCGGCCAGAGGCTGATGGAGAACGAGGAGCGTTTCCGGCTGCTCGCCACCACGATCCCGCAGCTCGTCTTCCGGTGCCTCGCAGACGGATCGCGCCTCTGGGGCAGCCCGCAATGGGTGGAGTATTCCGGCCTCGACCAGCCGCAGAGCCTCGGGCTCGGCTGGCTGAATGCGGTGCATGCGGACGATCGCGCCGCGACGCTTTCGGCCTGGCATGCGGCAGCCGGGACGGGCGAATGCTATGTCGAACACCGCATTCGCCGCGCCTCCGACGGCGCTTATCGCTGGCACCAGACGCGGGCGCTCCCAGTGCTTAGCGCGTTCGGCGAGCCGACGGGCGACTGGATCGGCACCATGACCGATATTCACGCATTGCGCGCAATGAAGGATCGGCAGGACGTGCTGGTGGCCGAGCTTCAGCATCGCACGCGCAATCTTCTCGCCGTCGTCCAGTCGGTCGCCAGCCAGACGCTGCGCAGCAGTTCGTCGCTGGAAAGCTTCGGCGCCGAATTTTCAAGCCGGTTGCGGGCCCTCAGCCGCGTTCAGGGGATTGCCGCGCGGGCAGCGGACACCATTTCGCTGCAGGACCTGATCGAGGGCGAATTGCGGGCGCATGGTACCGCGTCCCGCATGGAGGCCGTTCATGCAGAGGGGCCGCCGGTCACGGTGCCGACGCCCGGCGTGCAGGCGCTCGGGCTTGCCCTGCACGAGCTTGCCACCAATGCCATCAAATACGGGGCACTCAGCCAGGAAAGCGGCGTGTTGCGGATTTCCTGGACGCTTGAAGACGCGGCAGGCGAACGGGCCGTGCTCCTGGAATGGCGGGAGGAGGGCGTGAACATGCCGGAGGATGACGCGCCGCGCCGCAAGGGCTACGGCCGCGAGCTCATCGAGCGGGCGCTGCCCTATCAGCTGAACGCGACAACCGAACTGCAATTTCTCGACCATGGCATCCGCTGCCTGATCCGGGTTCCGCTTCCCTGATCCGCCCGCGGTTTCCGCATATCGCGATGGGGGAGCGCACGGTGCACGGTCTTGCCCGGCAGAAGCCGCCAGCGGAAACGACGCACGGATGGCATGAGCCTGTCATGCCGCAAGGACGATGAAGGCGGCGGATTGTGCCGCTCCTCAAGAGCACACGATCCGCCGCCTGTTTTTCTCAAGCCGGGACGTCGATGACGCTCCGGTCATCGCGTCGATCACACGATCAGGATATCGCCGTGGTGAAGATCGGCGACCTTCGTATCCGCCAGCACGACGCTGCCGCCGAGCCATGAGAGGACCGCATCCGCACCGGACTGGACGAAATGCGAGAGTGCCGCATCCGCCGTCTTGAAGAGCGAGGCGCTGAAGAGAAGCGTGTCGTGCCCTTCCACACCCTTGTTGAAGTCGGTGATGACGTCGCGGCCGGAGGCGATCTTCGAGAAGTCAAAGATATCGCTGCCGACCCCGCCGGACAGGCGATCGTTGCCCGCGCCGCCGGACAGCACGTCATTGCCGATGCCGCCGTAAAGGTCGTCATCCCCGGCATCGCCGAAGAGCTGGTCGTTGCCGATGCCGCCATGCAGCAGGTCGTTGCCGGCGCCGCCGCGAATGACGTCGTTGCCGGCCAGACCGAAGATGCGATCCACGCCCGTCTTGCCAACCAGGTTGTCGTTACCGGCCGTGCCTTCGACATGGGCGGCATAGGTCTTGTCGGCGAACAGGAGCGTATCGAGCTTGGTGTTGGTGACGGTGTAGGTCGTCGGGACGAGCGAGCCGAACTCGATCCGCTCGACCGAGGTCATTTCCTTCAGTCCGTATTGTCCCGACACCCCCCGCATTACGAGCGTGCCGTCCGACAGGCGGATGGCCTCGTAATTGCCGATCGCCCCGGCCAGCTGCACGGTATCGGTGCCGTCGCCGCCGGCCACGGTGTCGTTGCCGGTGGACAGGCTGAAGCGGTCGTTTCCGGCAAAGCCCTCGAGGAAATCGCTGGCCTTGCCGTCACGCAGCAGGTCGGCCTGATCGGAGCCTAGGATGAAGGCCGGTGCCCCGAAATGACTGGAGGTATCGCGCGCCACATCCTCCACCCATGTCACGGGCCGCAGGAGATCGCTCAGTTGCGAGACGACGATCGCGCTGTCCTTTTCCATGATGGAGGCGAAGCTCGACCGGGCCATCGTCGCGAAGGCATCCGCGAAGAGGTTGGTGATATGCGAATTCCAGCCGCCGACGACGTTGAAGACGCTCGTCGGTCCGAACGGCGAGAGCGGATTGGCGTAGAAGTCGTTGAAGAGGACGGTGTTGTCGTTCGAACTGCCGAACTCCCGGTCCTTGTGGACGAGCGCTTCTGTGAAGCCCTCGATGATGCTGTCGGTCGATGTGCCCAGCGAGCGGTAGACGAGGTCGTTCTCGCCGCCGAAGTTCATGATCTTGTCGCTGTTGTCGTAGATGTTCGGCGAATCGAAACCGAAATAGTTCGCGGTGTCGTAGAAGCCGTCGGCCACGGCGGATGAGCGTTCCGCCATGATGTTGGTCGCGCCGCCGCCGAGGCTGTAGCCGGTGACGACGACGTCCTCGCCGGTCAGGCCATGGGCCGCGGCAAAGCGCGCGGCGGCTTCGAGGACGTAGACGAACTGATCGAGATACTGTCCCTTGGCGAGCGCCAGATAATCCGGCAGGTCGCCGATATCGCTGGTGCCGGCAAAGGAAATGCTGAGCCGCTCGATGTTTCCGCTGGTGCCGGTATAGGCGAGGATCTTCACCTGCGCGCTGAGCGAGGTGGATCCGTGAAAGAAGCCGAAACTGTCGACGTCATCCGCGGGAAGCTCCACATCCGCGGCCGTCAGGTCATGCCAGCCCGCCGGCGGCGCGAAGTTGCCGCTCGTTCCCGTCAGCGTCGTTCCGAGCTCTCCCAAGGCTCCGAACGCGCGCAATTGTCCATAACGCGCAAGGTTGAAGGCCTCCGACACCTCTGCGCTCGCATCTCTTCCCTTGTAGTCGAATATTGCCATCGGCTCCTCCCGTTGACGTATACGTTAACGGAATCCAACTTACTCCTAATTGAAGGCCTGCGAAAGTGCCTTGTGGTCGAACATGCACCCTGCGTACCGAGGCCGCATGGCGGGGGCAGGCTGGCCTCTCTCCTTTAGCCGTCCGTTGCTGCTTTGCCCCACGCACAGCCGGCAGCCGTTCATCCGCAGTTTCCACACCGGCAATACCAAAAAAAACCAATTCACAAATAGCACGGCAATTCCTCCACAAGTTGCAGCTATTTATAAAATGTTTAATTTCAATTGCTTATTGCAATCGTTAAAAATCACTTGCGGAAGGACTGGACGATTGGCCTGTTTTTGGTATTGTCCATGTCAGGAGCGAAATCCAGTGGGATGCGGGCCTGCCGATGCCGCCGAACGATCTTAGGAAAGGGTCGCTCGATGGGGCTGCAGGGTTTTGCGATAGCTGGTCTGGGCTCCCGCGTCGCAGCGTGTTTCGGTCGTTCATGAAAATGAATTTCACGATTGTTCACGAAGACGGATTTTATGTTGACGAGTTCGCTGATCTGACACAGGCTGCGAAAATAAATTACGAAAAAACGGGGAGCAGGCCGAGATGAAGGTCGCCATGATCGGGCTTGGGTTTCGGCTGGGATATCTGGGCCGTATTTTCAGAGACATGGATCCGACCTTCGAGATCGTCGGTCACGTCGATCCGGTTCCGGCCGGTCTGCCGGGTCTCGAAGAGGCCGGCATTTCCGCCGGCAAGGCCTATGCGACGCCGCAGGAGATGATCGCCGCGGAAACATTCGACCTCCTGATGGTCGGGTCTCCCAACCATCTGCATCTCGAGCATATCCGCATCGGGCTCGAAGCCGGGCTGACGGTGTTCACCGAAAAGCCGATCGTCGTCACCATCGAGGAAAGTCTCGAACTCGCGCGTCTTCTCCATCGCCACGGCCATGACCGGCTGCTGGTCGGCCTCGTGCTGCGCTATTCGCCGCTCTATCGCGATCTGCGTCAGGCGCAGGCCGAAGGCCGGCTCGGCGAGATCGTGTCGATTGAGGCGTCCGAGCATATCGAGCCCTATCACGGCGCTTTCTTCATGCGCGACTGGCGCCGCTATGGCCGTTATGCCGGTGGCTTCATGCTGGAAAAGTGCTGCCACGACCTCGACCTCTATAATGGCGTGGTCGGCGCGCGTCCGCGCTACGTCTCCTCCTTCGGCGGCCGCAAGAGCTTCATTCCCGCCAACGACCCGCGCAACGAAGGCGCCAACGACATGGAAGTCTATCACCGCAAGCCGAGCGGTTGGGAAGGCTCCGACAAGGTGTTCGACAGCGATGGCGACCTGATCGACTACCAGACCGCGATCGTGGAATACGAGAACGGTGCCGCCATGACGTTCCACACCAATCTGAACGTGCCGGACCAGTTCCGCCGCTTCTGCGTCATCGGCTCGAAGGGCATGGCGGAAGGCGATTTCGTGCGTGGCTATCTCGATGTGCACAGTGCGCGCAACAACGAGAAGGTTGTCGCCAAGACCTATCAGGCACCGTCCGAAATGTCGCATCACTACGGTGCCGACGAGCAGATGGCCGAAGACGTGTTCAAGTTCATCACGGAAGGCCAGACGCTGCCGGTTTCGGCGCTCAACGCCATCGAGGCGGGCATTCTGGCGCTCGCGATGGATGAGGCCCGGTTTGCCCGCAAGGTTGTCGATCTCGCGCCCGTCTGGGCCGAATACGATGCCTGCCTGCATGGCACAGCCGCCGCGTCATCCGCACCGCAGACCAAGTCTGCTTGAGAGGATAGGTCATGGACGCCAAACGAAGCACCGTTCTCTTCGCCTGGCTCCTGATGGCGCCGGCCATTCTCTACGTCACCGTCATCGTCGCCTATCCGCTGGTGGATACGTTCATTCTCTCCTTCACGGATGCATCCCTGAAGAAGACGACGAACTGGGTGGGCTGGGCCAACTACAGTAAGATCTTCAACGCCACCTTCGCCGAAGTCATCATCCGCACCTTCATCTGGACGTTCTTCTCGGTGTCGTTGAAGATGATCATCGGCACGTTCGGCGCGTCCATGCTGAACGCGGCCGTGCCCGGCCGGGCGCTCTTCCGCGTTCTGACAATGCCGCCCTGGATCGTGCCCATGGCTATCGGTATCTTCATGTGGGGCTGGATGTATAACGGCCAGTTCGGCATGATTTCCGGCCTGCTCCAGCGCTTCGGCCTGTCCGACAGCCCGATCGCCTTTCTCGCGCAGGGTTCCACCGCCTTCTGGGCGACGGTCATCACGGATGTGTGGATCGGCGTTCCCATGGTTACGCTTTATATGCTGGCGGCCATGCAATCGATCCCGCAGGATCTCTACGAGGCCGCCTGGACCGACGGTGCCGGCCGGTTCTACCGCTTCCGCCGCATCACCCTGCCGCTGCTCGTGCCGTCGATGATCACGATGTCGATGATCTCGCTCATCTCGACCTTCAATTCCTTCGACATCATCTGGATCCTGACGCGCGGCGGGCCGACTGGCGAGACGACGACGATGATCATCGACACCTACCGCACGGCGATCGGCTCCAACAAATACGGGGAGGGCGCGGCGCGAGCGGTTCTCATCTGCATCTTCCTGTCGATCTTCTGCGTCTTTTACTTCCGCATGACCAGCCGCCTTTCCGCCGGAGACAAGCGATGAAAGAGCCGTCCATCCTGATCAACCGCTATACCTGGTACGAGATCGTCGGGATCTATGCAGGCATCCTGGTCTTCCTGACCTTCCTGCTCGCGCCCTTCGTCGAAGGCTTTCTGGTGTCGCTGAAACCGCTGAGCCAGCTGTTCTCCTCACCCTATCGCTTCATTCCGGAAAACGGCTCGTTCGAGGCCTACCGTACCATGTGGGTCAGCGTTCCCGGCTTTGCGCGCTACATCTTCAACTCGCTGTTCATCTCCAGTGTCGTCACCATTGTCGTGTTGATCCTCGTGGTGCCCGCGGCCTATGCCTTTGCCCGTTTCGAGTTCAAGGGCTCCGGCCAGCTCCTCGGCGCGTTCCTCGCCGTCAATATGTTCTCCGGCGCCGTTCTGCTCATTCCGCTTTTCCGCCTGATGCGCTCGCTCGGCGTTCTCAACACATACTTCGCCATGATCGTGCCCGGCGTCGCCTTCCTCATCCCCACGGCCATCTGGCTTCTGCGCACCTATATGATGCGCATCCCCAAGGAGCTGGATGAAGCCGCTTTCGTGGATGGCGCCAGCCATTTCTACACGCTGCGCCGCGTCATCCTGCCGATCGCCATGCCCGGCATCGTCGTGGTGGCCATCACCACCTTCATCGGCTCCTACGCGCAGCAGTTCATCTACGCGCTCACCTTCAATTCGAAGTCCGAATATGCGCCGCTCCCGGTGGGACTGTTTGCCTATTTCGGACGTCAGGAAGTCGTCTGGAACGAGCTCATGGCGGCGAGCTTCGTCGGCATCGCCCCGGCCATGATCATCATCTTCTTCCTGCAACGCTATCTCGTCAGCGGCCTGACCGCCGGCGCGGTGAAACAATAAGACCAACCACCAGAGACCAAACGGGAGCATAAAAACATGACATTTCACGTCAAAACCGGGCTGCTGGCCCTGTCGCTGCTCGGCTCGACCGCGCTCGGCCTGCTCGGCACCGCTGTGACGGCACAGGCTGCCGACCAGGAAATCAGCTGGATCTATTGCGGCGACAAGATCGACCCGATCCACGAGAAGTACATCAAGGAATGGGAAGGCAAGAACGCCGGCTGGACCGTCAAGCCCGAACTGGTCGGCTGGGAGCAGTGCCAGGACAAGGCAACGACGCTGGCGGCTGCCGGTAACCCGGTCGGCATGGCCTATGTCGGTTCGCGCACGCTGAAGGAATTCGCCGAGAACGACCTGATCGTTCCCGTGCCGATGACGGATGAGGAAAAGAAGAGCTACTACCCCAACATCGTCGACACGGTCACCTTCGACGACAACCAGTGGGGCGTGCCGGTCGCCTTCTCGACCAAGGCGCTCTACTGGAACAAGGCGCTCTTCGAAAAGGCCGGCCTCGACCCGGAAACCCCGCCAAAGACCTGGGCCGAAGAAATCGCCTTCGCCAAGCAGATCAAGGAAAAGACCGGGATCGCCGGTTACGGCCTTCCGGCCAAGACCTTCGACAACACCATGCACCAGTTCATGCACTGGGTTTACACCAATAACGGCAAGGTCATCGATGGCGACAAGATCGTCATGGACAGCCCGGAAGTTCTGGCCGCCCTGCAGGCCGTCAAGGACATCACGCCCTATTCGGTCGAAGGCGCGACCGCTTATGAGCAGAACGAAATCCGCGCCATCTTCCTCGACGGCAAGGCCGGCATGATCCAGTCCGCCTCCGGTGCCGCGGCGCTTCTCAAGAAGACCGATATGAAGTGGGGCGTCGCGCCGCTGCCGCTCGGCCCTTCGGCCAAGGGTGAAGGCACGCTGCTGATCACCGACAGCCTGGCCGTCTTCAAGGGCACGGGCGTCGAGGACAAGGCGATCGAGTTCGCCAAGTTCATTACGTCGCCGGGCCCGCAGGGCGAATACGAACTGCAGGGCGGCGCTGGCCTCACCCCGCTGCGCCCCTCGGCCAAGGTTGACGAATTCGTCAAGGCCGATCCGTCGTGGAAGCCGTTCATCGACGGCATCGCCTTCGGTGGTCCGGAGCCCCTGTTCAAGGATTACAAGGGCTTCCAGAACGCCATCATCGAAATGGTGCAGTCGGTCGTGACCGGCAAGGCCGAACCGGCAGATGCTCTGAAGAAGGCTTCGGCCGCGATCGAAGAGTACAAATAAGCCAGTCCCTGCCTGCGGTCGCGGCGGTCTTGCCGCCGCGACCGCACCTTCCCGGGCGCGGGTCCGGTCCCTCTGTGCCGACCCGCCCCCTTTGTTTGTTCCTGACCAACGCCGCCCGCTTCGGCGACCGGAGACCGATGTGATACAGCTCTTCCTCAACAAGGTGCAGAAGTTCTACGGCGACTTCGAAGTGCTCAAGGGCGTGCAGCTCGAGGTCGTCAACGGCGAGTTCGTCGTCTTCGTCGGCCCGTCCGGCTGCGGCAAGTCCACGCTGCTGCGCATGATCGCAGGGCTCGATTCCACCTCGAGCGGCGATATCATCATCGACGGCGTGCGCGTCAACGACCTGCCGCCGGTCAAGCGCGGCATCGCCATGGTCTTCCAGTCCTACGCGCTCTATCCGCATATGACGGTGTTCGAGAACATCGCCTTTCCGCTGCGCGTGGAAAAGATGGAGGAGAGCAAGCTCAAGGCCAAGGTCGAGAACGCGGCGCGCATCCTGCACCTTGAACAGCGTCTGCAGCAGAAGCCGGGCATGCTGTCGGGCGGCCAGCGTCAGCGTGTCGCCATCGGGCGCGCCATCGTGCGCGAGCCCAAGATCTTCCTGTTCGACGAGCCCCTGTCGAACCTCGACGCGGCCCTGCGCGCCGATATGCGCATCGAGCTAGCCAAGCTTCACCGCGAACTCAAGGCGACCATGATCTATGTGACGCACGACCAGGTGGAAGCCATGACCATGGCCGACCGCATCGTCGTGCTGAATGCCGGCGATATCTCGCAGGTCGGCGCGCCGCTGGAGCTCTACCACAAGCCGAAAAACCTCTTCGTCGCCGGCTTCATCGGCAATCCGAAGATGAATTTCGTGCCGGTCACCTGCACCGCCGTCGGCCCCGCCGGCGTCACGGTCGAATATCAGGGCCAGGAAGTCACGATTCCGGTCGCAAGCCGCGCCGACCTCGTCGGTCAGGCCCTGACGCTCGGCATTCGCCCCGAGCACACGATGCTGACCCCCGGCGACCTCAACATCCCGATCATCCCCTCGGTCATCGAGCGGCTCGGCATCAACACGGTCGGCTATTCCAGCCTCACCGACGGCACGCCCTATTGCGTGCTCCTGCCCGGTTCGGCACCGCTCGCCGTGGAGCAACCCGTCTCCACCGGCATCATGGCGGCCGATTGCCATCTGTTCGAGGCCAATGGCGAGGCGCTGGAGCGGACCGTGGACTGGCGGAATCTTGAGATTCCCGCGGCTATGACGGCGGCTTGAAGGTTGTAAAGAAAGAACCCTCTCTGGCCTGCCGGTCATCTCCCCCACACGGGGGAGAGGACGTGTGGCCACCTCCCCATTTCCATCAGCTAGGCAGCGGGGCGTTGCTCCGAATCTTCTCCCCCCTTGTGGGGGAGATCCCGGCAGGGCAGAGAGGCATTTTCTTCCTTAACCCCTCACCAGACCAGCCCGCGCGCCGCAACATTCTCCACGCGCGTCACCACCCCGTCCCGATGAAACGTCATCACGTCGAACAGGTTCGACACCACGCAGGTGTGGTTCGGAACGATCCGCACCTTGTCGCCGATCTCGGGCCGGGGGCCGGTTACCCGTGACAGGTCCACCACGCCATGCTCTTCGGACAGGCCGGTGATGACCGCATCCGGGTAGTCTACGATCACGCCGTAATCCGAGAATCCGAGCAGATCCGAGGTCAGCGCCTTGGAGCCTGCGTCGAGGACGGCGCGGTCGGGCGTCGGGCGGGCGACGACGGTGGCGAGCACCTGCATGGCGCAGTCGTCGAGCGAGCAGTGGCCGGAGCGGGCCATGGCGCGGTCGTTGTAGACGTAGGTTCCGGCGCGATGCTCGGTGGCCGAGGGCACATGATGGGCGGAGAAGAGGCTCGGCGTTCCCCCGTGGCTGACGATCGGGCAGGGGGTGCCGAGAGCCTTCAGGCTGGCGATGGCGCTTGCGAAGAAGGCTTCCACGGCCGCTTCGTCGTGTGCCTTGGGATAGGTCAGCAGGCCGGCGAAGGTGAGGCCGTCGGCAGAGGCGATCGCCTCTGCCAGGGCGACTGCCGCCGCCGGGTCCTGCACGCCGCAGCGTCCGGCGCCGGTGTCGCATTCGACGAGCACGGCAAGCGGCTTCGCGCCGGCAAACCGGGCGGAGAGGCCGTCAACCGTTACCATGCTGTCGGCCACGACCTTGAGGCTTGCGATCCGCTCGTTGAGCGCCTTCAGCCGGTCGAGTTTCTCGGGTCCGAGAATGTTGAAGGTGATGAGGATATCCTCAAAGCCGGCGTCTGCAAACACTTCGGCCTCGGTGATCTTCTGGCAGTTGATGCCGCGCGCGCCGGCGGCTTCCTGCGCCTTGGCGATGGCGGGGATCTTGTGGGTCTTGATGTGCGGCCGGAAGGCAAGGCCATGGCTGTCGAGATAGGTCTGCACGCGGGCGATATTCGCAGCCAGCCGGTTCTCGTCGATAAGGGGCAGCGGTGTCGACAGCGACAGGATGGGCTGGCCGACCTGCGGCCGGGGCGGGGTGGTCATCGGCGTCTCTCCCGGTTGTCTCATGTTCGATGATGCCTCGTGTTCTGCCGGTTGCCCACGGTTTGCGCAACGGGCATTCCGATCCGCAGATGCCGTCCTATCCGGCATCCGACGCTATCGTGGCAAGTCCATGCGGATCCTCGACGATCGGCCAGATCGTGCGCGAAGCGCGGCGATAGGGGGTCTTTGCCGGGTTGTTCGGGTAGGGCGAGCCGGCCGAGCAGTAGAGGATCTCCGAGGCGATTTTCGAGAAGGCGGCATAGAAGTGGTTGGTGGATTTGATCACCAGTACATGCTTCGTCGTCGGGTCGAGACCCAGCGCGGTGAAGAGCGACGGGTCGTAGCTCTGGACGCGCACCGAACTCAGGATGATGTCGATGCCGTCGAGGTGGATATGCGCCGCGTCGCCGAAGGGCGCGACGCTCTCGCCGAAGCGCATCTCGGCATTGCGGACGACGCGCTTGACGGTGACGAGCCCGTCGATCGGGCTACCGGTGCCGGGCGCGGATTTCGCGCCGAAGCGGAGCGGAATTTCGGCGCCTGTGCCGGCCGCGAGGCAGATCTGCACGGCGATCGGATCCCAGATCATGCCGACGGCGACGTTTTCGACGCCACGCGCGAGAAGGGCAGCAAGGATCACCGTCGCGTCTCCGGCCGTGCCGCCGCCCGGATTGTCCCACATATCGGCGATCACCACGGGGCCGCGCGGGTTGGCGAGCGCCCGGTCGATCGCTTCCGCCTCGTCGATCTGCGGCATCATGAAGGTTCCGCGCTTGGAGAACAGCTCAAGGCCGAGGTCCCGCGCCAGCCGCTCACCCTTTTCGAGATGTCCGTTCGTGATCGCGATGGTTTTCGTGCCCATCTCCGGCACGTCGCCGGCCATGAAGCCGTGGATGACGGAGAGGGACAGGATGTCGGGATCGTCCGCCTCCATCCGCATCAGCCGGTCCACGAAAGAGCGCATCGGCTCCCGCGAGGTTGGGAAGACGTCGATCATCCGACAGTCGAACACGGACATGACCGGCGTCACGCGGCCCTCCAGCGTGTCCACCGCGATCCGCCAGAGGTCTTCGGCGCGGGCGACGAAGTCGGTGTGGGGAAATTCCTTGAAGACGACGAAGAAATCGACGGCCGCGACACGCTTTGCAGTGAGGTGGCTGTGGGGATCGATTTCGGCGCAGACGAGGACATCCGGGCCGACGATCGCGCGGATGCGCGTCAGAAGATCGCCTTCCGGATCGAGATAGCCGTCGGCTACCATGGCGCCGTGCAGGCCCATGACCACGCCATCGACGGGCATGGCGGCCCTCAACTGGTCGAGGATCTCGTCGCGCAGGCTCTCATAGGCCTGCCGGTTGACGAGGCCGGCGGGGTCCGCCCAGGCGGCGGTGCCTTCGATCAGCGTCCATCCTTTTTCCGCGCAGACCTTCCGTCCCACGGTGATGGGGGCGGTGCACAGCGTCGGGGTTTCCGGATGCTGACCCGGAGGGGCGTAGAGGGACTCCTCGAAGGCGCGGCGGTCGATGCAGATCGGCGCGAAGGTGTTGGTTTCCGTGGCGAGGGCGGCGGTAAAGAGACGCAACGGGCTAGGCCTTCCGCAGGTTGGCAGGGCAGGGTGCGGGATCTGCGCACCGCCCGGATCGGTTGTCGCTCAGGCCGGGTTCGGCAGGTAACCGGTGAAACCGCAGATCTTCCAGCGGCCCTCGTGCAGGCGGCAGGTATAGAGCGTCTGCCACTGCATCACGTCGAGGCTGCCATCGGTCTTGCGGATGCCGCCCTGGAATTTCTTGCGGGCAAGCGCGGTTTCGCCTTGGACCTCGATCTGTTCCAGCGTCGTCGTCGCGAAGATCGCCTGCCGCGGGTCTTCGCCATAGGTCTGGCCCTGGAAGTCGCGGGCCTGCTTCAGCCATTCGTCGCGGTAGGCGGCGAGCGACGGGAAAGCGAGGCTCCAGTCGTCCGGGTTCGGCTTGTGATTGCCGCTGATGGCGAGAAAGCCGTCCTCGACGAAATCGCCCGAGACCATCGACCAGTCCGCAGCGAGAAAGGCGTCGATATCGCGGGGAACCAGCATCTCCCAGATGGAATGGCGGGCCACATCGCTCGCCGGAAAGGGATTGGCATGGGGATTACGCATGGGATGGCCTTCGGTCTAAATTATTTTCATGGAAGCGCGAAAACTCTGGTCAAGTTCCGTTTTCTATGGTCCATTGTCAATCATCGACGAAAATAATTTGCACGAGGGCCGCGATGACCATCAAGCGATATGGCGCTGAAAAAGCCGGTGCCGGTGGCCAGAGACTGCCTTTCGCCCGCGCCGTGGAGGCCGCCGGCTGGCTGCACGTCTCCGGCCAGGTGGCCATGGAAGACGGCGAGATCATTCCGGGCGGCATCGTCGAGCAGACCCACAAGACCATCGCCAATGTGCTCGCCATTCTGGACGAGGCCGGTTACGGCGTCGAGCATGTCGTGCGCTGCGGCGTCTGGCTGGACGATCCGCGCGACTTCTGGACCTTCAACAAGATCTACCAGTCCACTTTCGGCGAGCATCCGCCTGCGCGGGCCTGCGTTCAGGCGTCCATGATGGTGGATTGCAAGGTCGAGATCGACTGCATCGCCTACAAGGCGCCGGTCTGAGGGACACGGCACCGGTCGCGTCGAAGGCTTGGGGAGGCGGGATGGATATCTTCACGACGATCCAGGAGGGCCGGGCACAGTTCTCGCCGTCCGAGCAGCGGATTGCCGATATTCTCCTCGGCGACTTCGAGTTCGCGGTCAACGCCTCCATCATCGAGCTTGCCGAACGGGCGGAAGTGTCGCCGCCGACCGTCACCCGCTTCTGCCGCAATGTCGGCTGCCAGAGCTTTTCCGACTTCAAGGTGAACCTCGCAAAGACCGCCTTCATCGGCGTGCGCTACCTCAATCCCGAGGCCAAGAGCACCGAGCCGAAGGATGTGGCCGAGGATGTGATCACCAAGGCGCAGAACGCGCTGTTCATGATGCATCGCGCGCTCGATCCCGCGCTGCTGGACAAGGTGGCCGACCGCATATCCCGCGCGGAGATGGTCTATACGTTCGGCTCCGGCGGCAATTCGTCGATGATCGCGACCGAGATGCAGAACCGGCTGTTTCGCCTCGGCTCCCGCGTCACCGCCAGCAACGATCACAATATGCAGCTGATGCTGACGGCCGCCGCGCGCACCAATGATGTCATCGTCGGCTCGTCCTTTTCGGGCCGCAATCAGGACCTCGCGCGCTGCTTTACGCTCGCCCGTGAAAACGGCATCACCACCATCGCGCTCACGCAATCGGACAGCCCGGTGGCGCGAGCGGCCGAACTGGTGGTCGGCATCGACCTGCCGGAGGGGGCCAACATCTTCCGCCCCACATCCACGCGCTTCGCCTTCCTGGCCGTCGTCGATGTGATCGCGAGCCTCGTCGCCTATCGCAACCGCAAGCTTTCCACCGTGACGCTGCGCCATATCAAGCAACAGCTGGTCGAACACCGCGATGGTGACGACCGCCAGATCCTCGGAGACTGACCATGCCGTGCACCTCTGCCCGCTTGAGAGAGGGTCGCCGATGAGCCGCTCGGTTGCCGTCGTCACGGGCGCGGCCGGCGATATCGGCCGTGCGATCGCCGCCCGCCTGTCCGAAAGCCATGATGTCGTCGTTCTGGTCGATATCGACGCGACGGCGCTCGACGCGGCTGCGGGCGCCCTCGGCTCGTCCGACCGCTTCGCGACGATCGTCTGCGACGTGACCGACGAGGCAAGCATCCGGTCGATGGCGGAGGCCACGGCCGGCCTCGGCCTCGTGCGCACGCTGGTCAACAATGCGGGTGCTGCGCGCGCCGTCAGTCTGCACGATACGGATAGTGCGATCTGGCGGGCCGATGCGGCGCTCAATCTGGAAGCACCGTTTCTGGTGTTCCGCGCGCTGGAAGCCGCGCTGAAGGCGGCGCAGGGCGCGGTGGTCAATATCGCCTCCGTCAACGGCCTCGCCGTGTTCGGCCACCCCGCCTACAGCGCAGCCAAGGCCGGACTGATCCACCTGACGCAGTCGATTGCCGTGGAATACGGCAAGTTCGGCATCCGCGCCAATGCGGTTGCTCCGGGCACGGTTCGCACCCAGGCCTGGGAGGCGCGTGCGCGCGCCAACCCGCAGGTTTTCGAGGATGTGAAGCGCTGGTACGCGCTGCGCCGCATCGCGACGGCGGGCGATGTGGCCAATGCCGTCTTCTTTCTGGCCGGCGAGCAGGCGCGTGCCATCACCGGCGTTTGCCTTGCGGTGGACTGCGGGCTGACGGCCGGGCAGGCCGAGCTGGCGCGGACGTTTTCGCAATCCGACCATTATTGACATCACGACTGTCCACAAGGGAAACCACCATGGCAAAGGCACATGATTTCCGGCTTGAGAACAGCTGGCACCCGATCGAGGGAGAAGACTGCGGCGGCTTCGTCTTCACGCTGTTCAACCTGTCGGACGCGCCCATCTCCGGCTTCAAGCTCGCCTATACGTCGCTGACCCGCGTGATGGACGATCCCGCCTGCGGCAATGCCACGTTCCTGATGCGCAACGCCAATTTTCACCAGTTCGCCCCGCCGGAAGGCTTCGTGCTGGCGCCGGGCGGCAGCTGGCGCTTTACCGTGTCGGGTCTCTGGCGGCCGGCCAAGCACCGGACGGATGGCGCGAAGTCCGCCTATCTGACGCTCGGTGACGGTGCCTATCTGCCTGTCGATGTGGACGACCTGCTTCTGGGCGGACGTCCGGCCGAGCCCGCACCGGATTTGCTGCCGAAGGGCGCGGTGACGGAACCGTTCTACCTGCTTCCCTGGCCGAAGGCGGCCAGCCTGACGGCTGGCGATGCCGTGCCCGTCGCGCTCTACCCCGCGGAGGGAACGAGGGGCGAGGATCTCAAAGCGGTCAGCGTCGTGATCGCGCTCTACCGGCGCCTTTTCAGCGTCGGGCATGTGCCGCTGTCGCTCGCGCCGGTTCATGAAGGGCGCGCGCTTCGGTTCCGACAGTCTGAAGATCTCGGAGCCGAAGGCTACAGGCTGGACTTCGGCGATGTCGTCACGCTCACGCATGGCGGCGCTGCCGGCCGGCAATATGGGCTGACGGCGCTCGCCCAGATGCTGCACGGCGCGCGGACGGAAAAGGCCCTGTTCCGCTTTCCCGCGGCCGGCGAGATCGCGGATGCGCCGCGCTATGTCTGGCGCGGCTGCCATCTCGATGTGTCGCGGCAGTTCTATCCGGTTGCCGATGTCATCCGCCTGATCGACATTCTCGCCTGGTACCGGATGAACGTGTTCCACTGGCATCTCTCGGATGACGAGGCGTGGCGACTGGAGATCAAGGCCTATCCGACGCTGACGACGCTTGGCGTGCTGCGCGGCCCGGACGAGCCAATGCTGCCGCAGCTCGGCAACGGCGCCGAGCCGGTCGGCGGCTTCTATTCGCAGGACGACGTCAAGGCGATCGTCGCGCATGCGCTGGCGCTGCATGTCGAGGTCGTGCCGGAGATCGACATTCCCGGCCACAGCACCGCGACGCTGGTCGCCCTGCCGGAGCTCGCCGACGGGCAGGAAGCGCCCGACAGCTACCGCTCCGTTCAGGGCTTTCCCAACAATGCGCTGAACCCGGCGGTCGAGGAAACTTACGTGTTTCTCGGCAAAGTCTTCGATGAGATGGTGACGCTCTTCCCCTCGAAACTCCTTCATATCGGCGGCGACGAGGTGGCCTCCAACACCTGGATGGCCTCGCCGCTCGCGCGCAAGCTGATGGCGGAGGAGGGCATCGAGGGCACGTTCGGGCTGCAGAGCTATTTCATGAAGCGAATCCAGCAGATGCTGGGGACACGCGGCCGCCGTCTTGCCGGCTGGGACGAGGTCTCCCATGGCGGCGGCGTCGATCCCGAGGGGACACTGCTAATGGCCTGGCAGAAGCCGGAGGTCGGCGTGGAGCTGGCACGCCAGGGCTATGATGTGGTGATGACGCCGGGGCAGGCCTATTACCTCGACATGGTGCAGGACGAGGCCTTCCAGGAACCGGGCGCGAGCTGGGCCGGTACCGTGCCGCCGCAGCACACCTATACATACGAGGCGGTCGGCGATTTTCCGGACGCACTGCAGGCCCGCATGCGCGGCGTGCAGGCCTGCATCTGGTCGGAGCACTTCCTCAACCGCGACTATTTCAACCACCTCGTTTTCCCCCGGCTCGCCGCGGTTGCCGAAGCCGCGTGGACGCCACAGAAGCGCAAGGACTGGCAGCGGTTTTCCGCTTTGGCGCCGTTGAGCCCGAAGCTTTAGGAAAAACCCTCTCTGGCCTGCCGGCCATCTCCCCCATACGGGGGGAGAAGACCTGGGGCAGGCCTCCCTTTCCTTCAGCAGGCGTTGAAGGGCGAAGTGGTGCGCTGACCGCGAGTCCTCTCCCCCTTGTGGGGGTGATGGCCGGCAGGCCAGAGAGGGTTTTCCTTCCTGTCTTCTTTCCTTCTTTCTCCCGCCCAACCCGAAACCCACTCAAGGGCCAGACATCATGACCTTCCGTATCGCCGTCGGCGGCATCCATACCGAGTGCAGCACCTCTTCCCCGGTCCTGATGCGGCCCGAGGATTTTCGCGTTCTGCGCGGTCCCGATCTGCTGTCGGCTGAAAACTTCTCGTTTCTGCCGAATCCCGACGTTCAGCTGTTGCCGCTGCTCCATGCCCGTGCCGTGCCCGGCGGGCCTCTGGCGCGGGAGACCTATGAGGGCTTCAAGGCGGAATTCCTCGATCTGCTGAAGGCGTCGCTGCCGCTCGATGGCCTCTATCTCGCCATGCACGGCGCCATGAACGTCGAGGGCATGGACGATGCGGAAGGGGACTGGATTTCGGCGGCACGCAGCGTGGTCGGGCCTGACATCCCCGTGGCAGCGAGCTACGACCTGCATGGCAACGTCACGCAGCGCATCATCGACCAGCTGGATATCTTCGCGGCCTATCGCACCGCGCCGCATATCGACACGCGCGAAACCATGGTGCGGGCCTGGTCCATGCTGGTGAAGACGCTGCAGACCGGCGAAAAGCCCGGTGTCGCCTGGGCGCCGGTGCCGGTGCTGCTGCCGGGCGAGCGGACCTCCACCGAAGACGAGCCGGCGAAGAGCCTCTACGACGCGCTGTCGCGGCACGATGCGGTGCCGGGTGTGTGGGACGCGAACCTGATGGTCGGCTATGTCTGGGCCGACGAGCCGCGCGGAACCGCCTGCGCCGTCGTGACCGGAACCGACAAGGCGGCGGCGGAAGCGACGACTGCCGACATCGCGCGATCCTACTGGGATGCCCGCGAGGCCTTCCGCTTCGGCCCCGTGACCGGGCCGCTTGAGGAGATGCTGGATATTGCCGAGCGGACGGAGACGCGGCCCGTCATCCTCGCGGATTCCGGCGACAACCCGACGGGCGGCGGCGTGGGCGACCGGGCCGATGTGCTCAAGGCCCTGATCGCCCGCGATTTTCAAGGCGCCGTCATCGGTGGCATCACCGACCGGTCGGCCGTGGAGGCCTGCTTTGCGGCGGGCGAGGGCGCGACCCTGTCGCTGCGGATCGGCGGGGCGCTCGATCCCGCCAGCCCCTCCGTCGAGGTTTCCGCGACCGTCCTCCGGCTCGATGATCCCGCGGGCGCAGAGGCGCGGCAGGCGGTCGTCACGGTGGGCGGCATCACGGTCATTCTCGCGGCGCGCCGGCGGCCCTACCACGATATCGCCGACTTCACCCGCCATGGCATCGACCCGACGAGCGTGCGGCTGCTCGTGGTCAAGTCCGGCTATCTCTCGCCCGAGCTTGCGCCCATCGCCCAGCCGAACCTGATGGCGCTGACGGATGGCGTCATCAATCAGGATATCGAGCGTCTGCCCAACGAGCGGCGCCGGCGCCCTTCCTATCCTTTCGACCGGGCCTTCGATTACGTGCCGGAGCCGCAGTCGTCCGCCCGCTGGAAGTAGGCGTAGCTTTGCAAGGCGTCATCGCTGAAAAATAGGCAACGGCGCCTCTCGCACCGTTGCACTTGGGGTGCGGGCGTATAAGATCGTTCGCATTCTCACATTCCCGGCGATGTGCCGTCTCTCCAGCTGGGCCGTTTCGCGCCCTGGTGTTCCCATGAGCCTCTCGATCGCGACCGCCCTGCGGGATCCGTCGCTGCGCGTCAGCGCGCTTGCCATCTTCTTTTTCGGGTTTTCCGGTGCGGCGACCCAACCCTACCAGTCGATCATCGGCATTCGCGAACTCGGCTTGACCGACGGCGGCTATGCCAGCCTGATGTTTGCGGCCGCCGCCGTCAGCGTCACGGCAAGCGTGCTCATGGGCATCTTCGCCGATCGGCTCGGCGATTATCGCACCTCGATCCTCTATGTCGCGCTGTTCGGCATTTCGGGCTTCGCGCTCGTCTATCTCTCCGCGACCATCACGGCCTTCGTCATCGCCAAGCTCGTCCTGCTGCCCGTCTTCGGCGCGCTGAATTCGCTGATCTTCGCCAATGTGCGAGCGGCCTCCGGCGGGCTGGCGCAGTCGCAGCTCATCGCGGTCAACGCGACGATGCGCGCCACGATCTCGCTGTCCTGGGTGCTGGTGCCCGGCATCGTCGGCATCGCGCTGGCGGGCCAGCAATCCATGCTGCCGGCCTATCTCATCGCGGCGCTGGCCGCCGGCGTCTGCTTCATCCTCGCGGCCTTCTATCTGCCGCGGCCGCTGCCACTCGGGGACCGCGACGATGTCGCGCGCTACCGGGTGCTGGCCTCGCTCGGCGAGGTCGTCTCTCCGCGCGTCGCGCTGCGGCTCCTCGCCATCGCGCTGATCTGCTCCATGCTGTTCGTCAACGATGCGGTGCGCTCTCTCATCATCACCGGCAAGGCCGGCGGCACGGTGCGCGATATCGGCATCGTCGTCGGCATCGTGGCGCTTCTGGAAATCGTCTTCATCCTGTTCTGGAGCGCGGCCGAGCGGCGGATCACGTCGCTGCGCTCGCTGGTCATCGGTGCCACGCTCTACGCCGTCTACATGGCGCTGCAGGGCATGGCGACGCAGACTTGGCATATCTACGCCCAGACGATCATTAGCGGCATCGCGGCGGCCGCCATCATCAGCCTGCCGATCACCTATCTGCAGGACCTCATCGCCGATCGTCCCGGCCTCGGCAGCTCGCTGATCGCCGTCAATATGTTTCTCAGCGCCGGTATCAGCGCCGTCGTCTTCGCCGTCGGCACGCGGCTCGGCGACTACGGCTTCACATCCATCCTCGGCGGCTTCATCGGCCTTGTGGGCGTCATCCTGCTGGTGGTGCTGGACGGGCGTAAGGGCCGGCCGAAGGCCTGATCCGCGCCTCGCACCGACCCGCAACGAAAAACACCGGAGCGTCGATCGCCCCGGTGTTTCTGTCTTCGTACCGTCTGGTGGTTCGGCTCAGGACGCCTTGGCGCCGGCCAGCACTTCCTCGCACCAGCTCGGGCCGCCCGGCTGGCGGCGGTCGCCGACGAGGCGAACCGACTGGATGATGTAGTCCGACGAGACCGTGAGCTGCACCGAGCAGCTGAGATATTCGGTGCGGGCCGGTGCCGTCTGCTTGCCGCGCGAGCCGTCCGCCTTTTTGGCATAGGTCGCGGGAACCTTGCGGTTGCGATAGCCGCCCTTCCACGAATAGAGCGTATCGCCGCCGCTCTGCACGTCGGCGATCGGCGGGCCGAACTGCGCGAAGAAGACGCCGGCCGGCTGTCCGGCCCAGCGGGCTTCGACCGCGTTCTGCTGCGTTGGCGCAATGGTCGTGCATCCGGCAAGCGTCAGCGCAAGGCCGGCAGCGGCGAAAACCCGCAAGGTCATGTATCGTCCCCTTCGAAGATCCTGAAACCGGACGCCCTGCCGCCTGCCGCCAGCCCCGTGCCGGCATAAGGCGCACCGCCCGTTCGGTTCACGCCTCTATCCCCAATCGCGCGCAAAGAAAATCGTCGGGAACCTGCCGATGCGCAATAATTTCCAAGCGTTGCCGAAAATCTCTACTGTCCGGTCGCCACATCCGGCGTTCCGACATCAACCTGTCAAAAACTCGACCGTACGGATGATTTGCCGCTTGTGGAATGAAAACCGCTGTTCTATAGAGACGCCGCTGGTCACGGAGTGTAGCGCAGCCTGGTAGCGCACCACGTTCGGGACGTGGGGGTCGCAGGTTCAAATCCTGCCACTCCGACCAGCCGAAAAATGGCTTTCCCGAAGCCGATATCTCTTCCATATTCGCAGAATGTGTGCGCCGCCGCCAAGCGGCGTCTATCATAGATCAGACCAGGAAGAGCACCGGAGCCGCTACGGTGATGAGCGCCGCACCGGCGGCGACGACGATCTTCAGAAGGCTGGCGTCAAAGGACATTTTCTGCTGGTCGGTCATGTCTCACTCCCTGCGCGGTCTTATGATTTTTATGACGGGTTAACGCGCAGGGGCGGGATAAGGTTTCGGGAGCGGGCGCTTTCCGGAGCGATTGCCTGACGTCTGGCAGGGCCCTTCGATCTTTGTGCAGCCACCATGTCCGCATTGCCGTCTGTCACGACGGCGACGGGCGGCAATGTGCCAGTTCGGCGGATGCCGGCTCACCGGAAAGAGGTCAGACCGCCTCCAGGATCCGGCGTTGCAGATCCACCGCGCGAGGATCGGCAAGTTCGCGGCGGGGACGTTCCAGGTCGATGTCGATGTCCAGCGCGACGGCGCCTTCGCGCAGCACGACGACGCGGTCGGCCAGTGCCACGGCTTCCGCGACGTCGTGGGTGATCAGCACGGTGGTGAAGCCGCGGGCCGTCCACAGGGTTTCGAGAAGGCGGTGCATCTCGATGCGGGTCAGCGCGTCGAGCGCGCCGAAAGGCTCGTCGAGCAGGAGAATGCGCGGCTGGCTGACAAGGGCGCGGGCGAGCGCGACGCGCTGCTTCTGCCCACCGGAGAGCACGCTCGGCCAGTCATTTTCCCGGTCCTCGAGACCGACATCCCGAAGCGTCGCGCGGGCCGTTTCCTGCCATCGGGGGCCGCGGGCAATGCCGACATTTTCTCCCACGCGCTGCCACGGCACCAGCCGGGCCTCCTGGAAGAGCAGGCGTACATCGGGGTTCAGCCCGTCCACGGCCGCGCCGCCGATGGAGACGGTGCCGGAACTCGGCTTGTCCAGCCCGGCGATCAGGCGCATCAGCGTGGACTTGCCGCCGCCCGAACGCCCCACGACGGCGAGGAACCGGCCGGCGGGCACGTCGAGCGAGAAGTGCTGGAGGACGCTGAGCGCGCCGAAGCGTTTTTCCACGTTCGACAGCGACAAGGGCAGGCCGTTGACCGGGGGTTTCGGTTCTCTCGCCACGTGCGGTTTCGCGATGTGGGACGATGTCAGTGCGAGGGTCATGGCGTTCCCATTTCCTGGCCCTGATAGGCCGGATGCCAGGAGAGGACGCGCCGTTCGATGGCGCGCGTGGCGAGATCGGCGACCTTGCCGAGCAGGGCGTAGACGATGATGCCGAGCAGCACGACATCCGTCTGCAGGAACTCGCGGGCGTTCATGGTCATGTAGCCGATGCCGTTGGTGGCCGAGATGGTTTCCGCGACGATCAGCGTCAGCCACATGAAGCCGAGCGCGTAGCGCAGGCCGACGAGAATGGAGGGCAGGGCGCCGGGCAGGATGATCCGCAGGATCATGGCGCGGCGGTTGAGCCCGTAGACTTCGGCCATCTCCACCACCTGCGGGTCGATGGTGCGCACCCCGTAGAAGGTGTTCATGTAGATCGGGAAGAAGACGCCGACGGAAACGAGGAAGATCTTGGCCGTCTCGCCGATGCCGAACCACAGGATGACGAGCGGGATCAGCGCCAGATGCGGCACGTTGCGCACCATCTGGATCGTGCTGTCGAGAAAGGTTTCGGCCGGCCGCCACAGGCCGTTGACCACGCCGAGCACGAAGCCGATGCCGCCGCCGATGACAAGGCCGATCACCGCGCGCTGGGTGGAGGCGAGCGTGTGGTAGAGGAGCGAGCCATCGAGCAGCAGCCGCCAGAAGGCGGCGGCGACCGACGTCGGCGCGGGAATGAGCCGGGCCGTCACGAGGCCGCTGCGCGAGGCGATCTCCCAGAGGATCAGGATCGCAATCGGCAGTGCCCAGGGCGCAAGGCGCTGCCGGAGGGCGGCACCCTGGCCGGGAGCCCGCCCGGAGACCGGCTGTCGCCGCGATGCGCCGGAGGCTTCGGTTCGGGCGCCGGCAAGCGAGGCTTCCGCCATCAGGCACCACCCTTGCGGACGTTGTCGGCAATGACGATCGGCGCGGGGATGAGGCCGAGCGTGTGGAACGTATCGGCGATCGCCTGCTGCTGCGCGACGACGGCTTCGCTGAGAGGCGTGACGCCGAAGGACTGGCGTTCGAGCGCGACGGCGAGAATATCGCCGGGAATGCCGACGATGGGGGCGAGCTCCTGCGCGGCGGCTGCGGCGTTCGCCTTCGCCCACTGGTCGATCTCGCTGATGGCGGCGATCGTGACGTCGAGCGCTTCGGCATGCGCGTCCACGAAGGTTTTGGTGCTCAGGTAGAACTGGTGGTTGGGCACGAGGTTTTCGCCGTTGCGCAGCGTGCGGGCGCCGATGGCGGCTTCGGCGGCGGCCTGGAAGGGATCCCAGATCACCCAGGCATCGACCGCGCCCTGTTCGAAGGCGGCGCGGGCGTCGGCCGGCGGCAGGAACGAGGTCTTGATATCGGTATAGGCAAGGCCCGCTTCTTCCAGTGCCTTGACCAGCAGGAAGTGAACGTTCGAGCCCTTGTTCAGCGCGACGTTCTTGCCCTTGAGGTCGGCGACCGTCTTGATGGGGCTGTCGGCGGGCACGAGGATCGCCTCGCCGCGGGGCGCCGGCGGCTCGTGGGCGACATAGACGAGCGGCGCGCCGGCGGCCTGCGCGAAGATCGGCGGCGTTTCGCCGGTCGAGCCGAAATCGACGGCGCCGACGTTCAGCGCTTCCAGCAGCTGCGGTCCTGCCGGGAATTCGGACCATTCCACCGTGTAGCCGATCGTCTCCAGCTTCTCCTCCAGAATGCCCTTGCCCTTCAGCAGCACCAGCGTGCCGTATTTCTGGTAGCCGACGCGGATCACCTTGTCGGCAGCGCGGGCGGGCAGGGTGCCGAGGAGGGGAAGAAGTGCCGTGCCGGCCAAAGCGGCGGTAAGGGAACGTCTGGTGATCAGCATGAAATGTGCTCCGTCGCGGGTCCGAAAATCCCGGGGGGCGACCCCGGGAAACTGAGTTTCTCCGTAGACTAAGCGTGGAGCCTGCCGATGACAGATATTGCATGCTCTTTTTTACGGCCTCGCGAGCATGTGTTTGTGCCGATGCGAGCGCTTACGCAAAGCATCCACCTTAGTCGGCCGTTCGGCTGTCGCAGACGCGCCGTAGGTCGCCGTCTCGCCGATGGCGTTTCGCGGGAACGCCGCGCGTGAGAAAGCGATTTCACATATGCGCGAAAAAATAGTCTATTAAAACTGTGTATTTTTAGGCCTGGCCCTACGCTGTCTGCATCGGCAACCCGATCATCCGACTTCCACGGGAGACAGCGTCATGACGATCCATCAGCCACCAGACGTCGCAGAACAGCAGAGCGCACGCCAGGCACCGAGCGTGCCGACGGGCGCGCCGACCTTCAGGAGCCGGCATCCCGAGACGCTGGCGCTGCATGGCGGCAGCTTCCGGTTCGATCCGGCGACCGGTGCCGTGGCGGTGCCGATCTACCAGACCTCGTCGTTTCAGATCTCCAGCACCGAGACGGCCGACAAGCTCTTTGCGCTTGAGGCCGCCGGCCATCTCTATTCCCGCATCTCCAATCCCACGCAGGATGCCTTCGAGCAGCGGCTGGCCGAAATCGAAGGCGGTGCCGCGGCGCTGGCCGTCGCCTCGGGCCAGGCGGCCTCCGCCTATTCCATCCTCAATCTCGCCCGTCACGGCGACAACATCGTCAGTGCCGCGGGCCTCTACGGCGGCACCTGGGCGCTGTTTGCCGCGACGCTGAAGAGCTTCGGCATCGAGACCCGCTTCGTGGACGCGACGGATCCTGAGGCCTTCGCACGCGCGACCGACGACCGGACGCGGGCCTATTACGGGGAATCCCTGCCCAATCCGAAGCTCGAGGTGTTCCCGATCGCGGAGGTCGCGGCCGTCGGGCGGCGCTTCGGCATTCCGCTGATCGTGGACAATACGGCGGCGCCGCTGATCATCCGCCCGCTGGAGCATGGCGCGGCGATCGTGGTCTACTCGACGACGAAATATATCGGCGGCCACGGCACATCGATCGGTGGCGCCATCATCGACGGTGGTACCTTTCCCTGGCGGGATCTGGCCGAGCGGCACCCGAACCTCAACGAGCCCGACCAGAGCTATCAGGGCAAGACCTGGATCGAGAAGGCGGATGCGATCGGTTTCCACCCCTATATCCTGCGGGCACGTGCCGTGCTGCTGCGGGACCTCGGGGCCGCCATCAGCCCGCAGAACGCCTTCAACCTGATCCAGGGGCTGGAGACGCTGCCGCTGCGTCTGCGCCAGCACAATGACAATGCGATCAAGGTGGCCGATTTCCTCCTCTCCCACCCCAAGGTGGAGACGGTGATCTTCCCGAAGTTCCAGACCGGTCAGGCACGCGAAAGGGCCGAGGCCTACTTTGTTCCGGGAAGCTACGGCGCACTGGTGGGCTTCGAGCTGAAGGGCGGCCGCGAGGCGGGGCGCCGGTTCATCGATGCGCTGACGCTCTTTTATCATCTTGCGAATATCGGCGATGCGCGGTCGCTGGCCATCCATCCCTCGACCACGACGCATTCGCAACTGAGCGTCGAGGACCAGCGCGCGACCGGCGTGACCCCTGGCTATGTCAGGCTGTCGATCGGCATCGAGCATCCCGACGACATCATCGCCGATCTGCGCCAGGCGATCGACGCGGCCTGACGATACACGCGAAGAACAGGGGGACATCGATGACCGAGACTGCCACGCACCGCTTCACGCCACCGCCCGTTTCGCGAGCGGACCCGGGCTTCCGGGTGGAATGGCCGACGGTTCTTCTCGCTGTCGGCATTCACGGCGGCTTTCTGGCGGTGACGTGGTGGTGGGCGGTGTTGCCGCTGCCGCTGGTGGTCGTCATCGGCGGATTGCTGATCGCGTGGCACGCTTCGCTGCAGCATGAGGTCATCCATCATCATCCGACGCGAAGCCGTCGCATCAACGATGCGATCGGCTCCGTGCCGCTGTCGCTGTGGCTGCCCTATCCGATCTACAAGGACAGCCATCTCGACCACCACAGGGACGAGTTCCTGACCGATCCGGTGGAGGATCCCGAATCCTCCTATTTCACGCAGGCCATGTGGCTGAGCCTCGGGCGTGCGGGCAAGCGGCTGGCGCAGTGGAACCTGACGCTGCTCGGGCGGCTGACGATCGGGCCTGCGGTGATGCTGGCAAGCTTTCTGGCCGGCGAGGCGCGTCTCGTCTGGCGCAACGAGGCCGGCCGCCGGCGCATCTGGGCGCTGCATGCGGTGGGCGTCGCGCTGGTCCTCACCTGGGTCGTCGCCATCTGCGGCATGCCGTTCTGGCTCTACTTCTTCGGCTTCGTCTATCCCGGAGCGGCGATTACGCGGCTGCGGTCCTATGCCGAGCACCGCTTTGCCGAGGCGGAGGCGGAGCGGACCGCGATCGTGGAGAACAGCCGCATCTTCGGACCGGTCTTCCTGTTCAACAACCTGCATGTGCTGCACCACCGCAAGCCCGGCCTGCCCTGGTATCGCCTGCCGGCCATCTATCGGCGCGACCGGGAGGCGCTGGTGGCGGCGAATGGCGGTCTGGTTTACAACGGCTACCTCGATGTCGCCCGCCGCTTCCTGCTGCGCCCGCACGACCGCATCACGCATCCGCATCATTCCGTGTGAGGCGGGGGTATCCATTCTCGAAGGGAGCCTATGCCGCAGATCCTGAATGTCGCGCCGCGTCTCGCCAGCCTTGCCATGTATGCGAACCCGGAACCCGTGGCGGCGGCCACGGCAAAGCTCTGGCAGTATCTCCGCGACAGGCTTCGTGCCGAGGGTCTGTCAGACGTGCCCGAGGCGCTTTCGCCGCTGCCTTACGACGAGGCCTGGCTGCGGCCGGATCTGCTGCTCGCCCAGACCTGCGGCTTCCCCTTCGTCAGCCGGCTGCGGGGCAAGGTGCGGCTGGTCGCGACGCCTGTCTATCGCTATCCCGGCTGTGACGGGCCGGACATGTGCAGCTTTCTCATCGTGCGCAGCGACAGCACGGCGACCGCGCTGATCGACCTGAAAGGTGCGCGTGCCGCCATCAACCAGCCCGACAGCAATTCGGGCGCCAATCTCTTCCGCGCGATGGTCGCGCCGCTGGCCGAGGGCGGCCGCTTTTTCGGCGCCTCGCTCCAGACCGGCAGCCATGCCGCCAGCATCGATGCGGTGCGCGAAGGTGCAGCGGATATCGCGGCCATCGATGGCATCACCTATGCCAACATCCTGCGCTTCGACCCCCGCCGCCTTGCGGGCATCCGCGTGCTCGGCGAGACGATGAAGGGGCCGGGCCTGCCGCTGATCACCCGCCTGTCCGCGCCCGACGCGGAGGTGGCGCTTCTCCGGCAGGTGCTCGATGCCGCGGTGGCCGATCCGGCTCTGGAGACGGTGCGCGATCAGCTCGGCCTGGTCGGTTTCGCCCGTCTCGAGGATGCGGATTACGCGCCGCTGGCGGCTCTTGCCGACGGCGCGCGAGCGCTTGGTTACCCCGTGGCTGGCGCCTGAGGCGACGTGAGAACGTTGTACCTTCGCCTTTGGGGCCTATGTCAGAGCCTGACAATCGGTGGACGTTCCGCCGATCCGCCGCATCGGCGGAGACAGCAAGGAAGACGCTATGACAGACCTCACGAACACACGGATCACGCTGGCCCGCCGGCCGCAGGGCGCGCCGGTCGCGGAGGATTTCCATATCGAGCAGGTGCCCGTGCCGCAGCCATCCGAGGGCGAGGTGCTGTTGAAGATCCTGCATCTCTCGCTCGACCCCTATATGCGGGGGCGGATGAGCACGGCAAAATCCTATGCCAAGCCGGTCGAGATCGGCAATGTGATGGAGGGCGGTACGGTGGCCGAGGTTGTCCGCTCGAACCATGCCGAATTCAAGCCCGGCGACATCGTCCTCTCCCATTCCGGCTGGCAGTCCTATGCGCTGTCCGACGGCAAGGGGCTGCGCAAGCTCGATCCGGATGCGGCGCCCGTCTCGACGGCCCTCGGGGTTCTCGGCATGCCGGGCTTCACCGCCTATGCCGGACTGCTGACCATCGGCCAGCCGAAGCCGGGCGAGACGGTGGTGGTTGCCGCCGCCAGCGGTGCCGTCGGCTCCGTCGTCGGCCAGATTGCCCGCATCAAGGGCGCGCGCGCGGTGGGCATTGCCGGCGGGCCGGACAAATGCGCTTTCCTGCGGGACGAGCTGGGCTTCGATGTCGCGGTGGACCACCGGGCACCGGATTTCGCCGAGCAGCTGCAGGCGGCCTGCCCCGATGGCATCGACGTCTATTTCGAGAATGTCGGCGGTCACGTTTTCGAGGCAGTGTTCCCGCTGCTCAACACCTATGCGCGGGTGCCGGTCTGCGGCCTCATCGCGCATTACAACCAGGACGGACAGGCGCAGGACGGTCCGGATCGACTGCCCGGCTTCATGCGGCAGGTGCTCAGCCGCAGCCTGCAGATCCGTGGCTTCATCCAGACCGAGTTCAGCGATCAGCGCGACACTTTCCTGAAGGACACCGCTGATTGGATCGCCGACGGACAGCTGCGCTATCGCGAAGACGTCGTCGAGGGGCTCGAGAACGCGCCGCAGGCGTTCATCGGGCTTCTGGAGGGCCGTAACTTCGGCAAGCTGGTGGTGAAGGTCGCCTGAGCTTCAACGGTTCGGGGCGATCGTCGTCCAATCGACGTCCTGTCCGGCAGTTTCCGGGCGGGACGCATGCGGCATTCGCAGCGTTTCCTCGCGTGCCCTAAAAAGAGTGATCGTTTCTCTGGAACGCCTCTCAAACAAAATCGGCTTCCTCGAAAGCCATCCAATCTACTGAAACGATAGACATTATCGAAGTGATGGATTTGGAGACGGGGAAATGAGTGACAATGGGGCACGCGGCTGGTTCGGCCGACGCGAAATCCTGAAGTGGTCGGCGGTTGCCGGCGTTGCTGCGGCAGGCACGACGCTGCTCAGCGGCACATCCGCTTTCGCCTCGGCAGCCGAGGGCTCGCTCAAGGGCAAGCGCATCGGCATCAGCACGGCGGGAACGGACCATTTCTTCGACCTGCAGGCCTACAACGCCCAGATCGAGGAAGTGAAGCGGCTCGGCGGCGAGCCGATCGCGGTGGATGCCGGCCGCAACGACGGCAAGCTCGTGTCGCAGTTGCAGACGCTGATCGCGCAGAAGCCGGATGCGATCGTGCAGCTGCTCGGCACGCTGACTGTCATCGATCCCTGGCTGAAGAAGGCGCGCGATGCCGGCATTCCCGTGTTGACCATCGATGTCGGTTCGACCAACTCGCTCAACAATTCGACCTCCGACAACTGGGGCATCGGCAAGGATCTGGCCCTGCAGCTCGTGTCGGACATCGGCGGCGAGGGCAATATCGTCGTGTTCAACGGCTTCTACGGCGTCACGCCCTGCGCCATCCGCTACGACCAGCTGGTCAACGTGGTCAAGTACTTCCCTAAGGTGAAGATCCTCGAGCCCGAGCTGCGCGACGTCATCCCGAACACGGTGCAGGACGCCTTCACGCAGATCACGGCCATCCTCAACAAATATCCCGAGAAGGGCTCGATCAAGGCGATCTGGTCGGCCTGGGACATTCCGCAGCTGGGCGCGACGCAGGCGCTGGCGGCAGCCGGCCGCACCGAGGTCCGCACCTATGGCGTTGATGGCAGCCCCGAAGTGCTGCAGCTGGTGGCGGACCCGGCGTCGCCGGCCGCCGCAGACGTCGCCCAGCAGCCGGCCGAGCTTGGCCGCACGGCCATCCGCAACGTCGCTCGTCTGCTGGCCGGCGAGACGCTGCCGCGCGAGACCTATGTTCCAGCACTTCTCGCCAACAAGGCGAACGTCAACGACGTCACCAAGAAACTCGGTATCGGCTGATCCTCCCCAGCCGTCCCCGGGGACCGTGGCCATCCGGGTCGCGGTCCCCGATCGTGTGTCGTTGAGACTGTCTGGCAGGAGTTTGCGAAATGACGTCGCCGCAAGAGGATGAGATCATCCGCCCGATCATCAGGTTGACCGGAATCGAAAAGAACTTCGGCGGGACGAAGGCTCTGTCCGGCGTGTCGCTGACGGTCGCGCGCGGCTCGGTGCACGGTCTCGTGGGGCAGAACGGCGCAGGAAAATCGACGCTGATCAAGCTGCTCGCCGGGCTGCACCGGGCGGATGCGGGCGAGATCGCGATCGACGGCGTCGTCCACGATCATCTGACGCCGCATGACGTCGAGGCGCTCGGCATCCATTTCATTCACCAGGATCGCCTGCTGGTGCCGACCTTCACGGTCGGCGAATCGCTCTTTCTCGGCCGCGAGCCACGCATCGCGGGGACGCCGTTTCTCGACCGTCGGCTGATGCAGCGGCGTGCCGCCGAGGTTCTCGACCGCTATTTCGGCCTGCGCCTGCCGACATCCGCGCTGATCGCCGAACTGTCGACGGCCGAAAAGCAGATCGTTCAGATCACCCGCGCCCTGCTGCATGCGCCGAAGGTTCTCGTGTTCGACGAGCCGACGGCTGCCCTCGTCCGCCGCGAGGCCGACATGCTGTTCAAGCTGATCCGGCGCCTGCGCGACGACGGCATCACTGTCATCTATATTTCGCACTATCTCGGCGAGATCGAGGATCTCTGCGACACGGTTACCGTGCTGCGCAACGGCCGCGACGTCGCGACGAAGCCGGTGTCGGAGACCTCGGCCACCGAGATTGCCGGCCTGATGGTCAATCGCGAGATCGGCGAACTCTACCCGAAGCGGACCGCCGCGCTCGGCGCGACGCTATTGCGCGTGGAGGGTTTGAGCGCGCCCGGCCGCTACGAGGATGTGAGCTTTGCCCTGCGCCGTGGCGAGGTTCTCGGCCTGACGGGACTTCTCGGTTCCGGCGCCAAGGATCTGGTCCGCACCCTGTTCGGGCTGGAGCAGCCGGTCTCGGGACGCGTCGAGGTGAATGGCGAGACGGTCTGGACGAAGACGCCGGCACAGGCCGCGCGTCTGCGCCTCGCCCTCGTGCCCGAAGATCGCCGCCGCCATGGCGTGGCGCTCGACCTCAGCGTGGCCGAAAACATCACGCTGGCGAGCCTCGATCGTTTCACCCGCTTCGGGCTTCTCGACGCCGATACGGAGACGGCAGAGGCGCGCCAGCTGGTCGAACGCCTGCAGATCAAGACCGACGGCAGCGGCGCGCTGGTGCGCACCCTTTCGGGCGGCAACCAGCAGAAGGTGGCGATCGCCAAATGGCTGAGCCGCCATTCGGAAATCTATCTGCTCGACGAGCCGACCGTCGGCGTGGATGTCGGCGCGAAAGTGGAGATCTACCAGCTGATCGCCGACCTTGCCGCGCGCGGCGCCGGGGTCATCGTGCTATCGACCGACCTGCCGGAGCTGCTGGGCATCACCGACCGTATCCTCGTGCTCTTCCGCGGGCGCATCGCGGCCGAACGCGACACAGCCGAGACCAGCGTCGATGCCGTCCTTGCCGACGTCACGGGATCTTCGGAGGCACTGCGTCATGTCGGTTGAGGCGGTTCCTTTCGGCGGCTCGCAACAGGGCGACACCGCGCCCGTTCCGGTGCGCGGTTTCGGTGCGGCCTCCGGCACGGCGGGGCGGCGGATTGCGACGCTGCTCCTGCGCGGCGGGTCGCTGGCCGTCTTCGTCGCGGTGCTGATCGTCTTCTCCGTCGCGGCGCCGTATTTCCTGTCGGTCGGCAATATCGGCAATGTGCTCGGCCAGTCGGCCATTGCCGGCGTGCTCGCGATCGGGCTGACGGTCGTGATGATTGCCGGCGGCGGCAATGTGGTGACGGGCGGCATCGATCTGTCGCTTGCCGCCAACATGGGTCTGAGCGCCGCCGTCTATGCGGCCCTGTCGCAGGCGGGTCTGGGGGATGCCGTGGCTGTGGCCGGCGCGCTGGCGACGGGGCTTGGGATCGGCATCGTCAATGCGCTCGCCATCACCCTTGCGGGCATCGTGCCCCTGCTGGCGACGCTGGCCGTCATGAATGTCGTGGCCGGGCTCGAACTCGTGCTGACGCAGAACACCGTCATTCCCGCAACCGGCGATCTGCTGACGCTTCTGTCGGGCAGCGGTGCCTTCGATATCCCCGTTCTCGCCTATGTCCTCATCGGCTTTACGCTGGTCGCAGCGCTCGTCGTGCAGGCGACGCCGCTCGGTCTGCGGCTTTATGCGGTCGGCGAGTTTCCCGAGGCCGCCCGGGCGTCCGGTCTTTCCGTCAAGCCGTTTATCGCCGGTTCGTTCGTGTTCAGCGGGTTTTGCGGCGGCATCGCCGGCATTCTCTCGGTATCCTACCTCAGCGGCAGCACGACGGGGGCGGGCGATCTCCTGCTGCCGGTGGTGGTGACCGCTCTGCTCGGCACCGTCTTCTCGCGCCGGCTGGTGCCGACCGTCACCGGCACGCTGCTCTCGGCACTGTTCGTCGGCTTCCTCGTCAACGGCTTCCAGCTTCTCAACCTTTCCAGCACGCTGGTGAGCGGCATCCAGGGTCTCCTGATCCTCTTCGTCGTGTCCGCCACCACGCTGCTGCGCAAACAGGAGACGTCGGCATGACGCTCGTGTCCGGTTCCCAGGCCCGGCTTCCCTATGGCCTCCTGCGCCGCTCTGCCCGCTATGCGCTGGTTGTGGCCTTAGTGGCGGTGTTTGCCGCCTTCTCCGCGGCAGCGCCGAGCTTCCTCACCGTCGCCAATTTGCAGAGCATCCTCGTCAACAATTTCACGCTGCTCGCCATCGTCTCCATCGCCCTGACCTTTGCGGTGGCGGCTGGCGGCATCGACCTCTCGGTCGGCACCGCGATCGATTTTTCGAGCTTCACCTTCGTCTCGCTGGTGCTGGCCGGGCAGCCGGTGCCGCTCGCCGCCCTTGCCGGCATCGGCGGTGGTGCGCTGGTGGGGCTGTTCAACGCAGCGCTGATCTCCGGCATCGGCATCTCGCCGTTTCTGGCGACGCTCGGCACGCTGTTCATCGGTCGCAGCGCGCAGCAGATCCTGACCAATGGCGGCAATCCGGTCTATTTGCCGCCAGCCGGCATTCCTGAAAGCTTCCGCTTCCTCGGCCGGGGCGTCGTTGCTGGCGTGCCGGTGCCGCTCATCGTCGCGGGGCTCGTCATCGCGGTCGCGGCGCTCGTTCTGACGAAGAGCCGCTTCGGCCGCGTGGTGCTGGCGACCGGCGTCGAGGCGAATGTCGTGCGCTACTCCGGTATTGCGCTGAAGGCGCATGTCGCTGTCACCTATCTTCTCGTTTCGGTGATCGCAGCCATTGCCGGGCTGGTGCTGACCTCGACCGTCACCGTCTACATTCCGTCTTCCGGCAATGCCTTCCTGCTCAACGCCATCGGCGCGACCTTCATCGGCACGACGCTCAGTCCGCACGGGCGGCCGAACATCGCGGGCACGGTGCTCGGCGTCCTGCTGCTCAGCATCGTCTCCAACGGACTGCTTCTGACCGGTCTGAATTTCTATTGGCAGCAGGTGGGCACCGGCCTCCTGATCTTTGCCGTCCTCGCCATCAGCTTTGCCAACCGCAAGGCCGTGGCCCGCGCCTGATGCGCGGCGCTCTAGGGAGAAGAGCCCATGACCAAACTGATACGCCTCAGCACCCACGACACCGACCGCACAGCAGACAGGATCGCGAGCGAGGAGGAAGCGCTTGTCGTTGCCCGGACGCTGGCGGCGGACTTCGCGCTGACAGCGAGCGAGCGGGACCGTGACCGGATCCTGCCGCACGCGGAAATGGACCGGCTCGCCGCCTCCGGCCTGCTCGCGATCACCGTCCCGGCCGAATATGGCGGCATCGACGTCTCCAACGCCGTGCTGGCCGAGGTCACCGCCATCCTGTCGGAGGCCGATGGTTCGATCGGCCAGATCCCGCAGAACCATTTCTACATTCTGGAAGCCCTGCGGCATGACGGGACCGACGACCAGAAGCGGTTCTATTATGGCCGCGCGCTTGCCGGTGACCGGTTCGGCAATGCCCTGTCGGAGACGGGGACCAAGACCGTCGGGCACTACAACACGCGGCTGACGCGGGACGGCGCAGGCTTCCGCATCGACGGCCGCAAGTTCTATTCCACCGGCGTGCTCTTTGCCGACTGGATCGCCATCTTCGCGCTCGACGAGGACGAGAAGATCACCATGTCCTTCGTACCGCGCGGCACGGAGGGCGTCGAGATCGTCGATGACTGGGACGGCATCGGCCAGCGCACGACCGGCAGCGGGACGACCATCCTCGACGGCGTCCGCGTGCCCCCGAGCGCCGTGGTGCGTCACCACAAGGGCTTCGAGCGCCCCGGCACGATCGGCTCCGTCGGGCAGATCATCCATGCCGGCATCGATCTCGGCATCGCGCGGGCGGCCTTTGCCGAGATGGTCCGCTTCATCCGCACGGTCTCGCGGCCCTGGACGAACAGTGGCGTCGATCGGGCGTCGGAGGATCCGCTGACGATCGCCCGGGTGGGGCAGGTCGCCATCCGCATCGAGGCGGCGACAGCCATCGTGGAATATGCCGGCCGCAAGGTGGATCACGCCCAGGTCGACCTGACCGAGGAGACGGCCGTCGCCGCGTCGCTTGCCGTGGCCAGCGCCAAGGTGCTGACCACCGAGATCGCGATCGAGGCCACCAACACGCTGTTCGAGCTTGCCGGCACGGCATCCGCCCGCGAGGGGCTGAACCTCGACCGTCACTGGCGCAATGCCCGCACCCACACGCTGCACGACCCGGTTCGCTGGAAGTACCACGTGGCCGGCAATTTCCACCTGAACGACGTGCCTCCGCCCAGAAGCGGCGCCCTCTGAGAGGCTGTTGGAAGATCCGGACAAGGCGAGCCGCCAATGCTTGTCGCACGCCGGTGCGTCGAGCATCTGGCCGATATCTCGGGAGTTTGCCTGCAATCCTCTTCCGCCGGAGCACAAAATCCCTGGCTGGCTCTTCGCCGCCGGGTTCCCAAACGGCCTCTGAGGCCAGGAGACGAGCATGACACGTGAAATCCGGCTGAACGCCTTCGACATGAACTGCGTCGGGCACCAGTCGCCCGGCCTCTGGCGGCATCCGCGCGACCAGTCGGCGTCCTACAAGGATCTCGACTACTGGGTGAACCTCGCCAAAACGCTGGAGCGCGGCAAGTTCGACGGCTTGTTCATCGCCGACGTGCTCGGCGTCTACGACGTGCTGAACGGCAATGTGAATGCGGCGCTGAAACATTCGGCCCAGGTGCCGGTCAACGACCCGCTGCAACTCATCCCGACCATGGCCTATCTGACCGAACATCTCGGTTTCGGCCTGACGGCGTCGTTGTCGTTCGAGCACCCTTATACCTTCGCCCGCCGTATCTCGACGCTCGACCACCTGACCAAGGGCCGCGTCGGCTGGAACATCGTCACCTCCTATCTGAACAGCGGCGCGCTGAATGTCGGGCAGTCGGCGCAGATGCAGCATGACAACCGCTACGATGTGGCGGAAGACTATCTGGAAGTCTGTTACAAGCTCTGGGAGGGCAGCTGGGAGGATGATGCCGTCGTGCGCGACCGCGAGACCGGCATTTTCACGCATCCCTCCAAGGTTCATGCCATCGGCCATAAGGGGCCGCATTTCAGCGTGCCGGGCATTCACCTGTCGGAGCCGTCGCCCCAGCGCACGCCGGTGCTCTACCAGGCGGGCGCTTCCAGCCGCGGCAAGGATTTCGCCGGCCAGCACGCCGAATGCATCTTCGTCGCCGCGCCGTCCAAAGCCGTTCTGAAGCGCTACGTCGCCAATGTTCGCGAAGCGGCCGTGCAGGCGGGGCGCGACCCGCGCGGCATTCTCGCCTTCAATCTGCAGACCGTCATCGTCGGCGAGACGGATGCCGACGCCAAGCGCAAGTTCGACGAATACCGCAAATACGTCTCCTACGAGGGTGCGCTGACGCTGATCTCCGGCTGGACCGGCATCGATTTCGGACAGTTCTCGCCGGATGAGGTCTTGCGCCACCGCCATACCAATGCCGTGCAATCGGCTGTCGAGACCTTCACCACCATCGATCCCGGCAAGGAATGGACGGTGCGGGAGATGGCCGACTGGGTCGGCATCGGCGGCTTTGGCCCCGTCTTCGTCGGCTCGCCGCAGACGGTGGCCGATCTCATGCAGGAATGGGTCGAGGAGACCGATGTGGACGGTTTCAACCTGGCGTACGCCGTGACGCCGGAAACGTTCGAGGACGCGGTCGATCTGCTGGTGCCGGAGCTGCAGAAGCGCGGCGTCTACAAGACGGCGTACCGGCAGGGGACACTGCGCGAGAAGCTTTTCGGCGAAGGCCCGCGTCTCGTCGCGCCGCATCCGGGTGCCGCCTATCGCGACCTCGGTCGCGTGGAGCAGAAGCTCGCCTCCGGGCAGAACTGACGCGTTCCGACGAAGGACGGCGGCCGCGCAAGGCACGCCGTCCGTCCCGGTTTCACGTCAAGAAAACACCGTCATCCCGTGTGTGCAGGATGACGGCGTTTCGTTTTGCGCGTTTTTCTCAGCTGTAGAGGCTCGGCGTCGGTATCCGATCGTTCAGGGCGAAATCGCCGACCTCGCGGGCCTTGTAGAACACTGGATCGTGGAGCGTGTGGGTGCGGACGTTGCGCCAGTAGCGGTCGAAGCGGTAATGGCCGGCCGTCGCCCGGGCGCCCATGAGCTCGAAGACGCGGGCGGTTACATCCAGCGCGACATGCGTCGCGTTGACCTTGGATTCGTAAGCCTCGATGGCGGCCTCTCCGCGTTCGCGCTCGGTGACGGCGTGGCCGCGCGCAAGGGCTGTCTGCACGGCGTGGCCGGCGCTGTCGGCAAGGGCTGCGGCCGCCTTCAGCGCGGCGCGGAATTCGCCGACGCGCTCCAGAATATGCGGGTCGTCGGCAGCGCGTTCGACGCCGGAGGTGATCCAGGGGCGGGTGGTGTCGCGCACGTAGTCGAGCGCCTCGGCAAGCGCACCTTCGGCCGTACCGATATAGAAATTGGCAAAGACCAGCTGGATCAGCGGCGTGTTGAAGCTTGCCAGCTCCTTCGGTGCCGCATCCGGGGCCGCGAGCGGCAGCAGGAAATCGCTGTCATGGACCGGGAAATCCTTGAACACGACGCTGCCGCTGTCTGACAGTCGCTGCCCGATATTGTCCCAGTCGTCATGAGCAATATAGCCCTGCCGGTCGGTGGGCAGGACGAGGCTGGCGATCTGGTCGCCGAAGGCGGCGCTCGCATTGATGCGGTCGGAAATCCGCGCACCGGTCGAAAACGTCTTGCGGCCGTTCAGAACGTAGTGATCGTCTTTTCGCGTCAGCACGAGGCCGGGGTCGCGCGGATTGACGGCGGCGCCCCAATAGAGGCTCTTCGCCACGGTTTCCGACGACAGCCGCCAGGCAAGGTCGCTGTCGTCGGCCGCCCAGGAAATGTACTGGCTGTTGACGAAGTGATAGCCGAGCAGCTGACCGATGGAGCTTTCGCCGCGCGCGAGGATGCGCACGAGACGCAGGCCGTCGACCCAGTCGAGACCGCCGCCGCCGATCTCCGGTGGATGCAGGGCGTTGAGCAGGCCTGCCGCCTTCAGCTCGGTGATCTCGCTGAAGGGCGGGCGGCCATCCCGGTCGAGGGCGGCTCCCCGGGCTCTGAGATCTGCGGCGATGGCCGTGGCGCGGGCAAAGAGGCGCTCGCGGTCGGCCGCCGAAGCGGCAGGTGGCCGCTCCGGTTCGGGAGCGGTTTCAGGGGCAGGGGAGCGCAGGGCGTGAAGCAGGCTCATGGCGTCTTCCTCGATCGGCAGGCGGGCCGCGATGTCCGACACCGGCAGGCCCGTTCTGTGCATGACGGATTGGCCCGGCGACCGGGCAGCTCAGGGTCAGAGCCGCGGTCACGTTATTGCCGAGTCATTTGATAGACAAAGAAGAAGTTCGCGAAGATGCCGGCCGAAGGGAAATGCTATTCCACGCGGCCGGCACGTCGCGCAGCGGGACAGGTCTCGGCCTTCCTTTTCAGGCGCCGGCCGGGACGGCGGTGGCGGGACGACGGAGCATGACCACGGCCAGCGCCGCGAGAATGCACATAAGGCCGGCCATCTGCAGCGCCGGCATATAGCTCTCGTAATCCGAGCGCAGCCAGCCCGCACCGAAGGCGGCGGTCGCGGCGCCCAGCTGGTGGCCGGTGAAGACCCAGCCGAAGACGAGCGGCGCCTTCTCGCGGCCAAAACTGTCGGCCGTCAGCTTGACGGTCGGGGGAACGGTCGCCACCCAGTCGAGGCCGTAGAAGATGGCGAAGACGGAGAGTTCGGTGAAGCCGAAACCGGAGACCGAGAGGTAGAGGAGCGACAGGCCGCGCAGGCCGTAGAACCAGAAGAGCAGCCAGCGATTGTCGAAACGGTCGGACAGCCAGCCGGCCCCGATGGTGCCGAGGAAATCGAACACGCCGATGACCGCCAGCGTGCCGGCTGCCGTGACCGCCGTCATGCCGAAGTCGCCGCAGATGGAGATCCAATGCGTCTGGATGAGCCCGTTGGTGGAGAGGCCACAAACGAAGAAGGTGCCGAAGAGCAGCCAGAACACCAGCCGGCCGGAGACCTCGCGCAGCGTCTTCAGGGGTGAGACGAGCGTGGTGAGGAAGGCCTGGTTCCGGCGCGGAACCGGGCTCGGCTGCGTGTCGCCATAGGCGGGAAGGCCGAGATCGGCCGGGTGGTCGCGCATCAGCAGCATCACGAGCACCATGGCGAGCGCGAGAACGCCGGTGATGAAGGTCAGCGCCGTGCGCCAGCCATAGGCTTCCGACAGGGCTGCCAGCAGCGGCAGGAAGACGAGCTGGCCGGTGGCGTTGCTCGCCGTCATCAGGCCGATGACGAGGCCGCGGCGCTTGGAAAACCACCGCGTGGCGACGGTCGCGCCCAGCACCAGCGCCGTCATGCCCGTTCCCGTGCCGATGACGACACCCCAGAGGAGAACGAGCTGCCAGACCTCCTGCATGAAGAAGGAAAGGACGATGCCGCTCATGATGAGCAGAAGCGCCGAACACACGACCCGTCGCACGCCGAAATGCGTCATGAACGCCGCGGCGAAGGGCCCGAGCAGGCCGAAGAGCACGAGGCGCACTGCCATGGCGAAGGAGATATCGGCGATATCCCAGCCGAACTCCTGATGCAGTGGCTGGATGAGGACGCCGGCCGAGCCCATCGCGCCCGCTGTCGCCAGCATGGTGAGAAAGGTCGTGACGACGACGACCCAGCCATAGTGGATCTTCTTGCGGGCAAGCCATGCGGAGACGGTGGTGGAGAGCATGGGAGAACCTTCGGGGGTGGCGTCGCGTCGATTGCGCGCAGGCGAATCCTGCAACGGCCGATAACCGACGGCGCTGCCCCTCCTTCGTAGTGGAGGATTGACGGTGTGTAAATACACATCTATCCTCGATGCATGTCGATATCCGAGGGATCCCATTCGTGCCATTGCCTTGCCCTCCGCCGGGGCTCGCGCCATGTCACGCGGCTCTATGACGCCCATCTCGCGCCGATCGGCCTGTCGATCTCGCAATATTCGCTTCTCAGCATCGTCAACCGCCGGCCGGGTATTCGGATTTCCGAGCTGAGCGGGATCATGGTGATGGAGCGCACCACGCTGTTGCGCGGGCTGAAGCCGCTGCTGGCTGCCGGCTGGATGGCAAGCTCGCGAGCGAAAGGCGAGCAGGCCTATAGCTATGCGCTGACGGACGAGGGCCAGCGGATGCGGGAAAGGGCCGTGCCCCTTTGGAAAGCGGCGCAGGCGGCGCTCGAGCGATCTTTCGCCCCGGAGCGCGCAGCCGATCTGCGCCGCGAGGCGCTCGCCTTGACGACGGTCGAGTTCGGCTGAGGCCGGCCGACCTTCCCGATCATGGTTGCGAACGGGCTTTCTTCGATGTCCCGTTTCGCGATAGTCTCCAGCGTCGAACGAGGATCGCCATCATGTACACACCGCCTGCATTCCGCCTTGACGATCGTCGCGACATGTTCGCGACCATGCGGGCGGCGCGGCTGGCGAACGTCATCACCGCGACGGCCGACGGACCTTTCGCGACGCCTTTGCCGTTGTTTCTGGACGAAAGCGAAGGGGAGCACGGCGTCCTCTACGGGCACCTTGCGAAGGCCAACCCGCAATGGCGAACGCCGGTCATCGGCGATGGGCTGGCCATTTTCATGGGCCCGGATGCCTATGTCACGCCGGCCTGGTACGCCACCAAGCAGCAGACGGGAAAGGTCGTGCCGACCTGGAACTATGTGACGGTTCAGGCGCGCGGGCCGGTCGAGTTCTTCGACGATGCCGCGCGGCTGCTCGATGTCGTGACCCGGCTGACGGCCCTGCACGAGGCGCCGAGGGCCGTCGCCTGGGCGGTGGACGACGCGCCGGCGGAGTTCATCGCATCCCAGCTGCGCGGCATTATCGGCCTGCGCATGCCGATCACGCATCTGGAGGGCAAGCGGAAGATGAGCCAGAACCGCAACGAGGCCGATCGCCAGGGCGTGGCCAACGGACTTTCCGAGAGCGAGCGCGCGTCGGACCGGGATGTCGCCACCCAGATCCCGGTCTGATCAGTTCGCCGTCTGCAGATTGGTGATTACAGGTCCGGCTTGTGGAAGAAGGCCTCCAGCCGGTAGCCGTCGGGGTCGATGATGAAGGCGGCGTAGTAGAAGGTGGCGTATTCCGGGCGCAGGCCCGGGGCGCCGTTGTCCTCTCCGCCATGGCCGATGGCCGCGGCATGGAAGGCTTCGACGTCCTCTTCGCTATAGGCCTTGAAGCAGAAGTGGAGGCCGGAGCGGAGATCCGGGCGGACCGGATGGTCGGCCTGCGTGACCCAGAGGCTCACCTGCTCGTCGCCGTAACCGAGCATCGTCGCGCCGCTGGTCAGCCTGCCATAGCCGAGTGGGGTCAGGGCGGCATCGTAGAAGATGCGCGACCGGTCGATATCCCGGACGCCGATGGAAACATGGTCGAACATGCGCACTCCCTTCTGTCTGGCCGCGGCCGACCGCGGCGCCGATACTCGCTGATGTTGTCGCCCGCCCGCCCGGTTTTCGCAAGCGGTGGCGAACGTTCGGGCGCGGGATCGCCGGTAATGCGCCAAGGGCTGCATGACATGCGCGGATCGCCACCCCATATGCTGCCCGGCAGCGGCGGCTTTTCCTGCGCCGCGCGGATGTCTTCAGGAGATCGACATGGCTTCACCCAAACTCTTCTCGCCCATCGACGTCGGTGGTCTGACCTTGCGTAACCGCATCGTCATTGCGCCGATGTGCCAGTACTCCGCCGAGAACGGTGAAATGAGCGATTGGCACCTGACCCATCTCGGCATGCTCGCACAGTCGGGCGCCGGACTTCTGACGATCGAGGCGACGGCGGTGACACCGGAGGGCCGCATCAGCTTCGGCGATGTCGGGTTGTGGAACGATGCCTGCGAAGCGGCGATGGCCCGCGTGCTGGAGGGCGTGCGCCGCTGGTCGGACATGCCGGTCGCGATCCAGCTCGGCCATGCCGGCCGCAAGGCATCCACCGATCTGCCCTGGAAGGGCGGGGCGCAACTGCCGCCGGATGATGCGCGTGGCTGGAAGACGGTGGCGCCTTCGGCATCGGCGTTCAAGCCGGCCTATGATGCGCCCGAGGCGCTGGACGAGAAAGGTCTGGCGCGGATCAGGGAGGGTTTTGCCGATGCTGCCCGCAGGGCCGCGCGTCTCGGCATCGATGCCGTACAGATCCATGGCGCCCATGGCTATCTGCTGCACCAGTTCCTCTCGCCGCTCTCGAATACGCGGACCGATGCGTATGGCGGCTCGCTCGAAAACCGCATGCGGTTTCCGCTCGAAGTGTTCGAGGCCGTTCGCGCGGCTTTCCCCGCGGAGCGTCCCGTGACCATGCGCGTCTCGGGGACGGACTGGGTGGATGGCGGATGGGACAGTGCACAGACCGTCGCCTTCGCCCAGGCGCTGGAAGCGCGCGGTTGCGCGGCGATCCATGTTTCGAGCGGTGGTCTGAGCGATGCGCAGGCCATTCCCGTCGGTCCGAGCTATCAGGTGCCGCTCGCCCGGGATGTGAAGCAGGCCGTCTCCATCCCGGTCGTCGCCGTAGGGCTGATCACCGAATTCGAGCAGGCCGAATCGATCATCGGCACGGGCGATGCCGACATGATCGCGCTGGCGCGGACGATTCTCTACGATCCCCGCTGGCCCTGGCATGCGGCCGCGCATTTCGGCGCGACGGTCGAGGCGGCACCCCAGTACCTCCGCTGCCAGCCCCGGCAGTTCAAGACCTTGTTCGACACGGCGTCATAGAACGCGCCGTTTCAGGCTGCGGACCGGTCCCAGAACCGGTTCGCGGTCGAGCGTCATGACGATACGCAAGGATGGAACGACAAGACGCAGAAAAACCCCGGCGCGACGCAGAGCGTCGTTCCGAGGTGATTTCGAAGACCAGCCGCGCGCCACCGGATACCGTCCGGCGGGCGCCGTTCGGATCTTAGCGGGTTGCGACTTTCTTCTTCGGGCCGGGCAGGAGGCCTTCGCGCTGCAGCTGCTTGCGGGCATTCTTGCGCTGGCGGGAAACTGCTTCAGCCTTCTGGCGAGCACGCTTCACGGAGGGCTTTTCATAGGCTTCGCGCATACGCATTTCGCGGAAGACGCCTTCGCGCTGAAGCTTCTTCTTGAGCACGCGCAGCGCCTGCTCAACATTGTTGTCTCGAACCAGAACCTGCATCTCGAACCTTGATCTCTGTCGCCCGCTGGGGCGGTGGTATGGTGACTTCGGCGCTCCTTATCTCACCACACGTCCGTCATGAAAAGGGGTCGGCTCGAAAAAAGAGCGAAGAAAAGTGCCAAATCCTATTCTCTCCGGCGACTGACAGTCCCCGCAAGGGCGCCGGCCGGCAATAAGATGTGCACATCGGGAGCATTCCGCTCCGCCCCACCATCGCATCCGTCTTGCCGCTTGACAAGATCTTCCCGCAACATCGATTGTCGCAGCGGCCACGGCCGTGGCCATCACCCCGTTTCGGCTGCTCCCTTTGCCGGGTCGTGTCGATCGTTCCGCCCGGCCTCGTGCCCCCGGTGACGGTCGCACCCCGTGATAAGCACCCCGAGGAAGACATCATGGCGCGCGTCCTCATCCTGTTTGCCCATCCCGGTCAGCGGCATTCGCGCCTCAATGTTCGCATGGCGCACGCGGCGCGGCAGCTGGACGGTGTCACCTTCGTCGATCTCTATGCGGATTATCCCCGTTTCAACATCGATATCGATGCCGAACAGGCGCGGCTGCTCGCGCATGACGTCATCGTCTTCCAGTTTCCGATCTACTGGTATTCCGTGCCGGCTCTTTTGAAAGAGTGGCAGGATCTCGTGCTGGAATACGGCTTTGCCTATGGGCAGAGCGGCTCGAAGCTGGCAGGCAAGCTGTTCCTGCCGGTCGTGACCACCGGCGGCGCGCGGGATGCCTATCGCGAGGAGGGCTCCAACCATTTCCGTCTGCGCACGCTGCTGTCGCCGCTGGAGCAGACGGCCTCGCTCTGCGGCATGCGCTTCCTGCCGCCGTTCGCGCTGTTCTCCGCCCATGATTCCGCCGTCGATGGCCGGGCGGACACGCATATCGCGGCCTATCTCCACCTGCTTTCGGCCCTGCGCGACGAGACGCTGGATCTCGATGCCGTCTCGGGGCGCGAGCTTCTGGACGACGATATTCCCCTGATCGGCGTCTCGCTCGCTCCGACGCTCTCCGACACACCGCCGTCTCCCACGGCCATCACCGCGAGGATCTCCGAATGAGCGGCTTCATGTTCCAGGCCTTCGTCTATCTCGCGGCCGCCGTCACCTCCGTCATCATCGCGGCCCGGCTCGGGCTCGGCTCGGTGCTCGGCTATCTCATCGCCGGCATCGTCATCGGCCCCGTTTTCCACTTCGTCGGCAACGAGACGCAGGATCTGCAGCATTTCGCCGAGTTCGGCGTTGTCATGATGCTGTTTCTGGTCGGGCTGGAGCTTCAGCCACAGGCGTTGTGGGACATGCGTGCCTGCCTGCTCGGTCTCGGCGGCCTGCAGGTCGCGGGCTCGGCGGCGGTCGTCACGGGCATCGGGCTTGCTGCCGGGCTGCCCTGGCAGACGGCGGTCGCCGTCGGGCTCATCCTGTCGCTCTCCTCCACCGCCATCGTGCTGCAGACGCTGAGCGAGAAGGGTCTCTTGAAGTCCGAGGGCGGGCGCTCCAGCTTTTCCGTACTCCTGTTTCAGGATATCGCCGTCATTCCCATGCTGGCCGTGCTGCCGCTTCTGGCACTTCCCGCCCTGCAGGGCGGCGAGCATGCCGCCCATGGCGCCGGCACTGCGGCAACGCTCGTCTCCGACCTTCCCGGCTGGCAGGTGGCGCTGGTCACGCTTCTCGCCATCGCCTTCGTCGTGGTCGCCGGACACTTCCTCTCGCGCCCCATCTTCCGGCTGATCGCGGCCTCGCGCCTGCGCGAGATGTTCACGGCGGCCGCCCTGCTGCTCGTCGTGTCCACCGCGCTGCTGATGAGCATGGTCGGCCTTTCCCCGGCACTCGGAACCTTTCTTGCCGGCGTGGTACTGGCCAACAGCGAATTTCGCCACGAGCTGGAAAGCGATATCGAGCCGTTCAAGGGCCTGCTTCTCGGCCTCTTCTTCATCACCGTCGGAGCCGGCATCGACGTCTCGCTGCTGACCGCCAATCTCGGCCTCGTTCTGTTGCTGACGCTCTGCGTCATCGTCATCAAGGCGGCGGTGCTGTGGCTCATCGGGCATCTCTACAAGCTGCGGGGGTCGGACCGCTGGCTGCTGGCGCTCGGGCTGGCGCAGGCCGGCGAGTTCGGTTTCGTGCTCGTCTCCTTCACCGTCCAGAATGCGGTGCTGCCCTCAGACCTCGCCGCCATCCTCATGCTGGTCATCGCCTTTTCCATGCTGCTGACGCCGGCGCTCTTCATCCTGTTCGACAAGGTCATCATGCCGCGGCTCGACCGGGGGCAGATGCGGGAGGCCGACGAGATCGGCGAGGAGGCTTCCGTCATCATCGCGGGGCTCGGCCGCTTCGGGCAGATCATCAACCGCATGCTGCTGGCCAACGGCCACAAGACCATCGTGCTCGACAGCCGTTCGGACGTCATCGACGGGCTGCGCAAATTCGGCGTGCGCTCCTTCTTCGGCGATGCCGGCCGCCCCGATCTCCTGCATTCCGCCGGTCTGCGCCAGGCGCGACTGCTGGTGGTGGCCATCGACGATGTCGAGCGCGCCCTTAGCATCGTCCGGCACGCCCGGCACGAGAACCCGGATATCCACATCATCGCGCGCGCCTATGATCGCAACCATGTCTACCAGCTCTACGAGGCCGGCGCCGACGACATCGTGCGCGAGGTCTTCGACAGCTCCGTGCGGGCGGCCGGCTACGCGCTGCAGAGCCTCGGCATGCATCCCTTCGATGTGGAAAAGAGCAAGGCCGTCTTCGTCAAGCAGGACAATTGGGGCCTGCGCCAGCTCGCGCCGCTCTGGAAGGAAGGCGTGCCGGTGTTCGAGAACAAGGACTACATCGCGCGGGCCCGCGAGATCGCGGAGGTGTTGGAGCAGGCGATGATGGGCGATCGCAGCGCGCTGCACGACCGGACCGAACGCGGCTGGACCCCACCGGATATCGCCGCCCGCCAGCACGATCTGGACGGGCAGGGCGAGGGGTAGACCCACGGTGCAAGGATTGGGGCGAACGCGCAGGCCGTATTCCGGGCGCCGGTCGATCCCCTTGCGAACAGGCACGAGACCGAGCGGAATGGCGGAGAGGGGATCGATATCGCTTCCGCACAGAAACACGCCGTCTCGGTCTCACGTCGCGCCTCGGGAATCCGGCCGGGAGATGGTAACCTTCGCCGGGGCATGACAGGGGGGCCGCTCGTTCCCCGGTCTCGCCCGGCACGATCGATACGGCTTCCGCCAATGCGGGCCTGCCCTGCGGAGACGACTGCATGCCATCCACGACACGTTCCCGCGCGGCCCGCTTCATGCCCTGGCCGGCTTCGCCCGTCAGCCCGAAGGAGCGGCTTCGCTCGGCGGCCGGCGCCCTGTTCGGCCTGCTCGTGACGGGTCTCCTCGGCGCCTTGCTGACCGTGACATTTCCCCTCTCGCCGGCCCTCGTCGCGCCGATGGGGGCATCGGCGGTGCTCCTCTTCGCCGTGCCGTCCAGTCCGCTCGCCCAGCCCTGGTCGCTGATCGGCGGCAATCTCGTCGCGGCCTTCGTCGGGGTGACGGTGGCAAAGCTCGTGGCCGACCCCATGCTCGCCGCGGCGCTGGCCGGGGCGGTGGCCATCGGCCTGATGATGAGCCTGCGCTGCCTGCATCCACCGAGCGGCGCGATCGCGCTGACGGCGGTTCTTGGCGGCCCGGCCATCCATGCGCTCGGCTATGGGTTCCTCCTGTGGCCGGTGCTTGGAAATTCGCTGCTGCTTCTGGCCGCCGCGCTGCTCTTCAACAATCTCACCGGCCGCCGCTATCCGCATCTCGCCGCGCCGACGCTTGGAAGCCACCAGACGAAGGATCCGCCGCCGGCCGCGCGGATCGGCTTTGCCGCGGAGGATCTCGATGCGGTGCTGAAGGATTACGACCGGGTCCTCGACATCCAGCGCGACGAACTCGTCACCATCCTGAAGCGCACGGAACTGCGGTCGTTCCAGCGCCGATCCGGACAGACGCCGTGCGGGCAGATCATGTCGCGCGACGTGATCGCGATCGCGCCGGATGCCTCGCTGTCGGAGGCGCATGCGCTCCTGCGAGCCCATCACATCAAGGCCCTGCCGGTGACCGACGACCATGCGCGCGTCATCGGCATCCTGACCCAGACCGATATTCTCGACCGCGCGGACTGGACCCGCGGCCGCCCGACCATCGGGCTTCGCCGCCGCTACCAGCTGGCCGTCTCGGGCGCCACGGCGCCCAACGGCACCGTCAAGGATATCATGACCAGCCCCGTGCGGAGCGTCTCGCCCGAAAGCTCCCTCTCCGAAGCCATCCTCCTCTTTGCCGAAGGCGGCCTCCACCACCTCCCCGTCACCGACCCCCAAAACCGCCTCGCCGGCATCCTCTCGCAATCGGACGTGCTCGTTGCGATGCTGGCGGAGGGATGACGTCGAGGGAACGCCGCTTTATCGCCACCCCAGCGCCGGCGCCACCTGCGTCAGGATCGCTTCGATGACGTGGGCGTTGTAGTCGACGCCGAGCTGGTTGGGGACGGTGAGGAGGAGGGTGTCGGCCTCAGTGATGGCTTCGTCGGTGCGCAGCTGGTCGATGAGGACGTCGGGTTCGGCGGCGTAGCCGCGGCCGAAGATGGCGCGGGTGTCGGCGTCGATGAAGCCGATCTTGTCGCCAGCATCGCCCGAGCGGCCGAAATAGGCGCGGTCGAGGTCGTTGGTGATGGCGAAGATGCTGCGGCTGACGGAGACGCGCGGCGTGCGGGTGTGACCCGCAGCCTTGAAGGCGGCGCGGTAGGCGCGGATCTGGTCGGCCTGCTGCACGTGGAAGGGTTCGCCGGTCTCGTCGTCCTTGAGGGTGGAGCTTTGAAGGTTCATGCCGAGGTTCGCCGCCCAGATGGCGGTCGCGTTGGAGCTTGCGCCCCACCAGATGCGGTCGCGCAGGCCCGGCGCATGCGGTTCCAGCCGCAGGAGGCCGGGCGGGTTCGGGAACATCGGGTTTGGGTTCGGCTGTGCGAAGCCTTCGCCGCGCAGCACGTCGTAGAAGACCTCGGCATGGCGCCGGGCCATGTCGCCGCCGGTCTCGCCGTCGGCCGGGGCATAGCCGAAATGGCGCCAGCCGTCGATGACCTGTTCGGGCGAGCCGCGGCTGATGCCGAGCTGCAGGCGGCCGCCTGAGATGATGTCGGCCGCGCCCGCATCCTCGGCCATGTAGAGCGGGTTCTCGTAGCGCATGTCGATGACAGCGGTGCCGATCTCGATCCGGCTGGTGCGTGCGCCGACGGCGGCCAGCAGCGGAAAGGGCGATGCCAGCTGGCGGGCGAAATGGTGTACGCGGAAATAGGCGCCATCCGCGCCCAGCGCTTCGGCCGCGACGGCAAGGTCGATCGACTGCAGCAGCGTATCCGCCGCGCTGCGCGTCTGCGACTGCGTCGAGGGCGTCCAGTGCCCGAAGGAGAGAAAGCCGATCTTCTTCATGATAGTTCCCATGCCCGGCGCCTTCGATCGAACATCTGTTCGTCGATACAGCGCCCCGTTCCTGTCAGAGCAACAGCCTGCGATGTCGCCGTTTTCGCATATCCGCAGCCGTCGGGACAGTCTCGCATTCGCTGGACAGTGCGTTCGCCGTTCGGGCCTTGCGCCTTGATCTTGCCGAGCCGCCGGGCGAAAACGCGTGCCACCAGCGGGAGCGCAGCATGACGACCGACACGAAGCAGATCCTCTTCAACGCCTTCGGCATGAATTGCGTCGGCCATATCAACCATGGTCTCTGGACCCATCCGCGCGACCAGTCGCATCTCTACACGACGCTGCCCTACTGGACTGCGCTCGCCCGCACGCTGGAGCGGGGGCTGTTTGACGGGTTGTTTCTTGCCGATATCATCGGCGTCTACGATGTCTATGGCGGGTCGGCGGATCTCACGCTCCGCGAGTCGATCCAGCTGCCGGTCAACGATCCCGCCATGCTGATCTCCGCCATGGCGGCCGTCACGGACAATCTCGGCTTCGGCGTCACGGCCAACCAGAGCGCGGAAGCGCCCTACCTTTTCGCCCGCCGTTTCTCGACGCTCGATCACCTGACGCAGGGGCGCATCGGCTGGAACATCGTCACCGGCTATCTCGACAGCGCGGCGCGGGCGCTGGGCGACGCCGGCCAGGCCGAGCACGACAGCCGCTACGACCGGGCCGACGACTATATGGAGGTGCTCTACAAGCTGTGGGAGGGAAGCTGGGCGGACGATGCCGTGCGGCGCGACAAGGCGGCGCGGATCTATGCCGATTCCGCCCGTGTCCGGCCCATCGCCCATGACGGGCCCTTTTACCGCTCGCACGGCATCCACCTGGCCGAGCCGTCGCGCCAGCGCACGCCGCTTCTCTACCAGGCGGGAACCTCCGGCCGCGGCCGCGCCTTCGCCGCCCGCCACGGGGAGTGCATCTTCATCACCGCCACCAGCCCCGCCGCGGCGCGCAAGACGGCCCGGCAGCTGCGACAGGAAGCGGCCGATGCCGGCCGAGGCGCGGACGCGCTGCGCATCTTCGTCGGCATTACCATCGTCACCGGCGAGACTGGCGCCATCGCCCGCGAGAAGCATGCGGACTATCTGGCGCATGCCAATCCGGAAGCGGGGCTTGCGCATTTCGCGGCCAGCACCGGCATCGATTTTGCGCAATATGATCTCGATGCGCCGATCACCTATGGCGTGTCGAATGCCAGCCAGTCGGCGGTCGAGGTCGCGCGCGCGGCCGGCTGGACGCGCCGGCGCATTCTGGAGGAAGCCGCGCTCGGCGGGCGCTATCCGGTGCTGGTGGGCACGGGGGCGGAGGTCGCCACGGCTCTTGGACAATGGGTCGAGGAGGGCGAGATCGACGGCTTCAACATCACCCGCACGGTGGTGCCGGAAAGCTACGAGGACGTGATCGACCATGTCGTGCCGGTGCTGCAGGAGCGCGGGCTCTACAAGACGGCCTACGGCGAGGGCTCGTTCCGGAACCGCCTGTTCGGCCGGGGGGATCGGCTTCCCGACACGCATGTCGGGGCCATGCATCGCTGGCCGGGCGCGAGGTGATACCTCTGTCGATGCGAGGAGCCATCCGATGGGTTCCTCGCATCGACGCTGGGTATGGGGCCGGCCGTTCCGGGTTTCGCGGCCTCTGCGGAAAAACAGTTTCCCGGGGGCGTGCGCAACGCCAATTCCTTTCTACCAAAATTGTAGACTAAAGGGTTTGATGGTCGCTGCAGCCGGCATGGCGCCGGCTTGCAGGCGGCCCCGCGGAACCGGAGCGCCTGCGGCCCGGACCGTTTACCGGGGGCTATGTTCGACACCAACCCAGCGAGGGACGAGCGATGATGGCCATTCTGAAATCGAGCATCGAGGCGTTTCGAAGCAACGGCTTCCCCGGCATCGGGGCCGATGCGGCACAGACCCGCATATCCCTCGGCGAGCACGAGGTCTCCGAGCGGAGCGGGCAGCACACGGACGGCGACGAGCGGCGATCGTCGCATCGCTCCGAAGAGATGTTCTACTGGGGCATGGCAGGCGGGCCATGGTACTAGGCGCCTGTTCCCGGGAACGCGCCTGTTTCGGGCGGCATCGCGGATGACGAGGGTCGAGCGTGCAGGCCCGATCCCGGCCAGGACCCCAGGGCCACCCGGTTCTGCGGTCCAGGTGCTCATCGTTCCCGGTCTTTTCGGGTCCGGCGACGGGCACTGGCAGAGGATCTGGCACGCGGAAAGGCCGCAGACGCGCATGCTGCAGCAGGCGGACTGGGAGCATCCGGACCTCGAAACCTGGCTTTCGGCACTGGACGCGGCGGTCGAGGCGGGCGGTGAGACCTATATCATCGCGCACAGCCTCGGCTGCCTGCTGACGGCGCATCTCGGCCAGCGCCCGTCGGCGCGGCGTGTTAGAGGTGCCTTTCTCGTCGCGCCCTGCGATCTCCGGCGGACCGAGACGCTGCATCCGGGACATCTGTCCTTTGCCGCAGTGCCGGCGACGCCCTTGCCCTTTCCAAGCCTCATCATCGGCAGCCTCGATGATCCCTACATGGCGCCGGGCGAGCTTGATCGGCTGCGGGACGACCTCGAATCGCCGCTTCATACGATCGGCGCTGCCGGCCATATCAACATCGCCAGCGGCTATGGCCGGTGGGCGCAGGGCTATGCGCTCTTCGATGCCTTCAGGGCGGATGTCGAGGGCGGCACGGCCGTGGACGCGCAGCCGGCTCTCGCCGAGCGATCCGCCGCCTACCGATAGCGCCGCGCCGGATAGCCGCAGGCCTTCGGCCCGGCCCCGTCTTCCCCGATGCCGGATCGCGCGCTAGATCTGCGCCATTCGATGTCGCGCGTCCCTCGCTGTCGTGCATATCGGCATGGCCGCGGTCCGGTCGGCGCGGACGCAGAAAGAGGCAGACGATGAGGCATCCCGTGCAATCTTCCCGAACCGCCGCACCGTCCCGCATTCGGGCCGCGGGCACGATCGCCCTTGCGGCCGGCCTCGTTCTTGCCGCAGGACCGGCCGCGGCGCATGTCACCATTGCCACGAAGGGCGTGAAGGCGGGGCAGACGACGACCTTCGTGCTGAAGATCCCGCATGGCTGCGCCGGTGCGGCGACGACCGGTCTGCGGGTCGCCGTGCCCGGCGTTCTCTCCGCCATCGCGCCGCAGGAAAAGCCCGGCTGGACGGCTGTGGTGACACCCGCTGGCGGAGGAACCGGAGCGAGCGCGAAACGGGCGCAGATCGCCTGGACCGGCGGCACGATCGCCGCGGCCGAACACGCGGAGTTTGCCTTCACGGCCAAGGTCGCCGCGGATGCAAAGGGCCGGGTCTATGTGCCGATCGTCCAGCAGTGCGGCGATGCGGCCGAGCGGTGGATCGACATTCCCGCGGGGCCGGAGGCTGGCGAACCCGGCAAGCCGGCTCCGGCTTTCGATGTGAAACCCTGATCCGCCGGTGTAGAATCGGAGAGCCGGCATTGCGGAGCACCGCACCTTTATGACGTGTCTGCATGGGCAAAGGGACCGCGCTTCGTCGGTATCGGCGTTCGGATCGGCTTGCCAGCGCCGCGCCCGGACGCAAGCGGCATGGACGCTCTGGCCTTCTCCGGGGCTGTCATGATGCGTGGCAATCGGCCCGTGTTCCACCTCGTCGTTTTCCTGACATGGCTGCTGCTTCTCCTGGCAAGCGCCGGGAGCGCCTTTGCGCATGCGCAGCTCGTCGCGTCCGATCCGGTGGATGGTGCGGTTCTTGAGGCTTCGCCACGTCAGATCGTGCTGACGTTCTCCGAGCCGGTCGATCCTCTCGTTTTCCGGCTGAGCGACCCCGTGGGACAGGTAGATGTGCTGCCCGTGGCCGGCTCCGGCTCGGGCATGGCGCGGCTCGTCGTGGCGCTTCCGGCCGGGCTTGTTCCCGGCACGCACAGCCTCTCGTGGCGCGTGACGTCTGCGGACGGACATCCGATCGGCGGTGGGTTGCTGTTTTCGGTCGGCAGCGCCAGTGCGAGCGGGCCGGGGAGGGCATCGGCGATCGACCCCGTGACATCGGCCGGTCTCTGGGTGTCCCGCCTGCTGGCCATGGCCGGCCTCGTCATCGGTGTCGGCGGGGCGGGATGGGCGGCGCTGTTTTTTCGGGAGCGTCATTTGCGCGGAGAGGCCGGTTCGGGCGGCTCCGCGCGCGTTGCGCTCTTCCTTTGGCTCGGCATTGTCGCCACGCCGGTCTGGATCGCATTTCAGGGCTTCGATGCTCTCGGAGAGGCGCCGGCCGGATGGGTCCCGGCTGCGGTCTGGTCCGCCGGTCTCACGGCCACCGCCTATGGCCGGGCCGCATTGGTCGGCGCCGCAGCCATGGTTGCGGCACTCGTGTCGCTCCGGATCCGCCATGTTCATCTTCGTCTGGGACTTGCCGGGCTTGCCTTCGCACTGGCGGCCCTCGCGACCGCGACGGCGGGGCACGCGGTGACGGCGCCGCCGCGGTTTGCGACCGTTCCTGCCGTTGTTCTGCATATGCTTTCCGCCATGGCCTGGGTCGGCGGTCTCCTGCCGCTTCTGGCAGCGCTGCGCGGTTCCAGCCGACCGTCGTCGGTGCGGAATCCCGATCGTGCGGCGCTTCTGTTGTTCTCGCGTCTCATCCCGCTCGTTCTCTCGGTGCTCGTTGCCTCGGGCCTGCTGCTGGCGATCGTGCAGGTGCAGACGCTGTCGAACCTGTGGGCGACCGCTTACGGCCAGGTGTTGCTCGCCAAGCTGGCCATCGTCGCGCTTCTGGTTCTGCTGGCGGCGGCGAACCGTTTTCTCTGGAGCCGCCCTGCGGCAGATGGATCGCCCGACGCCCTGCGTCGTCTCCGGCGCAGCATCGTCGCGGAGGTCGTGCTCGGCACGCTGGTGCTCGCCGTCCTCGGCTTCTGGCGCTTCACGCCGCCACCCCGGGCACTGGCGTCGTCGGTCCCGCCCGTTCAGGAGCGGCAGGTGGCCGAACAGGGGCTGATGGCGACGCTCTCGATCGCGCCGGCACGAACCGGGCCGGTGCGCATATCCCTACAGGATCTGATGTTCGACGGGCAGTCCATCGATCCGCTGTCGATCACGGTGGAGCTCGACAATCCCGCCAGCGGCGTCGGGCCTTTCACGCGCGCGGCGCGGCGCGGTAAAGACGGGGTTTTTCAGGCGGAGGGCTTCGTGCTGCCGGTCGGGGGCGCCTGGACCGTGCGCGTGACCGTGCTGGTGGACGACTTCACCTCCGTCACGATGGCGAGCCGCTTCGATATCGCCGTGCCGTGATCCTCCGCATGCAGCACGGCGGCGCTCTGTAGAAACAGCGGCTTACCAAGCGTCCAGAATGAGTTTGCGCGACCGCCCGAGACTTTGGACCAAATTTCTCCGGCAGCGCCGATCGGCAGGCCATCCTTCGTTGCTTCATATGTCGGCATTTGCAATTTTTCAGGGCACTCTCTAAAGCGTCCTCCTCCCAAGAGCGAAAGCAGACCCGTCATGAAGAAAACCCTGGCCGCCCTCATCGAAAAGACCGCCTTCTCCCGCCGCGCCGGCCTGGCGCTCGCCGCATCCGCCGCCGTTGCCGCTTTCGTCTCCGTCGGGCCGTTGCCGGCTCTGGCGCAGGACAAGACCTCCGTGAAGGTCGGGATCATGAGCGGCGAGGACGAGGATGTCTGGCGCGTCGTCGTCGCCGAAGCCGGCAAGAAGGGCCTGTCGGTCGAAACCGTCGTGTTCAACGATTATACCCAGCCAAACGAGGCCCTGGAGCGCGGCGAAATCGATGCCAACGCCTTCCAGCATCTTCCCTATCTCGAAAACCAGATCAAGCAGCACGGCTACAAGATCACGCCCGTGGGTTATACCGGCGTCTGGCCGATCGGCGTCTATTCGCGCAAGGCCTCCAAGATCGCGGATCTTGCGGAAGGCGCTGTGATCGGCGTGCCGAACGATCCGTCGAACGAGGGCCGCGCCCTGCGCGTGCTGCAGAACGAAGGCCTGATCAAACTGAAGGACGGCACGGGCATTCTCGCGACGATCACCGATATCGAGGAAAACCCGAAAAAGCTCGAGATCAAGGAGCTGGACGCCGGCATCGTCGGGCGCTCCATCGACGATCTCGACGCGGCCGTCGTCAACACCGACTGGGCGCTGAAGAGCGGCCTGACGCCGGACAACCGGATCGCGCAGGAGCCCGTGGATGGCAACCCCTACCGCAACTTCATCGCGGTCAAGGAAGACCAGAAGGATGCGCCCTGGGTGAAGACGCTGGTTTCGTCCTACCAGAACGAGACGGTGAAAGCCGAGTTCGACCGTGTGTACAAGGGCACGGGCATCAGCGCATACTGACGCTCACTGCGTGAAAGACAGGAAACGGCTCGCGGCCCCGGCTGCCGCGAGCCGTTCGCCGTTGCGGCGAGGAAGGACTTGATAATGACAATCACTGCCAGCGCGATCGCCAGGGACGTCTTGGCTGACGCTGACCGCCGGGAGACGTCCGGCACCGACCGGCGCGTCGAGGACACTGCGGAGGCGCCTGTCGTGCGGCTCGACGGCGTCTTCCGCCATTTCGGCGAGACGGCGGCGCTCGACGGCATTTCGCTTTCGGTGCGCAAGGGCGAAGTGCTCGGCATTATCGGCCGCAGCGGTGCCGGAAAGTCGACGCTGATCCGCTGCCTGAACGGTCTGGAACGCCCGGATCGCGGGTCGATCGAGATCGAGGGCAGGGACATTACCGGACTTTCGGAAGCCGAGCTTCAGCCCGTGCGCCGCCGTATCGGTATGATATTCCAGCACTTCAACCTGCTTTCGGCCAAAACGGTGGCGGAAAACGTCATGCTGCCGCTGAAGATCGAGGGCATGCCCCGCGCCGAGCGGCGCAAGCGCGCGGCGGATCTGCTCGACCTTGTCGGCCTTTCGGCCAAGGCCGATGCCTATCCTTCGGCGCTTTCCGGCGGGCAGAAGCAGCGGGTCGGCATCGCCCGGGCGCTGGCGGCGCGGCCGGCGCTCCTGTTGTCCGACGAGGCGACATCGGCCCTCGATCCCGAGACGACGGCGTCGATCCTGGCACTTCTGAAGGACATCAACACGCGGCTCGGCCTCACGATCCTGCTCATCACCCATGAGATGGAGGTCGTGCGCGGCGTCGCAGACCGTGTCGCGGTCATCGATGCCGGGAAGATCGTCGAGGATGGGCCGGTCTGGTCGGTATTTTCAGATCCGAAGGCGTCGACCACGAAGAGCTTGCTCGGCGCCATCCGCCCCAGCCTGCCGCCCGCCATCGGCACGGCGCTTGCGGCGAGCGGCGAGACGGTCCTCAGCGTCGATCTCGTCGGCCCCGAGGCTGCGACGCTGCTTCCCGCGCTCTCCATCGAGCTGGGTGCGCCCATTCGTCTCGTGCATGGCGGCATCGATCATATCCAGGGGCAGTCGGTCGGCCGCTTCTTCATCACGCTTGCCCCCGGCGCCTCGCTGCCGCAGGCGATCGCTTTTCTGACGCGCCACGGCGCCCATGTGGAGACCACGGGTCATGTCGCCGATCATGTTTGATCTTCTGATGCGGTCCCTCTGGGAGACCGTATTGATGACGCTCGCCTCCGGCATCATCTCGCTGGTCGCCGGCCTGCCGCTCGGCCTTGCCCTCGTCATGACCGGCAAGGGCGGCATATCGGAGAACCTGTGGGTCAACCGCGTGCTCGGCGCCGTCGTCAACGGTTTCCGCTCTGTGCCGTTCATCATTCTCCTCGTCGCGCTGATCCCCGTCACGCGCTTCATCGTCGGCAGCTCGATCGGAACCTGGGCGGCGATCGTGCCGCTCTCCATTGCCGCGACGCCCTACTACGCGCGCATCGCGGAGGTGTCGCTGCGCGAGGTCGATCGCGGGCTCATCGAGGCGGTGCGCTCCATGGGCGGCAATCGCTGGACGATCGTGCGTGAGGTGCTGCTGCCCGAGGCGCTGCCCGGCATCGTCGCCGGCTTCACCGTCACGCTCGTCACGCTGATCGGCGCCTCGGCCATGGCCGGTGCCATCGGCGCCGGCGGGCTCGGCGATCTCGCGATCCGCTATGGCTATCAGCGCTTCGAGACCACGGTCATGGTCGCGGTGGTCGTCGTCCTCATCGTGCTCGTCTGCGCCATCCAGTGGCTGGGCGACCGTCTGGTCGATCGCCTGGACCATCGCTGACGCCGTTCCCGTTTCCGTTTCAAGGCCCGGCATGTCGGCGCCGGGCGAACCCAAGGAAGTGTCCATGTCCAAGCAGATGCATCTCGGCGCCTTCATGCGGCCTGTCAGCCTGCACACCGGCGCCTGGCGCTATCCGGGATCCGCACCGGACGCGAATTTCAGCTTCGGGCACCTGAAGCGCTTCGCGCAGACGCTGGAGGCGGCGAAGTTCGACGCGTTCTTCATGGCCGATCATCTCGCCGTGCTCAACATGCCGGTGGAAGCGCTGAAGCGCAGCCACACGGTGACGTCGTTCGAGCCCTTCACGCTGCTCTCGGCCCTTGCCGCCGTCACCGAACGGATCGGCCTCGTTGCAACGGCCTCGACAACCTTCGATGCGCCCTATCACATCGCCCGGCGCTTCGCCTCGCTCGATCACATCAGCGACGGCCGGGCTGGCTGGAACATCGTCACGACATCCAACCCGGATGCCGCGCGAAATTTCGGCCTCGACGAGCATGTGGAGCATGGCGAGCGCTATCGCCGCGCACGCGAGTTCTTCGATGTCGTCACCGGCCTCTGGGACAGTTTTGCCGACGACGCCTTCCTGCGTGATCAGGAAAGCGGGCTGTTCTTCGACCCCGAGCGGATGCATGTGCTCGACCATCACGGGCCGAGCCTGAACGTGCGCGGTCCGCTCAACATCGCCCGCCCGCCGCAGGGTTGGCCCGTCATCGTGCAGGCGGGACAATCCGAGCCCGGCCGCCAGCTTGCCGCGGAAACGGCGGAGGTGATCTTCGCCGCGCCGCGCGATCTCGCGGGCGGGCAGGAGCTTTTCGCCGATATCAAGGGGCGGCTGGAAGCGCTCGGCCGGTCACGGGACCACCTGAAGATCCTGCCGGCCGCCTTCATCATCATCGGCGATACGATCGACGAAGCGAAGGCCAAGCGCGCGCTGCTCGACAGTCTGGTGCATTTCGAAAGCGGCATCGCCTCCCTGTCGATCGCGCTCGGCCTCGATGCCTCTGGCTTTGCTCTCGATGCGCCGCTGCCGCGCGACCTTCCCGAAACGAACGCCAGCAAGACGGGCCGCCAGCAGGTGCTGAAGCTGGCCGAAACCGAGGGACTGACCGTGCGGCAGCTGGCGCAGCGCTATGGCGGCTATTCCGGCCTTGCCTTCGTTGGAACGCCGGAAAGCGTTGCCGACGAGATGGAGACCTGGATCGACGCGGAAGGCTCGGATGGCTTCAACGTGGTCTTTCCCTACCTGCCGCAAGGGCTCGATGATGTGGCGCATCGGCTCGTTCCCGAACTCCAGCGGCGCGGCCGGTTCCGCAAGGCGTACGAAGGCACGACGCTGCGCGATCATCTCGGCCTGCCACGTCCCGATAATCGGTTCTTTCCGACCAGGTAACCGCGCACAGCGCAGTCAGGTCTCCTCGATGCGTCGCTGGTCGTCGGGCAGGACAGCGAGTTCGCGCCAGTCGATCTCTTCCAGGAGCAGATTGTACTCGTCGACATTGAGCCGGTTGCCGGTTCGCAGTCGCTCCAGTGCCTTGCGCTGGGCGTCGATCGCCTCCAGCGCCAGCGCACGATAGGCCTGCAGCGCATCGGCACCTTCGGTATCGGCCAGAGCGGCGCGTTCGATGGCAAACTTGGTCCGCACCAGTTCGGCCTCCCGTCCCGTCCGGTCGCCGATCCGGTCGAGCCCGGCCGAGGCGATTTCGAGCCGGAAACCGGTCATGTCGCGGGCGCCCTGTTCGCGCCGGTCGAGCCCGAGCAGCCGGATGAGCGGCGCGAGCGTCAAGCCTTGGAGGACGAGGGTTGCGAGGACCACGGCGAAGGCGGCCAGCAGCACGAGATCCCGCTGGGGGAAATCGGAGGGTAGTGCGAACGCCGTCGCCAGCGTGACGAGGCCGCGCATGCCGCACCAGGCTGCCAGAACCGACTGCCGCACATCCGTCGGCTCCTCGCCGCTCAGCAAGGCATTGCGAACGCGGTTGAAGCCGATGCAGATGACGAAACGGACCACGATAACGGTGATCACGACAGCAGCGATGAAGCTTGATGCATGGATCAGTCTCTCGGTCGTCATGCCGCCGATGATATCGCGCACCTGCATGCCCATCAGCAGGAAGGCCATGACGTTGAGCACGAAGACGACCGCGCTCCAGACGGCATAGGACTGGACGCGCATGCGGGCGGAGGAGCGACTGGTGCTGCTGGCCGCGATGGTCATGGCGAAGGCGACGATGGCGAGCACGGCCGACAGGCCGAGATGTTCGGCGACGATCCAGAGAAGAAATGTCTGGACGAATTGCAGGAGGTTGCCGCCGAGCGTTCCCGCGACATAGCCGGTGACGCGGGCGGAAAACCAGGCCGCGGCCATGCCGAGCAGGATGCCGCCCGGTGCCGCGATGGCGAAATGCAGGGCGACTGTCGGTCCGAGCCCGCCGGACGTCTGGACCGACAAGGCTGCGCCGAAGATCAGCAGGGCGGCCGCGTCGTTGAACAGGCTCTCGCCGCGCAGGACGGCATCCGTGCTGCGGGGAATGGACATGCCGGAGAGAACGGCGGTCGCGGCCGCGGCATCCGGCGGCGCGACGATGGCGCCGAGCACGAGGGCGGCGGCGATGGGCAGGCCGGCATAGGACCAGCCGATGAAGGCGACGGCGGCGGCCGTCGCCACGACGCCGCCGACCGCAAAGACGATCAACGCCGCCCAGTAGCGCCGTGCGGTGTTGACCGGAAAATCGAAGGCGGCATCCATCAGGGCCGGCGCGATGAACAGGGCCAGCGCCGTTTCCGGCTCCAGCGCGATATAGGGAACGCCTGGCACCAGCGCCGCCGCAACGCCGGCCATGGCCAGCATCGAGGGATACGGCACCGACAGCCGCCGCGACACCTGCAGGAGGGCGATGGCGACGAGAAGGAGGACGAGGAGGCTCTCGAAGAAGTTCATCGCTCTTGCGTCATCCCCCGATATCCTCTTCGGCGACGTGTACCGCAGGCTGCCCACCGCATGCGGCCGGGGTCGTGTGGTGTCAGCGCCGACTTTGCCTCAGCCGCCGTCGGCGGTCCAGAGCGGGAATGTCGGGAAAGAGCGTTTCCGCAAGGTTGCGGGCGCGGCGGGCGCCTATTTCATCAGGCCTGCAGCCCGCAGGGCGTTCTCGATGACGTCCTTCACGCTTTCGGGCTTGACGCTTTCCGGCTTGACGTTTTCAGGCTTGGCCGGCGAGGGGGCGGAGGTCCGCGGAGACGCGTCCCTGCCTTTGGGCTGCGCACTTGCCGATGCCGCGCGATGCACCTTCTTCTCGAATGAGGGGATGATACCCCAGTTGCGGGCGATGTGGACCGTCGAGGCGATACCGACATCCAGCATATAGGGGGCCGCTTCGCCGTAACCGCTCTGCGGGTCGAGCGGCGTGCCATGGCCCATGCCGCGCACGAGGAACAGATCCAGCACCTCGCGCCCGGTGGTGTCCACCCAGATGTGCCGCTCCTGCCCATCGACGGTTTCGACCCGTTCCGGACGTTCGACGACGCCGAGCGCGCCGCGCCACTGGTCGATGAGCGCGCCGGCATTGGTGTCGGCGACGGTGTTGTCCGCCGTGCCCTGCCAGATCGAGACGGTCGGCCAGGGGCCCTTGTGCGGGGAGGCCGCGGCGAGCCGCGCCTGCAGCCCGTCCGCGTCCGGCAGGCCATGGCCGCGCATGCGGTCGAAGGCTTCGGGCACGCTGCCGGCGACGCCATGGGGCAGGCCGGCGATGATCGCGCCGCCGGCGAAGATTTCGGGATAGGTGGCGAGCAGCGCGTTCGCCATGGCCCCGCCGGCCGACAGCCCGGTGACATAGACGCGGCGCGGATCGACCCCATGATCGGAGATCATCGTGGCGATCATCTCCCGGATCGAGAGAACCTCGCCCGACCCGCGCGTCACGTCGGGTTTCGAGAACCAGTTGAAGCAGAGATTGCCGTTGTTGCCGCGGCTCTGCTCGGGGAAGAGGACGGCGAAGCCGTAATCCTCCGCCAGCGCCGACCAGCCGGAGCCGCGATCGTAGCCGGCGGCATTCTGGGTGCAGCCGTGGAGCACGACGACCAGAGGCGGCGCGGCCTTCGTCTTGTCAGGCGTGCGGTACCAGGCGGTGAGCGCGCCGGGATTGCTGCCGACGATCTCAAGCGGCTGCAAACCGGATGTGGCCGGTTGCAGACCGTCCGGGCGTGCCTTGAGGCGCGCCAGACGTTCGATCGTATCGGATAATTTTCGCATGGGCCATCTCCAGGCTCTGGGCCGGACCCCGGGGAGCATCGGGTGGCGCATGGTGCAGTGCACAACAGATGGGGTGCCATCATGGCGAGACAAGGGCTGTGACAACCCATCATCCGAATTTACGACAATTCTAATACAGTGTCGATGACCCGCAGGAAGATGCGCGCGCCGCGCTCGATCAGCACATCCGGGAAATCGTAATCGGGATTGTGGAGCGCCGGATGTGTCTCGCCGCTGCCGAGAAACAGCATGGCCGAGGGGCCGCAGGCGGCGAACCGGCCGAAATCCTCCGAAGCCCGCATCGGCAGCCCGGCCTCGTCGTGGTCGATGCCCTCATCGATCAAGGCCTGCCGCAGATGCGCGACGGCTTCCGGCGCATTTTCGCAATGATGGAAGATATCCTCGTAGTGGTAGGACAGGGCCAGCCGCTCTTGTGCGGCCGTTTCCGAGATCAGGGATTCGGCGCGGGCGCAGAGGTCGGCCATGCCGGCATCCGTGAGCGTGCGCAGCGTCGCCCAAACTTCCGCGCGGCCGGGCGCGATGCCGAAGGCCGGTTCGCCGAGGACGGCATGGGTCAGCGTCACCATGGCGAAATCCGCCGAGGGAAAGGTGCCTCTGCCCAGTTCCGTCAGCTGTGGCATCAGGCGGGAGACGGCCTGCATCGGGGAGATGCCCGTTTCGGGCATGGAGGCATGTGCCGTCTTGCCATCGAGACTGATGCGCAGGCCGCGCGAGGCGCAGTTGACGGGGCCGGCGGCGAGCGCGACATGGCCGAGCGGCAGACCCGGCAGGTTGTGCAGCGAAAAGGACAGATCCGGCCGGATGTCGGCGAAGGCGGGATCGGCAAGCACGGCGGCAGCGCCCGCACCGGTTTCCTCGGCCGGCTGGAACATCAGCACCACGCGCCCGTGGACGGGCCGCCGCCGCGCAAGGCCGCGGCCGAGCGCTGCGAGGATCGCCATATGTCCGTCATGCCCGCAAAGGTGTCCCTTGCCGGGGATGTCGGAGCGGTGCGGGGCATCGGAGATTTCGGGGATCGGCAAGGCGTCCAGCTCGCAACGGAACAGCAGCGTCGGCCCCGTTTCGACGCCTGAAAACACGGCCGCCACGCCATGGCCGCCAAGGCCGGTGATCACGCGGTCGGGCTTGAGGGCCGCCAGATGCGCCTGCACCCGCGCCGCCGTTTCCCGCTCCTCGCCCGAGAGCTCCGGGTGTCGGTGCAAATCGTGCCGGAAGGCCACGAGTTCGATCAGATCCCTCTCCGTCAGAAACATGCAGGCTCTCCCGTTCGATGCCGGGCCATCATATCGTGTGGAGGCTGGGCGACAATGCTCGAGGTGCGAAACGGCTAGCCGATGTTCGCGCGTCCGAAACGGGCGGAAACCTCAGGCATGTCCGTCTCCGGTGGCGCATCGGCGAAATCGTCGAGGATCGGGCAATCCGGCCGGGCGTCGCCGTGGCAGTTGCTGGCGAGATGGCGCAGCGTCGCGGTCATCGCGGCGATGGCGGCGGCCTTGCGGTCGAGTTCGGCGATATGCTCGAGCGCGATCGCCTTCACGTCGCCGCTGGCGCGTGCGCGGTCATGCCAGAGCGCCAGCAGGGTCTTCATCTGCTCGACGGAAAAGCCGAGGTCGCGGGCGCGACGGATGAAGCGCAGCGTGTGGATGTCGGTGTCGGCGTAAGTGCGATATTGCGCCTCGCTGCGATGCGCGGGGGCGATCAGGCCGATCTGCTCGTAATAGCGGATCATCTTTGCGGAGATGCCGGAGGCTCTGGAGGCTTCGCCGATGTTCATGATGGCATCCTGTGCGGCGGGGTCGCGGGTGAGAAACGGCGCAGCCGCAAAGCGTTGCCGAGGACGAAGACGCTGGAAAGGCTCATGGCGCCGGCGGCAAGCATCGGAGACAGCAGCGTGCCGTTCACGGGGTAGAGGATGCCCGCGGCCACCGGCACGAGGCCGACATTGTAGGCGAAAGCCCAGAACAGGTTCTGGCGAATGTTGCGGATCGTCGCCCTGCTGATCGCGATGGCGCGCGGCACGCCGGCGAGATCGCCCGACATCAGCACGACATCGGCGCTTTCCATGGCGATGTCGGTTCCCGTCCCGAGAGCGATGCCGATATCGGCTTCCGACAATGCCGGCGCGTCGTTGATACCGTCGCCGACGAAAGCGACACGGGCGTCTTTCCGCAGCGCCCGAACCGCCTCGACCTTGCCGCCGGGCAGGACGTCCGCCACCACCTCGTCGATGCCGAGCGCGCGGGCTATGGCATGGGCGGTGCGGCTGCTGTCGCCGGTGATCATCACCACCTTGAGGCCCTCGGCCTTCAGGGCCCCGATGGCGGAGGCGCTGCCGTCCTTGACCGGATCGGAGACGGCGATCATGGCTGCAAGCCGGCCGCCGATGGCCGCATAGAGCGGCGACTTGCCGGCATCGCCAAGCTCGGCCGCCTGCGTGGCAAGCGCGGAAACGTCGATGCCGCTTTCGCGCATGGCGCGGTCGGAGCCGACCAGCACGACCTCTCCGTCGATGGTGCCTTCGATGCCGGAGCCGGGCAGGGCGGCGACGTTGGTGATGTTCGCAAGGGGGATGCCGTCCCGCTCGGCCGAGGCGACGATGGCCGCGGCGATCGGGTGTTCGGACCGTGCCTCCAGGCTTGCGATCCGCCGAAGCACGCCGGCCCGCTCGAAGCCGGGCATGACGATGAAATCGGTAAGTGTAGGTTTTCCTTGGGTCAGCGTTCCCGTCTTGTCGAAGGCGACGACCTCCACGTCGCGCAGGCCCTGCAACGCATCGCCCTTGCGGAAGAGGATGCCGAGTTCGGCCGCGCGTCCGGTGCCGACCATGATGGAGGTCGGCGTCGCCAGACCCATGGCACAGGGGCAGGCGATGATCAGGACGGCGACGGCATTGATCGTCGCATGGGCCAGCGACGGCGTCGGCCCGAGGATCAGCCATGCTACGAAGGTCAGGAGCGCGGCGGCGAGCACCGCGGGCACGAAGCGTGCTGTGATGCGGTCCACCATCGCCTGTATCGGCAGCTTTGCGCCTTGCGCCGTCTCGACCATGCGGATGATCTGCGACAGCAGCGTGTCCGCTCCGGTCTTCGTCACGACGAAGGTGAAGGTGCCCGTGCCGTTGATCGTGCCGCCGACGACGGATGCGCCCTCGGAGACCGCGACGGGCAGGGGCTCGCCCGTCATCATCGACTGATCGACCAGCGAGCGGCCCTCCACGACCTCGCCGTCGACGGGGATTTTCTCGCCCGGGCGGATCAGCACGCGATCGCCGGGCTTCACCGCGCTGATGGGAACCTCTACCACGCCCTCTGCCCGGACCACGCGCGCGGTGCGCGCCTGGAGACCCATCAGCCGGCGGATCGCCTGGCCGGTGCGGCCTTTCGCGCGCGCTTCCAGCATCCGGCCGAGCAGGATGAGCGTGACGATGACGGCGGCGGCTTCGAAATAGACATTGTCGGTGCCCGGTGGCAGCACGGATGGCAGGAAGGTCGCGACGAGCGAATAGGACCACGCGGCCGACGTGCCGAGCACGACCAGCGCATTCATATCGGGCGCAAGCCGCAGCAGGCTGGGCACGCCCTTGCGGAAGAAGGTGAGACCCGGCCCGAAGAGAACCAGCGTTGCCAGCACGAATTGCAGCCGGCGGCTCATGTCCATGCCGAGCGTCGCCATCACAGCGTCGTGGATAGCGGGCACGACATGCGCGCCCATTTCTAGGAGGAAGAGCGGCAGGGTGAGCACGGCCGCGACGGTGAAGGCGCGGGCGAGCCGGCTGGCTTCGCGCGACTGGCGGTCTCCGGTCTCGCCCGTATCGGTCTCCGGCTCGCCTTCGGCCTCAGGCCGCACAGCGTAGCCGGCCCTGATCACGGCAGCCTCGATCCCCGCGATATCCGTGCCCTCGACCAGCCTTACGGTCGCGGTCTCCGTCGCCAGATTGACGCTGGCCTCCTGCACGCCGGGCACGGCCGCCAGCGCCTTTTCCACACGCGCCACGCAGGATGCGCAGCTCATGCCCTCGATGGGAAAGGCGTGGGTGACGAGCCTTGGCGTATAGCCGGCGGTCTCGATTGCCGCGACGATTTTTCTCGTCTCAAGGGCCGCGTCATGGGTCACGGTTGCCCGCTCGGTTGCGAGGTTGACGCTGGCGCCCACAACGCCGGGCAAGGCGGCAATGGCCTTTTCGACCCGCGCCACGCAGGAGGCGCAACTCATGCCGTCGATGGCGAAGGTCGTCGTCTTCGAGGCGGTCAGAGGTGGTTGAAGCGGAGTGTGGGCGGTCATAGGGAGCATCCCGTGTGTCATCTGCCGATATAGGTAGTGCTTCCCATCATGGGAAGGTCAAGGGGCATGACGGTGGTATGCCGGGAATGACCAGATGATGCGGCGTGGGTCGGCGGATGGATCAGAGCGGGGCGCGAAGACCGGGCGTGTAGCCGGCGGCCGAAATCGCGGCGGCGATCTCTTCGGCGCTCGCGTCGGTTTCGACATTCGCCGTTTTCGTCGCAAGGTCGATGCGCACTTTGGCTTGGCCGTCGACGCTGCGGATCGCGTTTTCCACCGTGCTCTTGCAGTGGCCGCAGGTCATGTCGGGTATGTCGAACACAGTCATGGGGACGTCTCCTTTCAGATACGTCCCCATGATAGGGCTTCCAACGCTTGGAAGGTCAAGGCTTACCTTTTCGCGCCTCCGGGTATCAGCCGTCGAGCGAATCCAGCAGATCCTGCGCGCGAGCGGCTGTAAGGCGGCGGACTTCCAGTTCGTCGCGGCGGCCAGTAACGAGGTCGCTGGCAAGGATCCGGTCCGCAAGATCGGCGGGCAGGGACAGGAGGACGCGGGTTTCCTCGGTGTGGATGCCGCCGAGCGAAGAGCGCTTGCCCGTAATCATGCCGCCCGCCACCGTGTTGTTGGTGTCGGGGTCGATCAGGATGAAGGCGCCCGTGGTGCGGTTCTGCTCGTAGGCGTCGAACATGGCCTGCTCGTCGAAGGCGAGATGCACCTTGCCGATGGCATTCATGGAGAGCGCGTCGGAGGGGCCCCACTTGCCGCTCTTCAGGTCCAGCTGGCTGACCGGCTCGACGCTGACGCGCTGGCGGCGGGAGCCGCTCTTCAGCCAGTAGCGCTTGTTCGGCTGGATGCCGTCCGGCTGCAGGGCCACGATCTGCGCATCGAAGGCGACGCCGGTCTGGGGCTGGCTGTCGATGGCGACGATCATGTCGCCGCGCGACACGTCCACCTGACGATCGAGCACGAGCGTGATCGCATCGCCGGCCACGGCCGCATTGCGCACGAGGTCGAAGGTGACGATCTTGGTGACGTTCGCGACCATGCCCGACGGCAGGATGACGACGCTGTCGCCCGGCTTGACCGAGCCGCCGGCAACGGTGCCCTGATAGCCGCGGAAGCTTTCGCCCGGACGCGACACGCGCTGGATCGGCAGACGGAAGCCGGTCGTCTGGCCGGAGCGGACCGTGGCCAGCTCGAGAACCTCGACCAGCGTCGGGCCGTCATACCACGGCATGGAGGCGCGGCCGTCATAAACGACGTTCTCGCCCTTCAGCGCGGACACCGGAATGGCCGTGACCTGACGCACGCCAAGCGACAGGGCCAGCTCGCGGAAATCATGGCTGATCGCGTCGAAGCGGGCGCGATCGTAGCCGGTCAGGTCGATCTTGTTGACCGCCAGCACAAACTGGCGAATGCCCATCAGCGTGGCGATGGTGGCATGGCGGCGCGTCTGCTCGAGCAGACCCACGCGGGCATCGACCAGCAGGATGGCGAGGTCGGCCGTGGAGGCGCCGGTCGCCATGTTGCGGGTGTACTGCTCGTGGCCGGGGGTGTCGGCGACGATGAAGGAGCGGTTTTCGGTCGCGAAGTAGCGATAGGCCACATCGATGGTGATGCCCTGTTCGCGCTCGGCCTGGAGACCGTCGAGAAGCAAGGCGAAGTCCGGCAGGCCGAGATCGTTCTGCTTGCCGCTGGAGTCGCGGGCCAGCGTCGCCGCCTGGTCTTCCTTGACGGCCTTGGTGTCCCAGAGCAGCCGGCCGATCAGCGTCGATTTGCCGTCATCGACGCTGCCGCAGGTGATGAGGCGCAGGGGACGGCTGTCGCGGGGTGCGCGCGCATCGGAGCCGGTAAAGGCCGTGACGTTGCCGGAGATCTTGGCCTCGCTCGCGCCGACGCCTGTATGGCCCGAAGCCTGGACACCGGAGGCATGGCTGCCTGTGGAAGCGGAAACGGTCATCAGAAATATCCTTCGCGTTTTTTCTTCTCCATCGAACCGGACTGGTCCCGGTCGATGGCGCGGCCCTGACGTTCGGAGACGGTCGCGGTCTCGAGTTCTGCGATGATGTCGGTCAGCGTGGTGGCGCTGGAGCGGATGGCGCCGGTCAGCGGGAAACAGCCGAGCGTGCGGAAGCGGATCAGCTCCTGGCGCTTGGCTTCGCCCGGCTGCAGCTCCAGCCGCGGATCTTCCGCCAGGATCATCATGCCGTCGCGCTCGACGACCGGGCGCTCCGCCGCGAAGTAGAGGGGGACGATCGGGATTTCCTCGGCCTGGATGTAGCGCCAGATATCGACCTCGGTCCAGTTCGACAGCGGGAAGGCGCGCACGCTTTCGCCCTTGCGGATCATGCCGTTATAGACGTTCCAGAGTTCCGGGCGCTGGTTGCGCGGGTCCCAGCGGTGGTCGGGCGTGCGGAACGAGTAGATGCGTTCCTTGGCGCGGCTCGCCTCCTCGTCGCGGCGTGCGCCGCCGAAGGCCGCATCGAAGCCGCCGGCGTCCAGCGCCTGGCGCAGACCCTCGGTCTTCATGATGTCGGTATAGAGCGCCGAGCCGTGGGTGAACGGCGTAACGTTCTCCGCCGCACCGCGCGGGTTGATGTGCTCGATCAGGTCGAGGTCGTAGCGCTCGACAATCTCGTCGCGGAACGCGATCATCTCGGCGAATTTCCAGCCGGTGTTCACATGCAGCAGCGGAAACGGCACGCGACCGGGGTAGAACGCCTTGCGCGCGAGGTGCAGCAGGACGGAACTGTCCTTGCCGACGGAATAGAGCATGACAGGCTTTTCGAACTCGCCGGCCACTTCGCGGAAGATGTGGATGGCTTCGTTCTCGAGCGCCTTGAGATGCGGGTCGAGCGGCGGGCGGGCGCTCTGCGGATTGTGAAGTTCCGTTTCCGGAAGCGTCAGGGACATCGGGTGGTCTCCAGTCTCGTTCGGTCGGGGTCGGGCGGCGCGCGTCAGGCGGCGCTGCCGGCCATCGCCTTCGTGTCGGGTATCGGCTGCGAAGCGGCGTCCGCCACGTGCAGGCCGCATTCGCGGGTTTCGTCGTTTTCCCACCACCAGCGTCCGGCGCGCTCCGGCTCGCCGGGCTTGATGGCCCGCGTACAGGGCTCGCAGCCGATCGAGGGATAGCCGCGGGCGTGCAGCGGATTGACGGGAATCGCTTCGGCCACGACATAGGCGCGGATCGTATCGATATCCCAGTCTGCAAGCGGATTGATCTTGATCAGGCCGCGGTCGAGATCGGCTTCGGCAAAGGGCGTATCGGCGCGGTTGCCGGACTGGCCGCGGCGCAGGCCTGTGATCCAGTAGGTCGCACCGGCGAGCGCACGGGCGAGCGGCTTCACCTTGCGCACGCCGCAGCAGCCGTGGCGGGCCTCGATGCTCTCATAAAAGCCGTTCAGCCCATAGCTTGCGGCATAGGCGTCGATATCGGCCTGCTCGGGATGAAAGCGCTTGATAAGGATGTCATAGGTCTGCTCCGTCGTGTCGATCAGGGCGACGGTCTCGTTGAACAGCCGGCCGGTTTCGAGCGTGGACACCGCGATGTCGAGCTTCGCCGTGCCGATGGCGGCCGTGATAACCTGATCTTCGATGCCGAGGCTGGTGGTGAAGACCGCACGCCCGTCGAGAGAGGCAACCAGCGCCAGCCTCTCGCCGAGGGTGAGACATTCCAGCTGCCGGGCCAGCGCCGCCGCAGTTGTTTCAAGAGACATGGATGTCATGGGTTATCCTGTATGGTTGCAGCCTTTATCGCAGTCTTGCGTGATAAAAGACAGAAAAACGGATTTCCAATGGCCGGAGATCGGAGCAAATATCACTCCGATCGGTGCGGATGCGGAAAAACGGAGGTTGCCCCGCTTTCGGTGGCACTTCTTGGGCCTTGAGATGCGACGTGTCCGCATGATTGCCGAATGAGACCGCTAACACCCGACAGAGAATGCGGTGCTGCGGTCACCTCACGATAACGTCGACGTGCCATGCGGCTTGAATGCCGATGTACCCCTGTCGCCATTCTAAGATGATTTTCCTGCGTTCCATCCGACTGCAGGAGGCCCGGCCGAAGACGGACAATTAATAGAATCTGATCGTCATGTTTCTTGGAGATCTCAAGTTCTGATTTACAACAGACAAGCGTTTCAGTCTTTCTGCGAAGCGCAAAAATCCAGATCTATTGTCTCTAGGAGCCACTGAACGCAAAATCGCTTCGCACTATTGCTGAAACATTCTACAGCGACGACATCCGCCTCCCGCCCGTTTCCGCCTGCGGGTTCACCCACGGCTCCTGGTTGGAACGAGGCAGGGGCTGTTTTCCGAGGATATGGTCGGCGGCCTTTTCGCCGGTCATGATCGACGGGCCGTTGAGGTTGCCGTAGGTGACGTGCGGGAAGATGGAGCTGTCGGCGACGCGCAGGCCCTCGATGCCGATGACGCGTGTTTCCGGATCCACGACGGCCATCAGATCGTTCGCGTCGCCCATGCGGCAGGTGCCGCAAGGGTGGTAGGCGCTTTCCAGGTGCTCGCGCAGGAAGGCGTCGATATCCTCATCGCTTGTGACGGTCTCGCCGGGCTGGATCTCCGGGCCGCGATAGGTGTCGAACGCCGGCTGGCGGAAGATCTCGCGGGTGAGGCGGACGCAGTGGCGGAACTTCTCCCAGTCTTCCGGATGGCTCATATAGTTGAAGCGGATGACAGGGTCGGCCTTCGGATCGGACGAGCGCAGGGTCACCGCGCCGCGCGACTTCGACAGATTGTAGCCGACATGCACCTGGAAGCCGTGGCTTTTGGCTGCCGCCTTGCCGTCATAGGAAATGGCGACGGGCAGGAAGTGATACTGGATGTCGGGTTGCTTGAGGCCCGGCGCTGAACGCAGGAAGGCGCAGGCCTCGAACTGGTTGGAGCTGCCGAGCCCCGTTCGCGTCATCAGCCATTGCGCCCCGGCGACCCCCTGCCAGAACCAGGGCAACCAGGAATAGAGCGAAACCGGCTTGGTGGAGACCTGCTGGAAGTAGAACTCCATATGATCCTGAAGGTTGGCGCCGACGCCCGGGCGGTCGGCCTTGACCTCGATCCCCATCGACTGGAGATGCGCGCCAGGCCCGATGCCGGAGAGCATGAGCAGCTTCGGCGAATTGAACGAGGAGGCGGAGACGATGACCTCGCGCTTCGCTCGGATCACCTCGATCGCGCCGCCGCGCTCGATCTCCACGCCGATGGCACGACCGTTCTCGATCACGACGCGGCGGGCCAGTCCATGGGCCAGCGAGACGTTCGCCCGCTTCAGGGCCGGGCGGAGATAGGCGTTGGCGGCCGACCAGCGGCGGCCGTTGTGGATCGTCTGCTCCATCAGGCCGAAGCCCTCCTGCTTGGAGCCGTTGTAGTCCTCCGTCATCTCGAAGGCCGCTTCGCTTCCGGCCTCGATGAAGGCATGGAAAAGCGGGTTCTTCACCGGGCCGCGCCGTACGTGAAGCGGACCGTCGGTGCCCCGCCATCCCTCCTCGCCGCCATGGCTGTGCTCCATCCGCTTGAAATAGGGCAGCACGTCGGCATAGGCCCAGCCGCGGGCGCCGAGCGCTTCCCAGCGATTGAAGTCCTCGGCGTGGCCCCGTACGTAGACGAGCCCGTTGATCGACGAGGAGCCGCCGATGACCTTGCCGCGCGGTGCGCTGATGCGGCGATTGTTGAGGTTCGGCTCGGGCTCCGAGTAATACCCCCAATTGTATCGCTTCATGCTCATCGGCCAGGCGAGCGCTGCCGGCATCTGGATGAAGGGCCCGATATCGGACCCACCCGCTTCGATGACGATCACGGTGTTCCGGCCGTCCTCGGACAGGCGATAGGCGAGCGCGGAGCCGGCGGAGCCGGAGCCGATGATGACGAAATCTGCTTCTGTGATCATGTCAGTGCAGCTCCACTATCGCTGTGCGCGTGTCTGTTTCATAGCTATTGGCTATATTTATTGCATGAAAACGGTGGTGCTCTTGGAGCAAGCCGACAAGGTGCTGCAAGCGATGCAGCCTAAACGCAAGGCCGCGATCATCGAGAAAGTCAAAGCTTACGCACGTGGCGAGCGGGTCGATATCAAGAAGCTTCAGGGCGAGGATTTGTACCGTATCCGCGTGGGCCAGGATCGGGTGATCATCGATGATCAGGGGCAGATCGTTCTTGTCGTCGGCGCTGGTCCAAGAGGCAGCATTTACAGGGAATGAAGGACGATGGGCGACATTCAGAAACTGACGATCGACGGCAAGGGCTACATTCTTCTTAGTGAAGAAGACTATGAGGATTTGGTCGATAGCCTGGAGGCGCAGATCGTTCTTGCCCGTATCGCTGCCGGCGAGGAAACCTGGCCGCTCGAGATCGTCGAGGCACGTGCCAATGGCGAGAACTCCATTGCTGTCTTCCGCAAATATCGTGGCCTCACCGTCTCCGATCTTGCCGCGTCCGCCGGTATCTCGCAGCCTTATCTCTCGGAGATCGAGGGTGGCAAGAAGACCGGGTCGGTCGATGTGCTCAAGCGCATCGCCACGGCTTTGAACGTCGATCTCGACGATCTCGTAATGGAGCGCGACGCCCATCAATAGGGCGCCTCGACCTTGCCCATCGCGACATAGACCGTCTTCAGTTCGGTATAGTGCTGGAGAGCAGCAACCGAGTTCTCGCGGCCGAAGCCGGATTGCTTCGAGCCGCCGAAGGGGATTTCGACCGGGCAGAGATTGTAGGTGTTGATCCAGAGGGTCCCGGCTTCCAGCTTGTCCACCACGCGGTGGGCGCGGGTGATGTCGCTCGTGAAGACGCCGGCGGAGAGGCCGAATTCGGTGGCATTGGCGCGGGCGACGACCTCGTCCTCATCGTCGAAATCCAGCACGCACATCACAGGGCCGAAGATCTCTTCGCGGGCGATCGTCATCGTGTCGGTGACATCGGCAAAGACGGTCGGCTGGATGTAGGTGCCTTCGGCCGGCACGTCGTTGGGGATGGCGCCGCCGGTGACGAGCGTTGCGCCTTCCGCCTTGCCGGTCTCGATGTAGTCGAGCACCTTGTCGCGCTGTGGCCGCGAGACCATCGGCCCAAGCTGGGTCGCTTCGTCCATGGGGTCGCCGATGACGATCTTTTCCGTGCGGGCCTTGAGGCCGGAGAGGAAGCGGTCCTTGACGCTCTTCTGCACGAAGACGCGCGTGCCGTTGGAGCAGACCTGTCCGGTCGAATAGAAATTGCCGAGCATCGCGCCGCCGATGGCGCTGTCGAGATCGGCGTCCTCGAACACGATCAGCGGCGACTTGCCGCCGAGTTCCATGGTGACATGCTTCAGCTGGCCAGCTGCCGCGGCCGCGACCTTGCGTCCGGTCGGCACCGAGCCGGTCAGCGACACCTTGCCGACATCGGGGTGGCCGACGAGCAGGGGGCCGGTGTCCCGGTCGCCCTGGATGACGTTGAACAGCCCCTTCGGCAGCCCCGCCTCGATGAGGATCTCGGCGATCTTCAACGCGCCGAGCGGCGTGTTTTCCGAGGGCTTGAACACCATGGCATTGCCCGAAACGAGCGCCGGTGCCGCCTTCCAGCAGGCGATCTGCTGGGGGTAGTTCCAGGCGCCGATGCCGACGCAGACGCCGATGGGCACGCGTCGTGTGTAGGCGAAGTCGGCCCCCAGCGGGATGTGCTCACCATTCAGCGCCGCAGCGGCCACGCCGCCGAAAAACTCGAAGCTGTCGGCGCCCGAGGTGGGGTCGGCGACGATCGTTTCCTGGATCGGCTTGCCGGTGTCGAGCGTTTCCAGCTCCGACAGTTCGCGGTTGCGTGTCCGCATGATGTCGGCCGCCTTCTTCAGAATCCGGCCGCGTGCCGTCGGACTCAGCGCCGCCCATTCCGGCTGCGCCCGTTTCGCCGCCGCCACGGCTTGCGCGACGATGGCGGGCGTTGCGGCGTGAAGCCTTGCGATGACCTCGCCGGTTGCGGGATAGAGGCTGTCGAACGGGGTGCCCGCGGTATCCTCGACATAGGCGCCATCGATGAAGTGGGAAGCTTTCGGCTGGGCTCTCATGGTGTCTTGTCCTTTCGGGCGGTTCTTACTCTAGAGGCCTTGTCGGCCGGACGGCTCATGCTTCGGCCAGATGGGCCTTTGGAGAAAGATCGACCGTGGCGCTCTCGCCATCCGTCATTCTCCTCGTGGAAATCGCTTGGAGTCTTCGAGATTGTCGAGGTTCATGTGGTTGCGCATGTAGCGTTCGGAGGCTTTCTGCAGCGGCTGGTGGTCCCAGGGGTAGTAGGCGCCGTTGCGCAGGGCCTCGTAGACCACCCAGCGGCGGGCCTGGCTTTCGCGCACGGCGGCATCGAAGGCCGGCATGTCCCAGCGGGCCTCGCGCATCTGGCGGAAAGCCTCCAGCGTGGCGGCGATGGCGGTGGTCGGTGGGGATGGCGCGAGGTTGTCCAGCTCCAGCGGATCGGCGTCCAGATCGTACAGCTGGTCGGGATCATCGGCGCAGTGGACGTATTTCCACTTGCCCTCGCGGATGGCGACGAGCGGGGCGATCGATCCTTCCGCTGCATATTCCATCAGCACGGGCGAGACCCGTTCCGCGCCGTTGATGACCGGCAGCAGGCTTTCCCCGTCCGTCCACGGCATGATCTCGTCCATCGAGATGCCCGCGAGGTCGCAGAGCGTGGGGGTGACGTCGAGGTTGGAGACGGGCGCTTCGTGCAGGCCGGGCGTGACGCCGGGGCCTGCGATCATCAGCGGCACGCGGGCGGAGCCCTCGAAGAAGTTCATCTTGAACCACAGGCCGCGTTCGCCCAGCATATCGCCATGGTCCGAGCAGAACAGGATCAGCGTGTCGTCCAGCTGGCGCGTCCGCTCCAGCGTGTCCACGAGCCGGCCGACCTTCTCGTCGATATAGGAGATGTTGGCGAAATAGGCCTGCCGCGAGCGGCGGATGTCGGTTTCCGTCACGGTAAAGCTGGCATAGTCGCAGGCCGCAATCAGGCGCTCGGAATGCGGATCCTGCGTCTCCAGCATGCCGACCTCGGGCAGAAGATGGGCGCAGTCCTCGTAAAGATCCCAGAACCGGCGGCGGGCCACGTAGGGGTCGTGCGGATGGGTGAAGGAGGCCGTCAGGCACCAGGGTCGGCATCCGGCGGCGTCGATGTCGCGTGCGAGATGATAGATCTTCTGCTCGGCGAGAAAGGCGACCTCGTCGTCATATTCCATCTGGTTGGTGATCTCGGCGACGCCCGCACCGGTGACCGAGCCGAGATTGTGATACCACCAGTCGATCCGCTCGCCGGGCTTGCGATAGTCCGGCGTCCAGCCGAAATCCGCGGGGTAGATATCCGTCGTCAGCCGCTCCTCGAAGCCGTGCAACTGGTCGGGGCCGACGAAATGCATCTTGCCGGAGAGCGCCGTGTAGTAGCCGGCGCGGCGCAGGTGGTGGGCGAAGGTGGGAATGGAGGAGACGTATTCCGCCGCGTTGTCGTAGACGCCGGTGCGGCTCGGCAACTGGCCCGCCATGAAGGAGGCGCGGGCCGGCGCGCAGAGCGGCGACGAGGTGTAATTGTTGACGAAGCGGGCCGAGCGCGCGGCGAGAGCCTTCAGATGCGGCGCATGCAGCCATTCCGCCGGGCCATCCGGAAAGAGTTTTCCGTTGAGCTGGTCGACCATGATGATCAGGATGTTCGGCTTGCTGCTCTCGACGGGGCTCACGCGGCGGGTCCTTTCCCTTGTTGGGTTGCGAGGCGGGCGAGGGCAGCATCGATGGCGTCTTCCGCCAGCGCGATGGACCGCTCGGTCGTCAGCGGCGCGGCGCCCAGGGCACGGCGGATGTAGAGGCCGTCGATCAGCGCGGCCGTCGCCTCGGCGATGCGGGAGGCTTCCGTCTTCGGGCAGAGCTGCGAGAGGCTGGCTGTCAGGTTCGAGTGCAGGCGGCGGGCGTAGAACACGAGCAGCCGGCGGACGGCTTCCGAGCGCTGTGCCTCGGTGTAGAAGGCCAGCCAGGCGGCCACCGTTTCCGGCGCGAACTGCCCGGCATGGAAGCTGACGCGGATGATGGCCGAGACGCGGGCGCGGGGGCCGTCAGCCTCGGCCAGTGCCGACACGGTATCGCGGCGCAGGTCGCGCAGCAGCGAGCGCATGGTCTCCGTCAGCAGCTGGTCCTTGCTGCCGAAATAGTGATGGGCGAGCGCAGGGGAGACGCCGGCGCGGCGGGCGATGTCCGACATGGTCACGGCGAGCGTGCCCTGGTCTCCGATGGCGCTGATGGCAGCATCGACCAAAGCCTTTCGGCGCACCGGCTCCATTCCGACCTTCGGCATCCGCATCTCCCGTCGTCGGAGAGAGCTTAATTTTGATTGATCCGTCAATCAAGAAAAAAAGAGCGGTGCGGCTTTGCGTTGAGGCGTCGCCGCGAAACGCGCCCCAACCTGCCGAGGCGATGCTTTCAGGCGCGGCCGAAGGCCTCGGTGACCCTGACATCGCCGACATGCATGCCGTTCCAGTTGTGCATCGAGGTCGTCGCTTCCGCCAGTAAGGCAGCTTCGATCTCGGGCTCGTCGCGGAAGAAGCGGGCGAGCGTTGCAGCGATCATCGCTTCGGCAGCGCGGGTGGTGCCGTCCTCGCATTTGAGCGCGATGGCGATGCCCTGTTCGGGAATGGCGGCACAGAAGACCCCTTCCGCACCGGTCTTGGCGAAGATGCGGCCCGGTGCGATCCGCATGAGGCGGGTGCAGGCGCGTTTGGTGCCCGCGACGTAGAAGGGCTCGGCCATGCAGGCGCCGATCAGCCGGCGCGCGGCTCTGGCGCGCTCGGGCGCAAGGCCCGTTCCGGTCGCCATCTTTGCAAATCCGTGGGCGAGACCCTTCAGCGGGACGGCGTAGGTGGGGATGGCGCAGCCGTCGATGCCGCAATTGTCGTGGCCGAGGGCAGCGCCCGTCAGGCTTTCCATCGCATCGCGGATCTCGCGCTGGATGAAGTGGTCGTAGCCGATATAGCCTTGCGGATCGACGCCCGCATGGCAGGCCGCGCAGATGAAGCCGGAATGCTTGCCGGAGCAGTTGTTGTGCAGCGCGTTCGGCTTGTCCATCGCCCGCACCTGGTCGATCAGTACCGGCTGGCTGAAGGACCAATGGGCGCCGCATTCGAGCGTCGAGACGTCGCGCCCGGCCAGCGCCAGCATGTCGGCGGCAAGGGCCGCATGTTCCGGCTCGCCATTGTGGGACGAGCACGCGAGCGCGAGCATCCGCTGGTCGAGCCCGTAAGCGTCGGCGGCGCCGGTCTCAATGAGGTGCAGGGCCTGCATCGCCTTGCAGGCTGACCGCGGGAAGATGGCGGCATCGACGTCGCCGAGGGAGAAGACGGTGTGGCCGTCGCCATCGACCGCGATCACCATGCCACGATGGCGGCTTTCCACCAGAGGCCCGCGCGTCACCTCGACCAGTACCGGATTCGTCATATCACAAGCCTCTCGTCATCACATTTCAGTGCGGATCTTGCCATCCGTCGCCGGCACGACGATCTCTCTTGCGAGATCACCGCGGCTTTCCATTCCCTGCCATAACCGATCGCGCTTCCCCGTCAAACCCGGACATTGCATGAATCTGATCCGTATTCTCCTGCTCGCCATCCTCGTCGTCTATCTCCTGCCGGCACTGGCATCCGCCGGCCTCTGGTATGTCCGGGAGCGTCCGGAAAGCTGGCGCAATGCCGACTGGTCCTCGTCGGGCGTGCTGCCCAAGGCCACAGCGGACGGCGAGGCCGCCGTCTATGTGCTCTCGGCGGCGACAGGCGGCCTGAAAGGTGCGGTCGCGAGCCATGCCTGGATCGTGACGAAAGAGGCGGGAGATCGCGTCTACAACCGCTATGACAAGGTCGGCTGGGGGACGCCCATCCGGCGCAACATGCGCGAGGCCGACGGTGCCTGGTATTCCAACCGTCCGAACGTGGTCGTCGCCATCACGGGCGCGGAGGCGGCACGGCTCATCCCGCAGGTCGAGGCGGCGATCCAGTCCTATCCCTATGCCACGCCCGGCGCCTACCGCATCTGGCCGGGTCCGAACTCCAACACCTTCGTCGCGCATGTGCTGCGCACCGTGCCCGATCTCGGCGCCGTGCTGCCGCCGGATGCCGTCGGGCGCGATTACCTGCCGGAAGGCAGGCTATTTTCGATCGATGCCGACGGTCGCGACATGCATGCCACGCTGTATGGCCTGCTCGGCATCTCCGCCGGGGTGCGCAGCGGTTTCGAGCTGCATTTCCTCGGCCTCGTCGCCGGCGTGGATTTCGCGCGCCCCGCGCTCAAGATTCCCGCTTTCGGACGGCTGGGGGTTTAAGGGCCGCCGCAAATGGTAATTCGATGCTTATGTTTATCGAGTGCTGTGGAATGCGCGAGCCCTGCCGGCGCCTGCCGGATCTCTGAAACGGAAAAAGGGCCGCGTTAGCGACCCTTTCCACGAAATACGGCCCGTAAACGGCCCGGACTGGCTGCTGGCTCAGTCCGTAGAAGGAAGGCTCAGAGCGAGGGCTGCCTCGTTTCCGCAACCATGCTTCCCGTGTCCGTTACGAGTACCGAAATCTCATTAGACATTGGACCACCTTCCTTTCATTACGTTGAACATGAGGAAAAGATAGGTGATTTTCGAAGAAGTGCAAGTCCTTCTTTCAGATCGGTTCAGCAACGGCGATCACGAAGAGTGACGTTTGCTTGTTACGGCGTGAACGTCACGCGGCGTCGTTAAAGCGTCAGTACAATCTTACCGATGTGGCCGCTCTCCTCCATCAGCCGGTGGGCCTCGCCGACGTTGGCGAAGGGCAGGACGGCGCTCATGACGGGGGCGACGGTGCCCTCGTCGAGCAGTGGCCAGACATTGTCCTCCAGATCGTCGCGGATCGCTTCCTTTTCCACCGCCGTGCGCGGGCGAAGGGCCGAGCCCATGATGCGGAGGCGCTTGGCGAGGATCGGGGCGATGTTCGCACTTTCCACCTTGGCGCCGCCGAGGAAGGCGATGATGGAAAGCCGGCCGTCGGTTGCGAGGCATTCGAGGTTGCGCTCGAAATAGGAGGCGCCGATCATGTCGAGGATGACATCGACCCCGCGCCCGCCGGTTTCCGCCAGGATGACCTCCTTGAAATCCTCCTGCTTGTAGTCGATGGCCCTGACGGCACCGAGCGACAGGCAGGCCTCGCATTTCGGGCCGCTGCCGGCGGTGACGAAGACCTGTGCCCCGAAGGCGCCGGCCAGCTGGATCGCCGTCGTGCCGATGCCGCTCGATCCGCCATGGATGAGGATGGATTCTCCCTCCACCAGATCCGCCATCTGGAACACGTTCGCCCAGACGGTGAAGAAGGTTTCCGGCAGTGCCGCGGCGCGGGCGGCGTCATAGCCGGTCGGCCAGCGCAGGGCCTGCGTCGCGGGCACGCTGCAATATTCGGCATAGCCGCCGCCATTGGCGAGCGCCGTCACGCGGTCCCCTATGGCAAAGCCTTCGGCACCATCAGCAATGGCAACGACTTCGCCGGCGACCTCCAATCCGAGGATGGGGCTCGCGCCGGGCGGGGCGGGATAGAGCCCCTTGCGCTGCATCACATCCGGCCGGTTGATGCCGGCGGCCTCGACGCGCACCAGCAGGTGGCCGGCGTCGAGCTGCGGCAGCGGGCCCTTGGCAAGCACCATGGCCTCCGGCCCGCCGGGGGTGGGCAGGTCGATGAACGTCATTTGCGTCGGCAGCGGCATGGAAACTCCTGTGCTTGATTGCTGCAAGAGGTAGGGCATTGCGCAATGGGGTCAAAGGCCGGGCGCCTACAGAACCAGAAGGACGCCGCCTACGGCGATAAGGCCGATGCCCAGCGTGTGCAGGGCCGACAGCTTTTCGCCGAGAAACAGGACGGCGAAGAGGGCGACGAGAACGACGCTCATCTTGTCGACCGGTGCCACGCGCGCCGCATCGCCGATCTGCAGCGCGCGAAAGTAGCAGAGCCAGGACGCGCCGGTCGCGAGCCCCGACAGGACGAGGAAGAGCCAGCTTTTCGGCGAGACGGTCGCGGGCGACTGCCAGTGTCCCGTGATGGCGAGCAGCAATCCCAGCGCCGCGAGGATGACCACGGTGCGCACGAAGGTCGCGAAGTCCGAATTGACGTTCTCGATGCCGATCTTGGCGAAAATGGCGGTGAGCGCTGCGAAGACGGCCGAGAGCAGGGCCCAGGCCTGCCAGGAGAGAAACAGGGATCGCATCGGTCAGACCTTTCCGGCGCCGTTGGTCGTGGGTCGCGGAGGCTCAGGCCGGAAGGATCTCCAGCCCGGCCTCGCGATAGAGCGAGAGTGTCGTGTCCTCGATATCGGCGGGAACCACAAGACCGGTCAGGTCGGCAAGCGGCAGGATGCGGTGCGGCGAGACGGCGCCCAGCTTGTCGCCGGCTGCAAGAATGAAGGTCTGCGCAGACTGCCGGGCAATGGCGCGCTTGATCGCCGCCTCCTCGAAATCGCCCGTGGTGGCGCCGTGCGCCGGATGAAGGGCGGTCGCGCCGAGGAAGAACAGGTCGAAGCGCATCGTCTCGATGGCGGCCAGTGCCGCCGATCCGGTTGCGACCATCGAGTGCTTGTAGAGCCGGCCGCCGATCAGGATCACCTCGGCATCGTGACCGGAAAGCGCTGCGGCGATCGTCGGGCTGTGCGTGGCGATGGTGATGCGCAGATCGCGCGGCAGGGCGCGGGCCAGCGCCTCGTTCGTGCTGCCGCCATCGAGGAAGACGAGCTGGCCTGTGGCGATCCGCTCGACGGCCTTCAGCGCTAAAGCCTGCTTGGTGGCTTTGGCGATCTCCTTCCGGGCGCCGAGATCGGGGAGAGGCGGGGCGACCGGCAGGGCGCCGCCATGGACGCGCTGCAGCTTGCCCGCCCCCGCAAGCTCCCGCAGATCGCGGCGGATCGTGTCCTCCGACAGGCCGAGCTCGCCGGCGAGCGCGGTCGCGACGATCTGCCCGTCGCGGCGCAGGCGATCGAGGATGAGGGCATGCCGCTGGCTCGTCAGCATCGAAATCTCCTTCTTGACTCTTCCCTATAATGCGTGATCAAACGAGAAATATCAAGAAAATACCTGCAAAACCAAAAAGGAGTTCCCATGTTGATTTTGATTGCCGGCCCTTATCGTTCCGGCACGCATGACGATCCCGCGAAGATGGCAGCCAATCTGAAGGTGCTGGAGGCGCCGTCGCATGCGCTGTTTCAGGCCGGCCACGTGCCGATGATCGGGGAATGGGTGGCGCTGCCGATCTGGCATGCCGCCGGCGGAAAGACGGTCGGGGATGCGCTCTACGAGGAGATCTTCCACCCGGTCGCCGGCCGGCTGCTCGCGCTTTGCGATGCCGTGCTGCGGCTGCCCGGCGCCTCGAAAGGGGCCGACAACGACGTGCGGATCGCGCGCGAACGCGGCATTCCGGTCTATGAGAGGCTGGAGGATGTGCCGGGTTGCGCAAGCGTCGCCGCGCGCGCGGTGCCGGCCTGAACCTTTCCCGGCGCCCGCCGCTCAGGCGGGCTCGGCTTCGCGCACGGCCATCATCGCGCGGAAGGCCGGGCGCGACTGGCAGCGGTCGATCCAGGCCTTGATGCCCGGGTGCCGGTCGAACAGGGCCGTCTGGCTCTGGGCATAGCGAAGAACTTCCGCAAGGTTGAGGTCCGCCACCGTAAAGCGGTCGCCGACGACATGGGCATGCTGCGACAGGCGGGCTTCGAGAACGCCAAACCGCGTCTCCAGTGCCTTCGTCGCGGCGTCCACGATGGCCCGGCCGCGTGCCGGGCCGTTCGGTTCGGCATCATAGGCCAGCACGATCCTGACAGCGTGCGGCTCGATTTCATTTGCGGCCCACAGCGTCCAGTCGAGGATCTGCCCTTCCTCGGCGGCATCCGCCCCGGCGAGCGGTCCGCCATGGGTGCGGGCCAGATAGAGGTTGTTGGCAAGCGATTCCGCCAGCACCAGCCCGTCACACTCGATGGCGGGAATCGTGCCGCGAGGATTGATGGCCAGATAGGCTGGCGACTGGGTGTTGAGCGGCGCCGTCTCCGCCTGCGGATCGACCAGCCGGCGCGCCTGGATGACCGGCACGGCGCGGAAGGGGATGTCCAGTTCGCCGGCCATCCAGTAATTGCGCGATGCCCGCGATCGATAGACGCCGTAGATGGTCAGCATGATGATCTCCCGTTCCTGATGGTCGGCGCCAAACTAACGTTTCCGCCGGGCGATGGAAGGCCAGTGCGCTGATGCAAGGCATGATGTTTGCTGATGGTTGGCGCGTTACACGCGGCGGTTTCCCGTCACCGTCAGGTGCGGAAATGCCTCCGTCTCCCCGTCCACGAGGTCGGCGCTCGCTTTCTCCGTCCAGCGATAGCCGAGGATGGCGTCGCCGACGCTTTCGAAGAGATTGTCGGTGATGAGCGCCGTGCCGGCACCGTCGGCAACGGTGACGCCGCAGCCGAGTTGCGCGACGCGGATGACGTTGCCCGTCACGGAGACATTGCGCAGATATGGGCCCCAGCCGAGCACCAGCGCCCAGCGCGCCACCTGTTCGATCACGTTGCCGGTCACGACCGTATCGGCCTCGGCCGAGATGCCGAAACCGAAGCCCGCGCCGTCGGAGACATAGGGGCCGATGCCGGTGATGTTGCGGACGACGTTCTGCCCGATGGTCGCAAGCCGGCCGCCGGCGTCGAAATTGACGATGGAAATGCCGTTGGCGGCGGTGTCGATGACGTTGCCGGTGACGATGGCGCCCTGGAAGCCGAATTCGGAGTAGATGGCCGTTTCGCCGGAGCGCAGGCACTGGTTGGCCGAGATCAGCACGTTGTCGGCGGCATTGGCGCGGATGGCGGAGAGGGCACAGTCGGAGACGTGGTTGCCGGAGACGATGACGTCGCCGGCGCGAAAGATGTTGATGCCGTTGCCGTTCTGACCGGTCCCGCCATCGCGGGCGGCAATGCGGGAGATGCGATTGCCCGAGACCAGCGTTCCGTCGGGGCTGGCTTCCGACCTGTGAACGAGGATGCCGCCATTGCCGCAGTCGGCGACGGCATTGCCCGTGATCGAGAGGCCGCGGCTGTCGATGGCGAAGATACCGACGCCCCCTGCGTCCGAAATGTCGTTGTCGCGGATGCGGCCGCCGCAGCGTTTCAGATGGAGGCCGTGGCCTGCCGTGCGGCCCGATATCGCGCAATTGTCGATCGTCAGCCGCTCGACGCCGTCGAGGTCCACGAGGCCGCGGCCGGGGTCGCCGGTGTGGCCATCGCCGTCGAACGTCAGCCCGGTCAGGGTGAGCCGGGCCCGGTTTCCGGCTGTCAGCAGGGGCGATTCACCCGATGCGATCAGCCGTGTTGCGCCCGGCGTGCCGGTTAGCGTCAGCCCGTCGGGCAGCGCGATCCCGGAAAGCCTGTAGTCGCCGGGTGGCAGCATGACGGGCAGGCGGCGTTCGACGGCTTCGGCGAGCAATGCCCGGAACGCCTTCGACTGGTCGGCGCGTCTGCCGGGCCTGACGCCGAAATCGGCCGCGTCGAGCGCGCCGCGAAAGCCCTCCGGCAGGGACGCCGCGCGCGTCTGCCGGATGCCGAGGGAAACCGGCAGGCTCGCAAGGGCGAAAAGAACGGTACGGCGCGTCGTCATATCTTCTCCGCTGAAGGTGTCTGGAGATCGGGCATCTTTAGGGAAGAATAACTTCTTTCCTTTAGCACTTCGTATCGGACAGCGCACGCCAATGACTGGCGGGAGACAGCCTTGAGCAAAACGACCCTTCGCGGACGCAGCACGATCGGCGAAAGTCCTTCGGGCGACGACCACACGCAGCGCCTGATCGATGCGACGCGCCGCCTCGCCAGCGAAGCCGCTCGCCTCTACGGCCCCCGCTCCGACATCGCCGAACGCCATTACTGGCTGGAGACGATGGTCAACCACATTCCCGATTACATCTACGCCAAGGATCTGCAAGGCCGTTTTCTCATCGCCAACGAGGCGACGGTGCGGGACAACGGCTTTGCCGAGATGCACCAGATCGTCGGGCTGACCGATTTCGATCTGCACGACGAGGCCATCGCCGCCCGGATCACCGAGGGCGAGCGGCAGGTCATCGCGAGCGGCGAGCCGATCATCGGCATGGAAGAGCGGGCAGCCGTCGAGAAGGGTTCCGAGCGCTGGCTGATGACGTCGAAAGTGCCGCTGCGCGACAAGCTCGGCCGGACGATCGGCACGGTCGGCGTGTCCCGGGATATTACCGACCGCAAGCGTGCCGAGCAGTTGATGATCGGGCAGACGCGCGTTCTGGAGATGATCGCCAAGGACACGCCCCTGCCGGATCTCTTCCGGGAACTGATCCTGATGATCGAGGCGCATGTGCCGGGCGTACAGGGCTCGGTCTATATGCTGACGGAGGACGGGCAGCGGCTGCTGAAGGGCGTGGCGCCCGGTCTCGATCCCGCCTATGCGAGCGCGCTCGAAGGCTTTCCGATCGGCCCGAACCACGGCTCCTGCGGCACGGCGGCGTTCCTCGGCGAATCCGTCTTCGTCGGCGATATTCTGAACGACCCGCTCTGGGCGCCCTATGTCGATTTCGTCAAACCCTTCGGATATCGCGCCTGCTGGGCATCTCCGCTCCTGTCGTTCCATGGCAAGGTGCTCGGCACCTTCGCGCTCTATTCGAAGACGGTCGGACTGCCGGCGGATCCGGTCCGCGACCTGATCGCCATGGCCGCGCGTCTTGCCGGGATCGCGATCGAGCGTCGCGAGGCGGCGGAGCGCATCCACTTCATGGCGCATCACGATGCCCTGACCGGACTGCCAAACCGCATCATGCTCGACGGGCACATGGAAACGGCCATGGCGGAGGCGCGGGCGAAGGGCGAGTGGGTGGCGCTCGCCTTCCTCGATCTCGACAACTTCAAGCTCGTCAATGACAGTCTCGGCCACAATGCCGGCGACGAGCTGCTGCGCACGGTCGCCCAGCGCATGAGTCTCTGCGTGCGCAAGGGCGACATGATCATCCGCGTCGGCGGCGACGAGTTCATCATTCTCCTCACCGGGCTTCAGGCCGACCGCGAGGTCGTGCTCGCGCGCTTCGAAGGCATCCGAAGCGCGATTGCCCGTCCGATGACGCTGGCCGGGCAGACCTTGCAGGTCACCTGCAGCATGGGCGTCGTGTGCTATCCGGAGCAGGGGGAAAGCACCGGCGAACTGCTCGCCAATGCGGATGCCGCCATGTACCGGGCCAAGGCGCTCGGGCGCAACAACCTCAAGCTCTTCTCGTCCGAGATGGCGGATGCCGCGCATGCGAAGCTTCTGCGGGTCGAGGCCCTGCGGCACGCGCTGGAACAGAACGAATTCGTGCTTCACTACCAGCCGCAGCTCGATCTCGCCTCGGGCCGCATCTTTGCGGCGGAAGCGCTGCTGCGCTGGAACCATCCCCAGCAGGGTCTGATCTCTCCGTGCGAATTCGTGCCGCTTGCGGAAGAGACGGGGCTGATCGTGGAGATCGGCGAATGGGTGCTGGACGCGGCCTGTCGCCAGAACCGGGCATGGCAGGATGCGGGGCTGCCGAGCCTGATCGTCAGCGTCAACGTGTCGGCGCGCCAGTTCGCGGAGAAGGCCTGGGTCTCCCGCGTGGCCCGGACGCTGGCAGAGACCGGCCTCGACCCGCAGTATCTGGAGCTCGAACTGACCGAAAGCCTGATCATGCAGGACGTGCCGCAGGCGATCGCCACGATGCACGAGCTGGAATCGCTCGGCGTGCGGCTTGCCATCGATGATTTCGGCACCGGCTATTCCAGCCTCAGCGCGCTCAAGCGCTTTCCCGTCAGCCGCCTGAAGATCGACCGTTCCTTCGTCAAGGACATCCCCGACGACGAGGACGACATGGCGATCACGGCGGCGATCATCTCGCTGGCGCAGAAGCTGAAGCTCGACGTGATAGCCGAAGGCGTGGAGACGCAGGAACAGCTCGATTTCCTGCGGGATGCCGGCTGCAACGAGATCCAGGGTTACTGGGTCAGTCGTCCGCTGCCGCCGGCGGCCTTCGTGGCGCGGCTTGCCACGGGCCGGATGGCCGACGCCGTGAGCGCCTGACCCCGCGACCGGCCCGACATCCGCCGCCATGTCGCCTCCCGCCGCGTGGCAAGCCTCGCGCCAGCGCGTCTCTGCCATAAAGGGCGACAACCGCCGGCAGCGGATGGATGCAAAGTTGCAACGGTCGTCAAAAACCCGTTGAGGCCTGCTGTTCCTCCGTTTGCCGCGCACTAGCTTGGCTGTTGTGCTCGTTGAAACCGAATGCCCGGGCCCGTTCTCTGAACGGACCTGCACGATCGGCAAAACGGACCATGATCGTCGCGTCAACCGGAAGTCCGCCCCTTATGAGCCCGCTCAAGCCTCCGACATCCCCTCTGTCTCGCCGTCAGTTTCTCAACCTGACCGGCGTGGCCGCTGCAACGGCCGCCCTGTCGGCCTGCAACAGCACGTCCAACACCGCCAGCTTCAATGCCGAGACGCGGCCCTATTTCCGCAATCCGGAATTCGACAATCGCTTTGCGCCCGCGAACGGCAGCTACCCGCCCTTCGGCCAGCCGCAGAACGCCGCCTACATGACCGGCCTGCCGCCGCGCTCGGCCTATGCCGCCAGCATTTACGGCCCGGTCGTCGATGGTGGTTATGCCATTCCCGCCGTGCCCTATCAGGAGATCGATCCGCGCTTTTACCGCCAGGAGGTCGCCGACCCCTTCGGCGAGGCGCCGGGCACGATCATCGTGGATACGCAGGACCGGTTTCTCTATCTGACGGAGCCGGGCGGACGTGCGATGCGCTACGGCGTCGGCATCGGCCGCGAAGGCTTTGCCTGGTCGGGCCGCGGCGTCATCCAGTGGAAGCAGAAATGGCCGCGCTGGAAGCCGCCGAACGAGATGGTGGCGCGCCAGCCGCATCTCGCCGCCTATTCCATCGAGAACGGCGGCATGGAGCCGGGCCTTTCCAACCCGCTCGGCGCGCGCGCCATGTACATCTTCAAGGACGGACAAGACACGCTCTACCGCCTGCATGGCTCGCCGGAATGGCAGTCGATCGGCAAAGCGGTGTCCTCCGGCTGCGTCCGCCTGATCAATCAGGACGTCATCGACCTCTACGATCGCGTGCGGGCGAAGTCTCCGATCCTCGTCGTCTGACATTCCAGAAACGTTCTGCGACAGCGAGGCCGGCGGTTTCCGCCGGCTTTTTGCCGTGCGTCAGTGCCGCGCCGTGTCGATGATCCCGGCCAGCGCCTTCAAATTGTCCTGGGTCAGCGGCTTTTCGAAGTAGCGCTTCACGAAATCATATTGCAGCGCCTTCTCCCGGTCCGCGCCGAGGTGCGAGCTGGTGAGCATGACGACCAGCGGCACGGGATCGTCGGCCCCGCGGGCGAAATCGCGGGCATAGGTCTCGAGAAATTCGAAGCCGTTCATGACCGGCATGTTGATGTCGAGAATGATCGCGTCCGGCCGTTCCCGACGCAGCAGGTCCAGGCCCTCGCGGCCGTTCAGCGCCTGCACGACCTTGATGTCCGGGTCGAAGCGCTGGATGGTATAGCCGCAGATGAAGAGATCCGTCTCATCGTCGTCGATGATCAGGAGTGAGCCGATGGTCATGCGTCGTTCCTCTGCGGCAAGCGTATGACGAACCGGCTGCCCTTGTCGAGCCGGATATAGGCCACCGTGCCGCCGAGATGCTCGACGCTCTTCTTGACGATGTAGAGACCGAGGCCGCTGCCGTCGGACCGGGAAGGATGGAAGCGCTTGAACATCTGGAACAGTCCGCTCTCGTCGCCGCGGGCCAGGCCGAGGCCGTTGTCGGACACGCGCAGTTCCAGCCATCCGTCGCCGCCGATCGCGGCATCCACCGTCACGCGGCGCGTTTCCGCGTCGGGATCGGCATATTTGATGGCGTTCGAAACGAGGTTGTCGAGGATCATCCGCAGGCGGGCCGGCTTGGTCCGGATAACGAGCGTCTCGGAGATATCGACCGTGAAGGAGACCTGCCGTCCCGGGTCGATGAACCGCAGCTGCTCGATGGTTTCCTGAACCGTAGCGGCCAGCGGCATGCAGGATGCGGGCTCGTCCAGCAGGCGGCTGCGTTTCAGCTGGATGATGTTCTCGATCAGACCATCCAGCTTCTGCAGCCCGCGTTCCAACCGCGCGATGACGGGCGCGAGCTGCGTCGCCGGGGCTTTCAGGCCGATCATGTCGCGCATGATGGCCGTGAGGCCGATGGAGGAGGCGATGGGCGCGCGCAGGTCGTGGGAGGTGCGCCAGGCGAACTCTTCCAGTTCGGCATTGATTTCGAGGATCTCCTGCTCGTGCTGCTTGCGCTGGGAGATATCCCGAATGATGCCGCTGTGGAGCACGGTGTGGTCGAGCTCGATCCGGGCGACCGAGAGGTCGAGGGGAAAGCGCATGCCGCCGCGGCGCGTGCCCTCGATCTCCCGCCCGGTGCAAGCGATGTCCATGAGGTGATCGTCGTTGCCTACGGCCGGCAGAAGGTCCGGCACGAGCGTGCGGATGTCGCGTCCGAGCATGTCGTCGCTGCGATAGCCGAAGATCGTTTCCATGGCGCGGTTTGCCGACAGGATGATGCCGCGGGCATCGATGGTGACGATCCCGTCGGCCGCCGTGTCGATGATCGCACTCATGCGTTCCTGGCTTTCGCGCAGCTGCAGGGCGATGGCGCGGTAGCGCTGGGCGTTGCGGAAGGCGTAGACGATGAGGCCGGCATAGACGATGCCGGAGACGACGAGCAGGCCCGCGAGGATGGCCTGAGAGACCGGCTTGCCGTCCGGATCGATGATGATCGTCGGGCCGCTGCCCTCGAAGGCGTCCTGCAGGTCGAGCAGCGTGAGAGCCAAGAGCAGGAGGTAGCTTGCGGCCCCGAGCATGGCGGCGATGGTCGATGCGTCGTAGTCCAGCTCGTCCGCGCGCAGGAAGATCAGGGGAAGGGCAAGTGCCGCGAAGCACAAGGCGGTGTGCGGCGACATATGGCCATAGCGCGGCCAGTCGCTTTCCGTGACCAGCTGCAGGCCGTAGCCGATCAGCGTGGCGGCGGCGGCCATGAACACGGTGGCGGCGAGAACGATGCGCAGCAGCGTCGGCCTGCCCGTCATGGCGCTGACGAGGATGCAGACCCCGATCAGCACGAAGGAGAGGGCCGTGCCGCTCGCCAGATGCCCGGGATAGGGGGCCGTCTGGCGAAAGGGGTCGACCAGCAGCGTGTCGAGCGGGTGCCCGGCGTCGATCAACGTCTCCAGCAGGAAAGCGAGGCCGATGAGCATGACGGCGATCGCGAGCCCGGTCGCGATCCGGCCCGAACCCTTGAGAAGGGCGGCCACGGCAAGCCCGGTCAGGACGAAGCTGACGGCGGTGTTGAACTGCATGCGGAACAGAACGGGCAGGGTGTCGGCGACATGGCCGGACTTCAGCACCCAGAGACTGCCGATGGTGAGGCCGACGATGACGCAGAACCTGGCGGCAGCCATGCCGGCCTTCTGCCAGTTCGTGCCGGCCGGCGGCGGTCGGGCCTGACGATCCCGGGTCGAACGGGAGCGGTTTGCGCCATGCAGCGGCGCGCCTTCGTGTCGCCCGGCCTGCTTCTCCCTCGGCTGCGCGCGAACCATTCTCTCGGGGCACCCTCCGCTTCGTCTCTCCCCGAGCGAAGAGATCACGCCATGCGGGTGGCGTCAACGCATCATCCCGCAACGGCTGCGCACGGCAGGCCCTGTCAGACGGCGTCTGCCGCCTCCGAAGGTTCCGGCTGGGAAAGCTTCTGGGTCAGCGCCTCCAGCACGATCCGAAGCGAACGCGCCTCGTCGGTGCTGCAGCCGATCGCGTCGCCGATGGCCATCTGCACATCGCCCACATCCGCCTGCAGAGCCTCGCCCTTCTCGGTCAGCGCAATATTGACCTGCCGCTCGTCCTTGCGGTCGCGCGTGCGGCTGACGAGGCCGGCGCTGTCCAGGCGCTTGAGGAGCGGGGAGAGCGTGCCGGAATCGAGCCCCAGTTGCTCCCCGATCTGCTTCACCGTCATAACCTTGTGCTGCCACAGTGCGAGAAGGACGAGATACTGCGGATAGGTCAGGCCCAGGTGGTCGAGCAGCGGCTTGTAGGTCCGGTTGAAGGCGTGGGAGAGCGAATAGACCGCGAAGCAGAGCATGTCGCTGATCGGCAGGGGAACGCTGAAAGGCGCTGTCTGCGCCCCTTGGTCCGTCTCCGTTGCCATCATCGTTTCCATGCCGCCACCTTACACCTTTTTGCATAAAACGCAATTTGCAAAATTCAGTTGAGAACAATTTAATTGTGCGATATGAAGGAGGGGAAGACACCAGATCTTCTTCATGAAACGCGTCGCAAGCGACGACAGGAGACACCAATGGCTATTCTCTACACAACCAAAGCTTCTGCCACCGGCGGCCGCGCAGGTCGCGCCGTGTCCGAGAACGGCGTGCTCGACGTCGTCCTGACCGTTCCGAAGGAGCTCGGCGGCGATGGCGCCACGGGCACGAACCCCGAACAGCTGTTCGCAGCCGGCTATTCCGCCTGCTTCCTCGGTGCCTTGAAGAATGTGGCGGGCAAGGAAAAGGTCAAGGTTCCGGAAGACACGAAGGTCACCGCGACGGTCGGCATCGGCCCGCGTGACGACGGCACCGGCTTCGGCATCGAGGTCTCGCTCCTCGTTGACATCCCCGGCCTCGACCGCGAAACAGCGGAACGACTGGTTGCCGCCGCGCACATCGTCTGCCCCTACAGCCACGCCATGCGCACCTCGACGGAAGTGCCGGTCAAGGTCGCTTGATCGGCTGCTTCGAGGCTATCGCCCGACACTGCAAAGGGTGGAGACGGCGCGTCCGTCTTCACCCTTTTTGCGTTTCCGGCTCCGCGTTCGGGTCAAGCGCCGTCGTTTGATCGTAACGGCGAAGGGTGGCATGATGCGCGCGAAACTGATGAATGCGGGGAGGGCAGGATGTCGGACGAGCACGGAAAATTCATCTGGACGGAACTGATGACGACCGACCGGCCGGCCGCCGCGGCGTTCTACAGTGACGTCGTCGGCTGGACCACGGTCGAGATGGCCGCCTATGACTACACGGTCTTCGAGACGGCGCGGCCGGATGGCGACGGGCGGGTCGGCATTGCCGGCATGATGTCCATCCCGCCGGAGCTGGCGGCGGAGAACGTGCCGCCGAACTGGACGGCCTATGTCTCCGTTGCCGACTGCGATGCGACGGTCGCGCGGGTCGAGGCGCTGGGCGGCACGGTCCGCCGGCCGCCGGAGGATATTCCGGAGATCGGCCGCTTCGCCGTCATCGCCGATCCGCACGGCGCCGTGCTCTGTATCATGACGCCGCTGCCCATGGACGTTCCGCCGCGCGCGGTCCCTGCCACGACACCGGGGCAATTCGGCTGGTACGAGCTTTACGCCGACGATTGCGCGGCGGCCTTTGCTTTCTACGCGGATGTGTTCGGCTGGACGGTCGATCACGACATGGAGATGGGCGACCTCGGCATCTACCGGATTTTCGCCCATGACGGGCAGGTTGTCGGCGGCATGATGACGCGTCTGCCGCAGATGCCGAAGGCGCACTGGGCCTATTACATCACGGTCGACAGGCTCGACGACGCCATCTCCCGCCTCGTGGCGGGTGGCGGCCGCGTCGTCAACGGGCCGATGGAGGTTCCCGGCCCCGCCTACATCGTCAATGCCGTCGATCCGCAAGGCGCGTTCATCTCGTTCGTGGCGGCGCAGCGCTAGGTGGCGCTTCCGCCCGTACCTACCGCCGGGCTTCGGTTGCCATGCGCACCGCGAGCCCGGCCAGCACCGTTCCCATGATCCAGCGCTGGACGGTCGCAAAGCCGGGCCTGGCCGTCAGGAAGGTCGAGATCGAACCGGCGGAAAGGGCGATCATGGCGTTGATGGCGACGCTGAAGACGATCTCGATGGTGCCGAGCACGAGCGCCTGAAGGAGCACGCTGCCATTGGCGGGATCGATGAACTGCGGCAGCAGCGAGAGATACATCACCGCGATCTTGGGGTTGAGCAGATTGGTCGCGAGCCCCATGAGGAAGAGCTTGCGCGGGCTGTCCTTCGGCAGGCTGCGCACCTGAAAGGGCGAGCGGCCACCGGGGCGAACGGCCTGCCAGGCGAGCCAGAGCAGGTAGACGGCGCCGGCGAACCGCACCGCGTCATAGGCGTAGGGGACGGCCAGAACCAAAGCGGTGATGCCGAAGGCCGCGCAGAGCATGTAGACCACGAAGCCGAGCGCGACGCCGCCGAGCGAGATGAGGCCGGCCGCTGACCCCTGGCAGATCGAGCGGGAGACGAGGTAGACCATGTTCGGCCCCGGCGTCATGGCCATGCCCACGGCGATGAGGGTGAATCCGATCAGGTTGTTCAGGTCGGGCATGGTCGGCTCCGTCGTCGGGACTCGGGTTCTGTCTCGCCGTATCGTAGACGGGAAGCGTCGCTTGGAGAAGATCTCCCGCCTGCTGGATGACCCGTGCTACGGTGCCGCCGGATTGTGAGCGACGGAAGACGAGACATGCCTGCAACGGGCGCCATCTGGCGGGCGGAGATCGACGCCGTGGAGTTTCACCTCGACGGCGCATACCGCGTCGTGGTGCACCGGAACGTGTTTCGCACCTTGCGGGGATCTCCTGCGGCACCCGAGGTCTGCATCGCCTTCGTGGAGGCGCATGCGGAAGCGTTCCTCGCTGCGGCACGCGCACGCCTTGCGGAGGCCGCCTCGGCCTCCATGACCGCGTTTCATCTCAACAGCCGGCAGGTACGACGCGCCATGACAGCGGCGGCGCCACCGGGCGCGGATCCTACAGAACCTGTGCGGCGCTGATCGAGGACACGAACTGGCGGGTGCGCTCGCGTTGCGGCGTGTCGAACACGGTCCGCGCCGGGCCCGACTCGACGATGTCGCCGGCCTGCAGGAAGATGACCTGATCGGCAAGCTTCGAGGCCAGGCGCAGGTCATGCGTCGCCATGACCATGGTGGTGCCTTCGCGCGCCAGCGTGCCGAGCACGTCCACCACTTCGGCGGCAAGCTCCGGATCGAGCGCCGAGGTCGGCTCGTCGCAGAGAAGGACGCGGGGCGAGGGGGCTAGCGCCCGGGCGATCGCCACGCGCTGCTGCTGCCCGCCCGAAAGCGTGGCCGGCCAGGCCGTCGCCTTTTCCGCCATGCCGACCTTCGTCAGCAGTTCCATCGCGCGGGTGCGGGCCTTGTCGGCCGGCCATTTCAGCACGGTCGTCAGGCTCTCCATCACGTTCTCGATGGCCGTGCGGTGCGGGAAGAGCTGGAAATTCTGGAACACCATGCCGGTCTGCTGGCGGATCTTCTGGATGTCGTTCCAGCCGGGCTTGCGCCCCTTGGCGAAGCTCGTCTCCTCGCTGCCGATGCGGATGGTGCCGGCGCTCGGGATCTCCAGGAGGTTGATGCAGCGCAGAAGCGTGCTCTTGCCGCCGCCGGACGGGCCGATCAGCGCGGTGACGCTGCCTTCGGGAATCGTGAGGTTGATGTCCTTCAGGATCACGGCATCGCCGAAGCGCTTTTCGATGTGGCGAAGCTCGATCATCGGTTGGCCTCCATCATGCCACCATAGCGCGCGAACCGCCGTTCCAGCCGCACCTGCAGCGAGGACAGGACGGAACTGAGCGCGAGGTAGATCAGCGCCGCCTCGATATAGAGGATCAGCGGCTCGTAAGTCGTGGCGACGATCCGCTGGGCCGACTGGAAAAGCTCGGGGACGGTGATGGCGGCGGCCAGCGACGTGTCCTTGACGAGCGAGATGAACGTGTTCGACAGCGGCGGCACCGCAACGCGCGCCGCCTGCGGCAGGATGGTGCGCCGCATGGCCTGATTCCAGGTCATGCCGATCGAATAGGCCGCCTCCCACTGCCCCTTGGGCACGGAGGAAATGACGGCGCGGATGATTTCGGAACTGTAGGCGCCGACGTTCAGCGTGAAGCCGATCAGTGCGGCGGGAAAGGCATCGAGCAGGATGCCGACGCTCGGCAGGCCGTAGAAGATCACGAACAGCTGGACAAGGAGCGGTGTGCCGCGGATGACCCAGACATAGAACCGGGCGATCAGCGCCAGCGGCATCGGCGCGAACAGGCGCGTCACCGCGGTGATCAGGCCGAGGATCGCGCCGAGAAAGAAGGAGAGAAGCGTGAGGGGGACCGTGAATTTCGCGCCCGCCCACAACAGCGCGGGAAGCGAGTCGATCATGAGTTGCAGCCAGTGCGGCACGTTATCTCCTCAATTGCGCGAAATCGAAAGAAAGCCTGTCCGGCGACTCCGCGTTCGCCGGACAGGCTTCATCATATATTACGACCGCTGTGTCCCATCGCGAAGCAGGGACGCTTCGCCGTGGGATTTCAGGTGTTTAGCGCGATACGTCCTGACCGAAATACGTGTCCGCGATCGTCTTGTAGGTACCGTCGGCCTTGATGTCCGCCAGAGCCTTGTTGATCGCGGCGAGAAGTTCCGGCTCGCCCTTGCGGATGATGATACCGGAATAATCGGCGTTGTCTTGCTCTGCGGCGATCTTGACCGGCGCATCGGGCTTCTGCTTCTTGAAGTCGAGGAACGACAGGCTGTCGTTGACGGTCGCATCTGCCCGGCGTGTCAGCACGAGCTGGATCGACTGGTCGAAGCCATCGGTGCCGACCAGTTCGGCGCCGGCGCCCTGCGCGATCTTGCCGAAGTTGCTGCTCAGCGACTGCGCCGAGGTCTTGCCCTTGAGGTCGGCGAAGCCCTTGATGTCGTCATTGTCCTGCCGGACGATCAGCACGGCCTTGGAGGCGATGTAGGGCTCGGAGAAATCGTACTTCTGCTTGCGCGCCTCGGTGATGCCGACCTGATTGATGACGGCATCGTAGCGGCCGGCGTCGATGCCGGCGATCAGCCCGTCCCACTTGCCCTCGATGAACTCCGCCTTGACGCCGAGCTTCGCGGCGACGGCCTCACCGATCTCGACGTCGAAGCCGACCAGCTTGCCGCTGGCATCATGGAAGGTGAAGGGCGCATAGGTGCCCTCGGTGCCGATCTTCAACACGCCGGCCGTCGTGATGGCCGACAGGTTCTCGCCGGCCAGAGCCGGTGCGATGGCGGCGGCGTGGAGGATGGCGGCAGTGGCGATGGTCTTGAGCCAGTTCATGGTCTTCTCGTCCTTCTGAGGCGGGGTCTGTTCTGTCGGCATATCGGCCGGTCGGAACTGTCATCGCAGGAAATAGGTGCCAAGGATTGAAAGAAAACTGCAAATGAAAGCGGCAAATGCGAAAATCTTGCTCCTGTCCACAGTGCAATTTTCGTGAGCAGGTAGCGAACTTTCGCCATGCCTCTATGTTAGGCAGAACTTCCTTTACGTTTATGTCCGATCCTGACGAACCACCGGACCAGAGCGGCTGGGATGGCGATTCGGAGAAGCCTATGCGCAGTTTGTCTCACACTCTCGGCTTCGATTCGAAGTCCGTTCTTCAGGCCATCAGCCAGTCGCAGGCGATCATCGAATTCGACCTGACAGGCAGGATCCTCGATGCGAACGAGAACTTCTGCAAGGCGCTCGGCTATGGCCTGTCCGAAATCGTCGGCCGCCATCACAGCATGTTCGTGTCGCCGCAGGAGGCCGCATCTCCGGAATACAAGGCCTTCTGGGCAGGGCTTGCCAGCGGCACGTTTCAGCGCCAGCAGTACAAGCGCTTCGGCAAGGGCGGCCGTGAGGTCTGGATCGAGGCGTCCTACAATCCGGTCATGCGCAACGGCAAGCCTTACAAGGTGGTGAAGTTCGCCACCGATATCACCGCAAGCAAGATGCAGAGCGCGGAGGATGGCGGCAAGCTTCTGGCCTTGTCGCGGGCACAGGCCATCATCGAGTTCACGCCGCAGGGCGACATCATCCGGGCAAACGACAATTTCCTGTCTGCGCTCGGCTACGATCACGCAGAGATCGCCGGGCGGCATCATTCGATGTTCTGCGACCCGACCTACGCGGCCTCGCCCGATTACCGGACCTTCTGGGAGAACCTGCGCGACGGCAAGTTCGTCACCGATCAGTTCATGCGCATCGGCAAGGGCGGCAAGCGGGTCTTCATCCAGGCCTCCTACAATCCGATCTTCGACGATGCCGGCCGCGTCTTCAAGGTGGTGAAGTTCGCGATCGACGTGACCGACCGGATGCACGCCGTGGAGGAACTGGGTGCGGCGCTCGAGCGCCTGTCCCAGTGTAACATCCGCATGTCGCTCGACGAGCCCTTCGTCGGCGAGTTCGAGAGGCTGCGCCTCGATTTCAACACGTCGATTGCCGAGTTCCAGAAGACGCTGACCAATGTGCTCAGCCAGACCAGCGCGCTGAACGACAGCAGCCAGGAAATGCGCCAGGCGGCAGAGCAGCTCGCCGAGCGGTCGCAGCAGCAGGCGGCGGCGCTCGAGCAGACCTCTGCGGCACTGGACGAGGTGACGGCGACCGTCAATTCCTCGACCGAGAACACCCAGGAGACGCGCACGCTCGTGCAGAATGCGCGCGTCTCGACCGGTGCGTCCGCCGCGGTCGTCGAGGAGACGGTGACCGCCATGCAGCGGATCGAGCAGGCCTCGCGCGAGATCAGCCAGATCATCGGCGTGATCGACGAGATCGCCTTCCAGACCAATCTTCTGGCGCTGAATGCCGGGGTCGAGGCGGCGCGGGCGGGGGAGGCCGGGAAGGGTTTCGCCGTCGTCGCGCAGGAGGTTCGCGAGCTTGCCCAGCGTTCGGCCAAGGCTGCCAAGGAGATCAAGGTGCTGATCACCAATTCCGGCAAGGAAGTGATGGAAGGCGTGCGCCTCGTCGGCAAGACGGGCGCTGCCCTGCAGGAGATCGACGTCTTCGTGCGCCGGATCGACCAGAACGTGGATGCGATCGCCACCGCGGCGAAGGAACAGTCGATCGGCCTGCGCGAGATCAACAAGGCGGTCAACGATCTCGACCGGATGACGCAGGAAAATGCCGCCATGAGCGAGCGGACGACGGATATCAGCCGGGCGCTTGCGGACGGCGCCGACGCGCTCGCGGCTCTGGTCAGCCTGTTCAAGCTCAACCGGCGCACCGTCCCGCGCGGGCCGGACATCTTGGATCAGTCGCGCCCCGCGCGCGGCGAGGCCATGCCTGGGCGGAGGAGCTTTGCCGCCTGAGGCACAATGCCGCCTTCGGGCGGGAAAGGATCTATCATGCAGGAAGACCGGCGTAGGAAGGTGCTGTCACAGCGCCTTATTCCGGAAAACGAGATCGATCGTCTCGCCGCCGTCCGCTCCATCGGGATCCATGCCGTCGAGACGATGCCCGAACTCCAGGATCTTGCCTTTCTTGCCCGCGACGTGTTCGAGTGTGCCTTTGCCGCGGTCAATATCGTGGATCAGGACTGGCTGCGCATCACCGCGCAGTCCGGCATCCCGGTCGAAAAATGCTCGCGTGAGGAATCCATCTGCCAGTATGTCGTCCATGAGGGCAATGTCGTCGTCGTTGCCGATCTGACGCTGGAACCCGATATGGCGACCCTGCCCTATGTGGCGGGCGAGCCGCATCTGCGCTCCTATGCCGGGGCGCCGATTGAACTGGAGCCGGGGCTGACGGTCGGCTCATTCTGCATCATGCATACGGATCCGCGCGATCTCGGTGCGCGCCAGCGGCGTCAGCTGAGCGAGTTCGCACGGATCGCGAGCGCGCTTTTCCGGCTGCAGCGGTCCAACCTGTTGATGGTGAAGGGTGAGATCGCGCTGCGGCTCGCGGCGATGACGGATCCGATGACGGGTTTCTACAATCGGCAGGCTCTGCCGGAACTGGTGGACAGCGAGATGCGCGACACGCTCGCGGCGGGCCGGCCGTTCGGCGCCGCCTATCTCGACATGGACGGCTTCAAGGGCATCAACGACCGGCACGGGCACCAGACGGGCGACGAGGTGCTGCGGCAGGCGGCCGTGCGCATCCGCTCCGTCATCCGCTCCGGCGACATCCCGCTGCGCATGGGCGGGGACGAGTTCGTCATCTTCTTCCCAGATTGCGGTTGCGAGGATGCGCTGACGACCATCGCCGCTCGTCTGGTCGATGCCTTTCGGGCGCCGTTCCTCATCGGCGGCATCGAGGTGATGGCGCATCTGAGCGTCGGCGCGGCCGCAGCACCCGAGGGTGGCACCAGCCGGGAGAAGCTCCTGGAGACCGTCGACAGGGCACTGTACGAGGCCAAGGCGAACGGGCGGGACCGGTATGTCGTGCGGGTGGACGGCGCGGCCGGCTAGAGGGTTTCCGTCGCCGGCCGGCGGAAGACGAGAAGGCTGGCGGTCAGCGTCTGCACGACGCCGCCCTCCTGGTTCAGCGTCCGGCAGTGCATGACCACGATGCCGCGATCGGGCTTCGATCGCGACGGGTTGATCTCGGCGATCTCGCCTTCCGCATGCAGCCGGTCGCCCGGGCGGGTCGGCAGCGGCCAGGTCAGGTCGCAGCGCGTGCCGATGAGGCCGCCGTCGAAGGGCAGGCTGTCCACGATCAGGCGCATGGTGAGGGCCGCCGTATGCCAGCCGCTGGCGGCGAGGCCGCCGAACAGCGTGGACCGCGCGGCCTCCGCGTCGAGATGGAACGGCTGTGGATCGAACTGGCTGGCGAAACCGCGGATCGCGTCGGCGGTGATGTCGATGGTACCGCTCCTGAACGGCATGCCGACAACGAGGTCGTCCAGAAACAGGCGCGTCTTCTGCTGGTCCATCTCCACTCTCCCAAGGCTCGGCGTGCGCATATGAGCGATCGCTGCGGGAAAGGCTACCAGCGCCGGGCGGCAAGGGCAATCCTCGACGCCCGGCGTGTTTCAGGGCTTTGCGTCTAGGCCCAAGCCCTCATCACGGGATCAGACGCTCGCGCCGCAGCTCGTCGAACAGGCCGGTAAAGGCATCGTCGGTCGGCTGGTAGACGGTGAAGCCCAGGCGCCGGCTCTTCGACATATCGGTGACGACCTCGATCGGCCGGCCGAGATCGGCATCCGTGTGCCAGGGCGAAATCAGCCGGTCGATGTCGTGCTCCACAAGGTTCTCCCGCGCGGCGATGTCGCGCCAGATCGCGGCATCGTCCGCCATCTGCTCCTCCAGCGGGCGGACCGTACCATCGAAGGGGAGGGCCTCGATGCCGAAATAGGCGGCGATGCGCTGCCACATCCAGCTCCAGCGGAAGATGTCGCCATTGACGACGTTGAAGGCTTCGTTGGCCGCGTCCGGCGTCGTGGATGCCCACAGCATGTGGCGGGCGAGCACGTTGGCGCTCGTCATGTCGGTCAGGCCGTTCCACTGGGTTTCCACGCCCGGGAAGCGGAACGGGCGGCCGGTTTCGCGGCAGATCGCGGCATAGACGGCCAGCGTCGTGCCCATGTTCATCGCATTGCCGACGGCCCTGCCGATGATGGTGTGGGGGCGGTGGACGCTCCAGTTGAAGCCGTCGCGGCTGGCAGCCGAAAAGACCTCGTCTTCCTGGGCGTAGTAGAAGTTTTCGATGTCGAGGCGGTCCTGCTCCTCGCGGAACGGCGTCTGCGGCAGCTTGCCCTTTCCGTAGGCCTCGAAGGGGCCGAGATAGTGCTTCAGCCCGGTGACGAGCGCGACGTGGCGCACGCTTTCGGCGGGGCGCAGGGCGTCGAGCAGGTTGCGCACCATGGCGGCGTTGACGCGGATGTTCTCCGCCTCGCTCGGCTGGCGCAGCCAGCTTGAGATGAAGACATGGGTCGGGGCGACATCGGCGAGCGCCTTGCCGAGCGAGGCGGGATCGAGCAGGTCGGCGGAAAGCGGCGTCACGTTCTCCTGCCGGCCCGGCTTGCGCGCCAGTCCCGTGACGTCCCAGCCGGCCTCTGCCAGCACGTTCGCGGTGGCACTGCCGACCACGCCGCTGGCGCCTACGATCAAAGCCTTGTTTTGCATTTGCATTCTCCTTGCGTTCACGGCGGACATAGGCATCCCTTTCTTTCTGTCCACCCGCGCTATCTTGTGGGTCAGTCCGCCCGGGCAGGCGCATGGGCTCATGACGGGAACATTCCCCGCAGGGCTTGGTTACCCGTCGTCCCGGACCTTGGCCGTGACGCCGGACGTACCGTCCGGCAAACGCGTTTCCTCCTCAACCGTCGAGTTCCGGTGTTTTCATGACAATCAAAATTGCGATCATCGGGTCTGGTCCGACCGGCATCTACACGCTGCATGGCCTCGTCGCCTCGAAGCGTCCGCTCGACATCACCGTGTTCGAGAGCGAAGCCGATCCGGGGAAGGGGACGCCCTATCATCCCGATATCAACGACCAGGCCATGCTCGCCAATATCGCCAGCATCGAGCTGCCGCCGATCTACGAAACGCTCGTCACATGGCTGCGCCGCCAGCCGGATAGCGAGCTCGAGCGGATGAATGTCGTGCGCAGCGCAATTGCCGAGCGCGCCTTCTATCCGCGCATCGTGCTGGGCGAGTTCTTCCAGGACCAGTTTCGCCAGTGCGTCACCGAAGGCCGGAAGGCCGGGCATGTGATCGAGATCAAGGCGCTGCATCGCGTTGATGATATCGACCTTCATGCGAGCGACATCGCCGTCAAGGCCAGCGGGCCGGACGGGGAGCAGGACTATGCCTTCGACCATGTCGTCATGGCGACCGGCCATGACTGGCCGGAGACGACCGAAACGCGTCCGGGCTATTTCATGTCGCCCTGGCCGGCGCCGGTGCTGAAGACCATTCCGCCGGGCCGCGTCGGAATCCTCGGCACGTCGCTCAGCGCCATCGATGCGCTGATCTCGGTCGCCACGGCCCATGGCGCTTTCTACCTCGATGCGGCGGGATCGCTCGAATATTTCCCGTCGCCCGGCAGCGAGGCGTTCACAGCGGCACTGATGTCGCGCAAGGGCGTGCTGCCGGAGGCGGACTTCTACTGTCCCTATCCCTATCTGCCGCTGTCGATCTGCACGCCGGAGGCGGTGGATGCCTTGGTGGCGAGCGGCCGCGGCGATCTGCTCGATCCGATCTTCGACCTGTTCCGCGCCGAACTGCTGGCGGCCGACCCGGCCTATGCCGGGCGGATCGGGCTCGGCATGCTGACGGTGGAGACGCTGGCGCCGGCCTACTTCGCGGACCGCGAGGGAGCGGATGCCTTCGTCTGGGCGGCTGCGAACCTCGCGGAGGCCGAGAAGAACGAGCTGGAACAGCGCACCATCGGCTGGCGCTACGCGATCCTGCGCATGCACGAGGTGATCGCGCGAGCGGTGCCGCATTTCAACGAAGACGATCTCAAGCGTTTCCACAAGCACTTCAAGACCGTGTTCATCGACGACTATGCAACGGTTCCGCACCAGTCGATCCGCCGGCTGCTGGCGCTGCGGCGCGCGGGCAAGCTCGAAGTGCTGCGTCTCGGCCGGGAGTCCGATATCGATAACGAGAGCGTGGAGCGCGGAGCCGTCGTCACCTTCGACGGGCGGGCGGAGGCTTTCGATTCCTTCATCGACGCCACCGGGCAGCACACGCTATCGGCGCGCGACATTCCGTTCCCGAGCCTCGTCAACCGCGGCTTCGTGCGCAAGGCGAAGACGGCCGTCTCGTCCGTGCTGATCGACATGCCGGACGAGCCGGCGATGGTGCGCACGGGGGGCGTCGATCTCGACGATGCCTTTCGGCCGAGGTTCGAGGCGCCGGTCACGCGCCGTCTCTACTGTGTGTCGATCGCGTTCCTGCTGCACAAGCTGCCCTTCATCCAGGGCATCACCAGCGCTCATGAACTGGGCGGCATCGTCTCCTCCGCGATCCTGCGCGATATCGGCGGCGAGCGGACGGATGGCATTATCGGCTTCGACATGAACGCCGCGTAGATCGGTCTAGTCCTCGATCCAGACCTCGTCGCCCAGGGACACACGGCCCGGGGTGACGATCTCGGCGTAGACGCCGAGGTTGCGCCGGTTGCCGCGTAAAATGCTGCGCAGCACCTCCGGCTGTTCCGGCAGGCCCGGCTGCGCGGCCAGCGTCATGCCGCACCGCTTCGTGCCTTCGGTCGCCGTGATCTCCAGTGTGCCGATGACGATCTTGCGGCCGACCCAGTCGTTCTCGACGAAGCCCGAGGCCGCCTCCGTGTCCACCAGCATATCCGGGCGGAAGCGCCGCGCATCGAGCACCAGCGCCGGGTCGCTCGCGTGGATCGCCGTCATCGACGCGGTGGTGAGGAGGTGGAGCGGGCTTGCGGCATAGCGTGGCGCGATCACCGGCCAGCTTCGGCCCGTCCCCCGCGTTTCCGCGAGCCCAACGGGGAAGCCAAAGTATAAGGAAAGCCGCTCTTCGACATCCGCGGCATCGGCCGCCAGCCATGTGCCGTCGGAAAAGCCGATCTCCGCCATGCCATCCGCCCGCAGCCGGGCGACCAGATGCAGCGCCTTGCGCCAGCGCTCGCGCGATTCCGGTGCCGCGGGTTCTCGCGTGTCCGGGTCAAAAAGAAGAAAGGCGCGGTTGCCAGCGACGCCGCCTACCGCATGGCCGGTCGCGCCGTCTTCGGCGGTGCCGGCCGCGGCGATGTCGAGGTGGTCCATCATTTCCCCGCCGAGCGAACTCACCGGATAGCGCCAGAGTTCGGCGATACGTCCAACAGATTTCAAGAATGTCGTCTCCCGGCAGGGGTCAGGGGCATGCAGGTACGAAGAGAGCCTGCGGGCGGCGGTAATCCCTTGTGAATGCGCCTGCCTGCCGCAGGTTCCCGCGGGACACCCGACGGCTTCGCAGAACCTCGTCGGCTTGTCGTGTCAGCTGCCGATATGGTGGCAAAGCACCCACTTCACGGATATATCGATATGACAATTCAACCTTCGGGAGCATATATCCTTCGAATTTCATTTAGGTTTCGTTGTTATGCTCCGCCTTCGTGACATGGTTCAGGGTATCTCGATGGTAAGCGCTTTAAGAGCATCTGCACGCCTGCCTTTGCAGACCGATGATTTTCGCATGTTGTTTCAGTCACATCCCTCGCCGATGTGGATCTACGACCCGCTGACCTATCGCTTCCTCATCGTCAACGACGCCGCCGTGGAACTCTATGGCTACAGCCAGCTTGCCTATACGCGCCTGACGGTGCTCGACATTCGCCCCGCGTCGGAGCGCCAGCGCATGGTGGATGCCGTGGCGAAGCGCAGCGATGTCGATCGCGCCGAGCGCTGGACGCATCTGAAGGCAGACGGGACGGCGCTCGATGTGCTGACCTATGGGCGTGAACTGCAGTTCGAGGGCCGGACGGCCATTCTCGCCATCGTTCAGGACCGGACGGAGGTGAATGCCGCCCGCCAGCAGGTCAGCGAGACCCAGACGCTGCTCGACAGCATCATCGAAAACCTTCCGGTCGCCGTCTTCGTCAAGGACTTGGAGGATGACGGCCGCTACGTGCTCTACAACGCAGCCTGTGGCAGCATCTTCGGCACGACGTCCGAGAAGATCGCCACGGGGTCCGACCGGACGGTCTTCTCCGAGCGTCAGATGACGCAGTTTCGCAAGCAGGACGAACGCGCCCTGGCGGCCTCGGGGACCGTGAGCTTCGAAGAGACCATCGAGGATCTCTCAGGCGGCAAGCGCATCCTGCGCACCGCCAAGCGCGTGTTGCCGACCCGCAAGGGCAATCGTCCGCGCTACGTTCTCGGCATTTCCCAGGACGTTACGGAGGAGCGGGAGACCGAGGCGCGCCTTGCCTACATGGCCATGCACGATTCGCTCACCGGTCTCGCGAACCGCGCCTATTTCGGCGATCACATCCGGCGTGCGGCGCTTGCGGCGACCGAGGAGGCGCCGGTGGCGCTGCTCTATCTCGATATCGATCACTTCAAGACCATCAATGACAGCCAGGGGCATGCGGCGGGCGACGCGCTGCTCTGCCACATCGGAGACCGCCTCCTGTCGATCATACGGCAGGGCGACCTCGTGGCGCGGCTCGGCGGCGACGAGTTCGCGATCGTGCTGCAGCTCCAGGACGGACGCTCGGCGGAGGAGGTGGCCGACCGGCTGCTGGCCGCCCTGCGTGTGCCGTTCGACCTCGACGGCATCGCCGAGCACGTCACCTGCAGCATCGGCATCGCGCGCGCGCCGGAGCATTCCACGGATGATGACGGGCTGATGCGGGATGCCGATCTCGCGCTCTATGCCGCCAAGGAAGGCGGCCGCTCGACCTTCCGCATCTATCGTCCCGAAATGCGCCTGGAAGCCGAGCGCCGCCACGAGATGAATCTGGCGCTGCACCACGCCCTGGAGGAGGGGCAGTTCGAGCTCTATTACCAGCCGATCTATCGGATCGACGGCCCGGATCTCGCGGGTTTCGAAGCGCTGATCCGCTGGAATCATCCCGAACGCGGGCTGGTGGCACCGATCGACTTCATCCCCGTGGCCGAGGAAACCGGGCTGATCGTGCCGATCGGCGAGTGGGCGCTGAACGAGGCCTGCCGGACGGCTGCCCGATGGCCCGCCCATCTGCGGATCGCCGTCAATCTCTCGGTCTCCCAGTTTCGCGATGCGGGCCTTCTGGATGCGGTGCGCCTCGCCATCGAGAGCAGCGGACTTGCGCCCGAACGGCTGGAGATCGAGATCACCGAATCCGTGTTTCTGACCGATGTCGGCCAGAGCCTGCCGCTTCTGCGGGCAATGAAGGCGCTTGGCCTGCGGATCGCCATCGATGATTTCGGCACCGGCTATTCGTCGCTCTCCTATCTGCGCAGCTTCGCCTTCGACAAGATCAAGCTCGATCAGAGCTTCGTCTCCGGCATCGAGACGGATGCCGGCAGTCTCGCCATCATCCGCGCCGTGGTGGGCATCGGTTCGGGCTTCAACGCCACGACGCTCGCCGAGGGCGTGGAGACCGAGGAACAGCTGCAGGCGCTCCGCCGGGAGGGTTTCGCCGAGGTGCAGGGTTACCTGCTCGGCCGGCCCCGTCCGGTCGGCGATACCGAGGCGATGATCGCGGACGCGATGGAACCTCAGAGGGCGCCGTTGCGGTTGAGGGCAACCACGTAGAGGCTCGTCGTCGCCGTGATGAACAGGCGGTGACGGGCGCGACCGCCGAAGCAGAGATTGGCGGCACGCTCCGGGAGCAGGATACGCCCCATCAGATGGCCGTCCGGGGCGATGCAGTGCACGCCGTCGCCGGCCGACGACCAGACATTGCCCTCGCTGTCGAGCCGGATGCCGTCGGCCGCGCCGGGCGAAATGACGTGGAAGACGTCGCCGCCGGTGAGCCGGCCGTCCCCGGCGACATCGAAGACCCGGATATGGCGGGGATCGTCGCTGTCCGGCAGCCCGGTATCGGCCACATAGAGCCGCCGCTCGTCCGGGCTGAAGGCAAGGCCGTTCGGCGAGCGGAAATCGGTGAGCATGGCCCGAATGCTGCCCGACGGATCGACCCGGTAGACGTTGCAGGGCAGTTCCTGCTCGCCGCGGTGTCCCTCGTAATCGCTGAAGATGCCGTAGATCGGATCGGTGAACCAGATGGCGCCGTCGGAGGCGACGATGACGTCGTTCGGCGCGTTCAGACGCTTGCCCTCGAAGCGGTCGGCGATGATGGTGAGGGTGCCGTCATATTCCGTCCGCGTCACCCGGCGCGTTCCGTGTTCGCAGGTGACGAGGCGGCCGGAACGATCGCGGGTCTGGCCATTGGAGAAGTTCGACGGTGCGCGGAATGTTGACAGCCCGCCATCGGGCGACCAGCGCAGGATGCGGTCGTTGGGAATGTCGGAAAAGAGCAGGCAGTTGAGATCGCCGAACCAGACGGGCCCCTCGACCCAGTCGAAGCCGGTGGCCAGTTGCTTCACCGGCGCATTGCCGAGGACATAGGTCGAGAACACGGGGTCGATGGCTTCGAAAAACGACATGCTGCTCTAACTCCTCTGGCGCACGGCTTGCTGATTTCTCTCGTCCCGAGCCGCGTTCCCTTATCTGGGGCGAAGAGGAGATTTGTCATGGCGGGCACCGGGCTTTCCCGACTGTATCGCGACTATATCGATTGTCTCAACCGGCAGGACTGGGAGGCGCTGGCGGATTTTGTCGGCGAGGACGTCCGCCACAATGGCCGGCAGATCGGCGTGTCCGGCTATCGGGCCATGCTAGAGAAGGATTTCCGCGAGATCCCGGATCTCTCCTTCCAAATCATCCTCCTGGTCGAAGATCCGCCGGTCATCGCCAGCCGGCTTTCGTTCGATTGCACGCCCGTCGGCGCGTTCCTCGGCCTGCCCGTCGACGGGCGGAAGGTGCAGTTTACCGAGAACGTTTTCTACACCTACCGAGAGGACAGAATACGGGATGTCTGGTCGGTGATCGACAAGGCGGCGATCGAGGCGCAGCTTTTCCCAGGTGGTGTGACGCCTCTGCGAAGGAAGACCGAGACATGAGCTTCGACCTTTTCGACCTCACCGGGCGTCGTGCCCTGATCACCGGATCGTCGCAGGGCATCGGTCTTGCTCTGGCGCGCGGGTTGCAGGCGGCGGGGGCGCAGGTCGTGCTCAACGGGCGGGATGCGACGAAGCTGGAGGCAGCGGTCGCCGAGGTGCCGGGCGCAACGAGCCTTCTCTTCGACGTGACCGACCATCATGCGGTTCGGGCCGCAATCGACGCGTTTGAGGCGGAGACGGGCCCCATCGACATTCTCGTCAACAATGCGGGCATGCAGCATCGCGCGCCGCTTGAGGATTTTCCGGCGGAGGCCTTCGAGCGGCTGCTGCAGACCAATATCGCCAGCGTCTTTCATGTCGGGCAGGCCGTGGCGCGGCACATGATCGCCCGCGGCGCCGGCAAGATCGTCAATATCGCCAGCGTCCAGAGCGCGCTCGCCCGGCCGTCGATCGCGCCCTACACCGCGACGAAGGGGGCCGTGGCAAACCTGACCAAGGGAATGGCGACGGACTGGGCGAGATACGGGCTGCAGTGCAACGCGATCGCGCCCGGCTATTTCGAGACGCCGCTGAATGCGGCGCTGGTCGCGGACCCGGACTTCTCGACGTGGCTCGGCAAGCGCACGCCGGCGGGACGGTGGGGGCAGGTGGAGGAACTGGTGGGCGCCTGCGTGTTCCTGTCGTCCGCCGCATCCTCGTTCGTCAACGGCCATATTCTCTACGTGGATGGCGGCATCACCGCCTCGCTGTGACGGCTGAACCGGGTGCCGCGCCTGCGTGAGCGCCCCGCAGGGAAAAATAACCGGATCTGCCGAAGATTGCCGCATGGATGGGGGTGTCCGGCGGCCGCGGCGGCCTATGTCCGTTCCGTCACCTCCGGAGATTTCCCCCGTGCCCCATTTCCGCATCGTCCCGCCCGCCCTCGTTTTCGGTGCGCTCCTCTTGCTTGCCGGATGCAGCGAGAATGCCGAGCAGAAGCCCGCCAACGCGCCGGCGGTAAAGCCCGAGGTCAGCGTCATGACGCTGCATCCCACCTCTGTCGCCATCACGGCGCTCCTGCCGGGGCGCACGGCCGCCTCGCTCATCGCCGAAGTCCGGCCGCAGGTCGGCGGCATCGTGCGCAAGCGGAATTTTCAGGAGGGCGGATCGGTGCGGGAAGGGGACGTGCTCTACGAGATCGACCCCGCCACCTATCAGGCCGCTTATGACAGCGCGGTGGCGGCCGTCGCCAAGGCCAATGGCGCGGTGCCGAGCGCGCAGGCGCGGGTCGATCGCTATCGGGGTCTCAGCCGAAACGATGCCGTGAGCCAGCAGGATCTCGACGAAGCGCTGGGCACGCTGGCACAGGCCAATGCCGACGTCGCCTCGGCCAAGGCGGCGCTCGAGACCGCCCGCATCAATCTCGACTACACCAAGATCCGCGCGCCGATCGGTGGCCGGGTCGGAGCATCCACCGTGACGGTCGGGGCGCTGGTGACGGCCGACCAGACGACATCGCTGACCACGATCCGCCAGATCGACCCGATCAATGTGGACGTGACGCAGTCGAGCGCGAACCTCTTGAAGCTGCGCCGGGCGATCGAGGACGGGCGCCTGAAGACGACGGGGGCGAATGTCAGCGTGACGCTGAAGCTCGAGGACGGCTCCGACTACAATCGCACCGGGCGGATCGAGTTTCTCGATGCCGCGGTCGAGGAGACCACCGGTTCGGTGACCGTCCGGGCGGAGTTTCCCAATCCCGAGCAGCTGCTTCTGCCCGGCGTCTATGTCCGTGCCGTGATCCAGGAGGGCATTCGCCAGAACAGCTACCTCGTGCCGCAGCGGGCCGTCTCGCGCAACACCAAGGGCGAAGCGACCGCGAAATTCGTCCTGCCCGACGGCAAGATCGACGAGCGCGTGCTGATCGTCGATCGCAGCATCGGCAACAGCTGGCTGGTGGCCGATGGCATCGAGGATGGCGCGCGGGTGGTCGTGGAGGGCAACCAGCGCGTCCGGGCCGGGCAGGAGGTGACGACGTCGGACGTAATCGTCAACGATGCCACCGGCGAGCTGGAACAGGCCGCCAAGGAAACCGGCGGGGCGGCAAAGCCCGTGGATGTCTCCGCCGCGGAGCCGGCTGGACCTGGGCAGGCGCCCGCTCCGCTCGCGTCGAAGAACTGAGGTCGCCCCATGTCGCGTTTCTTCATCGACAGGCCGATCTTCGCCTGGGTCATCTCGATCTGCATCATGCTGGCGGGCCTTCTCGCCATCACCACATTGTCGATCTCCCAATATCCGCAGATCGCGCCGACGACCGTTCGCATCAGCGCCAACTATCCGGGTGCGGATGCGCAGACGGTCGAGAACTCGGTGACCAAGGTCATCGAGCAGGGCATGACCGGCATCGACAATCTCGACTACATGACCTCGACCTCGCAGGCGACCGGGGCCGCCTCGATCTCGCTCACCTTCACCAACAATGCCGATCCCGACGTCGCGCAGATGCAGGTGCAGAACAAGCTGCAGCTGGTGGAGAGCAATCTGCCGCAATCGGTGCAGTCCAGCGGCATCACGGTCGCGAAGTCCGCCTCCAGCTTCCTGATGGTCGTCGCGTTCGTATCGACCGACAATCGGCTCTCCTCGCTCGATCTGTCCGACTATATCGACAGCACGCTGAACGACACGATCAAGCGCGTGGCCGGCGTCGGGGATACCCGCATCTTCGGCTCGGGCTATGCCATGCGCATCTGGCTCGATCCGGAAAAGCTGGTGAAATACAGCCTGATGGCCAGCGACGTGGCGAGCGCCATCGAGGCGCAGAACACGCAGGTCTCTGCCGGCCAGCTCGGCGGCCTGCCGCAGCGCAAGGGCCAGCAGCTCAACGCGACCGTGACGGCGAAGAGCCGGCTGCAAACGCCCGAGCAGTTCGAAAACATCATCATCAAGAGCCAGCCGGACGGATCGCTGGTGCGGCTGAACGACCTCGCCCGCGTGGAGCTTGGCGCCGAGAGCTACGATACGTCGGGCCTCTACAACGGCAAGAACGCCGCCGGCCTCGGCATCAACCTCGCCTCCAACGCCAATGCGCTGGATACGGCCGAGGCGGTCGTCGCGGCGATCGACAGTCTGAAGGAAACGCTGCCGGCCAATGTCGAGGTCGTCTATCCCTACGACACGACACCCTTCGTCAAGCTCTCCATCGAGGACGTGGTGAAGACGCTGATCGAGGCGATCGTGCTCGTCTTCGTGGTCATGCTGGTCTTCCTGCAGAGCCTGCGCGCGACGATCATTCCGACGCTCGCCGTTCCCGTGGTGCTGCTCGGCACGTTCGGGGTCCTGTCGCTGTTCGGATACTCCATCAACACGCTGACCATGTTCGCCATGGTTCTCGCCATCGGCCTGCTCGTGGACGACGCGATCGTCGTCGTCGAGAACGTCGAGCGCGTGATGGAGGAGGAGGGGCTCGACCCGCGCGAGGCGACCATCAAGTCGATGCAGGAGATCACCGGCGCGCTGGTCGGCATCGCCACCGTGCTCTCGGCCGTATTCATCCCCATGGCGTTCTTCTCCGGCTCGGTCGGCATCATCTACCGGCAGTTCTCCATCACCATCGTCTCCGCCATGATCCTCTCGGTCATCGTGGCGCTGATCCTGACGCCGGCACTTTGCGCGACGATTCTCAAGAAGCCGAAGCACGGGGCGAAGCAGAAGGGGCTTTCCGGATACTTCAATCGCGGCTTCGACCGCACGACTCATGGCTACCAGCGCGGCGTGTCCGGCATGATCCGGCGGCCGTTCGTTTTCCTCGTGGGTTTCGCGCTCATCGTCGCGGCGGTCGGATATCTCTTCAACCGTCTGCCGAGCTCCTTCCTTCCCGAGGAGGATCAGGGCATCCTGATCACCAGCGTGCAGATGCCGCCAGGCGCGACGCAGGATCGCACGGTGAAGATGCTGAAGCAGGTGACCGACTACTATCTGACGCACGAAAAGGACAATGTCGCCGGCGTCTTCGGCGCGGTCGGCTTCGGCTTCGGCGGTGCCGGGCAGAATGTGGGCCTCGCCTTCGTCAAGCTCAAGCCGTTCGAGGAGCGGACCACGGCGGAAGCCGGCGCCAGCGCCATCGCGGGCCGGGCGATGAAGACGTTCTCGAAATTTAAGGACGGCAATGCTTTCGCGCTCGCGCCGCCCGCCATTCAGGGCTTCGGCAATTCCAGCGGCTTCGATTTCTATCTGCAGGACGTGAACGGCGAAGGGCACGCGGCGCTGATCGCCACGCGCAACAAGCTGCTCGGCGAGGCCGGCAAGAATCCGCTTCTGACCGGCACACGACCGAACGGGCAGGAAGACCAGACGCAATATTCCGTCAATATCGACCAGGAAAAGGCGAGCGCGCTCAACCTCAGCCTTGCCGATATCGACACGACCATCTCCACCGCCTGGGGCGGGCGCTATATCAACGACTTCATCGACCGCGGCCGCATCAAGCCCGTCTACGTGCAGGGCGACCAGGACTTCCGCATGCAGCCGGAGGATTTCGACCGCTGGTACGTCCGCAATTCCGACGATGCCATGGTGCCGTTTTCGGCCTTTGCCAGCGGCGACTGGTCGTTCGGCTCGCCGCGTTTGGAGCGCTACAACGGCGCCTCGGCCGTGGAAATCCAGGGCGCCGCGGCCAGCGGCGTCAGCTCCGGCGTGGCGATGGACGAGATCGACAAGATCATGGGCAGTGTCGGTGCCGGCTATGCGCATGAGTGGACCGGCCTTTCGGCGCAGGAGCGTCTGTCCGGCAGCCAGGCGACGCAGCTCTATCTGATTTCCGCGCTCGTCGTGTTCCTGGCGCTGGCCGCGCTCTACGAAAGCTGGTCGATTCCGTTCTCGGTCATGCTGGCGGTGCCGATCGGCATCTTTGGCGCGCTTCTGGCCGCGACCGTCATGGGAGAGTCCAACGACGTCTACTTCAAGGTCGGCCTGCTCACGACGATCGGGCTAGCGGCGAAGAACGCGATCCTGATCGTGGAGTTCGCCATCGAGCAGCAGAACAGCGGCAAGGATCTGATTTCCGCCACCGTGGAGGCGGCACGCCAGCGCCTGCGGCCGATCCTCATGACCTCGCTCGCCTTCATTCTCGGGGTAACGCCGCTTGCGACCGCGAGCGGTGCGGGTTCCGGCGCACAGAACTCGATCGGCATCGGCGTCATGGGCGGCATGATCGCGGCGACTTTCATCGGGATCTTCTTCATTCCGCTGCTGTTCGTCACCGTCCGCCGCATCTTCAAAGGCCGCCAGCCGAAGCCGCGCGAGGAAACGGGTGTTCCCGAAGCCGCGGCGTAAGAACGAAGGTCCATCCGGTCAGTGACCCGCCTTGCCGGCCCGCCGCAGAGCGTCGAGCGCGATAACAAGGAGCAGGAGGCTCGCCGCCAGAAGCAGCACGCCGCCCACCGACTGATAGACCAGCACGCCGGCAACGCCGCCGCTGCAGAAGGCGAGGATGGTATAGAGGTGCAGGCGCAGCTTCGCCCGGTTGCTGATCGCCTCGCCCGACACGTCGCGACCCCGCAGGATGTCGATAGCCACGGCGATCTCGATGCCGATATCGGTCGCCATGCCGGAGACATGGGTGGTGCGGACGCGGGCATCGGAGATGCGCGTCACCGTCGCATTCTGCAGCCCCATCAGAAAGGCGAGGCCGAGGATCAGGACCTCGACACGCCACGGCGCGGTGACGAAAAGGTCCGCGAGGCCGAGCGGTGCGAGCAGCAGGGCTTCCAGCAGGATGCACCAGGCATAGATGCCGCCGATGGCCCGCCTGCGGCCGGCATTGATGATCAGCGACGAGACCGTCGAGCCGAGAATGAAGACGAGCACGATCGACAGATAGAACAGGCTGGCTCCCCCCTGGAGCGTCGCGACGTGATCGGACAGGGCGGAGACGTTGCCCGTCATGTTCGCGGCGAAGAAGCCGATGGCATAGAAGGCCGCTGCGTTGAGCGCGCCGGCGATGCCGGCCAGCCAGCAGGCGAGAAAGACATCGATACGTTCGTTGCGGGCCGCGCCCTGATGAATCAGCATGCGGAAGCTTATGCCGCCACTGCCTTGCGCGAAAGCGGCAAGGCCGCAAAGCGGTTGCAACCTCCAGCGTGCGGTGCGGCATTTTCCCGTTGTGCGGGGCCGTTCAAGCTGACACACTCCCGACATGATGGCCTGGGTCAGGCTTCGGCAGGGGGACGGACATGATGCGTTTCGACATGAGCACAGCCCGGCGGATCCGCGCGATCCTTGGTGGCGCAACCCTTTCCACGGCGCTTCTCTTCTCACCCCACGGCGCGTTCGCCGCCAAGACATCGCTGGTTCTGGGCATGACGATCGAGCCGCAGGGGCTGGACCCGACCGTCGCGGCACCCGTCGCCATCGGGCAGGTCACCTGGCAGAATGTGTTCGAGGGGCTGGTGGCGATCGACCGGGAGGGCAAGGTCGTGCCGCAGCTTGCCAAGAGCTGGGAGATTTCGCCGGACGGGCTGACCTATACGTTCAAGCTGCAGGAGGGGGTGACCTTCCATGATGGCGAAGCGTTCGACAGCGGGGTCGCGAAATTCTCGCTCGACCGCGCCCGCGGTCCGGACTCGACCAATGGGCAGAAGCGCTTCTTCGCCGCGATCGACACGATCGAGACGCCGGACAAGACGACGCTGGTGCTGACGCTGAAGAAACCGCAGGGAAGCCTTCTCTACTGGCTCGGCTGGCCCGCCTCGGTCATGGTCGGCACGAAGAGCGCGGCCGACGACAAGACCATGCCCGTGGGCACCGGCCCCTTCACCTTCGTCAGCTGGACCAAGGGCGACCGGGTGGAGCTGGCCGCCAACCCGAACTACTGGAACAGGCAAGTCAAGGTGCGTCTTCAGGCCGTGACCTTCCGCTTCATCCCCGACGCGCAGGCGCAGGCGGCGGCGATCACCACCGGGGGCGTCGATGCCTTCCCCGAGTTCGCCGCGCCCGAGCTGATGGAGAGCTTCAAGGACAAGGCCGACCTCGTGACCGTCATCGGCAATACCGAGCTGAAGGTCGTTGCCGGCATGAACAATGCCCGCAAGCCCTTCGACGACAAGCGCGTGCGGCAGGCGCTGATGATGGCGATCGACCGGCAGACCGTGATCGACGGCGCGTGGTCCGGCCTCGGCACGGCCATCGGCAGCCATTACACGCCGAACGATCGCGGCTTCATCGACCTCACGGCCAAGCATCCCTATGACGTCGAGAAGGCCAAGGCGCTGCTGGTGGAGGCGGGCTATCCCGATGGCTTCGCCTTCACGATCAAGACGCCGCAGATGGCCTATGCGCCGCGCAGCGCCGAGGTGATGCAGGCCATGCTGGCCGAGATCGGTGTGACCATGACCATCGAGCCCACCGAATTTCCGGCCAAATGGGTTCAGGACGTCTTCAAGGGCGGCGACTACGACATGACCATCGTCGCCCATGCCGAGCCGATGGACATCGATATCTACGCCCGCGACCCCTACTATTTCCACTACAAGAACCCGGCCTTCACCGAGATCATCGACAAGGTGGAGGCGACAGCCGACCCGGCGGAGCAGGATGCGCTCTACCAGGACGCACAGAGGATTCTCGCCGAGGACGTGCCGGCCCTGTTCCTGTTCGTCATGCCGAAGCTCGGCGTGTGGAACGCCAAGCTCAAGGGTCTCTGGGAGAACGAACCGATCCCGTCCAACGTGCTGAGCGAGGTCTATTGGGAGGAATGAGCGGGAGCGTGGTGAGGGGATGCCGTCGCCCCAGGTCCCTTCTCCCCGTCATGACGGGGAGAAGGTCGCGGCAGCGGGATGAGGGGCGGGCTAACCGCAGGCTCCGCGCTCCGTGGCAGCCCCTCACCCTAACCCTCTCCCCGCCTGCGGGGAGAGGGGACGTGGCAGGCTCGTCGTTTGCGCGTGTGGCAGAGCTTAACCCCAGCTCTCTTCTCCCCATCCTGATGGGGAGAAGGTGGCGGCAGCCGGATGAGGGGCCGGCCATAGGCGCAACGGCCCGGATCGAGCCAACAGCGTCATCACACCTTGTTCCGCGTCGGGCCACCTCATGACCGGCCTGCTTCTGCGGCGCTTCGCCAGCCTCTTCCTGACGCTCCTCGCCGTCTCCGCGCTGATCTTTCTCGTCATGGACGTGCTGCCGGGCGATCCCGCGGGGATCATGCTGGGGACGTCGGCGACGCCGGAGACGCTGGAGGCGTTGCGGCGGGAGCTGGGGCTCGATCAGCCGCTGGTGCTGCGATATCTGTCGTGGCTCGCCGGTGTCGCGACCGGCGATCTCGGCACCTCCTACACCTATGGCGTGCCCGTGGCCGGGCTGATCGCCGAGCGGCTGGCGGTGACGCTGCCGCTCGCCTTCATCGCCATCCTCCTTTCGGTCGCCATCGCCGTTCCGCTCGGGGTGGCCTCGGCCGCCCGGCGCAATGGTGGCGTCGATTTTGCCGCGGGTCTGCTGTCGCAGATGTTCATCGCGGTTCCCGGCTTCTGGGTGGGGCTGCTGCTGGTGCTGGTCTTTTCCGTTTTGCTCGGCTGGGTGCCCTCGGGCGGCTTCCCCGGCTGGCGGGCGGGCATCGTGCCGGCGCTGGGCGCGCTGGTGCTGCCGGCGATCGCGCTCGCTCTGCCGCAGGCGGGCGTTCTCACGCGGGTCACGCGCTCGGCGGTCATCGAGGTGATGAACGAGGATTTCGTGCGCACCGCGCGTGCCAAGGGCCTGCCACGCCGCAAGGCGCTGTGGCGGCATGCGGTGCCGAATGCGCTGGTGCCGGTGGCGACCATTCTCGGCCTCCAGTTCACCTTCCTGATCGCCGGTGCGGTGCTGGTGGAAAATGTGTTCAACCTGCCGGGCCTTGGCCGTCTCGCCTTGCAGGCGCTGTCCCAGCGCGACATCATCGTCATGCAGGATGTGGTCCTGTTCTTCGCCGCACTGGTCATCGTCATGAATTTTCTGGTCGATCTCTCCTATCTCGCGCTCGATCCGCGCCTGCGGAAGCGCGCATGAGCGTGGTGGCGCCCTCCGATACACGCCAAGCTGCACCGTCCGCGGGCCGGCTGCGGCGCGCAGCGGCGCGCGGCAATCTCCTGATCGGCGGCCTGCTGATCGGCCTCATCGGCGCGGTCGCCCTCATGTCGCTCGTCTGGACGCCGCTGCCGCCAGGCAAGCTGCAGATCGTGCAGAAGCTCAAACCCCCGCTCATGCAAGGCCTGCTCGGCACTGACCATCTCGGCCGCGACGTCGCCTCCATGCTCATGGTCGGCGCCTGGAATTCCCTTTCGATCGCGGTGCTGGCGGTCACGATGGGTGCGCTTGCCGGCACGCTCCTTGGTGTGACCGTCGCGGCGCGGCGCGGCTGGTTCGAGGCGATCATGATGCGGGCGAACGACGTGATCTTCGCGCTGCCGCCCATTCTCTCGGCCATGATGCTTGGCGCGTTGCTCGGCACCGGTCGCCGCACCGCCATCATCGCCATCGCGGTCTTCATGGTGCCGGTCTTCGCACGCGTGACGGCCAGTGCCGCCCTGCAGGTCTGGTCGCGGGATTATGTGCTGGCCGCGCGCGGCGCGGGCAAGGGCGGTATCCGCATCACGGTCGATCATGTCCTGCCCAATATCGCCAACCAGATCATCGTGCAGGTGACGATCCAGCTCGGGCTTGCCATCCTCACCGAGGCGGGCCTGAGCTTCCTCGGTCTCGGCATGGCGCCGCCGGCTCCGACCTGGGGGCGGATGCTGGCTGACGCCCAGACCTATCTCGGTCGCGCGCCCTGGCTCGCCATCCTGCCCGGCCTTGCCATCGCGCTGACGGTGTTCGGCTTCAACATGCTCGGCGATGGCCTGCGCGACCTGCTCGACCCGCGCGAGAAGGGGCGCCGATGACGCCGCCGCTGCTTCGGATCGAAGACCTCGCCATCTCCATCGACTCGGCCCATGGCGGGCGGCAGCCGATCCTGACCGATATCGATGTTACCCTTCACGCCGGGGAAACGCTCGGGATCGTTGGGGAAAGCGGTTCCGGCAAGTCCCTGCTGTCGCTCGCCGTCCTGGGGCTTCTGCCCCCGGTCGCGCATGCGACAGGCCGCATCCTGCTGGAGGGTCGCGATCTTCTGGCGATGGACGAGGACGCGCTCTGCACTGTCCGCGGCCGCCGCATCGGCATGATCTTTCAGGAGCCGCTGACGGCGCTGAATCCCGCGATGACGGTGGGCGACCAGATCGCAGAGGGGCTGGTGGTGCAGGAGGGCCTGTCCTGGCGGGCAGCGCGACGGGAGGCGATCACACTTCTCGACCGCGTTCGGATGCCGGATGCGGCGCAGCTGTCCCGCGCCTATCCGCATGCGCTGTCCGGCGGGCAGCGGCAGCGGGTCGGCATCGCCATCGCGCTCGCCATGAAGCCCGCCTTAATGATCGCGGACGAGCCGACGACCGCGCTCGACGTGACGGTGCAGGCGGAAGTGCTGGATATTCTCGACGATCTCACCCGCGATGCCGGCATGGCGCTGATCCTCGTCAGCCACGACCTTGGCGTTATCGCCCGCATGTGCGCCCGCACCCTCGTCCTCTATGCCGGCCGGCGCATGGAGGAGGGGGCGACGCGCGATGTGCTGACGGCGCCGCTCAATCCTTACACGCGCGGCCTGCTGCGGGCCGTTCCCCGTCGGCAGGCGCAGGGCGGACGCCTTTCGACCATTCCCGGCACGGTGCCATCCTTTGCCGCGCTTCCGCCCGGCTGCTGTTTTTCCGACCGCTGTCCCGATGTCATCCCCGCCTGCCATGCGGGCGAGCCGGCATGGACGCGCCCCGCGCCCGGCCGCGGCGTCCGCTGCATCCGTGCGCCTGAGGCGGTTGCGTCATGAGCCGGCCGCCGCTTCTCGATATCCGCAAGTTGTCGCGCGATTATGCAAGCGGCGGCCTCTTCGGCGGCAAGCAGACGACCCGGGCGCTCGCCGAGCTGAGCATGACCGTTGCGCCGGGCACGATCCACGGCATCGTCGGCGAGTCCGGCTGCGGGAAATCGACGCTTGCCCGGCTGGTGATGGCGCTCGACCGTCCGACATCGGGGAGCGTTCATTTCGACGGCGAGGATCTGTTCCGCCTCTCGGCGCGCGACCTGAAGCGCAAGCGGCAGGATTTCCAGATGGTGTTCCAGGACCCGTTCGGTTCGCTTGATCCGCGCCAGACGGTCGGGCGCATCGTGGCCGAGCCGCTGCATGTGCTGGAGGGGTCGCCGGGCCGGGGCGAGCGCCGCGACCGGGTGGCGGCGATGCTCGAGGCCGTTGGCCTAGCGCCCGGCCATGCGGACCGCTATCCGCATGCGTTTTCCGGCGGGCAGCGCCAGCGCATCGCGATTGCCCGCGCGCTGATCACGGAGCCGAAGCTGGTCGTGGCCGACGAGGCGGTTTCTGCGCTCGATCTCTCGGTGCAGGCGCAGGTGCTGAACCTGTTGATGGACCTGCGCGACCGGCGCGGGGTGACGTTCCTGTTCATCACCCACAATCTCGCGGTCGTCGATGCCGTGGCCGACCGGGTGGGCGTGATGTATCGCGGGCGTCTGGTGGAGAGCGGCCCGGCACAGGCCGTTTTCGCCCGTCCGCTGCATCCCTATACGAGGCTGCTGGCCGATGCCGAGCCGGATGTGACCCGCTTTGGCCGGCCGGAACGACCGCCTGTTTTGGTGGCGGAACCGATCGATGCCGAGGTCGGCTGCAGCTTCCGCAATCGCTGTCCGCTCGCCGTGGCGCGATGTGCGACCGAGCGGCCGGAGCTGCGCAGTCTTGAGGGCGGGCCGGAGATGCGCGAACGGCTGACCGCCTGCCACCGCGCCGAAATGCTGCTGGATCCGAACGCAACGGGATGATGGAGACGATATGACCGACCTTCTCGACAGCACCATCCCGCAGTTGCGCGCCCGTTTTGCGGACCGTACGCTTTCGCCCTCGGAGTACTGGCAGGCGGTCGAGACGCGCATTGCGGCCTTCGAGCCGTCCGTGGCGGCGCTGTATGCGTATGACCCGGACGACGCGCGGGCGCAGGCGGCGGCCTCGACCAAGCGCTGGCAGAAGGGTACGCCGCTCGGGCCGCTCGACGGTATTCCCGTGACGCTGAAGGAACTGATCGCGACGAAGGGCACGCCCGTACCGCTTGGCACAGCCGCGACGGTCTTGATGCCGGCGGAGGCGGATTCGCCCGTCGCCGCGCGGATGCGGGAGGACGGCGCGGTCATCTTCGCCAAGACCACCTGTCCCGACTACGGCATGCTCTCCTCCGGCCTCTCGAGCTTCCACCCCTTGAGCCGCAACCCGTGGAATACGGTGATGAATCCCGGCGGATCGAGCGCGGGTGCGGCCGCGGCCGGTGCCGCCGGCTACGGGCCTCTGCATATCGGCACGGATATCGGCGGCTCGGTTCGCCTGCCGGCTGGCTGGACGGGGCTGTTCGGCTTCAAGCCGAGCAATGGCCGCATCCCGATCGATCCCTATTACGTCGGCCGTTGTGCTGGGCCGATGACGCGGACGGTCGAGGATGCGGCCTTCGCCATGGCCACGCTGTCGCGGCCGGACGGGCGGGATGCCACGAGCCTGCCGCCGAACACGATCGACTGGATGGATCTCGACATCGACGTCAAGGGCATGCGGATCGGCCTGATGCTGGATGCCGGATGTGGCCTCGAGGCCGAGCCGGAGGTGAAAGCGGCGGTGATCGCCGGCGCCCGGCAGTTCGAGGCGGCGGGGGTCGAGGTGATCGAGGTTGGGCCGGTCATGACGCGGGCGATGCTGGACGGGCTCGACGATTTCTGGCGGGCGAAGTTCTGGGGCGACATCCGCGGCCTGCCTGTGGAACGCCGGGCGATGATCCTGCCCTATATCCATGCCTGGGCCGAGCGGGGGGCGGACGTGACCGGCGTGCAGGCCGTTGCGGGTTTCGGGCAGACGATGGAAATGCGGAAGGCGGCGGCCAAGCTGTTTTCGACGGTGGATGCGGTTCTCTCGCCCACCAATCCGGTCGTGTCCTACCCGGCCGACTGGGCCTCGCCGACCAACGATCCGGAACGCCCCTTCGAACACATCGCCTTCACCGTGCCGTGGAATATGTCGGAGCAGCCGGCGGCCTCGATCAATGCCGGCTTTTCCGCCTCCGGCATGCCGATCGGCCTGCAGATCGTGGGGCCGCGTTTTGCGGATCTCACGGTGCTGAAACTCTCGAAGCTGTTCGAAACCCTGACGGGCGGCATCGGCCGGTGGCCGCGCCCGCGCTGAGCGGCTTTACTCGGCGGCCACGATATCGGGGCGTTCGAGGTTGACGGCGATGTGCGGCCAGAGCGGCTCGGTGTCGGCGATGAGCGCCGTGGTGCCGGCGGCGATCCAGGGAATGTCGGTGCCGGGGCGGGTGCCGATGCGCACCTCCAGCCCGGCCTCTCGGGCGATGACGGCACCGCCGGCGATGTCCCACAGGGTCGTGTACATCTGCAGATGGCCGTCATAGGTGCCGCGTGCGGCAAAGAGCAGGCCGATGGAGGTGGAGCGGATCGACTGGACGACCCAGCCGGCATGGCGCAGGCCGACCGTCAGCGCCGCAACCTCGTCGGCCTCGTTCGGCGAGGCATCGCCCAGCGACATCACGCGGACATCCTCGAACGGCACGGTGCGCGTGAACGGCTGGCCATTGCGCATCAGCCCGGTGCCGTCCGCGGCAGCGTAGATCTCACGGAACACCGGCATGGCGACGACGCCGAGATCGGGCCGGCCATGGGTGACGTGGCCGAGCGAGATGCCCCAGAGCGGCGAGCCGCGCAGGAAGTTCGCGGTTCCGTCGATCGGGTCGATGATCCAGTAGGCATCGCCGCCCGTGCCGCCCATTTCCTCGCCGACCACGGCCTCGCCCGGAAAGGCTTCCGCCAGACGCGCGCGCACCAGTCGCTCGACGCTCGTGTCGGCCTCGGTCACGAAATCCTGAAAGCCCTTGGTGCCCGTGGCGATCGTCGCGCGGGTCTCGAAGAAACCGAGCGCCATCTCCATCGCCTCTGCGATCACCGCAACGGCCTTTTCCAGCCGGGTCTGCGTCGTCGTCATGCCGGTATCCCCTGATGTTTCGGGCCGTATGCACTGCACCCCAAGCTGTTCCCGTCGTCTCTATCGCGGGGGCCGTGCCGTGTGCAAGAGCCTCGCAAGCCTCTGTTTCCGTTCGGTAACCTCGCGCTTTCGGAAAGCGGGAGGCAAAAGCTCGCCACCGCACGGGTCGCATTGACGTCCGTGACGCGAGCGTTGCGAAAAACCGGCGGATGGATTGACAGGAAGGCCAAAAGCGTGGATTTTCCGCCCACTTCCGAGGGGGGCACCGAACGGTGCTGAGATGGGCGTTGAGCCTGGACCCTTGAACCTGATCCGGGTCATACCGGCGTAGGAACGGAAACAGGTGTCCGCCCACGGCCCTTTCTCTCTTCTCCGCTCGCCTGGATCTCCGTCGCCAATGTGTGGAGATCGCTCATGCCGTTGTCTGTCCGTCCGTTTCCCCCGCCGCGCGATACCGGTCTTTAGGCATGCGCGCTTTTCACGCGGCGCTCGGGCTCGGCGTGCTGGTTCTCATGTGGCAGGCCGGCACGGCGGTGTTTTCGCCGCCGGCCTATCTGCTGCCGTCGCCGCTGGCGGTCGCCAAAGTGTTCCGGGACCAGTGGGATTTCCTGCTGGCGCAAAGCCTCGTGACGCTGTCGGAAATCCTGATCGGGCTCGTCGCGGGGGCGGCGCTCGGCGCGGGAACGGCGTTCGTGCTGGCGGCGAGCCCGCGCATCGGGCCGTTCGTCTGGCCGACGATCCTCATCCTGCAGGCGCTGCCGGTCTTCGTGCTGGCGCCGATCCTCGTCGTCTGGCTCGGCTTCGGCATGGCGTCGAAGGTGGCCATGACCGTGCTGATCATCTTCTTTCCCGTCGCCTCCGCCTTTGCCGACGGGCTGAACCGGACGGAGCGGGACATCGTGGATGCCGTGTCCCTGACGCAGGCCTCGCACTGGCAGGCGCTCGTGTCGGTGCGGGCGCCGCTGGCGCTGCCGAGCCTCGTTTCCGGCCTGCGCGTCGCCGCACCGCTGGCACCGCTCGGCGCCGTCGTCGGCGAGTGGGTCGGCGCGTCTGCCGGTCTCGGCTTCGTCATGGTTCAGGCCAATGCCCGCATGCAGACGGCCACCGTCTTTGCCGCCATGGTCGTGCTGGCCGTCATGACGCTGCTCCTGCGCCTGCTGGTCGATCTCCTCACCGCCCGTGTTGCGCCCTGGGCGCGCGAGGGCGGCCGCCTTCATCCCGAACATCGATCCTCTCAACCCGTCCCATCCCGGAGATCTGCATGATCCGTCTTCTCGTCGCGACGATGCTTGGCCTGTCCAGCCTTTTCGCCTCCACCTCCACGCAGGCCGCCGACACGCTGACCGTGCTGCTCGAATGGTTCGTCAACCCCGACCATGCGCCCATGGTGATCGCGCAGGAAAAGGGCCTCTTCGCCAAGGCGGGGCTCGATGTCACGCTGGTGCCGCCGGCCGATCCTTCCGTCGTGCCGCGGCTCGTCGCGGCAAAGCAGGCGGATATCGGCATCCACTACCAGCCCAATCTCTATCGCGACCATGAAGCGGGCCTGCCGCTCGTGCGTTTCGGCACGCTGGTGGAAACGCCGCTGAACACAGTGACGGTACTGGCCGACGGGCCGATCAAGAGCCTGAAGGACCTGAAGGGCCGGAAGGTCGGCTATTCCGTCTCCGGTTTCGAGGATGTGCTGCTGCAGCGCATGCTGGCGTCCGAAGGGCTCGGCAAGGACGATGTCGAGCTTATCAACGTCAACTTCTCGCTCTCGCCGTCGCTGATTTCGGGCGCGGTCGATGCAACGATCGGCGGCTATCGCAATTTCGAACTGACGCAGATGAAGCTCGAGGGGCATCCCGGCCGCGCCTTCTTTCTCGAGGAGCACGGTATCCCGGTCTATGACGAGCTGGTCTTCGTCACCCATCGCGACCTTGTAAACGATGCCCGCCTGCCGCGCTTCCTGGCGGCCGTCGAGGAGGCGTCGATCTTCCTCACCAATCACCCGCAAGAGGCCTGGGCGCTGTTTGCCAAAGCCTATCCGAACCTCGATGACGAGCTGAACCGCACCGCCTTCTTCGACACGCTGCCGCGCTTCGCCAAGCGTCCTTTTGCGCTCGATACCGGCCGCTATGCCCGCTTCGGCGCCTTCATGCAGGAGGAGGGGCTGATCGCGAAGGCGCCCGAGGTTTCCGATATCGCCGTGGAGCTGAAATGAGCGCGATCACGGCACAGGCTGTCGCGGACATGCTGGCGCGGGTGCGGCAGGCGCGGCCGCGCGTGCATTGCCTCATGAACAGCGTGGTGCAGAAGTTCACCGCCGACGGCATCACGGTCATCGGGGGCTTGCCCTCGATGACCGGATCGCTGGAGGAGGTGGAAAGCTTCGTCGGCCGCGCGGATGCGCTGACCGTCAATCTCGGCACGCTGGATGCGGATCGCCGCGCCGCGATCCGTCTCGGCGTCGCGGTCGCCCGGGCACAGGGCAAGCCGTGGATTGTCGATCCCGTCCATTGCGACTACTCGCCGTCACGGCTCGCCTTCGCACGCGAGCTGATCGCGCTACAGCCGACCGTGGTGCGCGGCAACCGCGCCGAGATGGCGCTGATCGGCGAGACGCCCGGAATCTTGCGGATCGTTACCGGGCCGGTCGATCTGCTGCAGCGCGGAGAGGCGTCCGTCGAGATCGGCAACGGGCATCCCTTCATGGCGCAGGTGACCGGCACCGGCTGTCTCTCGGGCGGCGTGATCGCCGCGTTCCGCGCCGTCGAGCCGGATGCGCTTGCGGCCGCCTCCGCCGCCCTGACGGTGACCGGGGTCGCGGCGGAGCGGGCGGCGCCCCATGCGCGCGGGCCCGGCACGTTCGCAGCCGCCTTCCTCGATGCGCTGGCGGCCGTCGGCGATACCGACATTCTTTCTCTTGCAAGGATCCGACATGACCATCCCGAACACGATTAAGGTCGATGATCGCCTGAACGCGATCGTCGATTCATCGCTGGCGGACATCGCGCCGCTGCCCGAGCTGGCGCTCGCTGCCGCCCGCCATGGTGCAACGCTGATCCAGTACCGCGACAAGACGGCTTCCACGCGCGTCATGGTCGAGCGGGCAAGCGCCATCCGGGCGGCCCTTGCCGGCACGGGCGTGGCCTTCGTCGTCAACGACCGGGTGGACGTGGCGCTGGCGGCGGGTGCGGATGGCGTGCATCTCGGGGCCGACGACATGGATGCGGAGACGGCGCGGCGGTTGCTGGGCGACGCCGCGATCATCGGGCTGACGGTGAAAACGCAAGCCGATGCGGCGCGCGCGGGTCGTGCGCCGGTGGACTATGCGTGCATCGGCGGCGTGTTCGAGACGCTCTCCAAGGTCAATCCGGACCCGCCGGTCGGGCTGGACGGGTTGCGCGCGCTGCGCGGGGCGATCCGAAGCCTTCGGCCGGACATGCCCGTAAGCGCCATCGCCGGCATCGACCTGTCGCGCGTGCCGGAGGTGATCGCGGCCGGTGCCGATGGCGTGGCGGTGATTTCGGCCATCTTCCGCGCCAGTGATATTGCCGGCGCGAGCCGGGCGTTCCGCACGGCGGTGGATGCCGCGCTGGAGAGCAGGACATGACCGCGATCGCGCTGACTATCGCCGGCTCCGACAGCGGTGGCGGTGCCGGCATCCAGGCCGACATCAAGACGTTTTCCGCGCTTGAGACCTTCGCCACGAGCGTCATCACCGCCGTGACGGCGCAGAATACGACGGGCGTGACGGCGGTCGAGGATATCTCGTGCGGCCTGATCGCCGCGCAGATGGCGGCGGTGTTTGCCGACATGGATGTCCGGGCGCTGAAGATCGGCATGGTGTCGCGGGCCGAAACCATCGAGACGATCGCGGCCGGCCTGGTGGGTTTTGCGGGGCCCGTCGTCCTCGATCCGGTCATGGTCGCGACGTCGGGCGACCGGCTGCTTCGGGAAGAGGCGATCGATGCGCTCCGGACGATGCTGGTGCCGCGGGCCGCAATCGTGACGCCGAACCTGCCGGAGGCAGCACTTCTGACGGGACTGCCGATCGCCCACGATCGTGCCGCCGTGACCAGGCAGGCGGAGGCCATTCTGAAGGCCGGTGCGGCGACCGTGCTCATCAAAGGCGGGCATGGTGACGGGCCCGAGAGCATCGACCTGCTGTTCGATGGTGAGAGTGTGCGAGCCTTCGCCGCACCGCGCATCGCTACGCGCAACGACCACGGCACGGGCTGTACGCTCGCTGCGGCCATCACCGCCCATCTTGCGCGCGGCTACGCGCTGGTCGAGGCCGTCAGCCTGTCGAAGACCTATCTCCATCAGGCGCTGGAAGCGGGGCGCGGCGTTGCGATCGGCAAGGGGCGGGGCCCCGTGCACCATTTCTACCGGTGGTGGACAGCGTGACGGACGCGCCGGGTCAAGGCGATATTGAGACCGGCGTCGGTTCTGTCGGCGCGCCTGCGCGCGTCGCCGGTGCTGTTCTGCGCGTGCTCGACCGTCTCCTCGGCTCGCTCGCCGGGCTCGTTCTCGCGACCATGCTCGTGGTGGTGCTTGCCGGCGTCGTGTTGCGCTATGGGTTCAAGACCGGGCTGATGGGCGCGGAGGACCTGGGGATCTGGCTGCACATCGCCCTCATCGCGCTCGGTGCGCCTCTGGCCCTGAACGGGCCGCTGGCCATGCGGCTCGATATTCTGGTGTCGCGGCTGCCGCCGCTGCCGCAGCGGCTTGCCGGCATCGGGGCGGACGGGGTCTCGGTGCTCGCCGGCCTCGTGCTCGTTTTCGGCGCCGGGGCCGTCATGGAGATGGTCGGAGGCACATCGCCGACGCTGGGCGTGCCGGAAGCCCTGCGTTTCGGATTGCCCCTGCTTGGCGGTGCGGCGCTGCTCCTGATGCTGGTTCTCACCCGCATTGCCGAGGGGGACATCGCGCGCGCGATCGCCGGGCCGGTGCTCGGCGTGACGGTATATCTGCTTGCGGGCCATTTGGTCATCGAGACGTCCTGGCCGCCAAGCGTCTGGATGGCGCTCGTCGCCGCGCTCGGGCTTCTGTTGTCGGCGCCGCTCGCGCACGCGTTTCTGGCCGCCGCCGCGGTGGCGGTCGCCTTCGGCAGCAGCCTGCCGGCGCCGGCGATCCTGTCCACGACCGTTGCCGGTCTGTCCAAGTTCCTGCTGCTCGCCGTGCCGTTCTTCCTGCTCACCGGCGCGCTTCTGACGGCGTCGGGTGCTGCCGACCGGCTGGTGCGGTTCGCGGCGAGCCTCGTCGGGCACCGCCGGGCCGGTCTTGCGCAGACGGTGCTTCTCACCGGGGTGCTGTTTTCGGGCGCGTCCGGCTCGTCGGTCGCGAACGCCGCCTTCGGCGCGGCGACGTTTCAGCCGGAGCTGGTGCGCCACGGCTATCCGCCGGCGCAGGCCGGGGCCATCGTCGCGGCAACCTCCGTGCTCGACAACGTCATCCCGCCCTCCATCGCCTTTCTGCTTCTCGCGGCCGCGACCAACCTGTCGATCGGCGCGCTGTTGACGGGCGGCTTCGTCGCCGGCGGGCTGATGGCGCTCTGCCTTGCCGTCGCCATCGCGCTCACGGCTGGCGATCACGGGCGCATGCCGCGCGTCGGGCGCGACGTGCAGCTGCGTGCGGCGCTGTCGGCCGTTCCCGCCTTCGGGCTCGGGCTCATCGTCGTCTTCGGCATCCGCATCGGCATCGTCACGACGACGGAGGCCGCGGCGCTCGCGGCGGCCTATACGCTCCTTCTCGCGCTGATGGCGCGGCGCGGCGTTCCCGGCCTGTTCGGCGTCTTCCGGCAGGCTGCCGTGGAGGCGTCGGCCATCGGGCTTCTGATCGGCACGGCCGCGCCCTTCGCCTTTCTGCTCGCGGTGGATGATATCGCCGGGGTGATGCAGTCCGTCGTGACGCTGCTCGGGGGCAGTGCGCTTGCGGTGCTTCTGCTCTCCAACCTCGTTCTGCTGGCGCTGGGGCTGATCCTCGACATCGGTGCAGCGATCCTCCTCATCGGTCCGGTACTGCTGCCGGCGGCGGTCGCTGCCGGCATCGATCCGGTGCATTTCGGGGTCATCCTCGTCGTCAACCTGATGATCCACGGGCTGACGCCACCGCTCGGCCTGCTCGTCTATGTCGTCTCCGGCGTCACCGGCGTGCCGGCCTCCGCCCTGTTCCGGGCCGTGCTTCCCTATCTCGGGGCACTTCTCGTCTCGCTTTTCATCCTGTCCGCGCTCGCGCTCGTCTTCCGTCCATGAGGATCCAAAAACCCATGTCCATCACCACACGCCGTACCTTCCTGACATCGTCCCTGGCCGCCGGCCTGTTCGCCCCAGCGCTCATCCGCCCTGCGCTCGCAAAAACCACGAGCATTACGGTCGCCTCGCTGCTCGGCGAGGACAAGCCGGAGACGAAGATCTGGCGGCACATCGCCGAGCGGGTGGAAAGCCGCATGCCCGGTCGCTTCCGGTTCAACATCGTCGCCAACGGTGCCTTGGGCGGGGAAAAGGAGGTGGCCGAGGCGACGCGGCTCGGCGCGGTGCAGGCGAGCCTCTCCACCGTCTCTTCGCTCTCCGGCTGGGTGCCGGAGCTGCAGATCCTCGACCTGCCGTTTCTCTACCGTGATGCCGCGCATGTGGCCCGCGTCGTCGATGGCGAGATCGGCGCCGACCTCCGGGCCAAGCTCAAGGCCCAGAATTTCGTCGCGACCGGCTTCATCGATTACGGCGCGCGGCATCTTCTGGCCAAGGAACCAATCCTGCGTCCGCAGGAGATAGTCGGGCGGAAGATCCGCGTGATCCAGAGCCCGCTGCACACCAAGCTCTGGTCCGGCTTCGGCGCGGTGCCGGTCGGCATTCCGATCACCGAAACCTACAACGCTCTGTCCACCGGCGTTGCCGATGCGATGGACCTGACCAAGTCCGCTTATGCCGGTTTCAAGCTCTACGAGGTGGTGCCGGTGATGATGCTGACCGGCCATATCCGCGCCTCGGGCGTCGTCTATTTCGCCGGCAGCTTCTGGAACGGGCTCTCACCCGAGGAGCAGCAGGTGCTGTCGGATGCCTCGACGGAGGGTGCGGCCGTGTTCGATGCGCTGATCGTGGCCGACGAGGAAAAGAGCGTGGCGACCGCGCTGTCGCATGGCGGGCAGGTGCTGGAGGTGCCGGATATCGCCGAATGGCGGCAGGGCGCGCGCGGCGTCTGGGACGCGTTCGCGCCCGTCGTCGGCGGGCAGGCGCGCATCGATACGGTCGAGAAGATCTGAAACCGGTGAGGGCGAAGCGCGTGCTTCGCCCTGCCGAACCCTCAGGCGACCGGTTGCATCGGCCCGGGGGCCGGCTCGGTGAACCATTTCGGGCCCGTCTCGGTCATATAGATGTGATCTTCGAGGCGAATGCCGAAGCGGTCGGGGAAGACGACCATCGGCTCGTTGGAGAACACCATGCCGGCGCGCAGCGGCAGGGTGTTGCCGCGCACGATATAGGGATGCTCGTGGATCTCGAGCCCGAGACCGTGGCCGGCGCGGTGGGGCAGGCCGGGCAGCGTGTAGTCCGGGCCGAGGCCGTGGCGTACCAGCACTGCGCGCGCGGCATCGTCGAGGCTGTGGCAGGGCGCGCCGATGCGGGCGGCATCGAACACGGCCTGCTGCGCCTCCCGCTCGATGGCCCAGGCGCGGGCGAAGTCCGGTGTTGCCTCGCCCAGCATGTAGGTGCGGGTGAGGTCCGAGTGGTAGCCGTCGATCCGCGTGCCCGTGTCCACCAGAATCGCATCGCCTTCGCACAAGATCTGATCGCCATCCGCACCGTGGGGCAGGGAGGTGGCGGTGCCGAAGGAGACGATGCAGAAGGTGGAGCCGGACCCGGCGAGGGCGCGATGCTCGCGATCGATGAAGCGCACGATGTCGGACGCCCGCACGCCCGGCGCCATCTGCGCATGCGCCCGTTTGTGCACCTCCAGCGTGATGGTCATGGCGTGCTGGATGATGGCGATTTCTGCCGCGGACTTGACGATCCGGATGTCGCGGATGACGGGGCCACCATCCAGGAGGCGCTCCCGGCCGAAGGCTGTTGCCAACGGATGATAGATGGCGAGCGGCAGGGCATCGTCGAGCGCCAGCGTTCCGTGCGCGCCGATGATGCGGCGGACGAGGTCGGCCGGGCTCTCCTCCTCCTGCCAGACGGCGATTTCGCCCGGCAGATGCGGCAGGGTCTCGACGCGGCTCTGCTCGAAACCGGGGACGATGTAATGCAGCGCCGTCGGGGTGACCAAGGCACCGAGCAGGCGCTCGCTCGCATGCCAGTGAAGGCCGGTGAAGTATTGCAGGCTCTTCGAAGAACCGAGCAGGAGACCGGCAAGGCCTTGGGCGTCGAGGCTTGCACGCAGTTTGTCGAGGCGCTCCCGCCGCTCGGCATCGGAAATGAACGCGGGAAGACCATGATCGGTGAGGGACATGATATGCTTTCTGTCTTTATGGCGCGGTGAGAGGCGGGGCCAGCGTTGCCGGGCCGCTCAGAGGTTCCGGATGGCGGTCGCCTTGCCCATGTCGCGGGCGACATATTCCTGGATCTGCCGCACGATCTGGGCGGCATGGGCGATGGCGAGCCGGTCGCATTCCTCAACATCGCCAGCCTCGATGGCGGCGATGAAGGCCTCGTGCTCATCGACATATTGCCGCGGCAGGCGGTCGTCGAAGGTCGAGTAGTAGAGCCGCAGGATGCGTCGTCCCTCGTCCAGCAGGCGGCTGAAGAAGGTGACGTAATAGGGATTGCCGCCGAGCACGGCGATGGCGACATGGAATTCGCGGTTCGCCTCGATCATGCCATAGGCATCATGGGCTTCGACCGCCTTGGCAAATGCCCGCTGGTGCCGCCGGATCTCCGCCATCTGCGCGGCATCGCGGCGCGAGGCGGCGGCGCGGGTGGTGACGCGGTACATGAGGGTGAGCGCGTCGAAATAGGTGGGAAGCTCGGCGAAATCGATGGTGGCGACGATGGTGTTGCGGTTCGGCAGCGTCGTCACGAGACCGTCGGCCGACAGGCGCAACAGCGCCTCGCGGATCGGCGTGCGCGACATGCCAAAGCGTTCCGACAGCCGGACCTCATCGAGCGGACTGCCGGGCGACAGCGCCATGGACAGGATTTCTCCCCGCAAGGCGGCATAGACGCTCTGGGTTCCCGACCCGCGGGCCCGAACCGTTTCGGCGGAGATCGCTTCCGTCATGAGACCCCTCTTCGCATTCCGACACGCCCTGCGTCACCAGGGCCTCGTCCGGTTCTACCATGGGGTAATACAGGATGTCGACATGATCGGCGTCTGTAGCGCAACGAAAAACGGCGCGGCAGAAGCGCCGCGCCGGTTCATCGGATCGGTTACGGGAAACCGATCAGAGATTGACCTTCGCATTCTCGCCCATGTCGGGACGGGTGTTCGACACGGCGGCTGCGGCCATCTTGATATAGCTGATGACGGTGCCGGGGCTGTCCCAGTATTCGGCGAAGGAGGGGGTGACGCGCAGGATGCGGATCTTCGGATCATCCGGGCTGTCCCACCACGCCTTGGCCGGGGTGCCCCAGAGCTCCTTGATCTTCTCGCGGTCGTTTTCGACGGTCGCGGTGCCGGACAGCGAGACGTACTTCTGGCCCTTGGTGTCGGCAAAGGCGAGGCAGACGTTGGGGTGAGCTTCGACCTCGTCGTCCTTGTGGCTGTCGGCATCCGTCAGGAAGTAGACGGAATTTTCCATGCGCTCCACATAGGCCGCCATCGGCCGGGCGCGGATATCGTTGCCGGTTTCGGTCGCCAGCATGCAGAAGCCGATCTTGTCGATGAGGTCCCAGACCTTCGTCGTGTCATCGGTATGCGCCATGTGTGTCTCCTTGGGTTCGTTTCGCGAGGAGAACAGCGGAGACCGGCTTTCTGTTCCCTGATGGTGGCGGGTTAAGCGCCGGATCAGGCCAGTTCCAGCAGGCCGCGCGCGGCGGCTTCGTCGGTGATGAGCGTGTGACAGCCGGTGCGCGCCATGGTGGCGCGGATGGCCGCGACGCGCTTGCGACCGCCGGATGCGATGACGACGTGACGGGCCTTGGCAACGGCCGAGAGGCCGACGGACATGACGCGCCGGTTCAGCGGGTGATCGACGCTGTTTCCTGCCGCATCCAGAAAATGACAGAGCGTGTCGCAGACCGTGCCGGCGGCCAGCAGCGCCTTCAGGTCCTCCGGCAAGAGGAAGCCGGGGGAGAGCGAGGAGCCGTTGGCGCTGAAGTCGCCGCAGCTGACGACGGCGATGTCGAGCATTTCGGCGGTGGCAAACAGCCGGTCCAGCCCGCAGCGCTCGATCAGGCGCCCCTTGGTTTCCTCCGAGTCCACGATCAGCGGCGCGAGCATCAGCATGCAGTCCGCGCCGAGCGCGCTCGCCAGCCGCCAGGAATAATCGACCGGGTTGAGCGTGGAGGTTTCGATCAGTCCGCCGAGGAGCGAGACGATCTTGGCCTTTTCCATGCGCGGCGGACGGAAGGTCTGGAGCGAGGCGCTGAGCGTGCGGCCCCAGCCGACGCCGACGACATTGCCGTCGCGGATGACCTCCGACAGGAAGGTGCCGAGCGCCGCCCCGACATCGCGCGCGGTTTCATCCACGTCGCCTTCGCCCGGCACGACGATCGCCTCGTCCAGCCCCAGTTTCTCCTCCAGCCGCAGCGCAAGGCCGGTGCAGTCCTCCGGCGTCTCGTTGATCCAGATCTGCACTTCGGCGCGCTTCACCGCCTCGTCCAGCATGCGGATGACGGTCGCGCGGCTGATGCCGAGATTCTCGGCGATGTCCTTCTGCGTCAGCCCCCTGTTGTAGTAGAGCCAGGCCGCCCGCAGGCGCAGCGAGCGCGTGTCGAGCAGGATGTTGGGGTTGGTGCGGTCCAGTCTGGCCAAGGCGTCGATCCCTCCGCGTGAGCGGTTTGCCGCGGAAGCGGTCTGAAGTGTCGTAACGGTCCGTTTCAAAGCCCCGAAATTCGAGGATGATGGCACAACTTTTGAATAAACGATTTGACAAAAGTCATCAAGCTACTCATATCCAGACGTGCCGGAAGCGGAACCCGATGCTCGTATTCCCGTTCGGTCTCATGATCCGTCGCGCCGCGACGGAAGTCCTATCGAGGGCAGCCATGACGGGCCGCAGAGGCCGCATGCCGAACCTCCGACGAAAGATGACGAAAGGCGAAGATGATGTCCAAGCTGGAACAATTACGCGGCATCACGACCGTCGTGGCCGACACCGGTGATATCGAGGCCGTTGCCCGCCTCAAGCCGGTGGATTGCACGACCAACCCGACCATCGTGCTGAAGGCGCTGGGTACACCGCTGTTTGACGAGATCAATGCGGAAGCCGTGACCTGGGCGAAGAGCCAGTCGACCTCGGGCGATGCGCTGGTGAGCGCTGTTGCCGACCGTCTGGCCGTGTCCGTCGGCGCCGAGCTGTCCAAGCTCGTTCCCGGTCGCGTCTCGACCGAAGTCGATGCCGACCTGTCCTTCGACACCGAAGGCTCGATCGCCAAGGCGCATGCCATCATCGCCGCCTACAAGGAGCGCGGCATCGAACGCGACCGCATCCTGATCAAGCTCGCCTCCACCTGGGAAGGTATCCGCGCCGCGGAAGTGCTGCAGAAGGAAGGCATCGACTGCAACCTGACGCTGCTCTTCAGCATGGCCCAGGCCGTCGCCTGCGCCGATGCGAAGGCGTTCCTGATCTCGCCCTTCGTCGGCCGTATCCTCGACTGGTACGTCAAGTCCACGGGCGAAAAGTACACCTCGGAAACCGATCCGGGCGTCGTCTCCGTTCGCGAGATCTACAACTACTACAAGGCCAATGACATCAAGACCGTCGTCATGGGCGCCTCGTTCCGCAATATCGGCGAAATCGAAGCCCTCGCCGGCTGCGACCGCCTGACGATCAGCCCGGCGCTGCTCGAAGAGCTGTCCAAGGACGAAGGTACGCTCGAGCGCAAGCTTTCGCCAGACAACGTCACGCCGGTGGAGAAGATCCACATGGACGAAAAGACGTTCCGCTGGATGCTGAACGAGGACGCGATGGCGACCGAAAAGCTCTCCGAGGGCATCCGCGCTTTTGCCAAGGACCTGCAGGCCCTGCGCACCCAGGTCTCCAAGCGTCTGGCTGTCTGAGCGGACGACACGTCTGATCGACGATGCGAAAAGGCCGGTGCAGAGGATGCATCGGCCTTTTCGCTGTCACGTTCCCGTGGCACTCTGCGCCCGTTCCGCCCCCGACATCATGTCCATGCGGAAAAGCGAACGTTCCCCATTTACAAAAGTATTACAATATGATTTTTCTGTCCGCGCCGTTCGCGGAACGGCATTCTTCGGGAGGGGAATCAGATTATGGGTGCATGTGCGATCGGTGGCTTCGACGCCGCGCGGATCGTCATGCGCGATGGGCGTTGTCGATCCCGAGGGCCGGATCCGGCATTGCCCCTGACGTTTCTGCTGCGATCCCAGCGCGTGTCGGCACGACGCGTTGCGGTCGCAGCAGGCCGTGACATTTCGGCCGGCTGACATTCGCATTTTTCTGGAGCTTTCATGTTCACTCTCGGTATCGACTACGGCACCAACTCGGTTCGCGCCCTCATCGTGCGCGCGTCCGACGGCAAGGAATACGGCACGGGCGTCGTGGATTATCCGAGCGGGACGCAGGGCGTGCTGCTCGATCCCCGCGACCACAATGTCGCCCGCCAGAGCCCGGCCGATTATCTCTATGGCCTGCAGGAGAGCGTCGCGCGTGCCTTGAAGCAGGCTGTTGCCCAGCCGGATTTCGATGTCTCCAAAGTCGCCGGCATCGGCGTCGACAGCACGGGTTCGAGCCCGCTCCCGGTGGATGCGACGAACCAGGCGCTCGGCATGCTGCCGCAGTTCCAGTCCAATCCGAATGCCCAGTGCTGGCTGTGGAAGGACCATACGAGCTGGCGCGAGGCGGCCCGCATCACCGAGCTTGCCGGTGAACATCGCCCGCAATACATCGCCATGGTCGGCTCGACCTATTCGTCGGAATGGTGGTGGTCGAAGATCTGGCGCTGCCTGACGGTCGCCCCGGACGTCTTTGATGCAGCCCATTCCTGGGTGGAGCTGGCCGATTGGGTTCCCTCTGTCCTCTCCGGCGTCAAGAACCCCCGCGATATCGTGCGCGGCGTCTGCGCGGCCGGTCACAAGGCGCTCTACAACAAGGCTTGGAACGGGCTGCCGGACAAGGAATTCCTGGCGATGCTCGATCCGAAGATCGCCGATCTGCGCGACCGTCTCTACGACAACGCCTATGACGCCGCGACGCCGGCCGGGGCGCTGTCGGCCGAATGGGCCGAGAAGCTGGGCCTGCCCGCCGGCATCCCCATCGCCGTCGGCGCTTTCGACGTTCACTACGGTGCCATCGGCTGCGGCGTCGAGGAGGGCACGCTGGTCAAGGTCATCGGCACTTCCACCTGCGACTGCGCGGTCGTGCCGGTCAAGACGCAGCCGGGCGACATTCCCGGCATCTGCGGCATCGTGGAAGGCTCGATCCTGCCCGGATTCTTCGGGGTCGAGGCCGGACAATCGGCCGTGGGCGATATCTTCAAGTGGTGGGTCGAGGGCGTCTGCGGCGGCTCCGGCGCGCTGCATGGCGAACTGACGGCGGAAGCCGAGCAGTTGAAGCCCGGCCAGACCGGCCTGCTGGCGCTCGACTGGAACAACGGCAACCGCACCATCCTCGTCGATCAGCGCCTCTCGGGCCTCATCCTCGGGCAGACGCTCTACACGACCCGCGCCGAGATCTACCGCGCGCTGGTGGAGGCGACGGCCTTCGGCGCGCGTGCCATCATCGAACGCATCCGGGACTATGGCGTCGCGGTCGATCGCGTCGTGTGCACCGGCGGCATCGCCGAGAAGAACCCGATGCTGATGCAGATCTATGCCGACGTCACCGGCTGCACCATGCTGGTCGCCGGCTCCAGCCAGACCTGCGCGCTCGGCGGCGCCATCGCTGCATCGGTTCTGGCCGGCGCGCACACCGATTTCGAAGCCGCGCAGGCGGCGATGACGTCGCTGCGCGACGAGCGCTACACCCCGATCGCCGAAAATCAGGCGGTTTATGACGACCTCTACAGGCTCTACCGCGATCTGCATGACAGCTTTGGCGGTCTCAACAAGCAGGCGGATCTCTCCGGCCTGATGAAGAGCCTGATCGACATCAAGTACGCCGCCAACAGCTGACGACAATTCCGCACGCGCAATCGTGCGACAGGATAGACAACAAGGACTGATACGATGTTTGGTTTGAAGCCCGCTAAAATCTGGTTCGTCTGCGGATCGCAGCATCTCTATGGCCCGGAAGCGCTGCAGCAGGTCACGGCGCATGCCGAGGAAATCGCCAAGGCGCTCGACGACACCGGCAATTTCCCGCTGGAGATCGTCTGCCGCCCGATCGTGACGACGCCGGAACAGGCCGCCGATCTCTGCATCGAGGCCAATGCCGATGCGGAATGCGCCGGCCTCATCCTCTGGATGCACACCTTCTCGCCCGCCAAGATGTGGATCCGCGGCCTCGCGCAGCTGAACAAGCCGTTCCTGCACCTCCACACCCAGTACGATCGCGAACTGCCCTGGGCGACGATCGACATGGACTACATGAACCTCAACCAGTCGGCGCATGGCGACCGCGAAGCCGGCTTCCTGCACACGCGCCTGCGCCTCGGCCGCAAGGTCGTCGTCGGCCACTGGACGGACCCGGAAGTGCACCAGCGCATCGACGCCTGGATCCGCGCCGTTCGCGCCTGGCATGACTGGCAGGGCGCGCGCTTCTGCCGCTTCGGCGACAACATGCGCTTTGTTTCCGTCACCGACGGCGACAAGGTTTCGGCCGAAATGGCCTTCGGCTTCTCGGTCAACACCTACGGCATCGGCGATCTCGCTGCCCGCATGAATGCGGTCAGCGACGAAGACGTGAAGGCGCTGGCTGCCGAATACGCCAAGCTCTACAAGGTCGTGCCCGAGCTTGCCGAAGGCGGCGCCCGTCACGAATCGCTCCTCTACAACGCCCGCCAGGAACTCGGCATCCGCGCCTTCCTCGAGGAAGGCGGCTTCAAGGGCTTCACCACCACCTTCGAAGACCTGCACGGCCTGACGCAGCTGCCCGGCATGGCGCCGCAGCGCCTGATGGCCGACGGCTATGGCTTTGCCGGCGAAGGCGACTGGAAGACGTCGGCTCTGCTGCGCGCGCTGAAGGTCATGGGCGAAGGCCTGACCGGCGCGACCTCCTTCATGGAAGACTACACCTATCATATGGCGCCCGGCTCCGAGCAGGTGCTCGGCTCGCACATGCTGGAAATCTGCCCGACGATCGCGAGCGGCACGCCGTCGGTCGAGATCCACGCGCTCGGCATCGGCGGCAAGGACGATCCGGTCCGCCTCGTGTTCGACGCGGTCAAGGGCCCGGCGCTGAATGCATCGCTGATCGATCTCGGCAACCGTTTCCGCCTGCTCGTCAACGAAGTTACCTCCGTCGAGCACCCCGACCTGCCGAAGCTGCCGGTCGCGCGTGCCGTCTGGGAATGCAAGCCGGACTTCAAGACCGCCTGCACCTCCTGGATTCTCGCCGGCGGCGCGCACCACACGGTCTACAGCTACGACGTGACCACCGAGATGCTGGAAGACTTCGCCACCATCGCCGGCATCGAGCTTGCCGTCATCAACGACGACACGACGCTGCCCGCCTTCAAGCAGGATCTGCGCAACAACGAGGTGTACTACCACTTCGCCCGCGGCATCCGGGGCTGAGGGCGTCATGTCGGTCTATACGGAACTGAAGCGCGAAGCCTACGAGGCCAATGTCTCGCTGCCGCGCCACGGCCTGATCAACCTGACCTTCGGCAATGCTAGCGCAGTCGATCGCGCGCGCGGCGTCTTTGCGATCAAGCCGAGCGGCGTGGACTACACCGCAATGACGGTCGAGGACATGGTGATCGTCGATTTCGACGGCAAGCGGGTGGAGGGGACGCTCAACCCGTCGTCCGACACGCCGACCCACCGTCGTCTGCTGATGGCCTTCGAGGAGATCGGCGGCGTCGTGCACACGCACTCCTCGCACGCGACGGCCTTCGCCCAGGCCGGCATGCCGATCCCGATCTTCGGGACGACGCATGCCGACTACTTCAACGGCGATATCCCGGTGACCCGCAAGATGACGGCCGAGGAAATCGGCGCGGCCTATGAATGGGAAACGGGCAACGTCATCGTCGAGTGCCTTGGCAACGCCGATCCGCTCGATTTCCCGGGCGTCCTCGTCAACCGTCATGCGCCGTTTACCTGGGGCAAGACGGTGGCGAAGGCGGTGGAGGTCGCCGTCGCCGTCGAGTGCATCGCGCACATGGCCATGATGTCGCTGCAGCTTGCGCCGAAGCTGCCGCAGATCGAGCCGGAACTGCTCGCCAAGCACTTCAAGCGTAAGCATGGGCCTGGTGCCTATTACGGCCAGAGCGACACCAAAACCAAGTCCTAAGTCCCTGAAATCATGACACCCGCGCCCATAGCGCGGGTGTTTTCGCATGCGCTGGCGGGCGGGCGGAGGACGCATGAAAACGTGCGTGAAAAATGTCGAATGGTTGCATTTTGGCGCACGCATCCACTTTACTAAAGTCATATTGTATGACTATATACCGCCATCGCTGAGGAGCGATTTTTGGGAGGAAATCATGAAGTTTGTTAAAGCACTTAGCTGTGCAACGGTTCTGGCTGGCTGCGTTTTCTCGAGCGTATCGGCTGCCGACATTACGGTCGGCTTTTCGCAGATCGGCTCCGAGTCCGGCTGGCGCGCGGCAGAAACCACGGTGACGAAGCAGGAAGCCGAAAAGCGCGGCATCGACCTGAAATTCGCCGATGCGCAGCAGAAGCAGGAAAACCAGATCAAGGCGCTGCGCTCCTTCATCGCGCAGGGCGTCGATGCGATCTTCGTCGCACCCGTCGTTGCGACCGGCTGGGACGAAGTGCTCGGCGAAGCCAAGGATGCTGAAATTCCGGTCATCCTGCTCGACCGCACCGTCGATGCCGACAAGAGCCTCTACATGACGGCCGTCACGTCGGACCTCGTGCATGAAGGCAATGTTGCCGGCAAGTGGCTGGTCGATACGACCGCCGGCAAGCCGTGCAATGTCGTCGAGCTGCAGGGCACGACCGGCTCCTCGCCTGCCATCGACCGCAAGAAGGGCTTCGAAGACGCGCTGAAGGGCCATGACAATCTCAAGATCGTCCGCTCGCAGACAGGCGACTTCACCCGCACCAAGGGCAAGGAAGTCATGGAAAGCTTCCTGAAGGCCGAGAACGGCGGCAAGAACATCTGCGCCCTCTACGCCCACAATGACGACATGGCCGTCGGCGCGATCCAGGCCATCAAGGAAGCCGGCCTGAAGCCGGGCACCGACATTCTCGTCGTTTCCATCGACGCCGTGCCGGATATCTTCCAGGCGATGGCCGCCGGCGAAGCCAATGCGACGGTCGAACTGACCCCGAACATGGCCGGCCCCGCCTTCGACGCGCTCGCCGCCTTCAAGAAGGACGGCAAGGAGCCGCCGAAGTGGATCCAGACGGAATCCAAGCTCTACACCCAGGCCGACGAGCCGCAGAAGGTGTACGAGGCCAAGAAGGGCCTCGGCTACTAAGACATCTCCCAAGCCCGGATTCAGGGATCCGGGCAAAGGGTTTTCAGCATGCGACCGGCGGGAGCGGAGGCCTCCGCCGGTTCATTTCTGCCGGTCGGCAATGACGCGCTTCGTTCCCGCGCTCCCGGCCGCCGTCGCACCGTAGATCCGCCCCTTCCGTCTCCGTATGCCGGAGGGGCGGGCCTAACGGCGACACAGCATCCACTGACAGCATTGGAGCGATCCGGGCGCATGGCCGCCGGCGGGTGCTCCGGGAGGGATCATGCAGGCAGATCGGGATACCGTTCTATCCGCCAACCGCATCGACAAGGTGTTTCCGGGCGCCAAGGCGCTCAGCCAGGTGGATTTCTCGCTCCGGCGCGGCGAAGTGCATGCGCTTCTCGGCGAAAACGGTGCGGGCAAGTCCACGCTGGTGAAGTGCCTGACGGGCGCCTATCACCGCGACGGAGGCACGATCCTGCTCGATGGTGCAGAGATCGACCCGCGCGACACGCTCGACGCGCAGCGCCTGGGCATCGGCACGGTTTATCAGGAGGTCAACCTCCTGCCCAATCTGAGCGTTGCCGAAAATCTCTTCCTCGGGCGCCAGCCGCGCCGTTTCGGGCTGATCGACACGGGCGCGGTCAACCGCAAGGCGCGCGCGCTGCTTGCCGAATACGAGCTGGACATCGATGTCACGGCCGGCCTCGACAGTTTTTCCGTCGCCATCCAGCAGGTGATCGCCATTGCCCGCGCCGTCGATGTGTCGGGCAAGGTTCTGATCCTCGACGAGCCCACCGCCAGCCTCGATGCGCATGAAGTGGCCATGCTGTTTCGCGTCGTGCGGCGGCTGAAGGCGAGGGGACTCGGGATTATCTTCATCACCCACTTCCTCGAGCAGGTCTACGAGATCACCGATCGCGTCACCATCCTGCGCAACGGGCAGCTGGTCGGCACGCGCGACACGGCCAGCCTCGAGCGGCGCGAGCTGATCGCCATGATGCTCGGCCGCGAGCTGGCCGCAGAGGTGCATGACGAGTCGGGCGCCGCAAAGGTTGCCGATGGCCCCGTGCGCTTCCAGTTCCGCGGTTTCGGCCGCAAGGGCCGCATCGACCCGTTTGATCTCGACGTCAAGGCGGGCGAGGTCATCGGCATCGCCGGGCTGCTCGGCTCCGGCCGCACCGAAACGGCCGAGGTCATGTTCGGCGCCCGCCGTGCCGACAGCGGCACCGCGACGATCGACGGCAAGGCAGCGGATCTCTCCTCGCCGCGCGCCGCCATCCGTCAGAAATTCGGCTTCTGCCCCGAGGATCGCAAGACCGACGGGATCATCGGCGACCTCTCGGTGCGCGAGAACATCGCCCTGGCCCTTCAGGCCCGGCGCGGCTGGGCACGACCCATCCCGCGCGCCGAACAGGACCGGCTGGCGGCCGAATACATCAAGGCGCTCGATATCCGCACGACGGATGCGGAAAAGCCGATCCGGCTTCTCTCGGGCGGCAACCAGCAGAAGGCGATCCTTGCCCGCTGGCTTGCGACCAACCCCGAATTCCTCATTCTCGACGAGCCGACGCGGGGCATCGATGTCGGTGCCCATGCCGAAATCATCCGGCTCATCGAAACGCTCTGCGAGAAAGGCATGTCGCTCATCGTGATCTCGTCCGAAATCGAGGAACTGGTGGTCTATAGCCACCGCGTGATCGTGCTGCGCGACCATCAGCACGTGGCTGAGCTGACGGGTGCCGAGATCACCACGGACAGCATCGTCAACACGATCGCCGGACCGGCGAAGACGCCGGCCGAACGATCGGCCGCTGCCGGGGAGATCGCGTGATGTCCATGCTCGGCCTCTACGGCAAGCGGCTCCTGCCGCAGTTCATCGCGCTGGCGATCATTCTCGGCCTCGTGTCCATCGCCTTTCCTGGCTTCTTTAGCCTGCAGGTCCAGAACGGGCGGCTCTACGGCTCGCTGATCGACATTCTTAATCGCGGCGCGCCGGTGGCGCTTCTGGCCATCGGCATGACCGTGGTCATCGCCACCAAGGGCATCGACCTTTCCGTCGGCGCCGTCATGGCGATCTGCGGGGCCGTGGCCGCCTCCGCCATCACCTCCGGCTACTCGCTGCCCGCCACGCTGCTCCTCACGGTCGGCGTCGGCGTTCTCTGCGGGTTGTGGAACGGCATTCTCGTTGCCATCCTCGACATTCAGCCGATCATCGCGACGCTGGTGCTGATGGTCGCCGGGCGCGGCATCGCGCAGATGGTGACCAACGGCGCCATCCTGACCTTCAACGACGAAGGCCTGATCTTCATCGGCAGCGGCTCGCTCTTCGGCCTGCCCATGCCGATCGTCATCTGGATCACGGCCGGCATTCTCGTCGCGCTCCTCGTGCGGCGCACCGCACTCGGCATGCTGATCGAGGCCGTCGGCGTCAATCGGCGGGCGAGCACGCTGGCGGGGGTCTCGACCCCTGTGCTGCTGATCGCGGCCTATGTCCTCTCGGGCCTCTGCGCCTCCGTCGCCGGCATCATCGCCGCCGCTGACATTCGCGGCGCCGATGCCAACAATGCCGGGCTGTGGCTCGAGCTCGACGCCATCCTTGCGGTCGTCATCGGCGGCACGTCGCTGCTCGGCGGGCGCTTCTCGATCGCGGCCTCGCTGCTCGGCGCCATGATCATCCAGTCGATCAATACCGGCATTCTGCTCTCGGGCTTCCCGCCGGAGTTCAACCTGATCATCAAGGCGGCGATCATCGTCTTCATTCTGGTGCTGCAATCGCCGAAGCTGCAAGGCACGCTCGCCTTCTTCTCCAGATCGAATGCCGCCACCAAGCCTGCGGAGAGCAAAGCGAAATGAAAGCCAAACATCTTCCGCTGGCAGCGACCATCCTCATCTTCGTCCTGTCCTATGCGCTCTGCGCCTTCCAGTTCCCCAACATCCTGTCGACGCGCGTCATCGGCAACCTGCTGACGGACAATGCCTTTCTCGGCATCGCGGCGGTCGGCATGACCTTCGTCATCCTGTCGGGCGGCATCGATCTTTCGATCGGCTCGGTCATCGCCTTTACCGGCGTCTTTCTGGCGGTGATGATGGAGAACACGGCGATCCATCCGCTGGCCGCCTTCGTGCTGGTGCTGATCATCACCACCAGCTTCGGCGCGCTGATGGGCGCCATCATTCATCATCTGGAAATGCCCGCGTTCATCGTCACGCTCGCCGGCATGTTTCTCGCACGCGGCATGGCCTTCGTGCTGTCGATCGACAGCATCCCGATCCGCCATCCGTTCTATGCGACGATGAAGAGTTTCTACCTCAAGCTTCCGGGCGGCGGGCGTCTGACGCTGATCGGCGGCATCATGCTGCTGGTCTTCGCGCTCGGCATTCTCATCGCCCACCGCACCCGCTTCGGCACGAATGTCTATGCGCTTGGCGGCGGGGCGCAGACGGCCCGGTTGATGGGGGTTCCCACGGGCACGACGACGATCATGATCTATGCGCTCTCGGGCCTGCTTGCCGGCCTCTCGGGCATCGTGTTCTCTCTCTACACCTCGGCCGGCTATTCGCTGGCGACGGTCGGCGTCGAGCTGGATGCGATTGCGGCCGTCGTCATCGGGGGGACGCTTCTGTCCGGCGGGTCGGGCTTCGTGGCGGGAACGCTGATCGGCATTCTCATCCAGGGGCTGATCCAGACCTACATCACCTTCGACGGGTCGCTCTCCAGCTGGTGGACGAAGATTCTGATCGGCTTTCTGCTCTTCGCCTTCATCCTGTTGCAGAAGGGTATCCTGTACCTGTCGCGCAACAACCGTGCGCTGGCAACCTGACGCGACACGGCCCCGCTGAGAACGGGGCCGTTCTATTGTTCGACGCTCGAACGTCTTACGAAGCCTTGCCGGGTTCGCCGGCGCTGGCGTCGCGCTCCGCATAGTTCAGGTCGAAATCCTTGCCCTCGCGCTTCGTCCCGCCCGGGCCGCTGTGGACGGTGCTGTCTTCGGAGCCCGTGATGACGGTCGGCTTGGCGCTGGTGACGCCGTTGTTGTCGCGTCCGATGGTCGGGCGCGCGAAGGCGCCTTTGGCGTCGGTTTCCGCTGCGGGTTTTTGATCCTTGGTGATGATCGTCTCCTCTCCGCGTCTGTCCGATGTCGAACATCCGCTTACATGATGTGGTCTGCGGTCTTCCAGTGCTCGGCAATCTCGATGAAAGCCGCCTTGATCTCGTCCTGGCTCCAGCCGGCATGCATGGCCGCCTCCGTCACCTGCTGCACCTTGGCGCCGATCGCCTCGCGGCAGTCGAGCGCGCGCTCGGCATAGTCGTCGTCTTCCCGTGGTTCCTTGATGGGCTGCATGGTGGTTCCTCCTTGTTCGGCATCAGTAAGCATCCGTCTCCGGGACGAATGGCTTTTCCACGACGTCTCGCGACGGTGTAGCCCGTATCGGACAACCGCCGGCCGCCGGATATGTTCCTGCGATGAGAGCACTGTGTCACGGAACACGGGAAGTTGAGGCGGCGGGGGAACCGGCATGTCACGAGGTCGTTCCTGTTCTTCCCGCCTCTGGAGCTTCCACCATGTCCAACGTGCCCAAGATCACGACCTATACCGCGCCTGCCGGCGGATGGGGGTCGGTCAAATCGCTGATGCGCCAGGCGCGGCAAAGCAAGCAACCGATCTCGATTCTTCCGGGTCTTGCCAAGATCAACAAGCCGGATGGATTTGCCTGCGTCAGCTGCGCCTGGGCCAAGCCCGCGAAACCTCATCCGGCCGAGTTCTGCGAGAACGGCGCCAAGGCGACCTTCTGGGAGCTGACGGCCGACCGCGCGACGCCCGCGCTGTTTGCGCGGCATACCCTGACCGAAATGAAGGGCTGGGACGACTTCAAGCTCGAATCGACCGGCCGGCTGACGCATCCGATGCGCTACGACGCGGCGACAGACCGCTATGTCGAGACCACATGGGAAGAGGCCTATGCGGCGATCGGCGCCGAGATGAAGGCGATTCAGGCAAACGATCCGAAGCGCACCGTGTTCTATGCATCCGGCCGCGCCTCGCTCGAAACATCCTATATGTATGCGCTGCTCGCCCGGCTCTACGGCAACAACAACCTGCCGGACAGTTCCAACATGTGTCACGAGTCGACCTCCGTCGGGCTGCTGGAAAGCATTGGGCAGCCGGTCGGCACGGTGCGGCTCGACGATTTCGAGGCGGCGGACGCGATGTTTTTCTTCGGGCAGAACCCCGGATCGAACAGCCCGCGCATGCTGCACCAGTTGCAGGAGGCCGTGCAGCGCGGCGCGCGGATCGTCACGTTCAACCCGTTGAAGGAGCGGGGCCTCGAGCGGTTCGTCAATCCGCAGGACCCGGTGCAGATGCTGACGCAGAATGCGACCCAGATCTCCTGCCAGTATCATCAGGTGAAAGCCGGCGGCGACATCGCCGTCATCGTCGGCATGGCAAAGGCGCTGCTGGAGGCCGATGATGCCGACCTGAAGCGCGGCGGCAAGGGCGTGCTCGACCGGGAATTCCTCGCTGAGCACACCACCGGGGCAGAGGAGTTCATCGCCTATGTCCAAGCGCAGGACTGGCTGGCGCTGGAGCGGGAATCCGGCCTCAGCCGCACCGCGATCACAGAAGCCGCCGGCGTGTATATGAGCGCGAAGAGCGTCATGGGCATCTATGGCATGGGTCTGACCCAGCACAAGCTCGGCGTTCAGACGGTGCAGGTGCTCGTCAACCTGCTTCTCCTGCGCGGCAACTTCGGCCGGCCGGGTGCCGGCATCTGTCCCGTGCGCGGTCATTCCAACGTGCAGGGCCAGCGCACCGTCGGCATTTCAGAGAAGCCCGAGCTGGTGCCGCTCGACAAACTCAAGGCGCTCTACGGTTTCGAGCCGCCGCGCGAGGAGGGGCTGGCGACCGTGGATGCCTGCAAGGGCATCATCGAGGGAACGGTGGATGCCTTTATCGGTCTCGGCGGCAACTTCCTGCGGGCCGTGCCCGAACAGGGCATGATGGAGGAGGCCTGGCCGCGGATGCGGCTGACCGTGCAGATCGCGACCAAGCTCAACCGCGGTCACCTGTTCAACGGTCGCGTCGCCTATCTTCTGCCGTGCCTCGGGCGCACGGAAATCGACCAGCAGGCGAGCGGACCGCAGACCGTGACGATGGAGGACAGCACGTCCTGCTTCCACGGATCGAAGGGGTTCCACGCGCCGGCCGCCGAGACGCTGCAGTCGGAAGTCCGCATCGTCGCCGAGCTGGCAAAGGCGTCGCTGGCGCCCAACCCGCGCGTTCCCTGGGACCGCTGGGTGGATGATTATGCCACGGTGCGCGACGCGATCGAGGCCACCTATCCGGATCTCTTCAAGGATTTCAACAAGCGGATGCACACGCCCGGTGGCATGGAAAAGCCGCTGCCGGTGCGCGATCTGATCTGGAAGACGGAAAGCGGCAAGGCCGAGTTCAAGCTGCCGAAATCCCTCTCGGCCAGCTTTGCCGGCGACGGGCCCGATGTGATGCGGCTGATGACGTTGCGCTCGAACGACCAGTTCAACACGACCGTCTACGGCTATGACGACCGTTTTCGCGGGGTGGACGGCACCCGTATGGTCCTGTTCCTGAACAAGAAGGAGATGGCACGGATCGGCGCGCGGGCGGGCGAGACGATCGCGCTCGAAACGGTTGCCGACGACGGTGTGGCACGCCGCATCGACGGGCTGCAGATCGTGCCCTACGACATTCCGGACGGGTGTTGCGGTGCCTACTACCCCGAATGCAACGTGTTGATCCCGCTCTGGCAGCATGCCGAGCGGAGCAAGGTGCCCGCCGCGAAATCGGTGCCGGTGCGGATCGTGCGGTAGCTTAAATGAAGAAAAAGCCCGCTTGCCGGAGGGAACGGCAGGCGGGCTCTTCGCAGTTCGACGTATCTTGATCAGGCCGCGTTCGGATCGATCAAGGCGAAGCCCATGCCCGGTTGTTTGCGGCGGCGCAGGACGGCCGGTGTTTCCGTCAGGATGACTTCGAGCGTCGGATTGACGATACCCGACACGAAATGTCCGCCACGCGTGGTGCAGTCCCTGAGGCCGAGGACTGCGTGGAGATGCAGGCTCGGCTTGCCGTCGTCGCCCTCCGCCATGTCGCCGAGGAGGCTCAGAACCTCGCTTTGCTCCGGTACGTCCGTGTTCACGTAGGATTTTTCCGCCATGTCAAACCAGGCGATGGTGGTGCGCGAGAACGCGCCGATCGCTGTGATCGATGCGCCGCTGATGGCGTTCTCGGCAGCGAACCGCGTGATGCCAGCGAAGGCTTCCTCGTCTTTTTCGAGGATCAGCACGAACATGCGGTCGGTCGTTCCGCTGGAGATCTCGCGGCTCTTCATTGCGGTGGCTGCCCGTTGGAGGCGGAGAGGCCTCCATCGACGGCGATATTGGCGCCGGTGATGAAGCTGGCGTCTGGGCTGGCGAGGAAGGCGATGACGGCGGCGACCTCTTCCGGCTCGCAGACACGGCCGAGCGGGATGCGCTCGTAGAAGGTCTCAAGCAGCGGCTCGTCGTCCATCATGTCCTCGGTCATGCCGGTGCGGGTCAGGCTCGGGCACACCGCATTGACCCGGATGCCGCGCTTGCCGAGATCCATGGCAAGCGCGCGGGTGAAATTGACGACAGCACCCTTGGCGGCATTGTAGGGGCTCATGCCCCAGTCTCCGCCCATGCCGGAGACGGAGGCCGTGTTGACGATGACGCCGCCGGTCTTCTCGAGATGCGGGATGGCCGCGCGGCAGCCATAGAAAACGCCGTCCGCATCCGTTGCCATGACTTTGCGCCAGGCATCGTCGGTGATGTCCTCCGGCCTGCCGTTCTCGGCCGTTCCGGCATTGTTGACGAGCACGTCGATCTGCCCGAAGCGATGGACCGCGGTTTCCACCAGAGCGTCCACGGAGGTGGAATGTGACACGTCGGCGACCTGCACCAGCGTGCGGTCCTTGGGGAAAGCCTGCGCGGTGGTGGTCAGCGTCTCCCCGTTCTTGTCGACCATGACGACGCGGGCGCCTTCGTCGGAAAAGCGACGGGCGGTCGCCGCGCCGATGCCGGAGGCCGCACCCGTGACGATAACGACCTTGTCTTCAAAGCGATTCATGCAATGTTCCTTCATGTCCGTCTCTGCCGCAGCGTGGAGACGCTGCGGCACGTCATTTGTCGTGGTCGCCGCCTTACCCTGCGGCGACGGGACAGCGGGCACCGGGCTCGCGCACGGGCACGGCATTGCGCTCCGAGCGGAAGGCCGCCGATGAGTCGTAGGCCTGACGGCGCATGCGCATGATGGAGCCGAGCGGCTGGTGTTCGACGATGCCGTTCCAGGGTCGGAAGGACAGACCGTCGTCGATGCGCTTCTGCTTCTCCTCCGTCCAGCTGTCCTGCGGCGGCACGGTCAGGCGCGCCACAGGGATGAACGGGCTTTTCTCCTCGTCCCAGAGCGTGGACGCATCCTCGACCGGCATGGAGTCCAGATCCGTGCAGAGCTGTACCTGAAGTTCCCATGTCGCAGTTTCGCCGCCGAAGAAGCTGCGGACCGCGTTTCTGAGCGCGTTCTCGTCCTTGTCGGCATCAACCGGCTGATCCTTGAGGGCTTTCAGGTTCTCCGTCACCGGCACTAGGGAGAATTTCGCGATATAATTGCCATAGCGGTGCGGCAGCTGTGTGAAGAAGCTTTCGCCGAGAATATGCGTCTCGGGGTGGCCGCCAAGGCTCTTCAGCGTGGCGCTTTCGGCGCCAAACTTCTCCAGCGCACTTTCCACGACGCGGAAGACCTTCGACGCCACCTCCTTGGTCCGCTCCATGCGGTCGGTGGTCAGTGCGAGGCCCTTGAGGTTCATCAGGAAGGCCTTGGCGCTCGGGGAGTTGAAGAGCTTGCCGTTGACCAGCAGGAAATCCTGGCTGGTCGAGCCCTCCAGCCCGCCGGGCAGGCGCTCGCCCTCGATATCGAGGATCTTCAGCGAGAAGCCGCGCGGGGTGGACACGCTGTCGTGCAGGATGTCGCCCGGCGAGGTGGAGAGGCGGATAACCGCTTTGTGCCGGCCGGGCTTGGCGAAGATGCCTTGCGCCAGAGGCTCCGGCAGATTGGGCAGAATGTCCAGCTCGCCATCGAGCAGGCCGTGGCTCTTTGCGTGCACGCTGCGCACGGCATGGCCGCTGTTGCGCCAAGTGGTGTGGGCAATGGAGAGCAGGGTTTCGGCCAGTGCACGGGACGTCTCCGGCTCGTCCTTTTCGATGGTTTCGACATCGGGGCGGTAGCGTTCAAGTTTCGTGGGGAGCTGGGTCATGCGCGCTTCAACTCGCTTTCGAGGATCTTGTCGATGGTGATCGGGAAATGGCGGAACCGCGTGCCGGTCGCGTGGTAGATCGCGTTGGCGACAGCAGCGGCGACGCCGACGATGCCGATTTCGCCGAGGCCCTTCACGCCGATCGGGCTTGCCTTGTCGTCGTGTTCCTCGACGAAAATGACCTCGAGGTCGGCGATATCGGCGTGCGCCGGCACGTGATATTCGGCGAAATTGTGGTTCATGATGCGGCCGGTGCGATGGTCGATCATGCTCTCCTCATGCAGCGCCATGCCGATGCCCATGACGATGCCGCCCAGGATCTGGCTGCGGGCCGTCTTGGGGTTGAGGATGCGGCCGGCGCCGATGGCGCTGACGACACGCGTGATCCGGATAACGCCCAGCTGCTCGTCGATCTTGACCTCCACGAACACGGCGGAGTGGGTGTAGCTGACGAACTTGCGCATCTGCAGCATGTCCGGTCCGGCCTTGCCCGGCTCCTCGACAGACGACAGTTGCTTGGAGGCGAGGACGTCCGACAAAGCGATGCCCACCTGGCTGTTGACGTCCAGCACCAGCCGGCCGTCGCGGATCACGACCTCCTCGGGCTTCGCTTTTTCAAGCGGCGAGTTCTCCATGTCCTGCGCCATGTCGAGCAGCGTCGCCTTCACCGCTTCCGCGGCAATCTGCACGGCGGAGCCGGTGGAGGCCGCAGTCCAGGAGCCACCTTCCACGCCCGTGGTCGGAAGCGTCGAGTCCGCAATCGCGACATGGACGGCCTCGATCGGCACGTCGAAGGCCTCGGCACCGAGCTGGGCGAGGATCGTGTAGGTGCCCGTGCCAATATCGGTGGCGGCAGCCGACACGGTGACCTTGCCGTCGATCGCATAGCGGACCTTCGCTTCGGCCGGCGCCATGCCGGCCTCCCAGAAGCCGGTGGCCATGCCCCAGCCGACGAGATCATGCCCGTCGCGCATGGAACGCGGGGCGGCTGACCGCTCGCTCCAGCCAAAGGCCTCCGCGCCTTCGCGGTAGCAGGCATGCAGCGCCTTGGAGGTCAGCTGCTTGTCGCCGTTCTGGTCAAAGTGGATGAAGTTCTTCACCCGCAACTCCAGCGGATCCATGCCGATTTCGGTCGCCAGCTCGTCCATGGCGGATTCAAGCGCGAGAACGCCGGTGGCCGCCCCCGGGGCGCGCATGTCGCCGGGCGTGGACATATCGACCTGGGCGAGTTCATAGGTCAGCTTGGCATTGTCGCACTTGTAGGCAAGGCCCGACCAATTGACGACGACCTCCTGATAATCCTCGTAGCGCGACGTTGCCTGCACGGCATGGTGCATGACCGACTGCAGCATGCCGTCCGCATCGGCCGCGAGCGACACCGTCTGCACCGACGAGGGCCGCCAGGTCAGCGCGAACATTTCCTGACGCGACATTTCCACCTTTACCGAACGCTTCAGGTCGAGGCTCGCCATGACGGCGAGGAAGAGCTGGTGCTTCGGGCGCAGACCCTGGCCGAAGGCGCCACCGACATAGGCGTTCTTCACGACGACATCGTCCGGATCGAGCCCGAAGATGTTGCAGATATAATCGCGCGAGGCCTGCGACCCCTGCGTCTTGTCATGCACCGTCAGCTGTTTGTCGTTCTCCCAGAGCACCGTGGTCGCAAACATCTCCATCGGATTGTGATGCTCGCCCTCCATCACATATTCCGCCGAGATCCTGTGGGCGGCGCCGGCGAAGGCCTTTTCCGGTTCGCCGCGGGGCTTCGGCGGCGGCTGGATGCCAGAGCGCTTCTTCTTCGGCTCATAGGCTTTCGGGTAGACGGTGTGCAGGTCGGTCTCCGGCACCTCCGCCTTGTACTCCACCGTCACGAGCGACGCCGCATCGCGCGCAGCTTCGTAGGTCTCCGCGATAACGAGTGCCACGGGCTGCCCATCGAACTGGATGTGCGGCTTTTCGAGCGGGCGGAACGGGCTGCCGGGCGGGGCCACGCTGTCCTGCCACTTGCTGTCCCACCAGGCCGCACTTGGGCGGTTCTCATGGGTGTAGACCTTGACGACGCCGGGGACGGCCTCGGCCTTCGATGTGTCGATGTTACGGATCTTGCCGGTGGCGATGGTGGAAAGCACGACGGCGCCGTGCAGCATGCCGGGCTCGTAGTGCTCGGCCGCATAGGGTGCCGTGCCGGAGACCTTCAGCGGGCCATCGATCCGCGAGACCGGCAGGCCGACGATTTTGGACGGATTGAACATGGAATTCTCCTAGCGGATGGCTTTTTCGGACTGCAGCTGCGGCGTGCCGCTGGCAGCCTGCGTCAGGGCGCGGATGATCGTCCGCTCGGCCATCGGGATCTTGAAATCGTTGCCGCCTTGCCCCTGCGCGCCGGCGAGAAGCCGTTGCGCGAGCTGGCGGAACGTGGCCTCATCTGCCGGCTTGCCGGCACATTCGGCCTCCGCCAGCGGGTCCCGCCAGGGCTTGTGGGCGACGCCGCCGAGCGCCACCCGGAGATCCACGATCGCGCCGTCCTTGATGTCGATCGCCGCGGCGACCGAGACCAGCGCGAAGGCGTAGGAGAGGCGGTCGCGGATCTTCAGATAGCTGTGGTTTGCGGCGAAGTGATCCGGACGAAGACGGATGGCGACGACCATCTCGTCGGGCGCCAGGGTGTTGTCATATTGCGGCTCGTCGCCGGGAAGGCGGTGAAAGTCGAGGAAAGCGATATCGCGCCGGCCGTTCGGGCCTTCCACCTCGACCACGGCATCGAGTGCTGCAAGAGCGACGCACATGTCGGACGGGTGCGTGGCAATGCAGGAAGCGCTGGTGCCGAGGATCGCGTGGATGCGGTTCACGCCGCCGATCGCGCCGCAGCCGGACCCCGGCTCGCGCTTGTTGCACGGGCTCGACGGGTCGTAAAAGTAGTAGCAGCGAGTCCGCTGGAGCAGGTTGCCGCCCGTGGTCGCGGCGTTGCGCAGTTGCGGCGAGGCGCCGGCCAGCACGGCGCTCGCAAGCAGCGGAAAGCGTTCGATGACGGTCGGATCATAGGCGAGCGCCGCATTGCTGACCAGCGCGCCGATCCGCACCGAACCGTCCTCGAGCGTTTCGATGTCCTTCAGCGGCAGGCGGTTGATATCGATGACGGTGGCGGGGCTCATGACGTCGTATTTCATGAGATCGACCAGATTGGTGCCGCCGGCAAGCAGCCGGGCTTGCGGGTCGGCGGACAGTGCTGCCACGGCGCCCGCAACGTCTTCGGCGCGAATATAGGAGAACTGTTTCATTCCGCAGCCTCCTTGTAGTTCTTGCCGGATTGCTGGCCGATCACCTGTTCGATCGCGTCGGCGATGTTGGTGTAGGCCCCGCATCGACAGAGATTGCCGCTCATCAGTTCGCGGATCTCTTCGCGGGTGTGCGCATGGCCTTCGTTCATGAGGCCGGCGGCGGAACAGATCTGTCCGGGCGTGCAGTAGCCGCACTGATAGGCGTCGTGATCCACGAAGGCCTGCTGCAGCGGATGAAGCGCGCCGGGCTGGCCGAGACCTTCGATGGTCGTGATCTCGGCGCCGTCGAGCGTGACGGCGAGCTTCAGGCAGGAATTGACCCGCTGCCCGTCGATGAGAACGGTGCAGGCGCCGCACTGGCCATGGTCGCAACCCTTCTTGGTGCCCGGCAGCTCCATCGGGCCGCGCAGCAGGTCGAGAAGGGTGACCCAGGGAGCAACGCTGAGCCGCTCCTGCCTCCCGTTCAGCGTGATCACGATCGGAATGGCCATTCGTTCGGCATCGGCGTGAAGCATAGCAAACCCTTTCTCGCCCTAAATTTAGAGATGTTCCTCAACTGTATGGGGGTCGGAATGTTCCGACCGGAACCTCTGCCCCGTCCCTCCGTTTGGTTGCCACAGGATAGCGAACGGTAGCGAGGACGCGACGAATGGCACGACGGGCAAGCTGGAAGGGCCAGTTGAAATTGCGGGATCTCACCTGCGCGGTCGGGCTCTATACGGCCATTTCCTCATCGGAAAAGATCTCGTTCAACATCATCAACCGCAAGACCGGCCATCGGGTCGAGCGCCAGTTCATGGACAGCGAAACCGGCAAGCCCGTCGAGCGCGAGGACCAGATCAAGGGCTATCCGCTCGACAATGGCGACTATATCGCGATCGAGGGTGATGAACTGGCGGCACTGATGCCCGACAGCGACAAGGTGCTGAACGTTACCCGCTTCATCGCGCTCGATGCGGTCGATACGCTCTATTTCGACAAGCCCTACCATCTGGCGCCTGTCGAGGAGCACGATGCGGAAACGCTGGCGCTGCTCGCGCGCACCCTGCGGGACGAAAACGTGGGGGCGATCGCGGAGGCCATCCTCTTCCGGCGCAACCGCACCGTCCTCATCCGACCGCAGGACGACACGCTGATCGCGACGACGCTCAATTTCGACTACGAGGTCCGCTCGGCCAAGACGGCTTTCAAGTCCGTTCCGGAGATCGAATTCGACGAGGAAATGCTGGAGCTGGCCGGGCATATCATCGGCACGAAATCCGGCACTTTCGACCCCGAGAGCTACACCGACCGGTACAATGACGCGCTGGCCGAACTGGTGAAGGCCAAGATCGAGGGGCGCACCATCGAGAAAAAGGCACCGCCGAAGCACGATAACGTCGTCGATCTCAAGGAGGCCCTGCGACAGAGCCTGGGCGGGGCGGGTTCCAAGGGTAAATCGACCGGCAAGGCCAAGGCTGCGGGTTCGCGACAGAAGAAGGCGAGCTGACGATGAGCCTTGACACCTACAATGCCAAGCGGCGATTCGACGCGACACCGGAGCCGAAAGGCGAGGCCGCTAAGACCGGAAAGCGCAAGACGGCAGCGGGCAGTGCCAGCTTCGTCATCCAGAAGCATGACGCGACGCGGCTGCATTACGATTTCCGGCTTGAAATGGACAGCGTTCTCAAGAGCTGGGCCGTGACCAAGGGGCCGAGCCTCAACCCGGAGGACAAGCGGCTGGCGGTCCATGTGGAGGACCATCCGCTCTCCTATGGCGATTTCGAGGGTGTGATCCCCAAGGGTCAATATGGCGGCGGGACCGTCATCGTGTGGGATCGCGGGCTCTGGACGCCAATCGGCGATCTCGCCAAGGCCTACAAGAAGGGGCATCTGGAGTTCACTCTGGACGGCGAGAAGCTTCGGGGTCGCTGGCATCTGGTGCGCATGCACGGCAAACCAAGCGAGACGCGCGAAAACTGGCTGCTGATCAAGGGCGACGACGAGGCGGCGCGGGATGACGGCTTCGACATCCTTGAGGAGCGACCCGAATCGGTGAAGTCCGGGCGCGACCTGAAGGCGGTCGCCAAAAATCCCGACGATACCTGGAATTCGAAAGGCACCGCGAAGGCGAGCAACCCGAAACGCGGCAAGCCTGCCAAGGTGACGACGGCGGCCGAGGGGCAGGCGCATGCCTGGCCAAAGGGTGCGAAGGCGGCCGGCTTGCCGGATTTCGTGGAGCCGGCGCTGGCGACGCTGAAGCAGAAGGCGCCTTCCGGCGATCGCTGGATTCACGAGATCAAGTTCGACGGTTATCGCCTGCAGGCGCGCATCGACAAGGGCACGGTGCGGCTGCTCACCCGCAGCGGGCTCGACTGGACGGAGCGCTTCGGCGATCAGGTCGCGGCAGCTTTTGCCGGATTGCCGGTGGAGACGGCGCTGATCGATGGCGAGATCGTCGTGCAGAAGGACAATGGCGCCTCGGACTTCTCCGCCCTGCAGGAGGATCTGAGCCTCGGGCGCAGCGACCGGTTCATCTATTACGCCTTCGACATCCTGCATCTCGACGGGCACGACCTGACCCGGGCGACGCTGATCGACCGCAAAAACCTGTTGCGAAAGCTTATCCTTGCCGACAGCCCCACCGTGCGCTTCAGCGAGCATTTCGAGGACAATGGCGACCTCGTGCTGACGCATGCCTGCCGGTTGAGTCTGGAAGGCGTGGTTTCCAAAGAGCGTTCCGGCGCTTACGTCTCGGGCCGCAAGGGCAGCTGGGTCAAGTCGAAGTGCTCCGAGCGACAGGAGTTTGTGATCGGCGGCTATGCGCCGTCCTCCATCTCGGATCACGCGATCGGCGCGCTGGCGCTCGGGGTCTATGAGGAGGGCGCGCTGCGCCATGTCGGGCGGGTCGGCACCGGGTTCAGCCATGCGACGGCAGACATGCTGTTCGAGGCGCTGTCGGCCATCGAGCGCTCGGACAGTCCGTTCCGCGACACGCTGACGGCGGACGCGCGGCGCGGCCTGCATTACGTCGAGCCGACGCTGGTGGCGGAGGTCGAGTTTCGCGCCTGGTCGGCCGATGGCAAGCTGCGCCACGCCTCGTTCCGCGGCCTGCGGGAGGACAAGCCGGCAAGCGAGGTGCGGCAGGAGAGCCCGGCCGCGGAGAAGGGACGCAAGGCACCACCGGTGCCCAAGGCCGCGATCACGCTGACGCATCCCGACAGGCTCTACTGGCCGAAGGAGGGCGTGACGAAACAGGGGCTTGCCGAGTATTACGCGCAGGTGTGGCCGTTCATGGCGCCCTATGTGGTCGATCGGCCGCTCTCCTTGCTGCGTTGCCCGGATGGAATCGACGGCAAACAGCGCTTCTTCCAGAAGCATGCCTGGCGCGGGATCAACAAGGCGATCGGCCAGATCAAGGACCTGAAGGACAAGGCAGGGGAGCCATCGCTGCGCATCACGGATTTCGATGGCCTGATCGCCCTCGTCCAGTCTGCCGCACTCGAAATCCATCCCTGGGGGACGACGACGCGGAACTGGGAAAAGCCCGATATGATCACCATGGACCTCGACCCCGGCGAGGATGTGCACTGGGCCGACATCATCGAGGCTGCTCGCCTACTCAAGGGCCAGATCGAGGCGAGGGGGCTGTCCGCCTTCGTCAAGACCTCCGGGGGCAAGGGTTTGCACGTCGTCGTGCCGCTCAAGCCCTCGGCCGGGTGGCCGGCGGTCAAGGCCTTCGCCAAGGGGCTGGCGACGGATGCGGCGAAGCAGGACCCGGACCGGTATCTCGCGGTCGCGACCAAGGCCAAGCGCCACGGCCGTATCTTCATCGACTATCTGCGCAACGGACGCGGGGCGACGGCCGTTGCGCCGTACTCCACGCGCGCGCGGCCGGGCGCTGCCGTGTCCGCGCCGCTCGAATGGTCGGAACTGTCGGAGGCGATCGGGCCGGATCATTTCACCGTGGACAACATGCCGGTGCGGCTGGCGTCGTTGAAGACGGACCCCTGGGACGGGTTCTTCGCAGCGGCCAAGGTGCTTCCGAAGGCGTGAGAGGTTAGCCGCGCTTTTCCTCTTGCAGGCTCTTCTTCAGCGCATCCATGATGTTGATGACGTTGCCGGACGACTTGACGGGCGCGCGCGATTTGCTCGCCGGCTTGCCATCCTTCTTCTGGCGGCTCTTGATGAACGCCTTGATCTTTTTTTGAACCGGGTCCTGCACGAGCGTCGGGCTCCATGTGCCCTTGTCCTTCTCGATCAGCTTCGCGAGCGCGGCCATTTCCGCCTTGCCGCCCTTGGCCTTCATGTCGAGGTCGGCGACGGGTTCGCGGACGTCTTCGCCGTAACGCAGCGTCCACAGCACGATGCCCTTGCCGTTCGGCACGAGCAGAACGGCGCGCTCCCGGCGGTAAAGCACGAGGCGGGCGATGCCGACGACCTCGTTGCGCGTCATGGCTTCGCGGATGACGCAGAACGCCTCGGCACCGACCTTGTCTTCGGGCACGAGGAAATGCGGCTTGTCGTACCAGATCCAGTCGATGGAATCGCGCGGGACGAAGGTGGAGATGTCGATCGTGCGCGTGCTTTCCAGCCCGACACCCTCGATCTCGTCATCCTCCAGCAGGACATAGTCGTCCTCGCCTTTCGGGAAGCCCTTCACCTGATCCTTGTCGGCCACCTTCTTGTGCGTCACGCTGTCGATATAGCGGCTCTCGACCCGGTTTTTCGTGGCGCGGTTGAGAACGTGAAATCTCACCTTCTCGCTCTCGGTGGTTGCCGGCGTCAGCGATACAGATGCCGTGACGAGAGAGAGGCGGAGATAGCCTTTCCAGAAGCTGTTGCGGGCCATGTCATGTCCTTGATCGCGGTGGCGGATCATCAACCCGCCACCGCCCAAAAGGTTGCCGTGCCGGCGGTGCGCCGTCAGCTTTGGCGCGTCAGCTTCAGGATCGCGGAGGTTCCCTCTTTCGGGTTTTCGGTCACGGCATAGATTGCGCCGTCGGGGCCGATCTTCACGTCGCGGATGCGGGCGTCGAGCGGCACGCGCTCCTCGTGGGCCACCTTGTCGCCGTCCATGTGCAGCACGACGAGACCGGTGGAGACGAGGCCGCCGATGAGGGCGGCGCCCTCCCATTCCGGAAATTCAGTGCCGCTGTAGAACACCATGCCGGAGGGGCCGATGACCGGATCCCAGTAATAGACCGGCTGCTCCATGCCGTCCTTGGCGGTGATGCCGTCGCCGATGGCCGCGCCGCTATAGTCGAGGCCGTAGGTGATGACCGGCCAGCCGTAGTTGAGGCCCGCCTGCGGCATGTTCAGCTCGTCACCGCCCTTCGGCCCGTGCTCGACGGTCCAGAGCCGCCCCTTGGCGTCCAGTGCTGCCGATTGCAGGTTGCGGTGGCCGTAGCTCCAGATTTCCGGCTGGGCATCGCTTTTGCCGGCAAAGGGATTGTCGGTCAGCGCCTTGCCCGCGGTGTCGATGCGGAAGACCTTGCCGAAGCCGCTCTTCAGGTCCTGCGCGAAGACGCGGGTCTCGCGGTCGGAGCGCTCGCCGACGGTCACGTAGAGCTCGCCATCCTTGCCGAAGACGAGGCGGGAGCCGTAATGCTTGGTGTTGTCGTAGCCGGGCATCTGGCGGAAGATGACGTTGACGTCCTCCAGCGCCGCGCCGCCCTGATCGTCCGCTACGAGTTTCGCGGAGGCGACCGACGTGCCGTTGCCGTCGTCGCGCGGCTCGGAGAAAGAGAAGAAGATGCGGTTGGAGGTGGCGAAATCCGGCGCGATGGCGACGTCGAGCAGGCCGGCCTGACCGTCCGAGATTACGGCGGGTACGCCCTTCAGCGCCGTGCTCGGCTTGCCGTCCGCACCGACGATATGCATGGAGCCCTTCTTGGCGGCAACCAGCATGCGGCCATCCGGCAGGAATTCCATCGACCAGAGCTGGGGCAGGCCTTCCGCGACCGCCTGATGGGTCACGGTCGGCATCGTGTCCGGCTGCGGCGCGCGGGTCTGGTTGTCGAAGGCAGGCTTCTGGTCGGGTGCGTTCGCCGCTTCCGTCTCGACCGGCTTGCCGGCGGCTTTCACTTCGCCGGTTGCGGGCGGCTGACCTTCGACATGGTCGATGGGGGAGGTGTCGCCCGTGGACTGGGCCATCAGGGGGCTCGCGGTCAGGAGTGCTGTCAGGACGGTTCCGGCAAGGAGGCAAGCACGCGTTTTCATCGATGTTCCTGTCTTGATGACGGCGTCGGGCGACGCATTGACGATGGAAACGATGTAGAGCGTGGGTTACGGATTGCTCATCGCGCCGCGTTCAAGATTATTTTATCGCCGTGTCGGCAAGGATCTGGCGATCGTCTGATCCTTGCAGCCATGTCCGGGCAGAAGCGTTTGGAGGCCGGGGCGGGGATGGTGTAGATCAGGGAGCATGAAGATCGCATTCTACGCTCCCCTTAAGTCTCCCCGTCACCCGGTACCCTCGGGCGACCGGCTGATGTCGCGGCTGATGATGCAGGCGCTGGAACTTGCCGGCCATCAGGTCGCGCTCGTCTCGGAATTGCGCAGCTTCACGCGCACGCCGGAGGAAATCGGCGATCTCGGCGCGGCGGCTGCGGTGGAGCGGGATCGCATCGCGGCGGACTGGCAGGCGGAGGGCGTGCCTGATTGCTGGTTCTGCTATCACCCCTATTACAAGGCGCCGGACCTTCTCGGGCCGTCGCTTTCACGCACGCACGGCATCGGTTACGTCACCCTCGAGGCCTCCTATTCCGCGCGGCGCGACCGGGATGGCTGGGCAGCAGCGCAGGCCGCGCTTCTGGAAACGCTGACGGCGGCCTCCGTCAATATCTGCATGACGGAGCGCGACAAGGCCGGCATTCTCGACGGGGCGCCGGAAGCGCGCGTCGAGCGGTTGCAGCCGTTCATCGATCCCGCCCTGTTCCTCGCCCGGGAACCGACGCCGCATCCCGGCCGTCTCGTGACCGTGGCAATGATGCGTCCGGGCGACAAGATGGACAGTTACCGGATGCTGGCCGACGCGCTGTCGCGCCTGCTGCATTTACCCTTCACGCTGTCGATCGTGGGCGATGGCAAGGCGCGTGCAGAGGTGGAGACCCTGTTCGAGCCGCTCGGGCCGGGGCGGGTGGTGTGGTGCGGCGAGCGGAGCGCGCAGGAGGTTGCAGCGCTTCTGCAGACCTCGGCGCTCTATGTCTGGCCCGGCTGCGGCGAGGCCTATGGGCTGGCCTATCTCGAGGCGCAGGCGGCTGGCCTGCCCGTGGTGGCGCAGGCCATTGCCGGCGTTCCCGAGGTGGTGCAGCATGGGCGCACCGGCATGCTGACGCCGCCAGGTGACGTCGAGGCCTATGCCGATGCCATTGCCGGTTTTCTGAAGGATGAGACGCTGCGCCAGACCATGGGAGCGCAGGCGCGCTTGTTCGCGGGGACGGAGCGGGGACTGGCGCCCGCCGCCTCCCGGCTCGGCGACATTCTTGACCGATCGGTGACGGTGACGCGGGAGGCGCGCTCATGAGCGACACTGCCGACACCGATATCACGGCCGTCCTCGACCGCTTCCGGCAGGCTGGGCGTGTCGCCCGCTTCTGGCTGCGCGACGACGACGCAATCGCGCCGACACTCGCGCTCGACCGCCTGCTGGCGCTGACGGAGGCACATGGCGTTCCCTTGGCGCTTGCCGTCATCCCGGAGCCGACGGGCGAGGCGCTTGCCGAACGACTGGCACGCGCGCCGCATGTCGGCGTGACGGTGCATGGCTGGCGGCATGCCAATCACGCGGCCGAGACGTCGAAGAAGCAGGAGCTGGGTGCCGACCGTCCCGCGAGGGTCGTTCTCGGAGAGCTTTTGGCGGGCTTTGCCAAGCTCGCGGCCCTTCATGGAGACCGGTTCCAGCCGGTGCTCGTGCCGCCATGGAACCGGATCGATCCCCGCCTTCTGCCCGATCTTCCGGATCTCGGCTTCCGGGCGCTGTCGGTCTACGGGCCGGAAAAGCCGGCGGCGCTGCCGATGATCAATACGCATGTGGACGTCATGGACTGGCACGGCACGCGGGGCTGCCGCGACCCGGCGGCGCTGCGGCGCGAGATCGTGGCGCGCCTTAGCGTCTGCCTTGAGAGCGGCGGCAGCGTCGGCCTGCTCACGCATCATCTGGTCCATGACGCTGCCGTCTGGGCGTTTCTTTACGATCTGTTCGACGCGACGACCGGGCATCCCGCCTGCCGGTGGGTGGGGCTTGCGGAGCTTGTCGGCGAGGCAGCCGCCGGTCAGAACCGGTAGCTGACGCCGAAGCCGAGCGAGAGGCTTTTCGTATCCGTGCGCGCCGTCACGCCGGAATTGGTGAGAACCTGCGTCGGGGGCAGGACCAGCCGCATCTCGCCGTTGGCAAACCATTTCTCCGTCATCTTCACATCCATGCCCAGGCGGATCATCGGCGAGATCTGTCGTTCCACGCTGAAGTCCTTCACAAGCGGGCTTGCCGGCTCTGCGCCCTTGTACCAGGTGGCGACGGCGCCGAGGCCGGCATAGGGGTTGAAGCGGGCATCGGGCAGCAGGTGATAGTCGAACGACAGGGCCACCGGCAGCGTCCAGATGGAGCCGACGTCGATATCCCCATAGAGGCTGTCGCGAATCTTGAACCGCGCCTTCAGCGCACCGGCCTGGCCCGTAATGGCGATGTGGTCGGTGAGGAAATAGCTGATATCCACATCCGGCAGCACCATGGTGGGAACCTCGACCGTGCCACCTATCACGTCGATGTGCGAGTGCACGTCGTATGGCAGAACACCGGAGATGCGGGCGCGGATCAGAAGGTCGCCTGCGCCGAGGCCGGACACAGGTGCTGCGCCGGCTTCCTGGATTGCGGGCGTGTCGGGTGCGACATCCTGCGCCGAGGCCGATTGTGCCGGGGATACGAGGCACAGCATGCCCCAGAAGGCGATGGCGATGCGCGGGGCGTAACGTGTCACCGGCTTACCGCCTTTCGGTTGTTTTCCGAGACGCCGGTTGTGCCCGCAAACCCTGCCCGTCATTGCCATAAAGCTCCAAATCACAGATTGATCTAATATCTATTATTATATTTAAGCTGTATCGAGCATGCATGACAGCGCGTGTTTTCATGTATGGATTTTGGGGGCTTTCCCCCGAAATGAGGGGGTTGTTATGGTGGACGTGCAAACGCTGCTGGTCTCGAGCGTTACGGCACGTGCGGGTTTTCTTCTGGTATTCCTGCTCTACAGCTTTCGGCCGGGTGCAACGAATGCCTACCGCTTCTGGACTCTGAGCATCCTCTGTTCGGCGCTCGGCCTCTGGCTGAACTATCACGACTCGCACTACCCGAATTTCAGTGCGGACAAGGGCGCCCTGATCTATTTCGTCCTCGCTCTGAGCATCGTCTCGGTGGAGGCGGGGGCAAAGTCCTTCTTCGGCCTTCCGCTCGATCGCGTCAAATTCGTCGCGGCCTGCATCGTGCCGGCGCTGACCTACTGGAGCGCCGCGAGTCTCCGTCTTCCCGAGACTTACGTGCTGGTGCTGACCATGGTCACGCTGGTCTACATCCTGATCACCGCATCCTCGAGCTTTCTCAAGGGGCGCTGGCAGAAGCGCCTGCCGTCGCAGATCCTGATCAGCTCGTCGCTCGCCTTCTACGCCATGGCTCTCGTGGCAACGATCGTCTCGCTGATCATCGGCGATCAGCTCGGCTATGAAGGCCTCGGTCCGAGCGGTAAAAACGTCTATCTCTCCGTCTTCATCGACCAGACCATCAGCGTCCTCATCTATGTCGGGCTGGTGGCGATGTCGCTGGAGGAGGCGCAGCGCCAGATGCAGATCGCGGCGACGACGGACCCGCTGACGGGCCTGGCCAACCGCCGGGGGCTGGAGGAGCGGGCGCTGGCGATCATCGGCGCCGGGCAGCGGCTGAAGCGGCCGATGGCGGTGCTGATCGCGGATATCGACCACTTCAAATCGATCAACGACCGCTACGGCCACGCCGATGGCGATCACGTGCTGAAACAGTTCGCCGAGCGGCTGCCCGTCGTCGTCAAGCGCCAGCAGGATGTGCTTGCCCGCTGGGGCGGGGAGGAGTTCGTGGCGATCCTTCACGGCGCCTCGCTGGAAGACGCCACGCATCTTGCCGAAGTGCTGTGTCGGAGCATCGAGGAAAGGCCGTTCGAGGTCGGCGGCACCAAGGTCACCGTGACCACGAGCATCGGCGTCGCGGCCTTCGGGCACGAGGAGCCGCTGCTGGAACAGGCGATCCATATGGCCGATGCCGCGCTCTATCGGGCCAAGCGCACCGGACGCAACCGGGTCTGCGTCGGGTCGATGACGCAGGATGCGATGGCAGACGCCGCCGGCTGATCCGGAATGGCCCTGCCTTGCCAAGTCAATCGGAGGTCTACATCCGGTTGATCAGAGATCGACGATCTGGCCGTCGAAGGCGGAAAACGCGCCGGGAAAGAGAATCTTTGCCTGTTTCTCGACGGCGTCGAGCGCGTCGTCCGTGCGGAAAGGGGCGTGATGCATGAAGGCGACGCGCTTGGCGCCGGCCGTTTTTGCCAGACGGATGCCCTGTTCCCAGGAGGAATGGCCGTAGCCGACGTGCCGTTCCATCTCCGCATCGTCATACATGGCGTCGTAGATGAAGAGGTCGCAGCCTTCGATCAGTTCGAGCACGGCGGGGTCGAGCGTTCCGGGGTGATGTTCCGTGTCGGTGATGAGCGCGCAGGCGCGCCCGCCCCATTCGACGCGATAGCCGACGGCGCCGCCGGGATGGTTGAGGCTGCCGGTGCGGATCTCGACGCCGCGGACCGGGGAGAGCAGATCGCCCGAGCGAAAATCGCGCGCGTCCAGCGCCGCACGGCAGATATCCGGCTCGACGGGAAACCAGGGCGGCCGCATGAATTCGCCGATCATCTGGCGCGTCGACATACGCCCGGCCAGATGCCCCGACCAGAGCGTGACGTCGGCGGAATGGTCATAGAGCGGCGGGAAGAATGGCAGGCCGATGATGTGGTCGTAATGACAGTGGGTGAAGAACAGGTTGAACGCGGAGACGCCTTCGGCCTTGAGCGCGACGCCGGCCGGCATCAGGCCCGAGCCCGCATCGAAGATCAGGCGTTCGTTGCCGCATTGCATCTCGATGCACACGGTCCGGCCGCCATAGCGCTGGAACTCGGCCCCCGCTACCGGCAGGCTTCCCCGAACGCCCCAGAAACGTACGCGAAACAGATTGTCGTTCACACTTTGCTTCAGTTTCGACGCGCCCCTCTCGGTGGTTTGCCAATACTGTCCCTCTGCTGTTGCGTGGGTCAGGATCGACCCCGCCGGCTTCTGTGTCCGGCCGTATTTCTGCCATGTTATCCAAACTGTCCACATGAAGCGAGACGGGCATTCGCTTTTTCTCGTTTCTCGTGTCAGAGACAGGGGAACGCTATCCGATCCCGCTTTCGAAACCGTTGCCGTCGCCATGTCTTTCCAGGAATTTCCGCCGATCGCCGTGATCGCCGACGCTCATGTCCACGACCCCGCCGCCGACTTCGGCTTTCCCGGTGCGGCCCGGACGGGAGGCTTGTCCGTCCGGCCTCTGGCGGAGGCTGCGCGGTCCACGCGGGTGTTCAACGAGAGCCTTGCTGCCTTCCGCACCGCGCTCGACGATGTCGCATCCCGCGGTATCCGCCATGTCGTTCTCCTCGGGGACTATACCGATGACGGGCAGGTGGCGACCACCGCGTCCGTTGCGGCGATCCTGAAGGACTATGGTGAGCGGCACGGGCTGGTGTTCTTCGCCCTACCCGGAAACCACGATATCTTCGCCGATGCCGGCCGGCATCGCACCAAGCGGTTTCTGGACGCGGATGGATCGAGTGCGGTGGTGACGAGCCATCCGGTGACGGTTTCGCGCGACGCGCTGCCGCCGGGGATTCCGCACGATCTCGCGGTCACGGTGTCGCCCGCAATGTTCTGCCCCGGCTATCCCGACGGGCTGACGCCGGTTGCGGCGCACGGCTACTTCCCCCAGCCGTCCTACCGGCACTGGGAGACGCCGTTCGGCGTCGATGGCGATGCGGAAGGCCGCATGTTCACCGCGGTCTCGTCCAGCGGCGCCACGCGACGATCGCTGATGGAGGCCTCCTATCTGGTGGAGCCGGTCGAAGGGCTGTGGCTCTTGATGATCGACGCGAACGTCTTCGTGCCGGTCGATGGATCGGACGACTGGGTCGACAGCACCTCGGCCGGCTGGAATGCGATGCTGGTGCACAAGCGCCATGTGATCGACTGGATGACCGATGTCGGTGCGCGGGCGGCGCGTCTCGGCAAACGTCTCGTTGCCTTCTCGCACTATCCCGCGCTCGATCCGCTGGATGGGACCCGGGCGGCCGAGATCGCGCTCCTCGGCCCGACGGCGACATCGGGCCGCATTCCCGCGGAGGCTGTCGGAGAGGCCTTCATCGCGGCCGGGATCCCGCTGCATTTCAGCGGGCATCTCCACGTCAACGACACGGCACGGATGCGGCGCGGAAACGGGTTTTTCGTCAACGTCGCCGTTCCCTCGCTCGTCGGTTTTCCGCCCGCCTACAAGATCCTGACGCTGGGTGAGGGTGGTGCCGAGATCGAGACGGTGTCGCTCGGGGAGATGCCGATGGACGCCGCGATCGGGGCGCTCTATGCCGCCGAAGCGCGGTGCACCGGGGTCAAGACCGGCGGAATGGCCGAGGCGGTGCGCTATGGCGATTTCCTCTCGGCCCATATCGGCCATCTCGCCTGGCGGCGGCACCTGAAGCGGGAGTGGCCGGCAATGCTCGCCGCGCTGCTGCGCACGGCTACGCTCGGCGACCTCGCCGGGCTGGCGGTGCGACCCGCGGTTTCGATGGAGGACGCCGTCGCCATGTTTCCAATCGCGGGCGGTCAGACGAATGCTTCGGCGGAGGGCGCTCCGGAGACACTGTCGGCCATCGCATTCCTCGGTGACTGGTATCGCCTGCGCATGGCGAGCGATGCCGGACTGGCTTCGGTCTCACCGCCGCGTCTGCGCGTCTACGACAGGCTCTCGGCGCTTTATCAGGCGCAGGCCTGGCCGGATGGCACGGCGCAAAGCGGGATTGCGGCGATGCTGTCGCTTTTCGAGGCCTACCGCAGCGGGTTGCCCTCCAAGGATTTCCGGATCGACCTCCGCACCGGCGATATCACGGCGCGCTGAGCTCTATTCTGCTGCTATCGAGCTATTCGAGTTCGCGCACGCGGCTGCGGGCTTCCGTCAGTTCGCTGGTCGTGTGGCTCAGGCGGTCGGCCAGGACGCGCATGATCTCGATGGTGATCTCGGGAAAGTCGGTGAGGAGTTTGATGAAGTGGTCCTTGCGGATGCGCAGGGCCTCGACCGCGGTCGTCGTCTTCACGGTCGCCGTTCGCGAGACGTCGCAGAGGATGGCGATCTCGCCGACGATCGAGTTGCGCTCGACTTCGGCCACGCGGATCGGGCCGGTCGAGGATTCGACCAGGATCTCCGCCTTGCCGTCCAGCACGACATAGGCCGCATCGCCGGCATCGCCCTGGTGGAAGAGCGTTTCGCCGATGCCGTAGCTCACCCGGTCCGAGGTAAAGGCCAGCAGCTTCAGCTTGCCCGCTTCCACGCCGGAGAAGAGCGGCACGCGCCGCAGCATTTGCACTTCGTCCTTCAGCAACATCAGCTCGTCAACTCCCCATGTTCGGCGCTGCCTGCCCGTGTCCGTCCGGGCGATGCATCGGTGCGTGCCAGTGTATGGTGCCTGCGACTATCACGAGGTTACCAACTGTTTGAAGACACCGTCATTGTTTACCAGATTGGCGTGCGTGTCATCCTCAACAAGCGCGCCGCGATCAAACACCAGCACGCGTTCGAACAGTTTCGTCAGCCCGTTGTTCGACAGCACCCAGATCACGGCCGGATTGGCGCCGTTGCGGGTCAGGAGCTTCATGACGTCGCGGACGATCTCGTCCTGCAGCCGGTGATCGAGGCTCGGGAGCGGGCGGTTGAAGACATAGTAGTCCGAGCGGCGGATGATGGCGCGGGCAAGGTTGAGTTTCTGCCGCTGCACGGCGGTCAGGCGCTTGCCGCCGGCGCCGAGATTGAAGTCGAGGCCGATATCCAGCACCTGCTCGATCAGGCCTTGGGAATTCAGGAGCGACGACACGATGGCGCGGATGCGCTTGGAGCCGTCGGTGTGCTTGTGGCTGATGCGGCCGAACAGCACATTGTCCATGAGGCTTGCGGAGGCGAGATATTTTTCCGGGTCGTAGCGCTCGATATCGTGGGTCAGCTCTTCCGGCATGTTCTCGTGGAACTGACGGCGAACCTCGACGATCTGCGCCATCAGCTCTTCGGTCAGGAGACCGAAGCGGTGGCGGGGCTCGACATAGTTGAAGCTCAGGCGGATGATCTGGTAGCGATCGTCCTCCGTCGCGGTCTCCAGCCCCTTGCCGGCATATTTCTGCAGCAGCAGCTGGTAGGCCGGGATATCGTCGGCCGTCATGAAGGTCAGCTGCTGGAAGAACGGGTGGTCCGGCGGCAGGTCGGCGAAGAGTTCGACCGCGTTTTCGGCGATCTGGTAACCCATGTCGAACAGCACCCGGTCGATGCCGGTTTCCGAGACGACCTTGCGGAAATAGGGGTTCTTGGCGATGGCGCGGCCGGCCACGCTCGGGGCGGTCGCCGTGCCGAACAGCAGGTTCTCGCCGACGGTGGCTTCCATATTGTACTCGCCGGGCTCGAAATAGGCGATCAGCCCGTTGAGGCCGGCTTCTTCCAGCTCCTCGCGCAGCGCCTGGCGCATATCGACGATGCTGGCGGCAAAGTCCGGCCGGTCTGCCGGGTCGATATTGGTGCGCAGGGCCAGGTCCAGAATGTCCTTCGACAGCTGCACCGTGTCGAGCACGGCGAGGATCGAGGGGAAGAGATCCTCGGCCTGCGTCGCGCCCGCCGCGGTATAGTCGATCCAGTCGCCGTTGACGTCGTAGTCGGGATTGCCGGCAAGCTTGGCTTCCGTCACCTCCCATTTGCGATGGGTGGCAAGGCTGCCCTCGTAGGTGGCGGCCGCCAGGGGTGCGTGCTTCAGGCCGTAAAGCAGGTTGTCGCGCAGCGAACCGTAGAAGAAGTAGGTGTCCGACGAGGCGTAGGTGATGGCCCGGCCGACGACGGATTCCGGCATGTGCAGCAGGTCTTCGCCGCCGAGCGTCACCTTGCCGCCTTCCGGCCAGATCAGGCGGCCAAAGGCTTCCGCCAGCACGTCGCCGCCGCTGGCCGCTCCGCCGATGATCGCCACCTTCTCCCCGGGCGTGATCTCGACCGAGACATGCTCCAGCAGGCGGGCGCCGCTGTCGTCGGCAAGGGTCAGGCCGGAGGCTGCAAGGGCGCCGCACGGATCGTCTCCTTCACGGCTGTCGGCTGCCGCACGACCGGCAAGGCCCGCACCGACGGCTACGGCGCCGGCGGCGAGGGCACCGGCCGAAATGGCCTGGATCTTGGGGTCGATCAGCGGCTCGACCGTGAACTGCTCGACGACCTGGACATATTTCACCTGCACGTCCTGGCGCAGCTGGTCCCAGTCGATCAGCTCCTTCAGCGGGCCGGGCAGGTCCTTGTAGGCGCTGATGACGGCGACGAGCTGGCCGATGTCGAGCTGTCCGCGCAGCGCGAGATAGCCGCCGATGCAGTAGAACAGGAAGGGCGTCAGCTGTGCCAGGAAGTTGTTGATGAACTTCACCATGAACTTCCACTGGTAGAGATCGTAGCGGATCTTGTAGATCCGCCCCAGCCTAGCGGCCACATCGGCGCGCTCGTAGTTCGAGGTGTCGTAGGCATGGATGGTGCTGATGCCGTCCACGATCTCGCTGACGCGGCCGGCAAGCTCGCGTGCGGTGATCTGGCGCTCGCGGCCGAGCACCAGCAGGCGACGGCGCATGCGCGGGATGATCGTCGCCTGGATGCCGACCATGAAGGCGGCGATGAAGCCAAGCCACATATTCTGCATGAAGATGAAGGCGAGCGCCGTCAGGGCCTGCCCCCCGAGCAGGGCCGGCGAGACGAAGGCGTCGCCCGTGAAGCCGCCGAGCGGCTCCACCTCGTCCTTGACCATGGACGAGACTTCCGCTCCCTTCATGCGCTTGAACTGGGTCGGCGGGAAGCGGAGGATGCGATCGACGAGCTCGAAGCGGATGCGGCGCAGCAGGCGCTCGCCGAGCCGGCCCTTATAGGTGTTGATGTAGAGCTTGAAGAGGCCGTTGATGATGACGAGCAGAAGGAAGACGACGCTGAGGGCGTAGAGCGTTTCCATGCGCGTCAGGTCGATGCCGTTGAACAGCGTGACGTTGCCGATCCAGGGCAGGGAGAAGGAGATGTCGAAGAAGCGCTCGGTGGCGCCCGGCTGCTCGAAACCCTTTCCCTGGATGGGTCCGTTGACGATCTGCTTGGGCAGGTCGAACGACAGGAAGTAGGGGATCATCGAGATGGCGACGATCATGAGGATCCACAGTTGCTGCTTGCGCGTGTGGGTCCAGATGTAACGGGTAAGGCGGATATCCATGAAAGGCTGCCATCGAGACGAAGCGGAGACGACGCGGCGGACCAGGTGCTCGTCTGTCTCCTCCGTTCCGATGGAATCTATAGCAGTGATGGTGGGAAAACCACCCGCAAAAGCGTTGTCTTACACTGCATGAGAAGCGATGCCGCCGTGGCGGGAGCTACAGCATGTCGCGCAGGACATCGGCCGTCCTGTCGGCACCTTCGAGGTCGATCGAAAGATCGCCTGCCGGGAAGGCCGGGGCGTCGAGACCGGCGCGGATAGCGGTGGCGATCCGCTCGGCGGACAGCTCGGCATCGCCGAGCGCCGTGACGAGGCCGAGACGTTCCAGCCGTTCCGCGCGCGCCGCCTGTTCCGTCTCGCCGCCTGTGGTGAACGGCACGACGATCGCCCGGCAGCGGGCCCGCAGAATGTCGCAGACGGTGTTGTAGCCGGCCTGGGACACGGAAAGCTGCGCGCCCGAAAGGAGGCTCGCGAAATCCGGGCGGAAGCGGAAGACTGCGACATTGCCGACGACGCCGGCGGCGATCGCATCATGGTCGGCCTGCGCCAGGTTCGGCCCCGTGATCAGGGCCCACGGCTTTTCCGGCCGGAGAATGGCGGTGGCGCCGACGACCGCGTGCAGCACGTGCCGGCCGACCGCGCCGCCGCCGGCCGAGACGATCACCTCGAAACGGTCTGCCGGGGCCTCGGGCCGCGGCGGGGCGACGAGGCCGGTATAGACGACCTTGTCGGCGATCTCGTCGGCATGGGGAAAGGTCTCCTCCAGCCTTGCGAAGGTCGGGTCGCCATGGATGAGGATGCGGTCGAAGTAGCGGTCGATATAGTCCACCGTCTCGCGGTCGCGCTCCGGCTTCGGGCGCTTCTGCAGGATATCGCGCACGGAGGCGAAGATTTTGGGCGGCTCGGGCATGGCGCGGGCTGCGTCGAGGAAGGGCAGAAGCTCGAAACGCATCTGGCGCCGGCCGAAGGGGAAGGCCTCGGTGAGGATGGCATGCGGCCTGATCTCCTGGAGGATGGCGAGCAGACGGTCGCGGCGCATGTCGCGGAAGGCGTCATCCACCGGGTTGCCGTCCATGTCCTGCAGCGCCGAAAACCCCTCGTCGCTGGAAACCACGGGCGGCAGGGCGATGTGGCGGACGGCGGGGCCAGGAAAGCCTGCGACCGGCTTGCCGCCGGTGACGACCGTCACGTCGAAGCCGCGCACGGCCAGCGCATTGGCGATGCGGCTCGCGCGCGTCAGGTGGCCGATGCCGAGCAGGTGCTGGACGTAGAAGAGAACGCGTTTCGTGTCCGGATCGGTCATTCGGCTGTCCGCCATTCGGTTTCAAAGAGATTGCGAAGCTGGGTGATGCTGGTGTGGTAGTCGAAGTCCTGGCGGACGCGCCGTTCCGCGGCGTCCCCCAGCCGCTTGCGCAGCTCGGGATCGCGGATGGCGCGCTCCAGGGCGTTGGCGATGGCCTCGGGATCCTCGGGAGGCACGAGCAGGCCGTTTTCGCCGTCGGACAGAAGCTCGGGCACGCCGGAGATCGTCGTGGACAGGCAGACGAGGCGCTGGCTGGAGGCCTCAACGATCACGTTCGGCAGGCCGTCGCGGTCGCCGTCCGCGCCGATGCGGCAGGCGAGGGCGAAGATGTCGGAGGTCCGGTAGCGTGCGAGCACGTCTTCCTGCGCCATCGCGCCCAGCCAGTCGATGCGATCGGCGATGCCCAGGTCGGTCGCCATGTCCTTCAGGGATTTGGCGAGCGTGCCGCCGCCGATATGGACGAAGCGCCAGGCGAGATCGGCCGGCAGGCTTGCTAAGGCCTTGAGGAGCAGGTCGTACCCCTTTTTCTCCACGGCGCGGCCGACGCTGAGGATGACGACGGGATCGGCCGGGTCGCTGCCGTCGCGCGGGCGGCGCTGCTGCGTGAAGGGCGCGAAGCGGGCGAGATCGAGCCCGTGATAACTCAGATGCACGGTCGTCTTGTCTGCGGCCAGCGTGCGCAGGTGGTGGAAGCCGGTTTCGGTGCAGGTGACCGTCCAGCGATTGGTGGCGAGCTTGTCGGCCAGCTCCCAGTCGGGCGAGGTCCAGATGTCCTTGGCATGGGCCGAGCATGTCCAGGGAATGCCGGTGAGGAGGCTGGTATAGGCGGCGACGGAGGCGGGGGTATGGATGAAGTGGGCGTGCAGCCAATTGCCCCCCTTCGGCCATTCGGCGGCGAGAACGGCGGCCTGCCCGAAGCGGCGGACCCGGTTGCGCGAGATGTCGCGGGCGAGATCGCGGCGGAAGGCGGCAAAGGCCGTGCGGAAACCGGGACGCCGGACCGCCGCCCACAGGCCCCGCAGCACGCGCAGGGGCTCCTGATGCAGATATTCCGGGAGATAGAGAACCGGCGCGCGGATCTCGTCGTGAACGGGATGGCGCTTCCTGTCGGTCGGGTGGCGCATCGAGATCAGGGACAGCTCCAGCCCCGATTGCTCCAACCCCAGCAGTTCCTGCGCGATGAAGGTTTCCGACAGGCGCGGATAGCCCTTCAGGATGACGACGATCTTGCGGCTTTGCATGACGTTTCAGGCCTTGACGACGCTCAAATGGTCGCGATCGCGCCCGTCTAGCATGTTGCCGACGATCCGGGAAATATTACTCAGGCCATCGAGATGCATGTTGCTGGCATGGTGGGAGGGTGGCGCGCGGTGCGGCAGGGCATGAAGGGCTGCAGCCAGCCGCTTGGGGTCGGCGGCCTCCTGCGGCAGCAGCATGTCGACGAGCCCGAGTTCGCTGGCGCGGCGGGCGCGGATCAGCTGCTCCTCGCGCGGGACGACGCGTGGGACGATCAGGGCCGGTTTGTCGAAGGAGAGGATTTCGCAATAGGTGTTGTAGCCGCCCATGGCGACGACGCCGCTGGCATTGGCGATCAGTTCCTCCATGCGGTTGTCGAACTCGATCACCTGCAGATGTGGCGTCAGCGCGCATTTCGACAGCAGCTTGTGACGCTGCTTGGCCGGCATGTAGGGGCCGAGGACGACGAAGGAGGGGTGCGTCAAGGTCGGGTCGGCGCGGTAGGCGTCCACCACGTCGTGGACGAGGTCGGAGCCGTCGCCGCCGCCGCCGGTGGTGATCAGGATGTAGTCGCCCTTCGGCTTGTGCTCGGAGCTGACGTCGAGCGAGACGCTGCGCTGGAGGAAGCCGACGAAATCCATCCGGGCGCGGACCTGTGGCGGTACGTCCAGACCGACGAGCGGATCGTAGAAATCCGGCGGGCCGTAGACCCAGACCGTGTCGTAGAACTGGCCGATCTTGCGCATCACGTCGTTGCGCTTCCACTCGGCGTCGAGCAGGTGCGGCGCATCCATGACCTCGCGCAGGCCGAGCACCAGCGTCGTGCCCTGATGCTTCAGGTAGGACAGCGTGTCCTCGACCTCGCCGCGCAGCCCCATCGGCTCCTTGTCCACGATGAAGATGTCGGGCTTGAAGGTCTCGGCTGTGTGCCGGATGATCGAGCGGCGCATCTTCAGCGTCTCGTTCAGATCGATATGCCGATCCATCGGGGTGTATTCGCCGTTGCGCAGCTTAATCACGCTCGGGATCTTCACGAAATCGACGCGGGCCCGGTAATCATAGGCCCCGGCGATGGTCGCGCCGGAAATGATCAGGACCTGCAAGCCGCGATAGTCCTCGACCAGCGCATGCGCGATGGCCCGGCATCGCCGCAAATGGCCGAGACCGAACGTATCGTGGCTGTACATGAGGATGCGGGCATTCTCGATGCGACGCGTCATCGGCACGGCTCCACGCGCAGGGCAGGCTTCATCACCATGAAAAACTCACTTGTACGGATCAGCCGCATCTCTAAGGCCGTCGCCCAGAAAGTTAAAGGCCAGGATGACGAGAATGACCGGGATGGTTGGGTAGAGCAACCATGGATAAAAGGCGATGGTACTGACGCTGCGCGCTTCCGTCAGGAGAATGCCCCAGCTGGTGATGGGGGGACGGAGGCCGAGACCGAGGAAACTCAAGGCGGTTTCGCCGAGAATCATCGCCGGGATCGACATGGTCGCGCTGGCGATCAGATGCGACATGAAGCCGGGCACGAGGTGGCGGCCGATGATGCGGCTGGTCTTTGCCCCCATCAGCTGTGCCGCGAGCACGTAATCCTCCTCGCGCAGGGCCAGAAGCTTGGAGCGCACCGCGCGGGCAAGGCCCGTCCAGTCGAGAAGACCGAGGATGGCGGTGATGCCGAGATAGATGACGAGGGGGCTCCATGTCACCGGCATGATGGCCGCCAGCGCCATCCAGAGCGGAATGCTCGGGATCGACTGCAACACCTCGATGACGCGCTGGACGATGAGGTCGAAGACGCCGCCCTTGTAGCCGGCAAGGCCGCCGATGACGATGCCGAGGATGAAGCTCATCGTCACGCCGAGGAGGCCGATGGTGAGCGAGATGCGGGCGCCGTAGAGAATGCGCGACAGCACGTCGCGGCCGAGCCGATCGCTGCCGAGCATGAAGAACTGCCCGCCCTCGGCCGGGCAGACGAGGTGGAGCGAGGCAGGAACGAGGCCCCAGAAATTGTAGGCGTCGCCGCTGCAGAAGAAGCGCAGCTTCTCGATCCGCTCGGGATCTTCCGTGTAGACCCGGCGCAACGTGTCCATGTCGAGGTTCATCGTGCGGCCGTAGACGAAGGGGCCGACGAACTGGCCGTCGTCGAACAGGTGCACCTGCTGTGGTGGCGCATGGATGAAATCGACGTTGCGGGTGTGCAGGTTGTAGGGCGCCAGGAACTCGACGATGGTGACCATCGCGTAGAGCACCACGAGGAAGACGAGCGAGGCGACGGCGACCCTGTGGCGCTTGAACTTCCACCACATCAGCTGGAGCTGGGAAGCCTCGTAGGCGTGCCTCTGCTCCTCGCTCATCGTTTCCACGGCCATCGGATCGAAGGGGGCGGCGGAAACGAAGTGCGTCAGCGGCTGGCCGGGTGCAGGCAGGCAGGCGGGTGGCCCGCCGGGGGTGGTGGTGGACGGCAGATGCGGTGCGGTCACTTCGTGCTGCCTCCCTGGAGCCGGATGCGCGGATCGAGCAGCGCCAGCGCGATGTCGGAGACGAGCACGCCGATGACGGTGAGGAAGGCGAGGAACATCAGGAAGGAGCCGGCAAGGTACATATCCTGGCTCTGCAGCGCCTTGATCAGCATCGGCCCTGTGGTTTCCAGCGACAGCACGATGGCCGTGATTTCAGCTCCGGAGATGATGGCCGGCAGGATCGAGCCGATGTCGGCGATGAAGAAGTTGAGCGCCATGCGGAGCGGGTACTTCACCAGCGCGCGGAAGGGGTGAAGCCCCTTCGCCTTCGCTGTCACCACATATTGCTTCTGAAGCTCATCCAGAAGGTTGGCACGCAGGCGGCGGATCATGCCGGCCGTGCCCGCCGTGCCGATGATGATGACGGGGATCCAGAGGTGCTCGAGGATCGACAGGAACTTGTCCCAGCTCATCGGCTGCGACAGATATTTCTGGTCCATCAGATGCCCGATGGAGGTGCCGAACCACATATTGGCGAAATACATCAGGATCAGCGCGAACATGAAGTTCGGGATCGCGAGGCCGAGCAGGCCGAGGAAGGTCAGGCCATAATCGCCCCAGCTGTATTGGTGCGTGGCCGAGTAGATGCCGATCGGGAAGGCGATGAGCCAGGTGAAGATGATGGTGACGAAGGAGACAAGAACCGTCAGCCAGAGCCTGTCACCGACGACGTCGGAGACCGGCAGCTGGTATTCGAACGAGTAGCCGAAATCGCCCTGAAGCATGCCGGCGACCCAGTGGAAGTAGCGCATGACCGGCGGGCGGTCAAAGCCGTATTCGGCCCGCAGCGCCTCGATCTCGGCCATATCGACGCCTTCGCCCTGGGCGCGCATTTCCGAGATGTAGCTCTCGAAATAATCGCCCGGGGGAAGTTCGATGATGGTGAAGACGAGGGCCGAGATGATGACGAGCGTCGGGATCATGGCACTGATGCGCCAGAGAATGTATCGCAGCATCGATCAGCTCACCTTGTCGCCGAGCCAGAACGTATCCGGCATGTAGACCCCGAAGAAGCAGGTCGGATCGAAGCCGTAAAGGCCGTGTTCCGGAACGTTCTGCATGCGCGACGTATGAAGGATCGGCTGGAGCGTGGCGTTGACCATGCCGATGGAATAGACCTGATCGGTGTAGATCGACAGCATCTCGTGCCAGATCCGCGCGCGGCCAGCCGTATCGGCCGTGCGGCGCCATTCCTTCAGCAGGTCCACCAGCTTCTGGGCTTCGGGCAGTTCCGGCGCATGGCCGAACTGGCCGAGCGAGAGGTAATGCATGCCCCAGACCGGCCATTGCAGCTGGTCGTCGGCGCTGGGGGCCAGCGCGTTCGGGCTCATATCGGCCGTGGGCACGCCGTTCGGCAGCCCGAGCCACATGGACATCATGATCTCGCCGCCCATGGTGCGGTTGCGGAAGACCTCGCGCTGGGAGGTCTTGATGAAGAGGGGGATGCCGATCTTCGCCCAGTGATCGGTCACGAGTTCGAGAACGTCGGTTTCCAGCGTGCTTTCGCCCGCGGTTTCCACGACGATCTGCGCGAGGCGGCCATCCGGTAGAAGGCGCATGCCGTCGTCGTCGCGTTTGGTGAGGCCGGCCTCGTCGAGCAGGCGGTTGGCCTGCTCGGTGTCGTGCTGCGACCAGGCGGCGGCATATTCCGGCTTGTAGAGCGGGCTTTCCGGCAACACGGTATCGGCGCTTTCCTTGCCGAGACCGTAGAAGGCGACCATGTTGATCTCGCGCCGGTCGATGGCGAGCGAGAGGGCGCGGCGGACGCGGACGTCGCGCAAGAGGCCCTGCCAGACGGGATCGCCGTAGTTCAGGTTCGGCAGCAGGGCGACGCGCGAGCCTTGCGTCCGCTTCCACAGCTTCACCTTCACCGGATACCGCTTTTCGGAATCCTTGATGAAAGCGTAATCCGTGAAGTCGATGTTCTGCGCCTGCAGATCGGCTTCGCCACCGCCGGTCTTCGCCGCGATGATGCCGGGCGAGGAGACATTGAGCACGATGCGGTCGATATAGGGAAGCTGCATCCCGTTCTCGTCGACGCGGTGGAAGAAGGGATTGCGGTCGAAGATGAACTGCTCGGCCGGCGAAGCGGTCGTGTTCTGCCACGGGTCGAGCGTCGGCAGGTCCGGATTGTCGGGCCGGTTCTGGCGCGACATCTTGATGTGCAGGTCCACCCATTTCTTGACCCGGTACTTCTTCATGAAGGTCTTGAGCTGTTCCTCGGTCTGGTATGTCTTGTGGAACTGCTTCATGTAGGCGGCCGGCAGAAGCAGGATCAGCGGCAGTGCCGCTGCGAGATTGGGCAGGAAATCCGGGTTGGGTGCATCCCAGCTGTAGCGCACGGTGCGTTCATCGAGAACCTCGAACCGCGGCGGCTTGCCGTCCGCCAGAAGCTCCTGCTGCACGCCGCCCTTGCGCAGGTCCTCGTTGAGGACGACGTCTTCCCAAGTGTAGCGAAAGTCTTCCGAGGTGAGCGGGCTTCCGTCCGACCAGCGATGGCCTTCGCGGATGCGGAAGGTGAAGACCTTCTCACCCTCGATATCGCAAGCCTCCAGAATATCCGGCTGGAAGTTCAGCTTCTCGTCGTAGCCGACCAGACGGGCGTAGCCGTTGATGAACATCACGCGGATGTCCTTCTGGCTGCCGATGAGGATGCGCATCGCGCCGCCATAGGTGCCGGGTGCACGGCCCATGGCGGCGAGGTTGACGACGCGTGGGCTCTTCGGCACGCGCTCGGCCATCGGCGGCAGGGTGCCCGCGGCGATCTTTTCGAGCAGAATTTCAGGCTCCGTCCCCGCGGCCATGGCCGCGCGGGGCAGCATGAGGCGGGGAAGGGCGATGGCGGAGGCGAGGAGGCCGAGGGTGGTGCGGCGTTTGATCACGGCTGAAGCTCCTTCACATCGGCATTCCGGCTTGCGAGCACCCAGTGACCGTTGCCGAGATCGGCGGGCGCAAGGCCATCGCTTTCGCCCGGCCGGAAGGCGGCGTTCCAGCGCTTCTTGTCGGAGGCCCCGCCGGCATTGAGTGCGACGAAGTCGAGTGGCCGATCGAGGTCGGGGAAGGGCACGGCGGCGAGCAGCGCCTTGGTATAGGGGTGGACCGGCGCGCGCATCAGCTGTTCGCGCGGCGCAAGCTCGACGATCCGCCCGGCGCACATGACGGCGATGCGGTCGGCCATGTAATCGACGACGGCCAGATTGTGCGAGATGAAGAGATAGGTGAGGCCGAGTTCCGTCTGCAGGTCCTTCAGGAGATTAAGGATCTGCGCCTGCACGGACACGTCGAGGGCGGAGACCGGCTCGTCGCAGATCAGCAGCTCGGGTCCGAGCGCCAGAGCGCGGGCGATGCCGATGCGCTGGCGCTGCCCGCCGGAGAAGCTGTGGGGATAGCGGTTCATGTGCCGCTCGTTGAGGCCGATGGCCTTCAGCAGGGCCTTCACCGTCTGCTGCCGGCTCTTCGGATCGCCACGGCGGTGGATTTCGAGTGGTTCGCTGAGAATGTTCTGCACCGTCATGCGCGGCGAGAGCGAGGAGACCGGATCCTGGAAGATCATCTGCATGCGGGTGCGCAGGCGCTCCAGCGACTTGCCATGCGCCTCGCGGATGTCGATCGGACCATCGGCCGAGTTCAGCATGATCGACCCGGTGTCCGGCGAGAGCGCCCGCATCAGGATCTTGCTGAGCGTCGTCTTGCCGCAGCCGCTTTCGCCCACGAGCCCCAGACATTCGCCACGCCGGATGTCGAAGCTGACGTCGTCCACGGCGCGATGCTGGCTTTTCTCGCCCTTCTTCCACCATCCGGACGCGCGGCCGGAAAAGGTCTTGCCGACATGGCGGACCGAGAGAAGCACGTCCTCGCCCGGTGCGGGAAGCGTGTCCTCGACGCGGGGCAGGGGGCGTGCAGGCGCGCGTTCGCCCTTGCGCCGCACGATCAGGCTCTCGACGTTGACCGGCACCTCGCGCAGTGCCTTCAGGCGCTCGCCGGGTTTCATGTCGAAATGCGGCACGGCCGCCATCAGACCCTTGAGATAGGGGTGCGACGGGTTGCGGAAGATATCCTCGACCGAACCGGCCTCCATGATCTCGCCGTGATAGATCACGACGACCTCGTCGGCCATGTTGGCGACGATGCCGAGGTCGTGGGTGATGAGCAGCACGGCCATGCCGAAGGTCGATTGCAGATCCTTCAGCAATTGCAGGATCTGCGCCTGGATGGTGACGTCGAGTGCCGTCGTTGGTTCGTCCGCGATCAGCAGCGACGGCCGGCAGATCAGCGCCATGGCGATCATCGCGCGCTGGCGCATGCCGCCGGACAGCTCGAAGGGATACATGCCGAAGGCGCGCTTGGGGTCGGGAAAGCCGACGAGACGCAGCATGTCCTCGGTCTGCGCCCGCTGGCCCGCCTTGTCGACGTCGCGATGGATGCGCAGGCTCTCGCTGATCTGGTCGCCGATCGTGTGGAGCGGCGACAGCGAGGTCATCGGCTCCTGAAAGATCATGCCGATGCGGTTGCCGCGAAAGGCGCGCATATCGGCGCCCTCCGGCGCGAGCGCCGCGAGATCGATGACGCCGCCGGGGGCCGTCTCGTCCTTGAAGAGGATCTTGCCGCCGATCCGCGCCGATTTGGGCAGGATGCCCATGATGGCCTGGCTGATCACGGATTTGCCGGAACCGGACTCGCCCACGAGCGCCGTCACCTTGCCCGGGAGCACACGCAGGCTGGCCTTTCGAACCGCATCGATCTGGCCGCCGAACATGGCGAAAGAAACGCTCAGGTCCTCGATCCGCAGCAGGTCTCCGCCTGATGTCATGCCTGCCATTCCCCACTTATTCTCTCCATCCGGTGCGGATGGTGGCTGGCTTTGAGCCGGTATCTTAAGGGAAGACTATCGCAGGCATTTCGGCCTGTCCATGACCGCAATGTAAAGCGCAGGATTACGCCTTCCCGGCGTCGGCTGCGGGTCTAGCGTCGTCATGTATCGGTTTTTTGAAATAATGCCCCCGCGGCATCACAATTTCTATTGCAGAAGTTTGTTCCAGATGTCGCGCTGCGGCGTGTTGCGGTTGCGATAGAGCAGCATGACCTGCTCCGCCTCGGAGCTGCTTTCCTGGGTCCGGTGGCGGATGGCCTCGGCCTGATCGATCTTCAGCAGTTTCTCGCTCGGCACCAGCACCGTCAGCTTCTGGCGCACGCCGCGCAGCTTTTCCTCGCCGAGCGTTTCCCATTCCCCACCGGCATAGGCGGTAAAGGCCTGGCTGGCGACGATGTGGGTGGAATGCTTCTTGGTCAGGCCCTGCAAGCGCGACACCTCGTTGACGGCGGTGCCGAAGGCGGAGAAGGTCAGGCGGTCGCGCAGGCCGACATTGCCGAACATGACGTTGCCGATGTGCAGCCCGATGCCGTAGCCGATTTCGCCGAGGCCGTTTTCGCGGCGTTCGCGGTTCATCTCGGCCATGCGGGCCGTCGCCTGCCGCACGGCATCCATGGCCGCCAGTGCTGCGGCCTGCGACGGTTCGCGGTGGCGGCCGCAGGGATAGACGGCGAGGAAGCCATCGCCGAGGAAGCTCAGGATTTCGCCGCCGCCGCGGTTGAACGGGGTGGCGATGGCGTCGAAGAACTGGTTGAGCGTGTCGATATAGGCCTGTCGGCCTTCGCGTTCGGCCAGAACGGTCGACTGGCGCATGTCGGCCATGACGAGCACGGCGCGGATGGTCTCGCCATCGCCGCGCCGGATCTGGCCAGACAGCACGCGCTTGCCGGCGTTTTCGCCGAGATAGGTGGTGAGCATGTTGTCGGCGAGCTTGCCGAGCACGGCCATCTTGGCGGCGACGGCGAGGCTGCTCTGGAGGCGCAGCATGGCCTCGATCAGCTGGTCGGAAAAGCCTTCCGGGGCGTCCGTGGTCCAGGAGCCGACCATGCCCTGTCCATGGCTCTCGCTGAAGGACTGCACGAAGGCGAAATAGTCCGTCGCGCCGTCGCGCTTCAGTTCCTCGAAGATCGGGAACTCGATCGGCGTTTCCGGCGTGATGCGGCGGCGCAGATGATCGAGGTCGTGGGAATAGAGGTAGTAATAGGGGCTGCGCAGGAAGCGCTCCGCATCCGTCTCGCTCTGACCGGCGCGAAAGCCCTCCACGGTGACGCCCTTGCCGCGCTGCCAGGTGAAGCCGAGCGCGTCGTAAAGCGGGTGGAGCATGGCGAAGCTCAGATGCACGCGCGACAGCGGCACGCCGGCGGCTGCCAGCCGTTCGCAGAAGCCGGTCACGAGCGTTTCGAGCGAGGCGCCGTTCAGCGCCGTCTGCTTGAGCCACAGGGACACGCGATCGAGCAGATGGGTGGAAACCTGCTGCGTCTGGGTCATGTCGATCTTCCCGCTTGTTGCTGCGAACGATCGCTGCAGGCCGATATCAACCCCCCGGCGTGACGCGAGCGTTTCCACGATATAATCACGAGAGATGGCCAAAACCAGAACGGGGGCGACGAAAAGTTGGCGATGGCCGTTGCGCGGCGCAGCGGCCTTGACAGCGGAAGGCCGAGTCCGCATCTGCCATGGCTCCGGCGTGCGAGGCGCGCCCAACAGGCAAGGTTCCCGATGAGCACGTCCTCCCACGCGAGTCTCCTGTCGCGGATCGCCGATCGCACGGCCCATGCCGGCGTCATCGGCCTTGGCTATGTCGGACTGCCGCTCGCCATAGCCATCGCGCGCAAGGGCTTCGCCGTCACCGGCTTCGACATCGACCCCGGCAAGATCGTCGCCATCGAGGCGGGCCGATCCTATATCGAGGCCGTTGGCGACGACGTTCTCGCAGCCGAGCGGGATGCCGGACGGTTTTCCGCAACCGTCGATTTCGACGGCCTTGCCGCCTGCGACGTCATCGTCATCTGCGTGCCGACGCCGCTGACGCGGCATCGCGATCCCGACCTGACCTATATCGTGAAGACCTGCCAGGAGATCGCGCTGCGGCTGCGGCCGGGGCAGCTCGTGGTGCTGGAATCCACCACCTATCCCGGCACCACGACGGATGTCGTGCGGCCGATCCTCGCCGCCACCGGGCTCGATATCGGCGCCGAGGTCTTCCTCGGCTTCTCGCCCGAGCGCGAGGATCCCGGAAACCGCGACTTCTCGACCACCAGCATTCCGAAGATCGTCGCCGGCGACGGCGATGCGGCGGCGCAGGCGATGGAGGCGTTCTATTCGGCCGTGGTGGAGCGCGTCGTGCCCGTCTCCACGACGGCGACGGCCGAGGCGGTGAAGCTGACGGAGAACATCTTTCGTGCGGTCAACATCGCGCTGGTCAACGAGCTGAAGACCGTGTTCGAGGCCATGGGCATCGATATCTGGGAGGTGATCGACGCGGCAAAGACCAAGCCGTTCGGCTATATGCCGTTCTATCCCGGCCCGGGTCTCGGCGGGCACTGCATCCCGATCGATCCGTTCTATCTCACCTGGAAATCCCGCGAATACGAGATGCCCACCCGCTTCATCGAGCTTGCGGGCGAGATCAACTCGGCCATGCCGCGGCACGTCGTCGGCCGGCTGGCCGAAGCGCTCGACATGCATCTGGGCAAGGCGCTCAGCCGCTCGCGCGTGCTGATCATCGGGCTGGCCTACAAGAAGAACGTGCCGGATATCCGCGAGAGCCCGTCGCTGAAGCTGATCGAGCTGATCGAGGAGCGCGGCGGCAGCGCATCCTTCCACGATCCGCATGTGGACGAGATCCCGCGGACGCGCGAATATCTGTCGCTGAAGGGCCGGCGCTCGGTGCCGCTGAGCGCGCTTTCCGGCTTCGATGCCGTGCTGGTCGCCACCGACCACGACGATGTCGATTACGCGCTGATCGCCGAGCAGGCGCCGCTGGTCATCGATACGCGCAACGTCTTTGCCCGCCGCGGCATCGCGGGCGGATTGATCGTGAAGGCGTGATGCGTCACGCCGCCGGTGCGGCCTGCATCGGCGCCTTCAGGTGGCTGGCTGCCATGGCGTAGCCGCCATTGGCACCGTCGATGAAGTGCATGTGGTCGCGGCTGAGCGCGGTCGGCACGATGCAGGTCATCAGCGCCTCGTCCTGCCGGTGAAGCCCGTAGCGGCAGACGCCTTCGGATGCCGCGCGTTCCAGCCGCGCCTCGATGCTGGCGAAGCGCGTCGCCTCGATGTCGATCGTCATCTTCAGGCCATCGTCGAACTTGCGGAAGTCCGAATTGCTGGCGACGTCCTGACGGTAGATTTTCGGGTCGAAGCGGCCGAGCGTCAGTCCGAGCTTTCCTAGTCCATAGGTGAGCGCCGCCTCCAGGAGGATGCGGCCGCGCTGCCGCAGGCGGGCGGGTTTTCCGACCGTGCGCACTTCCGTTTCGAGGCCTTCGCGGGAAAGGCCGAGCGTCGGCCCGTCTGCCGGCACCGGATGGCCCTCGCGCTCCTCACCCGAGGCCAGAGCGACGATATCGGACACCAGCGTCGCGAACGGCCCGGCCTCCTTGCCGGGGCAGGGCACCGCGATGATCGAGACGATGGCGCCGTGGCGGGACGCGATCGGGTTCCAGCGACAGGAAAGACCGGTGAGGTCGGGGCGGGCACCCGCGGGCGCGGGGGCGACGAGATAGCGTCCGGCCTTCATCTCCGTCTCCGCCCATGCGCCGCCGCCGCCGGCAAACATCGCATAGGACACGTCGGGGCTGACCTGGAAGCGCGCCACGCGCACATCGAGCCCGGCCTTGCGGATGTCGGAGACCGGGACGAGGGCGGACCGTAGGTCGAGATCGAGCTCTTCGCGGGCGTAAAGTTGGACGGAGGCCAGCGCCGATGTGGCCGCGACCAGCGCCGAGGGGGGCAGGGCCACGAGCGCGCCGTCGCCGCCGAAGACGAAGGGCAGATCGAAATGGCCGACCGCGTTCAGCACTGCCGAGATGACGCTGGCGCCGGCCATGTTGACGGCCTTGTAGCGCCCGGCTTCGATGGCGCCCGTGGAATCGACGATATCGGCGCTGGCGATCCACCAGTCGATCGGCAGCGGGCGATAGTTCTCCGCATCCGCCACGCCTTCGAACGCCGTGAAGACGGGGAGTGCGGAAAAGAACTGATCGCTCTGCATCTGTGACATTCGAGCGAAGGTAGCACAGCCGTCTGCGTCCGACAGGGTAGGACCGGATGACTTTTGCGTGCGGGCGGGCCGCGATGTTGCCTGTCGGGTGGCGGGCGCCCTATAGAGGGGCTCCCTGGAGCGTTTCCGCGTCTCTCCGAATCGCAAAGACGCTCCCTCTCTTCGGTTTCACGCAATTCCGGAGGCAAACCGCTGCGCACCGTCGCCGGGATTGCCTTCGCAACGGGAAGCGCCTTCATGAGTCGTCTCGACAGCTTCATCGCCCGCCTGCTGGCGCAGCGCGCCATCCTCAACCACATCCGGGATGACATGGTGCTTCCGGACGCGGGGGCCGTGCTCGAAATCGGGCTGGGTAACGGTCGCACCTACGATCATATCCGCGAGATCTTCCCCGGACGCCGCATCATCGCCTTCGATCGGGCGGTCGGGTCACATCCCAAATCGACGCCGGACGCGGGCGACCTCGTGCTTGGCGAAATCTCGCAGACGCTGAAGACCGTGGCCGGCCTGCAGGTGGCGTTTGCCCATGCCGATATCGGCACGGCCTATCCGGAGGTGGATGCGGAGACGAAACGCTGGCTGCCGTCGGCGCTTGCCGATGCGCTCGCCTCCGGCGGCATCGTCGCCAGCGGCCTGCCGCTCGACCACGCCGACCTCGCGCCCCTGCCGGTGCCCGAGGGGATCGACCCCAGGCGCTACTATCTCTATCGCCGCCGCTAGCGCGCGTCGGGCAGAAGGAGCAGGTCGAACTGGTCCTCCGTCAGAGGAATGTCGGCCAGCGCCATCTCGGTCATCTCGTTTTCGGTGAAGACGATGCAGCGGGAATAGAAGGTGGCGAGCCACTCTGCGAAAATGCGGGCCTGATCACGGCCGTAAAACACCGGCGAGAATTCGAGATAGAACGGCGTCCGGCGCTTCAGAAGCGGGATCATCGAGCGGGCGGCGACCGGCTCGTAGCCCTCGATATCCATGAAGATCAGCGACACGTCGTCCGCCGCCAGTCCGGCGTCCGCGAGGATCGCCATCACGGGGCGCACCGGAACGCTGATCTGCCGGTCGCGCGGGCTCTGGCGCGTCGCGCTGCTCTTGCCGTGATTGTCGGGGTGCTGGAAGAAATCGATCGTACCCTCCGTCTCCCCGGCCGCGCCGGCTACGGCGGTGATCCGGTGCTCCAGTCCGTTTCGGCGAATGTTCTCTGTCAGCAGCGCATAGTTGCGCGGATCGGCCTCCACCGTCACGATGCGCGGAATATCGCTGTCCAGCGCGAAATAGAGCGTCTGCGTGCCGATATTGCCGCCGACTTCCAGAAGGGCGCCCGAGAGGTCGATGCCGCGGTCCCGCAGGACGGCGAGCAGGCGGACGACATGGTCGCGCTCGAACTGGCCCTTCCGGTAGATCTTGCGGCCGATGTAATCGTGCGGCGAAAACGTCATGATGTGGTCGCCGCAATCCGCCGTCATGGTGAGCACGCGCGGGCTGATGCACTGGATCAGCAGTTCCCGGCCGTAGCGGCTGGCAAAGGCGCGGCGGGCAAGCCGGTTGCGCAGCTTGCGGACACGGCGCTTCCATCGTTTCAAAACCGGCATGTCGTCACTGAGGGGCATGCGCCACCTTTCCCGGTCGATCGCGTTGCGCGGGTTACACCACAGGCGGGGCCTGAAAAAAAGAGCGTTCGAAAGAGTTTCTCCCGGCGATACGGCAGGGAACTTTTAACGTTGCACGGCATTCATGAGCGTCGTCGTCTCGTTCCCGGGGAATGAATGGGGAGCGGCGGTGTATTCTGGTGAAGTGGGCATGTCGATATGAGCTGCAATATCATGGTGGTCGAGGACGAGATTTTCGTCGCGACCGAGATCGAGTACGTCGTCGAGGAACTGGGCCACCGGCCCGTCGGCATTGCCGCCGATACGGCCTCCGCGATCAAACTGGGTCCGCTCGCCGATATCGCCCTCGTCGATCTGAACCTGCGTGATGGCGCCACGGGCCGCGATATCGGCCGGATGCTGGCCGAGCGTCACGGCATGACCGTTCTTTTCATGACAGCCAATCCCTCGCAGGTCGGCGAGGCCTTTCCGGGTGCCGTCGGCGTGTTGCCGAAGCCAGTGGCGGAAGACGACCTGAAGGCCGCCGTGCGCTACACGGTCGCTCTGCGTGAAGCGCGGCAGGCACATGCGCCGGCCCGTCTTCGCGTTTTCGCCTGAGACAAATCGCCTAGCGGCGCCCGAGGCGTCCGCTGCGGGTCAGTGCGCTGAGCGGAATGGACGCCTCGATCCGCAAGCCATCCGGTTCCCAGAAGCGCTCCAGCCGTCCCTCCAGCTGGCCTTCGGCGCTGATCTTCATCAGCCTTGACCCGAAGCCGTCCCGCTCGGGCGCGGCGATGACGACGCCCGGGACCTGTTCCTTCCAGCGGAGATGATAGGTTTCGCCGTCGATGCGTCCGGTGATCGCGACCCGGCCGTCGGCGGTCGAGAGCGCGCCGTATTTTGCCGAGTTGGTTCCGAGTTCGTGGAGGAGCAGGGCCAGAGGCGTGGCCGCACTGTCGGCAATGGCGGTATCGTCGCCGTGCAGCGCGATCGCGCCTGTTCCATCCTCGCCCCAATAGGGTTCAAGCAGTCTTGCCAGAAGATTGAACAGCGTTGTGTCCGGCATGGTCGGGCGCGACGCCTCGCTGTGCGGTCGCACGAAATCATGCGCGCGGCCCATGGCGTCGATGCGCTTGCGCAACTGCTCGGCAAAGCCGCGGGCCTGCGGTTCGGAGCGTGCGGACAGGCTGATGATGCCGCTCAGCACGGAGAAGATGTTCTTGATGCGGTGGCTGAGCTCATGCGCGACGACCTCGCGCTCCGCCTGCGCCATCTTGGCATCGTGAATGTCGGTGCAGGTGCCGTACCAGCGCGTGATCCGCCCGTCGGCATCGCGGATGGGCAGAGCGCGGCCGAGCACCCAGCGATAGGACCCGCTGTGATGGCGCAGCCGATATTCGATCTGGTAGGGGACGCCGGTCTCGAGGCTCTCGCGCCAGACCGCCCAGGCCCGCTCCTGATCTTCCGCGTGGAAGAGACCGTTCCAGCCGGCCCCGTCGGTCGATCCCGGGGGGACGCCGGTGAACTCGTACCAGCGGGCATTGTAGTAATCGTGAAATCCGTCGGGCCGCGTGGACCACACCATCTGCGGCATGGTGTCGGCCAGGATGCGGAACCCGGTTTCCGACTGCGCATAGGCTTCCGCCACCTCCTTCTGCGCGGTGATATCGACCGCGATGCCGGGGAAGCGGATGCAGGTGCCGTTTTCGAGCAGCGGCTGCCCTTCCGCCAGCACCCACCGAACGGACCCGTCCGCCTGGACGAGCCTGTACTCGATCGCGAGCTTCTCGCCCGTGGTCATCACGTTTTGCAGCACGTCGGACACACGCCTGGCATCGTCGGGGTGAATGGCGGCGGTGAAGCCGGAGATCGGCACGCCGTCCGTCGCCGCCGCCTTGGGATCGACGCCGTAAAGGGATGCGAACCTGTCGTCAGCATAGACGCGGTCTGCGACGACGTCCCAGTCCCAGATGCCGACGACGCCGGAGGCTTGCAGGGCGAGCGACAGCTTTTCGCGGTTGCGCAAAAGAGCCTGTTCGGCTTCCACTGCCTTCGTCGTTTCCACGACCACCGCCAGGGCGCCGATGACGGCGCCGTCATCGTCGAAGACGGGGCTGTAGTCGAGATCGAACCAGACGCGTTCCGGCGCGCCGCTGCGGTTCAGCGTCATTTCCATGTCGGCATACGAGAAGCACGCACCGTCCAGAACGCCTTCGATGATGGTGCGGTTGAAGTCGGCGACTTCGGGCCAGCTGGCGATGGCCGACATGCCGAAGCATGCGGGGTGGCGTCCGCCGGCGATGACGGCATAGCCGGCATTGTAGATCATGATGCCGTGCGGACCGAGCAGCAGCGTCATGGCGACCGGCGACGACAGAACCGTGCGCACGAGGCTCGCCAGCGACGCGGGCCACGTCTCGCGCGCGCCGAGCGGCGTCCGGCTCCAGTCCCGGCTTTCCAGAAGCGCTGCGATCTCGCCTCGGGAAGCTGCGACCGTCGTCCAGCGCTTGCCGGAAACAGGCGTCGCATCGGCGGTTTCTGGTGGGGAAGAACTCGGCATGGCGCATCTCGAAATGTGTTCGGTCGCCCCGCATGTTCCGGCAGCGTCCTGGGGGAGAGATATAGGCGAGCCGTGTCGAAAGTCATCTGTTTTCACGGTTCACGCGCCGTCACGAGACAGGGATATACGATGCCGGCGGGAGGCTTCCGGACAAATCATCGCCGCACCGGGAACCATGAAAGGGCGTTAACGTTTTCAGCGCAGAGGTCACCGAGAGAAAAGTAGGAAATTCTGAAAACGATCGGTGACGTGGAATAAATTGTCTATGAAATCGGTGGAAATCCACGAATGTAGACGCAGAGCCGATCATGGTCGATTTTGCGAAATGTGACAGCGGCTCGCTAGTTCTGGAGGATATGATGCGAACGTCGAAACAGGTCCTGCACGGTCCCCACGCCCGATATTCCAACGCCGTCTCGACGGCAGCCCTTCCGAGCCTTCATGCGGTTCTCCGCACGCTGACGCTGGTTGCGGCCTTCGCCTTCATCGGCGCCTGCGTGTTCGGAGCGATCTGAGCGCTCCTTCATCTCTGACATCGCAAAACCGGATCGTGGTCGCAAACCACGGTCCGGTTTTGTCGTTTCAGATGCATTGCGACATCAGATGCCGGGCAGCTTGAAGTCCTCGAGGCGCTTGCGCAGGAGGCCGATGGTCTCCGCGTCGGCATTCGCGAAGGCGAAGCGCAGGAAACCTTCCTGGATCTCGCCGAAGTAATCGCCCGGCAGGCAGACGACGCCAGCGAGCGTCGCGAGCTTTCCCGCAACGAACTCGGCGCTGATGTCGGGGTAGGGGTGGCGGACATAGGCGAAGTAGGCGCCGATGGATTCGAGCTTCCAGCCATCGAGACCGGCCATCACGGCCTGCATGGCGGCGCTGCGCCGGCCGATTTCCAGCCGATTCTCCTCGCGCCAGTCGGCAAGGGCCGGGATCGCCTTTACCAGTGCGATCTGACCGGCGCGTGGCGGGCAGATCTGCAGATTGTCCATGATCTTCGCGATCTGGTGAACCGTCTGCATGCCGCAGGTGATGGCGCCGATCCGGTGGCCGGGAATGCAATAGGACTTCGAGAAGCTGTAGAGGCTGACGAAGTGGTTCTGCCAGCCCTCGATCGAGAAGATGCCATGCGGCGGCTCGGTCGTGTCGGTCAGGAAGTCGCGGTAGGTCTCGTCGAGGATCAGCCAGATATCGTTGCGGCGGCAAAGGTCGAAGATGTCGGCCAGAAGGGCGGCGGGGTAGACGGCGCCCGTCGGATTGTTCGGCGACACCAGCGCAAGCGCCTTGACGCCGGAATGCAGCGACGCCTCGATGGAATCGACATCGGGGATGAAGCCGCTTTTGGCATCGCAGGGAACGATATCGACATTGATGCCGAGCATCGACAGCGTCGTCTCGTGGTTGAAGTAATAGGGGTTGGTCATCAGGATCGTATCGCCGGCACCGGCAAGCGCGATGACGGTGGCGACGAAGGCCTGATTGCAGCCGGCGGTGATCTGGACGTTGCGTCCCGTCAGCGGAGCGCCGTAAAGGGCCGCGACGTGGTTGCCATAGGCAGTGCGCAGGGGAATTTCCCCTTCGATCGGGCCATAGCCGGCCGCCTGCTTCGAGGCGGCGGCCTCGCCGAGCCAGGCCAGCATGTCGGGATGCGGCGGATAGCCCGGCACGGCCTGGCTGAGGTCGAGCAGGGGCCCGCGGCTTCCGTCGTAGCTCTTGGCCCAGGCGGCGACCGAGGGAACGGGCGGCGGCGACAGCCGGGCGACCAGCGGATTGAATTTCGGCATGGGTTCGTTCCTGTAAGGGGACGCTGGTCCGGAGGTTGGGAGGCCGCCGCGGATCAGGGTCGAGAGACTTTGCGGGCTTGAGCGTTCAGGGAGAATGGTGGCTGATTTGCGCCGGAAACGGGTTCGGCCGAACTTAGGACGATTTTCCGCACATTTCCAGAAGCCGTTCCCATAGTGACGACAAAAGCTCGCCGATGGTTCGGGCCCTCGCGACGTTTTACCGGAAAGGAAACCGTTCTGTCCGCAGATCCGTATCATCGCCATGACAGAATGGAGATCATCATGAAGATCGCATCGACCGCCCTTTTCGCCGCCAGTCTTGCCGCCAGCTTCCTGTCCGCTTCCATCGGCGCCGCCGCCCAGCCTGCGGGCAAGACCGCGGGTGTGATGCGGGAGACCGTCATGGAACGCTTCTTCCGGGGTCAGGCACGGGCGACGGGAACCTTTCGCGCCATTAACGGCACGCGGCGCGACCTCGATATCGCACTGCGCGGCACGGTGACGAAAACCGGGCTCACCCTGCGGGAGGACATTCGCTACGATGACGGGCAGACGGAGCGCAAGACCTGGCATTTCGTGCGCACGGGCCCCGCGACCTATAGCGGAACGCGCGAGGACGTGATCGGCGGCACGACGGTGCGGGTGGACGGCAACGTCGTGCGGTTCAACTATCTCGTGGATCTCGACCCCGGTCCGAAGCAGGATGTCTATCGTTTCTTCGATACGCTGACCTTCTCGCGCGACGGCAGGACCATGTCGAACACGGCCGTGGTGTGGAAGACGATCCTGCCCGTCGCCCGGGTCAAGATCGACTTCCGCAAGTAACGGAGCCCGGCTTGCCCGTTCTTATGGCGGCTGTCACGCCGGCAGCGCCCGCAGCCAGCCGGCGATCGTGCCTGAATCCTGCGGCGACAGGTCGTGGCTCGCGGAGAGCGTGACGACCGTCGTGTCAGCACCGGCGTCCGCAAGTGCTGCCACCTGCGCCGGGCGGTAAGCGTCGAAGCTGTCATTGGCTCCCGAAACGATCAGCACCTCTGTGCCCGACAGGTCGGCCGGCGGGATCGTTTCCAGCGGCATCATGCTGCGCAGAAGGACGGCGCGACGGATGAGGCCCGGCTGCAGGAACAGCGTTGCGGCGATCAGGTTCGCGCCGTTGGAATAGCCGAGAAAGCTGGCGCGCGCCAGATCGATGCCATAGCCGGATGCCGCACCGTCGACGAAGGCGGCGAGGGCTTCCGCTTCGTTTGCGATATCGGCCTGATCGAATGTCGTGGCACCAAGCCGCCGGTAGAAACGCGGCGCGCCTTCCTCGAGGCTGCGACCGCGAAGGGCGACGAGCAGGGCATTCGGCGCCGCCTTTCGCGCGAGCGGCAGGAGGCTCAGCTCATTGGCGCCGCTGCCATGCAGCAGAAACAGCGTGGTGCCGTCCGGCTCGGCCGCCTGATGCAGGCGGTGGATGAAGGGCAGATCGCGCGCCGCGAAACGCTCCTCGCCGGGAAGGCCGAATTGGGGCAACAGGACGGTCATGTCCTCATCCGGCCCGTCCTCGCTCTGTCCCGGCACGAACAGCCGGGTGCCCAGAGTGGGTTCATCCTCGTCGATCCCCATGCCCGGCCCGTCGGTCGCGACCTCGATAAGGCTGCCGCCGGGTTCTCGGACGTAGAGCGAGAAGAAATAGGTGCGGTCATGCGCGGGCATCGGGCCGGCATCTTCTGCGCCGAGGCGATCCCGCAAGGCCTTCACGGCCGCACGATCGGGTGCGCGCACCGCGATGTGGTCGATCGTCCCGGTGCCGGGAGCCGAGGTCCAGAAGCCGGTGGCGTCGCGAACGTCGATCACGTCGCCGGCATCAGAGCGCAGGCGCTCGATGGTTTCGGTGCGCTCGGACGAACGAAAGCCGGTGTGGCGCTCGAGGAAGGCTGCGGTGTCCACGGGGCGGCTGGTGAGGATGGTGGCGCCGCGCAGCGCGCGGATCGCATCGCCCTGTGGGATGCCGGCGGCATAGGCAGGTTCGACGCCCGCAATGTCGGTCGTGCCCACCAGCTTCACGATGACGCCGTCCGGATCCTTCAGGCGCAGAACGGGCTCGCCGAATTCCGGCGCCGGGCCGGAAACGGGCACGAGGTACCGCAGGGCGCGTTGAAGCCAGAAGCCGATCGACCCGGGGGCGATGGCGAAGGCGATCTCGCTCGGCTGGCCCTCGCCGACGCGGCCGGGCCCGCCGTCTTCCCAGACGAGGAAGGTGACGAGCGAACCGGGCGTGCCGAGGCGGTCGCCATAAAGGAGGTGTAGCTGCGCGGCATCCTCGAAGCCCGCCGTCCGCTTGACGAGGCGCAGGCCGAGGAAACCGACGTAGAAATCGACGTTCGCCTGCACCTTCCGGGTGATGAGGGTAATGTGGTGGAGGCCGCTGGCGCCTGTGGGGATCGCCGTCATGCAGGGTCTCCCGCCTGCCGCGGACGGTCCTGCGTCAGGTAGGTGCGAAAGGCTTCGGCGTGGTCGGGGTGCCAGCGGGAGAGCGGCGGGCGGTTTTCCACGATGTCGCCGGCGGCCCATAGGATGCGCTTCTCGTCGAGGTCCCGGCTGACATCGTTGTCGGGGCAGAGAATGTAGAAATCGCCACGCGCGATGCTGTCCATCATGAAGTCCACCGTCTGCTCCGGCGTCCAGGCGCCCTCGGGTTTCTCCGTGCGGCCGTTGGCGGTGAGCCCGGTATAGACAAAGCCGGGAATGAGGAGATGCGACGCGATGCGGCAGCCGGCCATGTTGCGCAGCTCGTGCTCGAGCGCTTCCGAGAAGGCTTTGACGCCGGCCTTCGCCACATTGTAGGCCGGGTCTCCCGGCGGCGTGGTGATGCCCTGCTTGGAGCCGGTGTTGATGATGAGGCCGGGTTCGCCATGCGCGATCATGCCGGGGCCGAAGACGCGCGTGCCGTTGACGACGCCGCCGAGATTGACGGCCATCACACGCTCCCAGTTCTCCAACGGGCCAAAAAGCGCGCTGCCGGGCTGGATACCGGCATTGTTCATGAGGACGTTGACCTTGCCGAACCGCTCGATGACCTCTTCCTGCAGGGCTTCGAGCGCTTCCAGCTCGGACACGTCCGTCGCGCAGGCGAGGACGCCTGCCGCTCCCTGCGGGGAGCCCTCCGCAACCGACCGTGCCGCTTCCGTCAGACGCTCGCCCTTGCGGTCGGCCAGCACGACCGTCATGCCGAGGGATGCAAAGCGGCGGGCGGCGGCAAGGCCGATGCCCGAGGCGGCTCCGGTAACGACGGCAACGGCATTGGCGGCGAAGGCGGCATGTGTCATGGTCGGTCCGAGATCTGCGGCCTCATTTATGAGGCGTGCGGTTAGCAAATTTAATAGTGTCGCGCGCGAAACTAGGTAAGGAGAAGGCTCAAGTCCATCCTCTTCGCTCCGCCCGGCTTTCCCTGCTCTTCTGCTTCCGTCATCCATCCGTCTCCCGCTTCGAGTGCCAATGTATCCCCCGAGAACGCGCAATAGCCGGCAGACGCCGTGCGAGCAGTGTCCCCTGCGTCACCTGCCGACCTTCCGCGAATTTCAGCCAGAGGAACTTGCATTCGTCTCGCATTTCAAGACCGGCGAACTCTCCGTCGATGCGGGAACGACGGTGCTGAGCGAGGGAAGTCACAGCGCGCACCTCTTCACGGTGCTGTCCGGGTGGGGCTTTCGCTACAAGATGCTGGGCGACGGCCGGCGGCAGATCCTGAATTACATCATGCCGGGCGATCTCGTCGGCCTGCAGGGCAGCCTGATGGGGGAGATGAAGCATTCGGTGGAGGCGCTGTCGGCGCTGACGCTCTGCGTGTTCGAACGCGAACGCCTCGGACAGGTCTATCGCAACCATCCCGATCTCGCTTTCGACGTCACCTGGATCGCCTCGCAGGAGGAGCGGATTCTCGATGAGCATCTTCTGAGTATCGGACGGCGCACCGCTCTGGAGCGGGCGGCCTATCTGCTGTCGTTTCTGTCGCAACGGGCAGCCGCGTCGAACCTTTTCCGGGGCGAGCGTGTGTCGATTCCGCTGACGCAGCAGCATGTCGCCGACACGCTGGGTCTGTCGATCGTTCACACGAACAAGACGCTGAAGAAGCTGGCCGAGCGCAACCTCATCCGCTGGGCGGATCGCGGGTGCGACGTTCTCGATCCCGAGGGCCTCATGCGGGCCGCGGACTGGGACGGTCTGGAGGCCGTCCGGCGTCCGTTTATCTGAATAGGTGCCGCGCTCAGACGCCGGGCGCCGGCAGCGTGCGGGCCGGCAGCCGCTTCTGGAAAAAGGCGCGCATACGATCGGCAAGGCTCTGTTTTTCCTCGACAATGACGGTGTCTCCGTCATCATGACCGAAGACGCTTCTCGCGGCCTGTTCCAGTCTTTCGATCTCGCTGGCTGTCATCATATCCTCCCTTGCGTTCCCACGGAACATAATGCGCCCGAACCGTTAAAAGTTCCAGTGCAACATGAGGGCTTGCGAAAACACACGGCGGATTTTACCGTGGTTTGCGACAGCGCTGGGCGCGATTTCGACGCGTGACGCTTCGCCTCGTGGCAAGGGATCCGGCCAATCCTTGCTATGTCTTATTTAAATGTGAGCTTGCGTGATAGGCTCTAGTGTTGCATCCGGGGATGTCGAATCATATGTGTGGGTTGGGCAACCCGAACAGCCTCTCAACGATTGGATCTTGGTGCTGCGTTTGGAAACACTTTCGTCAATCAAACGCGTCCTCGTGTTGGAAGACAATTTCATCATTGCGATGGAAGCCGAGGATATTCTGCGCACGCTGGGCGTCGAGACGGTCGATATCGCCACCAATGTTGCGCAGGCGCGCCAGCTTGTCGAAGAGCATGTCTTCGACTTCGCCTTGCTCGACGTCAATCTCGGTAGCGAGACGAGTTTCGATTTCGCCAGCATCCTCGTGTCCCGCGAAACGCCGTTCGGTTTCGTCAGCGGCTATGGCGAAAGCGCCATGTTTCCCGGAAGCCACCGCGACCGGCCGCGCATCACCAAGCCCTTCAACGAGACGTCGATGAGCCAGCTGCTCGCCTCCGTATCGGGTGCGGCGGATGCCGACGCGACACCCGCCGAAGCCTCGTCTAAAGCACCGCGATAAGCACCTCTGTCCGGTCCTCGCCGAAGGTGAGGGTGGCGCTGCCCGTATGCGCCAGGGTCAGCTGATCCCCGGCCGTCATGGCGGCAAGGCCTGTGGCCATGGCGGGGTGCCGGGCCGAGGGGCCTGAATATCCGCGCAGCGTGGCGATGGCACGCGACCCCGCCTTCACCGCCAGCGAAAACGCGCCGATCGGCTCGACCTCCGCCTTCAGCATGACGAGGTAGATGCCGGTTGCCGGCACGGCGAGAGCGTTGCCGCCCCCGGTCACGGCCGACCCGAGCGCAAACCCGCCCTGCGACAGCGGAATCGTCGCGAAACCGCGTTCGCTGCCGTCTGCCGGCGTTGCCGTGCCTGCCGCCGTGCTGGCGCGGGCGATGGGCCTGTGCGGCAGGTGAACGCGACCGGCGGCGTCCACGCTGAGCGCCTCCTGCCACGATGCGCCGTCGGCGCTCGTCTTGATCGCGAAGGTCTCCGTGCCGGCAAGCCCCATCTCCGCCCGGCCGGACCAGCCGCTCTGGAACAGAAGGCTCGCCGTATCGCCGGGCGAGGCCTTGTTGATCTTCAGCTGATGGCCGTGGCCGGCATGGCTAAGGAGCGTGGCATCTGCCGACACCGCGAGCCGGTTGACCTCGTCGGCGGTCGCGTTGACGCCCATCCGCTCGAGACCTGCCGTGGTATCGTAGACGCGGAAGGCCGTCCCGTCATGGATGTAGAGGCGGGCGTCGCCCGCAAAGACGGCGCGCCAGCCGGGGCGGGGCGTGACGAAGGTCCAGACACCATCCTGCCGGACGGCGATCTTTCCGGTCTTGCCGATCCAGGCGTCCGTCGGCGAGGGTGCGACCTCGTAGCAGGCGCCTTCGCCGGGGTTCTCGGGCGGATGCGCGAGACGCGCGGCGATCACGAGCTGCGTCACGGCATCCAACCGCTGCAGGGCCTCGTTATGCGTCACATGCTTCTGCGCCTGGGACGGCAGGATATAGGGCATTTCGAGGTTCGGGGTCATCTCGCTCATCGGCATCTCCTGTCGGGGTGCCGGCAGTGTGCACGCGATCGCGAGGGCGGGGAGCCGCAGGGTGGTGCGGCTCTGTTTTCATGAGGCTTTTGCCGATTTCTTTCCCCGCCGGCGGCAGAGCGTGCGGGGTGCGGGCGAAGCCGCGCCTATGCTTCGAGGTGCAGCACGGTTCAGGCCCGGCCCCGGGAGACGAAGTGCGGATTGGCGAAGTCCACGTCATAGATCTGGTTGCGCTTGCCGTAGAAGAGCGGATTGCCGTCCATCGTCACGGTTTCCCCGCCGGCCGCGCGCAACACGGCATCGCCGGCCGCGGTGTCCCACTCCATCGTGCGGCTGAGGCGCGGATAGATGTCGGCGAGGCCTTCGGCCAGCAGGCAGAACTTGAGGGATGAGCCGACCGACTCGTAGTCGGTGACGCCGTGTTCGGCGAGATAGGCGATGGTTTCCGCGCTGTTGTGGGAGCGGCTGGCCAGCGCCACGATGCGATCGCCGCGCTGGCGGCAGCCGATGACGGTGGGGGTGCCGATGTCCGTCTGGCCGGACACGACGGACTTGCGGGCGCGGTTACGCTCGGCGGCGTAGAGAATGCCGAGAGCCGGGGCGTAGACCACGCCTAGCGTCGGCGCGCCCTGTTCGATCAGCGCGATATTGACCGTGAAGTCGTGATTGCGTCCGACGAATTCCTTCGTTCCGTCCAGCGGATCGACGAGGAAAAAGGCGCGTCCGTCGATATCGGGAACGAGGCCGGCGGATGCGGCTTCTTCCGCAACAACGGGAATGCCGGGAAAGGCACCTTGAAGATGGCGCAGGATGATGCGTTCGGCGGTTTCGTCCGCATCCGTCACCGGCGACGCATCCTCCTTGTAACGGACATCCGCGCCCACATTATAGACGTCGATGACCGCCCGCCCGGCCTCGACAGCCGCCCTCTCCAACACGTCCAACATCGCGCTCGCCGCGCTCCTTTTCGGTCTGACGGTGGGCTGCCTCCCGGCGCCGACCGCGTTATCTCCACAACCATACAGGGTTCTGCCGCATTCGTCAGGCAAATCCCTGTGACCGGCCGTTACAATTCGTGGCGTTGTGGACGAAGCGCAGCGCGCGCGAGCCCGCTGCCGCGGCAGGAGCATCGGGCATTCTGGCAGCAAATACAGCTTCATGACATCATGGCCGCAAGGCCGCGCCCCTCGCCAACCTGCTGATTTGCTTAAAATGTAAGCGCTGAATGCTTCCCCGTTGGTCGATTGCCGAGGAAACCGCCAGAAATTTTCCCGACGGAAAAGAATCTGTTGGGTGCCTCCTTTTTGTGCTTTTCTTTTCGAGCGAAAACAGTATGGAATCCCCGCAAACGTCGGGTCCGAAAAGGACTGCCGAACAAGAGGCCGGACCTGCCAAAGGATCTGGTCCAGGGGAAAATTGATGGTGTATTTCGTCCAGCAGCTCGTCAACGGGCTGACTCTCGGATCTATCTACGGCATGATCGCCATCGGCTATACGATGGTTTACGGCATTATCGGCATGATCAACTTCGCCCATGGCGATATCTTCATGCTCGGCAGTTTTGCGGCCCTCATCGTCTTTCTCATTCTCACGACCCTCTTTGCCGGCATTCCGGTCGTCCTCGCTCTTCTGGTGATGATGATCGTGGCCATGCTGCTGGCGGGCCTGTGGAACTGGACGATCGAGCGGATCGCCTACCGGCCGTTGCGCGGATCGTTCCGGCTTGCGCCGCTGATCACCGCCATCGGCATGTCGATCGCGCTGTCCAACTTCATCCAGGTCGTGCAGGGGCCGCGCAACAAGCCGATCCCGCCGCTGGTGAACTCCAACTACCAGGTGCTCGGCATCTCGATCTCGCTGAAGCAGATCGTGATCATCGTCGTCACCGCGGTCCTCCTCACCATCTTCTGGTACATCGTCAACAAGACGCCGCTCGGCCGTGCCCAGCGCGCCACCGAGCAGGACCGCAAGATGGCGGCCCTGCTCGGCATCGACGTCGACCGGACGATTTCCATCACCTTCATCATGGGTGCAGCGCTCGCCGCCGTCGCCGGCACGATGTATCTGATGTATTACGGTGTCGCCGTCTTCACCGATGGCTTCATCCCCGGCGTGAAGGCCTTTACGGCGGCCGTTCTCGGCGGCATCGGCTCGCTGCCGGGCGCCGTTCTCGGCGGCATCCTCATCGGTCTCATCGAAAGCCTGTGGTCGGCCTATTTCTCCATCGCCTACAAGGACGTCGCGACCTTCGTCATCCTCGCGGTCGTTCTGATTTTCAAGCCGACCGGCATTCTCGGCCGGCCCGAAGTGGAGAAGGTATAAGTCCATGGCGAACATTTCCTCTCCCGTTTCCGAGCCGCATGCCGAACCCAGCGTCATGGCGCGCGCGCTCAAGGAAGGCTTCTTCGCGGGCCTCGTCTCGCTCGGCCTCTTCTGCCTCTTCGTCGGTGTCGAGACCTATCAGAACATCAACAACGAGCTCGTCTGGCGCATGCGCTGGGGTCTGCTCGCGGTGTTCGTGGGCGTTGCGGCCGTCGGTCGCTTCGTCAACGTCGCCTTCATCCGGCCGGCGCTCGACAAGCGGAAGCTCGCGAAGGCCAAGAGCGGCATCCTCGACGTGTCCGAGGACAAGGGCTTCTTCCACCGCCATTTTCTCAAGATCGCGCTGATCGCGCTGCTGATCTATCCGCCGGTGTCGGTCATGCTGCGCGGCGTGCAGGGCTCGCTTCTCCTGGTCGACAATTTCGGCATCCAGATCCTGATCTACGTCATGCTGGCCTGGGGCCTGAACATCGTGGTCGGCCTCGCGGGCCTGCTCGATCTCGGCTACGTCGCCTTCTATGCCGTCGGCGCCTATTCCTACGCGCTGCTGTCCACGCATTTCGGCCTGTCCTTCTGGGTGCTGCTGCCGCTCGCGGGCATCTTCGCCGCGCTGTGGGGCATCGTCCTCGGCTTCCCGGTGCTGCGTCTGCGGGGCGATTATCTCGCCATCGTGACACTTGCCTTCGGTGAGATCATCCGCCTCGTGCTGATCAACTGGACGGAAGTGACCAAGGGCACCTTCGGGATCTCGGGCATCGCCAAGGCTTCGATCTTCGGCATCTGGTCGTTCGACGTCGGGTCGCCGTCCAACTTCGCCAAATCCTTCGGCCTGCCGATGTCGTCGGCCTACTACAAGATCTTCCTGTTCTATGTGATCCTGCTTCTCTGCATGCTCACCGCCTATGTGACGATCCGCCTGCGCCGCATGCCGATCGGTCGCGCCTGGGAAGCGCTGCGCGAGGACGAGATCGCCTGCCGCTCGCTCGGCATCAATACGGTCACGACCAAGCTGACCGCCTTTGCCACGGGCGCCATGTTCGGCGGTTTCGCCGGCTCGTTCTTCGCCGCCCGCCAGGGCTTCGTCTCGCCGGAGAGCTTCGTGTTCATCGAATCCGCCGTCATCCTCGCCATCGTCGTCCTCGGCGGCATGGGGTCGCTGACCGGCATCGCGATCGCCGCGGTCGTCATGGTCGGCGGCACGGAACTGCTGCGGGAAATGAACTTCCTGAAGGTCGTCTTCGGCCCAGACTTTACCCCGGAACTCTATCGCATGCTGATCTTCGGTCTCGCCATGGTGGTCGTGATGCTGTTCAAGCCGCGTGGCTTCGTCGGTTCCCGCGCACCGTCGGCCTTCCTCCACAAAGCCAAGAACGTGTCGGGAAGCTTTACCAAGGAAGGGCACGGCTGATGGTTACGGGAACGGCGACGACAATGTCCAAGGATCCAATCCTCAAGGTCGAACATCTCTCCATGCGGTTCGGCGGCCTGATGGCCATCAACGACTTCTCGTTCGAAGCGACGCGCGGCGAGATCACCGCCCTCATCGGCCCGAACGGGGCCGGCAAGACCACCGTGTTCAACTGCATCACCGGCTTCTACAAGCCGACCATGGGCATGATCACGATGCGCCAGAAGGGCGGCAAGGAGTTCCTGCTGGAGCGCCTGCCGGATTTCGAGATCACCAAGCGGGCGAAGGTCGCGCGGACCTTCCAGAATATCCGCCTGTTCTCGGGCCTGACGGTGCTGGAAAACCTGCTGGTCGCCCAGCACAATGCGCTGATGCGGGCGTCGGGTTACACGATCCTCGGCCTGTTCGGCTTTCCCGCCTACCGGAAGGCGTCGCTCGCCAGCATCGAGCTTGCGAAATACTGGCTCGACAAGGCGTCGCTGACGGACCGGGCCGACGATCCGGCCGGCGATCTGCCCTACGGTGCCCAACGCCGTCTGGAAATCGCCCGGGCGATGTGCACCCAGCCGGAGCTTCTCTGCCTCGACGAGCCGGCAGCCGGTCTCAACCCACGCGAGTCGCTGGCGCTCAACACGCTGCTGCGCGACATCCGCACGGACACCGGCACGTCGATCCTGCTCATCGAGCACGATATGTCGGTGGTCATGGAAATTTCGGACCACGTCGTCGTGCTGGAATACGGGCAGAAGATCTCGGACGGCAATCCGCAGTTCGTGCAGAACGACCCGAAGGTCATCGCGGCCTATCTCGGCGTCGAGGATGATGAGGTCGACGAGGTGATCGCGGAAGTGGAAGAGGTTGCGGCAACGGTCGGTCACGGAACCGGCAGCACGGGAGAGCGCCCATGAGCCCGCTTCTTCACGTCAAGGGTGTCGAGACCTATTACGGCAACATCCGGGCGCTCGGCGGCGTCGATGTCGTCGTGGAACCCGGCGAGATCGTCTGCATGATCGGTGCCAACGGCGCCGGCAAGTCGACGCTGATGATGACCATCTGCGGCAGCCCGCAGGCGCGCACCGGCTCGGTCATCTTCGACGGTCAGGACATCACCCGCATGCCGACCCACGAGATCGCCCGGCTGCGCATCGCACAGTCGCCCGAGGGCCGGCGCATCTTTCCGCGCATGACGGTCTATGAAAACCTTCAGATGGGCGCGAGCCTCGACAACCTCAAATATTTCAACGAGGACATCGAGAAGATCTTCACCCTGTTTCCGCGTCTGAAAGAGCGTCAGTCGCAGCGCGGCGGCACGCTGTCGGGCGGCGAGCAGCAGATGCTGTCCATCGGTCGCGCGCTGATGGCGCGCCCGAAGCTCCTGCTTCTCGACGAGCCGTCGCTGGGCCTTGCGCCCCTGATCGTCAAGGGCATCTTCGCCGCGATCAAGAAGCTCAACGAGGAAGAGGGCCTGACCGTGTTTCTCGTCGAGCAGAACGCTTTCGCCGCGCTCAAGCTGTCGCATCGCGGCTATGTCATGGTCAACGGACAGGTGACGATGAGCGGCGGCGGCCGCGAATTGCTGGCCAATCCGGAAGTGCGCGCCGCCTATCTCGAAGGCGGGCACCATTGAGCGCCGCTTCCTTCATCCCTTCCACCGGGAGTTTCTGACATGCAGGGCATTCTTCACGAAGAGCCTTCGATCCTTCAGTTCATGCTGATCACCTGCGTGCTCGGCGGCTGGACCGCCTGGCGCACGGGCAAGAGCGTTGCGGACGGCTGGCAGACCTATACGACGGTCGTGGTCTATACGCTGCTGCTCGGCCTCGGCATCCGTTTCGTGCATCACGCACTGTTCAACGGCACGATGTTCAGCCTGCACTACTACGTCGTGGACACGATCATTCTTTTGCTGTTTTCTACCGCTGGGTTCCGTTTCTACCGGACACGCCAAATGGTCAGCAGCTACTACTGGCTTTACGAGAAGGCATCGCCCTTCTCGTGGAAGAACAAATAATAAAGGGAACAGCCGCAGGCGCATCGCCTCGGCCACAACGAACACCGGCGCAGTCAGAGTGGGAACTGCGTTGGCTATGGCAACAGACCCGCTTGAAAATTGGGAGTTACAGGATGAAGAAGTCACTTTTGTCGGCTGTTGCGCTGACAGCCATGGTCGCGTTCAGCGGCCAGGCCTGGGCGGACATCACGATCGCTGTTGCCGGTCCGCTGACCGGCCCGAACGCCGCGTTCGGCGCGCAGCTCCAGAAGGGTGCCGAGCAGGCAGCCGCTGACATCAACGCCGCCGGCGGCATCAACGGCGAGCAGATCAAGATCGTTCTCGGCGACGACGTGTCCGACCCGAAGCAGGGCATCTCGGTTGCCAACAAGTTCGTTGCCGACGGCGTGAAGTACGTCATCGGTCACTTCAACTCGGGCGTCTCCATTCCCGCGTCGGAAGTCTATGCCGAAAACGGCATCCTCGAAATCACGCCGGCTGCGACCAACCCGGTGTTCACTGAGCGCGGCCTCTGGAACACGTTCCGCACCTGCGGCCGTGACGACCAGCAGGGCGGCGTTGCCGGCGCCTACCTTGCCGAAAAGTTCAAGGACGCCAAGATCGCGGTCATTCACGACAAGACGCCTTACGGTCAGGGTCTTGCCGACGAAACCAAGAAGGCGATGAACGCTGCCGGCATCACGGAAGTGATGTACGAAGGCGTCAACACCGGCGACAAGGACTTCTCGGCCCTCATCGCCAAGATGAAGGAAGCCGGCGTCTCGATCATCTACTGGGGCGGTCTCCACACCGAAGCCGGCCTGATCATCCGCCAGTCGGCAGACCAGGGCCTCAAGGCCACGCTCGTCTCGGGTGACGGCATCGTTTCCAACGAACTGGCCTCGATCGCCGGCGACGCCGTTGCCGGCACGCTCAACACCTTCGGCCCCGATCCGACGCTCCGCCCGGAGAACAAGGAACTGGTCGAGAAGTTCAAGGCCGCCGGCTTCAACCCGGAAGCCTACACGCTCTACTCCTACGCCGCCCTGCAGACGATCGCAGAAGCTGCCAAGGCTGCCGGCTCCACCGATTCCGAAACCGTCGCCACCGCGATGAAGGAAAAGGGTCCGTTCAAGACTGTTCTCGGCGATATGTCCTTCGACGAAAAGGGCGACCCGAAGCTTCCCGGCTACGTCATGTACGAGTGGAAGAAGGGCCCGGACGGCAAGTACAGCTACTTCCCGCAGTAATCACGCCATGACGGCTCCGGCCGTCGTGCGTCAGACGAGGAGAGCCCGGCCCTGCGCCGGGCTTTTCCGTGTTTGGGGGGCAGCCCGTCATTCAGGGGGATGGCGGATCGAGCGGCGTCTCGGTCAGGATAGTCGGATGATCCCGGCGGATGTCGGCGCGAAGCCGCAAGCGCTGTAGAATCCGGTCAGGCGAGGTTCGAAATCGACGTGAAGCCACTGGGCGCCTCTGTCGCGGGCAAGTCCTCTCGCTGTTTCGACCATGCGGCGTGCTATGCCCTGGCGCTGCAGCCGCGGGTGGACGCAGGTATCGAGGAGGAAGGCGTGGATACCGCCGTCCCATGCGACGTTTACGAAGCCGACAAGCTCGCTTCCGTCGTGAGCGCAGACGTGCGCGAGGCTGCGCTGGAGGATCTTTGAAAAATCGCGCGTGGGACTTTCGCCCCATGCGGCCATCCAGAGTGTTTCCAATTCCTCTTGGGCGGGAAAGGGATCGATCTGAAGCGTCACCATGGCTGCCTCCGTTAGGGCGAAACGAGGGCAACTTAGCTCTGGCTCAACGCATTCGTCGCCTTGACCGCAGCCGAGGCCCGGTTTTCCACGCCCAGCTTCACATAGATCTGCTCGAGGTGCTTGTTGACGGTGCGGGCGGAGAGGCCGAGGATTTCGGCGATGTCGCGGTTGGATTTGCCCTTGGCGATCCAGACGAGCACTTCCGCTTCGCGCATCGTCAGGGAGAAATGTCGGCGCAGGGCGTCCTCGTCGGTGGTCTGGCTGACGGCGGTGAGGCGGAACAGGTATTCGTCGCTGCCGATGGTGCCGAGGAAGGCGAGTTGCAGGACGGGCACGCCGGCGTTTTCGACCACGAGGGGCGCATCCTTTGCCTGGGTGCGGTCGCGCAGAAAGAGGGCGATCTGGTCTGAGACGGCGTCCAGCCCGTCTTCGGAACCGATGGCGGTATCGACCAGCCGGGTCGCCTGCGGCGTCGACCAGTGCAGAGCGCCATTGCCGCGCACCGCGAGCAGATGCCGGCCGGCCGCATCCAGCGCGACGCGGGCGCTCTGGGCGGAGCGGGCATTGCCGAGATGGACGCGGATGCGGGCGCGCAGCTCGTCGATATTGATGGGTTTGGAAAGGTAGTCCACGCCGCCGGATTCGAGCGCATGCACGATGTGCTCCGTCTCCGTCAGGCCCGTCATGAAGATCACGGGCACGGGGGCGATGTCGGCCAGCGCCTTCAGCCGCCGGCAGGTGTCGAAGCCGTCCATCTCCGGCATGACGGCATCCATCAGCACGATGTCGGGCGTGATCTTGTCCACGACCTTCAGCGCCGCGGCGCCGGAGGTGGCGATCAGCACGGAGAAGCCGGATTGCTCCAGCGCGTCGGTGAGAAAGCCGAGGGTCTCCGGGCTGTCGTCGACGATCAACACGATATCGCGGGGGCGGGGGGCGTCACTCACCGGCGGTCTCCTTCCGGCGGCGGGTCGCTTCGCACGGCGGCGGTTTCGAGGAAGCTGGCATAGCCTGCCATGTCGAAGGCCTGGATATAGGCGCGCGCCGCCTCGGCAAAGGGCTGGTGGGCGGTGTCGCGCCCAAGCTCGGCGAGCTTTGCCTCGATGCCCCTGATATAGCCGATTTCGCCCAGCCGGATCAGCTCCTCGATATGCGAAGCCTCGGGCACGAGGATCGGCTGCGGGGCTGCGGTCTCGCTCGGCGGCGCGGGCTCGTCATGCGTCCATTCGAGGCCGAGATTGATGGCGATCTTGTCTTTCAGCTGGCGGATGACGAAGGGCTTGGCGAGCGTGTCGTTGTGGCCGGTATGCTGGCTCGCGAGGCTGCCGTCGCCGATATTGGCCGACAGCATGATGATGGGCGCGGTCTGCCCGCGTTCGCGCAGGCGCGACACCAGCTGCCAGCCGCTCATGCCGGGCATGGAGATATCGACCAGAAAGAGATCGGGCTTGATGCCCTCGATCAGCGTCAGGCATTCGGCGCCGCCGATCGCGGTGAGAACGACGAAGTCGAGCGGGATCAGCACCTCGCGCATCAGTTCGCGGTGATCCTCGTTATCGTCGACCACGACGAGGGTGCGGCGCGGGCCGGCATAGCCGGTGACGTCGCGCTGCGGCGGCGGCACGGCGGCGGGGCGGGCAACCGCCGACAGCATCAGCCGTATGCGGAAGGTCGAGCCCTTGTCGCGCTCGCTCGTCACCAGAATTTCGCCCCCCAGCGTCTCGGTCAGAAGCCGGGTGATCGTCAGGCCGAGGCCGAGGCCCGGCATGGGGCGGATCGTTTCGGCCTCGCCGCGCTGGAACGGCTCGAAGATGCGCGGCCGGTCGGCCTCGGAGATGCCGCGGCCGGTATCGGTCACGGTGAAGGTCGCGACCTGGCTGCGATAGGCGACCTCGAAGCGCACCGTGCCGCGATCGGTGAACTTGATGGCGTTCGACAGGAGATTGACGAGGATCTGGCGCAGGCGCTTCTCGTCGGTGCGCACATGCGTCGGCAGGCCGGGCGACCGGATATGCTCGAACGCGAGACCCTTGGCCTGGGCCTGTGGCCGGAACATATCGACGATCTGGTCGAGAAAATCCTGGATGTTGATCTCGTTGGAGAACACCTGCAGCCGGCCGGCCTCGATGCGGGAAATGTCGAGCAGGCCGTCGATGAGGCCGGAGAGATGATCGGCGCTGCGCTTGATGACGCGGATGGCGGCCTGTCGGGGGGCGGGAATGGTCTCGTCGCGCTCGAGGATCTGGGCATAGCCCATGACGGCGTTGAGCGGTGTGCGCAGCTCGTGGCTGAGGCCGACGACATAGCGGCTCTTGGCGCGGTTGGCGGCCTCGGCGGTCTCCTTGGCATATTGCAGCGCGGCATCCGTCTTCTTATGGGCGGCGATTTCCTTCAGCAGCAGGGTGTTCTGCCGGGAGGATTCCTCCTCCGCCACGAGGCGGCTGTCATGGGCGAGCACGTAGAACCAGCAGACGACGCCGGTGACGACGGTGAAGACGAAGAAGACGATGCCAATGGTGCGGTTGATCACGTCGGCCGCGATGGGGGAGGCGGTGCCGGTCTGGTAGGCGATCATGGCGAGGATGGCGCCGATGGCGGAGACGGCGATGACGACGGCGGTGGCGTAGCGGCCGAGGCGGCTGGCGAGCGCTGCGACGATGCGCTCCGGCAGGAGCCTGCGGGCGACGGCGGCGGTTTGGGCGTTCACCCGTGCATGCGGCTTGCAGATATCGTGACAGCGGCTGTCGAGCGAGCAGCAGAGCGAACAAATCGGCGCGGCATAGGCCGGACAATAGGCCATGTCTTCCGGCTCGAACGGATGCTGGCAGATGGAGCAGGTGATGGTGGCGCGCATCTTCCAGTGCGCGCGCGGCTTGCGGGCAAGGTAGTAGCGGCCGCGAGTGGCATAGGCGAGGGCGGGCGAGACGAGGAAGGCAACGAGGGTGACATAGGTCGACAGCGACGCCATGACGGTGCCGAAGAGCCCGAAATGGGCGGCGAGCGCCACGCCGGCCGAGGTGAACATGGCGCCGAGGCCGACCGGGTTGATGTCGTAGAGATGGGCGCGCTTGAACTCGATGCCATCAGGGGAAAGGCCGAGCGGCTTGTTGATGAAGAGATCGGCCGACAGTGTGCAAAGCCAGGACATGGCGATGATGGAGAACACGCCGAGCGTGGCCTCCAGCAGCTTGTAGATGCCGAACTCCATGAGGAGGAGGGCGATGGCGACGTTGAACACCAGCCAGACGACGCGGCCGGGGTGGCTGTGGGTCAGGCGGGAGAAGAAGTTCGACCAGGCGAGCGAGCCCGCATAGGCGTTCATCACGTTGATCTTCAGCTGCGAGACGACCACGAAGGCGGCCATGAGCACGAGGGCGGCCGTGTCGTTGGGGATCATGTAGCCGAAGGCCGCGAGATACATGCGCGAGGGGTCCGCGGCCTCGCCGGCCGGCACGCCGGTCGACAGCGTGAGGACGGCGAGGAACGAGCCCGCAAGCAGTTTCGGCACGCCCACCACCACCCAGCCGGGGCCGGCCAGGAAGACGGCGAAGCGGTGCCGCCACTTCGTCACGCCCTCCGGCGGCAGGAAGCGCAGAAAATCCACCTGTTCGCCGATCTGCGGCATCAGCGCCAGAATGACGGCGGAGGCGGCGCCGAACTCGATCAGGTCGAACGGGGCCGCGCCGCCGACCTGCGCATTCGAATGGCCGATGCCGGCAAAGGCGCGCCAGAGGTCGAACTTCTCCCAGTCCGAATAGGCGATGAAGAAGAACGGCAGGATGTTGAGCACGATCCAGAAGGGTTGCGTCATCAGCTGGAAGCGGGAGATGAGCTGGACGCCGTAGACGACGAGCGGGATGACCACGACGGCGCTGATGATGTAGCCGATCCAGAGCGGGATGCCGAAGGCGAGGTTCAGCGCGCCCGTCATGATCGACGCCTCGATGGCGAACAGCATGAAGGTGAAGCTGGCATAGATCAGCGAGGTGATGGTGGAGCCGATATAGCCGAAGCTCGCGCCGCGCGTGAGAAGGTCGATATCCACGCCGTGGCGTATGGCGTAGCGGCTGATCGGCATGCCGATGACGAGCATGGCGACGGCGGCGGCGAGGATGGCATAGAACGCGTTCGTCGTGCCGTAGGAGAGCGTGATCGTGCCGCCGATCGCCTCCAGCGCCAGAAAGGAAATCGCGCCGATGGCGGTCTGGGAAATGCGGCTTGCCGAAAAGCGCCGGGCGCTCTTGGCGGTGAACCGCAGGGCGTAATCTTCCAGCGTCTGGTCCGCGACCCAGCGATTGTACTCGCGCCGGACGGGAATGATGCGCTGCCGGGCTGTCATTTCGAGATTTTCATGGTGCGGAGCAACATCCTTGTCGGCAGGCGACATCGCTTGAGGGCGCAGGGTCGCGGCGATCTTGAAGGCAATGCGCGCCCCTGTCCAGACAGAGCGCATGTTTCCCGCGGGAACGCACGCGGCATGTGCGGTTCCCGCCTACGTCAATTGACGTATGTGCATTGCACAAGGCCTGTCGGATAGTCCGGTTGCGACCCGTTAACACTCCCTTAGGAAACGGCGCCAAAGAACGAGAGGGGTTCTCCGATGTCATTCAAATCCCATACCTTAAGCGCATTTCTGGCCTGCGCCCTGGCAACCACGGCATTCTCTGCCGTCCATGCGGCTGACGACACCATCAAGGTCGGCGTCCTGCATTCGCTGTCGGGCACGATGGCCATTTCCGAGACGACGCTGAAAGACGCCATGCTGATGCTCATCGAGGAGCAGAACAAGAAGGGCGGCGTTCTCGGCAAGAAGCTCGAAGCCGTCGTCGTCGATCCCGCGTCCGACTGGCCGCTCTTTGCCGAAAAGGCCCGCGAGCTGATCTCCGTCGACAAGGTCGCGGCCGTCTTCGGCTGCTGGACGTCCTCGTCGCGCAAGTCGGTTCTGCCGGTGTTCGAAGAGCTGAACTCCATCCTCTTCTACCCCGTCCAGTACGAAGGCGAAGAGTCCTCGCGCAACATCTTCTACACGGGTGCGGCACCGAACCAGCAGGCCATTCCGGCCGTCGATTACCTGATCGCCAACGAAGGCGTCGAGCGCTTCGTGCTCGAAGGCACCGACTACGTCTATCCGCGCACGACCAACAAGATCCTGGAAGCCTACCTGATCGCCAAGGGCGTCGCCAAGGAAGACATCATCGTCAACTACACGCCGTTCGGCTTCTCGGACTGGCAGACGGAAGTCGCCAAGATCAAGGAATTCGGCTCGGCCGGCAAGAAGACCGCCGTCGTCTCCACCATCAACGGCGATGCCAACGTTCCCTTCTACAAGGAACTCGGCAACCAAGGCATCAAGGCCACCGATATTCCGGTCGTCGCCTTCTCGGTCGGTGAAGAAGAGCTTGCCGGTCTCGACACCAAGCCGCTCGTCGGCCATCTCGCCGCCTGGAACTACTTCCAGTCCGTCGATGCGCCGGCCAATGCCGAATTCATCAAGCAGTGGCATGCCTATACCAAGAACGACAAGCGCGTGACGAACGACCCGATGGAAGCCGCCTATATCGGTTTCTCCGCCTGGGTAAAGGCCGTCGAGGCTGCCGGCACAACCGATACGGATGCCGTTCTCGACACGATCATCGGCACCTCCGTTCCGAACCTTTCGGGCGGCTACTCCACCGTCATGCCGAACCACCACATCACCAAGCCCGTGCTGATCGGAGAGATCCAGGCCGACGGCCAGTTCGAAATCGTCCAGCAGACCCCCCAGGTCGTCGGCGACGAATGGTCGGACTTCCTGCCGGACAGCAAGGACCTGATCTCCGATTGGCGCAAGCCGATGTCCTGCGGCAACTTCAACGTTGCCACGGGCAAGTGCGGCGGCAAGGGCTCCTGATCGCCTGAGACGCTGAGTTTTCAGACGGATTTTCATGACGTTCGCATTTCCGGTGCGGCCCCCGGGCCGCACCGCCAAGGTTTATTGCAGGCGATTTGAGACGGCATCGTCTTCGTCCGGCCCTGCGCCGGGCGGAGACGATGTTCTCAAGACACGGCGCGTTCGACGGCAGCCCCGGCATGGCATGGAACATGCATGGTGAGGGCCGGGACAGAACCAATGACGCCTTTCCTGCAACGTCGTACCCGCCATGGCGCACCCGAAAGGTCGCTCCTGCGGAATTCTTGGGCAGATGCGCGGCGGTGCCGCCGTCGTGCCCGCGTGAAGGGGCTTGAACACATATGCAGCTGACATCGCGCACGCTTCGGATCGTTCTTCTTTTCCTCGGTCTCGGCCTCGCCTTTGCGACAGGCGTGCGGGCGCAGGATGCGCTGAAGCCGCTGGTCGACGGGCTGGGCGCGACGGCCTTTCCGCAGAAGGTGGAGGCGGTGAAACAGCTCGCCGCGACCGGCGACCCGAAGGTGCCCGAGATCCTCGAAAAACTCAGCGCCGGCGCGCTGTTTGCGCCGAAGACGGGCGGTGCGGTCTATCTCGTCGAGGGCGACGTCGTGTCCGATCCGGTGACGGGCGCACCGGTCGAAGGCGTGGCGGCCGGCAGCCTGCAGAAGATCCGGCTGAACAACATGCTGCGCGGCGCCATCGGCGACGCCATGAGCCAGCTCACCCTGCTCAGCCCCGACCGCACGGCCCGCCTGTCCGCCGCCCAGGCGCTGCTGGCGAGCGGCGATACGGCCAATCTCGCGCTGCTCGACGGCGCGCTGGCCAAGGAAGGCGATGCCGAGGTCAAGGCGGCGATGGAATCGGCGCGCGCCGTCCTCATTCTGAAGACCGATGCGAGCGCCGAGGACAAGAAGGCCGCCATCGAGAACGTCGCCGCACGCGGCGACCGCGGTGCGCTGAACATCCTGACAGCCGCACTCGCCACGGCGCCGCCGGACCTCGTGCCGGTGATCCAGAGCCGCATCGACGGCATCACGAGCAGCCTTGCGATCTGGGATGTCGTGCAGAACGTCTGGTATGGCCTGTCGCTCGGCTCCGTTCTGCTGCTCGCCGCCATCGGCCTCGCCATCACCTTCGGCGTCATGGGCGTCATCAACATGGCGCATGGCGAGATGGTGATGCTCGGGGCCTATACGACCTATGTCGTGCAGCAGACGGTCGCTTCGTTCGCGCCCGGCCTCTCTACCTTATCGCTCGCCTTTGCGGTGCCGATCGCCTTTCTGTTCACCGGCCTCGTCGGCGTCGCCATCGAGCGCGGCATCATCCGCTTCCTCTATGGCCGGCCGCTCGAGACGCTGCTCGCCACCTGGGGCCTGTCGCTGATCCTGCAGCAGACCATCCGCACCATCTTCGGGCCGACCAACCGGCAGGTGGACAATCCGAGCTGGATGTCGGGCACATTCGATTTCGGCGGTCTTGCGATCACCTGGAACCGCATGTGGATCATTATGTTCTCGCTGGCCGTGTTCCTGGCGCTGCTGACGCTGCTCAAGCGGTCGCGCCTTGGGCTGCAGATGCGCGCGGTCACGCAGAACCGGCGCATGGCCTCCTCCATGGGCATCCGCACGCCGATGGTGGACGCGATGACCTTCGGTCTCGGCTCGGGCATCGCCGGCATCGCCGGGGTGGCGCTCAGCCAGATCGACAACGTCTCGCCCAATCTCGGCCAGAACTACATCATCGACAGCTTCATGGTCGTGGTGTTCGGTGGCGTCGGCAATCTCTGGGGCACCTTCGTTGGCGCCATGACGCTCGGGATCGCCAACAAGTTCCTCGAGCCCTATGCGGGCGCGGTGCTCGGCAAGATCCTGATCCTCGTCCTCATCATCCTGTTCATCCAGCGGCGGCCGCGCGGCCTGTTCGCCCTCAAGGGGAGGTCGATCGAATAATGTTCACGACCCGGCTCATCCACGCGCACGAGAAGAAGGTCCTGGTGCTCGCCGCCCTGATCCTCTTCATCGCCATCGCGGTTCCCGCCTCCAACCTCCTGCTCGACCCTGGCAACCCGCTGCATGTGCCGTCCCATGTCGTGCCGTTGTTCGGCAAGTATCTCTGCTATGCGCTGCTCGCGCTCGCGCTCGATCTCGTCTGGGGCTATTGCGGCATTCTCTCGCTCGGTCACGGCGCCTTCTTCGCGCTCGGCGGCTATGCCATGGGCATGTATCTCATGCGCCAGATCGGCGCGCGGGGCGTCTATGCCAATCCGGTCCTGCCCGATTTCATGGTGTTCCTCAACTGGAAGGACCTGCCCTGGTACTGGACGGGCTTCGATTCCTTCCCCTTCGCGGCCCTCATGGTGCTGCTGGTGCCCGGCGCGCTCGCTTTCGTCTTCGGCTGGCTCGCCTTCCGCTCGCGCGTCACCGGCGTCTATCTCTCGATCATCACGCAGGCGATGACCTATGCGCTGCTGCTCGCCTTCTTCCGCAACGAGATGGGCTTCGGCGGCAATAACGGCCTGACCGACTTCAAGGACATCATCGGCTTCAACATCCAGGCGCCGGAGACGCGCGCCACCCTGTTTGCCATCACCGGCATCGTTCTCGCGCTCGTGCTGCTCCTCTCCTCGGCCATCGTCCAGTCCAAATACGGCAAGGTGCTGATCGGGGTGCGGGATGCGGAAAGCCGGACGCGCTTCCTCGGCTATCGCGTCGAGAACATGAAGCTCTTCATCTTCACCTTCTCCGCCATGATCGCCGGCATTGCCGGGGCGCTCTACGTGCCGCAGGTCGGCATCATCAATCCCGGCGAATTTGCACCGGCCAACTCCATCGAGGTCGTCATCTGGACGGCGGTCGGTGGACGGGGAACGCTGATCGGACCGATCATCGGCGCCGTTCTCGTCAATTTCGGCAAGTCGATCTTCACCGCCGCCTTTCCGGAATTCTGGTTGTTCGCACTCGGTGCGCTGTTCGTCGCCACCACGCTGTTCCTGCCGAAGGGCATCGTCGGCACCATCCAGCAGGGCTTTGCATCGCGGCGGGACTACAAGGCTGCGGCCGAAGCCGAGAAGGGGCGCACCGTTTCGACCCGCGATCCCGTCGACGTCCAACCTCAAGCCGCGGAGTGAGCGCTATGGATCAGAAGATCACCAACAGCCTCCTGTATCTCGACGGCGTCTCGGTTTCCTTCGACGGCTTCAAGGCGTTGAATTCGCTGTCCTTCGTGGTGGCGCCCGGCGAATTGCGGGCGATCATCGGCCCGAACGGCGCCGGCAAGACGACGATGATGGACATTATCACCGGCAAGACGCGGCCGGATACCGGCACGGTCTATTTCGACGGTCAGATCGACCTGACGAAGAAGGACGAGGCCGATATCGCGCAGCTCGGCATCGGCCGGAAATTCCAGAAGCCGACGGTGTTCGAGAGCCATACGGTCTGGGACAATATCGAGCTGGCGCTGAACCGCAAACGCGGCGTCTTCGCCACGCTGTTCTACACGCTGACGCCGGCCGACAAGGCGCGGATCGAGGAGATCCTCGAGACCGTGCGCATGAGCGCGCGCAAGGACCATCTCGCCGGCAGCCTGTCGCATGGGCAGAAGCAGTGGCTGGAGATCGGCATGCTGCTGGCGCAGGAGCCGAAGCTGCTGCTGGTGGACGAGCCCGTTGCCGGCATGACGGATGCGGAGACAACGGAGACCGCGATCCTCCTCAAGGAGATCGCCAAGACCCGCTCCGTCGTCGTCGTCGAGCACGACATGGGCTTCATCCGCGACCTCGGCGTCAAGGTCACCTGCCTTGCCGAGGGCTCGGTGCTGGCCGAGGGCTCGATCGACTTCGTGTCGAACGATCCCAAAGTCATCGAAAACTATCTGGGGCGGTGATGTCCATGCACTACAACGTCTCGATGTTCGCGGTTCAGGACTTCGCCTCCGATGGACCCAAGCTCCAGCCTCGATTTGATGTGGCCGCCCAGCCGCGAGCCTTCTCCCCCCTTGTGGGGGAGATGGCCGGCAGGCCAGAGACGGCCGTGCTTCCCACAAACGCCGACGCGCCGACCACGCCCACCGAACGAGGTGCCCCATGCTGACCGTCGACAACATCAACCTCCACTACGGTGCGGCCCAGGCCCTGCGCGGCGTTTCCATCACCGCGCCGATGGGCAAGATCACCTGCGTGCTTGGCCGCAACGGCGTCGGCAAGACCAGCCTTCTGCGCGCCGTCACCGGCCAGCATGCGACGAGCGCCGGCAAGGTGACCTTCAACGACACCGTCATGAACGGCATGGCGCCCTATAACCGGGCGCGGCTCGGCGTCGGCTTCGTGCCGCAGGGGCGGGAGGTTTTTCCGCTGCTGACCGTCAAGGAGAATCTGGAGTCCGGCTTTGCGCCCGTCGCCCGCAAGGACCGCTTCGTGCCGGAGGAAATCTTCGCGCTGTTCCCGATCCTCAAATCCATGCTCGGACGACGCGGGGGCGATCTTTCCGGTGGACAGCAGCAGCAACTGGCCATCGGCCGGGCGCTCGTCACGCGCCCGAAGATCCTCGTGCTCGACGAGCCGACGGAGGGTATCCAGCCGTCGATCATCAAGGATATCGGGCGTGCGATCCAGTATTTGCGGGATTCCACGGGGATGGCGATTTTGCTTGTGGAACAATACCTTGACTTCTGCCGCGAGCTTGCAGACCATGTCTACATCATGGATCGCGGAGAGATAGTGCATGAAGGCCCGGCCGAAACGCTCGACACGCCGGAAGCCCGACGGCACCTCACGGTTTGATCGCGCAACCGATGTCTGAGCCCATGCCGGACGTGGTGGCGGCCGCCCCACAGCGCGCCTTCGGGCGCGGGCGGCTGGTGGCGAAGGCGGCTGCGGGGCGGACGCGGCTGCAGGAGTTCTACCAGGAAGGCTGCGCCAAGCTGCGTCTGCCGACCATGTTCGACGGCAGCATGGAAGCCGTGCTGATCAACAGTTCCGGCGGGCTGACCGGCGGCGACGTGATGGACTGGCGGTTCGGCGCCGGCACGCATACCGAGCTGACGCTGACGACGCAGGCCTGCGAGAAGATCTACAAGGCGAGCGCCGGCACGACGTCGGTGACGACGACCATCCAGGCGGAGGCGGGCTCGCGCGTGCACTGGCTGCCGCAGGAGACGATCCTGTTCGACCGCGCTTCCATGACGCGATCGCTCGACGTCGAGCTGGCCGCCGATGCCGAGTTTCTGGCCGTCGAGGCCGTGCTGCTCGGGCGCGCGGCGATGGGCGAGCGCATGCGCAGCGGGCTCTTTCGCGACCGGTGGCGCATCGTGAAGGGCGGCACCCTGCTGCATGCCGAGAACATGCGGTTTTCCGGCGATATCGATGCGTTGACCCGGCGGGCTTTTTCGCTGAGCGGACACGTTGCCTTCGCCACCCTGTTCTTCACCGCCGGCGGTTGCGAGCGCCATCTGAAACCGCTGCGTGCGCTGCTGGACACCGGTTCCGCCAACGGGTCGGGTGGCGTCAGCCATGTCGTCGTCGGCGGTCAGGAAAAGCTCGTCGCGCGGATCGTCGCAAGGGACGGGTTCGCTCTGCGAAAAATCCTCGTGCCGATGATTTCGCACTTGCGCAGGAGCGCGTCTGTGCCGAAAGTCTGGAGCCTGTAGACAATGTCGAAGAAGATGATGGGTCGCCTCGCATGAACCTTACTCCCCGCGAAAAAGACAAGCTGCTGATCTCCATGGCGGCCATGGTGGCGCGCCGTCGGCTGGAGCGCGGCGTCAAGCTGAACCATCCCGAGGCCATCGCGCTGATCACGGATTTCGTGGTCGAGGGCGCGCGCGACGGGCGTTCGGTCCCCGACCTCATGGAGGCCGGCGCCCATGTCATCACGCGCGAGCAGGTGATGGAGGGGATTCCGGAAATGATCCACGATATCCAGATCGAGGCGACGTTCCCGGACGGAACCAAGCTCGTCACCGTTCACGAACCTATCCGCTGAGGTTTCCCATGCTGGCGCTGCGACCCAATTGCGAATGCTGCGACACGGATCTGGCGGCCGACACCCGCGAGGCGATGATCTGCAGTTTCGAGTGCACCTTCTGCGCCGCCTGCGCGAGCGGCGTGCTCGGCGGGCGCTGCCCGAACTGCACCGGCGAACTCGTTCGCCGCCCCGTGCGCCCGGCGGAAAAGCTGGTGAACAACCCCGCTTCCACGGAGCGCGTGGTCAAGGCTGGGGGCTGTGCCGCGGCGGCGTGAGCGCGCCCGCAGCATCCTCAGCCTGCCACGATCGCCGTGCAGCATGCCTATCGAGACGATCAGGAGAGAGACGATGATCCCCGGTGAAATCCTCGCAGCAGAGGGCGAGATCGAGCTGAATGTCGGGCTGGAGACGGTGACGATCGAGGTGTCGAACACCGGCGACCGGCCGGTGCAGGTCGGCAGCCACTATCATTTCGCCGAGACCAATGCCGGCCTGACCTTCGACCGCGCAGCCGCCCACGGCAAGCGGCTCGACATTCCCGCCGGCACCGCGGTGCGCTTCGAGCCGGGGCAGATGCGCAACGTGACGCTCATTCCCTTCGCCGGCAAGAGGGAGGTCTATGGTTTCCGGCAGAAGGTCATGGGTGCGCTCTGACATGGCGATGCGGCTCGCCTCTCCCGGCGCGGCACTGGCCTTGTGCCTGTTTCTCGGCGCAGGGGCTGCCGCGGCGGCCGGTGCGGATGATCTCGATTGCAGCAATGCGATGACGCAGAGCGACATGACGGCGTGTTCGCAGCAGGACTACGAGGCCGCGGACGTGGCGCTGAACGCGGCCTATCGCAAGACGATGGCGCGTGCGCAGGCGATGGACAAGGATTTCGCCGAGATCGGCGAGGGCATGGTCGGTGCCGTGGACGCTCTGAAGGCAGCGCAGCGCGCCTGGATCGCCTATCGCGACGCGCAATGCGAACTGGCCGGGTTCGAGGCGCGAGGCGGGACGATGGAGCCGATGCTGGTGGCGGGCTGCCTTGCGGAGCTGACCACCAAGCGGACGGACGAGCTGAAGGCGGCGCTGGCCGATCGATGATCGGGGCGGCGGTCGAGACGGAAACAGGTTGCGGGTTCGACCGGTCGTTCAGGACCGGCGGCCGGCAGGAAACGACGGGAGACGATTGTGAAGACCGGTGCGCGCATCGTGATCGTTGGCAACGGGCCGGTGCCGGACAGCGCCGCCAACGCGATCGCGTCTGCCGACTGCGTCATCCGCTTCAACGATTGCCGCTCGTATCGCCCGGGCGAACGCACGGATATCGTCGCGGTCTGCAACACGGGCCGGCCGGCGAAGATGATGCTGGGAACGTCGGTCGCCTCCGCCGTGCACCCGACCATTCCGCCGACGGCCTGGGCGGCGCATCCCGCGGTGATGGCGGCAGGCGGCATCTGGTGCGTCCGCAACCCCTCGGTTTTTGCGGCACTCCGGGCACCGCTCGCTCTCACGCATCCGGAGCTCGACGATTTCTGCGATGACGATACGGAGGGGTTCCAAGCCTTCGCGCAGGCTTCCGGCAAGACGTTTCGGGTCCTCGACGCGGAAACGCAGCATTTCCTGGAAATGATGCTCGCACGCCTTTCGCCCGCCGCCTACATCGTGCCGAGCACCGGCCTCGTCGTCATTGCCGATGTGCTCGGTGCGCATCCTGCGGCGGACATCGCGCTCGCCGGCTTCGCCCATGTCGGCTGGGAGGGGCATCCCTTCGCCGCAGAGGCGCAGCTGGTCGATCGCTGGATCGCCGAGGGCCGGCTCCGGCGTCTGGATGCGGCGCCGGCATTGTCTTTCGCGGTCGGGAGCTAGGAGCGCGCCATGGGCGAAACGGTCAGGATCACGGCAGGCACGATCACGGTTCCCGAGTCGGTGCTGAAGGCACTCGGCCTGAAGGATGGGGACGCGGTCGAGTTCGTTGCCAACGAGGCGGGCGCGGTCGAAATCCGCAAGCCGGGGACGAGTTTCGAGGATTTGCGGGGGATCGTGAAGCTGGAGCGGCCGATCACCGGCGAGGAACTGGATGACTGGATCAGGGAAGCCCGGAATGCCGGTTTTCGGGAGAGCGGGGAATGATCGGCCTCGACACCAACATGGTGATGCGGTGGCTGGCCCTCGGCTCCATCACCGACGCCGAAGGCGTCAAGCAGGGTGAGCAGGCGACCGCCTTTCTCGCCCGGGAGTCCGCTTCGATCTTCATCCATCACGTCGTCCTCGTCGAGATCGTCTGGCTTCTGCGGCAGAAGGTGAAGATGGCGCGGCCCGCGGTTTCCGCGTTCATTTTCGACATGCTGAACCGGCCCCGGATCGTCGTGCAAGATCGCGAGGCCGTGATCGCATCGCTGCGCTCCTATGAAGAACATCCCGGCGATTTTGCCGACCACCTGATCGGCGAGATCAACAGCCGCAATGGCTGCCGGACCACCTATACCTTCGATCGTGCTGCGGCGCGGTCGCCCCTTTTCTCCGAACTTTCGAGGTAGACCATGTCCTACAAGATGTCCCGCGCCGCCTATGCCAACATGTTCGGCCCGACGACGGGTGATCGGGTGCGGCTGGCGGATACGGAGCTGTTCATCGAGGTGGAGAAGGATTTTACCACCTATGGCGACGAGGTGAAGTTCGGGGGCGGCAAGGTCATCCGCGACGGCATGGGTCAGAGCCAGGTGACGCGGGCGGATGGCGCCGTGGACACGGTTATCACCAACGCGCTGATCGTCGATCACTGGGGCATCGTCAAGGCGGATATCGGGCTGAAGGACGGGCTGATCGTCGCCATCGGCAAGGCTGGTAACCCCGACACCCAGCCGAATGTCGATATCATCGTCGGGCCCGGCACGGAAGCGATCGCGGCCGAAGGCAAGATCATCACCGCCGGCGGCATGGACAGCCACATCCACTTCATCTGCCCGCAGCAGATCGAGGAGGCGCTGATGTCGGGGCTGACCACCATGCTCGGCGGCGGCACGGGCCCCGCGCATGGCACGCTTGCCACCACCTGCACGCCCGGGCCGTGGCATCTGGCGCGGATGATCGAGGCCGCCGACGCCTTTCCGATGAACCTCGCCTTTGCCGGCAAGGGCAATGCCTCGCTGCCGGGCGCGCTGATCGAAATGGTGCTCGGCGGGGCGACCTCGCTGAAGCTGCACGAGGACTGGGGCACGACGCCGGCCGCGATCGATTGCTGCCTGTCGGTGGCGGACGAATACGACGTGCAGGTGATGATCCACACCGACACGCTGAATGAAAGCGGCTTCGTGGAGGATTCCATCGCCGCGCTCAAGGGCCGCACCATCCATGCCTTCCACACGGAAGGGGCAGGCGGCGGGCACGCACCGGATATCATCAAGATCTGCGGCCAGCCGAACGTCATCCCGTCCTCCACCAACCCGACGCGGCCCTACACGATCAACACGCTGGCCGAGCATCTGGATATGCTGATGGTCTGCCACCACCTGTCGCCGTCGATCCCGGAAGACATCGCCTTTGCCGAAAGCCGCATTCGTAAGGAAACCATCGCGGCGGAAGACATCCTCCACGATATCGGCGCCTTCTCGATCATCTCGTCCGACAGCCAGGCCATGGGCCGGGTCGGCGAAGTGGCGATCCGCACCTGGCAGACGGCCGACAAGATGAAGCGCCAGCGCGGCCGGCTGCCGAGTGAGACCGGCGACAACGACAATATGCGGGTGAAGCGCTATATCGCCAAATACACGATCAACCCGGCCATCGCGCATGGTCTCAGCCACGCGATCGGTTCGGTCGAAGTGGGCAAGCGCGCCGATCTCGTGCTGTGGAACCCGGCCTTCTTCGGGGTGAAGCCGGATATGGTGCTGCTCGGCGGCATGATCGCGGCTGCGCCCATGGGCGATCCGAACGCCTCCATTCCCACGCCGCAGCCGGTGCACTACCGGCCGATGTTCGGCTCTTTCGGCAAGGCGCGCACCAATTCTTCCGTGACCTTCGTGTCGCAGGCGTCGCTGGATGCGGGCCTTGCGGCAAAGCTCGGCGTGGAGAAGAGGCTGGTGGCGGTGAAGAACACGCGGGGCGGCATCGGCAAGGCCTCGATGATCCACAACAGCCTGACACCGGTGATCGAGGTGGACCCGGAGACCTACGAGGTGCGCGCTGATGGCGAGTTGCTGACCTGCGAGCCGGCGACGGTGCTGCCGATGGCGCAGCGCTATTTCCTGTTCTAGATGCTGGTGACCGCGACGTTGACGCCCGCCGGCCATCGCGCCGCCACCGCCGTGCCGGCATGAAGCGCTTGCGCAGGTTTCTGCGGCGGCTGTCGATCGGCCTGTCGCTGCTGGTTTTTCTGCTGGCGCTTGCAGCCGGCCTCGGGGCCATCGTGCCGCAGCCTTTGTTTGCGTCGCGGGAGGTGGCAGGCGAGGGCACGCGGCGCATTCTCGTTCTTTCCAACCCGATCCATACGGATATCGCCATTCCGGTGGATGCGGAGAGCCTGGCGCGGTTTCCGTTTCTTGGCGAAGCCGGCGTACCGGTCAGCGATGGCGCGGCGCGGTGGATCCTCTTCGGCCGGGGCGGACGGAGTTTCTATCTGGAGACGCCGACCTGGGCGGCGCTGAAGCCGCTGCCCTTGCTGCGCGGTCTGACGCTCGATCGGGCCGTGCTGCATGTGGATGTCGTCGGCGCGCTTGCCGAACCGTCGCCGACCGTGCAAGGCTTCGACATCGGTCCGCAGGGCTATGCGCGGCTGCTCGACATGATCGCGGCAAGCTTTGCGATGCAGGACGGGCGGGTCGTGCCCGTGCCCGATGTGCGCTACGGACAGAACGACCGGTTCTTCGAGGCCACGGGCTGGTTCACAGCGCTGGCGGGCTGCAACACATGGACGGCGCGGGGCCTGAGGGCCGCTGGCCTGCGCACGGGCCTCTGGAATCCGCTGCCGGTATCGCTCACTTTCTCTCTCACGCAGTTCAACTGATCGAGGTCCCCATGCCCTATCGCTCCACGTCCATCGTCTCGCCGGCCCCGGCCGATATCACGCCCGTCGCCCTGCTGCGCCTGCCGCACGATCAGCGTCATCTCAGGCGCAAGCTCCTGCATCTGCCCGACGACGATGTCGTCATGCTGGATCTGAAGCAGGCGGTGATGCTGGCGGATGGCGATGCGCTGGTGCTGGAGCAGGGCGGTTATATCCTGATCGCCGCCGTCGAAGAGCCGCTCTACGAAATTCTGCCGCGCGACCGGCTCCACCTGATCGAGCTTGCCTGGCATCTCGGTAACCGGCATCTGCAGGCCGAAATCCGCGAGGATCGCATCGTCATCCTGCGCGATCCCGTCATCCGCGCCATGCTCATCGGGCTCGGTGCCGAGGTGAACGAGGTGACCGCGCAGTTCCAGCCGATGCGGGGTGCCTATCACGGCGGGCATGATCATGCGTCTCATGATCGGGGTGGGCATGATCACGCCGGCCACGACCACGCGTCTCATGATCACCAAGGCCACAACCACAGCGAGCACGATCATCACGCGCACGGACATGACGACAAAGGGCACCGCCATTCCCATGACTGACATGCTCACCGACGGGGCGAACCAGACGGGAAGAGGCGGCGAGACGCAAGCCTTGCTCCGGCTGATCACCTGGATGTCGCCGGCCTTTCCCATCGGTGCCTTCTCCTATTCGGCAGGTCTCGAGCAGGCCGTCGTGGATGGCAGCATCGCGGATGCCGCTGCGCTTCAGGACTGGCTTTCAGGCGCGCTTGCAGAGGGGACAGGCTGGAACGATGCGGTGCTGCTTGCGGAAAGCTACCGCGCGGCCGGTGACCCTGAGCGGCGCGATGCCGTGGCAGCCCTGGCGGACGCCATGGCCGGCAGCCGCGAGAGGCAGATGGAAACGATGCTGCAGGGCGAGGCCTTTCTCGCAGCGGCTTCGGCGTGGCCGACGGCTGGCGATGACATGCCGTCGCGCATGGCCTATCCCGTCGCTGTCGGTGCGGTTGCCGGCGCACATGCGACGGGGCTCGAGCCCGCCCTTGCGGCCTATCTGCACGCGACGGCATCCAACCAGGTTTCGGTGGCGATCCGCTGCGGCGTGCTCGGACAGCGCGCCGGCATCGCAGTGCTGGCGGCGCTGGAAGGCGAGATCGCGGCGACGGCCGCGCGCGCGGCGGCAAGCTCGCTGGACGATCTCGGCTCCACCGCACTTCTCGCTGATATCGCCGCTCTCCGGCACGAGACCCTGACCTCGCGGCTGTTCCGCTCGTGAGGACGGATATGCATTCCTGCCGAGCGGCATCTCTCCCGCCCGGTCCCGAGCCTTTCCGAAAAAGGACAGGCTCACTCTCTTCGTATCGACGCATCGTCCGACGTCCAGGCGGACCTGCCGACCGCGACATGCGCACTTGAAAGGATCATCTCATGGCATCTTCCAATGGCCCCCTCCGCGTCGGCATCGGCGGTCCGGTCGGCTCCGGCAAGACGGCGCTGACGGACAAGCTCTGCAAGGCCATGCGCGACCGCTGGTCGGTCGCGGTGGTCACCAACGACATCTACACGCAGGAAGACGCCGAAGCGCTGGTGCGCATGCAGGCGCTGCCCTCCGACAGGATCGTCGGCGTCGAGACGGGCGGTTGCCCGCACACCGCCATCCGCGAGGACGCAACGATCAACCTGCAGGCCATCGCCGACCTCAACCGCCGCATTCCCGACCTCGACATCGTCTTCATCGAATCCGGCGGCGACAATCTGGCCGCCACCTTCTCGCCCGATCTCGCGGACATCACGCTCTATGTCATCTCCGTCTGCCAGGGCGAGGAAATCCCCCGCAAGGGCGGGCCCGGCATCACCCGATCCGACCTTCTCGTCATCAACAAGAAGGACCTCGCCCCTTATGTCGGCGCCGATCTCGACGTCATGCAGCGCGACGCCGACCGCATGCGCCAGTCCCGCCCGTTCGTGTTTTCGGACATGAAGCGCGGCGAGGGTGTGGAGCGGATCGTGGAGTTTCTGCGGGTCGAGGGCGGGTTGTAAGGCAGCCGTCGAGCTTTCCGGCAATCCGCTCGGTTGCGGTGCGCGTCTGCCCCTCATCTGCCTGCCGGCATCTTCTCCCCGTTTTGACGGGGAGAAGAGACTTGAGGCACCACTTCACCCCGCATCGAAACGCCGATCACGCCACGTCCGCTCTCCCCGCGCGCGGGGAGAGGGTTAGGGTGAGGGGCGGCCGCAGGCTCGACGTCCTCTACCGGCTACTCCGCAGCCAGTGCCGGATGCGTGACCACGGTGCCGCCGACGGCGCGCAGTGTGCCGGGGGAGGTGCGGTTTTCCAGGCGGTCGATCCGGGCCTGCAGGGTTTCGATGGTCTCGGACTGCTCGGCGAGCTTTTCCGTGAGCGCGGTGTTTTCGAGCGGGACGGTCTCCACCTCTTTCTTGCCCACCAGACGGCCGAAGGACCAGCCGAGGAGGCGGGAAAGGTCGTCCATGATCAGGAAGAACGAGGGCACGACCACCAGCGACAGCACGGTGGAGACGATGATGCCGCCGATGACGGCGATGGCCATGGGCGCGCGGAACGAGCCGCCTTCGCCGACGCCCAACGCCGAGGGCAGCATGCCGGCGGACATGGCGATGGAGGTCATGACGATCGGGCGGGCGCGCTTGCGGCCGGCCTCCACCATGGCATCGACGCGTTCCATGCCGTGCCGCTTCATTTCGATGGCGAAATCCACGAGCAGGATGGCGTTCTTGGTGACGATGCCCATCAGCATGAGGATGCCGATGAGGACGGGCATGGAGAGCGAATTGTTGGTGACGATCAGGCCGAGCGCGACGCCGCCGATGGCGAGCGGCAGCGAGAAGAGAATGGTGAAGGGCTGGATGACATCCTTGAACAGGAGGATGAGCACCACGAGCACCAGAAGCAGGCCGAGCAGCATGGCATGGATGAAGCCCGACAGCATTTCGGCCTGCACTTCCGAGTCGCCACTTTTGATGAAGCGAACGCCCTGAGGCAGGTTGGTTTCCGCAGCGATCGTCTCGAAGCGGCCGGAGGCCGTGTCCAGCGCGACGCCCACCGGCAGGTCCGCGCCCATGGTGACGACGCGGAAGCGGTCGTAGCGCTTGATGGAGCTCGGGCCTTCCGAATAGGAAATGTCGGCGACGCTGGAGATAGGCACGAGCGCGCCCGACGCCGTCTGGATCTTGAGGTTGCGGATGGCGGCGAGATCGGTGCGCAGCCCGGTGTCGATCTGCACGCGGATCGGGATCTGGCGGTCGTCCAGCGAGATCTTGGTCAGCGCCGCATCGATATCGCCGATGGTTGCGACACGCACGACGTCTGAGAGCTGCGACGTGGTGATGCCGAGGCGCGACATGCGGTCGGCAAGCGGGCGCAGCTGCAGTTCCGGGCGGGGCAGGGCGCCGTCCGGGCTGACATTGGCAAGGGTCGGTTCGTCGCGCAGCCGTGCCTCCAGCAGGCCGACAGCTTCGTTCAGGGCGGCGTCGTTGTTGGAGAGAAGGTTGAAGGCGAGGTCGCGTTCGCCGCGGTCGTTCAGCTTGAGAACGCGAACATCCGGGATCGAATGGATGGCGGCGAAAACCTGGGCTTCGATCTGCGACTGCGGGATGATGCGGCCGGCCGGCGGCAGCTTCGGCATGTATTGCCCGACCAGCGGCAGGTTGCCCAGCAGCGTGTTGACCAGCTTGTTGACGAGCGAATGGTCGAGCTTTTCCAGCATCACGGTGATGGTGGCGCGGCGCAGCTCCAGATCGCCCTTCGGCGAGGCACCGCCGAGCACGAAGATGCCTTCGACGCCCGGGAAGTCCTTGATGCGGTCGTAGATTTCCGCGGTCGTGCGGTCGGTATCCTCCAGCATCGCATCCGGCGGTAGCTCGACCGAGAGCACGATGCGCGAGGCGTCTTCCGGCGGCAGGAAGCCTCCTGGCACGGTGAGCAGCAGCATGACCGAGCCGACGAGGAAGGCGAGCGCCACGGAGAGCGTGAGGTAGCGCATGTACCAGCGCCGTGTGGTGGCGGCGACCAGCCAGGTGTAGCCGCGCATGAACAGGCCGTCACGCTCTTCGCCATGCCCGTCGCCATCGCCGGAACGCATGAGATAGGCCGCCATGACCGGCGTGATGAGGCGGGCGACCATGAGCGAGAAGAACACGGAGACGGCCACCGTCAGGCCGAACTGGATGAAGTACTGCCCGGGAATGCCCGGCATGAACGACACCGGCACGAAGACGGCGATGATGGTGAAGGTGGTGGCGATGACGGCAAGGCCGATCTCGTCCGCCGCCTCGATCGACGCCTTATAGGGCGATTTGCCCATCTTGATGTGCCGGGCGATGTTCTCGATCTCGACGATCGCATCGTCCACGAGAATGCCGGTCGCCAGCGTCAGCGCGAGGAACGAGACGAGGTTCAGCGAGAAGCCGAGCAGGTCCATGATCCAGAAGGTGGGGATGGCCGACAGCGGCAGAGCGAGGGCGGAAATCAGCGTCGCCCGCCAGTTGCGCAGGAACAGAAGCACGACGGCGACCGCCAGCAGCGCGCCTTCGATCAGCGTGTGAAGCGCGGCCTCGTAGTTGCCATAGGTGAAGTAGACGCTGTCGTTGATCAGCTGGATCGACACGCCGGGATGGGCGGCGCGCACGGCATCCAGCGACTTCGCGACGGTTTCGGCGACGCTGACCTCACTCGCGCCCTTGGAGCGGAAGACGGCGAAGGTGACGACGGGCGTGCCGTCGAAGCGCGAGAAGCTCTTCGGCTCCTCGTAGGTGTCGGTCACGGTGCCGAGCTCCGAGAGGCGCACGAAGCGGCCGTTCGGCATGGCGATCATCGTATCGGCGAGCGCCGAGACGGAGCGGGCGTCGCCCAGCGTGCGGATCGCCTGTTCGCTGCCGCCGATCTGCCCGCGGCCGGAGCCGAGGTCGGTGTTCATCTTGCGCAGCTGCGCGTTGACGTCGGTCGCCGTGATGCCGTAGGAGTTCAGGCGGCTTTCGTTGAGCTCGACGCGCACCTCGCGGTCGGCGCCGCCGTAGCGGTCGATGCGGCCGATGCCGGTCTGGCCCTGCAGCGAGCGCTTGACCGTGTCGTCCACGAACCAGCTGATCTCCTCCAGCGTCATGTCCGGCGCGGAGACGGCGAAGGTCTGGATCGCCTGTCCCTCGACATCGACCTTGGCGACGATCGGCTCCTCGATGCCGGCCGGCAGGTCGCCGCGGATGCGGTCGATCGCGTCCTTGGTGTCCTGCACCGCCTGGTTCGTCGGGATCTCGATCTCGAACTGCACCGCGGTCGTGGAAATCCCGTCGGTGATGGTGGAGGTGACGTGCTTGACGCCCGCGATGCCGGCGACGGCATCCTCGATTTCCTTGGTGACCTGCGTTTCCAGCTCGGCAGGGGCCGCGCCGCTCTGCGCGACGGAGATGGAGACGATGGGAACGTCGATATTGGGAAAACGCGTGATCGGCAGCGTGTTGAACGACTGATAGCCGAGGAACATCAGCAGCACGAAGGTGAGGATCGGTGCGATCGGATTTCGAATGGCCCAGGCCGAAAAGTTCATGGCGGGTCGGTCCTCAGTTGGTGGCCGTCTTGTCGGCGGGTGCCGCTGCCTTGACCGGCGTGATGCGGTCGCCGTCGCGAACATAGGCGCCAGCCTTTGCCACGACCTCGTCGCCGTCTTCGAGGCCCGTGCGGATCTCGATGTAGCGGCCATCCTGAATGCCGGTTACGACGCGTGCCATCTCGACCACGCCGTCGCGCACCTTGCGCACCACGGTTTCGGTCTTGCCGCTGGTCACGGCGGTCAGCGGCAGGGCCAGCGCCTGCTTTTCCTCGACCGTGATGTGGGCATTCGCATACATGCCCACGCGCGCCCGTTCCGGCTCGGTGATGCTGATGAAGACGGTGCCGAGGCGGGTGTCGGCGTCCACGGTCGGCGAGATCAGGCGGATCGTGCCGTCGAGCGTAACGCTGCTATCGGCAAGCTTCAGCGTGGCCTTCTGCCCGACCGCGAGCTTCAGGAGATCGCTTTCCGAGATGTCGGCGCGCATTTCCACCGCGCCATCGCGGATGATGGTGAAGAGCGGCTGACCGGAGCCCGCGGCAATGGCGCCGACCTTGGCTGTCCGCGCCGAGACCACGCCGGCGACGGGCGCCTTGACGACGGTGCGGGCGAGGCGGAGATCGACATCGGAGATCTGCGCTTCGACGACCTTGATGTCGGATTGCGCCACCGCGATCAGTTGCTCGGCGGAATTGACGCGGGCCAGCGCCGCGGCAGCGGCCGCTTCCGTCTGGTCGGCAAGTGCCGTCGAGACGGAGCCGGCTTCCTTGAGCTTCGCATTGCGTGCGGAGACGCGGACAGCTTCCTGGGCGTTCGCCTGTGCTTCCACCAGCTGCGCCTTGTACTGGGCGAGCGAGGCGCGCGCCCGGGCAAGGTTCGCCTCGTTCTCGCTGCGGGTCAGAAGCAGGGCGTCGTCGTTCAGCGTGGCCATGATGCCGTCGGCCTTGACGGTATCGCCGATATCGACGGCGAGACTGCGGATCGACAGGCCTTCGACCAGCGGCTGCACGAAGGTCTCCTCGACGGCCTGAATGGTTCCCGTCGCGATCACGCGGTCGGTGACCGTCCGTATTTCGGCTTTGGTGACGACGATGGAGGGGTAGGACGTCTCCGGCGCCGCTTGTGCGTCCGCTGCGGGCGGCATTGCGTCCTGCGCCAAGGCCTCGCGCGTCACTACGGGTGCCGCCGCCAGCAGAAGCGCCGTCACAAGTGCGGGAACCCGCGCAGCCGTGCGCATGCCGTTTGCAAACGTACCTTCACCAGCCATCGGCCTGTCCTCACTGTCGAAAGTTGCTGAAAGGCGATCGTGTCGCCTTGCCGCCCCGCCATCTCCCGGCACGCGTCCCGCCCCCGCGGCACTGCACCCTTGAGCGTCTATACCATCATCCCGTTTCGGATGCTTGTCGAAATGGAGGCGAAAGCCGCCCTCGCACGTCACCGAACCCGCGCAAATGCGGCAGTCTTTACGGTATATGGCGTCGGGATCAGGCATTTTTCAGGCGGAACGCAAAACGCGCGACCGAAGCCGCGCGTTGCCGAATGCTCTCGTGCGGCTGGCCTATTTCAGGGCTGCGTCGGTGATCTCGTGCGTCCAGGCGCCGGCCGGCTCCTTGGTGATGACGGGGTCGGAGCCGCCCTTCATGAGGGAGGCGACGGTGCGAGTGTAGTCGGCCTCGTCCAGTGCACCGCTCGAGCCGGCCGTGAGCTTGGCGATCTCGCCCATCATGCGCTTCTGGTGCTCTTCGGTCTGGGCGCCGGTGGCGTCGTTTTCCAGCACGATGCCGGCGGCTTCGTCCACATGCTCCTCGGCATATTTCCAGCCCTTCATGGAGGCGCGGACGAACTTGACCATCTTCTCCTTGAAGGCCGGGTCCTTCAGCTTGTCCTCGAGCACGTAAAGGCCGTCTTCCAGCGTCGCGACGCCCTGGTCCTCGTATTTGAAGGTGACGAGGTCTTCCGGCTTGATGCCGGCGTCGAGAACCTGGCCGTACTCGTTATAGGTCATGGTGGAGATGCAGGCGGCCTGCTTCTGGATCAGCGGATCGACGTTGAAGCCCTGCTTCAGAACGGTCACGCCGTCCGGCCCGCCATCCGTCTTGAGGCCGAGCTGGCTCATCCAGGAGAGGAACGGATATTCGTTGCCGAAGAACCAGACGCCGAGCGTCTTGCCCTTGAAGTCGGCCGGGGTCGCGACGCCGCTTTCCTTCAGGCAGGTCAGCATCATGCCGGATTTCTTGAAGGGTTGGGCGATGTTGACGAGGGCGACGCCCTTCTCGCGCGTGGCAAGCGCCGACGGCATCCAGTCGACCACGACATCGGCGCCACCGCCTGCGATGACCTGCGGCGGTGCGATATCCGGGCCGCCCGGCTTGATCTCGACGTCGAGGCCTTCCGCCTCGTAGAAGCCCATGTCCTTGGCGACGTAATAGCCGGCGAACTGGGCCTGCGTGACCCATTTCAGCTGCAGCGTTACCTTGTCTGCCGCCATGGCGTCGAAGGCGGCCAGCGTCAGCGCGCTGGACATGAGAAGCGATGCGATTGTCCGTTTCATGTGCGTTCCCTTTGTTATCGTTCGTCTTTTTTACGCCCGTCCACCGCGGACGGACGGATGCCAGAAGGTGACGACGCGTTCCACCAGCGCGACCACACCATAAAACACCGAGCCGGCCAGTGCCGCCACAGCGATTTCCGCCCAGACCATGTCGACATTCATGCGCCCGACCTCGGTGGAGATGCGAAAGCCCATGCCGACGATCGGCGTGCCGAAAAACTCCGCAACGATGGCACCGATCAGCGCCAGCGTCGAGTTGATCTTCAGCGCGTTGAAGATGAAGGGCCAGGCGGCCGGCAGCCGCAGCTTGACCAGCGTCTGGAACCAGGAGGCCGCATAGGTCTGCATCAGGTCCTTCTCCATGCTGCTGGCGCTGGCCAAGCCCGTCACCGTGTTCACGAGCATGGGGAAGAAGGTCATGATGACGACGACGGCGACCTTTGAGGGCCAGTCGAAGCCTAACCACATGACCATGATCGGGGCGATGCCGACGACGGGGAGGGCCGAGACGAAATTGCCGAGCGGCAGCAGACCTTTCTGCAGGAAGGGTGAGCGATCGATGGCGATGGCGACGAGGAAGCCGAGGCCGCAGCCGGCGATATAGCCGGTGAGCACGGATTTGAGGAACGTCTGGCGGAAATCCGCCCAGAGCGTCGGCAGAGACGAGATCAGCCGCGTCCAGATCATGGAGGGCGGCGGCAGCAGCACGGCAGGCACAGCAAAGCCGCGCACGAAGCCTTCCCACAGGACGAGCAGGCTGACGCCGAAGAGGACCGGCACGACGAGGCGGATCACACGGTCCCAGGTCTTGGAGGCCGGCGTCCGGCGCACCAGCCACGCATTGAGCGCCCAGGCGAAGAGCCAGAAGAGGATAGCGGGAAGGATGGCGTTCACGGGCGGGCTCCCATGCGGCGCAACACCGCGCTATGGGCCGCGCCGACGATGAGGACGAGGACGGCGGCAAGGCCGGCGGCCATGAACAGCGCGGACCAGATCTGCACCGTCTGTCCGTAGTAGGACCCGGCCAGCAGGCGCGCCCCGAGCCCCGCGACGGCGCCCGTCGGCAATTCGCCGACGATGGCCCCGACCAGCGCGATCGCGACCGCCACCTTCAGCGAGGTGAACAGATAGGGCATGGAGGCCGGCCACCGGAGCTTCCAGAACAATTGCGAGGAACTGGCATTGTAGGTGCGCATCAGGTCGAGCTGGATCTGTTCCGGACTGCGCAGGCCCTTCACCATGCCGACGGCGATCGGGAAGAAGGAGAGGTAGGTCGAGATCAGCGCTTTCGGCAAAAGGCCGGATATGCCGATGGCGTTCAGCACGACGATGATCATCGGCGCAATGGCGAGGATCGGGATGGTCTGGCTGGCGATGATCCAGGGCATCAGCGAGCGGTCCATCGCCCGGTTGTGCACGGTGCCGACGGCCAGCGTGATGCCCAGCAGCGTGCCGAGCCCGAAGCCAACGAGCGTGGCGGAGAGCGTGATCCAGGCGTGGTAGACGAGGCTGCGCTTGGAGGTCACCGGCTTGTTGATCGTGGTGTCCCACAGCTCGGCCAGCACCTGATGCGGCGCCGGCAGAACAGGCCGCGCCTGCGCCATCGTCCGCGGCAGGATCTCCGAAAAAGTGATGGTCGTGCCGGCCCGGGCGGCGGTGTCGCGCTCGAACGGCGCATTGAGGAAGACGGCCGCAGCGTACCAGAGCGCGAGCAGGGCCGCGAGAATGGTGAGGACGGGGAGGATTTTTTCGCGGGCGGTCATGGGTAGGGCACCCCGGCGGTGATGGGGTGATGAAAGAAGTCCCTCTCTGGGTTGTTGGAGTGGGCCATGGTTCGGGTGGTCCCGGCGAGACGGCGGTGGGGTGAAGAAGGAAGGCCCTCTCTGGCCTGCCGGCCATCTCCCCCACAAGGGAGGAGAGGACTCGTGGCTGGCCGCTCGATCCAGCCGAAAACGTTCAGGACAGAAGCGATGCGCGCGCCCCAAGTCCTCTCCCCCCTTGTGGGGGAGATGCCCGGCAGGGCAGAGAGGGTCTTCCTTCTTTCCTCCCCCAACCCCGCACTACTCGTCATAGCTGTGCCCCGCCCGCAACCCGTCGCGCACCCGGCTGGCGATCTCCAGAAACTCCGGTGTCTCGCGGATATCCAGCGGGCGCTCCCGCGGCAATGTCGACTCGATGACGTCGGTGATCCGGCCCGGCCGCGGGCTCATGACGACGATTCTGGTGGAGAGATAGACGGCCTCGGGGATCGAGTGGGTGACGAAACAGATGGTCTTTTCGGTGCGCGCCCAGAGTTCGAGGAGCTGCTCGTTCAGGTGGTCGCGGACGATCTCGTCGAGTGCGCCGAAGGGTTCGTCCATCAGCAGCAGATCGGCGTCGAAGGCGAGCGCGCGGGCGATGGAGGCGCGTTGCTGCATGCCGCCAGAGAGCTGCCAGGGGAATTTCTTGCCGAAGCCGGAGAGATTGACCAGCGCCAACGTGCGCTCGATCCGCGCCTGCCTGTCGGCCGCGCCGTAGCCCATGATCTCCAGCGGCAAAGCGATGTTCTCTTCGATCGTGCGCCAGGGATAGAGGGCTGCGGCCTGAAAGACATAGCCGTAGGAGCGGTTCTTGCGCGCATCCTGCGGCGTCGTGCCGTTGACGGTGATGGTGCCGGATGTCGGCTTTTCGAGATCGGCGATGACGCGCAGGAACGTGGTCTTGCCGCAACCGGAGGGGCCGATGAAGGAGACGAAATCGCCCTTGCGGACGTCGAGGTTGACCCCCGTCAACGCGGTGACCGGGCCGTCGTCCGTCTTGAAGGTGAGGCCGAGGTCCCGGGCGGAGACCACGGAGCGGGTGCTCGGAGAGGCGGCGTCGGGTATCATCTGCGGCATTGCGAAAGCGGTCCCCATGTGGTGCCGTCCTTGAAACGGATCGTATAGCCCTTCGCGCTCCTGTCGAGCGCGACGGTCTCCTTCGGGCCGAGTTCGCCTTCGGCGTCGCATTGGGTGCGTATGGTGAAGCCGGAGGCGGTCTTCGCGGCCGTTCCCTCGAACTGGCAATAGGCCGTCGCGGTGGTGATGCCTTCGTCGTTGAGAAGGAAGAAGATATCGGCCCCGCTCGATTCGCCGGTCTTTGCGTAGACACAGCCCTCCGCATTGCCATAGGCGCCGTCGAGAAAGCTGGGCGCGGCGATGCTGACGCCGGAGACGCAGCCGCAGGCGGCAAGGAGTGCCAGCATGCGCATCAGACGCCGCTCGCCGGAATGCCGGTGCGGGTGACCTTGCGCGGGGCGGTGATGTCCTTCCAGGTCGAGAGCGCCTTTGCGACGGGCGTGACCGGCGGGCGGCGCACGAAGGCGCCATGGCCCTCCTGCGTCTTGACCGTATCCTCCTTGATCGCGACCACGCCGCGGGTCAGGGTGTAGCGGGGCAGGCCGGTCACGGTCTTTCCCTCGAAGACGTTGTAGTCGATCGCCGATTGCTGGGTCTTCGCCGAGATGGTCTTCGTCCGCTTCGGGTCCCAGACGACGAGGTCGGCGTCGGCCCCGACGAGGATCGCCCCCTTCTTCGGGTAGATGTTGAGGATCTTGGCGATGTTGGTCGAGGTCACGGCGACGAACTCGTTCATGGTGATGCGGCCGGTGGCGACGCCGTGGGTCCAGAGCATCGGCATGCGGTCTTCGAGGCCTCCGGTGCCGTTGGGGATCTTGCGGAAGTCGCCGATGCCGGAGCGCTTCTGCTGCGTGGTGAAGGCGCAATGGTCGGTTGCGACGACCTGCAGCGAGCCGGAGGAGAGGCCGGCCCAGAGGCTGTCCTGATGCTGCTTGCTGCGGAAGGGCGGCGACATCACGCGCCGGGCGGCGTGGTCCCAGTCGGGATTGGCATATTCGCTTTCGTCCAGCGTCAGATGCTGGATCAGGGGCTCGCCATAGACTCGGGAGCCCTTCTGCCGGGCGCGACGGATGGCTTCGTGGCTCTGCTCGCAGGAGGTGTGGACGATATAGACCGGGCAGCCGGCCATGTCGGCGATCATGATGGCGCGGTTCGTCGCCTCGCCCTCGACCTCCGGCGGACGGGAATAGGCATGCGCCTCCGGCCCGTCATTGCCGTCTGCCATGAGTTTGGCCTGCATCTGCGCCACCACGTCGCCGTTCTCGGCATGGACGAGCGGCAGGGCGCCAAGCTCCGCGCAGCGCTGGAACGAGGCGAACATCTCGTCGTCATCGACCATCAGCGCGCCCTTGTAGGCCATGAAGTGCTTGAAGGTGTTGATGCCCTTGTCGCGGACGATCGTCTCCATCTCCTCGAAGACCTGCGCGCCCCACCAGGTGATCGCCATGTGGAAGGAATAGTCGCAGGCCGCGCGCGAGGTTTTGTTGTGCCACATGTCGAGCGCGTCGAGCAGCGACTGGCCGGGGTTCGGCAGCGCGAAATCCACCACCATCGTCGTGCCGCCGGCGAGCGCCGCGCGGGTGCCACTCTCGAAATCGTCGGCCGAGTAGGTGCCCATGAACGGCATTTCGAGATGGGTATGCGGATCGATACCGCCGGGCATGACGTAGCAGCCCGTCGCGTCCAGCGTGTCGCCTCCGGTCAGGTTCGGCCCGATCTCGGCGATGACGCCGTTCTCGATGCGGATGTCCGCGGCGTAGGTGAGATCGGCGGTGACGATGGTGCCGTTCTTGATGATGGTGGTCATGGATGTTCCCGTTGTTGTTTCTTCTTACTCGTCGGGGGGAGAGGGATAAGTCAGGCCGACGGCCAGCGTCAGAGCTATTTCGAGCCTTGTCATATCCGCGGGCCCAAGCCGGCCGATTCGTTGACGAATGACATCCTTTTTCAGCGGCGAGATTTTTTCGACCATAACTTGAGAGACGTGCTGCAAACCGTTTTCAGTGGTCGGCGCAACGATGGGCCGAAGTACGGGTGCGTCGATCAGATATGTTGTCATCGGACATGCAAGAATGCTGCTCAAAGGCTCGATGAAGGCATCTGCCTGCATGATGACGGCAGGTCTGGGTTTTCCAAGTTCAGCGGGAAAAACCGCAATCACGACATCTCCCCGGCTGAGTTTCATGGCTCGTCCCAGTCCACCGGCCCGACCGCCGCGATCCAGTCCATGATTTCGTCTTCCTCATCGGACGCTGCGATCCGTTGTGCCTCCTGCTGAAGCTGCTCCTGAAATGCCCTATCATCGGTAACGGGAACCCAGACCTCGACCGGACGATAACCCCGTCTCATGAGGTCCGCCCGTTCTTCCGGCGACAATTCTCTCGGACGTCCCATCGTGGTTCTCCTGCTGTTCTCGCGCTCGATCCTACTCCACAATCCCCGCCGTCTCCACCACCGCATGAAACAGCACGTCGCAGCCGGCGCTGGCCCAGTCCTTGGAAATCTCCTCCGCCTCGTTGTGGCTGAGGCCGCCGACGCAGGGGCACATGATCATCGTTGCGGGCGCCACCTTCGCTGCCCAGCAGGCATCGTGGCCGGCGCCGGAGATGATGTCCATGTGGCTGAGGCCGAGCTTTTCGGCAGCGGTGCGGACGCGCGCGACCAGCGTCGGGTCGAAGGTGATGGGGTCGAAATGGCCGACGGCCTCGACCGCGTAGCCGACGCCGAGATCATCGCAGATCCGGGCGGCCTCCGCCTCGATCGTCGCGCGCATGCGGTCGAGCTTCGCCTGGTCGGGCGTGCGGATATCGACGGTGAAGACGACCTTGCCAGGCAGGACGTTGCGCGAGTTCGGGGAAAAGAACACCTGGCCGACGCCGCCGACCGCGCCCGGCTGCTCGCCCATGGCCACGGTCTGCACCATCTCGACGATGCGCGACATGGCAAGCCCGGCATTGACGCGCAGTGCCATCGGCGTCGAGCCGGTATGTGCCTCGCGGCCGGTCAGCGTGAACTCCAGCCACCAGAGGCCCTGACAGTGGGTGACGACGCCGATCGCCTTGTTCTCCGCCTCCAGAATGGGGCCCTGCTCGATGTGATATTCGAAATAGGCGTGCATCTTGCGCGCGCCCACCTCTTCCTCGCCCAGCCAGCCGATCCGCTTCAGCTCGTCGCCATAGGTCTTGTCCTCCGGATCCCGGCGGCTATAGGCGTAGTCGAGCGTGTGGACACCGGCAAAGACGCCCGAAGCCAGCATGGCCGGAGCAAAGCGCGCGCCTTCCTCGTTCGCCCAGTTGGTGACGACCACCGGGTGCCGGGTCTTCAGGCCGAGATCGTTCATGGTGCGCACGACCTCCAGTCCCGCGAGCACGCCGAGCACGCCGTCATATTTTCCGCCGGTCGGCTGGGTGTCGAGATGCGAGCCGACATAGACGGGCAGGGCATCCGGGTCGGTGCCGGGACGGGTCGCAAACATGGTTCCCATGGCATCGACGCCCATGGTCATGCCGGCGTCGCGACACCAGGTCGCAAACAGGCTGCGGCCTTCGGCATCCGCATCGGTCAGCGTCTGGCGATTGTTGCCGCCGGCAATGCCGGGGCCGATCTGCGCCATCTGCATGAGACTGTCCCAAAGACGGTCGGCGTCGACACGCATATTTTCGCCTGGTGCTGCCATGGCTTCATCCCTCTTTGTTCGAACGTGGCGATGCGCAATGGCGCGATCGGGCCTGACGTTCGATGGCATTGTTCCCGCCGGTCGAATGGGACATTCTTTTTGTTCGCCCTCGTATCAGTCGTTGCGTTTGTCATTGAAGTGACTGATAATTTAACCGGTTGGTAAACATTACAACTTCCGTTGCCGCACTCAAGACGGAAAAGCAAAAAAACGAAAAAGCTGCAGTGCGACGTGACGGACAGGGCGGCCGGAAGGCCGGCGAAGGGGGCGTGGGATGGCATTGCCGAGAGCAGCGAGAACGCAGCGGCGGACGCGAATCCAGGAGGAGAAGGAAGAGCTCATTCTGGAAGCGGCGCTGGAGGTCTTCGCGACCAACGGTTTTCGCGGCAGCACCATCGACCAGATCGCCGAGGTCGCGGGCATGTCGAAGCCGAACCTGCTCTATTATTTCCGCACCAAGGAGGCGATGCACCTGGCGCTGATCGAGCGGGTGCTCGACAGCTGGCTCGATCCGCTGCGCGAATTCGATGCGGAGGGCAATCCGGTGACCGAGATCCGCAGCTATATCCGGCGCAAGCTCGAAATGGCGCGGGATTTTCCGCGCGAGAGCCGGCTCTTCGCCAATGAGGTGCTGCAAGGCGCGCCGCGCATCGAGGATGCGCTGATGGGGCCGCTGAAGTCGCTGGTCGATGAAAAGGCCAAGGTCATCCGCGCCTGGGCCAAGGCCGGCAAGATCGCCAAATGCGATCCCTATCACCTGATCTTCGCCATCTGGGCGACGACCCAGCATTATGCCGACTTCGACGTGCAGGTGCGGGCGGTGCTCGGCAAGGACCGGGCCGGCGAGGGCCGTTTCGAGGATGCGGCCCGGTTTCTGGAGCATCTCTTCGTCAATGGTCTTGCGGTTGGCGGGCCGGCCGCCGGTGGATCTTCGGCCTGATCAGGCGCCGGTGCGTGCGGCTTGCGCCACGGCCGCCTTCGTGTCGCGGGCCACGGCCAGCAGCGTGCCGATCTCTTCGGCGTTCTCGACGATCAGCGTCTCCAGCGTGCCCTTGCGGCCGCGAATCGCGATGTCGTGGCTGTCGCGGTCGCCCAGCGTCAGCCCGGCATAGCGGATGACATCGGCGGAGACGGCGAGCTGTGCATCGTATTCCTTGGCGAAGCCTTCGAGGCGGCTCGCCGCGTTGATGGTGTCGCCGACGGCCGTCAGGGACGAGGCGCGGCCATAGCCGATATGGCCGATAATCGCCGGTCCGGCATGCATGCCCATGGCGATGCGCAGCGGCTTGTCGAGTTCGCTGGTGAAGTTGCGGTTCAGCGTCTCCATGCCGCGGGCAATCCGCGCCGTGGCTTCCAGCGCATTGGCGCAGGCGTCCTCGATCCGGCCGGTGAGGCCGAAGATCGCGAGCACGCCATCGCCGATGAACTTGTCGATGACGCCGCCGGCGCCCTCGACCGCCTCGCCGATCGTCTCGAAATAGCGATTGAGCAGAAAGACCGTATCGAAGGGCAGCTGCTGCTGGGTCAGCAACGTGAAATCGCGCAGGTCGCAGAACAGCACCGCGATGCGGCGTTCGCGACCGGCCGCGACGTCCTCGCCGATCTGGGGGCGCACGCCGACATTGTCGGCCCCGAGCACGGGGGCGATCGACACGTCGTGGGTCGGACGGAGCTGGCAGCCGAGGCGGACATTCTCGCCGGCGCGAATGCGGATCAGCGTCTGGCGTTCCCCGTCGCTCGGCGGCGGCAAGCCCTCCAGCCCCTCCGTCACCCGCACGCGACAGGTCGAGCAGCGACCGCGTCCGCCACAGACGGAAAGATGCGCAATGCCGGCGGACCGGCTGGCTTCGAGCACCGAGAAGCCGCGTGCGACCGACAGCACTCTGCCATCGGGATAGCGGATCCGCACCTTGCCGCGGATGGGGAAGGACCGCCAGAGCAGCGTGAAGCCGATGCAGGCCGCAAGGGTGTAGAAGATGGCCTGGCGGATCTCGGCCAGAATGGCGGGATCGGTGCGGCCCGACATGAACCAGGCATTGGACGGCATGGCGGGGCCGAGAGCGCGGGCGGCGACCATGAAGCCGAGCAGCGACAGCACGGGGACCAGAAATGCCAGCGTATAGAGCGTCAGCGCCATGCGCGGATACCAGTCCCGGCCGCGCATCCAGAACCAGAAGCCGAGGCAGCCGTGCGCCCAGGCGATGATCAGTGCCGCGGACTGCCAGACGGTGTTCCCGGTTCGCGACCAGATGCGCGGCAGGATATCGCGATAATCGGCGGAGTAGCCCGACAGCATCCAGTCGATGCGGGTGACGGTGACATGGCTGATCAGCAGGAAGGGCAAAGCAAGCCCCAGCCCGATCTTCAGCGCCTCGCGCAGCGGCATCCGCAGCGTCTGTCGCCGCCGCAGCCCATCGAGCGCCAGCACGAAATGGACGGCAAGCGACCCGTAAAGCGCGACGGTTCCCGGCAGGCTGCGCCAGATGTCGTTGAAGAGATCCCGGCCGCGCTCCATGGCGTCGATCGAGATGAGACCGAGCGCATGGTTGAGGAAGTGCGTGAGCAGAAACAGTCCCAGGCATACGCCGGTCCAGATGTGCAGGCGCTTGCGCAGCTTCGAACGATCGCGTTTCAAGCGGGCTCCGGTCCCAACGGTTGATCACAGCATGCTTATCGGCCAGATTCCGACGCGGAGCAACGCACGAATTGCGACGCGCCGGTGCTGCGGGGCCAGCCGCAGCGTCAGCCCATCGCCAGCGGAAGCTCGGCCGCGAGCCGGTCTATCACCAGCCGTGTCTTCGGCAGCATGATCGGCGATTTCGGCCAGATCACATGGCTTGGGAAGGCGAAGCCCTGCGTCGACGGGAGAACCTGGCGCAATCGTCCCTCGGCAATAAGGTCGCGCACGAGCCAGCACGGCATCCAGGCAAGGCCGTAACCGGCGCAGGCGGCGTCGGCGATCGCGTTGAGATCGTCGAGCTGCAGCCGTGCGCGCGGGACCAGGCTGCGCCCCGGCATGTCGGGCGTCGGGAACAGCCAGGAGCGCTTGACCCCTTTTCGCGTGTAGACGATCGTCTCGTGACGATCGATATCCTCCAGCGTCTGCGGCTCGCCATGGGCATCCAGATAGGCCGGCGCGGCGCAGACGGTCATGCGCTGACGGGCGATCAGACGGGACATCACGTCGCTGTCGTCCCGAAGCACACCGTTGCGCACCGCCAGATCGAACCCGTCCTCCAGAAAATCCACGAGGCGATCGCTGAAGGAGAGGTCCAGTTCCAGACCGCGATGCTCGGCCAGAAGCCGCGTGAGAATGGGCGCGATGCAGGTGCGGCCGAGAACGACCGGCAGCGCGATGCGCAACCTGCCCCGGATCTCCGTGCGCCCGGACTCGAGCATGGCCTCGCCGGCGCGAATTTCCTCCAGGGCCCTCAGGCAACGCTCGTGGAAGAGAATGCCCTCCTCGGTCAGGCTCTGGGAGCGCGTCGTGCGATGAAACAGGCGAACACCCAGCCGCCGCTCCATGCGGGCGATGGTCTTGGCGACCGCCGAGCGGGTGAGGTTGAGCCGGATCGCGGCGGCGGAAAAGCTGCCGGACTCCGCCGTCTGGATGAAAACGGGGATATCGCGAAGGTCGAGCATTGTATCTTCCGGGGAACCGATCTGGCGAAATACTATCATAACTGCCGAAGCGCGTTCACCGGTAATGTCGGGTCTCCAGTGAAAAAGGAGTTGGACATGGTACGGAAAACCAGGCAGTGGCAACTGAGCACCCTAGGGCCGGGCAATCTCGCTCAAGGCACCGCGGAGATCGTTTCTCCGGTGGGCACGGAGGTGCTCGTTCGCACCGAGGCCGTCTCGCTCAACTATCGCGACAAGCTGGTGCTGGAGACGGGGATGGGCCTGGCTCTTCGCTTTCCCTTCGTCCCAGCATCCGACATGGCCGGTGTGGTGGAAGCGGTGGGGCCGCAGGCAATACGCTTCAAGGTGGGCGACCGGGTCATCTCGACATTCTCGCCCATGTGGATCGACGGCAAACCCCTTGGCAATGCGCGCACGCCGCCCTATCGCGCCCTCGGCGGCGCCAGTCCCGGCGTCCTGTCGGAGATGGTGACGTTTCCCGAGGACTGGTTCTCGCATGCGCCCGAGACGCTGGATGCGGCGGAGGCCAGTACGTTGCCCTGCGCGGGTCTTACGGCATGGTTTGCCCTGATCGAGCAAGGCAAGCTGCAGGCGGGAGAGCGCGTTCTGATCAAGGGCACCGGCGGTGTTGCGATGTTCGGTCTCGCGATCGCCAAGGCATACGGTGCGGAGGTCTTCGTCACCTCGTCCAGTGCCGCAAAGCTCACCCGGGCAAAAGCGCTCGGCGCGGATCATCTCCTGATGCGGGAGGGATGGGTCGAGAAGGTGCTCGAGATCACAGGGGATGACGGCATCGATCATGTGCTTGACCTTGCCGGCGGCGAAGGCTTTACGCAGTCGCTGGCCGCCGTCGCGGTCGGCGGAAGGATTTCGGTGATCGGCGTGCTCGAAGGCTTCGACCTGTCCGGGCCCGCAGGTCTGTTGCTTCTCAAGAGCCCTGTCGTCCAGGGGATCGGCGTCGGCCATCGCCGGGCGCTGGAGGATTTCGTCCGGGCGATAGACGCCAAGGGGCTGAAGCCCGTCATCGACCGACGCTACGGTTTCGATGCGGTGCCGGACGCGTTCGCGCATCTGGATCGAGGCCCGTTCGGCAAGGTGGTCATCACGTTTTGATGCCCCGGCCCATCCGGCGTCGTGCGGATGGGCACTTTTCGGCGGTCGCCGCAGGTCGCTCGCAAACGAACCGCTGTCCATCCCGCACGGGCCGACGCGATGTCCCGGAATGGGCGACTCTCGCCGGGCTTCGTGCTGCGACAAATTGCCTTGTCACCAAAAAAGGATTCGCTTATACGGCGATCTCGGGAGGACTAACAAGACGTGAGGTTGACATGGCCGGTGAAAAAGATAGCGGCGCTCCGCGTTCGGGAACTTCGCAGCATCTGGCCATAAGTCGTCGGCAACTTCTCGGTTCTGCGGCAACCGGTGCGGCCGCTCTCACCTTGTCCTCGCTGCCCAGCTGGGCTCTTGCGCCCGAAAAGACGGTGGACGTGCTTCTCGTCGGCGGCGGCATCATGAGCGCGACGCTCGGCGTGCTCGTCAACGAGCTGGAGCCGTCCTGGTCGATCGAGATGATCGAGCGGCTGGATGATGTGGCGCTCGAGAGCTCCAACGGCTGGAACAATGCCGGCACCGGGCATTCCGCGCTGGCGGAGCTGAACTACACCCCGAAGGATTCGAACGGAAACGTCGACATCAGCCGGGCCGTCGGCATCAACGAATCCTTCCAGGTTTCCCGCCAGTTCCTCGCACATCAGGTCGATCGCGGCGTCCTGAAGGATCCGCGCTCCTTCATCAACTCGACGCCGCATATGAGCTTCGTCTGGGGCGACGACAATACGGAATTCCTGGAAAAGCGCTTCGAGGCGCTGAAGGCGAGCGCGCTGTTCTCCGGCATGAAGTTCTCGCGCGATCATGACGAGATCGCCAAGTGGGTTCCCATCATGATGGAAGGCCGCGACCGGTCGCAGACGCTGGCCGCCACATGGTCGCCGCTCGGCACCGACGTGAATTTCGGCGAGATCACCCGCCAGTACGTCACGCATCTGAAGACCCAGCCGACCTTCAGCCTGACCGCTTCGAGCGAGGTGCAGGAGATCACCCGTAACGAGGACGGCACCTGGCGCGTCAGCTATGCCGATACGCGCACGGGCGTCCAGAAAGGCGTGATCAACGCGAAATTCGTCTTCCTCGGCGCCGGCGGCGGTGCCCTGCCGCTCCTGCAGATGTCGGGCATTCCCGAAGCGGCCGACTATGCCGGCTTCCCCGTCGGCGGATCGTTCCTCGTCTGCGAAAAGCCCGAGATCGTCAGCCGGCATCTGGCGAAGGCCTATGGTCAGGCGTCGGTCGGCGCGCCGCCCATGTCGGTGCCGCATCTCGACACGCGCATGCTGGATGGCAAGCAGGTCGTGCTGTTCGGACCCTTCGCGACCTTCTCGACCAAGTTCCTGAAGGACGGCTCCTACTTCGATCTTCCGGCCTCGGTGACGCTCGACAATATCTGGCCGATGCTGCAGGTGGGCATCAACGAGTTCAGCCTTGTCCAGTATCTCGCCGGTCAGCTGCTGATGTCCGACGAGGATCGCCTCGCGGCCCTGCGCGAGTATTTCCCGCAGGCCAAGGGCGAAGACTGGCGCCTGTGGCAGGCCGGGCAGCGCGTGCAGATCATCAAGCGCGACCCCGAAAAGGGCGGCGTGCTGAAGCTTGGCACCGAAATCGTCGCCTCGGCCGACGGCACGATCACGGCGCTTCTGGGCGCCTCCCCGGGGGCGTCGACGGCTGCGCCGATCATGCTGGACGTCTTGAAGAAGGTCTTTGCCGAGCGTCTCGCAACGCCGGAATGGCAGGCCAAGGTGCAGGCCATCGTGCCGAGCTACGGCAAGAAGCTCAACGACGACCCTGAGGCGCTGGCACTTGCCTGGGCGGCGACGAGCGAGCGCCTCCAGCTCGCCATCGCGCCTCCCGCCATCGGCGCGACCGCGCCGGCCGCCCTTCCGAGCGGCGACGTGAAGCGCGTTCCGGATATGGCGCTCTGAGCATCCCGACGTTCGGCCTGCCGGCTTTGTGCGCGGCAGGCTGTGATCGGCGCGCGATGATGCGTTTCACCCGCGCCATCGCTCTTTCCCGCTACTCCGCTGCCTGCCGGGACATCGGGTTGTTCGGGTGCGTCGTCCAGTTCGCATAGGCGGGATCGACCACCTTGCCGGTGCGCTCGTCGAGCGTGCCCGGGGGCAGGGCGACCATGGTGATGCAGTCCTGCACGGGACAGACGTTGACGCAGAGATTGCAGCCGACGCATTCGTCCTCCATCACCTCGAAATGCCGGATGCCATCGACATACTGCGTGATCGCCTGATGCGACGTATCCTCGCAGGCGATATGGCAGCGGCCGCATTTGATGCAGGCATCCTGATCGATGCGGGCCTTGGCGACATAGTTGAGATTGAGATACTGCCAGTCCGAGACGTTGGGGACCGCCCGGCCCGTGATGTCGTCGAGCGTCCGGTGGCCCTTGGCATCCATCCAGGTCGATAGCCCCGTGATCATCTCCTGCACGATCTTGAAGCCGTAGGTCATGGCGGCGGTGCAGACCTGCACGTTGCCGGCCCCGAGCACGAGAAACTCCGCCGCATCGCGCCATGTCGTGATGCCGCCGATGCCGGAGATCGGCAGGCCGCGGGTTTCCGGATCGCGGGCGATCTCGGCCACCATGTTGAGCGCGATCGGCTTGACCGCTGGGCCGCAATAGCCGCCATGGCTGCCCTTGCCGTCGATCGAGGGTTCCGGGGCGAAGGTGTCGAGGTTGACCGAGGTGATCGAGTTGATGGTGTTGATCAGCGACACGGCATCCGTGCCGCCTGCCTTTGCGGCGCGGGCGGGGTGGCGGATGTCGGTGATGTTCGGCGTCAGCTTGGTGATGACCGGCATGCGGGTGTACTGCTTGCACCAGCGCACGACCATCTCGATATAGGCGGGCACCTGTCCGACGGCAGCCCCCATGCCGCGCTCGGACATGCCGTGCGGACAGCCGAAGTTGAGCTCGATGCCGTCGGCGCCGGTTTCCTCGACCAGCGGCAGGATCGCCTTCCAGCTTTCCTCCTCGCAGGGCACCATGATCGAGGCGATCAGCGCACGGTCTGGCCAGTTCATCTTGACCTGCTTCATCTCCCGCAGGTTGGTGTAGAGGTCGCGATCGGTGATCAGCTCGATGTTGTTGAGGCCGAGGAGCCGCCGGTCGGCGCCCCAGATTGCGCCGTAGCGTGGACCGTTGACATTGACGACCGGTGGGCCGTCCTCGCCGAGCGTCTTCCAGACGACGCCGCCCCAGCCGGCCTTGAAGGCCCGCTCGACATTGTAGGCCTTGTCGGTCGGCGGTGCCGAGGCGAGCCAGAACGGGTTGGGGGATTTGATGCCGACGAAAGTGTTGCGCAGATCAGCCATGGTTTATCTCCCCTCAGGCGACGGCGACAGCCGGATGGCGCTCGGCCATCAGCGTGCGGTGGATCGATTCGGCGGCGTCGCGCCCCTGGGCGACGGCGGAGACCGTGAGGTCCTCGCCGCCGAGGCGACAGTCGCCCCCGGCCCACACGCGATCGAGCGAGGTGCGACCGTCCGCATCCACGACGATGCGGCCGGATTGCAGGGCGACGACGCCGAGCGGATCGGCCTCCAGGGTCTGGCCGATGGCCTTGAGAATCTGGTCGGCCGCGAGAATGCCGGTCTCGCCGGTTGAGACCAGGCGTCCGTCCACATCGGTGGTGTAGTCGAGTTCGATGCCGGCGACCTTGCCGTCTTCGCGGGCAAGGATGCGCCGCGGTTGCAGCCCGTGGCGGATGGCGACGCCGCGCGACGTCGCGAGATCCTGCTCGTAAGGCGACGCATTCATGTGCTCGCGTCCGCGGCGGTAGCAGATGGTCACCTCCTCGGCGCCCAGCAGCTTTGCCTGTACCGCCGCATCGATCGCGGTCATACCGCCGCCGATGACGACGACGCGGCGGCCGACGGGGATGTCGGTTTTGCCTGTGGATTGCCGCAGGGCCGCGATGAAGTTTATCGCATCCTCGACGCCTTCGGCGGCTTCGCCGTCCGTGCGCAGCGCGTTGACGCCGGTGAGGCCCATGCCGAGAAAGACGGCGTCGTGGCGGGCGAGGAGATCGGCGAGCGTGATGTCGCGACCGAGCATCTGGCGGTTGCGGATCTCGATGCCGCCGATGGCGAGCACGTAATCCACCTCTTTCTGCGCGAAATCGTCCGTCGCCTTGTAGGTGGCGATTCCGTATTCGTTCAGGCCGCCGGCCTTCTCGCGGGCGTCGTAGACCACGACGTCATGGCCGTTGACGGCCAGGCGATGGGCGCAGGCAAGGCCCGCAGGCCCCGCGCCGACGACGGCCACGGTCTTGCCGGTCGAAGGCGCGCGCTCGTAGAACTGGCGGCCTTCGGCCATGGCGATGTCGGTGGCGAAGCGCTGCAGCCGGCCGATGGCGACAGGGCGCCCCTCCGCCTCCATGCGGACGCAGGCCTCCTCGCACAGCGTTTCGGTGGGACAGACCCGGGCGCACATGCCGCCGAGGATGTTCTGGTCGAAGATCGTCTTGGCCGAGCCGATCGGATTGCCGGTCGCGATCTGCCGGATGAAGAGGGGGATGTCGATGGCGGTGGGACAGGCCGTCATGCACGGCGCGTCGTAGCAGAAGTAGCAGCGGTCGGATGCGACGAGCGCCTCGTGCTCGTCCAGGCGCGGATGCAGGTCCGCGAAGTTCGCCTCGTACTGGCCGGGCGTCAGCCGCCCGCCGATCATTCCGGAGTCCGTCGTTCCCATGTTTTCCTCCCAATGGCAACCGCACGATCGGCAAAGGCTAACATGGAAAATTTCTTGATCAAAAGGTAAAATTTTAGCGGCCCTCTCGCGATTCCGTCCGGGGCGGGGTCGATTGACAGGTCTGGCCAAAAGGTGTCAGCACATCGGGTTCCCGCTGGACCTTGGGAGAGGCATGACATGGCACGCAGACCGGAAGCGAATGCACGGCTCGACGATGCGGCACGCGCCGGCTGGCTTTATTATGTCGCCGGGCGGACGCAGGACGAGATCGCGGGGCAGATGGGGATTTCGCGCCAGTCCGCCCAGCGGCTCGTGTCGCTCGCCATGGCCGAGCGGCTGATCAAGGTCCGGCTCGATCACCCGATCGCCGCCTGCATGGAACTCGGCCTGCGGCTGAAGGAGCGCTACGGGCTGCGGCAGGCGGAGGTGGTGCCGAGCGATCCGACCTCGTCGTCCACCACCGTGGGGATCGCCGAGGCGGGCGCGGCAGAGATCGAGCGCTGGCTGAAATCGAGCGATCCGATCATCATGGCGATCGGGACCGGACGGACGCTGAAGGCGGCGATCGACCAGCTGCCGGCGATGGATTGTCCGCAGCATCGCATCGTCTCGCTCACCGGCAATATCGGCGTCGACGGGTCGGCCGCCTATTACAACGTCATCTTTTCCATGGCCGACGCCGTGAAGGCGCGGCATTTTCCCATGCCCCTGCCGGTCATCGTCTCCTCGGCGGAAGAGCGCGAGGTGCTGCACAAGCAGATCCTCGTGCAGTCGGCGCTCAGCCTCGGCACGCAGGCCGATATCGCCTTCGTCGGCGTCGGCGAAGTCGGAACGGACGCGCCCCTCTGTCAGGACGGATTTCTCGCCCATGACGAGATGGCGCAACTGGTGGAGCAGGGGGCGGCGGGCGAGATCTGCGGCTGGATGTTCGACGGCGATGGGCAGCTGATCTCGGGCGACATCAACAAGCGGGTGGCCAGCGTGCCCCTGCCATCCCGCGACACGACGACGCTGATCGGCATGGCCAAGGGCCGGCGCAAATACCTCGCGCTGCGCGCGGCCCTGCGCGGGGGACTCATCAACGGCGTCATCACCGACGAGGATACGGCCGAATTCCTGCTTGCTCCTTGAGCAAATATGTCAAAAAATTGTCAGTTCTTCCGATGACTTAACGCTGTGTTCGGCGCTGCAGCAACGAATGCGATTGACAAGTCCACCTTGGAAATGAGTAATTGCCCGTGAGCGAGGCAAATGCTCATTACTCTTCTGGGAGGAAGATCATGAATTTGAAGACATCTCTGCTGGGCGCTTGCTCGGCATTCGTCATTGCAGCCGTTTCCGGCGGTCTGGCCCAGGCCGAGACCCTCACCATCGCAACGGTGAACAATGGCGACATGGTCAGGATGCAGACACTCACCGACGATTTCACCAAGGCCAATCCGGACATCCAGCTCGAATGGGTGACGCTGGAAGAAAACGTCCTGCGCGAACGCGTCACGACCGACATCGCCACGAAGGGCGGCCAGTACGACGTTCTGACCATCGGCACCTACGAGGTTCCGATCTGGGCCAAGCAGAACTGGCTCCTGCCGCTCGACAACCTCGGCGCCGACTATGACGTCGATGACCTGCTGCCGGCCATCCGTTCGGGCCTGACGGCCGACGGCAAGCTCTATGCCGCACCGTTCTACGGTGAAAGCTCGATGGTCATGTACCGCAAGGACCTGATCGAGAAGGCCGGGCTCACCATGCCCGACGCGCCGACCTGGGACTTCATCAACGAAGCCGCCCGCAAGATGACCGACCGCGCCAACGGCATCAACGGCATCTGCCTTCGCGGCAAGGCCGGCTGGGGCGAGAACATGGCGTTCCTGACGGCGACGTCGAACGCCTTCGGCGCCCGCTGGTTCGACGAGAACTGGAAGCCGCAGTTCGACCAGCCGGAATGGAAGAACACGCTCGAGATGTACGTCAAGCTGATGAACGATGCCGGCCCGCAGGGCGCGTCGTCCAACGGCTTCAACGAGAACCTGGCGCTGTTCCAGCAGGGCAAGTGCGGCATGTGGATCGACGCGACGGTCGCGGCATCCTTCGTGACCAACCCGAAGGACTCCACGGTTGCCGACAAGGTCGGCTTCGCCCTGGCGCCCGATACGGGCCTCGGCAAGCGCGGCAACTGGCTCTGGGCCTGGAACCTCGCCATCCCCGCCGGCACGCAGAAGGCCGAAGCGGCCGAGAAGTTCGTTTCCTGGGCAACCAGCAAGCACTATCTCGACCTCGTCGCTGCCAAGGAAGGCTGGGCCAACGTTCCCCCGGGCACGCGCACCTCGCTCTACCAGAATGCCGAATACCAGAAGGCGGCGCCCTTCGCCAAGATGACGCTCGAGAGCATCAACGCGGCCGACCCAAAGAACCCGTCCACGAAGCCGGTTCCCTACGTCGGTGTCCAGTTCGTGGCGATCCCCGAGTTCCAGAGCCTCGGCACGACCGTCGGCCAGCTGTTCTCGGCAGCGCTTGCCGGCCAGATGTCGGTGGACGATGCGCTGGCGCAGGCACAGACGGCAACGACACGCGAAATGACGCGTGGCGGCTACATCAAGTAAGCTTGTAAGCTCGACGGGTGGGGCTGCCCCTCACGCGTTATGCGTGGGTCGCCCCTCACCCTAGCCCTCTCCCCGCTCGCGGGGAGAGGGGACGTGCCACACGGCAACTCCGAGTGCCCTTCGCCCCGCCCAAGCGGGGAGAAGGTGCCGGCAGGCGGATGAGGGGCGAGCCCCGCGCACCCGCACCACACAACCCACACAACAAAAAGCCGCCCCTTCCACCTTCGCGGAAGTTCGAGCCGGCGACACCAGAGGGAGGGTCTATCCATGGCAACGCAGAATACCCGAGGCCTTGCCCGGATCATGATGGCGCCGTCCGTCGGGCTGCTTCTGATCTGGATGATCGTGCCGCTGGCCATGACGCTCTGGTTCTCGTTCCAGAACTACAATCTGCTCAATCCGGGCAATGTCAGCTTCGCCGGCCTGTTCAACTATCAGTATTTCTACAGCGATCCCGCCTTCTTCCAGTCGATCTGGAATACGCTGGTCATCGTCGTCGGCGTCCTCGCCATCACCGTCATTGGCGGCATCGCGATCGCGCTGATGCTCGACCAGCCGGTCTGGGGGCAGGGGATCGTCCGCATCCTGGTCATCTCGCCGTTCTTCGTCATGCCGCCGGTGGCGGCTCTCGTCTGGAAGAACATGATCATGCACCCGCAATACGGGGTGTTTGCCGATATCAGCCGCTTCTTCGGCCTGCAGCCGGTCGACTGGTTCGGACAGTATCCGCTGTTCTCCATCATCGTCATCGTCGCCTGGCAGTGGCTGCCGTTCGCGACCCTCATCCTGCTCACCGCCCTGCAGTCGCTCGATGGCGAGCAGAAGGAAGCCGCCGAGATGGACGGGGCGAACTTCTTCAACCGGTTCGTCTACCTGACCGTGCCGCATCTCGCCCGCTCGATCACGGTCGTCATCCTCATTCAGACGATCTTCCTGCTCGGCGTCTACGCGGAAATTCTCGTCACCACCAGTGGCGGACCGGGCTATGCCTCGACCAACCTGCCGTTTCTGATCTATCGCACGGCCCTTCTCGGCTACGACGTCGGCGGTGCTTCCGCCGGGGGCATCATCGCCGTCATCCTCGCCAATATCGTCGCCTTCTTCCTGATGCGCGCCGTCGGCAAGAACCTCGACAAGTAGGGAGATCAGACCATGGCACGCGCCGTTTCGAAACGCAGGACCGTCTTCTTCACCGTGCTCGCCTGGATCGTGGCGCTGGTGATCTTCTTTCCGATCCTCTACACGATCATCACCTCGTTCAAATCCGAGACCGAGGCGATCCAGGGCTTCAACCTGATCCCTTCGGGCACCGTCGAGAGCTATGCGGCCGTGCAGGCGCAGAGCAACTACTTCAAGTTCTTCCTGAATTCGGTCATCATCTCGGTCGGCTCGACGTTTCTCGCGCTGCTGATCTCGGTGCCCGCCGCCTGGGCCATGGCGTTTTCGCCGACGCCGCGGACCAAGGACGTCCTCATGTGGATGCTCTCCACCAAGATGATGCCGGCAGCCGCCGTCATGGTGCCGATCTACCTTCTGTTCCGCGATTTTGGCCTGCTCGACAGCCGGTTCGGCCTCACCATCATGCTGACCATGATCAATCTGCCGATCGTCGTCTGGATGCTCTACACGTACTTCCGGGAAATTCCGGGCGAGATCCTCGAAGCCGCCCGCATGGACGGCGCCTCCCTCTGGGGCGAGATCGCCTATGTTCTGACCCCGATGGCGGTGCCGGGCATCGCCTCCACCATGCTGCTCAACATCATCCTCGCCTGGAACGAAGCCTTCTGGACGATCCGCCTGACGACCACGAATGCAGCACCCCTGACGGCCTTCATCGCCTCGTTCTCCAGTCCGCAGGGCCTGTTCTGGGCGAAGCTTTCGGCAGCCTCGACGCTGGCGATCGCGCCGATCCTGATCATGGGTTGGTTCAGCCAGAAGCAGCTTGTGCGCGGCCTGACCTTCGGCGCCGTGAAGTAGCAGTTCACATCAAGATAAAACGACAAGACGAGCGGGAGCGCGCACCATGGGCAATATACGTCTGAAGAACGTCTCGAAGAGTTTCGCCGCCACAACGGTCATTCCGGGCATCGATCTCGAAATCAAGGACGGCGAGTTCGTGGTCTTCGTCGGGCCGTCGGGCTGCGGCAAGTCCACGCTGCTGCGGATTATCGCCGGCCTCGAAGACGCGACCGCGGGCCATATCGAAATCGACGGCCGCGACGTCACCAACGAGGCGCCGGCCAAGCGCGGTCTCGCCATGGTGTTCCAGTCCTATGCGCTCTATCCGCACATGACCGTGCGAAACAACATCGCCTTCCCGCTGAAGATGGCGAAGATGGATGAGGGCGCGATCGACAAGAAGGTGACCGAGGCCGCCCGCGTCCTCAACCTCACCAACTATCTCGACCGCAGGCCCGGCCAGCTTTCGGGCGGCCAGCGCCAGCGCGTCGCCATCGGCCGCGCCATCGTGCGCGAACCCTCGGCCTTTCTCTTCGACGAGCCGCTGTCCAACCTCGACGCGGCCCTGCGCGGCACGATGCGTCTGGAGATCAGCGAACTGCACAACCAGCTGAAGACCACGATGATCTACGTCACCCACGACCAAGTGGAAGCCATGACCATGGCCGACAAGATCGTGGTGCTGAACGCCGGCAATATCGAGCAGGTCGGCTCGCCGCTCGATCTCTACCACAAGCCGAACAACCTCTTCGTCGCCGGCTTCATCGGCTCGCCGCGCATGAATTTCGCGACCGGCGCCTTTGCGAGCGGCTACGACGCCCACACGATCGGCGTGCGGCCCGAGCACCTGAAGCTCTCGCGCGAGAGCGGCACATGGGCTGGCAAGGTCAGCGTCGCCGAACATCTCGGCGCCGACACGTTCCTCCATATCCAGGTCGAAGGCATCGGCCAGGTGACCGCGCGTATCGCGGGCGACGTTCCCGTCCAGCACGGCGACACCGTCTATCTGACGCCCGACGAGGCGCGCATCCATAAGTTCAACGAGAAGGGCATGGCGATCCGATGAAACGTCTTGAAGGAAAAAGCGCACTGATCACGGGTTCGGCCCGCGGCATCGGTCGGGCATTCGCGGAAGCCTACATCGCCGAAGGCGCGACGGTGGCGATCGCCGACATCAACCTCGCCCGGGCGACGGAGACGGCGGCCGAACTCGGTGCGCAGGCCTATCCGGTCGAAATGGACGTGACGCAGCAGGCCTCGATCGACGCGGCGATGGCGACCGTCGTCGAGAAGGCCGGCGGGCTCGACATCCTCGTCAACAATGCCGCCCTCTTCGACCTCGCGCCCATCGCCGAGATCACCCGCGAGAGCTACGACCGCCTGTTCGCCATCAACGTGTCCGGCACGCTGTTCACGCTGCAGGCGGCCGCCAAGCAGATGATCGCGCAGGGGCGCGGCGGCAAGATCATCAACATGGCAAGCCAGGCTGGCCGGCGCGGCGAAGCGCTGGTTGCGGTCTATTGCGCCACCAAGGCGGCGGTCATCAGCCTCACCCAGTCGGCTGGCCTCAACCTCATCCCGCACGGCATCAACGTCAACGCGATCGCCCCCGGCGTCGTGGACGGCGAGCACTGGGACGGCGTGGACGCGATGTTTGCGAAATACGAGAACCGGCCGCTCGGCGAGAAGAAGAAGCTCGTCGGCGCGGAAGTGCCCTTCGGGCGCATGGGAACCGCGCAGGACCTGACCGGCATGGCCGTGTTCCTCGCCTCGAAGGACAGCGACTATATCGTCTCCCAGACCTACAATGTCGACGGCGGAAACTGGATGAGCTGAGGCCGAGGCCCGCTCCGATCTCCAGGCCGCTTTCCGAAAAGGGTAACACCATGACCACGAAGCTCTCGCTTGCAAACCTCGACGCCATCAAGGCCACGGCGACCGTTCCGGCCTTCGAGCGCTCCGCGCTCCGCGCCGGGATCGTGCATTTCGGCGTCGGCAATTTCCACCGCGCGCATCAGGCCGTCTATCTGGACGATCTGTTCAATACGGGCCGCGATCTCGACTGGGCGCTCGTCGGTGCGGGCGTGCTGCCGTCGGATGCCGCCATGCGCGAGAAGCTGGCCGGGCAGGATTACCTGACCACCGTGGTCGAGCAGGACAACAACCGGTCCGCTGCGCGTGTGACCGGTCCGATGATCGACTATCTCGCGCCGGGCAATCCGGCCGAGACCATCGCGCGGCTTGCCGATCCGGCGATCCGCATCGTGTCGCTGACGATCACCGAAGGCGGCTATTTCATCGATCCGGCCTCCGGCCACTTCAACCCGCAGCATCCGGCGATCGTCGCCGATGCCGAAAACCCGGAGGCGCCGAAGACCGTGTTCGGCCTCATCATCGCGGGGCTCAAGGCCCGGCGGGAGACGGGCATCCAGCCGTTCACGGTCATGTCCTGCGACAACATTCCCGGCAATGGCGAGGTCACCCATGCCGCCGTCTCCGGTCTTGCCCGCCTCTCGGACGCTGCCCTTGCCGACTGGATCGACGCCAATGTCGCCTTCCCGAACGGCATGGTCGACCGGATCACGCCGGCCACCGGCCCGCGCGAGATCGGCATCGCCGCCGACCAGTACGGCATCGACGATGCCTGGCCGGTGTTCTGCGAGGAGTTCAAGCAGTGGGTGCTGGAGGATCATTTTCCCGCCGGCCGGCCCGCGCTCGAAACGGTGGGCGTCCAGTTCGTCCCCGACGTTGCGCCCTACGAACTCATGAAGATCCGCATTCTCAACGGTGGACATGCGGCGATCGCCTATCCCGCGGCGCTGCTCGACATTCACTTCGTGCATGATGCCATGGAGGAGCCGATCATCCAGGCCTTCCTCGAAAAGCTCGAGCATGACGAGATCATTCCGATCGTGCCGCCCGTGCCGGAGACCGATCTGAAGGCTTACTACAAGCAGGTCGAGACGCGTCTCTTCAACCCGAAGATCGGCGATACCATTCCCCGTCTCGCACAGGACGGGTCGAACCGTCAGCCGAAGTTCATCCTGCCCTCGACCGGCGACCGCCTGCGCCAGGGCCTCGACGTCGTCGGGCTGGCGCTGGTCTCTGCCCTGTGGTGCCGCTACTTCGCCGGCACGACGGACAGCGGCGCGGCCATCACCTTCAACGACGCCAGCGCCGACCGTCTCCACGCCGCCGCTGTGAAGGCCAAGGACGATCCGATGGCGTTTCTGGCGCTGTCGGACATCTTCGGCGAGGTCGCGCAGTCGGAACTTTTCGCCAAGCGTTTTACTCATGCCTTAAAGACGCTATGGGAGCAGGGCACGCGGCAGACGCTGCAGCTGTATCTCGACGGAAAGCTGACGGAGTAAGATCATCATGGCCGCACCCGAACTTGTCATCTTCGATTGCGATGGCGTGCTGGTCGACAGCGAGCCCTTGTCGATCGATGTGCTGGTGCGGGTGCTGCGCACCGCCGGCGTCGAGATGGACGCCGACGAGGCCACCGAGCGGTTTCTCGGCAAGAGCCTGATGACGATGACGAAGACCCTGCACGACGACTTCGGGCTGCATGTGGACGAGCCGTTTCTCGAAGACATGCGGCGCGATCTTTATCATCGGTTCGAAACGGAGCTGCAGCCGATCGCGGGGATCGCGGGTGCTCTCGACCAGCTGGATCTCCGGCGCTGCGTCGCATCGTCGAGCCAGATGGAGCGCATCCGCCTGTCTTTGACCATCACCGGGCTCATCGACCGGCTGGACCCGCATATCTTCAGCGCCACGATGGTCACGAACGGCAAGCCGGCGCCGGATCTCTTTCTGCATGCCGCCGGCGTGATGGGTGTGGAGCCGGACGCCTGCATCGTCATCGAGGACAGCCCGGCTGGCATCGTCGCGGCGAAGGCCGCCGGCATGCGTGTCTTCGCCTTCACAGGCGCCTCGCACGCCCGCACGGAGCGGCATCTCGGGGCCATTCACGCGCTGGAGCCGGATGCGGTGTTTGACGATATGCGCGAACTCATCCATCTTGTAGCCAAAGAACAAAAGCGGGATGGACACCCAGGCTGACGCATCGCATCGCTTCCAGCATCGACCCTGTGACACCGGCGAGCCTTCGGACAGTGCCGGGCGTTTCCGTGTTGTCAGGACGCCGCTTGACCGTGCGTGATCGAACGGGTGCGACATGGGCGATCTGATCGTCGCGGTGGATATCGGCACGGGCAGCGCGCGGGCGGGGATCTTCGACGCCGCCGGCGGCCTTCTCGCGCGGGCGGACTATCCCATCCTCATGAACCGGCCGGAAGAAAACCATGCCGAGCATGATTCCGAAAACATCTGGTCGGCCGTCTGCATCGCGGTGAAGACGGCGCGGGCGAAGGCGGGCGTTCCTGCCGAGGCGATCGGCGCCATCGGTTTCGATGCGACCTGCTCGCTCGTCGTGCGCGATCATGACGGTGCGCCGCTATCGGTCAACCGCAAGGGCGATCCGCGCTGGGATACGATCGTCTGGCTCGACCATCGCGCGCTGGCGCAGGCGGATGCCTGCACGGCGACGGAGCATCCGGTGCTCCGGCACTCCGGCAGCGTCATGTCGCCGGAAATGCAGATGCCGAAGCTTCTGTGGCTGAAGCAGACCCTGCCGGAGCAGTGGGAGCGGATCGGCTATCTCTTCGATCTCGCGGATTTCATGTCGTGGCGGGCGACGGGCAGCACGATGCGGTCCCGCTGCACGCTGACGGCAAAGTGGAACTATCTGAGCCATGCCGACGGCTGGCAGCCGGAGTTTCTCGAGGCGATCGGTCTCGACGATCTTCCGGAGCGCGGCAGTCTTCAGGCCGAGGTGGCCCCGGTCGGGTCGGCCATCGGCGTGCTCACGGCAGAGGCCGCTGCCGATCTCGGGCTTCACGAAGCCTGCCGGGTCGCAACCGGCGTCATCGACGCCTATGCCGGCGCGATCGGCGTGCTCGGCCAGTTCGCCGGCCGGCCGGAGGTGCTGGAGCGGCAACTGGCACTGATCGCCGGCACGTCGAGCTGCATCGTCGCCTTCTCGCGCGAGATGCGCCCCGGCTTCGGCATGTGGGGGCCCTATTATGAAGCCGCCTTTCCCGGGCAGTGGCTGATCGAGGGCGGGCAGTCGGCAACCGGCGCTCTGCTCGATCATGTCGTGCGCAGCCACAGCGCGGGCGGCGAGCCGGACGCGGAAATCCATGCGCGGATCGTGCTGCGCATCCAGGAGCTGCGCGCCGCCTACGGTGCGGACTTTGCCGCGCGGCTGCATGTGCTGCCGGATTTTCACGGGAACCGTTCGCCGCTTGCCGATCCGCATGCGCGCGGCGTCATCTCGGGTCTCACGCTCGACAGCTCTTTCGATGCCCTCTGCCGGCTCTACTGGCGAACCTGCGTCGCCATCGCGCTTGGCGTGCGCCACATTCTCGCGATGATGAAGGATGCCGGTTACCACGTGGATACGCTGCATGTGACGGGCGGCCATGTGCGCAATCCGCTGCTCATGGACCTCTACAGCGATGCGACGGGCTGCCGCGTCGTCGTTCCCGAAACGACGGATGCGGTGCTTTTGGGAACGGCGATGGTGGCCTCCGTGGCCGGTGGCGTCCATGCCGATCTCGCGGCCGCCGGCGCGGCGATGCGTCCGGGCGGTTTCGAGCGCCGGCCCGACCCCGCGTTGAAGGCGGTCTATGACCGCGATTACGAAAAATTCCTCAGCCTCTACCGCCACCGGGCGGAGCTGGAGGCCGACTGAGGCGAGCGCCCCCGGCCATTCTAACCGGCTCCCACCGGCGCCTGTTTTGCTGCGTGAAAAACGTTCGAAAAAAATGCTCGGGGAGGGAACCAATGTTGGATCGGCGTGTTTATTGGATGTCCGGACCATGGTTCTCATCGCCCCCAATGAGAACCACCCAATAATATCCGGCTTCCAACTCACATGCCCCCTCGGTGAGTTGTCGAATACAGCCAGTGCCTCCCCCCGGCACTGGCTGTTTCTTTTTCAGAATATGGGACGTCGATAAATCGCTCCGCTGCGTGAAACGGCGTATCTCGACCCATTGCGGATTGCGTGACGACCCTCGCCCAAAGCGTTTCCGTTGTCTGCAAATCGCAAAAATGCTTGGCCTGTTTGCCTCGTCGCAAAACCGCGTCCCGCGTCCGCCGGATTTGGTCTAGTCCGCGACGGGGGTGAGGATTTCGTATTCGTGCGCGGGGATCGTCAGATGGTACTCGATCCGATCCGCCGTGGTGATGTAGACGGCCTTGCCGGCGACGGCGATGGGCACGACGCGTTCCAGCACAGTCCGGGCAAAGCTCGGCTCGCCATGGTCGCGCGCGTGGTCGGCTTCGGGAAGAGCTTCGATCCAGGCGAGTTCGAGGGCGGGTTTGTCGTTGAAGACCGTCTCGAAACAGTCGAGCGTCAGGGAATTGACGCCGGCGGCGATGGCGCCGTGGGAAGCGGAATTGACGATGAGTTCGTGCAGGGCGAGCCCGATGTGGAGCGCGGCGTTGGGCGACAAATGCGCATCGATGCCGGTGGCGACGATGGGCATGCGGGGTTCCGACCAATAGGCCGCGAACTGCTTTTCCGCGAGTGCGAAGAGGAACGCCCCCCGCCAGCTGGAGTCTGTCACAAGGTCCTGCGAGTAGGCAAGCGACTGGATCCGCCCGCGGAACTTGACCATGAAATTCTCGAGCGACAGCGCCTGACGCGCCGTCTGGGTCGCGATGCCCTGGATAATGGCGAGCAGGTTTTTCGAGCGGTGGCTGAGTTCCCGGAGAAGGGTTTTCAGCACGCGCTCTCGGTGACGCGTTTCCGAGATGTCGGTGATGACGGAGAGAATGCCGTCGGTCCCGTGCGTCGTCATGCGTTCCACGTCGATCCGGAAGGTCATCAGGCCGGCGGACGAGGGGATTTCGACCTCCATGCAGTCGTCCTCGGCCGTGTCGAAGACGGTTCTCTTCAAGGTCAGCAGCCGGTTGCCGTCCTCATCGCCGAGAACGTCGATGTCGCCGTTCTCGGAGAGAAGGCCGCTCAGGCGGTCGGGCAGGTTGCCGGACAGGATGATGTCGAGAGCTTCGGACTGGAAGATATAGCCTGCGCCGGTCTTCTTCACGACGCGGTCGAGCAGTCCGATACTCTCTCCAGCTTCGGCGGCTCTGATCTTGCCGGCTGGAGATGTTGAACTGCTTGCGCTGGTCACGCGGGATGCCTCTTCATTCACTACAATACGGGGCGGCTGACGCGTTAACGAGACAAGGCCGGGTCCGTTCCATCATTGTTATGATGTTGCGAAGATACCCCGGGCGATCGTTTTCCGATGAGAGAAGCCGCGCCTGGCAAGGCGCGGCTCGAAGAGAATAAGCGGAGAACGCCTCGGACCCTCAGGCGGCAGCCTGCGTGGACTCGTTGAAGAACAGAGCCTGGCTGATCAGCGCCTTGACCATGTCGGGGTTGAACGGCTTCGTGACGAGGAAGGTCGGCTCGGGACGCTCGCCGGTCAGAAGACGTTCCGGGAAGGCGGTGATGAAGATCACGGGAACGGCTGCGGTGCGCAGGATCTCGTTCACGGCATCGATGCCCGAGCTGCCGTCCGCGAGCTGGATGTCGGCCAGCACCATGCTCGGCTGCGTCGCATTGAAGAGGGCGACGGCCTCGTCGCGCGTGCGGGCGATGCCGGTGACGCGGTGGCCGAGGCTTTCGACCATCTGCTCGATGTCGATCGCGATCAGCGGCTCGTCCTCGATGATCATGATATCGGTCGCAACCTGACGGGAGATCTCTTCCGATGCGCGCTCGATCAGCTGCGCCATGCCGCTTTCCGACGTTCCCAGAACCTCGGCCGCCTCGCTGGTGCGGAAGCCTTCGACGGACACGAGCAGGAAGGCCTGCCGGGCCAGGGGGGAGACGGAGGCGAGATTGATGGAGGCGCGCTTTTCCCATGCGAAGGGAGAGACGGGCTCCGGAATGAGGACCGAGGAGGAGCCGAACAGCTTCGTGTACAGCTGGAAGAGTGCGACGCGATCGCTGCTGGCCTCCGGGAAAATCGACATATCCGAGATCAGCGCCTCCAGAACAGCGGCGACATAGGCATCGCCCGAGGTCTGTGACCCCGTCAGAGCGCGGGAATACCGGCGCAGATAGGGCAGGAACGGAGCGATCCGGGTAGACAATGACATACAAAAACTCCCTCAATCCGGCCGAGGTACTGGCCATGACAGTTATGGGAACGTTGATCCAAAAAAAAGGTTCCGTGGCGGGAACAAATTTTTGCGCCGTGCATTTACGCTGCGATCACCACGCGAGGTATTTCCTATTCATGACCGACAAAACTGGGGCAAGTTCCGGAGCCGGCGAGCCGGTCCGGGCCGATCATCCACATGCGCAGATTGCGACGAAGTTGCGCGCGCTCTATGTTTCCGTTCAGGAGGAGGCCATCCCCGATCGTTTCCTGGATCTCCTCGAGCAGCTTGACGCCGTCGAGCGTCGTCATGTTCCGGACGGTGCGAAATGAGTACCAAGATGTCGGCTGAAGAACCCAGTTTCAAGCGCGAAATGCTGGCGGCGCTGCCGAGCCTGCGCGCTTTCGCGATGTCGCTGATCGGTCGCCACGATCGCGCGGACGATCTGGTGCAGGACACCATCATGAAGGCCTGGGCCAAGCAGGACCACTTCGAGATGGGCACCAACATGAAGGCGTGGCTGTTCACGATCCTGCGCAACGAGCTTTACAGCCAGATGCGCAAGCGCGGACGCGAGGTGCAGGACAGCGACGGCTTCTTCACGGAATCGCTCGCCCAGCATCCGTCGCAATACGGGTCGCTGGACCTCCAGGACTTCAAGCGTGCGCTGAACATGCTGCCGCCGGACCAGCGCGAAGCCATCATTCTCGTCGGCGCCTCGGGCTTTTCCTACGAGGAAGCGGCGGAGATCTGCGGCTGCGCGCTCGGCACCATCAAGAGCCGCGTGAACCGCGCCCGCCAGCGCCTGTCGGATATTCTGCAGGTGACGGGTGAAAACGAGTACGGGCCGGATGCGACATCCGCGCCCTTGACGTCCCGCGCCTTCGTTTCCTAAAGGCGCCGACCGTCCTTTCCCTTGCCATCGGCGCATGTTCGGATGCGCCGATGTTGGAGTGTGTGCCTTTCGCCATTGCTGTGGCGGACAGGATCATGCAGATTCCGGTCGAACCGATTCAACCCCGCCGACCCCCTTCCGGTCCTGGGGATGCCGCAGGCGAGTGTTGATGACTGAGACGAAACCGGATTTGCTGCCAGATGTCCCCGCGGTCATTCTGGACAAACGCAGGCTTGCCGCCCTTCGGTCGCTGCAGCCCGGCCGTCCCGGCATGTCGGCCGAGTTCCAGGAGATCGTGGAGGTGGCCGCCGGGCTTTTCGGAACGCCCATGGCGCTTCTGACCCTCATCGACGACAGCCGGGAATGGGTGGTGGCCCGCGTGGGGACGGACCTTTCCGACGTGGATGCCTTCACCTGTTTCGGCGCGCATGCGGTCTCGACCCGACCGCTCGCGCCTTTCGTCGTGCGGGACGCGGCCGCGGATCCCCGGTTCTCCGCCCAGCCATGCGTGAAGGACGGGATTCGCTTTTATGCCGGTGCGCCGCTTTTGGCCGATGGCCATGCCGTGGGCATGGTCTGCGTGGTCGATCGCGCGCCGCGCGCCGATGTTCCCGAAGCGCTGACGGCGCAACTGCTGCGGCTGGCGCGCATCGCGTCGCGCCTGATGGGTTTCATGGAGGATGCGCGCGCGCGCGCCGAGCGGGCCGAGGTGCTCTCGCGCGATGAGAAGCGGCATGCGCTGGCGCTCGAGGCTGCCAATGTCGGCAGCTGGCTCTGGGACGCGGAGACCGGGCAGGTGACCTGCAATGCGGCGATGTCGCGCATGTTCGGCGTCACCGCCACGACCATGAGCGCGCGCGACATCATCGGCTTCATTCACCCGGAAGACCGGGCCGGCATGCTCGACAATCTGCGCGCCGCGATGACCGAGGATGCGGAGTATGCCAGCACGTTCCGCGTCGAGACGACGGGCCGCTGGGTGCTGGGTCGCGGGCGCGTGCACGAGCGCGACGCTGCCGGCAAGCCGAAGAGCTTTCTCGGCGTCAATATCGACGTAACGGCCGAGCAGTCCACGACGCAGCGGACGCGGCTTCTGCTGCGCGAGCTCAACCATCGGGTCAAGAACACGCTGGCCATGCTGCAGTCGCTGGCCCGGCAGACGCTGCGTCAGACGAGCGATCCGCAGGAGTTCATGACGGCCTTCGCCGGGCGCCTTCAGGCGATTTCCGAGGCCCATGGCCTGCTTTCCGACCATGAATGGGGCGAAATCCGGCTGTCGGCCCTGCTGAAGAAGCAGCTCTCGCCGCATGTGCGGGACTACGAGGCGCAGATCGAGATCCATAAGGACGAGATCCTTCTCGGCCCCGATCAGGCCGTCGGACTCGGCCTCGTCCTGCACGAACTGGCGACCAACGCGTACAAGTACGGTGCTCTTTCGGCTCCGGACGGACGTATCGTCATTACGGCGCGCGGCCATGAGGAAGAGACGGGACGCATTCTCAACCTGACCTGGACGGAAGTCGGGGGACCCCGGGTGACGGAGCCTGGGCGTCGCGGCTTCGGGTCCATCCTGATCGAGCGGAGCCTCGACAAGGTGATGGGCAGTTCGGTGAAGGTCGAGTATCTCGCCGCCGGTGTGACCGCCCTCGTGCGGCTGCCCCTGTAGTCGTATCTCCAGATGCGGAAAAGGCCCCGGAGGGCCTTTTCACGTCTGTCGGATGACGGTTATCGTCAATCGTCAATCGTCAATCGTCAATCGTCAATCGTCATTGCGTCCGCGTGTCACGCCCAGGAGGGCGCCGACGGCCATGGCGACACCGGCTGCGACGAGCGGCTTGCGCCGGAAGACGGTCAGGGCGGTCGTGATGGCGACGTTGGTCTTCAGCTGCGACTGGCGGCGCCGCTCGGCGGCACGGCGCTTTTCGGCGGAGGCCATGGCCGACATGATGATGAAGAGAACGACGGCGATGGCGATGAAGACGCCGCCCATGATCAGCGTTGCCGGGAGCATGCCATAGGCATGGGACAACGCGATCGTCCCTGCGACGAGCAGGAAAACATAGGCCGTCAGGAAGAAGACGCCGGCGATCGCCATGAAGATCGCGTTTCGCTTCGTCCGTGCGACGACCGTGGAAATATCCGTTAGAACGACGCCCGACAGTAATGCCGCCAGAGACCCCATGCACATTCTCCCTCAAACCTTGAAAAGCCGCCCCTCGGGGAGGGACGGCGTCAAATACCGACTGCGGTGCCTTAGCGGCGCGACAGCGCGATGATGGCGATGCCGATCGCGGCGATGGCGCCGACGGTGGCGAGAGGGTGTTCGCGCACGGTGTGGCGCACCTGACGTTCCGTCGAGGCGTAGCGGTGACGGAGGTCGGAGAGGAGCTGCTCTGCGCCATCCATCACGTCGGCAAGGCCGCTCTCCGCCTGGCCGCGGACATCGCCGGCACGCGCGGACAGGGTGTGGCTCGCCTTGCTGCCGCGCTTGGAGACGAGGTTGGCAAGCGATGCGATGTCGCTGCGCAGATCGCTCAGCTGGTCTTCGATGGCGCCACCCAGAAGGTGCTGGCGCTTGCGGCTGGACGAGCTGGAAAACAGACCGAGAGACATGATTTACTCCTTGTTGCCGCGGGTTCTACGACGCCGGTCGGAACAGCCCGACCTTGTGCAGCGCAAACGCGGAAAGCGGCCTTTTGTTCCCCGCACGGTTGCTCGCGAGGGCAAAGGGCCGCGCTTCGACGGTCAGGGCGTGGACCTAGAGGGCGGCGGTTTGCGGCAGGACGAAGGGGATGCCGGCCGGCGGCAGGGCGCTGACGCGCATCGGGCAGCCGAAAACGGTTTCCATCATCCCATCGGTCATCACGGCTGCCGGAGGACCTGCTTCGACCACGCGGCCGTCCTTCATCATGACGATGTGGTCGGCGAACATGGCCGTCAGGTTCAGATCGTGCATGATGGCGACCACGCCGCCGCCGCGCCGGCAATAATCGGCGGCGAGCCGCATGATGGTCAGCTGGTGGCGGATGTCGAGGCTGGAGACCGGCTCGTCGAGAAGCAGGAAGGCCGGGCGTCCGTCGCGCACCGGTTCCCAGATCTGGCTGAGCGCCCGGGCAAGCTGCACGCGCTGCTGCTCGCCGCCGGAGAGCTCCTGGTAGAACCGGCCGGCAAAGCCGCCGAGATCGACGGCCTGAAGAGCATCCTGCGTGATGCGGTCCACGAGGCCGGGATCGGCCGGCCTGCCGTTCGCGCGCATGGTGGACGCGCCGACGGTGAGGCCCATGCGCACGATCTCGCGCACGGTGAAGGGAAAGGAGATGACGCTCGCCTGCGGGAGCACCGCGCGCCGCGTCGCCAGCTGCCAGGGCTTGAGGCTGCGGATGTCGTCGCCGCCGATCAGGACGCGGCCGTCGCAGGCGATCTCGCCGGCCAGCGCCTTCATCGTCGTCGTCTTGCCGGAGCCGTTGGGGCCGACGATCGCGGTCAGCGCACCCGCCCGGGCGGTAAGGCAGACATCATGGAGAACGGCCTTGCCGCCAAGGCGGACATTCACGTCGAGCGCTTCGATCATCGGCGTCACAAGCCCATCTGCGTGCGGCCGCGCAGCAGGATCCAGAGGAAGAAGGGTGCGCCGGCAAAGGCGGTGATGATGCCGATCGGCAGTTCGGCCGGAGGCACGATGGTGCGGGCGACCATGTCGGCGACGATCAGCAGCGTGCCGCCGAGGAGGGCGGAGGCAGGCAGGAGATAGCGATTGTCGGGGCCGATCATGAGGCGCAGGACGTGCGGCACGACGATGCCGACGAAGCCGATGCCGCCGCTGACCGCAACCGCCGCACCCGTGGAGGCGGCCACGGTGACGACGGCCACCGTCTTCAGGCGCTGCACGGGAACGCCCATGTGGAAGGCCGCGGCTTCCCCCAAGGTCAGGGCGTTCAGCCCGCGGGCGAGGAAGGGGACGACGGCGAGCGAGAGCAGGATGATGGGGGCGGCACCGGCGATCTTCGCCCAGCTGGCGCCGGCCAGCGACCCGAGCCCCCAGAAGGTGAGATCGCGCAGCTGCTTGTCGTCGGCCACGAAGATGAGCACGCCCGTGACGGCACCGGCAAGGGCTGCGAGCGCGACGCCGGCCAGAAGCATGGTGGCGACCGAGGTCTGCCCGCCACGCGTGGCGATGCGGTAGAGGAGGAAGGTCGTGAGCAGCGCACCGAGGAAGGCTGCGACCGGCAGCGCGTAGATCCCGACCAGCGCGAAGAGCGGGCCGAAGATGGAGGCGCCGAGCACGATGGTGAGCACGGCCCCGAGACCCGCACCGGCGGAAACGCCGACGAGGCCGGGATCGGCCAGCGGATTGCGGAACAGGCCCTGCATGACGGCGCCGGAGACGGCAAGGGCCGCCCCCACCAGGAGGCCGAGGACGGCGCGGGGCAGGCGGATATCGAGGATGATGATGCGGTCGCGCAGGCTGAGTGCGGTCTCGGCGGTCTCCGTGCCGGTCAGCCAGCGCAGAAGGTTGCCGATCGACGCATCGGCGGCACCCGTCATGACGGACGCGCCGAAGGCGAGGATGGTGACGCCGACGAGCGCCACGATCAGCAGCCGGGCAAGGCGCGAGCGATCGCCCGCCGTCCCGTCCGCCCGGATGCCGGCCAGAGGAGAGAGGCGCGGTGCCGGAGCGGTCTGGCGGCGCTGGGACGGCTGCGGGTCAGGGGACAGGACGTCGCCCATGACGACGTTACTGGGAGGCATTCGCTTTTCCATAGATGGCCGCGTTCAGCTCGCGCACGGCGCTGGCGGTGCGGGGGCCGAAGCCGAGGAGGTGAAGGCCGTCCATGCGGATGACGCTCTTCTTCGCGGCGGCGGGCGTCAGTGCCAGCGCCGGCTGCTTGAAGAGGTCCTCGTCGGAGGCGCTGTGCGATCCGCCGCGCGTCATCATCAGCACGAGGTCCGGTTTCGCCTCGATGATCGCCTCGTCGGTCACGGGTTTGTAACCCGGAAACGTGTCCGTCGCGTTGATGGCGCCCGACAGCGCGACGATGGCGTCGGCCGCCGTGCCTTTGCCCGCCGCCATGATCTTGCCGCCCTGCATGCTGAGGATGAAGAGCACGCGCTTGCGCTCGGCATCCGGCCGGGCGTCGGCGGCGGCCACGGCGGCATCGAGATCGGCCTTGACCGTGGCGGCCAATGCGCTTGCCTTGTCGGCAACGCCGAGGATGGCGCCGACGCGCTCGATCTTGGCGACGATGCCGGCGCCGTCATAGCGTTCCGGCACGGTTTCCATGGGGATGGCGGCGTTCTTCAGGACGGCGAGCGTCTCGGGCGGGCCGCTGCCTTCGACGGCCAGGATGGCGGTCGGGTTCGTCGCCATGATGCCTTCCGGCGAGAGCTGGCGCATGTAGCCGACATCGGGAACCTTCGTCGCCGCCTCGGGATAGATGCTGGTGGAATCGCGTCCGACCAGCCGCTTCTCCTCGCCAAGGGCATAGACGATCTCCGTCACGTCGCCGCCGACGGAAACGAGACGGGAGGTGTCGACGGGCTTCGCGTCCTGCGCAAAGGCCGGCACGCCCGGGGTGAGAGAGGCCGAGAGGACGAGGAGGGCGAGGCCGAGAGGGGCGAGATTGGCGCGCGGCCGGCGGTCGGAACGCAGGGTCATGAGACGATCCTTCAGGCGGCGACGGTGAGATCGAGGCGGGGCAGGGCCTCCATGATGGCGCGCCATTCCTCGCGTTCGGCGACGCCTTCCTTGCGCTTGCCGAAGAACTGGATGACCATTTCGCCGCGGGCGTCGAGCGCCTCCAGCGAGGTCACATGGCCGTCGGCCGTCGGCTTGCGCACTGCCCAGATCTCGGCAAGCTGGTCCGTGCGCAGATGCAGGTGGAAGGTGGGGTCCATGACATTGAGCCACGGCCCCATGGTCTTGATGTTTTCGACCGGCCCGGAATGAATCTGGATGATGCCCTGATTGCCGACGAAGCACATCAGGGGCAGGGCAACCTCCGCCGCGCCGCGCATCATGGCCTCGACGGCGCTGCCATCGAGCTGCCAGGCGTAGTCCTCGCCGATCGCGTGCAGGGCGTCACGGCGCTCGATCTTCAGCTTGCGCAGCAGGCCGTGGAACTGGTGGGTGTCGGTCATCCGGCTCCAGCCGTCGCGAAGGCCTTCGAGATCGACGGCTTCCGTTTCGGCAGCCGAGACGGGCGCCGGCGCTTCGGCGACGAAGGTCTGCGACTGATCCTCCAGCGTGAATTCGCTCACAAGGCGGTGATAGGCATCAAGGTCGGAGGCGGGGCGCAGATGGACCTTGTGGACGGCGGTGCCCTGACGGTCGAAATATTGCAGGCTGCGGCGAACGTCCTCGCCATCCGTCTTGGTCACGGCAAAGGCATGAGCCCAGGCGCTGGGAAACACGCGAAGGTCGATATTCTCGCCCAGAACCACGGAGGCGCCCTTGCCGGTCTTCGGTGTCTCGAACACGCCGATCTTCTCGTGAACGGCGCTTTCGTTGCGGGTCAGCGCCATGACCTCGCCGAGCTGCGGCGCGAAGTCCAGCAGGCGGTTGGCGTCCGCAGAGATCCGGATCGCCGTCAGTCCGCATTCGGCCGCAACGAGCGCCGCTTCCGAAATGCCGAGCTGTGCGGCGATCTCGCGCTCGCGCATTTTCGGGTGATCGGCCCGGTAGGCGCGGATGTCTGCGGGAGAGGGGCGGTTCGGTTCGGTCATGATTCGCTACCTGCTTCAGGGCCTGTTTCGGTCGGAAGACGCCGTTTTTCCGGGGTATCGGGACGCCTTCTATCTTGACTTCATAACTCATCTTTTAATATGGACGCAATACGCCAGCAACGTTCCCTCGTGGACGACGTGCCGGCCCAGACCATCGTTCCGGAGTTCCGCACCATGATCCGCCGCCCCCTGTCGTCTCTCGTCGTTCTGTCCTCGCTCGTGCTGACGGGGTCGTTCGCGCCTGTCTTCGCGCAGGGCACCGAAACGGCCGCGGCCGGGCTCTCGGTCGAGCTGAACGACGTCGCGACCTCCGAGCGCGGCTGCAAGCTTACCTTCGTTGCGGGCAACGATCTGGCGCAGCCGGTGTCGAAGGTCTCGTTCGAATTCGTGCTGTTCGACCAGAAGGGGCGCGTCGAGCGGATGGCGGTGCTCGATTTCCGCGACCTGCCGGCCGGCAAGACCAAGGTGCGGCAGTTCGATCTGGCGGGCACGAAATGCGACGCGCTCGGCAGCCTGCTGATCAACGACGCGCCGGTCTGCACCGGCGCGGGCATCGACAAGAGTGCCTGCATGCAGGGCCTGCGGACCGGCTCGAAGTCGCCCGTCGGGCTGAAGGGCTGAGGCGGGACGCCGGACGCCATATGGGTAAGGATGGGAACGCGCGATGAAGAAAGCGGCGAAATGGGCTCTGGCCCTGTCAGTCTCGGTCGTGGCGCATGCCGGAGCGGCGATCGCTTTCCTACCGGATGCGCCGCCGCCGCCCTTTGCGGCCACCCAAGGCGGGGAAGAGATGGAGATCGCGTTGCTCGGGAACGCGTTCGAGAACATCACCGAGTCCGGCACGGTCTCCGATACGATCACGCCCGAGGAGACGCCGCCCGAGGAGGTTGCCGCGCTTCAGCCCGAAATGGCCGAGACCGAGAGCGAGGCGCTGACGCCGACCGAGACGGTTTCGGAGGTCGTGCCGGAAACGGTGCCGACCGAAGCCGACGTCATCCTTCCCGCGGACGCGCAGCCGCCCGTTGCGGCGGATGAGCCCGAGGTGGTCGCCGCGCTCCCGCCGGTTGCGACCGTCATCCCGGAGACGCGTCCCGAAACCCCGCCGGACGTGGCGGAGACGCCACCGGTGCGCAAGCCCGCGCCGGTGAAGAAGGCCGACGTGGAGAAGCCGAAGAAGAAGCCGACCCCGGTCAAATCCGGCAAGGAGGGGCAGGCGGAAGCCTCGGCCAACAAGGGCCGGGCCGATGGCTCGGATCTGGCGGCTGCCACCTCCTCCGGCAAGGGGACGAAAGCCCGTTCGGCTGGCAATGCATCGTTCTCGAACTTCGAGGGGAAGGTTCGAACTGCCCTGGAGCGAGCCGTTCGCTACCCTTCCCGTGCCGAGAGCAAGGGCGTGAGGGGTGTGGTCAAGGTGCAGTTCGTGGTTGCCGCCAATGGCAGTGTCAGTGGTCCGAAGGTCGTCAGCAGCAGTGGTTCGCCCGTGCTCGATTCCGCGGTGCTCGATGCCGCACGCCGGATGCGCTCCCCGAAAATTCCGGAGGCTTCCGGAAAATCGACCTGGCTGTTCACGATTCCCATTAACTTTACGCGCTGAGCCTGCGTCCCGTGGATGCCCCCCGATAAAACGGCACTTAAAATATGATAAAAACAATCATGTTTTAACTTTACTCCTTTTATCAAGTTTACTAGGGTCGCCCCACGAGAAGCGGCGCGAGACGTGCCTGCAGAGGGAAGCCGGAGATCCACCATGGGCGACAAGCGTCAGCAGCAGCGGACGAAACAGAAGCGCGGAGCGACCGTCTCGGCAGCTGCGGCGCCGGCCGTCCAGGAAGCGCAGGCGCTCGATGTCCGCAGCTTTCTCTATGTCGGCGGACGGGATTGTCAGGTCGCGCATCTGCGCCAGATCGCCAGCAATTTCGGGGCGGAACTGATCCATCACGATGGCGGCCTGCGCGAAGCCGTCTCGCGGATCGACAATGTCCTTCCCTCCGTCGATTGCGTCTTCTGCCCGATCGACTGTATCAGCCACGATGCCTGCCTGCGGGTGAAGACCGGCTGCAAGAAGTTCGGCAAGGCCTTCGTGCCGTTGCGCAACGGTAGCAAGTCCAGCCTGGAACGTGCGCTGCACGACCTGAAGGCGGCGCGCGATCGCGCGAACTGACACCAGCGCGGTTTCATGCAGGACGATCCTCTCTCCGCCTTTCCGGGTCTGAACACGGGCGAGACCCTGGCCGAGCTGCGCGCCCTGAGCAGGGCGCCGATGGCGGGTGCCAACGTCGTTCCGTTCCTGCCGCGCCGGGCCCGCTCCTGCCGGCCGGGGGTTGCGTCCGGGCAGCGTGGCGTTATCGTTCTCCTCCCACGGTGCGGCGAACCGCACGCGCCGGAGATCGTCACGAAGGATATGTGAAGCGATGTATTTTGCCATGAACCGATTCCGGATCGCGCTCGGCCATGAAGAGGCCTTCGAGGCGATCTGGAAAAATCGCGACTCGAGCCTGGCCGAGAACCCGGGCTTCAAAGAGTTCCGGCTGCTGCGCGGCGAGACGGTCGCAGACGAGGGCTACACCCTGTTCGTCTCGTCCTCCATCTGGAACAGCCACGAGGATTTCGTCGCCTGGACCAAGTCCGAGAATTTTCGCGCGGCCCACCGCAATGCCGGCGACAATCGCGCGCTCTATCTCGGTCCGCCGAAGTTCGAGGGCTTTACCGTCGTAGATGGTGCTTGAAGGTCTTTGCGATCTGATTCCGAACGTTGTGCCAAGCGGCTGACATTATTGGATTTCTTCGTGTTGTGGCGAGGTTGGTCTGCGGTCAGGCCCGCTTCGGCAGGAGTGCGCCGACGGCCACCAGAGCCCAGCCGAGCATCATGAGCATGCCGCCGAGCGGCGCCGACATGGGAAAAAGCCCGTGGCCCGCCACATGCCGCAGCACGAGATCGCCGGCGAAGATGGCGGTGCCGAGCGCGATGGACAGGCTTGCGGCGGCGGCGAGGCGAAGGCGGGAGCCAAGGGCTGCGAGCGCCAGCAGCGCCGGCGCATGCGCAAGACACATGGCGGAGGCGCCGCCGAGCAGGCGGGGATCTGCGCCATGCGATGCCGCTGCGGCCAGCGCCACGCCGCAGAGCCCGAGCAGGCCGGCCACGGCCAGACAGATCGATTGCAGGCGCTCGGCCATCTCAGCCCTCCCGGTTGTGCATATGATGGGCGAGCCGCGTCACCGGCTCCAGAATGATTTTGCGAAGCTCGGGATGTTCGACGCTTTCTTCCAGCGCCGTTTCAAAGCAGAAGAGCCAGCCTTCGATTTCCTCAGGTCCGATGGAGGCTGCGAAATGGCGGCGGCGGAGCATCGGGTGGCCATGCTTGTCGGTATAGAGCGGCGGCCCGCCGAGCCATCCCGTGAGGTAGTCATAGAGCTTCGCCTCGCTGCCTTCGAGCGATGGCGGGTGAACGGCGCGGCAGGCGGCGGCTTCCGGCGCCGTGTCCATGATCTCGTAAAACCGGCGCGTCAGCGTCCGCACGGCGGCCTCGCCGCCGATCGCGTCGTAGAGAGTGGTCGTACGGGCGTCGTCCATGATGGGCATTCCGGTCGCAGGCGGGCAGGGAGCGTCTTCATCTCCGCGATGAGCGTCTTAAACCCGTTTTGCAATGAGGAGAAGATTCTTCAGCCGATTCAATTGGTCGCGGCTTCGCGCTCTCGTGGTGAATCGGGTGGTCGAGACACTGGTCCTCTTGATCGGATATGGACGATCGACCGAGAAAATTCTTCGTTCGATCTTGCCGATCCTCAGCCGTTGAGACGTGCCAAGCCTGTATTTTGAACGGGCGGGAACGCGTTCCGAATGGAGAGATCAAAGGCGTCGACAGCCTGACTTCGGGATCGTCGATGATGGGTCTGCGGCCATGCTGGGGAGTGTCAGAGAATCTCTCAGATCCAGTCCTCATGCCCGTGGCGAATACGGATCACGAAGATACTCCCGTCGTCACGGATCCGATAGACGACGATATGAGCCTTGAAAGGATGAATCCTGACAGGCGGAATAATCTCGTGGCGCTCACGCGCCATTCGAGGGTTCGAGGCTATGAGTTCGAGCACAGCAAAAAGCTCGTCGTGATATTGCCGGGCAACCAAGGAGCCGAAGACGCGGACGCCTTGTTCAGCGATTGCGACGATGTCCTCTTCCGCTTCGACAGAGAGGTTAAACGGCATCAAGCGCGTCTGCTGGCGTCGTTGGCGCGACGAACGGCTGCGGCAAACAAGTCGTCTTTCGATTGGGTCCCAGTACCGCTCTCGATCCCATCATCGACAAAGCGTTGCATTTCGGAAATTTTGTCCGTGCGCGTTTGATCCCTGCGGATCAGGTCCCGCACGTAATCACTTGCATTCGCATAACGACCGGTCTTGGCTTGCGCTTCGACCCACTCTTTCATCGGGTCCGGTAGAGACACATTCATCGTTGCCATTCGAGTCTCCTTCTCGTTCAGGATACGTCTCGATGGCAAACTTTGTCAAACTGACGGATCGTGAAAACCGTGGTCTTGACCGGCCATCCGGCGGGACACAGGATATGCTTTCCCCCGCACGGAGGTCGCCTTGAATCCCTTGATGCTCTACGCCGTCCTGATCGTCGCCATTGTCTTCGAGGTGCTCGGGACCTCGGCCATGCAGGCCGCCCAGCACTTCACGCGGCTCGGGCCGACGCTGGTGATGGTCGGGTGCTATGCGGTCGCCTTCTTCTGCCTGTCCTACACGCTGCGCGCCATTCCCGTCGGCATCGCCTATGCCATCTGGAGCGGCCTCGGTATCGTGCTGATCTCGGTTGTCGGCGTCGTCGCGTTTGGGCAGCGGCTCGACCTTCCCGCCGTGCTCGGGCTCGGGCTGATCATCTCGGGCGTCATCGTCATCAACGTGTTTTCCAAGTCGACTTTCCATTGACGAGCGGCCCGCGCAGCGCCCTCTGCCGGTCTCTTGCACCCTGCCCATCTTCGGTCTATCGCTGAGGACTGCAAGCGCTTTGGAGGCGTGTCCGGAACCTTTTCGGCCCTTGGGTCTTGCTTTCGTTGGGGACGTTTCAGAATTTTCAGGAGATGATAATGACCATTCGTGCCGTCGTCTGGGGCGAGAACATCCACGAGCATACGAATGCGATCGTCGGAGGCGTCTACCCCAACGGAATGCATACGGCGATTGCCGCCGGCCTCAACGAGCATCCGAACATCGAAGCGACGACAGCCACGTTGCAGGAGCCTGAACACGGGCTCTCCGAGGCGCGTCTTGCGAAGACCGACGTGCTCCTCTGGTGGGGCCATAAGGCGCATGGCGATGTCGAGGACGCGATCGTCGAGCGGGTGGCCAGACGCGTCTGGGAGGGCATGGGCCTGATCGTGCTGCACTCCGGTCATTTCGCCAAGCCGTTCAAGCGCCTGATGGGCACGCCCTGCGCGCTGAAATGGCGCGAGGCGGGCGAGCGGGAGCGGGTCTGGGTCGTCAATCCGCGCCACCCGATCGCCGAGGGTCTCGACGACAATTTCGTGCTCGAGAACGAAGAGATGTATGGCGAGCAGTTTTCTGTGCCGGAACCGCTGGAAACCGTCTTCATCTCCTGGTTCGCCGGTGGAGAGGTGTTCCGCTCGGGCCTGACCTGGCGGCGCGGCGCCGGCAACATCTTCTATTTCCGTCCGGGCCACGAGACCTACCCGACCTATTACGATGCCAATGTGAAGACGGTGCTGAAGAACGCCGTTCGCTGGGCCTACAACCCGCAGGGCGCGCTGACATCGATCCACGATGCGCCGAACGTGCCCGTGGAGCGCGCGCTGGAGCCGATCGTGGAGCGCGGGCCGCGGCTGCACAAGGCCGGCGAAGAGGGCTACAAGTGATGGCGCCGATCCGGATCCTCATTCTCGGCACCGGCGGCATGGCGAACACCCATGCGATGAATTTCGAGACGATCTCGGATGCCGTGCTGGTCGCGGCGGTCGATGTGGACCATGCCCGGGTGCGGGCCTTTGCGCTCCGTCACGACATCCCCACCACGTTCACGTCGCTGGACGAGGCGATCGCCTGGGGCGAATTCGACGCCGTCGCCAATGTGACGCCCGACCGCGTGCATCATGCGACGACGCTGGCGTTGCTGGCGGCCGGCAAGCATGTGCTCTGCGAAAAGCCTTTGGCGGAAAATTTCGCCAAGGCCGACGAGATGGCGAAGGCAGCGGAAACGTCCGGGCTGGTGACGATGGTCAACCTGACCTATCGCAACGTTGCCGCGGTGCAGAAGGCGCGGCAGCTGGTGATCTCGGGCGAGATCGGGCAGGTGCGCCACATCGAGGCGTCCTACCTCCAGAGTTGGCTCGTCTCCAAGGCCTGGGGCGATTGGGCGACGGAGTCGCAATGGTTGTGGCGGCTTTCGACCAAGCATGGCTCGAACGGAGTGCTCGGCGATGTCGGCATCCATATCCTCGACTTCGTCGGCTATGGCGCCGCCACCGAGATCGACCATGTCTTCGCGCGGCTGAAGACCTTCGACAAGGTGCCGGGCAACCGGATCGGGGAATACGACCTCGACGCGAACGACAGCTTCACCATGACGGCCGAGTTCACCAACGGCGCCATGGGTGTCATCCATGCCAGCCGCTGGGCCGTCGGCCACCTCAACGAGCTGCGCCTGCGGATGCATGGCGACAAGGGCGCGCTGGAGGTGGTGCATACGCCCGATGGGGCAACGCTGCGCGCCTGCCTTGGCGACGATGTGGAGAAGGGCGTGTGGAAGGACATCGACCCGGGCACCGTCTTCACCAACTATCAGCGCTTCATCGACGCCATCAAGATCGGCAAGACCGCCGAACCCGGCTTCCGCCACGCTGCCGACCTGCAGAAGGTGCTGGACCTTGCGCTGGAGACGGAGCGGGAGCGGCGGGAGATGGCTGTTTAAGGAATTGACGATCCGTCGTTTAAAAACTACAGTTGACCATGATTGACGTGCTGCAGACGGAGATATTTCAGAAATGGCGGATGTAGCACTAACCGTTTTCGATCCAGCTGAGGGCCTGACGTCCGATGCTTCGATTGCGGCATTCATGGCCGAAGCGTTTGCCTCCGAAGACGCGGGGTACATTGCCCATGCGCTTGGCGTGGTGGCTCGGGCGAAAGGCATGTCGCAGATCGCAAGCGAGACGGGACTATCGCGCGAACAGCTCTACCGATCCTTCAGCGAAAACGGCAATCCCACGCTCAAGACGACGATTGCGGTGATGAAGGCGCTTGGGATCGAATTGACCGCCAAGCTTCCTGATCCCGAGCCGCGCGTCGCCTGATAACGAGCCCGCTTTACTGCCCCGTCGCCGTCTCCAGCGTGCCGCCGACCGATCTTCCGAGCCGATCCACCTGGCCGCGGTAGTTCTCGCGGGTCTTCGGATCGAAGATCAGGATCGGCGTGCTGACCGCGATGCTGGCGGCGCTGCCGACCGTCTGCGCGGTGCCGAGCGCGACCGCGCCGACGCGTTCGCCGAGGCCGATGTCGCTGTCGGTCACGGTCTGGCCGGCGATCAGGCGGTTGCCGAGCAGTTTGACCATTTCCGGGCTTTCGGCGAACTTGCCGTGGTTGAGACGGTCGCCGGTCTGGAGCGCGGTGAGGTCGAGCACGGTGATGCCGGCTTTTTCCAGATTGGTCCGGTAGGGCTCCTGCGTCGGGTCGATCTGGCCGAGGCGCTCGACATTGCCGGAGATGCGGCGCGAGATGGAGAGCGCCCGGTCGTCGCGCGAGACGAACAGGGTGAATTTCGGCTTGTCCGGCCCCATGGCCTCCCACTGCTTGCCGAACACATCGACGTCGAGATCCGGGGAGGCCAGGATGACGTTGTTGATCTTCGGCGCGACGCGGCCGTCGCGGATGGCCATCTGGCGCAGCGCTTCGACGGTGACCCAGGAGCCCATCGAATGCGCCATGATCGTGATATCGGAGATGCGCGGGTCATTGGCGGTGCGGCGCAGCAGGTCTTCCAGCGCGTCGCGGGAATAGTTGGTGCTTTCCTTGTCGTAGTTGTAGTCGAAGATGCTGGCGCGCGACGGCCATGTGAAGATGATCGGCGCCACGTCGGCGCGGCTGTCATGCACGATCTGCGCAAAGCGATAGACCGCATCCTCGTAGCGATTGTTGAAGCCATGGACGAAGATGAGCACGCGGCGGCTCTTCGGCAGGGAATCGCGCGTCCAGGTCTCCACCTCCGCACGCTCGGCAAGCGGCGTCACCGAGACGGTCGAGAATTCCTTCGCGGGGTCCGCCGGCAGGCGCTTCGGCCATTGCACCTGGCCGATCTTGCGGTTCTTGTCCGGCGGAATGGAAACGACGATCTCGGCCGCCGAAAGCTCCGTGCCGCGCTCGCCGCCATAGAGAACGCCGGCCTGCTGCGAGGGGGCGCGCGTCGTCGCGACGAGCATGTCGACTTCGGTCGCGCCGGGGGCGGTGCCGGAGGGGATGAGCACGCCGACGGGCCGGCCGGCGCAGGCCGACAGGCCAAGTGCCAGAGCGAGAAGACCCGCCATGCGCAGGCTTCTGGAGAGGGACGGTGCCGGACGTCCTGTCCGCTGCTCTGTCATCATGACGGAACCCTTCATCTGTTCGCCCGAGACTTGCCAGATTTGAAGGGCCACGGAAAACCGTTTCTTGGTCAATCGCAAATTGCTGGGATACAGTCACCCGAATGCCACGCCAGCTTTGTCCTGTGCACTGCCCATTTTGTTTGCAGTTCGTCGTTGCAAGCCCTTGCCGCATTGTCTAGCATTCATTTTGCCGACAGGCTTCCCGCACCTGATGTGATGGGTAATATCCTGTTTTAGAAGGTTTTTCGATAATGCAGGCAGTTTTCGACGGGCATAATGATGTGCTGTTGCGGCTCTGGAGCCACGCACGCGGTGGGCAGGATCCCGTGGCGGAATTCCGGGATGGCACGCCCTCCGGGCATATCGACGGCCCGCGTGCAGCCAAGGGTGGTCTCGTGGGCGGCCTCTGCGCCATCTACGTTCCCTCGGGCGACCTCGTTCTCAAGCAGCCGGATGCGAATGGCCATTATGCGACGCCGATGTCGGCACCGCTGGAGCGTGGCCCCTCGCTGGAGGTCGCCCTGCAATTTGCCGCGATCGCCCTGCGCCTCGATCAGGCGAAGGCATGGCGCCTCTGCCGCTCGACGGCCGACATCCGCAAGGCGATGGCGGACGGGATCTTTGCAGCCGTGCTGCATATGGAAGGCTGCGAGGCGATCGATGCCGATCTCGCCGCTCTCGAGACGTTCTACGCGGCCGGCCTGCGGTCGCTCGGTCCCGTCTGGAGCCGCCACAATATTTTCGGCCATGGCGTGCCCTTCGCCTATCCGATGGACCCGGACACGGGGCCCGGCCTGACGGATGCGGGTTTCGCGCTTGTTCGCGCCTGCGACCGGCTCGGCATCGCCATCGATCTCGCCCATATCACCGAGAAGGGCTTCTGGGACGTGGCGAAGACGAGCACGGCGCCACTGATCGCCAGCCACTCCAATGCCCATGCGCTGACGCCCGTGGCCCGGAACCTGACCGACAGACAGATGGACGCGATCCGCGAGAGCGGCGGTCTGGCCGGCCTCAACTATGCCACCACCATGCTGCGCCCGGACGGACAGGAGAATGCGGCAACGCCGCTTTCCGACATGGTGCGCCATGTGGACTACATGGTCGAACGCATGGGAATCGATTGCGTCGCGCTCGGATCGGACTTCGACGGGGCGACCATTCCCGCCGAGATTTCGGACGCCGGCGGAAACCAGAACCTGATTGCCGCTCTGCGGAGTGCCGGTTATGGTGAGGACGATCTTACAAAACTCTGCCGGGAAAACTGGCTGCGTGTTCTTTCCAAGGTCTGGCACGAGACCGACCAGGGCTGACGATCAACGGCCGCAAAGGCCAGAATGACAAAGGGAACAGAGCGATGATGCATACTTTCGGCACGACGATGCGACGGTTGACGGCAGGGGCGGCAATCGCCCTCATCATGGCGGCGACCGCACCCGCCACTGCGGCGACGCCCGCGGACACGCTGGTTCAGGCCTGGGCGATCGACGATATCATTTCCATGGACCCGGGCGAGGCCTTCGAGATCTCGACGGCCGAAATCACCGCCAACACCTACAGCCTGCTCGTCCGGCTCGATCTTGCCGACACGTCGAAGGTCAAGGGTGACCTGGCCGAGAGCTGGACGGTGTCCGACGATGGCCTGACCTTCACCTTCAAGCTGAAGCCGGGCATGACCTTTGCCTCGGGCAATCCGATTACCGCCGAGGACGTGGCCTGGTCGATCGAACGCGTTATCAAGATGGACAAGAGCCCGGCCTTCATTCTCACGCAGTTCGGCCTGAGCGGCGACAATGTGACGGAGAAGGCGAAGGCGGTGGATGCCACCACCTTCACGCTTACGGTCGACAAGCCCTATGCCCCGAGCTTCGTGCTGAACTGCCTGACGGCCACGGTCGGCTCGATCGTCGACAAGAAGCTCGTGCTGGAGCATGTGGCACCGGTCGAGAAGACTGCCGAGAACAAGTACGACAACGACTTCGGCAATGCCTGGCTGAAGACGAACTTCGCCGGCTCCGGTCCCTTCAAGCTGCGCGAATGGCGCGCCAACGAGGTCGTCGTGCTGGAGCGCAACGACACCTATTTCGGCGAGAAGCCGAAGCTTGCCCGCGTCATCTATCGCCATCTCAAGGAAAGCTCGGGTCAGCGTCTGGCGCTGGAGAACGGCGATATCGACATCGCCCGCAATCTCGAGCCGAACGATCTGGAATCGACGGCCGGCAAGGAGGGCATCGTTCAGACCAGCGCGCCCAAGGGCACGGTGTTCTATTTCAGCCTGAACCAGAAGAACCCGAACCTCGCCAAGCCGGAAGTCATCGAAGCCTTCAAGTATCTGGTCGATTACGACGCGATCGGCTCGACGCTGATCAAGGGCGTCGGCGAGGTGCACCAGACGTTCCTGCCGAAGGGCGTTCTCGGCGAGCTGGATGAAAAGCCCTTCAAGTTCGATGTGGCCAAGGCCAAGGAATTGCTGGCCAAGGCCGGCCTGCCGGACGGCTTTACGGTGACGATGGACGTGCGCAGCAACCAGCCGACCACGGGCATCGCGGAATCGATCCAGCAGACGGCGGCGCAGGCCGGCATCAAGATCGACATCATTCCCGGCGACGGCAAGCAGACGATCACCAAGTTCCGTGCCCGCACGCACGACATCTATATCGGCGTCTGGGGCCAGGATTACTTCGATCCGAACTCGAACGCCGAGACCTTCACGATCAACTACGACAATTCGGACGAGGGCAAGAACAAGACGCTCGCCTGGCGCAATACCTGGGACGTTCCGGACCTGACGGAACAGACCAAGGCCGCCCTTCTTGAAAAGGATCCGACGAAGCGCGCCGACATCTACAAGGGTCTGCAGAAGGCGGTTCTCGATCGCGGTCCGTTCGTCGTGATCTACCAGCAGACCGAAGTGGCGGGCGTGCGCAAGGATGTGCAGAACTTCAAGCTGGGCCCGAGCTTCGACACGACCTTCCTCGGTGGCGTCACCAAGGAATAGGCCGACCGCATGACCCTTCCCGAAACGTCGCAGATGGTGGCCGGGCGCTCGAAAGGCGCCCGGGCGCGGGGGCGGGCGGCCATCGTCGCGCGCTTCCTCGTGGTCATCGTCACCACCTATCTCGGCCTTCTCGCCGTGACCTTCTTCATCGGCCGGGTGATCCCGATCGATCCGGTGCTGGCCGTTCTCGGCGACCGGGCGCCCGCCCATGTGGTGGAGCGGGTGCGCGAGGAGATGGGGCTGAACCTGCCGCTCTACCAGCAGTTCCTTCGCTATCTCGGCGATGCGCTGCAGGGGAATTTCGGGACGTCGGTGCTCACCACCAATCCCGTCATGACGGACATCCGACGCGTGCTGCCGGCGACCTTCGAGCTCGCGACGCTCGGGACGCTGATCGGCAGCCTCATCGGCGTGCCGCTGGGCGTTCTCGCCGCCGTCAAGCGCGGCAGCCTGATCGATCAGGCCGTGCGCATCGTCGGGCTGATCGGCTATTCCGTGCCGATCTTCTGGCTGGCGCTGCTGTCGCTGCTCCTGTTCTATGCGCAGCTTCGCTGGGTCGCCTTTCCCGGCCGGATCGATGTCGTCTACGAATATACCTTCACGCCTAAGACCGGGCTCTTCCTGCTGGATTCGCTGTGGCAGGGGCAGTGGGACGTGTTCCGCGACGTCTTCCGCCACATCATCCTGCCGGCGAGCCTGCTCGGCTATGTGTCGCTTGCCTATATCAGCCGGATGACGCGCAATTTCATGCTGAATGAACTGTCGCAGGAATATATCGTCGCGGCCCGGGCAAAGGGACTTTCGGAGACGCGGATCATCTGGTTCCATGCGCTGCGCAATGCCGCCGTGCCGCTCGTCACGGTCATCGCCTTGTCCTATGCGAGCCTTCTGGAAGGTTCGGTGCTGACGGAGACGGTGTTCGCCTGGCCGGGCATCGGGCTCTACATCACCAACTCGCTGCAGAATGCCGACATGAATGCGGTGCTCGGCGGCACGATCGTGATCGGCTCGATCTTCATCGCCATCAATATCCTGTCCGATATTCTCTACCGGACGCTCGACCCGAGGACGCGCGCGCGATGACGGCTGTACCCTCCGCTCCCATGAGCCGGCGCGACTGGCTTCTCTCCGACCGTCCGCAATCGCGGATGCAGGCGCGGCTCGGCCGGGCCTATATGACCTGGCGCCGATTTTCGGCCAACCGGCTGGCGCTGCTCGGTCTCGGCATCCTCGTCCTGCTCATCTTTATGGCGATCTTCGCCGGCGTGCTGTCGCCGCATTCGCCCGTCACCGGCAATCTCGCCGGGGCGCGCCTGTTGCCGCCGGGCTCTCCGGGTTATCTTCTCGGGACCGACGAGCAGGGGCGCGATATCCTGTCGCGGCTTCTGCATGGGTCGCGGCTGACGCTGTTCGTCATCATTCTCGTCGCCGTCATCGCCGCGCCGACCGGCCTCGTCGTCGGTGCCGTCGCCGGCTATGCCGGCGGCTGGGTCGATGCGGTGCTGATGCGGATTACCGATATCTTCCTCGCCTTCCCGAAGCTCGTTCTGGCGCTTGCGCTCGTTGCGGCCCTCGGGCCTGGGATCGAGAACGCGGTGCTGGCCATCGCCGTCACCTCCTGGCCGCCCTATGCGCGCATCGCGCGGGCCGAAACCATGACCGTGCGCAATGCCGACTATATCGCCGCCGTGCGGCTGATGGGGGCGTCGCCCCTGCGCATCGTGTTGCTGCATGTCATGCCCATGTGCCTGTCGTCGCTGATCGTGCGCATCACGCTCGACATGGCGGGCGTCATTCTCACGGCCGCCGGTCTCGGCTTTCTCGGGCTCGGCGCCCAGCCGCCGCTGCCGGAATGGGGCGCGATGATCGCGTCCGGCCGTCGTTTCATTCTCGACCAGTGGTGGGTGGCGACCATGCCGGGCATCGCGATCCTGCTCGTCAGCCTTGCCTTCAACCTTCTGGGCGACGGACTTCGCGATGCCCTCGACCCGCGCGAGGCCGGACAATGAGCCCGCTCCTGACCGTCGAGGATCTGCGTGTCAGCTTCCCCACGCGGACCGGGCTGGTGGAGGCCGTGCGCGGGGTGACGTTTTCGCTTGGGCGCGAGCGCCTCGGCATCGTGGGCGAGAGCGGCTCGGGCAAATCCCAGACGGGACGCGCCATCATGGGCCTGACGCCGCCGCATGCGCGGATCACGGCGAAGACGCTGACCTTCGACGGCATCGATCTGCTCAAGGCGTCGCCGCGCCAGAGGCGCGAGCTGCGCGGCAACCGTGTCGCCATGATCCTGCAGGACCCGAAATATTCGCTGAACCCCGTCATGACCATCGGCCGCCAGATCGTGGAAACGCTGCGCACGCATCGCAAGATCGGCGCGTCCGAGGCCAAGGAACGGGCGATCGCCATGCTGGAAGCGGTGCAGATCCGCGATGCCGCGCGCGTCTTCGATCTGCATCCGCACGAGATTTCCGGCGGCATGGGGCAGCGCGCGATGATCGCGATGATGCTGATCGCGGAGCCGGAGCTGTTGATCGCCGACGAGCCGACATCGGCCCTCGACGTGACGGTGCAGCTCGACGTGCTTGCCATTCTCGACAAGCTCGTGGCCGAGCGCGGCATGGGCCTGATCTTCGTCAGCCATGATCTGCGGCTGGTCTCGTCCTTCTGCGACCGGGTGATCGTGATGTATGCCGGTCGTATCGTCGAGGAGATCGCAGCCCAGGACCTGCGCAATGCGCGCCATCCCTATACGCAGGGGCTGTTGTCCTGCATGCCGGAGATCGGCAGCGACCGGCATCCGCTGCCTGTCCTCGACCGCAAGCCGGAGTGGGCCCTATGAGCATTGCCGTTTCCGCACGCGACGTGACGGTCATCTACGAGGATTTCAAGGCGCTCGACAGCGTCAGCATCGCGGTCGGGAAGGGTCAGTCCTATGGTCTCGTCGGCGAGTCCGGTTCCGGCAAGTCGACGCTGCTGCGGGCGATTGCCGGCCTTGCGCCGGTTTTCTCCGGTACGCTGGAGGTCAATGGCCGGACGCTGGAGCCGCGCCGCCGCGACAAAGCTTTTTATCGCGACGTCCAGATGGTCTTTCAGGACCCCTACGGCTCGCTGCATCCGCGCCAGACCATCGACCGGCTGCTCCAGGAGCCGCTGGCGATCCACGGCATTTCCGATGCCGAAGCGCGCATCGCGTGGGCGCTGGACGAGGTGGGATTGGGCACGGGCTTCCGGTTCCGCTATTCCCACCAGCTTTCCGGCGGGCAGCGCCAGCGCGTGGCGATCGCCCGGGCGCTGATCGTCGAGCCCTCGATCCTGCTGCTGGACGAGCCGACATCCGCGCTCGATGCCTCGGTGCAGGCGGAGGTGCTCAATCTGCTGGAGCAGATCCGGCGCGACCGGGGCCTCACTTTCCTGATGGTCAGCCACGACCTCGGCGTCGTCACGCATATGTGCGACCAGCTCGCCGTCATGCGCAGCGGCCGTGTCGTGGAGCATCTGAGTGCGTCGGATCTCGTCGAAGGCCGGATCACCGCGGACTATACGCGCAACCTGATGGTCGCGAGCAAGGGCTTCGTTCGCACGCCGGCGTGACGGCGCGCGTTCGATCAGACGATTCAAGATTTACAAGACCATGCCAGCCCGAGGTCGGGCCAGCCTGCCGTGAGGCCGGCATGAGCCCCCGCGTCTCTTGAGACACGCGGGGAAGAGGCCGATCTCAGAGAGACGCACTCTTTCGGGCCGGTTCTGCCGAGACGGCCGCCGGGGCCGGCTGCGAGAGGGTCTCGGCCAAAGCCAGAAGCGCATCCGAGAGGGCGGTCGGACTGTTGATCAGCTTCGGGTCGAGGATATGGCCGGTGCCGGCCTCGCGGATGCGATCGGCCTGCGCGCCGAGGTCGAAGACGACCGTGGGCACGCCGGTCTTCAGCGCGATCGACAGCGTGTAGCAGAAGGTTTCCGGCCAGACGCTCGGGATGAAAATCAGGTCAGGCTGGATGCGCTCGAGCTCGATGAAGGCTTCCTCGTTCGTCGTATAGGCCCCCGTGATCTCCACATCGGCCTTGGTCAGCGCTTCGTCGTTGTTGGTGTAGCCGACGACGCTGTAGTCGATGCCGAGATAGCGGTCGCGGGAGTCGTTTGCCAATGCCAGCAGGATATCGCTGCCCTTGTGCGAGCCGATGGCACCGATGAGGGTGACGCGGATCTGTCCGTCCGGGCGACGCGGCAGGACATCGGGCAGGACGTCCCAGGTCTCCTCATGCGGAACGACGCGGATATCCGCCTTCGGGAAGAAGGTGCGGAAGATCTCCGCCGATGCCTTGCTGGGCGATTCCACCTTGGCATCCACCAGAAACGCGTTGTAGGCGGCATGGCGGATGTCGGGATCGCAGGGGTCGGTCGCCTGCGGGTTCTTCATCAGCGCCCACTGGCGCAGATCCGCCATGGTCGGCAGGCCGGCATAGATCTGGTCGGGACGGATCAGCTGGTAGTGGTGGGTGATGGCCGAGTAGTCGTGCAGCACCAGCGTCTTTTCCGCGCTGAGGGCGGAGAGCGATGCGAGCAGGGCGCTGTGGAAATCCCAGGTGAGGCCGGCGAACGAGTTCACCATGATGCGGCTCGGGGAAAGGTCGGCGAGCAGCTGCAGCACGAAGGCCATCTCCGTGCGCATGTCGATATCCACGAGGTTCGGGACATAGATGTCGTCCTGGGAGAAAGAGACCATGTGGTTGTCATGAACCTTCATCATCAGCGACTTTGTGCCTAGCAGGGAGAATTCGGCGGCCTTGTCCTTCAGATAGGTGTCGATGCCGCCGCCCCAGTTGTGGGTGACCATCAGCGCGGCGCCCTTGGCCATGTCGATCAGCCGCGCGCGATCCAGCGTGCGGCGCGCCGTCAGCGCCGGATCGGCTTCGAAATGATGCCGCACGAGCGACGGGTAGTTCGGATGCTTGCGCAGCAGCGCCTTCTGTCCCGCATCGAAATTCTCCGCCTTGGAGGAGGAGAAGGAGACCGAGCCGACGTGGAAGGTGAAGACGTCGCAGGCGAGCAGGTTCTTGTATCCCGCATTCAGGCTGCGCATGCAGAAGTCGTTTTCTTCGCCATAGCCGACCTTGAAGGCGACGGGGTCGAGCGCGCCGATCTCCTCGATGACCGAGCGGCGCATGTAGAAGCAGAAACCGACGCCGGTCGGCGCTTCCACGGCAACGCCGGCATTAGCGCGGCCGGCGATATCGTTCATCTCGGCCGGCGTGCACTCGAGCGAGAGCAGGTTGTTCTTGTCGCGCAGCGGGTAGCTGCAGAGCGTCGCATTGTTGGAGAGCGGCGTAATGGTGGCGACGCGCGGGTCCTTGTCGGCATGGGCGATCATCCGCTCGAACCAGCCGGGGAAAACGAAGGCGTCGGAGTTGAGAAGGACCACATCGAGCCCGCCCGAGAGATCGGCGATCGCATGGTTGCAGGTCTGGACGAAGCCGCGGTTCTTTTCGCTCAGGTGATAGTCGAAAAGCCCCTTCTCGCCGAGGCGCGCCAGTTCCGCGTTGAGCTTCTGATCCGGGCCGCAGTCGTTGATGACGAGCAGGCTGTAGGCGGCATCGCCGCGTGCCGAAAGGGCGTGATAGACGGAGGCCAGCGTCTCGTCGTAACCCTTGTAGACCGGGAGGATGACGACGGCGCGCGTCGTGTCGCCGAGGACGGCGGGGGAGAGGGCGTCCCATTCGTCGCGTTCCGGCGCCTTTGCCGTGAACCAGCGCTTTTCGCTGAGCGCGTTGCCGCGAAAGCCCTTGCTGCGATTCTTGACGTAGTGCAGCAGTGGCATGGTGCCGGGCTTCAGATGCTTGCGGTACTGCCGCTCATAATACCACGGGTCGAAAATGTGGGAAGGAGACCGCTTTTCCTTCCAGCCGAACAGGATGTAATGGAGACGTGGATCGACGCCGGCCGTCGCGATGTCGCCGTTCAGCTCGAGATAGTCTTCCGTGCTGAAGACCTCGTCGATCATCCGGATCGTTTCGGGATACGAATATTCCGAACCGAGCATCAGGCCCAGTTCCTTCTCGGCCTGCGGGTTGCCGTCGGCCTCGAAGGCTTTCAGGAAGTTCTCGTAGCCGCCCCAGATGTCGCCGCGGAAGCGGAGCATGTGTGCGAGGTGGAAGTAGGCTTCGGACTGATCCGGCGCGAGTTCGCTTGCGGTCACGTAGGCGCTGCGGGCGCTGCCGATGTCGCCCATCTCCTTGCGGCAATGGCCGAGCTGGATCCAGATCGCGACCTTCGTCGGGTCGGCCTTGAGAACCTGTTCGTAGAGACGCGCAGCCTCCGCCCAGTTGCGGGCAGCATTCGCGGCATCCGCCTTTTGCAAGAGGGGCGCGGTCGCGCTTTTGCTCGATGTTCCTTTCAAGAGGTCCAACCAGTTTCCGGCAGCCATGAATATCCTCGAAATGAAAATCTGAAACATGAAATGTGCGCCAAAGGCGTCGGTTCGGTCCGGTGTTCTTAAAGCGCTCCTGCACCGACTGTCAAAGGATATCAAGGCTTTCCGATGGCAGGGCAGGCCTGCGGCGGGACCGAATCGATGGTCTGTCGCGGCTAACGCATTGAACAAAAGAAACGATTTTCCTTGCAGTGCGGCAAGCATTGTGCGGTGCGGCGATTTCCGCCTTGCGATGGCCGGCGCGGCATGGTTTGTATCAGAGGGTCCTGAATCGAACGGCAAGATCCGTGTTGCGCGCCTCGACGCAAGGTTCGCCGGCCGGATGCCAGAAGCGGAGACAACGTGTGACCTATCGCATCATTGCCGGGGGAACCCTGTGGGCCTTTGCCGACCTGAAGCAGCTGATGGCCAAGGCCACGCCGCTGCGCTCCGGCGATGTGCTCGCCGGTGTCGCGGCATCGAGCGCGGAAGAGAGCGTTGCCGCCCGCATGTGCCTTGCCGATGTGCCGCTGAGGCAATTCCTCACCGAGGCGCTCATCCCCTACGAGGCGGATGACGTCACCCGCCTGATCATGGACAGCCACGACGCGACCGCGTTCCGGCCGGTCGCGCATATGACGGTCGGGCAGTTCCGGGACTGGCTGCTGACGCCGGCGGCAAGTTCCGCGGTTCTCTCCGCTCTGGCGCGCGGGCTGACGCCCGAGATGGTCGCGGCCGTGTCCAAGCTCATGCGCAACCAGGATCTCATTCTCGTCGCCCGGAAATGTCGCGTGGTTACGCGCTTCCGCAACACGATCGGCTTGGCCGGCACGATGGCGGTGCGATTGCAGCCGAACCATCCCTATGACGACAAGCGCGGCATCGCCGCCAGTATCGTCGATGGACTGCTCTATGGCTGCGGCGATGCGGTGATCGGCATCAATCCGGCGTCCGACAATATCGCGGTGCTGAGCGACCTCAATCATATGCTCGACGAGATCGTGCATCGCTACGACATTCCCACGCAGACCTGCATTTTGACGCATGTGACCTCGTCGATCGGCATGATCGAGCAGGGCGTGCCGGTCGATCTGGTGTTCCAGTCGGTGGCGGGCACGCAGAAGACCAACCAGTCGTTCGGCGTGACGCTCGACATGCTGCGGGAAGGGCGCGACGCCGCACTCTCGCTGAAGCGCGGGACCGTCGGCGACAACGTCATGTATTTCGAGACGGGGCAGGGATCGGCGCTCTCGGCCGGCGGCCACCACGGTGTGGATCAGCAGACCTGCGAGGCCCGCGCCTATGCGGTCTGCCGCGCCTTCGATCCGCTGATCGTCAATACCGTCGTCGGCTTCATCGGTCCGGAATATCTCGCGGACGGCAAGCAGATCGTGCGGGCCGGGCTCGAGGATCACTTCTGCGGCAAGCTGCTCGGCGTGCCGATGGGCTGCGACATCTGCTACACCAACCATGCCGAAGCCGACCAGGACGACATGGACGTGCTGTTGACGCTGCTGGGCGCGGCCGGCGTCACCTTCGTCATCGGTGTTCCCGGCGCGGACGATATCATGCTGAACTACCAGTCGACCTCGTTTCACGATCAGCTCTACATCCGTGAGGTGCTCGGCCTCGGCCGCGCGCCGGAGTTCGAGGCGTGGCTGCAGCGCATGGGCCTGACGGACGCTGCCGGCCAGTTGACCCATCACGGGCTCGATCATCCCCTGCTGACCATTCTGGAGGCCTCCTGACATGGCGAAGGATCTTGCAATGACGGATGCCGCCCGCGTCTCGCGGGAGACGAACACGGTCCTGACCGCGCTGACGGACGCGCGCGTGGGTCTTGGCCGCGTCGGAGCGTCGATGCCGACGGCGGAGGTGCTGAAGTTCGCCTATGCGCATGCCCGTGCCCGCGATGCGGTTCATGCCGATTTCGATGCCGATGCCCTGGGCGAGGCACTGGCGGCGATCGGGCTTGAGAGCGTCTCGGCCCGCAGTGCGGCACCCGATCGGATGACCTATCTCCGGCGGCCCGACCTCGGACGCCGGCTTGCCGATGCGGATCGGGCGCGCCTGGACGCCTTGCAGGCCGAGGGCGTCGATATCGGGATCGTCGTTGCCGATGGTCTTTCGGCGACGGCCGTGCATGTGAATGCGGTGCCGTTTCTGGCCGCGCTCCTGCCGATGCTGCGCAATGCCGGGTTTACCGTCGGACCGGTCGCCTTCGTCCAGAACGCGCGCGTGGCCGTCGGCGACGAGATCGGCGCGCTTTTGCGGGCGCGCCTGGTGTTGGTGCTGATCGGGGAGCGGCCGGGCCTCTCCTCCGCCGATAGTCTCGGCGTCTACCTCACGCACGGGCCGGTGCCGGGGCGCTCGGATGCGGAGCGGAACTGCATCTCCAATATTCGCGAGGGCGGGCTCGTTCCGCCGCTGGCCGCGCGCAAGGCCATGTGGCTCGTGAGCGAGTCCCTGCGCCGGCAGTTGAGCGGCGTTGCGTTGAAGGAAGAAGAGGCGACGCTGATCGGTACCGCGGCCGAAGGCTGACGTCTCGTTGGGTCAAGCGCTCAGGCGCTGAGGCCGATCCTGCGCTTCCCGTGTCATGAAGCGGCGAAGACGTTCGTCGCGTTGTGGGCCAAGCGTCCCTCCGATCGCGTCGCGGATCCGATCATCAGGGCATGAGCCAGACGATGACGGCGATGATCAGGGCCCAGGCGGCCAGCGACAGCAAGACGGCGACAGCGAGTGCCAGGATGCGCAGGGTCGGCGCGAAGCGTGACGCCTCGTCCGGCCGGCGTGCGGCCCATCCGAGCAGGGAGAATTCGCAGGAAAAGATCCAGGCTGGCATCGGTGTTCCCGGTGTGTGCGTTAACGCTGACTTAAATAATAGAAGGCTGGGCAAGGACGCAAGCATAAAGCGCAGGATGCCGCCGCGAAGCGGGTTTATCGCAATGTGAAGCTGCCGTCTGCAAGGTGCCGCGCACGGCGCGGGAGAGGCCGCGTGCCGCCCTAGGCTTTCTCCGGTTAAGGTAAACGTCAGCTATCTTAGCCAACGCTTGCATTTGGTCTTCGCTCGGCGCACTCTGATAGGCATAACTTATATTTTGCCGGCGGAGGCCTGCACGCATGCGACATCGTCCCTACGGGTTTCGACCCACGCTGCGCCTGACGGCGCTTCTTGCCGCGATCCTGATATCGCTGACACTTTGGGGGCTGCTTTACGCCGCCCATGCGATGATGGCGTGGATGTGGCTCGGCTGTCTTGTGGGTCTCGCCATCCTCGCGCTGGTCTTTTACGAAAGCGGCGACTTCCGCAATGCAAGCTGGCCACTGACCATCCTCGCCTATGCCGTCTGGCCGCTGACGGTGGTCGGCGTGCTCGTCTACCTCGCCACCGGTGCAGGTAAGCAATCGGATACCTCTGCGCGTGTTTCCGACCGTTGAGCGTAAGTCTTTCGCGTTGTTTTCGCGACTGCCTGGCGGATGGAAGGATCTTTGACGTCAACGTACCGTGTTCCGGCGCCGGTCTTGCGGCGAGCGATGGCAGGGTGCCTTGCCGATCAACACCGTCCAGTCTCATGGCCGGTCGTTCCCAATGGTTCGAAGCATAGCCGTCTCTGTGACGGAGTATTCAGCTCTCATATTAGAAAAATTTGAGTTACATAAACTTAAGAGTTGAGGCGCATACTGCCGCCGAACGCCGCGATGTAGGTCGGTGCCGTTGCGCTTCCTTGGTCATGACGGCCGGGTGGATGTGCGTCCGTCCAGCATAGGTGTTTCGTGACCAGGCCATCCATCCGTACATCGCTTATCGGCATCTTCGCCGCCATCGCCGTCCTCACGGCCATTTTCTCCGTCGTGGCGCTGCAATCCCTGTCCAAGACGCGGTCGATTGCGGATAAGGTGGTGACGGAAGTGTTCCCGGCCGTTTCCGCCGTCAAGGACATCCGCATCGAGCTCGTGTCCATGCGGCTCGGTTACTTCCAGTATCTCGCCGCCCTGACACCGGAAGCGACGAAGACGGCGGAATCCCTGCTGGGCGACGCCCGCGTGCGGATCCAGCATGCAGTCGAGGTCTACACGCCCTATGTCAGCACCGATTCCGAGCGTGCGCTTCTGCAGCGCGTGACTGAGACTCTGGCCACCTATGGCAAGGCCGGCGATGACATGATCGCGCTCGCCAAGGTGGGCAATTTCCAGCAGGCGAGCAACATGCTCGAGACCATGGGCGGCATCATTACACCCGCACAGTCTGCGCTTGACGACCTGATCGCGGGCAACACCGTGCGCGTCAGCGACGCCACGAACGTGATGCGCCAGACATCCGCCGATGCGACGCTGATCACCTTCATTCTGATCGGTGTCGTCGCGACCCTTCTCGTCGCCTCCACGCTCTATATCCTGCGCGGGATCGCAAGCCCGATCCACTCGATCACGGCGGCGATGACCGGCCTTGCCCGCGGCGATACCGACAGCACCATTCCCTATGCGCAGCGCACCGACGAAATCGGCCAGATGGCCAGCGCGGTCGAAGTGTTCCGGACGGCCGCCGTCAACAACAAGGAGCTTCAGACTCAGGCCGAGTCGCTGCGGCGGACGGCCGAGGCCGACCGCGAGCGCCTTTCGGCCGAGGCCGAACGGGCCGCCCAGGCGCGTCTCGAACAGGCGACATCGAGCCTTGCCGACGGCCTGCGCCGTCTGGCGGCCGGCGATCTCTCCTTCCGTCTCGACGTGCCCTTCGCCCCCGATTTCGAAGCGCTGCGCCATGACCTGAACGCCGCCGTCTCCCAGCTCAACGAGACGCTGGCCGCCGTGGCCGTGGCGGCCGACCAGATCGACAACGGCGCCCGCGAAGTCAGCGAAAGCGCCAACGATCTTTCCCGCCGCACGGAGCAGCAGGCCGCCTCTCTCGAGGAAACGGCCGCCGCCCTCGATCAGATCACCGCGAATGTCGGCCAATCCTCCATGCGCACCAACGAGGCCCGCGAAGTGGCGTCGCACGCCAACAAGAGCGCCTCCCGCTCGGGCGAGGTCGTTGCCGAAGCCGTCACCGCCATGGGCCGTATCGAGCATTCGTCCAGCCAGATCTCCTCGATCATCGGCGTGATCGACGAGATCGCCTTCCAGACGAACCTGCTGGCGCTGAATGCCGGCGTCGAGGCGGCGCGCGCCGGGGAAGCCGGCCGCGGCTTTGCCGTCGTCGCGCAGGAGGTAAGGGAGCTGGCCCAGCGCTCGGCCAAGGCCGCCAAGGAAATCAAGGACCTCATCCGCAATTCCACGGCGGAGGTCGAGAGCGGCGTCAAGCTGGTGCGCGATACCGGCGACGTGCTCAAGACGATCGAGGCGCATGTCATCGAGATCAACGGCCATATGGAGGCGATCGCCACCTCGGCCCGCGAGCAGTCCACCGGCCTTGCCGAGGTCAACATCGCCGTCAACCAGATGGACCAGGTGACGCAACAGAACGCCGCCATGGTCGAGGAGACCAGCGCCGCGGGAAGCACGCTTGCAAGCGAGAGCGCCCGCCTGCGCGAACTGATCTCTCACTTCACCCTCGGCGGACGCTCCTCCAACGCGCAGCAGCGCTACGCCGCCTGAGCTTCCGAGACCCTTACCACGAAAACCGGCCGCGTTCGCGCGGCCGGTTTTTCTCTGTCCGCAATCGCGGACGCGTCAATGCTCCGGCTTGCGGTCGAGACCGACGCCCTTGCAGGAAAAGCGGGTATCGAAGGCCTTGGCCGGATCGGTGTCCGGTCTGATCAGTTTCGCTCTCACCAGTTCGTCTGCGAGCTGCCGGTAGCGTTCGGCCGTCATGCATCCGATGCCCTTCTCGAGCGCATCGCCGCTGTCCACGATCCCGTATCGCTTGATCTTGTCGATCGCATAGGCGATCTGGCCGTCGCTCATCTCCGGATTGGCCGCCCGGATCAGCGTGTTTGCAGCCGTATTGTCCCCGTAGAGATAGGCATACCAGCCCTCGATCGAGGCATCGACGAACCGCTGGACGAGATCGGGATTGGTGTCGATCAAGCTCTTCTGTGTTGTGATCATCGCTGCATAGGGCCTGTAGCCGCTGTCTGCGAGCAGGAAGATCCTGGGCTCGAGACCGGTCTGCCGTTCGATTTCATAGGGTTCCGACGTGATGAGCCCTTGCTGGGCCGCGTTCCTGTTGGCCAGAAACGGCGCCGCGCTGAAATTGTACGGCCTGTACTGCTCGTCGCGGAAGCCCGGGAAATTGGCTTTCATCCACGCGAAATAGGCGCCGAAGCCACCCTGCGTCATATAGATCGTCTCGAGCCGTGCCAGATCCGCGAAGGTCTCGATGCCGCGATCGGGATGGACCAGAATGACCTGGGCGTTCTTCTGGTAGAAGGCGGCGACATCGACGAGCGGGATGCCCTGCTCGATGGCGACCAGCTGCTCCTGCTGGGTGCCGAGATAGAAATCGAGCTTGCCGGCAAGCAGCAGGTTGTGATTCATCGCAGCCGGGCCGCCCTGAACGATCTCGACATTCAAGCCATGCCGCGCATAGGTGCCATCGGCCACGGCCTGATAGAAGCCGCCATGGTCCGCCTCCGCCAGCCAGTCCGTGCCGAACCGGACCGTATCGGCCCCTTCGGCGACAGTCGTGGAGAGACCAAGGAGGGCGAAAAAGGAGCCGGTCGTGAGGCTCCTGACGGCCGAAAATGTGCGCATGTGTGTTCCTGAAAAAAATGTCGTGTTGGCAATTGGTTGGGTTGGCAATTGGTTGGGTTGGCAATCGGTTGTGCGGGAATTCAAGGGTTTTCTTATATGATCGGAAGGTCGGGCAATAGCGGGTGTCGTCGTATCGATCACTGGAAGAGCTGCAGGATGTTCTGGGAATTGCTGTTGGCAATCTGGAGAGACTGGATGGCCAGCTGCTGTTGTGTTTGCAGCGCTTTGACCCTGGTCGAGGCTTCGTTCATCTCCGCATCGACAAGCCGGCCGACGCCCTTATCGAGGTTCGACATCAGGGTCTGTGTAAAATCTCTCTGCATCACCATGCGCTTGTCGAGCGCGCCAAGGACAGCGCCGGCGTCGATGACTTCGGCCGACACGACCTCGATGTATCCGATGTAGCGATCGAGCCATTCGGGATTGGCGACGATATCGATATCGAGGAAATTCTGTTCCGCAAGCGGTTCGATGCTGACGCCGATACCGGTAAACCCGATGCCGGTTCTCGAGCCGGCCAAACGGTCTACATCCTTGTCCGACCGTACCGAGATGGTGCCCGGCGATGTCGCCTCGATGATGACGTTCGGCCAGCTGCTGCCGACCAGCGCGTGCAGCAATGTCACCATCTCGTCGGCCGTCTGGATCTCGCCGGTGTCCTTGCCCAGCAAGGCGTTGACATAGGTCCGGTCGAAGCTGTGATGCGTCGCGGGCGCGCCGTTGACGCTGAAGTCGAAATCGATGCGCACCCCGTCTTTGTTGTCTCCGTCGGGATAGACTTTGAACGGCTCGAAAAAGAGGACCATCTGCGACGCGGGTGATCCATAGTCTGTCGCTCTGTTGCTCAGTCCACCGGCGCTGCCGGTCAGATTCGTGATCTCGATGGATGACCCATTCAGGCCGGAACTCTCACTGGTGCCGACGTTGACGTGGTTTGGTACGGTGCCACCGCGACCATCCGATGTCAGGTTAGCATAGGCGCCAGCATTTGCCGCGGACAACGCTCGATAGAGAACGGACGCGTATTGTTTGTAATCCGATATGACACCGTTCTGGCCCGGCAGCCACGTATCGACAAATGCACGGTCAATGGTGACGTGCGTCGTCTTGCCGGGATGATACGGTGGATCGAGATCGGCTGGATTATCAGCATCGACCGTCACGTCGAACTCTATCTTATCGCTGGCGCCAAACGTCAGAGGGCCTGTGAAGGTAAATCCGAACCGACCATTCTCGCCGCCGTTCACCGCATTGTCCGGATACATTCGCACGACGCCATTGTTATCCATGAACGTGTCGTGGACACGAACGCCACCAATGGTTTTGAGCTTTCGCGTGTCGGCCTGCAGAATGCCCCCGCCATCCTTGTTAAAAAGGGAGACTTCCGAAAGATGGAAGTCGGTCGTTCCCAGGGACAGGCCGTTTTCGCTCCGGTGCAGGGCGTTGACGAGGGAAACGCGGTTCAGATCATTGTCGTTAATATCCGCGACATCGGTCTTGAGCCAATTGATGCCGCTGAAGCTAGCCGCGTTGGCGACGCTTACGACCTGCTGCTGGAGCTGCGAAAGCTCCTTCTGAATCTTGGCCGGATCGACGCCCGGCTCCTTGGCCGCGATCAGGCGTGATTTGAATTCCGACAGAATATCCGACACGGCGGTGATGCCGTTATAGGCGGTATCGATCTGGGCGGAGCCGAGATTGATGACGTCGGTCACCGCTGTCATCGCCTTGTTGTCGGAGCGCATGGTGGTGGCAATCGACCAGTAGGCGGCATTGTCGGCCGCCGTTTCCACGCGCATGCCGGAGCTGATCTGCTGCTGTGCTTCCGCAGATCTCGACGCGATGCCGCGCAACGTCTGGAGTGCGGCCATGGCGGATGTGTTCGTCAGGAGGCTGGTCATGTCAAAAGGCCCGAAATACAGGCTAGCCCCCCGACGTCAGAGCCGTCGGGTAGAGGGATAGCAATGTGGGAACACTTTCAACGGTTAACCCTTGAGGGTGCTCGTCCTAATGGCGAGACCGTCGCCCGAAGAAGCGGGTTTATCCGTCGGCTCCGGGCTGTCTTGGCTGCGGTCATCCATCGAATCGGCCGCAATCGTTCATGGTTCTAAAATGACCGTGGTTAACGGGGTGTTAACGTGCCGGGCGATGCAGATCTGTCGCTGAGGGCGCGTAGCTGCGGAATGACGCTCGCGACGAGGTCAAACTCCGGCGAAAAGCTGCCGACGAGATAAACGCATTGCCGCTCGATATCGCCCTTGTCGGCGATGTCCTTCACCGCAACGACATTCTGGTGCAGAAATCGCGAGTACAGACGCCGTTCCTGCGACGCTGCGTCGGGAAACCTGATCCGTCCCATCTGTCGGGCGGCGGCCTTCATCCTGATGGCCTCGACGAACCCCTGGCGGACGGTACCGTTCGTGATCGGGCCGACTTCCGCATGCAACCACAGCGATCCTGACCTTCCATCGTCGCCGACCCGGAATTCGATCCATGAGATCAGAGGATACCCGGCCCACCAGTTTTCACAGCCGTCCCAGGCGCCTCGGGTCTTCTCCAGTTCTGCAACCCAGCCGGCCGGCAGAAAGCTCACCTGGTCCCTGGCGATCTCCGACAGGACGACATGGCCGTTGCCGATTCTAACCAGGTTTCCACGCAACGGTTTTTCACCAAACACACCCCGAACCGCCTGATCGAAGCCGCTGCCCGTAGCCGGTTTTGCCAGAAGATCCAGCGTCGCTTTATGATCGCGGTACAGTTGCAGTGCCAGATCATGCGCCGAAGGCTGGTCTCTGCTCATGGTCTGCCACCTCGATACACGCCAACGCCAAGGAGCCGCCTCGCCAGACAACCGCCCGCAACGCCGCGAATCCTTCTAATGCAACCACTGATATTCCGTGTCGCTCATCTTGCCAATGCCGATCGCGACGTAAAGCGCGCGATTTTTTCAGCGGTGACAGGCATTCGAGAGGGGAAGAAATGGCGCACCCGACAGGATTCGAACCTGTGACCTTTGGAATCGGAATCCAACACTCTATCCAGCTGAGCTACGGGTGCAGCAACCGGCTTTGCCGGGTGGATGAGGGGTTCATAGCTTAGGTTTGGGTTGGCATCAATGGGGAAGACGGGGATTGGTGGAAAATTGGGCGGGGTGGCTGTGGTGCGGTGGCGGTGGAGATCCGGTTGGGGGCGTGGGGCGTAGATGGTGGTGAATGTGGGTGACCGGCCGTCTGGCGGGCCGACGGCGCAATTGTGGCCGGGAGGATGGGATGCTGGGGTTTCGGGACGGGTATCGGGCGGTGGTTCTGGGGGCGAGCGGCGGGATCGGGGCTGCGGTCCTGGCGGCGCTGGAGGCCGATGCGCGGTGCGGAGAGGCTGTAGGGCTGTCGCGGCGGGATGACGGGATGGATGTGACGGCGGAGGGGTCTGTGCAGGCTGCCGCGCGGGGCGTTGCGGAGAGGCTGGGAACGGTCGATCTGGTGTTCGATGCGACGGGGGCGCTGGAGATCGACGGGCAGGGGCCTGAGAAGACGATCCGGGCGATCGATCCTGCCGTCATGGCGCGGCAGTTCGCGGTCAACGCCATCGGGCCGGCGCTGCTGATCAAGCATTTCGCGCCTCTGCTGCCGCGGGACCGGCGCTGCGTGTTCGCGACGCTTTCGGCGCGGGTCGGGTCGATCGGCGACAACAGGCTCGGGGGATGGATCTCCTATCGCTCGGCAAAGGCGGCGCTCAACCAGATCGTGCGGACGGCGTCGATCGAGATCGCGCGGACATGCCCTCAGAGCGTCGTCGTCGCCTTGCATCCGGGCACGGTGGAAACCGGGCTGACGGCCACGCATGGGCGGCACGCCGACAAGGTGTCGCCGGCGGAGGCCGCGTCCGCCCTTCTCTCCGTCATCGATGGCCTCGCGCCGGTGCAGACGGGGCAGTTCTTCGCTTATGACGCGACGGAAATCGCATGGTAGCGGCGTCATCACCTGCGTGGCAGAGGGCGGGAGGGCAGGGCCGATGAGCGGTGATACGGTTCGCAACCTGATCC
>UBPA01000017.1 GCA_900467185.1 Hyphomicrobiales bacterium | reverse complement strand
GGGCTGGGCCGGTGCGGCGGGGCGGGGCGCCTGCGGCGGATGCGGTGCCATGGCCTCCTCTCCGTAGAGTGCCTGGCCCATATTGGAGACCGGCGGCTGGGCGGGGCGTGCTGGGGCGGGGCGTGCTGCCGGGCGTGTCTCCGGCGCCGGCTGCGGGCGCTGTTCCCTCTGCGGTTCCGTCCTATTTTCCGGGCGCCGCTCCTGCGCGATGCGGGCGGCCGGGGCCGGCAGGGCATCCGGGCGGGCCGGCGCCGAGAGGTTCGCGGCCGCGGGCTGGCCGGCGATCTGCGCTGCGGCGGTCGGCGCGGCGATGGCCGCCTGTCCGGCTTCGGGCGCGTCCAGTCGCGGCCTTGCGCCGACGATCCGGCTTTCGATGACGATATCGGTCGGACCGCCGATCATGATCAGGTGTTCGACATCGTCCCGGCGCACGAGCACGAGCCGGCGGCGCGTGTCGACGGCCGCGGCATCGAGCACCGCGAGCCGCGGCTGGCGATTCTTGCCGCCGCGGATGAAGGGGGAGGAGGCGCGATTGCGCATGAACCAGAGAACGGCCACCAGAACCAGCAGGCCGGCGGCGACGGCCACGGCCGCGATGATGAACCGACCGCCGTTGTTGCCGACGACATCTTCAAACATCTTCGCTCTCCTCGTCTTTAAGGTGCAGCGTATGTACGGCGCTGCTGAATGGGGAATTGACGTCTTTTTGCCGGTAGAAACAAGCCGTGAGAACGCGTTGTCCCGGTAAATGGAGCGGCCGCGTGTCGCGTCCAGCCATGGCCATGCGGAAATCCGGGCCGATCTGCGGAATGTCGGAAACGCCCGCCGGCGCACAGCAGTCTTCGTCCCGCCGGTCGGTCGATGGCAGGAGACCGGGAGGGGAAACGAACCTTGCCTGCGGAATGACGGACAACGGGCTACGATACCGAGATTCCTTGTGAATTCGGCGTGAAATCGCGTGCCCGACGCCCTGAGAACGCTTTGTCAGACCGGCGCCGGCTGATAAAGAGAATCGACCAATGACGCCGCGTGCGCGGACCTTCCATGGGCCGGGCCATTTCACGCGGCGGGGCAATGAGGACCCTGATGACGAAACTGCGACAGGCAGACGAGTATCGCATGCCGATCGTCGATCGGGGAACGCGTCCGGGGACCGTGCTGCGCATCGTGCTTCTGGCGATCGTGCTGATCGCCTCGGCCGCGGCTTTCGTGATCTTCAAGAACCAGCTCGGCAACGAGGTGGTGCTCGGCATTCTCGGCATCCTTGCGATGGTCGGCATCTTCTTTCTGGTGTCCGCCGTCATCGGCTTCATCGAGGTCATGCCGCAGTCTCGACCCGACGAGCTTGCGCGCGCCTTTCTCGACGGGCATCCCGAGGGCACGCTGATCACAGACCGCAAGGGCCGGATCGTCTATGCCAATGCCGCCTATGGCGCGCTGACGGGGGCCGACAAGGCCAATGACGTGCAGTCGCTGGAGACCATCCTGTCACGTGACCGGGAGGCGACGGAGGCGATCTATCGCCTGACGAACGGGCTGCGCGAGGGCAAGGCCGGACATGAGGAATTCCGGCTGATGAAGCCGTTGCGTGCCGCCGGCGGATCGGCGGGCTCCGGCGCGCACTGGTTTCGCCTGAAGGCGCGCGTGCTGCCGCTCGAGGATGCCGACCGCAATCCGCTCTATATCTGGCAGATCTCCGACATCACCGCCGATCGCGACGATCAGGAACGGTTCTTCAAGGAGCTTCAAAACGCGATCGACTATCTCGACCACGCGCCGGCCGGTTTCTTCTCCGCCGGCAAGAAGGGCGAGATCTTCTACATCAACGCGACGCTGGCCGACTGGCTCGGGCTCGATCTCACCAAGTTCCAGCCGGGCTCCATGACGATCGCCGATCTGGTGGCCGGCGAGGGGCTGGCGCTGGTGCAGTCGGTGCAGGCGGACCCCGGCCTGCGCAAGACGAAGACGCTCGACCTCGATCTGCGGCGCGCCAACGGGCAGAGCTTTGCCGTTCGCATGGTCCACCGGGTCTCCTCGGCCCGCGACGGTGCGCCGGGCGAAAGCCGGACCATCGTTCTCGCCCGTACCGTGGACGAGGAAGCCGATCCCTCGGCCTCGCTTGCGGCCATCCGCTTCACGCGTTTCTTCAACAACACACCGATGGCGATTGCCTCCGTGGACGGCAACGGTCGCATCCTGCGGACGAATGCGCCGTTCCTGAAGCTGTTTTCGGGCGTCGTGTCGCAGGATGACATGGAGCGCGGGGCGCTCCTGGAAAGCGTCGCGCGCGCGTCCGAACGCGGTCGCCTGCAGGAGGCGCTGGCGGCGGCCAAGGATCGCCAGAGCGATATCGCGCCGCTCGACCTGCCGCATCCGACCGACGAGAACCGGTTCTTCCGCTTCTACGTCAACGCCGTCATCGACCAGAGCGACCAGGCGCCCGAAGAGGCCGCCATCGTCTATGCGGTGGAGATCACCGAGCAGAAGGCGCTGGAAACCCAGATGGCGCAGACGCAGAAGATGAATGCGGTGGGGACGCTCGCCGGCGGCATCGCGCATGACTTCAACAATGTGCTGACCGCCATCCTGCTTTCCTCCGATCACCTTCTGCTCTCGGCGCGTCCCTCGGATGCGAGCTTTGCCGACCTGATGGAGATCAAGCGGAACGCCAACCGCGCCGCCGTGCTGGTGCGCCAGCTGCTCGCTTTCTCGCGCAAGCAGACCATGCGTCCGACCGTGCTCAACATGACCGACGTCATCGGCGATCTGCGCATGCTGGTGGACCGCATGACGGGCACGCATGTGAAGCTGGAGGTGGAATATGGCCGCGACCTCTGGCCGGTGCGCACCGATCTCGGGCAGTTCGAGCAGGTGCTGATCAACCTTGCGGTCAATGCCCGCGACGCCATGCCGAGCGGCGGCACGATCACGATCCGCACCCGAAACATGCCGGCGGAAGAGGCTGCGGCGCTCAACCGGCGCGAGCTTCCGGCGGAGGATTTCGTCGTTGTGGAGGTCTGCGACGAGGGGACGGGCATCCCACCCGAGATCGTCGACAAGATCTTCGAGCCGTTCTTCACCACCAAGGAGGTCGGCAAGGGTACGGGCCTTGGCCTCTCCATGGTCTATGGCATCGTCAAGCAGTCCGGCGGCTTCATCTATCCGGAGTCCGAAGTCGGCAAGGGCACGACCTTCCGCATCCTGCTGCCGCGCTTCATCGAGGAGGCGCTGCCCGCGTCCGGCGAACCCGGCGCGCTCGACCAGCCGCTGACGCTCGCCACCTCGATCCCGGCGAAAGCCGAGGAGCCGACGGACCTCACCGGCGACAGCGCCATCGTTCTCCTCGTCGAGGACGAGGAGGCCGTGCGCCGCGGCGGCAAGCGCATGCTGGAAACGCGCGGCTACAAGGTCTACGAGGCGGGCTCCGGCGTCGAGGCGCTGGAGGTGATGGAAGAGCTGAACGGCATGGTCGACATTGTCGTTTCCGACGTCGTCATGCCCGAAATGGACGGGCCGTCGCTGCTGCGCGAGCTGCGCAAGACCTATCCCGACCTCAAGTTCATCTTCGTCTCCGGCTACGCCGAGGATGCCTTTGCGCGGAACCTGCCGGCAGACGCGAAATTTGGATTCCTGCCGAAACCCTTCTCGCTGAAGCAGCTGGCGGTGGCCGTGCGCGAGATGCTGGACAGCTGATCCCGGGCCGGACGCGGCGCGATCGTGCCGCCATCCGGCGGCGCGGGAATGATGTGACTCCGGCCATTCCTGGCCGGCAATGAACGGGATATGTCCATGCGCCTGCCCCTGCTTCTCCTCGGCACACTTCTGATGCTTTTCGCCGCAGCGCCGTCTTTTGCGGCGACCTACCGGACACCCGAGGCGCTGATCAAGGCGCTCTACCGCTACGACCCCGACGAGACGGATGTCGAGGCGCCGTCGCCCTACACGCCCTTCTTCTCGGAGGCGCTCAATGCGCGCTTCCAGGCCGATCGCGACGGCACGCCGGAGGGCGAAGTGGGGGCGATCGATTTCGATCCGGTGATCTCGGGCAATGACGGGCGCGCGCGGAACGTTTCGACCAGCGCGCCGATCATCCTCGACGACAAAGCCGAGCTGGAGGTGAGCTTCGAGAATGGCGGGCCGGTGACGCTCTACTATACGCTGGTGCGGGAGCATGGCGGCTGGAAGGTGGACGATATCGCCAACCAGCAGGGCGATATTCCGTGGAGCCTGTCGGGCCTGTTCGACGACGCAGGCCGGTAGCGTTTCGTCCGTGCAGGCAAGGCGGCACGATGGCGCCGCCTTGCTGTTGCTGCGTCACATCATCGCGACGGCGATTTCGGCGGCGAGGCGCGCATTGTTCTCGACCAGTGCGATGTTTGTTTCGAGGCTGCGGCCATCGGTCAGCTCAAAGATGCTCTGCAAGAGATAGGGCGTGACCGCCTTGCCGATGATCTTGTCGCGGTCGGCATTGTCGAGCGCGCGGGCGATGTAGATCTCCATCTCGTCGCGCGGAATCTCGCTCGTCTCCGGTACCGGGTTGGCGATCAGCATGCCGCCATCGATGCCGAGACGGTCGCGCATCCGCTGGAAATTGGCGATTGCCGCCGGGCTGTTCAGCATCAGCGGGCTCTTCAGACCCGAATCGCGCGACCAGAAGGCCGGGAAGATCTCGCTGTCATAGGTGACGACCGGCACGCCGCGGGTTTCCAGCACTTCAAGGGTCTTGGGAACGTCGAGGATGGCCTTCGCGCCGGCGCAGACCACGATGACGCCGGTGCGGGCGAGCTCCTCGAGATCGGCCGAGATATCGAAGGTCTCCTCGGCCTTGCGGTGGACCCCGCCAATCCCGCCCGTGGCGAAAACGCGGATGCCGGCGCGGGCGGCGGCGATCATGGTGGCGGCGACGGTCGTGGCGCCCGTGCGGCGTTCGGCGATGGCAAAGGCGAGATCTGCGCGCGAGACCTTCATGGCACCCTGCGTCCGGGCCAGGGCTTCCAGCAGGTCCGCATCGAGACCGATGTGCAGCGTGCCGTCGATGACCGCGATGGTGGCGGGAACGGCGCCCTGATCACGAATGATGGCCTCGACGCTGCGGGCCATGTCGAGATTGCCGGGATAGGGCATGCCGTGGGTGATGATGGTCGATTCCAGCGCGACGATGGCCGAGCCCCGCGCCTTGGCGGCGGCGACGTCGGCGGAATAGGCGATCGGCAGATCGTGCGAGATGGGGCGTGTCATGGGGCATCCTTTTCGGCACTGCGGTGATGAGGCTGTGAAAACAGGATTTCAGGCGGCGGCACAAGCTGCAATTCCCTCTCCAGCCGTTCCGCGGAGAGATCGTCGGCAACGGCCAGCGGCGAGCGGACGGTGACGGCGGCGGCGCCCACGCCCGCGCGCAGGCACTCGCCGAGCGCCGCGCCCCGCATCCGCGCGGTGAGGAAGCCGGCCGCCAGCGCATCGCCCGCGCCGGTGACGTCGCCGAGCGCATCGATATCGGGCGGGCGCACGGTGGCGATCGCGTCGCCCGCGAAGGCAACGGCCGCCCGGCCGCCGCGCGTGACCACGCCGCCGGCAATGCCTGCCGCGCGAAGGATCGCCGGCCAGCCCTCCGCCGTCGCGCTTCTTTCTCCGCCGATGGTCGCGGCTTCGGCCTCGTTCAGAAACAGGAGATCGAGCTGGGGAAAAGCGGGCCGCAGCCTCTCGACCTTTGCCGGAGAGATGGCGATCGCCGCCGTGGCTGCGCCGGCGTCCTTTGCCATGCGCAGGGCGCCCGCCAGCGTCTCGGCGGGCAGGTTCGCATCCACCAGCACGAGATGCGCCTCGGCGACGAGATCGCGCAGCGCCCGCTGGCGGAGCCTGCGGGGCGAAAACATCGTGTAGAGTTCCATGTCGGCCAGCGCCACGACCAGATTGCCGTCCGCCTCCAGAATGGCGGTGTAGCTCGGCGTCCGCCGGTCGAGGAAGGTGAACGCCCGATCGATGACGCCGGCAGCGTCCGCCGCACGCGCGACCGTCTCCCCCTCCGCATCGCCGCCGCGCGGCGCGACCATGCTGACGGACAGGCCGAGCCGCGCCATGCCGCGCGCCGCGTTGAAACCGCCGCCGCCGGCCTCCTCGAACCAACGGCCGGGATTGCTGGCACCAAGCGTCGTGGCGCTGGCGATGCGACCGCGCCGATCGATATGCGCGCCGCCGAAGACGACCACGTTTGTCATGCGATGCCTCCGGCCGTGATATGTCCAACAAACCGATTCGTTTCACCCGCCGAGGCGGGGACCGGTTCCTCATCCAAGCGGGTCAGGGGGGAGAACATGCTGGGAACACAGCGCGAATTCGGATGATGCGTCAATGTGTTGAAGGCCTCTTGCGAAATGAGAACAAAAAGGGTACATACAGACCAGCGGCGGGTTCATTGCCTCGATTGACCCGATAACCTAAAGGTGGACGAAATGGCTCAGAACTCTTTGCGGCTCGTAGAGGACAAATCGGTGGATAAAAGCAAGGCGCTGGAAGCAGCACTCTCCCAGATCGAACGGTCGTTCGGCAAGGGATCGATCATGAAGCTCGGTGGAAAAGACAGCATCGTCGAAATCGAGACCGTTTCGACGGGATCTCTCGGCCTTGATATCGCGCTGGGCATCGGCGGTCTTCCCAAGGGTCGCATCATCGAAATCTACGGTCCGGAAAGCTCTGGCAAGACGACCATGGCGCTGCAGACCATTGCCGAGGCACAGAAGACCGGCGGCGTCTGCGCCTTCGTGGATGCCGAGCATGCGCTCGATCCGGTCTATGCCCGCAAGCTCGGCGTCGACCTCGAGAATCTCCTGATCTCGCAGCCGGATACCGGCGAGCAGGCGCTCGAGATCACCGATACGCTGGTCCGCTCCGGCGCGATCGATGTTCTCGTCATCGACTCAGTTGCCGCCCTGACGCCGCGGGCGGAAATCGAAGGCGAGATGGGCGACAGCCTTCCCGGCCTGCAGGCCCGTCTGATGAGCCAGGCGCTGCGCAAGCTGACGGCTTCGATCTCCAAGTCGAAATGCATGGTGATCTTCATCAACCAGATCCGCATGAAGATCGGCGTCATGTTCGGTTCGCCGGAAACGACGACGGGCGGCAATGCGCTGAAATTCTACGCCTCGGTTCGCCTCGACATCCGCCGCATCGGCGCGGTCAAGGAGCGTGACGAGGTCATCGGCAACCAGACCAAGGTCAAGGTCGTCAAGAACAAGATGGCACCGCCCTTCAAGCAGGTCGAATTCGACATCATGTATGGCGAAGGCGTCTCCAAGACCGGCGAGCTCGTCGATCTCGGCGTCAAGGCCGGTATCGTCGAGAAGTCCGGCGCCTGGTTCTCCTACAACAGCCAGCGGCTGGGGCAGGGGCGTGAGAACGCCAAGTCCTACCTGCGCGACAATCCGGAAACGGCACGCGAGATCGAACAGTCGCTTCGCCAGAATGCCGGCCTGATCGCCGAAAAATTCCTGGAAGACGGCGGTCCCGAGCCGGACAGCGATGGCGACGACGCCGCGCTCGGCTAGGATCCTCTCCCGGTGCGCGGGACCTCATCGTCCCGCGCGCCTCTTCGGGCGCGTGCGGCAGGTCCCTATATCGTGCTATATCTCTATCGATCGGCCGCTCCCTACCGGGGTGGCCGTTTTGCTGTGGGAGCGGTGCGGCCCGTCGTGGATCTTGCCCTCGCGCGGCAAGGATTGTCCGCGGTGGAGCCCGTTGCCGGACATGCTGCTGGACAGGGATTTGCGCGAGCGATAAAAGCCTCGGGTTCGCGCAAGCCTGCTGCTCCGTTGATGGAACCGGCTTGCGCGTGGACGTGAGCAATCGATACCGCCCGGAGCCGCTCGTCAGCAGCAGCCAGGGTGGAGCAGGGACGAAGGACCAGACATGAGCGGCGTAAACGAGATACGGTCGACATTCCTCGACTATTTCAAGACGAACGGCCACACGGTCGTGCCGTCGAGCCCGCTCGTGCCGCGCAACGATCCGACGCTGATGTTCACCAATGCCGGCATGGTCCAGTTCAAGAACGTCTTTACCGGTCTCGAGCAGCGCCCCTATTCCACGGCCACGACAGCGCAGAAATGCGTGCGCGCCGGCGGCAAGCACAACGATCTGGACAATGTCGGCTATACTGCGCGCCACCATACCTTCTTCGAAATGCTCGGCAACTTCTCCTTCGGCGACTATTTCAAGGAACGCGCCATCGAGTTGGCCTGGAACCTGATCACGAAGGAATTCGGCATCGATGCCAAGCGCCTGCTGGTCACGGTCTACCACACCGACGACGAGGCATTCGGCCTGTGGAAGAAGATCGCCGGCCTCTCCGACGACCGCATCATCCGCATCCCGACCAGCGACAATTTCTGGGCGATGGGCGACACCGGCCCCTGCGGCCCGTGCTCGGAAATCTTCTACGATCACGGCGATCACATCTGGGGCGGGCCGCCCGGCTCGCCGGACGAGGATGGCGACCGGTTCATCGAGATCTGGAATCTCGTCTTCATGCAATACGAGCAGGTGACCAAGGAAGAGCGCCTCGACCTGCCGCGTCCGTCGATCGACACGGGCATGGGGCTGGAGCGTGTTGCGGCGCTGCTGCAGGGCAAGCACGACAATTACGATATCGACCTTTTCCGCGCGCTGATCTCGGCCTCCGAGGAAGCGACCGGCGTCAAGGCCGAAGGCGACCGGCGGGCCAGCCACCGCGTCATTGCCGACCATCTGCGCTCCTCCGCCTTCCTGATCGCCGATGGCGTGTTGCCCTCGAACGAGGGGCGCGGCTACGTGCTTCGCCGCATCATGCGCCGCGCCATGCGCCATGCCGAATTGCTGGGCGCCCGCGAGCCGCTGATGTGGAAACTGCTGCCGGCGCTGGTCGGCGAGATGGGCCGCGCCTATCCGGAACTGGTGCGCGCGGAATCGCTGATCTCCGAGACGCTGAAGCTCGAGGAAACCCGCTTCCGCAAGACGCTCGATCGCGGCCTCGGCCTGCTCGCCGACGCGACGGCGACGCTCGACAAGGGCGATACGCTCGACGGCGAGACGGCGTTCAAGCTTTACGACACCTATGGCTTCCCGCTCGACCTGACGCAGGACGCGCTGCGCGGCCGCGGCATCGGCGTCGATCTCACCGGCTTTACCGATGCGATGCAGCGCCAGAAGGCCGAGGCCCGCGCCAGCTGGTCCGGCTCCGGCGACACGGCGACGGAAACCATCTGGTACGAGCTGAAGGATCGGTTCGGCGCGACCGAGTTTCTCGGCTACGACACGGAAACGGCCGAAGGCGTCGTGCAGGCACTGGTGCGCGGCGGGGCGCCGATCGAGTCCGCCTCGGCCGGCGAGACCGTCCAGATCGTCGTCAACCAGACGCCGTTCTATGGCGAATCCGGTGGCCAGATGGGCGATACCGGCATCATTGCCTCCGACGGCGCACGCCTGAGCGTGACCGACACGCAGAAGCGCGGCGAGGGCGTGTTCGTTCACACCGCGACGGTCGATGAGGGCACGATCAAGGCCGGCGATGCGGTCGCGCTCACCGTCGATCATGCCCGGCGCGGACGGCTGCGGGCCAACCACTCGGCGACGCACCTGCTGCACGAGGCGCTGCGCGAGGTCCTCGGCACCCATGTCGCGCAGAAGGGATCGCTGGTCGCGCCCGAGCGCCTGCGCTTCGACGTCTCGCACCCCAAGCCCATGACGGCGGAGGAGCTGAAGATCGTCGAGGATATGGCCAACGAGATCATCGTCCAGAACACGGCCGTCACGACGCGCCTGATGAGCGTCGACGACGCCATTGCCGAGGGCGCGATGGCGCTGTTCGGCGAAAAATACGGCGACGAGGTGCGCGTCGTGTCGATGGGGCAGGGCCTGCGCGGCACGAAGGTCGGCCGCGCCTATTCGGTCGAGCTCTGCGGCGGCACGCATGTCGGTGCGACCGGCGAGATCGGGCTCGTGCGCATTCTCGGTGAAAGCGCCGTCGGTTCCGGCGTGCGCCGCATCGAGGCGCTGACCGGCGTTTCGGCGCTCGGCTATCTTTCCGAGCAGGACGAGCGCGTAAAAACCCTGGCGTCCGCGCTGAAGGTGCAGCCCGGCGATGTCATCGGCCGCGTCGAGAGCCTGATGGACGAGCGGCGCAAGCTCGAGCGCGAACTGGCGGATGCGCGGCGCAAGCTGGCGCTCGGCGGCGGCGGTGCTGCGGGCTCCACGGATGCGGCGCGCGAGATCGGTGGCATCAAGTTCCTCGGCAAGGTCGTGACCGGCGTCGATCCGAAGGATCTGAAGGGTCTGGCCGACGATGGCAAGAAAAGCCTCGGCTCGGGTATCGTCGCCTTTATCGGCGTCGCCGATGACGGCAAGGCCAGCGCGGTCGTCGGCGTGACCGAAGACCTCGTCAAGGCGCACAGCGCTGTCGATCTCGTCCGCATCGCCTCCGCCGCCCTCGGCGGCAAGGGCGGCGGCGGCCGTCCCGACATGGCCCAGGCCGGCGGCCCCGACGGCACCCTCGCCGCCGACGCTATCGAAGCGGTCGCCCAGGCGATCGCGGATATCGCCGCTGCAGCTTGATCGAAGGCGATAGGGGGAGAATGTCGGTCGCGCGCTTCGGCGGGCCGCCCCCCAGGGGGGATGAGCACCGCCGCCGCAATGCCGTGCGCTGCAGCGTCTCCGGAGTGCTTGCGGGCAGTGGCGTGTTGACCGGTAGCCTCAGGATGATCTGTGGTTTGCCCTTGTTTCGGGGTCCACCATCGGCTGGGTGAGAACGAGTCTCCGGGCGTGCAGCCGCAGATTGGCGAGCAGCGCGTCACGCTCCTCAAGACGCTCCATATGGTCGTCTCGATCCACGACGGCGTGGAGCGCGTTGAACAAGAAGACAGACGTGAAGGCCGGATCCTCCAGATGCCAGGCCTGGTTTCGGCACCCCGTCTGGAGCAGGTCCATCAGGTCGTCGATCAGAATGTTCCGCGTCAGACCTTCCCGGGAGGGTGCCGGGGCGGTGCTGAACAGGAGATGGTGCAGGCGCGTTGCCTGGAGATAGCCGACAGCACAGGCGGTAACCCAGGTCGTGAGCCGGGCAGACCAGTCGTCGTCCCGCTCCCGCCCCACCTCTGCCTTTACGAAACCCAAGAGATTTTCGACGAAATCGTTTCGTAGCGCTTCGATGACCTCCATCTTCGAGCTGAAGTGAAGATAGAACGATCCCTTGGAGACGCCTGCACCGGATGTAATGTCCTCGATCGAGGTGGTCTCGACACCCTTTTCGACAAACAGCCTCCCGGCTGCGGTCATCAACTGGCGACGACGCTCTTCCGGTGGCCGGGTTCGCTGCGACGTGGCGGGGGACTTCGTCATGATGTCACTGGCTCGGCTGACGACGCCCGGGTTCTGCCTCGTGCAGATATCCGGCAAAAACGTCCCGCATCGCGGTTGCTTCGATGTCGGGAAGGAGCCGGCCGACTTCGCCGCGGTGATAGCCGCCATGGGTGAAGACGTGCGCCAGCATCTCCTCGCGCGTCATGCGACCGTGCTGTCCATCCGTAAACGTGAAATCGATGCGCTCTTCAAGGTCTGCGTCTGTGATCCCGGCGCTGTACGCCACATACCAGGCGTCGAGCTCGCGCATATCCTTTGCAAGCTCATCAAGAGGCGGAGGATCAGCCTGCCAGCTCCCCTTCAGGTCGTGAGCGTGCCGCTGAAGGTTGGCGGCAAAGATCCTGTCCACGAGATGGGCATGATGCAGAACACGACAGGCTGCGATCATGGCGTCCGTTGCCCTGTCTTGCGGGAACGACGCCAATGCGGTGAGCACCTCATCGTCGCTGCGGAATTTATGCCGGGAAAGTGCGTGTAGCAGTGTCTTCGCTGACATCGGAGCCTCCATTCGGGATGCCTTTCCTATAGTATATGACTGACCGTCAGTCAATGGATTGCGGATGAATGTGAGGGCTCTGATCATCGGCTACGATCTGTCGCTGAGGGTGCGTCTGCCGCGTGTCTATCGGGTTATGGACGGAGGATGTCGCATCCGCCCTCACGGATCCAGCGGTTTGCGGTACTGGATGAAGCCGGAAGCGGCGGCGATGCGGTCGTAGAGGCGGCGGGCGGGGGTGTTGGTTTCCTGGGTCAGCCAGTACAGGCGGCCGGCCTGTTTCTCGCGGGCGAGGTCGGCGGTGGCCTCGATGAGGGCGGCGCCGGTGCCCGAGCCGCGGATCGCCGGATTAACGAAGAGGTCCTGCAGGTAGCATGTCGTTTCCGGAAGCCAGCAGGACCGGTGGAAGATGACGTGGGCGATGCCTTCGAGGCGGCCGTTCGCATCGAAGGCGCCGAGGGCATGCATGGGCTCAGCCGGATCGTTCAGGCGCTGCCAGGTGATGTCGTACTGGGTCTGCGGCAGCGTCGTCTCGTAGAAGGCGAGGTAGGCGCGCCACATCGGTTCCCACTGAGTCCGATCCTGCGGTTCGAGAGAGCGGATCGTCTGTCGGGCGGGGCTGGTCGTCATCGGTGTCTCGCGGAAGATGGCGTGCGCCGGATAGCGCGCTTGCGTTTCTCTATGCGCAAGTGATGAAACGAAAGAACCCGGCTGTAAAGCCGGGTTCGATGCATGTGTCGCTGTCTTGCGCCCGATCAGGCCGCCATGGCCTTGCGCAGGTTTTCATCGATCTTGTCGAGGAAGCCGGTGGTGGAGAGCCAGGGCTGGTCGGGACCGATAAGGAGCGCGAGATCCTTCGTCATATAGCCGTTCTCGACGGTCTCGATGCAGACGCGCTCCAGCGTGTCGGCGAACTTTGCGAGGTCGGCATTGTCGTCGAGCTTGGCGCGATGGGCAAGGCCGCGCGTCCAGGCGAAGATTGAGGCGATCGAGTTGGTGGAGGTTTCCTCGCCCTTCTGGTGCTGGCGATAGTGGCGCGTGACCGTGCCGTGTGCGGCTTCGGCTTCCACCGTCTGGCCATCCGGCGTCATCAGAACCGAGGTCATGAGGCCGAGCGAGCCAAAACCCTGGGCGACGATGTCGGACTGGACGTCGCCGTCATAGTTCTTGCAGGCCCAGACGTAGCCGCCGGACCACTTCAGCGCCGACGCGACCATGTCGTCGATCAGGCGGTGTTCGTACCAGATCTTGGCTTCCTTGAACTTGTCCGCGAATTCCTTCTCGAAGACCTCCTGGAAGATGTCCTTGAAGCGGCCGTCATAGACCTTGAGGATGGTGTTCTTGGTCGAGAGATAGACCGGAACGCCGCGCTGCAGGCCGTAGTTCAGCGATGCGCGGGCGAAATCGGTGATCGATTCGTCGAGGTTGTACATGCCCATGGCCACGCCGGCAGCCGGTGCATCATAGACTTCGTGTTCGATTTCCGTGCCGTCGTCGCCGACGAACTTCATCGTCAGCTTGCCCTTGCCGGGGAACTTGAAGTCGGTTGCGCGATACTGGTCGCCGAAGGCATGGCGGCCGACGATGATCGGCTTGGTCCAGCCGGGAACGAGGCGCGGCACGTTCTTGCAGATGATCGGCTCGCGGAAGATGACGCCGCCCAGAATGTTGCGGATGGTGCCGTTGGGCGACTTCCACATCTTCTTCAGGCCGAATTCCTCGACGCGGGCTTCGTCCGGCGTGATGGTTGCGCACTTGACGCCGACGCCGTGCTTCTTGATGGCGTTGGCCGCGTCGATCGTCACCTTGTCGTCGGTGGCGTCGCGGTTTTCCATGCCGAGATCGTAGTATTCAAGGTCGATGTCCAGGTAGGGGTGGATCAGCTTTTCCTTGATGAACTGCCAGATGATGCGGGTCATCTCGTCGCCGTCGAGTTCGACGACGGGATTGGCGACCTTGATCTTGCTCATGAAAACGTGCCTCGTAGCTTGGAGTGGGGCTGGAATGAACGGATGCCCCGTTTGCGGAACGGACGATAGGTGGCGCTATAGCATTGGCGGGGCCCAAGGCAAAGCGGCGGGCACGAAAACTTGTGCGACTTTCGCGATCTTATCGTTTGAAAACAGCGGATCGAGCGTCGATACGGCATGGTCATGGATGCGTCATCACTGCGGGACTGGCTGCTCGCCAACGATCCGGCCTTTTCCCGGCTGCGCACCGGGCTACGCGTCACGCTGAGCGTCTGCCTGTCCGTCGGCCTGCTCGCGGCCCTGCACGTCGTCGTCCTGCCCCTGCCGAAAGCCGCCTATGCGCTGGCCATCACGCTGTCGATCCAGAGCGGCCTGTCGGTGAAAGATGCCTCGATGCGCGAGCAGTTCGTGACGCGGCTTCTCGGCTGCGGCGTCTGCATCGGCGTCGTCTGGCTCGCGGCCGTCCTGGAAGGCACACGGGTCGTCTCGGATCTCGCCTTTCTCGTGCTCATCTTCCTCGCCACCTATGCTCGGACCTTCGGGGCCCGCGGCTTCGCGCTCGGCATGTTCGCCTTCATGTCCTATTTCATCGGCGCCTATCTCCGGCCCGCGCTGGGCGACCTGCCGGCCACGGCGCTCGGGCCGCTGACGGCGCTTCTGGTCGGGCAGGGCGTCCGCCGCTTCGTGCTGGCCGACGACTGGCGGGTCGATCTCGGCCGGGCGGTGGCGGCCGTGGAAACGCGCGTCGATCGCATCCTCGCCAAGATTTCCGCGACCACCGGCGGGATCGACGTGCGCGATCGTCTGCAGATGGACCGGCAGGTGGAGCGGCTGAAGGATGCCGTGCTGATGGCGGAAAGCTTCGTGCCGGCGCGGCCCGAGACGGACGGTCGCCACGATGCGGAGCGGGACGATCCGCGCCGCATCGCCGTGACGATCTGCCTCTTCGAATTGCATGTCGCGGCCGAGAGCCTTGTCGTGCTCTCGCGGCAGGCCTTTCCGCCGGCGCGGATGGTTGCCGCCCTGCGCGCCGGGCCGCGGGAGAGGGTGGAGCGAGCAGCCCGCAACGCCGCGCGATCGGCACCGGATGATGTCTATCTGCAGGAGACGATCGATGCCTGCCTGTCGCTCGATGCCGTGCGGCGGCGGCTTGCCGTTGCAGTGCAGCGGCTCGTGGCGGCGCCGGATGCCGCGCCGGGGATTCAGACGGTGCCCGACACTGCCGGCGCGGTCGGGCTCAAGCGGGCAGGCCTCAGCCTGTCCAACCCGGCGCTGCGCACGGCGATCCAGATCACGCTCGCCTCCGCGCTTGCCATGGTCTTCGGGCTGATGCTGTCGCGGGAGCGCTGGTTCTGGGCGGTGCTCTCGGCCTTTCTCGTCTTTACCAACACGCGCTCCCGCGGAGATACGGCGATGCGGGCCGTGCAGCGGTCGATCGGGACGTTGTTCGGCATCGCCGTCGGTCTCGTCGCAGCGAGCCTGCTGCAAACGATGACGCCGGTCGTTCTCATCCTCGCCGCTGTCTGCGTGTTTCTGGCATTCTACCTCCTAGCCATCTCCTATGCGGCCATGACCTTCTTCGTGTCGATCGTGCTGGCGCTGGTCTACAGCCTGATCGGCAGCCTGACGACGGAGGTGCTGATCCTGCGACTGGAAGAAACCGTGATCGGCTCGCTTGCGGGGCTGGCGGTGGCCTTTCTCGTCTTTCCCGCGCGGACGGAAACACTGGCGGGCGAAGCGCTTCAGCGCTGGTGCACGGCACTGCGGCGCCTGCTGACGGAGGCCGCGGAAGGGCGCAGCGGCTTTGATCTCATCCACCGGTCGCAGGTGCTGGAGCGGGCCTATGCCGAACTGTCCTCGGTCGTCCGGCCGCTCGGCTCCTCCTGGCAGCTGGTCACGCGGCCGGGCGTGGTGCGGCAGACGCTGATGACGCTGATGACCGCGACCTACTGGGCGCGGACCTTCGCCGGCGGGCTTGCGGCCGATCCCGCACGCAGCGGGCCTGACCTGCAGATCGTCGCTGCAAGGGGACCTGACAAAGGCGGTCTTCCGTCCGCGCAGATGGTGCCGCTGATGGCGGAGGCGCTTGCCGCCATCGACCGGATCGAGGCGAGGGGTGGCGCGTTATTTTTGACGAAGCGGGCGGCGCTGCCGCGCAAGCGCCGTCATTTCCGCCTATCGCGGCAATCGTCCCTCGTCGGCCTGGAAATGATCGCGCTGACGCTGTCGCGGCTGGAGCCGGAGCTGGAGGCGGGGGACGCGCCACAGACATCCCCGCCGACCGGGCCGGGGCCGCATCAGGAGAGCCGCGCGTGAAACGAATCCTTCTCTTTACCCTTCTCGCTCTCGCAGGCCCCGGAGCGCTGGCCGGCACGGCGGCGCAGGCTGCCGACCTCACGGCGCCGGTCAAGGAAATCATGGCGGAAGCGCAGAACGGCTGGTCGGAAACGCCTGTCGGCGAACCGCGCGATTACTTCGACGACGAGCGTCTCGGCCGCATCTACAGTCGCGATTTCGTGCGCGTCTACAAAGACGCGACTCGCTTTCCCGCCTTCGAAGATGGCGATTCGCCGCTCGACTACGACCCGATCGTCAGCGGGCAGGACAGCTGCTCGCTGAAGGACCTGAAGATCGCGCCGGCGACATCCGCAGCCGGGCGCGCCGATGTGGCCGTCACCTTCGACAATATATCGTGCCTTGATGATCCGGGCGACCGGAAGCCGGCCGAACTGCACTTCGTCGTGGTCGAGGAAAACGGGCATCCCGTGATCGACGATATCCTGCGCGGCGGCGAGCAGGGCTCGCTGAAGGCGGAACTGGCCGCCATCGCCGCGCAGGGCGCGCAATAGGCGGCGTCTTTCAAAACCGGCCGATCTGTGCGACGAAGCGGCGACGTGAGACAGATGCGGTTTCGGACGCGGCACCGCTTGGAATAGGAACGATATGGCAGGCACGAACAGCGAGCGCCCGCTTCTGGCGGAGGGACCGGCGATCATTCTGGTCCATCCGCAGCTCGGCGAAAACATCGGCATGGTCGCCCGGGCGATGGCGAATTTCGGGCTGGCCGAACTGCGTCTCGTCAACCCGCGCGACGGCTGGCCGAGCGAAAAGGCGCAGGCCGCCGCCAGCCGGGCCGACCACGTCATCAACGCGGCCAAGCTTTACGAGACCACGGAAGAGGCGGTTGCCGACCTCAACTTCGTCTATGCGACGACGGCGCGCGACCGTTACGGCTACAAGCCGGTGCGGGCGCCGGGCGTGGCGGCGGAGACGCTGCGCGGCCGCTTCGCCATGGGCGAGAAGACCGGCATTCTTTTCGGTCGCGAACGCACGGGTCTCACCAATGAGGAGATCGCGCTGGCCGACGAGATCGTGACGTTTCCGGTCAATCCGGCCTTCGCCTCGCTCAATCTCGCGCAGGCCGTGCTGCTGATGTCCTACGAGTGGATGAAGACATCGATGGTGTCGCAGGACCAGACGTCCTTTCAGGCGCTGCCGCAGCAGCCGGCGACCAAGACGGATCTGCAGGGGCTGTTCGACCATGTGGAGGAGGCGCTCGATGCGCGGGGCTATTTCCGGCCGCTCGCCAAGCGCCCGAAGCTGGTCGACAATTTGCGGGCGGTTCTGACGCGGCCCAGCTTCAGCGCCACCGAAATCCGCGTCATCCGCGGCGTCATTTCCTCGCTCGACCGCTTTACGCGGGAAACGCCGCGCGGCGCGGGTGCACCCGCGGACGGGCGGAGCGGGGCCGGCCGACCTGTTATGTCGCCGGAGACGATCACGCCGGACGAGAGCGAGGGCTGACATGAAGCCGGTTCTCGTCTTCGACAGCGGTATCGGCGGACTGACGGTGCTGCGCGAGGCGCGGGTGCTGATGCCGGAGCGGCACTTCGTCTATGTCGCCGACGATGCCGGTTTTCCCTATGGCGACTGGACGGATCTGGACGCGCTGACGGCGCGGATCGTGGCGCTGTTCGGGCGGTTGATCGCCGAGCACGATCCCGAAATCTGCATCATCGCCTGCAACACCGCCTTCACGCTGATGGGGGCGGATGTGCGCGCGGCCTTTCCGCAGATGCGCTTCGTCGGCACGGTGCCCGCGATCAAGCCGGCAGCCGAACGGACGCGGTCCGGTATGGTCTCGGTGCTCGCGACGCCCGGCACGGTCAAGCGCGCCTATACCCGCGACCTCATCCAGTCCTTTGCCGCGCAATGCGATGTGCAACTGGTCGGCTCGCCGCATCTGGCGGCGATGGCGGAAGCCTATATTCGCGGAGAGACGATCGAGGATGCCGCGGTTCTCTCGGAGATCGCGCCGTGTTTCCGGGAGGTGGACGGGCGCCGCACCGACATCGTCGTGCTCGCCTGCACGCATTATCCCTTCATGGCCAATGTTTTCCGCAGGCTCGCGCCCTGGCCGGTCGATTGGCTGGATCCCGCCGAGGCGATCGCCCGACAGGCCCGCCGGCTGGTGCCGCCGCCCGAAAGCTTCGCGCCGCTGACGGGCATCGATCCCGCGATCTTCACCTCGGCCGCTCCGGACTTCGCGACGCGGCGGCTGCTGCAGGGGTTCGGGCTGACGGTGGTCGATCAGTCGGCGCTTTAGCTGTGGGTTGCGCCCGATGATGGGCGCGGGACGGCGGAAAATCTGATAGGCCTGAAGGCTGCCGGCGTGGCGGCGCGGCATTCCAGACGAGAACGAGGGTTTCATGAAGGTCGGCATCGACATGGGGACGGCGATGGACGGCGCGTCCGTACCGCTCGATATCGAGGAACTGCTGGCAACGCGCCTTCTGGTGCAGGGCAATTCCGGCTCCGGGAAGTCGCATCTGCTGCGCCGTCTTCTCGAGCAGTCCGCGCCCTGGGTGCAGCAGTGCATCATCGACCCGGAAGGCGACTTCGTGACGCTGGCCGACAAGTTCGGCCATGTGGTGGTGGAAGGCGAGCGCACGGAGGCGGAGCTCGTGGGTATCGCCTCGCGCATCCGTCAGCATCGCGTATCCTGCGTGCTCTCGCTCGAAGGGCTCGATATCGAGCAGCAGATGCGCACCGCCGGCCTGTTTCTCAACGCTCTGTTCGATGCGGACCGGGAATTCTGGTATCCGATCCTCGTGGTCGTGGACGAGGCACAGCTGTTTGCGCCCTCGGTGGGGGGCGACGTGACCGAAGAGGTGCGCAAGCTCTCGCTCGGCGCGATGACCAATCTCATGTGCCGCGGCCGCAAGCGCGGTCTCGCCGGCGTGATCGCGACGCAGCGGCTGGCGAAGCTTGCCAAAAACGTGGCAGCGGAAGCCTCCAACTTCCTGATGGGACGCACCTTTCTCGATATCGACATGGCCCGCGCCGCCGATCTGCTCGGCATGGACCGCCGCACGGCGGAGATGTTTCGCGATCTGAAGCGCGGCTCCTTCGTGGCGCTTGGGCCGGCGCTTTCGCGTCGCCCGCTGCCGGTGACGATCGGGACGGTCGAGACCTCGGCCCGTTCGACGAGCCCGATGCTGACGCCGCTGCCGGAGGCGATGGCGGATGTGGAAGACCTGATCTTCACGCCCGACCCGGACGAGCTCACCCGGCCGCTGACGCGCCGCACGGCGCCCGCACCCCGGCCGGCGACGGATATTCTGGCCGAACTGTCGCGTCCCCGCCCGGAACCCGTGGCACCTGTCGAGGCGCGTCCGCAGCAGCCGGACATGCCGCCGGCCGACCGCGAAGCGCTGCTCGACCAGATCCTGGCCGAGATCCTCGACCATCCCGGTGCGGCGTTCCGCGCCGATGCGGAGCTGTTCCAGGATTTCCTCGTGCGCTGCCGGATCCGCCGCGTGCCAGGGGCCGCCCTTTCGCTGCCCGCCTTCCGCCGCAAAATGGCGATCAGCCGGTCCGGCGTCGATGTCGAGACGGCCGCAAGCGACGCCTGGACAACGGCGCTCGACCTGTCGCGCCAGGTGACGGAGGATCTGCAAGGCGTGTTTCTCAATGTTGCGCAAGCGGCCTTGCGCGGGCTGCCATGCCCGTCCGACCTGATGATCGCGCGCGCCTACGGCACCCATTCCGCCCGCCGCGCCCGCCGTCTGCTCGGCTATTTCGAGGAGCAGGGGCTGATCGTCGTGCATGGCGACGCGTCGGGCCGGCGCATCGTGGCGTTTCCCGACCTGAATGCCGAGACGGCGCCGGGCGATCCCAATGCCGCGCTCGACATGGACGCGCGGAGCGCTGCGGAATAGGTCAGGTCGGGATGAGGTGGAGGGCTTCTGCGCCGCCGATGACGGCCTGCGTCGACAGGCGCCGGTCAAGTGTCGCGAGTTTGCCGCCTTTCGATCTGGCAAGGCCGAGGAGGTAGGTATCGGTGCTGTCTTTGGAAGACAGACCTTTCAGATCGAAGACGGCGTGGTTCGTCAGGCTGATGTCGTCTGCCCAGAAATGATGACGTCCCCGCACACGGAGCGATGAAAGCGCCGCTTGCGCCTCAGCGCAGTGGCGCACAGCGTTGCTATAGGCGGAGTTCGACAGAATGCGGATCAGGCCGTTTTCCGTGATGGGGCATGTCGCCCAGCCATCAAGGGCATCCGTACGGAACCACTCCTGCGCACGATCATGATGGGCGTGCTTCTTATCGGCCAGCGCGATCAGGAGGTTGACGTCCAGCAGAAAAATCATTGGCCTCGCGTACCTCCTCCTCGTCCATCTCGTCCTGAATCTGCCTGATCCGTTCCAAAGTGACGACGTCACCGCTTGCCATGCCGCGACGCGCCATCTCGGAGATCACGCTGGCGACCGGGCGGCTCTGCCGTTCGGCGACCCTTTTCGCGGTCGCGAACACGTCATCGTCGATATTCAAGGTGATCTGCATCGCTCGTCCTTTGCTCGTCTCTTATATACCGTAGATCCTCTGTCACCTCAACGCTCGCCCTATGTTGACAATTCCATGACTTGCCCCTAAACATCGCGACAACGCCGGGCCGCAATGCCCGGTGTTTTATTTGACATGTCCCGTGGCGTCTCCGTTAGCGTAATGTGAGAGGCCTGTCAGAACGGCGCAAGCGGTTCAGAGGAGGGCGTGTTTCCTTCATCCTGTCTGGCAACGGGCGGGTGCAACGTTCTGAAAGGAAATGCGATGAGCAAGCGCGAATCGTCCAAGTACAAAATCGATCGCCGTATGGGCGAGAACATCTGGGGTCGTCCGAAGTCCCCGGTGAACCGCCGCGAATACGGCCCCGGCCAGCACGGTCAGCGTCGCAAGTCCAAGCTTTCGGACTTCGGTGTTCAGCTGCGCGCCAAGCAGAAGCTCAAGGGCTACTACGGCGACATCCGCGAGAAGCAGTTCCGCGCGACCTACGACGAAGCCAACCGCCGCAAGGGCGACACCTCGGAGAACCTGATCGGTCTGCTCGAATCGCGTCTCGACGCGATCGTGTACCGCGCCAAGTTCGTTCCCACGGTCTTTGCTGCCCGTCAGTTCGTCAACCATGGCCACGTCACAGTCAACGGCGTTCGCGTCAACATCGGTTCGTACCGCTGCAAGGTCGGCGACGTCATCGAAGTTCGCGAAAAGTCCAAGCAGCTCGTCTCCGTCCTCGAAGCCGTCGGCCTCGCAGAGCGTGACGTTCCCGACTACATCGAAGTCGATCACAACAAGATGGTTGCGACCTTCGCACGCATTCCGTTCCTCGCCGACGTACCTTACGCCGTTATCATGGAACCGAACCTCGTCGTCGAATTCTATTCGCGATAAGCGTGTCGGCAGGCTTCGGCCTTGCACATTCGGGAAAAAGCCGCTCCATTTGGGGCGGCTTTTTTCATGCGAAGAACCGCCTGGCAACGACGTGAGGACCCCATGTCGGATACGGAACATCTCGATCTCCAGTCGGTGCTGGACGACATCCATGCAGCCGTCGAGCCGCGGCGCGGCGAGGGGAAGGTCGCGGATTATATTCCGCAACTCGCCCGCATCGATCCGAAGCGTTTCGGCATGGCGATCGTCACCGTCGATGGCCAGGTGTTTTCGGTCGGCGATGCCGCGATCCCGTTTTCCATCCAGAGTATTTCCAAGGTCTTTACGCTGACGCTGGCGCTCGGCAAGCATGGCGAGCGCTTGTGGAAGCGGGTGGGGCGCGAGCCGTCGGGATCGGCGTTCAATTCGATCGTGCAGCTGGAACACGAAGGCGGAAAGCCGCGCAATCCCTTCATCAATGCCGGCGCCATCACCATCAGCGACCTCATTCTTGCCGGCCACACGCCGCGCGAGGTGATCGGCGAGATTCTGCGCTTCATGCGGATGCTTGCCGATGACGAGGACATCTCGATCGATCCGCAGGTGGCGAAATCGGAGGCCGCGACCGGTTTTCGCAATGCGGCACTCGCCAATTTCATGCGATCCTTCGGCAAGCTCGATCATCCGGTGGAGCATGTGCTGGGCGTCTATTTCCACCACTGCGCCATCGCGATGACCTGCGTGCAGCTTGCCAAGGCCGGCCTCTTTCTCGCCAATAACGGGCAGCAGCCGGGCACCGGGCATTCCATCGTCTCGCGCCAGCGTGCGCGGCGCATCAATGCGCTGATGCTGACCTGCGGGCATTACGACGGCTCCGGCGATTTCGCCTATCATGTCGGCCTTCCCGGCAAGAGCGGCGTCGGCGGCGGCATCATGGCGGTGGCGCCCGGCAAGGCCGCGGTTGCGGTCTGGTCGCCGGGGCTGAACGAGAATGGCAATTCGCAGCTCGGCTCGGTGGCGCTGGAGATGCTGGCAAACCGCACCGGATGGTCCGTGTTCGGCGCGTAACGCGATCTGCGGATCGATTTGTCTTGATCTTGACACGCCGGGCGGGCATGGCAGGCCATCCAAACGCATCCGCGTGCCTGTCGGCCTCCCGCCGAAGTGCCTCTGCCGGAAAGCCCGTCGATGACACCTGATTCTCTGCTTTCGAACGACCTCCGGAGTTCGCACATCGAACCTTTGCTTCAACCTCTGGCCGAACCGCCCGCCGATCTGCCGGCGATCTTTCGTGGCATGCCGGACAGCGTCAGCTTCAACAAGCTGCGCAAGCGGCTCCTGCGCAATGTCCGCCAGGCGATCGACGATTTCGGGATGCTGAACGGCCAGAAGCGCTGGCTGATCGGCGTGTCCGGCGGCAAGGACAGCTACAGCCTGCTGGCGCTGCTGATCGACCTGCAATGGCGCGGTCTGCTGCCGGTCGAGCTGATCGCCTGCAATCTGGATCAGGGTCAGCCGAATTTCCCCAAGCACATCTTGCCAGAGTATCTCGCCTCCATCGGCGTGCGCCACCGCATCGAATATCGCGACACCTATTCGATCGTGAAGGAGAAGGTGCCGGCGGGCGGCACCTATTGCGCGCTCTGTTCCCGGCTGCGGCGCGGCAATCTCTACCGGATCGCCCGGGAGGAGGGCTGCGACGCGCTCGTTCTCGGCCATCACCGCGAGGACATCCTCGAGACGTTCTTCATGAACTTCTTCCACGGCGGGCGGCTGGCGACCATGCCGGCGAAGCTCGTCAACGACGAGGGCGACCTGACGGTGCTCCGGCCGCTTGCCTATGCGGCGGAAGACGATCTCGCGAAGTTCGCCGCCGCCATGCAGTTTCCGATCATCCCCTGCGACCTCTGCGGCTCGCAGGACGGGCTGGAGCGCAATGCGATGAAGGCGATGCTGGCGGATATCGAGGCCCGCATGCCCGGCCGCAAGGACACGATGCTGCGCGCCCTCGGTCATGCCAACCCCTCGCACCTGCTCGACCCCAAGCTTTTCGACTTCCAGTCGCTGACGACGCAACCTACGAAAACGGAGCCTCTTTCATGACCCGCGAGATCGACATTGCCGGACTGGCGAACCTGCTGCAGGAGGCCGCCGCGGTCGAAATCATGCCGCGTTTCCGCAATCTTTCGAGCGGCGACGTGCGGATGAAGACAGAGGCGATCGATCTCGTCACCGAGGCCGACGAAGCGGCGGAACGACTGATCAAGGCGCGCATCGGCGATGTCGTGCCCGGCGCGCTGTTCATCGGCGAGGAGTCCGTCGCTGCCGACCCTGCGCTGCTGGACAAGCTTGCCGGTGCGGAACTTGCCGTGATCGTCGATCCGATCGACGGCACGTTCAATTACGCCGCCGGCATGCCGCTGTTTGGCGTGATGGCGAGCGTGGTTTCGGGCGGAGAAACCATCGCCGGGATCATCTATGATCCGATGGGCAATGACTGGGTGATCGCGGAAAAGGGTGCCGGCGCGTGGCTCTGCCGTGCGGACGGATCGCAGGACCAGCTATCCGTCACCCCGGCGCCGGCGACGCTTGCGGATCTCGTCGGATGCGCGTCCACGGGGTTCTATGCGCCGGACGCGCGCCGGACCATCATGGGCAATATGGCGAGCGTTCGGATCGCGACGAGCTATCGGTGTGCGGCACACGAATACCGGGCCTTCTCCGCCGGGCACTTCCATTTCCTCATGTATCAGAAGCTGATGCCCTGGGATCATCTGGCGGGCTGCCTGATCGCGGAAGAGGCTGGCGCCTATGTCCGCCGCTTCGACGGCTTGCGCTACCAGCCGCAGCATCTGGATGGTGGTCTCCTGGTCGCGTCCGACGAAGCGAGTTGGCATCTGCTGCGGGAGAAGGTTTTCACGATCTGACGTCTATCGACAGACTGCGATACCAAAAAGGGCGGCCACTGGCCGCCCTTTTTCGATTCTGCCGCCAAGGCTGTTCGTCAATGGCCGCCCATGCCCGGTTCCATCTCCGGCTCGTCGCCGGGGTGGGTGAAGAGCTGTCCGCGTTCGGCCCAGAGCACGGCCAGGATGGTGAAGAGGCCGAAGAGGGCGAAGCCGACGAAGAGCGGACGGACCGTGCCGTCGAACATCTGCCCGATCATGCCGCCGAGAAGCGCGCCGCCGGTGGTGGAAACGAAGCCGGTCACCGCCGTGGCCGTCCCCGCGATATGGCCCATCGGCTCCAGGCAGATGGCGGTGAAGTTCGTGGTGATGACGGCGAAGAACATCAGCATGATACTGAGCATCAGGTAGGTGAAGAGGAAGGATGGCGTGCCGAACAGGGCGACGCCGACCGCGAGCAGTCCGAGTGCCGTGAAGATGATCATGCAGGCATGCGAGATGCGGCGCATGCCGAAGCGGCGGACGAAATAGCCGTTCATGAAATTGGCGACCGCGATGCCGGAAGCCGTGCCGGCAAAGGCGATGGGCAGCCAGTCGCCAAGGCCGTAGACCGTCCCGAAGATCTGCTGCACGGTGACGATGAAGGTGCATATGACAGCGGTGAACAGGGTGAGGCCGAGCATGTAGCCGCAGGTGATGCGGTTGGTGAGGACCGTGCGGAAACCGCCGGAGATCGCCGCGACGGAGAGCGGCAGCCGCTCGGAGACCGGCAGCGATTCGCGCATGCGCAGGCTCGCCCAGACGAACAGGATGGCCCCGATGACGCCGAGCAGAATGAAGATCCAGTGCCAGTCGGCATAGGTCAGCACGGCCTGGCCGAAGGACGGCGCGAGGATCGGGACCAGCATGAAGACGATCATGATGTAGGACATGACCCGCGCCATCTCGCGGCCGTCGAAGCAGTCGCGCGTGATCGCCGTGGTGGTGATGCGGATGGCGGCGCCGCCGACGCCCTGGGCGAAGCGGAAAGCGAGGAGGGCGGTGAAACTCTCCGTCCAGGCCGCGGCAAAGGTCGTGACCGTGAAGATCGCCAGCCCGAGCAGTAGGATCGTGCGCCGTCCGAAGGCATCGGCGAGGCTGCCGAAGACGAGCTGGGCGAAGCCGAAGCCGAAGAAATAGACGGCGATGACCAGCTGCGCATCGTTCGGGTTGGCAACGTTGAGCGAGCTGGCGATATGGGGCAGTGCAGGCAGCATGCTGTCGATGGCGATGGCGATGCTCGCCGTCATCAGGGCGATGGTGACGACGAACTCGCGGAAGCCGAGGCCGATGCGTTGCGAGCCTTGCGGCAGAGGCGGGGTGGAGGAGGAGGACATACGGATCTCGATCTGAAGGACGGTTGCGGCTCAGCCGGCGGGATGGTGATGATCGGACGAGAACAGGCGCCCGCGCTCGGCGAGCAGAACGAAGAAGAGGCCGATGATGGCCACGGACAGGAAGCCGAATGCGAGCGGCGTGACCGTGCCGTCGAAGGCCTGGCCGATCATGGCACCGATGAGCGCGCCGCCGATCGTCTGCATGAAGCCGATGACGGAGGACGCGGTGCCGGCGACGTGACCGAGCGGTTCCATGGCCATGGCGTTAAAGTTCGCGCCGATGAGGCCAAACTGGAACATGGCGCTGCCGTAGAGGATGGCAAAGAGCCAGAACGGCAGGAAACCGGCCGCGGAGAACAGGGCCCAGACCGCGCTGGCCGCCACGAAGAGCAGAAGCGCGATATGGGACACCCGATGCATGCCGTAGCGGCCGACGAGGCGCGAATTGGTGAAGGACGCCACCGCCATGAGGCCCGCGAAACAGGCAAAGACCAGCGGGAAGTAATTGCCGAGGCCGAAGACGCCGACCATGACCTGCTGGGCCGAATTGATGAAGCCGAACAGGGCGCCGAAGATGAAGGAGATCGCCAGCGCGTAGCAGAGCGCTGTGCGATTGCCGAGCACGATGGCAAAGGAGGCTGCGATGCCCTTGATCGTGAACGGGCGACGGTTCTCCGGCCCCAGCGTTTCCGGCAAATACAGGACGACGAGCACGGTCGCGAAGAAGGCGTAGATGGAGATGACCAGGAAGATCATGTGCCATTCGGCAAAGAGCATGACCAGCTGGCCGATGCTGGGCGCGATGACCGGCACGACCATGAAGACCATCATGACGAGAGACATGACCTCCGCCATCATGCGCCCGCCATAGATGTCGCGGACGATGGAGACGCTGATGACGCGGGTGGCGGCAGCGCCGAGGCCCTGCACGAAGCGAAGCGCGAGCAGCGCCCCGAAGCTCGGCACGAAGACGATGGCGAAGGCGCAGAGCGCATAGATCACCAGGCCGCCGATCAGCGGTACCTTGCGGCCGAACCTGTCGGACAGCGGCCCGAAAAACAGCTGGGCGCTGCCCATCCCGATCAGGTAGGAGGTGATCACGAACTGGCGGCTGTTCTCGTCGGCAACGCCGAGGCTCTGGCCGATTTCCTGCAGGCCCGGCAGCATCATGTCGATCGACAGCGCGTTGATCGACATCAGCATGGCCATGATGGCGATGAACTGACCCTTGGACAACGGCATCGCGATGGCGGGTTCCGTGGTGGACGTCATTTTCAAAAGTCCTTCCAATCCCGCCGCTTTGCGGCAGGCGTTCCGGCAGGCGCACGCGGCAGCGCCGCGCATCGGCCGGACATTCGGCCATAAATCGTAGCCGATCCCGCGATCACTCGATCTTGCGATCATCTGATCCTGAGATCACCGGCCCATAGCGCTTTTCAACGAAATCTGCCGGAAACCGGCCATGATGGGAGGCATTGCTGCTGTCCCGGTCTGATTTTGAGAGGACGGGTCGACACGTGATTCGCAACCCGGAACAAACATAACGCGGTGTCCGCGGCTTCGGTAGCGCAATCCGGCAACAGCTGCGTGACGTCACGCCGTCCGGCAGCTGTCTTGCGTTCGCATTGCAACGGTTCGTCGGACTAGGCATGAAAACGATGACCCCGGCGCAAGGCCGGGGCTCGAAAATCTCGGGAGGCCGGTCGTATCAGGCCGAGGCTTTGACCTCGACGCCGTTTTCCTGAAGGTGCGTCTGAAGTTCGCCGGCCTGGAACATCTCGCGGACGATGTCGCAACCGCCGATGAATTCGCCCTTGATGTAGAGCTGGGGCACGGTCGGCCAGTTCGAATAGTCCTTGATCCCCTGGCGCAGGTCCGCGTCCGCGAGAATGTTGACGCCCTTGTAATCGACGCCGAGGTAATCGAGGATCTGCACGACCTGTCCCGAGAAGCCGCACTGCGGGAACTGCGGGGTGCCCTTCATGAAGAGCACGACGTCGTTGGTCTTGACCTCGTTGTCGATGAAATCATGGATGCCGGTCATACTTGAATTCCTTCTCTGTCCCGCTTCAAGGACGGGTGTCGATCACAGTCACATAGCATGCCGTGGCACGATTTTCACCCATCCCGTTTGAAAAAAGGATGGGACCTCCGCATGGCACAAAGGGCGCACAGGAGACGCGCCGGTGTGGTGTCTCAGACGCGCTTCTGCTTGCTGCGGGCGGCCGCGGTGCGCTTGCGGCTCACCTGCTTCTTCGGCGCCATGGCCTTGACGATCGCATCCTTGACGAGCCCGGTCACGACTCCGGTCGGGGTTCGGGACTGCCGGCGCGTCCTTTTGGTCGTGCCGGTGCCGCTCTTCTTCAGGATCTCCTTCAAGACCCCGTCGACGACGCCCGCCACCAGCATCTTCATCAGGCCGGCCATGAGCTTACTCCGGAACCGAGGTCTGCAAGGCGAGCGCGTGGAGCACGCCGCCCATATTGCCCTGGAGCGCGTTGTAGACCATCTGGTGCTGCTGCACCCGGCTCTTGCCGCGAAAGGCTTCCGCGACCACTTCGGCCGCGTAATGATCGCCGTCGCCGGCGAGATCGCGGATGGTGACCTGCGCACCGGGAATGCCGGTCTTGATCATATCCTCGATATCGCCCGGTTTCATCGCCATGAGGTGTTCTCCTTGTTCCCGTACCGGTCAACGCGTCCGGGCCGGATCCGGTTCATTCCGTGGCCTACTCGGTCGCGGGCAGTTCGCCGGACATGAAGCCAGGGAACCATGATTCATACGCCTTTTGCAATCTCTCGATCGGAACGGCACGGGCCGCACCCAGCGTGACGGTCGCGCCGCCGGTCTTGCCGATGACGGGGGCATAGACGCCGCGGACCTCGGCGATGTTCTGGATTTCCTCGACATCGTCGGTCTTGACCGTGACGACGTAGCGGGCCTGATCCTCGCCGAAGAAGACGGGGATGGGATCGCGGCCCTCGACAGCATCGATCGTGGCGCCGATGTCGGAGGCGATGGCCATTTCGGCGATGGCCAGGGCGAGACCGCCGGACGAGCAATCGTGGACGGCCGTGACGAGGCGATCGCGGATCAATTCGCGGACGAAGTCACCGGACTTGCGTTCCAGCGCCAGATCGACATGCGGCGGCGGGCCGTCGGTGCGGTCGTGGATGTCGCGCATATAGACGGACTGGGCGAGGTGGGTGCCGAGTTCCACCGGCGCGCCGATCAGGAGAATCGTCTGGCCTTCAGCTGCGAAGCGGATGCGGGCCATCTTCGACCAGTCGTCGATGAGACCGACGCCGGCAATGGTCGGGGTCGGCAGGATCGCCTGCCCGTGGGTCTCGTTATAGAGCGAGACGTTGCCCGACACGATCGGGAAGTCGAGTGCGAGGCAGGCTTCGCCGATGCCCTTGATGGCATGAACCAGCTGGCTCATGATTTCGGGCTTTTCCGGGTTGCCAAAATTGAGGTTGTCGGTAGCGGCCAGCGGCAGTGCGCCGGTCGCGGTCATGTTGCGCCAGCATTCGGCGACGGCCTGCTTGCCGCCTTCGAACGCGTCGGCCTCGACATAGCGGGGCGTGACGTCGGAGGAGAAGGCGAGCGCCTTTGTCGCGTGGCCCTCGACGCGCACGACACCGGCATCGCCGCCGGGCAGCTGCAGCGAATTGCCCTGGATCAGCGTATCATATTGCTCGTACACCCAGCGGCGCGACGCGTTGTTCGGAGATCCCACGAGCGTCAGCAGTGCGTCCGCGATGTCGGCCTGGGGAATGTCGTCGACAGCCAGGGGGGCCGGTACCTTGGCCGGCGTCCATGGGCGATCATATTCCGGGGCTTCGTCGCCCAGTTCCTTGATCGGCAGGTTGGCGACTTCCTCGCCCTGGTGGAGAACACGGAAGCGCAGGTCATCCGTGGTCTTGCCGACGATCGCGAAGTCGAGGCCCCATTTGACGAAGATCGCCTTGGCGACCTCTTCCTTGGAGGGCTCCAGCACCATGAGCATGCGCTCCTGGCTTTCCGAGAGCATCATTTCATAGGCCGTCATGCGCTCTTCGCGCACCGGCACCTGGTCGAGGATCAGCTCGATGCCGAGGTCGCCCTTGGCGCCCATCTCGACGGCCGAGCAGGTGAGGCCGGCGGCGCCCATGTCCTGAATGGCGATGACGGCGCCCGTCTTCATCAGTTCGAGGCAGGCTTCCAGCAGGCATTTCTCGGTGAAGGGGTCGCCGACCTGCACCGTCGGACGCTTCTCCTCGATCGATTCGTCGAATTCGGCCGACGCCATCGTCGCACCGCCGACACCGTCGCGGCCGGTCTTCGCACCGAGATAGACGACCGGCAGGCCGACGCCCTTGGCTTCGGACAGGAAGATCGCGTCGGTCTTTGCAAGGCCCGCCGCAAACGCATTGACGAGGATATTGCCGTTGTAGCGGGCGTCGAACTCGACCTCGCCGCCGACCGTGGGCACGCCGAAGGAATTGCCGTAACCGCCGACGCCGGCGACGACGCCGGAGACGAGGTGGCGGGTCTTCGGGTGATCCGGCGTGCCGAAGCGCAAGGCATTCATGGCAGCAATCGGTCGTGCGCCCATGGTGAACACGTCGCGCAGGATGCCGCCGACGCCCGTTGCCGCGCCCTGATAGGGCTCGATGAAGGAGGGATGATTGTGGCTTTCCATCTTGAAGACGACGCAGTCGCCGTCGTCGATATCCACGACGCCCGCATTTTCACCCGGGCCCTGAATGACGCGCGGTCCCTTGGTCGGCAGCGTCTTCAGCCACTTCTTGGACGACTTGTAGGAGCAGTGCTCGTTCCACATGGCCGAAAAGATGCCGAGTTCGGTAAAGCTCGGCTCGCGGCCGATCAGATCCAGGATGCGCTGGTATTCGTCCGGCTTCAGGCCGTGGGAGGCGATGAGATCCGGCGTGATCGGGCGGGCATTTGAGATGGCCATGTGAAGGTTCCCTGAGACGTTGGGCGGTTCTTAGCCGAAGCCCGCCCGTCGCGCGACAGGAAAATGCCATGGGAATGCTGCCAAATGGCGGGAAAAGTGGTTTTCAGAACCGATAACCGAGCATCAGGCCGGCCCGCGTGAAGCCGCCGTTCGGCCCGTCGCAGAGCTTGGCATGAGAGGCATGTTCCACCTGACCGACGAGGCTCCATTTTTCATCGAGGCGATAGCCGACGGCGGCATATTCATGGAACAGCAGCCGGCAGCCGAGACGGGGGCCATCCTCGCGCGATCCATCGAGCTTGCCGTCATGCACGAGGCCGCCGAAGCCGGCATCGAGGAATAGCTTCGGGTTGACGTCGACGGTCCAGTTCAGGCCGGCATAGGCCAGATTGGCGCCACTGCCTGTGCCGATTTCCCCGCCGACATGAACCCGCGGGCGGGCCAGCGCATCCTGCCAGCCGGTGGCCGTCGCGCGGTCGAACGGATCGAAGAACAGGGTGGCTGTGGGGAAGACGCCGTCTTCGTGGAGGTTGCCATCCGCAATGGACGTTGTGGCGCCGAAGCGCAGCTCGTCGAAGGTGCCGTCGCCGGCGGCGGCGGGCAGGGCAAAGCCGGCTTCCGCGCTGACGAGAAGGAGGCAGGCCAGCGCCAGGGGGCGGCGGCTTTGCTCTCGCTGGGTGATGCCGGCAGGAATCATGTGAGTGTCCACGCTTACGAAGGTCGTGCGTGGACTGAAGCAGGTCTGTCTTGCCGCAGGCTTGCCTCAGCTCACGCTGTCGTAGCCGGCCAGACCTCCATCAAGAACATTCTTCAGGAGATGGAAGCCGCGGCGGATATCCTCGCGACCGTGATTGGAGAAGGCGATGCGGACCCTGTGATGCACCTTCTCGGAGCGTCCGGCCTTGAACTCGTCCTCGCCGTCGATCAACACGCCGGCCTCGAAGGCGGCGGCCTTGAACGTGCCTGCCAGCCAGGGTTCGGGCAATTGCAGCCAGAGGAAGGGGATCTGGGGGCGGGAGCGGAAATCGTGGCCGGCGAGGATTTCGCGGGCAAGCGCTTCCCGCGCCTCCAGCTCCGCGACGACGCGGTTGCGGATGGCCTTCGCCTCGCCGGACAGCACCAGCCTTGCGGCGCATTCCGCCAGGAGAAAGGCGGTGCCGCCGGTCAGCATCTTATGGGCGATCTTCACGCGGGCGGCAAAGTGCGGCGGGCAGGAGACCCAGCCGCCGCGAATACCGGGCGCAACGGATTTCGACAGGCCGGATACGACGAAAGTCCGCTCCGGCGCGAGGGAAGCGATCATCGGCTGGGTGTCGTTCGTGAGCACACCATAGATGTCGTCCTCGATGACCAGAATATTGTATCGCCGCGCGATGGCGGCGATCTCCTGACGGCGGGTGCGATCCATCGTGGCGAGGGTCGGATTCTGCAGCGTCGGCATCAGGAAGACGACGGCCGGGTGCTGCTGCTGGCAGATGCGCTCGAAATCCTCCGGCACGAGGCCCTGGTCGTCGATCTCTCCGGCCAGAATGCGTCGGCCCATGAGGCTGAGTGCGCGGGCGACCTGGCTGTAGGTCATGTCTTCGAACAGAATGCGATCACCGGGCGCTGTCACCGCCGTGACGACGGAGACGATGGCGGCGTGGACGCCTTGCGTGACGACGATTCCCGCGACATCCGGCACCCAGCCGGCGCGTGACATCCAGGCAGCGCCAGCGTCCTGCCAGTGCGTCGGCGCCGCGCGGGTGTAATCGGCGACCTCCGTCGGATGGTCGGCGACGACCTGCGCCAGGATCTCCTGAACCGCCGGCGCTTGCCCGACATGAGATGCGCCGGTCGCATCGAAGCGCAGCTTGCCCGTCGGCGCCTCGAAAGGACGTGTGCCGGCTAAAGATTTCATCGAATCGGGCGCCGTGTCCGCTGTGGCCTTGCGCTCGCGGACATAGGTGCCGCGCCCCACTTCGCCGGCCACCAGTCCGCGTTCGTGCACGAGGGCATAGGCGCGGCTGACGGTGCCGAGGGTTACGCCGATATCGAAGGCGAGATTGCGCTGCGCCGGCAGTTTGGCGCCCGGCGGCAGGGCGCCGCTGTCGATCGCGGCCTCGATGGACTGCGCGAGCTTGAGATAAAGCGGTCCGTCGCCGGCCGAGAGATCGGGAAGCCAATTTGTCATGGTGACAATAATGACATTGCGGTATTGTACTTGTCAATTGTACGGATTGTTTCGAAGTGATTTTCCAGCGCGAAGGAGCAATCGGAATGTCGATCAGTCACTATAATGATACAATTGCTACAATGTACCCGGACGGATTCGAGCGCGAACGGTTGTTCCGGTCGAGCGGCGACATGCTTTCCCGACCGATCCAGAGCCGGCAAGGCTTTTTCAGACGGATGTGGGAGGGATTTGCCGATTGGCGGATGAAGCGTGCGGGACGGCTCGTGCTGAGGGACCTGACGGACGATCAGCTGAAGGACATCGGCCTGACGCGCTGGGAGGTCCGCGAGGAGCTGGGCAAGTCCTACTTCATCGAGTGATTGACGTGCTACTCATTCCCGGCAGCAGGTCACGCGATGGACTCCGCTGCAGAGATTGTCGGCGTGACCCACGCGAGGGGGCGGAGCAGGAAAGGCGCGTAGGGCGGGTGCGAGACGGTGAGACCTCGGATCAGCAGCCTTTTTCGCCGGCCATCCAGCGCTTGATGTCACCCGTCATGCGCGCGCCGACCGGTTCGCTGAACAGGGGGCCGAACGCATCGACCTTGGCCGGATGGCCTTCCGCCTGGATGACGGCGAGCGGCCGGGCTTCGGGATTGTTGCGCTTGACGAGCAGGATGCGCGGGCGACCGGAGAAAGAATTGAGTTCCGGTGCCAGCCGATAGGACTTGAACGCAGCATCGCCCGATTTGAACCAGCAGGCATTGGCGCTGAGCGCAATGCGCTCCATCGTCGGCAGGGCCGCGACGTTGCGAACGGGTGCCGGCTCCGGTGCCGACTGACAGCCGGAGAGAAGAGCCGCGATGGCGGCAGCGATGGACGACAGGCAGGCAGGATTCATCGCTGGATCTCGATATGGGGCCGGCCACGCCGGGCGCTGTGTCGGAGAGGATCGCGGCCGATGATCAGGCCGCGATGACGTCGAGCGCCGAGGCGAACAAGGCGCGACCGTCCGAGCCGCCATGCGCGGCTTCGATCAGGTTTTCCGGGTGCGGCATCATGCCGAGAACGTTGCCACGGGCATTGGTTACGGCTGCGATATCGTTCATCGAGCCGTTCGGATTGGTGCCGGCCGCATAGCGGAAGACGACCTGACCATTGCCTTCGATCTCCTTCAGCGTTTCCGCATCGGCGAAATAATTGCCGTCGTGATGGGCAACCGGGCAGCGGATGATCTGGCCTTCCGCGTAGGCGCGGGTGAAGTCCGTCGAGGCGTTGACCACTTCGAGCTTGATTTCCTTGCAGACGAACTTCAGCGAGGCATTGCGCATCAGCGCGCCCGGCAGCAGGCCAGCCTCCAGCAGGATCTGAAAGCCATTGCAGACGCCCAGCACGCGCACGCCCTGTTCCGCCTTGGCCTTGATCGCCTGCATGACGGGCATGCGGGCGGCAATGGCGCCGCAACGCAGATAGTCGCCGTAGGAGAAGCCGCCGGGAATGACGATCAGATCGACATCCGGAATTTCGGTTTCCGTCTGCCAGATCGTGACCGGCGGCTTGCCGGAGATCATGGTCAGGGCGGTGATCATGTCACGGTCGCGGTTGAGACCGGGGAGCTGAACGACGGCGGACTTCATGGATGCGGTTCGAACCTTGCCTGTGCCTCGGCCAGCTCACGCAGCTCAAGGCGGTTTTCAATGCGGTCGAGACGGGTCTCGTGGCGTCCGAGGACGCCGTAGATGTTATGAATGTCCTGCTGAACGGAAACGAGCGTGCCACGCATGCTCTGCATCTCGCTCTTCAGTTCACCGATGGACAGATCCAGCTTGTCGAACCGCTGATGAAACCCCTTCAGCAACTCGTACATCAGTTCATTCGTGACCTCTGCCATGCCACTCTCCCGCAACCTTCAGTCGAGGGAGATAGTATAGTTCTCGATCACGGTGTTTGCCAACAGCTTATCGCACATGGCTTTTACGTCGGTTTCGGCCTTCGCGCGGTCGTCGGTATCGACCTTGAGGTCGAACACCTTGCCCTGGCGAACCTGGCCGATGCCTTGAAAACCGAGGGCGCCGAGCGCGCCTTCGATTGCCTTGCCCTGCGGGTCGAGAACGCCGTTCTTGAGCGTTACGGTTACGCGTGCGGTGATCACTTGTCGTTTTCCTCGAAACTGGATGCTCTCGGGTTCTGGCGGCTTACTTGACCAGAACCGGACCGGTGCCGCGGGGCGGCTCGTTCTCATTCATGATGCCGAGACGGCGGGCGACTTCCTGATAGGCTTCGACCAGCCCGCCCATGTCGCGGCGGAAGCGGTCCTTGTCCATCTTTTCCTTGGTCTCGACGTCCCACAGACGGCAGCTGTCCGGCGAGATCTCGTCGGCAAGGATGATGCGCATCATATCGCCTTCGAACAGACGTCCGCACTCGATCTTGAAATCGACCAGCTGGATGCCGACGCCGAGAAACAGGCCAGTCAGGAAGTCGTTGACGCGGATGGCGAGCGCCATCACGTCATCGAGTTCCTGGGGGCTCGCCCAGCCGAAGGCCGTGATGTGTTCTTCGGAGACCATCGGGTCGTCCAGCGCATCGGCCTTGTAATAGAACTCGATGATCGAGCGCGGCAGGACTGTGCCTTCCTCGATGCCCAGGCGCTTGGACAGCGAGCCGGCGGCAACGTTGCGCACGACGATCTCGAGCGGGATGATCTCGACTTCCTTGATCAACTGCTCGCGCATGTTCAGGCGGCGGATGAAGTGCGTGGGAATGCCGATGCGGTTCAGGTGCGTGAAGATATATTCCGAAATCCGGTTGTTCAGCACGCCCTTGCCGTCGATGACGTCATGCTTCTTCTTGTTGAAGGCCGTTGCATCGTCCTTGAAGAACTGGATCAGCGTGCCTGGCTCCGGGCCCTCATAAAGGATCTTGGCCTTGCCTTCATAGATTCGGCGGCGACGGTTCATAGACTCTGTCTCTTATTGTTGCAGGCGCTGGGAGAGGCGCCTTTTCGTTGGTGCAGTCGGGCGTGTTTTCTCCCGGGTCCATAGCGGAAAAGAAACCATTTCACAATCGGCGTCTCATCTGTCTGCGGGAAAGGCACGGGTGGATCGCTGCATTGCAGGCCTGCGCCAGCCTCATGGCGCAGGTTCTGTCGCGGCAGGAGGAGCCCCCTCCGTCCGGTGCGGTGTATCGGCGGCTGCCGCCGCGCGTGCCCGCAGGAGAGCTTCGATGTCCGAAGCCGCCATGGGGCGGGCGAGGGCATAGCCTTGCAGGACGTCGCATCCCATCGTCCGGAGCAGATCGATCTGCGCTTGCGTCTCCACGCCTTCCGCGACGATCTCGATCTCGAGCGCATGACCCATTTCGACGATCGCGGCGATAAGGCGGCGATGGCGTTCGCCGCGCGTGAGCGGGGCAATGAGCGCGCGATCGATCTTCAGCCGCTTGGGGTGAAGCGTGGTCAGGCCGAGCACGGAGGCATGGCCGGTGCCGAAGTCGTCGATCTCGATGGCGATGCCGGCCTTGCGGATGCGGTCGATGGCTTTCGCCATCTCGCCGTCGAGCGCGTCGAGAAAGATCGATTCGAGCATCTCGAAAACGAAGGTGCCTTTGGGAAGGTTCTTCGTCGGGAAGGAGGCGAGCAATTGCGGATCGAGGAGGCGACGGGCGGAAATGTTGACGGACATGCGCGGCACGCCGAGACCTTCAAGCCTCCAGCGCATAAAGTCCGCGCAGGCTTTCTCCGCAATCGACCGGTCGATGCGCCACATCGCATCGATGTCCTCGGCGATCTTCAGAAAGCGGTCCGGAGCAAGAACCCCGTGCTGCGGATGCTGCCACCGTGCCAGGGTTTCGACACCGCAGACCTCGAGCGTCTTCGCATCGAACTGCAGCTGGTAGAACGGCATGAATGCGTCATCGTCCAGACCGCGCAGGATGTCGTCTGCCGTCTGCTTGATCGCGCGGTTGCGGTTCTCCAGTTCCGCGGTGAAGAGAACGGTGCGGCTGCCCTTCTGCGCCTTGGCAGAGGACAGGGCGATCGCCGCATTGATCAGCGCCTGGCGCCCGCCCACATCGTCGCCGGTTCGGGACAGGCCGATGCTGACGCCGCAGCGACAGAGGTGACCGTCGCAGGGAATGGGGGCTTCGAGGATGCGGATGACCTCGTCCGCGATCTCTGCGGCCTTCTCCGAACGCTCGCCGGCCGCGAGCACGAGAGCGAACTCGTCGCCGCCGATGCGCGCGAGCCATTCGTCCTGAAAACGCAATCTTTCCAGCAGGCCGGCCACGTGAACGATGGCGGCGTCGCCCGCCCTGTGGCCGAGCGTATCGTTGATCTCCTTGAAGCGGGAGAGATCGATATGCAGGACGGCGTGCACGGGACGGGAACTGTCCGGGGGAGCGGGAAGACCGTCCAGCCATCGCAGGAGAGCGTGCCGGTTCGCAAGGCCCGTGAGCTGGTCCTGCAGGGCGCGACGCTCGATCTCGCGCCAGGCGCCTTCCAGTGCCTCGTACCGGGTCTCCGACAGTGTGCGGGCCTGTTCGAGGCTCTGCTGCAGCATGACGTCGTCCGTGACATCCCAATTGGCGCCGAGCAGCCGGTGGTGGCCTTTCCCATCGCGGAACGTGACGGAGCGGGAGCGGATGTAGCGCACCTCGCCATCGGGTCGGATGATCCGGAACGCGTTGACGAAGGGCTCGCCGGAGGCGATTCCCGCATCGATCGCCGCCCAGGTTCGTTCGCGGTCATCAGGATGGAGCGTTTTTTCGAGAAGGTCGCCTTCATCCTCGTCCGGCTGATCGCCGTAGCCGAAAATCTGCATGAGAACGGCATCGCGCGTGACGCGCCCGGTTTCCAGATCCGCATCGAACACGCCGATCTTGGAGACGTCGAGTGCGAGCCTCAGGCGCCGGGAAACCTCTTCCGGCGGAACCGTGTCGAGGGGAGCGCGGTCGCTCTGGCTGCCAGGTTCGCTCGTCACATCCACGTCCGCCCAGCCCGGGGAGTATCGCCCGAGACGGTTTCGTCTTCAGGCACCTTTCCATTGATCAGGATTCACCCAGATATTGCGGTAAGTCAAGGCTTTAGGCGGCTGAGAAACTGCGCAAAGACCATCGTGCCCTCGGGCCAGGGGCCGTGGCCCGATTTGGCATTGAGATGGCCGGACTCCCCCGCATCCACGAGGATGGAGCCCCAGGCATTGGCGATATCGCCGGCATGCTCGTAGGAGCCGAAATGATCGTTGCGGCTGGCGACGATCATGGAGGGGAAGGGTAGCGGGTCGCGCGGGTAGGGGCCGAACGTCATCAGATGTTTCGGGCGGATCTTCGGGTTCTCGACATCCGGTGGCGCGACGAAGAAGGCGCCGGCGATCTTGTGCTGGTTTTCCTTGGAAATGGCATGCACGGCCGTGGCGACGCCGAGGGAGTGCGCAACGATAACGACGGGCTTCGTTGCCGCCGCGATCTCCTCGTTCATCCGTGCGACCCAATCCTCGCGCACGGGCTTCACCCACTCTGCCTGTTCGACGCGCCGTGCCGAGGCGAGCTTGCTTTCCCAGCGTGTCTGCCAGTGATCCGGGCCGGAATTGGTGTATCCGGGGACGATGAGGATGTCTGCTTCCGAAGCTTTCATGGTTTCGCGATGTGCGTCGGCCTGCCTTCGTTGTCAAGACCTGCGGGCGTCACGCACCGCGTTTGCGGCCTGCCGGGCGCGCCATCTACCGGAAAAACTTGTAGTAGGACGCGATCTTGGCGCTGGTGTTGGACGAGGTCATCAGGCGAACGCCGATCTGGTCGCCCCGCGCCCACTGCACCATGCCGTTCAGACGCCCGAGCTCTTCGGTCTCGATGATGACCGCCTGGCCCTGGGTCGCCTTGATATCGTAGGCCAGTTGCAGGCTCATGCCAGCATCCGATAGATCGACCACGGTGCCCGAGCTCGTCTTTTCCCGGCACGTAACGCGAGCCGTGAGCTTGGTGCGGGACCGCGTCTCTCGTTCCATACCCATTTGTGCCGGCATGTCGGTGCTGCTCCCCTCGTCTGCATGTTAGCTGCAGTTTACAAACTATCGGGAAGCCTTCACCAAAGCCTTGCGAAGATCGGTCGCATTCTATCGAAGGCGACCGATCCTGCCATTCGGGATGGAGCGGCGTCAGGCCTCAGCCGAAAACGCGACGGAAGATCGTATCGACATGCTTGGTGTGGTAGCCGAGGTCGAATTTCTCGCGGATGTCGGCTTCCGGCAGGTAACCCCGGACCTCTTCGTCGGCGAGAAGCTCCTCCAGGAAGTCCTTGCCCTGTTCCCACACCCGCATCGCATTGCGCTGGACGAGGCGATAGGCGTCTTCGCGCGAGGCGCCGGCCTGCGTGAGGGCGAGGAGGACGCGCTGCGAGTGGACGAGGCCGCGGAACTTGTTGAGGTTGCCCATCATGTTGTCCGGGTAGACCAGCAGCTTGTCGATGACATTGGTCAGGCGGGCAAGGGCGAAATCGAGCGTCACCGTCGCGTCCGGGCCGATCATGCGCTCGACCGAGGAGTGCGAGATGTCGCGCTCGTGCCAGAGGGCGACGTTTTCCATCGCGGGAATGGAGAAGGCGCGCACCATGCGGGCAAGGCCCGTCAGGTTTTCCGTCAGAACCGGATTGCGCTTGTGCGGCATGGCCGAGGAGCCCTTCTGGCCCGGCGAGAAATATTCCTCGGCTTCCAGAACTTCCGTGCGCTGCAGATGGCGGATTTCGGTGGCGACGCGCTCGACCGACGACGCGATGACGCCGAGGGTGGCGAAGTACATGGCGTGACGGTCGCGCGGGATGACCTGCGTGGAGACGGGCTCCGGCTTGAGGCCGAGGGCGGCCGCGACATGCTCCTCGACGCGCGGGTCGATATTGGCGAAAGTGCCGACGGCACCGGAGATGGCACAGGTGGCGATCTCCTCACGTGCGACGACGAGGCGCGCGCGGCAGCGCTCGAACTCGGCATAGGCGAGGGCCAGCTTCACCCCGAAGGTGGTGGGCTCGGCATGGATGCCGTGGGAGCGGCCGATGGTGACGGTGTCCTTGTGCTCGAAGGCGCGGCGCTTCAGGGAGTCGAGCAGGCGGTCCATGTCGGCCAGGAGCAAGTCCGTCGCCTTGACGAGCTGGACGCTGAAGCAGGTGTCGAGCACGTCCGAGGACGTCATGCCCTGATGCACGAAACGGGCATCCGGGCCGACGATTTCGGCGAGATGCGTGAGGAAGGCGATGACGTCGTGCTTGGTCACGGCTTCGATCTCGTCGATCCGGTCGACGTCGAAGGTGGCGGCGCCGCCCTTTTCCCAGATGGTGCGGGCGGCGTCCTTGGGGATGACGCCGAGGTCGGCGAGCGCGTCGCAGGCATGTGCCTCGATTTCGAACCAGATGCGGAACTTGGATTCGGGCGACCAGATGGCGACCATTTCCGGCCGGGAATAGCGGGGGATCATCGGCTGTCAGCTTTCTCTCGGATATCGTTGGCCGAGCCTCTATCAAAGATGTCCGGCAAGCTCAACGCCGAACGGTGTTTCCGCTCTCGTGCCTGCGCTCCCGCGTCAGCCACAGGCTCATGCCGAGAAGTGCCGGAAGCCCGATCGGCATGTAGAGCCGCACGCCCATGACGATGAACTGGTAGACGGCGCCCGCACTGGTGAACGCGAACTGGTAGAACCAGATGCGGGTGGCAAACGGCGCATGCCAGCGGGCGAAGAACAGGCGATACTGCATGGCGAACAGAAAGGCCGTCATGCCGATCGTCAGAAGGGTCAGGCAGAGAAAGGTGCCGGCAAAGCGCGTTTCGGCACGCCGTCCGAACGCCAGCGCCCGCGAGAGGAATACGCTCATCGGAAAGGCGAGCATGCCGCCGAAGAAATAGAGGGTCAGGACCGAGACGCTATGACCGGTCCCGGCCCGCCCGTACAGGAACAGGGAGGCGAGGGCGCAAAGCGACATCGTGAGCCCCCAGACCGGTGCGAGGAAGAGGTGGCGTCGCGTGTCTTGCCAGCCGGCACGCAACCGATCTGCGACCACCATGCTTAGGCTCGGATGCGGCGTGCCCGTCGGCAGCCGCGCCGGGCCGCCGTCGCTGGTCATCCGCGACCGCCTTCCGCAAGCGCGCGGAGCGTGTCGATCGCGGTGCGATAGGCTTCGGGCGAGCCGCCGCCATAGATCGCGGACCCTGCGACGAAGACATTCGCGCCGGCGGCGGCGGCGGTGGCGATCGTCGCCTCTGTGATACCGCCATCGACCTGGATGTCGATCGGCCGGTCACCGATAAGGCTGCGGACGCGGCGGATCTTGTCGAGCGTCGGCTCGACGAATTTCTGGCCGCCGAATCCGGGATTGACGGTCATCACCAGCACGAGATCAACGGTATCGAGCAGGTATTCGACGGTGGCCTCCGGCGTGGCGGGGTTGATGGCGACGCCTGCCTTCTTGCCGAGGCCACGGATCGTCTGGAGCGATCGGTGCAGATGCGGGCCGGCCTCGGCATGCACGGTGATGCTGTCGCATCCGGCCTTGGCGAAGGCTTCGAGATAGGGATCGGCGGGGGAAATCATCAGGTGGCAGTCGAAGGGCGCGGCCGTGACGGGACGCAGAGCCTTCACGACATCGGGGCCGAAGGTGATGTTGGGTACGAAATGGCCATCCATGACATCGAGATGCACCCAATCGGCGCCGGCCGCCACGACGTCGCGCACCTCTTCTCCAAGGCGCGAGAAATCGGAGGCGAGAATGGACGGGGCGATACGAATGGGACGCGGCATGCTCAAATCTCCGGGACGCGTTTCCCTCGCTTCGATGCAAGGAAAGCGGCTGCATCATTCTTCCCTGAACCGATTCCGGTCCGAGTGCTGTTGCAGTAGCACTGGCGGACGGGCCCGGCAATGTGGGGCTGTCAGGGCTTCGTGGGCCGCAGGTCGCGCCAGCAAGGCCGGATGTCGCCTTCAGCCGGGGTCGCGTCATGCACGCCGCGCGCGATCGCACGTGCCATCGTGGCGGCAGCGGCGGCGCAGAGTGCGAGAAAATCCGCGGGGCTGAGATTGCCGGGCCGTCGGCCCGTGGAGAGGGCAAAGACCAGATCGCCATCGAGCGGCGTATGCGATGGCCAGAGAGCGCGGGAGAAGCCGTCATGCGCGGCGACGGCGAGGCGCTTGGCTTCGGCCTTGGTCAGCGAGACGTCCGTGGCGATCACGGCGATCGTCGTGTTGGCCATCGGCGTGACGGCATCGAGCTTCGTGCGGATGGCCGTCGCGTTTTCCGGCAGGGGCACGGGCAGGCCCAGCCCGCCGAACTCGTCCTCCAGCTCGAAAGGGGCCGCCCAGAAGCAGGCGGTGTCGCCGATGGTCGCCGAGCCGAGCGGGTTGACGGCGGCGAGCGCTCCAACGGTGATGCCGTTGCCAAGGACGGTGGACGCGGTGCCGAGGCCGCCCTTGACCGTGGCGGTGCTGGCGCCGGTGCCGGCACCGACGCTGCCCGTCGCGACCTCGTCCGCAGCGGCCATGGCGGCGGTGTAGCCGAGGTCGCGATAGGGCGCATAGGTGCCCCAGTTCTTGTCGCCGCCATTGTTGAGATCGAACAGGATGGCGGCCGGGACGATCGGCACGATGGCCGGCCCGACCTTCAGCCCGCGCCCCATGGCGCGGAGCGCCGCCTGCACGCCCGACGCCGCATCGAGGCCGAAAGCGGAGCCGCCGGCAAGGCAGAGCGCATCCACGGTCTGCACGCTGTTGTGCGGCTCCAAGAGGTCTGTTTCGCGTGTGCCGGGCGCGCCGCCGATGATCGAGACGGCGCCGACGGCCGGGGGATCGCAGAGGATGGCGGTGACGCCGGACTTCAGCCTGTCGTCCTGCGCATGGCCGACCGCCAGTCCGGGAACATCGGTCAGCGCATTGCGGGGTCCACGTCGCATCGTCATGTCGCGCCCCTCATTCGCCCGGCGACGGCGCGTCCACAAAGCGGCCCTGGCGCCATTCCATCAGTCTGTAGGGATTGTCGGCAAGCTCGTGGCCGGTATCGAAGCGGATGGGTCCGACGACGGTCGGGTAGGGCGCCTTCGGCAGCGCGTCGGCAAGCGGCGTGCCGTCCTTCAGCGCGCGGTCTTTTGCCTGCTCCAGCAAGGTCATGGCGGCGAACGCAGGCAGGGCATAGCCTTCGGGCACGATATTGGCGGACCGCATCGCCGCCGCCGTGGCGGCTGCCTGCGGCAGGGTCGACGCCTCCGGCAGCGTGACGGCGAGGACGCCATCCGCCAGCGGGACCGGCGGATCGGCCGCATCCAGCGCCTCGCCCCCCAGAAGCGTCAGTGCGAGTTTTTCGCTGCGGGCATCGCGCGCGATGATTGCGGCATCGCTCCGGTCGCCGCCGATCAGCACATGGGTCGCGCCGCTGCGGGCGAGGCGGCGCACGAGGCTGACCTGCTGCTCCTGCGCCGGGCGGTAGGTATCGGAGAAGACGGGCGTCATGCCCGCCTCGGCCAGAGCCGACCGCACGCCTTCCACGAGATCGCGCCCGTGGATCGTGCCGTCGTCGATCAAGGCGAGGGGCTCGCCCTTCCAGCGATCGAGGATGACGCTGGCGATCTTCTCGACCTCCTTGCGCGCATTCGGCACCAGCCGGTAGAGCGGCCAGCCATTCTTGCGCGCATCTTCCATCAGGATATCGGAGCGGACGCTCAAGGTAACGCCGGGGATGCCGGTGCCGGCAAGCGTCGGCAGAACGGCGTCGAGGCTTTCGGTGCAGAGGAAGCCGACGAGCGCCTCGGCGCCCGCCGCAGCGACGGCGGCTTTCAGGGCCTCGGCGTCGCTGGCCTCGCAGGTCTCGGGAATGGCGACCACTTCGGAGCCGCGGGCCTCCGCCTGAAACCGCGCGCCTTCGAGGACCTGACGCCCGAGCAGAGCAAGCGGCCCTTCGACGGGGGCGACGACGCCGACCTTCAGCCCAGCCGCGGCGGCACCGGAGGCCAGGCCGGCGGCGAGTGCGAAAGCAGGAATGAGAACGAGGACGCGGGACATGGATCTTTCGGTGTTTCGGGGCACGAGGTGACGAAGTGCCGTCTCTTCGACGGGATCTCGACATCATTGATCGAGATGCAAGCCGCCCGGGTTTCCCCATGTTCGGCAATCCGGGGACGCGCGTCAAAGGAAAACGGCCGTTTGCCGCGGGGATGCCCATGTTTTCGCTCGGAGAACGCGGAGGACGACGAGACCGGCGGCGGGAATAGGCCGCAAAGCGCTCGCGGAAAATCCGCTGCCCCTGTTGCTGAAAACCGAGGGTGGACGCCCTATATCGGTCGTCTTGCGGCAACCGCCGGTTTCCACGATCAGAGACATGTCGATGACGAACGATGTAGAGGCGCATGATCCCCTCCTGCTTGCACAGGCCTGGAGCCAGCAGGGCCGGGCGGTGGCGCTCGCCACGGTGATCGAGACGTGGGGTTCCGCGCCGCGGCCGGTCGGCAGTCATCTCGTCATCGACGAGAACGGGAATTTCGACGGTTCCGTTTCCGGCGGGTGCGTGGAGGGGGCCGTGGTGGCCGAGGCGGTGGACGTGATCGCCTCCGGCGAGGCGCGCGTGCTCTCCTTCGGCGTGGCCGACGAGACGGCCTGGCAGGTCGGCCTCTCCTGCGGCGGACAGATCCGCGTCCTGGTGCAGACGGTCGGCGGCGGGCTGGACCTGCCGTCCCTTCGTCGGCTCAACGAATGGCGTTCGGGCCGGCGCGCCGCGGCGTCCTCGACCGATCTGGCGACCGGTCGCACGCGGGTATTCGCCGAGGGCGAAGCGGCGCCCGACGATGTCGGAGCGGCCTTCGTGTCCGGCGTATCGAGACTGGGCGCCGACGGGCACTGTTTCGTCAATATCTACCGGCCGCCGCCGCGGCTGGTGATCATCGGCGCCGTGCATATCGCGCAGGCTCTGGTGCCCATGGCCGCCCTTGCCGGGTTTTCCACGCTCGTGATCGATCCCCGCACCGCCTTCGCGACGCCCGAGCGCTTTGGCGGCGTCGACCTTGTTGCCGATTGGCCGGAAGACGTGTTGCCGGACCGGCCGCTGGATGCCTATACGGCGCTGGCCGCCATTACGCATGATCCGAAGATCGACGATACCGCCCTGAAGGCTGCGCTGGAGGCCGGGTGTTTCTACGTCGGCGCACTCGGCAGCCGGAAGACGCATGGCAGGCGCGTCGAGCGGCTTCAGGCTCTGGGTCTGACGCCGGAAGCCATCGCGCGTATCTCCGCGCCGATCGGCCTCTCCATCGGGGCGGCGACGCCTGCGGAAATCGCGGTGTCGATCCTCGCCGATATCATCCAGTCGCTTCGAGCGCGACCGGTTGTGGAGATTGTTTCGGCGACTGGGACGGTCGGCGCATGAGGTTCGGTCCGGTACCGCTCGGCGATGCGGAAGAAGCTATACTCGCCCATGCCGTGGCGCTTCCGGAGGGGAGGCTCGCCAAGGGCACGCGGCTTGGCGCCACGGATGTGGCAGCCCTTGCGGCGATCGGCATGGATCGGGTGGTCGTTGCCCGTCTCGGGCCCGGCGATATCGGCGAGGATGCGGCGGCGACATTGATTGCGGCGGGTCTGGCGCCGGACCATATGACGTTCTCACCGGCCTCGACCGGCCGCCTGAACGTCCACGCGGCCGTCGATGGCCTCTTCGTCGCGACGCGCGACCGCGTGGACCGCTTCAACCGCATCGACCCTGCCATAACGCTCGCCTGTCTTGCCGATCACGTGGCGGTGCGGGCGGGCGACATGGTGGCGACGATCAAGATCATTCCGCTTGCCGTGGACCGGCGGCGTGCCGAAGAGGCCGCGGCGATTCTGGGCGAGGGACGGGCCTTTGCCGTCAAGCCGTTTATCCCGCGTGACGTGACGCTCGTCTCGACCCTGCTTCCGTCCTTGAAGACGCAGGTGATGGACAAGACGCGGCGTGTGCTCGAGGATCGGTTGCGGCGCTCGGGAAGCCGCCTTATGCACGAGGTCCGCGTGGCGCACGAGCAAAGTGTCGTGGCCAAGGCGATCCGCGACGCCATGGCGCAACCCTCCGACCGGTCGCGGCTGGTGATCGTGTTCGGCGCATCGGCCGTGACCGATCGGGACGACGTCATCCCGGCGGCCATCCGTGCGGCCGGGGGCACTGTCGATCATGTCGGCATGCCGGTCGATCCGGGAAATCTTCTCGTGCTCGGCACCCTCGACGATATCAGGATCATCGGCGCGCCGGGTTGCGCGCGCAGCCCGAAGGAGAACGGTTTCGACTGGGTGCTGGATCGGATTCTTGCAGGTGAGACGGTGGGAGCACAAGAGATTACGGGGATGGGCGTCGGCGGACTTCTGGCGGAAATCCCCACACGTCCGCGTCCGCGCGCCCGCAGCGAAACGGATGGGAACGGCGTTCAGGCGATGCGCCCGCTGATCGTGCGTCCGGTCGTCCTTGCGGCCGGACAGGCGAGCCGCATGGGCACAGCGGGGCATCACAAGCTTCTTGCGACCTTCGAGGGCGTGCCCCTGGTGCGCCGGACGACGGCGGTGGCGCTTGCCGCCAGCCCCGCGCCGGTGACGGTGGTGACGGGACATCGGGCGGGCGAGATCCGGGAGGCGCTTTCCGGCCTCGATCTGGTGCTCGTGCACAATGAGGATTTTACGTCGGGCATGGCCTCGTCGCTGATCGCCGGCCTCGACGGTGTCGGGCCGGAGGCGGATGGAATGCTGGTGCTCCTGGCGGACATGCCGGGCGTGACGGCAGACGATATTCGCCGGTTGATCGCGGCGTTCGAAGAGCAGCGTGGACAGGTGGTGGTCCGCGCCGTCTATGGTGGCAAGCGGGGCAACCCGGTGATCCTGCCGCGCGCGCTGTTTCCGGCGCTCCGCAGGCTCGAAGGCGATGTGGGGGCGCGGCATGTGATCGAAACGGGCGGACTTCCGGTCGTCGATGTCGATATCGGACCCGCCGCCCATCTCGATCTCGACACGCCGGAGGCGATCGCGGCGGCCGGTGGCGTGCTGAAGGGGTAGGGCATGGATAGCGAGGCGATCGAGGATCTCTTTTCCGGGCTTGGCCCGGTGACCATCAAGCGCATGTTCGGGGGCAAGGGCGTCTATCGCAACGGGCTGATCGTGGCGATCGATCTCAACAGCGAGCTGATGCTGAAGGCGGATCGCGAGAGCGCACCCCTCTTTGCAGCCGCCGGTGCCCGCCCAGTGGAGCTATTCGGGAAAGGCGGGCAAGAAGCCGGTCTTCATGCCCTACTGGTCGATTCCCGACGCAGCGCTCGATGATCCCGACGAAATGACACGCTGGGCGCGGCTGGCCTACGAGGCGGCGCTCCGCTCAGCCAAGTAGCGCCCGCGCCCGGATCGCGGCGATCGCATCGGCGGCAAAGCAGGAGAGCGGCGCGGGCAGGGCGTGGAGATCGTACCATCCGATATCCGCCAGCTTGTCCGGCTCGGTCTCCTGAGGATCGCCCTGCGCATCGCGCGTGACGTAGATCAGCGAGATCCAGTGCTGCCGGTCCGCTTCGATCACATGCTCGCTGACGCAGAGGAAGTCGATGGCGTCGCCGATTGCGAGCCCGCTTTCTTCCACGCCCTCGCGACGTGCGGCCGAGCGGCTGTCCTCCATCATGTCGATCTTGCCGCCCGTGATGGTCCAGTGTCCCTGTTCCGGCGCCTTCAGCCGGCGGCAGAGCAGGATGCGATCGTCACGCAGAATGGCGATACCGCAGCCGACGCCAGGAAAATCGATGCCGGGAGCGGCAGGCTTCGATGTCGTCACAGCGACCTCCATGATCGCGCACGACCACGCGAGGCGTCCTGCCTGCAGGGTAGAACGCAAGAAGCGCAGCGGTTCATGGAACGCGCTGCGCTTGAGCTGTCTCAGTCAGGCCGATCAGGCCTTGCCGGCGACCAGCATGAAAGCAGGAATCTCGTCGCCGAAGCCGACCGGCGTCGGGCCGTCGTCATGGTCGCGGCGGTAGCGGTTGCGGCGGTCGCGATTGTCGTCGTTGGCAGGCGACGCCGGGCGGTGGTTCCGGGGGCCGGCGTTCTGCGGCTTCGGGTCTGCCTTGCGTTCTGCTCTCACGGGTTCAATCCTTGGCTGCACCGGTTCGGTCTGGAGATGAGTATCGTCTGTCTTGATGTCAGGCTTGTGACCGACAGGTTTGCCGGCTTCCGTCTTCACCGCATCCGGCTTGTAGCTCTCGGCGCTGTAGCCATCCGGCCGGGTGCCGTAGGGACGCGGGGCATCGGGATTGTGGTCCACGACGTGGCGCGGGGCGTGATCGCGTTCCCGCTCGCGTCCGCGCCGCTTGCCGTCACGGCCACCCTTCTTTTCGGGGCGACCGGTTTCCGTGCTTTCCATCGGCGCCGGCAGGTCATCGAGACCGCCATTGTGCCATTCGATCTTCTGGCCGATCAGCTTTTCGATCGCGTCGGACGCTTTCACGTCGCGCCGGCTGACCAGCGTGAAGGCGGCGCCGGAGCGGCCCGCACGGCCCGTGCGGCCGATCCGGTGGACATAGTCCTCGGCATGGATCGGAACGTCGAAGTTGAAGACATGGCTCACATCCGGGATGTCGAGGCCGCGTGCGGCAACGTCGGAGGCGACGAGCAGCGTGATCTGATTGTCCTTGAAGCCCGCGAGCATCTTGGTGCGCGAGCTCTGGTCCATGTCGCCATGCAGCGCGCCCACCGAAAAACCGTGGCGGGACAGCGAGCGGAAGAGATCGGCGACATCGAGCTTGCGGTTGCAGAAGATGATCGCGTTCTTCAGCTCGTCCTGCGACCGGATGAGATCGCGCAGGATGGCGCGCTTCTCATAATCCTTGCCGTGGGTGGCGACGAAGCGCTGCGTCACGGTCTTGGCGGTCGAGGAGGGCGGGGCGACCTCGATGCGTTCCGGGTTCTGCAGGAAGCGGTCGGCCAGCTTCTGGATTTCCGGCGGCATGGTGGCGGAAAAGAACAGCGTCTGGCGCGTGAACGGGATAAGCTTGGCGATGCGCTCGATATCGGGAATGAAGCCCATGTCGAGCATGCGGTCGGCTTCGTCGATCACGAGGATCTCGACGCCGGTCATCAGCAGCTTGCCGCGCTCGCAATGGTCGAGCAGGCGGCCGGGTGTGCAGATCAGCACGTCGGCGCCGCGTTCCAGCTTGCGGTCCTGTTCATCGAACGACACGCCGCCGATGAGAAGCGCGATGTTGAGCTTGTGGTTCTTGCCGTATTTCTCGAAGTTCTCGGCAACCTGGGCGGCGAGCTCGCGCGTCGGCTCCAGAATGAGCGTGCGCGGCATGCGTGCCCGGGCGCGGCCCTTTTCCAGCAGCGTCAGCATGGGCAGCACGAAGGATGCCGTCTTGCCCGTTCCCGTCTGCGCGATCCCAAGGATATCGCGGCGCATCAGCGCCGGCGGAATGGCGTTCGCCTGGATGGGCGTCGGGATCGTGTAGCCCGCATCGGTGACGGCGGAGAGAACTTTTTGGCTCAGGCCAAGATCAGCAAACGTTGTCAAAGGGAAATCTGTTTCCGTTCCGGTTCTAACGAACTCTGGTGCCGCGGGCCGCGCTCTCGAGGTCCGTCGTGGGCGCTCATAGGCCCAAGCTTGCGGAAAGTCAAGAAAACTGGCGCTTTGCGGCAATCGAGACGTGTCAAGGCGGGGAATCCGGCTCGAACACCCTGAATATGGGACGGAATTTCTGTTTGGGAAGCGCTTCAGTCGATATAGCTGCTGAGCTTCATGCCCGCGTTGAGGAAGCGCATCGGATCGACCGCATCGCCATGCAGCCGGACCTCGTAATGCAGGTGCGGACCGGTGGAGCGACCCGTGCTGCCGGAACGGGCGATCGCTTCCCCCGCCTTCACGACATCGCCGACGTTGACGAGAATGGTCGAGAGATGCCCGTAGCGCGTGCTGACGCCGTTGCCGTGGTCGATCTCCACCATATTGCCATAGCCGCCATTGCGGCCGGCAATGACGACCTTGCCCGGCGCGGTCGCGCGGACGCTGGTGCCGATGGCGACCCGGAAATCGATGCCGGCATGCAGCGCGAGACGGCCGAGAAACGGGTCCAGCCGATTGCCGAACTGGCTGGTGATGTCGCTCTGCGGGGCGGGGTTGCTGAAGGGCAGCTTGCGGACTTCGCCGCGCACCTGTTCGAGGCGCACGAGCGCGGTGTCGAGTTCGACCAGCTGTCGGTCGAAAACATCCGTCGTTTCCGGCTCGACATAGGGACCGCCCATCGCGGTGTCCGTGCCGTCGGCGTCGCCGCGACCTCGCGCGGCATCGACGTCGGCCGGATCCGGCGTAACGGAGAGGCCGGTGCGGGCAACGATGGTCTCGATGGCGTCGGTCGCGCTGATGGCGCCGGATGTCAGCGTCGCGATCCTGTCCTTCTGCGAGCGCTCAATATCCTTCAGGGAATGGGTGACGCGGGAGAAGAGGCGGTCGGCGCGATCGGTGATCGTATCGCCGCCGCGCGCGTCGGCGCGGCTGAAGGAGGCGGCATAGGCAAGGGCCGGCCCCTTGGGCGCCGTCTTCGCGGCAAGGCCCATCAGGCGTTCGATCGCCTGGATGCCACCCGTGGCGTCGGCATGCTTTTCGCTCTCTGCCTTGTCGGTGCCGGGATCGGCCAGGCCGGATTCCTCCGCGCGCTCGATGAGAGAGCCGAGCTTGCCGTGGCGGGAGGTCAGGGCCTGTTGCTGCTGGAGAAGCTTCTCGACCTTTTCCTCCACCACCTGCTGGTCGAGCAGTTGGCGGCTGGTGACGCGATCGACCTGGGCGCGCAGCGCCGATATGCGATCCTCGTAGTCGTGCTGCATGCGCGCCTGACGCGCCATGGTGCCGCCGATCAGATCGTCGCGCAGGACGAGATAGGAGGTCGAGGCGAGGTAGCCGATGGCAAAGAGGGCGCCGAGCGAGACGCCGACGGCCGTCATCCATGGACGCACCGTCATGTGGTGGACTTTCTCACCCCGAGCGAGGATCAGGATCGGCTGTTCCTTGCGCTTGCCGAATATCGGGCTTCCCGAACTCTGAGACACAATGTACTCCCGCCGCATGCCCTAAATTCCTGCGTGGAGTAGACCTTGTTAAGGTTAATATTTGCTTGATGAGGCCCTGATCCAGTCTTGGCTCAGATGTTCACCGAGGCCGTCATCGAGCGGTAAAAGGACGGCGTGAGGCCCGCTTCTGCGCGGGCGACATCGTTGAACGGCGCCTTCAGGGGGCCGCGAAAATTGGCGCGCACGAGATCCTGGAACGCTCGCGCGGGATCCTTGCCCTCGCGGGAACAGAGGAAGCGAAACCACTTGGCGCCAACGGCCACATGGCCCTTCTCGTCCTCGTAGATGATGTCGAGGACCGCGGCGCTGGCGTCGTCTCCCGATTGGCGCATCTTCTCCTGCAAAGCGGGCGTCACGTCGAGACCGCGGGCTTCGAGGATGAGGGGCACCACGGCGAGCCGCGCCGTCAGGTCGTTTCGCGTGTCATGCGCGGCCTGCCACAGGCCGTCATGGGCCGGCAGGTCGCCGTAGTCGGCGCCGAGATCGCGCAGCCGGTTTCGCACCAGCCGGAAATGCTTGGCCTCCTCGAAGGCAACCCGCATCCAGCCATCGAAGAACGAGTTCGGCACGCGCTCCGTCGCGAAACGGGCGACAATGTCGAGCGCGAGATCGACGGCGTTCAGTTCGATATGGGCGATGGCATGGAGGAGGGCGATGCGCCCCCGCAGCGTCGTCAGCGCGCGACGGGGAACGCGCTGGGGCGGGATCAGCTCCGGCTTCTCCGGTCGGCCGGGACGCGAAGGGACCGGCGTATCCAGCGGCGAGCGCAGGGACAGACGCCGCTCGCTCCAGCGGCGCGCCGCCTCCTGCGCAAGGTCTGCCTTGAGGTCGAGATCGACGGCGCGAATGGCGCGCGCGGCGCCGTCCCGCAGCGATCGCATCGCGAGCGAAGACGGGCTTGCGTTACCGGAGGCGACAATCTCCGCAGGATCGCCCGCTGTCGCTTCGTCGCTCACGTGGCTGCGGCCTGAACGGCAGCGAGGACCTCCTCGGCGTGGCCGGGAACCTTTACCTTTTCCCACACGCGGGTGACGATGCCGTCGGGGCCGATGAGAACGGTGGTGCGCTCCACGCCCATGTATTTCTTGCCGTACATGCTCTTCTCGGCCCAGACGCCATAGGCTTCGAGCGTCGTCTTGTCCTCGTCCGCCGCGAGAATGACGGCAAGGTCGTGCTTGGCGACGAATTTGTCATGTCTCTTGGCCGAATCGGGCGACATGCCGATCACGACGGCGTTCGCGGCTTCGAAGGCCTTGATGTTTGCCGTGAAGGCGATCGATTCGGCCGTGCAGCCGGTGGTATCGTCCTTCGGGTAAAAGAAGAGCACGACCTGGCGGCCGGCCTGTTCGGCAAGCGAGACGGTTCCGCCGCCGTCGCGCGGGAGGGTGAAGTCCGGCGCCTTGGCGCCTGTGGCGATAACGGTCATGTTGGCTCCTGTTTTCGTCCGCTTTCTCGCCGGATGACGTCGAAAGACGTCGCTCCGACCATTTGTCGCCTCACTTATATGGTGCAAAGCGGCATGCCGTCATCCCCGCCGGGGAGAACGGCGGATCATGGACGGCGATTCGACGGCTCGTGTCGTCCATCACGATCATCGGCGCGCACGGTTTTCGTGGCGCAAACTCCGACGCCGGTTGCCGCATCGTCTGCCGAAAGGCAGAATGGGTGCGGTGGTCCATTGATTTGTTAGACAAGGCGTACGCCTCGAGCCACGGGATTTTGCCGAGACATGCATTTTTCGACCTTCGCAGAGGCCGACGCCGCTCATGAGTGAGATCCGGGGTGAGAAGACCGTTTTCCGCAAGGAGGACATTGTCGCGTTGCACTCGCTGCCTTCGGCGCAGGCGCACGATCCCTGTATCCTGCATGCCACCACGCGCCGCCGCTGGCCGCGCCGCTGCGTCAAAGGGTTTCTCGGGCTCGTCTGCGTCCTGATTCTGCTTGCCGCCTGTCTCGTCATCGCGGTGGAAGCCGGCGGGATCGACCGTATTCTGAACACGCGCGCCCAGGCAGCGCTGAACAATGCGCTCGGCGATGCCTATCACGTCGATGTCGGCAGCACCGTGGTGCGCCTGACCGGCGACGGCGCGCTGGCGCTGAAGGCGCAGGATGTCTCGCTGAAGCGCAACGCCTCCGACGAGCAGCTGCTCACGACCGAATCGGTCTTCATCGAACTCGACCCGTTTTCGCTTCTGTCCGGCAAGATTTCCGTCTCGCGCATCGAGGCCGAAGGTGCGCGCCTCGCGCCGGCCATCCTGCCGCAGGGCAAGCCTCTCGACCTGACGCGCATCCGCATTGCCGATGTCAGCGGGGCGATGGAGGCCGTCTTCGCGCAGATGGACACGATCTCCAGCCTGATCGCCCGCAGCGGCACGCAGGTGGTGCGCATCGCCGATGTGATGCTGCCGCTTTCCGGTCCGCGCAACCGCGTGGTCAAGCTCGACGTTCATTCTCTCGATTTCGCCCGTGCCGAGAACGGGTCCATGACGATCCGCGGCGATGCTGCGATCGACGGGACTTCGACGGCACTGCAGCTGACGGCCGACAGTGACAAGGGACGCATCGTCCGTCTCGGCGGCGCCGTAACCGGTCTTCCCACCTCGGCCCTTCTCTATCGCGCGGAAACCGCGACCGAGCCGCCGTTCGGTCTCGATACCAAGGCCTCGATCAACCTGTCGGCCGTGCGGGCCGGTGCGGGCGTCGCCCCGGAACTGACCATGTCCGGCGCGCTCGACCGGGGCGTCTTTGTCGCGAGCGGGCTGCAATCCGATCTCCTGCCGTCCGACGTCAATCTCGCCTACGACTTTCAACGCGGCAGCATCGAGGTGAACACCTCGACGGTGCGTCTCGGAAAGTCCGTGTTCCCGTTCAGCGGCTCCGTCCGCGACATCGATTCGACGAGTGCGGCCTCCATGGCGCCGGCGGCCACTCTGTCTCCGGCAACGCCGCCGTCGGACCCCATGGCGCTGGTCCTGCCGAAGGGTTTCAGCATCGATGTGCTCGTCAAGGGCGGAACGTCCGCGCCGATCGATGTCAACGAACCGCCGCTGACCTTCGATGCGAAAGTTGCGGGCGATTTCCAATCCGAACGGCACGCCATGCTGTTTCGCGAGCTGTCCGTCGCCAGCAAGCTCGGTACCTTCGCCGGTTCCCTCTCGATCGCCTTTTCGAGCACCTCGCCGCAGATCAACTTCGCGGGCCTGACCACGGACATGCAGACGGCCGGCATCAAGCAGCTCTGGCCCTGGTGGGTCGGCAAGAAGGCCCGCAGCTGGGTGATCGCCAATATCTTCGGCGGCACGGTCAACAACGGCAAGATCGAGCTCGCGATCAAGGAGGGACGGCTGGCGGAGACGGCAGGTCCGGTGGAGCTGGCCGCAGACGAACTCATGATCGATTTCGACATCGGCGGGGCGCGTGTCAACATCACCGGAGACATACCGCCTCTACGGGACGCGACCGGCCATTTCACGCTGCGCGGGGAGCGGGCCGATGTGGATATCACCAGCGGCACGGCCTATTTTCCCTCCGGCCGCACGGTGACGCTGAATGGCGGCAATCTCATCCTTCCGGACACCTATGGCAAACCGCTGATGGCCGAGCTGAAGCTGCAGGTCTCCGGCGAAGCCGACGCGATTGCCGAACTTGTCAGCTACCGGCCGCTGGAGGCCCTGCAGAAGACCCCGTTCAAGGCGGAGGACTTTTCCGGCCCCATGACGGCGGATGTTGGCGCCCGGTTCGGGCTCGCCCGCGACCAGCACCCGCCGCCGCCGGAGTGGCAGGCGGAAATGCGCCTGAACGGCGTGTCGCTGAAGACGCCGATGGCCGGCCGCGAGATCTCCGATATCGACGGGACGCTGCGCATCGACCCCCAGCACGCCGTGCTCGACGCGAAGGCGGCGGTGGATGGCGTGACCATGAAGCTCGACGCCGTGGAGCCGATCGGCGCGAACAGCACGGTGAAGCGCAGCCGCACCGTCTCCGGCACCTTGCCAGACGGTGCGCTTGCGAAGTTCGCACCGGGGCTCAGCGGCATCGTCGATGGACCTGTCGGCCTCGACGTGAACCTGGAGGACGGGGACCGGCAGGTGGTCAAGGTCGATCTGGAGGGTGCGACCCTCTCCCTGCCGTGGATCGGCTGGAGCAAGGGGCGCGGCGTGCCGGCGACATCGAGCCTGTCGGCCGTGACGAAGGACGGGGTGACGTCGATCAGCGACTTCAAGATTTCGGGCGAGAGCTTTGGAGCCGGCGGGGCGATGACCATCGACAAGTCCGGTCTGGCCGCCGCCGACCTCACCTCCGTACGCCTTGCGGCCGGCGACAACTATGCCGTTTCCGTCAAGCGGCAGAAGAGCGGCTACGGCGTCACCGTCAATGGCAGTTCGGCCGATATCCGTTCGGTCATCGACAGCCTGAAATCGCCTGCCGCGAAGGGCGACGTATCCGAGGCCGCGGCCAAGCGCGTTTCGATCGATGCCTCGCTGGAAAGCGTGCAGGGGTTTCACTCGGAAGCGCTCTCCAACGTCAACCTAACCTACACCGCCCGTGGAAAGGCGATCGAGGGACTGAAGCTGAAGGCGGTGACCTCCACCGGACAGGCCGTGGTCGGCGATCTCGTGGCATCCGGCGCCGACAATATCGTCCAACTGACGAGTGGCGATGCGGGGGCGCTCGCGCGGTTCGCGGATATCTACGCCAATATGCGCGGCGGCCTTCTAAACCTGAAGCTGCGGGACCGCGGCGGCAATTCCTGGCGCGGAACGCTCGATATCCGCAAATTCGCGCTCGTCAACGAGCAGCGGCTGCAATCGATGGTCTCCTCGCCCTCGACATCCGACGGGCGGAGCCTGAACCAGGCGGTCAAAAAGGATATCGACATGAGCTCGGTGAAGTTCGAACGCGGCTTTGCCAATCTCGCGCTCGACGGCGGGCAGATCGCCCTCGACAATGGCGTCGTGCGCGGCAACGATGTCGGCGCGACATTCCAGGGCGTCGTGCGCGACCCCAACGGAAAGATCGATATGACCGGCACTTTCATGCCGGCCTATGGTCTGAACCGCCTCTTCAGCGAATTGCCGCTGATCGGCACCCTGCTCGGGAACGGCCGGGATCGCGGCCTCCTCGGCATCACCTTCAAGCTGACCGGCTCCTTCACCAAACCGAACCTCACCATCAACCCCCTCTCGATCATCGCGCCGGGCGTGTTCCGGAATATCTTCGAGTTCAATTGAGGATGCCCGGCTTCTATCGCTTGAGACGAGCGTGAAAAGGCTTCTACTGCCGTGCGCGGCCGAGTGTCCTGTCGAAGAAGTTCACAATACCTGCGTTGATTTCCTTATGGACGCTCGGGCGGTCGATGCCCGGAGGATCGATGCAAAGCGCAGGCACTGCGCGTTGGTATTCCGTCGTGCAAGGCGCCAGGAAGGTAAAATGCCCGGCCTTCGGAACAAGGATTAACTCGGCGCGATCGCCCAGATCATGCGCAAGCGCCAAGCCATTGTCGCGAGGCGACAGCTCCTCGTCTCCACTGCCGACGAAGACTGCGACCGGGTTACGAACAGCCTTCAAGGTCTCGGGTGAAAAGACGACGCTCAAGGGGGCGAGAAGGGCAAATGACCGGATTCGGGCGTCCGGCAGCGGTTCCAGTTCTGGCGTCTCCTGCCTGACATGCTCGTTCGCCTCGCACACGCTACGGTCTTGCAGCCGACCGGCGCAATAGGTTGCGAAACGCTTAAAATCTGGCTTTGCGCCGGCGAGTATCAGGCCGGTGGTCCCGCCCGCTGAAAATCCCACAAAGCCTATGTGCTCATGATCTATATGTGCAGCAAGAACGGGATCCTTCAATGCGGCTGTCAAAGCCGCGGATATCTGCATCGCGCGCCCATAAACAGCCAGTGACGAACCGACACGACTCGAGTCCCGGAAGTTGTCGCCCGGATGCGTTACGCTGACGACGATGTATCCATGCCGGGCAAGAAACGTTGCGAGATCGTGGTGTCCCCACATACTGCCGAGGCTGCCGTGAGACAGAATGATCAACGGATTGCGAGCGCTTGCGATCGGAGCGGATTTCGAAGCTGCGACGACGAAAGGTCCAATGGTGGTCGGTCCCTCCTCGGTCGAGGCGGGATAGAACACGACGGCGTCCATCGTGTTCTCGCCGATCGGATCGGAAACTGTGAGCTTCCTCAGGCCTGCTCCCGGCTCACTTTCGGCACAAATGGTGGTTGCTGAGACCATGAGACACAGCAGCGTCGAGAGGATGCAGAGGCGCATTCAATAACCCGAATCGATGGAAATGGCATCTTTTCGTGTTTATATCGTTCCTCTCTAAATTATATGACAAGCTTCAGGCTGGCCGGACGAGGATGTGCTTTTTCTTGCCGAGGGAGAGCTTGATCACGCCGTCGGCCGTCAGTTCGCTCGTGCCGATGGCCTTGCGCTCGTCGGAGATCGCGACGTCGTTGATGCGGACGGCGCCGCCCTGGACGTGGCGGCGGGCTTCGCCGTTGGAGGCGGCCAGGCCGGAGCGGACGATCAGCGTGAGGAGCCCGAGGCCGGTATCGAGTTCGGCCGCGGGAATGGAGATCGACGGCAGGTCTTCGGCGAGCGCGCCTTCCTCGAAGGTCTTGCGCGCGGTCTCGGCGGCTGCCTCTGCAGCGGCGCGGCCGTGCAGGATCGCGGTCACCTCGGTTGCCAGCGTTTTCTTCGCTTCGTTGATCTCGGCGCCGCCAAGCGCCGTCAACTTGGCAATCTCGTCCATGGGCAGTGTCGTGAAGAGCTTGAGGAAGCGGCCGACATCGGCATCTTCCGTGTTGCGCCAGTACTGCCAGAAATCATAGACCGGCAATAATTCGGCGTTCAGCCAGATCGCGCCGGAGGCCGACTTGCCCATCTTCGCGCCGGACGACGTGGTGAGCAGGGGCGAGGTGAGCGCGTAGAGCTGCTGCGTGCCCATCCGGTGACCGAGATCGATGCCGTTGACGATGTTGCCCCACTGGTCCGAGCCGCCCATCTGCAGGCGGCAGTCGTAGCGCTTGGCCAGCTCGACGAAATCGTAGGCCTGCAGGATCATGTAGTTGAATTCGAGGAAGGACAGCGACTGCTCGCGATCGAGCCGCGTCTTGACGCTGTCGAAAGAGAGCATGCGATTGACGGAGAAATGCCGGCCGACATCGCGCAGGAATTCGAGATAGTTGAGCGGGCGCAGCCATTCCGCATTGTTGACCATCAGCGCGGCATTGCCGGGCTTGTCGTAGTCAAGATAGTTGGCAAAGCAGCGCTTGATCGATGCAATGTTCTCCTCGATCGTTTCCACGGTCATCAGCTTGCGGGCCTCCTCCTTGAAGGAGGGATCGCCGACCATGCCGGTGCCGCCGCCCATCAGCGACAGCGGCCGGTGGCCGGTTTCCTGCAGCCAGTGCAGCATCATGATCTGCGTGAGATGGCCGACATGCAGGCTCGATGCGGTCGGATCGTAGCCGATATAGGCCGTCACGACCTCCTTCTGAAACAGCGCGTCCAGCCCGCTCTCGTCGGAGAGCTGGTGGAGAAAGCCGCGCTCGTCGAGGGTGCGGAGGAAATCGGACTTGAACCTGGACATGGACGTGAACTCTTCGATCTGGCGGAAGCCGGGCCTTTAGCATTGTTTTTTGCGAAGTGCATCCGTCTCGGTCATGAATGTTGCGAACGATGACGGCGGACCCGATTCGGGCGGGAGGGACAGGAATGACGGCGGTGAAGACGGCGATCGGGCTGATGAGCGGCACCAGCATGGACGGGATCGACATCGCGCTGGTGACGACCGACGGCGAAGCGATCGTCAGGCGCGGCCCAAGCCACGGGCTCTCCTACGACAGCGGCTTTCGCGCGCGGCTGAAGGCAGCGCTTGTGGTGGCCGGCGCGATCCGGCATCGCGCAGAGCGTCCGGAAGACCTTGCGCGCATCGAGCGGGACCTGACGCTCTTGCATGCCGTGGCCGTGAACGACTTCCTCCACGCGGACGGGCTCACGGCATCCGATATCGATGTGATCGGTTTCCACGGGCAGACGGTGCTGCACCGGCCGGACGAGGGCTTGACCGTGCAGATCGGCGACGGTGCTCTGCTGGCGGCGGAAACGGGGATCGACGTCATCCATGACATGCGCGCGGCGGATATGGTGGCCGGCGGGCAGGGTGCGCCGCTCATCCCGGTCTATCACCGGGCGCTTGCCGCCAATTTGCCGCGCCATCTCGAAGGGCCGGTCGTGTTCGTCAATATCGGTGGGATTTCCAACCTGACCTTCGTCGGTGAAGACGGGCAGCTTTCCGCCTTCGACAGCGGCCCCGGAAACATGCTGATCGACCAGTGGGTCGAGGCCCATGAACGCGGGGCGTTCGATGCAGGCGGCGAGATTGCGGCTGGCGGCGCCGTCGTGCCCGATCTGGCGGCCCGATACCTGAACCATGCCTTCTTCACCGACAACGTCCGGCGCTCGCTCGATCGCGGCGATTTCGTGCTGCCTGCCAGGGGCGAGGTGTCGCTCGCGGATGGCGCGCGGACGCTCGCCTATCTCACGGGTGCTGCGATCCTGCGCTGTGCAACCCACCTGCCGACCCGGCCGAAGACCTATATCGTCTCAGGTGGCGGTCGGCTCAACCCGGTCGTCATGAGCGAATTCTCGGCGCTGGCGGAGCAGAGCGGCGCCCGCGTCGTCTCGTCCGATGCCGTGGGACTGGATGGTGGCGCGATGGAGGCGGAGGCCTGGGCCTATCTCGCGGTGCGGTCGCTGCGCGACCTGCCGCTGACGTTTCCGGGGACGACGGGCGTGCGGGAGCCGGTGCGCGGGGGTGTCCTCGCCCGTCACAGATGACGGCCGGGATCCTGTTTCACGTTCAGGATACGGAGAACGAGAATGTCCGAGCCGTCGATTTCGTAGTAGATCGCATGGCTCTCAACAATGTATCTGCGGGTGTCTGGACGCAGAGCGCTGCGATCGACACCGATCTCGGGATTGGCTGCCAGGACCTCGACGGCAGCTTTTAAGGCCGTCTCATATTTCTCAAGCTGGCGTTTGCCATGTGTCTTCGCCGTGTAAGCGTAAATGTTGAAAATGTCGTCTTCCGCGTCCCGGGTGAACCGGATGCGGCTGATCACGACAGTCTTGCTCGTGCTTCCTGCAAAATTTCATCGAGAGCGCGGTTGCTGGTGCCGCTCTGCTTTGCGGCCTCCAGCATGGCCTTCAGCTCTGCTGCCGCACGTTCCTGCGTCTCGGCATCGCGGGTAACGAGATCCGCGACGTAGTCGCTCACGGAGCCGTATCCCTTCAAGCTCATCTGACGATCGAGCAGGTTTGCGATCGGCCCTGTCAAGGTGATGGTATGGCTTGTCATCGCACACTCTCCATCTTCCAACTTTAGGCCAATCGCGGCCACTGCTCAAGCGCGCTAGCGAATACGCTTCGCCGCAGGTTCCGGCGTCAGCTCGCCGTTCAGGCGGCGGTCGAGATAGTCTTCGCACTCGGCCATCAGCGTATCCACCTGGCCGTTGAAGAAGTGGTTGGCGCCGGGGATGGTGCGGTGGGTGATCAGGATGCCTTTCTGGGTCTTCAGCTTCTCGACCAGCGTGTTGACGTCCTTTTCCGGAGCGACCTTGTCCACATCGCCGTTGATGATCAGGCCGGAGGAGGGGCAGGGTGCGAGGAACGAAAAGTCGTAGGTATTGGGCTGCGGAGCGACCGAGATGAAGCCTTCGATTTCCGGACGCCGCATCAGAAGCTGCATGCCGATCCACGAGCCGAACGAATAGCCTGCGACCCAGCAGCTCTTGCTGTCCGGATGCATGCTCTGGACCCAGTCGAGCGCCGAGGCGGCATCGGACAGTTCGCCGGCGCCATGATCGAACTCGCCCTGGCTGCGGCCGATGGAGCGGAAGTTGAACCGCAGCGTGGTAAAGCCGCGCTTCTGGAACATATAGAAAAGCTGATAGACGATCTGATTGTTCATCGTCCCGCCGAACTGGGGGTGGGGGTGCAGAACGATCGCAATCGGCGCATTCTTCTGCTTGGAAGGCTGATAGCGGCCTTCCAGTCGGCCAGCGGGTCCGTTGAAAATGACTTCGGGCATTGGGTCTCCGGCGTGAGCATGGTTCCGATAAGCGGATAAGACGGTCGAGCTGTCTTGACGAAAGCACTCAGCTTTTCTAAAACCAGTTTAGAACCATTCAAAACTTGGCACGGCGTGCGTGCAGGTGTCGTCTCTTACGGCAAGCGAAGCGAAAACTTCAAGGAAAATGCGGTGCCTGCTCCGGTTTAGATGGGCCGGCAGGCGCTTTTGGCAAGAACAGATCCCGGTGCACAACCATGCGTCAGGGAGAGGATACGGACGGTCGATATGGCCACGGCGCGGATCTACATGGACTGGAACGCAACGGCGCCAATCTCGGATGCCGCGCGCGACGCGTTTCTGTCCGCGTTCGACCTGACCGGCAACGGCTCCTCCGTCCACGCGGAGGGCCGGCGGCTGAAGACGGTGATCGAGGCTGCGCGACGCGACGTCGCAGCGCTCTGCGCGGCCGATGCCGCTTGCGTCACGTTTACCAGCGGTGCGACGGAAGCGGCCAATATGGTGCTGACACCCGAGTTCCGCATGGGCCGGACACCCCTTGGTATCGGGCGTCTTTATGTGTCGGCCATCGAACATCCCGCCGTGCGCGAAGGCGGGCGCTTTCCCCGAGATCGGGTCGAGGAACTGCCGGTCACTTCGACGGGGACAATGGACCTCGATGCGCTCGACCACGCTCTTGCAGCGCATCCGCGAGACAAAGGCATTGCGATGGTCGCCGTCATGCTGGTCAACAACGAGACCGGCGTCATCCAGCCGATCGCGGAGGTGTCCGCGCGCGTGAAAGCGGCCGGAGGGCTTCTGGTGGTCGATGCCGTTCAGGCCGTCGGCCGCATGCCGGTGTCGATCGCGGATCTGGGGGCGGACTTTCTCATCGTCGCCTCGCACAAGATCGGCGGCCCGAAAGGGGCGGGTGCGCTTGTCGCACGCGGCGAGGTGCTGATGCCACGCCCGCTCATCCATGGCGGCGGGCAGGAAAGAGGGCATCGCTCGGGAACCGAGAACCCGGCGGCGCTCGCCGGCTTCGGAGCAGCTGCACGCGCGGCACAGGATGCGCTTGGCGTTTACCCTGCGCATGTCGTGACTTTGCGTGACCGGCTAGAAGCCGGTATGCGGGAAGCCGCGCCGGATGTGCTGATCCATGGTGCCGATACGCTGCGCGTGGGCAATACGACGTTCTTCAGCCTGCCGGGCCTGAAGGCCGAAACGGGGCAGATCGCCTTCGATCTGGAAGGTGTCGCGCTGTCGGCCGGGTCCGCCTGTTCTTCGGGAAAGGTGGGGCAGAGCCACGTGTTGATGGCGATGGGGCAAGATCCGTCGCTTGGCGCGCTGCGTATATCGATGGGGCCGACGACGACGGTCGAGGAGATCGACCGGCTGATCGACATCTTCGCCCGGATTGCCGGGCGGCGCCGCTCGACGATCGCCGCGGCATGAAGAAAGCGTGTAAGAGCGGAGTTTTCGAGGCCGAAAAAGGGTGAAACTCCCCGCTCGGCCCATTACATAGACGGCACGACACAATCGTGCCTCACAGAGGGCCGGATCCTTGACATCCGGCAAGACGGGAGAATGACATGGCTGCCGTGCAGGAAACAATCGATCAGGTGAAACTGATCGACGTTGACCAGTACAAGTATGGTTTTGAATCGATGATCGAGATGGACAAGGCCCCGAACGGCCTGTCCGAAGAGATCATCCGGTTCATTTCCGCCAAGAAGGATGAGCCCGACTGGATGCTCGAATGGCGTCTGGAGGCCTATCGCCGCTGGCTGACCTTGACCGAGCCGGACTGGGCGCGCGTCAACTATCCGAAGATCGATTTCAACGCGATTTCCTATTACGCCGCGCCGAAGAGCACGCCCGGCCCGACCTCCATCGACGATGTCGATCCGGAGATCCTTAAGATCTACGAGAAGCTCGGCATTCCCTTGCGCGAGCAGGAACTGCTGGCCGGCGTGAAGACCTCGAAGATCGCGGTCGATGCCGTGTTCGACTCAGTGTCGGTCGTCACGACCTTCAAGGAGGAGCTGAAAAAGGCCGGCGTGATCTTCATGTCGATCTCGGAAGCCGTGCGCGAGCATCCGGACCTTGTTAAGAAGTATCTGGGCACCGTGGTTCCGACAACGGACAACTACTACGCGACGCTGAATTCGGCGGTCTTCACCGATGGCTCGTTCGTCTTTGTCCCCAAGGGCGTTCGCTGCCCGATGGAGTTGTCCACATATTTCCGCATCAATGAAAAGGGCACCGGTCAGTTCGAACGGACCCTGATCATCGCGGAAGAGGGCGCCTACGTGTCCTATCTCGAAGGCTGCACGGCACCCCAGCGCGACGAGAACCAGCTGCATGCGGCCGTGGTCGAACTCGTGGCGCTGGACGATGCCGAGATCAAGTATTCGACGGTCCAGAACTGGTATCCGGGCGACAAGGACGGCAAGGGCGGCATCTACAACTTCGTTACCAAGCGCGGCGATTGCCGTGGCGACCGGTCGAAGATCTCGTGGACGCAGGTCGAAACCGGCTCCGCGATCACCTGGAAATACCCGTCCTGCATCCTGCGCGGCGATGACAGCCGCGGCGAGTTCTACTCGATCGCGGTGTCGAACGGCCACCAGCAGATCGACAGCGGCACGAAGATGATCCATCTCGGCAAGAACACGTCGAGCCGCATCATCTCCAAGGGCATCGCCGCCGGCGTGTCGCAGAACACCTATCGCGGCCAGGTTTCGGCTCACCGCAAGGCGACGAACGCCCGCAACTTCACTCAGTGCGATTCGCTTCTGATCGGTGACCGCTGCGGCGCGCATACCGTGCCCTATATCGAAGCGAAGAACTCCACGGCGCAGTTCGAACACGAGGCCACGACCTCCAAGATTTCCGAAGACCAGCTGTTCTACTGCCTTCAGCGCGGCATCCCGGAAGAAGCGGCGATCGCACTGATCGTCAACGGCTTCGTCAAGGAGGTCATCCAGGAACTGCCGATGGAATTTGCGGTCGAAGCGCAGAAGCTGATCGGGATTTCGCTTGAGGGGTCTGTAGGCTGATTTGAAAAAGGTGGACGATGTACCTCTTACGACAGGGATGAAGGTCATGCTCATGGCCCTTTTTCTTAGCGTTTGCGGCCTTTTCGTCGGTCTCGCCGGAATTATCGGTGATTGGAATTTTGCGAGAATTGTCGGTGGTGTCTCGCTTTTTGTTGTTCTCGCCATTCTTTGTGTGGCCGGTAAAATGAAAGCGAACACTCTTGATCGATTTCTCTTAGGTAAAACGACACGTTTGAAAGACGATTGAGATGCTTGAAATCAAAAACCTCCATGCCCGGATCGCCGAGGATGGCACCGAGATCATTCGTGGACTGAACCTGACCGTGAAGGCCGGGGAAGTCGCGGCCATCATGGGGCCGAACGGGTCGGGGAAATCGACGCTGTCGTATATTCTCTCGGGCCGCAAAGACTATGAAGTGACCGAGGGCGACATTCTTTACAACGGCGAGAGCATTCTCGAGCTCGATGCGTCGGAGCGTGCGGCGAAGGGCATTTTCCTGGCCTTTCAGTACCCGGTCGAAATCCCGGGCGTTGCCACCATGCAGTTCCTGAAGGTGGCGATGAACGAGCAACGCAAGTATCGCGGCGAGGACGAGCTGAAGACGCCGGACTTCATTCGCCGGGTGAAGGAAGCGGCGGCCGAGCTGAAGATCAACCCCGACATGCTGAAGCGTCCGCTCAACGTCGGCTTCTCGGGTGGCGAGAAGAAGCGCGCCGAGATCCTGCAGATGGCGCTGCTCGAACCCAGCCTCTGCATTCTCGACGAGACCGATTCGGGCTTGGATATCGACGCGCTGAAGATCGTGTCGGACGGCGTGAACGCGCTGCGGTCGCCCGATCGCGCCGTGATCGTCATCACGCACTATCAGCGCCTGCTCGAATACATTGTGCCGGATACCGTCCATGTCCTCTACAAGGGCCAGGTCATCAAGACCGGCGACAAGTCGCTGGCGCTGGATCTGGAAGCCAACGGCTATGCCGACATCATCGGCGCGGCGGCTTGAAGGAGCGTCTGCTCATGAACATTCAAAACACGATCACGCGGACGGCTGCCGAAACGGCGCTGCTGGAAGCGTATAATCATCAGGTCAGCGACCTTCCCGGTGACGGCGCCGTTCTCTCGGCGCGCGACCTGCTGCTCTCCGACCTGAAGGATGCCGGCTTGCCGACGCGGCGGCTGGAGGCCTGGCACTATACCGATCTGCGCGCATTGCTGCGCACCGTTCCTGCCTTCGATGGCTCTGCCTTTGCGGAAGCGGTCGCACCTCTGGCGATCGGCTCCTCCGTGCTGACGGTTCTCAATGGCCGGGCGGACGTCGGCGATGCGCCGCAGGGCGTTGTCGTCAAGCGCTATGGCGAGAGCCTGCTCGACGGGACGGCGGCCGGCGATCTGGTCGAGCGGAATACCGAAGATGCCATCGGCCGCATCAACGGCACCTTCGTTCGCGATGGCTTCGAGATCGAGATCCCGGAAGAGACCGTTCTGGTTCAGCCGTTGGAACTGCAGATCGTGCAGAGTGCGGGACAGAGCCACAGCCGCTTTCCGGTCACCTTCGGGCCCGGTTCCAAAGCGACCGTGATCGAGCGGCATCTGTCGGTCGATGGCACGCCGAGCCTTGTTTCGTCCGTGTCCGATCTCATCATCGAGGCGGGCGCCGAGGTGACGTGGATCCTGTTGCAGCAGCAGGGCGACGACGACACGCATCTCGGTCAGCTCAATTTCGAGCTAGGCGAAAACGCGTCCTTCAAGCTGTTCGTCATCAATGCCGGCGGCAAGCTGGTGCGCCAGGAAGTGCATGGCGTGGTAACGGGCGAAGGCTCGGACTTCAAGCTTCGCGGCATCAACCTGATGGGTGGCGACAGCCTGACGGACGTGACCTTCACGCTCGGCCATGACGTGGCCAACACGACCTCGACCGAGATCATTCGCAACGTGCTCTTCGACCGGGCGCGCGGCGTGTTCCAGGGGCAGATCCGTGTGGCGCAGGATGCGCAGAAGACGGATGCGAAGATGGCGTGCAACACGCTCCTGCTGTCGGACGACGCGGATTTCTCCGCCAAGCCCGAACTCGAGATCTTTGCCGACGACGTTCAGTGCGGTCACGGCGCGACCGTGATCGACCTGAACCCGACGCATCTGTATTACCTCCAGGCCCGCGGCATTCCGGAAAACCGGGCGCGCGCCATGCTGGTCAATGCCTTCGTGGACGAGATCGTCGAGGAGCTGGAGAGCGAGACGCTGATCGAGCCACTGGAACTCATCATCGCCGAATGGCTGGCGCGGCACGCCTGATCGCATCCGGCACGCGCACCGAGGCAGAAAGCAGAGGCACCCATGGACCAGACGGTTTCCCTAGAGGCATATGACGTCGAGCGGATACGGCAGGATTTCCCGATCCTGTCGCGGACCGTCTACGGCAAGCCGCTCGTCTATCTCGACAATGGCGCCTCGGCCCAGAAGCCGCAGGTCGTCATCGACGCGATCAGCCATGCCTATGCCAACGAATACGCCAATGTTCATCGCGGCCTGCATTTCCTGTCGAATGCCGCGACGGATGCCTACGAGCAGTCGCGCGAGACGGTGCGGCGCTTTCTGAATGCGCCATCCGTCGATGACATCGTGTTCACCAAGTCCTCGACCGAGGCGATCAACACGGTCGCCTATGGCTGGGGCATGCCGAAACTCGCTGCAGACGACGAGATCGTGATTTCGATCATGGAACACCACTCCAACATCGTCCCCTGGCACTTCATTCGCGAGCGGCAGGGCGCCAAGCTGGTCTGGGCGCCGGTGGACGATCAGGGCGTGTTCCACATCGACGACTTCGTCAAATGCCTGACGCCGAAGACGAAACTGGTGGCGATCACGCATATGTCGAACGCGCTCGGCACGATCGTTGATGTCAAAGAGATCTGCCGCATCGCGCGTGAGCGCGGCATCCCTGTGCTTGTCGATGGCAGCCAGGCGGCGGTGCACATGCCGGTGGACGTGCAGGACATCGATTGCGACTGGTACGTCATGACCGGCCATAAGCTCTACGGCCCTTCGGGCATCGGCGTGCTTTACGGCAAGAAGGAGCGGCTGGCCGAGATGCGGCCCTTCATGGGCGGCGGTGAGATGATCATTGACGTCAGCGAGGACGCGATCAGCTACAACGAGCCGCCGCACCGTTTCGAGGCGGGAACGCCGCCAATCGTGCAGGCGATCGGCCTCGGTGTCGCGCTCGACTATATGGACGGGATCGGCCGCGACAGGATCGCGCGGCACGAGGCGGATCTCGCCGCCTATGCGGCCGAGCGGTTGCAGTCGGTGAACGCGCTGCGCGTGATCGGGCAGGCGCCGGGCAAGGGCGGTATCTTTTCCTTCGAGATCGAAGGGGTGCATGCCCATGACGTGTCCACGGTCATCGACCGTGCTGGTGTCGCGGTTCGGGCGGGTACGCACTGCGCCATGCCGCTTCTCAAGCGGTTCGGCGTGACGTCCACCTGCCGGGCCTCGTTCGGGCTTTACAACACGCGCGCCGAAGTCGACGTGCTGGTCGCCGCGCTGGAACAGGCGCGGACATTCTTTGCGTGAGGATACGAGCATGACCCTAGAGACCCCGGCCGACACCACAGGCGAAACCGCGGATGCCCGTGACGGCATCGTCCAGTCGGCTATTCCGCCGGAAGAACTGGCGCGCTTGTCAGACGACGTGATCTCCGCGCTGAAGACAGTCTACGACCCGGAAATCCCGGCCGACATCTACGAACTCGGGCTGATCTACAAGATCGACATCGAGGACGACCGGATGGTGAAGATCGCCATGACGCTGACGGCGCCGGGCTGCCCGGTCGCCGGCGAAATGCCGGGCTGGGTCGAGAATGCCGTCGGTGCGGTGGAAGGCGTTTCGGGCGTCGAGGTGTCCATGACCTTCGATCCGCCATGGACGCCGGATCGCATGTCCGAGGAGGCGCAAGTCGCCGTCGGCTGGTATTGATCAACGGGCGATAGGGTCTTACATTCGAATGCAGAGCACCGGGCCTTGAACCCGGTTGTTGCAAGGAGAATTTCCATGGGTTTTGCGGTCATGAGCCTGTCCGACGCGGCGGCACAGCGCGTCAACGCCATCGTCGAGAACGCGGGTGGCGATACGAAGGGCATCCGGCTGTCCATCAAGAAGGGCGGATGCGCCGGCATGGAATATGCCGTCGATCTGGTGACGGAACCCCATGCGAAGGACGACCTGATCGAGCATGCAGGCGCCCGTGTCTGGGTTGCGCCCGAAGCGGTGCTCTATCTGCTCGGCACGCGCATGGACTTCGAAGTCACCAAGATGCGGTCGGGCTTCACCTTCAACAATCCCAATCAGACATCGGCCTGCGGTTGCGGCGAATCGGTCGAACTCAAGCCTGCGGACCTCGCAGCACTTGCCGCCAAGGGCGAGGCCGTGGTCCGGGTCGGCTGAGAGCGGACGCGGGCCGGCAGCCCGGCATAGGCCGGGACCTTCCGTTTCGTTGACAGCGACGGCTCGCGGGAGCCGCTGCATGCTCTGAGTGACCGGTCTTTCGCATCCGACATCAACCGACCGGAAATCATTCGCCCGTATCGTTCGCCGAAACTCACCTACGTGGCAGAGGCGCTGACTTGCCCATTCCGGACCGGACGATCCTTGAGGCTCTGTACAATGATCATCCCGACGCCGTCATCGTGACGACGCCGGGTGGGGCGATCCTTTCGGTCAACCCGGCGGCGGCGGTTCTTTTCGGGTTCAATGCCGGCCAGATCGTCGGCCAGACGATGGCGCCGCTGCTCGACGAGGCCTTTCCCGACGGCGCGGGCAACGCCCATGATGTGTCCGTTCTTTACAGACGTATGGATGGCACGCGCTTCATCGGCATGACGCGTATCATCGCGGTTCCAGGCGCAGCCGATACATCGGAAACGTCCATCCGGATCATTCGTGCGAAACCTCTGCGCGATGCCGCTGATGACGTTCCGTCTCCGCGCGCTGTGGATACGGCCCTCGACGTGATCGCCGAGGGCATTGCGATCTACGACAAGGACGAGCGGCTGATTCTGTGCAACCGGGCCTATCGCCAGCTTTTCGGCCCTGTCGGGGAGCGGTTGCTGATCGGCATGCAGGCGGCGGATTTCGCGCTGGAAATTCTGGCGGAAGAGGGATTGGTGCCGGGATCGCCGGATGCCGAGGCCCGGATGCGGCGCCAGGTCGAGCTGTTCCGCAGGGCCGACGGGATGCCGGAGATCTTCCCCTACACCAATGGCCGATGGCTGAGAGCCGAAAACACGCTGACGGCAGACGGCAACACCGTTGCCATCCGCGTCGACGTGACCGACCTGAAAAAGGTCGAACAGGAACTGGAGCGGCAGCGGCAGGACTATGCGACGCTGGTCGAGACCATTCCCGACCTCATCACCCGCTTGTCCCCCGATCTGATCTACACATTCGTAAACCAGCGCTTTGCCGCCTTCATCGGCCTGTCTGCCGATGCCATCGTCGGCCGAAGCTGTCTCGATTTCAGCGTGGCGGGCGATCCGCTGGCGGAGATCCTTCGACGTCTGACGCCGGAAGCGCCTGCGACCACCCGGGAGCAGCGCCGCGTGTCTGCCACCGGTGCCGAGGTCTGGATCCTCTGGTCGAAACTTGCGGTGTTCGAGGACGGGCGCCTTGTCGAATATGTCACGGTGGGGCGCGATATCACTGAGATCAAGCGGCAACAGATGCGCATTGCCGAGCAGAGTTCGGAGCTGCAACGCAAGAACGAGGCGCTCGGGCAATTCACCAGCAGCGTCTCACACGATCTGAAGGCACCGATGCGGCAGATCTCGATGTTCGCCGAGATGATCGCCGACGATATCGCCTCGAACGAGCTCGGCAACGTGCCGGCTTATGCGACGCAGCTGCGCGGCAAGTCGCGGCGTCTCATGCATCTGGTCGACAGCCTGCTCGATTATGCCCGGATCGCCGATCGGATCATCAGCCCGCATCGCGTTGACCTGCGCGACGTCGTCGAGGAGACGCTCGGGAATCTGCAAAGTCACATCACCGAAAGCGGCGCCCTCATCAAGACCGCTGACCTTCCCGACGTCATTGGCGATCCCGAACTGTTGAAGCGCCTCTTCCAGAACGTCATCGGCAACGCCATCAAGTACCGCCGGGCGGGCATCCCGCCGGAACTCCTGATCAACGGGTGGCGGGAGGGACGGTCTGTGCACATCGCCTTCAGCGACAACGGCGTCGGCATCGATCCGCAACATGCGGACAGGATCTTCGACATCTTCCAGCGACTGCATCGGGACGAAAGCGTCTTCCCGGGCACCGGTGTCGGCCTGTCGCTGGCAAGGCGCATTGCGGAAAGCCATGGCGGCACGATCGTGCTCGATCCGGAGTACCGGAACGGCGCGCGCTTTGTCGTCAGTCTTCCGGCTGCCTGACCAGACGTTCGATAAGAAAAGGCCCGCTGACGTGAGCGGGCCTTCCTTCATGCTTATTCCGCGGCTTCGGCGTAATCCTCGAGTGGCGGGCAGGTGCAGACGAGGTTGCGGTCGCCATAGACGTTGTCGACGCGATTGACCGGCGACCAGTACTTGTCCACGCGGAAGGCGCCGGGCGGGAAGCAGGCCTGTTCGCGGGAGTAGGGGCGGTCCCAGTCTCCGACGAGGTCTTCCACCGTGTGCGGCGCGTTCTTCAGCGGGTTGTTCGTTCGGTCGAGACGCCCCTCCTCGACGGCGCGGGCTTCCTCGCGGATGGCCAGCATCGCATCGCAGAAGCGATCGATTTCCGCTTTGGTTTCCGATTCGGTCGGCTCGACCATCAGCGTGCCGGCGACGGGCCAGCTCATGGTCGGGGCGTGGAAGCCGCAGTCGATGAGACGCTTGGCGACATCGTCCACGGTGACGCCGGCACTTTCGGCCAGCGGGCGCGTGTCGATGATGCACTCATGCGCGACGCGACCCTTTTCCGACTTGTAGAGCACGTCATAGGCGCCTTTCAGGCGAGCGGCGATGTAGTTGGCGTTGAGGATGGCGACCTTGGTCGCCTGCGTCAGGCCTTCGCCGCCCATCATCAGGCAGTAGCTCCACGAGATCGGCAGGATCGAGGCCGAGCCGAAGGGCGCGGCGGAGACCGCTCCCGTACCGGCGCTCTCGGGATTGGACGGATCGCGCGGCAGATAGGGTGCCAGATGCGCCTTGACGCCGATCGGCCCCATGCCCGGGCCGCCGCCGCCATGCGGGATGCAGAAGGTCTTGTGCAGGTTGAGATGGCTGACGTCGGAGCCGATATCGCCCGGGCGGGACAGGCCGACCATGGCGTTCATGTTGGCGCCGTCGAGATAGACCTGGCCGCCATGCGCATGGACGATCTCGCAGACCTCGCGTACGCTTTCCTCAAACACGCCATGCGTCGAGGGATAGGTGATCATGCAGCAGGCGAGCGTATCGCCGTACTGCTCTGCTTTTGCACGAAAATCGCCCATGTCGATATCGCCGTTGGCGCTGACCTTGACCACGACCACCTTCATGCCGACCATCTGCGCCGAGGCGGGATTGGTGCCATGGGCGGAGGTTGGGATGAGGCAGATGTCGCGGTGTCCCTCATTGTTGGCGAGGTGATAGGCGCGAATCGTCAGCAGGCCGGCATATTCGCCCTGCGCGCCGGAGTTCGGCTGCATGGAGATCGCGTCGTAGCCGGTGACGGCGCAGAGCTTTTCGGAGAGATCGTCGATCATCGCCTTGTAGCCGAGTGCCTGATCGGCGGGGACGAAGGGGTGGATCTCGGCGAATTCCGGCCAGGTGATCGGCAGCATTTCGGCTGTCGCGTTGAGCTTCATCGTGCAGGAGCCGAGCGGGATCATGGCTCGGTCGAGCGCGAGGTCGCGATCCGAGAGCCGGCGGATGTAGCGGGTCATCTCGCTTTCCGCGCGGTTCATGTGGAAGATCGGGTGGGTGAGGTAGGCGCTGCGGCGCAGGAGCGCCGATGGCAGGCGGTAGTCCGGCTCGAACTGCGCCACCTTGAAATCGCCGCCAAAGGCGCGCCAGACGGATTCGAGTGTGACTGGCCGCGAGCGCTCGTCGAGGCTGATCCCAATGCGGGTCTCGCCGATCTTGCGCAGGTTGACGCCTTCCGCCACCGCCGCCTTCATGATGACGGACTGCAGCTTGCCGACCTCGACGGTCACCGTGTCGAAGAAGGTTTCCGGCTCGACGGCGTAGCCGAGTGCCTCGAGCCCCTTGGCGAGCCTGACGGTCTTCTGGTGGATGCTCTGCGCGATGGCCTTGATGCCTTCCGGCCCATGGAACACGGCATACATCGACGCCATGACGGCCAGCAGTACCTGTGCGGTGCAGATGTTCGACGTCGCCTTCTCGCGGCGGATATGCTGCTCGCGGGTCTGAAGCGACAGACGATAGGCACGGTTGCCGCGACTATCGACCGAGACGCCGACGAGGCGGCCGGGCATGGAGCGCTTATGCGCGTCCTTGACGGCCATGTAGGCCGCATGCGGGCCACCATAGCCGACCGGGACGCCGAAGCGCTGCGTCGAGCCGATGGCGATATCGGCGCCCATTTCGCCGGGCGATTTCAACAGCGCCAACGCCATGGGATCCGCAGCAATCACGGCGATCGCGCCGGTCTGGTGCAGGCGGGAGATCAGCCCCGTGAAGTCGCTGACATGGCCATAGGTGCCGGGATACTGGAAGATTGCGCCGAAGACGTCCGCCGACTGCATGTCGGTAAACGGATTGCCGACGAGGATCGTCCAGCCGAGCGGCTCTGCGCGGGTCTTGAGAAGTGCGATGGTCTGCGGATGGCAGTTTTCGTCCACGAAGAACGTCTTCTGCTTGGACTTCGAGACGCGTTCCGCCATGGCCATGGCTTCGGCGGCCGCCGTTGCTTCGTCCAGCAGCGAGGAGTTGGCGACGTCGAGGCCGGTGAGGTCGCAGACCATCGTCTGGTAGTTCAGCAGCGCTTCGAGGCGGCCCTGGCTGATCTCCGGCTGATAGGGCGTGTAGGCCGTGTACCAGGCGGGATTTTCCAGAATGTTGCGCTGGACGACCGGCGGCGTGATGGTGCCGTAGTAGCCTTGCCCGATCAACGAGACCAGCGGCTTGTTCATGTTCGCCGTTTCGCGCAGCGTATCGAGCGCTTCGCGTTCGGTGAGCGCCGCACCCCAGGCGAGCGGCGTCTTCTGGCGGATGGTCGCCGGAACCGTATCGTCGATGAGGGCATCCAGCGTGGGATAGCCGATCACCTTCAGCATCGCGTCCATTTCGGACGGCGAGGGGCCGATATGGCGGCGGTTGGCGAAGTCGTACGGCTGATAATCCGTGAAGGTGAAATCGGCCGGCGTTGTCACAGGCGTCGTCATCAGGCGATCAGCTCCTTGTAGGCGTCCTCGTCCAGCAGCGCATTGGCAGCGGAGGGGTCGGAGAGTTTCAGCTTGAAGAACCAGCCGGCACCCTGCGGGTCGCCATTGACAAGCGCGGGGTCTTCAACAATGGCCGGGTTGGTTTCGACAATCTCGCCGTCCAGCGGACAATAGACGTCGGAGGCAGCCTTGACGGATTCGACGGTCGCGGCGCTCTCGCCCTTGGTGAGGGCCGTGCCGGTTTCGGGCAGTTCCACGAAAACGAGGTCGCCGAGCTGGTCGGCAGCGTGCTTGGTGATGCCGACAGTCGCGACGTCGCCGTCGATCTGCAGCCACTCATGTTCGTCGGTAAATTTCAGCATGGGATCGGCTCCTGATCAGCGCTTGTAGGTGGGGGTGATGAAGGGAAGTGCGGAAACCGTCATCGGCAGATATTTGCCGCGCAGTTCCGCAAACACGGTGGTGCCGGGCGTCGCGAGCGGGGTATCGACATAGCCCATGGCAACGGGGTGGCCGACGGTGGGGCCGAAGCCGCCCGACGTGACCTTTCCGATTTCGGTGGTGCCGGTCGCGTCCGAATAGAGCGTCGCACCTCCGCGCACCGGGGCCTTGCCGTCCGGTTTCAGGCCGACGCGGCGGATCGCCGTGCCGTTCGTCTGGGCGTCCAGAATGGCGCCCGCGCCCGGAAAGCCGCCGCTTCGGGCGCCGCCCGTGCGACGGGATTTCTGGATCGCCCAATCGAGCGCCGCCTCGATGGGGCAGGTGGTCGTGTCGATGTCGTTGCCATAGAGGCAGAGGCCGGCTTCTAGCCGCAGCGAGTCCCGCGCGCCGAGGCCGATCGGCAGCACATCGGGATGATCGAGCAGGCGCCGGGCGATATCCTCGGCCTTGTCGGCGGGAACGGAGATCTCGAAACCGTCCTCGCCGGTGTAGCCGGAGCGGGAAATGATGCAGGGAACGTCGTGGATCGCGGCTTCGGCGACATCCATGAAGCGCATGGCGGCGACATCGCCCCAGAGCTCGGCCAGAACGCCTTCCGCGCGCGGACCCTGCAAGGCCAGCAGCGCCCGGTCCTCGAGCAGGGTCAGTTCGAACCGGTCGCCCAGATGCGCCTTCAGGTGCGCGAAATCGGCGTGCTTGCAGGCCGCATTGACCACGATCAGGAACCGGCCGGGCAGCCGCGCGATCATCAGGTCGTCGAGGATGCCGCCGGTCTCGTCGGTGAAAAGAGCATAACGCTGGCGGCCTTCGGCGATGCCGAGCACATCGACGGGCACGAGGCTTTCGAGCGCCAGAGCCGCGTCTTCCAGCGTGCCGGATGCCGCGCGCAGCTCGACCTGGCCCATGTGGGACACGTCGAAGAGGCCGGCAGCGTCGCGGGTATGCAAATGCTCCTTCAGGACGCCGGCGGGGTACTGAACCGGCATGTCGTAGCCGGCAAAGGGCACCATGCGGGCGCCGAGCGCGACATGCAGGGCGTGCAGCGGCGTCTGCTTCAGCGGGGCATCGTTCAAGGCTGTGTGATCGTCCAAATCCGGTCTCCAGGTTGGCGCCATGCGCGCCGGCTCGTGTCAACGCGCACGGAGTCGTGCCGTCGAATGAGCCCCCTCTGTTCCTGTGCCTGAGATTGTTATCCCTTCGGCGAGCGAAATGCTTCTCTCCAGAGTCCTGCCGGCATCCTGCTGGTTCGTGGGCCTGAGAGTTTCCGGGGCGGTTGCTCCTTCGGCACCAGCTCGAAGCTGGATTCTCCCAACAAGATCGGGTTCAGATAAGAAGGATCGGGCATCCTTGGCAAGCGGAAAATGTCGCAACGGCCAAGATTTTCGTCGCCGCTGGCATGGTGCGGAAAGCATGCCGACGCGCGGACATGCCCGTTTCCGGCTTTGCTTTATCCCGGGCTCGCGATAGCAATGTCGTCGGATCATTTGCTATCGCGCGGACGCGCGTGGAGACGACGACATGCCTTTGGCCAAGACCTTCCTCATTGTCGCTCTGTCGATGGCGCTGCCTTTGGTGCTTGCCGCCATGCCGGCCGTATCGGCTGAAACCGTCAAGAGCGGTGGACAGGTGGTTGCGGGCGTGCTGACGATCTCCGGTGGCACCGCCAAGCCGATGCCGCCCGGTGCGAAGGTCGGGGGCGGGGGGCTGACGATCGTCAATGCGGGCCCGTCCGACGACAGGCTTGTCGGGGTGGAAAGTCCTGTTGCCGGCCGTGTCGAACTGCACGAGATGACGATGGACAACGACGTGATGAGGATGCGCAAGCTCGACGGCATTCCGGTGCCGGCGGGGCAAACGGTGACGCTCGCCGGCGGTGGGCTGCACCTGATGTTCATGGATGTTGCAAAGCCATTTCGCCAAGGCGACACGATCCCGCTGACGCTGACCTTCAAAACCGCAGGAAAGATTGCCTTCGATCTGCCGGTGGGCACGCTCGCCGGACAGTAAGTCGCCATCTCAGGCCTGTGCGCGCATGGGAGTCGTGACGGCGATATTGCCGACGGCATCTGCCGTCTTGAGTTCCGCGCGCAGGTGGGGAAGGGCTGTGGGATAGGTCTGCGCGATGAAGCCGATGATCTTCTCGCGCATCTCGCAGCGCAGGTCGAAGGCGCGTGCGGCGTTCGACGCGGAGCAGAGAATGCGGATCTCCACCGTTTCGGGCTTCAGGTCCGTCACCGCGATGTTGATGACCTGCCCATCCCAGAGCGGAGACGCCGCGGCGATCTTTTCGGCCTCCTTGCGCACGGCATCGACGGGTACGCTGTAATCGAGATAGATCATCACGGTGCCGATCAGGGCAGCGGTCTCGCGCGTCCAGTTCTGGAACGGCTTCTCGATGAAGTAGCTGAGCGGCAGGACGAGACGGCGCCAGTCCCAGATCTTGACGACGACATAGGTCGCGGTGATCTCCTCCACATTCCCCCACTCGCCTTCGATCAGCAGCGCATCGTCCAGCCGGATGGGTTGGGTGATGGCGAGCTGGATACCGGCAAACAGGTTCTTGAGGACCGGCTGGAGCGCGAGGCCGAGCACGATGCCCGCAACGCCGGCGGAGGCGAGAAGGCTGACACCGTATTGCTGAACGGCCGGAAAGGTCATCAGGCAGGCGGCAACGCCGAGGATGATGATGACGAAGCCGGCGATGCGCTCCATGATCCGCGATTGGGTGACGTGCTTGCGGGCCAGAAGGTTGTCTTCCGCATCCAGCTTGAAGCGCCGCAGATAGACCGTCGTCCAGATGTGCAACGTCACCTTGGCGATCCACGCGAAGACGAGGATGAAGCCGAGCAGCAGGATATGATGCAGGGTCTCCGCCTGAGACGACGTCAGCGGCGCGATGGAGACACCGAAGGACAGGGCGATCATGATGGCGACCAGCCGGGTCGGACGCTCCGAGCGAGCCACGAGCGACCGCCAGAACAGATCGTACTTCGCGGCAATCCGCGTTGCGATCTCGAACAGGATCCTGTGGACGAAGATGCCGATGCCGAACAGCAGCGCAAGAAGAACGACGCTGACGGCCCATGCAGGCACCCAGCGCAGGGATTGGTCCAGCCATGTGATCATATCGCTCATGCGAAGAGGTTAGGGTGCGCTGCAGCATTGTGTAGGCCCTAAGTTGGCTTTTCTGGCGCGCTTGCCGTTGCACGCGGGGTTCAGGAAAGATTAACCATGTAAGGCGAGTGTGTTAGCGGTGCGCTTCACGCGCCGCTGCGACACAACTTCGTCGCGATTGTGATCGATAGAGGCCGCATGCCAGCATTTTCAAGCCTGAAAGCCCTTCGCAAGGCCTGCGTCCAGACTGCCGCTATTGCCGCGCTCGGCATGGCGCTCAGCGGCTGCATGGCGCTCGACATGACGGAGGCGCCGCCGAAGCTGTCGTCGAAGATGGTGGCCGAGATGACGCGCAAGGGCATGAAGGCGGAAAGCCCGGTGCTCGTGCGCATCTTCAAGCAGGAAAGCGAGCTGGAGATTTGGAAGATCGACCGGAGCGGCAAGTACGCTCTGCTGAAGACCTATCCGATCTGCCGCTGGTCGGGCGATCTCGGGCCGAAGCGGAAGTCGGGCGACCGGCATGCGCCGGAAGGCTTCTACCATGTCACCAAGGGCATGCTGAACCCAAACTCCCAGTTCTACGTGTCGTTCAACCTTGGCTATCCCAACCGGCTGGAAAGCGCGCTCGGCTACACGGGCGAAGCGCTGATGGTGCATGGCGCCTGCTCGTCGTCGGGCTGCTATGCCATGACAGACCAGGGTGTGGGCGAAATCTACGCGATCGTCGCGCGGGCGCTCGAGGGCGGGCAGGCGAGTTTCCAGGTGCAGGCCTACCCCTTCCGCATGACGGGCGAAAACATGGCGGCCCATCGCGGCGATCCGAATCTCGCTTTCTGGCGGGTGCTGAAAGAGGGGTACGATGCGTTCGATATCACCCGTCGCCAGCCGAAAGTCTCTGCCTGCGGCGGGCGCTACGTTTTCGACAAGACCTTCCTGAACGGCGAGCCGACCGACCCGCTGGCGCCATGCCCCGAGGCCTCGCCCGGCATCGAGCCGCAGGCACTGGCCAAGATCGCGGAGGAGAGCCGCGCGATCGATGCGCTGATCGGCGGACCGGTGCCGGTCGCCGCGTCCATGAGCGCCTATGTCGACGGCGGCATGCATCCTGTTTTCCGCACGCTTCTGAAGCAGACGGGCGCCAAGGGCATGGCGGCCAAGGTATCCGGTACGAAATACCCGATCAGCCGGCCGGACGCGGCTCTCGCGGATCCGTTTGCCGGGAAATAGGGGCCGGCCGGCACAGGCGCGCCGACCGTTCCCGCGTCACGATCAGACCGGCGTGCATTTCATACCGTGACGCCGGGCGTTCGCGACGCAATCCGATTTGTTGACGTAGCCTTCCGTCGATGCGCCGACGATGACGCCATTGCTCGCCGTGCGGCGCCAACGCCAGCCATTCGAGGCGTAAATTTCCCACTTGTCTCCGTTGCTATCCTCGCATTCCGCCATCGTCATCTCCCTGATTGTGACGATGGTGTTTTAGGTAACCTGCGGTTTTTTCTCCACCAACCGGCCGCGCGCATAGGCTGCAGGGAGCAGTGACGCCGTCGTTCACCATGCGCATTAGCTATGCTCCATATTAAAGAGCCGGCGAGAGCCTTGCCGATATTGTCGCGTCGCGTCGTGTCCGGTAGCAATCTTCTCCGGGGCCTCTGCCATTCCGGCAGCGACGCCAGAGGACAATCGGGACATCCGATCTTGGGGGAGATTTCATGAAAACCTTACTGCGTATCGCCTTTGCAACGACCATTCTTCTCGCCGGCCCGGTCAGCTCGGCTTTCGCCTTCGGCGCCATCGCGGTCAACGACGAGCAGGGCTTGGCGGCTGACGAAGCCGGCTATGGAATGGGCTGGGGCAGTTCCCGCAAGGAAGCCGAAAGCAACGCCGTTCGCGAGTGCAAGTCGGCCGGAAACGATGACTGCAAGGTTGCCGTATGGTTCGAACAGTGCGGCGCCTACGCCGGCGACCGCGTCAATTACGGCATCGGTTACGGCTCGACCCAGACGGCAGCCGAAACGATGGCAACGAAAGACTGCCCGAACTGCAAGATCGTCGTTTCGGATTGCCAGTAGGCCGAACAGACGTGTCCGGTTCGCTTGGCGCCTAGAGGCGCTGAAGGGACTCGATGCTCGCCCGGGGCGCTGCGGTGCCCCGGTGCGGAACGAGAACGATGGTCAGGACCGTTGCGACGAGGGAGGCGATCAGGATAATGCCGAGGGGCAGGGAAGTGGGTCTCATCATGGCAGCGTCCGCTCGGTCGATGGAAGCCATCCAATCGGCGCAGCGCGTCGCGGGATTTGCTCCAGAACATTGATCTCATGCACGTTTTCGACCCGTGAGCCGGGTCCGTGCGATGATCCTATTCTGCCGGGAGAAACTGTCCGCAAGCTGTCCACCGTTCGGGGAAGGCTTGTGATGCCGTTCGGATATCACGAAGTGTTGCACGTCGGACGCTTGCGTTACATCCGTTCGATCTTACATCGGTGCAAAGAAAGGGTCTGCGCCATGTACACATTCATGATGAAGGAGTTGATGATCGTCATTGCGGCGCTCTGCGCCATATCAGGCCTGACCTTCGCCGTATTGGCCCTCTCCGTCTGATCGCGGACGGTTTCTATGCCAGGCAGAGACGGCGGCTTTCTTAGAGAACGAACATCCCGATGACCATTGCGATGGGAACGGGGACACCGACCAGCCAGACGAGAAGCTCGCGAACCATGAATGCGCTGTAGTCGTCAGGCTTGGCACCTTTCCGGGCGCGTTGCTTCCACGTCTCGATCATCGCCATCTCCCATCTCAGCCGCTTGCCGCTGCCTCAACTAGGTTCATGCGTTTTCGTTCCGCGCTCGATAAAGCGACATTGACAGCCGACGCACCTGATTGGTGCGCTTTGCGGAGACTTTGTCCTTCCCGTAATTTAGGTTTCCCGGAAACGATGCGAACGACGGAATGTTCCCGAGAAAACATCTCGTGGCACGATGCTGAAAAGCTGTCTGAAAAGGGAGTGGTGAGCGCGCAGGGATTCGAACCCTGGACCTACAGATTAAAAGTCCGTTGCTCTACCAACTGAGCTACGCGCTCCCGCGCCGGTCACCTGGGCGGCCGGCGAAAGTTGGCGGAGATATGCATAGGCGCGCGGTTGCGGTCAACCCATAAATCCGCGGATCCGCGATTTCACGCGGATGGACAGGCCGTGGCGCGGGATGCGGCATCCGGCACCATTGCTGGCGAGGCGTGCGCGCGGTAACACCGTCATCCGCCCCGTGGGGCTGCCATGCGCACGAGATTGTCTCGAAGGAACTGGTTTTGTCGATCGCCGATATCTCGATCTGGACCGCGGTGCTCGCGGGGGCGCTGTCGTTTCTGTCGCCCTGCGTGCTGCCCCTCGTGCCGCCCTATCTCTGTTACATGGCGGGCGTTTCCGTGGATCAGTTCCGGGGGGCCGATAGTGCGGCGTCCGTCGCAACGCGGCGCGCGGTGCTCCCGTCGGCGCTTCTGTTCACGCTCGGCTTTTCCACCGTCTTCATCGCGCTCGGCATCGGCGCCTCGTCGGTCGGTCTTCTTCTGCGGCAGCATATGGACGTCCTGTCGCGAATCGGCGGCATCGTGGTCATCATCATGGGGCTGCATTTCCTCGGCGTGCTGCGCATCGGCCTGCTCGGGCGCGAGGCGCGCTTCCAGGGCGGAGGAAAGCCGGCGACGTTGTCGGGCGCCTATATCATGGGCCTTGCCTTCGGCTTCGGCTGGACACCCTGCATCGGCCCGGTGCTCGGTACGATCCTCGGGGTGGCGGCAGCGCGCGATACGGTGTCGGACGGCGCCGTCCTTCTTGCGGTCTATTCGCTCGGTCTTGCCATCCCGTTCTGGATCGCGGCCGCTTTCTCGGGCGCCTTCATGGGATTCCTGTCGCGCTTCCGCCGCCATCTCGGGCTTGTGGAAAAAATTATGGGCGGCCTGCTCGTCGTCGCGGGTCTTGCCTTCCTGTTCGGCTTCGTCAGCACGGTCTCCATCTGGTTTCAGCAGACCTTTCCGATTCTCATGCAGATCGGCTGAACAGGCGGCCGCCGCCGGCGAGATCACGACATGACCGACATCTTCAGCCTCGTGGCCCCGTTCTTCGGCCTCATCCTTCTCGGCTACGGCGCTGCGCATCTTTTCGGCCGGCGAAACCGGGACGGCGCGGGGCCGGCAGCACCCGGTCTCGAAGGCATGGCGTGGCTTAACGTCTATATTCTCTATCTCGCCTTGCCGTCGCTGTTCTTCACCCTCATTTCCCGCACACCCATCCACGAACTGACGCGGTTCGACTTCATCATCGCCGATGTCGCCGCGACCTATTTCATCTTCACACTCATCTTCGTGGCGGCGCTCCGGCTTCGTCGTGCGCCTCTTGCGGAAGCCACCGTCCAGGGGCTGGCGGCCGCTTACGGCAATATCGGCTATATGGGGCCGGGCCTCGCGCTGCTCGCGCTCGGGGAACGGGCGGCCGTGCCGGTGGCGCTGATCTTCTCCGTCGAGAACGTCGCGCATTTCATCACGGCGCCGGCGCTGATGGCGGTCGCGGGAACCGAGAGACAGAACCCTGTGCGCCTCGCCCTCTCCGTCCTGCGCAAGATCCTGCTGCATCCCTTCATTCTGGCGACGACCATCGGCGTCGCCGCCGCCGCGTTTCAGGTCCAGCCTCCGCTCGCGATCCGCCGGCTGATCGAGGCGCTGGCGCCGACGGCCGCGCCATGTGCCCTATTTGCGATGGGCGTGACGCTCGGGCTGCGGCCTCTGAAGCGTGCGCCGGTGGAACTGACCTATATCGTTCCGGCCAAGCTGCTCTTGCATCCCACCGTCATGTACCTCGTGCTGAGCGCTGCCGGGAATTTCGAGCCGGTCTGGGTACAGGCGGCAGTGCTGCTCGCGGCGCTGCCGACGGCAACGAACGTGTTCGTGATCGCCGAGCAATATGGCGTCTGGCAGGAGCGGGCCTCCGCGACCATTCTCATCACGACGGCACTCTCCATGCTCACCGTCACCAGCCTTCTCGCGCTAATCGGATCAGGCGGAGTGCCGGCCGATCTTTTCCCGTAAGTCTCCCAGCAGCGAGCGGATCGCGCTGCCCGGCCGCAGGCCTTCCTGCATGACGAGGCTGCGCAGGGCGCCGGCCGACGACAGCGCCTGCAGCCCGCCCGCCCGCAGCATCTGCACCGGCAGGAAGCCGGTGAGCAGAGAGCGGTTGAGCAGGTCCACGCTGACCGTCCGGCTGAGAATATCGGCCCGTCGGCGCCGGTCGTAGCGGTCGCCGAGATCCGCGGGTATGGCCGGCAGCTCGGCAAGCATCGCGACCAGCGTCATGACGTCGCGAAGGCTGAGGTTCAGTCCCTGTGCGCCGATCGGCGGAAAGGCGTGCGCGGCCTCGCCCACGAGAATGACGCGGCCCTTGCCGAATCGGGTGGCGGCCATGCCGGAGAGAGGGAAGGCCTGGGGTTCGGTATCCACCGTGACCTTGCCGAGCATGGACTGCATCCGCTGCTCCACGGCGATCGACAGCGCAGCCTTGTCCCGCGCCAGCATCTCGGCTGCGGCATCGGGTGTCATCACCCAGACGAGGCTGGAGCGGTTGCCGGGAAGCGGAACCTGCGTGAACGGACCCTGCCGCGTATGAAACTCGGTCGAGATGTTTTCATGCGGATGCTCATGCGCGAAGTTCAGCACGACGGCCGTCTGCGGATAGCTCCAGTTGCGCGTCTCGATGCCGTGCGTCTGGCGGACATGCGAGCGTCGGCCGTCCGCGCCGATGACCAGCGACGCCGTCACGGAGCGGCCGTCGGCCAGCGTCAGGGTGCAGCCCGTCGCGGTCTCCTCAAGGCGTTCCAGTCTCGCATCGATGCGGGTGATGGAGGGGGCGCTTTCGATTCTGCGGTTCAGCCCCTCGAGGAAGGGTGCGTTCGGGAGATTGTAGCCGAAGGCGTCGAGGCCGATTTCGGCCGCGCGGAACGTGACGACCGGCGCGCGCAGAAGGCGATCCGTGCCGTCGATGATGCGCAATGTGGCAAGCGGCGCGCCGAGCTGGGCAACCGCGTCACCGAGTTCCAGCCTCTTCAGAAAGCCGATCGCCTCATCCATCAGGGCCGTCGTGCGACGATCGTGCGGCGCCATCGGCGCGACGAGGGCCACCGTGCGCCCGTCGCGCGACAAGGCGAGGGCCGCAAGCGCCCCGGCAAGGCCGGCGCCGATGATGGCGATATCGGTATGTTCCATGATCGGGTTCTCTTCCTTCGCCTTCGTCCGTCCTGCCGGTCTGGTCACCACGGGCCACGCCGAGCGCAGGCGGTCTCGGCCGATATCTAGCGCCGACCGCGCGTTTTTGGAATGGTCGCCATTGCCGCATGTGGTGCGTAAGTCCACAGCGGATTACGTAGGGAGCACGGCAATCGCTTGTTTTTGCTGGCAGGGCAGGGCAAACGATGCATATTACGAGACATGCCGGCAGCGACACCGTCGCGGCGGAGGAGGCGGTGCGGCATGACCCGGCGATGTGCGGGTCGCTCACCGAGTTTACGCGAAGCGTCAGCACAGGATGCGTCTGCCGATGAAGTTCTTCAATTACAAGCCGGTTCCCTACGCCGAGATCCGGGCTTTTTCGGTCCATGTTCTCACGGCCTCCGGATCGTTTCTCGCCTTCCTCGGCGTCGTCGCCGCGGCGGAGCACCGCTTCGTGGATATGTTCTGGTGGCTGGGTCTGGCGCTCGCCGTCGATGGCATCGACGGGCCGATCGCGCGCAAGGTCCGCGTCAAGGAGGTGCTGCCCAACTGGTCGGGCGATACGCTCGACAATGTCATCGACTATGTGACCTATGTGCTGCTGCCGGCCTTTGCGCTCTATCAAAGCGGCATGATCGGCGAGCCCTGGTCCTTCGTCGCGGCCGGCGCGATCGTCATGTCCAGCGCCATCTATTATGCCGATATGGGCATGAAGACCGACGAGTATTTCTTCTCCGGCTTCCCGGTCGTGTGGAACATGGTGGTGTTCACGCTCTTCGTCGTCCAGGCGAGCGAGCTTGCGGCGTCCATCGTCGTGTTTGTCTCGGTGTTCCTGACGTTCATGCCGATCAGCTTTCTCCATCCGGTGCGCGTGCGGCGGTTGCGGCCGCTCAATCTGGCGGTCTTCACCGCCTGGTCGGTGCTCAGCGCCTATGCGCTGCTGATGCACTTCGAAACCCCCGCCTGGGTGGTCTGGGGCGTGGTCGGTACGGGCGTCTATCTCTACGTCATCGGGTTCATTCTGCAGATCTTCCCCAACCTCGGACGCGAATAAAGGAACAGGCCATGGCAAGAGCAATCATGATCCGGGAGCTGGGTGGCCCCGAGGTCCTCAAGATCGAGGGCGTGACCGTTCCGCCGCCGTCGCGCGGCGAGGTGCAGATCCGCCAGGAGGCGATCGGCGTCAACTTCATCGACGTCTACTTCCGGACCGGCCTCTACAAGGCGGCGAGCCTCCCCTTCATTCCAGGTAAGGAAGGTGCCGGTATCGTGACGGCGGTCGGCGATGGCGTGACGTTGTTCTCTGCCGGCGACCGGGTCGCCTATGCCGGCGCGGACGGAGCCTATGCCAGCGAGCGCAACATCGACGAGCAGCAGCTGATCAAGGTGCCCGACGACATTCCGCTGGAAACGGCCGCCGCGATGATGCTGAAGGGCATGACCGCGCAGTACCTGCTCAACCAGACCTTTGCCGTCGGCCCCGACACGGTTCTTCTGTTCCATGCGGCCGCGGGCGGCGTTGGACAGATTGCCGGGCAGTGGGCCAAGGCGCTGGGCGCGACGGTGATCGGCACGGCGGGATCGCCCGAGAAGATCGCCATGGCGCTCGAGCATGGCTATGACCATGTCATCGATTACCGGTCGGAGGATTTCGTTGCCCGCGTGAAGGACATTACCAAGGGCAAGGGCGTTGATGTCGTTTACGATTCCGTCGGCAAGGACACCTTTCCCGCCTCGCTCGACTGCCTGAAGCCGCGTGGCCTGTGGGTCAGCTTCGGCAACTCGTCCGGTGCCGTGGAAGCCTTCAATATCGGCGTCCTGTCGCAGAAGGGCTCGCTGTATGCCACGCGTCCGACGCTCTACACATATACCTCGACACGGGCGCAGCTCGAGGCGTGTGCAAACTCTCTGTTTGATGTTGTGCGGAGCCATAAAGTGCGTATCAATATCAACCAGACCTATGCCCTCGGCGATGCAAGCCAGGCGCATGCGGATCTGGAAGCCAGAAAGACGAGCGGAACAACTTTGCTGATTCCCTGAGAAGCCGAAACGGCGCCCGGGCATCTGCGGCTTGAAAGAGAGGGATGGCGTGGCGGTTGACGGACCCAGCGCTGGCAGCACGCTGCTGTCGGTCAGCAAGCTGACGAAGATTTTCGGGACATTCGCCGCCTGCAACGGAATCGATCTCGATATACGGCCGGGGGAAATCCATGCGCTTCTGGGGGAGAACGGCGCGGGGAAATCCACTCTCGTCAAGATGCTCTTCGGTGTCCTCGGCCCCACGAGCGGGCAGATAAACTGGCGCGGCCAGCCGGTGCGAATCGCAAGCCCGGGTGCGGCGCGGCGCCTCGGCATCGGCATGGTCTTCCAGCATTTCTCCCTGTTCGAGGCTTTAACGGTCGCGGAGAACATCGCGCTCTCGATGGATCCGGGCGTTTCGCTCAACAAAATCTCCGAGGAAGCTGCCGCCCTTTCGGTCAGCTACGGCCTGCCACTCGATCCGAAGGCGCACGTCGCGGACCTGTCCGTGGGCGAGCGCCAGAGGATCGAGATCGTGCGGGCCCTATTGCAGAACCCTCAGCTCATCATTCTCGACGAACCCACCTCCGTACTCACACCGCAGGAGGCCGACCGGCTGTTCGAAACGCTGGCGAAGCTCAAGGCCGAGGGACGCTCGGTTCTTTATATCAGCCACAGGCTGGAAGAGGTGCAGCGCATCTGCGACCGGGCGACCGTGCTGCGCCACGGCAAGGTGACCGGCGCCTGCGACCCGCGTCTGGAAACGCCGGCCTCGCTCGCCCGCATGATGGTGGGCAGCGACGTCGCGCATGTGAGCGCGTCCGGGACGTCGGCGAAGGGCAAGGTTCAGCTCGAGGCGAGGCACCTCAAGGCCGCGGCCCGTACGCCCTTCGCGGTGTCGCTGAAGGATATCTGTCTGAAGGTGCATGCCGGCGAGGTTCTGGCGATCGCGGGCGTCGCGGGCAACGGGCAGGGCGAACTCTTCGATGCACTCTCCGGCGAATATCCGACCGCCGACAACAACGCCGTCTTCATCCGCGAGAAGCCGGTCGGCCGGCAGGGCATCAACCAGCGGCGGGCACTGGGGGCCGGCTTCGTGCCGGAGGAGCGGCATGGACATGCCGCCGTCTCGGCCTTGCCGCTGTCGGACAATCTGGTGCTCGCGCGCTACTTTTCGGATCGCAAGACCTTCGTCGGCGGGGGCGGCCTCGGGCTGATCCGCCACGGTGCGGTCAAGCGGGCCGCCAAGCGGATCTCGGAAGCGATGGACGTGCGCAAGAGCGGCGAGGACCCACCGGCGGGCTCGCTGTCCGGCGGCAATCTTCAGAAGTTCATCGTCGGGCGCGAGCTCGACCGACAGCCCGCCGTGCTGATCGTCAACCAGCCGACCTGGGGCGTGGATGCTGGCGCTGCGAGCCGCATCCGCCAAGCGCTGGTGGATCTCGCCAAGGCCGGCTCCGCGGTGCTGATCATCAGCCAGGATCTCGACGAGATCTTCGAGGTGGCAACCGAGATCGCCGTTATCAACGACGGCAAGCTTTCCGAAATCTATCCGGCCGCCGCGCTGTCGCGCGAAAAGATCGGGCTTCTGATGGGAGGCATGCAGGGAACGACGGCGTCCGAGGCGGCCGCCGCCGAGACGGTGAGAGAGACGGCCCATGCGCATTGAGCTTGAAAAACGGCCGAAAGTCTCTCTTCTCTATACATTCCTATCCCCGATCCTGGCGCTCTGCCTGACGATTGTCGCCGGTGCGATCATGTTCGTCATTCTCGGCAAGGATCCCGGACTAGCGCTTTACAGCTTCTTCATCGAGCCGTTGACGGAGGTCTGGTCGCTGCATGAACTTGCGATCAAGGCGGCGCCGCTGATCCTGATCGCCGTCGGCCTCTCCGTCTGTTACCGGTCGAACAACTGGAATATCGGCGCGGAAGGCCAGTTCATCATGGGGGCGGTGGCGGGCTCCATCGTCCCGGTGGTGTTCCATGAATGGCATTCGGCGCTCGTCCTGCCGCTGATGCTGGTCATGGGCATGATCGGCGGCGCGCTGTATGCCGGCATCCCGGCCTTTCTCAAGGCGCGAATGAACACGAACGAGATCCTGACGAGCCTGATGCTCGTCTATGTCGCCCAGCTGTTCCTCGACTGGCTGGTGCGCGGGCCCTGGCGCGATCCGGGCGGGTTCAACTTTCCGGTGACGCGTGCCTTCGCGCCCGAAGCGATCCTGCCGGAAATGCTGGCCTCCGGCCGCGCCAATTACGGCTTCGCCTTTGCGATCGTCGCGGCCCTCGCGATCTGGTTCATGATGCGCTTCACGCTCAAGGGCTTCGAAATCACGGTTCTGGGCCAGTCGGAACGGGCAGGGCGGTTCGCCGGCTTCTCCTCGCGGCGGATGATCTGGTTTTCCATGCTTCTATCGGGCGCCTTTGCCGGTCTTGCCGGCATCTCCGAAGTGTCCGGCGCGATCGGCAAGCTCCAGCCGGTGATCTCGCCCGGCTACGGCTTTACCGCGATCATCGTCGCCTTCCTCGGGCGGTTGAACCCGCTCGCGATCATCGTTGCCGGTCTCGTTCTCGGGCTGACCTATCTGGGCGGCGAGGCGGCGCAGATCTCGCTCGGGCTGTCCGACAAGGTGGTGCGGGTGTTCCAGGGGCTGCTGCTGTTCTTCGTGCTCTCCTGCGACACGCTGATCCAGTACCGCATCCGCATCGTCTGGCGGCGCGTGACGCGCGGGGCCGTCGCGGAAGGAGCTCACTGACATGGGTATCATCGAAGCCATTCTGCTGACGGTCATCACGGCGGCGACGCCGCTGGTCATCGCTGCGGCGGGCGAACTGGTCACCGAACGGTCGGGCGTGCTCAACCTCGGCGTCGAGGGCATGATGATCATCGGCGCCGTCTGCGCCTTCGCCGCGACGCAGGCGACCGGTTCGCCCTATATCGGCATTCTCGCCGGTATCCTGTCCGGCACGCTGTTCTCGCTGCTGTTCGGCTTCCTGACGCTGACGCTGGTGGCAAACCAGGTCGCGACCGGGCTGGCGCTGACCATTCTCGGCCTCGGGCTTTCGGGGCAGATCGGCGAGCCCTATGCGGGACAGTCGGGTATCAAGCTGCCGCAGATTGTCTTTCCCGTCCTCAGCGACATCCCGGTCGTCGGCCGGCTGCTGTTCCAGCAGGACCTGATCTTCTACCTGTCGATTGCGCTCATTGCCGGCATCCACTGGTTCCTGTTCCGTAGCCGCGCCGGGCTGAAGCTGCGCTCCGTCGGCGACAGCCATACCTCGGCCCATGCGCTCGGCATAAACGTCATCCGCACCCGCTACCTCGCCGTCATGTTCGGCGGCGCCTGTGCCGGGCTTGCCGGGGCGCAACTGTCGCTCGTCTACACGCCGCAGTGGGTGGAAAACATGTCGGCCGGGCGCGGCTGGATCGCGCTCGCGCTCGTGGTCTTCGCCTCCTGGCGGCCATGGCGCATCGTTGCCGGCGGCTATCTCTTCGGCGCCGTGTCGATCAGCCAGCTTTATGCACAGGGCAATGGCTTCGATGTGCCGTCGCAGCTTCTGTCAGCGTTGCCCTACCTTGCAACGATCGTCGTCCTCGTGCTCATCTCGCAGAACCGCCGGATGACGATGATCAACACGCCGGCCTCGCTCGGCAAACCCTTCGTGCCGGATCGCTGATCCGACCGGCCGCGGATACCTATTCGACAACATGAGAGGTCCAAAATGAAGAAACTTATCCTCGCTCTCGTCGCCACGACGGCGGCTATCGGCTTTGCCGCTTCGGCAAGCGCCCAGGAAAAGGCCAAGATCTGCTTCGTCTATGTCGGCTCGAAATCGGACGGCGGCTGGACGCAGGCGCACGACATCGGTCGTCAGGAGCTGGAAAAGGCGCTCGGCGACAAGATCGAGACGCAGTTCCTCGAAAACGTGCCGGAAGGCCCGGATGCCGAACGCGCCATCGAACGCCTGTCGCGCTCGGGCTGCGGCCTGATCTACACGACGTCGTTCGGCTTCATGGACGCGACGGTGAAGGTTGCCGCCAAGTTCCCGAAGGTCATGTACGAGCACGCAACCGGCTACAAGACCGCGCCGAACGTCGCGACCTATAACAGCCGCTTCTACGAAGGCCGCTACATCCAGGGCCAGATCGCCGCGAAGATCTCCGAAAAGGGCGTCGCCGGCTACATCGCCTCCTTCCCGATCCCGGAAGTCGTCATGGGCATCGACGCGTTTCTCATCGGCGCGCGGTCGGTCAATCCGGACTTCAAGATCAAGGTCGTATGGGCAAACACCTGGTTCGACCCGGGTAAGGAAGCCGATGCGGCCAAGGCCCTGATCGATCAGGGCGTCGATGTGCTGACGCAGCACACCGACACGACTGCGCCGATGCAGGTTGCGGCCGAGCGTGGCATCAAGGCTTTCGGCCAGGCCTCCGACATGATCGCAGCCGGCCCGAAGACGCAGCTGACCGCAATCAAGGACACCTGGGGCGCCTACTACATCAAGCGCACGCAGGCCTTCCTCGATGGCAAGTGGGCGACCACGTCGAGCTGGGACGGCCTGAAGGACGGAATCCTGACCATGGCGCCGTACACCAACATGCCGGACGACGTGAAGGCGATGGCCGAAGCGACGCAGGCGAAGATCGAGTCGGGCGAGCTGAAGCCGTTCACCGGTCCCCTGAAGAAGCAGGACGGCAGCGTCTGGCTGAAGGACGGCGAGACGGCCGAGGATGGCGTTCTGCTGGGCCTCAACTTCTACGTCGAAGGCGTGGACGACAAGCTGCCGCAATAAGCCGGTCCGATCGGGTCGCCGGGCGATCCATTCTCATCAACCTGTTCCAGCAGGGTCGTCCAGGCGGCCCTGCTGGAATGCTTCATTGACAACCGGTTCCGTTGTTCATCATTGCTTTTGAATTCCATTTCATTCTGAAATGAAATGAAAATTCCACAGCTCCCGTCAAGACACTCATATTGTCATATGATATGATTTTTCTGTCGTTCCGGGAGGCATGCGGCGACAGGGTGCGTATCGAGTCCGACGAGGGGGAATCATGAAGAAGGGTCCGCTGGAGACGCTGATCACGGGCGTCGATACACGCACCAGCCATTCGCAGGTCGTGGATGTCCTTGGACGGGCCATCATTTCCGGCGAGTTTCCCGTGGGCACCATCCTGCCGGGCGACCAGGATCTGGCGATGCGTTTCAAGGTATCCCGCACCGTCCTGCGCGAGGCCATGAAGACGCTGGCGGCCAAGGGGTTGATCGTGCCGCGGGCGCGGATCGGAACGCGGGTTACGGCCCGCAACCAGTGGAACCTGTTCGACAGCGACATTCTCACCTGGCACTTTCACAACGGCATCGACGAGGACTTCCTGACGCATATCAGCGAGGTCCGCATGGCCTTCGAGCCGCATGCCGCGGCCCTTGCCGCCATTCATGCGACCGACGCCGAGATCAGCCATATGATGCGGCTCGCCGTCGCCATGGGCGATCCCGCGCATACGCCCGAATCGCTGGCCGTGGCGGATCTGCGCTTTCACCTTGCCGTGGCGGAGGCCTCGGCCAATCCCTTCATGCGCAGCGTCGGCAGTCTGATCGAGGCGGCGCTGGTCGGCATCTTCAAGCTCAGCTCGCCGGCAGCCGACCGCGAGGGCATCGAGGACGTCTCGCGCAATCATATCCGCATCGTGGAGCAGATCAGCCGTCGCGACGAGGCCGGCGCCCGCGCGGCGATGGAAGTGGTCATCCGGGTCGGGCGCGCGCGCGTCCGCGTGGCGATGGATGACGTGCCGGAGACGGCCGCGGGCTGACAATCGTCGGTCTGCAACGCCAAGAATGGTGAAACTTGCCGTATCCCGCCTTGCTGCATTGCGCGGTTCCGCCTATTTCATGAAGACGATGATATCGCGCGCTGTGAAACCTGCACGGCGCGGAACATCGGTTTTCGAGGATCCATGTCCGAACTGCTCGTCATTTTCGTTCTTCTTCTGATCAATGCCTTCTTTGCCATGTCGGAAATGGCACTCGTTTCCGTCAGCCGGCCGCTCCTGCGGCAAATGGCCCGGCAAGGCAATGTCCGGGCGGAGTTGGCGCTGAACCTTGCGGAAGATCCGGGCAAGTTCCTGTCCACCGTCCAGGTCGGCATCACGCTCGTGGGTACGCTGGCCGGCGCCTATGGTGGCGCGACGATCGCCGATAAGCTGGCTCCGATCCTGAACGACATCAGCTGGATCAACCCCTACGGCAGCACCGTCTCGGTCGCCCTGGTCGTCACGCTCATCACCTATCTCTCGGTCGTCATCGGGGAACTCATCCCCAAGCAGCTGGCGCTGCGCAATTCCGAGCGCATCGCCATGTTCGTCGCGCGGCCGATGTCCATCCTGTCCAAAGTCGTTTCGCCGGTCGTCTATCTCTTCGAAGGCTCCGCCAAGGTCTTCATGCATGTCTTCGGGGTCTCCACCAACAAGGATGCGGTCACGGAAGAGGAAGTGCAGGCAATCATGGCAGAGGGCGTCGAGAGCGGCGCCATCGAGAAGTCCGAGCACGAAATGCTGCGCCGCATCATCCGGCTCGGCGACCGCAACGTCAAATCCATCATGACGCACCGAACGGAGGTGAGCTTCATCGATGCGAATGACACGCTGGAGGCGGTGCGCGCGAAGATCGAGCAGACCTCGCATTCGCGCTATCCGGTCATGGATACGTCCACCGGCGAGATCCTGGGCGCTGTGCTCGTGAAAGAGGTTTTGAACCTCGGGGCCCGCGGCGCATTCGACATTCGCGCTTTCGTCAAGGAGCTGCACGCGCTGCCGGAGACGGCGTCGTGCCTGAAGGCGCTGGAAGCGTTCAAGTCCTCGCGCATCAACATGGCGATGATCGTCGACGAGTATGGCAGCATCGAAGGCATCATCACGATCGCCGATATTCTCGAGGCGATCGTCGGTGTTCTCCCGTCGAACTATGACGACATCGAGCATGCGCTGATCCGCCTGCGCGAAGATGGCTCCTATCTCGTAGACGGTCGCACGCCGATCGACGAGATCCACCTGACCATCGGCATCGACGAGATCGATTCGGATGGCAGCTATGAGACCATCGCCGGCTTCCTCGTCCAGGAACTGCGCAAGTCGCCCGAAGAGGGCGATGTCGCGGAGGCGTTCGGGTACCGGTTCGAGGTGGTGGATATGGACAGCCGTCGGATCGACAAGATTTTGGTGTCGAAACTCGACGTGGCGCCGACGGAGCGGTGAAGCTTCGGGCAGCGTGTCTGAAGCGCTGCGACGATGACAAACAAAAAGGCCGGGGGTTGCCCGACCTTTCGTTCTCAACGTTTCTGCGACCTGCTAGTTCATCCGTAGTCAGATCACCTGACCGCAAGTATCTGCCGGAATGGTTAACAAAGCGTTAACGCGTAAGCTTTGCATCACCCTTTGGGCTGCTCAGTTTTCCTGAACCGAAATCCCGTTCTCGCCGATCTTGAGTTCGACGCCCTGCGGTTCCTTCTCGCGGTCGTAGATGTAGACGCCCATGACGATGACAAGGACGACCAACGCGCCCAGGAGGGCGTAGAGTCCGTTTCGGTTCATGCTGATATTCCCTTCGTTACCGATACTTACCGACGGATGAGATAGGGCAGGCCGCGGATTTGGAAAGATCCCCGACCGTGACCGGCGACAGGCGATCGGTCTAGACGTCGCGCAGGAGAAGGACGGTGCAGGCCGATCCCGCATGGGCGGCCGGTGCGCCCGGCGACCGGACGATGAGCGCATCCGACTGCGCGAATGTCTGCATCATCGAAGAATCCTGCCGCTCGAAGGCCTTGGCCGAAAGGCTGCCGTCTGCCAGACGCTCGAGCTTTGCGCGGATGTAATCCTGGCGCTTGTCGTTGGCGGCAAGCGGCCCGGCTGTGGTAGCAACGGCGAGGCGATTGCGAGCCTGCAGGTGGCCAAGGGCGCGGACGAGGGGTTCGAGGAACAGAAGGCCGCAGACGAGGCTCGACACCGGATTGCCGGGAAGGCCGAGCACCTGCATGTCGCCCAGGCGGCCGACCATCAGCGGCTTGCCGGGGCGCATGGCGATGCGCCAGAAATCGAGCTCCATGCCCGCACCGACAAGGGTAGACTGGACGAGATCATGATCGCCGACGGAGGCACCGCCGAGCGTGACGAGGATATCGGCGCCTGTTTCTTGCGCGACCGCCAATCGCTCCTCGATGCTCGACCTGCTGTCGGGAGCGATGCCGAGGTCGATGATCTCCGCGCCATTCTCCCGGGCGATGGCGGCGATGCCGAGCGTGTTCGATGCGATGATCTGGTCGGGCCCGAGCGTGCTGCCGGGCGGCAGAAGTTCGTCCCCCGTCGCGAGAATGGCCACCCGGACGCGCCTGAAGACGTCGAGATGCGCGTGGTTCATGCCGGCGGCCACCGTCAGGCGGCCGGCGTCGAGCCGGTCGCCGGCGCGCAGAACGACATCGCCTTCGCGAAAATCCTGGCCCCGCGGTCGGATGTGGCGACCTCTGGCGGGCACGAATCGTGTTCGGATGCGGTGGCCGTCCAGCGGCTCGGCATCCTCCTGGATCAGCACCGTATCGGCACCCTCCGGCACTGGCGCGCCGGTGAAGATGCGCACCGCCTGACCGGCGAGCACCGTTCCTGGAAAGCGGCTGCCGGCTGCGGATTCGCCGATGACGGTGACGATGGCGCCGATCTCGGCGATATCCTCCGCACGCAGCGCGTAGCCGTCCATGGCGGAGGAATCGAACGGCGGATGGGTGAGGCGGGATGCGAGATCTCGCGCGAGGACGCGGCCCTGCGCATCCCCGATCGCAACCACTTCCGTCTCCGTCACGGGGCGGCCGGCGGCCAGCAGGCGCGCCAGCGCCTCCTCGACGGGAAGCAGGCTCATGGGGTTCCGGTCTCGCGCGGCGGGGCTTCTCGCACATAGTCGCCAGAGCGTCCGCCGGACTTTTTCAGAAGACGGATGCCGCCGATTTCCATCTCGCGATCGACCGCCTTCGCCATGTCGTAGATCGTGAGGCAGGCGACGCTCGCAGCCGTCAGCGCTTCCATCTCGACGCCGGTGCGGCCGCTGAGCTTTGCCAGCGTCTCCACGCGCAGGCCCGGCAGGGTCTCGTCGGGCACGATATCGACGGAGACCTTGGTCAGCATCAGCGGATGGCAGAGCGGGATGAAGTTGGCCGTCTGCTTGGCCGCCATGATCCCGGCGAGGCGGGCCGTGCCGATGACGTCGCCCTTCTTGGCGTCGCCCGCCAGAATGATGCGCAGCGTTTCCGGCTGCATGCGGACATAGCCCTCGGCAACGGCGATCCGAACCGTCTCGCTCTTGTCGCCGACATCCACCATGCTGGCTTCGCCGGTTTCGCCGAGATGGGTCAGCGGCATGTCCGACATCACTCGGCCGCCTGCGTGCCGGCGGGATCGGAGAGCAGGAGCCTCGTGGCTGCCGCCACATCTTCCTGCCGCATCAGGCTTTCGCCGACGAGGAAGGTGCCGATGCCGGCGGCCTTCATGCGGGCGCAGTCCTGCGGCGTGAAGATACCGCTTTCGCCGACGAGATGCCGGTCGTCCGGCACCATCGGCGCAAGACGTTCGGACACGGCGAGATCGACCACGAAGGTCTTCAGGTTGCGATTGTTGATACCGAGCAAGGGCGACGAAAGGCGGAGCGCACGCTCCATTTCCGGCTCGTCATGCACTTCCACCAACACGTCCATGCCGAGGTCGAGGGCACAATCCTCCAGCCTGCGCGCGTCGTCGTCGCTCAGCGATGCCATGATGAGGAGAATGCAATCGGCACCCCAGGCGTGGGCCTCGTGCACTTGATAGGTTTCGAACATGAAGTCCTTGCGCAGGGCCGGCAGGGCACAGGCGGCGCGGGCGGCCGTGAGAAATTCCGGTGCGCCCTGAAAGCTCGGTCCGTCCGTCAGCACCGACAGGCAGGCGGCACCGCCGCGTTCATAGGCCTTGGCGAGCGCCGGCGGATCGAAGTCCGACCGGATCAGGCCCTTGCTGGGGGAGGCCTTCTTGATCTCGGCGATGAGGCCGTATGTGCCCGCCGCACGCTTCGCCTCCAGCGCTTTCAGAAAACCGCGCGGAGCCGACTGTCCGGCGCTCATGGCCTTGAGGTCATCGAGCGAGACGCGGGCCTTCGCGGCGGCGATTTCCTCACGCTTGTACAGTTCGATGCGGTGCAGGATGTCGCTCATGTCAGGCCTCCTCGGCATTGGAGACGCGCACGAGCGCCTCCAGTGCGGCGCGGGCAGCGCCGGTTTCCAGCGCCGCGCGCGCCATTGCCATGCCATCCGTCAACGAGCCGGCGCGGCCGGAAATGACCAGGGCGGCGGCGGCGTTGGCAAGCGAGATGTCGCGGTAGGGCGTGACGTCACCTGCAAGGACGCCGCTCAGTGCCTTCGCATTGTGCGCGCCGTCGCCGCCCTTGAGGGCTGCGAGATCGACGGTCGGCAGGCCGAAATCTGCAGGGGTCAGGTCGAACGTGCGGATCGCGCCGTTCTCGATGGCGGCAACGTGGGTCGTGCCGGTGGTGGTGATCTCGTCGAGGCCTTCGCCGTGGACGACCCAGACGCTGACCGAGCCGAGATCGCGCAACACTTCGGCCACCGGAACCACCCATTGCGACGAGAACACACCGACCAGCTGGCGGCCGACGCCCGCAGGGTTCGAGAGGGGGCCCAGCAGATTGAAGATGGTGCGGGTGCCGAGCTCGACCCGGGTGGGCCCGACATGGCGCATGGCGGAATGGTGCTGCTGGGCGAACATGAAGCCGACGCCGGCCTCGCGAATGCAGCGGGCGATCGCGTCCGGGCCGATATCCAGCTTGACGCCGAGGCAGGAGAGCGCATCCGCCGTGCCCGACTTGGAGCTCAGCGCGCGGTTGCCATGCTTGGCGACGGGAACGCCGGCGCCGGCGACGATCAGCGAGGCGAGCGTGGAAATGTTGTAGGTGCCGGCGCCGTCCCCGCCGGTCCCCACGATGTCGATGGCGTCGGCAGGCGCGTCCACGGTCAGCATGCGGGCGCGCATGGCGCCGACGGCACCGACGATCTCGTCGACCGTCTCGCCGCGCACGCGGAGCGCCATGAGGAAGCCGCCGATCTGAGAGGGCGTGGCCGCGCCCGACATGATGATTTCGAAGGCGGCCCGTGCGTCGTCCCGGTCGAGAGACTGACCGAGCGCCGCCTTGGCGATGAAGGGTTTGAGGTCCGCCATACGATCCCGTCCGCCTATCGTTGCGCCAGCGCCGTTTCGGCCACCTGCTGGTTGATCGAAACGCCGTAGCGGGCCTGCAGCTCCGTGACCATCTGGTCGAGAATATCGTCGCCGCTCGCCTGGGCGATGGCATCGACCTGACGGCTGTCCTGATCCAGCGCATCGCCGGCCGCTCTCTCGACTGCGGTGACCTTCAGCAGGATCTGGCCTTCGCCATCCGTGCCGGCCGCGTTCGTCACGAGGCCGTTCGGGCCGCTGAAGGCGGCGGTGACGGCGGCTGGGGAGAGCGCGGCATCCTGCGCGGTGCGGCGCAGGCCGGTCTTGGTCTCCACGGCAATGCCGAGTTCCGCCGCGATGGTCTGCAGGGTCTCGCCCTTTTCGACACGCGCTTTCAGGTCTGCGGCGCGCTTGGCCAGTTCTGTGCGCTGCTGCTCGGCCGTCCAGTCGGCAACGACCCTTTCGCGCGATTCGTCCAGCGTGCGATCGCGGGCGGACATGACGTCCTCGACCTCGAACCAGACATAACCGTCGCGGCCGAGGTTGATCGGCAGGGTGTCGCTGCCCGGGTCGGCCTTGAAGACTTCGGCGAGCAGTTCCTGCGGCTGCGGCAGATCGGCGATCCTCTCGCCTTGCGCATCGTTTCCGCGCGCATCGACGGCGGCAATGGAGACGGCCTTCAGATTGCTCTCGGTCGCCGCATCCTGAAGCGTCGCGCCGGAAATCCGCGCATCCTCGAACTTGTCGTGGATCGCGGTGATCTCGTTGCTTGCATTGGCAAGGGCGACCTCCTGGCGGAGCTCTTCCTTCACCTCGTCGAAGGACCGCGTGGTGGCAGGACGAATGTTGGTGACGCGCAGGACGACGGGGCCGAAGGCACCCTCCACGACGGGCGTGGTGCCGCCGTCAGCCGCTACGGCAAAGGCGGCATCGCCGAGCTTCGCGTCGGGCATGCGCTCGCGGGTGAAATCGCCAAGGAGCACGTCGCCGGAGGTCTTGCCCTGCTCGGAGACGAGCGCATCGAAGGTCGTGCCTGCGGCGAGCTTGGCGGCGGCGGCATCTGCGTCGGTGCGGCTGGCGAAAGTAAGTTGCTCGATCGTGCGCGTTTCGGGCGCGCTGAAACTCGCTTTCCGCTTCTCGTAGTCGGCGCGCAGCTCATCCTCGGTGACGGAAGCCGGGTTGGCGATGTCGGTCGGTTCGAGCTTCACATAGGAGATCTTGCGGAATTCGGGGGCGCGATACTCGGCCTTGTGTTCCTCGAACCAGGGCGCGAGCATATCGTCGGCCGGCGCCTTGATCGGATCGACATTGGCATTCGAAAGCAGCAGGTAATCGAGCGAGCGCGTCTCGTTCTGGTAGCTTTTCAGCGCGTCCGTCAGCACCGTCGGCGCCTTGAAGCCGTCGGACAATGCTTCGACGATCTGCGAGCGAACGGCGACCTGGCTGCGATTCGTGATGTAATCGACCTCGCGCAGGCCGGCATTGCGCAGGACGCTGGAAAAGACCGTGCGATCGAACTGGCCGTTGACGGCGCGGAAGGCCGGATCCTGGCTGATCAGGGTGGCGAGGCGATCCTGCGACAGGCCGAGATTCATATCGCTCGACAGCTGGTCGAGCGTCGCGCCCGCCACGAGCTGCGAATAGACCTGCGCCTCGACGCCGAAGGCGCGGGCCTGATCGCGCGACAGGCGGGTGCCGAACTGACGGGAAAGCTGGGCCAGCTGCCGCTCGTAGGCAAGCCGGAAGTCGGCCGGGGAAACCTTGACGTCGCCGACCGTCACGACGGCCGTGGAGGCACTGGGCGCGATGGATGACGAAACGCCCCAGACTGCGAACGAGGCGACGAGAACGATCAACAGGCCTTTGACGACCCAGGTCTGGGCGCCTCTCCTCAGCATTTCCAACATAAGACTGCGCACCTCAACCGACAAAACACGCGTTTGCCTCGTGGCAAACCGTGTCGTTCCTTACTGCATAAATTTCGAAATCGGAATCAATTTAAGGAGAAATTGCACAGGCCGCCCTATGGCTGCTGCGATCCCTGCGACGCGGGCAGCAGGCCATTGCGGATGAAGGCGTCGTAACAGGGCGTGAGAGAGACCCGAATATGGGTGGGAAGAAGCGCCGGCGCGTAGAGGGCGAGCAGATCGGTCTGCGTCGGCGTGGCGGGGCAGGTCGGCATCAGTGCGAGATCGACCGCACGGATGGCGTCGTATTCCGCATCGCCCGGGGGTGGAACGGCCCGTGTCGGATCGGCACCGATGGCGATATGGCGCGGGGCCTGTCGCTCCATCAGCCAGGGGAAGGGATTGACGAAGTCGATGGACATCACGGTTTCGAATCGGACGCCATCGCGGGCCTCAAGGTCGCGGACGGCGGAGATGGCGCGATCGGCGTTTTCGAGCCACGCCCACTGGAAGTCGAAATCGCTGAACAGCAGGACGGAGAAGGGCTCGCCGGCGGCCGCCAGAGCGTCAAAGGCCTTCCGGTTCTCGACGAACATGGCTTCCATGAGACGCGCCCGCTCCGCGAATGCCGGCCTGACGGCGAAAGCGCCCATCGTCTTCAGGTTCCGATGATCGAGGCGCGTCGTGTCCAGCATGCCGATCCAGGCGCGGCTTGCCTTCTGGATGACGAGGAGTGCCGGGGGAAGGACGACAGCCAGAGCGAACACGGCGACCACGGCAGAGCGCACCGTCTGTCCGTGCCGCCGGCCATGATCGAGGCCGATGGCGAGCAGCAGCGGATAAAGAAAGATGAGGGCCTGACTGCCGGTGTTCTGGCTTTCGAAGAACAAGCCGGCGAGCAGGAAAGCGGCGATCCAGACGAAAGGAAGATCGAAGACGGCGGAGACGGTCTGCAGGGACGGGGCAGAAACTGCATCACGCAGGCACAGGCGCACCCGCTGAAGATCGGTGAGGAGGAGCGCGCAGCAGAGCGCGACCGTCGCCAGGGTCGCACCGATGTTCATGGAGGCGGCGCGCAAGAGCCGCGGCAGAAGCGTTTCGTCATTCAGGCGGAGGAGGGCGAGGATATCGCCAATATAGGCGGACACCACGCCCGTCGCCAGTTCGAGCACGGACAGGCCGGCTGCAAAGAGACCGGCAGCGATCAGGGAGCGTTTCAAGGTCAGCCGTCCCGCGGCGAGCGCCATCCCGCACATCAGGGCGCCGGCGACGATGCCGGTGATCTTGATGAAGAACAGCGCCAGCATGCTGGCCGCGACGACCCCGCAGAGCTTGCGGCCGTCCTTGACGAAGACGAGAGCCGCAGCCAGCACGTAGAGAAGCTGGCAGACCTGCCGGTTGTAGATGCCGAAGCCTTCCGAGCCGGGATAGGGGTAATAGCTGCCGATGTTGAAGGGCAGCAGCGAATAGAGGAGGAACGGCGCGAGCAGCGCGAAGGCGAGGGCCGGCGAGCGGCGCTGCACCTCGACCAGCACCACCGCCATCAATGGCGCGGTGACGACGAGGAGCGACCAGGCCGACAGGAAGAGCGGATGTCCGTTCGGGAAGAGCCAGCTTGCGCCGGCAAAGAGGTAGTAGCCGAGAGCGCCCACAGGCGCGAAGAAATCGATGGAGGGGATCTGCCCGCCCGTGATCCGGTTCGTGGCGTCCAGATAGATATAGAGATCCCACATCATCGCGCCCACCGGCTGATGGATGGTCGTGAGAAGCGCCAGAGGCAGCGCAAGCAGGACGACGCCGAGCGCAAGCACCGGCGCGGACCGCTTCAACGGAAATCGACGGCCTTCCGGCGCTGCGAGGGTGTCATTCGCGACGGATGCCATGAAATGCCTCAACGCGGCTAAAATTTGGGACGGACTTGCTTATCGCATCGTGATCTTTTGATTGCGTTAACGCCGGTCCGGTGTGCCTTTGCCGACAACCTTCGCCACCCCGGCGGCAGGCGCGCGACAGCGGAATTCTGCTTCGCAATGCTCCATCTTTTGCTCTATGAGGCTGGAACGACGTCTGGCGGCCCGGCCGGACGAGACCGGGAGAGACGCCATGAGCACCACCATCACCGACGCCCGTACCTGCCTTGCCGTGGTCCTTGCCGCGGGCGAGAGCACGCGGATGAAGTCCTCGATGTCGAAGGTGCTTCATCCCGTCGCCGGGCGCGCCATGATCGCGCATGTGATGGAGGCGCTTGCCGGTGCCGGCATCGCGGCGGCCGCTCTTGTGGTGGGGCGGGATGCCGAGGCGGTGGCCGCCGCCGCGCGCCGCGACGATCTGGCCGTGACGACGCATCTGCAGACGGAGCGGCTGGGCACCGGGCACGCCGTGCTGGCAGCGCGGGAAGCGATCTTGACGGGCTATGACGATGTAATCGTCGTTTTCGGAGATACGCCGCTTATCACTGCCGAACCGCTGAAGGCCGCGCGTACACGGCTGGCGGCGGGCGACGATGTCGTGGTCATCGGCTTTCACACGGCACGCCCGACAGGTTACGGCCGGCTGATCATCGAGAACGACACACTGCTGGCGATCCGCGAGGAGAAGGACGCCTCGGAGGCCGAACGGGCGATCACCTATTGCAATGGCGGGCTGATGGCCATGAACGGCGCGCGGGCGCTCGAATTTCTCGATGCGATCGGCAATGCCAATGCCAAGGGCGAATATTACCTGACGGACGTGGTGGAGGTGGCGCGCGCCGCCGGCGCGCGTACGATCGCCATCGAAGCACCCGAGACAGAGCTGATGGGCTGCAACAACCGGGCGGAACTGGCGGCCATCGAAGCCGCCTGGCAAGCGCGCCGGCGTCATGCGCTGATGGTCTCCGGCGTCTCGATGATCGCGCCCGAGACTGTCTTCCTCTCCTACGACACGCAGCTCGCGCAGGATGTGCTGGTCGAGCCGAACGTCGTCTTCGGCCCCGGCGTGACGGTGGAGAGCAATGCCGTCATCCATGCGTTTTCGCACCTGGAAGGCGCGCATGTTTCGGCCGGCGCCACCGTCGGGCCCTATGCGCGCCTGCGGCCGGGGGCACATCTTGGGGAGAATGCCAAGGTCGGCAATTTCTGCGAGGTCAAGAAGGCCGAGATCGGCGAAGGCGCCAAGGTCAACCATCTCACCTATATCGGCGACGCCTTTGTGGGTGCGGGCACCAATATCGGCGCCGGCACGATCACCTGCAATTATGACGGTGTGAACAAGCATATCACGCGCATTGGCGCGAACGCCTTCATCGGCTCGAACTCCTCGCTGGTTGCACCCGTCACCATCGGCGACGGCGCGCTGGTCGCATCCGGCAGCGTCATCACCGACGACGTGCCGGCCGACGCCGCGGCGTTCGGACGCGCCCGGCAGACGGTGAAGCCCGGCCGCGCGAAGCTGCTGCGTGAGCGCTATCTGGCCGAAAAGGCCGCGAAGAGCGGCAAGGCCTGACGCGGCCGGCCAGCCCAAGGGGCGTTACCGGCTGACACCGAAAGTGAGGTCACGCCGGTTGCTCCGGGCGCAAAAAACAGTAGTCAGCTTGAGGCTCAAGGTCTGGGCTCGAAATATCGGAGAAGTTCATGTGCGGCATCGTCGGCATCGTCGGGGCACGGCCCGTTTCGGAGAGGCTGGTCGATGCCCTCAAGCGGCTCGAATATCGCGGTTATGATTCGGCGGGCGTGGCCACGATCCATGACGGCCAGCTCGACCGTCGGCGTGCCGAGGGCAAGCTGTTCAATCTCGAAACGAAGCTCGCGAGCGATCCGCTTCCCGGCCTGATCGGCATTGCGCACACGCGCTGGGCGACGCACGGCGCACCGACCGAGAACAATGCCCATCCGCACTTCACCGATGGCGTCGCCGTCGTGCACAACGGGATCATCGAGAATTTCTCCGAGATCAAGGATACGCTGATCGCTGACGGCGCCTCCTTTTCCACGCAGACCGATACCGAGGTCGTCGCGCAGCTTCTTGCTAAGCTTCGGCGGGACGGGCTCGACGGCAAGCAGGCCATGCAGGCGATGCTGCAGTCGGTCACCGGTGCCTATGCGCTGGCGGTTCTGTTCGACGACCTGCCGGGCACGATCTTCGCCGCGCGTTCCGGCCCGCCGCTTGCCGTCGGCTATGGCGTGCAAGAGATGTTCCTCGGCTCGGATGCGATCGCGCTCGCGCCCTTCACCAACGAGATCACCTATCTGAACGATGGCGACTGGGCGGTGCTGACGGCCGATGGCGTCGAGATCCTCGACCATGACGGCAACCGCGTGACGCGGCCGCGCCAGGTGTCGATCGCCGCCGCCTACATGGTGGACAAGGGCAACCACCGGCACTTCATGGAAAAGGAAATCTATGAGCAGCCGGAGGTCATCTCGCACGCCCTCGGACATTACGTCGATTTCACGGAAAACCGCGTCAGCGCTGCCGCCTCGGCCATCGATTTCGCCCGCATCCCGAGCCTTGCCATCTCGGCCTGCGGCACGGCCTATCTCGCCGGGCTGATCGGCAAATACTGGTTCGAGCGCTACGCGCGACTGCCGGTCGAGATCGATGTCGCCTCCGAATTCCGCTATCGCGATATCCCGCTCTCGCCGGATGCGGCAGCGCTGTTCATCTCGCAATCGGGTGAGACGGCCGACACGCTGGCGTCGCTGCGCTACTGCAGGGATCTGGGCCTGACGATCGGCGCGGTCGTCAACGCGCGCGAATCGACCATCGCGCGTTCGTCGGATGCCGTCTTCCCGATTCTCGCCGGTCCGGAAATCGGCGTCGCCTCCACCAAGGCCTTCACGTGCCAGCTGGCGGTGCTCGCAGCGCTCGCCGTCGGGGCCGGGCGCGCGCGCGGTACGATCTCGATCGAGGAGGAGCGCGTCCTCGTGCGCCATCTCGCCGAAATGCCGCGGATCATGGCGAGCGTGCTCAACGCCATCCAGCCGAAGATGGAAAGCCTTGCACGGGAACTCTCCAAGTGCCGCGACGTGCTCTATCTCGGCCGCGGCACGAGTTTTCCGCTCGCCATGGAAGGCGCGCTGAAGCTGAAGGAGATTTCCTACATCCATGCAGAAGGCTATGCCGCCGGCGAGCTGAAGCACGGGCCGATCGCGCTGATCGACGAGAACATGCCGGTGATCGTGATCGCGCCGCATGACCGGTTCTTCGAGAAGACCATCTCGAACATGCAGGAGGTCGCGGCCCGCGGCGGCCGGATCATCTTCATCACGGACGAACGGGGTGCGGCCGCCTCCAAGCTGGAGACCATGAGCACGATCGTGCTGCCGAACGTGGACGAGCTGATCGCGCCGATGATCTTCTCGCTGCCGATCCAGCTTCTGGCCTACCACACCGCCGTGTTCATGGGCACGGACGTGGACCAGCCGCGCAATCTCGCGAAGTCCGTGACCGTCGAATAGCGGCCGCGTCGCGCAGCTGCAGCATGCGCCGTTGCAGTGCAGCTTTTGCCATTGTCCGCCCGGCGGCAAGGCCATATCATTCGTGTGCGGCCGCGAACCGAGTGCCGATGGAATCAGCATGACCGAAGCTCCGACGCGCATCTCCCTTGCCACCCGTCTGCGAAACAATTTTCTCGCCGGCCTGGTCATCTGCGCGCCGATCGCCATCACGCTCTGGCTGACCTGGAGCTTCGTCCGCTGGGCCGACAGCTGGGTAAAGCCCTATATTCCCGCGCGCTACAACCCGGACAGCTATCTGAACTTCGCGGTGCCGGGTTTCGGGCTTCTCATCGCGCTGATCGTCATCACCATCATCGGCTTTCTCGGCAAGAATCTGATCGGCCGGTCGATCGTCAATCTGGGCGAACAGGTGCTGAACCGCACGCCGCTGGTGCGCGGTCTCTACAAGAGCCTGAAGCAGATCTTCGAGACGGTGCTGAAGGAACAGGGCACACCCTTCAACAAAGCGGCGCTGATCGAGTATCCGAGTGCCGGCCTCTGGTCGCTGGTGTTCATCTCCACCGATGCCAAGGGCGAGATCGCCTCGAAGTTCGATGCGATGGGTCGCGACATGGTCGCGTGCTTCATGCCGCCGACGCCCGTGCCGACGGCGGGGTTTCTCGTCTTCGTTCAGCGCGACAAGATCGTGCCGCTCGACATGAGTGCCGAGGATGCCGCCAAGCTGGTGATCTCGGTCGGGCTCGTCACGCCGCCCGAAGGCGGGGTGGTCGCGACGACGCGCAAGGGCCGCAAGGCGGCAGAGCCCGCGCCGGTCGTCATCGAATCCTGATCGTCACCCCGCCCGTAGGAAGCGAATCGCTTCATCGCGGCGGTGTAGATAGAGCAGCGTGCGCAAGGCTTCGCCGCGCGGCGTGGTGAGATCGGGGTCGCGCTCGATCACATAGGCCGCATCCTTGCGCGCGATTTCGAGAAGATCCGCATGGGCCTCGAGGCTCGCGATACGGAAGCCCGGCGTGCCGGACTGCCGCGTGCCAAGCAGTTCGCCTTCACCCCGCAGCTTCAGGTCTTCCTCCGCGATCACGAAGCCGTCCTCCGTTTCCCGCAGGATGGACAGCCGGGCATGGGCCGTCTGGCTGAGCGGCCCCTTGTAGAGCAGGATGCAGCTCGACGCCTGATCGCCGCGGCCGACGCGGCCGCGGAGCTGGTGGAGCTGGGCAAGGCCGAATCGCTCGGCATGTTCGATGACCATGATCGTCGCATCCGGCACGTCCACCCCGACCTCCACGACGGTCGTGGCGACGAGGAGGCGCGTTTCCCCGTTCTTGAAGGCGAGCATGGCCGCGTCCTTCTCGGGACCGGCCATGCGCCCGTGGATGAGGCCCGCGACAGGCCCGAGGCGGGCGACGAGGATCTGGAAGCGCTCGTCGGCGGACATGAGGTCTGAGAGTTCCGACTCTTCCACCAGCGGGCAGATCCAGTAGATCTTCTTGCCCTCCTCGATCGCCGCGCGCAGGCGCTCGACGATATCGTCCAGCCGCTCCGTCGGCAATGTCACGGTCTGGATCGGCTTGCGGCCGGCGGGTTTTTCCGTGAGCTTGGAGACATCCATGTCGCCGAAGGCGGCGAGCACAAGCGTGCGCGGGATCGGCGTTGCGGTCATCACCAGCATGTGCGGCGACACGCCCTTGGCCGTCAGGCGCAGGCGTTGATGAACGCCGAAGCGATGCTGCTCATCCACCACGGCCAGCAGCAGGCGATGATAGGAGACCGTGTCCTGGAAAAGCGCGTGGGTGCCGATGACGATATCAGTTTCGCCCGACGCCAGCCGCTCCAGCACGGCATCGCGCTCGCGGCTCTTGGTGCGGCCGGTCAGCACGTCGATCTTCACACCTGCGGGGCCGGCGAGACGGCTGAGCGTCGTAAAATGCTGGCGGGCCAGAATTTCCGTTGGCGCCATGAGCGCGGCTTGGCCGCCGGCCTCGACGGCGGCCAGCATCGCCATCAGCGCGACAGCCGTCTTGCCTGAGCCGACATCGCCCTGAAGAAGGCGAAGCATGCGCTCCTCGCGCGCCATGTCGGCGAGGATGTCGGCGACCGCCGCGGTCTGGCTTCCGGTCAGGGAGAAGGGCAGGGCCGAGATGACGGGGCCGCTCAGCGCGCCCGTCGCCTTGACCGGGGTTCCCGGCAGGGTGCGCAGGCGCTGGCGGACGAGCGAGAGGGACAGTTGCCCGGCCAGGAACTCGTCGTAGGCAAGCCGTCGACGTGCCGGGGCGCGCGGATCGATGTCTGTGGCGTCGCGCGGCTCGTGGAGGGCGATGAAGGCGTCGCGGACGGTGAGGAAATCCTGTTTCTCTAAAAGAGCCTCGTCCAGCCATTCCGGGACGTTCGGTATCCGCGTCAGCGCCGCCTCGATCGTGCGACGCAATGTCTTTGGCGAAAGGCCGGCTGTCAGACCGTAGACCGGCTCGACGAGGGCCATGGTCTCCGCGTCTTCCTCGCGCACCATCAGGTCGGGATGCACCATCGACGCGCGACCGTTGAACCAGTCGATCTTGCCCGAGACGATAACGATGTCGTCGATCGGCAGCTGCTTCTCCAGCCAGTTGCCTTTGACCTTGAAGAAGGTCAGCGCCAGCTCGCCGGTGTCGTCCTGCAGGATGACCCGGTAGGGCATGGAGGAGCGGCCGGGCGGCGGCGGCTGGTGACGATCGATCCGGCCCTTGATGGTGACGATGGCGCCGGCGAGCGCGTTCATCACAACCGGCTGGTGGCGGCGGTCCACGATGGAGTGCGGCGCGTGGAAGAGGAGGTCCACCACCCGGCACTCCTCGACGCTGTCTCGATTGAACAGCCGGGCGAGAAATTCGCCGACTTTGGGGCCGACGCCGGGCAGCGTGTCGAGCGAGGCGAAAAGCGGGTCGAGAAGGGCAGGGCGCATCGGGGAACTTCACTTGACGAAACGGACTTTGGCAAGGCTGACAAGTCGGTGTGCAGCGTTTATAGGAGCGGCGGGACCGTGGCAGCAAGGCGCAATTTCGGCTCGTCCCGAACGACGGTCACGGCACCGGTCACACGCCGCAAGAGGGACAGTCCATGACAGGCATCACCCGCACCAGTGCCGATCTCGATCTGCGCCGCCGCAAGATCCTCTTCCGGGCGTGGCATCGCGGATTGCGCGAGATGGATCTCGTCTTCGGGCAATTTGCCGACAACGAGCTGGCCGACCTCCCGGACAGCGATCTCGATGAACTCGAGCGTATCATGGCCGAGGAAGACAATGATCTCGTGAAATGGATTCTCGGCGAACGCGATCTGCCCGACCATTTCCGCACGCCGCTCTTCGCACGCATTTCCGCCTACCGTCCGGATTTCGAGCCGCAGACGGGACCGGCGGCCACAGGACCCTCCGCATGATTGCCGGATTTGACAAGAAGAAGATCGCGGGCGTCGCGCGCGAGATCACCATCGGGCCCGTGCCGGCCGGTGTCGAGCCGCTGCTGCTGGCCGAGATCGCGCGTGCGGAAGGTCCCGTTGCCTATATCCTGTCCGACGGGCAGCGGCTTGCCGATATCGAGCAGATGCTGGGCTTTGCCGCGCCCGATATTCCGGTTCTCACGCTGCCGGGCTGGGACTGTCTGCCATATGACCGCGTTTCCCCGAGCGCCGATGTTTCCGCCCGGCGGCTGTCGGCGCTGAGCGCACTGATCGCGCATGCCCGCAAGCCGCATCCGGCCATCGTGCTGGTGACCGTCAACGCCGCGCTGCAGAAGATGGCGCCGAAGGACGTGATCGAGGGGCTCGCCTTCTCCGCCCGGCCGGGTGCGAACATCCGCATGGACGACGTGGCCGCCCTTCTGTCGCGCAACGGCTTCGAGCGCGTGGCGACGGTGCGCGAGGTCGGGGAATTCGCCGTGCGCGGCGGTATTCTCGATGTCTTCGTTCCTGGAAATGCGGAGCCGGTGCGGCTGGACTTCTTCGGCGATACGCTGGAGACGATCCGGTCCTTCGACCCGGCAAGCCAGCGCACGACGGGGCAGGCGCGGTCGCTGGACCTCAACCCGATGAGCGAAGTCTCGCTGACGCCGGAGACGATCAGCCATTTCCGGACACGTTATCTGGCGCTGTTCGGCGCGACGACTCGGGACGATGCACTGTATCAAGCGGTGTCCGAAGGCCGGCGCTATGCCGGCATGGAGCACTGGCTGCCGTTGTTCTACGACACGCTCGACAGCGTGTTCGACTACCTCCCAGGCTTCCGGATCGTGACGGACCATGTGGTGCGGGAGGCTGCGGCCGAGCGCTCCAAGCTCGTCCACGACTATTACGATGCGCGGCGCGAATCGGGGGTAGGCAAGCATCAGGCATCGCAGGGCACGCCCTACAAGCCGGTGCCGCCGGAGCAACTCTATCTGACCGCGGACCAGTTTTCCGCAGCCCTTGCCAGCGCCAACGCCATTCGCCTGTCGCCCTTCTCGGAACCGGAGGGCGAGGGTCGCAAGGTCGTGACCATCGACGCGCGTCTCGGCGTGCGCTGGGCGAAGAACGCCAACGAAAGCGCGCCGGAAGGCGAGCGCGTCAACGTCTTCGATCAGGCCGTCAAATACATCGCCGACAAGCGCGCCAAAGGAGCCAAGGTGCTCGTCACCGGCTGGTCCGAGGGATCGCTCGACCGGCTGCTCCAGGTGCTGGTGGAGCATGGGCTCGGCAACATCAAGCCGGTCGCGTCCTTCAGCGAGGTCGGCAAGCTGAAGGCCGGCGAGGCTGCGGCTGCCGTTCTCAGCCTGGAAAGCGGTTTCGAGAGCGGCGATCTCGTCGTCATCGGCGAACAGGATATTCTCGGCGACCGGATGGTGCGCCGCTCCAAGCGCCGCAAGCGCGGCGCGGACTTCATCGCCGAAGTGGCCGGGCTGGACGAGGGCTCGATCGTCGTCCACGCGGAGCACGGGATTGGGCGGTTCGTGGGGTTGCGGACCATCGAGGCCGCGGGCGCGCCGCACGCCTGCCTCGAACTCGTCTATGCCGACGATGCCAAGCTCTATCTGCCGGTCGAGAACATCGACCTTCTCTCGCGCTACGGCTCGGAGGGCAGCGATGCGATCCTCGACAAGCTGGGCGGTGTCGCGTGGCAGGCCCGCAAGGCGAAGCTGAAGAAGCGGCTGCTGGACATGGCGGGCGGTCTCATCCGTATCGCGGCCCAGCGCCTGACCCGGCGTGCCCCCGTACTGACGACGCCTGAAGGGATCTACGACGAGTTTGCCGCGCGTTTCCCCTATGACGAGACCGAGGACCAGATGACCTCGATCGAGGCGGTGCGGGACGATCTCGGCGCCGGGCGGCCGATGGATCGGCTGGTGTGCGGCGACGTCGGCTTCGGCAAGACCGAGGTCGCGCTGCGCGCCGCCTTCATCGCGGCCATGAACGGCGTGCAGGTCGCGGTCGTCGTTCCTACCACGCTTCTCGCCCGCCAGCACTTCAAGTCCTTCACGGAGCGCTTCCGTGGCCTGCCGATCCGTCTGGCGCAGGCCTCGCGCCTCGTCGGCTCCAAGGAGCTGGCGCTGACGAAAAAGGAGGTGGCCGAGGGCAAGACCGATATCGTGGTCGGCACCCATGCTCTGCTCGGCAGTGCCATTAATTTCGCCAATCTCGGCCTTCTCATCATCGACGAGGAGCAGCATTTCGGCGTGAAGCACAAGGAGCGCCTGAAGGAGCTGAAGTCGGACGTGCACGTGCTGACGCTTTCGGCAACGCCGATTCCGCGGACACTGCAGCTGGCCCTGACCGGCGTGCGGGAGCTGTCCCTGATCACAACGCCGCCGGTCGATCGCATGGCCGTGCGGACCTTCATCTCGCCGTTCGACGGACTGGTGATCCGCGAGACGCTGATGCGCGAGCATTATCGCGGCGGACAGAGCTTCTACGTCTGCCCGCGGCTTGCCGATCTGGACGACGTGCAGGCCTTCCTGCAATCCGACGTGCCGGAGCTCAAGGTCGCGATTGCCCATGGCCAGATGCCGGCGACCGAGCTCGAGGACATCATGAACGCCTTCTACGAGGGGCGGTACGACGTGCTTTTGTCGACCACAATCGTGGAGTCGGGTCTCGACGTGCCCCGCGCCAACACGCTGATCGTGCACCGGGCCGATATGTTCGGTCTCGCGCAGCTCTACCAGCTGCGCGGCCGCGTCGGCCGGTCGAAGGTGCGGGCGTTCGCACTGTTCACGCTGCCGGTCAACAAGACGCTGACGGGGCCTGCCGAACGGCGCCTCAAGGTGCTGCAATCGCTCGATACGCTCGGCGCCGGCTTCCAGCTCGCGAGCCACGACCTCGACATTCGCGGCGCCGGCAACCTTCTGGGCGACGAGCAGTCCGGACATATCAAGGAGGTCGGTTTCGAGCTCTACCAGCAGATGCTGGAAGAGGCGGTTGCCGAACTGAAGGGCGACGAGGAGGTGACCGACAGCGGCTGGTCACCGCAGATTTCGGTCGGCACGCCGGTGATGATCCCGGACGAGTACGTGCCGGACCTGCATCTGCGCCTGATGCTCTATCGCCGGCTCGGCGAAATCACCGAGCTTGCCGATATCGACGCCTTCGGCGCCGAACTCATCGACCGGTTCGGGCCCTTGCCGATCGAGGTTCAGCACCTTCTGAAGATCGTCTACGTCAAGTCGCTCTGCCGGACCGCGAATGTCGAGAAGCTGGATGCCGGACCGAAGGGCGTCGTCGTGCATTTCCGCAATCGCGATTTCCCCAACCCCGCGGGCCTCGTCGGCTACATCGCCAAGCAGGGAACGCTCGCGAAGGTGCGTCAGGACCAGAGTATCTTCTTCCAGCGCGATTATCCGACGCCGGAGAAGCGTCTGGCCGGTGCCGCAATGCTGATGACACAACTCGCGGGCATCGCAAAAGGATGACGTGGTATTCGTGAGACATATCTGATTAAGGATATTGACACGCTATTGGTGTCGCGCGACATTGCTTCTCGTTAAGCGGGAGAGCAGCAATGGATGAGTGGCTTGTGCTTGCAAAGACAATGGTGCCGGGCCTGGAAAAAGCGCTGACGGATGATCGATCCGGAACGCTCGAGGCCGATGTGGTTGCCGTCCTCAAATCGGTGTCCGGGAAAGAGGCGCTCGCGGATGTCCGCGATCGGTTCGAGACGAGCCCAGCCCTCCGGGAACGCGTCGTCGAACAGATCGGTGCCTTGATCGAAAAAAGAGACCGGCGCCCGTCGCTTCGGACGAGGTGTCGGAAAAGTTGCGACGTCTCGACGCGGAGTTCGAAAAGCTGGAACAGGCGCGCCGTTTCTATCTGGAACAGCAGGCGCGCAACGCGAAGCATGTCTGGGTGAATCCGGTCCTGTCCGTCGGCATCACGGGCGGATTTATCGTCCTCGTCTACATGACGGCCTTCGTAGTTATTCCAGCGGCCAATTCAACGGTCTTCAACATTATCCTCGGGGCTTTCTCGACGGCATTCGCAACCGTGATCGGCTTTCACTTCGGGTCCTCCGTCGGCTCGAAGGACAAGGATCAGGACAAGCGCAGGGAAGCGATCGAGCAGGCTTCGGCCGGCGATGCCGCGGCCATCGCCCGGATCAGCGCCACCTGAGGCCGGCACACCATCTCAGTTGATGTTTGCCTGATTCTTCATCTGAGCGATGTCGCGCAAAGCGCCGGTGAGCACCTCGACCGACTGGGCGCCCATCACGGCGTATTTGCTCTCGATGATGAAGCAGGGTACGCCGGTCACGCCCATGTCGCGTGCCATGTCGATCTCGGTCTTGACCTCGGCCGTATCAGCGTCGGAGGCGAGCAGCGCGGCGACGACGGCGCGGTCGAGGCCACCGGCTTCGGCGACGTCGATCAGCGTTTCGCGGTCGCCGACATTGCGGCCCTCCTCGAAATTGGCGCGGAACAGACCGGAGACGACGCTGGCCTGCGTGTCGGCGCCTTCCGCCTGGGCCCAGCGGATCAGCCTGTGCGCGTCGAGCGTGTTCAGCGAGATCTTCACGGCGTCGAAGTCGAAGGCCACGCCGTCTGCATGTCCGAGCGTTGTCAGGGTCTCATGTGCCCGGGCAACGGCGGCGTCGCCGCCGAGCTTCGCCGCAAGGTGGGCCTTGTGATCCACGCCTTCCGGTGGCAGCTCCGGGTTGAGCTGGTAGGGGCGCCAGCTGACGGTGACGAGGATCTCGTTCGCCAGCTCGGCGACGGCCTTGTCCAGCCGCGCCTTGCCGAGATAGCACCAGGGGCAGACGACATCCGAGACGACATCGATGGTGACGTGTTCCATGCTTGTTACTTCCCTTGCTGGCTCTGCTGGCCGGGCTGCCCAGCCGGCTGCGGCGCGGCCGGTGACGCGCCTGTCTGCGCATCGGCATCCCACCAGGTGGGCAGGCTGTAGCCATAGAGCGGAACGGTGTTCGGCCGACCGATGCGCTTGTGTCGGCCGACCCACTGCGACGCCACGTGATAAAGCGGCACCGCGTAGAAGTTGGAGACGAGCATCCTGTCATGGGCGCGGACGGCGGCGGTGAAATCCTCCTGCGACCGCGCCTGCAGGATGTTGTTGATCAGCGTGTCGATATCCTTGTCGGCGACGCCGGCGAAATTGTCGCTGCCCTGCCGGTCGCGCGATTGCGACGACCAGCGTCCGAGCTGCTCGATGCCCGGCGAGAGCGAGGAGGGGAAGGACTTGATGATGATGTCGTAGTCGAAGGACTGGCTGCGCTGCTGGTACTGCGAATCATCGACCGTGCGCACGCCGGCGCGAATGCCGAGCGCCGCCAGGAAGCGCTGGTAGGCCAGCGCCATCTTCTCCTGACCTTCGTTCTGCGTCATGATCTCGAAGGCGAGCTGCTGCCCGTCGGCGTTCTTCATCTGGCCGTCACGGATCGTATAGCCGGCTTCGCGCAACAAGGTGACCGCCTCACGCAGCACGTTGCGATCCCGCCCGGAGGCGTCGGTGACGGGAAGGCGGTAGGTGCCATCGAGCACGCCGGGGAGGATCCGGTTGCGGATATCGCCGAGCAGGCTCAGCTCCCGGTCGTCGGCCGGCTTGCCGAGATAGGAGAGGCCGGAGTTCTGCCAGTAGCTCTGCGTGCGCGTGTAGGCGCCGTCATAGAGGTTCTTGTTGACCCACTCGAAATCGAAGACGAGGGCGAGACCCTGCCGGAGCTTCGGGTTGTCGAACATTGCCCGGCGGGTGTTGAAGACGAAGCCGAGCATGCCCGAGGGCGTCTTCGGCGAGAACGTATCCTTGATAACCTCGCCGGATTGCACAGCGGGGAAATTGTAGCTGCGCGCCCAGCGATTGGGGCTGCCTTCCGGGTAAATGTCGATCTCGCCCTTCTTGAAAGCCTCGAACAGCGAATTGTCCTGGAGAAAATATTCGACGGACACGCGATCATAATTGTCCTGCCCGATCTTGGACGGCAGGTCCTTTGCCCAATAGTTGGGATCGCGGGCGTAGACAATCCGCTCCCCCGGCGTCACGGACGCCACCTTGTAGGGTCCGGACCCGATCGGGAACGTCAAGGTCGTCTGATCGAAGGTCTCGACCGGCGTCGCGTGCTTCGGCAGGATCGGCGTCATGGCAATGAGAAGCGGGAATTCGCGGTCGCTCTTCTCATTGAAGGTGAAGCGAACGCTGCGGTCGCCGACCTTTTCCATCTTGGCAACCTTGTCGAGCCGCGACGCGAAGGGCACGCGGCCCTTGTCGCGGAAGATCTCGAACGTGAAGATGACATCCTCCGGCGTCACCGGCTGGCCATCGGACCAACGCGCCTTTGGATTGAGATTGAACTGGATGAAGGTCCGGTCCTCATCCCATTCCACCGTTTCGGCCAGCAGCCCGTACAGCGAGAACGCCTCGTCGCGCGAGCGCGTCATCAGCGAATCATAGATCAGGTTGCCGTATTCCGGATCGAGCATGCCGCGGGCCGTCGTGCGCATGCTTTTCAGGATGAAGGGATTGAGGTTGTCGAACGAGCCGACGACTCCATAGGAGATGTGTCCGCCTTTCTTCACCTGCGGATCGACATAGGGAAAGTTCTTGAAGTCCGCGGGCAGGGCCGGCGTTCCGTGCATGGCAATGCCATGTACGGGCTCGGCGACAGCGACGCTTGCGGCCGACAGGGACGTGAAGAGGGCGAGGCCCAGAAACAATGCGCGCACGCGGTTCTCCGATGCGGACGGGCCCGGCAAGAGTTCGAGCGGATCCAGAAACGATTCCTGCCAAGCCTATCATGCCGAGCCGAATTTTGAACCTGACCCACCTAGAAATGCCCGACGTGCATCGACCTCTCTGCGAAATCTCGCGCCGCGAGCTGCTATTTTCCGCAGGCATGGCTGGATTAGGCGGGCGTGACGCTGTAGGAGAGGGAACCGCCACTTGACGGGTCATGTAAATGCCTCAATTGACCAACAGAGGAGCGGGCGGCCGAGCACTCGTCCCGTCAAGCAAGCAGACCACGGTCGAGCGAGCCGACATTGGACGAGCAAGCGACATTGGGATGAGCGGGCTCGCTTGCGTGGTTCTCGGGATCGATCGTGATCGCGCGCAGAACGATCGCAACCGATCCTGTAGTGAACGTGATGTTGCACGTCTCTCTCAAGGAGCGCTGCACCCAAGCCGCAGAAACGATGGAATTCAGGAGACGGATATCGTTATGACCTTCAAGCCCACCCTTACCAAGAAAGTCGCCCTTTCGGCTTTCGCCGGCGCCGTCGCGGTCGCTGCAATGCCGTCGGCCTCTTTCGCGCAGCAGGCATCCCAGCGCCCGCCGCAGGGCTGGTTCAAAGTCTGCACCAAGCAGGAAGACAACGACGTCTGCATCGTGCAGAACCTGCTCTCCGCCAATAACGGCCAGCTCATCACCGCAGCCGGCCTGATCAGCGTGCAGGGCAAGGTCAACCGGAAGATCCTTCAGGTCTCCGTTCCCTCCGCGCGCCTGCTGCCGCCCGGCGTTCAGGTCCAGATCGACGGCGGCAAGCCGATCAAGCTCGACTATGCCATCTGCATGCCCGACAAGTGCGTGGCCGAAGCGCCTCTGACCGACGCCGTCATCGCCAGCCTCAAGAAGGGCAGCGAGGTGGTCTTCACCTCGATCAACTTCCAGCGCGCCCCGAACCCCATCAAGATGTCGCTCGAAGGCTTCACCGGCGTGTTCGATGGCGAGCCGATCGAGCAGTCGAAGCTTCAGGAGCGCCAGCGCCTGCTGCAGGAAGAAATGCAGAAGAAGGCGGAAGACGCCCGCAAGAAGCTGGAAGAAGCCCAGAAGGCTGCCAAGCAGAACTGATCGGGGCCATCACCCCATGCAAAAGCCCGGATCGCGAGATCCGGGCTTCGTTCGTTTGAGGCTCTTGCAGATCAGGCCAGCCGTCAGTGGGTGACGACCGCCTTCGGCTTGTACTGGCCGATCGTCTCCGGGTCGAAGAAGGTCTCGACCTGAGAGTGGCGAACAGGTGTTCCCGTCTCGTCGGACATCAGGTTCTGCTCCGAAACGTAGGCGACATATTCGCTCTCGTCGTTTTCTGCCAGAAGATGGTAGAAGGGCTGATCACGATCGGGCCGGACTTCGGCCGGAATGGCGTTCCACCATTCCTCCGTATTCGCGTACTCCGCATCGACATCGAAGATCACGCCGCGGAACGGGAAGAGCCGGTGGCGAACCACTTGTCCGATCTGGAACTTTGCATCTCTCTGTTTCATCATGATCGTATTCCTTTCCTTCAATATGTGGGAGGAAACGACGCGAGATCAAGGGACGAACGGGGAACGCGCGGGGGTTATGCCCCGAAAAACACATTGCCTTCTCAGGAGGCAAGCCCCCTCGGAAAAATGGTCCTCAAGCCATGAAAAAGGCCGGCGCTGGTGGCGCCGGCCTTTCCGTTTCGTCGTGGCAGCTCAGGCCGAGTAGTACATATCGAACTCGACCGGATGCGGCGTCATGTCGTAGCGCATGACCTCGGCCATCTTCAGCTCGATATAGGCATCGATCTGGTCGTCGTCGAACACGCCGCCGGCGGTGAGGAACTTGCGGTCACGATCGAGATTTTCGAGCGCTTCGCGCAACGAACCGCAGACCGTCGGGATCTTCTTCAGCTCCTTGGCGGGCAGGTCGTAGAGATCCTTGTCCATCGCCTTGCCGGGATGGATCTTGTTGCGGATCCCATCGAGACCGGCCATCAGCATGGACGCGAAGGCCAGGTAGGGGTTTGCCAGCGGATCGGGGAAGCGGACTTCCACGCGCTTGGACTTGGCGCCCGAGCCGAACGGAATGCGGCAGGAGGCCGAGCGATTGCGGGCGGAGTAGGCCAGCAGAACCGGTGCCTCGTAGCCCGGAACCAGACGCTTGTAGGAGTTGGTCGTCGGGTTGGTGAAGGCGTTGATCGCCTTGGCGTGGCGAATGATGCCGCCGATGTAGAACAGGCAGTTTTCCGAGAGACCGGCATATTCGTCGCCGGCGAAGGTCGGCTTGCCGTCTTTCCAGATGGACTGGTGCACGTGCATGCCCGAGCCGTTGTCGCCGAAAATTGGCTTCGGCATGAAGGTCGCCGTCTTGCCATAGGCGTTGGCCACCTGATGCACGACGTACTTGTAGATCTGGATCTGGTCGGCGCTGCGCACCAGCGTGTCGAACTTGACGCCGAGCTCGTGCTGGGCGGCCGCCACCTCGTGGTGCTGCTTCTCCACCGTCACGCCCATCTCGGAGAGCACGGTGAGCATTTCGGACCGCATGTCCTGGCAGCTGTCGATCGGCGGCACGGGGAAATAGCCGCCCTTGACGCGCGGACGGTGGCCGAGGTTGCCGGTGTCATAGGCCGTGTCGTCATTCGACGGCAGTTCAGACGAATCGAGCTTGAAGCCGGTGTTATAGGGATCGGCCTTGTAGCGCACGTCGTCGAAGATGAAGAATTCCGGCTCGGGGCCGACGAAGACGGTGTCGCCGATGCCGGAAGACTTCAGGTAGGCTTCCGCCTTCTTCGCGGTGCCACGCGGGTCGCGATTGTAGGCCTCGCCCGAGATCGGGTCGAGAATGTCGCAGACGACGACCATGGTCGACTGGGCGAAGAACGGGTCCATATGCACCGTGGCCGCATCGGGCATCAGCACCATGTCGGACTCGTTGATCGCCTTCCAGCCGCCGATGGACGAGCCATCGAACATCACGCCATCGACGAACATGTCTTCATCGACGCAGGACACATCCATGGTCACGTGCTGAAGCTTGCCCTTGGGATCGGTGAATCTGAGATCGACGAACTTGACGTCGTTTTCCTTGATCTGCTTGAGGATGTCGCTCGCAGTCGTCATATCGGAGATGTCCTTCCCTGACGGTTATAGGCCGCCGCGCGAGTGCGGCGGCATGAAATCAGATAGCGTCGACGCCGGTTTCGCCCGTGCGGATTCGGATGACCTCTTCCACATTCGACACGAAGATCTTGCCGTCGCCGATCCGCCCGGTCTGGGCGGCATTGCGTATCGCCTCGATGACCGCATCGGCATTCTCGTCCGCGAGAACCACCTCGACCTTCACCTTCGGCAAAAAGTCCACGACGTATTCCGCGCCGCGGTACAGTTCGGTATGACCCTTCTGCCGTCCGAAACCCTTGGCTTCCGTCACCGTAATGCCCTGGAGCCCGACTTCCTGAAGGGCCTCCTTCACTTCATCCAGCTTGAATGGCTTGATGATCGCTTCGACCTTTTTCATGAGAAAATGTCTCTCCGCTTCTCCCGTTGGAACAGGGGAATCCCCGCTCGCCCCACCATATGCATTTAGCATGCCATGTCTTCAAAATCTCAACGCATTTCCCTTGGGGATGCGCGGATCGGAAGCTGTTGCCATCAAACCGATCCATCATTGCAGGAGAATGCCTATTTCTTGTGAAATGCGAGCGGTTTACGGCAATTTGATGCACTGCGGAAGGAATTCGGTCCGTTTCAGCATGATATTTGAGCGCCAAATATATGCAGATGCTCAGTTATTGGTCAACACGCATTCCTGTGAGATGCTTGATTTCTAACCTCCGCGTCTACACTGTAAGGTGAGCATCACGTTTTCCGAGGGAGTGGCACGATGGGCGTCGAGACGGATATCACATCCTGGATTCTCACGCCCTCCGGCATGGCGGAGGCGGATCGCGACGCCGCTGCGTCGGGCCTCTCGTCCTTCGGGCTGATGCGTGCTGCCGGCTATGCCGTCGCGGCGTCGGCCCTGCGCCATTATCCCGCGGCGACCCGCTTCGTCTGCCTCTGCGGCGTGGGCAACAATGGCGGCGATGCGATGATCGCCGCCGAAGCGCTCGCCGGGAGTGGTGCCGACGTTGCGGTCTACCTCATGGGCGATCCCGCACATCTTGCGGGGGACGCTGCCCGCGCCTTCGCCACGGTCCCTCTTCGCGGCCAGCCGCTTGGCGCCTATGTCCCGGCGATCGGCGATGTCGTCGTCGACGGGCTGTTCGGTGCCGGGCTCTCGCGCGCGGTTTCGGGCGAGCCCGCGGCTCTGATGCGGGCAGTGACGGATCTGGCGCTGCCCGTCCTTGCGATCGATCTGCCGTCGGGCGTCGATGGCCGGTCCGGGCAGGTGCTCGGGGAAAGTTTTCGCGCGGCGCAGACGGTGACGTTCATGACACGCAAGCCCGGACATCTTCTCCTGCCCGGGCGGACCTTGTGCGGAGCGCTGGAGGTCGTCGATATCGGCATTCCCGCGCGGGTCCTTCGGTCACACCGGGCGCCCCTCGTCGAGAACACGCCGGCGCTCTGGCGCGACGCCGTACAGGCGCTCGACCCAGGCGCTCATAAATATCGCCGCGGCCACCTCGTCGTCTTCTCAGGCGCTGCGGCAAGCAGCGGCGCAGCCCGGATGAGTGCGACGGCCGGGCTTTCGGCCGGCGCCGGACTGGTCACCATGGTTGCGCCGACGGAGGCCATGCCAACCCTTGCCGCGCATCTGACCGCGATCATGCTGAAACCGGTCGACACGGACGCGATGCTCTCCGACCTCATCAAGGACGCCCGCCTGAACGCTTTCGTGCTCGGGCCCGGCTTCGGCGCACCGGAGCGCGTCCGTCGTTTCGTGGCCGCGCTGTCCGATCGACCTCTGGTGCTCGACGCGGACGGCATCACCGCCTTTCGCGAGGATCCGCAGGCCCTGTTCGATGCATTCCGCGGCCCGGTTCGCCTTGTCCTGACCCCGCACGACGGAGAGTTTGCCCGGATTTTTCCTGACCTCGCCGCCGACACGGCGCTTTCCAAGGTCGACCGTGCAACCATGGCCGCCGCGCGGAGCAACGCCGTCCTCATCCTCAAAGGGCCGGACACCGTCATCGCGGAACCGCATGGGCGTGTTGCGATCAACGCGAATGCACCGCCATGGCTCGCGACAGCCGGCTCCGGCGATGTGCTGGCAGGCATTGTCGGCGCCCACCTGGCGCAAGGCATGCCGCCCTTCGAAGCCGCGACGAGCGCCGTCTGGCGTCATGGCGCCGCGGGGCACGAGGCCGGAGAGGGCATGACAGCCGAAGATCTGCTTCGCGCCATTCGGCCGTTGCCGCGGGCGTCTTGACGAACACGCATTACTGCGTGCGCTTTCCGGTGCTAAGCATAGAGACCATCCTTATACGGGGACAGTCATCTTCTTGCATAAATATTTATAAATCAGTTACTTACCGAGAAACTCTCATGCGACGCATCGCCCGAAGACGCAATCCTCGCCGGTTTTCTTTTGCTATTCGAACCGCTTCTGAAGCGCCATCGCGCCATTCGGGGCATTCACCTTTCCCTCGTGAATGAAGAAGGCGAAGACGTCGCGCGGCTGTTTCGACAGCGGGTCGGCCAGCAAGGGTAGCCCGTCTGCCACACCTCCGACGCTCCAGGCCTGCAGGCGCGCTTCCCAGTCGGCGAGCCGCGTCTCATCATAGCAGGTTTCGACATCGTCACTGCCGGTCTGCAAACGGGTATAGACGAAGTCGGCCGTCACGTCGGCGATCAGCGGATATTCCAGGTGATCCGCACAAACGACGGCAACATTGTACCGGCGGGCCATCTCGACGAACTCCGGAACCAGAAAGGAGCTGTGGCGAACCTCCACGGCATGGCGCAACACCAGCCCATCCTGTGTTTCCGGCAGAAGGCCGAGAAAGGCCTCGAAATCCGCAGCGTCGAATTTCTTGGTCGGCATGAACTGCCACAAGATCGGTCCGAGCTTGGCGCCCAGTTCCGACAAGCCCTGGTTCAGGAAGCGCGTGATCGACTCTCCGGCATCCGCCAGCACCTTCTTGTTCGTCGCATACCGGCTCGCCTTCAGCGTGAATACAAAATCGTCCGGAACTTCCGATGCCCATTTCGCGAATGTCGCAGGCTTCCGGGAGCCGTAATAGGTCCCGTTCACCTCGATCACCTTCAACGCCTTACCGGCGAACTCCAGCTGACGCTTCTTCGCCAGACCCTCCGGATAGAAGGTTCCCTCCCAGGGATCAAAGGTCCAACCGCCAATGCCGACGCGAATCGTGCTCGTCTCACCCATGCCACCCATCCCCTCTTGATCGGGCCGCGCCCGCACGCCTTACTCCGCGGCCACGGCCTTGCGAACCGGGCGGCGCTCCAGCAGTTCCTTCAGGAAATGGCCGGTGTGCGACCGTTTCTCCCGGACGATCTGCTCCGGCGTTCCCTCGGCCACGACCTGACCGCCGCCATCGCCGCCTTCCGGACCGAAGTCGAGAATCCAGTCCGCGGTCTTGATGACTTCCAGATTATGCTCGATCACGACGACGGAATTGCCCTGGTTGACGAGTTCGTGCAGCAATTCCAGCAGCTTTGCCACGTCGTGGAAATGGAGGCCGGTGGTCGGCTCGTCCAGAATATAGAGCGTCCGTCCGGTCGAGCGCTTGGACAACTCCTTGGCCAGCTTCACGCGCTGCGCTTCGCCGCCCGACAGAGTGTTCGCCTGCTGCCCGACCTTGATATAGCCGAGCCCGACTTCGTTGAGCGTCACCAGCTTGTCGCGCACGGCGGGGACTGCCGCGAAGAACTCGACGCCTTCCTCCACCGTCATATCCAGCACATCGGCGATCGATTTGCCCTTGAAGGTGACGTCGAGCGTCTCGCGATTGTAGCGTTTGCCATGGCAGACGTCGCACGTCACATAGACGTCCGGCAGGAAGTGCATCTCGATCTTGATGACGCCGTCGCCCTGACACGCCTCGCAGCGCCCGCCTTTTACGTTGAAAGAGAAGCGCCCCGGCTGATAGCCGCGGGCCTTCGCCTCCGGCAGGCCGGAGAACCAGTCACGGATGGGCGTGAAGGCGCCGGTATAGGTGGCGGGGTTCGACCGCGGCGTGCGGCCGATCGGCGACTGGTCGATGTCGATGACCTTGTCGATGTGCTCGAAGCCGTCGATGCGGTCGTGATCGGCCGGGATCTCGCGCGCGCCCATCACGCGGCGGGCGGCCGCCTTGTAGAGCGTCTCGATGAGGAAGGTGGACTTGCCGCCGCCGGAAACGCCCGTGACCGCCGTGAAGACGCCGAGCGGAATGGACGCCGTGACGTTCTTCAGGTTGTTGCCGCGCGCACCGACGACCGTCAGCTCCTTTTTCTTCTTCGGCTTGCGCCGCTCGGCCGGTACCGAGACTGAAAGGTCGCCGGAGAGATATTTGCCGGTCAGCGATGTCGGATGATCGATGATCTCCTGCGGCGTGCCGGACGCCACGACCTGGCCGCCATGGATGCCGGCCGCCGGGCCGATATCCACGACGTAGTCCGCCGTCAGAATCGCGTCCTCGTCGTGCTCGACCACGATGACCGTGTTGCCGATATCGCGCAGGTGGCGCAGCGTATCGAGCAGGCGGGCGTTGTCGCGCTGGTGCAGTCCGATCGACGGCTCGTCCAGCACATAGAGCACGCCGGTCAGGCCCGAGCCGATCTGCGAGGCGAGCCGGATGCGCTGGCTCTCGCCGCCCGACAGCGTGCCCGAATTTCGCGACAGGCTGAGATAGTCGAGACCGACATCGTTGAGGAAGCGCAGGCGGTCGCGGATTTCCTTCAGGATACGAACGGCGATCTCGTTCTGCTTTTCCGTGAGCCGGGCGGGAAGATCCTCGAACCAGTCGCGCGCCACGCGAATCGACATATTCGTGACCTCGCCGATGTGAAGGCGATCGATCTTGACGGCCAGTGCCTCGGGCTTCAGCCGGAAGCCCTTGCAGGCAGGGCAGGGGGCCGCAGACATGTAGCGCTCGATTTCCTCGCGCGCCCAGGCCGACTCGGTTTCCTTCCACCGCCGCTCGAGATTGGGAACGATGCCTTCGAACGTCTTGGTGGTGTTGTAGGAACGCGCGCCGTCCGCATATTGAAAGACGATCTTGTCGTCCGTGCCGCGCAGGATCGCCTTCTTCGCCGCGTCCGAAAGCTCGGCCCAGGTGTTGCTCAGCTTGAAGCCGAAGGCCTTGCCAAGCGCTTCCAGCGTTTGATTGTAATAGGGCGACGAGGATTTGGCCCAGGGCGCAATCGCGCCGTTCTTCAGCGTTCGATCATGCTCCGGCACGATCAACGCCTCGTCGATCTTCTGGTGGCTGCCGAGGCCATCGCAGGTCGGGCAGGCGCCGAAGGGATTGTTGAACGAAAACAGACGCGGCTCGATCTCCGAAATCGTAAAGCCGGAGACAGGGCAGGCAAACTTTTCCGAAAACAGCACGCGCTCATGCGTCTCGTTCAGCGACTTGTTGGCCGAGCCGCCGGCCGACGTCTCCTTCTCGGGCAGGGGCTTGTCGGCAAATTCCGCAATCGCCAAACCATCGGCAAGCCGGAGTGACGTCTCCAGACTGTCGGCAAGCCTTGCGGCGATATCGCCCCGCACGACCAGGCGATCCACGACCACGTCGATGTCGTGTTTGTATTTCTTGTCGAGCGCGGGAACGTCGGCGATCTCGTAGAACTGGCCGTCCACCTTCACGCGCTGGAAGCCCTTTTTCATGAGCTCCGCGAGTTCCTTCTTGTACTCTCCCTTTCGCCCCCGGATCATCGGCGCGAGAATATAGAGCCGGGCCCCGTCTTCCATTGCCAGAACGCGATCGACCATCTGGCTGACGGTCTGGCTTTCGATCGGCAGACCCGTCGCCGGCGAATAGGGTACGCCGACGCGTGCAAACAGAAGGCGCATATAGTCGTAGATCTCGGTGACCGTTCCCACGGTGGAGCGCGGATTCTTCGATGTCGTCTTCTGCTCGATCGAGATGGCGGGCGACAGGCCTTCGATCAGATCGACATCCGGCTTCTGCATCATCTCGAGAAACTGGCGGGCATAGGCCGAGAGGCTCTCGACATAGCGCCGCTGTCCCTCCGCATAGATCGTATCGAAGGCCAGCGACGATTTTCCCGACCCCGACAGGCCCGTCATCACGATCAGCTTGTTGCGCGGAAGGTCGAGATCGACGCCCTTCAGATTGTGTTCCCGCGCACCGCGGATCGAAATGGTCTTGAATTCGCTCATGGTCGGACGCTCTGAATGGGGACGAAGCCCTTACTTAAGATCATTACTTCATATGTCGAGGCGCGTTTTCGGGAAACCGCTATTCCGTCACGCCGGTGGTCTCTCTGATAGCGTCCCGCGGTGACCTCGCTTGACAGGATCATAACCAAGACCTAGAACAAATAAAGAACAAATTTGCAAACTGTTGTGGATTGCCGCGAGGCGAGGGCGAAATGCGGCGCTCAACAGCGTAGGCTTGCGGCACAATGCGGATCGTAAGGCCGCTTTCAGGAGACAGGACAAAGAGATGGCTGGTAGCGTAAACAAGGTGATCCTCATCGGCAATGTCGGGGCAGACCCTGAAATCCGGCGGACACAAGACGGCAAGCCGATCGCCAACCTGCGCATCGCGACCTCCGAAAGCTGGCGCGACCGGAACTCCGGCGAGCGGCGCGAGAAGACCGAGTGGCACACGGTCGTCGTCTTCAACGAGGGCCTGTGCAAGGTCGTCGAGCAATATGTCAAGAAGGGCGCCAAGCTCTATCTCGAGGGCGCGCTGCAAACCCGCAAATGGCAGGACAAGGACGGCAACGACCGCTACTCCACGGAAGTTGTGTTGCAGGGCTTCAACTCGACGCTGACCATGCTCGACGGCCGGGATGGCGGTGGGAGTGGCGGCGGTGGCGGCGGAAGTCGTGGTGGCTCTGACTATGGAGGCGGAAGCGGCGGATCGAACTACGGTGACGATTACGATCGCCCGGCCCAGTCCCCGGGCGCCCGATCGGGCGGCAGCACCGGCGGATCTGGCGGCGGCTTTTCTCGCGACTTGGACGATGATATCCCATTCTGATCATCAAGGATCTGCTGCAAGCCGGCACAATGTCGTCTCGTCTTCTACGCCGTCATGAGCAATCTCATGGCGGCGTTGCTATTGCAGGACCAGACACGGACGTCTCTCGACAAACAGTTCAAGCTGACGACGCTTTGAGAACAGCAACGTCAGGGCGAATGCTGCGAAACGCGTTCATGGCAGCTGTGGTTCGCTCAGAATGCCACTTGCAGAACACATGAGGAACATATAACACTGTTCTTGCTTTGTTTCGTGACTCTGGAGTCGATTGATCATGCTGACCCGCAAGCAACAGGAACTGTTGATTTTCATTCATGAGCGCATGAAGGAATCGGGCGTTCCCCCGTCTTTCGATGAAATGAAGGATGCTCTCGAGCTCGCGTCCAAGTCTGGTATTCACCGGCTGATCACGGCGCTCGAGGAGCGCGGCTTCATCCGGCGCCTGCCGAATCGAGCCCGCGCGCTCGAGGTCATCAAGCTGCCGGAGGCCTATCTGTCCGCGGCCCCGCCGAAGCGGGGATTCTCGCCGAGCGTCATCCAGGGAAGCCGCGGAAACGCGGCCGTCGAACCGGCGACGAAGACGCCGGCCGAGGTCGGCAACGACAACAGCGTATCGGTTCCGGTGATGGGACGCATCGCTGCGGGTGTCCCCATATCCGCCATCCAGAACAACACGCACGACATCGCCGTCCCGGCCTTCATGATCGGCAATGGCGAGCACTACGCCTTGGAGGTGCGCGGCGACTCGATGATCGAGGCGGGTATTCTGGACGGCGACACCGTGATCATCCGCAATGCCAACAGCGCCACCCCCGGCGAGATCGTGGTCGCGCTTGTGGATGACGAAGAAGCGACCCTCAAGCGATTCCGTCGCAAGGGCGCGTCCGTTGCGCTCGAAGCAGCCAACCCGGCTTACGAGACGCGGATTTTCGGCCCGGAGCGTGTGAAGGTTCAAGGCAAGCTCGTCGGCCTGATCCGCCGCTACCAGTGAGCGGGGAGGGCGGCGCTGCCGTCAGATCCGTCGGCGCGTCTTCCGTGTAAGGTTTCGGAAGTGGGGCCTTGTCCATCCGTTTGTAACGCCGGAGGATTCCGTTGGTTTTAGGCCAGCAGGATCCTCCGGTATTTTGTGATCAGCAGACGGGTTTGGTCGCTTGCTCGCGCGTTCGAGGTCAGATCTGAAGCAAGGCGTCTTCGTTTGCTGCGTTTTCAGCAGACGATATTTTGCGTCCTCGAAGTACGCGCGCATTTGTTGGGTGTACAGTTTCAAACATATGGAACCGTGTGTGTAGGTCGGCGTTAACGGGGCGAACGTGATGGAGCCGACATGCCCGGAACATTGAACAGTTTCGAAGTGATCGTCTTCGACGATCGCACGGGAGAGCTTGTACAGAGCAATGGTCTGATGCGTGTCGGTACGGCACGCGACGCCTGCGCCCTGGCAGAGCGGCTTGCTGCATCTCATGCGGGAACCTTGGCTCTCTCCCGGCCCAGCAATGCGGCCGTCGGCGAGGTCCATCCGGTACGCGTCTTGCAGCAGCATGGTCGGATCGGTGATTTCGCCTAGGCAGCGTCGGATTAACAACGCCTCTTATCGAGAACGCGCGCTCAGCGCGAGGGATTATAATATGCGCATGATTTTTGTCGGGATGCTTGCATCCATCCTCAGCATCCTTGTTTTCAAATATGCGAACAATGATCTCGGCAACAGTGTTCCGTTGGCGACCGTTGGAGCAGCCAGCTCGCTCTGACGTCTAGACGTTTCAGCTCGCTGCTCCAAGGCATTCTTGCTGCCGCAAATAAGGAAACTGGCGCCTTTTTTCAGTTGCGCTTCCATATTCCTTCGCTTCTCAACAGTCTTACTCGTGGATCGTGTAAGATCCCATCTCGCAGAGGTTCTGCTTGTCTTCAGTCGTCGCGAGGTTCGAACCCTCTTCGAATTCGAACCGCATATCGTAATTGCAGACGTCTCGACCGTCCGCGATCGTGAGTTCGATCGTCTCGCCCGGATTGAGAACCTGCTCGCCGAACACATCGCCTTCCCAATCACTAACACCGACGGGTGACGTGTAGAAACGTGTCAGAACGGAATTCGTACCGTTCTTCAGCGTAAAGACGAGATCTTCGGCCTGTGCCGTCCCGCAAAAGAAGATAGCTCCGATGATGACGGCGCCTGCCGTAACGAATTTCACTGTTTTTCCCCCCATAAATCTATGATCGCGCAAATTCCGTGGCGCGGAACGGATATTACTGAGTCTCCTGCGGTACTCAATCGGATTTTGGACGTTTTGATGAGGCGCAAACGCGTTTTACAGGGATGGTGCCCTGCCACGCCGGATCTTATTAGAAGGCATTCGTGAAACGGGGTGGATGCGGATCGAGATGGTCGCGATTGTCATATCCGCGTCCTCTGACGACGCTATCCAGCAGGGCAATTTTCGACCTGGACGGCTTCAACCGGCGCGTCGGATTCGTCTGAAAATCCATCGCGTGAAGAGGTGAAGCTACCCACAGACATCGGAAAGGTGTGAACGGGACGGCCGCCGTGATCTCGTGGCAGCGACGTGACGTCAATCTGTCGCCCGACCCCATTCTTACGTTAACGGCAGTCGCGTCCGAGGCCCTTGTGCCAGAACGCAAACGCGGCGTCTAGCATGTGCGTCATCGGGAGGCGTTATAAGATGGGGCAGGGACAAACGGTCCCGCAAGACTTATCGCGTGTCACCGGCAAACGCTGCCCTCTAGCAAGGGTCCGCTCGCCTCAAGCGAGGTTGCGAAGTGTCGGAGGTCAGGACGGCAGGGACGTGTCTTGCCAGCGCTCGGCATGACCTGTCGAGCTTTCAACCTTGGCGGAGAAAGCTCGCCGAAATTAGAGACAAAGCACGTTGATCGTGAGCAGCGACCTAAAATCTCACATATTAATTTGATTTCTCAACGACTTATGAAGATGTCGGTAGATTGGAGGCCTCGCCCGGAATTGAACCGGGGTGCAAGGATTTGCAGTCCTCTGCGTCACCACTCCGCCACGAGGCCTCATCGGATCGAATAAGCGAACCGTGGCCAGCGTTTAGAATCATCCTAGACGAAGCGCAAGAGGTCCTGTCCGATTTCGGAACTTTTCTTGGGTCCAGGCAACATGGCGTCTCAAGGTCGACCAGCCGTGTGTACGAGCTCTCGCATTCGGATAACCCCTGCAGAGCGGTGCATCGCCGTCGCGGGGATAGGGTTGGCTTGCTGCAGCAAGGATATCGGGATGGCCGCTCTCCGCGGCAGAGGGGAGCGAGAAGATCGGACAACGGCAGCAATGGCGGAAGAGGTGGGATTCGAACCCACGGTACGGTCTCCCGCACGCCGGTTTTCAAGACCGGTTCCTTAAACCACTCGGACACTCTTCCAGAGGCTTTTGGCGCGCGAGGGTCTGGCTGGATTATCGGTTGAAAGGGCCGCCGTCAACTCGGGGTTTGATGCGGATGGTCGGCGAGGGCAGGTGTCCGATGGTCCGTTAACGTTTGGAACAAAAGCAGATTGGAGGTGTTCCTGGCGTAGATCATCATGGCAACGGAGATAGAGAGATGCGGAAGGTTGGACTGTGCATGGCGTTGAGCCTCGTTGCTGTGTTTTCTCAGCCGGCTATAGCTGCTCTTGGAGATCCGGCGTCCTACGCGCGGGACGACGTTGTTATCGCGTCATTTGACGATACGACGCCTGCAGGCGGCTCTACCGGCGAAAAGACGGCTGATATTTGTGTGCCGCCGGAGGAGCAGTATATTCCGTCCTTCGTGCGTGACCCGCGCGGCCGGATCGTTGGCGTGAATTACACGATCATCGAATATGTTTGCTGACAGGACCGAAATTGGTGGTCTTGCGATCGTAACCAAGCGTTAACCATAAACACGAATTCCTCACCAAGCGCGAAGCCCGCATTCGCATTTATGCCATGTTGCTGTCATTTTTGACGTCTGTATCCTTTTGATACGATCGGTCCGCCCACGAGGGGCTTGGGCGTTCCGATTTCGTCAGACAGCGACAATGTGGGACAGATGACTTTCAGACAATATGCACGTTTCCTCGCAAGGGGTGCTGGCTTTGCCGCCGTTCCGGCGATCTGCCTGGCGCTGACGTCCTGCGGAACCACGGCGCAGGTCGAGGCGCCGAAAAAGCGGAGCAAAGAGTATTTTCCGGAGTCGGTCTATGGCGTCAAGGCGAGCCCCCGCGTTGCCGACGGCAAGAACATTCCGAAGGGCGGCGGGCGTTATCAGGTCGGCAAGCCCTATAAGGTCAAGGACAAATGGTACACGCCGAAAGAGGACTTCAGCTACAACAAGGTCGGCATTTCCTCGTGGTATGGGTCTGCCTTCCATGGTCGCCTCACGGCCAATGGCGAGGTCTATGATACGGCGCATCTGTCTGCGGCCCATCCCACTTTTCCGCTGCCGAGCTATGCGCGCGTGACGAATGTGGAGAACGGCTCTTCGGTCATCGTGCGCGTGAACGATCGGGGACCCTACGAGTACGGCCGTATCATCGATGTTTCCTCCAAGACGGCCGATCTTCTCGACATCAAGCGCAAGGGCAGCGCGCAGGTCCGCGTCCAGTATGTGGGTCGCGCGCCGCTCGAGGGCAACGATATGCCCTATCTGATGGCGTCCTATGCCGCCAAGGGCAGCCGCGTGCCGGGGATCGCGCCGGAAGGGCAGATCGCGTCGGGCGTCATGGTCGCGTCGAACGAACCGCTGGCACGGCAGATGAAGAGCCTCGGATCGTCAGATCTCGGAACGGTATCCATTCCCGCCAAGGCGCCCGTGCCGCAGGCCGCACGCCATTCTGTGCCGCCGTCCGCAAATCCCTCGCTCGACAGTACCTCCTCGATGACGGCCCTTGCCGAGCCGCAGCATGTGCTGCGCGCGCCGGGCGCCATGGACGCGCTTGAGGCATTCGTGACCTTGCCGGACATCGGCCCGATCCCGGCAGAGCGCCCCGGCACCTTCGGCAAGCCGGGGAACGGCGTTCTCTACGCTGCAGCCTATGTGGAAGCGCGCGTCAGCACCTCGGAGACCGCGTTCGATGCCATCATGGTCGATCCGCACGCTTTGACCTCCTCCGCCATCATCGCACATGCCAAACGCAACGCTCGCTAAGGTGGGCGGAGTGGGGGCGACCCCGGGGGAGGCTTCGTGAGGCGGCGCATGCTCTGCAGAACATTGGCGCTGACACTGGCGCTCGCGCTCTGCAGCACCGCGTCCGGCGCGCAGGAGTTCGAGACGAAGGCGCGGCAGGCACTCGTCATCGATGCGCTGACGGAAACCGTTCTTCTGGAGAAAGCGGCCGACGAGGCCGTTCCGCCGGCCTCCATGGCCAAGATGATGACGGTGGAACTGGTGCTGTCGGCACTGAAGGACGGGAGCCTGTCGCGCGCGACGCTGTTTCCCGTCAGCGAACATGCCTGGCGGACGGGCGGGGCGCCATCCGGCACATCGGCGATGTTTGCGGCGTTGAATTCCCGCGTGTCGGTCGGGGATCTGCTCCAGGGCGTCGTCGTTCAATATGCCAATGATGCCTGCATCGTCCTTGCAGAGGGCATGGTCGGCAGCGAGGCCGGGTTTGCGGAGCGCATGACGGCCCGGGCGCGAGCGATCGGGCTGAAGGCATCGACCTTCGCCAATCCCACAGGACTGCCGGCCGACGGCAATCTGACGACGATGCGGGACCTCGTGATGCTCGCGCGTCATCTCCGCACGTCCTATCCCGAGGATATTCCGCTTTTCCGCCAGGCCGAGTTCGAGTGGAACAAGATCCGCCAGCGAAACCGGAATCCGCTGATCTTCGCCAATATCGGCGTTGACGGCTACGTCACCGGTTTTGCCGAAGGCTACGGCTACGGCCTCGTCGCATCCATGGAGCGGGCCGGGCGGCGCGTCGATCTGGCGCTGAACGGGCTGGCGACGGACAAGGACCGTTTGGCCGAGGCAAGGCGCGTGTTCGACTGGGCCATGACGAACTTCTCGGAGAAGCGGCTCTTTGCCGAGGGCGAGACGGTGGCGGAAGCCAGCGTCTACGGCGGCGACCGCGCTGCCGTCGGGCTGGTGACCGCGGGCCCCGTCGATATTCTCCTTCCGGTAAAAACACCCGCGAAGCTGACAGCCCGCGTCGTCTATCGCTGGCCTCTGACGGTGCCCGTGCGGGCAGGGGAGGTCGCGGGCACGCTGCGCATCTGGAATGGAGAGCAGCTGTTGCGGGAGGTGCCGCTGAAGACGGCTGCATCGGTCGAGGCCGGATCGCTGACGAGCCGTGCTGCGGATGCCTTGCAGGAACTGCTGTTCTTCTGGCTTTGAGGACGAACGTCTACGGCGCCGCGCCTGCTCGGGCGGCCCTGCGTCCTTTTCCGGCACGTATGTTTTCAGACGATGCACAATAGGCTACTGGAACGTCTCCCCTGGGCTGTTCTCCGGGCTCGGGATCGCGACGATTGAGGCAATGAATTGACGGCTGATGCGATGTTCGTGACATTCGAAGGCGGCGAGGGGGTCGGCAAATCGACCCAGATCCGTCGTCTGGCCGGTGCGCTGGAAGCGCAAGGCCATGCCGTGCGCATCACCCGCGAGCCCGGTGGCTCAGCCGGGGCCGAAGCGGTGCGGCACGTGATCCTGTCAGGGGCTGCGGAATCCTACGGGGTTCGCATGGAAGCGCTACTCTTTGCCGCCGCACGCAGCGACCATGTGGAAACCGTGATCCGCCCCGCGCTGGAAGATGGCTGCATGGTTCTCTGCGACCGCTTCATGGACTCCTCCCGCGTCTACCAGGGCATCACCGGCAATCTTCCCGAAAATCTCATCGACGGTCTAGAGCGGCTGGCGATCAATGGGCTACGCCCCGACATCACCATCATTCTCGACATGCCGGCAGCGAGCGGGCTCGCGCGGGCGCGGGCGCGGGCGTCGGAGGCCGCGGACATGGCGAGTGCCGTACCGGATCGCTTCGAGAAGGAAGAACTGGAAACGCATGAGAAGCGCCGCGAGGCCTTTCTCGACATTGCCGCGCGCGATCCCGCGCGGTGTCGCGTGGTGGATGCCTCCCGGTCCGTCGATGCCATTGCACACGATGTGCTGGCAACCGTGGAAGCGCGCATCGCGCAGCGGCAGGCGGAAAGGCGAGACGCATGACCGACAGTCGATCCGATGTCCTCGACGGCGCGATCGCGCCATCTGACAACAGCGCGCTGTTCGGGCACCAAGAGGCGCAGGCTTTTCTCGCGGCCGGCTATCGCTCCGGCAAGGGACATCACGCCATTCTGATCGAGGGGCCGGAGGGGATCGGCAAGGCGACGCTCGCCTTTCGCTTCGCCAACCACATTCTCAGCCATCCCGAGCCGGCCGATGCACCGCCGGAGATTGCCGATCCCGATCCGGGTTCTGTCGTCAGCCGGCAGATTGCGGCCGGGTCGTCGCACAATGTTCTGCACCTCACGCGTCCGGTGGACGAGAAGACCGGCAAGGTAAAAAGTGCGATCACCGTGGACGAGGTGCGCCGGGCAGGGCGGTTCTTCGCGCAAACCTCAGGTACCGGCAACTGGCGCATCGTCATCATCGACCCGGCCGACGATCTCAACCGGAATGCGGCCAATGCCATCCTCAAGATTCTGGAGGAGCCGCCAAAGCGGTCGATGTTCCTCGTTCTCACCCACACACCCGGCCGCCTTCTGCCCACCATCCGCTCACGCTGCCTGCCACTGGCACTAAAACCCCTTGCCGACGATGACATGACCCGGGCACTGGCGCATCTCGATATCCGGCTGGAGGGGGAGCGGGGGGAGCGCGTGCTTGCGGCCGCGAAGGGCAGCGTTTCCGAGGCTTTGAAGCTGATCAACTATGGCGGCCTCGACATCATCGACGCCTTCGACCACATGCTCGGCCATCCCGACGACGCGCCGGCACGGCGCGAGATGCACAAGCTCGGCGACATCCTGGCGGCAAAGGACAGCGATACGATCTTTGCCTTTTTCGCGACGCTTGTCGCGCGACACGTGAGCGTACAGGCCAAGGCGGCCGGCCTTGGCGGCGATCTGGCCGCGGCCGAACGGTTCGCGCGGCTTTCCTCGGACCTGTCCGAGCGGCTGACGGTCGCCGACGCCTACAATCTCGACCGCAAGCAGACCGTCCTCTCGATTCTCGATGATCTCCGGACGGCCGGCCGGTTCTAGAGATCAGGGCGCAGTCCCATCCGTTCCCACAGGCGAAAAGCGCCACTTCCGTTCGACGGCGGCATCGAGATCGAGCCCGTGCCGATGGGCGAAGAGCAGGACATGGCCGAGGAGATCGGCGGTCTCGTCTTCCAAGGCGGTTCTCAACGTCTCCTCGTCGAAGCCCTTTCGGCGCGCCCGTCCGCTCAGCCGGTTCCATGCTTGCGTGACCTCGCCCATCTCCTCGACGAGCTTGAGGATGAACCAGTCGTCGTCCCGCAGAATGCCGGTCGTTTCCGCATAGCGAACAGAGGCCCGCTCGAAGTCTTTCTGCAATTTTCCCAACATGACCCCATCTCCCTTCGTTCCTTTTTTGTTCCGACAGACCATTTCCGTCAAGAAGCCCGGTCGCTTTTTGCAGGGTTTCCATTCCCACCGCCCGTGGGATGGTTTAAGAGCGGGGCAGGCCAGAAAAGCTCACACCCAGAAGTTCACAATCGCCATGACAGACACATCCCCCTTCTACATCACCACCGCCATCGCCTACCCCAATGGGCGTCCGCATATCGGCCATGCCTATGAGTTGATCGCGACCGATGTCGTGGCGCGGTTCGAGCGGCTGGACGGGCGAGACGTGTTCTTTCTGACGGGGACGGACGAGCACGGGCAGAAGATGCAGCAGACGGCACGCCGGGAGGGCCTGACGCCGGGAGAACTGGCGGATCGCAATGCGGCCGAGTTCCAGGCGATGGTAAAGCTGCTTGAAGGCTCGAACGACGACTACATCCGGACGACGGAACCGCGCCACCACGAGGCCGCGAAGGTCATCTGGAACAGGATGGCTGACGCCGGCGACCTCTACAAGGATGCCTATTCCGGCTGGTACTCCGTGCGTGACGAGGCCTACTATCAGGAAAGCGAGACCGAAGTCCGCGCCGATGGCGTGCGCTACGGACCGCAGGGCACGCCCGTGGAGTGGGTGGAGGAGGCGAGCTATTTCTTCCGCCTCTCCGCCTATCAGGACCGGCTGCTCCAGCACTACGAAGACAATCCGGATTTCATCGGGCCCGCCGAGCGCCGCAACGAGGTCATCTCGTTCGTGAAGTCCGGGCTGAAAGACCTCTCCATGTCGCGCACGACGTTCGACTGGGGCATTCCCGTGCCCGGCGATCCGGCGCATGTCATGTATGTCTGGGTCGATGCCCTGACGAACTACATCACGGCCACCGGCGCCCTGACGGACCCGGAAGGCCCGCGCGCCAAGTACTGGCCGGCAAGCATCCACATGATCGGCAAAGACATCATTCGCTTCCATGCCGTCTACTGGCCCGCTTTCCTGATGTCGGCCGGCCTGCCGCTGCCGAAAAAGGTTTTCGCCCACGGCTTCCTGCTCAACAAGGGCGAGAAGATGTCGAAATCCCTCGGTAATGTGGTCGATCCGGTCAATCTGGTGGAGCATTTCGGTCTCGATCCGATCCGCTATTTCTTCATGCGCGAAGTCTCCTTCGGGCAGGATGGGAGCTATAGCGAGGAGGCGATCGCGACGCGGATCAATTCGGATCTCGCCAATGGCATCGGCAACCTTGCCAGCCGCTCCCTGTCGATGATCGTCAAGAACTGCGACGGCGCCATTCCGGCCTGCGGCCCGTTAAGCGAAGCCGACGCGGCCATGCTTGCCTCTGCGGATGCCCTGCACGCTTCGACGCGCAGCGACATGGATGCGCTCGCCATTCACAAGGTTCTCGCCTCGATCATCGCGGTGGTGTCGGAAGCCGACCGGTATTTCGCAGGCCAGGAGCCCTGGGCTCTGAAGAAGACCGACCCCACACGCATGGCGACGGTGCTCTATGTGACGGCGGAGGTCGTGCGCCAGGTGGCGATCCTGCTGCAGCCCTTCATGCCGAGCTCTTCGGCCAAGCTGCTGGACCTCGTGGCGGTGCCCGAGGACCGCCGCAGCTTCGCTTTCCTTGGTGAGGCGGGCCGGCTGACGTCGGGAACGCCCCTTGAAGCGCCGAAGCCGGTCTTCCCGCGCTACGTCCCGCCCGAGGCTTGACCGTGACTGCTCCGTTGCTGATCGATACGCATTGCCACCTCGATTTTCCGGATTTCGAGGCCGAGCGGGACGCCATCGTGGCCCGCGCGGCCGAGATCGGCGTCCACAAGCTCGTCACCATCTGCACGCGCGTCAAACGCTTCGACACGATTCTTGCGGTCGCCGAGCGATACGATACCGTGTTCTGCTCGGTCGGAACCCATCCGAACAATGCGAATGAGGAACTGGACGTGACGACGGAGGATCTGGTCCGGCTGTCGGCGCATCCGAAGGTGGTCGCGATCGGCGAGGCGGGCCTCGATTATTTCTACGACACGCAAAAGCCGGAGGACCAGAAGACCGGCCTGCTCCGTCACATCGCCGCTGCACGAGAAACCGGGCTGCCGCTGGTCATCCACAGCCGCTCGGCGGACGACGACATGGCGGAAATTCTCACGCGCGAGACGGGGAAGGGGGCGTTCCCGTTCATCCTGCATTGCTTCTCGTCCGGGCCGGATCTGGCACGGGTCGGCGTGGAGCTTGGCGGATATATCTCCTTCTCCGGCATCCTCACCTTTCCGAAATCCGAAGAACTGCGCGCCATCGCCCTCACCGTTCCGCACGATCGGCTGCTGGTGGAAACCGATGCGCCCTACCTCGCGCCGAAACCATTTCGCGGCAAGCGCAACGAGCCGGCCTATGTCGCGCACACGGCGCAGGTTCTCGGCGAAACGCTCGGGCTATCCATCGACGCGATCGCGGCCGTGACCACCGAAAACGCTCTGCGCATCTTCTCCAAGATGCCGCGATCCTGAACCGGTGACATCGATGGCGGCACGGCGGATTTTCACCATTCTCGGCTGCGGATCGTCTCCGGGCGTGCCGCGCATCACCGGCGACTGGGGTGCCTGCGATCCGCAGAATCCGAAAAACCGCAGGCTGCGGGCAGCCTTTCTGGTCGAGCAGGTAGCAGAGGACGGCGGCCGGACGACGGTTCTGATCGACACGGGCCCTGACCTGCGCGAGCAGCTTCTATCGGCCGGGGTGAGGGACCTCGACGCCGTCGTCTACACGCATTCGCATGCCGACCATCTCCACGGCATCGACGACCTTCGGGGATTCGTCATCCACAATCGGCGCCAGACACCGATCTGGGCCGACGCCCTCACACTCGCCCGCATCCGCGACGGGTTCGCCTACTGTCTGGAATCGCCTCCCGGAAGCAACTATCCGCCGATCATCCGTGCCTGCCTGATCGAACCGTCGCTCGAACCCTTCGAGGTCGACGGCGCCGGCGGCACGATCACGTTCCAGCCGCTGCTGCAGATGCACGGCTCGATCCATTCGCTCGGCTTCCGCATCGGCGACGTTGCCTACTGCACCGATGTCAGCGATTTTCCGCCGGAAACGGTCGATAAGCTCGGCGGATTGGACACGCTAGTGATCGATACGCTGCAATATCAGTATCATCCGAGCCATCTCTCGCTTGAACAGTCGCTCGGCTGGATCGAGACGATCGCCCCGCAACGCGCGATCCTGACCCATATGCATGTGCCGCTCGACTACGAGACCGTCATGTGCGAAACGCCGGCTCACGTGGAGCCGGCCTATGACGGTCTGCAGATCGTGATCGAGGCCTGAAGCGGGCTCTATCCGAAGTAGGGCGCGAGATTGTCCCGGACGCGATCGAGAACGGTCGCACCACGCAGATCGGGCTCGAAGCGCTCGCCGGTGATCGTCTCATAGGCCTCGATATAGACCTTGGACGTTTGATCGATCAGCGCGTCCGGGATTGCGGGGATCGGATCTTTGTAGGGATCGCAACGCTCGGTGACCCAGGCGCGCACGAAATCCTTGTCGAAGCTCTTCGGCCGTCCGCCTGTCGCGAAACTCTCCGGATAGCTCTCCGCGATCCAGTAGCGGCTGCTGTCCGGCGTGTGGATCTCGTCGGCCAGCACGATACGCCCGGACGCGTCGGTGCCGAACTCGTACTTGGTATCGACGAGGATCAGCCCACGCTTTGCCGCCAGCTCCTGTCCACGCTGAAAGAGTGCCAGCGCGTAGGACGACACTGTTTGCCATTGTTCCGGCGTCAGGAGTTTCTGTGCGAGGATCTCCTCGGCCGAAAGCGGCTCGTCGTGACCACCGTCGAAAGCCTTGCTCGTCGGCGTGATGATCGCCGTCGGCAGCTTCTCATTATCCTTCATGCCGTCCGGCAGGCGCGTTCCGTACATGGATCGCTCGCCGTTGCGATACTTTGTCAGAATTGATGTGCTCGTCGTTCCCGCAAGATAGCCGCGCACGACGATTTCCACGGGCAGGATATCGAGCCGCGTGCCCACCACGACATTCGGGTCGGGATAGTCGAGAACATGGTTCGGGCAGATATCCGCCGTCTGCTCGAACCAGTACCGCGCCGTCTGCGTGAGCACCTGTCCCTTGAAGGGGATGGCGGTCAACACGACGTCGAACGCGCTGAGCCGATCCGTCGCAATGATGATCCGCCGCCCGTCCGCCAGATCGTAGTTCTCCCGGACCTTGCCGTTGTAGCGTCCCGGAAGCTCGGGAATGAAGGCGTCGGGGAGGATACGCTGATTGGTGTCGGTCACGGGCCATCTCATCGCTTGGGGAAAGAAAACGTTCCGTGGATTAGACGCGCTGCCGCCATCGCGTCAATAGAATGGGAACCGGCGGCTCAGGGATATCGTCTTGGAACGGCGTGCTGTCGTCTGCAATGTGCGCTGTGGTCGTCGGAAAGACGATGCTCGTTGATCTCGGTGAAGCAAGTGATATCACTCGGATCAGCGCATTCCATGTCATTTATGTTCCATAATCTTTATTATGTGATTTAAACGTGTAGCCGGGTACATTCT
>UBPA01000043.1 GCA_900467185.1 Hyphomicrobiales bacterium | reverse complement strand
AGCCTTGGGTATCTCGCGCCGGTCAGCCAGGCCATGGGATTGATGGCCGGCTACGGCGTCCAGCTCTGGCCGATCCTGCAGGATATCCATCAGCTGCGCGCCACGTACGAGAAGCGCGCCGGCACGTTCCTCTCGAATGCCGGCGTCCTCCAGGTGTTCGGCGTCAACGATCACGACAGTGCCCGGTTGATCTCCGATCTCCTCGGGCAGGAGACGGTCGTCTTCCAGACGATGGGACGCAATCTCGATGCGAGCGATCTAAGCATCTCGCTCAGCCAGCAGCACACCGGCCGTGCGCTCATGACACCAGACGAGGTGCGCAGTTTGCCAAAGGAGGTCGAGCTTCTGTTCCTTGCCGGACGACGTCCGATCGTCGCACGCAAGCTCGCCTACCATTCCGATCCGGAGTTCGCAGGGGCGTTTGATCCGGCATGAAAACAAATCCTAGAGGTATGTAGCGGTCTCATAACGGGACTTGCGTGCGTACAACGATAGCGCAAGAAACTCTGTGCAACTGCACAATTATACCGGTTCAATAGGCGGCCCCATATTGAGTCAAGTGCCAGAGGATCTGGCTTTCAGCCGGATCCCGACGCCGCCATCTTCGCTTTCATCGATGAACTCTATCCCGGCATCTTCAAGCACTTTTCTGATGCCGTCTACCGTACTGGGACGAAGTTGCCCACCCGCTTCAAGCCGACTGATGGTCTGAGTCGAAACATTGGCTGCAAGCGCGAGTTCTCTCACCCCCCAGCCCAACGAAACGCGCGCCAGCTTGCACTGCATGAAGTTCATTTCACAACCCTGTTGTGAATTAGCTTGCCCATTCTGAGCTGCAACGGTAGTCTCCCATGCTGTAAAGCGGCTGCCCATGGTGTTCGCACCACCAAGAGCAGCCTGACCACACCCTAGCTATCAGGAGCTTGGATCATGGCTGATTCCGAGAATAGCAGAACTCTGCCTGAAATTTCGATTGAAAAGAACGCCCGGACAAGCCCCAACGCTGACAGCGTGCCGACGGTCATCACGCGGCGTAACCTTCTCTCGTACACAGCGCGGATTTTGCAGCACCGCTTCACCGACATGCCGCCTCGGAC
>UBPA01000019.1 GCA_900467185.1 Hyphomicrobiales bacterium | reverse complement strand
GGCTGGGCGTCTCAAGGCCGGCATTGTATAACTGGAGAGACCAGCTTCTCGGTCATGAGGCTTTTTCATCCATGAAACGCCCCAAAACGAACGCTAAAGCGCCAGAACGTGAGGAACTCGAGCGACAGCTTGAAGCCCTCCAGCGTGATGTCCGCCAGTTGCAACTCGAGCATGATCTCCTAAAGAAGGCCAATGAACTGCTAAAAAAAGGCCTGGGCGTCGATCTGCAGATCCTGAGTAATCGGGAGAAGACACAGCTGGTTGACGCCCTTAGGAATATCTATCGAGTGCCGGAACTGCTTGCCCAATTGGGCTTGGCGCGCAGCTCCTACTTCTACCACAGGATCCGCGCGGGCCTGGCAGACAAATATGTCGCCATCCGCCGCAGCATGACGGAAATCTTTGAAACGAACCATCGTTGTTACGGCTATCGCAGACTACAAGCGTCGTTGGCCAGGCAGAGCGTGACAATCTCGGAAAAGGTGGTCCAGCGCTTAATGAAGCAGGAGCAACTGGTGGTCGCAAGACCACGTCGAAAGCGTTTCGGATCCGATATGGGAGAAATCAGTCCGGCGCCCGAGAACATAATCAATCGCGACTTCCATGCGAATGCGCCGAACGTGAAGTGGCTGACAGACATCACCGAGTTCCAGATCCCAGCTGGGAAGGTCTACCTTTCGCCTATCATCGACTGCTTCGACGGCATGGTCATCAGTTGGTCGATTGGAACGCAACCCGATGCAGGGCTGGTCAACACCATGCTGGATGCAGCCATTGTGACCGTGACCGAAGTTGAAGAACGGCCAATCGTTCATTCCGATCGCGGAGCTCATTATCGCTGGCCAGGCTGGCTAACCCGGATCAGCGAAGCGAAACTGGTTCGCTCGATGTCCCGAAAGGGTTGCTCGCAAGATAACGCCGCGTGCGAAGGCTTCTTCGGCCGGTTGAAAAACGAACTCTTCTATCCTCGGGAGTGGAAGGCCATGACCATCGAACAGTTCGTCGGCGAGGTGGATGCCTATATCTGCTGGTACAATGAGAAGCGCATCAAGATATCGCTGGGCTCACTCAGCCCGGTCGAATATCGTAGAAGTCTCGACCTCCTCTTATAAAACAGTCCAACTTTTTATCCGCACCCCCACCGGCTCAATTCCGCGCGGAAACCAACAGGTTGGCTAGAGAAAGCCTTTACAGGGCGCTCGGAAAAGATGGCAATCCGGAACTGGTGACAATACTCAAGGTCATTTCCGCGCTGGGCCTCACGCTCCAAGCGAAGATGCAAACCAACCCATAACGCCGAAAGAAACGGTGCGCGTCGGAGCGGTCGCCTAAATATCCAACACCTCCGGGGGTGACTTGAACGGATTGAGGATTCGAACACCACGCCCCGTAAAATCGGTGACGTTTCGCGTCACCACCACGAGCCCGTGGACGCGTGCGGTCGCGGCCAGTGCAACGTCCCATCGGTCCTTGTTCTTGCTTCCGAGAAGGCGCGTCCACTCGGCGACAACCGGCCCGTCAATCGGAATGATGCGATCAGAAAACGATTTTTCGAGCATCTCGATTCCATCAAGGATCCTTTGAGCGCGTTCCGGTTCACGCTTCATCAATGCTTCGGCTCCCCGACGCTTTTCGAATAGCGTCGCGACGCTCAGCCGAAGATCCGTGTCATCGACCGTCGCGATCCATTGACGCACATTCTTGTGTCCGCCGTGCTTGAGTTCACGGAGAACATTTTCATCGAGCAGATAAAGCGTCACGGAATGGCCCTTGGTGCGACTTCACCAGGGTCACCGTCATCATCGAATGCACCAGCATCAGCCAAATCGGCCAAAGTGCTCTTCAGGCTCTTCGTTGGATAGGGACGACCGCGCTTTGGGTAAGCCTTGGCATACTCGACTGCAGCTTCGACCTGATCCCGCGTCATGGAGGGAAAATCCGCGAGGACGACATCAATGCCCTCTTCCCGCGCCAATGCCGCGATAAGGTGCGCCGAGATTGCCGTCCCGCGAACAACCGCCTCTCCTCGGGCGCCCGTGCTTTCAATCCTACCTCTGACTGCTTCGAGTTTGGCCATTCGGTCCTTAAGATCGGTGTCGATTTGCCCAAGATCCAGTTCAAGCCTACCGAGCTGGAGTTTGTGAGCATCATCGGGCAATTTGCGCAAGGCACCATAGAGCCGACGCCGCCCTGCTGGCGTCAGGTCCTTGTCGAGTTCATCTGCAAGCCGCAGGAAGCGCAGTTCGGCCGGGCCAAGGAGCCTCTGAACCATGTTCCCCACCTTCTTTTGCCGGGCGTGAATGACACCTGTGTCAACCGCCTTGTTGAGCATCGCCGGGGTTCTGCCCAGGACATACCCTGCTTCGCTCAGCGTGAAATTCTGGATTTGGGACAAGCACCACTCTTTCATCAATCCATCCCAATATAGGGATAGATTAGACAGTACGCAAGGCACCAATCAGTCGTCATCAGGTCGACTAAGAACAATTTCTGCCAATTTACTTGACGAGCCTCAGAGTGCCTCGTCCGGGAGTTAAGGTCGTATTTGTTGAAGACGGCACGGCAACCGTCACGAGCCCGAAAAGAAGCTTTACAATTTCAGACTCTGGTATCGACAGCATTGCGGAAAGCCCTTCTACGCCGCCACCGTTTTGACGAAGATCATCCAGGACTTTTTTCCAAACCTGAGATTGTTCACGACGGATTGCCCGTGGCTCAGTCGTGCGCCATCCTCGCCAAGATATTTCCACGAATAGTCGGCTGCTACGCGAGCTCAAGGAGCGAGGCTATTCAGGAGGCTACACGACGGTCACGGATTTTCTTCGCGATGTTCGACCTCCGACACGTCAGGGCTATGAGGTTCGTTTCGAGACGTCGCCCGGCGAGCAGGCCCAGGTCGATTTCGCCCAGTTCCACGTTGTCTTCACCGACGAACCGATGACGCCGAGGATCGTTTGGCTGTTCTCAATGGTGCTGGGTCACAGCCGCCTCATCTGGGCACGCTTCGTCATGCATCAGAACCTGCCGACCGTCCTGCGTTGCCACATCGCCGCTTTCGAGGCGATTGGTGGTGCGCCGCGGGAGGTGCTCTACGACCGGATGAAGACTGCCGTTATCGGCGAAGGTCAGACGGAGGGTATCATCTACAACCGTGCTCTCATCGACCTCGCCCGCCATTATGGATTCCATCCTAAGGCGTGCAAGGCCTACCGAGCCAAGACAAAAGGCAAGGTCGAGCGGCCGTTTCGGTATATCCGCGAAGACTTCTTCCTCGCTCGTTCGTTCCGCAATCTCGACGACATGAACGCCCAGCTCCGGCATTGGCTCGACACCGTTGCCAATCCAAGGAAGCACGCGACGACCCAGCGTGTCGTCAACGAGGCCTTCGCCGAGGAGCGGCCGTATCTGCGGCCGCTACCCCTGGCACCGTTCAAATCCGTTCTGAAGCTAGAGCGACGCGTATCACGGGAAGGCATGGTCAGCGTTGGCGGCAACACCTACAGCGTTCCGGATGCCACACGCAGTCGCATGGTTGAGGTCCACTCTCTCGCCGACGAGGTCCGCATCTTCGAGAACGGCACGGTGATCGCAGCTCATCCCGTCTTGGAGGGGCGTAGACAGCGCAGGGTTCATCCTGATCATCGGCGACCTATTCAGCCGCAACACCGGCCGGGGACACGGCAGGAACCCCATGTCGTCAAACCCGCCGGCGATACCGTGCTACAGCGATCGCTCGCCTTCTATGATGCCGTCGGCAAGGTCCTGGCACAGGAGAATCGACCATGAGCGCAACCCTCGACCCGATGCCATCGATGATCGACCGTATTCGTCATGATCTCGTCGGACTGAAGATGCCGCGCACTGGAAGCGCTCGACCATGTCGTGCGCCGCCTCGAGCACGGTGAGCTGTCGGCCCTTGAGGCGATCGATATCCTCCTGTCGGAGGAACTCACCCTGCGCGAGAACAGCCGCATCAAGACAGCTCTGCGCATGGGCAGACTTGCAACGATCAAGACCCTGGCTGGCTTCGACTTTACCTTCCAGCCCTCGCTGGACCGTGATCGCATCTTCACTCTGGCACAGCTCGGCTTCGTCGATCGTCACGAAGCGGTTCATTTCCTCGGCCCACCGGGAACAGGCAAGAGCCATCTTGGCACGGCGCTCGGCGTTGAAGCCGTGAAGGCTGGAAAGAGCGTATACTTCACGACCCTCGCTGACCTGATCGGTTCGCTTGCCCGTTCAGAACGCGAAGGTCGGCTCCAGGAACGCATCCGCTTCTTCTGCAGGCAGAGCCTGCTCATCGTCGATGAGATCGGGTATCTGCCCGTCCCGTCGTCCAGGGCGGCGGCAATCTGTTCCTCCAACTCGTCAATGCGCGATATGAACGAGGAGCAATGATCCTGACGTCAAACCGCGGCTTTGCTGAATGGGGCGATGTCTTCGGCGATCCCGTTGTCGCAACGGCGCTGCTCGACAGACTGCTGCATCATGCCGTCGTCGTTCAGATCGAAGGGTCCAGCTACCGGCTCCGGCAGGATGACGAACTCATGCCGGAGCATGTCCGTTCCAAAGCCCTCATCGCGCCACCGGCATTCGCTCCACCTCAAAAACCGCGCGGGCGGCCGCCGAAAAATCCTCAGTACTCCCTGGCGTCCACGTCGGCATAAGTGGGGAATTTTACTTCGGCACTTCTGGGGAAAATTCACGCGGCATTGACAGCTGTGCGGCAGGCACCGTGTGCTTGACGACGTAGGCGGCGACGATACGGGCCGTAATCGAGATGGCGGGATCATTACCGGTGGTTTCATCGGGCACAACGTTCTCCAAATCAGATGAGAATTTCTGTTGATACCGCCTACCGCTAAAACAAGGCAAGGACTGCGATGGATCGCTCAGGTGCTGGCCGCTTCCGCTAGGCGCATTGCACGCAGCCGTTCATTTTTGGCGCGCCGCTCGGCATCTTCCTTTGCCAGCATTTCGGTGACTGCCGCTTTCGTGCGGTCCAAATCGCCTTTCACGGATTTCGCCCGCTCATCAGCCGAACTCGAATTCGAACATGCACCGCGCATGATGATCTCCTCATAAACCGCTGCGAATATTGGGCGCCTGCATTATGCGTCAAGATCGAACTTGTCGGAGGTTGTAGATCCCGAAGCCACAGGGCCTCTATCTGCAAAAATTTAGGACACCGCCACTATCCTCCGCGGCCACCCAGCGTGCGGAACGCCGGTCCGTTGCGCTGCGCCATCAGGAGAAACACCGGCTGTGTCCAGCCGAGCCGCTGCGCCATCAACGCGTCGGCCAGCGCCCAGGCCAAGCGTTCGGCCTCCGGGCGAACGCTTGGATTACGGACACGAGATCGGCCGCGGCAAAGGGCGCAGATCGCGGCGACTGTAGCGCGCCATCGAGCAGGTCGACCACGCCGGCCACATGATCGTCCCAGCGCAGCGAAAGCAACACGTCGAGTTCCTGAAGGAACTCGGTGCTCACGGGACCCTTGCGGGCACTGAGATTCCGGTAGGCGGAATAGACGTTTCCAGCCGGACCAAGACCACCGGCGTCCGACGACAACAGCAGGGCATCCCGCAGCTCGGCCTCCCCCTCGGTGCGCCCCGTCAGGCGCACGGCGGCAGCAGCGGATCGAAGGGCCAGACGCGCGCGCCAGCAGCCCGCCCACACCGCTCGCTGCGAACGAGATCGTCCAGCGTTTTCAGGGCGATGCCGGCTGAGAAGGCCGCGTCGCCTTCTGTCTCGACAGGGCGCGGCGAGCCCGACCGTGACAGCAGGATGAAGCCGGGGGCAGCGGCAGAAGCGACCGGCACATTGCGCAAAGTCATGGAAGGAGTGTAGCTCGGATGTGCGGAAGACGCCATTAAAACCGTTCTATCCGCACACACTGTCGCTTCCAGATTACATCCGATAACGTTGACTTATCGGACCTTTTTCTCATTCTAGAGAAATGGCCCAAATGAACGACCAGAACAGCGAAAATCACTTTTAGGAGACCTCTGCTCTGTCTCGACGTGGCGCCAGAGCGTGATGTTCCCGCGCCGGAGGTGTCGGGCGGCCGTCCTCTCCCCTCGCCTACAGGCGCGGATCAAGCACCAAGCCATCTCGCCAGCCTCACGGAGCGAGCCCGTAGCTATGTCGAAGCCGCCAGTTCCGCCAACACCCGAAAGGCCTATGCCGCAGACTGGAAGCACTTTGCCGCCTGGTGCCGCCGGTCCGGCCTGTCTCCCCTCCCCCCGCAGCCGCAGACCGTTGGTCTCTACATCACCGCCTGCGCGTCGGGCGCGGCGACGCGCGGCATGAAGGCGAACGCGGTATCGACGATCGAGCGACGTCTTTCTTCTCTCTCATGAAATTATGCCCAGCGCGGGCTCACGCTCGATCGAAAGGATCGTCATGTTGCGACGGTGCTGTCTGGCATTCACAACAGCCACGCCCGGCCACCGGTCCAAAAGGAAGCCGTCATGGCCGAGGATCTCATCGCGATGCTGGAGACGCTGGATCGTGGTTCGCTGCGTGGCCTGCGTGATCGCGCCATGCTGCTCATCGGGTACGCCGGCGGCCTGCGTCGTTCAGAAATCGTTGGTCTCGATCTCAAAGCAGATCAAACCGAAGACGGCCGCGGCTGGATCGAAGTCTACGATGAAGGAATGCTCCTCGTCCTACGCGGCAAGACCGGATGGCGGGAGGTCGAAATCGGCCGCGGCAGCTCGGATGCCACCTGCCCGGTCGTCGCCGTCGAGACCTGGATCAAGTTCGCAAAACTTGGCCATGGTCCCCTCTTCCGCCGCGTGACGGGCCAGGGCAAAGCTGTTGGGGCCGATCGTCTGAACGACAAGGAAGTGGCGCGGCTGGTGAAACGGGCGGCGATGGCTGCCGGTGTGCGGGGTGACCTCAGCGAGATCGAGCGGGGGTTCAAGTTTTCCGGACACTCGCTGCGCGCCGGGCTCGCCTCGTCCGCGGAGGTCGATGAGCGTTACGTCCAGAAACAGTTGGGGCATGTATCAGCTGAGATGACTCGCAGATATCAGCGGCGGCGTGATCGCTTCCGTATCAACCTAACCAAAGCTGCCGGGTTATAGCGTCCACCAAACCCGTCGCAAAAGTTCCCGTTTCGCGACGTTGCAAAAGTGGGACGCAAAACCCAAGCTAAAATCGGAGATTTGCGACAAACATGAATTCCGCTTTCGGCCCCAAACCGGTCTTCGAGAGCACTAGATCATCTGAAAGACGCGGGTACGTTCAAATTCCTGAAAGGCCTCAATACTTCGACGCATGTTGGGAAGCATGACAGGCAAGTTGCTAGGGTCTATCCACTCTACCGCTTTGGATTCGTCGTCAGCAACGATAGGTGTGCCCTCATAATGCGACGTGTAGAACATCATGGCGAAGAACTGGCAGACGTCACCGTTAGGAAAGGTGACTGTCTCGAACGCAGGATCGCTACCAAAACCAAAAGGAAGCAGATTCCAAATCCGAATACCTGTTTCCTCTAACGTTTCTCTAATAGCGATAGACTCAAGGTCTTCGCCTTCTTCAGCGTTTCCACCTGGAATTCCCCAAACGTCAAAGTCACTTCTGTGCTGCATAAGCACGTGCCCGTCTTCACGTGTCACAACCACACGTGCTCCCGGAACAAGAATTGTCCCTGACCCAACCTTCGCTCGCAGTTTCCCTAGATAACTTTCGGAAAAAGTCACTGTCCAGCTTCCTCAGGCTCATCGACCTCGTGATGGCGAGGACCAGCACAACGTTATCCTAAATCTTTCTAATGGAATACAACCTCCACCGTTGGCGCAAAGCTGACATGCTGTCGCGCAAATCCTGATTTTGCAGCGCTGCAAAAGTCAGGATAATATCGAAGGCGTGCCCTGGATTATTTCAGGGTGGTGATCATCGCATATGAGACTGGAACGAGTTCGAAACCTTCATTGGTGGCGCTCGACTGGCGGGGTAAGCGTGGTCCGCGCTCAAAACCGGCATCTCGGGCGCAAGTCCCGATGCATCGGAGCAAAAACGAAAAGAACGAAAGGAGGCGCCGATGGAGCCGCAGCCAAAACTGAACGAAATCGTCTTTGACGAAGACAGGCTGGCTGATTTTCTGAAAAACACACCGCTCTCGGCCTGCGACGAAGACCAGAGGGTGCTTGCAGCCGTCTTACCCTGCGATCCGCACGCATTCTGCAAGCCGATCGCTGGCAAGGAAGCGGGCCATGTGCTCGTCGTCGGAATGGTCGGCTTCCAGACCTTTTTCCGGCTGCCTTCCAGCGTGACGTACAAGGGGCTCCGCGTGACCACCACTATCCCCGTGGCGGGTTTCGAGATCGACACGGCGACCGGCACGGTGACGACAAACATGCAGGAGTTGCGCAGCCTCTCGCGCTCGGAGACTGAGGCGGAGCGCGAGGCGGCGTTCGCGACGCTCGCCGGCAGGTTCGAAGCGGCGAAGCCGAGACCAAAGCCGCGCGTCTTCTCATCGATCGTACTCGGCAGGGTCCGACCCGACGACTACGGCGACACATGGTTCGCCGCCCCCTTATCGATCCCCTATTTCGACGGCCGCGCGCTGCCTGTGCTGCTGCAGGATATCGGGCCGAGCGACGCCAAGCGGATCGACGCGGCGCTCGCGAACTTCCTCGCGCTAACGCGCGAGGACCGGCTGGCGGCCTCGCCGGCTGTGCTGGCGAACTGCAAGGAGTTCCTAGAAGCGATCGGCCCTGACGACGAAGCCGACAAGGCAATGTACGGGATTTCGGACCCGGCCGAGATCTGGCAGCACGTCTCCAACGAGGAGTTGCAGGTCGTGAAGGACGATTCCGATGGGGAGCCGGCGATCTACATCGCGCTAGCCTGCGCCTGCGACTGGGAACGCGAGCACGGCCTCCAACTCGTCTATCGGGACGGGAGGACCCTGACGCGCGTCAGCGCGCAGGACGGGCATGTGACATAAGCGGCATTCCCGGGGCAGACGTAGACTGCCTCGTCCGCATCGTCGCGGAACCGTTCGTTGGCGAGGTAACCCTAGTAGATCATGCATCGATTACAGAGTTCCATCTAACGATCAGCGCTGCTCGCCGTAGCAAACGAAAGAAACCGAGAGATGGCCGACAATGGTCGTAGCCCGTCTTCGGCTTTACGCCAAATGAAGCTGCCGGCCGACCTATAGAGAGGTCGCCTCTTGTCGCAAAAGTCCTGATTTTTGTTACAAGGGCGGCAAACGACGTTTGACGGAAGTTCCCTTGATGACGGCGGTACTGGTGACGGCGTGCTCGGAGAGCGCTTCAAGAACATCGTCCATCTGCTCGATGGAATGGACCACGAGGCGGGCAAGGAATGGATCATCGCCGGTGATCTTGTCGCATTCGACAAATTCCGGGCGCTCCTGAATGAGCCGTTCGACGAGGTGGAGTTTGCCGGGCAGCGGCCGGATTCGCACCATCGCCCTGATCTGGTAGCCAATGGCACGCGTGTCCACATCGACGGTAAAGCTCCTGATGACTCCAGTGGCCTCAAGCCGGCGAACACGTTCCGACACGCTCGGTGCGGACATGCCGACAAGGCGGGCAAGCTCGCTCATCGACAAGCGAGCATCGGAATCGAGTGCGGCAAGAATTTGCACGTCTTTGGCGTCCAACGTCGATTTTGCAATTTGAAGGTTCTGAGGTGTGTTTGCCTTTGACATAACAAGTTATCTACAGGCGCAGCCCTTGCTATTCCATATAAATCGTGCGGATCGCATTGCATGATGGCTCCAACAGGAGAAAATCATGCTGCTTGGGATCATCGCCGGCCTCACCGCTTGCGCACTATGGGGGCTGACCTTTATTGCCCCGCGCGCCGTTGCGCCGTTCACCGCATGGGATTTGACGATTGCCCGCTATGCCATCTTTGGCCTGGCCTGCCTGCTGCTGATGGCTGATAGACGGTTTCGACCCATCGGCATTACTCGCTCGCGGCTTCTGACCGGGCTGCTCCTCGGTGGGGCCGGATATGTCGGGTACTTCATCAGCGTTGCTTTCGCCGTCCAGCTCGCCGGTGCTGCCGTGCCCCCTGTCATCATCGGCACCATGCCGGTGTTCCTAGCCATCATTGCCAATGTCCGGGACCGTTCCGCACCCTGGAAAGCTCTCGCCCTGCCCTTGGCGCTGATCGCGGCAGGAGTAGCGATCGTGAACGCCGCGACAGTCAGCGCTGCCGACGTTGCGGATACAGAGTCAATTTTGCTCGGAGTTCTTGCCAGCTCGGCAGCGCTGGCGATCTGGATCGCCTACGGTCTGGCGAACGCGGCTGTCATGCGATCCACAGACGCGCCGGACGGATTGCAATGGACAGGGCTACAAGGAATCGGCGCGGCGATCGGAAGCCTTCTCCTGTTGCCATTGGCTTCGTTCGATCTCGCGAACACGGCATCCGCTTCGGAGACCACTCGCTTTATCGTATGGGCGCTGATGATGGGGCTGGCTGGCTCGTGGTTTGCAACCTGGTGCTGGGTACTGGCTTCCCGTCGCCTGCCGCTGGCGCTCGCGGCCCAGCTCATTGTAGCTGAAACGGTCTTCGGTCTCGCCTACGGCTTCCTGTTTGAGGGCCGTTTCCCAACCCCTGCCGAAGCAATTGGGGTAGCTATGCAGTTCGTCGGCGTCTGTTCCACCATTGCTGTTTTCAGCAAGCCGCGTACGCCGTCCAGTTTGTCGCAAAACTCAGTCGCACAAGCCTGACTTTTGCACCTGACTTTTGCGACAAAAATTGAGCTGTGTTTTCAGTGCGGCCAAATTTGTCGCGAATGTTAGGCGTATCGCACCCCAAGTCATCGCACAGCAAATTATCGGCGGTTCCTTCCGCTGCATTGGGAAACTTCCTTCCAAAAGCATTATCGGACGTTATTGCCAGTTTAGAGTATGGCCCAAATCATCGAGCAGAACACCGAAATCCACGTCGAGAAGACCTCAGCGCCGTCTCTCAGCACGGCGGCTGGGCATGATGTTTCCGCGCCGCAGGTATCGGACGGAAGCCCCCTCCCCTCTCCCGCCGGCGACGATCAGACGCCAACCCATCTCGCCAACCTTGCCGATCGTGCCCGGGGCTACGTCGCAGCGGCCAGCTCCGCGAATACACGAAAAGCCTACGCAGCCGACTGGAAGCATTTTCTGCGTGGTGCCGGCGGTCCAATCT
>UBPA01000049.1 GCA_900467185.1 Hyphomicrobiales bacterium | reverse complement strand
AGCCTTGGGTATCTCGCGCCCGTCAGCCAGGCCATGGGATTGATGGCCGGCTACGGCGTGCAGCTTGGGCCGATCCTGCAGGACATCCATCAGCTGCGCGCCACATACGAGAAACGAGCCGGCACGTTCCTGTCGAATGCCGGCGTCCTTCAGGTGTTCGGCGTCAACGATCACGAGAGTGCCCGGCTGATCTCCGATCTCCTTGGACAGGCGACCGTCGTCTTCCAGACGATGGGACGCAATCTCGATGCGAGTGATCTTGGCATCTCGCTCAGCCAGCAGCACACTGGCCGTGCTCTCATGACACCTGACGAGGTGCGCAATCTGCCAAAGGAGGTCGAGCTTCTGTTCCTTGCCGGACGACGTCCGATCGTCGCGCGCAAGCTCGCCTACCATTCCGATCCGGAGTTCGCAGGCGCGTTTGATCCGGCATGAGAAACGAGTTCGACGACATCGCGAGAACGCTGATCTGGGCGGCCGGGATCGTGCTGCAAAGCGAGCCAGCGGATAGACGCCGTATCGCTCAAGCGTATCGGCAAGCACAGGAGCAGGTCGCGGATTTCACGACCGACAATGGCGATGCACGGCCTCGGATCGTGGCCTGCTTGGAAGTGATCGAGGTTCACGAGGCATGAGAGGATTTTACCGGCGCTGGGTGGCTGCTCACCGCGATCCAGGAGCAAGTTAAAGAACATAATCTGCTTGGCTGCCAGGCGCTCCGCTTTCTGGTTGATGATGTTCTGGGGACGTTGAGACTGGTAGAGATGACCGTCCATTGAACAGAAAGAAAGCATTGTCAGGTGACGGTGGACTAGGTGTCGTCTCTTCCTCTGCGGTGCATTGGCTCTGAGAAGCGAACGCCTTCCCCTCCCCCGTTCTCGGGGATGAACTCCAGGCCCGCTGCTTCGAACGCAACGCGGATTGCTTCCAGCGTTGCGTCGTATGCCGGCTTACCGGTTTCGATACGGGTCACCGTCGGTGCAGTAATATTTGCTCGCGCCGCAAGATCTCGCACCCCCCATTTGAGAGCAGCCCGTCCCATTCGCACCTGCGCAGGCGTCAACATTTTAACCTTGACAAAATAGCCTCTTGATTCACACTGCCCTGATGAATGCGGCCGAGTGGAGTGCTGGTAACACTGCACTCGGCCTGACCACACCCTAGCTATCAGGAGCTTGGATCATGGCTGATTCCGAGAGTAGCAGAACTCTGCCTGAAATTTCGATTGAAAAGAACGCCCGGACAAGCTCCAACGCTGACAGCGTGCCGACGGTCATCACGCGGCGTAACCTTCTCTCGTACACAGCGCGGGCTTTGCACAACCGCTTTACCGACATGCCGCCTCGGAC
>UBPA01000051.1 GCA_900467185.1 Hyphomicrobiales bacterium | reverse complement strand
CTGGAGGGCCATGTCGAGCGGCATTGCGATGTTCGCGATCTCCGAGCCGCTGCCGGACGAGAGCGAGGCGGCGGAGGTTTCGATCCGCCGCATGCCGGCAACGACGTTGTCGGCGGGCTCTTCCAGCCGGCCGGCAAACGTACGCAGCTCGCCGCTGACGACGTTGACCGAGCGCCCGGCATCGCCCAGCCGCGAGCATCGCAGATTGGAATTCAGCGCCATGTAGTGAATGTCGACCTTGATCGACCGGATCATCTCGATCGCCGTGATCAGCGTCTGCACCGCATCGACGACGGAGGCGACGAGCGCGGTTGCATCGCGGCTGCGCCCCTCGACGCGGGCGGCGAGGTCGCAGGCGTGGCGAATGTCGCGCGCGATGATCTTCAGAATGTCCTCGTCCGGCGCGTCGCGAAAGCCGGCAAGCTCCGACCTGAGGTCGAGGATGCGGGAGGCATCCGCCGTGAAGCTCGAGATCGTCGTGAAGACGCTGGCGCATTTCGTCCGGAAATCCTGCAGCGTCTCGTCCAGCTGGGCATGCGCCAGGTGCAGGATGCAGGCGGCGATGCCGTCTCTCTCGGCGCTGCCGAGATGCCGGCCGTCGCCTTCGAGAAACGCATCGAGGTGCGTGAAGCTCGCCTGGACATGCTCGATCCGCTGGCGCGTGATGTCGCCGATCTGGAGGGCCGAAAGGGCCGCGGCGATCTTCGTCTGGACGTTGGCGGCAACGGCCCGGACCTCGCCGGCGCGCTTGGCCATGGCCGCGTGCTGTGCGATCAGCCTGGTCGCATTGCCGGTGAGGTTGGCGACGATCTCTGGAATGGCGACGCGAAAATCGCCGAGGACGGAAGAGGAGAAGCTGCGCGCGGTGAAGAGTTCCCCCTGCATGGACTTCAGCTCGTCTGCGAAACGCTCGATCTCGCTGGCGCCCGAATGGATGCGATCCCGGATCTCGTCGGCGAAATCGGCAAATTCGTCGAGGCCTGCGCCCGTGATCTTCACGGTGATGGCGAAGACCTTGAGGTAGCGGAACGTCTCGTGCATGTCGTCGACATGACGGCGCGATGCGGCGCAGAGATCGGCGATCTCGTCGAAGGAAAGTTGCCGTTCCGCCATGATGTCCGGCAGGCGCGCAAGCTCCGCGATCGTCCGGTGCAGACCGGCGATCGCGGCCTGGGTCGTTTCGCCATCGAGGGCGCCGGTGACCCGATCGAGCGTGCCGACGAGCCCCGTCACGAGCTCCATGACGGCCACGAGAGAGGCGCCGCCGTCGAGGAATGCCGTCTCGATACGCTGATGCGCCTGTATCAGCCTGTCTTCGAGGTTGCCGCGCGCATAGGTGCTCGACGGGGAATTACGCAGGGCTAGCGGCATGGTTCTGGGTCCATTCTTCGTTCCCTCTACGTGTAGAGGAAAGGCCCGAAGGTGCCGTAAAGGAGCAGGCTTAAGGGATCGTAACTTCGCGGATGCCTGCGACGGGCGATGCTTCGGCCGGCCATGCGGGAACTTCCCCGGAGTTCATCCGTTCCTGCCTTGGGACACCGACATCGCCGGACGCCCGTCTCCGCCATCAACGACGTTGTGATCCGGCCCTACGTGCCAGCGATGGCCGTCTCACCGGCACCATCTTCCAAGACCCATTTCTCCAAGGCAAGGACCAGAACCCATGGATACGTCCGTCAAATCACGCCGCAAGGCCGACCTGAAGACGCCGACCGGACTTTCGCAGGCAGGCGTCAAGGATATTTCCGGAGGCGCCTCGGCGCTTCTCGCCGATGTCTTCGCCCTCTATCTGAAGACGAAGAACTTTCACTGGCATATGTCCGGCGCGAACTTCCGAGACTACCATCTGCTGCTCGACGATCACGGTGCCGAACTGCTTGCCATCACGGACCCGCTGGCCGAGCNNAGCGTGTCCGCAAGCTCGGCGGCTCGACCCTCAAGTCGATCGGTGACATCTCCCGCCAGCAGCGGATCAAGGACAACGACGCCGACTTCGTCCACCCGCACGAAATGCTGGCGGAACTGCGCGAGGATAATGGAGCTCTGGTCCAGAGCATGCGGGAACTGCATGACGTCTGCGACGAACATAGCGACGTCGCCACGGCCAGCCTGCTCGAAAACTGGATCGACGAGGGTGAGAAGCGCGTCTGGTTCCTGTTCGAGATTCTGCGCGACACCAACGCCTGATAGATCGTTTCAAGCGTCGTTTATGTGAAAAGAGGCGCGGGCTCGACAGCCTGCGCCTCTTTTCATGTTCGATGGATCGGCACGATGTCGCTCAGATCTTGCCGTCCTGCAGACGCGACAGGAGGTACTTGCCGTAGGTGCTCTTGCCGAGCTTCTTGCCGAGGACTTCCAGCTGGTTGGCGTCGATGAAGCCGTTCAGGTAGGCGATTTCCTCCGGGCAGGCGATCTTGAAGCCTTGGCGACGTTCGAGCGTCGCGACGAACTCGCCGGCATCCAGCAGGCTGTCTGGCGTTCCCGTATCGAGCCAGGCATAGCCGCGGCCCATCAGTTCGAC